>NZ_OCSR01000001.1:0-4800000 GCF_900230185.1 Burkholderia sp. OK233
TGAAGACGTTGACGCTCGCTGATCCGGGTGGTCCGTTGCAGATCGATGGGATGCCGGAAGCCTCGCTGCCACCTGCGACCAACGTCCTTCGCGCCAAAGTCGCTGATTTAATTGAAAGCGGTGCGATTGACGCCGGACTGGAACTCTTCGTCGACTCGGTGAGCATGCCCGGGTTCTGGCGCAAGAGTCCCGCCGGTTTCCGCACAATGGCGATCGACAATGCCGCCACGCTGCCGAAACAGTTTCGCGATCCGTTGCCGGCGTATTCACGTGACGCAGCGCGTGACGTGCAGTGCAGGACGTTGCTGATCGAGGGCGAAAAGAGCCCTCGTATGTTTCGCAACAACGTCGACAAGCTGGCGGGCTGGGTCGACCACGCGGAAAAACAAACCATCGCGGGCGCATCGCATGGGATGAACGTCGCGAAGCCCGGGGTATTCAACCGGCTTGTCCTCGCCTTCGTGAGTTCATGGTAGTGCTGTTCGTCGAGCTTGATCGCCTTCATCGGCAATGGGTCATCGGTGACGTAGCCGCATACCGTATGCCAGGCAACGCGGACAACAATCAGAAAGAAGATCAACCATGGATCATTTCCTGCGCGCCAGCCTCGCGGCGAGTTGCACGCGCGGCCATTTCTACGGATCGGTGGGCCGGTGGCGCTCGCGCACTTTGCCATCTATTCCGATGGTGATCTTTCGATTCACGAAGCACTCCTTCGATCGCTGTGCAGACTGACCGGCCTGGAGGTTCCTCTCGACGGAACGACGCATTACTCGGCACGGTGGAATGAGGAAAAGCAGTTGAAGTGGGAGAGGCACACGGAATTCTCCACTTTCACGTTTGTCGCGCAACGCCATGATGCGGACTACTTCTCCGATCTGCCGGCGGAACACGTTCCATCCGAGTGGTTTCACAGTTTTGAAGGCAAGCGGTTCGTCGCGATCCGGATGGAACTCGTGGCGGGCGACGCAGCCGGTGCGGCACGCCAGAACGTGCGGCAATGGATCGATGGTCCAATTCTGGTAGGCGGCAAGGTACTGGGAGGCGGACAGGTTTACTGCGACTGGACCATCCGGCCCGACGGCTTCTCGCGGTTTCTCGTGATCGACGATGGCTTTCGGGAAGAGCAGGGCGGACGTCTCCTGCAGCGCCTCTACGAGATCGAGACATACAGGATGATGGCCTTGCTTGCGCTGCCGGTCGCCCGCGAACTGGGCAGAACTCTCGACGAATTGCAGTCAGCGCTTCAGCCGTTAATGCACAGCATGGACCTGAGTCAGGGGCGCCGCACCGATGCCGAGTTGCTGGTGCGCCTGACGCATCTTGCCGTGCGCGTCGAGTCGCTGGCGGGCTCGAGCGGGCGCTTCAGCGCGTCGCGTGCCTATGAAAAACTCGTGCTTGCCCGCATTCAGGAACTGCGCGAAGAACGCATCGAAGGGATGCCGACGATCGCGGAATTCATGGAGCGGCGCTTCGCCCCCGCGATGGAGACGTGCAAGGCCATCTGGACGCGCCACGAACAAGTCGCTGGACGGGTGGCGAGAGCCGTCGATCTGCTGCGCACGCGCGTCAATCTCGCGCAGGAAGAGGACACGACCCGGTTACTGGAAGGCATGAATCAGACCGCGCGAAGTCAGTTGAGGCTACAACACGCGGTCGAGGGTCTGTCTGTCGCCGCCATCTCGTACTACGTGCTCTCCCTGACGTCGGCAGGATTCAAGGCGCTTCATATACTGCATTTTCCGCTCGATCCGGAACTGGCCGAAGGGCTCCTGATCGTCCCGGTCGTCTTGCTGGTCATGCTCACCATCCGGCGTAGCAAAGGTAGACACGCGGTGCGCAAATCGGAATGGCTGACATCCCAGACATCCGGAAGACCGAATTCCGAAGTTTGCGACTGAACCCCTTCTTCGTCGGATGACGTCGAAAAAAAGCGTTGGAAAATCAAAAGAATAGAGACGTGCACGAGCGCGCTCGCCTGGCATGGCCCTTGCAAGATCGCTGCCTGCCGACGGCCCTGGATCGAGACTGGGGAGCCGTGCCTGGAATGACATCGACGCGACCGCGACGTCGCACTCACGGAGACTATGCAATGACCTCACCCGGCAACTTAGCTGGCACTTCACCTGGCAATTTAGCTGGTCTGCCTGCGCGATTGCGCGGGCTGGAACACGAGCCCCGTCGTTCGGGCAATCGGCTGTAGAAGTATGACGGCACATTTCGGTACCCAACACTTTCTGATCAAGGGCATCACGTTCAGCGGCAAGACATTCCGGCCCGGCGACTGGGCTGAACGGCTGACCGGCGTCATCACGCTGTTCGTTGGCGAACGCCGGCCTGGCATTCATATCGTCTGCACACGGTTAGCCATGCCAATCGTCCAGGCCGACGTCAAGTACCTGCTGGTTTCCAGTGATCTTCAGCTGATTTGCCCGGCCGCTTTTGAATTCGTCTCGAGGTTCGCGGAGGACAACGATTTGCCGATGGATTTTCGTTGCACGCCACCGTTTGAAGGACCTGACGAGCACGGTGTCGACGAGGTGGCGGGGGCCGCCATGACGACAACATCGACGCCAATAGGCTCGCTGCAGCGGCGACCCCGGGCATCAGATTGAAAAGGCCGGTGCATGCGGCATCCGTGATGCGCATTCGAGTCAAGGCACGGGCGCCCCGATGATCCTGGTTGACGCTGCTTTTTGCGGTGGCTGAGAATTCAGCCTGCCCCGCCCGCTGAATTCTGAGTTTTGAGCCGGGCGCCAATCGTCCTGCGCCACGTGTCAAAAAAACCGTAACGATAACAGGCAGATAGCGGCGTGAAGAAATAGATGCCGGCTGGCCCGACTCTTGCGTTTATCTGCCGACAAGCGCCTTCGATCGGGACTGCCTAGCCCGCGTTCGGAAGCGACCTTAAAGCGGACAAGCGATCCGCTGCATGGTCACGCGTATTAATCAGCTCGAAAGCCGTAACGCGTCATCGCGCGGCGTTAAGAGCCCTTGAACAGTCAGGAGACAAACGTGCACAGCACATCCCCCACGTCACAGCCAGAACCGGCACCCGTCATCGAAGCCCACACCCGCTTCTGGCCGGAGGGCTGGTGGAAACTGATGGAAATCCGAATCGGCATCATCCCGTTGCCAATCTATGTCGTGCTGTTCGCGTTGATCGCCGGCTTTGTGATCTCTGGCAAGGTGCCTGGCGAGATATCGATGGCGATCGCAGTACTCGCATTCTTCGGCTTCACGTGTGCGGAAATCGGCAAGCGCTTGCCTCTGTTCCGCAATATCGGCGCGGCTGCGATTTTTGCAACGTTCATTCCGTCCGCGCTGGCCTATTACCACTTTCTGCCGAAGCCGATCCTCACGCTGACGATGGACTTCACGAAGTCGACCAACTTCCTGTACCTGTTCATTGCATCGATCATTGTCGGCAGCATTCTCAGCATGGACCGCCGCGTGCTGATCCAGGGCTTCCTGAAGATTTTCGTTCCGCTCGCGGTCGGTTCTGTCGCCGCTGCGATCGTTGGAACCGCTGTCGGAACCGCGCTAGGACTCGGCGCGCACCATACATTCTTCTTCATCGTCGCGCCGATCATGGCGGGCGGTGTCGGTGAAGGTGCGATTCCCCTGTCGATTGGCTACTCAGAAATTCTTCATCTGCCACAAGGCGAGCTGTTTGCGCAAGTGCTGCCGCCGGTGATGCTGGGCAGCCTCACGGCGATTATCCTGTCGGGTGCGCTCGACTTGCTCGGGAAACGCTTGCCGCACCTCACCGGGCAAGGGCGCCTCCAGGTTGGAGAGCAGGAGGAGATGGCTCCGATGCGTGATGAAATCACCGGACACGTTGACGTCACCCACGTCGCGGCAGCCGGCATCACGGCCATTACGCTCTATCTGCTGGGGCTGATGTGCCGCGACCTGTTCGGACTGCCTGCACCCGTCGCGATGCTGTTCATCGCGGTGCTGGTCAAACTCGCGCGGGCGGTATCGCCGCCATTGCAGGAGGGCGCCTTTGTCGTCTACAAGTTCTTCTCGACCGCGGTGACCTACCCTTTGCTGTTCGCGATCGGCGTTGCGATGACGCCGTGGGACAAACTGGTCGCGGCGTTCACTCTAGCCAATATCGTCACTATTGTGGCAACCGTTGTGACGCTGATGGGGAGCGGCTTTGCGGTGGCGTTCTGGCTGAAGATGCACCCCATCGACACAGCGATCGTGAACGCGTGCCATAGCGGTCAGGGGGGCACCGGCGACGTCGCGATCCTGACGGCGGCGAACCGGATGCAACTGATGCCGTTCGCGCAGATCGCCACCCGCATTGGCGGGGCAATCGTTGTCACCGGGACACTGATCGTGCTTGCGCACTTTGGATGACGCGCCGGTGCGGCCAGGGTGTTGAACAACCGCAGCCGCGAACGGGGTGTATGCCGGGCTGTACGCAGGATGGGCGATTTGCGAGAATTGGCCGGCGTCAGTCGCCTGTGAGGTTTCAATGAGGTCGTTCGTGCACGTGAGAGTGTGTGGTGTTCCGCTGTGGGGATGGCTGGCCGCAGCGGTGCTATACGCCGGCGTGGCTGGCGTAGCGATTGAGCTTGCGTGGCAGCGCTCCGTTAGCGCAATCGCGACGGTCGGCAGTTACCGTCTCGATCTCTACGCCGCGAGCCTGAAAAGTGAACTGGGCCGCTACGAAATGGTGCCCGGCATCGTTGCGCGGCAGGACAGCGTGCATGCGCTGTTGCGCGCGCGAACCGATGCGCAGCCGGCTGTTTTGCACGCTGTCGATACCTACCTGGCCGAGGTCAACCGCGAGGCGCGAAGCGTCGCGGTGTACCTGATCGAGCCGCATGGCACGGTGATCGCCGCGAGCAACTGGGATCAACCGCTGAGCTTTGTTGGCACTAACGTTTCGTATCGCCCGTACTTCAAGGATGCGCTCGCGCATGGCTCGGGGCGCTTTTTCGGCATCGGCACCAACACAGGCGTGCCAGGTCTTTATTATGCGAGCGCGGTGCGCGAGGCCGACGGGTCGATCGGCGCAGCGGCGGTCAAGGTCAGCGTCGATGCGCTTGAATCCGCATGGAGGGTGCCGGCCGAAGCGGCGATGGTCGTCGACGCGAATGGCGTGATTGTTATCTCCACGGTTCCAGCGTGGAAATTCACGGCGCTGAGACCCATCACGCCGGAGCGGCAGACGCAGATTCAGGCGTCGCGGCAATACGCGGGCCGAGCGGTTGAGCCGCTGCCGTATCGGCGGCTTGGCAACTGGGGCATGGCGGGCTGGTTTGCACAGTTTCCTGACTGGACCCATCCAGGCCACTACCGGCGCTTTCTTGCCCTGTCTATACCGGCGCCACAAGCGGGCGATTCGATCATCGTGCTACTCGACGTCGCACCGGCACGGCACCAGCAATACCTCGCATTCGCGTTCGTCACCGGGCTCTTCCTGATCGCCGGCCTCTATGGCCTGTATGCAATCCAGCATCGTCGCGCGATTGCCGAGAAGCTGAACGCCCAGGATGCCCTGCGGGGCGCTAACGAGCGCCTGGAAGTCACCGTGCAGCAGCGCACCGCTGAACTGACCCGTGCCAACGCGAGGATGCAACAGGAAATCGCCGAACGCATCAGTGCAGAGCAGTCACTACGTGATTCGCAGCAGGAACTGGTGCATGCGGGCAAACTCGCGGTGCTAGGACAGATGGCAGCGGGGTTGACGCATGAACTGAACCAGCCGCTCGTCGCAATCAGGACACTGTCCGACAACGCCCGCACGTTTTTTGAGCGCGATCAGCCCGCATCGGCGATCGCCAATCTCGAACGTATTTCGCGCCTGGTCGACGGCATGGCGCTACTCACCGGCGAGCTGAAGACTTTCGCCCGCAGGCCGGGCATCGAACGGGTCCCCGTGTCGCTTAATGAAGCGGTGGAGCACGCCGTCCTGATTTACGAGTCACGGATTCGCGACGAACAGGTGCAACTCGACAAGCACGTTGCTGTGGGTACGACAGTGTATGCGGAGCCGAGCCAGTTGCAGCAGGTGATCGTCAACCTGCTTGGCAACGCACTTGATGCGGTCGCGCCTGAGGCGCGGCGTACGATTACCATTGATGCACACGAGGCGGACGAGTACGGCCGCGTCGTGTTCACTATCGCCGATAGTGGCACTGGCATCGCCCCCGAGGTGCTGGCTCATCTGTTCGAGCCGTTTGTAACGACAAAGCCGCGGGGGCGGGGCCTCGGGCTGGGTCTGGCGATCACATCGCGGCTTGTCGAGGGTTTCGGCGCCCGTATCTCGGCTGCGAACCTTCCCTGCGGTGGCGCGCAGTTCAGGATCGATTTTGTGGCGGCAACGGTGCAGGGGACAGCCAATGGGCGATGAGATTCGTGTTGTAGTGGTCGAAGACGACGAGAACGTCCGGCTCGGCGTCGAGCAGGCTGTTGCGCTGGCTGGCTATCCGGTTCAGGCCTATGAATCGGCGAGCGCGGCGTTGGCCGTGGTCGCGCCGGGCGCACCGGTGGTGATCGTGTCCGATGTCCGGATGCCGGGCATCGACGGACTGCAACTACTCGAACGTGTGCTGGCGGTCGATGCGCAGATTCCAGTGGTGCTGATCAGCGGTCATGCGGACATCTCGACAGCGGTCGGCGCGATGCGCCGCGGCGCCTATGACTTTATTGAAAAACCGTTCTCGTCGGAACACATCGTGAGCCGGGTCGCACGCGCCGTTGAGAAACGGCGTCTTACGCTCGAAGTAGAGGGTCTGCGAGACGCGCTGCGTAACTGGCACGGTATCGAAGCCATGGTGCTAGGCAAGTCGCCTGCGATTGCCGAAGTCCGCAAGAAAATCCTGCGGCTCGCGGATACCTCTGTTTCAGTACTCATCAGAGGCGAGACGGGGACCGGCAAGGAACTGATTGCGCGTGGGCTGCACGACTTCGGTCAGCGGCGCGACCGTCATTTTGTTGCGCTCAACTGCGGAGGGTTGCCCGAGCAGCTCTTTGAAAGCGAACTCTTCGGTCATGAGGCAGGGGCCTTTACCGGCGCGCTCAAGAATCGGGTCGGCAAGATCGAATGGGCTCACGGCGGCACGCTCTTTCTCGACGAAATCGAAACCATGCCGGTTGCACTGCAGATCAAGCTGCTGCGTGTTCTGCAGGAACGCCACATCGAGCGGTTGGGTGCCAACGAGTCAATTCCGGTCGACTGCAGGATCGTCGCGGCGTCCAAGGCGGACCTGACAGAACTGGCGAAAGAAGGGCGCTTCCGGTCGGATTTCCTCTATCGGTTGAATGTCGCGCAGATCGAGCTGCCGCCGTTGCGCGAACGCCGCGAAGATATTCCCTTGTTATTCGAGCACTTTGTGCTCGCAGCGGCCCGGCGCTTTGGGCAAGTCGCACCGACCCTCTCGGTCTCGCAGGTGTCCGAACTGATGGCACATCAATGGCCGGGCAATGTGCGCGAACTGCAGAACGTCTCGGACCGCTTCGTGCTGGGCCTGGTTGGCGACACGCTCATCTCTGATGCGAACCCGGCGGGGATATCCGGCACACTTGCTGAACAGATAGCACGCTTCGAACGGCTATTGATCGAAGAAATGCTGCAACGCCATCACGGCAATGTCGGTGCGGCCAGCGCTGCGCTTGGCATGCCGCGCAAGACGCTGTATCACAAGATCCGCCAGTTCAGGATCCCGACCCGGGAACCGCAGGCGGAATCGGAGTGATACGGTCTACGGCCGCTGCGTAAATTTTCGGATATCAGTGATTACACTTAGTTGTACAAATGGTACGGGAAAGGTGGCTGAAGGATCGAAGTAATTAGGATTACGCCCATTGGTTGACCTGCGCTGTCATCTGGATATCCAGACCGCAGTCCTCCCACGCGACAAAACGAACATTTTTCAACGTTGTAATCAGAGGAGACGATCTTGAAGAAAAAGTATCTGGCTTTGGCCGTTACGGCAGGCGCCTTTGCCGCAACCGGTGCGCACGCACAGTCGAGCGTCCAGCTTTACGGCCTGATGGACCTGAGCTTTCCGACCTATCGGACGCACGCGGATGCGAACGGCAATCATGTCGTTGGTATGGGCAACGACGGCGAACCGTGGTTCAGCGGCAGCCGCTGGGGCCTGAAGGGCGCGGAAGACATCGGTGGTGGAACGAAGATCATTTTCCGCCTTGAGAGCGAATTCGTTGTGGCCAACGGCCAGATGGAAGATCCGGGCCAGATCTTCGACCGTGACGCATGGGTGGGCGTCGAGAACGACACGTTCGGCAAGATCACTGCAGGTTTCCAGAACACGATCGCGCGCGACGCATCGACGATCTATGGCGACGCGTACGGCTCGGCGCGCCTGACGACGGAAGAGGGCGGCTGGACCAATTCGAATAACTTCAAGCAGATGATTTTCTACGCGGCCAGCGCGACCGGCACACGCTATAACAATGGCGTGGCATGGAAGAAACTGTTCAGCAATGGTATTTTCGCCAGCGCCGGCTACGCATTCGGCAACTCAACGAGTTTCGGCTCCAATTCCAACTACCAGGCAGCGCTCGGGTACAACGGCGGCGCGTTCGACGTGTCGGGCTTCTATAGCCATGTGAATCGCGTCGGCTTTACAAACCAGACGTTCTCAGTGGGCGGCAACTACACGTTCGGTATTCTGCGCGCCAATGCGGGTTACTTCCGTTACCTGGGTAATCAGGGTGCGCTCGGCCAGCGTCAGGACAACGCCTGGACGGCGTCGCTCAAGCTGTCGCCCAAGGGGCCGTTCGACTACGAACTCGGCTATCAGCAGATGCGCGTGAAGAACGCCGCTTACAACGTCGACGGCGATATCCCGAACGCGAACATCGGCGCTTTCGACCCGACGTCAGGCCTTCACAACGGTTACAAGGAAACGCTGTACTGGTCGGCGTTCTATCACCTGTCGAAGCGCACTGAAGTGTATCTGGCCGGCGACTACATGAGGCTGCATGGCGGCTACACCGTCGGATCCACGTTCGGCTCGACCAACCAGCTCGAACTGACCACGGGCGTGCGCACGCGCTTCTGATCCAGGAATCAGATTCGCTCTGAACCGTTCATCGATGTGCTCCTACTAGCGGCGGCGGACTTATCCGCCCGCCGCTTTTTTTTGGCTCGCCGGGTCGAGGAAGACAGCCATGTTCAGAAATATCACTATCCGGACCGCTCGGACCATCACGATTGCCGGCTACACGGCCGCGTTGATGCTTGTGATCGCGACGTCGATTGCGGGCCTGGAAACGGCCAACACGGCGCTCGACAGGATGTACAACTGGTTGCGGATTTCGAGCCTGATCGGCCGTAGCATGGTTGTGAGAGCCTGCGAGCAATGATGAATGACGATGATCAGACGTGAGGTGCGAAGAGATGAGTCGTTTCGCGAATGTGTCGGGATGTTGCAGTCGAGCGCAACCACGGCACGATGCGCCGCGAGAAAACACGGCGTGCGGTGCGCGAGCTTAACTGCGGCAGTAGTGCCGCAGATTGATCAATGTGTGGTCGAGCGTCCTGAACGCATAGTGCACCTGACTAATCCGTTCAAAGCGAAGCAGCGGACGCCGAAATTTGTCCTCCCAGGCGAACACCCGCTCGATCGTGCGAAAGCGCTCCTCGAAGATCGCCGCGTCGAAGTGCCGCGTCGAAGTGCCGCCTGCGGCCGCGCTTGGGTGTTTCACGGTCCAGCCGATTTTCGGGAATATTGGGACGCATGTTTCGGTTGAAGATGGCCCGACGACTGGCCCGGCAGTCGCAGACGCCGTCCAGGCTCACCGTTGAACCGCGTAGGTCCATGCCGACGGTGCGGGCCATCTCATTCAGTTTGGGTAGCGCATCACGCAGCAAGGGCGATTCATTGCGATTGCCTGCTGCGGCAAAGGATGGAGCGATAACATTGCAGTTCCCCATCGCAGAAGGCGACAATTTTATCGCCCTTTAGATGTTTGTGTCCGCTGTGTCCCGGGTTGTCGCCGCCTTTCTTCGCCGCCATGGTGGTGCCGTCGCCGTGGATGACACTCAGGTCAAACCGTCCGTCCACATGGAGCTTGCGCACTGAGCCCGCAAATATTCTGTCGATGCAGCCATCGGCCTGCCAGCGTCGCAGTGCCCGATAGAGGCGCGTGTAGTGAATCTCGGGACGGCCTCGGGCGGTCATCTTGATCGCCAGTGCCTTCCACTGGCAGCCGATGTAAGCAGGTGCAGGATGTAATTGAAAGTCGTGTGCAACGCGAGCATTGGAGCGGGTCCACGCCTGCTTCGGCTCAGATGCTGCAAGACAAATTGTTCAAACTGCTCAAGGTTCAATTTCGTTGCAATCGCTTGCCGGTATTGACTTCCGATCATTCGTTATGTTCGCAAATCCGGACTTTAACCGATTGTATTGCGCAAAGCGCCACAACCGGTCCCAACGGGGCTCGCAGACAAATTAAGCCCCAACGGAAAACCCGCAACCAGTCGTCAGGCGGTGCTGGCAGACGCGTGGGCGAGCACCGCCTGGCGTCCCCCGAACCGAGCTACTTCAAGGTGAAGGCTAGCGTTCCGTAACCAAGCTGGTCGAAGCCGCCGCTGTTGGGGCCGTAGTCGCCCCCACCGCCTTCCACGCGCACCTTTTTCGCGAAGGCTTCCACATCAGGTGCGCTCATGCCTTTGAGCACAACGTAGTGGTTGTACAGAAGCTCCCAGATCGGCCGCTCATCGCCGCGAGACTTGTCGGAAATGGTCATCTGGGTGACATCGCTGTTGGTGTACGCGGTGTAGGGCACGTCGTGACCGAGGTTGTAGCGGGCCGCGTACTCAGCGCCTAGCAGAAAGCGATTGTGGTCATAGCCGAACAGATCGTCGCCCTGATTCCACGCCATCTGGCAGAACGTGCCGAGCAGCGCGATATCGAGCATCGTGTGGCCCTGGTCTCGTCCGCTCTCCTGCACCTGCCCGATTCCGCCATCGTAGATTTTCCACACGACATGGCCGATCGCACCGTTGCCGGCGCCGTGCCTGAAATAGCCGATGGCCTCGTCGTAGATGTCGTGGCGATCCGTGAGCACGCCGATCGCAAGCATCGAGTCCATGTTCGCGAGGTCCCAGTTCGCCCAGTAGTGATCGATTTTCGCGCCGTTGTGGCGAACGAGGAAGTCGTGGTTCATCGGATAGAAGACCGTCAGCACCGCGGTCTTGAAGCGGTCGAAGTCGGCTGGGCGCCAGTCTGGATAATTGCGCAGGATCTCGGCGGCGTTCGCAAGCTGATAGCCGTAAATTCCCGAGGCCAGGAACCTGTCCGATGTGCCGTCGATTGCAGTCAGGGTCGACGACCAGGCATTCAGAATCTCAACCGCCTTTGCGGCATACGCGGCATCGCCGGAAATCTTCCATCGCAAGGCGAGCGCATAGGCGGCTGCGCCATCGTCGAAGAGCGCGGCATAGTTCTCGGCATGGTGGCCGTTCGCACCCCGGCAGACGATCGCCTGCGGATTTGGTTTCCAGTTCAGCGACGCATGTCGATTGGCGATGAGTTTTTGCCAGCCGGCGAGCCAGGGCTGATCGCCGTGCGCGACCTTGACGCGCATCCGGTCGAAGTCCTTCTGGGTGTGAAGCAAGCCCGGATGCACGAAGGGGTGAGCATCGTTTGCCCGCGCTTCCGGATTGGCGCCGGCGAAGAAGAGCGCCGCGAGAATGCCGCAGTTGAGCCGCGCGACGCTGGCCGACCGCATGCGACTAAAGTTCGAAGATTCCAACGTAGCTCCGAAGAGGGGAGACGCTTTCCTGGAAACCGTCAATGGCGATTCATTATCCGATGTGTGCAAGCACGATCAACGTCAGCGTGACGATAATTGCGCCACCTATTCGCGTGGCAATCTGCGCAAACGGCATCAGTTGCATACGATTGGCTGCCGTCAGGATGGCAACGTCGCCCGTGCCGCCCTGACCGCTGTGACACGCGTTCACGATCGCCGTATCGATGGGGTACATATTCAACCGGCGACCCACGAGGAAGCCGGTGCCCATCAGGGTACCCACCGTCGCCACAATGGTCACGAGGTTGGGGAAGGTGAATGCGGCCATCAGTTTGTCCCACGGTGTCATCGCCACGCCGATCGCGAACAACAGCGGATAGGTGACCGCCGTCGAGAAGAACTTGTAGACGACGAAGGCACCCTCCTGCAGCGGCGGCGACACTGCGCGGGCCAGTTTGACCAGCACCGCGAGAAACAGCATGGCGACCGGTGCGGGCAGCCCGAACAGGTTACGGCACATTAGCCCGAGCAGGTATAGCGTGATCGCGGTAATGCCCGCCGCCGCAATGTGCGAGACGTCCACATGTCCGCGTATTTCCTCCTGCACCGGGCCCATCTCGTCTTCCTCGCCGACTTGCAGACGTCCCTCGCCGGTCAGATGAGGAAACCGCTTTCCAACTCTATCGAGCAAGCCAGAGAACACGATCGCAGTGAGACTGCCGAGCATCACCGGCGGCAAGACCTGGGCGAACAAGTCTCCCTGCGGCAAATGAAGGATCTCCGAGTAGCCGACAGACAACGGGATCGCACCCTCGCCGACGCCGCCCGCCATGATCGGCGCCACAATATAAAAAAACGTATGGTGCGCACCGAGCCCGAGCACCGTACCCACCAGCGTCCCGACGATGCCGGCCGCGACCGAGCCGAGCGCGAGCGGAACAAAGATCTTGATGAAGCCCTGGATCAGCACGCGCCGGTCCATGCTCAGAATGCTGCCCACGATGATCGACGCAATGAACAGGTACAGGAAATTGGTCGACTTCGTGAAATCCGTCGTGAGCGTGAGGATCGGCTTGGGCAGCAGGTGGTAGTAGCTCAGCGCGGACGGAATGAAGGTCGCGAAAATCGCGGCGGCGCCGATGTTGCGCACGATCGGCAGACGCTTGCCAAGTTCCGCGCAAGTGAAGCCGAAGAAGGCCAATACGGCAATGGCCATCGAGATCTCGCCGGGCACCTTGCCGGTGATCGCGAAACCGGTAATCAGCGCGAGCAGGATCACGTAGACGGGCAACGGAATGATGCCGATCCGGTATTCCATCAGCTTCCACCAGCCCTCGGGCCAGAAGCGGGGCTTGATTGCGAGTTGCTGCGCCGGCGAGGCTGCCGGCGGTGAGGTGTGTGAAGCGGTTTGCACGAAGTGTCTCCTCGTGGTTGAAAGGCCGGTGGCTACATCGCAGCGAAGCGTCGCAATGCGCGCCGGCCTGTGATCTGATCAAGGGATTCTGCTGGTGGCTTCAGCGCCCATGCGACAAATCGTCTGCGGATGCGAAGCCCACCGGGATATCACTGCGCGTCATGCGGCCCGTATTGCAAATGAATCATCGCGGGGCGTTGAGTCTCTGGCGGGAAGACATTCCAGCTACCGTTATCGTGACGAAAAAAGAAGATCATGTGCGCCGTCTGCGACCCTGAGAGCGAGACGTGCACGTAGCGCCTCGATCGTGCATTACCATGTCGGATGACCCTCATGGGATTCGTCGCCGTACGTCCAACCCATTTGTCGATGACCGCACGTAGAGACATTCTGCCTTCGGTCATCGCCAATTCCTCCGTCGATGAATGATGCGCGCCATGTTCATGTCTTCTGTCAGGTGCCCCGGCAAAACAGGATCGCAGCGCCGATGATTCCCGCGAGGAACACCCAGAAAAGCATGCTCTCAACCCTTGCCGGACCGAAGAGCCTGATACAAAGAAGTGCGGCACTGCCAACACCTCCGAGAAAGACCAGCAAGTCGCTACATGTGCGAGCTACCGCGCCATCAAGCGGGGAAGCGTATTGCCCGAACGCATACGCCTTCAACAGCAGACCACCCAGACAGACACACATAACGACCGTAAACGGCCACCGGTCGATTTCGGTATCTTTCATCGCTGTATCCCACGTTGTGCTGATGGCAGGCCCGCGGCCTGTTGAATCGGATTATAGAAACCGGATTCCTTCCGCCAGCTTTCTGTGCTGCTGCGAAATCATGGGTGTTAACCCGCAACTCCCGCTGCAAACCCCGAACGACCGATGCCGGCGACTCGAGAACGCAGACTCGATTTCCATCTGCATCCCAAACTATTCCGATGTTTGATCGTTGTCTGCCCCAACCGTGAGCGGAATATGTATACCAATGACTGTGCCCTTGCCGGCCGCACTGTCGATTGTCATCGTCCCGCCGATCAGGCGCGTGCGTTCCTGCATGCCGAGCAGGCCGTACGAATTGCCGCTGCACGCCGTCGCCGGATCGAAACCTCGGCCATCGTCGCTGACGCGGAGGTCGAGCGCCGCCGCGGTGCTGATCAGCGCGACGTCGGCCCGCGTGGCACCCGCATGACGCAAAATGTTGGTCAGCGAAGCCTGCACGATCCGGAACACCACGGTCGCGCAGGCGTCAGGCAGCGCCGGCTCGCCGCCATTGATGCGCAACTGGCACGGAATGCCGTTGCGCTGGCCGAAGTCCTCGACCAGCCACTCGAGTGCCGGAACGATCCCGAAGTTCAGCGCCGCCGGCCGAAGATGGTTAGCGACGTTGCGCACCATCCAGATCGTTTTCTCGACGAGTTCGCGCATGTCGTCCGCCTTCCGTTTCGCGTCGGGGTCATCGCCAAGCCGCATCTTCAGCAGCGAAACGTCCATCTTAAGTGCCGTCAGCAACTGACCCAGTTCGTCGTGAATTTCCAACGCGATGCGTTTGCGTTCTTCTTCCCGAATGGCCTCCATGTGCGCGGATAGTTCGCGTAACTGGTCACGCGATTCGAACAGATCCTGCTCGGTGCGCGTGCGCTCCTCGATCTCCTGCTGCATCCTTTCGTTGGCCTGCGTCAATGCTGCCGTGCGTTGCTGAACCGTGATCTCCAGCCGGTCGTTGGCGCTGCGCAACGCGCCCTGGGCCTTGAGTTTTTCTGCAACTGCGCGGCGACGCTGGATCGCATAGAGGCAGTAGAGCCCCGCGATCAGGAAGCCGCCCGTGACAAACGCGAGCGCGATGAGCTGCTGACGTCGTGCTCCGGCGACGTCGAGCAGGACCATGATCGATTCGTCAGTCTGAGGCACGGGTCGCGTTACCACCAGATAGCGCCGGTCATGGTCGGGGCGGGTCCAATCGGGAAAGCCTGCAAACCAGGCCGTGGAACTCCAGTCGCCAAGGCGCCGATGGGGCAGCGCCTGAACCGTGCGGCCCGCATACTGCCGCTAGGCCTGGATCTGGCTCTGCTGCGCCGCCGTGACGGGCCGGAGTGCCATGAATTTCCACGCAGGCACCGTCGAAATCACGATTACGCCATTGCCGTCGACGACCATGGCTGCTTCGGCCGGCGTTCGCCATGCGGATTCGAGCGCATCGAGGCTGACCTTCACTGCCGTAACGCCGATTGGCACTGTGCCATCGCGCACCGCGCTCGCGAAATACAGACCGGGTATGCCCGTGTTCGTACCGATGCCGAAAAACAGGCCCGAGCCGTGCGCCAGAGAGTCCTTGAAGTACGGCCGATACGATACGTTGGTGCCAATGAAGCTCACCGGCAGATTCCAGTTGCTCGCCGCAATGACCGACCCGTGCAGGTCGATGACGTCCACGGCGACGCTGCGGGCTTCGCGATTCACTGCCTCGAGATAGGTATTGACGGTTTGCAGCAGATCTGGCGGTGCCGGGGACGAGGCGCTCAACAATACGCGCACGCTTTCCTGCCGCGCAACGATCGCGGGTAGCATCTCGTACCTCACCAGTTCGCTTTGCAGATCGGCGGCGTACAAGGCGAGCCGATGGGCACCGACCTCTGCCAGCACGTCGATCGCGCGGTCCCACACGAATTCGACGGCGATCGCTGCGACGCCAAAGTACAGCGCCGCTGCGGCCGCCCACCCCCATAAGGGGATGCCCCTAATCCTCATGCGCACGTTCGACCCCGGCTGTCGTGAAGGAACGAACTTTTACATACATATGCGACTCGCCGTCGTGCCTGAGTATGTCGTGGGCTCCTTCGCCGACGGCCATAACGTTTCGTTCATTCTGCGCTTCGCGCCCGCGCCGATACGTCAGACTTGACTCTAATGACAGTTTCCAGCTCCGACGGCGGCCCGCCCGACACCGGCCGGTTGTGGCCGACCTACCGAGAGTCTATCAGTCTAAGGCGGACGTGCTGCAACGTCACGGCGCATACATTCCAGGTAGTGCGTGCCATGCGGAAGAACCCCGCGCGACCTCAGACTTGCCGCCCAATCACCGGGGTCTTGTCACCAGGAGCAGGGACGGGAAGGACTTCGGCGGGCCGACCGGCTTGTCAGTGCATGAACACCTGACTCCGAAGCCGTGAGCGGTGTTGGCCAACTGTTGTGGCGAGCAGCCAATCAGCACGGTGCCGACGTCGACATCCTGTTGCAGAAGCGTCGCGAAAAACTTGACGTGGCAACGCCGGCGCGTGGCGAGAATCGTGGAGGCAGGCAAGCGAGGTTTGCGTTACGGCATTGCTATGCGTGACGTAGACTCCCCGTATCGGCAACCTTGAACACCGCAACTGCATTCTTGAGATGCGCAGCCTGGCCTTCAAGTGATTGAGCCGCAGCCGCTGCCTGCTCAACGAGCGCAGCGTTCTGTTGCGTCACTTCGTCCATCTGACCAACAGCCTGGTTTACCTGCTCAATACCACGGCTTTGTTCTTCAGAAGCGGCGGCGATTTCCCCGACAATATCGGAAACCTGCTTGATGGCCTGCTTGACCTGCCCCATGTTGGCCTCAACTTCTGTCGCCTGTTTCGAGCCTTCCTGAATCACGGCTACGGATGAGCCGATCAGGTCCTTGATTTCCTTCGCGGCGGTAGCGGACCGCTGGGCCAGGCTGCGAACCTCACTGGCAACCACTGCGAAGCCGCGACCCTGTTCACCAGCACGAGCAGCTTCAACAGCAGCATTCAGTGCCAGAATGTTTGTCTGGAAAGCAATGCCTTCAATGACGCCGGTGATTTCGGAAATCTTGCTTGAACTACTGCTGATCTTTCCAATTGTCCCGACCATGGCTTGAACTGCGTCGTTACCTATATCGGCCATGTCCGTGGCCTTTGTCGCCAGCGCGTTCGCCTGCCGGGCATTGTCAGCGTTCTGCTTTACCGTCTCGGTCAACTGGGTCATGCTCGCGGCTGTCTCTTCAAGCGACGCAGCCTGCTCCTCGGTGCGCGCAGAGAGATCCATGTTGCCCGATGCGATCTCGCTGACGGCAACGGTAATTGTTTCACCGCCCGAGCGAACAGTCGCTACTGTCTCGGAGAGGCGCGACTTCATGTCCGCAAGCGCATACAGCAACCGCCCCATTTCGTCGTTCGAAGAGACCAGCACCTCGCGGCGAAGATCCCCTTCGGCCATTTCGGTGAAATGTTTCAGCACCGCATCGAGTGGGTGGTTGATCGCGCGGGTCAACGCCAATGCCGTGAGAAAGGACGACACGAGTGCAAATATGATCAAGGTATAGGCAACTGTAGTGAGTCTTGCATACCCAGTTTCGGCGTCTTCGTAAGCCTGCTTGCCCCGTGCGTTCAGCAGCGCTTTCAGTGCGTCGTTCGCGCTAACGAAGGCGGTATATGCTTTGCCAACGCGGGTCGCTTCGGTGTAATAGTCCGTGGATCGGGTGTCGCGTACGATGTTCGAAAACGCCGCAAACGCTTCTTCAAGAATCTTGCGTTTGTCTGACACGGTCATAGCGAGATGCGTCGCCTCGTCATCGGAGGGCCTCGCCAGATACGTGCGCCATGCCTCATCCGAGGCCGCCCAGTACTGCCGGCCCTTTGCCAGGTCCTCGACAACCAGGTCAGGCGTCGGGGCAAGCGGTGCGCGCAGCACTACCGCACGCGCGCGACCGATCTGGATCTCGGTGTCGCCAAGCAGGCGGACACCGACCAGTGCGTCACCGTACACTGAGCGAAGACTAAGCACTGCCCCTTGCATGCCGACCAGCGCCACGACGCCCAAGGTCACTACAAGCGCCGCAAGAAAGGTGACCGCCATTCGCAAACGTAATCTGATCGACAGATTTTTCAATATCTTTACTCCCTGCAGTGCTTTCATTAACGCCACGCTGGCCGTTTTGGGCCGCAGCCGGCGCCATGAGAGAGTTATCGGCATGGAGTGGATTAAATGAAGGGCTGACAAATATTGCCCCTTCAGATAGCGCTCGCGAAGGCATTGTGACAATGTCCCTGGATGACCCTGAGTCGGTCCACCTCGCGCGTGATCGTCTCCGGTCGTGCCACACCAAGCCTATACAGGAATTGGACGCAAAGCATGACATGCCGTAGCAGCGCGCTGCGACATCTGTATTTAGCTCAAATGCGACACTATAATTTGGCGCCCACACCAAAAATGTTGATCATTAACATTATGTAAAACTAAGGATTCCTGATGAAATTAACATGCAAACTTGCCCTGATAGAGGATCATCTCAAGATCCGGAAATTTGCGCACGTTAAGCTGGGCACGTGCCGTCTTCGACGGTGCGCAAACCTGTTGCCTTTGAAATTGATAACGCAACTGGTTTGCGCAACCTTCGCCCGGCCGCCGTATCGATCACGCGCCGACGTAGCTTAAACGTTCGTTTGCGCAACGAGATGACCAACGGCAGTTGACCACAACGGCTACCGCTTTTCGCCAGTCCCGCCAATTGGCCTCTAGTAGCACTAGGGTATACACCTATAAAGAAGTGCATTGTGTATATATTTAACAAAGTTAGAATGTTTTCTCTAATTACGTACCGCACAAGCCCGGGCCGGGTGAAAGGCGGTGGACCGGCTCTCACGATCCCGCAGCGGGCTTTTTCGGCCCGACATCCGTCGGGCGAGTGTTGAGTTGAACAATGGAGAGCACAGATGAACGTATTCGCACCCGAGCAACTCGTTGCGGCGCATCGCGCCAACATTGCCATCCTGTTCGCCCTGACGAATCAGGCGTTCCAGGGCTTTCAGAGACTGGTCGAACTCAACCTGCAGGTCGGCAAGTCAGCGCTTGCCGAAGGCGAAGAGAACTGGCAGGAAGCGCTGTCCGGCAAGACTCCGGTGGAGCTCCTCACCCGCCAGGCCAGTTCCACGCAGCCGGCCGCCGAGAAGGCGCTGGCGTACACCCGTCATCTGTATGACATCGCATCGGACACCCAGGCCGAATTTGCGAAGGTTGCACAGGCGCAATACGAACAACACCGCAGTAATACCCAAACGCTCGTCGACAACCTCGTCAAGAACGCGCCAGTTGGTACGGAAGGCACGACCGCAGCGCTCAAATCGGCGTTTTCGGCGGCCGATACTGCGTACGAGACGGTGCGCAAGGCCGCCGAGCAGGCCATCGACGTGGCTAAAGGCAACTTTGCCGCCACGGCCGCCGCTGCCTCGAAGGCTGACCAGCAAGCCGCTGCGCAGGTAGCGCGCGTCGCAAAACAGTCGTAATTGACCGGTGGCGCAGTGGTCGTCGCGACACTGCGTATCTGCCTGCGCGCTGTGACCAGCCGATCAGGCTGGTCATACGAGTCGGACCGTGCACGACCGCGCTTCCGGAGTGTGCTGCGCGTCCGGCCGGATCGGCGGGGGCACGGAATGGTGGAGGCTGCACAGAACGCTCCATTCCTTTTGCGAGCTTTATGTCACGGCGGGCGGTAAACCTCCCTTCCGTCCCGGCCATTCGCACAGCGCCATGGTCGCCCTGAATGTCAGCACGCCCCGCTTCGCTATGCGTAGTTGGATGCACGGACACGGCACTCGCGCTTGAGCGCGACCAGCCGTTCAGATCAGGTAAAACGGCGCGCGCGAGGCGAACTATGGCCCGCAGGCGGACCGAGTTTCATTCGCGCAATACCACAAGCCAACAAAAACCCGCGCAATTCAGACAATGCTGAATCTGTCCTCCAGCTCCGCTGGGTGGCGACGCATTGTGGCAAAGCCAATGGCCGTGTGTGCGGAACGGCCATTGGATATTCATGATTCTCGCAAGATATATCACGATTACGGATTTAAGCATGACTAAACGAATCGCTGTAGTGACGGGCGGCATGGGCGGCCTCGGAGAAGCGATCAGCACGAAACTGCATGACGCGGGTTATGCGGTGGTAGTTACTCACTCACCAAATAACCCCGGCGTGGCCGACTGGCTTGCCAGCATGGAGGCCCAGGGCCGCAGCTTCCGTGCGTACCCGGTCGACGTGGCCGACTACGACTCATGCCAGCACTGCGTGGCGAGGATTCAGGCTGACGTCGGCCCCGTCGACATTCTGGTGAACAACGCCGGTATTACGCAGGACATGACGCTCAGGAAGATGAACAAAGTCAACTGGGACTCGGTCATGCGCACCAACCTCGATTCGGTCTTCAACATGACCAAACCGCTGTGCGAAGACATGGTCGCGCGCGGGTGGGGCCGCATCATCAACATTTCGTCCGTCAACGGTTCGAAAGGCTCCGTCGGCCAGACCAACTATGCGGCGGCGAAAGCCGGCATGCACGGCTTCACCAAATCGCTGGCGCTGGAAGTGGCGCGCAAAGGTGTCACCGTCAACACGGTTTCGCCCGGCTATCTCGCCACCAAGATGGTCACGGCGATCCCGCAGGAGATCTTGGACACGAAGATCCTGCCGCAGATTCCGGCCGGTCGTCTCGGCAAACCGGAGGAAGTCGCCGCGTTGATTCTCTACCTGTGCTCGGACGATGCCGGTTTCGTGACCGGATCGAACATTGCCATCAACGGTGGCCAGCATATGCATTGAGACGGCTGGCCGTCAGATCGCGGCGTCATCGCCACAAACGATCTTCGTTTGTGGCGATGAGCAGGCGATGCTGCGCTTCCGCATGTTCTGGGGGAATCGTCGTTCCGGTGCGAGACCTGGCGGCGATCCACTCGTATCGCGCCGCATTCCATCGGTGCTGAAGCGCATCAATACGCAACCTGGAAAAGCGCGAAAAAGAGCTGGCGGAGGCACGCGATGGCGCAGAACCATGAGCAGCAGGAATTCTTTCATATCCGCAGGATGGTGCTTGAACTTGAGCGGCTGGTCCAGAACCTCGATGACGTTGGCCGGGAAGTCCCGGTCATGCAACCTGAGTACTGGCGAATCCGGATCAATGCGTTGCTGGCTAGACCGGCAATTTCCGGATCCACCGTTGCTCAGGCATCAGTGTTGTTGACGAAACTGGACGGCATTGCCGATGCACTGAGGAATGCGAGATGATGTATTGCGATTGCCGGTTGTCGCCGCCTACCCTGAACTTTTAATGGACAGTCGCAGGCAGAAAGGAGTTCGCCATGATCGAATCCTGGATGGGCGTGGTTGTCGGTTCGTTTGCGCTCGCAATCGCAGCGATGCTGGTCATGGACCACTATCGCCGCGAACATCTGCGGGAGCGACTGCTCAGGCGGATGGTTCATCGTCACTGCTGGGACGTGATGCGGCGTCGGCGTTGACAGCGCCGCCCGTCTGCGGGCGCGCGTTCGTGTTTGCCAGAAACGAGGATCCGGGCCGATGTCGCCCGGCAGCGAACGTGACAAGCGATCCACACATTGCCGGCGCGATGCGCGGGCGACCACGGCAACAAGGCAACGGGCAACCGTCGACCTGGGGATCACTGAAATGACATATCCAGACAAGCATCCGCCTGATGCCACCCCGTCGAGCATCACGGTGCGGGCTGCCGCAGGTCAACTGAGGATCGTTCCGGTCTGGCAGGCTTTGGGACAACACGCCGCGCAGGCGAAACGGACCCGGCTTCGCCACAACGAAAAGCACAACTTTGACGAAATGACGGTCACGTTCGAGTCGGTGTCACCCGAGGATCTGGCCGCAATCGCCAGTCGATTGAGTACCCTTTCGTCGGTTATGGTCGCTTCGCTCCACCCTGCGCAGGCATCGCTTCCCAACGTCTGCGGTGAGGCTGATCCCGGGGCGTGAGCGATCGCCTCAACCGCCGCCCGGGACCGACGTGATCCGCGTGATGAACTTCACGCGGTGCAGCCGATCCACACCCGAACAGTCAGTTGGGGATATCGCTCGCGGCATCGACAGGACTGGTGCACGTCGGCGATCTCGTGCGCGTGGAACCATCAACACTTTATCAGGACACCATGAGACTTACCGACGAACTCCGCGTGCTTCTGAAAGCACATACCACGCAACCAGGACTGATTAATTTCGCGGGAGCCGCGAGCCGACCTGCTGCGGTGACTTTGGGCGGGCCGATGGCTTAAAGGAAAGGGAAGCAACGATGATCAGCGACATCGCGCTATTGTCGCGACCGGTCCGCACTGCAGCGCCTGGCAGCGTCATCGGTTTCGAAAGGACGCGGCTGAACTGCGCTGCCGGCCCGCGCACTCACATGCTGGTGTGGGTCGGTGCTTCGTTGACGATGCTGGTCTCAGCAGGCAAGCGTCATCCTTGACCCCATCCCGGGTGGCTGCGCAAGTGGTATCGGTAATTGGCTTTCGTGGTGCCCGGTCGATCCTCCTCAGGGGTGGGGTTGTGCGCGGTTTGACGACGGCTGCCAGCTTGTAGTCGGTGGCGGAGATCGGTCTGGCCGTCGGCGGGGACATGTATGCGGCGGCGTTCGGTGCAACGATCATCATTCTCGATATTCTCGCCGGTGTTAAGCCGCTTGAACGCCGGTTTCTCGCAGTGCAGCAGCAACGCAGTATTCACGTGTTGGTGGATCCCGGCAGTATGTCGCTCGACGGCTGCACCGAGTTTTGGGCAACGGAAGTGTGCGCGTGAAGCAGTCTATCGCGCGACAATCTCAGGATGATGCGGATCTCGACGAGGTATCCATCGCGCTGCCGCGGGTGACAGCCAGCGAGTACGAGGCAATATGCGCATGGCTGGAGGGCATGCCTCGAGTGCGTGAGTGCCGGCGCGGCTAACCATTCTGGAGGGTCGAATGCTACGGACCTATCTGTACAAGGATTTCACGATCGAGGTCACCGTGCAATCCGATTTCAGTGGGGCTCTGAAGGATGAGCGAGCGTTAGCCACCTACGTGGTGGTCGTCACAATCGCCCGAACGGGAGCACAGGTTGCTATATTTTCGCCGCTGCGTCTCGGGGATTCCAGCGGCCGGTCCTTTTCGACTGAAGGGGAGGCTTTGATGACTGGCTACAGCGCCGCGGGACGCATCGTTGACGATCTTTTAGGCGCGGAAGCTCCCAGGTGATTTCACCGGTTTGCGTTTGAATGACGAGCGCCGCCGAAGTCGATGATCATCTTTTCTTCGAGCGCCCAATTCGCCCGCAAGTAATCGTCAGGTTACCGCAGGCTCGCCGTGGGTCCGATGATCGAGATAGATGTGCCTCGCCGAGGTGGCAGTTCAGCCAGGATGGCGCAACTGATTGCGAGCGAAGAGGGGTAGTCGACACAACGCCTGACCGAATCGGGTCGACCTGAGACGGCCGTCATCCGTCTCAGTGCAACCAATTTCGGAACGTTCGACATCGACCTCCAGATAAGCAACAATCGCGGAATTCCCTCCTGAGGAATTTTGGGTTTTGACAGCCCGTTCGACGCGACGTAACCGTTCGAGTTTGAGTTATGCGGGAGAATTCACCATATGTCAGCATCGGCGTTTGTCGCTAAGGTCCCCGCGGTTGAGTCAGTGGTTGGAGATTTGCGTGACCAATTCGACTCGGCCGCCAAGCTGGGTGTCCCTGCACACATCACGATACTTTTTCCCTTCATGCCGCCCGAGGAAATAACGCCAGGCGTGCTTCAACAGGCCCAGGAAGCGTTAAGTGTGGTGCCATCCTTCGTCTTTTCGTTGGGTGAGATTGGACGGTTTCCCACCACGACCTACCTTTTACCCGCCCCAGCAAGTCCCTTCGTCGCATTGACTACAGCGCTTGTCAGGCGCTTCCCCGCATTTCGTCCCTACGGTGGCGAACACCGAGAAATCGTTCCGCACCTCACCGTGGCTCACGGCGATCCGTCACACGCGAAAGTTGCAGCCGCGGAACTGGAGTGGCGGCTCGGTGCTTCGCCGCTGGTTCAAACGGAATGCACTTCTGTGGCCCTGCTCGAAAATTCGTCTGGTCGTTGGGATGAAATGCATGTCTTCCCCTTCCCAAGTGCCGGTGTCCTTTGAAGTTTCAATCAGTGCTCGATCCGAGGTCCGCACCGACTATGCGTGAGATGAAAGAAGTTGCAGGGGGCAGCCTGCGTTCGGCCATCAAGCGACAGCCACCCCCGATGCTCGGACGACCGCTTTTCGGTTGAACCCGGCGGTTGGTGTTGACCTTACATGGTCGACAAGCTGAGTCTGGTCCTCAGACGCAGCCGCTCGAACGCGATCGGTAAAATGACGTCGACGCGACCGCGCTACGGATATATCGTAAGAGGACGAGCGTTCTCGTACGGTCTGTTCAAATACCTCGAAGCGGAATTGCTAGCGGCCTCACCTTGAAAAAAGAAATCCGTTGTTTCAACTCGACCGTCTGCCGAACCAGCGAGGCCGCGGCGGCCGACGCCTGCTCGACTAGGGCCGCATTTTGCTGCGTAACCTCATCCATCAGTGAGACTGCCTGATTGACCTGCTCGATGCCGGAGCTTTGAGGTCGGTCGGAATCCGTGGACGCCAACGGGTTAAGCAGCGATTTTGTTCAAATGGAATCGCTGCGTGAAAGCAGCAGGCGACAGATAGTTGAGCCGCTCCTGCGTTCGTTGCCGGTTGTAAAAGATTTCGATGTATTCCGTGATTTCTTTCTGGGCTTGTGCGCGGGTTGCGAACTTTCGATGATAGACAAGCTCATTCTTCAGTGAGCCCCAAAACGATTCGATCGGTGCATTATCGAAGCAATTTCCCCGTCTGCTCATTGATGCCTCCATGCCGAACTGTTTGACGAGCTTTTGGTATGCGTGAGCGCAGTACTGGCTGCCGCGGTCCGTGTGGTGAATAAGGCCGGCCGGTGGTCGGTGTGCCGCGACAGCACGGAATAGAGCCTGCATTACAAGCTGTTTTGTCATACGCTCGCTCATCGCGTAGCCGACTAGCTCCCCGCTAAACAGATCCTTGAGGCCAGCCAGATAAAGCCATCCCTCATCGGTCGCAATATAGGTGATGTCGCCGCACCACGCCTGGTTCGGTTCACTCGCACTAAAATCTTGGTCCAGTATATTCGGTGCGACTGGCAGGTTGTGCGTCGAATTTGTTGTCGCCTTGAACTTGCGTTTTTGCTTGCAGCGAAGGCCGAGCTTCGTGCGCAAACGCTTGATGCGGTGAACACCGATCTGGACGCCGCGACCAGCCAACTCTTTCTGTAGCCGTTCCGGACCAAAGGTCTCTCGGGTACGCTCGTGAGCGGCACGAACTTGCGCTTCGTATCGGGGCTCTTGCTGAGCGCGCATCGAGGGAGGCCGTTTGCGCCATGCATAGTAGCCGCTTGTGGACACACCCAGGAACCGGCACATTGGAGGCACTGGATATTGCTGTCGCATCTGTTCAATTATGCCGTACCTCACCGCGACTCCCTCGCAAAGTACGTCGCGAACTTTTTTAACAGATCGCGCTCCATCTTTACTTCGGCCAATTCCCGCTTGACCCGCCCCAGCTCGGCCTCGACCTCTGTCAGAGGCCTCTGATACTGTCCAACGTTCTCCAGCTTGCCGGCCTTTGCGGCACGAACCCAGTTTGCCAACGTCTTCATCGAAATCGACAATCGACGCGCGGCTTCGGACACGCCGACGCCATCGATCATTGCCAGCTTTACCGCCTCTTCACGAAATTCCTTCGTGTACACAGCCTTGGGGATTCGGTTCATCAATGCCTCCATTCCTCAATTTTACGGAATGTTGGCGTCCACTTTTTTCAACCGACCTCACTCCACGGGATGGCATGCAGGTTAGAACCCATTCCGAGGAAACCTCCCTCAGAAAGTACTGCATAGGCGATGCGTCCGTTCCTGACGTCGAGCATGATGTCTGAGATTTTCCCGACGTGTTCGCCATCAGAGGACATGACCTTGTCCCCATCGAGCGTTGCTGCGGCCATGATGTCCGGCCCCGGTCCTTCACCCATGCCACCGCCAACGATGTCAGCTCCGCGTCGGGTGCCACCTTGCGGATTGATTGAGCCCATGATTCACCTCCTTCGAAAAAAGGTATCTGGTGACGCGCAAGGGACATTCCCGAGCTGTCGGCCGCAAGCGTGCGTCTCCTGCTTTCAAGGCAATGAAGTTCATTTGCCGAACTCCATCGTCAGTGACAGCTGCGAGCACTGGCAACTACATCCAAAGTTTTGAAGAAATTGGTTGCCACCGGGAAGGGGCCGGAGCGGGCACATTCATTCGGGTTCGGGGGCGACACAAGCGCTTCGCCAAAAGCGAATCAATGGCGGATTCCAAGGCATCCATGTCGACGGGCTTGGAAAGAAAGACATTCCACAGCGTGGATTTCTCGTTTGGCGGGACCCGACCGGACGTCATGACCACGGGAATCAGGGCAAGTGCGGGGTAAAACTTCAACCGTTCGCACAAGGCAATTCCGTCCATACCTGGCATGTTCCAGTCAGTGACAATCAAATCGGGAAGGTACCGCGCTGCCCTGTCAAGGGCTGCCTCCCCGCCTTCCGCGAGGAGTACGCGGTAACCGCTCCCCTCCAGGATAATCTGGAGCAGCCAAAGCGAATCCACTTCATTATCGACGAGCAGGATAGTAGACATGTAACCAGTCCGGAGACAACCTGTTTTCCGCAACGAACATGCCTGTCAACCTGTCCAGGGTTGTATCGCTTCGTCGCGCGTTGCCCTGCGTCAGCCTGCGCAAGGCTAGAGCCTGATAAGAGCGCTCGGCGCTTTTCCGTCTCAATCTGCCTGCTGGCGATGTGAACTTCACCGCACTGCTTTCGTTTTGTCCGATACAGTGCGTCGCTAGAATCTGTGTGTTTGCACACGGAATCATCTGACAACGGTTGATGCGGTCGGCATGCAAGCAGGCTTCGAAAAGTTCCTCCATGAATTCAAAGGGCTGACCTTTCCGGTCGATACCGCCACGTCCGCGGCTGAGCAGCTACGCGGGCGTGGGCTTGAGCTTGAGCCGGTATGCTGACAGCGAAGCCGGTCTACCCGTTGGACACCTTCGGACGGGTTATGCACAGATTTGTGAACAGATTTTGTGGATAACTCATCCTGTCCGCAACGCAAGTGGATAAGTCTTGACTCACATGCATGCGAACCGCTGGCCGTCGAAGCATCGAGCATTCTGGCTGGATTCTCGAACTACATGCACTCTTGAACGCAGCTTTGCCGCGACCTATCTTTAAGATGATTCTGATGGAGGAGGCGACCATGGAGCGCACTGCGGTGGACGTGCATTTTGACAGCGTGCACCTGTTTCTCGACATGTCCGAGGGTCCCGCTGTTCAATTTCCGCTGGACTGGTTTCCCGTGCTGCAGGCAGCCACAGCAGCCGAGCGCGAACACTTTGCCATCTCTCTTGACCATGAGCAGATATTCTGGCCCGAAATAGATGAGGACGTGAACGTTCCAGCGTTGCTTGCATATCGGCCCAGGAACGCGGGGCGCTAGTCTTTGACGCCTGCGTGAGCAGTTCCGATGTCAAGACTTTGAGGCAATTCGTCAGCTCCCGCATACATACACTGCTCGGGCGTCAATGCCGCAAAAGCGGTTGTCTCACAGGTCCAGACAAAATATCTGTGTCCCTTCGATGGTATCAAGCTGACGCGTGCTCGTCATATGCCTGTGCGCTGCAAAGTAATGGTTTGGCCGCGTCACATATTCCGTGCGGCGGCGACGACCGACAGCGGACAGTTTCGGTGTCGATAGGGGACACTTTAGTCATAAGGACACTTCTAGATTCTAGATGCGGCGTCGGTTACTGGATCGCCTACACGGAGCATGCAAGCGGAGGCCTTTCTCGACACTCAGCCGACGGGTCCGAGGTAACCCGGCAGTCCCAGCGCTGTTTTGCTCTTCGCTAGCACCACTGCTTTCTTTACGAGCGAAGCGAACGCCTTATCGCTGTCGGGTCGGGGCAGGTTGCAGCGGAAGAAATCAGCCCATCGAAATTCTTCCAGCGGGACGCTCGTCTTCTCGTAGCCGCCAGCGTCCCGGACTGACGCTGCGAGGCTACGGAACTCGTCGTCGGCAAGCCTCCAGATGCGTGCCGGCATTTCGTAAAACGGCCGGCGTCTTCCGTCATGGTCGTACGGATAGGTCCAGCGGTTGTTTTCCATCGTTAGCCAGAAATCGGCCTGCGAGAATGACGACAGGTCTCTGACCAGGACGACCGGAACGGACTTGATACCTGCATGCCAAAGTGCAGTGGCAACGTGATGATGGTCAATCGCGAAAGGAACACCTCGTGGTCCGTACACAATTGGTATCGGCTTGCTTGCAATAGCCATTTCCAGCTCGTGATCCGTCAACGCCTCGTATTCTTTTGTTTTTTCACGTATCTCGCGCATGCCGTGCGTCATTTGGGTCGGGCGCAACTGGTTAATTTTTAGCGTCTTCATGGTCGTCTCGATTTCCGCAACACCCAAACGTTGTCAGGTGGCCAACTCGCAAGGCCATCACCCGCCGGTCCGGAAGGCTGCGGCTTTTCGCTAAAACCGGCCACTGATGTCGGCCTTTTGGCGCACGGCGGTAGTGGACCAGCAAATGGCTTGCTGCACGACCTGCGGGCGGTTGCTTCACTGGTCTTGCAAAGCCAATGCCTTCATCATGCTGTCGCGAGCTGCGCATTCACCTTGAGCGGAGGCGCCTCGTCGTTAAATGGCGCGTGCGGCACAAAGCGTTCGACCACGTTCGGGCGGAACACCAGGCAGTAGGTCGAGCCGCCGTACTGGAAGTAGCCGAGTTCATCGCCTTTTTTGACCCACTGGCCCGGGAGCGCGTCGATGACGCACGAGGATACATCGGCCATGCCGACGAATATGCAGCCAACAAGCCCAACCGCGGGGTCGTCACAATCGATGACAATGACCGCTCGTGCTGCGACCGCCGTGGTGTAGCCCTGTGAATCGTTGAGTCCGCCCGGGTCAATGCCCTCCGACTCGGTGTCCGAGTAATAGCTACCGTCGACGTGGTACGCCTTCACAATTCTGCCGCTAACCGGCGCGTGCCAGCGATGGTAGTTAAATGCGCTGAGGAAGGCCTGATACACACTCCCACCGACGAATTTCTCTGCTAGCTCGCGTTTCCCCGCAGTGAACATCTCCTGCAGCGAATAAGGCTGGGACTTGATCCAGAACTGGTCGTGAAGCTTAACGTCATGCTGGATGTTGTACGGAGAAGCCTCACATGCGCTGACTATGACCTTGCTGTTATCGGGCTCTGCGACCGGCCGGGCGCCGGAACGGAAATATCGCGTGAAAAAGCTGTTCCACGACGAGAATCCCCAATAGGGCTTGACCGGGTCGCAGACAAACTGGGAAATGCCCAGCTGTTCCTGTGCTTCAGGAGAGAACCATCCTTCTGGGGCGGATGTGTTCAGGTGCGCGCGCGAGTGAGGACCGCTCAGAAATCCGCACCAGACGTTAAGCACTCGCTTGAGTTGGGCGTTGAGCGCAGGGTCACGAAACAGCGCGTAGCCGGACGGCATGCACATTGGCCAATCAAGCACTGCGTTCAGGGGGCAGTGAATCAAACTCGCTTCGCTGAAGCGTGGGGCGTAGGTCATCAGATAGTCGACGATATCGATTAACTCGTTGATGGTGGAATAGCCAAGTTCATACCCTGCTGCTATAGCGTCACCAATGGCACGGGCGAGGTCCATGCGAAGGACTGGGTCACCGTTAATTAGCGCCGCCAGTTCCTCCACGGCGTTCACCCGCGGAGCCTGGCCCGCCCGCTTCCGCGCCTGCTTCGCGAGGTCCTTTCTGAACGCCACCAGTTCGGCTTCTTTGCGCGGCAGCCAGCCACCAAGCCGACGGCGCTCTTCGAGAGAATTTTGTAGGTCATCAGGCATGCGCTGCTCCTTTAGTCGCCGACTAAAGAGCTGCCAGCAAGATGCCTGCCCGGAAGTGCGTTGACGCGGAAAATTTGCCGCCGGGCTAGAGGAAGGCCGACACCGGCAAGGCATCCACACCGACCTGGTCACTGGACCCGAAGATCCGCGAAACCATCACCGTCGCTACGAAGTTGGGCCCAGAACACGGTGACGTGCGCACGCTTTTTGGCAATGGCCAAGTCTTTCGTCTTGCACCGACAGCCCGTCGCCGGTCTGGGGCGGTTCGCAATACTTTCATTCGTCAACCCGGTCGCCGCTGCGCGACAAGCTCCCCAGGCTAACATCAGCAGCTCTTTCTACCCTGACCGCGGAAGAGGAAGAGAAGTCGTTCACCACGACGCATCGCTGCGGCCGAACTGAACACGGGTCAGCGTTTTCTTCAAAGTTTGCACATTCAGAGAGAACCTCATGTGCGGCCGAAGCCAGTCGGCTTACGCCCTTAAGTCGGGCTTTGACCGATAAGCCTGTCTCGAAAACGTAGCGTCCCCGGTCCAGGCGTAGCGCTCGCGTATCGTATCGCGCACGGCGACCCGCCATCCGGCCGCCCACAGTTTCGCGCAGCCTGCTGTTTAACATAGCCAGGGTTTTGTGGCCAGGCAGCCCGGCTGTTCACGACGTCCTTCGCCGTCAACCGCGTTTTCCCCGATCGGAGTTCGTTACTAAAATGGGCTTAACATAGGTAAGCTGATCGGTCCCTGACACCCTCTACGCTTTGGAGACGCAGACATGCGACTTGCCGACTTTATCTCGCGAAACATGGAGGCGATACTGGCGCAATGGGAGGCGTTCGCAGCCACCCTCCTGCCGGCGGCAGCAAACATCGAATCGTTGGACTTACGCGATCACGCGCAGCAAATCCTGGAGGCCGTGACAAAGGACTTGCGAACTTCACAAAGCAGGGAGGCCCAGCTCGACAAATCAATGGGACGAGGCTCCGGTCCGATCGATGCAAGCGAAACGGCCGCGCAAACACATGCCCTTCTGAGGGCACGTGCCGGCTTCAATATCAATCAGCTCGCCGCCGAATATCGCGCGCTGCGCGCGAGCGTGCTTCGCTTGTGGATGGATGATTGCCAACCCGAAATTCCTGATCTGGATGACGTCATTCGCTTCAATGAAGCCATCGATCAGGCACTCGCCGAATCAGTCGCCTTTTTTAGTGCGCAGGTCGATCAAAGTCGTAACCTCCTGCTTGGCATGCTAGGACACGATATGCGCAGCCCTCTCCAGGCGATCCAGTTGACTGCATCGTATCTGGCAGCGCTGAATGCCGGGGAGCGAGTATCGGAAGCCGCCGCTCGCCTGATACGTAGCGGAGCCCGGATGCAAGCGTTGCTTGACGATCTGGGCGATTACAACCGGACCAGACTGGGCCTGGGCATCAACGTCGTACCCAGAAGTGTCGATCTGGCGGACGTCCTCGCCGACGAACTGGACGAGTTGCGTGCAGTCCATCCTGACAGGCAGATTGAACTGCGCGTGAGTGGTAATTCACAGGGGGTCTGGGACGGCCCGCGCCTGCAGCAATTGCTTGGAAATCTTGTACTCAACGCCATCAAGTATGGGGCACAGGACACTCCAGTGCGCGTCACAGTGACTGGGGAGGTAACGCATGTCCGCATTGACGTCAGCAACTCGGGAGCTGCCATCGAGCGCGCAACGCTGGCGCGCGTCTTCGATCCCCTGGTGCGGGGCGCGGACCAGCAGAGCAAATGCGACGGCGCGGGTAGCCTTGGATTGGGTTTGTATATTGCAAGCGAAATTGCCAAAGCTCATCACGGTGCAATCGAAGCACGGTCCGACGAGACAGAGACTTCATTTTCAGTGCTACTTCCGCGTGCGGACGAAACCGGGTAGGGTGTCCGCGCCGAATGAATTTTGAGCCACCGCGCCGATCGAGCTTTGAGCCGGGGTGGAGACCGGCCTGAAGAAGGACCGGTTGTGGATAAGTGTATGGGTTTCCGGAGTGGTTGTCCTCCTTCGTATGAGGATGCATTGCGCAGTGGAAGCTGCGAAGGGCGTAGCCCGTAGCGGCTTCCACTGCGCGGCAAGCGACGATCAGGCCGATTCGTTCGCGCTCGCACCGTCGGCTCTGCGCGCTGCTTCGCGCGAGCGGATACGCTTCTTTGCACTGGCGCTGCTATGGCGGAAACGGTAGCTTTCGTTGCCGGTCTCCACGATGTGGCAGTGATGCGTCAGCCGGTCCAGCAATGCCATGGTCATCTTCGCGTCGCCGAACACACTGGACCATTCGGCGAAGTCCAGATTTAATGCAGGGTCTATTTTTATGCGGGGCCCCTTTCGCAGAGGCCCGCCCGTGCTTCAGGTTTGATGTCTTCTTCTCTGCATAACAGTCGATGGCGTCAACGAGGCAATCAGTGCATCGGTCGCTTTAAAACGTCCCGATCGCAGCGCCGGAGGGGTGACTGCCTCAAGCGTCTCCAGTTTCACGGAGGGGTCGGCTCGGGTATATATCTCCGTCGTTTGCATATGCGCGTGTCCAAGCCAAAGAGAAACCTTGCGCAAATCTTGGGTTGCCTCCAGGATTCTAAGCGCGCAAGTGTGCCTCAACAAATGCGGAGAGACGCGCCGGTTGTTCAAGGACGGACAACGGCTAGCGGCGGCCCGGGCATGTTTGCGCAGGATGTACTCGAAACCGGCGCGAGACATGGGCTCACCACGTGCGTTCAGGAACAGTTCAGGAAACGGCACCTGGCCTCTGACTGCCATCCACGCGCGTAAGGCTGATGTCGTTTCTCTCCAGAGTGGTAGGCAACGCTCCCGCCGTCCCTTTCCGTGAACAAGAACGCTCGGGTGCGGTCCAAGTTGTACGTTGTCAAGCCGCAGTCCGACGAGTTCCGAGACGCGTAATCCTGCAGCGAAACATAGATGCAGCATGGCGCGATCGCGAATTCCGTCACGTTGGTTAGGAACAGGGGCGTCAAGGATACACTGCATCTCTTCAATGGTGAGATGCTTGACGAGACGTGCATCCGCTTTCTTTGACGGAACCGCCAGAACCCGCCGGATGTGCTCCAGCGCTGTCGGGACACGATATTCCACGAAGTGCATGAATGACTTGATGGCTGCAAGGCGAGTGTTTCGGGAACTCGGTCCATTGTGCCGCTCCGTCTCCAGATAGTTCAGAAACCCCACGATCAGATCAGGATCAAGCTGCTCGAGATGCAACTGCGATGGCGGAACCTTCAAACGACGGCTGGCATATGTGAAGAGCAACTTGAATGCGTAGGCGTAGGAGTCGCAGGTGTTGACACTGGCGCGACGTTCGACGGGAAGGCGTTGCTGAAGAAACGCCGTGATATGAGGTGCGATTAGAGTCATGACTGCACTCCAGTTACGAGGGTCTCACAACGCTCTGCGATGTCCCGCATCAGGGACGGCGTTGCATCCAGATACCAGTAGGTCGCGGAGATCGAGCTATGTCCAAGATAAGTTGAAAGCGCCAGCATATGCTTCGAGATGCGATCACGACCATCCGGACAGCTCTCCAGTGCTCTCACTGCAAACGTATGGCGCAAGGAGTGTGGCGTCGGTCGCGGCAGCCCCGGTTCGCGCGGCAAACCAATTCTGATGGCCACAGTTCGGAATGCGCTCTCGACGTCCTCAATACGCAGGGGCTTTCTGCGCAGAGAGATGAAGACGTGATCGTCAAACGGGGCATAGGGACACCGCATCTCGAGATAGCTTGCCAGGCCCACTCGAGCCGTATCGTGCAGTGGCACGATGCGGCTCCTGCGGAACTTGGAGCATCGAATAACCAACCCGTCCTGTGTGATGTCATCAAAGCGCAGATGAATGGCTTCCGACACTCGAAGTCCCGTGCAGGCGAGCAGCGCGAATAGCGTGCTGTACGTTCGTCGCCGCAACGAGCGATACCCTGACTGGGACGCTTCCTCCACGAGACGCTGGACCTCGGCTCTGGAAAGAATGTAGGGAACCGGGCGCGGCGGTTTCTCTCTGCCAAACACTGGCAGTGGCACTTCGTGGCGCTGGTCCTCGGCACGCGCATGCCGGGCGAAGCGAATAACTACGCCAAGCCTGCGGGCGCGCTGAAAGACCGATTCTGTCAATCCTGCCCATTCGATGGCGGTGGGCGCGCAAACGTAGCGCTCGCTGCGTCCGTCCGCGAAGGCAGCGAAGGTCCGCAGAAGATTGCCATCAGATATGAGCGCGAATCCGCAAGCACGACGTACCGTCAGATATGACTCCACGGCTTCAGATAACATGGCTGTACCTCCGGCCAGGGTTGGGCAATCTCCTGCAGCATGGCGATATCCACCTTGGCGTAGATTTGCGTGGTCTCGATGGAACGGTGCCGGAGCACTGCTGCGATGTCCTGCAGAGAGGCGCCGTGTCGCAACATTGACGTGGCTACTGAATGACGAAGCACATGGGCGGCACCGCGACTCGGGCAAGTAACGCCGGCCCGGCGCATAGCCTGCTCGACGATGACCGAAATTGCGGCATGTGAGGCAAACGCACGAAGCGGAGCTCGGGAACGGAGAAACAATATGTCAGTTTCTGCGGGAGGTCTCCCTTCTTTCAGATAGTCGACAATTGCACGCCCAACCTCTTGAGTCAGGGGCAGCTTCGTTAGACGTCGCCCCTTGCCGCAAACAGAAATCCACGCGCCTTTCCAGTCAATGTCATCGACGCGCAGTTCGACGATGTCACCAGCCCGCAATCCCAAACGGGCGAGTAAAAGCAAAATCGCGCGATCCCGTTTGCCTGACGGCGAAGTCGGGCTGCATGACGCGATCACCCGTTCCACTTCTTCCGGTTGCAGATACCGGGGCAGAGCCGAAAGGCGCCAATGAGCAACTACGGGAATAGCAGCAGCAAGCCGACTGTCGCATTTGCCTTCAGCGATCAGGAAGCGAAAGAACATGTGAAGGGCTGTTGTACACCTCTTCGCCACGGCCCATCCTCGATCTCGGGTTTGGCTCAGCACAAACTGTCGTACGCTCTGGGCGTCAAATTTGCCAGGATCCTCCCCTAGCGTTGCGAGCAGGGCCCGGATCGTCAAACCGTAGTTGTATAGAGTGATATCGGCGGTTCCCCGTTGTGCGCGCATCCAGTCACAAAAAGAAGTGAACAAGGCAGGAAGTTGCGTCGCAGGCTCAACGGTCGAGGCGTTGGTCACGCCAATCCGCTGTAGATGCTCAAGGAACAACCGGCCGCCATTGAGCAAATCAAGCCGGTGCGTATGTCCGTAGCCCGGACATCGGCATCGCACCAGATGCTCGTCGAACCGCCGCAAAATCGCCTCATTCGACGTGTCGTAGGGCAGACGTTTGACTTCGGCCCAATAGAGGAGATGTTCCGCTGCTCTGATATGTCGGCGGGCAGTGATCTCGGCGTAGCCGCACTCTTTTAAAACCTGCGAGAAGCGCTCCAGCAGAGCACCACCGCGCCCTTCTCGAAGCTCTTGCAATCGCTGTGGGGAAACAAAGTATGCATGCCAACATGACGTCCTCCTGTTGTGGCGATCGGCCACGAAAGACGTCATCATTATGCGGAGAGACAGGTGTTAGATCTGCCGCGTTCACGGACCTCTGGGACAGACACTCTGCGTAAAAATAGACCCGGCATTAAAGGTGGATTTCCGCAGACTTGCGGCCGTGGTCTCACCCTGGCCGGGGAGCAGATCATGAAACACTTGTGTTCGATGACTACCCGGGTAGAGGACTATCTCTATGCCAGGCGGCAAGTTGGTTTCAAACTGAAGAGCCAGGGCACGCAACTACTTGCGTTTGCCCGGTTCGCCGAACGTGGCTGTCACAAAGGCCCGGTAACGTTGGAACTTGCTTTACGTTGGGCCCAGGACAGCCACTCTGCCAGACCAATTACTGCAGCGAAGCGGATGGAAGTGCTTCGCCCGTTCATCAGGTATCTGCAGCAGTACGATCCCGCCACTGAAGTCCCGCCACCTAGGCTACTGGGGTCCACCCGTCGTCGACCGGTACCTCATATTTACAGGGATGAGGAAGTGGAGGCGCTCCTGGAAGCGGCAGCGCGGCTGCGCCCATCAGGTGGGTTACGGCCTGCAACCTACTGCACACTTTTTGGTCTGATTGCCGCTACAGGCATGCGAATTTCGGAGGTGCTGCGGCTTGGGCGCGCGGACGTAATGTTCGAGCGCGGCGTGCTGATTGTTCGTCAAAGCAAATACCGCAAATCCCGTCTTGTTCCTTTGCACACGACGACTGTCGCCGCTCTTCAGCGCTACGCTCAACTACGCGACCAGTTTCTCCCACTCGCAACAGACGAGAACTTCTTCCTGTCTTCGTGGGGACGAGCCCTGAACATCTGGAATGCAGAGGAGACCTTCTGTATCTTGCGGCGCCAGCTTGGCTGGATCGCCCGAGGTAACTATCCGGCACCACGTATCCACGATTTAAGGCATACGTTTATCACGAATTGCCTGGTTCGCTGGTATCGGCACCAGATCAATGTCGATAACGCGATCGTATCGTTATCCACCTACGTGGGGCACGTTCGTGCCACTGACACCTATTGGTATGTCAGCGCCGTCCCTGAATTGATGGCGTTGGTCTCTCAACGCTTCGAACGTTACGCCCGGGAGATTCCAAATGACTAGCTCCGATCCAGCAGTACGCTTCTCGACCTTGATTCAGCAGTTCTTTATGGACCGTCTGATCGAGCAGCGCAACGTAAGTCCTCGCACTGTAGCCAGCTACCGCGATACCTTTCGGCTGCTTTTCAGCTTCGCGGAGAATGACTTGAACAAGCCGCCGCATAAGCTCCGGTTAGTCGACTTCAGTGCAGAGCTGATTCTCGCTTTCCTCAAATATCTGGAGACTACACGTCACAACGCTATCCGCAGCCGGAACGCGCGGCTCGCAGCGATCCGGTCTTTTGCTCACTATGCAGCGTTACAGGAGCCTTCGGCGCTGCCCGGACTTCAGCGCGTGTTGGCCATTCCCATGAAACGCTTCGACAGACCCATGGTTGGTTTCCTCACTCGAGAAGAAATGCAATGCATCCTTGCAGCTCCTGCTGCAAACAGTTGGTGCAGTCAGCGCGATCAGGTTATGCTGGCTACGCTCTACAACACAGGTGCACGGGTCTCTGAACTTACAGCCATGCGTGTCAGGGATGTCGTATTGGACCGCAGCGCCTACGCAAACCTCCACGGCAAGGGACGAAAGGAGCGAACCGTGCCACTGTGGGCTGATACCGCGAAACATATTCGCCGCTGGCTACACCAGATTAGTCCAGATCCGGATCAATGGCTCTTTCCTAACCGTGCCGGCGGCCAGATGACCCGGTCCGGCGTAACAGATCGCCTTAAGCTGGCTGCGACTGGCGCTTCAATCCGCTGTCCGCAACTCAAGACGCGAAACGTCACTCCGCACGTCGTTAGGCACGCCACGGCCATGCACATGCTTCAGGCTGGTGTAGATGTCACGTTGATTGCCTTGTGGCTTGGCCATGAAAGTGCCGCCACCACCCATATGTACATCGAAGCCGATCTCGCCATGAAACAGCGGGCACTGAACGCCATTCAAGCACCGCAGTTCAAACAGCGCCGGTTTCGGCCGCCGAAAGACATCTTGGCCTTCCTTGACAGGCTATGATTATGCTCGCTTCGTGAGATGCATCTGGTCGCGCGTTTTCATCAATGCACAGTCTTCCTGATGCCTGCCCAAGGCCTGTGCCGGTCGCGACAACTCCGGATCATAGATGCGGCTGGCGTCGCGGCAACGCAGAGGTCTGCATAATTCCGTCACGTGGATAAGAACGGCAATGGATTCGAATCCATAGGTTCTCAAGCGCATTGTTGTCTGGCAACAGGACACCGTTCCCGGTATATCGGATGAGCGCCTCCCAATGTCGCAACGCATAACCGAAGGCCTTGGCGAGCGGCGCTTGCGGGAGCAAACCGATGACGTTTGCGTCTAACCATTGGCGAAACTGCGCAAGCACGGGCAACGCCTCTGCCTGCCGGGCCGCAAGCTTGATGTCTGGCGTTTGATCTTTAACCCGAGACTCAATTGCATACAGCCGGGCGATCCACTGCAGGGCTTGCGCTGCGAGCCCTGGGCCTTTCTGAGCCTTGGCAATCTCGAAGAACCGTCGGCGGCAATGGGCCCAGCATCCGACCTCGATGATATCGCCTCGCTCGTAAAGCGCAGCATGGCCGCTATACGCGTCGGCTTGCAGATAGCCCTGGTATTTATTCAGGTACAGCAGCGGATGTGCGCCCGCTCGCGACTCAGCGAACTCGAACACGACCGCCGGCGAGTGGTCGACCCAGACACCATTCTCCTTACGCTGTCCCGCGCCAAGGTAGCCCCATAATCGCGCTGTACGCGTTGACGGGTGGCCTCGCTCGAGCATAGGCAGTGTCGTGTCGTCCACGTGCATTCGCGGCGCCTTCAACTGGTGGGCGCGCAACCCGGGCAGCAGTACCGATAGTAGCTCGGCCGATGCCAGCTTCCATTCGCACAGCGTGGCGCGTGGCAAGTACACGCCACGGCGCGCGTAGCGCATTTCCTGGCGATTCAACGGCAGATGATCGACATAGGTGTTGACCAGCACATTGGCGAGCAGGCTCGCGCTGGCATTGCTCTTCGGTAGCGGCGAAGGCTGCGCGCTTGCAGTCACGATGGTCGACTCGCCATTCTTCTTCGCCACGTATTTGAAGCGGATGTGCTCAATGACGGTGAGCCTGGACGGCTCGTAATGCAGTGTCTCGCTGCGTTCTTCGCCGATCCGTTCGAGCGTATCGAACGCCATCTTCTGTTCATCGCTGAGATCGTATTCGATGCATGTGCGGGGCAGCTCCTTTGGCAGAGCAGGACGCCCTTTGCGAGTGTGGCCCGCCACAGGTACTGCGTCGGGCACGGGCGGCACCGGGATATCCGCGGCAGCATCAAACAGTTCGGCCTGGCCGGCCAGGCGCTCGGAACTCACGCCGAAGCGCGCCCGGTTCAGCTGTGCAATCTGATGCTGGAGGATTTCCAGCTGCTCCCACAACACCCGTGCAAGCCGGTTCTGTTCCAGCGCGAATGCTTGCAGCGCATCGGGCTCGACGGGAAGATCCGCGACAGTGACGGCGGTGGGTGGCATGTGCATCATGATGCCCAACTCGAGCCACGTTTACAAGCTCGGGCTGGGGTGCAACATGTCATGCCACGCGCGTCACCGCCACGGTGTGGTGCGGCTCTCGCGCCGGGATCTCGATGCCTTCGAGCCATGCGTTGAGCTCCGCAAGCGTGAAGCCGCGCTGAGCGAGTAATGAGGGTGACGGGAAACGGCCTCTTTCGAGACGCTTATACCAAAGCGCGAAGCCGGTCCGGTCCCAATAAAGAATCTTCACTTTGGAGCGATCGCGCGCCACGAAGACAAACAGATTGCCCGATGCAGGCTTCTGCGCAAGTAACGGCTCGACGAGATAAGACAGCCCATCGATCGCCTTGCGCATGTCGACCGGGTCGCGACAGATGTAAGCGCGAACGTCCGAGGCAATCAGCACCGGCCACCTCCGAGCTGCCCGAGCACAAATCGCACGATGCGCTCGGCGTGAACGCCGCTCAGTTCAATGCGAACGCCCGCGAGCGAGAGTGTCACCCGATCACGTGACGCCGGTGCGTCAGCCGCTGGCGGTGCGACGGCCGGCACGTGGGGCGCCAACTCTCCATCCAGATTCGAAGCGATGAATGCCGCATCCGCAGTAACCGCGAGCAGCGGCTTATCCTCTTTGACGGAACTTGAAAGCTTCTTACGCCACAGGCTGAAGGTACTTACCGCGAGACCCTGTTCCCGGCAAAACCGCCGAGCGCCGATACCACTCGCTTTCCAGGCGGTGACCATTTCGCCCCAGCACGCTTCCCCTTGCCGTGGGCGACGTTTGGCCATCGCCGTTGCAGCCTTGATGTTCTCGTCTTCCATCGCATTGCCCTCGTTCTCACGAAAGCACCACCTTCACATCTGGAATGCCGACATTCAAGACGGGATCCGCTGCTTGCAATTACCCACATCTCCGCGGTTTTCTGTTAACTTTATCTATCAGGACTACATATCGATGAGATGAAAAATCGGACTAACCCTAAATCGGTACGTCAGGCAGACGAAGTGGCGACGCCGGACGACGGAGAGTGGATGGACCGCGAGGTCGCGGGTAGCAATTTCCGGGACGGCCGACTCGCCACACGATTTCGGACATTACTCGATCGGTTGTGGAGGAGCGTAGGCCAGAGCATTCCGCTCGCTTGCCAGGATTGGGCCCAAACCAAGGCAGCTTATCGATTTCTATCCAACGATCGCGTGAGCGAGCATGATATTTTGAGCGGACACTTCGAGGCAACGTGCGCTCGCTTCGAGGCAACGGAAGGTCCGATTTTGGTGCTGCAGGATACGACGGAGTTTTCATACCAACGAGATCAGCCAGAGTCGATCGGTGCGATCGGCAAGATGCCTTACAGGAAACAGGTGAGCGGCAATCCACCGGTGCGTACCGTATGCGGCATCCTCATGCATTCAAGCCTCGCTGTCACGCCTCAGGGTTTGCCATTGGGACTGGCGGCCATCACGTTCTGGACTCGCAAAAAGTTCAAGGGATGTAACGCACTAAAAAAGGCAATCAATCCAACACGCGTGCCGATCGAAGAGAAAGAGAGCTTTCGGTGGCTGCGTAATCTACAGCAGTCGACAGCTCGCTTCAACGATGCAGATCGTTGCATTCACGTCGGCGATCGCGAGAGCGACATCTACGAATTATTCTGTACGGCACAGGAGTTAGGAACTCATTTTCTGGTGAGAACTTGTCAGGACCGTTTAGCCGGCGACGGCGAGCACACCATGAGTGACGAAGTGTCTGCAGTGCAGGTCAAAGGGCTACACCGCGTAGAGACGCGAGACGCGAAGGGCCATTCGTCGCATGCACTTCTCGAAATTAAATATCGTCAGGTCACGGTCTTGCCGCCGATCGGTAAGCGAAGCCGCTATCCAGCGCTGCAAGTGACGGTGATCCATGCTACGGAACGAGGCGAACCGACCGATAGGAAACCGATCAAATGGAAGTTGATCACGGATTTGCCAGTGCGCTCCCGTCGTGACGCTATCGAAAAACTCGACTGGTACGCGATGCGATGGAAAATCGAGACGTTTCACAAGATTCTGAAGTCTGGATGCAAAGCCGAAGAGTCGAGGCTGCGGTCGGCCGACCGGCTGGCCAACCTGATTTCGGTGTTTTGTATCCTTAGCTGGCGGATATTCTGGTTGACCATGATCAATCGATACGCTCCCGATGCACCCTCTCAAGTTGCGCTGACACAGGCTGAGGTCGAACTGCTCGACCAGGTTGTCAAGGACACGGCCCGAACGGCCCATGCGCCGCCGTTGTCGCGCAGCCTTATCAAGCTCGCACAGCTCGGAGGTTACCTCGCCCGTGCCAGCGATCCGCCTCCTGGCAATACCGTCATCTGGCGCGGCTTGCGCCGCCTAGTCGATATCCAACTCGGCTTCGAGCTCGCAAACTGTGGGTAATTGCAAGGTTCCGCTGACGCTTACAAAGTGAACAGGGATTTCACGGCAAAAAGAAGACGAATTCCACGGCAAAGTGAACGCCGATTCCACGGCAAAAAGAACAGGGTTTCCACGCCATCGCGAACAGGAATTTGAGGTGGCGGCGATGCGGGTCAACGGTGGCACGATCGACAGTTTTGTCGAGAGTGCCGAATGGCAAATGTCAGGTTGACCATGCGTAAAATCAGGGAAGTGCTGCGGTTGCATTTCGAGTGTGACCGCAACCAGAGGGAGATCGCCGACGCGGTCGGTACCTCGACAACGACGGTGTGGCATTACCTGCGCCGTACGCGGCTGGCAGTGCTGAGCTGGCCGCTGCCACCGGAACTGCTGACGGACGACGCGGCGCTCGAGGCGAGGCTGTATCCGCCGCCGGCGCGGCGCGAGCCAACGCGCGGCATGCCGGACTGGCCGGCGGTGCATCGCGAGATCGGCAGGAAAGGCGTCACGCTCGATCTGCTGTGGCAGGAATACAAGGCGCAGCATCCGGACGGCTGCGGCTACAGCTGGTTTTGGAAGGCTTACCAGGAATGGGCGCAGCGGCTTCCTGTCACGATGCGGCAAACGCACGTGCCGGGCCAGAAGCTGTTCGTCGACTACTCGGGCAAGAAGCTGGGCATCATCAACCCGGACACCGGTGAAATCCGCGAGGCCGAGCTGTTCGTCGCTGCGCTCGGTGTGTCCGGGCTTACGTTTGCGGAGCTCACCTGGACCCAGCAGCTTCCAGACTGGATCGGCTCGCACGTGCGCGCCTTCGCGTTCTATGACGGCCTGGTCGAGATCCTGGTGCCCGACAATCTGAAATCGGGCGTCCACAAGCCGGGGTTCTACGATCCGGACATCAATCCAACCTACCAGGAAATGGCCAGGCATTACTCCGTGGCGGTGATCCCGGCTCGCAGTAAAAAACCGAGGGACAAGCCGAAAGCAGAGCTGTCGGTCCTCCTGGTGCAGAGATGGGTCCTCGCCCGCCTGCGCAACCAGCGCTTCTTCAGCCTGGACGAGGCCAACCGGGCGGTCGCCGCGTTGCTGGGCGATCTGAACAACCGGTCCTTCAAGAAACTGCCCGGCTCCCGCCGTAGTGTCTTCGACGAAATCGATCGCCCGGCGCTCAGGCCGTTGCCCGTGCAGCCCTATCAGTACGCAGAGTGGAAGGTCGCGCGTATCGGGCCGGACTATCACGTCGAGCTTGATCAGCACTATTACTCGGTGCCGTATCGCTACGCACGCGAACAGGTCGACGTGCGCCACACGACCAACACCGTCGAGATCTTCCATCGCGGCCAACGCATTGCCGCTCACGGCAAAAGCGCTCGCCGTCGCTACCACACCACGATCGACGCGCACATGCCGCCGGAGCACCTGGCGGTCGCCAAGGGCTGGGATCCGGAGCGGCTGCGCAACTGGGCCGCCGACATCGGCCCGCATACGGCGGCCGTCATCCAGCACCTGCTGGTTGCCCGCAAGCACCCCCAGCAGTCGTATCGCACCTGCCTGGGCGTGCTGCGCATGGGCAAGGACTACGGGCGCGACCGGCTCGAAGCTGCCTGCCGCCGCGCTATCGATCTGAAAGCGCCGAACTACAAGTTCATTGACTCGACGCTGAAGAACGGCCTGGACCGGGAGCCCGAACCCGCTACCGGGCAGGCCGACCTGCCGCTTGTGCATGCCAATGTGCGCGGGCCTTCGTACTACCACTGAAGCTGAAAGGGAGTCTATATGCTGCATCATCCCACTATCGACAAATTGCACGCGCTGCGTCTGCCCGGCATGGCGGCGGCGCTTGCCGAGCAACAGTCCCAGGACGGCATTGACCGGCTGGGCTTTGAAGAACGTCTGGGGCTGCTGGTCGAGCGTGAATCCAGTGAACGTGACTCACGACAAACAGCGGCCCGGCTGCGCCGGGCCAGACTGAAGGTCCCCGACGCGTCGCCCGAGGACATCGACTATCGCACGGCTCGCGGCCTGGACCGGGCGCTCACCGCCCGACTGCTGACCGGTGAGTGGCTTCGGGAGAGGCAGAACCTGATCCTGGTTGGCCCGACCGGGCTCGGCAAGAGTTGGCTGGGTTACGCCTTCGCCATCCAGGCGTGCCGCCAGGGGTTCTCCGCCTGCTATCTGCGCGTGCCGAAACTGAATGAGGAACTGGCGATCGCACACGGTAGCGGGCGCTACGCGCGATGGCTCGCACAACTTGCCAAGACGGATCTCGTGATTCTCGACGATCTGGCAATGGCGCCGCTGACCGATTCCGCGCGGCGCGACCTGCTGGAGGTGCTCGATGACCGGCACGGACACCGATCCACGCTCGCTACCTCCCAGATCCCGGTGGACCACTGGCATGAGGCAATCGGCGAACCCACCGTCGCCGACGCGATCCTTGACCGGCTGGTGCACAACGCTCATCGCATCACGCTCGCGGGCGAATCGCTGCGCAAGACGCGCAGTCGATTGACCGCAAAGCCGCAGTCCGAGTAAAAAGGTAAAGGTCCCGCGTCGCTGCGCTCCGTTTGTTCGCGATGGCGTGGAATCCTTGTTCACTTTGCCGTGGAATCACGATTCACTTTGCCCTGGAATGGCTGTTCTCTTTGCGTGGAATACGCACTCTGAGTACGACTGTCGCCTTGAACGAACCGCTTCATCTCGCTCATCCCCCGCTATCGGATGAAGAATTGTAGCGCTCCAAAAATGCGTTTTGACACGCTCTGGGCCATCAAGGGACACTCGCGTCGGCGCTAAAGGGGAATTCGGAGGGCAGATCCACAACTTGAAACTGCCGTTCGCCGGTATTTATGGCGCGACTCGCGAGTTAGCTGTTTGACAAACTTAATGGAACCTCGCGTAAGCGAGCTGCAAAACGCTCATTTCTTTCGCGCCCAGAATTGATTACTCTTTGCTGACCGATGTTGCACACCGGCATGAGGCAATCCACGTTTCTGGCGATAAAGAGAGCCGCGCATCGCTATTCCTCTGGTCTGACAAATACATTGCCCACGATTGCGGAATTTGGGTAACCCATCCTCTTAGTGAAAGAGGCGGCTTTTCCCCTGACAACACGGGTGTTCTCAATGGCAGAGGATTCCGGGTACATGCTGGAGACGCTTCGGGAAGAGCCGGCCTTCGTGCTTTACCGTGGCAGTGAAGTCGGTAGCCGGATACCGGTTCTGGCGCTGGCGGTCGCTGCAGAACAACCCTCCCCTCTATGCCTGCGGCGGCTCGAACACGAATGGTCGCTTGCTGCTGAACTTGATACGGCATGGGCAGCCCAGCCGCTCGCGCTGATCCGTCACGAGGGGCGAGTGACCCTCATACTCAAAGATCCAGGTGGCGCCCCCCTGGATAGAGTCATTGATCTGCGGAACGGACGCCAGTCAGACCTTGCCCGCTGCCTAAGCATCGCGATCGGTTTGGCGGTAGCACTTGGCCATGCCCACCGGCAGGGCCTTATCCATAGGGACGTCAAGCCTGCGAACGCGCTGGTCGACGAAGACGGTCATGTGTGGCTCACCGGATTCGGTATCGCCTCTCAACTCCCCCGTGAGCGCTTGCCGCCCGAACCTCCCGAGATCATTGCCGGCACCTTGGCCTACATGTCCCCTGAACAGACCGGGCGTATGAACCGTTCGGTCGATTCTCGCAGTGATCTCTATTCGCTGGGGGTCACGATGTACGAACTATTGACCGGCAGCCTCCCTTTCACTGCCTCCGATCCCATGGAATGGGTACATTGCCATATCGCACGCAAGCCGCTGTCGCCCCGCCAGCGGATTGCCGATATACCGGTGCCAGTGTCGGACATCGTCATGAAGCTCCTCGCCAAGACGGCAGAGGAACGCTATCAGACTTCGGTGGGACTGGAGCAGGATCTGCGTGAGTGTGCAAGCCAATGGGAGCGCCAGCAGCGCATCGAACCCTTCACGCCCGGACGGCACGAGCCACCCGGGCGGCTGCTGATTCCCGAGAAACTGTATGGACGTGCCAGTGAGATAGCCGCATTACAAAATGCTTTCGACAGCATCGTGAAACGCCCGGCGACAGCGTTGATCCTCGTGACGGGCTATACGGGCATTGGCAAATCATCGGTGGTCAATGAGCTTCACAAGGTTCTGGTCCCGCCACGTGGCCTGTTCGCATCGGGAAAGTTCGACCAATACAAGCGCGATATTCCGTACGCCACGCTGGCGCAAGCCTTTCAACGGCTAATCCGCCCGATACTCGGCAAAAGCGAAACCGAATTTGGCCAGTGGCAGGAGTCTTTGCTCGACGCGCTCGGCACACAAGGCGCGCTGATGGTCGATCTGGTGCCGGATCTGAAGTTGATCGTCGGGGAGCAGGAGCCGGTCGCCGAGTTGGCGGCAGCCGACGCCCAGCGGCGCTTCCAGTCGTTACTGCGTCGCTTCATCCGCGTCTTCGCGCGCCCTGAACATCCACTCGCGCTGTTTTTCGACGACCTTCAATGGCTCGACGCTGCCACGCTGGATCTGCTGGAAGATCTGCTTATCCACGATTGCGTCCCCCATCTACTTCTGATTGGCGCCTATCGCGACAACGAAGTCGATGCCGCCCATCCGCTGCTGCGCAAGCTCGCCTCTATAAAGGCGGCTGGTGTGTCGTCCGTGAAGGAGATCACGTTGGGCGCGCTCGATGCCAACCATGTTTCGCAACTGATCGTGGACACGCTGCACTGCGAAACGGACGAGGCGAAGGATCTGGCGCAACTGATCTTGCAGAAGACTAACGGCAATCCGTTTTTCGTCAACCAGTTTCTGTTGGCCTTGACGGATGAAGACCTGATCGCGTTCGATACCGTGCGTGCGCGCTGGTCGTGGGACCTCGAGCGCATCCACGCGAAGGGGTACACCGACAACGTGGTCGACCTGATGATTGCCAAACTCGTCCGGCTGCCTCACGCGACCCAGCAGGCACTGCAACACCTGGCATGTCTGGGCAACATCGCAACGACTGCTATGTTGGCTGTCGCGCATGACATCACCGAGCAGGAGTTGCACGCCAGTCTCGGCGAGGCGCGCCGCCACGAACTGGTGGATTTTCGCGAGAATTCCTACCGGTTCGTCCATGATCGGGTCCATGAGGCTGCCTATGTGCTGATCCCCTCCACGCAGCGCGCTGCCGTACACCTGCGGATCGGCAAGATGCTGGTCGCAGATACGCCGCGTGACAAACTGGAAGAGGCTATCTTCGAGATTGTCAACCAGCTCAACCGGGCGTCGTCCCTGTTGACTGCGATACCAGAGCGTGAGCAATTGGCCGAATTTAATCTGCTTGCCGGCAAGCGTGCCCAAGCTTCGTCCGCCTATGAGTCTGCGTTGTACTACCTGACCGAAGGAGCCGCTTTGCTGGCGGAGGATAGTTGGCAGCGACGTCGGGAGCTGAGTTTTGCCCTCGAACTTGCGACGGCGCATTGCGAGTTCGCGTCCGGATCGATCGCAAAAGCCGAGGAGCGGTTACGCAGTCTTTCCAGTCGTGCAGTCACAACAGCAGAACGCGTCTCCGTGGCGGGTTTGCAGATCGATCTTTATCAGGGAATTGATCGTAGTGGTGAAGCGGTAGCCGTGGGTCTGCGTGCGTTACGGCACCTGGGCGTCGATTTGCCGGAGCGTCCGACATACGACGATGCTCAACGCGCCTACGACGACATCTGGATCGTGCTGGGTGCTCGCGTGATCGAAGATCTTATCGATCTACCCCTGATGAGTGATCCGGATTCGCTGGCAACGCTGGATCTGTTAATAAGAGTGGCGGTTGCGGGGCACTTTGACACGAGCCATTTGTTCGCTGTCGCCGTTTGCACGGCTGTCACACTGGGACTCGAGCGGGGTCACAGTGAGGCGGCCTGTATCGCCTATGTGCAACTGGGTACGCTGGCGGGGCCCGACTTCGGCCAGTTCGAGGCCGGCTACCGCTTCGCTCGGTTGGGATGCGAGTTGGTCGAGCGGCCGGGGTTGCAGCGTTTCCAGGCGAGAACATTCGAGACATTCGGTTTCGTCGCGCCTTGGACCCAGCATGTCCGAAAAGGGCGGGAATTCCTGGTTCGGGGCTTCGATCTCGCCAACCAGATCGGTGAAGTCAATTACGCGGGATACGCTTGCAGCCAGCTCAATACCAACTATCTCATGGCAGGCGACCCGCTCGTCGATGCTGAGAAACAGGCTGAGTACGGGCTCGCCTTTGCTCGCAAAGTTGGCTTCGGAATTGTCGAGACGTATGTGATGGGTCAACTTGGTCTTATCCGCAGCCTGCGGGGACTGACGGCCCGTTTGGGCTCGTTCGACGACCTTCTGTTCCGTGAAACTGAACTTGAGCGTGAGATGGCTGGTAACCCGGCGCTGGCGCTCCCGGAATGTTCGTATTACATCCGAAAACTGCAAGCCCGTTATTTTGCGGGCGAATACAAGGAGGCCCTAGAGGCGGCCTCCGGGGCGCAACCGATGCTCTGGAATATTGCATCCCTTCTGGAGATCGTTGAGTACCACTTCTACAAAGCGCTTTGCCATGCGGCGCTCCATGAATCCGCCTCGAACGAGGACCGAAAATTCCATTGCGCGGTGTTGTCTGAACATCTGGAAAAACTAGACACCTGGCGACGCCATTGCCCTGTCAATTTTGCCAATCGAGCGATACTCATAGAGGCGGAACTGGCGCGGATCGAGGGCCGGGAACCCGACGCCGAGCGGCTCTACGAACACGCAGTCAGTTCAGCGCGTGCGGCAGACCTGATCCACAACGAGGCCCTCGCCCTTGAGATCGCAGGACGGTTTCATCTGGCGCGCGGCCTTGAGCGCATCGCCAATACTTATCTCCGGGACGCCAGGGATTGCTACTTGCACTGGGGCGCAGATGCGAAAGTCCGGCAACTCGAGCAACGGTACCCTCAGATCAGGGCAGAAAAGGCTACATCTCACACCGGTACCATTCTTGCCCCCATCGAGCAACTCGATCTCGCGACAGTCATCCGGGTGTCGGAAGCCGTGTCAGTTGAAATCGAGCGGGAAAAACTTATCCGCACGCTCATGCGCACGGCCATCGAATATGCCGGTGCCGAACGCGGCGTATTGATTCTGCCGCGCGCCAACGAGTACCGAATCGAAGCAGAAGCGACGACCGGCGTAGACGGTTTGATCGTTGCGTTGCGCCTGGCGGACATCACCGGCGCCGACCTGCCGACGTCCGTTTTTCAGTTCGTTATACGGACCGGAAAGAGCGTGTTGCTGCACGACGCCGTGGCCGACGTCTCTTTTGCAACCGATCAATATATTCTTCAGCGCGGTACACGATCGGTGTTGTGCCTGCCAATCATCAAGCAAACGAAGTTTGTCGGCGTACTTTATCTGGAAAACAATCTGGCACCGGGCGTCTTCACTTCGGACCGGGTTGCGGTACTGAGGTTACTGGCTTCGCAAGCCGCCATTTCACTTGAGAACGCCACCCTCTTTACCGACTTGCAACGCAGCGAAGCTTTTCTTTCTCAAGGGCAAAGGATCAGCCATACCAGTACGTTCGGCTGGAGCCTGGGTAGCGGGGAGTATTACTGGTCGGAGGAAGGCTACAACATGCTTGAATACGACCGGGAAACCCTCGCGTCCGCGGAACTCGCATTACGACGAATACATCCGGACGACCGTGAATCGGTCCGACGGCTTCTCAACGAGGCAATTCGCGAGAAGAAGGATTTTGAAAGCGAACATCGTTTCCTCATGCCGGATGGACGGATCAAGTATGTCCACGCGACGGGTCGGGCGGTAAATATCGGCGAGCTTGACTTTGTCGGAGCCGTTCGTGATATCACGGAACGCAAGCTGGCGGAAGAGGCCCTACGCCAGGCACTGACCGACCTCACACATATCAACCGGGTGACAACCATGGGAGAGCTCACGGCTTCCCTCGCTCACGAAATCAATCAACCGATTACTGCCGCCATCGCCTATGCAAGCGCTTGCCTGCGATGGCTTGAGCGTGGTGAACCGGATCTCGGCGAAGCGCGTGCAGCTGCCGCCAAAATGATAAAGGACGGGGAGCGCGCGGCTCAAATTATTGGCAGGATTCGTACACAGTTCGAGAAGGGTGCTCTGAACCGCGAGGTCTTCGATGTAAGCGACACGATTCGGGAGACTGTTGATCTCCTACGTGGCGAGGCCGTGCGGTACAACATATCGGTCCACACGCAACTGCCAGCCGACCTGCCCCAGATTGTCGGGGATCGCGTTCAATTGCAACAGGTCGTGTTAAATCTGATTGTCAACAGCATTGAATCGATGAAAGAAATCCACGGAATACGGGAGATGACCATCAAGTCGAGGCGGGCTGAAAACGGGCAGATTCTGGTTTCGGTCAGCGATACCGGGTTAGGAATTCCCTCGCAGTTAATAGAACAGATTTTTGATCCATTCTTTACAACCAAATCTCACGGTACAGGCATGGGGCTTCGCATCAGCCGTTCAATCGTGGAATCGCACGGTGGCCACCTGTGGGTCACCAGTGTCCAGGGGCAGGGAGCAGATTTTCAGTTCACCTTGCCAGCTCCCGGTCCAGACGGCAGTTAGTTTCACGTCAGCGCTGCACAGACCTGCTGTACGGCCAGTATTTTCAGTCGCAAAACCGCGAAAGAAAGCAGAGCGCCGCTCCCTCCGTTATACCGGTGGCGGACAGATTCAATGAAGATGGTGGGCGCGGTGTAACCGACATCGTCAACACCGGACAGACCACCTGAATCGAGGAATTATGGCAAACAACTTATTCTTCTCCAGCACCATAGCGGTGATCGGCGGCTGCGCGATCGCCCTACAAGGGCAGTTCATGGGAGTTATGGCAAAGAGCATCGGTACGAGTGGCGGCATTTTTGTGAATTACTTTAGCGGTGGGGTGCTGGCGGTCGTGATGCTGTTCGCTCTGCAGGGCGGCAGTCTGAGAGCGTGGACCGAGGTGCCGTGGTACGCGCTCTCGGCTGGCGCGCTCGGCCTCGTTATCGCGGGATCAATCGGTTATACCGCTTCGCGGCTCGGCTTGACCACGGCATTCACGATCATTGTTGCCGCGCAGTTTGTCGTCTCAGTCATGCTTGATCATTATGGTTGGTTCGGCGCTACCGCCCGGCCACTCGAAAGCACCCGCGTAGCAGGTATCGCAGCAATCATCGCAGGTGTCTGGCTTACTTCGAAATAAAACACCGTGTGGATCGAAAGACCCATGCACGGTTGTGCGTCCAGCTAAGGCTGGCGTGTTCAGCAGGGGATAGACCTGCCGGGGTAGAAGTCAGAAGCCCCGTAGCTTGGATAGCAAGGTGGCGGGAAACCAAGACCTTGAAGCCTATCGACAGGCATTTCCTTGGGGAATGCGCGAGTCATCGGGCCGTAACAAAAGTGAACGTGGATGTGGCCTCGTAAATGAAAAGTTCCGAGGGCCGAGCCCGCAACCGTGAGGGTGAAGGCAGCATGGGTAGCCGAAGTCTGACCGATACGGCTATTCCACTTCGGCGGGGTGGAAGCGACGGCACGATGACAAGGACATGCCAAGCAACTGGAGAAGCCCTCCTCGCCCCGGCGCGAAATCGCCGGAGCAAGGTAGGCCCTATAACCGGCTAACCCGGGAAGTGGGCCGAAGGCGAGAGGGTGGCGGATGGGTCCGTAGTAGCCGTGAAGCCGGGTAACGCCGGTGGAGCGAAGGGGCCCTGCTGTTTGTAGTTTCCTCGACAACACGGGAGGCAAGGACGAGATGACAAAGGCGTCCAGCAGTTTGCAGGACCTGAGGCGGGGAATATACGTCAAGGCGAAGGCTGAACCGTCCTGGCGTTTCTGGGGGTTGTACGTCCATGTCTGCAAGATGGACGCACTGCGCGAGGCGTATGCGCTGGCCAGAAAGAACAACGGCGCTCCGGGTATCGACGGGGTGACGTTCGAGGCCATCGAGGCGCAAGGCGCGGAGGCGTTTCTTGAGCAGATACAGGGCGAACTGATCGGGCGGACCTACGTGCCGTTACGGGCGCGGCGGCAGGAGATACCGAAGGACGGGGGCAAGGTCCGTGTCCTTTCGATTCCGGCTATGCGTGACCGGGTGGTTCAAGGCGCGCTCAAGCTCATATTGGAGCCGATCTTCGAGGCAGACTTCCAACCGGGGTCGTACGGGTATCGTCCCAAGCGTACCGCGCATGAAGCGGTGCATCGGGTGGCGACGGCGATTGTTCAGTGCAAGACCCGCGTCATAGACCTTGATTTGCGCGCCTACTTTGACACAGTTCGGCATCATCTACTGCTTGAAAAAGTGGCGCGTCGGATCAAGGACGACGACGTAATGCATTTGCTGAAGCTGATGCTGACGGCGTCGGGCAAACAAGGCGTTCCGCAAGGCGGGGTGATTTCACCGTTGCTCAGTAACATCTATCTCACTGAGGTAGACCGTATGCTGGAGCGGGCGAAAGAAGCCACGCGCAACGGGAAGTACACCTACGTCGAGTATGCCCGATTCGCTGACGATCTGGTGGTGCTGATCGATGCCCATCCGCGCCATGCGTGGCTGCTGAGGGCGGTGACCACGCGACTTCGGGAAGAGTTTGCCAAACTGCAGGTTGAGGTCAATGAAGAGAAGAGCCGCACCGTTAATCTGGACCGCTCAGAGAGTTTCGGCTTTCTGGGATTCGACTTCCGTCGACTCCGCAGCGTACAGAGGCAGGTGTGGCGGGCGCACTATACGCCAAAGCTGAAGAAGCGCACGGCGTTATTGCGCAAGCTCAAAGAGGTGTTTCGGCGATACCAGTCGCAGCCGGTAGACCGGGTGGTAGAACTGATCAATCCGGTGTTACGCGGTTGGGTGAATTACTTCGCCGTTGGACATTCCAGCGAGTGCTTCAGCTTCATCAAAGACTGGGTAGAAAAGAAGATCAGGCGCCACATGGGGCGCTCCCGGAATCGACGGGGCTTCGGCTGGAAGCGGTGGAGTAGGCGCTGGTTGTATGAGGAACTGAAGCTGTTCAACGGCTATCGTGTTCGTCGTGCTGCCGCACCGAAAGCGCGCCCAGCATGATAGGTCCCATAAATCTTGACATGAAGCACACAGGAGAGCGTAGTGCCGGAAATCGGCCCGCTGCGTTCGACGTGGCGGGAGCTGGAAACGTGACCATGGTTGCCGGATTGCGGGCCATCGCGAAAGCGGTGGAATCACCACCGGCGCCTACCGGGGCGCGCGCCAGTTCTCGACCCTACCTGAGGGGGCTGGACGCGGGTGACCGCCCCCAGCTACCCGACAATCTGCGGCACTACTGCCAAAACTGATCTCAATTTCTGGCTTAGCGTAGCACCGTCGGCGCCCGGCCCAGCGTCGCGATCGAGCTCGACCTGTCGATACCTTCATCTTCGCATAACGCAACGTATCTTCGCATCTTCAGCGTGCCGTACCCGACATCGATTTGCGCCTCAGGCTTGTTCGAGCGCCCTCTACGAAATCAGCGTCAAAACTCGCAACCAGTTAAGGGCTAAATTGGTGCTGCCAGCTTTGGATCAACTTTCGTAGCACAATCAAAAATCGATTGGTCGTCGTATTTTCACGTCGATTCGCTCGTCATCCTCTTTTGCGCGTGCTTCGCCGCCGTGCAGAAGAGCTGGGTAACTGAAATACCGTCATATCGGACAGGATGCGTTTGAGGAGCTCGCCAGCTCCCTTGGAGAGAGGGCGCCCGATGCGCACGAGAACTCTCGCCTGAGCGGAAGAAAACAGCGGATGGTCGACCGTTCTCGAGATCAACGTCCCTGCCTCAAGCTCGGCGCGCGCAGCAAACGTGGTTGCGAAAATAACGCCTCGTCCCGCCTTCGCGAATCTGATCAGCACATGCAGGGAATTAGCGGTTAGTACTGGCGCGAAACGTAGATTTTCTGCAAAAGTTAGAGCCTGCATTAGCTGACCAAGGCCGAAAGTCACTGGCATGAGACCAAGCGGATAAGAAAGTGCCTGATGGATAGAGATCGGTGCTCGGGTATCGCCCTGCGCTAGTGGATGATCCTTTGTGACGAGCAGGACCACAGGTTCCGGGGAGCTTGCAAGGTATCGAATGTGTGGAGAGTTGGGCGGATTGTATGCAATTCCGATATGCGCGATATCTTCTTCGACTTCGCTTACCACCTCGTTGACCGGCGCGACGTTCATTACAACGTCCAGCTTCGGATACTGCGCCGAGAAACTGTTCAGCACCTCGTCCAGGAAGTCATCGACGAAGCCTTCGCTGATGGAGATCCGAACCTGACCTCGCTGCAAGCCGCGCAGCTCGTTTAGTCTGCCCTGAAGATGCTCCTGCTGTGCCTGGCAAGCCCTCCAGTATTCCAGCAATTGATGTGCCGCCTCGGTCGGCGCCACGCCGCGGGGTTGCCTTTCAAACAGGACCATGCCGATCTCATCTTCCAGCAGCTTGATCTGGCGCGTGATGACCGACGGTGCAGCATTGATGTTGTCGGCAGCGCCGCGAATTGAACCGTGCTTCAGCACTTCGTGAAAATAACGAAGCCTGCGCTGGTTTATCTCCCGCATGGCACACCTCCCCGCGTTGCTCAAAAGACAACGATAACGGTCTACAGTTGCTCTTGCAACCAGGTTTTTCGCGGGTAACGATGCAGATACCAGAACCAGCGAATCCGCTGTCGAAACCGGAGCAATTCGATGTCTACGTTATCTTCTGCGTCACTCGTGAACGACAGGCGAGCTGTTTATCGTCGCATAGACCTGCACGTGTTACCGCTATTGGTGTGCTGCTATCTCCTCGCTTATCTTGACCGGATCAACATCGGATTCGCGAAGTTGCAGACGCAGTCAGACATTGGAATCACCGACGCGGTGTTCGGGGTCGGCGCCGGGATTTTCTTTCTTGGGTACATGCTTTTCGAAATCCCGAGCAACCTGCTACTTCCTCGCCTCGGAGCGCGCACCATACAGGGCTGCGCTGCGGCATCACACGTGGGCTGCGCGCGATGATTCGCAGGCGAAGCGCGATCGAGCCCGCGATCGGTCACATGAAGGCGGACGGAAAACTCGATCGAAACTGGCTCAAAGGCGCGCTCCGTGTTGCGAGTCACGCGGTGCTGGCCACAACGTGCGCATGATCCTCAGAAAGCTGCGGGGTTTTCAACCCCTTGCTCTGATCGCTTTGCTCAACAGCTACCGCTAACACCTGGATCGCATGAGGCCGAGCATCGCGCAAAACAAATTTTTCATGACCAACCTAGCAGTTCGAACTTCGGAATAGTACGAAATTGCCTGTCGATTGCGATCGGAGAGCCACTTCGTCATTGACGCGAATAAAGGCGCTTATATCGTTTCTCCGAAACACGTACCGTAAATGGGTAAAGAAATTCAGCCTTTGGAAAATGGAGTCGGTAATGCGGTTCACGAGGCATGCGGGTTGAAGCGCGAGAAATCGAGGTTGCCGGCGATAAGAAGCGACGCGATTCTGATGGTTTCGAAGCGCGTTTCACCACGCGCTTTGCGCTTGGCAGCTTAATACAAGCCGTTGGTGGCCTCGATGAAGCCGTTGATCTGGCGGGTCTGAGTTCAGGCGACGATGCCGTCGAAGTGCCGGCGAATCAGACGCGCGACGTCCTTCATTTGCTCGACCTTCGAGCGCATGACGTTGGTGCACCACTGCTGCAACATCTCGGAGACGATATGGATTTGCTTGCGCTCGAGAATCCCGCGAAGTTGCTCGCGATACAGCCATGCGCGGGCGGTGCGCTTGGCCGCGCACTACCCAACAAGAGCCCCGTGGTCGGTCAATTGCGCCAGATTCAGTTTGTTGGTGTCCTTGAGCAGCAACCAGCGCATCCCTTTGAGTTCCGTGTCGGCTTTCTGCTGCTGGCGGCGCACCGTATCGAGTGCCTTGGACGCGTGGGCGACGGTGTGAAACCTGTCGAACGGCAGCCGCGCATTGGGCAGATGCTCTTCCACGTTCTTGATGAAGGCCGGCGACATGTCGATGCTCACAAAGGTGACTTGCTCTGGCGCACCGTGGTGCTGGCTCAGATATGCCGCGAAGCCTTCAATCGTCTTGGCGTCACTCCCGGCGGTGACGAACGCGACCCGGCGCGTCTGTACGTCGGCGACCAGCGTCAGATACTCGTGGCCGCGTCGGCACGAGGTTTCGTCAATGGCTACCGTGCTCACATCCAACAGGTTCGCCGACGCGAGCGCGAGTTCCACATACGGCGAACAGATGGCATGCACCCGGTGCCACGACAGATTTACGATGCGTGCCACGGCGGCAAACGACATTCGCTGCGCCAGCATCAGCGCCAGCACTTCGAACAGCAAGGTGAAGCCGTCGAGTTGGCAGACCGAATCCGGCTCCGCCAGTTGTATCGAGCCGTCCAGCAAGCGCGCGCGACACACGCACTTCCAGATAGCACTCGCGCTGGAAGAAGTTCAGGCGGCGCACCTGCTTGATTTGCGTCTCATGCATTCGTCATGTTCGCTTCGTCTCGCATGGCTGGTTACCACATTCTCTCGCAACCAGCCATGCGCCAGCTTATCGATTGACGGCGCCTCAAGCGTCCGCAGCGCCGGGCTTACGCCCGCCCTTGACCGCGAAGACCGCCCACTTGGAATTTAAAAAAGGCAGAATAATGTGTATCATTATATGTACACCGAATGATAAGGTATTCCAAGAGTTGGAATTTATTCTTGAACGTGAAATCGGCCTGAGGTGCGTTCTGTGCCGTGACACCAAGCGCTTATTGCGCTATTTGACTCAATACTCTGTCAACCTTGTTCTGCTCGAGGTAGCGACGACCTTTGGAACCTCACACCCGCTCTTCGACTGGCGTGTCTGTCACTATCGGCAAGATCTTCCCGTAATAGTATTTGGCATGCGGCTAGCCTATGACAGCATGGTAAATGCGCTTGCCGCGGGTGCCAGCGATATCGTAGTTGGCAACACATCGTCCACGGAGATTCTTGTCCGTTCGAAGCGGGTTCTGGGTGCGCCTGTGAAGGGACTCGATACCATCGACGGCAATCTCCATATTGGACCTTATACGCTTGATCAGGCTTCCCGAGCGCTGATTACCGAACAGGTCACGATCAACCTTACGTCGACAGAATTTGCGTTGGCTACGATATTTTTTGCTAATCCCGGCCGCGTCGTTAGTCGGGAACGCATCGCATTCGGCATATGGAAAAAAGATATTCAAATCGTCTCGCGTACGCTGGAACAGCATATTTACAAACTTCGTTCGAAGTTTGCGTTGCAAACCGAGTTGCGAATAGTGACACACTATTCGGAAGGTTACAAAGTTGTACTGATATCTGGCACCGAGAATGCGCGCTTTATTTCATTGTCGCGAACATGCGCGGTGGACGGCTTCATCGCGGAACGAAAAATGGAACATAGAGGTGGCGCCGCAAATTCGAACGGTGGGATAAGTGTCGCGCCTGGTCTCTGAGGGGCTTTGTTCGGAAGGGTGTGACCGGACATTTGATGCCGGATCGTCTTGCCTAAAAGTTCAGGATTACCTATGTTACATGACTTCGCTCGAGCAACCTTCAGCAACGTGACAGTACCGATGCCTCACACAAAATTTCTGACAGGTTCGCAATAACCTACACAGCTTCGCGTGTGCGCTATCGATTTTTCATTCCGAAACATATTTTACTACCTGCGGGCCGATACTTTGCTTCGTGCAAGGGTCCGCTATGAACTTCGGGCTTTTGCCGATATGCCTTTATTCAACATTCTCAGAGGGTTTTGCAATGAAAAGCACTTTTTTGAAGATTGTACTGACGCTTCTTGTAGGCATTTCCACGGTCGGAGTAATCACTTTTTCCAGCGGCGCTCAGGCAGGCTGCCGGTTGGACTGTATCTGATGGTCGACTTGCGGCCGAACATGCGGTAGATAAGGGTAGCTAACTTAAACGGCGAGGGGCTTTGTTTGGCAGGGAGCCCCTCCATCAATCTGAGCGAAGCAGAGAGGCATACCTTGCAGCAAATGTGCGTGAAACATCAACATCGAGACATCCGCACGCGTGCGGCGGGACTCCTGCTGCTGGGCAACGGATTGAGGGTTCTGTCGCAGTAGGAGATGAGCGGTAGAATTCCGGCGATACAAAGTCGCGGATGAGTGTATTGATGAAGACGCTGAACCCGGCGTTGGCCAAAGTACTGAAACGCCTGCACTATCCGCTCGATGTGATCCTGACGTGCGTGCGCTGGTATGTCTCCTATGCGCTAAGCCTGCGAAACCTGGAAGAAATGATGGCTGAACGAGGCATCGCGGTCGATCATTCAACCGTGCATCGCTGGGCCATTAAGCTGCTGCCGGTGCTGGAGAAAGCGTTTCGCTGCCGCAAGCGCCCCGTCGGGAAGATCTGGCGTGTCGACGAGACCTATATTAAGGTCAAGGGCCAATGGAAGTATCTCTACCGGGCTGTCGACAAGGACGGCAACACTATCGACTTTCTGCTACGCGCCCATCGGGACAAGACTGCAGCCCGGCGTTACTTTGAGAAATCGATCGCCCACAACGGGGTACCCGAGACGGTAACCATCGACAAAAGCGGCACCAATCTCGCCGCGCTCGAAGCGATCAATGCCGATCGTGAAGCGCCCATCAAGATCCGCCAGTCCAAATATCTCAATAATTAGGTCGAGCAGGACCATCGGGCGATCAAGCGACGAACGCGACCCATCCTGGGGTTCAAGACTTTTCGCTGTGCCCGGATCCTTTTGGCCGGCATTGAGGTTATGCACATGATCGCGAAAGGACAGATGAAGTGCACTCGCGGAACCCATCCGTCCGCCGCTGATCAATTCTACGACCTCGCAATATAAGTAGTACTTCGCATACCGCTATCGTTCGTCCCTCGATCCTTATCGCGACAAAGCCCTTCCCGCCACCGCGCACGTCGTAAAGGCGTTCAACACCGTCTTTGGCCACGTACTTGGTAAGCATCCGGCGATCTCATCTGGTTTTCTGTTCTTGGGCGTAAGAGCATACGTTTCCACGATCAGGTGAACCGACCCCGGAATGTTGGACACGTTGACGTTAGTGCTGCTTATATTTCATTCTGTATTGGACTGGCGTGAGTCCTCGTAATCTTAGCTTGATTCGATCGTGGTTGTAATAGTGGATGTAGTCTTTGATGCCGGCTTCCAGCTCGTCGAGGTTGCGAAACTTGTTCAGGTAGAAGAATTTCGACTTGAGCGTCCCGAAGAAACTCTCCATCGTGGCGTTATCGAGGCAGTTGCCTTTGCGCGACATGCTCTGCCTGATTTTCTGCGCTTTCAGCCGACGGCTATAGACAGGCATCTGGTACTGCCAGCCTTGATCCGAATGCAGGATCGGCTTGTCGCGTGGCCCCAGCTTCGCGAAGGCCTTGTTCAGCATCGTGTTGACCATGTCGAATAGCGGGCGTCGTGCCATCTCATAGGCGATGATTTCGCCGTTGTAGAGGTCGAGGATCGGAGAAAGATAGAGCTTCTGGCCCCCGACGTTAAACTCGGTCACGTCCGTCACCCACTTCTGGTTGGGACGTGACGCATCAAATTTTCGCTTCAGCACGTTGGGAGCTATCTTGCCGACGTTCCCTTTGAACGACTTGTACTTCTTTGGTCGAATGCACGACTTCAGGGACAGCTCGCCCATAAGACGCTGTATCGTCTTGTGGTTGATTCTGTCGCCCTGGCGCCGAATGGCAGCTGTGATCCGGCGATACCCATAGCGGCCCTTGTGCTGCTCAAAGAGTGCATGGATACGCTCCTTCAAGCTCGCATATTTGTCCCCGGCCTGCAGTACCTTCTGCTGGTAATAGAAAGTGCTGCGGGCCAGGCCGGCCACTCCAAGGAGGTCTGTGAGCGGGTAACGCTGCCTTAGCTCAAGCACGATTTGCGCTTTTTCTGCCGCGCTGCTTTCGCATTCGCTTGAACCAAGGCGTCGAGCTTTTTTAGATATTCGTTCTCCATGCGCAGCTGCTTCACTTCGGGAAGCAGATCCTCGCGGCTGCGGTCCGTATCCGCAGCCGGCTTCTTTTTCGATATCGGTGTCTTCGGCATTCTGACGGTGGAAATTGCAGGCCGCGAACGTCTCGTGGCCAAACTGCCGTCATCATACTGCTGCTCCCACACGGCGATGATATTGAAATTTCGAACGTTCGAGAGCGCCGCGACCTGACGGAATGAAAGACCTTCCTTCCGCATCCGTTTCACAACCGCACGCTTGAACTCCACGCTGTAGCGCGCGCAGCTGGTTCTTCTTTGCAGGCCTTCTTCGCCGTGCGCCTGATATGCCGCGATCCACCTGCGAAGCGACGAGACATCCACCCCGTGACGCTCAGCAACCCTCTTCAGGCCATCATGGCCAGCGCAATAATCTTTCGTTGCTGACAGCTTTCTCTTCTCACTGTATTTCACAAAAATTCCCCCAAAAAACCGTCCAACTTTTGGGGGTCAGTTCAGCGCGTCCTATGAGCCCAATTCGCTGAACGGTGGCTGGCCGAAGGAAACCGATCCGGCGCCGCCCGACGGCGGCTTCGAGAGCTATCGGGAACGCGTCGACGGCGAGAAGATCCGCGTGCGCAGTGAGTCCTTTGCCGATCACTTCTCGCAAGCCGCGCTCTTCTATCGCAGCATGTCCGAGGTCGAGCAGGAGCACATTAGCGCGGCCTATCAATTCGAACTCGGCAAGGTCACGAAGCCGGAGATTCGCGAGCGTGTGGTGAACGAAATTCTGGCCAATTTCGACGCCGGGCTGGCCGCCAAGGTCGCGGCCGGGCTCGGTTTGCCCGCCCCGAAGAAGGGTAAGGCGCCACCCGCTTCGGAGCCGCAGATTTCGCCGGCGCTTAGCCTGCTCAATTGCGTAAAGCCGGGCATCAAGACGTGCAAGATCGCGCTGCTCGCCGCGCCCGGCGCCGATGCCGCGTCGATCAATACGCTCCAGCAGGCGTTGCGGGGCATGGGCGCCACGCCGCTCCTCATCGCACCGACCCTTGCTGTGATCGATGGTTTGCAGCCGGACGCGACGATTGCCGGAATGCCGTCGATCATGTTCGACGCGGTGATCGTCTGCGGCTGCGAGTCCAGCGCAAAAACGCTGGCGCAATCCGGCGACGCGCGGCATTTCGTGCTCGAAGCGTTCAAGCATCTGAAAGCGATTGCCGCGCTCGGGGCGGGGCGCAACGTGCTGGCCGCGGCGCAACTGCCGGATCATGCCGACGGGGTCGCGACCGGCGACGATAGCCAGAGCGCCGACGTGCTGAAGGCGTTTATCGCGGCGGCGGAGCAGCACCGCGTGTGGTCGCGCGCGACGTTAGCCGAGTCCGTGTCGGCGTAAGGACTGTCAAGGCGATCGCGGGCACCATTTGCCTTGACGTACCGAGGCCCGATCGGGGCACGGCCATTGCTGCAAACCCGAGTGCTGTCATCAGCGCAGCCTGTTGATCGTTCGGAGCGGCTCGCCGTGGCGGCGAGCCTTTTCCGCTGACAGGAGTTGTCATGAACAAGGACCAGCGCGAAGGCAGCGCGGAAGAAGTCAAGGGTTACGTCACAAGGGCATCGGCTCGATCGCCGGAAATGAAGACCGAAAGGTTAAAGGCGACGTGCAGATCACAAACGGCGACAACCGCAAGGATCTCGGTGACCAGAAAGAAAAGCTAGAAAAGGGCGAGGGGAGCCGGGCAATGCGTCTAACCTCTAGTTGCGCCGCCTGGCGACGTTCGCATTGCCGCACGCCACCGTAGCACGTTGGCATGCGCATTTTCATGGAGGAACACAGCATGGACACTGATCTCGAAGCCCGCATTCGCAGCCGGGCATACCGCATCTGGGAAAACGACCCATCACCGGAAGGCAATGCGGAAAAACACTGGGAGGAGGCGCGCAGGCAGATCGAAGCCGAGGGTAACGATGTACAGGACAGTCCGAAGCCCAACGTCGACCAGTCGGCGGAACGGGAGCGGGGCGGCCGGATCGCGCCAGAGGAGCAATTGCAGGACGTGTCTCCCGACGATGCGGGTCCGGCCCGTCGAAAAAAGCGGTAGCGCTGCGGGGCTATTCTGGGCGCGGCGCCGCGCGTCCAATGTGGGCAATCAGTACATCTGTTCGGCGCGCAAGCTGATCGGCAATTTTGAGACGGTCGGCACTCCCGCATCAGGTGCGCAATGAAGTGTACGCAGCGCTCCTGACCCTTGCGTGCCACTGACACCGACTTGCGAATGACTTTCCGAAGGGTGCCACCTAGCCGCGCGGTGGTCCCCGAACGGCTGGCGATACCGATAGTCCTGCGCGGTCCGAGGACGATTGTGCCGACGGACAGCGCCAGTGCAGTGTGACGCGCGGTGCGTCTGCCGGCGAAGCGATCATGCTAGCTGCGGGAGACCGTGTCTGCCCGCGTACGGTTGGCACAGAGGGTGAACGGCGGTTCGCTGCGAGCAATGCCGCGCGTGATTCGGCCATGCGGAGCAGGATGGCGGTCTCGGCTTCCCTGTCGATCGGTGCGCGGCTCGTTCTAATGCCTCCTTAACGTATCGAGGTCGCTCCGGATCTCCTGCTGCAGAACCCGATCAAGAAGAAATTGCGCACAGCGTGATGCATCGCTGACTTGTTCAGCGACCACGTATAGGACTCTCGGCTCAAGCGCCTCTTCCGATTGAAAATCGACTATGAAGCGAAGATCCAATGTCGCGCCGAGGTGTACGCATTGCGTTACGTGCATGTCGCCCTCAGGTATTTCCGTCAACGTTGAAGCGGTTGTGGCTTCGTTCTGAGCATCGACTCCGGCCTCCTTGCTCGCGGCGCCTCGCGGCTCGCCTGCAAATCACAAAGGTGTATCCGGTGTATCGCAGCCGCTGTCCCATCCTCATGTTCCAACTTTTCATCCACGATTTTTCCCGGCTGCGATGGAGCGAGGCTGTTCGATTCCAACTTTCTCGTCCTTCGCGGGCTCCTGCTCGCTGGAGCCATGTGCACTGAGGCTTGTGGCAAGCAGGCCTGATAGCAGTCCTTCTGCGGGAATAGCGCGCATCTCGACCGTCGTCCGAAGCATGCGCCCGGAAACGTCGCGAGGCCGAGTCGCCGCGAGTGCCACTGATGACGACCTCTAGCCGCGTGCAAGTTCTCTGTGGGGCACGCCACTTGCTCAACCCTTGGGCCATTCAAACGAAAGTATGGAGGTTCAAATGACCGAGTCGCAACAACCCACCGCCCCGGCAGCCGGGTCCTCGCCCGTCGCGTCCGACCCACCCAGTTCCGCCGGGTCATCTCAACAGGGCAACGGCTCTACAGCGAAGTCCAGCGGCGACGACGGAGACCGAGCAACCGGCGCCCGCACGCTGTCCGACGTGAAGGACAAGATTGCTGGTGCACAGGAGGTGGTCAAGAAGAAGTACCGTGTCGTCTCTGAATCGACCGACGATTACGTTCATGAGGCTCCGTGGAAAGCGGTCACGATGGCACTCATCGGCGGACTCATCATCGGAATGCTTGCTCGCCGCTAACGCGGATTTAGCTCTATAGGAGAAAAAACATGGACCCGGTTTCGCATGGAATTATTTTCTGGCTGATTATCGGAGGCATCGCTGGCGCCTTGGCGGGTCGTATCGTCGACGGCGGCGGCTTCGGCATTGTGGTCGATATCATCGTAGGAATTGTCGGAGCCTTCATAGGAGGTTGGCTTGGCGGGGCGCTGGGTCTGCACCTGGGAAGCGGCATAGTCGGCTCGCTTGTTACGGCGCTGCTTGGCGCGGTTATCCTGCTCGCTGTCCTGCGACTTTTCAGCCGAGGTCGGGCGCGGCCACTTTAAAGCATTCAATTCAGCCGAGGCGCGTTACGTTTCAATTTCGAGAATGCCTTTTCGCCGGTCCTCACCTTCTGGCTCCGCGCCCGGATGCGCGGTCAGCCTACGCTGACCTCAATCCGCCGAGGCTTTGCTTCTTTCCTGCATAGTCAGCAAGCATCGAATTCGCGACGGAATGGAGAACTGTTGGTAACCATCGACTGAGACTACGCTCGACGAAAGGATTTCCGACCGAAGTAATGTACCGGGTGGCGAGCTCACCGGCTATTCGCGCGCGTCTGGTCGCTGGAGCCACTCGCCTACGCCACCGCAGTGCGTCGCAGTGACGTAGGGACTAGAGCAACAGACTAGCCGTTCGCGTGGCGCGGCTTGCCCGTTGTGTTTTTCAGTGCTCGCTGGGCCTGATGCTGGGGTCGCTTTCCACCACTTCATGGGTCGCTGACCAGTACGGCTCCCGGTTGTAGTAGCTATACGTCAACTCTCCCCACTTCGCATCTGCCATCGTCGGCCAGTGGTCCTTGTCAAAGCCCGGGTCGTCCTTGAGGCGCTGTGCCGTGATGTCGACGACGAAGCACTTCTCGTTCGTATCGAGAGTCAGTGCGCTCCATGGAATGGCATGCAGGTTAGAACCCATTCCGAGCAAACCTCCCTCAGAAAGAACATGCGCTGTTCGAAGAAGGCGCCCGGCGTGGCCTGGCGACGCGAACACAGCGGCAAGACCAACCGGCCGCAATACGTCTGGGCGCAGTGCATCGTGACCCTGGGCGTGAGCGTACTGGGCAATGGCGGCGTCGGTATGGCATTGCCCATCCTCTCGCGCATGGTTCCCGAGACGGGCAACACCAACAAGCTCAAGATCGCATTGGCGCTTGTGCGTGCACTCAGCGGCGTGACCGACAGGCCCATCCGTGTGCTGTTCGACTCGTGGTTCATGCGCGCGCGGCTGGATGTCATCGGTCAGGCGCGTATCGATACCGCGCTGTTCCTGCCGCCCGCAACGCCCGAGGCGCCCCGGCGTGGACGACCGCGCATCTATGGGGAGCGCCTGACCCGCGAGGCCATCGAAACGTTGCCCGCGTCCGAATTGACGATGAGGTTCTACGGCAAGGATCAACGCGTGGGCCTGCGCTCGACAGTGGCGGTGGCGCGCTTCCTCAAAGGGACTGCGGTGCGCGCCGTGTGGTGTCAGTTCTATGACGACAAACGGCAGTCCTGGATGAAGGCACGCCTGAGCTGGCCTCCGAAACGGACCTGAGTGCCGAGACGATTACCCAGCTGTATGCCCGCCGCTGGGGGATAGAACCGCTGTTCCACAACCTCAAGCGCTGGTGGGGCATCAACAATCTCTGGCAGCAGACGCGCACCGTGCTCGAGTTGTGGATGCAGATCCGTTCGTGCGCCTGGACGCTTACCCAACTGCTCAGCCTGGCGATCGGCGACGCGTTCCCGATGGACAAGATTGCGCCGTGGCGGATCGGCAAGCCCGTCACCGCCGGCCTCGTCGCCCAATGGCTGTGCCGGGAAATTGCCGGACTTGCCAGTCACCTTGCCATGCGCGGCAAGTCCCAGAAATTCCGCTGGCCCCAGGCGCGTCCCGCTCCTTGACTTTCCGTGTGATGCCGCTTCTGCGGCCCCGCACAAACGTTTCATCGCAATCTCGGTCTCCTTCGCTGCTTCACGACCATTCGTCAACCATGGTCGCGGACTCCGTTCGGGTGTCTAAAGTCCAGCCCTTTTTGGATATCGCGCAGTAAGCGGGATGCTCTCATTCCGCTCGAATATCGCCGAGGCATAGCACCGATTGCGACAACTTTCGCTTAAGGAGACTCGGATGCTGAGTTAACGGCAGCAACGCCTGAAGAACGTTGCATTGTTCCCATTCCTGTCCGAGCGGGGAAAGAACGGAGAGGTTTGGTGACGACTAAAGTTTTTCCTGAACTCCGCCGCCAGTCACAGCTGCGAATACTGCTAACTACGCCCAAAGTTTTGAGGATATTGGTTGCCACCGGGAAACTGCCGGCGCGGGCACATTCACGCGGGTTTGAGGACTGGACAAACGCTTCGCCAACAGCGAGTCAATGGCGGATTCCAGGGCATCCACGTCGACGGGCTTGGAAAGAAAAACATTCCACAGCGTGGAATTTTCTTTTGGCGGGACGCGACCGGACGCCATGACCACGGGAATCTGGGCAAGTGCGGGATAAAACTTCAGCCGTTCGCACAAGGCAATTCCGTCCATACCTGGCATGTTCCAGTCCGTGACTATCAAATCGGGAAGGTACCGCGCTGCCTCCCCGCCTTCCGCGAGGAGTATGCGGTAACCGCGTCCCTCCAGGATAATCTGAAGCAGCCAGAGCGAATCCACTTCATCGTCAACGAGCAGGATAGTAGACATGTAAGTAGTCCGGAGGCAACCTGATTTCCGCAACGAATATGCCTGTCAACTTTCCAGAGTTGTGTCGCTTCATCGCGCGTTGCCCTGCGTCAAGCTTGCGCAAGGCCAAAGCCCGATAACGGTGTCCAGCGTTTTTCCGTCTCAATCTGCCTGCTGGCGAGGTGAACGTAACCGCACTGCTTTCGTTTCTGTCCGATACAGCGCGTCGCTAGCTGCTCCGATATCTGCCGCGAATCTGTCTGTTTGCGCACGGAATCATCTGACAAAGGTCAGACGCGCTCGGCGTGCAAGCAGGCTACGAAAAGTTCCTCGATGAATTCAAAGGGCCGGCCTTTCCGGTCGATACTGCAACATCCACGGCTTAGCAGTTACGCGGGCGCCGGCTTGAGCCGGTATGCCGACAGTGACGCCGGTCTATCCGCGGGACACCTTCGGACGAGTTATGCACAGAGTTGTGAACAGATTTTGTGGATAACTCGTGCTGTCCGCAACGCAAGTGGATAAGTCTTGACTCACGTGCATGCGAACCGCTGGCCGTCGAAGCCTCGCATAGGTAGACCGATCTTAAGCGGACCGGGAGGGATCCGCTCAAACAATTCAGTTCCCCAGGCACGATGCATGCGGAGTCGGAGTCGGAGTCGCAGGTGCATCTTGTTGCGCTCCTGCGCGCACATCACCCCAGAGCAATGGCTGTGAGACCAGGGTCGGGACATTCCATACATGCGTTCGTCGTCGCCCGCACAGCCGGTTTTACAACCAAGCATCCTCTGTCAAGGGTTCCTTTGCCGCTCACGGCGAGAAGAACGCTGGCGGAACCCACAATTCTGTTTTGGAGAAATGCGGTGTTCGTGCACAATCAACGGCCTCAGTACACCGTCCGCGTAGCCGCGCACGATCCCGGTCTTGCCAATCTGCTCCTCGAACAGTTCGGTGGCCCGTAGGGCGAGCTGGCTGCAGCGTGTCGTTTTTTCACGCAGGCGGTAAGCGAGGAAGACTGAGGCCGGCGTGACATGCTGTTCGACATCGCGACCGAAGAACTCAGTCCTCGGGAAATCATCGGTTCGATCGTCGCCATGCTCAACAAGGGCGCGAAAGGTCAGCTTGCAGAAGGCGTTGAGCAGGAAGCGGATCTTTACCGTTCGCTCACCGGAGGGCAACGATTCGCATACCAAAGCACTACTTTACGGTGGTGGCCCGGCGTTGACCAACTCGGCCGGTGTGCCGTGGACGGCCGCTTACATCGACACGATCGGCGAGCCAACTTCGGATCTGCGATCGACTATTGCCGCGGAAGCGCGCGCGAAGATCGTCTACGAACGGCTGATCAATGTGACCGATGATACAGGCTTCAAGGAAGCTCTCGGCTTTCTGGTGACCCACGAGATCGCACACCAGAAATCGTTCGAGAAGGCTTTGCACTCGATCCAGCCAAGCTTCCCGCAAGGCAAGTTTCTGGGAGTCCCAGAATTCACCAACGTCTACTACAACATGTCCAACGGAGACGACGCGCCGCGCGGTCCATGGAATGAAGGACCGGGCTGGGAGTTCGTCGAAATGCCGGAACCGTCAGTCGACGGTGGCGACGGCCTCGCAAATGTTCAGGTGTCTGAAAAAGAAGTCGAGATGTTGAGTGCGATGGCATCGCGAACGGCTTCTGCAACTGAAACCAATCCGGTCACCGGTGCCGACCTGGGCGCCGGGCAGGATACAGCAGTATCGAAGTAAAAGCGTTAGCAGCAGAAATCAAGGTTGCCGGCACCTCAATGCCGGCGACGGCGGAACCTGTTCGGTCTCAGCGCAGTGCGAGCGGGGCGAACAGGTCGTCCCCAAGATGCCGTATCACGGCGCTGTGCGCGCCTCACCACAACGGAGCCTTTATGTACCCTGATACCATGAACCTGCTCTTCCCGCGTCAACGGGACGCTGTCGTCGAAGCAGCCTTCGACTGCACTACGGAGGTCTTTGCCGGTATTGAGAGAGTTGTCGAATTAAATGTCCAGACTGTGAAAACCTCATTGTCCGAGCAGCAGGCGTTGGCCGACGCGGCACTTTCTGCCCGATCCCTCAGTGAGGTAATTGATCTTCAGTCGCAGCAATTCCCGGCCTCCGTTAAAAAGACCTTCGCGTACTGGCGGCATGCGGAGGACATTGCGTTTCAAACACGAGACGGGTTCTTCGGGGCAATGGAGGAGCACTTCGGAGGTTCGCTTCAGACGTTCGCGGAGATGTTCGACGTCACGGCAGTCCGATTCGCCGCTCAGGAGCGGCTCGGCGGGTCGAGCCTGCTTGTCATTGCGCAACCGGCGACTGGCGACGCCGAGCGGGTTGCAATCGTGGACAGTTCGGGTAAGTTGGTTTCTTCGGACGATGCAAGGGGCGACTTGCACAAGGATTGAATCGGCCGGCGGGCGTGCATCGCTTCATTCCGTCGGCGTTGACGCGTGAGGTTAGGAGCGCGCTACTGCGCGAGCTGTCGAGTTGCACGGCGGTCGGGCAAGAATTGCTAGCCGCCATGCGCTCTGGTACGGCCTGCGGAGCAGTTATGTCGCTGCGCACAGCTTGTTCGCCTGCGACGAGTCGACGGAACGGCCGGTGTGAGTGAGCGGTTTTTGCGCTCACAGTTGGTAGCGGTCCTATGCCAACGCGCCAATAGCGAGAGAAAACCCATGAACTCGAGCTTCGAAAACCGGGAATGCCGGGAAGATCCGACCGCAGGCCAGCACAGGCGCCTCCAGAACAGGGCGCCTGTCCACGCGCTTGTCGTGGACGATTCGTGCCCGTCGGCCGGCGCTCCGACCGCATACCTGCAAGTCGGCGGCATGAGGGTGCGAACCCGTCTACCACAGGTCGGACGCCCCGAGGGACGCGAAGGCATGGACACCTGATTGCATTGTTCTGGATGTCGCCATGCCCGGCCTATCCGGATCAGGCGTCGCAGCGGCGCTCCGGGGAATCGGGACGACCGGAAAGAGTCCTCTTCGGGCATTTACTGCATTCGGTACCGCCGACTACATCCAGGAAATGAAGGAGGTTGGTTTCGACGCCGTCTGCCGCAAGCCTGCTGAGCTAACCCAGCTCGAAGGCATGGTCTTCAAGCTGCTCGGCCATGAATTGGTCGATGGCTTTCAGTTCGTGCCGTCCACCTCGGAGCTGGTGCCGACCCCATCCCGGCCTGGACCTGGTTGATCGACAGTAACGCGGTGTCAAAAGGAACGCGACGCGCTCAACTGCGGCTCGCCGATTGCGACCTGTTCGTCGTTCACTGTCGCCGAACGCCAGGATACGCCCCGCGATCGGCGGCACGGTGGCGCCTAATGCCAGAACAGCGCGATTAGAATGATGATGGGAATGGGTACCCCGAGCATATAAAGAAGAATCGAGCGCATGAACACCTCCTTCGGTAAATGAATTGAAGTTTCAATCAGAGCTGGCGTACGCGGCCGCCATGAGTTGCCATCAGACTCGCAGAGAATGCGCCCATCAGCAGCGAGATGAATAACCACAACGATGCGCCGATTGTGACTTTGCGTGCCTTGTCGGCGGCATCCTTAGCGGCAGCATCGAGGGCAGCGATTTTCTGCAGCAGGCGCGTGTAGGTGGTCACCACACGAGCTTTTGCAGTTTCTGGTGTAAGGCCAGTATGCTGCGCAACAAGCTGGCCTAAATAGGCAGTGTCTTCCGGCGACAGTTGATCGCCCATTGCCGCGCTGTTAAGGAAGATTCGTGCCGTTTCCGCACGCGGCATCTCGTTGCCGCCGGCTACGGTCGCGGGGGCCGCGAGTGACGAACCGTCGGGCATCCGGAACATCGAATCGACAAAGTAGCCGAGCGGCCACGTATTCGTCGCGGCCTCTGCATTGCCGCGTTGCATCGTCCCCATCGTAACGGAGCCGCCTGCCGCGGCGGCTGTCGCGGCGGTCTGCGCGCCGGCCCGCACGGTGCCCGACACGGCCGATGTCAGTATGGCGGCGGTAACGAGCGTCGCCACGGCCCAGCTCAGGAAACCATGCGCCGTGTCCCGGAAGTGGACTTCATCGGCGTCGACGGCCAGCCAGCGGCTGCGTAGCCGTCCCGCCAGATAGCCACCTGATCCTGACGTGAGAATCGAGGTGACGCATACCCATACTACAGCGGCGACACCGAACGCTTTCGCATTCGAGGCGCCCGATGACCACGGGGAAATCGACGTTAGGCCGAGGCCGGTGCCTAACGTCAGCAGGATGAGCGCGAACGCGGCCGCACCGACGCCGCCGGCGAACACGGCTCCCCATGAGACCGCGGCCTCGTGTTGACGGACTAGCAGCGCAGGATCTTTCGTGGCCAGCGTATAGTCCGCTGGATCTCTTGTGTTGTTCATTGACAGCCTCCATGACCTTGTTGATACCGCCATTGTCGATATGCCGCCCCGTTCGGCATCACTGCGACGCCGTGAGGGGGCAAATCGCCTGCGTATGTCGCATTTTTTGTGCCGCTTGTGCCCAGCAGCCGTCTGTGATGCGCGTTTGGCGTGGACGTGACTGACGCCAGATCAGGTGTCGTCGCGTCCGTATTTCCACGTTCCGTTTCCCGACTCTGCGCACTGGTCCGTCAGGTGGTAGGCATGGGGTTTGCTCGACATAGCGTTCTACCGCAGCATTCACCCGTAGCAGCCAACCGCATGACCGAGGAGATCAGTATGGAAGCGACGAAACAGGACAAGACCGGGACCGGATCCGGCTCGCACGATGCACTAGCCTTTCTTGAAGCGGAGCATCGTTCAGTTGAAAAACTGTTCGAGGCGTTCGGGAAGGTCGCCGACAACGACCTTGACGCGAGGTCGGCGCTTGTGCAGCGCGCCTGCGAAGAGCTATCCATCCACGCGATACTCGAAGAGGAGCTGCTTTATCCGGCCGCACAGGAGGCGTTGGCCGACAGCGACAAGATCGACGTCGACGAAGCGTATATCGAGCACTTCCTCGTCAAGACGCTGATCGCGAAGTTTGAAACGCTGAAACCTTGCGACAAGGGCTTCGACGCGACCTTCAAGGTGATGAGTGAGATGGTGGGCCATCATGTCGAGGAAGAAGAGGAGGAGCTCTTCCCGGAACTGCGCAAGTCGAAATGCAATCTCCGCGCGCTCGGCGAAAAGCTGGCAAAACGCAAGGCGGAGTTGCAAAGCAAGCTCGATGCAGTGGGCAGCGGATCGGTAGGCGACAAGACTGAGATGCTTTGAGTCCTGCAGCGCAATAGCAGATCGCGCACGCCAACCGGAGATAAAAGTTCATGACGCTAGAGCAACGGCTTCGCGGCATGCGCAAGACGATGCGTGACATGTTCGGAATCGCCCGATTGCGTGCCGGCCAGGAGGACATCATTCGCAGCGTGCTGGAGCGGCGCGACACACTTGCGACGATGCCGGCCGGCGCTGGCAAATTCCTCTGTTATCAATTACCGGCATTACTTCTCGACGGTACGACGCTCGTCGTGTCGCCACTCATCGCCTTGATGAAGGACCAGGCGGACAAACTGCTGGCGGCGGACATCGAGTATACGTTGGTCAACAGCACGTTGCGCAGCCGCGATGAACGGGAGGCGTTGCAGCGCCTTCTGGACGGGAAGAGCGGCATCATCTTCGTCACGCTGGAGGGGCCCCGCATTCATGAAGGTATTGCGGGCGGGTGCCGGACATAACATGGGTGTGGCAGTGGTCGACGAAGCGCATTGCGTGTCGCAATGGGGCCACGACGTCCGGCCGGCGTTTCTTGAGATTGCCTGCGCCGTCAAGGCGCTCGGCCAACCGCCGGTGCTTGCGCTGACTGCGACCGCGACTCCGCCTGTGCTGGACGACATCACGCGTTCGTTGGGGATGCGCGATCCGCGCGTGGTCCGCACGGGTACGTTGCGGGAGAACCTGCGTTATCGTGTCGTGCAGCTCAGCGTAGGGGGCGGCCAAGACGGCGTCACGCGCGCCACACAGGCCAAGCGCGAGCAGCTGCGCGAAGTGATCGCGTCGAACGCTGGAGCCGACATCATCTACACAGCGACGATACGCGACGCCGAGGAGATTTACGGCTGGTTCGCAGAAGCTGGCGAATCCGTGTCGCGTTATCACGGCAAATTGACGCCGAGCGCGCGCGACGCCGCGCAGGAGGCATACATGTCGGGCACGACCCGGATGATCGTCGCGACCAACGTGTTCGGCATGGGTATCGACAAAGCCGACATCCGCTTTGTCATCCACTACCAGATGCCTGGCAGCCTCGACGCCGACTATCAGGAAACTGACCGAGCGCGCCGCGACGGGCAACCCGCCGATTGCGTGCTGCTGTTCGATCTGAACGACCGGCGCGTTCAGCAGTTCTTTCTCGCTGGCAGGTATCCGAGCGTCGAACTGGCGCAGCGTGTCTACGACATGCTCGCGGCACGCTGCAAAGATGCGCCGGAAGGTGTCACGGTCGCGGAGCTCAAGGACGCCTTGCCGGAGGTGGGCGGCGGCAAGCTGGAGGTGGCGCTCGGCATGCTGCTCAATGCCCGTATCGCGGGCCGCGACCGGCAGCGACGCTATCGTCTGCGGGCACGCGATGGCGCGTAGGGTAGCGCGCGTGATGCGGTGGCGAAAGCCGCCGCACGATTCGAACCGATGAGCGTCTACGATAAGGAAACGCTGCAACACATGATCAATTACGTGCAGACTGGCCAGTGCCGTTGGCGCGCTATCCTCGCGTACTACGGCGATACACCGGCGATGCAGCGCTGTGGCGTATGCGACATGCACGAGTCCTCCGCAGATTGCGCCGGCGGAGCAGTCGATCGCCGTGGGCGACACAGCGTTCAACGCGAACGCATCGACCCGATCGCCGAAGCCACATTCGTGGTCGCCCGGCGACGTGGTCCGCGTGCCGAGGTTTGGGGCGGGAGAAGTCGCGTTGGCGAGCGGCGAGCAGGTAGCGATCGTGTTTCCGGGCGGCAGAACACGGACCTTTATGTCGAATTTTCTGAAGGCGGTCCGCCGTGCGATCTAGTTCGCGTGTGTGGCGATTGACGTACGGACAAAGACGAGCGTCAACGTTGTGCTCCCGTAATAGACTCGCGTCCTTGCCCGCCCTCTCTTAACCCGGTGAGCGTTGAATGAAAATTCACGTGGCTACGAACAACATCGAAGGGGCTAAACGGCACATCGGCATCGCGAAGACGATGAAAGCGATGAGACTTGCCGGGCAGCGGGAGCGTCTCGAACGACGAAGGCAGGAGCGTGCCCGATGCGCGGGGTGGCTTATGTTCGTCGGTATTTGCTAAACCACCGGGGCAAACGATCCTCTGGGAGTCTGCCCTCCAAGGGCAAGCCGGCGGGCATATTGGTTGCGCATAGGCGAGTTCAAAAGACATGTCGCAGCAGTCCCGGTCGTAACCCCCTGTCATGACCGCAAGGGAGCGCGTCACAGGCGAATTTGCGGCGCGACGAGTTCTGCAACGGGCTAACGGTTAGCCGGGCCGCGGCGGGGGAACGTTTGACGAGTCTGACCTGACCTGACCGCGCCGTCCCCGGATGCAAGTCATACAGACCTGAGAATCACTTTCCGGACGGTTCCGCCTAGAAACGCGGTGATCCCCGAACGGCTGGCAATTCCGATTGTGCGGCGAGGTCCGAGGACGATTGCGCCGACGCACAGTGCAACCAGCAGCGTGACGCGCGGTGCGTCTGCCAGCGAAGCGATCACGTCAACTGCGGGAGACCGCGTCCGCCCGTGCACGGCCGGGACTGATGGTGGCGTGCGATTTGCCGCAAGCAATGCTGCGCGTGATGCCGCCATGCGCAGCAGTATGGCAGTCTCGGCTTCCCGATCGGTAGATGCGCGGCTCATTTGAGCGCTCCCTTCAACGTGTCGAGGTCGCTCCGGATCTCCCTTTGCAGAACATGAAGCGAGCGGCCGGGTTTCTGAGCGAGAACGAGGAGCAGGGAGATAAATGACACGATCAGCCACATGGCGGCGACGCCCCATACCACGGGAAGAAAATAGGGCGTCCTCCAAGCCGTCGCGATGATCGCAATGCACACAAACGAAAGAGTGAAAAGGCCAGCGACGGCCAGGGCAACCAGTGCGCTTAACTCGTGGACCAGACATTTCCTGGTCTCTTCAAGTTCGACACCGAGTAGCTCACCATAATCAGTGGCCCGTTCGACGCAGAATCTGCCGACGTTTCGCCACCTGGTGACTTTCGAACGGATGGACATTGCGGTACTCCTCGGGGCTGGCTGGTTGCGGAAACGCCGTGGCGGCGCGCCAGGGGCTTGTCGTCTGCACCTCTTCGGTCTCGCTGAGGGCAAGACGCGAATAGCCTTACTCCCGATCTCTCCAGTCGCTCCGAACGTTATCGGGCCTCGTGCGATTCGCTGCGAGTAGCGCTCCGAGGATCAAACCCACGCCGGCGGCAATCGCCAGCGCTGCGAGCGGCCGCTCCACAGTAGACTCGCGTACGACACCCGCAAAATCGGCATAGAGTTGCTGCGCTTTGCCACCCAGTTCCTTCGCTGTTCCGCTAACCTGCGCACCGGCATTGTCCAGCAGGTTCCCGGCGGCTTGCTGCACGTCGCCGGCAACTTCCCGTAGCGTTCCTTCTCCTTTCGTCGTTTCCATTGTCTACTCCTCGAGTGAGTGCGGCCGGGCCGCACGGGTAAATTACGCCAGTATGTGAAAACCGCGAACCGCGCCTCTCTGCAAGGCAAAGAATAGGCATCGGGATAGCGTACCAACTGGTGCGCAAGAGTTGGGCCCAGCTCGACAATTCGTTGAGACGCGAATACGAACGGCGGGCGCTCTCCGTATCCAGCTGCCGGTGCCATTTCGTTAGTCTGACGCAAGGTGCAGATCCAGTCGTCCAGCTGGACTAGCATGAAAGCAACGCCACGAAGCGCGCATGGCCGGTCCGGCGCGATAACGCGCGGTGGACCCGACAAGCCGAGCGGACGGAAGAAACCCGCTGACTCCTTGGTGTTTTTTAGGAACGCCTCGTCGCCTCTGCGACGTGGCTGTTGGAGTGCGCTTGGGCAGACGGGAAAGAACGCTTCAGTGGCGCCCGCACCGATCGTGCGTTCAGGGGCTGAGCATGAAGCACAACATGGCGAGCGCGGCTGCGCCCATCGCAATCGTTGCAGCCCATCCCGTGACGCGCAGGCGCGTAGGAATGGTGAAGCTACCCATGATTTTTGGATTCACTGCCATGAACATGATCAGTCCCATGATCGGGACGGAAACCACTCCGTTGATCACGGCGCTCCAGTAAAGCGCCTTGATGGGATCGATTTTTGTAAAGCCGATCCCGAGACCGATCAGAGTCGACAGGGCGATGATGCCGTAGAAACGTTTCGCCAGTTGCGGTTTCAGCGCGAGGCTGTTGCGCCAGTTGAACGCGCCCGCCATCGCGTAGGCTGCAGATCCTGCAAGCACTGGCAGCGCGAGCAGGCCTGTGCCGACGATTCCCAGACTGAACAGAGTGAAAGCGAACCGACCTGCAATGGGCTTCAGCGCGACAGCGGCCTGCGAAGACGTCTGTATGTCAGTCACGCCGTGCGCATTCAGGGTTGCCGCAGTCGTCAGGATAATGAAAAAAGCAACCACGTTTGAAAATCCCATCCCGATCCAGGTGTCGATCCGGATGCGACGCAGGTTGGCCCGACCCTGGCCAGGCGCATTCTTGAGTGCACGCTGGCCCGATTCGGCGCGCATCTCTTCTACCTCCTGCGAAGCCTGCCAGAAGAACAGGTACGGACTGATGGTTGTACCCAATACAGCAACGACCGTCGTGAGGTAATCGCTTTTCCAGGACAGGTGCGGAATAAAGGTACGAACCAGCACCGTTTGCCACGGGATCTGGACGACAAACACCGTGGCCACGTAAGCGAACAGCGCGAGTGTCAACCACTTCAGTACGCGAACATAAGTGCGATAGGGAACGAAGAGCTGCAGCAGTACGGAAATGAATGCAAGCGCGACGGTGTAAATGCGCATTGGACCGCCGATTACCAGGTTGACCGCCGCACCCATTGCCGTGAGGTCGGCCGCGATGTTGATTGTGTTGGAAACCAGGAGGAGGACTACGGAGCCGTAGAGCAGCCACGCGGGATAGTGGCGCCTGATGTTTGTCGCCAGCCCGTGACCGCTCACGCGCCCCAACCGTGCACTGACTATCTGGATGGCGACCATCAGCGGATAGGTGATGATGATGGTCCACAACATGTTGAAGCCGAACTGCGCACCCGCCTGCGAATAGGTCGCGATACCGCTCGGATCGTCGTCCGCGGCGCCGGTAACCAGGCCCGGACCGAGCTTTTCCAGCCACGACTGAACCTCGGGATCCGGCTTGTCGGACGGGTCGATGTCGATGTCCATTTCGGCGCCTTTGGGAAAAGTGCATGGCATGTACTACGAGCGGGGAAAGTCTGCCCCCTGAACCTTTTATGAAGCGACTGCATGTCACGCTGGGCGCGTCGAAGCCTCCCACGGGGTGTCCGGTCCCGCCGGTCAGCAACCGACGCCAGGCGTTGCCTCTGACGCTTCGGACTCGCTTTTTTTTCGCAGCACTTCGCCGGTCTCCCGCAACTCACTGCGTCCGACCACATCATCCGGGCCCGGACTCCGGTCGCACGCCGGGCACCCGGGTTTCATTTCCGCAAACAGTCGGTCTTCTCCGTCGTACGTCCCGGTATGGGTCAACCCGCGCAGCCACGCCTTATGCCAACCGTTTGAAAAAACGCCTGCGTCTATTGTTTCGATGAGGGCTCCGCGATGTCCGCATGGGCATTCGAGGTAAGTGAAGATCCGCGTTTTCATGAAGGCCTCCCGCCGGTTTCCATCAAGCTCAGCATGAATCGGGCCACCAAATAATTCACGAATCCGCGGTGCGCGAGCATCTTTGCGCTATCCAGCTCTGCGCTCCGCTTGATTTCCCGTAACCGGTACAAAGCGGCGGCCAGTACGGCGAAGGCGCGCTGCGCGTTGGCGGCCAAACAGTCGGCTATTACAGCACGGCTGGCGGTTCGTTCGGTCTGCAAATCGGCGCGCAGTCCAAAGCAATCATTTTCCTGTTCATGACACAGGATGCGCTCGACCGCTTCCGCAACAGCGATGGCTGGGCAGTCGGCGCCGACGCGACGGTCGCCGTGGTGAAAGTCGGGGCGAACGGCAATATCGATACGTCAACCGCGACCGCGCCGGTACAGGCCTTGGTGCTGACCAATGCCGGGCTGATGGCCGGCGTGTCGCCGGAAGGCACCAAGGTCACGCGGCTCAGGATCTGACACGCTGAGTCCTGGCGGTCCAGGCGACGCGTATCTGAATTCGGGCAACGCTTTCCGTGAATCTCGGGCGGCGCCCGGCAAACGCATCTGTTTATCGACGACGTGCAGACTGTCAAATGGCACCGCGACCTGGTGGGTACCGGGACCGGGAATACCACCGACGGACAGAATGGCGTACGTCCCACTATCTTTGGGATTCACAACCAGATCGTCGATCGTTCCGATCGTGCCCATGCTTTCGTTGTAGACGATTGAGCCGATGATTCTGGAGGCCCATTATCCGGACGCCAGGTGAACGACGTCGACGCGGGTCGTGGTGATCGACTGCACCGTCCCCTGGGCCTGCAGGGTGTCGGTGGCAAACGCGGTGGCAAGCATAACCGAGCAGGTGACGATGGCGAACTTCATATCAAACTCGCTACGTGTCAGTCAGTCAACGAAGGAACGAATGGGGCCCGCAGGCGCGATCGTGCCGTTCGCGGTGAAAGCATCGTGCTCACCGCCCGCGCTCCCATCATTCTCATGTTAGCGCCTCGTTGCGGCGACCGGACGATCGTCATGTCTGGGGCGCGCCAATTGTGCCACGCAATGCAATTGCGCACTGCCGATGTACTCACTTCCCGATCCTGCCGGGATGGAGACGATGACGGGGCGCGGCGGCAACGGCGCAGCGAGGCACCGTCGCCAAGAACGAAGGGTAGACACTGTAGCGTGCCGGCATCAACGGATGTGCGAGAAAGAAAACTCTGGAGCTTATGACGGTGGCGCGTGAGCGCAACTCACGCAAAATCGCGCCCCGTGGTCGACTCGACCGCGACCGTACGACAGCGTATCGCGTTCACCGTGGGTTCCTTGTCCGACCTCCGGCATGGGAATTGCGGCGAATAGAACGCGGGCTCACACCTTCCGGTGCTAACGACCGCTTCGCATTTGGGGAGACTGTCATGCGAGTTGCGACGAGAGGAATGTTGATTTCAGCATTATTTGTCGGTATATCAGGGTCCGTCTACGCACAAGGTGCGGGCGGCGGCGGGGCGGCCGGGGGGCAAGGCGGCACGGGGATGAGCAAACCGAACGCAAGTGGTTCAACCGATACAGTGTCGGGCGCGTCCGGGGCGAATAGCATGGCACCCGCTGGTTCTACTCCGCACAAGAAGATGCACAAGAAGTCCAGCGCAGCCACGCCGGCCTCGGCCGCCAATCCGGGTTCGGGTGGCAGTTGAAAGGTAGGCTTTGACGATGTTGGCGGTCGCGCGTATTGCGGTTTCAGGCATAGTGAGATGACGCCGACCGCCGGTGTAATGCTTCCGATTGATGAGTAGCTTGTTAGGAGCATCGACCCCGCTCGTCCCGACGTTGGCGTTCGCCGCCGCGACCAAACACCGTTTGCTTCGAGGATTCTCCCTCTACTGAAGCACGCTCTGGTTAGGTCATCGGCCCTGTCACCACCCATGCGACTACGGTCAGCACGGCCAGGCAAAAGGCGACCGGTGAACCGGCCCAACAGGTGACCAGACTCGCGAACTTGTCGAACGCGCGGGGATGCCATCCTTCTGATGTCGGAACTTCGTCGAGGAGTTGCAACTACCGACGTTCGTATGCTCGGCACGGGCGGATTTGAGGTCGCACGCGCTGTTCAGCAAAGCATCGCCGAGCTGAAGCATTACCAGCCGTTAGCCGTGGCCTTAGGGTAGCATCACCGTGCCGCCTATGATGGGCCGAGGAATTCCCCCGTCCGAAGAGCTCAGGATTACCCACAGATTGATTGATCATGCTATTCATTTTGCCTGCAGAGCCGATACATCTTCGTGATGTCGTGCAATACGAGGAACCCGCGCCAGAGGACGGTTGGGCCGGGCGGTCGGTCATGCTTGCGGTTCTGGTAGCCGCCCAGCATGGCTATCCACAAGACGGCCTGCTGCAAAGACGGCGTCTGCTTTGGCAATTTCGTCGTGTCGTTTGAGTGGCAATACAATGCCTGCCATTCGAGAGGCTGCAACAGTACGTCGCAAGGTAAATCGGTGTCGATTCGAGCCAGCAGGGTCGCGTACAGGATGCGCCAACTGATGACCGTGAACAGAGCTGTGGCGCGCACGAACCGGTCGAGGTTGCCAAACTGACGCGCTTCGATACGGCAACCGCTTTTCAGAACACGATGCCACGATTCAATGGTCCATCGACGCGCATACCAGGCAAGCCGCTCAAGTACTTCCTCGAGCGTGGTCGTCGGTACGGAGCTCAGAAGCATCCATTCGAGAGGTTCCACACCGCACGGAGGAGAGGTTTCGATAGCATGAATAGCGAATACGTCTACTTCCTTCAACCTACTCGCGCGCGCCTTTGGGGGCCGCAATCGTACTGTCGCACAGCGCAAGGTCAGTCGTGCCGTACGCTGGGGCGCATTGCGTCTGGCGGGCACCAACAGGTCAGTCCTGCCCAGGGGCCTGGTTGCCTCTACTGCTTCCCAAAGGTATCCATCAGGATGACGAGCCCGACGATTCCAGGAGGCGCGGATCAACCAATCGACGCCGGCGGGACGTTCAGCGACAAACAGTTCGAACAGGTCGCTCTCGCGATCGCCAACGCCGACGAAGCGGGTGTCGGCACAGCGAGTTTTAAGCGATGCGAGATGCTCGACCCCCTCAAGCCATTTAACGCTTTCTTTCTCGTGGACCAAGCGACTTTTACGTTGACGTGTCTTGCCAAACTCTGCTTCGGGGCGCACCCACGTCTTCATGCCGAGCACACCGAGTGGCAGGCCATCAGGGGTAACGGCAAGCAAGCTATGCATCATGAAGCCACGCGTATTACTTCCCGTGCAGTAACCCAGCCCCTCGGTGGCAGACAGATGTGCAAGGTTGAATTCGGTCGTGTCCTGCACAGCCAGGACAACGGGTACTTGCTTCATGCGATCCAACGTTTGCGCAATGTGCGGCGCGAGTATTCCGTTCGTATCGACTTGTGCATTGTCGAAGAATCGGTACGCGGCCTTGAGTTCCGCTGGTTTGAGGGATTGGGGAAACGGACACTGCGGTGCGCATCCGAGCCGACGCGCCAGAGCGACAAGTCGCCGCACCAGACGTGCGTCGCCAAGATTCGCTTCGCCGAACTCGGCACTTGCCCAATCATCGCTGTGGTTATCGCCCGCCAATGTCGCATGCCACTGCAAACAGTATGCGCAGAAGTTAACATTGGGCTAACTCGTTTACAAGCGGATCTTCCAACCATTCCTCGGAAATGTGGGTAATCCTGAGTCCGAAGAGGGAGGAGCTTTGAATACTGCAACCATCAAAAACCTGCGCCCAACCCAACTGACGCACGGTCTGCGCGAAATACGTCAGAAGACCCAGTTTTATCGATCGCTTTCCGGCCATGACCTTGAGATGGCAATAGCGGAAAAGCCTGTTCCTGTTGTATTGGGTCCTGGTGGTTCGCCTTTTGCGATTGATCATCATCACGTCGCGACCGCTTTGTGGCGTGCCGGGATCAAGACGATGCCGGCAGTGCTGGTTGCCGACTTGTCGTCGCTGTCCTACCGGGAGTTCTGGCTGTCAATGGAAAACCAGCGCTGGACCTACCCGTACGACGCCAGAGGTCAGCGCAGAAACTTCGCGGATATGCCGGACCACGTCTGGGCGTTAGCCGACGACGAATATCGCAGCCTCGCGGCGTCGGTTCGGGACGCTGGCGGCTACGAAAAGACGACGGTGCCCCTCGAAGAGTTCCGGTGGGCGGACCTGTTTCGCACCTATCTTCCGTATCCCGGAACTGACGAAGAATTTGCTTCCGTAGAACGACAGGCGTTGAAGTTGGCAAAGAGTTCAGTCGCGGAGGGGTTGCCGGGCTACATCGGCGAGACCCGTTCCTGAGACAACTGCAAGCTACGAAGTGTCACTCCAGGACGGGGTAATTTCCTGCTGCACCCATTGGGCTCGGGCATGCCCATCATCCGCCGGAATGTGTCGGTCAGGAGGAGACAGATATGCAAATACTCACTGCACTTTTCGGAGAGGGAAACGATCTTTCTTCATTACAGATGGCGATGCGCGCGGCGGCTACGTTTTTTGCCGCTCTGGTCTTCATTCGGATATCGGGGCGACGTTCCTTCGGACAGCGCTCGCCTTTCGATTATGTTGTTGCCATTCTGCTCGGTGCGACACTGAGCCGAGCTATTGTTGGTGCGTCGCCCGCTGTCCCGACCCTTGTCGCGTCGCTTGTTATCGTTCTGACCCATCGCGCACTCGCCTGGGCGTGTATTCGCTCTCGGGCGCTGGAATCGTTAGTGGTAGAGGTTGAGCGAGAGGTCTACGGTGACGGCAGATTTAACGAACGTGAGATGCTGGCAGCGTTGATAACCCTAACCGATGTCCTTGAGACAGTTCGCCAGGAACTCGGCTCCGATGCCCTCGACCGGGTGAAAAGTGCGATTCTCGAGCGCAACGGCGAGATAAGTATTATCCGAAAGACGGACCCTTCGCGACCGTAAGCGCTCGGCGCTGAGGGTTCGCGCTGCCTGCTGTCTGCGGAGCTGAAACTTTCGAGACACACGTCTGCCTGCGAGTGGATCGTCCGACTGTGTGATCGCGTATTCTTGTTCGTTGCGCCGCGGGTTCGCTTACTCCTCGGCGTATTCAACCGTCAGCCACGCGCGATGGGTGTGCGGCAGGCGGCGTTCGAGCACACCTGGCAATTGCAGCACGTTTAGGCCGAGCGCGGTATTGGCCCCCCGCCAGCGCGATCTGACCACCACCAGCGCATAGTCCGATCACGGTGACGAACCACAGTGTCGCGGCGGTCGTCACACCCATAATGAGACCGTCCTTGCGCAGATTTGCACCCGCACCGGTGAAACCGACGCCGGTCAGGATGCGAAGAGCAGGCGCATTAAATCTAGCACTGCGAACGAATTATCCGGATTGCCGGTCTGCGGCGGCAAAGCGTTCACCCGAACCATTGAGATACGCGCGGCAAGGCAAACCAGCAGGGTCGTGCGCAAACCTGCAGCCTTGCACGATTCGCCGCGATTCAGGCCGATCGCGGTGCCAGGCGACGAGCGCCACAGCGAACCGGATCGCGAAGTCTTGCCAGCCGGGGACGAGCGGCATCGGTTGCATGGTAGTGGGGCTCTCTACTGGGCGGTCGATTGACGTCTCGCATACTGGTGGTTGCCGATCGGCTGCCGCGAGCCGGACAAGTCAGACAGCGGACACGCAAGGCACATGCCAAACCGATTCGTCAGTGTTCTCGGACTTCGGGAATAGGGACTGCGCTGCCAGATCATGGCCTCCTCGAGTCGTTCACGCATGCACTTGAAGCAACCCGGTGCACGGCGCGTGCCGGTCGCATAGTCCGCGGCGTCGAGCAGGAAGAGCGGCTCAAGAACATGAACGACGAATCAGCAATGGCGCGACACAAGGCGCATGTTTCCGACGGCGACTTCGAGATTTACGCGAGCCACCATGGCACCGGCGACGGTCGATATATGGGTAGCCTCAGGGTGATCGGGAAGTCTGACCGGAAGATTCTGTTCCCGTTCGACGGCGCGCCGCAGATCGGACCTTTCGCGACGCCGGCCGAAGCGCGCGAGGCGGCAGTGGAGTATGGCCGCATGATCATTGCGGTAGACCGGGCTGTGCCCGAAGAGTAACGCTTCTGATAGTACGCGGCGTACGTGGCCGCTCAGGCATGTAAGCGCACGATTCGAGGACGTCGTGCCCGAGGTCGATCCGGTATTCAACCTGGTCGGCGGCGAAACGCAGACGCGCTCGTGGAACGAGGTTGCGAAAGGCGACGAGCTGATTTCGATGCTCGCCGAACCGTCGCAAACCGAAGCGTCCCGCCGTGGCGCGCGCGGCGAACGCTTCACGGCGCGACCCGATGGCGGCCAACCAATCGCAATCTCCGCGTTGATCGACAAGGGTCATATACGCGGACACAACCGCCTTCGCTTCCCGATCAATTCCGCAAAGCGGTGATGCGGCACGGATGGAATATCCTGCCGCGCAGGCGCAATTCAGCGGGTGGCGAGTCCCTGTTCGGGCGGCGGCCCGGCACCAATGCCAAAAGACTCATACTGGGAGATCACCTGGGCACCAAACAGCAGCAGCGTGGCAAGCCATTCGAGACTGAAGAGGATCACGATGGCAGTCGTCAACGAGCCGTAAACTACGCTGACTTTTGACAACGTGGCGAAATACCAGACCAGCATATGGCGCGTGATTTCCCACAGTAGGGCCGCCGTCACGCCGCCGAACAACGCGTGACGCAGCACGGGGCGGCCAACCGGCATCACGAGGTAAATCGATGTCAGCACGAAGATTTCTCCTGCCACCCCCAGCAGATACAGCAGCGCGCGCGAAAATCCCTGCAGCGAAACATGGCGGCCGAACAGATCGATACCTTGCGCGCCGACCACCTGCAAGCCAGTGGAAACAAACGTGACTATCAGCAGGCCGACGCCGAGAAAGAGGATGTAGCAATACGGCAGCAGTGCCGACAGCATGAAATGCCGCCGGCGGATCGCCACCCGATGCACGAAGATCACCGACATCGCGTTCTCCAACACGGTGAAAGCAAGCGAGCTGAAGAAGAACATCGTCACGAGCAGCACCCAGCTGATCACCGCGCGGTGCGCGAGGAAATTAGCGAGTTCATGGACGAGCGCGTCGGCCTGGCCCGGCACCAGCCAGCGCAGCAAACGCGCAAGCGTGGTGAGCAGAAGGCGCTGGTCCACCACGTGCGACAGCACAATGACAATCAGGATCAGAAGCGGAACAATCGAAAGGAGAGCGTAGTAAGCTACGGCGCCCGCCAGCAGCATGCCCTGATTGGCGCGAAAGGCCTTCAGCGTCTGCAACAGGAAAGCGCCCGGATGGCGTGCAATGCTGCGCGCGCGGTGCAGCGTATCGACGCTCATGGCTGCGGCGCAAGCGCCGAAACGCGCGCAGTGGGCATGGCGGGTGGCGTATGGTCGACAGGCATGAAGGGCTCCTTGTTGGCGTGGCGGGTTGACTGAACACAGCGGCCGAGGCAGTTCGCCTGAGTTACCTGTCGGACCCGCGGCGCTCGAGCACAAACTCGCCCGCGAGGCGCAGACCCGAGACGATGGCGCTGTATGTGCGCTCACGCGTGGCGGCATCGGGTGCGCGCAGCGCGAACGACGGGAGATAGGTCGTCACCACGAGCCGTTCTCCATGTTCGACCACGTTGCCGAGCGCGTCCCGCGGATGCGCATTGCGGTCTTTCAGCACGGTGACGCCCAACGCGACAATCACCCGCGCGCCCACCGTAGTCAGTTCCTGTTCGAGCCAATAGCCGTACACATCGATTTCGCGTTACGCCGGCTCTTGTCCAGAAGTTCGACGCTCATAACCAAGCAAGCCGCGTTCCGCGTTCGCATGGCGGCTTCGGTGCCGCATAGGCGCGTGATCGTACTCGACGATTACTCGGGGGCATCCGACGCGCTGCGATTGCTGCTGGACGCCGATGGCTTCGAGTGCCTGTGCTTTGAAAAATTTGCGAGGGGCAGGCCATTGGGCGCAGCCGTCGCGAGACTTCTCGCCGCTCGTCGCCGAAAGCGAGCCCCCGCGCCTACTCAGGCGCGTACTTGAATTCGGGCAACGCCTCCACGGACTTCTTCGTTGCGTCTGGCAGGATGAGCTGCCGCCGGTCGATCTGGAGATCGCGGAAGGGCACCGCCACCAGATGCTTGCCCATCCCCAGAAAGCCTCCCACGGACAGAATCGCGTAAGTGCTGCTGTCATTCGGCGCTACGACGAGGTCATCCACTGTCCCGATCTTGTCCTTTTCGCGGTTATAGACGGTTGCGCCTTCGAGCTTGGAGGCTCGGTATCCAGCGGAGAGTTGGACGACATCGGTCCGCTTCTCCGTAATGGATTGAGGCACACCTTGAGCCAGGGCACCTGTGGTGAAAATCGCGGCGAGCAGTCCTGCGGAAACAAGCGTGGTCACTCGTTGAATCATGGTGTTCACCTTCTGTCGGCTAGCGCATGTACAGTGGCAGATGCAAAAATCATGCCGCGCGCTGCTACTGTTCCCGCTGTCGCCGTTAAGCCGCCCAACCTAGTGTTCCGTTCCGCTGATTCTCGAACAAAGTCTGTGTAGCTTTTCGAGGATGGAATCAGCGGAAGCGGTCCACATGAATGGTTTGCAGTTTTCGTTGTAGTGGGAAACGAACTGATCGATACGCGTGATCAGTTGTTTGGCCGAGCCAAACGAGCCTCTGCGGATGGCCTTGTCGGTGATCAGCGCAAAGAAGCGTTCGACCTGGTTCAACCACGAACTGTAGGTCGGAATGAAATGCATGTGCCAGCGGGGCTTTGCTGCCAGCCACGCCTTGACCTTGGGATGCTTGTGACTGCCATAGTTATCCACGATGCAGTGCACGTCGAGTTCAGCCGGCACGGCCTTGTCGATTTCGCGCAGAAACGACAGAAATTCCTGATGCCGGTGACGCGGCTTGCAGGTGGCGAGCACTGCGCCATTGAGTACGTTCAGGGCGGCGAACAGCGTGGTTGTGCCATGACGAACGTAGTCGTGGGTAACGCCTTCGACGTAGCCGAAACCCATCGGCAGCATGGGTTGCGTGCGTTCGAGCGCCTGACACTGGCTCTTCTCGTCCACGCACAGTACCAGTGCGTTCTCCGGTGGGCTCAGGTACAGGCCGACCACGTCGCGCAGTTTCTCGATGAAGAATTGATCGGTCGAGAGCTTGAAGCTTTCGCTGCGATGCGGTTGCAGGCCCAGCAGCTTGAAGTAACGGTGCACACTCGTCGGCGAGATAGCCGTTTCGGCGGCGATCGTGCGCACGCTCCAGTGCGTGGAGCCATCTGCTGGCTTGGTGTGCAGCGTCTTGTGAATCAGTTGAGCCAGCCGCTCGTCGTCGATCGTGCACGGCTTGCCGGGACGTACTTCGTCATACAGCCCGTTGATGCGATGCTCCAGGAACCGGATACGCCACTTGCCCACAGTGGCGCGCGTGAGCTGAAGACGCTGGGCTATTGCGTTGTTGGGTTCCCCGGCAGCAGCAGCCAGCACGATGCGCGCACGCGTCACCAGCGCCGCCGACATCGAACGCGAACGCGCTATCGAAGTCAGTTGCGAGCGCTCATCTTCACTCAACATCAGTTCGGCCTTCGGTCGTCCCATGGGCATGCTGGTATCTCCCGTTCCGTTGATACAAGCATGCTACGTGAACATAGATTAGTTAACAACAGAACGGAACACTAGCTAGTATTGGACAAACTGAAGGAACGATTGACCATCGACGATGCCGCGCGCGAAGCTTAACGACGTGCCCGGGTGGCAGGGCCCAGCAAGAAACAGCGTTTTCTGCACGCCACGTTGCCGCCGCGCAGTCCGTTGCAAACGGCAAGTCGTGCGAGCCCGGGGCGGGTTGGCATTGCCTTCACCTTTTTTCTTTCCGTTGGAGATCCGCTCGCTCTCGACGCAACGGCGGTAGTAGCTGAAGTGGCCGACGCCGGGAAATCGCGTGATGCTCCCTGTCTCGAGCATGATGGTTGCGGCAAGCGAGTCGCCGATGCCTGTCGTGGTCTTGAGGAAGCGAAACTCCGAGCGCAATTTCACTTTCTGATGAAGAATGGCTTCGAGGGAGGGAATCTCCCCGCGTAGCGTGCGCAAGACCGCCAGGTTTGCCATCAGCGCGCGCTCGACGTGAAGCGGCAGCGCGAGTGCCCGCACCGCGGCGTCGTCGAGACGTTATATGTGTTCACCATTGATGCGCAGGTTCAACTGTCTGGCCAGTAGGCTTTCGATACTCAGGATGTGCAGGGTGCGTTGCTGTACAAGCTGCATGCGCTTGCGTGCCAGGTCGTGCAAAGAGGTAGCGCTTCGATTCCGTCATCCGCCGTTTTCACTTCGAACTGTTCGGACTCGAAAAATAGCCCGACCGCAGCACACGCGGAGTGGTCATCATCTGCTAGCAGAAGTTTCTTTGACAGGGTATCGCCGTCGCCAATTGACGAGGTGTAAGCGTCCATGTGACACCATGTGACCCCTCACGCAACGGGCATTCCCGGCCACCAGCGTTCGGTTTCATCTTATAGCCGTATGTAGCAAAGATGCTCGGCTCATTTGCGCATGGCGCTTTCGCCAATGCTTGCGCGTGCCAGCGACCACGACTGTACGTCACATCTTCTTCCGTTTCGGTAGCGCGAGCGTCGTGTCGACATCCTGAAGTCCACGCAATTGCAGATCCGTTGTGCGCGTTCACCCGCTGCGATCGTAAGTTTGCGATCTTCGGAAGAGCGCCGCCTGAATGGGAGGCACGGCCCAGGCCGTTGACGACCGGCGGGCCGTGCAATTCGTTGACCGCATTACGGTGCGGCATGCCGATTGCTCGGAATAAGGTCCGATCCAGCAGGAGTACATCATGACCGCACTAGACCCAAGCATCCAGCAACCGTCAACTGGAACAGGCGCGCACATCGTCGGCATCGCGAGCGGCGACGGCCCCGGCCCATACGTAATGGCCGCAGCCACGCTCGACGGCAACAAGGTCTTCACGTCGGATGGTGAACATGTAGGCAAGATCGCGGACATCATGCTCGATGTGCGCGGCGGCCGCATCGCGTATGCCGTGCTGTCGAGCGGAGGCTTTCTCGGAATGGGCGACACGCTGCACGCTATCCCATGGAGCGCGCTCACGTTGGATACGGACGAGAAGTGCTTCCGCCTGTTCGACATGACCGCGGACCGCATCAAAAACGCGCCCGGATTCGATAAGGACCATTGGCCTTCGATGGTGGACCCCCAGTGGGGTTCTTCGGTGCACGAATACTACAACCGCCGGCCATACTGGATGGCCACGCGGGATGTTGTCGAAGGAGACCCCCGCGACCTTTAACTGCACGGCAAACAGACGGCGGTGTCAGAGGAACTGACATCTCCGCCTCACGTGAACTCGCCACCTGATTCTACTCGAGGGGCTTGATTCAGCCTGCGCACACGGATGCAAGTCGGCGTCCGAGTTGGATCATCGTCACCGACTGAGGCACCAATACACTGCACGCCAGGTGCCGACGAGCGAAGACCCAGCGTCGGAAGCGATGCTGCCCCTGGTGCGTCAATGCCCAACGCGATGTGGTGGGCTTCAGATTGTCCGAGATCGTGGAAAGCGGCTAGCCATGCTGTCTGATATGTCATGCCAAATTATCCGAATGAATATTCTGTACTTGATGGCGTTCTGGCCAAGCTGGATCTTCCGTGCCGAAGCGTCGACGCACTCGCGGGGGCGAGCGCAGCGCTGACCGGTTCAGGGTACCGCTTGCCGCTGCCTGGCCGCGGCGCCACGCTGGCGCGCTGGCGTGTCCTGGCGACGATCGCCGGCCGTGACCTGTCGCTCGTAAAAATCTATGAGTCGCACACGGACGCGCTCGCGATTCTTGCCGAATCACGCGCTCCGATGGCGCTCACGCCCGGGAGCATCTGGGCTGTGTGGGCGGCCGAGCCTCCTGACGCAGTCTTGCGGGCGGACCGCGACTGCGATGCGGTAATGACACTCACTGGCACCAAAGCGTGGTGCTCAGGAGCGGCCTTCGTCACCGACGCGCTTGTCACCTGCCGCGACTCGCTCGGGGAAAAATGGCTTGCTGCAGTCCACCTTCGGCAACCCGGTATCCATGTAACCGAACGGGGCTGGCATGCGGTCGGCATGGCAGCAACACAAAGTGTTGAAGTCGAGTTTGACGCCGTGCCCGCAACACCTGTCGGCGTATCGGGCGAGTATCTGAGCCGCCCGGGATTCTGGCAGGGTGCAGCGGGTATTGCGGCCTGCTGGTATGGCGCCGCAGCTGCGCTTGGGAACACCTTGCGTCGCGCGGTCGTGCGTCGCGACGATCCTTACAGGCGCGCACACCTGGGGACGGTCGATGCCGCGCTCACCGGCGCCGCCTCAGTACTGCGCGAGACGGCCGCGTGGATCGACGATAACCCGCACTGCAATGCAATGACAGTCGCGCTTCGTGCCCGCAGCGTGACGGAAGCGGCGGTCTGCACGGTTCTGGAGGCGACAGGACGTGCGTTGGGTGCAACGCCCTTTTGCCGCGACCGCTGGTTTGCGCAGATGAGTGCCGACTTGCCAGTATTTGTGCGGCAGAGCCACGCGGAACATGACCTCGCTGCGCTCGGCCAGTCGGTTGCGCGCGATCACGATGAGTGGTCGCTATGACGACGCGCGTACAGTATTTTGACGACAAGTTCCGACGCGACGATGACCCCTGGCGGTGCAACATCAGTTGGTACGAGCGGCGAAAGCGCGCGCTCATGCTGGCCGCACTACCACGCGAGCGTTTTAGGCATGGGTTTGAGCCGGGTTGCGGCAACGGATCAATTGCAGCGGAACTTGCCGCGCGCTGCGATCGGCTGTTGTGTTCGGATTTTTCATCGCGTGCGGTAGAGCTCACCCGCCATCGCCTCATTGGCATTCCCGGGGCACGCGTCGAGCAGCTTGAGATGCCTGAGCATTGGCCCCATGAACGATTCGACCTGATCGTGCTCAGCGAACTGGCGTATTACCTCGCGCCACGCAAACTCGCGTCACTCGTCGAGCACGTGCTGTTGTCATTGACAGACGATGGTTACGTAGTGAGTTGCCACTGGCGGTACCCGATCGAACCATGGGCGCAGACAGTTGACGACATATCGAACGCGTTCCGTCGGCCCGGATTACTGCATCGAATGGTTGAACACGTGGAACCGGATTTCACACTCGAACTCTGGTCAAAGTGCGCTCGCTCTGTCGCGCAATGGGAGGGCCTGGTGTGATCGGCATCGCGATGCGAGGAATTAGGCCCCTTGACACGCTGCTGGGTATCGTCGTTCGTCAGCCTACCGTCTGTGGCTGCGCGCGCCCAGCGATCGTGCCGTTACAATCGCTAAGCAGACGCTGGACGTGCTTGTTGCGAAGAAGACATCATCGATCATGCATTGGACCAGGAACTGGGATCTGATGCGTTGACTACTCGAAAGACCGGTAAGGTCGACCAGGAATACTTCGTCGCATTCAATTGTGGCTCTGTACCCGAGGTGATCGATCACGGCGCCATCGGTTATATCTGCGAGGACGTTCAGAGTGCCATACGTACGTTGCAACATCTCAACGAACTGTCGCGAACGGAAATACTGGCTCGATTCGAACGGCGCTTCGGTGCCAGGACCATGGCGCAGAAATGCGTCGACAGCTTTGGGGCGCTGCGTCACGGCGGGCAACGCACAGCGATACTGCAAGCCGTCACCGGTTGATTCGTGTCTGGACGGAGCTGGGTCTGGAGGGGAGTGCGATCCGCTGGCTATGGGTCACGGGGTTGACTTCGCAGGGTCAAGGTCACAGATCCCGTTCGTTTGCCGCGACGCATTGGGTTCGCACGGAACGGGTCGAATCTACATTCATGATCGTTATGGTGTTCAGTACACCGACGCTGGAGCCCACCTGGCTGAAAGGCGCCGTAAATCGCTCAAGCGGGAAATATCATTTGTCCGTTCGTGGACGATGGAAGTCATCCCGACATTACTGGACAGGACGTTCTGCAGTGTGGTCTGCCCGTGCATCCAACCGTTGCCGTTGGACGCGCTCGGATAAGCGCGGTTGCACCGTCGCAACTACTCGGAGGCGCGGTGCCCGTGACTCTAGCCGATCGCATGCCAACGCTTCTTCACGGTTCACTTCATTGCAGCCCGGTACGTTGGGCGTTGTCTATTCCATTCCAGGTCGCCACTCTCACCCGTGCTGCACTGCGGGGGCACGTGCCTTGCTGCCGGTTGGACATAAAAATGATCCCACTCGGCCCAGATCGCGGTTCCGTCCAGCGGCAAGCAGGTCGACTGAAGGCAGGTTGTACCGTCTGGCGCCGCGATCAGTCTTTGAAGTCTTTACCCGAGTTCAAGTATGCCTCTGTGTGGCTCCCTGCCGTGAGCTGGCGGAGAACACGACATATCGTTCCGCGTTTGCGCCGTCATTCTGGTCGGTCTCAGCGGATGTGTAGATCAATGTCTTCTATTGAAATTTCAAGGAGATTCTCATGTCCCAGAAACCCTTCCTGACGGACGTCCAGACCTTGCGCAAGCGTGCCCGTCAGCATATCGACGAAGGTGCGGTAACGGCTGGCTACGAGGCGGACCGCGAAACTGTCCTGAAATTACTCAACGACTCGCTGGCCACAGAAATCGTCTGTGTGCTGAGGTACAGGCGCCATCACTTCATGGCAAAGGGACCGGCATCCAAAAGCGTCGCAGATGAGTTTCTGGTCCATTCGAACGAGGAGCAGGGTCATGCCGATCAGATTGCAGAACGCATAGTCCAGTTGGGTGGCGAACCCAACTTTGCACCCGACGGATTGGTGAGCCGGAGCCACGCTGAATATGTGGAAGGCACATCCCTCGTAGACATGATCAAGGAAGACCTTGTCGCTGAGCGCATCGCCATCGACAGTTATCGCGACATCATCCAGTACCTCGGCGAAAAAGACCCGACGACGCGGCGCATGATGGAGGGAATTCTCGCAGTGGAAGAAGAACACGCTGACGACATGGCGGATTTGCTCGGAGGCCTGCCGGCAAAGAGCTGAGCGGACGGCCCACGCAAGAGCGGGGCAAAGTCGATTTCAATCTATCTGTAGGCTCCCAGAACTGGCGGCCCGCGCGTTCAGAGTCGACTGTAGCGCGGTGCCGGCGGGCGAGAGTCCCGACTTGGCCATGGTGCACGTAGTTACGTCGGCCGTATCTGACTACATTCCGGCTAGTGCATATCGGCGGCAATGTTCGAGGTATCCAGCTTCGTGACTACTGACGAGTTCGACAATGCTGTTCCATAGCCAAGGGGGGGCATCAATGGTCTTGGAACGGTTGCGCCTCAACTCTTTCAGCCAGGCCCGGCGGGAGCCGTGATCCATCTGTCGGGCGTGTGCTTTACCGACGATCTGCGCGAGGTAGCGCGCCACATCCATCGCTTCGGCCTGACTGATTTGTTCAACCTCGAGTTTAATGTCCTGCGGAAGTAATTCCCGGATGACCACTGACCGGTCCTGCAATCGGTCTGCGCGCATCCGTTCGCCTAGAAACGGCGACAGGTGGCGCGCCCCTTCAAGGACGCGTTCCGCGTTGTCGCGTGGCATACTTGCGCCCGAGTATCGAGGGGCTGCCGCCTTTATCCCTTCCTTTATATCGACAAGGCAAAGGTCGTCTCCCTCAACCACACCGCCGTCCACGTCGAGTAGCACGGCATAGCGCAGGCGGCCAAGCGAACTACACCCTTTCACCCAATAGGCGGCATCTAGCACGGTCACCTGACCGCTATCACTGCGTCCCCGCAGACTGGTGGCGAGCTGGCTGATGGCACCCTTTTCGAACAATGAGGATATCTGTGCAGCTTCATCCTTCGTGAGGGGCCAGAAACGCTTGCCGAGCGGGATCGTCGGCCTGGTGTCTTCAAGGCGTTCGACTGCCAGGTGCTTCCAGGATCGGCGGACCGCTTCCTTCATGACAACCCGCACGGTCTCTGGCTTTTCGCCAAGATCGAGATGCTTTCCCTTTGCGGCCTTGTCGAACGCGCATTCATATCCATCGGCGAGCGCCTCCATCATATGGACCGTAGTCAGCCCGGGCAGGTCCGAACCACGCGCGGCGGTCGCAAGCGATAGCCCTAGCCGAATCAGATCGTGGGCGGGATTTCCGATAACGGTCTGGTCGAGATCCCGGATCTGAACTTCGACGCGGCCCTGGGCATCCGCAACAGGACCCAGGTTGCCGGTGTGACAGTCTCCGCAGATCCATATCGCGGGGCCCTCGGGCAAAGCTTTATTGTCACTTGCATCAAGCCATTCGTAAAACTGCGTGGTGTTCCCACGGACATAGGCATGGGCTGACCGCGCCATTTTTGCGTTACGTGTGGCAAGCAGGATGGCCTGCCGGCTTTTGAAGTCAGGCAGTTTCTCACCGTCTGTACGCTTCTTTTCGTCGGTTCGCTTTTTGGCCATGGCGTGATCTCGAGATAAAGTGGACGTGGTCCAGAGGCATCGCTTATTGGATAGAATGCACCAAAAGTTATTGGCGCGCGCGGGCCCGGTATGTCAGGGAGATTGTGCTTAATTCGTGTCCGGCGATATTTCGCTCACTCGCGTGGCAGTTGGCCCACAACCCGTTTCCTTACCCGACCGTTCCGCAAAGTCGCCGGCTGGGCGTTCCGGGCAAGCTTCAGCCCTTCAAGAACGACAGAGTCGTAGTATTCGACAAGGGGCATTTCCTTCAACAATGTCTCGGCTTGCTGGAGCGCTTCCTGGGGATCGTCTGCCAGTATCCGTTGATAGAAGTTGGTCGGCGGAGTGAGCGGTGGGCGATCCCCGAAAAGCACGTTGATGAATTCCAGTTTCTCGATACAGGTGGCAACCGCCAGAACGATGCCGGTGGTCTCAAGGGGGTTGACGACTGGCGATAGGAATTGCTGTGCCAGGGAGATGGGCGACGCAGGCGGCTCGTGGACCTCCACGGGCATCGGTGCTTTTTCAGCCGGTCGCGCCGACACGGGACTGCCTCCGCCGTTTGCCCTGGTAGGACGCGAGAGACGCTTGAGCGCGTTTGATGCGGTCTCGAGAAACGCGTCGGCTCGTCCAACTGTCGACTCTTGCACACGTGCGATCTTTTTTCTATGGCGGCCTGGTACTGAGGTGCCTCGGTCGCGAGTTGGGCGATCTGGGCGCCGAGCAGGGTTCCTACACCTGCGATCAGAGTCAACGCCAAAAGGACCGCAACTACAACAGAAGGTAGTTGTCCCTGTTTCAGACGCCGAAGCAAATCGACCAACGGTGCCGCAAGAAAGCTGAGCAGGACCGCAAGCGTGATTGGGACTAGAACGACCCGTTCAAGATCCAGGGCGAAAATTACAACGACGGAGGTAACAAGGGACGTCAACGCTCGGAGATGGGGGGCATCCGTAGGCGCCACCTTTGTCGCTGGCCATCGTGGCGGATTCGGAGTCATCTAAGCTTGCAGGAGGGGTATAACGCGCTATTACACGTTCTATCCGGCATAGAACGGGTCTGGCGGTCTGGTACGTATTCGGTTCCGACTGGGCCGGAAATGGCAGGCCATGGACACTGCCTTTCTGTGTCTCGCGGTGGGACACGGATTACAAATCGGGTCAACCGGTACCAACATGAGAGAACCGCGTGGCTTACGAACGAACCTCGTTGCAATCGGGCAAGGGCGCTCAGAGAGCGGGAGCGAACCATCCCGATCGGATTTTCACGGGCACGCCCTAACTTGATCGCTCCATGACGCGTAACGATGCATCGAGCCTCATTAGCCGCGCGCGATGCATTGGAAGCAGCACTACCGCATGGAGGGAATCGAGGCGACTGCGCCAGTACGACGGCGAAAATATGTCCGAACAGATTTTCCAGCTGCAGAATCTCTCGGTTCATTTCATGGTGAGTCATTTTTTGTTCCGAAACTGCTCTGTGGGCAGAAGGCGTCCTGTGGCGCGCCGGAGAGTGCAGTGCGGCGTCGGCCGCCTTCATTCCATAGCAATCGGTCGTTCGTCTCAGGTTAGTTGTACTGCCCTTCATGACGTCGTGGGTTGCCACCCGGTTCCACGTGCGGGCGAATGACTCGTGCACTAACCTAACGCCCTGTGAATCCGCATGAAGGCAAGTGGTACCTGTTGAAACCGCGTGCGGCACCGACGCGCCGCGCGGTGGCGTCAAATATGAAGCGTCCGTGGCCGGCACATGGCAGCTGCCATGCGAGGCAGTGCAACGTGAAGGGCGCTCCCGGAACGCGCTCATCCGACACATGCCGCCATGTGGTCGCAGCCATCATGTCTGCGACGCTGCCGACGATTGACGATTCGCGCGACGATGGGAATCGGCGCTCGCAGGTTCGACGTAGTCGCGGCGAACTCCACCAGGCGTTACCGGTGCTGCGCAACGATCATGCCAGTGCTCGAAGTGGTAAAGACCGTCAACTCGCAGTGCCGCCGGTCCATCGGAAAATCGGGCGATGCCGGTCTGAAAAACGTACGGAACGCCTCCCGACAGTTGCGATCGATCGCGATGGACAGTATGCGCCCGCACTCCACCGCAGAAAACCACAGGCCACATCTCGCGCTCGGTCCAGAAATTGCTGGTCCGTGGGACCATGTAGAGAAGAGAAGACAGGGCGAGCTAGGGCGCGTGTGAGGATGCGTTCTGAGCGCACACATGCTTGGCACTGCCACCTTCTATCCGCCATCAGTACAGCCGGCTCAACGCGGCAGTGCTTTTTCATCGGTCCGTCATGTCCGTGTGCGCACGGACAGAACAACAAAACGGAGTGCAAAATGATCGGCATTATTATTCCGGCCCACAACGAGGGCTGCTGCATCGGGGAGTGCGTTAGCGCCGCAATGCTGGCGGCGCGCCACAAGGAGCTCGGCGGCGAGGACGTGCAGGTGACGGTGGTGCTGGACTCGTGCATGGACGATACGGGCCAGATTGCCGCGTCACTGGGTGCGCAGATCATCGAGGTCGCGGGCCGCAATATCGGCATGGCCCGCGCGACGGGCGCGCGCGCTGCGCTAGAAAGCGGTGCGCGATGGCTCGCCTTCACGGATGCCGACTCTGTGGTTCCTGCAGACTGGCTTGTCCAGCAGTTGCGCTGCAGCGCGGACGCGGTATGCGGCATAATCGGCGTTCACGACTGGTCAGGGCACTGCGACGCGGTGCGGGAAGACTTTCTCAGGACATACTGCGACGCTGACGGCCACCATCATATTCATGGTGCGAATCTCGGTGTCTCCGCGACCGCATACCTTAGAGCGGGCGGATTCCCGTTGCTTGAATCTAACGAAGATGTCGCCTTCGTCCAGGCGCTGATTGGCACCGGCGCCACTATCGCGTGGACCGCATCGACGCGTGTCGTGACAAGCGCACGGATGGACTGCCGGGCTCGCCGGGGATTTGGTGCAACGTTGCGGGGGGTCAGCAGACGATTGGCGCCACTGGGCTGGCCCCGCGCCGCATTGCTCGATGAATTCGAGCCAGAGTGAACAAGGAAGGTTGTGCACGGGGCACGGATAGTTCGCCACGCGCGCAGGGTCAATTTCACGACGGACTGACGCAGTACGCGAAGGTGCCTGCTCGAACCTCGAACCTCGAACCTCGAAGCTCGCACTTCGCGTTGATCGTTGATATCTCGGGAGAACAATGATGCTCAGGAGACAGTTCATTCTGAGCGCGAGCGCGGCGCTCGCAACGGGCGGCTTCGGTCTGGCTGGCTGCACGACTACGCCCCCGAAATCCGGATCGGACACGTCGGAAAATGCCGATAAGCGCCGGTCCATCAATGCCGGTGTCGATACAACGCTCGCGCGACTGTACACCGCCGCCAGTGGTTCGCGCGAACTCGTCGCGAAAGCGCGCGGTGTGCTGGTGTTCCCGTCCGTCATCCAGGCCGGTTTCTGGATCGGCGGGCAGTACGGCGAAGGCGCGCTGCGCGTGGGTGGCCAGACGGCCGGCTACTACAGCACGACGGGCGGCTCGTTCGGTCTGCAGATCGGCGCGCAGTCCAAGGCGATCATTTTCCTGTTCATGACGCAGGATGCGCTCGACCGCTTCCGCAACAGCGATGACTGGGCCGTCGGCGCCGACGCGACGGTCGCCGTGGTGAAGGTCGGGGCGAACGGCAATATCGATACGTCAACCGCGACTGACCCGATACAGGCCTTCGTGCTGACCAATGCGGGCCTGATGGCCGGCGTGTCGCTGGAAGGCACCAAGGTCACGCGGCTCAGGATCTGACACGCTGGGTCCTGGCGGTCCAGGCGACGCGTATCTGAATTCGGGCAATGCTTTCAGCGAGTCCCGGGTGGCGCCAGGCAAACGCATCTGTTTATCGACGACGTGCAGACTGTCAAAGGGCACCGCGACCTGGTGGGTACCGGGACCGGGAATACCACCGACGGACAGAATGGCGTAGGTCACCCGATCTTTGGGGCTCACGACCAGATCGTCGATCGTTCCGATCGTGTCCGTGCGCTCGTTGTAGACGGTCGAGCCGATGACCCTGGAGGCCCTGTATCCGGACGTCAGCTGAACGACATCGCCCCGGGTCGTGTTGATCGATTGCACCGTCCCCTGGGCCCGCAGGGTGTCAGTGACAAAAGCGTTGGCGAGCATCAGCGCGCACTTAACGATCGCGAACTTCGTATCGACCTCGCTACGTGTCAGTCAACGAAGGAGCGAATGGGGCCGCCAGGCGCGATCGTGCCGTTCGCGGCGAAAGCCATGCTGCTCACCGCCCGCGCTCCCATCATTCTCATGTTAGCGCCTCATTGCGGCGAGCCGACAGTCGTCATGCGCGGAGCGCGCCGGTTGTATCACGCAATGTAATTTCGTACTCCCCAATGCACTCACTTTATCGGTCCGGCGGGGACGGAGACGGCGACATGGCGCAGCGGCAACGGCGCGGCCAGGCACGCCGTTTGCGCAAATTGTTGAGCCTGCCCGGTAGGGGCGGTAACCCATCCATGGATCAGTTTTGCACTGGAGGTCGGCCATGAACAAGGATCAGGTCAAGGGGACGGCGGAGAAGGTCAAGGGCAAGGTGAATGAGGCGGTTGGACACGCAACGGGCAATACGAAACAGGAAGTCAAGGGCGATGTCCAGCAAGCGGCGGGCGAAGCACGGAAGAAGGCGGGCGATGTCAAGGAGGCCGTCAAGGATACGCCCCGGAAGCCCGTCTGAAAAGAGGGTCCTCAGACAGGTCAGGACCGCGCTCAGGACGGCGTTCTGATCTGTCGATGCGCGGGCCAACGTACAGTTTCGCTGGCCCGTTTCCGTTTCTCCTGTCGCGTCCTTATACGCGCACGGTCTGCGCGAAGTACCTGAACGGAGTTGCCAGATGCGTATCGCGCAGATTGCGCCGTTGCATGAAGCGGTGCCGCCGAAGCTCTACGGCGGCACGGAACGCGTGGTGTCGTACCTCACCGAGGCACTGGTCGGGCTGGGACACGACGTCACCCTGTTCGCAAGCGGTGACTCACGGACAGGCGCGCATCTCGAAGCCGCCTGGCCGCACGCCCTGCGGCTCGATCCTGGAATCTCCGATACGTTTGCCCCGCACCTGTTGCTGCTCGAGAAGGTGCGGCGCGTCGCCCATACGTTTGACGTCCTGCATTTCCATCTGAGCTATTTGCCGTTCCCGACGTTTTCGCAGCTCGTCGTGCCGTTCGTGACCACGCTGCACGGGCGTCTCGATCTGCCGGAACTGCAGCCGGTGTTCGACATGTTCCCGCAGGCGCCGGTCGTATCGATTTCAGATTCGCAGCGGGTCCCGTTGCCGCACGCGAACTGGCTCGACACCGTCTATCACGGTCTGCCGGAAAAGCTGCTGACGCCACAGTCTTCGGCACAACCGCGATATCTGGCTTTCCTCGGCCGGATCTGTGCTGAAAAACGTGTTGATCTCGCCATCGAGATCGCCGCCCGCGCCGGACTGCCGCTGAAGATTGCGGCGAAGGTGGACAGGGCCGACGAAGCGTACTTCCGGGACGTGATCCAGCCGCTGCTGTCGCAGCCGCATGTCGAATTCATCGGCGAGATCGATGACGCGCAGAAATCCGGATTCCTCTCGGGCGCCCGCGCGCTGCTGTTCCCGATCGACTGGTCCGAGCCATTTGGCCTGGTGATGATCGAGGCGATGGCATGTGGCACGCCCGTCATTGCGTTCAATCGGGGCTCGGTACCGGAAGTGATTTCACACGGTGTGACAGGCTATATCGTCGATGATGTGACAGGAGCGGTCGATGCCGTGACACGCCTCGACATGCTGTCCCGAACGGAAATCCGTGCGGCCTTCGTGCACCGCTTCACCGCCAGGGCCATGGCACAGCATTACATGAGCATCTATACAGCGCTCGTCCAGACAGCAGGATCGCCGGCATTACGTCAGGCCGTCGTCGGGTGACCGGACGGGGAATGCCATCGCCCCGGACCGTTACTGGTCCGGCCGTGCCGCGCCTGCCGTCAGTAGATCGGAAACACGAAGTCCGGCGTCGGCGTAAAACGGATGCCGGAGCCCGGACAGATGACGCGCCCCCTGACGGCGACCCGCTGCCCCAGATAAGGCAGCAGAAGCAAAGGGTCCGGCGCGCCAGCCTTGCCGAGCACGATGTCGGTCACGACCCTGTCGTTGCACGGCGAGGTTGACGGACGGTCCAGCCGGAGCGACGTATGGTCGCCCGGTGCGTACTGCCCGTTGCCCCGCTGGATCGTACCGGTGATCCAGATCTCCTGTTGCGACGGCAACGTTTTCAGGGGTGGCTCAGCGGCCACCGCGGCAGCCACTGAGCCGGCGGCCAGAACGGCCGACGCCAGCAGTGCCTGTGAGCGTTTTTTCATGATTTGGCCTCCCATCTGGCGTGATGGTTTCGATCCAGGGCGTGGCCGGCGCACTACTTCGGAACGACCGCTGCGCCTCAGCGCCATCGCCCGACGGTCACTGGATTGGCGGCACAACGCCCAGTTTCTCGGCCAGCATGCGCTCATACACGCCGAAGTGCAGGTCGACTTCCTCCTGACTGACCGTCGTCACCGTGATGTTCAGCTGCTCCGGCAGCAGGCCGAGTACCAGCGCGATCGCTGCTTCCAGGTGCGGCGCACAAACGCGGTCTTCCATCAGGGTGGTGCCGACGGCGATATCGTAGGTCTGTTCCTGCTGGAAGACGATCTCGACCAGCCGCGCGCGCGCACTCATGTTGTTGTCGATGGCGAGCCTCACGACCTCTGCCACGCTTCGCATCGTTTCAGTCGGAAAGCCTCTCGACGAGCGCAGCCTGACGCGGTGCCTGCCCAGCGTCAGCCAGTCCGAATTGAATTCCATGGTGTCCTCCTCCTCCTGGCCATTGCAATGCATCGCGAACTATAGTGGCCGGCAGCCGGTTTTCAAGACCGGAATTTCACCATTACCCCTTGAAATTTTCACTGTAGCGTCTATCTTGGATTTCGCTCAGGCAGACGCGCTGGCGGTATCAGGCGCGCTGCGTGTTTCGATTTGTTTGCCAGCAGCTGGCAGGCGGACTGGAGCGCGTAGGCCCGTTCGCCTCCATGCTGCATTCAAGGAGGATACGACCATGAGTGAACTCTATTCCGGAACCGACCTGTTCAGCGAGTTTGACCGTCTGCAGCAACAGATGGCGAGCCTGTTCGGCGGCTTCCCGTCCAGCATCCGCGCCGGCCGCCTCGGCGCCTTCCCGCAGGTCAACATTGGTACGACCGACGATTCGATCGAGATCGTCGCGTTTGCACCCGGTATCAGCGCTGCCGGACTCGACGTGTCGATCGACAAGGGGCTGCTGACGATCAGCGGCGAGCGCAAGCCGGCGCGGGTCAACGACGGTGACGAAACCCGCACCTATGCGCGGGAGCGCTTTGCCGGCGCGTTCCGCCGCGTGATCGAACTGCCGCAGAATGCCGACCCCGACAAGGTGCAGGCGCGCTACACCAACGGCTGCCTGTCGATTACCGTCGGCAAGCGCGAAGCGTCGAAGCCGCGGGCCATCACCGTCCAGTAACGCAGTCATTCAAGGAGCAAGCCATGAACGACAGGACACAGGTTGCTGAACGCGACCAGAAACCGGTAGCACGACGCGAGGGCGACCAGCCGGCACGACGGATGACGATCACGCCAGCCGTCGACATTTTTGAGGACAGCCAGGGTATCACGCTGTGGGCGGACCTGCCGGGCGTCACAAAGGACAAACTCGACGTGAAGGTGCACGACGGCAATCTTTATATCGAAGCCGAGGCGGTCGTGCCGACCCCCGCCGGTCTTCGGCTGCAGCACGCCGAAATCCGTGAACCGCATTTCGCGCGGGCGTTCTCGCTGAGCCCGGATTTCGACACATCGAAGATCGACGCGAACCTGCAGGACGGCGTGCTGAAGCTGACCATTCCGCGCCGTGACGAAGCAAGGCCGCGACGCATCGAGGTGCGGACGAATTGAGCCCTGAAGACCAGCAATGGCGACAGGAGACAAACCGGTGGCGGCCGCGAGGTCGCCGCCGCCCCGCTCGCGGAGGCGCGCTGCCCGGCTGCTGGCCGCCTGGCATCGGCTGCGTCAGGCCGAGCGGTAGCTGGCCGCTACTGAGGTGCGGCACGACGCCCCGCCGCATGCCGTCAGGCTGACTGCAAACGGTGTAGTCGCGAGCGCTGACGCCAGGCGACGGCGGCCGCCCGGGGGAACAGTCCAGGGACGTCAGCCAAAGCGTTGCAGTGTGAGTGCAATGACGGATATCCGGTTTTCCTGTCAGACCGTCGAGGAGGATACGATGAACACCGACCTGAAAAAGTGGAACCCTTTCAAATTTCTTCGCGGGTCAGGGCGCAAACCCGATGGGGACAGCCCGCAGAGTCAGCCAGCCAGCGAACCGTCGCGCGTTCCGTGGCCTGACATTCAGCGACTTTTTCCGCGCGATCCGTGGCGTGCCATGGAGGATTTCTTTCACGATCCGTTTGCAGGCAGGGGCGTGCTTGAACGATGGTTTGGCGACTTCAGTTCATCGCGGTTCCAGCCGCGTATTGACGTGGTCGACGAGGGGAAGGTACTGCGCGTGACGGTCGAGTTGCCAGGCATGGAGCGGCAGGACCTGAACATCAGCGTAGAGGATGGAGATCTGGTGTTGCGCGGCGAGAAAAAACAGGACGTGCACAGCGAGGAAGACGGCTGCTACCGGCTTGAGCGCGCGTACGGGGCCTTCACGCGCACGATCCCGATGCCGGAAAACGCGGATCCCGATCACGCGCTCGCAAAGTTTGACAGGGGCGTGCTTACGTTGACCGTGCCCAAACAGGAGCCGCCGCGTTCCGCGAGCCGCACGATCGATATTGGCTAGCATTGGGCGGTGACGGGGCGCCTGCCGGGTGAATGAATGGCAGTAGTCTGGGTCGTTAGCTCAACAGGTAGAGCAGCGGACTTTTAATCCGTTGGTCACAGGTTCGAATCCAGTACGGCCCACAACGCACAACGCAGCCGGGCCTCATCCTCATAGCGCCCGGTTTGCACGCTATACCGGGCCAGCCCCGGTGTCATCCGGACGGCTGGATCCTGTACGCATCGGTCAAACCGAAAGGGGCGTTCATCCCGTTGCTCACGGTTAGTCGCCATCCTGTGATCGGGAGCGCGAACGCAGATCCGTGTGTTTGGGGGCACGCTGTCGGGAACTTGAAATTTTTATTCCGTAAACCTAAGTTATATCCAGTTCAGCCGGTGTGCCCGACGACGGATCCTGTCGCACACTGCGTGTTTCGATCTGTTTGCCCGCAGCACGGCAGGCGGACTGGGGCGCGCAAGCCCGTTCGCCTCCTTGCTGCGTCGAAGGAGAAGATGATGAGCGACCTTCATTCCGGCTCGGGCCATTCCAGACTGTTTGAACCTCTCCACCGCAAGATGACCGCATGGTCTGGCGCTATTGTGCCGCGGCTTAAGCGCGCCTGTCGCGCATTGCCGGACAAAGTCGGCGCTGCGTGGTCGACGGTTCGACGCAGGGCGTTGCCCTCCGGGCGGCATTGAACAAGACGGCCGTATGCCGCTTTCAAGGAGGGCATCATGGAACTTCACATGCATTCGCACCATTTCTCCCGCCGCATGCCTGACTGGCCCGCAGCGGTCATTGGCGGCTGCGTGGCAGGCGCGATTTTTCTGGTGATCGAACTGTTTGCCATGCGGGTTGTAGGACAAAGCGTATGGGCAACGCCGCGAATGGTCGCGGCGATCGTGATGGGCCGCGGCGTGCTCGCACACCCGGCTGCGTTCGCGCCGGGCGTCATGCTGGTGGCCCTGGTTACGCACTTCGCACTGTCGATCCTCTTCGCTGTAATTCTGGCGGTGATCATGGCGCCATTCAGCCTTGATTCAAGCGTTGAAATGGCCTCGCTGGTGGGCGTAGTGTTCGGGGGCGTCGTGTACATGGTCAATTTCTACGGCATGACCCGGTTTTTTCCGTGGTTCGCCGACGCCGGAAGCTGGGTGAGTTTCGTCTCTCATATCGTGTTCGGGCTGGCGGCGGCTGACACGTACGTGAGCCTGGAAAGAGAGGCATCAGACGCCGGTGGACCGGCGAGGGCTGGCTGACTCCATCACGTTGCGGCGCATCGCGATGCAGGGTTGTGCGTGGCGATGCACCCGGCGAGTGCTGCTGGCCGGGCCCGGGTTCCTTGAATTTTTCGTATCTGTTTTTATAGTGTGTGTTGCCAGTTCCGGCATGCGGAGATGGGGCGAAGCAGGCCAGTTCTGGAGCAAACGGCGAAGCCGGCTGGCGGTACGCTGGATATCGCAGGACCAGGGTTGGCTGTGGAAGCCAGACTTCCATGACACGCACCTGGGCAAGGACCGGCTACCTCCCGTGAGGTGGCCACTGGAACACGTGCAGGTTGCCATGAAGACGGCGATCAGTTACCGCAACGTTTCGAAGCTTTCCCGGCCCGATCTCGATGGCTTGGTCGGCAGGCTCGTCAAACGTCACCTCCAGCAACATCTGTCGCACTTCCCGACGGAGCTTGTCCGACTGCGTCCGACCCTGGAAAGAACCCGCCATCGCGGCCTCTCTCGCGTCAGGCTCCGGCTGGGATTGCCAGGCGCGACGCTCGCCAGCGCGGACGAGTCGCCCGAGCTGGACATGGCCATCGAACTAGCCATCCGGGAACTGGAGCGGCAGCTCGAGCGGCACATCTCGCATCTGCGCCACGAAGACAGCTGGCGGCGCAAGGAGCGACGCCCCGGGTTGCGGCAGCTCAAGGTGACGCAGGCCGGTCGTGCCGACGCAGAGCTGACGCGATTCAGCGAGCTCGTCGGCCCGCTCCTTCCTGCGCTCAGGCGCTTCATGCAGCGTGAACTCGCCTATCTGCAGGCGCGGGGCGATCTCGCACCGGGCGAGCCCACCGTCGACGAGGCGCTTGCCCGCGCCTGCGAAAGACTGCAGCAGCGTCCCCGCAGGCTCGAACCGATGCAGTGGCTCTACCAGATTGCAATCGACCTGCTCGCCGAGGAAGTGACCCGTCGCCAGACCGGGGACGGCCGCTGGATTTCCCTGGAGGACCGGCTGCCTGTGCAATTGCGTGAACAACCGGAAGACGGGGACGAAATCCGGTTTGAATACTGGCAGCCCGACGAAGTCCTGCGGCTCGAAGACGTGTTGCCGGCGCCCGACGGTACGCCTGAGGAGGCGGTGAGCGCCAGGGAGATGCGCCAGCTTGCGACGACCCTCCTTGCGGAGCTGCCCGGGCCATGGCGCCGGGCAGTGGTGCTGTGCTGGCTGGAAGCGCTGCCGCCCCTCGCCGCCGCGCAGGTCCTCGGCGTCCCCGTGCAGGAACTCGAGCGCTGGCTCATGAACGCCGACGCCTTTCTCAAGGCCAGACTCGGCGACCTGCGGCTCACGCCGCTGGCGTCTGGCGAGGACGCAGATTACATCGTGCCGGGCGCACTGCCGCCGGCCTCCAGTCTGGACCGGGATTTTGATGACGTGACGCGGGGCGACGCGCCCCCGTAAGGACTGGATGGAACCAGGTATCCGTACAGGTCCGAACCCGCGCCAGCGCGCTGTCGTATGCCAAGGTCAGGGTCATTCACGGGCATCCCCGAACGCAATCGAGCGAGGCGAGCGAACATCATGGGCAAGATCATTGGTATCGATCTGGGCACCACGAACTCATGCGTGGCGATCATGGAAGGCAACCAGGTCAGGGTGATCGAGAACGCAGAAGGCGCGCGCACGACGCCGTCGATCGTCGCCTACATGGACGACGGCGAAACGCTGGTCGGTGCGCCCGCCAAGCGTCAGGCAGTGACCAATCCGGAGAACACGCTGTTCGCGGTTAAGCGCCTGATCGGCCGCCGCTTCGAGGAAAAGGAAGTGCAGAAGGACATCGGCCTGATGCCGTACAGGATCATGAGGGCCGACAACGGTGATGCATGGATCGACGTGCGCGAGCAGCAGCTGGCGCCGCCGCAGATCTCCGCGGAAGTGCTACGCAAGATGAAGAAAACCGCTGAACACTATCTCGGCGAGCCGGTTACCGAAGCGGTGATCACGGTTCCCGCGTACTTCAACGACAGCCAGCGCCAGGCCACCAAGGACGCCGGCCGCATCGCCGGTCTGGAAGCGAAGCGCATCATCAACGAACCGACGGCAGCTGCTCTGGCATTTGGTCTGGACAAGGCCGAAAAGGGCGACCGCAAGATCGCCGTGTATGACCTGGGCGGTGGCACGTTCGACATTTCCATCATCGAGATCGCCGACGTGCATGGCGAAAAGCAGTTCGAAGTACTGTCCACGAAGGGCGACACGTTCCTCGGCGGTGAAGACTTCGACCAGCGCATCATCGACTACATCATTGGCGAGTTCAGAAAGGAGCAGGGCGTCGACCTGTCGAAAGACGTGCTCGCGCTGCAACGCCTGAATGAAGCCGCTGAAAAGGCGAAGATCGAACTGTCGTCGAGCCAGCAGACCGAAATCAACCTGCCGTACATCACGGCGGACGCGGCAGGTCCGAAGCACCTGAACCTGAAGCTCACCCGTGCGAAGCTCGAAGCGCTGGTGGAAGATCTGATCGAACGCACGATCGAACCGTGCCGCATCGCCATCAGGCGACGCCGGCGTACCGGTTGAGAAGATCGACGACGTCATTCTTGTGGGCGGACAGACGCGCATGCCGAAGGTGCAAGACAAGGTCAGGGAAGTCTTCGGCAAGGATCCGCGCGTGACGTGAACCCCGACGAAGCCGTGGCCGTTGGCGCCGCGATTCAGGGCCAGGTGCTGTCGGGTGAGCGCAAGGACGTGCCGCTGCTCGACGTGACTCCGCTGTCGCGCGGCATCGAAACACGGGGTGGCGTGATGGCAAAAATGATTGAGAAGAACACCGCCATTCCGACCCGGTTCTCGGAGATCTTCTCCACTGCTGACGACAACCAGAGCGCCGTGACGATCAAGGTGTTCCAGGGCGAACGCGAAATGGCAGGCGGCAACAAGCGGCTGGGCGAGTTCAACCTCGAAGGCATTGCGCCCGCGCCACGCGGCGTGCCGCAGATCGAGGTGAGCTTCGACATCGACGCGAACGGCATCCTGCACGTCGGCGCGAAGGACAAGGCGACGGGCAAGGAAAACCGCATCACAATCAAGGCAAACTCGGGCCTGTCCGAAGCCGAAGTCGACAGGATGGTGGAGGAGGCTGAGGCCCATGCTGACGAAGACCGCCGGCTGCATGAGCTGGTTGGGGCGCGCAACCATGGCGATGCGCTGGTGCACAGCACAAGGCGCTCACCGAATACGGCGACAAGCTGGATGCGGCCGGGAAGGAGAAAATCGACGCCGCGATGAGGGAACTGGAGGATGCGCTCAAGGGGACTGACAAGGCCGCGATCGACGCCAGCACGCAGGCGCTCGCCACGGCCGCGCAGCAACTCGGCGAAAGGATATACGCCGACGCGCAGGCGCCGACCGGCGACGGGCCGGGTGGCTCCGCGCGCGCAGGACGCGGGCGACCGGAAGCAGGACGACAGGAAGCAGGACGACAGGAAGCAGGGCGACGACGTGGTGGATGCCGAGTTCAAGGAGGTGAAAACAAAGCGCTAACAGAGCGGTAAGCCGCGGCAGCGTCTCACGAGGCCGGGTTTGGGCGCCATATTGCCTGAGCCGGCTGTTTGCCCGTAAGCATGGGTATCGCGGGCCCTGCGGATTGTCCGGTACGTTGGGGAACGGCCCACACCGTCGGCCGCCGGGGATTTGCGGCATTAACGTTATTAACGGGGCAATTCAACGGGCCAGTTTAATGGGCCAGTTCAACGCTCCAGCAGACCAAACTTTTCCTTGACGTCCTTGAACCGGTCCGTTTCCGCGAGCGGCGCCTTCGTCTTCGTAATGCCCGGCCATTTCCGCGCCAGGTCCGCATTCAGTCTGATGAAATGCTGCTGGTCGCGAGGGACATCTTCTTCAGCATAGATCTCGTTCACGGGGCATTCTGCGACGCATACGGCGCAGTCGACGCATTCGTCCGGGTCGATCGCAAGAAAATTCGGACCTTCACGGAAGCAATCCACCGGGCACACGTCGACGCAATCGGCATAGCGACACTGGATGCAGCTTTCGGTCACAACGTGAGTCATTCCGCCTCCTGCAGCGTTCGCGGCGGCGGCCGGTGCAGTTGCATAGGCCAAACCTGTTGGCTGCCCAAATCTACAACCGCACGGCACGGTGCCAGGGAAATGGGCCGTACTGGATTCGAACCTGTGACCAACGGATTAAAAGTCCGCTGCTCTACCTGTTGAGCTAACGACCCAGACTACTGCCATTCATTCACCCGGCAGGCGCCCCGTCACCGCCCAATGCTAGCCAATATCGATCGTGCGGCTCGCGGAACGCGGCGGCTCCTGTTTGGGCACGGTCAACGTAAGCACGCCCCTGTCAAACTTTGCGAGCGCGTGATCGGGATCCGCGTTTTCCGGCATCGGGATCGTGCGCGTGAAGGCCCCGTACGCGCGCTCAAGCCGGTAGCAGCCGTCTTCCTCGCTGTGCACGTCCTGTTTTTTCTCGCCGCGCAACACCAGATCTCCATCCTCTACGCTGATGTTCAGGTCCTGCCGCTCCATGCCTGGCAACTCGACCGTCACGCGCAGTACCTTCCCCTCGTCGACCACGTCAATACGCGGCTGGAACCGCGATGAACTGAAGTCGCCAAACCATCGTTCAAGCACGCCCCTGCCTGCAAACGGATCGTGAAAGAAATCCTCCATGGCACGCCACGGATCGCGCGGAAAAAGTCGCTGAATGTCAGGCCACGGAACGCGCGACGGTTCGCTGGCTGGCTGACTCTGCGGGCTGTCCCCATCGGGTTTGCGCCCTGACCCGCGAAGAAATTTGAAAGGGTTCCACTTTTTCAGGTCGGTGTTCATCGTATCCTCCTCGACGGTCTGACAGGAAAACCGGATATCCGTCATTGCACTCACACTGCAACGCTTTGGCTGACGTCCCTGGACTACCCCCCGGGGCGGTGGCGACCTCGCGGCCGCCACCGGTCTGTCTCATGTCGTCGTTGCGGGTCTTCAGGACTCAGTTCGTCCGCACCTCGATGCGTCGCGGTCTTGCTTCGTCGCGGCGCGGAATGGTCAGCTTCAGCACGCCGTCCTGCAGGTTCGCGTCGATCTTCGATGTGTCGAAATCCGGGCTCAGCGAGAACGCCCGCGCGAAATGCGGTTCACGGATTTCGGCGTGCTGCAGCCGAAGACCGGCGGGGGTCGGCACGACCGCCTCGGCTTCGATATAAAGATTGCCGTCGTGCACCTTCACGTCGAGTTTGTCCTTTGTGAAGCCCGGCAGGTCCGCCCACAGCGTGATACCCTGGTTGTCCTCAAAAATGTCGACGGCCGGGGTCAGCGTCATCCGTCGTGCCGGCTGGTCGGCCTCGCGTGGTGCTACCGCTTTCTGGTCGCGTTCAGCGACCTGTGTCCTGTCGTTCATGGCTTGCTCCTTGAATGATTGCCACTACTGCACGGTAATGACCTTGGGTTTTGACGAGAGCACGCAAATGGATGCGCTTGCTGCGGAAGCGTCAATTGGGTGACCGCTCGGGCCGCGTTCACGCCGCCAGGTCACGCGAGGGGCAATATGGGAGGACGCGCACTATGGTTTCACCGCGTAACTCACCAGTTCGGTTGTGGTCGTCGCGGGCACACCCTTTCTGCCCAGGTGGCCTTGAAACTCCTCCCGGACTACGGTAGTGCACGAGCAGTCGCACCACCTCGCCGAGACGCCGCAGTGTCATGAGCGGGGCGAAATGAATTGACAACCTTTCTGACCCGTAAGACCAACAGCATAATCACTAGCAAACAGATAGATGCGAATTCCGGAGTAGAAACGAGCAGTTCACGAAATAAAAACGTTTGCGAGAAATATGCTTACAACAAAATAAGGAAATCCTTAGGTCTTTATGAATTTGACAATTGTTAATAGTTTTTTCTGACGGCGTATATATTATTCGCGACGTGCTAGGACCGGGTGTAATGTAATCGGTTCTGGCTGCATTAAAATATGAAGTTCGAGGCACCAGGCGGTTCCACTGGAATTGCCAAGCAAGCAGTCTTCGACTCCCGCCGGTAGGCAATGGGCGGAGTGCCGCATATCTATTGTGCGACGGGCATACTCGTTTCTGAATAACCGGATGTTTCGCCGGCGCCGCAACGGTGCTTGCGAATGCAAGCTCGCGGGTCGTTAACTCCCATATTATGGGCTTTTCGGTTCGGGCGATGAAATGCGTAGCATAACTAATTAGTTGAATTACGTTATTGGAGTGATACATGACCAGCAAGTTTTTGAACAGTCAGTATGGTGTCGGTCCGGTCAGGCAATCTGGGGAGGCCTGCAGGCACAGACGCACTATTGTTCCGCGGCGAAGCGCAACCTGTCTTGCGGCCCTTGCTTATATCGCGGCGATTCCTTCATTGGCTTACGCGAATTGCACGACATCGAATAATTCGACGACGTGCGACACGAGCACCCCGTCGCCATGGGCAAGCACAATCGGGACTGGTCCGACTACCGCTTCCGGCGCAAAGGTGACGGTAGGACCGAACGCACAGATCGTGGTCGGTGATGCGACAGCGGTCGCGCTGGGCGATAACGCCACCATCGTCGTTCAGTCGGGTGCGCTCGTGCAAAACACGGCGCAGACGGGCGGCGGCACGTACGGCACCGGCTCCAACACGATCGACTTCCGAAACAACAGTACGTTGACGGTGGAGCAGGGTGCGAGTGTCATTTCGTCGGGAACTGAAGGGGATGCCGAAGCGGTCAATCCGGAGGGAACGGGCAACACTATCGTCAACAACGGGACGATTCGCGGTGTCAACAGCGCTGCGATCTGGTTTCAGAACACCACGGGCTCGAATACCGTCATCAATAATGCGACCGGCGTGATCCAGGCGCCGGGAAATGTGATGGGGGCCTCCGGCAACGGCGCGGTCGATTTCACCAACCGAGGAAAGGTGATCGGCAATCTGGTTTTCGCCGGCGGCAACGATACTTTGCGGCTTTACACCGGTTCGTCGGTGAGTGGAAGCATCAATGGAGGCGGCGGCAGCAACCTGTTGACCCTGAACGGCACCGGAACGGGCACGCTGCCGACCGGTATCACGAATTTCCAAACGCTGCAAAAGCAGGACGCCGGTACCTGGACGATCACCGGTTCCATAGGTGCGATGGGGGTGACGTCGGCGGAGGTACAGCAGGGAACGCTCGTGCTGACCGGCAACAACACGGCGTACACCGGCACGATGCTCGTCGATCAGGCGGGTATCCTCCAAGGATCGTCACAAAGCCTGCCGGGCGCGATTACTGATAACGGCCTTGTGCAATTCGCGCAACCCACGAACGGTAGCTATGCGGGACTCATTAGCGGGACGGGCTCGGTGGAGAAAGACGGCGCCGGCACGCTCACACTTGCACCGGCCGCCGCGGGCGGCAATACCTATACAGGGGGCACCGTGCTGAAGCAGGGCGTACTGTCGGTGTCCGCGGACAATGCGCTCGGCGGCACGGCCGGCGGGGTCACGTTCGACGGCGGAACGCTGCAGATCGGCAGCAGTTTCGACCTCGCAAGTACGCGCGCGTTGTCAGTGGCCGCGGGCGGCGGCACGATCGATACGCAGGGCTTCCAGTCGACGGTCGCGCAGGACGTGACCGGCACCGGATCGCTCTTCAAGACCGGCTCCGGCACGCTGACGCTCGACGGTTCGCTCATCGGCCCGATTGACGCGGAGGTGCAGCAGGGCACGCTCGTACTCAACGGCAGCAGTGCGCAGCATACCGGCAGCGTGACGGTAGATCAGCCTGGCACGCTGCAGGCGAGCGCGCAGAGCCTGCCGTCGACGGTCACGAACAACGGTCTTGTGCAATTCGAACAGAATGTCGACGGGACATATGCCGGGCTGATCAGCGGGACGGGCGTCGTTGAGAAAGACGGGCTCGGCACGTTGACGATCGCGCCGGGCGCGGCGGGCGGCAATACGTATACCGGCGGCACGGTTCTGAAACAGGGTGTCCTGTCAGTGGCCGCCGATAATGCGCTCGGCGGCGCTACCGGTGGCGTGACCTTCGATGGCGGCACGCTGCAGTTCGGCAGCAGCTTCGATCCGGCCGGCACGCGTGCGATCTCGATCGCGGCAGGCGGCGGCACGATCGATACGCAGGCTTTTCAGTCGACCGTCACGCAGAACATCACCGGTACTGGTGCATTGACCAAGACGGGTTCGGGCACGCTGGTGCTCGATGGCACGAATACCTGGTCGGGCGGCACGACCGTGAGCGGCGGCACGCTCGCAGTCGGCGACGTGTCCACGCCCGCCGCGTCTATTGCGGGCGCGACGAGCGTGGCTGCTGGGGCGATTCTCGGCGGCTATGGCACTGTCAACGGCGACGTGACCAACAGCGGCACGCTCGCGGTTGCGAATGCGTTGCCGCAGTTTGCCAGCGGCGCACACGGAAGTTTCACGATCAACGGCCAGCTGACGAACGCGAACCTTGTGCACGTCGGTGGTGGCCAAAGCGCCGGCAATACACTCGTCGTCAATAGTTACGTCGGCAACAGCGGGACCATTGCACTGAATACCGTGCTTGCAGGCGACAATGCGCCTTCGGACAAGCTGGTCGTGAACGGTGGCACGGCAACGGGTACGACCACGCTGAAGGTGACGAACGTGGGCGGCCAGGGCGCAGCGATTACATCGAACGGGATCCAGGTGGTGGATGCGACGAATGGGGCCACCACCGGTGCCGGCGCGTTTTCGCTCGCAGGTGGGACGATGAAGGCGGGTGCATACGAGTACTACCTCGCCAAAGGCGGCGTGACGGCGGGCACATCGCAGGACTGGTACCTGCGCAATACCGTGCTCGCTGCGCAAAGCACGCCGGCAGGAACGGACGGCAGTGGCGCGACGCCGGTAGCAAGCACACCCGCGCCGGGCACGCCCGCGCTTCCCGCCGCGAGTGCCGCTCCGATCACGCTCTATCGTCCGGAAGTCGCCCTGTATGCGGAGCTCCCTGCCGTCGCGCGCCAGCTCGGCATGATGCAGATCGACAACTTCCATATGCGCCAGGGCGAGCAGTCGTTGCTCACCGAAAACGGCAGCCTGCCGGCGGCTTGGGGACGCGTGTGGGGCGGTCACAGTGTGCTGTCCCAAAGCGGCGACGTCGCGCCGGATTTTTCTGGGTCAATGACGGGAGCGCAGGTCGGTCAAGACATCTACGCAAATACGACGGCGAGCGGTCACCGCAACCACTACGGGGTCTTCTTCGGCTTTGGACGCGCCACGGGTGATGTGAGTGGTTTCGCAGTCGGCGTGCCCGATGCCGATGTTGGCCATCTTGCGATCAATGCGTACAGCGTCGGCGGCTACTGGACGCACGTCGGACCGAGCGGGTGGTACACCGATGCGGTAGTCATGGGCAGCTCGCTGGTGATCGATCCGTCGTCGCGCGATGGGGTCAACACCACGACCCACGGAAATGCCGTAATCGGTTCCCTCGAAGGCGGTTTGCCGTTCCCGATTGGTCACGCGCTGATGCTCGAGCCGCAAGCCCAACTGGTCTGGCAACACCAGACCATCAGGGACCTCAACGACGGAATCTCGAACGTGACGTTCAGCAACGGCAATACGGCGGTCGGCCGTCTCGGCGTGAGGCTCGCTGGAGCCTACGAGGCGGCAGGCGTGACCTGGCAGCCTTATCTGCGGCTAAACGTGCTGCGTTCGTTCGGCGGTAGCGATACGGCCACGTTCGGCGGGGTGACGCCGATCAGCACGTCGGTTGGCCAGACGACCGGGCAGGTCGACGCGGGGATGGTGGCGAAGCTGACGAAGCACGGAAGCGCGTTTGCGACTGTCAGCGTCGGCACGAACCTCGGCGGGGAACACCAACGCACGGTCACTGGGAACGTCGCCGCGCGCTGGGCCTGGTAACGACACGCTTGCGAAGTTCGCGGGCAGACTTAGAAGAAATAGAAGTGCCCGCGAACACAGCACTACCGGATTCATGTTGCTCTGAGGGCGTCACAGCTTGCTCCGGCTGACGCAACGATACAGTGGGCGCTTGCAATGCTGCAATTGCAGCGGGGAGACTATCGAAACGGCTGGGCGAATCGCGAGGCGAGATGGACGGGTTCGCCGGAGATGAGCGGCGCGAAGCGTCCCGATCCGGACAGGCAGTGGCGCGGCGAGGATCTGACCGGACGCACACTGTTTGTCTGGGGCGAACAGGGGTTCGGCGACGCTTTGCAGTTCGCACGCTTCATTCCGGAAATTGCGCGGCGCGTGGGAGAACGCGGCAAGCTGATCTATTGCGCTTTCGCGCCGCTATTCGAGTTATTCAAGCGCAGTCTGTCTGGCCACGGCGTCGATGTCGTGCCACACGATACAGCCCGGCTACCCAACTTTGACTTTCATATCCCGGTCGGCAGCCTGCCGCTCGCGCTTGGGATCACGCTGGACAACCTGCCGGCACCGCGCTCTTACGTTGTCGCTGACGCCCGGCGCACGATGGACTGGCGCGGGAAGCTGCATCGTGGCAGCGGCCTCAAAGTCGGGCTCGCCTGGAGCGGCAGTCGTACGCACCAGCGCAATCCGTTGCGCTCGGTGCCACCCACGCTCTTCGCGCGTGCGTTTGGCTCGCTGTCCGGTATCAAGTTCTATAGCCTGCAGGTCGACGGCGCGGACGAGGTTGCGGCAATGGCGTCCGGCGGGCTGGGGGTTATAGACTGCACGAAAGAGCTCAAGTCGTTCGACGAATCGGCAGCTCTCATCTGCAATTTCGATCTGGTTATTACCGTGTGCACATCAGTTGCTCATTTGTCGGGCGCACTGGGTGTGCCGACGTGGCTGCTGCTCGACGTAAACCCGCATTGGGTGTGGATGCTAGGGCGCGGCGACAGTCCATGGTATCCGTCGATGCGGATTTATCGGCAGCGAGAGTATGACGACTGGTTGCCCGTTCTCGAACAGGTCAAGGCGGAACTCATGGCGATGAACTCATCGTGAACCGGACGGTATGGAAAACACCATCCCAAAATAATTTTGGTCTCGCGCACATTCTGCCAGCAAGAGTGACAGATTCGTTCGCTCGACACGGGCGGTTGACATCTTTAATTCGCGCCCCCGGAACCTTTGGGGAACAATGCGCCGCGACATTCAATGCACGGAGATTTCGCGAGTTGACGATTCTGATAGCGCAACCTTGACATGTTTGATGCGTTCTACGCCATGCGGGTCAGGTTGCTCGCAACCATCGCCAGCTTGAAGTGCTGGTCGACGCGCCTGATGTTAGTCGCTACCTGCCAACCATGGATCAGGCCACTTGTGTTCGGGCCGTGACTGCCGCGTTGCGTTCGACCAGAATGACGAACTGCCCCTCCTCATGAATTTCGAAGCGACGGATCTGTGCGATCTGATCGGCGGAAAGTATCTTGCCCTTCGTCATCAGCAACGTGCCGCGTGACGTCCGGAGGTCTTCCGCCAGCTTCATCCCTTCTTTCAGGTGAGATGCATCGAGACGGTCCGGTACTCCCTCTGGCGTCAGCTCAGCGTGGCGCGTTACCAGGTCAATGTATTTTTCAGAGACGACTGGGTCATAGCGTATGCCCGATTGTGCACGCACAGTGGAGGCGATCTGCCCGTCGCTCATCCTTTGTGGCGCGATCGCACCGATGCGTAAATCCTCCACGTCGCGGGCAAGTGCGAGAATGCGGGCGCCCAACGGAATGGATTCGCCGAAAAGGCCATCGGGCGTGCCACGCCCGTCGAACCGCTCGTACTGGTGACGGATCATGTCTTGCACGACGCCCAGCTGCGACACCGGGCTTAAAGCCATCTGGCACTGCAGCGGATGCAGGTGATAGAGCTTCGCTTCATGCGGGGACATCTTCGCGGTGGGCGTCTTCAGCAGTGCGTCGGGCAGAAAGAGTTTGCCAATTCCATGCAGCAGACCTGCCATCAACAGTTCGTTAGAGGCATAGTCGCTCATCCCGAGCGCCGCACCAAGTTGTCTCGCGAGTTCTCCGATCCTGGCGGAATGGCCTGGGAGGCCGCACCGCATTTCGACCATGTTCGCGCACACTTTCACCATCGTCAGAAAATTGCTTTTCAGATCCTGCTGTGCGCCTTCGAGAAACATGACGGTTTGCCTGATTTCCTCCGTGCGTGCATGAACCTCCCGTTCCAGCCCGGTGTTGAAGTCAGCCAATTTTTCGTTTTGCAACTGGAGCAGGCGGGTCAACCTTTCAGCCTCGCGCTTCAGGCTGAGTTGCTCGAACCCGCGTTGTATCGTCAGCAGAAGGTCCTGATCGTCCCACGGCTTGGGCAGGTAGTGATAGACGTGGCCTTCGTTCACCGCACGAACAACGGCATCGACTTCCGAATAACCCGTCAGCAGTATCCGGATGGCGTCGGGGCACAGAGACTGGGCACGGGCCAGAAACTCAGCGCCGTCCATATTTGGCATTCGCATGTCTGAAATGATGATATCGACCTGCGCGGATTCAAGCAGCAGGAGGGCCTCAGCACCGCTGTTCGCGGCGAGCACCTCGTATTTCAGCGGACGGAGCAGGCGTCTGAGCGACGAAATCACCCCCGGCTCGTCGTCCACCAGTAACAGCGTGGGCACAGGAGCTTTGGGAGACTCGTGCGCCGTTGCAATTGCTTCACTCTCGTCGGGTACTTTGTCAGTCGCCTGAAGTTCGGACATGAATTTTCTCGCAGATCTGGGCGCCGCCTGCGCGTCTGAGCCAGTGAATTCGATAAAGGCTTCGCCGCATGATGCTTTGCCAAAAGGGAAGTTAGAACGATTCGAGGAACTGATCGAGGGCACGTTTCATTCCCTCGATGGCCGCATCCGGCAACAATATCACCATACGAGCGCCGAATCCCCCTTGTTCGAGCGTGAAGTGAATTTCGAGCAGCAGTGCAAATGCCCATCGTCCGTTGAGGAGAAACCCGTCGCTCGTCTCCGCGGCAAGTGGCAAAAGAGTCGGACCGGAGAAGCAGATGCGCCGGCCAAGCTGTTCGAATACGCTTCGAACGCAGGCGCCCACAAGCAGGTTGGCAATGTCGCACAGCACTTCGACTTCAGCGTCGGTGTTTCCGACGCCATAGCCCATCAATTGCTGGAGTTCCCGCTGGCCATCCCTGCCGAACAGCACAATCGCCTCACCGGAAATGTCCGACTGGAATGCCTGACGCACGGGCGGAAGTTGACCGTTGTCCCGGCTCGTCAAGGCATCGCGTAGCTGGTCGATGTTCACGAGCCTGATACCGGGCACCGACAACGTAACGAATGCACCGAGGAGTTGTGCCAGTGCGGCGGCTGCCTTGCCCATCCCGACATTGCAGATTTCCTGGAGTGCATCCCGTTGCTCCTCGTTAAGAGACTGTTCATTCATGGAGACCGTACTCCTTGAGGATCGGCCGAATGGCTTCAGTCGAAACGGGTTTGCTAATGAATCCAATCGCGCCGAGCGCCTTTGCGCGCGCCACTGCACCGGACTGGACGTCTGCCGATACGACGATGACGAACGTATCGAGCCCTTCGTGCCGGATTGCCTCGAGCACTTCGAATCCGTTCATTACTGGCATGGTCAGATCGAGAAATATCACTGCGCCCTTGCCGGCGCGATACAGTTCAAGCGCTGCCGCGCCATCCGACGCCTGGGTGATGTCTACGTCCCAGTCTTCAGGCAAGGACCTGACGAGCAGCTTTCGGGCCAGCGTCGAATCATCGACAACAAGGATAGGCAAAGCCATAGGTCTACCTCATGTGGCAGTCGCCGACTGCGCCGGTTGAGGGTGCGTCGGGTGCGCCAGCGGGCATTGGAAACGCCGCCGGCTGGTCGACTACTTCTGGAGTCGACGCGTCTATCGGGAGCGTCACGCGGAACGTCGTTCCCATGCCGACCGTGCTTGTTACGGATATCTGGCCATGATGTGCGTTGACGATCCCATAAGTCACCGATAGTCCAAGGCCGGTTCCCTGACCAACTGGTTTGGTAGTGAAGAACGGATCAAAAATGCGTTTGATATGCTCTGCGGGAATGCCGCATGCTGCATCGGTGACTTCAAACCAGACGCGCGATGCGTCGGCAGGTTCGACGCCTGTGCGGATGGTGATCGTGCCCGCTGCAGGGTTGAGCTGATCATGATTCCCGCTATACGCCTGCGCAGCGTTGACGACAAGATTCAACACGACCTGACTGATCTGCGAGGGTATGCACCGAACCAGGGGTAGCTCGGTGTAGTCGCGAACCAGATGGGCACGATACTTCACTTCGTTGTGCACAATGTTGAGCGTCGATTCAATGCAACGATGGACATCGGTCCATTCCCATACATGTGTGCTGTCGATCCTGGAGAAGTCCCTCAGATCGATCACAATCGTGCGGACCCGGGCGAGGCCCTCCCTGGATTCCTGCACGAGCATCGGGGCATCGCCAAGCAGGTAGTCCAGATCAGCGTTTTCGGCGAGCGCGCGCAGATCGGTCTTGAGCAACGGCGCGGCCTTCCCGACCAGCCGGTCCGTGTCCTCGGCATACCGGCTGAGTGTCCTGATGTAGCCCTCAAGGGTATTCAGGTTCGACAGCACGAAACCCACGGGGTTATTGATTTCGTGCGCAACGCCTGCTGCCAGTTGCCCGATGGCCGCCAGCTTTTCCGATTGGAGAAGTTGCTGATGAGCATGCGCCAGCTCTTCGTTAAGCTCGGTGAGCTGCCTGTTGCGCACGGTCAATTCGGCCAATGCGCTGGAGACGGTTTTCTGCCGCTCTTGCAGTTCGCCATATGCGATGCAGACATCCGTGGCATCCACGATGGTCACCCCTACCGCCGCGACTTCTCCCTGGTCGTCCTCGATCGGGATAAAGCTGCAGTTTTGCCGCATGGCATCGATCGTGCCGGTGATCGGGCGCGAGTGTTCGAAGCGGAAGAGAAACGGGCGATGCTCCCACGACGAGTAGGCAGGCGTGCCAAGCACGAACACGCCCTCGATTTTTCTCCTCAGCCACTGTTGCGGCAATTCCGGAAACGCCTCAAGAAGATCCATGCCGATGACGGTTTCGGCGGACCGTCCCGTGTGAGACTGCATGAAGCGGTTCCACGTGAGAATACGCAGGTCGCGATCCACAGAGAAGACGCCGCAGTTCACCAGTTCGACAATGGCTTCCGACAGGTTGGTCTTCACGGAAAGGTCCTTGATCTCAACTGCGCACGGAATGCGACTGACCGTCAACAGCAAGCAATAAATACCGACGTCGTTGGTCTTACGGAATAACGGCAATAACGGCAGCGATTCAGATCGGGATTTGCCCTGAGCGATAATGCATAAAATAAAAAAGCCGGCTCAAGCGCCGGCTAAAAATTCTGGCTTATTTTAGAGGCCATATGTCAGAACCTGAAATATTATTCAGGAGAGCAATCGTCAAGAGTGGTGTACGCGGGTCTGTCGGCATGATCAGGCGGCCAGCGCTTGAGGAGCCGGTGTGCTTTCAATCACCGGGGTTCCGTCCTTGAAGGGGATACCCTTCAGAAGCTGTTCGATTTTGTCGACACCGCGGATTCTCCTCCAGGACTGCTCAGCCGCTTCGATGAGTTTGAATGCCATCGCGAGGAAGGTCGAGCGCGACAGACAGTTGCGCGTACGGCTGGTGCGATGACGTACCGTCGCAAACGTCGATTCAATCGGATTCGTGGTGCGCACGTGCTGCCAGTGCTCGGCCGGGAAGTCGTAGAACGCGAGTAACGCATCGCGATCCTTCGTGAGCTTCTCGACCGCCTTCGGGTACTTCGCCGCGTACGTGTCTACAAACCGGTTGAACGCGATAACCGCATCGGCGCGTGTCGCGGCATTCCAGATTTCCGCGAGCGCCGCCTTGGCCTTGCCGTGCTGCGACTTTGGCATCGCATTGAGGACATTTCCGATTTTATGGAACCAGCACCGCTGATGCCGTGTCTGCGGGAACACCTCGTCAAGCGCCGCCCACAGTCCCATTGCGCCGTCGCCGACCGCGAGCAGCGGCGGTGCCTGCAGACCACGCGATTTCAGATCGAGCAGCAGGTCGACCCACGATTGCTTCGATTCGCGATAGCCGTCGCTGAGCGCCACGCGCTCCTTCCCGCCGTCCGGCTTCACGCCGATAATGACCAGCAGGCACTGGCCGTCGGAATCCTCCGTGCGGGCTTGCGTGTGGATGCCGTCGGCCCACCAGTACACCCAGCGTGAGGCCGACAGATCCCGCTTGTTCCACTGCTCGTACTCGTCTGCCCAGGCGGCCTTCAGGCGGCTCACGACGCTTGCCGACAGCCCTCTGGCCTGCTCGCCAAGCAGCTCGGACAGGGCATCACCCATGTCGCCCGTCGAGACACCACGCAGGTAAAGCCACGGCAGCGAGGACGATACGCGCGGTGACTTGCGCACATAGGGCGGCACGATCGACGAGTTGAACTTTATGCCCGAGCCCGAGCGGTCGCGCACCTTCGGCACCTTGACCGGCACCGTGCCCACGGCCGTGACGATCTCGCGTTCTGGCAGATAGCCGTTGCGCACAACCGCCCGTCGACCCTCGATCGACTTCACATTCGAATACTGCTCGAGCATCGCCGCCAGTTCCGCCTCGATTGCCTGCTGGATGATTCGTCGCGCCCCTTGCTGGATCAGATCGTCCAGACCCGGCGCCCCCTTGATTTCCGCTTCCGTCGTTTGACCGCTGTTCGTTTCCTGAGTATGTTTCGCCATGGTGGTGGAGTTCGATTGGGAAAGTGTTACCGTGGAAAGCAACATTCTCCTCCAATCGCCAACGCCTTCTCCTGCCTCCCGCCTACGCCGCGTACACCACTTTCAACGATAGCTCTATTCAGGATCGCAGATGGTGGAAGTCACTTCTGGACGAACAGTGCGAAAGAAACCGGCTTCGCGGTGCGCTCGCGGTTTTTCTGTTTGACCGTTGGTGGCTTTAATCACGCAACTCTCTGCAGGAGTAGTCGCCGCGTGTAATCGCAGGAAGAGGGGGGCGATTAGCCATGTTGCGCAAGACCACGTCGTTCAGCACCGCCATGCTCCTGCTGCCGGCGGCGTTTTCGTCGCATGTTTCGCCGACGGAGCGCACTTCAATGTCGGTCCGCCTGGTGATCCAGGAAAGCTGTGTGATCCACGCACCCGAACCGTCGCCGATCCCCCAGCCGAGCGTGCACTGTCTGCATAGCGAACCATACAGTACGGTCCTTGCTCCCATCGATCCGACCCAGGCTATCTCGCCGCCTCAGGGCGCCGGGCACGAGGGCAAGCATATGATCTGGATGGTGACTTTCTAACCCGGAGCCCCGCGTCACCGGGGATTGTCAGACGCTGATCGGAAAGAGTCAGAACGGCATCCCTACTACACCAATCAAGCCACTGGTTCGTGCTTCATTCCTGTGCGACAGTGATTTCGTCTTCTTCATCGCTTCATTCTATCGTCCCATCTCCAGCAACCTGACAGTGCCCCGCCGATCAAAACACCAGTCATGGCGGGGCTCACAGACAAATTCGGCCACGTCATAAAACCCGCAACCAGTTGGGAAATTGCGCTCACCTTCCACTGCGATTCATGCTCGCCACGGTGCTCGTGGACCATTCGAACCGCCCGTTCACGGACTTCCGGTGAATACCTCGGTGACTTCTTTTTTACGGTTTCCATAACTCCATTCTCTCAAACGTTGGAGTCTCCGGAAAACCCGGTGCGGTTCAATGCGACCCCCATCCCGTCTCAATGCTGAGACAGGTTTTGCGGGACTTCGCTTCTTGTTCGTTGCCGTCCGGCTACGCCTGAATATTCGATAGGAACCCTCGCTCTAGCCCTATGCGCGCTGGACGAGTGGGGTGGCATGGGCGTGACTGCTTACATGCGAAATGAGCATTTCCGAACTAGGTCAAGCCTCTGACATGTAACGGTTGCGAAACATTAGGCGCCTGTCTGGTACTCGTCGACCACACTGGAATAGCGCTGCTTGTCGCGTAGCAAGCGTTTGCGCCCTTATGGCACGGTCATTGCTGTATGAGCGTCACAAGCGAGTCTGTTGCGGCAGATATCAAGCCAAAAACAATCTATGGAAGCGATACCAAAACCTCGCACGCGTGGTCATGGAAAGTCCAGCGCACTTTCGATGCAAGCGGTAGGGCTATCGAAAAATAAATCCATAAAAGTTGGAACTATATTTCGCATTACATATTAATTGTTACTGGTGAAAACGGCCAGTCAGGGTATTTTCAGCTGGAGGGGAGGCTCATGAGAGCGATATATCGTGCCGGCATTGCTCGTGCAATGCTCGTGGTGACTTGTGCGCTGTCTTTATCCGCACAGGCCGCCCTTGGCGAAAGAGTCAGCGGCGTAGGCAGCGACCAGGTTCGCGTGCATGCCACGGCACATGGCGCCACATCGCAAATCGCGTACACGGTGCATCTGATTACGCTGCCGTCGGGCACCGTGGTGCGCGAGTATGTCGCGGCGAACGGAATCGTGTTCGGCGTCGCGTGGGAAGGCCCGACCTTGCCGAACCTGAAGGCTGCGCTGGGCGAGGCTTTCGATCAATACGTCGCGGCCATCGCGACGCGCCAGGCAACCCCGCTTGCTGTCTCGAACGATGCGCTGGTGGTGTTCTCGGGCGGCCATTTACGTGCGTTCGCGGGTTACGCGTATCTGCCTCAAGCGCTCCCCGCTGGCGTCGACGCGAGCGTCATTCAATAGCGGAGCTATCATGCGCGCTGCGGGTTTGCTCCTTAATTCAGATTGGCTTTTAAAGCTGCTCGCCGCTACATTGCTTGCAGTGTTGGTGGTCGGATGCGGCGGCGGTGGTGGTGGTGGGAGCAGCAGTTCATCCGGCACATCGACACCCGCGCAATCGCTCACGAATATATCCCCCACGCCCCAAGCGCTAGCCTCTAACGCAGCCGCGGTGACCGTCGATTTCGGCGTAATCGGTGTGCCGAATATACCCTTCGTCAGCGTCACGCTGTGCGTGCCGGGCACCACGGAGTGTCAAACCATTGATCACGTGCAAGTCGACACTGGCTCCTCGGGGCTGCGGGTGTTCGCCGCTCAATTGCCAGTGTCTTTGGCACTGCCGCAGCAGCAGGATGGCGCGGGCAATCCGCTTGCCGAATGCATGCAGTTCTTCGACGGTTATACATGGGGCTCGGTGCGGCTTGCCGATGTACAGATCTCCGGTGAAAAAGCCGCGTCGCTGCCGATTCAGGTGATCGATCAGGACTATAGCGCAACGCCGTCGGACTGCAGCACTGTCGGCGCGTCGCGGAACACCCCTACGAGTCTGGCGGCCAACGGAGTGCTCGGCATTGGCGTGTTCAAGCACGATTGCGGTCCGGCCTGCGTGCAGAATGCAGTGCCGGCGACCTACTACAGTTGCGTCGGGACCAGTTGCACTTCGATCGCCGTCGCCGAAAACGCGCAGGTTGCCAATCCGATTCCCTACTTCGCGACCGATAACAACGGTTCGATTTTGCGGTTGCCAGCCGCGTCGTCAAGCGGCGAAGCCTCGCTCAGTGGGCAACTGGTGTTTGGCATTGGCACGCAGAGCAACAACGGATTGGGCAGTGCACAGGTGATCGGAGTCAGTCCGTCCACCGGCACGTTCAGCACAGTGCAAAATGGCACGACCTACTCGAGGAGCGTCATGGACAGCGGCTCGACCGGGCTCTTCTTTCAAACCAGCGCGCTACCGATCTGCGCAACTCCAAACAACTCGTTTTACTGCCCTGCATCAACGCAGCAGTTGAGCGCAATGATTGAAGGTGTGAATGATGCGATCAGTGCTGTCTCATTTGCTGTCGGCAATGCTGCGGAGTTCAGGCTGAATGATGCCGGCGATTCGGTGATGCCGCTGCTTGCCGGGCCGGCATTCGCCACCCCGACAATCTTCGTCTGGGGCATGCCATTTTTCTACGGGCGTAACGTCTATGCTGCGGTCGAGCAACAATCGACGCCTGGAGGAAAGGGGCCATATATCGCGTACTGAGATACGCCGGCTCTGGTGCAAATAGCGTGGTCGAAATGGTTACAGTCTCGGGCTGAACGAATTTGAGAGCCTACGATGAGTAAGTTTAAGAGTCTGGAGGAGTTGTTCGCGGGGCGCCACTTTGATCGCGAGGCGATCATCCTGTGTGTTCGCTGGTACCTACGCTACAAGCTCAGCCTGCGAGATCTGGTGGAAATGATGGCCGAGCGGGGACTGTCGCTGGCGCACACCACGATCTTGCGTTGGGTGAAGCGCTATTCGCCCGAATTCGTCAAACGCTGGAACCGTTTTTGCACGCCCACCGGTCAGTCCTGGAATGTCGATGAGATCGCAAAAAGCCTATGTGCTCCTTCAGTCAAGCGAAACGGCTTGATTTTTTCATCCGCGGAGTGATACCAGTGATGCTGCGCACTGAACCGCCATGACATACGGGCTGCCGCGTTATGACGATGTGCTCACGGGCCGTTTGCTGGCGCGGTACTCGGTTGGTGTTGTTGCAAGATGTTTGCGGAAAAGTTTCGCGAGCCAGCCCCCGCCCCCAAGTCCGCAACGACGTGCGATCTTGTCGACCGGCAGCCCGGTTTCCGCAAGCAGACGGCAGCACATGTCAAGTCGCACATACAGCAGATACTCGGACGGCGTGACACCCATCTCGATCTTGAAGCGGCGCAGGAAGTTTCGCTCGCTCATGGGAGCCACCTGCGCGGCCTCATCAATGGCGATCGGCCGGTCGCAGTTCGCCTCGAACCACCTGGCCGATGCCTGAATCTTTTCGCTCACATAAACGGGGGCATTCTCACGGATAGTCGCGGTAAGCCGGGTGTGCTGAGGCGGTCGCACAAGGTGATCTGCGATCTGGCGGGCAATTTCAGTCCCGAAATCTTCCTGAACGGCCGCCAGTGCACTGTGCAACGGACTGGCGACGTCTGTGTGGGAGAGGCCGTATCGGGCGCTTTCCGAAGCGCTCTCGCCCAGCGCTGGTTACTGCCAGCGCGTCCGGATCCTGTGGCTTCGAGCAGCAACCGCCCTTCGCCCATCGGAACGACCAGGTCGCTCCGCGGGCACTCGCGACGCAGCCAGGCAGTCAGGCGTCCATCGCGTACAGCGGTACGCGCCCCGTCTCCGCCACCGATAAATAGCATCCAGAAACCTTCTGCGAAGGGGTATGCCTCGACACTTTCGGTCCAGACGAACACGGAAGACGAGCTGCCGATTCGGCCGCCGGCCGCAGATAGAAGGCAGACCTTGTAGGGTATCTGGCCGTTCAGCGTGGTGCCTGTCCCGGCGAGCGCATTCGCCGACTGGAATATTTCCGCAACTGCGGCTGTCTCCGGGAGCGCAAAACCACCAAACAGCACTATGCCAATGTTTTTCACCGCGCGCGCGCTTTGCGAAAAGCGCGCGCGCTTCACGCTGGTACTGTGAACGGTAGCCAGACACGCCATCAGATTCCCCGGGAATTTATTATTGATTCAAGCCTTCTTTTAGCTTGATTGACTTATGCAAACTATCCTACAAAAAATATGTTACTGACCGAATCGACCAACAAGTTGGTGGATGGGACCATATGAAGCATGCGCAGCGCATCGATGATGAAAATTTCCTCGATGCGTGCAGTTCCATAAAAAGTTAACGGATCCGAGAACTGCCGGAACTCCATGCCGAACGAGGATCACTTAGCACGTATGAGCCCTGAAAGATGACGGCCGCAGCCCTCAGGTTGAAGCGGTGTGTTCCAGTATCAAAACGAAATCATGGTGTCGAGCCTGGAAATTTGTGGGCTAACTATCGATTCGACTTGACCGTACGGCCGTTCGGAGCGCGCCCCGGCGCGTCCGTGCTCAGCTCGCCCCTTATCGACGAGAATCTTCTTCGGTGATCATGCGTTAGCCGGCCGCTCTGGTCGGCAAGGTCCGCTTCGGTCGGCGACGCCGTGAACTTGATTGGTGCGTGAACGTACCGTTGGTACGCGATCGCCGGTCGACGGATCATGCTGCGCCGCGACGGCTTTGCGGCGGGACCGTAAATATCTCAAAAATCTTTCCCCACATATTGATCTATTGGACGCCTCAGCATTAAGATGGGTGCCTTGGCGCGCGACATGCCACCCAAACACAAGGTGGCATCCCGCAGCAGCCATCCCCGAATTGATCCAGCTCGCGAAGCGAGGCCAACGGATCAGGTTCCCAGCGAAGCAGCAGGCTCAGCCAGGAGACGGAGATGCTCAGTCCACATGAATTCGCGACCCTCATGCTGCTCAAGGATGCACCGGATCTGCTGAGTCTGGACGGTGCAGATCTGGAAGCGCTTCTGGACCGCCAGCTCGTCACGCTGGAAAACCTCGTTTCCGGGCAACAACGTCCTCTCATTACGAATGACGGACAGATGTTGCTGAAGGCTGTCGCTCGCATCCTGGACGACGAATGACACGTATCGCTTGATCAGTTTCACAGTCAAGGGAGTGTTCCATGGTCGAATCGTGGACAGGAATCGTCGTAGGTCTGTGTGGACTGAGCGCCGCTGTGCTGCTGACTGCCGGTCACTATTGGAGCGAAATGATGCGGCGGCGGCAACTCAGGCGGATGGACCATCGCGATTGCTGGGAAGTGATGCGCCACAGGCGCTGAAGGCTGGCTTCCGGACCCGTCAATGGTCACGACATCAAGTGACTCACGCGGATTTCGCGAGCACTCCTTTGCAGATGGAGACGACAGCATGCACGAGCTGACATTGGCAGAAAGAATCCGTGAGCGCGCATTCCTGCTATGGCAACTGGACGGAAGCCTCGAAGGCTGCGCAGATGAGTATTGGCGAGTCGCACGTGCGCTTGTGGAGCGAGAAGCCTCACCTGACGTCGCTCAACGTTCGGTGGATTCGGACTGCGCGGTGCCGGACTGACCGCTGGACGCGTTCAAACTGTTGATTCAATGGGACCTGTAGCGAAACAGGTCTCAAGAAAGCCGATCATGATCTGGCTATCCGATGCTGTGCTTGTCGTGCACGCGCTGCTTGCGTTTTTCATCGTGTGCGGACTTCTCGCGATCTGGGTGGGTGCCGGCCTCGGCTGGAAGTGGATACGCCGGCGGCATTTCCGGCTCGCTCACCTGTTAGCGATCCTGATCGTGTCGACGCTGTCGCTGCTTGGTATCGCGTGCCCGTTGACGACGCTGGAGGACTGGCTGCGCACGGGTTTGCTGGAAACAAACGGATTCACACAGGGCTTCATCCAGCGCTGGGTGAGCCGGCTGCTCTACTACGATTTGCCGGGCTGGGTATTCACGCTCCTGTACGTCGCTTTCGGTCTGGTGGTGTTGCTGACCTGGCGCCTGATTCCACCCCGGAACGCACAGCACTCGAAGGCAACGCGCCGGTAAGCGACGAATCGCATCCTGGGGCAGGCCCTTGGTCACATCAGTTTTAGCAACGTTGCACGACCGACGGCGATCCGTTCGTATCAAGCAGATTGGTAGCAGGGTGGACGATTGTGGTCAGGCTTACAGCTTTTTTCACAGGAGGCGATTCTCGTTTTCCGGGGCAGCTGCGCCGCAGACGGGCGGGTTCCCGGCAAACAATCCGGGTCCAGCATGAAGCATCAAGAATGTCCGGGAGCTAGTCGTGAAGCTGGGCCTCGCCCACCGGATGCATCCGCCCAAACGGCGAACCGGGAAGAAACACGTAACCGTGACTGACGACGTGCTGGCATGGATTGCGACGGCCGTAAAACAGTCGCCTCGCGTGTGCGGCCTCGACGGATGGGAGATTGCTTTCCGTGCTGGGATAGCAGATCGCCTCACCGAGCGAAGGACCTGAGGGAGTCGTTGTGTACTGGCGGGCACAGCGCCGTCCTCTATCCCGCGCTCGGCTGGTTTCTCGACGAATGTTTCCTTCAGCAAGCCGTACGACGTTGTGTTCAGGCTGGACCGCCTGGACGCTTCGACCAAGGACGGCGTTTTTGACGATCGGTCTGCAGACGCACTGGCGCGTCCCGCTGCAGGACCTATAACAATATGGCAGCGTAGGGCGACGTGCCGCGCACTATCCGCGCGCCGACGCCGAAGTTGGCATTTCACCCTGGAGATCTGGCGAATACAGCCTGATGAATCCATGCTCTGTCTGTTCGGATCTCGATTTGCCAGGTATCGAGCGCAATCTAGCCTGGTTCGATAACGAAGACGAGGCAATCGAGGTTGCGCGCCAATGGGTGATCGCGTGGATCGATGCGCACGACAATAATCTCGCCAGCGCGGACACTGATTTATCGACACGGCGGAACGATATGCCGACGACGACCCCAGTCAGGTGAAGGCCGGAACCATCATCCGGGCGTTGGACGAGCGGCCCTGTGGCCATTCTGCAACGCCCGCGTCAGCGATTGACATAAACGCGCGCCACAGCAGACGCGACACGCGGCAATGCCGTCTCTCGCCAATATTCAGACGAGATACCTGATTGCTTCACAAACGCCGGTGTGTAGGATGAAGCCAGGTATGGAAATTGGTGCAAGAGGCATGGTCGTCGACGTCTTGTATTCTACGGGATCAGCGTGCATGGCATGTCGCTCCTTGTCGTCGCCGGCGGGCCAACTGTGACGCCTCAATTGTTCTATCCTAGGACAATCGAGCGGCGATCAAAAGGTGCGGGGCCCAACTGGCCGTCGAGGGCGGCTCAGCGTCTCTCCGCAAACACATACGAGGTTGCTTCGGGTACAGTGCAGGCCTCAAGTCCTGCCGGGTTTCCGTGCGCTACTGCAAGATTCGGCACGGACTTGCCTTCTCTCAGGTTCTAGCTGCCCCTCGGAAGCTAGACCTTTTTAAAGCCGGCTTCGGGCCGGCTTTTTTTGCAGCGCCCACGGATCGGCCACTGTCCCAGGTCACGGGGTAACACTTCTTAAGGTTCCCTTCAGCCCCGTGGGGTAATTTAATTCCACACCAACATTCGCCGCTCATTGCGACTCAGTCCAGTTGTACGCCCGGCAGTGCATGCACGCGTACATAAAAAGATTGAGGGACCTCATGCCACGAGGAAATACAGGTGGTGCCACCATGGTGGATGCTCGCGCGGCTTACGCGCTTGAACTGGCACGAGGTTGTTCGTACATCAGCAGCACTTTGGGTCCGGAAACGCGGGACAGCGCTATCGCTGAGGTTCTCGGCGAATTTCGCGAACTGTACGGCGAACAGGAAGGAACACTCTTTCAGAAACTGCTTGCTGAGGATCTGCAGCGTCGAAGCAGGCCGAACGCCGCCGCGGCAATCCTCGCCTTCATATTCATCAGCCCGTAAGCGTGGCCAGCACGTCTCCGGTGGACGTCTATAACTGCTGCCGTTGACCCCAGTAGAGCACTTCCGAGTATTGCTGGCGACAGAGAAGCGGCGCCATGGCTACGGCTACTTATTCAATGGAGATCAGCGATGCGACTCCCCAACAGTAGCTTCCGCGTCGACAGCGATCCCACGTTCTCCGTCGGCCGCTTCTTTGCGCAAGCGCGGATTTTTCAGGTCCACCCCGCCACCCGTGAACAGATCGAGATCTTCGCGTTCATCAACCTTCCAGATTTCGCCACGGAAGCTGAAGCCATCGCGTTCTCGAACAGATGGGCGATCGAGTGGATCCATGAGGATCTTCTCGAAATTACTGCCGCTAAGGGTGCATACGCCTAGCGATCGGTAGCTCAGATCCGGGAAGCGCCAACCTTTGGGCGTCCCAGTTCGGCCCTGAGCATACAACCGCATCTCTACATAGCAGCCGGTCAAAGTAATGATCCGCGGATCGTCTTCGGTGGATAGCTCGCCAGCACGACAGCGGTGGTCACCGGCCCGAATCTCGCCAACGTGTCGATTGCAACTTCGAGTTGCGTCATGTTTTCGACCACGATGCGCACCATGAAGCAGTCTTCGCCAGTTATTCGATGAGCCTCCACGATTTCAGGCATTGCTTCGAAGGCACTCAAGCAACGCTTGATCTGGGCGTGAGTGGTCCGGATCCGAATGATGGCTGCAATGCCACGGCCCACGAGACCGGGATTGATCCGCGCCGCATAACCTTCAATGACGCCTCGTTCCTCAAGTCGTTTGATACGGGCGGTGACGGCTGGCTGTGAAAGTCCGATCTGCTTGCCAAGCTCGGTGTTGCTGGTGCGCGCATTGCTCTGGAGAGCCTCCAGTATCCGCCAGTCCAGCCGGTCCAACGTTACCTGCCTAGGTTTCATTTGTGCAATTCGTCGATTTTTGTTGTTTTGACTGGCTGTGGCCATCAATTCATTTGATTCGAGATGTTGCCAGAGTCCGCGCGCTTTTACACTGGATGCTCATTCAATATTGGAGAGCTGGCAGATGGACTACCCCGTTTTCGTTGTTCCCGGTATCGGCAATTCCGGTCCATTGCACTGGCAAAGTATGTGGGAGACGGTGCATCCGGAGTGGCGGCGACTCGTTGTCGAAGACTGGGATCAAGTCGCATGCAACGATTGGATATCGGCAATCGAGCGGCAGGTAGCGGAAAGCGGTGACGACACCATCATCGTCGCGCACAGCCTCGGATGCTTGGCGGTCGTGCAATGGGCGGTCCGCCATTCGCGCCGGATCCGCGGTGCGCTGCTTGTCGCTGTACCTGACCCAGTCACACCGGCATTTCCCGCGGCGGCCGCAACCGGATTTGTGCCTTTACCATCGGAGCGGCTACCGTTTCCTAGTATTGTTGTGTCCAGTTCCAACGATCCCTATTGCGGCGAAGACTATGCGCGTCGCTGCGCTAACGCGTGGGGGAGCACACTCATCGAAGTTGGAGAGAAGGGGCATCTCAACGCGGATAGCGACTTGGGCGACTGGCCTGAAGGGCTCAGACTGCTCCAATCACTGGACTAGGATCGACGAAATTGAAAATCATCTAGCGGGCCTCCACCGCCACCCTGACGGGCGACGGGGTTGTCGTGCTTTCCGTGCGAATTCTGGCGGTTAGCTTCGAAAGATCCATATTGATCATTAGCTTGCGCAACCTCCGATTGCGTACAAGCCGCCGAGCCTTGCTGCAAGCGACTGTGCATCTGACTACCGCCAGATTTCCCACCAACCTAACGATTACCCCAAGATGCGGTCCCGGAGAAAACAGCAGGCGTTTCCGTGAGTCGGGCGTTCGATTCACTGGAGGTGCTGACCGCCGTTGATGGCAATATTCGCGCCGGTCAGAAAGCCCGCCTCGCGCGAACACAGGTACAGCACGAGCGCGGCAACCTCCGCGGGTTGGCCAAGGCGTCCGACGGGTATCTGGGGGATGATTTTTGTGTCGAGGACATCCTGCGGGACCGCCATTACCATCCGGGTGGCGATGAAGCCGGGCGAAATCGTGTTGACGGTCACCCCTTTCCTGGCCACCTCGAGCGCCAGCGATTTCGTGAAGCCGTGCATGCCCGCCTTGGCCGCTGCGTAATTGGTTTGCCCAAAGCCGCCCTTGGAGCCGATGATCGACGAGATATTGATAATGCGGCCCCAGCCACGCTCGACCATCCCATCGCATACGGGCTTCGTCATGTTGAACACCGAATCGAGGTTGGTGCGGATCACCGTATCCCAGTTGACCTTGTCCAGCTTCTTGAAGCTTGCGTCCCTGGTAATGCCGGCATTGTTGACCAGAATGTCTACGGGACCGACGTCGGCCAGGATTCTCGCGACGCACGTTGCACACGATTCATAATCGGCCACATCGACGCCACAGGCGTGGAATCTGCGTCCGTCGGCCTCCATGTGTGCAACCCATTTGTCGATGCCGGTGTTATGCGGCGAGTAGGTGACGATGACCGTATAGCCGGCGTCGTGCAGCTTGACGCTAATGGCTTCACCGATTCCACCCGTGCCGCCCGTGACAAGTGCGATCTGCTTCGTCATGTCTTTACCCGATCAAGGAACTGAATGGCGCCGCGGCGTAGGGACCCCCAAGGTGCCTTCCCGGTGTGCCCGCATCGTGAAACCGCAGCGTTGCGAACGCAGCGCAATGGCAATGTATCGCCGCGGCGACTACTTCGATGTGGCGCGCGTCGCTTGCTCGATCGCCCGCTTTGTCGTTTTCGACACTGCAGTGCTCACCGCATCTGCATTGCTTTCGGCGACGTGGATCGCCTGCTGCGCCGCTTTGCGCGCGGTCTCATACCAGGTGCCCGTGGCGGTAATCGCGGACTTCAGGGCGGTGATGGCGCCCTCTGCGGCAGCCGGTGCACGTTGTGCCGCATCGTCGATGAGACTTTGCAATTTGCGCTGCTGCTCCGCGAACTGCTCACCGGCAACGTTGCCAAGTTCCAGTTGGGAATTCGATACGATGGTATACAGCTGGCTGTAGTACGACTGAAGCCGGGGAGCGACCTGTTCTGTCACGCTACCCTGCAGCGTGCCCCATTCATACGGACTCTTTCCCGCGAATGCGTTAAGCGCCACCTCTCCGGTTTCTGCGATACCCGACCTGATGGACGACAGGTTTAGTTCGACCAGTTTCTGAAAGCTCTCGAACGCCTTGTTCGCCAAAGCGAACGATGCGTCCATGTTGGCTCGTTGCGCCGCGGCGACTTGTTCCGGACTCCACAGATTCATTGTTCGCTCCAAAAATGTGCCCTGACACGGGCGGTATGGAAGGAAATTTTCATTCGCTGGTACTGAAAGCAACGAAGCCGTTTCGCTGGCAGTGGCCGGAACGGATGCTCTTCCGGTCATGGCCTGATATTCATCGCCGTCGCCACGGGCGGTCCTGCTACGCGTGCTGCTCGGCATCGAACTGGTCCAGTTGTAACAGCAGGTCGTCGACTGAGCACAACTGGTCTGTCGTCAGGTGATCTGATTCGAACAACTGACAGAGCCGCAAACGCCAGTATCCCGAAGGCAGGATTGGACCGCCGAGGTCCCCTTGCAACGAGGGCGGCATCACGCGCGTAATGTGCGCGATCTCCCTGTCGAGAAATGTAAGCATGTACACCCCGATGATGTGGTTGTTTGCTGCCCAAAAACTTTGTTTTGATTTTCGTTTAAGTCTGATGATTACTCTAGGTCAGTTTTTGCCATTTACCAACGACTGAAGCGGATAATTCAATCCGGCACTGGTCCTATGCATTTGGCACCAGAAGATACCGTGTCAGCTGCGTGCAGTTTGTCGGTCTTTTCTGACTCGCGAATCCACGTCGATGCGTGACAGATGTTCATAAGTTATCCAGATCTAATTGATCGCTCTAAAAAAGGATCGCGCGGAAAAGGGGGGTGCGAAGAACCCCGCAATACCGCGAGCGGCGATCTGGGGTGAATGGTTGCGCGACGCGCAGGCAGAACGTTCCGGACGGGGCCTGCGCCCTGGCGGCCGGGGTTGATCGTCGCAGCCTTGCCACTCACGTAGCTATTCGCGTACGGCTTTGTCCAGTTCATGCTGGAACTGGTATTTCCGGTCGCAGCGACCCGTCACTGGTGGTTCAGGCGAGGACCTACCAGTCGATGCGGTGTTTTTCCTCGGTCTCCCGGTGGCGCTGTTCGTCGGGGGTGTGCAGGTACGGGTTGGTGCTTGTCAGTGAGGCGTGACGCAGGTTGTCGCGCACGGTACGCAGATCGACGCTGCCGTCGGCCATGTGCGAGCCTGCCGTGTGACGCAGCCAGTGTGCGGAGGCCTGTTCAAGGAGATCCGCCTGTCCCGCGAATCCGTCGCCGCGCAACCGGAGCCGCGCTGCCGCACCGGCGAAGATACCCTTGACGATCGTGTGCAGCGCCGCCCGCGTGAGCGGCTTCATGGATTTGCCCAGCGGCTGCACGAGCGGTGTGTCCTCGTGCCGGGAGGGCAGGGTAGACAGGCCGCGCTCGCGGCGGTAGCGCCCGAGTTCGACCATCATTTCCGCGGAGGCTGGCACGAGCCCTTCCTTGTCGCCCTTGCCCAGCACCTCGAGCCACCAGCGTTCGTGGCCGTCGGCATCGCGCCGGCAGAAGAAGCAGCCCATCGTGTTGCCGCCGACCTCCGAGATGCGCAGACCGCCAAGGTAGAAGAGGGTGAACAGCCACCGTGCGCGCAGGTAGCGCTCCCGCTCGCGCGGGGTGTCTTTGGGCAGGCTGTCGATATGGCGCTTCACTTCCTGCCACAGCTCGCGGTCGAGATAGCGCGTGATGCGCGGCTTCGCGCGGCGGGTGCGCTGACGCGACAGTGACAACGGGTTGCCGGCCAGGTAGCCGGCTTCAACGAGCCATGCAAACAGTGCATTGATGATCACCATCGCCTGACGCTGGCTGCTCGCGGCCAGCTCACCATAGAACGGACGCCAGCGCGGGTCGTGGCGCGGGTACTTGCGGCCGCCTTCAGCCACCCAGCGCGGGCGCGGCTGCGGGTCCTGCAGGAATTCACGGAACAGTTGCAGGTCCTCGTGCGTGAGCGAGGACAGCGGCTTGCCGAGCTGGACGATCGCCCACAGCAGCAGCCGCTCGGCTTCCTTGCGGTAGTTCTCGAGCGTCGTCTTTTTGTCGGCAACGCGCGCGAGCCAGGCGCTCACCGCACCCAGGTCGTCACGGGCGGCGATCTGCGACGGTCCGTGCGACCGGTTGGTGCCGTCACGGCCGTCGAGATCGGCGGGCAGGTCGAGCGCGTCGAGGGGGCGCGGGGCGATCAGGGCGGTTTTCATGGGCGATGTACGGGCTCGGAGCGGGATTCGGGGTGTCACGCACTGATTGTTGCATCGGATCTCAATAATTTCAACATTATAGGATTAATGTCAAAATTTAAGGAACAGGGCGTTATAAAACAATCGGTTTACGTAGTAATATTAAAGAAAATCGACCGGTGAAAATCCTCATGAGTGACGTCCTGTCCCCCGACGCGGCGCTGGCCGCCGAGATCGAGCGCCTGAAAGCGGCGTTCCCGAAGACCCGCGAGCTCTATCGCGAGGTCTGCGCGCTGCTGTTCTTCCGTCATGGCATCACGCCGACCGCCAACCGGCTGTACCAGCTCGTGAAGCGGGGCAGCATGGGGACGCCGACCGCCGTGCTCGGCGAGTTCTGGACGGAACTGCGCGAGAAGAGTCGGGTGCGGATCGAGCATCCCGACCTGCCCGCCGATCTCGGTGCCGCCGCCGGCGAACTGGTCGCCACCCTCTGGACGCGTGCCACTGTGTCGGCCGACAGCGCGCTCGACGCGCTCCGTGGCGAAGTCGAGGCGCAGCGGGCCGAGGCGCAGCAGCTCGTGATTGCAGCCCGCGACGAACTGGGTCGCACCGAGACGGCGCTCGAACAGCGCACCGCAGCGCTGCTGGCCGCGCAGGTCGAGGTGCGGGAGCTGGACAGGGCGCAGGTCGAAGGGCATGCGCAGCGAAAGGCGCTCGAGGCAGAGCTGGCCCGCATCAGTGCAGCGCTGGCTGCGCGCGATCGCGAACTCCAAACGGTGAGGGAGGGGTTTTCGCGTGACCTGGCGAAGCAGCGGGAAGCGGCTGAACGTGCGGAGGAGCGGCTCCGCGCGTCTGAAAAGCGTGCGCTGCTGGAGATCGACCGCGAGCGAGGTACCGCAACCAGGCTGCAGAAGGAGCTTGACGAAGCCACCCGTCGCGCGGACCGGAAGGACGCCGACCATCGCCGTGCATTGGAAGCCATGCAGGCGCAGCTGGGCGATGCACGTCATCAGGCGGGTGTGCTGCAGGGGCGGCTGGATGCCATTCAGGCGGAAAATCTGCGGCTGCAGACGGAGGTGACGACGCTGCGGGAGTCCGAAGCGCATGCGCGGGAAACCCGGCCATCGGCCGCCCCGACCGGCGTCCGGAAGACACCACGCCCGACCCGTTCGTCCCGCGCCGTGCCGACCGCCAAACCAGCAACGCGTCGCAAAAAAGCGGTATAGACGCAAAGGTACTTGCCACCAGGGAAATGGACTGCATGGCTGATATCTACCTGCTCGCTGGACTGACGCTTCCACAGGGTGTCGCGCATGAGTCCCTGCCCGGGACCGTGACGCGCTTCATGGCGGATTGTTGGCCAGGCATGAGTCGCACGCAGATGATCGCCCGCGCGAAACGGCGGGGGCTGCGCCTGTCGTTCCGCGCAACGGCGCGGTGTCGGTCCGGCGAAACCGGCGTATTCGAGTTGCGCTTCAACGATGGGGCAGTGGAATGCCTGATGCTTGCACGGCTGCAGCGGGTCGGGGCCAGGCGCGGTAAGCGCCGACCGGCCAGTCGCACTGACGCATCCCGGCCCCCGCCACGCGATCCCAGGCAGACCCGGTTGTTCTGACGCGACCGCGTCCCGGTTGCCGCGCAGCGCGCGGCTCGCTATGCTCGCAACCTTCAACGGATCAGGAGTCGGAAGTGCGGCGCGTGACGGTCAGGAAATCATCGGTGCATGGGCGAGGCGTCTTCGCGCTACAGGCGATTCCAGCCGGCCAGCGGATCTTCGAATATCGCGGTGAGGTGACCTCGTGGCGACGGGCCTCTGCCCGGTACCGGCGTTCCGGAATGCCCGGCCACACGTTCATTTTCGGACTGGCTGACGGGCGCGCGATCGACGGCAGCGTCGGGGGCAACAGCGCCCGCTGGCTGAACCATTCCTGCCGGCCGAACTGCGAGGCGATCGAGGACGAGCGGGGGCGGGTTTTCATCGAGGCACTCAGGGACGTGATGCCGGGCGACGAGCTGTTCATCGCCTATGGACTCACTACTGATGAGGCGATCACTCCCAAATCAGTCGCCGAGTATTCGTGCCGCTGCGGGGCGAAGAGGTGCACCGGCTCGATGCTGGCCCCGGCGGGCGGATAGCCGGCGCGCCCCTGACAGACGCATCCAGCTTTTCCTTCGAAATGGTTCGCCGCAGGAAGATCCGTCAAGCTGGGCGCCGTCCCGTCCCGTCCCGTCCCGTCCCGTCCCGTCCCGTCCCGTACCACGCAGCCGCTACACGTTATCTGCGCAAGGCCGGCGCGCCTTGTCAGCACCCCGTCGACGGAGTAGGATTAAATCCTGTCAGCCTGGAGAGCGCCATGCGTACCACACAGCAGTTCAGCATTACCCTGCCCAACGAGATGGCCGAGCTGATCCGCACCAAGGTCGCCAGCGGCGAATATGCTTCTGAAAGCGAGGTGATCCGCGACGGGCTACGCACCCTCGCGGCCCGCGACAGGGCTATCGAGGCCTGGCTGCGTGACGAGGTGGTGCCTGCGGCCGAAGCGTTGCGCGCGGAGCCCGCGCGCGCGCTCACGCCCGAGCAGGTGCGCGCTCACCTGGCGAAGAAGCGCTCGGGCGCCGCATGAACTACCGGGTGCAGTTTGCCCCGGAAGCGCGGGACCAGCTCGAGGACATCGAACGGTTCATCAGTGAAGCGGGTTCGCCCGTCACGGCAGCCCAATATGTCGACGCCATCATGAGTTTCTGCCTGCGCCTGCAGACGTTCCCTGAGCGCGGCGTCCCGCGCGACGATCTGTTGCCTGGCCTGCGCGTGACCCACTACCGGCAGCGGGCCGTGATCGCTTACCTTGTGGATCCTGAGGTGGTGTCAATCGTTGGCGTGTTCTACGGCGGACAGGCCTGGGAACCGTCTTTCGCAGATCCGACGGAACACGACCACTGATGACGCGCCCGCACCGTGGCCACCGACGCGAGCGGTCGGCGCGCAATCGTCGAGTCAGTCGATGAGCACGACAGGAAATTGAGAAGCGCGGTCAAATGGATTAATCTCGTCAGCCTGACCAGCCAACTGTTCTGAATCCGACGGATGCAGCTCGACATTTTCAACGACAGCCGCGACGTGATGCTGCGCAATGACGTCCTGTCAGCATTGCAGCGCTACGATGCCGCGGGCGCGCGGTGCGCGCTGCAGGCCCTTGCGAACGAGTATCCGGACGATGTCGCCCTGGTGTATTTCGGTTCGATCGTTAATGCCCTCGAGGGTCGATCGACGGTACCGTTTGACCGTCACGAAGCCGCCCTGCAGGCTCACCAGGCGCTATCTCACGAAGTCCAGCCCGCAGTCGCGCATGTGTTTCCGAGGCAGAGCGGGGCGACCTGGCTCGCACCGCTCTGGGCAGAACTGGCCGGACGCGCCGCTGCGCTGCCTTTCCGTGCGGACCACGCGGATGCGCACGCGGCGCCGCTCTTCCTGCTTGCTGCGTGGTGGGCCGAGGCGTCCGATGCGATATCGCGCATCGCGTCCTGGCGACGGATTCCAGCGCCGCTTTGCTGGATGACGGAGGCGCGTTACCGGCTCGATGGCCTGGACGCGGCCTGGCCATTGCTGGTGGAACTTGCGTGGCTTTCTCCATCCCGGTTTGACCAGCTTTTGAGCCGGCTTGGCGACGCGTGCGTCAATACGTTGCGGCGCAACTTCGATACGTCGTTCGACGGCGCCGGCGACATTGACGATCTCGCATGGTTTCCGGCGTGGGTACTCACGGAAAAGGCCGGCCTCGCGCCGCTGTTCAAACAGGCAGAGCCTTCGCGACGCAATGCGCCCGAGCGGGAGGCGAAGGTGATGCTCGAGTTACTCAGCCTGGAGCGTCAGGGCCGGCATCACGAACTGCTGGAAACCCGGCGCGAACTGCAGGCGCTCAACACGGCGCTGTACGCCGCCTATATGAAGACGCGCTGAGCTGGCACCCCGGAGCATGACACGCACAACCTCTCACAAATGGGCTTTCGCCTCGCGGTTCCGGCGTGCCGCCTTCGGCTGGAAATCCGCGTTGCCGATCCAGCGTCTGAAAGAAGCGCTGGTGGAGATCCGGCAGATCGCCCGTGCCGATCCTGTTCTCGCCGCGGACGGCGCGGTCGCTTTACTCGAAAAGCTTTCGCCGGCGCTTGAGCACGTGGACAGTTCTTCCGGCGCGATGGGCACTGCCGTGAATCGCGCAATCGATGCGCTTGTGCCGGTCCTCGCCGGGGTGGACGTGCCTGCTTCTGTCCGGATGCGTTGGCTGGAACGCCTGTTTGACGCGCTCCAGGATGACCCGATGCCGTATATCGAACAGCTGGGCGATCGCTGGGGTGACCTGTGCACGTCGCCCGACATCGCGTCCTTATGGGCAGACAGGTTGTTGCCGGTTACAGCGCGCGTGATGGGCGCTGAAGGGCTGGGAGAGCATTTCGCGGGTACCACCGCCTGCCTGAGTGCGCTCAATGCCGCCCGGCGCCATGAGGAACTGCTCGCTCTCGTGAATGGCGCGCGCCTGAACTGGTGGGGGTATCGCCAGTACGGGGTGGATGCGCTGATCGCATTAAATCGTTCGGCTGAAGCACTGCGTTACGCGGAAGCGTCGAGGGGACTGAATGCGCCCACTGTCGCCATTGCCCGCAAATGCGAAGCGATCCTCCTGTCGTCGGGCATGATGGACGAGGCCTATCGGCGCTACGCGATCGAGGCCAATCAGGCCACCACGCATCTCGCAACATTCCGTGCCATCGCGAAAAAATATCCGGACAGGAGTTCCGACAGCATCCTCCACGATCTGGTCGCGAGCAGTCCGGGCGCCGAGGGGAAATGGTTCGCCGCCGCGAAGGACGCCGGCCAGCTCGATCTGGCGGTGTCGCTTGCGATGCGTGGCCCCACCGATCCGCGAACCCTGACGCGGGCCGCACGCGATTTCGCGCAGCGCAAGCCTGAATTCGCGGTGGCCTGTGGCACGGCAGCGCTGCACTGGATGGCAGCAGGCATCGGCTACGAAATCACGGGTAGCGATGTGCTGGATGCCTACGGTGCGCTGGCGGACGCGGCCCTTGCCACCGGCATGGAACGTGACCAGCTCAACAGGCGTCTACGTGACCAGTTTGCGGCCCTTCCGGGGCACTCTTTCGTCGCCACGGTGCTGGCGCATCACCTGTCGGCATGACGTCGCGATGCATCCAGGTCGCGGGATTGATGGTTCCCGAACGGTCCGCGGCCCGGCGTGTTGTCGTCAGCGGGTCGCCCCGGGTCGTGTGGGACGGGTGCCCGTTATGCCACCGATGACTGAACTGAAACGCAACGCAACTGTAGACGCCAGTTTTAGGCTATTTTTGCCCATCCCCCGAAAACTGAAAATCTTCACTAAAACCCTTGCCAGGCTTCGCCTGCAGCGGCAGCTGACAGCGGAAAATGGTTGATTGTGGCGACTTGTTCCTCCGGAGACTCTCTCAAATGCCCCATCCTACGTTCCGGTCCTGGTGCGCGGCCGCGACTTCGCTGCCGGTGAGATGGACGTCGTGAGCGGAATGGGTTCGAACAGCGCCTCGAGATCATCGGCCGAGAACTTGACGGCGCCGGCGGCATCTTCGGACAGGATGGCGTCGGCAAGCGCTGCTTTTTGCTCCTGCATCGCGACGATCTTCTCCTCGACACTGCCGGCCGTAATCAGCTTGTAGACGAACACGGGCTTGTCCTGCCCGAGACGATGTGCGCGATCGGTGGCTTGATTTTCGACGGCAGGGTTCCACCATGGATCGTAGTGAATCACGGTGTCGGCCGCCGTCAGATTCAGGCCGACGCCGCCGGCCTTCAGGCTGATCAGGAAGAGTGGCACCGCGCCTTGCTGGAAGCGCCTGATCGGTGTGCGGCGATCGGTTGTATCGCCGGTCAATACGACGTACGGAATTTCGGCTTCGTTGAGTGCGGCGGCAATCAGCTCGAGCATGCCGGTGAACTGTGAGAACAGCAGGATGCGGCGGCCTTCCTCGATCAGTTCGGGCAACATTTCGAGCAGCAGTGCCAGTTTGGCCGACTCCTTGATGCGGGCGGCCTGGCTGATCTTGACGAGTCGGGGGTCACAGCAGACCTGACGCAGCTTGAGCAGCGCCTCGAGCACGACGATGTGACTGCGCGCGAGTCCCTTTGCGGTGACGGCGGCACGAACCTTTTCCTGCATCGCGGAGCGTACGGTCTCATACAGGTCGCGCTGCGCGCCTTCGAGTTCGACGGTGCGCACGATAATCGTTTTCGGCGGCAGTTCGGTGGCGACCTCGTCCTTGCGCCGTCGCAGCATGAAGGGGCGAATGCGCCGCGCGAGCAGATCGCGCCGCACGGTGTCGCCGCCTTTTTCAATGGGCGTGCGCCAGCGCTGCGTGAAATCCTTGTGGGCGCCGAGGAAACCGGGCAACAGGAAGTCGAACTGGGCCCACAGTTCGCCGAGATGGTTCTCGAGCGGTGTGCCAGTCAGGCACAGGCGGTGCCGGGCGCGTAGTTCGCGGATCGTGGTGGCGGCCTTGGTGGCGGCATTCTTGACGTACTGGGCTTCGTCGAGGATCAGCAGGTGGTACTCGTGTTCGGCGAGCGCTGACTGGTCGCGCCACAGCAGCGGGTAGGTCGTGAGAATCAGGTCGTGTTTGCGGATCTGGTCAAAGCGCTCGTGGCGCTGCGGGCCGTGCAGATCGAGCACGCGCAGCTCCGGTGTGAAGCGTTGCGCTTCCTCACGCCAGTTGTGCATCAGTGTTGTCGGCACAACGATCAGCGCGGGCCGGTCGAGCCGGCCGGCTTCCTTTTCGGTCAGGATATGAGCGAGGGTTTGAACCGTTTTGCCAAGTCCCATGTCGTCGGCAAGCACGCCCGACAGGCTGTGTTCGCGCAGGAACTGCATCCAGCTGAGCCCCTGGCGCTGATAGGTACGCAATTCGGCTTGCAGTCCTCGCGGCACCCGCGTTTCACCCACGCCGGGCCCTGCCATCAGGCGCTGCGCAAGCTGCCGGATCGACGCGTCTCCATGAAACTGCCAGCGGCCGGTGCGGTCGAGCGCATCGAGCCGGGCGGCATCCCACTGCGAAATGCGCAGCCCGCCTTCACCGAGTGAATCGAACAGATCGATCAGCACGCGCACAACGGGTTTGAGCCGGTCAGCACGCAGGCGCAGCCGTTCATTGCGGTCGGTCTTCAGATCGACCGGTTCATCGTCGGCAATGGCGTCAAGCCCACCCGACAGCCAGCGGGAGTCGCGCCGGAACAGATCTGCCAGCAGTGGTTCGAGGCGAACCCTCCGGTCGTTGACCGTGATCCCCATCTCGACATCGAACCAGCCGTCACCGGCCTGATGGAGCGCACCGTCGATCGCCTCGATCTCGATGACATTGTGGCGAAACACTTCGGTCATCGCTACCTGCCAGCCGTTTTCGCGTAACCGGGGCAGAGCCTGCTTCATGAAGACGGCCCAGTCTTCGGCATTGTTGGGCCCTAGCATGCCATCCGGAAATGGACGTGGGCCATGGGCACGACTGGCTGGAATTTTTCGCAGCCCGGCCTTGTGCAGATCTGCCAGACAGCGTTGTTCCCTATCAAGAGACCGTTTGATCTGCACCACTTCGCCGCTGGCGGTTCGCACGAGTGTGGTGTTGCTTTGCGCGTCGATGTTGACCCCCGCATAATCGAAGCTGACGGTGGCAAAATCGAGCATGTTGGGTGTGTCGGACATCCAGCCCGATCCGTAGGTCGGCAACGTGTTGAGCGACAATGCGGGTACCGGGGTGGTGTCGATGACGCGCACGGCCGATACGTTGTGCGCAGGCGGCAAGGGCAAATCGGGCGCAACTTCGCGCAGCACGTTACCGACCAGTGCGGCTTCGTCGAGCGAAATCGATGGCATCGCCAGGTACTCCGCGAGATCTTCAGCGGGCCACGGCATGTCTACTGTCCCGGCTTCTCCCGAATGAGGGTCCACGTACCAGCAGGGCTGCGTTGTCGTCAACAACATCGTTGCGGGCGGCTCAGTCTGCAGTACCGGTCGCACACGTGTGTCGGGCTGCGATCGCCAGGCGATCTGTCCGCGGCGCGAAGGCCCGGGATGCAGTACACATGGCGTCCCGGAATGCATGGTGCTCGCGCCCGGCGAGGCAAATGCACGCCCTGTGGCGATAAGTTTTTCCAGGATTGCCGCGCCGGTTGTGCCTTGCAGTCCAAAGCTGCTCGTGTACTCGCGGGAGCGGTCCAGCCACAGCCCTCGCAGGATAGGCAGATCATCTTCGGCAACAAACTTAGGCGGCTTGACGAGCGCGTTCTCCACGTTCTGCCACGCGTCGTCGAGTGAGCGGATCGTGCCGTCGGCACTTACCCTTGCCTTGTAGAGGAAGATTTCCGGATATCCGCGATACGATCCGGCAATCACATAGGCAAGCGCATGCGTGGCCCTGGCGATCGCGGGCTTCTTGCCTCTGGGAGGGGTAGCCGTGCGTTTCGCCCGAAAGGCTTCGAGCCACGTTACCAATTCGGGGCGCACGCCGGTGGCGGGTTGCTGTGGAAGGTGCTCAAGACCTGCGATCAGGAGCGCGGCCACGTGCTTGCAGTCGACGCCGACCGGGCACGTACATTCGCCTTCAACCCACATGTCGCGATGATCGTCGATATCGTGAAAATACGCACACACGTCATACGGACGGGTCCTTGTGCCTTGCACCTGGCCACTCAGGGTGTCGGCGCTTCGCCAGCGCAGCTCGGAGACAGCGTGGGCGTACTCGCGTGCTTTGGCGACCGTGTGGGAACCTAACCAATCCGTGATTTGCTTGCGATTATAGGAGACAGACATGCTGATGGATTCGGGTTGACGACACGAGGGGCATTTTACGCGGGCCGGTTGCCGGGCGGCCCGTTCGTTTCCTGCGCGGACGGCACGTGAGTCGTCTGTGCATGGCGACGATCATCTTCGGCATGCAGATAGATACCGGTCGTCTCGATCGACGCATGTCGCAGGTTTTTCTGGATGAAGCGCAGGTCGGTGCCGGCGTCCGCCTGATGCGAGGCCGCGCTGTGGCGCAGCCAGTGGGTCGAGGCGCGACGTAGTGTGGTGGCGCCAACTGGATCGATGGCATCGAGCGCGTCAGCGGCACGACGAAAGACGTCCCTGACGATCAGGTAGATCGCCGCGGGTGTCAGATGCCGCGCATCGTCGCCGGCGATGCTCATCACGGCAGGACCGACCTCGCTCGCGGCCGGTACCGGCGACAGGCCGTGAAAGGCGCGATAGCGCGCAAAGTCGGCCATCAACGCATCGCCAACCGGCACCTCGCCCTCGGCACCGCCTTTGCCGATGACGTGCAACCACCATTTGCCGCGGCGCTGATAGAAGTCGGCCGCCTTTGCGTTCGCGGCTTCCGAAACCCGCAGCGCGGTGTGATACAGCAGGCGGATCAGCCAGCGGCTGCGTTCGTAGTGCTGCTCGTCGCGCTCCGTCAACCGGGGCCACTGCTCGACGCTCACAAGCACGTGATCCCACAACGCGTGATCGAGGTAGCGCTCGACCCGGCGGGATCGCCTGGCTGAAGTCGTACGCCCACGGCGCAGCGCGAGCGGATTGCCGGCCAGATAGCCGGCGCTCACGAGGTACGTCATCAGGCCCGACAGGATGCCCAATGCCTGATGCTGGCTGCGCTCCGACAGCGGCCCCTCGAACAGCCGCCTCGTGCGTCCGCGGCGCGGCCGTTCCGGATCGGCCCAGTCGCCGGTCGGTGCAGCCAGGAAGCGCTCGTAGAGCAGGAAGTCCTCGCGGGTGAGACTCGACAGCGGCTTGCCCAGCGTCTGGGTGGCCCACAGCAGCAGGCGTATCGCCTCCTTGCGGTAGCTGCGCAGCGTATGCGGCGACGCGCTGTATTCGGCAAGCCACAGCCGCACGGCCTCGACGTCGGTATCAGCAGTGATCTGCCTGTGTCCACCGCGCGCGCGGTTGGTGCCGAGGCTGCCGTCGAGCGCAGCCGGCAGCACGATAGCGAGAACAGGTTCGGTGGGCGCGACGCCAAGGTTCATGGTGTGACGCGTTCCGGAACGGGGTTTTCGCAGCGTACAGCAAAGTAACTTGCGATTATATGAATTATCGTAAATTTCAAACCGATATCGTTATGTATATAACGTTATACAGTAATATACGATTCGATTTCCTCTCCAAATCCATCCACTTCGACCGATTTCACCGGTTAAAACGCATCCTATGAGCCGCATCAGCAATACCCGTTTCCGTACCCGCGAAGCCGCCGCCCGCCTCGTGACCGCCGGTCGGCTCCCGCATGAGCTCACCGTCGACCTGATCTACGCCGAGATCCGGCAAGGCAGCCGCACCACGATCAACGACGAACTCAAGCTGTGGAAGGACGAGCAGGCGCGCATCGATGCACTGAGCGCTGCGCTGCCGCCGACGGTTGCGAACGCGATGCTGTCGGTCTGGGCGCTCGCGGTCGAACATGGCGAACAGGTCTTCGCCCAGCGCGGCGAAGAGCTCGAGACCGAAGCGACGGCCGCGGCGATACGCGCCGAGTCCCTGGTGACGGCCAACGCAGGTCTTCAGGCCGAAACGCACACCCTGCGCGTCCAGCTTGAGGATCAGCAGACACGTCTTGCCTCGGCCCTGGTCGATCTTGCCCGTGCCCAGGCCGAGCGCGATGCCGCCACCCGGCAGAGCGAAGCCGCCACGATCGAGCGCGATACCCTGCGTGCGCAATCGGAGCAGGCACTGCGCGATGCGCAGTCCGCGCATGCGCGCGAACTCGAAGGACTGCTGGCGGCCCACGCCGAACACGAATCCACCTTGCGGGCGGAAGTCGACCAGGCAACCACCCGGCTCGAAAGCGTCCAAAAGCGCGTGATGATGCAGGCCGATGAAGCACGCGAAGCGCAGCGTCGCGCCGAAGCTGCGCTTTCAAAGACCCAGCAGCGCAACGAACAGCTCGTCGGTGACGTCCAGCGCCTGTCAGCCGAGGCCGCCGAGCAGCGGCGGCTCGCCGAGCGGCACGAAAAGCAGCTCGCCAGCGTCATGGATGAAGCACGCGAGCTGCGGCGGGAGCGTGATGCGCTCGCCCAGCAGGTCGCGTCGCTACAAGGTCAGATCAAGACGCACACCAATCCTTCGTCAACGCGCCCGACGAAACGGCCGCGCTAGACTCCAAGGATCACTTCAGCGTAGCTGTGCGCCGCGGAATGCCCAAACATCAAAGAACAAATACACGCTTCCCATGGCAGCCAATTCGCATCGCCTGTCGATCCTGACACGCCACGAAATCGACGAACTGTACGCACTTCCACACTTTACCGACGAGGAGAGGCGCGCCTACTTTGAACTGGGCGAGGCCGAGCAACAGCTCGTTCAATCACGCACGACTTCGGTCGCCGCGTACCTGACATTGCAGCTCGGCTATTTCAAGGCAAAGCAGCAGTTCTTCGAATACGACCAGGATGCCATCCAGGACGATTTGCGGTACATCCTGTGCCGACACTTCCCGGATAAGGGGGCGGCCTCCATCAGTCCGCCTTCGACGCCAACCCGGCGCCTACTGCAGCACAGCATCCTCGATCTGTTTGGCTTCCAACTCTGCGACAGCGCCGCAAAAGCCGAGCTCGAGCGTCGCGCGCAACGCCTCGCCATGCTCTCCACGCAGCCGGTCTTCATTCTACGAGAGACCCTCCAGTACCTGAAGCAGCAGCGCATCGTTGTGCCCATTTACACGTTTCTGCAAGACATGATCGGACGTGTCGTGAGTGCGGAGCGCCGGCGCGTCTCCAACCTGCTCAGCGATGCACTCACCACGGAGATCTCACAGCAGCTCGATGCAATGCTGTGCGCCGATGAATCGATGGTATGCGGTCCTTTGTAGGCGTCTAGCATTTGGCCGCCTCAGTGGTGAACATGTGTCCACGTAAATTCAACGTGGACACATATGACTGATATCAACTCAGAGTTAAAAGCGCGACTGGTCGTCGGTCGCAAACAAGACGGTCGTTGCCGTTACGATCCGCAGGCTAAACGCGAACTGATCGAGGCCTGCCTGGTGCCGGGCGTATCAGTCGCACGCTTGGCGCTGGAACACGGGCTGAACGCGAATTTGCTGCGTTCGTGGGTCAGCGCTTATAAAAGAAAGTGCGATGGCACCGCGATCGTACCGGCGTCGAGGACCGCGAAGCCGACGCCGGCTGCGTTCATACCCGTGATTGCCGGACAAGAGCGGCCGAAGGAGGCGGTGCCCCGGCTGCAAGTCCGATTGCCTAACGGAGTGAAGATCGAACTAAATGATGCCCGTGACGATCAGGTGCTGTCACTACTACAAGCGCTGAGTACATTGCCATGTTCCGATTCGACGAAGAGCTGAAGGTATTGCTTCATCGCGATGCGGTGGACGGTCGCAAAGGGATCAACGGACTGGTCGCGCTAGTTGAGCAGGCCCTGGGGCTCGATCCCTTTGCCCCGACGGTCTATGCCTTTACCAATAAGCGCCGCGATCGCGTTCGGTTGTTGCTCTGGGATCGCTCGGGTTTCTGGCTATTGATGAAACGGTTGGAGGCAGAGCGCTTCGCATGGCCCCGCGAGGCGGCGGTTCTTGAACTGACGGTTGAGCAGTTGCATTGGCTGCTCGACGGTATCAACCTGGCGGCCATGAAGAAGCATTCGGCACGGCACTACGCGCGCGCGAGTTAGCCAGCGCACGCGTCTGACGAACGCGTCTCGTGCATCGCCTGTTGCCGTCATGAGACGCCGGTTAGATAGTTACAAATTCCCGTAAACCTACGGGGACTCGCGATTGGCTATTGTTACGCCATGGCCCGCGACATTCACCAACCCCACTCGATCACCGCCGACGCACTCGCCGCGCTCATCGCTGAGCGTGATGCGGCTCTCGCGGCGCGCGACGCGATGCATGCCGATCGAGACGCGGTACTTGCCGAGCATGAATTGGTGCGCGGCGAGCTACGGGTAACCAAGGTCGAACGCGATCTGCTCAAGGAACAACTCAAAGCGTTTCAGCGACAGTTGTTCGGCGCCAAGAGCGAAGCACGCAGTGCCGAGCAGCGGGACCTGTTTCTGAACGAAGCCGAAGCGCTGGCGCCCACCACCGCGACTTTGCCGGCGCAAACTGACGAAGCTCAAACCGAGGTGGCGGGTCACAAACGCAAGAAGCCCGGTCGTAAGCCGCTCGATCCGGCGCTGCCGCGTGAAGTGATCCGCTACGAATTGCCGGAATCGGAACGTACCTGCCCGAACGATGGCACGACATTGGTCGAGATCGGCGTCGAAGTCAGCGAGCAGCTCGACATCATCCCCCAGCAAGTACGGGCGATTCGTCACGAGCGAGTGAAGTACGCGTGCTCGCAGTGCGACCAGGGCATCAAGGTTACGCCGGCGCGTTTGCGCATCATCCCGAAGGGCTTGTTCACCGAAGCGGCACTGGCTTGGTTCGTTGTGTCGAAGTTCATGGATGGGTTACCGCTGTACCGCATTGCAGCGCTGCTCAGACGCTTCGGCGGCGACATCTCGCGTAATACACTCGCGGCCAGTGTGGTGCGCTTGGGGGAAGCGGTGCAGCCCATCATTAATTTATTGCGAGATCACTTGCTCGACAGTGAGATCGTGTTTGGCGACGAGACCACCGTGCAGGTGCTCAAGGAACCCGGGCGAGCGGCGCAAACCAAGAGTTATATGTGGGCCCAAATGAACGGCAGCGGGCCGCCTGTTCGGCTGTTCGGATACGCGCCAGGGCGAGGCATGCGACATGGGGCAGACCTATGGACAGGCATGCGCCGTGGCGCCGTGCTGATGACCGACGGCTACGAGTCGTACAACGCGATCGCGCAAACCAATGGCCTCGTGCATTTAGCTTGTTGGGTTCACGCCAGGAGGTATTTCGTGAAAGCCGAGGACGTGGTGCCCAAAGAAGCGCGGGGCGTCCATCAGCCTTCCACGCAGTTCATCCATCTCATCGGCAAACTCTACGCGGCAGAATCGCACGCTCAGAAGAAGCCGGACTGGCGAGCACGCCTTCGTCGGCGCTACAGCGCTGCAGTGCTTAAGGAAATCAAGAAACTATTAGACCATCATCTTGAGACAACTGCACCGAGCGGCAAATTGGGCGAGGCCCTGAGATATCTCGCCGGGCAGTGGCCGAAACTGATTCGCTATGTCGAAAATGAGGCGTGGCCCATCGACAACAATCCCTGCGAAAATTCGATCAGGCCATTTGTAATCGGACGCCGCTCATGGTTATTTGCAGACTCGGTGGGCGGTGCCAAAGCGAGTGCGAACCTATACTCGCTCGTTCAAACGTGTGTCGCAAATCGTGTCGACGCTTATCGATATCTGGTCGACCTGTTCACGGCGCTGCCCTATGCCAAGACCGCCGACGATTACGAGGCATTGTTGCCTTGGAACCTCGGCAAGCCTGAAAGGGACGTCTCGGCATAATCTATTCCAGTCCGAGGAGTGTCCTTCGCGGACCGCTTACAATCGATGTACCGGATCAGCATCCTCAAGCACGAGTCAAAAGACTTCAGCTACAAGGAACTTCGTCAGGAATCGGGGCGTAGGGAATTCTTCGCGCCGGTGCATGAGTTCGCCAGGCACTTTCTCGAGACCACCGGAATTTCCACGGAAAGCGGCCGGTATTACGCGTCGCTCGTGAAGTTCTACACGGTGTACAAGCTGCAACGCATGCCGGTCGCCATCACGCGCCTGTACCTGCTGTGTTTTGCCTACTACCGGTTTCGCCAGATCAACGACAATCTGATCGAGGCCTTCATTTATCTGGTCGACCAGTATGAGCAGTCGGCCCTCCAGGCCGCTGAGGAGGCCGCGCAAAGTGCGCTCACCGACGCCAGCACCCATCTGAAGGCCGCCGGCCAGGTTCTCCATCTCTTTGTCGACGACTCGATCCCACGCAACGCGTCGTTCGCCAGCGTCAGGAAAAAAGCCTTCGCACTGCTCCCGCCCGAACGTTTCGAGCCGGTCTCCAACTACATGCGCAACGTCACGTTCGACAAGGTCAGCTTTGAATGGTCGCACTACACTGCGTTGTCGGCCGTTATCAAACGCAATGTCCGCCATCTGTTTGCCGGCCTCGAGTTCGCCGGCCGCGTCGAGGACGCGCCGTTGCTGGAGGCTGTCGCTTTCCTGCAGGAGCTGTTCGGCAATGGCAAATCGCCCGGGCAGAGCAAGCCGTCCGCGTTTCCCACCGCGTTCATTCCGAAGAACCTGCAGCCCCACCTGTATCGCACTGAGGTCGGAAAAAAGAAACAGCTCGACGTAGATCGCTACGGATTTCTCGTCTATCGCCTCCTTCGTAACGCGCTCGAGGCGGGCGATGTGTTCAGTAATGACAGCACCGAGTTTCGCCGCTTCGAGGACGATCTGATCAGTGACGCGCGCTGGCAGCACAAGGACGATATCCTGCGCGAGATCGGTTTGCCGGTCCTGCTTGCGCCAATCGAAGAAACGCTCGCCACCTTGCACGACGACATCGAGGCTCAACTCAAGCTCGTCAACCACCACATCGAGCACCGCGACAACCCGCATATCAAGGTGCGCCAGCAGGGCAGCAAGCGTCGCTGGGGCCTGGTGTATCCGGACCCCGACGAGTCAGTCAACCATTCGTTCTAGGGCCAGTTGCCCGGGATCGACGTCGCCAGGCTGTTATGGTTCGTCGCTGAACGCGCCGGTTTCCTGAAGACGTTTACCCACGTGCTCGACCGCTATGTTAAGCACGACGCCGACCCACGCGAAATCCTCGCCTGCGTAGTCGCCATGGGCACCAACATGGGGTTGCGGAAAATGGCCGAGGTGTCGGGCATCAGCTACGCTTCGCTCGCGAGCACCGCGCGCAACTATCTGCGCCCCGAAACCCTGCATGCCGCCAATGACGCGATCAGCAACGCGACCTCAGGCTTGCCGGCGTTCCATCTGTTCGACATCGGCGACCAGATCCATTCGAGCAGCGACGGTCAACGCTTCGAAACCCAGATCGACACCTTCAACGCACGGCACTCGCCCAAGTATTTCGGCCTCGACAAGGGCATCAGCGCCTGCACCGTCATCGCCAACCATGTGCCGATCAACATGAAAGTCATCGGCGCGCACGAACACGAGAGCCATTACGTGTTCGACCTGCTCTACAACAATACGTCCGACATCCGTCCGCAGGTCCATTCCACCGACACGCACGGCACCAACCAGGTGAACTTCTGGACCCTGTATACGTTCGACTATCAGTTTGCGCCGCGTTATCGCGATCTGCACAAGAAAATCGGCAGCCTCGTCGGCCAGCATCCACCGGGCCACTATGGAAACTGGGTGATCAAACCCTCGCGCAAGGCCTACGACGAGCTGATCGTCCGGGAATGGCCCAACGTCCAGCGCATCATGGTCTCGCTTGCACAAAAGGATGTCACGCAAGCCACGATCGTGAGGAAACTCAGCAGCTACGTGCGTCAGAACCAGACAAAAAGGGCGCTCTGGGAACTCGACAACCTGTGCCGTACGCGCTATATCCTCCGGTTCATCAATGACGTCAGCCTGCGTCAGGCCGTGCAGAAGGCCCTGAACCGCGGCGAAGCGTACCACCGCTTGCGTCGTGCGATCGCGTACGTCAACGGCGGCAAGCTGCGCGTCCATACCGAGGCCGAACAGCAACTCTGGAACGAGTGTTCACGCCTGATCGCCAACGCGATCATCCACTACAACACAGCGCTCCTTTCACGTGTGCACGAGCAGAAGCGTGCCGCAGGCGACCACGCCGCGATGGAACTGATCGCCAGCATGTCGCCCGTCGCCTGGCAGCATGTCAACCTGTTCGGCTCGTTCGAATTTGGCCCAGCGGGTGCCCCCATCGACATCGACGTGCTCGCCGCGTATTACGACGATCCGGCGTATTGGGCCAAGGTACTGGAAGCCGCGTCTGAACCCAACGAGCGCTGAATTACTGCGGCGAAAATCCCTCAGTCCAGCGCGTTTCCCGCGCTAATACGCCTCTGAAAACCACGCCTGGAAAGGGTTTGGTGAAGATCTTCAGTTTTCGGGGGATGGGCAAAAATAGCCTTTTACGACAGGCAAAAGCCAGTACAGGACTAGCATCATGAAAGAGTACAACCCCGAATGCGCACCCGAACCTGAATCGTGGCTCGAACTCGATGAGCAGGAGCGAATTGCTCTCGTCGAAACGTATCACTGTGTTGCCCGGATCAAGCTTCCCAACGTCGCGGCACACGCTGCGCTACATGCGATCGTCGAAAACCAGATCGCCCTGAACCTTGAGCCCGTGGTCCGGGCGATGGATCGCCTCGGGAAAGAAGGACTTACGCGACACGACGCGATTCACGCGATCGGTTCAGTCGTCGCGGAGCATCTGTTTGATATTTTGAATATGGATCAGAACGACGATGCTGCGACTTCGCAGGCGCGTTATTACGCGGCGGTGGAGCGGTTGACCGCCGCAAGCTGGCGCAGAGGTGAACACTGATGCCGATACCATCGAAACTTCAGCCGTGGTTAGAAGCGAGGCAGCGTTTCAGATTGAGCCATGCTCATATCCAGATGGCGCGCGAACTGGGATTGAATCCCCGAAAATTCGGGTCACTGGCTAACGGGCAGCAGGAACCGTGGAAGCGCCCCCTCGCGGAATTTATCGCGCATTGCTATCACAAGCGCTTTGGTCGTACCACGCCAGAACACGTGCAATCTCTGGAGGACGTCGTGAAGCGTGCGGAAAGGCGGCGCAGCGAGCGGCGGGCAAGAAAAACGAACAGAGCGGTTCCACCGACGGGGCCGCAACGTAGCGATGACGGATCGAGCGAAAGTTGCCGGAGCTCTGCGCACGCGACGGAGAATGGGGTTCGAACGGCACGGACATGACGACCGTCTGGGTGGGCGACGTCGACCACTTGCGCCAAGGCTGCATCTACTTTTACTTCCAAAACGCTTCTGCTTTCGCTTCATTGCACGGCGGGCGCTTCAACAGTCCCGGCCGGCCGGTCATCTATCGTAGAACGCAATAAATCTGTCAATCCGGAATGCTTGTAAAGGCTGAGTTCCACGGCGCGAGTTGACATGTTTATTGCCAGTCCGAACGAAATAAACTCGTCAATTCGCATAAGTCCGCATTAAATTCGTCAATTTACGTCCTAGACTTCGAATTTTCTCCGTAAGCCACTGATCTTATGGACAAAATTCTCGATTGTCAGCCGATCGCGCTCGACCGTCCCCGCGGCGCCCATCGCCTTGAAGTGTTCAGCCTGAAGGCGGACCGACGACTGACGCTGTACCGCCAGTCCGCGCTCGAGCAGTGGGTAATCCTGGAGGCAGATCCAGCGGTCACCGCGTTCTGTGAGCGACCGGGTTCTATCCAATCGGAAGGGAAACGCTATCTCGCGGATTTTTGGGTGCGTTACTTTGATCATCAAGAGTTAGTTATCCTTTTCGATTCGGCGTCCGAGCCATCTGTAAAACCAGACGTGGTCCTCGATAATGCAGGGCTGACGGTCAGGTCGGTCCGGTCATCTGAAATCGCTGCCTCGCGCGTGTGGATCGCGAACTGGAAGCGGATGCTCCCTTGCCTCGTCGCCACACGTGGCCTCGTACCTCCGTCGCTCAGTGGCGCGATTGAGCGGTTTGTTGCTCGTCCGCATCGGCTACTTTCGATTGAGCGCGAGTTCACGACTGGGGATCCCGTTCTCGTGCGTGCCGCGGTTTTCGGCTTGCTGCATGCCGGCCGCGTGCAGGCACCCGAGCTACGCGTGCACGAATTGTCGCTGCTCACGGAGTTTGTCGCCGTGGGAGAAGTGGCATGAACCGTCGGCGCACTGATTTTCAGGCTCTGGACGTTGCGGCATGGCCCGGCGTCGCCTACACGGAATTCGGTGACGAAGAGCGTCGCGCTTTCCAGCGTCGTGTGAATGCCGTCGAGCGTTATGCGCGAGGAGAGTCCATCGGGGATATCGAGCTGGCGACAGGCGTGAACAGAAGACAGCTCTATCGGTTGCTAGACAGGGGATTGGCACAGCATCCTGACGGGCGCATCTTCGGGTTTCGCGCGCTCCTGAAACACGTGCGGATTTCGGACTATGCCAGGACAAGTCCCGTGAAGGTTCACGGTGACCGCGGCAGCCGCGGTGCCGCAGGTGCCTTGTCGCTGCTCTTTGAGCGATATCCGACGCTGGCAGCCTGGTTGCTATTGCAGGTGAAACAACGCCGGGTACTGCTGCAACAGGTCGGCACGGACGGCCGTCTTCGCACGCGCTTGCGAGGCCTGCGATCGCTGCATGACGAGTTCCTGCGGCAATGTCGCGCTGTTGGACTTACTGCGGCGGACTATCCCTTCAACACGGCGGGTCACGCGATCCGCTCGCTATCGCAGAGACTGAAAGCAGAGATGCTGCGCAGTTTCGGGGCCGCTGCGCGTTCGGCGGGCGCATCGCATCTGAAAGGTCTGCCACGGCACGACGAGAATGCGACGCCAGCTGCGACGCGGCCGTATCAGGTCGTCGAGTTCGACGGGCACCGGCTCGATATCCGTCTGAAGGTGCTCGTGCGTGACCCGCTGGGCTTCGAGCACGAATTCGAGATCGAACGGGTATGGCTGCTGGTGATCATCGACGTTTGCACGCGGATGGTGTTGGGCCACCACACCGTCCTCGCGCGCGAATACAGCCGCTACGACGTGATCAAGACTGTAGAGAAGGCGCTTGAGCCGCATCCGAAGCGGTCATTTTCGATACCCGGGCTTGACTATGGTCCGCATGAGGGCTTTGCGTCCCATTGTTTACCTGAACTGGCGTGGGCGACGTGGGAGTGGATCAGGCTCGACAACGCGAAGGCGAATCTCGCGCATGAAACGCTCACAGCGCTTTGCGAGTTCGTCGGCTGCTGTGTCGATGCTGGGCCAAAGTACAGCCCGGACGAGCGTCCATACATCGAGCGATTTTTCGGAACAGTGGCCAGCCGGCTTTCCTCACGGTTGCCGGGTTATACGGGTTCCCATCCGCGCGACCTGCGGCGTGAACTGGCCGATCCGAAGGGCGACCTGCGCCTCTACGTGTCGCTCGATGAGCTGGAGGAACTGGTTGAATATGCGATCGCAAGCTATCACGGCACCCCGCATACCGGCCTGAACAATGTCACGCCGCTTGAGGCGATGGAGTATTTCATCCGTGGCAAGCAGGTGATGGTGACATGGCTCGCTGAATATCACCGGCGTACGTTGTGCCTGATGCAATCCGCCCGCCATTGCAGCGTTCGAGCGTATCTGCCGCAAGGAGTACGACCGCACATCAACCTGTACGGGGTGCGATATACGAACGACGTTCTGGCTTCCAGCACCCAGTTGATAGGCAGGAAACTGCTGCTGTATCGTAAGCGTCGCGGCACGGCCGTCTTGATCTGTGCAATCAGAGACGCCAAAGTGGTTCCCACCATTTCGAGTAGCGGGAACCATTTTGGGATCAGAAGAGAAGCCAGCGTCGGGAACACGTAAAGGCAGCCCGAACCATAGCCCAGAGTTTCGACGTCGCCTGGCCGCGGCTGCATGTGAACCAGGCATCTCTGTTTCGAAACTCGCCCGGGAACATGGCATCAACGCGAACATGTTGTTCAAGTGGCGGCGGCGTTACCGTGCGGAGCAAGCTGCCGGGACGACCGAACTTGTTCCGGTGACGGTCGTGAGCGACGCGCCGGTCGCCATCACGCCTACATCTTCGGTCGAACCGGAGACGGTGAAGCCAACCCGGACCATCGGCACGATCGAAGTTCGAATTGGCCGGGCGGTGATCAAGGTCGATGGTGTGGTTGACGCCGAAACGCTGCGTACGGTGCTCAAGAGTGTGCGATCGTGATCGGCCTGCCAACGGGTACGCGCGTGTGGATCGCGGCGGGCGTAACCGACATGCGTAGTGGCTTTCCTGCTCTTGCCGCAAAGGTGCAAACGGCACTCCAAGAGAATCCGCTCGGCGGCGATGTGTTCATTTTTCGAGGGCGTCGCGGCGATCTCGTAAAAATTCTGTGGGCAACCGATGACGGCCTATGGCTTCTTGCGAAGCGGCTTTCGCGCGGACGATTTATTTGGCCACAGGCTGATGGAGGCAAGATCTATCTGACGTCTGCGCAGCTGTCGATGTTGCTGGAAGGCATCGATTGGCGACAACCCCGTCGTACGGCCGCGTTGTCGATGTTGTAAACCGCATCGAAGGCTCGTAAACTGCAGCGCATGCCTGACCATGCGCCGCTTCCGCAAACCGTTGCCGAGCTCCACGCCCTGGTGCTCGAGCAGCAGGCATCGATGGCAAAGATGCGCCAGGAGATCGCCGAACGCGACCGGGAGATTATTGAGCGGGACCAGGAACTTGAGCGCCTGAAGGCACAGATCGACAAGCTCAGGCGCATGCACTTCGGTCGTAAATCCGAGCAGGTAGACCGACAGATCGATCGGCTCGAAACCCAACTTGAGGATCTGGCAGCGGGCAGCGGGGTTGCCGATGTTCGCCGTGCGCGCGCTCGTGCATCAAGTTCAGGCGCGTCTGCGGCATCCGCAAAGGAAGCCCTGCCGCCCCATCTGCCGCGCGAAGACCGCGTGCTCGAGCCCGACTCCATCTGCCCGAAATGCGACAACGCCATGGACTTGCTCGGCGAGGATGTATCCGAGCAACTCGCGCGCGTCACAGCAATGTTCAAGGTCATCCGCACGATCCGCCGCAAACGGATCTGCTCCAGTTGCGGCCATATAGGGCAACGTCCCATGCCGGGGCTGCCAATCGAGCGCAGCATCGCGCATCCGAGCTTGCTGGCCGAGATCATCGTTTCGAAATATGCGAACCATACGCCGCTGTATCGGCAATCCGAGATCGCGGCGCGCGACGGCGTCCGTCTCGATCGGGCCACCATGGCGCGCTGGGTCGGGCAATGCGAAGAACTCTGCCGGTTGCTGACTGAAGCGCTGCGTCGTTACACGATGTCGGCTGCGAAGCTCCACGCGGACGACACGCCGATCCCGGTGCTCGCGCCCGGCAACAAGAAAACCAAAACTGGTCGGTTGTGGGTCTACGTGCGCGATGATCGACGCTCTGGTTCGAGCGAACCCGCTGCTGTCTGGTTCGCGTACTCGCCGGACCGCAAAGGCATCCACCCCCAGACCCATCTTGCCGGATTCGAAGGCGTTCTTCAGGCGGACGGCTATGCCGGATTCAACGAGCTGACCGAAAGCGGCAAGGTTCGCCTGGCATCTTGCTGGGATCACGCGCGCCGATACGTCTTCAACGTCCATGAGACCGCCCCGTCGGAAACCACGAAGCAATGGCTCGACATGATCGGCGATCTCTACGAAATCGAGGCTGCTATTCGCGGCAAACCACCCGATGAGCGGCGACGCGTCAGGCAAGAAAAGAGCAACCCGTTGCTCGGGGTCCTCGAGATGTCGATGAGGGAGAAACTCGCGACGCTTTGGCCGAAGGCACCGTTGGTCGAAGCGATTAACTACTCCCTGAACCGCTGGGATGGACTCACGCTGTCCTGCGACGACGGCCGCGTCGAGATCAGCAACGTGCTCGCCGAAAATGCCTTGCGCTGTGTGGCCCTTGGTCGGCGCAATTTTATGTTCGCGGGCTCCGACAGCGGTGGTGAGCGAGCCGCCGCAATGTATAGCCTGATCGGCTCGTGCAAATTGAACAACATCAATCCACGCGCCTACCTGGAATTCGTGCTTACGCACATTGCGGATCACCAGGCCAACCGCATCGACGAACTGTTGCCCTGGAACGTCGCGATGCATCTCCGCCCATCTACACCTGCCTCGCTTTGATCCCTTCTGGCAGCGGCACGATGCGCCTGCCGCGTTCTTCGACGCTTGTCCAGAGAATTCTCAACGGCCCTCACGCGACGCTTACGCTGTATCTGAACGCGGACGATCTGCGTAGCGTGCGTGCGTTCCTGCCAGACGGCACCGAACTGGGCGTCCTGAATGCGCAAGGTGCATGGGGCGTGATGCCACATAACCTGAAGCTGCGGCAGGAAATCCTCAAGTTGCGCGGCAGACGGCGGCCCCGCGCCGGAATCGACTCGAATCCAATTGAAGCGTACGTCCAGGCCAAACTCGCGCAGGCGAAGAAGAGCCGCCGGGCGGCAAATGACCTGGCGCGGACCGTCCGGGTCCTGGCAGGTGCGCCGACCGTTCGCACGCCAGCCGGGCCAGTGCGTGCCGCGGCTCCGCCCACTTCACCCGTTGTTGTGGCTGTTGTTCAGAAGCCCGCGGACGTAGGCCCGGCACCGACCCCTCGCACTGAGGTTCGCGTGCGTAAGCTCTCGATCGGCTCAGGCCAGGTGTTCTAACCCGTAATCACAAACTGGAGGTGCATCATGTCAGTTGACGTACCGAGACCGATCGATCCATCGCTGCATCCGCTTGCGACCGGCAACTACCGCATTGCGACTCCGGCGATCCAGGCATTCTACGAGCTCGTGGTCCGGTGTTTGCACTACAGGATCATGGGAGCGCTGATCTACGGGCCGTCCCGTATCGGCAAGACGCGAGCGATCGAGTACGTGAGGCTGCTGCTGGCGCGCAACTATCCGAAGATGACCAGCTATCACGCGCAGTGTGAGCATAAGCCCCGGCATGCCGAAGGCCCATTCTTTGCGAATCTGCTCGAGGCGGTCGGGGACCCCGATCCCAACGCGGGTTCGAACCCGTCGAAGCGGATGCGACTCTCGCTAAGAATACGCGAGGCGGCCGCCCGTGCCGGCAGCGGTACCGTACTGCTCTTTTGCGACGAAGCGCAACGCTACAACGAGAACGAATATGAGTGGCTGCGCGATGTCCACGATGCACTGGACCGTCAACAGATCAAGCTTTTCACGTTCCTGGTTGGTCAGCAGGAGCTTCTCGCGCAGAAGACCGGCCTGCAGATCGCCGGAAAGACGCAGATCGTCGCGCGACTGATGGTCGATGAACTGTCTTTCTACGGTATACGCGACGCGGAGGACGTGGCTACCTGTCTCGACGGCTATGACAGGACGGCTTACCCGGAGGGCAGCGACTGGAGCTTTACCCGCTTTTACGTCCCTCGCGCATTCGAGACTGGATATCGTCTGGTCAGCGACGCAGGCGTTCTGTGGCACGCGTTTGAGTCTGCGCACCATAGGGCGAATCTGCCCGGAAGACTTGAGATACCCATGGAATCGTTCGCCAGGGCTGTCGAGATCGTGCTTAAAGAGAGTGAACTTAAGGACGGGCTTCAATACACCCCAGATGCTACGCTATGGGCACATGCGGTCCATCACTGCGGTTACGTCCAGTCCCGTCATGCAACCGGTCGCGTTCTCGTCGCCGCCGCGTAGCGCAGCATTGCTGCGAGCGCCGCGCTTTCCGATCCTCACACTTGACGAGCGCAAGCTAACACCTGCGCTGGGCTACGTCTTCAGTAAGAAGTGGATTGATCCCTGTGAGTCCCTTATCTCGATTCTCTGGAAGTTTGAAAAGGCGAATGCTCTACCAGGCCACGTGGTCGCACGACTGATGGGACCGGACATCGATCCGTACGAAGGTGTCGTGCCGCAACTGGGTCTGGTTGATATTCGTCGGCTGCATGAAAGTCTTCCCGTACCAATCAAAACGCTGCATGCGTCGCTGCTGCAGCCGACGCAGCGGCGACGTTGCAGCGGCGTTTTCTGCCACTGTCGCCGGTGTATGGCACATGGCTACCACAGCGTGTTGCATCAGTTGGAAAGCATCTACGCCTGCCCGGCGCATCACCGATCACTGGAAACGGCGTGCCGGCGCTGCGGTTATGAAGCGCCGTATGTGGCGAGCGTACGGCTCCTGGAGGCACCATATCGCTGCGCGTATTGCCGCGCGAGCTACGGCGGTCAGGGCTGGACACCCAATACGCCGCAACCGATGAAAGCGGAGTATCGCAAGGCCTTCACGCGGCGGTATTTTGAGTGCTATTTCGGCTGACTGAGACCATGGTTGTGGTACCAAAAAGTCACGAAATTTTCGTCTATTCAGATAATTCTTATTATCGCAATGGATACATTTTTACACTAAACTTCAAGTCATGAAAATACGTCAGTCCGAAGCCCCCGGGCTCGGCCACGCACCCAAATCACCAAAGTTTCCCGATGCTGATCAGCTGGCTGCGCTGCGCGGCTGGTATGCGGGCCTGTCCTCCACGGCCGCAGTGGACCGTTACCTGCCGCACGGCAAGGCGTCGGGCCAGTCGGCTCGCGGCGTTATCGGCCAGATCCGCCAACAATTGATCGCATTCGCCCGTCATCGCCAGCGCACCGATCTCGCCGATCTCCTCCAGCACGCCATAAGCGAACGGATCGAGAAGGCCAGTGCGGTCGCACAGGCCTTCAAGATACTCAGCGCTTTGCCTGCACCGCAGCCGCAGATCGCCGACGATATCGAACTGTGGCTGACACCCCGCGCCGTACGTGTCCTGCGTGCGGCCGGTATCACGACGCTTGCGGACCTGACCGTGCGCGTACCACGCCGGCGTCGATGGTGGAGCGCAATTTCCGGGCTCGGCCGGACCAGCGCACAACAGATCGAGGCGTTCTTCGAAGCCTATCCGCGATTGACGGAACGGGCGCGCGCACTGATCGCCACAGCCTCACCTGGCATGGTCGTGCCATGGGAGCGGTTGCGGCTGCCGCATGAGGTTGATGGTTCACACGGGGGCTTCCGCGCGCCCCGGCAGGCCTGTACGCTCGACGCGCCCAACGACTATGAAGCGGTGCAGGCGTGGCTTTCTCTGCACGAGACGTTCACGACCCAGCGCGCCTATCGTAAGGAGGCGGAGCGGCTGATCCTGTGGTCGATCGTGGAGCGTGGACGGGCGCTATCGTCACTCACCACCGAAGATGCAATCGCCTACCGGAGCTTCCTGCGCCGGCCGACGCCGCGCGAGCGCTGGGTCGGGCGGCCACGACCACGCACGGCGCCGGACTGGCGGCCATTCGCCGGCAACCTGTCTGCGCGCTCGACCGCCTATGCGCTATCGGTACTCGGCGCCATGTTTCGCTGGCTGATCGAGCAGCGCTATGTGCTGGCCAATCCGTTTGCCGGCATCAAGGTGCGGGGCCGCACGCGCGTCGCGCCGCTCGACACATCGCGCGGATTTAGCGAAGGCGAATGGCTGCTCATTCGTACCATTGCAGACGGGCTGGAGTGGTCATTTGGCTGGGAAGCGCCCGCGGCTCAACGGATGCGCTTCATGCTGGACTTCTCCTATGCGACAGGATTGCGCGCAAGCGAACTCGTTGGAGCCATGCTCGGCGACATACGCACCGACGAACACGGTGATCACTGGCTGCATCTGGTCGGCAAGGGGAGCAAGCCCGGCAAGGTCGCCTTGCCACCACTGGCACGTACTTCGCTCGACCAGTATCTCGTACAGCGTCGCCTTCCGGTCACGCCAGCGCGCTGGGACCCAAGGACACCGTTGCTCGCGAGCCTCGAACAGGACAGCACAACCAGCATCACTGGCACCCGCCTATGGAATGTGATGAGGCGCTTCTTTGACCAGGTCGCTGATGTCATTGCGGCCGACCATCCCGCAGTTGCCGAAAAGCTGCGACGCGCCAGCCCGCACTGGATGAGGCACACCCATGCCACTCATGCGCTGGCCCGCGGAGCGGAACTGACGACGGTTCGGGATAACCTGCGCCACGCCTCGATCGCGACCACCTCGATTTACCTGCAAAGTGACGAGGTCAAGCGTGCGCGCCAGATGACTGAAGCCTTCGCCGCAAGATAGTCAGGAGGCCGAGCCAGACGGGCGTCACCTGCTTAACGTGCATTATTTCCGTTTTCTGAAGCGACCCCAATCAGGCGTTTGCCGCACGATAGTCCAACGCCCCGGGGCGACATGTTTCAGTATTTAGTCCCACACCCTACCGCGCTCCCCACGTCGGAGCTGCTACCGCGAGACACTCCTCACGCATTGCCCGAAAGGCGCTTATAGTCCGACAATCTGAATAGGGCAACGGTCGCCTTCAGGTCGCGCCCCTGTTCCTCCAGTGACTGCGCGGCGGCCGCCGCTTCTTCGACGAGCGCGGCGTTCTGCTGGGTCACTTCGTCCATCTGCGTGACCGCCAGTGCCACCTGCTCAATACCGGTTTGTTGCTCCGCTGAAGCGGCGGCTATCTCACCCATAATATCTGTCACGCGCCGCACGCTCGTATCGATCTCATTCATCCGTTGGCCGGCCTCCCCAACCAGCAAACTTCCGGCACGTACACGTTCTGCGGACGTTTCAATCAAATCCCTGATTTCCTTTGCCGCAGACGACGAGCGTTGTGCAAGCGTGCGCACTTCCCCCGCGACCACGGCAAAGCCGCGACCCTGTTCTCCGGCCCGGGCAGCTTCAACCGCTGCATTGAGCGCGAGGATGTTGGTCTGGAATGCAATCCCTTCGATGATCGCGATGATGTCCCCAATCCTTTCCGAACGCTGACTGATTTCGGCCATCGTGGCGACAACGCGGCTTACGACTTCGTTGCCCCGCTCGGCCGTGCCGGCAGCGCTCACCGCAAGCATACCAGCCTGCCGCGCATTGTCAGTGTTCTGCCTCACCGTGCCAGTCAACTGTTCCATGCTGGCCGCCGTCTCTTCTAGCGACGCGGCCTGTTGCTCCGTACGCTGCGACAGGTCGAGATTGCCGGATGCAATCTGGCTCGATGCCGTACCGATACTTTCGGCGCCGGCACGAATGCGCTGAACGATGCACGCCAATGAGCGGCTCATCGCGAGGATGGATTCCATCAGTTCGCCAAATTCGTCGACTCGGGTTACCGTCAGATCCGCGCTCAGATCACCTTGCGCGATTTTCGCGGCGAGGTGATTGACTTCGAGCAAAGGCTTGCTGATTGACCGGATCAGTGCAGCAGCACCGGTCAGTACGCTCAGCGCGAGGACCACAATCAGTATCGCGGTTGTCGCAACAATGATGTATCGCTGACGTTCGAAATCTGCCTGGGCCGTCGCCAGTTGCTGCTCCTGCAGTTCGACGAACGTCCTTATCGCCTTACCGTAAGCAGTCTGAACCGGCATGTATTTCTCGTTCAACATGGCAAGCGCCGCGGGCTTCCGGGCCTCATTGGATCGCATTGCCGCGATCCTGTCGCGGGTCGCCAGCACCTGATTGCGCAACCCTGCAATAGCATCGAGCTGCTTCCGGTCAGCGGGGGTGTGCGCCAGGACGGCTATCGTCTTCTGCACCACTGCGATCTGGGAAATCGTCGCGGCATTATCCTTGCTGAAGACATCCGATAAAGCGGGATCGGCGCTAATAATCATCGCCTGCGTGCGCAATGCCGCAATGTCCGCGAGTTTCGACCAGGCGTAGGCAGCAGTCACTTTTCCAGACAGCATCTTCAGCGAGGTGTCCCTTTGCGCCTCCATGCTCGCGAACCGCCGCATCGACAAGCCAACGATGCCGAAAATCAGCACAAGCAGCAACGCAGTTGAAATCCAGAGTTTGGTGGCGAGTTTCATGCAACCTTGATCTATGAGTTATCGCGATAGGGGCAACAGGGTTTCAGCAAGGTCCGCCTTCTGTCATGCCGGCTCCATGCCGTTACGAAGCTTGGCGGGGGCGGTCGCAGGGGAGGCCAGAAATGAGAGCAATGCCCTCGAGGCATCTCTTTGTCGGGATGCCGTGCATATGGCAGCCGCAAAGGTAGTGATGATCTGCACTTCGGGGGGCAAAGAACCGACGACATCGATGCCCGGCAGGTACATCAACTCGCTCAATTGCTGGAAGCCGAGCTCGACATCCCCGCGCGCGACGAGCGCGCCGACCGGAATACCCGGAGGCGCCTGCACGATGCGCGGCGCAATGGTCTCGGCGATGCCCCAGTGTTCGAACAGGCGACCCAGGTGTGAACCGCTCGGACCCGTCGAATAGCCGATACTACGCGCGGCCAGAATGGCGTCGCGCAGCGCGGCTTCAGTGCCGATCTCGGGCCGCGGCGCGCCGGCTGCTACCGCAATCGCCACGCCCGAACGGACCAGGTCGACCCGACTGGCCGGATCGATCCGGCCGGCTGCGGCAACCCGGTCGAGCGCGTCGGCCGCAAGCACGACGATATCGAACGGCTCACCTTCCTGGACGCGCCGGGCAGCGGCGACGCCGCCAACCGACTCGATGGCCACCCGCCGCCCCGATAGCCGCCCGTATTCTTCGACCAGCTCGGCCAGCACCTGGCGCGTGGCCATCGAAGAGATGCCGGTGATCTGCTCACTCATGGTTTCTCTGCCTTTCAGTCGATATAGCGCAGGCCGGCCTGTTGCAATGGCTCGCGCATGTTGTACATATCCAGGCCGAGCACGCCGGCGGCCAGCTTCGCGCGCTTCTCGCCTTCGTTGGCTTCACGCGCGGCTGCCTTTTCGAGCACCTGCGCCGCCAATGCTACGGGCACCACGACCACACCATCGTCATCCGCGACGACGACATCTCCCGGATTCACCAGCGCCCCGGCGCAAACGACGGGAGTGTTCACGGATCCGAGCGTCGCCTTGACCGTCCCTTTGGAAGAGATCGCCTTACTCCATACCGGGAAGTTCATCTGCGCCAGCACGCGCACGTCGCGCACGCCTGCGTCGATGATGAGCCCTTGCGCGCCGCGCGCCTTGAAGCTGGTCGCCAGCAGGTCGCCGAAAAAACCGTCGGTGGAATCAGCCGTGACCGCGGCAACGATGATGTCGCCCGGCTGGATCTGCTCCGCTGCGACGTGCAGCATCCAGTTGTCGCCCGGCTGGAGCAGGACCGTGACGACCGTGCCGCTCGCCTGTGCGCCGCTATAGATCGGACGCATATAGGGCTTCATCAGTCCAGTACGTCCCATCGCTTCGTGTACCGTGGCGGTCCCGAGAGCACCGAGCTTCGCGGCGACGTCGCCGTCTGCCCGCTGAATGTTGCGATACACCACTCCGAGTTCGTACATGATCAATGTCCCTTCGTTTTCAATGCTGCATCCAGACGCGGGTAGACACGTCGTGCGTTACCTTCGTAAATCTTGTACCGCTCATCTGCATCGATGTGCGCCGCTTCGATGTAACGCTTCGTGTCGTCGAAGTAGTCGCCGGTCTCCGGGTCGATGCCACGCACCGCGCCAATCATCTCGCTGGCAAACAGGATGTTGTCCACCGGAATCACGCGCGTAAGCAGGTCGATGCCCGGCTGGTGATAGACGCAGGTATCGAAGAAGACGTTGTTGAGCAGATGCTCCGTCAGTAGCGGCTTCTTCAGCTCCTGGGCGAGCCCGCGAAAGCGCCCCCAGTGGTACGGCACAGCGCCGCCGCCATGCGGGATCACAAAGCGCAAGGTTGGGAAGTCGCGGAACAGGTCCGACGTCAGGCATTGCATGAAGGCAGTCGTGTCCGCGTTCAGGTAATGTGCGCCGGTGGTGTGGAAGCATGCGTTGCAGCTCGTGCTCACGTGAACCATGGCGGGAATGTCGTACTCGACCATCTTCTCGTAGATCGGGTACCAGTAGCGGTCGGACAGTGGCGGGCTGGTCCAGTGGCCGCCCGACGGGTCCGGATTCAGATTGATCGCGACGTTGCCGTACTGTTCGACACACTTCACCAGTTCGGGAATGCAGGTGGCGATGTCCACGCCCGGGCTCTGAGGAAGCATCGCAGCCGGAATGAAATGATCCGGAAAGAGCTGGCTCACCCGGTAGCAGAGTTCGTTACAGATGGCGGCCCACGTGCTCGATACTTCAAAGTCGCCAATGTGATGTGCCATGAAGCTCGCACGCGGACTGAAGATGGTCAGATCGAGGCCACGCTCGCGCATTAACCGCAACTGGTTGCTTTCAATCGATTCGCGCAACTCGTCGTCCCCAATCCGCAACTCGGAAACCGTGGGTATCTCGGACGGACTCCTGATCCCCGCAATCTGGCGGTTGCGCCACGTCTCCAGCGCCGTCGGCGCAGTGGTGTAGTGCCCGTGAATGTCGATGATCATCGTCGCTCCATAAAATTGGTTGAGTCACCGGCGCGATTGCGCGAATGACATGCTCGCCGACTTCGTTAGCGAGCTTCTTTCGGCTGCGGAGTCGCCTCGCTCTAAAACGTATGCTGCATGCCGACACCGTATGTACTGCCCGACGGATTGGCCGTCAGCTTGTCGTAGGAATAGACCACGTACACATACGTGCGCTTGGACAGAATGTAGTCGTATGCAATGGAGCCGGTGTTGCGTACGTTGCTATGGTTCAGCGGTGCGCTCTTCTTCGTGCGCGCCCACTCGGCAAGGATCATGTTCGACGGTGACAAGGGTACGGAAACCCCTAGCTCATACGTATGCGAACCGGTCTCAACGTCGTTGTTATTCGTCATCTGCGCAGCCCCATAAACCTTGACGATCTTTGCATCGTACGCAGCGCCTACGAGATAAAGATATTGACCACTCGACGGCGCGATCGCCGCCGTTCGTACACGCTGCGCCGAGAGCACCGCCGTGAGCGGCCCGTTCGCATAGGTCAGATGCAAGCCGATATTGTCTTTTCCCTGTTGACCGGTGGTGGTACTCACGCCGTAGATCGCAGTGCCCGTGAGGCCGCCGTAGCTGGGAGAAACATACTCGATGGCGTTTTGCCAGACTGTGTCGCCGATCTGCGTATTGCTGTAGCTCGCCGTGTACGACTGCACGATCAACGGCGAGAACACAACCGACCCGCCGAACGGATTGACAAATATCTGATTAAAGTAAGTGGGATTGGTCTGCTCTCCGAACTTGAACGTGCCGTATGCACCGGTCAGACCGACATACGCATTGCGGGAGAACAGGCCATCCGTCGTGTTTCTTCCCATCTGCCCCGTGTTCGGTCTGAAAAAACTTTCGAGCGCGAAGAACACCGCATTGCCGCCGCCAATGTCCTCGCGGCCGCGCATGCCCCAGAACGATGTCGTCATCCCGCCGCCGCCTAGCTGTACCGTGCTTGCTCGAGCGGTGCTCAATTTGGAACTGTCGAGATACATACCGATCAGTCCATACAGCTGAACTGCGGAGCCTGACATCGTCGCCGCGCCGGCGGCTGCCTGCGAATCGTCGGCGTACGCGGTACGTGCGGCGAGGCCGCCGGTCGCGAGCAGTGCGGTGGCCATGCATGCAGCGTTGAGTTTTAAACGCGGGCGGTTCGCGCCTTTCTTTAACGACGTCATGTTTCGTCTCCAAACCAGTTTGTAGTTTTAAGTACGAGTGCTCCCACTGCGTGCGCCAAGGGCACACGCAGACAGCGAAACACACGAAGATCTTTGTCGCCGCCTAGCCGGTCATTCGGTGTGGCGGCGTGACATTTCGGCGTTCAGTTTCGAGCGGTCAAGCTCGTGCTCCCAAGCGGACACCACCAGGGTGGCGACTCCATTGCCGATGGTGTTGGCGATCGCGAGTCCCGTTCCCATGAAGCGGTGAATGCCGAGAATCAGCACCATTCCGGACACAGGAATAATCGGGAACACCATCAATGTCGATGTCAGCATCACAAAGGCCGCGCCAGCCACGCCGCTCGCACCTTTCGACGTCAGCATCGCCACGCCAACGAGCGTCAACTGCTGCGTCAGCGTGAGTTCGATGTTGAAGGCCTGCGCGATGAACAGCACGGCCATCGTGAGGTAGATGTTGGTGCCGTCCAGATTGAATGAATAGCCCGCCGGAATCACGAGACCTACCACTGATTTCGAGCAGCCGAGCCGTTCGAGTTTTTCGAGCATCCGCGGCAGCGCGGCCTCGGACGAACTCGTGCCGAGCACGATCAGGATTTCCTCGCGGATATAGCTCAGGAAGCGCAGGATGCTGAAGCCGAGTAACCGGGAAATGATGCCGAGCACCACCAGCACGAAAAAGGCGAGCGTCAGGTAGAACGTGCCAATCAGCTTGAGCAATGGCAGCACTGCGCCGATCCCATAGGTGCCAATCGTGAACGCGATCGATCCAAATGCGCCGATCGCTGCGACCTTCATGATGATGTGAACGATGCCGAAGAACGTCTGTGCAAAGCGGTCGATCATGCGAACCAGTGGCCGGCCATATTCTCCCGTCGCCGCAAGCGCGGCGCCGAACAGCACCGAGATCAGCAGAACCTGCAGCACGTTACCGGTCGAGAATGCGCTGACGACGGTGTCGGGAATGATGTGCATCAGAAACTCGACCGTGTTCTGTTCATGCGCGGCCGTCGTGAATCCGGCGAGCGCTTTGGTATCGATCGTCGCGGGATTCAGATTGAAGCCGGTGCCGGGATGAAACAGATGTCCGGCCACGAGCCCAATGACGAGCGACACCGTCGATACGACTTCGAAATACAGCAACGCCTTGCCGCCGACACGCCCGACCTTCTTGATGTCGCCCATGCCGGCCATGCCGGTGACGACGGTGCAGAAGATAATAGGGCCAATCACCATTTTGACCAGCTTGATGAATGCGTCGCCGAGCGGCTTCATCTGCACGGCGAGCGAAGGCGCGAAATGACCGAGCAGCACGCCGAGCAGGATCGCGAGTAAAACGTGGAAATACAGCGTGCGATAGAAGGGTTTCTTCGCGCTGCGCGCGGAGGGCGTCATGACGGCACTGTCGTTCATGACGCTGCTCCCTGATCAGCCGAATCGGCCGCATTGGCCGCGTGGCGATGCATATCGGTCATCGTTGTCTCCTGATTCGAATGGTGAGCGAAAAGCCGTTCGATTCCGGATTTCCGCCTGACTGCCATTCTTGGTGTGGCAGTTCAAAGTTTGTGAAGCAAACGGCTCGCTCAGAATCCGTAAAGCCGCGCCGGGTTGGTGACGAGCAGTTGTTCGCGCAGCGCCGCGTCCGGGCAGAAGCGGAACAGCAGATCGACCAGTTCGCCGTCGTTTGGCATGTCCTTGCTGATGTTCGGATGCGGCCAGTCGGTACCCCATAGCACGCGGTCGGGGGCGGCTTCAATGAGCGTGCGCGCGAACGGGATCGCATCGTCGAACGGACGGCGGCCTACGGACACGCGCTCGGCCCCGCACACTTTGACCCAGGCAAGCGGATTGCGCATCAGTTCCAGAAGCTGGCGAAACGGCTGCTGATCGACCCCGGCATCCGCGCGTACACGGCCCATATGATCGATCACGAATGGCACCTTGATACGCGCAATCCGCTCTGCGTATTGGAGGATGTCCTGTGCATCGAGATGCAGCACGACGTGCCAGCCGAGCCGCTCGATACGTTCGAGTACGCGGTCGAAAACGTCGAGATCGGGCGCACCGCCCAGATGCGCGACGAAATTGAAGCGCACGCCGCGCACGCCGCGCGCCTGGAGGTCAGCCAACTGTTCGTCGGTGACGTCGCCGTCGACAATCGCGACGCCGCGATAGCGTCCATTACCGCGCGCAATCGCATCCAGCATCGCGGTGTTGTCGGTGCCGTGGCAGCTTGCCTGGACGATCACGCCGCGGCTCGCGCCGAGAAAATCGTGCAGCGCAACAAGCCGCTCGACAGGCGCGTCGGGTGGCGTATAGCTGCGGTCCGGCGCATATGGAAAGATTTCCGCCGGGCCGAACACGTGGCAGTGCGCATCGCAGGCACCGGCGGGCAGGCGCTGGGCGGGTCGAATGGGGTGGGGATCGGGCGGCAGGCAGGATTTCATGAGCGTCGTCTCAATGTCAGACCGCATGGCGCGGCTTTCTCTGGGTTGTATGCATTGTGGCCGCGACGATGGATCGATACAATCGCCATATTCAACTAGCTGATATGTGAATTTCACATGAGTTATCGACAATGGACCTGAAGCAGCTTGAGGCATTCGTTCACGTCGCTGAACTCGGCAGCTTTACACGTGCCGCGATTACGCTGGACTCGAACCAGCCCGCCTTGAGTCGGCTGGTGCGGCATCTGGAAGTGGAATTGCGGCATACGCTGCTCGAGCGCACCGGCCGCGGCGTGACGTTGACGCCGGCCGGCCAACGGATGCTCGCGCATGCGAAAGGTATCCTTCAGCAGGTGCAGCGCGCCTCGCAGGATCTGGACGAGTTACACGGCGCACCCGGTGGTCATTTCGGCATCGGCATTACCCCCAGCTTTGCCAGGGTCGCCACGCATGAACTCGTGCGTGGCTTTCGTTCCTCCTTTCCCGGGGCGACTATCTCGGTGGCGCAAGGCTTGTCCACCTATCTGATCGAATGGCTGATGATGGGCCGCATCGACGTCGCTGTCCTGTACGACACATTCGATACGCCGCTGATCGACAAGCGAACCATTTTTACTGAAGAACTGTTTCTGATCGGCCCGGACAGTGGCGATACACTCACAGAGGCAGTAGGCGAGTCCACAACAACGATCGCGCTGCGGGAAATCGTGCGCTACCCACTCATCATCCCTGGCCGCATGCACGCGATCAGACGGATGGTCGAGGCGGCTGCCGCGGAACAGGGCGTAAGATTGCGTATCGAGCTGGAGGTCGATGCAGTGACCTCGATTCTCGATCTGGTCAGCGAGGGTATCGGCTATGCGGTGCTATCGCTCAATGCGACTAGCAGCGATGCGCTCAAGCGGCGCTTCCAGGTGATCCGCATTACCGAGCCGACGCTCTTCAGCCGCCTTGCAATCGCAACCAGTAGCAAGCACACGCTGTCACAACTTGCCATCCAGGCGATCGCAATGCTCGAGTCGAAAATATTGCCGCTCTACGGCACCGCTGCCTGACCGTGCGCTTACTTCGCACGTCCGCTCTCCTGGCCAACCCGACATCCCCGATCGCCGAACTTCTCAACCTCGCCAAACTGGGTGTGTTCACAATCGTCGTCGAACACGGCAGCGCAAGCCGGGCAGCGGCGCTGCTCTTTCGCGCGCAATCAGCCGTGACGCGCTCCGTGCGGGAACTCGAAGAAACGCTCGGCGGACGGCTGCTGGAACGCCGGCCATCGAGCATGCTGCCCACCTCGGTTGTGGGGTGGCTATTGGGCATCGATCGCGTGCTCGCGATCGCCACGTCGACGACCAACGTGATCGGCAACGCTCGCGCTGTCAAAATGGGAGGGCATGTTCGACCAGCAGAAACTCGACGCCTACGTGAGCGACCGTCACGCGCCGTCAGCCGGACCGGTGACAGTCTGGGCGTCCGAACATCCGCGTTGAGGTCGCGACACAAATCACGGCGCTCCTTCACTTCATATTGTCATTTTCCACCCTCACTCGCAGAGAATCAGCATGGATCAGAATCGCACTCAGCCTACTGGCCGCATCGCAATTATCGGCTTCGGAGAAGTGGGGCCTATTTTCGGTCGCGCATTGACCGCAGCCGGCCATGAAGTGTCGATCTTCGACATCAAGCTGCAAGATGCGGCTACGCGCCCGACGATCATGCAGCGGGCCCACGAATGCAAAGTTCACGTGGCCGACGATCTCCCTGCGGCACTGCGCGATGCGCAACTTATTTTCTCCGCAGTCACCGCGAGCCAGGCGGAAGCGGTCGCCACAGCTTCAGCGGAATATCTGACAAGCGGCCAGATCTTCCTCGACCTCAATTCGGTTTCGCCCGCCGTCAAACAACGCAACTGCCAACAGATCGAGCGCAATGGCGCCGACTACGTGGAAGCCGCGGTGATGGCGCCGGTTCCGCCGCAAGGCATACGGGTGCCGATGCTGTTGGGCGGCCGACTCGCTGTACAAACGGCAGACCGTCTCAATGGTTTGGGGATGCGCACGGAAGCGGTGGCGCAGGAAGTCGGCCTCGCGTCAGCCATCAAGCTATGCCGCAGCATCATGATCAAGGGCATGGAGGCCCTATGCGTTCAGTCGATGCTGGCGGCCAAACAGTTCGACGTGGACGGCCGCGTGCTTGCGTCGCTCGCGGCAACGTTTCCGGGTGTAGGGTGGGACAAGGGCTACGAAGCGTATCTGATCGGTCGCGTGGTCGAACACGGGCAACGGCGCGCCGAAGAGATGCGCGAAGCAGCGTTAATGCTAGACGGCTTAGGAATGTCGAGTGCCCTCACAAATGCTATCGCCGACGTACAGGACCTGGCGACGCGTGCCGCACCGTTGGTCAAAGCACTGGATCCCAAGGGAAGCCTTCCGGAGTGGAGAAACCTGCTCGGGGTCGCCTGAACCAATCCTGAAGTAGCAAGGCGAACCTGGCCCGTGAGGACAGACGGAAGTCGGTCACTTCATCCGTTTGCGCTAGGTGCCAAGGAAAACGCTGACTGAGGGACCGGTACGATGACCTTGCATAATTGTATGAACTGCAATCCAAAACAGCCGAACCTGCAATCCACGCTTTTTGGGCCAGCCTAAGCTGCAACCGACGGCGCGCACGAGCCCGGATTATTTGCAAGTGAGCCTGCATTCCATGGTCGCGGACCGGCAATGTCGCCTGACGCGGCGTTTGCGTTACCCGCCCGCTACCTTGGCCAACCCGGTAGTCCGACCCGGCCGCACTTCTCGATCTCGCTCGACCGTGCGTGATGGCGATTGACTTCGAAAATGGCAGCGCCAGCCGGACCGCTGTGCGGCTATTTGCACGCAGTCCGCACGTGCCGCGTTCGTTGCGGGAACTGGAGGAGGTTACTGAATACGGCTTGAACTGCCGGCAGAACTTGCGTCACCGCCGCGTTCATCTCGCAGACACGTCGCGTGTCCTGTCGAACCGCAGTGGGATGGCCATGTGAATCAGTTGATCCTGCCGAATGACCATCCGTAAAACCGGCGCCACGTTCGACCGTGCCGTCCTTCGCGAGCGCCTGATAGACCGGATGCTGTGAGCTCGTTGCACATGCATGATTGGGTTGGATACGCAGCCTCGTCCCGATCGGAACCCGGTACGCTTCCGGCGGCAGTTGACATGTTTAATTCGCGCACGGGAATCCATTGTCCAGCATGCCTGGACGTTATTTACGGATCGAGATCCCGTCCAGTTGACAACTTTAATTGCGCAAAGTTGACATCTTCAATGCGTTCTACGCCCCTGCGACCAATGTGCTTCGCGCCAAAGTCGCCGATCTGCTTGAAGGCAGTGCGATTGACACCGGACTGGAACTCTTCGTCGATTCGGTGAGCATGCCCGGCTTCTGGCGCAAGAGTCCCGCCAGTTTCCGCACGATGGCGATCGACAACGCCGCTACGCTGCCGAAGCAGTTTCGCGATCCTTTGCCCGCGTACTCACGTGACGCAGCGCGTGACGTGAAGTGCAGGACGTTGCTGATCGAGGGGGAAAAGAGCCCGCGCATGTTTCGCAACAACGTTGACAAGCTGGCAGATTGGATCGATTACGCAGACAAACAAACCATTGAAGGCGCATCGCACGGGATGAACGTTGCGAAGCCGGGGGTGTTCAACCGGCTTGTCCATGCCTTCGTAAGTTCATGGTAGTGCTGATCGTCCTGGTCGATCGCCTTCATAGAGGGGCGGCCGGGATTCGCAAGTGGGAAATTTTCGCCCGCACAAAGCATGGTCTGGAGAGAAACTCGCTGTCCCTGAATCTGGCTTTTTGACGGGTGATAATTCCTGACGCTCCCGAGGTTAGTGTCGAGCTACGATGTGTAGCACTCCGCACGATCGTCAATTGTCGATCGCGCGGAGTAACGCTAGAGTCAGCGGCGGGGAGGGGACGAAGCCGCGTCCTGATTGGCCGCTTTATGTTCCGCGCGGATCAGGTTCTGCGGATAATCCTGCGGATTGGCCTGCGGACCATAGCCGTTCTGCTCGAGTTTCCTGAGTTCGGCATTCTTGGCTTCCCGGGCCTGTTTGCTTTGTGCCTTTCTCGCTGCTTTGGCCTGTGCTTTCGTCACGGGCGCCGGCGTGCTCGCCGGCTGGTCCTGCGCGAATACCATTATCGGCAGCGAGGCTGCTAAAAGCGCTCCTACCCATACGGTTGACTTTACCTGCATCTCAGTCTCCTTGATCGTGACGAATAGTGCTGTTTTGTCGCCAGTCCTTTAAGCCCCTCGATGTTGCAGAATGAACTCCGATGGGCGGACTGACGCGCTGCAAAAATGAGTGGAACTGGTCAGGAACCGCTACGGGAGCCTTGAACGGACGGCGAGCCAGTCCAGATTGCTGCCGAACTGCTGCAGAGATTACCGCTTCCGGTCGTCTTCAAGACTGCACCAGTGCGGCAGATACCACGTCGTTGCGAAGCATGCCGATTCCCTCGACTTCCACTTCGATCGTGTCACCAACCTTGATGGGGCCCACACCGGCCGGCGTTCCGGTCATGATCAGGTCACCAGGGAGTAGCGTCATGTATTTGCTGAGGTAAGCGATGATCTGCGGAACGCTGAAAACCAGGTCCGCAGTGTTTCCGTTCTGCCGCACTTCACCGTTCACGCGGGTAATGATGCTCAGACTGGAAGGATCAAGCGCCGTTTCAATGACCGGGCCAATCGGTGCGAACGTGTCGTAGCCTTTGCCAACCAGCAGGCAGCCAAACTCGCTTTCACGGCGCTGAAGGACCCGGTCACTCACGTCATTGCCGCACGTATAACCGAGCACGTAGCTGAGCGCGTCTGCCTCTGCTACATGGCGCGCTTCCTTGCCGATCACGACAGTCAGTTCTCCTTCGAAATGGATATTCTGGCCTTCGGGCGGATAGACAATCGAATCACCGGGACCGATAACGGTCGTGCTCGGCTTCATGAAAAGCACCGGTATCGTGGGGCTTGTCTTGCCTACCTCCTGGGAGTGTGCGCGGTAGTTGTACCCGAGGCCGAATACTCTTGGCCGCTCGATTGGAGTCAACACCCGCACGGCCTCGAGACTGTCTACGTGGTCGCTAAGTTGCAGATCAAGTAGCGGCGAGCCAACCAGTCGCTCGATTCTTCCGTTTTCGCGAGCAATTCCGTAATAGGCGCAATCGTCGGCCAGGTACCGAATGATTTTCATGGGTGCCATGCGTGTCGAAGTGGTAATGTGCTAACGTTAGCTCTCGATGGCAATCATGTCAATCCAAATTGTTGCTAGTGGATCTGTTGACATTGGAGTGTGATCGTTGCAGACTAATGCGAACGTTAGCATTTGATTGTGCCCAGACATGACGAATCGGTATTGGATATCAGGCGGCTTGCCATATAGCGTCCGGCGGACGGCCTCGCTATTGAACTGGGCGAGGGGTGACGCGGCGTGACCGTTCATTTGTTCGTTGACTTTGGGTCGGGTTTGGCAGTCATGCGTGGAGCCTGTTCGCTGCTGCTTCATCTGCCGGACATTCGGGCCGTTCGTCTGGCGCCGCTTGACCTGCAAGGTTCTGCTGCCTTTCGCGACTATGTACTTGCGAATTTGCGCAACGGCGCGTGGCCGGTGCTGAGGCGGGTCAGATTGAGCGCGAGCCACCTGGGGCACGAGTCAGGCCGGTAGCGGTGGTCTGAGTTCTTGCGGGAGTCTTGACGATTGTTGTGATCGACTTGACGCGATACGCCCAGGCGTGAGCGTCCCGCTTGTGCGCCACCGTGCTCTTGGTTCGCGTTGTTGCTCGAGACGCATCAGAGGCGACGGGGTCGGTCGATCCGGGTGTCATATCAAGGCGGGGAAGCGCCGCTGGTCGCGGCGTCTGCAGGATCGAGGCGGTATCTTCGGATGAAAGCTTGAAACGGAGGCAACGATGGAGAATCAATCGCAAATTGCCGGCGGACTGCCGGTCAGTATCCGGCGCGTGGTGACGGGCAACTTCCTGGACGGTTCCGCCAATGTGGCTCTGGATGGCGTGCCCCCACGCTCTGACGCGTTCCGGCACGTTCCGGGAATGGTGTCGCGTCTCGTCTGGGCGACGCCGGCGACCGCAGTGCTGCCGTTCGATGGGGTTGATCCCACAGAGGCTGTGCGCAGCATGGTCCCGGGTACTGGCGAAACCCGCTTCCTTGTCGTCACTTTTCCTCCAGAGAGTGTATTTGCCTCGGCCGATTTTGATCCGCGCGCTGCCGCCGAAGAAAACGCAAAAATCAGCCCGGGACTGGCTGAACTCTTTGAGGCGGATGGAATGCACATGACGCCCAGCATTGACTACGGAATCGTTCTCGATGGCGAGATCTGGCTGGAGCTCGACGACGGCCGCGTCACCCACCTCAGACAGCACGATCTCATCGTTCAGAACGGCACAAGACACGCGTGGAGGAACAGGAGTACGAAGACGGCAAGCGTCGCTTTCGTGCTAATCGGCGCGCAGCGCGTCGCGATCAGATAGTGCCGGAGCGTGGCGGCCGAATGGGGCGCAATCTTTCCCCTAACGCGACGCCAGCTTCGATTTTTCAAGCAACCGGGTCAACGACTGGAGACTATTTATGACCGATACAACAATTGCCCGCGTGCACGGCCGTCGTGTATGGGATTCGCGCGGCCGCCCCACCGTGGAAGCGGAAGTGACACTCGCATGTGGCGCGACGGGCCGTGCGATTGCGCCTGCCGGCGCGTCAACGGGCAGCGGCGAAGCCCTGGATCTTCGTGACGGGGGCGCGTCTTTTGGCGGCCTGGACGTGAGGTGTGCCGTCGCTTCGGTCAACGGCGACATTGCGGATCTGCTTATCGGACGGGATGCTTTGCACCAGGCGGCAATCGACAAAGGCATGGTGGAGCTGGACGGTACCGCGAACCGCGGGAGGCTGGGCGGTAACGCGCTCGTCGCAACCTCGATGGCGATCCTGCACGCTGCGGCCGCTGCTGAGCGTAAACCCATCTGGCAATATCTTGCCGGCGATCAGGCCGTACGCATCCCGCTTCCCGAAATCCAGATCTTCGGGGGCGGCGCCCATGCGTCGCGCCGGGTTGACGTTCAGGACTTCATGGTGATGTGCCCAGGGGCGCGCAGCTTCAGCGAGGCGCTGGACTGGAGCGCTGAGATTTACCGCGCAGCGGGCGCGCTGATGAAAAAGGCCGGCAAACTGCAGGGCGTTGCAGACGAGGGTGGTTACTGGCCCGCATTTGACTGCAACGAAGAGGCGCTCGATGCCGTGCTTGCTGCAATCGAAGACGCAGGCTTGCGTCCTGGCGCGGACGTCGGCATTTCGCTCGACATTGCAGCGTCCGAGTTTGGCCGCGACGGACACTATACCCTTGCACTGGACGGACACACCCTCGACACGGACGGAATGATCAGGATGCTCGGGGGCTGGCTGGCCAACTATCCGATTCTTTCGATCGAGGATCCATTGACCGAGGACGATGCAACCGGATTCGGCGTTTTCACGCGCGAGTACGGGCACAAGTGCCAGATCATTGGCGACGACTTCCTGGTTACGAACGCTGACCGGGTCGCCGGCGCGGCCGCTGCCGGTCAGGCCAACGCGGTTCTGGTCAAGCCGAACCAGGCGGGGACGATCACCGAGGCACATGAGGCGCTCATCGCAGGCCAAAAGGCCGGATTCGGCACGATTGTCTCCGCACGTTCGGGTGAGACAGAAGACGTGACGATCGCTCATCTGAGCGTCGGCTGGAATGCTGGCCAGCTCAAGGTTGGCTCCTTTTCCCGCTCAGAGCGTATGGCGAAATGGAATGAGGTGCTGAGAATCGAAGAGTCGCTCGGCGCGCAGGCCGTTTTCAGTGGCTGGTCCGCGTTGCCGTTTCATCGCTGAACACCGTGGCACGTGCACTACGGGAGCTCTCAAGAGGACCCGTCGTCTTAACGTCAAGAAAGAGGCATCGTTAATGCCAGACCTGAGGCTGTTAGGGGTATCGGGAAGCCTGCGTCGGGAGTCAAACAACACAGCGTTGCTTCGCACGCTGCAGGATTCGATGCCGGCGGGCGTCGAAATGTCCGTAAAAATCCTGCACGGTATCCCGCTATACGACCAGGACCTCGAAAATGGTGGCACGCCGCAGGCTGTTCGTGAATTCAGGGCTGAAATCGAGGCCAGTGACGGTCTCATAATCTGTTCTCCCGAATATAACTGCGGGATGCCGGGTGTTCTCAAGAACGCATTGGACTGGGCATCGCGCCCCTCATCCGCGTCTCCCATGAAGGGCAAGCCGGTATTGATCGTTACCAGTTCGCCGGCTTTCACCGGCGGCGTGCGGGCCCAGGCACAACTGCGAGAGGTGCTCACTGGAATGCTCGCACGGGTCATCGTCTGGCCGCAGGTCGTTATCGCAGGGGTGCACGGAAAGGTTCAGAACGGGCGTCTCGCAGACGAGGCGACTCTGCAGTTTCTGCGCGACGCCGTGGGCGGTCTTGCCGCGGAAATCTCCCTGTTGCCTCGCAGCTTGCCTGCTAGCGTGCGAACGTAAGCATTATTATGGCTCATCCTGATTGACAAGGTTTCATTTCAATCATAGTCTGATGCTAACGTTAGCGCAGTTCTCCCAATTCAAACGATAGAGGTTCGTATGTTGCCACCCGTCGATCTCCGGCCGCCGTTTAACATCACCCGCACGAGCCATGTCGTGCTGCACGTCGCCGACCTGGCGAAGAGCCGCGAGTTTTATGTCAACGTTATTGGTCTGATTGTTTCAGACGAGGATGACCAGACCTGTTATCTGCGTGGGCTGGCGGAGGCCTGTCACCATAGCCTCGTGCTCGTGCAGACCAACGGCGAGGCGACGTGCAAGCGGCTGGGTTTTCGCGTGTTTTTTGAAGAGGATCTGGATCTCGCATACCAGTTTTTCAAGTCGGAAGGACTGCCTGCAGAGTGGGTTGAGGTCGCGCATCAGGGCAGGACACTCCATGTTTCCGATCCGATCGGCACGAAAATCGAACTGTGCGCGACGATGGAAACCCGCGAGCGCCAGTATCTGAACCGCGAAATCTTCAAGGGCGCGCATGCCCAGAGGCTCGATCACGTACAGATCTTCGCCCCCGATGCCTACGCGCTCTGTGAGTTCTACAGCCGGTTGGGATTCCGGAATTCCGAGTATCTGGCACATGGAGACAAGCTGCTTGGCGCATTCATGTACCGCAAGGGAACGTGCCTCGATCTCGCGATCGTTGAAAACGAAGGCCCTTGTCTGCATCACTTCGCCTACACCGTTTCGGAGTCGCACAACATTTTTGATGCATGCGACTTCGCAGGTATCTACGGATACGGCACCGAGGTCGAGCGCGGGCCCGGTCGCCACGGCCCAGGCGGAATGCTGTTTGTCTATCTGCGCGATCCCGACGGGCACCGCATCGAGATCTTCAACAGTCACTACCAAACGATCGACATTGAAATCGAGCCGGTGCGTTGGGACGCTGGCTCATTGAGCACAAGTGTTCGCTGGGGACTCCCCGCACCGACTCGCTGGTACTTCGAAGCCACGAAGTTCGAGGCGGTGCCGCTCATCCCGGCTGTGCAAAAACCCAACCCTGAAACGCTCGAAAGCTATTTGCAGAAACAGCTTTCGGCGAAGAACAACATATAGGAAGAGGATCACTAGAAATGGCACGAGTCAAATACCTTCGTCGCTCGGACAGCGGCGCTGATCAGGCGCTTTTCGACAGGCTGGAGCGCGAGCGGAAGGTCCCAACGGCCAACATCTTCAGCGCACTCGCGAACGCGCCTCTGGTGCTGGACCAGTTCCTGTCGTACGCCAACGCGCTGCGCGCATCGGAGCTGAGCCCGAAGCTTCGCGAACTCGCGATCCTGACCGTCGGGCATTGTACGGGGTCGGTGTATGAGATTGCGCATCACCAGTCGCACGGTGTGAAGGCCGGCATCAGCAAAGAGCAGTTGAGCGCGATTGTGGACTACGAGGATTCGCAGCTCTTCGACGCACATGAGCGTGCCGTGATGGCGTTCGCCGAAGAGTCCACACGGTCGGTGGACGTCAGCGGGCAGACATGGGCAGCGGTGGCCGCGTTCCTCCCGGAGCGCCAACTCGTCGAGTTGGTGTTGATCGTTGCCTGGTACAACTCGGGCGTCCGGATCATGGGGGCGCTCGACATCGAGCTCGAGGAAGGCTATCGCTGACCTTTCACACAGAACCGGCACAGAAGCGGTCCGGCTCAACGTTCATCGCACAACCCGCTTCCGTTAAGCGACTGCGAAGTCTGGCGGCTGGTCTGGTGAATGACATCCAGGCGGCAGGATTCCCTGGCTGGAAGAGCATCGGTCGACAGGTAACCCTGCTGGCTTGGGGTCGGGATTGGGTCGTGCGCAATTTGATTCATTAGCAAGAGGTTAGTATGGAAAAGACGATGGTTGCAGCTCGGCTGCACGCCCTTGGTACACCGATGACACTGGACACGATTCCTGTGCCGAAGCCGCGCCCTAACGATGTGCTCGTGCGGGTCAAGGCCTGCGGCATCGTTCCCAACATGGCGAACGTGATCAACAACTGGATGACGTGGTTCCCACACCAGCCGTTGCCGAAGTTTCCCGCCATTTTCGGGCTGGACCCGGCTGGCGTGATTGAGGAGGTCGGTGAAGCCGTCATTAACGCGAAGCCCGGTGATCGCGTCTACGTTAGTCCGTTGCGTTCGTGTGGGTCGTGTTCGGCTTGCCGGTCCGGCCATCGGAGTCACTGCCGATACTTCACGCTCAACGGCTATTTCAGTACGAGCCGCGATGGCCAGAAAATCTTTGATCTGTATCCGTACGGCGGTTTCTCGGAGTACATGACGGCGCCGGAGTATGCGATCGTCAACATTCCCGATAACCTGACCTTTGAGCAGGCGGGCAGGTTCGGTTATCTGGGTACTTCCTACGGAGCACTGAAGAATGCGGGCGCGGGGCCAGGCCAGGTCGCGCTGATCGACGGTATTACCGGAACGCTCGGAGTCGCGTCTACTGTGCTGGGCCTTGCGATGGGACTTTCGCGAATCCTTGGCACCGGCCGGGATGAGCGACTGTTGCAACGTGTGAAAGCACTTGCCCCCGACCGCATCGAGGTGATCCCGCTCGGCGAAAGATCCACTGGCGAATGGGCGAAATCGCTTACCGGAGGGGAGGGTGCGGATTTCGTCATCAGTGCGCTCGGAGCAAAGGCACCCGCGTCGACCATGCTTGATTCGATGAAAGGCGTGAGGCGCGGCGGCAAGGTAGTCAATGTGGGTGGAGTTGCGGAGGACCTGCCCATTGACGTGAAGTGGCTGATGGACGAACAGGTTCAGCTGATCGGGTCAAACTGGTTCACCGCGGCGCAAGGACAGGAAATGGCTGAGATGGTGCGTACGCGTACCATCGATCTCTCATACCTTGAAACCCGCCGTTTCTCGCTTGCGGACGTCAACGCAGCGATTTCAGGACTGAAGGACCGCGACGGCGGGTTCAGCAACTACGTCGTGATTCCCTAAGTATCGCCCATGTTTCCTGCTGGATTGTTCATCGTCCAGCAGGAACTGAAGAGAATAACAATATGTAGTTAGGTTAGCACTACGAAAGGAGACAGAAATGGAAAGGAGACAATACACGTCCGTCGCGAAGACCCTCCATTGGGCAATGGCCGTCGTGATCATCACGGCCTGGGTTGCGGGCTACTACTCCAGCACGCTCAGTCTGCCGCAGAAGATCCAGACCGACAGCATCATGCTGCACAAGTCAATTGCGACAATCACGCTGTTCCTTCTGGCTGCGCGCATCCCCTGGCGGCTCATACACGGTGCACCTGCCGCGTCATGCGATGTGCCTTCGCTGGAACGGATGGCCGCACGGCTGGGGCATCTGCTGCTTTACATCTGCATGGTCGCGCTGCCACTCTCAGGCTGGGTGTGGAGTTCCGCTGCTGGCTACAAGATTCCGGTCGCCGGCCTGTTCTATCTACCGCCTTTGATGGCGAAAACGCCGACTCTGTCGCCGGTGCTCAAGCAGATACACATCTCGTTCGCCTACGCCATTGCACTTCTCGTATGCGGACATGTTTTCATGGCGCTGAAGCATCACTTTTTCGACCGGAGTGATTCGCTCGCATCAATGTCGCCGCGTTTGGGCCGAGGTCGACACGACGCACAGGAGAAACGGCGTCGGATTTCCCATTAGCCGTAAAGCGTAATACCCATTCAAACAAAGTCAACATGACAGGTACCAGGAGACAAGGAATGAAAAGGCAACTCGCACTTGCGGTCAGTGGTTGTATATGCACCGCGGCTCAGGCCCAAAGCACGGTTACGCTGTACGGACTGATCGACAATGGCGTTTCGTACGTAAGCAATCAGCGCACGGCAACTGGCGCAGGTCGAAGCAACGTATTTGCTTCCTCCGGAAACATCGTCGGCAACCGTTGGGGTTTGACCGGTAACGAGGATCTGGGCGGTGGCCTTCAGGCCATCTTCAAGCTTGAAAACGGCTTTACAGGAACCAATGGCGGTCTTCAACAGGGGGGGCGCCTGTTTGGTCGGCAGGCATGGGTAGGCGTGTCCAATCCCTATGGCGCTATCGCGGTCGGGCGGCAGTACGATTCCGTGGTCGACTACCTGGCGCCCCGAAGTCTGGCGCAAAGCTTCGTCGGTGGACTCGAATTCATGCATCCGATGGATAACGATAACTTCGGAGATTTCTTCCGACTCGACAACGCCGTAAAATTCGCCAGCACCGATTTCAGCGGGCTGAAGTTCGGCAGCTTATACGCTTTCTCCAACAAGGCGGGTGATTTTGCGGATAATCGGGCGTTCAGCGCTGGGGCGACCTACAACAGGGGGCCGATCACCCTGAGTGCTGCGTACATGCGCATAGATAATCCGGGTGATGGCGCGACAGGCGCGCTCGACGGTTCGTCTACGTCGGGCGATGCAACGTTTCATGCTGCCCGTCAGCAGGTCTGGGGCGTCGGTGGAGCGTATGCGATCGGTGCGGCCACTTTAGGGCTGGTCTGGAGTCACTCACGTTATAACGATACGACCGCAGTGTATCGTGGTAGCACGCTTTCTCCGGTGTCCACCGGATCGCCTACCGATCTGACCTTCAACAACTACGAAGCAAACATTCGATATCTGATTACCCCGGCATGGCTGGTTGCCGCATCGTATACGTTCACGGATGGGACGTATTCCAATGCATCAGCCAATGCAAAGCCGAAGTGGAATCAGTTCAACGTGATGACTGCGTATTCGCTTTCCAAGCGTACGGATATCTATCTGATGGCTGAGTATCAGCATGTGACCGGAGCCGCTGGCACGATCTTCGGCGGCGCGTTCATTGGCGGCAGCGGTGGCCCATCAGCAAGTGGCAAACAGTTCCTCACGAGTGCGGGGCTTCGCGTACGGTTCTGAAGACCTTTCCGAAACGGTGAGCAGTCGCTGGACAGAGAGATTGACTGCTCACCGCGAGCCGCGGAGCCTGATTCGATTCAGACTGACTTCAGCTATCCATTTTCACGGATGAGCGCAACTTCCAGATGGCGCCGGAGTGCAATCGCGGGACGTCACGCAACGGCGATGATCCCAATGCGTCCGCAGCGGCGATTCAGTTTCGTATCCTAAGTTTGCCTGTAGACCTGCCATCTCAGCGCACTGTCCGGCGGCTCGCGCAAAGAATGACCAAACCAATTCAGGCCACAGTGCGGGCGCGGGTTGCCCAACAACCGGCTGGGCGGTCAAAGCGGTTTGATACAACCTCGGTGTCGTTCTTCCCAAACACAAAAGACCGGTCTGCAAAAGCTGGCAGATGGACGAGACCTGCGTCAAGATCGGCCTGTGGAAGTATCTCTGCGGCATTGCGGTAATGCGCATGACCCGCAAGGGGCAAATGAAATGCGTCAAATGGACCGGCGCGTCCGCCGCACGGCAATTCTATTCTCCCGCCTCATAAACGATCGCGGCCCGTACACTGCACTCGCCCCTCCGTCCTTATCGCGGCAGAGCCTTGGATAGTCATGGTCTTGGATCGAACGCAAGAAAGTGGCCGCACTGAGACTTGCCGCTTTGCGGCGAGGCAACCTGCAGCTCCGGCTTTCGTCGGTGACACAATCATTTCGCTCCGCGAAACTGTTGTCTCGCAAGGCTGAGTGGGCATGGGCATAAATTCCCGTGAAGGGCTGACAGAATCCTTGCCGCAAGAGTGACAGATTCACTACGGTCTACGTCAACCAACGTCTGCATGCGGCAGCTGTACGCTTTGTACTGCGTCTGCGTAACCTGCGCAAAATCGCCATGTGTAGCCACGACTTCGAATAGCTGACAGCTATACGCCTGTACTTTTTCAGTCGCCGGCGCAGCAAGCCCGGCTTGCAGTGGACACGTCGCGGACAGCATTTTCTGCACGCGCTTCCAGGGCGATTACCGCCGTGGCAGGCAACAGTGCTTTCCACGTCATAGGTATTCACCCTAATGGCCTGCTTCACTACACTGCAGTTATCGGTCGCAGCAAATCTTCCGGTAACGGATATCGCAGTCAACCTATGAGGTCAGTCATGATGAAATCGCTGATGCAAGCCGCCGTCATCGCAGTTGCCATCACGGCGCCGATCGTTGCTTTTGCGCAAGAAGGCACCCCCGTCACGCGGGCACAAGTCAAGGGAGAAATCGCCCAACTCGAAGAATCCGGGTATTCACCCACCGGCAGCGACATCGACTATCCCTCCAGCTTGATGGCGGCAGAAGCGCGTGTTGGAGCTCAAGACGGCAGCGCCGTTACAACCGCGTATGGTGGCAAGGCTACGGGTTCAATCGAAGCGGGATCGCGAGCCGCCGCCGCTCATACGAAGTCGCTTTACCTCGAAAACTCTGACTCGCGGTACGTCGGCGACTAAATCGCCAATCCGCCGCTTGTATCCACTGCTGAAGAAAGTGAAGAGCGGCGATCAGGGCGCTGCCTCAATAGCGGCAAGCGCACGATTGTCCGCCTCGAACATTGCTGGCAAGTCTTCCCGAAGGAATGCGATCCACGTACGAATCTTCGCGTCGACGAACCGCCGCGATTGATACAACGCATGGGCGACAACAGGCTGAACGTCATAGCCGCGCAGGACCCTGACAAGTGAACCCGAAGTCAATCCGGGCAGGGCCACTCCCGCCGGCAGAATGCCGATCCCGAGCCCGCTCCTGATGGCGGGCTCAAGCGCTTCAATGACATTGACGGCATAGCGCGGGGCACCAATGTCGACGGCGAAGGGAACATCGGTCCCACTGAACATCCATTTGTTGAACGGAAACACTGGCGTTGCAAGCTGAAGACAATGGTGAGTCTGCAAGTCTTCCGGCGTCTTGGGTTCGCCATGGTCCGCCACGTATCGCGGTGAAGCGCAGATGATGCCGGGGATACTGCCCAGCCGGACACTAACCAGCTCCGAGTCGGGTAGTCCTGGCGCAACGACGATCGATACGTCATACCCCTCCTCGAGCATGTCCGGCAGCGTGCCGGACAACGTGAGTTCGACTCTGAGGGAGTCGAACTGTTCCTGATATCGCAACACGGCGGGTACCACAAGGTGATGTCCGAAGCTCGATAGCGCATGCACGCGCAAGCACCCCGACGGATGCTGCCTCGCGGAGCTCGCTTCAGCTTGCGCCTCGTCAATGCTGGCAAGGATTTGCCGGCATCGATGCAGATAACGTTCGCCCGCCTCGGTTAGCGCGGTGTTCCTCGTGGTCCTGTGCAGCAACCGGGAACCAAGTTGACTCTCGAGATAGGAAACGGCCCGTGACGTCACTGACGTCGTCAGATTGAGCTTGCGCGCGGCAGCAGCGAAGCCGCCTTCTGCGGCGACCTTCGCAAAAATGCGCATACATTGAAGTGTGTCCATATTCATAAGCCGTGCAGGATTCAGTGAGCGACGTGACGGACGCCACGTCGATTGTCAGCGCATTCGCGGGACCGCTTGTACCGCGTCAGACAGAATCATGGCAGCGGCATTGGCCGGCGGCGGAACTCTTCGTTGCGGACGATAGATCGCGTCGCCCCGTTTGATTGTGCGTCCGGTCAGCGCACACGTTCCCTTGGAACGGGCTACTCCGCCACGCCATCGCTGTTCGCCGTATCTGCATTCTGTTGCGTCGCGCCAGGCGATGATTGCGGTTAGGGAAGTGGGGCGATCAAGGACAGTAACGTGAACTTCTTCAATGGCGTAATGGCGAATGTCGACCGGCCCAGTCGTTCGCTGTGCAACCGCGATGGCGGTACCAACGGAATTCCTGGTTCTTCGGGGAACGGTTTGTTTCATCAACAGGTCAACGGTTTGTCGCCAGGGGGAAATATCTTGCTTGGCCATCTGACGGTGCTTGCTGCTCATAGTCTGGTTCCCTCCACGCCTGTCACTCGTCTTTGGACTCCAGCCTGGTCGAGATCGAGCGGAGATGAAGCAAGCCGAAGCTGTTTTGGCTTACAGGGGCTTGTTCGTCAAAATTGCAGTGATTGGGAGAAGCGTACATTCGAGCGTATTCGCGAAGCACGGCTCGCCCAATAGAGGCCGAGCCGTGCTTGCCGTCTGTACTAGACGACGCCGAGTTCACAGAGTGCCTGGATCTCGTCTTCTCCCATGCTCAGCCACGATTGCAATACTTCGGAGGTGTGTTCGCCTAATGTTGGAGGGGGGCGGCGATAGGACACCGGGGTCTCTGACATCCGGATCGGATTCGCAACGAGCGGAACCGTTCCGGCGACGGAATGAGCCATCTCCATTCTCATTCCACGTGCCTTTACCTGGGGATCGTCAAAGACTCTGTCGAGTGTATTGATCGGACCACAGGGGACACCGGCGATTTCCATCAGACTGACCCATTCGGCGGTTGGCCGTTCGACCGTGACACGGTTAATCCATGCGACTAACCGTGTCCGATTCTTTACGCGCGCAGGATTCGTCGCGAAGCGCTGGTCTCCGGCCCACTCGGAGTGGCCCAATACATTGCAGAAACTGGCGAACTGCCGGTCGTTACCGACGGCGATGATCATGTAACCATCCGCGGTCGGAAAGTCCTGATAGGGCACGATGTTGGGGTGAGCGTTTCCCATGCGTGCCGGCGCGGTACCGCCGACCAGATAGTTGGACGCCTGGTTGGCGAGCGACGCGATCTGGACGTCCAGCAATGCGAGGTCGATGTGCTGCCCGCGGCCCGTCCTGTTGCGAGCAGCAAGTGCGCTGAGTACCGCTACGGTCGCGTAAAGGCCTGTCATCACATCGGTCAACGCGACCCCAACTTTGAGCGGCCCTGCACCGTCTTCGCCGTCCGGGCGACCTGTGATACTCATCAGGCCGCCCATTCCCTGGATGAGGAAGTCATATCCTGCGCGTGAGGCGGATGGCCCTGTCTGGCCAAAACCGGTAACGGAGCAATAGACGAGACGCGGATTGATCGCCGAAAGACTTTCGTAGTCGAGCTTGTACTGACGAAGCCCGTCGACCTTGAAATTCTCGATGACCACATCGGCATCTCTCGCCAGTCTGCGGATAAGTTGCTGGCCCTCAGGGTGTGCTATGTCAACGGTGATGGACCGCTTGTTCCGGTTCGCGCTGAGATAGTAAGCCGATTGGTCGCTTGAGTGTCCTTCTGCGTCTTCAAGCCACGGCGGCCCCCAAGCCCGAGTATCGTCGCCCGTGTTCGGGCGTTCGACCTTGACGACATCTGCGCCCAGGTCCGCTAACATCTGACCCGCCCACGGCCCTGCTAGTACGCGCGACAGATCAAGGACTCGGAGATCCGACAGCGCTTCGTTGAAGTTTGTCATGATCGTGCCGACTAGAAAGCAGCAATGCTCGTGATCGCCCGACCGAGTATTAGCGCATGAACGTCGTGGGTTCCTTCGTACGTGTTCACGACTTCGAGATTGACGAGATGCCGGGCCACGCCGAATTCATCGCTGATGCCGTTGCCACCCATCATGTCGCGAGCCAACCTGGCGACGTCGAGCGCCTTGCCGCAGCTGTTGCGCTTCATGATCGAGGTAATCTCGACGGCCGCCGTACCTTCGTCTTTCATGCGGCCCAGACGCAGACAGCCCTGCAAACCGAGTGTGATATCGGTCATCATGTCAGCGAGTTTCTTCTGGATCAGCTGGTTGGCCGCAAGTGGCTTGCCGAACTGTTTGCGATCGAGCACATATTGACGCGCCCGCTGAAAACAGTCTTCCGCGGCGCCCAGTGCACCCCAAGCGATGCCATAACGGGCGGAGTTCAGGCAGGTGAACGGGCCCTTCAGGCCGCGCACATCCGGAAAGGCGTTTTCTTCAGGGCAAAACACTTCGTCCATCACGATCTCGCCGGTGATGCTGGCGCGCAGTCCGACCTTGCCGTGGATAGCCGGCGCAGAGAGTCCCTTCCAGCCTTTCTCCAGCACGAAGCCTCGAATGGCACCCTCGTCATCCTTTGCCCACACGACGAACACGTCGGCAATCGGGCTATTCGTGATCCACATTTTCGCGCCGGTCAGGGAGTAGCCACCCGCGACCTTCTTCGCCCTGGTGATCATGCTGCCGGGGTCCGAACCGTGATTGGGCTCCGTCAGGCCGAAGCAACCGATCAATTCGCCGCTGGCCAGTCCGGGCAAATATTTCTGCTTCGAGGCCTCGTTGCCGAACGCGTTGATCGGCACCATCACGAGCGAGCTTTGCACGCTCATCATCGAGCGGTAGCCGGAATCGACCGCCTCGACTTCGCGCGCCACAAGGCCGTAGCACACGTAGTTCATGTCTGCTCCGCCGTAGGCTGCGGGGATAGTAGAGCCTAGCAAGCCGAGTGCACCCATCTCGCGAAAAATCCCCGGGTCCGTCTGTTCATTGCGGAAGGCCTGCAATACGCGAGGCGCAAGCTGTTCCTGACAGTAGGCGCGGGTGGAATCGCGCACCATTCGTTCCTCTGCGTCCAGCTGTTCGTTGAGAAGCAGGGCATCTTCCCATTGGAATGCGACACGGTTGTGCTGTAAAGTCATGACAGACATCTCTGCGGTAGCTGTGGATCAGGTAGGGTAAGCATTGGATAAGTTCTGTACAACCAATTTATATGCACTCACCTGTGCGAAGCTAGTACTCCGGACCACGGACATCGGTAGCATGCATGCGACGAAAAATTCCTAGCACCACAGCACTCGCAATGTTCGAGTCTGCTGCCAACCATCAGAGTTTCACCAAAGCAGCCGACGAACTCGCCGTCACGCAAAGCGCTGTGTGTCGTCAGATTGCGGCACTCGAAGATTTCCTTGGCGTCAGACTCTTCCGCCGCACTCAACGAGGTGTGTATCTGACAGAGGCTGGCCTGACGTATAGCCGTCAGGTCCGGCAACGGCTGGATGAAGTGGAGCGGGACACGTTGAACCTGATGGCGAAGGAGGGCACGCGCGGTGCTCTTGAACTCGCGATAGTGCCGACGTTTGCCACCAAATGGTTGATGCCGCGTTTGCCGCTATTTGCAGCTTTGCATCCCGGGATAACGATCAACCTTTCTGCGCAGACGCGGCCATTCCTCTTTTCGGAGAGCGCTTTCGATGCGGCGATTCATCCTGGACGTTCGCCCTGGCCCGGAACCAGCCGACACTTCCTGATGAATGAGGATCTGGTGGTGGTATGCAGTCCGCGGCTGATCGCACCGGGTGTGGAGATTCCGGAAGATGACTGGCGGAAGTACACGCTATTGCAGCAGAGTACCCGCCCCTACGCGTGGAGGCAGTGGTTTGCCCTGCAGGGCCTGCAGATCGAAGGTGATATGACAGGACCGCGACTGGAGCTGTTTTCGATGCACGCGGAGGCAGCAATACAGGGTATGGGTATCGCGCTCATTCCACGACTGCTGATCGAGAAAGAACTCGCTGAAGGGCAACTGACCGTCATAGGAGGCCGGACCCATCCAAGCGATCGCCCATACTTCCTTATTCTTCCAGACGAAAGATCCGAAGACGTAGCATTGACGGCATTCAGAACGTGGCTCGTTGCGCAGGCGATGCACTATGTTGATTCAAGCAGCGCAGTTGTGTCAGACCAACCGGCTGGCGGACTCTGAAGTTCCGCTCGACGCGTGTGCCAGCGCGCAGGTACAACGGCGCAGCGCTGAGGTTCTGCGCACTGACACGGCGATTCAGTACGCTGGTGCCAACGCGGCGCGCCAGGCGTCCGCAATATCCATCAACCTGGCAGAGGGTTCATGCAGGAAACCGCAGGCTGTGATGCGGACCAGACGTTTGTGTTCGTCGCGGGTGATGTATTCGACAGGCGACTTGCCGTCTATACGGGCCAGCATCAGAGCCGGCAGGAGACTCGCCGCGCGCGCTTCAAGGTCAACAGCCGGTTCCCAACTGACCTTCTGCAGATACTGTTCAGCCAACGTCGCGAAGCAACTGAGAAAGGCATCACATTCGTGGGGTAGCGCGAGGCACTTCAGCAACAGGTGATTCAGACAGAAGGCCAGGTCAAAAGCTGGGTCGCCATACCACGCGCACTCGGCGTCGAGAAATACCGGGCCATTGGGGCCGATAAGGATATTTTTCGGGCTTACGTCGCCGTGAACCAGAGCAAGGCGCGTGTCACGGGTGCGCTGTGCAATTGCCAGCAGCACGTCGGCTACGTCGATGTTTTTCGCCGCTGTTGCAACGAGATAGGGTTCGAGGCGAAGCGCGTAGAAGTTCTCAACCGAATCGAACCTTGCTTCGAGTTCCGGGCGAGCTGCGCTGGCCCCATGCAGCCGGGCGAGGAGGTTGCCAACCTCACCTGCTATAGACGGTTGCACCTGGCCAGCCATCAATTGGGTCTTCCAGACGGGATAAAGTGCCGGGGGCAGGAAAGACATCGCAAAAAGTCCCGCCTCTGCGTCCCGTGCGATCGGGTGTGGAACATTGTCGGGCGCCTGCTCCGCGGCGAATTGCAGCCATGCCCACTCATAGGCATTGCGTGTCAAAGGGGCTTCCCATTCTGCTGCGACTTTAAGCTTGCCCAAGGCACGTTTGACGCAGAGCGTTCGGCCAGGCAGGTCGACTCTCCAGATGTCCGATGACACGCCACCGGTCAGTCGGCTGCACCACGGTTTCTCGCTGGCCTCCATCTGCCCATGAGAGACAAGAAAGGTGACGAGCGCCGAGTACTCGGTGTCAGGAAGCGCGTTTGTTGCGGAAGATTTCATGTTGCCTCAGCAGATAACCAGAGCTACGTTGCGATTTCGAGGGCCGGGACAGACTTCTCCTGGGCCAAGGTGTGGCTGCAATCGCAGTCTTATTCGAACAATGCAGGTTTTCAGGATTAACCGCTCGCTGCGTCGGCGCAGCTATGCGCGCTGCGGCCGGTTGCACGGCTGTTCCGGCAGGGTGCCCGCCAGCACGCGAACCACTTCCTCGGCTGCGCGCCGGCGCAGTTCAGCGAGAGAGGCGTCTGACGAGAACGCAACGTGGGGCGTTAGCATGGCGCCACCGGTCGACAGAAGTGCTTCAGGCACGTTGGGCTCCATCTCGAGTACATCCAGTGCGGCGCCTGAGAGCTGTCCTGTCTGCAACGCCTCGATTACGGCGTCCGTATCCACGATGCCGCCCCGGCTCACGTTGATCAGCAGACCGCCGGGTTTCATTAGCGCAAGGCTGGCGCGGTTGATCAGATGAAACGTCGAGTCGGTGAGCGGCGCGTGCACGATGACGATGTCGCTTTCCGACATCAGGTCTTCCAGCCCGACGAACTGAACGTCTGGAATGTTTGCGGGAGGATACAGCGTATGGGAGAGAACGCGACAACCAAAGGCGTTCAGCTTGGAGGCGGTTGCGTGACCGATACGGCCGTAGCCGATGATCCCGCAGGTCATGTGTGCGAGCCGTTTGAGATTTGCCCCGGCCGGGTTCCATCTTCCCGACCGGACTTCGCGGTCAAAGCTGATGAGCCCACGGGTCCAGGCGAGAGCGAAGCCCACGGCATGATCGGATACTTCGGCAACGCAATAGTCCGGCACGTTGGTTACCCAGATTCCACGTTCGGTAGCTGTTTTCACTGCGATGTTATCGAGGCCTACGCCAAGCCGGGCCACGACCTTGAGTCCGGCGCTGGCGCGAATCGCTGCGGACGACACCTGTGCCCAGCAGGTCATGATGGCATCGGGCTGGTGTTGCTCGACCAGCGCATCGATCTCGGACTCGGGTGCAGGCGAGGCCGGCCCCGTGACGAGCTGGAAGCCGGCAGATTCGATGACCCGGCGCTCAATCGCGTCATCCGGCCAGGCGTAATCAGTAAGCAGTACGGTAGCAGACATGGTTTTTCTCCTCCTTCCCACAGTGTCAAAAAGCGGTATGACTCAGTCCGTGCATAAAACCCATTGAGATCCCAAGCCGTGTACGCCCGCTTGCACGACGTCTCCCGCGCGTAGATACCGGCCATAGTGACTGCCAATTCCCGCAGGTGTGCCGGTACAGATAAGGTCTCCTGGCTTTAGCGGTGTCTGGGTCGACAGATAGGCGATCTGTTCAGCAATGCTGAATATCATGTCACTTGCCACGCCGTCCTGCATCAAGTCACCGTTAAGGCGTAGCCAGGGACGAAGCGTCGTCGGATCATCGATCTCCCATACGGGCACGAGCCATGGTCCTGTCGGCAACCAGCCTCTGTGGGACTTCGACTGCAGCCAGTCGGTGCCGAATGTCGGTAAGTCCTGCCGGAATACACGCTCGCGCAAGGTGATATCGTTGACCACACAGTAGCCAGCGACGTAGTCGAGTGCATGGGCTACGTCGACATTGTGTGCGGCGCGGCCCATGACGACCCCGATCTCCGCTTCCCAGTCGAGTGTGGACATGCCCGCGTCGACAGACAGGGTCTCATACGGGCCGGATACGCAGGCAGCGCCTTTCAGGCATACGTAAGGCACACCTTCGCGCCGACGCGTTTCGATGCCGGCGAGCGCTGCGTCACGTTTGTCGTCGAAGCTTCGCCCATTGTCTGCGTCGACAGCGGACTGCACGAGCTGACTGCGATAGTTGCCGATCGTGCAATAGACCTGCCGCGGTGCAACAGGCTCGTGCAGTTCGAACAGAATGTGATCGGCGCCGAGATTGGTGAGGATGTCCAGTGTGGATTCGGCGCGGCATAGCAGCCTAAGGATGTCCGAGTTGACGGCCCACTCGTCGAGAAATTCCGCCATCGAAGTGGTTCCGCGCAGGCCAGATGAGCGCCAGTACGTCAATGCCATCACCCGGTTCTCCAGGAGCAGAGCAGGAAAAGGAGCGCACTCGGCGGTAGAAATATTGACTAGTACGGGGAACATGAAAAGATCGTATTTATACGGAGTTGGTAAGGTTGCTGAGTACGGATATCCGCGCTTCACATATTCGGATAGTTCGGACCGCCGCCACCTTCCGGCGTGACCCACACGATGTTCTGTGTCGGATCCTTGATATCGCAGGTCTTGCAGTGCACGCAGTTCTGCGCGTTGATCACCAGACGCTCGCTGCCGTCGTCGTTCTTCACGAACTCGTACACAGCCGCCGGGCAATAGCGCGACTCCGGGCCCGCGTAGGTGTTCAGGTTCACGTTCACCGGCACCGTCGGATCTTTCAGCGTCAGGTGGGCCGGCTGATTCTCTTCGTGGTTAGTGTTCGAGATGAACACCGACGACAGACGGTCGAAGGTCAGCTTGCCGTCCGGCTTCGGATACACGATCGGCTTGCACTGCGAGGCCGGTTTGAGCATCTCGTGGTCCGAATGCTGGTGATGCAGCGTCCACGGCACCTTGCCGCCCAGGACTTTCTGCTCGAGGCCCACCATCAGCGTGCCCAGGTACAGGCCCTTGCTCATCCACTGCTTGAAGTTGCGCGCACGGTACAGCTCGGTATGCAGCCACGAGGTCTTGAATGCCTCCGGATAGGCCGTGAGCTCGTCCGACCGACGCCCGGCCTGCACCGCATCGAACGCGGCATCAGCGGCCAGCATGCCGGTCTTGATCGCCGCGTGCGAACCCTTGATGCGCGAGGCGTTCAGGAAGCCCGCATCGTCGCCCACCAGCGCGCCACCCGGGAATACCAGCTTCGGCAGCGACATCAGGCCGCCTGCGGTGATGGCCCGCGCGCCGTACGACACGCGCTTGCCGCCTTCGAGGAACGCGCGGATCGACGGACGCGTCTTGTAGCGCTGGAATTCCTCGAAGGGCGACAGATACGGGTTGGAATAGCCGAGACCCACCACGAAGCCCACCATCACCTGGTTGTTGTCCATGTGATAGAGGAACGAGCCGCCGTAGGTGTCGGACTGCAAAGGCCAGCCGGCCGTGTGGATCACCAGCCCCGGCTTGTGCTTCGCCGGATCGATTTCCCACAGTTCCTTGATGCCGATACCGTAGACCTGCGGATCGACCCCGTCACGCAGCTTGAACCTGTCGTTCAGTTGACGGCCCAGGTGCCCGCGCGCGCCTTCGCAGAACAGCGTGTACTTCGCGTGCAGCTCCATGCCAAGCTGGAAGTTCTCCGTCGGCTCGCCGTCCTTGCCGATGCCCAGGTTGCCGGTGGCGACGCCTTTGACCGAGCCATCGTCGTTGTAAAGGATTTCAGCAGCCGGGAAGCCCGGAAAAATCTCCACGCCCAGCGCCTCGGCCTGCTGGCCGAGCCAGCGTGTGACGTTGGCGAGGCTGATCACGTAGTTGCCGTGATTCTTGAAGTTATCCGGCAGCGCCCACGTCGGCACGTTCTTCGAGCCCGTCTCCGAGAAGAACAGGAATCGGTCCTCGGTCACGTCCACGGTAAGCGGGGCGCCTTTTTCCTGCCAGGCGGGGATCAGTTCGCTCAGAGCGCGGGGGGCCATGACCGCGCCGGAGAGGATGTGCGCCCCGATCTCCGAGCCCTTTTCGAGTACGCAGACGCCGTTTTCGACGCCTTTTTCCTGCGCCAGCTGCTTCAGGCGGATCGCCGCGGACAGGCCGGCGGGGCCGCCGCCGACGATCACCACGTCATAGGACATGAATTCACGTTCGGGACGGAGCGCCGCGTGGACAACGGAATGTGCCTTAGTCATATTCAGAAGCGAACCGGTTCAGGAGTCGGTCAAAGTGAAAACAACGCATAGTGCTGCTCCAGGCATCGATCGAGAATCTGGCCATGGTCTTTCGCATGCCGACCGATGCGGATCCGGGCGCGGCTTGTCGAAAAGGCGGGATATATGGTCATGTGTGGTCAGCGAGTGCCGTCTGGCGTTCGACATGCGCGTCACTGTGGCGAGGGATCGGCGTTGACGACGACGGAGGCGTTGGTCGTGTCGCGCGCGGAGTCGCCAGCCGGGGTGGTGGCCGCGCGGCGGCGGGGTGCGGTCTCGACGAGGAACACCGTGACGACTGCGCCAGCGATGAGGCTGTACAGCGCGAAGTCCAGGGTTCGGGCGAGGCCGAAATGCTGGGCGACAAAACCGGCGATCACCGGCGCGACACCCCCGCCGAAGGTCTCGCCCACGCCGGAGACGAAACCAATGGTCGACGCAACAAGCCCCAGCGGCGCGGCCTCGATCGCCACCGGGCCGCTCAGCAGGCTGAGCAGGCCGATCGAGAACATCGCCACGCCGAACAGCAGGGCGAACAGCAGTTGGGGATGGGCGCCGGTGTTCGCGAAGAAGTACAGCAGCACGGCCGCGGCGATAAAGCCGATCAGCGCGGTGAGCCGGCGACCGATGTAATCGGAGATGCCGGCCACGCCGAACGAGCCGACGAAGCCGCCGAAGCCAACGGCCGAGGCGACCAAGCCCATGCTGCGTGTATCCAGGTGCAGCACGGTGACCAGGTAGGTCGGCACCATGGCACCGATCACGAAAATCCCGCCCATCGCACACAGGATCGCGGCGGTCGCGATAATCACGTTGCGACTGGCCAGCAGTTCGGTCCAGCGCGGCCTGGCCACGGGCATCTGGGCCGTGAGCGGCTCACTGGCGCTGCGGTCGTGCACGTTGCGCCAGATCAGGGCCGCCACGATCAGACCCGGCACGGCGGAGATCGTGAAGACCCAGTGCCAGGAGGGCACGATCTGCAGCAGTTGCGTGGCCACGATCGGCGCGAAGCCCAGCCCCATGAGCGGCATCATGCTCAGCTGCAGACCCAGATTCAGTCCGCGCCGCGACGGCCGGGACGCTTCACTGTTGGCCGCGAGGCTCGCCGGCGTAAACGCGCCTTCCGCGACGCCCATCACGGCACGCAGGAGCATCAGGCTCAGGAAGCCGGAGGCCAGCCCCGAGAGGCTCGAGAGCAACGAAAACGCGATCATCGTGGTCACGAGGATCTTCTTCCTGCCGATGCGGTCCGACAGGGGGCCCATTGCAATGGACCACAGCCCCCAGGCGACACCGAGTACCCCGATCAGGCTGCCCAGTTGCGAATAGTTCAGGTTCAGCTCGGCCATCATGTGCGGGAACAGCGGCGCCATCAACCACCGGTCGAAACCCACCAGACCGAAACCGACACCCAGCAGCACGAGCGTGCGCCGCTCGTACCCGGTGTCATGCTCGAAAACTGTCATTTATATGTCTCCTTGTATCGCGTTCGGGGCGTCGTAGACAGCCAAAGGCGGTGCCCGCTTCGCTGTTGTCCAGGGCGGCCACGCGAACTATCAGTGCTCGATGTGTTCGACGGGCGTTTTCGGGTTGATGCCGGCATCACCTTTGTGATGCTACAGGTTATGCGAACGTTAGCATTTAGGCAAGTGTAGCTGCGATGATTCCTGCTCGTCAACCAGGTGAGGTGCGGCAACTCGGTTGCGGAAATATCGCTTCAAATGCTATCGTTCGCATTATTGATTCGTGCGTCGGGAGTCTGTCTGGACCTGACAGCACAAGCGCGACTACCGGCTCCGGGTGGTCTCTGCCGGGAGTCGCGCGTCCGGATCGGCGCTTCAGGTACGAGGTCTCAACGCTCGGGAGCTTAAAGGGGTACTTCTCAGAACCTCGATGGGCTCATCTCCATTCAACATCAGAGGACACCTAGTGAAAATCGAAACAATCGGCGTCGTCGGCGCCGGGACCATGGGCAGCGGGATCGCACAGGCGGCGTTAGTCGCGGGTCTTCGTGTCGTGCTGGTTGACGTCAGTGAGACGACTCTCGCGACCAGTGTGGCCGCGTTGAGCGCCAGGCTTGAGCGCATGGTGCAGAAAGATCAACTCGATGGACCTGTACGCGACGCGGCCGTGCACCGGTTGGTGGCCGGCACGGACTACCGGAGTCTGACAGGTGCGGATGTGGTTATCGAGGCGGCGACCGAACGTGCCGACATCAAGGCCGCTATCCTGCGCGAAATCGAATCAATGGTTGCACCGCATTCAATCATTGCGACCAATACTTCCTCGATCTCGATTACTTCACTGGCCGCGGCGCTTGAAAGGCCTGAGCGATTCATTGGCATTCATTTCTTCAACCCTGTTCCGGTTTTGCCGCTGGTCGAAGTGATTCCCGGGCTCCAAAGCAGTAGTGAGACGGTTGATCTTGCGTTGCAATGGGCTCGGCAAATCGGCAAATCGCCTATTGTCGTTTCCAATTCGCCGGGATTCGTCGTGAACAGGCTGCTCATCCCAATGCTGAACGAAGCCTTCTTTCTTCTGGCTGAGGGCGTCGCGACCGCAGAAGAGATTGACGCCGGTTTGCGGCTAGGCGCCAGTCACACAATCGGGCCTCTGGCGCTCGCTGACCTGATTGGCCTCGATGTCTGTCTGTCGATCATGGACGTGTTGCAGAAGGATTTTGGGGATCCAAAGTATCGTGCCTGTCCGCTGCTTCGGGAACTTGTGGCAGCGGGTAGGTTGGGGCGCAAGAAAGGCAGGGGCGTCTTTCAGTACAACGCGTGAGAAGCGGCATGTGTACGGTGCGGCGTAAGTGGGTCGTCGAAATCGTCGCATGAGATACCGGCAAGTGAACAGATTCAAGAGGACGAGACGACGTGAAGGTTCTTGTTGCAGTAAAAAGAGTGGTGGACGCCAACGTGAAGGTTGGCGCGAAATCGGACAACACGGGCGTGGACATTGCCAATCTGAAGATGTCAATGAATCCGTTCGACGAAATCGCGGTTGAAGAAGCAGTGCGTCTGCGCGAAGCGGGCGTGGCGACCGAAGTGATCGCTGTGTCGGCAGGTGTGACGCAATCGCAGGAAACGCTGCGTACGGCGCTGGCAATCGGCGCGGATCGGGGGATCCTGATCGAGTCGAACGAGGACCTGCAGCCGCTGGCGGTCGCCAAGCTGCTGAAGGCGCTGGTCGACAGGGAGCAGCCTTCGTTGGTCATTCTGGGCAAGCAGGCGATCGACGACGATTCGAACCAGACCGGCCAGATGCTGGCTGCGCTGGCTAACCTGCCGCAGGCCACGTTCGCCTCGAAGGTTGTCGTGGCAGACGGTAAGGCTACGGTTTCTCGCGAAGTCGACGGCGGTGCTGAAACGCTGTCGCTGACGCTGCCCGCTGTGATCACGACCGACCTGCGCCTGAACGAGCCGCGCTACGTGACGCTGCCGAACATCATGAAGGCGAAGAAGAAGCCGCTGGAGGTCATCAAGCCGGAAGACCTCGGCGTTGATGTGACCCCGCGCCTGAAGACGCTGAAGGTTGTCGAGCCGCCGAAGCGCTCCGCCGGTGTGATGGTGCCGGATGTGAAGACGCTGGTCGAGAAGCTGAAGACCGAAGCCAAGGTGCTGTAAGGAGACGGACGAAATGACGAATCTGGTAATTGCAGAACACGACAGTGCGTCGATCAAGGCCGCGACGTTGAATACGATTGCAGCCGCGCAGAAGATCGGCGGTGATATTCACGTGCTGGTGGCGGGTCACAACGCGCAAGCCGCAGCGGATGCAGCAGCGAAGATTGCAGGCGTGTCGAAGGTGTTGCTGGCTGACGCGCCGCAACTCGCAGCAGGTCTCGCAGAAAACGTCGAAGCGACGGTGCTGAATATCGCGAAGGACTACACGCACATCCTCGCGCCGGCGACCGCCTACGGCAAGAACATCGCGCCGCGTATCGCCGCGAAGCTCGACGTCGCGCAGATCAGCGACATCACGGCAGTGGATTCGGCCGACACGTTCGAGCGCCCGATCTACGCCGGCAACGCAATCGCTACCGTGCAATCGGCTGATCCGATCAAGGTCATCACGGTCCGCACGACCGGTTTCGACCCGGTCGCAGCTGAGGGCGGAAGCGCTGCGGTCGAGAAGATCGAAGCAGCAGCCGACACGGGCCTCTCGCAGTTCGTGAGCCGCGAAGTGACGAAGCTGGACCGTCCGGAACTGACCTCGGCGAAGATCATCGTTTCCGGTGGCCGCGGTCTGGGCAACGGCGAAAACTACACCAAGGTTCTGGAACCGCTGGCCGACAAGCTGAACGCAGCACTGGGCGCATCGCGCGCAGCCGTCGACGCGGGCTTCGTGCCGAACGACTATCAGGTCGGCCAGACCGGCAAGATCGTCGCGCCGCAACTGTACATCGCAGTCGGCATCTCGGGCGCGATCCAGCATCTGGCCGGCATGAAAGACTCGAAGGTCATCGTCGCCATCAACAAGGACCCCGAAGCATCGATTTTCAGCGTCGCCGATTATGGTCTGGTAGGCGATCTGTTCAGTGTTGTGCCCGATTTCGCGAATCGCTTGTCCTGATCAGCTTCGAAATTCGGTGAGCAGAGTCCCGTGTCCGCCAGTCGCGCTGGCGGACCGCCCCCCACAGGGTCTCGGGGCGGGGCGGGTGAATTTGGCGTAGCTGTCGTAGCGTTATCCTGACCCTGAGCGGGCAGATTCAGTTGGCCGTGTCGTGTAGCGGCGAGTTCGCCGTCTCACCCGATACCGCTCTGAGTTGCTGTGTGCTACCTCGAACGATCAGCGTTGCGGGCGAGATCGAGGTGTAAGGCGCAGAGGTGAACGAGTGCTGCTTGATGTGATGTACAAACCAGAGGCCGCACGCAGTTGCCAGGTCGGAGACCGGAAGCCCGACGGTAGTCAGTCCGGGGCCCCACCAGCGAAATCCCATCTCGTCGCCAAAGCCGACAACGGACAGATCGTCAGGCGCACGGACCCCTTGCGACGTCAGTTCCTCGAGGACTCCCTGTGTGGTTTGCACCGACGCCGCAACGATGGCGGTCGGCGGTGTGGCCAGCGACAGCAGGCGACGCGTCGCTTCGCGGCCGAAGTCGACCGAGCCTGGAGCGCCGAGATGCACAAACGCCGGGCCTGCGACATCATCACGCGGCAGCGCCTTGTGGAAGCCTTTCAGACGCGCCGAACCTGTAGGCAGGTCATCCGTGCCCCCGACATATCCAATCCGGTGATGGCCTAACTGCACGAGATGGTTGGTCGCCTCGTATATCGCCTGCGTGTCGTCGATTCCGAACCACTGTTCGCCAAGCGCTGCATGCCGGCGGAGCAACTGGATGTGCGGCAGCGCTTTGAGGAGTTTCACGGAATCCGGATGTGGTCTCGCTGTCGGCACGATAATAATGCCGGCAACGTTCGCGCTCGTTAGTTCGCGGATGTGATGCAGCTCGGTCAGGCGGTCATCATCGGTTTCTGAAAGCGTTAGCTGGAAGCCACCACCTTCGAGGCATTTTGACAGTGCGTGGGCGACCGTCGAGTAGAAACCATTGCGAATGTCGGGAAGGACCAGGCCGACAAGGTTGCTGGAAACCCCTCGCATCATTCGCGCTGCAAGATTCGCAACGTATCCCATTTCATTGGCAACCTCGCTAACCCGCTGTTTTGTGGCTGCGCTGATTCTCGAATCGTCCGCGAGCGCACGTCCCACCGTGGACGGGGAGACGTTCAGGCGAGCGGCGATGTCTTTGATGGTAATCATTGAGCTTTCCAGTGCGGCGGGAGCAGTTTTGTATAACGATAGCACGGGATGGACAGTCAGCAAAACCGCCTTTGGCCGCTGTAGGACAAGCAAAGCTGCGGGCCAGTAGGCACACGCCTGCTTCCTGGTGCTACCGATAGCATTCAGCCGGTCGACCGTTTCCGGCAAGGGCGGGTGGCGCGGATTTGAATCATCGCGGTTGCCTAACATTTCGTTGCCTCGTCAACACCGGAGATCAGGCAACCACCGAGTTGTTCGTTTTCTCCCCAGAGGGACCGAGCGGGCGAGGTTCAATCCACTTTGTCGATCTATCCCTTGGCAGATGTCGAACGAACGTTCACGCAGTACTTTCGGCGAAATTCGGATGCTAACGTAAGCACGTTTGAATAGCTATATTTATTTGACGTCTGTTGTGGCTGGTGATAGTGTTAATGCTAACGTTAGCGCATAGAAATATGTCAAACTGTGCACTGCGGCTGACGGGGACGGGCCGTTCGTTGGATGTCGCTCCAGGCAGGACGCCCCGGAACGGCGGGAAGGTGGTGAGACTCAAGACGAGCATTTGAAGGGCGTGGCGAGAATGTGCGTCGGTCCGGGTGGAAGCTCGGGGTAGGGTCGTCGATTTTCCGGTAATGCGCAGGCGCTGCGTCGTGTAGCCTGCGCCCAGGAGGCGAAAGTGTACTTTAATAAGGTATCCTTAAGGTTTATCGTTGAGAAGTGGTTTGGAAGGGATTCGCTTTCGTCCTTGCGGGTGAACCGCGTCTGGCATGCTCGGCTGGCTGGGAATCGTTGTGTTCGGGTCCAGTCATCGCGATCCGAAGACCCTGTGATCATTTTTTTCTTCCGGCATGACGACGGCAACTGGAACGTTTTTCCGCCAGAAGCCAAGCGTGCGGCGTTGACAATCACTGATTTCTATATCTGACATTCATCTTCCTTGGGCGTGCGAACGCTAGCATTGGGTATACCCGGCCTTGACGGTGCTTTGTGATATTAATAGCATTGCGCAGTGCAAACGATAGCATTGCGGACCGCAAAAGGTCGCTGACAGTCTGGATTCGACTGGCCGAGATAGACGCTTCATTCCTGCATCGCCGTCTCGCTGGGAAAAGATAATTCAATGGAGACATATAAATGACAGTTTTCGAGCATGACACCGGGTACGAGCGGCGCACGCTCGTGCTGCTGGGTGTCGGTTTCGGTCTGGTGGGTTTCGACCGGTGGTTGATGGCGCCGCTGTTCCCGCACATGATGGCCGAGCTGAACCTGAACTATTCGCAACTGGGCAGCCTGATCGGGGTACTCGGTGTCGCCTGGGGGCTGTGGTCCATTGCAATGGGCCCCCTGTCGGACCGCATCGGCAGGAAGAAGATCCTCGTGACCACGATGATCGCGTTTTCGTTGCTCTCGAGCCTCTCGGGGCTGGCCTCCGGCTTCCTGAGCCTGATGCTCCTGCGTGCCGTGATGGGCGTCGCGGAAGGCGCGTTTACGCCGGCGAGCCTCGCGGCCAACAGTGAAGCGTCCCGGCCGTCGCGGCGCGGACTGAATCTGGGTCTGCAGCTGAGCATGATGCCGCTCATGGGGCTGGGCTTCGCGCCGATCGTGGCCACGCAACTGCTGCAGATCGTGCCCTCCTGGCACTGGGTCTTCACGATCTCCGCCGTGCCGGGTCTGATCGTGGCGGCCCTGATCTGGCGCAACGTGCACGACCGCAGCGCCAGTGAGCCGCTCACGGCCCAGATGCCCGTGGCCAGGCCGCGCTGGACCGAACTGCTGGCCAGTCGCAACGTGATTGTCGCGACCGCCGCGATCCTGTGTGCGATGGGCGGGATTTTCGTGATCGGTGCCATGGTGCCGACCTACCTGGTCACCGTGCTGCACCTGGATACACGCAGCATGGGCTTGGTCGCCTCGGCCGTTGGCTTCGGCGGCTTCGTCGGCTCGTTCGGCGTGGCCGGCATCTCCGATTACATCGGTCGCCGGCTCACCGCGCTGATCGGCTTTATCGCCGCGGCCGTGCTGCTGTACTTCTTCGCGAACACCGGCGCCCATCCCCAACTGCTGTTCGCCCTGCTGTTCGGCGTGGCGATGTTCTCGATCGGCCTGCTCAGCCTGCTGAGCGGCCCGGTGGCGATCGAGGCCGCGCCGCTGGGGCTTGTTGCGTCGACCATTGGTTTCGTCTCCGGCGTGGGCGAGACCTTCGGCGGGGGTGTCGCGCCGGTGATCGCCGGTTTTGTCGCCCAGCATTTCGGCCTCGCCCGAACCCTGGACTTCGCGCTGTACAGCCTCATCGCTGGCGCAGTCGTCACGGTGTTCCTCGTCGAGACCGCACCCCGCCGCCGCGCGGCCACCACCCCGGCTGGCGACTCCGCGCGCGACACGACCAACGCCTCCGTCGTCGTCAACGCCGATCCCTCGCCACAGTGACGCGTGCAAAATTCACCTGGGCGGACGCAGTAGCGGACTGAACTGAGAGTAATTCTCGAGAAGGGCGACCGGGTGGGTGCGAACTTGAACTGTCCGTCGCACATGAGCGGTCGACACACTGAATAACTTGGCATGCCGGGTGAGCGTTATTCGCACGGGTGTGCCGAGTGATACAGCTTGCGCGCGTTACCCAAGGGCTTAGCTCGACAGGCGAGAATTCGTTGGGCGATTCGGAAGAACAGAGACCCGTTTCGACAACGGCGTGACGCTATCTCGTGAAAAGTTCGGAGCCGAGGCAGGCAATGTGTCCCAAAACCAAAAAAACAAACACGCAGGCGATAAGACAGGCGATAAGAATGTGCGCGCCAGAGTAAATGAAAGGGCGTCTGTCGTTCGACCAGACAATTTCGTCCGATTCATTTGACCGAGATTGCGTGCTCGGTCGGAATAATGTGTTTGGTCAAATATCGCCCCGCGAGTATGGTTTTCTGGCCAGTCAAGGCGCTTCCCCCTGTGTTGTCCGGTGTCGGACAGGCTGTGTCCAATACAGGGAGGACTTCTGTGTGCAAGCAAGAGTGCCCTGGCGAGCGGTCCGGACAGCGGTGTTATTCCATTAAAAACGGGAGTTCTCCATGTCGACGTCATCAGTACGTCTCAAGACGCGGCTAGGCGCAAGTTTCGCTGCACTTGGTTTGCTATGTGTGATCGTCGCAGCGTTTGGACTGAAGGGCATCGCCGATGCGAATTCCCGGGCTGAAGGTTTCTATCATCAGGGAGTTCTGCCTGCGCAATATCTCCAGAATGCTTTCCGTTTGCAATGCGTCCGGGCAATCCAGCTTCTCGAGGCGATGTCCATCGATGACGCTCAAGCGAGAAAGGAGCACTTTGATTTTATTGAAATCCTGAAACAGCCGGCGGATCGACAGTTTGAACTGTTTCGGCTCAGGGACAAGCCTGCCTCCACGCAGGCGCTTGCCGCAAAGTTCATCGAAGACAGGGCTCGGCTCGAAGAAGGTTTTACTGAAGCCGTGAGGTTGGGCCGCAGCGGCGATATGAGATATGCGGCTGCCGTGATGGCACAAAATGTACGTCCGTACGCCATATCGATGGGACGAGAAATCGACCAACTCTCTGACGCTCTGAGCAAGGAGGCCGATGATTCGCGCCATCACGATCACGTTGCTTATAGGCGAATCGTGACGATCATGGCCGTTCTGATCGCGGTTGGCGGTTCGATGGCTTGTGCATACGTGTGGCACCAGATGAGACTGCTTGGGAGCAGTCTCGACAGAATTCAGGCTGCACTCAACAGGACAAGCCGCACGCTCGATCTGACATGTCGGGCTCCTGTGGAGAGGATGGATGAGATCGGCTATACGGCTTCGGCTTTCAATGAGCTGATCGGGCGGTTTTCAGCGGCAATTTGTGCTGTCCTGATGGCGGCGGAAACCGTTGGGACTGCAACAAGACAGATCGCAGCCGGCAATGCGGACCTTTCCTGCCGAACGGAGGAGCAGGCTGCGTCTCTGGAAAAGGCTGCGGCCAGCATGACGCAACTGACGGAGACGGTTAAACAGGGGGCCGACAACGCGCAGCACGCAAAGCTCCTGGCGGCGAACGCGGCCAGTATGGCTGAAACGGGAGTCGAAGCAGTTCAAAGTATGGTCGAAACGATCAGAGCAATCAACCAAAGCTCAACCAGAATTTCCGAGATCACAGGTCTGATTGAGGGCATTGCCTTTCAGACCAATATTCTCGCGCTTAACGCCGCTGTCGAAGCGGCGCGGGCCGGCGAACAGGGCCGAGGTTTCGCGGTGGTCGCCAGCGAGGTCCGGGCGCTTGCACATCGTTCCTCGTCAGCAGCCAAGGAAATCAAAGGCCTCATAGGATCGTCCACCGCGCTGGTGCAGGGGGGCACACAGCAGGCCTCCGAGGTCAGCGGCACTATCGCACAGGTTAAACATGCCATCGGCCAGGTTGCGCAGATAGTCGGCGAGATTGCTGACGCGTCGACCGAACAAAGTCTTGGGATCGAGGAGGTCAATCAGGCGGCCGAGCAGATAGATATTCTGACCCAGCGTAATGCAGCGCTCGTGGAGCAGGCGGCAGCCGCAGCGCAGTCGCTCGAAGAGCAGACGGGGAAGTTAAATATGGCAGTTTGTGTGTTTGCGGTAGCGGACCAGACCTCGTCCGATGTGCAGGAAACCTTCGCGTGAAATGCGTTTTTGCGCAACATCGGGCGAGCGGTTCAGCCCAGTGCGAGCTAGTTCGGCTGTCTATGGCCGATCTCCATCGACGATCGCACTATCGTTGCTGCGATGACCACAGGACTGACTAACTTCTGGCGGTAAGAGGTTCTGCCAGGTTGAGGCGACGGTCCGGCAGACGGACTTGTCATTGAGTCAAGCCCCGGAGCACAGAATATCGGGAGTTGGATAGCCAGAGTGGATCACGCTGACTCAGCTAGACCCGCGCGGTGCTTCAGCACATCGACTTTCAGGAGGCCGCTTTAACCAGTGCAGGCCGTGGCAGCCGCCGCTGGTTGATCTGTTCGCCGGTGCCGCAACCATGTCGCGAACGCCAAGGCCTTACCGCCTAGGGGGAAGCGAGCGGCCGGATCCATCCCCGGAGGAAGGTCAGGAGCCGTTCTTCGTGGACCCGGGCCCAGCTGCAGGTGGCGCCTCCCAGTTCATCCGGTGGCGTTTCACGGTTTCGCGATGGCGTTTGTCCTCTTCCTCATGCAGGTAGAGGCTCGTGGTGTTCAGCGACACGTGACCGAGATTGTCGCGCACCGTGCGCAGGTCGACACCGCCGTCGGCCTGGTGCGAGCCTGATGTGTGTCGCAGCCAGTGCGCCGACGCAGGTCCAGTTCATCGGCGCGATCCGTGAGCTCAGGTCCGCGGGCGCGCAGCCAGGTCGCGGCGTTGCCAAACACGCTTTTGATCGCATCGTGCACGGCTGAACGCGACAGGCAGCGGCTCTTTCCCCTGAACGGGATGACCAGTGGCGTGTCGTCGGCGCTGTCAAACGAACTAAAGTTGGTACGAATTCGCTACTAAAGTTGAGACTTTTTTGATTTTAGAAGGATGTCGCAACGGTGGGTCTTATGGGTCAAGGGTTTGCGGCCGATTGACGTAAAGTTGCAACCCCTCCATTAAGTGAAAAACCGTCTGTCAGGCTGACAACACCACGCCAACACGCGCGCTAAGGTTGGGCCTATCAGTCAGCGAATGCGTCGCGGATTTGCCTGGCACGCTTCACGTCATCGCTGTGCAGGTAGATCGATGTCGTTGCAATCGACGCATGGCGCAGATTGTCCCTCACGGTGGTAAGCTCCGCGCCGCGCGCGAGGGCATGAGTTGCATGGGTGTGCCGAGTCCAGTGAGGGGTTGCCCGACGCAGCTTTTCCGCGAGCACCGGATTGTCTGCCTCGATGACTTCGGCCGCTTTCGCAAAGAATCGCCGCGTGATCTCCCATAGCCGTACACCGCTGATACCTGCCACACTTTCCTGCTCGAGGCTGCCGATGAGCGGCGTGTCGGGATGCCACCGGGCCGGCGTGACCGGCAGCTTTCGCTCCAGCAGATAGCGGTCCAGCGCAGTGCGGGCTTTGGGTGGCAGCGCAACTTTACCCGCCTTGCGACCTTTCCCGATAACGCTCACCCAATGATCGCCACGGGCGTCGGCTTCGATGTTGCCGAGGCGGGCGCCGACCAGTTCGCTGACGCGCAGGCCGGTCGCATACGCGAAGTCCAGCACGAACCGCAGGCGTTGCGCCGCCGGTGCTGCCCAGCCATACGACCACTCGAGTCCGTCTGCAATGCTACGCACGAGCAGCCACTCGCCCTCGGTAAAGGCGTGGGATGTGTCGAGCACGGTTGAGCGACTGGTGGCGCGGACCTTGACGCCAGCGAACGGGTTCGCCAGCAGATAGCGCTGCTCGATCAGCCAGCGGAACATCGCCCCGAGCACCGACAGCGCGTAGGCGGACGATCGCGCTGACAGCCCGCCGGAGAACGGCCGCCATTCCGGCGAGGTGCGGGCTCGCACGGGCCCCACCCAGCGCTCGCGCGGCGTTGGTCGCCGCAGGAAACCCCGGTACGCGATTGCATCCTCCGTCGTTAGCGACGACAGGGCGCGGTCACGTTCGACGATCGCCCAGAGGATCAGGCGCTCGGCTTCCTTGCGGTAGGCACGCTGCGTCGCGGTGGATTCGTGCAGCGACAGCCATGCCTGCACGGCGGCGTAATCGTTGTTGGCGTCGAGCGTGCAGGTGTGCCACGGCGCGCGAAACGTGCCCGACGAACCATCGACCTCGTGCGGCAGACGCAGCGATTCCCACGGGACGACCGGGCCCGGACCGGAGGTCGTGATCAGGGCGCGCGCCCGCTCCGTCAGCGCGGGATGCGCGGCGAAAAACGCCTCGATCCGTCGTGCGGCTGCTGGGCCGAGCCCCGGCACGGCTTTCCACCACTGGCGCCGGCGGGGAATCCGCAAAGTCAGATCGGCCAGCGTGCTAATGCCGTGTGCGCGCAGCGCCTTCCCGGTTCTGGCGGGGAACCATCGTTCGATGTTGTCGCTGATCTGCGGCTCCGGCGCCGGCAGCGACCGGAGCATCCCGATCGCTTGCATCACCGCTCTGGTCCGCTCGATACGTTCGGACGCCGGATGCGCGAACAGCACGGCGAAATCGTCGCGGTGAAGACCACGAGCCACGGCAACCAGTTGGCGACGGATGCGCCCGAGGATGCCACGTGCGGACTGTCCCTCGCGCACGCTGCCCGGCAGGTAACGCTTGATCGCTTCCCGAGCCGGCAGGCCTGCGTACCAGGCACGCAGCGCAGCGAGCGAGTCGGCATCGGGAAATGTGTCCGGCGTCGGCGCAGAAGCGGAGGAGGATGTGAGGCGGATTTTCATGACATCGAGTTTAGTCCTGAAACGTTTCCACAGAGATAAGAATACTTATCTTAATGGGCAGGTCAGAAAGCGAATCTGTAACCGCGGTCCAGCCTCCTATGAGCACATCGCCGGGTTCGTGAATGGCCGCTGGCGGGCAGGCACGACAGCCTCTTGTCGACCCGTTATGCGGTCCTTCGAGGTGCGACGCCCATCGGCCGCTTTGCAGCGATTGCGGTTGGTCGAGCTTCTTCTCTGGGCTTCCGCTGCTGGCCAATGACCTGCCATTCGAATCTCCTGTTCCAACGACCCCCAAGGAGAAAGCCGGTCACGAATGCCGAGGGTTTCGGCAGCGGAGGGAAATCATGCTACTGTACGATTATATAAAAAACGAATACACGCGCGCATGGACCCGCAGAAGCAGAAAGAGGAGTTTAACTACGCCTACGTGTGCGCTCTCGCCGCACATGCGGGACTGAACCGTACCTCGTCATCCGTTGACGATGACAGCATTGATGTTGCTTTCAAGAGTAAGGGATACCACGGGCACCTCGTTCGCAGCCCTCAAATCGAGTTTCAGCTCAAGTGCACCTCTCAAGATCTTGTAGATGGCGAAGTGATCAAGTTCCCACTTCCCCGCAAGAACTACGACGACCTCCGGGGCTCTGACTTCGCCTCCCCGCGCTACCTCGCGGTGCTGCTTGTACCTGAGGATGTTGAGCACTGGATCGGACACAACGACGAGCACATCGAGCTTCACAAAAACTGCTACTGGCTTTCGCTGCGTGACTACCAGTCGACTGACAACGTGAACACGGTGACGGTCTCGATTCCGCTGAATCAACGGCTAACGGCCGAGACCCTAAAGGCTATGATGGATCGCGCTAGCGAGGGGGAGTGGCTATGACTAGCTCCGATCGCCGCCTCGACCGTGAGGTGTCCCCCGACCAGCTAAGGGCATACCTACAACACAAGCAGTGGTTCGAAGACGGGAAGATTCGCAACGTCGCAACGATCTGGCACCGGCAGGACAACGAAGACGCCGAGGTGGTCCTGCCGCTCTCGTACGTCAAGGACTACTGGCAGCGGATTCGCGACGCTCTCGCGTCGATCGCGTCCTTTGAGGAACGCGCAGTCCCTGAGGTTCTGAACGAAGTCAAGCGGCTGTTCGCAAATGTCATCACTATTCGTGTGGTCCATGACGACACGAACGACGGGACGATCCCGATCAACGATGGCGTTCTACTGATCGCGAAGGCTAAGGATCTTTTGTCTGCGGCAGCGCGGTCGCTTTACGTGAAGCGCAAGCAATTCACCCGGGGTGCTCCAAAGGAGGCGAAGGAATACCTTGAGACGCTGTTGCTAGGGCAGACCGAGATTGGAAGCTACGTCGTCAACGTTATCGCTCCAGCGCAGACGGTTGCCGTTGGGCCAAAGATGGTGACCACGATCCCGCTTGCGCAAGCAATTACGTCGAACCTTGTCGCCGGCCTGAGTGCACTAGAGAAGGCGACTGCGACTTACGAAGAGAAGGGCGACCTCGGCGCGTTTGACGAGGCTGTTCTCGCTGGTGCAAGTTCTAACATGTGCGATGCGTTGCTAGGCTTCAGCGGTGAAAAGCACAACCGGACCTTCGAGATCACAGTGACGGCAGCGCCAAGCCCACTCTTCGAGACCAAGCCAGAAAAGTTTATGTTCAATGGCAAGTACGTTGAGGCGTTGGAAAAGGCGACGGGCTACTACAAGGGCGATTACATCCTTCCTGAGCGCAGGCTGATTGGCTACATCACGAAGCTGAGCAGGGCGAAGGGCGAAACGTCAGGCACGATCACCATCGACTCAACCGTTGGTGACGTCGAGCGCAAGGTGCAAGTCGAGCTGACGGGCGATGACTATCATCAGGCAGTCGTGGCGCACGACAACTCGAAGATGGTTCGGGTTGAAGGTGACGTGCACGTCAAGAGCAAGTCCGCCCAGTTGTTGAACCCGAAGAACCTTGGGGTTATCGAGATCGAGGACCTCCTCTAGGCGAGCGCCGGCAAGCATTCATCGATGTAGCCTCAGCCCGCGCCTAATTCTCTGCGCCTGAGTGTCCGCTCGCTTATCGGATTGATCGATCCACACAAAGGAACAGAGGACGATCTGAGGAGGAATTATCCGCCGCTCGCTCTCCCTCTATGTGCGACAGCGGTCCTCGAATGGATGAAGATAGCAGAACTCCGAAACTGGGCTTCTGAATATGGCCCGTTTCAGGATGGGCGCACCGCGACGCGCGTCACTGCTATGCTGCTCCGAGATTCTATAAATCCACGGGAGAACATATGCCGCTTTACGAGATGGCCGGGCAACAACTCAAACCAATCGCCGCAACCACTTTCACCGCATTGCAGCTCCGCGAGCGCGATGACATTCAAAAGGCCGTACAAACGCACATTGCTGCGATTACTCCGGGCATAAGGACAATGGTCCTAGCGGAGGAATACGGTGACTGGGATAAGTCCGGCAGGAGGATTGACCTGCTTTGCTTGGATGAAGAATGTAGGCTGGTAGTCGTCGAGCTGAAGCGCGAAAAGGGTGTTCACATGGAACTGCAGGCGCTGCGGTACGCGGCGATGGTCTCTACGATGCGGTTCGATCAAGCGGTGGAGGCACATCGTGATTACCTTAAAAACACAAAATCGTCGGCAGACCCAGAACAGGTGATTCGGGAGTTTCTCGACAAAGAGGAAGGACCGGTGGCTTTGTCGGAGACCGTACGGATCGTGTTGGCTGCGGCCGAATTTCCGACGGAGCTAACCACAGCCGTTTTGTGGCTGAACAAACAAGGTTTGGATCTCCGGTGTGTCCAACTGAGACCGCACCTGGTAGACAACCGCGTCCTCGTGGACATTCAGCAAGTCATCCCACTTCCCGAGGCGGCGCAATATCAGGTGGCGGTCCGGGAGAAGTCAATCGAGTTGGCGGCAGCCAGCGCCACGCAACGTGACCTGACACGCTATGACGTTTTCGAGGGTGACGAGACGGTGTTCACGAACCTGCCCAAGCGTCGCCTCGTGTACGAGGTTGTCGCGAAGGCACTGCGCCGCGGGGTTTCGATTGAGCAAATCGTCCAAGCTGTGCCGAGCAAGGGGAACGGCATGTTTCTTTTGGCCGACGGTTCACTGAGCGAGTCAGCGTTCAAAACCGCGTGTGGTGGCGAGCCCATCGAGCGCTACTACTCAAAGGATAAGGATTTGTTCAGGGAGAACGGAAAAACCTATGCTCTCTCCAACCAGTGGGGAGTAGGGACGGTCGACGCGGTGGATGCAATCATTGAGCTCATCAACGGCGCCCCCCTGATCACTTACGCGCCGTCGACGGAGAGCGATGAAGAGGTCTCGTTCGGAGAGTTGGTCATCCTACGCCGAGGAACCAAGATCACCATTGAGCGTAACGGCATCCCCGTTCCAGTGGTGATGCCCGAACTGAGGACGCTGGCTCAGGAGCTGAACGTCTCGATGGATCGGGACGGGACGTCTGAAATCAACACGCAGGGATTAGGTGGGCGTGTGATCCGTGCAATCAAAGCGCTCGAGAACGCATCAGGCACGCTCGACTCAGTTGGAACCTAAAGGGAAAACAGCGAGGGCGGTAGAAAATGTCTTCGAAAGAAATGAAAGGCTCTTGTCGCCCCTTTTCGGTCGTGCACCTCGCTCGAATGCTTGTCCGCTATCGTCGCAAGCCCTGACATTCGCGACGTGGGTTTACCGGGACGCATTACTAGTTAGCCTTCACCGCCAGCGCGAGTTCTGTCGAAATATCGCCGAGTATGCGGCTCATGTCGGAAATGGTGTCTTCCATCGACTTTTGCATCGATGCCATCGTCGCGAAGAAGTCGTCAAATTGCGCAGCATCCATTTTCTTGTGCAGATCAAATACCATCACTATCTTGTCGCGGAACTGTCTCAACGACGATCGGACCATCAGAGTCAGCGGGATCAGTGCCGCAGGTAGCGCGTGCAGCTCTATCGCATCGAATGACGTCACAAGCGCGTTCACTTCGGGCATTTCAAACGGCATTCTGTTATCTTCCGCCGCTTCGTAAATGGCTTCGCGTGAGTTCAACTTTGCCGCCACGTGTTTTTGGAGCTTAAGGGCGCTCTCTGCCATGGCAAGCAGCGTATCGGCGGTACGATGATTGTCCTCTTTGCGCTGCTGCTCGATCGTCGCGAGCATGAGCGATTGCGCGCGGCTAGACTGCCACCAAGCTACGATTCCGATAGCCAATATCGCGAGAATCGAGCCCCATGCTTGAACCACCGCCGGCCAATCGGCTGCTTGCACCGAACATTGCGACATAGCTGACCCTCGAGCTGTTTGCCCGAATGAAGTCTACACCGGCAGCGCAGGAGTATTATCAATTGGCACTCCGATAGTGGCCGTTTGATCGACGAAGCGAAGACTCGGCCGTTTGACGACAAGTCAACGCAATTCAAGCGCGTTGGATCGCGGGCGAAACGGCGGACGGTGCAAAACTATCCCATATCGAGAATTGACAGTGGTCCAGAATACTCAAACAGCGATTCGGCCATCATCGTGGTGAAGCCTCCATACGGACCGGGCCTCGGGTTCACAATGTACTGGCGGTCGTCTGGATTGCGCTCAAGGTGGTCCGCGTGCTTTGAGAGTTGCCCTACGACTTTTTCCTTTAGTAATCGCCTAACAGCGTCGACCGTTAAGTCTGGCTCGCCCGCGGGAATCATTAGCTCGATATCAGGCCCCCTGAAAACGCCGTAATTGGTTTTCAGTCGAACAGCGAATTTCCAGCAAGCGCATACTGCGGCTAATGAGGTGGCCGACAATGCGATTGCGAAGCGATCTGCTTCGCCGGGTTTCAGAATCTGCGCCACTTGACACTCAGCCTTTGCCATGTATTCGATGGTTTCGCTGATGTCAATGTCGTAAGTTGCCGAGAAAGATGCCTTACCCAGTGGGAATTTTCTTAGAAACTCCAAAACTTCGAATTCAATCGCATTTATGAGGATATCCGTGCGACCCGGGTTAGATACCCGAACGTCGACTATACAAGCAAGATTGTCTCCGGACGGGTGCGCGTAGATAGCGGATATGTTTAACGTGCCGGACTCAAGCGCCCCGCTGGAAACGTCGATCCCCGTCATCTTTCGTTTCGTTCGCTCCTCGTGTTTCCGTTTCCATATCACTAGAAGTTCTTCCGGAAAGCGCCTAACGTCGCTATCGACGAGCTTTGCGCAGCTCTGACAGAGCCAAATAGCATTTCCGATACTAGACCGCTCCGTCCGCGCGAGCTTTTCGTAGTATCTCGGGCCGCCGGGAGCCGCGGCGGTGATGTGCGCCGCTACGCCAAGGTTGACTGCCTTATCGTCGTCCTCGTGTGGGCCGCTGGTAACGCGGCCGCAGTCCGGGTTTGAGCAACACTGCCCGGAGCGCTTGGCCAAAATTTCCTTCGTTGACTGTGAGAAGTCATCCCTTGGCGCAGCCATGTTCTTTAGCCTTTCGTTTCGAGCTCGAGATCACATCCGTATATTCCGTCGCTGCGGCATCACCGGGGACGACTTGGCATCGATTGTCAACACACCATAGACCAAAAAATTGATGGCCGCGCCGTCCCGATGTCCGCGTTCGGGCGCGGGGCCGATGCTGCTGGTGTCGAAGGTCTCGGCGGCGGCCAGCGTCGCCGCGTGTGTGAACGGCCCAAGTGGGCACTACCTCTCATACCTTGGCACTCAGTCGTTCCAGATTTTCGTCGTCGAGGGTCCGGCTGGTAATCGTGGACGTGATCAAGCCCGCGGGCAGGCAGGCAGAGAACTTCAACTCGTGATCACGCGGGCCAGCGGCGGCCAGATCCGGTGCAGAGTTTGGATAGGGCTGTGCGCCTAACGCTGTACCGAGGGTAAAACCGGGGTCTGTTTCCACCCACAGGTCGTCGACCAGAATGCGTTCCTGCCCACCAACCCTGAGTGCCAGCGTGCTGTTGACGGCGCCGCCTGCGAATGTCCACCAGCGAACCCGCCCCGATGGCAAGTGCTCGACAAGAACCGAACCCTGGCACCCGGGCGCGCCGATGAGATCGCGAACCTCATCAAGCTCACGAACGGCCCTCTTCGAGAGCGTCAGCTTTGATTCGTCCCCATTCAGCAATGTTCGACGCATTGCCTGGCAAACATCGAAGCTCAGCCACCTCGACGTGCCGAGCCAACGAGTCTTCCCTTTCTCTGATGTCGGCTCCACCCACACCGTTCGCTTGGGCCAGTCGACAGATACGACCTTCCAGCTTCGACCTCCCAGCAAGAGAACAGCGGGGCCTTCCTTCGGGCGCTGAACTGCGGTCGGATCCACATACCCTAACTCTGTCAAGCCGTGGCGCGCCGCAAGCACCATCGGGCTCGTAAACGATGACAGCAGATCGAGGAAATGAGCGCGGCCAAAAAGCTCTTCACCCTTGGCCCCCATTGATGCCAGGCCGACGTTGTCGAACAGGATGCCCTTGGACGCCATGAACTCGAATACGGTCGAGATCGTGGCTCCGTCAAGTTCCGGGAATTGCTTGCGGACGATATCCATGACCTCACGAGACGGATGACCCGGCCGCTCGAGCACGATCGCCATCATCTGCTGCGCCACAATGTGCCACGGCATGGGCGGCGGCTTGATGTGCTCGACGTACTCTTCCCGCCATAACGTGGTGATCGCGCAGGCCAGCAGGAACGCCTCGTCCGTCGTGGTCAAAAAGAGGCAGTTCCGACGGCTGCCGTGCCGTCGTCCCGTGCGACCCATACGCTGGAGAAACGATGACACCGTGCTCGGCGAGTCGATCTGAATCACGTAGTCAAGATCGCCGACATCGATACCCAGTTCTAGCGTGCTCGTGGAAACGATAGCGCAGTCTTGTTCCTCAGCAAACGCCGTCTCGGCCAGTTTTCGCTCTGAAGCGCTCAAAGACGAGTGCGACACAAACGTCCGCGTGTTCAGATTGCGAAGCGCGCTTGCCAACTCTTCAACCTTCGAGCGGCTATCGCAAAAGACCAATCGCTTCGAACCACGGTGCAGGCGCGAGATCACCGTTGCCGCATTGGCGAGCGACCCAACATGGTCGATGGTCACATCGGCATCCGTGCTGATCGACGAAGAACCGATAACTTGCCGCGCGCCAATGCCAGCAAACCAGTCGAGCAGCTCCGAAGGATTGCCTACGGTCGCTGACAGACCTATTCGTTGGATAGGCTCCTTTGCGTAGGCCTCGATGCGTTTTATGACTGCACGCAAATGCCAGCCTCGGTCGTCACCAGCAAACGAATGCAGTTCGTCAACGATGACGGCGCGCACGTTCCCAAACCAGATTGCTCGATCCACCTTCGTGGAGATGAGCATTCCTTCAAGCGACTCGGGAGTGGTCAAAAGGATGTCCGGAGCAGAGCGCCGGGCACGCGCCTTCGCCCCCTGCCCGATGTCACCGTGCCAGACCTGGACGGTCCGGCCGACAAAGCCGGCATAGCGCGAAAGGCGCGATTCGAGATTGTTGAGAAGTGCCTTGATGGGACACACGTAGAGAACGCTAGGCCCAGGCCACTGCTCGGTCGCCATGCGCGACAAGATGGGGATGGATGCTGCCTCTGTCTTGCCACCAGCAGTCGGCGCGAGGATGAGGCAATGTTTTCCTTCCAGGATCGGCGCTACGGCATCGGCCTGCGTGGAGCGCAAGCCCTTCCAGCCCATCGAGTTGACGATGTGGTATTGCAACGCCCCGTGTAGACGCTCGAAGGGCTCAACGCTCATGGGCGCCGGCCGGATGGAGTTAGACGCTCACAGATCGATGTCATCGACCGAGTCCACGCCGACTGCCGCACGTTCCTGAGCAGTCATCTCATTCTCGGAAATCGTCAACGCATAGTGCTTCCGAGGATCGAAGTCCTCGAACTGGTCGACGCGATCCAACACGTCTGCCACCAGCTTCTTGAGGAACAACCGCGGCGACACCCCGACCTTGCCCCCCAGGTTTCCGGTGACCGCCTTGGCCAGAGACTCGACGTACGCATCGTCGACCAAAGCGCGAATCCTGTCTGCCGCATCCGACCCTTCGACATAGATGTTGCGGACCTTGCGGCCGACTTCGATCAGTGAGTCGTGGCCGAACGCCGGCAGGCGCACCTGCACCGCCCGGGGGTTGTCGAACCTTGAGTCCGTGCCGAAGTCGACGTGCAGTCGTTGTGCCAGTGGTGCGAGGCGCTGAACACCTTGTGGGCCTTCGTAAAAGGCCTGGGTGCCCGTGATCAGGAGATACAGACCAGGGAAGTGGCCGGCGTCGATTTCGTCGATCCACTGTCGCAGTGCATTCAAGCCCCGTTCGCGCGTGTCGGCACGCATGCGTTGCAGGGTTTCGACTTCATCCAGGACCAGCAGCAGACCGCCGTACCCCGAGTCTCGCAACATGGTCAGCAGTCCGGACAAGAAGTTGGTCGCGCCGAAATGGTCGATATCGCCTTTCACCCCTGCGGCGCGACGAACCGATGCCGCAACGTTGGGCTGACCGCTGAGCCAGGCCATCAACCCATCGGCTATGGCGTTGTCACCGACCTGCAGCGCGCGGCGGTAAGCGCGAAGCGTGGCGGAGAACGCAGGCGCCACCTTGGTGACGCTGGCGAGCCTCGCCTCCATCAACGCCTCTGTCTTAGCCAGAAGCGTCGCGTCGTCGGCCGGGTCGAGGCTGGCGTCCTCCAGCACATCTCGTTCCAATGCGTAGAACCACCCATCGACGATGCCTCGGAATGCACCTTCGCCGCTGTCCGCCGTTGCGATTCGCTCAACGAGGCGGCGGTAGACCGTTTCCAATCGATGCAGGGGCGTCTCAGTTTCGGAGATCTGCACCTCGCTGGTCGCAAGGCCGCGCGCTCTGGCCCGCTCCTGCAGCCAACGCCCGAAGAAGGTCTTGCCCGAGCCGTATTCGCCGCGTATGGCCTTGAACGCTCCGCGTCCGGCAGCCACGGCGTTCAGCTCTTCGTCGAGCGTTGCCAGAAGGCGGCCGTAGCCTACAGCCAGCCCATCCAGGCCCGCCTTGGGCACCGTGCCGCGCCTCAGTGCCTCGATGACCTCGGCTCTTCGTTGTGGACTGGTCATTTGTGGGCCCTCACCGTATCGTCACCTGAAACTGGCGAGACAGCAGTTCCCGGTTCAGTTCCACCGTACCCCCCGTCTCGTCGAGGACCAGCACAGCGGCTTGGTCCACGTTGAGCACGCGCTTCGCGGCGTTGACGAATCCGCTGATGCGCATGGCGGGCATGCCCAAGCGTTGCGCGAGCGCCGCCTTTGAGAGTTTCCCGCCGCGGGCCGCCAACGCATCCAGTAGTGACCGCACGTCGTCGTCGGCGGGCGCCACGCGTGCGGCCAGTGCCTTCTGGGCGACGTAGGCGGGTGACGACTGGAGCGCTTCTATCCAGTCCACTGTGGGCGCAGTTGCCGCTGCGGGGGCCGCCGCGCCAAACAGATCCGGCTGCGGCATTGCCAAGGGCTTCGGCTTCGGCAGCTTCCGCGACAACATCTGCGAATCATCAGGCATTGCAGGCTCCGCAACGCGGAATGGTGCCCACCAATCTGGTTGTAGCGCCGCTGCAGGCTGCCAGCCATTCAGCGACATGCCGCGTGGCGCGAACACGCTCAGCGGGACTACGACCTCCTGTGCCGAGACGCCACCGTGGTAGCCGTTCTTCTTGGCACCATGTCGTACCCTCTCCGACCATGTGCAAACCACAGTGCTGCCGGATACGGTTCTCACTCTGCCGCCCTCAAAGACCAATTCGCTCGCGTCCGGCAAACCAGAAGGGAGGCGCCAACGGTCGCCATCGCCATGACCTCGCTGAACGGTGCCGTCGTCGATCACGTGACCATGGTCGGCCGTGACGATCACGACACGTCGCGCGCGTCGCGCTTCGCTAAGCAACGGGCCGAGGAGCCTCAGGTCGTCAATCGACCATCGAATATTAATCTGGTTCGATCCGCTCAGCTGGTCGTCGACCGCGTTGTACACCACAGCCACCACTTGCTGCTGCATCGAGGCGATGGCATCACGCACCGTGGATGACAGGCCCTCGGCGTCTGAGAGGTCGCCCTTGTGGAAGACTACTGGCGGTGCACCAGCGCGAGATGCATTCACGAGTGCAGCATGCGTCGAGAACGCGGTCTTCTCCTGTGGTGCGGCTCCTACCATCAGGCGGCCGGACAACAGGCTGGTGCGGCTCACTTCAGTGATTGTGGGCAGGGCCGCGATCCCCACCGAAAGTGTCGGCGGCGGGCCGGCGACATGCTCGTCCCACCCCAGCGCCTCCAGGTCTTCGCAAAGCTCGCGGAAAATGCTGTAGCTCAGACCATCCGCCACCAGCAACATCACCGGCGCCTGCTGCGCCAGCGGGCCGACCAGGCGTTCGACAATGGCCTCCACGGGCATGCAGGCAGGCTCGGCTCTGGGTTCTCGGTTCCAGACCTGCAACGCTTGAGCAAAGATCTGGTTGAACGCTTCTGCCTTCGCGCGCGCCGCGTCCCGCAACGCGACAAAGGCCGAAGAGAGATCGGGAAGTTCGTCGCCGCCAATCAGTTTGAAGCGCGCCCAATCGACGAATGCTCCTTCGCGGGCATAATCGTGGGCCAAGTCCGCAAACCCCGGCGCAGATCGACTCCCCCGGCCCTTGCTCTCTGGTTGAGCGGCCACCATCCAACGACACAGCCTCAGCGCCATCTTCACGCGCAGCATGCGGGTGCTTGCTGGGTCGGCATGCGCATGATCCAAGGCCGAATCGGCAACCCGTTCAGCGGTTTCAAGACTCACCTTCGACGGATCGGCCATGAACGCATTCAGCGCTATCGCCAGCAGCCCGAGCCGCTGATCCAGGCCCAACGCGAGAATATCGCTCAAGTGCGCATGCGCATCGACGTGCAGTTCTCGAAGCAGCGCTTCAGCACGTTCGTTCACCGTACGACGCAGCGTAGCTGTCAAAGCCTTCAACACCTTCGCCGCTTCTCCGGCCCACATGCGCCCGTCGGCAACGTCGATTCGTCGGTCGCCCAAGTATCGTTCGAGTCGGATCGCCGCTGCTGCAAGATCGTGGACACCTTCGCCGAGAGGCGACAACACCACGCCGCAGACCAGGCCGAGTGGCAATGCGTCTGCCGTATTCCCGGCCGTGACGCACCGCATGATGAGTGTTCCCACGGACCCCGCCGCGTCGCCCAGCCAACCCGCAATTTGAGGTTTCGCAGTATCGGGCAGATCGGCGAACAGGCCTGCCGAATCGGCGCCTAGTGACCAGTTCAACAGGATCGCCGCATCCGGCCTCGATACATCCAAGGTCAAGCATCGACCCAGCACGTGTCGCCACGCCGTGTCCATGTCGAGGAAGCCGTTCGGAACTGGCGGATAGGCCCCCATGCTGGCCCGATCGACAAGCAGTTGGGCCATCCACCTGAAGCGGCTGAGCCTCGCGTCTATCTCTCGCGCCTTGAATAGCTGCTGCACCATGCCCCAGGCGTCAGGCTGGAAAACCTGGGCGCGCGCCAGTCGCGCGACGACATCGTCACCGAGGTCGCGTGCGGCCAGTGGCGTCAGCAAGATGAGCCCTGTTTGGGCTTGCTCGCTGCCTACCTCCTCCAGCGCGGACAGCGCCTCGCGGGCCATCAAGGAGCTTTCGCACCACCGCAGCTGAAACTCTCTGCCCGACAGGGTGATGGCTTCAGGCCAGCTTGCTCTGATCTTGGCCTGAATTGCGATGACATTGGCGTCGCTGGCGCGGTCCAGCACCGCGAGCGCCTGCGCCTCGATCTGCGGAAGAGACAACGGGCCGGCTCCCTGGTTCACTTGCGGCTCCCCGGCTTGGCGAGGCGCCACGAGATCGAGAGCCTCAGATCAGCATCGTGGTCCAGCTCGGCGTGAAGTTGATCGAGCAAAGCCAGGGCCTGCGGGCTTGCAAGGTCGGCTGCCTGCGACTCCTGCACGATGACCGTCGGCTGGGGAGCCACGCCGTCCGTAGCTGTGGGCGCAGGCGCCGCTGATGGCAGGGGTGGCGTACCCTCGACTGTAGGTGTTCGTGCTGGCACCGGCGCTGGCGCGACGGTGAGCAAGCTGACCGCCCTGCGGCCCTGCTCACCAAGCGCTGGCTTCAGTTCAATCGCCTGCTCATCAGCAGCCAATGCCTCGCCCACCTTGGACACGATCGCCCGTGCTGCCGCCTGCCGGTCGTCGGCGAGTACCTTCATCGCCTCGAAAATCTCCCAGGCCGCGGTGCGCGCGGCTTCGTCCAGCGTTCTCGCTTTGGCCAATGTCTGGCCCATGGCGGTCTCAGAGGTTTCGACCGGTGCGTTAGCGAGGGCCGTGACGACTGCGGCGCCTTCAGCGCTCAACAGGCTGGCCAGCAGTGCCAGTGCCGAACGTGATGTCTTCAGGCGCTGGTTGTCGCCAGCCGACGGAAACAGAGCCGACTTGTCGTTCAGCGTGGTGACAAGGCTGCCAATCGACTCCCGTACCTCACGTGCTTTGCGCTGAACTTCTTCAACCAGCTTGGCTACGTTGCTCGCATTTCGCGAAGTGGGTACCGTCAAGCCAAACAGGGCAGCCGCACGCGCGCATGCCGCTTCCCAGTCGCCCTGTTCCGGCAGGGTCTGCTCACGCAACTCCAGCTCGTCCGGCATCTGGTCGATACCGGGCGTGTAGGGGCCCCCACGAAGCACGAAGCGGCGATTGGTTTGCCCTGCGAAGGTGAGGATGATCAGATTCTGCACCTCTGCCGGAAGTCCCATCGCAAGCGGTTCGTCGATCCATTTGCGCAGGCTGGCCACCGTGAACAACGCGCCCTCTTTGGCTTGGGAGCGAAGGAAATGCGAACGCCAGTGATCGGCCAGCACAACGTGGGTCTCGCCGGTTTTGCACAACTGCACCGGGTCAGCGATCGAGCGGATCAACTGCCGCACCACCCGGTCGCCGACCGGTGCGCGTCCATCGCTGGCCGAGAGGGCGCGTTCCAGCTCGGGCCACACCTTCTTGACTACGGCGGGCTTCACCTCGGCATCGAAAACCGGGTGTGCGGGGTATTGATGCCTGAACAGCTGATCGAGCAATGCCTCGAAGGCCAATTTCAGATTCGCCCCCACCGGCGACTGGGGCGTCAGCGTTTGATCCAGCGACCGGAACTGGTCTTCAGGGGACAACGGGTTCACCACCGCGTCGCGAGAGTCACCTGCAATGCCGTAGGCCACCTCAAGGTATTGTCGAACCCGTTGCTGCAATTGGTCGCGTTGGTTGCGCAGGAGCGCCTGGGCCGGGCTCCGGTCCACCAGTGCAAGGTGAGCGGCAAAGTCGTTGAAGCGCTCGCCGGTCAGGATGTAGTCCAGCACTACCAGACGGCCCAGATCATGCTGCGCCTTGGCGCTGAAGAATGACGGCATCCACACCAGCGCCTGCGTGTCATCGCCCCGGTAGGCGGCCAGGCGGGCAAGGTCGTCCGCTGGCGTGAACTTCGGGTCGTCGAACGGGAAATCGATCACTACCGTCCAGGTGCCAGGGCGCCCACGTAGCTTTTCGTCCGACATCTCGCGGACGTTTTCGTACAGCACCTCGACCTCACGCCGCGTATTGCGCCACAGCACCGGGTAGGTCGCGAACATGTCGTTGGTGTCGGTCACCCCGAGCTGCTCAAACAGCATCTCACGCACCCGGCGCCGCCGGTTCCCCGGATTGTCGTTAGACGCCGCGCCCCGCACGATGGGCTCGATGTCCACGCCCGTCACCTGGATCGTGATTAACGGGTTGGTGTCATCTGTGACCTTGATCTCACCGATGTCCGCCGCCCACTCCCTGCACTTGCGCAGCACGTCTTGGGTTTCGCGGCCCGGGATAGGCGACTTGATCGTGCCATGGTTCAGCGCTGCGAGTCGTTGCGCCGTCAACGCCTTCAGAGAATCTACTTCCGGCACCAGCGCGCTCAACAGCAGCGTCTTGATCAGCCGCGCATCGTTTCGCAAAACCCTCGCCTTGGCCGGGTCGGCATTGCCAATCCGAATGTTCTCCCAGGTAACGCCGTGCTGCCGCTCCAGGTGCGGCATAAGCTTTTGCTTGTACAGCCGCTTTGCGTTGTCGAAGTGGATGCGCATCGCCTCCGAGAACGGCTCGTCACCTTCGGCGATCACGTCGAACAGGTCGCCGACTGGGATGATTTGCCCCAGCTCCAGATCATCGCGTCGGTCGACCAGCAGTTGCAGCATCAGCTTCAGCGCGGTGCGCTCGCGCTGCAATGCCGCGGATACGGCAATCAAGGTCTGCACCAGTGCCGGGCTGAAGGGGTAGACCTTGCGGAACATCTCCTTGTCCGCAGTCTCTGTCAGCAGGGTATTCCAGACCTCGGGACGAACCTTCTGGAATTCATCGAAGGCGTCGCCCAGTGTTTGTCGGGCCGCCTCGGACACCGGCCTGAGCACCCGCTTCTCGGCAATGGCAGGCAAATTCCGGTCCTCCAGCGTGATGCGATGGAACCGTGCCTCCCAGTGACGCAGCACGTCGCTGAACTGCAGTTGAAGCGAGCCGGCCAGATTCTCGCCCACGAGTTCCCTCAGGTCGCGCTGTCTGGCCACGAAGCTCACCAGCGGAATGGGACGGTCGGCATTGCCGGCCTCCACCAGCTTCACGAGCTTGGTGCCCTCGCTGCTGACAAAGCTCACATCGGCCGCCCGGCTGGCCAGCCACAGGATTAGCTCGTCCAGGAACAGGATCACCGCGTCATAGCCCAAGGCCTCGGCGTGGCGGCTCATGATGCTGAGCCCATCGTCGAGCGGGACGAACGCCTCGCCCCGGCTTTCGGCCACGTCGGCGATGGCCGTGAAATACCGGCTAATCAGGTCGCCGACCAGCCGCACACGGTCGTCGCCACTCGGCGGTTCCAGCATCGCAGCTTCGAAGCTCGCTGCATCCCACCCGCCGCTCAGGTCGCCCCAGCCGCTGTCGCCGCCGCCCGCATCTTCCCCTGAGTTCAGATCACGGAAGAAGGCCTCGTCGCCGATGCGCTCGCGCATGCGCACGGCATCCTGGAACATCCGCTCGGAAAGGTAGAAGCCCGGGATCGGGGCATCCGGATGTCGTTTGCGGACGAAATCGGCATAGCCACCCAGGATGGCCGACTCCATGCTGCGCGCGCCGATCATGTGGTACGGCACAAGCAGGAACTTGCGGTCCTGTGTCCACCCGTTGTGGTTCGCCACGACATTGGCCAGCTCGGGCATCGACCGTGCTACGACGTTGTTGTCAAGCAGCAGATTGAGGACAGCCATGAAATGGCTCTTGCCGGCGCCGAAACTGCCATGCAGGTACGCGGCTTTGCTGGTACCCCCCTGAACGGCCTGCTTGATGAATGTCAGCGCGTCATTGAAGCAGGCATTGAGCTGTGGCGTCACCACATAGTCGCGCAGCGTTGCCTCCGCATGCGTTACGCCGTCGGCCAGCTTCAGGACAAAGTCACCTTGGTGTACTTGCTCGGGGATGGAGATCAGTTCTCGGATCAGTGTCATGTTTGTTGTCTTCTCTCAGCCGGTCGTTTAGCCAGAAGCGCAATGCAGCTGGTCATGCCGCTTTCTTGCGTGCCCGTTTAGCCGTGGTCACTGTTGGCTTCCATGCGCGAACGTCATCCAGCGTGAACTGGAGAGCTCGCGCCTCGTCGGTCACGAAGCTCTCGTAGTAGTCGCCCATGCGCGCCCCGAAATCGGGGTTCATATCGTTGTGCCATTGCTTGAGCCAGGGCACGAGTTCGAGCAGGCCGGCCAGCAAGGGTTGCAGACGTTCACGACTCCAGCCTTCACGCTCCTTCATGTCGATAAAATACGTGGCCAAAGCCGTGGCTTGCTGCAAATGGTCCCAGCCCGCCCAACCGATGACGAGACTCCCGTCTGCACCGCGTTCGCAGCCGGGGTAGCTCACCCAACGCTCCTTGGGTACGTCCGGGCCACCACGCAGGCGCCAGAAGTCGGCCTTCAGGAAGTCCTTGCTCTGGTACTTAGGTGGCACGGGGATCTTGCCGACATCAGCTGCCTTGCGCTCCGCCTTCTCCCGCTCGAGTTCATTGCGAAGCGTTGTCTCGACCCATTGCAGAGCATTGGCGTCAGGTTCCCTGTCGTTGCCGGCGTTGTTTACGCTAGCCACAAGCCGCTGCCGCGTCGAAGCCGCTGTTGCATCAACCTGCTCGTCGATCTCATCCTCACAGCGTTGCAGGCCCCAAGTGTTTTCCCATTGGGCGCGCTTACGCAGGCCGGTGTCGGTGTATCGCAGAACGGGCAGGAAAGGCACGGCTTCGCTGGCCACCAGTTCTGCTGCGAGTTGACCGGGGTCGAAGTCAGCGTGGTCCGCATAGAGCGCGGCGACGTGCATGAAGTCGGCGTCCTGACGAACGATATCGCCAAGACGATTGGTGGAACTGAGCTGCGGCGGGTGGTCGACGCTTGTGCTCCAGTATCGGGGGGATTCCAGTCGGGTCAGGAGCCATTCGAACAGCGCAGCCTGCTCCAATGTCTCCCACGATGGAGTGTTCCAGCGCCGCTTGTACTCGGGGCGCTCGATCAGGCCAATATTGCGGTCGGATTCGATCAGTGCAATACGACGCTCGACCACCCGTTGATAACCATCGGGCCAATGCGCCGGGACCTGGGTTATCGGGGTTGCGCCGTGGCGCTCGAACCAAGTCGTAGTTTCCTTGCCGGCGGTCACCCGGCGCGCCAGTACGATTTCGAACGCGCGCTCTCCCTGTTTGACTTCGGGTGGATCGCGGTATTCAATTTCGTCGGCTGTAACGCCTTCTGGTAGCAATCGATAAAGCTGATAGCAATGCCAGTCGAGTTCTTCTTGATTCGAAATCATTAAGCGACGCAAGGTTGCAGCCTGCTTATTAGCAAGGTCAAAGATAGTGCGAGTAGGTAACGGCTGCGTTCCAGAATTGGCCGCAGCTAGTATCGCCTTTGGCAATAATGAATCCAGCTCTTGAGCTAGCTTATCAAGTCGAATGGAAGTGCCGAGCGGGCGCAAATCAACCATTGGAAGTTGAGCAAGCTTCGTGCTGTCAAATTCATATCTCATCTCATACCGCTCATCAGCACCTGCTGAATTCGCTCCAGGCCGTCCCTTGTTATGGCACACCTGCTGCAACCAAAAACAGGCAACTGATGAGTTAAGCAGTCCAAGCAATCCAAGGTGTTCATCCTCGCTTAGCCCATTTGCCAGCTTAATCACAGGTGCTGATCGGTTGAATACATTGCCGCCGCGGTCAAGCACAAAGTGGTTGTGTGTAGCAATGAACGCAAATGCTATTAAGTGCTTGGCACGTGCGCGATCCCGAGGAAACTGATGGTAGTCCCACCAAGGGCGTCCAGCAGCGCGATAGGTTTGTCCGCCGAAAACTGAACGCGCCCAAAGGGAAGTCCGGAAACTCCAGAGCCAGTGAAGTGACTTGCCTGTCGGCATCTCTTTCCATTGCTCAATATTATTGTTGTCATACGGAAAGAAAATGCCTTCATCAAATGTCCGCGTCCAATCTCGAACACCTTCTCCTCGGGTACACGGACGTGCGCGCCCAATACAACCCCTTCGGGCGAAAAAATCAAGTGGCTGGACGAATACATCGTCGGCGTGCGTATCTTGATAGAAGCCTATCGTTTCTGCAAACGAATCAAGGCGTGCCAAAGACCGTCGCTCAATTTCTTCTTTAAGGTCCGTCACGCCACCGCCACCAATACTCCAAGGGTGTCTGCCAAACACTGCACGAGGTGTATCACTGGCGCTGACAAATTTTCCCGCCGATTCAACCTGGTCGATTTGCTCGACGATTTCCGACCATACCAATCCTCGTGCGGGATCTTCCGGGGTCCTTGGCTCTCCCTTAATTCCCATCACCGTACGTACGGTATCGGAGACTGGGTCACGATGACGGCCAAATAGAATGACAGTCGGCGTGCCATGGCCCGGAATGTAGGCGCCCGAGGTATCTATCACGTGAGTCAGGTCAAGCCTTGGGAGAACCTGCTCGATCAACTTGCTGCCGAATTCTCGCTTCATGAAGCTATTGGTAGTGATGAGGCCAACGAAGCCGGCTGACTGATGTTCCATAGCGGTCAGCGCCAGCTCAAAAAAGCGTTCGGTAAACGGGCAGCCAAGCGAATACACCCGGTGGCAGCTGGCGTATTTCAGTCGGTAGGCCGCGTTCAGCGCCGCGTCTCTGACCACAATGTACGGTGGGTTGCCTACCACAGCGTGATATTGCCGGCCTAAGATGAGCTGAACCTCTGCCAGGTCTTCAGTGGCGTACGCATGTGCTAGGCCCGTATCGGTGAAGTGCTCGGCTCCCTGAAACATGTCGTCGGTGGCTGTGAGGCCAAATCGCTTGCCGTGCAACAGGCTGTCGCCGATAGCCACATTGACGCGGAAGTCCGGCGCCTCGGTCATGCGATACACGTCGCTTGCCTTCAGCGCCGCCAATAGAAGGCGAAACCGCGCGATTGCTACCGCGAACGGATTTAGATCCACCCCGGCGACGGCGTCCAAGGCCTTCTGCGCTACGTCGCGCCGATTACGCCCCGGCTCGTTGCGCGACCATTCGTCCACCATTCGGCGAAATCCGCCCAGCAAGAAATGCCCCGACCCGCAAGTGGGATCGATCATCCGCGCTTCGTGGTAGCCGAACTCGCGGATGGCAGGGGTCAGTGTGCGGTCGAGAATGAACTCCTCGACAAATTCTGGGGTCTGCAGCAGTGCGTAGCGCTTACGAGTGGCTTCGCTCAAATCCTGGTATAGGTCACCAAGGAACCGGGTATCCCATGTGGGGTCGGTAAAGTCGCGAACCAGCACCCCAGAGTCAGAAGCAACCTCTTGCCAGAATTGCATCACCAACATCGCAGCGTCGCCGCTGATGCCCAGACGGAAAACGGGGTTGTGAGCTTCTTCAAAGAAAGTGCGTAGTCCAGGCAACGTGCCCGCCTCCCGAAAACAGAAGAAGAGGTAATCACGGTCGCTCTCATGCGGATGCTCGTGAAAATACGCGTCATGCCGGTCACGCGCCAAAGCCAGACGACCTGACTGCGGCGTGCCGCTTAGCCAAGGTCTCTCCACCAATTCGTTATCTTCAATAAAGCGTAGAAATACGCAACTCAGCAACCAGTGCACACCGGCCTGGGTGATCACCTGCTCGACCCAGGACTCGAAGGTCTCTGCCGTACGCTCGGCGTCACGCGCAGCCTGCCACTCTGCCTGCAGTTGAGCACGCAATGCTGGCACGTCACTCTCAGGACTGAGCGCGCGATCGCGCAGATCGTCTTCCAACCGCCTGAGCAGGCGGGTCAAATCAGTTAGCAGGATTTTGGGGTCGATCATTAGCGTTGGTTTAATTCTTATGGTCACACCGCTGCTGCGCGGTGCAGGTTCTTGGCCCATGCAACGGGAACGGAGGCCCACTGTGTGGATGTGATGACCGGGACCGGGACATCGTCGATGGTGGGCAGACCGGTGGCAGCCATCGGCAACAACACCCATAGGCTGGTTAGCTTCCCCGGCCGGCCCACCTCGTCACGCAGCTCGTCGATAAGCGGCATCAGGCCATACCGCGCGATCAGCCCCGAGTTGACCAGGAGCACAGGTGCTGTCGCGTCAAGGAGCACCTGTTTTATCTGCGGCACTGCCTTCTGCACCAAGCGCATCAGACGCCCCCAATCGGAACTGGCCGCGGCAGCCCCGTCGGCCCGAAGCACCACGTTCCAGTCGACCTTCAGCGCGTCAGCTTGCTGTCGCAATGCCTTGAGGATGAGCGCATCGAAGCTCGCGCGCTGGCGGCCGAATCGGCGAAGCAATTCGGCTTCGACACGGTACGCAAGGCGTGGCTCGACAGTAAGCACGAGAAAACCGCCGGCCTTTTGCGAGTAGGCGAGGCGATCTTCCAGCTTCTGCGCCTCGATGGAGGGCTCAAGCGCTTCATCGACGCCGACGTCAGACACCTGCGCGCCACTGGCCGTGGTAACGCGCGAGTATTGGGTGGTGGTCCCGACGGACGGGCCAAGCGCTTGCGTGGAGGGTACGTAACCCGGACCTGCCGACGCATCATCACTCCAGACGAGCAGCGCACCCGCATCGCCAAGTAAAGTGTCAAGGAGGGGGCGCGGCGGGAGTGGCTGAGCCTCTGGGTAGCGACCGGCCACCCGATCTTGCACATCCTTCACCCTAAGGAATCGCACACCCATCAGCGCGCCGAGCGACTGGCGCAGCGCTAGAGAAGCGGCCATGCCACGCGGATAGATTTCTTGCCGGCTAGACAGCGCTGCGCGCTGAGATGATGCGGTGGACAGGCGGAGCAGGCGCTGCGCCGAGAGCGCCGGGTTCGCCGCAGGAGCCGGCACCGCCTCAAGCGTCTCGAGGGCACGCTGTGGTGTTAGCAAGGGTTCGGCCTGGGCGCACGCGTCGGCTGATGCACCGAGCCGGCGGGCGTATTCGGCCAACTCCGCGGAGACGGCGATCACCGGCAGAGGAAGGTGTTCGAACTCCTGGAAGCGTTGGCGCTCCAGTTGGGCTTCGGCCTCGCAGCAGGCGCGAACCACAGCGGTGGCGAGGCGCATGCGTTCGGCATCTTCCTGCGATGCGCACCCGCGCATGGCGAGCAGTGCCGATGCCATCTCGGGCACCGTCATAACGCCGCCCTGGGTAGAGAGCAGGCTTTCGAAGTGGTTGCGCAGTTCGGTGAGCCGCGGCGTCTTCAGCCAGCGCTCGCGGGCCCTCAGTAGCGCGCTCGAAACGGCGCTCCGGTCAAGTGAGATCGCATTGGCGGCAACGCCCAGTGGCGTCCACAGCGTGGAGCCTTCGACCTCCTCAAGGCCGAGGTAGATGGCCAGGGCCGCTTCTTCAGCACGGCCGTCTCCGGCCGGCCTGCGAGGAAGCAATTGGGCTGCCAACTCGTTGACGCTGGTGGCGCCGGCAGACGCGGACTCGGCGTCTGCCTCATGCAGCGTAGGGCGGCCTTGCACAAGGTCTGGCCGGATGGCGGCCAGCGCCGTGGCTTTGAGACCGATTTCCTTTCGGATGCGGTCACCGACGCCGCGCAAGTAGCGAAAGCGCACGCGGTCTACGGCCAGTAACTCACGTGCGTTATGGATGGCCATAGCTTCGAGGACGTTCTGCGCTTCAACGCTGTAGCCCAACTCTGCCATGGTCGTGTCGGCCGTGGCGACGCGCGCCACTGCTTCGAACGGGTCCGATGACTGCTGACTTCCGGACGCACCAGCCTCGAATATCTGGCGCCAGGCGCGCAGCATCTCTTCGGCGTTATCGAAACGCCCGCGTGGGTTTCTGCTCAGTGCCTTGGCAAAAAAGGCTGTAAAGCCGTCGCGAAGCAATGGGTCAAAACGCTCCACTGCCAGAGTGGCCTCGCAGTCGAGCATCGACGGTTGCGTCTTGCCATCACCCCAGCGCGGCAGCGCGCCCGTAACCATCTCGTGCAGCGTAACGCCAAGTGCGAACCGCTCGGCGTAGAGATCCCAGCGCGGCGGCTTGCGCAGCGAAAGGAATGGGTCGAGATACGGGTGTGTACCTGCGGAGATGTTCTCAGGCGAGGTGCGCGTGAGCGAGAAGTCGAACAGCACCAATTGCAGTTTGCCCTTGGAGCCTACTTGCGACATGCCGATGTTGCCGGGCTTGATATCCCTGTGCGCCACGCCCTGCTGTTCCAGGTAGTCGACAGCCTGAATAAGCTCCTCTCCGAATCGCTGCAACAGGTCAAGCGACAGGCGAGCCTCTTCCCGGATGCGGTGCGCCAGGGTGGTGTCGCCCGCCTTGCGCATCAGAAGCGCAGTGCGGCCATTGACGGTGAGCGTGCGCTGCCACTCGACGATGTTCGGGTGACGCAGCTTTTTCAGCGCTTCGCCTTCCGCGGTGATCCGGTCGTTGTGGCTGGCGTCGAGGGCCACCTTGAGAACCATCTCTTCGGTGCCGTCATCTGGGCGGACCAACAGCACGTCAGCGGACGAGCCTCTGCCCATACGGCGGATCACGGTGAAGCCGCCTTCAATGCGCTCTTCGGGGCGAGCTTCGGCAGGGTCGACGGTAGCCTCGGGCTCCGGCGTCGTCAGTTCGTCGACGACCTTGTCGAGGTCTTGCAGGAATTCGGCGATGGACCCATAGCGACCCATCACATCAGGACTGGTGCTGTACTGGATGAGGTCCTGCAGTTGCTTGCCGCAACCGTCCATCACGTCGGAGAGCCGGAGGCCTTGCCCAACGCGCAGTTTCTCCGCCAGCTCCAAGACCGACCCCGCAGGCGGCCGGCCGGAGAACACGTGGTATGTGATGGCACCGAGGGAAAATACGTCCAGGCTCGGTCCGTGCTGGACCTCCGCTTGCGAGGTTTCCGGGGCCAGGTAGACCAGGCCGGGGTCTTCGACATACTCGTCAACATGCATAGTGCCGCCGACCGTGCGGCGTGCCGGATCAACCGTGTCGCTGTTCTGGGTGCCCTCACGCGTGCCCGTCTGCCAGTTCATAATGCGCGGCCGCGGGGTTGCACCAGCCACGTCCTGTACCAGCACGCTCTGGGGACACAATGCACGGTGATACAGTCGCTTCTGGTGCGCGTACTTCAACGTCTCCGCTAGGTCCCGCACGATCTGCAGGCGTTGGTCCACGCTGAGGAGTTGACCCATCTCACGCAGCAGGAAGTCCAGGCGGATCGCCTTGGCATCGTGGTCGAAGATCAATGCCGGGCCGAGCTCGGTGTCCTGATAGTCCTTGACCTTGACGATGCCTGGGTGATCAATACCTTCCAGGATTTGAAACTCGCGCTGTGCTTGCCGGACCAACGACTTGCGAGCATCGGCGGTAGCCGCGGCGGCAACGGTATAGATGCGAACGCGGCGACGCACGCTGTCCATAGCGGTGTGCGTGCCTTCCCAATCCTGATACGACGCTCCTTCAGACAAGAGAGCGCCGAGCTGATAGTCGCCGACCTTACGATACTTGTTCGACGGCCGGATGCCGGCCTCGGCCATGGCGCGGGCGAGCACCCGCGCGTGCTGTTGGTCGACGTGGCTCGGCTGGGTGTCGCGGACGCTGCCTGTGCCGTTGTGCAGCACGCCGATGATTCCCACGTCGGACTCGCTGCCCGGCTGACCACGCAAGTAGATGCCTGCCCGCGCCGTACCGGTGAGTTTGCAGGTGAGGCTGGTGGCAGACAAGAAAATCAGCGGCTCGACGAACGGCAAACGCACCTTGGCCTTTTGAACAGAGGACTGCCGACGCAGCAGGCTGGCGAGCCGCTTTGACTTGCGGTTGGCCAAGATCAACGGGTTGTCGTAAGCGCGCTCGCGGCCATCGGTGACCCACGACCAGGTGTGGGCGTCGCCGGCCACCACGCCGGGTCGGCTCTTGATCTCGACCAGGAAGAGACCTGAGGGCGTGAGGATCAGCGCGTCAACCTCGTTGACCTTGCCTTCCTCGTCGATGAATTCGAAATTCGACCAAACGTGCCACGGCTCGCGGTCGGGGAGATGGTTTCGAAGCCAGTCCAGCGCTTCACGCTCCCAGGTGAATCGCGACGGAGCGACGGCTTGCCAGCGGGATGAACTCATCGGCATCTAGATTGCTCCATCGCGAATCGCGGCGCCCGCGCGCAAAACGTCGTCCGGCACGATTTCAAGTAGCTCGGCCAGTTGGCAATCCAAGACGATGCAGATGCGCTCGAGCGTGGCGAGCTCGACCCGGCTCGCGCGGTTCTTGGCCAGCGCCGACACGGCGCTGCGGTTGACGCCGGCAATGCGCGCCAGTTCTGCGACCTTGAGCCGACGGCGGCGCATAAGCGGGATCAAATTTGAGCGAATCAATCTATCACTCACGAAACGATGGGGTGCTGCGCAGCATAGCAGAATGGTGGGGTGAACGTCAGTCGAATTCTGACCGGATGCGCTCAAGATTCGGGCTTTTGCGTACCTATCCCTGCGCTCCGGCGCTGACCAACGCGCCTAGTCTAGTTTGACTATCTTTCCGTGCAGAAACCGTATCGCGTCATTCATATACTGCTCCATGGCCTGAGCAAACCCAGGAATGTTGGGAAGGTCACCCGGACCATATTTGCCCGCAGTCACCTCTGTTAGAAATTTTCCGAAGAGTTGGAGCGGATCTGGGGTGACTTGGTACGTCTGCCGAATTTTCATATCCATCGTAGCTTTTTGGGTCGGAGACAAACCGGGGATCGCTGAGAAATATTCATCCAAGTTTTGATCAAACGACATCAGCGCCAACCTGATTTCTTTCTTTCCGGTTTGTCTATCAAAGTACCCAAAGGCAGATCGAAGGACTCCGGCGAGGAAAAGATGTCGTTCAGCCACGAACACGTGTCGCTCAAGCCCAAGTATGACGATGATGTCTTTGTCCGTTTCGGTCAGCGCAAGACTGAGCGCATACTCTTTTGCTTGAGCACCGACCCGTCTGTGTTCGATCACGAAGGGATTCTTGAACATATACGCCTGAAGGTTTGAGGGCTCCACCCGGCCCGTGACGCAATTTTCCATTACTTCAGCTACGCGTCTCAAACAGCGAAGAAAAAGCGGGCTGCGTGCGCAATGTTTTCCGGCTTTTCCCTTGCTCCGTCCTGCCGGCAATCTCCCGACACCGCGCCGGCCGCGTGCGCAGCGCGCCTAGACGAAGCGCCACTGTCGACGCACACACCGGGTATGAACGCTACTCAATCGACTTCATCTCGCCCGGCACGAGCTTGAACGCAGCCCACAAATCCTGTTTTTCGGTGAGCGCCAATGGATCGCTCAGCTTCATTAGTATCCTGCCATCGGCACAAGCATACTTTTCCTCACATCTCAGCAACCGTCGCACCACATCGGATTCCTCGCGAGCATAGTACTCCGCAAGCTCCTCCTGACTGAATTCGTCGGGTCGATCACGTCCCGAACTCGTGTCGAGAACTAAGCCCTTACACCGAGCCCATTCAAAAAATTTGATCTGGTTCACGAAATCTCTCGTCACACGGCGACCTTTCCCGTTGAAGAAAAAACTGTTCGCTATAGCGGCCAAGTCGTCGTGAAATTTTTGGCTTTTGAGCTTGTCGTGTGCCTCCGAGAATCGGACCATGATCGCCGTCGCGACTTCCAGCGCGTTCTTAACGAGAGCGATCGTCTGCGTGGGCTCGATTGGTGCGGAATCGATGGCTTCGGTGACGCGTTCAAAGGCAACGATGACGATACGCGCGTGCCGCTTCGAAACGTCTTCAGAAAGGCCATCGTCAATAAATCCGTCGAGTTCCCGGAACGTCGCACTGAGCACGTCGATGCGCTCCGCCAACTCAGAGCCAATCGGAATCCCACTGAACTTGATGACCTGGCCGCGGACTTTGACCTCGCGGGTGCAGAATCTCGGCGCTAAAAGCTGTGACATCTCGTTTTCCTTCGTCTTTGTCTCTCAATTTGGTCGAATGACCTTCCAGCCATCATTCCCGGCCCACCGGCTTGTCAACAAGTTCAACGGAGACCCCAACAGCGTGGCGAAACTCGCCCCGATCAAACCGTGCCACAGCCAGTCCGGTCCATCAAGCATCAGCGCGGCAACGATGATCGATTAATGTTTTCTCTGTCGATGATGGGTCTTGTGCTGCTATGACGACGATTCTGCCTCGCGTTTCCTTGCGTTAGGGGCGTGGGGATCGCGTCACTCCTGAGTCGCGGTATAGCAACTCGGCGCCGTTTTTGCTGGTGGGGTGCCTTGCCAACAACGCTTCATTTCGCCCGTGTTCGTATCTAATCGCCACGCATTGCCGCCGCCATCCACAGCCAGTTGGTAGTGACCTGATGCCGTGGGCGAAGCATCATGCGATGCTTGGCCGCAGCCGGTGAGGATCAGGGATAGCGCAATAGGGATGAGTTTCATATGGCTTTTCCTTGCTAACGCGTGCGGCTTGTGACGACGCCGCCGTCAAACATATAACCAACAGCGATCCACCGTCGAATCGTAGCAGGCGAAAGGTGAAACCTCCGGTCAAGGTTGCAGTCCCGCCATCGCGAGTTGATAGAGGCAGATGGTTGCGGCGACAGCAGCCAGGGCAATGGGCACGAGAACGTCGACCGCGCTTTTCGAATAGATGGCTGTAGATGACGCGCAGCGAAGCACAGTCCAGACCGCAAAGCGGCTCGTCAGATCGAAACGAAGACGCTGACCGCCGCTGCTGCGATAGTGGTTGCCGTCGGCCCATTTGAGCTCGAATGAGTACCCGACCTCTCCTTGCCACGAGGAATTTTTGTCCAGCTCGACACTCGCGGTCACTGTGGCCGCAGCGATCGATCCTCGGTCGGCGAAGCGCTCCGCCAGTTGCTCGTCCGACAAGCCATCGAAATTCACCAAGCAGGAAGGGGCGCGCCCGCTCGAGTGCGCGTTCCAGGTGACGCTTGATCGCGGCGTAGCGCCGGTTCTGGAATTCTTGGGCGAGCAGCGTCAGTTCCTGATCTGTGTCCTCGTAGAACCAGTAGCGCAGGAACAGGTAGACCAGCACGGCTGAGAGCGCTAGCCAGGCCTTAAGCGGCGTGACGTGGCCGACTTCGGCGAAGCCAAGCAGCATGCCGCTTGGCTTGAACGACAGGTGGAACACGTTGACGGCAACAATCGCGGCTGACAGTACGACAACATTGCGCCGCAATTTATCTGGCAGGTCATCCATAAGCGGTCCCCATTGGTCTTTTTCGTATCGATCGTTTCCGGCCTGTGGTCAGTCGACTGTGGCGACTTCGAGTTCGTACTCTGCCATCCAGTCGGAACCGGCACCACCGTCGCTGGTCACGACGCCGTTATCGAGTTGGTCGCGGATCTGTTCCACAAACTCCTCGAGCGAGGTGTGCATTCCATTTCTTCGAGTTCCGCATCCGAAACTTCAATCCTGATGATCGCGTGGCTCACCTTTGCGCCAGCAGCAGCGGCTTTTCCTATGCGTCGCCCGCCGCAAGATTTCTTCTCAGCGACTCAATCTCGTCAACTATTTCCACGATGCGCTCAGCATCTGATTGACCAGCTTTAGCAACTCTTGCAATACCGTGCAACCGGTCAATCGTATGCTCCATGGCATCGGCCTTTTCAACCAGACGCTTGCCCACCTCACTTCGGCCGATAATCAATGCCTCATATAAGGCAACGACTTCCATCTCGGTGAGCGAAATTGCCACCTGTGATTGCCTTTCAGCTGACCGCTCCATCGTCACATTGAAGTCAATAAAGGCGATCTGGTTGGTCCACGGCTCTATCTCAACGATGAGATCCCTGTCTTCGACCACAACCATCTTGTTCACATCAACAAGACCGCGAGGATAGCGACTAATTCTCATTCTTATTTCCCTCTTTCCTGTTTTCCGTGGTCACGGAAGCATGATACCGAACGGGATCAATGCGGTCTTCAGAAGCGGATACGCTTGAGGTGCTGTAGCTAGCGTCTGAACGGTGGTGCCCAGGGTCGTTAGCAGTGACGTCAGCTTCAGGCTGTTCGGCTTGGGCTTGTCCAACTCGACGATTGATTCGTCCGTCATCTGCTTCAGTTCTCCTTCGTTTTTCCTATGCTCGCGCCCATCCTATCTCACGGATACCGGAGAGGACGGCAGCAATGCCTATCGTCCCCGGGCTGCGGGCGTTCCGATCCTTTCAACGATCCGTCCCGGTTCAGGCGGCCATTCGATGCTCGTAGTACGGTTGCTCTCGACCATCGAGAATCGCGTACTGTGCCGCAAGATTGTGTGGATCGGGATTGAGCCACGCGTCGATATGCTCCGGCTTGATGGGAATGATGCAGCGATCGTGGCCGGCGGCGGCAACTTCAGGGGGCGGCTCATCAGTGATGGCCGCGAAGGAGAGCAGATCAGGCTCGCCAGGGCTTTGCCAGTGCGACCAAAGGCAGGCGACGAGCATGTCCTGAGCGGGCTGCGGCTTGAACTCCAGGATCACGTTTTCCTCCAGTTCGCCTTCAGCGAGCTCGCGCCCTTCCAGGCGATGTCGTTTCACGTTTTCATAGAACGCATTCGCGACGATAAGTCCGTGCGAATACCCAAAAACGCCCGTCCAGAAACCTTCGAGGTTGTCAAGCCTGGCATTGTAGAGTCCGGGATATTTCTTGTCGTAGAACGCAGGCTTGCCAGCCGGGCGACAGTGGTATCGCATCGGCTTGATGACGCGCTTGCCGTCTTCCATGACCATCACCGGAGCATAGTTACCAGGGAAAATTCGCGAATCGCGGTCTTTCAGTTCGGTGCGCCGGAGATCATCGAGCCCGCGCAACGCCGACTCGATCTTGCTGGTTGCGATCCGTTTGCTTTCGGTGGCCGCCTTCGTCGTTTTGCTTTGAAGGGTGCGTTCCGCGTCGGCGAGTCGCGCGCGCTGCTTGAACAGTTCCTGCTCCAGCTTCGGGGCCTGGTCGTGGGTGAACCGGTCGATGGCTTCCCTGATCCGGCGTTCATCGTCGGTGTGGGGCACCGAGAACGCCGCGTCCATCGCCTTCGGAATCTTGATGTTGCTGCCCTCGGCGCGTTCCCAGTACAGCTGTGCGAACTCCCGGATGCTCATGTGCGCGCCAAACATCCTGACGTACTTGCGGTAGTCCGCCTGGATCTGGGCTGAATAGCACATGCTCGCTCTCCTTGAAGGACGGTGCGCCAATATGGTACGCCGGTTCCTAGTGGAAATTTCGCGTCGACGTGACGAGAGAGCCGAGCAGCGGGGACACGTCGACCAGTCGGTGCGCGACGAGGTGGCGCACTTCACCCTCACGCTGCCAGACGCCGTACACGGCAAGTAGTGACGAGCCGAGCGCTTCGCGTCGCTGCTTTTCCAGGAGCGACGGCCAGATGATGACGTTGACCTGGCCGGTCTCGTCTTCCAGCGTGACGAACATCACACCCTTGGCCGTGCCCGGCCGCTGCCGGACCGTCACGATGCCGCAGGCACGTGCGAGCTGCCCGTTCCGGAATCCGGCCAGCGTCGACGCCGGCAGCAGGCGCTGGGCGAGCAGGCGAGGGCGCAGCAGTTCCAGCGGGTGCCTGCCGAGCGTCAGGCCCAGTGTGCGGTAATCGCTGGCGATCTGCTGGCCTTCCGTCATCGGCGCGAGGACCGGCGTCGCGTCGTCATCAGTCGCGCCGCGCAGCAGATCCCGGTCGGGTACCGCAGCCACTGCATGCCACAGAGCTGCACGCCGGTCGCCGGCGAGTGAGTGCAATGCGTCGGCTGCCGCGAGCGCCTGCAGATCCTTGCGATCGAGCTGCGCGCGTCGTGCAAGATCGGAGACATCGATAAAGGGCCGCACGGCGCGCGCGAGCTCAATGCGCGCGGCGGCTTCCTCCTTCAGGCCACGTACCAGCGACATGCCGAGGCGCACCGGGGAAGAGGTTGTCTGGCCTTCAACCGCCGAATCCCAGTTGCTCAGCGTCACATCGACCGGCACTACCTTCACGCCGTGGCGCTTCGCGTCCTGCACGAGCTGCGAGGGTGAATAGAAACCCATCGGCTGGCTGTTGAGCATCGCGACGAGGAATGCGACCGGCTCATGGTGCTTCAGCCATGCACTCGCGTAGACCAGCAGCGCGAAGCTCGCCGCGTGACTCTCCGGAAAGCCATATTCGCCGAAGCCCTGGATCTGCGCAAAGATGGCCTCGGCAAACTCGCGGTCGTAACCGCGCTCGAGCATCCCGTTCACGATGCGGTCGTAGTAGGCTTCGAGTCCGCCCTTGCGACGCCATGCGGCCATCGCGCGACGCAACTGGTCAGCCTCGCCGGCAGTGAATCCTGCCGCGAGCATCGCGACCTGCATCACCTGCTCCTGAAAGATCGGCACGCCGAGCGTGCGCGAAAGCGCCTGCTCCATCTGCGGACTCGGATAGGTGACGGGCTCCAGTCCCTGCCGCCGGCGCAGGTAGGGATGCACCATGCCGCCCTGCACGGGGCCCGGACGTACGATCGCCACCTCGATCACGAGATCGTAAAAGCAGCGCGGCTGCAGGCGGGGCAGCATGCTCATCTGCGCGCGCGACTCGATCTGGAATACGCCAACGGTATCGGCGCGACAGATCATCTTGTAGGTCTCGGGATCTTCGGCAGGGATGTCCTGCAGCTCGAACGGCTCGCCGCGTTTTTCTGAAATGATGTCAAGTGCGCGACGGATGGCCGACAGCATGCCAAGTGCGAGCACGTCAATCTTGAGCAGGCCAAGTGCCTCGATATCGTCCTTGTCCCACTGGATGATCGAGCGGTCGGCCATCGCCGCGTTCTCGATCGGCACCAGCCTCGACAGCTTGCCGCGGCTGATCACGAAGCCGCCGCTGTGCTGCGAGAGATGTCGTGGAAAGCCCAGCAGCAACGCCGCGAAATTCGCCCACTGCACGATCAGCGGTGCTTCAGGGTCGAGCCCGGCCTCGGCGAAGCGGTTGAGCAGATCGCGGCTTGAGTCGAACCACTGGTAAGCCTTTGCCACGCGATCAACGATTGCCGGATCCACGCCGAGCGCCTTGCCCGATTCGCGCAGCGCGCTACGTGGACGGTACGTCGTCACGGCGGCCGTCAGCGCCGCGCGATCTCGCCCGTACTTGCGGTAGATGTACTGGACGACTTCTTCACGGCGCTGATGCTCGAAATCGACGTCAATGTCAGGCGGCTCACCTCGCTCTTTCGAAATGAACCGCTCGAACAGCATCGACGAGCGCGCAGGATCCACCTCGGTCACGCCAAGAGCAAAGCACACGGCCGAGTTGGCCGCCGAGCCGCGCCCCTGGCACAGGATGCCTTCGCTGCGGGCGAACCGGACGATGTCGTAGACCGTCAGAAAGTACGGCTCGTAGCGCAGATCCCCGATCAGCGCGAGCTCATGTTCGATCTGCTGCTGTACCTGATGCGGGATGCCCGCTGGCCAGCGGCGATGTGCGCCGATGTAGGTCTCCTGTCTCAGGTAGCTTGTCGGCGTATGGCCGGCCGGCACCAGCTCGTCGGGATACTCATAGCGCAGCTCGTCGAGGGAAAACGTGCACAGGCGAGCGATTCGCAGCGTCTCCTCGAGCGTGCGCTGCGAATACAGGTTGGCGAGCCGCAGACGCGATCGCAGGTGCTGCTCGGCGTTGGGCGCGAGATCATAGCCGCATCCGGCGACCGGTCTGCCGACCCGGATCGCCGTCAGCACGTCCTGCAGTGGTTTGCGCGAACGCACGTGCATGACGGGCGCGCCGGTCGCGACGACGGGAACGCCGTGACGCGCCGCGACGTGTTCGACGGTGCCGCGGTGAATATCGTCCATTGCACGCGCGTGCAATGTCAGTGCAACCCATGCGCGTTCGCCGAAGGTCTGGACGAACCACTCGACCTGCGTATCCAGTCTGTCTTCATCGGCGGGGTAGTCCGGTGACAGGATCGCGACGCATTCGGGTAGTCCCCGCAGGTGTCCAAAGGGCTTCTCAGGGTGCGCGAGATCCAGCGGCGCGAGCCGGTAGCTGCCCTTGTGTGCGCGCATGCGGCCGAGCGTGATCAGCTCGGACAGGTTGCCGTAGCCTTCGCGTGTCATCGCCAGTGCGGTAAATGACAGGGCCGGTGTGCCGTCGGCATTGGTCAGGTGGAAGTGCGACCCGACGATGAAAGGCAGCCCGGCCTTCTTCGCCTCGACGTGCGCGCGCACGACGCCGGCAAGCGAGCATTCGTCCGTGACGGCCAGCGCGGCATACCCGAGCTGTGCGGCGCGCGCGGCGAGGTCCTCGGCGTGCGATGCACCGTGCAGAAAGGAAAAGTTGGACGCGCACTGAAGCTCCGCATAGTCGGGCAGTGCGCCGTAGGTCGTCGCCATGGGCGATTACCCGAACAGGCCGTGCAGGAACCAGCGCGGCTCGCGTTCGTCGACGGCGCTTACGCGCTCCCGGAAGACCCAGTAGTGCACCGCGTCTTCGGACTCCGCGACAAAATAGTCTCGCGTCACCGGGTGCCCATCCTGCCAGCCGACCTCGATCCGTTCGCCCGGCGAGACCATGCGTAGCGGCGTGCCGTAGAAGGGGCGGTGGCCGCGCATGATGAGCTGCACCGGCTTGTCGAGCAGCCAGGTGGGCCGCGGAAGATTGGGCGGCGGCAGCGTGGACCTGACGGTCTCGCCGATGGGAAGCCAGCGTGCGGCGACTTCCGGGCGGTGGTCGGCAACCGGAGCCGCCTTGAGCACGTTCTGCGCGCCGAGCCGGGCGACGAGCAGCTCCATCAGGCGCGCGTGATCCTGCGGCGAGCCGCCCGGCTCCGGGAACAGCGATTCGCTCGGCGTGTCCGCTTCGCGAACGTCCTTTGCATCGAGGCGAACGGCGATGACCGGCGCGGCCAGTTCGACGCGGCCCAGCCGTTCTTTCAGCAGGCGCACGAGGTGTTCCTCGCGTGACGTCGGTTCGCCAAGCGCGATTTCGATTGCCGTCGGCGGCACCGCCGCGCGGCCGCGTTCATGCTCGAGCTCAAGTACAAACCGCGCGATCGCCAGCTGTCGCGCCGACAGCCAGCCGGTCATCTGCAGGATCAGCCGCCGCGCGGCGAACAGCACGGCTTCCGCATGCTCGATCCGGTCGGGCAGCTCGAGCCGCGCGCTGAAGGCGGGGGGCAACGCCAGCCATTCGTACACTTCGGGCGCCACGCCCGTCGCGCGATCGAGCGCATCCAGCAGCGCCGTGCCGCAGCGCTTCCTGAGGCCTGCGCGGGGTAGTCGCCGGATGTCGTCGACCGTTTCGCATCCCAGTCCGTCGAACCATTCGGCGTAGGGGCGGGCAGGCGGCAGGGCAGGTAACGGCACGCGACGCAGCGTACGGTCGACGGAGCGCAACGTGAGCGCGATGCCAGCCGATGACCGGGCGAAGAGCCACGCGGCCTGCCCCGTAGGGGCAACGGCAAGTGTCGCGGTCACGCCGAACGCGGTCACCGTTTCACCTGCCCGCCGGTGCAGTGCCCGGATGCCGCCGAAGAGGCGCAGGCTCGCCGAGACGTCGGCCAGCACGACCGATTCCTCCGCCAGCACCACGTGGGGGGTGAACTGCAGCAGGGCGAACGCCACGCCGCGAACCAGCTCCGCTTCACGGGTGAGATCACGATCCCGGATGACCGCGTCGGGGACGAGCGTCAACACGCCACCGCGGCGCATGCCGGGCACGATCCCGGCCGAGTGCGCCACGCGGTCGAGCGCGACAACGCGGTCCTTCTCCAGCACCACAAACCCGGCCTCATTGCGTGGCAGCGACCAGCGCGGGAGAAACGACTCGAGGGCGAGGTGCGGCAGATGTACGCCGATCCAGAGTTGCATATCGGCTCAACAGGGCAGGTGAAGGTACGAGAGGAACGAAAACGGATTCGTCGCGCTGCGGTCCGCGGCGTTTGACGAACGTCACTTCAATACCGCCCCTGGCGGCTCGCAGCGCAAGCCGCAGCGGCGCCGGCGACGTCGCCTGGGCAGCCGCGAGTGGACGGAACAGGAACAGCAGGGTGTCCGAGGCCTGAGCGGCCAGGTGCAGGCGCCGGAGCGCTTCCTGCCGGACTTCGGCCTGCCAGAAGAGCAGGGCGCCGCAGGTGCCGGCACGCAGGATCTGCTCGGCGGCCCACAGCGCATCAGCCGTGCGGGGTGCGCGCAGCACGCAGGCCTGTGCTGCGGGAACGCCCAGCCACGCCAGTCCGGCGGGTTGTAGCCGATGCGGCGGCTGCAGCAGGAGCAAGGGGCGGGATCCGACGGTCGCCAGTGCGGGCTGCAGCAGGCGCAGTTCACCGCAGCCCGGCTGCGGCGTGAGCAGTTCCGTGAGCGCGCCGGCGGGCCAGCCGCCGCCCGGCAGCTCGGCGACCAGCGCGGCGTGGCCGCACGACACCACCCGGTCGAAGCCGACGGCCAGTTGCGAAGCTCGCCATAGCGTTATTCCCCCCGCCTCCGAATACATACTTGAGTCGAGGGCAGCATCGATGGAGCGCGCCCGTTCATCGGGGGCGCGTATCTGCTGAGCGGCCGCATCAGTGCAATTCACGATCAAGCTCCAAAAGTACTGTATAAATATACAGTAATTCTGGAGCAAGATTTCAAGATTGCGGGTGAGCCGCCGAGATCCGTTGCCATGCGGTCGGGCAGCGGTCGGGCGTCAGTGCTTCAAGCGGGTGCTGGTTTCTTTGAATCACGGGCTGGCAATAGAAGCGGGGTAGACAATAGTCGCGCATGAACAGACAATCGCGAAACGCAACCAAACGGCGGGGAATTGGCTGATAGCGGCCCTTTGCTGCTGCAAAAATCGAAACCTCAGCCAGTTTCCACGTCAACTCGGCGCACCTTATGCGACGTCCACCACGATTTTCCCGCGTGCGGTGGCGTCGGTTATGGCGTCATAGGCGATTTCCGCGGACCCTAGATCGAACCGGCGAGGATCGAGATTCGGCGTGAGCTTGCCGGCTTCCGCCAGTCGTGTGGCTTCGCGCAGCATCTCTCCATGGTGCGCGCGATGCAGGCCCGTCAGGAGCGGATAAAGGGTGAACACCCCTGAGTACGTCGCTTCGCGAAACGACAGCGCAGCCAGCGAATGTGTACCCCAACCCAACGCGCTGACCACATGACCAAAATGCTTGACTGCAGCAAACGAAGCATCGAGCGTTGGGCCGCCAACGTTGTCTACCACCAGGTCAAAGCCTGCGCCCTGCGTCAATGATTCGACGTATTGCTCGACTGACTGCGCCCGGTAATCGATCGGCGTAGCGCCTAGACGCGCAACCAGATCCTGGTCCCGTGAACTCGCTGTGGTGAAGACCTGTGCACCGAGTGCGCGCGCCAGTTGTATCGAGACATGCCCGACACCGCCTGCTCCTCCCTGTACCAGCACGGTTTGCCCCGCTTGCAAACGCGCCCGGTCGACGATGCCGGAATACGACGTGATAAACGCGAGGGGCAGTGCTGCGGCTTCGCGCATCGAAAGATTGGCCGGCTTGATCGCGAGGAGGTCGGCATCGACTGCTGCATACTGGGACAGCGAGCCCTGAATGCCGCCAACGCCGCCCGTCATCCCGTACACCTCGTCGCCGACCTTGAACGCGGCGACGCCGGGGCCAATGGCGTCAACTACGCCGGCCATATCGATGCCTAACACCAGCGGCAGCGGATGTTTGGCATGCGCCGCGCTTCCGGCGCGTATCTTGGTGTCGAGCGGATTGAGGCCGCTCGCGGCAATGCGCACCCGTACCTGGCCATGCGCGGGCTGTGGCATCGAGATTTCCGTCAATTCGAGCGGACCGTTGTAGCGATTAAGGACGAGCGCCTGCATGGTCATGATCATTTCCTTTCCGATGGAACAAACAAGTTGATACGTGCAGAATGAGCCATGCCGGAAAGCATGTAAATTAACGTTATTGCACAGATATCAAACAAAAATGAATGAGATGGCGTTGGACTGGAGCGATGTTCGGATCTTTTTGGCGATTGCCCGCTGCGGCACGCTGGGGGCGGCTGCAAAGCGCGTTGGACAGACCCAGCCAACCATGGGTCGACGGTTGCGCGCGCTCGAGGAAACGCTCGGGCACACGCTGTTTCAGCGCACCAGTGATGGCTTCGTTCTGACAGACGACGGCGCGGCCGTGCTGTCCTATGCCGAGAGAATGGAGGAGGAAGCGCTTGGCTTCACGCGCGCGTTAACCGGCAAGGAAACGCAGCTAACCGGGCTGCTGCGGGTCTCGTCGTCGGACTGGTTTGGCATGCACATACTCACGCCGGTGTTCGCGCGCTTTCTGGCGAAGCACCCGGGTATCTCGCTGGAGCTTGTCACGGATTCGCGCCTCTACAACCTCGCTCGGCGCGAAGCGGATCTGGTGTTCCGCATCACGCCCTTTGACGAACCCGACGTCATCCAGCGCAAGCTCATGCACATCGACTATGCGCTGTACGGACATGTCGACCTGATCCCGCCTTCATGCGGGGAGGGTGACGGTCATAAGCTGATCAGCATGGACAGCGCGTTCGGTTCACTGCCTGACGTCGAGTGGGTCAAGCGCATGCTGCCCAAGGCGAAGATTATGTTCGGCAGCAACAATCGTGGCGTGCAGGCGCGCATGTGTGTCGAAGGAAGTGGTTTCGCCGTGCTGCCTTGCCCGCTTGGCGATGCGACGCCTGGACTTCGGCGGATCGATCTGGGCGAAGCGCCGCCTGGGCGCGATGTCTGGCTTGGCTATCACCGCGATCTGCGTCGCGTCGCGCGACTACGTGCGCTTCTGGACGCGACGATCGAGGCGTTAGCGAGAGTTTGAACCAGCGTCTGACAGTAACACCCGCCCGTCTTGCGCCCGAGGCAACCCGCTTTGAAGAAACGCAACCCGACGACATCGCGCGGCCGTTGTGTGGCTCCAGCGATGTCATCGAGATCCAGATAAGCGTGCGACCAGAGCCTCGTTATTCATCGTGAGCCTCCGATTCGAGTACGGCAACGCCGTCAGCCGCCCGTACGCCTTGGCCCGCAGGCAGCACGAAGATCGGATTGATTTCTGCTTCGACAATACGCCCGCCAAGCCGCGCCGCCATTCGCGCAAAGGCGACGATTGCGGTCACGAGGGCATCAATATCAGCGCGCGGCCGTCCACGATACCCGTCGAGCAGGGGCCACGTTTTCAGTTCGTGGATCATCGCGAGTGCGTCTGCGCGCGATAGCGGCGCTTCGGTGGAGAGGAGTCGCATCGTCGTGTCCTTGAACAGTTCCGCCGTGACGCCGCCCATGCCGAGCAGCAATGCTGTGCCCAACGGGTCTCGATGAAGGCCGAGAATCAGTTCCGTTCCACCGGCCACCATTTCCTGAACGAGAAACGCATCCGCGGATACGCCAGTCGCGGTTTCAACATCGTCCCGCATACGGTTCAGGCGCGCTCCGATGCTGTCGGCAGTGACCCCAACCGCTACGCCGCCGACATCGCTCTTGTGGGTGATCGTGTTCGACAGCAGTTTGAGCACGACCTTGTCACCCAGCTCGTGAGCGGCGCGCTCGGCTTCATTTGCATTCATGACGACACGTTCGCGTACGGCTGTCACACCGAAGCGGGCAAAGAGCTCTTTCGCCTGCGCTTCGTTTAGTGATCCGGCAGGTAGATCGCTTACGTTGACTTCTGCTTCAGCGTGTTGTTCGTCCAAACTCACGGCGCGTTGCATGTACTCGCCGTGCTTCCACATCGCAGCGAGCGCACTCGTTACGCTCTCGGGCGAAGGGAACGCCGGCACTCCCTGCTCGTTGAGCAACCGCGTGATCTCCGGCGCGTGCGGGCTCACAAATGCCATCACGGGTTTGTCACTCCCGGGCAGTGAATCGCGGATCGCGCCAGCCATCAGGTCAGGCATCGCGAGGCCCGACGATCCAACGATAACCACGACTGCGTCGTAAGTCGGACTGTCGAGTAGCGTGCCGATCGCACCACGCAGGAGAGCCGGCTGCAGACCCGCAAGCGTCACGTCGATCGGATTGCGGTCGAGCACTGCATGGTCGCCGGTCTGGAGCGCGCGCAGCTTTGCAGCGGTCGCTCCATCAGGCGGTGGGGTCTCAAAGTTCGCCATACCGAGGCTATCGGTAACGAGCGTGCCCGCCCCGCCAGTCGAGGTCAGAATCGCCACCCGTCGTCCGGAAAGCTTGCGGCGCGTAGCGAGTGCATGAGGAATATCGAGCAAATCGGAAAACGTCTGGGCGCGAATGACGCCGACCTGGCTGAAAAGCGCGTCATACATGCGGTCTGAGCCGGCCAGCGCGCCCGTATGCGAGACCGCCGATCGCGCGCCTGATTCCGAGCGTCCGATCTTGAACACGACGACCGGCTTACCCGCGGCGGCCGCCCTTAGCGCCGCGCGGCGAAACCGGCCCGGATGACGTAGCCCTTCCATGTAGAGCGCGATAACGGAAGTCGAATCATCGTCAACCAGATAATCGACAAAGTCCGCCATGTCGAGATCTGCTTCATTGCTCGTCGACACCAGCTTTGACAAGCCAATACCGCGGGCTGCCGCCCGCGACAACAGCGAGCCAAGAATCCCCCCGCTTTGTGACACCACGCCGATCCCGCCGACTGTAAAAGCGTCGGTCTCCAGCGCCCCGCTTGCTGACAGCGTGATGCGATCGGTGAGGTTGACGAGCCCGATCGTATTCGGGCCGAGCAGGCGCATGGACCCTGCTGCCTCGATCAATTGCGCCTGCCGCTTCGCGCCTTCCTCGCCAATTTCTGCATAGCCGCTCGCCAGCACGATTGCGGCGCTCGTCCCGCGGCTCGCCAGATCCCGCACCGCAACGTGGGCGCGCTCGGCGCCGAGCAGCACGATGCCGACATCCGGTGCGTGCGGCAACGATGCTACATCGGGATAGCAGGGCAGGCCATCGATCGAGTCGTAACGCGGGTTGACCGGGTAGATGTCGCCGGCGAAGCCGTGCTTCCTGAGGTAAGCCACCGGTCGGCCTGAAGTCTTGGCTGCGTCCGCCGATGCGCCGATTACGGCGACGCTCGCCGGGCGCATCAATTTTGAAATTGCATTCATGTCGATCTCTTTCGTGCTCACCTGGTTTTGTTCAGGAATGCGAGCACCGAATCGCGATGTTCACTGCTTGTGTAGCAGACCGCCTGTGCCTGGCTACCTTGTGCAAATACCTGATGCGCGGACAGTTCGTAGCTCTGGTTGAGAATGCTCTTGCCGAGCGCGAGCGCAGTGGCCGAACCATGGCTCAATTCGGCGGCCCAGGCGTGGGCGTCGGCGATGAGCGAATCCGGCTCGCTCAGGCGATCCGCGATGCCGATTTCCAGCGCTTCCTTTGCATCTACCTTGCGCCCGCTGAAGATCAGTTCCTTCGCCCGCGCGAGGCCGACCCGGCGCGGCAAAAAGTACATACCGCCACCGTCGGGAATCAGTCCGCGTTTGATGTAGCTCCACGTGAAGCTCGCATCCTGCGATGCGAGGACAAAGTCGCAGGAGAGCGCCATATCAGCACCCAAGCCCGCCGCTGCGCCGTTGACTGCGGCGATGGTAGGTTTAGGCATCGAGTAAAGCAGATTGACTGTGTAATGCACGAGTTGCTGACGGGACCAGCCGTTGAACGCCACCTCGCCAGCGGGCGCTTCCATACGTTGCGCCATACCGCTTACATCACCGCCAGCGCAAAATCCCTTGCCGTTGCCAGTCAACACCACGGTGCGTACGTCACGGTCGCGCGACACGGTCTCCAGCGCCGCGATCAGTTCGGCACGCATTTCGTCAGTGATGGCGTTACGCTTTTCAGGACGATTCAATGCGATCGTGGCGACCTGCGAGTCGATAGCGACTTGAATGGTGGATGTGCTCATGCGTGTCTCGATGGTTGAATTGGAGTCGACTGACTGGCTCAATCTGCCAATGCAGCTTAGCCCCACTGGCCACCCGCGACACCCCATCAATTCCATTCTGTGGAACGGAGCGAGTTTTATCCCTAGGGTTGAGCAATTCCACTGGATGGAATTGGCTGATTGTCATCGAGCGTTCGGCGCCGATAATGGATTCCAACGCAGGACACTTGCCGTGACGATCCTGCGGTCCATACAAGCCCGGAGACATGATGCACGCAGCCCGTTCCAATCCGATCGACGTCAGCGCCGTCGCGCACCCGCAGACAGAGGCTGTCTACCGGAAAGTCACCTGGCGGCTGCTGCCGTTCCTCTTTATCTGTTACGTCTTCGCGTACCTGGATCGCGCCAACATCGGCTTTGCGCACCTGCAGTTCTCGCGTGACATCGGTCTTTCCGACGCCGCATTCGGTCTGGGCGTAGGACTCTTCTACGTGGGCTACATGCTCTTCGAGGTGCCGAGCAACCTGTGGCTCGCGCGAGTCGGCGTGAGAAGAACGCTCATGCGGATCATGGCGCTATGGGGCATCGTTTCGGCGGGCACCGCATTCGTGCAGACGCCGACACAGTTCTACATCGCGCGGGTGTTGCTGGGCGCAGCGGAAGCAGGATTCTTCCCGGGCGTGATTCTCTATTTCACCTACTGGTTTCCGGCCGCGCGGCGGGCCCGAGTCACGTCAATCTTCATGACGGCGATCTGCGTATCCGGCATTATCAGTGGGCCGGTTTCGGGATGGATTCTCAATAGCATGTCGGGCTTACTAGGCTACAACGGCTGGCAATGGCTGTTCCTTCTCGAAGGATTTCCGTCAGTGATCGCCGGTGTCTTTGCCTATGTCTATCTGACGGACCGCCCCGAGCAGGCGACCTGGCTCTCGGACAACGAGAAGGCCCTCCTGCTTGCGGAGCTTAACCGGGACGCGCAAACGAAGGCCGCACGCGCTCATGGTTCGATCTGGATCGCATTGAAGGAGCCAAAGTTCTATTTCCTGACGTTCGCCTATTTCAGCGTGCCGTGGGCGAGCATCGTCGTGCATATCTGGGCACCGAGCGTGATCCAGAAAAGCGGTGTATCGAACTACTGGCACATTGGGCTTCTTTCCGCGATTCCTTATGTGGTCGGCGCAGTTGTGATGTATCTGCTTGGCCGGAACTCGGATCGTATGCTGGAGAGGCGGTGGCATTTCATGGCAAGCGCATTGATGGCCGCGCTGGGCGTCGCGCTTTTGCCGGCGGCGGCGAATCACGCAGGCATTCTGGTAGCACTGCTTTGCATCGCGACAGCTGGTTATCTAGGCATGCTGTCGCTGTTCTGGACGATCCCACCCGCATACCTGTCGAGCACCGCCGCCGCAAGCGGCATCGGCCTCATTAGCAGCCTCGGCCAGTTTGGCGGGATTTCGGCACCTTCGGTCATCGGCTATGCATCGACGCACTTCGGCAGCAGCGCCGTGGGCCTCTATGCGGTTGCGTTCGTCTCCATTCTCGGCGGTCTTGCAGTGGTGCTGGGTATTCCAGCGCGCGCGATCAGTGAACGCCGGGAATGAAAGAGAAGCTTGCAGTCTTCAGCCTTCCAGGCGCGCGCATGCGGCTGTAATCTCGTCGCGCAGACGCAGCAGGGGCGCCGCGAGTTCGCTTACAACGCTGTCGTTTGACGCTGCCGTGCGGACGCTAAAGTTGAGGACCAGCAAACGATGTCCGGGAATGGCGAGGGGCGTCGCGAGTGCGATCACTTCCGGCTGCCAGCTTGCAACGCAGAAGCCGCTTCGGCGCACATCGTCTACAGCTTCAGTGATTTCCCGCGCGAGACGCTCCCAGCCACTCCGTTTGCGCCGCTTGAACGCGTCCATCAGGGCGGTGAATTCCGCCAGCGGCAGCGCTGCGAGATACGCGCGCCCGAGCGAAGTCAGTTCCATCGGCACGCGTTGTCCAGAGACGATCGTGCGTAATGAGGCTCGCTGGTTATAACGAATGGACTCAAGGTAGACCATCTCTTCCCGGTCGGCGCCCGCGATTCCGACATTGATGCGCTTTGCCTGAGAAATATCACGGATTAGCGGTCTTGCAGCATTGAGTACTGTGGATCCGCTGCGCAACGCCTGCGCCAGACTGAGCACGGGTAGGCCCAGTCTGTACGCCCTGCGTACCACATCGTGCTCGAGATAGCCCGCCTCCACGAGCGTTCGCGTCAGGCGGCTCACCGTCGCCTTCGGCAGGCCGGTGCGTTCCGCGAGTTCTCCGTTGCCGAGCAGCGTCGCACCGGGACCGAACGCGCGCAGCAGTTCGAGCCCGCGCTCAAGCGATCTATTCGATGGGGTGGCGTTTGATTCCGGATGTTGATTCTTGTGGTTCGCCATAGACAGAAACGGTACAACGGTGTTGACCCCACGGCCGTTGCGAAGATAGTCGATAGATACTTACCCGACGCGGTTTCTGGTTCCCAGCACAGCGGAAAAATGCCGTGTGCCTTCAGTCACGCAGTGCCGCCTCAGCCAGGAACTCCACGAAGTCCAGGACGAGACCGGAGCTTTCCTGCTCCCGCCAAAAGATATGCACGTTCAAATTCGGGAGTCCTTCGATCGGAATATAGACGATGTCATCGTGCCTCTCTCTCAACACGTAATCGGCGCCGAGCATGAGTCCGCCACTATCCTTGACGATGCGCAGACCGATCTGCGCTTGTGTAGTCTCGTAGACGAAGTTTGGCTCAACCTTGGCTCGTTGGAAGCTCGCCAGAACAGCATCGTAGAGCGGCTCGTTGACATTGCGGGAAAAGATGATCAGGTTTTCGTTCAGGAGATCTGTCAGATGAATAACCTTGGCCTGAGCTAGCCGGTGAATGCGCGGCGCGGCCAATAGCCATCGCCCGTCGAGGACAAACCGAGTCGAAACGTTCGCCGTCTGATCTTCATTCGCCAACAGCACGCCAATGCCAATGTCTATCTGGTGGGTGATCAACGCCTTGATTTGCTGCGTCGACACCATCTCTTTGCGGTTGATCTTGACGTTGGGATAGAGCTTCTGCAATTCCGTCAACGCCGGCACGATAAAGGGCAGATCGGTGTATTCGACCATAGCGATCGCGATCCGCTGTTCGTTTTGAAACGCGGTGCGACGCGTGACCTCCACCATCGTGTCCATCTGGGCCAGGATATCGACGGCCTGCGCCTGAAAGACCTCACCTGCGGCCGTCAGTACGACCCCTCTGCGATCGCGGACCAGAAGCTGCACACCCAGAATCGCTTCCAGCGCCGCGATCTGCTGGCTCAACGCCGGCTGCGTCACCGCGAGCTTTGCTGCTGCGCGTCCGAAATGCAATTCGTCGGCGACGCCGACAAAATAGCGCAGGTGCTTAACGTCGATTGGGCTCATAAGTTTATCTGATCACAGAGCCGATGATAGTCAATTGGACGGTGAGCGTGGCCAATCGTATCCTTTTTTGCACGAGATGAACAACGCAGAGGAGCTAAATCGTGGCGAATTGGTTGATAACTGGAATTTCCCGGGGCTTCGGAAAGCAATTGTCGGAAGCACTTCTGAAGAATGGACACCATGTCGCTGGCACGACACGCAATGGCCTAAGCGATCTTCGCCACGAAAATCTGACCGTATTCAAGCTCGATGTGACGAACCCGGAGGATGCGCACGCAGTCGTCCTGGATATCATCGAGACCGTCGGGCCAATCGATGTAGCAGTCAACAATGCCGGCTTCGGCATGGTCGGCGCGGTTGAGGAGGTCTCGCCGGATGAAGCGCGACACGTGTTCGCAACGAATGTGTTTGGAACGCTGAACGTCATACAAGCGGTTCTACCCTCACTCAGAGAACAGCGTTCCGGCCTGATCATCAACTTCTCCTCGGTTGGCGGCATGGCGGGTTCGGCCGGGTTCGGGATCTACAACGCGACCAAATTTGCCGTCGAAGGCATGTCCGAAGCGCTTGCCCTGGAGGTGAAACCCTTCGGCATTCGCGTGATGATCGTCGAGCCCGGCTACTTCCGCACCGAATTCCTGTCGTCGCAATCCATGTCCAAAGCCGAGCGCGTGATCGAGGACTACGCGTCGACCGCCGGTATGACACGCGCGAACGTCGGAAGCCGCGATGGTAGCCAGCCTGGCGATCCGGCGAAGGCTGTGCAGGTGATCATCGCGGCGGCGGAATCCGAGGCTCCGCCATTGCGGCTGCCGCTGGGCGCCGATGCCTTTGCCAGGATTGATGAAAAGATCGCAAAAGTACATTCCGACATGGCAGCGTGGCGCGAGCGAGCCGCCGCAACCTCGTTCGAACCCTGAGGCTTTCCTGCCTTCTACCTCTTGAGAGCTGACACGCGTAGTCATCGTTGCAGGCGCAATCCCGTTCCTGCAACGCTCCGCTGCGCTCCCCTTCGAGGCAACACACCAGGAGCAATCAAATGCAATACATCGTCATAACCCGCCGGCGTAGCGAAAAATTTCCGGACTCCGAATACACCCCCGAGAGACTCGCAGCCGAAACCGCCGCCGTTCGCAAGCTCTATGGCGAGGGCATCGTGCGCCACATTTGGCACCGTGGCGATGTGGGGGGGGCATGCCTCCTGCTCGAAGTCGAATCCGAAGACGGCGCAAAGTCTGCCCTGAACAGGTTGCCGTTGTTTGGTTTGGGCATGCAAGAGGCGGTCTGCATTGTGCCACTGGCTCCCTACCGTGGCTTCGCGACCGAATAACGCCTCTTCGGGCACCTGAACGCGATGATCCCGCTCGCTCCCGAAGACATCGAACATCAAAGGAATGACAGGCTCATGGCCCAGATCGACAGACGCACCTTTACCATCGCAGCCGCCGCAATAGCCGCGGCAAGTCTCCTCCCGGCCGCGGCCCGATCCGCGACCGTGCCCATCGCCAAAAACGTGGTCCTGGTACATGGGCTGTTCGCCGACGGGTCATGCTGGTCAGGGGTGATCGCACGATTGCAGGCCGCAGGCCTCAATGCCACAGCCGTGCAGAACCCTTTGACGACGCTACCGGAAGCGGTCGCCTCAGCACAGCGGGTGCTCGCCCGGCAGGACGGCCCCACGGTCCTGGTTGGCCATTCGTTCTCAGGGATGATTGTCACCGAGGCCGGCATGCATCCAAACGTTTCTGCTCTCGTCTATGTGGCGGCGCGAGCACCCGATGCGGGCGAAGATTATACGGCGTTGGCCAAGACGTTTCCGACGCCGCCAGCCTCGGCGGGAATCGTCTTCGATGGAGACGAAGGACGCCTATCCGAAATCGCGTTCTTGCGTGATTTCGCGGGGGACCTGCCGGAAGCGAAGGCAAAGGTGCTCTATGCGGTCCAGGAGCCGTTCCACAGGGAGCTGCTCACGGGCAAGACCACGCAGGCGGCCTGGCGGTCGAAGCCGAGCTTTTATGCCGTCTCGACGGAAGATCGAACGATCAACCCCGATCTCGAACGCTTCATGGCTAAGCGCATGGGCGCCAAAACAATCGAAGTGAAGGCCAGCCATCTCTCGCCGATCTCCCATCCGCAAGAAATTGCGGAGCTCATCATGGCCGCTGCGGGACAACCCGTGAAGTAGCAACGTACAGGCGGGTGCGGTCCACTTAAGGGGAAGCCCGCCACATTCCCCATGTCTCGACGATCCTTCATCAACGGCAACGCGGCCCCAAGCTGTCGGTGAGTCTGTCGGCCTGGGTTTCGACAACCACAAAGAATATTGCTCATGTCCACCTCTGTTCCCTCCGCGCCCTCTCCGTATGTCTTTGGCGAACTCCTTATCGATGGGCGCTGGCGTGCCGGCGCTGCAGGAACGATCTTCAAGGATCTCGATCCCTACACCGGCCTGACGCTCGCCGAAGTACCACAGGCGAATGTCGCGGATATTGACGCTGCCTATGCGAGCGCCAAACGGGCTCAGCGCCACTGGGCCAACACCTTGCCGGGACAGAGGGCCGAGGTTCTGCGCAAAGCTGCCGCGATCATGGAGGTTCGTCACGCTGAGATCGTCGACTGGTTGATCCGGGAATCCGGCAGCGTTCGCATCAAGGCGGAGCTCGAATGGTCGGCGGTTCGCGCCATTATTCTTGAGGCGTCGACCCTGCCAACCCGCGAGTCGGGTCGTATCATGCCCGGCGATATTCCGGGCAAGGAGCACCGGATCTACCGCATCCCGGTGGGCGTCGTCTCGGTCATCAGCCCCTGGAATTGGCCGATGCATCTGAGCAGCCGCGCCATGGCGCCCGCGCTGGCTCTCGGAAATGCAGTCGTCTTGAAACCGGCCTCCGAGACCGTCGTCACCGGCGGGCTGCTTCTTGGGAAGATCTTCGAGGAAGCGGGTCTCCCGCCGGGTGTCCTGAATGTCGTCAGCGGTGACAATCATCTGATTGGCGACCCGTTCGTCCTGCATCCCGCATCTCGGGTGATCTCGTTCACCGGCTCAACGCAGGTCGGACGACGCATTGCCGGATTAGCTGCCACCGGAAAAACACTCAAGAAGGCACAGCTCGAATTGGGCGGCAACAATCCGCTTGTCATCCTCGACGACGCCGATCTTGAGCAGGCCGTGAACATCGCCACCTTCGGACGTTTTCTGCACCAGGGCGAGCTGTGTGTCAGCGTCAACCGGGTGATCGTCGAGGATGCGCTTCACGATCGATTCGTGGAGGCGTTCGTCGAGCGGGTGAAGGGTCTGAAATATGGCGATCCGAACCTCGCCGATACGGCCGTGGGCCCGATCATCAACCAACATCAGCTTGATGGTCTGAACACGATGATCGCCAATGCGCACGCGGACGGCGCGACGGAGCGCGTTGGCGGCAAACCTGAGGGGCTCGTTCTTCCGCCACATGTCTTCACCAACGTAACGGAGAACGTGCGTCTCGGGAGAGACGAGATTTTTGGGCCTGTCGTACCGATCTTGCGCGCAAAGGATGAATCGGATGCACTGCGTATGGCGAACGATACCGAATTCGGCTTGTCGAGCGCCGTGTTGACACGCAACATCGATCGAGGCGTGCGGTTCGCACATCAGGTCGAGGCGGGTATGACCCACGTCAACGACCTTCCAGCGGTGGATCTCGCAAACATGCCGTTTGGCGGCGAGAAGAACTCAGGTCTCGGCCGGTTTGGCGCCAATGGCATGTTCGAGGACTTCACGACCGAGCACTGGATCTCTGTGCAACACGGCGAGCGTCAGTTCCCTTTCTGACTACGGCCATTTTCGAAGAACGTCACCGCTAGTTTTCGCATCGCGGCGATCAGTGTGGCACCTGCATACTGATTGAAGCCGACACTGAAGAACAAGTACACCTCACTCTGAACACGCTTTCGATGGTAGCAACCGGCATGCTCGAGGTGGTAGCTGTGATGCCGCTCAATCCGTACCGTGGTTTGGGTCAAGGCAATAGGATCCCCACCGCAGTACGTGCTCATCCGCGTCGAGTGACGGCGATGTATCCACAACTCAAACGAATTTTTTCTCAAACTCAACTTAAGGATCAGTCATGAAACTTCCACAACTCGTTATGAACAGCGGCCTTGCGATCGCTGTAGCGGCGTTCGCGTACACGCCGGCATTTGCGGCGGACTCGACGGCTGGCGCGTCGAACAGTACCGCAGCGGCTAGCATGCAAGCCGCCCCGACGAAGAAGTCGGTTCGCGCGGCCAACCGTGCATTTTCCAAGACCGTTCAGACAGCCATTTTCAAAACCAGAGGTCTCGAGCAGACGACAATCTCCGTCTTCGGCAATGCAAAGACGGGGCACGTGACGCTGGCCGGTCAGATCGTAAGCGAAGATCAAGATGGTCTGGCCGTCGATGCGGCAAAGCAGGTGCAGGGTGTCACGTCGGTTAGAAGTAAGTTGAGTCTGCGCGAGCAAGGCGGAAACTAAGCGATGGGCGCGGCGCGCCGGCCGAATTCGGCCGTCGCGCCATTGATGTGGCTCTCGCTGTATTTGCACTATGTGCACGCAGACCACTGGAGATGGATTGATGACCGTATTTTTCGAAGACGATATCGCGGTGCGCGCGCTGCTGAACGTCCTCAATCCGTCCGCCAAGCAACTCGATGCATGCGCGAAGAAATTTTCCCTGAAACACAAGAAGCACCACGTCGGCGCGGGCTCGCCTGCGGCCGACAATCCTTGTCGCACGGTCGGACCGCCCGCCAGCATCGTGGTCGTGGAGCGCTTGTCCTCCATCGCGATCAGCGTTTCGTGGAGCGACCCATGTTCGGGCCGGTACACGGAGCAGATCTGGTGCAGCGGCCTTGCCCGCATTGCGGCCATCTGCGCACTTACGGGCCGTGTCATCAATCGCGGCGACCGGGTGTTTCGTCCCCGTGCGCGTGCGACACGTTTGCCGCGGAATCGGCATCAGATGATCTTGGCCGCGACCCTCGGACGTCGCGCCGACCTGGCGATCGCGGGCGCATGACACAGCCAGTCCGTGCCGTCAGCGGCAAGTGATTAACCTGATGGACGCCGGTGAGAGCTTGAGCGAGCGATTTGGTGTCGATCTCACGTCGCTGTTGCCGAAAGTCCGAAATTGGTCGAACTCAGGTATAGAGAGCAGTGGATGCGCGACGCGATCGACCCCCGGCCCGCGTTTTTCTCAGCCGAGCGCGGCCCTCGCGTGTTCACGATAGCGACCGTCAACATGGTGACTTAATACGGGTCCAGTATTGTTGGCTTTTCTGCCGTTGAGCCATATGTTCTTCAGCGTCAAAGCGCGGGTCCATACGGACGCATCTAACGTCTACACCGAGATCCCCCCGCTTCTTACCCCGACAGGGATTCTTGAACCGCTGATCGACTACTTCCTGCACCGGAGCCACGATCGAAGTCTGGGATGGATGCGGAAGGTAACGCGGTCGATTCGACTCTTCCTCGAATACCTTCAAGTCAATCCGGCTGAACGCGATCCCCATCGTCTGTTTCAGAATTTCGCACAGCGCCTGTACACGGGCACCTTCAATCGCGAAACCGGAATTGACACCACCGGGCTTTGCTGGCTGCCCCGTTCGCCGCACGACGCGGCGCGCATCGTTACCCACCTGACCGACTTCTTCAATTGGCTGGGGGAGATCCGTCCCGAAGCGTCGACGGTCAATCCACGATATGCCGGCGGGGCCTTCGATCGACAGACCGATGACGCCGCTTACCAGTATCGCAGAAGCAAGGCGTTTCTCGGGCATACATGGGCGTCGAACGCGACTCCGCGGTCGACAGGCTATCGGCTTCGCTATCGCAGACTGCCCAAGGTTACTCGAGGCGAGCCACCAGCATTTCCTGAGGGCCGCTTTGAAGATTTGCTATTTGTCAAAGGGACTGTTAAAAAGCGTGGGGTTTTCGGCAGCGCTAGCATTGAACCTCGCCAGTGCCTACGTCGAGGTCCGCGATGAAAATCGTCGTTCGCGTCGAACTGATTACCGACTGGGGTGAAGTAAATACGATCGAGGTGGGCCGCATCGACCGGCCAAGCCAAACGCTCGATCCCGAATCTGTAGGGCTGTCATTGGCGGACGGAAAGCAACTGCTGCATAACTTGCAACAGGCGGTGATCCCAGCCCAGGCGGACGAGATTTGCACCTTACGGCGCATCTGTCGACGATGCTATCGCTGGACGGCGCTAAAGGACTACCGACAACGCAAAGTCGATACCGTGTTTGGTACCGTCAGCTTCCGCAGCCCACGCATTGTGTCGTGCGCCTGTGAGCCGCCTTGGTATTTGGAAACAGCGTTCTGTCCGCTATGGCCGACCATACCGGAGCGCGCAACGCCGGAGCTGTTGGCGCTGCAGGCGAAACTCGCGGCGCAAATGTCCTATCGACGGGTGGTCGAAACGATGCGCGAATTTCTCCCGGTTAGTGAAAAGATCAATCATGTGACGGTGCGAAACAGGACGTTGCGGGTTGGTACGCGGATTGACGCCATTGAACTGCCGGGCGCACAACAGCGGAGCCCCACTGCCGAATGGACCCTGGCGATCGACGGAGGGTTCGTCCGAGGAAGGGGAAAGGCAGAAAGCAGGAGCTTCGAAATTCTCACCGGACGTCTCGCCGCGCCGGGAGAAAAGCCGCGCGTCTTCGCATGCGTGCGAAGCGAGCTGCCGGACCTGGCCGAGCGGCTCGCTTGTCTTGTCGAGACGCATAGTGGTACGTCGCACCCACGGCTCTCGGTGATCACCGACGGTGCCAATGGGATCCAAAGCATCTATCGTCAACTTCCATTTACTGCGACGCCGATACTTGACTGGTTTCACATCTCGATGCGGGTGCGGTATCTCGAGCAGATTATCAGGGGTCTGCTGCCACGGTCCGAGACCGAGCAGTACACGAAGAAAGCGCTGCAAACTTATGTCAAGAAATTGCGCTGGTGCTTTTGGCATGCGAACGCTGTAAAAGCGGAGCAACGGATGCGACAGATATCGCTCCTCTGTCGCATCGTTGTGCCACAAACGCTTCGATTCGCGCGGAGCCTCGAGCAACTCGACTATCGCCTTGGCGAGTTGTTCGCTTACCTGGAAAGCAACTACGGCTCGACGATCGCCTACGGGAAGCACTATCGCGAGCACAAGCCGATTTCGACGGCCATGGCGGAATCGGCGGTGAACCAGGTGGTCAATGCACGCATGTGCAAGCGCCAGCACATGTGCTGGACGCCACGTGGCGCCCATCTGCTTGCCCAGGTGCGATGCGCGGTGATCAATGGTGACCTGGCAGCCAAGCTTGCGGCCTATAGAGCGCGCATCGACGAAGTACCGGAGGACGTGAGCCGTTTTCTCGAGTTCGTACAGCCGGCGGCAGAAGCAGAACCCCACGCTTTTTAACAGTCCCGTGGGAGACTTGCCCCACGAGTTGGGCTTCGGCAGCGGTATGACGTGCTGACGCCGTTTGCGGAGCCGGCAGATTTGCTGCATTCGACCGTCCGTTAACGAGAAGTCTGGGAGGCCGTTCAGGGTCGCCTGCGGCCCTTCTCGCCTGATCGTGTTTCTCAGCCACCGTCGCGCTCGTCAGCAACGCCCGGGGCAATGATCTGAAGCGCCAACCGGCGCTGCTCTGCTTCTGCACCGGGAAATACCTCGCTCACCAGGCTGAGAAGATCGGTTGCGTTTTGTGACATGGTTTGCTCCCCTGTTCGTGTTAGCCGCCGAATCCGGCAGGGCCGGGTTCCCGTCACGCGATCAGCCTTGAGCATTCCATCGGCCAGCACCACAGCGCGAAATAACGTTCCCCACGGAAAGCCGCAGGGTATTGCTGGATTGAGCCTCGCACACGGCGCGGCTCCGCTCCGTACGCAGCAGCACACCCGGGCGCTTTTAAGCCGAAGAAATTGATTTTCACGGCCGGATGCGTTCCGAGCTGGCTACTGCCCGAATCCCGATGTTGCCAAGCGCAGACCGTTCGCCTTGATGCTCGCCGCCATCGCATCGAGGTCATCGTCGCTGCGCACGGGAAGCGCGCGCTCGAAGTTCCGCTCGGGCACTTCGGCCATGCGCCGCCATTGCGACGACTGATCGCGGGTGAATTTCAGGTCGCGAAGCGTCGGAATAGAAGGTGTCGTGGTGCCCGACACCTTCGCGTTGCCGTCGCCCGGCAGTGCGTGCCCGAACTTCTATGCCTCTAAGCGAGCGGGAAGAATCGGCTCAGTTCGGCCGAGGCTGTGTCAAAACGTACGCTTCGATGGAGGGCCGTCGAAATCGGCTTGCGAGAATGACCTACAACGGCTTCGACGCGTGTCGGTAAGGCTAAAGCGACCCCTCAAAACCTTGAGATTTACTGTTTTGACACAGCCTCGGCCATGAGCGGCCGCTGGCGATGTGCGTCACTGTGATGTTCGAGCGGCTGCTTCGCCCCCGATCGAGACAGTGAACCAGGCGCGCATCATACAGAAGGCATCGCGACGCGCACGGATACTAGTCCAGTACACGCTTAAAAATTGCACTCGAGGCGCGCGACAGCGGGCTGCGCGGCACAATATCCTGCTTACGGTGGCAAAAACCTAACATTCATGCGGTTTCCTCTGCCTGAACAACTACACGGGCAGCCTTTTACCGGATAAATTAACTTCGGCTTTACAGATGCGACCCGTCGAAACTAGAACAGGACGAGAAACATGCTTGAATGTACTTCCTGCGCAACAAACGCCGTCGTGGACTGGGCACGGGTGCGCGAATCGTATCCCGTGCAGCACCCGCTGCTCAATCTGAACAACGCAGCTGTGAGTCCGCCGCCGCTCGTCGTCGAGCAGGCGGTGATCGACGCCTACCGGTTCGTCAGCAAAAATCCCGACGTCAACATGTGGACCGGACTAGACGCAAAACTTCCGGACATCAAGCGGCAGTTAGCCACGGTCGCAGATTGTTCCGCCGGGGAGATCGCACTTAATCGGAATGCAAGTGAAGGACTTAGCGTTGCGATTTTCGGCATCCCGTTGTCTGCCGGAGAGCGGGTGCTAGTGTCTCCATGGGACTATCCGAGCGCACTTGGCGGCTGGCAACAGCGTCAGGCGCGCGAGAATATTGTCGTCGACACGGTCGCGTTCGATCTGCTCGCAAGCGATGACGAAATCGTCGCCGCCTATTCGTGCGCAATGCGTCCCGGCACGCGCGTGCTCCATCTGACGCACATGCTTCACTGGACGGGGAGAGTGCTGCCGGTCGCCCGCCTGTGCGCGCTCGCGCGGGAGCGCGGCATCATCACCATCGTCGACGCAGCGCAATCCTTCGCGCAGATGCCCGTCAGCTTTCGCAGGCTCGGTTGCGATTTCTTCGTCACGAGCTTGCATAAATGGCTCGGCGCGCCCGTCGGCAACGGCATGCTGATTATTAATCGACAACGCATAGGCGAAACCTGGCCGTTGCTCGCTCCGTTCGATGCCACGCCCGACACAGTGGACAAATTCGATCACTGGAATCTCGGCACCTATAACTCGGCGTTGCAAGCCGGCATAGAACCGGCGATTCGCTTTCATCAGGCGATCGGCGTCGCGAACATTCATGCAAGGTTGAGTGCGCTGACCCGCTACTGGACCGCACGCGCCGCGGACATTGACGGCTTGCGGATTCACACGCCGCTCGACACCGAGACGCTGGGTGCGGTGAGCCTCTTTTCCATCGACGGAATCGATGCCGCGCGCCTCGAGCGCACATTGCGGCAATCGTTCTCGATTCATGTTAAATACCGGCGCGTTGGTCAACTGCAAGGGTTGCGAGTGTCGCCGCATATCTACATGAGCGAAGCGGACCTTGACGTATTCGTCGATGCACTGCACGTGGCCACGAAAGACGCTGACTAAGCCGGACGTTTCGCTCAAATATAGGCACGCAACCGGGTCGCGGACATTGACTCAGCGAAAAAGGTTTTCGAGTCTCCAGGGCTCATGCATCAAAACGACAATCTCAGGAACCGGTCGGCAGGTATTCCTGGAGGTAGACCGACAAGGGCGTTTGCAGCGGCTGTTACCTCCTGTCTTTTCCGAAGAATGTAAAGCCGAGCAGAATCCGGTCAACAAGCGGCCGTTCGACTTCAAATGCGGTCGTCGGCGCCGCACGGGTTTGAGTGACCGACAGGGGTCGAACTGCGACTTTCGAGCACCCTCGACGGGGCTGCCAATCCGATCCAAGATAGTGTGCCGCAGCTTGTGAATCGTGCGTATCAACCGGCTAACGTGGATATGGTCAGATTTGTCGCCGAAGATGCTATTAGGATATCGTCCCAGACGGTACGCACGACCTCCGTGAAGTATCGAAAGCCGGTGGTCGGCAGCGGCCGCAGATGCGGCCTCTCCTCCTGGAACATGGCCTCGACCTGTCGCCGGGTACTGCCATGGATGCGTTTGGCCGCCCAGTTTGCCTCCCAGTGCATCAGGAATTCGTTCTGGGCTTCGAGCGACTCGAAACGTCGCCCGGCCAGCGCGGTGCCCTGCGTATGTTGAATCGCGTTCTCGACGGTCCCCTTTCGATTTGGGTCCCGCACACGTGCTGGATCGGCGACGACACCGTAATGTTCAAGCATCGCGCTGTAAAGGTGGTTGATCTCGGGTTCGTACAGGTCGGGTGTGATGACGCCTTCCCGGAGGTTGTCGAGGACGACATAACTGACAGCGCCGCCGAAGTAGCGGAAGGCTTCTTCGTGAAGCTGGGCCCAGACCTGCTTGCTGGACTTCCAGACCACACGCCGGAAACTGCGCCGCGAGTACCGCAGGGTCATCACGAACAACCGCGGGCGCCGGTACCGGCCGGTCTTCGGATCGCGGGTCAGTGCGCCTTCGCCGTAGTCGACCTGGGCTTCCTCGCCGGGGGCGAACTCGAGACGATCAAACTGTTCGGGATCGATGTGGCGCAAGGCGCGCACGAAACGCTTGACGCTCTCGTAGCTGGCGGTAAAGCCGAACTGGTCGACCAGATCCTGATAGATCGCCTGCGCATTGCGCTTCAGGCGCACCTGCTGCTCGATCCATTCGCGATGCGGTTCGCTTGCCGAGCGTGCGAAATTGAACGTTGCGGACTTGCTGGAACCGTCGGAAGCCGGTGGTCGCGGCGGTGGAGGAGTTTGCGTGACGGCGGTTTCAGAGCCGGCGGTCACCATGGGGGAGTTTGCTGAAGCGGACTTCTCCGACTCGAAGATCGCCTGATAGCGACGGATCGTCTTGCGGTCGATGCCCGTGAGCCGCTGGATCTGGCGCTGGCTCTTGTTGCGCTCGAGTAATGTGAGTACGGTGCTTTGCAGGTGCGGCTTCAAGACGTTCACTCCCTTAACTCCTTCTTATTCGAAGGAGACGAAGATAGACGTCCTGCAACACCTCTCCCGGCAGCTTTAGTTGCTCAGCCGACGGTCGTCAGGTGGGGGAGTTTGAAGTGACCATACCCGGAGGAATTTGACCGACCGCCGGGGACTGCGCACAGCAACCGGTTGGGATACCAATGCGTGGCTGTAGGCTGTGGAATTCAGACGCGTGGAGGCGTGCCTGCGTGTTTCTGCATTCGATCAGTCGGATCGGCGACGCGATCGCCTTGATCCGTGATCGTGATCGCCGGGATAGACCTCATGCACAACAGCGACGAGAGATCGTAGTCGACCCACTTATGCCCTCCGACTCGGCGCAGCCTCACGGTCATCTTCCAGGGATAAATCGGTCATTCGTGCGGCCCTTCCGGCGGGCGGGTAGCTGGCCTTTGCCACGACTCACCTACTACACGTTGACGCCTGATATGGGTTCCAAAAACTGACAGCAGTTGAGAACCGCGGGCGAACGCCTGCTTCGGCCGTGATGGAACGGCAATGGATCAGCGGATTCGAACGTTGCTGACTGATGCCAAACAGTTAGTTAAAGATAGATGTGTACGTTCAAGGTTGAAGCGGTGCCAGCCGCGTCAGCGCTCGGCAATTCGAAGGACCGTTCGAACTCGGCCTGCGGTTACGGCACAAGGGGCCTTGGTCTTGCCGTTGGTGCATCGGATTAGCCGCACTTATGTCGCGCCTATATTTGACTGATTTGATGCCGAGAATATTTCATCGTAGATTGCAGTCTGCGATGCGGGATCGGCGAGTCGGTGTCACCCGTATCCGGAAGCGCGTTGCCAGGCGGCGCATACAGGGGGAGAACAGGGTCACGGGTAGCGGTTTATTTCGTAATGCGAACCACTATCAACCCGGAGTCAGACGATGAAGATGAAGCTGCTTTTTCCTTGCTCGGCGACGACGCTCGCGTGCAGCCGCGCCTCCATGATGGTTGCAGCGTGCCGAATCGGCGACGGCATCAAAGGGCCGACCGATGCCGTCGACTACCGAGTGTCTTGCCAGCTTCACGGGTCCACGGCCCTCAGTGTTGCGCCGGATCGTCTGGGCTGACGCCGTTGACCAACAGCAGCCCACTACGGCGGCTACCGCTTTTCTCCCACATTGCCAATTAGCCGTGCTCCGCGCCAAGGGTATACACCTATTAAGAAGCTTGCGAAATGAACATTTAACAAAGTTAGAATGTTTGCTCTAATTATGCACCGCACAAGCCCGGGCCGGGCGAGAGGCGGTGGACCAGCTCTCACTATCCCGCAGCGGGCTTTTTCGGCCCGACATCCGTCGGGCGAGTATTGAGTTGAACAATGGAGAGCACAGATGAACGTATTTGTACCCGAGCAACTCGTTGCGGCGCACCGCGCCAACGTCGCCACCCTGTTCGCCCTGATGAATCAGGCGTTCCAGGGCTTTCAGAGACTGGTCGAACTCAACCTGCAGGTCGGCAAGTCAGCACTTGCCGAAGGCGAAGAGAACTGCCAGGAAGCGCTGTCCGGCAAGACTCCGGCGGAGCTCCTCACCCGCCAGGCCAGCTTCACGCAGCCGGCCGCCGAGAAGGCGCTGGCGTACACCCGTCATCTGTATGACATCGCATCGGACACCCAGGCCGAATTTGCGAAGGTTGCACAGGCGCAATACGAACAGCACCGCAGTAACACCCAAACGCTCGTCGATAACATCGTCAGGAACGCGCCAGCTGGGGCGGAAGTCACGACCGCCGCGCTGAAATCGGCGTTCTCGGCCGCCGATACCGCGTACGAGACGGTGCGCAAGGCCGCCGAGCAGGCCATCGAAGTGGCTAAAGGCAACTTTGCCGCCACGGCCGCCGCTGCCTCGAAGGCTGGCCAGCAAGCCGCGGGACAGGGGACGCGCGCCGCAAAGCAGGCGTAGTTGACCGGTTGCGCAGTGGTTGTCGCGACGCTGCGCACCTGCTTCCGCACACAGACCAGGCGATCGGGCAGGTCACGCCAACCGCACCGTGCACGACCGCGCTTCCGGGGCGTGTTGATGCGTCCGGCCGGATCGGCGGGGGGCACGGAATGGTGGAGGCTGCACAGCACGCTCCATTCCTTTTGCGGGCTTTGCCGCGAGCTTTATGTCACGGCGGGCAGTAAACCTCCCTTCCGTCCCGGCCATTCGCACAGCGCCATGGTCGCCCTGAATGTCAGCACGCGCCGCTTTGCTGTGCGTAGTTGGATGCATGGACATGGCACTCGCGCTTGAGCGCGACCAGCCGTTCAGATCATGTCAAGCGGTGCGCGCGCGCGGCGAACTATCGCCCGCAGGCGGACCGAGCTTCATTCGCGCAATACCATAAGCCGACAAAAACCCGCGCAATTCAGACAATGCTGAACTCATCCGCCTGCACCACCGCTGGCGACGGCGACACATTGTGGCAAAGCCAATGGCCGTGAGTGCGGGACAGCCATTGGATACTTATGTTCCTCGCAAGATATATCACGATCACGGATTTAAGCATGACTAAACGAATCGCTGTAGTGACAGGCGGCATGGGCGGCCTTGGAGAAGCGATCAGCACGAAACTGCATGACGCGGGTTATGCGGTGGTAGTTACTCACTCGCCAAATAACCCCGGCGTAGCCGACTGGCTGGCGAGCATGGAAGCCCAGGGCCGCAGCTTCCGTGCGTACCCGGTCGACGTGGCCGACTACGACTCATGCCAGCACTGTGTGGCGAGGATTCAGGTTGACGTCGGCCCCGTCGACATTCTGGTGAACAACGCCGGGATCACGCAGGACATGACGCTCAGGAAGATGAACAAGGTCAACTGGGATTCGGTCATGCGCACCAACCTCGATTCGGTCTTTAACATGACCAAACCGCTGTGCGAAGACATGGTCGCGCGCGGCTGGGGCCGTATCATCAACATTTCGTCCGTCAATGGTTCGAAAGGCTCCTTCGGCCAGACCAACTATGCGGCGGCGAAGGCCGGCATGCACGGCTTCACCAAATCGCTGGCGCTGGAAGTGGCGCGCAAAGGTGTCACCGTCAACACGGTTTCGCCCGGCTATCTCGCCACCAGGATGGTCACGGCGATCCCGCAGGAGATCCTGGACACCAAGATCCTGCCGCAGATTCCGGCCGGTCGTCTCGGCAAACCGGAGGAAGTCGCCGCGTTGATTCTCTACCTGTGCTCGGACGATGCCGGTTTCGTGACCGGGTCCAACATCGCCATCAACGGAGGCCAGCATATGCATTGAGCCGGCTCGCCGTCAGATCGCGGCGTCATCGCCACAAACGATGTTCGTTTGCGGCGATGAGCAGGCGATGCTGCGTTTCCGCATATTCCGGGGGAATCGTCCTTCCGGTGCGAGACCTGGCGGCGATCCACTCGTATCGCGCCGCATTCCATCGGTGCTGAAGCGCATCAATACGCAACCTGGAAAAGCGCGAAAAAGAGCTGGCGGAGGCACGCGATGGCGCAGAACCATGAGCAGCAGGAATTCTTTCATATCCGCAGGATGGTGCTTGAACTTGAGCGGCTGGTCCAGAACCTCGATGACGTTGGCCGGGAAGTCCCGGTCATGCAACCTGAGTACTGGCGAATCCGGATCAATGCGTTGCTGGCTAGACCGGCAATTTCCGGATCCACCGTTGCTCAGGCATCAGTGTTGTTGACGAAACTGGACGGCATTGCCGATGCACTGAGGAATGCGAGATGATGTATTGCGATTGCCGGTTGTCGCCGCCTACCCTGAACTTTTAATGGACAGTCGCAGGCAGAAAGGAGTTCGCCATGATCGAATCCTGGATGGGCGTGGTTGTCGGTTCGTTTGCGCTCGCAATCGCAGCGATGCTGGTCATGGACCACTATCGCCGCGAACATCTGCGGGAGCGACTGCTCAGGCGGATGGTTCATCGTCACTGCTGGGACGTGATGCGGCGTCGGCGTTGACAGCGCCGCCCGTCTGCGGGCGCGCGTTCGTGTTTGCCAGAAACGAGGATCCGGGCCGATGTCGCCCGGCAGCGAACGTGACAAGCGATCCACACATTGCCGGCGCGATGCGCGGGCGACCACGGCAACAAGGCAACGGGCAACCGTCGACCTGGGGATCACTGAAATGACATATCCAGACAAGCATCCGCCTGATGCCACCCCGTCGAGCATCACGGTGCGGGCTGCCGCAGGTCAACTGAGGATCGTTCCGGTCTGGCAGGCTTTGGGACAACACGCCGCGCAGGCGAAACGGACCCGGCTTCGCCACAACGAAAAGCACAACATCGACGAAATGACGGTCTCATTCGAGTCTGTTGCACCCGCGGACCTCGCCGAAATCGCCAGACGATTGAGTACCCTTCCGTGGGTTGTGGCAACCTCGCTCCACACGGCACAGACGACATCGTCCCAACATCCGCGGCAAGGCTGATCCCGGGACGTGAGCGAGCGCCTCGACCTCCGCACGGGACCGACGTGATCTTCGTGATGGACTTCACGCAGTGCAGCCGATTCACACTCGATCAGTCCGTAGGGGATTACTTCAGCGATACACTTTCCTGCGAGTCATCTGTTCGGCGACGCTGACGCGATAACATGATTTGCTCCATGAGCGGCATGATCGTCGGTACGGGCTGGCAGCGCGGCCGGACTCTGCGGCTCGCCCGACTCAGCGGTCCAGACTCATGCTTCCTTGCAACCGCCGTCCAGGCCGCGGCGATAAAATTGGCGATACGGTAGCGATCAATTGCGCCAGATTGAAGGGGGGTAAAAGTGATGGAGTGGATATGCACACGACCCGTAGTGCCGGGCTACTACTGGGTGCGATTTACGGACGACCGGACGCCGAAGCAGACCATCGGGGAAGTCGCAGACGTGCCCGGGAACGGTTCACGGCAGTTAGTTGTGATCCTTCTGGGCGACGATGAGATCTTGGAACTGGACGATTCGTTCTTCGACCGCGCACTGTTTGCTGGACCGATGGAACCGCCGTCGATGGAATGACCGCCGTAGTCGGACCAGTTGCCACTCCATCCGCAGAACCTCAGACCTTTGTGTAATTCGTGTCACAAGGGGAAGAAATCTCTAGAGGCCGCCCGAAATGGCTCCCTGATGCGCGCGTGGTGCGACATCCGGTCGGTTGAGGCCGTTAATCGACAGGTTGATGAAGCCGGTATCGAATCGTCTTGCGCGACCGTGAGGCGATTGATCGAGGCAAAGAACCAACGCGGCATTCCGACTTCGAACATCTTTCTCGCTGGTTTTTCGCAAGGCGCGGCGATGACCTGTTCAGCAGGACTGACGCACCCGGCGGCGCTTGTCGGCCTGATCGTGATGTCGAGTTATCTGCCATCGCAGGGCTTTATCGACAGCCGGTTCAGTGCCACGAACCTGGCGAAATAAAAATCCGGTGTGCGTCCAGGAGACACCGCACCTTCGCCGGGGCACGGCTTAAGCCTCACACGTCCGGAACGCCCTCCGTCACACGCGTGCAACGCGCGATTGGCAACGTCGAAACGGTGTGATGGTTGACGAAGGCTGGCACACGCAGCATTGGACCGGCGCTGAACAGAGACGTTGAAAAGAACGATCTGCACAGACGTATGCTGCTGTATGAAGGCCAGCTGGCGCCTGCAACTGACTTCAGCAAATCCCGCCAGATGCCGGTGATCTCCAGAGGGGACTGTTAAAAAGCGTGGGGTTCTGCTTCTGCCGCCGGCTGTACGAACTCGAGAAAACGGCTCACGTCCTCCGGTACTTCGTCGATGCGCGCTCTATAGGCCGCAAGCTTGGCTGCCAGGTCACCATTGATCACCGCGCATCGCACCTGGGCAAGCAGATGGGCGCCACGTGGCGTCCAGCACATGTGCTGGCGCTTGCACATGCGTGCATTGACCACCTGGTTCACCGCCGATTCCGCCATGGCCGTCGAAATCGGCTTGTGCTCGCGATAGTGCTTCCCGTAGGCGATCGTCGAGCCGTAGTTGCTTTCCAGGTAAGCGAACAACTCGCCAAGGCGATAGTCGAGTTGCTCGAGGCTCCGCGCGAATCGAAGCGTTTGTGGCACAACGATGCGACAGAGGAGCGATATCTGTCGCATCCGTTGCTCCGCTTTTACAGCGTTCGCATGCCAAAAGCACCAGCGCAATTTCTTGACATAAGTTTGCAGCGCTTTCTTCGTGTACTGCTCGGTCTCGGACCGTGGCAGCAGACCCCTGATAATCTGCTCGAGATACCGCACCCGCATCGAGATGTGAAACCAGTCAAGTATCGGCGTCGCAGTAAATGGAAGTTGACGATAGATGCTTTGGATCCCATTGGCACCGTCGGTGATCACCGAGAGCCGTGGGTGCGACGTACCACTATGCGTCTCGACAAGACAAGCGAGCCGCTCGGCCAGGTCCGGCAGCTCGCTTCGCACGCATGCGAAGACGCGCGGCTTTTCTCCCGGCGCGGCGAGACGTCCGGTGAGAATTTCGAAGCTCCTGCTTTCTGCCTTTCCCCTTCCTCGGACGAACCCTCCGTCGATCGCCAGGGTCCATTCGGCAGTGGGGCTCCGCTGTTGTGCGCCCGGCAGTTCAATGGCGTCAATCCGCGTACCAACCCGCAACGTCCTGTTTCGCACCGTCACATGATTGATCTTTTCACTAACCGGGAGAAATTCGCGCATCGTTTCGACCACCCGTCGATAGGACATTTGCGCCGCGAGTTTCGCCTGCAGCGCCAACAGCTCCGGCGTTGCGCGCTCCGGTATGGTCGGCCATAGCGGACAGAACGCTGTTTCCAAATACCAAGGCGGCTCACAGGCGCACGACACAATGCGTGGGCTGCGGAAGCTGACGGTACCAAACACGGTATCGACTTTGCGTTGTCGGTAGTCCTTTAGCGCCGTCCAGCGATAGCATCGTCGACAGATGCGCCGTAAGGTGCAAATCTCGTCCGCCTGGGCTGGGATCACCGCCTGTTGCAAGTTATGCAGCAGTTGCTTTCCGTCCGCCAATGACAGCCCTACAGATTCGGGATCGAGCGTTTGGCTTGGCCGGTCGATGCGGCCCACCTCGATCGTATTTACTTCACCCCAGTCGGTAATCAGTTCGACGCGAACGACGATTTTCATCGCGGACCTCGACGTAGGCACTGGCGAGGTTCAATGCTAGCGCTGCCGAAAACCCCACGCTTTTTAACAGTCCCCAGCGCTGCTCGCTGCGCCTTATAAAATGGTCTTTTGGGGGGACGACTTTGTGTCATTCGACAGATCTGAGGATCAAATTTAGCCTCAAGTCGGTGAAATACAACGAGCTTACTGTCGTCATTGTGGTGAATGTCGACAAGCGTGTCGTTGGTGTCGTGGTGGATTCGGTCAGCGATGTACTGGCTCTGGATAGCGGCCAGATCAGCCCCGTTCCGGAACTTGGCTGCGCAGCCGATGTTGGCTTCATCACGGGAATCGGTACGGCGCCCGGCGACGCGCATGGACGGATGCTCATTCTCGTTGACACCGACAACTTGATTTCCTCGGCAGACGTTGGCTTACCCGAGATGGAATTGCATTGAGCGTATAGGTCTGGACTCGCTTGGGAACGAAGCGTCCCCGTGGGGCCAGCCGAACTTCGTTGTTAGAGTGAGAGAGCCGGGTGATTTTCGTATAGCGCGTGCTACGGGAAAAGCACGCCGCGATCAGGTCGATTGAGCGACGGTGGCCTGAGCGCGCGCGAGCGGCTTCGTCCACGAAACATCCGCCCAGCATTCAGTTTTCTTCTTCCTGCCAGCAGGTGTTGTGCCGCGCGAGCAGAGCGCTCGCTGCCGCCGGTCCCCATGTGCCGGATGCGTAGGGTTTCGGAAGGTTTCCCTGCGTGGCCCAATCTTCGATGATTGGCGCGACCCAGCGCCATGCAGCCTCCTGTTCGTCGCGCCGCACGAAGAGCGCGAGCCGCCCCGCGATCACATCGAGCAACAGACGCTGATAAGCCTCCATCCGGTCCTGCTTGAAGAATTGATCGAAGGCCAGATCGAGGTGCACGCCTTGCAAGGTCATCCCCATGCCCGGCTGCTTGGCGAGCGCACTGAGCCGAATCGATTCGTTTGGCTGCAAACGGATCGTCAGCCGGTTCGAACCCGGACGCAAGGCCATCGCTCCCAACGCGGAGTGCGGCACCGGCCGGAAGTTGACGACAATCTCGGCAATGCGGCCCGCGAGCCGCTTGCCAGTGCGCAGAAAAAACGGCACACCCGCCCAACGCCAGTTTTCCACCTCGACTTTCAACGCGACGAAAGTCTCGGTCGGGCTGCCCTGGCTGACACCGGGCTCCTCGTGATAAGCGGGTACCATTGTGTCGTTGATGGCGCCGGCGTGATATTGGCCACGGACCACGCTCCGTCCGATCTCGTCGCTAGGCAACGGTTTGAGCGCGCGCAGCACGCGCAGCTTCTCGTCGCGCACCGCATCCGCGTCCATCGACTGCGGCGGTTCCATCGCAATGATGGACAGCAGTTGCAGCAGGTGGTTCTGCACCATATCGCGCAGCGCACCCGTCTGGTCGTAGAAGTTGCCGCGCCCTTCAACACCCAATTCCTCGGCTACGGTGATCTGAACGCTCTCGACCCATTCGCGGCGCCACAATGGTTCGAACAACGAATTGCCGAAGCGCAGCGCGAGCAGGTTCTGAACCGCTTCCTTGCCGAGGTAGTGGTCGATCCGGTAGATCTGGTCTTCCTTGAATATCTGGCCGACTGAATCGTTGATCGCATTGGACGATTCCAGATCGTAGCCGAGCGGTTTCTCCAGAACGACGCGGGAGCCTTCGGTGAGCCCGGCCGACGCCAGGGCGCGGCAGATCGGCACGAACAGCGCAGGCCCGGTTGCCAGGTAAAAAATGCGTCTGCCGCGTACCGCGGTTAGCGTATCAGCCAGCAAGGTGAATGCTTCGGGCTGACTGGCGTCGAGCGCGACGTATGTGATGCGCTCGAGAAAACTGCGCCACACTGAATCGTCGATCGCTGTTGCCAGGACGTATGACTTCACGTGCTCGTCGACCCATCGCAGATAGCTGCTGGTATCCAGTGCTGTCAGCGCGACTGAGACGATCTTGCCACCTGGCGCGAGCATACCGTCGCGGTGCGCCGCATACAGCGCGGGCAAAATCTTGCGCATCGCCAGATCGCCCGTTCCGCCGAACAGGACGAAGGCGAATTGGGGATGATCCGGCCTGCTGGTAGAAGGTTTCATCATGGCATTCAGTGATGGCGATCGATACAAAGGCTTGCGAAGGTTTTGCCGCGGCAAGGAACGAAGGAGAAACTTCGATCGCTATGCGAAGGATTGCTTATGTTGCCTGGTCGTGAATTGAGTCAACGACAGAAAACCCGCGAGCGGCCGCGCGAACACCGCTCGCCCGGCTACGTTCAACGCGGCGCGGTCCAGCCCTTGTAACTCGCTACGTTGTCGCGCGTCACGAGCGTCGACGGCATCAACATGATCGGGTTGGCGGGCTTTTTTCCATTCATGATGTCGTAGCCAATGGTTACGGCGTTTTGAGCCATCGTCCAGGGATCCTGGCTGGCCGACGCCTGAACAAGCGTGTCGCTCTTGAGCGCCGTCTCGATGTCCGGCGCGCCATCCACCGACGTAATGATGAAATCTTTCCGATGCAGCTGCTTCGCGGCAAGATCGCTGCCAACCGCTTGCGGGTCGTTGATCGCGAACACGGCATCCACCTTCGGGAACCGGGTCAGATAGCCCTGCATCGCAGCCATGCCGCCTTCGCGCGAGCCCTTCGCGTCCTGGTCATCGGACAGGATCTTGATGTCCGGGCTCTTGGCCAGCACGGATTTGCAGCCCTTCACGCGATCGAGCACGGCCGAGACAGGCGGGCCATTTTCGATCACGACATTGCCTTTACCGTTGAGCTTCTTCGTGATGAAACCGCACGACAATTCGCCGGCCTGGACGTTGTTCGTCTGGACGGTGGCATCGGCGCCGGCAGCGGCCACGTCGACTGCAATCACGACAATCCCTGCGGCTCGCGCCTTCTTCACGGCCGGTTCGATGGCCTTCGGGTCCGCCGCGTTCAACAGAATCAAGTCCACGTGAGCGGCGATAAAGTTATCGATCTGCGTGAACTGCTTGCTCATGTCGTAATCGGCGGATACCGCCGTGACGGTCGCGGCCGGGTTGATCTGCTTGGCCTTGGCCTCCGCACCTTTCACGATGGTGACGAAGTAGGGATTGCCGAGCGATCCGACCGTAATGCCGATCGACTTGAGTTGCTTGTCGGCAGCCTGCGCCGGGGCAGCGAGGCTGAAGCCGAGGGCCACTGCAATGCTCACGACGGCGATTTTTTGTTTAAACATTTCTGTGTCTCCAAAGGGGTCCAATGTATTTTTCGGGCGCGAAGGGACCGTTTCCGCGTCCGTCCTTCTACAGGCAAGATGAGATGAATACTTCAGGTGCGCGCTGAACCACGCTGGCGGTATCGGTCGAGCGTGACTGCGCCGATGATCACCAGACCTTTGATGATGTACTGCCACACGTCCGACACGCCGAGCAGCACGAGACCGTTGGTCAGGACCGCGATGATCAGTGCGCCCACCAGCGTACCGATGATCGATCCTACGCCGCCCACGAAACTGGTGCCGCCCAAAATCACCGCGGCAATGGCGTCGAGTTCGTACGATTGCCCCATCTGCAAACCATTCGCGGCGTACAGGCGGGCCGCCGACATCACCGCTCCGAGACCTGCAAGAAAGCCGGAGATGACGTACACGAACATCTCGATGCCCCACACCCGGATACCTGACAGGCGCGCTGCTTCGGGATTGCCGCCGACGGAATAGATGCGCAATCCCAGGACCGTGCGGCGCAGGATGAACCATGAGATCGCCACGACCGCGATGGCGATGATGACAAGCCAGGGAATCCCAAGCAGCGATTCATTGCCGATGAACGCGAACGACAGTTGCGGGTTGAAGATCGTGGTGTCATGTCCCAGCAGCCGGGCAATGCCGCGCACCGCCGTCAGCGAGCCAAGCGTCACAATGAACGGCGGCAGTCTGAGCAGGGAAATCAGTGCGCCGTTGATCAGTCCGAAGCCGGCTCCGACTGCGAGCGCGACCGGCACGGCGAGCCCGCCGAAGCCCGGAAGGTTCGATGCCAGCAAGGCCGCCACTGCTGCCGCCGACAGCACGGATCCCACCGACAGGTCGATCCCTCCTGTCAGGATCACGAAGGTCATGCCGGCCGCGAGCACCACGTTGATCGACGCCTGCTGCGTGACGATCGACAGGTTTTGCAGGCTGAAGAAATTACCCGTCGTGATCCCAAAGCCGATGCACAGCAGAATCAGGATCGGCAGCATGCCCGCAGTTCGCATCAGCGTCTGCATGCGCTCGTGCCGCAAGATGTTCGCTTGCCGCTGGACCGGATCGGTCGTTCCCTGTCCCGGGGTGGTGCCGGCTTCCTGCGGCTTGAGTGAATTGCTCATGTCGTCCTCCAGATATTCGTGACGTCTGATTTATTCGGTGTACGGATCAAGCCGCATGGTCGACCGGCGGGCGGGAGCCCGTTGCCAGTTCGATGATGGCTTCCTGCGAGATTGGCGTGCCGGTATGGCCGCCAAGCTGGCCGGCAAGTTCGCCTTCGCGCATGACCAGCACGCGGTCGGCGACGCCGATGACTTCAGGTAATTCGCTCGAGATGACGATGATGCCAACGCCGGATCGAGCCAGTTCGTTGATGATTCGATAGATCTCCGACTTGGCGCCGATGTCGACGCCGCGCGTGGGTTCATCGAGGATCAGGACGCGCGGTTTCGTTTCCAGCAAGCGGGACAGCAGCACTTTCTGCTGGTTACCGCCGGACAAGGAGCCCGCGTTGACTTTCGCGCTTGCCACGCGAATGGAGAGCGCGGAGATTGCGTCGCGCGCGCGAGACGCGCCTCGGGCGAGGTCGAGCACCCCCAGACGGGCATCGCGGCCGGCCACGGCAACGTTGATGTTGTCGCGCACGCTCATGTCGAGGAACAGGCCCTGGCGCTTTCGGTCTTCTGTCAGATACACCACGCCTGCATCGATCGCGTCGCGCGGCGAGCGCATGGCAAGCGTCTTGCCATCGACCGCAATGTCTCCTCGAATACGCGGCTCCGCGCCGAAGATCAGCCGGGCCAGCTCGGTGCGGCCCGCGCCGACCAGCCCTGCAATTCCGAGTACTTCGCCCGCGTGAAGTTCGAGGCTGCAACCTTTGACGCGGCGGCCATCGGCGATATCGCGGACCGACAACACGACCTTGCCTGGGTCGTAGGGTGCATGCTGCTTTTTATAGAAGCCGGAAATATCGCGGCCCACCATCATCTTGACGAGGCTCTCGGCGGACAGATCCGCGCGATCGAGCGTGCCGACGTAAGCGCCGTCGCGCAGCACGGATACGCGATCCGACAATTCGTAGATCTCGGCCATCCGGTGGCTGATGTAGATGATCGCCAGTCCTTCGGCACGCAAATTACGGATCAACTCGAACAGCCGGTCGGTTTCACGCGATGACAGCGGCGTGGTCGGTTCGTCCATCACAAGGATCCGCGCGTTGGCATGAACCGCCCGTGCGATCTCGACCAGTTGTTGTTCCGCTATCGACAGATCGCCGACGAGCGTCTGCGGCCGAAAGCTCGCGCCGAGCCGCTTGAGCACGTCCTCGCAGCCGCGCTCCATGCCCGCCCGGTCCACGAGCCCGAACCGGCCGCCCTTGCGCAATTCGCGGCCGGCATGGATGTTCTCGGCCACTGAAAGATTGGGCGCGAGGCTTAACTCCTGATAGATCACGGCAACGCCGATTGCTTTCGCCGCGAGCGGGCCGTCGATGCTGGTAACTTTTCCATCGACCAGGATTTCTCCGCCCGGGTCCGCCTGGTAGGCGCCCGAGAGCACCTTCATTAAAGTGGATTTGCCGGCGCCGTTTTCGCCCATCAGCGAGTGCACTTCGCCCGGATAGACAGTCAGCGACACGTTATCGAGTGCGCGGACACCGGGAAAGGTTTTACTGATGCCGCGCATGGCGAGGATCGGGGGCTTTGATTCGGGCATGGACTCAGGCATGGGCATAATTGACCTCCTTCGATTTGGCGCTGGCGCTCTGGAGCAACCCGGCGTTAGGCGAAAAGTTGAAGAACATGGGCAGCGTGGCCGCACCGATGGCCCCTGCATCCGATCCAAACGACCCCCGAACCAGCGCCGGGACGCTGCGGGCTTCCGGCACCGTGGCCGTCATCGCGGCCTGTAATCGTTCTAGCAGCGTATCTAGAATTCCGCTGTCGACATCCGCGTCGAGCACGATTGTCGGCACATCCACCACGCACAACGTTGCGTGCAGCGCCGGGGCAAGAGCCTCCACGCAATCGTCGATCCACTCGTCCACCGCAGGCAGTTTGCGCTCGATGCAGGCGGTGAGATCGAAACGATTTTGAATCGACTCGCCGCTATATCGCAGATGGCGCGCGAGCGCATTCAGCGACGCACGCGACAGCAGGATGTCCCATTGCCCCGCGGGGAGCGGGGCGGAAGCGAGGCGGCTTGGGGGCACCGGCATGATGCCGATATCACCCGCGTTGCCGCTGCTGCCGCGCAGGCAATCGCCATCGATCGCGATGCCGCCCCCGACCGCCGAGCCGAGGAATACATAGATGAAGTCATGACACTGGCGCCCGCAACCGTAAAACAGTTCAGCGATAGCGGCCGCGTTGCCATCGTTTTCGGTAAAGACGGGGAGTAGCACCAGCTTGCTTAATCCAGCAGAGAAATCGATCTCGTTCCACGCCCGGAAGCGCTCGGCCGAAAGCCCAAGTTCGCGTGCCCAGCTGCCCAGGTGGAACGGCTGGGCGAGACCTACACCTGTTAGCCGCTGGCGCTCGTCCGCGGTGAGCAATGTGAGCATGTTCTGGATGTCGCGCTGAAGGATTTTCAGGACTTCGTCGGGGTGGGGGAGCACCCGGTCGAGAGCGCTGCGCGCCAGGACATCGCCTGAAAAATTTACCAGCACAGTTTCGATGCTGGTCCGGTCGATTCTCACGCCGATGCCAAAAGCACCGCGCGGGTTCAGCCGGATGAGCGAAGCAGGTTGTCCGCGCTGGCCTTCGAGCCGACGGCCAATGTGTTCAATAAGACCGGCCTGGTCCAGCGACGCAATAATGCTCCCGACCGCCGTGCTGGTCAGGTTAGCCTGCCGTGCGAGATCCGCCTTGGCCGTGGGTTGCGAGCGGCGCAAAGCCTGCAGCAAAAGCCGTTCATGATAGAGGCGCAAGTTTGCCGAATTGCTGCCACGGCCGATGTGGGGGCTTCTCACGGGTCTCCTCCTGAAAGCTTGCTGGGTAATTATTAAATCAACATGATTTATTTAAGCCTGATTCGAGAAAGATGTATAGGAGGGGAATCCCGGAGTGGGTCGAACGAGGGAACTAGGCGGCGCTTTGCGGGACGCGGCGTCCACTGCAGGGGCTAAATTAATGGCGCGCGACATGGAGCGTATTTTTTAGCTCAACTTAAGTATGTGATTAAGTATGTGACAAACCAATGAGGCTTGATCTCTTATTGAGATTCGAAACTGAAGAGTTGGCGATAGTAGTGATGCGGCAACTCAGACGACTTCTCCGCCAAGTGCGCCTGCTCGGTTGATGCTTCCATCACGTTGAGCACGGTCGTTTTTGCGCCGGCGCGCGGTGTGACTCGGTCTGCCCACCAAAGCAGCCGGATCGCGTGGCATGAGCTGGCTGATCGCGAGCCAGTCAAAAGGGTGGCGCATCGCCGCCAAGTGCTGATTGATGGTCGCCGCCCACAGCGTCCACGTCTGCAGCTCGATCCAGGCGGCCACATGCAGCGGCTGCACGCCCGTGACGATCTGCTGGCACCAGGCCGTAAATTCGCCCACCACATGCGGGTAAGCGCGGCGCGTGTGCGGTGATTGGCCTTTGAGCTCGTGGCGAGCTCGTCCCAGTCTTCGCGAATGTCGGCTTCAGATGCATTGGTTGAACTGGCGCTATCGGCCATCTCCGGCCGTTCGCGCGCGCTGCCGAGCGGGCATTTAAATGTCCTGTCCTATCTGCTTAGCGGACGCTCGCCACAGTGGTTAATTTGTCGCGTTGCCGATCATTGCGAATATCGCCCCGAAGAAGTCAACGTGACCGGCTCGACTGAAGGCTTCGTTTCAAGCTTGATCCGGGGGAATACAACCGAAACTGCTAGCAAAAGCGATATCAGCGCGAGGCCCGACGAGACATAGACGAACGCCTTCACCCAATGCAGCGTGCTGTCGGGCAACTTTGCGCCCGTCCACACGAAGGCAAGCAACGCGCCATTGATGGCGACGAGAAAGCCGGCTTTCGCGTCAAGTACCGTGATCCACTTCCGTGAAAACTCACTGGCGGCGCTCATGCTGCTCGCGGGGGGCAAATCCCAACGCCACCACACAGCTCCGTCGACTCGTCGCAGAACACGCTTGCTTCCCTCCTTTATCCGTCGACCAGGAAAAAGATAAATTTGCTCTGAATCTGTGCTCTCAAACCAGCATCGACTGCTGGGCGAAGATGCCCGCCATCGCGCCGTGCGATGATGCCGTGGTGACCGAGGCCATGAGGGGGTTGGCGAGGTCGCCGGCGGCGTAAATGCCGGGCATGCTGGTTTCGCGGCGCTCGTCGACCTTGAGGGCGATGCCGAGAGGCGTATCGACCGTGGCGAGGCCCAGTGATTCATGCAGGCTTGCGGATGGCTTGTTGCGCGGATGGGCGAACAGGATGTCGACCGAGACATTGGGGCCGGTATCGAGCTTGACGGTGGCATTATGGCCCCCGTGATGGGCGATTTCGGTGATCCGGCCATCGACGACAGGTATATTGCGGTGCGCCAGATCGGCCCGGATATCCGGTGGAATTTCGTGACCATCGGCGAAGACCGTCAACGTGTCGGTCCAATCGTGGTACAGCCTGACATAATTGTGCGACTGCGGGCCGGACCAGACGAGGCCCCAATGCTGGCCGGCGACTTCAAAGCCGTCGCAATAGGGGCAGGGCACGATGGACGTGCCCCAGCCTTCGGCAAAGCCCGGAACATCAGGCATCTGATCGGCGACGCCATAGCTCAGGATCAGACGGCGCGCCCCAAGGCTTTCGCCATCGCCAGTGAGAACGGAGAAATCGTCGATGGCGCCGGAGACGCTGTCGGCCCGGGCACTGACCAGCCTGATCGTGGGATAACGCGCCAGCTGCTGCCGCGCCTCGGCCAGGATGTCCAGCGGCGGCTTGTGATCGTGGCCGAGCAGGCCATGCGAGTGGCCGGCGAAGCGATTGCGCGGCAGGCCGGTATCGAGAACGGTGACCTTGCGGCGGGCACGGCCGAGCTGCAGGGCGGCGGCGAGGCCGGCAAAGCTGCCGCCGATAATGATGACGTCATTCATGGTGATGGGCTCCGTGTTGTGGATGGAGGGGGGTGGGCTGGGCCTGGCGCGAAATATCGTCCAGCGATACGCGCTCGAGACGGGCAGCGACCAGGGCTTCGGCATCGACGAGAAAGTCGCCCATCACTGTGTTGACCGGCCGGACAATGTCGCATTCGATATCGCCGGTCGGCCCGGTGAAACTTGATTTGGAGGACACCTACGCATTGGCTTGCATCTTTAAGATACTTTATGGTATCGTAATGCAAGAATTAGGATACTGTCAAGGACTGGAATTGTCGTGACCGAAAATAGCCAGGCCCGGCGCGGCCGGCCCGCCAACGAGGCGCTTGGCCAAACGATAGTCGACGCCGCGTGCGAACTCTTTGTGGAATTGGGTTTTCAAGCGACGACCTTGGACAAGGTCGCCCAGCGAGCGAAGATATCCAAGCTCAGCATCTATCGGCACTTCGAGAACAAGGAGGCGCTGTTCAGCGCGGCCATCGCGGCCCGCTGTCATCAGTTTGCACCACAGGCCCTTCTTGAAGGCGTCGACGGTTCGGCCGAAGATCAGCTCATGGCGGTGGGATCATCCCTGCTTCGCACGCTGTTGAGCCCGGACGTCCGCAGTGTCGAAGCCATGATCATGGCCGACAAGACGAATCAAAAGTCGTTAAGCAAGCTCTATTACGAAGCCTGCCCCGCCCATGTCATCGCCCAAGTCGAGGCCCTGTTGCGTCAGTTGCACGCGAAGGCGGTTCTGAACGTGCCCGATCCTCTCCGGTCCGCCCGCTTGTTTGCCGCGCTTTTAAAAGGATCCGATCTCCTGCTTATCGCACGCTTCGATGAGGCGAGAGCAGAGGACGACAACGAAATCGAATCCTATTGCCGGTCGGCCGTCGCCATGTTCATCGCCGCGCACGGTGGCAACGACCACGCGGACGGATAGCCTGGTTAAGAACGGATCAGAACAAGGAGATGGCATGGCAGAGAAAAATGTTTATCAGGTAGCCGACTGGAATGGCCAAAGCGGGGAGCGCTGGGTCGCTTACCAGGCCCGGCTCGATGCCATGATGGCGGTGTTCGGCCAGGCCGCGATCGAAGCCGCCGCGCCCGCCACGGGCGAACGCGTGCTGGACATCGGCTGCGGCGCGGGGGCGTCTAGTCTGGATCTGGCCGCCCGCGTCGGCGCGGGGGGCCATGTGCTAGGCGTGGACATATCCGAACCGCTGATCGGCAGAGCGCGCGCGCTAGCGCCGCAGCATACGCCGGTCCTGTTCCAGGTGGCCGACGCCAGCAGCACCGAGTTGCCCGAGGGCGCGTTCGACATCCTGTTTTCGCGCTTCGGAGTGATGTTCTTTGACGATCCTACGGCGGCGTTCGCTCATATGCGGCGTGCGCTCAAGCCGGGCGCGCGGGTCGCTTTCGTCTGCTGGCGCGGCATGGCCGAGAACGATTGGGTGCGCTTGCCGATGGGCGCGATCAAGGGCATCGTCCCGCCGACGGCGCCGCCCGATCCCGAAGCGCCCGGCCCATTCTCGTTCGGCGACCGGGGGCGCGTGGCACGCATCCTGACGGCGGCCGGCTTCACCGATATCGCTATCGCGCCATTCGATGCTTCCATCCCATTCGGCGAGGGGGGGACGCGGGATGCGGCGATCGACGACGCGGTAGAGATGACACTCGAGGTCGGCCCGCTGTCGCGCGCTCTCGCTTATCAGCCCGACGACATCCGGGCCCGCGCCTCGGCCGCGGTTCGTGCCGCCTTCGCGGGCCTCCCCGGCGAGCGGTCGGTGATGATCGACGGCGCGGCGTGGATCGTCATGGCACGCAATCCGGCAAGCTGACAGGGATTAACAGGGGAAACGCCCCCGCTCGGTGGAGCGCGGTGTCAGATTGATGTCCCTTCTGGCTTGGAAGCCGCCATTAGCGAGCTAGAGGCTTTGATGGCATGACCTGCTCCCGGACGGGAAACTTACTTCTTCATTGAAGTGGCATGCGAGCTTGATGGTTTCCGCAAAGGCGGCATTGGACCGCGCGCAAGCGACAAGGCTGATCAAGGATAGCTCTTGACATAGATATCCCCGGCTTTGATTGACCGGAGTATAAATCGGTCATAGCGAACGGCCCTTGCGCCCCGGGTGCCTGCCGTTCGCGGTGCGGTGCAACGAGCGTCTCAGATGGGTCGCGTGCCGCCGATCGACCTCGGGCAGTGACCGGCCAGGAGCATAAGTAATTGGGCGGTCACGAAGGTGGTGGGACACGCGCATGCTCATCGTAATCATCTCCGGTCTTGCCACACAAAGCCTCCACAGGAATCGGAGGTCAAGCATGGCATGCCGTCGCAGTAAGCTGCGACATCTATATTTAGCTCAGATGCGACATTACAGCTTTGCCTCTACAAACAATCCGGTTGATTAGTATAATTATGTAAACTATAAAGGAATGCGAACTATATTGGCAGCCCAATCAATTATGCAACGACCCAGTCGGCAGGGGCGCGGCCCGAATGGTAATCTGTCAAGGCTTGCCGATACGTCGATTACGGGATCGGGGAATGGTCCGTTCCCATCAAAAACCCCTTCAGCTGCCGCTCCGCTTCGACTGCTTCGTGAAGGGGAGCCTTTGCGAGCTGGGCATCATACAGCGTCAGCAGCGCTTCAAAGTCGCTGATCACCTCAGACGCGAGCCGCCACTCCCCCGTCTCATGAGCGTGCGCCAGGGTGTTCTCGACCGCGTATTCGGCGAGCTTGAACTGCTCCACCGGTTGGTTGCCATACCCAGCACGCTGCAGATACCAGCTCAGATACACCGCGCGCATCAGTTCATTGACCAGATGGCTGTTGCCACGTCCGTCGCGGCATGCGACCAGCGCAAGATGACAGGACAGCGACCGTTCACTGGGGGAGGCGCGGTCCATCGGCAATAGAAGTGCTTTCGTCAGCGGCCTGCGGACTCGGCCGGGGGACCTGTTTCGCCTGGAAGACATTTTTTCGACATTGCGACGCCGGGAAGCGATTGATTATAGCGAAGCCATATCAGAGATACGGCCGCGACGACAAACAAGGGCCGAGTTCGACCCTCAACAGCCGCTCAAGTACGTAAGACGTCCGTCCGATTTCGTCCAGCAAACGGTCATCCACTTTCCGGCGACTCGTGCCATTTGCAGCGTTGATGCATCTCAGGTGCCAGTCCGGCTGCACGCCTATCACAATCAGGCGTACTGTCTCGACGCGACGCACAAGAAAAGCTTCCACCAGCCCTCCCGTTCGCCTTGTTGCCGGACATGCGAGACTGATTGCGCCAACATCCTCCATCCTGAAACGTTTGAAAAATGCTTTCGCACGAAGACTTGCAGCTTTGCCATTCGCTTGTACAACGTCCAAGCTCGATATTTTCTGTCGACTGCACGGGAGAGGAAATCAGGACTGTTGAGAAAGGAAGCAAGTCATGATCGCAATTCGAACCCCACGTCGCTGTCCCAGATGCGGCCAGACAAAAATCGCGGAACTGGATTTCCATCGGAAGGGACATGGCTACGCCTCTTACTGTAGGCCCTGTGTAACATTATGTCAGGCTGAATGGCGAGCCGGGAACCGCGAGCGGACCAATATGACCGCTCGGCGTAGTTATGAGAAAAATCCAGAGGCGAAACGGCGCTACGCCCAGGAGAACAAGGAGAAATTCAATGCGGCAAAAAGGGAGCGCACCCGCCGCCGATACGAAGAACAAAGACTTACCAATCCCGATCTGCCCATTCGATTTCGCAACGGCACAGCCAAACTGAACGAAACCAAGGTGTTATTGATACGCCAGCGATTGGCGGCCGGAGAATCAGTTGCTTCGCTGGCGCATGCATTCGGAGTGCATGTCGTGACCATCTATGCAATCAAAAAAGGTGAAACCTGGAAAGACGTTATCTGACGGGTGCGGCGGCACAAGGGGCACTACCTCGAGAACATCACGAATCCGAGACACTCTATAGGGGGCGCCGCTACGCTGCCGCTGCGGCCACACATGACGAGGCGGCCAGGGCCAGAATGAATTGATCAGCTACGGAGTTTTGTAAGCAGGTCCGCCACGCCGGCACGGGTGGCAATTTCCCAGATATATCCTCGAGAATAATCGACACCCACCCGCCGATGAAGCACTGTGCGCAATCGGCCGTTCGTCCAGTGATCAGCGTCTATGCCGTGTACTCTCGGCGACTCCTTAACCGTTGCGGCAACCCACGCCAGCGTTTCATCATTGATCGTCAGGCGCTTCTTCGTAAGCGCTCAATCTGGCACACACGGAACCATATGGCCGCGTGGTAACGGTCGCGTCAATACGGTTCGGACCAAGCGCTGTTACGCGGTCAAGCCGTGGGCTTCGAGAAGTTAAACGGTAGCAGGTCGGTAACATCGGCGTCTAATGCCCGTTGCGGCAATTCGCTGAGTACCCGTACGAGATATGCATAGGGTTCGACGTTGCACGCTCGGCACGTGAGCATCAAGCTGTAGATCATTGCGCTGGCCTTCGCACCGGCAACGGTGTCACTGAACAGCCACGAGGATCTGCCCGTGCAGAATGGCCGGATGTCGCGCTCTTATCCACGTGACGGAATTATGCAGACCTCTGCGTTGCCGCGACGCCAGCCGCATCTATGATCCGGAGTTGTCGCGACCGGCACAGGCCTTGGGCAGGCATCAGGAAGACTGTGCATTGATGAAAACGCGCGACCAGATGCATCTCACGAAGCGAGCATAATCATAGCCTGTCAAGGAAGGCCAAGATGTCTTTCGGCGGCCGAAACCGGCGCTGTTTGAACTGCGGTGCTTGAATGGCGTTCAGTGCCCGCTGTTTCATGGCGAGATCGGCTTCGATGTACATATGGGTGGTGGCGGCACTTTCATGGCCAAGCCACAAGGCAATCAACGTGACATCTACACCAGCCTGAAGCATGTGCATGGCCGTGGCGTGCCTAACGACGTGCGGAGTGACGTTTCGCGTCTTGAGTTGCGGACAGCGGATTGAAGCGCCAGTCGCAGCCAGCTTAAGGCGATCTGTTACGCCGGACCGGGTCATCTGGCCGCCGGCACGGTTAGGAAAGAGCCATTGATCCGGATCTGGACTAATCTGGTGTAGCCAGCGGCGAATATGTTTCGCGGTATCAGCCCACAGTGGCACGGTTCGCTCCTTTCGTCCCTTGCCGTGGAGGTTTGCGTAGGCGCTGCGGTCCAATACGACATCCCTGACACGCATGGCTGTAAGTTCAGAGACCCGTGCACCTGTGTTGTAGAGCGTAGCCAGCATAACCTGATCGCGCTGACTGCACCAACTGTTTGCAGCAGGAGCTGCAAGGATGCATTGCATTTCTTCTCGAGTGAGGAAACCAACCATGGGTCTGTCGAAGCGTTTCATGGGAATGGCCAACACGCGCTGAAGTCCGGGCAGCGCCGAAGGCTCCTGTAACGCTGCATAGTGAGCAAAAGACCGGATCGCTGCGAGCCGCGCGTTCCGGCTGCGGATAGCGTTGTGACGTGTAGTCTCCAGATATTTGAGGAAAGCGAGAATCAGCTCTGCACTGAAGTCGACTAACCGGAGCTTATGCGGCGGCTTGTTCAAGTCATTCTCCGCGAAGCTGAAAAGCAGCCGAAAGGTATCGCGGTAGCTGGCTACAGTGCGAGGACTTACGTTGCGCTGCTCGATCAGACGGTCCATAAAGAACTGCTGAATCAAGGTCGAGAAGCGTACTGCTGGATCGGAGCTAGTCATTTGGAATCTCCCGGGCGTAACGTTCGAAGCGTTGAGAGACCAACGCCATCAATTCAGGGACGGCGCTGACATACCAATAGGTGTCAGTGGCACGAACGTGCCCCACGTAGGTGGATAACGATACGATCGCGTTATCGACATTGATCTGGTGCCGATACCAGCGAACCAGGCAATTCGTGATAAACGTATGCCTTAAATCGTGGATACGTGGTGCCGGATAGTTACCTCGGGCGATCCAGCCAAGCTGGCGCCGCAAGATACAGAAGGTCTCCTCTGCATTCCAGATGTTCAGGGCTCGTCCCCACGAAGACAGGAAGAAGTTCTCGTCTGTTGCGAGTGGGAGAAACTGGTCGCGTAGTTGAGCGTAGCGCTGAAGAGCGGCGACAGTCGTCGTGTGCAAAGGAACAAGACGGGATTTGCGGTATTTGCTTTGACGAACAATCAGCACGCCGCGCTCGAACATTACGTCCGCGCGCCCAAGCCGCAGCACCTCCGAAATTCGCATGCCTGTAGCGGCAATCAGACCAAAAAGTGTGCAGTAGGTTGCAGGCCGTAACCCACCTGATGGGCGCAGCCGCGCTGCCGCTTCCAGGAGCGCCTCCACTTCCTCATCCCTGTAAATATGAGGTACCGGTCGACGACGGGTGGACCCCAGTAGCCTAGGTGGCGGGACTTCAGTGGCGGGATCGTACTGCTGCAGATACCTGATGAACGGGCGAAGCACTTCCATCCGCTTCGCTGCAGTAATTGGTCTGGCAGAGTGGCTGTCCTGGGCCCAACGTAAAGCAAGTTCCAACGTTACCGGGCCTTTGTGACAGCCACGTTCGGCGAACCGGGCAAACGCAAGTAGTTGCGTGCCCTGGCTCTTCAGTTTGAAACCAACTTGCCGCCTGGCATAGAGATAGTCCTCTACCCGGGTAGTCATCGAACACAAGTGTTTCATGATCTGCTCCCCGGCCAGGGTGAGACCACGGCCGCAAGTCTGCGGAAATCCACCTTCGTGTAAATCATGGTGGTATTGATGCTGCGATGCCGAAGCACATCCGCGATGTCCTTGAGAGAAGCACCATTGCCCAGCATGCGACTGGCCACCGTGTGCCGCAGTAAATGAGTGCCCATCGACGTGCTTGGCCAACCACATCGGGCATAGGCCAGTCTGATCGCACTGCATACAACAGCTGGGGTAACTGGCCGATCGAATGGCGCCCGATGTCGTACGAACAGCGCGCGGCTAGCGGTTTGGGGTCGACCGAAGCGCTCGTAATCGATGAGCGCGCGCCCTGTTAGTGCGGGCAGCGGTAAAAGATCGACACGCTTGCATTTGGCTGCCCTGATGCGCAACGTTCCCTCATGCCAATCCACGTCTGCGAGTTGCAGCGCAGCCACCTCTCCTACGCGCAACCCCAGATCTACCAGTAAACGCGCCATGGCGTAATCTCGCCGGCCTGACGCCGTTTGTGTGTCGAAAGCATTCAGGAATTGTGCGAGTTGGACCTGCGTCAGCAATTTGGGCACGCGAGCCATTGACCATACCGCCACCTTTGGTACAGCAGCCATCAATGCCTCGATATCGTCGCCGCTAAACTGACGGAAGCGTAGATAAACGCGTACGCTGCTTGCGATGGCACCGGCGCTCGATGGAGCGTGGCCCGTACTCCGCTCGACGACGAAATGCAGCACGTCAGCCGGTTTGATTCGACACATGTCAATGCGGCGACTACCGAATTGATAGACCAGGAAGTCGTGCACGCAGTCGCGGTGGTTGCGGCGGGTGCTCGCGGCAAGACCACGGATCTCGTCAAGATAAACGTCAAGGCGGTTTAACTCGTCGACGATGGTGCCAGGCAACCGAAGCGGCGGTGGTCGGATACGACCATCCGCGCGAAGCACCTTAAGCAAATGTTTGAGCGCTGCCCGCGTGAAATTTAATGCGCACTTCCTTCGCCCGGGACAGTCGCAGCTCGGCAGGTGCACGGAGATGAATTGACGTACCAGATTCTCATCGATCTGATCGAGCCTGATGCGCTTGCTGCTGAGCCAGCGCGAAAAATGTGCGACGCTGGCAAGATAATGTCCGATGGTGTGAAGGGCGTAGCCGTGACTTTGCAGGTAGCCGACATACGCCGGACGGCTCGCTGCAAGCACACTATCGTCGAGTTGTCGCCACGATCGAACTCCGACCTGATCCGCTTCCATGGTAGCTCTCCTCTGAGGCAATGGAGTCCCTCAGCAAAGCACCATTTATTATGTTCAGCAAGAGCCCGTCCCCGTGCGCTGCAACAAAGCCAGCCCGGCACGTCCTACGCGACCGCTGACTCGTGCGTACCCTGCATAATTCCGTCACGTGGATAAGAGCGCCTATGGATTCGAATCCATAGGCGCTCGATGACGTTGTTATCGATTGGCGCACGCCCGTCGTTCACGTAGCGGCTGAGGAACGTCCACTGATTGCGTGTATAGGAGATCGCTTTGCCCAGCAGGCTCTCAGGAAGAATCTGCGGTGCCAGCTCGTCAAGCCATTTCCTGAAGGACTCCAGCAGTGGCACGCTGTGTTGCTGACGCAGCCGGAAGGTGTAATCGACGCGCGTCTCGCCCTCGGGCAGATCTCCCTTTGCGAGTGTTTCGACCTGGTAGAGCGCCTTGAAGTATTCCAGTGCGTGTGCGGCACGCCCGCCTGGTTTCTTCATGCCCTTGAAGGCATCAACGAAGGTGCGTCGCGAGTGGGCGAGGCAGCTGAAGTGGGTCGGACCTTCGAGCGTGCGCCAGGCGGCGTACCCATCGGTCATAAGCAGGCCCTTGTAGCCCGCGAGGAACGCTTGGGGATATTGCTGAGCAGTATGCGGTCCTTTGTAGGCGTCTAGCATTTGGCCGCCTCAGTGGTGAACATGTGTCCACGTAAATTCAACGTGGACACATATGACTGATATCAACTCAGAGTTAAAAGCGCGACTGGTCGTCGGTCGCAAACAAGACGGTCGTTGCCGTTACGATCCGCAGGCTAAACGCGAACTGATCGAGGCCTGCCTGGTGCCGGGCGTATCAGTCGCACGCTTGGCGCTGGAACACGGGCTGAACGCGAATTTGCTGCGTTCGTGGGTCAGCGCTTATAAAAGAAAGTGCGATGGCACCGCGATCGTACCGGCGTCGAGGACCGCGAAGCCGACGCCGGCTGCGTTCATACCCGTGATTGCCGGACAAGAGCGGCCGAAGGAGGCGGTGCCCCGGCTGCAAGTCCGATTGCCTAACGGAGTGAAGATCGAACTAAATGATGCCCGTGACGATCAGGTGCTGTCACTACTACAAGCGCTGAGTACATTGCCATGTTCCGATTCGACGAAGAGCTGAAGGTATTGCTTCATCGCGATGCGGTGGACGGTCGCAAAGGGATCAACGGACTGGTCGCGCTAGTTGAGCAGGCCCTGGGGCTCGATCCCTTTGCCCCGACGGTCTATGCCTTTACCAATAAGCGCCGCGATCGCGTTCGGTTGTTGCTCTGGGATCGCTCGGGTTTCTGGCTATTGATGAAACGGTTGGAGGCAGAGCGCTTCGCATGGCCCCGCGAGGCGGCGGTTCTTGAACTGACGGTTGAGCAGTTGCATTGGCTGCTCGACGGTATCAACCTGGCGGCCATGAAGAAGCATTCGGCACGGCACTACGCGCGCGCGAGTTAGCCAGCGCACGCGTCTGACGAACGCGTCTCGTGCATCGCCTGTTGCCGTCATGAGACGCCGGTTAGATAGTTACAAATTCCCGTAAACCTACGGGGACTCGCGATTGGCTATTGTTACGCCATGGCCCGCGACATTCACCAACCCCACTCGATCACCGCCGACGCACTCGCCGCGCTCATCGCTGAGCGTGATGCGGCTCTCGCGGCGCGCGACGCGATGCATGCCGATCGAGACGCGGTACTTGCCGAGCATGAATTGGTGCGCGGCGAGCTACGGGTAACCAAGGTCGAACGCGATCTGCTCAAGGAACAACTCAAAGCGTTTCAGCGACAGTTGTTCGGCGCCAAGAGCGAAGCACGCAGTGCCGAGCAGCGGGACCTGTTTCTGAACGAAGCCGAAGCGCTGGCGCCCACCACCGCGACTTTGCCGGCGCAAACTGACGAAGCTCAAACCGAGGTGGCGGGTCACAAACGCAAGAAGCCCGGTCGTAAGCCGCTCGATCCGGCGCTGCCGCGTGAAGTGATCCGCTACGAATTGCCGGAATCGGAACGTACCTGCCCGAACGATGGCACGACATTGGTCGAGATCGGCGTCGAAGTCAGCGAGCAGCTCGACATCATCCCCCAGCAAGTACGGGCGATTCGTCACGAGCGAGTGAAGTACGCGTGCTCGCAGTGCGACCAGGGCATCAAGGTTACGCCGGCGCGTTTGCGCATCATCCCGAAGGGCTTGTTCACCGAAGCGGCACTGGCTTGGTTCGTTGTGTCGAAGTTCATGGATGGGTTACCGCTGTACCGCATTGCAGCGCTGCTCAGACGCTTCGGCGGCGACATCTCGCGTAATACACTCGCGGCCAGTGTGGTGCGCTTGGGGGAAGCGGTGCAGCCCATCATTAATTTATTGCGAGATCACTTGCTCGACAGTGAGATCGTGTTTGGCGACGAGACCACCGTGCAGGTGCTCAAGGAACCCGGGCGAGCGGCGCAAACCAAGAGTTATATGTGGGCCCAAATGAACGGCAGCGGGCCGCCTGTTCGGCTGTTCGGATACGCGCCAGGGCGAGGCATGCGACATGGGGCAGACCTATGGACAGGCATGCGCCGTGGCGCCGTGCTGATGACCGACGGCTACGAGTCGTACAACGCGATCGCGCAAACCAATGGCCTCGTGCATTTAGCTTGTTGGGTTCACGCCAGGAGGTATTTCGTGAAAGCCGAGGACGTGGTGCCCAAAGAAGCGCGGGGCGTCCATCAGCCTTCCACGCAGTTCATCCATCTCATCGGCAAACTCTACGCGGCAGAATCGCACGCTCAGAAGAAGCCGGACTGGCGAGCACGCCTTCGTCGGCGCTACAGCGCTGCAGTGCTTAAGGAAATCAAGAAACTATTAGACCATCATCTTGAGACAACTGCACCGAGCGGCAAATTGGGCGAGGCCCTGAGATATCTCGCCGGGCAGTGGCCGAAACTGATTCGCTATGTCGAAAATGAGGCGTGGCCCATCGACAACAATCCCTGCGAAAATTCGATCAGGCCATTTGTAATCGGACGCCGCTCATGGTTATTTGCAGACTCGGTGGGCGGTGCCAAAGCGAGTGCGAACCTATACTCGCTCGTTCAAACGTGTGTCGCAAATCGTGTCGACGCTTATCGATATCTGGTCGACCTGTTCACGGCGCTGCCCTATGCCAAGACCGCCGACGATTACGAGGCATTGTTGCCTTGGAACCTCGGCAAGCCTGAAAGGGACGTCTCGGCATAATCTATTCCAGTCCGAGGAGTGTCCTTCGCGGACCGCTTACGCTGAGCACGTCCCGGCTGGTAGTCGAACAGCACGACGGGTTCGCAGCAGTCTTCGGCGCTACGGTACACCCACATATACGACGTACTCTGGGCGGCTTTGCCCGGCTCCTTGAGCACCTGTACTGTGGTCTCGTCGCCGTGAATCAGCTGTTGCGACAGCAATGTCTTGCGCAGCGCCTCGTACAAACGGCTGTAATGCAACTCGGCAGGCCGGATGATCCAGTTCGCCAGGGTAGCGCGTCCGACTTCGATGTCCGCGCGCGCCAGCGCATGGGCCATTCGGTATAACGGTGTTCCGTCAACGTATTTGCCCGCGGTGACCGTGGCGATCATTGCCGCACTGGCATTGCTGCCCGGCAACGGCTGGGCCGGCATCGGTGCGGTGATCACCGGAGTGCGCTCGGCGTGGCGCTCGCAGTGGCGGCATGCGTATTTGAAGCGCACGTGCTGAAGCACCGACGCCTTGACTTCGATGTGCAACTGTTCGCTGAGCTCTTCACCCATGCGATGCAGCGCGTGCGCGCAGCACGGGCATACCTTCGCGCTCTCGGGCAGATCGTATTCGATGCGCTGACGCGGCAGATGCGCCGGCAACGGCTTTCGTCCCGGTTTAATTCTCGTGGATGCCGGCGGATCCGGCAGGCCCGTGTCGGGGAGCACGAACGCGTCGTCAGTGGCGCCGGCGTCCATGTCGTCGGGCTCGGAGCTGACGATCTGTTCGGCCTCGTCGAAGACGCGATCCTTGAGCTTCTCGCTGCTCGGGGCGAATCGCTTGCTTTGCGCGAGGCGAAACTGCTCTTCGAGCTGGGTAATCCGTTCGCCCAGTTGCCGGTTGCGTGTCTCGAGTTCACGGATATAGGCTTGGGCGGCTGGCGGCAACCGGGAGAAGTCGTCCTCGTTCATGCCTCCACGATAACGAAGTGTCGCGCGCGATGGGTTTACGGTAATTTGTAACAGACCGGCCGATGCTGACAGGTGACGCGCAACGCTCAACTGGCGTGATGGTACGACCGTACCGGGTGGCGGCGCACAGCATCAATGTCGATGCCATCCAGGAGCCAGTGCAACTGTTCGCTCGTCAGCTTGACTACGGTCTGCTGCCGTCGTGGCCATACGAAGTGGTCTTCTTCGAGGCGCCTCAACATCATCCAGAAACCGTTGCGATCGTAGAACAACAGTTTGACCCGGTTGCGTTTGCGGTTGTGGAAGGCGAAGACGGCGCGTGCAAACGGATCGAGTTGCATGGACTGCTCGACAAGCGTCACGAGACTATTGATGCCGGCCCGGAAGTCGATCGGTTCGCGATGCAGGAAGACCGTCAGGTCCGCTTCGAAGCGGAACATCAACGCGCTCCCAATGCGGCAACCATCGCATTGACGATTGCCACGTCCTCTGCTGAACATTCGAGCTCGAGCTTCACGCCGTTGGGCAGGTGAGCCGGCAGCCGTGCCAGTCGTGTTGAGCGTGGCGAAACGCGGGATGATTCTGCTCTGGTGGCGTGGTGCGACGCGGGCGCAGACGCCATGACCGCTGTCGGCTCGTCGATCGCTACGACCGGAACAAACGCTGACGGTGCGACCGGCTCGTTGTACCCGATCGGCGGCCGGGCGCGTTCACACGCCTGAACCCATTTATGCAACTGGTTGGCATTAACGCCCGCCTTCAGGGCGAGGCCCGATAGCGAAGCGCCTGGCCGCAGACAGGCTTCGACGAGTCGTCGTTTGTCCGTTGGATCGAAGCTTCGCTTGCCGCCGACACCAACACGCGTCACGCGTAGGGGCAAAAAGCTGAGGTCATCTTCTGTCATGGATTGCGTCCGCAAAGTGAAGTTGCGGACGCAATCGTGAGCCTTCTCAACAACGCAAGCTAGGTGTGCGAAATTGCGCGCTTACGCTTCTTCTCCGTGCGCAGCTTCGGCGGTCGCATCCTGTGGTCCAAGCCGAGCTTCCCGACGAGGGTCCTGACATGCCCGGCGGAGTGGTAGATCCCGAATTTCTCCTTGATCAGCTTTTGAACATCGCCGTTTCTCCAGAGTTCGGTTTCATACCCGTGGGCCATGGGGCTGCCCTCCAATGTCGCCCGTAACCACTTAAGGGCTTCGGGGCCAAGTGTGGCACTACGCCCGGATGCCTTGAGCTGCTCAACAGCCTCAACGCCATCAGCAACTACCATTGATCTGTATTTTGTAATGGTGCGAACGCTGATATTGAGCGCTTTCGAGACGTGCTCGACACTGTCCCCATCCAGCAACATTTTCGCAGCAATCTTCCGGCGCGCGGCATAGACGTCGCTCTGTGGTTTATGAGCGGTAGCAGACGACGCCTTTTCTGAAGTTGAATAGGTGAGTCGATAGGCGAGGCCGTAACCCCGAACGAGGTAGCCAACATGCGAAGGTGAAAACTGGACACCGAAACGCCGAAAGATCAGTTCGCGCAGTTGGCTTATGGTCCAGGTCGGCCCCGGATAGCCGTGAAGCTCCGGCGAGTGCTTGATTGCGCTAACGAGCCAGCTTTGCGACGCATCATCCAGTCGCGAGGGCCCCCCGTGGATACGAAGGCGTGCAACAGCATCAGCTCCGCTCCGTTCAACCAGGTCCTTGTACTTGCTCACGGTCGGAAGACTCAGTCGAGCCTTCCTAGACACTTCGCTTATACCCTCACCATTCAACAGAAGCCTGGCGGCAAGAGCCCTACGTTGTGCGAGAGGGATATCGTCTTTCTGTTTGCCCATCGTCGTTGCACGCAAGTGAATGGTTGTTATGTCGTATTGTGGTCTCCGTATTTATACACGATTCAGTACAAATTTCACGCCGACGCGACTCGAAAGCCATACTGTTAGATACGCGATCGAAAGCTTTTAGAAAGCACGGCATTGGGCCAACTGCGGCAAAACCACCTCATCGCCGGATTTTGTCGAATGGCTGTTTGCCGAGCGCTTTTCGGTTGTTCGATGTATTTAGGCGGGCCCCTGTTCGTGGCCGGCCTGTGCCTGTTGGCGAGCGGCGAGACGCGACCGCCGACGCCGTGATCATGGCAGGCAACGAAATTAGACTCGTCCGCGGATTACACTTCGGTCGATGAATTGTTCGAATATTTTGCGAGGGCAAGATGACATCAAACTTCGAGCCAACGGTCATGCCAGGCGGGGAGTCGGCCGGACTATTCGATTCCGCTTGCAATCGGCTTCGTGAGATAACGAAGGCGCGCTGCGTAGCCGTGATAGTGATCGACGGCGAGTCGGGATCGGGCTATTCAGTGGTGGGCCCACTCGAGGCGCAGGTTCTCTTGCCGGATATCTTGCAGAAGATGGCAGATACCTTGCGCGGACAGCTCTCGAAAAATCTGCAGTAACTCGCCTGTCGCTGCGCCATACGGATCAAGCGTCAGTTGCCTATCACGAATGGCTGGTGAGGTCGAAGCAGCGGCCGTTCAGTTGACGGCCGCGATGGTCGCTTGATGGCCGGCTAAGACAACCGCGATTTTTCCCCCATCATCCATCTGGGCAGCCGCCAGAACAGCCGGTGCAATCGACTTCTGACATTCCGTGCAGTCGTCTTCGGAAAATGACAGTCCCGTTGCAAAACTCCTAAGTTTTGCGACATCCCGTCCTCGACCGCCGCAGTCACGGCTTGTTCGCTCCGTTGCTCGCAGGAAAATGAAGGGCGGTTCACGACCCGTTCCAGCCCTTCAGGTGTTTTCTCCGGATGTCACGGCCTGCCCCAAAGCCGCCACAGTGCGAGGCACAAAAAAACGTTACTTTGCGGCCGCTCCAGCGAAGAAGCCTTCGGCGCAGGATCCGGAATAAGAGCGGCTAATCGTTCAGCCACAGGCGGCACGCGACTAGGACGACTAGGATCTTCCACGATTTTCCCAACGTGACTCACTTCCCCCCTTATTGTATGATGAAAACTAGGGTGAGCGCATTCGCGTGTCCATTCCGGTGCGGCACTTCTGGACGCGAACGTTACTGGCGTATTTTTCAGGCAACTGCAACCACATCAGAGGAAAATCATGGCCGACCGTGCTAATGGATTCTATTGGGTGTATACCACCGCTGACCCAGCAGGTTGGCTACCCAATTATTGGGCGGATGGCGCATGGCAATACCCGAACATCGACAGCAGTTCGATAACGTCAATCGGACCGCAGCTACAGCCGCCAAACACAGGATCGCAGGTTCGTCCCGATGGCATTTATTGGATTCAACTGCTTCCTGGCCAAGCCAATAGCGAGTGGCAGGTCGCATATTGGAACGGAGAACGGTGGATGCTGACCATCCCCAACGGGCCTGTTAGTTACGAGAACTATTCGGCTGATGACAGCCAGGTAGCATATATCGGACCGATGTTAGAGCAGCCGGCCGGGTAACTGCCACCGATTCGTTTGCAAGGCTGACGTATTTAATATGCGTCGGCCGTCATTTTAATTTGACGGCGATTATTGCAAATTCCCTCTCTATAAGGGGCACATAGGTAAAACAGCACCGACGGCCAAACAACCGGTTCGGCAGCGGAGCCGCCGTTCAAACATCTTCGCAGGAGGCGCACGACCGTCTCTTGCTGGCCGCACTCGGTCAAAGGGTTCGCCCACGCAGGAACGTGTTCGCTCCGCTTCTGTGCTTGTCTGGAGTAGATCCATGCGAATGGCGCGAATCGATATCCTGAGATATCGTAATCGCCGGTCGCCTCACGTGCTTTCATCTTCTCTGCTCTACAGCTCTGACGCTGTAGCCTTGCAAGTTTTGCGCTGGTCCGTTTTGTTCTTACTCAAAGCTTGCCCCGTTCTAAAGATTCGGCACCACGCGCTACGTCACGGCGAAACGGCGCTGGCGTCAATTATCGTCATCAAAGTCTTCGAGTTACGCTGTCCTTGATCTTCATAGTTGTTAATCTATACACCAGCTAATTTTACTTCCGGACCCAGCGGACCGGTGTCGACCCTGAACTGCCCTTCGGCGTTTCCGAGAACGGCCGTTCGCGGTTTGCTTGCTCAACGGAACGGAGACGTATCGATTCTTGACGTAGTCCGGTATGTCGGCACGGCCGTCCTGATCGCCGGTTCTACCCAATTAAAGGTACTTGAATTTTATGATCTGTACTTTTCCATTGAATCGGCCAGCCTTGAACTGAACTGGCTCCGCCGTGTTTGCCGTTGTTCGCTCCATAATCCACGGAATAGGTCGGTAAGTTATCTTCCGACCATTGATAATCAAATCAAGTATCTCGTATTCCTTCACAAACGCACGCGTCAAATAGCGACCACGAGTTTGCCACTCCCAATGGGCAGGCACAATTCGCTTTGCTATAACTTTGGCCTTTCCAGTCTGCGTCTTCACTTGAGCAAAGTTGGCAAACTCGAACAATGTTTTGGCGATGCAGACGAGTGAGGTGTACTGTCAACAGCAGACACTCTTTTCTTAAGCCGCCTGTTGTTGTTTGCTGAACGCTTCGGCAAACAACGCGGGCGGAACATTGCCTAGGCGCGAGTGGCGCCGTTGGCGGTTATAAAAGCTTTCGATGTACTCCTGAATTGCCGCCTTCGCGCCGGCACGCGTGGCGTAGCGATGGTGATGTATCAGTTCGTTTTTTAGACTGCCCCAGAAGCTTTCCATCGGAGCATTGTCAAAGCAATTTCCCTTACGCGACATTGAGGCCTGCATGCCGAATTGTTCAACCAGCTTCCGATAGTCATGAGCACAGTATTGACTCCCACGGTCCGAATGATGAATCAAGCCTTTCTCGGGGCGTTTGTTGCGCACAGCACGCCACAGAGCTTGCGCCGTGAGTCCTTGTGTCATGCGCTCACCCATGGCGTATCCAACCAACTCACAGGTGAAGACGTCCTTAATGCCGGCGACGTAGAGCCATCCCTCGTCGGTGGCACAATAGGTGATGTCTGTCACCCAGGCTTCGTTTGGCCGCGTTGGCGCGAACGTCTGGTTCAGCAGATTGTCGGCGACAGGCAAGTTGTGATTCGAATTCGTCGTGGCTTTGAATTTGCGCTTCTGCTTACACCGCAGATTGAGCTCTCGGCGCAGGCGAGCGATGCGGTCGCGGCCGGCTATAAAGCCTTGTGCCTCAAGCTCAGGCTGCACGCGTCGCGTGCCATAGGTCTCGCGGCTCTGCTTGTGCACAGCCTTGATGGCAACTTTCAGGCGTTCATCAACCTGCGCACGTGGAGACAGCTTACCTTTAGACCAGGCATAGAAGCCGCTGCGCGAAACCTTAAAGGCACGGCACAGGACAGCAATTGGATAATCGAGTCGCATCGTATTCATGACCGCGTATTTGGCAGCGACTCCTGCGCAAAATACGCTGCCGCTTTTTTTACGATATCTCGCTCCATCTTGGTCTCCGCCAGTTCCCTACGTAGTCTGGCTACCTCGGCTTCTAATTCGGCAACCGTACGACTGCCTGGCGCCGTCACGGCGCCATTGCCAAGCTTCGCTGCTTTGACCCAAGTGGCCAAAGTCCCCATCGGAATGGCAATTCGCTTCGCCGCTTCATCCAGCGTCAGGCCCTGTGCAAGCACAAGCTTTACAGCTTCTTCACGAAGCTCTGGTGTGTATGTTCTTGGTTTCGTCATCTGTGCTCCCATTGATAAAGTTTATCAAAAAGGAGTGTCTTAAAAAGTCAGGCTACCTCACCTCAATCACAGCCTGAACCGCAAGGAGTGACCGTATGAACGAGATCGAATTTCCCGCCGACCGGATCGACTACCGCGAACGCGGCGCGGCAAACGCCGACGATGCGTCGACCATTCGCGCGCGCGTCACGCCGCCGGCGAACGAACCGGACGCGGGCGCCGTGCCCGGCACTCCGGAAACGCCGGTCGATGAAGCAACCGAAGAGCGCCTGAAGAAGATCCGCGCGGCCGATCGGGAGAAGATCGAGAAGCTTCTCAAGCGCGACCCATTGCCCAGCACCGCCACTGACGAGTCGTTGAAGCCGGCCGCCGGCACCGGCAAGCCGCTCGGGAAGACGGGTAACGATGCGGAGAACACCATCCGCCCGAAACCGGTGTTCGAGAAGACCGGCTATGACGTGCCGAAGTCGGTCACTAACCAGTATGTCGCGCATGAAGGGAAGTTTCTCGATCGCAAAAGCGAGACGGTGCACTTCGAGGACAAGGGCCGCTCGCTGTCGACGGCCAGCGAGGATCGCGACGTGATCGCGCACATGGTCGAAGTTGCGAAGGCGAAGAACTGGGGTGAGCTGCAGCTTAAGGGCAGCGAAGAGTTTCGTCGGCAGGCGTGGATCGCCGCCGAACTCGCAGGCGTGCCGACGCGTGGCTTCAAACCTGGTGCGCAGGATCGGGCGGTACTGACCGCTGCACGCGAAGCGATGCGTATCGGCGCTGGTGACAAATCCAGTGAGGCTGACAAGGTGCGCACGAATGAGATGGAGGCGGCAGACGCGGCGGGGCAAAAGCAACCCGCAGCTCCGGGGTCGGCGAAAACGGCCACAACGGGGCGTGAAAACGCCGCACCCGGAGGCAACCCGACGACCGCCACGCAACAGTCTGCAGCTGCGCCGGCGAGTCCCGTTCAGGGCACGCCAACGCCGGCCGGGGTCACGGCGGGGGTGCTGGTGGCGCACGGTCCCGCCCCGTTCAACCACGATGAAAAGCAGAACGACAGCTACTACGCGACGGTGCGGACAGAGGATGGCGAGCGCACCGTCTGGGGACTGGACATCGAGCGCGCGATCGGCGAAAGCGGTGTGCAGCCCGGTCAGCGGATCGAGCTGGAAAAGGGCGGCAGCAAGACGGTAACAACGCAGCAGCGCCAGTTCGACAAGAAGGGTACCGAACTCGCTCCAAAGTCAGTTGAGAGCCGGCGTAACGAATGGTTGATGTTCTCGCCTGATGTACCGGGCCTGCCCACGCGCGAGCAGCGCGAAGCGCTGGCCAGCGCGCGCCGCGACGCCGATGAGCGCCGACAGATCAATGAGGCACGCGAGCGGTTCCTGAGCGGAGACTGGAAATACTCGAAGGAACAGCAGAAGACGCTCGATGAAGCACGCGAGCGCATCAAGGCGCAGGCCGCGCGCGAGGTGCTGCGCGACGAGATCAAAGGCCTGCCGGAGCAGCAGCAGGAGAAGCTCATGGGGGAGTTCGAAAGCGCCGTGGCTGAGGCGCGAACTGCTAACCGGCCACTGGACGTGCCCATGCCTCAGGTGAGCGAAGCAACGGTCGAGGCCGTACGCCAGCAGATAGAGCGGGAGCAGCGAGGCCAGGCTCCCGCTGCACAGCAGACCACCCAGCGGGCGACGCCGGAGCGCGGACAGGAGCCGCAGTCGCAGACCGCCGAACACGACGGGCCGACGCTCGAAATGGAACCATAAGGCGGCGGACAACAACGGGCGGCCGCGATCGCCTCGCGACCGTCATCGTCAAATCGAACAACAGGAGCAAACCATCATGAAGATCGCTGTAATCAACTTCTCAGGCAATGTTGGCAAGAGTACCGTTGCACATCACCTTCTCGCGCCACGACTGGACGGTGCCCAGGTGATTCCTGTCGAGTCGATCAACTCAGACGACAGCGAAAAAGGATCGGCGATGCGTGGGAAGGAGTTTGGGGAACTGCAGGACAAGCTCATGACCTTGCGGCATGCCGTGGTCGATATCGGGGCATCGAATGTCGAAGACTTTGTCTCGCTGATGCGTGACTATCACGGTTCTCACGAAGACTTCGATGCCTTCGTGGTACCGACCGTTCCTGCGCTTAAACAACAGGTCGACACAATTTCGACATTGCGCGCACTCACCGGAGAAATCGGTGTGCCGGCAAACCGTATTCGCGTCGTGTTTAACACGGTCACCCCGAAGGACGACGTGTCAAAGATTTTCTCGAAAATTTTCGGCTACTACGCGGAAAACCGCAATTTCGTCTTGAATCGCGATGCGGTGATGTATGAGAACCCTATCTACGAAAAAATCAAGGCTTTCGATCGCTCCATCATCGATATTCGCAACGATCCGACCGACTATGTCGCGATGAACGCCGAAGCAATGGAGAGCGGGGAGCCCGAGGAACATCTTGCACAGATTCGCCAACTGGTTGCAATCAAACGTCTGGCCACACGGGTAACAACCGAACTGGACGCAGTCTTCAAACTCGTGGTGCATTGATGGGCGCATCGGACGATTCGATCCGCGAGGAACTGATCGGCGCAGTACTGGGTGAGCTATCGTTGCTGCGACGGGACGTGAAGGGTCTGTCCCAGCTGCTCGATACCACGGGCAAGCAGTTCAAGGACGACGGTGAACTTACGCTGCTGCGCTTCACGTCTCGCTACGAGCAGTTCCTCAACCAGTTCGCAGCATCGAGCACCGATGTGCTGGCCGAAGCGGGACGGTTTTCGGAGGCCCGCGATCAACTGCTTGGCGAGATCTCGCTCAGGCAGTACGACGAAGCCAACGGACGAAGCCGCGATCTACTGCGCGACGTCTTGCGCGAAGAGCGCGGCTGTGGCATCGGCAGAATCGAACTGGCCGCATGGACCGTGTTCGCCATGCTTGGCTCGGCGGCGCTCACGGTCGGAGCCCTTGCGGCGCTGCGCCTTCTGACCACCTGACAGGGGATCTCATGAAACGCCTGATCGCAATATTAATCTGCGGCGCGGTCGCCACCCAGACGGTGGCGCTGGCCGACGACGACAACCCGTCCGCCTGCGGGGCCGTCCTGTGTCTCGCCGGACTGATCGCCGGTGGAAGTGCCGGCGGGGACTGTAAAAACTATATGACGGGTTACTTTTCCATCGTGAAAGTTCACCACGGTCACTTCGATGAGACCGGCACATCGAATGCCCGTGGCGATTTCACGAACCAGTGCCAGATCGTTGGCCCGGATACCAAGAAAGGTGTGAACGACAGGTATGGAAACGTTCAATCTGGTCCGTGACGCGCAGCCGCTCTTTCAGGTCCTGACAATATTTTGCCCACGGAAATCAGGAATTTTTACGGTGCGGGCTACGGACCGTAGTCGACAGCACGCGGCGGCAGGCTTCCGGGTTCGGCCATCTACGGACGTTGGCCCCCGCCGTCACGCGGACGTTCGAGCGTCGGCTCCGCCCAGACTACGGACCTCCGTGCGCGCATCTTGTCAGTCGCGTCGTCGGTGGCTTAAGCGGTCGTCGCCCCCCATCTGGTCCATCGCTCAACGAATGGCCGCTCCCGAGCAACGCCTTGGATCGGGGGCTGTGCCCATCTGTGTTGCATTGCGGCCCGTTTTGCGGGTTGTGCCTCCGTATAGCGAGGTACAGTGCTGACATGACGACCTGTGCAACCTTCCCTTTGCCGCCCGAAGTCGGCCCGTTGACTCGCGCGAGTTTCTGGTGTGGGATCCCGACGATCTCGCCCGCATCCCGCGTCTACTTGCCTGCCTCGATGCGAGCGATGACCAGGTCGTGTGGTCCCGGATAGTCATCGCTGCTCAAAACGTCGCCGTATAGTCGACGCCAAGGACGACGTCGCTTACCTTTGCGAAATCGATGCCGGCGTTCGCGGTCTTGTCGATCTGCAGGCTGAGCTTCTGGTTGACATCGATACCGAAGAGAACGTTCAGCGGCGAAAGCGGCGCGACCGACAATGGGTCGGTGATTGGCGGGCAGTTGGAATAGGCGACGCCATCAACAAGCGTGACCCCAATCGTCTTCGCAGGCGCTGCGACGACGACATTGGCCTTGACGCTCGAAATCCCGAGGCTCGATACCAGCACAAAGAACAAGTTCGACAGCTTGCGAGTCTTCTCGAGCGCCGGTAGCCCAACCGAGGTCAGGTCGAAATCAAGATTGGCGACAGGTGGGTGTCCTTGCAGGTCGCTCAGCCCGGAGACCTGCAACCGAAGGGCCGAGAACATCATCATTTTGCTCGCCGAGGCGACTGGCGCGCCTGTCACGCTCTGGTATAGCGATGGCGCGAAGCGGGCACGCAGATCGAATGTGACGAGTGCGTCGGCGAGCCCCGCGAATCCGCCTGGATTAGACGAAACAGGAAGTTCGAACTGCCAGCTTGTTTCCACACCGCTGCCCTCAAACTGCATCAGAGTGGTGCCGGGCAGGCCAAAGGCGCTCATGTCGTGCGAGATGTCGAACTCAGTGATTGGCAAGCCGTCGGCAGGTCGAATGGAGAGTTGGAGTGCGCCGTCGGCGTTGCTAATCTGTGAGACTCCCGAATTGGCGAACAGGCCACGTATCGGCGCTCCTGTGCCCGAGCTGACGAGTCTCGGCGTGGCTGCGATGACGCGATAGCCGTACGTGCCGGGAAAGGCTATCTGGAGCGCAGCGTCGCTGGTCTGGAAGAGGCACGCACCGGTTTTCTGAAGTTGCGCGAACTGGAGCGGAAAATCGCGCGACAGAGAGTACGTATACTTAAGCGGCACCATTTCGCGCAGACCGTTGAGGTGCTGCGCCTCGAGGTCGGCAAGGTCAAGCTGGAGCTGGTCGGCCCCGCCGGCACCTTGGTATTGCTCCGGAAAGTAATCGAAGCCGATAATGGTCATCGGGGCGCGTTGCTCATACGCAAGCGCCTGCTGCGCGAGCCAGCCGGTCCGCGCGGCGAGGTCGAGGTATTGCCGCATCAGGCGCTTGAAGAGACCAGCCATGTAAGACCAGAACTCAATACCCAGATAACGCTCTTCTGCGAAGGCGAGTAGGCTGGTTGCGAGGTCGGCGTCAGATTGAGCGACCTGTTGCGAGAGGCCGGCGATCGTCGAGTTCCGCTGCGCGATATCAAGCTGCGCATTTGCCGATGCCAGGTTGAAATTCTGGAGGTTGTGTAGTTGTGCGTTACGTAGATTGGCAGCGTCGACCATGCTCGACATCGTAACGTAGCTAAACACCGCGAAGGCGGCGAAGCCAGCCATAATGCCTGCGCCGCCGCTCAGCGCTAGGCCGCTGGTGTCGGCACCGAGCGCGGTGCCCGCTGACTTGGCTTCACCGAGGACCGACCCGGCGCCTTTGACCTCGCTCGCCATGCCGCTCAGATAGTCGCCAAGCTGGCCGAAGAAGCTGTCATGGTCGTCAATCTGCTTCTGGAGTTGCGCAATCTGAAATTGCACCTGACCGATCAAAGCATTTGCCTGTATGACTTGATCCCCCGCGATGCCCGCCTGCTGCTGCGCGATTTGCATCTGCAGATTGGCGCGACGAATCATCGCATTGTTCTTCATATTGTCGACAGTTGCACTTTCGATTTGCGACATCGCGCTCAGGAAGTCGCGCTCGGCCGATTTGGCATCGGCTGCGAAAGCATCCGCGGCGGGCTTCAGCGTCGAATAGCGCAAGCTGGGGATCATGTCGTCGGAGAAACCGAAGAAATTGAGGCCTGCCTGTATTTGCGTGAAGCCGAGCTGGGCGCGAGCCAGTTGTGCGGCCTTGGCAGGATTCACGTAGGCCGGGAAGAATCCTCCCCAGATCGGACCCATTGTCCACCGCGGGTTTATCGGCGGTGCCGTGCCGTGGAGGTAATAGACTCCCTTGTATAGCTCTCTGGCGCGGGAAATACTTGCGGCCTGGTCGGTCCGATAGAGTTTGTCGGCCCAGCCGAGTATCGCGTCGCCCATTTGGAGGCGGTAGAAGGCGATCTCGACTGGGTGCAACCCGTTGGGGATGAGGCTACCGAGCAAGGTGCCAAGGGGAGTCGAGTAGTTACCGGCGCCCCAGTACTTTGAGTCGTCGTCGGTAAGGCTGGGATACTGGGGCAAGGGATGACGCGTATCTACGGTATAGGGCAAATCGCCGGCAGAATAGAGCGGAAAATCAAGCCAGCTTCCCTCCCATTCGTTCAACCACCAATCGCGCCAGGCGAGCTTGTCCTGATCGCTGATGCTCGCCTTGCCGACCAGGAAGAAGGCAGCACGCCCAAGAGGGCGTAATGCGTCGGCCCAGTTTCCGAGCGCAATCGAAGCCTGCGCGATGAACGTCGGGAGCGAAAACTGGGCAAGATAAATCAGTGACGGCACCAGACGAGGAATGTAGAAAGAAAAGTAGTTATCCAATACTGGGTCGCCGGCTTGCCCTGTCAGGGTAAAGTCACCCACTTGCCAGGTTGTGAGCAGTTTATTCAGGTCGCCGAGTGAAGCGACTGTCAGCGAGCGTCGAGTGGCGAAATCTCCAGTGATGTCTTCGGTGCTAACGATAGGGTCGCCAAGCAGCGTCCACAACGGGCCAACAATACTGTTGTATGCATCCATCGCGATCTTGTATTGCCCCTGATCGAAGGCAGTGAAGGCCTGTTGAAGAGCATCGTTGATCGCGAGCGCACTGACCCATAATTTTGCCCGCGCGGCGTAAGTGTTTCCCGACGCAGCGAAGTTCGCCAACGTCGTACGGTTCTCCGCACTGACCGTCATCTGAAAGATTTCGCGGATCTGTACGTAGTTCTCGAACGGGATTGGTTGCTGAAGCAGCAGCCACTCATCGTATTCGAGGAACCATGGAGCGTGACCCTGCATGAGGTCAGGGATAATCGGCTGGCCGAGCACGTCGGGGTCGGTATGATTCGGGTCGACAACGCTCTGGAAATTATCGCGGAAGAATCCCTGCAGAGTGTGAATGTTCTCCCAGACCGGACTTGAGAGAACGTCGTCGGGTCGCGTGAAGTCGGTGCGATAACGCAGCGTGAGCTCGGCCGCAGATTTCCCGCTCATCGCGATCAGGGTGTCCAGGTATGCCCTAGCTGTCGCGGTGCCGCGTGCGGGTATTGTCCCGGCCGCCACGCCGAAACCGAAGGTGCTGCCGGCGGGAGCGGTGAGGATCTCGGTAAGAACCGGAATCAGGATCTCGTTGGCCGCGACTTGCGTACTTGAGGTGACCGTGAAGTCCTGGTGGAAGCGGTTGCGCAACTGCTGCTCGGCCTGTGCCTCGGTCAGTTGGGTCGGCTGTACATAGACGACCAGCACGATCATGGTCGTCCATTGCGTACGTAGATAGTCGCGGTAGCCCATCTCGGGTGTCTGCTCGACTGGCCATGGCCATGGCCACGGCTTCGGGCTTGGGCCGAAGTACTGGCCCTGGTTGGCGGTGATGGCAGCGGCCGGGTCACGGCCGAAGAGCTTGGGTTCGATCAACCAGTCGACAGCCAAGAGTGACGGGAATGCAGCTAGCTTCTGACTCATCTCCGTCAGCGCGCTCTGCACAGGCTTACGAGTAACCTCTCCATTAAGCGTTTTTCGATACGCATCCAATCCCCCCGGCGCGGCGAGCGACTGCCATGATGGTACCGGCGCAATCGCACCGAGCGTGCCGTGCGGATCGAGGAATCCTGCCTCTAGGGCCGCCAGCGCGTTCTGACACTGCACGAGCGGCCAGTCGCGGAAGATCGGCGCCGCCGCGCCGGATTGTGCCAATTGACTAACAACCGTGTTGAGCGTAACGGGTCCCGCCTTGCGGACGCGTCGGCCGAGGTCGTTCCATTGCGTCTTCGTGATCGGCCGGGACGGGATCGGCACGGCCAGATCGAGTACGATGGCGAGACCAGCCGCCGACGCTGGCTTTGTCACGAGCAAAGGTGACTTCCCCGGTTTATCGATCACGCTCACTTCAAATTGTGCCTCGCCGCAATTCGCGAGCAGACACACGAGCTGCGACACCGCCGGGCCAGCGTCCCAGACGATGCTCCATGAACCTGCGGCATCGCTTCTTGCCGAGCCAAGCACACGGGGCGCGAGTGGTGTGCTGTCCGGAGCGGGAGGCGGCACGACGTACAGGACCTGAATTTGTAATCCCGCCAGTGGATAGCCCGAATCGGCGTTGCGGACTTTGCCGGAAATAGCTAATTGTGACGCTAGGGGCGCCGGAGTGACGACGGGACTCAACATTTTGCAACTCCCAAAGGAGGAACGGCGATAGTCTCAGGCCGACACGGCGAGACATAACGTGGTCGATCACGCAAGGGGCATTCTCGCGATTACGCCTTGACGCCGAGGTCGTTCGCGAGGACTGAAGCGGCTCGGAAAGATAGTGCAGGTCACCCAGTCAGGAAAATAGCCATGCAGGCATATCGATAACGAACCAGTCGACTTTCTTTTTCAGACCATCCGCGTCTTTGTTGCAGGAAGAGGTTGCACTGCGATGGCGCAATCCAGGACCTGCATTATGTTGTTTTCACGTCGGGGCAAAGGAGCATCCAAATTTCTCGGAAGCGGTCAGTCGCGACCGACAAGTTCCACGGGAAGTTGAATGACTGGTCCGGCCGATGACTTGACGGGCAGCACCCGTACACGACTGATCGCTGGATCTCGGAAGCCGCCGTTCACATCGCGCGGGCCCCCACGGCGGGAGAGGGTCGATCAGCGACGCTGGCGTATCCGTCGCGCTCGAACGGTCGGGACATTAGGATAGTCCTGAGCAGGTCGCATCAACGCGGCTGGGGAGCACTTACTCGAGGGCTTGAGAGTGAAAACGAACACTGAAAGACTGGTAGTGGCGCTGAATGCAGCGCTGGTAGACAAGAATCAACGACTCGATGCAGCGATGTCGGGAGGCATCGTCTGATTAGGTCAAACCGAAAAATCTGTTCGACCTCGCGCTGCAGCCGGGCCACATACTGCGGACTGCCGTCGCCACGCAGACAGCAGGCTTGATCGTCAGTGTCATTCTTTCCTCGTCTTCGGTTGTTCGGGCTGCGGGTCATGTCCGCGTTGCGTCGGCGCCCTCGTGCACGCATCCGGAGGCGTCACGGAGGTCACGTCGTTGCAGCAGCACGCATAGACCGGAAACCCGTATGAATTCGTGCGGATTATGGTCGTTGGTCCGTGCAGCGGACACACCGCGTTCGCGTTCATGTCGCCTCCCGAAACTCAAGATTAACCGCTTATATCGTACACGCGGCTTGTCAGTTCGGTACGGGCCAAACACCGATGTGCCGCTGAGATGCGGGCTAACCGGTGCACGCCAGCGCGATCGGCATCTAAGCCGTCGCGGCATCGATAGTCTAGCGAAGTTTTTCCCGAGATGGCGACTCGCGTGATCGGGCTATCAGCTTTAGGCCCAGATTCCGGGGGAGGGTGTTCACGGGCGAGTGATCAACATCGAGTTTAGCCCTCCGTGTGACCATGTACGCGCAACGGATACCGGTCGGAAAACTGGATTGGTTGTCGAACAGAAACTCTGGCTATCCACTCACTCCCGTCGCGTTTGCCGCAGCTTTTCAATCCCGGAAAAGCTCACCATTCGAACGGATAGCACGAGATCAAAATGCAACTAACTGTCTGCCGCAATTCTGTACGTGGCAAGGTCACATCCAGCTTTCCAGACTGCCCGGCCGGGTAAGCGAGGCAATCTGGCTTGCCCATGCCAGAAGGCCGCTCGCCGATGCGACCTCGCGAGGGATTCGTCCGTTCGCAAAAAACTGGCCTCGTTCACAGCGGAGGTCTGTTCAGCCACGCTCCATGGTCACCCAGTGTGCGGAGCAACTGCCGATCGGGTTACGAAATCGTGCACGTTCAGTGTCGGCGAAACAGTTTTGTGCGCAACACGCGGTGCAGGACTTGTTCTTTCGTTAATGTCTACGCTTTGCCGTGCCCGAAATTACAGGAACAAGTTTGTGCAAACCAACGCTAAAGTAATATTTTTCGTTATCCTAAACATTTGACATAAAAAGAATGATCAATTTTTGTGTAACTAATCTGATTATTTTTGTACGGTACATTCAGTTGCGAGGGCAGTTGACAGCCGTGAGACGTCATTCATTGGACGCGTCACCCGAGGCCTTCGAACAACGGGAAGCCCTTGAAGGCGGTCCTTCGATCCGCGACCGCGAGCAGTGCTTATGTGTCGCGTAACGGTCCTGTTGACAGCACCGGCTATCGTTCAAGCCAATTCTCGATCGTGAGGCCGCGAATAGGGCTGAACTCTCTCGTGTTGTCAGTCACGAGTGTCAGTCGCAACGCAATGGCATGGGCGCATTCATGCTCGGACCGGATGGTGGGTCGATTGCCGGACAACAGATCGTGGTGTGTGGCGGTGCGTCGCTCTGAAGACCCGCGTGGACAGATGCGCTTCATAATGCTTGAATCGGCTTGCGCTGATAGCCCGAGGTCGCGAGAAGCAGGCTGCGCGTGTACTCATGCTCGACCTGTTGCGCGCGAATGGAAGCGACATCGCACTGCTCGACGATCTCGCCATTGCGCATGACCGCGACGCGCGAGCAGAGAAAGCCGACCACGGCCAGGTTGTGGCTCACGAGCATCATCGTCAGATTGCGTTCGTGATGAAGCCGTCGCAGCAGATTGAGAATCTCGGCCTGTACGGACACATCGAGCGCGGACGTCGGCTCATCGAGCAGCAGCACGCGCGGTTCGAGAATCAGTGCCCGTGCGATTGCGACGCGCTGCCGCTGGCCCCCTGACAACTGATGAGGATAGCGGAAGCGATACGCCGGACCCAAGCCGATTTCGCGCAGCGCATCCACGATGCGTTCGTCCTGCCGGTCGATGCCGTTGATGGTCAGCGGCTCGCGCAAGGTCTGATCGACCGTAAAGCGCGGATGCAGTGAGCCGTACGGATCCTGAAAGACTATCTGCACGTCGCGTCGAAAGGAGCGGTTGATCTTCTCTCCTGGCACATGCGAGCCGACTTTCATACGACCGCCGGCGATGGGCGCAAGTCCGGTCAACGCACGCAGGATCGTCGACTTGCCGGAACCCGATTCGCCGACCAGCCCGAACACTTCGCCTGCGCCGACATGAAAGCTCGCCTCTCGTACTGCGTCGAAGTAACCGGTCTTGGTCCTGAAGCGGACCGTCAAGGCGTTGACGTCGATCATGCTGACGCTCCTGTCGATTGCGTGAGCCACGCTGCATCCCGCTTCAGCACGGGCAGTTCATCGGGCGGATTGATGAGCGGTGGATTCGCCGCAAGCAGGCCGCGCGTGTAGGGATGCTGTGCGTGAACGAGGTCGCGTGCCGCGCAGGTTTCCACCACGCGCCCTGCGTACATCACGACGACGCGGTCGCAGAACGACATCACGAGAGGCAGGTCATGGCTGATGAAAATGAGGCCCGTGTCGTGCTTTTCGATCATTTCGTCGAGAATCCCGAGCACCTGCATCGAGACTAGCGCGTCGAGCGCGCTGGTCGGCTCGTCGGCGACGAGGAGTCGTGGGCCGGACGACACCATCATGGCGATCATCACGCGTTGTCCCATGCCGCCCGACAACTCGTGCGGGTATGCATCGGCGACACGCTCCGGATTGCGGATGTGCACCGCCCCGAGCGCCGCGATGATCTGCTCGCGCATCTCGCGGCGGCTGAGCTTCGGGCCGTGCAGTTCGAATGCTTCGCGCATCTGCTGCGCGACGGTCATCACCGGGTTCAGTGAGTATTTTGGATCCTGCAGGATCATGCCCATCTGTTGGCCGCACAGTTGCCGGCGCTTGCGTGCCGACATCGCCAGCAGATCCTGACCATCGAACTTCATCGCCTTCGCGTGGTATTGAGCGGCCTGCGGCAGCAGGCCGAGCAGCGCGCGCCCGGACAGCGATTTGCCCGAACCGGATTCGCCGACGATGCCAAGCCGCTCGCCGCGATGGAGCGTCAGCGACAGGCCGCGTACGGCTTCCGTCAATTCGCCGTCGTGACCGCGAAAGCCGACTCGCAGGTCGTCGATTTCACACAGGGGTTGGGTCATATCGGCTGGCATGTCAGCTTCCATGGCGCGGATCGAAGACGTCGCGCAGACCGTCGCCGAGCAGGTTGAAGGCGAGACTCACCAGCAGAATGGCAAAGCCCGGAATGGTGGCTACCCACCACGAATCGAGCAGCACATTGCGGCCCGACGCGACCATGTAACCCCACTCGGGGCTCGGCGGTTGCGCGCCGAGGCCGAGGAACCCAAGACCCGCGACGGTGAGAATGATGCCTGCCATATCGAGCGTCGCGCGCACGATCACCGACGACGAGCACAGCGGCACGATATAGCGCAAGAGAATGCGTATCTGCGACGCGCCCTGTAACCGCGCGACGTGAATGAAATCGGCCTGGACGAGCCGCAGGGTCTCCGCCCGAGCTAGGCGAGCATAGGCCGGCCACGCCGTAATCGAAATCGCGATCACCGCGTTCATGACACCTGGTCCCAGCGCGGCTGCGAACGCGAGCGCCAGCACGATCTTCGGAAACGCGAGGGCCACGTCCGTGACTCGCATCAGCGCGTTATCGATCCAGCCGCCAAAAAAGCCGGCGGTGGTGCCGATCAGGAGCCCGACTGGAACCACGATCACCACGACCAGAATCGCGATCGAAAGCGTGAGCCGCGATCCGTAGATCAGCCGGGAGAGGATGTCGCGGCCAAGCTGGTCGGTGCCGAACCAGTGCGACGGCGAACCCGGCGGCAGAAGGCGGTCGGAGAGGACCTGCTGCAGCGGATCGTGCGGCGCGATCAGCGGTCCGATCGCCGCGACGACGATAAGCAAGGCGAGAATCACAAAGCCGAACACAGACAGCGGATTGCCCGCGAAGCGTCGCCAGCGCCGATAAGCGAGCCCGAGTGCGGCCTGTTTGCGTGACGCGGGTGTGTCGCTCAGCAGCCAGTCTTTCCATCGTCGGGGCGGGGCATTCATCGGCCAGTCCTGCGTTTGCGTTGATTGATCGAGCGGGGGAAGCACGAGAGAAACCGGCGGAACATTAGCGGGCGCGCGGATCGAATACACGATAGAGCGCGTCGGTCAGCAGATTTAGCGCAATGAACGTGACGCCGATCACGAGTGTGCTGCCAAGTACGGCGTTCATATCGGCATTCAGCAGCGCGCCAGTCAGATACGAGCCGATACCGGGCCAGGCGAAGACGATTTCGGTCAGTACCGAACCTTCGAGCAGATAGCTGTACGTGAGTGCGATGATGGTCAAAAGCGGTACGGCGATATTGCCGAAGGCGTGACGCCAGATCACCCGCCGTTCGGGCAAGCCTTTTGCGCGTGCCGTGGTGATGTACTCCTGGTTCAGCTGCTCGAGCATGAAGGAACGCGTCATCCGGCTCAGATAAGCGACCGAGTAGTAGCCGAGAATAGCCGCAGGCAGCGCGATATGGGAGAACGCATTGAAAAACACGTCCCATTCGCCGGCGATGAGTGAATCGACCAGCAGGCTGCCCGTATGCGTATCGACCATACCGTCGAATACGGGATCGACGCGCCCCGGGCCGGCTACCCAGTGCAGCTTCGCGTAGAACAACAGCAGTCCCATCAGTCCAAGCCAGAACACCGGCACCGAACTGCCAACGAGACCGACAAAACGTGCAACATGATCGATCCAGCGGTTGTGGCGCACGGCGGCGATCACGCCCAGCGGCACCCCGATCAGCACACCGATGATGGTTGCTAGGGTCGCGAGTTCGAGCGTCGCGGGGAACACGCGCTGGATGTCTTCGATGACAGGGTGTGCCGTCAGCAGCGACATGCCGAAGTTGCCATGCAGCACATCGCGCACGTAGATCAGGAACTGCACGGTGAGTGGCTTGTCGAGCCCGAGCTGCAGGCGTGCCGCCGCGTAGGCCGCCGCTGAGGCGCGATCGCCGAGAATCGCCAGTACCGGGTCGATCGGTATCTTGCGGCCGATCACGAACGTGACGGCCAGCAAGCCGGTGAAGGTAATCACGAGCGTGAAGATCCAGCGCACGAGGCGCAAGGTCCAGCGCACGCTGGCGCTTTCAGCCGAAAGCGCGCGCATGCGCTCGAGAGTCGTGAGAGGAGTCGACATGATGGGTTCCCCGGCCGATGGCGAAGCCAGGACAGTTTCGCCTTCGCCGGATACGTTACTGCTTCTTCAGGTCACGATACGACACGAGGTCGTTGATCGGACCCACTTCGAGACCCGTCACGCCTGGCCGCGCGGCTACCTGCGAGACCTGCTGGAACATGATCACGAAGGGTGAGTTCGCGAGCATCTGCTTCTGCATCGTCTGGTACAGCTCGGCGCGCCTGGTGGTCGACGATTCGGCGAGCGCCGCGTTGGTTTCCTTCGTAAGATCAGGAATATCCCACGAGTTGCGCCACGCGAGCATCTTGTAGGCCGACTTGTCGGAGTTGTCCGGATTCCAGGTGAAGCCCTGCGCATTGCTGTGCGGGTCGATGTAGTCCGCCGACCATTCGCCGATATAGATGTCGTGCGAGCGCGAGCGGTACTTCGCGAGCGTCTGCTTGTTGTCGCCCGGGATGATCTGAACCTTGATGCCGCCCTGGGCGAGATTGGCCTGCACGGCCTCGGCGATTTCACCGTACGGGTAGCCGTTACGCACGTCCATCGTCACAGGGAAGCCATTCGGAAGCCCGGCTTTTGCCAGCAGCGCCTTGGCCTTTGCGACGTTCTGCTGGTAAGGATTCATGTTCAGTGCGCCGAGAAAGCCTTCCGGAAGGAACGTTTCGTGTACCTTGTAGGTGGTCTTCGCGACATTGCTCTGGATGCCGTTATAGTCAATCAGCCACTTCATCGCTTCCTGGACTTCCGGTTTTGCCAGGTTCGGATTCTTGACGTTGAGGCCGAGGTACAGAAGCGTCGCCTGCGGCACGGCGCTCACACGCGCCTTACCGGACTTCGTCAGCGCGGCGAGATCGTCCGGGCTCAGATTGCGCGCCACATCGACATCGCCGTTCTCAAGCAGCAGGCGCTGGCTCGATGCTTCCGGCACGTGACGCAACACAATGCGCTTCATCGCGAACGGTAAGCGGTAGCCGTCGAAGCGCTGCAGCACGATGCTGTCGTTGGCCGTCCACTTGACGAGCTTGTAGGCGCCGGATCCCGCCTCGTTCGTGCGCAGCCAGTCGTTGCCGAAGTCATTCGCTTTCTGGTGCGAGAGCAGCAACTGTTTGTCCACCACCGATGCAGGCCACGCGCCGAGCACGTTCAGGACAAACGTCGGTGCGTATTTCTGGTCGGTCGTCACACTGACAGTTGTGTCGTCGATCTTTTTCACGTTGTTGAGCGCGTTGTCCCTGGTCAGGCCGATGCCTTGCAACACGGCGGCCGCACCCTTGTCGAGCAGGACCGTGCGCTGGATCGACCAGGCGACGTCGTCGGCGGTCAACGGATTGCCTGAGTGGAACTTGAGACCCGGACGGATCTTGAACGTGAAGGTCAGACCGTCGGGGCTGACGGTCCATGATTGTGCGACATCGCCGTTGAACTTCGACGGGTCTTTCAGATCGACTCGCACCAGCCGGTCATAGGTATTCGCCACATATTCTTCTGGCACCAGCTCGTAGACTTCGCCGGGATCGAGCGTGGTGAATTCGTCGAGGAAAGTCGCCATGACGAACATGTCTTTCGGCGTCGCCGCCGCAGCGGGGCTGGCCGCTGTGAACGACAGGGTCAAGGCGGAGACGATCGCTGCCGCCGCCAATGCATTGCGCAGTACCAGTTTCATACTCGCTCCATAGGGAAATGGGGTAGAGCCTGTCAGGGAACAACGGATTGGGAAATCGAAAGCTACTACATGAGACGTAACGGACCGCTTTCACTGTTGTCGATCAGAGGCAGCGCACGGGAGCCTGGCAGCTCGTAATGCCACCATTCGTTCCTGATGTGCGTGAAACCCGCGGCGTGCATGATGCCGAGCAGTAACAGGCGGTTGTGCTGCACGTGCTCGGGTAAGCCAGGATGGAAGTGCCCGGATTCGATTGTCATGGCGTCGAAGCCCGTGCCCATGTCGAGTTCGTTGCCGCTGGCATCAAGCAGCGTCAGGTCGATCGCCGTGCCGCGGCTATGGTTCGAACCACGGCCAAGCTCCGCGACGTAGGTGGGATCCGGCAGAAAATCCCACACCACCTGCTGCGCCTGGGGCGGACGGTAGGCGTCGAAAATTCGCAGCGTCAGGCCGGCGTCGCGGGCAATCGTCACTGCCTTCCGCAAACCGGCTTCAGCGGGTTCGAGCAGCAGGCAGTGGGCCTCCTTGTAGATGGGCTTGCCGGTCAGGTTGCGCTCGGTGGCATAGACGAGGTCGATGTCGACGCCGTGTGAGGCGGCCGTGATTTCGATGAGTCGCGGTTCTGTCATGGAGGGCGCGGTGGAATATCGAATGAGAACGTGTTCAACGATCGAACTGGTTAAATTCGCCTGGGAGATTCGCAGCTATGGCCGCGTCAAAAGCCGGAGGATGCGCGGGTCCTGCCGCACCTCAATGGCCATGCTGATTTCAATGAGCGACGCATCCTTATGGGCGGGATTGAGAATGAAGTTAAAGGCAAAAGGCATCACGGCGCTGGGCACCTTGAGAAGGGCAGAAGCCGCATGCGCGAGCCACTCCGTCCCGGCGGCCTGGGTCCAAGCCTGGTCGTCGCGCCAATCGGGCGGAAAACCATCCTCATCCATTTCGGCGATCGTCATGCCGTCGTCGACTTCGACCTTCAGCAGTTGATAGGTGTCGGGGAGATCAGCGGTACCGCTGATCTCCTGATGCACGAGGGTTTCCAGAAGGGCTCCAGCAGGGTGCTCTGCCAGATAGACCACAGGTTGCCCTGCAAAATGCCATCTCCCGGGTGCACGAAGTCCGCCAATTCCTTTCAGATCGGCAAAGTTGCTGATTCTCCATAAGACCATCAGGCGAAGTATCCTTCGTCGATCTGGATCAATGCATCCTCAACCAGACGCGCCCCATGTTCAGTGCTAGCCATCTCAAGCGCACTGCGGCCTGTGAAGCGCTTCTGCGGGTTTCGCAGCCAGTGCATCGCTTTTGCAGTGTTTCCGAAGACCGCTGCCGCCTGCGCCAGGATGCGCGCCAGACGGATCGCCCGGTCGGATTCCTCGGTTGAGAGACGTTCGTGCTGCTGACGCCTGTGAGTTAGGGTGCGACGTGGGATGATGAATGCGAGTTCATCCGCCTTCAGTCCCTGAGCCGTCAAGCGATCGATAACTTCAACGGCCACCCGCCCGCTTGCCAGCTCGGCGAGATCGGTCTCGTTGCGAATGCGCGCGTCAAGCAACTGCCCGAGCATCGTCAGTTCCGCCCGGCGCGGATTTCCGGCTCCGGTGGGCACGAAGGCAATTGTGGTCATGGCAGCTCCGTTTCGGCAAAATGCTCACTCATTATAGGCATTTGCCGAAATTGCGCTTGGTCGATAGTGGCATGCGAGTGATCTGGTCCGGCCACCGGGTGTCGTTGCCGTCGACATGCATAGTTTTATTCCCGCGCGCGGCCAATCGAAGTGTGGCTGGTAGGGCGTCGAGAACTGCGCTGTCAATTGTGGCCCGCTTGCCGATCGGCTCCGCTATGTGAGGCCTGACCAGTACCTGTCTCGCCTGTGACAGCGTGACAGCTGCGCAATCCCGAAAACCTTGGCAATATTCAGCGACGCTGATTCTAAAATGCAACTAACAGTCTGCGTCAGATACGCCGACCACAAAACCAGAAAAGCCGCTTGCAAACACGACGGCAAGCTTTGAAGTCATGTGCGGGTACTCGTTTAGCACCCTGGGGATACGGACGCATGGTGACTCTGAACTGCTCCATTGGGGGATCGCGCATTTCCCAACTTCTGGTAGATTAACTGGTGCTCGGCGCAGTTCAAATACAAAGGCCGCCAGTGATATCGTCGAGGTGCTCCATGGAGGTTGTTGATCGTGCGGCCGCCGTCTCACCGGACGGACGCGCTGTGGTTTTCATGCTGTCGATTCGCGGGCGCGAGGTCGAATGCGCGGTTGCACGTGAGGCACTCGAAGAACACTTCTGGTTGCCGCGCGGCGCGAACCGAACGAATACGCTCAGGACGTTTGAAAACGGCGGCAACCGCATTGTCGCGGTCGCACAACGAAAGTTCCTCGCACGGCCAGCCGAGCCGTTGCGGCTGACCGCCAGTGACTTCGTGACCCGGTAACCGGACGTCTGGCTGACGGTGACTCACGGTCAGAATCGAGGTCAGCTCAGGATCAATAAAAGCACGATCGTTCAAATGTTGTTAATAAAGATTATGTCAAATATCACTTTCTACTGCGCTATAGCCACTGGCGAAAACGCGCCGTTCAACGAAGGCATCGCAGCTGGCGCGGGATTTTCCTCCGTCCATCAGCGGCCGGTGCGCTGATACCTCAACTCCCTCTGGCTACGGATGGCAGCCACCAGTACAACGTCCAACTCGGCTATGAAGCGATACAACGCAAGATAGCCATGAGCTCCGTTCGAGATGACCAGTTCACGCATTGCGCTGGCGCCTCTAGCAGGTCGTCCAATCTGCGGACTTGACTGGAGGATGTCTAGCGCACGAACGATATCATCAATGCGTTTTGCGGCGCTCTCCGGCGCGTATTCAAAGAGGAAGTCAAAGATCCGGTCAAAATCCGCGCGGACTTCAGGCGCGAGAACTATTCGCGCCATCGCTTGACCTTCGGCATTCCCGGCTCTCGCCCTGCGGCTTTTTCGCTCAGATAGTCGCGCATGTCAGCCCACTCAACTCCTAGGCCGTTCTCCAGCATGTTTGCAAGACGGTCGTTCCCTTCCTTGAGAAATTCGTGCCGCAACTCTTCACTGGCCACTCGCTCGATAATCGCCTCTAACATGAAGCCGTGCGCCGTTGTGCCCGATTCTTCGGCAAGTTTTGACACCCGATCGCGTAGGTCTGGCGGCAACCGGAGAGTGGTAGTGGACATAGGAATCTCCAAATGTGTCACAACTGTGCTACATCATACGCTTTTCATGGTTAGGTGTGTATAGGTGGCCACAATCCCAGCGACTGAAACATTAAATAATTGGGGGCAAATTATGTTATGTAAAGTCGCCTGCCGAGGATGGCGTCAGGTTATTTCGACCGCCACTTCGCGTGCGCACGGATGTGCGATACTATGCGCATGTTTATGCGCATAGGAGCTGCACATGATTTCCGTACAAATTCGGCAGTCTGGCGAACCGGCCATATCTCAACCGGTGCGGAAAGCTACGCGCAAACCCACCAACGTGTCGTTGCCAACCGACCTGCTTGACCGCGCGAAACAGCTGGACGTCAACATCTCGCGTGCAAGCGAACGGGGTCTGCGCGAGGAAGTTCACGAGGCCGAAGCGCGCGCGTGGGCGGCCCAGCACGCGGGCTTCATTGCCGAGATGAACGCACGCATCGAGCACGACGGCCTGCCGCTCGACGAACACCGGATGTTCTGATGGCCCGTTTTGATCTGTACAACAACCCTTCATCCAGGTCCAGGGCGAAATCGCCGTACCTCCTCGATGTGCAGAGCGATCATCTGGGCAGTCTGATCTCGCGGGTCGTTATTCCGCTGACACGCGTGGCTGGCAATTACACACCCGGCGAGGTCGCCCAGGATCTGGCTCCGATCGTCGAGATCGGCGGAGAAAAGTTCATACTGGAAACGCCATTCCTCGGCGCGATCAGAACCAGTGAGCTTGGTCCTGCGACCGGAACGCTCAAACCCGAACAGAGCCGGGTTCTGGCCGCACTCGACCGGCTGTTCGGCGCTTACTGATCAAGCGCCGGCCCCTGGCAAACTTTCCAGAAGAGAATCGACGCAATACGACTTCGACTGCATCGCTCGACGCCCAGTCGAACATGGCAGCGGACTTTTCGCGCTGCAGATGATCGTAGGAGGTGAAGGGCCCTTCGAATAAAAGGTGAAGTGACCAGTTGGCTGCGCGCAGCCCACCAGCGATCCAAGGCCTATCATACTTTCTTGTTTGGTCCGTCTGACGGCACACGATCGATGGCAAGCGCGGCACCAGACATTCACGAGACTCTCAACGCAAAATCATGCGCTGCATTGGTCGGTCGACCGGATTCGACGCACTAACCCCTCTATCACAAGCTGCCCCCGCAGCCGCGATACGCATTGCAGAGTGATCATCGGGATCGTGCCCGGCACGCAGGCAGTAACCATCGTCATGCAACGCCTAGCCCAGCAGCTCGCATCTTTGCGCAAACAACGCGACGAGGTTGGGGTTGTCGTACTTTCCGTGCAAAATCTGGCGCTTTGATCCCGAAAATCCATATTGATCAAGTACTTGCGAAATTGCTGATTGCGCGAAAGCTACCGAGCGGCCGAGCCTTGCTGCGAGCGGCTCTGCGCGCTGCTACCGCCATATCTTGCACGGAAAGTACGACAACCCCCTGAAGCGCCGTCTGTACCTTCGCAGCCAGGCCCTGGAAGCCGCAGCGCATATCGGTCACGCCAGCGGCGATCCAGATGCGTGTGCCCGCCGGCAGGCCGATCATCGGGATAGCTCACGAATCAACAGCCGCAGTGTGACCGGCGAAACATCGCCGCGAATCCGCAAACATGCACGGTCGAACTCCACCTCGCAGACGTTCTCAAGCGGCTCGCCTGCATTGACCGTTGTCGCTGGCGTTTCCGAGACGATGCTCACCGGCAACAATAGCGGCATCTCGCGCTCCGGTTCCGGCGCGCCACACTCCGGCGACGTCGGAAGGCCGTGCTCTGCCTTCAGATATTGCCGTCGCCACTTGAACAACAGGTTTGCGTTGATATCGTTGCGGCGCGCGATCAGCGCCACCGATGCTCCTCCTGGTTCCAATGATTCTTCGACCAGCCGCCGCTTGAAGGCCGACGGAAAATTAGGCCGCTTATACGTAACGCCAGCCACGCGCGCTTTCGATGTCTTGTCCACTTTGGTGTCCACCATAATTTGGTGGATACCAAATTACCCAACACTCAATCCGCCGTCCACAACGGCCTCCGCGAGTTGCTTACTGTTGATCGACGTTCTTGACCGGAACAAAGCGCATGTTCGGCCGGGCGACTGCCTCGCAGATCGCCTCGGCGTCGGCCACGTCGTTCTTGTTCGTTTTTACGTAGGGTTTGACGAATTGCGGCGCCATCAATCTGACGGTGTGGCCCATGCCTTGCAGCTTGCGCGCCCAGTAGTGGGCACTCCCGCAGGCCTCCATCCCGATGAGCGCAGGTGGTAGGTTGGCAAAGAACATCGCCACCTGTTCACGCTTCAGTTGCCTCTTGAGCACAACCTTGCCGTGCTCGTCAACGCCGTGGATCTGAAACACGTTTTTTGCCAGGTCGATACCAATAGTTGTAGCTTTCATGATGGGCGCTCCCGTCTGTGAAGTGGTTGTACGCAACTCCACTTTGGCACGCTGATGCCGTTTCGGATGGGGGCGTCCATCCCATTGCTTTCGGGCGGCTTAAGCTTAGCCGGCGTCGATTTCCACGGCGTCGGAGGCTACGATTGCGGCGACGGACAGAATCACCATGACGATGCGCGAACCGGACCGGTTCAAGGTAATTCAGGGCGTAGCCGACGGGCTGGTAAGGGGCGCGTGGAGCGCGGCAACCTGACCCTGCAGGACTGCTTGGTGAAGGAATTGCGGCTGCGCCACATCGACACGCAGGAAGCCGCGAATGCCTATCGATCAATACCAGCGGTTCATTGATTCTTTGTTGATGGATGAAATCGGGATCGAACGTTATCTCACGTACATCGTCACCAAGGTGGTGAAGAGCATGGCGGACAGCGTTCCTGACTGGAACTGAAGGAATATCGCGAGAAGGGACTGCAGGACAGAAAAAACACCGCAAACAGCGGCCGATATCGAAAAAATCGTGGGGCGGCAAGGACGAAAATGGACGCCATGGAGTGTAATCAGGAGCCTCTTATGTTGCTGGGTCATCCCGTCCTTTTCAAGTCGCTTTGTTACGTCGATGGCCGCTGGATTCATAGCGACAGCGCCTCGACAATCGCCGTGCAGAATCCCGCCGACCAGGAAGTGATCGGTCACGTGCCCATGCTGGATCGCACGCAAATAGAAACAGCGGTCAGCGCCGCACACCTTGCGTACGAATCCTGGCGATGGGTGCCGCAAGATCGCCGCAGTGCGATCCTGCTGCGCTGGCATGAACTGATCCTGCGCCACCAACATGATCTGGCCGGTATTTTGTCGCTGGAACAGGGCAAGCCTTTGGCTGAATCAAAGGGAGAAATTGCCTACGCGGCGAGCTTCATCGAGTGGTACGCCAACGACGCAAAACGTCTCTGCGGCCGCACGATTCCCACGCACATCAATGGCGCGCATCTCGGCACGGTGATGGAACCGGTCGGCGTCGCAGCGCTTATTACGCCGTGGAATTTTCCGGTCGCCATGATTACTCGCAAAGCTGCTGCCGCGCTTGCCGCGGGTTGCACGGTCGTCGTGAAGCCCGCGCACGAAACCCCATTCTCGGCGCTCGCGCTGGCGCAACTGGCGGAAGAAGCGGGCTTTCCCGCGGGCGTATTCAACGTCGTGCTGGGCGAGCCGCAAATGGCGATGGAAACACTGGTACGCGATGGCCGCGTGCGGGCGGTCAGCTTCACCGGATCGACGCGTGTAGGTGGACTCGTCGCGCGGGCGGCAGCCGAGTCTGGTATCAAGAAGCTGGCGCTGGAACTCGGCGGCAACGCGCCGTTCATCGTGACAGAAGACGCTGATCTCGATCAAGCCGTAAAGGTGGCGATCGGCGCGAAATTCCAGACGTCGGGACAGGACTGTTGCGCGGCGAACCGCATTTTCGTCGCAGCGCCGCTGTATGAACAGTTTGTTCATCAATACAGCGAAGCGGTGCGAGCGTTGAAGGTAGGCCCGGCCTTCGAAGCGGGCGTGGAGGTTGGCCCGTTGATGCATCAGGCTGCCTTCGACACCACCGCCGAGCGCGTGGCCGACGCCCGGGCGAAGGGCGCGCGCATCACTACCGGCGGGCAAGCGCATGCGCTTGGTGGGTGGTTCTTCGAGCCGACCGTTGTGGCCGACGCTGCGCCCGGCATGCGTATTTACGATGAAGAGAACTTCGCGCCGACATCGGCCATTTCGTCGTTCAACACGCTGGACGAAGTGGTGTCTAAAGCCAACGACACCGAGCACGGGCTGGCTGCTTACATCTGTGCCACGCGCATCGACACGATCTTTCAACTGGTGCGCCGGCTCGACTTCGCCATGATCTCGGTCAACGGCGTCAAGTTCACCGGTGCGCCCATCCCGTTCGGCGGTATGAAGGCGTCGGGCCTCGGCCGTGAAGGGGGGGCGGAGGGTTTCGAGCCGTTCGTCGAAACCAAATATTTTTGCCTCGGCAACCTCGGCCTGCCGCTGAGCGTCACGGCTTAACCGAACTACAGGAATCTAACAGGCCGGTGAAATACCTCATGTAGCGGTCATCCGGAACGCAGGCGTAAACGTTGAACGTATGTCATCAATGAGAGCGAGATGGAACGGATGCGTGGGCCAGATGGTTTTACCGAATCAATGTTCACGGTGTTGAAGCTGGACGATTTTGTGCCGAAGGACCATCCGTTGCGTCCGATTCGCACCTGGCTCAATGACGCGCTTAAACGCATGGACGATGTGTTCGCGCGGATGTACGAGGCTGACGTGAAAGGAGGTCGGCCGAGCATTGCGCCGGAGAAGCTGGTGCGAGCTCTTTTGCTGCAGGTGCTGTACTCAATTCGTAGCGAGCGCATGCTGGTGGAACAGATTTCCTACAATATGTTGTTCCGCTGGTTCGTCGGCCTGCCGATGGACGGGACCGTGTGGGACCACTCGACGTTCAGCAAGAACCGCGACCGGTTGCTCGAACACGATGTGCTGGTGTTGCTCTTCAACGAGACAGTCGAGACCGCGCGCGAGCGCGGATATCTTTCTGGGGAGCACTTTAGCGTCGACGGCACGTTGATTCAGGCATGGGCCGGGCACAAGAGCTTTGTGCCCAAGGCAAGTCCGGACAAAGAAGACAGGCCTCCTGACGAACCGCCCGCGCCGAATGACAACTGGCATGGACAGAAGCGCAGTAACGAGACGCACCAATCCACGACGGACGAGCAGGCGCGCCTGTTTCGTAAGAGCAAAGGAACCGGAGCGATGCTCTGTTATATGGGCCACGTGCTGACCGACAACCGGCACGGCCTGGTGGTCAACGCACAGGTGACGCTGGCGACGGGCACCGCCGAGCGCGACGCGGCCGGGCAGATGCTTGCTGATGCCGCGAGTGTTGCGTCGCGTGCCATCACGGTCGGTGCGGACAAGAACTACGACACCGCCGGCTTCGTCGGCAGTTGTCGCGCGAATCGTGTCACGCCGCATGTGGCGCAAAACGATGGTCGTCCAGGAGGCTCAGCAATTGACGAGCGAACTACGCGCTGGCCGGGTTACGCGGTCAGCCAGCAAAAACGTAAACGCATTGAGCAGGTGTTCGGATGGGGCAAGACAGTCGGACGAATTCGACAAGCGATGTATCGAGGACTTGAACGCGTAGACCAGCTCTTCGTGCTGACGCAGGTCGGCTACAACCTGACGCGTATGCGCACACTTGCCGGTTAAGGGGCAGGAAGCAATGGATAACATCGATATGGCGAACCCGCGAGCAACGTCGAATGCCCGCAACGTGTTCCGCGTTTCAAAAGTGCGAACCCAGCATCCGTCGTAATGCATCTGGGCGCATCAACGACGGATATTTCAACGGCCTGCTAAGGAGCAAATCATGACACAGAAACTCGAACAACTGTTCAACGAAGACCGTGCACACTTCATGCATCCGTCGACCCATGCGCACGATCACGCAAGCGGCGCTCTGCCCGGCAAGATCATTCGGGGAGCGAAGGGTATCCGAATAGAAGATCACGAGGGCAAGAGTTACATAGACGCCTTCGCGGGTCTTTACTGCGTGAACATCGGCTATGGCCGTACTGAAGTGGCCGATGCGATCTACGAGCAAGCTAAAAAGCTGGCGTATTACCACACGTATGTGGGCCATTCCACCGATACCATCATTGAGCTGTCGTCGCGGATTATCGACTGGGCGCCGGCGGGGATGAAGAAGGTTTACTACGGCATGTCCGGATCGGACGCGAACGAAACGCAGATCAAGATTGTCTGGTACTACAACAACGTGCTGGGTCGTCCGAACAAGAAGAAGATCATTTCACGTCAGCGTGGTTATCACGGTTCGGGCATCGTCACGGGTAGCCTGACCGGCTTGCCAAGCTTCCATCAGCATTTCGATCTGCCGATCGATCGCGTGAAGCACACGGTCTGTCCGCACTGGTACCGGCAGGCGCCGGCCGGCATGAACGAAACGCAGTTTGTCGCGTATTGCGTGGAAGAACTGGAGAAGCTGATCGCGCGCGAGGGTGCCGGCACGATTGCGGCTTTCATCGGCGAACCGGTGATGGGGACGGGCGGCATCATCGCGCCGCCGGAGGGTTATTGGGCCGCGATCCAGCAGGTACTGAAGAAGCACGACATCCTGCTGATCTCCGATGAAGTGGTGTGCGGCTTCGGCCGGCTCGGGTCCAAGATGGGCGCGCAGCACTACGACATGCAGCCGGACCTGATCACCGTCGCGAAGGGTCTCACAAGCGCCTATGCGCCGCTGTCGGGCGTGATTGTGGGTGAACGAGTGTGGGCCGTGATCGAGAAGGGCTCGAAGGAACATGGGGCGATGGGACACGGCTGGACTTATTCGGGCCACCCCATTTGCGCGGCTGCCGCCATCGCTAATCTGAACATTCTCGAGCGCGAGAACCTGACGCAAAACGCGGCCGATGTCGGCGCTTATCTAGGCGCGCAATTGCATGCTGCATTCGACCAGCATCCGTTAGTGGGTGAAGTGCGCCAGACCGGCATGCTGGCCGCGCTTGAATTCATGGCGGACAAGCCAGGCCGCCAGCCTTTTGACGCAGCGTTGAAGGTCGGGCCGAAGGTATCGGCGGCTGCATTGCGGCGTGGGGTGATCGCGCGGGCGATGCCGCACGGCGACATTCTTGGCTTTGCGCCGCCGCTTGTGACAACGCGAGCGGACGTGGACGAGATCGTCGGCATTGTGCGCGAAGCGGTGGATGAAGTCGCCACGCAGACGATCGCATAACGTCGCATCACGCTTTCGTCAGGCGTCAAAGAGTCACGCCGCCGGATTTGTCCTGGCGGTTTTTTTTCGCGCCGCAATAGTCTTACGAAAACCCTGCGATACCGTGCGCATGGTTGCGTTCTTGCGGCAGTTGCAATGACCGCAGCCGCACGTTCTGGCAATCCGTTGAACGTGTTGCCGGAACGTCATGTTGGCCCGCACTGACTCACACGGCTTATGCTGCAGGAGGGTCGCTCGGGACATCCGGCTTGCCGGAGTCGGCTGCCAGCGCATCTCGAAACTCGGAGAGCCGCTGCGGGTAATTTTCGCCATCGCCGTAGGCAAGGACCGCTTGACTTTGGTGATCATGTGGAGCACTTCGATGCCGCCCAGCAAGATCCGGGCACAGCGAAACGTTTTAAATCCCAGCATGGGCCGAGTGCGTCGCTTGATCGCCCGATGGTCCTGTTCGACAAGGTTGTCGAGATATTTGGACTGGCGGATCTTGATAGGCGTTTCACGATCAACATTGATGGCTTCGAGCGCGACGAGATTGGCACCGCTTTTGTCGGTGGTCACCGTCTCGGGAACACCATTCTGAGTGGTTGATTTCTCAAAGTAACGCCGCGCTGCAGTCTTGTCCCGATAGGCGCGCAGCAGAAAGTTGATAGTGTTTCGGTCCTTGTCGACGGCCCGATAGAGATACTTCCATTCGCCCCTGACGCGGATGTACGCCTCGTCCATTCGCCAGCTCTTTCCAACTGGCTGCTTGCGACGGCGAAACGCTTTCTCCAGTACCGGGGCAACAGCTTGAGCGCCCAGCGATGGAGGGTCGAATGATCGACCGAAGTCCCGCGTTCGGCCATCATTTCTTCAAGATGACCCAGACTCAGCGGATACGCGATGTACCAGCGCACCTACGTCAGAATCACCTCCAGCGGATAGTGCAAGCGTTTCAGTACCTTGGCCAACGCCGGGTTCAGCGTCTTCATCGATTCTCTCATCAGCCACTTTGTATCGCCGGAATACCATCGTCAATCTCTTACTGCAACACAGCTTTCGTGACACGTGTCCGGCGATATAGAGCCCGTTGAAGCTGGCGTTGGCGACGACGCACGCGTCGCGTTGAAGGCACCGGGCATGAGCAGGGCCTGGCGCTCGTGGGATTTAAGTATCAAGGGCGGCACGACGTGCCGTTGAGGACTGAGACATGGAGGCCTCCCCTAGACGGTTGATGTCGTCGGCAAAGCCTACGCGTTTCCAAAGTGCGCCCAGCTCTCTTCGTCACACTGAGGAGGCCAACGACGCGACAGACAACCATTGAGAGCTGGGCAAGTGGTTAAAGAAAAACGGAATTGTGCTCCGCAAAATTTCGAGCATATCGAACAATGATCGAAGCAGCTCATTTTTCTACTGCTGATCATCAGATGCATTCCTAAATTTATGCAATTCAACCTGCACAAGACATGTGTGAGCGGAGCATCCTTGCCCGAAACCTGAGCTTCCCTTATCGAGCGTAAGCACATTGGGATTGCCAGCTAGATCCAGGGAGTCGCTGGTTTCGTCGCGGGGGTTGTACCACGCACCTGTGGGAAGCATGACCACACCAGGACGCACTGTCTCGACTACCCTTGCGCTGGCTAGACACTGGCCTCGCGAATTCCACAGGCGCACGGTGTCGCCATCGGCAATCGTCCGACGACTTGCATCGTCCGGATGAATCCAAACTTGCTCGTGTCCATTACGCTTGCTTGCGGTACTCAGCGGCGCGTTGTCGAGCTGACTGTGAAGCTTGCCGGCCGGTTGCCGCGACACCAAATGCAGTTGTCCCGGTGTCGCGCGCCCCAGCCACTCCGCGGGCTCCAGCCAGACCGGATGCGGCGGGCAGTCGTCGAGTCGGATCTGGTCAAGCGCCTCGCTCCAGAGCACGATGCGGCCGGTGCGTGTGGGCAAAGGGTGCGCATCAGGGTCTCGGCGATAATCCTTGAGATAAGTGAAATTCGGGTGCGTCGGTACTTCGACAGCGCCCTGCTCCCAGAATTCGTCGAACTCCGGGAGCTCGAAATCGAAGCGCTCGTGAGCGTCGCCGCGCGTTACTCCATAGAGGTGACGAATCCATTGCATCTCATCGCGCCCCTCGCTGAATTCAGCTTCCACTCCGAGCAGGTTCGCAAGTTGGCGCAGGATGTCATAGTCATTGCGCGCTTGGCCCATCGGCGCGATAGCTTGGTGCATGGCGACTAGGTGATCGGAGCGGCGGTTGCCGGAAATGTCGTTGCGCTCGATCGAAGTGGTCGCGGGCAACACTATGTCGGCGCGGCGTGCAGTGGCCGTCCACATAGGGTCTTGGACGATGATCGTCTCCGGCCGCGTCCACGCCCGGCGCAGACGGTTGAGATCCTGATGGTGGTGAAACGGGTTGCCGCCCGCCCAATAAATGAGTCGGGTGTCGGGGTAGATGTGGGTACGGCCTTCGTACGTGAATTCCGTTCCCGGATGGAGCAACAGGTCGGCAATTCGCGCGACGGGGATGAAATCTGGGATCGCCTTGCGTCCTTGCGGCAACGTGGGCGAGTTTGCCTGGGCTAGCGGGGCACCCACTCCGCCGAGCGAGCCGTAGCCATAGCCCACTCCGGTGCCCGGCAACCCAATCTGGCCGATGATGGCCGCGAGGCCGAGTGCGGCCCAATAAGGCTGCTCTCCATGATCGGCACGCTGGAGGCTCCAACTCACCGTCAGCATCGAGCGCGTATCCACTAACCGGACCGCCAACTCGCGCAGACGCGACGGATCGAGATCGGCAATGGCAGCGGCCCACGCCGCGTTCTTGACGGTGCCGTCGTCCGTGCCGCGCAAATAGTCAAGGAAGTGGTCGGCTCCGCTGCAATACCTTTCAAGGAAGTCGAGATCGTGGCGGCCTGCCGCGACGATCTCTCCTGCCAGACCAAGCATCACGGCGGTGTCCGTATTCGGTCTCACCGGCCACCATTCTGCAGGTACCCACTCGGGAAGGTCGTCGCGCAGTGGCGAAATCAGCACGAAGTGCACTCGCCGCTCAACCATCGCACGTAGGAAGGTCTCTAACTGATGGCGGGCGATACCGCCCGCTTCAGTCTGCGCCGTGCGCGGTGATAATGCGCCAAATACCACCACGGTTTGCGCATGGGCCGCGACGGCGTCGAGCGTGCTGGCTCCCCCACTACAAGCCTCGGGGTCGCCTAGCGTATGGCGCAGGATAACCGGCCCGGCGGCGACGCTATAGGTATCGACGTGGCCGGTGTAGCCGCCCACTAGATTGAGCATGCGCTTGAGCTGCGACGGCGCATGATGAAAGCGTCCACAACTCGTCCAGCCGTACGAGCCGGCGAAAATAGAATTGTTGCCAAAACCATGCCGTACGCGGTTGATCTCGTCCGCGACGAGATCTAACGCCTCTTCCCAGGAGACTGGGACGAAGCGGTCGCCCGGGTGGCGCTCGCTTGGTCCGCGCTCCTTCAACCAGCGTTCGCGCACCATCGGCTGAGCAACCCGATGGGTCGGGTCGGCCCAATATTTCACAGAATGGATAATGGGCGAAGGCGCCGGATCACCGGCGAATGGTTCAACGCCGACCACGCGACCTTGGTCCACGAGCAGCGTGTACGCCCCCCAATGGCTGCAGTGGCTAAAACGTTGCACAGTCACAAATATCTCCTTTAAATTACTGCCTCGATGAGAAACGGTCCAGGCGTGCAGACGGCTGCCCATAGCAGCTCAGCGAAGCCCTCCGCAGTTTCGGCGCTGGCGGCTTCCACGCCCATCTCGCGCGCGACGAATACCCAGTAAATTGACACATCCGGTGCCAGCGGCGGAATGGCCACGACGGGATCAACGTAGTCGGAGAAAGGGGCCTGGATCACTCGCCAATCGTTCCGGTTCGCGAGCACGTCGCTGCCGATGAGTCCGCGCATCATCGAAAACGGCGCCCCATTTTGCGACGCGATCAGGCCAGCATGAATCGCCGGGCAAGTTCTGTCGAGCACCTTGATTTCGCCGCGCGAAACCGCTCGAGTGAAACACGGCACGCCGCCCGCTTCGCCCAGGCTGACCGCGCTCGTTTCCACGCTCTCGACGAGAGCCGTCGGCGCACCGACGACCTCGAGGCAGCGTGGCGCCCGCTCGATCACCGGGCGCGTCACGGCCATCGCGACCCTGCATCCGTCCAATACCTGTGCGGCGATATCGTCGACGCTCATTAGGGTGTTCGTCGAAACCATCCTTTCTTTTCAAAACCGGCTTGCAGCCGGACCTCAGACATGTCTCGACGAAAGTTGAAGAAATCAGCGACTCAGGAATCGCCCCGCGATATCACCGGTCGTCGACGGGTGTCGAACGTCGTCACTGACCATCGATGATCCGCCAAAGCGGTCGTGGCAATCCCGTCCCATGCGGTAGCAGGGATCTCGACCGACGACGCGTGGGCGAACGCACAGCAAGAATATCGGCCGTTCTCCGGCCTAGCTGGATGGCGCCATGACGCCTCCATTGTTTTATTGCAAACCACGGCCCGCATCGCGTCTCACAACCCGCAGGGAAACAGACCGTTCGACTAATGGTATTGATTATGCGATCCGAAGAGAAGCTTAAAAAAACGTCGCTGAGTATCGGAAATCGCTATTAAACGCCGTGGCGCGGGTCGCCGTCTGGGGTTTCTCCGACACAACACGTGCACCCGTCTGGTCATGCGCGTGTCGTCAGGGCGACGATCGGACCATGGTCTCTCGCGAGCACGTGTGCTAACGTTCGCTCGTTGCGACAATGCGCCGGAAGGCCGTCGTGCTATAGAACGCTGCCGCACCGCGAACCCGTCACGCGCAGCGACGCGGCGGTTCTCGCCCTCGACGGTGGCTGCTTCGGGACGGCTATGCACACCTGATCATTCGACATCAATATCATTTTATCTGACCAGACCTGCGGGATACCTGCCGGATTTCTGAACCAGACGATTGGGCTTCAATGTACGAATTCTCCCGACCTTTCGCGTCCCCGCGAATTCACCGATACGCGAACTCTTTCCGTATCTCGGTATTCCCGGAATGATATCGTTCGCCGGCGGGTACCCGGCTACCGTCCTGTTCGACGCCGACAGATTGCGAGCGGCCTCCGGCGAAGCGTTCAGAAACGTCGCGGCATGTTTGCATTACAGCGCAACGGACGGTCTCCCGGCCATCAAGAACGAGGTCGTTCGTCTGATGGCGCGGCGTGCTGCTCCAATCAATCCGACGAAATCGTAACGACGACTGGATTCCAGCATGTGCAGACCGTTTTGACATCGTGAACAAGAAGCTTGCAAAAGGCGTCGGGTCCATACATGTCACAGTAAGGCTCGCGGAGGAAAATCGATCAATATGCGCGGTACTGGTTGTGTTGCCGGTTCGTAGAATTGATCGGCGACGGACGGATGGGTTCCGCGAGCACACTTCATCTGTCCTCTAGTGATCATGTGGATCACTTCGATGCCGCCCAGCAAGATCCGGGCACAGCGAAACGTTTTAAATCCCAGCATGGGCCGAGTGCGTCGCTTGATCGCCCGATGGTCCTGTTCGACAAGGTTGTCGAGATATTTGGGCTGGCGGATCTTGATAGGCGTTTCACGATCAACATTGATGGCTTCGAGCGCGGCGAGATTGGCACCGCTTTTGTCGATGGTCACCGTCTCGGGAACACCATTCTGAGTGATTGATTTCTCAAAGTAACGCCGCGCTGCAGTCTTGTCCCGATGGGCGCGCAGCAGAAAGTTGATAGTGTTTCGGTTCTTGTCGACGGCCCGATAGAGATACTTCCATTCGCCCTTGACGCGGATGTACGCCTCGTCCATTCGCCAGCTCTTTCCAACTGGCTGCTTGCGACGGCGAAACGCTTTCTCCAGTACCGGGGCAACAGCTTGAGCGCCCAGCGATGGAGGGTCGAATGATCGACCGAAGTCCCGCGTTCGGCCATCATTTCTTCAAGATGACCCAGACTCAGCGGATACGCGATGTACCAGCGCACCTACGTCAGAATCACCTCCAGCGGATAGTGCAAGCGTTTCAGTACCTTGGCCAACGCCGGGTTCAACGTCTTCATCGATTCTCTCATCAGCCACTTTGTATCGCCGGAATACCATCGTCAATCTCTTACTGCAACACAGCCTTTATTATCATAAAGCTGAAGCGAGATTTTCAATCAAGCGATTTTTAATTTTCACTCTAAGCGAAACAAATCCCGCAATACCGAGACGGCCAGCTCAGAAACTGCAAATGGCAGCATATCAGACTGCGAAAATTTGAAATTCACAGCAAAGAACGGCTATACGCCAACTAAAAGATTAGTCTTCGCTCTGTTCGAATTCAGTTAATGGCGCGTCAAAAAATGAGACCAGCATGGCTGTGAGGGCAATTCGCGCATGGGATTTCCGTTCAACAAGTGACACTGGCCGATCAAAATTCGGCAGCCGCACGACGTTAAGATTTGCACTTTTGTGCCAGCTTGCACCACGGATCAGTGGGACAATCGATACACCCAATCCTTGACTGACAAGAGCCGCAATTGCATCAAGCGAATTGAGCTCCATAGATGGGCGTGTCAAAACCGCACGCTTTATCCTAAATTCGTCAATGAGTCGCCCCGCCCACGTGCTTCGATCAAAGGCAATATAGGGAATCGGAGACGCCAGCGCCTCGGCAACGTCGTCGTACGGCGCTTCTGCCGGCGTAATCAAGACGAACGGTTCGCTATAAAGATGATGGATGCTCAGATTGGTCGGAAACTGTTCGGGTGGTTGCGTTACAATTGCCGCATCAAGCGATCCTGCGTCCACCATTTCCACTAAATCACTCGAAATGCTTGCAATAATCTTGATCTCAAGATTTGGATTTGCAAGCGTCATCTTTCTGAGCAAACGCGGCAGCACGCCTGTAAGGGCGCTATTAATCACGCCAAGAGTCAACACGCCACCTAAGGCGCCACCATCCCGAAGCGCCTTCATTTCCTCGTAGATGGCAACCATTTGCTCAGCAAGCCGCACTAGCTGGAAACCCGCCGGAGTGAATTCAAGCGAGCGCTTTGTGCGGATGAACAGGCTCAGTCCGAGCTCCTCCTCGACATTCTTGAGCTGCACGCTGACTGCCGCCTGCGACAAATGGACCTTCTCAGCGGCTGCCACAATCGTACCATAACGATGTAGGGCAAGAAACGAGTGTAGAGAACGTATGAGCATTGTTTATTGATGTGCTTTAGCAGGCTGCGGGAATACTCGACGTCACGGATGGTTATTCATATGGCACGTCGAGTTGACTCAGTTTTTCCAATTGCGCTGGAATTTTTGTGCAATTTCTCGTGTTTTGGGTCTGTTTCGGGCGGCCGTTAACCGAATTCCGCTCATCGCGCCCCCTGCGGACGGATTTGCCCCAAAGTGCCCATGCGGACCAGGTTGTACGCTGCCATCGTCAGCACAAACATCTGATCCACTTTCTTCAACCTCCGCACCATCACCTGACGCATGCGACCAACTGTCTTGGCCCAGCCGAAGCCTTGTTCGATCAGTTTGCGCTTTTGCTGCGAGACGGCATAGCCTTCGCTTTGGGCAATCGCCTTCGGTACCGCCGAATGGCGTCCTGAATTGCTCTGCGCCACATGCGGCGCGACATTCATGTCCGCACAGGCTTCAACGAATTCCTGGGCGTCATAGCCCTTGTCAGCTCCGGGCATGATCTCGCGCGCCGGGTCATCGAGCGCCTGCCTGGCATCGTTAATCATGGCCTTGGCAGCTTCGCGCTCGGCATAACCATCAGCGATCGTCACCACGGCATTGGCCACCAGGCCGTGGCGGTTGTCGCTCAAGGTATGACCCACGTACCGCAATTCACTGGCCGTGCCACCTTTGCGATAGAGTCGTGCATCAACATCGGTCTTCGACTCATGGGTGTCGTTGCTGCGCTTCTCGCCCTTGAAGTTGCCCCCATCGCCGTTGGCCTGGTCGTCATCGTCACGGCGCACAAAGCTCTTATGGCCGGCCCAGGCCTGGATCCACGAACGGTCGACGCTGAAGTGTTCGCCTGATAGCCAAGCCTTCTGCTGTGCAATGGCCAACACCTTATTGAAGAACTCGATGACCGCGTCATGCTTAATCAGCCGTTCCCCGGTTCTTGGTGAACACGGTCGGCACCCGCACGCTATCGTCCATCGACAGCCCAATGAACCACCGGAACAGCAGGTTACATTGGACCTACTCCATCAGCTGCACCTCGGAGCGCGCGCTGTACAGCACCTGCGACAACATCGCCCGCAGCAATTTCTCCGGCGCTACGCTCGGCCGGCCGCTTTTGACGTCAGCTTCATACACGCCGGCAAACAAGCTGTTCATCTTCGACAACGCAGCGTTGGCCATCTTGCGAATCGCGCGCAGCGGGTGATCCGCTGGAGCGAAGTCTTCCAGCTTGCGCAGGGTGAACAAACTCTCGGTGAAGGTGTCGGCGCCGCGCATCATTTCTCAGAGTAGTGGTTTCCTCAGCATAACGTTTCGACCGACTCATCCGCTGACTTGCTGTCGTCGGTATTTCCGCTGCCTGCCAGGTTCAAGGAACTCAAAGCTGATGGTTGCCAAAGTGGGGATGTCGTGTGGCCTGGCGAGGCAAGTATCGCCGGAAACCGGCCGGCACGACGCTAAAAACAAGTCCGATGTGCAATTCACGAAGGTGATCGAACGTACGAGTACTTTTACGCTATCTGACAATCTGTGTCTCGGCTCAGGTACATGTGCATACTTTCTTCGTACTGCTCAGTCACTTCTCGCCAAAAAACACCAGAGTTCTCACGACACCACTCGCGCCATACGCCATAGACGTCAGCGGAGACGTTGCCGACGTCTACGCTATGGAAGCGCTCCCCGCCATATGTGTCGAACTGCATCCGGTCTTCGTTGATATCTACGATCATTCCCGCGATTCGACTTCGCCCGGTTGCTTCGTCACATCCTAGGAGATAGCGCTCGCCAAATCCCGATTCCATCACCATCCAACATGTAAGACGAATCAATTCGCGTCTCCCAGATGCGTCGCCGTTTATACCAATACCACCACGGGCGCAAAGCGCTCACAGAAACAAACCTTACGGAAACGTCCTATCCCTTTGGGTGCCCGCGGCAGCCACTTCGTGCTTTGACACAAAGAAGATGCTCAATACGCAAGTGGCATGGACGCGCCGGCCGCAGCTTGCGAACGCCGTGACGCTGCTCAATGTAGAGGTTTGTCACGGCAGATTTCCGTAATTCCTCCCTGTGTCGACACCCGACAACATTACTTTACGATATACCCATTGCGCGTCTGAGGAAGCTTCATCCCCAGAATGCTGCTGGCTACTTGCGTCCGAAGAATTTGCGCGCTGCCACCTGCAATCGTAAACATGCGCGCATCGCGCACGTGGCGCTCCATCGCGTTATGCCGTCCATAGCCCGACGAACCATAAATCTGCAGCGAATCGTTCGTAACCTTATTTGCCGTTTCCGCTGCGAAGATCTTCGCCCGTGCGGCCATGGCGATATCCACAAATGATTCTCCGCTGCACGAAGCTGCATGAAGCAGCAGACGCGCGGCCTCGAGCTGGATAGACATGTCACTCATCATCCACTGCAGCCCTTGGAACTCGGCGATCGGACGCCCGAACTGTTCGCGATCTTTCGCATATGCTACGGCTTCTTCAAACGCCCCCTGCGCAATACCTAGGGCGACCGTACCAGCACCCACACGTTGGGCGTTGTATGCGTTCATGAGAGAAGCAAACCCCTTCTTCAACCCACCGGGGGGCACGACCAACATGGATTTGTGGATCTTCAAATCGCAGAAGTCAAGATGGGTCTCCGGAATACCCCGAACCCCCATCGCATAGAGTCGGCGACCAACAATAAGGCCCTCCGGAGGGTTCCCTTCGCGCATACAAATAAAGGCACCGATGCCCTGATCGATACCGTCGTCAAAAACTCGAGCGAAAATGAGGTGAAGTCTCGAAACACCACCACCAGTGATCCAGTATTTCTCTCCATTGAGGAAATAGTGGTCTCCCTTCCGGTCCGCTCTAGTGGTCATCTCGCTAGCAGCACTCCCTGCGTTAGGTTCCGAAATGCAGATTGCAGGCTTGTCGCCGCTAAGGACCGCAGCCGCAGCGATCTTTTTTTGCTCATCGGTCCCATAGCACATAATCGCACCGATAGCGCCCATGTTTGCCTCTACGGTAATGCGTCCCATAGTGGCACATGCTTTCGCCATCTCTTCAATCACGATAACCGTGTCGTGGTAACTACGCCCCTGGCCGCCGTACTCCGTGGGAATAGTCATTCCCATGAATCCTTCTGACAGCAAGCGGTCGACGTTACCTACCGGATAGGCTTCCGTGACGTCGGTGTTAGCAGCAGACGGCGCGAATGCGCTCGTTGCAAGTTCCCTAGCTTTCAGTTGCAGATCTTTCTGCGCAGTAGTCAACCTGTACATGATTTTTCCTCTCACTTGTTATGAATTGAACAACCAGTCTTTGAGAATCTCTTGCGGACGCACAACAAACCCCGGCGGTCGGAAACGCGAGGCTGCGGATTTTTAGGATGCCATGACTCTGTTTTGGAATATGCGAGAGCGGCGGGATAGCTATATTATCTCCGGACTTTCCAAAAACGCTTCACTACCATGAACCAGACACCGAAATACAATCAATCATTTAATAAACTTTTCTATATTTCGGAAGTGCAGCACAAGAACACCGAACTAGCTATTCGCTCACCGTTTCATATGCTCTAAGTTCTCGATCTCCAGCCGGTAAGCTGCCCGAGCACACGCGAAGGCAGCAGTTTTTCACGAAATTGCCGTCGAGCCATTCTTTACTACCGGGCAGTGACATTCGTATAACCTGACACGAAATCCTTCACATTGCCGTTTGTCTCGTCGTATACGTGCCGACGAATCTTGCCGATGTTGCCACCATATGCGTGGATGCTAATCGATACCTTATCTTGGTAGCCATTGGATACACGGTGGATATCGCCGAGTGTGGGTGAAACGCAATCAACCTGCCCCGGACGCAAGTCCTCGACACCAAGTAATTTCATCGGGTTACCATCGCCCTGCGGCATAAATCGTTCGGATCGCTCCATTCCTCTCAACATGCCAATCAGCGCCCATACCGTGTGGTCATGAATAGGCGTCGTCTGTCCGGGCCCCCAGACGAAACTAACGACAGAGAATCTGTCCTTCGGATCGGCGTACATAAGATATTGCGCATAGTACTGCGGATGGGGCTGCGCAAATTCCTCGGGCAACCAATCATCTCGAAAGATAAGATTGCCAAGAAGCTTTCCCCCCATTTCAAGAATACGGGGCTCGTCCTGAACTCCCACGTCCAAGACACGGGTCATTCCCTCTACAAATTCGTTGAATACTGCGGGAAGAGCCATCTCAAGTCTCCTTAAGTTTGCTGGTAAAAATTCTCGTGGCACCCTAACATTCAGAACGAAGTGCCGTGCCAGCCAAGTAAATTGCAACGTAAAGAAACAGTACGCCTTTAACCATACGTCACGAGCGGCCGCCATCAAGGTGATCCTAGGCGATGCATTTATGGCCCAAGATTCTTTCGAGCAGGTTCTCGCATTAAAACAAATTCCTCCGCGGACGTCGGATGCAGTGCCATCGTTCGATCAAAATCGCTTTTCCTGATTTCCGCGGTCACCGATACAGCGAGCGCTTGGATGATCTCCGGTGCGTCAGTGCCCACCATATGAATGCCCAGTACGCGATCCGTATTGCCGTCAACTATCATCTTCATGTAAGTACGTTCCTGGCTGCCAACGAATGCGGTGCGCATTGGACGGAAACGTGCTTCATAAATGTCAACCGGCCCGATTGAGGAGGCATGTGCTTCGGTTAGACCCACACAAGCGGCAGGTGGGTCACTGAAGACTGCGCTCGCGATGAGACGATGGTCAACCTCAGTTGGGCGACCGCCGAATTCGGTGTCCGCGAAGGCCCGGCCTTCGGCAATTGCCACCGGAGTCAGATTTGCACGATTGGTTACGTCGCCGATTGCCCAGACTCCGCTAGCGGTTGTGCGGCTCTGGTTGTCGACGATGGCGGCGCCCTTCTCGTCTATCTGGACGCCTACACTAGCTAAACCAAGCGACTCGATACATGGCGTACGGCCAGTGGCGTTCAAAACGCCTTCCGCATGCAATGGTTCACCGTTGCCTCGGTACAGAATGAATCCGTTTGACGTCCGCTCGATTGATTGCATCTGTGACGCGGCCACCAGATTTACGCCGCGAGCTTTTAGTCCTTCGGCGATACTGGTCCGAAGATCGTCGTCGAAACCGCGCAGTGGGAGGCGAGCACGAAACGCCATTGTCACCCGCACGCCGAGATCAGCCAGAATGCTCGCGAACTCGACCGCGATATATCCACCACCAATCACGAGGAGCGACGACGGCAGTCTCCGCAGATCCAGTATGTCATCCGAAGTCCACGCATTTGCCAACCCTGGTAACGCGGTGTGTGTGCTTGAACTGCCCGTGGCAATCAGGATTCGTTTCGCACGCAGCGTATGGCTACCCACGGCTACAGAATTTGCGCCTATGATTCGAGCGCGTCCGATCCGCACTTCGACGCCCGAATCGGCAAGCATCTCCACATAAATCTGCTCCAATCGTTCCAGCTCACGCTTTTTCGCATCGGCCCAGTCATCCATCTGGAAACGCCCGGAGACTGCGCTCCAGCCGTAGCCGCTTGCTTCAGCGATAGAACGCGAAAAGGACGCCGCATACATCATCAGTTTCTTGGGAACGCATCCGCGAAGCACACACGTACCGCCGATCCGGGAAGCTTCGAGCAGCAGGACCTTGGCTCCGTAGGACGCCGCGCGTCGTGCGGCCGCAATTCCGCCGGAGCCCCCACCTATCACTATAAGATCAAACTCTACAGACATAACCTTCCTCTACTTCAATGACGACATCAGCTCGAGAACACCGACATACCTTTTTGGACAGCGGGACGTTGGCCCACTACCTCCCGCCACCGGCGCACGTTGGGATAATCTTTCCAGTCGATGCCGTGCTTTCCCGACGAAACTAGCCAGGGATAGACAGCGATATCCGCAATTGAATACTCATCGGATGCAAGATAGACCCGTGAACTAAGAACGTGATCCAATACCCTATGGATGCGCCGCACTTCGGTGCCGAAACGCTCGATAGCGTATGGAATGGACTCCGCACATACGTGTCGAAAGTGATTTGATTGCCCAAACATGGGACCGACCGCACTCATCTGAAACATAAGCCACTGTATGGCTTCGTAACGACCGCGCAGATCCGTCGGGAGCAGGCGACCTGATTTTTCGCTCAGGTAGAGCAGAATCGCGCCAGACTCGAACACGGTTATAGGTTGCCCGTTCGTATCGCAATCATCGACAAGCACCGGTATTTTCTGGTTTGGCGCAAATGAAGAAAATTCGGGCCGAGATTGGTCGCCTTCCCGGATGTTGATCGGATGCAAACGATAATGGAGATTGCATTCCTCAAGCATTATGTGCACTTTGTGGCCATTAGGTGTAGGCCATGAGTAGAGTTGCATCATGTCTGTATCGATTGTGTGATTGATCTGTAGATCAATCTTATATTTTAATATTTTTGAACTAAAGCGTATATTTTTAGACCTCAGCATCGGAAACATGGAACCTCGCGAAACGAATCCGATATCACGGAACTCAAGGAGTCGAGGTCGATTCGAGTGGCCGATGAACGATCGGTACGCGGCGCTGGTATCGGCGCAACGCACCATGTGGCGTGTCGGAGTGTGATTTCCCTCTGGACATGGGCACGCCAAAAAGTATCGGCGTCTAGTGTCGAGTCCGTAGACAAACTTTCTGAGAGGGTGCGCTGGTCGACTGGCGGAACTACTGACATGCAGCGGTCGACTCGTCGGCTTTATTATTAGACTTTTTAACGGGTTGGGAGACCAACCCGTTTCGAAACGTCTCGTCTAGCCACAGACTGACGAAGTTACAATCATACGATCGACCCCTTAGATCGCTGCAACTGCCGTGATCTCGAAAAGAATGCGGGGGTTAGCCATTTCGACTCGACCGCAGCATCTCGCGGGGGGCTCATCGGTGTCGATCCAGGCATCCCAGACAGCGTTCATTGCGTTAAAGTCGTCCATTGACTTAATCCAGAGGGTGACGGACAACAGCTTCGTTCGATTAGTGCCCGCGGCAGCGAGAAGTCGATCAACTTGCTCGAGCGCCTGTCGGGTCTGCGTAGTGATATCTTCATCCAGGTCGGTACCAATCTGGCCGCCGATATAGAGCGTGTTGCCATGCACCACCGCCCGGCTGCGGCGATGGTTGCGGTCGTGTCGAGTAATCTGCGACATGGGTGAGCCTCATCAAATTACGTTGCATGGATGTAAAGTACTACTAACTGCTACGTTCGTACCCTAAAAGTACGATCGTCGGGTGCTCAGCATCCGTCTGGTCCTAAAAATACTTCAGTTTTTAACGGATGCTATCGTCGTCTGATACCTAAGAAAGATTGGTTGGCTTCGCTTTCCGGATAAACATCGGAATGCGGCGCATCCGTGTCGTTAGCCTCGCACGCGGCAAGACACCGTCGCCCTCGAGTAATGCGATCAAGAGTTGACCCTTTCGCGCCAAAAATGCCGCAAGAATATCGAGCGATCGCAACAGTGCCCGTGTCCAACCATTGTCGTCGCATCACTGCCATCTTCCAGGTACAGTGAAATTCAACTGGAAACGGGCGCGAAGCCGTCACGACGACGGAATCAACCATCGACCTTACTCAGGATTCGACCTTTACTTACACGCGTGGACGGCGCGGTAGCACGGCTGCATATTTCTCCGGATCCAATCCCTGTTCTCGCAAAACCTCGTCTGTATGCTCAGCGAACGCAGGGGGACGCCGCATGTAGACAGCCGGAGTTCGCGATAGCTTTACAGGACTCCCCGTGCCACGGTAATCGCCCATATCCACGATCATTCCGCGGTGATGCGTGTGAGGATCGTCCACAACTTCATCCAGTGTGCGGACCCGACCACAAGGCACGCCAGCACCAATTAGTTCACCTGCGATCGTCGCGCAGTCGTATTGACGCAGCAGTTCCTGGAGTTCTGCTCGCAACTCCGTCTTGTGTTCATTGCGCAATGCATTGGTTGAGAAGTGAGAATCAGCTGCGAGCTCAGGACGTCCCAAAACACGGCAAAGCGTCGCGAATTGCCTGTTATTTCCCACTGCAAGGAACAACTGGGACGTTCGCGTTTCGAATGCATCGTATGGCGTAATATTCGGATGTTTGTTTCCTGAGCGAGCAGGGACCTTTCCACTCAAGTAGAAGTTGGGCAACTGCGGATGCAACAGAGAAACGCCCGAGTCATAGAGCGTCGATTCGACAAACTGCCCTCGACCACTAATGACACGCTCATTAATTGCCATGAGAATACCAATCACCGCATTCAAACCGGTAACGAGGTCAATGACTGGTACTCCGACTCGAAGCGGATCACCACCTTCCTCACCGTTCACGCTCATGATTCCCGTCATCGCTTGCACAGCAGCATCGTAGCCCGGCAGTCCACCATACGGACCATCGGCGCCAAAGCCTGAAATGCGACAATGCACAAGGCGAGGGTACCGTTCGCGCAGCGTCTCGCTACCCAACCCCCAGCGTTCAAGTGTCCCGATCTTGAAGTTCTCAATAAAGACGTCTGCCGTCTCAAGCAACTGCATCAGCAGCTCCTGACCGGCCGGTTGGCTCATGTCAATCGACACGCCACGCTTGTTACGGTTCACTCCAATAAAATAGCTCGCTGCATCACCAGCGAACGGAGGACCCCAAGCACGAGTCTCGTCTCCTGAGGGAGGCTCAACCTTGATCACGTCTGCGCCATGGTCCCCCAAGATCTGGCCGCAGAACGGTCCGCCCAGCACGCGGCTAGCGTCAATCACCCTAAGTCCCGCCAAGGAGCCCTTCGATCCTGTAGACTCATTCCACATGCTCGTCCTTTCTGTCAAAGTTGAGATACAAATTCTGGATAAGTCTCACGCAGCTCGTCGCGGATACGTCCACGAAGCAACGCGAGCGTAGCCGGATCAGGATCGGGGGTCGTGCGCACGCCGCTATCGACCTCGAATTCAAACCCTGTCGCTTCGCGAACTTCGTCAAGCGTACGACCGGGATGCAGACTGACAAGACGAAAATGCCCCTTATTCTTATCAAACATGAACAGGGCCATTCCTGTTAGAAGCGCGTGCGGACCGCCTGTCCGATACACCTCCGGCGCACTTACTCCAGGTGCGCTGATGAAGTCGACCTTATCGACAAAAACGCGAGGCGTGTGCTCTTCACGAAACAGGATAACCCTCGGCACGACGAAATATAGATAGGACGAACCAAACGAACCCGGCCATCGAACCTTAGTGGTCGGATACTCACCGACTCCGACGAGGTTAATGTTCCCTTGGCCATCGATTTGCCCTCCGCCTAGAAAGAACGCATCAATACGGCCTTGGCCGGCAGAATCGAACAGCTCTACAGAGCCATTGGTGAAGAAGTTATGCTTAACGGACCCAAGGATAGACAATCTGACCGGTGGCTCGCTAGACATCTCCTTCTGCGCGCGTAACAGCATCGCGGCCGCAGCAGGAATTGGCGAAGAAGAGCCGACCGCGACGTGGCGTACGCCGTCTAGCAGCTGCGCAATCGTGACGATGAGTAACTCTCGCGGCGTCGCATTGCTCATGCTGCGTCTCCTTCAGCCAACCAAGCTTGAAAGCCTCCCTCGGTGCGCGCCATTTGTGCGTAGCGCAACAGTTCAGCGGTTTCCGGCGAATACTCGCCCCACAAACCATACGGCCACGCCCCCTTTGGCGCGACCGCAATCCCATCCACATAAAGTCCAGGCAACACGCCGGCAGCTAACGTTTCGTTCTCGAAAAGACTCTGCTCGCTTATCCGTTCCACAGTTACAAACGTTCGACGACTAGCATATGCCATCGTCGCGAGCTCACGGCGCCGACCCAACCAAACATTGCCATCCCGATCGGCCATCGGTGCGTGGAAAATCGACACGTCAGGCGTCAATGGCGGTATCGCCACCACGGGATCGTCATGCTCTGAGAACGGATTTTGGATCACCTTCCAATCCTTGCGATTTGCGAGCACGTCGCTGCCAATCAGTCCCCGTAGCGTTAAGAACGGCGCACCCTTTTGCGAGGCGATTAGACCGGCATGAATGGCGGGACAGGTGCTGTCCAGAAGTCGAATTTCGCCTCGCGACACAGCCCTCATGAAGCATGGTGCTCCGCCAGCCTCACCAAGACTAACGGCACTGGTTTCCACACTTTCAACAAGGCCTGCGCCGATTAGAATGTCAAACTGTAATCCAGCCGTCGGGACGCCTACCAACGCAAGGCGCCTCGGCGCGCGCTTGATCAGTGGCCGAGTTACGGCCATGGCAACCCCAGCATAGTCAACAGGCAAAGCAAGTCTACATCCATCTGATACCTGCTCTGCAATCTCGTCGACACTCATTAATACGTTCATGGAATCAGCTACTCCTTTCTGACCCGGTTTATATTGCTCCAACTTGCGACGCCAACGTCAAAAAATACTCTGTTTTAGACTAGAGAGATCGTCCACTTTCATCGCGATTGGATATCGTTCTCGCTGCCCCGAAGTAAATCAAGTTGTTGACCGTGAAGTCTTCTGAAATTGCGCTGACCCACAACCTCAAAACGCTTTACGCGATCTGCGTTCACTCTCTTGGGTCACGGCCTGAGCGCGATAACTCGTAACAGCACGAATGGAGCAGTTCAACTCATGCTATAGATTATGGAATCCGATGAAAAGCTCAAAAAAACGTCTCTGAGCATCGGATTCGTTTACGTATCCGCAATGATAGAACTGCTTCATTAACCGCTCCTTGACTGTAAGCACAAAGCACGGCCGCGCGGCCATATGTCACGCTCAGCGTGCTATTCAGCTCAAGAGTTCAATTAGAAACAAAGCACCCATCGAACGATCTGCCGAACGACCGCAGTCAATCAAGCTCGTTGAGGGAGGCTGCCAGTGTTGCAGCGTCCGGCCGAACTTCGTATACGCCGCCTCTCAGGTCAATTACGAATGTGAACCAAAAAGCGGCCCGAACCGAGTTTTCGATCCTGGCCGAAAAGGAGACACTTCATGTCTCAGGAGGTTTAACAATCTAAAGAAACTTCGGATCAGTTCGAGCTCTGCGCATCCCGTCCATTGGACCGGGTTATCGTAAAACTGATCAAATGCGCAGATTCCTTACCAGGCCATATGACCGTGCGATTTTTTCGCATCAATACTCACACGCGAGTACGAATCGCCTCCCAAGCTTCAGCTAGACGCCGTACCCCGGTATTTATGTTCGAGACTGACGGCGCCGCAAACGAAAGCCGGAGAGTCGATGAGACCGGGTCATCTACATGGAATCCTGCGCCGGGAACAAACATAACCTTCCGGTCAATGGCCTCCTTCAGTAGTTCCGCTGCCGACAAATCACCGCGGAGCTTGGCCCAAACGAACATACCTCCATTAGGCTCGTGGAACTCGAGTGCCTCCCCCATAAGTTCACGAAGCGATCTGCATAGCGCACGGCACTTCTCACCGTACCCCTGACGGATCTTTTCAATGTGTGCGTCGAGCGCACCGCTCGAGAGATATTCCGCCGCGATACCTTGTGTCCAAGGCGAGCTGCCAACGTCTGCGCTTTGCTTTGCAATGTAGCAGCGGTAAGCAATCGGTGCTGGGGAGATACTCCAGCCCACACGCAAACCCGGTGCAACGATTTTGGATAGGCTGCCCATGTGCACTACCCAGTCATCACTGCCCTCGAGTTCACTAGTAAGCGCTTTCAAGGAAGGGACGGCCTCCCCAGAAAATCGAAGATCGCCGTATGGATCGTCCTCGACGATCACAAATCGATGCTTGACGGCCAGCTCCAACAATCTAAGACGACGCTGCAGCGAGAGAGTCGCGCCAGTGGGGTTGCTGAACGTAGGTACGGTATAGAGAAGCTTCGGTCTATCCGCATCGGAACGGATGCCGTCGAGCAACCGTTCAAGCTCCGCGACGTCGAGTCCGTCAGCATCCGCTTTTACCGGCACGATTCGCGCACCCTGCACGCGAGCGGCCTGGATATTCGACGAATACGTAGGACTCTCCACAAACACTACGTCGCCTGCATTTACCAAGACCCGGAGGAGCAAATCGAAAGCTTGCTGCGAACCAGTCGTGATAACAAGATTCTCCGGGCTTACCGTCGCACCACGCTTGCCCATGAGTCGGATGATTTCGGTCTTCAGCTTAGCGATTCCTTCCGTACTACCGTACTGAAGACACGAGAGACTATCCTCGTAAGCACGTCGAGAGGCTTCCTCCAGGCCGTCCAGATCAAACAGCTTTGGATCTGGATATCCGCCCGCAAAGGAAATCATCTCGGGATCGCTGAGATACTTGAAAAGATCGCGTATTGGCGAACTCGTCGGGTTTACAAACGCGCGGGAAAATTGATACATGATGGTCAGTGATATCCAGTTGAAACGCCCAGAGCGCTCACCGCGATCGATTTCAGTACTAGCGGGAGGCGTCGCTGTACGGCACAGAGAAGCACCAGCATTGCGTGAGGCACGCGGTCACAAGATTGACGTGGCGATCCTTCACTTTAACGATCCACAGTACTTGCCGACGAGATCACGTTTCAGTATCACAGCAACGCCGACGTCCCTCCAACGCGGTGATCGCGAACGGGTAGCTTCAGCCCTCTTGGGGCGCCGCCCAGCCCGACACCGCCTTAGCTTCGAGAAACTCCTCGATCCCCCACACCCCTCCCTCACGAGCACGGCCTGACGCCTTGACACCACCGAACGGCGAACCGACGCCTCGCGGACAACCGTTCATCTCGACCATTCCCGAACGCAAACGCGCAGCGACACGATTTCGCCTCTCGCCGTCTGTCGATTGCACATAGTTCGAAAGTCCATAGGGAGTGTCGTTCGCAATCGCAATCGCTTCTTCCTCGTCATCAAACGGAATAATGGACAGGACGGGGCCAAAGATTTCCTCCCGTGCTATCGCCATCTGGTTGTTCACGTCCGCGAACACCGTCTGGCGAACAAAATAGCCACGCTGAAGCCCTTCGGGCCGACCAAGACCGCCCGCCACAAGACGTGCGCCCTCGTCTATGCCCTTCTGGATCATCTTCTGGACCTTAGCAAACTGGGCGTCCGACGACAGTGGCCCAATGTGTTTTCCGGCCTTGTGAGCCGAATCGACCTTGACAGTTTCCGCGACTTCCTTAGCTTCCCTAATGGCGCGTTCATAGATCGAACGCTCAACTAGCATCCGCGTTGGCGCGTTACAGCTCTGGCCGGTATTTTTGAAGCAGTGGAGCGCCCCCCTCTTCACCGCATCAGGATCAGAATCCGCGAAAATCAAGTTTGCGCCTTTGCCCCCTAGTTCGAGTACGACGCGCTTGAGGCTCGCTGCTGCGGCCATCGAGATCGCGATACCGGCACGGGTGGAACCTGTGAAGCTGATCATCTCGACATCGGGATGTGACGAGAGTCGCGTGCCAACACCGGCGCCGTCGCCGTTGACTAGATTGAAAACGCCTTTAGGGAATCCAGCTTCCGCAACATACTCCGCGAACAGCATCGCCGAGAGCGGTGCAATCTCCGAGGGTTTCAACACCATTGTGCAACCGGCAAGAAGAGCCGGTACAACTTTGAGAGTAACCTGGTTCATGGGCCAGTTCCATGGAGTGATCAGCCCGACGACGCCGATCGGATCCATCAAAATGCGATCGTTCGGCGCATGGGCACCAAGTGGACGCTCGAACTGGAAATCTTTAAACGCGGTGATGAAATTTTTGATATGCCACGTCCCTGCCCCGACCTGATCCGACAGTGCCATGTCAATCGGTGCGCCCATCTCGAGGCTGATGGCTTCGGCCATTTCAGGCGCACGGCGCTTGTAAATTTCGAGCAGGCGCTCCACTAGATGCAACCGTTCCGCGGGGCTCGTCTTGGACCAGCTCCCAAACGCGCGGTTAGCGGCATCAACCGCGCGGTCGGCATCCCGTTCGTCTCCGATGGAGATTACGGCACAAGGCTGCTCTGTTGTCGGGTCGATAACGGGCAGTTCGCGAGCGACATAGGGCGATACCCAATCACCATCGATGAAAAATTTTGTCTTCTTGAGCATGTGAGTCTCCGGTGCCGGTCTCAGGAGAATTCCGACATATACAGTCTGATGTTCCTCAGATTCCGCTATTTTTGAATGTACTTATCGATCAATTCGCGGATCGAGGGTCTGCGAAATCTCGCACACCCTCACTGTTCCAAATCAACAAATCGACTTTAGAAGTAGCATCAAATGATGAGATCAATGAGGAACGGCCCTTGTTGGCGGAAACTCTGCTTCATGAGATCCGCGCATTCTTCGAGTGTGGTCGCACGTGCCGCTTCAACACCCATGCCATTCGCGAGCTTGACCCAGTCCAAGTCAGGATTGGATAGATCGAGCATGCCCATCGCCGTCGCGCCAGGGACAGCGCCAACGTTCTTGTACTCGCCGATAAGAATGTTGTATTTGCGGTTGTTCAACAAGATCGTCGTGCACGGCAACTTCTCCCGTGCCTGCGTCCAGAGTGACTGCAAGGAATACATTGCAGAACCATCGGCCTGAAGACTGATCACCCGACGATCGCCCCCGCCGGCTATTGCGGCACCAGTCGAAACGGGGAGTCCATCACCGATTGCACCGCCACCGAGATTCAGCCAGTCGTGTGCCGGCGCCGCATGCGTGAGCTGATACAAATCGCGGCCAAACGAGATGCTCTCGTTCGAAACAATCGAATGCTCGGGCATCAGTGCTGCGAGCGTCAGCGCAAGACCTTCTTGGGTCGGCGCACCGCGTACCACTTCAGGACGCGGACCCGGATCAGGAATAGGGGCTTCGGGCGCGTTGAGTTCGTCCACGAGCGCCTGCAACGCCGCATCGGAGTCTTGGTCGTACCTCGACAGGACGTGAATCTGCGCGTTGGAAGGATAGTGCGTGGAAGGCTTCCCAGGGTACGCGAAAAAACCGACTGGCGGATTCGCGTTGACGAGGATAATGTGCTCATAGCGGCTCAGCGCTTGAATAGCGGCGTCAGTGCCGTACGGTACTCGCTCAAGCTGCAGTCGCCCCCGTCCGCGCGCCATGTGTGCGTTCGTGTAACTACCCAGCAGATCTGCGCTGGTCGCCTTTGCTATGCGCCATGCGAGTGCCTGTGACGGGGCAAGCGTGGCCTGATCCGCAAGAAGAATCAAGACATTCTTGTTGGAGCGCAGCACTCGCGCGGCATTCTCAACTGCGCGCGGGTCAATCGGCGGGGGAGCCGGGACAACCATCGGTTCCGCGACGATGGCGCCTTGATTCCACGACGAGTCTGCAGGAAGGATCAGCGTGGCGATTTGCCCCGAGATTACCCTCGCTGCCTGAACGGCTGCCGCAGCGTCACGACCTACCTCAGAAGCTTGCGAACTGGTACGCACCCAGTGCGAAACAGTGCGTGCCATACCTTCCGTATCCGCGGTGAGGGGTGCGTCATACGGACGGTGATGAGTCGCCTGATCGCCAACAATGTTGACGATAGCAGCGCGGGCGCGACGCGCATTGTGGAGATTGGCCAAACCATTGGCAAGGCCCGGACCGCAGTGCAGCAGCGTGCTTGCGGGCTTGCGCGCGATTCGATAATAGCCGTCCGCCATGCCGGTGACTACATTCTCGTGCAGGCCGAGGACGCACTTCATGCCCGGGATGCGGTCGAGCGCGCCAACAAAGTGCATCTCGCTCGTGCCTGGATTTGCGAAGCACGTGTCGACACCAGACTTTAGCAGCGTGTGCACAAGACTTTCAGCGCCATTCATTTCATTGGGCGATGCCGGGTACGTCATCTTTAGCTTCCTTATAAATTCAAAGTCTGATGGAACTGGATTAATGTTTCGTTGAAGAACCGTCGCTCTACATCGAAGGAAATAAGCTCGCCGGGTTCATGCCAGCTTTCGTGCCAGAGCAAAAATCAGGCGTTTCCGCTTTTTCCCTCTGTATAGCCCCACACGTTCTTCACACCGCCGAACGGAACGTCGGCCGGCGCCGTAGCCGGCTGATCGACCTGTAGCATCCTCACCTCCAATTGGGGAGTAAGCTGATGCGCACCCTGGAGCTGCAGAGTAGAAATAGAACTCGCGCCGTGATACGGCAACCCGATGGTTTTTCACTCGCATCACAGCGCCGATCGAGACGTCGAATCACGACCGTCAGACCATACGAGCCGATAACATCGGACCTCGGGCAGCACATCAGCTATCACCCTCGGTTGATAGTAGAAACCGGCTCGCTCCTTTGCCGCCCCCTTGCACTTCTGCAATCAATTCTATTCGTGGCTGCATCACGAAATTTTTGGTTTTTAGGCTCCTGCGTTAGTTTTTTTTTGATGCAATGCCCGTTAACACAAAAAATTCACGCGGCCTCAATAGCCCACGGCGCCCGGTCCGGCGCACCCTTCACCACCTTGGTCACAATAAAGGTGAAGTAGCGCTCGATGCCGAGGTCTTCCATCAGCAACGCGTCGATGAAGCGCTGGTAATGATCGATATCGCGAGCGACCACGTGCAGCACGTAGTCCACGCCTCCTCCCGTCGCATAGCACAGGATTACCTCATCGGCCGCTCTCACGCGTTCTTCGAAGCGCCGCATGTCGGCCGCGGTGTGACGCGACAGCGTCACCTCGACAACGATGCGACTGGCGCGCAATGCGCCCACCCAGTCTACGTCGGCGCGATAACCGCGTATCACGCCGCTCTGTTCGAGCTTGCGCACACGCTCCCACGCCGGTGAGATCGAGAGATTGACCTCCTCGGCGAGCTTCGACTTGGTGATGCGGCCGTCGCGCTCGAGAATGTGCAGGATCGCGATGTCGTAACGGTCGAGTTTGATCACGATGCGCTCATGCCAGAACGGGCACGTTGTGCTCGACCACGTCAGCGACGACCGCAACAGTGTCGCCGGCCTGTACGAGTCCCGGGAAATGGCGTGCCGCGAGTAGCCCACTGCGCTGCGCCCGATATTCCACGGGACGGCTTCCCGTGCGCTCGATGTCGTGTACGCGTGCGAGTAAGTCGCCCTCTATCACAGTTTCGCCGAGGTCACGGCACATCTCGAGGAGGCCGCGATGCTCGCTCGTCGTGTAGCAGGTGCCATCAGGCATATCGAGCAGCGTCGTGGTGCGTAGCTCCGCGTCTCGCTCACCAACTTCGCGCTCTATCACGCCCGCATACGCGAGAAAACCACGCACGCCGCGATCTGCAATCGCCATACTCGCCGCCGTCGCGGTGCCACCACCACCCAGTTCGGTCGAGACAAACACCTTGCCCGCTTCCTCGACGGCACTGTCGAACATCCCCACGCTGTCCAGCTCCAACAAGCGCATCGAGTACGGCGCGCCGAACGCGCGCATCGCTCGCTCGCAACGCGCCTGCTGCTCGCCGTCAGGAAGGACATGGATTGCCGCGAACGGCACAAAGTCGAGAGTGCGCCCACCGGCATGGATATCGAGCACATAGTCGGCACGCGCGAGCAGATGACGCTGAAAATAGTCCGCGATCTTCTCGGTCACGCTTCCATCAGGCCGCCCAGGGAAGCTACGGTTCAGGTTACCCGCATCAATCGGCGAGGTGCGCTTGCCCGCACGGAATGCGGGATAGTTCATGTACGGAACAATGATTACGCGCCCGTCCACGTCTGCGGCCTGTAGTGACGCCGCGAGCTTGGCAAGCGCGATAGGACCTTCATATTCGTCGCCATGATTGCCCCCCGTGAGCAGGACGGTCGGCCCATCCCCGCGCTTCACAACGGTCAAGGGGATCATGATCGCGCCCCACGCAGAATCGTCGCGCGAGTATGGCAACTTTAGAAAACCGTGTTGCATGCCATCAGCATCGTAATCGACGGTCGACGTGATCGGTGACGCTCGCATTGCTCTACTCCTTCACAAACAGTTTGCGCGGCGTACGGCAGAACGTCTCGACGCCGGTTTCAGTGATCAGAATGCTCTCAGTGATTTCGAGGCCCCAGTCGTCGAGCCAGAGACCTGGCATGAAATGAAACGTCATGCCAGGTTCGAGGACCGTGCGATCCCCTGGGCGCAGGCTCATGGTGCGCTCGCCCCAGTCCGGTGGATAGCTCGCACCAATTGGGTAGCCGCAGCGGCTGGTCTTTTCGATGCCAGATTTGTGTAGCACTGCAAAGAAGGCGTTCGCAATGTCCTCGCAAACGTTACCCGGCTTCGCGGCTGCGAGACCCGCATCGATACCCTCCACCACCGCTTTCTCGGCATCCAGAAAATGCTGGGGCGGCTTACCAAGATAGATCGTGCGCGACTGCGGGCAGTGATAGCGGCGATAGCAGCCCGCGATTTCGAAGAATGTGCCAGCATTCGAAGTGAACACGGAATCATCCCATGTCAGGTGCGGGGCGGCGGCGTCAGAGCCAGTTGGCAGCAGCGGCACAATTGCCGGGTAATCGCCACCGTAGCCCTCCACACCCGTAATGCCTGCCTCATAAATGTGTGCAACCAGGTCGCTCTTCTTCATTCCAGGCTCAACCACGTCGAGTATGCGCGCGTGCATCTTCTCGACGATGCGCGCCGCGACGCGCATGTACTCAATCTCGCGCGACGACTTCACTGCGCGCTGCCAGTTGACGAGCGAGGTGACATCCACCCAGTGCGCCTTCGGCAAATTCCGCTGAAGCGACGCATAGGCAGCCGCACTGAAATAGTAATTATCTAGCTCAACACCGATGCGAAGGGCATCCCACCCGCGCGCAGCGATGACTTCGGTGCTCAGGTAATCCATTGGGTGACGCACGGGTGATTGCACGTAATGGTCTGGATAACCAATGATATGGTCGTGCATCATGAACGTCGTGCGTTTTGCGCCATTCGCATCCTGGCCACGACCGAACCAAACTGGCTCCCCGTCCATTGTCAGCAGAACGCACTGGTGGACATAGAATGACCAACCGTCGTAGCCTGTCAGCCAGCCCATATTGGTCGGGTCCGTGACAATCAGCAGATCAATGCCCTTGTCTTGCATCGCTCTGCGTGTCTTTGCAATACGCGCCTCATATTCGCTGCGCATAAAAAAAAGACGCGGCGACGTCACACCGTTCTCGATGGTCGCTTCGTTCGCTGCCAATAGCGCCCCCTATTAAAGCGTGACTGCGTTGCGAAAATAATTTAACCGACACCGGTTGCAGAAGCACACAGCGTGTGCAACGGCGTTTGGGAGTCTACCGGGCAACCACACGCGCACCTTCTAGAACCTGGCATCGCACGCGTGAATCAGAGAAAGGCAGTCTACTGTTGCAAAAACGGCTTTTTAATGTACTAGTACAATTTACGCGGCGTTGCTCAACTGAAGTCGTGCACGTGTGGGAGCTGCTCGAAGACGCCCGCAATAGTCTGCAGAGCGTCCTTGAAAACAGCATCGGCCACCTCGGCGCCCAGACAGACCCTAAGTGCGTTTGGTAACTGCGTACCGCCGACAAGGAATGGCTCAGGAGACGTAACAGCGATCTGCCGCTTGCGCAGCTCGCGAACTACGCGATCGGGCCGCCAGTAGTCCGGCACACGTAGCCACACCGACAATGCGTTCGGATGCGTTCCAAGCAAATAATCGCCAAGTGCTGCGCGCACCATCTCCTGGCGCGCCGCGAGACGCTCTCGCTGCAATTCCACGAGACGCCGCGCAGTGCCGTCCACGATCCAGCGCGTGGCGATTTCCGCAATCGGCAATGTCGCCATCCAACTGCTCACGCGCAATACACTCTCAACGCGCAGCGCGTGTCGCCGCGGCATCGCCAGGTAGCCGGTGCGCAGGCCCGTGAGTACCGATTTCGTCATACTCGTACAATAAAACGCCAGCTCGGGGATCAGGCTCGCAATGGGCGTATTGGTCTTCGCGGGCAGTGCACCATAAACATCGTCCTCGATCACGTACACGCCGTAGCGTTCCGCGATGCGCGCAATAGCGCGGCGACGAGAATCAGGCATCATGGCCACCGTGGGATTGTTGAAGGTCGGCGTGCAAACGAGCGCGCTTACACGTTCGTTATCGCACATCTCCTCGAAATGTTCGGGACGAATGCCGTGCTCGTCGATCTCGAGCCCCTTGAGCGTGAAACCCAGGACGTTCGCCAAACCGATCACGCCATGGTCTGTCAGACTCTCACACAGAACCGTGTCGCCAGGGCCAACGATAGAAGCGAGTGCGAGGAAAATGCCATGGGCCGCGCCATTGGTAATAAGTAGCGACTCCGGGCTGACAGGCATGTTCAGCGAGGCAAGCCATTCCGCACCCGCCTGACGGTGATGCTCGAAGCCCGCAATTGGTCGAAAAGACTGAATCCACGGCTGCGCATCAAGAGTAGCGAACGTCGCACAGACCTTACGCCACGCGATATCGTGATCTTGCGTATGAACGATGCGGGCAGTCGAGAAGTCGACGATCTCACGTTCCGTAGAATCAAGCATGTAATTCGACATCGTTTCCGTCACGCGCGCCGTGACGAAACTGCCACGCCCGACCTCGCAGCGGATCAGACCCTGTCTTTCAAGCTCTTTGTAGGCGTTGGTCACTGTTTGCACACTAATACCAAGCTTCGCCGCCATCTCTCGTTGCGTCGCAAGACGGACGCCGGGAGCAAGCGTGCCGTGCTCGATATCCGTTGCAATCGCCTTAACCAACCGTTTGTATTTGGATTCCGCACCATGCACAACTTCAGCCGCATCGTGCCATTTACTCAATCCCGTCACCAGCGCCATATCCTTCCGCCCCTATTGGCGTAAACACTCACACTATCCCAAAAGCAAACTCGAAATTATCTGTCCTAGTACAATTTATAACAAATAAATGGCTGGGTATGCTCTGCTCATCGAAGTTTCGCAACGCTGCGTGGCTAGTGATATAGGAATTTGGCCGCGCTGACAACCGGTTCACCACCGAAGGAAACATGCCGTGAATCAAATTCACGTAGCGAGAGCCGCGAGCAAGTCGACGAGCAGTACGGCTGCTATGCCGCTGCGGCAGCTATGGCGCCGACCCGAATCAGACCGGCAAGCTTGCTGGCTACACGGTGAGTCTCTGCCTAGTAACCAAGCGCGATCGTGTCCCAATGGGGCGCCTCCACAATGGCCGTCTACCATCGTGAGCCTTGACCGGCATGGGTCATTTACCTCGATCGTTCTCAATGCTCGCTCTCGCCGCGCGGCAACCGCTCCGATTAAGTCGCTACGTCAGCCGCTCTCGGGCAATCCGGGCGTCTCACGCCTGCTGCGCCGACTGAAACGCCTCAATCTCAGCAGAGAACGTACGCTGTACGGCGGAGCGCAGGGAATTTTCGGTAGTCCATGGAATTGGCACCTACGCCATAGCGAGTCCTTATGGCCCATTTTCAAATGTAATTAGGCGAACAATAATGACCATGCGATTCTGCCCTAGTCCATTTACCCTTACAAACCAGGAAGCTGTAATGCCTCTCGAACACATCAAACCGCCAGTCGAAGCATCACAATCGACGATTTTTCGTTGGCTCCAATATGGGGGGCTACATGGGCAACCGGGCCTTCCTCGACTATAAATTAACCGACGCAGTCGTAAGCCACTGTGTTGAGTGCAAACATCCCCGGGCCATAACCCAACGGAGCATAGCGAAGCACTTGTTGAATCGACTACGAGACGGCGATAACGACCAATCCCACAGCCGAAGTACGTGCCAGGGTACTGCCCTCACCCTTCCCAGGCGCCGATAGATATTAATCGTATCTTCAGTCGATTCGATAGATACCCAAAACATATTTGGGCTCAAAATTTACAACCAGACAACTAGCAACAGAAAAGCGTAAGAGGTCCTATGCATTGGAGTCACGTAGTCGAATATTTACCGCTTCTTCTCGAAGGAGTAAAGATGACCGTAGTAATAACGGTTCTCTCACTCTTGATCAGCACCCCTCTCGGGTTGATGTGGGCATTTTGTACTATGTCGAGAATGGCTTGGTTAACCATGCCTGTAACGGCGATGGTAAACGCCGTTCGCGCTTTACCGATGATTGTTCTTCTTTTCTATATTTATTTTGTTTTTCCTGACATCGGAATCAAGCTAACCTCCCTACAAGCAAGTGCCATCGGTCTCGGATTTGCATACTCGACATACATCTCCGAGATATTCAGATCGGGGATTGAGTCGGTCGACCACGGTCAGCTTGAAGCGGCACGCTCGATTGGCATGGGCAAGATAAGGGCAATGCGCAGAGTGATTTTGCCTCAAGCGTTTCGAGTTGCACTTCCTCCGTACAGCAATACATTGCTCATGCTTCTGAAGGACTCATCGATTGCGTCGACAATCGCTGTCGCCGAAGTAACTCGCCAAGGGCAGTTGATAGCATATTCGACTTTCGACAACACCACCGTCTATACGATGGTTGCGGCTTTTTACCTGATTATGGGCATGCCCATGATCAAACTTACGAAGGTACTTGAATTCCGCTTCGGACGGCATAAGCATGGGAGTAGGTGATGATTGAGATCAATGATATTCATAAATGCTTTAAGGAAAACGAGGTCCTCAAAGGCGTAACAACAAGTGTGGCCGAAGGCGAGGTCGTCTGTTTAATTGGTCCGTCCGGCTCAGGAAAGTCAACCCTTCTTCGATGCATAAATGGACTCGAATCATATGAAAAAGGTTCGATTATCGCCCTAGGAAAGAGGGTGGATGCTCATGCCAAGGACATCAATGAGCGTCGACGAGACATTGGCATGGTATTTCAGCACTTTAATCTTTTTCCCCATCGGACGGCATTAGAGAACGTCATGGAGGGGCCTGTTTACGTCAATCGTGAGCCGCGAGCAAGCGCTCGAAAAAGGGCCGTTGATCTGCTCAATCGCGTAGGACTAGGAAGTAAGTGTGATGCATATCCGTCTCAGCTCTCGGGCGGACAGCAACAGCGTGTCGCGATCGCAAGATCGCTCGCCATGTCACCAAAGGCAATGCTGTTTGATGAGCCGACGTCTGCGCTTGATCCCGAGCTGGTGGGCGAGGTCCTGAGTGTTATGCGCTCCCTCGCTGCCGATGGTATGACGATGATTGTGGTCACCCACGAGATGAGTTTCGCTAGGGATGTTGCGGATAAGGTCTGTTTTCTTCATTCAGGCAAGATTGTCGAAGAAGGGCCTGCGTCGCAGTTGTTGACCTCACCTAAAGAACAAAAAACGCAGGATTTTTTACGCCGCGTACTCGGCGTCTCGGCAAAATCATCACCGAACGAGGCGGTTAATGGTTGCGGCTAAATAACAGAGTTGCTTTTTACACCGACAAATCCGATTAAAGAGTAGGTTCATGCACCTTACTCCACCACCGGATCGGTCGAGTGACCGAAATTTATCTGCGTGGTTGCACGCTTGTTTGTATATTAATCCAAAGGAGACTTAGCTATGAATCGCATTCGCCCATCTGAGATTTTCAAGGGCCTCTCCAAGAAAACGAAAGCAACTTTCCTCTCCGCAATTGTTTTGGGGCTGGTTTCAGTTGGTACGCCGCAAATTTCTTGTGCGGCAGCGGTAATTACCGTCGGCTCAACTCCCTCCAGCGCTCCAACCGGCTTTCTCGACATCAAAACGGGAAAATATGTCGGCCTGATGCCCGACGTCGCTCAGGAGATTGCCAAGAGAAATCACCTCACTATGACGTATCAAGCCATTCCGAATGGGGCGCTCACTCAGTCACTCATCGCCGGGAAAATTGACCTGATCGCTGCTGGGCTCTCCCCCACGCCTGACCGAGAGAAGGTAATGGACTTCTCGCAACCTGTCACGACGATCACCGACGGAATTATCGTTAGAGACAGCAACAAGCGGCCTTATAGAAATTCTAGCGATTTCGCAAACCAAAAAATCGGAATCCTGTCCGGCACAGACTACGTGGATATGGTTAAGAAATTGAATATCGCCAAGGAGGTTAAGCTCTATGACACCACAACCGATATGGCACGCGATCTGGAACTCGGTCGTATCGATGTAGCTGTCGATGATTATCCCAAGCTGAAATACCAGGAGGTAACGGGTAACTTTAAGGGCGTGCACGTCGTCGACAGTTACTCACCGATGGCAAAGGACGATGTCATTGCTTTCGCCGTTCAGAAGGGAAACTCCGCTCTGCTCAGTCAGGTCGATACGGCACTTAACTCGATGAAGGCTGATGGGACTCTGGATGCATTGCTGAAGAAGTGGCATTGGCGCGGTAACTAAGGAGGCGAGAGAGTGGATGCGCGCAGCGGGATTCGCGCATCCATCTGAATAACTTCCTTCGCCACCCGCTTGGCCTGCTGTGATGCGTTACGTGTCTCCATTTCATTCAGCTACACGCGCATCGGTTAGAACAGACTGCGGGAATTGCTTGCTCTATACAGCGATTACGCAATTTAAGGTATCACGGTGAAATCCCCGATTGTGAGGTTCGAAGTTCCCGCCTTAGTATGCACCGCCGCGACGGGACCGGTATCGCGCACAGCATCGATTCCGATCCTTCGGTCGATCGCTTTTATCGAAGAGTCGTTTGCGGAACGGGTAGGCCTCGCGGCGATCGCCGCAGCAGCAGGCCTCAGCATCTCGCGCTTTGCGACGCGATTTAGCGACGAAGTGGGCGTTTCCCCGTATCGCTACTTGTGTCGCGTGCGAATCTACCACGCGCAGCGGATGCTGCGCGCCGGTGTTCCTCCCAGCGCAGTTGCAACCGCAGTGGGCTTCTTTGACCAAAGTCATCTCGGCCGACATTTTCGGCGCATGGTCGGAACGACGCCTAAGCATTACATGAAGGTACCGCGAAATAGAAGCAAGTTAGGCTAGGCGCCCGCAGAGCCCCTTTGCGCTTGCACGTTCCCAGAAGCTCCAGGAGTCCACACTAGATACGCAAGCTCACTCGCCTCCACGGCCCCGGGACATTATCGAAGCGCGCCCCATCCGGTTCGAAATTGCCGACTGCACCGCGATTTCGATAGGCACGCAGGGTATCGACGTTTGGCTCGGGTACTGCGCAAATTGATCTAGTAGTGCACGTTATATTTGTTGTACTTACCACTTATCACGTCGCCCGAGTGAGTGATGTGGGTGATCTCGTGAACGGAAAGCGTGGCTTCGAAAGAGCGGACTCTGTTGGAAAACCAGCTAGACCGCAAGGGTGTTGATCGGCGGGTCACCTTGGCCGGGATTGCGTTAGTCGACTTACGCGGATAGGACCGTGATATCACCACTACCGTTCGCCCTGTAGCGCTGCGCGTCCCGACCACGCGTTTCGTCGACGCACCGCTGATTAGTGTTGTTCTCCGGAGTTCGACAGTTCCACTACCAAAAACGCGAATTTCGACAGCCACGCCACGTAGCGGTGCGAGTTTCAGCGAGGTGCCAAATAGAGTCTTGTGGTGGCACGTCTTAGTGCTTGAATGCCATTATTGAGTTACGTATTGGGTGTGGTAACGTGGAGGCATGCACGTGAAGATCACCACCTCCGGACGCCGTCGCTACTTCCAGCTCGCTGAGTCCTATCGGGACGGCGCTGGACGGGTGAAAAAGCGCACTGTGGCCACGTTGGCCCGGCTTGATCAGCTCGATAGCGGCCTTGATTCGGTGATCAACGGGCTACTCAAGGCGATAGGCCGTGGTCTTCTGCCGGAGGCGCCTACAGTGAGCTTCGCGTCGGCACGTGCACTCGGTGACGTCTGGACGCTGACCAAACTTTGGAAATCGCTCGGCTTTAGCGAGTTGAGGCGTGTGTTCCCCCGTACGCGGGACACGATCGATGTGGAGACGCTGGTGCGGATCATGGTCTTCAATCTTGTGCGATCCGGATTCGAAGCTCTGTGTGCTGCGCTGGCTGGAGACCGTGGCCTTGCCGGAGCTTGATGTCAAAACGATCACGCACCAGCACCTTCTGCGCAGCATGGACGCGCTGATTGATCAGCAGGAGGCGGTTGATCGGGTAGTCGCGGACTTGCTGCGGCCGATGATCGACCAGGACCTGCCGGTGGTGTTCTACGATCTGACCACGATCCGCACCGAACGACTGAGCGCCCAGGAAAACGATGTGCGTGGGTTTGGCATGGCAAAGGATGGCATGAGCGCGCGGCAGTTCATGCTCGGCGTGGTCCAGACCGCCGAAGGCCTGCCGATCTATCACAAGGTATTTGACGGCAACACGGCGGAGACGAAAACGCTGTTGCCCACGCTCAGGACGGTGCTCGCGCGATTTCCTTCGATCAAGTGGCTGGTGCTGGTGGCAGACCAGGGCTTGCTCAGCCTGGACGACCTCGAAGCACTCGATGAGCCACGACGGGCCAGCCGTCGGGCGCTCGAATTCATTCTGGCAGTACCGGGGCGGCGCTATCAGGAGTTTGCCGAACTGCTCGACGAGTTTCACCGGAGACGGTGCCAGACGGCAACGACCGAGGTCATTAGCGAGATGAAGTGGAATGCATTGCTATTGATTGTTGCCTATGATCCGGCGCGCGCCGCACTACAGACGCAGCGACGGGACGACCAGATCAATGCGCCGATCAGGCAGGGCGAGCAATGGCTCGGCAGGCTCGATGAGCAGGACGAACGCGTCAGGCGCCGGGGGCGAAAGCTCTCGGACAGTGGCGCCAAGGCAAGCTTCTACCATGCAGTTAGTGAGGCTCATCTGTCGAAGATCATCAAGGTCGATCTGAAGAGCGAGCTCTTCAGCTATGACATCGACGAGAGCGCTCGCAGTCTGGCCAACATCATGGATGGCAAGCTACTACTCGTGACCAATACAAAGGATCTGGCGGCCCAGGAGATCGTGATATCGAACGCGGGTTCAAGGTGCTCAACAAGTCCGAACTGGAGATCGATCCGGTCTATCACCGTCTGCCCGAGCGCATCCGCGGCCACGCGGGCGATCCGCTTCATGGCGCTGATTCTGTACCAAGTCATGCGCCAGCGCCTGAAGACCGTCAACGCCGGTCTTTCGCCCGAACGGGCACTCGAATACTTACGCCGCATCCAGCATCACCAGATTCGGCTCGACGCTTCCGAACCCGTCACCGGCGTCTCGGCCATCAGCGCCGAACAATCCGAGGTGCTCAATGCCCAGAACGTGAAAAACCCCGGTCGCCCCGCAGCAGCTCGCGCTGTTGTAGTGGAGCGTTTTAAATTCGACGTTAGTAAAATCAGGTACTTGTGCGATTAACTGTCGAACTCAGGTGTTCTCGATCAACGTCGTGCATATAGCAAAGCTTGTAGTCTGACGAAACTCGTGACGACTTAGGACGCGTAAAATATGGTCCGTATGCATCAAATCTTAGAGTCATGACGCGCCCGTTGAGCTTTCGACATGTCGAGACTATTTATGCCGTACTTATGACCGGCTCGGTGACAGGCGGTGCCGCGCGGTTGTATGTGACCCAACCAGCGGTTAGCAATCTGTTGAAAGAAGCGGAGGAACGGCTCGGCTTTCCGCTTTTCGAACGACATGCAGGTCGGCTCGTTCCAACACGAAAGGCAGAACTGATCTTTGCAGAGATTGAGCGCTCGTTTACTGGACTCGACGCTGTTAACACGTTCTGCGCTCGCCTCGCGAAACAGGAAATGCGAAGGGTCGTGATCGGATCCACGCCAGCCTTTGCTAGCACGGCGTTGCCGATCGCGATTCGCATATATCGGGAAAACGTTGACGACGTCCATTTTTCCGTAACGTCCCGTGGATCCGACCATGTTCAGTCGCTGGTCGCATCGCAAAAGGTAGACATCGGCTTCGGGCTCGAAGAGCCGGCAATTCCCGGGGTAAGCTCCACGCTACTGGCCTCCGAGAGGATGGTCTGCGTCCTACCCGTGCGACATCCGCTCGCACACAAAAGCGTAATCTCGGCGAGTGATCTCTGTGGCGAACCGATGATTAGCCTCTCGCGTACGGAACGCATTGATGACATCGTTGAGGCCGCGTTCGCGGAGGTCGGCGGATCTCCACCCGCGGTTGCGGAGTGCCCTGCGGCAATAACTGCATTGGCAATGGTTGAAGCTGGAATCGGCTTCGCAATTGTAGGACCATTCTCAGCCTATCTTTATAGGCATGGGACGGTTGTATGCCGCCCGTTCGAGCCGGTAACGAAACTCAACATCTGTACGTTTTCTGTGCCGGGTAGGAAGGAAATTCTCGATCACTCTGCCTTTTTGCGGTTGGTCGAAGATGCCGTGAAGCAAATTCACGTATCGATGGCGTCAACCCGATAGCCAATATCGTCCAGTGAACGTTGTGCACAACGTTAGGGCCTGTTGACAATCAGCAGGTCCAGATGAAAGCAGCGGAGAGCGCAACGAATGATGAGAATCGTTCGGAGAGCTTGTCGTAGCGGGTAGCCACGCGACGGAATTGTTTGATGCGACAGAAGAACCGTTCGACCAGATTTCGAGAGGCATACAGATGTTCATCCAAAGGACGTTGCTCAACACGATTGGCGCGACTGGGGATGACAGCTTGAATGTCCGCCGATTCCAGATGCTGCAGGATCGCGTTCGAATCGTAGGCTTTGTCGGCAGCCAGACTGACGGGTTTCAACTCGCCCAGCAAAGGCAGGGCCTCCGGACTGTCTCCAGCCTGTCCGCCCGTCAGATGAAAGCGAGCGAGCATCCCCAAGCCGTCGACCAGAGCGTGAATCTTGGTGCTCAATCCGCCACGCGAGCGCCCGATTGCCTGTTCGCCTTTTTTTTCGCCGCGCCGGCGGCATGCTGGTGGGCACGCACAATCGTACTGTCAATGAAGACTTCCTCAAGATCCGCGTCGCCCGCAAGCTCGGCGAGTACCGTATGCCATATTTGCGCCCGCGACCATCTGGCAAAGCGTTGGTACACGCTATTCCACGTTCCAAAATCAGGCGGCAAATCGCGCCATGGGCTGCCAGTGCGCGCGATCCATAGCACGGCCTCAACAAACAGCCGATTGTCTGCTGCGGTCCGACCCGGGTCGGTGGACTTGCCCGGCAGCAAGGGGGCGATCCGCTCGTATTGGTCATCGCTGAGCATCAGTCTTGGCATCCTGTTTTTCCGCAAAAGACAGGATGTAAACAGCTTTCCTCACAAGTTAACAGCCCCCTCGGCGATGATTGTCAACAGGCCCTAGGCAGAGGGTTTTTTAGTTGCCGATTACGGTCCGACCTGTACGGACTCGCTTAACCGTCTGTAGCCGCAATCGCTAACCAAAAACCCTCTGCCGACTAGAACGTGGACATAAAAAGAGTCGAGTGCTCTTTCTCGTCGGCCATGCTGGTTGAATGATCTATTAGCGCTCGAGGCGCAAATCGGGATTGTCGACCTCGGGATGCCGCTCGAAGACTCGCGCGAACGGAAGAACATGCGCGAGATTTCCCTGCAACGATGTCGCGCTGAAACTACTAACGCGGGCCATCCCCCAGGCCCACCAATACAACGGAGGCGCTCTGTTTGATTTCACGTCCGCCCGTTCCAACAACGAGATAAAAATCCGACGAAAAGTCAGCCATTAGGCGACACGGTAATCGCGAAGTAGAGGGTATGCAGTTGCTGAATCCACCGCGGAACATGGGGTAGTCACGCTCCTTCCCATCCGCTCTAGTTATGGCCCATATCGAAAGCTGATTTTCATTTCGTGCGCGAAATTGAGAAACTATGAACTTCGTTGCGAATGGCTGTCTGCATCTGAAGATTGATCTATTCTAGTGTTCGATCGGCGTCTCATGCGCTTTCAATAAATGACGATAACGCGTCGATAGCGCGGGCGTGGTGCGCTGGACAGATCCGCATAAAACGTGACAGGAATTCCTTCACGACTCGACACTTGATCGCCATATGGCCGACGGCCTCTTCGGGCCAATGGTTCCTAAGGTTGCATATTTCTCACTCGATATGTTGTACAACGTCTAACTTCGGCGCGAGAATGCGCCCCAGACAGTTAGGCCACGTCATCGACCAGCGATATCGAGCATGTAAACGCAAAGCCTAGGTTAGCGTTCACACGGACCGATTACACCCCTCTATACATATAAGTTGTCCGAACAAAGTGCATCGAACGTATGGCTCCTCTCAATCAAGGAACTCAATTGGAAACAAACAGAGATGCTGTAATTGTCATTGGTGCGGGGGTTGTTGGCTTGGCCACCGCACTTTTTCTCCAGCGTGCGGGAAAGACGGTGACGGTAATCGACCCGTTCCCGCCCGCAGGTGGGTGTTCGTTCGGTAATGCCGGCATGATCAGTGCGAACAATGCAGCTCCAATTGCCATGCCCGGTATGCTGAGCCGAGTTCCAAAGTGGTTGCTCGACCCTAACGGCCCATTGGTACTTCGTAAGCGCTATTTCCTCAAAGTTGCGCCATGGCTAATTAAATGGATCAACGCGGGACGCATCGATCGGGTAATGGAAATCTCGGACGCACTGAGGGCGTTGGCGAAGGACACGCACGAATACTGGAACGAACTGGTCGGCCCTCAACGCTACATCGAACTAATCCGGCGAAATGGCCAGGTTCACTTGGCCGCAGCCAATGATATGCCCCCACGAAACGCGCGGGCTGAGCAAGCAATCCGAGAGCGCCACGGAACGTCGGTCGAAACACTTAATGCAGACCAAATCCGTGAAATGTTCCCCGGAATAGCCAAGGACATCATACTTGGAGTCATGGTTCCTGGAAACGGATACACCACTAATCCCGCACGTCTCGTAGGATGTATAGGCGAAGCCTTTCTCGCTGAAGGAGGAAAATTAGTGTCAGAAAAGGCACTTAAGCTTATCCCTAAAGAGAAGGGCATCATGGTAATGACGAATATTTCCAACCGGCATGCGGCAGATGTCGTAATTGCAGCCGGAGTATTCTCCCATGAATTATTGAAGCCACTCGGCATAAGCGTCCCTCTCGAAGCAGAAAGGGGCTATCACGCGACGCTTCCGAACGCGAACTTGAATTTACAACATACTCTTACCGTGCGCTCACGTGGGCTCGGAATTACACCAATGGAGGTCGGAGTTCGTATTACGGGTGCAGTAGAGTTTGTCGATCGCTATGAGCCTCCTACCGAAAGCATAGCGCTGCGATATGTTTCCCAAGCAAAGGCACTCTTCCCCGACCTTACACATGATGAACCAACGATCTGGATGGGCATGCGCCCATCCATGCCGGATAGCCTTCCGGTAATTGGCCCTGTGAGCGGTGTTCCTGGTTTGCATCTTGCATTCGGCAACTCCCATTTCGGCATGACTAACGGACCCGCAACTGCTCGGATTGCAGCAGATCTCGTACTTGGAGAGAGGAGCCGAATCGACGCGACTCCTTATCGTTTGAATCGCTTTCGCTAGAATATACACATGCTTTTGAATGACCCGCATGCTGCCATTTTTCGAGAGCAGAACGGGATCATTTGAACTCTGATGAGCGACGACTGCGGCGGCGAATTCAAGGGAGGCGCCGCCCCTGCATCAGAACGCCGAATTCGCGCCTCCCAAATTGGGTCGCCTTCGTCAAGGTCCAGAGCGCCGTCGAAGCGGCGTTTGCCCTTCCACCACGCGAGAGCCCTGCAATGGTTGGTCACGCCCGCCCTCTGTCATCGATGCAACAACTGATGCAAACGCGGATCGAGTGAGTAACGCAATTGAGACTCAACGGCTGATCGCCCCTACTCCACTGGACTTTGAGCTGTCGTTGGCGAACTCAATGCTCCGCGCGCTACTCAGCGCCACTGCACGCAGAAATGGCACGACAACTACGTTGACAAACACCGGCTTCGACTCTCGCGCGAACTGGCGGCATCGAGACTGTGAGTGCATCAGGAACGCCTATGCTCTCACTGGAAATTCCCGACCTTTATCCTCACACAAAGCATCAAGGCCTCGTGTGACAACACACGAACGGCCCGCCATACGACCTGCAATTTGCCCGCGACGGCCAACTCCGTTCAGTCGAGACCAACAACGCGTTCCTGACTTTCGGTGCCTGCTGTCGTGTTAGCCCACAGTTCGCCCCAAGGTAACCGTCTACGCCATGGCCTGATTAATGATGCCATAGGCACGGAACGGCAAATCGTGCACTGAATCGTCTGTGCACACCGGGGCATTCCGAACCATTTTTACAACCTTGTCGATGTGGGTCATTCCTAGACCGCTAAGCCATTCGGTCAGTGCTGCTACCTCAGGCACATCAATACGGACGGGTAGGCCTTTGTACATTGCGAGCCAGTACGCGATCAATGCCTTGGCTCGCCCGTGGTCGGAGGATTCAAGCGCAACCACCGGACCGATTAAGTGTCCCCACCCGAATTTTCGGGACATTGAGAAACCCAGTAGTTCGCCCTCACTCTCGAGTACAACACCATCTGCGATCTGCAGCAGCGCCGGCATTACTGCGCTACGATCGAAGCCAGATGTCAGAGACGCTAGCTCAATTAGTTTCGGCAAGTCATTTGCTTCAACTTGGCGCAAGCGCTCGCCCTGCCGAAATGCGATGCTCGGAGGTTCCGGGAGCGTCCCTTGATGCTGGTCAAGCCATCCGCATGCGCGAAATCCTAGCTTTTCGTAAAGGGGTTGACCCGCAGGCGTTGCGTGTAAGAATACGGCTCTCGTGCCGAGTTCTTCGAGCAGCAGATTCATCAGGTTGCGGCCAATTCCTCGACCTTGCTGCTCCGGCGCCACAATCACCATACCGATAGTTGCTCGATCCGCACCAAATTTCCAACCTAGCGCGGTGCCAATCAAACCGCCGCCCTCCTCGGCGACAAAACCGAGACCTGCGTCGGCGGCAAATTGCCAGTCTTCTAGCCGATGCGGCCATCGTATCGACGTCGACAGTGCGTGAGCAGCACGAACGTCAGCGGACGTAAATGGTCGGTAAGTGGGCGGCGTCGTAACGTTCGCCTGCTTCGTGACGGGTGATTTAGACACTTTAGGCTCCTGTTTGCGTAGTCGCCAACAAGTGTTGCAGTCCCATGGCTCTATTCATAGGACAATCTTTTTGTTTTTTCGCTCCGTACCGCTATAGCACACCGCTACGATACGCAAACGCACCCGGAACCTCTCAGCAGTTGCAACAGCATGGCGCGCGACAATTGGGAAGTCCGGTCGTGTTGCCTCAAGAAGGCATGTTACCCGACCGATTGTTGTCGTTTTGCCTTTTTGGGGCGGCTTCAGAAAACGGAATTTAAAGCACGCGTGCGACGTGAAGTCGCGCCAGTTATTGTCTCGGCCCGCAAGGGATAGTGAGACTCGTTGTTCCCTCGACGATAGCCTACCGGGGCGAGCGTGGCTGGTAACGGCTGGGTTCGGAGCCCTCGGGACAATGAAGTCCTTTGCGAGAGAAGAGAACACCGTGAGGTGCACTCAACGGCTGCCAGCATCAGGCGGCCAGGACGCTAGGCTGGACAGGATGGTCAACGTAAGTGAACCGCCGTAACCGCCGTTAAAATTGACAAGCCCAAGATGCTGGCAGGCTTGGACCAAAAGGTATGTGACGGGTTGCTCGATGCGTGCTGCGGGCACAGGGACAGGATGTCACCGGAGGAAAGGCGGGACCTAAGCTGTCCGTGTAACTGGTGTGGAACACGGTAAGCCCGAATCCTTGCCCTCGTGGCAGGCGAACCGCGAGGAACGCTGATGAGGACGCGGGTAAAGGATGGTCGAGAAAGCGAACGCCGCCCTGTAATGGGGTGGATAGGGGTTGGGCTGCAAGGCGATATCACCCCACGCGAAAGCGGGCAGACTTCGATCGGGTCGTTCTTGACGAGATTGTTTGGTGAACCTTTACAGGAGGGGAAGCAAATGACGGCGTATGCAGAACGCGCTGGTGCACCCTCCGGCGACGCGGGACATTGGCATGGTATCAACTGGGCCGGATGTTACCGGGAAGTCAGGAGGCTTCAGGCAAGAATCGTCAAGGCTACAAAGGAAGGCCGCTGGAACAGGGTGAAAGCCCTGCAATGGTTGCTGACCCACTCGTTCAGCGGCAAAGCTCTCGCCGTCAAACGGGTGACGGAAAACCGAGGCAGGAAAACACCCGGGGTCGATAAGGTTACATGGTCCTCCCCGGACGCCAAATACCACGCCATCGAAATGCTGCATCGTCGTGGCTACCGGCCGCGGCCGTTGCGTAGAATTCAAATTCCAAAAAGCAACGGTCGGACAAGAGCACTCGGAATTCCCTGTATGGGCGACAGAGCGATGCAAGCGCTGTATTTGCTCGCCATGGAGCCTGTATCGGAAACGAGTGCGGACCCACACTCTTATGGGTTTCGCCCGGAAAGATGCACCGCCGACGCGATCGAGCAATGCTTCATTGCACTTGCGACCAAACGCGCTGCGCAGTGGATTCTAGAAGGCGACATTCAGGCCTGTTTCGACAAAATTTCGCATGACTGGATCATTGCTCACGTCCCGACCGACAGAGAAATGCTTCGGAAATGGCTACAGGTGGGGTATCTCAAAGATCGACAGTGGTTCCCAACAGAGATGGGTGTACCGCAAGGCGGAATTATTTCGCCTGCGATCGCGAATTGGGTATTGGATGGCTTGCAGCTTCATCTGGCGATTGCCTTTGGGCCACCAAAGTGGATCGACGGAAGGCAAGTCAGTTCAAAAATAAATTTCGTTCGTTATGCAGATGACTTTATCGTTACTGGTCCGTCGAAAGAGGTTCTAGAACGGGAAGTCAGACCTATTATTGAACGTTTCATGCAGGAGTATCGCGCGTCAATCAAGATGAGAACAGCGCGTCAATCAGGATGAGAACTGGCGTGGCGGCAGCGGTGGAGGGCGTAGCCCGGAACCGCTGCCGCCACGCCGCGCCGAGGAGTCCCCCCGTCATCGGGGAGCCTTGTCGGTGGTCGCGGTGGATCGGGTATGAACGAGCTTTCCATTCCACGGGAGGCTACGGTGCCCGGACGTCACGTCAACGACCACCAGATGAGGCTCTACATGAAGTACAGACACAAGGAACAGCCAACCAGGGCGGGCGCACGCGCCGGGTTCAGCGCCGCCACTGCCTATCGCATCGAACAGGATCCACGACCGCCTTCGCAGAAGAAGGCGCCGCGCACGCGCCGCCGCGCTGATCCCCTGGCAGCGATCTTTGACGCCGAGATCGTCCCGCTGCTCCGATCCGCTCCCGACATCCGGTCCGTGGCCGTACTGGACGAGATGCTTCGGCGCCATCCAGACCTCCCGGGCAACGTGCGTCGCACACTGGAGCGGCGTATTCGTGACTGGCGCGCATTGCATGGCGCGGAGCGTGACGTCATGTTCCGTCAGGTGCATGAGCCCGGTCGCCTCGGATTGTCCGACTTCACCGAGATGGACAGCCTGGACATCACCGTGGCGGGTGTCGCGCTGGACCACCGCCTGTATCACTTTCGACTGGCCTGCTCGGGCTTTGAACACGCCCACGTCATCCTCGGCGGCGAGAGCTATGTCGCGCTGGCCGAAGGGCTGCAGAACGCGCTTTGGGCACTCGGCGGTGCACCGCGCGAGCATCGCAGCGACAGCCTGTCCGCAGCGTACCGCAATCTCGAACGCGAAGCGCGCGACGATCTGACCACGCGTTACGAAGCGCTATGTGCTCACTACGGGATGCAGCCTACGCGCAACAACCGCGGCGTTGCCCATGAGAACGGCTCCATCGAGAGCCCTCACGGCCACCTCAAGAACGCCGTGCGTGATCAGTTGCTCCTGCGCGGCAGTAACGACTTCGACGACCTCGAGGCCTATCGCCGCTTCATCGACGAGAACGTCTGTCGCATCAACGCGCGCAATGGCAAGCGCATTGAGGCCGAGCGCCCGCTGCTTCAGCCACTGCCGCCGCAGCGCACGAGTGACTACGAGGAAACGCGTGTGTACGTCAGCCCCAACTGCGGCTTTGTCCTGCGCAAGGTGTTCTATACCGTCCCGTCGCGGCTGATCGGTCATCGACTGCGCGTGCGGCTGTATGACGACCGGCTGGAACTGTTCCTGGGCAGCACGGCCCTGATGACGCTGCGGCGCGGCCGTCCAGGTCCCAATGGCAAGCACGGCCACGTCATCAACTACCGGCACATCATCCACGCGCTGCGCCGCAAGCCCATGGCGCTGCTCAACCTGGTCTACCGCGATCAGATCTTTCCGCGTGAGGCCTATCGATTGACCTTCGATCGTCTGCTCGAGCAGCTCTCCGAGCGCCAGGCATGCAAGACCATGGTTGAACTGCTCAGTCTGGCCCACGAGCGCAACTGCGAGGCACAACTGGCGCAGGCGCTCGAGCAGTGCCTGGCCGATGGGCAACGGCCCGATCTTGACACACTGAGTTCGCGTTTCGAAGCCAAACCCGCGAGCCTGCCGCAGGTGAACGTCCAGCTGGCGTCGTTGCGCGACTACGAAGCCCTGCTTGACCTGGAAATGGAGGTGGCAGCATGAATCACGAATTCGACGCCACCCGCCTGTCGCTGCTGCTCAACGATTTGCGGCTGCCCGCCATCAAGCAGATCTGGTCAAACTTTGCCGAGCGTTCCGACACGGAAGGCTGGCCTGCGGCGCGCCTGCTGATGGCGCTGGCTGAACACGAGGTCGCCGAGCGCGATCGACGCCGCATCGAACGCCACCTCAGGGACGCCAAACTGCTGCCAGGCAAGACACTGGAGAACTTCGATTTCGACGCGGTGCCGATGGTGTCCAGAGCGCACGTCTCGGCGCTATGTGCTGGCGACGGCTGGCTGCGCAATGGCGCCAATCGTCGGGTAAGGGGTTGTCGTACTTTCCGTGCAAAATCTGGCGCTTTGATCCCGAAAATCCATATTGATCAAGTACTTGCGAAATTGCTGATTGCGCGAAAGCTACCGAGCGGCCGAGCCTTGCTGCGAGCGGCTCTGCGCGCTGCTACCGCCATATCTTGCACGGAAAGTACGACAACCCCAGGTTGCCAGCGAAGTTGAACGGCTGGTGCATGCACACCCTCTTTGGCCGGTCCTGACCAGCATGCCGGGAGTCGGCGTCAGGACCGCCGCCAGACTCCTCACGGAAGTCGCCCACAAAGCCTTCGCTTCAGCTGCGCATCTTGCCGCCTACGCCGGCCTCGCCCCCGTCACCCGACGCTCGGGCTCTTCCATCCGCGGCGAACACCCATCCAGGCGAGGAAACAAAGTGCTCAAGAGAGCGCTATTCCTCTCGGCCTTTGCTGGCCTGCGAGATCCGATCTCGCGGGACTATTACGCTCGCAAGGTCCAGCAGGGCAAGCGCCACAATCAAGCGCTCACTGCTCTTGCCAGACGGCGGTGCGACGTGCTGATCGCCATGCTGCGTGACGGCACCTTCTATCAACCAAAATCCGCCCCGAGCGCTTGACGAATCAGATAGGGCCCCCCGGGATGCCTGATGACGCAATACCGCTCCGGTTCTCATGCGTCTCCTCTGCGACCGGTCTCGATCATATGATCGCGCGATTTATGCGTGCACTCAACGAGACGAGTAGCGCCACCATGTGCTGCACGAGCGAAACGCAGACGATCGCCAAGGGTATTGCCAGACTTGTGCAATACGAGGGTTTCAAAGCCGAGATCGATAAATACTCTTTGAAGTACCTCCAAATCTCGCCAGACAAACGCCATGGAAGGGCGTATTTTAAAGCGATTGTTGCCAATCAGAACCGCTACACGGCGTTCGGGCCGTGAACCCATTGGATGAATCAGCGACTCCAGGTTCCGAAGATCAATCCCGAGTGTTCTCAACGCATCCTTGATCTCGTTCTGGCAAGTCGAAAGACCCTGTCGACTCACTATGCGCAGGTCGTTCATTACCCGCTTATCGAACAAGGCCAACAAATCGCCCGGGCCTTTGTCAGTGCAAAACAAATGCCGTCGAAATTTTCGGGGCGCGTGAAACACATTTCCGTGACAACCTTGATCTGTACGGGCGCAAGTCGGAGCGCGTGATCTCTGACGTCCGCGACCTGCAGGGGCCTGCTCGCCTCGATTTCGACCCATTCGCGATGCACCGCAAAAGAGGACGAGAGTAGCGTCCCGTCGGCAGTCACAAAGGTTTCGCGAAAACAGGAAATGAATTTGTCCGCCAAATAAATCGGTGACCAACGAACCGCCCCACCACTGCCCAGCATAGGATCGGATAAGAGCCAGCAACCCTCGACTGTTTCCCTATCAAGCTGTGGTGCCATGAGGCGTCGTCCTTCTGCAGGGAGCCGCGTCTCGCCCACTGTCCGATATGCCGGTGCAGCCGGGGGACGTAGGATAGCTATGATTCACCGTGTGACGCGGACTGAGATTACTGCTCACATAAGCGGACCAGCATCATCTTCACAAACAGACAAACAAACAGGCGGGGCGCATTCCAATCCACGCGCCCTGCCCTTCACTGCTCCATCACTTCATCAGCCGTTGGCCACTTCGCACTCATCACGCGCTGTCTTGCTCTTGCGGCGCAGTTCTTCCGTGGTTTCGCCGCCGCCATCCGGCATCCAGCCCGGCGGCTGGATCACGTGATTGATGGCGGTCCAAACGTTCTTCGCCTTCACCACGTCCCGGACTAGCGTCGCCCAGTGCTCGAACTCGACGACGAACGGATTTCGTGAGGTTGTCGGCGTAACGAGCCCGTAACGGCAGGGTTCGTCGGCGCGTTCCTCGACGTAGGTACCGAACAGCCGGTCGAAGATAATCAGCACGCCGCCGTAGTTCGCATCCAGATATTCGACATTCGACGCATGGTGCACGCGGTGCGAGGACGGCGTATTGAACACATACTCGAGCCAGCCGAGCTTCGGGATCCACGTGGTATGCAGCCAGAACTGATACATGAGGTTGATGAAGAGCGTCAGCAGAACGACTTCAGGACGCACGCCGAGCCACACGAGCGGCGCGAAGAAGATCGTCGAGCCCGACAGCTTGCCCGTCACGCCGAGCCGGTACGCGGTGGAAAGCGTCAACTGGTTCGGCGAGTGGTGCACGGCATGCGTGGCCCAGAAGAAACGAATACGATGCGACGCGCGGTGATACCAGTAGTAGCAGAATTCCTGGCCGATGAAGAGCGCCAGCACCATCAGCGTGCTATTGAGTTCCACCGTGAAGATGCGATGCTCCCAGGCTAGCGCAAACACAGGTGTCGCGAGCGAGAGCGGCAGCAGCGCGAGCAGCTTGCGCGCGACGACGTCGACGAGCGAAAGCCACACTTCGTGCCACGCAAATGGCGTGGCCGTATTGCGATTTTTCCGGCTGAGCCAGACGGCTTCGACCATCGATACGGCAATGACGAAAGCCGTGACGTACAGCGTGAATTTTCCAAGTTGTTCCATGACGATGCCATAACGGTAGTGGCCCGGGGGGTATCGTCTGCGGTGAAGTTGTGGATCAGTGCATCGCATCCGATACGCGCACTTTAGCCATGGGCGCCACAACAGGCTATGCGGAAGTTATTTCACCGTATGTCATGTGGCTCGGAGCCTTGCCAGACGGGCCTCGCAGCCGATTTTGTCAGCCCGACATCGTTGCGCGAATCGTGTATTCGTTGGGCACCGCCCCGCCGAGGCGCTCCAATGACGTGGGATAAATTGGCGGGCAACGGCTCGACGGGGTACCCGCGCTGTAATCGCGTCAATACCAACGGGTGTTGATGAGCTGGGTCAGACAGAACTAGTAGACGTCTCGCGCCATCGGCGAACGAAAATCAAGCTGCAGGTTTTCGCAAAACATCGAAGTGGCATGGCCGGACTCGAAAGTAAGGGGTGGTATCCGGCCGCAAAGGCCGAAATTCCGAAGTTGGTGGGCGTAAAGCACGTGTTCGTAAAAGCGGCTGCCCGGCTGAACAACCGGGCGGAAAACAGTCACCAACCGACGCGCGAACGCGAGCGTCGCATGCGCGGCTTTCGCGACCCGAAACGCACACAAAAATTTCTCTCGTGCTTCGGGCCGATACGGCAACACTTCGCACTGAAGTGGCACGTGATAAGTGCCTCCCTTTATCGCAAGCAACTCGCAGCCCGGTTTGTTGCATGGCGCGAATTCGCTGAACTCGCCCAAAATCCGTCGACTGCCTTCCGACCAGCCGTCACTTCTGCCATAGTGCCGTCTCACTCTCGGTAACTTGACAATGCCCGTTCGACGCTTCCTTCGCGAAGGTACGCGGCGTCAAGCTTGATTGCATGCGTCCGTGGGCGATGGTGCGAGCAGGTTTGGACATATCTGTGGCAGGTTGTACCAGCGAAATGCACCAGCAATTTGCGCTTTAATATCAGGCTATGCATTCACGTTTGGCTAGATTGCCATTTTTATCCGGAGCCCGTCCGCCTGCCGACCTGACGCAGCATCGAACCTGCGTTGCCTGCAATCGGGTCCGTGTGGCCGACGCAATCGCGGACTAACCTCGCGGTCAATCTTCCGACGATTTGAATTTCATCGTATTCGGAATGCGGATGGGACCTCGCAGTATCCGGTCGCCGTCTCTATTGTTGTCGTTTTGAAAACTGTGAATTCACGTGGCTGCGTTGATGCCCAGCGCATAGTGCTTAAAATGAATTGTGTGGACAAACCGTTCACGCGCATCAGAGTGCGAACAGAATCGCATGATTCAACGGTGTGGAGCATCAGATGGACATCCTTGACCTGGCTCGGAAATCGGGAATGACGGTGGTTCTTGACGCGAAGATTGGACGTCAGGAGTACCGCACAGTGCACGGCTCAGTCGCGGCGCTTGAGCGCTTCGCCGAGCTTTTCGCAGCGTCGATGCACGATGAGCTGGTGGAGCAGGATTGATACGCGTTGACAACAACCACAAACGGGAACCGCAATGAACTACGACTCATCGAAATCCAGAAACATCGGCCGCGCTGAGCGCGCGAACGACAAGTACGACGGAGGTTCACCCTCCGAAGAGGTCGCACCGGCGGTCGGCAAGAAACGTGAGACAGCAAGGAACTGGGCGTGGGCGCACAGCAGTGAATCGTACGACTGGATGGACTCGCATAGTCTCTTCAACACCCGGGACTCGATTCATTGAACGATTTACGAGGGGCGACGATTTTGCGCGATCCCAGCCTTGAACTGTATTGATCTTTCACATTGGTTTAACACCTCTCGGGCAGCAGACTGTCCTCGCTAGTTTGGATCCGTCTGACCAGATGAGCTAGCGGCGAACCTGGCTGTGTATTGTTACCCTACGGAACGCCCCTTGGGGCACAACGCGGCGGTCTCCCACTCAGAGTGCTGGCGTTCGAACTCCTCCCTTCAGATAGGCCCGCTTGCCGGTGTGCCGCGTCCGCCATCTGCAATCGCGTTAGCCTCCACTCACGCCGCTGCTGGTCCCGAGCGAATGTGTGTCTACTTAAGGGAGCACCGTGGCCGTCGCCTACGCAGCGTCCCATCGTGCGGCGCGCGAGATGAAAGTAGAAGGACTTCTGCCTGAAGAGATAACGCTGAAATCGTCCAGTCATCTGAAAAACCGGATCGACCGGAATCATCGCAACGTCAAATTGCGGGTGGACGTCATGCGCGGCTTCAAACGCTTCAGGGACTCCACCGTTACGCACTCCCGGATCGAACTGATGCATCGCATTCGCTGAGGCCAACCCGGTCTGACCGACGTGCGGCTCACAGAGACTACCGCGCCTGTTGTCTGGATAGACAAGCTTTCAGTTTGTTGAGTTGACGCGCAAACTGGCGGCTTCTCGCTCGCTTTCGCTATTGGCACCACAACCGACGGGAGCAACGCCGTCAGCGTTTGGGTCACCAGAACAGCTCGTTGGCTGACGACAGGCCCGGCGTGAGTACCCCCTCGCTTATAATCCCTGCATTGATAGTGATTTCACCGGCGGAGAGCCCCATTTTATGAATCAGCCACATGGGCGATATCCGGGACCTCGAGACAAGGGCCCGCGTCAATCGCGCCAACCATCGACTTCTCATCGACAGAACAAGCCATACGTAAAAAAGCCACCTGCCCGGGATCCAACCCAGACGGCATCCATTTTCAAAACGCGTTCGTTTAAATGGCTGGTCGATGCGGTGGGCGCAGAGAATATTGCACTGGGACTCGATTCCAACCTGACGCGCGTGGCCGAATTAATAAACGGCGAGAGATTCACACCCGAGACGGCCTTCCACATTGAAACGACGCTCGGGCTACCCGATGGGTTTTTCGATCAACCCAACCCTGCCCTCACATCCGAGACCATCAGTCGTTTGAAGGCGCCGCTTGACTTTATTCGCGCTAACGCTGAACCGGAATCGGCGGACGAGCAGGCATCGGAACCGGCTCCTGCAATACCAGCGAACCACCACCCTACCCCCACTGACCGTTTGCCCAGGGAACCAGAAATGTCAAAGAGAACCGATGGCGGCTCGCCACAGGCCGTCGCGAAGAGCAAGCCCACAGCGGCAAGGACTGCCACGGTTACTTCCTCGAAACCGGCATCAGCGAAAGCTAAAGCGTCCGTGAAGTCGGGGGCCCAACAATCCTTGCCGCTGAACGACGTGGCGGCTCTGCAAAACATTCGTCGCGCCAACCTGCACGTACTCACCTCCCGTAAGGGATCGAAGGTGCGACTCAGCGCGGTAATGAGTATCAGCGCCTCCAACCTGGACAATCGTCTGTATGGGCAGAAGCGCATGGACGACGCCGAAGCCAGCCGTTTCACTGAACGCCTCGGGTTGCCAACTGCCTGGCTGGACATTCCGCGTTCAGTCACGGACATTCCTGAGTCGGTGTTGGCTCTGCTTGATCCACAGTCGGGTCGACCTGCATCTGATCAACAGGAGCTATCAGCTGCGATAAGGCCGGAAGCGGCGGTGGCAAGAAAGTCCTCGAGTAAGAAGGCGAAAGCCGCGACCGATCGACACGTCCAACCGTCCGAGGCGGATCACACCAGCGGTGCCGCCGCGACGAAGGCAGTCGTGGAGCAACTGGATCCAGTACTCCCGTCTACCTCCGATCTGGCCATCCGTCAAACTGTTGACAACGATGTGCCACCGTCCGCCTCTCACCAGCAGCCTGCGCCGGCCTCCGTTACAGAGGTCATTGCGGAGCCGCGCCGTTCTGCTCCCGTGACGAGCCTGGACGATCTGATAGGCATTGAACCAATAGCAGAAGCGCTGATCAAGACGCTCGCAGGGAAAGCACGGACTGGGCGGCTGGATGAGATGAAAGCGCTGGAACTATTGCGACAGATCGTGTCGCTCTGACCTGAATCGACAGTTCAGCAGAACTCCGTGTCGGCGGGGTTGCCCGCGGAACGGCGCGCCCTTTCAGCAGCCGCCACGTACCCGGTCGTTGAGAAGAGAAAACTGCGCGATCGCGAAGGGCCTGCAGTCGTCCCAACCAGGTGCTCTGCGATAGCCTTTTTCACCGCGCAGTGAACTCATCCCGAACAAGACGAACCGATCGAACAGCAGCGCAACCTTCTTCGCACGTGATTCAACCGAGATGAAGTAACCTGAGGCAACTGCGACGCGGTTGGTCAAGTTGTGCTTCCCGATGAAAACAAGCAAGACACCGCGAACACGGAAATCGGACCTGGTGTTTAGACACCAGAGGGTGTACGCGTGCGTGTCGATGCGCTCGCGCGCCGATCAGATGGGTTGACGGACACCCGCTTCAATGCCAATTGCCATTCGTATCGGCATCGCGTTTCGGCTGTGATAAGTTCGTCGCTTATAGGCCAGCCGGGCCGAAAGCCCACCGGCTAAGACCCCTTGTCCCTTCAAGGAGTTGCGATGACGTATGGCGACCGTCCGACCCTCCAGCACACCGTGCCGGCAATCGAACGCGATGGGCGACCGTGGGGAGCGCGCCTCGCCACGGTCCTACAACCGTGGCAGAATGAGTTGCGAGAACTAATGCGGCGAAGTGGTGCCCGTCTTCAAAGAGGACGGCCTCGGCGGCTGCATGTATCCGTAGGACTGGGAAGCGTAGCTCGCCGGGCAACTGCACTACCCGCTCTAGACAGTATGAGTTGAACCATGGCGTATCGTTACGACGACAAACACTTCATCGTCTTGGACGTTGACCACGAAAAGGTGTCAGGTGCCTATGCTGCACACGGTTTCACCGGCGTGTCCGACGAGACCATATACCGCCTGTCCCGCTGGGGGATCAACCGATGACCAAACGCAAACAACCGGTGCTGCCGCCGGTGGAGACATCTGAGCAACTCAAGGCGCGCCTGCGCGCCTTTGCCCTCGCAACGCGCGAAGAGGCGATGAAGCCGCGCACAGTCCCATTTCCCGAGCACGTCACGGTGCTGGCCGGGCCGCTGAGGCGGGTGCACGACGGACCCAGAAGGTCTGTCGATGAGCATACGGTAGAACCGGATGCCAGTTGACCATCGATTCGCCCGTCGCCGCCACGATCGCTCGCGTGGACGCAGTTAGCCGTTGTAACGGGTGTTATCTCGGCTGCGTATCCCACGTCTCCGCTACGCCGCAACTGCTACGACGGCCGGTGTGGCCTCGGCGCCGCTGCGGCTGCAGGCATAGCCAGGCCGACCTATCAGCCGCGTCGAAACCTGCACCATTTGGTGACCGCATGGCACGGAAAACTGAGGCTTCCCTGCCGTTCGCGGATTTTGCATAAAAAGAATTATCAACGTCCTGCGCGAACACTGTGTCGATGTCAAATGGGAAGGCCCCTGTCCGGACAAGACATTTGCCAGACCGGGACGTGCGTACGTCAAAAAAGGCACAGCAACGCCCAAGCCGGTGCCTGACACTGATCGGCATACCACGGTAGAGCGAATGGAGATGGATCTCTCAACCATTGCGCTCGATTCGCCACAGCGAAAGCGCGCACGACGCATTTGCAATGAAGCGCTACCTCACAAGGGGCTATGCATGCAGGCACCGGGCCAGGTCGTCGGCACACAATTATCCCACGGTCTGTTCGTCTTAATCGGCTCGCCTCCCGTGTCAGTCCGACGCCATTACGGGCCGTCACGCAAACTGTCGGCCTGGACATCTTCCTTGCCCCACCGCCCTGTCACTTCTCCAGTTTGACGTTCGCCAGATCCGTCTGCAGAGTGTTCAAGAAGTGAACGAATGATACAACGTCGTCAAAACGGAATTTCGCCATAGCCTGCCGGTAGAACTCGTGAATCCACGGACTCAACTCTTTCCAAACCTGCGCGCCCTGCGGGGGGTGAGGCGGACCAACCGTGCCCGGCGATCGGCGGTATCGGCTACGCGGACAACGTGGTTGTCGCGCTCGAGTCGCTTCAGGACACCGTCGAGGTTTTGCCGGCTAACTACGATATACTCACCGAGTTCAGCGAACGACATGCCCTCCTTGGCGTGATGCCTCGATAGTGCACCGAGCATCGCCCATTGAACGGTGCTGACCCCGAGTTCTTTGGTGGCTTGACGCTGGAGTATGTTTCCGAGCTGAAACAACCGAAAAAAAACGCGGTTATATAGGCCCTGAAGAAGCTGTTCCGGACTGTCATGGACATCGTCGGCCGGCACGCTCGAGGCCACGGCCGAACTGTCGTGGGCACGACTCAACGCCCGGCAGGAGTCTCTGAATTCATTAAACTCTCACGTCCACTGCACGACAGTCGACAGTGTGCTGAAAAAGCGAACTGGTAGCATATAGCAAGCACGACCGGACGTCCCCCATCAAAAGTTCGGTAGTTTCAACGTTGCGCTATTCCTCCCTTGCCGGGTCTACCCACCGCCGCCAGCAAGATCGAGCTCTCACCGAGAGTCGCCGTTCCGTGGTGATGGGCGCAGTGGATTCGCGGTCAGCTCATTCGTTCCGATCTGCTGCCGCCCACTGACTTCGCCGGCCATCATCGCCACCCCGTTGCTATGCACTGAGATTGGTAAGGGACCGGTCTGACGCTGAGGCAGCACCCCTTCCTCGCCCGTCGCCAACGCCGCCTCCAACGCACGGACAAAGCGTTGAAACGCGACGACGGTTCCATGGACGCTTCGATATTCGGTACGCCCGATCCTGCCGTCCAGGACGACTAGCATTCCAGCATCACGCGCCAACTCGAAGATGTTCATTGCATCCTCCATCGTGCCGGAAAAAAACAATCGCCGAACCCCCGTGCGGCCGCAATGCACCGACGCGCACGTAGCGTCTTCGACCCGATGACGTGCGGCCGAACTCGATCACATGCACCGGACCCGCTGCAGCGGGTCCAAACCACTGACAGGACCGATTTGTCCGCCGAGTGATGCCAATCAGGCCGTGTTGCTTGCAAAGAGCATTTTCAAGCGCTACTATAGTACACATGCACACTATATATAGAGTACTAGTTTTCCTGACACGAGCGGCGCTCGTCGATAGAACGAAGCACCCCCCCCATGGCGGAGACACTGCCGGCGCTTCCCCGCGTCCGAGACAATCATGGTACGTCTGATTCTCTCTTATCAAAAGCGTATCGTGGCGCGGCCTGCGGTGCAGGCCGTGTTGAAGGCCGAGGGTTTGGCTTAAACAGCCGAGAAGGAAAACCAGACGCGAGTAAAAAACCGCAAGACTCGCTAGACCGGCCGCCACTCGTGCGGCCGGTTTGCTTTTTATCTATCGATCAGAGATCGAGCACCAGCGTTTCCGACAGGCTGCCCGAACAGCACGGCATGATCGACTTACCCGAGCGACGCTCTTGAGGCGTGAGGTAAGAGTCGCGGTGATCGGGTTCGCCCTCGAGCACCGTGGTCTGACATGCGCCGCACACCCCTTCGCGGCAGCAATGCGTGATTTCGATGCCTGCGTCCAGCAGGATATCGAGCACACTCTTGCCCTGCTCAACATACAGCTTGCGCTGCGACCGCGCCAGCACCAGATTGAACCCACCGGCACAAGCGGCCTCTTGCTGCGCCGAAAAATACTCGACGTGCGCATGGCCTTCCGGACGGTTCGCAGTGGCTTCCTCAAACGCGCGCAGCATCAGCACAGGACCGCAGCAGTACAGATGCGCATCGCGCGGTGCAGCGGCGACTGCCGCCGCCATATCGAGTACCCGTCCGTCATGCTCATCGTTGAAGTGCAGCTCCACGCGCTCAGGATACCTGGCTTCGAGGGCCTGGATATCACTCAAATAAGCGCACTTGCTGCGACTGCGCGAGCCGTAAAACAGCTTCCACGCGTGGCCCAATTCCTCGAGTCGCTGAATCATGCACCACAGCGGCGTGACGCCGATGCCGCCCGCGATCAACACCACCAGCGAGGCGTCTTCAACCAGCTTGAAATTGTTGCGTGGCCCCGTGACCTCGATGGTCTGGCCGGGTTCCAGCGAGTCGTGTACATAGCGCGAGCCGCCACGGCTCGACGGGTCTCGATTGACCGCCACCACATAGCGATGACGCTCAGCCGGCGCATTGACCAGCGAATAGCTGCGTACGAGGCCATTGCCGAGCGTGAGGTCGATATGCGCACCCGCCTCGAAGGGGGGCAGCGCCTCGCCATCGGGTGCAGCCAGTTCGAGCGCGACAATGTCATCAGCCGCGACGGTGCGGGAACGAATAACGAGTTGCATGATATCTCCACATTTTTTTGTTGAACTACGTATCGTAGCGAGACACCGCCCCACCACGATAGAGAGTACCTCTTCAAATTTTCCTGAATGGCTCAGATCGGCTCGGTCAGTTTGCTCAGCACGAGCGCCACCACAGCCGTCTGCGCTCAACCGGCGCACGCTCCTGCTCGAGTCGGCCAATTTCCAGAGAGCCGTCGACGATCAAACGGCAGCACTCCTCGCGCCTTGCCATAAACGCGGCCAGTGCCGCGGGAACATCAGCGGTGTGCGTCAGGGCTTCGGCCAGCACCAGCGCATCCTCGACCGCCATGCCGGCGCCCGAGGCAAGCTGCGGCGTGGTCGGGTGCGCTGCGTCGCCGATCAGCAGAACGCGGCCGCGGTACCACGGCGCCGACAGCGAAAACATCTCCAGCGGACGGAACACGATGTGCGCGTGCTCATCGAGCGCATCGCGGACCATCGCGACGACACCGCCGTAGTCTTTGAGCCGCCCTTGCAAAGGCTCGTAGAGGTCCTTTGGATCCCGCCACATCTTGGGTGACTTCTCGAGCACGAACCGTCGGCGCCGACCACGAAGTCATAAACGTCTTTACTGCCATCGCTGAAAGTCACTTCAACGCCATCGCCAAGTTCGCGAAAGGCATCGACGGTCACGCTCAGTCGCACCTGCGTACCGGCAGCCTGCACACGGTTTGCCAGAATCCTGTGCGGCTCGGGACGCGACACTCCACCGCTGCCCGGCACACCCAGGCCCGGCGGCATCGGCGTATCGAGATCATTCAGCGTATTGCCCTGCGCGTCGCAAATGCGAATGCCCGAACCGTGTAGGCGAGTTCCATGATCTCGTCGAGGACGCCCAGTTCGCGGAACGCGCGCAGTGTCGGACCCGTGATCGCTATCGTCCAGGTGAAAGTAACGGGCCAGATCCTGGGCTGATGGTGCCCCGGTGTAGCACCCATAGCTTTCTCGCTGTTCGTTGGAGAGAAAGCTGACCGGCACAAGCGCTCCCTTGCAGTCGTGTTTATATGCAGAACGCCGTGTAGCTGAACGCCTGGTGCCAACTCAACTGAACGCATGCTGGCAACGAATCTGACCACTGGCGCCAAGATCGTCGATCGCCGCCGCTGAGCTGACCACCGGACACCAAGCGCGTCCGCTATTTTTCCGCAATGACATTCAAGAATCGCGGCTTGGCCACAAGCGGACACTACCTCAGCGCAAGGCGTAAACGTCGTAAGCAATTTCTTGCTTTGCCAGATCCGCCTCACCGATCGAATAGCACTGCAACCGATTGAGCCACTGGTAAGCAGGGTGTGCTGTTCTGAAACGCGGGGCCGCGCGAATCTTGAGTTCCGGGGGCATAACGCCCTTGAGGAAATTGGCATAGCCCTCAGGTCCAAGATCGAGCATGCCTTGGTACGCAATGTCTATCAGAGCACCATCGTTGCTTTCCAGCGCTCCGCGGACATCGACCAGAATAACCCCATCGGTCCGGAGCGTGGCAAAGTCAGTACCGCCGCCTTTGACCTTGCCAGACAGCTTCGGTCCCCACACTTCGCCTCCGATGAGGGGAAAATTGACACGGATGTCGCCGGGGCAAGGCCCAATAACCTCCGGCGTAGCGAGGGTGGCTCGATAGGAAAAAAGGTGTTCAGTTTGATAGTCAAACATGTTGATAGTCTCTTCAAGTTATTAATGGGATTAGATAAAAGCTGCGGCTTTTCTTGTATCAAGTAATCACAGGTTTGTTGGACGATCGTGTCCATTTCGCTTCGGCTTCTGCCAAAACTTCCATGGAGCGTTTGGGCGCCGGAAGATTGATCGGATCGTACTTCGGACCCAAGCCCTTGATCAGGCGCGGCGTGATGTATGCAAACAGCCTCAAAAGCATAGTCGCTGTGCGCCATCGGCTACGCCAAGGACGCTTGATCCGGCCTGCCTTATAGTCTTCGCGCAACAGGTATAGCGCCGTGCGAATCATGTAACTGAGCATGTGTCGTCCGGCATAGGCGATGCCGTATAGCCGGTACCAGTAGCTACCGGGATACACCCGGTGAAAAAGGTAGTTGCAAACATGCCGATGTTCATATTCCTCGGCGAGATGCCAACGCCATAGATCCGCAGTTGGATCATCGACGCTGGGCTTGTGCAATTCACGGGCACCCTCAAGGAAGAAACAGGCGATTATCGGCCCCAAGGTTTCAAACCCCTCTGCATAACCCAGGCAGTACTTAAACCCTTTATCCTTCCAAAAGCCTTCGTAGTCTGCTTTCATCACCGCTTCACGTTTTGCCAACTCCGGATAACCGGACTCGCGCAAAAACTGGTTGAACTTTGCGTGATTCCGATAGTGCCGGCCCTCCTGCGCGATAAAGATGCGACAGTCTTCGCGAAGCGCCGATTCAGTCGTGGGTAATTGATTCGCGCCTTCGCGCACAGCTTTGTTAAGGAACGGTTCGAGGTAAGGAAGAAAGCTCGATGCCCCGTTCCAGAACTGCGCAAATTCCGGGTCTTCCGGCGCCCAGAAAATCTTGGCCGCCGAAAAATCGATGTCGATTTCTCTAATTTTCATTATGTCTCCTCCAGCGTGATGCTCTACTTGAAATTTAACCAACAGAAGGGTTTTTAGATTCCTTGGTTGACCTGCTTCGCAAGGTGGCGATCACGCACAACCAAGTAAATCGGGAATGCAAAGCAGGTTCCCAGGTACGAAAGCCCTACGAAGACCCAGCCCCATTTCGCGCCCAATCCGATTTTCTTGGCGTCGAACACCACCCACACCATGAACGTGATCCAGCTCACGGCAATGTCGGTGGTGAGAAACGCTGGTGCACCACCGAGCTTGAACACATCGGTGAAGAACGAAATCGGATTCATGATGTTCCCACCGTTTTTCATCCACTCGAAAGCGAACGGCCAGACCACGAACAACGATCCGACGCCGATCAGGATGAAGAAGGCATGCTTGGTTTTGGTCGCCATTTTGATTTTCTTGTGCTAGTAATGCGGTGAAGAATTTTGTCTACGCGCTGACGGTTGATGCGTTGCTGATTTGTGAAGTGGGGTCTCGCTGAACCAATCCGCCCAGCCGGCGGCACGGTTCTGGGCCGCAGCCAGAACTCGTTCTTCCTTGGTTGCGTATTCCAAATCCCAAATCTTCAGGCGCGGCTTGATGATCAGTTCGTGCCAGATCGGCGGTACGAGTGCGGCCATGAAGCAAAGGAACGCGCTCGGCAGACGCCAAGCGAAAACGAAGTAGAGCCATAGCGGCCCCGCCGCGCAGATCCAGATCGGGATATTCGCCAGCCGCAGGTTGAGTTTCTTCGTCATGCTGTAGTCCGGCCCGATCAAGGTATCGAGCAGAGCCAGAATCGGCAGCGATCCCACGCCGAGCCAGACCCAGTTGCCACCCAGCAGAAAGCCCGCGTATCCGGTGGCCAGCAATACAACTGCAAGCCAGTACTTCAGGAAGTCGACCATTACATGTCTCCTCTTGAATGTTGAAAAAGATGCGTCTGCTGTTCAGCTCGTGTGGGGATCGTTGGAGGAGATCGCCTCGAATCGCCGGCTTCCGCCACGGGTTGGAAGTGCAAGGACTCCAAGAACGTCGGGTAAAAGTCGTCGGGAATATCCAGCGCGTCGCGCCAGAACTCGCCCATGAGCCGAAGTTCAATCGGCAGAGCAGATGATCCCGACGGCATGCCTCTCGCGTCATTGCCCATCTGTTCGGCACTTGGTGCGACCGAACGACAATTCTTGGACCGCGTGGACCTTTGGGTGTGCATCGCTCTTCCATCTCCAACTTGCGAGCGGCGCTTCAAAGCACGCCGATCAGCGCTCCTTCGCGAGCGTAACTTTCGGCGATCGCCCGGCCAATGCCCGTGGATGTCCCCGTCACGATCGCGACCTTATCCTTGAGTCTCATTCCTGTCTCCGTTGTTTGCTTTTTCGCCCACTCGTGCTGCACCGCAGCGACCTATGCGAGCTTCCTTGAACCTTGTCGGGCGGACCGAACTGCATCGGTCACCTGTTAGCCATTAAAAGCCCCCTCGACTGTCCGCACCCCATCCGAAAGATGGGGCTCCCACTAGGGCAAACCCGGAACATAGACGCCGCGGGGTCCGCACTCGCACTGTCGCGCGATACGTCTCACGAGCGTTCTTTTCCGCCAATGCGCCGCTCTCGGCCGTGCTCCTCCGTACGCTGGAGGAGCACGGCACCCCCGCGTTTTTGCAGCGCTATCACCTTCGGGCGAAGCTTGCTAGGGCCTGTTGACAATCATCGCCGAGGGGGCTGTTAACTTGTGAGGAAAGCTGTTTACATCCTGTCTTTTGCGGAAAAACAGGATGCCAAGACTGATGCTCAGCGATGACCAATACGAGCGGATCGCCCCCTTGCTGCCAGGCAAGTCCACCGACCCGGGTCGGACCGCAGGAGACAATCGGCTGTTTGTTGAGGCCGTGCTATGGATCGCGCGCACTGGCAGCCCATGGCGCGATTTGCCGCCCGATTTCGGACCGTGGAATAGCGTGTACCAACGCTTTGCGAGATGGTCTCGGGCGGAAATATGGCATGCGGTACTCGCCGAGCTTGCGGGCGACGCCGACCTTGAGGAAGCCTTCATTGACAGTACGATTGTGCGTGCCCACCAGCATGCCGCCGGCGCGGCGAAAAAAAAGGCGAACAGGCAATCGGGCGCTCGCGTGGCGGATTGAGCACCAAGATTCACGCTCTGGTCGACGGCTTGGGGATGCTCGCGCGATTTCATCTGACGGGCGGACAGGCTGGAGACAGTCCGGAGGCCCTGCCTTTGCTGGGCGAGTTGAAACCCGTCAGTCTGGCTGCCGACAAAGCCTACGATTCGAACGCGATCCTGCAACATCTGGAATCGGCAGGCATTCAAGCTGTCATCCCCAGTCGCGCGAATCGTCTTGAGCAACGTCCTTTGGATGAACATCTGTATGCCTCTCGAAATCTGGTCGAACGGTTCTTCTGTCGCATCAAACAATTCCGTCGCGTGGCTACCCGCTACGACAAGCTCTCCGAACGATTCTCATCATTCGTTGCGCTCTCCGCTGCTTTCATCTGGACCTGCTGATTGTCAACAGGCCCTAGGGTCTGTTGACAATCATCGCCGAGGGGGCTGTTAACTTGTGAGGAAAGCTGTTTACATCCTGTCTTTTGCGGAAGAACAGGATGCCAAGACTGATGCTCAGTGATGACCAATACGAACGGATCGCCCCCTTGCTGCCGGGCAAGTCCACCGACCCGGGTCGGACCGCAGCAGACAATCGACTGTTTGTCGAGGCCGTGCTATGGATCGCGCGCACTGGCAGCCCATGGCGCGATTTGCCGCCTGATTTTGGAACGTGGAATAGCGTGTACCAACGCTTTGCCAGATGGTCGCGGGCGCAAATATGGCATACGGTACTCGCCGAGCTTGCGGGCGACGCGGACCTTGAGGAAGTCTTCATTGACAGTACGATTGTGCGTGCCCACCAGCATGCCGCCGGTGCGGCGAAAAAAAAGGCGAACAGGCGATCGGGCGCTCGCGCGGCGGATTGAGCACCAAGATTCACGCTCTGGTCGACGGCCTGGGCATGCTCGCTCGCTTTCATCTGACGGGCGGACAGGCTGGAGATAGCCCCGAGGCTCTGCCTTTGCTGGGCGAACTGAGACCCGCCAGTCTGGCTGCCGACAAAGCTTACGATACAAACGCGATCCTGCAGCATCTGGAATCGGCGGACATTCAAGCTGTCATCCCCAGTCGCGCCAATCGTGTTGAGCAACGTCCTTTGGATGAACATCTGTATGCCTCTCGAAATCTGGTCGAACGGTTCTTTTGTCGCATCAAACAATTCCGGCGCGTTGCTACCCGCTACGACAAGCTCTCCGAACGATTCTCATCATTCGTTGCGCTCTCCGCCGCTTTCATCTGGACCTGCTGATTGTCAACAGACCCTAGACGCGTTCAAATCCATCAAAATCTCCCCCCTGCGTCACACTAGATGTCGTCTCTGAATTTTCTTAATTTGAAGAACTCAGAGGTGCAGGTTGAATGCCAAACAGACGTATTCTGTCGAATTCAGGGAGCAGGCGCTGGCGAAGGTTCTGCAACGAGGCTAACCCGCTATGCTCCATCTGCTGCGAGAACCGCTTCACCGAACCTGGCTAGTGCTGACCGTCGCAACCAGCGTTGCGTTCTGGCTCCGTGCGGATGGCATGGTGGGATTCGCCGCTGGCGCAGGCACTCTGGCGATCGCCTATCTGAAGGGGCGACTCATCGTTCTCGATTGCATGGAACTCAGACACGCCCCACCGGTCTGGCGGGGAATTTTTGAGGGATGGCTTCTACTGATTTCTGTCGCTCTATTGGGCGTTTACTGGATCGGAGCGAATGACTTACGCGGTCTGTGACGCCGTCTCTAACGTTGAAACATTTGTGTGAGTCGAATCATGTGGGGCAAGTCCCAGAGTCGCGGGCTCTGCCCCAAGCATGCGCCTGATTGAATCACTAACCTGCGCTGGCACATCGCTGCCTGGATCGCGCAACGCCTCCAGTGATGTCCAGCTTGTCTAGCGAATGCGGCTTTGGGGACCGAGAAAAATCAAGGCGCGACACATGTCGCGGCTTAAGAAACATTTTCACGTCGCCGATATGGGCATCGGCCTCAAAAACGATATCCGACACCGACGAACACGATGATCGGATCAGCGGTGATGCGGGTCTTGTTCGATAACACTACCCTACCGCTCCGGCTGACAGCGTCAAACTCCGCATTCGTCTTTAGCGGAAGGTAACTGACCGATCCCGTCAGATACCACTTCTTGCTAAAATTGTATGATGCGCCAAGGGTAAGCACTGGGTTCCATGATGGGCTTACCGACGTGTGAACGCTCCCTCCGGGGCCCGCAAACTGATTCAGGGCGCCCTCTAAGGTCGGGTGCAAATGAATATTGGAACCCCAAGTGTAATTTACACCTACTCCTACATATGGCCGTAGCTTGCTTTCAGCGTGCCCGAAATAATACTTCACCTCTACTATAGGTGACCACGCCCGTATGGTGGCCGTTGGCTGAAGATTGCCGAGAGGCAAACTCGGCCCACCAGGCCCTAAAGGAGCGAGTTGGCCCTGTCCGGCCAGCCGAAACGTTGGCGGAACGCCCAAAACGCCTTGCACCGCGATATTGTCCGTGAAAAAGTATGTCAAAAGTAATACAGGGGTGGCGATGTTGTGCACCTCTGTATTGGTGCCCGGCGACGTGAACGTGCCGAACGCTGATTGACTCTGCAACTCGGTCGAATGGGAATTCGGAAAGTCAAGCCATGCGGCGCCCGCGGTAGCGACAAAGCTGCCTGCGCTTTGCGCATGAACATAAGTTGGCGCGGACACAAGAACAGTAAGCGACGCCAATAGGTATTTGATAGGGTGTTTCAAAGCTGTCTCCTATATTGATTTCTCCGCGAAGCCTGGTACCCGTAGGCTCTGCACTGCTTCTGATCAGTGATTTTTTAAGGCACATCTTCCAATTCGAAAGGCATCCCAATTTCTCGATGACAGAGCTTGCAGATTCCAAGAGCAGGCTTGCGGTACTGTTCTTCCGGCTCTTGACGGCTATGGCAGGAAGCTTCGCTTCCTTAACCATCAATCCAGAAAACGCGATACCCTTGTGCCATCTCCCTCCTAACTCTTTGGCCATTTTTTTTTGATCTTTAGAAAATCAACATCCTTCACAACATATGTAGTACGAATTATTCAAACCTAGTGTTAGCTCTTGTCGAAGCGACCTTCCAAATCAATCCTCACCAACTGCAACCGCTCAGCAGTTGATCCCCGACATGAACATGCTAAATATCAATGCCGACGCGGTCTGCTCAACGCCCCTGGAACGAGGGCTTGCGCCGCTCGAACATTGCTGCCACACCCTCCTGGGCATCCTGCGTGCCCGATATGCGCGCCAATGTAAGCGCCTCGTCTTCCAGTCGCGCTTCGAGTTGCGCATGGCCAGCCTGCCGAAAGAGTCGCTTGATTTCACCGTAGGCCAGGGTCGGGCCGGCTGCCAGCTCCGACGCCAGGCCACGTGCCATGTCCCCCAGTTGTGCGTCCAGCACCACCCGGTCCACCAGACCTGCGGCCAAAGCCTCAGCGCTGCTGAGCACTTCTCCCAGCAGGACAAAGCGTCGCGCACGAGCAGCCCCCATGCGGAATGTCAACGTGACAGAGGAACCCGTGTCGCACGAAAAGCCGAGCCGGGAAAAGGCCGAACCGAAACGCGCGGACTCGGCCGCTACTACCACATCGCAGCCGGCAAGCATGCCGAGCGCGCCGCCCATCGCCCAGCCCTGCACTTCGGCGACGATGGGAACCGGTAGTTGCCATGCCCGCGACAGTCCCATGTGCAAATCGCTGGTCAGCCGTCGAACCAGAGCCGGGAGTTGATGGCGTGCGGGGTGGAAAGTTTTGAGGTCGCCCCCAAAACTGAAGTTTTCGCCTTCGGCACGCAGCAGCACGGCACGCAAGCCGGCCGTGTCCCACAGTTCGAGAAATACGTCCTTGAATTCGCGGGTGAACTCTGCGTCGATCGGATTGCCGCGCGACGGCTGCGCCATAGTCACGATTGCAAGACCGTCATCGATCTCGAGGTGAAGCGACGAATAGTTCGTGGGCATAGGGTTGTCTCTTCGTCCAATCTCTCAGGCTTGCTCACTGGCGAACGCGATCACGCGTTCGCGCAGTCTGAACTTCTGCACCTTTCCGCTGCCGGTTTTTGGCAACTCGGGGCAGATCACGATTCGCTCGGGCCAATACTGTTTGGCGGTCTTCGACGCCTGCATGTACTCCGCGAGGACTTCCATGTCGAAGGTGCGTCCCGGCTTGAGGACGATGAAGGCGCAAGCGCGCTCACCGAGGCGCTCATCCGGATAACCCACGATCGCGATCTCTGCGATGGCAGGATGCCGCAGCAGCAGCGATTCGATTTCGAAGACCGGTATGTTCTCTCCGCCGCGAATGATGATGTCCTTGCTCCGTCCGTTGATCCGGATGTAGCGTTCGTCATTCAACGTGTAAGCGCGATCTCCCGTGTCGAACCAGCCTTCGGCGTCGACGGCGTTGAGTTCAGGCCGCCTCAGGTAACCCACGAAGAGAGAACTACCGCGGAACAGCAACCGGCCTGTCGTACCCACGGGTACCGGTCTTCCGTCTTCATCAACCACCTTCACCTCGTTTCCGCGTACTGGCCGGCCGTCGGCCATAGCAGATAACTCGCGCGCCCGCTCAATCTGCGTCAGCGTTCCGGCCACCGTTTCCGTCATGCCCCAGATCGAACACACAGTCAGGTTCATACAGGTGGCAGCGCGCTCGACCATCACTGCGGGCACCGGAGCGCCGCCGCATCCAAGCAGACGGAAACTGGGCGCGCCAGGGTCACCGGCTTCCACGGCATTCAGCAGATCAGCCAGAAATGGCGTGGCGGCGGAGCTGAAGCTGACCTTTTCGCTGCGCATCAGCTCGAGCGCGACGCTCGGATCCCACTCGTCCATCAGAACGATCGTTGCGCCGAGCATCAGCGGCATCATCGTCTGGTACGCATAGCCAAGCAGATGGCCGACAGGCGAAATGGCCAGCACCACGTCGTCCGGCGTCAGGTGCAGGTCTTCGATCGACGTGAACAGCGTCGAGAGCAAGGTGTTGGATGTGTGCATCACTCCCTTGGGCGCACCGGTAGTCCCCGAGCTGAACATCAGGAGTGTCACGTCATCTGGCTGCAAAGCATCCGCCGCGGAACCGGGAGAGGCGGAAGCCTTAACGTCCGAACCCAGAAGGACGCGATCGAAACCGTCTGCGCTATCTTCTCCCACCACCACGAGCCGTTTCAGCTTCGTCAATTGAGGCAACAGGCTGCGCGCCATAGATGCGTGATCATGGCCCCTGTAATGGGACGGAACGACCAGAATCGTGGCCTCGCAAAAGTCAAGCATGTAGACCAGTTCGCGCTCACGCAGAATGGGCATCAATGGATTCACAACGCCGCCGATGCGCGAGGTGGCCAGTGACGTCACCACGAACTGCCAGACATTGGGGAGTTGAATCGACACTACATCCCCCCGCCCGACGCCGAGCGCGCTCAACGAAGCGGCCGCCCTGGCGACGAGCTGGTCGAGTTCCCGGTAGCTGATACGCCACGGAGCCTCGTTACCCCGGGTAAGAGCGACGAGCGCTGTCTTGTCGGGCGAATGCTCGAGCACCCGGTCAAAACAGGCGTTAATGGTCGTGTCCCGCCACCATCCCTGAGCGCGCAGGGTGTCGGCGCGGGCCGGGTTCAGTGCGATTTCAAATGGCATGAGATCTCTCTGCGTTGTTCGGAAAAATGCAATGCTTGCGCGCGGCTTCCCTGGTCACTCCGACGAACGGTTAGCGGCTTCATGGATGACACCAGAACATCGGCCGCCCGTGCATGGAGAGCACGATCTCTCCGTCCTGATTCACCGCCTGCTGCAACAAACGTACGACACCACGGTCAGGCTTGCTGCGCGAACGGTCGGTCTCCAGCACTTCGACCCGCACGGACAGGCGGTCTCCCGGTCGGACAGGCTTGAGCCATCGCAGCTCATCCACGCCGGGCGAACCCATTGCCGCGCTGGGTGAAAGGAAGTGTGCGCACATCAGGCGCGTCATGACTGCGCCAGTCATCCAGCCGCTGGCGATGAGCCCGCCGTAGGGCGAATGCACCGCCGCAACCGGATCAACATGGAAAGGCTGTGGATCGTAGCGGCGCGCGAATTCGACGATCTCTTCTTCCGAGACCAGATGGTCACCGAACGCGGCCGTTTCGCCGACGGCGAAGTCGTCAAACCATCGCTCTTTCCAGGGTATCGACATCGCGTCCTCAGCTTCGTGTGGGCACGGCTCGATGAAAGCCGTCAAAGGCCGGGACATGCGCTTCGCTGGCCAACGTTCCGGTCTGACGAGCGTTAGGACTGCCACCGTCGACCCGAATGCACGTGCCCGTGATATACGACGAGGCTGGCGAAAGGAGGTAGACGATCACCGACGACACTTCTGCTTCGTTTCCGAAGCGCTGCATCGGAACCCCTTTGGCCACCTTGCGTATCTCTTCGAACGCCTCTGGCGTGTAGGTATCGAAACCGCTCGAAGCGATGCCGCCCGGCGCCACGGTATTGACCCGTACGCCTGATCCGGCCCACTCGGACGCAGCCGACTGGCTGAGCGTGAGCATGCCGCCACGCGCTGCGCCGGAATGCGCAAAGTTGGGCCACCCGTTCCAGATGTCCGCGATGATATTGACGATGGAACCGCCGTGCGTCTCCATCCAGCGCGTGTAAACCTCGCGCATGAAGATGAAGCCCCCAGTCAGGTTGTTGCGCACAACTGCCTCGAAACCTTTCGTCGAGATGGTCTTGAGTTCGGCGCGGTATTGTCCACCGGCATTGTTGACGAGGCCGTCGATGCGGCCATGCTGCGCCAGCACCGCATCGATCGTGGCCTGCACCTCCGGCTCTTCGCGAATGTCACAGACGTGCGTGCTAACTTTGCCGCCATCCTCCTCGATCTCGGCCTTCACCGCCTCGAGTTTCCCGGCCTTACGGCCCACGATTGCGACAACAGCGCCGATCGCCGCCAGTTCATGCGCCGTACAACGGCCTATGCCGCTACCACCGCCCGTAACGATGACAGTTTGCCCTTCGAACAGGCCGGGGCGGAACGCGGACCGATAACTCACGGACAATCTCCTTGTCGTTTTCGAAAATGGCAGTGTCAAACGTACTGCACAGCGGCGCGGCCGATGCGTTCGCGGGCAATGATCTGCTTCATGACCCCCGCGGTCCCGTCGCCGATCTCGAGCCCCATCACGTCGCGCATGCGCTGCTGATGCGGCAAGTCCTTCGACCAGCCGTAGTGGCCGAACGTCAGCAGGCACTGGTGGATGACATCGAAGGCCGTTTTTGGTCCCATCCACTTGACCATTGCGGCCTCAGCCGTGTGCGGCAGCCCGGCATCACGCAACGACAGCGCGTGGTAGGACAGTTGACGGATGGCCGCGATGGAGGAATCCCCCTCCGCTAACGGAAAGCTCACGCCCTGGAATTGCCCGATCGGCCGGCCAAACGCCTGACGCTCTCTGGCGTAGAGCCACGCCTCGTCGAGCGAAGCCTGGGCCGCTCCTACGCACTGCAAGGCGATCAGTGCGCGGCTGTAGTCGAATCCCTGCATGACCTGCGTGAAGCCTCCGCCCTCATCGCCCACCCGATGGTTGAACGGCACGCGCACGTCGTCGAAAAATACCGATCCTCGTCCGGTAACACGGCTTCCCACATCGTCGAAACGGGTGACCTGTACACCGCGCGATTCGGCCGGGATGAACAGCGCCGAGACGCCTCGCGCCCCGTCCTCCGGCCGGCCAGTACGCGCAAAAACGAGGAAAGCGTCGGCGCAATCAGCGAAGGTGATGGACGTCTTCTCGCCGTTGACGACATAGTGGTCTTCGTCGACCCGGGCACGCAGTTGCAGATTGGCTGCATCGGACCCGCCGCGGGGCTCGGTCACGCAGATACCGATAATGGCCTCGCCGCGCGTCATGCGTGGCACCCACTCGTCGATCACGCTTTGCTTCGCATTACGCATGATGATGGCCCCGAGCAACGAAATGGCGACTGCCACCCCGCTGATGTTGAAATCTCCGTAGGCCAGCTCTTCGGCGATCAACCCGGTTGTCACCCCGTCCACACCCAGGCCGCCGAGTTGTTCGGGAATATCCGTTCCCAGCAGCCCTAGCGAGCCCATTTCACGTATGAGCGCCCTGTCGAGCACACCCAACTTTTCGCGCTTCTGGTAATCAGGCAGCAACCGTTCGCGTGAGAATCTTCGGGCGGTCTCCTGCAGCGCTTTCTGATCATCCGTGAGGATCATCTGTTTGGTCTCCTGGGGCGAACCACGTTGGCATCAGTTCATATATAGTACTCTACTGTATTATGCGCTATTGCACATATTAGTGTTTGCACTGCTTTGCAAGATATTTTCATCGTCGCCTCGCGGGTCGCGGTATTACTTTGACGCACGCGTGCTGGTCGACAAACGCGGCGCAACGCTCAGCTCTCAGGGACCTCGTCACGACCGTCGGTGAACTTGTCGTAGTGAATGGCATCGATCGACACCCCGTGTCGCGCCAGCGTTGCGATGCCTGCGTCGATCATGGGCGGCGGTCCGCATAGATAGCCTTCCGCACCGTCAGCCATCGCCGTAGTGATGAAATCGCTGACCATACCTCGGGCGCCCTTCCAGGGGCTATCCGGAGAATCGTGAGACAGCACCGGGACAAATTCGAAAGGATCGGGCCAGTTTCCGGCAAGCTCCCGGATGGCATCGAGCATGTACAGATCGGCTTGCGTTCGGGCGCCGAAGAGCAACGTGCAAGGGCGACGGATGCGGTTCCTGCGCGCATCCTCCAGGATGCTCAACAACGGCGCTAGCCCACTGCCGCCTGCGACACATACCATTGGCGCGTTGCCCCCACGCAAATAGAAACTGCCGTGAGGCGCTTCGATCGCGAGCGGCTGGCCCGCGAGAGCGCCACTGAACAAAGCGTCCGTGAAGGCCCCTCCCGGCACCTTCCGGATAAAAAACGCGAGCTCTGTGCGGCCGCCCCGCTGCGGCGCGTCGGCAAACGAGTAGTGCCGGCTGCGGGGCAATCCGGGCGCAAGAACGCCGGCGTACTGCCCGGCCACATAGTTCACAGGACGGTCCGTACGCATCGTGACTTTCAGAATGTCGTGTGCCAGCGGCTCGGTAGCGACAATGCTGGCCGCGAAAGACTCCGCGAGCGGCAGATCGGCACTCGGCGGGGCAATCTCCACGACGGTGAGCTCATCGCGCGGAAAGGCCTGGCAAGCGAGGATGTAGCCCGCATCAAGTTCCTGTTTGGACAGGGTGTAGCCAAAGGGGGTAGCTTCGCGCACGCGCCCCTGCCGCAAGCGTGTCTTGCACGAAGCGCAGGTGCCCACCGTGCAGTTGTGAGGATAATGAACGCCATTGGCCAGGGCCGCTTCCAGCAGAGTCTGACCCGAGGCAACGTCAATGGTCACCTCCTGCGGGAGGATCCGGATCTGCCGCTTTGTAGGGGACCGCACCAGCAAGGAGTTGAGGAAATTTCGCATGGAATGTGGAGAGTTCGGAAAGCAGAAAACGACGCCGCAGACGAAGGCTTAGCGCAAAGCCCGATACGCCAGCAGCGCAACCGCGACGATCGACACGAGCGTGAATAGCAAGGCAGGCGCAAGGCCGATCACCGTGAACAGGTTGGATGCCCCGAACCGGTTATCGGCAAAGCTCAACGCGCGGTTGGGGGCGAACATCGCCGCCCAGTAAAAGACGGTGTTGGCCCAGCCCGTGCCCACGAGCATCCAGCCCAGGCGGCGCCCGCCTGGCACGTCGAACCCGGCCACCGGCAAAACCAGTGCTGCCAGCATGATCAGGAAGGCGTTGAGCATGCCGCCGAGGTGTGTGCGCACCCAGGCGTCGGTTGATCCCGGCAGGTGCAGCGGCATCATCTTCCCGGGCCACCACTCCACTCCTCCGATCAGACTGACAAGCAGTCCTGCGCCTGCCAGCATCCCGATCAGGAGGATGAGGGCGGCGTGACCAATCATGCGCCGCTGGATATCGACCATCATGTTCGCGCTCGTCATTGGGCGGGTTCGGTTCGTCAGGGCCGTGGCCCAACTTCAACTGGGTGAAGTGGCCGTTGCAGGCGGTTGCGTTAGCCAGTCTTCCCAACCGGCCTGACGGTTCTGTTCGGCAGCCAGACGACGCTCTTCCGCGGACGCCCATTCGTTGTCCCAGCGGCGCAGGGCCGGCTTGATGATCAGGTTGAACCATACCGGTGGGAACAGTGCCGCCATGAAGCAGCTGAACACACTGGGCATGCGGATCGCCTCGCGGTGAGGCACCAACTCGTAGTAGGAGAGATAGGTGTTCAGATGATGGTCGGCATGATTGGTAATCTCGAAGGCGACCAACCGTGACAACGGACCGAAGTGATTCCAGACATGGCGCTTCTCGATCGGGCTGCCAGCAACGCGCACCTGCCCATAGTGTTGAAAGTAGTTGAAGGTCTCGACCCAGAAGCGGGCAATTACCATCGCACCGAGCGCGAGCCCCACGGACGCCCAACCACCGATCCAGTACATCAACGCCTGGAACAGCACCTGCGCGAGGATCGCGCGCCAGATATGATGGCGAATCGACCAGCGGGCGAAGCCGCGCTTTTCCAGCGCATCCGACTCGATACGTTGGGCCAGCAGCGTGGATTCAATAACGGCTTTGGGTGCGAACGAATACAGGGTTTCGCCACGCGCTGCGGTGTCGCTGTCGTGGGCCGTGCTCACGTCACGGTGGTGACTCACGACGTGCGCTTCCATCCGCGTCGGGTCGAGGAAGCATATCTGCGCGTAGCGTCCGAACGTGCGGCCGATTCTGCCCCGTGCGTGATAGAGCTCGTGAGAGGCGGAAACCACCGGCACCACCGAGAGCCACGCGCAGCTCATCACGCCGCCGAACATCTGCCAGCCAGTCAGATCATGATGAGAGACCGACCAGGCCAGCATGATGTACGTAGCCGGCCCCAGCAAGGTCGAAAGCCAGATAGGCACAAAGGCCCAACCGCGGCTTTTCATCTTGCGCGCCTTCAAGTCCAGCGGCAGGACGCTGTCAATGGCTGCCATCAAGGGAAAGAAGGCAAGGCCGATCCAGACATAGTCACCGCCCAGATAGAGTCCCAGCATGCTTAACACCTGCGTCAGCGGCGCCAGATAATATTTGAGGTAGTCCCACATTTCATGTTCCTCCATGAGCCCACAGTGCGGGGCATTTGGGTTTCATTTCAGTCGTCGAGCAACGCGCAGACCGTCTTTGTCTCGGTGTAGGCCAACAGGCCTTCCTCGGACACCTCGCGCCCCCAGCCGGACTGCTTGAACCCGCCGAATGGTAGTGCCGCGTCGATGATTCCATGGCAGTTGATCCAGACCGAACCGGCCTCCAGCCTGTGCGCCAGTCGGTGCGCCTTCTTGATGTCGCGTGTCCAGATGTTGGCGGCCAGACCGTAGGGGGTGTCGTTGGCCATTCGGGTAACGTCCTCGACGTCCTTGAACCGCATCACGCTGACCACCGGTCCGAAAATCTCCTCCTTGGCGATCTTCATCGACGGGTCGGCATTGGCAAACACGGTTGGCTCCATGAAGTAACCTTTGTCTCCCGTCTTCTTGCCGCCACAGACCAGCGTCGCGCCCTGCTCCAGCCCTGAGGCGACGTAGCCCAGGACGCGCTCCCGTTGCTTGCCCGAGACGAGCGGCCCCATCATGGTTTCCGGGTTCTGGCCATTGCCCACCTTGAACTGGGAAGCCGCCGCCGCCACCGCCTCGACCACCTGGTCGTATACGCTGTCCTGCACGAACAGCCGGCTGGCGGCAAAGCAGATCTGGCCGGAGTTGAAGAACACGGCAAGCGCCGCGCCGAGACCGACCTGGTCGAGATCAGCATCCGCAAAGACGATGCTGGGCGACTTCCCGCCCAGTTCCAGCGTGACCCGCTTCATGTTTCCAAGCGAATACTCGACGATCTTCTTACCCACCGCGGTCGAGCCGGTGAACGTGATCTTGTTGACATCGGGGTGCTGGGCCAGTGCGGCGCCGGCTTCGTGGCCATAGCCGTTGACAATGTTCAGGATGCCTTCTGGCAGACCTGCTTCGAGGCAGAGCTCGGCAAGCCGCAACGTGCTCAGCGGAGTGAGTTCCGTGGGCTTCAGCACCATCGTGCATCCGGCCGCGAGCGCCGACGCGATCTTCCATGCCCCCAGCGCGAGCGGATAATTCCATGGCGTGATGGCGCCCACCACGCCCACTGGCTCCCGGCGCGTATAGGCGTGGTACTCCTTGCCGTCGAACGAGACAGGTAGAGTCTTGCCGCCAATCTTGCTGCACCAGCCTCCCATGTAGCGGAACACCTCGACGGTGGACGGCAGATCCAGGACTTTGGCAAAGGTGACGGCCTTGCCGGTGTCGACCGACTCCAGATAAGCCAGTTCTTCAGCGTGGTCCTCGACCTTGCGGGCAATGTTTTCGAGCAGGCGGCCCCGATCGATCGGGCGCATCTTGCGCCAGGTATCGCTCTCGAAGGCGACCCGCGCCACCTTCACCGCGCGGTCAACGTCTTCTGCGGCGCTGCGCGGAACAGTGGCGATCAGTTCCTGCGTCGCGGGATTCTCCACCTCAATGGTCTGGCCGGAAGCCGCATCCAGCCATTGCCCGCCAATGAGATTCTTGTTTTGCGCCGCCTTGATTCGGGATTCGAACTGTACGGAAGTGTCCATCTGACTGACTCCTGAATTCGATGCATGAGTACGGGACATGTGAGCGCGAGCGTTACCGATCGAATCGCGTCGTCTATAGGCTCATGAAGATGCCGGCGTCGACTACGATGTTCTGGCCGTTGACGGTCGATGACTCAGCGCTTGCGAGCCACAAGGCTGCGCCTGCAATGTCCTGCGGCGTCTGCGCGCGTTCGATGGTTCGCATCTGGGACGCCACCGCCTCGAACTGTTCGTGCTGCGCTGCGTTGGCCACCGCGTTGGGCGAGTGGATATAACCGGGAGAAATGGCGTTGACTGTTATGCCAGCCTTCGCGGCGGCAAATTCGCGCGCCATCGCCCGCGTCATCGCGGCCAACGCGCCCTTGCTCGCGACGTAGTGCAGCATGAACGGGATGCCGACGTGCGCAATCACCGAAGCGATGTTGATGATCTTCCCGCCGCCGTTCGAACGCATGTTTGGCGACACCGCACTTGCACACAGCCATGGCCCCATGACGTTGACCGCCAGAATTTTTTGCCAGTCGGCAACGGCGAGTGCTTCCATGGGCGTGTAATTGAGCCCGGTGAAAATACCGGCGTTATTGACCAGAATGTCGATTCGCCCGAATCGATCGATCGCCGCTTCGGCCATCTCGCGGGTGCTTTGCGGATCGGAAACGTCCGTCGTGGTACCCAGGGCATTGGGCCCGATTTCGGCAGCGGCCTCGGCGGCTCCCCGGATGTCGGCCACGACAACGCTGGCCCCCTCCCGTGCGTAGCTCTCGGCAATTGCGCGACCGATGCCTGTCGACGCGCCGGTGATGACCGCGACCTTGTCTTTGAGTCTCATTGCTGTCTCCTTGGTTTATCGCCCCGTCATGCTGCAATGCAGCGGCTGAGGTGGGCTTGTGCGAGGCCCTCGGCGCCGATGACTCACAGGCTCCTCATGGGCTGCTTGTTCTCATTAGAATGTCGGGGATGCGCCAAGACCCCATCCGAAAGATGGGGCTCCCACTAGGGCAAACCCGGGGCATCAACGCATGCAGTCAAGTCCACAATCGAAGAACAGGTAGAGCAGGAGACGGGCATCCATTACTCTATGTATCGACATGATATATATTGCTTACTATTCACATGTGCACGTTACTTGAGCGTATGAATGAAACTGACCTCGCTGCCGGTGTCTTCGTCCACCGTATGGGGACATGAGAACCCACACGGAGCGAACCGTCACATGGGGTCAAGCGTCGCCGGACATTCCGCAGGTCGCATGAGACGCGACGAGTGGTCGAGGGGCCGTCTGGCGCCTCCGGGTTTCGGCTTCGAGAGCGTGCCGACGCGTGCCTCGTCGCTTTTGCAGGTGGACGCCCTACCCAAGCTGACCTGTGTGTGTGCGCCGCCGGGATACGGCAAGACGGTACTGCTCAGCCGGGTTCACGAGCACTTGCGTTCGCGCGGCGACCGCTGCCTCTGGCTGTCGCTGGATGACCGCGATCGCGACGTGCTCTCGTTGCTAGCCCTGCTGCATGGCGCACTAGCGCAAAGCGCCGACGCGCCAGCCGACGACACCGGATTGGAGATGCATCCTTTCGCCGATCCCGGCGAGATGATGGACAGGGTGATCGGCCAAATCCACAGGCTGCCAGGCAAGACTGTCGTTTTCATCGACAACCTGGGCTTGTGTGAAGATCCCCGGCTTTCCGTTCTACTGGAACGCCTCGTGTTCGACAGCGGTCCGGAGTTGCAACTGGTCATTTCCAGCAATCGCGAAGTCCCTGTCGATATCGTCCGGGTCAAGCTGGAACTCGGCGCGCTCGAACTGCACGCAGACCATCTCTGCTTTGATCGCGCCGCGACCCGGCGCCTGCTTCAGTTGGCGGGTTTTGCATCGCTCGACGCGGTCATGCTGGATCACATCCAGGCACACACCGAGGGTTGGCCCGCAGCCGTGCGTCTGCTGCAAGTGCTGATGTCCGCCGAGCGGGACGTCGACGTAGACGTCGACCCTGTTCAAGGCGGCGCGCGAGCGGCCGTGCTGGAACACTTCGGTGGTGATCACAAGGATATTGCGCGCGTCCTCACGGACCGCGTATTGGCCGGAATCGAACCCGCGCGTGTCCAGTTTCTGATGGAGATAGCGCTGGTGCGGGAATTCAGCGCCGAACTGGCGCAGTACATGACGGAACGCGTTCAGGCTCACGCGTGGCTGGACGACCTGGTGCTTCGCAACGTGCTGATATTCCCGGTGGATCGCAGCCGGCGCTGGTTCCGCTTTCATACGCTGCTGCGGGAATATCTGCTGAATGAGGGGCAAGCGCATCTCGACAGCGTTCGGCGCCGAGACGTTTTAAAGCGGGTCGCCCAATGGCATGCCAGCCGCGGCGATTACGTCGCGGCCATCGGCAGCGCACTCGATGCGCCCGATGTCGAACTGGCGCAGGACCTGATCGGCCGGGTGGCACGCCAGGTCGCCGCGGACCGCGGGCAGATGACGCTTTTCGTCCAGTGGGTTGACCGCCTGCAGGGCGCGGGTGGCCGGCTGCCGGTAGAGGCCCAGGGGTGGTATGTGTGGGCCCTGTGCCACACGATGCAATACGAACGCGCGCGGCTTGCATTGGACGTGTTCGACCGTCGTTTGCGGCAAGGCGGGTTGCCTGACGCGGACGCATCCGAAGCCAGTGCGGATCTCGCGTTCCTCCGGATCGTGCTGGGCGTTTATCTCGACACGCTCGAGGTGGCCCATGCCGAGGCGCTGATCTGGCTTGCCGGCGACCGTCCGAGCGATCCATTGCGCGCAGGCACCGTTGCCGCGATCGCCGCGATGGCGGAAATCGACCGCGGAGATCTGGCTAACGCGCAGCAGCACATGGATCGTGCCGAAGGCGCCATATTTCGTTCGGGAAGCACCTTTGCCCAAGCCTGGGTGGCAATCCTGCGAGCGCTGGTCGAACTTGCGCGCGCGCGGCCCGACGCGGCAGACCGCCTGTTGACCGATGCCCGCGCGAACGCGGCTGCGCAAATCGGCGAGGATGCGGGCGTCGTCTCCACGATCGACTTCGTTCACGCCCGCGCGCTAGTGGACTTGGGACGGCTTACGGAAGCCCGACTGCTGGCCCGTCGCGGACTGGCCCGGGCCGATCACCACGGCGTGGTCATCTCCGCCGAACCGGGCCTTGGCGCATGTGTCGCTCTGTTGCCTGAACAGACCGGCGATGGTTTGTCTGAGTCAACGCTCGAGCGGGTCGCCCGCAGCTATGCACCCAGAGTGCTGACGTTGCTGTCGGCTCAACGCGTGCGCCGGCAGTTGCGGTTGGGCAATAGTGAAGAGGCCATAAACCTGGCTGAACAATGCTCTTTGCGGGCTCCGGGATCCGCCCATGCCGGTGATCCGCCGATGCGCGCACGCGGCGATTGGCTGCTGGCCGGCATTGAACTGTTGATCGGCAGAGGCATGTGCGAGCAGGCGTTGAACGAGATCGACGCGGCGATGAGGCTGGCGCAGGCGCAAGGGCGCCAGCACGATCGCGTCGAGCTCATGCTGGCCGCCATGGACGCGCACGTCAGACTGGGCGATGCGACGAAGGCCCTGCGGGTCCTGTCGATGGCAATCGCCCTGGCGTGCCCGGGGCAACTGGTTTATCCGTTCATGACGTGCGGTAAAGCGCTAGGTAAAGTCCTGGACAGCGCTGGGCCGCGTGATTTCGGCTTCGTTCATCCGAACGAAGTCAGGTTTCTCGAGCGGCTTCGGGCACTGGCCGAGCTGCCGGACATGGCGGCCCCCGGCGACGCGGCCGCGATACCAACGGGGGCTGCGCAGAAGAGCGCGTTGCCGGCGCTGACGGTACGGGAAACGCAGTTGCTGCACCTCATCAATGAAGGTCTCAGCAATCAGCAACTGGCCGACCGGTTGTCGCTGACCGTCCCAACCGTGAAGTGGCACCTGAATAACCTTTACACCAAGATAGGCGTGCGCAGCCGATCGGCTGCGCTGGCCAAGGCGCGCGCTTACGGCCTGCTGGTCCAGCCCTGATCCACCGCGAAAATGTGTGCTGATGATCTTTTGACTTTATAGTACACTAGTACAATATACTCTACGTAACGTAATCGAATGACTGACCTGGAAGCGCACGACGCCAAGTCCACGGACTTTCCCGGCGGATGCAGTCGGCAAGTGCGAAGCGTAAAGTTATCGACATCAGGAGCGCGAATGAGCAAGTTGCTGGAAGGAAAAGTCGCATTGGTCACCGGCGGAGGCCGTGGCGTCGGCCGGGGCATCGCACTGGCGCTGGCTGCCGCGGGGGCCAGCGTAGTGGTCAATGATCTTGGCGCGGGACTCGATGGCAGCCCGGAAGCGGAACGCCCGGCGCTGGACGTGATCCCCGCCATCGAAGCGCTCGGCGGCCGAGCCGTCGCCGACGGTGGTTCGGTCGCCGATTGGGCGGCCGCGCAAGCCATGGTCCGTGCGGCCGTCGATGCCTTCGGCCGGATAGACATCGTGGTCAACAATGCCGGCATCCTGCGGGACGCGATTTTTCATCGCATGACCGAGCAGGAATTCGACGATGTGGTCTCCGTTCACCTTAAAGGCTGCTTCAACGTGAGCCGTGCTGCTGCCCCGTACTTCAAGGAACAGGGAGGCGGCAGCTTCGTGCACATGACCTCGACCTCGGGCCTGATCGGCAACGTCGGTCAGGCCAACTACAGTGCGGCCAAGCTCGGGATCGCCGCGCTCTCGAAATCTATCGCCATCGACATGCAGAAGTTTGGTGTCCGTTCGAATGCGGTCGCGCCATTTGCCTGGACGCGCATGGTCGACTCCATTCCCAACGAGACGCCCGAACAGAAGCGACGTGTCGATTCTCTGAAAAAATTATTGCCGGAACGGGTGGCGCCCTTTGTCGTCGCCTTGTGCGCCGATGCAGCGTCTGATGTCACGGGGCAGGTTTTCGGCGTACGCAACAACGAAATCCACCTGTTCAGCCAGCCACGGCCGATCCGCAATGCACACCGCGGAGAGGGCTGGACGCCTGAAAGCGTGATCGATACCGCGTTGCCGATGCTGCGCCCGGCTTTCTACGCGCTGGACCGATCCGGAGATATATTCACGTGGGATCCGGTTTGAACTATTCAGGGCGCACGTCTGGCATCGTTCATTCCAGACACCCGGGTTTTTGCTTGCCTCCTTTAGTTCACTAGTGTACTGTATGCATCATCACATCATGACGCGATCAAGCACAGGAAAAGGATGACGGACCCAATCAACCGCGGACACGGCGTGCTCGCCACCAGCCGCTATCTGCCTCGCCTGAGGCTTGATCGAGCCGCAATTTTCGCCCAGCACCAATGGATGGCACCCGGGCTCAAATCGCTGGCGCGCGGTATGCGCACCATGGCCTCATGGGATGAAGACAGTGTGACGATGGCGGTCGAGGCGGCACGGGAACTGGTCCGGGCCGCGCCGTCCATCGAACTGGGCGGATTGACGCTGACGTCGACCACCCTACCCTTCGCCGAAAGATCGAATGCCGGCATCGTTGCATCTGCGCTAGGTTTGCCCGATGCCCTGTTGGTGCGGGACCTGAGTTCCAGCCCCCGCGCCGCCGCAACCGAGTTGGTCGCCCTGCTGCGCCAGGGCAGCGGTCCGGCACACATGCTGGTGGCCTCGGATCGCCGCCTCGCCAGGCCTGGCAGTCCACAGGAGATGATATACGGCGATGGCGCAGCCGGAGCAGTAGTGGGCAGCGGCCTTCCGATCGCCACGCTGGTGGCGAGCCACAGCGTCCATGCCGACTTCGTTGACCGTTTCCGCGCCGCCGGCCAGACCTACGACTACGGCTGGGAGGAGCGCTGGGTACGCGACGAAGGCTATATGAAAGTGGCCCTGCCGGCGGTACGTCAATGTCTGACCAGTGCCGGCGTGGATGCCGCTGATATTGCTCTATTCACGATGCCGGCACCGATCAACCGCATCAACGAGGCGATGGCCAAAAAGCTGGGCATCCGCACCGAAGCCCTCGTCGCAGTCGGCTCGGAACAGGCAGGTGATCTCGGTACGGCGCAGCCGCTTGCCCTCCTTGACGTGGCACTTCGTCGTGCCGCGCCCGGCGAACTGGTGCTGCTGGTCGCGTTCGGCAGCGGCTGCGACGCATTGCTGCTGCGTCGCACCGAAGCGCCCTGCCCTGGAACTGTGCCGTCCGCAGGTCGGCCGGAGACAAGCTACATGAAGTACCTCTCATTCACCGGCCAGATCGCGCTCGAATGGGGCATGCGCGCCGAGATGGACAACCGGACGGCACTGACCGCCGCCTGGCGTGAAGGCGCCCGCGTAGCCCACTTCGAGGCCGGAAGATGCTCAACCTGCGGTACCACGCAGTTTCCCCGTTCGCGCCTGTGCGTCAACCCGATCTGCCGTGCGCAAGACACCCAGACGCCCCAAAGCCTCGTCGACACCGGCGCACGTGTGCTGTCACACACCAGCGACTGGCTCGCTTACACGCCGGCGCCTCCCTTCCAGTTCGGCCACATCGACTTCGACGGTGGCGGACGTGTACTGATGGAGTTCGCTGACACCGACGCTGGCGAGCTGAGCGTTGGCGTGCCGCTGCGCATGGTGTTCCGCGTCAAGGAATACGATACCAGACGTGGCTTCCGCCGCTATTTCTGGAAAGCAACGCCCGTGCGGGCGGTAGAGCAAGGAGCATCCGGTGGCTGAAGGTATACGCGACAAGGTCGCCATTCTGGGGATGGGTTGCACGCGTTTTGGCGAACGCTGGGACAGCGGCCCGGAAGATCTGATGCTTGAAGCTTTTAACGAGGCGATGGCCGACGCGTGCATCGAAATCGGCCAGATCGAAGCCGCCTGGCTCGGCGTCTGCCTTGAAGAAAACAACGTCGGCAAGACCGCGGGACCGCTCGCGCAGGCGCTGCGGCTGCCCAGGATAGCCGCCACGCGGGTAGAGAACGCCTGCGCCACCGGCACGGAAGCCTTACGCGGCGCCTCGTATGCGGTGGCCGCCGGCGCCTACGACATCGTGCTCGCGCTGGGCGTCGAGAAGCTCAAGGACACGGGCTACGGCGGCCTGCCGGTGCGAACGCGCGGCGTCAACAATGACCTGTGGCTGCCAAACGCCACAGCGCCGGGCGCTTTTGCGCAACTGGCGGCGGCTTATGCCGCCAGGCATGGCGTGGACAAGATCGATCTCAAGCGCGCCATGGCGCACATCTCGGTCAAGAGCCATGCTAACGGTGCTCTGAACCCAAAGGCCCACCTGCGCAATCTCATCAGCGAAGAGGATGTGTTCAAGGCGCCGATGATCGCCGAGCCGCTTGGCCTCTACGACTGTTCCGGCGTGAGCGACGGCGCGGCCTGCGCGATTGTGACTACACCCGAGATCGCACGCTCGCTCAAACCGGGTGCGGAAATTGTCAGCATCAAGGCGCTCGAAGTCTCAGTCAGCAATGGCGAGGAGGCCGCATTCAGCAGTTGGGACGGCGCTCACATCGCAACGGCGCGCACAGCCAGCGCGCGCGCCTATCGCAGTGCCGGCATCACGGCTCCGCGCGAGCAGGTCCATATGGCGGAGGTGCACGACTGCTTCTCCGTTACCGAGGCGGTGCTGATGGAGGACCTGGGGTTCAGCGCACCTGGCCGCGCGATCTACGATGTACTGGATGGGGTGTTCGACCGCAACGGCCTGCTTCCCGTGCAACCTGACGGCGGGCTCAAATGTTTCGGCCATCCGATCGGCGCATCGGGACTGCGCATGGTCTACGAAATCTACCAGCAAATCCACGGACGGGCGGGCGAGCGTCAGATCAAGCGCGTCGACCTCGGATTGACGCAAAACCTGGGTGGTCATCCGCATCAGAATGTCAGTGCCGTGGCGATCATCGGACGTCACAGGGCCTGAGCGCAGATCCATGCCGATCCGCCGTCGGGCGCGAGCAGCGAAACATATCCACTCTTTTCAGGAGACGCAGCACATGAGAGGACTCAAGGGAAAAACCGCCATCGTGACCGGCGCAGGAAGCGGCATCGGCCGCGCAATCGCCCTGCGGCTTGCGGCCGAAGGGATCACCGTCGGCGTCTTCGACATCAGCGAGAAGGGGGCGAACGAGACAGTCGCCGCGTTACAGGAAGCCGGCGGCAAGGCCATCGCGGCGATCGCCGATATCACCCAATACACGAGCGTGGTGGAGGCCTTGAAGGCCTTCGAGGAAGCGGCTGGCGCGGGTACTGACATTCTCGTGAACAACGCTGGCTGGGACACGCCGATGCCTTTCCTGAAGACCGACGAGGCCTTCTGGAAGAAGGTCGTCGCGATCAACTGGTTCGGCCCACTCCACGTGACCCATGCGGTGGCCCAGGGCATGGCGGCCCGCAAGGCCGGACGCATCATCAACATTGCATCCGACGCAGGCAGGGTCGGCTCGAGCGGCGAGGTCGTCTACTCCGGTTGCAAGGGCGCGACCATCGCGTTCGCAAAGGCTCTCGCGCGTGAGCTCGCACGCAACCAGATCACCGTCAACAACGTGTGCCCCGGTCCGACCGAAACGCCCGCCATGGAAGCCTTCGTCGGCAGCGGCGAGCAGGGCCAGAAAATCCGCGACGCCATGGTGCGGGGCGTGCCGCTCGGGCGCATTGGCCTGCCAGACGATTACCCCGGTCTCGTCGCGTTTCTCGCGAGTGACGACGCTGCCTTCATCACCGGCCAGACGATCAGCGTCTCGGGCGGTCTCACCATGCACGGATAAGGAGAACTGACCATGAGCACGAGTTACAAGGATGTCCTCTACGAAGTTCGCGACGGCGTGGTTCGCATCACGATCAACCGGCCCGAAGTCTACAACGCGTTCCGCCTGCAGACGCTGGAAGAACTGATCGACGCTTTCCAGCGTGCCGGCGAGGAAAAGTCGGCCAATGTGATTGTATTCGCCGGCGCCGGCGACAAGGCGTTCTGCACCGGCGGTGACCAGAAGGAGCATCTCAGCGAAGATGGTCTCTATGGTCCGCGGGGCACGGTAGGCATGCCCATCGAAGAGTTCCAGACCGCGCTGCGCGATGTGCGCAAGGTGACGATCGCCAAGGTGCAGGGCTTCGCCATCGGCGGCGGCAACGTGTTCGCGACCCTGTGCGACCTGACCATCGCCTCGGAGAGGGCCACGTTCGGCCAGGTCGGACCGAAGGTCGGCTCGGTCGATCCGGGCTGGGGCACCGCCTACCTCTCGCGCATCGTCGGCGAGAAAAAGGCGCGCGAAATCTGGTTCCTGTGCCGCCGCTACAAGGCGCAGGAAGCTTTCGACATGGGGCTCGTCAACAAGGTCGTCCCGCATGACCAACTCGATGCGGAGGTCGACCAGTGGTGCAAGGAGATCAACGAGATGAGCCCCACAGCCCTGACCATCGCCAAACGATCCTTCAACGCCGACTCGGAAAATATCCGCGGCATCGGGTTTCTCGGCATCCAGACCGTCAAGCACTACTATCAGACCGAGGAGTCAAAGGAAGGCGTACGGGCGTTCAACGAGAAACGCAAACCGGACTTCAAGAAGTATGCCGGCTGACGAACCGAGGGAGTTGCCAATGTTGATTCGCAGCGAGTTGGGCGACGATGGCGTGCTGCTGGCCACCATCGACATGCCCGGGCGATCGATGAACGTGTTCTCCGTCGCTTTGATGGATGCACTCGAAGCCCTGCTCGACGACGTGGAAGCCACGCCCGATGTGCGCAGCGTCGTGCTGACCTCAGGCAAGTCGTCTTTCCTGGCCGGCGCCGATCTGGCGATGGTTCGCGGTTTCACCGAACCTGGACCCGGCGATACCGCGGAGGTGATGTTCAAGCGCTGCGGTCGGCTGGGGCGCCTATTCCTGCGGGTCGAGGACTCGACCAAGCCCTGGGTGGCTGCGGTCAACGGCACTGCGCTCGGCGGTGGCCTCGAACTGGCGATGGCCTGCCGGGAACGGCTTGTCGTCGACAACGCGCGAGCCCTCATTGGCCTGCCCGAAGTGCGTTGGGGCTTGCTGCCGGGCGCGGGCGGCACCCAGCGGCTGCCCCGGCTTGCCGGCTTTGAGCAGGGCATGTCGATGCTGTTGACAGGTCGCGCCATCACACCGAGGCACGCTGCGGAACTGGGGATCTTCTCACGGGCCTTGCCAGCGCCCGAACTGCTCGCCGAGGCACGCGCCGTGGCGAGCGAACTGCAGGGCCGCTCGCCCGACCAGGCCGCCAAGTACCTCCATCACGCCCAAACCGATGTCCCGGTCCATTCGGACGAGCAGGCACGCCGCATTGCGCGCGCACACGGCGTTTCCGATCCTGATTTCGAACGTTATCCTGCCTACAGCGCGATCATCGACAGCGTGTTGCTCGGCGCACGCAAGGACCTGGCGGAAGCGACCGACATCGAGATGCGGCAATTCCTGCGGCTGATGTTCGACCCGGTCGCAGGCAACATGGTGCGAACGCTGTTCCTCAATCGTCAGCGCGCCGACAGGGAACTGGCGGCGCCACGCGATTTGCGCATCGAACGCATCACGCTCGGCCCGCTGTCCACTACGCGTCGCGCATGGCGGGAAGCCATCGAGAAGTCAGAGCTGGCGCATGCCAGCGATGCTGCATTGTCTGCCGACACGGCGCAGATCGTGGACAGCCAGGGGCGCAGCTATCTCGTCGCCTTACGCACGCTCGACGACGCAGGCGGAGAAGAATTCTTCGACGTCACCGCAGCCGTGCTTTCGCCCGCCGGCCCCTATGGACGCGCCATGGAAATCGTGGCGACGGACGACGCTGTGGCACAGGCGCTTGCCGCGCTCGCCAACGGTCTCGGCGTCTTGCCCTACCGGACCCGAGCCGCCCGGAGCGCTCTGCTGCGGCTTGCCGCAGCGACGGGCGACAACCCGCTTGACGCGCTCGCACTGAGCGCGTTCGATCTCGCGGCCGACGGCATGGTCGACGACACCGAACTGTTCGACGTCGCGGCATGCGCAGCCGGTATTGCCCCCGCCTTCAGTGGCGGCCCGTTCACCCGCCTGTGGCAGGAGCGCAGTCGGCTGACCGCCCGGCTGCAGGGCCCGGAGGCCGAGACCTGGCGTGCACTCGAGCATCGGCTTGGACCAAGCTACCCATCATGATCGACAGCGCCCACATCGGCTTCACCACCGCGCCCACGTCGGTCACGATCGACGCGTGGAGGGTCAAGCTCTTCTGCCAGGCCATCGGCGAAACCGACCCGGTGTACTGGAACGCCAGCGCTGCGGCCGACGCGGGATATGCGGCTTGTCCGGTCCCGCCCACCTTCCTCAAGGCGATCGAAACTGACCACTTCAACAGCGCGCTGCTCATGGAGCGGCTCGGTGTGCCACTGCGCTCGGTGTTGCATGCGGCGCAGCGCTTCGACTACCTCGCGCCACTGCATGTCGGCGAGCGCATCGAGGTCAGCAGGCGGATCACCGACAGCTACGACAAGCGCGACGGAGCACTGAGCTTCATCGTGATCGACACGCAGTACCTGCGGGATGGCGTCACCATCGGCACCAGCCGGCAAACCATCGTGGCCCGCAATAGCATCGCAGCCGAGGCATCAGCAGCATGAACGTCGTGTTGAACCCGCCACCCGCGTCCATCCGGCTCGAATGCGGTCCGGTCACCGCACTCGACCTCGCCCTCTATGCTGCATCGTCGTCCGACCACAATCCGCTACACCTCGACGACGAAATCGCGCTTGCAGCCGGCTTCGAGCGGCCTGTTGTGCACGGCATGTTGACCATGGCTTTTGCGGCCCGGCTCCTCACGACCCACTTCGGCGCGCAGGCGTTGCGCTCGCTGGAGACGCGGTTCGTGAGCGTCGCACAGCGCGGCGAGCGCATCGTCTTGACGGGCACGCTCGAGCGGACGGAAGACCTCATCGCCCACTACGCGCTCAGCGCACACAACGACGCGGGCGAACACCTGATTTCTGGGAGCGCGCAGATTTCGCTGCGGATGTCTGAGGAAGGAGAGGCGAAGTGAAGCGGCTCGTCGATGCACTGCGGCCGCAGATGCGCGTTTTCGTGCCGGGACTCAGTGGCGAATCTCCACTGCTGCTGCGTGAACTGACGGACGACCCGGAACGTGCGCGCGACGTCGACTTCATCGGCGTCCAGTTTCCGGGCATTGGTCACGCCGACTACTTGAGCGTCCATCCAAAGGCGCGGCGGACGGCGTTTTTCATGTCACCGTCGATACGAAATGGCATTCGGGAACAGCGCGCCGACTTGCTGAGTCTGGACTATCCCGGCATTGCCCGCTACCTGCAGCAGTGCATGCCATTCGACCTCGCCATCGGCCACTTCAGCCTGCCCGACCCGGATGGCTGGTGCAGCGCAGGCATTTGCGGCGATTTCCTGCCCATCGCATGGCCGCGCGCGGCGCGGTGCGTGGCGCATCTCAACCGCGCCATGCCACGCAAGGCCAGCGGCTTCCGCGTGCACCTTTCCGAACTCGACGCGGCGGTCGAGTTCGATGCACCGCTGACCGAGTTCTCCGAAGCCGAAGGCGGCGGCGAGATCATGTCGCGGATCGGCCGGTTGGCGGCCGAGTTCGTACGCGATGGCGACACGCTTCAGTTCGGTATCGGCTCCGTACCGCTGGCGCTGGCCCGCGCGCTGACCTCGCACCGCCGTCTCAGGCTGCACACCGGGATGGTCTCGCAGGCAGCGCGCACGCTCGAGGACGCTGGCGCACTGGAGCCTGGCGCCACCATCATGACCGGCGTCGCACTCGGCGATGCGGCCTTTTATGACTGGGCCGGCAGCCACCCGCGTCTACGCTTCGCCGACGTGCGTGAGACGCACGACGTGCAGGCGATTGCAGCGAAGACACGCTTTGTCGCCATCAACTCGGCGATGGAAGTCGACCTGTTCGGCCAGGTGAACGCCGAGCGCGGCGCTGGAGTACTGCAGGCCGGCGCCGGCGGCTTGCCGGCCTTTGCGCAGGGCGCGCTGAACTCAGTTGGTGGCCGCCTGCTGATTTGCATGGCAGCCACGGCAAAGCGGGGAGCGGTCTCGCGCATCGTCCCTGCGCTTGGTACACAGAGCCTTTGCACGCTGCCCCGCCACATGGTCGACGTAGTCGTCACAGAGTACGGTGCGGCCCAGGTGCGCGACCTGTCGCTCGACGCACGCGCCCATGCCCTCATCGCCATTGCAGCGCCGGAACATCGCGCGGCTCTCCAGGAAGCATGGGGGACCATCCGTGACCGCCTTTGAACGGCAGGGGCCAACCTCGCCCCCGCTCCATCGCATCCCGGGGCCCTGCTTGAGACATCGGAAACCGTCGCGCCGATGCGCCTCGGCACTTGCCGGGACTGCCTCCGCTCGCCTCTCCTGAACCTCAAAAACCGACCTGATCGGCACCTTTAAGCGACAGAATCTCGCGCGCCTCGTCCGGCGTTGCGATTTCGAGGCCAAGCCCCTCGAGTATTTCCCTCACCTTGAGCACCTGCGCCGCATTGGACTCGGCGAGCCGCCCGGCCCCGATCCAGAGACTGTCTTCAAGGCCGACCCGCACGTTGCCACCCATGGCAGCGGCCATCGCAGCCACTTTCATCTGGTTGCGCCCGGCACCTAGCACCGACCATCGATAGTCATTGCCGAAAAGGCGATCGGCTGTGCGCTTCATGTGCATCACGTCGTCCGGATGGGCGCCAATGCCGCCCAGGATGCCGAACACCGTCTGGACGAAAAAAGGCGGCTTCAGCAAACCGCGCTCGATGAAATGGGCGAGGTTGTAGAGATGCGAGGTGTCATAACACTCGAATTCATAGCGCGTGCCACTCGATGACAATTCCTGCAGCGCGGTCTCGATGTCCCCGTAGGTGTTACGGAAGATCAGATCCTTGCTGCCCTCGAGGTACGGCCGCTCCCAATCGTGCCGAAAGTCCTTGAAGCGCTGCAGCATCGGGAACAGGCCGAAATTCATCGACCCCATGTTCATCGAGGCGACCTCCGGCCGCAGTTCGACGGCCGGGCGAATGCGCTCCTCAACCGGCATGTAGGGGGAGCCGCCTGTCGTGAGGTTGATCACCGCGTCGCAGGCGCTCTTGATGCGCCCGAGGAAAGGCGTAAATGCCTCGGGCCGCTGGTCGGGCTTACCCGTCACCGGATCGCGCGCATGCAGGTGGATGATCGCGGCACCTGCGTTGGCTGCGGCAATGGACGATTCGGCAATCTCCTCGGGCGTCACCGGCAGATACCGCGACATCGACGGCGTGTGGATTGCGCCCGTGACCGCACAACTGATGATGACTTTCTTTTGCTGGAACATGCTTGTCTCCTTTGTACTTTCCAAAGAGTAAAAAAAATGCGACTGCCTGGCGCTTGGCCAGTCAGCCGGACGCGCCGCTCACACTTGCCAGGGGGGCGATTTCAGCTTGGTCGACCGAGCAGATCGCGCAGCACGCGGCGCAGAACCTTGCCGGTGGCCGAACGCGGCAGGGCCTCGATAATGCGGATCTCCGAGGGCCACTTAAGCCGCCCGAGGCGCCGGCGGTTGTGCGCCTCGATCGCCGCCACCAACGCTTGCTGCGCCCGAACCTCGTCGCGCTCCGGTACCACAAACGCTAGAGGGCGCTCGCCGAATCGCTCGTCGGCCACACCGACTACGGCGCATTCAGAAACGCCCGGCACCTCGAGGATGGCCTGCTCGATCTCCTGCGGGTAAATGTTCACGCCGCCGGAGATGATCATGTCGTCCTGCCGGTCGCTGAGGTAAAGATAGCCGTCGACATCCACGTGGCCCACGTCGCCGAACGTCTGCCAACCCTGCTCGCTCGTTCTGGCCGCCGTTTTTTGCGGCTCCTTGAAATAGGTGAACGGGGCGATGCCCGAGAAGTGGACGACCCCAGTCTCTCCAGCCGCCAATTCCTGCCCGTCGGCGCCGAGGACATGGATCGCACCCTTGCGGGCACGGCCCACGGAGCCGGGCTTGCGCAGCGCCTCCACGGAATCGATCAGCGTCAGGCCTATGCCCTCGCTGCCCGAGTAATACTCGAGCAGGATCGGCCCCCACCAGTCGACCATGCGCTGCTTGAGCGTGGCGGTGCACGGCGCCGCTCCATGTACCGCCACGCGGTGCGACGGGGCCGCGAAGGCGCACCGGCGGCTTTCGGGTAAAGCCAGCATGCGCTGGAACATCGTCGGCACCCACAGGCTGTGCGTGATGACCTCGCGCACCAGCAAGTCGAGCGCCAGTTCGGCATCGAAGCGCTCCATGAGATGGACCGTGCCACCGCCGGCCGTGACGGCCAGAGCAAAGCGCAGCGGCGCAGCATGGTAGAGCGGCGCAGTGGAGAGGTAACGAACGCCCTTCCCACCGAGTCCGAAGAGCTGCAGAAGGTCTGCGGCAAAAGCGGGCGGCCCGCGGTAGTCGGCCGCCGGCAGCGGCCGCCACACGCCCTTGGGCGCACCGGTGGTCCCCGATGTATAGACCATGAGGGCGCCAGGCGGCTCATGCGCACGTGCTGTTGGCGGCTCGCCCGCTGCGAGGGTTTCGAGCGCATCGAAGTGTTCAATCGATCCGCCGATCGAAAGCCAGCTCACCGGTTCGTGTTGCAGCGCGGCGCGCAGGTCCGCTCCCAACTCGGCTAGCGCGGCATCTACCACAACGAGTTTCGCTTCTGCATTCCCGACCATGTACACCGCTTCGGGCAACGCCAGCGTAGTCGGCATCGGCGTGAGGTAGAGGCCGCAACGGTAGGCGCCCCAGGCAATCCCAAGCGCCTCCGGCCGGTTGCCGCACAGACTCACGAGATGGTCGCCACGGGCCAGCCCCCGGCTTTCGAACACCCGCGCATAGCGGTTGGCGAGCGCCTCCAGTTCAGCGTAACTGAGGTGCATGTTGCCGAACACCACCGCGGAACGATGCGGCGTGTCCAGTGCCCAGCGGCGCAGATCGGCGGCTGCCGTCATCGGTTCAATCCTTGCGCAGCAGGCAGAGGCGGAAGATCTCATAGCCGGAGGTGTGCTTCATCGCGCCCTCACTTCCCCGCCGCCCGTTCCGCCTTCTCGGCCTCGGCGCGCGAACGCACAACGGCCTTCGCCTCGGCCCAATCGGACGCCGTTAGCTGGGACAGGTCGGCGAAAGTGCTGGGCGCTGCAAGGTGGTGTCCGCCATCGATCGCAATGTTCTGCCCCGTGAGGTAGTCGCATCCGTCAGACTGCAGCAAGGTCAGCAGGTTCGAGAGCTCCTCCATCCTGCCGAAACGGCGCATGGGAACCTGCTCGGATGAGACCGCGCCCACATTGGCTTTGGGGATTGGAGACAACTTCTCCCAGGCGCTGTCGGTTGGAAAGGGACCTGGCGCGACCGCGTTCACGCGAATGCCATGACGGCCCCACTCCACCGCGAGCGACATCGTCATCGCATGCACGGCCGTCTTCGCCATCGCCGAGGGCAACACATAGGCCGAACCGGTCCAAACCCAGGTGACGAGCATGCTGACCACGGAGCCCGGTAGTCCCTGCTCGATCCAGCGCCGACCGCAGGCCAGGGTGGAAAAGAGCGCCCCATCCATCACGGTCGAGCGCACGGCGGCGAAGCCGCGCGGGCTGATCTCGGTCGATGGCGCGATGAAGTTGGCGGCGGCGTTGTTGACCAGACCGGTGAGCGGACCGGTCCGCCATATGGTCTCCACCATCGATTCGATCTGCTCGGCTTCGCGCACGTCACAGACATGCGCCTCGATCGAGCCGCCATGCTGCGCCTGTGCGCCAAGTTCGGCCACGGTCTGCTCGAGCACGGCCGGACGGCGTCCGCAGATGTGCACGGCGGCGCCGCGCGCCACGAAGGCACGTGAGAGCTCCTTGCCAAGGCCGGTGCCACCGCCGGTCACCAGAATGCGCTTGCCGCGCAGCACGTCCGGACGGAACGGATCGCTCATCGGGTCTTCCATATGTGTCTCCTGTCTTTTTTAAAGCGGTCTCGAAACCGCGTTGCCTCCAACCGCACGCTAGCGCGCCTCTGTTCGCGGCCGGAAATCCGCGAATAACTGCCGGCCGATGATGTGCTTCATGATCTCGATGGAGCCTCCGGCGATCTTGACGATGCGGGCGTCGGCATAGGCCCGCGCGATTGGATATTCCCACATGTAGCCCCACCCGCCGAACAGTTGGAGGCACTCGTCCACCACGCGGCAGTGCAGATTGCTCAGGTACATCTTGGCCATCGCCGCGTCGATCGCATCGAGCCGGCCTTCCATGAACAGCTGGATGCATTTGTCGGTGAACTGGCGACCTACCGCCGTATCGGTGGCCAGCTCCGCCAGCTTGAACTGCGTGTTCTGGAACTCGCCGATCGTCTTACCGAAAGCCTTGCGTTCGCCGGTGTACTGGATGGTGTATTCGATCACACGCTCGGCAACGGCCGCCGACCGGATCGCTTGCGCAAGCCGTTCCTGCGCGAGCTTGGTCATCATCAGCTCGAAGCCTTTTCCCTCCTCGCCCAGCATGGCTGACGCCGGCACGCGCAGATCGTCGAAGAAAAGCTCCGAGGTGTCCTGCGCCTTCATGCCGAGCTTGTCCAGGTTCTTGCCGCGGCGAAAACCCGGCAGGCTGGTATCGACCAGGAACAGGGTGATGCCCTTCGCGCCCGCAGCCGAGTCGGTCCTGGTCGCCAGCACCAGCACGTCGCACAGTTGTCCGTTGGAGATGAAAACCTTCTGGCCGTTGATCACATAGTCGTCTCCGTCGCGGACCGCCTTGGTCCGGATCGCCTTCAGATCGGACCCGGCATGCGGCTCGGTCATGCCCAACGAGCCGATGGCCTCTCCCGCCACCATCTTCGGCAACCAGTACTTTTTCTGCGCCTCGCTGCCGAAGGACTTGATGTACGTGGCCACCAGGTCACAGTGGATCAGAAAGCCCGGGCCGGTATAACCGGCGGCCCCAATCTCTTCGAACACCACCACGTCGAACAGGTAGTCCGCACCTAGTCCGCCATACTCCTCCGGAATAGTGCAGCACAGCAGGCCGGCTGCGCCCGCCTTGCGCCACAGTTCACGCGGCACGATCCCATCCTTTTCCCATTGGGCGTGATGCGGTGCAATCTCCTTGTCGATGAACCGGCGCACCGTATCGCGGAAGGTTTCGTGTTCCGGTTGAAATAATTCTCTCTTGATCAAGACGGCACTCCGTTTTCAGTAGGACTTGGGAAGATCCAGCACCTTCTCGGCGATAAAGGAGAGGATGAGCTGTTCGGTGATGGGTGCGATGCGCGTCACCATGACTTCGCGCAACAGGCGTTCGACATGGTATTCCTTGGCGTAACCGAAGCCGCCGTGCGTCAGCACCGCCTGGAGCGCCGAGTCATAGCCGGCCCGCGCACCAAGAAACTTCGCACTGTTGGCTTCCGCGCCGCAGGGCTGGTGCTGGTCGTAGAGCCAGGCGCCCTTGAGCACCATATTCCAGGCTGCTTCCAGCGCCATCCAGCGCTCCGCCAGCGGATGCTGGATGCCCTGGTTCTGCCCGATAGGCCGGTCGAAGACGATACGCTCGCGGGCATACTTGGTCGCCCGGCGCAGCGCGTCCTGGCCGATGGCGATCGCCTCGGCCGCGACCAGCAGACGCTCCGGGTTCAGGCTGTGCAGGATGTAGCCGAAGCCCTTGCCCTCCTGACCGACGCGATCGGACTCGGGGATAAACAGGCCGTCGATGAAGATCGCATTCGAGTCCACCGCCTTGCGGCCCATCTTCGCGATGCGGCGAACCTCGATCTTGCTGCGGTCGAGCTCGGTATAGAAGATCGTGATTCCGTCGGTCGGCTTGGCGCAATCCTCGAGCTTGGTCGTCCGCGTCAACAGCATGATCTTGCTGGCCACCTGCGCCGTGGAAGTCCAGACTTTCTGGCCATGCACGATGTAGCCGCCTGGCACCTTCTCTGCGAAGGTCTTGATCGCGGTGGTGTTGAGCCCCGCATCGGGTTCCGTGAAACCGAAGCAGCACTGGTCGCGCCCTTCCACCAGCCCCGGCAACCAGCGCTGGCGCTGCTCCGGCGTACCGAAGACCACGATCGGGTGCGGCCCGAACAGGTTGATATGAACGGTAGAGGCCGCCGCCATGCCGCCGCCGTGGCTCGCCACCTCGTGCAGCATCACCACCGCCTCGGACACGCCAAGCCCCGCGCCACCATACTCGGGCGGCATCGTAATGCCGAGCCAGCCGGCGCGCGCCATGGCCTGGTGGAATTCGCGTGGAAACTCGCCGTCCTCGTCGCGCGCCAGCCAGTAGTCGTCGCCGAAGGAGCGCACGATGGCGCCCACGCCTTCTCGGATTGCGCGATGGTCCTCGGGGATTGTGAAGTCCATTGTTTCCTGTCTCCGTCGTTAGTCGTCAAGGCCCAGCGTGCGCCGGGCCTGCTTGAGATGCGGCAGGTCGACCATCACGCCGTCGATGCTCAGCGTGCCCGCCTGCGGCTGGGCGGCAAAGGCGTCGACAATGCGGCGTGCGGCCGCAATTTCCGCCTCCGAGGGCGTGAACGCCTCGTTGATGATGTCCACCTGGTCCGGGTGGATCGCGATCTTTCCGCGAAACCCACGGCGCCTCGCGACGGCGCAGGCGGCCGCGAGGCCGTCGCCATCGCGGAAGTCGGCGTGCAGCGTATCGATGGCGTCGACACCGGCCGCGGCCGCCGCGCACAGACACATCGAATTGGCGAATACGTAGAGCGGCGAAAGGCTGCCGTCGGCATCACGGTTCGAGATTGCGCCGAGCGCAGCCGACAGGTCTTCCGCTCCCCAGGTCAACGCTGCCAGGCGAGGAATGCCAGGCACGAAGGACGCCATCGTCAGCATCGCCTGCGCGGTCTCGGTGGCCACCGGCACGACGTGTACCGTTCCCCGAGCCATGCCGGCGCGAGCCTCCAGCGCGTCGAGGTAAAGCCCAAGCCGGCGCACATCCTCGGCGCTCGTGGTCTTGGGCAGCATGATGCCGGCGAGTCCCGGCACGACCACGGCCGCGAGGTCGTCGAGGGCAAGGCCTGAATCGAGCGGGTTGATGCGCACAAAAAGGCTGGCCGGAAGCGCCTTCGCCTGTGCGGCCACGAAGGCCGCGGCGGCCTCGCGTGCCGCGGGTTTCCGGGCTGGTGCGACCGCGTCCTCCAGATCGAGAATCAAGGCGTCGGCGCGGCTACCCAGGGCTTTGGCGAGCTTGCGCTCGCTGTCGGCCGGCACAAAAAGCATCGAACGCAATTTCATGCCGGCCTCTTGAGCATCAGCGCCTGGCGACGGCAGGTCACCACCTCCTGGCCGCTCTGGTTGAGCCCGCGGTGCACGAAAGTGACGATGCCCGCATTCGGTCGCGAGCGGCTCTCGCGCAACTCGGCCACCGTCGTCACCGCGCGGATCGTGTCCCCCGCGAACACCGGCGACGCAAAACGCACGTCCGTCATGCCAAGATTAGCCACCGTGGTACCCAGCGTCGTTTCCTGCACGGACAGGCCAATCACCAGGCCGAGCGTGAAGATGCTGTTCATCAGCGGCCGTCCGAACTCGGTGGTCTTGCAGTACTCGGCGTCGATATGGACAGCGGCCGGGTTGTAGGTGGCGCCGCAGAACCACACGTTGTCGGCCTCCGTCACCGTGCGCCGGATTTCGTGCTCGAACACCTGATCGACGCGGAACTGCTCGAACCACAGGCCTGCCATCGGGACGCCTCCACAAGATGTGTTAAGATAACGTGCACATATTGATAGTACACATGCGTACTATAGCAAAGGAAAATTCAAAAGTGAAGTGCAACACCTGTGATCCATTCGGGCACCCAGATGCAGGAAAACCCGATTAGGCGCGGCCAGCTCGCATGCTTTGGCAACATTCGTGGAAACCGGGGGCGTTGCGCTTCACTTTTGAATCCACAAAATCCGCCGATGTTGGGTGTCGGTGAGAACCTTGAGAAGGAGACGTACATGACCGCTACAGTCAACCGCCAAGTGCTCTTGAAGTCACGCCCGGAGGGCATCCCGGAGAGCCGGCATTTCCAGATCGTCGAGAGCGCCGTACCTACACCGGCCGGGAGCCAGGTGCTGGTGCGCAACCTTTATCTGTCGGTCGAGCCAGCCATGCGGGGTTGGGTGAGCGCAGTAAAGAATTATGCCGAGCCCGTGCCTGTCGGCGGTGTGATGCGCTCGTTCGCCGTCGCGCGTGTCGAGGCCTCATGTCATCCGGACTATCGCGTGGGCGATCTCGTTACCGGGCTCTTCGGCTGGCAGGACTATGCGGTGGTGGAAGCCGAGGCAATCCGGCGCAAGGTCACCGAAACCGACCTTCCGCCTTCGACCGCGCTGGGCGTGCTCGGCATCAACGGAGTCACCGCGCACTATGGCCTGCTTGAGATAGGCCAGCCCCGGCCTGGCGAGACGGTCGTCGTCTCCACCGCAGCCGGCGCCGTAGGCTCCTGCGTCGGGCAGATTGCGAAACTCAAGGGCTGCCGCTCGGTCGGCATCGCGGGCGGCCCACAGAAGACGCAGCTGTGCACCCAATCCTTCGGCTTCGACGCAGCCGTCGACTACCAGGCGCCGGACTTCGCGCAGCAGCTCGCCGCCGCCTGCAAGGGTGGCGTGGACGTCTACTTCGACAACACCGCCGGCCCTATCAGCGACGCTGTCCACGAACATCTGAACATTGGCGCGCGCGTCGTCATCTGCGGAACGGCGTCGGTCGCGAGCTGGGATCCGCCGCCGCAGGGCCCGCGCATCGAGCGGCATCTGCTCGTCAAGCGCGCCCGCATCGAAGGCTTCGTCATCTTCGACCACCCCGAACACGAGGACGTCGCGCTCCACGACCTGGCGGGCTGGTTGCGCTCGGGACAGTTGCGCTACCTTGAGGACGTGCTCGACGGCATCGATCAAGCGCCGGGGGCGATCGCCGGTCTCTACCGCGGCGACAACCTCGGCAAGCGCCTGATCCGGCTCACCCTCGAATGACACAACCGGTCGCACACCTGGGTACTGTGTGTCTGTAAAATGTTCACATCCGCAAAGTAAAAGATCACCCAATCCGGAAAACAGATGAGCAACGACGCAAAAAGTACCGACTGGGAGCTACGGCTCGGCTTCCTCATACACGACGTCTCACGCCTGCGGCGCAGCGCATTCGACCGCTGCCTCAAGCCGATGAAAGTTACACGCTCCCAATGGTGGGTGCTGGCCTATCTATCGCGCCAGGACGGCATGACGCAATCGCAGCTGGCCGAGGAGCTGGATCTCGGCAAGGTGGCCATCGGCGGGCTGATCGACCGGCTGGAGAAAACGGGCCTCGTGCGGCGCGAAGCCGACGCCGGTGACCGCCGGATCAACCGCATCTTTCTTGAGCCCACGAGCAAGCAGCTCATTACGAAGATGCGCAAGCTCAGCCATCAGCTCAACCAACAGATCCTCGCCGGACTGCCCGATACGCAGCTCGAAACCGCGGCCGTCACGCTCGATACCATGAAACATAACCTGCTGACCTACCTGTCAGCGGATTCCTGATCGGGCCTGCTTGAGGCATCTGTACGAGGGTGCGTCCCAAGTCTATTTGCGCTTGACCATTTAATACGCTAGTGTATTGTAATGTACAATACCACTTTGGACATGCCGTGCGCGTGTCCGAGTCGTCCTCCCCAACATCCCCGGAGTTGAGCCCATGAAGGTTCTGGTGCCCGTCAAGCGGGTCATTGACTATAACGTCAAGGTTCGCGTGAAAAGCGACGCAAGCGGCGTGGACATTGCCAACGTGAAGATGAGCATGAACCCGTTCGATGAGATTGCGGTCGAGGAGGCGGTGCGCCTCAAGGAAAAAGGCGTCGTCACCGAGATCATTGCCATTTCCTGCGGCGTTGCCCAAGTCCAGGAAACCCTGCGCACGGCGCTCGCCATCGGGGCCGATCGTGCCATCCTCATTGAGACCGCCGAGGACCTCCAGCCTCTAGCTGTGGCCAAGCTCCTTAAGTCCATCGTCGACAAGGAACAACCCCAGCTCGTTATCCTCGGCAAGCAGGCCATCGACGACGACGCCAACCAGACGGGCCAGATGCTGGCCTCGCTCGCCGATCTACCGCAAGCTACCTTCGCCTCCAAGGTGGAAGTCAAAGGGGACGCGGTTGAGGTCACCCGTGAAATCGACGGCGGTCTGGAAACCATCTCGCTGTCCTTGCCGGCGGTCATCACCACCGACCTGCGCCTCAACGAGCCGCGCTACGTCACGCTGCCCAGCATCATGAAGGCCAAGAAGAAGCAGCTCGATACACTCAGGCCCGAGGACCTGGGCGTGGACGTCAAGCCGCGCCTGAAAACCCTCAAGGTCTGCGAGCCTCCCGGGCGCGGGGCCGGCATCAAGGTGCCCGACGTGGCTACGTTGGTCGACAAGCTCAAGAACGAAGCCAGAGTGATCTGAGCGACTGAAAGAGGAGAAAGGAAACATGACCGTACTCGTTATTGCCGAACACGACAACGCGAGCATCAGGGCCGCCACCCTCAACACCGTGACTGCCGCCGCCCGTGTCGGCGGCGAGATTCACGTGCTGGTCGCCGGCTGCCGGGCATCTGGTGCCGCACAGGCCGCCGCCGCGATCGCCGGCGTGGCCAAAGTCATCGTGGCCGACGGCGCCAGCCTGAGCGAGAACCTCGCCGAGAATGTCGCTGCGCAGGTGCTCGCCATCGCCGGCAACTATGGACACATCTTCTTCGCCGGCACAGCCAACGGTAAGAATGTCGCCCCACGCGTAGCGGCAAAGCTCGATGTTGCCCAGATTAGCGACATCATCGGGGTCAACAGCCCGGACACTTTCGAGCGCCCAATCTATGCCGGCAATGCGATTGCGACCGTGCAAAGCGTCGACGCGACCAAGGTCGTAACCGTGCGCACCACGGCGTTTGACGCCGCGGCGACCACTGGTGGCAGTGCCCGTGTCGAGAACGCGCAAGCCGTAGCGGACAGCGGCAAAAGCAGCTTCGTGGGCCGTGAACTCACGAGGAGCGATCGACCCGAACTGACGGTCGCAAAGATCGTCGTCAGTGGCGGAAGAGCCTTGGGCAGTGCCGAGAAATTCACCGAAGTCATGACACCCCTTGCCGACAAACTGGGGGCGGGCCTGGGCGCCAGCCGCGCCGCTGTGGATGCGGGCTACGCGCCGAACGATTCGCAGGTGGGACAGACGGGGAAGATCGTCGCACCGCAGCTCTACATTGCCGCAGGCATTTCTGGGGCGATACAGCATTTGGCCGGCATGAAGGACTCCAAGGTGATCGTCGCGATCAACAAGGATCCCGAGGCACCTATTTTCAGCGTGGCCGACTATGGCCTCGTGGCGGACCTGTTCAGCGCCGTGCCGGAACTGGTCAAGGCTCTCTGACCACGCGCCTTGGCTAGCATTCTGTTTGAAGGAGAAGCAGATGAGCATCGCAGAAAAGTCCTTGCGCATGCTGGTTGAAAAATGGCTGACACCCACTCCGGCGACGCCGATTCGGGTAACCCGATTCAGTCGCACGCACTCTAACTGGAGGCGTTATGTTCGCGTCGAAGCACTGCGGCCGCAAGGCACGATTGCACTTTTTTTCTTCCAGCACGATGACGGTACGTGGCGCGTGTTCCCGCCTGAGACCAGGCGCTTGACTCTGCGTACTTACGCGGGCGCCATGTAATTGGGTTATCTGCCCGGACGAATAGCGGCGAACTCGTCCGCCGTCAACTCGCCCTATCACCCCGAAACGGCGACCCTGGAACGTCTGTGGGGCTGCTTCAAAGCCGGTGTCATCAGCCTTCCGCCAGGTACCGGTGCACGAACGCTACCGCCATTGCACCCTCGCCAACTGCCGACGCACAGCGTTTCACCGCACCGTGACGAACGTCACCCACTGCGAAGAGGCCGGGAACGTTAGTTTCCAGGTAGTACGGATCACGATCGAGAGGCCAGTTGGGCGGCTGCCGCCCGTCGCGAAGCAAGTCGGGGCCTGTCATCAAGTAACCACGCTCGTCCCGCATCGCCCCCAACTCTGGAGCCCATTCGGTGTGTGGCACACCGCCGATACAGACGAACAGCCAGTGAGCGGCAACCCTGCGTTCCTGCCCCGTGTTGCGATCCTTTAGCGCTATCGCTTGAAGCTGGGAAATCCCATGCAGCCCCGTCAGTTCGGTTCGCGTAAGTACATCCACATTTGTGGAGGCACAAATGCGATCGACCAGGTATTGCGAAAGTGAGGATTCCAACGAATCACCACGGACGACGATGCTGACCCGCGAGGCAAACGGAGCAAAATGCATCACCGCCTGTCCTGCCGAGTTGCCGCCGCCGACGACATAGACGTGCTCGGTCCGGGTGAGCGAAGCTTCGCTCGAGCCCGCGCCATAGTACAAACCGGCTCCGATATATTCCTCCTCCTTCGGCAAGCCGAGGTGCGCGTATTCGACGCCGGTCGCACAGATGACAGCCCGGGAGACAATCTTCGTGCCATCAGCAAGGTAGCCGACGCACCTGCCCGGCTGGAATTCGCCGCGAACTCCTTCGCGCGACAGTAGAATCTCGGTTCCAAACCGACACGCCTGTTCCCTCGCTCGCTCGGCCAGTTCCGCACCACTGATTCCTGTGGGAAATCCAAGGTAGTACAACATCCCTCAAATAGGTTTAATAATGGTCTGGCTGCAAATAAGGCTGCAGGAGCGTGACAACCAGTTGGGCCATTTCGGCGAGCGAACCTGAGCCAGGCAGAGGTTCCCATCGCCCGCTATGGCTACGAAAGGCCGCACCATAAAGATTGCGGCTGAGTTCACTCAGGCGTGCCACAACAGTCGGCTCCTGATTGTCCAGGCGTTTGATCAGCAGATGACGCCCGTAAGTCTGCGTGACCACCTGGTCGTGGCCCAACAATTCGCGCAGTTGACGCTGCAGTTCGCTTGCATGATGTTCGCGGGTAAGGCAGGCATGACCGCTCCGGTTCAGCATGCACCAGTTTGCAACGGGTAGCCCCAGAAAGTCCATCTGAAGGGGCGTGCCGTCTGGTTGCGCTCGCGGATGAAATGCTCCGTACGTTCACGCAGATGCGCAGTGCTGACGTGACTGGCGTGACGCAGCACACGGCGCGTATAGGCCGCAAACCACAGTTCGATCTGGTTCACCCAGCTCGCGTGCAAAGGGGTGTAGTGGAAGTGAAACCGCTCGCCGTGCCGCGCGTTGAACGCCTGCCACACGGCGTGTGCGCGATGCGTGTTCAGATTATCCCAGATCACATGCACCTGCTTGCCCGGATACGCGGCTGCCACACTGTCCATGAAAGTCACCAGGTCGCCCTGGGTCCGCCGGTCGCGGCAGCTTCCCAGTACCCGTCCGGTATGAACATCCAGCGAGGCAATCAGCGACTGGGTACCGTGACGGATATATTCAAATTCCCGGCGGCGCAACCGTCCGGCTGCCGGGGCGCGCCCTGGATGCTTGCGCTCGATGGCCTGGATGCCGGTCTTCTCGTCAATACTCAGTACCACCGCATTCTTCGGCGCCTTGCGGTACAGCTTGCAGATCACGTTGACCTTCTCGCGAAACGCCGGATCCGGACTATGCAGCCACTGTTGCACCCGATGCGGGCGAACGTCGCCAGCCTGCAGGATGCGCTGCACATGGCTGCGACTGATCTGTTCGACGATCCCTCGCTCGACTGCACGCGTCACAATCTCATCGAGCGTCGGCGTGGCCCGACCTTGCGCTTCCTGGACTTCACACGCCAGTGCGATCCGTTGCAGCCGCGTCTCCTGCGTGATGCGCGGCGGACGACCACTGCGCTCTGCCTCCCGAATCCCCTGCGCGCCTTGCCGCGCAATGCGCTGGCGCCACTGGCTGACGGTCTGCACGGACACGCCCAGTTCCTGTGAGATCGCCGCGCTCGTGTAGCCCTCGTGAGCCATTAACGCGATGCGTGCCCGTGTCACATCGCGTTGTGCAGCCGTCGTGCCTCGGATCAGCGACTGCAGCTCCTGTCTTTCCTTCCTGGCCAGCTTCACTGGCGTTGCATGGCGTCCTCGACTCTTGCCGCCAGGATAAACCATGCAATCAATTATTAAAAGTAATTGCGGGATGTTGTAGTAGTTCTCAATCCTGGAGCTGCTGCCAGCTTGCCCGCCGATGGCAGATCGCTCAACCAGAACAGTTTTGAGCCCGTCAGATGAGGCGTAGACGGCGGCGCTCAAACCTGCCAGGCCAGCTCCGTAGATGGCAAGATCGTACTCGGCACGCGACGGAGTGAGGAACCAGCCGAGCCTCTCCGTAATCTGGCGTACGGTTGGTGCCTCGATTCGGCTACCATCCGAAAATACACAAACTGGCAGACGCGGATCATGGAGATGCTCCACACCTGCCAGCGTGCGCGCCTCTCCGTCAGTCGTAAGCTGAACCCATTCGAAAGGCACGTCGCTTCGATGAAGAAAATCCCGAATGGTGTACGCCATCGGCGAACCCGCCTTGCCAATGATCCTGACAAGGGGAGGTAATGTCGTCTCTGAGTTCGCCGGCACGGTCTTCTCCCTGCTTGCGGTTCACGTGTCAGCAAGCGCGGCCCGGCGCGATCTGTCGCTTCCACGAAGCCTCACTCGCCAGAACTCATGTTACTGCCGTTCCGTTTTGCGACGGCGGACCGCGCGCCGCCTCCAGGCCCGCAATAGGCTTGGCGGGGACTCCGGCCGGCTCCGATTTAATGGGCGACTCCCTCTGCGAAACGGGCAGACCTATGCCAAAGTGGGAAATCGTTGTTCCCCCGGCAAGGGACAGGAGAGTCGGCAATGAAGACTACGACTATTGGCGTAGATCTGGCGAAGCGCGTGTTATCGCACCAAACTCAATGCATTGGCCGCCACCCGGCGTCATGCCCCGATGATGGCTTCGACCGCCTGGTTCACGTCCGGCTGGGTGGTCGCCCATGAGATGACCGACACGCGCATGTGCGCGGCGACAATTGTTCTGCCACGACGACACAGACTCATGGCAGCAGGTCGCGCGTGCTCATTCGTCAGCCTGGCCGAGGCCACTCCATACGACCTTGACAGCCTTGCGGAAGGCATGCAGTTGCAAGGGGTTGTCTTCACTCCAGCGAAGGAAAATGACCAGGCCCTGGCAACTGGACAGGATCAATGCGCCACGCAATTCGCGTTCTTCCATCGACAGTGCCGGATTGAGTTCGCCAACGAGCTTCGCAAAGAGCCTCGTGAACTGCTTCTGTATCTCTATGAAGACATCGCGCGCGAACGGTTCATGCAGCGCCAATCCCCAACTTTCGAAGATGGCTGCAGGCAACCCAGGTTTGACAAACTCGGCGAAAGCGTCGTCGATGATCGCTTCGAGCCGCGCCTGCGGGGACCGGTTTCTGTTTTCGGCAAAGCCTCGAAAGCGTTCGAAGTAGCGCTTTGCGACCTCCTCGATCGTGGCGCGCAACAGCGCTTCACGGGTCGAAAAATAGTGCTGTAAGGTGCTCAGGCGAATGCCCGCATCATTGGCCACGCGGTTGATCGTGTACCCCGCGTAACCCGCCGCGATCAGCACGTTGATCGATACATCGATGATCTCAGGCACCCGGCTCTCCCGATTGCCGCGCCGCCTCGTGAGTGTCGCGGTTCGTGGATCAAATATCGCTGCGGAAGTGAGGGTCAGTTTTTTCACGTGCACTCCGTTCTGAGGCGCCGACTGTCTCGCTGTTCGGCGCAAAGTTCGCGTCTGGCAGCGGCCCGTGGGGTCGCACCCGCCCTGTGCGACAACAATCAACGTTGCGGTTCTGCGCTTTCCGGGCATCGCGTTGGCGAGTCGACGGTGCGACTGCGCGGCGGTTGCTTCGGGAATCGCTCAACTTAATAGGTTATCTAACCTCACTTAAGTATAGGTTGCGAAACCGGTTTTCCCAAACATCGACGCACCAAATGTCCAATGAATCAGCGCTTATACAGGCAAATATAGTTTACCCTTGTCACCCAAATTAAGAGGTTGCTTTATAGGTTATATAACCTATAGTTGACGGTAAGGTAACCGACAAGACGTTGCAATGTTCCAGCCACGAATTGGTGGGATACGATGGTGGCGCCGCGGTGAGAGGAGAGCGAGATGGGTTCCGGCAAGACGTGCTTGCGATCGCTGGTCGCAAAGTGGTTTGGGCACTCTGCGGTGGTGACGGTACGCGTGATGGAGTTCAGTCGCACACCATCGGATCGAAGGCGCTACGTGCGCATCGGCGTGGTGCGGCCAGACGGAAGTTTGACCATCGTTTTCTTCCGGCACGATGACGGCTCGTGGAACGTGTTCCCGGCAAAGGCGAGCTCGCCGGCGATGCGCGCTTACCCGCTTGCGGCATGAGCGATGGGTCGATAGTCGGGCGATCTCAGGAGAACGGAATGAACATCCTGGAATTGGCGGCGGATGCTGGAATGCTGATCGTACTTGACGGCAGAATCGGCCACACCGAGTACCGAAGCGTCCATGGAACGCTGGATGCGTTTCAGCGTTTTGTTCACGCGTTGGAATCGGCATTGGTAAATAGCGAGGAGTCCGATGGGTCTCAGTTTCAGGGCAGCCTGTGCGCGGAGTCTTCATCATCTTGAATAAATGGTGCCGGAGCGTCACCATGGAGACCTTCACGCTGACCCGGAATGCGCATCTGGCCGCTGACCATGAAGCTGGAGCGGGTGCAGAACATGCTGGTGCCGGATCGAGTTCGCTCACACGGCGGAGTAAGCTCGATTGAATGGAGAGACTGATGAAGGTTTCCGCAATCCACGCCTGGGTGACGGTGCTTGCTGCTATCGCCGCGGGGCTCCCTCCGGTCTCGTCCTACGCCTACGCGCTCGATCCGCAACTCGACTGTAGGTCGAACGCACACGCGTTCATCGCCCCACTCCTGAAGGACCAGTACATCGATCTGAAGCCGATGCGCGTCGAAGCGAACTCGGTCAACGCATTTCGACCGGCGCACGGCAGCAACCTGACGGCATTTGGCTTTCGCGTCTACGCCGTTCTCGGGTATGAACACGACGATGCACTGTTCAAACGCGGAGATGGCCCGCCTGTTACGGACTCGGCCTATGGCGTGGTAGTGATCGGCCCCACCGAGTCAGTAGAAGCGCACGCGCACCAGGCCGGCAGCGGCGCTGTCATTCATCAAGTAGTCCCCCTCTTGCTAACGGCCATTTTTTGCAGTGGACCGTGACGCGCTCGGCGGCGCGGTCATCGCGAGTCGCTTACTGCTATCGGGCCGCTACAGGTACTGATCCACGCTGCTCATCTGCCCAGGACAGACGGACTCATTTCGCTATCGGAACAAAGCGGCCGCAAGGTGAATAAATCGCCCCGCAGCTGGTCAGTCCGTGGAAATGGGGGAAGTCATCGATTCACCGCTCGTAGCAGGAGAGCGCGCCATTCCGGGGGCTGGGATCACCGACCGACGTTTCGACCGTCAGGCGCGGCGTTGCCTTTCCTTCGGGCGCGCAGTAGCGTGGAAATGCTCACCCCCGATTGCTCGGCTGCCTGCTGGTAGGTCATTCCCTGCCTGATCAGGGACAAGCCCTTGTTCACCAGGCGCGGTGTCGCGTTGGGCCGGCCGAGGCGCTTGCCCCTGGCGCGCGCATTGGCCAGGCCAGAACGGACACGTTCCCGAATAAGCTCCCTTTCGAATTCCGCGACCGCCGAGAGCAAATGCGCCTGCATCCGGCCCACTGGTGTGCTCATGTCGATCTGGCCAGGTACCACGAAGGCCACTCCAAGCGCTTCCAGCTCCGCTATTGTCAGGATCAGGTCCTGCACGCTGCGTCCCCAACGGTCCAAGGCCTGGACCAGGATCACATCGACGGCGCGGGTGCGCGCCAGTTGCATGACCGCTTCGCGCAGCGGCCGCTTTTGTGACGCGCCGCTGACGGTTTCCTGCATTTCCCGCACGATCTTCCAGCCGCGGGCTTTCGCGTAGTTGCGCAATTCCCGCCGCTGCCGGTCGGTGGATTGGTCCGGGGTGGACACGCGGGTATAGACCGCTGCACGCATGGTCAAAAACCCCTCCGATTCTCGTGCCCAGGCCCCAGTCCTGGCGGGCCTTGCAGAGCATCGTTTTCAACCGTCAAAATCAGGTGATTCTGACGGTCGTCTACTAAGACGTAGATGACTATGCCAAACGCAACCAGCGCCGTGGCTTACCGGCTCCACATATGGATTCGCCAGAGCAGTCCGATGATCTGGCGCCGGTTACTGGTGCGCAGCGACAGCACGATCGCGGACCTGCATTACACGCTGCAGATCGCCTTCGGCTGGAGCGACGCGCATTTGAATCTGTTTCATATCCATGGCCAGGACTATGGCGTGTACCACGACGGCGGCACGAGCTTCTCGACTGATCCGGACCAGGTTCGACTGTGCGATTTCAGATTCACGCCTCCGCTACGAGTACGACTTCGGGGACGGCTCGCAACACGAAGTGCGCGTTGAAGCGCGCCTGGCGTTGGACGACAGGCGCACCTATCCGTGTTGCATTGGCGGCAAGCGGAGGGCGCCGCCGGAAGACTGTGGCGGCCCCCAAGCCTTCATGGCACGACGGGATGCGGTCCCGTCGCACGTTGAGGATTTACTCGAGGACATCCGGGACGACCTGGACGCCAACGACATTGAGGCCATTCGGAATCGGGGCGAGGACATCGAAGAGTTGCGCGAATGGCTGACACTGGATGAGTTTGACCGGCGCGGGGTCAACCGCCGGCTCAGGCAATACGTGACCCACGATGAGGCCGGGATGCGGCAATCGACAGGAGGCGGCGATGAAAGTGCGAATCCAGGTAGTCATTGAAGCCGAAAACGGCGAACCGGAGAAGGTCGAAGAAATCTCCCGGCTGGAGCGCGGTGCGCTGCGGCCGGAGGAACTCGGCCTGACACTCGCGGAGGCGAAAGGGTTGCTACACGGCATGCAGCAGGCCGTGGTCACCGGGCAGATCGTGGAATACCTCGAGAAATTCAAGACTTGCCCAGACTGCGGCGCGCACCGGACCCGGAAAGGGCGACATCCCCTCGTTTATCGGACCCTGTTCGGGAAATTCAACCTCGTCAGCCCGCGTCTTCACGACTGCCCCTGCCAAAACCACGGCCGTCATAGTTCAGGTCCCCTGGCAGAGCTGCTGAGCACGCATTGCGCGCCGGAACTGCTGTATCTGGAGACCAGGTTCGCTTCGCTGATGTCCTATGGGCTGAGCGTCGCATTGTTGACGGAAATCCTGCCGATCGCCGACGAGATCAGCCCCACGTCCATGCGGCGCCACCTGCAACGTGTTGCCGAACGGATCGAGGGTGAGCTGGGCGAGGAACAGTTCCAGTTTATTGAAGGTTGTCCCAGCGATTGGGCGAAACAACCGCTACCGGGGCCACCCTTGACGGTCGGCCTGGACGACGGCTATGTGCATGCTGCGGACCAGAAGTCGAAAGCCGAGGGTTGGTTCGAAATCATTGCCGGCAAGAGTGTCCAGAGCGAGGGCGGCGCCAAGGTGTTTGCGTTCGTCAACAAGTACGACACCAAGCCCAAGCGCCGGCTTTACGAGGTGCTGAAATCGCAGGGTCTGCAAATGAATCAGCAAGTTGTGTTTCTGTCGGATGGCGGCGACACTGTGCGGCATTTGCAGCACTATCTCAGCCCGGAATCCGAACATCTGCTCGACTGGTTCCACATCACCATGCGCTTGACGGTGATGAAGCAGATGGTCAAGGGAATGACGGCGGAACTGAAGCCCGACGACAAACACCCGGAAACTGCAACCGCGCTGGCCGACCTGGAGAGACACCTGGAAAGTCTCAAATGGAATCTCTGGCACGGCAATGTCCTGCACGCCATGCAACGGATCAGTGACCTGGATGACGACCTGGGGATGTTGGAAGAAAACCCGGCGAACAAGAATAAACTGGAGAAGGCAGTACGGGAATTCCACAGCTATATCGAAGCCAACCAGGCGTTCATTCCGAACTACGGCGACCGCTACCGGCACGACGAGACGATTTCAACAGCGTTTGTCGAGTCGACCGTGAACTACGTGGTCAGCAAGCGCTTTGTGAAAAAGCAGCAGATGCGTTGGACCCAGCGCGGCGCGCATCTGCTGCTGCAGACCCGCGTACAGGTCCTGAACGACGATCTGCGGAAAACCTTCGGTCGCTGGTTTCCGGGAATGAGAGCGGAAGAGCAAGCGGCGCAAAAACACGCGGCATAGAGGATCCAGCCCCCGGAATGGCGCGCTCTCCTTGTCTAGCTTCCTGAAGCTCGCGTCGCGTGTAATGCCCGCGTTGTTCACCAGGATGTCGACCGGGCCGACCTCGTTCATGATTTTCTCCGCACAGTGCTGGCAGGCGCCATAGTCAGCGACGTCGACCGCATAGGCGTGGAATTGCCGATCATCCGCGGCCATCCGCGCGAGCCAGCTTTCGACACCCGTATTGTTCGGCGAATGGGTGACCACCACCGTGTAACCCGCGTCATGGAGCTCGACGCTGATCGCTTCGCCAATCCCGCCCATTCCGCCCGTCACCAAGGCCAGCCGCTCGGACATGGTTCAATCCTCTTTCAACGGGTTAATGGTCAACGACGCTGGGTGACGGCGCCCCGCCGCCAGTCGAGTGCAGGCGGGGGCGCCGTGCGCTACCGGCGGGCTCCGCGACGTAGAGACGACGGCCGCCCGCCCCCGCGTTATTTCTTCGCGGCGCGCGACGCCTGCTCGACCGCCTGCTGCGAGTCGTGGCCCGGTGGACCGTTTCATATAGCGTATTGGTGGCCGTGATGGCCGACTTCAACGCCGTAACGGCGGCTTCCGACCCGGCCGGCGCGCTCTGCCCGACCTTGTCGACCAGCGTTTGCACCCGGCGGTTATGCGCTTCGTATTGCGCCTCGGCGACCTTCGCGAATTCGGCTTGCGTCGCCACCGCGATCGCGAACACCTGACGGCTGTAAGACTGGATCTTCTCGGCCGTCGGTTGCATCAGGCGGGCCTGCAGGGCGGCCAGCTCTTGCGGATCTTTGACCGACAGCGCCTTGAGCACGTTGTCCTGGCCTTCGGCGAGGGTCGATTTGACCGCCTGCAGGTTCAGTTCGACCAGCTTCTGAAAGCCTTCGAATGCCGTGTTGGTCAGACCGAACAGCGTGTCGAGATTGGCTTTTTGCGTGGCCGCGATTTGCTCGGGCGGCAACAGACTCATGATGAAGCTCCTGAAAGTCGATCCATCACGTGTCCGGGGAGCCGGACGGCGAGGTTGGCGCGACGGACCGGGTTGATCGACGAACGGCGAAACCGCCTGGCTCGGTAACGGCGCAAAATGGCCAAACGTTGGTTGCAAGGACTACTGATTACGTGCGTGTCTTCCTGCTGTCAGTCGCAGGCATCGATAGGTACCGTCGGGCGTGAGCGCTGTCGCCCGATCAGGCGACAAACGCGACGCCGTTAGTGGGTCGTCCGTGGGTTGTGAGTCGACCCTCAGTGAAGCCGCGTGACAGCGTGGAGGACGGCCTCGCCGTGGCGGGTGACGTAAGGGCGTGGTTGGCCATGCGGGTGCTGGTCCAAGGCGACCAGTTCGTGCCTGAGCAGCGCATCCAGATCCGCGTGACCCGGGCCGAGTTGATCGGGGGCGTTCTTGACCAGCATCAGCGTCGCGAATTCATGTGGACTCAGCATCTGCGTCTCTTGGGGTATAGGTCTTACGTTTGCTGGGGAGCCTGAATGACAGCCCTCGCGCCGCGAGCGTGGCCCGGTTGGCGGATACCGCGACCTCGCACGCGAGGCCCTGGCTGACCGGGCGCCTGGCACACGCCGCGGGAAAGTCATCTTAATCCCGCCCGCTCCGAAATATCAACACGTGATCAATTTTTTTTGAGCCTCTTTCGCCGCCCGATTCGCGTCCGCTCACGAGCCGCACCTAGTCGAACAACGTCAACGTCTAGCCTCGACGAAACTCGCCCTCGTTGCGGTTATTGGAAAATTCATGGGCAAGCGACAGGGTAAACGCCGGGCCAACTGCGCATCTGGATTGTTTGTAATTCTGCTTTAATGGACGTTGCCCACGCTTACAGCACGACCGGGCGCCGACGATCATGGCCCCTGTTCCGTGAGATATGACGCCAGACAGGATTCGTGCAACGCTTTCGTTAATGATCAGGAAGAGCAAATGGCAACCGGTACGGTCAAGTGGTTCAATGAACAGAAAGGTTTTGGCTTCATCACGCCGGATGACGGCGGCGAAGATCTGTTCGCACATTTTTCAGAAATTCGCGGGGAAGGCTTCAAGTCCCTGCAGGAGAACCAGAAGGTCAGCTTCGAAGTGAAGAACGGCCCGAAGGGCAAGCAGGCAGCGAACATCCAGCCGCTATAAGTCTTTTCATGCCGAGGCCGATGATGGCCCGTTGGAGAATGTCTGCGGCAGCGGTCGCACCCAGCCGTGTGGCGTGGCGAAACACCACCTGTTACGCCGCACGCGCAGCCGTCGTGCTGTGTGATCCGCGTTGCCTGGCACGGCGAACGACCCGCCGGCGAGCGCAAAACGGTTCATGAAGCCCGGCCACGGCACGCTCACCGCAGTCTTGTTGCCCACACCCTCGTCCGGGGCGGTTTCCGGCGCAAGCGATAAGTGCTCGCTGCGTTGCCGCACAGATCCCCTGTTCAAGGCCAGGCGCCAGTGCCCACACCATGTGGCACTGCGCGTTGAACACGTATCTCGCCCGGCTTTACGACCGCGTCACTTCCGACTACTTTGCCATGCAGCGCGTGTTGGCCTTGCAGCAGGAGCACACTGCATCGTTTCGACATCGAGGGGGCTCGCGCGATGGAGTATAGGCAAACGGCGGCAGCTGTCGAGCCGAACGAAGCGGTTGGAGTCCCCTCCGTCGGGCTGGCGCTGCAGGGCTGGATAACGTCAAGCAGCATGTCCGGTCGTGTTGAGATGATTGCCGCTATGTCACCGCCTTCATCTGTATCGCTGCCGCGATCGTCGTCGCCAGCAACTCTTCGACACCCGCTTCGCCCAGCGCCTGCCGAAAACGCACCAGGTTGGTCGGATCGCACGGCAGGCGCGGCTGGAAATAGTCCTCGCCGCAGAAGAATCTGGGAGTTCTGCAACCCCTTATTCACGCCTATTCCCACGCCGCGTCTCGCTTCACGGCATTCTGCAAGGCCGACTAAATAACCCTGAAAGGGTGATTTAAGGGAAAGTCTTATTCAGAAAATCGCGGAATGTCTGGAACTTCAAATTTTGTGCGGGGCTATCGCGGGAGGCCTGTTTTCCGCGGATTATGAACTCAAATCTTGGAGGCGGTTCGTTTAGGGATTTTTCAAAGTCCGCAATCTGATCCTCGATTTGAGTTAATAGTGTCGTTTGCCCCGCGTGGATCGTTGTTGATTGGCTGCTGTGGCCGACGCTAACGAGTAAAACTTCGAAAGGAGTCGTGGAAAAATCGGGAGGCGTGGTTAGCGTGAAAACAGCAAAGGCGCCAAGGCGCGCTTTATCATCAATGGTGAGACCAATTGTTGCATTCTCGTATTTCGCCGTGAATTGTTTGCCTGCACCATCAACCGTAAATCCGTTGCTTTCGAAGTATGATCGAAAATCATCGATGCAATTATGAATGGAAATATCCGTTTCATTTTTAATCCGTTCAACTGCTTTTTCTTGCAGCGGAGCCAGCTTCTTTTTTGCGTCTTCCAATTGTTTGAGTGTTTTAAAATCCACAATATATCCCCCGATTTATAATGGTGCTGGCGCTATTAAGTGTTTCGAGTAAACGAATTTCACGATATCAAGTCTGATGGGTAACCAAACCCGACGACCTGCCGATGAAATACGTTGTTGAATTGAGCGAACCGGAGAAGAAGACCTTGCAACAGCTGTCGCGCAAGCATCCTCATCAGGACTTCCGGACCCGCGGACTGGCACTGTTGCTGCTCGACAGCGGCCGACGGGTACATGAGACTGCGCTTGAGCTCGAAGTGAGCGACAAGTCCGTGTACAACTGGATCCACGCGTGGCACGACAATGGCCTGTGCGGTCTGCTGGTCGGCCATAAGGGCGGACGCCCCCGGTCGCTGTCCGAAGCCATGATCGCCACCGCTATCGAGGCGGCGAGCGCCGAATTGATGACGCTCAGACAGATTGCGCAACGTGTCGAGGAAGTTCATGAAGTGCCGTTTCCCTGTCGTCTGGAGACGCTGTCGGTTGCGCTTAAGCGCGCTCGATTTTCCTATAAGCGCGGTCGTTACTCGCTGAAAAAAAGCGCGACGCCGAGGAGTTCACCGTGAAAGCTGCCACCCTCGTGAAGCTACAGCAGGCGGCACTCGATGGAGCATGCCAGCTGTTCTATTTCGATCAGTCCGGGTTCAGTGCTTCGCCCCCGGTGCAGCGCGGCTGGTCGCCTGTCGGTGAACCCCACCGTGTATTCCCGCAGCCTCACTGCAAACGCTCGGTTCTCGGTGCACTGGATTTCGGCGCCAACCTGCTGAAGTACCAAGCGCGCAACACAACGATCAAGCGTCCCGACGTCGTCCAGTTTCTCGATCGGATTGCACGGGAAAGCACGCCCGGCCTGACAACGGTGATCGTCCTCGACAACGCCTCGATCCATCACAACCTTGATCAGGAAATCATCGACCGGTGGTTTCTCGAGCATCGCATGGTGCTGTTCTATCTGCCGCCCTACAGTCCTGAACTCAATCTCATCGAAATCCTCTGGAAGCACGCCAAATACCACTGGCGTCGCTTCGTCACCTGGACTAAAGACACCATCGATGCCGAGATCGAAACGTTGCTCGGTGGTTACGGCTCCAAGTTTGAAATCCGTTTCTCATGAACACTTAAACGTTCATGGCCCAATCATGTGCCAGCAATGAAGGTTGGTGTTTGGGCCCGGTCGGGCGACCGCTTTGGTACAGCTGCTGCACCACAGTAGCTCGCCGGGTAACGGACTCGACGCGTCAGTTCTTTTATCTTATTGGAACTTGCTGGCAACACCATGGAAAACGGACACCGCTCTCCCTGGCGACGGTCTTTGCTTCGGCGCCGACGTCGTAATGTCGCAAAAAGCACTGGCGCAAGACGTTCGTCATGCTGCAAACGGGTTCAGCCGCCTGATCTGGCCGATTGTGAGCATTGCCACCGCGCTACGGCAGCGACCAGCCGCGCGCGACGTGCCATCGTCGATCCCACGGCTGGCGCAGCAGCAGGCTCGCGTTCCGTCATCGCTACCACCGGTACCGACCGCGCGTCCGATCGACCTCATTACCGGGCAGGGTGTTTCAGGTATTCCCCAGGATTTCTATAGCCTTCGTGGCATCGTCCATCGAGTCCACCCCCACGTAGGCGACAAACTGTGTGCCGACCACGGCGACCGAGAAACCGCGCAGGTTGACTCCCCCTTCGGCAAGCTTCCCGGTCAACTCCGCGGCGACGCCCGGTCGATCCAGACCCATGACCCGAACGGCGTGGAGGCTGCGGGTAACATTAAATCCCACTTGTGCGGCTGCACGGATTTCGCTGTCACTCTGCAGCGGCGTAACGAACACGACTCCCTCGCCCGGCTTTTCCGGTGCGCGCCGGGCAACAACGAATTGCAGGTCGGCCCCCGCAGTCCGCAAGATAGCCAGCACGTCCGCAAGGCCACCGGGCTTGTCCTGGATGGATGCAGCCCAAACATCCACACGTTCCACGAGAAGATCCATGACAGATACTCCTTCCCCTCTGCTACCAGCGCACACAAAGAATGATCACATCACGGTCAAAGTGACGGCCGGCGAACAGCCCGTCCAGACTCTTGAGCTTGCTCATCGCGGCTCCTCAAATCGGTCAGACTGACACTCTGGCCGATTCGTTGATCGCTATTTGCACCATAGCCGTTCCGTCTACGTGACCAGCCCTTTGATCGTATCCACGACTTCCGGATTGGCGAGCGTCGATACGTCGCCCGGATCCCGGTGATTGGAGATGGCTGAAAGCACGCGGCGCATAATTTTGCCTGAACGCGTCTTCGGCATATCCGGAACGATGATGACCCGATGTGGCCGGGCGATCGCACCGATTCTGGAAACAACCACGTCGGAGACCTGCTTCTCGATCTCAGGCGACGGCTTCCTTCCCGGCTTTAGAGAAACGTAGAGTTCCGGCACCTTGCCTTTGATCTCGTCGGCCACCGGCACGACTGCCGCTTCAGCGACATCGGGCATCAGCAGCGCCGCCGATTCGATCTCCTTGGTGCCGAGCCGATGCCCGGCGACGTTGATCACGTCGTCGATGCGGCCCAGTATGCGGTAGTAGCCGTCCGCCGCCTCGAGGGCACCATCCCCTGCCATGTAGGGCCAGTCGCGCCAGTCTTTGCTGTTGGGGTCCTTGCAATAGCGGGAGTAGTAGGTGCTCACGTAGCGATCGGGGGCCTTCCAGATGGTCTGGAACGCGCCGGGCCACGGGTTGCGAATGCAGATGTTGCCTGCTTTGCCGGAACCGCGCGCAAGCTCGTTGCCGTCATCGTCGTAAATCACCGGGTGAATGCCGGGAATCCCGGGACCGGCACTGCCGGGCTTCATCTTGTGGATTGCCGGGACCGTGCTGCAGAGGAACCCGCCCGTTTCGGTTTGCCACCACGTGTCGACAATCACCGCTTCGCCCTTGCCGACAGCCTGGTGATACCACTTCCAGACTTCGGGCTCGATCGGTTCGCCCACGGTTGTCATGTGTTTGAAGTGGTAGTGGTATTTCGCCGGCTCTTCGGGGCCGCTGCGCCGCAACGCCCGTATGGCGGTCGGCGACGTGTGGAAGATATTGACGTCCAGCGTTTCGGCGATACGCCACGGCCGCCCTGCGTCCGGATAACCCGGTACCCCTTCGTAGATAACCGAGGACGCGGCAAGCGCCAGCGGACCGTAGACAATGTAGGAATGGCCCGTGATCCAACCGATGTCCGCCATGCACCAGTACACGTCCTCCGGATGGATGTCCTGGATGTATTTCGATGTCCACGTGACGTAGGCGAGGTAGCCGCCGATTGCATGCTGGCAGCCCTTTGGAAGTCCGGTGGTACCGCTGGAGTACATCAGGAACAGCGGCGCCTCCGCGGGCAGCACTGCGGGTTCGATGCGTCGGCTGCGGAAAGTCTTCAGCACGTCGTTGATGATGACGTCGCGTCCCTCGACGAGCTTTGCAGCACTCGAATACTTACCGGGGTAGCGCTGCCAGATCAGCACCTTTTCGGGTGGATGGCCCTCGTTGAACGCCGCCCCAAATGCGATGTCGGCCTTTTCCTTATGGTCGAGCAGACTGCCGGAGCGCCAGTAGCCGTCCATCGTGATCAATAGGCGGCTCTCGGAATCCACGATGCGATCGGCGCATGCTTTGCCGCTAAAGCCGCTGAACACTTGCGAGTGGATCACGCCGAGTCTCGCGCAAGCTAGCATCGTGATCGGCAACTCCGCCACCATCGGCATATGCAGGGTGACGCAGTCGCCGGCTTTCAAGCCGCAGTAGTCGTGCAGCAAGGCGGCGAATTCGTTGACGCGGACAAAGAGCTCCTGATAGGTGACATGCTGCACGACGTCTTGCTCTGGTTCGGGAACAAAATGGAGTGCAGTCTTGTTCTTGTGGGCCGGAAGGTGCCGATCGACGCAGTTGTAACAGGCGTTGATCCTGCCGCCAACAAACCAGCGCCAGAACGGCGGATGACTCGCGTCGAAGGTCGTTGTCCACGGCTCGTACCAGTCGAGCAGGTCCGCGAACTCCTTGAAGCATTCGGGAAACTTGTCGAGGGTAAAGCGCGAGAAAATGTTCTCGTCGGTCAGGTTCGCTTGCGCGACGAAACTGGCCGGAGGCAGGACGTAATCCTCTTCGGGCCAATGCACTGCGATCTGCGCCTCGGAAACGGTGCCCATTTGCTGCGCTGCGGCGCCACGGCGCGGCGACTTGCTCTGCGACATGATGGTTTCTCCCTGATCAGGCGGAACTCCACCGTCGCTGTGTCGTCACCTTGGAGTACGGCAGTACAACGAAGCGCATGTCCGCTGCGGATGGAAGCTCATGGATACAACCATGCAACTACAATTAAAGTTCAAGGACTACGAAGTGCCAAGCGGAGGACGCGCAGTTGTTGCGCGACGACGAAAGAAACCGCTTGTGCTGATGATCGTGGTGACCGCGCATCGCGACGGACGCCGTTGGTTGTAGCTGTTGCGTTACTGGAGCGCAATGATCCGACCATTGAATGAGAAGATCGTCGCTTCCAAAATCCGGCCGGCGTCTACCGCAGAGCGCAACGTATGGCTCCAGTAGCCGCGAACTTGTTTGCGGGTCTGCCGTCGACTAGATTTCCAGGTAGGCGGTAAATGGAAAGGTGAAGACTATGGACCTTCTCGTCGAGCAGGTTGACGTCTGGACAGCGGACAGCGGAGATACCTGACCGGCCTGGCCGCCTTGCGGAAGCATTGACAGCGCTTGGAGATTCCGGGGGCCGACCTGAAGTTTGGCGTCGCACGACGCACTCCTGATGAACCTGGCAAGGGGGTTGTCTTTGTCACCCCGTTGCAGGGAGACCGCGAAACTCGCGCAGCAGCGCAAGTGGGATTCAATGTGACCAACACCCTTCACTCAGTCCGTATTGCCGGCCACGACGAAGCGGGGATTGCTGCTCAATTGGCTAGACGCCTAAGCGATGCAGGAATCAACCTGCGCGGTTTTTCAGCTTCCGTCATTGGCTCGCAGTTCGTCGTCTATGTTGCACTTGACACATTGGACGACGCCAATCGGGCAGTTGAGATCCTGCAGAAGGCCTGACGCGCGAACGAACCGCACCGCCGAGCGCGGACCGGCCCGGTTGCCATTGGCGCCAGGCTAGAGGCAGAGGGTTGCGGCACAGGGCCGGCTGGCCGACGCGCCTGACGCGCGCCGGCCGCCGAGCCGCTACGCTGCCTGAGGATGAGGTTGTGCGTAGGGGTGTGTCGGAAGCACGGTGTGTCCGAAGCTTTCGTTGATCACCATGGCCGCCGACGCATAGAACGCCAGTGCGGCCGTAACCAAGCCCGCGTAGCCGCCGACGTGCGTGGCGAGACTCGAGCCGGTCCATGCGCCGATGGCCAACAGCAGGAAGGTGATCCACAACGACAGGAACACCACTTGCACGGACGTGCTCGTGTGCAGTGAGCCAATCCACATGTAGAACGTAAAGACGCCCCACACGAACAGATACCAGCCGACGAACGCTTCAGGCACCTTGGTGCCGAGGAACGAGACAAATAGCGCAAAGGACCACCAGAAGGCGCCGTAGCTGAGGAACGCCACCGTGCCCAGGGTATTCCCGCGCGGAAATTCGAGCACACCCGCGATCATCTGCGCCGTGCCACCGAAAGCGAACGCCAGCGCCAGCACGAGCCCCAAGGCATCTGCGCTGAACCAGCCGGCGTTCACCATGCTGAGCATCCATGTGGTGAACGCGAACCCGGCGAGCCCCAACGGTGCTGGGTTGGAGAATTGACTGTTCATAAACCGCCTCCTTGGTGGTTAGCACCTGAAACACATCCGGAGGCGATACGAATTCCTCGGTCGCCGCCGAACGCGACCGTGCGATGCTTGCCAGCGATGACTATCGTCGTTAATGCGGGAGGGACCCCGTTTGTGGCGCAGCCACATGCAAGCCTGCGCGGTTCAATTTCAGTGTAGGTGACATGAGGGCACTCGCCGAGTCGAATGGCCCTGTTTTCGCTAAATCCTGCTTGGGGGTTGAACAAGGTAAGCGTTTACGCTGCCGAGGACAGGGCGGAGGGGTTTGTTTAGCGGTCGCGGCTTCGGATTTATGGGCATGACCGGACGAGGTCTGTACGCGACCGGCAAACTAAAAACCTTATGTGCTGAACCGCTCCGCTGACGGTTGCATCTATATGGGTATTGAATCGATGTCGGATGACAGGACGCGGTCGCTAGGCTTCACTCCGGGATGGTCCGTCATTGGACGGGTATCGTCGTGGATCTGCTTTACCTCATCGTCATCGCTGCATTCGGCGGACTGGTTGCAGCATTTGCAGTTGGCTGCGCAAACTCCACCGTGCCCTTCAAGGCCGTGCATGACTTCCTGGATGACGTGGCTCGCCGCATTGTCGACGCTCATACTGTTTGTCTACCTCGTGTAGGCCCTGCTGCGAGCGAAGGCCCTAGATTGAACGCGAATAAACTATACCGGCGAAGTCATCACGATCGGCATGATCGCCGTCCAGCCGGGCACGGCGATCATGCGTCAAGGTGGATGGTCTGACTAACCCAACCCTCGTTGTGCCGTCCAGCGCTGTTGTCCATCTGAATCTGATCCACATGGACTTTCGGGACAACACGGAACTCGGCCTGATTCTGACGTCAGTGCCCCCGCCCTATCCGTAAATGTCGATGATGGCCACCGGCCCCGGCCTCGCGCAGGTGATGCCTCTGTTGCCATGGCGAAGCGAAAAATCCGTTGAGCACGCAAGTTATGCGCAACTTTCAACGACGTTTGTCGCCCAGGAAGCCGGTACCTATTGGTACACCGGGCTTCGCTTACGGGCCACGATGCACCAGCACCGGTATGGTGCTGTGAGTCAGCACCTTTTGCGTCTCGCTGCCAAGCAGGAGCCCCTGAACGCCGCGCCGGCCATGCGACGCCATCACAATCAGGTCGCAATGTCGCTCCTGTGCGGTGTTGATAATCGCGTCATACGGATGATCGCTCACGACCGAGGTAGTGTCGCATAGCACGGCTGCGTCCGTGGCAGCCCTCTCGATCCAGGCCAGGTATTGCTTGGCATGGTGCCTGGCGTGCTCTGAGTATTCGGCCTTGGTGTCGGCCAGCATCTCAGTGTCGTACGTCAGCAGATGGAATTCCGGGATGACATGAAGCCCGGTCATCTTCGCGTCGAACTCCCTGGCGAGCCCGACAGCCATGCGTATGGCTTCCTCGGACAGTGGCGACCCGTCGGTCGGCACCAGCAGATGCTTGAACATGCTTTCTCTCCCAGCGGGGAGCAGATGCCCGTGCTTCCGCGCCGCGCCCCTCAGTACCGTGCCTGCGCTGTGCGTACAACCCGGCGGCGGTCGGCATCCAACCGGTTCCGGAACGGCGACTGACGGCATGTCGAAAGGAACGTGTAATTCAGTATAGGTGTTGTTCGGTCCCAATAAAGCGGCAAACTGGGCTGGCCGCGCGTGCCGAGCGGCGCGCCTCTTCCAGCCGGGCCGGGTCCCTCAGCCCAGCACGTTCAACTAACGAGGATCCCGACCAGGTACCCTGCAAATCATAATGGGGATTGCTGCACCGCGACCAATGCAGCTGCCGGACATTTCGGGGTGCACCCCTTCATCGTCGCCGGCACGGCGCTCACCGCGAGCCCCTGCTTCGTCAGCGCCGTGTAGGAGAAGCGCGACGTGGACCGACGCCAGGCGGGCGACTTGCGCGTGCAGACGGGGGCCGATCGCTGGCGGCGCCGTCCGCAACGCGCTCACGGGCTTTGCCTTGGGAGGCGTGCGGCACGCCCGCGTTCGGTTTCAGGGCTTGCCGACATCCTGGTCGGCAGGCGATGCGTTGCTCGAACCTGGCAGCTCAGCCTGCAGGCACCGCCAGCGGGCACGCTCGTCCAGCCAGTCGGCGCGCGACAGGCTGGACATCACGACAAGCCCACCCGGTTGGAGTTTGCGCACGGTCCCCCAGAACGGCCCGGCGTCATGCGTTTCAGCGATCGGCGTGACAGGCAGATGGTAATTTCGGTGCAGCATCAGCAGGAACGCGAGACCGTAGCCGTGGCGTCTCACGGGCGCCAGAATCTCGAGTCGATGCACATACACCTGATCCGTGCGCGGCGAGAGGCCATACTCCGCCTCCCCAACCTTCTCGCCGGTCGCGTTGCAGATCGCGACTTCCCACACCTGGTTGACGAGCGCGGGCGATCCGACGTCCGTCGGCCTCGTCTCGAAGCTGACCTCCGGCAGACGGTGCATTTTGCGTCGTGCAAAAAAAGAGAGAGTGCGCAGCAGGCCCATCATGTTCGTGTGATGTTTTCCATATGCTCAAGCGCGTGGTTGCCATTCGTGAATGGCAGGCATCGCTTCCCGGGTCGGGTGCCCGTTGGCCGGCAGCTTATCGAGCCGTCGACGATGAACGAACGTCGCTCGGGCGCGACGATTGGCGTCCGGACCGATCCAGTGTCATCGAACCCTGAGCAGGAGAAAAGTCAGCGATTGACAAAAGACCTGTAGGAATAGGTCCAACGCGTGTCAGGGACACCCTACAGACGACCGGCACGGGATCGGGTAGCGCCGCTTCTTGAGCCTGTTGCCTGAGACGAAGCATCGGGAGAGATCTCCGCCGAGCAGGCAAGGTTCGGCGCCTATGAGGCGGGACGCCGACGACATTGATATCTTAACGGGGCGGTCACGCCCGGTAACGAACCAGTACCCCATTCAAACGGCTCGCGACCGGGTCAATGCCACCGCGCTGTGCGCGCCCGGCGGGAGCATTCAATGCAACGCCATACTGCATTCTCTCGGGCGGCTCGACGAGATGTGCGTACGCTTCTGTTGGGATCCGGACGGACTGCGTCACGATCTGTTGCAACTTCGTACGAAGACACGGGCCGTTATCGGCGGCCGCCGCCGCTCGCCCAGGTCCAGCTTTGCCCGACATTTGATTTGATCTGGGGTGCCCTTCTATGAGCAGCCCCATTAGCGGACGGAGATTGGATTCGCGGGTGAATATTGACCGCGCTGTAGCGATTCCCCGCTCCCCGTCGAAGACAAGCTCGCCGAATGCTTACCACCATCGAGCAACGGCTGCAGTGCGGGCGCCAGCGACTTCAGTAACTGCACCGACAACGCACTCGTGAAAGCGTAGCGCGCCGCATAGGGCTCGTGCACGTAGGCGGTCAGCGTGCCAAAGAAGCGATCGCCGATCACGAAGACGAACGTCGCGCTCCGGTTAACCTTACGCGATTCGATCAGGCGTGCGCCGCGGGCGAACACATTGAAGCGCTGGTCGCCCGTTCCCGTCTTGCCATACACGTCGAGCGTCTGTCCGTCGGGGAACGTCATGCCGGGCGCAAGACGTCTCGCCGTGCCGCCGAGCACCACGTCGCGCAACAAGCCATGCACCACATCGACGATCTCCGGCGACAACGCCGTGCGCGGCGTCGTCGCTGCCCGCGTGAAATGCGTCTCATAGGGCGTGCCCTTCGCGAACTCGAGTTCGGCAAAGGTCTGCGTCGGCAGCATCTTGCCGCCATTCGCAATCGTGCCGACGAGCTGTGCGAGCGCGACCGGCCGGTCGCCCGACGCACCGATCGCCGCTGCGTACGACGGCGTGAGCGTCGCGAACGGGTAGCCCAGCGCGCGCCACGATTTGCCGATTTCGGCGAAAGCCTGCAATTCGACCATACGTTTGATGCGCCGATCCTGCGTCGCGTGGTAGCGCGTCTTGAAGAGCCACGAATACGCGGTGAAACGCACGGCGCGGCTCGCCTCCTGCAACTGGCTCCCGGTCGCGAGCGGATGGTCCCGCAGGTAATTGACCGTCCACAGTTCGAGGGGATGAATGCTTGCGATATAGCCGCGATCGTTCAAATTAAATCTGTCGATGCCGTACTTCGTGTAGAGCTTCGCGAGATCGTCCGACGACAGCGATGCCGCAGGCGTGCGCTTCAGCGCGGAGCGCATCTGCGCGTCGAACCATGCTTGCGGCTCATCTGGCGCAACGCTGCGCAATACGGTCGCGACTTTGGGCGACGACTTGCGCACGTCAGGCAGCAGGATGGCGAGCGCTTCGTCGGCTGTCTTGCCGCGATACTTCGTATAGAATCGGTGCATATACACACGGCTTTCCTGATCGGCAAAACGCGTGAGATAGGCATCGCGTGTGGCAGGATCGTCGAGCCATTGCGACGTCGGTCCCGCAGTCTGGACCATCTCGTAGTGCACGATGTCGCGCATCAGCCGCACGAACACCAGATTCACCGAATGCTGGAACGCGCGGTGCACGGTGAGGATGCGGCTGTTGTCGCTTGCTTCGAAGTTATTGAAAGTCTGCGCGCCACCACCCGTGTAGAACGTCTCGCCGGGACTCGCCGAATACTTGCGCTCGACCGCCGCATCGAGCATCGCGCTGAGCGACCGGTCCGAGGTGTGCGACAGGTAATCGAGCGCCCAGCGCGTCAGCACATCCTGCCTGTCGGGCTTCACGTCGTGCAGTTGCGCCTCGCTCATCGACGCATAACGCGCATGCAGCGCGGACACGATCTGCAAGTATGTGATCAGCGTGCGCAGCTTGGCGGTCGAGCCGAGGTTCAGGCGCGCGCCCTGATTGATGTCGAACGGCTGGTTCACGCTGTCGGTCTGGACCCGTACGAGGTTCGCCCCGTCGCGGCGCTCGAACAGCGTGAAGCTGTAAGCGATCTTCGATGGATCGTCCTGCGCGCGCAGCATTTCGAAGCCGTACAGCCCGGCCGCCTGTGCGCCCTCGCGCGTGGCGGCGCTCGCGAGCCTTTCGCTGACCGCTTGCTGGACCCGGTTGTCGAGTGTGGCGGTTGCCGTCAGATCGAGCCGGTCAAGGTCGTAGAAGCTCGATACGCCGAGCGTGGTGAGCAGATGCGCACGCAGCGCGGTGACGGCCTTGCGCGTCACGAATGACACCGCCGGGCGTACCGTGGGCGCGCGATCCAGTTCGAGCGGCACCGCCAGCGCGGCGTCGCGCAGCGACATCGAGATGACCCCGTTGGCCGCCAGGAGGCGCAGATAGCTGTCCGTCAGGCGGTCGAGTTCCATGTTCCCGGAACGCAGGAAACGCGACGGCGCGCGCTGCGCGATTATCAGCGACAGCGCCTGCTTGAACGCGAGCGCCTGCGTGCCGAGCATTTCGGCAGAAGCCGGCGCACTCAGGATGCGATTGACCTCGTCGAAGTCGCGTCCGTACCATGCCGCGAGACCATCGCCTATGCCGCTGATTTCGCCGACGCCAGGCTTCGCGGCGAGCGGCACCGAGTTGAGATAGCGCACGACGATCTGCCGGCGCGCGGGTAGCGTCTGCGGCCCGCCGAGATAGGCACGGACGGACGCCGAAGCGATTTGGCGCAGCTTCTCCGGCGGCGTCGCGGTGCGGCCGCCCGGCGAGTGGCGGAATTTTTCGATTTGCGTGGCGAGCGTGCTGCCGCCCGGCGTCGGCTGATGCCTGTCGATCACGCGCATGCCCTGATCGAACAGCGCACGGCTGAAACGGCCCCAGTCGATGGCCGGATTGCGGTTCGGCTGGTCGGGATCGAGCAGGTAGCGGTCTTCGATGAAGAGCAGCGCGTTGACGACGAGCGATGGAATCGCGTCGAAGCTGTCGTAGACCCGGTTCGGATACCGCGCGCTGAAAAGCAGTGTGCCGCTCGCGTCGCGCAGCAGCAGCCCGGCCTGATCCTTTTCGTCGTACGGCAGGAACAGGCCGTCGTCTGCCAGTGACGCCATCCTGGCGGAATCGCGCGCCTGAGAGGCGACGGCAAAACCGCGCGCGGTAAGGCGTTGTTCGAAGGACGGCAGCGACGCGTAGCCGAGACGCACGTCGTACGGACCGCTCGCGGGAAACCGGATGCTGTTGCTCGCGCCGTCGTCGACGGTAAACGCGATATCGCGCCCCAGTTCGGACAGATAGCGCGCCTGGAGCCGGGAGGTCCCGATTTCAATCTGAACGAGGCGCGCCGCGATCACCAGCGCAACGAGAAAAGCCGCGGCAAGCGACCACTTAAGCCACTTCCACAGTGACAAGGAGCCAATTGCGCGAAGGGGAAATCGAACCGGCGGCCGATTCATGGCGGCGTCTCCCCGACAGCTGCCAAACTGCAAAAAATGCACCTATCAGTAGTCTAGCGTCGAACACGGCGACTGATCCGTTCGGGCGTACCCTACAGTGCTGGATCTGGCCGACATGACCGGACAGATTCGCGTTATGGCGTATGTGGGGTGCCTTCAGGATCCGGATGAAGACGTACGCCAGCTACCCGCAAGACCTTGCTGGGCAGGGGTGCTGTCTCGTTCGCGAAACGGTATCCAGCACCCGTCACGGGCGAGCAATTAGTCTTTAATTCATTGATTGTTCGCCGCGGCTGCCGTGCGAGAAACTCCAAATCCTGGAGCAGCCCCTGCCGGGAGCCGGGTCGCGCGCCTTACTGGCCGTCCGTATCCGTGTGCCTGACCGTACAAATCAGACCGGCCTCCGCCGCAGCCACGCCGTCCACCTCCGCGCGTGCCTTGAACTTCCAGATGCCGCGCATGTGACGCTCGAACGTGGCGTTCAGGATCATCCGGTCGCCCGGTTCGACCACCCGCCTGAAGCGTGCATTGTCGATGCCGACGAACAGGTACAGCGCGCTGGCAGGATCATGCGGCGCTTCCGAGAAGGTCAGCAGCGCCGCCGTCTGCGCGAGCGCTTCCAGAATCAGCACGCCCGGCATCACCGGACGGTTCGGGAAGTGGCCCATGAAGTACGGCTCATTGATCGACACGTTCTTCAGCGCCTTGATGCGCCTGTGCGGCTCATGTTTGAGCACCCGATCGACTCGTGTTCGGCAAGCCTCCAGCATCGCGAACTGCGACTGCAAAAGAAGTGAGGCTCGGCACGTCGGCGCCGGACAGCCGCGCGACGAGTTGCTCGAAAGCCAGAGGGTAAAACCAGCACCGCATGACAATGCGGCGATACAGTACATCCCGTCCGATACACATCTACCGGCATGTACAACGTCGGTCGGAAGCCGTGGACGCCAATGGGCTAGTAAGCGTCGCTGCCGCTGGACCAGTCCCAGTCCGGCTTCGATTTCGGTGAACCGTTTCTGATGCTGACCGACGCGCCCCTGATCCCTGGCCTTCGCGGCACGCACCCGCTTTGCCAGCATCTTCATCGATATCGAGAGCCGACGCGCAGGCTCCAATATGCCAACGCCGTCGGTCATTGCCCACTTCACCGCCTCTTCACGGAATTCCGTCCGTTCACGCCAGCAACCTGTTGCCGGGCGGGTATACTGCCGATCTTCAAACACCGGTACTCTGGAAGGAACCCATGTCGAACGTGCCAGCCTGCCCGCAATGCGCGATGGAGAACACTTACCCGGACGGCGACAACTATATCTGCGCCGACTGCGGCCACGAATGGCCCATTGCGGCAGGCGAGTCCGACGACAATCACGCGGATACCGCCGTCAAGGACGCCAACGGCAATGTCCTTGCCGATGGTGATTCGGTCGCGCTGATCAAGGACCTGAAGGTCAAAGGCTCGTCGATCACGCTGAAAATGGGCACGAAGGTCAAGAGCATCCGCCTCGTCGGCGGTGATCATGAAGTTGACTGCAAGATGGACGCTGGCAACTTTATGCTCAAGGCCTGTTATCTGAAGAAAATCTGAAAAACCGGCGAAATGCTCATGCCAGCACTGTTGGTTGCAACATTGAAGTCCTTCGCCGGTTTGTCCCTGCCCACACCGGCGCCAGACCACATCGCCCGACAAGTGCATTTCAGGTCTTCTCCAGGATCTCTGGAGTCTTCCTGAGATCGTCCAACGAGTCCGCCACCACGAAGACGATAACTGTGCGCCGATCGCTGCGACAACGCTTGCGGTTGCAGGGCGAAACGAACGCGATCTTCGCTGCTGTGGGCGGCATCACGGCACGGGCTGCGTCACGCCCACGTACAAACACCCTGGTCGTCGACCGTCAGGTGTCGGTGCCCGCCGCTCAGGTGCAGCGCTACCACGCGCCCATGCAGACCACCGTCCGCTGCGCGATGACCGATCTGCCGCGACCCTGCCCGTTTTCGTCGATGAGATGTTTTCCGCATCACGCCGGAGTTGACCCTGCTTTGCGTCGTTAGCCGCGCAGCCAAATGCCGGTGCGTCCGTCAGCAATGAGGAGGATATTGGCGGGCGAATCGCTGAATGCACACCTCACCGAGCCGTGGCTGCAGTGCGGGCGCCAGCGCCAGGATGGCACATCGACATATGTGCGAGCCGAAGCGCAGGTGACCGCGTGAGCATCCGGTCTTGTGGAAAATGACGATTCAACGTCTCGCGCTGGACTAGGAGTTCTCGATCCGATGAACCACTGCATCAGCGAACTCGCGCGTTGACGCAGCACCTTTCAGGTCGCGCGTACAGATCTGGTCCGTGTTCAGTGTTTCAGTGATTGCAGCTCGCAATCGTTGGGCGAGGTCACCTTTGCCAACATGGTCAAGCATCAAACCTGACGCAAGTAACAAGGAGATGGGATTGGCCACGCCCTTGCCGGCGATGTCCGGCGCCGATCCATGCACGGCTTCAAATATCGCAGTGTCATTGCCGTAGTTCGCACCGGGAGCCATGCCAAGTCCGCCGACAAGACCCGCTAACTGGTCCGAGAGAATATCCCCGAACAAATTGGTACACAGCAGCATATCGAACTGCCACGGGTTCATCACCAGCTGCATGGCACAGGCGTCGACGATCATGTCATTCATTTCCACCCGGCCTGCGTACTCCCGGGCCACGTCTCTCGCGGCTTCCAGGAACAATCCGGTTAGTGCCTTCAGGATGTTGGCCTTATGGACAACAGTGATCTTCTTTCGTCCGTGCTTCAAGGCGTATTCAAAAGCGAATCTGGTGATTCGCGCGCATGCATCGCGTGTGTTAACTCCTGTCGCGACCGCGACTGCTTTCGGATCGTTGCCGACTGGAACATAGTACTCATGCGCAACATAGAACCCGCCCAGGTTCTCGCGTACGAGCACGAGGTCGATCTTGTCGTAGCGACCGGGCACAATGGTACGTACGGGCCTAACGTTGGCAAATAGCTGAAATTCTTCCCGAAGCCGAACGTTGGAAGAACGGAACCCCTCGCCGATCGGGGTCGTCAATGGGCCTTTGAGGGCGAGTCTGTTCCTGCGAACACTATCGAGCGTCGCGACTGGTAGCGGGTCGCCACTGTGTGTGACCCCGGCCATACCGGCATGATGCACGTCCCAAACGAATGGCGACCCTAAGGCGTCAAGAATGTGAACCGTGGCGTCAACCACTTCCGGCCCGATTCCGTCGCCGGGGATCAGCGTTGCGGAAATTTGTTGTCTCGTCGAACTTTCCATAACTTTTCTTCCAGATTTGGATGGCGGCGGGCCGCCAGGATTGGCGATGATTGTGGACAAAACTTGTGCGACGGCGTGAGTCCCGGGCATGGACCAGAATCGCTATTTCGCTATCGCGGCGGGCACGAATCAGGCGAGGTCATCGGGATTCTTAACCTCCGGGAGCATCACTCGCTGCGTGCCTTACGCACCAGGAAACCGGCATCCGTAACACTATGATAGGCAGCCAGTAGCAAAATTGCCCGCCGAGCCTGTGTTCAAGACAGGCCCGGCGGTAGTTCTCTGGGTTGACGAACAACGTCGAGCCGGTCTTCCAGGTGCCATGTTTTAGCAATACGCCCATCCCGAAATTCGTGAAACGAGTGGATGGCGAAATCGACAGGCTTCGAGGTGGCAGCGATTCCCATGAGCGTCGCTGACTGCGTTCCAGTCGATGCCGTACGCTTGCACTCGACTTTGGGTTATCTGTCACCCGCTGCCTACGAGACGAAACTGACAGTGAAAGAACCTCTCTGCCTGTCCGAAATAACTTGACCACTACAAAGGTCACGTCTCACCCTAAGCGGTGTCCTGGCGTGAGGTATCCGCATGTCTGACCGTGCACATAAGAGTGGCTTCCGCTGCCACCGCATCCTCCACCTCCGCGCGTGCCTTGAACTTCCAGATGCCGCGCATGTGTCGTTCGAACGTCGCGTTCAGGATCAGCTGGTCGCCGGGTTCCACCACGCGCCTGAATCGCGCATTGTCGATGCCGACGAACAGGTACAGCGTACTGGCCGGATCATGCGGCTCTTCCGAGAAGGTCAACAGCGCAGCCGTCTGCGCGAGCGCCTCCAGAATCAGCACGCCCGGCATCACCGGACGACTCGGGAAGTGGCCCATGAAGTACGGTTCATTGATTGACACGTTCTTCAGCGCCTTGATGCGCTTATGCGGCTCGAGTTCGAGCACCCGGTCGACCAGCAGGATCGGATAGCGATGCGGCAGCAGTGTGAGAATCCTGTGAATGTCGAGATTGATTTTTTCGGTGCTCATGGTATTTCTATTCGCGCATTGACCGCGCGATGATCACTCCGGATGCTGGTGCAGGTGAATAGGTAACGCATGCTGCCGCCGTTTCCGTGACCCGGCGGCAGCGTGCCATCCGGCCAGAGCACCCGACCCTTCTGGCCTGATACTCGCTCGAGCCTTGCCCGGTGCTCACGCCGTGTCGTCCGAGGTATTGGTGCCCACGCGTCGAATGCCCTGATACGGTCGCGCAGTCTGTCGCGATTGCACATCACCGCGGCGCCTCATTTCTCATCCGGTGTACCCGCCCCCTATGGCGGTGTATCGCCTCTGGTTTCTACTCCTCGTCCAGGAACGACTTCAATCGCCCCGACCGGGCCGGGTGTCGCAGCTTGCGCAGTGCCTTGGCTTCAATCTGCCGGATCCGTTCGCGCGTCACCTCAAACTGGTGTCCGAGTTCCTCCAGTGTGTGATCCCGGCCGCTCTCGATACCGAAACGCAGGCGCAGAATCTTCGCTTCGCGCGGCGTCAACGTCGTGAGCGCCTCGCTGACGGCATCCCGCATGCTGGCATGCAGCGCTGCATCGTCGGGCAAAATCGCCGCAGGGTCCTCGATCAGGTCGCCTACCGACGTGTCGTCGTTTTCGCCGAAGGACGCATCCAGGGAAACCGGCTCCCTGACAATCCGCAGCATTGCGCGAACCTTGTTCTCCTGCATTTCCATCCGCTCCGCCAGCACGGCGGCATCGGGTTCCCGGCCGGTCTCCTGCAGGATCTGGCGCGAGATCCGTTTCAGTTTATTGATCGACTCAATCATGTGAACCGGGACCCGGATGGTGCGCGCCTGATCCGCGACCGACCGGCTGATGCCCTGCCGGATCCACCAGGTCGCATAGGTGGAGAACTTGTAGCCGCGACGGTATTCAAACTTGTCAACGGCGCGCATCAGGCCGATATTGCCTTCCTGTATCAGATCGAGAAACAGCAGGCCGCGGTTCACGTACCGCTTCGCGATCGAAATCACCAGTCGAAGGTTCGCTTCGATCATTTCGCCCTTCGCGCGTAGCGTTTTCGCTTCACTTGCGGTCATCGCGCGACAGACCTCCCTGAAGTCATCGAGCGGCAATACGACCCGCTTTTGCAATGCCAGCAACTTCTCCTGTTCCAGTTGGATCGCAGGGAGGTTTCGCTCCAGCACGCCACTGAACGGGTGCCCTGCTGTGATGAGTTGTTGCTGCCACGCCGGGTTGGTCTCGTTGCCCCGGAAATGCGCGACAAACATGTCGCGAGGCACACCACACCGGTCAACCGCGATCCGCGCGATTTCGCGCTCGATGGTCCGGACCCCGTCGGCGGATACCCGCAACGCGCTCGTCAAACGCTCAATCGTGCGCGCCGTGAAGCGAATCGTCATCAGTTCGGTCTCGATCGATGCCTGTGCGGCGCGATAACGCCCCGATCCGTAACCCTCCGTTTCGTATGCATCCCGCAATTGCTCGAACCAGTCAGCTACCGTCGCCAGCTTCGCCAGCGCGTCACGCTTCAGGGTCTCACTCTGCAGATTGGCCGACGCGGCTTCAGCACCGTCATCATCTTCGTCTTCCTGATCCTCGCCGAGAACCGGATCGCCGTCGACGCTTTCCTCCTCGACGGCAACAATGTCATCCGTCTCCACTGCAGCGGGGTCGATCATCCCATCGACGAACTCTTCAACGGGGGTTGCACCGCTGGCAACAGCGTCAGCGATCGCCAGTATCTCCGCAATCGTTGTCGGGCACGAAGAGATGGCCCGGATCATGTCGTTGCGGCCTTCTTCGATGCGCCGCGCAAGCGCAATTTCCCCCTGGCGGGTGAGGAGTTCAGTGGTGCCCATCTCGCGCATGTACATGCGCACGGGATCGGTGGTGCGGCCGAACTCGGCGTCCACACTGGAAATTGCCGCCACGGCCTCTTCCTCGACCTGCTCATCAGATGAACCCGCGACCGCATGATCGTGCATCACCATGGACTCAGCGTCTGGTGTCTGCTCGAATACGGCGATGCCCATGTCGCTGAAGGCTCTGATCACGTTTTCGATCGCATCAGGTTGCGCCAGTCGCTCAGGCAGGCAATCGCTAATTTCCCCACGAATGACGAACCCGCGCTCATTTCCGAGCTTGATCAACGCGCGCAGGTCCGAGCGGCCGTCGTCGTTTTCTCCAGCAGACTCATCCGGTAGCGCGGCACCGGCGTCGTGCACACGTGCGTTTGCTTTCATCCGGCGTGATCCGGTCCCCTGTCGAACTGTTGCGACCGCAGCCCCGGAGTCCCGCGCTCCGTCCAGTGTCTGCTTCTTCACAGCCTTTTTCGTCACGCGGTCGCTCCTTGGGATTTGGCGTCAGGGTTAGCGCGCAGCACGTGCGGCAGCCTTCTCGAGGTGAATAGCCATCTCAGAGGCGCGCACCATGCGCCCGGATCAGTTGGACCAGATCAGATACCGAAATCTCATACCGGACCTCCTGTTCCGGACCCGTCGCATGATGATCGCTGTACCGCTCCTCGATCTCGACGAGCACGGCGGTTCTGCCATCGGGTGAAGCCTGCAGCATGACGTCGCGATGCGCCTGATGACCATCAGGACTGACCGGATCGTGATGTAGACGCAGACGCCCAAGGCCGTAGTTGCGTAGAGCTGAATTCATCCGAGCTTTCCCTTGATTCATTTCTGTCGGTGGTTCTGCCTTGCCGAGCCGCGACAGGCACCGTGCGTGGTGCCGCCAGGTCTGGCTTCGAGCGCCTCTGCGCATGCCGCTGACGTGATAATATCATTATCATTGTCTGTAAATGTTGTTAACCAGGAGACATCATGCCTACCCCAGCCCAGGGCAAACTCCGCGAAGCCGCCCTCGATTATCACGAGTTCCCGACGCCGGGCAAGATCGCGATCGCCCCGACCAAGCAGATGATCAACCAGCGCGATCTCGCGCTGGCGTACTCGCCGGGCGTTGCGTTCGCATGTGAGGAAATCGTCGAAAACCCGCTGAACGCCGCACGTTTCACCGCGCGCAGCAACCTGGTCGGCGTCGTCACGAACGGCACCGCGGTGCTGGGTCTCGGCAACATCGGGCCGCTCGCTTCGAAGCCGGTCATGGAAGGCAAGGCCGTCCTGTTCAAGAAGTTCGCCGGCATCGACGTGTTCGATATCGAGCTGAACGAGTCCGATCCGCACAAGCTGGTCGACGTCATCTGTGCACTTGAGCCGACCTTCGGCGGCATCAACCTTGAAGACATCAAGGCGCCGGACTGCTTCATCGTCGAGCGCGAATGCCGCAAGCGCATGAAGATTCCGGTCTTCCACGATGACCAGCACGGTACGGCGATCGTCGTCGCGGCAGCCATCACCAACGGCCTGAAGGTCGTCGGCAAGGACATCAAGAAGGTCAAGCTGGTGTCGTCCGGCGCGGGTGCGGCGGCGCTCGCCTGTCTGGATCTGCTGGTCGACATCGGCCTGCCGCTCGAAAACATTACCGTCACCGATCTGGCCGGCGTGGTCTACAAGGGTCGCGTCGAGTTGATGGACCCGGACAAGGAACGTTTCGCACGCGAAACCGAGGCTCGCACGCTCGCTGAGGCGATCGGCGGCGCGGATATTTTCCTCGGTCTCTCGGCCGGCGGCGTGCTCAAGCAGGACATGGTCAAACAGATGGCTGACAAGCCGCTGATTCTGGCGCTGGCGAACCCGACACCGGAAATCCTGCCGGAACTGGCGCTCGAAGTGCGCCCGGACGCCGTGCTCTGCACGGGCCGCACGGACTACCCGAACCAGGTGAACAACGTGCTGGTGTTCCCGTTCCTGTTCCGCGGCGCGCTGGATGCGGGCGCGACGACGGTGACGCGTGAAATGGAAATCGCCGCGGTCAATGCGATCGCCGAACTGGCCCGCCAGGAGCAGAGCGATATCGTCGCGACTGCGTACGGCATCCAGGATCTCTCGTTTGGTCCGGAATATCTGATCCCGAAGCCGTTCGACCCGCGCCTGATCGTCAAGGTCGCACCGGCGGTGGCGAAGGCCGCGATGGATTCGGGCGTCGCCGAGCGTCCGATCGAAGACATGGAAGCGTACGAACAGCATCTGCAGCAGTTCGTGTATCACAGCGGCACGACCATGAAGCCGATTTTCCAGCTGGCGCGTGGCGTCGAGCCGGAGAAGAAGCGCATCGTGTTCGCGGAGGGCGAAGAAGAGCGCGTGCTGCGTGCCATGCAGATCATCGTCGACGAAAAGCTCGCGAAGCCGATCCTGATCGGCCGTCCGGCGGTGATCGAGCATCGCATTGCGCGTTATGGCCTGCGTATCACACCGGGTGTCGATTTCGTCGTCGTCGATACGGATCACGACGAGCGCTATCGCGACTTCTGGCAGGAATATCACAGGATGATGGCGCGCAAGGGCATCAGCGAGCAGATGGCGAGGCTCGAAATGCGCCGCCGCACCACGCTGATCGGCGCGATGCTGATGAAGAACGGCGACGCCGACGGCATGATCTGCGGCACGATCAGCACGACGCATCGTCATCTGCACTTCATCGACCAGGTGATCGGCAAGCGCGAAGGTTGCAGCGTCTATGCCGCGATGAATGCGCTGGTGCTGCCGGGCCGGCAGATTTTCCTGGTCGACACGCACGTCAACGTCGATCCGACGCCGGAGCAGCTCGCCGAGATCACGATCATGGCCGCCGAAGAAGTGCGCCGTTTCGGCATCGAACCGAAGATCGCGCTGCTGTCGCACTCGAACTTCGGCACCAGCAACGCGCCGTCCGCGCAAAAGATGCGCGACGTGCTCGATATTCTCAGGGAGCGCGCGCCGGACCTGCAGGTGGACGGCGAAATGCACGGCGACGTCGCGCTCGACGCCAACCTACGCCGTGAAGTGCTGCCCGAATCGACGCTCGAAGGCGACGCGAACCTGCTGATCCTGCCGAATATTGATGCAGCGAACATCGCGTACAGCCTGCTCAAGACGGCGGCCGGCAACAACATCACGATCGGTCCGATGCTGCTGGGCGCCGCGAAGCCGGTACACGTGCTGACCGCGTCCGCCACGGTGCGTGCCATTGTCAACATGACTGCACTGGTCGTCGCCGATGCAGGTGCTGCATCTCCATCGTCCCGGGCCACATGATGTTTCAACTGTCGGGAGCAAGCGCCGGTGGCCTGCGCGTTTCCGCGTTAACTTCGCCTTGCATGGCCAGTGTTTGCTACAACGTCCCGTAGAAGAGAGCCGGACGCCGCTATCGCCGGGATTCCTTTGCGTTTCGCTCCCGGTTACTGCACGAGATATTTTGCGGAGACTGCCGGGCGATTGCACGGGTAATGCCGGAGGGGTCCGGGCGGCGCTCGCGTGCCCAATGTCAGCGAGGCGGGCTGGCTGAAAAAACATCAGCCGGCTCGCCGATCTGTTGGAGCAGCGCCCGCACACGACGCTCCGACAGCAGGTCGCCTTGTTGCAAACTGCGCACCAGGAGAGCGTTGATCTGTCTCGCCCAATAGTGGTCCGGCAATCGCTTAAGCGCGGCGCCGCTATTGAGTTCAAACACGCTCAACATAAGCAATATCGTCTCGCAGGCTCAGCAAAAAACATTTGCGCACGTCCTCTCGATAGCGCCCGGGCAACTGATACGTATTCTAGTGTACCGAGTTCACGCCTGAAGGACACGCAGGAGCAGCATGGAATAGTCCACTTCGGGACGACGAAACCCGCTTGACCAGACCGTTCCCCTAAGCTTGCATCGCCAATGCGCCCCAGGTTACGCCCGCTCCCACCGCATGCATCAAGACCTTGTCACCGCGACGGATCCGGCCGTCCCGATAGGCCTGATCCAGGGCGAGGGGGATGGAAGCAGCAGATGTGTTGCCATGCTCACGGACAGTGGCGACCAGACGATCGAGCGGCACGCCCAGTTTGCGCGCCGTGGCTTCCATGATGCGGATGTTCGCCTGATGAGGCACGACCCAGGTGAAGTCTGACATCGCCAGGCCACACTGTGCCGCGACTTCCTCGCTTACCGCCTGGAGCGCACCGACCGCCAGCTTGAACACTGCCGGTCCATCCATACGGACAAACGGATCGCCCACTAGCCCCCCTTCGGAAATAGACGCCGGCACTGCCAGGATGTCCGAATACCGCCCGTCAGCATGCAACGCTGATCCGAGTATTCCCGGCTCCGCGGAGGACTTTAATATCACTGCGCCCGCGCCGTCGCCGAACAGGACACAGGTGCTGCGATCCCTGAAGTCGAGTAGCCGCGAAAATATCTCCGCGCCGATAACGAGTGCTGTCTTCGCCGCAGTGCCGCGAATCATGGCATCCGCGACCGTCATTGCGTAGAGGAACCCTCCGCACACCGCCTGAATATCAAAAGCTGCACAGCCGTTTCGTATTCCGAGTTTCCGCTGGACAAGACAGGCTGTGCTCGGAAAGATTGCATCGGGTGTGGTGGTCGCGACTACGATGAGATCGATGGCATCCGCTTCGATCGCCGCCGCTGACAGGGCGCGAGACGCGGCCGCTACGGCAAGATCGCTTGTTTGCGATTACCGATCAGCGAACCGTCGGGACTGTATACCGCTACGTGTGGAGATCCAGTCATCACTTGTCTCAACGCCCTCGCTGGCAAGCAGAGAGACAAGGTCCGAATTCGAAATGATGTTCGAGGGCAAGAAGCTGCCCGTTCCGACGACACGCGAAAATGACATGTTCAATACCGGTCAGGATGTGGAGTTGTGTTGGCATCGTCCGGCCACCCAAATTAAACCAACGAAGCGCGCATCAGGTTCATCACCGCGATGGACAACAGTAAGACTGTCTAGCGTCCTCAATGCAAACAAACGCCGCCATCACCGGCACCGCGAACTCGCACGATCGGATACCGGACATTGTCATTGACAACGGTCGCGGCGTCACTGGTCCGTCTGACAGGTCGGCACCAGTCTGCGCCGACACGCACAGGACACTCGCAGCGAAAAATATTTAATCTATAAAGATGCATCTCGCCGGCTCTTTCCGGGCGCTGGACGAACTGCCGACGTCGTAGTTTGGTCTTGCGACGGAGCATGGCAACACATTCCATGATAACATCATTATCATTACATATCGCTCGACCGAGCGAGGCTCGCGCTTGAGTTCGCGCCGTCTCTTGAGGGTCTATAAGCGTGGGCGACATGTTACGTTGCCGCCCGTTTGGAAATCGCAGAAAGTGTGCTGACAGTTCGTCGAACAACGCGAAAGTCCAGGCCTGAAGACCAGCGGGGCGCCAACGACGGACCAAACAGTGAAAACAGGAATCCCGTCCCGACTGCAGCATGAACAATTCTCACGCGTCGTTCGACGCCTATATCAAGTTTTTTATCGAATCACACCCCAACGGTGAACCCGCATTGCTGGAGACCGAACATTCGCTGTCGCTGCACTTCGATCCGCTGGCGACACAGAGCTGTATGTCTCGCCGTGACCCGGACAGACTTATGCTCGGCTATACCCGGACGATGATGGGATTTCTTCTGCTTCAACCGACGCCGTCCAGGGTTTCCATGATCGGTCTGGGCGGAGGATCGCTCGCCAAGTACTGCTACCGGCATCTCGTCAATACCAAAGTTGTTGCAATTGAAATTGATCCGGCGGTGATTGCGTTACGCGACAGGTTTCACATTCCGGCCGATGACGATCGATTCGAAATAGTCTGCGCGGACGGTGCCGAATACGTCAGGGGGCAGGGTTCGCGTCCCGATGTGATCCTGGTGGACGGGTTTCTTTCGCACGGCATGCCCCCGCAGTTGGGTACCGCTGAATTCTATTCGGCGTGTCATGAGCGGCTTGCTGACAGCGGGGTTCTGGTTGCCAATTTCGTGGAGAACGATCCCTACATGCAAGATTATGTTCAGAACATTCGAAGTGTGTTCGGCAAATCCGTTTCCGTCGCAATGGCAGAGGATAGCTGCAACTACACGCTGTTTGCCTGGAAGGGTGCTGCGAGGTTTCCCTCCCGGAACGTCCTGCTCGAGCGTGCCAGCGAACTGGCCACGACTCATCCACTGAATCTACGGTCCATCGCGCGTCGCCTGAAGCAAGGCGAGAGGCGCGCTTCCGACTTATCATTCCTTCAGAGATGGAATCCCGCCGAAACCAACTGGGTAATCGAAGAATGAGCTTGAAGCGCCCGGCCCGCGTCGTACGGCGCATGAACAAATTCCTCGCCTGGTTTGTGCCAGTCTGACGCTAGCGTCGTCGCCCAGTACATGCTCTTCCGTGGATTCAGGGTGACGCCAGCGCCGCTACCGCGGTTCCTGGACGCATGCACCGGGTATTCGCGTGCCGAGTGGGGCCATCGAGGTCGAATCAAAAGTTCCCCGCATCTCGTCGGCTCCAAGACGGCGGTTCAAGGTTCATAAACCGACGGCCCCGGCCCGCTTCGTAACGGAAGAACCACTTGCCCGCCACAACGCGTTCGCGTCTGTCTGTTCCAGCTGCCCTTTCGCATCAATTAATCATCGAGACCTTGGAGCGCCGCGCTCGATCGGATTGCACACCGTCAACAGCATTCAGTCCGGCATACCGGGATGAGCGCAATCCGTCCAGGAGTTCACCCAGCGATGAATAAAAACACAATCTGCCTATATCACCTGCGCAGGCCTTCCCCTGACGATGGAAGACAGGTCGCTGATCGCGCGCCCACGGTGCTTTGGCACCTGGGAGGTGATGCGCACGGCGCGGGTACCCGCCGCTGCCTGATGCAGCAGGAACGGTGGAGTGTTGCATCGCCGATGACACGCAGTTCTGCTATTCCGGCCGCTCGACAGTTCAGGAGCGCTGAACCACCGTGCCTGGCTGTCCGGCCGATCACCGCATACTGTAGAAGCCGAACCAGTCTCACCCGGCAATTCCCAGCTTGATCGTCGGAACGCGAGACCCGCTAGACGCTCTCCAGACCGAGTCGAACTCGCCGCTCGTATTGACCTGATGGATCCAGTAACAGCAGCCATTTACGAAACCGCTCCACGTGCGCGATCAGGCACTGCCGTGAAACTCCCAGTTCAACCGCTACGTGTGTCAACGACAACGGTTGGGACAGCAGGGGAATAAGCTTCAACACCAGATCCTTGCGCCTCGTGTTGGCGATCGGCGTACATGTCAATCGTGTGAAGTGACTCGCGCACCTGCGACAGCGGAACGTCGGCAACGGAAAGCGCTCACGAGGTCTGCTCGCGCAACGCGTGTCCGTTGTGCCACAATGAGGGCACAGCGGCGGGATCGTGGCGACAGAGTAGACATCCGCAACTGCGGCGAGAAGAAACGTCGTCAAATCGGCACCCTCGGGGTCCGGCCATTCGCGTCGACCGGTCATGTGAGCGGGCGTATTTTGCTGAGTCTCTTTCACCTGTTCAACGAACGAATTTCGGAGGACACGTCCGGTTTCCGGTCCATCGATCAAGCCAGAGCAGCTGGAAGAAACTGACCGGATCATGGCCCCGCCATCCATGCCACGTCCCCAATATAGCGGTCCATCGCTTCGCTTTCGCCGGGTCACAATGGCTGCCGTATCACACCGCATGACCTACCGGAAAGCGATTTCTCCAGCGCCGCTACGCCCGCCGGCAGATCGATCGTCACGCCCAGCTCCAGCATCGTGCGGCCCAGCGCGTGCAGAGTGCGGAAAAGGTTATGCTCACGACACTGCTCCCCCATCTGCCCCACGCGCACAATCGGCAAGCCGAACGAGCCTGAAATTTCGACCTGATGCTGACGCGATATATGCCCACAGATATCGCCAGGAATCAGGCCATTCGGCGCTTCGATCCCCACCACCGAGTTCAGCCGGCAAGCCTGAGGCGTGTAAAGTCGCAACCCAAGGGCGGTGACCCCTTCCTGCAGCGCGACTGAACACTTCAGGTGCCGCGCGAAGCGCTTCTCGAGCGTCTCGGCGCAAACGAGTCGCAAGGCTTCGTGCAACGCCAGCACGCCCGACACCGGGGCCGTGTAGTGGTAACCGGCGTTGTGCCAGAAATTCTCGGCGAGCGACGCGTCCAGACACCAATGCGCGTTCGGCGCCGTCCGACCCTTCACGCGCTCCCAGGCCGTCTCTGAGAACGCGATGAGCGAGACGCCTGGAATCGACGACAACCCTTTCTGGCCCCCGGTAATTACCGCATCGATACCCCACGCGTCCATCTCGAGCGGCATCGTGCTCAGTGTGCACACCGCATCGACGATCACCATCGCGCCAGACGCTTTCGCCAACGCGGCTATGTCTTTCAGGTGGTAGTTCCACACCGTGTTAGACGTCTCGCCTTGCACCACCGTCACGATTTCGGGACGCTCCCGTCGAATCGCGTCCGCGACCTGCGCTATGCTCGCCACCTGAGCATCGGCGACATCCAGCGTGCTTACGTGGGCACCCACCCGACGCGCCATTTCGGCCATGCGTTGGCTGAAGAAACCGTTCCTGATGCTCAACACCCGCGTGCCGGTCCATGCGAGATTGGAAATCGCCATTTCCATCGCGGCCGATCCCGGTCCCGCTACGCCCAGCACCCACTTCGAATTTGTCTGAAACACATACCGCGCCATGGTCTTCACTTGGGTGATCACCTTCACCATAGCGCCGCCGAGGTGATTGATCACGATCGTGTTGGCCTTGGCGACTGCCGCGGGAATCGGCACGGGGCCAGCGCCCATCATCAGCAGCGGCTCTTCCGGAAGAATGGCGTCGAGCGGTTCAACGTTCGGGCAAGGCACAGCGATGGAAGTTGTAGCCAGGGCCTGCTGCGTGTAGGTAACCGACGGGTTGCCGATCAGGTCAATGCGACCGGGCGCAATGCCGCTTTCTCGATCGTTCTCCGGTCGTGACGGCCGCTCAGAAGTCTGTTCTGTCATGGAAATCGCCTTTTGGTGGTCGCCGAGGTTTGTCACGCAGGATCATGGCGGATCAGCGTTCGGCTTCAGGTGACGCGGTAATCTAAGTTGCAAAAAAAGTTGATGTCAAAATCGCGACATATAAATTAAAACGGCGACGGCAACCGAAGTGCGTCTGCAGTCGACTATCAGGTCACTACTAGGATTCACAAAAACTTTGTCCCAGTTGCGCAAGAGCCCATGCCGATGTCGTTACAGTCGCCGTCACCCTCCGTCCGCGGGCATCGCTCTTTCGCAACCACACGCGTAGGCTCCGCCATAGCCCGGGCGTCGCTGGACGCAGTGGCGTGTGCTGTGCGCTCAAAATGATTGAACTTCGACCGTGTAGCAGGACAGAACTCGACTGCATCGAAAGCATTCCTCTGCGTTTGATCTGTTCTGCCGATGACCTCTACATGCCCGTTTGTCCTATACTCGCTATCGACTTTCACGATACTTCTGCCAAGACCGCCCACAATCTATGCCATCGCCGAAATCAAGCAATCCGACAGGATCATCTTTCTTCTGGTGGGATGGCGACACACTGGTACTCAACGTCCTCGGTAAGCCCAGCGCCAGCCGTGACCTGATCGGCAAACCAAAGGGCACTCAACTCAAAGTCAGCGTGACGGCGGCTCCTCGCGCTGGTCGTGCAACTTACCATATGGTACGGTTTCTTGCTGCCGAATTCGACGTGCCGCGATCCAGCATCGAAGTGGTGTTCGGGCGCATGAATGTCAACAAGCAGTTGCGTATTAAAGCGCCACAAAAACTTCCTTCTGTCTTTCAGGACGAGTAACCCACTGAACAACATCGAGCCGTCAGCACAGCCGCTGGCCCCTCCTTGCATCGGCCCGCGATGAGTGCAGCCAGCGACTTCACATGCGCAACGGTTATCACGTTGTCTCGGAGGCTGGACCCGGTATGATTCCGCAAGGCTCGCGCTTGATTTTTCCAGCGCTCTCGTGATCCTGGCGGCGCCGAGAGCAATAGTGAACGTGTCTATCAACGACTTAAAGAAGAACGATCAATGCTCGCAAGCTGTACGGTCAGTAGTACGTCACCGGCTATCTTCTTCACCTGAGGACCTGAGCTCAAGCGGCGCTTTCGGCGACCGCCTACGAAGCATCGACGGATCAGATCCGGCGACGCTTGGGCGCGCGACAACCGTTGTGCGGAGCGGGCGTCACGTCGGAGATACTCGTAATCTTGATACGAAGGCCGTGCAGTGCCCGCACTGCCGATACCCGCCCTGGACCGGGACCCTTAATCTGAACCTCAAGCGTTCTCACGCCAAGTTCTATTGCCGCGCGCCCCACCGCTTCAGCCGCCACCTGAGCGGCGAAGGACGTCGATTTTCGCGACCCCTTGAAACCCTGACCTCCAGAAGAGGCCCACGCGAGCGCATTGCCGCGCTGATCGGTGATGGTGATGATCGTGTTGCTGAAGGATGCATGTATATGAACCACACCCTCAGAGACTGTTTTCCTGATCTTCTTGCGAGCTCGCTGGGTAGCAGAAAGCTTCGGGTTTTGAGCCATCACGTATTCCTGGAAAACTGCAAAGATGTTCCTGACATATGTTGTAGAACGTGCAATCTGAACTCCGGTCGTGGAGGCGCCGCGCTGAACTGTCGCTCTCCGCCGATCCCATTTCATGGATTCAGCGTCGATGCATCGCGTTCCAGCACGGGACTAGGGCGGGTCCACAGCTATTGGGCAAGACGCGCCCGTTTCTGGATCCCCGGCAAACCGACGCAAGGGTGCGATCAGCGCTCGTTGCGGCCTGCTGTCTCCCCTTCCGTTGCAGGCGTAACTGAGGCATACGCGGTAATGTCAGACGATATACTCCATCATTGCGATCTTATCTGGCTCCTCCATCGTATCCGGACGGCCACAGACTTCGTTGATCCACGACGGCCTGATTGCGGAAAGCAAAGACCTCGGCAAGTGCCTCAAGTGCCGCCGCTTCGTCGGCGCCGCTAACACGGACATGGACGCGCGCCCCAGGCTTTGCCCGAAGCGAGATGAGCGCGGTAACATCCTTCCCGTCAGCAGCTCGTCCATTCGTCGTGCAGACGATTTCGCTTTCGAATTGAGCAGCGCGCGCTGCGAGCCGGGCGAAGCCGTACCGGTCGAATCCTCGCTGCCACCCGATTTGAATTAATGCCTCGACCACAATCCTCCCGCGTTAATAATGTGCTGCCCTGAAAATTTGCCGGTCGATTAAATGGGTCGCTGCATGCCACTGATGGCCGCCGCCCCACGTAGCGATCCGCGGGAGCACGTCCCGTACTCCACCGGCCTCGAATTGCCAATCCAACTCCGCAATGCCTTGCCCGCATGAGCGTTCGAGGCGTAGACACCTGGTGATCAGCAACCCGCCTTTTTTTCCTGGAACCAGGTGCAGCGACGTTCATGAGTAAGACTCCATATCAGCGAGACAGGTTGGACGGATCGCCACACTATTCAACCGTCAGTGCTGTTTCGAATGTAAGAAACGGAGCCGGACCAGGAATGATCCACTCCAGCCTCTCGGCACCATCCCACGGCTTCGCCGGCGCATCCTCCAAATCGTGACCGCGCCGGTACGACGGCAACGCGATGAAGAAAAGGAAATACACCTGAATCAGACCGAAGGCGAACACGCCTATCGTTGCCACCTGATTGAAGTTCGTGAATTGCGCCGGATAATCTGCGTACCGGCGAGGCATCCCTGCAAGACCCAGGAAGTGCATCGGAAAAACGCAACATTGAGGGAGACGATCGAGACCCAGAAGTGAATCTTGCCCCCGTGTCTCGTTGTACATCTTTCCGGTCCACTTCGGCGACCAGAAGTACCAGCCGGAGAACAGTCAGGCTCCTGAAACCCTGTGAAGCGCAGGCAAACACTCCAATCTGCACACACATTTATGTGCAATATTATTGCACTTGTATGATAACAGTATTATCACTGAATTGACGCGCTGTCGCAGATGAAACTTCAAAATCCGCGGGCGACGACCTATGAAAGGGCCATCCGACGCCGGCGCGCGAGCGTTTTACCCGCGAAGCAATTGCCGATGCCCATGGACCGTCATGGAATTCATTCAGACCCCTTCGGGTGGTCAGATGCCGACACGGGATCACTGACGCGCCTGAAGCGATCGCTCTGCGGCCACCCTTCCGGTAGCATTAGCCCCTTCGATAGCGTATCCAGTGGTCGTGAGGTCCGGCAGTAGGCTTGCCTTCCAATAGCGGTCGATAGAAGACCTAATGCTGGGCCACCGGGCGACGCCGAGCGTCATGAGCGACGGAAACCCGAATCGACGCGCAGCGATATCTCTGCCTTGCGAACAGGCGGGAAGGGATGGTCGTCACCGGTACCACGACGAAGTCCTTTAGCGACGTGGCAACCGTCGGCAAACGCTGCATCGGCCGGCGCATCGGTCCGCCGTCGTCAACCGACCTGTTCAACGCAACTGAAGCAGGAGACGGCCCACCCTGGCTGGCGGCCGACAGAGGAACAGGGATAAGGATCTGACGACAATTGCCGACATACAGGGCAGTGCCGCAATTCTGAGATTCTGGTGCCGCGGCGGCAGCCTACAAGAAAAAAGATAGAGAACAGCTGCGGGCGTCCGGTTCATATCCCGAGGGCCTGGTCATGCGCAACAATCAGCCCGTCACCCGGCGCGAATTCGAACGCGCCGACGATGCAACGCTGATGTCGACCACAGATACCAGGAGTTGCTTCACCTGCGCGAACGCTGCTTTCATGCAGGCCGGCAGCTTTAAACGACTTTCAGAACGCCAATGACAAAGGCGAAGGCACTCTACCGGCCCTTCCGCGATGGGAAGGGAAGAAACAGCCGCTTGAGCGAGTCCGGGACTACGCAATGCGGGGCGCATCCAGTCAAAGCCAGAAAGCGGTTCATCTGAACCGCGTTGACGAGATAGGGATGACGGTGCGGACAATCAGTCAACCTGGCCTGACGCTTCGGTGCCTTGTCGACGATATCAGCGAAAAGGTCATCAACGTGCAGACGGCTGGAGCCGAAATCGCACAGGGTAACCAGGAACCAAGGTTCGCACGGAACAGGCAGTGACGCGCGAGCAACAGATAGCGTGCGACGCGCCGATTCCAGGCATCTGGTGCTGTTGCCGACCGCTGTAACCAGCGCCAGGTATGTGGCACCGCGCACGGCAGGCTAGTGAACGATGGTGCGGCGGAGGGCCGCGCCTGTCGGTCGTCACAGCGGCCTCAGTGAAGGCAGCCGGAGCACGATCGCCGTGAACTAGTCGGGAGTGCCGAATCGCGCTCGCGCGCATCCGGGAGTTATCGGCTCCCGGCGCTCACGCCTCATGCGTCGTCTCGCGCAGGACGAGGCACGCGGCAGAAACAATCGCGAGCCGCGGCGGCCACATTAACGCCTGAGTTTTTTTACCTCGCACCAGATCCTTCAGCATCCAACGAGCGAAGATCTCCGGGAGAGTGGGACCAGAATTAGCATATTTGGTGGCGTCCAAGTAGTAGACGACCACGGTTTTGCCCAGCACCCGATAGCGGCGGCTGAACGTTTCACCGTCAAGCTCAACTGTCAGTTCTTTTGTCATTTCACACCCGGTTCGCACGATGCATTTTTCGAAAAAATCGCAACGTTTCGACGACTGATTGCGCGTACGGCGACCGTCGAGCGCGAAGCACAGCCTCGTGGAAAGGTCACAAATCTGAATTCGTCCTCATCTCATGTCCGTGGCCAGGCATGATTCAAAATGTATTGACGATCGGGCGCAGCACTCATCCCGCTATCCCGGCAGACGCAAGGCAGCTTTGGCTTCGTCCGGGAGACCCTGGAATTTCAAAGGACAACTGCCTACAGCCACCGTCGATCGAGGAACCTGCCGCCCTCGCAACGACCCCTAGCCTCCTCGTGCTAACCGGTCCACGCACTCGGCGTAGATCACGACCACGCGAGGCGAGGCGAAATTGATCTCCATCTCGCGGGTAAAATAGCGGCGTGCTTCAGCGCGAAGATTCAGGGGCTGGTTTTCCGAGCCGGCGAGCCGTCGCGCCAGATCGGCAGCGGTTCGACTGAGCTGGATCCGAACACGCCAGTCGGCGGGATATCCGCGACGATGAAGCCAGATTCGCGTGCTCTCGACGAGATGATCGACCCGCAGCCATTCACCGTGGGAAACAAAGGCGAATAACTCGGATAAGGTGAGAAAGCAGAGCAACCTTGCGTAGACATCCAGTGACCGAATCCTGCGACTTTTCATACCATGGTTACCGCGACGGCTACGCGCTTGAGCGACTGCGCAAGGCGACCGTTCTTCCCCGACGCACGCTGCACCCGCCTCTGCAGGTTATCTATTGCGCCCCCAAGACGGCGGCAACCCTGCGACGCATCAAGCTGCCGTCGCATCTCAGGCGACTTTTCTGCGTTGACGCATGCCAACGGCACTTTTTGTCTTGTAGGTGACACCGTGCTGATCGAGGTAGTCGCGGATCAGTTGCCGCACGACCTGTGAAGGCGTCAGGTCCTGCGCCGCGCACAGTTTTTCGAACGCTTCCTTCTTCACAGGATCGATCAGAATCGTGAGTCGAGCGCTTTTCGTTTCCATGGCGGGTGCGAAGTCCAATGATGTTAATTAAATTATAATACATCGTGTGGCCCGAGTCATCTTCGTGGCGCCAGAATCACACGGTGGCCGGCGATTCCCACATGCTTGCCGATGCCCAGCCATTCAGCGGCTGGAAAGCCAACGACGTGCAACGCGCGGCGACGGTGCGCTAGATCTCCGCCCTGGCACGCAGAAAATCCTGTCCAGCCCGGGTAATCGACACACCGCCTCGCCCATTCGCGGGGACGGATACCAACCCGGCGTTACGCAGTTCCTGCGCGACCGACCAGTTTAATGTGGGCGCATCGCGGCCGTATCGCTGCTGGGCCAGACGCTCAAGCGCCCAGATGGCTGCATGGGTCAAGGTATTGCTGTCGTTGTCGCCCTCCGCTGTCATCATTCCATCCTCGGGAATGCGCCTGTTCGAACAGGTCACGAACGTGCAGAGGTTGCGATCCATCCGCGACAGACGCATCCGCTCAGCACGTTTGTTCATATCGATGCCAGTTAAATTTCTTGCCGTACTCGATGCGCGTGGCCGTCGCATGGAGATTCACCGCGTGTCCGGGCGCGAGTGCGCGCGCCCGGTCGAGCATCGTTGCGAAAGACGGAAGCTCATCCGCTCCTTTCCACGCAAAAACAGTGACGTTGTGTTCGCTGCCTTCGGACGGCGCCAGCGTCACCGCGTTCGCGAAGACTTCCCTGAGCGAGCGCAGGTAGCGATGGAAATCCGGTTCGTCGGTCACCAGATTGGCCACCAGGACGCCGTCATCGCTCAACCTGCGGCGACAGGCTTCATAGAACGCCCTGCTACCCAACTCCGCAGGCAGACCATCGGCATTGAAACCATCGACTAGCAGCACGTCGGGCCGATGATCCGGAACCGTGACGTACTGCGCCCCGTCGGCGCAAACCACCCTGAAGCGCTCACTGTCACGCGGCACATGGAACCGGTCTCGCAGCGCGATCACCTGGGGGTCGATTTCGACGACGGAAATCATGGTGTCAGGCAAATGGCGATAGCAGTATTTCGCCAGCGAGCCGCCACCCAGACCGATCATCGAAATGCGGCGCGGGAACGGCTGGAACAGCAGGAAGCCCATCATCGTGCGCGTATAACCCAGCGCAAGGGCGTAGGGATCGTGCCGCAACATGGTGCTCTGCACCCCGCGCGCATCAAAGTACAGCGAAACGACCTGGTCATTCTCTATGACCACCGGCTTGCTAGCCTTCCTCGTTCTTTTCATGTGCGTGATCGAAAGGTTCCGGTGCAAGGGCAATCGGCTGGTGTGGGCCACGCCCCCTTGCAGCGGTCCGTCAAAACGATTCCTGCGTACGCAGCATGGCCGAGAGCGCTTCAAGCGCTGCGGTCTCGTCAGGACCGGCGGCCAGAATGTGAAGCTGGGTGCCTGGCTTTGCCCGCAGGGACATCACCGACATGACATCCTTGGCATTGACGGATCGGCCGTTCGCCATGCAGATGATGTCGCTCGCGAACCGGGATGCGTGAACGGCAAGCCTCGCTGACCCGTGTCCGTTCAAACCCCACGGGTCGCCCACCTGAATCAATGCTTCGACCAACCCACTCCCCTATGCATAAACAGTAACCCGGGCCCGCACCCCCCGGGCGCGCTCAGTGCATCGAACCTGCCATGACCCGGGCAAAGAAAACCCGCAGCAGCGGGTCCCACCTTTCATTCCCCAACGCGACTTCGGCCGTGTCGAGCCGCCTCATTTCCCGATCGAGGTAGACGGCGCGAAGCGACCTTGGGTGTGGCGGCCCGACAAAAAACTGGCCATCGTCGTCCAGAAGCAGAAAGGGCTTCTGCCTGTAGCGGGCCCCGAACAGGGAGGTCGCATCCAGGACATGGCGGGCGGATTCCTTCTGATAGACAAAAATGACGTTGACCCCGCATTCTTCCAGGCGGTCGCAGATATCCGAAAAACGGTAAAGCATCTGGAATCCGCGTTCGCCCGCCCTGCCCACGCCGACGACGATCAGTCCGCGACGACCCATCACGTCCCGCAGATACAGGTGCGTGTAGTCGTGGGACAGCAGCGGAACACTTGCATCAATCACGTCGACCTCCCTGCCGCGCGCAGGCATACACCTCGTTTCGCGCAAGCCCGGCCTGCAACGTGACCAACAAGATTCCTGCCCAAGCCTGCTATATTATTAGCATTTCAGGATAAGTCAATGATAATCGCATTATCATGATTTGGGCGCGGCTCATTACGAAGGACGGGCCAGTCTGTTTGCAGCTTCTCCCATGCACGCACGCGTACGCCCGGAGAGCGTTTCTGCATCGAGGAGCGATCCGGCTCCTGAACGAACGGCTGCACCCTGCACTGCTGGGATCGGGGAACGGCGGCCACCGCGAAGGTGCCGATAACGCAGCTGGCACCAACCCGGAACCGGTCTCGCGGCCTGTGCCCGGCGCCTAACGGTCGAGTCGGTCGAGTCGATAGACCTGCTCCCGCAGGTCGTCAACCAGTGGCACGATAGCCAGCACAATCAGCACGCCCGCAAGCGGTACCGTCGAGGCATAGCCGATATGCTTGAATCCCATCGCACCGGTAAAACCACCGACGACGAACATGGCCAGCATCGTCCCGTGCACTTTCAGCCTCGCCCGATTCGCCAGTACGAAGGGTGCACTGGGGTCGGTCCTCGCGGAATTCCAGTAAAAGAGCTTGCCCAGTTCGATGCCGATGTCCGTCACGATTCCGGTCATGTGGGTGGTACGGATTTCGGCACCGGACAGTTTGGTAATCATGGCGTTCTGCAGACCCATGATGAAGCACAGGAGCACAACGGTCGCCGGCACGAACAGCGTATCCCACAGCGCCAGATGACTACCCAGCAACCCGAAACACAGCAACAGGACGGCCTCGATCAGCAACGGCGACGCGTACTGGCTGTGCAACCGCCGACGCCGCCCCCAGTTAACGAGCACGGCGGAACAGGCGGCGCCCAGCAGGAACGAGATCAGCGATCCGGTGCCGGCCAGAACCAGTGTGAGATCGCCCAGCGCCGCCTGGTCGGCGATCGAAGACACCACGCCGCTCATATGGGACGTGTACTGCTTCACCGCCAGAAAGCCGCCGGCGTTAGTGGCGCCCGCCACGAACGTGAGCGAAAAACCAAGTTGCCTGTCTGCCTCGGTGCTCCGGTTCTTCCCGGTCAGGCTCCGGAAATAGTGTGCTGGCATCGGGTAATGGCTCCGGGTTCGCGTGGTCAGACCATGCGCCGACAAAACAACGCACGGGCACAGCAGATGGCCTTTCAGATCCGGCCTCGGTTGATAGACATGTCCCCGGCGCCCCGAACAAGGCCGGCAAGTTCGTTGTGCGTCTCGCTGGATCATCCCCTGTGGAATCGGATCAATAAAGCTGCTAGGATGATAACGCAATTATCATTAACTGCTAACTTGATGCCCCTGGTTAACGTGCACTCCGAGGGGATAGTGATGCCAGGAGATGTTGCGGATGGGTCCCCAGCGGCAACGATGCAGACTCGGCACGCGGTTGATTGCGAGACGACAAAAACAGGCGACCAACAGGCTACCTGGTGCCGCGTGTGACGTATTGGGAGAAGTGCCATGCTGTTTGACGATACGCTTGAAGAACACCGGATGGCGGGCGTCTCGTTGCGGTGCGGGATGCACCAGCGCGTGCAGCTCATTACATGCGCTTTCGCCAACGAGCGCAGCTGCGCACTCGGTCGCTGGCTTCATGAAGAGGGCACGCGCTGCGATGAGTTTCCGGAACTCCAGCAGTTAAGGATGGCGCATGCAAGTTTTCATACGATCACCCTGGTGATCGCGATTTCCATCACACAAGGGCGTCTCGCCGAAGCGGCCGTCATGCTCGAGCCTGATGCCCTGTTCGAAAACGCGATACGCATGCTCATACACGCGGTGTCGCGTTTCGAAAAACGCTCGGGTGTAGGTGCGGCACCCGCATCCACGCCCGCACCGTTCGGGCTGATACATTAAGGTCGCCGTGACGACCCAGTCGTTGCATAACGCAGGTTCGCGGCACCTGATCTGCGCAGTTTCAGGAGAACAATGAATTGTCGGCCGATCACAATCAGTTCAGACGTGCCCTGGCGGAGCGATGGGGCAAGACTTTCGGGGAGCCCGTGATACACGAGGGCCTGCGCACGCGGTCGCTGTGTTTCGACGCTCTCGGCATACAAAGCTCGATGCGCAAGAGTGCTCCGCTTGAGCTCGACCTGCCGTACACGCGGGCCATGATGTCGTTCCAGCTCTTTCGCCCCGATCCCAAAGACATTTTGATCGTGGGTCTGGGCGGAGGATCGCTGTCCAAATATTGCTTTCACAAGTTTCCGTCGGCACGGGTGACCACGGTCGAAATCGACGTGAGAGTAATCGCGCTACGCGAATGGTTTGTCATCCCGCCCGATTCGGAACGGTTCCAGATCGTGCACGCCGACGCGGCCGAATATCTCGCGGACAGGGCCGGCGTCGCAGACGTGATCCTGCTCGACGGCTTCGATGCGTTCGGGTTGCCTGCCAGCCTGTCGAGCCAGTCCTTCTACGACGCCTGCCATGCCGCGCTGCGTGACGAAGGTGTGCTGGTGGCCAACCTGCTGAACAGCGACCCGCGACTCGCCACTCACCTCGACCGGATACGCCGCGCGTGCGATGGAAAACTGTTCCACACCATGGCGCGAGGCGAAGGCAACACAATTGCCATCGGGGTCAAACAGGGCGCCGTCCCTGGATGGCTTGACCTCTATGCCCGCGCGGAAGCCATCACGAAATCGATGGGGCTCGACCTGTACCGGTATGTCAAAAAAATGGAACGTCATCACCGGGCAGAGCCCGTTCCGGGATACCCTTCGTCCAACACACTGACCGTCGAACAGGACGTCTGACGGCACCGGAGACAACGCCGATGGAACATCTGCTGGTCATCCATTACGTGCTGCTGGTGGTCGCCGGCTGGTTGGCCGTCGGGGTTCTGGGACTCGCGAACCTGCACCGCACACGCGTGGTGGCGCATGGCCTGTTTCCACTGGGCGCCGTATTCGGTCTGCTTCTGTGCGGACTCGGCCTGGCGGGTGTTTTCTCAAGCCCCCAGGAAGCCGTCCTGCCGCTCGGGCTGCCGGACCTGCCGTTTCATCTGAGACTCGACGGCCTGTCGGCGTATTTCCTCACTGTACTCGGCGCGGTGAGCACGGGCGTAAGCGCGTTCTCCGCCGGCTATTTCCGCAAGGGCGAGGGCACGCCACCCGGATTGCTGTGCTTCGAATATCACGTGTGCCTCGCGAGCATGGCCGTGCTGCTGCTGGCGGACGATGCATATTGCTTCATGGTTGCGTGGGAGACGATGACACTGTCGGCCACCTTCCTGGTGATGACCAATCACCGCTTCGCGGAGATCCGCCGGGCAGCCTGGCTCTACTTCCTGATCTCCCACGTCGGCGCGCTGGCGCTCCTGCTGTGTTTCGGCCTGTTGCAGGCCAATACCGGCGACTATACGTTCGCCAACATGCGTCAGCAGCATCTGGACGTGTTCTGGGCGTCCTTCGCGTTTCTGCTGGCGCTGTTCGGCTTCGGCACGAAGGCAGGCATTTTCCCACTGCATGTCTGGCTTCCCGAGGCCCATCCGGCAGCGCCGTCACCGGTGTCAGCCCTCATGAGCGGCTTCGTCCTGAAAGCGGGCCTGTACGGCGTGCTGCGCACGGTGTTCGACCTGCTGCACGTGCAAATCGCATGGTGGGGCGTGCTCATGCTGATGCTCGGGCTCTTCACCGCCCTGTTCGGGGTCGTGTTCAGCGCCATCCAGACGGACATGAAGCGGCTGCTTGCGTACTCGTCGATCGACAACATCGGGCTGATGTTCGTGAGCATGGGGCTGGCCATCCTGTTTCGCGCGTACGGGATGAATGCGCTGGCCGCCTTGTCGTTGACGGCCCTGCTCTACCAGATCGCCAGCCACGCTACCTTCAAGAGCCTGCTGTTTCTCGGGACGGGTTCCGTACTCCACGCCACCGGCGAACGCAATCTCGGGCGTCTGGGCGGTCTGATCCGTTTCATGCCGTGGACGGCGTGGGCCGCTCTCGTGGGCGCGTTTGCCAGTGCGGGCCTGCCGCCGTTGAGCGGCTTCGTCTCCGAATGGCTGCTGCTGCAGAGCTTTCTGTTCACACCCGGCCTGCCTGACCCGTTCCTGAACATGGTGGTGCCGCTCGTCGCTGCGCTGATCGCTCTCGTGGCCGCGCTCGCCGGCTACACGATGGTCAAGTTCTTCGGCATCATCTTTCTCGGTCAGCCTCGCGAGGCGAAGTTACGCGAGGCACGGGATGCAAGTCCGTGGGAGCGCGTCGGCTTCGTGTGGCTCGCAGCGATATGCGTGCTGCTCGGGCTGTTGCCGGTGCAGTTCGTGGTCGTTCTGGATCGCGTCACGCAGATGCTGGTTGGCGCGGGCATCGGACCCACCGTCGCGCGGAACGGCTGGCTGCTGCTCGCGCCCACCAGTGTAGGCCGTGCCAGCTACATGCCGCTGGTTTTCCTGCTGTTCTTCTTTGCCTGCTGCGGGCTCGCGTGGGTGCTGGTACGCCGTTTTTACCATGGGCGCCTGCGGCGGGCGGCCCCCTGGGCCTGCGGCTTTCCGTTCGTGAATGCGCGCATGCAGGACACGGCAGAAGGGTTCGGGCAGCCGATCCGTGAGATCTTCACCCCGCTGTTCAGGATCGAACGGCAACTACCCTCCCCGTTCGACAAACAGCCCGTGTATAGCGTCATCGTGACCGATCGCGCATGGGCCCTGATTTATGAGCCGATCGAGCGGCTGGTCAGGCGCGTCGCGGCATTGGCCGGCTTGCTCCAGACAGGTCGCATCGCCGTCTATCTGATGCACAGCTTTCTCGTGCTGATCGTGCTGCTGATGCTGGTCAGACGATGATTACGCTCTCCGGATTGCTCTCCCAGGGGCTGGAGATCCTGCTCGCACTAGCGGCGGCTCCCCTGCTGACAGGGTGGGTCAATATGTGCCGCGCCCGCTTGCAGAACCGCCGGGCGCCGAGCATCTGGCAGCCTTACCGGATGCTTCACAAGCTGTTCAACAAGGAGTCGGTCGTTGCCGACCACGCCAGCCCGATCTTCCGCGGCGCGCCGTATGTCGTCTGGGCATGCATGACGCTCGCCTGCGCGATCGTGCCAACGCTTTCGACCGATCTGCCGCTCTCGCCGGCCGCGGACGCGATTGCTCTGGTGGGCCTTTTCGCGCTGGCTCGGGTGGCAATCTCGCTGGCCGCGATGGACATCGGCACCGCGTTCGGCACGCTCGGCGCGCGCCGCGAGATGCTGGTGGGCTTCCTCGCGGAGCCTGCCTTGCTGATGGTGCTGTTTTCGGCATCGCTGATCACGCAGTCCACCCTGCTGACCAGCATCGTCTCCACGCTCAGTCATCGCGAGCTGGCAATCTATCCGAGCCTCGCGTTCGCAGGGATCGCTTTCACGATGGTGTCGCTCGCCGAAAACGCGCGCCTGCCGGTCGACAACCCGACCACGCACCTCGAACTCACGATGATCCACGAGGCGCTGATCCTCGAATATTCCGGCCGGCATCTCGCACTGATGGAATGGGCCGCGAGCCTCAAACTGTTCGCGTACTCCTGCATCGGCCTCGCATTGTTCATCCCGTGGGGCATCGCCGAGGCCGGCAATCCGACAGCGCTCCTACTCGCGATACCCGCGCTGTTCGTCAAGTTATTCATAGGTGGCGCGGCGCTTGCGGTCGTCGAGACGACCAACGCGAAGATGCGCATTTTCCGAGTGCCGGAGTTCCTCGCGACAGCGTTTCTGCTGGCCGTCATCGGCATGCTGGTTCACTTTCTGCTGGGGGCGTGATGCACGGATTCGCCACGCAGATCATCAACTTTCTGGCCGCCATCCTGCTGCTATTGTCATTCGCGATGCTCAGCCAGCGCCGGATCCTGTCGCTGATCCACCTCTATACGCTGCAGGGCCTGACACTCGTGTCAGCCAATGTGGTCCTGGGATACGTCACCGCCGACGTACACCTCTACATCTCCGCCGCACTGACCCTGGTACTCAAGGTCGGCCTGATTCCGTGGATACTTTACAGACTCGTGCAGCGGCTCAACGTCAAGACCGACGTCGAACCTCTCCTCAATATTCCCGCCACGTTGCTGATCGGCATCGTGCTCGTGATCATCGCATTCAATGTCGCATCGCCGATCAGCCAGCTCGCCTCGTCGGTCGCGCGCGGCACACTCGGCATCGCACTCGCCTGCGTGCTGCTGTCGTTCATGATGATGATCACGCGCGCGAAGGCGATCCCCCAGGTGATCGGCTTCCTGTCGATGGAGAACGGTCTGTTCTTTGCCGCCGCCGCGGCGACGAACGGCATGCCGATGATCGTCGAACTCGGCATCGGGCTCGATGTGCTGGTGGGCATCCTGATCCTCGGCGTGTTCATGTTCCAGATCCGCGAGCAGTTCGACAGTCTGGACATTCATCACCTGGAAAAACTTAAGGATGACTGAAGCCTGGGTACTGCTGCTGGTTTTCGCGATCCCGCTCTTCGCAGGCGCAAGTCTGGCGCTCGTGGGACAACACCATGTCGCGGCGGAACTCAACGTCGGGTTCAGTTTCCTGACCTTTGTCGCCGCCACGCTGCTCGCCGTGCAAACCGTGGCGCACGGGCCCGCGTTCGCGCTGGGCAAGCTCTTCTTCGTCGATCCGCTCAATGTGTTCCTCGTCGCGCTCACGGCCTTCGTCGGCTGGACCACGTCGATCTTTTCGAGGCCGTATATGCGCATCGAGCGTGACCGCGGCAAGATGACCGGCCCTCGCATGCGCCTTTACCACAGCATGTACCAGCTGTTCATCTTTGCGATGCTGCTCGCGCTGCTCACCAACAACATGGGCATCCTGTGGGTCGCCATGGAAGCGGCCACGCTCGCGACGGTATTGCTGGTGAGCGTCTATCGCACCGCGGCGAGCCTCGAAGCCGCGTGGAAGTACTTCATCCTGTGCGGCGTCGGCATCGCGCAGGCGCTGTTCGGCACGATCCTGCTCTATCTCGCCGCGAGCCGGCAGTTGGGCGGCGGCGACGCGCTGCTCTGGACCAGCCTGAACGCGGTCAAAGGAAATCTCGACCCGACCATCATCTCGCTCGCGTTCGTGTTCCTGCTGATCGGCTATGGCACCAAGGTCGGCCTCGTGCCCATGCACAACTGGCTACCCGATGCACATGCCGAGGGTCCTACGCCGATTTCAGCCGTGCTGTCCGGCCTGCTGCTCAACGTCGCGCTCTATGCGGTGCTGCGCTGCAAGGTGCTGGCCGATGGTGCACTCCGGAACGGTCTGCCAGGACACCTGCTGGTCGGCTTCGGGCTGGTCTCGGTGCTGATCGCGACCTTTTCGCTATTCCGGCAGAAAGACGTCAAGCGGCTCTTTTCGTATTCGTCGATCGAGCACATGGGTCTGATGACGTTTGCCTTCGGGCTCGGCGGCCCGATTGCGACCTTTGCGGGACTGCTGCACATGACGGTGCATTCGCTGGTGAAATCCGCGATCTTCTTTACCGTCGGGCACGCGGCGCAAAAGGCCGGCACCCAGGCGATTGACGACATCCGCGGCCTGTTACGCGTGAGCCCAACCGTTGGGTGGGGCATGATGCTCGGCGCGCTCGCGATTCTGGGCATGCCGCCGTTCGGTGTCTTCGCGAGCGAGTTCCTGATCCTGACCACCGCGATGAGCAAGCTGCCGTGGGCCACGCCCTTCCTGCTGCTCGCGCTTGCTGTGGCGTTCGCGGCCATCTTCGTGCGCGTGCAGGGCATGGTGTTCGGCGACACGACGGCCAAAGTTCTCGAACACCCGCCGGCGTTGCTGCCCGTGTTCGTCCATCTCGGCCTCGGTTTGATGCTGGGACTCTACATTCCGCCCTATCTTGCAACGTGGTATCGGCAGGCGGCGGCCATGATCGCGGGGTGACACATGCGCATCGAGGCATTCGGGTTTCCCAACCTGGTTCGCCTGTCCGTGTTTGCGGGCAGGTCCTCGGCTTTTCTCGCACGGGTCGATCGCGACACGTGGACCCGCACCGCCGGCACGGTGCGTGAGACGGGTGGCCGTCTGATCTCCCTGTGGGGTGCCGAAGAAGCGCCGGGCACATTCGCGATCTCCGCCGCTTACGCGCTGGAAGACGGCATCCTGTGGCTTCAGTCGCCGGTGGGCGACGGGCATGAGGACCGCGACGGATACCCCGATATATCGGCGGTTTTCCCGTGCGCGACACGCATGCAACGGGCCGTCTACGAGCTGGTCGGGCTGCGTGCGATCGGCGCCGAAGATACACGGCCGTGGCTGAATCATGGCAACTGGCCTGCCGATTACTTTCCGTTGCAGAAATTGTCCTCCGGGGCCGAGCGGTTTCAATCCCAGGAAGCGGACTATCCGTTCGTCCACGTCGATGGTGACGGTGTCCACGAGATTGCCGTCGGTCCGATCCACGCAGGCGTGATCGAGCCCGGACACTTCCGCTTCTCGGTCGTCGGCGAAAAGGTGTTGCGCCTTGAGGAGCGGCTGGGCTATGCGCACCGGGGAATCGAGCGGCTGTTCGAGCACGTGCCCGCGCTCGACGGACACCGTCTCGCCGGACGCATCGCCGGAGACACCACGGTCGCCTTTACCTGGGCCTATTGCATGGCGGTCGAGCGCGCGTTGAATGGACGGATTCCGCCACGGGCGCAGTGGCTGCGCGCGCTGTTGCTCGAGCGCGAGCGCATTGCCAACCATCTGGGTGATCTTGGAGCGCTCGGCAACGACGCGGGGTTCGCGTATGGCCTCGCACAGTTTTCCCGTCTTAAGGAAGACTGGCTGCGCCTGAACGATCAGGCTTTCGGACACCGCTATCTGATGGATCGGATCGTGCCAGGGGGCGTGGCAAAGGACATCGATGCGCGGTCCATCACAGCGATGCTGACGCAGTGCGGCCAGATCGACGCGCAGGTTCGTGTGATGCAGAACATTTACGACGATCAGTCAGGGCTGCAGGATCGTTTTGCAGGCGCGGGCATACTCTCCGCCAAGGTGGCAGATCACTTCGGCGTTTGCGGGCTGGTTGGGCGAGCAAGCGGCCGGAAAACCGATGTGCGTGTCGATCACCCTTACGCGCCCTACCATGAGGTTCAGGTGCAGATGATCAGCGATGACCGGGGCGACGTGGCAGCCCGGGTCGCGGTCCGCTTCGGCGAAATCTACGAATCCATCCGGTTGATTCGCACCCTGCTGGCCGATCTGCCGGGTGGGGAGATCGTCTCCCGTATTGAACACGTCGGATCTCCATCCCGCGGGGTCGGCTGGATCGAGGGCTGGCGCGGGGACGTGTTCGTCGCACTGGAGACCGGAGCTAGCGGGACCATTTCGCGCTGCCACTGCCATGACCCGTCATGGCAGAACTGGCCAGCCCTGGAACACGCGATCATCGGCAATATCGTTCCTGATTTCCCGTTGATCAACAAGTCGTTCAATCTGAACTACGCGGGACACGACCTGTAATGTGGCAACTCCTCAAGCAGATCGCGAGAACCAGCGCGCCAAATCAACGCGTGCCCGAGGGCGATGACGCATGGCGGACCGAAGGCCACCGTATCCAGCAGGAAATACTCGACGTGCTCGGCCGGGCGCTGTGCATTCGCGAGGTCGATGCGGGCTCCTGCAACGGCTGCGAACTGGAGATCCATGCGCTCAACAATCCGTACTACAACATCGAGGGTCTGGGAATCAGGTTCGTCGCGAGTCCCCGCCATGCCGACATGCTGCTGGTCACCGGCCCGCTGACACTGAACATGAAGGAAGCGGTGCGGCGGGCCTACGAAGCGACGCCCCATCCGAAGCTGGTCGTCGCAGTTGGCGAGTGCGCCTGCACCGGTGGCATGTTCAAAGAAAGCTACGCCGTGTGTGGGCCGCTCTCGAAACTTCTTCCTGTCGACGTCACGGTACCGGGTTGTCCGCCGCCCCCCATCGATATCCTGAGGGGCATTCTCGCCGCGCTTCGTACGAAACACGCAACCTCCCCGCCATGATCACGGTCCGGGACACTCGCCAATCACGGCGGTCATGGGTAAGGGTTCCGCACGGAGCCCACGTGTGATGACCGCCCCAGTGTGCCACGCTGATATTTTTACGGACGACGCGCGATGAGTGAGCAATTGAGCCGGCTGAAAGCAATCGGCAGAGCATGGCCACAGGTGCTGACGATAATCGTCTTCATGGTGGCAATCAGCCTGCGCTTTCCACTATGGTTTGTGATGCTCTCGGCCATCGTCAACGGCACCGCCCTGACATACCTCACGCGGCACTTCGCGTCCCGGCGGTCCCACACGGGTGGTGACCCGTTCCTCGGCGTCATCGTGATCGGCAGTGGACTGGCGTCGATTGCCTGACTCTTAAGTGGTGGGCCGTGGAACGGCAGCTCAGGCTCGCACCCGGTGTGCTCCTGCATATGGCCGGCCATACAGAGGCAATTTCAAATCCAGCGTTGGCATGGTCAAGCGTCCTGACCCAGTGGAGCTCCTGCTCGATCTTTCTGGTGATTGTCGCGGTGTGGGTGCTGGGCAGCGGACGTGCCGAATGAACACCGACCCCGCTCAGTACATCAGCCGACGTTTTCCGCGCACGCGTGAAAGCTAAAGTCCACGATCACCGTTGCCAGCTTCGTGTCCGTGCCGGCGATGTGGGCAAGGCACGCACTGGAATGACCGCGCGCGAAGCGCGCGCAACGATGTACGGCTGGGGCCGAGAAGGCTTTGATTCAGATGGTAGCGTTGCTGGATTCCATGCCACGACCCGCACCGGTCTGTGTCGGCTCCCGGACGACGAGAACCGGAATCTGGCAGTGCGTCAGCACCTTCTGGGTCTCACTGCCAAGCAACAAGGCGCGCATGCCGCCTCGGCCGTGGGACGCCATGACGATAAGATCACAGTTTCGTTGCGCTGCCACGCTGATAATCGCCTCGTATGGGTGAGCGCGGTTCCTGGTGAACGTATCGCACTCGACACCGGCCTGCGTGGCCGCTTTTGTGAGGACCATGAGGTAGTCATCCGCATGCTGTCGGGCAGCCTGAATGAACTGGTCCTCGGTGTCTGCGATCACTTCGGCGCCGTACGCCAGGACATGGAATTCCGGGATGACATGAAGCCCCGTAACCTTGGCGCCACTTTCGCTCGCGAGCGTCACCGCCATCTGGATCGCTGCTTCGGAGAGGGCCGACCCGTCAGTCGGCACCAGCAGATGCTTGAACATACGTTTCTCCCATCGGCCGGGCCTGTTCGTCTTGACGTCCTGCCCGAAGCCCGCGGCTTGAGCCAGGCACTCCTGAATCAAGGCTATTTCCTTCAGTATAGTTAGATTTACGATGCGTGGAAGGTTGATGATTTCCGTGACAAAGTGCCGCGCGCCGACCCCACCTCTCTAACCGTTGCCCTCCGCTGCGGCAATGGCAGCTCCGTGTGCGATCAGGCGGCCCAGACGCTCGTTCGCCCGAAGAATTGCCTGAAGACGGGTTTCCCTGAGTTGCCTGTCATACTCGTTGATGACCGTAGAAATCAGCCCAATCACTTTGTCCGGGTAGCTCCAGTCGCCCACGGCTTCTCCACGATCAAAGATCGCGGCCACTTCCTGCTCCGCCTCACGCACTCTGTCGAGAGTGAGTAGTGCGTGCCCGTCCTCCGTGAGATAACGGGTCATCAGGATAACCATATAAAGCCGCCGCGTAACGGACGCGTCGCCGTGTCCGCCGCGCGCAGCCTCGAGTGCCATCCGGTGCTGAAGCATGAGTGCATCTACGTCGGCCCGTGGCATGGGAAGGAAGAGTGCTTTGCCCCGAGTGGCCAGAGCATTCCCGAAAATCTTGCGTGCCATCAAAATTCTGCCTGTTTGTGCGTAGCTATTCGGAGGCGTAGCGGGCGTTGTCGGTAATCAGGACCACACGCGCTTGCATCGGCAATGTGGGCTAAGACCCTTTCGCCCGCCCGTTTATTGATTGAAAGTGATTCCGGTGTCGGGACCTTTGCCTCTCCTCCGAAAGAAGTCCATCGCGCCTGCCTGCAGCCTCTCTCAGGTTCGTCCGCCCCTCGAAATCCGCAAACCGCTTTACCGGCGAGTTCACTGGCCTTTATTCAGAAGCCTGTCCCTTTCGCAAGATTCCTCGACAACGATCTAAAGCGCACCAGACTTAACGGGTCATTAGCCCCCTGGCGGCCGCTTGCGCCATGCCGTTGCAATTGTGTCTTGTGTCAGCCGCAAAGGTGAGGCGCGGTTTTTCATGAACGCCCTGCCTGCGAGGGTAATCGACAAGCTGGTTCGTCCCGTTGGGCCATAGCTAACGAATCCGGCGCTGATGAGTTCTCGGGTCACCGCCCATCCAAGGGCGGGCACCCCCCGGCCATAGCGGATTTCGGCAAGGTACTGGAGCGCCCACATGGCCGACGGGGAAAGGTTGCGCGTGTCCCGTCTGTTTTCGTCGTTCATGACATCTTCACGGTGTTGCGATCTGCCGCAGGGCGACGGATGAGGTGTTTCACGAGCAGCTCGAGAGGTTCAGCGTCGCCGGACTGCGCTGCCAGGCTTTGCTGATGCGTCCCGCCGCGTCCAGACGGTCTATGCGATCGTCGCCCATCTGGAGTGCGACGCGTCGGGCTAATGTTCTGAGAAGTGGAATGGAAGCATTGCCTTTCCAGGCAAACGCAAGCAGGTTGCTGGGGCTACTCTCCGCAAGAACGATGATGACAGATGATCCTTGGACCCGAGCACAACCGCGCCCGGAAGATCCGCGGAGACGGCACGCCCGCATACCGGGCCCCGTTTGGAAAGCTTTTTCAAGGCGGGCACTGTGAATCTGACCTCGTACTGCGGTGACAATCAATCTGTATTGCTGGATACCCTTCGGATTCCAGGGGGCTGGACAGGAATGTCTGCAGCAAATCGGCCCATGCGTTGTCCTGCAGATCGATGTTCGCTGCGGCGATCAGTCGCAGGCCGCGATCCATGTGCGCAAAGCTCAACGAGCGCGCATGCTGCGGCCGTCGGAAGAAATGCCCATCCCCGTCGAGCAGCAAAACGGGGCTGCCCTGGAAGCGGCTACTTGCGACGGACAGTGGGTCCAGCACGTGTCGTGAGGATGCCTTCGGGTAGATCAGGACCAGATTGACACCTGCCTTCACCAATTGTTTTCCAATGCAGTTGAACCGATAGGCCATCTGGAAGCCACGTTCCCCGCCTTTGCCCACGCCAACGACGACAATTCCGCGGCTACCTACCTGCTCCCCCAGCGACGTGGGTCGACGGTCAGGTGATAGCAATACTCCGTCCAGATCAAACATGGTGATGTCCTCGTCGGGCCGGTTCCGGTTGTGTTCAGCAACGCCAGGTCAGGGCGTAACTGACGTTTTCCTTGGAAAGTGTAATTATAGTCGAGTTCTATTATAATAGAATGTGTATATCGAAACGTCGCTCCAAGTGGCCGGGCGGGACGATGCGAGCGGCTCACGCATTGGTTTCTTGCACGCTTCGAATAACTTGAAGGGAGAATGTATGTCGGATGTACCGCCGTGTCCAAACTGTGCCCAGGAGAACACCTACCCTGACGGCACGCTAAATGTTTGTGCTGATTGTGGTCACGAATGGTCGCCCCACTCGATGCAGGCGCCGGACGACCTGCCGGAGATGAACGTTATCAGGGACGCAAATGGGAATGCCCTGTCAGACGGAGATTCGGTGGTTCTGGTAAAGGATCTGCGCGTCAAAGGCTCCTCAATCACCCTGAAGGTGGGCACTCGCGTCAAGAGCATTCGTCTGGTGGAAGGTGATCACGAAGTGGACTGCAGGATGGACGCGGGCAGTTTCATGCTTAAGGCTTGCTATCTGAGGAAGGTCTGATCAGGTGTGTATGACAGGTATCACGGCCGTCGCGCGAGCAAGTTAGGTCTGGATATCAGATCGTTTCAGCTGCCAGGATGAATGCTTGAGATGAGTGATGATTGGGCATCTTATGATGCGTTTGTCGAGTTTTTATCGACCCCGCTGGACGACGAACGGCCGTTCGTTCTGGAAACGAAGCGTGGGATATCGTTGCATTTTGATCATTTCGCGATACAGAGCTCGATGTCGCGCAGGTCGCCAGACGAACTCGTTCTTGGCTACACGCGCACGATGATGGGGTTTCTACTTCTCCAACCCCAACCCGAACACATATGCATGATCGGCCTAGGTGGCGGATCGCTGGCGAAATACTGCTATCGCCACCTGCCCGAATCCACTATTACCGCCATCGAAATCAGCGCTGAGGTCATCGCCCTGCGCGACGTTTTCCGGATACCGGCGGATGATGGTCGGTTCAAGGTGATTTGCGCCGACGGAGCGGAGTACATGCGAGACGCCGCTGTAGCGACAGACGTGATCCTGCTCGACGCATTCGGCGCGCGCGGGATGTCTGACCAGTGCGCGAACTTCGAGTTTTTTGCCACGTGCCGCGAGAGATTGACGGATTCTGGCGTACTCGTTGTCAATTTCGCTGGAGACGATCCAGGATTGCCGTTCCACGTGCAAAAACTTGAAGCGGTGTTTGGCATCTCATATGCGCTTGTGTCGTGCAGTGGGGGGGCGAACTATGTCGGCTTCGCCTGGAAGGACGCGCGTCATTTGCCGTCAAGGCAAGCGTTGCTGGCACATGCGCGGTCCATGAGTTGGATAAGCGATCTCCGTTTATCCGCAACGGCCAGACGCCTGAAAGACGGCGAGTGTCTAGGCTGGAGGCGTCTGGCTTGGCCTTCAAACGGGGACGTGTGCTGGAGAATCGACGCCTGAAATTTGGGTAAGTCCTCCCGTCTGTGTGGCTACCCCTCGGCGACAATGGGGATACGATTAAAAGTTGAAAGCGCTTCCCGCGTGGAGGGAATCCGCGAGACTCGGGACTTGAATGCGCGGAGTGGCGAGTCCCTATCACCCAGCATCAGTTAGTCATCGCGAATAGTGAGATTTCATGAGTCCAGCCAAGTTCGTACTTCGTTATACCGCAGTGCCACTGATTGCGATCGTTGGCGTGGTCATCTGGACTTCCATACCTTCGTCAAAGGAAATCGATGCGCGACAATACGCGGCACTCTCGGACGCATATGCAGATTTCCCGCCACAATTTCGGCGTGAGATTGCCAACGCAATGATGCATGACCGGATTAATGATTGGGATTATCAGGCACTCGCACGCCAATCGCTGAAGGATGGTATCGCGCTGGACTGGCCGGCGACCGGCGCAAGTGATGTGGGAGCGGAGCGCCACAAGCTGGCTGCCCTGGTTCATTCAGATCCTTATCAGTCAGGAAATCAGAAATGAAGGATGTTCTCGTAGCAATCGCATTCGCGCTGATCATCGGTAGCCTGATCTCTGCGCTGTATTTCATGAACCACGACCGTGGACGCACCGGACGGATGGCCTGGTCGCTTGCAGTGCGGGTGGGGCTGTCCATCACCCTGTTTCTCAGTTTATGGGTCGCACATTGGCTAGGTTACATCGACCCGACTGGAATTCCGATTGGTCCGTGAGCCGATGGAAATGTATGCTATTGAGACAAAATAGTCGTCTCGATGGCGTCACTACATATCCCATCTATAACGCACAGCGACGTTGCTTACCGCTGCGCATGACCGGCGCCAGACGCTGGCGAACGCTCTTGCCTCCGGGGCTCCGGTCAGATTGCGCTCACAACCGTCCCATTTGAGCCCGGCTTGAGACGGATGTCAGTCGAGTCCCGCGCGGAGTTTCCGCATCGGCATGATCTAGAGAAAGCAGTCGCCGGTAGGCGGCTCCGCACAGCCTGTACACGGCGAGCATCGACAGGACGGCGGAACAGCTCTGTACAGGGACAATGCCTCCAAGCAAATACATTTACAGAGCATGATAATGATATTATCTTGCAACTACCCTGCGTGCAGGGTTAGGTTGCGGAGCCCGGCAGCATCCCTGCGCGATCTGTTTTTCGCAAGGCAGCAGGGCGACAGCAGGAAAATTGGGGTGTTCAGTTGAATCCAACGGTACGCGAAGCCAACTATGGGTAATTGCGGCTTCAATCTGGTGCACCGCTCGCGGTTGCCCCGCGAGCGACGCCGGTACACTGCGATCTTGTCCTCACGGTATCGCCGCACGACCTTCGCGCTGGTCGAGGTCGAGGAGAGTTTCAGTGATCAGCATGCAGCAGACTCGAACCCGCTGCGGATCGCCACGAGACTTCTGTGACTGGACCGATTCATTTCGTCCGTGCCCCTCGACGCTCGCTCAGCCTTCGCGATCCAACTCTTGCGCTAACCCCGATGTCCCATCCAGAGCAATTGGTAATGACGAGCGTTGTGAGAACGCAGGTGCCCGAGGCAGTTCCGCACCGTGTTGCGGCGCTGTCGGCTCAGTCCGCCGGCGAAAATGAAAGTGGCAGCGCGAGCCTGAACATGATGATTAAGCTTGCAACAGCGCGGGGTTTTGTGATGCCTGGGAAATCACGATTACCGGCCGGAGCATCTTGCGCAAGCTCACGTTATTGAGAAGATGATCAGTGCCTTCAGCGACATGGGCATCGCCGTATTTTGATGCAAGCACCGTGCGCCGAGTGCATGGTGATCCATGGCCAAACGCTTGTGGATGCGTCCGCCGAAGAGGCCGAGGAAGAGGAATGGCGACGATCTTACTAGCTCATTTTGTGATTTCTGAGGGAGGATCAAGGAATGGCTGAAAGTGCCAAAGCCCAGGTTGTGCGTGCGTTCCGCGCGGTCTTTTGGGCATTTCTCGGTGTCAACAAACGAAAAAATCTTGAAGCAGACGCAACGCAACTGAATCCTGTGGTCGTTGTTATTGCTGCACTCGCTGCAGTGGGCGCATTTATTGCGTTGCTGCTTCTCATTGTGAACCTGGTGGTCGGTTGACGCTCAACGAGCATCAACCGATGGCGTTAATAGAAGCGCGTGTCTCGCTCGCGTTGGCCAGGTCTTCACGAGAGGAGAAGCAATTGTGGTGGGCGTTGCGGGACGGCTGGCCCTTCCCGCCCCTCTCGTTTGTTCATTAGCTATCGGTTAGAACGCGCCGTTTACTGCGGCTTCGGTTCCGTCAGAAACATCTTGAGCGCGCCGGCTTCGCCACGACCCAGCGCATCGCTCGCGCTCGCGTAGCTGTGCTCGGCGCGGATGAAAAATTCCGTCGGGCTAGCGAGCGTCGGGATGCGTCCGAACGCGGCGAGCAGTGCGGTGAGCACCGACTTCAGGTACGCCTCGAGGTTCGCACATAACAATGCGATGTTGATCATGCGGCCGGCGCTGTGCACGATATCGCAGCGGGCCCGCCAGATCCGCTGCAGGTGCCAGCGCAACCCTCTTTATTACGCCGATGGCAGAAACAGCGTCGATCATGTCGACGCATGCAGCCATGGCACGAGAACAACCTTCATCGATGACCCGACAAGCTTCATAACGCTCAGCGGGCTAATGGGTGTCTGCTTTAGCGCAAGCTCTGTGCCGTCGATCTTGAACTACGAGCGGCTCTAGTGGGTCGACAAGCGCCTGTCACGAACTTTCACGGGCTGAACTCGTAACGTAATCGGCGGGAACCGCCCGACACAGATTTGTGATCTGTTGGCGATCGGCCGAGCAGGCGTGCCAGTGAATCTTTACGGGATATTCGCCAGAACTTCTGGGTGCAGATAGGGCACGGCGTTCGCCGCGGAGGACCGTGTATGCAATGCCAACACTTCGAAGGAGAAGTGTGTCGTTTTTGTCACAGGTGGCGCTCAAACATTATTTAACACACACCTACATCGTATTTTGATAGCCTTTGTCGTGGCAGAGGAAGAGCATCCAACGACAGGAGGACTTCGCCATGCTGAGATGGATCGCGAACTGGGCTGTGCACAATGCGCTCACCCCGGAGAAACAAGCTGAAAAAGCGTTGCGGGACCTGCGTCTGGAGCTGTTCCAGGCGGAGCAGCGAATCCTCGATGCGCAAATGCATGCGGATTACTACCGTGCACGCCTGGCCTTTTGCGAGGATGTCATAAAAAACGGCATCGAGCAGGTGGCCGATCAGCGCAAAGGTCAACAGGAAACGTCACAAGCGTCGCGGCCGGGACCCAAGCTCACGGCCGCGCAATAGCAAGTCGGTCAGAGGCACCCTCGACCGCTAGACCGATATTCCGTCATTCTCTCTGGGACACAGACATGAAGTCGAGAATCATCGTACCGCTTTTGATCGCTTCGTTACTTGGCACCTCGGTTGCCACTTTCGCGCAGCCGCACAATGACGACCACGGCGGCGGCCAGCGTTCGCACGACAGGCCAAACCCTGGTCACGGGGCTCCGCATGGAAATGGTCGCGGGCCTGCTCCGCACGACGCCTCGCGCGGAGGTCCAGGCGGCCCCATTCCTCATAACGACTGGCACAAGGGTGAGCGGCTTCCGGTGGAGTACCGCGATCGTAATTACGTTGTTGACGACTGGCGCGGACATGGACTGCAAGCGCCGCCGCGCGGGTATCAGTGGGTAGGCGTGAACGGGGACTATGTGCTCGCTGCCATCGCGACAGGTGTCATCGCAAACGTTCTGCTTTCCGGGCACTAACCAGCCGGATCGATATCGATCGCATTCCAAACTGCCAAGCGTTATTCATTCTGCTGATAGTGGGGACTGTGGCCCGTCATTGTCGGGCACAATCCTGCTTGTGTCGTATATCGGTTTATCCGCTGTGTTGACTGTCTGAGTGCGGGTGTTGCGGTTGAAAAAGTCACGGCACGCCGTTTCCCCATCTCCGGCCAAAAAGTCGATCTCTCAGATCGGCCTACAGACGGCTCGCAGTCCTCAGTTAAGAGTGTATTGCGCAACGCGCAGTAGAACGACCCATGAAAACCTCATGGGATAGTCTATCGCCGACTTTTTGCAAACAATATCGGGCAACAAACGACATTCGGCTAAAGCATCTGGGAGGGTGATAAACGGCCGCTTTGCGACGATGTGTCTGTCTCTTGTGGGTTGCCCTCCGCCTATCAGACAGGCAGAGGCCGGCCCAGATGTCAAAACGCCTTTTTGAAGCGCTAGAATTCTTCATCCGATAGCGGAGGATGAGCGAGATGAAGCGGTTCGTTCAAGGCGATAATCGTACGCAAAGCTTTCTGCTTCCCGAAGCGCTTGATGACTACGTGACGGACACCAATCCTGTGCGCGTGGTGGACGTCTTTGTGGACGAACTCGATCTTCAGAAGCTCGGGTTTGACGGTGTCGAGCCTGCGCTGACCGGTCGGCCTTCGTATCATCCGGAGGTGATGCTCAAGATCTACGGTTACCTGAACCGGATTCAATCTAGCCGTCGTCTTGAACGTGAGGCCCAGCGCAACGTTGAACTGATGTGGCTCACGGGCCGCCTGGCGCCGGACTTCAAGACCATTGCCCGGTTCAGTCAAGACAACGGCAAAGCGATCCGCGGCGTCTGTCGTCAGTTCGTGATGCTATGCCAGCGTCTGGACCTCTTCGCAGACGCGCTCGTCGCGATCGACGGAAGCAAGTTCAAGGCGGTGAACCATCGCGACCGCAACTTCACGAGCGCCGAGTTCAAACGACGCATGCGTGACATTGAGTCAAGTATCGCTCGGTATCTCGAGGCGATGGACACAGCCGATCGTCAGGAGCCCGCGATTGCGAAGGCCAGAACAGAGCGACTGCAGGAGACGTTCGCGGCCTTGAAGAAACAGAGGCGTAGCCTTGATGTCAATCGAACTAAACATGGGACCCTCTGATGCCTGAGAAACCCGCGTGAAGTCTTCTTCCGTCGTTCGGTCTGCGGCTATCGGGAATCTGTCGCGGCGCACCTCCACATTGGCCCACGCAACGACTAATCTTCTAGTGGACCGCCGTTTGGGAGACATTGATGCAGTTCGAATACAAGGCGTTTCACATCGATTGCCGGACACGTCGCGCCAGCGACGGACATTATGTCGCGAGGGCCCGAATCACTCGCGGGCCTGGAAGCGCGGAAGATCGCGTCGAAACGCATGATTCGGGCGACATCGCTTCCTGTGTCGACGAGGCCGATGCAATCTCATGCGCGAAGGCATGGGCGATCGGATGGTGCGACGAAAACGGCGAGTGAGCCGCACACGGCGATTCCGTGCACATCAATGATGGGAGACCGCCATGGCTGAGGGACAGGAACGGTTTGACGAGTACAACGGCTTTACGATTCGTGTCCTCGCCGTTGCTGAGTACTCGCCTCACCCGCCGAATATCCCATTCGGTTATACCGGCTACGTTGCACGCCCCGGCGCTGACGTTCGTTACGCGTCGGCGCAGCGGGTGAGCTTTGCTCACCCGATCGCCGATCTGCGGACGGCCGAAGCTGCGGAACAGGCCGGTTTCGCCGAGGGACGATCGATCATAGATGGCATGCATCCTGACGGGCTCAATACGGACGGTCTGTAACTGAAGGCGGAGCGATCGCTTGGGGTGATGACTGAAGCGTCTCGCACAGGGGTCTGGTGCAGGTCCATCGCGCCGGTCTAACCGCATACTGGCCCCGGTCAGCTTCGGCGTTCGCTGATCAGATGAGGCGTTGTGCGTTGACCTGGCTATCGAGAGCGTGCACAACTTGGGGGACTCCCAGGGAGGGCCGCTCGAGCATCTGGGCGCGGCGCCGGCTTGGTGTGGGGTACGCTGATCGGTATCGCAACGGTGGAGCAAACCTGCGAGCATTCGAGCAACATCAACGCGGTGCCGAGCGTGCCCGCCATGCTGATGTCCTTGGTGGCGTCACACAGCCCGGCATCGACAACCGGGAGGTGCCTTCAATGAAAACCCGGCAGGCTGCCCAGTTATACCCCGACGCCTGCAGAGATCCGTGCCGGGGGTGCCAGCGCGCCGGCAGCCCTGCTGTACCTCAACATGCTTTTGTGGCAGAAGTGAGGACCTGGCGAGCGCCCGCCAACCGTCCGTGCGCCGCTTTACGAGCCATGCTCTGCACCCTGTCGATCCGTGGGATGGTGGTTCGAAATGTGCGATTCCGAACGGCGCATTGGCCCGGTTGAATGCGACACTAGCACGACGTGCCCCTCAGTCATGCGATGCGGAGGTTGCAGTCGAGTACAACCTCCTGTCAGAGGCTTCGAGCGGCCATCGGACCTCGGCTGAATTGCCACACTGGCCTGATCACTCACCGGCAACCGCGAGGTGTGTCAATGAAAATCCGACAAGCCGATACGCTGCCCGGATACATCACCGGACTCAGCATGACGCATTCTGATTTTCATATCGGCCTCGAATTCATTGGCATCGCCGGCTTCTGGTGGCGCTGCACCGATGTCGGCACGCGGACCATTGTTGCCATCCAGCTTGATCGCGACGATCCGGACTGGTTTCGCGGGCCGCCCTATATCGCAAAGGAGGTGGTGTTTGACGAGCACGAAATCGCTGCCTGTCATCTGACGGAGGAGGAGGCGATCAAGGCGGCCATCCATAAACATGAAATGTCCGGACATCCAGGTTTCCCACACGAGGTCGTCATGCACATGATGGACGCGCGGTGGAAAAGCCCTGAAACCCGTTACCCGCACAAGGGCGTCCTGCGGTTTGACCGGCGCCGTCCAGACGGCGAAATCCTCCATCCGTACGCGGGCCGGAAAGAGGGGAAACAGTGGAATGTGGAACTGTATCTGCCGTTCCTGCGCACCTACGCTGAAATGTCGGAGCGCGCGTTCATTGCGTTGCCGATCGTGACGGCTGTCGACATCCGCCAACGGGCCGAACAGGCATAACTCGCGGCTGCGTAACTGGGGTTATCGCACTTTCCGTAAAATCTGGCGGTAGCCGTGCGCAGACCCGCTTGCAGCAAGGCTCACGTCCCACGAAGTGAAGTTTGGGACACCGTCACCCGGCGGAAAACCCCGTATTTCGGCAAGCCAGGTGGCCGGTGCTCCAAACTTTACTTTCCTCGGACGCGAACTAAACATCGATCTTGTGTGTAAAGGGAAGTGAAGTCGTGACTTCATGAAGAGATGGTGGTGCACGATTCGACAGGCCCAGCCCCCTTCTATTGCTCACCCTCCTGCGTGCAGTGGAGGCGTCAAGCTCAGTGCTAAAGCGTGCGAACCTTCCCTCTCATCTCACGAAAACACAGGACATAGCCGCAATTCCTGCATTCTCCGGACATCCTCAACATTGGATCCAGTCCAGAAGCGATGCTAATAAAATAACTACTGGAATAACACGCCCCGGGTATAGGGCGATACAGGGCAGTGCACCGAAAGATTGCTCGAGCCAGCCGCGGCCAGCACTGGCGCAGATAATTGTCGCGCTGCAAATCTGTTATACGCCACCTGCGCAAGACTTCAACGGGTGTGCGATAGAGCAAACGTCCACTCGGCAAGAATTCCAGGTGAGAAAGCACCTGCGCGGCCCCCTTCTGTGCAGATGACCGCCGACGTCGGGGGGAGAAAGGGCTGGAAAAATACTAAGCGGAGGCTAACGACATCCGTCAATCAGCGGGTAAGCGAGGACGTTGCAGGTTGCAAAAGCCCCTTGAATGATCAAGGTAAACACGTTTGCCGATTTGTCGTTTTCGACAACACGAGAGATACCATATGCGTCACGCAAGCCTCGAGTCCGGTTTGCGCGGTGTCGAGCACGAGTTCTGAAGCGTGCGGCGGCTCGTACGGAGCCGAAACACCAGTAAACGCCTGAATCCGTCCGTCGCGCGCCTTCGCGTACAGGCCTTTCGGGTCCCGGCCTTCGCACTCGAGCAGCGGCGTCGACAGGTAGACCTCCAGAAAGCGGTCGCGGCCGACGATCTCACAAGCCATTTCGCGATCGGCACGCTTAGGCGAGATCAGCGCAGTAATGACGATCAGGCCTGCGTCATTCATGAGTGCCGCGACCTCAGCAACACGGCGAATGTTTTCGGTCCGGTCTTCTTCAGAAAAGCCGAGATCGCGATTCAAACGGTGCCTCACATTGTCACCGTCCAGCACGTAACAAGGGTGACCGCACGTCACCAACTCACGCTCCAGTGCGTACGCGAGCGTCGACTTCCCGGATGCCGACAGCCCCGTGAACCAGATGGTGACCGGCTCCTGACGCAGCAGATCAGCCCTGTCGCGCTGACCGACATGGCTTGGGACTGCCTTGATATTCTGGAGGACGTCTACGCTTTGGGAATTATGCATCATCGATTTGTTTCGGTATGACAGATGCGAAGGCGGCTCTCCGCGTGAGAGATTCCGCGACGCTGACGTGCTTGGAACTTTCGATGCTTAAACCAGGACTATCGAGGGTCTAACAGGTTAGCGACAGCAAGTCGAGGATCGGAGCGTCGGGGTCGATTGGCGTCCAATGTTATCCGAGGGCGACAGCAAATAGAAATGGTAAATAATATGCTTTGTAATGTTCGGTAATTTTCCCCGTTTGACGATAGAGCGCGGGCGTCAGACTAATGTAAATAGGCGCTCCTGAATTTATCTCTCAGGTATTCCAAAACAGCAGGCGGTATCGCTATCGATCCCGTTGGCGGCTGGGAGCGTCTTGAAGAGCGCGAAGAGATACTGGTACGGCTCGACGCCGTTGGTTTTGCAGGTTTCTGCAAGCGAGCACAGATTGCCGCCAACATAAGCATCGGCAACGGCATCTACGAACAACCATCGTTCCGGGGCGAATGACCAGGTCGCGCTCTCGCAGAGGTTGTTCGATACCGGCCATGCGCCGCTATCGACGTAGGGGATATGGTTACTCAAAACTAATTCCCCGCCCGGCAGTCATGAGACACGGGATGGCGCGATCAAGAGATCGGGCGCACGCGATATAACCAGCCCTCATGTCGCTAGGTCAAACGGGAATGGGACTGAGGGCTGAACTTGTTGAAGCCACACCGGCAGGGATCCCAGCCAACGTCGCGTCCCATCTGACGTTCAGTTCGCTCGTGAAATGAGGAGCAACACCGGAGTTCCATGACAGTCCAGTCTCGCCGGTACCTCTGCCCCACGGCTTTCCGGCCACTCGTCTCCAGCATCCAGCTTGGGCGCCGCCGTGTTTTCGGCACGCAGGACGTTAAATGGCCACGACTGGCGCTCCAGGCGCTCATGTTCGAGGGAGCCGACCCAAATGGGTACAGGCGCGGTGCCGCGCTCATCTCGCAAAGCGTAGCCACTCTGCCAGAAGCGCAGGACATCACGTTCGTCGCGCGCGTTGCCCGGACGAATGAAAACTAGCGACGACGGTACCCCATCGTTCAGTTTCGGCAGCACCGGGAGCGCAATCGCCGCTGCTTCCGGCGAGACGACAGAAAGCAGGCTGCGCGCAGAAACCGCGATTCCTTCTATCCATGCTCTGCTTCGAAGCCCGATTCGTATATCGTCTGCGTTTGCGGACCACTGAAACGTCAAGGGTTCCCTCCGGTCCCCTGACATGTCTACGCGATAACACGGCAACTTCTTCGATAGCGAATTGATCCATTGTGACTCCGTCGTTAGCATGAGCGTCTGGGTCGCCTTGCCGCCTAACCTCCGTACTGGAGGGGCAAAGTCGAGCTGCACTGCAACGCTTACACACACAACGCCAAGCATGAGGGCCGGCATGAGCCTGCGCGATGGTGGCACCTTGGGGTGCCGCCACACGGCGGTTTGTGCTACGACAGAAACCCACACTACCGCGAGCGCAGCGCCGCCGATTGCATCAGAAAACCAGAACTGACCGAAGTAGAGCCCCGCCAGCGCAATGAAGAGCACAACAACAGTACTCACCGTGGCAACGAAAACACCTGCCAATGAACCCACCCGGCGCGTCAGCAAAAACGCGAGAAAACCATAAATGACGACCGCGGCGGCAACATGAGTACTCGGAAACACATGTACGTCGGACTGGAGCGAACCCGGCGGAGTTCGGCGTATCGCCAGATGAATGGCAAATATCAATAGCTGGGAAAAAGCAACGGCACCCAGCCAGTAGGCCAGGGTGCGCCAGCGGTGCTCCCATATCATCCAGAGCGCCACTGTTACAGCGAGCGCCGCCAGTGTGGCAATGCTACCCAGCGTTGCGAGACCCGACAGCGTAATATCACCCCAGGACGTGCGCATCGACTGAAGAAAGTGATAGACCGACACGTCAATCCCCACTTTCGGATTGCCGTGAATGGCCTCGTCGAGAACGCCGAAGAAAACCCATACGGAGAAAAGAACCACAAGCGATGTCACCATCATAAAGCCCGCGACCGGACGCTCCGGGTCCAACGCGCGCAGGACGAAGCGACCTAACTTCGCCGTGTGAGCACCAGCCCAATTCAGAAGGCCGTGGCGCATGGCACTGCCCCAAGCGTTGATGTGGGCCAGAAGAAAGCGAGCACCACGAAAGCTCAGCCACACCATTGAGACCGCGAGCGTGATTGTGACAACGAGGCGGAAGGATACTGCACTCGCCAGTTGAACCGACGCACCGAACACGATGCCCAACAGGATGTAAGCGGGTGCCCAGAGCAACGCCGAAAGGACGTTCATCCCATAGAAACGCGCTGGCGTCATCCCCACCATTCCCGCAACTACCGGGACAATCGCGCGCACCGGCCCGATGAACCTTGCAAGCACTACACTCTTCGCGCCATGCCTGGCAAAAAACACGTGTCCCGCGTCGAGCAACTGCGGGTGAGTCCGAAAAGGCGGCAAGCGGGAGATTCTGGTCTTGTAACGGTGACCAAGCCAGTAGCTGATGCCGTCACCCGCCACCGCGCCAGTAATTGTGCATGCGAGCACCCATCCAAGACCCAAGGTCCCAGTTCCCACAAGCGCACCGGCCACAAAAATCGCCGTGCTTCCAGGGATGACGGTACCGATAACGGCGATGGCTTCGAGCAACGCGGCGAAGAAGATCACCGTAAGCGTCCACATTGGATGCCCAGCGAGCAGATGCAACATGTGGAAATACGCGTGCTCCATCTACACCTCCCACATTCATGCGCAATCTGATGCTACTGCCTTCAGGATTGCGCCGAGTTCCGTCAAACTCCCTAGGACAACTCTTATGTGAGGACTGTGATGGTCGAGTTCTTCGGGAATGCCGCAGCCTTGCCTCAGTGGTTCAGTCCAGATTACTGGTTCCGGTGGAGGCAGTCTGGGTAAATATCGACACTCTCACCGAACGTGCGAACAGTGCGTACTTCGTGTCGATCAGCGACATTCGAACCCCGTATACTCCGCGACAGTCACTGTGTGTGAACCTCCCAGTCTTGAAGGTTCGTTACAGTGATAAGTGGATTGAGTTCTCGCAGGTGCCGGCCGGAGCCCGCTCACGCAGGGGAGAACGGCGAAACCCTGTTCCGGCCTGTGGCCTTGGCATTGTATAGCGCTTCATCAGCAGCCCTGATCACTGCGGTTACATCGCCGTCCTGTTCCGGCACCCAGCTGGCCATGCCGATGCTGGCGGTCACGCGTCCGTATTCGCTGCCTGCATGTTCAATGGCCAGTTCGCTGATAGCTTCGCGGATCTGTTCGGCGATCTGCGCGGCGCCCGCGAGCGGAGTGTCCGGCAGCACCACGACGAACTCCTCCCCGCCGAAGCGAGCCGCACTGTCTGTGGGCCGCCGGATGTTATCCCCGATGCAGCGTGCCACTGCGGCGAGCGCATCGTCGCCCGCCAGGTGTCCATAGGTGTCGTTGTAGGCCTTGAACCGGTCGATATCGACGAATAGTAGGGAAAACATGCTGCGCGTGCGTCGGGCCCGGCGCCACTCCTGATCGAGAATCTCTCCCAGCGTACGGCGGTTGTTGAGGCCGGTCAGGCCGTCGGTTCTCGCGAGCAGACTCAGTTCCGATTCGGCACGCATCCGGCGCCGCAACTGCGCGCCCAGCATGAACGACAACGCGACGAAGCCGAGGCTGAACGCGACCATCAGTGAACCGATCGTCATCGCGCGTCTTCGCCAGGCTGCATAGATATCCTGCTCGGCCTCGGCCACCATGATGATCAGCGGGAGATCGGGAAAATTCCTGAAGAAGTACAGTCGACGTACCCCGTCAATCGAGGCGGTGTCAGAAAAACTGCCTTCCGGTGTCGACCTGAAATGCCGGAACGTGCTGGCCTTGCTGATATCGCGGCCAATCGTGCGCAGGTCGTATGGCTGACGCATGAGCATGATGCCGTCCCGGCCGATCAGGGACACAGCGCCGTGCGGCCCGAGTGACAAGCCGGCGAAGAGCTGGCGGAAATACTCGAGGTTGATCGCGATCAGTACGATGCCAGCGAATGATCCGTCCGGATGCGAAAGGCGCCGGCTCAGGGCAACACTGGGCGAGCCGCCCCGTAACCGTGACCTGAACGGGTCGCTGATGTAGAGGCCCGCATTCGGATTGTCCCGCTGGATGGTGAAATACCTGCGATCCGAGAAGTTCCCGTGGCGTGGCACGTCGCCGACGGAATCAACAACGATGTTGCCCGATGCGTCCAGCACCAGCATCGACCCGAGATACTTCGCGGTCGCGGCCCGATCGAACAGCACCTGACGGCGCAGATGCGGTGGTAGGGTCAGCACGGCAGGATCATTCATGCCGTCGACGACGGCCTGCAGGGACAGTGCGTAGAGTTCGAAATTCCGCTCAATGTCACGCTCGGCGATCAGCGCCAGGTTGCGCGACGTCTCACGAGCGCGGTCCATCGCGTCGAGACGTCCCTCGTACAGTACTGTCACGCACAACGTGACCATGACGAGCGCGACGAAAATGCCCGCGCCGATCATCGTCTGTGGCGCCAACTGGCCACGCCACAGACGGCCGGCGAAGAACGTAGGTCCCCTGGTCTTTTTCCTTACTGTTCCCACCCTACCCCCAATGCCCTTCGGGAAAGCCGGCTGCATGTGCACGATGCCGACCGGGGCCGGAAGTCGCGCGCTAATCATCAGACGCCAGGCGAGCTTTCGAGATTCCGTCTCACGCAGCGCAGGAGATTCTACCGGTCCACCAATGAATTATCGGCAATTAATCTACTGTCTTGAACCGCGTCGTGCAAACAGGATTCTCGTGTGTCGGTTGCACGGCAGGGGATCACGAGCAGTCGGTAGAATGAAGTCGGTGCCGACCGCAACCGGGACGGCCGCAGCGAAAACCCTAACCGGCGCCGTCTGTTATGACCTTGTTTCAAACTGTGACAATCCTGATCGTCCTGACAGCGTTGGGCGGGTATCTGAATCACCGTCTTCTCCATCTGCCGCCGACAATCGGCCTGATGGCAATTGCGCTTGTGTCCTCCCTCATACTGGTTGTCGTGGGGGAGACCGGCCTCGTCGAAGTTCACAAGTATGCCCGTTTCGTCCCAAGCATCGATTTCGGCGACCTGGTATTTCACGGCTTTCTGGCTTTTTTGCTGTTCGCAGGAGCGCTACACGTGGACCTGGCCGATCTGTACAAGGTCAAGTGGACCGTCACCATCCTTTCCACGCTCGGCACCATCATCTCGACGTTTGTCATAGGTGCCTTGTTCTGGTGTGCGGCGTATTCGTTTGGTTATGATCTTCACTTTATTTACGCTTTGCTGTTCGGTGCGCTGATCTCGCCGACTGACCCCATTGCGGTGCTAGGCATCATCAAGAAAGCGGGAGCGCCGAAGGATCAGGAAACCCGCATTACAGGAGAGAGCCTGTTCAACGACGGTGTCGGCGCGGTAATTTTTCTGACCATCCTGGATATTGCAACCGGCCGGAGTGAACCGAGCGCTGCCAGCGTGTCGTGGTTTTTTGTCCAGGAAGCGCTTGGTGGTATCGCACTCGGCTGGCTTCTCGGCTGGGTTGTGTTTCAACTGCTTCGCAAGGTTAATGATTATCAGGTCGAGGTCCTGCTTTCCATTGCGCTATGCATGGGGTCATATGCGCTTGCTGACACGATTCGTATGTCAGGGCCAATTGCCGTGGTCGTCGCCGGACTGTTCCTGGGCAACAGCGGACGGAATCCGGCGATGCCCGTGCAGACGCAGGACTATCTGGGGACGTTCTGGCAACTGATCGACGAGATTCTGAACAGCTTGCTGTTCCTGCTGATCGGCCTGGAAATTCTCGCAATCAAGGAGACTGGAACCTATCTCGCCCTCGGACTGGCCGGTATTGCCTGCGTGTTGATCGGACGTGGCATCAGTGTCATGATCCCGATCAGGATCATGAGTTTCATTGTGTCGTTTCCGAGGGGCACCATTACACTGCTGACATGGGGCGGCCTGAGGGGCGCCCTTTCAATCGCGCTGGCTTTCCTGCTACCTCAAGGTCAGGAGCGCGAGTTGATCCTCACGACCACATATATCGTTGTGATTTTTTCGATCCTGGTTCAGGGGCTGACCTTCGGTCCTCTGCTCAGAAAAATCGTTCCTCCGGCGAAGGATAGCTGACAGCTTACAATTGACCCGACCGATGTCGAAACACCTTGAGAGCTCCCATCATCCGCTATCCGGCGCCATGCGCACCCGTCGAAAACTGGCTGGCTAGAGCCCTATGCGATTTGGCATAAGTCGCCCCCCAAGGAGACGGTTGCGACCGCACAAAGCGGCCGTTCACGGCGTCCAACGTGAGCAGCGCCCATCGCGGGCGGGAGCGCCGTCACGTGGATTCCATGAGACTCGAACTCGTCATGCAGCGACAGGGACAGACTCCGCACGTACGCCTTAGCGCCGGCTTCATCCGCCATGACGGGAATCCCCTTGTCCGCGCCCATGGCGCCTACAAACATCAGCCCGCCAGAGCCGTGCCGCGCGAACCGTTCGCCGAAGTGACGAGCAATATCGAGGTGGGCCGCCGTGTTTATCCAGTATCAGGCCTCCGCCCTTGCGTTTGCAGGAGCGGACTTGCTGGCAAGCCCTTTACCAAGCAAGTCCGCCTCCATCTTCCCCGCAAGAGAAGCGGGCACGAGGGCGTTCAAGATCCGGTTCAGCCGGCCTGAAGCGATTCTGGAGCGGTTTTTGAGGAGACCGCTGAGGGCCTCAGATACGCACTGCTCGACGCTCATCGGTTTCATCGGCATGGTCTTCGGATCGAGGCCGAACTTTTCGAGCGCCGCAGTGTTCGTAAACCCGGCTGCCAGTACAGTGACGTAGACACCTTGAGGTTTGAACTCATAGTGAAGCGCCTCGCCAAGGCTGTGTACATACGCCTTCGCGGCTCCGTCGCTCGTCATACAGGGAACGCCGTTTTCCGCACCGTCATCCTCCTCGACCGTAGCATTGTCTCCGTCGCCCAACCTTACTTCGATGATCAACCGCATGGCTTGCTCCCACCGTTGCGAGACCGATCAGCACATGGTGGCGGGCGGACTCACTCAGACCTTTACGCGCGGAGACTGGACTTTCGCGACCGGGGTGCATTACATCGGCGGCGTGGGCGACGTCCCGGGCTCAAGCGGACAGATCGGCCGGCTCCTAGCGTGGCTGACCGATGGCGCACTGAAATTCGCGTCGTGTGGCAATCCTTACGACATCGTCCGGATCCCCGACTTCGAGTTCGGCATCGTGTATCCGGAAGAGCGTTACCGCGACGCTCTGCTCGCACGCTTTCCGGCACAGCACGACGCAATCGGGCGCTGGTTCACCGCCTGCGAAGCAGCGCGGCATTCGGCCTTTGCGATGTTTGCGATGTTTGCGATGTTTGCGATGTTTGCGATGTTTGCGATGCGCGGCATGCCGCAGTGGCTCGCTTGGGGCATGCGCCTGATGCGCGGCGATGAAGTCGAGCGCTGGGCGCAAGCTACACTCGCCGACACACTGCGCGAGGTGCCCGACGCGCGGTTGCGTGCGGTGCTGGGGCACGCTGGGCCGACTATGGCGCGCCGCCCGATAGCGCGCCGATGCTGGAGCACGCGCTCGTCACTGACTCCTACAATGCCGGCGCGTATTATCCGGTCGGCGGTCCGGCACGCTTCGCGCAAACGCTCATTCCGGTGATTGAAGCGGCCGGCGGCCAGGTGCAGCTGGGTGCTACAGCAGACCACATCCTCGTGGCTGGCGGTCGCGTTTTCGGCGTTGCATTCAGCCAGGATGGCGCGCGCCGGACCGAATATACGAACCACGTCATATCGGCCATGGGAATCGTCAACACTGTCTCGTGTCTCGACACTACCACCGCACCCGCGTGGCAGGACACGCTGCTTGGGTTGCGCCCGGGCCTTGCCCATCTGGCGCTGTACGTCGGCTTCGACGACGATATCGCAGCGGCCGGCGCATCCGGGGCGAATATATGGATCTATGAAAATGAGGACATCGGTCGAGTCAGGCACAACGTGGCAGACGATGCCCCCCCGGGCCTGTTCGTCTCGTTCCCTTCACTGAAGGACCCCGAGCGGACGGGCAAACCGACCGCCGAGGTCATCGCACTGTGCGATACCCAAGCTTTCGCCCCGTGGCTGCATGCGTCGGACGGCCGGCGCTCAGCACCCTACGTCGAACTCAAAGGCCGGATCGAATCACGGATGCTGGCACAGTTTTGCAGACACTTCCCCGCGCTGGCGCCTCTGATTCGCTTCCATGAGCTGTCGACGCCCTTGAGCCAGCAGCGCTACCTGCACTCACCCGACGGAGCCATGTATGGCATGGAGATGACGGCGAATCGCCTGACAACGCCGTCATTGCGCGTGCGCACGCCCGTGCATGGCTTGCTGCTGGCCGGCCAGGATGTGACAGGCCCAGGTGTGGCCGGGACCTTCATGGGTGGCCTGATGGCCGCTGCTGCCATCGAACCGACGCTGCTCAGGCAACTCGTCGCCTAGAAAAACCAACACAACCGAGGCGCCCCGCGCAAGGGCGGCTGTGTGCGCGAAGCCCAGAGTTCGCCTTCAGGCCACCGAGCGGATTCGTGATCCACGTCAAGTTGCCCGCGCCGGCCCCGTCGATACTGGCACTCTACCCCTGCCTTGGAGAATTCCATGCCTCAATCAATGAAGGCTGCAGTAGTCCATGAATTTGGCGCCCCGCTTCGCATTGAGGAGGTGCCCATACCAGCACCGGGCCGCGGGCAGATACTCGTCAAGATAAAGGCATCTGGTGTCTGCCACACCGACCTGCACGCAGCCGACGGAGACTGGCCAGTCAAGCCGGCGCTCCCGTTCATTCCCGGTCACGAAGGCGTTGGTTATGTCGCGGCCGTTGGCGATGGCGTCAAGGCCGTCAAGGAAGGAGACCGCGTTGGCGTACCGTGGCTCTATACCGCCTGCGGTCATTGCGAGCACTGCCTGAGCGGGTGGGAGACGCTCTGTCACGAGCAACAAAACACCGGCTATTCCGTCAACGGTGGCTATGCGGAATACGTGCTGGCCGATCCGAACTATGTCGGGCACTTGCCGGCGAAAGTCGGTTTCGAAGAAATTGCACCGATTCTCTGCGCGGGCGTTACCGTTTACAAGGGCATTCGCATGACCGACACGCGGCCTGGCCAATGGATCGCGATCTCAGGAATCGGAGGCCTCGGCCATGTCGCGGTTCAATATGCCATTGCAATGGGACTACACGTCGTCGCGGTGGACATATCAGCCGACAAGCTCGCCCTCGCCCGTGAACTCGGTGCCGCCCTCACTTTCGATGCATCGGAGGGTGATCCTGCCGCTGTGATCCAGAAGGAAATCGGCGGGGCGCATGGTGTGCTGGTCACAGCAGTATCGCGCGGCGCCTTCGCCCAGGCACTCGGCATGGTCCGCCGCGGCGGCACCGTCACGCTAAACGGTCTGCCGCCAGGTGATTTTCCCTTGCCGATCTTTTCCACGGTGCTCAATGGCATCACCGTGCGAGGATCTATCGTCGGCACACGCCGGGACTTGCAGGAGTCGCTTGAGTTTGCGGCCGAGGGGCGCGTACGCGCCCGGATTCATACCGACCGCCTCGAAAACATCAATGCCGTATTCGCCGAGCTGAAGAGCGGCACGATCGATGGCCGTGTCGTGCTGACACTCGATTGACGGGCACCATACGATGCGAGTTGCGCTCATTGGGCAAGCGCAATTGCGTGAAAGCGCTCAGCCACCGTGAGCGCGCTTCACACGCGCACGCAATGCATCGATCTCGTCGAGCAGATCTAGTGCGAGCGCGACGCCTGGAGGATTGATCTGGAGGTCGCGTGCGAGCCGGTGCGCGGTACGCACGCGGCGCAAGGACGCGCCGCTGAAACGCCATTCCTGTGGCCCCGCTCCCTTTGGATCAAACACACCTTCCGACACCAAAAGCGTCAATTCTTCTTCCGATGCACCGCTTACCCGGCTCAGTTCGATAAGCGTGAACTCGACATCCTCATCAACAATCTGTCCTTGCAAATAGGTCGTCCTAGTAGATTCTTTCACGATGGTCACCCATAAAAGTGCGCGCGAGGATCGAAGTTGAATGCCTGTCGCATCGCGTCGTAAGCAGCCTTCGCACTTTCGCTGGCGGCCGGCGGTAGTACGAGGTACAAGATCACATACAGATCGCCTGGCGGGTCTGCTGGAATCCCCTTTCCTTTGAGCCGCAAGCGCCTGCCACCGCCCGAACCCGGTGGCACCGTCATTTCGACTGAGCCGTCAGGCGTCGGGACCGCGATGTGGGCTCCCAACGCCGCTTCCCAAGGCGCCACGGGCAACTCAATTGAAACATCGCGCCCGTCCATTCGAAAGCGCGGGTGTTCCCGAAAGGCAATTTCCAGGTAGAGATCACCGGCGGTTCCGGGTGTCGCGCCTGGCGCTCCCTGACCGCTCAGACGAAGATGCTGCCCGGCGCGTATGCCTTTGGGTATCGAAACATCCAGCGTCCGTGATTCAAGCGTGACGTGGCCTTGTGCATCGATCACGGGCATTTGCAGCGAGATCGACCGTTGGGCACCGCTATAGGCATCTTCCAGATCGATCAGTACCTTCGCGTGGTGGTCCTCCCCCCGCGCCTTGAAGGCGTGCCGCCGCGGATGAGCTTCACGTGCTCCGCCGAATATCGATTCGAAGAGGTCATGGAAGTCGGTTTGCGTGCCGGCCTCGCTGCCCGCGCCGCTGAATTCGAAGCCCTCGTCCCAGTTCGGCGGGGGCTGAAAATCCTGGCCGTTTCGCCATTCGCTGCCCATACGGTCGTAGGCCGCGCGTTTTTCCGGATCCTTGAGCACGTCATAAGCCTCGCCCAATTCCTTGAAGCGGTCTTCCGCATCGGTATGTTTGCTGAGGTCCGGGTGGTATTTGCGTGCGAGCTTGCGATAGGAGCGTTTGACGTCATCTTGAGACGCACCGCGCTCAAGGCCCAAAATCTCGTAATAGTCTTTGTATTTCATCTGAAACCAGACCTATGAGGAGCAGGGACGACAGCGCACTTAAAAACCCGGCGCGTGCCCGTCACGGATGCACTCTATACCAGCCTGCGTAAGTCGGCAGGGCAGCCGACGCTATGCCTTTCTCGACAAGCATCACCGGCCGGCTTGACTCACGCGTTTTTTTCTTCCGTCGGTCGCGCCTGCTGTAAGTCAATGCCACCGCTTCGGACCAGCATCACCGGGCACGCCGCCATGCGCAGGAACTGCTCCGCGACGCTGCCAAGCACCGCCCTGCCGACGCCGCGCCTACCGTGCGTACCCATCACGACAAGCTCGGCGCCATGGCGTTGTACAAAGCGATGCAGGCAACTCGGGATATTGTCTGCCGAACTCTGTGTTTCGTCGATTTCAGTATCGCCCGGTACACCACGTTCGGCCATCGCCTTGTGCACAGCTTCCAGGGCGATTTGGCCGTCCTCACGGAGCACTTTGCGGAGCGCCTCCGGCTCGGAGTAACCGGCGTACGGCGAAACGCACCATGGGTGGACGATATACACGGCATGAAGCCGTCCTCGAGCGAGCGCCGCGATGTCAAGAGCTTCGTCCAACGCGCGCTTCGATGCGTCACTTCCGTCGACGGCCAATACGATCTTGCGATACATGATCTTATGCCCTGAGAATCGCGCGCCCCGAAAACCAGATTCCCGGATCGAGGCTCTTCGCGCTTGACCTCTTATATTCCCGGCATCACCGGGTAAGGTTCAGTATGGTCTTCCACCCGCTTCACTCCGGGAATGCTTTCTGCCGCAATCCGAACGGCCTCGACCGCTTCCATCGAGTGAAAGATGCCCCACAGGTGCACAACACCATCGTTCACGACAATGTTGCGTCCGGCGAAAGCCCACTTATGGCCGGTCAGTTCACCCATCAGCGTGGCACGGATATCCGCATCCGAGAGGGTCACGTCCGCCGCCGGTTCAGCGGGAAGGCTGGCCAATGCCTGAACAAGATTGGCGCGGCTCACGATACCGACCAACTGACCCGCCCGTGTCACGGGAACCCGCTTGATACGCCGTGTTTCCAGAATGCCGGCTACTTCGCTCAGAGGCGTGTCTTCGCTCACAAAAACGACGTCCACAGTCATCACGTCCCGAACTTTCGGCGCATGCGTCTTGATGTAGTCCCGGGCGTCATCAGTCGACGAAAAAAACTCAAGCCACGACGAACGCTGCGGCGCGTCGGTGCCGAGTTCTACCCGGCGCAGCAGATCGCCTTCGCTGATCATGCCTGTGACGTGTCCTTCCGTATCTATTACGGGCGCACCGCTGATTCCCTTATCGATAAAAATTTTGGCAACTTCGCGCACGGTCATATCAGGCATGACAGATATCACGTTGCTGGTCATTACATCGGATGCACGCATGGCAAGTCTCCTGAACTATCTGATTCCCGGTTTCCCTACGAAGCCAGATCATTGCTATACGGCGCCGGCCGGTAGTGCAGTTGCCCGCCATACTGCACAAACGCATCGACACCATCCGGACCGCGCGTTCGTGGGCGCCAGACGCAAGCGACGTGAAAATCGACAAGCGATTTGGCTTCGTGTGTATTCAGGTTATTCGCGGAAGAGGTCCTGCCAATTGACATGGATCATTTGCGTGACTGGTGCGCGAACCTTGGACTAGGAGCGTGAGTTCCAGGGCCAATCAGGATAGATCGACGCAGTGCCTTCGACACTTTCCCGCCCAGCTTCGACTTGATCATCACCGCTTCGTTCGACATCGGCCGTCGGCCCGGGCACGTCTGCCTGGGCACTGTTGAGATCGTTAGCCGTTGCATCGGCTGAAGCTTCATCCTGCGTGCGATCTGAAAATGCGCGCTTTCCGAACCACGGCACCTCGGTCTGCATGGCGGCGATATAGACCAGCCATCCGTCCGGGTTGTCAGCAAAAAGATTTCGTTGAACCGAAGTGGCGAGGCGCTCCCCATCCAGATCGGCATCAAGCAACGCCTGCGGCCAGATGGAGAATGCACGGACCGCCTGCGCGACAAACTCGCGAGACATCATCCGTGGCGATATCTGCATCAACAGCGGGCGGGCCGCCAAAGACGCGTTTTCTGCCGCCAGTTCGCGTACAGTCGTGCGGTCGTTGCCCCGCTCCAGCAGTGTGTTCATTACGGCAAGCACGTCTCCAAGGTGGATCAACAATGCTCGGCGTTCGAATGCGTCAGTCATATATCGTGTCCTGTCAAACCTGGCCATCAAATGTCAGTTCCTTACCTTGGAGGTCGGAACGTATCACGAGACTCTACCCGGATGCTTCGGACGCGAGCGTGAGATGCGCAGCTTTTCAAGGCTCGCCGGTGTGGGTGCGATCTCTTCGTCCTGCACGCGTTCTGACCGTGCACTGCAAGTTTGCCGCTCGCCATTCACCCGCCTAAACCGACAGCGTCTTCGACATCTTGAGCTGCACCCAGACCATGCCTTCGCGCAATCCGGTAAGCACCGCTTCACTCTCGGTCGGGAAGATTTTGCTGTGTGTGAACTCGTGTTGAAACACGCCTTCCGGCGTATTGTGGCTAAGCTGAATCGTGCAGTCGAAGCCGCCAGTTGTCTGATGCGTGGCCGCTTTGACCGACCAATCGCTGTCGCAGAGGTTACCTGAAAGTGCCATGAGCCACTCCTGATCTTCCGGCCGCGCGAAGCCCACGCCGCGCCCAAAAGGCGCGCCCGGCCCTCGCGGCAAGTTAGCCAACCGTCAGATTGTCGACGACCGCGTGCACGCCCGGTGCCGACCATGCCGCCCCGCGCGCGGCCGACCGTTCGGCAAAAGAGTCGACCTTACCCGTGAGCGTAACGGTGCCTTCATGTACCTTGATAGCGATGTGTTTCGCTTCGCGGTCGGCGTGGCGCTGCAGTGCCTCGCTAATCTGATTGCCGATATCCTGCGCGGCGGCGTCACCGCCTATCCGGATCATGTTCGACACGCCCGTCACACCGCGCATCTGCGAAACGGTCCGCGTGGCGACATGGCTCTGATAGGCGCAATCCACCTCGCCGCTCAAAGTCACCCGGCCCTTCTCGACCTGAACCTTGACAGCGTCTTCATACAGGCCGACGGTCCAGCGCAGCATGGTGCGAACGGCGTTGGCGATGTCCTCATCGGTCCGTACGTCCGTATGCAGCAGGCGGATGTTCATTTCCACGACGACCGCTTTCACGCCCGCCACCCGCTGCGCGGCCTTTTCCGCTGCGAGTTTCTCGGCGTAGCTGTCTGGGTGACCAGACAGTGTCACCACACGGTCGCGCACTTCAACGCCGATGTCCGTGACGTTGACCGCCGGATCCCACGCCAGTTCGTCCTCAACCTGTTGTTTCAATTCCATGTCCGACTTCATTGCTTGCTCCTTGATGGCATGCAAAGATCCTTCCGCGCCAGGACATGCAGCCGCCGGCTCGGCGCGGTGCTGTGCCGATCAGCTGATCGGCAGATGCTTGTGCCCGGAAGCTGCTTTCTTGGACAGCGTCAACGACAGGACGCGTAAAACTCCTTGATTCATCCACAAACGTAATGGAGTGGTCTGTGCCGGGTAGCTCGGCGGGGTTGTTCGCGTCGGTCTTGCGACTCGCCCGAACGGATCGCGCTGATCTGCCCCCGCCACCAACGTTGCCTATGCGACCAGGATGATTACCTTCAGTGCGTGCGTCTCGGCCGCGCGGCCGAACGTGTCGTAAGCGTTGGCAACATCCTCGAGCCGGAAGCGGTGTGTAATGAGTTTCGCTGGATCGATGCGGCCAGCGCGAACGGTCTTGAGCAGCATCGGCGTGCTAACGGTATCGACGAGGCTCGTCGTAATCGCGATGTTGCGATCCCACAACTTTTCGAGGTGCAGATCCACCTTTACGCCGTGCACGCCGATATTCGCGATCACGCCACCGGGCGCGACTATCGCTTCGCACAACTCGAATGTTGCCGGTACGCCGACCGCCTCGATCGCACAATCGACCCCGGTCTGCTCGGTTAGCTTCATCACTTCGACGACTGGATCGGCGCGGCCGATGTCGATACATGCAGTCGCGCCGAAACGACTCGCAACTTCAAGACGGTTCGGATCGCGATCGATCATCACAATCTGTGCCGGTGAATAAAACTGGGCGGTCAGGAGCGCTGCAAGGCCGATCGGTCCGGCCCCGACGATCGCGACCGTGCTGCCGGGTTGCACCTTGCCGCTCAGAACACCACATTCGAAACCGGTCGGCAGGATGTCCGACAACATCACAAGCGCCTCTTCGTCAGCGCCGGCGGGAATCGGGTACAAGCTCGTTTCGGCGTGCGGAATACGCACATATTCGGCCTGCGTGCCATCGATCTTGTTGCCAAGCATCCAGCCGCCAGTGGTGCAGTGTGAATACATGCCGCGTCGGCAATAGTCGCATTTTCCGCACGACGAAATGCACGAGATCAACACCCGGTCGCCCGGCTTGAACAACGATACCGCCGAGCCGACCTGCTGCACGACTCCAACCCCTTCATGGCCAAGGATGCGCCCCGGCTCACAGGTCGGCACATCTCCTTTCAGAATGTGCAAATCAGTGCCGCAAATCGTTGTGTGCGTCATCTTGACTATCGCATCTGTAGGGGCGACGAGCTGCGGAATGGGCCGTTCGTCGAGAGACTTCTTGTCAAGACCGTGATACACAAGCGCCTTCATATCCTGCCTCCACTGATCAAAACGAGCATGCTGTATGACAGACTTTAGGATGGTGGACGCCGCGACGATTGATGTGTATCAAGCGATACGCATCGCCCGAAGTGCAGCGCAAAGCATGACCTCGGTCAATCCCGGTTCATGACGCGGGCCTATGCTGGACTGGCCCTCATTGTTTCCCGCCGCCGACCATTCCCAACCATTTCACCCCGCGCCTCACTGTCCACTGCATGTGCGGCAACGCAAACACCTTGAGCAGCACGGTTGCCGCACCATCGGCAGACGCCCGGAAGTCATCGCATATGCATGCCGCCGTTGATTGCAAAGTCCGCGCCCGTAACGAAGCCCGCGTCATCCGAACAGAGGAACGAAACGAGCGCCGCGATTTCGTCAGGTTGACCGAGTCGGCCTACGGGTATCTGCGGCAGGATTTTTGCGTCCATGACGTCCTTGGGAATCGCGGCGGTCATCGCAGTCGCCAGATAGCCGGGCGACACCGTGTTGACCGTCACGCCATGTTTCGCCACCTCCAGCGCAAGTGACATCGTGAAGCCGTGAATGCCGGCCTTGGCCGCCGCATAGTTGGTCTGACCGAACGCGCCGCGAGCGCCGTTCACCGAGCCGATGTTGACAATACGTCCGAACTTTTGCTCGACCATCCCTTTTAGCATTGGCTTGGTCATATTGAACAGTGAATCGAGATCGGTGCGCAGCACCGTATCCCATTCGTCCTTGTTCATCTTGGCGAAGGTCGAATCGCGGGTGATGCCTGCATTGTTGATGAGAATATCGACCGAGCCAAACTCGTTGAGCACGCGTTCAGCGCAATGCGCACATGAGTCGAAGCTGCTCACGTCCGCCTCGTATGCATGAAAACGGCGGCCGGCATCGCGTTCGTGCATGAGCCAGGTGGCGACGTGATCGTTGCGCTCGGAATGCGACATGGCGATGACCATACCGGCATCGTGCAGACGCCGGCTAATAGCGGCGCCAAGCCCGCCCATGCCACCAGTGATGAAAGCAACTCGCTTAACCGACATGGTGTTCTCCTTGTGCTGAACCGTTGTGTGAGCACAGCATCCGGAGCGCAAGTTCCAGGTTCGCTCGATACGCATCAAACGGCATGGTGAATTCAGTTGACATGGTGCCCCTCCAATGGTGCCCAGACGAATTGCCTATCCACCGCGCGGTTATCTCGCGATCGAGTTCGCGGCAGCAGCCTGTTCAATGTATGCGACTCTCCCAGAGACCGATTGATGTGTATCAAGCGTGCGGCGCTCCGCGAAAAATGTCGAATGTGAACGGCCGCCACGCCTCCCTGAACAACACTCAGGCGCCGGTCCACGTTTCCCTGATCAGCAACACGGAACACGTCGATTGCCGCACGAAACGCTCCGCGACACTGCCGACCACCATGCGTCGCATGCCGCGCCGCCCATGCGTGCCCATCACGACAAGGTCGGCGCCGAGGCGAGCGGCGCAGCGAGCAAGGCAACCGGCAACGTCCTCGCCGATGCCTTGCGTCTCGATGATCTCGGAATCACCCGTCACGTCGAACTCCCGCATCTTTGCGCAAGCCTCTTCGAGGAACCTGCGTCCTACCTGCCGCGCCGTGTCGGTCAACAGATGCGGATCGCAGGCACCGGCGTATGTGAAGGCCGCGGACTGGTCCAGCACATGGACCGCCGTCAGCTTGCCACCCGACAGTTTGGCGATCCGGATGGCTTCGCTCACCGCATACTTCGACGCTTCACTGCCGTCCACTGCCACCAGAATATTTGCGTACATGACTCCCTCCTCAAGGAGTGTTGGGAAAACCGAGGCACGGCGCTGCAACGGACGCAAGCTTGCCTGGCACCGTATTTAAACCGGACGTCGGTCGAGTTGCCGCTCGGCGAAGTCGAATGCGGCCCGTACCGCTATGTTTGGATCGACGTTCAGGCAATGCTCGATCGGCACGAACTCTCCGTTACGCATGATCAGGTCGAGCCGCGCGTCGAAAACCGGACAGCGGATATCAGTGGCCGGCGCGCTGGCTCCGGCACCTCCCGGCCGCTCGCGAATAGCTTCGATTGCCAGGTGACAACCAGAGATAGCCCTGCTGAACCGTTCGAGGCGCATAAGCTGCGTAGCCGCCTCGCCCTCAATCAGCGACGTCCCGGCAAAGCCGAGATAGACGATTTGCATGCCGACACCCATCTCTGTTCTCCCAGACGTGCCGCGATTTCTCTGGTGAGGCCGGCTTCTATCGCGACTACAGGAAGATCGGCGATACATCGTTGCCGGCAGGGTCTGACGACGCGGCCGATTCCATCGCTTTATGCGGAACTTCAGATTCATTCGCCGGGTGTGAGTAGCCGGTCGAGGGTGCGTCTCTTCGCAATCAGGTCGCCCCGGTAGCGGCGTACGACCGGTGGCATGATTGAATCATCGGCGCGAATGGCGTGGGGCAATTGACTTGTATCAACGCATTAGCGAGCCGCGCGCCGGGCCGACAAACGTTCTGCGCCTTCGCGCCTTGTGCCCGCAATCAGCGTAAGCTGGCAAGATCGCGCTGTCCCGCCGATCGTCCGGTGGCTTTACAACGCTGGTCAGGAGATGCCGGTGGATTTCAAATGGAACGATGCGAAGCGCAAAGCTGGTGCCGTGAACGACTCCGACGTCCCGATGGAGGACCGCTATCAGTTGCTGATCGATGCGGTACAGGATTACGCTATCTTCATGCTCGATCCTGCGGGCCGCGTGGCGAGCTGGAATAGCGGCGCCCGGAAGATCAAGGGCTATTCCGCCGACGAAATCGTCGGGCGGCATTTTTCGATTTTCTATACGCCGGAAGACGTAGCCGCAGACAAGCCAGGCCGTGAACTGGCCCTCGCTGCGGCGCGCGGCAGAGCGGAAGACCAGGGCTGGCGCGTGCGCCGGGACGGATCGCGTTTCTGGGCGGACGTCACGATTACCGCCGTGCACGACCTGTCCGGCGCATTGCTCGGTTTTGCCAAGGTCACGCGCGATATGACCGAACGCGAGCGGCTTGCCGAACTCGAACATGCCATCGAGCTATCCGCGCAGATTCAGAGCACACGCGAAGAAGAACAAAAGCGCATTGCCCGCGAATTACACGATGATCTGGGCCAGCAGCTCACGGCGCTCAAAATGGGTATTGCGACGTTGGAAGGACAACTGGCGACCCGCAACGAGAACCCTGCCGCGCTCGCCGCAACGAGCGGTCTGCAACGGCAGATCGACACGATGATGGCATCGCTGCGACGGATCGCTGCCAACCTGCGCCCGCCGATGCTGGACGACCTCGGACTGGTCGCTGCTCTCGAGTGGCTTGCTGACGACTTCACGCATCGCTACGACGTGAAGACCGCCCTTCAGGCCAACGTCGACGATGCCACACTCACAGAATCTGCCGCTACCGCGATTTTCCGGATCGTACAGGAAGCGCTGACCAACGTGGCGAGGCATGCCCACGCAAGCGAAGTGCGGATTGCCATTTCCGCGAACGCGGATACCTGCACCGTACGCATTGAGGATGACGGCTGCGGCGCCGAGATCGACGGCGGGCGTAAGCCACGCTCGTTCGGTCTGCTCGGTATGCGCGAACGCGCGTGTCAGCTGGGCGGCTTCGTCCTGATAGATAGCGCGCCGGGCGCCGGTTTCCGGCTTGCCGTTCATATTCCACTCAGTGCTATCCGGTCGGATCAGACGCGAACGCCCTGACGCGATGACGGCCGGGTGCGCGAGCGGTGCACGCTTCATCCTGCCCGCGCGATCCGCATGCCGGCGGGTACACATGGATCAATCGTGTACGCCGGAAGCTGGATCTCGCCGGGCGGGGCCGGCATCGATATGCCTCTTGGCACCCAGGCTGCATACTTCTTTTCGCAGTGACGCGATTTCCGCTTGCAATGTCTTGATATCGCGATGCATTTCCCGGCGAAGTAGGCGCTCTTCCTGTTCGACGAAAGTGGCTGCAATGCTGGCGAACAACAGCGATAGCAGACCGTAGCCGAGCAACACGACGAACGCTGCAAAGATGCGCGATGCCGGGGTAGTCGGCGCCATATCTCCGTACCCGACTGTTGCGCTGCTTTCGAATGCGAGCCAGACCCCCTCGGCGTAGGTGTGCACGCCCGGTTCCAGCCAGTAAAAACCGGCACCTGCCGACGCAAGCAGAGCCGCCGCCGTTGCGAGCAACAGGAGTAGTCGGTTGGGCGAGAAAAATCCACGCAGCGACACCACTATTCGCGCCGCCACCAGTCCCATGAACAGAATGCGCAGAACCCATTCGAGTGACGACCATGGCGCGACGCCCCATGCGACGCTGGCCCCGGCTCCAAACGCGATCAGAATGTCGTAGCGGTTTCGAATGACGAACCGCCTGGGTTTGCGGCTCAGACGCACCATTGAGCCCAGCGAAGCAGCGAACCCGGCCGCCATGCACACGTATAGCGCTCGGCCCATTTGATGAAGCATGGGTGAGTCAACGGCCAGTTCGAGATAAAAGGCGGGAATGGCGAGCAGGCTGGAGCCAAACAGGATCCACTGTAACCAACGCCATGTGCGCACCGCCCGTGCGTCGTCATGCGGATCGACACCGCCCAGGCCGGCTACGCGAAAACCTTCGTTCATTTCGCCACCGCATCCGAGGTTACGACGCTGAATTACAACGCCGATCCATGACGTCGCCGTTTGGATAATCGGGATAACGCCACTTGGTGCTCCATCGTATGAGCTCGACCTCGGCAGGCTTTGATACGGATCATAAGGTTGCGAGATGTGCCTGAACAACGTCAGAAATGGCCCACGGCACCTGAACCGAACCGCGTGATGTGCGGGCCATCGGGCGCGCTCTGATGACCGCGGCTTGATCCAACTCAATCAGAACGCCGGCGTGGCGGGTATGTTGGGTCAACATCTGCCGCGCACGTCGGGCGGCTCCGCTGCATCCGGATGGCGACGAACATGAAAAGGAATATCGAGGTGCAAAACTCCAACAACACTTCCCGACACGCCCTGCCCGCTAAAGTTGACAGCTACCACGCAGAGGACGCCAGGTACTACCTGGTCGGCGGCGGCATCGCTTCGTTAGCGGCAGCGGCTTTCCTGATCCGCGATGGGCACGTGCGCGGTTGCGCCATTACCATTCTGGAAGCGCTCGACAAACCTGGTGGCAGCCTCGACGGCTCCGGTTCGGCCGAAAGCGGGTACGTGGTACGCGGCGGCCGCATGCTCGAAAGCAAGTATCTGTGCACCTATGACCTGTTCGCGTCGATACCGACTCTGGACGGCAGCGAAAGCGTGACGCAGGAGATATTCGAGTGGAACGAAACTATCAGCACCTCGTCCAGGTCGCGGCTCGTCAGAAATGGCAAACGCGAAGATACCCCCGCTTACGGGTTGGATGAACATGACCTGCTGACGTTGGGGCGCCTGTCGATCGAACCAGAAGTCATGCTCGGCAACAGCCGCATTTCCGATCACTTCGACGCATCTTTCTTCGAAACCAATTTCTGGTTGATGTGGTGTACGACGTTCGCGTTCCAGCCGTGGCATAGCGCGGTCGAGTTCCGGCGCTATCTGTTGCGCTTCGCGCATATGTCCTCCGGATTCAACCAGCTGCACGGCATCATGCGCACCGTCTATAACCAGTACGACTCGATGATCCGGCCGTTGCGCCGCTGGCTGGACGACCATGGCGTTGTTTTCCGGCCGAACACCCAGGTCACCGATCTCCTGTTCGACGAAAGTGGCGCGGAGAACCGGGTCCACGGCATCGTCTGCGAAAGTGCGAATCAACGTCTGGAGATACCGGTCGCCGCGGCAGACAAGGTCATTGTCACGCTCGGATCGATGACCGCCAGTTCCAGCCTGGGCAGCATGGATCAGCCGGCGCCTTCGAATACTGTCGACAGCACGGGTGCCTGGCGCCTGTGGAAGACGATCGCCGCCGGCCGGCCCGAGTTCGGTCACCCTTCCGTTTTCGCGGATCATATCGACGAGTCGAAGTGGCTGTCGTTCACGGTAACGTTGCGCGACCCGACGATGTTCCAGCTGATCCGCGACATGACGGGAAATGTGCCGGGTGAAGGCGGCCTGATCACCTTTGCCGACTCGAGTTGGCTCGCGTCCATCGTTTTGCCGCACCAACCGCATTTCATCGGTCAACCTACGGACGTGCAGGTACTGTGGGGCTACGGCTTGCGGGTCGACCAGCCCGGCGACTTTGTCGGCAAGTCCATGTCGGCATGCACTGGTCGCGAAATCCTGACCGAAATACTTGGCCATTTGCGGATCGAAGCAGAGGCATCCGGCATCCTCGAGCACGCCAACTGCATTCCCTGCCTGATGCCTTTCATCACCAGCCAGTTCCTGCCGCGCAGCAAGGGCGACCGGCCGGACGTGGTGCCCGACGGTTGGCAAAATCTGGCGTTAACGGGCCAGTTCTGCGAGCTGCCCGACGATGTCGTCTTCACCGTCGAATACTCGGTTCGTTCCGCCCAGAATGCGGTGTACGCGCTACTTGGACTCGATCTTGCGGCGCCAGACGTCTACAAAGGCCAGCATGACCCCCGGATCGTGTACAAGGCGTTTTCAACGTTGTGCGGCCACTAGCAGTCACTATGTTACTTCCCCCCCGAAACCGGGCGGCAAGGGTGCGCCGCTTTCGAAGAAGACCATGCCAGAGTCTATCAGCGAGGTGATGTAGTGGACATCGACGGGCCGCCGCAAATCAAAAGCTTTCGCGCCCTTCTTGGACGTCTGAAGGAGCATCCGCTGGCACGCGTCGGCCCCGGCCTCATCACGGGTGTCGCCGACGACGATCCGAGTGGCATCGCCACCTATTCGCAAGCAGGCGCGCAGTTCGGCCTGAACATGCTTTGGACGATGCCGCTCGCCTTCCCGTTGATGGCCGCTGTGCAGTCCATGTGTGCGAACCTCGGCCGGGTGACCGGCAAGGGGCTCGCCGCCAATATCAAGAGCGCATTTCCACCGGTCGTGCTTCAGGGCGTCGTGCTGTCGCTGCTCATTGCCAATGTCCTGAATATCGCCGCCGACGTCGCTGCCATGGGCGAAGTCGCGGAACTCGTGAGCGGCATCGATCGCCATCTGATGACCGCTTGCTTCGTGTTCGGAACCCTGCTGTTGCAGATGTTCGTGCCCTACCACCGATACGTCTTCTTCTTGAAGTGGTTGACCGTCTCACTGCTCGCCTATGCCGCGGTGCTATTCACGGTTCACGTGCCGTGGAGCGAAGTCGCGCTGCGCACGCTGTGGCCGCACCTTACGCTAAACGCCAACGCGGCGGCGGTGGTCGTCGGCGTGTTCGGCACGACGATCAGCCCATACCTCTTTTTCTGGCAGGCGTCCGAAGAAGTCGAAGAGATGCAGGCTACGGGTGGTAGCGTCGCGCTAGTGAGTGATGCGGGCGCGGCGCCCACAGAACTTCGGCGCATTCGCTGGGACACCTGGACCGGAATGTTCTATTCAGACGTCACCGCCTTTTTCATCATTCTCGCGACCGCTGTCACGCTGCACGCGGCCGGCGTGACGGACATCACCACGGCCGCGCAAGCCGCGAGCGCGCTGCGACCACTCGCCGGGAACTTTGCTTACATCCTTTTTGCGCTGGGTATCCTCGGCGTCGGTCTGATCGGCGTGCCGGTGCTGGCGGGCTCCGGCGCTTATGCGCTTTCTGAGGCGATGGGCTGGCGCGAAGGTCTGGAGCGCAAGGTGCGCGATGCGCGGGGCTTTTACGCCATCATCGCCGTCAGCGTGCTGGCGGCGCTCGCCATCCAGTATTCGCCGATCAGTCCGATGAAGGCGCTGTTCTGGAGCGCGGTCATCAATGGCGTAGTGGCCGTGCCGCTGATGCTCGTGATTCTGATCCTTGTGTCCAGAAAGTCGGTCATGGGCGCGTTCACCGCGAGCCGGCCACTGATCGTTCTGGGCTCGATCGCCACAGTGGTGATGGGTGTGGCAGCAGTTCTTATGCTGCTGCCGTCGTAGACGGTCCGACTGCCTTGGCTTCCAGACTATTCAAACGCCGGCACCGGCACCCGCCGCAAGTTCCACGATATCGGCCGTGATCTCGTCCTGACGAACCTGCCGGTAGCGTTGCGTGAGTTCGGCAAGCGTCTCCTTCACATTGGCGCGCGCGGCCAGCATCGCGCGCACGCGTGCCTCGTTTTCGGCGGCGAATGACAGCATTAACGCCTCGCACAACTCGACATACACGTAGGCTTCGACCAGTCCCGCAAGCAGATGACCAGCGGGCAATGTGAGTAGCGGCGGTTCGGTGCGCCGCGCAACAGAAAATCGCGAGAAATCGAACGGAATCAGGTTGTGTTCAACGATCTCGCAGTGCGCGGCAATACCCGGTACGGCGTGAATGACCGAGACATGGGTCACACCTCGATTCCCAAGGCGCGCATAGAGCGCATCAGTGATCCGGCTTGCGAGCGCAGCGACATCGTCGGCATGGGATGCCGCAGGAGAACTCCACGCGAACGGCAGCTGGCGTTCGTTTGCCACAATTTCGCCGCGCGTACCCACGAGCAGCAATTCACACTGCGCCGACGTCAGTCGAGACAACGCGTGGTCGATGATCTGCTCGTTGAACGAGCTGACGAAACCCTGCTCCGCGCATAGCGCAATGACGATCTGCGCGCCGTGTTCCAGCACGCGCGTAGGTTCACCCGAAGCGTGGGACAGCGCGGCGCCAATCGCAGCGCCAACTGTCGAGGCCGACGAACGGATTCCCGGCAACCGCCGCTGCGCTTCGCGCGAACGTGCTGCCGCGATGCCGCGCATCGCCCCGATGACGGCGTCCAGTTGCCGGGCGGTCGCGCTGCGCGATTCGATTTCGGTGAGTTTTCCGCTCATGGCGTGTTCCTGCCGCTTGCCGTGCCGCTAGCGGCCGTTGGCGCGAACTGCTGCACCAGTTCGCGAACTGCAGTAACCAGCACCGCTTGAACGTCGGCGCTCAACGGCGTGCGCGAGGACCGCGAAAAGCCCGCCGCGATCTGGCTTTGCAGGCGCTGGGTCTCCAGATGCCCGGTCAGTTGCGTTCGCACTTGCGCGACAATTCCGCTCGGCACCGAATCGAACACCCCATCCGCCAGTGCTGACAGCAGCGCGATCTCTTCGAGCGTGCTTAACGCGCTGAAGCGCGGCTGGGCGATCAACGCACGAATACGTTCCCCGCGGGCTATCTTGCCGGCGACATGCGCGTCAGTCAGCCCCCCGAACCGGCTGAACATCTCCAGTTCCAGGAACTGCGCGTAATCGAGGCGCAGTCGTCCCGACACGCCCCGCAAAGCCGGATGTTGCGCCTTGCCGCCAACACGGCTGACGCTCAAGCCCACATCGACCGCCGGACGCTGGTTTGCCGCAAACAGCGCCGCATCGAGCACGATCTGACCGTCCGTAATCGAAATGAGATTGGTCGGGATATACGCAGACAGGTTGCCCATATCGGTTTCCGCGATCGGCAGCGCGGTCAGCGAACCGCCACCCAGTCCGGCCGACAGCTTCGCGGCGCGCTCCAACAGGCGGGCGTGGACATAGAAGATGTCACCCGGATAGGCCTCACGTCCCGGTGGCTCGCGCGTGAGCAGCGCCAGTTCACGATGCGTCGCGGCGTGCTTGGTCAGGTCGTCGACCACAACCAGTGCGTGCTGTCCCCGATCGCGAAAATACTCGGCGATCGTGAAGCCCGCGAACGGCGCGATCCATTGCAGCCCCGGCGCCGACGCCGCGGCGGCGACGACGAAGATGCAGCGCTCGGGCGCACCATACTGACGCACCGATTCGATGACCCGCTGCACGGCGGTCGTGCGCTGGCCAATCGCGACATAGACGCAGATCATGTCCGAATGCTTCTGGTTGACGATCGTGTCGATGGCCAAAGCGGTCTTGCCCGTGGCACGGTCGCCGATGATGAGTTCGCGCTGCCCGCGGCCAATCGCGAACAGCGCGTCGACGAGAAGCACACCCGTTTCGACGGGCTCGCTGACCAGATCGCGCTCGATGATCGCCAGCGCCGGCCGTTCGACTGGCATGCGCATCCCGGCAATGATGGGATCGTCTCGGTCGAGCGGCCGCCCGAGCGGGTCGATTACACGCCCCAGCAGCCCTTCTCCAACCGGCACTTGCAGCACGGTGCCGGTGCGGGTCACGCAAGAGCCCGCTTCAACGTCGGTGCCGTCGTCCAGCAGCACGACGCTGATGACGTCCGCATCCAGCGTGTGCGCGAAGCCGGTCGCCCCACTCTCGAAATGGAGCAGTTCGTTGAGGGCCGCATCCGGCAGGCCGGAGACAAATGCAATGCCATCGCCAAAACGCTCAACGCGTCCGAGCGTCTGCGCGTGAGGCTTCACAACAGTTCGGGCGAGTGTGTTGCGCTGGTCCGCGAGCCAGGGATCGTCGGTCATGTCAGCGGGGCGCATTATCGCCACTCAGCAACGCCGCGCTGATCTGCACGAGATCTGCCTTGAAACTGTTACGCACCACCGCGTGCGCAGCCGTCAGTTCCAATCCGGCGATCAGCGAAGGGTCGACCTCAATCTGAAGGGATACCGGCCGGTTCAGACAGGTTGTCAGTGCGGCGCGGCAACTCTCCTGTTCCTGCTGGCTCAGCGTGCGCGGCGCGGAGAGCGAAAGCGCGACACCGTTTGCGCCGAGTTCCGCGCGAACCTGTGCGGGCAGTTGGGCGATCCCGTCAACGAGACCGCCAATGAAACCGCTCACCCGCGCACCTTCAGGCAGCCGGTCAAGCATTTTTGTCGCGATATCGACCGCGAGTTGCGTCGCCCGGGTTGCGACAAGTTTTCTCTGTTCCACGCGTGCAGCCTCTGTTTCGGTCACGGCTGTCGCGCGCAGCCTGTCCGAGTCAGCGCGCGCCGTAGCCAGCAGCCCGGCCTTCTCGCCCTCAGCTTCCGCAGTGATCGTTTTCATGGCGTCGGCGCGAGCGGCGACAAGCCGTTGCGTCTCGTGAGCCGCCGCGTCTCGCTCGAGAACCGCTGCGTGCTTCGCCGCGTCAGCGTCCGCGATCAGCGCTTGCGCCGCTTTCTGACGCTCGGCAATGATGCCCGCGACCGGACGGAACAGGAAGCGCGCCAGCAACCATATGAGCACCAACGCATTGATGGTCTGCAGCAGGAGTGTGGACCAATCGATTCGCATGGCCGCCGCCTATTTGACGAACGGGTTGGCGAAGAGCAGCAACAACGCGATCACGAGGCAATAGATCGCCATCGTCTCGATCATTGCAAGCCCGACGAAGAGCGTGCGCGACACGGTTCCGGCCGAGTCCGGCTGCCTCGCGATCGCATCCATCGCGGCGGCGACCGCGCGGCCTTCGGCAAGCGCCGGCCCGATCGCGCCGAACGATACGGCCAGCGCCGCAGCGGCAATGCTGACAACTTCGATGAGGTTATTCATGAGACTTCGCCCTTTTTAAGGCTGACCTGATTGTGGGTATCGCTGATCGCCGCGCCGATGAAAACCATCGCCAGCACGGAAAAAATATAGGCTTGCACCGCGCCGGTGAGCAGGTCCAGCGCCATCAGCGGAATGGGTACGAGCAGCCCTGCGAGCGACAGGATGATGCCGATCACAAACACGCCGCTCATCACATTGCCGAACAGGCGCACGACGAGTGAAAACGTCCGGGTGATCTGCTCGACGACATTTAGCGGGATCATGACCCAGCTCGGCTCGGCGAATGCCGCAAAGTAGGCGGCCGTGCCCCGCGTGCGAATGCCGTAGAAGACCGTGGCGCCCAGCACAATAAGCGCAAGCGCGGCATCTGTCTCGAGGTGCGCGGTCGGTGGGCTTACCCCGGGTACGAGCGCGGACCAGTTGGCAATCAGCACGAAGATGAAGAGCGTGCCGATCAGCGCACGGTAAGTGGCGGGCTCGGTTTGCATGGTGTCGCGAATCTGCTGATCGATCGTGACGACCAGCAATTCAAGCGCGGTTTGCAGCCTGGTCGGCGCGAGCGACAACCTTCGGCTCAGCAAGACTGCGCCTACAGTCATCAGAATCATGATCGCCCACGTGACGACTACCGGCGCCGTAATGGATAGCAGGCCGATATGCAGCAGCGGCGCGGTCGCTAGCGGTGAAGTGGTCATCGGCCGACTCCGAAGCGCCGCACCGCCACTGCACGCGCAAGCAGAAACCCCATCATGCCCGCGAGCAGCCCGAGCGCGCCAACATGGGCGAGCATCAGAAATAACGCGCCGGTGAGCGCGAACCTGGCGAGCTGCAAGGCCATCGCCGGCATCGCTTTGCCCGATGCGAACAACGGCCAGTTCCAGCGCAGCGACATGAAGTGCCACGCGCCGGCCAGGATTCCCACTGCGAGTCCCAGCGCAAGTTGTGTCGCTATCGGTGGTAGTGGGCTATTCATGATGGTTCCGTTGCTGGCGATGCATCCATTTCCATGCCGACCAGAAGCCGACTGCTGCGCCGATCATCAGCAGCGGCGCCGAGAAGAACACGCCGGTGCCGAATGTCCGATCCAGCCAGTGGCCGAGTGCGAGACCCATCAGCGTGGGCAGGACGATGGCCCAGCCGAGGATGCCGATCTGGCCGAGCCGACTGCCTAGCGATGGCTCCGGCTCTTCGCGACCGCGCAAATCGCGCTCGGCGGCCTGCCTGGCGGCGCCGGCGATCTGCTCGTCCCGTTGCTTGCGCTGGCCCGTGTGGCGCCCGTTCATCGCAGGATTCCTCCATTGCTATCCGCGGCCGCGCCGTCAGAGCCTGCGCGCGGGCGCAGATATCGCAGCATCTGACGCACGGCGCGAGCATGCAACTGCAACTGGTCGACGCGGGCGCGCCGCGCCGCATCCGCCTCGCTGGCGTGGCGGCTGCGAACGCCGATTTCGAGACCTTCCAGAGAGTCGCCGGGGACCGCTTCACGGCAGGCAATGGACACCTTCGTTCCGTGCGAAACCAATAGCACCCCGCCATCTACCGCGCAGTAGTGGATCGAACCACCGGCACACGTCCAGCGGACAACCGAGGGCTCCAGCAGCGTCACGAAGTCGGCATGACCGGTCCGGATGCCGAACGAGCCGCTTTCATCCTCCGCGCGCAGAGACACGATCTCGAGCGCGTCGAACCACACACGCGACGGCGTGGCCAACGTCAGCGTCAGTTGGGTGGCGCTCATTTCGCGTTCTCCCTGGCGTGGGTCGCACCGTCTTGCGCGGCGGCTTGCTCCTTGAGGCGGCCTTCGTCGAGGGCGCCGATCATGTAGAGCGAGCTTTCCTGCCACGTATCGCACTCACCTGCCAGAATCGCCTTGCACCCGGCGACCGTATCGGCGAGCGCCACCGAGCGGCCCGCTTCACCCGTGAAGGCTTCGGTGACAGCGAACGGCTGGGTCAAAAAGCGTTGCAAGCGCCGGGCACGCCCTACGAGGGCGCGGTCCTCGGCGCCCAGTTCCTCGATACCGAGCAGGGAGATGACGTCCTGCAACTCACGATAGTGTTCGATGATCCTGCGCACCTCGGTGGCGACGTTCGCGTGCTCCTCGCCGACCACAAGCGGATCGAGCAGGATCGATGACGATGCGATCGGATCGATCGCGGGATACATGCCTTCGGCGGCCATGGCACGCGACAACACGACCATGCTGTCGATGTGCGCGGCGATCGCGGTCACTGCGGGATCGGTGAAATCGTCGGCCGGCACGTACACCGCTTCGATTGCCGTAACCGACACGTCGCCTACCGACACGATGCGCTCCTGCAAGCTTGCGACTTCGCTCGCGAGCGTGGGCTGGTAGCCCACTCTGGACGGCATGCGCCCCAGCAGGCCCGATACCTCGGCACCCGCCTGCACGAAGCGGAAGACGTTATCCATGAGCAGGAGAACATTCTGCTGGCGTTCGTCGCGGAAATACTCAGCGATTGTCAGCGCCGTAAAGGGCACGCGCCAGCGCGCGCCTGGCGGCTCGTTCATCTGCCCATAGACCAGCACGGTGCGCGCCAGCACGCCGGACGTGCGCATATCGAGCAGCATTTCGTGCCCTTCACGTGAGCGCTCGCCGACGCCCGCGAATACGGAGATTCCTTGATAGCGCTCCACCATCGCATGGATCAGTTCCATGACCAGCACCGTTTTGCCGACTCCTGCTCCGCCGAACATCGCGGCCTTTCCGCCCTGGGCGAGCGGCGCGAGCAGGTCGATCACCTTGATGCCCGTTGCGAACAGCGTGGTGGTTCCTTTCTGCGACGCGAGCGGCGGCGCGGCGCGATGAATCGGGCGGCGCTCGATCTGTGCGGGCAAGGCTTCGCCGTCGTCGCGAGTCGCGCCAGTCACGTCGAGCAGCCTGCCTAACACAGCCTCGCCAACGGGCGCTTCGATGGGCCCGCCACAGACGCTTACGCGGGCGCCGCGCCGCAATCCTGCGGTGGACTGCAGCGCCAGCGCCCGCACCCTGGTTTCGCTCAAGTGGGCTTGCACCTCGGCAAGCACCGGCGCGAGGTCGTCCGGCAGGACGATGAGTGCGTCATTAACTGGCGGCAGCATGTCATCGGCAAACGTCACGTCGAGGACTGCACCACGTACGGCGACCACATATCCGTCGCTTGTGGCCGACGGGATTGTCGAGAACGAGGTTGCCAGATCAGCCGACATTGTTGGGCCTCCGTTCGGCCGATTTCGAATAATCCAGGATACCGCTGCGGCCACTCGATCAACTGATCTTCATCAAACCTGTGAGAGATGACGTTTAACGAGGCATGAGCGGGAGATCGATTGCTCAGTCACCCGTTATGACGAAGCGCCGATGAACGGCCGGAAATTCATTTCGACCGCGCGAATCTGCTCAGCGCAAGTCCTGTAGAGCCAGCCCGGATCGCCGTCGGCGCGATACATGCCCCGGCACATCCCTTTCAGTCGGATCGTCGACGCACCGCTATCGTCGGTGGTCCTCGTCGCCCATACATAGACCGCACCGTACGTATGCGGCTCCGAGGTTTCGATTACTGTTTCGTCTGCGCGGCGGATAGGCGTTGTCGAGTGTTGCGCGACGTACGTCTTCGTCAGTCCCCACAGCCGATCGCAGTCCAGGCGCGCAGAACAGTTCACCCACGCTTCGGCACGCACCGCTTCGAGCTGAACCTCGGTATCGCGGAACGCAGCAACGCGTGCCTCCGTGGTGCATCCTGCAAGCCCCGCGACGGCCAACACCAGAAACAGTCTGTTGTTCATGTCCGCTCAATCTCCTGACGAATCAACACATCCATGCAAGCGCTTTGAATCTGGCGATATGTCCTTTGAGCACGTGGGCAAAGACGGCCAACGCAGCGTTTGCATCTCTGTGCGCTGCAGCGGCTGTGACCTTGCATTCGGCAACCGCCGGCCGGCCCACAAGCTCGCGCATTTCCCTCATCGCCTTGTCAGCGCCGCGTCCACCGAAGCTGCAAAAGAACGCTACCTGTGGAAGCCGCGCACGGTTCTCGACGAGATATGAGCGAACTGGCGCAGAAACCGAACTGGCCCAGACCGGCGTGCCGATCACGACCAGGTTGTACGCCGTGACATCACGTCCGGCTGGAACGATCTCGACGGGACGCTTCATGATGATGTCGGCCAGCGAGCGCAGATATCCACCCACCCCTTTGCGATTGCTGCAATCGCAAATTGCCTCGAGATCCGCCGATAGCATTTTCGCGATCGCCAGAGCGAGCAGCCGCGTGGTACCTGTTCGCGAGTAATAGACGACAAGAACTTTCGCTTCGGACATTTCAACCTCTCTATATCCACTGCCGCGCGTTCACATACGGGATTCGCGGTACATGCCCAGAGCATAGGTGTGCATGAGGGGGTTCTTATGATCCATATCAAGCGACAGACTCAACCGTCATCACCGCAGCACTCGTGTAGGGAAATGCCGACACGACCGTAGCGCGTCCTACGCCAAGCTCAGCGCCGCCTGATTTGTTTCGACGGGCCGCTGACCAATACTGAATTTCAAGACAAGCAGGAATCGATTGCCCCGGCGACGTCCTCACTGACAACGCCAGAGTTGACCCGTGAGGAGACCGGCCATGTCAAACGCTAACGCTTCCGCCAACGCCACAACGCTGGCCGAACACCCCCAAAACATGCATGACGCCGCTAGCGAATTCGACGAAATCCTCGCGCTGGCCCGGTCGGCCGGCATGCTGATCACGCTGGACGGACAAATCGGCCGCGAGAAATACCAAAGCATCGCGGGCTCACTGCATGCCTTCAAACGCTTCGCTGAAGCGTTCTGCGAGAGCCTCAACCAACGCACGACTTTCTGACGAAGCGTGCGATTCACTTGCCATCAGAGGTGGCGCAATGAAGCTGACTTTTCTGGGTGCGACCGAAACCGTTACCGGCTCGAGGTATCTGCTGGAGGGAGCCGGCCTACGGGTGCTGATCGACTGCGGGCTCTTTCAGGGCACAAAGAATCTGCGTCTGCGTAACTGGGCCGCGTTCCCGGTTCCGGTCGAAACGCTCGACGCGGTGATCCTGACGCATGCCCACCTGGATCACAGCGGCTATCTGCCGGTTCTCGCGCGGATGGGATATCGGGGACCGGTCTATTGCACCCGTGGGACCCGCGAACTGTGCGAAGTCATGTTGCGCGACAGCGCCAGACTGCAGGAAGAGGAAGCCGCCTTCGCGAACCGCCATGGGTTTTCGAAACATCATCCGGCGCTGCCGCTATATACGCTCGAAGATGCCGAGAAGGCGCTGCAGCTGCTCGTGCCACGCGAGTTCGATGTGCCGAAGCAGCTGAATAAGCAAGCGTGCTTCCGGCTGTTACCGTCCGGGCACATTCTGGGCGCTGCAAGCGTTGTCATGTGCGTGGAGGGCAAGGTGATCGCGTTCTCGGGCGACGTGGGACGTCCGAACGATCCGATCATGCGCCCGCCCATGCCGCTTGCCCACGCCGACTATCTGGTGGTCGAGTCCACTTACGGCGATCGTCTGCACGAGACAGGTGATCCGGCCACCGAACTCGCCGAGATCTTCGCGCACACCTTCCGGAAGGGTGGTGTCGTCGTGATGCCGTGCTTCGCGGTCGGCCGTGCGCAATCCATTCTTCACTACATTGCCCGTCTGAAGGCGGCCGGCCGGATGGCCAATGTGCCGGTTTATCTCGACAGCCCGATGGCGTCGAGCGTCACGCAAATGTACCGGCATCACGTCGGCGAGCATCGCCTCACGATGACCGCGGCCAACGCGATCAGCAGCGCAGCCGACATGGTGCGTACCGTCGACGAATCGAAAGCCGTCTCAGCCCGGCACGGTCCGATGGTGGTAATCGCCGGCAGCGGGATGGCAACCGGTGGGCGAGTCGTGCATCACCTGAAGGCGTTCGCGCCCGATAGCCGCAATACCATCGTGCTGGTCGGCTATCAGGCTGCCGGCACACGCGGCGCGGCGCTTGCCGCCCATGCACCCACGATCAGGATTCACGGCGACGATGTGCCTGTGCGGGCGTCGGTCGTCGCGCTTTCGTCACTGTCCGCGCATGCGGATTACCAGGAACTGACGATATGGCTTCACTCCATCTCCGTGCCGCCGGAGCGAATCTTCGTCACCCACGGCGAGCCTGACGCCGCTGACGCGCTGCGGTGTCATCTCGAAGAAACGCTTCACTGGCGCTGCGAGGTGCCCACCTACCTCGAATCCGTCGAACTGCCCGGATCCGCCCGCGATGCAGACATTCACCCCTGCGAGGCAACCGCGATGTCCGAACCTGAATTGACTGATCCAGATCAATCGGCCAGCCATCCCGAAGTGACCTAATCAACATATCTTAAAAATTAGCGAGGGCATGTCATGAAGAATCTAGCGGATTCATTGTCGGGGCCGCCTGTATCCGGCGTGGCCGCCCAGACGAAGGCCTCGGCGGCGAAACCCCTGCGGCTCGGCCTGCTAACGGCGCTGGTGATCGGGTCGATGATTGGCAGCGGTGTGTTTTCGCTGCCGCAGAACATGGCATCGGGCGCCGGCGCCGCCGCAGTGTTGATTGGCTGGCTGATTACCGGTGTGGGCATGTTGATGCTCGCTTTCGTCTATCAGACACTGACGACACGAAAACCCGATCTCGACAACGGCATCTATGCTTACGCCCGCGCCAGTGCCGGCGAATTCGTCGGCTTCAACTCTGCGTGGGGTTACTGGGTCAGTGCGTGGATCGGCAATGTCGGCTATCTCGTCATCGTATTCGGCACACTCGGGTATTTCTTTCCGGTATTCGGCGATGGCAACACGCGCGCCGCCGTATTGGGCGCGTCGATCGTGCTGTGGATCATGCATGCGGTGATTTTGCGCGGCGTGCGCAGCGCGGCCGTTCTCAATGCGATTACTACGGTGGCCAAGGTCATTCCTTTGCTGCTGTTCATTCTGCTCGCGCTCGCGGCATTCAGAAACCACGTCTTCACGCAGGACTACTGGGGCAGCCCGAAGCTCGGCAGCGTGTTCACGCAGGTCAAAAGCACGATGCTGATCACCGTATGGGTATTCATCGGCATCGAGGGCGCAAATGTGTTTTCCGCCCGCGCGCAACGTCGCGAGGATATCGGACGGGCAACGATGCTCGGTTTCGCTGTGGTGTTGCTTCTGCTGATGGCCGTTTCGCTGCTCTCGCTTGGCATCGTCTCGCAGAGCGATCTGGCCGCGATGAAGAACCCGTCGATGGCCGGTGTGCTCGACAAGGTCGTCGGCACCTGGGGCGCGGTTCTGATCAGCATCGGGCTGCTGGTGTCGGTAGGCGGTGCGCTGCTCGCGTGGACCTTGCTGGCCGCGGAAACGCTGTTCACACCTGCGAGCGGCGGCGTGATGCCGGCCTTCCTCGCCCGCGAGAACAGCCACGGCGTACCTGCCAATGCACTGTGGGTGACGAACGGGCTCGTTCAGCTGTTCCTGATCATCACACTGGTGTCAAACGCGACCTACCAGGCGTTGATCTCGCTCGCGACCTCCATGATCCTGATTCCTTATCTTTTCTCGGCCGTGTACGCGACCCGCATTGCCATAAGCGGCGACGGCTACGCCGCAACCGACACCGTCCGTGGCCGCGACATGCTGATCGGCGCGGTCGCAAGCGTCTACTGCTGCTGGCTGCTGTATGCGGCCGGCCCGAAGTATCTGCTGCTTTCCGCTCTACTCTACGCGCCTGGCGTCCTGCTGTATGGCTGGGCAAAACACGAACGCGGCGCGCATCTTTTCAAGCCCTTCGAAGCCCTCATTCTGTCCGCGCTGATCGGACTCGCCGCAATCGCCGCCTGGCTGTTGTCAAGTGGTGCATTAGGCCTGTAAGCCGACTATTACAAGGAGAACCTCTATGGCACTCGGTGTCTTTTCCGAGGTCGGCACCTTGCGCAAGGTCATGGTCTGCCGGCCCGGGCTCGCCCAGGCGCGCCTGACCCCGGGCAATTGCCGCGAACTGCTGTTCGACGATGTATTGTGGGTTGCCCAGGCCAGGACTGACCACTACGCGTTCGTCAGCGCGATGCAGGATCGTGGCATTGAAGTGCTCGATATGCATGATCTGCTCGCGGACATTCTGCAAGGCCAGGAAGCACGCGACTGGGTACTCGAACGCAAGCTGTCCTCGGGTACCGTCGACCTGGAACTTTCCGCACAACTGCTGCCCTGGCTCAACGAGATGAAAGCCGACGAACTCGCCACCCGGCTGATCGGCGGGATCGTGCGGGCCGAGCTGCCGTTTGAGTCCACGGGTCTGCTGTCGCAATGTACAGAACCTGCCGGGTTTCTCCTTCCGCCGCTGCCCAATACGCTGTTTACGCGTGACAACAGTTGCTGGATCAACGACGGCGCAGTACTCGGCTCGATGTACTGGCCGGCGCGCCGCCAGGAAACGCTGCTGAGCGCGGCAATCTACCGTTTTCATCCGGTGTTCAGCGGCGGCACGCGCATCTGGTGGGGCGGCCCCGAGGTCGATCACGGCGGCGCTACGCTGGAAGGCGGCGACGTCATGCCTTTGTCGCGCGACGTTGTACTGATCGGTATGGGTGAGCGCACGTCGCCGCAGGGCGTCGCGCAACTCGCGCGATCCCTTTTTGCACATGAATCCGTGAAACATGTAATCGCCGCACAGTTGCCGCGTTCGCGCGGTGCCATGCACCTCGATACGGTGTTCACCTTCTGCGACCGGGATCTGGTCACGATCTTTCCGGAAGTTGTCGACGGCATCCGCTGCACCAGTCTGCGCCCGTCGCAACGGCCACACGCGCTCGATGTCCGGCCCGAGACCGCACCGTTTCTCGAGGTCGTCGCCCGGGCGCTAGGTCTTAAGGAACTTCGCACTGTCACCACCGGCGGCGATACATGGGAGGCCGAGCGCGAACAGTGGGACGACGGCAACAACGTGATCGCGCTCTCGCCAGGCGTTGTGGTGGCCTACAACCGCAACGTCTACACGAACACGCTGCTGCGTAAGGCGGGCGTCGAAGTCATCACTATTCCAAGCGGCGAACTGGGGCGCGGGCGCGGCGGCGGACATTGCATGACCTGTCCAATCGAACGCGATCCCGTCTGACACCTCGACTGCCTACTCTATTTCAAGGACCGCACGCCATGGCATTCAACCTGCGCAACCGCAGCCTGCTGAACATGCAGGACTTCAGTCCACGCGACATCCGCTTTCTCCTCGACCTCGCCGCCGAACTGAAGCGTGCAAAGTACGCCGGAAACGAAGTCGCACGGCTCAACGGCAAAAATATCGCGCTGATTTTCGAAAAGACCTCGACCCGCACGCGCTGCGCCTTCGAAGTTGCCGTGCACGACCAGGGGGGCCACGTCACCTACATCGATTCGGCGAGCTCGCAGCTTGGCCGCAAGGAGTCGCTCAAAGACACGGCGCGCGTGCTCGGCCGTCTCTATGACGGGATTGAATATCGCGGCTTTCACCAGAGCGTGGTGGAGGATCTCGCGTTGTATTCGCATGTTCCCGTATGGAACGGACTGACCGACGAATTTCATCCGACCCAGGTGCTCGCGGACTTGCTGACGATGCAGGAATTCGGCGAAAAGCCGCTGCACGAACTGTCGTTCTGCTACCTCGGCGACGCCCGCTTCAACATGGGCAATTCGCTGCTGATCGGCGGCGTGCAGATGGGCATGGACGTGCGCATTGCCGCGCCGCGCGAACTGTGGCCCGATGAAGAACTCGTGGAACAGATGCGGCACCTTGCGGAGCGCACCGGCGCCCGCGTGGCGATCGTCGAGGATCCTCAAGAGGCCGTGAGCGGTGCCGACTTCGTCTATACCGACGTATGGGTTTCGATGGGCGAGCCGGTGGAGGCCTGGGGGCCGCGCATCGAGCTCCTGCGGCCATACCAGGTCAATGCCGCATTGATGAAAGCAACCGGCAAGCAGCGCACCCACTTCATGCATTGCCTGCCCGCGTATCACAATCTGGAGACCGAAACCGGCCGGCAGATTCACGAGCACTTCGGTCTGACCGAGCTTGAAGTCAGCGATGAAGTCTTCGAATCGAATGCGTCCATTGTGTTTTCGCAAGCTGAAAACCGCATGCATACGATCAAGGCGGTACTCGTGGCGACACTCGCTTAAGGAGCCATCATGCGCATATTGATCGCACTGGGCGGCAACGCGCTGCTTCGGCGTGGCGAGCCGATGACGATGTCGCACCAGATCGCCAATATCCGCCGCGCCGCACAGCAGATTGCGCGGCTTGCCGACGGCAATCAGTTGATCGTCGCGCACGGTAATGGACCCCAGGTCGGCCTGCTGGCATTGCAGGCCGCCGCCGCGGGTCCCGCCGGTGCGGCGCCGCTGGATGTGCTCGACGCCGAGTCGGAAGGCATGATCGGCTATCTGCTCGAGCAGGAACTGGCTAATGCCTTGCCGTCGCAGCGGCAGGTGGCGACGCTGCTGACGCGCGTCGAGGTCGACGCCCGTGACCCGGCCTTTACTCACCCCACCAAACCAATCGGTCCCGTTTACACAGAGGCGGAGGCCGAAAGTCTCGTCATCAGCAAAGGCTGGAGCGTCGCTCAGGACGGCAATGATTTCCGGCGTATCGTCGCATCGCCGAGACCGCAACGCATCGTCGCGCTTCAGCCCATTCACTGGTTGCTCGACCACGATGCCGTGGTGATCGCAGCCGGGGGTGGCGGAATTCCGGTCACGGTCGCAGCGGATGGCCGGACTCGCTGCGGCGTAGAGGCCGTGATCGACAAGGACCTGTGCAGCGCGCTGCTTGCGGCGGACGTCGACGCGGATCTGCTGCTGATCGCGACCGATGTAGATGCGGTTTATGCCGATTGGCACACGCCCTGCGAACGTGTGCTGAGCGAGGTGTCGGTGGCCGGACTTCGGTCGATGTCTTTCCCGGCCGGCTCAATGGGACCAAAGGTCGAGGCGGCGTGCGAGTTCGTCTTGCGCACCGGACGGCCGGCAGTCATCGGCTCGCTCGACCGCATCGAGGCAATGGCAAGCGGCACGGCAGGTACGCGTGTCGTGTGCGCGTAAGCAGCGTTTGGCGGCCGGTCAGCCCACGTCCTCGTCCCAATTCCGATTGACCGAGATCAAAGGCCAAGGCCTGCGGGCGACTAAAGTCCAAACATCCGGCAATTGCTGCGTCGCACAACTCCGGTGCAGTCGAACGCAAAGGAATCTCAATGGACACCCGCACGCGAGCCATAAGCGCCGACGCGCCCGCCACACCCCGCGGCACCGCGCCTTATCCCGACAGCAAAATTTTTCGCGATCTGGACCACGCCAAGGAGGCGCTCATCGCGCGCATGACCTTTGGTCTCTCGCCTGCGGCGCTGGGCGCGGCGCTGTCCGACTGGTTCATCCATCTCACTGTGGCGCCGGGCAAGCAGCTCGAACTGGCGTCCTTGTACGCGTCGAACGTGAGACGCCTATCCGAATATTTCGTGCAGTCCGCACTCGGACAGCACACGCCGCTTTTGACAGAGCCATTGCCCGCGGACTACCGGTTTCGTGCCGACGCGTGGCAAATCGAACCATACCGGCTGTGGCAACAGGGTTTCCTGCTTGCGGAGCAGTGGTGGAATACGGCAACCCGGGACGTGCCGGGCGCCACGCGCCACCATGAGGACGTCGCGGCGTTTGTTGCACGCCAGCTGCTCGACGTGCTGGCGCCGGCGAATTTCCCGCTCACCAACCCCGAAGTCCTCCAACGCGCGGCGGCGACACTTGGCCTGAGCCTGGTACAGGGTGCTCGCAACGCGCTCGAAGACGCGAGCCGCGCCGCCTGCGGCAAGCCCGCGGCCGGAATGGAGCAGTTCAAGGTCGGCGTCAACCTTGCAGTCACACCCGGCAAGGTGGTGTTCCGCAATCACCTGATCGAGCTCATCCAATACAGCCCCGCAAGCGATGCGGTCCTGGCCGAGCCCGTCCTGATCGTGCCAGCGTGGATCATGAAGTACTACATCCTGGATCTGTCGCCGCATAACTCGCTGATTCGCTACCTGGTCGAGCAAGGCCACACGGTGTTCTGCATTTCGTGGCGCAACGCGGATACCGACGACCGAAATCTCGGTCTCGACGACTACCGGCAATCAGGCGTGATGGCGGCGCTCGACGCTGTTTCGCACATCGTCCCGGATACTCCGATCCATGCCGCCGGATATTGCCTCGGCGGCACGCTTCTGTCGGTCGCCGCCGCGGCAATGGCCGATGCCGGCGATGACCGGCTCGCATCGATCACGCTGTTTGCCGCGCAGACGGATTTCACCGAACCCGGCGAACTGCAACTCTTTATCGACGACAGCGAAGTCTATTTCCTCGAAAGCATGATGTGGTCGCAAGGGTATCTTGCCGCCGGTCAGATGTCCGGCGCGTTCCAGTTGCTCCAGTCGAACGATCTGATCTGGTCGCGCGTGATACACAATTATCTGCTCGGAGACCGCACACCGGTGATCGACCTGATGGCCTGGAATGCCGACGCGACCCGCATGCCATACCGGATGCATTCGGAATATCTGCGACGCCTGTTTCTCGATAACGATCTGGCGTGTGGCCGATACCTGGTCGACGCGCGGCCTGTCTCGATTCGCAACATTCGTGCGCCGATGTTCGTGGTGGGTACGGAGCGCGATCACATTGCGCCGTGGCAATCCGTCTACAAGATCCACAACCTCTCGGACGCGGACATCACGTTCGTGTTGACGAGCGGTGGCCACAACGCGGGCATTGTCAGCGAGCCTGGGCATCCGCACCGGCATTTCAGGAAGAAACTCAGCGCGGTCAACGATCTGCGTATCGGGCCTGATGAATGGATGGCCAGCGTCACAGCGCAGGACGGATCGTGGTGGGCCGTGTGGAGCGAGTGGCTCGAAGCGCATTCGAGTGCGCAGCGCGTAGCACCGCCGCCCATGGCGACTGGTGCCAACGGTCATCCGCTGGTGGACGCACCCGGCACTTACGTTTTCCAGGCTTAGGAGACGCTCGTGAACGACAACCTGTTGCGCAACCGGACTTTCGATGAACTCGCCATCGGCGAATCGGCGTCGCTTGTGCGCGTGGCCGCGCAGAACGACATCGACCTGTTCGCCGCCGTATCCGGTGATATCAACCCGGCACACGTGGATGCGGTTTTCGCTTCGGGCGACCTGTTCGGTCATGTGGTGGTCCACGGCATGTGGACCGCCGCGCTGATCTCCGCCCTGCTCGGCACGCGGCTGCCAGGCCCTGGCACCATCTATCTCGACCAGACCTTGCAGTTCCGCCATTCAGTCGCGCCAGGCGACACGGTCACCGCTACGGTGACCGTGAAGGAAAAGCGCCTGGACAAGCGTATTGTTTTGCTCGACACCCGTTGCACGAACCAGGCGGGCGACGTGGTGCTGCTAGGCACCGCGACCGTGATCGCCCCTGCAACACCAATTGTGTGGCCGTCCGCGCCCCGACCTGACGTTTCTGTACGGCGGCACGATCGCTACGAGGCGTTTATCCGGGACGCGCGCGCCCGCCCCGCGTTGCGTACCGCGATCGTCCATCCGTGCTCCGTGGAAGCCATCCTGGCAGCGCTCGAGGCCCGTGACGAGGGCCTGCTCGACCCCGTACTGATCGGCCCGGAGGCGAAAATCCGCGCTGCCGCTGAGGCGGCCAATGTGAGCCTCGACGGCATCCCGATCGAGGCGGTCGAGCACAGCCACGCGGCGGCTGCGCGTGCTGTCGAACTGGGGGCGGCCGGTAAAGTTGCGGCGTTAATGAAAGGCAGTCTCCATACGGATGAGCTGCTCGCCGCAGTTGTTGCGCCGGGATCCGGCCTGCGCACCGCGCGGCGTATCAGCCATGTCTACGCGATGGATGTGCCGGCGTATTCGAAGCCGCTGGTTGTCACCGATGCGGCGGTCAATATCGCGCCGTCGCTCGAGCACAAACGCGACATCTGCCAGAACGCAATCGACCTGCTGCATATCATGGGCGTCGAACTGCCGCGGGTCGCGGTACTCGCCGCAGTGGAAACGGTCAACCCCAGAATGCCGACCACACTCGACGCGGCCGCGCTCACTGTGATGGCCGCACGTGGCCAGATCACCGGGGCGCTGGTCGACGGACCGCTCGCGTTCGACAACGCCATCAGCTTTGCGGCGGCGAAAACCAAGCAAATCCATTCTCCCGTAGCGGGTCAGGCGGACATTCTGCTGGTTCCCGACCTGGAGGCCGGCAACATGCTTGCAAAACAGCTCGTGTACTTCGCCGGTGCCGATGCGGCGGGCCTTGTGCTCGGTGCGCGCCTGCCGGTCATCGTCACGAGCCGAGCCGACAGCGCGCGCGTGCGCCTCGCTTCCGCGGCGCTCGCCAAGCTCGCAGCCGAACGCACGCCGGGTGGAGGTCCAATCCGATCATGAGCGCCCCACTCCTGCTGACCTTCAATCCCGGCTCCTCAACCATCAAGATCGGCATCTACAGCGTACTGGACAGCGCGGCGTCGAGAATCGGTCATGGGTTAATCGATCTACGGCATCAACCGTTGCGCCTTCATCTCGTCCACTCCGACGGGACGAACGACATTCTTCTCAAAGCGGCCATCACCGACGATCTTCACGAAGTCCTCGACGAGACGCTCGGATGGCTCGCCGCGCACTTTTCACTCGACGATCTGGTTTGCGTCGGGCATCGTGTGGTGCATGGCGGCGATCGTTTTGGCGGCCCCGTGGCGATCGACGACGCCGCGCTCGCCGCCATCGCCACGCTCGTACCGCTCGCACCACTACATCAGCCACAAAGCGTGCGGCTCATCCGGGCGATCCGGCATCTTCGGCCGCATCTCTTACAGACGGCTTCGTTCGACACCGCATTTCACCGCACACAGACCGATCTCGTGCGGCGCTTTGCGATTCCGCGCCAGCTCTTCGACCAGGGCATCAAGCGCTACGGATTTCACGGCCTCTCCTATCAATTCGTGACTGGCCAGTTAGCACTTCAATTCCCGAACCTTTCGCACGGCAAGGTTATCGCCGCGCATCTGGGCAGCGGCGCAAGTCTATGCGCGTTAGACGCAGGTGTGAGCCGAGACTCCAGCATGGGTTTCTCGACGCTCGACGGCATCCCGATGGCAACGCGCTGTGGGACGCTCGATGCCGGCGTCGTGCTTCATCTGCTCGACCAGCGAGCCCTCGGCATCAAGCAGGTCGAGGCGATGCTGTACGAGCAATCCGGCCTGCTAGGCGTGTCCGGCCTCAGTGCCGACAGTCGTGAACTGCTGGCGAGCGAGCGTCCCGAGGCACGCGAGGCACTTGATCTCTTTGCGTTCCGCATTGCCGGCGAGACGGCGCGGCTTGCCGCCACGCTGGGCGGTCTGGACAGTTTCGTGTTCACGGCCGGCATTGGTGAACATCAGCCTGAAGTACGCGCGGCTATATGTGGACGGCTCGCATGGCTGGGCATCGAACTCGACCCGGATGCCAATGGCGTCAATGCCCGCGTCATCAGCAGCGCGCGCAGCCGGGTCACCGTTGTCGTACTGCCCACCGACGAGGAGCAGATCATCGCCAATCAGGCTGTAGCGGTGCATCTGCGCGAGGAGATCAGGTCATGAAGCCCATCATCGATCTTTTGGGCAAGCGTGGACTCGTGGTCGGCATCGCCAACGAACACAGTATCGCCGCTGGCTGCGCGACGTCATTTCGCGAGGCCGGTGCGGAACTGGCCGTGACCTACCTGAACGAGAAGGCCGAACCTTTTGTCCGGCCGGTCGCCGAGGCGCTTCAGGCCACCATTGTTCTGCCATGCGACGTACGCGTTGCCGGGCAATTGGAAGCGGTATTCGAGCGACTCTCGACCGATTGGGGGCGGCTTGATTTTTTACTTCACTCGATTGCGTTCGCGCCCGGCGACGACCTGCATGCGAGCCTCGTCGACTGTTCCGCAGACGGTTTTGCACTCGCGATGGATGTGTCGTGCCACTCGTTTATCCGCATGGCCAAGCTCGTGCTACCGCTGATGTCCGGCGGTGGAAGCCTGATGACCGTGAGTTTCTATGGCGCCGAGCGCGCAGTCGATCACTACAACGTGATGGGACCAGTGAAGGCGGCACTCGAGTCGAGCGTCCGCTATCTCGCCGCCGATCTGGCCGCGCGTCGCATTCATGTCCACGCGATCTCCGCCGGCGCAGTGAAAACACGCGCCGCGTCGGGTATCGACCAGTTCGACGCGCTGCTCGACGAGGTCCGCGCGCGCACGCCCGCGCAGCACCTCGTCACGATCGAGGAGGTTGGCCGGATCGCCGCGGTTCTCGCGAGCAACGCAGGCATGACGCTGACCGGTTCGACGGTCTACGCGGACGCGGGCTTTCATGTCATGGCTTGAGCACGGATCGCGGCCGGCGCACCCAGATGAAGTGTCACGCTGAAGTGTCACGCACGACCCGCGCTGTTGATCTGAATCAACGTCGGCGACCACCCGGCTCCTAGACTCAGATCACGCATTCATGCGCCACTCATCCACTTCAGGAGCGTTGCAATGACCTACAAGACCATCGTCGTTCATCTGGATACGAGCCAGCGCGCGCATCCCAGGCTCGAACTCGCCCTGCGGCTCGCAAGGCAGTTCAACGCCCATCTGACCGGCGTGTTTGCCGTGTTCACGCCCGATCCGCGCTCGCTCTACGTGATGGCCGGAACCGCCGAATACTACGGTACACACGAACAGCTGCGCGCGGAACGCCGCGGCGCGCTCGAACGGCTCTTTCATGCAGAACTGAGCCGTGCGGAAGTTGCCGGCGAGTGGATCGCCATCGACGCCCCGGCAAGCCTCGCCGTGCCGCATCGCGGCCGGTGCGCCGATCTGATCATTGCCAGCCAGGACGACCCGCATGATCCGGAATCGTACGTCGGCGACTTTTTTCCTGAAAACCTGATCATGTCCGCAGGCCGGCCGGTGTTGCTGGTGCCGTACGCCAGCAGCGTCACGTCACCCGGCGCGCACGTGATGGTCGCCTGGGACGGCAGCCGCGAAGCCACCCGGGCGGTCCACGATGCGCTCCCGTTCATGCGCGCGGCGAAGACCACCACGGTCGTCACGATCAACGGCGCGCGTGACGAGCCGCGTCCGCGCATTCCGGGCGCGGATATCGCGACGCTCATCGCGCGGCACGGCGTCAACGTCGAGGTCAAGGATATTGAGGCCGCCGGCGACGCGTCGATCGGCGACGCGCTGTTGTCGCAGGCATCCGCGCTCGGTGCGGATCTGCTCGTGATGGGTGCTTACGGGCACGCTCGCTGGCAGGAACTGGTGATGGGCGGAGCAACCCGCACGATTCTCAAATCGATGACCGTGCCGGTACTGATGTCGCATTGATGAACCGAGGTCTCGAGTCAGTTCCATTCAGGAGAGTCCACGATGTATCAACAGATTCTGGTTGCCGTCGACGGTAGTGAAACGTCCGCGCGCGCCCTTGACGCAGCATTGCAGCTCGCGCGCGATGCCGGCGCAAAACTACAGCCCCTTTTTGTCGTAGATGTCCCGTTGATGTCGTATGACGTACCCGGTTACGACCCGTCTTACGTCCGCACCGCGCTGCTGGAGGAAGGCGGACATGTGATCGACGACGCCGTCGCGAGCATGAAGCGCGCCGGCGTGCAGGGCACACCGCGCATCGCCGAAACCGACCTGGCAGGCGACGACATCGCCCATTGCATACTGCGCGCGGCAAGCGAATTCAAGGCCGACGTAGTGGTGATGGGCACGCAGGGGCGGCGGGGCTTCCAGCGGCTGGTGCTCGGCAGTGTCGCCGAACGTTTTCTGCGTATCGCACAGTGTGCGGTGCTGATGATCTCGGCGCACAGCGCCAAACCTGTGGCAAGCGATGCACAGGCAGCCGAACCGATCAGGGAGCCGTCATGAACTGCAAAACCCTGCTGGTGCATCTCGACGACAGCACCCATAGCGCCGCGCGGATCGAATTCGCGCTTGAACTGGCCGGCCGGCACGAGGCGCATCTGATCGGCCTGTACGTCGTTTGTCAGGATCTGACGCAGCCGATATTTCTTCACGGCGAACGCGCATGGCTCGCGGCTCACGAAGCGCAACGCCATGCCAATCTCGAAAGCGCGCAAGCGCGTTTCATGGCGGCAGGAGAACGAGCCGGGCGCAGCGTGGAATGGCGGGCCCCGGGCGGGCCTGCGGTGGAAACGGCGGTCCTGCACGCACGCCATGCCGACCTCCTGATCCTCGGTCAGTATGATCCCGACGACCCGTCATCTTATATCGCACGCCACTTTGTCGAGGACGTGCTGATGGCCTCGGGCCGACCCGCCATTGTGCTGCCCTATGCCGGGACCGTCAGTTCGTTTGCCGAAAGCGTGCTGATCGCGTGGGACGGCAGCCGCGAGAGCGCCCGGGCGATGGCCGATGCCTTGCCGCTGATCAAACGCGCGAAATTCGTTACGGTAATGACCCTGCAGCGGCACCCGGATAGTGACGCGCCGGCCGGCATCGACGTCGCCGCCTGGCTGGAACGGCACAGCATCCAGGCGGGATTTGCGGCCACGCCCAAGGTGGCCGGCGTCCCCACGGGTGCGCTACTGCTGAACATGCTGGCCGATCATCATATCGATCTGCTGGTGATGGGTGCGTATGGGCATACGCGCGTGCAGGAACGGCTGCTCGGCGGCGTCACACGGACCATGCTTGAGTCGATGACCGTGCCGGTGCTGATGTCGCACTGATCTGACAATTCAGGAATTGCGCGATAAAGCCCCTCGCGCAACTTTAAGCGCCCAGTCTTCTGGGCGCTTCTTTTTTGGAGCATCGATTCCCCCGGTGCGCCACCGCGCAATTACAGGTAAGACGGGATTTCGTCCATGTCCCGTTCGCGCCGAACCAGCAGAACGGGCATCCCGGCACGCCGTACAAACGCCTCGGCGACACTACCAAGCAACATCCGGCCGATGCCATGACGCCCATGCGTGCCCATTACAACGAGATCGGCTTCGCACTCTTCTGCCACTCGGCAGAGGACGGTGACGATGTCTTCGCCATACGCGTCAATCGTCCGGGTCAATCCACGGACGTTACGCTGTTCAAAGAGCGCGCGGGCGTCTTCGAGCGTTGCCATGGCTGCTCCAGTCGCCGCTGTGGCGGTTGCCTGTTCCTCGAGCAATCCAGTTCCCACGTCCACCATTTGCGCAACATGTTCGGTGACGAATATCGCCGTCACAGTTGCGTGCGCAGCCTGGGCGATTTTCAATGCTTCTTCGAGCGCGAGTTTCGCGGCCTGGCTGCCGTCGATTGCTACGAGGATCCGTTTGTACATGACCTTCTCCTGAAATTCGCTCCCGTCCCGAACTGGTGTAGCGATCTGGCGGGGACGAACTTTCAGTCTGCGGTGCACAGATCGGAATGCGCTTGACGATGATCAAGCGCCGAGGGCTTGCTGTCTGCCCGCCTTCATGTACGGCGCGGCTTCCATGGCGAATTCGCGGCATGCTGGCACGATCCGTGCAAACCGCGCACAATAGGCAGCGCACGCGTTATACCGGCTGGTCGCAATTAAAGAAAATCATAGTGACGTTCCCCGATTCGCGCCTGCGCCGTCAGCTCGCGTTGCGGATTGCCCACCATCCAATGAGGCGCCTATGCCCCTTCGCAGTAAGAGGCCCTTCGCCCAAAGCTCGCTTTCGCTCACGTGGGTTGTCCCGCCTGAGCGGCTCCCCGTGCTTGTCGCGGTGATCACATTTGCTATCGTTCTTGTGGCTGCGCTTGGTGCGTGGCGCTGGGTCGGCGAGCAGTCGTTACGCGCCGCCAACAGTCGCTTTGATCAGAATACTGTCCATATCACCGCTGATCTGCAGCGCGAGTTCGCCACCGGCGAATCGTTGCTGCGCGGCGCACGCGGCGTGCTCTCCGTCGCGCCAGCGGCCGACGCCGACGCCTGGCGCCGATATGTTGCGCAACTCGGTCTGGACGAAACGTCGGCTGTTGTGCGCGCGCTTGGCTATGCCGATGTCGATGCCGCCAGTGTCGCCCGCCTGACTGGCGGCACCGGAAACGTGGCCGGACAAGCCGCCGCACGGCAACCGGTCGCGCCGGTGACCCAGATGGCGCCGGCCACCGCCGACGCGATGCCTATCGGTTACGACCTGGCTAGCGCTCCCGCGAGCCGTACAGCGCTGCTGCACGCAATCGATACAGGGGCAAGCGCGCTCGACGCGGACGCCACGCCGTTTGGCGATACCGGCTCGAACGCCCACCCTCGTCTTTACCTCTATTTTCCGGTCTATTCGAATGGCGAATTGCCGTCGACGCCACAAGCGCGCCGCGCGGGCACCAAGCGTCTGCTGGTGGCGGCGCTGGACACCGGCCGTCTGTTCGATAACGCGCTCGCCCGGCAACGGCGCATTGATCTGCAGGTATTGAGCGGAACCCCCGCCACGCTGCTCTATTCGACCGCCGCGGGAGACGACTACCTGGCAGAGACGGCGCCTGTCATCCGTAAAACCGATACCTTGCGCGTCGGCGGAGTACCTATCACGCTGATCTACACGGCGAGCGGCCGGTATCAGCGAGCCGAGGACGAATTTGCAGAAACCACGGTACTGATCGCCGGCGTCGCGGCAGCGTGCCTGTTCAGCGCCATGGCCTTCCTGATAGCCCGCGGACGCGGTGCCGGATCGGCCGCGACGAGCGAGGCGCGCAGCCAGTCGAGCCTGAACGAAGCACGCATGATGGGCATCATCCGGTCATCAATGGAAGCGATCATCACGGTCGACGAACGACAGAACATCGTCATCTTCAATCCAATGGCAGAACGGGTTTTTGGATGCTCCGCGATGGAAGCGGTCGGCGCTTCGCTTTCGCGCTTCATTCCCGAACGCTTTCGCGCGGGACACGAGCGGCATGTCGAGCAGTTCGGCGTGACCGGCGTTTCCGACCGGCAGATGGGCAGGCAGCGTGTGCTGTTCGGCTTACGGAGCGACGGCGAAGAGTTTCCTATCGAAGCGTCGATCTCGCAGATCCGGGACGACGATGCCAAGCTGTACACGGTCATGCTGCGCGACATCACTGAACGGGTAAAAGCGGAAAATGCGCAGCGGCAATCGCGCGAGGAGCTGCGCGAACTCTCTGCGAATCTGCAAAACGTTCGCGAAGAAGAAAAAACCCGCATCGCACGTGAGCTGCACGACGACCTTGGACAACAATTGACCGCGCTCAAGATGGACCTTTCGTCGGTCGAACAGGAGCTCGAAACCACCGTCGAACCCCGCCTGCTACAGCAACTGCGTGGGATGCGCCGGCTGATCGATGCAACAGTCGCGTCGGTGCGCCGGATCGCTGCCGATCTGCGGCCGGTCATGCTCGACGATCTCGGCCTGATTCCGGCGATCGAATGGCTCGCCAATGACTTTACAAATCGCTACGGCATCGATGTGGAGCGCCGCATCGAAGTTGGCGACACCAGCTTTACGCCGACCGGCGCGACCACGCTATTTCGTATCGTGCAGGAAGCGCTAACCAATGTCGCGCGGCATGCGGAAGCGACGCTCGTCACGCTGTCGGTACGCGTCGAAGGGGGTGCCTGCGTGTTACAAATCGCGGACAACGGACATGGCGCGAACCGCCCATCTGCCGCCGCCGAGAAATCGTTTGGCCTGCTCGGTATCCGCGAGCGTGCACACATGCTGGGCGGCACGGTCGACATCCACACGTCGAATGGCAAGGGCTTTGCGCTGACCGTGACTTTTCCGGTACAGGCGGTGCAACAGCGGGAGATGCAAACATGATTCGCGTGCTGATAGCCGACGACCATGCCCTGGTACGCGATGGACTGCGGCATATCCTGCAAAACGCAAGCGGCTTCGAGGTGGTCGGCGAGGCCAATGACGGCGTCAGCACGATTGCGCTGGCCCGCTCGAACGCCGCCGACGTGCTCGTGCTGGATCTGTCGATGCCGGGACGAAACGGCGTCGAGCTGATCAAACAGATCAAGGAAGAAAAGCCGGCGCTGCGGGTCCTCGTGCTCACCATGCATGCGGAGCAGCAGTATGCGGTACGCGCTTTCAAAGCGGGGGCATCGGGGTATTTAACCAAGGAAAGCGCCAGTGCCGAACTGGTCACCGCGGTCAGCAAAGTCGCATCCGGGGGCGTCTACGTGAGTCTAGCGATGGCCGAACGTTTTGCACAGAGCCTGAACGAGCCCGCCGATACGTTGCCCCATCAGCGCCTGTCCGACCGTGAGTTCGATGTGTTCCGCCGCATCGCCGCGGGCCAGACCCTCACCGAAATCGCCGCAGAGTTGTGTGTCAGCAGTAAGACGGTGAGCACCTATAAAACGCGCATCCTCGAAAAAATGCAGATGCCGCACGAAGCCGCGCTGGTGCGTTACGCGCTGCGCCATAAGCTGCTCGGAGAAGACGACGAAATCTAGATCTGGACCCGGGGCGGAACACAGACCGCCGGGTTAGATCAAATCATCACATCAATTCGCCGGTTGCGTGGCTCAATCCACCCTCACATTCGCCGTGTGTAGGAAATCGCCTACACGCCTTCGCGCCCGCCTACCCGAAGTTCGTTCGCCGCCGATTTTATTTTGAGACAGCGCGGCCGATACTTCGAGCCATGAACTCAAGCCCGTCCCAGCAACCACTGCGCGTTTTCCTCGTTGACGACGCGATCCCGATCAGACAACGGATGGCGGCGCGCTTTGGCGCGATCGACGGTGTCGAGATTGTCGGCGAAGCGGAGGAATCAGGCGCCGCGATCACCGGTATCGACACCACCAGAGCCGACGTCGTGGTCCTGGATTTGCGCCTGACCGTCGGCACCGGTATCGAACTGCTGGCTAGTCTCGCGAAAAGCATGTCGCCGGTGATCACAATCGTGCTGACGAACCATTCAAATGCAGAGTTCAGGCGGGCGTGCCTCGCGTCCGGCGCGCAGTACTTCTTCGACAAGACAAGCGAATTCGATCTTGCATGCAACACGATCAAGCGGATTGCCCACGAGCGTTACGCACGTGGCCTCAATTACACAGGAGCACACCATGTCTGACGTCGCCGAATATCCCGAAATCATGCCGCTCAAGCGTATCCCGCTACCGGCGTCAGGCAATTCCGCGCTCGCATCGTCAGTCCAGGGCCGCGCCGCCGCGCGCTGCTCGAACTGCTCGCTGCGCCCGATCTGCATGCCACAAGGCTTGACCGCGGCCGAACTGGAGCGCATGGAGTCGCTGATGTGCGTTTCGCGCACGATCAAACAGGGTGAATCGCTCTACCGCTCCAACGATTCGTTCCAGAGTGTCTATGCAGTCCGCGTCGGTTCGTTCAAGACCGTCGTCATGCATCGCGACGGTCGTGAACAGGTCACCGGTTTTCAACTGGCCGGCGATTCGCTCGGTCTCGATGGCGTATTCTCAGGCAAGCACAACTGCGACGCGATCGCCATCGAAGACAGCAACGTCTGCATCATCCCGTTTCACCTGCTCGAAGTCATGTGCCGCGAGGTGAAGGTGGTGCAGCAGCATGTCCATCGTCTGATGGGTGGCGAGATCGTTCGCGAGGCAACCCTCATGATGCTTCTCGGCACGATGTCCGCCGAACAGCGGGTCGCCGCATTCCTGCTGAACCTGTCAGGAAGGCTCAAGACACGCGGTTACTCGTCGGCGGAATTCAATTTACGCATGACGCGCGAAGAGATCGGCAGCTACCTTGGAATGAAACTCGAAACCGTCAGCCGGATGTTTTCGAAATTCCAGAAAGACGGCCTTGTCGATACGCACGGCAAGCAGATCAGAATTCTCGACCTCGAAGGCCTCGCACGCGTCTAGTCCCCGAGATGAGATGGATGGTGTGCTGCGCGGCAGTTTCGGTCAGCACGGAGTTTTACCGGCGATCCCTCGAAAGAGGAGGCGTGTTCAGGCGGCGCCGTTTGCCGCCTCTTTTTCATACCCGCGGATCCGGCGTTTCAGCGGATCGACAGCACCGCCGCACCCGTCAGCTTCCCCTCGCGCAGATCGCTGAGCGCCTGATTGGCATCGCCCAGTGCATAGGTCGTTGTTTCGATTTCGAGCCGCGTTTGTCCGGCTACCCGCATGAAGGCGGTGCCGTCCTCGCGCGTGAGATTCGCTACAGATACTACGCGCCGCTCACCCCACAGAAACGCATAAGGGAATGACGGGATGTCGCTCATGTGAATGCCGCCGCACACGACCACCCCGCCCTTCGCAACTGCCTTCAGCGCGACCGGCACCAGTGCGCCTACTGGCGCGAACAGCAAGGCAGCATCCAGTTCGTCCGGCGGCGCTTCATCGCTGCCGCCGGCCCATGAGGCGCCGAGACGCAGCGCCAACTGCTGTGCGGCCGCATCGCCAGGACGCGTGAACGCATATACCGACCTTCCCTGATGACGTGCAATCTGCGCGACGATATGCGCGGCCGCGCCGAACCCGTAAATCCCGACGCGCTGGGCGTCGCCCGCCATGCTGAGCGTGCGATAGCCGATCAGCCCCGCGCACAGGAGCGGAGCCGCTTCGATGTCGGAATATTGCGCCGGCAGATGAAAACAATACCGGCTATCGGCGATAGTCCGTTCCGCATAGCCGCCGTCGAGCGTATAGCCGGTGAAGCCCGGGGCGTCGCACAGGTTCTCGCGCGCGCTCAAACAATAGCGGCAGTGCCCGCACGTGTGTCCGACCCACGGCACGCCGACGCGATCGCCGATCGCGAAGCCCGTGACCTCCGCGCCGAGCGCCGCGACCGTACCGACGATTTCATGCCCTGGAATCACCGGGTGTTTCGGATGCGGCAGTTCGTGATCGATCAGATGCAGATCGGTCCGGCAGACACCGCACGCGTGAATGTCGATCAATAATTCTCCGCGGGCGGGAATCGGTTCCGGAACCTGCATATCGTTCAGCCGCGATTCGCTACCGTCGAACACCATTGCGCGCATTGCGTTCTCCTCGATCGCACCGCGGAACCGCGGCGGCGGCCCGGACAGGCGCCGCCCAAGCTCCATGATTCATTTCACCGCAATTCGACCACTTGCGTTTGACGTGAGTCAAGTCGCACATGGTGGCATCTGACACGATGGCTTCACGACATGATCCGACAGCCGAGTAGCGCACGCACGGCTCGTCATCGATCCGGACAACTCGCAGGAGGCCCTGAATGGACGCACGTCCCCAGAACACGGCTTGGTCAGTCGACGAGCATCAACTCGCCCCGAATGCCGGCATCGAAGAAAAACTGCGGTTTGCACTGCGATACGCGGTGCTGGCGCCAGCCAACCATAATACCCAGCCGTGGCACTTCATCCTCGACGGTGACTGCGTCACGCTGTGCGCGGACCGTTTGAGGGCGCTCCCGGTGGTCGATCCCTTTGACCGTGAGCTGATCATCAGCTGTGGCGCGGCGCTTTTCAATCTCCGCGTTGCGCTGAGCCGCTTCGGTCTTGCTTACGCGATTACGCTGTTCCCCTCGCCTGCCGACGTGGACGTGCTGGCGCATCTGCGGATCTTGCGCGACGGTCGTTGCGACGCCAGCCTTGCACCGCTATTCGACGCGATGCCGCGGCGCGTCACGACCCGTGAAACCTTCGCTGACGAGCCCATCCCAGTCAATCTCCAGTTGCGGCTCGAGGAAGCGGGCGCCGCCGAGGGCGCCGATATCGTCTGCGCCGGGAGCACGGCCATCCGCGAGCGCCTGGCCACGCTGATCGCTGAGGCCGATCAGATGCAATTCAAGGATCCGCGCTTCCGGCGCGAACTCGCGAGCTGGATCCATCCCAAGCGCAGTCAGGATGGCATGCCCGCGTTGTCGCCGGGCATGCGCGTCATGCTCGATCTCGCGGTGCCTCTGATAGGGTCAGTGATTCGCACGTTCGACCTGGGTGGCGGCATGGCGGCCGCCCATCACACGCTGGTCACCGGCTCGCCATTACTGTTGTGCATCGCCACCGGAGCGGACGATGCCGCAGCGTGGCTGGCGGCAGGTCAAGCGCTTGAACGGGTGCTGCTTACTGCCGCGGACGAGGGCATCACGGCGTCCTATCTCAATCAGCCGATCGAAGTGGCTTCACTGCGCAACACGTTGCGTGCCGCCCTGAACCTGGACAGCGTGCCGCAATTGCTGCTGCGTATCGGCCGCGGTCGGCAGGCTCCTCATTCGCCGCGGCGTCCGCTTCCCGAAGTCGTGTCATAGGAACGAAGCGGCGCACCGACGGCCACTTCAGTCGCAAAAGCGGAAGTAGCCGCTGTGCAGCATGACCGGCCTTGCGCCCACTTCGTCCAGTAAACGCCGCGCTGCCTGTTCGATCGGATAACGGTGAGTGTCGAACGCGGCGAACAGATCGTCATCGCGTAACGACGCTGCGCCAAAGTGATCTTCGAGCGCCTCTGCGGTAATCGCGCACTGAACCCGCACGCCGTCGATCTCTGCCGGAAAGGCGATGACCAGATCGCGAGCGCAATAGTCCGGAGTTTCCTGGGGAAAATGAATATTCATGACCGTAGCCTGAAGATGGGCGTGGCTCTTAAGGCGTCATCATGCGAGCGGCCGCAACGCCCACGCGGCAAAGCGAAGAGAGTACCGCCACGCGTGACACTCGTCTGTGAACAGGATAGGCGCCATTTGCGCGTCGCCATGTTTTCGCCGGCGATCAGGTTTGACTCAGGTCAAGTGACCTCGCAGGCTGGGCGCCGGAAAGCGAACGTCTGCGCGCATGAGAAAGGCGGTTGATCTGAGTCAACCATCGAATATGACAGTAGCGCACGATGATTCTGTGTATTTGCCGTCCTGCTCGAATTACCTGATTTCGCCTGGTTCGTATGAGGCTGCCATGAAACATCTGTTCAGATTGGGCACCACGCCGCGCGATTCAGCGCGCCCACGCCCGGTAATCGGCGTAGCGTCGCAGCGAATCGCACTGCCCGCCCCCCAACGCACCGGTGGCATGCCGATCATGGAAGCATTCGCGAGACGCCGAACGACGCGCCGGTTCGCTTCAACTGCGCTTGACGACACGACGCTCAGTAATTTGCTGTGGGCAGCGGACGGCAATAATCGCGAGCCGGAAAGCGGACGGACTGCGCCTTCAGCGTTGGGCCTGAATGAAGTCGATATTTATGCCGCGCTCGCATGCGGGCTCTATCGCTATGATCCGTACCAGCATTGCCTTGATCTGGCCGTTGCCAGCGATCTGCGGGGCGTGACCGGTTACCAGGATTTTGTGGGCGATGCGCCGCTCGATCTCGTATACGTTGCCGATCTCGCGCGAATGCACGAAATCGCCGCATCGCAGCGCGAACCGTTTGCGTCCGCCAGCGCTGGGGCGATCGTGCAGAACGTCTACCTTTTCTGCGCGGGCACCGGGCTGGCGGTCGCGGCCCGCGGCTGGCTGAACCGCAGCACGCTAGCCGTCGCAATGCGCTTGCCGCGCAACAGCGTTGCCGTGCTCGCTCAGACAGTAGGTCATTTCGACGTCGCGAACCCCGAGGAAAGCAACTGACCGTGGAGGACGGCCGAACGCAACGCGAGAGATTGGCTTGATATGAGTCAATCGCGCAGGCGGTACCGACCCTACACTGAACCCAGCACCTGTTCTGGAGTATGTCTCGTGAATGACCCGCACCTGCACTATCTCACTGCGAGCACACTTGCGCTGTTGCTGACGGCAAGCGGCACAGCGCTTGCCCAGTCCGAACCGACGGCACTCGTCGATCAACAGCATTGCATGTTCTGCCATACGCGGGACGCGCCTTTTCTGGCACCGTCGTTTCAGCAGATTGCGGACCGTTACCGCGACGTGCCAAACGCCAGCGCGATGCTCGAGCACAAGCTGCGACTCGGCGGCAAGGCCCACTGGGGCGACATGGCAATGCCGCTGCCGGCGGATCGCGGCGGCCCGTTGACCCCCGAAGACGCTCACACGTTGATCCAGTGGGCTTTGAGTCAATAGCCACCCAGTTCGTTTGCACATGTTCGCGGAATGTACGGAGAACCTCATGCGCCTCACCATCCACCTCGACACGTTCGACCGTGTCAATCCGATGGCATTCGCCATCCTGTGGCTCGACAATGAAACACGTCAATGGTCACGCGAGGGTCATATGGGGCTCGAACTGCCCGAATGGGGCGCGTTGCACGTCGATTGTGGCAACACGCTCGTCTGCGGGCCGCACGATTCGACGCCCTGCTGCGTACTCGAAGGGCTCGATCTGAACGCCACATCCGGACCATTCGAGGGAGAAACCGGACGCGCACAATGGTGCACGGATGCGGGCAGATCGCTGATGGCGGGCCATTGGCACGTGCAATGTATCGACAACGAGAACACCGAGCCGGAAGTCGGCATCTTCGCCGCCGACGACAACCCGTGAGCGTTGTCGTCACTGCCACCAGAATGAGGTGCTACCGTGGGAATGACTGCCAATCTGGACGGCGTGCGTCATGCGTACGGACTCTGCTTCGTGCGCGCGCCCTGGGCCTATTTCACGCGTTTGACGCTCGACCAGCAATGGGGCGACGGCTGGGAGCGCGTGCCTTATGAACAGCACGTCGGCACCCCTTATACCGACAGTCCCGAGCAGATCCTGACCGTCGCCTTCGACGGCCCGCTGTATCCTCCCGATCTCGGCTACGACGGCAAGGAACGAAGCGTCAACGAAATCAATCGCGGCGAGGTACCGTGGTTGCGTACTCAAAGTTTTGTCGGCAATTCGCCGATTCACATCATGGCGGGCATCACGCTCGAGTCATTTGTGGCGCGGGTCGAACTCGCGGGCGGTCACGTGTTTGCGCCGCTCGGCTGGGGTGCTTTGCGGCTCGAGCCGAGTGAGCGCGCGACGCCACCCGATACCCCGGCTCCGGCGTGCGGCACTGTCAAAGCCTGAAGCTGGCCAAGCCTACTCACCGCGTCACCTGGGCTCACCGCGCTATCCCAGACTCCTCCCGTGCCACCGTATCCGGCCGCCGTTGCGCCACGTCCTGCAGCCACGCGATCCTTGCCTGATGAAACTGGCTGTCAGCGAGCAGGATCTGCTGGTAGCCGACCTTGCCGGCACTGTAGTCCGCCACCAGGGCGAAGGCTCTCAACACAAGCTGACGGTACGAAACTTGTGTTTGTGCGTACGCATCGAGCGCCGCCTTCCGTTGAGACCAAACATAGTGTGCCGCCGCGAGACCCGGCGCGCCCCTGTCGGCGGCGCTAGGAGTCGTCACACGCTGTAGGGTTCAACAGCAGAACGAAGCATGCAATACCGGAAATGAGCGCGGCCGCGCCGTAGCGGACGAAGTCTGTACTATCGAACAGCATTCCGTGGATCAATCCCGCCAAGCCTGCTAACGCGACAAAGACAGCAACCACCGCACAGATAATTTTTGGTTCGGCCCGGATCATGATTTCCTCCTTGGCTCAAGGCGCATCGTTTGAATCAACGGGGCAATTCGCAAGCCGTCAATCACGTATTTATCATCGACCCAACCGGGGTATTGCGATTGATTTTCATCAAGACCTGGACGCTTCGCTTCACGTGCAGGTGCGCCTCGCCACGTTGATGGGGAATCCATCTTAAGAAAGGTGACAAGTGCCCGGCGCTGTTGATCTCTTGATGTGAATCAAGTGCATCGTCAGCCTGACCGGCATAGTGGCCGTACACACCCACGCTGATTCATCGCAGGCACCCATTCAGTCCTGTCTGCCTTGCAGCCCTTGCCGTTTTCGCGCCCGAGTCCCAGACGCGCCGACGTATGCACCATGGCCACCAAGAGCCATCCCACAAGCGACCACACGCTCCATGCGTGGTCGCCACCATGACCCATATGAGGAGACTATGCATGTCTACCGTCGAACTCAATCAACTCGGCTCCACGGCGCCGCAAATCCCCGCCCTCAACCATGCAACCATCGACGGCATGGCGGCTTACCATGCGCTGGTGGCCGAGGCCGAACGCGATCACGAAGCGTTCTGGGCGCGCCTTGCCAGAGAGCATCTTGAGTGGCGCCGACCATTTACGACAGTGCTCGATGAAACCACGGCGCCGTTTTATAAGTGGTTTGAAGATGGCGAACTGAACGCTTCATACAACTGTCTGGATCGCAACCTCGTCAACGGACTCGCCGACAAGACCGCCATCGTGTTCGAAGCCGACGACCTCAAGGTCACTCGCGTCACATATCAGGAGCTCTATCACCGCGTGTGCAGACTCGCCAACGCGCTGCGCGCGCGCGGCGTAAAGAAAGGCGACCGGGTGGTGATTTACATGCCGATGTCAGTGGAAGGCGTTGCCGCCATGCTGGCGTGTGCACGCATCGGCGCGCCGCACTCCGTCGTGTTTGGCGGCTTTTCCGCCAAATCCCTGCATGAACGGATGGTCGATGTCGGCGCTGTAGCAGTGATTACCGCCGACGAACAGGTGCGTGGCGGCAAGACACTGCCGCTCAAAACCATCGTCGACGAAGCCATTGCGATGGGCGGCGCCGAAGCCGTTAAAACGGTCGTCATCTATCGGCGTACCGGCGGTCGGATCCCCTGGATCGCGGGACGCGACACATGGCTGCACGAACTCGAACAGGACCAACCCGATACCTGCGAACCAGAGTGGGTCAGTGCGGAACACCCACTGTTCGTGCTGTACACATCTGGGTCGACCGGCGCACCCAAAGGCGTGCAGCACAGCACCGGCGGCTATCTACTGTGGGCCGCCGTAACGATGAAATGGACCTTCGATATCAAGCCGGCCGATGTCTTCTGGTGTACCGCCGACATCGGCTGGATCACCGGTCACACGTACATCTGCTATGGCCCGACCGCAGTCGGCGCGACCCAGGTGATCTTCGAAGGCGTACCCACCTATCCGAATGCGGGCCGTTTCTGGGACATGATCCAGCGTCATAAGGTCAGCATCTTCTACACCGCGCCGACCGCCATCCGGTCTCTCATCAAGAGCGCTGACGCTAACACAGCAGTACATCCTCGCAGTTTCGATCTGAGCAGCTTGCGCATACTTGGCACGGTCGGCGAACCGATTAACCCAAGCGCATGGAACTGGTACGCCGAACATGTCGGCGGCGGGCGCTGTCCGGTGCTTGACACGTTCTGGCAGACCGAGACGGGCGGCCACATGATCTCGCCGTTGCCCGGCGCTACGCCGCTCGTGCCGGGATCGTGCACGCTGCCGATGCCAGGCATCGATGCGGCGATCGTCGACGAAACCGGCCATGAAGTGGCCAGCGGACAAGGCGGCGTACTCGTCATCCGCAAGCCGTGGCCGTCAATGATCCGAACGATTTGGGGCAATCCTGAGCGCTTTCGCAACGGCTATTATCCCACCGAGCTCGGCGGTAGGCTGTACCTCGCCGGCGATGGTGCGATTCGCGACCGCGACACAGGCTACTTCACGATCACAGGTCGTATCGACGACGTCCTAAACGTGTCCGGCCACCGGATGGGCACGATGGAAATCGAGTCGGCACTGGCGGCCAATCCGCTCGTCGCCGAGGCCGCGGTTGTCGGGCGTCCGGATGAAACGTTCGGCGAAGCCATCGTGGCCTTCATCGTTCTGAAAACGGCGCGGCCTACCGGTGCTGAGGCTAAGCGCGTAGCAGACGAATTGCGCGCCTGGGTCGCCAAGGAAATCGGTCCGATTGCGAAACCGAAGGAAATCCGGTTCGGCGATGCCATGCCCAAGACGCGCTCCGGCAAGGTCGTGCGCCGCTTGTTGCGCTCAGTCGCGAAAGGCGAAGCGATTTCGCAGGACACGTCGACCGTCGAAAATCCGGCCGTAATTTCCCAGTTCGCCGATTCGATCTGATCACTCACGCGTTCGATCGTGCTGTGGCCGATGCGCGACGTCCATCTTAAGGACGGCCGCGCAATCGACGCCTACCTCTGTTTGTGTAAGGAATTCATCATGAATATCAAAGCCCCAAATCCCGCGGCACTCGGCCTCGCAGGTTTTGCGTTGACGACCTGGCTGCTCAGCATGATTAACGCCGGCTGGTTCAGCGGCAATTCGATGGGCATGGTGCTCGCCGTCGCTTTCGCTTATGGTGGCACTGCACAGGTGCTCGCCGGACTTATGGAAATACCGCGTGGCAACACGTTCGGCGCGACGGCATTTGTGAGCTACGGTGCGTTCTGGTGGTCACTCGCCCTCTTCGTGCTGTTCCTTCACGGTACTGTGCCTGCGGCGTTCATCGGGTGGTATCTGTTCCTGTGGGGCGTGTTCACGCTTTATATGTGGGTAGCGACATGGCGCGCGCCGCGCGCGCTGCAACTGGTGTTTCTGTCGTTGTGGATCACTTTCTTTGTGCTCGCAGCGAGCGAATGGACCGGCTTTGAATGGTTGCACCATGCGGGAGGCTACCTCGGCCTGGTAACGGCACTGCTGGCGTTCTATCTGTCCGCAGCGGAGATCATCAACGAAACACATGGACGCACGGTGCTGCCGGTAGGAACCGTCGTTCAGGAGGTCGACGTGACCCTGACGGTCGCCGAGCGACTCCGCGGCGCTTGAAAGCAAGCGACGGCCCGCGTGCCGCCGCTCATACGGAATAAATATCTGCATGCCGATCAACTATCTTCGGGGATTCACGAAACCTGAGCGCAGTGACGCGGCGAATCTGCGCCTCGGTCGATCGTTAGCTTTCGTCGCCGGTGCTGCCAACGCCGGCGGATTCCTCGCTGTGGGGCAGTACACATCTCACATGTCAGGCATTGTGTCGTCACTCGCCGACAACCTCGCGCTCGGCGAAATCAACGCAGTCGTTGCGGGATTGAGTTCCCTGTTGTCGTTTCTTTTCCGGGCCGCCACGTCTGCAATTCTGATCAACTGGGGGCGTCGCCGGCAATTGCACAGTCTGTATGCGATGCCGTTGATGCTCGAGGCTACGCTGCTCCTCTTCTTTGGCCTGATCGGCACGAATCTCGAGACCCATCGTGTCCTTTTCGTGCCCGCGACCGTCTGTCTTCTGTGCTATGTGATGGGTCTGCAGAACGCCATGATCACAAAGATCTCAAAGGCAGAGATACGCACGACGCACGTCACCGGTCTTGTGACCGATATTGGCATCGAACTCGGCAAGTTCTTCTACTGGAACGTTGGAAACGTCGGAGCAACGACCGGCGGCGCAGTCCGTGCAGATCGCCAGAAACTGCGGCTTCTCGGATCGCTCTTATTGTCGTTCCTCGCGGGCGGCCTGACAGGCGCCATAGGCTTCAAGCACCTGGGGTTTATGGCAACCATTCCCCTTGTTATCGTACTTCTTACTCTCGCTGCTGTTCCGGTCGTCGACGATATGCTAGCGCAGCGCCGGTAGAGTATTTTTTCGCAATGTCGCTATTTCGCGCTGTTCGAGCGTTGGGAACCGCTAGCGCTCCACTTCCGGAATGGTCTTGACGATCATCGAGAATAGCTTGCCAAGATCCTCTTCGAGTTTGACTCTATCGAACGGATCACGATTGACCCCAAATACTGCGTCAATCACGGCCCAGTCATCCTTCGTCAGCAAACGTCTTGCAGCGGGCAGAATCATTACTTCTTCCAGACTTCGATGTTTCAGGTAGAACGCCGCGTATTCCTGAACCATGGCGCGCAGCGCAGGTAATGCGGGCTCGCCCTGCAGTTCATACCGGGTCAGCGCGTGCTCCAGATCTCGCACCCGCGCGTCACCTTCAGCGTGCTGGGCCTCCAGTTCAGCAAGCACATCGTCAAAATCATCTGTCCGGGCCCGCAGCCGTGCGAAAAGGTAGCGATCCTCCTTCGGATGATGCACCTGCTCCGGATACTCCCGGATGTAGTAAAGCATCGCCCGAAACACCGTGAGGCCTGGAACCTTCGAGCCAGTTTCCAGCAGATGGTTAAACCGCAGCATGCCCTCGATAATTGCAGACAATTGCCTGTGCTCATTAAGGATGACCTGTATGGCACTGCGAGGTCCCAACGGCTGCATATCAAACTCTCCGATCTTCGACAGACACCGACGAATTGATTGCCTGCCACGCATCGACGGCGAGCACCAGCGAGAACACCCTCACATTCATTTCACTATGGACGTGTGCCAACGCCTGCGCGTTGATTGGGATCAACCCGGTCGCCCCCCATCGTTCGATAGGTGGCGCCGCCCGGTTGCCAATCGCTGGTCAACGCATATTCCCGGTGTGGCCAAGTGAAAAACGCCCGGGCTGCGGCCAGACGGTGAGCCCGTGCGGTTCCGCGCCAACCGGAATGGATTTGACCGAGCCGGTCGTCGTATCGATCGCGTAGACAACGTCATCGAAGCGACCGGACAGCCACAGCATCTTGCCATCCGCGCTGACATTCCCCATGTCGGGACTGCCCCCGCCCGGAATCGGCCAGTTCGCGACGACCTTGCGCGTTGCGAAATCGATCACCGACACGCTGCCCTTGCCATGCCTCGGTCCGTGCACGAGATTGGAGCCGCGATTGGATACATAGAGCCGGGTGCCGTCGCGACTCGGGTACAGACCGTGTGTACCGACGCCGGTCTTGATGAAGCCGATCTTCGTGAAGCTGTCGCCGTCGACCACGTAGACGCCGTCGGCCATCATGTCGGCGACATAGAACACCTTGCCGTCCGGTGCGACGCGGATGTCCTGTGGCATGCCCTTCCTGTCGAGTTCAAGGTAGCCCACGACCTTGCGGTTAACGAGATCGATCTTGGCCAGCTTGCCGCCGAACTCGCAGGTGAAGAGCGCGTACTTGCCGTCGATCGAGAAATCGGCGTGATTGATGCCCTTGCACTGCGGCGCTTCGAGACTCGATTTCAGCGCCATCGTGTGCGCATCGCGAAAGTCCAGTCGCGCGTGCGCTTCGGCCACCACGATCGCCTCCTTGCCGTCCGGCGTGAAGTATATGTTGTAGGGATCGTCGACCATGATCTCCTTGCCGGGTTTGCCCGTCTTCGGATCGATCGGGGTCAGGCTACCGTCGGGGCGGCCTTCCGCGTTGTTGGCCACCCACAGCGTCTGGAGATCCCATGAAGGGACGACGTGCTGCGGACTGAAGCCGACGTGAAACCTGTCGACTACCTTCACCGTGACCGGATCGATCACGTAGACGTCGTTCGAACGCAAGTTCGGCACATAGACGCGCGGCAACGCATTGGCGACCGCGGGGCTCATATGGCCGGCGCCCGCTTCGCCGTACAGGTTATCGGGGTTCACCACGGGCGGCATGCCGGCCACAGTGGTGACGGCCGATGCAGCGCCGACGAGGCAGAAACCGGTCAGCGCGATGGCGATGACCGTTGCAACGCGCGAAAAGCGGGGAGCACACAATTGCATGGCGAATTCCGTTATCGAGTGAATGAATGATCGGAGACGGAATCGGGAGTCTGTTGAATGTTTCAACGGCTTGCGGTCTCCTTCCTGATGGCATCGATGGTCCGCGACACGATCGCGTCAACGCCCAGTCGACCGAGCTCGACGCTCGAGTGCCGCGGGTCGCCGCCATAGACGCCATCGGCCGGCCCCAGTTTCGGGCCGCTTCGCAGATGCTCGAGCCGCACCATCTGCGGTGCGACCGCCAGCAGCAGCGAGGTATCCGCGAGCCCCGCATGGGTGCCGATCTCGGCATCGCTGACGCCGTGCTGCCGCAGAATCTGCGCATAGCCGTCCGAGCTGGTGCCGTAGTACTCCGGTGGCACGAATGCGCGGGTGCCCGAGCCAGCCCAGCTCTTGTTAAGCCGGGCTACAACGTGCCTGACATCGTTCTGGTAGCCGCCGTGGTCGCCGAGAAAGACGACGTTGGAAAAGCCGTGAACCTTGAAGCTGTTCGCGGCGGATTCGAGCGTCTTTTCGAACACGTCGTCCGGCACGGTGATCGTGCCGGGAAAGCGCATGTGCGAGGTCGGCGGAGCGTAGCCGCCCTCCGGCGCGTAGGCGATGACCGGCGCGACGATCGCGTTGCCGAGGCCCTCGGCGATGCGCTGTGAGAGCACCTTGACGCGTACATTGTGTTTGCCGAGTGCTACGTCCGGGCCGCTTTGCTCAGTTCCGCCGATGGGGATGATGACGGTAGTCTTGCCCGCGTTAATCTGGTCACGAAGCTCGGTCCAGGTCAGGTCCTCAAGGAGTACGGATTTCGGGGTTTGAGAAAAAACAGTCTGCGTGGCGATAAGCAAAATGACGGCCGCAAGAGCTCGTCTTGGTGGAAAGCGCATGAAGGGACCTCGTGGGCAATGCGTACCTCGTTAGCGACTGTCCGAATAGTACCGGGCTGCCGCTTCGATCTCGGATGGCGTCATCCCGCGCGCAACATTGCGCATCTGCTCGCTGATATCGTTGCGACGAGTCCCCGACGCGAAGGCCTGCAGTTGTGTTCGGATATAAACGGCAGACTGCCCCTCCAGCCATGGACTGCCGACTTTGCCGGCAACACCACCGTGACAGGACGCGCAGGGGGCGATATTGCGCATGGGTGCACCACTAACGACGATCGTCGGAGCCGGTTCTTCGTTGTCAGCATGAGATGCAGGCAAACGGGGCAGATAAGAATAATATGCTGCGAGATCCTTCATATCCTGATCGCTCAGATCGACGACCATCGGCGCCATGATCGCGTTGCTCCTCGCGCCGCTCCTGAAGTCCCGCAGTTGCTTATAAACGACTACTGCGGACTGCCCAGCGAGATTGGGCGAGTTTGCCTCGCTCAGCCCGCGCATGCCGTGACACATGGTGCAGCGCATTGCTAGTGTTGCGCCACGCCCAATGGAAGTTGTGCTCGGGTGATCAAGCATTTCGGGCGTCACCACTACCGTGCTAGTGCTCACTGCGGATTCAATGCGTGCCCCGTTGTACCAGGTACGGGGTACGCCCGCAGCACTGCAGATGGCATTCCACAATCCATGAAATTGCGCATCCTGTTGCGCCGAGGGTAGCCACACGAAGCCAACGACCACCGAGAACAGGAATAGAACAAGGCTTGCCCCGATGCTCGCGACGAACCACGGGTTGCGCATCGAAACCAGTCGTTCGTTGCTCATCATTGTGCTCCCATGTGTACCGCTGGAACGGACGTTTCCGGCAGCGTCATGAGTTGAGCAATCGGGTACCCGTAATTCGCCACGGTCAACCCGATCATCAGGCCGACCCACAGACCAAAACTGTTCAGGGCTATCGGCAGAGATTTAACTTCGTGAATCGGCGAACTGAACCGGTATTCGGCCGGCGAGACCTCTGCGCTCAGGTGGCCGCGGATCAGGACAATGAAGAACAGCGCGGCAGACAGTACCAGCATCGCACCGCCGATCACGGATAGGATTACGGACAGAGCCTCAGGCGCAATCGCGGGATTGGTGTAGTCGTAAAAGGCCATCCGACGAGGCATGCCCAGTATCCCGACATAATGCCAGGGGAATGTCGTTACGATCATTCCAACGAACCACAGCCACAATTGCGCCCTCATCAGGCGTACGCTGGTGAGCGCCCGCCCGGTCAAGTGAGGCCAGAGATCATAGGCAATCGCAAAATACATGATGACGATTGCCCCAGCAAAGATGAGATGAAAGTGCCCGGTGATCCACTGCGTGTTGTGAATCGTCGAATCCAGCTGATAACTCATGTTGATGATGCCACCTGCGCCGCCGAACCCTAGCATGACGAACGAGAACGCCACCGCCAGCATCATCGGATTGTCCCAAGGCAGCGCCTTGACCCATCCAAAGGCGCCCTTCCCACCTCGCAACCGCCCGGCAATTTCAGCCGACGCACAGATCGTGAAGACTGTCAGCAAGGTAGGAACCGAGACCAAAGCCGTAAACACGGAATGGACGAACTTGAAGCCTGACCCCACCTGCGGATCGGCGAACAGGTGGTGAATGCCGATCGGCATCGCTGCCACCAGGAACAGGATGAACGAGATGCGCGCCATCGAATCGCTGTAGAGTCGACCACCGATCGCGCGGGGAATAATCGTGTAGTAGGCGATGTACGCAGGCATCAGCCAGAAGTAGACAATCGCGTGCAGAGTCCACGAGAAGAACACACGGGCGAGACCGGCGTCAATGGTCGATTTGAAGCCGAGCGCCACGGGCAAAATCTGGAACAGCAACTCGATCGCGGCGCCAACGGCTGTCCAGCCCCACAAATACGAGCCGGCTACGTTGGCGAACATCGCAAGCGGCACGGGACGGCCTGGATTTTGACGCTTCCAGACGTGCAGATTGATGGACATCAACGCGACCCAGATCCACGAGCCAACAACCACCAGCACCACGCCAATGTAGTAGAACGGATTGCCGATCATGGGGGGGTAAAAAGTATACAGAACGGATGCCAGACCCATCGACACCGGCACCATTGCAGTCACCGCGCCCACCGCCACGAGCCAGAACCCCGCCCACGCCCAGGCACGGCCGATGAGCGGCTTCTTCAACGCCAGTTCCGTGATTGCATAGCCAAATCCCATTGCGATGAGCGTCGGAAAGACGTAACCCATCGCCGAGCCGTGTGCGGTTACCGATCGGTAGTAGATGTCCGGATTTTGCAACCAGGCGTGCAACGGGCTGCGGATATACATCTGCCATTCGCCGAGTAGCAGCGCCAGCCCGAATACCGCGAACGCAAGCCAGAAATGGGCCAGAACCAGTCGTTTGCTATTGAGCACAGCTGAGCCTCCGCGTTGTCGACGCCATCTTCAGGAAGGTCGCTTTGTCGATCACTTTCACTTTCGCCCACATTCCCTCGTGCCCCACCCCGCAGTACTCGTGGCAAGGCATCGGATGGTCACCCACTTTGTCGAAGGTGGTCCTGAAGGTCGAGACGTAGCCTGGTTCGAGCATCGAATTGACGTTGGTGTTGGTGATCAGGAATCCGTGCACGACATCAGCACTAGTCGCTCGAAACAGGATTGGCGTGTTGGCTGGGACAAGGATGCATTGGGGGGCAAACGAGTACTGCTGACCGATCACGCGGACGATGACCGAGCCGTCGGCCTCAACGCCACTACCGAGGTTGCTTTCGATGAATTCACCCGAAACATGCAACGTCGTCGGGTTGATGGTTTCGACTCGGGACGGCGGCATCATGGCCCAATGCAGGCCGGTGAAGATAACCATCGCGACGAGCACAGCGATGATGCCAACCACAAATATTGCCCAGCGCCACTCGGCGCGTGCAGCGACATCTGCGCCGTCATGATGGCCCGGAATCGGTGAAAGGGACATGAATAGTCTCAATGGATTACGCCGCGAGGCAGAAACACGAAGAAGTAAAACGCGAACCAGAGGGCTATCACAATCGCAGTGGCTGTCCCCGCGACGGCTATGGCACCGCGCGGTCCGCCGCGCACTATACGTTCGACGTCGTCGTCTTCCGATGCGCGGTCAGAGTCTTGTGAGGTTGATTCGCTCATGAGTATCCTTAGTCGAGAGGCGCGGAGCGCAAATCGTTGACATCCTTGACCGTGATAGCTGTCCCGTGGTTACCCCATGCGGTCCGGATGAACGTCACGACTGCCGCGATCTCTTCGTCGGAGAGTGACTGCGCAAACGGGGGCATGCCATATGGTTGTGAATTTCTGGTCGTTCCTGGGGGATATCCGCCATTCAGAACCATTCTGATTGGGTTGACGGACGACTCCATCTGAATGGACTGGTTATTCGCGAGCGGCGGAAACTGCGGTAGCTTGCCGCGGCCCCTTGCACCGTGGCATGTTGCACATTGTGCGTCATAGATCTTGCTGCCGAGCGGATATAGCCGGTCCTTGTCTTCGACCGACGTTATGGATGGCGGCGTCGCTTCGTCGCCATGCGGCGGCAGGCTCTTCAGATACACGGACATTGCGCGAATGTCGTCATCGGAGAGGTACTGCAAACTGTCGTACACGACTTCGGCCATGGGCCCGTAGACTGCGCCACGATCGGAAACGCCGGTTCTCAATAGATTGGCGATGTCCTCAAGGCTCCAATCGCCGAGGCCCGCCTCCTTGTTTGAGGTAAGGGACGGCGCATACCACGCCTGCATAGGAATCAGCCCTCCTTCGAATGCCTTGGACTCCGAACTTCCTCCCAGCGCATTTATCGCGGTGTGACACATCGAACAATGGCCAGGCCCCTGGACCAGATAGGCGCCGCGATTCCATTCGACTGACTGAGCGGGGTCGGGTTTGAACTCGCCCTCGCGAAAGTACAGCGTGCGCCAACCGAGCAGCAACGACCGGTTGTTGTACGGAAAGCGCATGTCGTGCGGACGATTGGCAAGCCTCACCGCCGGCACAGATTTCAGGTAGGAAAAGATCGCATCGGAATCCTTCCGCGTCATCTTCGTATATGCGGCGAACGGCATGGCGGGATACAGCAGACTGCCGTCGGGCGAGTGGCCAGTGTGCATCATCGAGTAAAACTGGCTGGCCGTCCATCTGCCGATACCCGTCTCTTTGTCCGGCGAGATATTCGGTGAATACAATGTGCCGAACGGCGTAGCCATCGGTCGTCGTCCAGCAAACAGTTTTCCACCAGGCGTCGTATGGCACGCGATGCAGTCCCCGGCCCGAGCGAGGTACTCGCCGCGTGCAATGATGTTTGAATCACCCCCATCGGCCGCCTGACAGGTCACCACTGTTATGCCCAAAACCGCACTCACGCACAGCGAGGTGAACGCCCGGCACCAGGCAGTCTGAAAGATTCGCACCCTAACCTCGCTCATTTCGTTTCACTACCGCACGCAAGCGGCATTTTCAAACTGCCGCGTGGCACGGGGGCCGGCTCGGCAGGCGCCGGCCGCGACGACAGCCATGCAGCAATTGCGGTGACATCGCTTTCGGTCAAACGCACCGCCACCTGTTGCATGCAGTCGGGGCTAGCTGCCGTGCGCGTGCCGTAGCGCCACGCACCGAGCTGTGCGCTGATGTAGTCAGCATGAAGACCGAGTAAACCGGGAATCGCGGGCTCCATTCCCGTAAGAGACGAAGCATGACAACTCGTACACGCGGGAATGCGGCGATCTGGAGCGCCTTTGTTGACGAGCGTCCCGCCGCGCGATAGCACGTCGGCACTGACAGGTGAAGAGACCAACACGGGAAACGGTGGCCTCTGCGCGGCGAAGTAGTCAGCGATCTGGTGCAGGTACGAATCGGGAAGGTACGCCAACAGATAGTTCATCGGCGGATACTTGCGCCGTCCGTCCCGGAACGCGACTAGCTGGTTGTAGAGGTAATCCGATGGTTTGCCTGCGAGGCGCGGGAAATAATCGTTATCCGTCCCCTGCCCCAGTTGACCGTGACATGCCGCACAGGCCATCACGCGAGCCTGCATGGTGTTCGGCGCCCGCTCGTCTTTCTGGTCCTGAGCGAAAACGCGACCCGCGACAATAATTAGCGAGACCAATATCCATTTGAAGCGATGTCGCATTCGGGTCTCCCGCGAGGTTTCTAATGTTGTTCTTCGCACCGGCGAGGCAGTCGCCTCACGCACACACGCGTCGCTTGCCGACTTACGGAATCCTTCCGGGTGTTAAACATTGAATGGTGAGAGTCGGCTCGACCCGTAGTGTCGGAGCAAGACTGGGGCATTGCCTTGATCCAAATCAATTCTCCACAATCCTGGGCCCGGCGAATGCACACACTCCACCAGAATTGAAGCGCCCGCGCGGCGGCATCTCCACGTCGTTCAGGTTGCAACAATCGCGTCGCGAACCAGCAACACCGGGCGGGTCGAGAACCGAAGAAATCGCTCGGCGACGCTACCTATCATCATGCGTCGCATTCCGCGACGTCCATGGGTACCCATCACGACGAGATCCACGCTATGTCCCTGCACATAACGCAGCAAGCAGCTAGCGACGTCTTCGCTGATGTTATCCGTCTCGGCGGTATCGACCTTGCACGGAACTTTGCTCTCAGTCGCCGCCTTATGCGCATCCGCCAGTATTCGATCGCCTTCAACGCGTAGTGCCTCGACCATAGCAAACTGGTCGTAATTGGCAGAATAGGCAAACATCGCGAAACGGTCGAGCACGTACACCGCCGTCATCGTTCCGTCAGCCAGCTTCGTCATGCGGATAGCTTCCTTTAGCGCACCTTTCGACGCATTGCTGCCATCCAGTGCCACCAGGATATCTTTGTACATGGCCACCCTCTCTGGTAAGTGGATTACGAATTCGCTCTGCATGGCGGATGAACCACGGTGTCGGCGCAACGTCTGTTTGAGTCGCCGCTCTGCCGCGTCGAATGCCGTCCGAAGCGCTATGCCGGGGTCCTCATGGAGGCAGTGTTCAACTGTAATCAGGTCATCTGTGTGGGTACTCAGATTGAGCCGCACGTCATAGAGAAGACCAGCCGGCTTGCCATAGAACGAACCGTTGCGTATCGCCTCGACGGCCAGATGGCAACCGGAAAGGTACTCCCGGAATCGTTCGAGGCGCACTAAATGCGCGCCAGCCTCGGCTTCGATAGCAGCAGATCCAGCAAAGCCGAGGTACGTAATCTGCATGCCGACTCCCATCGGTCACCTCCGCAGGAATGCCGGGCGTCAGGCAACGGCGCCGAGGTCGTCTGGAATGACTCAAAGACGCGCCACACCCGGGCTGACGGCAGTCACAAATTCATCATCTGCGCTTTCCTCGCGCGTAAATTGATTTGTATCAATGGTCGACACGCTGTCGCTCGCGTACCTGGCCGCGAATCCGCGGTTTCGCGGATACAGCCGCGCATTTCACTAGCATTGATTCAAATCAAGCCACCTAGGCGTATCGGGATGAATATGCGTAATCTCGCATCGCCTGAGCAGTTGCGGCTAACCGCGTAGATCGACCGCCCCGCCACGGCGCGATCACAAAGGCGATGACCCTCTGCCGGAGCGCGATTATCGCCAGCCTGGCGCAGGATTTGCTTATTGGTGTACCCGCACGACCCCGGCGAGGCGACCGGGGCTGACCAGCAGGAGGAGACAATGCGCGATGATGTCGGTCACGCCGTAACGCCAATGGCGGCTCGTGAGGCCGGTTGGCTCACGCCGTCGATTCAGAAATCCCACGAACGCTCCGAAACTTTCGGCTTGAGCGCCGCGATGCGGCCGGACTATGACGTGCTGCCGGCGGCCGAACTCACATTGAAACTCGAGCAAAGCCGCATCCTGTGCGCGCATGCCACGCCTGTGATGGAAACGCTGCACGAGCAGATTGTCAATACGCAGAGCATGATCGTACTGACCGACGCCGAAGGGCTGATTCTTCACTCGATCGGCGACGATGATTTTCTCCGGCGAGCCGAGAAAGTCGCACTGCGTCCGGGCGCGAACTGGGCGGAAGACCGGCAAGGCACCAATGCAATCGGCACGGCGCTCGCGGAGCGTTGTCCGACGGTCGTGCATGGCGAACAACACTATCTGGCTGCCAATCGCTTTCTCACCTGCTCCAGCGTGCCGATCCTCGATCCGTACGGCGATCTGATCGGCGTGCTCGACGTCACCGGTGACCATCGCAGCTATCACCAGCACACCCTGGCGCTGGCCAAGATGTCCGTCCAGATGATCGAGAATCATCTCTTTACCAATACCTTTCGCGAGACGCTGCAAATTGCCTTTCACGGCCGGCCCGAATTTCTGGGCACCTTGATGGAAGGCATCGTTGCGTTCACCTGCGATGGTCGCTTCCTTTCGGCCAATCGTAGTGCGCAATTCCAGCTGGGATTGCCGCTCACCAGCTTGCGCGCGCATACCCTGTCCTCGCTATTCGGCCTCACCAGCGCGCAACTGATCGACCGTCTGCGCGTCAGCCGGGATCAGCATCTGTCGCTGAACCTGAGCAACGGCGCAGTGGTATGCGCTCACGTCGAATTCCGGCGTGCCACGCGCACCGATGATGCCTGGCCGCCGGAGGAGCATCGCGAGTCACGACCCGCGCAACGCATGACGTCACCGCCTCCGGCCGCGAGCGCGCTGTCGAGACTCAGCTATCTGGACACCGGCGACCCGCAGATTGCGGCGGTCATCGCCAAAGTCCGCAAAGTGATCGGCAAGGACATTCCGATCCTGATCACCGGTGAGACCGGCACCGGCAAGGAACTGCTCGCCCAGGCGATCCACAACGACTCGCCGCGGCGCTCGGGTGCGTTCGTTGCGGTCAACTGCGCGTCGATACCGGAAACGCTGATCGAATCCGAGTTGTTCGGCTATGAAGAAGGCGCCTTCACCGGTGCGCGGCGCAAAGGCGCCGTCGGCAAATTGCTTCAGGCCAACGGCGGCACGCTATTTCTCGACGAGATCGGCGACATGCCCTATCCACTGCAAGTGCGGTTGCTGCGCGTGCTGCAGGAGCGCCTCGTCAATCCGCTTGGCTCCTCGAAGTCGATACCGGTCGATATCGCCATCATTTGCGCAACTCACCGCGACCTGCGTGACATGATCGTGCAGAACCGGTTCCGCGAGGATCTGTATTACCGCCTGAACGGACTGGTAGTGAAATTGCCGCCCCTGCGCGAGCGCACGGATCTATCTGCCGTCATCCAGAAGATGCTGCAATCCGCATCATCCGAAAGCGCTGATGGGCAGCGACTGAGCGTCGCCGACGAGGTGATGACGTTGTTCGAGCAATGCGCGTGGCCCGGCAACTTTCGCCAGCTCGGCAATCTTCTGCGGACCGCCGCCGCAATGGTCGATGCGGACGGCCAGCTCCGGCGCGAGCATTTACCCGACGATTTCTTCGACGACGTGCGCGGCGTTGCCGCTGCGCGTGCGAGCACCACGGAAACCTTACCGCTATCAGGGCGGTTGGAGGACGTCGCCGCCAACGCCATCGCCACGGCCGTTGCGCAGCATGGCGGCAACGTGTCGGCCGCCGCCCGCGCACTCGGCGTCTCGCGCAATACCATCTACCGCAAACTGCCGCTGCAGGGTGTGGACAACACCGACGATGCCGTCTGACCGCCCGCGTCACAGGTGCTCCAATTTGCAACAGCGGTGTCCTCGAACTGAACAGCGCGCTGTTTCACAAGCCGGACCAGTTAGTCGGTTTCCCGCAGCAAAACGTCAATTGACGTCCAACGACGCATCCGCTCGCGGTGCAAAAGGCTGGTCGTGCCCAGGTGCGCCGAACGCAGCGCTTGACAAGCCCGGCATAGACCTTGCGTTTGATCGATATGACCGCTTCCTCGATGCGGTTCCTCAATCACTTGTCGTAGCCAAGGAGACAGCCATGCAATGGACCACCCCCGCCTATACCGATCTGCGTTTCGGTTTTGAAATCACGATGTACATCGCCAATCGCTGAAGCAACGATGAAGCGCCGCCCGTCTTTCGCAGTAAGTCGGTGTGCGCGGCGGCGCCCGGAGCATCGCTCATGAAGATCAAGATTCTTGGTTCAGGCGCAGGCGGCGGATTACCCCAATGGAACTGCAACTGCGCGAACTGCAACCGGGCCCGTTATCAGACCGGCGACGTGTTGCCGCGCACGCAGTCGTCGATTGCCGTGAGCGATAACGGCATAGACTGGATTCTGATCAACGCCTCGCCGGACCTGCTCGCTCAATTGCGCGCGAATCCGGAACTGCAGCCCGGCCGCTCGATCCGCGATAGCGCCATCGCCGCCGTGGTGCTGATCGATGCACAGATCGATCACGTCACCGGTCTGCTGATGCTGCGCGAACGCACCACACCCCTACCGTTGTATGCATGTGCTCCCGTGTTCGACGATCTCTCCACCGGGTTGCCGCTCGTTCCACTGCTCGAACACTACTGCGGTGTCGAGCGTCACGAGATCACGCTCGATCAACAGTTCACAATCGCCCCTGCGGAAGGCATCCGCTTCACCGCATTGCCGATTGAGAGCAAAGCGCCACCCTATTCCCCCCGTCGCTCGGAAGCCGCACCCGGAGACAACATCGCATTACTCATCGAAGACCTTGCTACCGGCGCACGCGTCTTCTATGCGCCGGGCCTCGCAAGCGCACCGGACCCCGTGCTCGATGCGATGCGCTCGGCGCAACTCGTTCTGGTTGACGGCACGTTCTGGTCCGCCACGGAGATGATCGACCTGGGTCTGTCGACCCACCTGGCGGCCGACATGGGCCATCTTGCGCAGTGCGGCCATCGTGGCCAGCCAGGGATGGTTCAATTGCTCGATGCATTGCCCAACGCGACACGCAAGGTGCTGATTCACATCAACAACACCAATCCGATTCTCGACCCGCATTCTCCCGAACATGCCGTGATACGCGCACGCGGTATCGAAGTGGCACGCGACGGAATGCAATTCCAGGTATAGCCATGAACGCCCCGCTGCCCACCGCCATTGCTCACGCCGCCCCCTGGTCCGCGGGCGAATTCGAAGCGCGTCTACGCGCGCTCGGCGCGCACTATCATATTCATCATCCGTTCAATCGGCGGATGAACAGTGGCGAGTGTTCGCCTCAGCAGATTCGCGGCTGGGTCGCCAACCGGTTTTATTACCAGATCAACATCCCCCTGAAAGATGCCGCGATCCTGTCCAATTGCGAGGACCGGCAAACGCGCCGCTTGTGGATCGAGCGCCTGCACGATCACGATGGCTACGGCGACAACCCGGGAGGCATTGAAGCATGGGCGCATCTCGCCGACGCAGTTGGCATTGACCGCAAGGCATTGTGGTCGCTCGAACACGTGCTGCCCGGTGTGCGGTTCGCGGTCGACGCCTATGTCAATTTCGCGCGCCGGGTGCCGTGGCAGGAGGCAGTCTGCTCTTCGCTCACGGAAATGTTCGCGCCGCAGATTCATCGCGACCGTCTGGCCGGCTGGCCCGACCTGTATCCATGGATCAACGCGCAAGGATTGCAGTACTTTCGCAGCCGAATCCCGCTTGCCCAGCGTGATGTCGAGCACGGGCTTGATGTCACGCTCAGTCACTTCAAGACACCGGACGCACAACAGCGTGCCATCGACATCCTGCGCTTCAAGCTAGACATTCTCTGGTCGATGCTCGACGCCATCGAAAAGGCGTACCCCGTATGAACGCCCCACATCCCGACCACCACGCCAGCCTGCGGCCGCATCTACGCGCGATGTTTCGCCTGCAATGGGAAAACGCACAGGACGCCTACGTCTTGCTCTATCCGGAAGGCATGGTCAAGCTCAATCCAAGTGCGGGAGAAATTCTCGCGCGCTGCGACGGAACCCGCGAGCTGGACGACATCATCGACGAACTGGAAGACCTGTTCAGTGTGTCGGACCTTGCCGCGGACGTGTATCGCTTCATCGACCATGCGCGGCAACGCGGTTGGCTGGATTGACATGGAAACCACCATCGACTTCCCTGGTACTCGCCCTTCACCGCCATTGTGGCTGCTGGCGGAACTCACGTACCGCTGCCCGTTGCACTGCGCGTTCTGCTACAACCCCGTCGACTTCGCCAGTCACGGCGCGGAGCTCGATACCGACACGTGGCGCGACGTGATCACGCAGGCGCGCCGCATGGGAGCCGCGCAAATTGGTTTCTCAGGCGGTGAACCGCTGGTGCGTGACAACCTCGAAACGCTGGTCGCGCATGCCCGTGGACTCGGTTTCTATACGAATCTGATTACCTCGGGTGTCGGACTGAACGAGAGGCGCATCGCCGGTCTGAAAGAGGCAGGTCTCGATCATATCCAGCTCTCGTTTCAGGACTCGACCCGTGAGCTAAACGACTTCGTCTCCAGCACGAAGACTTTCGACCTGAAACAGCGTGTCGCGCGCCTCATCAAGGCGCACGGCTATCCGATGGTGCTCAATTGCGTGCTGCATCGCTATAACCTGCCGCACGTCGGGCAGATTATCGACATGGCGCTCGAGATGGGTGCCGACTACCTCGAACTGGCGAACACGCAATACTATGGCTGGGCGATGCTCAACCGTGAGCAGTTGATGCCGACGTCTGAACAACTGAAGGAGGCCGAGGCTACCGTCAACCGATACCGCGAACGCGTCGGCGATCGCTGCCGCATCCTGTTCGTGGTCCCCGACTACTTCGAATCACGCCCAAAGGCCTGCATGAACGGCTGGGGTTCGGTTTTTCTCGGCATCGCGCCGGACGGTACTGCACTGCCATGCCACGCGGCACGCTCGCTGCCGGGTCTGGACCTGCCCCGCGTGCAGGACGCTTCGTTGGCGGATATCTGGTACCACAGCCATGCGTTCAACGCCTTTCGCGGCGAAAGCTGGATGCGCGAACCATGCCGGAGTTGTGACGAGCGCGAGACCGATCACGGAGGCTGCCGCTGTCAGGCGTACCTGTTGACCGGAGACACCGCAGCCGCCGACCCGGTGTGCGCAAAATCCGCGCATCACGGACAAATCGAACAGGTCGTGACGCTGGCGCGGCGGCCGGCGCGTGACGCTGAAGCGCAACCGCTGATTTTCCGCAGCAGGGACAACTCGTTGCGTTTGGGATGATTCTGGATGAGGTTTCGGCTTTGAGAAAGCCCGGTGATCCTCCGTCATTCACGGGGATCACCGGGCTTTTTATGGTATCAATCAAGGCCGTTAAAACTATCCAAACTATTGCGAAGTGCCCGCGTTGAGCGGCGTCTTAGACGCCTTGGCATTGTCATCCGTCAACTTGGTGGCGCCGGCGCTATAGCCGTTCGAATTCAGCAGGAACGCCATGATGTCAGCATATTCCTGCGGTTTCATCTTGCCGGGGCGGTCAGCCGGCATATTGTTCGCCATGTATCCATACACGCCGCCGATGGTCAGCTTCGCGTTTGCCGCCGGCGCGAAGGCCGGACCGCGTAACGCGGGCGCATTCAATCCTTGCAGGTTGGGCCCGTGGCATTTGGCGCACGCACTCGAGTACAGGGCCTTGCCGTGCGCCACCTGCGCACGGTCGAAGCCAGGGACATCGGCAGGTGCGCTCGCATCGATCTTGATGAAGCGTCCCTTCTCCGAGCCGTGATCGGCCGCCGACATCAAGCGCCACGCCGCATCGTTACGGCCGGGGCCATCGCGATAGTCAAACGTGGCCACGGATGGTCTGGCGGCCTGAGCCGCCTCGGGGAGCATCCATTTACGGGTCAAGGCCGCCAGCCGGCCGTCGGAAGCCATCTTGGCCAGCGCGGCGTCGATGCGCGGCTGCAAAGCAGCGCCGTTCTTCCCGAACGCGAACACCAGTTGCCAGTCGGCATACGGAGAGGCCGCACCTGCAACCCGGAAATGCTGCTCCGGGTGCGTGATCGAATAAGCGACGACCGCCGGGTACCAGACGATCGCGCGTTGTGCGTGCCCGCTCGCCACGGCGTCGACCGTGAGTGCCGCCGTGTTCTCCAGGTCGAGCCGAACGTTGGGTTGCTGCACAGCGATCAATTGCGCCGGGCTCGCATAAGTTGCCGCGACGACCTCCTCGCCGCCGGACGGCGTGGATGATTCGCGCGTGGTGACGCTGACATAGCCAGAGTGCAGGTAGCCGCGCGAGAAGGTCAGTTTGCTGCCTGAACCATCGGCGACTGTCGAACGCGGAAAGCCGGCGATCACGTCGCATTTTCGCGCAAGCGCCTTGTTGAGTTCCTTCAGTGAAACGCCGTCGTCGTCACTGCCGTCGAATCCTCCGGGGGCAAGCGACAGCGCGATCCCCGCAGTGCGAAGCGCTTCGCGCGCCACCGCCTCGTCGAGCGCGATCGATGGACTACCAGGAAACGTGCAAACGCGCACGCCCGCACCCGCGCTGGCGAGTCCCGGTGTGAGAGAGCCAGTGGTCAACAGAACACCGGCAAAAGCGAACCAGTTAAGTCGAGTCTTCATGATCTTGCTTCCGGAAAGGGCCTGGCCGCCACGGACGGCCAGCGCAAATGTCGCGCTGGGCAAACTGTCGTGGCAGCCTGGTGAACATCAGCCGTGGTTGAGCGCAAACACGTACAACGTGCCGCCGCGTGGGACCTTCTCTGCAGCCTTCGCCATCGGACCACCCCAGATCGGGTTCGCACCGCCGTAGCCGGCAAGAATGGCGACATACTCCTTGCCGTCGACTTCGAACACCGACGGCTGAGCAATGATCCCGCTGGCGAGTTTCGGGCTTTGCCACAACACTTTGCCGGTCGCTTCATCGAATGCATACAGGTGGCCGTCGAGCGAGCCGCTAAAGACGAGGCCTGCCGCAGTGGTCGCTACGCCGCCATTCCACGGCAGCTTGCTCCAGTGACTCCAGACTTTCTTGCCGGTGTCGACATCGATCGCCTGTAACTCTCCATAGCCTTTGCTGCCAGGCTCCGGTTTGATCTCGAAGCCTTCGCCGAGGTACGGCAGGCCCTCCATGTAGTTCACCGACTTGCCGGACAGCGACATGCATGCATGCAACGCGGGAACGATCGCGAGATGCTTGTCCGGATCGTACGAAACCGACCACCAGTTCTTGCCGCCGAGGAAGCTCGGGCAGGTTTCGATCGTGGTGCCGGCCTTCGGATATTTCGAGGCATCCTGGATCGGTGAGCCATCCGCCGAATAACCAGTGACCGAGCTCGCTGTAACGAACGGCTTCGCGTAGATCAGCTTGCCGGTAGTGCGGTCGATCGCGTGGAAAAAGCCGTTGCGGTCCGCATGGATGATGGCGTCGTACTCTTTGTCCTGGTACTTGATCGTGGCAAGCACCGGTGTATTGACGCCGTCGTAGTCCCATGTGTCATGTTTTGTGTACTGGTAGTGCCATTTGAGGTTGCCGGTCTTGGGGTCGAGTGCGAGCAGCGAGTCGGAATACAGGTTGTCGCCTGGCCGCAGATCGGCGAGCCACGGTCCCGGGTTACCCACGCCCCAGTAGAGCGTTTTCGATGCAGCGTCGTAGGTGCCCGTCAGCCACGCCGGTGCGCCGCCATGCTCCTGCATGCCGTTTGGCCATGTGTCGCCGCCCGTTTCGCCAGCCGCCGGTATCGTAAAGCGCTTCCACAGCACGTTGCCGTTATCGGGATTCAACGCCGCGATAAAACCACGTGCGCCGTATTCACCGCCTGCGCTGCCCACCACAAGCGCGCCGTCGAGCGCAAGCGGCGCCAGCGAGAACGCGTAACCCAGGCCCGGCTCGAACATCTGCTTGCGCCAGACAAGCGCACCGGTCTTTGCGTCTAGCGCAACGACGTCGCCGCTCAGCATCGCGACGTATACATTCTTGCCGTACAACGCCACACCGCGGTTGATCACGTCGCAACACGCAGTCTTGAACGATTCGGCGCCGAGTTTCGGCTCGAACTTCCAGAGCTCCTTGCCGGTTACAGCATCAAAAGCATAGACGTTGTCCTTCGGCGTGGTCACGAACAGGTAGCGTCCATTGATGATCGGCGTGGCTTCGAAACCCTGCTGGAGATCCGCCGGAAACTTGTAACTCCACACCTGTTTGAGATTCTTGACGTTGACTGCGTCGATCTGCTTGAGCGGTGAATGCGCGTGGCCGTTATAGGTTCGGTAATACGTGAGCCAACCGGGGTCGCTTTGCGCAGCCGTCAAACGCTCGTAGGTGACGGCGGGATAGTCGTCGGCCACTGCGGCCGACCCAAGTATCAGACTAACGGCGGCGGCCACGCCAATCGCAAGCGCCTTAGGCCGCGTCGTCGAAGTTAAACGTGCTTTCATCCTTGTCTCCTGTTGAGTTGTCGACGCGAGGCCGTGCGGCGGCGCCATCGTCTAGTGAATGCAGACTGGCTGCTGACCATTCAAGGCAAGTCGCGTGCCATTGACAGTGGCGTCGCCGCGAGCTGCCGCGGCTCACGAGGACGAGCGCCGCTCCGTGATTACCCGGTCATCGCGAAGTGACAACCGGTGTTGCACGCTGGCGCAGTCAAGCGAGGATGTGTTGCTAAAAATGACAGTTGCCACGCGGACGTAGCAAGCGGTGCGGGGGGGACAATCCACTCGCGGCGCCGTATAGGTCGCGCGCGGTAGTGGGCATCTGAGTTCACCTGACGCCTACCGCGACGCAATCGAGACCGAATGGCACGCTTCTCGCTGGATGCTCCGCACGATGAAGAGCGTCAGCGCCGCAGATACGTCGAGCGAACGCGGGCCTTCTCCATCGACACCAGTCACACAATCATTGGAGGAGTCAGGCATGAACCACGCAGATATGCAGTTTCTCGACGTCGAATTTCCGTATGCGCGGCAGTACGCCAATTTCATAGGCGGCAACTGGGTTCCGCCGGTGCGCGGCGAATACTTCGACAACGTGTCGCCCATCACCGGCGAAGCCTTTACGTCGATCCCACGCTCGACAGAAGAAGATATCGAACTCGCCCTCGATGCCGCCCACCGCGCCCGCAAAGCCTGGGCCGATACCGCGCCGGCCGTGCGCGCGACGATCCTGAACCGTATTGCCGACCGCATGGAGCAGAACCTCTCGCGCATTGCGTTTGCCGAATCGATCGACAATGGCAAGCCGATCCGCGAAACGCTCGCCGCCGACATCCCGCTCGCGATCGACCACTTCCGCTATTTCGCCGGTTGCATTCGCGCACAGGAAGGGACGCTCTCCGAAATCGATGCCGATACCGTGGCTTATCATTTCCACGAGCCGCTCGGTGTGGTCGGTCAGATCATTCCGTGGAATTTCCCGATCCTGATGGCGGTGTGGAAGATCGCGCCCGCGCTGGCCGCAGGAAACTGCATCGTGCTCAAACCAGCCGAGCAAACACCTGCTTCTATCCTGGTGCTGATGGAACTGATTCAGGACCTGCTGCCGCCGGGTGTGCTGAACGTGGTCAACGGTTTTGGTCTCGAAGCGGGCAAGCCGCTCGCAACGAGCAAGCGTATCGCGAAGATCGCCTTCACGGGTGAGACATCCACGGGCCGCCTGATCATGCAGTATGCGAGCCAAAACATCATTCCGGTGACGCTGGAGCTTGGTGGCAAGAGCCCGAACATTTTCTTCGCCGACGTGATGGATCGCGACGACGGTTACTTCGACAAAGCGCTTGAAGGCTTCACGATGTTTGCGCTAAATCAGGGTGAAGTCTGCACGTGCCCATCGCGTGTACTGGTCGATGAAAAGATCTATGACCGCTTCATGGAACGTGCCTTGAAGCGCGTCGCAGCAATCCGGCAGGGACATCCACTCGACACGCAGACGATGATCGGCGCGCAGGCTTCGCAGGAACAGCTCGAAAAAATCCTCTCGTACGTCGATCTCGGCAAGCAGGAAGGCGCTGAGTGCCTGATCGGCGGCGAACGAAATACGCTCGGCGGCGAACTGAGCAAAGGCTACTACATGAAGCCGACCGTCTTCCGTGGCCACAACAAGATGCGCATCTTCCAGGAAGAAATCTTCGGTCCGGTCGTGTCGGTGACGACATTCAAGAACGAAGAGGAAGCGCTCGAAATCGCCAACGATACGCTGTACGGTCTCGGCGCCGGCGTGTGGACGCGCGACGGCACGCGCGCCTATCGCTTCGGCCGTCAGATTCAGGCAGGCCGCGTGTGGACGAATTGTTACCATGCTTATCCGGCGCATGCGGCATTCGGTGGCTACAAACAGTCCGGTATTGGTCGCGAAACCCACAAGATGATGCTCGACCACTATCAGCAGACCAAGAATCTGCTCGTCAGCTATAGCGAGCAGCCGCTGGGTTTCTTCTAACCTACTACGTACGGATCTGGAGCGGTGTGAGACCCGCTCCAGACGCGTGATTTTTACACCGCTCCCACCATCCCCGCTTTACTTCCACGCATAGCGCAAACCAACCCACACGCCACGCGGCGCGCCCACACCGAGAAACTGTTCGTTGGTTACGGCATCGGGCGAGAACGAATGGCCGGGGCCATTGAAAAAATTCTGCCCGAGGATGCCAAAGTCGGCGTAGCGTTTGTCGAACAGATTGTTCACGTGCGCGAACAACTGCAGTTGCTTCGTGACCTGATAGGTCGTGTCCAGATCGACGATCGCATAGCCCGCTATATGCCCGTTACTGTCCTGATTATTCTCGTCGCCACGGGCGAATATCGAGCTGCGATAGAGTATGTTTGCTCCCACACTCCATTTCGCGGTAGCCGCATAATCCAGACGCAACTTCAGCGTGTTTTCCGGAATACCGGGGATACGGTCGCCGGGGTGCACCGTGATGTTGCCCTGGGTGGTGGCGCTCGAGTTGCTCGCGCTTTGCTCGACAAAGCTGCTTTGATAGGTTGCCCGCAGATAGGTATAGCCTGCGTTCACGGTAAGCGGGCCTGTCTGCGCGCGTGCGTTGATTTCGAACCCTTGCCGTCGCGTGGCGCCGATGTTCTGGAAGTATCCGGTCGAGGTCGACGCTCCATTACTGCTGACAAACGCAATGTCATCGTGAAGTTCGGTGCGGAACAGTGCCGCGCTCCAGTGAATTGCCGACGATAGCGTTCCACGCGCGCCCGCCTCGAAGGTCCGCGATATGACCGGCTTTAACGCGGGGTCGGCAATAAAATCGTTCGGCAGCGAACAGGGCGCAGCCGGGTCGGCACAGGCCAGCTCGATAGCGGTCGGCGTACGTGTGCCCTCGCTGTAGTTCGCATACGCCGTCAACCAGGGCACCGGGTTATAGGTGATGCCCAGCGCAGGATTGATCCGCGAAAAACTGTGCGAGCCATTCAACAGGGGCTGCATGCCGCTGCGATCCTCGATGTCGACGCTAGCGTGGTTGTAGCGCGCGGAGGCCGTCAGCGCAATCGTGCGGGTCAACGAAAGCGTATCGGTCACGAACACACCGAGATTGCTGTTACGCGTCGATGCGTCGGTTTCCAGACTGGAGCCGCTGGTCCCGACGGTCTGGCGATCCGAGGTGAACTGAGCATTCTGCGTGTGCTGCGTGAAACCGGTGTTCGCAATATCGCCGCTGACACCCGCCGTCAACTGATTGACCATCCCCGCGATTTTGCCGGTAACACTCAATTGCAGGGCGAAGCCATAACTGTCCTGCGAGATCACCGAGTGTGCGTTCTGTGCAGGTACGGTATCGATCGCGCCCGTCGCCGGATCGATGGAACCATAATCTCCATTGACGTTGCTGCTGAGGTTGTCGTTGTTGTAGTGCCGGTAGTACGCGTCAGCGGAGAGCTGCAACGCATCGCTGAAGTCATGTTTGCCCGACAGGTTCAGCATGATCGCGCGATTCTGATTCTCATCGGGATACGTATAGGGCTGGCGCGGATTGCCGAGAAACGAGCGCGGAATGGTCTGGGTACCTTGCAACTGATTGTCGGCTGCGGTCAGGCTTAGCTCGACCGTCGTGCTCGGGTCCGTATAGCCCACCTTGCCGAACAGCTGCTTCGCGCGGCTGGGATTGTGGTCGGCCCAACCCTGGTCGGCCTCGTCGTTGGCGGTAACAAAATAGTCAAGGTGTCCGTGCTGGCCGCCTTGCGTAAAAACCACGCTCCTGCGTCCGAACGAGCCGCCCTCCACTTCGACGCTGCCGCCGGGATTATCGCGGCCATTTTTGGTGGTGATCGCGATCGCGCCGCCCAGCGTGTTCAAACCGAATAGTGGATTGGACCCGGGCATCACCTCGATGCGCTCGATCGCCGATTGTGCGAGCAGGTCCCAGTTGACCACGTCGCCGAACGGCTCGTTGATCCTTACGCCGTCCTGGAACACCGACAGGCCTTGGGGTGTGCCGAGGAGCGGCGAAGCGGTGAAGCCGCGATAGTTGACGTCCGGCTGATAGGGGTTGCCCTGACTTGAATTGAGCGTCACGCTTGTGACGTTCTGCTCCAGGTAGGCCGTGATGGTATTCGGGTGTTGCGCCTCGATGTCCTTCGCGCTGACGATCTGCACGGCCGCAGGCACTTCGGTGAGTGGCATGCCGAGCCCGGTCAGCGGTGCGGTGCCGACCACGGTTACGACCGGCATCACCTGCGAAGGCGACGATGCGGGTTCGTCTTGCGCCACTGCACAAGTACCCTGGGCCATGGCGAGTATGCCCGCTATGGCGGTGGCGATGCGCGTACGCCGCCAGTCGTCGCGATGCGACTTCATGTGTCTCCTCCGTGGCGCGCATCGACTTCATGGTCTTGCGCGATACGTTCTTTGATTGCAGTTTTCGATGTACCCACTTCCAAGCAACATCGATGCCGGATATCGACGCTATGCGACGCGATTTAGAACGCTGTATCGCGTTTGCCTTCGCTCATGTGACTCCTGTGTCGAATTGGTACAGCGGTGTTGCGAACGGGAACAATGAACGCACACATTCGGTCCGCGCTTGATCGAAACCAGGCCGCACGGGCGTCTTCACGATCGGCACACATGTTGCGATCCGAAGGGCAATCAGAATTCGGGGGTGGCGTGCATGATCACTTCAACGCTGAAAAGTGCAAACGCGGCGCGACGCAGAGTACGTGCCCTGCAGTGCGCCGTGCCGGCGAACCCGCCGGTGCGAGTCGCAGCGAGCCGACTCCCGCCGCACACCACCCGCGCTTTTGGCGACCTTCGGGGAGCACGCGCGCATGCCATTGCGTTAGTCGTGCTTGCCGTCCATTGCACGGTTGCGCTCAAGGCATGGCGCGTGTCCGTGGAAAGCCCGGAATACACAGCGCCGCATGCGCTGGACCTGCAATTCGACGTAGGGGCTGCCGTACCGCCACCGACCGCGATTCCAACGCGATCCGCAGACCGCAGCGCCAACCTGACGCAGCCCACGGCGTCTCCCGCGCCACAGCCGTCGATCCCGCCGCGTCGTGCAAAAGATATGACCGCGCCGAGAAACGCCGCTCAGGCTTCGCCATGGAAACCGCTCGCGAAAACCCTGTCGAACAATGAATCGAAGTGGCTGCCGTCACCCTCGACTGCGGGTCCGAGCGCGATGCCACAACCGGTGTCCGCAGATACCGATCTCGAACCACGCAATGCATCGGCAGCAAAATCACCGGGCTCCCAGCCGGCGCACGAACCGCTCACCGAACCCAGTTTCGGCGCTGCTTACCTGCGCAATCCCCCGCCGACCTATCCCGGCGTGGCTCAACAGCGCGGCTGGCAAGGCACCGTACTGCTCAAGGTTCACGTGCTGGCCAGCGGCCGTCCGGACCACGTCGGACTCGCGTCGTCGAGCGGACACGATTCGCTCGACGACGCCGCACTCGAAGCCGTCACCAACTGGCGATTTGCGCCGGCCCGGCGTGGCGATCAGGCGATCGACGGATGGGTCCAGGTACCCATCGAATTCAAACTTGGAACCTAGGCCATGAATATGTCTGACTTCGCCACACAACTCATTGTCGACGCTTCGCTTTGTATGCTCGCAGCCTGTTCGTTGCTGACGTGGTGGCTGATTCTGTACAAAGGCTGCGCGTACTGGCGTCTTGCTTCTGAGAACCGACGCTTCACGGCGCTTTTCTGGAGCGCCGCCGAGCGTGATCCGTCTGGCATGCCCAGTAGCCCGTCACACGCATCCGAGTGTCCTAAGGCACGCGTGGCGCGCGCCGGTTTCGCAGCATGGTCGGGAACCGCGCCGGTTGAGATGACCGCAGCCAATGCGGAATTCGAGGCCTGGGACCGCCACGAACTGCTCGATCGCTTCCTGAATCAGCAAATCCAGCGAGAAAGGCGCGCGCTTGAACGCGGCTTGACGCTGCTTGCGTCGATTGCCAGTACCGCGCCGTTTGTCGGGCTGTTCGGCACCGTGTTCGGCATTATTCATGCGCTGCACGCGGTCGCTGTGGGCAGCGCGAGCGGGATCGAAGGGGTTGCCGGCCCAGTCGGACAAGCGCTGACTGCAACAGGGATCGGGATCGCCGTCGCCATCCCCGCAGCGCTGGCCTACAACCTCTTCGTGCGCCGCGTTCACGTCTCGATTGCCGATCTCGAAGACTACGCCGCGGATCTCGTCAACGTTGCACAACGCAATGGTTTTCGCGCGGTGACGAGCGCTCATCGGGCGGAGGTACTCACGTGATTTCCCGTTCGAATACCAAAGACACGGACGAACCACTCGCCGACATCAACATCACGCCGCTTGTCGACGTCATGCTGGTACTCGTCGTGATTCTTCTGGTCATGGCTCCGATGTTGACCAGAACGCTGCATATCGATCTGCCGAAGGTTGCAGCCAGCGCGCCCGAAGCTCGTAATCACGCGGTGACAGTCAGCCTCGATGCGCACGGCAAACTTGCGATCGACGGCCGCGACATCGCCGCGGACCAACTGGAGCCGACCCTCCGGCGCATCGCTGCGCGGAGCGACCGGACTGTGGTGAACCTGTGTTCCGATCAAAGCCAACCATTCGGCGCTGTTGCCGATCTGCTCGCCAGAATCGGGCATGCGGGGGTCGCACACGTCGCAGTTATAACGGCGAACGTGGAGCCACGGAATTAAGGTAGCCCCGGTCCTGCAATGCATGCCCTTTTCATGCCGTTGACTTATATCAACCGTATCGACCACCAGGCACTTATAGTCAGCTCGAATCCACGCTAACGCACGACAAGAGCGCGGCACCACCAGTGTTGAGACGAAGCGCGTAGCGGACACGTTACACAGCAACCGCGACGCGAAGCGGCCTGGCAGAAAACCCCAGGTACGGTCGAATCATGCTCGGCAAGACATTCATTCTCGATTCGATTCTTGCGACGCCGACGTCGCACAACGGCGACGTCACTGTCGCCGTTCGTTCGTCACTGCTGTCGACGTTGTTTGAGAACTTACGGCCGCTCGTCATGTCGGGCGTCGCCAGTGCTTTCGTTGCGCTCGTGGCTGTCATCCGCCTGCAACAGATGTGGGCCGGGCTATGGCTCGTAACGGACATTGGCCTCCTGGTAACACGGCTCGGGATCGCACGTGCTTACGTCGTGCGCAGCCGTACGGATGCGGTTCACCCTGGTCCCTGGGCCGCCCGATACGCGCCGGTTTCGCTGATGGCCAGCTTGCTGTTCGGCCTCGGAACAATCGGCTGCATCATGTCCAGGGACGGCGAACTGACATCGGTCGCCGTCATGATGACGGCCGGGATTCTGGGCGGGATAGCTTCAAGAAATGCGGCCTTGCCCCGGCTGGCGATCGCGCAGATTTGCCTGGGGGCGATTCCTATTGGACTGAGCGCCCTGCTCGCGTCCCGTAGCGCAATGTGGATTCTGTTGCCGCCGCTTTGCCTATACGTCGTGGCCATGACTTCGGTCGTCAGGCGCCACTACACGGCGCTTGTTGCCCTGATGACGGCAGATCAAAGGCACGCCGAACTTGCAGCCCGATTCGACGCGGCATTGGCCTATATGCCACACGGGGTGTGCACCATCGACAATGCCGGGAGGGTGATCATTGCCAATCGCCGAACCGCAGAGCTTTTCGGCGCCCCTGTCGAGATGCTGAAGCTTGCTGTCCCTTTCCCTGAGTTCGTTGGTGAGGTAGGGCTGGCGAAATACGGCGAAACGCTCCGAAAGCAGCTTGTCGAGCGATGTACCGCATGGCTGTTGAAGGAACACGGCCCGCTCGACCTGAAACTCAACGATGGCCGCCAGCTCGAGATGACTCGCAACCCGGTGCCGGACGGAAGCGCTGTCATCATCATCGAGGACGTGATGCAGCGTAGAGCGGCCGAGGCCAGAATTCTTCAATGGGCCCGTCACGACGTGCTGACGGGTCTGCCGAACCTCCGCTACCTGCGCGAACAATTGGAGCGGATACTTTCCCGGTGCACAGACAATCGCGACCCGGCATTGGCGGTGATGTATCTCGATCTGGACAACTTCAAACAGGTGAATGACGGTTTTGGCCACGCGGCGGGAGACGAAGTACTGAAAATGGTCGGGGAGCGTTTGCGAAGGACGCTGCGACAGGGGGAACTGGTGGCACGGCTCGGGGGCGACGAATTCGCCATCGTTCTCGAGAACTCAACGACCTCCTCCACCGCCGCACTTGCGCAGCGCATTATCCAGCAACTATCCGAACCCTATCCGCTATCAATAGGTCCGACGGTGAAGATTGGTGCAAGCATCGGCATTGCTTTCGCGACGAAATATGAGTCGCTTGAACTGTTGAAGAAGCGGGCTGACGCGGCCTTGTACGACGCAAAGGAAGCCGGCAAAGGGGTCTTTCGTTTTTGGACCATGGACGCGGTCGCGAAGTAGGCCAGCGCCACGAGGAAGCGTCACTTCGGCACGCGGAAGTGTGCTGTGCACGAGAACAATGGTCGTGGGCCCTTGGTCGCTTACGTGGGTGCGGGTCAGAGCCCGTGCTTGCGGTCGTGAAACATGCAGTCCAAATCCCGGCGTCAAGGCAATCGTTGGGTAGCATCGCGAGGATGGGGACCACGGTCACGAAAGGGATCTGCTGGCCATGATTGGCTTTACTTTCATTCGTCGTCGCACCCCTCGCCTCTTTTACAGTATTGGGAATGTCCGGCCGGATTTTCTCAGTGCCCCGCAAGCGCGGCAACGTCGACGCTGGCTGCTCGGCGGCACCATCGCAATGAGAATGGGTATCTGGTCGATTCACTTTGCGAGCATGATGGCTCAGTTCACAAAGAGACGACCGCACATTGCGGGCGACGCCGGGACGGGCGGAAACACGGACCACGAACCGTCGTGATGCCGGAAGAATACGATTGTCAACGGCCCGGTAGAGCTGCAACCTTCCAGTCGGACATAGTGACCGTGCGTCGCGAGCAACCGACCGATCTGCGTTACACGCGCCGGCATCGAAAGCGTGGGCGCAAGCCATTTATCCACAAGAGATCGCAGGGAAACGTAGCTGCCGTCCATGGCGTGCTCCTGACATCTGGTTGGCCTGGGACGGAAAGTCGTTCCACAGGTCCGTGAATTTATTATTGGATAGACGCCTGCGAAGTTAAATCAGAGCAGCCTGAGAACGACGTAGTCGAAAGTCACACCCTGTAGGCGTTCGCCTACGCCGCGCCGGCCGCATGACGCATGTAACTCGAGGTGCGTACCCCGCGCGCTTTCGATGCGGTGGTCTGTGCGGACACAAGGGATATGCGCACCGTTCATCTTGACGTGGTGAACTGTTTGAGACAGTCACGAGATATCCGCGAGCGCCGGCCAGTTAAGCAACATGGACAGTCACGGCGAACGCAAAGGGCAGCGCCCAAAAAAGACCTAGCCCCCCGTCGATCGATACCAACATCCGGGACCAGGTGTGAACGGCGCGACATTGACCGCTGTTGAAGTTTGTTAATTCCGCTAGCGGTGTCCACTGAGGCGCTAATGACGTTCATTACCCATGGGAGTGGATAGAAATTGGGGGAGTGAACGCGAAATCCATAAGCTTCCGCAAGTCATCTTCGACGGAGGCGAGAATGGATCTGCAACGGACTGTCTATCTGCAGCGTCGCGGTGCCCACGACATCGTTCCCCTCGTAAGTATTCAACGGCCTGTCGCGGGTGCGACAATCGCGGATTTCGGGCTGTCGATCGTCGAAGGGCGAATGCTTCTCGTCGCGCTTCAACAGGTTGTCGCTCAGGAGCAGATTCGAACCTACGGCACCGATCGTCGATGCTGCACGCACGCGACTGTTCGCAAAGAGACGATCCGATGCGGCGAGTACATCGAGGATGAGCCGTTCAGGGAGGGTTGGTTCGCGGACGACCGCGCGTGCGACGGCGAAAAACATCTGCGCGTAGCGATTGATCGTACCGTCCTAACTGCGTTGCCACCGGAAGACGTGTCCAAGTTCGAAGTCATAGCCGCCCGAGTTGAGCGCGACGGCCGCATGCGCCACCGTTTTTTGTGTGCGTTGCAGCCCCCACGTCGACTCGGGTGCTCGTCGCCGCCAAGCTCGATCAATGCGGCTGGGTGCCCTCGACAACGGTCGATGTGGTGACCGACGGTGCTCGGGACATGCGTTCCTTGATCACGTCAGTCGCACCTTGTGTCGCCGAAGATTCCTGACCGGTTTCTTCTCGGCGTGAAGATTCATGCTGTCACATCACCACTGTGCGCGCGAACTCTCCCGTGTTTGAATGAACTTACTTAATGGTTCGATGCGAGCGACTACTGCGCCGGGAACGCGACGCGCTCTGGCGTGGCAGAGGCGAGATAGCGATCGAGATGCTGCGCACACTTATCGCTTCATTAAACTACGAGATCGGTTCGTTTTCGAGGCTCTAACAGGCCGGTGAAATACCTCATGTAGCGGTCATCCGGAACGCAGGCGTAAACGTTGAACGTATGTCATCAATGAGAGCGAGATGGAACGGATGCGTGGGCCAGATGGTTTTACCGAATCAATGTTCACGGTGTTGAAGCTGGACGATTTTGTGCCGAAGGACCATCCGTTGCGTCCGATTCGTACCTGGCTCAATGACGCGCTTAAACGCATGGACGATGTTTTCGCGCGGATGTACGAGGCTGACGCGAAAGGAGGTCGGCCGAGCATCGCGCCGGAGAAGCTGGTGCGAGCTCTTTTGCTGCAGGTGCTGTACTCAATTCGTAGCGAGCGCATGCTGGTGGAACAGATTTCCTACAACATGCTGTTCCGCTGGTTCGTCGGCCTGCCGATGGACGGGACCGTGTGGGACCACTCGACGTTCAGCAAGAACCGCGACCGGTTGCTCGAACACGATGTGCTGGTGTTGCTGTTCAACGAGACAGTCGAGACCGCGCGCGAGCGCGGATATCTTTCTGGGGAGCACTTTAGCGTCGACGGCACGTTGATTCAGGCATGGGCCGGGCATAAGAGCTTCGTGCCGAAGGCAAGTCCAGACGAAGACGACACGCCTCCTGACGAACCGCCAGCGCCGAATGACAACTGGCACGGACAGAAACGCAGTAACGAGACGCACCAATCCACGACGGACGAGCAGGCACGCCTGTTTCGCAAGAGCAAGGGAACCGGAGCGATGCTCTGTTATATGGGCCACGTGCTGACAGACAACCGGCACGGCCTTGTGGTCAACGCACAGGTGACGCTGGCGACGGGCACCGCCGAGCGCGACGCGGCCGGGCTGATGCTTGCTGATGCCGCGAGTGTTGCGCCGCTCGGCATCACGGTCGGCGCGGACAAAAACTACGACACCGCCGGCTTCGTAGCCAGTTGTCGCGCGAATCGCGTCACGCCGCATGTGGCGCAAAACGATGGACGTCCAGGAGGCTCAGCAATTGACGAGCGAACTACGCGCTGGCCGGGTTACGCGGTCAGCCAGCAAAAACGTAAGCGCATTGAGCAGGTGTTCGGATGGGGCAAGACAGTCGGACGGATTCGACAAGCGATGTACCGAGGACTTGAACGCGTAGACCAGCTCTTCGTGCTGACGCAGGTCGGCTACAACCTGACGCGTATGCGCACACTTGCCGGTTGAGGGGCACGAAGCAATGGGTAACACCGATATCGTGAACCCGCGAGCAACGTCGAATGCCCGCAAACGTGTTCCGCGTTTCAAAAGTGCGAACCCAGCATCCGTCGTAATGCACCTGAGCGCATCAACGACGGATATTTCAACGGCCTGCTAGTCTTACTGTGTCATATAAATATTTGCATCAAAGCGATACCTGGTACTATTGAATAATACAGACTTCGGGCGATCGCGATGAGAGAAGATGTCGACGAATTTGACGCGTATTTGAACCATCTGGCGCAGGCGTTAGGGCACGCCGATCGCCATGCCGGCCTCAAGGGCTACTGTTCGGGCCTGGTATTGCCGTTGTCACGCAAGAGCGTCGAGCCGATGGCCGCGCATATTGACCCACTTCACGCGAGTGCGAAGCACCAGTCACTCCACCACTTTGTGGCCAAGGCAGAATGGTCTGACCGGGCGGTCTTGCAGCGGGTACGCGAATGGGTGATGCCCGCGTTAGGCGCGCACGCTGCTGAAGAAACCGGCTACTACTGGATTGTTGACGACACAGGTTTTCCAAAGAAGGGGCGTCATTCGGTCGGGGTTGCACGTCAGTACTGTGGGCAGCTCGGCAAACAGGACAACTGTCAGGTCGCCGTGAGCCTGTCGATCGCGACGCAACGCGGCAGCCTGCCGATTGCCTGGCAGTTGTATGTGCCCAAGGAATGGATTGACGACCGGGAGCGGGCCCGTCGTGCGGGCATTCCCGACGATCTGGCTTTCGAGACCAAGCCCCAGATTGCGCTGGCCCAACTTCGCGAGGCTGTAGCGTCCGGCGTTGCACCGGGCATCGTGCTGGCCGACGCCGGGTACGGCGACGAAACCGCTTTCCGGGATGGCGTAACTGAACTGGGTTTGTTGTACGCGGTAGGGATCCGGCCTGGCACCTCTGTGTGGGCGCCAGGTACGGCGCCACTTCCGCCCGAGCCCTGGAGCGGGCGCGGCAGGCCACCGACATCGTTGCGCCGTGCGCCCGGCCACGAACCGCTCGCGGTGAAGGAACTGGCCATGCAATTACCCGTGAGCGCCTGGCAAACCGTAACCTGGCGGGAAGGCAGCAACGCAGCACTTTCCTCTCGCTTTGCCGCCGTACGGGTTCGTCCCGCACATCGCGACTATTGGCGAAGTACCGTTCGCGACGAAGAATGGCTGCTCATTGAATGGCCTGATGGAGATACGGAGCCGCTCAAATACTTTCTCACTACCGCCCCTGAGGAGGCGACCCTTGAGCAGCTTGTGTTCGTGACCAAGATGCGCTGGCGCATCGAGCGCGACTATCAGGACCTGAAACAGGAGTTCGGGCTCGGTCATTACGAAGGGCGAGGCTGGCGTGGCTTTCACCACCACGCCACACTGAGTATCGCTGCATATGGGTTTCTGATGGCCCAGCGACTCAGGATGCAATCAGATGTGCGCGATAAAAAAAACTTCCTCGAACGCACGCTGCCTGCCCTTCCCCAGGATTACATCCCTCGGGGCAGTCCAGCGCGCACAACGCCACGTTCCTGATTCCATTACCACGTTGCGTATCCTGCTTGGACTACGGCTCATGCAACGATGGCACTCTTCCTCTGTGGCAATAGATTGCACGAGCATTTATATGACACAGTAAGACTAATGGCTGTGCGCCAGCACCGCGCTCGGCGCCGCAACTTCGCCGCTAATTTTTCTCGAAAACAACCGCAGCGACTTGATCGATTACTAGCGTGCGCATGGCTGGTCGCCGTGTCTCCTCGGTATCAGCCGAGTCGGTGATGACCCATCTTGTTAATCGCCGGCTATCAATGCGTCAGCAGATGCACCGGTCGATAAAGGGGGCGCACTACTTCCTGCAAACGCGCGTCGATTTGCAAGACGGTCGACTTGAGGAATACTTTACCAAGCGCTTTGCTCACTTCAGGTCGCCTGAGCTGGCACTACGTTGAAAGATCGACTGCCCCAATTTCTGTCCGCTCCCGCAAGCTGTGAATATGGCTAGCAGAATTAGCGAACATCAACACCAGAAGCATCCTCACACCGCTGTGAGGCCGAGAGTTGGCCCGAGTCCTTGATGCAGATCATAGGGTTACTCGTCGTGCCCTCCATACTTTTGATACACGGGACTCAGGCGATCGCAGGCTGAACACGCCGTGCCAACGGGTAAGGGGTTCGATATGCAAACGCCAGCAGCGAGAAAGGCCGTACGGGTCATCATTAGGGAACATCAGCAGCTATCGATGGTCGTCACGGGCATGCAACGCTTTGTCAAACTGCTCGGTGCTGGCGCAAACGTGCCTAGACCGACGATGTTTCGGGCCATGCTGTTTTACATTAGCGAATATCCAGAGCAGCTCCATCATCCCAAGGAAGAGCGCCATTTGTTCGCGCGCTTGCGGCACCATGCCAACGACCTCGACAGAACCATCGACGAGTTAGAGAAACAGCACGCTCAGGGCAACGCTCGAATGCGAAACATCGAACATGCGATGACCCGATATGAGCTGGTTGGCGAGTCCGCGCTCCCGGTGCTGCGCGAGATGGTCGAAGAATACGCTGCGTTCTCCGCAAATCACAGACGTCTGGAAGAAGAAATAATTCTGCCTGCCGCGCTTCAATGGCTGACGGAAGAGGACTGGAATGAGCTGGACGAGGCGTTTGGCACAAACCGCGATCCGTTCGCCGGCGTCATGGTCGAGGCAGATCTCGGCCGCCTCTTTGCAATGATCGTCAAGGCCATCCGAAAACCTTAGAAAATGAAAATGTTGATCTGCGTCAATGCGACAGCGTTGGCACATGTTCATGCTAGTGGTAAGTGCCCTTCGTCCGGTGATCGTCAGTTCAGCCCGACAAGAGCGCATTCCGCGAGCGACATTCATGGAATGTCTGACCGCCCGCCAGATCGTTCCGGGTGTGACAGGCTGTGAGGATGCTTGCCGACGAGCAGGGAGGCGATATGCAAGCCGTGCACCACTTTCGCCTGGAACTACGGCAAGCAACTATGCCCATGTATGTTGCCAGTTATCTGTTCCCGTTTCTTAAATTCGTCTACAAAACTCATCGCGTCGGCAGATGGATTTTCGACTACGGATGAATTTCTCAAACTACAAGTTTATGGGCTATGAGTATCTGCTCATGCTCGTTTTCGCCGCACTCCAGATCATTATCGAAGTCGCTTTCCTCCCAGCAGCCTGGTTGAGGCGACATCACGATCTCGAACATCGAATTGCAAATGTCCTAGGTGGGGTGGGCTGTTCCATTGGCATCCTCGTCTTCGATTTTTCCTTGCAGCACGCCCTCTAGACCGGGCGTGTCGTCTTCTGTCAGTCGGAGGTGATGCCATGGCCCAAGCGAACGAAGTAACCCGCGATCTTGCGCAGCGGATCATTGGCCGTTTTTACGACGCGCACGCTCGAAAAGACGTTACGCTTCTGCGGACGGTTGTTACGCCCGACTGGCAATACGTGCCTGCGTCTTTCGGGCCGGCCGGAGGGCCAGACCAGATGATCCCAGTATTTGTTGACTTGGCTTCTGCGCTGCCGGACATGGACATTCAGATCCTGGATGTATTGATCCACGGGAACATGGTCGGCGTGCGGGCAAAAGTCAGGGGAACGCAGTCGGGGTCTCTGATGGGCATCGCAGCGACATCCAGGCCAATCGAGTTTGCGATTCACTCTTTTCACGAGTTCCGCGACGAACGTATAGCGAAAACCTGGCATCTCGAGGACTGGCTAAGTGTCTTCCATCAGCTCGGAACGCTGCCGCCCAGTCTCAATTGAACAAGCATTGTCTATTTACGAACGGTTGCAATCGACTAAATCGAAGGCCCGTTGTCCGCGCAGAGAAGTCGCTCGAATGTCCGACCGACGCGGGCGACCCTCTCCGGCCGTTGCGGGAAGCGCGCCCCCAAGGGCAGCTTCCGGGCGACAACAGCCATTTCGTCCTCTAGTTGCCAGGCGTGACTGATCAGGTACCGTGGCACAGATCGGCGATCGTTAGCGTTCACGGCGGCGTCCGCGTCTATTTCGTCGATGCAGGCAACCCCATCAGGTACTGCTGGTGCCACATCATATTGTTGATCATCATCTGCTGCATGTTCAGGTACTGGTCGGTCATGTACTGGCCTCGCCGAAGCTGCTCGGGCGTCAGGTTCGAGTAATAGCCGCCCATATGCCCCCAACCGCCCATCATTCCGGGCTCCATCATCCCAGGGCCGCCCATCATTCCCGGTCGCCATAGACCGTGCATTGCGCTCATGGCACTTTGCATCGTGGCCCAGTGTTGCTGCAAAAGCCGCTGCCGCTCTTGTGGGTCCTGCGTCTGACGGATCTGATCCATTTGGGCCTGCATCGTTTTCATCTCTGCCTGAACCTGCGCGAGCTGCTTGTCGAATTCAGCGGTGTTAGGCACCTGCGCGGGAGGGGCCTTTTTCGTTTGCGTGGTCTGCGCGGCTGCGGTTGTCGGTAACATCTGGCCGCTGAGGGCAAGACCAGTGACAACAGCAACAAGGAATTTTTTCATGACGGTCTCCCGACATCGATCGATGAACCTGCGAGTTATGAGATTTTCTCGCCTGATCGCATCATCGACCGCCTTGGCCCGGCCCCATTTGACGTGAATCAGAAGAGCGCCAATGCCAACCACAAGTTAAATCAGCGGTGCCTGAGAAGTTTGACGGTGCGAGATACTCAAGGGCGCGATACGCGGTCCCTTGATTGACCGCTACTGCCGACTGGACGAATCTGACCCACGCCGTGGCCCTTTGTCGTGCCTAAGCCACCGTTCGAATGTCCGAGCGAAAGTACGCGCGAGCGGCCGTATCTGGCCTATTGAAGTGCGTCCCATTCATGTCGCAACCGCCATTGCACGAACTGCCAGGCCAGTGCCGCACATCGCCGGCTCGAGGCGCGCCAGGCCGTCCTGCCGCCCGTGGAGTGCCGAGCAATACCCGCGGGATTGGCGCGACCGATACGGCTGCCGAGGTATTTGGTCGCAACGAAATCGAACCGTTGCAACGGAGGTTCGCGCAGCTCAATGATTGGACCGGCGACGAGGCTGCGCGCTTCAATCCGTATTCGATAAAGACACCGAATCCCAACGCGTAGGCGACGGTGCATTCCGCTTCTGACATTCTCCACGCATACTTTGACGTAGATCACATTACGTCACGGACTCATTGAGCCGGACACAACCGAACAGTTAACGTCTTGACGAATATAGTTGATAGGGTCGGTCGACCCGTCGCCAGTAGAGCGAAGGTGCATGCCGGTGATGCACTCTCCTGCGCACGACGACCTCGTGCTGCGGAGAGGGGGTCTTTGCGCCCCGACGCGTGGGATAAGTCCTACTGCTTGTTCAGAAAAGTTGGCGTACGATAGCCTGCAAGCCAAACCTTGATGGGGTCCCATTTTTCAAGGGACCCGATAGCAGCGTTAACGCATAAGTTTTCGGTTTGTTAATGCAGATACGAATCGTTCGTATTCATGTCGACGTTAGCGATTCCGCTGCTGACGATATGCCGTGACTCCCACTGGTTCGTGGATGTACCTGGAAATCAGATTTTCGCAAAGCTCAGGTAACGACTCCCACCTCTGTTCGCGAGCGTACTACAACAAGGATTTCAGCGAAGTTCGCACAGCGAGTTGCTGGCGCAGTGCTGATCTGGACGAGTGAAGGGGACTCACCATGCCTGTCCATAATGCAGCAGGCACGATGACGCTTATGTCGGAGACGGAAGCCCCATCCGAACGCGAGATTCGCGCGTTGCGCCTTGAGGCGTCGATCGACGGCAAAGCTGTCGTGCTGACCGATATCGACCGAAGGACGCCTGGCATCCGTCGAGAAGTCCGCTATCAGATGACTGTTACTGAGTTTATTGCGGCGATCTGTGCGCAGAGAACTCCATCAATAGTCGAGTTTCCGGACCAGTAACCATAACGTGGACCGAAAGTCGCAAGGAGTTCCGAACTGAAGGTAGCAGCGTCATAGCGAACGCCTTGTCTTGCCCTCGACAGCGGACACCAAAAAAATTCTATGGCTGACTGGATGGCCGTTCCCGGAAAGTCGCCGGCCACTCAGGTCGAACGACGCATAGGACACGCGTTTTCGCTCATTTCGTAGGCGTCGCCGAAAGCGGTTCGAGCCCGGTCCTCGAAATCGCGGACTCCGCGTCCGGTGACGACAGAAAATGGATCAGCGCCTCTGCGCCGGCCGGATTTTTCGCATTGGTGGCGATGCCCCCGGAGAACACCATGTACCTCTGCACTTCTGCGGGCAAACTGGCGACCACCGTCGTCCCCCCTTCACCGGCAACAGTTCGACGACCTGCTGAATTCCGATCTCAGCTTCTGCATTCGCGACGGCATCGGCGACCTGCACGACTGGAATCATGCGGCTCTTGCTCTCCATCAGCCCCGTGATGCCGAGACGCCGGGACAGTTCGCTGCAGACATAGACGCCACTCGGGCTGTCCGGATAGACGATCGGCTTCGCTGCGAGCACCGCTCGCCGCAATGCGTCGGCCGAGCTGATATCCGGCTTCGGCGTCCCCTCGCGAACCACCACACCGATTGCCGAGCGTGCGAAGTCCACCTTACTGTCAGGCAAGACCTTGCCGGCATTGATCTGATCGTCGAGCACATACCCAACCACTATCAGCACGTCGGCCCACTCGCCGCGCGCAAGCCGCACAGGGATCGCATTCGCGGCCGTACCCACCGCGGGCCCCCAGACGGTGATTAGCTTACGGCCGGTCGCCTCCTCGAATTGCGGGCCCAGTTCGCGATAGGCCGACGCAAACCCACCCGAAATCATCGCCTTGACTTCGTCTGCCAATGCGGTCCCACTGCCCAGCAACGCGCCCGCTACGCAGAACGCGAGTGTGCGAATCCACGGCTTGCGGATGCTCACGGCCCCGCCCCAACATCGATCGGATGACCCGGTCCGGATATGCATCGAGTCCGGATGCCAGTCATCATGTTAGCCGGCATCGAGCGCGGCAGCGCGACTGCCGCAAACCGGTCAGCCTCACACTACCGCCGTCGACGGGCGCTGTTCATCGACCCTCAACAGCCGCTCAAGTACGCAAGACATCCGTCCGATTTCGTCCAGCAAACGGCCGTTCACTTTCCAGCAACTCGTGCCATTTGCAGCGTAGATGCATCTCGGGTGCCAGTCCAGCTGCACGCCCTGGCAGGGCGCGAACGGACGCACGCCCATGACAAGCAGGTGTATTGCCTGGACGCGAAGCACAAGAAGAGCTACCGCTAGCCCTTCCGTTCGCCTTTTTGCCGGACAAGCGAAACTGATTGCGTCAACATCCTCCATCTTGGCACGTTTGAAAAATGCTTTCGCACGAAGACTTGCAGTTTTGCCATTCGCTTGTACAACGTCCAAGTTCGATATTTTCTGTCGACTGCACGGGCGAGGAAGTCAGAACTGTTGAGAAAGGGAGCATGTCATGATCGCTATTCAAACCCCACGTCGCTGTCCCAGATGCGGTCGGACCAAAATCGCGGAACTGGATTTCCATCGGAAGGGGTCTGGCTACGCCTCTTACTGCAGGCCCTGTGTAACTCTATGTCAGGCGGAATGGCGAGCGAAGAACCGCGAACGTACCAATACGACCGCGCGGCGTAGTTATGAGAAAAACCCGGATGCGAAACGGCGCTACGCCCAGGAGAACAAGGAGAAGTTCAACGCGGCAAAAAGGGAGCGTACCCGCCGCAGATACGAAGAAAAAAGACTTATGAATCCCGATCTGCCCATTCGATTTCGCAACGGCACAGCCAAACTGGACGAAGCTAGGGTGTTATTGATACGCCAGCGATTGGCTGCGGGAGAATCAGTTGCTTCGCTGGCGCATGCATTCGGCGTACATGTTGTGACCATCTATGCAATCAAAAAAGGTGAAACGTGGAAAGACGTTGTCTGACGAGTGCGGTGGCGCAGGGGGCACTACCTGGAGAACATCATGAATGAGGCACATACCATTGAGAGTATCAAGGAACTGGCCCGAACACATTTTCTGACCAGCTTCTATGGAAAGCCCACACAGGGCGTCATGTTCGATATTGCGGGCTGATCAGTTACGCCGTCTTGTAAGCAGGTCCGCCACCCCGGCACGGGTGGCAATTTCCCAGATATATCCTCGGGAATAATCGACACCCACCCGCCGATGAAGCACGGTGCGCAAACGGCCATTCGTCCAGTGATCAGCGTCTATGCCGTGCATTCGCGGCGACTCCTTAACTGTTGCGGCAACCCATGCCAGCGTTTCGTCATTGATCGTCAGGCGCTTCTTCTCCGTGCGCAGCTTCGGTGGTCGCATCCTGTGCTCCAGTCCGAGCTTCCCGACAAGGGTCCTGACATGTCCGCTGGAGTGGTAGACGCCGAATCTCTCCTTGATCAGCTTTTGAACATCCCCGTTTCTCCAGAGTTCGGTTTCATAGCCGTGGGCCATGGGGCTGCCCTCCAATGTCGCCCGTAACCACTTAAGGGCTTCCGGGCCAAGTGTGGCACTGCGCCCGGATGTCTTGAGCTGCTCAACAGCCTCAACGCCATCAGCAACTACCATTGATCTGTATTTTGTAATGGTGCGCACGCTGATGTTGAGGGCTTTCGAGACGCGCTCGACACTGTCCCCATCCAGCAACATTTTCGCAGCAATCTTTCGGCGCGCGGCATAGACGTCGCTCTGCGATTTCTGAGCGGTAGCGGGCGACGCCTTTTCTGACGTTGAATAGGTGAGTCGGTATGCGAGGCCATAACCCCGAACGAGGTAGCCAACATGCGAGGGTGAAAACTGGACTCCGAAACGCCGAAAGATCAATTCGCGCAGTTGGTTTATAGTCCAGGTCGGCCCCGGATAGCCGTGAAGCCCAGGCGAGTGCTTGATCGCGCTAACGAGCCAGCTTTGCGAAGCATCATCCAGTCGCGGGTTATTCCCGTGGATACGAAGGCGCGCGAGGGCTTCAGGTCCACCCCTTTCTATCAGGTCCTTGTATTTGCTCACGGTTGGAAGACCCAGCCGAGCCTTCCGGGATACGTCGCTAATACCTTCACCATTCAACAGGAGTTCCGCGGCGAGAGCTCTACGGCGCGCGAGCGGAACGTCGTCAATGTGTTTGCCCATCCGTCCTCTGCGGAAGTGGTTGTGGTTTCGATTGGCATGGCTCTGGCGCGACGGCGCTGCTCGGGGCAACATCCGCGGCAACACATAGCCGCACAGAACAAAGCGATGGAACAACGCTGCGCCGACATGCAGACCAATCTATGCGAAAAGCACCCATGTGAGGACGCCGTGCACATCGGCCCGTTCGTTGCTGAACGTCGAGCCCGGAGCGCACGTCGCCATCACTAGATAATGCTAACGACGCCACCTTAAGGAAACCTGATGCCCCGCAGGGAGCCATTCGGTTGCACTTCCTGATGCGTCTCTAACATCATTGACTAACGCTTATCGCTGAGAACAAACACGCGCCTGCACGATCGTCTGGCTGCTTCAATCGTTTTGCCGCTCGCCGCCTGCGCGTTCGGACCATCAAGGGCGAGCGATACCGGTTTCGGCGGCTCGCCCGCCATGCCGGCTCCAGAATCAATGTTGATGCCAATGGTCAATCTCGCGCCCGTTGGGTCGAGGGCGGAATCGTGCGCTTACATCGGCAGCGCGAGTCTGGCGGAAGAAGATCGGCAAAGACGGGACCATGCACAACCGAGGAATGGCTCCCCTGTCCAGCCGTCGCGACCTCCGCGATTTCGACCTTATCCTGTATGGCACCATGTGCGGGAAAGGTTTAAGAGACCAACCGAAATCTGACGTGGTCGATACATCTATCGTGAAACCTGTGCACGAAGACCGTAGCGTTCGAGAGCAGGGACTTGCGACGGTCCGGTGTCGCTCTGTCTCCGGTCGTCCGACTTGTCAGCCCGTCCGTCCCTGCATGGCCGAACTGAGCCGCATGACGACGGGCTCAGTTCGACCCAGGTTGTGCAAAAACGCAGCGCAGTCGCTCCGACGATTTTTCGCGCGACCAATTACAGCCGTCGACGGCCAAATTGGACCGTCTTACGTCGTCAGGTTCTTTGATCGCTCTATGAGACGAAGAGGTGCCTAGGCGCCCTAATACGCGCCAGCGCGCGCGGCCTGATGCGAGCCTACCCTCAGGCCCGCATCTTTTGCATCATCGCCCCAACGCCGAGGATCGCCATGACGCGCCTGAGGTTGTATGCGAGCACATGAAGGCTCATCTCGGTGCTGATATGCTCGCGTGTCTTCATCAGGAAGTGTGCCGCTCCCATCCAGAACTTCAGCGTACCGAACGGGTGCTCGACGGTCTGGCGGCGTATGCGCATCATGTCCGGCTTCTGGTCGAGCCGTTGCTGCATCGCTTCGACGACGGCCTCATGTTCCCAGCGCTTTATCCGGCGAGCCTGTTTGCCGGATGTACATTGTTTTCTGATCGCACAGGTAGAACAGGCCGAGCTCGAATAGCAATGCAGCGTCATGCCATGCTCGATGGTTGTGAAACGCCAGTTGAGCCGCTGTTGCGCGGGGCAAAGGTACTCGTCATCTTTGGCGATGTAGATAAAATCCTGCTTGCCGAAGTAGCCGTCTGCGTTCTTGCCTGAAGTCAGCGGTTTAGGAACGAAGGCCGTAATGCCTGCCTCATGACACTGCAGGATTTCCTCACTCTTGAAGTAGCCCCGGTCGGCAACAACAGTCAGATCGGTGATGCCGGTAGCCGCCCGCGCCTGGCCGGCCATGTTCGCCAACTGGCTGCGATCGTTGCCGACGTTCGTCACCTCATGTGCCACGATCAGATGATGCGTGTCATCAACTGCTGTCTGAACGTTGTAGCCGACCATTCCTGTTCCTCGACCGCTCGTTGCCATTGAGCGTGCGTCTGGATCAGTCAGCGAGACCTGCCCATCTGGCGAGTCGCCTAATCGCTGCTCCATCGTCTTGAGGTCCTGCATCTGCTGTTTGAGCTTGCTGATCTTGTCGCTGATGCGACTCGTCTTCGCTTCAGTAACATCGGATTGGGTCCGGTCTGCCGTCTCCATTGCGGAAAGATATCGCGCGATGCTCTCATCGATCTGCTGCAAGCGCGCCTGGACCTTCCCGCTCGTAAAGTTGCGATCACGATTGTTGACGGCTTTGAACTTGCTACCGTCGATGGCCACGATCGACTTTGAGAAGAGGTCCAGGTTACGGCATAGCACGATGAACTGGCTGCAGACATTGCGGATCGCCTTGCCGTTGTTACGGCGAAAGTCGGCGATGGTCTTGAAGTCCGGCGAAAGGCGCCCTGTTAGCCACATAAGCTCAATGTTGCGTTGGGTCTCACGCTCCAGACGCCGACTCGACTGAATGCGATTCAGATAGCCGTAGACGTAAATCTTGAGCAGCACGGATGGGTGATACGAGGGTCCCCCGTTGCTGCGGGAGCGGTTCCGTCAAAGCCGAGATCACGAAGATCAAGCTCATCGACAAAGACGTCGACTACGCGCACTGGATTGTCGTCGGACACATAGTCCTCGAGATACTCAGGCAGCAGGACAGCCCGCTTACGGTCTTCGCCTTCGACGAATCGCTTCATCTGTCCACCCGGACTGAATACGTTACTTCAGTTTAGGCGATTGACGTACGTTTTCACACAAGCTGGACCCTAACGGGACAGTCGGCATTGCTGAAAGCGGACCTGGGCGGCCCGCAGAACTCGCGTTACAGCGCGTACTGCAAAGCCAGGTCGAAACCGATGACGACCAGCGAACAGCCGAGACCTGCAAGGAGATTCGCGACCCGGTGTTCGAAATCGTGATCCCGGCTCATCCACGCCCCAATCAGGAAAATGCCTTCAAAGACGACCTGGAGCGCAACGAACACAAGCATCAGCAGAAACTCGTAACCCATGAACCTGAAATTCGCGAAATTCATCCCGTAATCGAAGATCCACCTGCCCACCCTATGCACCTCATACGCCAGCAACAGGATCGGAAAGAGGTAACTGGCAACATAGGTCGGCACGCTTGCGTGCCGCAGTTCCAGGTGAAAGTGACGAGCGGCTTGCATATCCCCTCCCGCGTCGACGTTTGGCGCTCACAAAAACTCTTTGTTCAATGACGCGGCCACGGATCCCGCTGATCCACACTTGCATCACGTGACCGGCCACCCATCGCAACGCGCAACCGGACTGCTAACTTTCCGCCTCAGGGATCGTTCTCACGATCATCGAGAATAATTTGCCGAGATCGTCTTCAAGTTTTACCCCGTCGAACGGATCGCGATTTGCTCCAAAAGCGGTGTCGATTTCCACCCAGTCTTCCTCGGTCAGCAGACGTCTGGCGGCCGGCAATATCAACGTCTCTTCCATACACCGGTGGTCCGCATAGAAATCGGCATACGCGTCCACCATGGCTCGCAGCTCCCGAAGTGCGGGAGCCCCCTTTAACTCATACCGGGTCAGCGCGTGCTCGATATTTCTCAACCTCACGTCACCATGAGCATGCTGGGACTCCAGTTCCGTGAGGACGTGGTCAAATTCATCCGTCCGATCCCGCAGCGGCGTGAACAGGTAACGATCCTCTTTGGGATGGTGCACCTGCTGAGGGTACTCGCGGATGTAATAAAGCATCGCCCGTAACACCATGAGGCCCGGAGCCGGCGCACCTGCTGCCAGCAGGCCCACAAAGCGCCGCATGCCCTCTACCACCGTCGACATCTGCTCGTGTTCATGAAGGATGACGGTTATGGCACTACGCGGTCCCAGAGACTGCATATCAAACTCCGCAGCAGTACAAGAAAAGCATTGGCGAATCGATTTGCTGCTTCACACCAGCGGCATGAGCAGGAAGCTGCGCCGATACCTTAATGCTAGTCATCCTCCGCTCGACATCAAAGCGCACTAACGCCGCTGCTTTGATGGAGATCAACGGCTGCGCGGACATGGTGGCGCATGGGGTCAGCGCCCGTCGACCGCAGGAATTGGCAACCGCTTATCTGGATTGCAGAAAGGCCGCAACCGCCTTGGCCTGGTCGGCGCTCAACGTATGAGCGACGGCGGTCATCACGGGCGCGTTGCTGCGCGTACCGTTCTGGAAAACCTCGATCTGATGCAGCAGATACTCCTGATGCTGCCCTGCGAGGCGCGGAAACGTACCAACCCCCTGAGCCTGCGCGCCGTGGCATGAAGCGCAGGCCGGCACGCCCTTGTCCGGCACGCCGTGTACGAAGATTTCCCGCCCCTTGGCCATCAAGGCGGGGTCGCCTGCTGCGCCCCGGGTTTCGGCCTGATGCGAGTAATAAGCGGCCAGCGATTTGACGGCTGCCTCATCCAGCAGTGCGGCCATGCCCCACATGTAATCGCGGGCAGCGGTTTCGCCACGCGCGTGTTCGCGGAATCCCTTGAGCTGGGCTTCGATGTATTCAGGTGTCTGGGCGTTGAGCTTCGGAAACATCGGCGATTCGCTGCGCCCGTGCACGCCGTGGCAGCCAGAGCAGATCTGCCCGGCAATGCGGGCGCCATCCTCGGCTTGTGTGAGGGCTGGTATCAAGGCGATGCCAGCGGCGGCAAGTAGCGTGACCGCGGACATCCGGGGAGCAAATATCTTTTTCATGGACATTCTCGTCAGGCTGAGCGGATTGAAAATATTAGTGACCGGGCCATCTGGTCAGCATATGAGCTATCCAGGCTCGGCGCGCAGAGAAAGTTAAAGGCACGCGTGCGGTTTCACACATACGAAACGGCGCGGGTACTGTTCCCCATCAAACTGGAGGGCAACGAGGGGTGGGGCGACGGCACCAGTCATGCGCCAAAGGTTCACATTCTGTCCGGACAGATGGTGGTCGAGTTCGCTGGCGAGCCCAGGCTGGCATGCGGCCTGATTGCCGAGCTAAAGTCTGACATTGAGGCCCGACCCAACCGCTACGAGGGTCACCGCGACGCTGTTACACGGGCAGGTAAGCAGCTACATATGAGACATTGCTCACACCTCGATCTTGAGGTGGCGATGCACAGAGCCTTTGATGTAGCTAAGGATGAACTTGCGGACTGGCCGGACCAGGTAATTGAATCGTGAATGCCGAAAGTGACCGCTTTGCGGATCTCGCGCGAATGTCTCTGCATGGCCGAACATGGTCCGTGCAATTGCTCCGGAATGTTGCGGCGTAGGATAGGTTGCGTCGGGCAGAAGACGGTCCTCTCCGGTCATACGCGACTTCGCCAGCACGACGAACGCTGCCATGGGACAGCCGCCATCCGTGCTGTCATGTCGGCTGCCTTGTACTCGGCCGAAGTGCTTGTGGCACGCAAGTCACGCCCCAGCCGTCTGGTCCAGCAGGATCTCCGCGCACTGATGCCGCAGTGGATTGACCTGTGTCAGTCCTTCTCGGGCTTCAACCAGTAGTATTCGAATTGCACTGATCGCGCTGGGCGCTGTCGACCGCGCCGCAAGGAATGCATTTCCGCTTTGGCCCAGGCGGTCTATCGTGCACTTGATCCATTTCAATGGAGCACGCCATGGCCGACCCACTTGCCGTATGGCACATCGAGCACATTAATTTCGCCCGGCTACTCGACATTCTTGAAGAACAGGTAGCTGCGCTCCACCGGGGCGAGAGCCCGAATTACGCTCTCATGGGCGATATCCTTTACTACATGCGGAATTTCTCCGATCGTGTTCATCATCCACGGGAGGATGTTGCGTACGCGCGGCTTGCTGAACGGGATCCCGGAACTCAAATCGTGGTGAACCGCCTTCTGCAGGAGCATCGCGTGATTGCCACGGCCGGCGATGAACTCCTGATTCGCATCAATGAAGCCGCGGGAGATGTTGTAATCCCGCGCGCCGCTCTGGAGGCGGCCACGGCCACGTATCTTGTGTACTATCGTCACCACCTTTCCACTGAGGAGCGAGACGTGATGGCTCGCGCGGCGCAAGTGCTGACAGAACAAGACTGGGCTACAGTCGATGCGGCAGTACCGGCTAGCCCCGATCCGCTTTTCGGAGACAATGTACTGGAGCGCTTCGAGGCGCTTCGCAGGCAGATCGCTCTGGACGCGCAGGTGTCAAAGGACTTGGGCCAGCCACCGGACACTCATTGATTGACGCCCGTCACAGGATGCTGTTCACGCGCATGAGCGATGCAACAGCATCGGGCCCACCCGTCCGTGGAATAATGTTCTGGCGCAGGCCGTCGACTTACTTGGAAGAAAGTACCAGGTCCGCTGTCAGGGCGTAGCCGACGCTCGGATGTCCGCAAGCGGATTTGGGTGAACGACCGGAGCTGGCCGTCGAATAGGGGTAGGAAACGGCGATCGCCGTCCCCTCCCTCCGAACCCGGTGTGCGGTTTTCCCGCGACGGGCTCTCCAGTCAGTTGTTTCCACATCGGGATTGGCGCGCCAATCGAAGGGCCTCGGACATCGTGAACAGCCCAAGATCAGCGAAGAAGGCATTTGGCCATCGGGTGTGATCGCGAAGGCACCGACCCTGACCCGGACGATGAAGCTGTCGGCGCAGGATCGCTCGCAGACGACGACGAACAAAGGCGTCGACAGACGAGAAGGTGTAGCGGTGGGCATGCTGGAAATAGCCGAACCAGCCACGCAGGAGTGGATTGAGCGAGCCAATGATGCCCCCGATCGAGTCACCCCTGTTACGCCTGGTCAGGGTCCGGATCTTATCCCGAAGTCCCATAAGGCTCTTCTTTCGCACCCAACGTTGACCCGCCTCGAACCGGTAACCCAGAAACTCGAACCCATGACCCTCCAGCCGACAATCCCCAACGTGGGTTTTGTCGGGATGCAGTGTCAAACCGTTCGCATCCACCCAGGCCCGCAGGCGAGTAAGCGCATCTTCCGCCTCCTCACGTGTGCGGCATAACACCACGGCGTCATCCGCGTAGCGCACCATGACCAGCCCTGCCCGACGCATTTCCACGTCAAGCTCGTGCAGGTACAGATTTGCCAACAAGGGGCTGACAACCGCCCCTTGAGGACTGCCGGAAGTCGGCGTCCAACGCGTCATGTCTTCCATGATGTCTTGCTTGAGAAAGTACTGGATGAGTTCCAGAACCCGGCCGTCCGAGATTCGCCCTGCCACTCTCGCAAGAAGAGGTGAGTGTGGAATCGAGTCAAAATAGCTTTGCAGGTCGGCATCGACCACCCAGCAGTAGCCCGCTTTCACATGCCGGTCCACTTCGCGCAGCGCATCCTTGCAACCCAAGCCCGGGCGGAAGCCGTAGCTTCTCGGCTCGAACTCATGCTCAAAGATCGGCTCGATTACCAGCTTCAGGGCCGCTTGAACAACGCGGTCCTTTACAGCGGGTATACCGAGCGGACGACGTCCTTTACCTTTCGGTATGTAGACGCGCCGCACCGGCTGCGGGCGATAGCTACCATCCTGCAATGCATGCGCCAGTTCAGCGAGGTATCGGTCCCGCGCTTGCGCGAATCTCTTCACGCTCATACGGTCCACTCCCGCCGCCCCGGCGTTCTTCTTGACCTGAACCCATCCCAGCGCGAGCGTGTCCAGTCGAAACACCTTGTCAATCAAACTGTGCCACTTACCTCCTTTAACTCCGTTTTGTAGAGCAGCCAACATAGCGTCCGTCCAGATTGAAGCCGACGCGAATTTCCGCTGCACGCAGCTTCCCAGCGCGTCTGCATCTCGTCTAGTCGTTTCCGGTGCCACGAAATTCAGCCTCGCGGTCCATTGCACCCGTTGACTTAAGGCCAACGGCAGCTATGGCCAGACATCTGTCCCTGTCCCCGAGTCGACGAACGGCCGTTGCACCTCGAAATCCCCCTAAAGGTCGAGTTGGCTTGACGGGCCGCATAGGGGTCGACAAGAGGCGTTCGTTCTGCCAGAAAACGGCCGTTGACGGAGCCTGTCACGCATTTCAGGACGGCGAGCTACCGGTTACAAACGCGCTTGCTGATCGACCCATTACGATTAGCATTCCTATCTTAATGGGGCGATTTTCTACCTGAACTGGAAGTTCGTTTTGGCGCAATCAGCTGGAGGTTCGGAACCCGCTCGACTGAAGGCAGCGCCGGACTAGAAAAGTTGGGCGCCGAGTTCGCGCAGACTGTTCCACTTGACGGTGCTGACGAAGGTCCCGCCCGTCGTATCGAGAGACTCGATCATCGCGCGCTGCCCACGCGCTTCTGCGATCACGCGCACGATGCGCGTCCGATAGCGCAACAGCGCACCGATCGGCGGACACAGCGGGTCCCGCCTGCTCCGCGATCGTTTCTTTTCCATACGGCTTTCTATATAGATGTGCAGCGAATCGAAGGGGCCGCGGCACGTCGCAGCATCTCGCCACCGATGCTACCAGGTCGACTTACCCAGGTCCAGGCTCTATGCACAATCACGTCCACTCCCCGTCGTCGGGCAACGGTGGGGTGATGTGGCCGGCTAGGTACCGCCGGCAGGAACCCGGCCGACGGCTTGCGCACGGTCTCAGCCGCCGTTCACCGCATCCTTGAATGCCTTGCCCGCCGTGAACTTGACGGTCTTCGCCGCAGGGATCTGGATCTCGGCGCCGGTGGCCGGGTTGCGACCGACCCGCGCGGCACGCGCACCGGTGGAAAACGAGCCGAAGCCGATCAGTTGGACCGTCTTTCCCTTCGTCAGCGCGCCGGTGATGGCCGCGATCACCGAGTCAATCGTCTCGCCCGTCGCTGCCTTGCTATCTCCGGTCTTCGCGGCGACTGCATCCACCAGTTCCTGCTTGTTCATTGTGACTTCCTCGTTGTGGTTGAAATCTCGTCACCCTACCCGATCGGCGCGCCTTCGCGCAATCGGCACGCAGCCGCATGTGGTCCGCGACAGGCACGTCGTCCTGTCGTGCCGGGCACGCACCGAGTGAAGTCGCCCGGGGAATCTGGCCCGCGCACGGTCCAGGACGCTGACCGCGAAACGTCAACGCCCGGGTTCTGCGCCGGAGGTCCAGTCTTCCCCGAGGGTCGACCGGCGCAGACCGCCGAGCACGTCTCTGCGTTTTCAACGTCTTCTGTTGCGCGTGGCCGCGCGCTTCGCGGCTGCGGTCACACCATGTCAATCCAGTCCCGCGTCCTCAGGTCACGCGTCGGTGCACCGCGACGTCACACCAAGCGTCGTCCGGTTCCTATAAGGGCCAGTGTCCTGAAACGAAGGGTATGATAGCTCTGACTATCAGGGCCTTCATTTACACCGCCCGTGGTGCGACGCGACTGAAAAACTTCCGCCGCGCGCCGGTGCAGTGACTATCATGTAGACGTGGTCGGTACTTACGGCACGTGACCACACACGGAGCAGCGGCGGGGCTGGCGGGCAAACTGGCCGCCCGTCTCTGCTCCGCCAGACCCGGTCCGCGACGTGCGGGCCGTTTTTTTTGCGTGGCATCAATGCCGATAAGTCGTATTAGCTGCGTTGCATTTAATGATCTGGCGGCCCGCAGACCGCTCCGGACATGCAAAGTCGAAATGCGGCCGCCCCTTTGCAACCATGCACACCGGCGACAATGTCGGTTTCCTCCGCAGATGTTCAGCCCTCTCCTGCTCGTGCCCTGCGTTCTGGGTTCCCCTCATTCAAAGATCCGGGGTCATCACGACGGTTTGCTCATCCCACGAGCCACTAAGGCACGATTATCAAATAATCCTCAGGTTGCGAATTCGACCAATCGACGGGGACCGCTCGAGAATCAGTTTGATGATGAACTCGGGCAATAAGGCCCGAGGCACCGTGGCCGGTACATTGCAGACCATCTGCGACGGGACGTGAACGATGAAAACGTCCGGCGCCGACCGCAGGCTGTGCTCGTAGGTAACTTGATAGTCCATGCTATGGTTGATCAGATAATCCAGAGGCGTTGTCCGTCTGGAGTTCCGCCTCAATCTGCTCAATCGACGGCAGGTTAGGCATCAGAGGCGCCGGGATATCGCGCAGCAACTGATACTCAGCGACGCCCATAGGACTTGCAATCCCGCGCAGCGCGTATTCGGCCACCAAGCGATTATTTTCCTTGCACAGTAGCAAGCCTATCGTGGGCTCGTCGTGCGGCCCTTTGACTTGGGCATCCACGGCTGAGAGATAGAAATTGAGCTGACCGGCATATTCGGGCTTGAATGGCGTTGTTTTCAATTCGACGACAACGTAACACCGCAGCTTGAGATGGTAAAAGAGCAGGTCGACAAGAAACTCGTCTCCTCCGACTACCAGGCGGTATTGCCGCGCCACAAATGCAAACCCGGCACCAAGCTCAAGCAGGAAACGGGTGATGTGCCGGGTGAGCGCGTTTTCGATGTCCCGTTCCTGAGCGCTTTCAGTCAGGCCCAGAAAATCGAAGATGTAAGGATCCTTGAGCGAATCGCGGGCTAGATCGGACCGCGAAGGAGGCAGGCGGTCGCGAAAATTTGTCACGGCGCTGCCCTGTCTTTCCCGCAGGCGACTCTCGATCTGCATCACCAGCACGTTTCGGGACCAGCCGTGTTCGATCGACTTTTCAGCATACCAATCGCGTGCTTCCGGCGCTTTCAGCTTGTCGAGCAACGTGACGACATGGGACCAGGGCAATTGTGCAACAGCCTGTTGCACAAACTCTTTGCCCGGCCAGGCCTCGGCCAGCGCCCGCATGTACTTCAGGTTCCGCGGCGAAAATCCGCGCATGTCGGGAAACGCCGTGCGCAGATCGCGTGCCAACTGGTCAACGACCTTTGCGCCCCACCCCGCCCGCCCCTGCCGGTCAAGGATTTCATGCCCGATCTGCCAATACAGCGAAATCAGTTCCCGGTTGACCGACAAAACGGCCCGCTGCCGCGCCTGCTCAACACGCGACTTAAGACCAGTCAGCCAGGCGTTATAGTCACCTACGTCGAAAGACATTTCCGTCATACTGCCCTGTGGAAAATATTGGCCGGCAGTGCCGGCGCATTTGCGGCGATTATCAACGGTCGCCACGCAGCCCGCAACCGCGCCGACGGCGCGCCGCCGGCTTGCAGCAGTGACTGCTGCCCTCCCGGTTGCGCCCAACATGGTTGGTCAATTGTAGGCGCTGCCGGCTGCGCTGATCCCGTCCTTCCGGCCGCGTGACGATGCCGGCTGACTCGATCCGCGCTTCTTCGAGCGTCGCGTCGGAATATTGCGTAAAGTCTCTCGCCGCTCGACCAGAAGTTGCGCGATCACAGCTCCATCCGGCTTTTCGCGATTGCTACGGCGGCCTTCCGGTGCCAGGCCGCGATCGGCTTTACAGCCGACCCATGTTGACTTCGCGAATGCCCCTTCGCGTCGCGCAACGCGATCGCGGCACGATTCAGTTCGCCTCTCAGCTGCTCGGCGCCGCGCATGCCGGGAAGACGCCACTGCGGATTTTTCGAGTCGCTGGTCAGCACGAGCACCGTGCCAATACCGAAAGGTCGTTGCCACCAGGGATGCAACGACGTCGCATCCTCGATACGGAAGAGTTCGAGGCTCTGCACCTGCCGGCTGAGAATGCCCTGCCTGCAGGTGATGCGGGCCGCGTCAATGATGGTTTCGGTGTACGCCGTACGCAGGTACGCGACGACGACGCCCACCGCGATCGTGAGCAACGCGACGACCGGTGCAAACCAGGGCGCTGGCCGGCGCGTCAGCGCATAAAGGTAGGCGGCAAAAACAGCGATCGCGCCGACGCCGCGCTTGATGTAGCTCGGCAGATTTACGATCTGCGACGGCGGGCCGCTGAAGATTACGCCGGGCGCGATCGCAACCGGGCGGTCGCGGTCGATGTGTGCAAGCTGATTCATTTTCTTCTCTCAGATTGATGATTCATCGGTCAATATCTGGCCCGTTGCCGGGTGCATCGGGATCAGCGGGCGATCCCGCATCCTGGTCTGGATTGGACGGATCTTCCCGAGCGGGTGGCGGCGGATGGCGCACGGCATTGCGCAGCTCGTCGCGCTCCCACGCGTCGCGCTCACGCTGCGCTGCCCGACGTTCCAGCGCCTCGGCATCGAGCTCCGCAAGCCGGACCTGCCGGATACTCTCCAGGTGCGGCTGATCGAACACGATGGGCATGCGAGTGTCGGCTGCTACGCGCGCGGCGGCCGCCTGGAACGCCTCGGGTCCGGACAGCGAAAGCGCGGAGCCGAACTTCTGCTGCGCGAAATGCAGCGCAATCTCGATCGCCTCGCGCTCGCTATCCCACAGGCGCAATGTGCGGCCCTCGTCGACGAGGAACTCCACGCCGTCCTTCCGGTAGTCGACCTCGCCGCTGGCCCGCACCTCGTACGTGATCGCCGGGCCCGCGTAGATGATCTCGTTGCGATCGTGGGCTGCCGGTCGCCTCACCGCATGAGACGGCGCACTGAAATTGACCGCGCGTTCGTCGTCTGCACGTTTCGTCCGCAGGCGGATCTGCTGCATCCGGCGCAGCTCACGCAGCGCCCGTTCGTCGCCTTCCTGAGCGCGCTCCTGCAGGAAGTCACGATACTGCTCGGTCAACGGCCGGCTTGCGGCGCCCTTCAGCGCATCCCGCTCTTTCGCGATCTGCACACGCAGCGCGGCCTCTGCCTCAAGGCGCGCAACACGTGCTGCGGACAGCTGCTCGCGGCGCTGCGCGCCTGACAGGTCCATGCGCGGGCGTTCAATGAGCGCGCTGCGGGAACTGTAGAACTCAGATTTGACCGCCTTTCGCCGCTCACTCTCATGATCGGCCTGCGCATCCCACGCGCGACGTAGCTCGTTCCGGTATGCCGATCGCCATTGCTGGAACTCGCCCCATAGGTCCCGTTCAGGCGTACGCCTCGGTGCATGCTCCGGATCACGTCCTGTCTGTGCACGATAGGTCTCGCGCAGCAACTGCGCCGCCTCCTCCCATGACAGGTTCATCTCTTTGGTGAGGAAGTCAGACACATTCAGATTGCGCGAGCCGGTCTGGATTCTGTCACCGCCGTCCGCGCCTTTACCGATCAAATACTTTTCGACGATCAGTCCGTGCGAGTGCGCGAGCGCGGCCAGCAGCCGGCCCGCGTCGAGCGTCGCGCGGATCTCGGTGAACTCCTCCCGCTCCCGGGCCCGTCGTGCCCTGCGAGCCTCGGACAGGTCACGTGCAAACTGGTCGCGAACGGTATCCGCCGCGCGCCCGGTCGACGCGCGCGCACGTGCATTGAAATCGACCGACGCGCCGTCCGTCGGAAACTGCGCATCGGTTGGCCGGATCTCGAAGGGCAGCGATTCGATCGCATCGAACGATTGCACATCCGCGAGGTTGCGGATCTCCTCACGTGGCCCGAACCCTGCAGGAATGCGGCTACCGCCAGACGCATCGCTCAGACCAAAAGGCTCGCGTGAGTCGAACTGTCCTCCGGCCCGCATGAACTTCCCGGCACCGGTACGCGCAAGACGCGTCCGCCCCGCCTCGTCTGCCTGGTCCCAGGCGACAAACATGCGATCGACCCTCACTTTCCATTCGGGTTCGCCGCCGGACCTGGCAACAGCATCGGGCTCGCCCGGCCATTGCCAGCGCCCGTCCGTCTCGTCGTAACTTCCGCCGGGTTCGAAGTCGCGGTCGGCACCTTCGCGCCATCGGGGCCGCGGCACCGATGTTTCTAGCTGTCCTCTTCCCGCTCGCTCGCGATCGCCAGACCATCGCAATGCGTCAATTCGTTCGGCTTGCTGGTTTCCCAGCTCCAGTAATGCATCAGGCGGCAGAAGCACTTGACTTCGCGCGGCGTCGCCATCCACACCGCGGCCGGACATGCCATGCACACGGTGGGCGGATTGGGACGGCGTGCCGGATCGATCGAAGCGAGCGTCAAGGTCGTGATCCGCTCCGGCTCGCCATCGTCCTGTGATCTCGCGGTGCGCGCGTTCGAGCTCGTTCCACCATTGCTGCGACTGCCCTGCCCTTTCCGGCTCCCTCCCGGCGCCGTGCTCTCGCGCACGCCCTCCTGCTCCGGCGGCTCCCATCCGCCTCCAATCTCGCCAGTGTCCGAATCGATCGTGGCGCTGTTGTGTTCGCTCTCGAGTGCGCTCATTGAGCCCTCCTGTTGCATCGTAGAACCGCTGTTCACGGTGTTCGAGAATGCGTCGCTGCTCCGCCGGCGACGCGGCCTGATACGTCTTGTAAAAACTGCTACCGCTGTTCAGATACTTGATCTCTCGCGCGCGCGTGTCGTGCCACGCGCCGAGCGCATCGAGATAGACCAGTGGCGTATCGCGCGGTACACCCGGCTCGACGTACTGCACATGCACATTCGATTCGAGCGCCTCACGTTTAGCCGTGGCATCAAGCTCGATGAATTCACGCGAGAACACGAATTCCTTCAGGTTGACACCCTTCGGCGCGCCGATCGGCTTGACGTTCTCGTACTCCGACTCCCTGCCGGCATTGCGCGTGCGCGTCTCGCCGTACTCCGTGAGCAACGCCCTGAAGTCGTCATATCGCTTGACGTCACGCGTCATCACCGCCGCGAGGATCGAGGCCTTCAGTCCGCGGTTAGCGCCCTCGAATACGTCGCCCTTGTACCGGCTGATCATCTCGGACGCGTCGGTGAACTGCACACGCCGGTTGTCTTTCGGACTCGCAAGTCCATACTTCGCGTTGATGTGCTCCTGAAAAGCCTCCAGGTAGCGCTCGTTATAGTCGACCTTCCCGAACGGATCAAGACGTCGGCCTGTCACCAGATTCATTTCCGGGATCACCACATGCACGTGTACCTTGCGCTCGACGGGCTCGCCCGTCTTGCGGTCCGCATAGCTCTTGATCCGCGGCACGTGCGCTTCGGCGTAGAAGTTATATTCATCCGGACGGTACGCGGCAAACGCAAACGCCTCGAACTCCCGAACAATCTCACCTAACAGCTCGCGGTCGACCTCGTCTTCCTTGAATGACAGCGTGACATTCAGGTAGCGCTCGGCGTCCGTGTCGATCGACTGGATGATGTCGTTCGTCAGATCGAGATCGCCGGCGAGTATCACGCGCTCGTCCATCTCGTCGCGTTCCATTTCGCGACCCTGCTTCTGGCCCTTCTCCAGGTATGCCTTGATCCCGTCGTGATAGCCGCGTACGCGTATGAGCATCGTCCTACTCCAGCGTCCCGCGCCCGGCGAGCCAGCGCTCCGCCCCTTCGATGCGCAAATGCAGCGTGCTGTGCACGATCGACAGCAGCAGATGGCCAGCGGCATCGACGAACGCCCGGGCGCTGTCGCAGTCCGGCTGCGTTAGCGTACGCGCACCGTCATGATCGCGATCGAAGTGCAGCTTCGTCTCCAGCTCGACGGCAGCCATGATGGCAGCCTGCTTTTGATCCATTCCCATCGCTAGGTAAGTAGACCCGGGGAGTTTCGCCCCGAGCCTCTCGCAGAACCGTACGTGAAGCTCGCGCTTCATACGGCTCCCGTTATCCAACCTTCGTCCCAACGACACGCCAGTGGACAAACAATCTGGGGTGGATGGCCGCCATCTTGTGTAGCCATTCATGACTACGCCGATTGTGCTGCCGCAACCTCTTGAACTTTCGTCGAGCCCACTGCTCAAGCCGTTGGTCAACGTAGCCGAAAAGGCCGTGCATCGCCGTCCGATAGAACGCCCCATAGTAGTTCCACCACCCTTGTATCGTCGTGTTGCATTGCTGCGCAAGTTCATCAAGCGTCGCCGATGTTCGTCGATGTATTCGCCAGCTCCGCACTGTCTTCCTCATCCGCTTGAGCGCATCGCTGCTCACCGCCGGTAGAAAACTGGTAAATTGCCTGCGGTATTTGTCCACTGCCTCCCTCGGTCTGAACGTAAAACCGAGGAATGTGAACTGCACATTCGGATAAGTGCCAGTGCGATTACTGTCCTTGCAATACACGATCTTCGACTTCTCCGGATGCATCGTCAGGCCACATTCTTCCAGCCGTGTTGCAATCGCTCGCATCACGGCCTGCGCCTGCGCCAGGCTGCGGCAATGAACCACCGCATCGTCGGCGTAACGCGCAAAGGGAGACTGAGGCCAAGTCCGCTGCATCCAGCTATCGAACGCATAGTGCATAAACAGATTCATCAAGTTCGGGCTGACCACTCCCCCCTACGGTGTACCCCGCGTTCGGGACAAACTTGTCCCCTCCGCAGTTTCGAACGGTGCAGTCAGCCACCGCTCGATGTACAGCAGGATCCAGTCCTCCTTGATGTGGCGTCGCACCGCCTTTAACAACAACACATGATCGATCTGGTCGAACGCCGCCTTGATGTCAAACTCAACAACCCAGTCGTATTTCCAGCAACGCGTACGCGTCACGGCAATTGCCTGTTTCGCCGATTTGCCCGGTCGATACCCATAGGAATCCGGGTGAAACACCGGCTCAAGTGTCGGCTCGATCATGAGCTTGACCACAGTTTGAGCAATCCGATCCGACACCGTGGGCACCCCCAGTTTTCTCGTGCCGCCCTTGGCCTTCGGAATCTCAACCTGCTTCACCGGCGGCGGGAAGTACGACCCCGACGACATCCGATTCCACAACTTGTACAGATTTCCCGAAAGGTTCTGCTCGAACATGGCAATGGTTTCATCGTCCACGCCAGCAGCACCGCGGTTGGCCTTCACCAACTGGTAAGCCTTCCACACCATGCGCTTCGCAATGCCATACGGTTTTGTTGATGTCATGTCACTCATCCCCGCAACGCAGGTTGGCAACGTTCGTCAACCGGATAACGCCGCCCCTTCGCTCCACCTTCATTACAAAGGCTTCAACACTACTACGGGCCGCTCCGCCCCTCGTTCCGGCATCGGTATTCTTTCTCATGGTGTCTGCCATTTGTCATTTCCCTTCACATCCGGAACAAGGTTCTCACGTTCCATACCAAAGCCTGCGTTGAGATCATGCCGCCTTTACACCGGCTGCCGACGGGTCCGTAAACAGGTGTCGTCCCGACTTATCCCGAAGCTGACTGACGGCCTCGGTTCTGACAGCGCTTTTACAAGGTAACGATGCGTCATCGGACGGTTTGCTTTCGCTCATCTTCTCAACACGTACCTGACGTCTTTAGTTGACGCCTTTTCCACAGTCGCTCACCACCACGCCTTTTGAGCGCAGCAGCACTGGGCGGTTTGAAGCCGACTCCTGCAAGCCGACTTCGGGAGGCCAGATCCCATCTTCGGTACAGCATCACGGACTCACGCCCGTGTTCGTGACACACTCAGTCGACCTTGTTCAGGGTTGCCTTGAGGTACTGCCCGATGAGCTGCAATTGCGTGAGCAGTTGCTCGTAGGTCGCCTCCGAAAGCTTCCCGCGAACGTGCTCCGAGTTCGCGCGGTGGGCAATCTGGTTCAGGTTGTTGCTGGTCTTGTTGAAGATGTACAGCAACCGCTTGCGGTCTCCGCTCGCCACCGGGCGCGCAATCACCTGCGTACGGTTGGTCAGCACCGCCTGCCGGAAAAACTCAGATTGCGTCATCCCGCTTTGCGCCACCTTGGCGAGGTACGCTGCGCGATCCGCATCCGACAAACGGAACGCGATCGGCTTGCCCAGCCCTGCCCCGTCATTGCTCTTCTGCCGTGGCATTACCAGAGCCCCGTCGAACGACTACGGTCGATCTCGGCGCCGACCATCGCGAAGGACCTGCCGTCGTCATCGATGGGATGCGCGCGAAACTCGTATTCCGGCCACCGCAACTCGCACTCGCGCAGCGCGCGCATCGCCTGGTCACCCGTCATTGGCCACGTATAGCCTGCCCACGGCAGATAACGCGGCTCGCTGCCGCGCTCGTCGGCACGCGGCCCCACTACAAGCTGGATCACCCATTCGCTACTCGGAATCATCGCTGGACGTCCGTATTCGCTACATATTCATTACGCATACCAGGCAGTGCTTAGTGTCGGTAACGGAGCTGCCGACACGCTGACGCGGCAATAGACCGCGTCGGGGTTTCAAAGGGGCCCGCCCCTTTGGCACGAAATATTTTACGGAACGCGTAGCGTTGCGTAAACATATTCGACGTGCCTCGCCCCACTTTCTCCAAACAATATTTCCTACGCATATTCTAAGACTCTACTACGCCAGTACATCGCGCATTGCATCGGAATACTACACAATACAACCTTGCCCCTACATGCTGTCGTCATTCATACTACGCTCATACTACATTTATTCGCCATTTCCCCAATGGATCACGAACAGCTTGCTTCCGCGCTGCGCCGCCTTGCCAGCACAAGCCCGAAACGCAGCAAGGCTTCGCATCTCAAGACCCTCCTTCCGGACATCGAGGCGGCGCTCGCCGCTCGTGTTCCCGCCGTTGATATCCTGAATACCTTGCGCGAACAGGGACTCGATATCTCCCTTCGGACGTTTCACGGAACCCTGTACAGGCTTCGAAAGACCGCCTCTCCGCCTGGTTCCGGACGCAAATCCGGCGCTGCGGCAGCCCGCCCCAGCGCCCCGGCCCCCGTGACAGCCTCCCGAGCAACAGCCCCTCTCGAAGCGCACAAGCCTGCGCCTCCCACGACCGATGCACCGGCACCGGCACCGGCCCAGACACGCATCAAAACCTTCGAGCAATTGCAGTCTGAGAATCCCCACCTCTCAAGCATGCAGTTGAACCGCCTCTACGCCGAACAGTACGGCGAACCTCGCGTGAGCAATGCCGATATTGACGCGCTCAAGAAAAAATATCCTCAGCACACGAAACCCTGAACCGCATCGCCCCGCCGCGCTGCGCCGGGTCGGGCCGCTCCCCATGCATTCTGCATGGGTCCCCGTGGCCCTCGATACGGGCGCGCAGGCGCGCGCCAATCCGCCTGACGGTCGCGAGGCGCAACAAAGGCCTTGCAGATATGGGGCGGTATTCAGGGTTTTGCTGCCGCGCCGTTAATGAGGCTAGCCGGCTGGTCGTCCGATCCGCACGGCGTGTGTTTGCGGAGCCAGGCCGTTACCGGCCTCGGCTCTTTTTTTGCCCACACCGCAAGCGGGGCGCAAAAAGCCGCCCGGGCTTTCACCCGGACGGCGGCATGTGACAACCTGCACTTACGCGAAGTGCATCACGGCTCAGGCGGCTTCGGCTTCCTCCGCCTCCCCCTCGTTGCGCTCATCCTGCGTGCTGTCGGCATCGCTTTCCTCGTCATCCTCCCGATGGCCGTACGTGACATGTTTCGGCACCCCACGGTTGCGCAGCACTTCCGGAAACCAGCCCGAGTCCGCCATGCGAAGCTCGGCGGCAGCGGCGGCGTCCCCCTTTTTCATCCCGCGCAGTTCGCCTGCGGCCTGCGGCGAAACCGTCTCGCCGACAACGGTCACGATACGATCTTTGGAGACGTGCTCGAAGTACCCGGCACGCGTTGGCTTCCAGTAGCGCGTGAGGTCGAGCTCCAGCGTGTTCGCCACTTCGTTGACCGGGTGCGCCCGGTCAACGGGACTGATGCTGTCTACCGTCGCGGCCACGCAGAATGCAAACAGGTTCGACATCACGCCCGCGTCCTGTTGCAGCAGCCACGCGAGCAGTTCATCGGTGCGCTTCGGCAGCATCCGGCTCCACTTCGCCCGCTCGCCTTCAAGCGCCTTCCATGCGGCGCTGCCGGCCATGTCGTCGGCGTTCGACACCAGCGCAGCGCGCGACGTATGCACGTCGATCCGCACCGCATGATCGATGTATGACTGTCCGTACACGTTATCGAACACGGTGGGGATCATCCGGTACATCGGCACGGCCAGCGCAACGGTCGGCTGTCGCGCAAGCTCGATCTGTACCGCAGCCGTGCGGTGCGCGGTCAGCCGTTTGCACAGCTTTTCGCCGTGCAGCGGCTTGGCCTTCGGGGGCAGGTCACGATTTCGTTGCGCATGCGAGAAGTGAGCGATACTGCCCGCGTCGGCGTCGTTGATTTCCCGGCACCGCAGGCCACGCGTGATCTGCACCTTTCCGTCCTCGTCAATGGCGACGAACGCACCGGCCTGCTTCATGTCGTCGGCGGCGAACGTTTCGAAGCGCTCGGCATAGGCGTCAACAGCAGCCGAAGCATCGTTAAGCGCGTTGTCCAGCTTTTCCCAAAGCGCCTCATCCTCCTCGCTTTCCTGATCAGCGTAATACGCATCGAGCGCGGCCTTCGCCTCGTCGCGCGCAGCGACAAGGTTCGCAAGCTCGGCCTTTTCGGCTTTGGTCGGCTTGCGCGTGGTCGATGCAATCCGATGGTACTGGAACAGTTCGGCCTGGTCGAAACGGGTCCGCACCTCCACGAACGACCAGCCTTCTGCGGCGACCGTTTGCGATAGCTCGATCAGGCGGTCGGTCGCAAGGCGATGCAGCAAGTCCGCATCCGCGATGTATCCGGCGTTCTGGTCGTCGGAAAACAGGTCGCGCCGCACAAAACCGCCTGCGGCCTCGTACGCATCCAGCCCGACAAACTTTGCGAGCGGATTCTCGCTGGCGTCGAGCTCCGCTTTCGTCAGCGCCGCACGAAGTTCCGGGGGACGACGCAGCCATGGCGTCTGAGCGTCATTCCACACGCGCTCCTGCGTCGCGTGATCGTCGGCCAGCGCAAGCACCTTCGCCTGCTCGTAGTCCAGCTTGTCATCGCGCAGAAGATCGAGCAGCACCGGCGACAGGTTTGCGATCTTGAGCGCACGGCGCACAACCATTTCCGACACCTTGAACAGCGCGGCTTATCCGGACAGTCAGCGTGTCTCACTAGCATGAGAGTGCTTTATAAGAGCGCTGGTACTGGCGTTCGCACATTGCGCTGGTGAGACAGCGCGGCGCTTGGAACCTTGGGTGACCGATGATGGCACTGTCTGGTGGATCACCGCCGACGACCGGGTTCGCGCGCCTATATCGCGGCCAACCAGACGTTCATTCCGAACTACGGCGACCGCTACCGGCACGATGAGACAATTTCCACGGCGTTTGTCGAGTCGACCGTGAACTACGTGGTCAGCAAGCGCTTTGTGAAAAAACAGCAGATGCGTTGGACCCAGCGCGGCGCGCATCTGCTGCTGCAAACCCGCGTGCAGGTCCTGAACGACGATCTGCGGAAAACCTTCGCTCGCTGGTTTCCGGGAATGAGAGCGGAAGAACCAGCAGCGCTAAAGGAGGCCGCATAGAGGCCTCAGCCCCCAGAATGGCACGCTCTCCGAAATCTATGGATCGCGCGCTGATGCGGAAGCGGCGGCCAAGGCTGAATACGCGCGCACGCAGCGCGGTCAGGCGACGTTCGATATGACACTCGCGCTCGGCCGACCCGACGTGTACCCCGAAATGACCGTGAACGCGAAGAGCTTCAAACCGGATATCGATGCGACGCCGTGGCTGGTGAAACGTGTCGTGTCTCGGATCGACGGCATCGGCGGTTTCACTTCATCACTCGAAATGGAGATGCGCCACGATCCGACGACGAGTCGGCACAGAACACACTTCCGGAAAGGATGAGAAAGGCGCGTTCTATCGTCAATGCCGCACGATTTAGCGCTGGACGAGTGCGCGGACTTTCTCAGACAATGCATATCGTCTGATCAATTCTGGGTATTGCGGCTTCGCAGCCCGGACTGTCAGATATCAGTAAGGTGATGCGCAGTTTCCCCGGGACCCATGGGCCCGTGCCAGAATCGACTTTTATAAGCGAGCCATCATGTTTACCTTGCAAGCCAGAGAAAACCAAACCTTCTTTGTGCGCGTCCATCCGGACGGGAGCGTGTGTGTCGACGTCATGACTCAGGATCAGGCTAACGCAGATCCTAACTGCCACTTCAACTGGGAAGGTGCAACACCGTTTGCGGTGAAGACGGCCGATGGTCGAACCATAGGGTACGGTGGCCCCCCGGGCGGTGGCATCATCGGTTTTCTAGAACACCCTGGAATTTATGCCTATAGTGACGACGCCAACACCCGCTTCGGTATTACCGAGTATGACCACTGCGATGCGTGGCTGGAGCTAAGTTTCACATTCGAGTCTGCCAAGCTGGCTTTTCCGGTTGATGCCGGGCAGCAGCTCTATCTACGCCCGCTCAGCGACGGCGACGATGACACCGTTTTTTACGCGAACTTTGTGCCATCGTGATCCGTTAGTACGGCGCGGCTACGCAATTCAATCGCTGGAGAAAAAAGCCCGCATGTGCGGGCTTTTTTGTTGAGCGGGATCGCGTCAGATATGCAGAATCCGGACCCCGACGAACCACAGTACCTGTGGCGGCTCGATAACATAAATCGCAGGGCGCGATAACATCGGCGGTTTCGGGATCAGATTAGCTGAGAATATCGGTGCCCCTGGGACCACATTAAGTGAGAATGAGCCCACATTATTTGAGAACGGCGCGATAACATCGGCCAGGATCCACATTCCGTGAGAACGCTAAACGGGCACGCCGGCGGCCAGCAGATGGTCATGCAGTTCCTGCGTCCGTTCGGGAGGAAGATGCCCACCGAGAAAGGCCCGCACCTCCTTCGGTTTGGCGCCCAGCATGTCGGTCAACACTTTTGCGTTGTACCCGTTGCGCGTCAAGCGAGCCTCGAGCCCGTCCAGATCAGGGGCCAGAATATCGTTGATCGTATCGACATCAACCGGCTTCTGGCCGACGCGGAACCCTTCCTCAAACGCCCGCGTCACATACAGTTCGAACTGCAGCGGCGTCGTCAGACGATCACACAGCAACGCCGCCGCAGCGTCCGTGATCAAGGTATCGATTTTGGTCCGTGGAGCGGTCACCTGCGCGATCAGAGCCGTCGAGCTCGAACAACGCGCTGCGCGCGCCGATTTCTTCCATCGACGGGCGCAGCAAGTCGTTTTTCAATTTCGGATGACCGGCCAGAACGATCGACAACGTCCCCTTGCCGTCACGCACGATTTCCATCAGGCGCTTCAGGCCGATCAAGGTTTTCGGATGAAGCTGATGGGCGTCGTCGATGAACAGGGCAACCGGCTTCCTGCGTTTGCGGATCAACGCGCGCAGCGCGCGCTCGCGGCGCTCCGTCTGCGTCGGCATCGGGTCATCCTTCACCGTCGTCAGATCGCAGAAGAGCGCGAGTATCAACGTGCCGAGGGAGATCTGGCCGCCATCCACTGACAGCGCCTTCGCGACCAGAATTTCCTTCTCCTTGTCTTCCTCCAGCGCATCCTGGATTTTACGCAACGTGGTCGTCTTGCCTGTACCGACGATGCCGGCCAGCACGATCAGCTTGCCGTCCTTGATCGCCAGCTTCAGTTCCTTCACGACGTGCTGCGACTGGGTCGTCTCGAAATACGTCGATTGCCCAGCCAGGCTGATCTCGCGCGTCAGGCCGTAGTAACTTCGAATATCACTCAGCATCGGGCAGTTCCTCCGGTGATGGCACGCAGGCACGGACCCGCGCCAGCACGTCCTGCTTGTTCAATGTCGCGTTCACCACGACATTGATGGCGTCCAGCTGTTCCGCCGGCAGCGTCGCCAGCGCCCGCCCGAGATACTGCGCGATCGCCCGTTTGGCCTCTAGCGTCGACGCGTAGGTCAGTTGCCGGAACGGATCGGGGTCAACGAAGACTTGCGTCGGTATGTCGCCAGGTTGCACCAGGACCGCGGCAACGTCAGGTCGACTCTCCAGGGCTTCACGCGGCAAACCGAGTTGTGCGGCTAGCGCCTCAATGCGCTCGCTACGGGTTTGCGCCGCCGTCTTGCGAAACGCGCGGTAGCGGTTCAGCGGAATCGGCCCATCGACCGGGAGGTACGGACCGTAACGCCGATCGCCGTGCTCGACGAACAATTCCTGATCGAACAGCCCCCACCACAGCACGACATCTTCGCCCGCCAGATCGGGATCGACCTCATAACGAATGCCTTCGATCGAGACGCGTGCATCGATCGCGACCTTACGCTGCTCTGGCTCACGCGCGAAGGTGCAGAAGCGCTCCCAACTGCACACAGCGCGGACCCCCTCGGCCGGCAGATGCTGCAACCAGTCCTCGATGCGCGAACCCTCACCGGACCGATGATCCATCGCGTTGTAGCGAATCAGGAAATTGTGCAACCACGCATTGGCTTCGGTCTCGTCTTGTGGTTTCTGGAAGTGATACAACGTTTCGTGCACCTCCTTCACCGTGCGGAACGGCCGCTCGACCTTGCCCGTCGCACGGGCCCGATATCGTTGCCGCTCATCTTTGCCGGCTGGCAGATGCGTGCGCACCTCGACGCCGAGATAGCGCATCACACGCTGGAACACCTGGCTGCGGGTCACCGGACCATTGTCTGCATACAACATGCGCGGAATGCCCCGCAAAGGCAGATCGGGTGAAACTTTTTCCGCCATCGCATTGAACAGGAAGCGAAGCGCTGCGACCACATCTTCGCCGTAGACGCAGCGATATTCCTGGTACACGACGCCGCTGCGATCGTCGACGACGCTGAACAGCATCAGCGTCGGCGCCTTCTGGTCGGCGCGCACCCACGATGGGGCTTCCACGTATTTCAGATCCGACGGGCTCAAGTCGAATTGCCAGCAGTCGTTGCTGTGCTCGGCCTGAAAACGCACCGCCGGCGGCGGTCGTCCCAGTGTCGCCCGGTCATAGCCCCATTGCCGCAGGTAACGGTTCACCGTGCTCTTGTTCAGCGTCTCTACCGGAGCCCGAACCAGACCATCCGGCGTTTCAATGCCGAACTTCTCCAGCAGCCGGATCGACTCGGCCGTCGACAGGTGACGACCTTTCCTGTTCGACGTGCGCATCTTGATCGCCGCGATCAGCTCGCAATAGCGCTCCATCTGATCTTGCGGCAGGACGCGCGGCGTGCCGCGATCGACACGTCGCAGTCCTTTGGGGCGGCAACGTTCGGCCAGCGCCCGATAGAGTGTCGGTTCCGACACGCCATAACCACGTGCCGCCTCGGCGACCGCCAGGCGCCGTTCATGACTGCGGACCGGCAACACCGCCAGTTGCCGGGTCAGGTCGATCAGGGACTCGGCGGGGATCGTTTTGCGCGGCACGGGCGATCTGTTACCGCTATCGGGCGGCTCGCACGCCCACTGACACGCCACGATGGCGCAGATAGGCGTACAGCGTGCTCTTGGAAATGTGAAGGCGCTGCGCGATCTGTTCAGCACTCAGCTTGCCTTCGCGATACAGCGTTTCAGCAGCGTAGGCCGTCGGTTCGGCTTTCACCGGCAATCCTTTGGGGCGGCCCCCTTTGCGACCGCGTGCGCGCGCCGCAGTCAGACCCGCTTGCGTACGCTCCCGGATCACGTCGCGCTCGAACTCTGCGAGCGAAGCGAACAGGTTGAACACGAGACGACCTTGTGCTGTCGTCGTATCCACCGGGTCGTTCAGACTCCTGAGACCGACCTCGCGCTGCAACAGCAGCCCGACGACGTCGATCAGATGCTTGAGCGAGCGGCCAAGCCGGTCCAGTTTCCAGATGACGATCACGTCGCCCGCGCGCACATCGTCGAGCAGGTGGGTCAGAATCGGACGCTCGGTCGCGACGCCGCTGGCGACTTCCGTGAGCACCTTGGTGCATCCGGCCGCCTTGAGCGCGTCAACCTGTAGTGCGACGTTTTGTTCACGCGTGCTGACGCGTGCGTAACCAATGTGCATGTCTTCCCGCCATCAGGAATTTCGTACACTATAGTCAACGCCAGACAATAAATCGAACGCTGTTTTACGCAACGGATATTCTGCACAAACGGGGGACCGTGGGCCGGTGCATCCGCAGACGGCGGCGTTGCCAGTGGCGGCGTCCATGAAAACGAACGTTTTATCGAACACCACCGCGGTCGCGATCGCGACCGTCGCAAACCGGCCCAGAGCGTGTCAAAACGCCTAGCCACTGGGAATTGATGAAACCTGTCTCGGCGCGGATCGCCGCATGTCAATTGCGGCAAGCCGAACGTCAAATCACAGCCGCACACATCACGAAGGCTCGACAAGCCCATACGGGCGTCACGCCCGCATCGCCTTCATAACCGCTTCGGAACCGAGTAGCCTGATCACTCGCTTGATGTTGTACGCCAGCACGTGCAAGCTCATCTCCGTGCTCACCCGCTCTATGGTCCGCGTCAGGAAATGAGTGGCGCCCATCCATGCCTTGATCGTGCCGAAGGGGTGCTCGACAGTCTGTCGCCGGATGCGCATCATCTCAGGCGCATGATCAAGTCGCGCCTGCATCTCATCAAGAACAGCTTCGTGTTCCCAGCGTGTCACGCGACGTTGAGGACCTGGCGTGCAGTCCCCTTTTAGCGGACATTGCTGGCAATTCGAACTCCAGTACTTACTGAGTTTCAGGCCGCGCTCAACGGTCGAGAATCGCCAGATGAGCCGCTCGCCTGCTGGGCACCGATATTCGTTCGTCTGTGCGTTGTAAATGAAGTCTTCCTTGCCGAAGCGGCCATGAGCCGTTGCGCTCGATGTCACCGTCTTTGGAACGAACACGCTTATTCCAGCCTCATGGCATGCGAGTATCTCTTCGCTCTTGTAGTAGCCGCGATCTGCAACTGCGGTGAGCTTGTCGACACCCATCTCTGTACGGGCAAGCTTCGCCATCGACGTCAACTGATCACGATCAATGCCGTCATTGGTAACGACGTGCGCGACGATCAGATGGTGCTTCGCGTCAACCGCCGTCTGGACGTTGTAGCCGACGACTCCCGTTCCTCGTGTCTTCATCGAACGGGCATCCGGATCCGTGAGCGATACCTGTCCGTCGGGTGCCGCGTTGAGTTGGACCTCGATCTCCTTGAGGCTTCGCATCTGTTCCTTCAAGGCCGCAATCTTGTCCTGCAGTCGCTCTGTCCTGACCTTTGCGATTGCAGGCTCCTGACGATCCGCTGTGTCCATCGCCGCAAGATAGCGAGCGATACTTGACTCGATGTCGCGCATGCGTCGTTCGAGCTTGGCGCTGGTGAAGTTGCGGTCGCGATGGTTCACCGCCTTGAACTTGCTGCCGTCGATTGCGACCAATGCATCGGAGAACAGGTCCAGACGCTGACAGAGCATGACGAACTGACGGCATACACTGCGAATGGCCTTGCCGTTGTCCTTACGAAACCGCGCGATGGTCTTGAAGTCCGGCGCCAGACGGCCCGTAAGCCACATCAGTTCGACATTGCGCTGGGCCTCCCGTTCGAGGCGACGGCTGGATTGAATACGGTTCAGGTAACCGTAGATGTAGATCTTGAGCATCACCTCGGGGTGATACGACGGCCGACCAGTCAACGCTGGTTCGACGCCTTCAAACCCGAGCTTCTTAAGATCAAGCTCGTCTACAAAGACATCAACTACGCGCACGGGATTGGTGTCCGTTACGTAGTCGTCAAGTGCTTCGGGGAGGAGAAAGCTCTGAGTACGACTGTCGCCTTGAACGAACCGCTTCATCTCGCTCATCCCCCGCTATAGGATGAAGAATTGTAGCGCTCCAAAAATGCGTTTTGACACACTCTGGGCCATTTACAGCCATTCGACAGCGGCGCGTAGAACGCCGACAATCGACAGTGGGTACGGCTTTTATCCTGCGCGCATCAACGCCCGATCAACTTAATACCCGACTGCAACTATGGCTAAAATTTACCGAACAGTTTCCCACGTCGACGGGTACCACGGAATGCCTCAGTACGAAATCAAAGGCACAAAAATCTACCGAACCGTTTCGCACGTTGACGGGTATACTGCGATGCCACAGTACGAAATCAAAGGTGACAAGATCTACCGAACGGTCTCGCACGTAGATGGATACAACGCGATGCCTCAATATCAGATCAAGGGGACCAAAATCTATCGCACAGTGTCGCATGTTGGTGGATACCACGGGATGCCTCAGTACGAAATCAAAAGCTAACAGGAGACAAACCGAAGTTACGGCTGTCACGTGGCCTAATACCTTGGCCGTCGATCAGCTTTTGGCGGCGTCCAAACTCAACGAATGTTTGCTTTCGGCCGGACCGTATGACGGCTTCGGGTTGCCTTGCGCCGCGCGCTGAGAGGGCCGGCATGGCGCACTGACGGTCCGGCGTTCGCGCCCGGGTTCGGCCAGTTTGAGATATTCGACGCGGCGGTATAGATCGTCGACAATCCTCCATAAGCAAACACACACCACGGGGGGCTCAATGAGCTGGGACGTCTCAATCATCAAATTTTCGAAAAGCTTCGAATCCGTCGCGGACATCCCGGAAAGTGCGCGCCCTTTGTCCTTGGGCAGTCGCAATTCAGTACATGCAGCTGTGTCGCGAGTGTTTGCCGGCATTGACTGGACCGATCCGGCGTGGGGGACATGGGACGGCCCGCACGGCTCTATCGAATTCAATCTGGGCAAAGCTGACGATGTTGACGGCTTCATGCTTCACGTCCGCGCGGGACAAGAGGTGATTCCCATGATTGTTGCTCTTTGCATCAGCAACGACTGGCAGGGCCTTGACTGTTCCACCGGCGCACACGACAACAGGAGAGCGCAGATATGTGGGTGATTGAGGTCGACGACAGCCAGCCGCTCAGCTTTGGTAGAGACAGCACCGGCGCTCAATATGTGCGGGGCGGAGGCAACACTACCGCTCAGACGCGACTGGAGCGACGAGGACTTTCCCTTGCCCAGGCGGCCCGTGAAGCTTCCGGTCATCCTCAGCTTCGATGAAGTCACGCGTTTCTTCGAGTCGATTCCCAGCCTGAAGCAGCGTGCCATCCTGATGACGGCCTATGCGGCCGGCCTGCGTGTCTCCGAAGTCGTGCATCTGAAGGTCACCGATATCGACAGCCAACGGATGATGATCCGCGTGTGCCAGGGCAAAGGCCGTAAGGACCGCTACGTAATGCTCTCGCCGCGTCTGCTCGAGGTCCTGCGACTGTACTGGCAGGACGCCCACCCGAGGGACTGGCTCTTTCCAGGCACCATTCCGGGGCGGCCCATCACCCGCCATGCCGTGGGCGACGCATGCCAGCTTGCACGTGAGCGCAGCGGTATCACGAAACCCGTGACACCGCATTCGCTGAGGCACGCGTTCGCCACGCACCTGCTGGAAACCGGTGCCGATGTCCGCCGTATCCAGCTGCTGATGGGACATCGCAGCATGGCGACCACGGCGCGGTACCTCAAGCTGGCCACGAGCACCGTGTGTGCGACCACCAGTCCCTTCGACCTGCTGCCGCATCCCGCACCCGTTCCACCCCAGCCGACTGCGCCCGAGTACTTCTGAAGCCGGCGATGCGACCGGCGCTCGAGGTGGCGGACATCTTCCGCCAGCGCGGCGAACTGTACCGGCAGACCCATGCCGATGCCCTCAGTCGTGCCCAGCGGCGCGCGATAAGCGCGATCGAGTTGTGCCGCACCGCCGCGCTCGGCGGACATGTCGAGCAGTGTGATGCGTGCGGCCATCAGCGCATTGCCTACGACTCATGCCGGCATCGCTGCTGTCCGAAATGCCAGTCGCTCGCCCGTGCGCAGTGGCTCGAACGCCGGCAGGCCGAACTGCTCCCCGAGGTTGAGTACTTCCACCTGGTCTTCACGCTGCCCGAACCCATCGCGACACTCGCGTACCAGAACAAACGGGTTGTCTATGACATGCTGTTCCGCACCAGCGCCGCGACGCTACGCACGATCGCCGCCGATCCGAAACACCTGGGTGCGGAGATCGGCTTCATGACGGTCCTGCACACGTGGGGGCAGAACCTGCAGCACCATCCGCACGTGCACTGCGTCGTACCGGGCGGCGGCATCGCCCCGGACGGCGAACGCTGGATCGCCTGCCGGCCAGGCTTCTTCCTGCCCGTCCGGGTACTCTCGCGGCTCTTCCGGCGGCTCTTTCTCGACCAGCTGCGCCGCGCGTTCGATGCCGGCGCGCTGCGTTTCCATGGCCAGCTCGAGCCGTTGCGTGATCCGCGAGCGTTCGCCGCCTGGCTCGCGCCCGCTGCTCACGCGGAGTGGGTCGTCTACGCGAAACCACCGTTTGGCGGCGCCGCACAGGTGCTCGATTACCTGGGCCGCTACACGCATCGCGTCGCCATCTCGAACGACCGGCTGCTCCGCTTCGATGGCGATTCAGTGCTCTTCCGCTGGAAGGACTACCGGCACGAAGCCAGACACAGCACCATGACGCTCACGGCCGACGAGTTCATGCGCCGCTTCCTCCTGCACGTGCTGCCCGACGGTTTCAAGCGCATCCGCAGCTACGGGTGGCTCGCCAACTGTCATCGGGCAGCGCGGCTGGCCACCTGCCGCCAGCTGCTCGGCGTCGAGCCGCCCGCCGCCGCGTCACCCGCCATCGGCGAAGACTACCGTGACCGTTACCTGCGGCTCACCGGCACGTCACTGCACGAGTGCCCCGTGTGCGGCAAGGGCCACATGGTCCGCATCGAAGGCGGTGTGCCTGGCATCCTCCCGCGTGCTCCCCCCGAGCCGATCCATGTGGACTGACCGGCATCCGCACCGTCCTCCATCACGTTGGCCGTCCCCAATCCGACCAGCGCGACCGGACTCGTGCTTCCGCTTCCCTGGCACAACACAATGCCGCGAAACTCCGCATACCTTGCCCATCAACGCCCGCATTTCCGCTGCTTTCGCGCGACGGGCTCTCCCCGATCGCCCGGCTCCGCCGTCCGACACACGTGCGCGGGCATCGCGAATCACCCCGCCGTTCATTCAATGCCCATAGACGCCAGCGCCTGCGGAGCGGTTTAGCACAAACATTTTTTTGATTACCGATCGCGGAGGGGCCCCGTCCGGCCTGTTCACGCGCCAGCAGCCGCGATCGCCAACCAAAAAAATCTCTGCTTTATGCGCTGCAGAGCATAAGCGCGTATCTTGGTCAGCCCCCTTTAACAGACGGTTTCATAAAGACTGTTGAGCTCGCTGAACGGTGTTCGCGCGGATCAAGCACCAGCGTTGGATGCGGACCTTGCCCTCGCTGCTCGATCAAGGCGGGGTAGTTCGTAGTAAAAGTTTCTCTCCTGATCCTTTGTATTAATGGCGTTGATGCAAGCGCAAGACGGCCAATTTAGCCACCCGCGCTCCGTGCTTCGCTATTTCTGGCCGAAGTAGTACGCGTAGGCGCGATCGACGACGCCATCACGCTTGACCGTGTCGTAAGCCTTCGCCCAGGCGTCGCGATCGATTCCCGGCGAATCCTTCGACGCGGCGATGTACAGCGCGCGCCTTGCGAGCGTCTTCCCGACGACGAGATTCCCCGGATGTTTCGCCGCACGCCACGCGAATTTCAGTTCGATGTCAGCGCTGTACGCGGCATCCACCTCGCGGGCGGCAACGGCCTCGGTGACGGCGGCCGCGTTGCTGTAGAGCTTGAGATTCGAGAAGCCGCGCTTCTTCAGTTCGGCGTGGCCCGTCGACCCGCCCACGACGCCGATCGCCCGCAACGCGTTGCCCGCATCATAGGAATCGATGGCGGCGGCGCCCGGCCGCGACACGAAGACCTCTTCGATATCCCACACCTTCTGTACCCACATGTAGTTCGGCTCGCGTTCGGCTGTTCGCGAGTACGGGAAGAAGAGGATGTCGTGCCCGGCCCTCGCTTCGGCCTGCGCGTCCTGCCAGCCGACGAATTTCACGGGAATGTCCCGCTTCATCGCGGCGGCCATCTGCCTGACGATGTCGAGGAAGAAGCCGTTGTGGCTGCGGTCGACATCCGGATGGCGAGCGGGGTCGATCGTGTATGGCGCGTTGTCCGCGACCCGGATCTCTTCCGCGTGCGCGGGCAAGGCGTGGCACGCCATCGCGACGGCCGCCGCGCAGGCGCCCGTCGTCATGTAGATGCGTTTCATCGTCATGATGTCCCCGCTCATTTCGCCGTGGAGAATTTGTAGATCGTCGTCGCCGTGAACCGCTCACCGGGATTCAGCACGGTCGTCGGCCAATTGGGTTCGTTCGGCGAATCGTCCGGATGCTCGGCGAGCATCGTGAAGAAGCTGCGGAATCCGTAGATTTTGCCGCCCTTGCCGACGTCGGTGCCGGGCAGTGCGTTGCCCGAGTAGAAGTGAATCGCCGGCTCGGTCGTGTAGATCTCCAGCACCCGGCCGGACGTCGGCTCGTACACGCGCGCGGCGAGCCCCAATTCGCCCGGACGCTTGTTCAGAAACCAGTTGTGGTCGTAGCCGCCTTCGGCAGGCGGGTTCGCGAGCTGCTGGCCTTGCTTCAACTGATCGTCCTTCGTGTAGATCAGGTCGGCAATGCGCGTCGGCTTCGTGAAGTCGAACGGCGTCCCTTTGACGCTGCGACGCTCGCCGGTCGGGATCAGTTTGACGACAGGCGTGAAGGTATCAGCGTCGATCGTCACCACGTGATTCACGATGCTGTTGGTCGGGTCTCCGCTCAGGTTGAAGCCCGCGTGATTCGAGAAGTTGACGATGGTCTTCTTGTCGGTGACCGAGTCGTACCTGATCTTCAGTGCGTTGTCGTCGGTCAGCGTATAGACGACCTTTAGGCTGCAATTGCCCGGATATCCTTCTTCGCCGTCCTTGAACACGTAGTTGACCTGCAGCGTGTGATCGTCGAGCTGCTTCGCGTCGAACACACGGAAGCGCGAGCCCTTCTTGCCGCCGTGCAGGTGGTTTGGGCCGTTGTTGATGCTGAGCTGGTACAGCTTGCCGTCCATCGTAAACTGGCCCTTCGCGATTCGGTTCGCATAGCGGCCAATGATCGCGCCGGTGGACGGGTTGTACTTGTTTCCGTCCTCGATCGTGTCGAAGCCCATCACGACGTCGCCCAGATTGCCGTTGCGGTCCGGAACCAGCAGCTCGACGATTTTGCCGCCGTAGTTGCTGATCTTCACGACCATGCCCTGCTTGTTCTTCAGCATGTAGAGGTCGGTCTGCTTGCCGTCGATCACGCGCTGATAGCCTGCCGGCTTCACGTCGACGTAGGGCGCCGAGGCCGTCGCCAGGGCCGGCGGGCCGGCGAGCAGGATCAGTGCTGCGCACGCACGTAACTTCAACATCGTTCGTCTCCTTTTTTTTCTGTCGATTTGCCCGGCGTGGCGGTCCCGGGGGCAGCGCCATTCCGGGCTTCCGGTGAGCGCCTAGTATCAGGAGATCGTCGATAACCGACTACTGAAATTACGCGATATATCGATATCCGTACGTTATCGATCGGCATTGCGCCGACGTGCGGATCAATCGTCGCAACGCCGCTCAGTAAATGTCTCGGTACGGCCGCACGCGGGCCGCGCGAACATCATGCGGTCCGCGCGCCACGGAAAAAAGTGATGATCCGATTTGGCAAGCGTGTGTCGCTTTGCAGTAATTCACGTGCGCGGCGGCTCGCCGTCGTCCTCGTGATGGAACAGCGTGAGGAACTGCCGCGCGGGGATGCTGATCGGCCGGTCGCGCCGCACGAGGCTGCCGTACGACGGCAGCTTCTGCGCGAGCGTGTAGTCGACGATCGCGACGAGCCCGTGCTCCGCGTTGCGCTGCGCGACCGTCAGCGGGATCACGCCGAGCATCTGCGAGCGGTCGACGAGGTTCATCGTCGTCAGCATCGAGCCGGTCTCGATCAGCCCGCGCGGCATCGGCTGGTGATGCATCCGGAACTCGCACTCGATGACCTCGCGCGCCGGGCTGCCGCCCGGCTGCAGGATCCACGGATACTCGAGCAGCGCGTCGAACCCAACCGGCCCCGCGCCCGCGAGCGGATGGTCGCGGCCGGAGACGATCGCGAGCGCCTCGTCGTCGACCGCGCGGAACACGCAGTCGCTGCCGGCGTTGCGGCCGATCACGACCTCGAGCACGCCTTCCTGCAATTGCGGCATCAGCTGATCGCTGGTGTCGACCGCGATCTCGATCGCGAGCAGCGGATAGCGCGCCTTCAGCTGCACGAGCGCCTCGGTGAGCCGCCCTGGCGACGCGGCCATGATGCTGCCGATCGCGAGCCGCCCGGCGCTGCCGCGCTGCAGCTCCGCGAGCTCGCGGTTCAGCGCCTCCATGCTGCCGCGGATCCCGCGGAAATAGCCGAGCACGCGCTCGCCGGCCGGATTCAACACGAGGCCCCGCCCGACGCGATCGAACAGCCGCTGGCCGAGCGCGTTCTCGAGCTCGTGCAGCATCTTCGTGGCGGCCGGCTGCGTGAGGCCGAGCCGGCTGGCCGCCGCGCGCAGCGTCGAGCATTCGTCAACCGCGAGCAACAGCGCGATCTGACGCATCCGCAGCCGGTTCAGCAGCTGCGGAGTCGAGTCGCGTTTGTCGATTGAGCCCATATTTGATTACCTCAGGTTATCGATTCATCAAGAGTTTTCAATTTACGGGCACGGTCCGTCTACCTAGCATGAACCCCATATCAGGAAAAGCCGGATTCCGGCGAAAACGGAGACGCACTATGCAGATGAATTCAACGGTCGCGCACCGCGCGGCGTACGCGGGAGAACCGGCATGACGGCCCCGTCGACCTTGCCCGTCGTCGCGCTGACGCTCGGCGATCCCGCCGGCATCGGTGCCGAGCTGATCGCGAAGCTGCTCGCGCGCCCCGATGCGACGTCCCGCGCGAACCTGGTGCTGGTCGGCGACCGCTGGCTGTGGGAAGCCGGCCAGCGCGTCGCCGGCGTGCAAGTCGACGTCGAGCCGATCGCGTCGCTCGCCGCCGCGCGCAACCGGCCGTCGATCGCGCGTCCCGCGTTCGTCGAAGTCGACACGATCGATCCGGCACAAGTGAAGGTCGGCGAGGTCTGCGCGGCCGGCGGCCGCTCGGTGCTGACCGTGCTGAACCTGTGCATGGACGCCACGCTCGCCGGCGAGGTCGACGCGATCTGCTTCGCGCCGCTGAACAAGCACGCGATGAAGCTCGGCGGCCTGAAGCACGAGGACGAGCTCCACCACTTCGCCGAATACCTCGGCGTGACCGGCTACTTCTGCGAATTCAACACGCTCGGCGAGCTGTGGACGTCGCGCATCTCGTCGCACGTGCCGCTCAAGGACGCGCCGGGCTACCTGAGCGTCGAGCGGATCGAGCAGGCGTCGGAGCTGATCTACCGGTCGCTGCTCGCGAACGGCATCGCTGCGCCGAAGGTCGCGATCGCCGCGTTCAATCCGCACGGCGGCGACGGCGGCAGCTGCGGCCGCGAAGAGATCGACATCATCGGGCCCGCGGTGACGAAGTTGCAGGCGCGCGACTGGCCGACCGACGCGCCGTTCCACGGCCCGTTCCCGGCCGACACGATCTTCCTGAAGGCGCAGGCCGGCGATTACCAGGCGATCGTCACGATGTACCACGACCAGGGACAGATCGCGATCAAGCTGCTCGGCTTCTCGCGCGGCGTGACCGTGCAGGGCGGGCTGCCGGTGCCGATCACGACGCCCGCGCACGGCACCGCGTATGACATCGCGGGCCGCGGCACCGCCGACGTCGGCGCGACCTGGCAGGCCTTGCAGATCGCCTGCCGGATGGGCGCCGCGCGCCGGCAGCAGACGATTTCCGCGTAACGGCCGCCCGGGCGCTGGCGCGCTTCACGACACATCGAAATACATCGAAGCACATCGAATCTCAGGAGACACCGTAATGAAGATCAAGTCCGTACGCGCCCGCGTATTCCAATGGAAGGGCAAGACCGTGCCGCCGCAGGGCAATTTTTGCGCGAACGCGATGGACCTGCTGTACGCGCCGCAGGAAACGATGAGCACGTTCCGCTTCCATTCGTGGACGGTCGTCGAAGTCGAGACCGACGACGGGATCGTCGGCTACGGCAATGTCGCGCTCGCGCCGCAGGTTGCGAAGGCGATCATCGACCAGTACCTCGCGCCGCTCGTGATCGGCCAGGACCCGTGGGACTACGAATACCTGAACCAGCGGATGTACCGCGCGACGCACGCATGGGGCCGCAAGGGGATCGGGATGGCCGCGATCTCGGGCGTCGACATCGCGATCTGGGACATCCTCGGCAAGAGCGTTGGCAAGCCGGTCTTCAAGCTGCTCGGCGGCCGAACGAAGGAGAAGATTCCGTGCTACTACTCGAAGCTCTATCGCACCGACCTGAAGGAAATGCAGGCCGAGGCGCAGAAGTTCCTCGACCAGGGCTTCCGGGCGTTCAAGATGCGCTTCGGCTACGGGCCCGCGCACGGGCAGCAGGGCGTCGTCGAGAACCTGAAGTCGGTCGCCGCGGTCCGTGAAGTGATTGGCTACGACAACGACCTGATGCTCGAGTGCTACATGGGCTGGAACCTCGAGTACGCGAAGCGGATTCTGCCGAAGCTCGAGAAGTATCAGCCGCGCTGGCTGGAAGAGCCGGTGATCGCCGACGACATCGACGGCTACGCGGAGCTGAACCAGCTGACGAGCATCCCGATCTCGGGCGGCGAGCACGAGTTCACGCTGTACGGCTTCAAGCAGCTGCTCGACCGCAAGGCGGTGTCGGTGGTCCAGTACGACACGAACCGCGTCGGCGGCATTACGATGGCGCACAAGATCAACGCGCTGTGCGAGGCGTACAGCGTGCCGGTGATCCCGCATGCGGGCCAGATGCACAACTATCACCTGACGATGAGCACGCTCGCGTCTCCGATGAGCGAGTACTTCCCGATGTTCGACGTCGAGGTCGGCAACGAGCTGTTCTATTACATCTTCGACGGCGAGCCGGTCGCCGAGAACGGCTACCTGCAGCTGCGCGACGACGTGCCGGGCCTCGGCCTCACGCTGAAGACCGAGTTCCTCGGCCAGTTCGATATCGTGGAGTGATCATGCTGCGCTGGCGCCGCTGAGGTCCGTTTGCCGCGCGGACGGGCAGGCGTCCGCGCAGAGGCGGAACGCACATGCGTTCCGCGCCGGCGGCCGGCTCCATGCCGGTTCGTCACGGCGTGACAGGCGGTCCATCAGAAGTCCGCCGCTGCCAACTACCAAAAACTGGAGACACCATGACTGTGCTGACCCCGGCCAACCCGGCTTACGACGCCGGCGAAGCCATTCCACGCCGCCGCTGGCTGCGCGTGATTCCGCCGCTGCTGCTCGCGTGCATCATCTCTTACATGGATCGCGTGAACATCGCGTTCGCGATGCCGGGCGGGATGAACGCCGATCTCGGCATGGACGCGACGATGGCCGGTCTAGCCGGCGGGATCTTCTTCTTCGGCTACCTGTTCCTCCAGATTCCCGGCGGCAAGCGCGCCGCGCTCGGCAGCGGCAAGAAATTCATTGCGTGGTCGCTCATCAGCTGGGCCGCGCTGTCGGCGCTGACCGGCCTCGTCACGCATACGTGGGAGCTGCTGACGCTGCGCTTCCTGCTCGGCGTCGCCGAAGGCGGGATGCTGCCCGTCGTGCTGACGATGGTCAGCAACTGGTTCCCCGATCGTGAACGCGGGCGCGCGAACGCGATGGTCATCATGTTCGTGCCGCTCGCCGGGATGATCACCGCGCCGCTGTCCGGCTACATTCTCGCCGCGTACGACTGGCGCCACCTGTTCTTCAGTACGGGCGTGTTGTCGCTGCTGTTCCTGATCGTCTGGATGCTGCTCGCCGACGACGGCCCCGAGACCGCGCGCTGGGTGTCGCCGCGCGAGAAGACGTACATTCTCGACGCGCTGCGCGAAGAGCAGGAGCGCAAGCGCGCGTCGGGCAAGCCGACCTCGGCGTCGTTCGGCGCGATGATGCGCAACCCGACGATCTGGCTGCTGATCGCGATCAACTTCTGCTACCAGGTCGGCATCTACGGCTACACGATGTGGTTGCCGACGCTGCTGAAGAACCTCACGCACACCGGGATGGGCAAGATCGGCCTGCTCGCGATGCTGCCTTACATCGCGATGGTGATCGGCATGTTCGTGACGTCGTATCTGTCCGACCGGACCGGCAAGCGCCGCCTGTTCGTGCTGCTGCCGCTCGTCGGCTTCGCCGCATGCCTCGCGCTGTCGGTGCTGACGCACGAGACGATGCTCATGTCGTTCGCATTCCTGATCGGCTGCGGCTTCTTCCTGCAGGCGGCGGCCGGCGTGTTCTGGGCGATTCCGCCGAAGCTCTGCAGCCCTGAGACCGCCGGCAGTGCGCGCGGCCTGATTAACGCGCTCGGCAACCTCGGCGGCTTCTGCGGCCCGTACGCGGTCGGTGTGCTGACCCAGCACGTGAACTCGGCGGCCGGCGTGTACAGCCTTGCGGTGACGCTCGCGGTGGCCGGCCTGCTCGCGCTGACGCTGCCGAAGCGCTGCGAGGACTGAGAAACCGACTGACGGTTGCGAACGCAACGAACCCACACTCGCCGCCGCACGGAATGCGTGCCGCGGCGAAACCTCGAAGGACGGAGATTCACAATGAACGACATCCTGCTGCTGGTGCAGAAATGCGCCCATACCTTCAGCTTCTACGATCTGGAGACGAAGGCGGCGCTCAAGCACATCGTGCTGCCGAACTTCCCGCACGAGTTCACCGTCGACGCGGAGCGCCGCTTCGCGTACGTCGGCATCTTCGGGATCGAAACCGCATGGACGCGCGGCCAGGACGGCGATCACCGGATCGCCGAGATCGATCTGCACGAGCGCAAGCTCACGCGGATGCTCGACCTGTGGCCGTACTACCGGCCGCACGGGATGGCAAGCGACGACGACGGGCGCCTGTACGCGATGAGCGAGGCGAACGACATGCTGCTCGTGTTCGATCGTCCGCGCGAGCAGACGGTGCCGAACCTGGCGGTGCCGTCCGGCGGCGTGAAGACGCACCTCGTCACACTGACGCGCGACGCGAGCCGCGCGTACGGCGTGCATCTGCTGTCGAACACGGTCACGCAGTTCGATCCGCGCGACGCGACGGTGACGCCGCGCGCGGTGATGCCGGGGCCGCGCCCCGAAGGCAACGCGCTGTCGAGCGACGAGAAGACGCTGTTCGTCGCGAACCGCGGCGACGACACGCTCGTCGCGATCGACACCGCGACGATGACCTGCGGCCGCCGCGTGAAGACGCGCAACGATCCGAACCGCATCTACCGGACGAGCTCGGCCGACGGCCGCGATTTGCTGCTGCTGACGAATTCGGGCGAACGGTCGATCTCGGTGTTCGACGCGGAGCGGCTTGAGGAAGTCGAGCGCATCGCGCTGCCGGCGAATCCGACCGCGCTGTCGTTCCATCCGTCGCGGCCCGCCGCCTACGTGTCGTTCCAGGACGATCACGTGCGCGAGCTCGACCTGACTGCCTGGTGCTTCGTCAACGAGATGCCAACGCTGCGCGAGCCGGACGCGTCCTATGTGCTGGCAGGCGGCCGCTGATCCGCGCGCGGACGACGCGGCGCTCGCGCTGCCCGATGCGATCGTCGACGCGCACCATCACTTGTGGCGCCTGAACGGCGACCTCCGCTATCCATGGCTGCAGGGCGCGTACGATCCCGAGCACTTCATCCTCGGCGATTACGCGGACCTGTGCCACGACTTCGGCGTCGACGAATTCCGGCGCGCAGCCGGCGGCGCGCCGGTCGTCGCGAGCGTGCACGTCGAGGCGGAGTGCCTGCGTGACGACGCGCTCGCGGAAACGCGCTGGCTGCATGACGTCGCGGCGCGTCATCCGATTCCGTCGGCCGTAGTCGCGTGGGTCGACCTGCTCGCCGACGATGCCGACGAACGCCTCGCCGAACAGGCCGCGTATCCGCTCGTGCGCGGCGTGCGCTTCAAGCCGCGCACGTCGGCGACGCCGGACGCCACGGTCGACGGCCCTGGCACGCTGAGCGACCCGCGTTGGCCGCGCGCGCTCGAACGGCTCGCCGCGCATGAGCTGCGCTGGGATCTGCGCGTGCCGTTCTGGCATCTCGACGAAACGGCCGCGCGGCTCGGCGATGCGCCGGCCGTCGAAGTCGTGCTCGAACACGCGGGGCTGCCGTGGGACCGTTCGGACACAGGCCTCGCGCGCTGGCGGCGCGGGATGGAGGCGCTCGCCGAGCAGCCGCGCGTGTCGGTGAAGCTGTCCGAATTTGGGCTGCGCGACGCCGCATGGAACGACGCTGAGAATCGCCGGATCATCGGCGACGCGGTCGCGATCTTCGGCGCCGAACGCTGCATGTTCGCGAGCAACTTCCCGGTCGCCGGATTGCGGATCGCGTATCCGGCGCTGGTGCGGACGTTCGCGGCCGCGATGGCGGACCGGCAGCTGAGCGACGCGGCACGCCGTGCGATCTGGCATGACAACGCGATCCGGATCTATCGGATCGATCTCGACGAACCTCGCAAACTGGACACACAGACAGGACGATGATGCAGATCACCGGAGAGATGTTGATTGGCGGCGCGTCGGTACGCGGCGCGGGAGGGACGGTGTTCGCGTTCGATCCGGCGCGCGGCACGGCGCTCGAGCCGCCGTTCGGCGCGAGCAGCGCGGACGACGTCGATCGCGCGTGCCGGCTCGCGCACGTGGCGTTCGATGTGTTCCGGGCGGCGCCGTTCGAAACGCGCGCGCGCTTTCTCGAGACGATCGCCGAGAACATTCTCGCGCTCGGCGACGCGCTGATCGCGCGCGCGCATCAGGAATCGGCGCTGCCGGTCGCGCGGCTCGAAGGCGAGCGCGGGCGGACGGTCGGGCAATTGCGGCTCTTTGCGTCGCACATACGCGACGGGCGCTGGCTCGCCGCGACGATCGATCCCGCGCAGCGCGAGCGCAAGCCGCTGCCACGCGCGGATCTGCGTCTGCAGAAGATTCCAGTCGGGCCGGTTGCGGTGTTCGGCGCGAGCAATTTCCCGCTTGCGTTCTCGGTCGCGGGCGGCGATACCGCATCCGCGTTCGCGGCCGGGTGCCCGGTCGTCGTGAAGGCGCATCCCGCGCATCCCGGCACGTCGGAGCTCGTCGGGCGCGCGATCCAGCAGGCCGTGCGCGCGTGTGGGCTGCCGGAAGGCACGTTCTCGCTCGTGATCGGCGCGGGCAACGCGATCGGCGAGGTGCTCGTCGCGCATCCGGCGATCAAGGCGGTCGGCTTCACCGGCTCGCGCGGCGGCGGCCTCGCGCTGATGGACATCGCCGCGAAGCGTCGCGAGCCGATTCCGGTGTATGCGGAGATGAGCAGCATCAATCCGTTCTTCGTGCTGCCGGGCGCGCTCGCGAAGCGCGGTGCGGAGATCGCGCGCGGGTTCGTCGATTCGCTGACGCTCGGCGTCGGACAGTTCTGCACGAATCCGGGGCTCGTCGTCGTGCTCGACGGCCCAGATACGCAAGCGTTCGTCGATGCGGCCGCGCAGGCGCTCGGGCAGAAGGGCGCGCAGACGATGCTGACCGCCGGCATTGCGGCCGCGTATGCGAACGGCATCGCCGGGCGTGCGGCGGGCGCGAACGTGCGTGCGCTCGCGCGCGGCGCCGACACGAACGCGAAAAGCGCCGCGTGCCCGGCGTTGTTCGCGACGACGCAGCATGCGTTCGTGTCGGATCCGCAACTCGAGGACGAAATCTTCGGGCCGACGTCGCTGATCGTGACCTGCAAGAACGTCGACGAGATGATCGCGCTCGCGGAGCACGTCGAAGGGCAGCTCACGGTGACGCTGCACGTCGAGGCGGACGACGTCGCGCTCGCGCGGCGCCTGCTGCCGACGCTCGAACGCAAGGCGGGACGGATTCTCGCGAACGGCTATCCGACCGGCGTCGAGGTGTCGCATGCGATGGTGCATGGCGGGCCGTTCCCGGCGACGTCCGATCCGCGCACGACATCGGTCGGCACGATGGCGATCGAGCGTTTTCTGCGGCCGGTTTGCTATCAGGATCTACCTGCGGAACTGCTGCCGCTCGCGCTGCAAGACGACAACCCGCTCGATCTCTGGCGGGTGCGCGACGGCCGGCTCGGCCACGGCTAACCTGGCACACGATGCAATTGCTGATCGCGCCGCATGCGCGCGCGATCAGCGCGTCGCGGCGTTAGCGCGGGATTTTGTCCTGCGTCGCCCGCGCGTCATCGACTATGACGAGTGCCTGCCAATCGACCATCGTCGAACCTCTCGCCCATGCCGACGTCGAAGCCCACTCCGTTGGTGATGGCGCCGATCTTCACGTCCTGACTGACCGCTGTACGCTCCAGACCTGCCGTATGCTTGAGACGGCTGGGACCGTCCGCTCGGGGTCGCTATGTAAACCTTTGCATAGGACATTATCAGACATAGATACGGCTTCGACGAGCAAGCCGAGACCGGCTCCGCGTTGCCCGCGTTCGGTCCTGCCCGTGCCCGATTGTTGCCGAGGCGGAGATACATTATTGCTAGCTATTACATATAAAACTCGATAGCAAGGGTATACACTCATCTTCATCGACATCGCAGCGCGCGGAGTCAAGTCGCACCGCGACGTGGTTTTCGGAACTCAACGACCGTCTGTCGCACCCGACACCAAATACTGGAGGGTTCACCATGATCAGAGCACTCATTCCCGCCGTCGTTCTCGCTTCGGCTTTGGCCGCGCCGGTCGTATCGTTCGCCCAGCAATCGAACGCGCCTGAGACGCGTGCGCAAGTGCGCGCCGAGCTCGTCCAGCTCGAAAAGGCAGGCTACAACCCGGCTAATGCCAACGATACCGACTATCCGGCTGACATCCAGGCCGCAGAGGCTCGCGTGGCGGCACAAAATGCGAAAAACACGACCGCACAGGCCCCCGTAGCTGACACCAGCGGAGTGGGTGGAGTGGTCAGCGGTTCGTCGGCATCCGGTGCCCCGGCAGCCGCCCGCCCCGCAGCCAATGATGGCACGAAGCCGATTTACTTCGGCGCTCATTGAACCATCAGGTTGGCGAGCCGCTGGCGCTCCACAAGGTCGCCGAGCATCGTCCTCTGAGCGCGCAGCATCTCTGCACGCCCCCATTCCCAGAACTGGCCCGCTCTCGAGGTAACGCCCGGCAGCGGGCCAGTTTCATTTCAGATACCTCCGCCGTCGGGCTCCCGATGGCTTCGCCCAGATCCTTACGGCCCGGGCGCTTTTTGCTCACTGTCTGGCCGCGAACCCACGATGCCACAGTCGAGGGTGTCGCGAATGACTCCGCCCAGCGCCCTCATGGCCTGGGGGTTTCGAGCAACCAGCCGGCCCCTCCGCCCTCGTGACTACACCACCCTCCTGCCTTGACAAAAAAATGTCGACACGCTGGTGAGCCGCGAACTCGTGCTGCGCGCGCAGGAAGAACACAATAGCCGCAAGGCGCTCGTCTACATCAGCGATCACGGGCTGGAGATGGTTGCGTCTGAAGGGCAGCGTGGACGCGCACCGCGAGGAAATCGAAGAAGCTTTGGGGCCACACAACTCCAAACAGTTGAAGCGCTCGCTCGAGCGCCTGATCGAGAAATCACGGTTGCATTGACGGCATCCCACAGTTCCGTCGCTGGCCCGTTTCGTTGCATGCCCGGCACATGCAACAGGTCGTCTAGAACTTGTGACGCAGGCCGAGATTGACCATTTCCTGCGTGCTGGTGCCCGCGTATCCGTACGAGCCGATCGAGGCTTGCGCCGCCATCGTGCCGCCCGTGCCATTGCCGGTTTCGCCGCTCGCATGCTGATAGGCTGCGGTCACATACACATCGGTGCGCTTCGAAAGGGAATAGTCAGCGCCGAGCGAGACCTGGTGATACGTCGCGGAGGTATCGCCGCTCGACTTTGTATAGCTGTAGCCCACGCCGACCAGAAGGGCTTTGGTGGCTTGATAGTTCACGAATCCCTGACCCGTGTTGTACTTTTCGTTCGAATCGAACACCGAGGCGCTGTCGCGGCGGTACTGCGAGTTGCTGTAGGCGGCCCCGAGCGTGAACTGCCCAAGCGTATATTGGCCTGCGACGCGGGCAATCCCGAGCGAGTGCGCGGTCTGGTATCCACTGTTGATCGGGCCATCGAACGTACCGTCCGACGTGCTGTTCCAACCCGCTGCCGGACTGCGCGGGCCCGCGGACGCAGGGCTGTTCGCTGCATAGAAGTAGCCGGCGGCGAGGGCAATCGGGCCATTATTATAGGCGACCGCCGCCGAATACGATTGCTCCGAGCCGGTGCTGCCCGCGATGCCGCCGAACGAGTACATCGCTTCAAACTGCAGACCCGACCAGACCGGCGACGTGTACTTGACCGCGTTGTTCACGCGGAAGCTGTTGTCGTAGTTGTCGACGTCGCCCGCGGTCGCGAATGCGCTGCCAAAATAGTTGTCCTCGGTGATGCCCTGTACGAGATCGATCAGCGGATCGTACTGGCGGCCGAGCGTCACGGAACCCAGCGAATCGCTTGTCAAACCGACGTAGGCCTGCCGCCCGAATAGCCGGCTGCCTTGCCCCAGTTTGCCGGTGCTCGGATCGAAACCGTTTTCGAGCTGGAAGATGGCTTTCAGGCCGCCGCCAAGATCTTCCGTTCCCTTGATGCCCCAACGTGTACCCGACAGATTGCCTGCACTACTGTTACCGAGAGCCCAGAGATTCTTGTTGCCCTGTGCGTTGTGCACGTAGGTCAGCGACGTATCGATCGTGCCGTACAAGGTCACGCTGCTTTGCGCATGCGCGGCGCCGGCGGACGCGAGCGCGGCCAGTGAAATCATCGAAAAGGTGGTGCGTTTCATCTCATCTCCTGGGTTGGACGTCAATCCTCATGCAGCGAGACTAATCGCGCAAAACAGTAATGTAAAAAGTCGAAATTTAGATCGTGTCCGATATGCGACATCTGATAATTAACCATCCTTTCAATTAATGAAAAACAGAGTTGTGGTCATAAAGGAACTTGTCCGAAATGTCCCTGAATTCGGCCGAATTCCGTCCCGCGCAAGCAGAAAGCATGCTTGCCGTAAGCTTCAGTTCAACGCGCCACGAATATTGCAAACCAGGAAATAATCAATTTCCTTTTGCGGAATTAATAAAATATTATCGGCGCGATACATTGCTTGCCGTTTACCGTATCCGTAGACAGCCGATGCCTACGCTTAACGCGGCTTCGGCCGCGTTTTTTGTCTGCAGCGTTCGCCGAACCGGGCGGTTTGCTCACAGTCGATGCCCAGAAGATAGCGTTCCGCCCAAGCATTGCCGCCTGGGCGCTCAGCAACCGTCTGAAGAAAGCGAGCCCTTGCGGCGTGCCACGGAAGCGCTTAAGGGCTTGCTACTCCGACATCCCCGGTGATCTCAACCTTCACCTTAGGGGAGCCCGCAAAACGCTTGCGCACGCCGAATCCATGCCAGCAGACCGCCATCACCGAGATCAGCAGCAGGCTAATGTAGAGCACGTTCTGGTTCGGCGGCTGAATCCCGACATACACGAGCACTGCCCCGCCGAGCACCGCGAGAAGCGCGATCGGCTTCGACCACACACCGAGGTTGAACGGTCCCTTACGCACCCACGTCTTGCCCTCCGTGTTCAGACCGGCCGCGACCGGTATCACATACGACACGTAAAGGAACACCGCGCTGCCCGTCGCGAGAACAGCAAACGCATCGCCGTAAAGCGTTGCCGCGAAAGCGAGGAACGCCGACACCCAGATCGCCGCGCCCGGCGTGCTGTGCGTATCGTTGACCTTCTTGAGCCAATTCGATGCCGGCAGTCCGCCGTCGCGGGCAAACGCATCCATCATCTGTGAGCAGGACGTGAGGCTCGCGAGGCCGCACAGGTAGTTCGACAGGAAGATGCCGATACCGAGCGGCACGCGCAGCCATGTCGGCAATGTGCCGAGCAGCGCATTGGCTAACGTTGCCCCCCATAGATTGAAAATCTGCCCGTAACCCGCGCCAAGTCTCGCCTCCAGGGACATCCGCCTGCATGGAAACGCGCTCGAAGCCAATGTCTGTCGGCCGGCGCATGCGCGGCCTGCAGCGAGAAGGCTTTGTCCGCAGCGATCAAGGCGACGGGTTACTCGGGTGGCAAGTCGACGTGGCGAACGACTGATTTCTGGCCTTGTTGCCATAGCTGAAGCGACCGACCTTGAGATCGATGATGACCAGGCGTCTCAAACGTCGATGAAAAAACACCAGATCGACCCTGAACCACGTGTTGTCGATTCTCAGGCGGCGCTGCCGGCCGACGAAAGCGAAGTCGTCGCCAAGTTCCAGCAGGAAATCCGCCAGATGCTGGATCAGCGCCTCATCAAGATCCGACTCCGAGTACTCGTCCTTGATGTCGGGGAACTCGAGGACGAACGGGTCGATGACGCGACATACGCAACGACCGTCGAGCGTCCGTAGTCAGATCGGAACCAACCTTCGGATGTCTGCGATAGGGCTTGGTTCAACATCTGCAACTGTGGCCGGTTTGCGACGGCCGCGCCAAGTCGCGTTCGGTAAAACGTTCGTTTTATCGAACGCTCCGGCGTGAACTGCCGGAGCGTTCGGCCGGCCGAATCACGGCGTAGCATGAACACCGCGTAGGCACCGAGGGCTGCCGTTTTCGGATCGAGCCCCTTGAACTGGAAAGAAAGGTCTCCACCTCACCATCCAGCGCCAATGAGAGCGCAACGCCGAACACAGCCTTTGGTGGCAGTCGAACGTCGTCCTCGGCAATCAAGTCAAATTCGCGTGGGCGCACCTGCATATTTTGGGTGTCCAATCACCTTAACGTTCAAGCCAACTGACAAACACACCTTAGCCATGGGATCATCTTGCCGGATCTAAAATAAATGGACGTTACTTGGCATGCCTCCCCTCGCCGTCGATCCTGCTGTTACAGCCTTTCGCCGTGTGACCTCTAAACAATGGCACGCGCTTTCAGGTAAGGCCGCGATTAACACCGCACTCGCAATCTTTAAGGAAAATCACCCGCCCCAGGCTGACCTTATCGGCGTGGAAGCGGCTGAGTACCTGGAGCAATTCATAGCAGCCACGCAAGAACATATTCAGCGTGCACATTCAGGGTATGGGGGCGTACGCTGGCTATGGTATTTGCGGAGAGCGCCGGATGCCTTCTTTTCCGGAAGTTATGGCACGACCATCGGATACGATAGATTCCTTGCGGAGATCGTGTCGTCAGCTTTCGCTAGGGAGGACCGGAGCGAGTTAGCCACCCGAATCACGTTCAAGGTTGACGACGCTGCTATCCGTCATGTCGCCTCGTTCGTCGGTCGGGTAAAACTGCTTTCGCAGCTACATATTCTCTATCGACGCGTAGGCAAAGGTGCAACGCTTGATGCACGTCAGCCGATCCTAGTCGCGAGGACTCCAGCCGACGTTGAAAATGCGATTGCAATATATGATCAGCGGCACGACCGTTCACATGAATTCTTCGGTTCGGGTCTTGGTTTGGCCACTGTCGAGCCAAGTTCCTCGGATTTCGTGGAAGCGGCTGAGCGCTTCGGCCTGACCGCCTTCTTGTCCTTTGGCTGCCACCCGAGCTACTACCCCTCCATCCAATACCCAGACGCTAATGGCGCTCAAATGGAAGTGACAGTGGAGGCGCGTCATATGCTCAAGGCATTAGATTTACGGAATGTTCTCCAGCCTTTTGATGGTGAAGCTGGGTCGCCCGAGTACCTGCGCGATGTCGCATCGCTAATCCAACTACTCGTCATGTTGCCTGCTTTGATGACACAGGCCCCTTGGGCGTTCGGGTCCATCCTACAACAGGGCTACTTCTTCTGTGGTGCGAAGCGGCTAGAAGCCCTATTCGACGCCTATCTTCCAGAAGTCGCAGCCATACTCACAAGAGAAACACCGGGGTTCCGATGGTCTACCACGGCTGCCGAATGGCTGGAGGACGTCAACCAGGTCAACGCGTCCCCGTGGCCCTTAATAGCTGGCAACGTTTGTCGCCAATACGCGGAGCAGTACTTGCTCGACATTACTGGCTCCTCCCACGCATTTCTGCAAAGACTCGAAATGTCTAGGGCGCCAACGCTGGGCAACGTGCGCGGGGCAGCGTTCGAATTGCAGTGTCAAGAGATTATTGATCGGTCACCTTGGGCACCCCCGCCAGCCATTAGGGAACTTCGCGGGCGACCACTTCGGCGTGCCGGCCAAAGACTCACGGACATCGATGCTTTGGCAGCAAGGGACGGAGTACTATTGATTGTTTCATGCAAGAGCAGGATCTACGACCGTGAATACGACCGGGGTACTTACCGTGTCGTTCAGAATGAGCGATCCAGTATTGACGACGCAGTGACGCAATGGGATTCGGTTGTAGAAGGACTCAATCGTGAACCTACCGGCGACAACTTCGACTTTTCAGCCTTCAAAGAGATTGTCGGTGTCGTATGCACGCCTTTCCCCGTTTATACCAGCAGCCAACAGGGCATTGTCAAGTTGTTGGGCCGGTCACGTAAGATGGCGAGATGAAGAAATCGAAATCGCTCTATCACGGTCACCGTTTTCCGGCGGCAGTCATCAGTTGCGCCGTGCGCTGGTATTTCCGTTTTCAGTTGAGCTTGCGCGACATCGAGGAGCTGCTCTTCGAGCGTGGGATCATCGTGACATACGAGACGATTCGATGCTGGTGCGACAAGTTCGGCAAGGGCTTCGCTCATCGAGCGAAAGCCGCACGGCGCAAGCCCGGTAGCACGTGGCACCTCGACGAGATGTTCATCGCGCTGCGAGGCGAGCCGTACCTGTTGTGGCGAGCGGTCGATGAGCACGGCGCCGAACTGGACATCCTGGTGCAAAAGCGGCGTGATAAGGCCGCCGCCAAACGTTTCTTCAAGCGTGTGCTGCGCTCAAGCCCGGTCCCGCGCAAGATTGTCACCGATCAGTTGCGCAGCTACCCGGCCGCAAAAGCTGAGATCCCGGAGCTCGCGAACGTGAAGCACGTGTTCGTCAAGGCGGCGGCACGGGTGAACAACCGCGCCGAGAACAGCCACCAGCCGACCCGCGAACGTGAGCGTCGCATGCGCGGCTTTCGCGACCCAAAACGCACACAGAAATTTCTCACGTGCTTCGAGCCGATCCGGCAACATTTTGCGCTCAAACGGCATCTGTTGCGCGCTTCACTCTATCGCAAACAGCTCCTTGCCCGGTTCGTCGCCTGGCGCGAATTTACCGAGATCACCCAAAATCCGTTGATCGCTTTCTGACCAGTCGTCGCACTGATCGTCGTGACGTCCTGCTCTCGGCAAGTTGACAAAGCCGTTTGTTCGCTTCCGACATTACGTTTGGGTCGGAAGCACAGTGGCGTGGCAGCAGTTCGCAGCCAAGCTCGCTCACTTGCTTGATCTGCGTGAGATACGAGATCCAGCAGCGAGAAGCTAAGTCAGGAAAGCGAGCTATAGCCTCTCGAATGTGGTCACTTATCTCGAGAGCAACGTTGAGTCGCTGATCGACTATCGCACATGGCAACATGCGGGAGGGCGGATCTCCACCGGCTTCGTCGAATCGTCGACTAATCGGATTGTTGGCCGTCGAATGTGCAAGAGCCAGCATATGCGTTGGAGTCGCGTGGGGGCACACAGTGTCGTGCAATTGCGCGTCGCGTTGTTGAACAAGGAATTCCACGAACTCGCACAACGACAGTTTCCGTGGATTGGCCAGCGACGTGTTACATGGCTCTGGCAGAAAACATCCCAGGGTTTTTAACGGCTTCCAGCAACACCCGTCGCCGCGATAGAACGGCGGCAGCGCTCCAGATCGCGAGCGCAAGAACGATTGCGGCAGCCGTCAGTATCGGCTTCCCGGCCATCCTGCCGTTCGTAGATGTCAGTGGCTTTTTGAGCGAGATGGTCAGGGGAGTCCACCGATACCAAATATCACTGGCAAAACAACCACAAAGAAACAGAGCACCAGCGTCAGAAACTGAGGCGGAACCGATATTTCCTCATGCGTGATAGCGCTGTTGGTCGGGTTGCCCGGTAGCCCGATGTCTCGGTTGAGGGGATCTCCTTGCGTCTGCCGGTTCGTCATGGTGGGCGAGAGGTGATCGAAAAGCGTGTAGCACATCACGTGCGAATTGCTGGGGATGCCTCAGGCTTTCCCAGCACCTCGCAAAATCGTCGCTAATATCGACGATCGTTAGAAGGAGTGCCGGATGCCAACATTTGCGCCATAGGTTGTTCCGGCGACTCCGGTGAGGATGCTGTGGATAGTCACCGACAGACCCGTATTCATCGCGCCGTGATTGTTCACGACGGCAAACTGCGCATACAGCAACGTTTGCTTCGAAAGAGAATAGTTCGCGCCGACCGCACCGAGAATCGAATGATTGGTCGTGTCATTGCGGTCGCTCGTCACCCAGACACCGCCGTTGAAGTCGAGATCGGGGCGGGCGAAATAATCGAGACCGCCACCATAGACATTGGCGTTGAACTTGCCGGCCACCTTGTAGCTAACGAATGAGAGCTTGGCCGTCAATGTACCGAACCGGTAAGCCATGCCCAATGTGCGCCCCAGGAATTCCGCGCTGGTGGGCACCGGCGTGGGCGTCCCTCCGGCATTTCCGTCGTAAATCGACGCATTGACCATGAGGGAGCCGTTGTCGTATTTCAGGCTGCCCGACCATTGCTTGCCGGCCTGGAAGTCACCGGCCACGCCGCCGGGTGCGAACATCGCACTGCCTTCAAATCCCAATACCTTCGGACTACTATACCAAATTGCGTTGGCGTTGACCGAACCTGTGAGACTGACGTTGTCGCTATAGATGACGATGCCGCTGCCGAACGCCGAGAAGTGGCGCGGGTCTGAATCGAGCACGGTCAGGAAGAACGGCGAGTATTGTTCGCCGAATCTGATTTTCCCGTAATTGCCTTCCAGTCCTACCCACGCTTGCCGGCCCCAGAAATTTCCGTTCGAAGTGGCGTACCCGCCGTTTGCAGGGCTAATACCGCTCTCGAGATCGAAGGTCGTGCTGTTTCCACCGCCGAGATCCTCCCGGCCCTGCATACCGAAGACAGATGGCGAATAACCGCTCGTCGTCAACGCATAGGTCGCCCCGGCGTTTTTGTTGGCGGCGTTGGGGGTCTGGCTGGCGTATTGCAAGCCGGCATCGACCACGCCATAGAGCGTAACGCTGCTTTGCGCGTGGGCGAGACCAGCCGATATCAAAAGCATACTGCCCGCGGCCCACCGCGTCGTCGAACGGAACAAAATCGCCATTTTATCTCCGGATATATTATGTAGTACTTATGTAAAACGTCACTTCTCGACCTGCTGCTGCAGGTCTGCGTGTTCTTTCGACGGACGGCGTGCTTCGCAGCGCTAGAACTTGTGCGGGTCGCTTACGAAGAGATCGGGGCGGCCGCGGATCCGCATGCTCACTTGATCTCTCCTCTTCACCAGGCTTTACCTTAAGCCCGACCATGCGCCCGCGTTATTCTCTATTGCGTATCGATCGTCGCATCGGAACGATCGGTTAGTTGAAGGGGACGTTAAACGAGTGACGACCGCGTTCATTCTATGCATCGGCGACGAACCGTCAATTTGGGGTTTTTGCGCCCATAACAATGCACGAACTGTCATCCTGACGTGTGTGTGCGGCTAGGCGAGCGGGTTTTGAAAAGAAATCGAATCCGATGATGGACGCTTCGAGTGATGGAATGAACCCCGATTGGGAAAACGCACGCGCGTTATTTCATCAGGCGCTTCTAGCGGCTGCGCGTCTGACTTGATCCGTTTTTCGGACGACTGCTGAAAACTCAGCCGGACGCTTTCGAGCTTTACGAGCAGCCCAAGGGCTGCCCGCGCGGGCGGACACGGTTCAACCTGCCGGCGACGCGTAGCTTCTGCTGGTTGTCTGCGCGATCAGATACCAGTGGGAGAACGTGGTTGCCATGTCGGCTTGGTCGTTGGGCACGCCAAGGCCGCGAAGCGTGATACGGATGACGCTGCTGATATACGCGCGAGGGTCTTTGGAGCGGCCCAGCATGATTGTGCGCATGCCTTCCACGGTGGCGCCCATCACCGAGTCAGCAGCGGCGGTCACGTCGTCGAAGTGCAACTTGGCCTCGGCTGCGCCGGCGCGCAGGTCGTGGTAGATGCAATCGAGCAGGATCGATTCGCGCGGAATCAGTTCGGCTCTCACGACGAAACCCGCCCAACGATGGTCAGTCAATGCGCGCGCCAGAAATAGGCGCATGCCGGTGCTCACGCGTTGCAGCAGATCGATCAGAACGCCGTACACGGGCAGGATGTCGAGCGTCATTCGATCGGTTGCCTCCTTTCCCACCGCCACCAGCGCCTCCTCCAGCGACGCAAAGTGCTTGTAAAACGTGCCGCGTGAAATGTCGGCCGCCTTGACGACGTCTTCGATGGATGTCGAGAGGTCTTTCCTTTCAGCGAAGACTTCCATTGTCGCGCGCAGGATACGTCCACGCATGGCATCTCGCTTCTTGCGGGCGGCGACAATTCGATGATCTTCGTACAAGTGTTTTCCAGACGTGGCGGGGCGGTGTTCGAGGGTCGAGTGTTGCATGGATGGCTCCAATAACGGCTCTGTCGCAATAACGCGGTCCGCTATGATGCGCGGAAGAAGATGAACGACAGAAAACTCGATGAAAACGTTGAATCCCGCCGTGCCCAGAGTGCTCAAATGCCTGCATCATCCGCTCGACGTGATCCTGACGTGCGTTCGCCGGCATGTGGCCTATCCGCTGAGCCTGCGGCACCTCGAAGAGATGATCCCCCAAGGGGACTTCCTTCGGGGCGTACCGGGCCGTTGACAAGGACGGCCATACGATTGACTTTCTGTTACGCGCTCATCGGGACAAGACTGCAACCCCGCGTTACTTTGAGAAATCGATCGCCCAGAATAGCCTGCCCGAAATGGGGACCATCGACAAAAGCGGCGCCAATCTTGTCGCACTCGAAGCCATCAAGCGACGCACGCGACCCATGCTGGGGTTCAAGTCTTTTCGCTGCGCCCTGATTCTTCTCGGCGGAATCGAACTCATGCATATGATCGCCAAAGGACACATGAAGTTCTCTCGCCGAATTCATCCGTCTGCCGCTGATCAATTTTACGACCTGGCAACATAAGCACGGCTTCGGATAGCGAGAGCGTTTTCTCCGCGAGTCTTACCGCGACAAAACCGTTTCGCTGGGGTGGCCCAGGTATAAAGCGTCAGCATTCTCGCCCTCATCCCTTGTCCGGATTGCCCGACGTCCAATCCCAGGGCCTGACCGAGACCTCGGCGAATAAATCCGCCTTTCTGTAGGGGTCGCCGGCCGAGAACCGTTCGGCGGCCGCGAGGTCTGGCGCCTCGATCACGATCAACGAACCGATCATCGTTGCGCCGTCAGGCGCCATGAATGGTCCGCCCAGCCGGTAAGTCACGCTAGGATGGGGGGCATGCAAGTATTCGCGATGAGCCGGGCGCGTCCTGACTCTAAGATCAGTGACCCCGGGTCGGTCGACGGCGACGATAGCGAAGTACATCGAAGCTCCTTAGTGTAGGTGAGGACCCAAGAGGTCGGCACGCTCAATCAAGACGGGATCATTCATCAACGGCATCGGGATTCTCGTTCTGATTTCGCATTGATGGCCTCGGCTTGTTTAGCGACCAGTCCGCAAATCCGCGATCTTGTCGAGCGCCGCCTCCGCTGTCGCCTCGATTTCCCCAACGATTTCTACTACAGACTTAACATCGTGTATGAGTTGAACCGTTGCGCCAGCATAGAGCGGACCTGCCTCCCAATCTCCCTCCATGGCGTCCCAGGGAGCCGCGACGTCATAGCGATAGAGTGGTTTTCCATTGGGGAAACACGATATCGGCTCGCCTTCCCCTGGTCGTCGACCGGAAGTTGGACGACCGGCGTCTTCCCATCTGGAGAACGTGCAATTGCGTATCACCCGATGGGGAGACTCCTGCCAACCCGCATCGAAGAGCTCGGTCTCTACAAGGTCCGTCGCGCGAGCGGCAACAACCCGCTCCTTGTAACCGCGATGGTTGGCCGATTCCTTGCTCGCGACAAAGCGCGTTCCCATCCAGACTCCACAAGCACCAAGAGCCATCGCAGCGACCAGGCCCCGCCCCTCGGCAATACCGCCCGCAGCGACCACGGGGACCCCTTTGGCGGCGTCAACGATAGAAGGCAGGAGCGACATCGTAGGCGCGGTCCCTACCAGATGACCTCCTGACTCGCGTCCTTGGGAAACGATAAAGTCGACGCCAATATCCTTTGCGCGCGCCGCATCTTCCGCGTTGCCCACTGTCCAGAACACAAGCCCGCCCGCATCTTTGATGATGCGAACATAGGGCTCGAGATTTCCCTGCCACAGGGAGAATACGCGCACCCCCGCATCCAGTGCAGCGGCGAGCCTCTTCCGCTGGTCAACGATCAACGTCAGATTTGCACCAAACCGACCGTTCGTAACCCGGCTAATTTCTGCAAGCTCGTCGCCTACAGTCTCTTCCGGCATATGCATCAGCGCAGTAAAGCCGAAGCTGCCGCTGTTCGCCATCGCTCCGAGAAATTCCGCGCTTGAGCCTCGCCCGAGAGGACCCGCCACGACCGGAACGCGCAAATCAAGTGCTTGGGTCAACGCTGTTTCGAAAGGCATATCAGCTTTTCTCCATGCTCAGATCGAGCGCTTATCGAGTTCATGGGTCCGCCTCAGATTTTCGCGGGCGCCAGCTGCGCAGACGCTACAAAGATCCTGCCATCCGCCACCGTGACCTCATAGGTTTCAATGTCCCCGTCTGCCGGCGGCGACAACGCCTTACCTGTGGTGACATCGAATTTCGCCTGACTTTTTTTCAGACCTGCGGATTCGACGGGGTTAGATCAACGTGGCACCCCGTGTGCATTGACTCCAAGTTAAACCTTTTTCCTGACGGGATAACTCCCCTCAAACTTGATAGACTTTTAGGCGAATCGAAAAAATCACGACCTTGCTTGGAGCGCCTGGCCGTTAGCCTGGGCCTTGGTAGAAAAGAACGACCGTGACCACCGAAGTGCGGAAGGTCCCGCCGTTTCGACAATCCTTCTTCCATCTCCGCTTGGTCCGTTCGCGGTTCTGGACCAATCCCTCCCGGCGCAACAGGACGTGCAGGCCAGGCAGGCTCGCCGGTACGACGGGATATCGGTGGCACGCCCAAGCTCGGGGAAGCAGCTGCGCAGATGAAACGCGAAGCCCGGGACGTCACAGCCACCCAAGACGCATAACATCACGCGCCAACGTGCGCCGCAACGGTCGCGGCGACTCGATGGCGCGTCCCAGGAATCCTGTGTTGTACCGCAGATCAACTCAACCCTATCTCTACTACGCGCTTCCGGAATGCCTTACGTTCGCAAAGCAAGTCGTACCATCGTTGTACATTGCGGAAGTGAGGGCGTTCCACAGGGAGCGTTAGCCAGCGGTAAGCCAACGGCCCTACCGCAATATCCGCAATCGAAAAGGATCCGCCTCCCAGATATTCCGATCGCTCAAGAAACCGATCGAGCAAACCGAACAGTTCCGCATTTTGTTCACGGGCTTCATCAATTGCATCCTGGCTGCGCTCATGAGCCGGCGTTCGGACGATCCTCCGAAAGAGAAGTCCGTTCACCGGCGCTAAGGAGGACAACTGCCAGTCCATCCAGCGATCGACCCAGGAGCGCGCAACAGACTCCGCTGGATACAGCGCGTCAGCGCGAAAATAATTGGCGAGATATCGGAGTATCGCGTTGGATTCCCACACCACCGCGTCTCCGTGAATCAGCGTGGGAACGACGCCATTCGGATTCTTTGCGAGGTAGTCGGCATCTTTGTTACCACCGAACTGACCGCCCACGTCCACGCGCTCGCATGGCTGCTCGATTTCATCAAGTAACCACATGACTTTCTGCACGTTAGAGGAGTTGCTCCTCCCGAGAACCGTCAACGCGTTACTGTTCGTCATGGCAAAATCTCCATGCCTCGCTGCACAGCGGTCCTCGAACCGATCGAGTCGTACCAACGTTTAACATTTGGAACATCCTCCCACGCGAGTTGATGTAAATTAAAACGTGCTACCCATGGATAGATCGCAATATCGGCGATGGAATATTCGCTACCCGTGACATATTCCGAATCGCCGAGGCGTCCATCTAACACCCTGTACAGTCGATGCGTTTCTGCCGTATAACGGTCAAGGCCATATTTCTCCTGTGGCGCGTAACGGCGGAAATGATGCGTCTGCCCGAACATCGGGCCGATGCCGCCCATCTGAAACATGAGCCACTGCATCGTCTCGTGACGTTCAACCCCGGAGGGCGGCAATAATTTTCCTGTCTTCTCTGCCAGGTAAATCAAGATCGCGCCGGATTCGAACAGCGTGATCTTCTTCCCTTGTGGTCCTTCCGGATCGACAATCACGGGGATCTTATTGTTCGGATTCATGGCGAGAAAGCTATCCTCGAATTGCTCGCCCTCTGAGATATCCACCATATGCACTTTGAAGGGGATCCGTAGCTCTTCTAAAGCTATGGATATTTTCCTTGCGTTTGGTGTTCCCCAAGCATACAAATCAATCATCTTTTTCCTCTCCCGCGATGCATTCTCTGTTATAGCGGCACGTCGGGTCATTCCGCGGCGCTGATACCCGAATCAGGAACCCAGCCGAGTTGCATATCTTGCATTTCTCAGCGTGACGAACTCTTCCGCCACGCTCGGGTGTACACCCAGTGTGGCGTCAAAGTCCGCCTTCGTTGCTCCCGCCTTGAGTGCCACAGCAATGCCTTGAATGATCTCGGCAGCGTCCGGCGCCACGATGTGCGCACCCAGGATTCGTTCAGTCGTCGCGTCCGCAATGAGCTTCACCAGGACGCGCTCATTTCGACCGGAAAGTGCAGCGCGCATTGGGCGAAAGACGCTGCCGTACACCCGAACACCGTCGTGTATCGCACAAGCTTGCTCCTCGGTGAGACCTACCGAGGCGACCTGCGGCTGACTAAATACGGCAAACGGAACACCTTCGTGGTCTACTGGACGGGACATGTCTCCGAAGACGGTGTCGGCAAAAGCATGGCCTTCGTGGATCGCGACAGGTGTCAGGTTAAGACGATTTGTGACGTCGCCCACCGCGTAGACGTGATCGGACGATGTGCGCGAATAGCTGTCTACAGGGATCGCTCCGTGTGCGTCAACATGAACGCCGACACGTTCAAGGCCCAGACTGCCTGTGTTCGGCCTTCGTCCTGTCGCGGCCATCACGAGATCCACCTCCAGAATCTCGCCAGAACCGAGGTAAAGCAGATATGCGTTGTCTTTTCGCTCAACTGCAGCGACTGTACTAGCGAGTCGCATCTGAATATCGTTCGCAGCCAGCTCACTCCCAATATGCTCCCGGACCTGTTCGTCGAATCCGCGTAGCAGCTTCGATCCACGATGGATCATCCACACGCTTGATCCAAGTCCCTTAAAAATGCCTGCAAATTCGCAGGCTATATATCCACCCCCAACAATCGCGACCCTTTCTGTAGCGTGTTCCATCGCTAACACGTCGTTGGACGTCACCATCAGTTCGGTGCCGGGAAACTTAGGCACCTCTGGCGTCGCTCCAGTGGCGACCAATATGCGACCCGCCGTATAGCTCACATCGTTCACGCGAACCTCGTGTGCGCCAACAATGGTTGCTTTTCCCGTTATCACCTCGACCCCGGCCTTGCCGAGTAGCTCCTCATATATCCGCTCCAAACGTGCAACCTCGATGTCTTTCGCACGAATCAGGCTTTGCCAGTTGTGTGACGCTTCTGACACCCGCCAGCCGAACCCCTTGCTGTCCTCAAGCCCCATTCCGAATTGGGATGCGTACATCAACAGTTTTTTCGGCACACACCCACGAATCACGCATGTACCGCCGAGCCTGTACTCTTCCGCGACAGCGACCTTCGCGCCATATCCTGCCGCTATACGACTTGCACGGACGCCACCGGATCCACCGCCTATAACGAACAGGTCAAAGTCATACGTATTCATCGAGAGTTCCCGCACACTGTAAAAAGACGAAAGCACCTAACCTGCTTCACGGTTACCTCCGAACGGACCGCCGACGTCCGTTTGAGTGAACAGGACATTCAGCTCCGCCAGGCACTAGAGAAATTTTTGTACGTTCGAAAAGGGACGGCGCCCGAGGATATGAATCATCACGCGCCTCAGGCAGGCGTTGCCGGCACATTCATGCCCCGCCGAACGGCAGGTCTGGCGCCGACCGCGTCGAACCATCGGCGGACGTGCGGCACGGTCTCCCAATCCAGGTCATGAAGCGCGTGACGTGCGACCCAAGGATAGATCGCGATATCCGCTATGCTGAACGCCTCGCCGTTGAGGTACGGCGATGCATCGAGCTGCGTATTCAACACCGCGTATAGCCGTCGCGTCTCTGCCTGATAGCGCGCCAGCCCGTAAGTCTCGTTCGCTGCGTAGCGCCTGTAGTGATGAAGCTGCCCGAAGATCGGTTCGACACCACCCATTTGAAACATAAGCCAGCGTCGATGCCCGGCGTGAGCCGTTTGCCGGAAGCAGCGCGCTGCCGAATTTCTCTGCAAGGTAGATGAGGATTGCGCCCGACTCGGCCAGCACCACACGATCGCCCCCTTCCCCGTCGGTGTCGACCAGTACCGGGATCTTGTTGTTCGCATTCAAAGCAAGGAACTCGGAGCGAAGCTGCTCGCCCTTCGTGATGTTCACCGAATGCACCTCATAAGAGAGGCCGAGCTCCTCGAGCATGACGGACACCTTGCGACCATTCGGCGTGGCCCACGTATAGAGCTTCAGCATTCTCGCCCTCACGCCTTGTCCGGATTGCCCGTTCCCCAATCCCAGGGCCTGACCGAGACCTCCGCGAACAGATCCGCCTTTCTGTAGGGGTCGCCGGCGGAAAACCGTTCGACGGCCGCGAGGTCTTGCGCCTCGATCACAATCAACGTCCCGATCATCGTCGCGCCGTCAGGCGCGAGGAGTGGTCCGCCCAGCCTGTAAGTCACGCCAGGATGGGCGGCTTGCAAGTATTCGCGGTGAGCCGGGCGCGTGCTGACTCTAAGATCAGTGCTCCCCGGTCGGTCGATGGCGATGATAGCGAAGTACATCGAAGCTCCTTAGTGTAAGTGAAGACCCAAGAGGTCGGCACCCTCAATCAAGAGGCCCGCCTGCTGTAGGCTTTTCCGCGCCTGGGACCGTGCATCAACGGCATTGGGATTCTCGTTCTGATTTCCCATTGATCGCCCCGGCTTGTTTAGCGACCGGTCCGCAAATCCGCGACTTTTTCAAGCGCCGCCTTCGCCGTCGCCTCGATTTCCCCAACGATTTCTGCTACAGACTTGACATCGTGTATGAGGTCAATCGTTGTGCCGGCATAGAGCGGACTGGCCTCCCAATCTCCCTCCATGGCCTCCCAAGCAGCCGCGGCGTTATAGCGATAGAGTGCTTTTCCATTGGGAAAACGCGATATAAGCTCGCCTTCTCCAGGTCGTTGGCCGGCAGATTGGCGACCGGCGGCTTCCCATCTGGAGAACGTGGAATTGCGTATCACCCGATGGGGACATTCCTGCCCAGGCGGATCGAAGAGCTCGGTTTCTACAAGGTCCGTCGCGCGGGCTGCAACAAGCCGCTCCTTGTAACCGCGATGGTTGGCCGATTCCTTGCTCGCGACAAAACGCGTTCCCATCCAGACTCCACAAGCACCAAGAGCCATCGCAGCGACCAGGCCACGCCCATCTGCGATACCGCCCGCCGCTACCACGGGGACCCCTTTGGCGGCGTCAACGATGGAAGGCAGGAGCGACATCGTAGGCGCGCTTCCTACGTAATGACCGCCTGCCTCCCGTCCTTGGGACACGATAAAGTCGACGCCAATATCCTTTGCGCGCGCCGCATCTTCGGGGTTACCCACTGTCCAGAACACAAGCCCGCCTGCATCCTTGATGACACGAACATAGGGTTCGAGATCTCCCTGCCACAGGGAGAATACGCGCACCCCCGCATCCAGTGCAGCGGCGAGCCACTTCCGCCGATCACGGGTCAACGACAGATTTGCACCAAACCGACCGTTCGTAACCCGGCTAATTTCTGCAAGCTCGTCGCCTACAGTCTCTTCCGGCATATGCGCCGCCGCAGTAAAGCCGAAGCTGCCGCTATCGGCCATCGCTCCGAGAAATTCCGCGCTTGAGCCTCGCCCGAGAGGACCCGCCACGACCGGAACGCGTAAATCAAGTGCTTTGGTCAATGCTGTTTCAAAAGGCATATCGGCTTTCTCCACGCTCAGATCGAGCGCTTATCGAGTTCATGGGTCCGTCTCAGATTTTCGCGGGAGCCAGCTGCGCAGATGCTACAAAGATCCTGTCATCCGCCACCGTGACCTCGTAGGTTTCAATGTCCCCGTCTGCCGGCGGCGACAACGCCTTGCCTGTGGTGACATCGAATTGCGCACCATGGAGCGGACATTCGACCACACAGCCCTCGAGGTAGCCGTCCGAGAGATAGGCCAAAGCGTGCGAACAGATATCACTGGTCGCATACACCTTGCCTTCCACGTTAGAGAGCAGAATCCGCGTGGTTCCCACGAACACACATTTCATGTTGCCGGGCTTTAATTCCGCGACACTACAAACATCCTGACCTTTAAGCATGCTTCACCTTTAATTCACCTAATTTCGCCTGACTCTTTTCAGACCTGTAGATTCGACGCGGTTAGATCAACGTGGCACCCCGTCTGAATTGACTCCAAGATAAACCCTTTTCCTGACGGGATAACTCCCCTCAATCTTGATAGACCTTCCGGCGATTCGAAAAAATCATGAACTTGCGTGGAGTGCTTGGCCCCCGGTGTCAGACTCGTTGTAGCGTCATCTGATTCACGTCGACAAAGGTCGGCGGGCGGTACGCTCAGGGTGAATGAAGACCTGCTCGCTGGAAAGAATAGAAGCGCTGGTGCGTCGCATGATGCCGCCGGAGAACGCACCAGCTGGAGACGGCTTGCGAGGCACTGGACGTGAGCGAGCGCACGTTCCGGCACTGGGTAGCACACGGCGAGGACGCGGTGCGCGCCGATGGCCGCACAAGCGATGCTTTGCTCGATTGATCCCGACGGCGTCGTGGTCTATGTGAGCGACTGACACCCATGCCGGCAAGCGCTACGTCCATTTCACCCGTGAACGGGTTGCGGGCCTTGCTCAGTGCGAAGCCGACGTTCTGGAACGGCAAAAAGCTGCTTTCGCGATAGCGGCCCACATCTGACATATCTGTTACTGGCCACGCTCTGCCTCGATCGCCAGGTCGGGAAGCTAACCTTCATCGCATCGTCACTGCCTCGGATCACGGGCAAGCTGCCGCCACAAAGGCAACATTTCGAACCGGTCGGTTCGATGGAAGATTCACTTGAACCCCCGAAAAAATCAAGGGTTGATGGCAATTGACAGCGCTGCACCGAGCGGTTTAGTGTGGACGTATCGTTCAGTTTGACTTCAGCAACAATGGAATAGATGACTATCTCGTTAGCGCGTTCGAAGACGACCCCATCTTGCGCGAGCCTCTCGCCCAATGGAGCAGCAGTTCAGTCCGAAAAGGCACGTGTCGTTCTTGCGGGGGCGAGGGCCGTTTTCTTGGCCAACGGTTTTAGCGCCGCGACGACCGACATGATCCAGCAGGCCGCCGGGGTATCGAAATCGACGGTCTATTCGCACTATCCCAACAAGGAAGCCTTGTTCGTGGCAGTTGTCGAAGCCGAATGTGAGCAGTTTCTGAAAACTGTCCGTCAGCACAAATTTCCTGAGAGATGCCTTGTAGACAATCTGGATGCGATAGCGCAGGCGTACCTTGAGATTGTGCTGTCGCGTGATGGACTGGCGTTGTATCGGGCCATTGTGTCCGAAGCGACGAGATTTCCCGAGCTTGGAAGACGCTTCTATCTAGCGGGTCCGGGTGCCATGAATAATGCCGTCGCGGAAACTTTGGAAGCCGCCGAGGCTAGAGGGGAAGTCGACCTTGGTAGCGTCGGACGCGATTCCGCAGCCTCGCTCCTTGTGAATATGGTGCGTGGCGAAGCGCAGATGCAATGCCTGACGCACCCCGAATCCTCTGCGTCTGCCGCCCAACGGGATCGATGGGCAAAAGACGCGGTCACAACCTTTCTGCGTGCTTTCCAGAAAAATGCCTCAGGCGGCTGACACTGAATACATTCACTTGCAGAGAATGCGCGGACCTAAGCACCGCTGTACATGGCAAGCGCCTGTCGCGTCGCTCCTGCGCAGTAGTGCATTAGCATTGGCGCTCCAGCGTCAGGGTGACTCTCAACTGTGACTTGATAGTGGGTGGAACACATGGATCGGATGGCCAGTCTCACCGCCTTTGTCCGCGTCGTAGAAAGCGGCGGCTTTACCGTGGCGGCGCGCCGCCTCGACCTGTCGACAACGACGGTCAGCAACCAGGTCCAGGCGCTCGAAAACAGCCTCGGTGTGCGTCTGTTGAACCGCACCACACGCCGTGTGAATCTAACCGAGATCGGCCGCGAGTATTACGAGCGCTGCTCACACATCTTGCAGGAGCTGGCGGAGGCGGACGAGATTACCAGCGCGCAGCAGGTGACTCCGCGCGGCCGGCTTCTCCTGCGTTGCCACCAATCACTGGACCGCTTCGTCGCGCCGGTCACTACCCGCTTCTCGGCCGCTTACCCGGAAGTCTCGCTAGATTTCCAGATCGACGACGTGATCGACCCCGTGCGGGACGGGTTCGACCTATCGATCATGCCGGCATCACCGCCTGATTCGACCCTGGTCAGACGGACTCTGGCGAAATGGCACTTCGTATTGTGCTGTGCGCCGGCTTACCTCGAAACGCATCCCACGCCCCACAGCCCGGCCGACTTGGCCGACCATAACTGCCTGAATTATGCCTATACGATCTTCGGCAACGCGTTTCATTTCTTCGATCCTGCCGGCAATCCAATGAGCACTCGCGTGTCGGGCAACCTGGTCACCGCCAGCCTTACCGTCATGCGCGCAGCTGCCACTGCCGGACTCGGATTGTGGCTGTGCCCCCCGTTTCTCGTTTCCGATCTTCTCGCCTCCGGCGCGCTAGTGCCGCTGCTGCCCGACTACCGAACGCAGGAGTTGGAGATCGTCGCCCTCTACCCCCATCGGCGGCACTTAAGCACCAAGGTCCGGCTGCTCCTCGATATGCTGGTCGAACGGTTCGCCGACGAGCAGCGCTGGCTTGATGCCATGCCTGATCGGTAAGACCGGAGCAGTCGCTTTCCGTCCGCGCCACGCTTCGGTCGAGGCGGCAAGCGACCTGCGAAAGGTGATACGACCTGTTACTCGACGGTAGGCGACATGACCTCTTGCTCGCGGTCTTCCGCGCCCATCCGTCATCAGTGGGTTATCTTCGTGCTGCCCATACAAGCTATACAAGAGCCGAATTTCCACCTTCGCGATCAAGCCATCGTGTAGGCCGTCTTGACCGTGGTGTATTGCTCTCGCGCGTACGTCCCTTGCTCACGAGAGCCATAGCTCGAACTCTTCCGGCCCCCGAACGGCACGTGATAGTCGACACCCGCTGTCGGCACGTTGACCATCACCATGCCAGCCTCGCTATTGCGCTTGAAATGCGTCGCATACTTCAGCGAGCTCGTGCAGATACCCGAGGACAGGCCGAACTCGGTGTCGTTGGCCATCGCGAGCGCTTCGTCGTAATCCCTCACGCGCACAACGTTGGCGACCGGGCCGAAGACCTCCTCGCGCGAGATCCGCATGCTATTAGTCGTTTCGGTGAAGAGCGCCGGCTGGAGATAAAAGCCCGGCGTCCCGCGCTTCAGGCGCTCGCCACCGAAGACCAGCTTGCCGCCCTCGTCCCTGGCGATCTGGATGTACTTCAGGTCCTGCTCGAGCTGGCTCTGGTCGACCACCGGGCCGATCTGCGCGCCTTGTTTCAGTGCATCGTCGACGACGATGCCTTTCAGCCGCTCGATGCAGGCCTCCACGAAACGGTCATGGATGCCGGCCTGGACAATCAGGCGCGAAGACGCCGTGCAGCGCTGACCGGTGGAAAAGAAGGCGCCGTTGACGGCCACTTCGACCGCCGTGTTCAGGTCAGCGTCGTCAAGCACGACAAGCGGGTTCTTGCCCCCCATCTCGAGCTGGACCTTTTTCATCGGGGCCGAGACGATGCACGCGGCCGCGACCTTGCGTCCGGTCGAGACCGAGCCCGTGAAGGAGATCACGTGCACGTCCTTGTGTTCGAGCAGCGCCTGGCCAACAACCGAACCGCGGCCCATGACAAGATTGAGCACGCCCTTAGGCAGGCCGGCGCGCTGGATGATGTCGACGAGCGCCCAGGCCGAGCCCGGCACAAGGTCGGCCGGCTTGATGACCACGCAATTGCCCCAGGCGAGAGCCGGCGCGATCTTCCACGCCGGGATGGCAATCGGGAAGTTCCAGGGCGTGATCATCCCGACGATCCCTATCGGCTCGCGAGTGATCTCGACACCGACACCAGGGCGCACGGAAGGCATTGCCTCACCACCGGTACGCAGGCATTCACCGGCGACGAAGGCGAAGATCTGCCCGGCACGGGTCACCTCGCCGATGCCTTCGGCGAGCGTCTTGCCTTCCTCGCGCGAGAGAAGCCGGCCGAGCTCGTCCTTGCGGGCGATGATCTCATCGGAGGCCTTCTTCAGGATGTCGAAGCGCTGCTGTGGCGTTGTACGGCTCCAGCCCGGGAAAGCGGCCTTAGCCGCGGCCACCGCATTGTTCACGTCCGCAACGGAACCCTGGGCATACTCGCCGACAAGGTCATTCGTATCGGACGGGTTGATGTTGCGAGTGACACTCGTCCCTTCAGAGGATTCACCGGCGATAAGATTGGAATAAAGTCTAGACATAGCTTTCTCGATCTTTCTTCTGTTGAGACAAATCATTGGCAAGCATGGACTAAAACATGTTGCGGTGTCTCGCCGACTTGCCCCAAGGTTTCGTAAGTTTGGCGGTAGATGGCGTCGGCATCACGGACGCGGTCGCCCGTGACTGGATGCGCTCGACCGCGCCCTTTTGCATTAACACCGCTGACTGCATCGCATAGCTGTTCTGTCCTGTGCGCCGTCATGACGACATCCGCGCCTTCATTTGCAAGGCTTACAGCTACGCCACGTCACAAACCCCGGCTGGACGACAGAACGAGTGCTCGCTTTCCAGTCAAGCCGAGATCCGTCGTTCTTCTCCAAACCTCTCGAACCGCCTCAGTGACTAGAGGGTGTTAGGAACTTGGACAGTCGGCGCAACATGTACAAGCATGAGCATGGCGAAGACAACGAAGTGCAGGCCTGCTAACGTTTCAGGTAGGCGCTCGTAGTCTCGCGCCAGTCGCCGGAACCGGTTGAGCCAGCCGAAACTACGTTCGACAACCCATCGGCGCGGCAGCAGCACGAAGCCCTTCTTCGCCTCTGGTAGTTTGATGATCTGAAGTTCGATGCCTTCGTCATGCGCAGCCTGTCGAGCTGTGTCACCGGTATAGCCCTGGTCAGCGAATGCAAGCTTTACCGTCTGACCGGTTGCCTGCTGAACCTGACGCGCAAGCTCGGCTACCTGTGCGCGCTCCTGCTCGTTGGCCGGCGTGATGTGTACCGCCAGCAGCAGACCTAACGTGTCGACAGCCATATGGACTTTGCTGCCTCGCTTGCGCTTGTGACCGTCGTAACCCGCGCGCGGTCCGCTCTCGCAGGTGGACTGCAAGGTGCGCCCATCCAGGATCACCGCACTGGGCTGCCCCTGACGCTCCTGCGCGACCCGAATTACAGATCGCAGATCACTGACCATTGCCTCGAAGCAGCCCGCGTTCAACCAGCGTTGCGTTTGCTGGTAGACCAACTCCCATGGTGGAAAATTGGTCGGCAGCATACGCCACGACGCACCCGCTCGCGCCATCCAGCGCAACGCATTGAACATCTCGCGCAGTTCATACCGCCGCTGTGGCGCATCTTCATTCATCAACGTTAGATAGGGAGCCGCAAAGCTCCACTCTTCATCCGAGACATCTGTGGGGTATGGCTTGCGTTCTGTCATTCCGCCAGGGTACCAGGTCTGGCGGAAAGTGCCTAACACCCTCTAGACTGTGGCGTCGGCTCGCTCCTTGCTCTCGGACTCGGCCAACTGAGCGATGATCTCTGCACCGCGGTTTGCGACCGGCATCCCACCATAGATGTAAGCCAGACTAACGACGGCTTGCATCTCTTCCCAGGTAGCGCCAGCTCTACGCGCTGCGCGGGCATGCAACATGGCCGCGTCGAGTAGTTTGGCGAGGAGCATGCCAAACACGATGAGCTGAGAGATTTTCGTATCGAAACACGCCGGATACATAGCGCGACGGCGCGCCTCCTCTTGCAGACCAAGGAGTTCAGGATCGAGCGCGCCCGTCACCGCCAGTCGAGCGGCTATGCGTGGCGGCACGAAGCCGATGAGGTCCTTGTAGTCCTGCTCGCGTTCAGTGAGAGGAGTTTGTGTATCTGCGTATGAGCCGATTTCGCTTCTAACCGCATCCATATCCAAGCTGGCGTGTGCCATTGATAGAGTCCTTCCATTTCGAAATTTATTGTCGTCAGCGTGCCGATGATCGAGCCCGCGCACATCGGCAACATGAAGCACAACGTTGTCCAGGACTGTCCGCCCAGGCAGGGTAGCCGGCGGAGCTTCGCTTCAGGGCTGCAGCACCAGGGAGCCGACCGTCTTGCGGGACTCCATGGCACGATGCGCTTCAGCTGCGTCCTTGAGCGGGAAGCGCTGGTTGATGAGGACCTTCACTGCGCCCGACAGCACGACGTCGAACACCTCCTTGGCGCCCTCTTCGACATGGGCGCGGGTCGGCAGGTAAGCATTCTGGGTCGGGCGGGTCAGGAACAGCGAACCCTTCTTGTCGAGGATGCTGATGTCGAATGGCGGCACCGGGCCGGAGGACTGGCCGTAGAGCACCATCAGGCCGCGCGGCTTGAGGCAGTCGAGCGAGCCCATGAAGGTATCCTTACCGATCGAGTCATAGACGACCGGAACGCCGACGCCGCCCGTGATCTCCTTCACCGCCTTGACGAAGCGGTCCTTGCCGTGGATCAGCGGATAGTCGCAGCCGTGAGCCTTCACGATCTGCGCCTTTTCCTCGGTCGACACGGTGCCGATAACGGTCGCGCCAAGATGCTTGGCCCACTGGCAGAGCACGAGGCCCACGCCGCCCGCGGCGGCATGCACGAGGATCGTGTCGCCCTTGCTGACCTGGTAGGTCTGGCGGCACAGGAACTGGGCCGTCATGCCCTTCTGCATCATCGCCGCACCGAACTCGTCGCTGATGCCGTCGGGGAGTTTGACGAGGCGATCGGCCGGCACGAGCCGGACCTGGGCATAGGCGCCTTGCACGCCGCTATAGACGACGCGGTCGCCCGGCTTCAGCGAAGTGACGTCAGGCCCGACTGCCTCGACCACGCCGACGGCTTCGCGCCCCGGGATGAAGGGCCGCGGCAGCTCGTAGAGGCCGGCGCGGTAGTAGATGTCGATGAAGTTCACGCCAACGGCCGTCTGGCGAAGTCGTGCTTGTCCTGGACCGGGATCGCCGACGGAGATCTCATCCCAGACAAGTTTTTCGGGTCCGCCGGTCTCGTGAATGCGGATGGCATAGGGCATCAGTTATCTCCTTCAGTTGGCTAGGTATTGCAGATTGGGGCGTGCCGACATGTCGGCCACGCAGTCACTTCGGCGCTTCCGCTGCACTCCGGCCAGCGGGCTCAGCCGTGTTGTGCGAGTGCGACCCGTGGGTGTGCGCGTGCGTATGGGCTCCATGGTCATCGGTGTGCCACTGGAGGTAATGCTGGCGCAGCAGGTCCTTGCCATAGTCCTTGCCATTCGGCGTGCGCACGAGCGTGTGGATGTGATCGCGGGACGGCGTATTGTTGTCGAACACGATGCCGGGCTGGTGGTCGAACTCGACCAGGATCGCCGGGCTCAGGATGCGGTAATAGAACGCGCTGGTATCGTCGAACGGCCCGATCCAGGCGAAATGCGTATCGTCGAGATGGTGTTTGACCTCGGCCCAGCGCAGTTCGGCATGACCGGGGCGGATCTGCCCGATATAGGTCGCCAGCAGCGCCTTGAGACGCTCGCGGCCTTCCTGCGGCAGGTCCGCATAACGGATGCCGCCCGGCTCGATATGCCGGTTATCGTTGAACGCACCAGCGAACACTTCCCACGGCAGCTCAGTGCCGATCGTCGCCTGTTGCCGCGCCTCGGCCGACAGCGCGCTCATCAGCGCATGCCCCTGTTCCTCCTCGGCGGCAAACACGCGGGTACCCTTATGTTTGCCGAACCGCGCCAGGACCGGCTCTGATCCCATAAGGGTCGGCGTCGTGACGAGCTGGTCGCCGAGCACGAAGCAATTGACGTTGAGGTGGTGGCCATCGATCTGCCAGCCCCAGGGCTCGTTGGGCGAGGGCGTGCCGAAAATGCTGACCCAGTAGTACCACTCGCTGTATTCCTCGGGCTTGCCCGTTATTTCGAGGGCGTGCTCGTTGAGCCGCATGACGTCGCACGCGGTCTGATAACCCGTCGCGCTCATCGTCTCGCGCAGCAGTGCCAGCGCTGCCTCGCGCTGGCCGTGGCCGAGATCGGCGAGGCAGATCCCACTGCGGGGTATCAGCCAGGGATGAAAGTTGGACCACTGCCGCCACGCCTCGTCGTCGATTGCGAGGCACGCGGCGCGCCGCTGCCCGGCGTCGAGGCTCGCGAGAAAGGTGCGCGCCGCGTCGAGCAGCGGGGCGAGCGAGGCGTCGGCGGCAGTGGCCGGGAATAGCCCCGGGGCAACCGAGCCGGTGCAGCTTATCCCGCGAAATGGCTCGGCCAGACCCGCCTGTGCCATATCGACCAGCTTCTGCTGGCGCGACGTCAGCTCGAATGCTCGGATCGCCGGCGCCGCCGGCCAGTTGCGCAATCCGAAATGTGCTGTTTCTCCTGCCATACTCATCGTCCTCCCGGTTGTTCGGCCGCCACCCGAAGGCAAGCCGAGATTGGAAACACGCTCGTGCTAAGTGAAGCGTTGAGCTAACGCGGCTTCGGCCTCAGCGACCACGCGGCCAACGATTGCACCGGCCAGCTCGACCGCCCGTATCAAATCGATCGCTTCGCCGGCGTAAACGGCAGCGGTCTCGTAGTCGCCCGCCGCGCGGGCTTTCGGCGCTAGCAGGATTGGGTGACGCATTCCGGGCAAGTCGGTCCGTTTCGTCCGCAACGTCGATTCGGCCGTCATACTTGCGCTGCCTCACGTCGCGAGAGGCTGGTGGCGTACGCCCGCAAATCGAAATCGGGGTCGGCGGCCTGTTCCGGCGACAGACGCGGGTCGGCGAGCAGCAGTCGGCGCGAGATCACGTGGTCGGTCGGCCGATTGATCGACTCGACGCCGGTCAGGGTGCCGTCGCGGAAGCAGAACACCGAAAAGCTGCGACTCTCAGGGTCGCCGCGCAGCACCACGCGGTCGCCGCCGACGGTGTTGCCGGCGATCTGCAATTTCAAATCGGCTTGGTCGGTCCAGAACCATGGCACCTTGTCGTAGGGTATCGATTTGCCGACGATCCCAGCAGCGACGGCGTGGCCCTGGTCAACGGCGTTCTGCACCGATTCGAGGCGGCAGCGGCCGGCCGCGAAGCGGCTCGGGAAGTTGGCGCAATCGCCGACCGCGAAGATCGTTGGGTCGGCGGTCGCCAGGTTCTGGTCGACGACGATGCCGTTGTCGATCGCCAGCCCCGCTGCCGCAGCGATCTCGGTATTTGGCAGGACGCCGATGCCGATCAATACGAGGTCGGCCGGCAGTTTGCGGCCATCGCTAGTTTCAACCCCGCTGACCCGCCCGTAGCCGAGAATACGGACGACGCCGGTGCCGAGCAGAACGTCGGAGCCCCAGTCTCGGTGCGCCCTGGTGTAGAAGCGGGACGTCTCCTCGGAGACGACGCGCCCCATCGGCCGCTGCGTCACCTCGACGATGTGTACGCCAACCCCAGCCTGACGAGCGACAGCGGCAAATTCGAGGCCAATGAAGCCGGCGCCGATGACGACGACTTCGCGCGCCTCTGCGAGTCGCGGCCGCAAAGCGTCGGCGTCAGCGAGCGTGCGCAGCGGCAAAACGCCATCAAGTTCGACGCCCGGGACCGACAAGGGACGGAAGCGGGCACCGGTCGCCAACACCAATCGGTCGTACGCAACCTTGCGGCCAGAGGCGAGTTCGACATGCCGCGTCTGCCGATCAATCGCAGTCGCGGTCTCGCCTCGTTCCAGCTCGATTCGTTCCTTTTCGTAGAACGTCTCCGGCCGCAGCCAGAGGCCGTCGAGCCCCGTCTCGCCTGCCAGGTAGGATTTCGACAGGGGTGGTCGGTCGTAGGGGATGCAGGGCTCGTCGCCGATCACCCGAATCCTGCCGTCGAACCCCGCCTGGCGCAGCGAGGTGGCCGTCTGAAAGCCGGCCTGGCCGGCACCGACGATGACAACTGTCGAGTTCGGCTTCATAACCGGGTGTCCATCAGTTCCACGACGAGGCCGCCCGTCCCCGGCGACGCCACCCATTGGCAGGAGAGGCCGCCGTTCGGACGGCGCTCACAAGGTGTAAATTCGAGCATCTCGTTTTCGTTCCATTTTGAGGTGCAGCCGGGATCGCCTTCCGCGACATGGTCGTGGCAGGCGTCGCACATCACCGCATCACCGCCCTCGCCTGCGACGCTGACGAAGCCGTTGACGACGCGGGATGCACGTCCCTGGCGTCGAGCGCCAGGAACGTAGCTTCAGCAAATCAGGCGAGGCGCCCCACGTTGTCGCCGAGGGCGGCGGCTTCGGCCGAGGTGAGGACCGCGTTCCAGGTCCCGGTCGGAATGCCGTACGCGGCGTCCTTGTCGCGCACGACGTTGAGCGGGTCGAGGCCTTGTTCCAGCCGCTTCAATTGCTCGCGCAACATACGTCGCAACATGACGACGCCGGTGTCGGAGGTGCCAAGGTTTTCGAGCGCATGCACGGCAGTCGTGCGCTGGCCCTCTTGCGCTTCGCGGTCGTCGGGCTTGCGCTGGCGCTCCTCGTAGCTCCGCTCCAAAGCCGCGCCCGGCCGGACCGCGTCGCTGATGTCAGTGCCGGGGCGCCAGTCGGCTTTCGGCACGCCCCCCTCCAACGGCCAGGCGACGATGCTGATGCCGCGAACATGCTCGTTGTCGATCGGCACCGTCCAGGACAGTTCAGTGGCGCGCGTTTTGCGAGCGCCGCTGTCGTAGACGGCGGGGACCAGGAAGGCGTTCGGCAAGATGCATTCGGCATGGCGAATGAAGTGGTTGCCATTCGGCAACTCGCGCACCATGTTGAAGCGGACTCCTAATGGCGTCTTCTCAAAGTCGATCTTGGCCATGTCGCGCACCTTCGTGCCCTGCGTTAGGCCCTCGAGCATGTTATGCCCCTGGTTGCCGCTGATCACCTGGTGCAACATGATGAGGTGCCAGGGATCGACGACGTTCTCGTAATGCTGCAGCCAGTTGCAGTCCTTGACGTAGCCGATCCCTTGGTCGCCCCAGAGCCGCATGCCACGCAGTTCGACCTCGCCCACCACGTTCGGGTCGATGATGTCGTAGACCGGGAATATCGGCTCTGTGCCGGCCGGGCCCATATAGACGAAGACGAGCCCGCCAAATTCGAGGGCCGGATAGGCCGGCTGCCAGACATTCATCCGCTCGCGAAACTCCTCGGTCTCGCACGGCATCTCGAGGCAGCGTCCATCGGTGCCGTAGAGCCAGCCGTGAAAGCAGCAACGCAACCCCCTTTCCTCGACCCGCCCCCATTCGAGCGAGGTGCCGCGATGCGAGCAATGCGGCTTCAAGGCGCCGACCTTCCCTGCCCCGTCGCGGAACAGAACGATCTCCTCGCAGAGGAGCTTTTCCTTGCGCGGCCGGTCGCTCACTTCATCCGAGGTGCAGACAGGCTGCCAGTAGCGTCGCAGCAACTCGCCCATTGGGCTGCCCGCCTCGACGCTGGTAAGTTCGGAAGCGGCTGGTGGGGTTTGGTGTCCATAAGCAGACTGCATCATGTTCCTCCAAGTATTGTCGTTGTGTCGTCAAAGTAGGAGTGAAGATATCCTCGACGGGCATCGGAATAAACATGTCGCGGCTGGAAAGACTGTCAGGCGCCGTCGGATAATCACTCCTGCTTCGTGTGCAAGCACGTCCTTGACGGTGGCTTAACTCACGCCGGGACATCGAGCTCGGGTTTGGCCAGTTTCCAGGGGAGCAACGCCTCGTAGTCGCCGGAGCTCTTTGCGTAGGGCAGCGCCTTGATCAGTCACGTAGTGGTAGATGTCGACGCAATTGGCCTTGCACGACTCAACGAGCGAATGGAGGTTGGCACTCGCTTTCGCTCCACCCACTGTGACGTCCCGCGCTGTAATGGGTGAAACGACGCCGGTTGTCTCGCGTTGAAATGGAAATCAGCACGATCACACGGAGCGCGAAAGAAACCGTTAAAAACCCTGGGACGGCGGCATGGAACGGGGTATCTTTATCGCGCAGATCCGACGAACAGGAGGCGCTATGCAATGCACTGTCGTTCTTGAGTTCGATGATGGCGATTCAAACACATGGCGTCGAGTCGAATTGATGCGGCTGCACCGAGATCCTGCGAAAGCCGAATCCGGCGACGTGGGCCTGTCTCTTGACGATGTGAAGACACTGCTACAGACAGTTCAGCAGGAATTCACAACGGCGCAAATCCAGCAATTCTGCGAGCGGCGTCGACGGTGCCGCGTGTGTGTGGTGTCGCGCCGACGTCATGACAGTCACGGCTCCGAGTTGAAGACCACGCTTGGAAAGGTCTTCTACTGCCGCGAGCGATGGAACGCTTGCAATTGCGGTGCCGACGAGTCACGTTATGTCTCGCCGCTGAAGAACTTCCTGCCTGAGTCAAGTACTGGCGAACTGCGGTGGTTGCACGCAACCGTTGGGGCTTCGATGCCGTATCGTCAGGCGATGCAAGTCATGCGGTTGCTGTTGCCGACGAGTGGCCGCGACAATCACGTCACCCTTCGCAATCACACTGCTTCCGTGGGCGGGTACATTCAAGACGCCACCCGGCCCAGTTGCCCCTCTGAAGCCACACCGGTAGAGGCTGAGCTCGGTATCGATGTCGGCTACGTTCGCCAGGTCAAGGGTGTTTCAAGGGCAACGGCCGTGGCAAAGACTCTTCGTCCATCGCCGTTGTTGTGGCTGCCGTGGGTCCGGTCGGTAAGCCGCCCCCCGAGTACGGGCATCCGCTCTGCCGCGTAGCAGGCAATTGCATATAGAGATGTGCAAGTTCCTGAAAGATAGTGGCTACGAGCCGACGAATCGCGTCTGCGTTCTCTCCGATGGAGCGAGGGATCTCGCTGCCGTTGCGACGGCTCTTCCGCATGCTAGTCGATGGGTTCTGGATTGGGCCCACATCGGCCGAATGTTTCAGTATGTCGATCAAGCGATTGCACCGCTCGCATATGGTCGCCTCACGCCGGCTGGCTCTGTCTTCGAATTGTGGGACCTATTTGTGCGCTTCCGAAGCTGGGTATGGGTGGGTGAAACCGATCGTTGGCAGGTGGCGGGTGAAAAGCTCTGCGAATTACTCGCCTTGCGAGAGCAACGTGACCCAACTGCGCTGGGGAAACGAGCCCAAGCGGCTCGTTACAAGGTAATGGATCTTCTCTACTACCTGCAGGCAAACCTCCACTCCCTCGTCGACTATCGAAGCTGGCAGCGAGCGGGGCGAAGGATATCTAGAGGTTTTGTTGAATCCGCGATCAACCGCATCGTGGGTCGCCGCATGTGCAAGGGTCAGCAGATGCGCTGGAGCCGACGAGGTGCGCACTGCCTCATCCAGGTTCGAGTTGCGCTCCTAAACCGAGAACTCGATGCGCTACCGCAGCGCCTGTTTCCTTGGCTAGGTGGGCGACGCATTTCCTGGCCTTGGCAGGAAACTTCCCACCCTTTTTAACGGCTTCCATCAACACCAGACGCGCTCTTAGCCGGGGCGAAACTCCGGCATCGGACCAACTGCTCCGGGCAACCGTGCCGTCGCCCGACTTTGGATGTCCGTTAACCCAAAGTCTTCGGCCGTTTGATTGTGCTAGCCGAACAGGACCATCGTAACGTCAAGTCCAGGACGAACGCCATGCTCGGTTTCAAACGTTTCAGGAGCGCCGCGATCACGCTCGCAGGCATTGAGTTGATGCATCGCATTCGCAAGGGGCAATTTGGTCTTGTCAGGTTGCGACTCAAAGACGCCACCGTGTCCGCCGTCTGGAATGCGGCTCTCTCGGTTCAATAAGGTATCCTGATCTATTATCCGTAGACCGTTCAAACCATCTGTTTGCACCAGAACCGGTTCGTTGCCTGGCGCGAATTCGCCCAACTCGCCCAAAATCCGTCGACCGGTTTCTGAACGATCGTCACACCTGCCGGCGTTTCGTCTCACGCTCGGCAAGTTGACAACGCCCGAGTGACGCATGCGTGGTTTCCGCGACCCCAACGCACGCAGGCTTTCTTATCGAGCTTCGGTCCGATCCGGCAGCACCTCGCGCACAAGCGAGACCTGCTATGCGCCTCGCTCTATCACAAACAGCTCGCCCCACGCTTCGCCGCCCGGCATCGGTTCACTGAAACCACCCAAGATCCGTCCGTTTCCTGAGCAAATTCGTGTCCCTTCCGCTCATGCGTCGCGAACGCTTTAACGTGACAACGCCCCCCGATGACATCCAAGCTGCCGAAGCCCGCTTGGCTGCACAAAACGCCGCAGCAGGCGTTGGTGGAGTGGTCAGCGGTTCGTCGCAGTCAGGTGGTCGGAGTGGTGTGTCTGCCGCCGACCGGAACGCGATATACAACCATCCCCATGCATTGACCCGGACGCGCCAGAAGGATGCCGAAAGCATCCGGTCATTGAGCATGGCCCTCTGAGCGCGCAGGACCTCTGCGCCACCGTCCAAAGAACTGACTCGCTACCTCGGTAATGCCCGATAGCAGGCAAGTTTGGTCTAAATCGATACCGCCTCCATCGGGTCCTCCGATTCCGGTGGATTTGCCCCGCTTCCCTGTCTGGGCTTTTTTCGCGCGTTTCAGCCGCCCGTGCTGTTCGTTTTCGTACATCAATCTGGCGAAATCGTCAGATGCCCCCCGCCGTTATCGGATGACGGTGACGACCGCACGCGGCCCCCCTGCGTCTGATTGGCAAAGTTTTTCCATTTCAAAAATGGCAACAATGTCTTTTAACAATAGCGATTACTCCGCGCAGATTGCCTATATAGACTGCAATCACTGGCTACGAACAAGGTTGCTCGCAGCAAGGCCAAACAAAATTCTGGAGGTTGTAATTATGAAGTCGCTCATTCAAGCCGTTGTCATTGCCGCTGCGCTCGCCGCCCCGGTTGCCGTTTTTGCCCAATCGAACCAGCCCGCGACCCGCGCGCAAGTCCGCGCGCAACTGGTCCAGCTCGAAAAGGCCGGTTACAACCCGGCGGCGGATGATCTCAACTACCCGGCGAACCTTCAGGCTGCACAGGCGCGTGTCGCTGAACAAAACGGTTCGGCAAGCGCTATCGGTGGCGCGGTTAGCGGTTCGTCCGTCTCGGGAGCACACGCCTATAAGACCGAAGCGGAAGCCACCGGCCCGTACTCGATCTACTTCGGCCAATAAGCTGTCTTCCAGGAAATGGGCTGTGAGTAACAAACAAGCAGATTGCCGTTGACATCCGCCGGATACAGGCGTATCTCACTCCAGCGGCCGCTCTTCGATTGTCGGTTAGGCAGTAACTCGTTTCCACGCTCACCTCAACCTCGAAGTCATGCTCGAACTTGGCACGGATGTCGGCTTTCAGGCGCTCGATCTGATCGAAGATCGCGTTCAGCCATTCGCTCAGGTTCAACTGCTTACGCCGGGTAGACCTCATCGTGACATGCCAGCGAGCTGAACCGTCCGCGCATCGCGTGTGAATACCCTGATATCCGGCTTCAGCGTACACATCCGCTTCTTCGCCGTGCAGCAATGCCAGGGCTGCAGACCCGAACTAGCTTTGATCGGCAAGATGAATCGAATACAAATCTACTAACCAGTCGATAAAAATGTCAACCCGCTTTGGCCTGGTTCGATTAGGCATATACACAACGGACACAGGACGGGGATTTAATGGATAGTCTCTCAGAATCTTGCACAGTCGGCCGGCTCGCACATGAGCGTCGAGTATAAAGGTGCTCCCCTGTATCAATCCGAGGCCCGCAAGCCCGCATGCCACGTAGGTATCTGTGTCGTTCACCAGGATCGCGCTCTTCAGCTGAACGGAACGGACCTCGTTTCCCTCCAGAAACTCCCAACTTCTGATACGGCCTGACTTCATGGCGTAACTCACGCCGATGTGATCGCTGAGGTCATCCAGGGTGAAGGGCTCGCCATGGGCCTGGATATATTCAGGCGACGCAAAGGTTAGCGTTTTGTACGTACCCACTTTTTTAGCGACTAGTCCAGGTTCGCTCACTGTTCCCACGCGCAGGGCGCAGTCCAGCCCCTCTTCGATCAGATCGGGGTGGTGATCAGCAATGCTGATGTCCAGTCGAATATCAGGATTACTGGCGAAAAATTTCGGTAGTTCCGGGATAACGGTCGACTTCGCGACTAGCGAGGGCATGCTGACACGGACTATTCCGCTTTTGCTTCCCTTGGAAGCCTGAGCGTCGGCGTCCATTTCGTCTAGATCCCGAAGAAGCACAACGCAACGTTCGTAGTAGCGAAGGCCCGCATCTGTCGGCTTGCTTCGACGGGTTGTCCGGATAAGAAGTTTCACGCCCAGGTCCGACTCAAGGGCCTGAACCATACGGCTAGCATAGACTGTTGACGTATGCAGAACTTCGGCGGCTCTCGTGAAGCTGGTCGATTCGACCACCTTCACATACACCTTCATTGCGGAGATCTTGTCCATCGTGTGTTGTTACGTCTTTATTTACATGTCGAGGTTCGCTAATTGTGCAAGGGAAGGTCTGCACAACCGGTATCCTGTGCGCCAGTAGTTTGCTGCCTGCGTTGTATCCGCGTGAAGATGCTGGGACTTCGATCGCAGTTCTATTCCAACCGTGGCAACTCACGTTTGTCCAGTCTCATGGCGTCTACGTCTGAGTGTTTCACGCATTGCGCAGAGCCTTCCGCGCCATCCACAGGTTACACAGCTCAAACGGCGTCGTGATCTGAGCCGTGTTCTTCATCATCCCCCGGCATCGGGTCTTTGTATAGCCAAACTGTTGCTTCAGGACGTGGAATGGATGCTCGACCTTGGCATGGATGCCGGTTTTCAGGTATTCGATCTGATCGAATATCGCGTACAGCCGGCCGCTCAGGTTCAACTAGTCACGCCGGGCAGGCCTCATCGCAACATGCCCGCGAGCTGAACCGCCCGTGCATCGCTTGTGAATACCCCGATATCCAGCATCAGCGGACCCATCCGCCTCTTCCCAGTGCAGCAATGCCAGGAACACCCGAATCTGACGAGTACAGGCCTAATTGCCAAGAGCGTCTATTGCCGAATGCAGTACCTGTTCTTGTCGACGTTGCAATTCATCGCGAGCAATACGACATCAAAATGTGAAGGCAGCTCGATTGTCGACGACCTGGACCAGATGGCCGACCGGCTGTTCTTGGCCGGTCACTATGAGTGATAATCACAGATGGCATAGTCATCGTAAATATCGTGTTCCGCATTGAGATCGCCGGCTGCCAACGCATGCCAGCGCGTATTCAGGGCTTCACGTATTTTTTCTCCTGCATGGGACCGCCTCCGGATACGGTTCGCGCTTCATTATTAGTTACTTCGCGGAATAAAACCGGGGCTGCCGGTCTTCACGACTTCGTTGAACCTCTGCCTGGTCTGAATCCGATTGATCTCGTCGAACGCGTCTGCCGTGAGAGCAGAGATGTCGAAATTCTCCCGCGCACGAGCCGCAGTCTTGGGCGTTGTAAGCACAGCCGTGCCACGCTGCACCGCCCAGGCGAGCAGCACCTGTGCTGGCGTCTTTCCGACTCGCGCGGCTATCTGCGAGATGACCGGGTCGTCGAGCGGCCCTGGCTTTATTCCGTGACCCAATGGCGCAAAAGCCAAAAACACTATCTCTTTCTCCTTGCAGAATTCCCGGAGTTCCGTTTCTGGAAGATAAGGATGCGCTTCGACCTGGACCACGGCCGGCTTGATTCTTACCGATTCGTAGAGTGGCAGCAATTCGTTCAAGGTGATGTCAGACCGTCCGATGGCCCGGCATCTTCCATGGTCGACGAGATCTTCCATCGCCCTCCACGTGTCGAGCAAAGTCACACCTTTATCGTAGAGGACATCTCCATGCTCGTCGCGCGGATCCTGCTCATCTCCTGGTTGAAATGCAAACGGCGTATGAATGAGGTAAAGATCCAGATAGTCAAGCCCAAGCCTTTCAAGACTTGCCTCGAAAGCCGGTTCGACACGCTCGGGTCGATGATTTGAATTCCATAGCTTGGTGGTCACAAAGATTTCTTCGCGTGCGATCCCTCCCACGGCAAGTCCTACCTGCAGCGCCCCGCCCACCTCACGCTCGTTCCGATATCGCTCGGCACAATCGAAGTGTCGATATCCGACTTCCAGCGCGTCTCTGGTGGCGCTTGCAGTCGTGGCGACATCGGAAATCAGCGTGCCAAATCCGACTGCGGGCATACGGCCCCCTCCGTGATTAAGCACTATCCTTCTGACCCGAAAATCGGAAGACTCAACCATGGTGACACCTCCGTACTATGTAGTGCCCAGCGACGAAGGACCGACGCTTGAGCGTGCGATTGTGGCACCAGGTCCACGATCAAGTCTCCATCGACCCGTACGTTCACCGCGCATCGCCCAGGAAACGATGAATCTGCGCCACCGCGGCCGCGCCCTCACCCACTGCCGACGCGACACGCTTGGTTGATCCTGAACGAACGTCGCCGATCGCGAAGACACCCTCGACGCTCGTCTGCAACGGCATCGATTGCACGCCTGCTTCCGCAAGATCGGTGCCTGTCAATACAAACCCTTTGCTGTCGAGCGACACGCCGCATGTCTTGAGCCAGCCAGTATTTGGTTCCGCGCCGATGAATACGAACAGATGATGTGTCGTCATGCTTTTTTCAATTCCACCGGCACCACGGTAGTGCACGCGCTCGAGGCGCGCATCCCCCTCTAGCGCGGTCAATTCAATACGCGTATGAAGCGTCACATTCGGCAGCGATGCGACACGTTCGGCCAGGTAGTGCGACATGCTGTGTTCGAGGCTCGCGCCTCGAATGAACATATGCACGTGCTCGGCGTGTGACGCCAGAAACACCACCGCCTGGCCCGCCGAATTGCCGCCACCGACCAGCAACACCGGCTCCTTGCGGCACAGTCTCGCCTCGATCGGCGTAGCCCAGTAATAGACGCCACAGCGTTCGAAGCGCGCGAGGTCATTGACGACAGGTCGCCGATACTCTGCGCCACTCGCGATGACCACAGTGCGCGCGGTAATGCGGCGGCCATCGGCAAGCGCCACGACAGGCGGTTGCTTGTCGCAATACAACGCCTTGACCTCGCACGGGATGCCGATATGTGCACCGAACTTCTGCGCCTGGACGAACGCGCGGCCCGCTAGAGCTTGACCCGTGATGCCGGTGGGGAAGCCCAGATAGTTCTCGATGCGCGCACTCGTACCGGCCTGGCCACCGGGTGCGCGACAGTCGAGCGCCGCGACCGACAGTCCCTCGGATGCCGCGTAGACGGCCGCCGCCAGTCCCGCAGGGCCTGCGCCGACGATCGCCACATCGTAGACGTGCGTCGGATCGAACTCGGGAATCAGTCCGAGGCAAGATGCAAGCTGCCCCTCATCGGGGTTTCGCAGCACAGTGCCGTTCGGACAAACGACGAACGGGAAGTCGTCGGGCTGCGGCGTCAGGCGCTCGAGCAGCGCGATGGCTTCGGCATCCTGCTCCGCATCGAGCGTCACGTTCGGAAAAGCGTTGCGGCGCAGGAAATTCTGCAACGCGAGGAGTTGTGGGTGATTGGAGGAGCCGACAAGAACGACCCCTTGTCCGCGCTCGATTACGAGGACACGCCTCAGAATCAGTGCGCGCATGATCTTTTCGCCAAGATCGGCTTCACTGATCATCATGGTGCTAAGTTCGTCGGGCCGCACCAACACCGCTTCGACATCTTCGACGACATGCGCGTCTACAACTGCGGGCTTGCTCGAGAGCTGGGTGACATCCGAGGTGAACTCGCCGCGCTGCGTATAGGTGTGAATGATCCGTTCGTGGCCGAGGCCATCACGACCGACTATCCGGACTTTGCCCGACAGCAGGACGAACATTCCCGGGCAGAGACTTCCCGCACGGTAGAGCAATTCCCCTTTGGCGTAGCGGGACAGGCTGCCAAAGCGCCGCACCCTGTCGACTTCAGCACCCGTGAGGACCGGAAACATCTGGTGGTAACGCGGATGGTCGCGCACGTTCGGGTCATCGGCGAGCGCGCCGTCATCGATACGGCTCCCATCCCCTGCCAGCTGACCGGTGGGCGTACCGCTTTCCAGCCCTGACTCGTTGCTCATCGCGGACTCTCCTTCAGCGGCTGATCGCCACCGCCATCGCCTGGTCGACTGTCGCCGCTGCCGGCAGCCGATGGCTCCGACACGTCAATAAATGGAGAAGACTGCTGACTATTTCTGCTCGCCTTCTTTCGACAGTCACCGGTGCGCAGGGGGATGAGTGGGCACTGTGGCCGCCTACGCGATTGCAACGAAAAGAGTAATCGAGTTATTGCCGCTGGCCAAGAATTCTTGCATTCGTTCTTCGGATCCGCATCGGACTTTATGGATGAGCGCCCAGCGGAAACACAGGACCGGGCGGCACGATCGAAGATGGATGGTGAGATTCTCGAGTCCGTGCATGGGGTTCCAGCGCGGCCCAGCCCATACCGAAGAGAATACGTCGCGACAAAACCTTACATGATGACCAAGTTTCCTCGCAACGTCGTCGTCCACTTATCTGATAACGCCACCTTGAAAGTCGCCAATTCTGACGCATACTGGAAGGGGCCCGCTGACCGGCTAGATAACGCGAACGTGGCGTCGTCCACCCGGCGGCAACTCCTCCGGTCAAACCGCGCGCCCCGTGGTTCGATGCTGATGCGCGGTTCCGCCAACCAACCTTGCACTCGAAATGGCAACGGATTCGGCAAAACAGCAGACTCGTACTGAACGTCGCTCGACGGCTTACTGAGGAGTTTTACTGGAGAGCGTTTGACAAGCAGGCAATCGCCAACGTCAAGCGTCGGGTCAATTTGGCCATTCTCCCAGCGACCCGGATGTTAACGCCGGGTGGGGACGTATTCATAGCATCTGCACCACACCCCAAAGCCTGCCAGAAGATCAACAACTCATGGATATGGCACTCCAGATGTCGCCAGAGATGGAGCAGCGCTTCGGCCACTTTGTGCACACTGTGGGCGTTCAGGCTCACAGCCTTGTTATGTGCGGCACATCGCGTTAAAGCGGTTCGCGAGCTCGGCATTGCGAACACCGGCGCCGGTGTTCGAACTCAATGTCAATGCGCCTCGCTTTAGGACCTTTCGGTGCCGTTAGTTCCACCGGCAAGAGAGCGCAGTCAACTTTTTCGGAGGTTTAGTATGAATACGTCGCAAAAAGTCGTTGTCGTTACTGGTGCGTCGCAAGGTATTGGCGCAGAGACGGTCAAAGCTTTCCGTAAACGTGGCTACCGCGTGGTCGCAACGGCACGAACCATCAAGCCATCGGATGACCCGGACATACTGACGGTGGCGGGCGATATCGCCGATCCTGAAACTGCTCGTCGGGTGATTGCCGAAGGTGTGGCACGCTTTGGCCGTATCGACACACTTGTCAATAACGCCGGCATCTTCATTGCGAAGCCCTTCACCACATACACCGCCGAAGACTACGCAGCAGCGACGGGCGTGAACCTCGCTGGTTTCTTCCATATCACGCAGCTCGCGATCGCTGAAATGGAGAAGAATTCGAGCGGCCACGTTGTCAGTATCACGACCAGCCTCGCCGACCATGCAATCGACGGAGTCCCTTCGGTATTGGCGTCGCTGACAAAGGGCGGTCTGAACGCGGCCACGAAGTCACTCGCGATCGAATACGCAAAGCGCGGCATCCGCGCGAACGCTGTCTCGCCTGGCATCATCAAGTCGCCTATGCACGCACCGGAAACTCACGAGGCGCTCGGGGCGCTCCATCCGGTCGGCCACATGGGCGAGATGACCGATATCGTGGACGCCATCCTGTATCTGGATTCGGCACCCTTCGTGACAGGCGAAATCCTCCACGTCGACGGCGGCCAGAGCGCTGGTCATTGAAGCACTCCCGGGCGTCGCTGTCCGGCGGCCTTGTGCATCAATCACGATAAGGAGAGAGGCATGCCTATCGTTACGATTCAGGTGACCCGCGAGGGTACCAAGCCTGGCAACGAATCGGTCACAGCGGAAGAAAAGGCCCAGCTCATCAAGGGCGTGAGCCAGCTGCTGCTCGACGTACTGAACAAGCCTCTCGAGGCAACCTTCGTAGTCATCGAAGAGGTGGACACGGAGAACTGGGGCTGGGGCGGATTGCCTGTCGACGTCTATCGCAGGGAGCGAGGATTGAAACCGGCCTGACCGCCACGACCTGCCTTGCGATTCAGGTCGGACTAACCTCGTTAAAGGCACGGCAAATGCAGAGGCATCGATGTAGCATCAATGCTCAACTACCGATAACTTAAACCAGGACGGTCGCACGATGACCGATAGCAACCGTCCGTCGCGCCTATCGGCGTTCAGCGGCTATACATTGCATTCCAGTTGGCAGCCGACACGCGGCTACCCGGCTGCAATGTGCCGCTCGACGCGCCACCGTAGCTGCTCGCCGATGCATCGCGCGCTACCACCTTCGCTTCGGGGGCCTGGATTGCATCAGGATAGTGCGCTGGATCGCCGTCACCGACGCGATAACCCACGCTCTCCAGTCGCGCGAGTTCTGCGCGGACCTGCGCACGTGTCGTGTGCCCCGTCGATTGAGCGAACGACGCAACTGGAATCACGAGAGCGCTGGCAAAAATGGCTGCACGGATAATTGCCTTCATGGCAAACACCTCGACTAATGTTGGACGGCCTGCAACAAACTCAGTTGTTTGAAGCGGTGATTCAAGTCTATGCCTCGGCGTTGTCGGGGTTAACCCCCAGATCGATCAAGGCATTGTTTACCGAGAGCGCGTGAATGCGGGCAACGACTGGCTCGCAAAGCGCGAATGTGCATCCCAACTACTTCAATCGCGATCTGATCGCACCGCCCGCGCGCAATCGATCGACATTGTCCTTCTGCGGTAGCATCATCACCGCAACCCGGAGGCTCGAATGACTGCGAAACCACTAACGCTTGGTATCGATCACATCGGCTTGACCGTTCGCGATCTGAGCCTCACTCGCGACTTTTTCATCAGTTGTCTGGGATGGACGCAGATTGGAGAGAAGCCGGATTATCCGGCTGCATTCGTGTCTGACGGGCAGGTGATGCTGACGCTGTGGGAAGTGCAGAATCAATCGGGCCGTGTGGAATTCGACCGCAAAGCGAACGTGGGCCTGCATCACCTGGCCTTGCGCGTCGGCAGTGAAGCAGCGCTCGAGGACGTCTTCTCGAAGGTATCCAAATGGCCCGGTGTCGAAGTTCAATTTGCGCCAGAAACCTTGGGGGCCGGCCCAAAGCGGCACACGATGATTTTTGAACCGGGCGGGATTCGGCTCGAGTTCGACTTCGATCCACGAGTCTCGGCCGCCTGAGCGCGTGCACGTCTAACCGCGAGCCTCCGCCTGTGAGGTCCCTGTCCGAGAAGTACCGCGCAGCTGACTCAGTGCGGTAAGCGGTCTGCGACCTTTGCTACGCGGGGTCCCCTTGTTTTCCGTGCACAAAGTGACGGTAGGCAAGCCTTGGATTGATGCGGGTCTCGGCGGTGTGCGGTGCATCAATCGCTGCATATTCAAGTACTTGCTGTTCGCTTCCGAATCGGCCGGAAACCCGCGTCGTTGTGTGCTCGACGCAAGCGAGAGCGTGCAAAAGTCGGGGAGATCGATTTCATCAGGACTCCATAGTCTACGGCATGGTTGCACGGTCCATTCTGGCCGTTGGCCGGCGCCCGCCTGCCGACACCGGCCCGATGCGTTTGCCGTAGCCCGAGGCGACAATCTTGAGCGCCGAGATACGACGGGCCGAGAATTCCCCGTTCAGAACCGCAACCCTGACCTGCGCCATGCAATGCGCTCCTTCGTCAGTCCAGCGCATCTGCCGCTTCTTGGCCATACGGTAGCTGACGACCTGGTTCACCGCGGACTCGGCGATGCTGCTGCTGATCGGCAAGCCCTTGCGATGCCGCGCGCTGTAGTTGACCAACGTGCGCGCGTTGTTCCTCAGGTAACTGGAGACAGTGTTCAAATTCCACCACAGGGTTTTGAATTCGTACCCCTCCCTCGCCAGCAGCCGACTGTCCAGTGCCTTGATCCGCTTCAACGCCTTGCTGCCCTTGCCATGCCAGACCAACCACTTCGCGTGGGTGATTTCGGTCTCCACCGATTCCCGTTCCATCGAGTCGATCATCTTGCTGCCGAACACGGAACGCTGCGCCGCCTGAAACTTCATCGCAATGTGAAACCAGTCGAGGATCCGGCCGCGAGCCAGCTGACTGCCCTCGACGGTCTTCGCAAATTCACCAGCATCGTCGCTGATCACGGTCACCCGTTCATCGCTCCTCACACCGTTCCGGCCGAGGAACTGATCTAGTCGCGCTGCAGCCGAGGTGACTTCCCTGTGTACATACGCATACAGCTTTGGCGGACCGTCGGTGAACGTCGCCCGTCCGGCGACGATGTTCACGTGGCGGCCAGGGTCTCTCCCGGAGTCGCAATTTCGCAGCCACGCCGAGTCGACGCTCACGGCGGCGACATGGCTGGATTCGCGAACCTGTTCGTCTGCAACAGACTGGGGCGGCTGCACGATCTCGCCCTCGAAATCAGCGTCGAGCTGCTTTCCAATGTCGAGAATCCGATCCCGGATGCCGCTCGACGAGATGCCCCTGTCCAGCGGCAACACCTCCTTTAGCATGGCCGTAGCCAGCCGGTAGGGCAAATGAGCTGCCCACTTCGCCTGGAGGTATTCCAGCTCCAAAGTGACGCGTCTGGGTAGCGCTTTCGACAAGGGATGCACCACACGCTGCGGCGTTTGCGCAGTTCCTTGACACGCACACGACCATAGCCGAGGACTTTTCACGGTCACTTTGCCGTAGACGGTGCGTAGCACCGTCGAGCGACTGTCCTTGTGCCTCAAAGCCGCACCGCAGCTCTGACAATGGGTCTGGCCTGAGAGCCACTGCTTCACTTGTTTCGAAATCAGTTCGATCTGCACCTTTGCCAGCAGCGACCGCCCTTCCGCGAGAGTCAGGCCCAGTTCGGCAAGACTACGGTCAGGGCGCTCAACGACGGCCAGAACTCGGTCGCCTTCCTCGACCGTGTCGCCGTCGACCAACCTTGCTTCGATGATTAACCGCATGGCTTGCTCCCACCGTTGCGAGACCGATCAGCCTACTCCACACGAAACCGGAGCCGCTGCCGGAAGTACACGCGGCTCTCCTTACGAGCCTCCCCAACTTTTGCACGCTCTCCCGTGAATCGAGTGAATAACGCGTTCATTCCGGCACAATTCGACGCCGCTGCGGCCGCCCGGATTGTGCACTGCGGCTATCGTACGTTTTCGTCCGTTTCTTGACGGCACCCCATTTAGACGACTTTGTGTCATTTCTCGGACAACTTTGTGTCGTTTGACAGGACTCGTAGCCGTGCAACACGTGACCCGTATCCCCTTGGTCGCCCGGCCAGAAAACATTGCCTTTGGGCTCGCCCGGCCTGTCATCGGTACTGATGAACCCGAGGAGTTTCTTGAACGTCGTCGGAGCCCAGAAACTGCGGGCCGAGGACAGATGAAATGTGATCGCGGAAGCCATTCGTCTGCCGCCGATCAATTCTACGACCTCGCAATATAAGCAATACTTCGCATATCGATCTCGCTCGCCCCTTGTTCCTTACCGCGACAAAGCCCTGTTATTCCGCGTTCTCCTTGTCGATACTGTCGGTGCTCCAGCCACCGCCCATGGCCTGATAAAGTTGCACACGTGAGCTCAGCGCGCTGGCGCGGATCTGGACGACACTGAGTTGTGCCGAGAGCAGACCACGCTGCGCATCGAGTTGATCCAGATAGGTCGTATAGCCTTCGCGATAGCGATTGGTGGCGATGCGCAACGTCTCGATCAGCGTGTCGCGCTGGGCTTTGACCAGCGTCAACTGCTCGTCGTAACGCTTTGCCGAAGCGAGCGCATCTTCCACTTCACGGAAGGCAGTCAGTACCGTGCCGCGATAGGCGAACGCCGCCTCATCACTCTGCGCGCCCGCCTTCTCGGCCTCGGCGGTCAGCCTTCCCCCCTCGAACAACGGCGCGAGAATACTTCCGCCCAGCGACCAGATAGTGATCGGGTCCACCTGCGCGGTGGAAAAGGACCGGCCCAGCGCGGTTGACAGGCGCACCTGCGGCAGGAAATTCTTCCGTGCCACGGCCAGCGACTTGTCTGCCGCGGCGAGTTGATACTCCGCCTCCGCTACATCGGGGCGGCGACGCAACAGGCTGGACGGCAGGCCCGCGGGAATGTCGGGCTCGGTCAAGGCATCAAAGACTGCACCGCGCTCAATCGCCGCCGGAGCTTCATCAGTGAGCAGGCTCAATGAATTTTCGGCCTGGGCAATCGCCAGTTCGGTCCTGGGAATGAGTTGCGCGGTCGATTCGTATTCCGCCTGCGCCTGTTGCAGCTCCAGCCTGGACGAATAGCCTTGCTCGAATTGCCTCCTGGCGAGGCGTAATGAATCTTTACGCGCAGCCAGCGTCGCGCGCGCGATCTTCAATTGCGCGTCGAGGCTGAGCAGGGTGATGTAGCCGCTCGCCGTCGAACTGGCTACCGACAACCGCGTAGCGTCCCTCGCTGCTTCGCTGGCCAGATAGGCATCGCGTGCCGCCGAACGTTGATCGGCCAGCCGGCCGAACAGATCCACTTCCCACGCCACCTCGACATCGAACCGCCCGGCGCTCTGGACAAGCGGCGTCCCGAAGGGGCTGACGCTGCGGGAGCGCGCACCCTCGACGCCGAGATCGAGCGTCGGCAGCAGCTGCGCGCGTGCCAGCTGTACATTGGCGCGCGCCGCACGCATGCGGCTGGCAGCGAGGCCGATATCGGCATTATTGGCCAGCGCCTTTTCGACCAGCGCAGTCAATACCGGATCGCCGAATTGCCGCCACCAGGCCGTATCCAGCGGCATCGTTGGTCCAGCATCGGTACGCCACTTCGCGGGTGGCGTGACATCGGGCACAGCCGCGGTTTTTACTGCCGGTCCTGCACAGGCCGGCAGCAGCAGCGCAAGGATGAGGAGGGGGACGCAGCGGTTCACTGGCCACCGCCGCGGGTATCGATCGCAGTCTCGACCGACATGCCTGGCCGCAACCGTTTTGCCAGTTCCTGCCCCGGGTCGACACTGATGCGCACGGCGATGCGTTGCGCCACCTTGACGAAATTCCCGGTCGCATTGTCGGATTTGATCGCCGCGAACTCCGACCCGGTCGCCGGTGCAATTCTTTCGACATGGCCATGCAGTTCCGCGCCGCCGAGCGCATCGACCGAGAATGTCGCGCGCTGACCGACGCGCATGTTGTGTGTCTGCGCTTCCTTGTAATTGGAGACGATCCATACATTGTGCGGTACCAGCGACATCAGCTGGGTACCCGCGGTGACATAGGCGCCGTTACGCACACCCACTTCGGAAAGCTGCCCGTCGACTGGCGCACGAATGATGGTGTGGTCCAGGTCGATTTGCGCACTGAGCAATGCGGCCTGATTAGCATCGATTGCGGCCTGCAGTCCCGGACGCGCGACGAGCACGGTGCGCACATCTTCCGAGCCGATCGCGCGACTGGCAAGGGCTTGCTGCAAGGTGGCCTGCGCGGCGAGCAGCGCGGCGCGGGCCTGGTCATGCTCGCGTCTCGAGAGCGAGCCATCGTTGACCAGAGCATCAGCGCGATGCATGTCTGCCTGGGCGCGAACGAGTTGTGCGCGGGCACTCGCGATATTCGCTTCCTGGCCCAGGATGGCTATTTCACGTGAGCGCTGCGACTGCGTGGAATTGGCGAATGTGGCCCGCTGCTCGCCGAGGTTGGCCTCGGCCTGCGCGACCCGGGCACGATAGGTGCGATCGTCGATCGTTACGAGCACTTGTCCGGCCTTCACCTCGGCGAAGTCATCGACCGGCACACTCGTGACATAACCGCTCACCTGCGGGCTGATTATCGTCACCAGTCCGCGCACATAGGCATTATCGGTTTTTTCCGGTAAACCAGCGAACGGCGGCAATCGCCATGCGTACAGGACAACCAGTATCGCGACGATCGCGAGCAGCACGATGGCGATCATGGTCGCCTGATTTTTCTCGGGTGGGCGCCAGCCGCGCGCGGCCGGCGGATCTGGCGTGGCAGCGACGGCAGGCGGCTCGGTGCCGGCCTTCGACGGCCCTGTGTTCGGTGTATTCATCGAATCACTTACCCTTTCCGGCGTTATTTTTCATGGCCGGTCTGTGCGGCCTGAGCCGACATTGCTTTCTGCTGGAGAACGATGATCGGCGAAAGCTCCTGGCGCCGCCGCATCGACCAACGAATCGCGAAACCCCACAACAGGGTCAGCACGGCGAGTACCCCGACAAGCAGGAATACATCGTTATACGCGAGGATATTCGCTTCGCGCGACACCGTCTGCGAAAACCTGGCCGCGCCGTCTTCATGTATCCGTGCGGCGACCAACGGATTGGCCATGGTGATTGTCTGCACCAGTTCGTTCGAATGGAATCGCTCGCGGAATGTCTGAAAGGTGCCAAGGAATGCAGTGCCAATCTGTCCGCCGACACTCTGGCTGATATTGAACAGGACCACAAAACTGACAAAATTCTGGCCGCCCGCCAGTAGCGTCTGCGCCATACCGATCACCATCGCGCGGCCCAGGAACAGCAGCGAGGCGAACCCGATCAGCGCCTGGGTGAAGTAAAAATTCGCTGGCCGCGTGAGATTGGTCGCGTCGGCATCGAGGAATGCGCCAATCGCGATGAGGAGCGTTGCCAACCGGACCGCGGATGCGGGATTGTCCGGCTTGAAGGTTAATACGCTGACCGCGATTCCGGCGATCGAGGCTGTCAGGATGATCAGGTTAAGTGTAATCATCTGATCGTTGAGCATGCCGAATATCGTCAACAGCCCGACCGAGCCGAAAGTCTGCTCGGAAAGCAGGATACGGATCGCCGCTGCAACCAGGATCACCCGCACCATCTCGCGCCTACTCAGCCATCGCGTATTGATCAGCGGGCTGGCACGTCGATGTTCGATCAGCAGCCCAGCGGCGATCAGCGCGATGCCGGCAGCCAGCGACCAACCCATCCATGCACGCTCGGTCCACCATTCGATCCGCCCTTCGGAAACCACGGCAACCAGTAGCGCCAGGCCAGGCCCGAGCAGGCCGAAGGTGAGGAAATCCAGCGGCTCGAATGCTTTGCTACGGTCGCTAGGCGGTAATGGCAGCAGCATCACCGCGATGAGCGACGCTAGCGCCAGCGCGAACTCGAACCAGTAGAGCATATGCCAGTCACCCGCATCCAGCAGCCCGGGCGACAGGAGGCGCGCAAGCGGAACGGCAAGCTGGGGAATGCTGATGCCGATCATGATGCCCAGCAGTTTTTTCGGCGGGAGCATCGCTTGAAGCAGGTAATTTATGGCCAACGTCGTAAGCCCGGCTGCAGCGATGGCGCTCACAGCGCGCACTGCGACCGCCATCCAGAACGTTTCCACGAACAGATGCAGCAAGTTGATCAGCGCATGCACTACAAGGGTATAGCGAACAAAGGACTGCAAGCCGAATTGCTGCCGATACTTCACGAGCATGAGATTGGCCGAGACGTAGACCATGAAATAGGCGGCAGTAAGCCAGTTGGCCTCATTGCTGAAGAGACCGAGCGTCCCCTGCGCGAAGTTCAGATTCACCGTGACCAGCGCGTTGCCTAGGCCCTGCGTGATGCCGAGCAGGCAGCCGATCGCGAAATAGCCCATGCGCCGGCTGCGAGCGTGTTCTGGATTGTAGGGGGAGCCTGGCAGCGTTGGCCGCTCATGCGGCTTGAAGACGTAATCAGTCGGCGCAGACATGACTTGTTGGAACTCCTCTTTGGACAGAACATATTCTGCGAGTAGACCAGGAAAGCAGTCCAGACTATCAGCCGGAACTTCACCGCCAACGTGACAACGTTTCAATGCCGTACCTTGCACCAAAACGGACTATCGGGCAGTTCGTTCAACCACACGCATGTCGTGATCGAGGTCGGGCGTTACCTTGTCGGCCTCCTTCACAAGGTCGTTCCAACGACGTAGGGGGAGCGCGGCGAAGGTCCAATCCATATCTCATCACGTAAAAGCCGAAAAATCACTTTTCTAAATAATCTCCACTTCTAAACATATAATTTTTCGGAATGAATCTAAAGAAGATTTTGTGACGCGTTCGTCCTTCGATTGGCAACGATCTAAGCGACCGTGTCGAACGTCCCAAACTGGCCGAACCCGGTCCGATGCTGACCGCCATTGATCGCTGATCGTAACGGACACGCGAACGGCATAAACCGGCCCCGTCCCGCGGCCCTTCAGATCGTTGCTTCGAACGTCATCACCCTGCTCGAAAGCTGCAACAGCACGAGGCCGTCCGTGGAGGACCAGGTTTTATGTCAACCCCATCAGGGCCTGCGCGACGCGTGTTCCTTGACATCGCCGCGTCGATTTGCCTATTCTTATGACGAATATAGGTAGTTCCCAAATGAGTCGCTGAGGGACTCTCCCCATGAGTACGATCAAACAGGATGCGGGAACAAATTCGAGTGTGTTCTCGCATTAGCAATCAATCGGCTTTCAACCTAGTGGAGGCAGATATGGCCGCCAGAAGCGTAGTTGTTAAACTCGTCAATAAGACGGACTTGGCTCTATCTATTGATTTCAATAACTGTTCACTTCAAGTTGGAGAGTGGGTGACCAAGCCACCCGAATCTATTTCGGCTCAATCTACTGGCCAGTGGGAATCAGAGTCGGATTCCTATCACGATGGGGCGATAGGGCGCTGTCAATATATTATTCAAGATGGCGCTGGTAATTTGGCTCACGTAGATTGGTCTGATCCATTTCTTGGGAAGAGTGAGGCGGACTCTGGTGTAAGCGATAACGATCTCTACGAATGTACGCCGCCTGATCCACATTCATATCTAGGGCAAAACCAAGACCATCCGACTATGGTGTTCACGTTGACGAGTAAGGGTTAGGTTTTACGCTCCTTAGGATTATTTTAAAAATCCCGCTCACAGCTTTAGGTTGGTATCTTGGATACTCAATTTTCGAATTTTAAATAGATGGACCAAGCAACATTCAATCGGATTTGCAACGAAAATACGAAGATTAAGAACGATTTAGGTCACGCGTAACGTCAGGCGATAAGTTGATGCCTCCTGGCTGCGCCCTCGTTTCCGACGCGTCATTGCTCTGTCCGAGATACACGTGCGTTCGCGGTGGCGAGGCTATGTATTGGAATGCCGCCAAAAACTGCAACATTCCGGCCGCCGTCCGCGATCGGTCGGCAGGCCGCCGTTCGACGCGAAATCGTCAGCGTCTCTTCTTGGCCACTGAGACAGATCACGATCGTCTCAGGTCGACCCAGCTTGTGTGAAAACGCACGCTGATCGCCTAAACTGAAGTAACGCATTCAGGTCGGGCGAATACATGAAGCGATTCGTTGAAGGCGATGACCGTAGGCAAGCTGTCTTGCTGCCCGAGTATCTCGAGGACTATGTGTCCGACGACAATCCAGTGCGCGTGGTCGACGTCTTTGTCGATGAGCTCGATCTTCATGATCTCGGCTTTGACGGAACCGCTCCCGCGATGACGGGACGCCCCTCATATCATCCATCCGTGCTGCTCAAGATTTACGTCTACGGCTATCTAAACCGGATTCAGTCGAGTCGGCGCCTGGAACGTGAGACTCAACGCAACGTTGAACTCATGTGGCTAACAGGCCGCCTTTCGCCGGACTTCAAGACCATCGCCGACTTCCGTCGTAACAACGGCAAAGCGATTCGCAATGTCTGCAGCCAGTTCATCGTGCTATGCCGTAACCTGGACCTCTTCTCAAAGTCGATAGTGGCCATCGACGGCAGCAAGTTCAAAGCCGTCAACAATCGTGATCGCAATTTTACAAGCGGAAAGGTTCAGGCGCGTCTGCAGCAGATCGATGAGAGCATCGCGCGATATCTTTCCGCAATGGAGACGGCAGACCGGACCCAGTCCGATGTTACTGAAGCGAAGACGAGTCGCATCAGCGACAAGATCAGCAAGCTCAAACAGCAGATGCAGGACCTCAAGACGATGGAGCAGCGATTAGGCGACTCGCCAGATGGGCAGGTCTCGCTGACTGATCCAGACGCACGCTCAATGGCAACGAGCGGTCGAGGAACAGGAATGGTCGGCTACAACGTTCAGACAGCAGTTGATGACACGCATCATCTGATCGTGGCACATGAGGTGACGAACGTCGGCAACGATCGCAGCCAGTTGGCGAACATGGCCGGCCAGGCGCGGGCGGCGACCGGCATCACCGATCTGACTGTTGTTGCCGACCGGGGCTACTTCAAGAGTGAGGAAATCCTGCAGTGTCATGAGGCAGGCATTACGGCCTTCGTTCCTAAACCGCTGACTTCAGGCAAGAACGCAGACGGCTACTTCGGCAAGCAGGATTTTATCTACATCGCCAAAGATGACGAGTACCTATGCCCCGCCCAGCAGCGGCTCAACTGGCGTTTCACAACAATTGAGCATGGCATGACGCTGCATTGCTATTCGAGCTCAGCCTGTTCTACCTGCGCCATCAGAAAACAATGCACATCTGGCAAACAGGCTCGCCGTATAAAGCGCTGGGAACATGAGGCCGTCGTCGAAGCGATGCAGCAACGGCTCGACCAGAAGCCGGACATGATGCGCATACGCCGCCAGACCGTCGAGCACCCGTTCGGTACGCTGAAGTTCTGGATGGGCGCGGCACACTTCCTGATGAAGACACGCGAGCATGTCAGCACCGAGATGAGCCTTCATGTGCTCGCATACAACCTCAGGCGCGTCATGGCGATCCTCGGCGTTGGGGCGATGATGCAAAAGATGCGGGCCTGAGGGTAGGCTCGCATCAGGCCGCGCGCGCTGGCGCGTATTAGGGCGCCTAGGCACCTCGTCGTCTCATAGAGCGATCAAAGAACCCGACGACCGTAAGACGGTCCAATTTGGCCGTCGACGGCTGTAATTGGTCGCGCGAAAAATCGTCGGAGCGACTGCGCTGCGTTTTTACACAACCTGGACCCTTTCCGGACAATGACAGGGAAGCCACGTCAACGGCAGCTGCCAAGGTGCAACGGTCATCCTCGCCTACGTGCTGGCCGACCTGCGACGCAGTCGCAAGCATTCGCTGCACGGCGAAAGCCCATCGTTTGCAATTTGTAAATATGGCTGCCTTTTGTCCGAAATTCATCAGGCACCGTCCGAATATCGTGAAGTACAGTATTTGTTTGCTATGCGACTTTAAGCGTGGCCGACTCACGAAGTCACAATTTCGCGGATTTTCGTGCACCCCTTCTGCATGTATCTGCCGACACCTAGCGAAAATGACTGCTTGGTGAAGCGTTCCATTATCCAATACTCTGGCGCACGCTCAGGCATTCCTCGCCTCACCCTCGGGAACAGCCGCCCGCGCCGACAGTCTCTCGTTCTCTCATTGCTTGCTCCGCGAACGGCGGCAGCTAGGTATCACTGCGGCCAATTTTTTAATTTCATTTGTTTGAATTGGGCGCCTCACCCCACGAGGTTATATGCCCCTGCGCCCTGTGACGTTACGCGCCTGATTCGGTGACAAGGAGATGACCATGAAGATCAAGCATTTAAACATTTTGTCAGCAACCGCCGTTGCACTTCTCTCGCTCAGTGGTGCCGCGCAGGCCGACGACCACGGCGGCCGCGGCGGCCTTTGCTCGAACGCAACGCTAAAAGGACCGTTTGGGTTTATCGGTCACGGGGAGATTCTTGGATTGATAGGTGCCGATGGTAAGGTTCATCCGTACGCCTCTACGTCGATCCTTGATGACGTTGCCCTAGTGACGTTCGACGGCGCAGGCGGTTTTACGCGCACCGACTTCGGGGTTATCGGCGGGCTGCCGAAAGGGGGGCAGCCTACATTTAATCCGAACCAGAACGGAACCTACACGGTGAACTCCGATTGCACCGGCACCATGAAAATCGTCTATACCGCCGGCGGAGCCGTGCCGGCCGGCGTCGAGACTGATCTGAACATCGTCGTCGCTGCCGACGGGACGCTCATCGAATCCGTTGTTAATAGGGCGGTCACCGTTTCAGGCGCTAGCATGGACAGTCAAGCAGTGTGTCCACCGTCTTGCGAGCAAGGTGTGCAAGAAAGCTTTGAGGGGAAAAAGGTCCTGGTCTACGGCTTCCGCTAGTTGGGTCCCGGATGGACTCACGCTCGCTAAGGCGCTTGCCATGAGTGGCGCTGAGTTCGACCTTGGGCGCAGGTTTTCGGTCCTTTAATTTCCGCGCCTTCCGCCTGGCGATTGGGTCACTTCCCCGACCTATCGCGATACGGAGGGCGTCGGTGCCGGTGATGTTGGCGGACACCGACGCCACCAACATGATCAGGGCGGCCCACGGAGGGGGCGTCGATCGACATGATCGCGAGCGTAAGTCGGTTGTTTGGGGTGGAGCGGACGTTCGACCGTCCGCGTGAAGGTCTGGTTGAACGTCTCTTGGTGGCCCAGAGCGTGTCAAAACGCCTAGCCACTGGGAATTGATGAAACCTGTCTCGGCGCGGATCGCCGCATGTCAATTGCGGCAAGCCGAACGTCAAATCACAGCCGCACACATCACGAAGGCTCGACAAGCCCATACGGGCGTCACGCCCGCATCGCCTTCATAACCGCTTCGGAACCGAGTAGCCTGATCACTCGCTTGATGTTGTACGCCAGCACGTGCAAGCTCATCTCCGTGCTCACCCGCTCTATGGTCCGCGTCAGGAAATGAGTGGCGCCCATCCATGCCTTGATCGTGCCGAAGGGGTGCTCGACAGTCTGTCGCCGGATGCGCATCATCTCAGGCGCATGATCAAGTCGCGCCTGCATCTCATCAAGAACAGCTTCGTGTTCCCAGCGTGTCACGCGACGTTGAGGACCTGGCGTGCAGTCCCCTTTTAGCGGACATTGCTGGCAATTCGAACTCCAATACTTACTGATCTTCAGGCCGCGCTCAACGGTTGTGAATCGCCAGATGAGCCGCTCGCCTGCTGGGCACCGATACTCGTTCGTGTTTGCGTTGTAAATGAAGTCCTCCTTGCCGAAGCGGCCATGAGCCGTTGCGCTCGATGTCACCGTCTTCGGAACGAACACGCTTATTCCAGCCTCATGGCATGCAAGTATCTCCTCACTCTTGTAGTAGCCGCGATCTGCAACTGCGGTGAGCTTGTCGACACCCATCTCTGTACGGGCAAGCTTCGCCATCGACGTCAACTGATCACGATCAATGCCGTCATTGGTAACGACGTGCGCGACGATCAGATGGTGCTTCGCGTCAACCGCCGTCTGGACGTTGTAGCCGACGACTCCCGTTCCTCGTGTCTTCATCGAACGGGCATCCGGATCCGTGAGCGATACCTGTCCGTCGGGTGCCGCGTTGAGTTGGACCTCGATCTCCTTGAGGCTTCGCATCTGTTCCTTCAAGGCCGCAATCTTGTCCTGCAGTCGCTCTGTCCTGACCTTCGCGATTGCAGGCTCCTGACGATCCGCTGTGTCCATCGCCGCAAGATAGCGAGCGATACTTGACTCGATGTCGCGCATGCGTCGTTCGAGCTTGGCGCTGGTGAAGTTGCGGTCGCGATGGTTCACCGCCTTGAACTTGCTGCCGTCGATTGCGACCAATGCATCGGAGAACAGGTCCAGACGCTGACAGAGCATGACGAACTGACGGCATACACTGCGAATGGCCTTGCCGTTGTCCTTACGAAACCGCGAGATGGTCTTGAAGTCCGGCGCCAGACGGCCCGTAAGCCACATCAGTTCGACATTGCGCTGGGCCTCCCGTTCGAGGCGACGGCTGGATTGAATACGGTTCAGGTAACCGTAGATGTAGATCTTGAGCATCACCTCGGGGTGATACGACGGCCGACCAGTCAACGCTGGTTCGACGCCTTCAAACCCGAGCTTCTGAAGATCAAGCTCGTCTACAAAGACATCAACTACGCGCACGGGATTGGTGTCCGTTACGTAGTCGTCAAGTGCTTCGGGGAGGAGAAAGCTCTGAGTACGACTGTCGCCTTGAACGAACCGCTTCATCTCGCTCATCCCCCGCTATAGGATGAAGAATTGTAGCGCTCCAAAAATGCGTTTTGACACACTCTGGGCCGGTCTCTGACTGACGCGACCGGCGGGGGCCGCCCCGCTTCTGCCGTTCGGCCCGGGTTGCCCCAAAAAAACTGCTTCCAACGTACTACGGTCATTTTTGCCGTCGTCTCATCTGGAGTGTGGTCAGCCGAACCCGGAAGTTCGGCGTCTGCTGCAGTTCCCGCGCGCGCCGATCCACAAATTTCGCGTTTGCGCCTGGCGCGCGCCGAGCAGTGATCCAATCTTCCCTCAAACGCACCTTTGCGCTCGCCGCCACAGTCAGAAAGGCGACTTGGGATCTCTGATGCAAATCATTTTCGCATTCCCAAGACTCTCTCCTCAAACCCGGCTCACTGAATTTTCCCGGCTATGCGTATCACCGCGTTTGCGTTCATGAGAATCTAGTTTGTCGCGTTAGGACCGGCTCTGCCGCTTCGAAAGCGACACACTTTTTCTCACTCACTACGGGGGTTGAAATGGACCGCATCGATTCAGTTGTTTTGACGCAAAATACGGGCTATACGTCGCTCGGAGAACGCTTTACTCCGAGCACGGTAAAGAAAACGGAAAGGTTGCCGTTTACGATAAAGGTGGTAAGTAACCTGGCGGAGCTCGACAAGGCCGTCGAGATGCGCCGCGCCGCCTATCGGCGCCACTTGCCGGAATTCGCCGAGACGATGGGTGTTGAGGCGTTGGATGGCGCGCCCGGCACGGTCGTGCTGCTCGCGCAATCGCGGCTGGATGGCGGCCCGATCGGCACCATGCGGGTCCAGACGAATGCATTCAGTCCGCTTGCCGTCGAACAATCGGTCCGCCTGCCGGACTGGCTGAGCCAGACGCGCCTTGCCGAGGCGACGAGGCTCGGAGTCGCGCGCGGTGCGATCGGTCGGGTGGTGAAGGTGGCGCTGTGCAAGGCGTTTTTCATATATTGCGCGCAGAACGGGGTCGACTGGATGTTAATTACGGCGCGTTCACCGCTCGATCGGGAATACGAAGCGATGCTGTTCGACGATGTATACGGCCAAAACGAATTCCTGCCGATGGCGCACGTTGGCGGGTTGCCACATCGGGTGATGGCAAAACCGGTTGCTTTAGTCCGTCAGCGGTGGGCGAAGGTCAATCATCCGTTCTTCGGATTCTTTTTTGAAACGGATCACCTCGACATCAACGTCAGCGTCGCATCAACGCAGGATGAAGCCGACTACGGCACCGATTGCGGCGGCCTGCCGAGCAGCGCCTCAGGTCGTCTTCGGTCGCTGAGCGAACCGTAAAGCAAGATGTCCGCCCGAAGGCATTCGGGTGGGCAAGAGTTCGGTGGCGTCAGCGCATTCGTGCTTTCGCTGCTGACTATCGCTGCATCGCAATGAAATCGAGAATGAAGTCATTGGGGAAGGGCAGCAAATGACACGCGTTAAGTGGGCGTTTCGGGACCGACTCACCGGCTGGGCTTTCCAGCGGTTCTCGGTATACGTAGCGCCATTTGTGATTGTGCTTGGCAGCGTCGCAGTCATGCTCTGGGCGCCGCGCCAATTCGATACTACGGGAACGGTCCCGCTCAGCTTTCCTGTGATTGCCGATCCGTCGGCGACACTGCTACCCTCCATCGCCATCACGCGCCTACGCGATACCGTGCCCACTCCACGTTTCAGTACGGCACTGTCAAGTTGACGAGCGTAGGATACGTTTTCTGAATAAAGAGTAGTTATCCTTATCATATAACTCGATTGTCCGCGATTGAGACAGTCCAGTCTTGCCATGTGGCGAGGCGTTCTTTTAGTATGGCGCGATGACATGCCGCGTTCATCTGATGTCTGGGCAACGCGAAGTGCTGCCGGATCGGGCCGAAGCATGAGAGAAACGCCTGTGTGCAACGCGCGTCGCGAAAACCGCACATCTGGCGTTCGCGCCTGCGGGTTGGCTGGTGGCTATTCTCGGCGCGGTTGTTCACGCGAGCAGCCGCTTTGACAAAGACGTGCTTTACCTGAGCGAGTTCAGGAATATCAGCCTTCGCCGCCGGATAACTGCGCAGTTGATCGGTAACGATTTTGCGCGGCACCGGGTTCGATCGCAGCACCCGCCGGAAGAATCGCTTGGCCGCGGCCTTGTCACGTCGCTTCTGCACCAGCACGTCGAGTTCAGCACCATGCTCATCGACCGCTCGCCACAATAGATACGGCTCACCGCGCAGCGTCACGAACATTTCGTCCAGATGCCATGTGCTGGCCGGCTTGCGCCCCGCCGCTTTCGCGCACTGAGCGAATTTGGTGCCGAACTTGTCGCACCAGCAACGGATCGTTTCGTACGTGACCACGACACCACGCTCAAGCAACAACTCTTCGATGTCGCGCAGGCTCAGGCTGAACCGGAAATACCAGCGAACCGCGCAGCTGATGACGACGGCGGGGAAGCGGTGGCCGTGATAAAGGGAATTTCTCTTCTTCATCACTTCATTCTACCGCCGCCTGTCCACCAACCTGACACTGCCGATGGCAAATACCGCCCGCCGGCAACGAGGAGGCGCAGTGCACCGGCCAGTGCATTGCTGGACTCCGATTTACCCAGGTGACCTGCCACGCCAGCCGAGATGAATTGCTCGACGGCCTGAGGATCGACCGAGGTCAGCAGTGCAAGCACGGGCACGTTCGGTGCACCGTGATGGGAAGCGCTTGCGGTAGTGAGCGCCTCCGGCAGGTAGTCGCCGTCGAGCACCAGTACATCGACCGCTTGCCCGCTATCGACAGGGCTCAACGTGTAGTCGACGCATTTCACTTCGGCGCCGTCGATCACGTCGCCGAGCAGACGCGCGACGCCATCGCGAAACAAACCTGCGGGAGCAATGAAAAGGATCAGCATGAGCCGTGCGCGCCGCACGTGACACCTCGGACTGATCGACTTCTCTTCACGACAGCGAGGCAAGCATGATCGACAACCTTTTGATGTGCGCCTTGAACGCGTCGCTCGCTTCCCGATCGGTTGTCGGATTCAGGTGCGACGTCCCGGCGAGTTCGACCTGCTCATGAAAATCGTTGGCGACTGCGCGTCTTATGTCCGGGGGTAACGACCGTACGATGGAGACCAGTAAAGCCTCTTCGGCGTGAATCATGCCCAGAATCGAATGAGTATCCATGGAAGAAACTCCGTTGAAGGCGTCGTAAGTACACTCTAGTACACGCCGGTCGATCGTTTCAGGCTACCTGGAAGGTTTCATACTGGTGGCGTCGGACAGTAAGCGAGTATCACCGCCCGGCATCGTTACGGGGCGCATAAGGTACCCGTTCCTCCTCGTACAACCTATAGATGAGTTCAAGCAGTTCCCGAAGGTCGCGCGACTCGTCGAGCATTCGCGTGCTCATGATGATTGGGGAAACCAGAGTGGGGTCGTCCAGTTCCTTGTAACTCACGTCGTCTCGCTTCAGGCCATATACGCTACTCGGAACGACGGAAATTCCTTCCCCCGCTGCGACGAGGCCTAGCGCAATCTGCAACTCCCGTACTTCATATATGCGGCGAGGCTTGAGACCACGGTCTGCGAATGCCGACAGCACCTGGTCCGCATAACTGGGCCGCGGCGCCTTGGGGAAAATAATCAGGGTCTCGTTGACCAGGTCGCTGAGCGCGAGGACGGGCTTGCCCAATGACAGTGCATGGCCCTCCGGGAATGCAACAATCATCTTCTCCTCGCGAAGAATCACGCGGCGGATGTTTGCATCCTCGTGCCGGATACGGCCGAATCCGACATCAATCTGACCGTCTTTCAGCGCGCGAATCTGGTCCATCGTCGACATCTCATGGAGGCTGAGTTCGACGGTCGTGTTCTCGTCGCGAAAGCGCCGGATGATTTTTGGCAGCATGCCGTACAACGTCGAACCCACGAAACCGACCGAGAGGCTGCGCTCGATGTTGCCCACGCGCCGCGTCATTGATTCGAGTTCGGACGTCTGAGCCAGCAACTGGACGGCATGAGCATAGAAAAACTTACCCGTCTCCGTGAGCTTCAACGGGCGCGAGTCGCGCTGAAATAACTGCACCTCAAGAATCTCTTCAAGCTGCTGTATCTGACGGCTCAATGGCGGCTGGGCCATGTTCAGCCGCTGTGCCGCGCGCGTGAAATTACGTTCCTCGGCTACGGCGACGAAATAGCGAAGATGGCGCAGCTCCATTTCAATACCTTGTAGATATGGACCGATACTAAATCAGTGTTGGACGAGGCCTTCCGGCCTCCACTATTCTGCATTCACACTCTGTTTCAGCACCCATTATACCTTTCAGGCATATCCAAGAGGGCGCTAAACCAAGGGTTTACCCCAAATAAAATAGAGATTCAGGAGCAGACATGAGCGTCAAAGTGTTCGATACGAAGGAAGCGCAGGACCTGCTGAAGGCTGCTGCTAACGTCGGTAGCCAGGACGGCAGTGCTCGCGCCCAGCAGATTGTCCATCGCCTGCTGGGCGATCTGTTCAAGGCCATCGACGACCTTGACATGACGCCCGACGAAATCTGGGCCGGCGTTCATTATTTCAACAAACTCGGCCAGGACGGCGAAGCGGCATTGCTTGCCGCAGGTCTCGGTCTGGAGAAGTATCTCGACATTCGCATGGATGCCGCGGACAAGGAGGCCGACATCGGTGGCACGCCACGTACCATCGAAGGCCCACTGTACGTCGCCGGTGCGCCGGTGCGCGATGGCGTGTCCAGGATTGACATCAATCCCGACCCGGATGCGGGCCCACTGGTCATCCGCGGCACCGTAACCGGCCCGGACGGCAAACCCGTCGCAGGTGCGGTGGTCGAATGCTGGCACGCTAATTCTAAAGGCTTCTATTCGCACTTCGACCTGACCGGCGCGCAGAGCGAGTTCAACCTGCGCGGAGCGATCAGCACGGGTGTCGACGGCAAGTACGAATTCCATACGCTCATGCCGGTGGGCTACGGCTGCCCGCCGCAGGGTGCGACGCAGCAGCTGTTGAACGTGCTCGCCCGCCATGGCAACCGCCCGGCGCATGTGCACTTCTTCGTCACCAGCGACAAGCACCGCAAGCTGACGACGCAAATCAATATTGAAGGCGACCCGCTGATCTGGGATGACTTCGCCTACGCGACCCGCGAGGATCTAATTCCGCATGTGGTCGAAAAGACCGGCGGCACTGCGTTGGGCATGAAGGCTGACGCGTACAAGGAAATCGAGTTCAACATCGAGTTGACTCCGCTGGTTCGGGGCATTGATAACCAGGTCGTCCATCGCCTGCGTGCGTCTGCCACCGCCTGACCGCTGAACGCGGCGGCTACGTCGTACCCCTGCTGCCGCTCAATCCTTCGCAAGAATCTTTCGACACCGATGCGCGTGCTCCATCACCTGGCGCACGCGTAGGGAGAGCACTCATGTCTGCAATTATCGACAAAGCATCGCAACTGGATGAACTGCTGCATACCGCCGTTCAGGACGACAAGCAAAACGGTGTATTCCGTTGCCGCCGCGATATTTTCACCAACGCCGATTTGTTTGAGCTCGAGATGAAACACATCTTCGAGAGCAACTGGGTGTATCTGGCGCACGAAAGCCAGATTCCCGACAATAACGACTACTACACCACCTGGATTGGCCGCCAGCCCATCGTGATCACTCGCGACAAAAGCGGCGAACTGCATGCGGTCATTAACGCCTGTGCGCACAAAGGCGCCATGCTTTGCCGGAAAAAGCACGGCAACAAAGGCACCTTCACCTGTCCGTTCCACGGCTGGAGTTTCGCCAACACGGGCAAGCTGCTGAAAGTGAAGGACGTGAAGACCACCGAGTACCCGGTGCAATTCAATACCAACGGCTCGCACGACCTGAAAAAAGTCGCGCGCTTCCAGAACTATCGCGGCTTCCTGTTCGGCAGCCTGAACGCGGACGCGATACCGCTCGCGGACTACCTCGGCGAGACCAAGGTCATCATCGACCAGATCGTCGACCAGGCCGCGAACGGACTGGAAGTGTTGCGGGGCAACTCCTCGTACATCTACGACGGCAACTGGAAGATGCAGATGGAGAACGGCTGCGACGGCTACCACGTCAGCACCGTGCACTGGAACTATGCCGCGACGATGGATCGCCGCAAGGTCGATGGCACAAAGGCTGTGGATGCGAACAGCTGGAGCAAGTCGGTAGCCGGCGTGTACGGGTTCGACCACGGCCACATTCTGTTGTGGACCAAGACGATGAACCCGGAAGTGCGACCGGTTTATCAATACCGCGAAGAAATCAAGGCACGTGTCGGCGAAGTGAAGGCGGATTTCATCGTCAACCAGACCCGGAACCTGTGCCTGTATCCGAACGTGTTCCTGATGGACCAGTTCAGCACCCAGATTCGCGTGGTACGCCCGCTGAGCGTAGACAAGACCGAAGTCACCATCTTCTGCTTTGCCCCAAAGGGTGAGAGCGCGGCCGACCGCGCTACCCGCATTCGCCAATACGAGGATTTCTTCAACGTTACGGGAATGGGCACTGCGGATGACCTTGAAGAGTTCCGCGCCTGCCAGGCTGGCTATGCCGGCACCACTGCGATGTGGAACGATCTTTCGCGCGGCGCGCCGTTGTGGGTCGATGGCCCGGACGAGAATGCGAAGACTATGGGCATCAAGCCGGTTATGTCAGGCGAGCGAAGCGAAGACGAAGGCCTGTTTGTGTGCCAGCACGAATACTGGGTTCAAGTGATGCGCGACGCACTGAAAAAAGAACAACAGGAGGCCGTGGTATGAGCTTCGACTACCCCAAAATCTGCGCCACGCTTTACCGCGAAGCGCGCCTGCTCGACGACCGCCAGTGGGACGATTGGCTCGCCTGCTATGCCGAAGACGTCACCTACTGGATGCCGGCGTGGGATGACGACGACCAGCTCACCGATGACCACGAGAGTCAGATTTCGCTGATGTATTACCCGGACCGTGGCGGTCTGGAAGACCGGGTGTTCCGCATCAAGACCGAACGCAGTAGTGCGTCGATGCCAGAACCACGGACCAGCCACAACGTGACAAATGTGGAAGTGCTGGCCGAACGCGGCAGCGAAGTAGACGTGCGCTACAACTTCGACACGCTCAGCCACCGCTACAGAATCAACGACCATTTTTTCGGCACGATGTTCGTTACTTTGCGAAAGGTCGACGATGCCTTGTTGATTGCCAGCAAGAAAATTGTGCTGAAGAACGACTACATCCGCCAGGTGCTCGACATTTACCACGTTTGATGTCGAACGCCGGGAGGAAACTGGAAGTAGAGGAGACAAGATGTCCAGCTACAACATTGCACTGAACTTCGAGGACGGCGTGACCCGCTTCGTCGCATGCAAGCCGGGCGAGAAGGTGCTTGATGCCGCCTTTCGCGCGAAAATTAACCTGCCAATGGATTGCTCCGATGGCGTGTGCGGTACCTGCAAGTGCCGCGCGGAGAGCGGCAGCTACGACCTTGGCGACGACTACATCGAAGACGCGCTGAGCGACGACGAGAAAGACGGTGGTCTTGTACTTACCTGCCAGATGGTGCCGCAAAGCGATTGTGTGATTGCAGTGCCGGCCTCCTCCACTGCGTGCAAGACTGAACAGAGCAGGTTTGCCGCGACGGTATCGAAGGTGGAGCCGCACAACGATGCGGCCGTCGTGCTCGAGCTGGACGTGGATGCGACCGCGCCGGTATTCCTGCCGGGTCAGTATGTCAACATTGATGTCCCCGGCAGCGGCCAGCATCGTTCGTATTCCTTCTCATCGGCGCCGGGGCAATCGAAAGTCAGTTTTCTGATCAAGCGGATTCCCGGTGGCGTGATGAGTGCCTGGCTCGATTCCGCACAGCCCGGCAACACGTTGGAGCTGACCGGGCCGCTCGGTAGTTTCTATCTGCGCGCCGTGGAGCGGTCATTGCTGTTCCTCGCTGGCGGCACGGGCCTGGCGCCGTTCCTGTCGATGCTGGAAGTGCTGGCGCGTGCTGATTCGCAGCAGAAGGTCCACCTGATTTATGGCGTGACCCGAGACCTCGACCTGGTGCAGGTCGATGCAATCGAAGCGTACCTGGCGAAGTTGCCGAATTTCACCTACACCACCGTCGTGGCCGACACGGATTCGACCCATTCCCGCAAAGGTTGGGTGACGCAGCACATGCCGGCCGAGGCCCTGAATGATGGGGATGTCGACGTTTACCTGTGCGGGCCGCCACCGATGGTCGATGCAGTGCGTCAGTATTTCGACGATAACGGCGTGAAGCCCAACAGCTTCCACTACGAGAAGTTCACTCCTAACGCAGCACCGAGGACCGTATGAGCACGCAACGATTTGCCGGCAAAGTCATGGTCGTCACTGGCGCTGCACAGGGTATTGGCCGCACCGTAGCGCTTCGTGCGGTCGCCGAAGGCGGCAAGGTGCTGTTCGTCGACCGCGCCGGATTCGTCGCCGAAGTTGCTGCCGAAGCAAGCGGCGCGGAGACGGCAGGCTTCGTCGCCGATCTCGAGACGTACGAAGGCGCGGCATCGGCGATGGCTTTTGCAGTGCGCAAGTTTGGCGGCATCGACATACTGATCAATGGCGTCGGTGGCGCGATTCGCATGCGTCCATTCGCTGAATTCGAACCTGAGCAGATTGACGCGGAAATTCGCCGTTCACTCATGCCCACGCTGTATGCCTGCCATGCTGTGTTGCCGCACCTGATCAAGCGTGGCGGTGGCGCCATCGTCAACGTCTCCTCGAATGCCACGCGCGGTATCCGCCGCGTACCGTATTCGGCGGCCAAGGGCGGCGTCAACGCGATTACGCAGTCACTGGCGATGGAGTACGCGGAGCACAACATCCGCGTGGTCGCCACCGCGCCGGGTGGGACCGATGCACCACCGCGACGCGTCCCTCGCAATACCGTCGGCGACAGCGAGCAGGAAAAGGCCTGGATGGGCGACGCGGTGAAACAGGTCACTGAATCCACCTTCTTTAAACGCTACAGCAGCATCGACGAACAGGTGGCGCCGATTCTGTTCCTCGCTTCAGACGAGGCAAGCTATATCACGGGCACGGTGTTGCCAGTAGCCGGTGGTGACACAGGCTGATCCACTCATGCCGGTCGGCGCGTCATCGGTCAATTGCAGTTCGTATGTACACTGGCAGGCGCGGCGCCGCGTTGTCTCGTTGCGCACGCGGGTTACTGATGGACCGGCTGAAGCGTCGATCGGCTTTCGTTAAGCCAGGAGATAAGGTCATTGACACGCATGGCCTTCGCAAACAACCAGCCCTGTCCGTACTGGACGCCTCTCTCTACCAGATATTCGACCTGCACATCGAGCTCGACGCCCTCCGCCACGATTTCCACCCCCAGTTCGTGTGCCATCTCGATGATATGAGGCGCGACGACGCTGGATGCTGCGTCCTGTGCAATGGTGTCAATAAATGATTTGTCGATTTTCAGAACGTCGATCGTAAAGGTTTGCAGATACGAAAGGCTGGAATACCCGGTTCCGAAATCATCGATATAGACCGGGTGGCCCGCATCCCTGAATGCCGCTATTGTTTGCCGCGTTGCGTCGGCATCCATGAAGCTTCGCTCCGTTGCTTCAATTCTGACCTGAGCAGGCAGAATGCCCGTTTCCCCGAGCCGGGCGGTGAGAACGTTCAGGAAACGGCGTGTCCGCAAATCCTCGCTGCTCACGTTGATAGAGACGTAGAACGAAGGACGCGAGCGCAAGAGCTTCGACAGCTCGTCAATCGTCTTGTCCAGTACGAGGTCCGTCAACTTCTGAATAAGGCCGTTTTGCTCGGCGACTGCGACAAAGATTTCCGGCGAGATGTTGCGTCCGTTCAGGTTCCACCTGACGAGCGCTTCCACGCCAACGCATTCGCCGCTCGTGAGGCGGACGATCGGCTGGAAAACCACGTCGAGTCTCTTGCGTGCTATAGCCCATTCGAGCGTCGCCGGGAAGGAGAGTTGCCGTGAGATTCGCCTGAATGCAATCCAGCCAAGCACACCTCCAACAACGACACCAATCGAAAGCCACATCACCAGCAAACCAGGCCAGTGACCCATGAGACTACTACGCGGAGATTTGACCACCACACCAAGGGGCCGGCTTGGCGAACGGGCGACAGCGTAGTGCCATTGTTCATTGTTCACATGCCCAGCCTGCTTCCATGCGTTAAGCATGTCGTCGCCGTCCGCACCAGGCGACAACGCCAGGATCGTGTTTGTCTCGACATTGATCGCTGCGATCGGTCTTTGGGCGGGGTCGATAATATCGACGTAGGACTGCGGGTCGATCGAGACATAATTTCCATCGCGGCCAATCTGAATATCTTGATGCTGGTCGCTGAGGGGGCTCTTCTGCCTGTACCAGAGCAGATAGCCGTCCTTGCTCCGCCAGTCGGGCGGAGGCATCGTCAGATGCTGCGCCCGAACGTCGCCTAAAAGCGGTGAGCACAGATATTGTCCGCTAGCGTAAGCACCCGCGTCCTGCACATACCGGTAATTAAAAACCACGCGGGCAAACCGCGCGATCTGGACGGGAGAACAGGGACCACCGGGGGGCGCCTTCATGTCCGCGATGGCGGCGAATGCCTGGTAGGTGACAAGCTCCGTGCGCATCACAGCTTTCGCGGCGAACTGCTGCAAATCTTCTTGCTCGCGACGTTCTGCATCCTCGTCGGCGATATAAATGCTGGTCAGTACTGGGACAACCGTAGCTATGCAGCCCAGTGCGACAGAAGCAGAAATAAGCGACAGCCGCTTGATCATCTCGCAAGTCCCGTCGTGAATGACCGTTGGGGAGGCCTCGCACCACAGGTGCGACATGCTCAGAGTCGAACGCGTGGAATCTTTATGCCAGCATGAAGGATAGTATCTGGCGCTATTTTTTCAATGCGTTTGATTTGTGCAGTTCGTCGTGGGACGGGGCGCGGCCAGTTTAAGCCTCGCAAGGAGGCAGTGGCCACTAGAAGCCGCCTAGTCGGGCGTCGCCACTGATAGGTAGAAGTCGGCGTGGCCAGTTGTCTTTGGCCTCGCCGTACTCTGTGCTTGACGAAGGGAGTTTACATGCCACCAAACGGTTTCTTCACCGTCAACTTGTTGGTCACTGACGTCACGCCGGGAACGCCCTGAGCGATCGCCTCGGCCCTGCTGATCTGGGCAGCTTCCGTGACCGTCCCATTCAGTGTCACCGCGCCGTCTTTCGCGATGACACTGATGTCACCGGCGCTAATTTCCTTGTACTTCCCGATGGCGGCATAAACCTTCCTACGCAGGGCGCGATCCGCTTTCCTTCCCGTGGGTGCCGCTGCGCCCGATCCCGCCATCATGGACGCACCTTGCGCACTGGGAGGGGTACTGGCTGCTTCGCCGGCCCGGCACCACGTGGTCGTAGATATTGCAACGAACAATGTGGCGACAGCCAGCCCAAGTACCTTAATTGTTTTCATGGATTGCTCCGCTTGGTGAGAGTGACGTAATCAAAAGTTATGGCGGAGGCCGATCATGGCCGCAGTGGTGGAGATGCCCGGCGCAACCGGGGCTCCATAGATGATCGTCTGGTTCATCGTCCCCTTGTTGTCGACGTAGCCGACTTGCGCGTACACCCTGGTCCTTTGGGACAGGTTGTATTCGGCACCCACTGCGATTTCACTCGAGTGATTCGCTGAATGGTTCCGGTCCTTCAGGTAGTAGTAGCCGGACGTGATCTTGAAGTGCGGATTGAACTGGTAGCCGAGGCCACCCGACACCATTTCGAAGTCAGCGGTGTTGCTCTTTTCCGGGTTCTTGCCGATGCCGTACGAGGCGGACATGGAAAACCCGCTGATCGTATACATCGCACCGAAATAGTAGAAGCGATTATTGCTCTGGCCTGTCGCAGGCGCAGCCGGCGCCGCCGGATAGGTCAGCGGGAACGGATTGGTGTCATGTCCGTTGTAGTAAACAGCGGACAGGTTCAGACCGTAATTCGAATACTTGAGCACGGCCGACTCACGCGTGCCGCCCTGGAACTGCCCCGCGACGCCACCCGGCGCGTACTCAAGCGCAAGCGACGCACCATAGAATTTCGGCGAATTGTAGACCAGCGCGTTGCTGTCATAGAGGGCGCCGATTGGGGCATTCGTGCTGGTGCCAGGCCAGCCGGCCGCCTGATTGATGCCGAGCCACGCAGTCAGGATACTGCCGAAATACTGTGCGCCGCGTACGTCGGTTTCCGCCATCGCGTAGATCATCGGGATGATCTGCCGGCCGGCGTCGAACGTGCCAAACGGCCCGGATGCCCCGATCGTCGAGAACTGGTTGAAGATGGCGGTCGTGCCCGGCGTATCGGACAGCCCGGACTTTCCGTTCGCGGTATTGAACGTGCCTTGCAGCTTGAAGTTGATCTTGTAGCCGCCGCCGATGTCCTCGCTTCCCTTCAGGCCCCAGTAGCTGGCATAGATGCCACCGTCCTTGAGTTGATAGACATGCCCCTGGTTTCGCGCGGTCGGCTGGAACGTTGCCGCCGAGGTGCTTTGATACAGGAATCCACTGTCGAGTACGCCATAGAGCGTGACCGAAGACTGGGCATGGGCTGCGCCGGCAAAAACTATCAGCACTGCCAGGCTGCTTGATTTCAATTTCATTGTGTCTCCTCCAGGTTTGAGGCGTGCCGGGTGGACCCGGCAGTTTATGGTTTGTTGCTCGAATGAAACTGTGTTGCTGCCGTGCCGGTGTCTCAGGCCGACAGGTAGTAATCGCCAAACTGATCCCGCAACCGGTTCTTGAGGACCTTGCCCGTTGCACCGAGCGGAACCGAGTCGACGAACACCACGGCATCGGGTTTCCACCACTTCGCAACCCGGCCGTCAAAGAACGTGAGCAGTTCATCCGCGACGAGCGCGCTGCCCGGATGCTTCACGATCAGCAGCAGCGGGCGTTCGTCCCATTTCGGATGCCGCGCGGCAATGCAGACCGCCGTCCTGACTTCGGGGTGCAAGTACGCGACGTTTTCGATGTCGGTCGAACTGATCCATTCGCCGCCGGACTTGATGACGTCCTTGCTGCGGTCTGTAATCTGCATGAAGCCGTCCGGATCGATCTTTGCCACGTCGCCGGTCGGGAACCAGCCGTCGCGCAGCGGCGATGTGTCGTCACTGCCGAAATACTCCCGCGTGACCCAATGACCACGCACCTGCAGATCGCCGGCCGCGGCGCCGTCCCACGGCAACTCGTTGCCGTCCAGGTCGACGATTTTCATGTCGATGCCGAACACCGGGCGTCCCTGCTTCGCCTGAAGCGCATAGCGCTCCTCCACCGGCAAAGACACCTGATGCGCCTTGAAACTGCAGACCGTTCCGACCGGACTCAATTCCGTCATGCCCCATGCGTGCAGTACATCGACGCGATGGCGCGTCTGGAACGCCGCCGTCATCGCCGTCGGACAGGGCGCGCCGCCGATAATCGTGCGCCTCATCGACGAGAACGACCCCATGATCGTGTCGACATGTGCGAGCAGTCCCTGCCAGACCGTCGGCACGCCGGCCGACAGCGTAACCTGTTCATCCTCGATCAGTTCATGGAGTGACTTGCCGTCCAGCGCCGGCCCCGGAAACACCAGCTTCGCACCGACCATGCAAGCGATATACGGCAATCCCCACGCGTTCACATGGAACATCGGCACGACCGGGAGGATCACATCGCGCGCCGAACAGTTCAGCGAATCCGGCAGCGCTGCCGCGTAGGTGTGCAGCACGGTCGAGCGGTGGCTGTATAACACCCCTTTCGGATTGCCTGTCGTGCCGGACGTGTAGCACAGCGACGAAGCGCTGTTTTCGTCCAGCAGCGGCCAGTCGAAAGCGTCGCCGTGAGCGTCGACGAGATCCTCGTAGCACAGCAGCATCGCCGACAGGCCATGGTCCCGCGGCATGTGCGCGCGATCGGTCATTGCAACGAAGACCTTCGGGCTCTTGACTCGCGGCGCGACGCTCTCGATCAGCGGCAGAAACGTCAGGTCAAAAAACACGACGCGATCGTCCGCATGTTCGATGATGTACGCGAGCTGGTCGACGTGGAGTCGGGGGTTGAGCGTATGCAACACGGCCCCGGACCCCGACACTGCGAAGTACAGCTCCATGTGCCGGTAGCCATTCCACGCCAGCGTCCCTACCCGCTCGCCCGGTTTGATGCCGAGGCCAGCCAGGGCGTTCGCCATGCGGCGCGCGCGTTGCGCAAGATCCCGGTACCGATACCGGTGAATGTCGCCTTCGACCCGTCGCGACACGATTTCCTGTCCGCCGTGATGGCGTTCAGCATGCGTGAGCAGCGAAGCGACCAATAGCGGTTGTTGCATCATCAAACCTTGCATCCTTGTTCCCCTGAATGGCGGTATGGTCCCGCGCGGCTTCGATCACGGTGCCGCACTGCACACCGATGCATGCGCCGTACTTATAGCCGGATCCTCAAGACTCACGACCAGCTTGCCGTCGATGGCCCGAACCGGGAAAGTTGTCAGGCTTAACCCGCCCGCGCCGGGCATGCAGCCGGTGCGCAGGTCGAAGCGCAGACCGTGCGCCGGACAACGCAGCATGCATCCCTCGATCTGACCGCTCGCGACCGAAGCTCCGTTGTGGGGACACGAGTCGTCGATTGCGTGGATCGTGCCGGCGATGTTGAACAGGACAATGCTGCGACCATCGATGAAGACCAGTTTTCGTTGTCCGGGCGCGAGTTCATCGACAGCGCCAACCGGTATGTGACGTGACATGCCTTGCTCCTTTAAAGCGGAACACAACCGTGTCCAGAATGCGCTTGCCGATAAGGCATCACGGACAGATGAAATCGAAGCAGGCCTCGATCACCACGAAGGGCCGTTCGCCCGCGTCCAGACCTGCCTCTGCGGCCCGGTTCCGATCAGACAAGTTCATGGATGAGTGTCTCCGCCATCGGCCATTCACCAAACCCTGCAGCGGGATTCAGGTGACCGACTTCGCCCAGGTCGACGAGACGACTGCCCCAGTCTTCCGCCATCGCCGCCACACGCTCAAGTTGCGCGAGCGGATCGTTGCGGCTCGCGCCGACGATGCTCGGGAACGGCAGCGGCCTTCGTGGCGCAGGATGCCAGCCGTTCCGAGCCAGCGCATCAAAGGCCGGATAGCCCGCCGGCAGCGGCGTCTCGAGGTCGGCAGGAGCGGCGAGCAGCGCACCGTGAATCTTGCGACTGTGCTGCTGGGCCCAATGCACGGTGATCATCACGCCCGCGCTGTGCGCGACCAGGATCACCGGACCATCGATTTTCGCGAGGGCAGCATCGAGCGCCGCAACGCGCGCTGCGCAACTGAGTTTGTCGTGCTCGAGCGGCGGCACCGAGGCCGCCTTGGGCAACTTCCGCTCCAGCAGAGTTTGCCAGTGCTCCGCGACGTGGTCGCGCAAGCCGGGCACCATCAGAATGGTCGGCGTCGTATCGAAAGTCATAAATGGTCTCCTATCGATCGGAGTTCGCGTGTCGGCTGGAGTTAGCGCTTTAGCGCTTACTCCGGTCCCATAGCGCGCTACACCGATCCCATGCAGAGGGTTGCGGCCCGATCAGTACGGTTTGTCGCCGACAATTCCGGCGCGCTCCATCTTGCGGTGGCACGGCGGGTAGTCCATCACTGCATAGTGCTGCGTGCTGCGGTTGTCCCAGATCGCGATGCTGTTGGGTTTCCAGCGCCAGCGGACCTGGTACTCGGGGATGTAGGCCTGGCTGATGAGATAGCGCAGCAGCTCACCCGCGCCCGGATTGGCGTCCTGCCCGAAGCGCACGCGCGCCGGCGTGTGGTAATTGGTGAAATGGGTGGTGAAGGCGCTCACGAACAACACCTTCTCACCGGTCTCCGGGTGCGTGCGCACGACCGGATGCTCAGCGTCCGGGAATTGCGCTTTAAGAGCGAGACGTTTTTCGATCGGCATCGCGGCACCGAAGCTCGCCTCGATGCTGTGGCGGGCGCGCAGGTCCGCGATCTGGGTCTTGACGTGGTCCGGCAGGTTCTCGTAGGCGAGGACCATGTTCGCCCACATCGTGTCGCCCCCGACGGGCGGGCACTCCACGCAGCGCAGGACCGCGCCGAACTGCGGCGCTTCGCGCCAGGTGGCATCCGCGTGCCACGCGTTTTCATACCGGTCGTTGGGCTGATCCGGGTTCTTGTAGATGCGCACAAGGCCCGGATGCTCGGGATCGCTGCCGGCGACGGGATGGTCCTCCAGTGAGCCGAAGCGGCGCGCGAATGCGACGTGCTCCGCGCGCGAGATGTCCTGGTCGCGCAGGAACAGCACCCTGTGCTCAAGCAGTGCCGCCCGGATCCCGGCAAACAGGCTGTCGTCGTGGATGGCATCGGCGAGATTCACCCCGACCAGTTCGGCACCGATGGCACACGTCAATTGTTCGACTCGCATGACCTACTCCTCAGATGACGAAGACCGACGAGCCAGTCGTCTTGCGCGTTTCGAGGTCGCGGTGGGCCTGCGCCGCGTCCTCCAGTGCGTAACGCTGGTTGAGTTCGATCTTGATGCGGCCTGCGGCAACATGCCCGAAGAGTTCGCCGGCGAGTTCGTTCTTCTCGACGGGATCGGCGATGTAGTCCGCCAGCGCGGGCCGTGTCAGGTAGAGCGAGCCCTTCATCGCCAGCATCTGCGGATTGAACGGCGGGATCGGCCCGGACGCCGTGCCGACGCAGACCATCAGGCCACGGCGCCTGAGCGAATCGAGCGACGCTTCGAAGGTATCTTTGCCGACGCTGTCGAACACGACGTCCACGCCCACGCCATTAGTCAGTTCGCGCACGCGCTTCGCGACATCCTCCCGGCTGTAGATGATGTGATCACAGCCATGCGCGCGGGCCACCTCGCCCTTGGCCTCGTTCGATACCGTGCCGATCACGGTGAGACCCAACAGCTTCGCCCATTGCGACACGATCAGACCGACACCGCCGGCGGCGGCATGCAGCAGTATGGTGTCGCCTGCCTTGAAGTCATGAATGCGGCGCATCAGGTACGACGAGGTCAGCCCTCGCATCGTCATGCCGGCCGCCGTTTCGCAGGAGATCGCGTGGGGTAGCTTGATGAGCGGCGCGGCCGGGATCAGGCGTTCTGTACTGTAAGCGCCGAGTGTGTTGAGAAAGCCGGTGTAGGTCACGCGATCGCCCACCGCGACGTTGGTCACGTCGGGGCCGATGGCCTCGACCACACCTGCAGCCTCGACACCCATGCCTGCAGGCAGCGGCACGAGGTACAGGCCGGTGCGGAAGTAGGTGTCGGCGAAATTCAGGCCCACTGCCTCGTGACGCAAGCGAACCTGTGCGGGGCCGGGGTCGCCCACTTCAACGTTTTCATAGCGCAAGACTTCGGGACCGCCGGTTTCATGGAAGCGCACTGCTTTCGCCATGTCAAATCTCCTGTTCATTACTCGAACTGCAAATTTATTTCGCCTGTGATGGGCTGCCCAAGTTGCTCTCAGGCGCACTTGCCAGGTCTGAAGCTCGCGGGTGACCGTCGGGTCAACCCCCGGCCTGTTCACGCAGGGTACTCAAGCGATCGAGGTCGACGCCATAGTTCCGCTTGCCGATGAAGAACGCGATTGCCGCCACCAGGGGTGCAAACGGCACGAGTTGCAACGCGCCGAGCAGTCCGATCCTGTCGGCCACAATGCCCGTCAGGACGGCAGCAGGTGCCAACCCCAGCAGGTTGTTCGCCAACGTCAGGGTGGCAAACGCCGACGCATGGATCGACGGTGGGGTGAGGTTCGCCACCATCGCACCCGAGGGGCCGGTCGCGCCGGCGCAGAAGAACATGCCGGCGCCGATCACAACGAGCTGTGCCGGACCCGCCGGCATCCGGAAGCCGATCGTGAGCAGCACGAAGCAGATCAGGCAGAAGGCAATGGCCGTGCTCCACTTCCTTTCCCGCGCATACTTGCTGAGCCGGTCGGCCAGATTTCCGCACACCACCATGCCGACTGCCGTGGCCAGCACGAACATCGCCGCGCTCATGGCCGCCTTGCCGGTGGACATGCCGTAATAGCGGTTCAGGAAGCTGGGCATCCACGCCCACACAGCGGCCGGAACCAGCAGATGGACACCGCTGCCGACGTAGGCACATACGACCGACTTCGTCGAAAAGAGTCCTTGCACCAGCGCGCGAAAACTCGTGCGCACACCGGTGCCCTGCTTGTGACGGCCGGCGTTTGCCGGCTGCAGAGACGCGAGCCGCTTTTCGCTGACGGCAAACCGGTAGAAGACGACCAGCACGATCCCCAGTACCGCCATGGCACCGAACGCCGCGCGCCAGCCGAGGCGAGCCGCGACGGCACCGCCTAACATCATGCCCAGCACTGAACCGAACGCCCCGCCGGCCATGAACGCGGCGGTGAGCGTGGCGCGCAGCCGTGCCGGAAAGATGCTGAGAACGAGCGCGATGCCGACACTGCCATAGGCGGCTTCACCGATACCGACGAAGGCGCGCGCGAGCAGCATCTCGCCGTAGCTCGTCGAGATCGCGCAGCCGAGCGTCGCGAGACTCCACATCGCCGCCATCAGGACAATGCTCTTCACGCGGCCCCAGCGGTCGGCGAGCACCGACAGTGGAAAGGTGAGCACGCCGACCATCAGGGCGACCACACTGCTCAGCGAGCCCAGCCGGGTGTCGGAAAGGTTCCATGCCGCCTTGAGCATCGGAAACACCGCATTCAACACCTGCCGCGACATATAGTCGGAGAGCAGCAACCCGACCGTCAGGACAAATACCACCCAGGCATAGGCACGCACGTCTTTTTGCGTCGTCGAAACATCGGCCGTCGTGGGTTCGGCATGCGTGAGCATGAGTCGTCTCCTTCATGTCCAGCTCGTTGGCGACCGCCTTTGCCCTACAGGACAAGGGGGCCTTTATGGATACCGCGCAACCCTCTCCGGCAAGCCGGCGAGCCCTACCTTTGAACCCCGGCATCCACTGGATGCGTCAACCGGGCTCCAATCCTTTACGCCGCGCGCAGCGGCAGGTTCTTCACGCCTGACTTGCGGTTCGGCGCCATGCCGTTGGCCGTGAGCGTCTCATCGACCGTCTCGTACTGCACGCCAATCCGGTAGATGTCGCGCGCTTCCTTGCCAGAGGCGATCTCGCGACCCAGTTCGCGCGCCACACGCACGCACTGTTCGATCTGCTGCACCGAACTCATCCGGTTGCCGTGCTGGTCGATGATCGTGTCTTCGATGCCACAGCGCGGATGCAGACCCATGGCCATCGCCATCATGTTGAACGGCAGCACGTTCTTGAGCAACGACTCGGCCGTGAGCGTACAGCCGTCCGGCGCACGGTGTACGAAGTTGAAGAAGTTGAACGGATTCGGGCCGTCGAAGCCCCCGCCGATACCGATCCATGTCAGGTTGAGCGGCCCCTTGTAGGCACCCTTGCGCACGAGGCGATCGAGTGTCTCGAGCGAATGGATGCCCGTGAGCTGGAAGTGCGGCTGGATGCCCGAGGCCTGCAGGCGGCGCAGGTGCTCCTCGACCCATGCCGGGCCGGCGGGAACCGTCATTTCGCTATAGGCGGCCATGAACGCAGGATTGGACAACGAGGTGCCTTCCAGGTACTCCGGATAGAGCAGCTCCATGATGTTCATCTGCGTGGTGTTGATCGCCACGGTCACCTGATCGGGCTTCGGATCGAGGTCGGCCAGCATGTGGCGGGTGTCGTCCGACAGCCACTTGGCGGCCTGCCCGTCGTCTTCCGGCGCGAACGAGATCGAGCCACCGACCTGGATGATCATGTCCGGCACGGCCGCGCGCACGCCCGCGATGAGCTCGTTGAATTTCGACAGACGCTTGGAGCCTTTGCCATCCAGTTCACGTACGTGCAGGTGCAGGACGGTTGCGCCGGCGTTGTAGCAGTCGACGGCCTTCTGGACCTGCGCCTCCATCGTCACCGGAATATCTTCCGGAAAGTCCTCGGGCATCCATTCCGGGCCGTACGGAGCGGTCGTGATGACAACCTTGTCCTGGTTCTCGGGGTGCAGCGAATCGTCGAGGAATTGCATCGTGTTCTCCAGATGGGGGGACGGTATTCCGACGCTCGCGACACAGCTTGCCGCATGAAAACTGGTCGGAACATGATGAACCATTGAGATCGCACGATACGGCAATCCTGCGTTACACTTTTCTGATTCGGCGCCATCCTTTTAGTATTTCATGCCACTGCGCGTTAACACCAATGTGTACGTGCGACAGGCATTTCATTACCAGACACAGGACACCGCCTGCGAGACGTGTGTGGAGACACAGCGATGGAAACGATGCTGCGCTCGGTCGCCATGAGCGGCTATTTCGATGTCACGCGGCGGGTCGGACTGAACCCGGTCGAGCTCGCTCAGCAGGTCGGGATCGATACCTCGGCACTTGCGAATCCGGACGATCGCATTCCGGCAACCGCCGCGTGCCGGCTGCTGGAACTGACGGCCGAAAGGGCGTCGTGCCCGACTTTCGCGCTACAGATGGCCGAGACCCGGCAGAAGTTCGGTACCGGTGTGGTCAATGTCCTGCTCGCCCATAAACGCACGTTGCGCGACGTATTGCTGGCCGCAGCCGAATACCGGCATCTGCTGAACGAAGCACTGGCTGTGCACATCGAGGACGCGGGCGAAACGGTCACCATCCGGGAGGAACTGGTCGTCGAACCGGGCACCCCGACGAATCAGGCGATCGAACTCGCGGTCGGCGTGCTCGGACGCCACTCCAGCGCCCTGCTCGGCAATCACTGGAAACCGCGCTCGGTCCATTTCACTCATCAAGGACCGCCAGACCTGACGTTTCATCGACGGTTCTTTGGCTGTCCGCTGGAGTTCGGCAGTGATTTCAATGGCTTCGTGTGTGCGGCCGCTGATCTCGACTACCCGAATCCCGCCGCTGACCCGGAACTGGTGCGATATGCCGAGAGCCTCGCTGATTCACTCAATGTGACGGGTGTCGATTCGACCGCGCTGGAAGTGCGCAAGGCGATCTACCTGCTGCTGCCCCTCGAACAGGCCACCATCGAACGGGTTGCCCGCCATTTGCGTCTGAGCGTTCGCACCATGCAGCGCCAGCTTGAACTGGCGCATACCAGCTTCTCGCGTCTGGTCGAGGAAGTCAGGGGCGAGCTTGCCGTACGCTATATGAGCAACCCGCGCTATCCGATCGGGCGGGTTTCCGCACTGCTAGGCTATTCACAGCAGGGGTCCTTCACGAACTGGTTTAACTCACGCTTCGGAGTGACGCCGCGTGACTGGCGCAACAGCCATTTGATTCGCCCCGACCGATAGCTCGACGACGTCAAGGAGGCAGGACTCAAATCCGACGTACAGCCGCGGATCCTCGAGGAGAATGTCGTACGTCTGCTGTCTCAGTCGAGCGCTACGACTGCGTCCGGTCGCGCAAGGGACCGCGACCGGCCAATAACTCGTCTTGAGATATGACCGCTTCGGCCCGATGACGCGACGCCGGCTCAGATCCGACGGCCCGACTTTGCCGTCATGCCCGAAATCGAATTGACGGCGAAGAGGTCCTACTCGTCGACGGGACCATACCGTGCGTTTTACCGACGCGTGATCCCGTCTTCAATAGACGTAGCATTCAACAGATTCCGACCGCTATTCCCACTCGATTGTCAATCGTGAGGCTGAACCCTTGTCGAGACGGCATTTTCGCCCGGTCGTCTAGCGCCGATACCGTCACCGATACCGACATTCCGGTCCGGCACGCAACGGCATTTGCCGAGCCGAATTGGAGAATCGACGCACGCCGTATATAGAAAACCCACGAAAACAAGGCGTGGCACAACGATTTGCGAGCGCAATACCGTCATCGATACCGTCGGGCCGTTCCAGTGAAGTCCTGGAAAATCCGTTCCGAGCCGACTCTGAGAAGACCCGTTTGGACCTGCCGCCAGACCCAATGCTCCCCCTCGGCGATGCAGACAACTGAACGCCCGTCTCCAGATACCAACGTCGGGGCGATACCATACAAAACCAAGGACAACGGCGAAGTCAGTCTTGCACGGGCGCGTCATTTGGCTTCAACGAAGGGCATCGTTGAAGCAAAGCTGTGCGTATCTTTGCCTCGAAGCCAGACAGTCCTAGCTGCCGCTCTGGACACAAGCCCGTCGACAGTACGGAACTGAGAATCACGCACTAGTCTTACTGTGTCACAAAAGTTATTTGCAGCGAAGCGATACCTGGTAGTATTGAATAATACAGACTTCGGACGATCGCGATGAGAGAGGATGTCGACGAATTTGACGCGTATCTGAATCATCTGGCGCAGGCGTTAGGGCACGCCGATCGCCATGCCGGTCTCAAGGGTTACTGTTCGGGCCTGGTATTGCCGTTGTCACGCAAGAGCGTCGAGCCGATGGCCGCGCATATTGACCCACTTCACGCGAGTGCGAAGCACCAGTCACTCCACCACTTTGTGGCCAAGGCAGAATGGTCTGACCGGGCGGTCTTGCAGCGGGTACGCGAATGGGTGATGCCCGCGTTAGGCGCGCACGCTGCTGAAGAAACCGGCTACTACTGGATTGTTGACGACACAGGTTTTCCAAAGAAGGGGCGTCATTCGGTCGGGGTTGCACGTCAGTACTGTGGGCAGCTCGGCAAACAGGACAACTGTCAGGTCGCCGTGAGCCTGTCGATCGCGACGCAACGCGGCAGCCTGCCGATTGCCTGGCAGTTGTATGTGCCCAAGGAATGGATTGACGACCGGGAGCGGGCCCGTCGTGCGGGCATTCCCGACGATCTGGCTTTCGAGACCAAGCCCCAGATTGCGCTGGCGCAACTTCGCGAGGCTGTAGCGTCCGGCGTTGCACCGGGCATCGTGCTGGCCGACGCCGGGTACGGCGACGAAACCGCTTTCCGGGATGGCGTAACTGAACTGGGTTTGTTGTACGCGGTAGGGATCCGGCCTGGCACCTCTGTGTGGGCGCCAGGTACGGCGCCACTTCCGCCCGAGCCCTGGAGCGGGCGCGGCAGGCCACCGACATCGTTGCGCCGTGCGCCCGGCCACGAACCGCTCGCGGTGAAGGAACTGGCCATGCAATTACCCGTGAGCGCCTGGCAAACCGTAACCTGGCGGGAAGGCAGCAACGCAGCACTTTCCTCTCGCTTTGCCGCCGTACGGGTTCGTCCCGCACATCGCGACTATTGGCGAAGTACCGTTCGCGACGAAGAATGGCTGCTCATTGAATGGCCTGATGGAGATACGGAGCCGCTCAAATACTTTCTCACTACCGCCCCTGAGGAGGCGACCCTTGAGCAGCTTGTGTTCGTGACCAAGATGCGCTGGCGCATCGAGCGCGACTATCAGGACCTGAAACAGGAGTTCGGGCTCGGTCATTACGAAGGGCGAGGCTGGCGTGGCTTTCACCACCACGCCACACTGAGTATCGCTGCATATGGGTTTCTGATGGCCCAGCGACTCAGGATGCAATCAGATGTGCGCGATAAAAAAAACTTCCTCGAACGCACGCTGCCTGCCCTTCCCCAGGATTACATCCCTCGGGGTAGTCCAGCGCGCACAACGCCACGTTCCTGATTCCATTACTACGTTGCGCATCCTGCTTGGGCTAAGGCTTATGCAACGATGGCTCTCTTCCTGTACGGCAATAGAGCGCGCAACTAATTATGTGACACAGTAGTACTAGCAGGCCGTTGAAATATCCGTCGTTGATGCGCCCAGATGCATTACGACGGATGCTGGGTTCGCACTTTTGAAACGCGGAACACGTTGCGGGCATTCGACGTTGCTCGCGGGTTCGCCATATCGATGTTATCCATTGCTTCCTGCCCCTTAACCGGCAAGTGTGCGCATACGCGTCAGGTTGTAGCCGACCTGCGTCAGCACGAAGAGCTGGTCTACGCGTTCAAGTCCTCGATACATCGCTTGTCGAATTCGTCCGACTGTCTTGCCCCATCCGAACACCTGCTCAATGCGTTTACGTTTTTGCTGGCTGACCGCGTAACCCGGCCAGCGCGTAGTTCGCTCGTCAATTGCTGAGCCTCCTGGACGACCATCGTTTTGCGCCACATGCGGCGTGACACGATTCGCGCGACAACTGCCGACGAAGCCGGCGGTGTCGTAGTTCTTGTCCGCACCGACCGTGATGGCACGCGACGCAACACTCGCGGCATCAGCAAGCATCTGCCCGGCCGCGTCGCGCTCGGCGGTGCCCGTCGCCAGCGTCACCTGTGCGTTGACCACCAGGCCGTGCCGGTTGTCGGTCAGCACGTGGCCCATATAACAGAGCATCGCTCCGGTTCCTTTGCTCTTACGAAACAGGCGCGCCTGCTCGTCCGTCGTGGATTGGTGCGTCTCGTTACTGCGCTTCTGTCCATGCCAGTTGTCATTCGGCGCGGGCGGTTCGTCAGGGGGCCTGTCTTCTTTGTCCGGACTTGCCTTGGGCACAAAGCTCTTGTGCCCGGCCCATGCCTGAATCAACGTGCCGTCGACGCTAAAGTGCTCCCCAGAAAGATATCCGCGCTCGCGCGCGGTCTCGACTGTCTCGTTGAACAGCAACACCAGCACATCGTGTTCGAGCAACCGGTCGCGGTTCTTGCTGAACGTCGAGTGGTCCCACACGGTCCCGTCCATCGGCAGGCCGACGAACCAGCGGAACAACATATTGTAGGAAATCTGTTCCACCAGCATGCGCTCGCTACGAATTGAGTACAGCACCTGCAGCAAAAGAGCTCGCACCAGCTTCTCCGGCGCAATGCTCGGCCGACCTCCTTTCACGTCAGCCTCGTACATCCGCGCGAACACATCGTCCATGCGTTTAAGCGCGTCATTGAGCCAGGTGCGAATCGGACGCAACGGATGGTCCTTCGGCACAAAATCGTCCAGCTTCAACACCGTGAACATTGATTCGGTAAAACCATCTGGCCCACGCATCCGTTCCATCTCGCTCTCATTGATGACATACGTTCAACGTTTACGCCTGCGTTCCGGATGACCGCTACATGAGGTATTTCACCGGCCTGCTAGTCCAAGGCATTACCGTTATTCGAAACTCGGGATTGTGCAGAATTCCACACTCGGGAAGCGACCGGTCGAACAGATCGATATTAGACCTCTGTAAGAGCACCGCTGATAATAATGCGTCTAAGCATTCCGTTGAAGAGCCCGATCTCTTCTTGCGTAAGTCCGGCCAACAACCGCTCCAGTGCTGCATCCACAACGACCGGGAAGCATTCAGCGATGAAGCGCCCTTGTGGCGACAACGCGAGCCTGATAACACGTCGGTCCTGCGAACTACGGACCCCTACTAATAAGCCTCGATCTTGCAGCCGGCGTATAAGTCGTGTGACCGCGCTCGCGTGAACTCCAGATTCGCGCGCCACCTCGGAGGCCGTCAGGCATCTTCCTGTGGCCACCAGGAGCAAGATCTGTCCTTGTTGATCCGTCACACCTAGTTCGGATATCGTGTATCGCGTCACCGTCTTCGAAATCAATGATTCAACCCGCGAGACTAAATAGTCTGGGCTACCAAACATTACGAACTCCCTAATTCCAGAGCGAGACGTCGTAGGAGAATAGGTGATTTTTCGAAGAGCGCTCACAATGTTGGTTGACGTTTCAGCCACCAGATGAGGCAGTAGGCGATCTTCATGAACACTTCGTGGATGGAGGCCATGCGTTCGAATCGAACGCGCAGTCGCCTGATGCTATCCAACCTGGCATTTTTCCCTCGACCACCCACAGGGTATCGCCAAGGCCACTGCCGTGCGGCTCGCTCCGACGGGCGATCGGTGGAGGAACGCCAATAGCCCGCCAGGCGCAGCATTTCCTCGCTCAGCGCCATCGACACGACCAGCGTTCAGCCTGTGATGCGATTGGCGAGCCGGCGGATGAGTGGCGCTGCAACGACGACGACGGGCAACATCACAGCCCACGAAAAAAGAGACGAGCGCACCCAGTGTGATACAAACGTCCCTTCCGCAACGAACTGCATGCTTGCGATCGCTGATGCCACCACAGACGTTACGCTGGCCTGAATCATGCCGAATGCAAAATGGCCATATTTTTTGGGGATCTTCAGCGTCACTCATACCTTCCACTTTGAAAGATCTATAACTGGGTCAGCATCCTGTCCCACGACGCACTCGACCAACCTGGGAGCAAGCTTGGCGTTCTGTTTCTTCGGGCGTCGTCGCTCAACGAACCCACCGGGTGCCATCGATACCGAAAGACAACAGCGCCCCGTAGCCTTAGCCGTAGTCGTTAGCTCCCAGAGGCACCGGCAACCAGAATGCGCATTTCGACCGTCTTCGAGATATCGAATGTATTTCAACGAAGGCTTAGAGCAAGTATCTCTATGCCGTAAATGAAATTTCCAATCCGTCCGCCGGTTCGACTGGACGCTCTTGACCTTCACGATGGCTTACATCTCCTTATGCGATAAGCGTCTTCAAGAGACCTGTTCATAACTTAGGTATGGAGAATAATTGTCTTAATTTTCGAAAGCTGGAGCTAGCTTCTTTCGAAGCTCCGCACCGATGACACGTCCGCTTCCCGGCATGCAATCCAGCCCACGTCGTCCGGAAGCGAAATACCGATGAGAAGCACCCGCTTACAACTTTTTCCGAAAGAATGAGTCCAGCCAACGTCGGCCACTGTACGGACAGACGACAGTGAAAGCAATATTCCGAGCAAGCCGAAACGGCATAATCAAAATGACTCGGCGGCCCTGTACCGATGCCGCGCCCTGCGATAACGTTAGGTTAAACAAGGCGTTCTCTTTGCTGGCCGCTTGGCACGTCGCAGCGACGAACTGGCACCCAGCCACCCAATAAACTGGAGACAGAATCGTTATGCTGCATAATTCCTTCGTGTATGCGCCCCTGCCGGCGCGTGTAGTTTTCGGCACCGGCAGTCTTGCCCGGCTTCGTCAGGAGCTTTCGGAGTTGGCGGTGAAGCGCGCGCTAGTCGTCTGTACCCCGGAGCAAACCGCACTTGCCGACGAGGTCGCTGGGCGCCTCGGGGACCAGTTCGCCGGTATCTTCCCGAAAGCGGTAATGCACGTTCCAATCGAAGTCGCCAGGCAAGCGAGCGATTACGCTCGTTCAATTGGAGCGGACTGCATTGTCGCTGCGGGCGGAGGTTCGACGATCGGCTTGGGCAAAGCGATCGCACTTGAATCCAACATCCCCATACTGGCCATACCGACGACCTACGCTGGTTCTGAAATGACACCCATCTACGGGATCACAGCCAGCGGTGAGAAAAAGACCGGTCGGGACTGGAGGGTCCTACCTCGGACAGTTATCTACGACCCCACTCTTACCCTGTCGCTACCGCCACTGATGAGCGCGACCAGCGGAATTAACGCAATCGCGCATTGCGTTGAAGCGCTCTATGCGGAAAACGGCAACCCGATCATTTTCTTGATGGCTGAGGACGGCATTCGAAGCCTGGCGCATGGGCTGCCAACCATCGCGCAGCAACCGACCGACCTGCACGCCAGAACCGAGTGCCTGTACGGTGCGTGGCTCGCCGGGATGGCGTTAGGTGCCACCTCCGTGGCTCTGCACCATAAGCTGTGTCATACCCTGGGAGGGATGTTCAATCTTCCGCACGCGGAGACACACGCCGTGATCTTGCCGCATGCAGTCGCCTACAACGCCCCCGCAGTGCCCGAGGTAATGGATCGTCTGGCGCACGCCCTGAATGCAAACCATGCGGCACAAGGAATCTTTGATCTGGTCATGAGACTCGGCGCCCCCACATCGCTGGAAAGCCTTGGTGTTGCGCTTCATGATCTTGATCGTGTCGCGGACGAGGCCATGAAGTCACCTTATCCAAACCCGCGCAAACTTGACCGTGACGCGATTCGCTCGCTGCTGGAAGACGCTTATTTCGGCCGGAGTCCGGCGACTGAGTCGTTCGCGTACTAGGGCCTGTTGACAATCAGCAGGTCCAGATGAAAGCAGCGGAGAGCGCAACGAATGATGAGAATCGTTCGGAGAGCTTGTCGTAGCGGGTAGCCACGCGACGGAATTGTTTGATGCGACAGAAGAACCGTTCGACCAGATTTCGAGAGGCATACAGATGTTCATCCAAAGGACGTTGCTCAACACGATTGGCGCGACTGGGGATGACAGCTTGAATGTCCGCCGATTCCAGATGCTGCAGGATCGCGTTCGAATCGTAGGCTTTGTCGGCAGCCAGACTGACGGGTTTCAACTCGCCCAGCAAAGGCAGGGCCTCCGGACTGTCTCCAGCCTGTCCGCCCGTCAGATGAAAGCGAGCGAGCATCCCCAAGCCGTCGACCAGAGCGTGAATCTTGGTGCTCAATCCGCCACGCGAGCGCCCGATTGCCTGTTCGCCTTTTTTTTCGCCGCGCCGGCGGCATGCTGGTGGGCACGCACAATCGTACTGTCAATGAAGACTTCCTCAAGGTCCGCGTCGCCCGCAAGCTCGGCGAGTACCGTATGCCATATTTGCGCCCGCGACCATCTGGCAAAGCGTTGGTACACGCTATTCCACGTTCCAAAATCAGGCGGCAAATCGCGCCATGGGCTGCCAGTGCGCGCGATCCATAGCACGGCCTCAACAAACAGCCGATTGTCTGCTGCGGTCCGACCCGGGTCGGTGGACTTGCCCGGCAGCAAGGGGGCGATCCGCTCGTATTGGTCATCGCTGAGCATCAGTCTTGGCATCCTGTTTTTCCGCAAAAGACAGGATGTAAACAGCTTTCCTCACAAGTTAACAGCCCCCTCGGCGATGATTGTCAACAGGCCCTAGACAATTGCACATGAAATTTTCAAAAACCATGCATGAGACGACGTGGCATCCGCCAAAAAATGCCATCACCCAAGCCTTGATATTTTTGCATGGACGAAATCAATCGCAAGCGGCCACCCTTTCGATTGCGCAGCCGTTACCGAATACGAACACATTGCTGGTCTTACCCTCAGCGCCACAGCGCTGCTGGTATCCCGGCAGCTTCCTCGCCGATACCCAGGAGAACGAGCCCTCGCTCTCCTCTGGCATTACCCACATAGACGCGGTGATCGAAAAAATCATCGAAGCCGGCCTCTCGACGGATCAGATCATCTTAGCTGGCTTCTCCCAAGGGGCTGCTCTCGCTGCGGAATACGTGGGTAGAGTAGGCAAAGTCAAGGGGCTCATTGCGTTTTCTGGCGGACGGATCGGTCCATGGGGTTGCAATTGGGAGGAAGAAACTTCTCTCTCGGCGATGCCAATGTTGTTCTCAGTTGCGACGCGAGATCCATTTGTACCGCTAAAGCGTGTCAAGGAAACGGTCGCTCATTTCGCGCAGCGCGGCGCCAATACAATTCTGGAAACATTCGAGGAGGATGAGCACTACGTGCGCGAGTCCGAATACGCAGCTGCGCGCACTCTGTTCATGTAGATGCGTTCAGTGTTCACGGCCTTTAAACGCGTACCGAAGGCCAATCCGGTCGCAACATATCAGCTCCTTCAGCCACCGGATGCGGACCTCGCGCATGAAATCGGTATTGTTCAATTCCATGAAAAGTAAAGTCCATGCAACCACTAAGTGTAAGAGTGACTAATAAGACAATTGAGGCTGAAGGCATTGTCAGCTTTGAACTGTCTTCCGAGGATGGCAGTTTGCTGCCTTCGTTTTCTGCCGGATCTCACATCGATGTTTATGTGAAACCTGGCGTAATCCGGCAGTATTCGCTGTGCAATCATCCTGATGAAACGACTCGCTATCTGATTAGCGTCTTGCGCGACGCCAAGTCGCGTGGCGGGTCCGTCGCCATGCACGATGAGGTCAACAAGGGCGATGTCATCCAAATCAGCGAGCCGCGGAACCATTTTCAACTGGTACGCGCCAAACGGACTCTCCTTTTTGCCGGTGGAATCGGTGTTACACCGTTATTGTGCATGGCCGAGCGCCTCGCGAATACGGGCGCGGACTTCGAGATGCACTACTGCACGCGCTCGCCCGCGCATACGGCTTTTCAGCGTCGCATCATCGCCGCGGCGTTCGCCGAAAGAGTACATTTCCACTTCGACGATGGTCACGCTTCACAGCGGCTAGCCCTGGCACCGCTGCTCGCGGAAGCATCGGACAATACCCATATCTACGTTTGTGGTCCAGCAGGCTTTATCAGTTGGGTCACCGGAACCGCGAAGGCCAGCGGCTGGCTCGACGACAGAATCCATACCGAATACTTCGGCGCTGGTGCAACCGACAAGTCTGCTGATCGAAGTTTTTCTGTAAGGATTGCAAGCACCGGTCTGGTCGTTTCGATCCCAGCGGACGAACCAGTCACCACTGTGCTTGCCCGGCACGGCATAGAAATTCCAATATCATGCGAACAAGGTGTCTGCGGCACGTGTTTGACGCGGGTACTTGAAGGTGAACCGGAACACCATGATCTCTACATGACCGAAGAAGAAAGAGCGAAGAATAATCAATTTACGCCATGCTGCTCACGTGCCCGAAGTTCATTGCTTGTCCTCGATCTGTAGGTGGTTGTTGAAACGCTGTACACATAGTCGGCAAGGCTCGCCTGAAAGCCGGCGATTAATTCCCGCACCTGATCGATTAGAGAATACTGCCTCGGATATTCTTCCCTGGATCTACGCTGTTCGCCCCCTGACTCCGATGATAAACCTGCCCGATCTCGATCTGGAGCTAATCTCCGTATTCGAGGCAATGCTAAAGTTCAAGAGTGTAAGTCGAGCAGCGAATGAGCTAAATACGTCACAACCTGCTTTAAGCCAGGCATTAGCCAAGTTGCGCCTCCATTTCAGCGACCAACTTTTTGTTCGCACATCGGAAGGCATGATACCTACACCTTGTGCAGTGGCACTTGCACCTCCATTGCTTAAAATTCTCAGAATTTATCGCGAGCAAGTTCAGCAGCGGTCGTCATTCGATCCTGCCACAAGCGAGCAGCTGTTTTCCATCGCCGCGTCCGACATCGGGGAGCTCATATTCATCCCCGCTCTAATTCAAACACTTGCGACTATGGCACCGAGAATTCAGCTACGTGCGAATCGACTCGAGGGCGGATCACTACTCGAGTCTTTGCAGACCGGGGATGTTGACATGGCAATCGGCAGCTTTCCAAGCCTTGAGGCAGGGATCCACGAAAGACGCCTCTTCACGGAACGCTACGTATGCCTGGTGAGAGAAGGCCATCCCGCTATTCGCGACCAATTGACTGAAGATGCTTTCCTCTCTGGTTCACACATCCTTGTCGAAGCGCACGCGGTCGGCCATATTCACCTTCGCGCCGAACGAACACTTCGAAAGCTGATCTCTTCTCACATGATAAAGGCTAGTTCGCAAAGCTTTCTAGTTGGTGCCTTCCTGCTTAATTCGACAGACTGTAACCGCTAAGTGATCTCCTGTATGTTCTTAGGCCCGGTCACCGGGATTCGCCCCATCCGGACATACCAATCAACCGACATGTGCATAAGGGCTTATTGTCAAACGGGCCGTCTCGGGTGGGAACACGTACCAGAAGCCGTCATCGTGCCGGAAGAAAAACAGGGCAACCGCGCCTTCCGCCTGCTGCGCCTCGACGCGTACATAGCGCCTCACGTTATGGCGTGTGTGACTGAATCGCATTACTCGAATCGGCGTCGCCAAGGTTGGACTCAGCCATTTTTCAATCAGCAAACGCAAGGATTTTTCCGCTCTCATCGACTTCTCCGTCAACCTCGTTCCGATTGGTTCCTCGCGTCAAACTCAACTTATCGACAGCTCCGAATGAACAAGCTCGACAAACGCGAAAACGCATCCGTCAATCAATTACATCGGACTGCTTATACTAAAGACCAGAAGCAGCGTCGATCCGATGGCACTACGACCATTCATCCAGCGATACGCATCGTGACAAATTCTTCCGCTGCAGTGGGATGTACGCCAATCGTGGAGTCGAATTGGGCCTTCGTAGCGCCCATTCCAACGGCGATCGCTACGCCTTGAATGATTTCAGCCGCGTCCCGTCCCACCATGTGCGCGCCGACGATCCGCTGCGTGGCGCTGTCCACCACCAGTTTCATGAAAGTCTTTTCGTCACGTCCCGACAGCGTATGACGCAACGGTCTGAAAGTAGAACGGTAAATATCCACCTCAGCATATTTCTTTCGGGCGTCTGCTTCTGGCAATCCAACCGTCGCCACCTCGGGCTGACTGAATACTGCCGACGGCACCGTATCGTATGTGATAGGCGTCGTTGGCAAACTGCTGAACAGCGTCGTCGCCAGCTTCGCCCCCTCACGGATAGCAACCGGTGTCAGCTGGATCCGGTCGGTCACATCCCCGATCGCATGAATTGAGTCGATGTTTGTCCTCGACCACTCATCAACCACGACCGCCCCATTTTCCTTCAAAGCTACGCCGACGTCTGCAAGGCCCAGGCCTTGCGTATTCGGCGCGCGCCCGGTTGCATACAAAACGGCGTTGTAGTCATCGTGGGTGCCATTCGCGAGAAAGATCCTCACGGATTCCGCCGAGATTCTCTCCAGTGCCGAGACCTCGGTGCGGGTACGAATCACCACACCTTTCTTCTTCATTTCCACAGCCAGCGTGTCGCGGACGTCATCATCGAAACCGCGCAAGATCCGATCACCTCGGTAAAGCACATCGACACGCGCGCCCAAGCCATTGAATATGCCTGCGAGCTCAAGCGCAATGTAGCCGCCACCCACTATCGCGATCCTCTCGGGAAACTTTGGAAGATCCAGCGCTTCGTTCGAACTGATCGCATGCTCGATTCCCGGGATGTCGGGCATCACTGGTCGTGATCCCGTTGCGACGACAATATGTTGCGCGCTGATCCGCTCGCCGCCGGCCTCCACGCAATGGCTGCCGCTGACGGTGGCGCGGCCATCAAAGAGAGAAACGCCCGAGTTCGCAAGGAGATTCAGATAGACACCGTTGAGTCGGTCAATTTCGAGCCCCTTTCTCTCGATCAGCTCACTCCACGAGAAGGTCCCGGGTTCAAAGTGCCAGCCGTAGCCCGCCGCATCCTCCAATTCTTCCTTGTAATGCGAGGCATAAACCAACAGCTTCTTCGGAACGCATCCCTGGATAACACACGTACCGCCTACTCGACTCTCTTCGGCGATCGCCACACGCGCGCCGTATGCGGCAGCCATGCGGCTTAAGCGCACGCCGCCAGATCCCGCTCCGATCACGAACAAGTCATAGTCGAAATTCATCTCTTTGGTTCCCGCGTTTCCAACATCTGATTGATGTCTTAAGTCAGTTTGATCTCAAACCCACGCTGGACACGTGGCCGAGCCATAAGACTGCTGTACCAGCGGTTCACCTGAGGGAAGTCCCGAAGATCGACCTGGTGCCGCTCGTGCCGCCACGCCCAACCCAGCACCGCGAAGTCCGCAATCGACAGTTCTCCTGCAATAAACTCCGACCGGCCCAATTGCAGATCGAGCACCCCATAAAGCCGACGGGTTTCATCACTGAAACGCTTCAAACCGTATCGCCGATCAACTTCCTCCTTAAGACTGAGAAAGTGGTGCACCTGTCCCGGCATCGGGCCAAAACCGCCCACTTGCCACATTAGCCATTCCAGAACCGAAGCACGCTTACGCACATCAGTGGGCAGGAACTGTCCAGACTTCTCAGCCAGGTAAAGGAGGATCGCACCTGATTCGAATACGCTAATCGGTTTCCCATCGGCGCTGCGCGGATCCACAATGGCGGGAATCTTGTTGTTCGGGCTGATCCTCAAAAACTCAGGCTCATGTTGCCGTCCCTTTGTAATATCGACGGGCTCCACGACGTAGGGCACGGCCATCTCTTCCAGGGCGACGCTGATCTTACGGGCATTGGGTGTATTCCAGGCGTAAAGGGTGATCGTCATGTTGCTTGCACCTCGTCGCTTGCGGGCCGGTAGTGGTTAGCTCAGTGGCACAGCGATGTGGCGCCGGAACCCCGCGCGCACTGCAATACGTTCGTACCACGATGCCAGCGCCGGCAAATCCGGCAGTTCCACGCCTTCCAGGCCAAACCACCGTCGTGCGTATGTGCCGAGAGCGATATCGCCTATCGAGAAATGATCACCTTCGATCCACCGCCGCGATGCCAGGTATTTGTCCAGCATGGCCCAATGCACACCGACCGAACGGAAGTCAGCCTCTAACGTGGCCATGTCGCGCTGCTCTGCGGGCGTGCGCACGAGCGCCACGAACACTGTCCTCTCGGCCGGCGCGAGCGTGGATAGTGTCCAGTCAAGCCACCGATCGATGCTGGCGCGCACCGGCGGCGAGTTCGCATACAGATCTGTATCGCCTCCGTATTGAAGCGCCAGATAACGCAAGATCGAGTTGGACTCCCACAGTACAAAGTCTTTATCGACCAACGTCGGCACCCGGCCGTTCGGGTTCATCGCAAGGTAATCGGCATCCTTGTTGCGGCCATGTTGCATGCCCGCATCGATCCGATCAAACGGCAAAGACAGTTCTTCGCAAAGCCACAACACCTTCTGCACATTCACCGAATTTGCGCGGCCCCAAATTGTCAACATCACGCACTCCTAGATTCACAAGTCAGGTCAGTAGTCCATGTGGATCAATCACGAACTTCTTTGCGGCACCGGCATCAATTTCGTGATATCCGTCCGGAGCCTGATCAAGTGCAATCACCTGCACATTCACAACTTCCGCGATATTGATCCGGTCCCAAAGGATGGCTTGCATCAATTGCCTGTTGTACTTCATAACAGGCGTCTGCCCAGTGAAGAAACTGTGGGACTTCGCCCAACCCAGACCAAGTCTTACGCTCAGGCTACCTTCCTTCGCAGCCTCATCGACAGCGCCGGGATCGCCGGTAACGTAAAGGCCCGGAATGCCGATGCTGCCGGCTGCACGCGTGACTTCCATGAGTGAGTTCAGCACTGTGGCAGGGGCTTCATGGGCCGATCCTGAGACACCATGGCCACGAGCCTCGAACCCTACGCAGTCAATTGCGCAGTCAACTTCCCGCTGGCCCAGAACGTCTTCGATCTGATCTACCAGCGGTGTGTTTCTTGACAAATCCACCGTCTCAAAGCCCATCTTCTTCGCGTGCTCAAGACGAGCCGTGTTGACGTCACCGACGATGACCGCTGCAGAGCCCAACAACCGTGATGACGCTGCCGCCGCCATGCCCACCGGGCCGGCACCCGCGACATAGACCGTCGTACCCGGCCCCACACCAGCCGTCACGGCGCCGTGATAGCCGGTGGGAAGTATGTCAGAAAGGCATGTTAGATCGCGTATTTTGCTCATCGCCTGCTCCTTATCCGGAAACTTCAATAAATTGAAGTCCGCGTAAGGAACCATTACGTACTCGGCCTGGCCACCAATCCAGTCACCCATGTCCACGTAGCCATACGCACCACCAGCTCGCGCCGGGTTGACGGTTAGACAAACGCCCGTATTCCGCTGCTTGCACATTGGACAGCGCCCGCATGCCACATTGAAAGGCACGGAAACCAGATCACCCACCGCTAATGTTTCAACGTCCGAGCCAATTTCGATGACCTCACCAGTAATCTCGTGTCCGAGAACGAGGCCTACCGAAGCGGTTGTTCGTCCGCGAACCATGTGCTGATCGGATCCGCAAATGTTCGTCGACACGACACGCAAAATTACACCGTGATTGATCTTTTTACCGCGCGGGGTCTCCAGTCTCGGGAACGGTATCGACCGCACCTCCACTCGCCCGTCGCCAGCATAGACCACGCCTTTGTTTGATGTCATTTCCGTCTCCGTAATGCTTCCCGTTTTTTCAGCATGTTCAAGTCACGGCTCATGTTGGCGAAACCCCTCGCAACACCGGCCGATGCCTGAACTCAATCGCGGATCTCTTCTGTGGAAACTACCCGTCCAGCGTTGAGAGCACGTTGCGACATTAGAGCGTTTAGCGCTGCGAACCGCTATCCCCCCTCGGGAATGTTGCCGATGCCCGCGCCGGATACCGCCCCCCTCCAACTGACTATTAAGAATACCCAACATGCCGATTGGGGAATGGACGCCGAGTGCGGGTGCCCGCAGGATGCACGCACGGAAACAGGGATCCTCGGAAACCGCGACGGGTGAGGCGTCTGATCTCACGTGCCGGACACAGAAAAGGAGCCGTACGTCCGATCCAGCTTCATGGTGCAGTGATCACGAGTCCTGGTCCGCCCCCGGAAAGGAGGCCGGGATTAAAGAATGTCGAAGGCAAAAAAACTAATACATATATCAACAAAGGGGTCCCTGATTCCACACCCCGGGTAGGAGACATGATGACAAACATATGCAAGGCGTGTAGTCCGACATTTGCCGTGAAAGCCGTTGCGATTGCGGTATTTTCCTGGGGTGCCACTCCATCGTTCGCGGTGGATGGAGCACAGCTCAGTAGCTTCGGCGTGATCGCTGGCGGCATGGGTGGTGCTTCAATCGCCCTACCCCAGGATAGTGTGTCCGCGGCGAACAATCCCGCCGGAATGGGAGTCGTGGGAAGCCGTTTCGATTTCGGGATTCAGGGCATCGAGCCGCAGATTGACTATGAATTCGGTTCTGCCAACAATCACCTTCATTCCGGCGGCGTGTCTCCAGTTCCCGAGGGCGGATTCAATGTGCAGATTAATCCGCGTGTCACATTCGGCGTATCGCTTTTCGGGGTCGGCCTGGCCGCCAACTATGGAAGTCCGGCGCTGTCCATCCCCGGCGCGCAAATCGCCAAATCGAGTCTTCAGGCCATGGCCGCTGCGCCGACTGTGACCTATAAGTTTAATGAGCAAAACATTGTCGGCTTGAGTCTCGTCCTGGTGTATGAGCGATTCTCTGCCGAAGGCATCATTTTGCCGGACAAGAGCGGTGGCCTGACCACAGTTCCGTCGCATGGCGTGTCGGGAGCATTTGGCTACGGCGCTCGAATCGGCTATCTGTGGAGGCCGGTGCCGAACTTCACGCTGGGAGCGATGATAGCGACGACGATCCGGATGGGACGGCTTGCAGGCTATGACAACGACATTTTGGCTGCTGGCGGCGGCAGAATAGACGTTCCGCCCGAATATGGCATTGGCCTGTCGTATGAACCCGTTCCCACGGTCAAGCTTGCAGCGGATTGGCTTCATATTTCCTGGTCGAAGACAATTTTGGGATCAGCACAGACCTTTTCGTGGAGGGACCAGGACGTGTTCAGGATCGGCGCTTCGTATGAAGTCAGCCGCAACTGGACTATTCGTGCTGGATTCAGTTACGCGAACCCGACATTCAACTCCGCTGTCGTCGCGCAAAACTTCCTGACTCCCATCGACAATGGCAAGGCGGTGTCCGCCGGTTTCACATATCGGTTGAACAAGAAAGACGAAGTCAGCGCACTTTTCGAATACGGCTTCCCCGTCAATATGCACGGAACCGGCGCGAGCGCAGGGTTCAACGTTAAGACGACGACGGAAGTTATCGGTATAACTTATGGCCACAAGTTCTAGCACCTTTGGGGCCGTATTTTTTTTGGTCGGACGATCAAGCCTATACGTGTTTGAAGAACCAGCCATGTCGCTATCTACCACGGCCGGGGAATTCGACTGACGAGGCTTTGCGTCGTTTCGCTGCCGGACGGCCGACATTCCACTTTGGCATTTCGCCTATCGCCGAGAGGCTATGGCCGCGACGCGAGGGACACACCATACTTCCCCCATGCCGCGTCACCGCTGTGCCAGAGCCACAGACTCGCGGTGGTGCCGTTGAGAGCTTCGGTCCAACTCAAGGAGACAACATGGACAACGATTCGATTAGAGGACTGCATCACATTACCCTCTGCACTTCATCAGCTCAGGGCGATGTTGACTTCTTTGTGAAAGTCATCGGCCAACGATTCATCAAACGCACCCTCTTTTATGACGGACGCATTCCGATCTACCACTTGTACTTCTCCGACGAGGTGGGTACACCCGGAACCGTCATGACCACCTTCCCCATGCTTCGTACCGGCCTCACCGGTCGAAAAGGTTCCGGCCAATTCACGGCGATCGCCTACTCGGTGCCGCCGGGCTCGCTGGACTGCTGGCGTGAGCATTTCCGGAAGAACAATGTCGAAATTTCGGGTGAATCCGAGCGTTTCGGCGAGAAGTATCTCCGCGTCGTTCACGCCGGCATCGATTTTGAAATTGTGGAAGACGCAACGGACCTCCGCGCCCCCTGGAAGTCGGACTATGTGCCCGAGCAATACGCGGTACGCGGCTTCCACAACTGGACTGCTACCGTGCGCGAACTCGAGGATATGGATGTTTTTCTCAAGGCCGCCTGGAATTTCGGGGCGACGATGACCGACGGGAATTTTACGCGCTATGAGACGCAGGAAGGAGGTGCCGGCAAACGTCTCGACTTCCTGCATGCTCCAGACCTCAGACAAGGAAGCTGGACCCTTGGCCAAGGGATCGTTCATCACGGCGCATTCGATGTCGCCGACTACGACACCCAGTCGCGCATCAAATTCCAGTCCGAGAGTATGGGATTCACTGACTTCTCCGACCGAAAGAACCGTGGCTACTTCGAGTCCGTATACGTGCGGACACCGGGTGGGGTCATGTTCGAAGCGACTAAATCACTCGGCTTCAAAATGGACGAGGAAGAAGCCCAACTCGGAACGGAATTGAAGATGTCTCCGGAACTCGCGGCATCACGCGATGAAGTGCTCGCGCTCATGGAGCGGGACGATCCAATCCACGTCTGAGATCGACAGACGCGTCATGGGTAAATCGTAAAACAAGGAGACACTTCAATGAAATCGTTCAAGCTGGTCGGTACCGGCGAACATAAGGTATTGCTCTTTCCCGGTTTGATGGGAACCAAGGACGCGTTCGACGCCATGCTGAAGTACGCGGACCTCGAGCGCTTTCAGTATGCTGCGGTTGACTATCGTGGCTACGGCTGCTCGAAGCCGATGGAGGGGCTATTCACGCTGCGGGAAGCGGTCGTAGACGCTTGCAAGCTGGTGGAATACCTCGGGTGGAAGAACATCGCGGTAGGCGGCCATTCACTGGGTGCGCTCGTTGCGCAAATGCTCGCTGTCGCCATGCCGCATCGCACGTCCGCCATCCTGTCCATCGCTGGGGTCAGCGCAAAAGGCGCCGCATCGGATCCAGCGCGTGCTGCACTCATGGAGGAAGCCGCCACGTCGGCGGAGAAGCGTCAGCAGATTGTCAAGGGCGGGACTGCCAATCGCTGTTCCGACGCTTTCGCGCGCGCATTGGTTGCTGCAACCTTCGCCGAAATCAGTCCTGCAGCGTTCAAAGGCTACGAAAGTGACGCGCGCCGTACCGATATCCGCGAGCAGGTCAAGGAACTTCCACATCCAGTGCTCGCGATGGTGGGCGAATTCGATCCGGCGTGTTCCGAGCAGGCTGCTCGGGAGACCACGGCCACCTTCTTCAAACAGGTCGAAATTCAGGTTATACGGGGCGCAAGTCATTACCCCCCGTATGAGGCGCCCGCCGAGACTATCGCCGCGCTGGAACGCTTCCTTGGCAAACACCTCACACGGGAACAGGACGCTCCGCCGCTTCAATTGGGGACCGGCGAAAATGCTTGACCTCAATGAATACACCATCACAGCCGAGGTGCACCGACGCTTTGCAGGTGCCCCCGATTTACGGATTCGCGAAATCCTGACCGCGCTGGTGCAGCACCTTCATGATTTCGCTCGTGAGGTTAAATTGACCGAGCCTGAATGGATGACTGGCATCGAATTTCTCACGAGAACAGGACAGCTCTGCAGCAATACCCGACAGGAGTTCGTTCTCCTGTCCGACACAATCGGCCTATCTCAACTCGTGGTCGCGCAAAGTCATAGTCGAGCGGAGGGCTTGAGCGAGCAGACGGTATTTGGCCCGTTCCATGTGGAGGAAGCACCCAAGGTCGCAGGCCTGAATAGTGATATCGCCAAGGGTGCCACAGGCGACCCGTTGTATGTTTCGGCGCACGTTCTATCTGCCGGGTCCCCCGTTGCAAAGGCGGTCGTGGATGTCTGGCATGCGGATGCAGAAGGCCAATACGACGTGCAGGACGCGAACTGGACGATCGAAAAATCCCGCATGAGGGCGGTACTCGAAACGGATGCTGACGGTCGGATCGGATTCTGGTCGGTTCTTCCGAAAAGCTATCCGATTCCCACGGACGGAACGGTTGGCGAGATGATTCGCGCAACAAAGCAATCCTCGATGCGACCCGCTCATGTTCATTTCAGGATCAGAAGGGAAGGATTCGACACGCTCGTCACGCACGTCTTTGCTAACGGCGATACGTACCTCGATGCGGATGCAGTTTTTGGCGTGCGAAGTTCGTGCATCGGAAACTATGAAAGTCGCCCCCCAGGCATAGCACCGGACGGCAGAGTGATGGATCGCCACTTCTTTACTCTCGATTTCTGCTTCGTTCTGGAGCCCGCTCTTACCTGTTAGGGAGAAGAGAATGCATTTCGTCATTGTCGGACGTGATCGGCCCGGCGCAGAGGATCTTCGCTCGAAAACACGGCCAAGCCACCGGGACTATATACATGGACCCCATGAGAATGTCGTGCTCGTATTGGCCGGACCTCTTCTTGCGCCCGACGGCCGCGCCATGACGGGATCCCTCCTTATCGTTGAAGCGGAGAACCGGGAAGCAGTTGAGCAATTCTCTCGGGGCGATCCCTATCGCAAGGTTGGGCTCTTTGCGGATGTTCAAATCGATGCATGGAACTGGGTCACCGGCAAGCCGGGTGAAAAGTAAGGTATGGCTTGGGGCGCTACGACGTTTCGAATAGCGTAGCCATCGGTACAACTGAAGGATAAGCAGGAGAGCGGTTCAAATGAGTCAAATCAAACTCTACCATTTTCCCATGTCCATTTGCTCAATGAAGGTGCGGCTGTGCCTCGCTGAACTGGTCGTCCCCTATGAGGAGCGAATCGTGGATATTGGACTTGCACTGGAAAATCTGGAACCGTGGTACGTGCGACTCAATCCGCGCGGCGTCGTACCCACGCTTTGCGACGGGAATCTGGTCGTAACAGATTCAGCAAAAATAATGCATTACCTGGCAGACCGCTTCGAAACCGGGCTGCCGCAGGATCCGCAACAGAGAGCGGAAGTGGAACGTTGGGTAAAAGTCGCGGATACCTTCCCTTTGCATGCAATCAGTTACAGCCGCGGCGGTATCCCACGCGGGGACGAATTGCTTGCAAGCCGACTCGCCCGGATCGTCGAAAACAAAGCGCGTCATCCGGATCTCGCTGACACCTATTCTGCGCTGTACGATCGGGTTTCCGCCCTGCGCAATGCCTCAGTAGACAGCGAAAGTACCAACGCGGCACTTGCTGAACTTGATACGGTATTTTCGAATCTGAATGCTATTTTTGCCTCGAAGCCTTTCATTGGTTCCGAAACGTATTCGATTGCCGATGTAATTTGGACCGTGACGTTGGCGAGACTGGATATGCTCAAATTGGGCGATCTGTTTTCGAACTTTCCTTTGCTGTCAGCATACTACGAGCGCATGATCGCGCGACCCAGCTTTGAGGCGGCTCGAATCCGCCGCGCCTGGGTCGGGACGATCTAGCGCCAACTGGACTATCTGTAGCCTTGTAGGCCGATCGTGAGACAGAGACGCGCCGCATGTGCGTGGAACTAGAAACTTAGCAGGACATAGGAGACGAGACATGTACCCATTTCAAGACGACCTTTATGCAGCCCGCAATCAGTGGTACATCGCTGCTTTTTCGCGGGACGTCGGGAGAGAGCAACTTCTGGAGAGATGGATTCTGGACGAACCGGTAGTGTTCTATCGCACAGTCGCCGGCGATGCAGTCGCCCTGGAAGGTCGTTGTGCGCACCGGCATTTCCCGCTTAGCAAAAGCAATCTTCAGGGCGACAACATTCAGTGCACCTACCATGGCTTTACTTACGATTCGGCCGGTACCTGTGTTCACATTCCAGCTCAGGAGAAGATTCCAGCGGCGTGCCGGATCAAGGCTTATCCACTGGTCGAACGATGGAACTGGTTGTGGATCTGGATGGGAGATCCAGCGCTCGCTGACGAATCCTTGATACCGGACCACAAAGAAATCGGTCTTACCGACCCCGCGTATATTTCCAACGTGGTGGTCTATAACGAAGTCGCGTGTCGTCATCAGTTACTGCACGACAATCTCCTCGACCTCACACACATATCGATTCTGCACAGCGCCACCATCGGCAATGGTAGTGATTCGGTTGCTTCGACACCTGAAACACACGAAGAAGGTGATAACTGGGCAGCAAGCATGCGCGTTATCAAGAACTACCCATGTCCCGAAGTCTTCACCTCGTTTCTCGGCTATCGAGGGAACATCGATCGGACAATCACGTTGAAATTTCTGATGCCTGGCCTGCACTTCGGAATGGACGAATTCCGCAAACCCAGCCTCGGCGGTGAGCCCGGTGAACTGCTTGGGCGCCTGGCAATTTACCACGGCGTCACTCCAGCTCGAAGGCATACGACGCACTACCATTTCGCAATTGCACGTGACTTCGCGAAGAATGAGGCGACAACCGACGTGTTCAACCATGCGATGAGCGCGGTTATCGAGGAAGATAAAGTGGGGCTCACTGCCCTTGAGGAAATGCTCGTAGGCCTCGATGATCGCCGTCCCCGGGAAGTCTTGGCAATGAGCGATGGCCATCAGACACGAGCACGTCGCATTTTCGAGAAACTGATCAAGAATGATCAGGCGGTGGTACGTGCGGTGCCTATCGTTCCTGTTGCGAACTAAAATCTGAACCCAGGTGGTGACGCGGATGGGAATGCTTATCGAAGGTGTATGGGAGCCCGACGACGCAGCAGCGCGCGTCGGGCCTCGCGGCGAGTTTGTGCGAACGCAAACTACCTTTCGCAACACAATCTCGGAAGAGCGCGGCGCAGTGTATTTCCCCGAAGCCAACCGCTACCATCTTTATATATCGAGCGCATGTCCGTGGTCGCACCGAACAGTGATCGCAGTAGTGGCCAAGGGCTTGGACGACGTCATCTCACTGTCGTCAGTCGCGCCACAGGTTGGGACAAACGGCTGGACCTTCGTTGAATTCGCAGATGGCGACGACGATCCGATCTATGGTGCCGATCATCTGTATCAAATCTACAGCGCGGTGCAGGCAGACTATACGGGCAGGGTCACTCTTCCTGTCTTGTTCGATAAAAAGACTCGCACCATCGTGAACAATGAGTCCACCGAGATTGTTCGAATGCTTAACTCGGCATTCAATTCGATGGCACGCCGTCCAGAAATCGATTTGTATCCGCTGGGGCTGCGTGAGGATATCGACTCAGTCAACAATCTGATCTATAGCACAGTCAACAACGGGGTCTACCGCGCAGGCTTCGCGATAACGCAGGAACAATATGAAGAAGCGGTGATCGGGCTTTTTCATACGCTTGACCTTCTGGAACGGCGATTAGCCGGGAATCGATATTTGTGCGGAGATCGAGTGACCGAAGCCGACTGGCGCCTGTTTGTGACGTTGATCCGCTTCGACCTCGTCTACTATAGTCACTTCAAGTGTAACGTTCGGCGAATCGTTGATTATCCAAATTTGTTGGGTTACGTTAAAGAACTTTATCAATTCCCCGGTATTGCTGCCACAGTTAACCTTGAGCACATAAAAAAACATTATTATCGTAGCCACCCTACACTCAATCCGACTGGAATCGTTCCGGTCGGGCCGAATATTTCGCTGTTCGATACGCCTCACGAGCGCAACATCGGCAAGGCTTGAAACGCTCGTCAAGCGCATGAGAATCAGGCGACACGTCGTGCGGAAGCAAACGGTCGCCGCACCAATGCCCGAGATTACAGGACCGAACCGAGCAGCTATGCTCCCGTCCGTCGTTCAAGTCGGCTATTTTCCACCCATAGGAATGCCCACAGACTGTGTTGCTTGCGCCGACGAACGTGAAAGAGGCGGGAAATCACGGCGAGACTTGATACGTTCCATGACCGAATTGGGGATATCAAATACGTCGTGGATAAAGGTACGCAGCCATTGACAGGCGGGATCGTGTGAAAATCGCTCGTGCCAATACTGCAGAACAGTGAATTCCAGCAAATTCACCGGGCAGGGTAAGCACTCGAGATCGAATTCTGGTGCCAATGCTAGCGCGGCAGCCGATGGAATGGTAAGGACATGGTCAGTATTACGCGCCAGCAACGCAGCGAGCAAAAAGCTTGGAACTCTCACAGCGACGTTCGACGGTGGTATTTCATCGAGTAAAAGCGCTTCTGCTCGTCCATGAATGTGTCCGGACTTCCCGCTCGCGACAATGATGTGAGTTTGCTGCTGGAACAGGTCGGTGTCGAAAACCGGCGCAGCGCACACGGGATGGCCACGGCGGACAAGGCAGATGTACTGCTCCACAAACAGGCGTTGCTGATAGATTCCACTCTCCGACAACGACGAAAAAGCACCCAGAGATAGATCGATGTCCCCGACTTCAAGTCCCTCAAGGACCTCGCGTTGATTTCCAGTAGTTCCCGTTATGCGAGCGTGGGGTGCCCGTCGTTTCAGTTCAGGTAGAAGGATTGGCAAAAAAACCGACATGCCCAAATCCGACGCATGGATAGTAAATATGCGGTCGGATGTGGCTGGGTCGAAAGGTGGTGCGATAGCAATGCGCTCGTAGTACGTCCGCAGCACATCGGCTATAGGTGCTTCCAAGGCTTTGGCCCTAGGCGTTGCCTCCATGCCATTCGGTGATCTTACGAATAGCGTGTCGCCCAGATGCCGACGGAGACGCTGCAATGATTTGCTGATAGCGGATTGCGTGACACAAAGATTTTCAGCTGCGAGCGTAAGACTACGACATTTTCGAATCTCGTCAAATATCACGAGCAACTTCAGGTCGATGTCGGGTAACTTGTGGAAATCCATTGACCGTTCTCCTTCATGTCTGAAAAGCGCCTGCGGTTTTCGATTTGGGATTGTGGAAGTGTTCCCTCAATGCACTCTTAACATCGAGAATGCAATTGACAATTCGCAGTTGCGCCCCAGCTTGCTGCAATACAACGTTCAACGTCGTGCCTTCTCGCAACTGTCGACGAAGACGTTTGCATAGCCTTTGGAGAATGACGATGTCGCAGCAGTTTTTCATCCTACGTAGAGGCTAGTAAGGCGTCAATAGAGGCCCGCCCCAGGATGCATCCGCACTGGGGGATGCTCCAGCGCCTGGTTCTATGCGGTCCTTAAGCAATCGGGAAGCGACTTGCGTCTTCGCATTCTGCAGCAGATCGAGACTACGACGAATGAGACATCCGTGGATCAGGCCGTCGGCGGTTGCCAACGATGCGGGAACATCTGAGCGATATCGTCAGCCCGATACATGGATAAGCAGGTGATCGCGAGTGCTTGTGCTAGGGTATCAGTTCAAACCGTCCATATGTGTTGAGCTCGATTCAACTCGAACTCGACTGGTTTCAGTTTCGTCCACTATCGACTTGCACAGGGCATCGGCGAAGCGCTGTAGTGCCTGGACGGAACCGACCACGCTCCGATATTCTTCGCGGCCGATTCGGCCATCGAGGATAACCTGCATTCCCGAATCCGCTGCAATTCTCAAGATATCCATAGGATTCCTCCACTTACACGGCATCCTGCCTGATAAACAACGCTGTTGTATCTGCGCTATTTCGTACGACGTACTAGACAGCGGCGCATCGATTTACCCGACTGGACGGAGCACCATTTCATGACCCGATCTGCTGCTTCCGGGATCCGGCGAGACCGCGCTCCGCAAATGCAAGTCGGTGCTGCTTGATCGACCTACGGGCTAGCCATCAGCATCCCCTTCGCGACAGAAGGCACCAATGCGCTCACCGGAGCATGTGGAAATGCCAGGCCGGCACAGAAACGATAAACATAGAGTGACTCGATGTGTAGGTAGAAGGCGCCTTGAATACCGCGCTGGTCTTGCCCCCAGCGCGCCATCCGACAGCCAGGGCTATCGCAATGCCCACAGCACCCAATACGCGTACAACTCCAACACGCCGCTTCATCACATCGCCCTCCACTGCAAAATCCCCCTCAGGCATTTCTACAGACGCGGCTGACCAGGCCCGCCAGACTTCCTGCTCTGACGCGTAAGAACGGTCTATCCCGTTTGTGGGTAGACATGCAACATTGGTCCTCTTGGCACGGGCGGGAAAACGCACCAGCATCCGTCATCGTGCCGAAAGAAAAAAATAGCAAATGGCCTCGTGGGTTCGGACGACTGCGCAAGCACGCACCGCCTTTGCTTCGAATTCGTGCCACCGTATCGCGTTAGGCGAATTGGCGCGGCAGGCGTCGGCGCCAACCACTTGTCGATCAGCCAACGTAGAGACGTCTCTTCAAGGTTCATTGCTTGCCTCATCAACCGCTAAGTGCGAGCCGACGACGAACGCCCTCGCAATGGCCGGAACAGAGATTCCAGCCGCTATCCGAACCGGCACATGTGCGCGTCCGAGCCGATCACAAGCAGTGTGCTGGTCATGAGAAAACACGGCGCAATCGGTGGCGAAGCCATGTGGGCGAGTGACTGCGGCGAGGCAATCAATTGCTCTTAACTTCCCAGAGGGAAGTACGTAGATGCCCATCTGCCACCCATTTCGCAACCGTCGTACAGCCTTGGTTCACAATGTGTCTGTTGACTAAATACTAGTAGTCAAATGACCCATATTCAAGCATCATCCCAATAGGTGAAAATACCTAAGTTTGCTGGGATCGACTACCTGTATGAGCGCGCGGGTAGCTTCGAAATCGCCGACTACTTTTCCGCTTGCACTTAATTAGTCTGATGACTTATATTGTAATAGTAATGCGGCTGCCATCGACGGCTCAACGTGACTTCAAGCCACGTCCGAACCTGTCGGCCACGGAATCACAATTTGGGCCTGACCAATCCTGCAGCACGCCGCCTTGATGAACGCAAGTACTTGCGCTGCGCATGCGTTACGCCACGGGAGAGTTGCTACTGATGAAAGAAATGACCATCACATCGGCAGAGGTCCTCGGCCCAACTGCAGCGAGTACGCCGAAGCGACGAGGTAACAGGGCAACCCGAGTGCCAGCGATTATTGAGGCGTCAATCAACGTCTTCGCCACAGAAGGTAACGCCGGATTCACTCAACGCCGCATCGCGAGCGATGCAGGAATCCGTTTGCGGACCTTGCAGCACTATTTCAGTACCCGGGAAGAATTGTTGCGAGCCACGATCGAAGAGTTCGTCGGTCGCTATCTTGAGCGTTATCGGGTGATCGCGCTGGACAAGCTCAGTTCGCCTGAAGCCCGCCTCGACGCCATCGTCGACGATGTGTTTTCTACATTAACGGGGCCAGGCACCAGCATGAGCACCTTCGCCCTTGAATGCTGGAGTCTGGCGGAGCACGAGGAATTCGTGCGCGAGGAAGTGGCGAAAGTCGATGGGCAAATCATGGAAATGTTCGCGGGGCTGGTTGCGAAGATCAGTCCGACATTGACCTCGGCAGAATGCACGCTGCGTGCTGCTTTACTCCTCTCGCATCTGCAGGGCCTGCTCGTCTTTATCCGTCGAAGCGGCGATAACAAACCCGAGTTGGAGGCATTTCGGCACGCCACTAAGGTCGTCTGGAAGGCCATCAGCAAGGCGGCTCAATAGTACCCGCACGCCAGCCTGGTCGACCAACGACATGTCTTTAGCAACCGAGCATAACTGCAGATTCAACCGGTGGATGCAACACACTTCAAGAGGCTGCGCGAGCGGTGAGGGGGGCATCGACCAGTTGAATCCGCAGCCACAATGCTGACGTAGAACCCAGCCTGCCCCAATGTCGGCTCCGGCCGGGATGCTCGCATTGGGCATCAGGCAGGTTTCGGAGTGGACCAGTCGTTCGAGTGACGGCTCTGTGGAATGGGCGGGCAGCGACAATTGCCGGTTACCACCTGTCAGAAAATTGACGTAGGCTCGCTCTCACGCGAGGACGAGGTCCGGCACGTGACTTCGCTCCACGACGGTGTTGGGTTCCCGCGAACCACCCAACGTGGAACTGGTCGTTTTCAATGTGCTCACCGCAGTCCCCATCGATGCTCGACCACACACGTACGCTCTCCGCGGCAGTCTCCTCCTTTAAGGTATCGGCGATTGATTGAAATGCGTCAATCCTGGTAACCGCCCGGCGGCCAGACGGCGCAAGTCACCCGCTTGTGGCGGTACGTTGCGGCGGCATCGTGTAGAAGGCATGCATGGCGTGCCAGATACGGTGGCGGTTGATGCCAAGCACCGCGACGTGGGCGACGCCCTTGATCTCACAGAACTGTTTGTCTTTGTTCGGCAGTTGCGAGAAGAAATCGAGTAATTCAGCATCCGTCGCGTTGCCATCGTGTTCGGCTCTCGTCATGCAAACGGAACACTGAAGCTTTTTGGGGTCGACCATCGGCATGTGGATCGCCATGTCGACATAGGTTCCGTTCGGCGTCCGGTTCACCAGCTTCAGTTCGTAGTCACCCAAGGCTTTCGGTACTGCCGGGTCGACTGTCGACGGATCATCGCGCGAAAAAATGGCGTCGAAGCTCGCTTGCGAGGTCGGCCGGAAGTTGCTGGCCGTGAGCTTCGCAATGTTCGCACGCCGCTTCATGATCTCGGGCGCGCCCTCGCCGGTATAGGTGAACGCATCGAGCACTATGCGGTCGACCCGCTCCGGCTCTTCCATTGCAAAGACACCGAGACGGATCGAGCCAGAAGACTGGCCGTAGAACATGACCTTCTTCTGTCCGGTAATTTGCTCGACAACCGGCAGCGCGGCTTTCAAGTCATCGACGCCAGATCTGATATTGGAGTTCGATTCGGTCTTGGAGGAACGGCCGTAATTCTCATGATCCATGGTCCAGACGTCAAAGCCGTATCTTGCGAACTCGTCCATGAACGAGTAGTTCGGCAATCCGGGTACCTGCAGGTCGAAACCGCCCCGCCCCGAGAACGACGAGCCATGCACCAGGAACAATACCGGCTTCGGGCCCGCATCTGCATTTGCGCCGCCTGCGAAGCGCTTGCGGTACAGGTATAGTTTCACCGCGCCTTTTTGCGCCCAGTGATCTTCGGCAATGATCTGCGTGGTGGCAGCGCTGGCGCTTACCGGCATCACAGTCGTCGCGACCAACGTCACTGCCGCGCCTTGCAAAAAACGACGTCGCTGCAAGACGTTCTGCTTTTCGCTCACATTGCTCATATCATTCATTCTGATTTCCCATGACTGTCCAACAATATTGAAGGTTCTCTGGTATTGCCGATTGATGGAATAAGCGATCAACTGCCGCTAGGTAGTGACCTGGCGAATCACATTTCGGATCATGCCGATCCGATCGATTTCGGTTTCCATCACATCGCCAGGTTTGAGGAACTCCGGCGGGTTACGAGCGGCGCCGATACCTGATGGTGTCCCCGTTGCGATGATGTCGCCGGGCTCGAGCGTCAGACCCAGAGACAGCTCTTCGATGATGCGCGGCACCTTGAAGTACATCTGGCTGGTATTGATTTGCTGCTTCACCACACCGTTCACGCGCGTCGTCAGTTGCAGGTTGGTGTAGTCGATGTCGCTGGCGGGAATGATCCAGGGGCCAATCGGGCCATGACCGTCCAAGCTCTTGCCCTTGAACCATTGGCCGCCATGATCGACCTGCATGTCACGCGCGGTCGTGTCGTTGATTACGGCATAGCCGAACACATACTGCATCGCGTCGGCTTCCGCGATGTTATGGCCACGCTTGCCAATAATGACCGCCAATTCGCCCTCCCAATCGATCTTCACGGACACCAATGGATTAAAGGGGATGGGGTCAAAGGGACCGTTGATGGTATGCGTGCCCTTGGTAAAGAACACCGGGTGCTTCGGCAGAGCTGCCTGCTTCGCGGTCAGACTCTCGCCAAAATGCTCCAGATAGTTCCAGCCAACAGCGTAGACGTTGCGGGCAGGCACCGGGATCGGCGCGAGTAGCCGCACGCGCTCAAGTGACGCATGCGCTCGCCCGGAGGCCGCGCATCGACGCGCCTGCGCGACGGCATCGGGCCCGGCGGCTATCAACGAGACCATGCTCGCCGGGTCGAAGGCCAGCGTCATACCTGACTCACGAGCGGTCGCGCCAACGTCGATTACCATGCCCTGCGCCGTCACCACTCCAACGCGCGGCGCTTCTGCGGCAGCATGTTGATAGGTCACCAGCCGCAACTCATTGCCAGCCGGCCCCGAGTCTGCGGGAACCTTGATTGCTGCAGGAGTCGCTCCAGCCCGAGTGGTTACCGCCGAGCTAAGGGCGAGCCCCGTGCCTATTTTAAGGAGAGTGCGACGCGATTTGTCCAAGATCGTTCCTTTGAAGTAGTAGACCTGAATAACAGTGCGTGGCAAGCCTGGCAGCGTATGGCCAACGAGGTCAGATTCCAGCTAGTTCGCCTGTGAAACAGCGTCGAATCCATTCGCTTTCAACGACGCCTGCACTGCCGGTCCGGTGAGATAAGAGAGCAGTTTTTTTGCCATCGCCGGCGACCCGCTGTTGGCGCCGATACCCACTGCGTAGGTCGTCCTGAGCTGCAGGTCCTCTGGAATGGGCCCGACGAACGTGACGCCATGAACGGGCTTGATTTCGCTGATCTGCCCCAGTCCGACGGATACTTCGCCCCGCGCCATGGCCTCCATAGCGGTTTGTCCTTCGGCGTAGTACTTGATCCTGGCGTCTACCCGGTCACCGATCCCAAGGCGGTCAATCAGTTTGGCGAGATAGATGCCCGACGTCGCTCCGGTTGCCGGGTCGGCCATACCGATCGATGGAGCGTCGAGCAAGACATGCGCGAACGCCTGGTCATCCCCGATCGAGGGCACAGCGGTGCCGGTCTTGACCGCCATACCGAGTCGCACGCGAGCGAGGTCTTTTTCCGACCCCTCCTGCACCAGATGACGCTCGACCAGATTGGCGAGCGGCGTGGGAGGAACAATGACGAGATCGAAAGCTTCGCCCGACACCGCCCGATCGTGCACCTGGCCTGCGGTGCCATAGATCAGGCGGACATGGTCGCCACTCGCCGCAAAGTATTGCTCTGGCAGTTTCTCAAGAGCGCCCTTCAGCGCGGCCGCCGAAAAAACTACCAGATCCGCTGCGTGAGCCGGCTGAACCACCGCGAGCAGCACGCCGATTAAAAATCCCGCTTTGACTTTCACGAGAACTGTCCTCACGATTAGCCTCATTGAGTACTGTAGACGCCGATGCAACCACCGCACGGACCACCTGTCTTAGGAAGCGGTACAAACACATGTCCATTCACGTCGCTCGTGGCAACCGAGTGGGCATTACCTCCCGTCGGGATGCTCTGCAAGAGCGTGTTGGTCCTGGCGTCGATCACGCCCAGAACCGGACCATTCGGCATCTGCCGGCCGCTAATGTAGTACTGCCCGTTTTTGGCGCTATAAGCCACTTCGTCAGCTGCGCCCATATCGGGGACCGAAGCGACAACTGCCCCGCTATCTCCGTTGACGATCAGCGTAACCGGCTTGAGCGTCGACTTCTTGCCGCCGGCGTTGCAACCGATCACCAGATTCTTTCCCGGCCCGCGTGCCAGCCCGGCAGGTATGCAGTCGGAAACCTTCATGACATTCGTGACTTCGCCCTTGAGCGGATCGATCATGGCGATTCCGCCCGTTGACTTGTCGCCCTTGATCTCAGGAACCGTCATCAGGAAGATGCTTTTCGGTGCGTAATAGATCGGCTGCTCGATTCCGTCGGTCGCGTCATTGAAGACGATTTTTTTGAGGATCTTATGTCCCGGCCTGGTCGAGATCAGCGTCACGAAAGGAGGATCATCCGCATCGTTGGTGACGATAAAGACATGGTGCCTGGGATCGTACGCCATCTCGTCAGCGCGGTTTTTCCCGCCCGTCCTGATCGTATCGACGATTGTCTGGGACTTGAGGTCGATGACCTTGACCGAGCTATCCCCATCGCCGGCCCAGGCTTCATTGCCAATGACCAGGACGCCGTTAGGCCCCGCCGTATCGTTGTCCTTGTCGAAGCCGACAAAACCGGGGACCTGGCCAACTACCTTCTCTGTGGCTCCGTCAACAATATCAACGGCCTTGTTGCTTCGGTCGGCCAGGTAATACCGATTTGTCTTCTGGTCGACATAACTGATGTCGAACGAATCCAGGGGTGCGCCCGGAACCTGCACTTTGGAAATCATCTTGAGTTCAGCGGCGCCGACATGGCCGGTCAGAACACAAGAAAACACGCTGCCGAGTAGCGCGAGCGACTTTAGCTTGTATGACATCATCTCGATCCTTTTTGTGTTACTGCCATGACTTGTTTCAGATTTAACAGCCGATGTTTTTTGCACGAGTGGTGCCTTGCGGAGGCATCGAAAGAACCCGCTTCCTTCGCGAGTTGCCCGCAAGGTGTTCGTGAATCTCAGGTTCCATTTGCCAACCGGATAATTTTTCAAGACAGGTGTGCCGTCTGAGACGCCGCGGCAGTGGCTTCAAAACGCTCGCGGCTTTTGCATGCGTCGTCAGAACTTGTGGGTAATGCCCATGATAAAAGCGACCTGATTTGGCGTGCTTGAGCTGGATTCGAGGTCACCCACCGAACCGCCGGCAGCGACGACGCTATTGCCGTCTGCGCTGAACGTAGTGCCGTGTGCATGCGAGTAACCGCCGATTGCGTAGACGGTCGTACGCTTGGAAAAGGAGTATTCCGTGCCTGCCGCAACAGTGTTGTACGTAGCCGAAGAAGCGCCGCTTGACCTCGTATAGGTGTAGCCGACGTTCACCACAAGCGCTGACGTCACCTGGTAGTCGAGGGAGGTGGCTCCGGTATTGAAGGTTTCAGTACGGTTGAATGCCGTGAAGCTTGCATAGGGCTTCCACTGCGCATTGCTGTATCGCACGTTAGCGGTAAACGGACCGATAGCATACTGAGCTGCAACGTGGGTGATCAGCCGTGATCCTACAAACGCGGCGCTGCCAAAGAGCGGCGTGACGGAGTTGTTCTGAGTCTGGTCGGCCGTGCCCAAGCCACCGGGACCGTCGTTCTTGGCGAAGATATAACCGACGGCCAGTCCCAAGCCGCCGTTGGTGTACGACGCAGCAGCCGAGGAAAGTTCCTGCGACGATATGTTGCCCGCCACGCCACCCAGGCCGTACATCAATTCATACTGCAGGCCGCCATAAGTCGGGCTCGTGTACTTGATTGAATTGTCAACCCGGAAGGTATTGTCGTTGTTGTCGGCATCGCCCGGAGTCGTAAACGCGGGACCATAACCGTCGCCCGTAAAGGGTTGAACCAGATCAACCGTCGGATCCAACTGGCGACCGATCGTGATCGTGCCCAGGGTGGTGCTCGACAGGCCCACCCATGCGTTCTTTCCAAACTCGCGGCCACCCTGTCTCAACTTGCCGGTGTTGATGTCAAAGCCGTTTTCCAGGTTGAAAATCGCCTGAAAACCGCCACCCAGGTTCTCCTTGCCTTTAATGCCCCACTGGTTGGTGGTCAGGTCAGCACCCTGCATCGTAACCAGGGAGGCGTGACCCACATTGTTGTAGTACGCCAATGCGTTATCAATCTCGCCGTAAAGCGTGACACTGCTTTGGGCTTGGGCGATAGAAGCTGTGGACAGCATGGTCAGGGTAAAGCACGAAATTGCGAGACGCCTCATAAAATCTCCAGAATATTATGGGTATAAGAATCTATAAATCATGTCAATTAGTAGACCGATTTAATTTGCAACGAAGTGCCAACGCAAGACGCTGCGGTGTCTGGCCGAAACGGATCGGCAGACCAAGCGCTTCAAGCGGCGGAAAGCAAGGGATTCGGCTACGTCGATACGCTCTCACGCGCAGTCACGCAGTCACTCAAGGGCCTCCGTTGTCACAGTAATTGTCATCAACAATTACGCAAACAGCGTGCCAGTCTGTGTGACTACTAAGCTATTGATTTAAGGTGCGTTTGCCGTTTGTTCATTCGGCCTGATTGCGGAAAACCAGAAAAACGGCCATTTGATGGCTGGAAAAAGGGTCGAGCTCTTCCAGGCCCTGATCCAGACCATTTCATTTGAACTCCTCGGTACTGATGCCCAGGCGACGCATCTTGTCGTACAGAGTTTTTTTGGGTACGCCCAAACGCTCGCACGCGATAGCCGCGCGGCCCGAACATCCGCGCAACGCCTCTTCGATCAGTTGGCGCTCGAACAGATTAAGTTTGGTCTCAAGCGAGGGTTTCCCGGTATTGTCGTCGCTGCTGGCTGGGTCTACTCGCGTCGGCATACCTAACGTGAAGCGCTCGGCCACGTTACGTAGTTCCCTTACGTTTCCCCCCCACGGTCTCGACATCAGGTCGTGCCTTTGCGCTGGCGAGATATCCGGTATCGGCCTGTTGTATTCAGCAGCAGCCCGTACGACAAAGTGCTCGAACAGAAGGGGGATATCCTCGCGGCGTTCCCGCAGCGGAGGAATCTCAAGCACCATGACACCTAGCCGGTAGTACAAGTCATCGCGAAAGTGGTTTGTTGAAGACAGCGCCAGCAGATCCGCCTTGGATCCCGCGACGATCCGGCAATCCATCTCAAGCAGATCGTTGGAGCCGACACGCTCGAACTTTTTCTCCTGCAGCAAGCGCAACAGTTTTACTTGCAGCGACATCTGCATTGTTTCAATCTCGTCGAGAAACAGCGTGCCTCCCCGGGCATACTCAATCTTCCCGATACGCCGCTTGATCGCGCCGGTGAAAGAACCCGCCTCATGGCCGAACACTTCACTTTCGAACAATAGCTCGGGAATACCCGCACAATTGATCGCCGCGAAATTCTTCGCCTTTCGATGCCCGTAATCATGCAGTGAACGGGCGACCAACTCCTTTCCCGTTCCCGTTTCGCCGAGAATCAGTGCATTTGCGTCGGCGTCGGCAAGTTCCAGGATCATTCGGCGCAGGCGTTCGATCGCTGGAGAACGTCCGAGAATCCTTGCTTCTATATTGTCCCGATGCACAAGTGCCTGACGAACGGATGCGAGTTCAAGCGTCAGGCGACGTTTTTCGAGCGCGCGCTGCGATACGTCGACGAGTTGTTCCGACGAGTACGGTTTCTCGACAAAATCATAAGCACCGCGGCGCATCGCGTCGACCGCGATCGGGATATCACCGTGACCCGTCACGAGGATGACCGGCAGCGATGCGTCAGTTCCAACCGTATGCTCCAATAATGCGAGGCCGCTCATGCCGGGCAACCGGAGATCGCTGACCAGAATGCCGGGGAAGCCAAACTCTATATAACGCAGGGCATGTTCGGCCCGCTCGAAGGACTGGACCTCCAGGCCGCTCAAACGAAGTGCTTGCGTGCCGCCGAGGCGCACCGCCGCGTCATCTTCCACAAACAGCACTTTTAGATTATTAGACATCGTCTTCTCACAGTGTGGCCCGTTTTAGCCTGACGGTGAATTCAGTGCCGTCTGGTCTGTTTTGGGCGACCAGGGTGCCTCCGAACTCCTGGATGATGCCGATCGAAATTGTCAAACCCAATCCCAACCCTTCGCCCTTGTCTTTAGTCGTAAAAAACGGCTCGAACAAGTGATTTCGGACCTCGTCCGATATGCCCGTGCCGGTATCGCGCATGCCAATCGAAACGTGATCCGCTTCGTCACAGACGATAATTGTCAGCACGCGCGCTCGAGCCGGTCCGTCGATGCCGATTTCGGCCATCGCATCCAGTGCATTACTGATCAGATTGATAAATACCTGCTCAAGACGGTTAGGTTCCGCGATCGCGTACACACTATCTTCTGGTTCTTCGCGCACTAACTCGACATTGCCGCTGCGAATCCGGGCATCAAGCAGGAAGATGGCATTGGAAATGGCTGAGCCGATCAGGACCCGTTCGAGGTAAGTGGGCGATTTGCGCGCAAAGCGTTTGAGCTGGCTGGTGATTTTTCCCATGCGTTCGGTCATGTCGCAAATGACTCGCAGGTTTTGACACGCCTCGTCGAATTCAAGCCGCTGCATGAACATCAACGCATTCGACGACAACGTGCGCAGAGCTGCCAAAGGCTGGTTCAGTTCATGTGTGATGCTTGCGGACATCTGCCCGAGCGCTGCCATTTTTCCGGCCTGGACTAACTCCTGCAATGTCGATTTGAGTACGGTTTCTGCACGCCGGCGCTCCGAAATCTCAACCTCCAACGTCTTGTTCATTCGATTCAACGCGTCGGTTCGGCGCGCCACCTTGCGTTCAAGTTCCTCATTCATGTGGTGCAGGTTTTCCGTGGCCGCAAGTTCCTGCGCGACGATCCGCCGCCGCTGCAAAAGATACAAAATGAAAACCATCACTAACGTCATCCCCAACCCGACCCCAAGAGCGACGTTCACTGCTGATACTTCTGCGGGCGTGATGTCCGACAGCGTGCTTATCGTCCAGCTTGTATCAGGCACCGGGCGGCTCAACAGCAAAAATCGGGATGTTAGAAAAGCCGGGGCGTGTGGGCCCATAGTGGCCTTAGGCGCGAACCTGGCTATATTGGCCATGTCCCCTACCGGCTTTTGCATGATCAAGCCGACCGGTTCCAGTGCGCCCGGCGCATCATATTGATGGTTGGCAATGATCGCCGCGCGCGCCTGCGCCGATAGGATGCCGAGTGACTTGAATCTCCAGCGGTCCTGAGTCGATAGAAAAATAACGCCGTGAATATCGCTGATCGTTGCCGTATCGCCCGCACGTTGCCAAATTTGCTCGATCTTGCTGAGGTTAATCTTGACAGTCGCGATGCCAACGACCTTTCCGCTGGCGTAGATTCGCTCGGCATAGAAGTAGCCAGCTTCCTTGCTTGCGGCCCCTAAGCCGTAGAACGTGCCACTGCCCGTCGAGAGCGCGTCCTGAAAATAAGGTCTGTAGCCGTAGTTAATTCCGACGAAACTGTAGGGCTGCTCCCAGTTACTCGACGCCAGCGTGTTGCCCTGTACATCCATGATGTACAGCGTATCCGAGTGCGCCCCCCGATTGACCGCGGCTAAATATTGGTCGACCCGCCCGGTGAGCGCGGCATCGTTGGGCTCGAGCAACAGTCGCACCACTTCGGGATTGAGGTTCACGAGCGACGGCAAGTAGGCATAGCGTGCCAATTCGCTCTTCAGTGCGGTGTCGTAGATATCGATGCGATGGACCGCCGCGCGGCGAATAGTTTCGATGCCGAGTTGCTCGGCGTATTGATAAGACCAGTAGATGCCCGCAGCTATGAGCAGCACGACTCCGGCATATCTCTTCAACCATTGCCGGGCATGCACGTGCTGGCAGAGCCAGTTGCGCACCGGCCGATCGCGTACTTCCAACCTGGGATTAAGGCCACCGCGTGACATAGGCAGCTCTCGCTAATGCGGCGACGCAACAATGCGGCAAGCCGGATCGCTCGTTCTCCGGGCGGTCGGCATGGGGCATCGCCCACTTGGTGATATAAGCAATGGCGCGGAGAACCGTCCGTACACGCATATCAAACGCCGCGGCATTAACCGCGACAGCGCTTTAACTTGATCAGGCGCGAGACTTCGCGATGGATAGGTTCTGGGTCGTGGGCGGCGCGTTCGCCATGTGTGCAAGAGGCGTCGCCGAATACGGAATGCGCAAGACGCGCGCTGCCGGCATGGTCGCTTCACCATGCCATTGCGCCGACCGCGACCCGATGACTGCATCGCCGGTGCCGGCATGATTGAGTGTGAAAGTCAGAACCGCGCCGGCCCGGTCGATCGTGACCGGGTGCGGCAAAGATGTGTTATGCAAGTCGCCTCCTGCTATATGATTATTTTATAGTTATTGTATACAGCGTATTCACTGAATAACAGGATGTCAATGGCCTCTGCAACGAAAGGCACGCTGGCGGGAGAAACCGTCGAAGGGCTGGACCAGGTGCTCGATGCCATCGGCCGCAAATGTCATGCACGGATGCGCACGGTCGATGCATCCAGCGACTCGCTCAGCGACGGCGTGGCGGTGCCTGCTCTGCGGGAAGCGATCGTGGATAGCGTGCTCGCGCCGGGAAGTCGGCTCTCGGAGCTGCAGTTGGCGAAGCAGTCGGCTGCACGCCGATGCGCGAGGTGTTCGCGCAACCCGAACGCGAGGGCCTTGTGACGCTTGTAGCGCGGGTAGGCGCGTTCGTACGCTCGGTGACGCTGCGCGACGGCCACCGGCGGAAAGGTCCGCCGCATGAAAAGCGCACATCTGATAACTGGAGGCATCGCGACCCGGCAATCACGCGAACGGCGGGCTGCCGGCAGAAACCCCACGCACCAGCCCGATGGGCAGCGAACCGCGCCGGCGTGCCACGCGTTCAGCGCCCCCCCGGGCGGTCGGGTCGAAAGGGTGCGCCGGTACTGATCGACTTCGAGCAGGCGTGACGTTTTGCTGTCACGATGTTGCGCGGCAAAAGAAACGCCCGCGCACCAAAGCGTGCCGGCTGAATGTCCTTACAGGACCAGAAAGACACCAGTTTCCCAGGTGAAGTTCTTAAATTCCGGGAGTGGACAAAAACTGGGGGAGCACGACGTTTTTGCCCTAAGCTACCTTCGACACCCGTTCAGCGAGGTGAGGAATGGATATGCACTGGACGATTTACCTGCAGCGGGACGGTGCCGACGAGAAAGTGCCGTTAGCCAGGTTTCAGCGCCCGCCCGGGTTCGGCGCTAATACGACGCGCCTTCGAGCGACCCATCATGGTTGTCGCGACAAATCGAAAATAAGCGCCGCTTCGACCCATTTCTCACCGGGCGGGGTCCACGGCGTTGGGGCCTGAAATTTCGACATCAGACTCTGCCATTCCGTCAGCACGGGATCATTTGCTTCAGCATCCGCAAACCGTTGAGCGCTGAAGATTGCGCCATCTGTCTCCATCAGCATGCACAGCCGGGTACCCAAACGGAAAATTTCCATACGAGTGATACCCTGAGTGCGCAGATAATTCGCCACCTCGGGCCAGATCTCGCGATGCATGGCTTCGTACTCGGCAATCAGATCGGGGGAATCCTTGAGGTCCAACATCAGGCAACGTCTCATCAGGTTCTCCAAAGGTCGTGCTATTTGCCGCGCTTTCTGTGAAGCGTAATACATTGATGCAAACCTGCCTTGTCGAGGCGCGGCAGGAATAATGACCTGCTGCACCTCGATGGCCCCACGCCCGAACCTTGCACGCAATGCCTCCTTCGGCGGACCGTTCCCAACATTGAGCCGGATGTACGTGAATCCCGGTCCTGGGAAGCTTGCTCCACCGGACGAATCACCTGCCTCCGGCCGCGACACGCCCGGCGGGCGTACCAATCGACTTATGCAAGTGCTGGCTCGCGCGAATCGCGTCCCAGTCCCAATCGATGCCAAGACCTGGCTCGTCCGGCGCAACCGCATACCCCTGCTCAATCTTCACACGCGAACGCGTGAGGGTGTCGATCTGCGGGATGTATTCGACCCACTCGGAATTCGGCACCGATGCGCACAGGCTCACGTGCAGTTCCATCAGGAAATGCGGGCAGATCGCGATGTTCATCGCCTCGGCAAAATGAGCGATCTTCAACCACGGCGTGATCCCACCGACGCGCGCAACGTCCGCCTGCACAATCGAACAGGCGTCTGCCTTCATATATTCGGCGAACTGCGCGGGATGATATATCGATTCGCCCACCGCGACCGGCACCGCCGTGGCTGCACTCAGTTGCCGATGGCCGGCAATGTTTTCAGCGGGCAGCGGCTCCTCCAGCCATGCGAGATGGAGCGGTTCGAATGCGTGCGCTCGCCGCAGCGCCTCCGAAAGCGTGAAGCCCTGGTTCGCGTCGACCATCAGTTCGAAACCGTCGCCCACTGCCTCTCGCACGGCCACAAGTCGCCGCACATCCTCGGAAAGATGTGGGCGCCCGACTTTCAGCTTCGCGCCGCGGAATCCCGATTCCTGTGCCTGCAGGGTCTGCTCGACAAGTTCGCTCTCCGAAAGGTGCAGCCAGCCGCCCTCCGTCGTGTAAGTCCGTACACGCGGCTTTGCACCGCCTGCGGCAATCCATAACGGCAGTCCGGCCACACGCGTATTGCGATCCCACAGCGCGGTGTCGATCGCGGCCAGCGCGAGACTCGTGATCGCACCGACCGCGGTTGCGTGCGTGTGATAGAACAGATGCCGCCAGATCGCTTCATATTCCGCGGGATTGCGGCCGATCAGCTGCGGCGCCAGATGGTCGTGCAACAAGGCGACGATCGACGAGCCGCCCGTGCCGATCGTGTACGTGTAGCCTGTGCCTTCGCTGCCGTCGCTACAACGGATCGTGACCAGCACCGTTTCCTGAACGACGAACGACTGGATGGCATCCGTGCGCCGTACCTTCGGCTGAAGGTCGACCTGTCGGATTTCCACGGTTTCGATGTGGGTCATGGTTGTTCTATCCTTTGACGCCGCCAAGCGTGAGACCTGCGATCAGGTGTTTCTGAACGATGAATGTGAGGATGATGGCCGGAATGATGATGACTACGGCCATCGTGCACATGCCGGCCCAGTCCACCGTGAACTGCGCTGTAAAGTCCATCAAGCCGACGGGCAGGGTTTTGGTATCGGGGCTGCGGCACAGTTGCGACGCCAGCGCGAACTCGTTCCAACTGGTCAGAAACGCAAAGATCGCCGCCGACGCCACCCCCGAGCGGGCGAGCGGCAGCTCGATATGCCAGAATGCCTGCCAGCGGCTGCAGCCATCGATCTGAGCGGCCTCGGCCAGTTCCGCCGGCACTTCGCGAAAGAACCCGTCGATCAGCCAGACGGTGAACGGCACGTTCATCGCGAGGTAGACGATGATCACACCGATATGCGTGTCGAGCAGACCTGTCCACGCCCACAACATGAAGATCGGCAGCGAGAGCGCGATGCCCGGAATCGCACGCGTGAGCATCAGTGCCACGAACAACAGCTTCTTGTGGCGGAACTCGAAACGCGCAAACGCATAACCACCGGCCACCCCGACTACGATCGCAGCGATCGTGCTCGCCAGAGAAATCACCACCGAATTCACGAAATACTGACGGATCGGCAGCGACGCCATTCCACCAAAGCCGAACACATTGCGGAAGTTATCGAGCGTATAGCTGCCGGCATCGAGTAGCGGCTGGTTCGACAGGATCGCGACATTCGAGCGGAAAGCGTTGAGCATGACCCAAAGGCCGGGCAGGCAGATGACCGCCATGACAAGGAAGACTGCGAGCCACAACGCTCCCCGCTTCACCGGTGCTCGCAGCGAATCGAATGTGGACGCGCGATTGAATGTAGTACCCATGATGTCAGGCCGGCCCCATGTGTTTGCGCGCCGCGTTGAGCTTGCGGAAAAAATACAGCGTGAACAGCACCGATACGAGCACGGACACGTAGCCGATGGCGTTCGCGTAACCCATGCGCGAATCGTCATAGGCGATGCGGCCCACCATCGTCCAGAGCAGTTCGGTACGACCGCCCGGACCACCGTTGGTCATGATGCGCACGATGTCAAAGGCCCGGCCGACGTCCAGCGAACGGATCGTCATCGCGATATAAATGAACGGCATCAGGTAAGGCAGCGTCACGTAACGGAAGGTTTGCCACGGCGTGCAGCCGTCGACTTTGGATGCTTCGATCGGATCCTTCGGCAGTGCCATCAGGCCAGCGAGCAGAATGACCGCGAACACCGGCGTCGAATTCCACACCTCCGCCGCGATCAGCGAAGCAAGCGCCGATTGCGAGTCGACCAGAAACGGAATCGTGGTCTTCAGTCCGAATAAGGTTTGCAGTACATGATTGACGACGCCCGTGCTGTCGTTGAGCATGAACTTGAACTGGAACCCGACCAGCACCGGCGAAAACATCATCGGGAACATCATGATCGTGCGCAGCGCACGCTGGCCTTTCACAATCTGGTTGAGCAGCAGCGCGATCCCAAGGCCCAGCAACAATTCCAGATTCAACGCAATCGTCAGGAACAGCACGGTGCGACCGAACGCGGCCCAGAAATCCTCGTTTGCAAATGCGCGCAGATAGTTTCGCAGGCCGACGATATTCCAGATCGTGTCCGGATCGATGAGCCGGTACGCGGTGAAACTCGTGTAGAGCGAGAAAAGAAGCGGCAGCACGACGACGATCGCTACCGAAAAAAACGCCGGCAGTAGCAGCCTTAACGGCGCTGTCAGGCTCTGATTCAGCGCCGGCCCGGGAGATTGTGCGGCAGGCGAATAGCGGATATTGAATCGCATATTGGAGCGCAAAGTGAAGCGGGGGAAACGGATCGACTGCATGGCGCGGCGCGCGGGCCGCGCCATGCATATCACTAGTTGGATGCGTCCTGCATGATGTCGGAAACTTTCTTCGCCGCGTCGTCAAGCGCCTGCTGGGCCGATTTGTCGCCGATCAGCGCCTTCTGCAGTTCCGGCCACAGCGCATTGGAGATCTCGTCCCATTGCTGGATCCGCGGAGGCGTAAAGGCATCCTGCTGAGCCGCCGTGCTGAACACGGAGATCGCATGCGCCATATATGCATCCTGTTTCGCTTCGAACTCCTTCACGATCGCTTGCTGCGCATCGACCCGCGACGGAATCGTGCCGAGCCGCGCCTCCACCATCTGCGAATCGAGGCTGGTCAGGAACTGGATGAAGCTCGCTGCGATTTCCGGGCGGTCACAGGTTTTCGTGATCGAGAAGCTATGCGAACCTGACCAGCCCGGCCGCTTGTTGGCAACGCCAAGCGGCGCCGGCACCACGCCGACGTTACCAGCCATTCTGGAAGTCTTCGGATCGTTGTAGAACGAAGCGAAACCTGGCCAGTCAAGATCCAGTGCTACTTTGCCTGCAGCAAAGTTGTTGCCGAGATCGTCCCACACATAGCTCGGTACCCCCTTGGGTACGGCGCCCGCCTTGTATAGATCCACGAACCAGTTCAGTGTCTTGACGCCGATCGGTGAGTTGAATGCAGGACGGTTTTTCCCATCCAGCAGCTGCCCGCCATTGGCGATCAACAGCGAATAGAACGTGCCTGTGATTGCTTCATCCTTGCCGGGGAATTGCGTGCCGTAAAAGTTCGGCGCTTTGGTGAAGAACTTTGCCTGCTGTGTGAATTCAACATAGTTCTTCGGCGGCACGAGCGGCTCGCCAAACTGCTTGTGATAGGCGCTTTGGTTCGCCGGATCGGCGTAAGCCGCCTTGTTGTAGTAAAGCGCCTCAATGTCGACCGAGCGCGGAATCTGCACCAGATGTCCCTTAATTTCGGACTGCTTGAGCAGACTCGGCGAGAACGCCGCCAGGTAACTGGCCGGGAACAAGCCCTTCAGATCACGGAAAATCGGGTACTGTGCCGAGAAATTCGTGTGGTTGGACGACACGCAATAGTCGACATGACCCGATGCGATGTCCTGTTTCAGCTCGCGATCGAGCTCGAAATGGCTCTTGCGCGATACGATCTCGACTTTCGCACCCGTCTGTTTTTCCCACAACGGAATGCGCGTGTAGAGCGCCTCGTACTGGACGCCGCCGATCAGCTTGACCCGCAGCGTGTAGCCTTTGTATTCGCCGTCGGCATGTGCGAGACCCGACGCGACAATACCCGCGAGCGCGAATACCGAAGCTGCGAGCCTGAACATGGTTTTATAACGCATCATTGTCTCCTCCTTTATGGATTCCGCCGTGGACCGCGCGGCTTGCCGGCGGCAACTGTGCAATGCGAACCCCGCGACGGTCTGGCTCGCAATCCTGATTAGCGCAGCCGCCGCCCGCTGGCGCTGTCGAACACGAGTACCCTGGCGGGGTCTGCTAGCAGCGCGATGGTAGTGCCGGCACGCACATCGGTACGGCCGGTCAGCATCACGCAACAGGCCTGGCCGGCAACCGTGCCGAACAATTCGGTCGCCGCACCGGTCGGCTCGACCACTTCGAGCGCGAACGGCATGCCGTCCGCGCCGACAAGGCTCAGATGCTCGGGACGAACGCCGTACGTCACCGTCTGTCCATTCGTGGCGTTGACGAGCGGCGCCGGCAATACAAGCCCGCCGATGCGCACGCATGCACTATCCCCCTGCCGTTCGTAGATACCCGCGAAGAAGTTCATCGCCGGCGAGCCGATGAATCCTGCTACGAAGAGATTGTCGGGATCGTCATATAACGCAAGCGGTGTGCCGATCTGTTCGATCACGCCACCGTTGAGCACGACGATGCGGTCTGCCATCGTCATCGCCTCGATCTGGTCGTGAGTCACATAGACTGTCGTGGCACGCAAGCGCTGGTGCAGCGCCTTGATCTCCGCGCGCATCTGCACGCGGAGCCTCGCATCGAGATTCGAGAGCGGCTCGTCGAACAGGAACACCTTCGGGTCGCGCACGATCGCGCGGCCCATTGCCACACGCTGCCGCTGACCGCCCGACAGATGGCGCGGATGACGATCCAGCAGATCCTGCAGACCCAGCATCGTCGCTGCCTTTTGCGCCCGCGAGGCAATCTCCTGCGGATCGCGATTGCGCAGCTTGAGCGCGAACGTCAGGTTTTCGAGCACGGTCATGTGCGGATAGAGCGCGTAGTTCTGGAAAACCATCGCGATATCGCGATCGCGCGGCGGCCGCGTATTGACGACCTCGCCGTCTATCACGATGCGCCCGTGGCTGACGCTTTCGAGGCCCGCCAGCGCACGCAGCAGTGTGGATTTCCCACATCCGCTCGGCCCGACCAGTACGAGAAACTCCCCGTCCGGAACCTGCAGGTCGATCTGCTTCAACACCTCCTGTTCACCAAACGATTTCCTGACCTGCTCGAATGCTACGGCTGCCATCCGCCCTCCTTTCCGGGTTATTCAGTAACCGGCCGTTGAGCGCAGCTGATCACTCTCGCCGTACCCCTAAGGAAATTGTATATATGAAACTATATTTCATTGATGAAAAATTAGTAGGTGTTTTCCCCGTCCGTCGAACGGGTCGTTTCACGTTCACACAACCTTCAGTCGCCCTACAATCCGTCTGGTTATCATGTGCGCCATTTCATCTGCGATTTCAGGAGGAAACTTGAACGCCAACGCACCGCGCTATTCGGCACCTGCACTGGAAAAAGGTCTGGACATCATCGAACTGCTGGCGGACCACGCGGAGGGTTTGTCTCTTGCGGAACTCGCAAAAGAGCTCGGCCGCAGCACCGCCGAAATATTCCGGATGGTCGTGACGCTGGAGACGCGCGGCTACCTGTGCACCATTGGCGACCGGTATGTTCTATCGCTGCTGCTCTTCCAGCTGGCGCACCGGCATCAGCCCGTGCGCTCGCTAGTATCGAGCGCGCTACCGCTGATGACACAACTCGCCAAAGATGCCTGCCAGTCGTTTCATCTGTGCGTGTATCAGAAGGGACGCGTGCTGATCGTCGCCGGCGTCGAAAGTCCGGAGCGTTGGGGCTTTGCGTTGAAAGTCGGCACGTTGATAGGGCTCACCGATACTGCGTCGGGACAGGTACTGCTCGCCTTCCAGGAAGAACCGCAACGCGTCGAGATGTTCGAACTGCACGTTCCGGTGGACGGCGAACGGGCCATGGACCCGCAACAGCTTGCGAAGGACCTCTCGCAGATCCGCAAACACGGTAACGCACGTATGTCCAGCCGGCAGGTCAAGGGGGTGAAGAATCTGGCCTACCCTGTTTTCGGCCGGGACGGTCATGCCATTGCGGCACTGACTACCCCTTATATCGAGCGAATCGACGACGCCCCCGTGCCGTCGATGGCCGAAGTCGGCAACATGATGGAACGGGCAGCTGAAACGCTCACTTCTTTGATGGGCTTCAACGTCTATTGGGATTCGGCTTCACAGCCCACCCAGCGATCCGATCGTCGATGAAACTGAAGATAACCGGTCAGAATAGAAGGTAGTGGGCTTTGCTGCTTTGTCACATTGCCAAAGCGGTCGCCTTGACGGTATCGGACAAGGCCATCCGAGGAGGAAATGTCGGTACCGTCACCGATACCGACATTTCCACCAGGCATTGCCCGGATCACAACAGACCACCCCGGACAATAACCTCATGTTTTTTTTAAAAGGAAAAACAGGGAAAACCGAACCTCCCGGAACGACCTGGGAGCAGTCTGATTCATTCCCACTCGATCGTCGCCGGCGGTTTCCCCGAGATGTCGTACACCACCCGGTTAATCCCGCGCACTTCATTAATGATCCGGTTCGACACATGCCCCAGCAACTCGTGCGGCAGATGCGCCCAATGCGCGGTCATGAAGTCCAGCGTCTGCACAGCGCGCAGCGCAACGACATACTCGTAAGTCCGGCCGTCGCCCATCACGCCCACGCTCTTCACCGGCAGGAATACTGCAAAAGCCTGGCTCGTCAGGTCGTACCATGACTTGCCGGTTTCCTTGTCGATAAAGGTACGCAGCGTCTCGATGAAAATCGCATCCGCGCGACGCAGCAGATCGGCGAAATCGCGGCGCACTTCGCCGAGAATCCGCACGCCCAGACCCGGGCCCGGGAACGGGTGGCGATACACCATCGCCGGCGGCAAACCGAGTTTCACGCCGAGCTCGCGCACTTCGTCCTTGAACAGTTCGCGCAGCGGCTCGAGCAGCTTCAGATTCAGCGTCTCCGGCAGGCCGCCCACGTTGTGGTGGCTCTTGATGGTCTGCGTCGCCTTCTTGCCCTTGCCGGCCGATTCGATCACGTCCGGATAGATCGTGCCTTGCGCGAGCCACTTCGCATCGGTCAGCTTGTTGGCTTCGGTCTGGAACACTTCGACGAATTCCGCGCCGATGATCTTGCGCTTCGCTTCCGGATCGGTCACGCCGGCCAGCTTCGACAGGAACACTTCGCTCGCGTCGACGTGGATCACCTTGACGCCGAGGTTCTCAGCGAACGTTGCCATCACCTGCTCGGCTTCGTTCAACCGCAGGAGGCCGTGATCGACGAACACGCAGGTCAGCTGGTCGCCAATCGCGCGATGCAGCAGCGCCGCCGCCACCGACGAATCCACACCACCCGACAAGCCCAGAATCACGTGCTCTTTGCCGACCTGCTCGCGAATTTTCGCGACGGCTTCGTCGATGTAGTGGCCCATTTCCCAGTCGGGATTCGCGCCACAAATCTGCAGCACGAAGCGTTCAAGCATCGCGCGGCCCTGCACGGTGTGCGTGACTTCCGGGTGCCATTGCAGACCGTAGAAATGACGCTTTTCGTCGGCCATCGCCGCGATCGGGCACGATTCCGTCGATGCCATCAGCTGGAAGCCCTCAGGCATTTCCAGCACCTTGTCGCCGTGGCTCATCCATACCTTCAGCATGCCGTGACCTTCCGGCGTGGTGAAGTCGCTGATGCCTTCGAGCAGGCTCGTATGGTTGCGCGCGCGCACTTCGGCGTAGCCGAACTCACGCAGGTGGCCGATATCGACCTTGCCGCCGAGCTGCTCGGCCATCGCCTGCATGCCGTAGCAAATGCCCAGCACGGGCACGCCGAGTTCGAACACCGCTTGCGGCACGCGCGGCGTATCCGTTTCGGTAACCGAGCTCGGGCCGCCGGAGAGGATCACGCCCTTCGGCGCGAAATCGCGAATGAACGACGCATCGACGTCGTACGGATGAATTTCCGAATACACGTTGGCTTCGCGAACGCGACGTGCAATCAGTTGGGTGACTTGCGAACCGAAGTCGAGAATCAGGATCTTGTCATGCATGGCAGCGGACGGAGTCAAAAGTGAACGGATACGGGATACCGCGCATGACGCGCGGCGTTGAATTCAAAGCAGTCCACGTGGGGACAATCGAACATGAAGCGTGACGATGAAGCGCGCTGGACCATTCAGCACCACCGGCACTTGCCTGCGGTGCGCGCGAACGGAATCCGGTAGCTTCGGCAGGCGTTCTGGCGCTTGGCGCGTCAGCCATGAAACGGCGGCCGGGGCGCACCAGGTGCATCGGCAGCGGCGTTACGGGCATCCTCGCGCGCAGCTGCGGCCTCGGCGCGTGCGGCGCGTTCAGAGGCCGTCAGACCCGGTTCATCGACCGCCGGATGGAGCGGCGCTACCGAAACAGGATTCACGGCTTGTGTGACCGGCATAACGGGCTCGACTACCGGTTCGGCACGATAGGCCGGAAAGCCCGCCGTCGCACGACCGGAGTCGCGTTTGTTGGCAGCGTCTTTGGCGGCGTCTTTCGCAGCCTGCTTTTCAGCGCGCTCAGCGGCTGCGGCTTCAACCAGCCGCACCTTCTCACGCCGCCGCACCGCGCCCGACAGGCGCACACCGCCCAGGCCGACCACCAGCAACACCACACCGGTCAGCACCGCGATGATCTGCCCGAAGCCGGTCAGCGCCGGCGTATGCAGCCCGAGCAGCCAGACCAGCATCAGCACGCCGGTCAACCAGTTCACATGGCCGACGACCTTGGCAACGGTCGACGTGAGCGAACCGTCGAGCGACGCGTGCAAAGCGAGCCACGCGAGCCCGATCAGCGCCACGCCAAACCCCTGGCCGACCAGAGCCGGCTGGGTTTGCACCAGAAGCAGCGCGTTGTACAACGAAGTCCAGGGCGTCAGCAGAAACAGCAGGCCGAACGCAAGCAGCAACAACGCATCGAGGATAAGTACAGCGCGCAGCAATGGCTTCATTGGCGTTTAGTCCACGTGGTAGTTGGGCGCTTCCTTGGTGATCTGCACGTCATGCACATGCGACTCGCGCAAGCCCGCGCCCGTGATCTGCACGAACTCGGCCTTGTCGTTCATCTCCGTGATCGTGCGGCAACCGCAGTAGCCCATGCTGGCGCGCACGCCGCCGATCAGCTGGAACAGGATCGCGTTGACCGAGCCCTTGTAGGCGACGCGGCCTTCGATGCCTTCCGGCACCAGCTTGTCGATGTTCGCGGAGTTGTCCTGGAAGTAGCGGTCTGCAGCGCCGTCTTTCATCGCGCCGACAGAACCCATGCCACGGTACGACTTGTACTGACGGCCCTGGAACAGGAACACGTCGCCCGGCGCTTCTTCGGTGCCGGCGAACATGCTGCCCATCATCACGGAATTCGCACCCGCGGCCAGCGCCTTGCTCACGTCGCCCGAAAAACGCACACCGCCGTCGGCGATGACCGGCACGCCCGTGCCCTTCAGCGCTTCCGACACGTTCGAGATCGCGGTAACTTGCGGCACGCCCACGCCGGCGACGATCCGCGTCGTGCAGATCGAACCCGGGCCGATACCGACCTTCACACCGTCCGCGCCGTATTCGACGAGCGCCTTGGCCGCCGCAGCGGTGGCGATGTTGCCGCCGATCACTTCGACATGCGGGAACTTCTGCTTGACCCACTTGACGCGCTCGAGCACACCCTTGCTGTGGCCGTGTGCCGTGTCGACGACGATCACGTCCACACCCGCCTGCACGAGCAGCTCAACGCGCTCTTCGTTGTCTTCGCCCACGCCGACCGCCGCGCCTGCGCGCAGCTTGCCGTGTTCGTCTTTACACGCGTCCGGGTGTTCGGTTTGCTTGGTGATGTCTTTTACCGTCATCAGGCCGCGCAGTTCGAATGCGTCGTTGATGACCAGCACGCGTTCGAGGCGGTGGCTATGCATCAACGCCTTGGCTTCGGCGAGCGGGGTGCCTTCCTTGACGGTGACGAGGCGCTCGCGCGGCGTCATGATGTTGCGCACCGGCTCGTCCAGACGCTCTTCAAAGCGCAAGTCACGATTCGTGACGATACCGATGAGCTGCGCGCCTTCGACGACCGGGAAGCCCGAAATGCCATGCTGGCGCGACAGCGCGATGACGTCGCGCACCTTCATTTGCGGCGGCACGGTGATCGGATCGCGCACGACGCCCGATTCGAAGCGCTTGACCTTGGCAACTTCACGCGCCTGTTCGGCCGGCGTGAGATTCTTGTGGATGATGCCCACGCCACCCATTTGCGCCATCGCGATCGCGAGACGGGCTTCGGTGACGGTGTCCATGGCGGCGGACACGAGCGGCATATTCAGGGAAATGTTGCGGGTCAGCCGGGTCTTGAGGCTGGTGTCGCGCGGCAGAACATCGGAGAAAGCCGGGACGAGGAGCACGTCATCGAACGTGAGTGCTGTTTGGATCAGACGCATGGCAAATCCTATAGGCGCAAAAGCGAATTATACGCGATACCTCCCTGGTTTTCACTGCACTAACAGCAGCTTAGCGAATTTCAGGGGATTTTTTCATGACTTTGTACCCTTCGATTTCGCTTCCACGTTCGCCTCGAGTTCGATCCGGTTTCGTTTGCGCGTTCGGGCGCATGGACGCATCAACCGGTTCGGGCATGGGCAATTCGGGGGGCTTGCACGCCGCCGGGCAACCGCGTGGAAGTTAAAAGGCGCCTGAACACGCCTGATAAAACCGCCGGAATGCAGAATCAAACAAGACGCCCTGCCCGTCGAACGGCTATTCTGCCGACCATTCCAGTTTTCTTGCAGGGGCAGTCGATGCAGCGCGGTGTGGCATATGGAGTAATGGCCGGGGCCTTATGGGGCATGGTGTTTCTGGTGCCGCGCGTGCTGCCCGATTTCTCGCCGCTGCTGCTGAGCGCCGGCCGCTATACGATGTACGGCATCGTCTCGCTGGCCGCCGCGCTGCCGATGGCGCGCTCGCTCGTCAAACGCCTGACCCGCGAGGATCTCGGCGCACTGGTCAAACTGGCGCTGGCCGGCAACCTGCTCTACTACCTGCTGCTGACCGCGGCCGTCCATATGATCGGCATCGCGCCGGCCTCGCTGATCGTCGGCGTGCTGCCGGTCACGGTGACGCTGCTCGGCCAGCGCGATCACGGCGCCGTGCCGCTCGCCCGCCTCGTATGGCCGCTTTCGCTGGTGGTTGCCGGCATCGCCTGCATCAACATCGACGTCTTCACGGTAGCGGACAGCACGCCCGTGACTATCGCGACGAAGCTAATCGGCCTCGCCTGCGCAGTCGGCGCGCTCGCCTGCTGGACCTGGTTCGCGGTCGAAAACGCCCGCTACCTGCAGCGTCAGACGCATTTCAGCGGCAACGAGTGGTCGGTGCTGTGGGGGGTTGTGACCGGCGCGCTCGGCGCGGGATTGTGGCTGGTGGTCGCCGTCATGCCGTCTGGCAGCCTGCAGGGGCCGCTCGGCGATGAGCGCTGGCACACCTTCTGGATGCTGAATCTGGGCCTCGCCATCGGCGCGTCGTGGCTCGGCAACGGGTTGTGGAATGCCGCGTCGAAACGGCTGCCGCTCACCCTGTCCGGCCAGATGATCGTGTTCGAGACGCTTTTCGCGCTGCTCTACGCGTTTATCTATGACCAGCGCCTGCCGCGCCCGCTGGAAACGGCGGCGATCCTGCTGCTGGTGGCGGGGGGGTGCTGGTCGGTGCGCCAGCATGCAGACGACGATACGTCCGGGGCGGCATCGATCGAGGAGAAGGCGCAGCCTTCGGTGCATTGAGACGATTGAGACGAGGCCCCCGGCGCTGCCCCGCCGCAGCCACAGGACGAGCCTAGCGCGAATCCTTGTTCTGCCAGCGGCGCCCTTCGATCGAACCCGCCTTGCGGGTCTTCTCGACGCGCCGTTGGCGCGACAGCTTCGGATCCACCAGCAGCGGCCGGTAAATCTCGACACGATCGTGGTCGGCGAGCACCGTATCCAACGGCTTGAGCCTGCCGAACACGCCGACCTTCTGGATGCCCATGTCGATCTGCGGATAACGCTGCAAAATGCCGCTTGCGTCTATCGCCTGCTGCAACGTGGCGCCTTCCGGCAAGTCCACGGCAATCAGCGCCTGCTCACTGGCAAGCGCGTAGCAGACTTCAATCGACAAGCGCGCGCTCATGCCTTACCGTAGCGCTGATCGGCGCGCTTCACGAACGATTCGACGAAGGTGTTGGCAATGTGGCTGAACACCGGCCCAATGATCTTCTCGAGAATGATGTTGGTGAATTCGTAGTGCAACGCGAATTCGATCTTGCAGGCGTCGGCCCGCAGCGGCGTGAAACGCCAGAAGCCGGTAAATTTGCGAAACGGACCGTCCGCGAACTCCATATCGATGCGCGTGGGCCGCTCCATGCTGTTGCGCGTGGCGAAATGCTGCTTGATGCCCTTGAAGTTGATATCGATCTTCGCCTCCATGCCGGTTTCGTCCTGGCGGCGGATTTCGACTCCCCCGCACCAAGGCAGGAAGTTGGGGTAATCGGCGACGTCGGTGACGAGGTCGAACATCTGTTCCGCCGAATGGCGGATCAACACGGTTTTCTGGACATCTGCCATAAATTGAACAGCGCGTGGCAAGGGTGGACAAGCGCCGCGGGCTTTCCTTGCCCCGCTTTGCTAAAATCGTGATTTTAAACGAGTTGGGCACTTTCCATTCATGAGCATCATTGACAACAGAAAAGCCTTCTACGACTACTCGGTCGAAGAACGCTACGAAGCGGGGCTCGTGCTCGAAGGATGGGAGGTCAAAGCCTTGCGCGCCGGCCGTGGCCAGATCAAGGAAGGCTACGTGGTCATCAAGAACAACGAACTGTTCCTGATCGGCACGCACATCAGCCCGCTGCCCGAAGCCTCGACCCACATCAATCCGGACCCGGTGCGCACGCGCAAACTGCTGCTGCATAGCGAGGAAATCAGCAAACTGATCGGCAAGGTCGAGCAGCGCGGCTACACGCTCGTGCCGTTGAACTTCCATTACAAGGGCGGCCGCGTCAAATGCGAGATCGGCCTCGCCAAGGGTAAGAAGCAACACGACAAGCGCGAAACTGAGAAGAAGCGCGACTGGGAACGCGAGAAGGCGCGCCTGATGCGCTCGCCGTCGTGAGCGTGATCTCAGGTTTGAGCGGCGGCCCGGTCTGCGGGCTGGCTTGATACGCGTCGCGTGATGTGCGGATTTGCCGCCCTTTGCCTGGCCTCACCGGCTCGCTGGCAAAAAACTACGATTCAACGAAAAATGGCCCGCTGATTTTGCGGGCCATTTTTATTCGGCAAGGAAGAACGTCAATCAGCGCGCCTCGGCCGCGCCCTTCCCCTTGTTCACAATCGTCAGCGCCGACGCGATCATCGAACTCATGTCCGCCAGGTTGCCCGGCACGATCAATGTGGTGCCCTGCTTCGCCAGGTTACCGAATGCATTCACATACTGCTCCGCCACTTTCAGGTTCACCGCTTCCATCCCGCCGTTCGACTGGATGGCCGCAGCAATCTTTTGAATCGCCTGTGAGTTAGCCTCAGCCACCGCCAGAATCGCCGCGGCCTGACCCTGCGCCTGATTGATCGCTGCCTGCCGCTCGCCTTCGGACTTCTGGATCGACGCCTCGCGCCCGCCCGAGGCGATATTGATCTGCTCCTGCTTACGCCCTTCGGATGCCGCGATCAGCGCGCGCTTCTCGCGCTCGGCGGTGATCTGCGCCTGCATTGCGTGAAGAATTTCCTTGGGCGGCGTCAAGTCCTTGATCTCGTAACGCAGCACCTTGACGCCCCAGTTCGCCGCCGCTTGATCGAGCGACGACACGATGCTGTGGTTGATGAAGTCGCGCTCTTCGAAAGTCTTGTCGAGTTCGAGTTTGCCGATCACCGAGCGCAGCGTGGTCTGCGACAACTGCGTAATCGCAAACACGAAGTTGCTCGAGCCGTACGACGCCTTCATGGGGTCGGTGACCTGGAAATACAGCACGCCATCCACCTGCAACTGCGTGTTGTCGCGCGTGATACACACCTGGCTCGGCACTTCGAGCGGGATTTCCTTGAGGATGTGCTTGTACGCGATCCGGTCGACGAATGGAAACGCGAAGCTCAAGCCCGGCGTCAGCGTACGGTGATAGCGGCCGAGTCGCTCCAGCACCCACGCATGCTGCTGCGGCACGATCTTGAGCGTCTGCGCCGCCAGCACGATCACGATAAGCAGAAGCACCGCCCCGACAATGGTTGAATCCATGACTGACCTCCGGTCCGTAGTTCGAATAGTTGTGTAGGGTCCTGTGCACGCATTTGCGCGCGCTCAGGCCACGGTTGCCTTGGTTTTCGCCGGCCGGCTGGCAACGACGATGAGACAACTGCCGCGCATCTCGGCGATTTCATAGAGCTGTGCATCTTCGGGCTCGCCCGCCGCCAATTCGACGTCCCATGCCGCCCCGCGGTAATTGACGCGCGCCCGGCGCTCGTGCCACGCAGCCACGCTCAACGTCTGGCCGATGTCCAGATTGACGTCCGGGTTCTTCGACGCCTCTTTACGCGTCCTGCGGCCAAAGCGCGAACGCCTCAGCAACAGGACCGCTGCCAGCGCCACCCCAGCCGCAACCGCAAACTGCAGATCGGCGGTGGCACCCGCCAGATGCGCAATGGCGGCCGCTACACAACCCAACGCGATCATCAGCAAATAGAAAGTGCCGCTGATCAATTCCAGCACGATCAGCACACCCGCCCCGATCCACCAGAACAATCCACCTGGCGCCATGTTGATCTCCACAAAGCAAAACACCCCGGATCTACCGGGGTGTTTATAGCACGAAGCAGGTGCATTTTACCGGGCGGTGCAGCACGCTTTTACGTGCTTTTGACGTACCGCACCATCCTTTATGCACGCTGCTTATCGGGCACCTGCCCCGCGCTTATTTACTTCGCTTAGGTACTTCGATTACTTCGTCAGCGATTTCGCCAGTTGCTGCCACGTCTCGATGATCGAGTCCGGGTTCAGCGAGATCGACTTGATGCCTTCATCGGTCAGCCATTGCGCAAAGTCCGGATGATCCGACGGGCCCTGGCCGCAGATGCCGACGTACTTGTTCAGTCGCAGACACGTATCGATCGCGCGCTTCAGCAAGAACTTGACGGCCGGATCGCGTTCGTCGAAATCGACTGCCAGCAGTTCCATGCCCGAGTCGCGGTCGAGGCCGAGCGTGAGCTGCGTCAAGTCGTTCGAGCCGATCGAGAAGCCGTCGAAGAATTGCAGGAATTCTTCGGCGAGAATCGCGTTCGACGGCACTTCGCACATCATGATCAGGCGCAAGCCCTTTTCGCCGCGCTTCAGGCCGAACTTCTCCAGCAGCCCGACCACGCGTTCCGCCTGCTTCAGCGTACGCACGAACGGCACCATGATCTCGACGTTGTCGAGGCCCATCTCTTCACGCACCTTCTTCAACGCGATGCATTCCATCTGGAACGCTTCGGCAAAGTCGTCAGCGATATAGCGCGATGCGCCACGGAAGCCCAGCATCGGGTTTTCTTCGTCCGGCTCGTAACGCGAACCGCCGATCAGCTTCTTGTACTCGTTCGACTTGAAGTCCGACAGACGCACGATCACGGGCTTCGGATAGAAGGCTGCTGCGATCGTTGCGATGCCTTCGGTCAGCTTGTCGACGTAGAACGCGCGCGGCGATGCATGGCCACGTGCCACGCTTTCCACGGCCTTCTTCAGGTCCTGATCGATGTTCGGGTACTCGAGAATCGCCTTCGGGTGAACGCCGATGTTGTTGTTGATGATGAACTCGAGCCGCGCCAGACCCACACCTGCGTTCGGTAGCTGCGAGAAGTCGAAGGCCAGTTGCGGGTTGCCGACGTTCATCATGATCTTCACCGGAATCGGCGGCAGTTCACCGCGCTGCACTTCGGTGATTTCGGTTTCGAGCAGACCGTCGTAGATCTTGCCTTCGTCGCCTTCCGCACATGACACGGTCACCAGCGCGCCGTCCTTCAGCAGGTCGGTGGCGTCGCCGCAGCCGACCACGGCCGGCACGCCCAGTTCACGCGCAATAATTGCCGCGTGGCAGGTACGGCCGCCACGGTTCGTGACGATGGCGGATGCGCGCTTCATCACCGGTTCCCAGTTCGGGTCGGTCATGTCGGCCACCAGCACGTCGCCCGGCTGCACACGGTCCATTTCCGACGGATCGTGAATCACGCGCACCGGACCCGCGCCGATCTTCTGACCGATTGCGCGGCCGGTTGTCAGCACGTTCGATTGACCCTTCAGCTTGAAGCGTTGCTCGGCCTTGCCCGCAGCCTGGCTCTTCACCGTTTCCGGGCGCGCCTGCAGGATGAAGATCTTGCCGTCGCGGCCGTCCTTGCCCCACTCGATGTCCATCGGACGCTCGTAGTGCTTCTCAATGATGACGGCGTATTTCGCAAGTTCGATCACGTCTTCGTCGGTGATCGAGAAACGGTTGCGCTGCTCGTGCGCGACGTCGACAGTCTTCACGCGGCCTTGCTCGCCGGCCTTGGTGAATTCCATCTTGATCAGCTTCGAGCCGATCGAGCGGCGGATGATCGGGTACTTGCCCTGTGCGAGCGTGGTCTTGAAGACGTAGAACTCGTCCGGATTCACGGCGCCCTGCACGACCGTTTCACCCAGGCCGTAGCTCGACGTGATGAAGACGGCGTCCTTGAAGCCCGATTCCGTGTCCAGCGTGAACATCACGCCTGCCGCACCGACGTCCGAGCGCACCATGCGCTGCACGCCTGCCGACAGCGCGACTTCAGCGTGGGTGAAGCCCTTGTGGACGCGATAGGAGATCGCACGGTCGTTGTACAGCGACGCGAACACGTGCTTCATGCGATCGAGCACCTCGTCGATGCCGACCACGTTGAGATAGCTTTCCTGCTGACCCGCGAACGATGCGTCCGGCAAGTCTTCTGCCGTTGCCGACGAACGCACGGCAAACGACAACTCTTCAGGCGAGCTGTTTTGCAGGGTGTCGAAGCCTGCACGGATATCCGCTTCAAGACGCGGTTGCATCGGGGCGTCGACGATCCATTGACGGATCTCCTTGCCCGCTTCGGCGAGCGACTTCACGTCGTCGACGTCGAGCGTTTCGAGACGTTTGGCGATGCGTTCAGTCAGATTGTTGTGATGCAGGAAGTCACGGAAAGCCAGCGCCGTGGTGGCGAAGCCAGTCGGCACGCGCACGCCGGCTTCAGCGAGCTGACTGATCATCTCGCCAAGCGACGCATTCTTGCCGCCGACAATCTCCACATCGGTCATCCGCAACTGCTCGAACGGAACTACATACGCCTCTTCCTTTGCGACGGTAACTGCGTTAGTCATACAAGCCCCTAAGTGTGAAAGAAATTCACGGCTGTGCAAGTGGGCTTGAACGCGAGACGCCCATTGGAAGCGTGACCTCGCGTCTTGCACAACCTGTTGGAGAAGCAATCGCTGTAAATGGCCGCGAGGGCCAAAAAGCGCCGGATGAACGACGTAGAAAGCGGTTGGACGAAATTACCGATCGATCCACCCCAATCTCTCAATTTGCCGCAAGTTACCGGCGCAAAGCGTGGCGTTGACCGACCGTTCGCGGTGAGTTAGACGCCAATCGCCTGCAATTGCTTATCCAACAGGTTGCCGCTATTCTACCGTGCCGACTCTCAAAATGTGACAGTCGGACGAGAATTGCGCCTCGAATCGCGCCCCGGACCGGCTGACGGGCTCTTGCGAGGCTCTCGCGAGGCCCCACCGCCATCCGGGCGCAATTGCGGTGCCCACGGCGCGTTGACATGACGCCGCTGCAATCTCCGGTTAGCCACCGTGCAGCGACATCCATGCAGCGATGTTTCATTCGAGCGCTTTTTCCCGCTCACGTTCCCCAGCCCCACTGATGCCGCCCACCGTATTCATCGTCTCCGACGGTACCGGGATCACTGCCGAAACCTTCGCGCATTCGATCCTCTCCCAGTTCGACCAGAAATTCCGCCTGGTTCGCGTGCCCTTCGTCGACTCGACGGAAAAGGCCTACGCCACGCTAGAAAAGATCAACGAAGCAATCCAGCAGGACGGCCGCCGTCCGATCGTCTTCACGACGCTGGTGGACAGCGCGTCGAATCAGATCGTCAAAGGTTCGAATGCGCTCGTGCTGGACATGTTCCAGACCTTCGTCGAGCCGCTCGAGCAGGAACTGGAGCTCAAGTCGAGCCACGCGATGGGCCGCGGCCACCAGAACGCCGATACCGAGGAATACAAGAACCGGATCGAGGCGATCAACTTCTCGCTCGCCCACGACGACGGTCAATCGAACCGCAATCTGGCCGATGCCGACGTGATTCTGGTGGGCGTGTCGCGCAGCGGTAAGACGCCGACGAGCCTGTATCTGGCGATGCAGTACGGCGTGAAAGCGGCCAACTATCCGTTGATTCCGGAAGACTTCGAACGCGGCAAGCTGCCTACGCCGCTATTGGCGCATCGGCAGAAGATGTTTGGCTTGTCGATCGATCCGCAGCGGCTGTCGGAGATCCGTAACGAGCGCCGCCCGGGCAGCAAGTACGCCGCGCCGGAAAATTGCCGTTACGAGATCAACGAGGCGGAAGCGATGATGCGGCGCGAAGGGGTCAAGTGGTTGTCGTCGACGCATAAGTCGATCGAAGAGATCGCCACGACGATCCTGCAGGAGATCAAGCTGGACCGGCCGGCTTATTGAGCGGCGGCCTGTTTTACCTACGTGCGAGGTGCTGAGGTGATCACGGAGGTCGCCTCAGACCTGAAGTCAATGCAATGTCACGCGCGGCGCTGCTGGCGGCACTGTTCGAACACGCAGACAGCCGCCGCGGCCGCCACATTGAGCGATTCCATGCCGCCCGGCTGAGGAATCGTCACCCGCAAGGAAACGGCATCGCGCCAGGTCTGCGATACGCCCGCCCCTTCGTTGCCGAACACCCACGCGAGCGGCCCGCCCAGATCGCAGTCGTAGATCGCCTCGGCACCGTGCGAGTCCGTAATGACGATGGGCACCGCCAGGCGCTCGATCAATACCTGCGCCTCGACATCCTCGTGGATTTGCAACAGGAAATGCGCGCCCATGCCCGAGCGCAATACCTTCGACGACCACGCGTACGCAGTGCCTGGCGCGCAAAACACCTGCTGAATACCGGCGGCGGCCGCGCTGCGCAGAATCGAACCGACGTTGCCGGCATCCTGCACGCCATCGAGTACGAGGCAGGTTTCTCCGACCTTCTCCGGCAACGGCGTATCGAGCTTTTCGACCAGCAGCAGAATCCCGACACCGTGCACGACGTTCGACACCTGGCCAAACAATGCATCGGGCAACGTGACGATACGGTGCTCGTCGATGCGCGACACGATGGCTTGCGCTTCGTCGTGGCGCAACGCGCCCTCGGTGACGATGCACATTTCCGGCTGCCCGGCGACGTCGAGATACGCGCTCGCAAGATGGAACCCTTCGAGCAACGCGTGGCCACTGCGACGCTGCTGATGCGTCGAGCCGGCCAGTGCCTTGAGGCGCTTGTAGAGCGGATTGTCCCGCGAGGTGATGGCTTTCACAGGCAGCGAAGACAGTGAGAATGAGGAAAGAGTGGGCGACTCGCCGGACAACGCACAGCGCTTACGCGCCGCTGCGTTCGCCGAAGGCGTCGTCGTCGGGCATGGCGTCGGTGAGCGTTCCGGACACGATGATCATGTCGCCCGCCGGCAGTTGTTTCGAAGCCGTGCCGAAACGCTGATGCGCTTCACGCACCGGCGCAAACGAGCGCCGATGATGCTCGCAGGGCCCATGTTCGCGCAGCGCCGCGAGATGCTGCGGCGTGCCGTAGCCGGCATGCGCGTTAAAACCGTAGACCGGATAGGTTTGATGCAATTCGAGCAGCATCCGGTCACGCGTGACCTTGGCGAGAATCGACGCCGCCGAAATGCTTTTGACCAGTGCATCGCCGCCGATCACCGCCTCGCTGCGAATACTCAGCGTCGGGCAGCGATTGCCGTCGATTTTCACGAGCGTCGGCACGACCGAGAGGCCTTCGACCGCCCGCTTCATCGCCAGCATGGTGGCGTGCAGGATGTTCAGCGTATCGATTTCTTCGACGCTAGCCGACGCGATGCAGTACGCGAGCGCCCGGTCGACGATCTTGTCGTACAGCTCGTCGCGTTTCTTGGCGGTGAGCGCTTTCGAATCGTCGAGGCCGCGGATCATCGGCTTCGACGGGTCGAAAATCACCGCCGCAGCGACCACCGGGCCAGCCAGCGGCCCGCGCCCGGCTTCGTCGACGCCGCAGACGATGTCGTCCGGCGTCTCGAAGTCCAGACCGACCTGCCGCGCCGCCGCGCCTGCAACGGTCGCAGCCTTGCGGCGTGGCGCGCGTGCGGTAGTCACGGCCGCGCCTTCCGCTTTTCGACGATGCTTGCCACGACTTCCGCCGCACGCTGCGCGGTGTTCTGCTTCAACACGTGATGCATCTCCGTGAAGATTTCCGTCAGCGTGCGCCGGTTGGCCTCGTCGCGCAACTGTTTCAGTGTCGCTTCAGCGAGCGCCTGCGGCGTGGCGAAGTGCTGCAGAATTTCCGGCACGACGAAACGCCCCGCCAGAATGTTCGGCAAGCCGACATAAGGCAGATAGCCCTGGCGGCGCATGATCTGGCCGGTCAGCCAGGGCACCTTATACGAGATCACCATCGGCTTTTTCAGCAGCGCGGCTTCCAGCGTCACCGTGCCGCTCTTGACGAGGATCGCATCGGCCGCCGTCATCGCGATTTGTGCCTGGCCGTCTGTAATGGTCAGCGCGAGACCGGGATGCGCATCGACCAGCGGCCGTAGCATTTCGCGCAGTGCGGGCGTGGCCGCCGGCATCACGAAACGCAAACTGGGCTCCTGGTGCTGCATCATTTCCATCGCGGCAAAGAACGTCGGACCGATCAGATCGATCTCCGAGCGCCGGCTGCCCGGCAGCACCGCGATGATCGGGCCGCTTTCGGCAAGGCCGAGCGTGCGGCGCGCGCCAAGCGTGTCGGGTACCAGAGGAATTTCGTCGGCAAGCGGATGGCCCACGTACGAGGCCGCGATGCCGGCTTTTTCCAGCAGCGCCGTTTCGAACGGGAATACGCACAGCATGTGGTCAACTGCTTTGGCGATCTTCTTGATCCGCCCACCTCGCCACGCCCAGATCGACGGGCAAACGAAGTGAACGGTCGGAATACCCGCATCGCGCAACGGATGCTCGAGTCCGAAGTTGAAGTCGGGCGCGTCCACGCCGACGAACACCGACGGCGGTTCGGCCAGTAGTTGGCGCTTCAGTTCGTTGCGGATACCGAGGATTTCTGGAATATGCCGCAGTGCTTCGACATAGCCGCGCACCGTCAGCTTCTCCATCGGCCAGTGGGCGTCGAAACCCGTGGCGATCATGCGCGGGCCGCCGATCCCGTAATACTGGGTGCCGGCGGGCAGACGGCTCGCGAGGCCGTCGAGCAGCGACGCCGCCAGCAGGTCGCCGGACGGCTCGCCTGCCACCATCGCGACGCGCAAAGGACTCGGGTTCAAAGCCATCGGTTAGCGGATGATGCCGCGTTGCGACGCTTCGACAAACGCGAGCAGCGTTTGTACCGGCGCATCGCCATCGCCACCCGCGGATGCGAGTTCGCGCAACTGCACCTTCGCTTCTTCAAGCGACAGGCCGTTCTTGTACAGCAAGCGGTACGCCGAGCGTAACGCCGAGATCGCGTCTGCGGAGAAACCGCGGCGGCGCAGACCTTCGACGTTGATACCGTGAGGCTCTGCCTTGTTGCCGGCAGCGATCACGAACGGCGGGATGTCCTGCACGAGCGCCGAAGCGCCGCCCAGCATCGAATGCGCGCCGATGCGCACGAACTGATGCACGCCCGACATGCCGCCGATAATCGCATGGTCGCCAATCGTCACGTGGCCGGCCATCTGCGCATTGCTCGACAGAATGACATTGTTGCCGACGTGGCAGTCGTGCCCGATGTGCACGTAGGCCATGATCCAGCTGTCGTCGCCCAGCGTGGTGACGCCCGCGTCCTGCACCGTACCGGTGTGGATCGTGGTGAACTCACGGATCGTGTTGCGATTGCCGATCACGAGCCGGGTCGGCTCGTCCCTGTACTTCATGTCCTGCGGACGGCCACCGACCGATGCATAGTGGCCGATGCGGTTGTCTTCGCCGATCGTGGTGTGACCTTCGACCACGCTGTGCGAACCGACCGTGGTCCGTGCGCCGATCGTCACATGTGCGCCGATGACGGCATACGGTCCGATTTCGACGGATTCGTCGAGTTGCGCGCCCGGTTCGACGATCGCAGTGGGATGAATCCTGCTCATGCGTCCTCGCTTCTGATTCTGTTGCGTTGTCTGGATGGGCGTAGCCGGAGTTCGCAGCGCTCAGGATAAGCCGCTGACCGTCCGGACACCGGCTTCAAGCGTCTTTGTCCGTGTGCCGCACTGCGCACATCAGATCGGCTTCCGCCGCCACGGCTCCATCCACTTCGGCGCGCGCCTTGAACTTCCAGATGCCGCGCATATGACGCTCGAACGTGCAGTTCAGGATCAGCTGATCGCCCGGTTCCACTACGCGCTTGAAACGCGCGTTGTCGATGCCCACGAACAGATACAGCGTGTTCGACGGATCGCTCGGCTCCTCCGAAAACGTCAGCAGCGCTGCCGTTTGCGCGAGCGCTTCGAGGATCAGCACGCCGGGCATCACCGGACGGGTCGGAAAGTGACCCTGGAAATACGGCTCATTGATCGACACGTTCTTCAACGCTTTGATGCTCTTATGCGGCTCGAGTTCGAGCACCCGGTCGACCAGCAGGATCGGGTAACGATGGGGCAGCAGCGTGAGAATCTTATGAATGTCGAGATTGATTTTTTCGGTGCTCATGGTGTTTCTACTCACGCATTGACTGCGCGATGATGACTGCGGATGCTGGTGCAGGTGGGTTGGTAACGCGTGCTGCCGACGCTTGCCGAAACCCGGCGGCCATGCCACCCGGTCACGGCAACCGACTTTGCTTCCTGATGCTTGCCCGCTATTTTACGCGGTACCGGCAGGTTGCCCCGCGGATTGTTTTGCGGGTTGACCCGCGGGTCGGCGTGCGGGTCGGCCTGATATCTCAGGCTTCGTCGCCTGCGGAATTGCTTGCCGCGCTGTCTGGCTTGCCTGCCGAAGCGGCATTTTCGAGCGCCTTGATACGATCGCGAAGTTTGTCGATGTTACGCAGTAAAGCGGCGCTTTTGTTCCAGTCGGCATGGTTCACAGCCGGGAACGCACTGGTGTACATGCCGGGCTTCAGCAACGACTTCGAGACGCCCGACTTCGCCGTGACGATCACATAATCAGCCAGCGTGACGTGTCCGGCGATCCCAACCGCGCCGCCGATCATGCAATGACGGCCGATCGTGGTGCTGCCCGCAATGCCTGCACAGCCGGCGATCACGGTGTAAGCGCCGACCTTGCAGTTGTGGCCGATCTGCACGAGGTTGTCGATTTTCACGCACTCTTCGATGATCGTGTCGGCCATGGCGCCGCGGTCGATGGTGGTGTTCGCGCCGATTTCGACGTCCGCTGCGATCGACACACCGCCGACCTGCGGAATTTTTACCCAGCTGCCGGTACGCGCCTCGCCAACACCCACGAAATCCGGCGCGAAGCCGAAACCGTCCGAACCGATCACCGCGCCGGCGTGCACAATCACGCGCTCGCCGAGCTTGCAGCCGTAATACACCGCGACGTTCGGATACAGATGCGAGCCCGCACCGATTCGCGTGCCGTGGCCGATCACCACGTTGGCGTCCAGACGCACGTTTTCGCCGATCACCGCGCCCACTTCCACCGTGACGTGCGGACCGATCACCGCGCTCGCGGCAATCTGGGCCGACGGGTCGATCGTCGCGCTCGGGTGCACACCGGGCACGGCCTTGGGCGCAGCCATGTCGATGAATGTCTGCGCGACGCGCGCGAAGTAAGCGTACGGATTCGGCGTGACGATGAAGTTACGGCCTGTAAGGGAACTGAGTTTCGAGAGGTCGTCGGCATTGATCAACACCGCGCCCGCACGGGTCGTCTCGACCTGCGACAGGTACTTCGGATTGGCGAGGAACGCCAGCTGGTCCGGGCCTGCCTGGTCGAGCGGCGCCAGACTGCCGACGCGCTGCAAACCCTCTCCGACTACTTCACCGCCGAACCGCTGGACGATGTCCTCAAGCGTAAATGCCATGCCTATCCTCTGTCTCCGATCCCATGCGAGATGGTTGCTGCACAATCAGTCCAACTTGTCAGTTCTACGGCCCTGCGCTGCAACCCGGCCGGTGGCCGGCTTGTGCGTTCAGTTACCCGAGGCCGCCAGTGCCTTGAGCACCTGATCGGTAATGTCGATGCGCGGGCTCACGTACACCGCTTCCTGAACGATCAGGTCGTAGTGCTGCTGCTCGGCGATCTGTTTGATCACCTTGTTGGCCCGGTCGAGCACCGCCGCCAGCTCTTCGTTGCGGCGCTGGTTCAGGTCCTCGCGAAACTCGCGTTGCTTGCGCTGAAAGTCCGTATCCAGCTGCGACAGATCGCGCTGCTTCTGCGCGCGATCGGCGGCCGACATCGACGCACCGCTCTTGTCGAGCGAGTCGGACATCGACTTCAGCTTCTGCGCCATGTCGGCCAGGTCCTTGTCGCGCTTGGCGAACTCCGCCTCAAGCTTGACCTGTGCAGCCTTCGCGGCAGCCGATTCACGCAGGATACGGTCCGAATTCACCGCAGCGATCCTGGCTTCCTGGGCGTGCGCGACCCCGGCTACGCCGACACCTAGCGTCATTGCCAGCGCCAGCGCGCAAGCCACACGTTTCGAAAACATACCGGTTCGCAAAGTCTTCCTCTCGATACTGTAGTTTGGCCGGGCCCACCGCCGGGAGCCGCCCGTAATGGCCGGGGCCGCCCTCCGCCGGATCAGAATGCCGTCCCGATCTGGAACTGGAACTTCTGATACTGGTCGCCGGTGTGCTTCGTGAGCGGGAAGCCCAAGCTGAGCTTGAGCGGGCCGATCGGCGAGATCCACGCAAGACCGACACCGTAGCCATAACGCAGGCCGTTCGCACCGACGCTGTTACCTTCCGTACCCCAGACGTTACCGCCGTCGAGGAACGTGAAGACACGCAACGTGCGGTCGTAGCCCGTGCCCGGCAGCGGGAACGTCAATTCGATGTTACCCACCAGCAGCTTCGAGCCACCGATCGGGTCGTTCGTCTTCGCATCGCGCGGACCCAGCGAGCTCGGCTCGTAGCCCCGCACCGAACCGATACCGCCCGCGTAGTAGTTCTTGAAAATCGGGTATGGCTTGCCGCCGAGGCCGTTACCGTAACCGCCCTGGAAGTTGAAGCCCAGCACGAAACCGCGCGAGAACGAATAATAGTACTGCGCGTTGATGTCGGCCTTGTAGTACTGCGTGCCGCCGATCGGCGTGCCGTATTCGGCGTTCGCCTGCGTGAAGTAGCCGCGGCTCGGCACCAGTGCGCTGTCACGCGCGTCGCGCGACCAACCCACCGTGATCGGCACGTTGTTCGACACACGGCCGAATTCGTGCACGTAGTCGATATAGCTTTGCGGCGTGTTTGCGTCGATATCCAGCTGGTTCTGCTCGAGACCCGCGCCGAAGTACACCGTGTCGACTTCGGAGAACGGAATACCGAACTTCAGGTCACCACCGATCGTGACGATCTTGAAGCTCGAATCCGTCGAGTAGTACAGCGGCTGGTACGTACGGTAATAGACGTCGGTAATCCGCTTGATGCCGTCGACCGTGAAGTACGGGTCGACCTGCGTGACCGTCAAGGTACGGTACGTCTTGGCGGTATTCACGTTCACCGAGAGACTCGTACCCGAACCGAACACGTTGTCCTGCGACACGCCGGCCGAGAGCACGACTTTGTCGGTAGACGAGAAGCCCGCGCCCAGCGTGATCGCGCCGGTCGGCTTTTCGGCCACCTTGACGTCCACATCGACCTGGTCCGGCGTGCCTTCCACCGGCACCGTGGTCACGTCCACGTCCGTGAAGTAGCCGAGACGGTTGATCCGGTCTTTCGACAGCGCGAGGCGGTTCGAATCGAACCACGAGCTTTCGAGCTGGCGCATTTCGCGGCGCACCACTTCGTCGCGGGTGCGCGTGTTGCCGACCACGTTGATGCGGCGCACGTACACACGGCGGCTCGGGTCCACTTGCAGCGTCAGGTCGACCTTGTGGTGTTCCTGATCGATCTGCGGCTGAGCGTTGACTGTAGCGAACGCATAGCCATATTCGCCAAGCTTGTCGACGATCGCCTTGGTGGTAGCTTGCAGCTTTTCAGCCGAGAAGCGGTCACCCGGTTTGATCTTGATGAGCTTGTTCAACTCTGGCTCGCGGTCGAGCAGGTTACCCGCCAGCTTGATGCTGTTGATCGTGTACGGCTCGCCTTCATGCAGCGTGACCGTCAGATACATGTCCTTCTTGTCCGGCGAGATCGACACCTGCGTCGAGTCGATGTTGAACTCGAGGTAGCCGCGATTCAGGTAATACGAGCGGACGTTTTCGAGGTCGCCGGTGAGCTTGTCTTTCGCGTACAGGTCGTTCTTCGTGTACCACGAGAACCAGTTCGGCGTGGACAGCTGCATTTCGTCGCGCAGCGTACCCGTGCTGAACGCCTTGTTGCCGATGAAGTTGATCTGGCGGATCTTCGCGCTCGGACCTTCCGCCACCGAGAACAGCACCGACACGCGGTTGCGGTCGATCGGCGTGATCGTGGTGGTGACTTCGGCGGCATAGTAGCCACGCGTCAGGTACTGGCGCTTCAGTTCCTGCTCGGCCTTGTCGACGAGTGCCTTGTCGTAGTAACGGCCTTGCGACAAACCGACCGCGCGCAGCGCCTTGGTCAGGTTGTCCTTGTCGAACTCGTGAATGCCGGCGAAGTCGATCGTGCCGATGGCCGGACGTTCCAGCACCTGCACGATGACGACATTGCCTTCCGTCGCGATCTTGACGTCATTGAAGAAGCCCGTGGCGTACAGCGCGCGAATGGCTTCGGAAGCCTTGTCGTCGCTAAAGGTGTCGCCTTGCTTGATGGGCAGGTACGCGAACACGGTACCGGGTTCGACGCGTTGCAATCCCTCGATCCGGATGTCTTGCACCACGAAGGGCGTCGTTGCGTGAGCAACCAGCCCATGCGCGGCAAACGCCGCGGCTATAACCGTCTTTGGAACAAAGCGATGAGGTTTAAACAACGTGCTTCCCCAGTGTGTATAGCTGCATCAGGTCGGACGGTCGCCATCGTGAACGCCGCCAGACACTTTAAAAATGGATTAAACGAGCCAGATCGTTGAACAGCGCAATCGCCGACAACGCGACGATGCAGGCGAGACCCGCCCTCTGAAAAACGAGTTGCCAGCGATCAGAGACAACTTTGCCGGTTACAGCTTCAACCAAATAATATAACAGATGACCCCCGTCCAATACCGGAATTGGTAACAGGTTCAGTACGCCGAGGCTAATACTGACAAGGGCCAGGAACGACAGGAATGCAGAAGGACCTAGACGTGCGCTCTTTCCTGCGTAATCGGCGATCGTCACGGGGCCAGAAAGATTCTTCAGCGAAGCCTCGCCGACGATCATCCGTCCGAACATGCGCACCGAATAAACAGCCAGATCCCACGTACGGCGCGCGCCCAGTTGCAGACTTTCGACCGGCCCGTAACGCACGTCGATCGACGGCACCTGGGTGGCGAGTTCCGCACCGATACGGCCGATCTGCTGGCCCGTCGCGTCATCCCGCTGCGACTGCGGGACGATGCGAACGTCTTCCAGCTTGCCCGCTGCTTGCCCACCACGCTCTACCTGCAGCATCACGGGCGTGCCGGCGTGCGATTTTACATAAGCGATGAAGGCCGTGGCATTGTCGGTAGGGATACCGTTGATCGCGCGCAGACGGTCGCCCACCACAAGGCCTGCCTTTTGCGCCGCGCTATCCGGCTGCACCCCGGCGACCATCAGCTTGCCACCGCCCGGCTCGAAACCAAGACGCGACATAAAGTCGTCGTCGACGTCTTTCTCGGTGATACCGCGCAGATCCAGCTGGAAATCCGAGGTGCCGTGGGCATCTTTCGCGCTCAGCACGACGCGCTTGTGATCGAATGCCGCGCCCAGCAGTTTCCAGCGCAAATCGGACCACGAGCGCACTCGCTCGGATTCGCCGGAGTTTTCCGCACGCACAGCAACAACGGTTTCGCCACCGTCGAAACCGGCCAGCGCTGCCGGCGTATTCGGCGCAGGCACGGCCACCACAGCCGCCGGCTCCGTCACGCCCGTGGCGAACACAAGGGCGAACAGCACGATGGCAAGCAGGAAATTCGCGACTGGGCCGGCCGCGACAATCGCAAAACGGCGCCACACGGACTGCCGGTTGAACGCATGCGGCAAGGCTTCAACGGGAATCGGCGCCCCGCCGGTCTCGCGCTCGTCGAGCATCTTCACGTAGCCACCCAGCGGCAGCGCGGCAATCGTCCATTCGGTGCCCGTCTTCGGGCTCACCCATTGGAACAGCGGCTTGCCGAAGCCGATCGAAAAACGCAGGACCTTGACGCCGCACAAACGCGCCACGCTGTAATGCCCGTACTCGTGGACGACCACGAGTACGCCAATCGCGACCGCGAAGGCAAGCAGTTCAATCAGCAGGTTCATAGGCGCCTCACTGGACGGCGCGTTCCGTGCGACGGGCGCCGTCCGGCAGGCGCGCGATGAAGTCGGCAGCGGCGCGGCGCGCGGCCGCATCCGCTTCGATCACGTCTTCTAGCGCGTGTGCGCTGCGGTTCGGCAACGCATTGAGTACGGCGTCGACCACCTGGGCGATCGCCATGAAACCGATCTGGCGCGACAGGAACGCTTCCACAGCGATCTCGTTCGCGGCATTGAGAGCCGCGCTCGCAAGGCCTCCCTCGGCCAGCGCCTTCACCGCGAGCGCGAGACACGGGAAACGCGTGTAATCCGGCTTTTCGAACGACAGCGATGCGACCTGCAGCAGATCCAGTTGGGCCACGCCCGAATCGACGCGGTCCGGAAATGCCAGTGCATGCGCAATCGGCGTGCGCATGTCGGGATTGCCCAGTTGTGCGAGCACCGAGCCGTCGGCGTACGACACCATCGAATGGATCACGCTTTGCGGGTGAATCAGCACCTCGATGCGCTCGCCCGGCAGATCGAAGAGCCAGTGCGCCTCGATCACTTCGAGGCCTTTGTTCATCATCGTGGCGGAGTCGACCGAAATCTTGCGGCCCATGACCCAGTTCGGATGCTTGCAGGCCTCGTCCGGCGTGACGTCGACCAGCGTGGCCGGTTCGCGCGTGCGGAACGGGCCGCCTGACGCGGTCAGGATGATCTTCGAGACACAGCCATGCTGTGCGGCTTCGCGCGGCAGACACTGGAAAATCGCGTTGTGTTCGCTGTCGACCGGCAGCAGCACGGCGCCGTTGTCACGCACTGCGTCCATGAAGATCGCGCCGGACATGACCAGCGCCTCCTTGTTGGCGAGCAGGATACGCTTGCCGGCGCGCGCGGCTGCGAGACTCGGCGCGAGGCCTGCCGCGCCGACAATCGCCGCCACGACCGTATCGCAGGCGTCACTCTTCGACACGTCGACGAGCGCTTGCGGCCCATACGTCACTTCGGTCTTGCAGCCGGCTTCGCGCAACTTCGCCGCGACACGCGCAGCGGTATCGGCGTCGCCGACTACCGCGACTTCAGGCTGAAAGCGCAGGCATTGCTCGACGAGCTTGTCGCCGTTGCGATGCGCCGTGAGCGCGTAGACCGAAAAGCGTTCGGGATGACGCGCGACGACGTCGAGCGTGCTGTCTCCAATCGAGCCCGTGGAACCGAGCAATGTCAGACGTTTTTGCATATCTCTTTCTCTAGCCGAGCAGCAGCATGGCAAGCGGCAGCACCGGCAACAATGCGTCGATGCGGTCGAGTACGCCACCGTGCCCAGGCAACAGGCCGCTTGAATCTTTCACTCCGGCCTGGCGTTTCATCATCGATTCGAACAGGTCGCCCACCACGCTGAATGCCACCAGCAGGGTCAGGGCGAGCAGCGTACGTACGGCGCCCCATTGCGCCAGCAGCGCAGAATACAGGGTCGGCTCGAACGCGTGCAAAAAGACCGCCGCCGCCGCGACGATCATCACCACCAGCCAGCCGCCGATCGCACCCTCCCAAGTCTTACCTGGGCTGATGGCGGGCGCCAGCTTGTGCTTTCCGAAAGCTTTTCCGGAGAAGTATGCGCCGATATCGGCCAGCCATACCAATAGCAGCAGCGACAGCACGAAGGCCACGCCCTGCATGCGCGCGGCGACGAGAGCATGCCAGCACGCGACGAATACCACAATGCCAGCAAGGAAGAGAAACGCGCGCCAGGCGCCTTGCGCGAGGGTCGGCTTGCGCAGGAGCACATACGGCCCCGCGATCACCCAGAAAATAGCGGCCGCCTGAAAGAGCGGCCGGGGTTCCTCGACGCCGGTGCCGAGCCGCGTGCTTGCGACCAGCGCCACCGCAGCTACCAGCGCGTAAACGACCGGGCCCGCGCCGCCGAGCTTCAGCAGACGCGCCCACTCCCACGCGGCGAACACGACGACGAAGGCGATCAGCGCGCCGAACGCGCCTACCGGCGCGAACAACGTGACCGGCAGGAAGATCGCCAGCAGGATGATCGCCGTGATGACACGGGTTTTTAGCATGGAAGCGAATCGACGTTCTGCGATTGCGGCTCGAGTTGAGCACTGGTGCGGCCGAAGCGGCGCTCACGCTCCGCGTAGGATGCGATGGCGTGGCCGAGCGCATCGGCGTCGAAATCCGGCCAGAACGTGTCGGTGAAGTAGAACTCGGTGTAGGCGAGTTGCCACAGCAGGAAGTTGCTGACGCGGCGCTCGCCGCCGGTGCGGATAAAGAGGTCCGGCTCCGGCGCATAGGCCATCGACAGGTGTTCGGCGAACGAGTCCTCGTTCACCTCGACCGCCTTGCCCGCCAGCGCCGATTGTTCGGCGAGCTTACGGGTGGCCTGCATGATGTCCCAGCGGCCACCGTAGTTGGCGGCAATGGTGAGCGTCAGGCGCGTATTGCGTGCGGTTTTGGATTCCGCGCGTTTGATCAGGTCGCGGATGCGCGTATCGAATCGGGACAGATCGCCAACCACGCGCAGACGGATGCTGTTCGCGTGCAGCTTGCCGATCTCGCGCTCCAGCGCGGTGACAAACAGGCGCATCAGGAACGACACTTCGTCGTTCGGGCGGCGCCAGTTTTCCGAGCTGAAAGCAAAGAGCGTCAGGTATTCGACGCCCTGCCGGGCGCAGGCCTCGACAGCCGCACGCACTGCGTCGACGCCGCGCGTATGGCCGGCCACGCGCGGCAGACGGCGCTGGGTCGCCCAACGGCCGTTGCCGTCCATGATGATCGCGATATGTCGCGGCACCGCGGCGACATCAGGCACGCGCACGGTTGAGCTGGTATAGGTCATGGCCGTCGGGACAGTGACTGCAAAAAAAGAGGTGGAGATCTTAAAGGTGCTAAGCCAATCGGCCTCAGACCGTCATGATCTCGGCTTCTTTGGTCACTACAAGCTTTTCGATTTCCGTGACGAACTTGTCCGTCAGTTTCTGAACGTCGTCACCTGCACGGCGCTCGTCATCTTCAGAAATTTCCTTGTCTTTCACGAGCTTCTTCAGTTGCTCGTTTGCATCACGGCGCAGGTTACGAACAGCGACCTTGGCCGTTTCCGCTTCGCTCTTGACCACTTTGGTCAGTTCGCGGCGGCGTTCTTCCGTCAGCGCGGGCATCGGCACGCGGATCACGTCGCCTTGCGTAGCCGGGTTCAGACCGAGGTCCGACTCGCGGATCGCCTTTTCGACGACCTGGACCATCTTCTTTTCCCACGGCTGCACGCCGATCGTGCGTGCGTCGATGAGCGTCAGATTCGCGACCTGCGAAATCGGCACCGGCGAACCGTAGTAATCGCACTGGATGTGATCGAGCAGGCCCGTGTGTGCACGGCCCGTGCGGATCTTCGACAGGTCGTTCTTGAACGCGTCGATGGAACGCTGCATCTTTTGTTCAGCGCCCTTCCTGATATCAGCCACAGACATTTTTAAACCTCCGAACCTTCAAAACGGTGCGAGTCGGCCAGCGCGCGCACTATGCGGCGGCCTGGGCTCGCGTTAAAGCCCACGTTATGTGAACGAGAGTTTACACGTGGACGAGGGTGCCCTCGTCCTCGCCTTGTACGATGCGTTTGAGCGCACCCGGCTTGACGATCGAAAACACCCGGATCGGCAGCTTCTGGTCGCGGCACAGCGCAAATGCCGTGGCGTCCATCACCTGCAGATTGCGGCCGATGGCTTCGTCGAAGCTGATCGTGGTGTAACGGGTCGCGCTCGGGTCCTTCTTGGGGTCGGCCGAATAAACGCCGTCCACCTTGGTGGCTTTCAGCACGACTTCCGCACCGATTTCCGAACCGCGCAGCGCGGCGGCCGTATCGGTCGTGAAGAACGGGTTGCCGGTGCCGGCCGCGAAAATCACGACTTTGCCTTCTTCGAGCTGGCGAATCGCGCGCGGACGGATGTAAGGCTCGACCACCTGGTCCATGCGCAGCGCGGATTGCACGCGCGCTTCAATGCCGGCGTGGCGCATTGCGTCCTGCAGCGCCAGCGCATTCATCATGGTGGCCAGCATGCCCATGTAGTCGGCCGTGGCGCGATCCATACCGGCCGCGCCGCCCGCGACGCCGCGGAAAATATTACCGCCGCCGATCACCACGGCCAGCTGCGTTCCGAGACGGACCACTTCGGCCACGTCCGCTACCATTCGTTCGATGGTCGCGCGATTGATGCCGAAGGCATCGTCGCCCATCAGAGCTTCACCGGAGAGTTTGAGCAGGACGCGTTTATAGGCAGTGGGCATAGAGGTATCCAGATCGCGCAGAACAGGGCAACAACAAGGGACTAATGTAGGGGTGAAATGCTGATTCGGGCAAGCGTCGCCAAATTGACGAACCCAAGGGTTCGCCAGAGGCGGCCGCGCAGCGAGGGTCAACCCGCGCGCAGCCTTGCGGCGCCGCCGACCGCGGCAAAGTCTTGCTCCGCCGCGGGTCCAACGGTACTAATTGAAGCTTAAGCGATACTTATTGTTGCTTTGCAGCAGCGACTTGAGCGGCCACTTCAGCTGCGAAGTCGTCCTGCTTCTTCTCGATGCCTTCGCCGACCACGAACAGCGCGAACTTCTGCACGCTCGCGTTGCCAGCCTTCAGCATCTGTTCGATCGTCTGCTTGTCGTTCTTAACGAACGTCTGGTTCAGCAGCGACACTTCCTTCAGGTACTTCTGCACGCTGCCATCGACCATCTTGGCGACGATTTCAGCCGGCTTGCCCGATTCAGCAGCCTTTTGTTCAGCAATGCTGCGTTCCTTGGCGATCAGATCCGCCGGGACGTCGTCCGACGACAACGAGACCGGCTTCATTGCGGCGATGTGCATCGCCACGTCCTTGCCGACCTGCTCGTCCGCGCCGGTGTACTCGACCAGCACGCCGATACGCGTGCCGTGCAGGTACGCTGCCAGCTTGTTCGAGGTTTCGAAACGCACGAAACGGCGAATCGACAGGTTTTCACCGATCTTGCCGACCAGTGCCAGACGCACTGCGTCGACCGTCGAGCCGTCCAGCGGCAGTGCCGACAGAGCCGCGACGTCAGCCGGATTTTGCGTAGCGACCAGTTCAGCGACGGTCTTCGAGAAAGCCAGGAAGTCGTCATTCTTCGAGACGAAGTCGGTTTCGCAGTTCAATTCGACCAGCGAACCCGCGTTGCCGCCGATAAACGATGCGACCACGCCTTCAGCCGTCACACGCGACGCTGCCTTGCTTGCCTTGTTGCCCAGCTTCACGCGCAGCAGCTCTTCAGCGCGCGCCATGTCGCCTTCGGCTTCCGTCAGCGCCTTCTTGCATTCCATCATCGGCGCGTCAGTCTTTGCGCGCAGTTCTGCAACCATGCTTGCGGTAATTGCCGCCATCATTTGCTCCTTGAGTTCCGTCTGTCACACGCCGCCCGGACTTCGATACCGGCGGCAAGAATTCGTTTCAACGTCGCACGTATTTTTTACGGACTACGTTTAGGCACTGCTCACAGCACACCACTACTTTGTCGCGGCTTAAAAAAAGGGGGCCTGTAGAAAGCCCCCTTTTTTGCCGGACACGGGGCAGCTTTACGCTTCCGGGTTGACCTCGACGAACTCGTCGCTGTCACCGCCACGGGCAGCTTGCACCACTTCGTTGACCGCATTAGCACGGCCTTCGAGGATCGCGTCAGCCACGCCAGCCGTGTACAGAGCGACAGCCTTCGAAGCGTCGTCGTTACCCGGGATCACGTAGTCGATGCCGATCGGCGAGTGGTTCGTGTCGACCACGGCGATGACCGGCACGCCGAGCTTGTTAGCTTCGGTGACGGCAATCTTGTGGTAGCCGACGTCGACCACGAAGATCGCGTCCGGAATACCGCCCATGTCCTTCACGCCGCCAATCGACTTTTGCAGCTTGGCCATTTCGCGTTCGAACAGCAGAGCTTCCTTCTTGCTCATGCGTTCGGTTTCGCCTGCTTCCAGCGCTGCTTCCATGTCTTTCAGGCGCTTGATCGATACTTTCAGCGTCTTGAAGTTGGTCAGCATGCCGCCGAGCCAGCGTGCGTTGACGTACGGCATACCAGCGCGCTGTGCTTCTTCAGCGATGGTGTCGCGCGATTGACGCTTCGTGCCGACGAACAGGATCGTGCCGCGATTCGCTGCCAGTTGACGCGCGTACTTCAGCGCGTCGTTGTACATCGGCAGCGTCTTTTCGAGGTTGATGATGTGAATCTTGTTGCGATGGCCGAAAATGAAGGGGGCCATCTTCGGGTTCCAGAAGCGCGTTTGGTGACCGAAGTGGACACCGGCTTCCAGCATTTGACGCATGGTAACTGCCATGAAAATCTCCGCGAGGGTTGGGTCTTAAGCCGGCTGCCGCATCTGCCGCGCTGCCATTGTTTTTCTGGCTGAACGCGACGGACACCCTGGGTGCGCCGGCTTGCGAGTCTGCTGCCTGGTACTGCCTATCCCGTAGCGCAGGCAACTATCGCTACGAGAAGCCTTTCTTTCCCGTCAGTTTGCGCCCACCAGAACAGCAATAAGAGCAACAAAATAAGACAGAGATCGACTTAGCCAAAGATTATAGCACGTGACTATCGGCCGACTCAACCCGCAGGTAGCTCCCCTTTGCCGCAGCCGGGTTGCACCTACGCGCCCACCACCTTATTGCAAAACCGTGGCAAAACCCTGCGGCAGCTGGAATATGGTGCGATAATCTCGCAATAAATCGCATTTCAGGCCCGACTCATGGCTATTACGCTCAAAAACGAACACGATATCGCGCAGATGCGCGTCGCCTGCAAGCTTGCTAGCGAAGTGCTCGACTACATCACGCCGTTCGTCACGGCCGGCGTCACGACCGGAGAACTCGACCGGCTGTGTCACGAATACATGCTCCAGGTGCAAGGCACGGTTCCGGCGCCGCTGAATTATCAGCCGCCCGGCTATCCGCCCTACCCGAAAGCCACCTGCATTTCGGTGAACGACGTGATCTGTCACGGCATTCCGGGCGACAAGACGGTGAAGAACGGCGACGCACTGAATATCGACGTCACGGTGATCAAGGAAGGCTATTTCGGCGACACCAGCCGGATGTTCATCGTCGGCGAAGGCTCGATCATGGCAAAGCGCCTCGTGCAGACCACCTTCGAATGCATGTGGCTCGGCATCGATCAGGTGCGCCCGGGCGCCCATCTCGGCGACATCGGCTACGCCATCCAGAAGCATGCCGAAGGGCAAGGCTACAGCGTGGTGCGCGAATACTGCGGCCACGGCATCGGCACGGTGTTTCACGAAGACCCGCAAATTCTGCACTATGGCCGTCCCGGCACCGGGCTCGAGCTGCAGACCGGCATGATCTTCACGATCGAACCAATGATCAACGCGGGGCGGCGCGACATCCGCACCATGCCGGATCAGTGGACCGTCAAAACCAAGGACCGCAGCCTGTCAGCACAGTGGGAACACACCGTGCTCGTCACTGAAACCGGTTACGACGTGCTGACTGTCTCCGCCGGCGCGCCCGCGCGTCCGCCGGTTGTCGCAGCCACGGCCTGAACGACTTCCGACCTCACCCGCCCGCCTGCCAATGAGTAGTGTTCCAGCCGTCGCCCAATCCCATGCCACGTCGCTCAAGGCGGACTACAAAGTGGCCAAAGCCCAGTTGCTGGAACGCTTCAAGACAGCCTCCAACGTCGACTCGCTGATGGCCGCCCTGGCGCGCGCCACGGACGAGTCGCTGCGCGCCGCCTGGAATACCTGTGAGTTGCCGCCCGAACTGGCGCTGCTCGCGGTCGGCGGCTACGGGCGGGGTGAACTCGCGCCTCATTCCGACATCGACATTCTGGTCTTGCTGCCCGACGCGCCGATCGCGCATCTCGAAGCGCGCATCGAACGTTTTATCAGCCTTGCGTGGGATTTGGGGCTCGAGCTCGGCAGCAGCGTGCGCAGCGTGGTGCAGTGTGTCGAAGAAGCCGCCAACGACGTCACCGTGCGCACCTCGCTCCTCGAAGCGCGGCGCATTACGGGCAGCACCCTGCTCTTCGACGACTTTGCGAAGCGCTACCGCGAAACGCTCGACCCGCACGCGTTCTTCCAGGCCAAAGTACTGGAAATGCGCCAGCGGCACGCCAAGTTTCAGGACACGCCGTATGCGCTCGAGCCGAACATCAAGGAAAGCCCCGGCGGCCTGCGCGATCTGCAACTGATTCTGTGGATTACGCAGGCCGCCGGGTTCGGCAGTAGCTGGCGCGAGCTGGAAGCACGCGGCCTGATCACCGAGCGTGAAGCGCGCGAACTGCGTCGCAACGAAGGCTTCCTGAAAACGCTGCGTGCCCGGTTGCATGTAATCGCCGGCCGCCGCCAGGACATTCTGGTGTTCGACCTGCAAACGCCGGTGGCCGAAAGCTTCGGCTACAAGCCGACGGCCACCAAGCGCGCCAGCGAACAGCTGATGCGCCGCTATTACTGGTCCGCCAAAGCCGTTACGCAGCTCGCCACCATCCTGATCCAGAACATCGAAGCGCAGCTCTTCCCCAACACGAGCGGCATCACGCGCGTGCTGTCGGACCGTTTCGTCGAGAAGCAGGGCATGCTGGAGATCTCCAGCGACGACGTCTTCCAGCGCGAGCCGAACGCGATCCTCGAAGCTTTTCTGCTCTACGAACAGACGCCGGGCGTGAAGGGTTTGTCGGCGCGCACGCTGCGCGCGATCTACAACGCCCGCGACGTGATGGATCAGCATTGGCGGCGCGATCCGGAAAACGGGCGCCTGTTCATGGACATCCTGAAGCAGCCGGCCGGCATTACGCACGCGCTGCGGCTGATGAACCAGACCAGCGTGCTCGGGCGCTATCTGCTGAACTTCCGGCGCATCGTTGGGCAGATGCAGCACGACCTGTATCACGTCTACACGGTCGATCAGCACATCCTCATGGTGCTTCGGAATCTGCGCCGCTTCGCGGTCGCCGAGCACGCGCACGAATATCCGTTCTGCAGCCAGTTGATCGCCAATTTCGACCGGCCGTGGGTGTTGTATGTGGCGGCGCTGTTTCACGACATCGCCAAGGGCCGCGGCGGCGACCATTCCACGCTCGGCATGGCCGACGCGCGGCGCTTCTGCCGCAACCATGGCATCGAAGGCGAGGATGGAGAACTGGTCGTCTGGCTGGTCCAGCAGCATTTGACCATGAGCCAGGTCGCGCAGAAGCAGGACACGAGCGACCCCGAAGTCATCAAGCGCTTTGCCGAACTGGTCGGCAACGAGCGCCGGCTCACCGCGCTTTACCTGTTGACCGTGGCCGACATTCGCGGCACCAGCCCGAAAGTCTGGAACACGTGGAAAGGCAAGCTGCTTGAGGACCTCTACCGCGCTACTTTGGCGGTGCTCGGCGGCGCACGGCCTGACGCGCATTCGGAACTGAAATCGCGCCAGGAAGAAGCGCTTGCGCTGCTGCGCCTCGAAACGGTGCCGGAAGGCGCGCAAAAGGCGCTGTGGGACAAGCTGGATATCGGCTATTTCCTGCGCCACGACGCCGCGGATATCGCGTGGCAGACCCGTGTGCTGTACCGGCACGTCGAAACCGCGACGCCGATCGTGCGGGCACGTCCATCGCCGATCGGCGAAGCGCTTCAGGTACTGGTGTATGTGAAAGACCAGCCCGATCTGTTCGCCGGCATTTGCGCATATTTCGACCGCAATGGCTTATCAGTGCTCGATGCGCGGGTCAGCACGACCCGCCACGGGTACGCGCTCGATAATTTCCTCGTCGCGCATACCGAAGAAGACGTGCATTATCGCGATATTGCCAATCTGGTCGAACAGGAACTGACCGCACGCCTGACCGGTGACGGCACCCTGCTTCCAGGACCGTCGAAAGGCCGTTTGTCACGGCTGTCGCGGACCTTCCCTGTTACGCCGCGCGTCGATCTTCGGGCCGACGAGCGCGGCCAATACTACATCCTGTCCGTGTCGGCGAACGACCGGCCAGGCCTTCTTTATTCGATCGCGCGCGTGCTGGCCGAGCACCGGGTCGGCGTCGCGTCGGCGCGGATCAATACGCTCGGCGAACGCGTCGAAGACGTGTTCCTGCTGGATGGGCACGGTCTGTCGGACAACCGCCTGCAAATTCAGGTCGAGACCGAACTGCTGCGCGCGATTGCAGTGTGAGATTTCATGCGAGTCAAATTAACAGCCAAGCACCCGCGGCCGGCTTCGTCCGAACGCGCCCCTGTCCGTACCGGAAGCACCTCGGCGCGTAAGCCGACGCGCCCGACCGGGCCAAGGCCGTCTACGCCGACGGCTGGATTTAACGGGGTGCGGGGTGAAGGCGCTGGCGCAGCGGCGGGCGGCGGCAAGCGGCCGGCAGGTGCGGGTAAGCCGGCAGGCGCCGGGGCGCGTGCGCCACGGGCTGAAGGATCGTTTTCTCGCGAGCGGGATGCGGGTGGTGCCGGCCCTGCGCGCCGGGCACCGTCGGATCGCCCGCCGCGACGCGAAGGGGCCGGCGGAGCGCCGCGCCGCTTCGAGGGCAGCGGTGATCGCGCCCCGCGTCGGGACGATGGTGAGCGTGCGCCGCGTCGGTTTGAAGGTGGTGGCGATCGTAGCGAACGTGCTCCGCGTCGCGCTGACGGCGAACGTAGCCAAGGCGCTCCGCGTCGGTTTGAGGGCAGCAGCGACCGTGCTCCTCGCCGGGACGATGGTGCTCGTGCGCCCCGTAAGTTTGAAGGTGGTGGTGATCGCAGCGAACGTGCTCCGCGTCGTGCTGACGGCGAACGCAGCCAAGGCGCTCCGCGCAGGTTTGAAGGCGGCAACGACCGTGCTCCGCGTCGGGACGATGGCGCTCGTGCGCCCCGTAGGTTTGAAGGTGCTGGCGATCGCAGCGAACGCGCTCCGCGTCGTGCTGACGGTGAACGCAGCCAAGGCGCTCCGCGCCGGTTTGAAGGCAGCGGCGACCGTGCCCCGCGTCGTGACGACGGTGAGCGTGCGCCCCGTAGGTTTGAAGGTGGTGGTGATCGTAGCGAACGTGCACCACGCCGCGCTTACGGCGAGCGCAGCCAGGGCGCTCCCCGCCGCTTCGAAGGCAGCGCAGATCGCAGCGACCGCGCACCCCGCAGTTTCGAAGGCAACCGCGCCCCGCGCCGCGATGAAGGCGAACGCCGCCCGTTCAGCGGTCCGCGCCCGGGCGCAGGCCGTCCGTCGGAAGGCGGACCGCGTAGCGAGCGTCCGGCGCGTGACGCGTCGGATCGGCCCCGCTTCGGCAGCGACCGTGGCGCCCCTCAGGACCGCCGCAGCGGCGAGCGCGGTCCGCGCAGCGACAGCGCAGCACCGCGCCGCTTTGAAGGCGAGCGCGGCGCGTCCGAGCGTGGCGAGCGCACTTTCGCGAAGCCTGTCAAAAGCGGCTACGGCGACCGCACGGACCGTCCGGCGCGCGCACCGCGCGACGACCGCGGCGAACGCGCCCCAGCCAAACGTGAATTCGGCGATCGTCCGCCGCGCGCCGGCGAACGTAACGAACGTAGTGACCGGGGCGAACGCCCTGCCCGCAGCTTCGACAAGGCGCTGCCGGCTGCCGGCCGCCGCTTTGGCGACGACAATCGCCCCGCCCGTGCCGACAAGCCGCGTGGCCCGGCGCCGGCAGCCAGAGTCGAACGCGACGATGACGCCGATGTCACTCCGCGTACGCCGCGCCGCGATTACGAAGACGCACCGGGCACGCTGCGTCTGTCCAAACTGATGTCGGAACTCGGCCTGTGCTCACGCCGCGAAGCCGACGAGTGGATCGAAAAAGGCTGGGTGCTGGTCGACGGCGAGCGGATCGACACGCTTGGCACCAAGGTTCGGCCGGACCAGCACATCGAGATCGACCCCGCCGCCGAAGCTGCGCAAGCGAGCCAGGTGACAGTCCTGATCCACAAGCCCGTGGGCCTCGTATCGGGTCAGGCGGAAGACGGCTATCAACCGGCGATCACGCTGGTCACACCGGAAAATCGCTGGGAAGGCGACAGTTCGGACATCCGCTTCTCGGTCTCGCATCTGCGCCAACTCGCGCCGGCCGGGCGCCTGGACATCGATTCGACGGGTTTGCTGGTGCTGACGCAGGACGGCCGCATTGCCAAACAGCTGATTGGCGGCCATTCGGAGATCGACAAGGAGTATCTGGTGCGCGTGTCGTTCGGCGAGCACACCACCGACGTCGAAAGCCACTTCCCGCCGGAAAGCCTCGCGCTCTTGTGCCACGGCCTCTCGCTCGACGACGTGCCGCTGAAACCCGCGCAGGTCAATTGGCAAAACGGCGAGCAACTGCGCTTCGTACTGCGCGAAGGCAAGAAACGCCAGATTCGCCGGATGTGCGAGCTGGTCGGCCTCGAAGTGATCGGCCTGAAGCGCGTGCGGATGGGCCAGGTGATGCTGGGTGCACTGCCGCCTGGCCAATGGCGCTATCTGTCCGCGGACGAGTCGTTTTGATGCCGGGAGCTTGACGCTCAAACAGTAAAAAACTTACGGTGTCCGCGCCGCAGCGTTCGTCCAACAAAAAACCCACGCTGGGGCGTGGGTTTTTTGTTTCCAGCGCCACTAACGACGATGCGTCCGCCGCAGGCCGGAATACAGCGACGTCAGTCGTCGCTATTCGGGTCCATATCCGGAAACAGGACTTCCGTGAAGCCGAACTTCGCGAAATCGTTGATCCGCATAGGGTACAGCTTGCCGATCAGGTGATCGCACTCATGCTGCACGACACGCGCGTGAAAGCCCTCGGCGACGCGGTCGATCGGCTTGCCGTATTGATCGAAGCCGTGATACTTGATCATCGAAAACCGGCTCACGGCGCCTCGCAAGCCGGGCACGGACAGGCAGCCTTCCCAGCCCTCTTCCATATCCAGCGACACCGGCGTGACGGTCGGGTTGATCAGCACCGTCTCCGGCACCGGCGGCGCATCCGGATAGCGTTCGTTGTGCCCGAAACCGAAGATCACCACCTGCAGATTGACGCCGATCTGCGGCGCGGCGAGCCCCGCCCCGTTCGCGTCGTGCATGGTCTCGAACATGTCTTTGACGAGCTCATGCAGTTCGGGGGTGTCAAAGTGATCGACCGGATCGGCAATTTGCAAAAGGCGCGGATCGCCCATCTTGAGAATCTCGCGGATCATAACTGCCCCTCCAGGAGCTTACGCATACCATCTTCGTCGAGTACGGGGACGCCGAGTTCCTCGGCTTTCGCCAACTTGCTGCCCGCTTCGGCCCCAGCCACTACGTAGTCCGTTTTCTTCGACACCGAGCCGGCCACTTTCGCTCCGGCCGCTTCGAGCATTTCTTTCGCCTCTTCACGGGCAAGCGTCGGCAAGGTGCCGGTCAGGACGACCGTCTTGCCGGCCAGCACGCCTTGCGGCGCCTTCGGCGCGGGCGGTCCTTCCGGCCAGGTGACCTTGCCCGGCGCGCGTAGTTGCTCGATCACCGTGCGGTTGTGCTCTTCGGCAAAAAACTGATGAATCGACTCGGCCACCACAGGACCCACGTCGTTCACTTCCAGCAATTCTTCGACCGAGGCATCCATGATTGGATTCAGCGAGCCGAAATGCTTTGCAAGATCTTTCGCCGTCGATTCGCCCACATGCCGGATACCGAGCGCGTAAATAAAGCGCGCCAGCGTGGTGTGCTTGGCCTTTTCGAGCGAGTCGAGCAGATTCTGCGCGGACTTTTCAGCGAAGCGGTCGAGTTCAGCCAGTGTCGCAAAGCCGACGTTGAACAGATCGGCCGGCGTGCGCACCAGGTTCTGCTCGACGAGCTGATCGATGATCTTTTCGCCGAGCCCGTCGATATCCAGCGCTCGCCGCTGCGCGAAGTGCCACAGCGCCTGCTTGCGCTGCGCCGGGCAGAACAGGCCACCGGTGCAGCGCGCGATCGCCTCGTCCGGCAGCCGTTCGATGCCCGATCCGCACACCGGGCAGTGCGTGGGCATGACGAACTCGCGGGCGTCGTCCGGGCGACGGTCGAGCAGCGCGCTCACCACTTCGGGAATCACGTCGCCGGCGCGCCGCACGATCACCGTGTCGCCGATGCGGATATCCTTGCGGCGCACTTCGTCTTCGTTGTGTAACGTTGCATTCGTGACCGTCGCGCCACCGACAAACACCGGTTCCAGCCGCGCAACCGGCGTGATCGCGCCGGTACGGCCGACCTGCACGTCGATCGCGACGAGTTTGGTCAGCGCTTCCTGCGCGGGGAATTTGTGCGCCAGGGCGAAACGCGGCGCGCGCGAGACAAAGCCGAGCGCGTCCTGCTCATCGCGCCGGTTGACTTTATAGACGACGCCGTCGATATCGTAAGGCAGCGTATCGCGCTTTTCGCCTACCGTGTGAAAGAATCCCAGCAAGCCTTCGGCGCCCTGCACCACCGCGCGCTCGCCATTCACCGGCAAGCCGAGTTCCTTGTACCAGTCGAGCAGTTCGCTATGCGTGGCAGGCATTTCGATGCCTTCGACCACACCGATTCCATAAGCGAAGAACGACAGCGGCCGCTGCGCAGTGATCTTCGAATCGAGCTGCCGCAAACTGCCCGCGGCAGCGTTACGCGGATTAGCGAATTCCTTTTGCTCAGCGGCCCGCTGGCGCTCGTTCAGGCGTTCAAAATCGCGCTTGAACATGAGCACTTCGCCACGCACGTCGAGCACCTGCGGCACGCGTTTGCCCTTGAGCTTGAGCGGAATGGAACGGATCGTGCGGACGTTTTCGGTGACGTTCTCGCCGGTGGCGCCGTCGCCGCGCGTGGACGCCTGGACGAACGCGCCGTCGACGTAACGCAGCGAGATGGCGAGGCCGTCGAACTTCAGTTCAGCGGCGTACTCCACCGGCACCGGCGGTTCGCTCGCGTTCTTGCCAAGCGCGTCGCCGACGCGCTTGTCGAACGCGACGATGTCTTCGTCGGCGAAGCCGTTGTTCAGCGAGAGCATGGGCTGATCGTGCACGACCGGCTCGAAGCCGCTTGACGCCTCGCCGCCCACACGCTGGGTGGGCGAATCCGGCACCACCAGGTCCGGGTGCTCCGTCTCGATTCGCTCCAGCTCCTTGAAGAGCTTGTCGTACTCCGCGTCCGGCAAGTCCGGCTGATCGAGTACGTAGTACGCGTAATTGGCGCGTTCGAGTTCCGCGCGCAGCCACACGGCCCGCTCTGCCGGAGCGCTGGTTGCAGGGTTTGAGGCGGGGGTTCGGGCCATGCTGTCGGAAGGTTCTTCAGTGAAATTCAGACATTGGATTATCGCAGGAAGCGTGCCCCTTTACATCGGCCGAATGGCCAGTTTCGTGCGTCGTTATTCCGCCCCAAAACGCCAACGGCCGCACATCGTGCGGCCGTCGAATACTGCGCAATTGCGGAGCCGTTACTGGCTGAACAAACGCCGCGTGGCCGGCGAACCCGCCGGAATACCCGCCTGCTCGAGCTTCGCGTAAAGCGTCATCAACTGCTTTTCGATCGCCAGCAGCGCGGTTTCCGGCAGCGGACGGCGCCCATCGTCGACCACCCGCCCGCCGATACGCTCAGCCAACGATTTCGCGTAGTCGCACATCAGGCGGAACGGCAGGATATCTTCGTCCGCGACCGGCACGTCGAGCACCAGCGTGATCATCTGGCCGCCCTTATAGGTCAGGTCGTCGCGCAGGAAATTGGTGTCGCCGAATTGCAGCATGAACACCGGGCTCTGCTTCGCGTCGAGCTTGACGAAGCGGGTGCCATCGCGCGAGAGCAGCAAACCGTCCTGCGACGCGACGGCCTGGACATAGTTGGCCGACCACGGCGCCCCGTCGGAGAGCACGTTGATCGACAGTTGCGCATCGCACTGTGCGGCAAAGCCGTCGAGCTCACGCGCCATCGCGACCGTTTCGAGCATGTCGGGAAATTCCGGCGACGCGTCGAGCGCGTCGGCAAACTGCTGCACGCCGGTCACGAACTCAGAGAACTCCAGTTCGTTGAGCGCGCCACTCCGATTGGCCAGTTGCGCGGCCGCGCGAAGCTCTTCATAGCGCGCGCCGTTTTGCAGCAATTCCCACGCGCCGCCTTCGAGCTTGCCTTCGATATGCACCGGCTTGCTGCCGGCACGGCGCAGACGCTGCGCGAGCGGAATCACCTTGTCGCCGGCCACCGGGCCGTTCAAACGAATTGGCACGATGCAGTCGATGCGGCGATCGACGATAGCCGGCGGCGCCGACGAGATCGTCGTGGCAGCGGGCAGGATCGGCTCATCGGCCGTCGCAGCATGGCCGCCTTCAGCTTCAGCAATGCCTTCCGCTTCCGGATAGCCATTCGGCGTAGTCGTCTCGGCCTGAATATCGGCCGGCGTATCGAGCGGCGCGGCTGTCGCGCCAAAAGTCGGTTCGACGCGCGCCGCAGCGGTTTCCGTCGCCGGGTCCGAGCCCACTACCGGCTCGCGCCGCGTGGTCGGCCGGGCCGGTTCAATAAACGGGCTCTGCTCCTCCTGATCGTCCCGCGCGAAATTTTCGGCGGTATCGGCCGGCATTGGACGCGGCATCTTGCGGCGCACCTTCGCGCCTTGCCATGCGTTGTACACGACCACGCCCCCGACCACCACGGCACCCGCGCCGATTAAACCGAGTGTCAACTCGTCCATGCATGCTCCATCAGCAATTCTTCTGTCTGCGCGGCTCTGCGCCCGCCCCACGTGTCGCGCGGCCGATGGCCGCTGCGCTGAACGCGGGCGCCCGCGATGATCAACCTGAACAAAAACTTAAACGAAAACTTAACCGATATTCTGGGCGAAACCAGCAGCCGATTCCATGTCGACGGCAACGATCCGCGACACGCCCTGCTCCTGCATGGTCACGCCGATCAGTTGCTGGGCCATTTCCATCGCGATCTTGTTGTGCGAAATGAACAGGAACTGCGTCTTGTCCGACATCGCGCGCACGAGGTTCGCAAAGCGTTCCGTGTTGGCGTCGTCTAGCGGCGCATCCACTTCGTCGAGCAGACAGAACGGCGCGGGATTCAGCTGGAACATCGCGAACACCAGCGCGGTGGCGGTCAAGGCCTTCTCGCCGCCCGACAGCAGGTGAATCGTCGAATTTTTCTTGCCCGGCGGTTGCGCCATCACTTGCACGCCGGCGTCGAGAATTTCGTCGCCGGTCATGATCAGCCTGGCCTGACCACCGCCAAAGAGACGCGGGAACAGCTCGCCGAAATGACGGTTCACTTCGTCGAAGGTACCCTGCAGCAGCGTACGCGTTTCGCCGTCGATCTTGCGGATCGCGTCTTCCAGCGTTTCGATCGCGTTGTTCAGGTCAGCCGATTGTGCATCGAGGAACGTCTTGCGCTCGGTAGCCGCCTTCAGTTCGTCCAACGCGGCCATGTTGACCGGGCCCAGCGCGGTGATCGCATTGTTGATCCGCGTGACTTCGCCTTGCAGATAGGACGGCTTCATGTCCGGCGTGAGCTTGGCCTGCAACTCGGCCTCATCGACACCGGCTGCCGCCAGTTGCTCGATGAACTGCTCGCCGTTCAGGCGTGCAGCCTGTTCCTTCAGTTGCAATTCGTTGATGCGGTCGCGCAGCGGCTGCAGCGCACGCTCGGCGGTCAGACGGGTTTCGTCGGCGGCACGCAGCTTGGCCGTCAGGTCGTCCAGTTCCAGACGCGCGGCGTGCAGCGCTTCTTCCTTGACCGCGCGGATATCGAGCGCGTCCTGCAAACCGGTATGCGCGGTTTGCTCGTTGATCGTTTCCAGTTCGGCGCGCGCATCTTCCAGCGACGCGGCGACACGCTCGCTCTGCTCGTGCGAGACCTGGATGCTGCGCTTCAATTCGTCGATGCGGTTCGCCATGTTGCGCGCGGCGAAGCGCGCGTCGGTGGCGGCCCGATCGAGATCGCGCGATTGGGCCCGCGCGGCGGTGAGCGCTTCGTCGAGTGCTTCGAAGGCCATTTGGTGATCTTCGAAACGCGCCTGCAATTCGGCGAGTTCGGAGTCGTGACGCTCGAAGTTCGCTTCCGACTCGCCACGCAAAGCGCGCTGCTCTTCGATCTGCGCGGTGATTTCTTCGAGCTCTTCGCGGATTTGCGTGCTGCGCTGCGTGTAACGCTCATGCGCTTGCGCGAGTTTGAGCACGTCCATCTGCAAGGCGTGCACACGCTGGGTCGCGCGCTCCGACTGTTGACGCACATCGGTCAAAGCTTGCGCGGCTTGCGTGTGCGCGGCTTCGGCGCGGATCGCGGCGGCCTTCGCCTCATCGGCGAGCAAAGCTTGCGCACGCACCTGGCGGCCCAGATTTTCGATTTCCTGCTGACGGGCCAGCATGCCGGCCTGTTCGGAATCGGCCGCATACAGCTGGACGCCGACACGCGTCACGACGTGGCCGGCCTTGACGACGATCGAGCCGCCTTCCGGCAATTGCGCGCGCATGGCGAGCGCCTGCTGCAGATCGTCAGCGACGAAGGCGAGGCCGAGCCAGTCATTCAGCACGGCGCGAATGCCTGCGTCGTCGATACGAACCAGCGACAGCAACGGACGCAAGCCCGCCGGCGCAGCAACCGGCTGACCGGCTGCCGGCGGGGCGTAGAACGCGAGCTTGGCAGGCGGCGCGTCAGTGGCGAACGCCTTGACCCAGTCGAGGTTCGACACTTCCAGCGCGGCGAGGCGCTCACGCAGCACCGCTTCGAGCGCGGCTTCCCAGCCGGCTTCGACGTGCAGCTTCTTCCACAGACGCGGCAAGCCGCTCAGCTCGTGCTTTTCGAGCCACGGCTGGATCTTGCCTTCGGTCTGGACGTTTTCCTGCAGTTGCTTGAGCGCGGCAAGGCGTGCGTCGAGCTGATGAATCTGTGCGCTTTCCGACTGCACCCGTTCCTGGGCCACGCGCCGTTCGCCGTCGAGACGCGGCAGCGTTTCCTGCGCGTCGGCAAGACGGGCCTGCGCATCGTGCAGGATTTCTTCGTGCTCGGCGAGCTGCGCGCGCATGTCTTCGAGCTGCGCTTCGTCAGGGGCATCCAGACCGCCCGCTTCCGACTTCAGCCGTTCGTGACGCTGCTGCAACTGCTGCAATTGCTGATCGGCATTGCGCTGATGCGCGGCTTCGAGCTTGAGTGCCTGTTCGGTCTGCGCGATACCGCCGCGCTCGGCGTTCAGTTCGGTCTGCGCATCGCGCCAGCGCGCTTCGAGCGCCGGCATCGCGTCATGCCTGGCGGCGGCCTCGTCTTCGGCCAGCGCGGCCTTTTCGTCGGCGACGGCCAGTTGTTCTTCAGCGTCTTCGAGATCGTCTTGCGCCTTCTGCGCTTGCGACTGCCACTGCTCGCGCTGCGCGGTCAACGCGGCAATCTGCGCCTGCGTGCGGTTGCGCGATTCGACGATGAACTTGATCTCAGCCTCGAGGCGGCTGACTTCGGCATTCGCCTCGTACAACGCACCTTGCGCACCCTGCATCGCGTCGCTGGCGGAGTAATGCGCGACGCGCAGCGTTTCGAGTTGGGCTTCGACTTCGCGCAGCTTTGCGGTTTGCGCTTCGAGGTCGATCTGCGCCTGTTCGATCGCGCGTTGCTGGCGTTCCTGCTCGCCGCCGGCTTCGTTCTTGCGCAGCAGCCACAACAGACGCTGCTTCTCTTCGCCGTCGGCCTGCAAATCCTTGTACCTGGTGGCGACGATCGCCTGCGCCTCGAGCTTCTCGAGGTTCGCACTGAGTTCGCGGACGATGTCTTCGACGCGGATCAGATTCTCGCGGGTGTCGTGCAGGCGGTTCTCGGTTTCGCGGCGGCGTTCCTTGTACTTCGACACGCCCGCGGCTTCTTCGAGGAACACGCGCAGCTCTTCCGGCTTCGCCTCGATCAGGCGCGCGATCATGCCCTGCCCGATGATCGCGTACGCACGCGGCCCGAGGCCCGTGCCGAGGAAGATGTCCTGAATGTCGCGGCGGCGCGCCGGCAGGTTGTTGATGTAGTAGCTCGAGGTGCCGTCGCGCGTCAGCACGCGCTTGACGGCGATTTCGGCATACTGCCCCCACTGCCCGGCGGCGCGGCCGTCGGCGTTGTCGAACACGAGTTCGACGCTGGCGCGGCTACCCGGCTTGCGCGCGGTCGAGCCATTGAAGATCACGTCCTGCATCGACTCGCCGCGCAGCTCGGAAGCGCGCGATTCGCCGAGCACCCAGCGCACGGCGTCGATGATGTTGGACTTGCCGCACCCATTCGGTCCGACTACGCCGACGAGCTGGCCCGGGACCTGGAAATGCGTGGGATCGACGAATGACTTGAAGCCAGCGAGTTTGATCGAGGTCAGACGCACGGCGATTTCGCTGTTTGAAAAGGGAAAATAAAAGGTGGCTCGTGAAGGCCGCACCAGCCGTTCGCCGATGCAGCGAAACGGCCCGCGAACCCCCGCGACACGGGCGCCGATCGCACGCGATGAAGCGTGCGCCAGCTAATGAGGGGCAATCATACCATCGCGCGCGAGCGGTTCTTAGCGTCCTTACGGTCTACGCCATCGTCGGCGTCGAGACCCGCATCCTGATTGGCCGGATCAGGCGGCAAGGCCCTGGTCCGGTGCACCCAACTGGATAATGCCGACGCCAGCACGATGCACGCGCCGCCTGCCCATTCGCGCGGGCCCGGCGACTCGCCGGCGAACAGCCACGCAGACAAGGCCGTCACCACGATCTCGAACAGCATGATGATCGAGGCCCGATTGGCCGGCACGCGCGCGAGTCCATACTGCACGAGCATATTATTCGACGCCAGCAGAAAACCGAGGCCGAGCACTAGCAACGCGGCCGTGCCGAGATGCGCGCCGGTGGGCGGTGCGGGCATCGCCTCGAACAGCGATGCACAGGCGCTGAAAATCGCCGCGCCGCCGAAGATCGTCGCGGTGCGCATTTCGGGCTTCATCTCAGGCAGCACGCGGCTCGTCTTGAGGATCAGCACGTTGCTCATCGCGAAACCCATGCCGCCCGCGAGCCCTGCCCATTCGGCGAGGTTGCCGGGCACGGGGATACGGAGTTGCGGGGACCACAGCATGGTCATCGCGCCGGCCAGCGACAGCGCGGCGAGACCGGCGCCCGACCAGGTCAACCGTTCGTGCAGGATGAAGTGCGCAAAGAGCGCGGTCCATGCGGGGGTGAGATAGAACAGCAGCAGGACGCGCATCACCTCGCCGTGGATCGAGCCCCACACGAAGCCGAGATTGGTCACGCCGGCGGCCAGCGCAAGAGCCGGCAGCAGCCAGTGCCAGCGCACCGTCTTGAGCGCACGATAACGGACCAGCAGGACGAACAGACAACCGGCACCGCTCGTCAGCGCGCTGGCTGCCGTGCCGGTCACGCCGAGCGCATTCAGCATGCGCAGCGGATACCAGATCATCCCCCACACCGAGGCGCCCAGCATGATCGCCAGGGTAGGCCAACCCGTCGGCCAGCCATTGCGAAGCCAGTTGGTCATGATGCGAGACTCCCGCGGCGGTTGCTGCTCCTGCGGGCGATGTTGCTGACTTTGCCGACGGCGGCGTTCTTGCGCCCTCTTCGTCCGCTTCGTCCGAATCGTCCAGATGTCTCCGTTCCTGCTACATACATTGCTGCTCCTGCTTCTTTTTTGCGCGAACCGTCTGCGGTTCGCGTCGTTCCCGCTGCGTCGCATTGCCTGCGCCGCCTGGCGGGTTTCGCCGCGTCTTACACGCCTGGCGCCGCCATGAATTTCCCGTGCGCGCCGCCACGCTATAATCATCCGCTCGCCGCCGCTGCCGCCCTTTTCGCGTGTTTCACGCGTTTTACGGTCAGCATGCGTGCCAGCCTTCCTCTGCGCCCATCTTCGATCAGGCTCGATCCGCCCAGTGAACCCGCTACTCGACTCCCTCCAGCCCTATCCGTTCGAAAAGCTGCGTGCGCTTTTCAAGGACGTCACGCCGCCGGCCGGCCTCGCGCACATCAGCTTCGGCATCGGCGAACCGAAACATCCCACGCCCGCGCTGATTCGCGACGCGGTGATCGCCTCGCTCGGCGGCTTGTCCGCGTATCCGGCCACCATCGGTTCGCCGGCACTGCGCGAGTCGATCGCGGAATGGGTGACACAGCGCTACAACCTGCCCCCGGTCGATCCGGCCACCCAGCTGCTGCCGGTGGCGGGCTCGCGCGAGGCGCTTTTTGCGCTCGCACAAACGGTCATCGACCCCAAGCTCAATGCGAACGGCGAGCCTGCGATCGTACTCTGTCCGAACCCGTTCTACCAAATCTATGAAGGCGCGGCGCTTCTGGCCGGCGCACAGCCGTACTTCGTGAATAGCGACCCGGCGCGCAACTTCGCCTGCGACTATTCGGCGGTCCCGGCCGACATCTGGGCGCGCACGCAGCTACTGTACGTGTGCTCGCCCGGCAATCCCACCGGCGCCGTGCTCACGCTCGACGACTGGCGCGAGCTGTTCGCGCTGTCGGACCGTTACGGCTTCGTGATCGCCTCGGACGAGTGCTACTCGGAAATTTACTTCGACGAAGCCAATCCGCCGCTCGGCGGGCTGGAAGCGGCCCACCAGCTTGGCCGCGGCTTCGAGCGCCTCGTGATGCTCTCCAGCCTGTCCAAGCGCTCGAACGTGCCAGGCATGCGCTCGGGCTTCGTGGCGGGCGACGCGGCGATCCTGAAAGACTTCCTGCTATACCGGACATACCACGGCACGGCCTTGTCGACGGTGTTCCAGAGTGCCAGCATCGCGGCCTGGAATGACGAAACGCACGTGCGCGAGAACCGCGCGAAGTACGTGCAGAAGTTTTCCACCGTGACGCCGATGCTCGCCGAGGTGCTTGACGTACGCCTGCCGGACGCCGCGTTCTACCTGTGGGCGGACGTCTCGCGCACGGGCCTGTCGGACACCGAGTTCGCCCAGCGCCTCTACGCCGACTATAATGTGACGGTTCTGCCGGGCTCGTTCCTCGCGCGCACTGCGCATGGCGTGAACCCCGGCCGCAATTTCGTGCGCATGGCGCTCGTCGCCGATGTCGACGAATGCACGGAGGGCGCACAACGGATCGTCGATTTTTGCCGCGCGCTCGCGGGTTGAGTTTTTCGCGAATTTTCATATTCAGCAACCCCGCGCACCGCATTCCCTTCTTCAGACTTCAACTCTTCAGAAAAGCACGCATATGTCGCAACAACTTCAGCAGATCATTGATACCGCCTGGGAAAACCGCGCCGACCTGTCGCCGAAGGCCGCGCCGGCCGACGTGCGCGAAGCCGTCGCCCACGCCATCGAGCAACTGGACAAGGGCGCGCTGCGCGTGGCCGAAAAGAAGGACGGCGACTGGGTCGTCAATCAATGGCTGAAGAAAGCCGTGCTGCTGTCGTTCCGCCTCGAAGACAACGTGGTGCAACCGGCTGGCGGGTACTCCCAGTTCTACGACAAGGTGCCGTCGAAGTTCGCCAACTACACCGCTGAAGACTTCGCCGCCGGCGGCTTCCGCGTGGTGCCGCCCGCCATCGCGCGCCGCGGCTCGTTCATCGCGAAGAACGTCGTGCTGATGCCGTCGTACACCAACATCGGCGCCTATGTGGACGAAGGCACGATGGTCGACACGTGGGCGACCGTCGGCTCGTGCGCGCAGATCGGCAAGAACGTCCACCTGTCGGGTGGCGTGGGCATCGGCGGCGTGCTGGAACCGCTGCAGGCGAACCCGGTCATCATCGAAGACAACTGCTTCATCGGCGCGCGTTCGGAAGTGGTGGAAGGCGTGATCGTCGAAGAAAACTCGGTGATTTCGATGGGCGTGTACCTCGGCCAAAGCACCAAGATTTACGACCGCGAAACCGGCGAAGTCACGTACGGCCGCATTCCGGCGGGCTCGGTGGTGGTGGCCGGCAACCTGCCGTCGAAGGACGGCTCGCACAGCCTGTACTGCGCCGTGATCGTCAAGAAGGTCGACGCCAAGACGCGTGCGAAGGTCGGCCTGAACGAGCTGCTGCGAGGCGACTGATGGCACGCGGCACCAAGACCGTCGTCTACGGCATCCCGAACTGCGACACCGTGAAGAAAGCCCGTGTGTGGCTCGAAGAACACGGCGTCGAGTTCGAGTTCCACGACTTCAAGAAGCACGGCGTAACCGAGCCGCTGGTTCAGGACTGGCTGAAGGACGTGAAACTCGACGCATTGCTGAACCGTCGCGGCACGACCTGGCGCGGCCTGTCCGACGACATGAAGGCGGCGGCGGACACGCAGTCGGGCGCGATCGCGTTGATGATTCACAAGCCGTCGGTAATCAAGCGGCCGGTGCTGGTGGTCAACGGAAAGGTCAAGTCGCTCGGTTTTTCCGCGGACGAATACACGGCGCTGTTTGCCTGACGCTGTTTGTCCGGGCGTAGGCTGTTTGCTGACGCGCAGTCCCGCTCGCGTGACTCGACGCACGGGGCTGAACGCCAGGCTCAGCGCCACGATCGACCGCAACGGGTAGTAAAACGTGGCCTCGCCGCGTTGCATAAAAGCTGTTGCCGGCTGCGGTGTCCAACCGCCAGCCGGCATTTTTTCATTTCAAAGTGGCTTGTACTGAATCCATGTCCGGCACCCTCGCCCTTACCGAACAACTGATCGCGCGCGCGTCTGTCACGCCCGACGACCAGCATTGCCAGCGCCTCCTGATCGAGCGCCTGTCCGCGCTCGGCTTCGAGCACGAGACGATCGAATCGAACGGCGTGACCAACCTGTGGGCCGTCAAACGCGGCGTCGACGGCACGCGCGGCAAGCTGCTCGCATTCGCCGGCCACACGGACGTCGTGCCGACCGGCCCGCTCGAACAATGGCACTCGGCGCCGTTCGAGCCGACCCATCGTGACGGCAAGCTCTACGGGCGCGGCGCGGCGGACATGAAGTCGTCGATCGCCGGCTTCGTGGTGGCAAGCGAGGAATTCGTCGCGGCGCACCCCGCGCATCGTGGCTCGATCGCATTCCTGATTACGAGCGACGAAGAAGGCCCCGCCACCGACGGCACCGTCAAGGTCGTCGAAGCGCTACAGGCGCGAGGCGAGCGCATGGACTACTGCATCGTCGGCGAACCGACGTCGAGCGCGCAGTTCGGCGACATGGTGAAGAATGGCCGGCGCGGTTCCATGTCGGGCAAGCTCATCGTCAAGGGCGTGCAAGGCCATATTGCCTACCCGCATCTGGCGAAAAATCCGGTACATCTGCTCGCGCCCGCGTTGGCCGAGCTGGTCGCCGAACGCTGGGACGACGGCAATGAGTACTTCCCGCCCACCACCTGGCAGGTGTCGAACATCCATGGCGGCACCGGCGCGACCAATGTGATTCCCGGCCATGCGGACGTGATGTTCAATTTCCGCTTTTCGACGGCAAGCACGGTGGAAGGCTTGCAGGCTCGCGTCCATGCGATGCTTGACAAACATAATCTCGAATACGACCTGCAATGGACTGTGAGCGGACTGCCGTTCCTCACGCCGCGCGGCGACCTGTCGAACGCATTGGCGAAAGCCATCAAGGACGAAACCGGCGTCACAACCGAACTGTCGACCACCGGCGGCACCTCGGATGGCCGCTTCATCGCCCGCATCTGCGAGCAGGTGATCGAATTCGGCCCGCTGAACGCCAGCATCCACAAGATCGACGAACATATCGAAGTCGCACACATCGAGCCGCTGAAGAACGTGTATCGCCGCGTGCTCGAACAACTGATCGCCTGACCAAGGAATTTCTGCGATGACGCTCCCGTTTTCCACTGTCCGCGACCTGCTGCGTTTCGCGGTGTCGCGCTTCAATCAGGCCGAGTTGTCGTTCGGCCACGGCTCGGCCAACGCCTACGACGAAGCCGCCTATCTGATACTGCACACGCTGCATCTGCCGCTCGATCTGCTGGAGCCGTTCCTCGACGCGCGTCTCTCCGCGGCCGAGGTCGACGCCGTGCTGAACGTGATCGAGCGCCGCGCGGGCCAACGGGTACCGGCGGCATACATCACGCAGGAAGCGTGGATGCACGGCTTTCGCTTCCACGTGGACGAACGCGTGATCGTGCCGCGCTCGTTCATCGGCGAGTTGCTGCAGGACGGTCTGCAGCCGTATGTCGAAGATCCTGAACAGGTCGGCGCCGTGCTCGAACTGTGCACCGGCTCCGGCTGCCTCGCGATCCTCGCGGCGCATGCGTTCCCGAACGCGGATATCGACGCCGTCGATCTCTCCGCACCCGCTCTCGAAGTCGCCACGCGCAATGTCGCGGACTACCATCTCGATGACCGCATCGCCCTCTTCGAAGGCGACCTGTACGCGCCGCTCGCCGAGCGCCGCTACGACGTAATCATCAGCAATCCGCCGTATGTGAACGCCACTTCCATGCAGGAACTGCCCGCCGAGTACAAGCACGAGCCGGACATGGCTTTGGCAGGCGGCGCGGACGGCATGGACATCGTGCGCCGGATCATCGCCGAAGCGCGCAACTGGCTGACCGAAAACGGCGTGCTGGTGGTCGAGATCGGCAACGAGCGCGCGAACGTCGAAGCGGCCTTTGGCGGCCTCGATCTGGTCTGGCTGTCGACGAGTGCCGGCGACGACAACGTGTTCCTGATTCAGGCCGCGGATCTGCCGGTATAACGCTGGATCGCCGGTGGCCGGACCGCCGGACCGCCGGATCGCCGGATCGCCGGACCGCTTTATCGCACGACACGCGCTGCAGACATTGATTGCCTCCCGCGCGTGTCGCAGCGCCTGGCCGCACACGCCAGCACCGCCCGTCTCTCCCCGCCCGCCCCTCCGCATTCGCGGAATCCCCGAAGAAGCTGGACCGTCACGCCACCCCAACGCACGCACGTTCGGTAAGATGGGCGCGGTCAGCTGCACGCTGCGCCGTCAGGCAGCAGTGGCGGCGCCCTGCCAACCCTTCGCCCGCCTATGGAATTCGACCTGCTTCACATCGGCCCACTGGTCGCCCTCGCCCATATTCTCGGCGTGGTGGCGGCGTGCCACGCGATTCTGTACACCCGCACGTCGCAAGGCGCGATCGCGTGGGCCGTGTCGCTGGTCGCCATGCCGTATCTGACGCTGGTGCCTTACCTGTTCCTCGGTCGCAGCAAATTTCAGGGTTACGCGGACGCTCGCCGCATCGAAAACGAATTGCTGCGCACACGCGCCCATCCTCAGGTATGGGATACGCAGGCCTCCTCGGCAGGGCTGCCTACACAGGAGCTTGGCGCGAGACTCGTGCATTCGCTCACGCGCCTGGGTGGCATGCCGTTCCTGCCGGGCAATTCGGTACGCACGCTGGTGAACGGAGCCGCCACTTTCGAGGCGATCTTCGAGGCGATCGAAGGCGCACGCAACTACGTGATCGTGCAGTTCTTTATCGTGCGTGACGACGCGCTCGGCGAGATGCTCAAAGACGCGTTGATCGCGAAAGCGCAGCAAGGCGTGCGCGTCTACTTCCTGTACGACAGCATCGGCAGTTTCGATCTGCCCCACCGCTACGTGGCGGCGCTCCGCGCGGCCGGCGTGGAGACGCACCCGTTCGCCACCAATCGCCGCTTCGTGAACCGCTTGCAGCTGAACTTCCGCAATCACCGCAAGATTGTCTCGGTGGACGGTGAGCGCGCGTTTGTCGGCGGACACAACGTCGGTGTCGAATATCTCGGTAGCAAGCCACCCCTGTCGCCATGGCGCGACACGCATATTGAAGTGCGCGGCCCGGCTGTCGCCAGCATCCAGTTCGTGTTCACCGAGGACTGGCACTGGGCGACCCAGCAGTTGCCCGAGTTCGCCATGCCGGCTTTCCAGCCAGCCGACGAGGGCATGCACTGCCTCGTCGTGCCGAGCGGTCCAGCCGACAAACAGGAGACCTGCTCGCTCTTCTTCGTCGAAGCGATCAATGCGGCACGCGAGCGGATCTGGATCACCACGCCTTATCTCATCCCCGACGAAGCCGTATTCGCCGCGTTGCGACTGGCAGTGCTACGCGGCGTGGATGTGCGCATTCTGATTCCGTGCCGACGCGATCACCGCGTGGTGTTCACCGCCTCGAAACTGTATGCGTACGACTCGCTGCGCGCGGGCATCCGTATCTTCCGCTACCAGCCGGGCTTCCTGCATCAGAAGGTCGTGCTGATCGACAGCGCAGCGGCGGCCATCGGCAGCGCCAATCTCGACAACCGCTCGTTCCGGTTGAACTTCGAAATCATGGTACTGACCGTGGACCGCGGCTTCGCCAAAGATGTCGAAGCGATGCTACTCAAAGATTTCTCGGAGTCGCTCGAAATCGACCGCAACGAGTACCGCAACGCGAGCGCGCTGCGGCGCGTGTTAATGCACGTGGCGCGGTTGTTCTCGCCGATCCTGTAGCGCCCCGGCTGCTACGCCGCGCATTACAACTGCTTTTCGATGTCTTCGACAATCGCCTCGGGCTTGGTCAGCGGCGCATAGCGCTTCACTACGTTGCCATCGCGGCCGATCAGGAACTTGGTGAAGTTCCATTTGATCGCTTCGAGCCCCAGCAAGCCCGGCGCCTCGCCCGTCAGATAGCGGAACAGCGGATGCGCATTGGCGCCGTTCACATCGATCTTGTCGAACATCGGAAAGGTCACGCCGTAATTCTTTTCGCAGAAACTGCCGATCTGCGTAGCGTCACCCGGTTCCTGCTTGCCGAACTGATTGCATGGAAAACCGAGCACCGCGAGGCCGCGCGCCGCGTAAGTGTCATAGACCTTTTGCAGCCCCGCGTACTGCGGGGTGAACCCGCATTCGCTCGCCGTATTGACGATCAGCAAGACCTTGCCTTGATAGCGCTCGAGGCTCACTTCCTCGCCGCCGAGCGTACGTGCAGAAAACGAATAAATCGATGTCATATGCTCTCCCCATGAAAGCCGTCAGTCTATGCCAAAAGCCGCGCCGGTACAGTCGGCCGAATGGCCGATCCTGACTGAGCGCCCGGTGTCAGCCCCAGCAGTCTAAAATAGCGTTTTTCTTCAGTCGGCCTCTTCGTGATCCGCTTTAACCAGTTCAGCCTCGCGCGCGGCACCAAGCCGCTCTTTGAAAACACCACGTTCACCCTCAACCCCGGCGAGAAGGCCGGCCTGGTGGGTGCGAACGGCGCGGGCAAGTCGACGCTGTTTGCCGTTCTGCTCGGCGAACTGCACGCCGACGGCGGCGATTTCTCTATCCCGCCGAACTGGCAGATCGCCCACGTCGCGCAGGAAACCCCCGCCGCCGATAAAACCGCCCTCGCTTATACGCTCGACGGCGACGCCGCGTTGCGCGCGATCGAAAGGTGCATCGCCGAAGCCTCAGCCGCGCATGACGGCGCCGCGGAAGGCGAAGCGCACGCCGCATTCGCCGACGCCGACGGCTACACCGCGCCGGCCCGCGCCGAGGCGTTGCTGCTCGGCCTCGGCTTCACGCTCGAACAAACGCGCGAGCCGGTCAGCAGCTTTTCGGGCGGCTGGCGCATGCGGCTGAATCTGGCGCAGGCGCTGATGTGCCGCTCAGACCTGCTGCTGCTCGACGAACCGACCAATCACCTGGATCTCGACGCGATCGTCTGGCTCGAAGACTGGCTGCACCGCTATCCGGGCACGCTGATCGTGATCTCGCACGACCGCGAATTTCTCGATTCGGTCTGCAACGTCACGCTGCATCTGGAGCATCAGCAGATCAAGCGTTATGGCGGTAACTACTCGCAGTTCGAAATCCTGCGCGCGCAACAGATCGCCTTGCAGCAAAGCGCGTATGAGAAGCAACAGCGCACGGTCGAGCATCTGCAGAGCTACATCAACCGTTTCAAGGCGCAGGCCACCAAGGCGCGGCAGGCGCAAAGCCGCGTGAAGGCGCTCGAAAAGATGGAGATGATCGCGCCGGCGCATGCGTCCTCGCCGTTCACGTTCGAATTCCGCACGCCCGATTCCGCACCGAATCCAATGATGGTGATGGAAGACGTGCGCTGCGGCTACCGCGGTGAGGATGGCGAAATTCCAATCGTCGACCATGTGATGCTGTCGATCCAGAATGGTCAGCGCATCGGCCTGCTCGGCGCGAACGGCCAGGGCAAGTCGACGCTGATCAAAACGCTCGCCGGCACGCTCGAAGCCCTCGGCGGCCATGTGCGCGAAGGCAAGGGCCTGCGCATCGGCTACTTCGCGCAGCATCAGCTCGAAACCCTGCGTCCGGACGACACGCCGCTGCAGCATCTGGCGCGTCTTGCACCGGATACGCGCGAACAGGAATTGCGCGACTTCCTCGGCAGTTTCAACTTTTCCGGCGAGATGGCGACCGCGAAAATCGCGCCGTTCTCGGGCGGCGAAAAAGCCCGTTTGGCGCTCGCGCTGATCATCTGGCAAAAGCCGAACCTGCTGCTGCTCGACGAGCCGACCAACCACTTGGATCTCGAAACGCGTCACGCGCTGACCATGGCGCTCGCGCAATTCGAGGGCACGCTGATTCTGGTATCGCACGACCGGCATCTGCTGCGCGCCACCACCGACGTGTTCATGCTGGTCGCCAAACACCGTCTGCAGGAGTTCGACGGCGATCTCGACGACTACCGCGACTGGCTGCTCCAACATGCCGCGGAACAACGGGCGGCATTGAAAACGGGCACGGCGTCGAACGGCGCGGATAGCGCAGACGGCGGCGTCAATCGCAAGGAGCAACGCCGTCTCGAAGCGGAAACGCGTCAGAAGCTCGCGCACCTGAAAAAGCCGCTGCAAAGCCGCATCACGAAGATCGAAAAGGAAATGGACGCGCTTAACGCGGAGAAGGCGACGCTCGATGCGTTCGTCGTCGATCCGGCCAGTTACGAGCCCGAGCAGAAGAGCAAACTGACGGAGGCGATCCGCCGTCAGGCAGATGTGAACGCGCGCCTCGAAACGCTCGAAGCCGAATGGCTCGAGACTCACGAGGAACTCGAACAAATCGGCTAGCCGCAGGCTGTTCGCGGTCCGCGCCAGCATCGATCGGAGGTAGCCCTTGTCACCCGTGAGCTCGTCTGCGTCTTCATCTGAGTCTGCGTCTGCGTCTGCTGCTTCAGCCGCGCCGTCGGTTGCGTCGTCATCCGCGGCAGCACCTGCTCCGCTGCAAGGGCTGCGCGTGCTGGACCTGACGCGCCTGCTGCCCGGTCCGGTGGCCGCCTTGCGGCTTGCAGAACTCGGCGCCGACGTGCTGAAAATCGAAGCGCCTGGCGCGGGCGACCCCACCCGAACGATGATGCAGTCGTCCGGCGACCGCGTGGCAGGCCGCCCGGGCGCGTTTTACCGCCTCGTGAATCGCGGCAAGCGCGAGACGCGCCTCGACCTCAAATCAGAAGCGGGACGCAACGTATTGCGTGCACTCGCGGCCGAAGCGGATGTGCTGATCGAAAGTTTCCGGCCCGGCGTGATGGAGCGCCTCGGCGTCGGCTATGAAACCCTGCGCGCGCTCAATCCGAGGCTGGTCTACTGTGCGATCAGCGGTTACGGCGCCAGCGGTCCGTTTGTCGACCATGCCGGTCACGATCTGAACTACATCGGCTACGCGGGCGTGCTCGATCAGTTGGCGGGCCGCGACGGCACGCCGATTCTGCCGAATTTCCAGATTGCCGACCTGCTTGGCGGCGCATTGAGCGCGGTGACGCAGATTCTCGCCGCGCTATGGCATGTGTCGCGTGGCGGCGAAGGCCGCTTCGTCGACGTATCGATGACGCACGCCACCTACGCGCACAACGTCGTCGCGCAAGTGGCGCTCGCCAATGAGGGTGCCGCGCCCGCGGCCGGCGCCAGTCTGCTGAACGGCGGCGTGCCCTGCTACAACCTGTATCGGACGCTCGACAATCGCTGGCTCGCGGTCGGCGCGCTCGAACTGAAGTTCTGGGAAACACTGTGCATGGCGCTGGACCGGCCCGAATGGGCGACGCGTCACTGGAGCCTTGGCCAGGCGATCGGCGGCCCGGACGCCGCCGCGTTGACGCAGGAGCTGGCCGGCCTGATCGTCAAGCGCCCGCTGGAGGAATGGGTGTTGCTGCTGGAATCGCTGGACTGCTGCGTCTCGCCGGTGCTGACGCCGGCGGAAGCCGCACAGCATCCGCTGTTCAACCGCGAGGCGTACGCGGCGATGACCGAAGGCCAGAACGGAAACGATGCCGGAGACGATGGTCGCCAGCCCGGTTAAGCGCCAATGAAACGCGGCTAAGGTTAAGCGAAGGCCAAGCCAAGACCGGGCCAGGCGTCTGAGGTTTGGCTAGCTGGCGCGTCTGCGCCCGACAGCGATTAACTCGCAATTCAGGAAGGTCAGGCTAACGCCCCCTGTCGCCCCAACATCTCAGCGCCGCACCGCCGTTTGCCGAGGCAAAACCTGGCGCGGCGTTTTTTCGTCGTCGTACAGGAAATGCTTGCGGCCTTCCACATGACGGTTGATCGTCGCGCGCACTTCGGCGGCGGTAACATCTTCGGCCACTACCCGGCGCGAAATCTGCCCCGTCGTGTCGATCCACTCGACAATCCGGCAAGCCCCACCCCAAGGCTGGCGAATCGGCTCGGAGACGCGGCAGCCGCGCACCTGCATGGGCCGCTCGGCAGCGGTTTCATATGACTGTTTCAAGGCGCGATCCTTTTTCGGGCATCAGAAGGGATGCAATACCCTGCCAGCTTAGGAAAAAGGAATGTCGGGTAGGTTACAGCCAATATGGAGATATTTACTGGCCATTACGGACTGACGGGCGCCCGCAGGCGCCAGAACCCCGTCTATTCAAGCGTGCGGACCCGATCGATGGCCTGTTCGATCCGTTCCACTGCAACAACTTGTAAGCCTTCAATCGGCTGTTTCGGTGCATTGGCCTTCGGAATGACCGCGACCGAAAAGCCCAGTTTGGCTGCTTCCTTAAGACGATCCTGACCGCGCGGCGACGGCCGGATTTCGCCGGCGAGGCCCACTTCCCCAAATACGACCAGCCCCTTGGGCAGCGGCTTATTGCGCATCGAAGAATGGATCGCGAGCAGCACGGCCAGGTCGGCCGCGGGCTCGGTGATCTTCACGCCGCCCACCGCGTTCAGGAACACGTCCTGGTCGAAACAGGCGATGCCGGCGTGCCGGTGCAGCACCGCCAGCAGCATCGCGAGGCGGTTCTGCTCCAGCCCTACTGCAAGGCGCCGTGGATTCGGCGCGTTGGCGGAGTCCACCAGCGCCTGCACTTCGACCAGCAGCGGCCGCGTGCCTTCCTGCGTCACCAGCACGCACGACCCCGGAACCGATTGCTCGTGCTGCGACAAAAACAACGCCGACGGATTGGCGACACCGCGCAAACCGCGCTCGGTCATCGCGAACACGCCGAGTTCGTTGACCGCGCCGAAGCGATTCTTGATCGCGCGCACCAAACGGAAGGACGAATGCGTGTCGCCCTCGAAGTAAAGCACCGTATCGACGATGTGCTCGAGCACCCGTGGCCCGGCGAGCGCGCCTTCCTTGGTCACGTGACCGACCATGATGATCGTAGTGCCCGACTGTTTGGCGATGCGCGTCAATTGCGCCGCGCACTCGCGCACCTGTGCGACCGAACCAGGCGCTGAGGTCAGCGCGTCGGAATAAACGGTTTGAATCGAGTCGATCACCGCAACGTCCGGCCGCTGTTCTGCGATGGTCGCCTGAATTTTCTCGAGCTGGATTTCCGCGAGCAGTTGCAATTCGCTCGCCTTCGAGCCAGGCTCCAGCAACGAAAGTCGTTGCGCACGCAACGCAATCTGCGCGGCCGATTCTTCGCCGCTGATATAGAGCGCGCGTTTGTCCGCGGCGATTTCCGCGAGCGACTGCAGCAGCAACGTCGATTTGCCGATGCCCGGATCGCCGCCGATCAGCACCACGCCGCCCGGCACCAGACCGCCGCCCAGCACACGGTCGAACTCGCTGACGCCGGTCGAAAAACGCGGCACGTCGGACGCGTCGATATCGGCGAGACGCCGCACCGGCGCGCTCTTCGCGAGCGATTGAAAGCGATGCGTGGACGGCGTCTCCGCGACCGATTCCACCAGCGTGTTCCACGCATTACATGACGGGCACTGCCCGGCCCACTTCGGCGATTGGCCGCCGCATTCACTGCAGATGTACAACGTCTTCTGTTTAGCCACGCGCCCTTGCCTGGGTTGCTGTTCTTTGGATTGATGCGCTCGCTGGGGACCTCGTTGAGCAGCTCACCGGTGACCACACTGCGACCGTCTTTGGGATTGTCTTTGCACCGTCATCGAGACCGCCAGCACGGCGGCCCACAAGCCCGCACGTCAGTGCCGTGCCTTACTCCGCGCGCACGGGCACGCGTGGCGCTACCGCGCACATCAGCTCGTAGCCGATCGTGCCGCACGCCTGCGCGACGTCGTCGATCGGCAGCGACGTGCCCCACAACTCGACACGCGAGCCGACGTTGGCCGTCGGGATTGGCGTCAGGTCGACGGTCAGCATGTCCATCGACACCCGTCCGACGATCCGCGTACGCACGCCGTCGACGATCACCGGCGTGCCTTCCGGCGCGACCCGCGGATAACCATCCGCGTAACCGCAGGCCACCACGCCGATGCGCATCGCCCCACGCGCCTTGAACGCCGAACCATAGCCGACCGTATGGCCTTCGGCGAGCGTCTGCACGGCGATCAGTTCGGAGGCGAGCGTCATGGCCGGTTGCAGGCCGGTGCTTTGGATCGCGGCCGTCACACCCGAGGGTGACGCACCGTACAGGATGATGCCTGGGCGAACCCAGTCGAAGTGGGCTTCGGGATGCCACAGCGTCGCCGCCGAATTCGAGAGGCTGCGCGCGCCGGCAATGCCCTGCGCGCCGCGCTCGAACGCTTCCATCTGATGGGCGACGCCACGTTCGCCGTCGGCGTCCGAGAAATGGGTCATCAACGTGATCTGGCCGACGCCCGGGCAGGCCCGCGCGCGCTCCCACGCGGCGCGGAATTTTTCCACCGTGTAACCAAGGCGGTTCATGCCGGTGTTCATCTTCAGCTGGATATTGACGGGCTTGGACAGGCGCGCCATTTCGAGCATGCGCAGCTGTTCGTCCGAGTGCAGCGCCGTGGTCAGGCTGTAGCGGTCGATCACGTCGATATCGGTCGGACGAAAAAAGCCTTCGAGTAACAGAATCGGGCCGGCCCAGCCCAATTCACGCAACTTCACCGCCTCTTCGAGGTCCAGAAGACCAAAGCCGTCGGTTGCGCGCAAGCCGGGAAAAGCACGCGCGAGGCCGTGTCCATAGGCGTTTGCCTTGACGACGGCCCAGATCTTGGATTTTGCTGCGTAGCGCCGGGCAACGGCGAGATTATTGGCGAGTGCAGCAGTGTGAATCGTGGCTGAGAGGGGGCGCGGCATGGGTAGTTTTCGTAAAGACGCTTGCGAATCAGGAGCTTACAGGGCGTTTTCAGTGCTCGGCAGCCCGCTGGGCGGTGCGATCAAGGATTCTGCTAGTCCGAATCCAGCTATTTTCATGATATAAAGCCGTGCGCACAACCCATTTCGAACGGTATAAGCCCGGACGCCTTGCACACGGCCGGGGCAGACAGACCGCAGCGAGGACAGCATCGCATCAGATGAAAAAAGGTTTTTACACCATCATGGCCGCGCAGTTTTTTTCGTCGCTGGCCGACAATGCGCTTCTGATCGCTGCTATCGCACTGCTGAAAGATCTTCACGCCCCGAACTGGATGACGCCGCTGCTCAAGTTGTTCTTTGTGCTGTCGTACGTCGTTCTGGCCGCCTTCGTGGGCGCCTTCGCCGACTCCCGTCCAAAGGGACAGGTGATGTTCGTCACCAATACCATCAAAGTAGTCGGTTGCATCACGATGCTGGTGGGCGCGCATCCGTTGCTCGCCTATGGCATCGTCGGCTTTGGCGCGGCGGCCTACTCGCCGGCCAAGTACGGCATTCTCACCGAACTGCTGCCGCCTGACCGGCTGGTCGCCGCGAACGGCTGGATCGAAGGCACCACGGTCGGTTCGATCATTCTCGGTACAGTGCTCGGCGGCGCGCTCATCAGCCCGCACATCGCCGCACCGATCCTCAGGCACCACATCCCCACGGTCAACACGCCCGCTGAAGCAGCGATGCTGGTGATCATGGCCATCTACGTGATCGCGGCGCTCTTCAACCTGCGCATTCCCGACACCGGCGCGCGCTATCCGAAACAGGAACGCGGCCCGATCAAGCTGGTCACCGATTTCGCCGACTGCTTTCTCGTGCTGTGGCGTGACAAGCTCGGTCAGATCTCGCTCGCCGTCACCACGCTTTTTTGGGGCGCCGGCGCGACGCTGCAATTCATCGTGCTGAAGTGGGCCGAGGTGTCGCTGAACATGTCGCTTTCGGAAGCCGCCATTCTGCAAGCGGTGGTTGCGGTCGGCGTGGCAGTCGGCGCGATTTACGCAGCCTCGCGCGTGCCGTTGAAGAAGTCGCTGACGGTACTTCCGGTCGGCATCATGATGGGCATCGCCGTCATGCTGATGGCCTTCTACACACGCGATCTGTTCCCCACGCATTGGGGCCTGTATTTCGGCCGTGTGCATGTGCCGGGCTATCTGATCGTCGCGTATATCTTCCTGATGATCGTCGGCGGCCTGTCGGGTTTTTTCGTCGTACCGATGAATGCGCTGCTCCAGCATCGCGGCCACGTGCTGCTGTCGGCGGGGCACTCGATCGCCGTGCAGAACTTCAACGAAAATCTCTCGGTACTCGTGATGCTCTGCCTGTACGCTGTGCTGGTGTGGCTCGACGTGCCGGTCACGGCGGTGATCGTGCTATTCGGCACCTTCGTCTGCGTGATGATGTGGTTCGTGATGCGCCGCCACCAGGCGAATCAGCGCGCGTTCGACTCGGTCGCGCTGATTGGCGAAGTCAAGCACTGACCCGCGGCGGGCACCGCGCTTACTGCCCGCGCCTTCCCCCTTTCCTCGCTTTGCCATGACTCAACCCATTCCCAATGTGCTGACGATCGCCGGTTCCGATTCCGGCGGCGGCGCCGGCATTCAGGCCGATCTGAAGGCTTTCTCGGCGCTCGGCGCATACGGCGCGAGCGTGATCACCGCGCTCACTGCGCAGAATACGCGCGGCGTCACGGCGATTCATGCGCCGGAGCCCGCCTTCATTACCGCGCAACTCGATGCGGTGTTCGACGACATCCGTATCGATGCCGTGAAGATCGGCATGCTGGCGAATGCGGGAATCGCGCGTGCGGTCGCCGACGCGCTGCGGCGGCACAAGCCGAAGCATGTCGTGCTCGACACGGTGATGATTTCGAAGAGCAATCACGCGCTGTTGCTGCCGGATGCTGTTGCAGCGGTGCGCGACGAGTTGCTGCCACTGGCCGATCTGCTGACGCCGAATCTGCCGGAAGCAGCGGCTTTGCTGGGCGTGCAAGCTGCCACTGACGAAGCCGGTATGGTCGAGCAAGGCGAAGCGTTGCGTGCGCTTGGCGCACGGGCGGTGCTGATGAAGGGCGGCCATTTGAGCGCGGCGGACAGCCCCGACTGGCTCATCCAGGAAAGCGGCACGCTGCGTTTGGGCGGCCCGCGCGTGCCGGTGAAGAATACGCACGGGACGGGCTGCACGCTGTCGTCGGCGATTGCGGCACTGATTCCGCAGCGCGCCGATCTGGCGAGCGCGGTCGCTGACGCCAAGCTGTATCTGACCGGCGCGTTGCAGGCGAGCGATCGGCTGGACGTCGGCAGCGGCGTCGGGCCGGTGCATCATTTTTATCGGTGGTGGTGAGGGGCGAAAGCGCTTTGGCATTGCGGCAGTAGTATCCGCTGCGTTGCACGGCTTTACGCCACTATCGCTTCCGTGCGCCCTATTATCGTTCCCACGATTCCTACGGCTGCCGCGCGTAGGCCTGCGCAAGCTCAGGCCATTCGTTGGGCACGATGAAGCCGCGCGAGCGTTCGATACGGTTGCCTGCGTTGTCGTCGACGAACGCCGCGACCATTGTCGGCCCGTGCAGATGTGAAGTTTGCGCAGCGAGCGTTCGGGCATCGACAAAAGCGAATTCCACTTCTTCCGCCTCGCCCGGCGTACCCGCAGCACCCGGCTCGTACCTTCCTGGCGCAAGCCATTCCAACCGAGGCAGCACGCGCCACATTTGCGCATGCGCCGCGGCAAAGTCCGGCCAATCGTTGCGCGTGACCCACCAGCCACGTCCATGCGACGGATCGAGCTCGACAGGATCGGCCGGCATCTCGCCAGCACGATAGAACAGCCAGCCTTTGATGAACATCTGCGGCGTCCACGGCCCTGCGTGGCCGACCGATGCGAACTCTTCGCGCGCGCTCAACGGCAACTGATGATTCAGAACATGCGCGAGCTTCAGATCGAAGCGGTCTTTCAGATTCGGGCCGACGTAATCGGCCAGGTGCGCCACCGACTGCGTGGTTAACTGCGTGCGGCTTTCGCCCGCATGCAGATAGCACTTCACCGCCAGCTCCCAATGCAGGCGCGCGCCCTGCTGCGTCTGCACGAGAAAATCGCATTCACCGAGCGTGACGCCCGAGCGTCGCAGCGGCACACCGGCCGCAACCAGCCGCGTCGCCGGTCCATGTTGCAGGAACCATCCGAGCAACCATTCCGCGTAGCGGCCAAGACGCGTGATACGCGTCGCGGCGAGATCGCGGTGCAGGTCGGCAGGATCGGCGTCCAGCGCGCACAACCAGTCGACGGTTGCATCAGCTTCCTGCTGCGTGTCGAAAGGACTCGCGAGCACACCTACCGGTGGTTGCGCGCGCAACAAATTGGCGCTCAGCAGCAACCACGCGAGATCGCGCACGGCCGGTTCGCGCAATGTATCAAGCAGCTTCCCGAGGATCGCCGCGGATGAGCCGGGCGCGGCGGCGAAGCGCGCCGTCGGCCCGTTCGCGTCCGTCACTTTGCCGCGTTGGACGGCACGCCGCCCGCCGCGAGCCACGTGTCGCGCGCGAGGCACAGGTCCGCCCAGGCCTTCGCCTTGTCGGGCAGGCTGCGCAGCAGGTACGCCGGGTGATAGGTGACGATGACCGGCACGCCTTCGTATTCGTGCACGCGGCCGCGCAGCGACGAAATGCTCGCGTCGGTTTTCAGCAGACTTTGCGCGGCAAAGCGGCCCAGTGCGACGATCAGCTTTGGCTTGACCAGCGCGACCTGGCGTTGCAGGTAAGGCTCGCAACGCGCGACTTCGTCCGGCTCGGGATTGCGGTTACCCGGCGGGCGGCATTTGATTACGTTGGCGATATAGACGTTGCTGTCACGCGCGAGCGTCAGCGAACGCAGCATATTGTCGAGCAGCTTGCCGGCCTGGCCGACGAACGGCTCGCCCAGGCGATCTTCGTTCTCGCCCGGCGCTTCGCCGATCAGCATCCAGTCGGCATTGCGATCGCCGACGCCGAATACCGTGTTCGTGCGTTTCTCGCACAGACGGCAGCGTTCACACGCGGCGACCTGCTCGCTCAACGCGTCCCAGTCGAGCGTCTGGATCGATGAGGGCTCGGGCGCCTCGCGACGCGCTTCCGCAGGAGCGTGGGCCGGCTGATCGTCGAACCATGCGAAATCGTCGTCGGGTGGAGCGTCGAACGCCGGCGGCTCAGTTGCTCGCGACTGCGGCGTGGGCTGGCTTGTCGGCTGCCGTGTATTGGTCGGCGCTTGCGCTCGCCCCTGCGCCTGCTCCTGCGCTGGTGGCGGTGCGCGACGCGCCGCCTGGTTCGCTAACGCACCAGCGCCCTGCTCGACGCCCGTGTCAACGGCGCTCTCCTGCGCCGCCGACATCCCGCGACGCACCCACAGCGGCGCGAGCCCGAACTCTTCCAGTACCGATTCATGCAGCGCCATCTGCGCCCTCCGTGGCAAACGAGAAACGCATCACGATGGCGTCCTCCCGGCTGCGATGCCGCGCCGGATAATAGTTTTTGCGCCGGCCGATCGACGCAAAGCCGAAACGCTCGTAAAGCCGGATAGCCCGGTGATTCGAGGGCCGCACTTCGAGCAGCAGACCGTCGAGTTTTTCGGCGCGCGTAATGCGCACCGCTTCACGCAGCAGCGCGAGCCCGGCGCCGGCACCTTGCGCGGCGGGCGTCACGCACAAATTGAGCAGATGCATTTCATCGACCACCGGCATCAGCACGCAATAACCGATCAGCGAACCGGTTACGTGACGCATGCAGATGCCGAAATAGCCGTTACGCAGCGAATCGCCGAAATTGCCGCGACTCCAGGGGAATTCGTAGGCAAGCTTTTCGATGGCCGCGACCTCGTCCAGATCGGCTTCGGTCATCGGCGACATATAACGGTCCGCCAGCAACACCCCGCTCATTGCCGGCCCTCACCATGGTCCGCTTCATGTGCCATCCTGGCAGCTTGCTCGGCCTTGGCGGCTTTTTCGGCGACGCGCTCCGCCGTGGTCTGGGCGACCTTGTCGCGAATGTATTCCGGCGCGGCCTGATCCGCGGGCACCGTGCGGCCGGCGCGAAACGCGCGCAACGCCGCGTGTGCGAGCGGCACAGCATGCGGCAGCGCTTCGCTGTCGACGGTTCGCGCAGCCGCGACGGCGGGCAGCCGCGCGCCGAAGGCCGCAGCAGCATTGCCCGCCAGCGTGAAGGGGACATCGGGCAACACGAGCCGTTCCGGCGCGTCGAGCGAAGCCGCCTGAAGCGTGCGCCATTCGCCAACGGCCGCGTCCCAGGCGTAGTCGGCCCAATAGATTTCGTCCATCCGGGCGTCGAGCGCGGCGAGCACACGGGTCGCCGACGGGTCGCGCAGCCGTGCGCTTTCCGCGCAGGCCAGCAGCGTGCTGACCGGTACGACCGGCAGATTCAGGCCGAACGCGAGGCCCTGAGCAACGCCTGTCGCAGTGCGAAGACCCGTGAATGAGCCGGGGCCGGAGCCGAAGGCGATGGCATTGCAATTCGCCAGTTTCAGGCCGGCTTCGTCGAAAAGTTCGCGAATGGCGGGCAAGAGGCGCGTGCTGGAGACTGCGCCGGTTTGCTCGTGGCGCATCCAGATCCGGGGTTCGGCGTTGCCTTGGTCCGCTGTCTGGCTCGCCGCGCCGCCGACGGCGGACAGGAGCGCTACCGAGCAGAATTCGGTCGAGGTATCGAGAGCAAGAAGCACAGTTTGAGTCATGGACCGTATTGTAATCGGCACGGCGCGTGCAGATGCGGTTTTGGGTGTGCCCGCCGGGTGGGGATGGATGTTTGGAATAACCCCTCGGCCCCGCCGCCGCATGCAGTTGTTATGATCATCGGCCCAGCCAGAACCAACCCCGCAAGCCGGGCAAAAAACCACCATGACAGACATCAACGCGCAATTCGTCCAGGCCCAGGAAGATGCCAAGCAACTGCCCGAGCGTCCGGGCAACCTTACCCTTCTGCGCCTTTATGCCCTCTACAAGCAGGCCATCGATGGCGACGTCCACGGCGACAAACCCGGCTTCACCGATATCGTCGGCAAATACAAGTACGATGCGTGGGCCGCGCTCAAAGGCACCGCGCAGGACGCGGCAAAGCAGCAATACGTCGAACTGATCGAAGCCCTCAAGAGCGGCACCGCCGCCTGAATCTGCCCCCGCGGCTAAATCCGTCGTCGGGCAGCCAAACGAAGGTTTTCCGCCAGGAAACTTCCTACTAGTGGCGCAGTGCAACAAAACCCTATACAATGCTGCCTGCGCTTCACTGCTTTGCCCGGCTTTCCTCTAGCGGCCTTTGCGGCGCAGCGCCTCGTAGCGTTTAGCTCCAATCCAGTTTAGAACCTGTCCCCTCCTGCCTAGCCCCCTACGGGCGATCATGTCCCAGGCTGGCGGCACGCCGTGTTGGCATGTCGCATCCGATACAGCTTCTAACGAAAAGCTCGCCTTTATTGTCGCGAGCTGCCCCCGTTTTTCGATTTGCTCGCTGCTTCTTTGCTCGCTGAATCCGACGACTTGGGTATGCCGATTGGCGCCGACGTTTTAATTCCCTGTGTACCAAGGATTCTCATGACTTCGAGCAATACCCCCAGCAGCCCGTTGAACGCCATCGCCGATCAAGCCCTCGGTCTTGCCGACGCTCCCGCACAAGCCGCAGCTGTTGCTGCCGCTCCGGAAGCTGTCGCTGCAGAAGCCGCAGTGTCGACCGGCCCGTCGTTCGCGTCGCTCGGTCTCTCCGCGGATGTCGTCTCCGCCCTGACCGCCGCTGGTTATCAAAACCCGACTCCGGTTCAGCAACGCGCGATCCCCGCTGGCATCGCCGGCCGCGATCTGATGGTCTCGAGCCCGACCGGTTCGGGCAAGACCGCCGCGTTCATGCTGCCCGCCATCGAGCGTTTTTCGCAACTGCAAAAAGCACAAGCCAGCCAGCCGCGTGAACCGCGTCCGGCCGATGGCGCCCGCACGCGCCGTCCGCAACCGGTTGCCCGTCCGACCATGCTGGTTCTGACGCCGACCCGCGAACTCGCGATGCAGGTCACCACCGCTGCTGCCACGTATGGCAAGCACCTCAAGCGTCTGCGTACCGTCAGCATTCTGGGCGGCGTCGCTTACGGTCAACAGCTGATGCTGCTGGCGAAGAACCCGGAAATCCTGGTTGCTACGCCGGGCCGTTTGATCGACCACCTGGAACGCGGCCGTATTGACCTGTCGCAACTGCAGATCCTCGTGCTCGACGAAGCTGACCGCATGCTGGACATGGGCTTCATCGAAGACATCGAAACGATCGTCGCCGCTACGCCGGCTACGCGTCAAACCATGCTGTTCTCGGCTACGCTCGACGGCAAGATCGGCTCGTTGACCGGCCGTCTGCTGAAGGATCCGGAACGCATCGAGATCGTTCAACGCCTCGAACAACGCACCAACATCGCGCAAACCGTCCACTATGTTGACGACCGCGATCACAAGGATCGTCTGCTCGACCATCTGCTGCGTGACGAGGGCCTCGACCAGGCCATCGTCTTCACGGCAACCAAGATGGACGCTGACCAACTGGCTGGCCGTCTGGCCGACGCCGGTTTCGAATCGGCTGCCCTGCACGGCGATCTGCCGCAAGGCGCACGTAACCGCACGATCAAGGCCCTGCGCGAGCGCCGTGTGCGCGTGCTGGTGGCAACGGACGTCGCCGCTCGCGGTATCGACATCCCGGGCATCACGCACGTGTTCAACTACGACCTGCCGAAGTTCGCTGAAGACTACGTGCACCGTATCGGCCGTACCGGCCGTGCTGGCCGCTCGGGTATCGCAGTGAGCCTCGTGCACCATGCGGAACAAGGCGCGCTGAAGCGCATCGAGCGTTTCGTGCGCACCCCGCTGCCGGTCAACGTCGTCGAAGGCTTCGAGCCGCGCAAGTCGGCTCCGTCGGGCGGTGGCCGTCCTGGCTTTGGGGGCCGTGGCCGTCCGGGCGGTGGCAATGGCGGTGGTGGCCGTCGCTTCGGCAGCGGCGCAGGCAAGCCGGCTGGTAACGGCGGCGGTTCGCGCAGCGGTAGCGGCAATGGTGGCGGCTGGGCCGGCAAGTCGGCTGGCGGCGGTTCGCGTGAAGGCGGCTTCGGCGGCGGTTCGCGTGACGGTGGCTACGGCGCACGCCGCAGCGACGGCCCGCGTACGGCGCGTCGCGGCAGCTAAGCAGCGACTCAGCAATATCATCAGGCAAGCGCTATTTACGTGGCTCGTTCAGCACGTAAGGCGGCCTGAAAAGACCCGGACGGCCCTGCGCCGTTCGTCAGTCGAAAGAAACCGGTGCTCAGGCATCGGTTTTTTTTCGTCCACACTTTGGGCACCAGCGAAATTTCACGATGTGGAAAATTTTTTTGCGTCGTAAAAAATCGTGCTGCAAGGCACAACGGAGCCTATTGCAAGATGGGAAAAGACGTTTCTTAATGCGAAACGTGCTATTCAAGTAATTGATTTTTAACAAAAATAAATATTCTAAAAACGCTCCTTGGCAGCTATTGCGCGACGGTCGATTTGCCTAGACTCTTATATAAGACTTCACGAAACGAAACGCCTCAAACGGCCCGCCGCTTCGACGAAGACAACAGTCACCCATCCATTACAGGCAACCAAGGAGCACACCATGTCGCGCGAACAACAAGCCAAGCAACTCCAACAGCAATGGGAAACCGATCCGCGCTGGAAGGGCGTGAAGCGTACGTACACCGCTGAAGACGTGATCCGTCTGCGCGGCTCGCTGCAAGTGGAGCACACGCTTGCCAAGCGCGGCGCGGAAAAGCTGTGGGAAAGCGTCAACAACGAGCCGTTCGTGAACTCGCTCGGTGCGCTGACCGGCAACCAGGCGATGCAACAGGTCAAGGCCGGCCTGAAGGCGATCTACCTGTCGGGCTGGCAAGTGGCGGGCGATGCGAACGTGGCCGGTGAAATGTACCCGGACCAGTCGCTGTATCCGGCGAACTCGGTGCCGCTCGTCGTGAAGCGCATCAACAACACGCTGACGCGCGCTGACCAGATCCAGTGGTCGGAAGGCAAGAATCCGGGCGACGAAGGCTATATCGACTACTTCGCCCCGATCGTGGCCGACGCGGAAGCCGGTTTCGGCGGCGTGCTGAACGCATTCGAACTGATGAAGGCCATGATCGAAGCCGGCGCGGCAGGCGTGCACTTCGAAGACCAGCTCGCCTCGGTGAAGAAGTGCGGCCACATGGGCGGCAAGGTGCTCGTGCCGACCCGCGAAAACATCGCCAAGCTGACCGCCGCGCGTCTGGCCGCCGACGTCTCCGGCACGTCGACCGTACTGCTGGCTCGCACCGACGCTGAAGCCGCCGACCTGATCACCTCGGACGTGGATGACAACGACAAGCCGTTCCTGACGGGCGAACGCACGGTGGAAGGTTTCTATCGCACGAAGCCGGGTCTGGAACAGGCGATCTCGCGTGGCCTCGCCTACGCGCCGTACGCCGACATGATCTGGTGCGAAACCGGCAAGCCGGACCTCGAGTTCGCGAAGAAATTCGCCGACGCGATCCATAAGGAGTTCCCGGACCAGCTGCTGTCGTACAACTGCTCGCCGTCGTTCAACTGGAAGAAGAACCTGGACGACGCAACCATCGCCAAATTCCAGCGCGAACTCGGCGCAATGGGCTACAAGTTCCAGTTCATCACGCTGGCCGGCTTCCACGCGCTGAACTACTCGATGTTCAACCTGGCGCATGGCTATGCCCGCAACCAGATGACCGCCTTCGTCGAAATGCAGCAGGCTGAATTCGCTGCGGCCGAAAAGGGCTTCACCGCGGTCAAGCACCAGCGCGAAGTCGGCACCGGCTACTTCGACGCCGTGACGCAAACGGTCGAGCGCGATGCATCGACGACCGCGCTGCACGGTTCGACGGAAGACGAACAGTTCTTCGACAAGAAGGTGGCTTAAGTACCCTGTGGTCTGATCGCGGGAACGGCAAGGCAGACAAAAAAGCGGCTCCGTTAGAGGGCCGCTGTCAGGGAGGAGCAGCCATCAGGGCTGAAGTACGCCGGTCTGCCCTGATGGCTGGAATCTGGGAGAGATGGCAGCAGCGGAAAGAAAGCCAGCACAACGCATTGTGCGGCGAGCACAGGACGCGCCGGCCTCATCGCCGGCGCGTTTTTTTGCTATGCCGTATCTGCCCGCAATGGGGATCGCGAACGCGCACCTCAGCGGTACACGATGACTGGAATCTTCGTATGCGTCAGGACCCGCTGCGTCTCGCTGCCGATCAGCAGGCTGCCGAGACCGCGCCGCCCATGCGACGCCATGAAAATCACGTCGCAGCCACCCTGCTCGGCCGCTTCGATGATGCCGAGGTACGGCGCCGGATGCACGCTGGTGCGACTGTCGAACGCGACGCCGACACGGCGCGCGGCCAGCTCGACTTCTCTCAGGTGCACCTGCGCTTCGCGCTCGCTGCGCTGCAGAAACTCGACCGGTGGTTCGATCACCACGTCGGAGAACGGCGAGTACGGATATTGCGGCAGACACGCGTAGGCGGTCACGCGAGCGCCGACGGCCTGCGCGAGATCGATGGCGCCGTCTATCGCTTTGCGTGACAGGTCTGAACCGTCGGTCGGAACCAGGATGTGCCTGAACATGATGCCCTCCGTCGCCGGCTGCGTGCAGCGCGGCGTGAGCGTCCCACGAGGCTCGGCTTGAAAGCCGCTTCAATGGATTGTAGTTCGCAGAAAATGAGGCCAAGGCCGTCGTGCGGGTCTGTCCGCATATCGGAAACCCGTTGCGCGGGTCAGCCTCAGCCCCAGTAATCAGGATGGCCGTAGGTATGCTTGAGAAAGTCCAAAAACAACCTGACCCGCAGCGGCAAATGCCGGCGCTGCGGAAAGACCGCATGGATGCCGATCGGCGGCGCGGCGAACTCATCGAGCACGCTCACCAGCCGGCCAGCCGCGATATCCGTGCCGACCTCCCACCACGAGCGCCATGCAAGCCCGTAACCCTCGAGGCACCACTCATGCAGCACGGCGCCGTCCGAGCACTCCATCGTGCCGGACACCTTGATCGACACGACCTTGTCGCCCTGCTGGAACATCCAGCCGCGCTGCTGGTTGGCACTCGCGCCGAGCGCGAGGCAGTTGTGATGCGCGAGATCGGCCAGCGTATGCGGCGAACCGCGCCGGCTCAGATACGACGGCGAAGCCACGCACACGCGGCGGTTCTCCCCGAGCTTGAGCGACACCAGCGACGAATCCGGCAACTCGCCGAGGCGCACGGCGCAGTCGAAACCCTCGTTGACGAGGTCGACCAGCCGGTCGGACAGGTCGAGCGTAATCGACACATCCGGATGCGCGACGGTGAAGGCCGGCACCAGCGGCGCAACATGCCGGCGCCCAAACCCGGCGGGCGCCGACAGCCGCAAATGGCCGCTCGCCTTCACGCCGCCCGCCGACACGCTGGCCTCGGCGTTCTGCATGTCGTGGATGACGCGCTGGCAATCTTCGAGAAACGCCGAGCCTTCGAAGGTCAGCGTGATCTTGCGCGTGGTGCGCACCAGCAGTTTAACGCCGAGACGCTCTTCGAGCGCATCGATGCGGCGGCCGATGATCGCGGGCGCGACGCCCTCGGCGAGCGCCGCGGCGGAAAGGCTGCCCTTGGCCGCAACGGCAACGAAAGTCTCGATCTGCTTGAAACGATCCATGGGGAGCGGAGCCGCGACGCCTCGAAGGAAGTCCCCTTGGGGGCGTTGTGCAGCAAAGTGGTCGGTGCGCGTCAGATTAGGTGTATGAAAGTAAAAGATCAAGTGACGTTTAGCCTCTTTTTTAGCGTACAGCATCACTAATACAATCCATCCTGACCTCTGATAGGAGTGCACGGCAATGTCGGCCACAACGACACCCTTCCCTAAAGCAGTGATTTTCGACGCATACGGCACGCTTTTCGACGTGCATTCGGTGATCGCTGCTGCGGAGCAGATGTTCCCAGGCCACGGCGACGCGCTCTCGCAGTTGTGGCGCCAAAAACAGATCGAATACACGCAGCTGCGTACGCTCGCCGATCCGGCCGGCGCGCCCGGTGCTCATTACCGGCCGTTCTGGGACATCACGCTCGACGCCTTGCGCTTCGCCGCCAAGAAACTGCATCTCACGCTGGGCCGCGCGGCGGAGAAGCGTCTGATGGACGAATATGCGTGCCTGTCCGCTTTTCCCGATGCCGTGCCCGCGCTGCGCCAGTTGCGCGACGCGCCTTTGGCCTCTTCTGGGTCCACACCTGCGCCTGCGGGCGGCAAAACCGGAGCAGGCGCAGGTTCAAGGCCCGGTCTCGCGATCCTCTCGAACGGCAATCCGCAAATGCTCGACATCGCCGTGAAGAGCGCCGGCATGACGCGCCTGTTCGACCATGTCCTATCCGTCGACACAGTGCGCGCCTACAAACCCTCGCCGACGGCCTACTCGCTCGGCACGCAAGCCTTCAACGCAGAGCCGCGCGAGATCGTCTTCGTGTCGTCGAACGGCTGGGACGTGGCGGGCGCGAGCTGGTTCGGCTTCACAACTTTCTGGCTTAACCGGCAAAACGCACCAGCCGAAGAATTGGGTGTCACGCCGCATGGCGCGGGCGGAGGTATGAACGATCTGCTCGCTTTTCTGAAATCCCTCGCGTTGCCCGGCCGCAGTAGCGGCACGGGCAGCACCGGCAATCCCGGTGGCAGCCGCACACGCCACAGCCCTGGCGCATGACAGCTACCACCCGGATCCCGCGACGCAATTCAACCGCATCTCAACATTTGCACCTTTGCAATCTGACCGACCAAGGAGAAACCATGGCGAATCCGCTGTCATCATTGTCGCTGCCGCAGGGCATGGAAATCACGGCTGAGATCAAGCCGGGCTATGAAGCGATCCTCACCCGCGAAGCGCTCGAGCTCGTCGCCGCGCTGCATCGCACGTTCGAACCGCGCCGTCAGCAGCTGCTGCAGGCGCGCGTGGAACGCACCAAACGTCTCGATGCCGGCGAGCGCCCCGACTTCCTCGCCGAAACGAAAAGCGTGCGCGAAGGCGACTGGAAGATCGCGCCGCTGCCGCAAGATCTGCAATGCCGCCGCGTGGAAATCACCGGACCGGTCGAGCGCAAGATGATCATCAACGCGCTGAATTCGGGCGCTGATTCGTACATGACCGACTTCGAAGATTCGAATGCGCCGAGCTGGGATAACCAGATTACCGGCCATATCAATCTGAAGGACGCAGTGCGCCGCACGATTTCGCTCGAACAGAACGGCAAGTCATACACGCTGAACGACAAGATCGCCACGCTGATCGTGCGTCCGCGCGGCTGGCATCTGGACGAAAAGCATGTGACGGTGGACGGCAAGCGCGTCTCCGGCGGCATCTTCGATTTCGCGCTCTTCATGGTTCACAACGCGAAGGAACAGGTTGCGCGCGGCACGGCGCCCTACTTCTATCTGCCGAAGATGGAGAGCCATCTCGAAGCACGCCTGTGGAACGAGATCTTCCTCGCCGCACAGGAAGCCGTCGGCGTGCCGCGCGGCACGATTCGCGCGACCGTGCTGATCGAAACCATCGTCGCCGCGTTCGAAATGGACGAGATCCTGTATGAGTTGCGCGAACACAGTTCAGGTCTGAACGCCGGTCGTTGGGACTACATCTTTTCGGCGATCAAGAAGTTCAAGAACGACCGCGATTTCTGTCTCGCCGACCGCTCACAGATCACGATGACCTCGCCATTCATGCGTGCGTACGCGCTGCTGTTGCTGAAGACCTGCCATCGACGCAACGCGCCGGCAATCGGCGGCATGAGCGCGCTGATCCCGATCAAGAACGATCCGGCAGCGAACGACAAGGCAATGGGTGGTGTGCGCTCGGACAAGGCGCGCGATGCCGGCGACGGTTACGACGGTGGCTGGGTCGCGCATCCGGGCCTCGTGCCGATCGCGATGGAAGAATTCGTCAAGGTGCTCGGCGACAAACCGAATCAGATCGGCAAGCAACGCGACGACGTGCTCGTCACGGCGGCCGACCTGACGGACTTCCGCCCGGAAGCGCCGATCACCGAAGGCGGTTTGCGCAACAACATCAACGTCGGCATTCACTACCTGGGCTCGTGGCTCGCGGGCAATGGCTGCGTGCCGATTCACAACCTGATGGAAGACGCCGCCACCGCGGAGATCTCGCGTTCACAAGTGTGGCAATGGATTCGCTCGCCGAAAGGCAAGCTCGAAGACGGCCGCAAGGTCACGGCCGAGCTGGTGCGCGAGCTGTCGGCGCAGGAGCTCGACAAGGTGAAGCAGGCCGTCGGCGGCGATACGAAGCCGTACGATCGCGCTGCACAAATCTTCGAAGAGATGTCGACGTCGGAGCAGTTCACCGACTTCCTGACGCTGCCGCTGTACGAGGAAATCTGAGGCATCTGAACGGCCTCATGCATCGGCCTCATGGACCAGCAATAACGACGTCGTACCGGGCCCGCTTTCACCAGCCACGCAAGATGAAAGAGCGGCCCGGGTCGCAAGGCTGACCGACCGGGCGGCCCGACAGGCGTATGCCTGCCGGGCCGTTTTTTTATGTGCTCGCGAGGTGCCCGTGATGCGTTCGAGATGCGTCCGTTATGTGCTTCGCGGTGCGCTCGTTGCGGGTTAGTCGTGCCCCATCAGCGCGTGCTGCGGTACTCGACCCAATCGCCCGACCTGATTTCCGGAAGGCCCTTCGCCGCATGGGGCACGACCGGATAGAAGCGGCAGTTCACGACGTTACCGTCTACTTTCACCATCACTTCCCGCGCGAGGAAACGATCTTCGATGCCCGGGTACACCGCTTCGATCTCGTCGAGGACCGCAACCAGTTCATCGTCGATTTCGTAGACGTCGCCCGTGACGTCCACGCCCGCTTCGTCGACCACCAGGCCCGGATACAGGCCGAAGTCGAATAGATGGCCGCGCACCGTGGCCGTTCCGAGCAGATTCGGTGCGGCGATCTCGTTGCGCGCCGCAGCCTCTCTAAGGTCGTTCACTTCACCGGCCCGCAACGTGCCGTATACAAAAACGGTCTGCATCGTGGTTTGTTCTCCTTGATGATGGGTTCGGCTTGCCCTGGCTGTTGCCGGGGTTCAGTTCAGCGGCGCGCTCGCCACCAGCACGCCGTCGATATCCGCATAGATCCATTCGCCCGGACGGACCAGCGCGCCCGGCAATTGCACCGGCACGTCGCGCTCGCCGGTGCCGAGCTTCTGGCCACGCCGTGGGCAGGTGGTCAGCGCGGCCACGCCGACATTGACTTCATTGAGCTCCAGCGCATCGCGCACGCAGCCGTTCAGCACGATGCCCGCCCAGCCGTTCTGCTCGGCGATTTGCGCGAGGTTGCCGCCCACCAGTGCGCAACGCAGACTGCCACCGCCGTCGACGACCAGTACCCGGCCGGCGCCCTTCTCCTCGAGCGTGGCGCGTACGAGCGCGTTGTCTTCGAACACCTTTAGCGTTACCGCTTCGCCGCTGAAACACTCGGCACGGCTGAAGAGATGAAAGACCGGTTCGAGCACACGCAGTGTGCCCAACACCAGTTGGTCCTCGTGTGCGTCGCACAAGTCGGCGGTTGCAAAACTCATGGCCTTCTCCTCGGGATCCGTGCAATCGGGACATTATGCAACGTTGACTCTGACCTAACACCTACAATGAGAAGCCCGCGATGGTTTTGGGTCTGGGCCTTTGGGTCTGCGCTCCCGGGGCCCGCGCTTGATGGGCCGGTGCGTGAGCGCGCCCTGCTCGCGGGTTGCGCGTTTACACCCACTGCGTTTTTTGCATTCCACCCATTGGATCGATCTTCAACATGAATTCGTCCACTGACTCAGTCCTGTCGAGCCAGGTCCACTTCGCCGACATCCCGCCCGAGTTCCAGCCGACGCAAACGCACCCGATCCGCGTGCGCTCGCGGCTGATGCCTTCGGGCTGGCGTATCGCGCGACACACGCATGCATGGGCGCAGGTGGCCTATGCATCACGCGGCGTGCTGCGGGTCGCGACGACCGGCACGACATGGATGGTGCCGCCATCCCGGGCGATCTGGGTGCCGCCGCACGTGACACACGAAGTGGTCGCAGTCGAAGATGCGTTTCTGCGCACGCTCTACATTACCGAAAGCACCGTCCCGGCCGGACTGGATACGCCGCGCGTGGTTGAAGTATCGGATCTGTTACGCGAAGTCATCGCCGCGCTCGATACGCCAGGCATTTCGGCGACGCGCGAACAGTTGTTAGGCGCGCTCGCGCTCGACGAGCTGACGCGTTCGGAGCCACTGCCGCTGTCCGTGCCGATGCCCAACGAGAAGCGTTTGCGCGCATTGTGCGAAGCGGTGATCGCCGACCCGACGCACGGCGAGTCGCTCGAGCAATGGGCATCGAGCGTGGGGGCGAGTACGCGCACGATTGCGCGGCTGTTTCGTCAGGAGTTGGGCGTGAGCTTTTCGCAATGGCGTCAGCAGGCCATTCTCGCGCGCGCGATTCCGCTGTTGAGCCAGGGACGGCCGCTTTCACATGTGGCGCAACAGTTGGGCTATCAGAGTCAGAGTGCGTTCTCGGCGATGTTCCGGCGGGCATTCGGCGAAAGTCCACGGGCGTTCATCGAGCGTGGCGCTGAACATCGTGTAGAGAGCGGGGATCGCGACGATACCGAGGCGGACGAAGAGACCGCTCAAAAGTGACGGCGTAAAGCATAACCGGCAACCACTCGCCGCAGTGCGTCAAACGCGCCGCGCCAGATGACGGATCGCCCCGAGTTGCGCCAGACGCGGCCCGGCCAGCTTGTACCCCTTGCGTTGGTATAGCCGCGCGGCAGGATTGTCGACGAACACGCGCAACTGCAACTCGCGCAGCCCGCGCTCGCGCGCCCATTGATGCGACATATCGAGCAGATACGTGCCGGCGCCGAGACGCCGATGCCCCTCGGCAATCTGCACGTCGCGGATATGGAGCGAATCGCCTTCCTGGGTGATGCGCAGCACACCGATCGGCGTGCCATCCACTTCGAGAATGAAATTCTCCGACTCGCGCCAGCTGCCGAGAAACAGATCGCCACGCCAGACCAGATGGTGCCGGCGATAGTAGCCACCCATGTTATTGCGAGTCAGCGCCTCGGCGAACTCGAAATCGTCCATGCTGGCCAGGCGCAGATGAAACGGTGACGGAGCTTCGGTTGGATCGAACATGGTGGAACGACGAAGATGAGTCGGGTCAACGGTAAAACAGGCCGAGCGCGCTGGCAATGGCTGTTTGTCCCGAGCATACCCGGACGATACCCAGGCAGAGCGGCTGCGGAAATAAAAAAAGCCCACTTCTTCCGAAGTGGGCTTCTTAAAATCTGGCGGAGCGGACGGGACTCGAACCCGCGACCCCCGGCGTGACAGGCCGGTATTCTAACCAACTGAACTACCGCTCCAGATTTTTGCACCGTGGCTTGTGAGCCTGGCTCACTCACCACCTGCATCGCTCATACTGCTCAGTTATTCTGAGCAATGAACGACGCCGATGTTGCTGGCGTCCCCTAGGGGATTCGAACCCCTGTACTCACCGTGAAAGGGTGATGTCCTAGGCCTCTAGACGAAGGGGACAACGTACTGCTTACACCTTTAATGAAAAAGCCCGTTCAGGTTTGTATGAACGGGCTTTGTCTGGCGGAGTGGACGGGACTCGAACCCGCGACCCCCGGCGTGACAGGCCGGTATTCTAACCAACTGAACTACCACTCCAGTTTGCCTATCATGACTTGCGAGCGTTGGTTTTTTCTCTGCAAGCTGCGCTGCTTTACTACTACCAAGCGACGCTGATGTTTGGCGTCCCCTAGGGGATTCGAACCCCTGTACTCACCGTGAAAGGGTGATGTCCTAGGCCTCTAGACGAAGGGGACATAATCTTTTCAGATCTGTCTTTATCTTGCTGCTAACTCGCTTTAACTTTCGGCGAACTTCGTTTTCGTCAGCAGCAAAGACCAATATTCTAACTACGTTACGGCTGTTTGTGAAGTCTTTTTTGCTACAAGCTCCAGACTTCGGAACGACTTCACTCTGCTCTGATGGTGGAGGTAAGCGGGATCGAACCGCTGACCTCTTGCATGCCATGCAAGCGCTCTCCCAGCTGAGCTATACCCCCCTTGCAGAACAGAAACGAGATTTTAGAGGCCAATTTGCGCTTTGTAAATACCCTTTGCGCAATTGCATGCGACTTTTTTCGCAAGTCGCATGCAAACCCTCTCAATGCAAACGCGAACGCGCTTAAGCCAACGCTTTTTCGATACGGCTCACGACAACATCGCGGCCAAACAGCATCAGCACGCTGTCAATCGACGGCGTATGCGTGGTACCCGCCACCAGCAGACGAACCGGCATAGCCAGTTGCGGCATCTTCAGCTTGTGTGTGCCAAGCGTTGCCTTCAAGGCTGCAGCGATCGCTTCCTTGGTCCACTCCACCGTTTTGAGCGTTGCAGCCAGATCGGCAAGCGCCGGACGCACGACATCCGTGACGTGCTGCGCCAGTGCCTCGGCTTCAGGCGCCGGCGTGCGATAGAACATCGCCGCGTTCTCGGCGATTTCCTTCACCGTCGACGCACGGTCCTTCAGCAAGCCCACCACCGACGTCAGATCGGCGCCGTGCGCAATGGCGGCTTCGTCGATACCCAACCCGGCGAAGAAAGGCTTTGCGAGCTCTGCAAGGCGCGCGTTGTCCGCTTCCTTGATGTAGTGGGCGTTGAGCCAGTTCAGCTTGTCGTGGTCGTACTGAGCCGGCGACTTGCCGAGATGCTCCAGATCGAACCATTCGACGAACTGATCACGTGTAAAGATCTCCGCGTCGCCATGCGACCAGCCCAGACGCGCCAGATAGTTGACCACTGCTTCCGGCAGAAAGCCGGCGTCGCGATAGCCCATCACGCTCATCGCGCCGTGACGCTTGCTCATCTTCTCGCCCTGCTCGTTCAGCACGGTCGGCAAGTGCGCGTAGACCGGCGGCTCGGCGCCGAGCGCACGCAGAATGTTGATCTGACGCGGCGTGTTGTTCACGTGATCGTCGCCGCGAATCACATGCGTGATGCGCATGTCCAGATCGTCCACCACCACGCAGAAGTTGTAGGTGGGCGTGCCGTCCGGGCGCGCTATCACGAGGTCGTCGAGTTCTTCATTCGAGATCTCGATGCGGCCTTTCACGGCGTCGTCCCATGCGACTACACCAGAGAGCGGATTGCGAAAGCGCAGCACGGGCTGCACGCCAGTTGGCGGCTCCGGCAAGACCTTGCCGGGTTCCGGACGCCACGTGCCGTCATAGCGCGGCTTTTCGCCGGCCTCACGTTGACGTTCGCGCAGTGCGTCCAACTCTTCCGTCGACATGTAGCACGGGTACACGAGCCCCGCGTCCTGCATCTGCTTGAGCACTTCGCGATAACGGTCCATGCGCTGCATCTGGTAGAACGGGCCTTCGTCGATATCGAGGGCGAGCCATTCCATACCTTCGAGAATCGCGTCGACCGCTTCCGTACTGGAACGCTCGACGTCGGTGTCCTCGATCCGCAGCACGAAGGTCCCTTTCATCTTGCGCGCGAACGCCCACGGGTAAAGCGCGGAGCGAATGTTGCCGAGGTGGATGAAGCCGGTGGGACTCGGTGCGAAACGGGTACGGACGGAGGTGGTCATTAGCGGTTACTCGGAAGACAGGCGCCGGCGCCGTGGCGAACATTGCCAGTGAAGCGCGGCAGCGGACCGCGTCCATGCAGCAGAAAGCTGCCTTGCACAGACACGAAGGAAATAAATGCGAGAGCCGAATTATACCTTCCGAACACGGGGTGCCTGCCCTCGTCCGAATGGCCATTGGCAGCGCACAAGACGCGCGAGAAGCGCGCCGCGGGAGGCCTGAGCATTTCCTCTGCAACGTTTCATTACCGGACCGACGCGTGCCCGGAGCTTTGATTTATGATGTGCGCGCGCTGCGGGTGGGGATAGAACCACAGCGCATGGAATCGCCAACGGCAATTCCGTCCGTTTGACTATCCGCCTGATCGCGACACCGGTTGCGCCGACCGCGCCGCCTCTGCCGTTGCTGGAGAACCCGTTGAAACCGTCATCCCCTCGCCTTGCCCGTCGCAACTTCTCGTTGGCGGCCGCCTCCGCGGTGCTCGCTGCCTGCACCACGACCGGCGGCAGCAAGACCGATAGCACGCCGGTCGCCACCACGCCCACCGCCAACCCGCCACCGCTCGACAAACCGCTGCGGCCGATCCGCGTCGGGCTCGCGCTAGGCGGCGGCGCCGCGCGCGGCTTCGCGCACATCGGCGTGATCAAGGCACTCGAGGCGCGCAATATCCAGGTCGACCTCGTGGCCGGCACCAGCGCGGGTTCGGTGGTCGGTGCGCTATACGCCTCGGGGATGAACGGCTTTGCGCTGAACAAGCTCGCGCTGACCATGGACGAAGCGTCGATCAGCGACTGGGCGATGCCGTTTCGCACGCGCGGCTTTCTGCAAGGCGTCGCGCTGCAGAACTACTTGAATACAACGCTCAACAACCGTCCGATCGAGAAGATGGTCAAGCCGCTCGGCGTGGTCGCCACCGACCTGAAAACCGGCCAGCCGATCCTGTTCCAGCGCGGCAACACCGGCATTGCGGTGCGCGCGTCATGCAGCGTGCCGTCGATTTTCGAGCCGGTGAAGATCGGTGGACACGAGTATGTGGACGGCGGCCTGGTAAGTCCGGTGCCCGCCTCATTCGCGCGCAAGATGGGCGCGGATTTTGTGATTGCCGTGGACATCTCGCAGCGCCCGGAAAGCGGCCTCACAGCAAGCTCGTACGACGTGCTGATGCAGACTTTCACGATCATGGGCCAGACGATCAAGACTTATGAGCTCGACAAGTACGCCGACATCGTGATCCGGCCGAATCTGGCCGCGATGAGCGGCAGCGATTTCTCGCAGCGCAACGCAGCGATCCTGGCCGGCGAGGAAGCCGTGGCGAAGATGATGCCCGAGTTGCAACGCAAGATGGCCGCAAGCCGCGCCGCAGTGTAACCCGGCAGGACAGCGCCGGTCATACCGGCCGGCGCTCTGCGGCTGTCACCATTCCCAAAGCGCCGACACGGCCGGGGAGACAGCGCGGAAGATTCGCCAACACGTAGCCGGGCGCCCAAACGCAAAAAGCCTGCTTCAACCGAAGCAGGCTTTTTTGTCGCACCCCGACCGAGGGTGCGAGCTGAATCAGTTACTGATTACCACCGATCGACGCATTCACGCGCTTGCGCAGATCTTCACCTTCCTGATAGGAGGTCTCGATCCGGCGTGCACCCGTAAAGCGCTTTTCCCAATAACCGCTATCCATATCGTCGACGCGGATCGTGCTGCCCGTGGAAGGCGAATGCACGAACTTGTTGTCGCCGATGTAGATGCCGACGTGCGAGAACGTGCGGCGCATCGTATTGAAGAACACCAGATCGCCCGGCTTCAGGTCGCTGACGCGAACCTTTTCGCCGACGCGGCTCATTTCCTCGGCACGGCGCGGCAGCGCCATACCGAGCGTGTCCTGGAACACGTAGCGAACGAAGCCGCTGCAATCGAGCCCCGAATCGGGCGTATTACCACCCCAACGGTAGCGAACGCCGATCATGTTCAGCGCGCCGACCACCACGTCGCCCGCTTTGCCGGCCATGCCGGACAGGAACGATTTGGTGCCGCCGTCGCTGTCAGGAGCGGCCGATTGCGAATTGAGGGGGGACAAAGAATTCGACCCGCTGGGGGTCGAAAATGAGGCATTCTGATTAAAACTGCTTACTTCGTCGGCGAACGCGCCGGGAGCTGCTGCCATCAAGACGCCAATAAACATCCCGGCGACGACGCGCGTGCAAGCCTGGGTTAGGTTTCTGTGCTGCATTGGTCGGTATTTTTTACCTAAAAATCAGTAGGCTACGGAAAAAAGTTTGGTCGATACTAGCCAGTAAGTATTCACGTGTCAAAACAAATAGAAAAATACAATCGAGACACGCACCCAATTGGTGAAAGAGTGCAAAATCAGTGGTCAAGCGCTGCTTTCAGCAGCTTTCGAGTGTAAGGGTGCGCCGGTGTCGCAAAAATCTGCTCAACGTCCCCGCTTTCGACGATTGATCCATTTTGCATGACCGCGACGCGATGCGCCATCGCCCCGATCACGGCCAGATCGTGACTGATGAAAACGAAGCCGAGGTTGTACTTCTGTTGCAACCCGGCAAGCAATTTCAGCACCTGCTGTTGGATCGACACGTCGAGCGCACTGGTCGGCTCGTCGAGGATCAGGATGCGCGGCTCCAGCACCAGAGCGCGCGCGATCGCAATCCGCTGACGCTGGCCGCCGGAAAACTCATGCGGATAGCGGTACAGCACCGTGCGGTCGAGACCGACTTCGCGCAGAACCGACACCACCTTGTCGCGCCGCGCCTCCTGACTCAGGTTCGGCCGGTGCAGCGCGAGCCCTTCGCCCACGATCCGCTCGATGGTCTGGCGCGGCGACAGCGAACTGAACGGGTCCTGAAAGACAACTTGCATATTCGAGCGTAAGGCGGTCCGTTCGGCGCCGCGATAGCTGCCGAGCGCCCTGCCCTGAAACTCGATCTTGCCGTGCACCGTGCGTTGCAGACCGAGCAGGGCCATTGCCAACGTCGATTTGCCCGAACCCGATTCGCCGACGATCCCCAGTGTCTCGCCTTGGCGCACCGACACGTTCGCATCCGCGACCGCGCGGAAATGTCCCGAGCGAAACCAGCCGCTCAAGCCTGGCAGCTTCGTTTTGAAATCGACCGAGACATCGCGCGCTTCGAGCAGAACCGGCGAGATCGGCAGCACCGGCACCACCGTGCGCTGCGGACGGCTCGCCAGCAGACGTTGCGTGTACGGGTGCTGCGGCGACTCGAACACCTGCTCGACCGACCCGCTTTCCACGAGTACGCCCTGCTCCATCACCGCGATGCGTTGCGCGAAATGGCGCACCAGATTCAGGTCGTGCGTGATCAGCAGCACAGCCATGCCGCGTTTCTCGGCTTCGTCGCGTTGCAGTTCCAGTAGCAACTCGACGATCTGCGCGCGGATCGTCACGTCGAGCGCCGTTGTTGGCTCGTCGGCCAGCAAAAGACGCGGGCGGCACGCGAGCGCCATCGCGATCATCGCGCGCTGCCGCTGACCACCCGAGAGCTGATGCGGATAGCTGTTCACACGCTTGCCGGGCTCGGCGATGCCCGTGCGCCCCAGCAGCGCCACCGCGCGCTTGCGCGCTTCGTTCGCCGTGACGCCGTCGTGCACGACGATCGTCTCCGCAATCTGGTCACCGACCGTATAGAGCGGATTGAGAGCCGTCATCGGCTCCTGGAAGATCATCGCGATGTCCGAGCCGCGCATGCCGCGCATCTCGCGCTCGCTTTTCGCAAGTAGGTCCTGGCCATCGAAACGGATCGACCCGCTCACCTGCGCGTCGCTCAATAGACGCAGGATCGACAGTGCGGTCACGCTCTTGCCCGAACCCGATTCGCCGACCAGCGCGACCCGCTCGCCGCGTTGGATGGCGAGCGTCACGTCGTTCACTGCGACCGTGTCGCCGAAGGTCACATGCAGATGGTCGAGTTCCAGCAGCGGCGGCGTCATAGCCTGTTTTGCGTCGTTCTCCACCGTGGCGCTCACTGATTGCCTCCTGCGCGCATGGCATCGGAAATGCGAGTGTCCAGCGCGTTGCGCAGCGCGTCGCCCATGAAGGTCAGCAGCAACAGCATCGCGACCAGCACGCCGAACGTGGACAGCGAGATCCACCATGCGTCGAGATTTGCTTTGCCTTGCGCAAGCAGTTCGCCCAGGCTCGGAGTCGGCGACGGCACGCCGAGGCCAAGAAAGTCGAGGCTGGTAAGCGCGAGAATCGCGCCGCTCATGCGGAACGGCAGAAACGTGATCACCGGCGTCAAACTGTTGGGCAATACGTGCCGCCACATGATCTGCCAGTTCGAGAGCCCCATCGCCCGCGCGGCGCGCACATAGTCCTGGTGTCGGTTGCGCAGAAACTCCGCGCGTACGTAATCGGACAAGCCGATCCAGCCGAACAACGACAGCAGCACGATCAGCAGAATGAACCCCGGCTCGAAGATTGACGAGAAAATGATCAACAGGTAAAGCTCCGGCATGGCACTCCAGATTTCGATCAGACGCTGTCCGATGATATCGATACGTCCTCCGAAGTAACCCTGCACGGCGCCCGCGGCAATCCCGAGTACGGTGCCGATCAAGGTCAGCACCAGCGCGAATTCCACGGACACGCGAAATCCGTACAGAAGACGCGCGAAGAGATCGCGACCACGGTCGTCCGTGCCGAACCAGTTATCGCGCGACGGCGGCGCCGGGTTCGGTGCCTTCGAGAAGTAATTCAGCGTGTCGTAGTAGTACCGGTTCGGCGGATACACGGCGAAGTTGCCCGGCGTGTCGAAACGATGCTTGATATACGGATCGAGATAATCGGCGGGCGTTGGGAAGTCGCCGCCGAAAGTGGTCTCCGCATAGGTTTTGAACATCGGAAAATACACCTGCCCTTCGTAACGCACTACGAGCGGCTTGTCGTTCGACCACAGCGGCCCGGCGAGACTCGCTGCAAAAGCCACGACGAAGATGATCAGACTCCAGTAGCCAAGACGCTGCTGGCGAAAACGCCGCCAGACGCGGCGCGCGGGCGTGGGTGACACGAACGCGCGAACCGGTTCGGTGCGCGCCGCCGCATCGGCTGAAAGACGGGCTCGATTCATCAGCGCTCCAGTTGTTCGAATTGGATGCGGGGATCGACCCACACATAGCAGAGGTCGGAAATCAGCTTGGTCGCAAGTCCGATCAGCGTGAACAGATACAGTGTGCCGAGCACGACCGGATAGTCCCGCCGCACCACCGATTCGTACGACAGCAAGCCAAGTCCGTCGAGCGAAAACAGTGTCTCGATCAGCAGACTGCCGGTGAAAAACGCACCGATGAACGCCGCCGGGAAGCCGACGATCAACGGAAGCAACGCGTTACGAAACACATGCTTCCACAGCACGCGTTTTTCCGACAAACCTTTGGCGCGCGCAGTCAGCACGTATTGCTTGCGGATCTCGTCGAGGAAGGCGTTTTTCGTCAGCATCGTGACGACGGCGAAACTGCCCACCACCGAGGCCGTGATCGGCAACGTGATATGCCACAGGTAGTCGACGATCTTGCCGCCAAAACTCAATTGCACCCAGTTGTCCGAGGTGAGATTGCGCAGCGGGAACAACTGCAGGAAGCTGCCGCCACCGAACAGCACCAGCAACAGCACGCCCAACACAAAGCCCGGAATCGCATAGCCGACCAGCACGACGAGGCTCGTCGCGATATCGAAGCGCGAACCGTTGCGCACCGCTTTGGCTATGCCCAACGGCACCGATATCAGATACGTCAGAAAGAACGTCCATAAGCCGATGCTGATTGACACCGGCAACTTCGAAACGATCAGCGACCACACGCTCTGGTGGCGGAAATAGCTCTGACCAAGGTCGAACGTCGAAAAGCGTTTGAGCATCAGGCCATAGCGTTCAAGCGGCGGTTTGTCGAAGCCATACAGCACTTTCAGTTGTGCGATCTGCTGCGCGTCGACACCAGTATGCGTGCGCAGGCCGAACGGCGCGCCATTTTCTGCGCCTTTGCGCAGCTCGTGCTGCATCTGCTCGACCGGGCCGCCCGGAACAAACTGGATCACGACGAAGGTCAGCGTCAGCACGCCGAGCAAGGTCGGGATCATCAACAGCAGGCGTTTGAGGATGTAGCTCCACATGGCGTCGTTTCCGGTGCGAAGGCGGTGAATGAATGGACGCGTTCAGTGCGACTGTGCTTGCGGCGATTGCGGCATTTGCGGCTGTGCATACCACCACATCGACGTAATCCAGCCTTCCGCACCATAGTACAGAGGCAGCGTCTTCGGCCAGGCGAGGCCGCGCTTGAACGCCACCCGGTGCGAAGCGCTGTACCACTGCGGAATCACATAGTAGCCATGCATCAGCACGCGGTCGAGCGCGTGCGTCGCGTCGATCAGCTGCTCGCGCGTCTGCGCGTGCACGAGCGCGTTCAGGATCGCGTCGACGGCCGGTGACTTCACCCCGATCACATTGTCGGAACCGTTGGTGTCCGCAGCCTTGCTACCAAAACGGTCGATCTGCTCCGAACCGGGCACCTGCACATCCGCCATCCGGATCGTGGTCGTGTCGAAGTCGAATGCGTCGAGCCGCTTCTGATAGACCGCGAAGTCGGATACGCGAAACGTCGCGGTGATGCCGAGCTTCTGCAGATTGCGGATGAGAGTCGCAACGATCGGCTCAAACTGCGCGGACGAACCGGAATCGTCGAGAATCTCGAACTGGAATGGCTCGCCTTTGGCGTTACGCAATGCGCCGTCGCGATAGGTCCATCCGGCTTGCTGCAACAACGCGCGCGCTTGCAGCAGATTGGCGCGCAGCGAGCCCGGTGGATCGGTATCGGGCTGCTTCGGCGGCGGGCCGAACACGGCCGGATCAAGCTTGGCGCGCCACGGGTCGAGCAGCGCCAACTCGCCAGGCGTTGGCATACCCTTCGCCTGCAATTCCGTATTGGCGAAAAAGCTGTCGATGCGCGTGTACTGATTGAAGAACAGTTGCCGGTTCAGCCACTGAAAGTCGAGCGCGAGATCGAGCGCCTTGCGCACGCGCACGTCCTGAAACAATGGCCGCCGTGTATTGAGCACGAAGCCTTGCATGCCGGTGCCGTTATGTTGCGGAAATTCGCGTTTGATCAGCTCGCCACTGTCGAACTTCTTGCCGACGTCGCGCCGCACCCAATTGCGCGCGACATACTCGACCAGTGCGTCGTACTCACCCGCCTTGAACGCCTCGAGCCGCGCGGTGTTATCCGAATACAGCTTGTAGACGATCCGATCGAAATTGTTCATGCCGACCCGCACCGGCAACGTCGCGCCCCAATAATTCGGATCGCGTCGATAGGCAATCGTGCGACCGTTCTCATACTGATCGATCAGATAAGGCCCGCTGGCGATCGGCTTCTCGAACGCCAACTGGTCGAACGCGATGCGGCTGCCGTCCGGTTTCATCCCCCACTTGCGCGAGAACACCGGCATGCTGCCCACGAGCAGCGGCAACTCGCGATTGCGTTGATGAAACTCGAAGCGGATCGTATGCGGATCAACAACGACTGCTCGTGTGATCTCGCCAAAAATCGATGCGAATTGCGGCGCGGCCTGCGGGCTCTTCAGCGTGTCGAGTGAAAACTTGACGTCGTCCGCAGTGACCGGATCGCCGTTCGAAAAGCGCGCGCGCGGGTTGATATGAAAAGTGGTCGACAGACCGTCTGACGCGATCTTGATGTCGTCGGCGAGGAGGCCATAGGCGGAAGCCACTTCGTCGCTGCTGCCGATGGTCAGGCTCTCGAACATCAGGTCGACGCCCGGTGCGGGGTTACCGCGCAGCGTGAACGGATTGAATTTATCGAAGCTGGTGAGCCGGCTCGGATTGGCCAACACCAGGGTGCCACCCTTCGGCGCATCCGGGTTGACGTAGTCGAAGTGCTTGAAATCAGCGGGGTATTTCGGCTCGCCGTATTGCGCGATCGCATAGACCGCCTGGGCCTCGGGCGCCGCGAGCAAACCGGCAAGGAGAGACACGCCGCACAGCGCAACAGCGCACGCAGAGCGCGAGGAGCGCGGCACAACCGGTAGACCGACACGCGATAGCCTGTGAATCACGCTGCACCAAAGTGCACGAGGCGTTTGAACCCATCGCGAGCCAGTTGTCATAGGGGCCTTGTTGGTCAGTGGGCAATTGCGGTGTGAGGGAATTCTACCCAATAAACCCGCGCAATCCGCACATCTCATCTGCAAGACGTTCAAGTGCGTGGTGCGCAGACCTCATCGGGAGAATTCATGGGCTTCCTCGCTGGGAAATGCATCCTGCTGACCGACTTGCTGTATTGACTCGGCGCTTTTAACTCAGCCCGCAGGTTTCGCGAGCACAATAAAAAAACCGCCCTTTTTGGGGCGGTTTTTCAACGCGGCAACTGCGTCAACTGCGGCCTTTTGATGGCTTAGTGCCAGCCACGACGATTGTCGTAGTGGTCACGGCCGTAATCGTAGCGGCCCGGGGGATGACGGCGATACCAGTCGTCACGCGCCCAGTAGCGGCGGCCGTCCCAGTAGCGGTCGCCGTGCCAGCCGATCACGATCGCCGGTCCGCCGTAGTACACGGGAGCCGGTTGATAGATGACGGGCGGCGGCGGGGGCGGCGGCGGTGCGTAGACCGGAGCCGGAGCCACGTAGACCGGCGCGGGAATGCCGATGTTGACACCAATGTTGAGCCCGCCGGCCATTGCAGCACCCGACGCAGCCAACCCGAGAACCCCGATCAGAAGTGGAACAAGACGTGCGGACTTCATTGATCACCCTTTTGAAGAATGTGTGTTGTTGGCCGAAATATAGCGCAAGGCAGCCGTCCGCGTATTTCAACTTTGTAATAACTGATGCACAACATCGCACGGGTGACCGCCCCGTTACGTCTCGTTACATTGGACGAAGGTTTGGTGAAAAAGTAGTGGCGGCGTAATCGAGCAGCCTTGCAGTTAGTCGCCCATCCGCGGGCAAGTTGCTCATCTTTCACCGCCCTCGCCGCTGCGGGGTAATTCTGGCCGCCGCTTTCGCACGCGCCTGGTAATCCGGTCGCCGGCTTAATGATCTGCATTGTGGTCGCGGCGATGGCGGCCCACCCAAATCGGTAGGATATCGAATCATTATTACGGCACGCAGCGGGCCTGACCTGATTGCAAATACGGTCCGCTCCATCAGCCTCAGTCGCCTCTGCCTTCCCGCGCGTTCGCGCTGCCCCCCGTATGCAATTCATATCGGATCGCAAGATAGCGTGGCGTTGCAAAGCATCGCCTCTCGCCCCTGCGACTCGCCGCCTCGCCGCCTCGTGGCCTCGCCACCGCGATAGCCGCGGCCCAACCGCGCTCATTCGCATAGGCCACCAAAACGAACATTGGATGTTCGAAAGAACATTTAGATAATATTCCCAAGTCACCGGTCGTCCGACCTCATCACCTTCAAAGCATGGTGAAAAAAACGTAATTCAATAGATATTTCAAGAAACTCAACCACTTAACCCATGGTTTTCCCTAGTATCCGATCGTGCTGCCAGTGATACGATGACTGACGCTAAACGAAGATAAATGTTCGAATTCGCGCATGCCTGCCGTCCAGCGGCCAGTCAGCGGACACATTGGGTACGGAGACAGATTTTGAAAACAATCATTGGTTTGCGCTGGTGGATCATCGCGCTCGTGTGTGCCGGGACGATCGTCAACTATCTGTCGCGCAACGCCCTCGGTGTGATGGCGCCCCAGTTGACGCAGCTGTTGCACATGAGCACCAAACAGTACTCGTACGTAGTCGGCGCGTTCCAGGTCGGCTATACGATCATGCAGCCGGTATGCGGCCTGATCATCGACCTGATCGGATTGCGCCTCGGCTTTGCGCTGTTCGCCTGCCTTTGGTCGCTGACGGGCGTGCTGCACGGTTTCGCGACTGGCTGGCTTTCGCTGGCGGCCTTGCGCGGACTCATGGGGTTGACGGAGGCCGTCGCGATTCCGGCAGGCATGAAGGTGGTCGCAGAGTGGTTCCCCAACCGTGAGAAATCCGTGGCGGTGGGTTACTTCAATGCGGGCACGTCGCTCGGTTCGCTGCTCGCCCCGCCGCTCGTCGTTTTCCTGACGCTGAGATATGGCTGGCAAAGCGCGTTTGCGGTGACCGGTGCGCTCGGCTTCGTGTGGGCTGCCGCCTGGTATGTGCTGTATCGCTCGCCGGCCGATCACGCGCGCATCAGCGCGGCCGAGCGCGAGACGATCGTCAGCGGACAAACCCCGGGCGCGCCGCAACGGCGCAGCATCCGCGAAGTCCTCCGCACGCGCCGATTCTGGGCGATCGCGCAAGCGCGCTTCTTCGCGGAACCGGCGTGGCAAACGTTCAGCTTCTGGATTCCCCTTTATCTCGCGACGCAACGGCACATGGATCTAAAGCAGATCGCGCTGTTTGCGTGGCTGCCGTTTCTTGCCGCCGACCTCGGCGGCCTCTTCGGCGGCTACCTGTCGCCGTTCCTGATGAAGCATTTGCGCATCCCGCTGATCGGCTCGCGAATCGCAGGTGTCGTGCTCGGCGCCTTCATGATGCTCGGACCGGCCTGTATCGGCCTCGTCGCCTCGCCGTATCAGGCGATCGCACTTTTCTGCGTGGGCGGCTTCGCGCATCAGATGATCTCGGCGCTCGTCAATACCCTGGCAGCCGACGTATTCGACCCCAGCGAAGTCGGCACCGTCGCCGGATTTGCAGGGATGTCTGCGTGGATCGGCGGCCTGGGCTTTTCGCTGCTGGTCGGCGCGCTGGCCGACACGATCGGCTACACGCCGCTCTTCGGCGCCCTCGGCGCGTTCGATCTCATCGGCGCCACGCTGCTGATCATTCTGATGCGCGGCGTCAAACGCGACGTGCATCCGCATCAAGTCGCCAACAACGCCAGCACTGCTGCGTGACCTCACTCGAAGACCCATCATGCGTTCACTGACGAATCTGAAGCACCCGCCGCGTTTTTCACTGTCTTCCCATATCGGCAACCACATCGTTCTCACCACGCAGGAAAACTGCCGGATCGAACTGTTCGTTCTCGCCGACGACATCATCCGCGTACTCGTGCTGCCCGACGGCGAAACGCACGGTCCGCGGACCTGGTCTCTCGCGCCTGGCACTGACGACGTGCCGCTCGAAGGCCGCGATCGCCGTGACATGAGCGGCTTCACCCCGCCGCCGTTCGCGCTTTCAAGCGACGCCGGGCATGTCGTGATCGAAACAGCGCGTATCCGTTTGACGGTCACGCTGGAGGGCGGATTCTGCGCGTGGGACATCCTGCACGACTCGGCGTGGCATCGTGTGATGAACGATCGGAAGACGCAGGCGTACAACTTCGGCTGGTGGGACGAGCGCGTGTACCACTACATCGAGCGCCGCAAGGACGAAATGTATGTGGGCCTGGGCGAGCGCGCCGGTTCGCTGAATCGCGCGGACCAGTCCTACGAAATGCGCAATATCGACGCGATGGGTTATAGCGCGCGCACAAGCGATCCGCTCTACAAGCACATCCCCTTTTACGTGACGTGGCAGCCGGAAAGCGCTACAGGATTCGGCCTGTTCTACGACACGCTTGCCGACTGCCGCTTCGATATGGGCCGCGAGCTCGATAACTATCACGGGCACTACAGGCACTTTGTCGCCGAGCATGGCGACCTCGACTATTACTTCATCGCATCGGCGGGTACGCCCTTGCATGCGGTGCGCCGCTTTACGTGGCTGACCGGGCGTCCGGCCTGGATGCCGAAATGGGGACTCGGCTACTCCGGCTCGACGATGAGCTACACCGACGCGCCCGACGCGCAGCAGCGCATGGGCGAATTCATCGAACGATGCATCGAGAACGACGTGCTGTGCGATTCGTTCCATCTGTCGTCGGGCTATACCTCGATCGGTCCGAAGCGTTACGTGTTCAACTGGAACCACGAGAAGTTTCCGGATATCGACGGTTTCGTACAGAGCTATCTCGAGCATGGCGTGCGTCTGTGCGCGAACATCAAGCCGTGCCTGCTGCAAGATCATCCGGCGTTCGACGAAGTGGCACGCGCCGGCCTGCTGATCGCGTCGCGCGGCGGCGATCCGGCGTGGGTGCAGTTCTGGGACGAAGTCGGCGCATATCTGGACTTCACGAATCCCGCCACCATCGACTGGTGGAAAGCGCGCGTGAAAGACAGCCTGTTGAAGCACGGTATCGCCGCAACCTGGAACGACAACAACGAATTCGAAATCTGGTCGCCCGACGCGATTGCTCAGGGCTTCGGCCAACCGTATCCCGCGCGCGAGGCGAAGGTGCTGCAAACGCAGTTGATGATGCGCGCGTCGCACGACGCACAGCGCGAATACGCGCCGGAGCGTCGTCCATTCCTCGTGTCCCGCTCAGGCGGCGCAGGCATGCAACGCTATGTGCAAACCTGGTCCGGCGACAACGACACCTCGTGGGAGACGCTGCGTTTCAATCTGAAGATGGGCCTCGGGCTCGCGATGTCCGGCGTGTCGAACAGCGGTCACGATATCGGCGGATTCTCGGGTCCGGCGCCCGGTCCGGAGTTGTTCGTCCGCTGGGTGGCCTTCGGCATCTTCCTGCCGCGTTTCAGCATTCATTCCTGGAACGACGACGGCACGGTCAATGAGCCGTGGATGTATCCCGAAGTCACGCAGCAGGTGGCGGATCTAATCAAACTGCGCTACCGGCTGATTCCCTACCTCTACGAATTGCTATGGCAATCGCACAGCGGGTACGAGCCGGTACTGCGTCCCATGTCCGCGGAGTTTCCGCACGATCCACGCTGCCTCGCGGATGGCGACGACATGATGCTGGGTTCGTCGATGCTGGTTGCACCGGTGGTCGAGGCGGGCCAGTCGACGCGCGACGTCTATCTGCCGACCGGTGCACGTTGGGCGTCGTACTGGAGCGGCGAGGTGTTCGAAGGCGGTCAGACGGTGAATCTGCCTGCCCCATTCGAGCAGCCAGTGACCTTGCTGCGTGAAGGCAGCGTGATTCCGCTGAATATCGCTGAACAACACTTCGGACGTCCCGCCGACGAACGTGCGTTCATCGCCGTGCCACACGATGGCACAGGCATCGCTCGCGGCGGCTGCGTCGAAGACGACGGCGAAAGCGAAGCCTGGCGCACAGGCGCACAGGGCCGCTGGCAGGTCACGATTACAAGCGATGCGAGCACGCTGCGTATTTCGATCGTGCGGGAAGGCTGGGTCCAGCAGCCGCAGCAGGAAGTTCGACTTCTCGTGCCAAAGGACGAAGCGCGCGCAGTCATTTGCATCGACGGCGCGCTGGTGGCCGACCATACCGCTGATGGCTGGCGATGCCTGACGATTTCCATCGCCCACTAACACAGCATGCATCACCGACCTGAAGACCAACGTCACCCATCCAATCCGGAGACCCGCTAGCCATGAACTCATTGAAGCGCGCGCGTACACGTGCACTCGTCCTCTCGTGCCTGCCGTTTGCGGGCATCGTGCTGTCAAGCGGCGCGTCGGCGCAAAGCAGCGTTACGCTGTACGGCGTCGTCGACAACGCGTTCACCTATGTCAGCAACCAGAAGGGACACTCCAACTTCTACATGAGCCAGGGCAACCTGCAGGCGAGCAAGTTCGGCCTGCTCGGCGCCGAAGACATTGGCGGCGGCACGAAGGTGATTTTCAGGCTGGAAAGCGGCTTTAACTCGCTGACCGGCGCACAAAGTAGCGCAGGCTTCATTTTCAATCGGCAAGCGTACGTCGGGCTCAGCAACGACCGATATGGAACGGTGACACTCGGCCGCCAGTACACGCCCTACTTCCAGATGGTCGGTGCACTCGGGCCGACAGGCGTATTGACGGGGGCGACAGGTGCGCATCCGGGCGACCTTGATGCGCTCGACACCACGTTGCGTCTCAACAATTCGGTTACCTATCTGTCGCCGAACCTCGCCGGTTTGCAATTCAGCGCGCAGTACGGCCTGGGCGGTGTGCCGGGGAGCGTAGCCAACGGCAGCCAGTTCAGCGCAGCGGCTCGCTACGACTACCAGCCGTTTGCGATCGCGGTGGGCTACCTGAAACTGAAAGACATCGCGACGAGCCAGGCACTCGGTACCTACGCGGTCAACTCGCCGGTGAACAGCGGCTATGCGACGGCACGCAGCGCGCAGTTGTTCGCCGCAGCGGCTCGCTATACCCACCAGGACCTGATGGTCGGCGTGAACTATTCGAACGTGCAATACGCGCCGGGCAACGGCTCGTTCTTCACCGGCGAGGGCGTATTCAATACGTACGGCGTGATTTCCACGTACCGGATCACGCCGGCCGTGACGGTCGGCGCCGGCTACAGCTACACGCAGGCGAGCAAAGCGAATGGCATCAGCGATGCCGCGCGCTATCAGCAGGTCTCGCTCGAGCAGACGTACAACCTCTCCGCTCGCACCACGCTATACGCACTGGAGGCGTATCAGCATGCGCGCGGCAAGACCCTGGTCGCGGCGGGCAGCACGGGCACGAGTATTACTGACGCAGTGGCTGTAGTCGGTGACTCGCAGAATACGACGCCGTCGTCGGGTCCGTCGCAATTCGTCGGCATGGTGGGGTTGCGGCACGCGTTTTGATGCGGATAGCAGGTTGAGTACCGCTCCAGAATGGCAGGAATTCTGGAGCGGGAAAAGCCAATTGCGAGCATGGAAAAACAAAACCCCGCAGAGCCTAGACTCTGCGGGGTTTGCCGCCATCGCTGGCGGAGACGGAGGGATTCGAACCCTCGATCCAGGTTTTGGCCCAGATGCTCCCTTAGCAGGGGAGTGCCTTCGACCTCTCGGCCACGTCTCCCAAACTTTCGGTTGCGCAGGGAGTCAGCGCAACGAAGCCAAGATAATAGCGGGCCGAACCGCGAAGGTCAATGTCTACCGCACATTTTTTGTGCCAGTTTTGTCATCGACGACGCAATTAATAGAGATTACCTGCGTGACATTACCTGCGTCACATTAGCCGCGCACACGGCCATGCAAGGTCACGCAAAAAGACGAGGCGCTCCTGTTCGTCCAACTCCGCGCCCCACCCCGTGCAGCAAATTACGCCTGATCCAGTTCGAACGCCTTGTGCAGCGCGCGCACGGCGAGCTCCATGTACTTCTCGTCGATCAGCACCGAAATCTTGATTTCGGAGGTCGAGATCATCTGGATGTTGATGCCCTCTTCCGACAGCGTGCGGAACATCGTGCTCGCGATACCCACATGCGAACGCATGCCGACGCCGACCACCGAGACCTTCGACACCTTCGGATCGCCCAGCACCTGCTCGGCCTGCACATGACCCTTCACCTGGCCGGTGAGGATGTCCATGGCGCGCTGATAGTCGCCGCGGCCGACCGTGAACGTGAAGGCCGTTTTACCTTCGACGCTCTGGTTCTGGATGATCATGTCGACGTCGATATTCGCGTCCGCCACCGGGCCGAGAATCTGATATGCGATGCCCGGCTTGTCGGGCACACCCATCACGGCGATACGAGCTTCATCGCGCTGGAACGCGATGCCCGAGATGACTGCTTTTTCCATGGTCTCGTCTTCTTCAAAAGTAATCAGGGTGCCCGACTTCATTTCAGTGTCGAGCGGGATCAGCGGATCGGTCAGGCTCGACAGCACGCGCGTCTTCACCTGATATTTGCCGGCGAATTCCACCGAGCGGATCTGCAGTACCTTGGAACCCAGGCTTGCCATTTCCAGCATTTCTTCAAACGTCACGCGATCGAGGCGGCGCGCTTCTTCCACCACGCGCGGGTCGGTCGTGTAGACGCCGTCGACGTCCGTGTAAATCAGGCACTCGTCGGCTTTCAATGCGGCAGCGACTGCAACAGCCGACGTATCCGAACCACCACGGCCGAGCGTGGTGATGTGGCCGTCAGGGTCGATACCCTGGAAGCCAGTGATCACCACCACTTTGCCCGCGTCGAGATCGCGCAGCACGCGCTCGCCGTCGATTTCGCTGATGCGCGCTTTCGTGAACGCGCTATCCGTTTTGACCGGCACTTGCCAGCCGGCGTAGCTGACCGCGTCGACGCCGGCTTCCTGCAGCGCGATGGCCAGCAGTCCCGAGCTGACCTGCTCGCCGGTAGCGGCAATCATGTCGAGTTCGCGCGGGCTCGGCTGGCTCGTGATTTCTTTCGCGAGACCGAGCAGGCGGTTGGTTTCGCCGGACATTGCCGACGGCACGACGACCATCTTGTGGCCGGCCTTGTGCCATTTCGCGACGCGCTTGGCGACGTTCTTGATGCGCTCGACCGAGCCCATCGAGGTGCCGCCGTATTTATGTACGATGAGTGCCATTGTCGTTCTGAACTGGAGGAGAAAACGCGCTGGCGCGCTGGAGACGACCGCACAAAAGCACAGGAGCGCAACGTCTTGTGAACGACGGCAAAGTGTGTGGCGGCGTAGATGCAGCGCGCGTGTACGACGCGCGGATTTGCCCGGGAATGATCGCTAGTGGCTTACCGGAAACGACGGATCACGCGCGCAGACCGGAAAATACGACAAAATTGACAAAAGCGACGGCGAAATCGGGTCGGGCAAACAAGCTAAATTACCCGATCGAGCGCAAAAAGACAAGCCGAAATGGCCGTCGAATGGTCCCTATTCGCGGCTGAAAAGGCTTATCCGGTGTGGTTTTGCGCCCTTTTTCGAGGATTCACCGAATAGGTAAGCCGTGTGTCCGACCGGCCGGTCATGCGATCAGCAGATCGTCGCGCCAGATGATCCGGACGCGCTGGCCGGACGCATCGGCCTGCTCGGGCAACGCTGCGCGGCTCAGGCCGAGCAAGGGCACGAACAGCAAATCGTCGCCGACGTATAGCAGCGGCACGTCGCGCTTCCATGCCGGAATGCCGCGCTCCTGGAACAGGTTTTTCAGCGTGCGACTCGGGCTGCCCGGTGCGGCGCTCGTGCGCATCCGTTCGCCGCCGCGGCGCGAACGTGCGCTCAGCAATGCCCGGCGTAGCACGCTGACGGGAAGCGTATCGGAATCGTCCAACGCTGCATCGACGTTGCGGGAGGCATCGCCATCGACAGCGGAATCGACATCAGAAGCGACGGCGACAAACACAAAGGTGCCCCGCCATTGCGGCAAACGCCAGATCGCTTCACCCTGCCATGCGATTTCGCTCACTGCGCGCTCAGCGAGCGCGGTTTCGTCGGCGGGTTCACTGCTATCGCCCGCTTCCCAGTAGATCAGACCGCGATAACTGCGCAACGCCTGCCCTGCATGATCGATACGCAGGCTATGGCCCTCGCCGGCTTCCCCGACTTCGCGCAACTGCCGCAAAACGTCGGTCAGACGCGCAGTCGATGCCGCAACGAGCCCCAACGTGCGCATCCAGTAGCGCAGCAGGTTGAGCGCGCGATCGTCGTCGAGGGTGAGCAGCGCATCATGGGATAACGCACGGCCGTCATCGCGTACCGTTTCGTCCAGATCGATGCGCGCGAGATCGTCGAGCAGACGCTGCGCCGATGCCGCATGCGCTGCCGTGCGCGCGAGTGCGTCGCGAAAACCAGGAAAGTGGACGGCCAGCGCCGGTGTCACCTCGTGACGCAATGCGTTGCGCGCGTAACGTGTGTCCGCGTTCGATTCGTCGTCGATCCAGCGCAGATCGCGGGCACTCGCATACTGCTCGAGTTGCGCACGCAGCAGATGCAGCAAGGGCCTCACGCGCGCCGCCCTGGCGCCTGCCGGCAAGTACTCGGGCGCCATCGCCGCGAGTCCCGCGAGGCCGGCGCCGCGCAGCAGTTGCAGCAGCACCGTCTCCGCCTGATCGTCCGCATGTTGCGCGAGCCATAGCGTGCGAACGGCGCGTGTTGCGCACATGGTGTCCAGCGCACGATAACGCGCATCGCGCGCCGCGGCCTCGACACTCACACCCGCGTCACGCGGCACGTCGACACGCTGTGCCGCGAATTCAACGCCACGCTCCTGCGCAAAAGCATCGCAATGCGCGAGCCACTCATCGGCATGCGCACTGAGACCATGATGCACATGCAGCGCAACGCAACGCGACGCGCCCGCGACACGCACCACCGCATCGAGCAGCACACTCGAATCGACCCCACCGCTGAACGCCACCGCAATGCGCGCGTTCGCAGGCAACGCGGACAACGCAACGCCGACCGCCTCGAGAACGAGGCGGTCGGCGTGCGAATCTGCGGTGGGAGTCACGTCGCTAGCGCGTTACGCGCTGAAGGACGAAAGAAAACGCGCGCGGGCTTACGCACCCGGCGTCGTTTCCTTGAACTTGCCGTACGACATCAACCGTTCGAAACGGCGTTGACGCAGGTCGTTGATGCTCATGCCCTGGAACTGGCGCAGCGAGTCGGCGAGTGCACGGCGCAGCATCGCGGCCATGCCCTTCGGATCGCGATGCGCGCCACCGAGCGGCTCGTTGACGATCTTGTCGATCAGGCCGAGCGCCTTGAGACGATGCGCGGTCAGGCCGAGCGCTTCCGCGGCTTCCGGCGCTTTCGCGGCGCTCTTCCACAGGATCGACGCGCACCCTTCCGGCGAAATCACGGAATAGGTCGAGAACTGCAGCATCAGCACGCTATCGCCGACGGCAATCGCGAGCGCGCCGCCCGAACCGCCTTCGCCGATGATCGTGGCGATCAGCGGCGTCTTGAGTTCAGCCATCACGTAGAGATTGCGGCCGATCGCTTCCGACTGGCCGCGCTCTTCCGCACCGATGCCCGGGTAGGCGCCCGGCGTATCGATAAACGTGAAGATCGGCAGGCTGAACTTCTCGGCGAGGCGCATCAGGCGTTCGGCCTTGCGATAGCCTTCCGGACGCGGCATGCCGAAGTTGCGCAGCGCGCGCTCCTTCGTGTCACGACCCTTCTGATGGCCGATCACCATGCAGGCCTGGCCGTTGAAACGCGCGAGGCCGCCGACGATCGACAGGTCGTCCGCATAGTTGCGGTCGCCATGCAGTTCGTGGAAATCGGTGAACAGCTCGTTCACGTAATCGAACGTGTACGGGCGTTGGGGATGTCGGGCGATTTGCGAAACCTGCCACGGGGTGAGGTTCGCGTACAGATCTTTGGTGAGCTGTTGACTCTTCTTGGACAGCCGCTCGATCTCTTCCGAAATATCGACGGCCGAATCGTCCTGCACGAAGCGCAATTCTTCGATCTTCGCTTCGAGTTCAGCGATCGGCTGTTCGAAATCCAGAAAGGTGGTCTTCATTGGTTGTAATCCTTGGACTTACCGGCAGCGCGTATTCTAACCGCGCTCGCCGATGTCAAAACCATTTCTCAACTATCGATTTTTAACAATTGATAGCTTTTTAAACGGTAGCGTTTCTTTTGCTTTAGTAGTCGACCGGCAACGGATCGAGACTACGCCACATATACCAGGTGGCGACAGTGCGCCAAGGCTCCCAGTTTGCCGCGACCTCACGCGCTTCACTGCGCGTGACCGGTTCGCCGCTGAAGTAGTTGACGCTGATCGCGCGGATCAGGCCGAGATCGTCAAGCGGCAGTACGTCCGGGCGCGACAGATTGAAGATCAGGAACATTTCCGCGGTCCAGCGGCCAATGCCGCGGATCTGCGTGAGTTCGGCGATCACCGCCTCGTCGTCCATCGAGGTCCACTTGCCGACGTGCAACGCGCCCGACACGAAGTGCTGCGCGAGATCGAGCACGTATTCGGCCTTGCGCTTGGACAACCCGCACGCGGTCAGCTTGTCCTGACCGAGCTTGATGAACTGCTGCGGCACGAGCTTCGGGCACGCCGCCTCGACTTTCGCCCAGGCCGCCTGCGCGGAAGCGACCGAAATCTGCTGCCCGACCACCGAACGCGCGAGCGTGACGAACGGATCGCCACGGCTCAGCAGATGCACCGGGCCGAACTTCGGGATCAGCTTCTTCAGGATACGGTCGCGCTTGACGAGGTCCGCGCACGCCTTGTCCCAATACGCCGGACGGGTGACTTCAGGCGTGAGACCGCCGATCTGCACCGGCACCGCGAGTTCAGCAACATCCGCTGCTTCGCCGCCCGCACTCGATGACGCGCGCGTCTTGCGTACGACTTCGCCTTCGTGTCCTTCGTGCGTAATGCGCGCGAGTTCCTGCACGTCGCCAGCGAGTTCGGCAGGCAACGCGCCATTGCTTTTTGCACGCGAAGTTTTGGTGCGTGTCGAAACAGGCGCGTGCGCCGACGCGCCGTTCAGCGCGCGCTTGACGGTGGCCTTCTTCGCCGCCCCGGTCGTTGCCGTTGCTGCACCCGCCGTTGCACGCACGCCTGCCTTCGCCGCCACCCCGGCGGCTTTCGATGATGCATTCTTTACCGCGCTGCCGCCCGCACGAGCCGACGTTCGTGTCGACTTTACCGCGGTTGCCGCGTTTGTTTGAGACGTGGCTCGTTTAGCCGGCGTCTTCGTGGCCGTTGCCATCCTGCCTCCTGCCTGGCGAGTCGATCAGAGGGAAGTACGAGGTGCGCTCACACGCGCCGCCACTCGGTCAACCCGCCCGGTTTGTCTTCAAGTGCAACGCCGGCCTCGAGCAATTCGGCCCGGATCCGGTCTGCTGCTGCATAGTCTTTCGCCTGCTTGGCGGCCACGCGCGCGGCGATCTTCGCTTCGATCGCGGCGGCGTCGAGCGCGCCTTCCGCGGCGCCCGCAGCCTGCTGCAGGTATGCACGCGGCTCCCGGCCGAGCAACCCGATCACTGCGCCCAGCGAGCGCAATTGACGGGCCAGCGCGGGGTCGCGCGTGCGGTTCACTTCAGTTGCCAACTCGAACAACACCGACACTGCAACCGGCGTGTTGAAGTCGTCGTTCATTGCTGCCCGGAAACGCTGCGCATGCGCTTCGTTCCAGTCGAGCTCCGTACCGTCCGGCGTGACGTCTTTCAGCGCGGTGTACAAACGCGTCAGGGCACTGCGGGCGTCGTCGATATGCACGTCGCTGTAATTCAACGGCGAGCGGTAATGCGCGCGCGCGATGAAAAAACGCACGACCTCGGCATCGTACTGCGCCAATACTTCGCGGATCGTAAAGAAATTGTTCAACGACTTCGACATCTTCTCATTGTCGATCTGCACGTAGCCGTTGTGCATCCAGTAATTGACGAAGGTTTGTCCGGTCGCAGCTTCGCTCTGCGCAATCTCGTTCTCGTGGTGCGGAAACTGCAGGTCCTGACCGCCGCCGTGAATGTCGAAATGCTCGCCGAGCAATGTGCAGCCCATTGCCGAGCATTCGATATGCCAGCCCGGACGGCCGCGCCCGTACTTCGACTCCCAGCCGGTGTCGGCAGGTTCGTCGGGCTTCGCCTGCTTCCACAGCACGAAGTCGAGCGGGTCCTGCTTCGCGTCGTTCGCGGCGACGCGTTCGCCGGCGCGCAGATCTTCGAGCGACTTGCCCGACAGCTTGCCGTAGCCCGCGAATTTGCGCACCGCATAGTTCACGTCGCCGTCGGTCGCCTGATAGGCGTAACCGTTCGCCTCGAGCTTCTCGATCATGCCGAGCATCTGCGGGATGAAATCGGTGGCGCGCGGTTCCAGATCGGGCCGCTCGATGCCGAGTGCATCCGCGTCTTCATGCAAAGCCTTGATGAAGCGATCGGTCAACGATTTGATCGTTTCGCCGTTCTCCACTGCGCGCCGGATGATCTTGTCGTCGATATCCGTAATGTTGCGCACGTAGGTGACGTCGTAACCGAGCGTGCGCAACCACCGCTGCACGATGTCGAACACGACCATCACCCGCGCATGACCGACGTGACAATAGTCGTACACGGTCATCCCGCAGACGTACATCCGCACGACGCCATCTTGCAGCGGCACGAAAGTTTGCTTGTCACGCGCGAGCGTGTTGTAGATGCGCAGTGATTCCATAGAGAACGGTGCGTGGGCCGAAAGAAATCCGCAATGTGTTTCGTGCTGTTTCGTGCATGAGACGCCCCGCGAGAAGACGGCGGGCGCGTTCTGTACTGCCGCTTTGCACAACAACACGCACAGCAGCAAACCGGTGCACCTGGTGCGGCGGTCAGGCTGCGTTCAAGGCGGAGACGACCACGAGTGGCGAAAAGACAGTTTGCGGTTCGACGGAACGCGCAGACCTTTTGTTAGAATGGGTCGGAGTATAACATCCAGACCCGAGCCTATGAAACCTTCCAGCGGCCGCGCGCGCAGCGCTGCGACCCTCGCCGCGACGGCATTCTGCGCCGTCGCCCTCACGGTCTTGCCGGGTGCTGCCGCGTACGCGCAGAAAGGCGCCGCGACGATGCCGCAGGGCCCCGCCGTGCGTGACAACACGCCGGAGATCGACGCGTCGATTGCGCAGAAGAACTGGCAAGCCTCGCTCACCCAGCTCGACGCGCGCATCGCGTCGAATCCGCACGACGCGCAAGCCAAGTTCAAGCGCGGCACGGTGCTGGCCCACCTGGATCGCGACGACGAAGCCATCACCGCGTTCACCGAACTCACGCAGCTGTATCCGGAACTGCCCGAACCGTATAACAACCTGGCCGCGCTCTATGCGAAGCACGGCCGTTATGCCGAGGCACGCGCCGCGCTCGAAACCGCGACCAAGGTGAATCCCGGCTACGCTCTCGCGTACGAGAATCTCGGCGATCTGTATCTGCGCATGGCCGACGCGGCTTACCGTCGAGCCCAGGGCCTCGGCAAAGCGAGCGCCACTACCACGCAGCGCATCGCCGACATCCAGAAGATCGTTTCGCCGCCCAAGGGCACGGCGCCGGCGAAAAAAGCCGCGGCGCCTGCCGAGGCCAGCGCCGCGCGCCCCACCGCGGACATGACACAAACACCGAGCTTCCAGTACGGCGGCGCAAACGGCTCGCTCGCCATGCCGCCTTACATGGCGCCGTCGCAGTAACACCGTCAACGTTTTCGGCAACACGTTTTTTCCAACCCTGAGGATCTTCATGAAATGGTTGATGTTGGCGCTCGGCAGCGCCGCCCTGATCGCAAACGCCCCCGCCTTTGCCCAGTCCGGTTCGCAGGCCGCGCATCCGTCCGTCCTCTTCAAGACCACGGAAGGCGACATCCGCGTCGAGTTGTATCCTGAGAAGGCGCCGAAAACCGTCGCCAACTTCCTCGACTACGTGAAGTCAGGCCAGTACAGCGGCACGATTTTTCATCGCGTGATTCGCGGCTTCATGATTCAGGGCGGCGGTTATACGCAGAGCTTCGCTGAGAAGCCCACGCGCGCGCCGATCCCGCTTGAAAGCCGCAACGGTCTGAAGAACGCCGCCGGCACGCTCGCCATGGCGCGTACCAGCGATCCGAATTCGGCCACTGCGCAGTTCTTCATCAACACGGTGGATAACGCCGGCCTCGACTATCCGAATCCGGACGGCAACGGCTACGCGGTGTTCGGCAAGGTCACGAGCGGCATGGACGTCGTGAAGAAGATCGAAGGCACGGCCACCACCACACGCGGCCCGATGAGCGACGTGCCGCAAAAACCGATCGTGATCGAATCGGCCACGGTGGTCGGCAAGTAATAGAACAGAAAGCAGCACAGGCACGCTGCGCAGGAAGTCAACTAAATCTACGCCCCCGGCGCGGCCCGTCGTCATCTCACTTCATGACGAACGGCCGCGCCTTTTACCCACCCCGTTCATCAAAGGATTCCATCATGGTTGAACTGCATACAAACCACGGCGTCATCAAACTCGAACTGGACGCTGAAAAGGCGCCGAAGTCGGTTGAGAACTTCCTCAACTACGTGAAGGCCGGTCACTACGACAACACGGTGTTCCACCGCGTGATCGACGGCTTCATGATCCAGGGCGGCGGTTTCGAACCCGGCATGAAGCAGAAGCCGACGGCTGAGCCGATCACCAACGAAGCGAATAACGGTCTGAAGAACGTCAACGGCTCGGTCGCGATGGCTCGCACGAACGACCCGCACTCGGCGACCGCGCAATTCTTCATCAACGTGAACGACAACGACTTCCTGAACCACTCGTCGCCGACGCCGCAGGGCTGGGGCTACGCGGTGTTCGGCAAGGTGGTCGACGGCATGGACATCGTCGAGAAGATCAAGAAGGTCAAGACGGGTTCGAAGGGCTTCCATCAGGACGTGCCGGCCGACGACGTCGTGATCGAAAAAGCCGTGATCGTCGACTAAGCGTCCGATAGGGGCCCACCCGTTTGAACTGACATCAGGCACCTTCAATGCTGCAAGAAACGCCGCTGCGAAGCGTCGCCGCGGGCGTGCCTGGCGAGGGCAAACGCCCGCACGCCGCACGCCCGTTTTTTTTCCTCTCCGATATTCATCTGAGCGAGGCGATTCCGCACACGGTCGCCGCGTTCGAGCACTTCGTCCGCGTCACGGCCGAGCAGGCGGATTCGGTTTTCATTCTCGGCGATCTGTTCGAGTACTGGATCGGCGACGATATGCTCGTCGAGCCGTTCGTCGCGCGGATGGCGGCATTGCTGCATACGCTATCTGAACGCGGCATCGCGCTCTACATCATGCACGGCAATCGCGATTTTCTACTCGGCAAGCGCTTCATGAAAGTGGCCGGTGCGATCTGGTTGCCCGATCCGTTCGTGATCACCGCATTCGGCACGCGGGTCGTGCTCGCGCATGGTGACGGCCTGTGCACCGCGGATCGCGGCTATCAATTTTTCCGGCGCTTTGCGCGCAGCCGTTTTGCGCAGATGCTGTTTCTCGCGTTGCCGTTTCGCTGGCGTCAGGCGCTTGCGGAAAACATGCGCTCGAAAAGCCAGCAAGGCCGTTCCCGTCCGGTTTCGCCGAAGTATGACGTGACGCCGAAAGCCGTCGCTGCGTTATTCAAGGCGTCGAAAACGGCCATGATCATTCATGGACACACGCATCGTCCGGCGCGGCATCGCGAGCCGGGCGGCACGCGCTGGGTGTTGCCGGACTGGGATCTCGACCACGGCGAGCGCCGTGGCGGTTATCTGCGGATCGATGCGGAAGGGATTCGGGCGTTGCCGCTGAATTGACTAGCGGTCCGCCACCGCCCCTTCCGCCTTTCCTGCAATCGCGGCCGACAGGCGCCGCAGATCGAGCAGCGCCGCGTCGGCGCCTTGCAACCCTTCCAGACTGGTTCCCAGCCGCTCCAGCGCGTCGACGATTTCGTCGATACGCTTCGATTGCGTGGCTGCGTGGTCGATCAGACCGTGAATCGCCAGCGATACCGGATCATCAGCGTTTGGCGTGATGCCGTAGGCGCAGAATGCGCTCTTTTCCGACACCGACTTCGACTCACGCGCGGCGCCATTTGCCGATGCGCTCGCCGAGCCCGCTGCCGCAGCGGCCATGGCGGCCGCTGCCGGGACGATGATCCGCGCGGGATTACCCACCGCCGTGCCGCGTGCCGGCACCGGCTTCGTGACCACCGCATTCGAGCCGATCTTGGCGTCCGCGCCGATCGTAAAGCCGCCGAGCACCTTCGCCCCGGCGCCGACGATCACACCGCGTTCGAGCGTGGGATGCCGTTTCGCACCCCGCGTGAGCGACGTGCCGCCAAGCGTCACGCCCTGGTAGATCGTGCAGTCGTCGCCAACTTGCGCCGTCTCGCCAATCACGACGCCCATGCCGTGATCGATGAACACACGGCGGCCCAACGTGGCGCCCGGATGGATTTCGATGCCGGTCATGAAACGCGCCAGCTGCGAGATGAAACGCGCGAGCCAGCGGCGTTTAGCCTGCCAGCATGCGTGCGCGAGCCGGTGCAGCACGAGCGCGTGCAGACCCGGATAACACGTGAGGACTTCCCAGGCACTGCGGGCGGCGGGATCGCGCTCGCGGATCGTGGCGATGTCTTCGCGGAGTCTCGTGAACATGGCAGGGACTATGTTGTGGGGAAAAGACCGCCTGCGCGAAACACCACGCACGGCGGATGCTTGCCGCATAGCAGATTGGCAGCTTTGCTTAGAACGTTTTGAGCGATTGTAGGATGATTGCGCGAAACCTGCCGGAAGCCCACGCTGCCGGCAAGGTCGTAGATTGATGGGCGCGCTGCCCTTAAGACGCGTCGCCGCCCGGCGGCCTGGTCTTCAGCAGAATATGCTTGGCGATGCCGCGCACGATATTCACTTCCTCGCGCTCCAGACCGGAACGTGCGAACAGGCGCCGCAAGCGGGACATCAATTTCTTTGGATTGTCCGGATCGAGAAACTCGAGCGCGACCAGCGCGCTCTCCAGATGCGCGTACATGCTTTCGATTTCGTCGCTTGCCGCCCGCGCGCCGACCGGCTCGCCCTGCCCGGCGGCCGCCTGAGCCGCCGCGGATGCTGCGGGCGTCGCCTCGCCAGCGGACAGATATGCCGTGCGCAATTCATACGCCAACACCTGCACGGCCTGCGCAAGATTGAGCGAACTGTAGGCGGGATTGGCCGGAATATGCGCGAGCGCGCTGCAACGCTCGACGTCCTCATTCGACAGGCCCGTGCGCTCGTTGCCGAACACCAAGGCGATCTCGCCACGCACCGCCTGCTCACGCGCGGCACCGGCCGCGGCGCGCGGCGTCCACTGCGGCGGCCCGTATTCGCGCAGCCGGGCAGTCAACGCAATCGACCAATGCACGCCGTTCAACGCATCTGCAAGCGTCGGTACGACGTGCGCGGACGCCAGCACGTCATCGGCGCCGCTCGCCATGGCGATGGCTTCCGGATCGCTTTGCACGTGCGGCACACGTGGCGACACCAGCACGAGGCGCGAGAAACCCATGGTCTTCAGCGCGCGCGCCGCGGCGCCGACGTTGCCGGGATGACTGGGCTCGACGAGCACAAAGCGCGTCGACGTAAAACCGCCGCGCAGGTCCGCCACGGCGGGATCGGAAGAATGGTGGGTGTGGTCCACGATGAAACCCGGCAAGCTAAAGAACGCGTATGGTAGCGCCAACGCCGCATCGGCTCCGAAATGCGTATGTCCGCCGCGCCAGAACCGCGCCGCTGGACCGTCGCACGCCATGCCGGGCAGCAAGCGCTGCCGCGGCGCCCGGACTCAGGTAAAATACCAATATTCGCGCCCGGTTTTCTCCTGTGAAAGCTCCGGCGCCTCGTTCTTATCCAATTCGTCTCCGTCGGCGGAATGCGCACCCGGTCCTTTACCGGACGTGCGTTCCGTGCTGTTTCCGCGCCCTTTGATGGCGCTCAATTAGCGCTCACCCGCGCTCATCTACCGGTAAGCAGCCGTGCTGCCCCGGCACAAGGATCCAGTCTCATGCATCCCATGCTCAATATCGCTGTGAAGGCCGCGCGCCGCGCAGCCCAGATCATCAACCGCGCGTCGCTCGACCTCGATCTCCTCCAGGTCAGCAAGAAACAGCACAACGACTTCGTCACGGAGGTCGACAAAGCGTCTGAAGCGGCGATCATCGATACGCTCAAGACAGCCTACCCCGATCACGCCATCCTCGCTGAAGAATCCGGCAAGTCGGACAACGAGTCCGAATATCAGTGGATCATCGATCCGCTCGACGGCACTACCAATTTCATCCACGGTTTCCCGTACTACTGCGTGTCGATCGCGCTCGCCCACAAGGGCATCGTGACGCAGTCCGTGGTCTACGATCCGACCCGCAACGACCTGTTCACCGCCTCGCGCGGCCGTGGCGCGTTCCTGAACGACCGCCGCATCCGCGTCGCCAAGCGCGACCGCCTAGCTGACGGCCTGATCGGCACCGGCTTCCCGTTCCGCGAAAGGGACGGCCTCGAAGCGTACGGCCGCCAGTTCGCTGAAATGACCGAAGCCTGTGCCGGCCTGCGCCGTCCGGGCGCCGCCGCGCTCGATCTGGCCAATGTCGCCGCGGGCCGTATGGATGGCTTCTTCGAGCAAGGCCTGAATCCGTGGGACGTCGCCGCGGGCAGCCTGCTGATCACGGAAGCCGGCGGCCTGGTCGGCAATTACACGGGCGACTCGGACTTCCTGCACGTCGGCGAAATCGTCGCGGGCAATCCGAAGGTCTACGCGCAGATGATCCCGATCCTGTCGCGCTACAGCCGCACGCGCCAGCAATCGGCTTAAGGTCTCTGGTCCGGACTGGCCGGCTCTGCGCCGGCATCGGTATTACGCAAAGCGGCTTCGGCCGCTTTTTCGTTGGCGCGCCTGCATCCGGCAGGCGTTCGTGCTACAAAGCGGGAAGCCGCGCCGGCAGGTTCGATCGCCGGTTGCGTTTCGCGCGTTTTTCGCAGCGCCCTGCTTCGCGCCAGACTTCCGCGCAGCTTCCAATCCGCTTCATGAAAAAAGGCTTCTACACAATCATCGCGGCGCAGTTCATTTCGTCGCTCGCGGACAATGCCCTGCTGATCGCCGCCATCGCCTTGCTGTCGGTGATCCGTTCGGCCGCCTGGGTCACGCCGCTGCTGCAGATTTTCTTCACCGCCTCCTACGTGTTGCTCGCCCCCTTCGTCGGCGCGTTCGCCGACGCGATGCAAAAACGGCACGTCATGTTCATCTCCAACGCGCTCAAGGCGAGCGGTTGCCTGATGATGATCGCCGGCGTCCATCCGATGATTGCGTACGGCGTGGTCGGCTTTGGCGCGGCCGCGTATTCGCCGGCCAAATACGGCATTCTCACCGAACTCCTGCCCGCGGAAAAACTCGTCAAGGCGAACGCGTGGCTCGAGTCGGCCACCGTCCTGTCGACCATTATCGGCACGATGGTCGGCGGTGCACTGATCAGCACCCTCGCCGATAAATTCGTCGCGCACGCGCATCTACCGCTGATCCGTTCCTCCGCCGATCTGGCGATGTTCGCGGTAATGGTCACGTATGCCATCGCGGCGGGGATCAACATCTTCATTCCGGACACCGGTGCGCGTTATCCGAACCGGTTGACCGAGCCGAAGAAACTGGTCGGCGACTTCTATCATTGCTTCAACGTGCTATGGGCCGACAAGCTCGCGCAGATCGCGCTGTGGGTCACGACGTTGATGTGGGGTGGCGCGGTCACGCTGCAATTGCTGGTGCTCAAATGGGCGAACGTGAACCTCGGCTTGTCGCTCTCGAAGGCGGCGGTGATGCAAGGTGTGACGGGGCTCGGCATCGCCGTCGGCGCGTCGGCCGCGGCGGCGCTGATTCCATTGCGCAATTCTCTGCGCGTGCTGCCTGTCGGCATCCTGACCGGCGCGGTAGCGATCGCCGTGGCGTTCTACAACAAGGACCTGTTTCCGGCGGGCGCCGGCATTCGTATTGGCTCGTACGTGCTGCCGATCTATATCCTGCTCGCCTATCCACTGATGATCCTGCTCGGCGCGCTGTCCGGCTTCTTTATCGTGCCGATGAACGCGATACTCCAGCATCGCGGCGCGACATTGCTCTCCGCGGGCCATTCGATCGCGGTGCAGAATTTCAACCAGAATCTGGCCGTGCTGCTGATGCTCGGAGCCTACGCGATACTGCTCACAGCCAGGATGCCGGCGCAATGGATCATTGTCGTGTTCGGCAGTTTCATCACGTTCATGATGTGGCTCGCAAAACGGCGCAGCGCCGTGAATGAGCGCACGGTGGATATGCGCGCGCTCGTTGAAGAATGATGGCATGGCGAGAATCGCCCGGCTGGCGCGAGAATCTGCATTGCGACACGTGAGCTGCTTTGTGGATTGGCCATCCGGCGAGGGTCCGCTCGCCGCGCTGGCGGGTTAAACTCACGCCCTGAACAGCTAACGCAAAAAGATACCGAGGATGGGCATTCAAACCGCAGCGGCCAATGACGTCGCACAACACACGCCGATGATGCAGCAGTATCTGCGCATCAAGGCGGATCATCCGGGCACACTGGTGTTCTACCGGATGGGCGACTTCTACGAGCTCTTTTTCGAAGACGCGGAAAAAGCCGCGCGTCTGCTCGATTTAACACTTACGCAGCGCGGCGCGTCGGCGGGCAATCCGATCAAGATGGCGGGCGTGCCGCATCATGCGGTCGAACAGTATCTGGCCAAGCTGGTGAAGCTCGGTGAATCCGTCGCGATTTGCGAACAGATCGGCGATCCGGCTACGTCGAAAGGGCCCGTCGAGCGCAAAGTGATGCGCGTGGTCACGCCGGGCACACTAACGGACGCAGCACTCCTGTCCGACAAGAGCGACGTCTACCTGATGGCGCTGTGCGTCGCGCATAACCGCCGCGGCGTTGCAACGAGCGTCGGGCTCGCGTGGCTGAATCTGGCGAGCGGCGCATTGCGCCTAGCCGAAGTGACGCCCGACCAGGTGGCCGCCGCGCTCGAACGGATTCGTCCCGCGGAAATTCTGGTGGCCGATACGCTCGCCGACTCCGCGAGCTGGACGCCGCCCGTCAATGCCGGCGCGCTCACCCGCGTGCCGGTCTGGCACTTCGATATCACCTCGGGCACGCAGCGTCTGTGCGATCAGCTGGAAGTGGCCGGCCTCGACGGTTTCGGCGCGCACTCGCTGACAGCGGCATGCGGCGCGGCCGGTGCGCTGCTGCTGTATGCAGCGGCCACGCAAGGCCAGCAATTGCGTCACGTGCGCAGCCTGAAGGTCGAGTACGAGTCCGAATATATCGGGCTCGACCCCGCCACACGCCGCAATCTTGAACTCACGGAAACGCTGCGCGGCACCGAATCGCCCACGCTGTGTTCACTGCTCGACACCTGCTGCACGACGATGGGCAGCCGTCTGTTGCGTCACTGGCTGCATCATCCCCCGCGCGAAGCTGCTGTGGCGCAAGCACGTCAGCAGGCTATCGGCGCATTGCTTGACGCACCGCTGGGCGCAGGCGTCGACACGCTGCGCGGCGCGTTGCGGCAAATCTCCGACATCGAGCGGATTACCGGGCGCCTCGCACTGCTGTCGGCGCGGCCCCGCGATCTGTCGAGCCTGCGCGATACGTTCATCGCCTTGCCCGAGCTGCGCACGCAACTCGCGGCCGTCTCGTCGAATGCGGATTCGCTGGCGCGTATCGACGCTTCGCTGGAACCACCACAAGCATGCGTCGAACTGCTCAAGCGCGCGGTCGCGCAAGAGCCGGCCGCGATGGTGCGCGACGGTGGCGTAATCGCGCGTGGTTACGATGCGGAACTCGACGAGTTGCGAGATATTTCGGAGAACTGCGGGCAGTTCCTGATCGACCTCGAAACGCGCGAACGGGCGCGCACCGGCATCGGCAATCTGCGCGTCGAGTACAACAAGGTGCACGGCTTCTATATCGAAGTCACGCGTGGCCAGACCGACAAGGTGCCGGACGACTACCGCCGCCGCCAGACGCTGAAAAACGCCGAGCGGTACATCACGCCGGAGCTGAAGACTTTCGAAGACAAGGCGCTGTCCGCGCAGGAACGCGCGCTGGCCCGCGAACGCTCGCTTTACGACGCGTTGCTGCAAGCACTGTTGCCTTTTATCCCGGATTGCCAGCGGGTCGCGGCGGCACTCGCCGAACTCGATCTGCTGGCTGCTTTCGCCGAACAGGCTCGCGCACTCGATTGGGTCGCGCCGACGTTTTCGCCGGACACCGGCATCGAAATCGAACAGGGCCGGCACCCAGTTGTCGAGGCACAGGTCGAGCAATTCATCGCTAACGACTGCACGCTCACGCCCGAGCGCAAGCTGCTGCTGATCACCGGCCCGAACATGGGTGGTAAATCGACCTTCATGCGGCAGACCGCGCTGATCGCATTGCTGGCGTACGTCGGCAGCTATGTGCCTGCACGCCGTGCGGCATTCGGTCCGATCGATCGCATCTTCACGCGAATCGGCGCAGCGGACGATCTGGCCGGCGGCCGCTCGACCTTCATGGTAGAGATGACGGAAGCGGCGGCGATCCTGAACGACGCAACACCGCAAAGTCTCGTACTGATGGACGAAATCGGGCGCGGCACGTCGACGTTCGACGGCCTTGCGCTGGCGTGGGCCATCGCGCGGCACCTGCTCTCGCACAACGGCTGTCATACGCTGTTCGCCACACATTACTTCGAATTGACACAGTTGCCCGCCGAGTTTCCACACGCGGCCAATGTGCACCTGTCGGCAGTCGAGCATGGGCACGGCATCGTGTTCCTGCATGCGGTCAGCGAAGGGCCGGCGAACCAGAGCTATGGTTTGCAGGTCGCGCAACTGGCGGGTGTGCCGAACGCGGTGATTCGCGCGGCCCGCAAGCATCTCGCCCATCTCGAACAGCAATCGGCGGCGCAACCCGCTCCGCAACTCGACCTGTTCGCCGCGCCAATGCCCATGCTGGTCGAAGACGCCGACGACGAACCCGGTGACGAGCAGAAAGCGGCAGCGGCATCGCCGGCCATGCAGGCGCTCGTCGAGCGTCTGCGCGCAATCGATCCGAACGATCTGCGGCCGCGCGAAGCGCTCGATCTGCTGTACGAACTGCACGACCTGGCCGCCGCGCCGGATGCCGATCATTGACGCACACAGGCCCTCGCAGCGCCCGCGCAAATTTTGCGCGGCGCTGACCTTCGCCCTCACGCTCACGGGCGGCATCGGGTCGCTTGTATCGCTGGTGGCGTTTGCTCCGCTCGCGCACGCCGAAGCGCCGCGCTTTGCCTTCGCGGTCATCGCCAGCACGATGCAAAGCCCCGCCGACGAAGCGCCCACGCAACGTCTGATCGAGGCGATCAGCCGCGAGCGCGAACTATCATTCATCGTCTACGATGGCAATCTGAAGGGCGCGAAAGAAGCCTGCCGCGATGCGCTATACGAACGGCGCCACGCGCTGCTCGAAACGTCGCGGCCCGCCCTCTTCTTCATTCCGGGCCAGCACGACTGGGCCGACTGCGGCACGGCTGAGGCCGGCGGCTTCGACCCGGTCGAGCGGCTCGATCAACTACGCCAGACGCTGTTCACCGACTCCACGTCGATGGGTCAGAACCCGATCGCATTGACGCGCGAGAGCGAAGTGTCGCGCTTTCGCCCGTTCCGGGAGAACGTGCGCTGGCAAGTCGGCGATACCGTGTTTGTCGGTCTCAACGCACCGGGCCCGAACAATCACTATCTGACCGCGGGCGGCCGCAATGGCGAGTTCGAAGATCGCGTGATCGCCAATGCATTCTGGCTCGAACACGCCGGCGAGTACGCGAAACGCCGCGACGCGCGCGCAATTGTCGTGTTCATTCAGGGTGACCCCGATCCGGAGCGCTACGAACGGCCCGACCGTTTCGCGTGGCTGCGCTTTGCGCGCAACACGCGCCGCGACGGCTTTCTGGAATTCAAACGCAGCCTCGTCAAACTCGCGCAGGTTTTTCGCGGACCGGTGCTGGTGATTCATTGCGACGACGAACGCGCGAGCGCCGGCTTCGTGATCGATCAGCCGCTACGCAATGACAAGGGTGTGCTGGTGACGAACCTCACGCGTGTCGCGCTTGCGCCGCATGATCGTCTTAACCAGTGGATTCAGATTGAAGCGGACCTCGGCAAGAAACCGCCGTTCCGCGTGAGTGTGCGCGACGTGCCGAGGCAAATGCCAATGCCGACGGCGGCGCCGGTGCCGCAGCGCGAAGAGCCGGCCGCTTCGATACCGGCCGTGCCGGCGTTAGGCCCCGCTTCCGAGTTGCCGCCGTTGTTGCAGACGCCCGGGCAGCAGCAACCCGACCCGCAGCAACACAAACCGGTGGATGACGGCAGCGGCGAATATGGGCCCGCCATGTCCGCCCCGCCCGCCTCGACCGTTTTACCGTACGCACCGGGCTCGCCTTCCAGCGCTCCCGGCACGCCAGCAAGCTCAGTGCAGCGTGGGCCCTGACTTGTCGTCTTCCGCTTCGTCGTCATCGTCATCGAGGACTTCGAGGCCGTCGGCGCCATGCGCGTGTTCGTGCTGGATTTCGTCTTCCGTAGCCGGACGCACGTCCTTGACGGTCAGCGCGAAACGCAGCGCCATGCCGGCGAGCGGATGGTTGCCGTCGAGCACGACTTTGTCTTCCGCCACGTCGGTCACTACGTAGACGAGCGAATCGAGATCCTCATCGCCTTCTTCCGGCGTGCCTTCGAATTGCATGCCGACTTCGAGCGGTTCCGGGAAGCGATCGCGCGGCTCGATCTTCACGAGATCGGGGTCGTACTCGCCGAACGCGTCTTGCGGCTCGAGCTGGATCTGGGTCTCGAAGCCGGCCTCGTGGCCGTCGAGCTCTTCCTCGATCTTGGGGAACGTGCCATCATAGCCGCCGTGCAGATAGACCATCGGCTCGTCGCTTTCTTCAATCAGATTGCCCTGCGCATCCGATAGCTTGTAAGCGACCGACACGACGGTGTTCTTTGCGATTTTCATTCGACTCTCCAGAATACAACTCACATTATACGATGCCCAGGCGGCCCACTGACCACCCGGCCGATGCAGCTTCGGCACGGAATTCTTCACCGGCTTCAAAGCCGGCTCGCGCTATTCTCCCGCCCTCGCCTGACACGCCCACGCCGTTGCTTGGCAATCTGACACCGTCGCAATTCATGCGCCGGTACTGGCAGAAGAAGCCGCTGCTGATCCGCCAGGCGATCCCGAACGTAGAGGCGCCGCTGTCGTGCGACGAGTTTTTTGAGCTGGCCGATCAGGACGAAGTCGAAGCGCGTCTGATCACGCACTTTCGCAACAAATGGCAACTGGAGCACGGCCCGTTCGCGCCGGATGAATTGCCGTCGGTCAAGCAACGCGCCTGGACGCTGCTCGTGCAAGGCGTGGACCTTTACGACGATCGCGCGCGTGCCTTGCTCGACCGCTTCCGCTTCGTGCCGGACGCGCGTCTGGACGACCTGATGATTTCCTATGCGAGCGATGGTGGCGGCGTCGGCCCCCACTTCGATTCCTACGATGTGTTTCTTTTGCAAGTAAAAGGCAAACGCCGGTGGCGGATCAGTGCGCAGAAAGATCTGACACTCCAGCCGGGTTTGCCGTTGAAAGTTTTACAGCATTTCGAGGCGGAAGATGAATGGCTGCTCGAGCCAGGTGACATGCTGTACCTGCCGCCGCATATCGCGCATGACGGTGTCGCCGAAGGCGAATGCATGACCTGCTCAATCGGTTTTCGCGCCCCGTCCGCGGGCGAGTTGACCGCGCAGTTCCTCTATCATCTGGCCGAACGCGGCGACGCGGCCGCGCGGCCCGATGCGCTTTATCGCGACCCTCGGCAAGCCGCCGTCGACCGTCCGGCAGAGCTGCCCGCCGCATTGATCGAACGGGTTGGTTCAATCCTTGCTGACGTTAAGTGGAGTGAGCAGGACATTGCGTCGTTCCTTGGCACGTACCTCAGCGAACCGAAGCCGAGCGTCGTCTTTGACCCGCCGCAACGACCGCTCAATGAAGCCCGTTTCATCAGTCAGGCATCCAGGTCTGGCATTCGACTGGACCGCAAGACTAATTTGTTGTACAACCGCCGTTTTTTCTTCCTAAATGGAGAGGAAACGCCATTTAATGGGGCCAAAAAGTGGTTGATTGACCTCGCTGACCATCGGTGTCTGAGTGCGAAACGCTTTGTAACACTCTCAGACGATTCGTCGGTGACAGCACTGCTTCACGAGTGGTATTGTGCGGGCTGGATACAAGTGGGCGAGCTTGCGTAACTCTGCCCGCCTGTTATACCGTACTGTGAAATTTTGTATGAGAAAGACAACGTATTGACCCCGGATTTATGGATTGTCAGTACGAAAGTGCATATAATTTCCGCCCAAGCCGTAGGGAAGATTCTAGCTCGTCAAAAGAGCGTCTCCACCAACGGCCCAGGTCGATGTTGGAGCACATTACCGGTATTATTTTGCGCTGTTGCTTACCTTTAACCATAAAAGGACGTGATCATGAAGAAATCCCTCCTCGTAGCATCCCTGTTGGCAGCTGTGGCACTGGCTGCATGCAACAAGAGCAACGATCAAGCCGCTGCCCCGGCTAGCGACGCAGCTGCTGCTTCGGCACCGGCTGCTGCAGCTTCGGATTCGGCTGCTGCTGCTTCGGGTGCGGCTGCTGCTGCGAGCGACGCTGCTGCTTCGGCTACGACCGCTGCTTCGGACGCAGGCGCTGCTGCTTCGGCTGCTGCTCCGGCTTCGGGCGCAAGCCAGTAAGCTGTCGCATAGGGTTCGCCTCTGGGCGAAAACTGTTTCAGGAAATCACCTCGATTTCCTGGGCAGTAAAGCAAAACGCCACGGATTCACATCCGTGGCGTTTTGTCATTTAAGCGCCGTTTTTTACAACGACATTCACTTAATCGCCTGCTATTCGGCCGGCGTTGGATTCTCTTCGAAGAATTCGCGCACGACTTCGATCTCACGTGTGCGTTTGAATGGCGGCAGGCTCTGCCATATACGGCGCCCATACGGTTTGTCGACGAGACGCGTGTCGCAGATCATCAGCACGCCGCGATCGGTCTCAGCACGAATCAGACGGCCCGCGCCCTGCTTGAGCGTAATCACAGCCTGCGGCAACTGATGAACGGCGAACGGGCTCAATCCCTTCTTCGTCAGCGCATCCAGGCGCGCCGACAACACCGGGTCGTCGGGCGGCGCAAACGGCAGCTTGTCGATCACGACCAGCGAGAGCGCATCGCCACGCACGTCCACACCTTCCCAGAAGCTCTGGCTGCCCACCAGAATCGCATTGCCGTACGCGCGGAAGCGATCGAGCAACTCGGTGCGGCTCGCGTCACCCTGCACGAGCAGCGGATAGTCCCAACCGCGCGCCTCAATGGTGTCGCGCAGTTTGGCCGAGATGCGATCCACCGCGCGCAACGTCGTGCACAACATGAATACGCCGCCGCCCGATGCTTCGATCGCGGGCAATGCAGCGTCGAACACGGCGTCGGTGAACATCGGCGACGAAGGCTGCGGCAAATTGCGCGGCACGTACAGAAGCCCTTGCGTCGGATAGTCGAAGGGGCTCGGCAGTGTCATCGAGCGTTTTGCGTTCAGGCCCATCTGCGCCGCATAGTGCGTGAAGTCGCCGCGCACCGATAATGTCGCCGACGTGAAGATCCACGCGCGCGGTACGCCGGCGCGCTGCTTCGCGAAGATCGGCGCGACCGACAGCGGCGTTTCGTGCAACTGCACCGTATGCGCAAACACTTCGATCCAGCGCACCTTTTCGTTCGGATCGGCACGTTCGGCCTTGGCGTCCGCCGCGGTGGCGTCAGCGGCTGCGCGTTCGGTCTCGGTGGGCGGTGTCGTCCAGCCCGCGAGCACGCCTTGCAGCTCGCGGGCGCGGCGCAAACACGCCCCGATCGATTCGGCTCGCTCGGCCTGACTGGACAACGCGGACGTCAGTGCGTCGAGCTCGGCTTCCAGCGTTTCGAGCGCGGGAAATAGCGGATGATCGTCGGGCAACTGACCGATCGACAAGCGCACCGAGTCTTCCTTGAAAGCGAGCCGCACGTCACGCGCCGCGCGTTCGAGTGTCGAGCCGAGCTTCACCCAGTCGACCGACTCACGCGCATGACCCAGGCCCTCCGCCACGGAATCGCGCGCGAGTTCAAGAAATTGCGTGGTGGAAAGCGTCTCGCCGAAAAACAGCGTCGCAGTTTCTGGCAGTTGATGCGCTTCGTCGAAGATGACGGTGTTCGCCGTAGGCAGCAATTCAGCCATGCCGGTATCGCGCAACATGATGTCCGCGAAAAACAGATGGTGATTGACCACCACGATGTCGGCCTGCTGCGCCTCGCGGCGCGCCTGCATGACGAAGCATTCCTTGTAATGCGGGCACTCCTGGCCAAGACAGTTCTCACGCGTGGACGTGACCATCGACCACACTGCCGCCGTTTCCGGCACGCTCGCGAGTTCGGCCTTGTCGCCGGTGCGCGTGATCTTGGCGAAGCGAATGATGTCCTGCAGATACGAGGTTTCCTGGCGCGACGGCAGACGGCCGTTGTCCGCTGTGCGCTGCAGGTAGTAATGGCACAGGTAGTTCGCGCGGCCCTTGAGCATTGCCACCGATACCGGCACAGCGAGCGCATCGCGCACGGTCGGAATGTCGCGCTGAAAGAGCTGATCCTGCAGATGCTTGGTGCCGGTGGAGACGATCACCTTGCCGCCCCACAACATGGCCGGCACGAGATACGCATAGGTCTTGCCGGTGCCGGTGCCCGCTTCCACGATCAGCGTGTTTTCGCTGCCGTCGAGACCGTTCGATTCGTCGCCTCCGGAGGCTTCGGTTGCAGCATCCACGCCTGGAGATTGCAGACGCCGCGCCGGACGCTTTTGCGCCTCGAACATCGCGGGCTCGGGCATCGCGCGGCCCGACGCTTCCATGGCCGCCGCGACTGCGCGCGACATCTCGATTTGCGACGCGCGCGAACGATAACCGTCGATCTGACGGGCGAGCAGGCCGTTGTCGGCGAAGATATCGTCCAGTTCGGCGACGCGGCGTGGATTCAACGACGCGGAGAGCGCAGACGCGGGAGGACGCGGCGCCGGCGTGCCGTCGTCGCCCGCCGTGGCGCGTGGTGAAGTTTCAAGCGGTGAATTCAAGGCAAGCGTTTCCTGCAAAGTCCGGCGCGCGCGGCGCGACCCGGCATCTGCCAGGGCGCGAACTCAGGCGCGTGCGTCCGGTTCGAGCTGCAATTGCAGCAAGATGATGGTGTCCTTGACTTTGAGTTTGCGCTTTTTCAGGCGCTGCAACTCGAAGTCGTCGATGCCGGGCTCTTCCGACATTCGGTCGATCAAGCGATCGAGCCCACTATGCTCCGATTCCAGTTGCAGAATACGGTCGCGCAATGTGTCTGCGGTGATGACGTGATGTTGATCGCGCATGCTCGCCTCCTCTCGTAAGCGGCGCGGGCTGCGTATGCAGCCCGATGCCTGAGGTTGCTGTCCGGCTTAAAACGCGTTACGGCGACGACTGCCTGGCTACTACCCTACCAGAACCCGCTACGGCACACCTACTGTTGTTGCTGTTGCTGCTTTTGCTGTTCTTCAAGCTGCTGCTGCTCTTTCAACTGGTCCTGACGTTTCTGCTCGGCTTTCTCGGCCGCCTGCTTCTGACGAGCCTCGACGTCAGCTTTGTGCTGCGCCGCGTCGGCCTGCTTCTTCTCGAAGGTCTGCTGCTTCTCCACCCGCTCCTGCGCCTTTTGCGCGCCCTGCTGACGCGCTTGGTCGAGCTTGCGCTGGAAGTCGCCCTGCTTCTGATCGTATGCCTGGCTGTTGGCTGCGGCTTGCGACGGACTGATGCCGCGCTGCGCCTGATCCAGCGCGTGCTGCTGTTGCTTCTGCTGATAGGCTTGCGCGTTGGCACTGCGTTGCGGCGCCTCGGCCGCGCGCTGCGCCTGGTCGAGCTGGTGTTGGCGCTGCTTGTCTTCGTAGGCCTGGGCGTTACGCGCGTCGTCAGCGGCACGCTGCGGCGCGCTGGCTTCGTCTTGTGCGCGCTTGAGCGCTGCCTGCTCGTCACGCTGGCGGGCGCGCTGGACACGCTGTTCGCCGTCGAGCGCGAGCTGTTCCTTGCGAATATCGGCCTGCACCGAACGCATGCTGTCGCGCGCCTTGTTCAGACAGTGGTTGACAAAGAACTTACTGTAGCAATCGTGCTCGGCGACCGCGTAACGGTAGTTGCTTTCCTCGGTGCGCTGATCGAGGACTTTCTGCCGCGCTTCGAATGCGCTGTCAGGCGATGCCGCGTTGTCGGCATTTTCAGTGTTGCCGGCATTGTCCGCGCCCGTGGGGTTCATGGTGCTCGTTGTGCCCGCCGCACTCGCTGCCCGCGCGCCCGAAGCGGCTGCCGGCGCCAGACTGCTGGCGGCCACGAGCGGCGCCGCGGATTGCGCTACGGCCGGCGCGGACATGGCCAGCGAAGCTGCCACGACGCACGACGCGCACGAAGCGAAAAACATCCCATTGGACGGAAGTGCTGACCTGAACAGGGACCGCAACGCCGACGTGAGCGATGTAAGCGGCGAGCGCGACAAACGCGGCGTCAGAAAAAGCGGTAATTGTGACAAGCGAGAGACCAAGCGGGAGTCCAGGCGGTTGAGGGACAAGGAGGTTGGCAACGTCGTAAATGGTCAGCGGAACATGCCCGAAATTCTATCACCCTGCGGTTGAGCCCTTTTGCATTTATGGCAAAATGCCCCGCTCCAGCAACCTGGTCGCAGCGCGCACGCCCAGCGTGCACCGGCGTGCCCGACGTGGGCCCGGCGTGTGCCTGGCATGTGCCTGGCATGTGCCGCTACCGCGCGACCTTTGATTGAGTAGCAGGAACACCAAGACCTTATGACGGAAACCGTAGCACTCAAGATCGTACAGCGCATCGCCGCCGAACTGTCCGTCCAGCCGCGCCAGGTCGCGGCAGCGGTGCAACTTCTCGACGAAGGAGCGACTGTTCCGTTCATCGCCCGCTACCGGAAGGAAGTGACCGACAATCTCGACGACACGCAACTGCGTAATCTCGAGGAGCGCCTGCTGTACCTGCGTGAGCTGGAAGACCGGCGCGCCACGATCATCGCGAGCATCGACGAACAGGGCAAGCTCACCGACGAACTGCGCACCGCGATCGAAGGCGCAGACAGCAAGCAGGTGCTGGAAGACCTGTATCTCCCGTATAAGCCGAAGCGCCGCACGCGCGCGCAGATCGCCCGCGAAGCCGGCCTGCAGCCGCTCGCCGACGCGCTGCTGGCCAATCTCCTGCTCGACCCGCAAACTGAAGCTGCCGCCTACGTGGACGCCGAGAAAGGCGTCGCCGACGTCAAAGCCGCGCTCGACGGCGCGCGCGACATCCTCTCCGAACAGTTCGGCGAAACCGCGGATCTGCTCGGCAAGCTGCGCGATTACCTGTTCAACCAGGGCGTGGTGTCGTCAAAAGTGGTCGAAGGCAAGGAAAACGCGGAAGAAGAAAAATTCCGCGATTACTACGATTATGCGGAAACCATCCGGACCGTACCGTCGCATCGCGCGCTGGCCCTGTTCCGCGGCCGCAATGCGGGCGTACTGATGGTCAAGCTGGGTCTCGGCGAAGAACTCGACGCGCAGGTGCCGCATCCGGGCGAAGCGCTGATCGCCCGCCACTTCGGCATCGCCAATCAGAACCGCCCGGGCGACAAATGGCTCGCCGACGTGTGCCGCTGGTGCTGGCGCGTGAAGGTGCAGCCGCATATCGAAAACGAACTGCTGACCAATCTGCGCGACGAAGCCGAACATGAAGCGATTCGCGTGTTCGCGCGCAACCTGAAGGACTTGCTGCTCGCCGCGCCCGCCGGACCGAAGGCCGTGATCGGCCTCGATCCGGGCATGCGCACCGGCGTGAAAGTCGCGGTGGTCGACCGGACCGGCAAGGTGCTCGCCACCGACGTGATTTATCCCCACGAGCCGCGCCGCGACTGGGATGGCTCGATTGCGAAACTGGCGCGCATCTGCGCACAGACGCAGGCTGAGTTGATCAGTATCGGCAACGGCACGGCCTCGCGGGAAACGGACAAGCTTGCGAGCGAACTGATCGCGCGTCATCCGGAGTTCAAGCTGCAGAAGATCGTCGTCTCGGAAGCCGGTGCGTCGGTGTACTCGGCCTCCGAACTCGCGGCGAAGGAATTCCCGGACATGGACGTGTCGCTGCGCGGCGCCGTATCGATTGCGCGTCGTCTGCAGGATCCGCTCGCGGAACTGGTGAAGATCGAGCCGAAGGCAATCGGCGTCGGCCAGTACCAGCATGACGTGAACCAGCGCGAACTGGCCCGCTCGCTCGACGCGGTGGTCGAGGATTGCGTGAACGCAGTCGGCGTGGACGCCAATACAGCGTCGGTCGCGTTGCTCGCGCGCGTGTCGGGTTTGAACGCGACGCTGGCTCGCAACATCGTCGACTATCGCGATGCAAACGGCCCGTTCCCGTCGCGCGAACATCTGCGCAAGGTGCCGCGTCTGGGCGACAAGACCTTCGAACAGGCCGCCGGTTTCCTGCGCATCAACAACGGCGAGAACCCGCTCGACCGTTCATCGGTTCACCCGGAAGCGTATCCCGTCGTAGAACGCATGCTCGCGAAGATTAGCAAGCATGTCGGCGAAGTGCTCGGCAATCGCGACGCGCTGCGTGGCCTCTCGCCGGCGGAATTCGTCGACGAACGTTTCGGCCTGCCGACCGTGCGCGACATTCTGCTGGAACTCGAAAAGCCGGGCCGCGACCCGCGCCCCGAGTTCAAGACCGCCACCTTCCGTGAAGGGGTCGAGAAGGTCAGCGACCTGATGCCGGGCATGGTGCTCGAAGGCGTCGTGACGAACGTGGCGGCCTTCGGTGCGTTCGTCGATATCGGCGTGCATCAGGACGGTCTGGTGCACGTGTCGGCCATGTCGACGAAGTTCATTAAAGACCCGCACGAAGTGGTCAAGGCCGGCCAGATCGTCAAGGTGAAGGTGCTGGAAGTCGACGTGAAGCGCCAGCGTATCGCGCTGACCATGCGTCTGGACGACGAGTTCGGCGCGGCAGCCGCGCCGCGCAGCGGTGGCGGCGCCCAGCAGGATCGTGGCGGTTCCAGCCGTTCGGGCGGCGGTGCACGCGGCGTGCAGCAACAGCGCTCGCGTGAGCCGGAAGCAGGCGGCGCAATGGCCGCCGCATTCGCCAAGCTCAAGCAGAAGTAAGCGGGTTCGTCAGCGCGTGATTCACTCACGCACTGACATTCACGAGGTCGAGCAGCAAAAAAAAGCCCACGCAATTGCGTGGGCTTTTTTTTATCTCTATTCGCTGGCCGCGCCTTCGCGTGCAAGGCGCGGTCGAACCTCGGTCCGTCGCGTCAAATCTCGATCTTCGTCCCCAACTCCACCACCCGGTTGGCCGGAATGCTGAAGAAGTCGGTCGGCTTGGCGGCGTTCTGATGCATCCATGCGAACACCCGTTCGCGCCACACCGACATGCCCGGCAACTGCGTCGGCACCACCGTTTCGCGAGCCAGGAAGAAGGACGTGTCCATCATCTCGAAGGTCATGTCGTGTGTGCGGCCCACCTCGAGCAGCACCGCCTTCACGTCAGGCGTTTCGTTGAAACCGTACGCCGCCTTGACGAGGTACAGGCCGCCGTCGAGATCCTTCACCGTCACGCGCTCAGCATCGTTCACGTACGGGATGTCGAGCGTCACGAAGGTCAGGAAAATAGTGCGCTCGTGCAGCACCTTGTTGTGCTTCAGGTTGTGCAGCAAGCTCACCGGCACGAGCGAATCGCTGCCCGTCAGATAGATCGCCGTACCCGACACGCGATGCGGCGGGTGCGCGAGCAGGCCTTGCAGGAACGGCATGAGCGGAATACCGTCAGCCGCCGTACGCTCCTTGACGATCAACCGGCCCTTGAACCAGGTCATCAGCAGGAAGAACAAGAGCGCGCCGATGCCGAGCGGCAGCCAGCCACCTTCCGCAACCTTGAGCAGATTGGCGCCGAAAAAGCCTAAATCGACCGCCATGAATACGCCGATGATCATCGCCACGAGGAACTTGTTCCAGTTCCACACGTTCACCATGACAACGCAGGCCAGGACCGTGGTGATCACCATAGTGGCCGTCACTGCGATACCGTACGCGGCGGCGAGATTATCCGAGCTCTTGAACGCGATCACGATGCACAGAATGATGAACAGCAGCATCCAGTTCACCACCGGCACATAAATCTGGCCGATCGCAAGTTCCGACGTGTGCAGGATCTTCATACGCGGCACGTAGCCGAGCTGGATCGCCTGGCTCGTCAACGAATACGCGCCGGAAATCACCGCCTGCGACGCGATCACGGTCGCCACCGTCGACAGCACCACGAGTGGCAGTAACGCCCAATCCGGCGCCAGCAGGAAGAACGGGTTTTCGATCGCCTTCGGGTCATGCATCAGCAGCGCGCCCTGGCCGAAGTAGTTCAGCACGAGCGAAGGCATCACAAGGACGTACCAGGCCATCCGGATCGGCTTGGCGCCAAAGTGACCCATGTCGGCGTAGAGCGCCTCGGCGCCAGTCAGCACCAGCACGACCGAGCCGAGCACCACGTAAGCCTGCAACACATGCGCGGCCATAAAGGTGTATGCGTAATACGGGTTCAGTGCGCGGATCACGTTCGGCGACTGAATGATGTGCCACAGACCCAGCGCGGCGAGCACCAGGAACCACACCACCATGATCGGACCGAACAGGCGGCCGACGATGGCCGTGCCGTGCCGCTGAATCCAGAACAGCAGCACGAGAATCACCATGGTGAGCGGCAACACCAGATGAGACATATTGGGTGCCGCGATCTCCAGACCTTCGACCGCCGAGATCACCGAAATCGCGGGCGTAATCACCGCATCGCCATAGAACATGCAGGCACCGAAGATGCCGAGCATCATCAACAATCCGGCCGCTTTCGACTTCTGGTCGAGAGAGCGCAGTGCCAGCGCCATCAGCGCGAGAACACCACCTTCGCCGTTGTTGTCCGCACGCATCACGAACAATACGTACTTGATGCTGACCACCATCACGATCGCCCAGAACAGCAGCGAGATCACGCCCAGAATTGACTGATCGGTCAGCGGAATGCCATGTGACGGGCTGAACGCCTCTTTCAGCGAGTACAGCGGGCTCGTGCCGATATCGCCGAATACCACGCCGATCGCGGCAATCGCGAGGGAAGGCAGGGGCTGTTTGTGCACGTGATTGTTATCTGTCATAGACGCGAGGAAATCCGTTCCCTGAGCGGAAAAAACGACCGCCATTCTAAACTGCCCGCTTGGCTCCGCCCGGCTTGTTGTGGATACACCACGTGGATGGTCCGCGAAGTGTAGCACTGCGATTTGGGCACGTCTGCTGCGTCAGGAGCTTCGCCGGCACTGCTGTGAGCATTTTGCGAGACACCGTTCGCACGACACACATTCGACACATACGGCGCACATAAAAAAACGGAGCCCGATCGGACTCCGTTCTGCAGGCACTGCACTGACTACGGCGCAATTTGCACGGCACCGTAGCACACATCATGTGCCCGACGACTCCTGCTCCTGCTGCATACCGCGTTTGATCCACGCGCCGAGGTTATGCGGACGAACCGTGTCCCATTCCTCGAACGGCTGGTGAATCCACGGATTGGTAGGCAGATACTGCACATGGTAATCAGGCTTCACTTTCGAGCAGCCCTTGTACCAGAGTACCGCCGAGCGCACCGCGGTGATCGCCGGATAGCGTTCTTTCAGATGCTGCTGCACGCGTGCCAGCGTCACACCCGAATCGACCAGATCGTCGACCAGCAGCACATTGCCGTGCAACTCGCCGCGCGTCATCGTAATGTATTGCGCAATGTCGAGCTCGCCCTGCTCCGTGCCGGCCGCTTCGCGGTACGAACTGGTGGCGAGAATCGCCAGCGGCAGATCGTAAATACGCGAGAGCTGATCGCCGACGCGCAAACCGCCGCGCGCGAGACACAGAATCTTGTCGAACTTCCAGCCCGATTCATGCACCTGCAACGCCAGCAGTTCGATCAGCCGGTGATATTCGTCCCAGCCGACCCACAGGTTCTTGTCATCGTTGCGCGGATCTTTCATGGCAATCATGGGTACACCTTGCACCATGGCTTAAACCTTGAACGGATGACGAAGCAGAATCGTTTCGTCGCGATCCGGACCGGTCGACACCATGTCGATCGGAATGCCCGCGACTTCCTGCACACGCGTCAGATACGCACGCGCGGTGGCCGGCAGCTTGTCCCATTCCGTGATGCCGACGGTGCTTTCCTTCCAGCCCGCGAAGGTTTCGTACACCGGCACGCAACGCGCGACTTCCGATGCGCCACGCGGCAGCAGGTCGATGTTCTTGCCGTCGACCGTATAGCCGACGCACAGCTTCACTTCGTCGAGCCCGTCGAGCACGTCGAGCTTGGTCATGCACAGACCCGACACGCCGTTGATCTGGATCGAGCGGCGCAGCGCGGCGGCGTCGAGCCAGCCGGTGCGGCGCGGACGGCCGGTGACCGAGCCGAATTCCTTGCCGACCTTGGCAAGTTCCAGGCCGATCGGTTCCTGACGCGCGGCGTTATCCGCGTCGTACAGTTCGCTCGGGAACGGACCCGAACCGACACGCGTGCAATACGCCTTGGTGATGCCGAGAATGTAGTTCAGCTTTTGCGGACCGACGCCGGCACCCGCAGTAGCCGCACCGGCCACGCAGTTGCTCGACGTGACGTACGGATAGGTGCCGTGGTCGATGTCGAGCAGCGTGCCTTGCGCACCTTCGAACAGCAGGTTATTGCCGGCAGCGTTTTCGTCGTACAGACGGCGCGACACGTCGGTCACCATCGGCTTCAGACGGTCCGCATAGCTCAGCATCGTGTCGAGCGTTTGCTGGAAGTCGACCGCGGCGACGCCGAGGTATTGCGTCAGCACGAAGTTGTGATAATCGAGATTTTCACGCAGACGTTCGGCGAAGCTTTCCGGCTCGAACAGGTCCTGCACGCGCAAACCGCGGCGCGCCACCTTGTCTTCGTAGGCCGGGCCGATGCCGCGGCCGGTGGTGCCGATCTTGCTCGCGCCACGGCGCGCTTCGCGGCCCTGGTCGATAGCAATGTGATACGGCAGGATCAGGGTGGTGGCTTCGGAAATGAAGAGGCGATTCTGAACATCGACCCCGGCGGCTTCGAGCTCGCCAATTTCCTTGAACAGCGCTTCCGGCGACAACACGACGCCATTGCCGATGTAGCACGCGACGCCGGGATGCATGATGCCCGACGGAATCAGACGCAAGATGGTTTTCTTGCCGCCGATGATAAGCGTGTGACCGGCATTGTGACCGCCCTGGAAGCGAACGACGCCTTGAGCGTGGTCCGTCAGCCAGTCGACGATCTTGCCCTTGCCTTCATCACCCCACTGGGTCCCCACGACGACGACGTTGCGCCCGGGGTTCACATTCACTGCGCTGGCAGACATGTTGTTTCGTAAGCTGGTTAAAAACGTATTCTACCTATGTTCGCGGAACCTTCCGAATTTTTCCGTTTCCGCTCAACGGTATGCACGTTATGGTGGGTATAGGGAAAATAGCGCGGCGAGTAGCCGCGCCGGGTCCGGCGACACTTTGGACGCCTTCTGAAATGCCCTTGGGAGCCCCTCAGGCGGTCTATCGATTCGCGCTCAGGAACGGGGTTCGACGACCCACGCGCCGTTGCGCTCAACCAACACGCGGTCGCAGGCGAATTCGTCCAGATCGTGCTCATGGCCAGGAAGCGCCTGGATCACGACTTCACCGGCATCGCGCAGTGCGGCGACGCTCACGCGCAGCGCATCGTCATGCTGCCACGGCGCGAGAATCGCGCTGCTGCGGGCTTCGACGGGCGAAATGCGAGCGACTTCGCGCAGATCGAGCGAGAAGCCGGTTGCCGCGCGCGCACGGCCGTAGGCCTGGCCGACGTGGTCGTACCGGCCGCCGCGCGCAACCGCGTTCGGCACGCCGTCCACGTACGCCGAGAACATCACACCGCTGTGGTACGCGTAGCCGCGCAAATCGGCCAGGTCGATCATCACTTCGGCGCCGTCTACCTGGCTCGCGAGGAATGCGAGGTCGTCGAGCGCGCGGGCGATAGCCGGTGCGTTCGGCAAGCGTGCACGGGCTTCGTCGAGTACCGATGCGTCGCCGTAGAGCGTGGGGAGCGAGCGCAGTGCGTCTCGCGTGACCGGTGTGAGATTGGCCGTCAGTTCGACGAGGCGCGGCACGTCCTTGCCGGCCAAAGCGTCGTAGAGCGATTGACCCAGCTCCGCAGCAGCAGGCTCTGCTTCGATCAGCGCCGCGAGCACGCCGGCATGACACAAATCGAGCCGCACTTTCGCGAGGCCGGCCAGACGCAGCGCGTCGAGCATCAACTGCTGGATTTCCAGGTCCGCTTCGAGACCGGCGTGACCGTAGATTTCCGCGCCGATCTGGATCTGCTCACGCGTGGCGTGCAGGCCGCGCGGACGCGTATGCGCCACATTGCCCGCATAGCAAAGACGCGTCACGCCCTGGCGATTCAGCAGGTGCGCGTCGATACGCGCAACCTGCGGCGTAATGTCGGCACGCAGACCGAGCGTACGCCCGGACATCTGGTCGACGAGCTTGAACGTGCGCAGATTCAGATCGTGCCCGCCGCCGGTGAGCAGCGACTCGATGTACTCGAGCAGCGGCGGCATCACCATCTCGTAGCCGTACGAGCGGAAACGGTCCAGCAAATGGCGCCGCAACTCTTCGATCTTGCGGGCTTCCGACGGCAGCACGTCGGCGATATTCTCGGGAAGTAACCAGGTCGACATCGATACAGTCCTACGACGTTGAACACGGCGGCTGGGTGCGCCGGTAAGTGTGTGTGAATGGCGGGCGACGGCTCTATTCTGGCGGCTGTCGCGGGTATCGGAACGGCCCTTCGCGGCCCTTCGTAGCCCTTTGGCCCCTTTAGCCAGATTCCCGGCCGGCGCCGCAGAACGCTCGCAGCTGTCACGCCACTGATGCCTCGCATAGGGGGACCAATGCAACGGCGCGTAACGGTGGCGCTATGCGGCGCCTTCAGGTCACGATAAACAGCAGGATCAACCCGAGCACCATGACGACCAGCCCGCCGACGCGAATCTGATGCGGGGGCCGTTCCGCTATTTTACGGAACGTGTCGCGCCAGGCGCTCGGAAAAACGAAGGGAAACATCCCTTCGATAATCAGCATCAATGCGATCGCGAGCAGTAACGAGCCGGCTATGTCCATGCGAATGAAGGGGCCGCGATGCGGATGCCGCGGCCTTCCGGTTATCAGTGTTTGCGCGGTGCCGCGGGAGCGTCCGGGGCACCGCCGCCGGTCGGGCTACGCATGAAGCGGAAGAACTCGCTGCTCGGGTCGACCACGATCACGTCGCCTGGCTTGAAGGTATTCTTGTACGCCTGCATGCTTTGATAAAACTGGTAGAACTGCGGGTCGCTGCCATATGCCTCGGCCGCGATTTCCGCTGCCTTGGCATCGCCCTCGCCCTTGATGGTCTGGGCCTGACGATAGCCATCCGCGAGAATCGCCTGTTGCTGGCTGACGGCATCCGCCTTGATCTGGTCAGCTTCGGCCGTGCCCTTCGCACGTTCGTCGGCCGCAGCCTGCTCGCGTGCCGCGATCATCCGCTTGTAGACCGAGTCGGCCATCGCCGCAGGGAAATCGACGCGCGTAAGTTGCACGTCGAGCACCGAAACGCCCAGCGATGCCGCGGCTTTGCTCATCGTGCCGCGTGCTTCGTCCGCGACGGCTTGTTGCTTCGCCAGCGCATCAGTCAGCGTGACCTTGCCGAACGCGTCGCCGAGCGCGCTACGCGACAGCAGCGCCAGCCGGTCCGCCAGACTTTGTACGTCGCCCCGGGTTTCGGCGAGCAGTTTCAGCGGATCGGTTACGCGGTATTTGACGACCGGGTTGGCCAGCAGGTCGGTTTTGTCCGACGTGACATAACGGTCTTCATCCGGCGCGTCGAGCGACTGGATGCGGTTATCGACCAGCGTGACCGTTTGCAACGGCGGCGGCAGCTTCACGTGCAGGCCCGGGCCAAGCAATTCGGGCGCGGTGTCGCCATGCGAGGACAGTACAGCCATATGCCGCTGGTCGACCACGAATACCATCGACGATGCGGCAAACAGCACGATGACGACGGCAACGACGAGCGCAATGATCTTGTTCATGGTGTGCGCTCCTTATTGAACGTCGTCTTCGCGCATACGGCTGCGGAAGGAGTCGCGTGAACGCAGAGCGTCGCTGCTGGCAGCGGCCTGACTGGCAGGCGTCGCAACCGCGGCGGGAGCGGAAGCAGCAGCAGCCGGTGCGGTAGCACTGCTCGCGGCTTGCGGCACGGCAGCGCCCGACGCAACGGCAGCGCCGGAAGCGGCCGCAGCAGCGTCGGCTACGCGCTGGCGAGTCTGCTCGACCAGCTTGTCGAGCGGCAGATACAACACGTTGTTGCCGCTCTTGCTGTCCACAAACACCTTGGTCGTATTCGAATAGATCTGCTGCATGGTTTCCAGGTACATGCGCTCGCGAATCACGGCGGGCGCTTTCGAGTACTGCGCGTAGACCTGCTTGAAGCGCTCGGCATCGCCTTGCGCCTGGGTCACCGTCTTGTCGCTATACGTTTTCGCTTCGCCGACCTGGCGCGCCACATCCGCTTGCGCGCGCGGCAGCAGCTCCGCTGCATAGGCCTGCGCGTCGCGTTTGGCGCGTTCGTTGTCCTGACGCACCTTTGCGGCATCGTCGAAAGCGGCCTGCACCTGGTCAGGCACCTGCACGCCCTGGATCGTCACACCGGTCACGGCGAGGCCGGACTGGTATTCATCCAGGGATTGCTGAATCGACGCCATCAGTTGCTGGCGAATTGTTTCGCGATCCTGATAGAGGATGTCGTTGGTGCTGCGCGCACCGACGATGCTGCGCACTGCCGCCTGCGCGGCCTGCATCACACTCTGATCGGGATCGACGCTGCGGAAGAGATAGTCGGTCGGCTTGCTTACCTGGTACTGCACGGCAAAGCGCACGTCGACGATATCGGCGTCGTGCGTGAGCATCGACGCATCTTTCACGTTGGCGAGATGCACCACGTTGTTACGGCCGATCTCCACCTGGCGGATCTGGCCGATGTTGACGAGTTCGTGCGCTTCGAATGGATAGGGCAGGCGCCAATGCACACCCTGCCCCGCGGTGTAGCGATACTTGCCGAACTGCATCACGACGCCGGCCTGGCCATCTTGCACGACGAACACGCCGCTGCCGAGATAGATCGCAATCAATACGCCGATCACGATGCCCACGCCAATGCGCGCGCCGCGACCGTTGTCCTGACGGCCGCCGCCCGTGCCGCCACCCTTGCGGCCGAACACCCGGCTCAAACGGCGGTTGAAATCGCGCCACATCTCGTCGAGATCGGGTGGGCCTTCACCGTCCTTGGCCGGCGGCCGCTTGGGTTCGTTGGGTCGTTGGCGTTCGCCATTGCCGTCGCCCCGGCCCCAGCGCGGATCGTTCAGTGAAAGCATGGCGCGCATGCGCAGCCAGATACTCCGCTCGTTGTAATCGTTCACCTGTGTTCGTTCACCAGAGTAGACAGCGGGTCAGTGCAATTGGAGCGGGTCAGTGCCCGAGTTCTGAGACCTTGCGGTCCTCGCGTGGTGCTGCCGACCGGTCTTCTTCCGACAGATCGACCAGCGGATCGGAGAGAGGTTCGGCAGTAGCGATTTCAGCGATGGCAGCGCGCAATGTATCCAGCCCTTGCCCCGTGCGCGCGCTCAAAAAGACGCGCGAAATATTACCATACTCATCCCGCTCGACCGCGTCGCCACGGGCCGCCAACTCCGGCACGGCGTCGATCTTGTTGAACACCAGCACCTGACGGATCGTATCCGCACCAATAGCGTGCAACACCTCGTTCACCTGATCGATCTGATCGAGCCGCACGGCGCTCGACGCGTCGACCACATGCAGCAGCAGGTCGGCGTGGATGGTTTCTTCGAGCGTGGCGCGGAAAGCCGCCACCAGTTGGTGAGGCAATTCACGGATGAAACCGACCGTGTCGGATACCACCACCTGGCCGGCTTCGTCGCCGAGATAGACACGGCGGGACGTGGTATCCAGCGTGGCGAACAGCTGGTCGGCGGCGTACGCCTGGGCCTTCGTCAACGCATTGAACAGTGTGGATTTGCCCGCGTTCGTATAGCCGACGAGTGACACAGACATCGTCTGATTGCGGCTGCGTGCGCGGCGCTGCGTGCCGTGCTGACGGCGCAGCTTTTCGAGCTTGGTCTTCAGCGCCTTGATGCGCTCGCCGATCAAACGGCGGTCGGTCTCGAGCTGCGTTTCGCCAGGGCCGCGCAAACCAATACCGCCTTTCTGGCGTTCAAGGTGGGTCCATGCGCGGATTAGCCGCGTGGATAAGTACTGCAACTGCGCGAGCTCCACCTGCAGCTTGCCTTCATGGCTGCGGGCGCGTTGCGCAAAAATATCGAGGATAAGGCTGGTGCGATCGATCACGCGGCGGTTAAGCGCCTGCTCCAGATTGCGCTGCTGCGCAGGTGCCAGAGCGTGATTGAAAATGACGAGTTCGATGTCGTTCGCCTCACAGGCAAGACGCAATTCTTCGGCCTTGCCGCTGCCGACAAACATCTTGGCATCGGGACTGGACCGGCGCCCCGTGAGGGTGACTAAGGGATTCGCGCCCGCGCTTTGCGCGAGCAGGCTGAGTTCTTCCAGGCTGGCTTCGAAATCGATCTTACCGAAGTCGATGCCGACAAGCGCTGCATTGATCAAATTGGAGGGTATCAAAATGAGGCGGCCGGGAGTAATCGCCAACGGGCGACGCTACGCCGGCCGCGGACGGGGGTTAGGACTGTTCGGAATCCGGGTGGAAATTCACCGGACGGGCAGGCACGACAGTAGAAATTGCGTGCTTGTAGACCATCTGGGTGACCGTATTCCGGAGCAACACGACGTACTGGTCGAACGATTCGATGTTCCCTTGAAGCTTGATGCCGTTGACCAAGTAGATCGACACCGGCACATGCTCTTTACGCAGTGCGTTCAAAAACGGGTCTTGTAACAATTGCCCTTTGTTGCTCATAGCAAACTCCGTATTTTTTTGCAGGTTGACTGAATTGACGACGAAGAAAAAGAGATCCGCCGTCAACCGCTACACTATAGCCGATTTTCATTTTTGCGCGAGAGGCCTGGCCTCGCGACCAAACCCAGCACACACGCGGGTTTCAGCCTGGGTTTAGCCTTTATCCGCGTAAGGGTTCGTCGATGATCTGAACTCTATTCGCAATGGAGTCCCAATCAGCTTGAAAGTTTCCCTGAAGCGGTTTTCGAGGTAGCGTTTGTACGTTTCGGTGATCGCATCGAGCGCGTTACCGTGAATCACGATGATCGGCGGATTCTGTCCGCCCTGGTGCGCGTAACGCAATTTCGGACGCACCGGACCGCGTCGGCGCGGTTGCTGGAATTCCACAGCATCGATCAACGCACGCGTCAACTTCGGCGTCGGCAGCTTGGCCATGGCCGCGGCGTAGGCGTCGTCGACCGAGCGCATCAGCGGGCCGATTCCGGTTTTTTCCGCGGCGGAAATGAAGTGGAATTTGGCGAAGTCGAGAAATTTTAGTTTGCGCTCGATGTCTGCCTTAGTGCGCTCGCGCACATGCGAATCGAGCCCGTCCCATTTGTTCACGCCCACCACCAGCGCGCGGCCCTGCTCCACCACGAAACCGGCAATGTGCGCGTCCTGTTCGGAAATATCCTGTTGTGCATCAAGCAGCAGGATCACGACGTTCGCGTCCGAAATCGATTGGAGCGTCTTCACCACCGAGAACTTCTCGATCGCTTCGAACACCTTGCCGCGACGGCGCAAACCAGCCGTGTCGATCAGCGTGTACGGCTTGCCTTGACGCTCGAAGTCGACGTAGATCGAATCGCGCGTAGTGCCCGGCATGTCGAACGCGATCACGCGCTCTTCGCCCACCAGCGCATTGATCAAGGTCGACTTGCCGACGTTCGGCCGGCCGACGATCGCGATCTTCACGCCGTGCGCCTGTTTTTCCTCGTCGCTCTCTTCCGGTTGCCCGGCGTACGCGACCTCCAGCGCCTCATTGATCATTTCGGTGACACCGTCGCCGTGCGCCGAAGAAATCGCGCGCGGGTCGCCGAGACCGAGTTCGTAGAAATCGGCGGCCACCGTGCTGTACTTCATCCCCTCCGCCTTGTTGACGACGAGGAAGATCGGCCGGCCAGTCTTGCGCAGGTAGTCGGCAATCGTCTTGTCCTGCGGCGCGAGACCGTTGCGGCCGTCGACGATGAACACGACGACGTCCGATTCCTCGACCGCCTGGCGGGTTTGACGCGCCATCTCGTGCAGGATGCCGTCTTTCGCGACCGGCTCGAAGCCGCCGGTATCGACGACCAGATACGGCCGGTCGCCGGCGCGCCCCTCGCCGTAATGGCGATCGCGGGTGAGACCGGGCAGGTCGGCAACCAGCGCATCACGCGTGCGCGTGAGACGGTTGAATAGCGTGGATTTCCCCACATTGGGGCGCCCAACCAGGGCAATAACGGGTTTCATCAGATGTTGTTCACGGTGAAACGCGGGATCGAAATCGACGGTCCGCGTAGCGACGCCATGCGGCCGCTACACGGCAGCCTTTGACGAAAATTATCACGAATTCGGCCAGCCCCGGATGTGCTGTCAATATGCGCACCCGGGCGGACGGGGGTTTGGCTGTATGGGGCGGCGCCAATGGGCCGCCAGCTTCAGTCTTTCTTGCTCAACGGCTCACACGCCGGTTCGATACGATTCTCTGCGGTATCGACCAGGATGCCGTCGAAGGTGGCGCCGCAAGCAGCCACCGATGGCCACATGGGCCGTTTCTGATCCGACTTGCCGGACCAGCCAGTCCGGCGGAATATTTCTGATTGCTCAGCTATACAACAAAAACGCGTGCGGCCGGCGAAGCCGGCCTGCACGCTTGACGACGCCTGACTGCCAATAGCCTGCGCGATCAGCGCGGGCGGTAGCCGTACAGGTCGCCGTCGTGCGTCAGCACGACCAGCGTTTCGCCGGCCAGCACCGGCGCTGCGGTAATCGGGCTGCCGTCGGTCTTCACACGGGCCACGAGCGTGCCGTCATCGCGCGACAGGAAGTGCACGTAACCCTGATAGTCGCCCAGCACGGCGGCATGACCCAGTATGAACGGGACGCTGAGCTCGCGATTCTTCAGCTTGTCGTTCTTCCACAGCTGCGCGCCGTTACTGACGTCGAACGCCGACACCACCGACCAGTCGTCGGCCGCCACCACAGCGCGGTCATCCTGCGCGAGACCGCTCGTGCTCGAAAACGCCTTTTCCCACACCGCGCGGCCCGAGTTCGCATCGAAGCAGCCAATCTGACCCTGGAACGTCACCGCGCAGGTTTCCGAACCAAGCAGCGTGGGCGGGCCTGTCACGTCATTGATGCGCTCCACTTCCGTCACGCCTTTCGGATACGACACCGGGGTCTGCCAGTAGTTGTCGCCGGTTTGAAGGTTGATCGCGGCGAACGCGCCGCCCGGGAAGCCGGCCAGCACCGCCGCGTCGCCCGCGAACGTCATGCCCGAGGAAACGCGCAGGTTGAGCGGCACCGCGCGGTTGCGATAATTCCACTTCTGCTCGCCAGTTTGCGCATTGAACGCGACGATCTGACCGTCGACCGTGCGCACCACCACGAGGCCGTTGCCGACCAGCGGCGGCGAGATGATTTCGCCAGGCGCCTTGGCGGTCCACAATTGTTTGCCGTCCGCGCCGAGCACGTAGACATCGCCCTTCAGGCCGCCGACCGCCGTGAGCGTGCCGTCGCTGCCGACACCTGCCGACAGATCGTCATGCAGCTTGACGCGCCAGATGTCCTTGCCGGTTTGCGCGTCGATCTTCGCAACCGAGCCGTTCGCGCCCGCCGCGTACACCGCGTTGCCGACCGCGACCGGCGAGAACAGGTAATGACCCGCCTTGCCGACGCTTGTCTTCCACGCCTGCTGCACGTCGAGCACGGGTTTGAACTCGGTGAGCGGCGTCGGCTCGCGGCGCTCGTCTTTCGTGGATGAGCAAGCCGCCATGGTGAGGACGGTCATCGCACAGGCAACGGGCACAGCGTAACGTTTCAGCAGATTCATCGGTGGACGAAGCATTCAGGAAATGAGTTAAAGGAGACCTGTTGGTCGTGTCATACGGCGCGCTGCATGCGGCGATTAGCCGCCCAGCGCGTCCAGCTTGAACTGAATCAACTGGCGAGCCGAGCTATCGTTTTTCGACAGCGAGTCGAGGGCGAGCTTGTAGGCCGCGCGCGCATCGTCACGCTTGCCTTGAGCGGCGAGCAGATCACCGCGGCCGTCCGCCACAATGCCCTTGAACGCATCGGACTCCGGTTCGGCGAGCAGTGCGAGACCCTGGTCGTAAGCCTTGTCGTCGAGCAGCAGCGAAGCCAGACGGAGCTTGGCGATCTGCTTGAACTCGTCGTCTTTTGCGTGATCGATGGTCCATTGCAACTGGGCCTTCGCGGCAGCTTCGTCACCCGCGGCGTACAGCGCCTTGGCGGCGCCCAGCGCGGTCATCTGCGCATACGCGGTGCGGCTGAACTTGTCTTCCATATCGGTGGCAACGCGCGTGATCTTCGCCTTGTCGCCCGATGCCACAGCTTGCTGCACCTGGTCGTACAGCACCGCGGCTTCCGCGGCCTGGCGCCGTTGCCAGAAATTCCAGCCGTTCCAGCCCGCTGCGGCAACCAATGCCACCAGCACGATCCACGTGGTTGCATTGCCCCACTGCGTCCACCATGCCTTCAGACTTTCAATCGATTCTTGTTCGTCGTGGTAACTCATCGCCCGGCGATTTCCTCTTTCTTGATACGTGTGCGTGTCGAGCCAAGGGGCCCGACGACATCGCGATCAGTCGTCGCCGTCTTCGGCGGTTGCAACCATCGCATTGATTAGAAATTCGGTCAAGTCTTCGGCGGGCACGTTATGTTGCTCGTTTTTACCGCCGTTAGAATTTGTATCACGGAGCGGTTTGACGCCGACCGTGCCGTTCGCAATCTCGTCTTCGCCGAGGACCACCGCGAATGCCGCGCCGCTCGCGTCAGCACGCTTCATTTGCGACTTGAAGCTCGCCGACTGACCGTCCGCGCTGCAATGCAGAATCACGTCGAGACCCGTGTCGCGCAAACGCTCGGCGATGATAAAGGCCTGTTCGCGCGCCGCGTCGCCCTGATGGACCACGTATACGTCGCAACCTTCGTCTTCCGGCACGAGTTGCTCTTCTTTCAGCAATTCGAGGATACGCTCGACACCCATGGCCCAGCCGCATGCGCCCGTCGGCTTACCGCCAAGCTGTTCGATCAGCGGATCGTAGCGGCCGCCGGCCGCCACCGTGCCTTGCGCGCCAAGCTTGTCGGTCACCCACTCGAACACGGTCAGATTGTAATAATCGAGACCGCGCACGAGACGCGGATTGATCGTGAACGGAATGTTGTTCGCCTTCAGAATGCGCTGCAGGCCTTCGAAATGCGCGCGCGATTCTTCGCCGAGAAAATCGATCAGCTTGGGCGCGTTCTCCGCGACTTCCTGCATTGCCGGATTTTTCGTGTCGAGCACGCGCAGCGGGTTCGTGTACAGACGGCGCTTCGCCTCTTCGTCGAGCACGTCCATGTGCTTTTCGAGGTACGCGATCAACTCGACGCGATGCGCCGCGCGCTCTTCCACGAGACCCAGCGAATTAAGCTCGAGCTTGATGCCCATCAAGCCGAGGTCGTCCCACAGACGCTGGCACATCATGATGATTTCAGCGTCGGCGTCCGGACCGGCAAAGCCCAGCGCTTCCACGCCGACCTGATGGAACTGGCGATAACGGCCGCGCTGCGGACGCTCATGACGGAACATCGGGCCGATATACCACAGGCGCTTCGGACCGTCGTACAGCATGTTGTGCTCGATCGTCGCACGCACCACTGCTGCCGTGTTTTCCGGGCGCATCGTCAGATTTTCGCCGTTCAACGCGTCGGTAAAGCTGTACATCTCTTTCTCGACGATGTCGGTCACCTCACCGATACCGCGCTTGAACAACTGCGTATGTTCGATGATCGGCGTACGAATATTCTGGTATCCGTACGAGCGCAGCATCGACTTGACGGTCGCTTCAAAAAATTCCCACAGCCCGGCTTCCTGCGGAAGGATGTCATTCATGCCCTTCACACCGGACAACTTTTCGAGCTTTTTCTTCTGTTCAGTCATCTGTCTTCGATCGGCGGTATTTAGTTGAGTGCTTCGGCGCGGCCATAGCGGCGCTCGACGTAGTCACTCACGATTTGCTGGAATTCTTGCGCGATGTTGTCACCGCGCAGCGTCTTGACCTTCTCGCCGTCGATGAACACCGGCGCGGCCGGATTTTCGCCCGATCCCGGCAAGCTGATGCCGATATTCGCCTGCTTCGATTCGCCCGGACCATTGACGATGCAGCCCATCACCGCGACGTGCATCTTCTCGACACCAGGATACTGATCGCGCCACACCGGCATCTGCGTGCGCAGATAGGTCTGGATTTGCGACGCCAGCTCCTGGAACAGCGTGCTGGTGGTACGGCCGCAACCCGGGCACGCGATCACCATTGGCGTGAACGAACGCAGACCCATGGTCTGCAGAATTTCCTGGCCGACGATCACTTCACCCGTGCGCGGGCCACCCGGTTCCGGCGTCAGCGAGATACGGATCGTGTCGCCGATGCCTTGCTGCAGCAACACCGACAACGCAGCGGTCGACGCCACAATGCCCTTCGACCCCATGCCCGCTTCGGTCAGACCCAGATGCAGCGCGAAGTCGCAACGGCGCGCGAGTTCACGATACACCGCGATCAGATCCTGCACGCCACTGACCTTGCACGACAGAATGATCTTGTTGCGCGGCAGGCCGATTTCGACCGCGCGCTCCGCCGAGCCAATCGCCGACTGGATCAGCGCTTCGTACATCACGCTTTGCGCTTCCCACGGTGTGGAACGCGCGGCGTTTTCGTCCATCATCTTCGCGAGCAGGTCCTGGTCAAGGCTGCCCCAGTTGACGCCGATCCGCACCGGCTTGTCGTACTTCACCGCCGCTTCGATCATTTGGGCGAACTGCGTGTCGCGCTTCGCGCCGTGGCCCACATTGCCCGGGTTGATCCGGTACTTCGACAACGACTCCGCGCACGCGGGGTAATCGCGCAGCAGCAAATGGCCGTTGTAATGAAAATCGCCGACCAGCGGCACCGACACGCCCATGCGGTCGAGCTGCTCGCGAACAGCCGGCACGGCCGCCGCCGCTTCCGGCGTGTTGACCGTAATACGCACCAGCTCCGAACCGGCTTGCGCCAGTTCCTTGATCTGGATCGCCGTGCCGATCGCGTCCGCGGTGTCGGTGTTGGTCATCGACTGGACGCGCACAGGCGCATCGCCACCGATGGTGACGAGCTGGCCGCCCCAACGGACATCGACCGCGTGCGACTTGCGCCGTGCGGCGTGACCGCCGAACACCGGCTCGTTTGAAACGATCTTGCTACTGGATTGGGATTGAGCTTCGGATTGCATCGAAAAACCCATTTACGCCGCATGCGCCACACAAAAGACGTAGCGCCTGAATTGAAAAAGCGCCGCGAACCGGTTGGCCGCGACGCATACCGTATCTATCAAGGCAACGCGAAGCGCGCCACGTTGCCCTTGGCTGCCGAATATTTCGACGGATCGACTGGCTGACCATCGAGCGTAAGCGACTCGAGACCCGCCTTGTTGCCGACCGTAACCTTGAAAGGAGCCGCGCCCGTCACTTCCTTCGTATCGCCTGCGTGCACGAGGCCGGAGAACACTTCCTTGCCGTCCTTGCCACGCACGCTGAACCAACTGTCCTGCGTCACGCGCAACGCGATGATCGCCTCACCCACGCCCGGCGCCGCCGTATCCGCTGCGGCCGGTGCACCTATCGCTGCGACCACCGGCGCGCTCGCGCCTTGCGCCGCCGCCTGAACCTGCGAACCGGCCTTCGGCGCGACTGCTGCTGCCGTGACCGCCGGAGCGGGAGACGGCGCCGCACCGGTCGCCAGCGGCGCGGGCATCGGCGTAGCCGACGCTGCGTTATCCACCGCAGCCTGCGCTTCCGGGGCCGAAGCCGCGCCTTCCGCGGTTGCCTCGGAACCTGCCGGCTGACCCTGCGCCACCGCGCCCGATGCGCCGGTCGCGCCACCCGCGGCGCCGTTAGCGCTCGCCTTCAATCGTGCGAGCCACGCCGACGAATCGCCGCCATTGGTATGCCACATGCCGAGCGCGATCACCGCGACGATCACTGCTGCAATGCCCCACAGCCACGAGCGGCTCTTTTGCCCACTACCGCCGAGCGACAGCGATACGCGGCCGCGCGGCAAATCCTTGCCCGACGACGCCGGCATCGACAGATCCGGCGCGGGCACACCCTTCTCGCGGCGCAAAGCCTGCGTGAACGGCGTGGGATCGGCGCCGAGCATCTTCGCATAGCTGCGCACCACGCCGAGCGCAAAGGTCGTGTCCGGCAAATGGCTGATGTCACCCGATTCGAGCGCACGCAGCTTGGTGACGGAGACCTTCAGGCGCGCCGACACGTCATCGATCGTCCAGCCCTTCAATTCACGCAATTGGGTCAAGCGCGCGCCAACTGCCGCAAGGGAATCAAAACTCGCCGGGCCCGGCTGCACAACAGGCTGCACCACCGCCCGGGCGACTGGCGCCGGATGGCCTTCGTTTGTGTCTGTGTCCTGCGGCTGCGGCTGCGGGTGCTGCGGCTCACTCATCCCAAATCCTTTCGCGTCGATTCTTTTTCACTTGTGCAACCCGGACGGGCCAAAGCCTCACGCCCGAATCGCAGACCGTTTATAACAAAATGCGCGGCCTTGTGTGCCGCTTCCGATCGCTTCTGCAAACTTTCTTTTCAATCGCGGATGGCGTGAAGCGCTTTCGCGCGCCCGGATAGCTTTCCTCCGAACGCTCGCGCCCCACTATCTCGCGCGATTACACGGCGCGCACCTCGATAATCTTCGCCGCCTTCCCGGTGCGCTCAGCGAGGCGCGTGCGGTCTTTCACCGCACCGGCCAACTGACCGCAGGCAGCGTCGATATCATCGCCGCGTGTTTTACGCACTGTGGTGACGACGCCCGCGTCCATCAACACTTGTGCAAACCGCTTGATCTGTTCCGGCTTCGAGCGGATGAGGCCCGACTCAGGGAACGGATTGAACGGAATCAGGTTGAACTTGCATGGCACGTCGCGCGTCACCGCCAGCAATTCGCGCGCTTGCGCTTCGCTGTCGTTCACGCCGTCGAGCATGCAATATTCGAACGTAATGAAATCGCGCGGCGCGACTTTCAGATAGCGCTGGCAGGCAGCCATCAATTCGCGCAGCGGATACTTCTTGTTCAGCGGCACCAGCATGTCGCGCAGCGGGTCGCTTGGTGCGTGCAGCGATACCGCGAGCGCCACCGGCAGATCCGCGCCAAGCCGGTCCATCATCGGCACGACGCCCGAGGTGGACAGCGTGACGCGGCGGCGCGACAGGCCGTACGCGTTATCGTCCAGCATCAGGCGCATGGCGGGCACCACTGCGTCGTAATTGAGCAGCGGCTCGCCCATACCCATCATCACCACGTTCGTGACGACGCGCTCGCCTTTACCGTCACCGCCCGTGGCGCGCCCGCCGTCCGTGCCGCGCGTCGCGCGCAGCGCGAACTCGGCCATACGCAGCTGGCCGATGATTTCGCCGGTGGTGAGATTGCGGGAGAAACCCTGTTTGCCGGTCGAACAGAAACGGCAGTTAACCGCGCACCCGGCCTGCGACGACACGCACAGCGTGCCCCGCGTTTCTTCGGGAATGTATACGGTTTCAACCGCGTTGCTGTTGCCGACGTCGATCAGCCACTTGCGTGTGCCGTCGGTCGAAATATTGTCGCTGACGATGCCGGGCATCGTGATCGTTGCGCGCCCTTTGAGCTTTTCGCGCAAGGACTTCGCCAGATCGGTCATGCCGTCGAAGTCAGCAGCGTTGTACTGGTGGATCCAGCGCTGCAATTGCTTGGCGCGAAACGGCTTCTCGCCAAGGCTGTCGCAGTAAGCGACAAGCCCTTGGGCGTCGAGGTCGAGAAGGTTGACGGTGGGACTGCTCGTCATATCGAATCCTGCCATTTCAGTGCGAGACTACGTTCATGCAACAAGCTGCATGAACGCAATGCCGTTCGCGCCCATTCCTGCTGCTTTACCTTACTACTTTGCCGGGCTGTTCGTGCGGATTCGTGCGACAAATCCAACGGCAGCGCACGAATCGCAGATGGCGCCTTTTACAATTCAAACGCGCTCAAACGCACCCAAACCCGCTTAACGCGAGTAGACGTTCACTTGCGGGAAGAAGAACGCGATTTCGACTGCAGCCGTTTCAGCGGCGTCCGAACCGTGCACCGCGTTAGCGTCGATGCTGTCGGCGAAGTCGGCGCGGATCGTGCCCTTTTCTGCCTTCTTCGGGTCCGTTGCACCCATCAGGTCGCGGTGCTTCAGAATCGCGTTTTCGCCTTCCAGCGCTTGCACGACCACCGGGCCCGAGATCATGAAGTCGACCAGGTCCTTGAAGAACGGGCGTGCAGCGTGCACGGCGTAGAACTTCTCTGCGTCAGCGCGCGACAGGTGGACCATGCGCGAAGCCACGATCTTGAGGCCAGCGTTTTCGAAACGGCTGTAGATCTGACCGATCACGTTCTTGGCCACTGCGTCCGGCTTGATAATCGACAGGGTGCGTTCGATCGCCATAAAAACTCCAAAAAATTAAGAGGTTACAGATTCAAATGAATCCGCTATTGTAGCATGTTCCCGTGTATGATTGCGATTGAACCCTTACAGCATTGAAAGACTCCAAGCAGGAGTTTCTGAATACTGGTAGCGTAGGTCGTGTGGACATTTTCTGGGTATTGAAACTCCCTGCCACCGCGCCAATCTTAGGGATGAACACCCTGCGACTGGCGGCAAGAATTCCGGCCGGCGCTGCACTACCTGACGCACCACCTGCTGCGCAACCCGCGGCACAACCATTACGCAACACGCTTCTGAGGTAAGGAGAGACCATGAACGATCATCCGTATAGCTTTGGCCGCAATGGCGCAGTCAGCACGGTCGAAACGCGCAACCGCGTACTACGGAACACCTACTGGCTGCTCGCGCTGTCCATGATCCCAACGGTGCTCGGCGCCTGGGTAGGCGTCGCCACCGGTTTCTCGCTGTTCGCCGCCACGAGCCCCGGCATGAGCATGCTGGCGTTCTTCGCGATCGCCTTCGGCTTCATGTTCGCCATCCAGAAAACGAAAGACAGCGCCATCGGCGTGTTCGTGCTGCTCGGCTTCACGTTCTTCATGGGCCTGATGCTGTCGCGCATCCTGAGCTTCGTGCTCGGTTTTTCGAACGGCCCGTCGCTGATCATGCTCGCCTTTGGTGGCACTGGTGTGATCTTCGCCTCCATGGCAACGATCGCCACGGTCAGCAAGCGTGACTTCTCGGGTCTCGGCAAGTGGCTCTTCATGGGCGTCATCGTGCTGCTGCTGGCTTCGGTCGCTAACGTATTCCTGCACCTGCCGGCGTTGATGCTGACGGTGTCGGTGCTGGCCATCGCGATCTTCTCGGCCTACATGCTGTTCGACGTCCAGCGCGTCGTGAACGGCGGTGAAACGAACTACATCACCGCTACCCTCGCGATCTATCTGGATCTGTACAACGTGTTCGTCAACCTGCTCGCGCTGCTCGGCATCTTCGGCGGCAATCGCAACTAAGTCTGACGTAACAAGGCGCGGGCGCCCGTGTGGCGCCCGATATACCGGCCTTGAAGAAAAAGCCCATGGCGAGCAATCGTCATGGGCTTTTTTCATTGCACTGCCGGCATGTCGACGGTGAATCGCCGGGCATGGCGATGTCAGATGCCAGGCAATCAGAGACGGGATCACAAGCTCAGCCAGGCGAAACCTTCATCCTGAGAAGCGACCACCACTTCGGTCGGCGCGGCACCCAGCACACCCGCCATGGCAGCCTGCGCCAGTTCCGGCGAGTTGTTCTGCTGGCTCAGATGCGCGGCCACCAGATGGCGCAGGCGCGAACGATCGAGCGAGGCCAGGATTTCGGCCGCAGCTTCGTTGTTCAGATGCCCATGATTGCCACCGATACGCGCCTTCAGCGATTGGGGATACCGGCTACCCGCCAGCATCCGCACATCGTGATTGCATTCGAGCACCAGCGCGTCGCAGCCGCTCAGCACCGCGCTGATGTGCGGCGTGGAGGTGCCGACGTCGGTCAGCACGCCAAGCCGGCTCGCGCCGTTGGAGAGCACGTACTGCAGCGGCTCGCGGGCGTCGTGAGGCACGGTGTAAGGGAGAATGCTGAGGTCGCCGATCGCTACCGCTTCGTCGCCCCACAACACCTGCAGGTCGACGTCGGCTTCGTCGGCACCCACCGCGCGGGCGGTGCCCCAGCTCATGTACAACGGAATCGACCACTTGCGCGCCAGCGTCAGCGCGCTGCCAATGTGGTCGCTGTGTTCATGTGTAATCAGAATGGCGTCGAGACCCTCGACGCCTGCGCCGAGCCGCGTTAGACGCCGCTCGACTTCCTTGGCCGAAAAACCGCAATCGAGCAGAACGCGCGTGGTGGTCGCGCCGCTTTGCGCTTCCACCAGCAAGGCATTGCCTTCACTGCCGCTGCCGAGACTGGCGAAGCGCACAGCCCGCTTAGTTCAGTTGCGCGTGCAGCAACGTCACGATGCGCTGCGCGTCGGACGAGTTATCCACCTGCCCGTTCGCATCCAGCACCGCCACCTGCGTCACGGTGTCGCCCTTCGAGCGCACGTTGACGAGGAATTCCTGACCCGGCTTCTTCGACGAATTGCCGCTGTAGAACAGCTTGCCGAAGAGCCCTTCCTTCTTCAGCTCCTGCATCGAGTCCGCGTAACGCACGTAGTAGATGCCTTTCGCGCGGTCGCGGTTGTCGACGGTAAAGTTGGTGCGGTCGAGCGCAAGGCCTACGCGCAACCATGCGCGGTCGAACGATTCCTGCAGGTCGAGCGTCGATGCGCCCGCGCTCTGGTCGATCGTGGCCGGCGCGGTGGCTGAACGGGCATCGGTCAGGAGTTGCTTCGATTGTGCTTCGGTGAGGCCGAACTTCTGCATCAGCTTGGTCAGGAACAGCGCTTCCAGTGCCGGATCGCGCGGACGCTCTTCCCAGCGCGACGACGTCTTGTCCTGGCCCGTCAGCATTTCTTCCATCGCGCTATGCGTGATCGAGATGTCCGTTGTCTCAGCCGGGCCGCGCGACACAAGCGTGCGGAAGCTGTCACGGGTGCCCGACGAGTAAGCGAAGTCGATCACCTTGCCGACCGTGCGACGGAACCAGTCGTCCGGAATATTGGCGCGGTTTTCAGCCCAGTCGGTGGTCATGATGCCCGTGGCCGGCGCATCGGTTTTCAGCGCGAAGCCGTTTTCCTGCCAGAACTCCTGCAGCTGCGGCCACAGTTGTTCCGGCGTGCGGCCGTCGACTACCAGCCAGCGACGATCGCCGTCACGCTCGATGTGCATGCCCAGCGGATCCTGTGCACTCGGCTGGCCTTCGGTGGAATTACCCGCTGCCGTGACCGCGCGTTGCTGCGCGCCGCCCAACGCCAGATTGGCCGGCGGCGCCACGTAGCGCTGATCGGTCGGTGTGGTGCTCAGATCGCCCGGAACGGCGAGCGGCGGTGCGCTGCCCGCGCCTTTGTAGTTGACGCGGTCGGAGGCGAACCAGTCGTTCAGCGTGTCACAGCCGGCGAGCGTTACCAGGGCAAGCGCCAGCGCCGCCATGCGGGTTGCGTGGAGGGAAAGTGCGGAACGTTTCATGAGGTCCTTCGTGATGCTGGAACGCGGTGCCTGGTTCGGTGTGCCGGGAACGTGGGCTGGATCGACGTCGGTTAAGGGAATGCCGGTGGCTGGCTTTCTTGAGCGCTGGGAGTGCGGGGTCGAGTCCGCTTAACCCAGCAGACCCGCTTCGCGCAGCGCGCCGCGCACCACCTCGTGGTATTGCGAGTCGAGCGGCGTGAGCGGCAGGCGGATTCCGCCCTGCACACGACCCAGTTGCTGCAACGCCCATTTCGCCGGAATCGGATTCGACTCGATGAACAGGTTCTTATGCAGCGACAGGAGTTTCAGATGAATCTCGCGGGCGGTCTTCGCGTCCGCGGCAAGCGCAGCTTTGCACAGATCGCTCATTGCGCGCGGCGCGACGTTCGCGGTGACCGAAATATTACCGTGGCCGCCAAGCAGCATCAGCGCGATCGCCGTGGGATCGTCACCGCTGTAGATGCCGAAATGGGCGGGCGCCGACTTGATCAGGTGCGCGGCGCGATCGATATTGCCGGTCGCTTCCTTCACACCGATGATGCCCGGCACCTGCGCGCAACGCAGAATCGTTTCGTTACTCATGTCCGCGACCGTGCGGCCCGGCACGTTGTACAGGATCACCGGCAGATCGACGGTTTCAGCGATCTTCGCGAAGTGGCGATAGATGCCTTCCTGGGTCGGCTTGTTGTAGTACGGCACGACCTGCAGCGTGGCGTCCGCGCCAACATCCTTTGCCTGCTGCGTGAGCTCGATGGCTTCAGTGGTGGAGTTGCCGCCCGAGCCCGCGATCACCGGAATCCGGCCCGCTGTGTGCTCGACTGCGGTTTTGACCATCAGAACGTGCTCTTCGACCGACAGCGTGGCCGACTCGCCGCTCGTGCCGACCACGACCAGCGCGTTCGTGCCCTCTGCGATATGCCAGTCGATCAGTTTGCGAAACGCCGGCAGATCGAGGCCGCCGTCTTCGAGCATCGGAGTAATGATGGCAGGGATGCTGCCGCGAATCTGAACGCCGCCAGTGCTGCTTTGATTGCCGTTAGTCATGAAACGCCATGAATTTGATCAGGTAAACCGCGATTGTAGCGGATTAGCCAGCCAGCTCGTAACAAGGCGGGGGTGCCGCCTCTGCGCGCTCGGCTGAGCGATCCGCCTCCATAATTGCGCATATCCGCTGGACGTAAGCCGGGCGCGGCTGCGCGAGAAATCCGTCTTGAAATGCGACCACACGGAGGTGGCCGCGCACCGCCTCGAGCAGCTCGCCGGGCGCAAGCAAAAACGCCGGGTTAGACGGTTTGCCGACCCTTTCGTTGCCTTGCGCGAAGGTCTCGTAAACCAGTACGCCGCCAGGCGCGAGCGAGCGCAAAAGCTGCGGAAACAGCGGCCGGTGCAGGTAGTTCGTGACCACAATCGCGGCGAATTTGGCGTCGGCAGGCAAGGGCCATGCAGCGCCTTCGATGTCGGCCGCGAGCGTGGTAATGCGCGGATCGTCGCGCATCAGATCCAGCGCAGCCGCATCGCGGTCGAGCGCGGTCACCGGATGGCCCAGCGATGCAAAGAACCGCGCATGCCGCCCGGCCCCCGACGCCACGTCGAGCACCACGCCGCCCGCCGCGACCAGATGCGCCCAGTGGCACACCCAGCGCGACGGCTCGCCGTTTCCGTGCGAGGAGCCGTCCGACATGACAACGGGAGTGCTCATCACTTCAGCGCGCCGCTCAGTTGTACGACAGGCCCATCGCCTCGCGCACGTCGCGCATCGTTTCCGTGGCGAACTTGCGGGCCTTGTCGCAGCCGTCGGCGACGATCGCGCGCAACAGCGACGGATCGTCCATGTACTTCTGCGCGCGCTCGAGCATCGGCTGCTGCTCGCGCAGAATGCCTTCGATCACGGGCTGCTTGCACTCGAGACAACCGATACCCGCGCTTCGGCAGCCCTTCTGCGCCCACTCGTGCGTAGCTTCGTCCGTGTAGACCTGATGCAGTTGCCACACCGGGCACTTGTCCGGATCACCCGGATCGGTGCGGCGCACGCGTGCCGGATCGGTCGGCATGGTGCGGACCTTCTTCGTGATCGTTTCCGCGTCTTCGCGCAGACCGATCGTGTTGCCGTACGACTTCGACATCTTCTGGCCGTCCAGACCCGGCATGCGCGACGCCTCGGTCAGCATCGCCTGCGGTTCGACCAGAATGATCTTGCGTGACCCTTCGAGGTAGCCGAACAGACGCTCGCGGTCGCTCATCGACAGGCTCTGCGATTCCTGCAACATCGCCCGTGCCTGTTCGAGTGCTTCGTCGTCGCCTTCCTGCTGATAGGCGTTGCGCAGTTCGTGATAAAGCTTGGCGCGCTTACCGCCCAGCTTCCTGGCCGCTTCATTCGCCTTCTCTTCGAAGCCCGGTTCGCGGCCGTACAGATAGTTGAAGCGGCGCGCGATTTCCCGCGTCATTTCGACGTGTGGCACCTGATCTTCGCCAACCGGCACGAGCGAGCCGCGGTACAGCAGAATGTCCGCCGCCATCAGCACCGGATAGCCGAGGAAACCGTAGGTGGACAGATCCTTGTCCTTCAGCTTTTCCTGCTGCTCCTTGTAGGTCGGCACGCGTTCGAGCCAGCCGAGCGGCGTACTCATGCCGAGCAGCAGCGCCAGTTCCGCATGTTCGGGCACCTTGCTCTGGATGAAAAGCGTAGCCTGCGCCGGATCGATGCCCGAGGCGAGCCAGTCGATCAGCACGTCCCACACGTTCTTTTCGATCACTTCGGGCGTTTCGTAGTGCGTCGTCAGCGCGTGCCAGTCGACCACGCAGAAGAAACACGGGTATTCGGACTGCAGCCGCACCCAGTTTTTCAGCACGCCGTGATAGTGGCCGAGGTGCAGCGACCCGGTGGGCCGCATGCCGGAGAAGATACGGTCTGGGAACATGGTTATTTAGAAAAGCGAAACAAGTGGAGTCAGAATTGCGGTAATCGCACCGTAGCCGAGCGTCACGAGCGGGCTGAGCCAATAGCGCGTGAGCGTGCCCGTCATGACGAGCGCCATCACGATGAAAAAGCCGTACGGTTCGAGGCGCGACAGCGCGATCGATTGCCGCGGCGGCAACAGCGCCATCAGCACGCGGCCGCCGTCGAGCGGAGGCAGCGGAAACAGGTTGAGCACGCCGAGTACGAGATTCACGCCGACGCCGGCTGCCGCCATGCGCGTGAAGAAAGGCTCGTCAATCCCGCCCACGGCAAGAGCGACGCCGACCAGACCCCACACCAGCGCCTGCACGAAATTGCAGGCCGGCCCGGCGGCCGCGACCCACAGGCTGCCCCAACGCGGATTGCGCAGATTGCCGAAGGCGACCGGCACGGGCTTCGCGTAACCGAACATGAACGCGCCGCTGGTGGCGAAGTACAACAGCAAGGGAATCGCGATCGTGCCGAGCGGATCGATGTGCCGCATCGGATTGACGGAGACGCGGCCGAGCACGTACGCAGTGTTGTCGCCGAGCCAGCGCGCGACGTAGCCATGCGCGGCTTCATGCAGCGTGATCGCGAAAATCACCGGCAACGCGTAAACCGCAATGGTCTGTATCAGGGAAGAATCCATAACTCGCTATTGTAACAACGCGATTGCGTGCGTCTGTCCGCTTTCATTCATGCCGTCTCTTCGAGACCGAAAGGCGCGAGAGAACCGCGCCCTGGCCGGACCAGCACCGGCTCGGCGCCGGTCAGATCGATCACGGTGGACGGCTCGCACACACAGGGGCCGCCGTCGATCACCAGGTCCAACTGTTTCTCGAGCCGTTCGCGGATTTCTTCCGGGTCGTTCAGCGGCTGGGTTTCGCCCGGCATGATCAGTGTGGAGCCGAGCAACGGCTGGCCGAGTTCTTCGAGTATTGCCAGCGTGATCGCGTGCTCCGGCACCCGCAGGCCGATGGTCTTGCGCGACGGGTGTGACAGGCGGCGCGGCACCTCTTTGGTGGCCTGCAGCACAAAAACGTAAGGGCCCGGCGTGACCGATTTGATCAGCCGGTACTGCCGGTTGTCGACCATCGCAAAGTTCGACAACTCCGAGAGATCGCGCACCAGCAGCGACAACAAAGCCTTCTCGTCGAGCCCGCGAATCCGCCGCAGGCGCTCAACCGCGTCCTTGTCGTCGAGATGGCAGGCGAGCGCGTAGCTCGAATCCGTCGGCAACGCGACGACGCCGCCGTCGTTGATGATCTGTACGGCCTGTTTGACGAGGCGCGGCTGCGGGTTATCCGGATGAAGCCGAAAGTATTGGGACATTTTGACTAACGGTGGCTACGTGTGGAGGTGCACGAAAACTCGGATGGGCAGTCGGGCGGAGGATCGGGCGAACGCACGTTCGTCGGACAAGGACGTGCGCGCATATCGTGCCGCCGCGGCACGGCGCGCGATCACAGCCAGCGTTCCCAGACGGGCTTGAGATCGGAAGGCAGCGGCGGCAGCGTGCCGAGATCGACACGGCCTTCGCCGGGTGCATGGAAGTCGGAACCGCGCGAGGCTTCGAAGCCGAAGCGGCGCGCAACATCCGCGTATTCGCGGTACTGATCCGGCGTGTGGCTGCCCGTCACCACTTCGATCGCTTTACCGCCGAGGTCGATGAATTCGGCAAAAAACGCGTCGAATTCGACCGGCGAGTAGGCATAGCGCCCCGGGTGCGCGATGATCGCCTCGCCGCCGGCGGCCTGAATCCAGCCAACCGCGTCCGCCAGTTTCGCCCAGCGATGCGACACGTAGCCGGGCTTGCCGTCGCCGAGATAGCGGGTGAACACGTCCTGCGTCGAGCTGGCGTAGCCGTTTTCGACCATGAAACGCGCGAAGTGCGTGCGCGAAATCATGTCCGGGTTCGAGACGTATTTGAGCGCGCCTTGATAGGCGTCGGGAATGCCGAGCGTGGCCAACTGCTCGCCGATGGCTTCGGCGCGCGCCGCGCGGCCGTTGCGGGTACGCGCCAGACCGTCGATCAGGATCGAACTGGTCGGATCGACGCCGAGCCCGACGATGTGCACCGTGCGCGACGCCCACGTGACCGAAATTTCGACGCCGTTCAGGTAGCCCATGCCGAGCGCCTCAGCAGCGCTGCGTGCTTCATGCTGGCCACCCAGTTCGTCGTGGTCGGTCAACGCCCACAGTGTCACGCCGCCCGCGTGCGCGCGGCGCGCGACATCGGCCGGCGCGAACTGGCCGTCGGAAACGGTAGAGTGACAGTGGAGGTCGGCGTTCATCTTTGTCTTGAGAAGGTTCTGCACTCATTTTACTGCAACGCAGTAAATGGCCGCAGGGCTATCTCGCGATAATGGCCCGCGCGCCGAAACCCTTTTGCAAGGTTCAGGCGCAGAAGCCCTCGATCAGCGCGGCTACCTGCTCGGGCTGGTCGTGATGCACCATATGCCCTGCTTCGTCGATGATCTTCTCGCGCCAGTTCGGAAAAGCCTGGAAGCGCGCCTTGAACTCGTCGAGCGGAATCTCGCCGGCAATCTGTGCGAGCGTGGGTGAGTTGGCGGCCTCGACGTGCAGCACTTTCGCCGTGACCTTGCGCCAGACGGCCATCACTTCGTCGAGGCGGTACAGCGTCGGCCCGCGCAGTTTGTGCGCCGGATCGGCGAGCAGCATGAAGCGCCCTTCTCCGTCCGGCTTGGACCAATGCTGCGCGAGGAACTCCGCGCGCGGCGGAATGAGGCGCGGGTTGGTCTTGATCAGACGGCCGGCGACGTCGTCCAGCGACGTGTAGCGCTTCAATTGCGGCGGATCGCGCAACTCATCGAGCCAGTTGCGCAGGCGCCTGGGCGCTTGCGCCGAGTGCGACGGCGCGAGACCAAAGCCTTCCAGATCGACCACGCGCCGTACCCGCTCCGGCCGCACGCCCGCATACAGGCAGGCGATGTTCGCGCCCATGCTGTGGCCGACCAGACTGACTTCGCCGGTCGGCGCATAGTGGTCGAGCAACGCGTCCAGGTCGCCGAGGTAATCCTGGATCCAGTAGTTGCCGCCGCCGCGTTCGGCGACCGGCCAGTCCGACAGGCCGAAGCCGCGCATATCGGGAGCAATCACCTGCCAGTCGCCGCCCAACGCGTCAACGACGAACTGGAACGATGCCGCCACGTCCATCCAGCCGTGCAGCATGAAGAGCATCGGCGCATCCGGATTGCCCCAGCGCCGCACGTGCAGACGGATGCCGCGTACGGCGACGAATTCAGACCTGGATATATTCATGAACGACGCGCCCGAAAAAAGAATGGTCGTTCGATTATAACGAGATAGCCGAACGATGCGTGGGGCCAGGCTATGGAAAAAGGCTTCAGTTGCCCGAGGCCTGAGTGGCCTGAGTGGCCGGCGGGGCCGGCTGCTCAGCGTCGAGGCCAGCCAGGGCGACCAGCGCGGCCAGTTCGGCCTCGTCGAAACCGGCGTCGCGCCGCGCCTCGAAATTGAACGGACCTCGTAATTTCGGTGCGTGATACTGGTCGGCGAGGCGCGTATAGGCGGCATGCGGATCGAGGCCGCCCTCGTCGCACAGATGGCGGAACCAGCGGTTGCCGATCAGGACATGACCGATTTCGTCGCGCAGGATCACGTCGAGAATGGCTGCGGACGCCTGGTCGCCCGCTTGCTGCAGGCGGGCGCGGATCGGTGGCGAGGCGTCGAGGCCGCGTGCTTCGAGGGTGCGCGGCACCAGTGCCATGCGCGCCAGCACGTCGGCACGGGTGCGCTCGCACATGTCCCAGAGGCCGTCGTGTGCGGGAAAATCGCCGTAGGCATGGCCGAACTCCGCAAGCCGCGCAACCAACAGCGAGAAGTGATGCGCCTCTTCGGCAGCGACTTTGAGCCAGTCGGTGTAGAACGCGGCGGGCATGCCGGCAAAGCGCCAGACGGCGTCGAGCGCGAGGTTGATGGCATTGAATTCGATGTGCGCCAGCGCGTGCAGCAAAACAGCTCGCCCTTCGGGCGATTGCATGCTGCGGCGCTTCAGTTTGCGCGGATCGACCAGTTCGGGACGTGCGGGACGGCCCGGCAGATCGGTCGGCTCGGCGAGTTCGAGGTCCGCGAAGCATGCGAGGCTGCCGTCGAGCGCCGCGGCGTATAACGCGCGTGTCGCGGCTGCCTTGGTTGCCGGGTCGATTTCGCGCAATGCGGCCAGCGCCGCGGTGCGCGCGCAGTTCGCGCGATTCGGGTAATGCTCAGGATTCGATATCGGCGGAGCGGGCGGAACGGACGGAGCAGCGGAAATCATGGCAACCAGGTTGGCAAAGGGAACGGCAACAGGCAGGACGGGAGGCACGGCGGTCGCTTAAGCTGGCCGCCGGACAGCTTACGGCACCGCCGAGCGGCCTAACCACACAACCGTTTACAATACTCGATTCGACCATCTCGCGCGCTTATGGCGCGGGGCCGGCAGGACAACCCGGTTCATCAGGGCTTTTTCGGGCGCTTTTTTGGCATTTGGCTTTAGCGGCCCCATTTAGCTGCCCCATTTCATAACCGGTTTCGCAGCCCCGGCCCGCCCGCACAGCGTGTAGCGACCGATCAAGAGGAGACAGCGTGACAATTTACAAGCTTGGCGAAGCAGCCCCGACCATCCATGAAAGCGTGTTCGTCGCGGATTCGGCGAACATTATCGGCAACGTGACGCTCGAGGAAAATTCAAGCGTCTGGTTCGGTGCGACGCTTCGCGGCGACAACGAGCCGATCACCCTCGGCGCCGGCAGCAACGTCCAGGAAAACGCGGTACTGCACACCGACCCGGGCTTCCCGCTGACGATCGAGCCGAATGTGACGATCGGCCACCAGGTCATGCTGCACGGCTGCACGATCAAGGAAGGCTCGCTGATCGGAATTCAGGCCGTGGTCTTGAATGGAGCGGTAATCGGCCGCAACTGTCTGGTCGGAGCGGGCGCCATCGTCACTGAAGGCAAAGTGTTTCCCGACAATTCGCTGATTCTCGGCGCGCCCGCCAAAGTGGTGCGCGAACTGACCGAGACGGACATCGTCAATATGCAGCGCGGCACGGCAAGTTATGCCGAGCGCCGCGAATATTTCAAGGCGCAGCTCGTGCGTATCGGCTAATCAGCCGGGCGCGCGGCGCGCACGGCGCAGCATCAGGCTGCGTCATTCGACCGAGGAAAAGTTGTGAGCGACCAGTTGCAAAAATTCATGTTCAGCGCGGCGCCGGTGCGCGGCGAGATCGTTTCGCTGCGCAATACGTGGCAGGAAGTGCTGACGCGCCGGGACTATCCGGCGCCCGTCCGGACGATTCTGGGCGAAATGATGGCCGCGTGCGCGCTGCTTTCAGCGAACCTCAAGTTCGACGGCACGCTCGTCATGCAGATTTTCGGCGACGGACCGGCCAAAATGCTGGTGGTGCAGTGCAGCTCCGACCTGTCGATGCGCGCCACCGCCAAGCTCTCCGGCGAAGCGGGCAATACGATCGACGACACCACCTCCATGATCGAACTGGTCAACGCGAACGGCCATGGCCGTTGCGTAATCACGCTCGACCCGCGCGACAAGCAGCCCGGCCAGCAGCCGTATCAAAGTATCGTGCCGCTGTCGGGTGTGGACGGCCCGCTCAAGTCGATGTCCGAAGTGCTCGAGCACTACATGCATCACTCGGAGCAGCTCGACACGCGCCTGTGGCTCGCGGCGAACACCGAGCGCGCAGTTGGCATGCTGCTGCAAAAGCTGCCGGGCGACGGCGGCATCGTCCCGCATCCGGGCGATCTGGATGCGGACACGTGGGAGCGGGTTTGCACGCTTGGCGGCACGATGTCGCAAGACGAGCTGCTGAAGGAAGAACCGGCAACGATTTTCCGCCGTCTGTTCTGGCAGGAGAATGTGCAGCATTTCGAACCGGCCACGACGCGCTTCGAATGCAGCTGTTCGCGCGAAAAAGTCGGCGCCATGCTGAAGATGCTGGGCCGCGAGGAAGTGGACGGCGTGATCGAAGAGCGCGGTCACGTCGAGATTCATTGCGAATTCTGTAATCAACGGTACGAGTTCGATCCGGTCGATGTGGCGCAACTTTTTGTCGCGAATGCGCTCTCACAAGGCGTGACGCCGGCCGCCGACCAGCGGCACTGAAGCGGCCAGGCGGCGGCGCAATACACCTGCGTTAAGGCAGTAAAATGACGCGTCGCCTGCTGCTTTTTTGGGGCTCGGGCGGCGCGTTATCGTCGATCGTTGTGTTGGATCACGGGCGGTGCGCGTTGCGCATGTTTTGCTTAGGCATCCGACCGATGGAGATCAAAAATGAACATCCCTACTTCGCTAAAGCCGTGCATGCGCTCGTTCACCGTGCTGACAGTCATCGCCGGCAGTGCTGCGCTTACGGGCTGCGTGATGGACCCACCGGGGCCATCGCCGATTTATAGCCGCCTGCCGGCCGACCAGTCGGGCATGGCCAGCACCGCCCGGCCGCTCACCCCAGAAGAACGCGAGCGCTATGATGCGATCGACCGTCAGGTGCTCTCCGATCAGAATCAGGCCATTGCCGCCGAGAACGCGGCTCAGGCGTACTCACGTTATTATTCGCCGCCTGTCAGCGTGTACGGCAGTTATTACGGCGGGGGTTGGGGGCACGGCTGGGGTACGGGTGTCGGCGTAGGCTACTCACCGTATTGGGGCTGGTAAGCCGAAACGGGCACGCCCAAAGAGAGGCCCAACGATACGCGATTGAGAGGGGTGCCGGTATTGCAGCACCGATAAAAAAGCCGCCTCACGGACGGCTTTTTTCGTCTTTCTACGAGCTTTTGTGTTCGCTTTTACGGCCGCTTTACGTCCGCTTCTGCGTTCAGTTTCGCGTTGGATTGCGAGCTCAACCAGCCCGCGTAAACTCAATGCGTAGCCTTCTTCTCTGTCGCCACCTTGCCGCCATGCTTGCGATCCGGCTTCGCACGCGACTCCGGATTCGGCACCATATGCAGCGGCGCCGCCGACACCACACCACGCGTTGACGTGGTAACCGAAGGCGTGTTCGCAGCCGGCAACGGCGCGTTCGGCGCAACGAACTGCACAAACACTTCGCTGTCCTTCACCATGCCCATTTCGTAACGCGCCCGCTCTTCCACCGCCGCGGTGCCGTTCTGCAAATCCTGGACTTCGCCTTCGATACGCTCGTTGCGCAGCTTCGAGTCGGCGTTCTTCTGCAGTTGCTGCGCCAGTTGCTGCTGCAACTCGTGCACGCGCAACCAGCCGCCGTGTCCCCACCAGAGCGGGTACTGGATGAGCGCCAGCAGAACGATCAGGACAGCAGTAACAAGCCGCATGAAGTAAGCACAATAAATACACGCCGCCCTGCGCTATACGCAGGGCGGCGGGGTCAATCAGAGACGAAAGGTAACCGGTTCATCGGTCAGCGCTAGCGAACAATCCATTTAGCGCAGATTGTAGAACGCCGACTTGCCCGGGTAGCTGGCGATATCACCGAGGTCTTCTTCGATGCGCAGCAACTGGTTGTACTTCGAGATGCGGTCCGAACGCGACAACGAACCCGTCTTGATCTGACCGGCATTCAGGCCGACCGCGATGTCCGCAATCGTCGAATCTTCGGTTTCACCCGAGCGGTGCGAGATCACGGCCGTGTAGCCGGCACGCTTCGCCATTTCGATGGCCGCGAAAGTTTCCGTCAGCGTACCGATCTGGTTGATCTTGATCAGGATCGAGTTGGCGATGCCCTTTTCGATGCCTTCCTTCAGGATGCGCGTGTTGGTAACGAACAGATCGTCGCCCACCAGTTGGATCTTCTTGCCGAGCTTGTCGGTCAGGATCTTCCAGCCGGCCCAGTCGCTTTCGTGCATGCCGTCTTCGATCGAAACGATCGGGAACTTGTCGGCCAGGTTCGCGAGATAATCCGCGAATTCTGTCGACGACAGTTGCAGGCCTTCGCCAGCCAACTGGTACTTGCCGTCGTGGTAGAACTCGCTGGCTGCGCAGTCGAGCGCGAGCAGCACGTCTTCACCGGCGCGATAGCCAGCCTTTTCGATGGCTTGCAGGATGGTCGACAGGCATTCGTCGTTGCTGCCGAAGTTCGGCGCAAAGCCGCCTTCGTCGCCCACGGCCGTGCTCATGCCGCGGTCGCTCAGGATCTTCTTCAGCGCGTGGAACACTTCGGCGCCGCAGCGCAGTGCTTCGCGGAAGGTCGGCTGGCTGACCGGCACAATCATGAATTCCTGGATGTCCAGGCTGTTGTTCGCGTGCGCGCCGCCGTTGACGATGTTCATCATCGGCACCGGCAGTTGCATCGCACCCGAGCCACCGAAGTAGCGGTACAGCGGCAGGCCGGCTTCTTCAGCGGCAGCCTTCGCGACGGCCATCGAAACGGCCAGCATCGCGTTCGCACCGAGGCGCGACTTGTTGTCCGTGCCGTCGAGTTCCAGCAGGGTCTTGTCGAGGAAGGCCTGCTCGGAAGCGTCGAGGCCCATGATCGCTTCGGAGATTTCGGTGTTGATGTGCTCGACAGCCTTCAGCACGCCCTTGCCGCCGTAACGGCCGGCTTCGCCGTCGCGCAGTTCGATCGCTTCGCGCGAGCCCGTCGATGCACCCGACGGCACCGCAGCGCGGCCCATCGTGCCCGACTCGAGCAGCACGTCGCATTCGACGGTGGGGTTGCCTCGCGAATCGAGAATCTCTCGACCGATGATATCTACGATAGCACTCATGGTTTCCTCAAGAAATGACGTTGAATTCTTTACTGTGAAACGGCACCGGGCACAGCTGGTCTCCCCAGCACACTACGCGCCCCGATGCTTTCGACGACCATCGCGTGCATTCGCCGTGTGCCGACCGGGCCGATTATGCGCACCGATCGTGACACGCCGCGAACGCCTGAATCAGTTGAAATCGCTTTCGAGGAACGGCGCGCGCTTGACGGCCTGATCGAGCGTAACCAGCGTTTCGAGCAGATCGGCCATGCGATGCAACGGCACCGCGTTCGGGCCATCCGACTTGGCTTCCGAAGGCTTCGGATGGGTTTCCATGAAGAGACCCGCCACGCCCGTCGCCACGGCAGCGCGCGCCAGCACCGGCACGAATTCGCGTTGACCGCCCGAGCTCGTGCCCTGCCCGCCCGGCAACTGCACCGAGTGGGTGGCGTCGAACACGACCGGCGCGTTGGTTTCGCGCATGATCGCAAGCGATCGCATGTCCGACACGAGGTTGTTATAGCCGAACGACACGCCGCGCTCGCACGCCATGAAGCGGTCTTCCGAGAGACCGGCTTCACGCGCCGCATCACGCGCCTTGTCGATCACGTTCTTCATGTCGTGCGGTGCGAGAAACTGGCCTTTCTTGATGTTGACCGGTTTGCCCGAACGCGCGCAAGCATGGATGAAGTCCGTTTGACGGCACAGGAAAGCAGGCGTTTGCAGGACGTCGACCACCGACGCAACCTGCTCGATCTCGTGCTCGGCGTGCACATCGGTCAGCACCGGCAAACCGAGCTGACGCTTCACTTCCGACAGAATGCGCAAACCTTCGTCCATACCCAGACCGCGGAACGACTTGCCGCTGCTGCGGTTAGCCTTGTCGTACGACGATTTGTAGATGAACGGAATGTTCAGCTTCGCGCAGATTTCCTTCAGCCGGCCAGCCGTGTCGATCGTCATCTGTTCGGATTCGACGACACAGGTGCCCGCGATCAGGAAAAACGGCTTGTCGAGCCCGATTTCGAAATCGCCCAGTTTCATGCTTTCTCCCCAACTTCCGTCGCCACGCGCGGCTGCTGATGCGCGAGCGCCGCTTCGACGAACGACTTGAACAGCGGATGGCCGTCACGCGGCGTGGACGTGAATTCCGGGTGGAACTGCACGCCGACGAACCACGGGTGCATGCTGCGCGGCAATTCCATCATTTCCGGCAGATCTTCACTCGGGGCACGGGCGCTGATGATAAGGCCACCGGCTTCGAGCTGGGGCACGAAACGGTTATTGACCTCATAACGGTGGCGATGGCGTTCGTTCACATCCTTGCCATAGATCTCTTCGGCCATCGTGCCGGGTTTGATCGGGCAACGTTGCGAACCGAGGCGCATCGTGCCGCCAAGATCCGATTCTTCGGTGCGCTTCTCGACCTTCCCTTCACGGTCGTACCACTCGGTGATCAGAGCGACCACGCGGTTCTCGGTTTCCTGATCGAACTCAGTGCTGTTCGCATTTTTCAGACCGACCACGTCGCGGGCGAATTCGATCACGGCCAGTTGCATGCCGAGGCAGATGCCGAGATACGGCACCTTCGCTTCGCGTGCATAGCGGATCGCGGCCATCTTGCCTTCGGTGCCGCGACGGCCGAAGCCACCCGGCACGAGCACCGCATCCAGATGCTTGAGGCTCTCGACGCCTTGCGTCTCGATCTCTTCCGAATCGATGTATTCGATGTTGACCTTGGTCGACGTATGCATCGACGCATGGCGCAGCGCTTCGATCAGCGATTTGTACGATTCGGTCAGATCGACATACTTGCCGACCATGCCGATCGTGACTTCGTGCTGCGGATGCTCGAGTTTTTCGACGAGGCTCGACCACATCGACAGATCGGCCGGCTTCGGCGTGAGCTTGAGCTCTTCGCAGATGATCGCGTCCAGGCCCTGGTCGTGCAGCATCTGCGGAATCTTGTAGATGCTGTCGGCGTCCCACACGGAAATCACCGCGTCTTCCGGCACGTTCGAGAACATCGAGATCTTCGCGCGCTCGTCGTCCGGAATGGGGCGGTCGGCGCGGCACAGCAGCACGTGCGGCGAAATGCCGATTTCACGCAGCTTCTGCACACTGTGCTGGGTAGGCTTGGTTTTCAGCTCGCCTGCGGTAGCAACCCAGGGCACCAGCGTGAGGTGCACGAAGCACGCGCTGTTACGGCCCATGCGCAGACTCATCTGACGTGCGGCCTCGAGGAACGGCAGCGATTCGATGTCGCCCACGGTGCCGCCCACTTCGACGATTGCGACATCCGGCTCACCGCACGTCGCGGAAGCCGCGCCGCGTTCGATGAACGCCTGGATTTCGTTCGTGATATGCGGGATGACCTGCACCGTCTTGCCCAGATAGTCGCCGCGGCGTTCCTTGCGGATCACCGATTCGTAAATCTGGCCTGTGGTGAAGTTGTTGGCCTTGCGCATCTTCGTGCTGATGAAGCGCTCATAGTGGCCGAGGTCGAGGTCAGTCTCCGCTCCATCTTCAGTCACGAACACTTCGCCGTGTTGAAACGGACTCATCGTGCCGGGGTCGACGTTGATGTAGGGATCGAGCTTGAGGAGGGTGACTTTAAGACCGCGCGATTCGAGGATCGCGGCGAGGGAAGCGGCGGCAATACCCTTGCCGAGGGAAGATACTACGCCGCCGGTGACGAAAACATATTTGGTCATCGCTGGATGCTCGCGGGAAAAACGGATTATACCGTAAAGCAGGGTCTCAACCCAGCAAAATCCGAGCGACATCTGTACGCGCCGATGCTACGGCGGCGGCAATTGCCGTGCGCCGATCATGCACCGTTTTTCACCCCGGCGAGGCATGCGGTCAGGCGCGCCGCTCCAGTTCGCGCAGCATCCGCTGCACCGCGCGCGCGGTTTCGAGCGGTTTTTCCATTGGATACAGATGGCTGCCTTCGATCCATTCCACATGACCGCCGGTCGCACGGCGAGTGGCGTCCAGACCCGCCTGGCGCACCTCCTTTGAACGCGTGCCGGCAATGAATCCCACCGGCACCGGGGCGCCGCGCGCAAGGCGGGGGCCGAGCGTATGCGGCAAGGTCTTGTAGATCTGATACTCGGTGCGCCGGTCGAAAGCGAGCGAACGGGCGCCGTCGAGCGAACTCTGCGGGATGCCGAAGTCGATGTAGTCGGACAGCATGCGCTCGTCCCAGCGCGCGAACGCCGGCTTTGAGTGGAAATGACGCCATGCTTCGTCGCGGCTCGTCCACTGCGTGCGACGCGTGCGGGTGGCGGCCGCGGGCGACAGGCGCTCGTCGAGTCCGGTCCATTGCGACACGCGCAGCATGCTGCTGCGCCAGCCCGTGATTACCGGCGAATCGAGCATCACCACGCCCCTTACCCACTGCGGTTTTTTCAGCGCGGCCATCAGCGACAGATAGCCGCCCAGCGAATGGCCAACCAGCCATACCGGCTGCTCGTACGAGCGGCCGACGTCGTCGAGCAGCTGCTCGACCAGGTGCGGCCAGTCCTGCGTGACGGGATAACGCGCGTCATGACCGATGCGCTCGATCGAGCGCAGTTCATAGTCGTCGGCGAGTTCGGCGAAGATCGTCCGGTAGGTCGACGCCGGAAAACCGTTCGCGTGCGAGAAGTGGATGATGTTTTTCAACTGCGGCTATCTCCGTTCTGTTTTGGCGCGCCGGATTGGCTCCTGGCTTTTGCGTCCAGGCGCGAGGCCTAGCGGCGCGTTTGTTCTATCTGTACGGTCAGCGATCCATCCAGTAGCGGCGTTGCGTGTCGCGATAGCGTTCGAGCGTCAGTGCGGCGCCGTTCAGGCCCGGGCCGGTTCCGGTGCTGACTCCCGGGCTTTCCTCGGGCCCGACGTTCGGATTGGGACCCAGACCGAAATCCGCATTGAAATCCGGGCTGACGTCGACCCGCACCGCGCCGTCCGCATCGCTGCGCGCAAGCTCGATGTGCCGTGCCTTGTAACGCTCGAACACCCCCGCGTTCGGATGATGAAATCGGTTGCGATAGCCTACCTGAAATAGCGCGACGAGCGGGTCGATAGAGTCGAGGAACGGCTCGGTCGACGAGGTCTTGCTCCCATGATGCGGCACGACCAGCACCTGGGCGCGCAACGCGTCGCGATCGCGCGCGAGCAGGATGCGTTCGACCGGCGCTTCGATGTCAGCGGTCAGCAAGGCTGTCATGCGTGATGACGTCGGTTTGACATTTCCGGCCGGCGGGTTCGCCGTGGCAGGCGGCCTCGTCCCAGCAGGCACCGTACTCACCCGCAACACGCAGCAATGTGCATTCGGCTTGCCTTGCAGCGGTCCGGCATCGGGCCAGAGCATCGCGAACTCGACGCCATCCCACTGCCAGCGCTGCCCCGCCGCACAGGGCAATGTATCCGCGCCTCGCTGCTTTGCGTTCGACCACAGCGGATTTGCCGGCGCCAATGCCGCCACCATCTGGCGCACCTCGATCGCGTCCAGCACAGCCGGCGCGCCGCCCGAATGGTCGGAGTCGGCGTGGCTGATGAGCAGCGTATCGAGCGTCGTGACGCCATGCGCCTGCAGAAACGGCACGACAACCCGTTCTCCCGCATGCGTCGATTCCGGCCCCGGCCCGGCGTCGAACAGCAGCGCATGGTGCGCCGTTTCGACCAGCACCGAGGTGCCTTGACCGACGTCGAGCGCCGTCAGACGGAAGCTGCCGTGCGGCGGTCCGGGCGCCGCCGGCAGCAGCAATGGCAGCCACGTCAGCGGCGCGGCCCAGCGCAGCGGCCAGCCTCGCGGCGCCAGACACCAAAGAACGCCAACCGCCGCCGCGGCAAGGGTCCACGCGTCCGGCTGCGGCAACCGCCAGAGCGTCCATGCCGGACCGGACAGCATCTGCAGGCCCGCGGCGAGCAGGTCGAGCAAGGTGTGCGCGGCGCGAAACGCATAGGCATCGAATGGGGCGGGCAACGCGACGCCCGCCAATACCGCCAGCGTCACCAGCAGACTCACCCACGGAATTGCGAAGGCATTCGCGAGCGGGCCGATCAGTGGAATCTGCGCGAACCAGTAAACGGTGAGCGGCGCAAGCGCGACCGTCACCGCGAACTGCACATGCGCGGCGCTGCGCAGGCGTTCACCGAAAGCGCGAACGCGGCGACACAGGCTGGACCACAGGCGCGAGAGCCTTGTCGGCGTCACGCCATCCTCCGCCTCATCGTCGCGGCGCTGCTCATGATCCTGCACACGAGGCCGTCCCGACATTGCGAACAGGATCGCCGCCACCGCGCAGAACGACAACCAGAATCCCGCCGACACGACCGCCCAAGGATCGATCAGCAGCACCAACCCCAACGCCCACGCCAGCACCACCGATCGCGCAACGTTGCGCCCGCTGATAAACGCGAGCGCTACCACACCCGCCATCCACAACGCGCGCTGCGCCGGCACGTTGAACCCGGCCAACGCCGCATGCAGCCCGGCGAACAACGCGCCGCCCGTCACGGCGACGACCTGCGCGGGCAGCAACAACGGCCAGTCGCGACCGATGAACCCCGAGCGCCGCCACACCGCACCGGCGAACCACGCCGCCAGGCCCGCGACAAAGCCAATATGCAGGCCCGAAATCGCCACCAGATGACTGGTGCCCGTGCTGCGCATCAGCAGCCAGTCGGCGGCACTGACCTGGTCTTGTGCGCCGATGGCGAGCGCCACCACGATCCCACGATGTGGCGCGTCGGCGAGCACCGTGCAGATGCGCGCCCGCAGCGCGGCGCGCCAGCGATCGACAGTCACGCCTATGCCACGTGCGTTGCCAGGCAGACGCGCGGCGTGCGCCGGCGCGCTCACATAACCGGTGGCGCGTACATTGCGCGCCAGCAAGCTGGCTTCGGCATCACGCACGCCGAAGTTCGCATTGCCATGCGGGCGTTTGAGCCGCACGGTCAGACGCCAGCGCGCGCCCGGTTCGAGCGACGGCGCAGGCGCATCTTCGGCAATCCACGATAGCTGAATCACGCGTGGAAACGCGGCGATCGGCGCGTCGGCCGACTCGACATCGAAGAGGAAACGCGCGCCCTTTTCATCGCGTGACGGCAGACCCTTGATACTGCCGACGACGTCGATATCGCGCCCTTCCCAGGCGCCTGGCAAGCTCACCGCGAGCCGGGTCTCAGCGCGCCAGGCGGCGTAGCCAAAGCCCACACATAAGGCCGCAATCCACACCGCGCCCCAGCCAACGCCCGAACGCAAGCGTGCGCTGGGCAAGGCGTGGCTCACGCGCGAATTTGCAACTGCCGCACGCGGGTCCGCAATCAGAAAAGCACCGCGGCGCAATCCCCACGCCGCTATAAGTATCGCAACGCACCCCAGCAGGACCAGCGCACACCATCCACGCCAATCCGGCAACGCCGCCTGCCGCTGCAGGCAAATCACACCCAACGCAAACCCGCACCACCATGCCCGCATCCACCCTCCGCCCCTTCCGCCCAGCCATCGCCGGACGGCACAACGCACAGCGAGCAGGCGTCGGCAAGCCCGCCAGGCATGTGTTCCGCCCGGCGCGAATCACTCAAACCATCGCGTTCAATTATGCAGAGGAAAGTGCGAGCCGCGGCAGCGCAGCGAGCGCGTTAGCCGTTGTGCCTAGGGCGGCTTCGTCGGCGGTCATGCCGCGCAGTTGCGCGAGACCCGCGCCGATGGCCGGAATCTGATCCGGCGAGTTGCGCTGCCTGTAAATCCAGGAAGGGGCAATGTCCGGCGCGTCGGTCTCCACGACCAGCGCGTCGAACGGCAATTGCTCAGCAAGACGACGGATTTGCCGCGCCCGCTCGAAGGTCAGATTGCCACCGAAACCGAGATGCATGCCCTGATCGATATACGCCTGAGCCTGCTGAAAACTACCGTTGAAAGCGTGTGCGATGCCGCGATGGACCTGATGCCGCCGCAGCCCTTTGATCACCTGATCCTGCGATTTGCGCACGTGGCAAATCACCGGCAGATCGAATTCGCGCGCCAGTTGAAGTTGACCGTTGTAGAAGAACTGCTGGCGCGCATCGTCGAGACCTTCGACGAAATAATCGAGACCGATCTCGCCGATGCCGACGAACAGCGGATCGTCGAGACTCGCCTCGATTTCCATGCGCAGCAGGTCGAGATCGTGCTCCTGCGCGCCCGGCGTAAAAAGTGGATGGATGCCCAGCGCATACGCGCCGCCGTCGATGCGGTGCGCGAGTTCACGCACCGTCGTGAAGTTCTCGCGGCCGATCGCGGGAATCACGATACGCCCTACGCCGGCTTGACGCGCGGCGTCGGCAACTTCATCGCGATCGGCATTGAATTCCGAAGCATCGAGATGACAGTGCGTATCGATCCACATGGCGCGCCTCGTTAGTGACAGAGGTGGCGGAGCATCGCTCAAGTTCCGCGCGGCGATTAAACCGGTACCGGCGGCTCTTCGTGCAATACGCCGTCGCGCAACCGCATGATCCGGTCGCAACGTCCGGCCAGTTCCGGATCGTGCGTGACGATCACGAAGCTGGTGTCGAGCGTTTGCGACAGTTCGAGCATCAGGTTGAACACGGTGTCGGCGGTGCCGCCGTCCAGATTACCGGTGGGTTCGTCGGCGAGTACGCAAGCGGGCTTCGTCACCAGCGCCCGCGCGATCGCGACACGTTGACGCTCGCCGCCCGACAGCTCACCCGGACGATGCTTCGCCCGATGCCCCATGCCGACGCGCTCCAGCACCGCGAGCGCTTCGCGCCGCGCGGCCTCGGTCGTCATCCGGCGGATCCGCAGCGGCATTGCAACGTTGTCGAGCGCGGTGAATTCCGGCAGCAGATGGTGGAACTGGTACACGAAACCGAGCGCGCGATTGCGCAGGTCGTTGCGTTCACGCTCGGACAGCTTCGTAAAAGGCTTGCCCATCACCGAGACATGGCCGGCGCTCGGATCGTCGAGGCCGCCGAGCACATGCAGCAGCGTGCTCTTGCCGGATCCCGACGCGCCGACAATCGCCAGCTTTTCGCCGCGCCGCACGCTCAGTTGCGCGTTGTTGAGCACCTGCACATTGAGGCCACCCTGCACGAACGACTTCGAAATGCCGGTCGCTTCCAGCACATAGGGATGCAACGCGGTATTTTGATCGGCCATGGACAGGCTAGTGGAACGGTCATTCATAGCGCAGTGCCTCCGCAGGACGGACTTTCGCACCACGCCAGCTCGGATAAAGCGTCGCCAGCGCCGACATCACGAAGGCGATGATGCCGATCCGCGCCACGTCAGCGGGAATCAGTTCGGACGGCAGTTCGCTGATGAAATACACGGAGGGCGGCAGGAACTGCACGCCCAGCAGATGCTCGATCATCGGCACGAGCCACGGAATACTCCACGCAATCAGGCAGCCGAGCGCGACGCCGGTCGCCGTACCGATAAAGCCGATCGTCACGCCCTGCACCACGAATATCTTCATGATCGAGCCGGGTTGCGCGCCGAGCGTACGCAGAATCGCGATGTCAGCCTGCTTGTTGGTCACCGTCATCACTAGCGACGACACCAGATTGAACGCCGCCACCGCGATGATCAGCGTGAGGATGATGAACATCATGCGTTTTTCGATCTGCACCGCCGAGAACCAGGTCTTGTTCTGCTGGGTCCAGTCGCGAATATACAAATCGCCGGACAGGCTGCGCGCCAGCTGATGCGCGACCTCCGGCGCCCGCTGCATGTCGGTCAGACGCAGCCGCACGCCGGTTGGCGCGGCTAGCCGGAACAGCGCCTGGGCGTCCTTGATGTTGATCAGCGCGAGCGTGCTGTCGTACTCGTAATGTCCTGACTCGAAGATGCCCACCACGGTGAACTGTTTCAGCCGTGGCAGCATGCCGGCGGGCGTGATGGTGCCTTCGGGCGCGACCAGCGTGATCTTGTCGTTGACCGTCACGCCGAGATTGGTGGCGAGGTCGGCGCCCAGCACGATGCCGAAGTCGCCCGGCACGAGGTCGGTTAGCTTGCCGCCCTTCATTTCCTTACCGATGTCGGATACTTCGGGTTCGAGCGTCGGTTCGACGCCGCGCAGCGCCACGCCGCTCACGGCGTCCTGGCGCGTGAGCAGCGCCTGTGCTTCGACATACGGCGCCGCGCCGATCACTTCCTTGTTCTGGCGCGCTTCCTGGGCGGTCAATTGCCAGTTGGGCATCGATCCGGTCGGCGAAAAGATTTCGACGTGCGCCAGCACCGACAGCATCCGGTCGCGCACCTCTTTCTGGAAGCCGTTCATCACGGACAACACAACGATCAGTGCCGCGACGCCGAGCGCGATGCCCGACATCGACACGAGCGCGATGAAGGAAATGAAGCCGTTACCGGTCGTGCGTTTGCCGGCGCGGGTGTAGCGCCAGCCAATCTGCCATTCGTAGGGAAATTTCAAGCGAATCCTTTTCTGCGTTCTTCGTCTGCTCGTGGGCCTCTTGCTGCGCATGGCGGCGGCAGCTTGCGGCTGTCGCGCCTGTCATGCGGCCCGAGCGTCGTGATCATTGGTGTCGCGGCAACCCGGATGGTTCCGGTATGACGTTCTGGTGCCGCCCGGTGCGCCTGGCAAACCCCGCGCCACCGAAGCCATCGCCACACCGCTGGCGCCACCGCCGTCAATCAAGCGCGAAGTTTGCCATACAATGCCGCGAACCCGCGCAAAGGCCTTGCACGTAGGGCTCACGGCGAACGCTGCGGTCTGCCTGCGCCTTTGAGCGCCAGGCGCGCGATGGCGGCAAACCCCCTGCCAGCGGCCTTGAGCGGCGGCCTCACGGCGCAACCCTGCCTACCCGCTGTCTTGCGCAGACACGCGCCCTAACTCAGGTTGTAGCGGCGTCGCAGATCGTTGATGATCCCGGCCGCCTCGCTGGTCGCAACGTCGCGCACTTCCGCGTCCTTACGGTCGCGATGCAGATGGGTGATATCCCAGTTGCAGCCGTCCTCGTCCTCGACGGTCTCGTGGAAACCGGTCGGGATCCAGCCGGCCGTGGCCGGATTGGCGTCGAGCGCCTGCACGACCAATCCAAGCAGTTCCTGCTCGGTTTTCAGTTCACGCGACATGTCGGTCTCCCTCGTCATGGGCGCGGTGCCGCCGCGCGCGGCTGCTGCCATCGGCGATGGCTCGGATGGGGTGCCCGAATCCGCCGATATGGTCTGAATACTCGCACTCTTTGCCCTACAATGCGCAGCATCATGCACGCCAACCGTCTTCATCTTCTCCTGCCCTTCGCGCTGCCCGCCGCAGCGGACGCCTCCACCGCCCTGCACGACATCCAGAGTCCGGCCCTCGACCGGCTGATCGCCCGCGCGACGCTGGTGGAACGGGTGGTCGGTGAAGATTTTCAGCGCACGCTGCCGCACGAGCGCTGGGTGGCGCGCCAGTTCGGCGCACTGCCGAGCGGCGCGGCGGCCGCGGACGAAGCGCCGCTCGCGCCGTACATGCTGCGCGCCGATGGCGGCGAGCCCGGCAACGCCACGTGGGCCTGTGTGCAGCCGGTGCACGTGCGCATCGCGCACGACCATCTGGTGCTGATCGATCCGGCCTCGCTCGAACTGTCCGACGACGAAGCCAGCGTGCTGCTGGCGGTCGCCCGGCCGTTGATCGAGGAACTCGGCGTGCGCATCGAAGCGCCCAGGCCCGCACGCTGGTACTTGTCGGGCGACGGCTTCGGCACCCTGGCAGGGGCGTCGCCGTTGCGCGCAAGCGGCCGCAACATCGAAATCTGGCTTCCGCACGAAGCCCACTCCGGCGACCGTTCGCGCGCCTGGATGAAGCTCCAGAACGAAGTCCAGATGGCGTGGTTCGAGCATCCCGTCAATGAAGCGCGCGAAGCGCGTGGCCTGCCGGCCGTCAACTCGATCTGGTTTCACGCACAAGGCGCGGCTCAGCCGGTCAGGAGCCCGTTCGCACGGGTGTTTTCCGACGCGGCGGCTACGCGTGGCCTCGCCATGACTTCAGGCGTCCAGACCGCGGCGGCGCCGACGTCGTTTGCGGCGTTCCAGGCCGCTACTGCGGCGGACGGCGCTTCGGGCAACACGTCGAGTGGCGCGTCGGTTGGCGCGTCCGCCGACACACAGGCCAACGGCGCGACGCTGGTCGAACTCGATCCTTTCTCCGTGCCCTACATCGAGCAGGACTGGGCGCGCTGGAACGACGCCTTCGCCGCGTTGCAAACCGACTGGTTCGAGCCCGCACTACAAGCGCTCCAATCCGGCCAGTTAAACGAACTCGCCCTGACGCTGTGCGGCGACACCGGCTCGGTGACGCTCACGATCACGCGCGGCGACCTGCGCAAATTCTGGCGACGGCGCGTGTTCGCCTCGCTGTTTATCGAATGACCTACCGAATGATCCACGGCCTTTCCGAATGACTCGAATCGTTACGCGCGCCGCCTCACCCGTCGACGCCGAAGTCCTCACCCGCCACGGCCTGCATCCGGTGCTCGCGCGCCTGTACGCCGCGCGCGGCGTGTGCATGCCCGATGAAATCGAAACCGGTCTCGCGCGGCTCGTGCCGCCCGCCGGGCTCAAAGGCTGCGAAGACGCCGCCGTGCTGCTCGCCGATGCAATCCAGAACAAACGCCGCATGCTGGTGGTCGCCGACTACGACTGTGACGGCGCCACCGCGTGCGCGGTCGCGGTGCGCGGCCTGCGCATGTTCGGCGGCCAGATCGAGTATCTGGTGCCGAACCGCTTCGAATACGGCTATGGCCTCACGCCTGAGATCGTCGCGCTGGCCGCCCGCAGTGCGTCGGGCAAGCCGGAACTGTTGATTACGGTCGATAACGGCATCGCCAGCGTCGATGGTGTGGAAACGGCCAATGCGCTCGGCATCGACGTGCTGGTCACCGATCACCACCTCCCCGGCGACGAATTGCCGGCAGCCCGGGCGATCGTCAATCCGAACCAGCCGGGCTGCACGTTCCCGAGCAAGTGCATCGCGGGCGTCGGCGTGATGTTTTATGTGCTGCTGGCATTGCGCGCGGAATTGCGCCGCCGCAGCGCCTTCAACGACGATTTCCCCGAGCCGCGTCTGGACGGCCTGCTCGATCTGGTCGCGCTCGGCACGGTCGCCGACGTGGTCAAGCTCGACGGCAATAACCGCGTGCTGGTCGCGCAAGGCCTGCAGCGGATCCGCAAGGGCAAGATGCAGCCGGGCATCGCCGCCCTGTTTCGCGCGGCCGCGCGCGACGCTCGCAGCGCGTCGGGCTTCGACCTCGGTTTCGCGCTTGGGCCGCGCCTGAACGCGGCCGGCCGCCTGTCGGACATGTCGCTCGGCATCGAGTGCCTGACCACCGACGACATCGGCCGCGCATGGGATCTCGCGCAGCAGCTCGACACGATGAACCGCGAGCGCCGCGAAATCGAAGCCGGCATGCAGCAGCAGGCGCTCGAAGACCTCTCGGCGATCAATCCTGAGGGCGCGACCACCATCACGCTGTTCAATCCGAGCTGGCACCAGGGCGTGATCGGCATCGTCGCCGGACGGTTGAAGGAGAAATTCCACCGGCCGTCGTTCACGTTCGCTTTGGCGGATGACAGCGGTCAGCTCGTCAAAGGCTCGGGCCGTTCGATTTCGGGCTTCCATCTGCGGGACGCACTCGATCTGATCTCGAAGCGCGAGCCGGGCCTGATCGTCAAATTCGGCGGCCATGCGATGGCCGCGGGTCTGACCATGGCCGCAGCCGACGTGGCGCGCTTCACCGCCGCGTTCGAGGCGGTGGGCCGCGAATGGCTCTCCGAAGAGGCGCTCTCGCGCACAGTCGAAACCGACGGCGAACTCGAAGACGCCTATTTCACGCCGCAATTCGTCGAAATGCTCGACGCTGCCGTATGGGGCCAGGGCTTTCCGGCACCGGTGTTTTCCGGCGAATTCGACATCGCCTCGCAGGCGCTGGTGAAAGACAAGCATCTGAAACTACAACTGGTGCGCGGCCGCCAGCGTTTCAACGCGATCTGGTTCAATCACACCGACACGCTGCCCGCGCGCACCACCGTCGCCTACCGGTTGGCCAGCGACACGTGGAACGGCGTGTCGCGGGTGCAATTGATCGTCGAACACGCGGCGAGCTGAAAACGCCCACGGCCCGTCGCTACACTGCCTCCGTGCCGTGAGATTTGCTCGCAACGCGTGCGCCGGCTACCCGTGGCCGTGCGTGCCGCAGCTTGCCCGGCACCGCTCGAAAGCGCCAAAAATCACCGCAAAATCAACCCCAAACCCGCGCCGGATCGCTCACAAGCCTCCGGCGCGGGGCGCCGATCGGCTATAATTTCCCCTTTTTTACGAAGCTATAAAAGATCGACATGGAAGCGGAACGTCTCAACGCGATCGAAGCCTCACTGGCGGACCTGCGCACTCGCGCGGACTCGCTACGGGGGTATCTTTGACTACGACGACAAAGCACTGCGTCTAATCGAAGTCAACCGGGAACTCGAAGACCCGGACGTCTGGAACGACTCGAAGCACGCCCAGGCCCTCGGCCGGGAAAAGAAGCTGCTCGACGACGTCGTAGGCAAACTCACCTCGCTCGATAACGACCTGCGCGACGCGCAGGACTTGTTCGACATGGCCCGCGAAGAAGACGACGAGGAAACCCTCCTCTCGTGCGAATCAGACGCGCAAGGCATCGAACAACGCGTCGCCGACATGGAATTCCGCCGGATGTTCGCGAATCCGGCCGACCCGAACAACGCCTTCCTCGACATTCAAGCCGGCGCCGGCGGCACCGAAGCGTGCGACTGGGCGTCCATGCTGCTGCGCCAGTACCTGCGCTACTGCGAGCGCAAGGGCTTCAAGACCGAAGTGCTGGAACAGACCGAAGGCGACGTCGCGGGCATCAAGAACGCCACGATCAAGATCGAAGGTGAATACGCCTACGGCTTTTTGCGCACCGAAACCGGCGTGCACCGCCTCGTGCGCAAGTCGCCGTTCGATTCGTCGGGCGGCCGTCACACGTCGTTCTCGTCGGTGTTCGTGTATCCGGAAATCGACGATTCGATCGAAGTCGACATCAACCCGGCCGATCTGCGTATCGACACGTACCGCGCGTCCGGCGCGGGCGGTCAGCACATCAACAAGACCGATTCGGCCGTGCGGATTACGCACATGCCGTCGGGCATCGTCGTGCAGTGCCAGAACGACCGTTCACAGCACCGCAACCGCGCCGAAGCCATGGCCATGCTGAAATCGCGCCTGTACGAAGCGGAAATCCGCAAGCGTCAGGCCGAGCAGGACAAGCTCGAAGCCGGCAAGACCGATGTGGGCTGGGGTCATCAGATCCGCTCGTACGTGCTGGACAACAGCCGTATCAAGGATCTGCGCACCAACGTCGAAATCAGCAATACCAAGAGCGTGCTCGACGGCGACCTCGATCCGTTCATCAGCGCCAGCCTGAAACAGGGCGTCTAGGCGCAACCGGCGCGGCATGCCTGACATCGCCGCGCCGTATCTTTTTACCGCCTGAGGTTTTTTACTGACTGGCCACCCGCATGCGGACCACCCTGGTGCGGGCCACCGAATACCAAACCATCATGACCGAACCGACCCAGCCTATTGCGGCCCAGCCTAGTGCGGCGCAGCCGAATGTCGTGCCCGAGTTAGACGACAACAAGATCATGGCCGAACGCCGCGAAAAGCTGCGCGAACTGCGTGAGCAAGGCGTCGCCTATCCGAACGATTTCCGTCCCACGCATCACGCCGAGGATCTGCAAACGCAGTACGCAGAGACCGACAAGGAAGCACTGGAAGCCAATCCGCTCGAAGTCGCGATCGCCGGCCGCATGATGCTCAAGCGCGTGATGGGTAAGGCGAGCTTTGCGACCGTGCGCGACGGTTCGGGTCAGATCCAGTTCTTCATCACGCCCGCCGACGTCGGTCAGGAAACGTACGACGCCTTCAAGAAGTGGGACATGGGTGACATCGTCGCGACGCGCGGCGTGCTATTCCGCACCAACAAGGGCGAACTGTCGGTGCGTTGTACCGAACTGCGTTTGCTGTCGAAGTCGCTGCGTCCGCTGCCGGACAAGTTCCATGGTCTTGCCGACCAGGAAATGAAGTACCGCCAGCGCTACGTCGACCTGATCGTCACGCCCGAAACGCGCAAGACCTTCGTCGCGCGCACCAAGGCAATTTCGTCGATCCGCAAGTTCATGTCGGATGCCGACTTCATGGAAGTCGAAACGCCGATGCTGCACCCGATTCCGGGCGGCGCGGCGGCCAAGCCGTTCAAAACGCACCACAACGCGCTTGATATGCAGATGTTCCTGCGCATCGCGCCGGAACTGTATCTGAAACGCCTCGTGGTCGGCGGCTTCGAGCGCGTGTTCGAGATCAACCGTAATTTCCGCAATGAGGGCGTGTCGGTCCGCCACAATCCGGAATTCACGATGATCGAGTTCTACGCGGCGTACACCGATTACAAGTGGATCATGGACTTCACCGAGCAGCTGATCCGCCAGGCGGCGGTCGATGCGCTCGGCAGCGCGACGATCACCTATCAGGGCCGTGAACTCGATCTGGCCAAGCCCTTCCATCGCTTGACGATCAGCCAGGCGATCCAGAAATACGCGCCGCAGTACACGGACGCACAACTCGGCGACGACGCATTCCTGCGCACGGAACTGAAGAAGTTCGGCGTGGACGCGTCGCAGCCGCAGTTCCTGAACGCGGGCGTCGGCGCCTTGCAACTGGCGCTGTTCGAAGAGACCGCTGAATCGCAATTGTGGGAGCCGACCTTCATCATCGACTACCCGATCGAAGTGTCGCCGCTGGCGCGCGCGTCGGACAAGTTCAACGGCATCACCGAGCGTTTCGAGCTGTTCATCACGGGCCGTGAAATCGCCAACGGTTTCTCGGAGCTGAACGATCCGGAAGACCAGGCCGCCCGCTTCAAGAAGCAGGTCGACCAGAAAGACGCCGGCGACGAAGAAGCGATGTTCTACGACGCGGACTACATCCGCGCGCTGGAGTACGGCATGCCGCCGGCCGGCGGTTGCGGCATCGGCATCGACCGTCTGGTCATGATGCTGACCGACAGCCCGAGCATTCGCGACGTAATTCTGTTCCCGCATCTGCGCCGCGAAGACTGATCGTTACGTGGTTTGCAAAAGAAAAACGCCCGGCTTGATGTCGGGCGTTTTTTCTTGCGGTGCGTGAAAAACACCGACAGCCGAAAGCTGACAGTTTGTAACCATCGGTAAAAGGCTCGTATCCGCCGCTGGGCCGCGGTTTTCTTACGTTGCTGCGGACCCGCAAGAAATCAGGCGCCCCGCCGCGCTGCGCGCGCTTTGACGCAAAAGCGCCGAGATGATTGCCCGGAAATGGTTACAAATTGAAACCCTTCCGGGATCGATTTGCCCGACACTCAGTCTCAATAACAGTCGACTCTGCTCCAGACGGAGGCCAAATATGGATAATCCAGATACCAAACCCACGCAACCACGTCGTCTTCACCCGCTCGTCGCTACTGCTGCGGGTGCCGTGATCATCGCAAGTCTTGCCGCGACAGCGGCCATCACGGGCCTGTTCCCGAAGGCGTCGAGCAGCGGCTCGCAAACCGATCAGACCCAGGCTGCGCAAGTGGCCACCCAACCGGGCGTGGTCGATTCGGCAGCGCCGGCAAACCCGGCCGCTCAACAGGCAGCCGCGCAGGCCGAAGCGCAGCAACAGGCAGCGCAGCAACAGGCGCCTCAACGCGCCCCGGCGCCGACGCAGCAACAGCAACAGTACGCCCAGCAGCAACAGGCCCAACCGGCACCGCAGTACGCTCAGCAACAGCCGTCGCAACCGGCCTACTGCTCGACTTGCGGCACGGTCGAAAGCATCTCGGCGGTACGTCAGGAAGGCCATGGCACGGGTATCGGTGCGGTCGGCGGCGCAGTGGCCGGCGGCGTGGTCGGCAACCAGTTCGGCAGCGGCAACGGCCGTACCGCAATGACGGTGCTGGGCGCGCTCGGTGGCGGTCTGGCCGGTAACTCAGTCGAAAAGCACATCCGCAGCACGACATCCTATTCCGTGCGGGTGCGGATGGAAAGCGGCAAGACGCGCTACTTCACGTATCACGATGCGCCGCCGTTCCAGCAAGGCCAGCGCGTGCGGGTCGAAAACGGCACGCTCGTAGCAAGCTGACCGCTGACAGCCTGGAGAATCTCCAGGCGTTAAAAAAGGCGATTCCAATGGAATCGCCTTTTTCTTTGCCGCGGCCGGAGCGGAATCAATCTCGCCCCGCCGCCAGCGGACAACCCAGCATTGTGCTCAGTAATCCGCGTCTTCGATCCACGCAGCCTGAATCGCTTCGAGGATCTTTTCGTTCGACCGGTTAGGATCGTCGTCGAAACCTTCCAGTTCGGTGACCCAGCGGTGCAAATCAGTGAAGCGCACCTGCTGCGGATCGATGTCCTGGTGCTTGTCAGTCAGGGCCATCGCGATGTCTTGCGTATCGGTCCACTTCATGGCTGCATCCTCCAGTTAGTGATTTTCCTTCGCGTGATTGATCGAGTAGCGCGGGATCTCGACAACCAGATCCTGCTCGGCCGGCACCATCGCCTGGCACGACAGACGCGAGGCCGGTTCGAGCCCCCACGCCTTGTCCAGCAGATCGTCCTCGTCTTCCTCGGACGGCGTCAAGGCGGCGAAACCCTCACGCACGATCACGTGACAAGTCGTGCACGCGCAGGACTTCTCGCACGCGTGCTCGATTTCAATGCCGTGTTCGAGCAGACTGTCGCAGATGCTCTTGCCGGGCACGGCGTCGATCACCGCGCCTTCCGGGCACAGTTCGACGTGAGGCAGCACAACGATTTGAGGCATACATTTTCCGTTTGGGTCTGCGGCACGGCGGCCGCAAACAGGCTCCGTACCATTTTACTGGCGCCGCGCGGACTTTTTAAGTCCGCGCGGCGCGGTTCATTGCCGGCTGGCGCACAGGGTGCGGACCATGCCGCAAGGCTCAGATCTCGTCGAGCTTGCGGCCGGCCAGCGCGCGGCGAATGCCCTTGTTCATGCGGCGGGCCGCGAATTCGTCGGTGCCTTCGGCAAGCGTTTTGGTCGCGGCTTCGATCACGTCGGCGTCGTCGCTTTGGGCGATGTTGCGCAAAGCCGTGAGCAGCGTGTCAAGTTCGGCGCGTTCGCTGTCGTCGAGCAATTCGGCGTCGGCGGCGAGCGCGGCGTCGGTGGCTTCGACGAGACGGCGCGCTTCGACCTGCGCTTCACGCAGCGCACGAGCACGCATGTCGACTTCGGCGGTCGAGAAGCTCTCTTCGAGCATCCGGGCAATGTCGTCGTCGGCGAGACCGTAGGACGGCTTGACCACCACCGACGCTTCCACGCCCGAGCCCTGTTCACGCGCGAACACCGACAGCAGGCCGTCCGCGTCGACCTGGTACGTCACGCGAATCCGCGCCGCACCGGCGGCCATCGGCGGAATGCCGCGCAGCTCGAAACGCGCGAGCGAACGGCAATCGCTGACGAGCTCGCGCTCGCCTTGCACGACGTGGATCGCCATGGCGGTCTGGCCGTCCTTGAAGGTCGTGAAATCCTGCGCGCGGGCGACCGGAATCGTCGAATTGCGCGGGATGATCTTCTCGGTCAATCCGCCCATCGTTTCAACGCCCAGCGACAGCGGAATTACGTCGAGCAGCAGCCAGTCGTCGCCGTCGGCGCCGCGATTGCCTGCGAGCAGATCGGCCTGGATCGCCGCGCCGAGCGCGACGACCTGATCCGGGTCCAGATTGATGAGCGGCGGCTGGCCGAAGAACGACTCGACCGCGCGGCGGATCACCGGCATGCGCGTCGCGCCGCCTACCAGCACCACGCCTTTGATGTCTTTCGTCGCCACTCTGGCGTCGCGCAGCGCTTTCTTCGTGGGCCCAAGCGTGCGTTGAACCAGCGCCTGAGTGATGGCCTCGAAAGTGGCCTCGTCGACCGTCAGATCGATCTGCGTGCCGTTCGAGAGCGTTGCCTGTACCTTCGCATCCGGCGCGTCGGACAAAGCCTCCTTGGTCACGCGTACGCTGTCGAGCAGCAGGCGGACGTCTTCCGGTACGAGCGTTTGCGGCGTAATGCCCGCCTGCTCCAGCACGTGGCGATACAACGCATGGTCGAAATCGTCGCCGCCGAGCGCGGAATCGCCACCCGCCGCGAGCACTTCGAACACACCCTTGGTGAGCTTCAGAATCGACAGATCGAAGGTGCCGCCGCCGAGGTCATAGACCGCGAAGAGGCCTTCGGAGCCGTTATCGAGACCGTAGGCGATCGCCGCCGCGGTCGGCTCGTTCAGGAGACGCAGCACGTTCAGGCCGGCCAGACGCGCGGCGTCTTTGGTCGCCTGGCGCTGCGCTTCGTCGAAATACGCAGGCACGGTAATGACTGCGCCGACCAGTTCGTCGCCAAGCGTATCTTCGGCCCGCTGGCGCAGCGTCGCAAGAATTTCCGCCGACACTTCGACCGGGCTCTTCACGCCGTCGACGGTACGGATCTGCACCATGCCGGGTGCGTCGATGAAATCGTATGGCGCGTTCTCGGCGCCTTCCACTTCCGCCTTGCCGCGGCCCATGAAGCGCTTGACCGACACGATGGTATTGCGGGGATCGGTCGCGGCTTCAGCCTTGGCCGCGCGGCCGATACGGCGGCCGCCCTTTTCCAGGTAACGCACCACCGACGGCAGCAGCGCATAGCCATCTTCGTCGGGAAGCACGTCAGGCACGCCGCTGCGCACGGCGGCAACGAGGGAATTGGTGGTGCCGAGATCGATACCGACCGCCAGACGCCGCTGATGGGGCGCCGGCGCCATGCCGGGTTCGGAGATTTGCAGTAAGGCCATCTGGATCTTCTCGGGGCCGCTGGGCCCCGTCCTGAATTTTCGCGTTGCTGGATGTATTGCTACGGCTGCTATCGCTGCGTATTCATGCGCGGCGCCGGCGCGCACCGGGCTGCCGGACTACCGGACTACTAGTTCTCGAGCCGCTCGATCTGCGTGCCGATTTCCGACGCCACCCGCTCGATGAACATCAACTGCCGCACCGCCTCGCCCGCCGCCTGATTTGCGCCACTGTCGAGCAGCGCGCCGAGCTTGTCGAAACGCATGCGCTCTTCGTCGCGCAGTTCGGTCAGCAAACCGTCAAGCGCGTCGACGTTCTTCGCCGCGGCCGCGTCTTCAATGCCTTCGCGCCACTCCATCTGCTGCATCAGGAACGCCGGCTCCATCGCCGCGTTGTTATGCGCGCCGACGTCGATGCCGCGCAGGTGCAGCAGATAAGTCGCGCGCTTCAACGGATCGCGCAGGGTCTGATACGCCTCGTTGGTGCGCGTCGCCCATTGCATCGCGATGCGCTTTTGCGCGTCGCCGGCCGCCGCGAAGCGGTCCGGATGCACTTGCGCCTGCACTGTGCGGTAGGCGTGATCGAGCGTCGATGCGTCGAGCGCGAATTGCGCCGGCAGATCGAACAGGTCGAAGTGGCTGTCGTTCAGCGAGGCCATCGGATAAAAGGAGTCCGTTCAGGAAAACGCACCGGAGTGCAGGCTAAAAACGCGAATCGGAAGCGCCGTGGAGGTTCAACGGCAAAGTCAGCCGAAAAGCACCAACCCGGATGCGCGGATGAAACTAAAAAGGCGGCACGCGCCGCCTTTGATCCGCTGCACGCGGAAATGAGCCGGTTTACACGCGGAACGATTCGCCGCAACCGCACTCGTCTTTCACGTTCGGGTTGTTGAACTTGAAACCTTCGTTCAACCCTTCGCGTGCGAAGTCGAGTTCGGTACCGTCGATATAGGCGAGGCTCTTCGGGTCGACAATGATCTTCACGCCGTTGCAGTCGAACACTTCGTCTTCGGGCGCGAGTTCATCCACGTACTCGAGCTTGTAGGCCAAACCCGAGCAACCGGTCGTGCGCACGCCCACGCGCAGCCCGACACCCTTGCCGCGACGAGTCAGATACTTCTGGACGTGCTGTGCTGCCTTTTCGGTCAACGTAATTGCCATAGCGTTTCTCATTGCGCCGCGCGCGTTCGTCACTCCTGTGCCTACTGACGCGCTGCTACCCTGCCTGCTTCAAATATCGCTCGTGCCGGACGGTGTTTTTTTCCCGCACCGCCCGCTTCGATTCACCCAAATGCGCACCCAGATGAGCACTCAACCGCGCGCTCGACTGCCGCTTACGCGTGTTGCTTGTCGCCTTCGACGACCGCTTCACCGTGACGTTGCTTGTAGTCGGCTACCGCTGCCTTGATCGCGTCTTCCGCGAGGATCGAGCAGTGGATCTTCACCGGCGGCAGCGCCAGTTCTTCGGCGATCTGCGTGTTCTTGATCGACATTGCCTGATCGAGCGTCTTGCCTTTCACCCATTCGGTGACGAGCGAGCTCGACGCGATCGCCGAACCGCAGCCATACGTCTTGAACTTCGCGTCTTCGATGATGCCGTCCGCGCCCACGCGGATCTGCAGCTTCATCACGTCGCCGCAAGCCGGCGCGCCGACCATGCCCGTACCGACCGCATCGTCGTCTTTCTCGAACGAACCGACGTTGCGCGGATTTTCGTAGTGGTCCAGAACCTTTGCGCTATAAGACATGATTACACTCCTTGTTTCGTTTCAACCTGCATTCGTTGCGTTTTCGACGCTAAGCGTTGGCGCGTCAGTGCGCAGCCCACTTGATCGTCGAAATATCGATCCCGTCCTGGTGCATTTCCCACAGCGGCGACAGATCGCGCAGCTTCGAAATTTTGGTCTTCAACAGGTTGATCACGTAATCGACATCCTGCTCCGTCGTGAAACGGCCGACCGTGAAGCGGATCGAGCTGTGTGCCAGTTCGTCGTTACGACCCAGTGCGCGCAGCACATACGACGGTTCCAGCGAAGCCGACGTACACGCCGAACCCGACGACACCGCCACGTCCTTCACCGCCATGATCAGCGATTCGCCTTCGACGAAGTTGAAGCTGATGTTCAGGTTGTGCGGCACACGCTTTTCCATGTCGCCATTCACATACGTTTCTTCCATGTCCTGCAGGCCGCGCAGCAAACGGTCGCGCAGCATGCGGATGCGTTCGTTTTCCGTCGCCATTTCTTCACGCGCGATACGGAACGCTTCGCCCATACCGACGATCTGGTGCGTAGCCAGCGTGCCCGAGCGCATGCCGCGCTCGTGACCGCCGCCGTGCATCTGCGCTTCGATACGGATACGCGGCTTGCGGCGCACGTACAGCGCGCCAATGCCCTTCGGACCATACGTCTTGTGCGCCGAGAACGACATCAGGTCGACCTTCAGCTTCTGCAGGTCGATCTTCACCTTGCCGGTAGCTTGCGCCGCGTCGACGTGGAAAATGATGCCTTTTTCACGGGTGATCTCGCCGATCGCCTCGATGTCCTGGATCACGCCGATCTCATTGTTCACCGACATGACCGACACCAGAATCGTGTCCGGGCGCAGCGCGGCCTTGAACTTTTCGAGGTCGATCAGGCCGTCGTCCTTCACGTCCAGATACGTGACTTCGAAGCCTTCGCGCTCGAGTTCGCGGCAGGTGTCGAGCACAGCCTTGTGCTCGGTCTTCACCGTGATGATGTGCTTGCCCTTGCTCTTGTAGAAGTGCGCCGCACCCTTGATCGCCAGGTTGTCCGACTCCGTTGCGCCCGAGGTCCAGATGATTTCGCGCGGATCGGCGTTCACCAGCGCAGCGACGTTCTCGCGCGCTTCTTCGACCGCACGCTCCGCGGCCCAGCCATATGAGTGGCTACGCGATGCGGGGTTGCCGAACTGCTCGCGCAAGTACGGAATCATTTTGTCCACCACGCGCGGATCGACCGGGGTCGTCGCGCTGTAGTCCATGTAAATGGGCAGGTGGAGAGTGTCGTTGTTCATCAATTGCTCCGGGGACGTCATTGCTCTGGCTTCTGGGTTCCTGATCAGGCTGCGGTGCGTTCAGATTGCCGCGCCTAGGAACCGGCCATGTTGAAAACTGAATTAGGCCCTTTCGGCACGACGCGTGCGGGTTCGACCGCCGGCGCCTCGTTGCGCCGGTCGCGCAACACCGCCAGCGCACCTTCGCGCGAACGCTGCTGATCGACCAGATCTTTCAGGGACACCGAGTCGAGGTACTCGACCATTTTCTGGTTCAGCGTCGACCACAATTCGTGCGTCATGCAGTGGCCATCATGCTGTTTGGTGCCCTCGCACGAGCCCTTGCCGCCGCATTGGGTGGCATCGAGCGGTTCGTCGACCGCGATAATAATGTCGGCGACGGTCACGTCTTCAGCGCGGCGGGCCAGATTGTAGCCGCCGCCCGGTCCGCGCACGGACTCGACGATTTCGTGACGACGCAGCTTGCCAAACAGCTGCTCGAGATAAGACAGGGAGATATGTTGGCGCTGGCTGATACCCGCAAGCGTCACCGGGCCCTGCTCCTGGCGCAGTGCCAGGTCAATCATCGCCGTGACGGCGAAACGGCCTTTCGTGGTGAGTCTCATATGGTGTGGGAACCGCAATTCTCGACAAGTTTGGTCAAGTATAAATACATGACTGAATTAGTCAAGTATCCCTACCGTGATTTGGGTCATTTGCTTAATTGCTGGATAAGCCGTCCCAGACTTCGCCGATGGCCCGCCGGTCTTACGCAATCAATTGGGGACGCAACGCTGCGATCAGCCCGCGGCAGGCTGCTTCGCATTGATCCAGTACCTGTTCGAACCCTTCGGCGCCGCCGAAATAGGGGTCGACGACTTCGCGGGCACCGCCCCAGCGGTCGTCCGCCTCAGGCACGAATTCCATCAGCAGACGGATTTTGTCACGCTGCTCCGCCGGACAGATCTGGCGCAGCGCGGCGACGTTTTTGTCGTCCATTGCGATCAGCAGATCGAAACGCTCGAAGTCGGCTGCCGCGACCTGGCGTCCGCGCAAGGCGGCCAACTCATAACCCCGCCGTTCGGCCGCAAGTTGCGCGCGGTCGTCAGGCGGCTGGCCGATGTGCCAGTCGCCCGTGCCGGCGGAATCGACCAGAATCCGCTCCGCAAGCTTCGCCTCGCCGACCAGGCGGCGCATCACGCCCTCCGCGGTCGGCGAACGGCAGATGTTCCCCAGGCAGACAAAGCAGACGGACACGGTTTTCATCAGAGGCTTTCGGACGCCAAACGCCCGCGGATCGGCAGTTAGGAAACAGTGGCGCGATTATACAAAGGTCAACCGGATCGCGCCGGAGGGTACGCGCTTACGACGCTTCGGCCACCGGCATGGCCGTGACAGCGTGCATGGGTTTGGCCGGCAACGTCGTCGTGTTGTCGACCATGCCGTACGAGACGGCGCGCGCCAGTTCCGCGGTCAGTTGATCAGCGTCGAGCGGGGCCTGCGAGGAGCGTGAAGCCGCGTCGCCACAAATGTGCAGATAGGCTGCCGCAGCGAGCGGCACAACGATGGCGAGGGGCCAGTACACCGATATTGTCTTTTTCATGATGTCGTTTCTTCCGATTAGGGGCTCGTGAGTTCGTGACCCACTATGCCCAGTCGAAATGCTATAGGAATTTACAATCGGGAAAAACCGGCTGGCGCGAGATACAGCGTTGCGCTGGATGGAACAGTCCTTTAACTGGCCTGCCTCTGCCGTGTACGACGCTGAGCTGCGTCGTGGCATGAAAAAGAAATCCTTACAAACGCATACAAAGCTGGTGCGACGGTTAGCGATAATAGCTGTCTTACAGATATGAAATTTTCGCACTGGTCCTTCCAATGAAACGTATTGCTCCACTCGCCGGCCTCACGATCGCTGCTGCATTGCTAGGCGGCTGCGCGGTCTATCCGGACGGCTCGCCGATGGCCGGCAACGGCTACGGCGGCGGTTACAGCGGCTATGACGGTTACGACGGCTATGCCACCGGCGTGCCGGTTGTGCCGCAAACCAACGTCTACATGGGCTACGGCAATTACTGGGGCCCCGGTTATGACAACGGGCCGGGCCGCTATTACGGGCCGGGGCCCGGATATCGGGGCTACCCAGGCTATCCGGACCGGGGGCGGCCGAATAACGGCAACGACGGAAACAACGGTAACCGGGGAGATAACGGCGGCTGGCATGGTCAGCCGAACGGCGGCGGGCAACACGGAGGACCGCCGCCTCAAGGAGCGGTTGGCGGGCCAAGGGGGCCGAGTGGATCTAACGCGCCACGGCCGGGAGCAGGCAGTCCGCCGCCCCCTCCGCCACAGCAGGCAGGCAATGGCGGTGGGCGCGGCAATGGGGGGAATCCGCAGCCCAGGGGCGGTTACACCCGCCAGCCAGACATGACAAACCATTGATCCGGCAACGACGGGGGGCAGGACCGGCCCCGCGAACTACGACAACCGTGCCGCTCGCTCAGCCAATATGGCTGCGTTGCGCGGCGTACAACTCCCTGAAGGTGCGGCCAACCGGCGCCGGCATATCGCGCGTGTTGGTCCAGCCCGCTCCACCCAGCGGCAACCTGGTAATCGAACGATTTCGCCCGCCCATTCTTTCCAGCACGCGAACCGCCAGCTTGGTGAAAAGCGCGTAAGCATCCGGGTGCAGCGCGAGGAAACCCCATACCGCGAGCCCTGCCCGCTCGCGCCACGGGCGCAAGTGCCGCTCGACCTGCTTCTCGCGCAGCTTGCGCAGCAGATCGGACAACGGAATGCCCACCGGACACACGCTGTTGCACTCGCCGCACAAAGTCGCCGCCTGAGGCAGATCCAGTGCTTTGTCGATCCCGACGTAGCTCGGCGTCAGCACCGACCCCATCGGCCCCGGATAAACCCAGCCGTAGGCGTGACCACCCACCTTCTGATACACCGGGCAGTGATTCATGCACGCGCCGCAACGGATACAGCGCAGCATGTCCTGGAAGTCGCCGCCGATCAGCCCCGTGCGCCCGCCGTCGACCAGCACCACGTACATATGCTCGGGACCGTCCTGATCGCCCGCGCCGCGTGGCCCGGTCAGGACCGAAAAATAGTTGGACGTCGCCTGACCGGTTGCCGAGCGCGGCAGCAGACGCATCGCCGTCGCGAGATCTTCCAGCGTGGGCAACACCTTTTCGATGCCGGTCACCGCCACATGCACGCGTGGCATCACCGTGCACATGCCCTCATTGCCCTCGTTTGTGACCAGCACGACCGAACCCGTTTCCGCCACCACGAAGTTGCCGCCGGTCACGCCCATGTCCGCGGTCATGAAGTGCGGGCGCAGCATCTCGCGCGCTTCGCGGGTCATGTCGGTGATCTCGGTCAAACGCGGCCGGTGGTGCGTTTTCGCGAAAAGGTCGGCGATCTCTTCCTTATCCTTATGGACAACCGGCGCGATGATGTGGCTGGGCGGCTCGTTGTCGTTGATCTGGAGAATGTATTCGCCCAGATCGGTTTCGATCGATTGCACGCCCATCTGCCCCAGCACCTCGTTCAGGCGCATTTCCTCGGTAACCATCGACTTGGTCTTGATCACCTTCTTCACCTCGTGCCGGCGCGCAATATCGCCGACGAGGCGCGCGGCCTCCTGCGTCGTCTCAGCGAACAGGACCGTAACGCCGCGCCGGGTCGCTTCACGTTCGAAGCTTTCGAGCCAGACGTCGAGATTTTCCAGCGCGCGATTGCGGCGCTCCTTCAGCGCGGCGCGGGTGGCGGGGAAATCGATCGCGGTCATGGCCGCGGCGCGGGCCGATACGAACTTGGTCGACAGCTTGGTCAGGTTCTGCTGCAGACGCTGGTCGGCGAGTTTCTGGCCCGCGCGGGCCTTGAAATGCATCGATTGGACTTGCATGGCGGCCTTGAGCGTAATCGGATGAAAGCGCGAATGAAAAGCGCGAGTGAAATGCGCTGTTGAAATGCGCGAGCGAAAAGCGAACCAAATGAACGAGTGAAGCGCGCGAAATGGCATGCACTAATTCAACGGCGCGGCTTGGGCGCGGCGACGATCGTTACGCGTCGCCGGCCAGCACCTGGGCGATGTGCAGCACGCGCGTGGCGGTATCGCCGGTGCGCCGCAAGCGGCCTTCGATATTGAGCATGCAGCCGAGGTCGCCGAGCACCACCGTGCCGGCGCCGCTCGCGCCGATATTCGCGCATTTCTCGTCGACGATCGCAGTTGAGATGTCGCCGTACTTGATCGCGAAGGTGCCGCCGAAGCCGCAGCAATGCTCGCAATCCTTCATTTCAGTCACCGCCACGCCCACCTGCGCGAGCAATGCACGCGGCTGCGTTTTGACGCCAAGTTCGCGCAGCCCCGAACAGGAGTCGTGGTACGTCACCTGGCCCGTGAACTCACCGGGCTGCAATTGAACCTTGGCCACATTGACAAGGAAATCAGTCAACTCAAACACTTTGGCGCGCAACCGGCTGAAGCGGTTCATCAACTCCGGATCGTCGGCAAACAGGTCGCCGTAGTGCGCGCGGATCATGCCGCCGCACGAACCGGACGGCACCACGACATAGTCGAACTGCTCGAACTCGCGCAGGGTTTTCTCGGCCAGATCGCGCGCGATGCGCCGCTCGCCCGAATTGTACGCGGGCTGCCCGCAACAGGTTTGCGCGGGCGGCACCACCACCTCGAAACCGGCGCCTTCGATCAGCTTGATGACCGAAAAACCGATCTCCGGACGCATCAGGTCGATCAGGCAGGTGACGAACAATCCGACTCGCATGAGCCCTCCTTCGGGAAAACGTCCCTGATTATCCGCTGTTTGCCGAACAATACCAACGGCCGGAAGGCATAGGACGAATGCCACGTTAAATTGGAATGGGCCTTCCAAGCGCTTCCCTTCTTTTCACAATACGGGATACAATCAATTTCCGCTGTTTGACGCGTCAACCGATTCCTCCCCATGAGCGATACGAACCCGGATCCCAAAACTTCGATCCAGGTGATCGAACGCATGATGCGCTTGCTCGATGCACTCGCTGCGCATAGCGACCCGGTCAGCCTGAAAGAACTCGCCATCCGCACGGAGCTGCATCCGTCCACCGCGCACCGCATCCTGAACGACATGGTGATGTGCCGGCTGGTCGACCGCTCGGACCCCGGCACTTACCGCCTCGGTATGCGCCTGCTCGAACTGGGCAATCTGGTGAAGGCGCGGCTGTCGGTACGCGACGCAGCGCTCACGCCGATGCGCGAACTGCACCGTCAAACCGGGCAGACGGTGAACCTGTCGGTGCGTCAGGGCGACGAGATCGTCTATATAGAACGCGCCTACTCCGAGCGCTCCGGCATGCAGGTGGTGCGGGCGATTGGCGGGCGGGCGCCGCTGCATCTGACCTCCGTGGGCAAGCTCTTCCTCGCCGCGGACGAATCGACCCGCGTGCGGGCCTACGCCACGCGTACCGGCCTGTCCGGCCACACGCAGAACAGCATCACCGATCTGACCAAGCTCGAACGTGAGTTGTCGCACGTGCGCCAGCAGGCCTGCGCGCGCGATAACGAAGAACTGGAGTTGGGCGTGCGCTGCATCGCAGCGGGGATTTACGACGACACCGGCAAACTGGTCGCCGGCCTGTCGCTGTCGGCCCCGGCGGATCGCCTGCAAGACTCGTGGCTGGGGCAGCTCAGCCAAACGGCGCTGTTGATTTCCGAGTCGCTTGGTTATCGCCCTCAGACGCCGCAGGAGCATACGCATCCCCAGCACGCATAAGCGGGTGGTCGCGCGTCCGCCGACTCAATAAAAAAGCCTCGCAGATGCGAGGCTTTTTTTCTGGCCGGTTCGAAAACCGGCCGCCGGAGTACGCCAGGGCTCTTCAGGTGCCCGCGCCGCCGGCATCCGCGCTCGTGATGCGCGGCTGATCGCCACCGTTGTCGAGCCACGTGCGCAGACGCGTCGCGTCGGCAAAGCGCGAGTACTTACCCGACGAGTCGAGCAGCACGATGATCATCGGCCGACCGTGAATGGTCGCCTGCATCACGAGGCACTCGCCCGCTTCGTTGATGAAACCGGTCTTTTGCAGACCGATGTCCCACGTCGGGTTACGCACCAGCGCATTCGTGCTGTTATACGCCAGCGAACGCTTGCCGGTGTACACCTCGTAGCTGTGGTCGGTCGAGAACTTGCGGATCATCGGATACTGATACGCCGCATTGACCATCTTCACGAGGTCGCGCGCGCTCGAGACGTTCTGGCTCGTCAAACCCGTGGGGTTTTCAAAATGCGTGTCGGTCATGCCGAGTTGCTTGGCCTTGGCGTTCATTGCCGCGAGGAACGCGGGACGGCCGCCCGGGAAATAACGCGACAGCGCGGCGGCCGCGCGGTTTTCCGAGGCCATCAGCGCGATGTGCAGCATGTCTTCACGCGAGAGCACCGAGCCCACCGACAGACGCGAGCCGGTGTTCTTCTCGTAGTCGCGGTCTTCGTCGGTGACTTCGATCTGGTCGGTCATCGGCTCTTTCGAGTCGAGCACCACCATCGAGGTCATCAGTTTGGTGATCGACGCGATCGGCACCACGGCGCGCGAATTCTTGTCGAACAGCGATTCGCCGGTGTTCTGATCGATCACGTAGGCAACGCTTGAACGCAGCATCAGCGCGTCCGGCGTGTCGTGCAGACCGAAAGCCTGGCCGACGGTAGGCGGACGCGGCTCGTACGCGACGCGGCGCATCACCGAGTGGTGGCGGCCGTTCGACGAGTACGTCACGCGCTTGCGCTTGACGCTCGTGCGCGGCGCGTCGTCACCGGCGGCAGCCACATCCGCGGCGGCGCCTTTGGCAGCTTTCTTGCCCGACACTTTGTCGGCGGTGGCCGCGGCGGGCTTTTTGGCTGCTTTCGCGTGTTTGGAGGTTTTTGCCGTGGTGGCGGGCGTGGCGGCAAAAGTGCTGACAGGCGTGGCGAACGCCGCTGCGATGACCATGGAGGCGGCCACCGACAGAGCGGTGCTGCGAGCCGCGCCGTGGATCACTTTTAGCGACGAAAACATGTCGGTTTTCATGGGTGTTCAGTAGGGAGCGGCAAGAGGTTTCCGCAAGTGTAGTAAAACAACGAAAAATTAGCAATTTGAAGCACTTATACGCGCTCCTTAAACCGGCTTGTAAGCTCCGATCGCAAAAACACAAATAAGTGCCACGTTTCGATCGAAAAAAACGATCGCCAACGCGCTTCGCCTCGCCCTTGCCGCCAAATGCTGGAATCGAGCCGATTCTTTCAGCATAACGGCAATTTCGAGACAACCTTGATCAGGGGAAATACGGTCAGAGCGCAGGCATGTAAAGCCTTGCCGACGCACCGGAATGTCGAGCGGGTACTGCTGCGGGCTGTTAAACACCTGCTGGAGACCGCCAACGCGCATTCGACCGGCATAGAACATTAACGTTCCGTGACACTTTCTGGTTTACATCGGGATCGCCAATCGACGGGTTTTTTGTCAAATGTCGAAGTTGCCCTGCCACCCGCGCCACGCCTCATCGCGCGGTCAAAATCGCTCCTGAAATCGGTAACAAACGCGGGTTTATCCTGCACCAATGCAGTGCGACGAACAAATCAACTTACGTCAAACGAATGTCATGCTCGCCGCATAACATATTGTTTTATCAGTAATTTCTTAACATTGTGCGACGCACAAAAAACACTTGACATTCGTTAACACCATCCTAAAATGGGAACCATTGCTGCGATGCACAAAACATCGCGGTCCGGGGAGACGATCTGAGAGCGTCTCGCCACCAACCCAATGCGGTCCGCACAGACAGACCGCGATCCAGGAGCGTAAACCATGACTCTGCTGACCCCTGAGCAATTCGCTGCAGCCCAGAAAGCCAACTTTGAAACGCTGTTCGGCCTGACGACCAAAGCATTTGAAGGCGTCGAAAAGCTGGTTGAACTGAACCTGCAAGTCGTGAAATCGACGCTCGCGGAAAGCCAGGAAAACGCCCAACGCGCACTGTCGGTGAAGGACGCGCAGGAACTGCTGGCACTGCAAGCTAGCCTCGCACAGCCGGTGGCTGAAAAGGCGCTGTCGTACGGCCGTCACGTGTATGAGATCGTTTCGGCAACGCAAGGTGAATTCACCCGCGTCGCAGAAGCCCAATTCGAAGAGCAAAACCGCAAGGTCCAGTCGCTCGTCGAAAACGTTGCGAAGAATGCCCCGGCCGGTTCGGAAACCGCTGTCGCCGTGCTGAAGTCGGCGATCACCGCCGCCAACACCACGTACGAAACGGTCCACAAGGCAACCAAGCAAGCTGTCGAAATCGCCGAAAGCAACTTCAATGCAGCCGCAACGGCCGCATCGAAGGCAGCTTCGCAAGCCGCTGCACAAGCATCGCGCTCAGCAAAGAAGGCCGTCTAAGTTTCAAGCCGCACATCACGCCGGCCCGCCTCACGGGCTGGGCCGGCGCGATTGCAGCAACAGCGTGCAAGCAACAGCGTCGTGCCGTTGCCGCTCACACGGTTTTACGTGGCCGAACGCTCCGATACGTTGAATAACGTATCGTTTGCCCGGCGAAAGGCCGGGATTTTTTTCCCCGCTGCCTGAAACGCGCGGCGCATGTTGCACGCGTTGCTTCACGACAAACGCTTTACGCTGCTTGCTGCACAAGAAAAACGGCGCGCCCTTTGCGGGGCGCGCCGTTTTTTTGCATCTGCTTCTTCGAACCCGCCTGCATGGATGCAGGCGGGTTCAGCTGCATTACTTCTTTTTCTGCGGCGGCAAGTCGGTGCAGACGCCTTCGTACAACTCGGCGGCCATACCAATCGATTCGCCGAGCGTCGGATGCGGGTGAATCGTCTTACCGATATCCGTTGCATCCGCACCCATTTCGACTGCGAGGCACACTTCGCTGATCAGGTCGCCGGCGTTCAAACCGACGATCCCGCCGCCGATCACGCGATGCGTCTCTTCGTCGAACAGCAGCTTGGTGAAGCCTTCGTCGCGGCCGTTGGCGATGGCACGGCCCGAGGCTGCCCACGGGAACACCGCTTTGCCGTACTTGATGCCCTCGGCCTTCAGCTGATCTTCCGTCTTGCCGGCCCACGCCACTTCCGGATCGGTGTAGGCCACTGACGGAATCTGCAGCGCATCGAAGTACGCCTTCTCGCCGTGAGCCACTTCAGCGGCGACGTGAGCTTCATGCACGGCCTTGTGTGCGAGCATCGGCTGACCGACGATATCGCCGATCGCGAAGATATGCGGCACGTTGGTGCGCATCTGCTTGTCGACGTCGATGAAGCCGCGATCCGTTACGGCCACACCGGCCTTGTCCGCGCCGATCCTCTTGCCATTCGGCGAACGGCCGACGGCGACCAGCACGAGGTCATAGCGCTGTGCTTCGGCCGGGGCCTTTTCGCCTTCGAACGACACGTAGATGCCGTCGTCTTTCGCTTGCGCCGCGGTGGTTTTGGTCTTCAGCATGACGTTGGCAAAACGCTTGCTGTTGTACTTCTCCCAGACCTTGACCAGGTCGCGATCCGCGCCGGCCATCAGGCCGTCGAGCATTTCGACCACGTCGATCTGCGCGCCCAGGGTTGCATAGACCGTCGCCATTTCGAGGCCGATGATGCCGCCGCCGATCACCAGCATGCGTTGCGGAATCTGACGCAGTTCGAGCGCGCCGGTCGAATCGACCACCCGCGGATCTTCCGGAATGAACGGCAGCTTCACCGCTTCCGAGCCTGCGGCGATGATTGCCTGCTTGAACTTGACGACCTTCTTGCCGCCGTCCGTCACGACTTCCATGTGATACGGATCGACGAACGAGCCGGTACCCGTCACGACTTCGACCTTGCGCATCTTGGCCATGCCGGCGAGACCTCCGGTGAGCTTCTTGACGACGCCCGACTTGAAGTCGCGCAGTTTGTCGAGATCGATTTGCGGCTTGCCGAACGTGATGCCATGCGCGCCGAGCGCCTCTGCTTCGTCGATAACGAGCGCCGTGTGCAGCAGCGCCTTCGACGGGATACAACCGACATTCAGACAGACGCCACCGAGTGTGGAATAGCGTTCGACGAGCACCGTCTTCATGCCGAGATCGGCCGAGCGGAACGCAGCCGAGTAACCGCCGGGGCCTGAACCAAGCACGAGCATGTCGCACTCGATATCCGCGTTGCCGGAGAAACTGCCGGCTTGCGGCGCGGGCGCTGCCGCTTTGGACGCCGGCGCCGGTGCAGGCGCCGCCGCCGGAGCGGGCGCTTTCTCAGGCGCCTTAGCCGGTGCTGCGTCTGCGGACGTTTCGACTAGCGCGATGACCGTCCCTTGCGAGACTTTGTCGCCGGCCTTGATGCGTACTTCCTTGACGGTGCCGGCGGTATCGCTCGGCACTTCGATGGAGGCCTTATCGGACTCGAGCGTCATCAGCGCCTGCTCGTTCTCGATGACATCGCCCGGTTTGATATTGACTTCGACGACATCGACGTCCTTGAAGTCACCGATATCCGGCACTTTTACTTCGACGAGACTCATAGTGTCCCCTTCTCTTATTGATCGTGATGAGGCGAAGAACCCGAAACAAAGCAGCCTAAAAGCCGGCAGCGCGGCGAACAGAAACATCCTTTGCCGTCCGCCCAAGGACGCGCCTTTCTTTTGCCTACTTTTCTTTGGAAGACAAAGAAAAGTAGGTGCCGCCCCGCACAGGGGCGACACTAATAGACCACTAAGAAAGCAAGTTCAGCGAGAAGCGCGGATAACCACCAAAACCGCGCCGCGAGCAAAAAACCTCAAACCACGATCAAAGAATCACACGCCGAAAATCGGCAAGAATCGCACCCAGATACGCATTGAACCGCGCCGCCGCAGCGCCATCAATCACCCGATGGTCATACGACAACGACAGCGGCAGAATCAGACGCGGCACAAACTGCTTGCCATCCCAAACCGGCTTCATCGCGCCACGCGACAAGCCGAGAATGGCGACTTCAGGCGCATTGATAATCGGCGTGAAGTTAGTCCCGCCAATACCACCCAGCGAAGAAATCGAGAAGCAGCCGCCTTGCATCTGATCCGGCTTCAGCTTGCCGTCACGCGCAGCCTTCGACAGCTCGGTCATTTCCTTCGCGATGTCGATCAAACCCTTCTTGTCCGCATCGCGAATCACCGGAACGACCAGACCATTCGGCGTATCGGCAGCAAATCCAATATGGAAGTACTGCTTGAACACCAGGTTGTCGCCATCGAGGCTCGCATTAAACGTCGGGAACTGCTTCAGGGCAGCAACTACCGCCTTGATCACGAACGCCAGCATCGTGAACTTCACGCCGGACTTTTCGTTTTCCTTGTTCAACTGCACGCGCAGCGCTTCGAGATCCGTGATGTCGGCTTCGTCGTTATTCGTGACGTGCGGAATCATGACCCAGTTGCGATGCAGGTTCGCGCCCGAGATCTTCTTGATGCGCGACAGCGGCTTCGGATCGACCGGGCCGAACTTGGTGAAGTCGACCTTCGGCCACGGCAGCAGATTCAATTCACCGCCGCCCGCAGCAGCCGGTGCTGCACCACCTGCCGGTGCAGCGCGTTGACCCGTCATCACACCCTTGATGAAGCCGGTCACGTCCGCCTGCGTAATACGACCCTTCGGACCCGTGCCCTGCACCTGCGTCACGTCGACACCGAGTTCGCGCGCAAACTTGCGCACGGACGGCGAAGCATGGCTCGCACGGCGAGCGCCGCCCTCGCCGGCCTGAATCAGCGGCGCCTGTGCAAGCGCTGACGGCGAAGCCGGAGCGGGCGAAGGAGCAGCCGGCGCATCCGACGGCTTCTCGAGCGCTTCCTGCTTCGCCGCAGGTGCGGCAGCCGCAGCCGGCGCAGCAGCACCATCTGCTTCCAGCACGACGATGACCGAGCCTTCCGACACGTTATCGCCGACCTTGACCTTCACTTCCTTGACGACGCCGGCGGCCGAGCTTGGCACGTCCATGGTCGCCTTGTCGGATTCGAGCGTCACCAGCGACTGCTCTTTCTCGACGCGATCGCCGACCTTCACCGCGACTTCGATCACGGGAATGTCTTTGTAGTCGCCGATATCCGGCACTTTGACTTCTTGCAGACCACCGCCGGCGGCAGCAGGCGCCGGCGCAGCAGCGGGCGCAGGCGACGGTGCAGCGGCAGGCGCCGGAGCCGGAGCAGCAGCGCCCGCGCCGTCCAGCACGACGATCAGCGAGCCTTCCGACACGTTGTCGCCAACCTTGACCTTCACTTCCTTGACGACGCCGGCAGCCGAGCTCGGCACGTCCATGGTCGCCTTGTCGGATTCCAGCGTAACGAGCGACTGCTCTTTTTCGACGGTGTCACCCGCCTTCACCAGCACCTCGATCACAGGAATGTCCTTGTAATCGCCGATGTCCGGCACCTTGACTTCGATCGCTTGACTCATTGTTAGTGTCTCCTGGGCCGCGCACGCCACCCGCTCCTGTCGATCAGGAGCAGGCGCGCACGCCGTGGCACACGGGGAATGATGCCTTAGACGGTCATCGGGTTGGGTTTGGCGGGATCAAGGTTGTACTTCTTGAGCGCCTCGGCGACGACCTTGCGTTCGATCGTGCCTTCGTCTGCCAGTGCATTCAACGCGGCAACCGTGACCCAGTAACGGTCGACTTCGAAGAAGTGACGCAGCTTTTCGCGCGTGTCCGAACGGCCGTAGCCATCCGTGCCCAGCACGACGAACTTCTGCGGCACGAACGCGCGGATCTGCTCGGTCAGCGCGCGCACGTAGTCGGTCGACGCGATGACCGGACCTTGTGCGTCCTTCAGCAGCTTCTCGACGTGCGAGACCTTCTTCTCTTCCGTCGGATGCAGCAGGTTCCAGCGCTGCACTTCATGACCTTCGCGAGCCAGTTCGGTAAAGCTCGGCACACTCCACAGGTCGGCAGCGACACCCCAGTCGTTCTTCAGAAGATCAGCAGCGGCGATCACTTCGTTGAAGATCGTACCTGCACCCATCAGCTGAACGCGCGGTGCTTTCTTATCAGCTTCAGCTTTGCGGAACGCGTACATACCCTTGATGATGTCGGCCGCTACAGCGTCGCCCTGCGGAATCGCCGGGTGCTCGTAGTTCTCGTTCATCACCGTGATGTAGTAGTACACATCTTCCTGATCAGCCACCATGCGACGCAGACCGTCTTGCATGATGACCGCGAGTTCATAACCGAACGTCGGGTCGTAGCTGATGCAGTTCGGCACCGATGCCGCCCACAGGAGTGAGTGGCCGTCTTCGTGCTGCAGACCTTCGCCGTTCAGCGTCGTGCGGCCAGCCGTGCCGCCCAGCAGGAAGCCGCGCGAACGCATATCGCCCGCCGCCCATGCCAGATCGCCGATACGCTGGAAGCCGAACATCGAGTAGAAGATGTAGAACGGGATCATGATCTCGCCGTGCGTCGAGTACGACGTAGCGGCTGCGATCCAGTCACACATACCACCGGCTTCGTTGATCCCCTCCTGCAGGATCTGACCGGTTTCCGATTCGCGGTAGAACATCAGTTGGTCGGAATCTTCCGGCACATACTTCTGGCCTTCCTGATTCCAGATACCGATCTGGCGGAACAGGCCTTCCATACCGAAGGTACGCGACTCGTCCGGCACGATCGGCACGATGCGCTTGCCGAGCGCCTTGTCTTTCAGCAGGATGTTCAGGATCCGCACGAACGCCATCGTCGTGGAGATCTCGCGGCCTTCGCCCGTGCCCTTCAGCAGCGGCTCGAACGCATCGAGCGCCGGCACCGGCAGCGACTCGGCTTTCTGGCGACGCGCCGGCAGATAGCCGCCGAGGTCCTGACGGCGAGCGCGCATGTACTCGAGTTCCTTCGAACCTTCTTCGAACTTGAGGTACGGCACGTTGACGAGGTCTTCGTCGGGGATCGGCAGACGGAACTGATCGCGGAATTTCTTCAGCTGATCTACGTGCAGCTTCTTCTGCTGGTGGGTGATGTTCATCGCCTGGCCGGCTTCGCCCATGCCGTAGCCCTTGATCGTCTTCGCGAGGATGACGGTCGGCTGGCCCTGCGAATTCGATGCTTCCGTGAACGCTGCGTAGATCTTGTGCGGATCATGGCCGCCGCGGTTCAGGTTCCAGATGTCTTCGTCGGACCACTCGGCAACCAGCGCCTTCAGTTCAGGCGTATTGAAGAAGTGTTCGCGAACATACGCGCCCGACTCCGACTTGTACGTCTGATATTCGCCGTCGACGACTTCCATCATCCGGCGCATCAGCGCGCCCGATTTGTCGCGTTGGAACAGCGCATCCCAGCGGCTGCCCCAGACGACCTTGATGACGTTCCAGCCGGCGCCGCGGAATTCGCTTTCGAGTTCCTGGATGATCTTGCCGTTACCGCGCACCGGACCGTCGAGGCGCTGCAGATTGCAGTTGATCACGAACACGAGGTTGTCGAGGCGTTCGCGACCGGCCATGCCGATTGCGCCGAGCGATTCCGGTTCATCCGTTTCGCCGTCGCCGAGGAAGGCCCAGACCTTGCGGCCCTGGGTCTTCGCAATGCCGCGCGCCTGCAGGTACTTCATGAAGCGCGCCTGATAGATCGCCATGATCGGACCGAGGCCCATCGAGACGGTCGGGAATTGCCAGAAGTCCGGCATCAGCCACGGGTGCGGGTACGACGAGATGCCCTCGCCGCCCACCTCCTGACGGAAGTTGTCGAGCTGGTTCTCGGTCAGACGGCCGAGCAGGAACGCGCGCGAGTACACACCCGGCGACGAATGGCCCTGCACGAACACGAGGTCACCGCCATGTTCAGCCGACGGTGCGTGCCAGAAATGGTTGTAGCCGACGTCGTACAGCGTGGCGGCCGACGCGAACGAGGCGATGTGGCCACCGACGTTCGTGTCCTTGCCCGCGCGCAGCACCATGGCAATGGCGTTCCAGCGCGTGTACGAACGGATACGGTGTTCGAGGTCCTGGTCGCCGGGAATCGGCGCCTGACGCGACACAGGAATCGTATTGATGTAGGGGGTGTTTGCAGAGAACGGCAGATGTTCGCCATGTACGCGGGCAAATTCGATCTGTTTCTCGATCAGGTAGTGAGCGCGATCGGGGCCCACAGCAGAAATCACGCCATCCAGCGCTTCCAGCCATTCGCCGGTTTCCTGGGGATCGTCGTCTTTTTCGGCAGCGACATATTTCATGACTTCGTCGGGTACAGCGGACATGCTCGTCTCCTGGATATAGAGGAACGCTCTTTGAACAGACGACGCGGACGAAGCACGGCCGCGGCAGCTTCGGCCGATTGTAAAAGGGGTCCCGACGTCTGCGCAACAAAAATTTCGAATCACGAGATCGAATCTCATAATGCGGAAAATTGTTGCGGCGCAACCTGATTTGACTGCCGATCGACGGATACGTCGGCTAGTTTGCGCCGAATAACGGTTCTTTCAGCGCTTTTTTGCGCCATTTGCTAGTGACTCGCTGCGCTACAATGCCACGCATGTTGACCGAACGGCTTTTCGCTCGCTCGGCGCGCACCGCTGGTTCGCCGGCGGATTCGACGCCGTCCTCCCGCTGGCACCACGGACCGTGGTGGTCGAACTCCTATTTGCTCACGCCGCTACTGTCGATCCTGGTTTTCCTGGTCGTCATGAGCCTGATTCTGTGGAGCCTGAACCGGCGCGAACAGCAGCAACAGGAAGACACGCTCTATCGCAATGTTGCGTGGGCGCAGCAGCAGATTCGCCTGTCCATGACGGGAGCGCAGGAACAGATTCAGGCCCTCGCCCGCGATCTCGTCGCCGGCCACGCCGATCCGCATTCATTCCAGGTGTCCACCACGGACATCATGCAGGGGCATCCCGAGATCCTCTACATGAACTGGTACACGAGCCTGCAGCAACCGCGCTGGCCCAATACCGCACTCCCCGTGTTCGGCCAGCGTCTTGCCAAGCCGAACGACGCGCAGATGGACGAGGCCGTCAAAGCCGCCTTCAACGAGGCGCGCAATACGCGCCGCCAGGTGTACTCGCCGCTGATCTACGACGACCTCGGCAACGGCTATATCACGCTGCAGACGCCGGTCTACCGCGACCGCGACTTCCTCGGCACGATTGCCGCCGTGTTCTCGGTGGAAGGCATCCTGAAGCACGACATTCCGCCCGAGTTGTCGGCGAAATACAAAATCTCGATCATCGACGTGAACAACCGCGAGTTGACCACCACGTCGACCCGCCCGCGCCTGCCGCGCGACATGTTCTACGATCTGCCGCTCGACCCGCCGGGCCAGGGCGTCTCGGTGCGCGTCTACGCGTTCCCGCAGATGACCAACTTCACCAACAACACACTGGTGTGGCTGGTAGCCGGCCTGTCGTGCTTCGTGTTGTGGAGTCTGTGGAGCTTGTGGAAGCACACGCGGCAACGTTTCGAAGCGCAGCAGGCGCTCTACGCCGAAGCGTTCTTCCGGCGCGCGATGGAAAACTCGGTGCTGATCGGTATGCGCGTGCTCGACATGCACGGGCGCATCACCCACGTCAATCCGGCCTTCTGCCGCATGACCGGTTGGGACGAAAGCGATCTGGTCGGCAAGAACGCGCCGTTCGCTTACTGGCCGCGCGACGCTTACCCTGAGATGCAACGCCAGCTCGACATGACGCTGCGCGGCAAAGCCCCCTCTTCGGGCTTCGAATTGCGGGTGCGCCGCAAGGACGGTTCGCTGTTCCATGCACGCCTCTATGTGTCGCCGCTGATCGACAGCTCGGGCCGCCAGACCGGCTGGATGTCGTCGATGACCGACATTACCGAACCGAAGCGCGCGCGCGAAGAGCTCGCCGCCGCGCACGAGCGCTTCACAACCGTGCTCGAAAGCCTCGACGCCGCCGTCTCCGTGCTGGCTGCCGACGAAGCCGAGCTGCTGTTCGCCAACCGCTACTACCGCCACCTGTTCGGCATTCGCCCGGACGGCCATCTGGAATTGGCGGGCGGCGGGTTCGATAGCGCACAGGCGTCGTCCGATTCGATCGATATGGTGGATGCGTATGCGGGTCTGCCGGCCGCCGCGTTGACCGAAAGCACCGCCGACGCGCAGGAAATCTACGTGCAAAGCATCCAGAAATGGTTCGAAGTGCGCCGCCAGTACATCCAGTGGGTGGACGGCCACCTCGCGCAAATGCAGATCGCGACCGACATCACCACCCGCAAGCAGGCTCAGGAACTCTCGCGTCAGCAGGATGAGAAGCTGCAGTTCACCAGCCGCCTGATGACGATGGGCGAAATGGCCTCGTCGCTCGCGCACGAACTGAATCAGCCGCTCGCCGCCATCAATAACTATTGCTCTGGAACCGTGGCACTGGTTAAATCCGGTCGAACGACGCCTGACAATCTTCTGCCCGTGCTCGAGAAAACCGCCCAACAGGCGGTGCGGGCTGGCATGATCATCAAGCGCATTCGCGAGTTCGTGAAACGCAGCGAGCCGAAACGCCAGGCTACGCGTGTAGCCGATATCGTCGCCGATGCCGTGGGTCTCGCCGAACTCGAAGCGCGCAAGCGCAAGATTCGCATCGTGACCGATCTGCGCTCGCGCCTGCCGGTAATTTACGTCGACCCGGTGCTGATCGAGCAGGTGCTGGTGAACTTGCTGAAGAACGGCGTCGAGGCCATGCACGACGCGCGCCCGAATGCGGTCGACCCTGTGATTCGCGTAGTCGTGCGACTGGAAAGCGGGTTTGTCTGCATCAGCGTCGTCGACCAGGGACCGGGTGTCGACGAAGCGACGGCCGAGCGTCTGTTTGAACCGTTTTACAGCACCAAGTCCGATGGTATGGGCATGGGGCTGAATATTTGCCGTTCGATTATCGAATCGCACCGCGGCCGTCTGTGGGTGGTCAACAACGTCGAATCTGACGGCCACATCACAGGCGCCACGTTCCATTGCAGTCTGCCTATTGGAGAGCCTGACGGCCCGAGCAACGGCGGGTCAGAGGCGCCGACACCACAAACCGTTACGGGAGAGCTATGAACAGCCCAGTCACCACACAGGAAACTGTCTTTGTCGTCGACGACGACGAGGCCGTGCGAGATTCGCTGCGCTGGCTGCTGGAGGCGAACGGCTACCGCGTGCAATGCTTCTCCAGCGCCGAGCAGTTTATCGACGCATGGCAGCCGCATACACATCCGGGCCAGATCGCGTGTCTGATTCTCGATGTGCGGATGTCCGGCATGAGCGGGCTCGAGTTGCAGGAACGCCTGATCGCCGACAACGCGTCGCTGCCGATCATCTTCGTGACGGGCCACGGCGACGTGCCGATGGCTGTGTCGACGATGAAAAAAGGCGCGATGGACTTCATCGAAAAACCGTTCGACGAAGCCGAACTGCGCAAGCTGGTCGAGCGCATGCTCGACAAGGCACGCAGCGAAAGCACCAGCGTGCAGCAGCAACGCGCCGCCGCCGAACGTCTCGGCAAGCTGACTGCGCGTGAACACCAGGTGCTCGAGCGCATCATCGCCGGCCGCCTGAACAAGCAGATCGCCGACGATCTCGGGATCAGCATCAAGACGGTTGAAGCGCACCGCGCGAACATCATGGAAAAGCTCAACGTCAACACGGTCGCCGATCTGCTGCGTCTCGCGTTGTCGAACAAGCCGCAACCCGCGCAATAAACATAACGACCGCGGCGCAGCCCGCGGCTCGCTATTGCATTTCAACGGCCGGACTGTCGAAAAGTCCGGCTCGTTCCATCCGCATGTCCTCCCTTCCCCGCTTCGCAACAGCGACGCGCGGCATAGCTCGACTCATCCGCATCCGCATCCGCATCCGCATCCGCATCCGCATCCGCATCCGCATCCGCATCCGCATCCGCATCGGTTAATCATTACGCATTACTCAGCATACGCTGACGCTGCGTAGCAATAACTTCTTTCCTCTGACAAGATTGACAAGCTTCACTGCGCCCCTTAATTTACAAAGAACTCCTCAACAGGAATCTTTGATGCCCGATGAACGCAGGACAAGTGTGCTGTCATTGTCGTATGCGGCGTCGCCATGCGATGCAAATCAGTTAAAGCGGCTCGGCCGCATTGCTGAGGCATCGGTCATATCGAACGGTTCAAGCGAAGCTGAGCCGACCTTTACTCGCCACACTCGCTTTATCCACTGCCTTCTCCATTCCATCGCGCGGAAACAACGCAGCATGCGCTGCGCATCGATCTTGCGCGTCTAACGCAGCCGGGAGGATTTCATCGTGAAACGATCCGGAGCACACCGTTCGCGTGTGATGCTTGTTTGCGCCGCACTTGCGGGCACACCACTCTTCGTCGGTCTGGCCATGCCGAGCGCGGTCTATGCGCAAAGCGCCGCGAAGATGTCGAACCAGCAACTCGATTCGCTGACCGCCCCCATCGCGCTCTATCCCGACGCACTGCTTGCGCAGGTGCTGATGGCCGCCACCTTCCCACAAGACGTGCAGGCCGCGGCCGCATGGTCGAAAGCAAACTCGAAATTGCAAGGCGACGACGCCGTCAAAGCGGTCGCGTCCGAGCCCTGGGACCCGAGCGTGCAGTCACTCGTCGCGTTCCCGCAGGTTCTCGCGACGATGGCATCGAAACCCGATTGGGTCTCGCAACTCGGCACGGCCTTTCTCGGGCAGTCGAATGACGTGATGGACTCCGTGCAACGCCTGCGCAAACAGGCACAGGCCGCCGGCAATCTGAAGACGAGTTCGCAGCAGAAGGTCGTGGTCGAGCAAAGCACGATTCAGATCGTGCCGGCCAATCCACAAGTGGTCTACGTACCTACGTATAACCCGACTGTGGTCTACGGGACATGGCCCTATCCCGCCTACCCGCCCGTGTACGTACCGCCACCACCCGGTTATGCAATCGCAAGCGGTTTGGCTGCCGGCCTTGCGTTCGGCGCCGGTGTCGCGGTTGCCAATTCGCTATGGGGTGGCTTCAACTGGAACACGTACGACGTCAACATCAACGTGAACCATTACAACAACATCAATGTGAACAACCGGCTCAACGTGAATAGCAGCACGACGAACTGGAACCGCAACACCAACGTCAATCGCAACGTCAACAACGCGAATCTCAATCGCAACGTCAACAACAACCTCGGCAGTGCGCAGCACGATGCCTATCGCGGCCGTGACGACGCCGCCCGCGCCCAGGCGCAGCAGACCTTGCAGAACCGCACCGGCCAGAACCTGAGCGGTAGCGCGAGCCAGCACGTGCAAGGGATTCACCAGGGTGGCACGCAGAACGCCGATTTGCAGAACCGCGCGCAGAACGCCAATCGCGATAACGCGTTACGCGGCGCCGGTGACGGCAATGCCGCGCGGCAGGATACGCAGCGCGGCGAGACAAGCCGCAACGCAGCCGCGAACCGTTCCGGCGGTGGCCTCGGCGCCAACGGCGCCGGTCAGCAACGCACGGGCGGCGGTCTCGCTGCAAACGGCGGCGGCGTCCAGCGCGGCGGTGGTGGTGGCAACCTCGGCGGCGGTGGTGGTGGCAGCAGACTGGGCGGTGGCGGCGGCGGTGAACGCCACCTCGGCCGCAACCGTTGAACGATCAAGAGGAGTCTCCGATGATTCGCTTATTCCCACGCGGCGCCTTGCGCGCCCACGTTCTGACACTCGCCGTCGCCCTCGGCACGACCGGCACCCTGCTGGTGGCGCCGGTACTTCTGCTTGGTACGACCGCCGCGCATGCCCAGGCGGTCTATCCCACTGCCGACGACGCTGCCAACGCGTTCGTCGACGCCTTGGCCCGCAACGACGAAGGTGCGCTCAAACACGTGCTCGGCAACGATTTTCATCGCTACATTCCTTCCGAAGGAATCGGCGAGGACGACATCGACCAGTTCCTCGGCGCATGGTCGAAGGGGCATCAGATCATCGAGGACCCGGCGAAGAGCAAGGGTCGCGCAACCGCGCATCTGGCGGTCGGCGACAACGGCTGGACCTTGCCGATTCCGCTCGTGCAGGCCGGCAAAGGTTGGCGTTTCGATCCGCCCGCCGCGCAGGACGAGATGCTGACACGCCGGATCGGACGCAACGAACACGCGGCGATCCTGACCTCGCTCGCCTACCTCGACGCGCAAAACGACTATCACAATCTGACCCAGCACTACGCACAGCGCTTCGTCAGTACTCAGGGCCAGCATGACGGCCTGTATTGGGCGACGGCGCCCGGCGAAACGGAAAGCCCGCTCGGACCGCTCGCCGCCACCATGCCCAACGGCACCCTGCCGAAAGAGGCCTACCACGGCTATCACTACCGGATCCTGACGGCGCAAGGTGCGCACGCGAAGGGGGCCGCGCAGAACTACGTCGAGAACGGCGTGCTGACCAGAGGGTTCGGTCTGATTGCCTCGCCGGCCGAGTACGGCAAGACCGGCGTGATGAGCTTTATCGTCAATCAGGACGGTCAGGTCTATCAGAAGAACCTGGGGCCGCAAACCGCGCGTGCGGCGGCCGCCATTAAATCGTTCGACCCGGACGATAGCTGGCAGGCTGTGCAGGAGTAGCGGGAGAAGTCGCTCGACGGTTGGAGGCATCGCGGATTCCGGTGCGCCCGCTCACCCGGAATCCGTGCATGGCACGGCAAGCCAGGCCGGTATAATGTCGGACTTTGCAGCGCTGCTTATCCCTGATTCGCGCCGCGCGCTTTTCATGTGCCGACCCGTTTCCGGTGAAAAGCGCCATCGCATGTGCCGTACACGCGCGCCTGCGCCCTGCTCCGCTTTCCAAACCGCCCTTCTCGACCGACCATGACTGCCAAACTGATCGACGGCCTAGCCCTTTCCAAGACCCTGCGCGCCGAAGTCGCCACGCGCGCCGCCGCCCTCACCGCCCGTGGGCATCAGCCGGGCCTCGCCGTGGTGCTGGTCGGCGACAATCCAGCCAGCGAAGTCTATGTGCGCAACAAGGTCAAGGCGTGCAATGACAACGGCCTCGGTTCGTCGTTCGACCGCTATCCGGCCGATCTGCCGGAAGCCGATCTGCTGGCCCGCATCGACGAACTGAACCAGGATCCGCGCATCCACGGCATTCTGGTGCAACTGCCACTACCGCCGCATATCGACAGCCACAAGGTGATCGAGGCGATCGCCCCGGAAAAGGACGTCGACGGATTTCACGTCGCCAATGCCGGTGCGCTGATGACCGGCCGCCCGCTGTTCCGTCCGTGCACGCCGTACGGCGTGATGAAAATGCTGGCTGCCTACGAGATTCCGCTGCAAGGCGCGAACGCGGTGGTGATCGGCCGCTCGAACATCGTCGGCAAGCCGATGGCGCTGCTGCTGCTCGAAGCGGGCGCTACCGTGACGATCTGCCATAGCAAGACGCGCGATCTGGCTGCCCATACCCGCAACGCCGACGTGGTGGTCGCCGCCACGGGCCTGCGCAACATTTTCACGGCAGACATGGTGAAACCGGGTGCGGCTGTGATCGACGTCGGCATGAATCGCGACGAAGCCGGCAAGCTGTGCGGCGACGTCGATTTCGCGGGTGTCAAGGAAGTGGCCGGCTACATCACGCCGGTGCCGGGTGGCGTCGGTCCGATGACCATTACGATGCTGCTCGTCAACACGATCGAAGCCGCCGAGCGCGAAGCTGCGGCGAAGGCGTAAAGCCGGGGGCTCATGCCGACGGAGTGACTTCGCCGGCATGCAAACCTTCAAACTTCGTCGTCAAACTAAGGTAGCAAGCGCCGGTTGCAGACATCGGCACCAAACAGGACACTCACCGCGCCGCTATCCCAGCGCCAAGCGTCGTTGACCGGCGCGCAAGACGCCCGCGGCACCACCTCAGCACCGGTCGCTCCACAAAGTGCCACGACAGCGCCGCGCACAGCAGGATGAACGGCGCCGCGATCAGCACAGCCGTCACATGGCTCAACTGCGGCGCGATATTCGCGACGCATTGCTGCATCATGAAACCGTACAGATAAATCCCATACGAGTAATCGTGGCGCGGCACGAAACGCCGCAAGAGCGGCGTCGCGCCCACCCATAGCACGCCGTAAACAAAAGCCAGATAGAAAAGCGGTTGAGCGCCGGCCGTGTCGCGGAACACCAGAAACACCATCACCAGCGCGACCGCGGTCAGGCCGTTAATCTCGATCCTTTCGCGCCAGCCATACAGCAGCATCCCAAGCATGAAAAACGGTTCCGGCCAGAACGAATAGCCGCCGGGCGTTTCGCTGAAATCACGCAGGCCGATCTGCAGATGCGGCAGATGCAGGCGCAAAACGAACGCGACGCACCCGAGCGCCGCCGCCAGCGCCGCGCCCCGCGCGCTGGACAGCAACCCCAGCATGCCGGTCACCATCACGATCAGATAGCAGCGCACTTCGATCGGCAACGTCCACAGCGGCGCGCAGACGTCGACGGGAAAGCGGTTGTGCTCGAATACACCGGGCACCACCCAGCCGGTTTTCAGCACGATGATGGAAAAGTTGTCGAGATTGGCCCACGTCACGCCCGAGGCGAAATAGTCGCGCAACGGCAGTGTCGTAAACAGCGGCCCGACAATGAAGATCGTCACCAGCGTGCCGCCCGCCACTGCCGGCCACAGGCGCGCAATGCGCAACGCGACGAAACGCGGCACCGAACGTTGCCGGTCGAAACTGGCGGTCACCAGCATGCCGCTCAGCAGAAAAAACGCATAGACGCCGAGTGCGCCGAAACCGTCGAAGCCGAGCGCGTTCTGGACCCAATCCGTGGTGCCGTCGGGCGCCTGTATCAGATACGAATGGCCATACACCACGGCGATGGCGGCAAGGAGCCGCACGAGATCGAAGTTGTTGCCGTTGCGCGATAGAGCGTGCGAAAGCGGGTTCATCGATACCTCTTACAGAAAGCGTCACTAACGGGTGCCGACGCGCCAGAATGCGGCATGGCAGCAATTTGCACCGTTCGCTTTCGCACAGAGCGCCGCGGCATAGCGGGATCGGTTCAGGCAGCGGCAAACCGCTGGCGCATTGCCACCGCCTGAACCGCATTCGGCATCCGCTCCTCCGGGCACAGTCACGTGACATCTGATAATTTGTCTACCGACGGATTGGAATCGGCGCGCCCTGCCCCAATAATGTCCCTATGGAGTGTCATTGGGGCGTCATCGCGCGCCCGTCGATGCACCGATTACCCGTTCACCCGCGTCAGACAGGAAGCCTTATGTCCAATACCCCCTCGAAGCACGACAATCCGCTCCTCGATTTCTCCGACCTGCCGCGCTTTGGCGAAATCCGCCCCGAACACATCACACCCGCCCTCGATATCCTGCTCGCCGATGCGGCCGCCGCTGTCGAGCGCGCCGCCGAGCCCATTACGCCCGCTTCGTGGGCCGACGTGGTCGAGCCGGTCGAACGCGCCACCGAACCGCTGTCGCGCGCCTGGGGCGTGGTCGGCCATCTGAACGCCGTGGCGGATACGCCGGAACTGCGCGCCGTGTACGGAGAGAATCTGCCGCGCGTCACCGAATTCTGGTCGAGCGTCGGCCAGAATCTCGCGCTCTATGAAAAGTACAAGGCGCTTCACGCCAGCAGCGATTTTTCCTCGCTGACCGGCGAGCGCAAGAAGATCCTCGGCAATGCGGTGCGCGATTTCCGCCTGTCGGGCGCGGAATTGCCGGAAGACCAGAAGCCGCATTTCGCCGAATTGCAGGAAAAGCAGGCGGGATTGTCGAAAGCGTTTTCGGATCACGTGCTCGATGCGACGAATGCGTACGCCTATCTCGTCGAGGCCGGCGATGAAGCGCAACTGGCCGGCCTGCCCGAAGACGTGATCGAAGCCGCGAAGGAAGCGGCCGAACGCGAAGGCAAGACCGGCTACAAATTCACGCTGCACTTCCCGTCGTATTTCCCGATCATGCAGTACTCGGAGAATCGCGCGATGCGCGAAACGATATACCGCGCGTACGTGACGCGCGCGTCGGAACTCGGCCCGCAATATGGCAACGGCAAGCCGGAATGGGACAACACGGCCGTGCTCGCCGACCAGTTGAAGCTGCGCGCCGAAGAAGCTCACATGCTCGGCTACAACAATTTCGCCGAAGTCTCGCTCGCGCCCAAGATGGCCGAGTCGCCGGCGCAAGTCATGGCCTTCCTTGAAGACCTCGCCACGCGCGCGCGTCCGCACGCTGAACATGACTGGAAGGAACTGCGCGAATTTGCAGCGAACGAGCTCGGCATGAGCGAACTGCACCCGTGGGACATGACGTTTGCCGCTGAACGTCTGCGTCAGAAGCGCTATTCGTTCTCCGAGAATGAAGTCAAACAGTACTTCCCGGAAGACGTCGTATTCAAGGGCCTCTTCAAGGTCACCGAAACGCTGTTCGGCGTGCGCATCCGTCGCGACGAGGCAGCCGTGTGGCACCCGGACGTGCGCTTTTTCCGCGTCGAGAATCAGGACGACGGCCTCGTCGCCCAGTTCTATCTCGATCTGTATGCACGCGAAGGCAAACGCGGCGGCGCATGGATGGACGATGCACGCGGCCGTCACAAGCACACGCACGGCAGCGTGCAAACGCCGGTGGCGTATCTGACCTGCAATTTCTCGGCGCCGGTTGGCGGCAAGCCCGCCTGCTTCACGCATGACGAAGTGATCACGCTGTTCCACGAGTTCGGCCACGGTCTGCACCACATGCTCACGCGTGTCGATGAACTGGGCGTGTCGGGCATCAACGGCGTCGAGTGGGACGCGGTCGAACTGCCGTCGCAATTCATGGAGAACTTCTGCTGGGAGTGGGACGTGTTGAGCGACATGACTTCGCACGTCGACACCGCCAAGCCGCTGCCGCGTGATCTGTTCGACAAGATGCTCGCCGCGAAGAATTTCCAGAGCGGTCTCGGCACGCTGCGCCAGATCGTGTTTTCGATGTTCGACATGCAACTGCATACCGGTTTCGATGCGTCCGGCACGAAGAACGCCACCGAACTCGCGAGCGAGATCAACGAGCGTTTCCACGTCGTGCCGCAAGCTCCGTTCTCGCGTTGGCCGAATACGTTCAGCCATATTTTCGCGGGCGGTTATGCAGCGGGCTATTACAGCTACAAGTGGGCTGAAGTGCTGTCCGCCGATGCATATGCCGCGTTCGAAGAAGCCGCACAAGCCGCGAGCGGCAGCGTGCTCGATCAGGCAACCGGCATGCGTTATCGCAAGGAGATTCTGGAAGTGGGCGGCAGCCGTCCCGCGATGGAATCGTTCAAAGCGTTCCGCGGCCGCGAGCCGAGTATCGATGCGCTACTGCGCCACAATGGCATGATGCCTGCCGCGACGCATTGAGTCCTGCGTTGAAGCATTCGCCGGCGTTGTAGATAAACGCCGACATCGAAAAAAAAGCCGGTGATTGAACTGCACCCCGTATCGTTGGATACCCGTCCAACGATACGGGGTGTTTTTTCATGCGCAAGCACCGGTATTTTCCGTTCGCGTGTGTCGCGAGCGGTGCGCGGCGGCTAACCGCGATGCAGTTTGAAATCCACCTCTGCAGGACGCCCTTCCAGCGACAACGCCGCGCGCGCAGCAGGCGCACGGCTGACCACCTTGCCGCGACTCACCACCGCGAGCCGCGCGGCGCGCAAGCGGATCGCTTCGACCGGATCGCGTGCGTCGAGCAGCACGAGATTGGCAGCGCTTCCCGGCGCAACGCCGTAATCCTCCAGCCCGAGAATACGCGCGGCATTCACCGTGACCGCGTCGAAGCACGCATGCATGCCGTCGACGCCCGTCATCTGCGCAACATGCAAACCCATGTGCGCAACTTCGAGCATGTCGCCCGAGCCGAGGCTGTACCACGGGTCCATCACGCAGTCGTGGCCGAACGCGACGTTGATGCCCGCCGCCATCATCTCCGGCACGCGCGTCATGCCACGCCGTTTCGGATAGGTGTCGCTGCGGCCTTGCAGCGTGATGTTGATCAGCGGATTGGCGATGGCCGCGACGCCCGACTCGCGCATCAGCGGCAAAAGCTTGCTGACATAGTAGTTGTCCATTGAATGCATCGAGGTCAGGTGCGAACCCGTGACGCGCCCATGCAAGCCGAGCCGGTGCGTTTCGGCTGCGAGCGTTTCGATATGGCGCGACATCGGATCGTCCGATTCGTCGCAATGCATATCGACGCGCAAGCCCTGCTCCGCCGCGAACTCGCACACCATGCGCACGGACTGCGCGCCGTCGGCCATCGTGCGTTCGAAATGCGGAATCCCGCCGACCACGTCAACGCCCATCGCAATCGCACGCTTGAGATTCTCGAATGCGCCGGCGCTGCGCAAGACGCCGTCCTGCGGAAACGCGACCAGTTGCAAGTCGAGATAAGGCGCGACGCAGCGCTTCACTTCGAGCAGTGCCTCGACCGCGAGCAAGCGCGGATCGCACACATCCACGTGGCTGCGAATCGCCAGCAGACCGCGCGCGACAGCCCAATCGCAGTACTGCAGCGCGCGCTCGATCAGCGCCTCCTGCGTAAGGTCCGGCTTCAGTTCGCCCCACAGCGCGATGCCTTCCAGCAAGGTGCCCGACGCGTTCACGCGCGGCAGACCGTACGACAGCGTCGCGTCCATGTGAAAATGCGGATCGACGAATGGGGGCGTGACGAGCGAACCGGCGGCGTCGATTTCTTCGTGCGCGCTCGCGGCCAGATTCGGTTCGACGGCGATGATGCGGCCCGCTTCGATGCCGATGTCGACCGGTTGCCTGTGCTGCTTGTGCTGTGATGTGGCGCTCGGCGGCAGCATCGCGCGGCGGATGATCAGATCCATGGTTCGCTCCCTGTTGACCGCTCTTTGACTGACCACGATTCTATCGGCGTTAGAAAGTGCATGCCGGCGTTTTAGCAAAACGCCGTACCGGCGGGCACAGGGGAATCCGTACCGGCTACGAATGACAATGCCCGCCTATACTCGACTTTCCACACGTTCGATGCCTGGCACTCGACACCCAACGGCCTGCATCATCCACCAACGGAGCAAGACCATGAAAACCATCGGCGTGATCGGCGGAATGAGTTGGGAGTCGTCCACCGAGTACTACAGGCTCCTGAACCGCCATGCCAAGGCGCGTCTCGGCGGCCACCACAACGCCCGTAGCCTGATGCTGACGGTCGACTTCGCGCCGATCGAGGCCAACCAGCGCGCCGGCAACTGGACCGCGCTCGGCGATCAGCTGGCCGACGCCGCACGCCAACTCGAACGCGGCGGCGCCGACCTGGTGATACTGGCGACCAACACCATGCATCGCGTGTATGAATCGATCGAACAGGCGATCGGCGTGCCGTTCCTGCATATCGCCGATCCGACCGGCAATGCGCTGCGCGCCGCAGGAATCGCTCGGGTGGGCTTGCTGGGTACACGCTATACGATGGAGCAGACGTTTTACACGGGGCGCTTACGCGAACGCTACGGCCTCGAGACACTGATTCCCGATGAAGCCGACCGCGCGGATGTGCACCGCATCATCTACGACGAGTTGTGCCACGGCAAAGTGAATGACGCCTCGCGTGCGGTGTATCAACGTGTGATCGAAGGACTGGCCGCGCGTGGTGCGCAGGCGGTGATTCTCGGCTGTACGGAAATCACCTTGCTGATCAAGCAGGAAGATTCGGCGTTGCCCGTGTTCGACACGACCGCATTGCATGCGCAAGCGGCGGTGGACTGGGCGATCAAGTCGGAGTGAATGCACGAGCACGCGGCGCATGCACGCATGAGAGCGGACGCCAGAAGTTAAAAAGCCCGCGTAGCTTGCGCTAGCGGGCTTTCAACAATGCTTGGTTGCGGGGGTAGGATTTGAACCTACGACCTTCGGGTTATGAGCCCGACGAGCTGCCAGACTGCTCCACCCCGCGTCAGAGAAAAAGAGTATATAGGGCCGTTCGCGAGACGTCAAACAATCGGACGAAATAATTTCAAATGAGGTGCCCGTTGCGGGTCCACGCTCATGCAGCAAGTGAATGCGGCACGCGAGCACTCCACTCAGAGATCCTCGACCGTCGCGCCTTCCACTTTGCCGTCGATGATGTCCGCGCCGTACTGGCTCGCGCTGCGTTTCGCGACACCGAAATCGGAGAACGTGGACGCCAGCACGAGACGAAATACGCGGCTTGCCTTCGAGCCGCTGATCGCGCCCGGCCGGCACACGCGTACGGCCACGTCGTAACCTTCGGCATGACGCTTGTGACCGTCGAACTTGTCGAACTGCCGCGAAAACACCAGCGGATGCACTTCGAAGTCCTTATAAAGGGCTGGATAAAGTTGGGCCATGATGCGTTCCCGATGCGCGTAAATGTGATCCCACTATACGCCGTGGCATGACGGCATCGGGCTTTTATTTTTGACGCTCGCCGAGGCAATTTTCACCGACGTTCGTCTCGCGCGATAAGATGCGGGACTATCGGAATCGCCCCTATCCTGCCAATCCGAATCCGGGTCGCCAGACGGGTAGTCGCTGAAGCAAAAATAAAGCGGAACGCGGGGTCAGCACCCCACAAAGGCTTGCCCAGCAAGAATGTGAGAATCTTATGAAAATCGCCACCTGGAACGTCAACTCCCTCAAAGTCCGCCTGCAGCACGTCATCGACTGGCTCGAAGCCAGCCACGCGGACGTGCTGTGCCTGCAGGAATTGAAGCTGACCGACGACAAATTCCCCCGTGCCGAACTCGAAGCAAAAGGCTACCGGAGCTGGTTCGCGGGCCAGAAGACCTATAACGGCGTCGGCGTCCTGGTGCGCGAAGGCCTGAACGTCGAAGAAAGCAGCATCGTGCGCAATATTCCCGGCTTCGAAGACCCGCAGCAACGCGTGATCGCCGCGACCGTCGAGGGTGTGCGCATCATCTCCGCCTACTTCCCGAACGGTCAGGCGCCGGGCACCGACAAATTTGCCTACAAGCTGCGCTGGCTCGCCGCACTGCACGACTGGATCGCGAGCGAAATGGCGCTGTATCCGAAACTCGCCCTGCTCGGCGACTACAACATCGCGCCGGAAGATCGCGACGTGCACGATCCGAAAGCATGGGAAGGCCAGAATCTGGTGTCGCCCGAAGAGCGCGCCGAGTTCGTGCGGCTGGTCGAACTCGGTCTCGTCGATGCGTTCCGCCAGTTCGAGCAGCCGGAGAAGATTTATTCGTGGTGGGACTACCGGATGATGGCGTTCCGCCGCAATGCGGGGCTGCGTATCGACCACATTCTGCTGTCGAAAGCGCTTGCGCAAGCGTGCTCGTCCTGCGATGTCGACAAGGTGCCACGCAAATGGGAGCAACCGTCGGACCACGCGCCGGTTGTTGCCCAGATCGGCTGAACGCGTGGCGAGTTAAGCCTGCGCCGCCCCGTTCAAACAGCGCCACAAGAATTCGAACACCATCGCATCATGCTCGGCCTGCTCCAGCTCATCGGAGCCGCCGTGGCCCCCTTCCGTGTTCTCCCGATACCAGACCTTCTCTGCGCCCAGCGCCCGCATGCGCGCGGCCATCTTGCGCGCGTGCCCGGGGTGCACACGGTCGTCAGCAGTCGACGTGGTGAACAGCACGGGAGGATACGCCACGTCCGCACTCACGCGGTGATAAGGTGAGTAAGCGGCCAGCACGCGTGCTTCGTCGGGCTCGTCCGGATCGCCGTATTCATCGATCCATGATGCGCCTGCGTGCAGCAGGTGATAGCGGCTCATGTCGAGCAGCGGCACCTCGCACACCACGGCGCCGAACAACTCGGGACGCTGCACCATGCACGCCGCGACCAGCAGGCCGCCATTGCTGCCCCCCTGAATGCCGAGTTGCGCGGCGCTGGTCACGCCTGTGCTGATGAGCGCATCGGCCACCGCGATGAAATCGTCGAACGAACGCTGCCGATGCTCGCCCTGCGCCGCCGTATGCCACTGCGTGCCGAACTCGCCGCCACCGCGAATATGCGCCACCACATACACACCGCCCCGCTCCAGCCAGCCGATGCCCTGCCCGGTCAGATAACCCGGCAGCAACGGAATCGCGAAACCGCCGTAACCGTTGAGCAGGCAGGGGCGCGGTTGCTCGTGCGCTTGATCGTGCGTCTGCTGCTTCGCCTGCGCCGTCTGCCCTTCTTGCACAGCGTGTTGCGCTACCCGCGGTCCGATCACGGTGTACGGCACCCGCGTGCCGTCCGCGGACAGCGCGTGCCCATGCGTCACCGCAAACGGAGTCGCATCGAACTGAGTCGGCCAGCGTTCGAGCAGCGTCCAATCGGTCAGGTCATTCTGGGCAAGATCGGTGAGCCAGTACGCAGGCGGCTGCAAATAGTCGTCCGTATCGACAAACACTTCGTCGTTCAGCGTCGGCTCGATCGGTGAGACGTCAGCTTGCACATCGTCACGCGACGGGAAGAGGCGTTGATGCCAGTGCCAGGCTTCATCGGCCGCTTGCGACGGGATCCAAAGCGAGGTCCTGCTCTGCACATCTTCCAGGTACGACACGATCAGGTAATTGCGCGTGTGCGTCCACTCGCAGGCGGAGGTTTGCGATGTCGGCGTGAAAAGCGGCACCACGTCACGCTCGCCACGCAAGAACGCGGCTTCACGGATCGCCAGCAACGCGCCGCCCGGATAGCGCACGCCATTGCAGTCCCAATCGAGGCGCGGCTCGAGCAGCAGCCAGCCCTCCCAGCCGCCGACCGCGACGTGAGACGGCGCGTCGTATCTGTGCCACGCATCGGCACGATTGGCGGCACAGGCACGACCGGTCGCATTGGCCACGTCCGCCGCATTCGCACCGTCTGCGGCGCCATCGGTGCTATCGAGGTAGTACGTCTGCGAATCGAAGAAATCGACGCTGCTCACCACGGTGTGGCGCTGCTCGATCGGATCGTAGTGGGCCTCCACCCCGATGCCGCCGAACGCCCCTTTGAAGACCACCGGCGCGTCGGCCAGTGCACGCCCTCGCGTCCAGCGCCGCACTTCGCGTGGATAGCCGGAGCGCGTCAGCGTCTTGCGGCCGTTGTCCCAGCCGACATAAAGCGTGTCCCGATCGATCCACGAAGCCGTGTGCTTGCCGGCCTTCGCAATCACGAAGCCGTCGTCGACAAACCGTTGCGCGTCGATGTCGAACTCGCGTACAACCAGCGCGTCCGAGCCGCCCGGCGACAGCGTGACCAGCGCGCGATCGCCATCCGGATAAAGAATGTCGAGTTCGGCGCAGACCCATGGCGTGCCTTCGGCCGCACCGAGCGCGTCGAAGTCGAGCAGGTTCTGCCAGACGGGTGCGCCACTGCGCCAGGCCGCCCACGTTGTGCGCCGCCAGATGCCTTTGGGATTGCGCTCGTCCTGCCACAGGTCGTAGGCCCACTCCTTCCAGCGATCGGGGATAACCGGACGCTCGCGCGGCAGATAAGCGTCGGCAAGCCGCTGTTTGAGCGACTCGAATTCCGCGCTGCTGCACCAAGCGGCGCGTGTGCGGGCGTTCTGCGCTTCGACCCACGCGAGCGCGTCAGGGTCGTCGAGCGCCTCGAGCGACAGAAAGGGATCGGAAGAAAGCGGCCAGGAGAAAAGAGCGGGAGAAGCGGGCATCGTCAGCTGTCGAATGAAAACAGCGTTGATTATGCCTTGCGGGAGCCGGAGAGCCTTTGATGCTGCGCGCCGGAGCGGCTGACGGTACAGCCGACGAGGCTGTCTATGCAGCGGTGCCTGCGAGACTGCCAGGAGTCGACCTAACGGGGCAGCCTAGGTAACAACTGCCGGAGCGGCTGACAAGCCGCCCCGACTAACCGCGCAAACCTCAGGGCTCGAGATTGAGCTCCTGGATCTTGCGCGTAATCGTGTTGCGGCCAATGCCGAGCCGCTCCGCCGCCTCTACCTTGCGTCCGCGCGTGAAATCCAGCGCCTCGCGGATCACCGCCGCTTCGAAACGGCGCGCGAGTTCGTCCATCACGTCGGCCGCATTCTCGCGCAACATTCGCGCGACTTCGGTGCGCAAGCCTCCTTCCCAGGCCGCGACGGCGGTCGCCACGGGCATGCCGGCAGCACTGGCCGGATGCGTGGCCGCGCTGATGCCGTTGATCGACGCGCCGCCAGGGAGCCCGGCTTCACCCGTGCCGATCACGCCACTGCCACCGCCCGCGAGATCGGTCACACCGACTTGCGTGGGCCCCAGATCGGGCGGCAAGTCCTTGATCTCGATGGTCTGCGCCGGCGCCATCACCGTGAGCCAGTTGGCGAGATTCTCCAGTTGACGCACATTGCCCGGAAACGGCAGTGACGCCAGATAAGCGAGCGCCTCTTCGGACACGCGCTTCGGCTCCACACCCAGATCGCGCGCACTCTTTTGCAGGAAGTGGCGCGTGAGCAGCGGAATATCTTCGCTACGCTCGCGCAAGGCCGGCAAACGCAAGCGGATCACATTGAGCCGGTGATACAAATCCTCGCGGAACAGGCCCTGACGCACGCGCGATTCGAGGTTCTGATGCGTCGCCGCGATCACGCGCACATTGGCGCGCAACGGATTGTGGCCACCGACGCGATAGAACTGCCCGTCCGACAGCACACGCAACAGGCGCGTCTGCAGATCGAACGGCATGTCGCCGATTTCATCGAGAAATAGCGTGCCGTTCTCGGCCTGCTCGAAGCGCCCCTGACGCATAGCCTGCGCGCCGGTGAACGCACCGCGCTCGTGACCGAACAGTTCGGATTCCAACAGATCCTTCGGAATCGCCGCCGTGTTCAGCGCGATGAAGGGACCGTTCGCGCGTGGGCTATGTCGGTGCAAGGCACGCGCGACCAGTTCTTTTCCGGTGCCTGATTCGCCGGTAATGAGCACGGTTGCCGCGGAATGGGACAAGCGGCCGATCGCGCGAAACATGTCCTGCATCGCCGGCGCCTGGCCGAGCATTTCCGGTGCATCGGCGACGCGGTCGTCCCACGTCTGTTCGCCGCGCATGCTTTCGTCGACCGCGCGACGGATCAATTCGACCGCCTTGTCGACGTCGAACGGTTTGGCGAGGTATTCGAATGCGCCGCCCTGGAATGCGGCGACCGCGCTGTCCAGGTCCGAGAACGCCGTCATGATGATGACGGGCAAGCCCGGCACCTTGTCACGGACGGTTTGCAGCAATTCGAGGCCGGAGCCGCCAGGCATCCTGATGTCGGACACCAGCACCTGAGGGCTGTCGTGATCGAGCGCGGCCGATGCCTCGCGCACGTTCGCGAAGCTGCGTGTCGCGAAGTTTTCGCGGGCGAGCGCTTTTTCGAGCACCCAGCGAATCGATTGATCGTCGTCTACTATCCAGATCGGCTTCATATAGGTCGTTCAGAAGTCTTGAAGGAGCCCCCAAACCTGTCGCTTTGCGCCAGGCCCCCCGAGGGGGTGAGAAAACTTGGGGCGGCCCGGCGTTTTCTCACTGGGCCTGTGGTGTTAGCAGTCGAGCGGCAGCAGAATCTGAAACTCGGTGTGGCCCGGCCGGCTTTCCACTTCGATCAGCCCGTCGTGCTGTTGCACGAAAGTCTGCGCGAGCGTCAGGCCGAGACCGCTGCCGTCCTCGCGCCCCGACACGAGCGGATAGAAAATGCGGTCACGGATTTCCTCGGGAATGCCTGGCCCGTTGTCAGTGATATGCAAGTCCAGTGCCAGCTTACATAAACGTTTCGACACGGTGATCTTGCGCGCAATGCGAGTGCGCAATTCGATGCGCGCATCGCCTTGCGAGATCCGTTCGCGCAATGCTTCGGCGGCGTTGCGCACGATATTCAGCAGCGCCTGGATCAGTTGCTCCTTATCGCCACGCAGGTCCGGCACGCTCACGTCATAATCGCGCTCGATCGTGAGACCGCGCGGAAACTCCGCGAGAATCACCTGGCGCACGCGCTCGCACACTTCATGAATATTCACGTCACCGACGATATGCGGATGACGGTGTGGCTCCAGCAGGCGATCGACCAGCGTTTGCAGCCGGTCCGATTCCTTGATGATGACCTGCGTGTACTCGCGCAGCTCGTCGCGCTCACGCTCGCCGAGTTCGAATTCGAGCAGTTGCGCCGCGCCGCGAATCCCGCCAAGCGGATTCTTGATCTCGTGCGCGAGGTTGCGGATCAGTTGTTTGTTGACCGCCGTGAGGTCATTGATGCGCTCCTCGCGGTCGGTGCGGATATGCCGCTCGTTCTCGAACAGTTCGAGCAACACGTAGTCTTGCGCGCTTTCCAGGTGGCCGACGATCGCGTGCACATGCAGCGGCTCGTGGCCCGGACGCTCGAGCACGGCGTCCAGATGTGTCGCGTGAAAACGGTGGGCGGCAATCGCCGAAATCGTGGCGAGCAGTTCGTCCGCGTTCGAGAAGATGTCCGGCCATGCCATCTGCGTCAATTGCTTGCGCGAGAGCTCCAGCATCGACTCCGCCGACGGGTTCGCAAACACCACGCGCAGCGTGCGTTTCTCCAGCACCAGCACAACCGTCGGTAACGCCTCGAAGCCCGGCAGCAAACCGGAACTCACCAGCTGAGCGTCGTCCGACAGCGTCTGCTCGTGACTTTTCCTTGCCTTCATCAGATTCTTCAGAACCATCTTGCAGTCTGGCCGATAGGAGATGGTGATCAATCAGGTGTACCGCTTATTGTCCTGCCTGATGCGCTACTACATTGCCCCTACGCCGCGAACGTTGCGAATTGACTCATTCGCACCTAACAAAAAAGGGACGGCGCCGCCGTCCCTTCGTGACCGATCGCGAGCGTCGGGCAAAGCGCTTCGCCGTTTGAAGGGCGAAGCGCCATTGCCGCTTACAGCGAGTAGTACATTTCGAATTCGATCGGGTGCACCGACTGACGATAGCGTTGCAGCTCGCCCGTCTTCAGTTCGATGTACGCGTCGAGCATCGAGTCCGTGAACACGCCACCGCGCGTCAGGAATTCGCGGTCCGCGTCGAGTGCGTCCAGCGCCTGGTCGAGGCCGGCACACACGGTCGGGATCTTTGCATCCTCTTCCGGCGGCAGGTCGTACAGGTTCTTGTCAGCCGCTTCGCCCGGGTGAATCTTGTTCTGCACGCCGTCCAGACCCGCCATCATCAGCGCGGAGAAGCACAGGTACGGATTCGCCATCGGATCCGGGAAACGCGTTTCGATACGGCGGCCCTTCGGGTTCGACACGTGCGGAATGCGGATCGATGCCGAACGGTTGCGAGCCGAGTAAGCCAGCTTCACCGGTGCTTCGAAGTGCGGCACGAGGCGCTTGTACGAGTTCGTCGACGGGTTCGTGATCGCGTTCAGCGCGCGAGCATGCTTGATGATGCCGCCGATGTAGAACAGCGCGAATTCCGACAGACCTGCGTAACCGTTGCCTGCGAACAGGTTCGTGCCGTCTTTCCAGATCGACTGGTGAACGTGCATGCCCGAACCGTTATCGCCGACGATCGGCTTCGGCATGAACGTTGCCGTCTTGCCGTACGTGTGCGCGACGTTCTGGATGATGTACTTCATTTGCTGCAGCCAGTCGGCGCGTTGCACCAGCGTCGAGAACTTCGTGCCGATTTCGTTCTGGCCCTGGCCCGCGACTTCGTGGTGATGCACTTCGACCGGGATGCCGATCTGTTCGAGCAGCAGACACATTTCCGAACGGATGTCCTGGAACGTGTCGACCGGAGCGACCGGGAAGTAGCCGCCCTTCGTGCCCGGACGGTGGCCGGTGTTGCCGCCTTCGAAGTCCATCGCCGACGACCACGGTGCTTCTTCCGAACCGATCTTGACGAACGTGCCCGACTGGTCCGTGCCCCACTTGACCGAGTCGAAAATGAAGAATTCAGGTTCCGGACCGAAGAAGGCCGTGTCGCCGAGGCCCGTGCTCTTCAGATACGCTTCAGCGCGCTTCGCGAGCGAACGCGGGTCGCGTTCGTAGCCCTTGCCGTCAGCCGGTTCGACGACGTCGCAGGTCAGGACGAGGGTCGACTCTTCATAGAACGGGTCGATGAAAGCAGTGTTCGCGTCCGGGATCAGCAGCATGTCCGATGCTTCGATGCCCTTCCAGCCGGCAATCGACGAACCGTCAAACGCATGGCCGCTTTCGAACTTGTCTTCATCGAATGCCGACACCGGCACCGAAACGTGTTGCTCTTTGCCGCGCGTGTCGGTGAAGCGGAAGTCGACAAACTTGACGTCCTCGTCTTTGACGAGTTGAACGACGTCGGCCACGGATTTACTCATAACCTATCTCCTGATTAACGAATTCGGCGGATTCAGCCGCCGCCCAATCTAGCTGACCCGTCCCGGCGCGTCCACCCCTCTATCGTTGAGGATGAGCATAAAAGCTTGCTGGAACAAATCGATCGGCACCAATAAAGCAGCTTCTGTGCCATGTATGCGCCAACCCGGCGCAAAACCACACTGTGCGCGCGTTTGCGGGGAATGGGCGCACCGAACAGCATGCAGCCCCGAAATCTTTACCCTGCGTTACGCACCTATTTAGTGCATTCACAAAATCAGCAACGGGTGATGTCTCTATTTTGGTGCATTCACGGGAGTATGCACCACTATTGAGCGCGCGTCTCCTTGCTTCGTGGGGACGGGGCCGCCGCCTCGGAACCGCATGCGCGTCGTACGCCGCGCGCTAGAATGTTCATTTGGTCCGATGGAGATTTGCGCTCATGAGCACGCTCGAACAGTTGTACGCCCAGGCGGACAAGCGCCGCACCGAGAGCCAGTTGCCCTATGCGGGCGCGGTATCGCCCGCCGAGGCGTTCGAACTGCTGCAACTCGATCCGCGCACGCGTCTCATCGACGTGCGCACTCGTGCCGAACTCGATTGGGTCGGCCGGCCGGTTATCGGCGACGGACAATACGCTCACGTGGAATGGACTCGCTATCCGGGCGCCGTGCCGAACCAGGAATTCCTTCAGCAACTGAGTCACGTCGCCTCGCCCGATACGCCGGTGCTGTTTTTGTGCCGCAGCGCCGCGCGCTCGAAGCTCGCCGCGATCGCCGCCACCCAGGCCGGCTTTACCAAGGCGTATGACCTGCTGGAAGGCTTCGAAGGCGACAAGGACGGCCAGGGGCATCGGAAGACGGTGTCGGGCTGGTGCTTTCGCGGGTTGCCGTGGATCGGCGCCTGATTGCTCGTTGGCTGCCTGCTTGATCGGCAGCCTGGCGGGCTGCTTGATTGTTGCTGCCTGCTTCAGCGGTAGCCGCATGCGCGTGCTGCTCGCTGCCGACGGGGTGCGACGGATACCTTTCGCCGGCTGCACGTACAAGCCGATGCATGAGGACACTTGGGTGTGGCTTCGGGCGATGGGCAGGACAGAGCGGGACAATTAGACGCATCGTCGGCGCTGCATGTGACAGGCCGATGATGCATTGAGTCTTGAGTCAGGCATGGGCGCAAGCGCGCCCGAATGAAGTCTGGCATGGGCGGTTGACCAACCGCGGCTCAACCGCGCGGTTTAGCCGCAGCCGCCTCAGGCTCGACGATATCGCCGCCCAAGAGGTGCACACCCTCGCGCAGCTTCACGAAAGCCGCCGCCACCGCTTCCGGTTCACCTTTCACGCCCAGATCGATGTGATGCCGCGCGTACACGCCGCCGCGCTCCGCATCGCCGACGCTCGGCAGGCTGAACACCCGCACGCCTGGAAAATCGTGTTCGATCTTTTCCATCAACGGCGTAACGCGCGACTCCGGCAGCTCGAAGACCAGCAATGACTTTTCCGCGTGCGGCATCGCGTGATGCAGATGCGCGTATTGCGTATCCAGCACCCACCCGATCATCGGCCACGCCATCACCGGAAAGCCTGGCACGAAGTAGTGCTGGTTGATCGAGAAGCCAGGAATCTTGTTGTAGCCGTTGGGAATGATCGACGCGCCCTGCGGATACGTGCCCATATTCAGACGATGCCGGTTCTCGGACGAATTCAGATCGAGCGGCGTTGCGGCGTTCGCCGGATACATATCGCGGATGCGCTCCTGAATCAGCTTCGCGGCCTCCGAATGCAGTTCGAGCGGCACGCCGAGCGCGGCTGCCGCGCACTGGCGGGTGTGGTCGTCCGGCGTGGCGCCGATGCCACCGGTGGAAAACACGATGTCGCCCGACGCGAACGTGCGTCGCAACGTCGCCGTGATGCGCACCGGCTCGTCGCCGATGTATTCCGCCCAGCCGAGCGACAGCCCGCGCGCGCCCAGCAATTCGATGACCTTCGGCAGATGCTTGTCGATACGTCTGCCCGACAGGATTTCGTCGCCGATGATGATGACGCCAAATGCCATTGCCGCCTCTTTCGCTTTGTCAGTAATTCATCAGTAGGGAACCGGCGCCGCGTGCCGCGGGCCGTGCTCTTCCGCGCGCATGCGTTGCAGCGCGCGCAGACAGTAGTAGCCGAACCACAGCGCCGAAAACACAAGGATGAACGCGTAGATCCAGATCGTCACCGCGGTGATCACCGGGAACAGCACGATCAGCCATACCGACGACGCCCACAGCAGCGTCGGCAGCGACCCCAGCAATCCGCTCGCGACGCCGATCAACAGCAGCGGCAACCGGAAGCGTCTCACCAGCGCGCGCCGCTCGTCACGCGTGGCATGCAGCGCGAGCGCGTCGTAGCTCATCACGCGATACGTCAGCCAACCCCACAGGAGCGGCGGAATCAGCGCAAAAAACGGCGGCACCAGCCAGAGCGGCAACGTGACGATCAGCAGCACCAGACAAACCAGCGTGGTCCACAATGCCTGGCCCAAGCTACCGTACCACGTTCCGCCACGGCGCATTTCAAGGCTGGGGAATTGCCGCGCCGACAGAAAGCGGATCACCGCCGGCATCGACAGCGTCGCAATCAATAGCAGCACCGTGACGACGATCAGTGGAATCGCCATCGCAATCACGATGAACGGCGCGATCGCCGTGTGCAGCGCCGAAAAACCGAGCCAGTCGAACAGATGATAAAGCGTGACGGTGAACGACCAGCTTTCGAGCCACGTGCGGGTGGCGCCGATCAGCGTCTGCCAGGAAAACCACAGGATCACGCCCCACCCAACCGTTGCCGCCAGAAACGGCAAAAAGGTCAGCCAGAGCATGCGCGGGTGGAGCGCGCTTGTGAGCGCGCGCCCGAACGAGCGCAACAGATCATTCATGCGAGCCAGTGCCGGTGAACGAAACGATGGAATAAGGAGAATGCCGCAACACTCCGGCCACGAGGCCAGGGTCGCGCGCACAAACGTGAACAGGATAAACCACGTGACGCGCCGCCGGGAAAACCGGCGCCGCGAGAGGAAGAATGCTCAAACCGGGGCGGCGTCGCTGCCTTCGGTGCGACGCTTCGGCGCAAGCCGCCCGGCGATGCGCACGAAGGCAAGCCAGTGCTGCGCCCAGAAACCGTCACCGTAGCGTCGGCCTTCGAGTTGGTCGGCGATGCCGGTCGGCTCCATCTCCCGGCTCCAGGACACGCTGCGAAACAGCATGTCCCACCACGGGAACAGCACGCTGAAGTTACAACCGTAGTTCAGGCCTTCATGGCCGTAGCCGATCGCATGGTGCCTGCGATGGAAAGTCGGGCTGACCAGCAGGCGCTCGCCAAGCCAGCCGAAGTACAGCCGAATGTTCGCGTGCTGCACGCTCTGCGCCAGGTTCGTGATTGCCACCAGCACGACGAATTGCGACGGCGGCACACCGATCACCAGCGCAATCACAGCGAAGAACGACGCTTGCAACAGATCGTCGAGCAGATGGTTACGGTCGTCGGACCACAGCGACATTTGCTGCTGGCTATGATGGACCGCGTGCAACTCCCACCACACACCGATCCGGTGTTCCCAGCGGTGGTACCAGTACCCTGCGAAATCGAGCACGAGCAGATACATCACGAACGTGACGAGCGGCTGCGTGGTGACGCCCGGCCACAGATTGTCGAATTCGATATTCGCGATGTTGTGCAGGCGCAGCCAGGCCTGCACAGTGTCGAAGAACGGCTGCAGCGCGAAGAAGAAGAACAGGTTCAGGATGCCGAGCTTGGCGATCCATGTGTAAATCACGTCGACCCGCACGGCCCTGCGGTTTTCCCACTGCTCCACCGGGCGGAGCGCCTCGAGCGGGCGCAGCACCGCGTACATCGCCAGCACCTCGAAGACGCCCACGATCACCCAATACAGGCTGTCATAGGTATCTTCGTCATAGTCCATCAAATTGAAGTGGAACAGCAGCGGCTGCACCACGTCGACGTACAGCAGCGTCTGCACCGCCGAGACGAAGCTGTCGAGAGAAGAGAAAATCAGATGGAACATGGTGCTGGCCTGTTACTTCATTCCTGGCGGTTTGCCTGTTACGGCGTCACGCGCCGTTCGGCGCCGTAATCGGCGCGCGATTGAAGAAATAGATACCGTGCGGCGAACGGCCGACGGCTATCGTCTGGATCAGCTTACGCGTATTCAGGTCGATGATGCCGACATGTTTCGCGAAGCGAAAGGTCACCCACAGATAGCGTTTGTCCGCGGAAAGTTCCATGTCGTCCGGCCCCGGCATCAAACCGGTGATATCGCCGACGTTGGTGAGCGTGTCTTCGTCGATGATGCTGATCGTGCTTGCGACGCGGTTCGACACCGCCACATGCTTGCCGTCGACCAGCGAGCGGAAGTTGTGCGCGCCCTTGCCGGTCTGGATCGTCTTGACGATTTTCTGGTTGCGCCAGTCGACCACCGCGACGTAATCCGCCCCGGTCATGCCGATCAGCAGATATTTCTCGCCCGGTGTCATCCACAGGCCGGCCGGCACCTTGCCGACTTTCATCTTCCACTTGACGGTTTGCGTGGCCAGATCGATAGCGGCCAGCTCGCCCGACACCTGCAGCGTGACGAAAACCGTCTTGCTGTCATTGGTGAACGCCATGTGGCTCGGCATCACCGCGAGCGGCAGACGCGAGGCCAGCGTCATCTGATTCTTCTGGCTGTCGTAATGATAGATGTCGAGGCGGTCCAGACGCAGCCCGGTGGTGACGAGCCACTTGCGGTCGGGCGAAAAACCGATCTGGTACGGATCCTCAATGTTTTCGACCCAGCGCTGAACCTGGCCCGACTTCGGATCGACGAACATCAGGTTGTTCGACACCGAGTTGGCGACGATCAGCGACGAGCTGTCCGGCGTGGCCATCAGGTGGTGCGGTTCCTTGCCCGTCGGCACCGTGCCGACAACCTGGCGGGTGGTCTCGTCGATCAGGCTCAGCGTGGCTTCGCCGGAATTGAGCACGATCACGTTATTGGCGAGGGCCGCCGGAGAAAAAAAGCCTGCGGCAGCGACCAGCGCCGCACCCGCGGCGAACGTGGCAGTCAAGCCGGGAAGAAAAAATTTACGCATGAAAACTCACTTCGGAGAACAACCGTCATTGTAGAACGTTTGCTGTGACCAGCGGTTGATGTGGATGGGGGTGTGACGCGTGAGGGAAACCGGAAACCAGGCGGGATTCGGGCACGAGACTGTCAGCACATTCCGCTGCGCTGCTGACGTAAGGTCAGCTTCGCGTAAGAAAATCCTCATTCAATTTCCACAATGCCACCACCTCAATCAAAACAACGGATTATTACATTCTCAATTTTTTAAATCATACTTAAGACAAGTTAAGACTTCTCTTTGCGCCTCCTAATTTTCTACACTCAAATAACAATTAATCAAATTAAATTACAATCAATTATTTATTTTTAATCGTTTAGGAATTGGCTTATTCCGCCCTTCCCCCGCCACACCTGACAATCCCGCCGATCATCGCCCATGCACTTAATCCTGTGGACTTAAGAGCGTGACGCATGTGATTCGGACGCGCGAAAAATTCAGCAGGACACGAAAAAACGGACAACGGAGAAACCGCGGTCGACATGTTTTATTTTGTGCGCGACATATTGAGGGCGATGACATCCCTCCGAATCGAAATGCGTTCACGCACTGTCCACGCTCGTAATTCCGCGGAGTTTTCTAAAAGCATGAACAAGATTTACAAATCGGTTTGGTGTGAAGCGACGGGGACGTGGGTAGCCACGTCGGAAACGGCTCGGTCGAAGACAAAGCGCGGAACGGCTCGGAAGCTGGCGGTAGCTCAGGTAGTGTTGGCTGGGGTGGCCCTGCTGGGTGGGGTGTCGGGGGCGTATGCGGCGGGCGCGGATGATTATTTCGACGCCAAAGAGTTAATCCCAGGCGGAGACCGTCCCGCAAACGCAAGCCAACCAGGCGCAGTCGCTGCTGGCGCGAATGCCGTCGCCTCCGGCAAAAATTCAACCGCGGTCGGTTATGGGGCCAACGCAACCGTCGATGGCGCCAGCGCGTTCGGCTATATGGCCGAGGCTAACGCCAAAGCAGCGTTCGCAGCCGGCGGTGGGGCGCAAGTCAACACCGGGGCGGATTACAGCACTGCGATCGGCAATGTATCCACGGTCATGGGGATCGGCTCGACGTCCATCGGCGCATTTTCGGAAGTGGACGGCGCCAATTCCGTCGCAATCGGCTATAAGGCTACTGCGGCGAGCGACAACAGCGTCGCGCTCGGTGTGAGGTCTACCACCACCGCCGATCTGACGATGCCGGCTGTCGTGCCGACTGGTGCGGGCGCCACAGCAGTCGAAGCCACCACCTCAACCGGCGAAGTTTCGGTTGGCTCCAAAGGCAATGAACGCCGCGTAACGAACGTCGCAGCCGGTGCGGCCCCGACCGACGCCGTCAACGTCAGCCAACTCAGTGCAGTCGACGGCAAAGTCAACGCAGTCGCAAGCAGCGGCACCCTGCACTACTTCAAGGCCGCCGGCGTCGCCGACGGTTCAGACGACGCAGTGGCGGGTGGCGAGCACGCCGTCGCGGCTGGCGCGAACGCCGAGGCTAACGCTACAGGCGCTGTCGCGGTCGGCTATGTCGCCACTGCCAACGGACAAACCGCTACGGCCATCGGCCAGCGAGCCAATGCTAGCGGCGACGGTTCGATTGCGCTGGGCTCGGGTGCCACCGCAAGCCGATCCGGCAGCGTAGCGCTCGGCAGCCTCTCAACGGCCAGCGCTGAAAGTTCGGTCGCTCTCGGACAAGGTTCGGTGGCGAATCGCGCGTACACCGTCTCGGGCGGCTCGGCCGGCAACGAACGCCAGATCACCAACGTTTCAGACGGCATTGAAGCCACCGACGCCGTCAACGTGCGCCAACTCAACGCCGCCATCACCTCGGCAACCAGCAACAACCGCTACTTCAAGGCTGACGGCGACGGCACCGGTACGGACAACGCACAAACAGGTGGCTCCCACGCACTGGCAATGGGCAGCAACGCGCAAGCATTAGGCTCTGGCGCGTTGGCAGGTGGCACCGCGTCATACGCAAGCGGCACGAACAGCGTTGCCGTCGGCACGCTTTCGACGGCGAACGGCGACGACTCAGTCGCCATCGGCGCGAATTCCGTCGCCGGCCACGACCCGCTCGCACTAGACGACCCGGGCTACACCGCCGCTACCGCGATCGGCTCGGGCGCGCGAGCCGTCGCTCAAAATGCCACTGCGATCGGGAACCTGGCCACGGCCAGCGCCGCTGATTCGGTCGCGCTCGGCCAAGGCTCCATCGCCGATCGCGCGAACACCGTTTCGGTCGGTTCAGCAGGCGCAGAGCGTCAGATCACCAACGTCGCAGCCGGCACCGCCGATACCGACGCGGTCAACGTTGCCCAACTGAAAGCCGTCAGCGACCAGGGCGCCGCCACTGCGGCCAAACTCGACGGTGCGGTCATGTACGACAAGAACGCCGATGGCACGGTCAACAAGAACAGCGTCACGCTGGGCGGCGACGCGGGCACCGCGATCCACAACGTGGCCGACGGTGTGGATGCAAACGACGCTGTCAACCTCGGTCAGTTGAACGCGGCCATCAACGGCGCGGTCAGCAACATCACCGTGAACTCAGGCAACCCGTTCTTCAGCGCCGAAGGCGATCGCGACACCGAAGGTGCGGTGGCGACCGGCACGCACTCGGTCGCGTCGGGTGCGAATGCGCAGGCCACCGGCGCCAATGCGGTCGCTGTCGGCGCGAATTCCGTTGCAAGTGCAAACAACGCAACGGCCCTCGGCGCAAACGCCAATGCCAGCGCGGACAACTCGGTGGCGCTGGGCCAGGGTTCGGTTGCTGATCGGGCGAATACGGTGTCGGTCGGCGCGGCAAGTGCAGAGCGTCAGGTCACCAATGTGGCAGCCGGCGTACAAGGCACGGACGCGGTCAACGTCAACCAGCTGCAGCAGAGCATGAACGGCGCGGTCGGTCAGGCTAACAGCTACACCAACGATCAGATCCGCTCGGCTCGCCGCGATGCCTACGGCGGCACGGCAACGGCCCTGGCGGCTGCGGGCTTGCCGCAAGCCGTGCTGCCGGGTCACGGCATGGTGGCGATGGCTGGGGGCACCTACGGTGGCCAATCAGCAGTCGCGATCGGCGTGTCGCAACTGTCGGAAACCGGCAAGTGGGTCTACAAGGTGCAAGGCACGTCTGACTCGCGCGGGCAGTTCGGCGCGTCGGTCGGCGCTGGCATGCACTGGTAAGACGCGTGGCCGACTCTACCTGAGCCGGTCACCGTGATCGTTGTGACGTTGTAGTAAAAGCAGCGAGCGGGTGCGGGTCCGGAAGGGCCCGCACCCTTTGCGCGTGATGTCGTTCTCAAAAGGAAGGATGTCGCGCGTTTTTTTATGCGCGGCGGAGAGATCTTGCCTCACGCCATACAGCGCCGCGTCACCTTACACACGTGGCCCGCTCATCCCTGGCGCTCCACCTCACGCGCACCCTAGCGCTGCATCGATTCCCAGACCTTGTAGAGACGCTTCACCGAGACCGGCATCGGCGTACGCAACTCCTGCGCGAACAGCGAAATCCGCAATTCCTCCAGCAGCCAGCGGAATTCCGATAGGCGCGTATCCAGCACGCCGCCGCGTTGCGCAAGCGCGCGCTGGTAGTTCTGCAACAGCGGCTGGAATTCGGCGAACTGCCGTGCGTCGCGCGAGGAGTCCGCCTTCAGCTTGTCGATGCGCAGCGCAATGCCCTTCAGGTAACGTGGGAAGTGCGTCAACTGCGCGTACGGTGTATCCACCACAAAGCGCTTGCCGATCAAACCATCCAGCTGGTTCTGCATATCCGCATGCGCGGCCGTGAAGGTCTTCACCTGCACCAGCTTTTTCGTCACGGTCGCGTATTCGCTGAGAATCTGCCCAACGAGGCGGGCAATTTCCTGAGCCAACAAAGTCAGACGGCTGCGGCCTTCGTCGCGGCGCGTGTGAAAACTGACGTCGTCGGCCGGCAGCGGGTCTTGCAGGCAGGCGCGATCAAGCGCGGTGTCGATCAGTTGATCGCGCAGTTCTTCCTGAGTGCCGCGCGGCATGAACTGCATCGCCATTTCGCGTAGACCCGGGAGATTCTTCTCCAGGTACTTGATCGGCTCTTTCAGTTGCAACGCGAACAAACGCCGCAGCCCTGCGCGATGAATCCGCGCGGCTTCGTCCGGTGAATCGAATACCTCGACGTCACAGTGCGTGCCGCGATCCACTAGCGCCGGATAGCCGAACAAAGTCTGCCCGCCACGGCGAATTTCGAGCAACTCGGGGAGCTTGCCGAAATTCCATGTGGTCAGTTTTTCGTACAAAGCGGTGCCCGCTGCGCCGTCTTGCGACGCAGTTTGCGGACCGGGCGCAGCGGCGCCCTTGCCTCGCGAAGCCCCACCGCTTGCCACGCCGGCTGTTCCGCTCGCTTGCGCGGCAGCGGCCACGCCGCCGCCGCCCGCATCCGCCAACGCCACCCCAGCCGCGCTCGACGCGATCTTCTGGAAGTGCTGCTGCGCCTGGCCACCAAGTTCAGCACGTAGTTGCGACATATTCCGGCCCATCGCAAGCTGCCGCCCGTGCTCGTCGACGACCTTGAAGTTCATGAACAGGTGCGGCGTCAGCGTCTCAAGCTTGAAATCCGAATGCTTCATCGCAACCTGGGTCTGCTCGCGAACGTCGGCGATCAGCGTCTCGAGCAAACCGCCCGCGCCGAAGCGCGGACCACTATGCCGTTCGACGAAACCCGCCGCGAACTCAGGCAGCGGCACGCAATGGCGCCGCAGCTTCTGTGGTAACGATTTCAGCAGAAGTTGCGTCTTCTCTTTCAGCATGCCGGGCACGAGCCATTCGCAGCGTCGCGCGTCGACCTGATTCAGCGCATACAGCGGCACCGCGAGCGTCACGCCGTCGCGCGGCGAGCCGGGCTCGAAATGATACGTGAGCGCCATCTCGACGCCCGCCATCGTCATCCGCTTCGGGAACAGATCGGTCGTCACGCCGGCGGCTTCGTGCCGCATCAGATCGTCGCGCGACAGATACAGCAGACGCAACTTGTCTTCCGGCTGGCCGCTCTTTTTCACCTCGTCGCGATACCAGCGCTCGAACGACGCGCCCGTATAGATGCCTTTCGGCAGCGCCTGATCGTAGAAGCCGAAAATCAGTTCGTCGTCGACCAGCACGTCCTGGCGGCGCGACTTGTGCTCCAGTTGCTCGATATCTGCGAGCAGCTTGCGGTTGTGCGCGAAGAACGCGAGCTTCGTATCGAACTCGCCTTCCACCAACGCGCCGCGAATGAACAACTCGCGCGCACGCGCCGGGTCCTGTTTGCCAAAGCTCACGCGCCGCCGGTGGTAGATCGGCAGACCGTACAGCACTGCGCGCTCGAACGCCGACACCTGCGCCGCGCGTTTTTCCCAATGCGGCTCGGACAACGACTTCTTCAGCAAATGTTCACCGATCTTTTCGATCCATTCCGGCTCGATCTTCGCGATGCAGCGCGCGTACAAACGGCTCGTCTCGACCAGTTCGGCGGACATCACCCACTTGCCGGCCTTCTTCACCAGCGCCGAGCCCGGCCAGAGGTAGAACTTGATGCTGCGCGCGCCGAGGAAATACGGTTCGTCGTCGGCTTTCAGGCCGATATTGCCGAGCAAGCCGGTCAGCAACGCGAGGTGAATCTGCTCGAAAGTCGCTTCGGCTTCGTTCAGCCGCCAGCCGTGCTCGCGCACCACGGTCAACAGTTGCGAGTGCACGTCGCGCCATTCACGCAGACGTAGTTGCGACAGGAAGTTCTTGCGGCACTCGTCCTGCAATTGCCGGTTCGACTTCTTGTGCGCGATCGCTTCTTCGAACCAGTTCCAGATCTTCAGCCATTGCAGGAACTCGGAACGCTCGTCGGCGAACCGGCGGTGCGCCTGGTCGGCTTGCTCCTGCGCTTCGATCGGCCGGTCACGCGGGTCCTGCACCGACAACGCGCTGGCGATGATCAGCACTTCCTTCAACGCCTGCTGATCGCGCGCGGCGAGAATCATCCGGCCCACGCGCGGATCGAGCGGCAAGCGCGCGAGTTCGCGGCCGAGCGGCGTAAGCTGGTTGTCGTCGTCGACGGCGCCCAGTTCGTTGAGCAGCTGATAGCCGTCGGCGATAGCGCGGCCCGGCGGGGGCTCAATGAACGGGAAGGTTTCGATCGCCGTCAGATGCAACGACTTCATGCGCAGAATCACCGACGCCAGCGACGAACGCAAAATCTCCGGATCGGTGAAACGCACGCGGCCCTGGTAGTCGCTTTCCTCATACAGACGGATACAGATGCCGTCGGCGACCCGGCCGCAACGCCCTGCCCGCTGATTCGCGGCGGCCTGGGAGATCGACTCGACCTGCAACTGCTCGACCTTGTTGCGATACGAGTAGCGCTTCACGCGCGCGAGTCCGGTGTCGACCACATAGCGAATGCCGGGCACTGTCAGCGAGGTTTCGGCGACGTTGGTGGCCAAAACAATGCGGCGCGCGTTCGAGGTGCGGAACACGCGCTCCTGCTCGGCAGCGGACAAGCGCGCGAACAGCGGCAAAATTTCCGTATGCGGCGGATGATGCTTGCGCAGCGCTTCGGCGGCATCGCGAATCTCGCGCTCGCCGGGCAGAAAGACCAGCACGTCGCCGGGACCTTCGCGGCACAGTTCGTCGACCGCATCGACGATCGCTTCCATCAGATCGCGATCCGTTTCGCGCTGGGTCTTCGGCCGCTCGCGCTCACGGGAAGAAGGAGACGAACCTTCCGCCGCCTTCACCGCCGGACTATCCTCCGCGACCGGCCGATAGCGCACCTCGACCGGATAAAGACGCCCGCTCACTTCGATCACCGGCGCGGGTTTCTCCTCGCTGCCGAAATGCCGCGCGAAACGGTCCGCGTCGATCGTCGCCGAGGTCACGATCAGCTTCAGATCGGGACGCTTGACGAGGATTTCCTTCAGATAGCCGAGCAGAAAATCGATGTTCAGGCTGCGCTCGTGCGCTTCGTCGATGATCAGCGTGTCGTAGGCTTTCAGCAGCGGATCAGTCTGCGTTTCGGCAAGCAGAATACCGTCGGTCATGAGCTTGACCGACGCGCCAGGCGACAGATTGTCGGTAAACCGCACCTTGTAGCCGACCACTTCGCCGAACGGCGTGCCGAGTTCTTCGGCAATGCGGCGGCCCGTCGCTGATGCCGCAATTCGGCGCGGCTGGGTGTGACCGATCAGACCGGTGCCGCCCGCGCCGAGACCGCGCCCGAGTTCGAGGCAGATTTTCGGCAACTGGGTCGTCTTACCGGAGCCGGTCTCACCGCAGACGATCACCACCTGATGCTGCGCGATCGCCCGCGCGATCTCCTCGCGGCGGCCGGAGACCGGCAACGCTTCGGGGAACGTGATCGGCGGAATCGGATTCGGTTCGACAACGCGTTGAACGCGCGGCGGCCGCGGATCGCGACGCGGCTGACCACTTTGCGCATCACCTGCTTGCGGCGAATTTTGCTCGCGTCCTTCATCACGACGCGCCGGCTGCGCCGCGCCACCGGCATTGGGTTGCCTGCGCGAAGCATCACCCTGCGGCCGCTGTTTGCGCCCTTCCTGTTTGCGCCCTTCATGCGCAGCTTTCGGCGCCTGCGCGCCCGCTTCGCCGCGCGCCTCACGTGGCGGATTATTTTTCTGTGCGGACGCTTGCGCGCCTTCCGCGGAACGTCGCGGCTCGCGCGCCGTTTCCGGCGCGTTGCGGTCAGCGTCCTGCGCATTGCGGTGCTGCGCGTCGCCGGGCTTCACCTGATCGGCGGCCGGCGCCACATTCTCGTTCGCCGTAGCGGGACTTTTGGGTACATTCGACATGGGGGCGCATTATAATCCCCGGCATGAATTCCCAAACCGACCTCGTCCCCGCGCCCGCGAGCGTTCCGGCCCCCGCCGGAGCAACGGAAGACCTCGCCCAGCACGCGCAATTCGTCGACTGGATGCGTTCCGTCGCCCCTTACATCCATGCGTTCCGTAACAAGACGTTCGTCGTCGGTTTCGGCGGCGAAGTGGTGCATCAGGGGCTCCTGAATGCGCTCGTGTCCGATATCGCGCTGCTGCAGGCCATGGGCATCCAGATCGTTCTGGTGCACGGCTCGCGGCCGCAGGTCGAAGAGCAGATGAGCCTGCACGGCGTGGAATCCGAGTTTTCGCACGGCATGCGCATTACCGACGCGCGTGCCTTGGAGTCCGCGAAAGAAGCGGCCGGCGAAGTGCGTCTGGATATCGAGGCCGCGATCAGCCAGGGCTTGCCGAACACGCCGATGGCGCACGCGCACATCAGCGTGGTGTCCGGCAACTTCGTGACGGCGCGCCCGGTTGGGATTCTGGACGGCGTCGATTTCGCCCACACCGGCGTGGTGCGCAAGATCGACGCGGATTCGATCCGCCATTCGCTCGCGAGCCGCAAGCTGGTGCTGTTGTCGCCGCTCGGCTTCTCGCCTACCGGTGAGGCATTCAATCTGTCGATGGAAGACGTCGCCTCGGCGGCGGCCATCGCACTGCGCGCCGACAAGATCGTGTTCCTGACCGAGACCCCGGGCCTCATGGAAACCGGTGAAGACGGGCCCGTACTGGTTCGCGAACTGTCGCTCGACGACGCGTACAAGCTGCACGAAAGCGGCGAAGTCACTGGCGACGCGGGTTTCTATCTGAAGCATTCGATCCGCGCCTGCCGCGGCGGCGTGGCGCGGGCGCACATCATCCCCTACGCGCTCGACGGCAGCCTGCTGCTCGAACTGTTCCTGCACGACGGCGTGGGCACGATGATCTCGTACGAGAACCTCGAAAGCCTGCGCGAAGCCACGCCGGACGACGTCGGCGGCATTCTCTCGCTGATCGAGCCGCTCGAATCCGACGGCACGCTGGTGCGGCGCGGCCGCCACCAGATCGAACGCGACATCGACCATTTCTCGGTGATCGAGCACGATGGCGTGCTGTTCGGCTGCGCGGCGCTGTACCCGTACCCGCAGGAGCGCATCGGCGAAATGGCGTGCCTCACCGTCGCGCCTGAAGCGCAAGGCACCGGCGACGGCGAGCGCCTGCTCAAACGCATCGAGCAACGCGCCCGGGCACGCGGCCTCACGCGAATCTTCGTGCTCACCACGCGCACTGAACACTGGTTCCTCAAGCGCGGCTTTGTCAAGGTCACGGTCGACGACCTGCCGGAAGACCGCCGCCGACTCTATAACTGGCAGCGCAAGTCGCTCGTGCTGATGAAACAGCTCTGAGCGTCCCCACATAAAGCGACTGCCCGCCCCACATCGATTAAAGGAGAAGCACAGCATGACTCGTATGGTTCAATGCGCGAAGCTCGGCAAGGAAGCCGAAGGCCTCGATTTCCCGCCGCTGCCGGGCGAACTCGGCAAGCGGATCTACGAAGGCATTTCAAAGGAAGCCTGGCAGGCCTGGTTGAAGCAGCAAACCATGCTGATCAACGAAAACCGCCTGAACATGGCCGATCCGCGCGCGCGCCAGTATCTGATGAAGCAGACCGAAAAGTTCTTCTTCGGCGAAGGTGCGGATACGGCGCAGGGCTACGTGCCGCCGGCAGCGGAGTAAGCGCTTTCGGCTACACGCCAGGTTTGGCGATCAGCCCTATGAAAAATCCGCGCCGCGTGCGCGGTTTTTTTCGCCCGTTTGGCCGCCCTTTCCCCGCTCGATACGACGGATTGCCGTCGCTCCGTTCGCCACTCGATACGCCACATTCTCGTCGAACCTTTAACCGCTCGATCGCCGGCTTCCCGTTGCGCCTTTCGCCACTTTCACCCCTCGGCAAAATTCACTAACCGGACCATTTCCGGTCACTTTTAAGCCTCCTTTCCATACCGCCGCAATCCGCCGAATCCCCCACCACGCAAGGGATTGAGTGCCTTCCCCAAGCTCCCCGCCGCCCTCCGGGTTTGCACGATCCTCGGTCATCGTGCTATCATGTTCATCGTTCCAACAGCATTTCACCAGCATTTCACCCTCGGTCAGGTTCTTTTCAAGCTGGCTCGCCGTGCTTTTTTCTGTACGCCGCCACGCTGAATCGAACAGTTTTTATACAAGAAGGCTTGTCGGTCGTTTCCCCGCTTGATCTCACACCGTGAGCGGCGATCCAGCACCGGCCTTTTTCGTTTCGAGCCTTCCAGCGGCGCATGGGCCAGCTTTCAGCCACCCCAGCGTCCTCATGCATCTGCCCCCCTTCCACGGCCACGCAGATGCAACAGTCAGCACAATCTAGACGAGTGTTTTTTCGCGGATGATTCGCGAGGCACGGGCGTTTTATTTTCTTTTTCACGCCCCCTTCTATCGCCTTCGGGCGAGAGAGACGCCTTCGCTCTGCTCGCGAAACTGCACTTCCCCAGCACCCGTGGCGGAACGTTCATGCGTTTTCATGAGTTTCGTCGCAGTCATTGGAGTTTTCACCTTGACCGCTTCCAGCAACGGCTTCTGGCGACACCACAAAGAAGAACAACGCCTCTCACTCGACGACATCACCGTCGTCGACAAATCTCTCCTCAAGCGGGCCGTCGGCGCCATGGCGCTCGGCAACGCGATGGAATGGTTCGATTTCGGCGTGTACAGCTATATCGCTGTCACGCTCGGCAAAGTGTTCTTCCCGTCGTCGAACCCGTCCGCCCAGTTGATCGCCACCTTCGGCACCTTCGCCGCGGCGTTCCTCGTGCGGCCGGTCGGCGGCATGGTGTTCGGGCCGCTGGGCGACCGTATCGGCCGTCAGCGCGTGCTGGCCATGACGATGATCATGATGGCGCTCGGCACCTTCGCGATCGGCCTGATTCCGAGCTACGCGACGATCGGCATTTTCGCGCCTGCGTTGCTGCTGGTCGCGCGCCTCGTGCAAGGCTTCTCGACGGGGGGTGAATACGGCGGCGCCGCGACCTTCATCGCCGAATTCTCGACGGACAAGCGCCGCGGCTTCATGGGCAGCTTCCTCGAGTTCGGCACGCTGATCGGCTATGTGCTCGGCGCGGGTACGGTCGCGGTTCTCACGGCGACGCTGTCGAATGAGGCGCTGCTCTCGTGGGGCTGGCGTGTGCCGTTCCTGATCGCGGGCCCGCTGGGTCTGGTGGGTCTCTACATCCGGATGAAGCTCGAAGAAACGCCCGCGTTCAAGAAGCAGGCCGAGCAACGCGAAGCCGAAGACAAGGCGCTCCCGAAGCAATCGTTCCGTGAACTGCTGATGCAGCAATGGAAGCCGCTTCTGCTGTGCGTCGGCCTCGTGCTGATCTTCAACGTCACCGATTACATGGCGCTCTCATATCTGCCGAGCTATCTGTCGGCAACGCTGCACTTCAACGAAACGCACGGCCTCTTCCTCGTGCTGCTCGTGATGGTGCTGATGATGCCGATGACACTGGCAGCCGGCCGTCTGTCCGACACGATCGGCCGCAAGCCGGTGATGCTGTTCGGTTGCGTGGGTCTGTTCCTGCTGTCGATTCCCGCGCTGCTGCTGATTCGCATGGGTACCGTGCTGCCGGTGTTCGGCGGACTGATGATTCTTGGTGTGCTGCTGTCGTGCTTTACCGGCGTGATGCCGTCGGCGCTGCCGGCGTTGTTCCCGACGAAGATCCGCTACGGTGCGCTCGCGATCGGATTCAACATTTCGGTGTCGCTGTTCGGCGGGACGACGCCGCTCGTGACGGCATGGCTGGTCGACAGCACCGGCAATCTGATGATGCCCGCGTACTACCTGATGGGCGCGTCGTTGATCGGTATCGTATCGGTGTTCGCGCTGCGTGAAACAGCCCGCAAGCCGTTGCTCGGCTCGGGTCCGTGTGTCGCAACGCGCGCGGAAGCGCATGCGGTGCTGCGCGGCGAGCGCGAGGCGGCGGAGATGGATGAAGGTTACGCTTCCGCGGCAACGGCGCGTGCCTGATCCTGGGTTGCACCGCGGTCGTTGACCGCCGAAGTTGTACGCGGATCAGCCGCGTATCGCCCGCAGTAACCGGCGGCGGCAGGCAACCGCAGCAATTCGCGTTAGCGTGTCCGAAATCGGGCCGGCAGATTTGCCGGCCCGATTTTTTATGTCGCCAGAGAATCGAACGTTGCGCTGGCGTGCGCGCCTTCAATGATTAGCATGCCGGCGGAAATCGGCAACTTGAAACGCCGTGGTCCGGCGCTGCCTGGATTGACGAACAGCACGCCGTCGCGCTCGCTGATCGCGGGCTTGTGCGAGTGCCCCGTTACGACCACGCCGATGCCTTCGCTGCGCGGATCGTCCCCTACGTCGGCGATGTCATGCACGACGAGGATCGTCACCTGTTGCACGGTCAGCTTGACGTGCGTCGGCAGCGAGGCGACCGGCTCGCCGATGTCGTTATTGCCGCGCACGGCGGTGACCGGCGCGATCTGCGCGAGCGCATCGAGCACCGCCTGATTGCAGATATCGCCTGCGTGGATGATCGCATCGCAGCCTGCGAGGTACTGCAGGGCTTCGGGACGCACGAGGTTGTGCGTGTCGGAGATCAGGCCGATTCGGGTAGCTGAGGGGCTTGGGGTACGCGAAGTCATGATGCCAGTATCGGCCAAACGGTATTAGTCTGCCTGCATCCATTCCGCGCATTCACCGCGCTTCAGACTGCTCGCCTGGTTCATACGCTCAATCTATCTGCTGCGGTTCGACAAGCTCACGCGTCAACGCCTGCACCGGCCGCCTCGCGCGAAGCAAGCGCCTGGTCGCGCCCTGCACCGCCATCGACACCAGCGCCGCACACGCAAAGCTCAGCCACACACCGTTATGCGGCAACATCGTCGCGGTCACGGCGAAGAACGCCGCGAACGAACCGCGGCCGATCACCATGCCGCGCATCAACAACGCGACGAAGTCCGCGCCATGCGTACGCTGGGCCGACACTGCGAGCACGATGCCGAGCAAAGGAAACACCGACAGCAGCCCGCTCCACGTCGCACCCATCGACGCGGACAGTGTGGTCACCGCCACCGTCAGCAGCCCGCCGGCGAGCATGCGCAGCGCAAGATCGCCAAGCCCGACTCGCGCCGCCGGCACGTGGCCCGTGACGCGCGGCAAGCCGCTTTGCGAAACGGCGACGGCCACGCAGCCCGCGGCCACCGCCCACATCAGTCCAGCCGGTAAATGCGTAAGCGACACTGCAACGCCGACCCACCCCAGCATGCCGGCCGTGAGCGCAAGCGGCCATGCTGAACGCCGGCAAGTCCACGCATAGGCAAAATTGAACGCCTCGGATGCGGCGATCGCCGCAATCGACGCCGCCGACGCCTGCGCCGCGAACGCCGGCCCACGCTCCAGCGCGAGCAGCAACACGATCGGCCCGGCCACCACCGGCAGCCCCGCCAGCCATCCCGCCACCGACGGTCCCCGCACACGCCCCGCTACGGTCAGCGCGGCGAGAAACGCGGGCACCAGTGCAAGCTTGAGCGCAAGAAACATGCTTACGCTTCCATCAGGTGTTCGATGCGCCGGTCAGGTATCAGCCACCAGGCCGCAGCCAGCGTGTAGAGCGCGGCCGAGAGCCACGGCTGAACGAATGCCAGCGCCATGCCCGCCAGATAGATGATGACTGAAACCTTGCCCTTGAAGTCGTTGCCGACCGCCTTCGCGATCGTCGAGTCGGTGCCGTGTTCGCGGATCAGCACGCGGGTCAGAATGAAATACGCAATCGCCGACATGAACAGCACCGCGCCGTACATTGCGGTCGGCCAGGCGGCGAGATGGTTTTCACCGACCCAATGCGTGACGGCCGGCAGCAGCGACAGCCAGAACAACAGATGGAGATTGGCCCAGAGCACCGCGCCGTTGACCTTCTGCACGGTATGGAACAGGTGGTGATGATTGTTCCAGTAGATGCCGACGTAGATGAAACTCAGCACGTAGGCGCAGAACACGGGAATCACGGGGCGCAGCGCGGCGAGATCGAAGCCGTCCGGCACCTTCAATTCGAGCACCATGATCGTGATGATGATGGCGATCACGCCATCGCTGAAGGCTTCGACGCGTCCCTTGCCCATCGGTCGGTTTCCTGATTGTGTAGTCGCGATTGTGAAGACCTGTGCTGGCGGGCATGGCACACCGCAATTGCCCGCCGGAGCCGCAGTATGCGGGACTGCCCGGGCAGGTCCGCACGCCGCCGATTATCGGCGATGACAACGGGACTTGTCGAATGCCGGCCGGCGGCGCATGCACGCCTCACCTTATCAGCGCACCCCGCTCGTCCAACATCTGACGAAGAATGCTGCGATGGCACCGGCTTTCGTCCTCGCAGTAACAACCGACGGAAAAGTTTGTCGTTTTTGACAAGGCGGCAAGCAGGTCCAATACCTTGCTGGCGTCACCACCATTCATCTCCATGCGGAATTTTTTCGCAAACGCGGCCCAATCGCGATCGCTCGTAACCGCCTTTGCTTCTTTGACCAACTCCGCGTCAGGCGACAGATTAGGCAGCCACACGTCGTAATAGTCGCGGGTGGCGAATTCGGTCCGGGGTACGCCGCGCGGCGGTCGCCGAACGGTACCGATACGCAGCCCTTCGTCGGCCGCTCTCGGAGACCCAAGCTGGACGATGCTGATGCTCATGTTTTTTTCCTGATCCGTGGTGGACTCGCGACCGTCCCCCCGTCGGGTCGATCAACGCCGCTCGTCAGTGGTTCTGCGATGCAGGCTCAGCGTCTCAAGCCCTTCATGGCCTCGATTTCCATCGCGGCGTTCCGCTCTTCGCTCGCCTCGATCGGGTCCATCGCCTCGTCGATCGAAGCCGCCGCACGTTCCGCGGCTGCTTTCGTTTCGTCGAAGCCGGAATCGAATTCTCCGTCGTCATCGCCCGGCGGTTCCAGCATGTCTCGAAGCATGGATGCCAGTTCTGGCGTGTCCCACTCCGCGCCCTGTTGCTTCTGCTTTTTTATGTAGTGTCTGACTTCCGCGTCCTGTTCCGGGGTCAACGGAAGACCGCGAAAAGTGCTTTTGGGGTCAGCATCAGTCATGATCTCGCTCCAGGATACGTGCCAGTTTGAGTTTAATCCCGTTACGGCGACGTGATCTCAGCTATCGGTCAGCGGCAAACGCCAGGATAGTACACCGCCAGCCACACGCTCGGCTCCGTGTCGCTCGTCCATGCCACCCGATGCCGGCAATGCGCGTCGATCAGCACGTGGTCGCCCGGTTTCATCGGGTGCAGCTCACGCTCGCCTTCGAACTCAAGCGTCGCCGCGCCGCTCAGCAGCACGACCCACTCGGCGCGCGGACTGTCATACCAGAAGCCCGGCGGGCTTGCGTGCCCCCGCGAGACGATCCGCTCGATGCTCACGCCGCTTTCTTCCACGAGCGCGTCGACCTGCTCGTCAGGGCCCGCTGGCGCGCTGACATCGAAGAGGTTGCCGTTGCTGATCATGCGTTTCATCGCTTGTGCTCCGACTATGCTCGCTACCTGAGTTCGCTGCACGTTTTCGCCAATCGCGCTCGTCCCCCGGCTTGCCACCGGGGGCACCGCTCATTTCATCGGCTTGAGTCCATCGAGCAAAGTCGGCACCAGTTCGCTGATGGTCGGATGAATGTGCATGGCGTAATGCAAGGTCGGATACGATGCACCGGCCGTCATGATGTCGACGAACGTGTGCAGCGCTTCGTCGCCTTCGATGCCGTGGATCGTCGCGCCCAGAATCTGCCTGCTTTGCGGGTCGACCAGCACCTTCATGAAACCGTCGGTCTCGCCGCGTTCGCGCGCGCGGCCCACCCGCGTCATCGGCATGGTGGCGATCAGCGCCTCGCGGCCGCCTTTACGCACGTCGGTCTCCGAAAGCCCGACGCGCGCGAGCGGCGGGTCGACGAACACCGCATACGTCATGATCCGCGTATCGACGCTGCGCGCGCCGCCGTCGAGCAGATTGGCGGCGACGATCTGGAAATCATCGTAGGAAGTGTGCGTAAAGGCGCCGCGTCCGTTGATGTCGCCGATCGCCCAGACGCCCGGCACGTTGGTGCGCAACTGGCCGTCGACGGGAATCATGCCGTGCTTGTCCGTCGCGATGCCGGCGGCGTCGAGGCCGAGGTCGTCGGTATTCGGTTCGCGGCCGGTGGCGAACAGCAGGTGCGACGCTTCGAGCGCGGGAATGTTCTGCTCAAAGCCGACGCACACCTCGTTCTCGTGATGCGGATGCGGTTCGACCCGCGAAGGCTGCACACCAAAGACAAACTCGATCCCTTCACGCGCCAGTACCTTCTGCACGGAGCTGGCGAAGTCGGCATCTTCGCGCGTAAGCACGCGCTCGCCGCGCACCAGCACCGTCACCCGGCTGCCGAAGCGGCGAAAAATCTGCGCGAATTCGAGCGCGATATAGCTGCCGCCGACAATCGCCAGATGGTCCGGCAATTCCGTCAGTTCGAGCAGGTTGGAGTTGGTGTAGTAGCGAACGCGCTCAAGGCCTTTGAGCGGCGGCACGACTGCGCGCGTGCCGGTATTGATGAAGATTTCGTCGGCGCTGAGTTCGTCCTGCACCGAGCCGTCCGGGCCGCTGATGGCGAGCGTATGCGCGCCGGTGAAGCGCGCGTGGCCAGTGAAGACGGTGACGTTATCCGAACCGCGCAGCCATTTCTCGACGCCGTCGCGCGATTGGCCGATGACCCTGTCCTTGCGCGCCTTGACCGCTGCCAGATCGACGCTGACCGCCCCGCTCACCTGCACGCCCAGGTCCGCGGCGTGGCGTGCCACGTGGGCCGCGCGGGCGCTGGCCACATACGACTTGGTGGGTGTGCAGCCGACATTCACGCAGGTTCCGCCGAAGGCCCCGCGTTCAATGACCGCAGTTTTACGGCCGCTTTGACCGAGACGGACAGCCAGCGGCGTCCCGCCTTGTCCCGTACCGATCACGACTGCGTCGAAGTGCTGTGGCATGGCAGATCTCCCGAGGCTGGGGTGCAGGTCGTAGCATCTTACCCTCAGCGCCTCGCGTTGCCTTTATCGCCCCTTCTCGTTGCTTCTGTTGCGCGCGGTGACGTTCGCGCGCCGGTTGCCGATCTGCTTTCGCGCCGCCGATGGGCCGGCGCAGCCGATTGGTGGGAATTGCGCCCGGTTGGTTGTGTTCAGGCGTGGCAATGCACGGCGCAGATCAACTCGCGCGAGCGTTGCAGCGCGGCCTGGGCGCCGCGCGCCGCGACCACCCAGCCGACCTGGCCGAGGTTGAAATCCTGCGACACCATCACCTGCATGAGGGCGACCATCGGCAGGATCACCGCTGGTCGATAAAGCTGGTTTTGAATCAAGGCTGGCATAACGGCTCCCGTCGCGCTGGGCCGCTTCGGCACGGCGCGGAATGTACATTCGATGGGAGGATTTTAGGGAGACCGGGGGCGCGGATAAATACCCGGAACGCGAAGGCACTTGTTTGCGAAACTGAACAATCGAATCTGGACCCCGCGGCCGTGGGGTCCGATTGCTGTATTAGCCACTCGGGCGAAGTGGGTTTGCGGCGCCCGCGGCCATGGCCGGAGACTCAGGACAGCTATGAAGCGCTGGCCAGCCCCACCTGCGCGTCATGCAAGCTACGTGCATAAGCGCTCGCCCCCACAGGCCGGCTATAAAAATACCCCTGCTGCTTGTCGCAAGCGATCCCGCGCAAAAACGCCGCCTGCTCGGCGGTCTCCACGCCTTCCGCCGTGACGTTCATTCCGAGCGAATGGGCCATCGCCACCACCGCCTGCGTGATCGCGATCGAATCGCGATGATCCGGCAACCCCGCGACGAAGGAACGGTCGATCTTCAGGTTATGCAGCGGAAACCGCTTCAAATACGACAGTGACGAATAACCGGTGCCGAAATCGTCGACGGAAATCCGTACGCCCATCGCGCTCAACGCAGTGAGCATCGGCAGGACGGCGTCGCTGTCGCTCATCAACAGCCGCTCGGTAATCTCCAGCTCCAGCGCCTCAGGCTCGAGCCCGGACTGCTCGAGACAGCGCTCGATCCGTTCCACCAGCCCGCCTTTGAACTGGCGCGGCGACAGATTCACCGCGACGATCAAATCCGGCGCCAGCGTGCGCCGCCATTGCGCGACCTGCTCGCAGGCCCGCGCCAGCACCCAGGAACCGATCTCGACGATCAGGCCGGCGTCTTCGGCCACGGGGATGAATTCCACCGGCGAGACGTTACCCAGCTCGCTGTTGTACCAGCGCAGCAGCGCCTCGGCGCCGATCGTGCGGCCGCACTGACTGTCGACGATCGGTTGATACACGAGGCTCAGTTCATCCGTGGCAAGTGCGCGCCGCAACGCCTGCTCGATCATGAAGCGGCGTTGCAGATGCTGATTCAGCTCGGCGGTGAAGAACTGAAAATTGTTGCGGCCGCATTGTTTCGCGTGGTACATCGCCGAGTCGGCGTTGCGCATCAACGTGGGCACGTCCTGGCCGTCCTCGGGAAACAGACTGATGCCGATCGACGCGCCCATGTAGTACTCGTTGTCCGCCACTGCGAACGGTACCGCGATCGTGTCGAGAATGCGCTGGGCGAGCGCGATCAGCCGGCCCGTGTTTTCGTAAGCGCTGACCACGATCACGAATTCGTCGCCGCCCACGCGCGCGAGCGTATCGTCGCGCGCGACACACGCCGACAGCCGCTCCGCCACGCTGCACAGAAGCGCATCACCGGCCTCGTGACCGGCGGTGTCGTTGACCTTCTTGAAACCGTCCAGATCGACGAACAGCACGGCGACCCGCGCCAGCTCGCCCATCCCGGCCACCTCACCCGGCGTGAACAGATCGCGCATTCGCTCGGCCAGGTAGGCGCGGTTGTAAAGGCCCGTGAGCGGATCGCGGGTGGCCAGAAACTTGAGCTGCCGTTGCGCCTCGCGCACCGGCCCGATGTCGGTGAACGAGATCAGCACCGAGCTGGGTTCGCTGTCGCCCGGTTTGATGATCGGCACGACATTCTCAGTAATCCAGACGACATCGCCGTCCGTCAGCTCCAGACCGATCGTAACGCCGAGCTTGGGTTTGCCGGTCGCCAGCACCTGACTGGTCGGACGATCGGCGTCGGTGACGATGGAACCGTCCTCGTGATACGCACGCACCATAACCGTCAGAATGTCGAGGCCGATCAGGTCCGCGCTCGCCCGCAGAATGCGTTGCGCACTCGGATTGCAGGCCAGCACCACGCCGTCGCGCGACTGCACGATGATGCCTTCGTTGAGATGGTTGACTACCAGCCGGTGATGCTCCTCGCTGTGCGCGAGGCGTTGCGCCATCGCGTCCTGATGAACGGCGAGACCGACACTGTGGCTGATGTCGTGGAGCATCGCCGCTTCTTCGGCGCTCGGTCGGCGCGACGTGCGGTAATAGACCGCGAACGCACCCAGCACCGTGCCGGCATCGTTTTCAAACGGCACCGACCAGCACGCGCGCAAACCGAGCGGCAACGCGAGGTGCCGGAAATCGGCCCACAGCGGATCAGTTTCGATATCTTCGACGGCGACCATGTGCCGCTCGTACATCGCGGTGCCGCAGGACCCGGCTCGCGGGCCGATCGGGACACCGTCGATCGCGGCACTGAAGTGCGCCGGCAGCGAAGGCGCGCCGCCCACGCGTGCGCGTACTCCGTCCGCGTCCAGTAGCAGGATCGAACAGGTCGCGCCATCGCCCAGCAGCGCTTCCGCGCGGCGGCATACTTCATCGAGCAATTCCGGCAGCGGTGTGTTGCGGGTGATCAGCCGCAACACCGTACGCTCCGACGCCAGCACCCCCTCGGCCCGATCCGGCCCGTAGCGGGTGCCCTCAGGCGTTGCTCCCATCGTGCAATCTGATGTCGCTTCGCGTGTCATTTGTGCGCCCCCTAACCCCACATCGGCAAGTTAGTGTACGCGGCGCACCGGGGTTTACGCGAGGCTAGCGCACTTTAATTGCGATGCATAGCGCGCGAAGCGTGTGGCCGGCTAGCGGGTCAGCCCATGAAGCGACTGCCCCATTAACACGGTGAATCCGACGATCGCGGCCACCGTCAGCGCCAGCCCTGCCAGATGCGCGGCCAGCGCTACGCGGATATCGAGCGGTGCTGGCTGCACGGGTTGAGCGGGGACCACCGGCGCGGCTGTCGGACCGGTGTCAGCCGCCCTGCCGTTGGACGCGCTGCTGCCGCTCACTTCAGGCTCGCGACGCCCGGCCGCGCGAGGTGCAGCACCTCGTAGACCGTGCGCCCCGCCGTGGCGACCGGCGCCGCCGACGACAGCGTGAGACGGATCAGCTTCCAGTTGGCGACGTCGAGCGCGGAGACCACGGCGACCGTATCGTCCCGCTCCGCGATGCGACGGTTCTGCTCGATCAGTGCCGCGCGCAACTCGGCGCGGTTGTCCTGCTCGCCGATCGGCTGTTCCTCGCGATACAACGAAAGCGCCTGTTGCGCCGGGCCCTTGCGGGCATCGAGCGGCAGCCAGGTTTCGACCTCGGGACGGCCGAAGTCGTCGATCACGTTCTGAAAGCGCGAGCCCATGAAGAAGTCGGCGGTCTGCTTGACGTCGAGCCACAGATACACCGCGGAATACACGTTCGCGGTGGCGCCGTAGCGGCCCCGTTCACGAACGACGAAAGCCTTGAATCCCAGCCCCTCGGTCGCGTCCCACAGCGGGCCGCGCGCCGTCGCGCGCTCGCGGATGATCCCCATGTCATAGGTGGACGGCAGACGATGCGAATACTGCTTGGCAAGCATGGCGAACTCCTTGTGGTTTCGACTGAGGATGAGCTTGCGCCAGCGCAATCATTACATCAAGATATGGTAATTTATATCTGCGATAAAGTTTCGATATGAGCACACTCGCTCGTCCTCTCGATCTGGATGCAATCCAGGCCTTCGTGCTGATCGCGGATCTCGGCAGCTTCACGCGCGCCGCGGAAGTCATGGACACGTCACAAGCCGCGATGAGCCTCAAGCTCAAACGGCTCGAAGCGCGTCTGGGCTACCGCTTGCTGGAGCGCACACCGCGCGCGGTGAGCCTCTCGCCGCGCGGGGACGCCTTCATCGGCGCCGCCCGGCAATTGCTGCTCGCTCATGAGCGAGCGCTGGCGGGGACCGCCGACGCGCCGGAACGCCGGCTCAAGCTCGGCATAAGCGACCACGTGGCAGGGCCGAATCTGCCGGCGTTGCTGGGGCGGCTCGCGGCTTACGATCCGCTACTCGTCATCGAAGTGCGCATTGCCGCGTCACGCGACGTGCTTGCGTGGTTCGAGCGGGGTGAAGTCGACGCCGCGATCGGCCGTCGCGAGGGCGATCGCCGCGATGGGCAACTGCTGGCTGAGGAGCGGCTCGGCTGGTTCGCGGCGCCGGGCTGGCAGCATCGCGAGGGGCAGCCGCTGAAGCTGGCGACGCTCGCCGCGCCATGCGGGATTCGCGCGATTGCCACCGACGCGCTCGACGCGGCCGGGATTCCATGGACCGAGGTGTTCGTTGGTGGCGGCGTGACGGCTGTCGGCGCTGCCGTTAGCGCAGGGCTCGCGGTGGCCGCGCTGGCGCAACGCGTGGCGCCGGCGGGAGCGGTGGAGGTCGGCGAGCAACTCGGCTTGCCGCCGCTGCCGGCTTCGAAAGTGGTACTGCATACCCGGCTAAGCGACCCGCGCTCGCAGGAAACCCTGCGAGCGGTCAGCTCGGCGTTTCTGAACGCTGCCTACTGAAGGGAATGGGTGGACCGGATGGACCGGTCCACCTTGCCTCAGCTGTTTCCACTTCCTGGCGGCCGACCGCCACCCTGTTGAGATCCACCTTGGGGGCGGTTATTCCCACCGCCTTGTTGACCTCCTTGGGGACGGCCACCTGCATTGCCCGGCTGCTGCCCACCCGGTGGACGTCCGCCTGCATTGCCCGGCTGCTGCCCGCCCGGTGGACGTCCGCCTGCATTGCCCGGCTGCTGCCCGCCCGGTGGACGTCCGCCTGCATTGCCCGGTTGCTGCCCACCCGGTGGACGTCCGCCTGCATTACCCGGTGGCCGACTGCCTGGCGGCCGACCACCCGCATTCCCAGGCGGCGGACCGCCGGGCGGACGCCAACCTGGCGGCCGTCCGGCACCGGGTCTCGGCGGCGGAGGCGGTGGATGATGCGCCCAGCGGGATTGCTGGCCGTACCACGGCCGGCCCCGATAATAATTGCCCCAATAGGTGCCGATCGAGAACGTCACGATCGGCAAGCCGATCACCGTGCCGTAGCTCATCACCGGCACATTGCTGCCCTGATAGGGATAGCTGAGTCGCGCCGCATAGACCCAACCACGCAGGTTCGGAGCGGCGACGTCACACCATTGGTAGTTGCTGATGCAACCCATCACGCTAACCGGGACACCGCCCGGCAACTGCGTCACGACCGGATAATCCGAAGCCGGCCCGGCGCGCACGTTGACCGCGCTGTTCGTATAAGCCTGCGACTGTGCGGACGCCACTGCTGGCAGCGCCAGCAAGCTCGCCGCCGCGTACATGCATCGGACGAGGTGTTGTTTCATTTTTTCTCCCGTTTTTACGTCCCGCGTTTGTGTGCGTGCCGCTACGGCCCGCATGTATGCCTGCCTGTACGCACGTGTGAATGCGTCGGGCCTGGCCGTCGCTTCAAGCGGTGTGGCGGCCACGCGCTTATTACTCATCCGCATCTGTCATCCGCATCTGCAATGCGCATGCCTGAAACCACCCGGCCAATGCTTACGGACTTGACCTGGCCGTTCCAGTGCGCGCCGCACAAAGCAAGATTTGGTAATCACCCACCCGAACTCACGCTGTTTTCGGGCATCTGTATTCCGGCGACTCGGCCGATCATCCATTGCATGAAAAACCCATGCACTGCCGGGAGCGCAATGAAAATTTTCCGCCCAATCCTTGTCGCCGCACTGATGCTCACGCATCTGCCCGCTCACGCCACCAGCTTTGACTGCACCAGGGGACGCTCGCTCACCGAACGGATGATCTGCAACGACCCTGCGCTCTCGAAGCTCGATGACACGCTTGGGCAACTGTACTGGAAAGCGCGGCGACGGGTCATCAACCGTCGCGCCTTCCTCACTGACAGTGACAGCAAATGGGCGTGGCGGGAAGCGAATTGCCGCGATGCGGCGTGTCTGGGGACGTGGTACGCGACGCGGATCGAGGAACTGCAGCGGCTGATCGAAAGCATCCGAGCCGGAACCCCGGATGGGCCGGCCGAACCGGACACCCAGCGTAAGGCGGTGATGCCCGCGCTACAGCAAACCGAAACCGCGATGCTTCAATGCACCGCGGCGGATCCCGGGATCGTCGTGAACGACCAGTGTTCCACTGTCATCAAGGAGAACAACGGTAAGTGGAAATATCAGCCACACGGCGGCGACTGGTTCTGCGGACTGGCGATGCTCGCGCCGGCAGAGGTTCGATAGCTCTACCTGCCGCTCCAGAATTTCCGCTGAACCTCCATCACCTCACCGTCCACTTCGGCCACCGGGCCGATTACCTCGACAGGCTTCTGGCCGTGATCGAACACATACCGGCAATCCACGCTCATGGTCGGATTCTCGGAATGATCGCCGGTCGCCTCCAGCAAGCGCTTCTCGGTCATGCCAAACACGACGCGGCCGATATTGGCCCAGTACATCGTGCCGGCACACATGCAGCAAGGTTCGACCGACGTGTACAGCGTACAACTCCACAAGTACTCCGGTGTGAAGTTCAACGCCGCCACGCGAGCCAGCACCGACTCGGCGTGATTCACCGTATCGACATTGCCCTGCTCCATCAACACGGTCTCCTGATCCGGGCCTACCAGCACCGCGCCGAACGGATGGTGTCCCAGCAGCGTCGCCCGCTCGGCTACCCGGCTCGAATGCCGCAGATGCCGTACGACCTGCTCGTGCGTCGGCGTTAAACCCTGCGGCGGATAGGCCGGCGCCACGCAAGCGGCGCCGGCATCGGTCGGGACGGTAAGACTCACGGGCGATCTCCTTTAATCTTTAATAATAGTTAGGCAAACCAATCAATTCATTACTTCGGCAGCGAACCGTCGACGCCTTGCACGAACCAGTTCAAACGCAGTAGCTCCGCATCGCTCAACGACTTGCCCGCGGCGACCTTCACCGCGCCGGACTGATCCGCGATCGGACCGGCAAACGGATTGAACTTGCCGGAGATGATGTCGTCACGCTTCTGGCTCAATGCCTTTTGCGCCGTCGGCGACACCGCATCCGTGTTGATGTTGGCCAGATCGATTGCCTTCTCTTTCAGCCCCCACCACACAGGCGAGTTGTTCCACGAACCCGCCATCACCTGCTGCACCAGATGCGTGTAGTACACGCCCCAGTTGCTCACGCACGCGCCCAACTGTGCGTTCGGTCCGAACTTCTTCATGTCGGAGTCCCAGCCGAATGCATGCACTTTCTTCTGCTCGGCGGTCTGCATCGTCGCCGTCGAATCGGTGTTCTGGATCAGTACGTCGGCGCCCTGGCCAATCAGCGTCTCGGCGGCCTGCTTTTCGAGGCCCGGGTCGAACCAGCTGTTGATCCACACGACCTTCACGTGTGCATTCGGATTGACCGAGCGCGCCCCCATCGTGAACGCATTGATGTTGCGCACCACTTCCGGCACCGGCACCGAGCCGACAAAGCCGAGCGTGTTGGACTTCGTCGTATAACCGGCGACCAGTCCGGCCAGATAGGCGCTCTGGTAGGTCCGCACGTCATAGGTGGCGAAGTTGGCAGCCTTTTTGTAGCCAGTCGCGTGTTCAAATACGGCGTCAGGGAAGTCCTTGGCGACCTTCAGCTCGAAATCCTGGAAGCCGAAGCTCGAGCCGACCACGATCTTGTTGCCCTTGGACGCCAGATCGCGAAACACGCGCTCCGAATCCGCCGACTCCGGCACATTCTCGACCCGCGTCACTTTGATCTTGTCGCCGAATTTCGCCTCGACCTCTTTCACGCCCTGCTCGTGCGCGTAGGTCCAGCCGGCGTCGCCCGGGTTGCCGAGGTAGACGAAGGCGATGCCGAGCGGCTGCGCAGTCGCGGCGGCTGCCGCCCCGGCGCTAAGCGCGAGGGACGCGCCGAACGCTGCGGCAAGAACAGTGCGAACGGTCCGGACGGTTTTGATGCGCAATGAATGATGCAGCACTCGCGCCAGCTTTGCTTTCATGAATTCTCCGAAGGTGGTTTCCAGGTGCCTGCCACAGTGCCCGGGACTGTCCCGGGCAAGGCTCCAGCATAGGGGGTCATATTCGAAGGTCAATTTCAGCGGAAAAATTATTATTCGTTATCCCGCCCATAACGGAATCTGTATTTTGGTGGCCAAAAACTCAGTGAACGCGTGGCGGTGGGTCAGCCTTGTCATCGTCAGGCGAATCGCCCTCACCGAACAGATCCGCGCACAAGCCCTGGCCGATCTCGCTCAGGCGCGCCGTTCCCGTGCCTTCCTCGTTGAACGTGGTGTCCACCAGGCCGCCGTCGACCAGCGCCGTCAACTGCCGTCGCAAGCCGCTCATCGGCACGTCCGCCTGTTTGGAAAGCTTGGCGAGCGACCACGCGCCGCCGGGCGTTTCCTGATGCGCGCGCCACAACTGCGCCAGCACGGCCACCAGTACCGGATCGAGTTCGTCGTCTTCCATCGTGAATGTCTCCTCGCTTTTTTCAATGCCGATCAAGCCATCTGCGCCACCAGTTCACCCAGCGTCTTTAATGCCGCCTCGGTCTGCGCCGTCCACGGATAGCTGTAATTGAGCCGGATGAAGTGCCGAAAATCGTCGCGCATCGAAAACATCATGCCCGGCCCGATCGTGATACTGCGCGCGAGCGCCGCCTGATAGAGGCGCATCGAATCGACACGTTCGGGCAACTCCACCCACAGCACGTACCCGCCTTGCGGCGTCGACACGCGCGTGCCTGCCGGAAAAAACCGCTGCACCATCGCCATCATGATGCTCGCCTGTTGCCGGTAGACCTTGCGCACGTGCCGCAGATGCCGGTCGTAGCCGTCCTGCCGAAGGTAATCGGCGACAGCGACTTGCGGCACCGAGGGTGTGGTCAGCGTGTTGAGAAACTTCAGCTTCTCGACCTGCGCGCGGTAGCGCCCGGGCATCGCCCAGCCGATTCGGTACGACGCGGTCAGGCTCTTCGAAAACGACGCGCAATGCAGCACCAGCCCCTTGGTGTCGAAGTTTTTCAGCGTCGACGGCCGCGCCTCGCCGAAGTACAGCTCCTGATAGACGTCGTTCTCGATTGCAGGAATTTCGTGCGCGGCGAGAAGTTCAACCAGTTGCTGCTTGCGCGCGTCCGGCATCTGGAAACCGAGCGGATTCTGGAAGTTCGGCATCACCATGCACGCAGCGATCTTCTGCCGTGCGATGACCTGGGCCAACGCCTCGATGTCGATGCCGTGGACCGGATGCGTCGCCACTTCGATGGCGCGCATGCCGAGACGCTCGATGGCATGCAGCATCGCGTAGTAAGTCGGCGACTCGACGGCGACCGTGTCGCCCGGCTTGGCGACCGCCTGCAAGCTGAGGTTGATCGCCTCCGTCGCCCCGAGCGTGATGATGATTTCGTCGGGATCGACCGGCACACCATTCTCGGCATAGCGCCGCGCGATCTGGCGGATCAGCTCGGGATTGCCGGGCGGCAGGTCGTCGATCAGATTCCAGCTCGCGTGACGCCGGGCGATCGCATTCGCGTACTGGTTGATGCGCCGCCACGGAAACAGCGAAGGATCGGGATACGGTGAGCCGAGCGGTACGGCATCATGCGCGCGGATGCTGCGCAGGGTCGACAGCACGAGGCGGCTCACGTCGACCGCCGCGGCCACTGGCGGAGTCTGGGCTGCCGGCTGGCGGTTCAGACGCGGCTCGTCGAGCGCTGCCGCCGTCGCCACCGCATCGCGCACGAAATAGCCCGACTGCGGCCGGGTTTCGACAATCCCCCGGCTTTCCAGCAACGCGTACGCGTGCAACACGGTCTTGATGCTGACGCCGTGCTGCTGGCTCGCCTGCCGCACCGACGGAATGCGCTCGCCCGCCGCGAAGACGCCGCGGCGTACGGCTTCAGTCATTTCGTCGGCGAGTTTTTCGTACAGTTTCAAGAACCTGGCTCGAACAAAAGCATGGGCGGAAACGCCAGTCTATGACAAATATCCAGTAACTGTACCCCTCTCCTTTCCGATTTTCTGTATGCTGCGCCGTTTTTGGAACACAGTAGGCTTTCATGCATCGGCATAAAAGCCTCTTCCAAGCCACATCCGGCGGCAAGATCATGAAGAAACCCGAAGCTCGCATCGAACCGTATACCCACCCCGCCGCAGGCTGGGGTGCGCTCAAATACGTCGCCATCAACCTCCTCAAGGAAAAGGTAACGGGCGGCGACTACCGCATGCTGTTCAAGCAGAATCAGCCGGACGGCTTCGACTGCCCGGGTTGCGCGTGGCCTGACCGCGAGCATGCGTCGACCTTCGAGTTCTGCGAAAACGGCGTCAAGGCCGTGGCGGCCGAAGCGACCAGCAAGCGCGTGACGCCGGCGTTCTTCGAGGAACATACGGTCGAAGAACTGATGGCGCAGTCGGATTTCGAACTGGAACAACATGGCCGCCTGACCGACCCGCTCGTCTACGACGCGATGCGCGACCGTTACGTGCCGATCGGCTGGGACGAAGCCTTCGATCTCATTGCCGATCACCTGAGGCGCCTCGACGATCCGGACAGCGCCGCCTTCTACACATCGGGGCGCGCCAGCAACGAAGCCGCGTTCCTGTACCAGTTGTTCGTGCGCATGTATGGCACCAACAATTTCCCCGATTGCTCGAACATGTGTCACGAAGCGACCAGTCGCGGCTTGCCGCATACGGTCGGCATCGGCAAGGGCACGGTCACGCTCGACGACTTCGAACACGCCGATACGCTGCTGATCTTCGGCCAGAATCCGGCGACCAACCATCCGCGCATGCTCGGCGAACTGCGCGAATGCGCGAAGCGCGGCGCGACCATTGTGTCGATCAATCCGCTGAAGGAACGAGGCCTCGAGCGCTTTGCGAGCCCGCAGCATCCGGTGGAAATGATCACGATGGGCAGCACGAAGATCAGCTCCGTGTTCATCCGGCCGAAGGTGGGCGGCGATTTCGCCTTGATCAAGGGCGTCGCCAAACGCGTGATCGAGCTCGACGACGAAGCGTTGGCGTCGGGCCTGGAACGCGTGCTCGACGTCGCGTTCATCGCCGAACACACAGTAGGCTTCGATGCGTTCGCTGACGATTTGCGTGCCGAAAACTGGGACACGATCGTCGCCGAATCGGGCGTGCCGTTTGAAGACGTGCTGAAGCTCGCCGATATCTACGTTAAGGGCCGTGCAGTGATTTCGACGTGGGGCATGGGCCTCACGCAGCACAAGAACTCCGTGCCGACGGTGCAGATCCTGTCGAACCTGATGATGATGCGCGGCAATATCGGCCGTCGCGGCGCGGGCTTGTGCCCGGTGCGCGGGCACTCGAATGTGCAGGGCGACCGTACGGTCGGCATCGAAGAAAGGCCGACTCAGGCGTTTCTTGATCGGCTCGGCGAAGTCTACGATTTCGAGCCGCCGCGCGAGCATGGTCTCGACGTCGTCAACACGATCCAGGCGATGCTCGACGGCAAGGTAAAGGTGTTCATCGGCCTCGGCGGCAACTTCTCGATCGCGACGCCGGACACGCCACGCACGTGGGAAGCGATGCGCTCGTGCGCTCTGACCGTCCACATCACGACCAAACTGAACCGCAGCCACCTCATACACGGACGCGACGCGCTGATTCTGCCGACGCTCGGACGCACCGAAATCGATCTGCAAAATGGTGTGGCGCAAGGCGTGAGCGTCGAGGATTCGATGAGCATGGTGCACATCTCGTACGGCATGAACAAGCCGGCCTCCGAGAATCTGTTGTCGGAGATTGCAATCGTCGCGCGCATGGCGCACGCCACGCTCGGCAGCAGCAAGGTCGACTGGCTCGCGCAGGCGGCCGACTACGCGTTGATTCGCGATGGCATCGCACAGGTGATCGAGGGCTTCCAGAACTATAACGAGCGTCTCAAGAAGCCCGGCGGTTTTCACCTGGGTGTGGCGTCGCGCGAGCGGATCTGGAAAACGCCGAGCGGCAAGGCGCAATTCCTCGTGCATGCGATTGACGTCGACACGCCGATTCATCAGGCGCGCGCAGAGCACGGCGAGCGTCTGATGACCTTGATGACGACGCGTTCACACGACCAGTACAACACGACGATCTACGGCCTCGACGACCGGTACCGCGGTGTGTATGGGCAGCGGCGCGTGCTATTCGCCAACAAGGACGATCTCGCGATGCTGGGTTTCGTTGCGGGCCAGCGCGTGGATATCACGAGCGTGTGGGCCGATGGGATCGAGCGTCACGCGGCTGGGTTCCTGCTGGTCGAGTACGACATTCCGCGTGGATGTCTCGGCGCTTACTACCCGGAGACGAATCCGCTGGTGCCGCTGTCTTCGGTCGCCGATGGCGCGGGGACGCCGACTTCGAAGTCGATTCCGGTGTTGTTGACGGCGTCGGCGGTTGTTGAAGCGGTTGCTGCTTGACGCGGTGCTGAGTTCCGGGTGGCGGGCAGTAGGCGCCGTCCGACGCTCCGCACCTGAAGATTGACGCTCACGCCTGGTTTTTCTTCAGATCGCGGTGCGTGAGATACAGGCGCAGATCAAATTCAATCTGGTGGTAGCCCGGTTGCATGAATTCGCAGAGGCGGTAAAACGCCTTGTTGTGGTCGCTTTCTTTCAAGTGAGCGAGTTCGTGCACGACGATCATTTTCAGGAATTCCGGCGCGGCGTCCCTGAATAGCGAGGCGATGCGGATTTCTTTTTTTGCCTTCAGTTTGCCGCCCTGCACGCGCGAGATGCTCGTGTGCAGGCCGAGTGCGTGGCGCACAACGTCGAGCTTGCTATCGTAGGTGACTTTGTCGATTTGCGCGCCGTTGCGAAGGTGTTCGCGCTTGAGCTCCGAGCAGTACTCGTAGAGAGCCCGGTCTGTTTGCACTTTGTGCGTATCAGGGTACCGCTTCACGAGGTATGGGCCTAGCTGTTCGTCGGCTATCAGCTTTTTGACTTTTTCCTGTAGCCCGGCCGGGTAGCCTGTCAGGTATTTCAGGTGTTGCATGATGGGGTTCTTTGCGAATGGCGACGGCACGGGGGTTGCATGCCTCGGGGCGGAGACAGTGGGACGCTGACTTTCGTTGAGCCGAATTCACCCGCGATTGCCTTCGCAATCCGTCCAGAGCCGCAGCGGATCCCGGTGAAGCGGATACTGCCTGTCGAGCCACGCCGACAGCCGGGCCCAATCAGGGTGGTTGGTCCCAGTCTGCGCAGACCATGTCGACGACCTCTCGAGAATCTGTCCGTTCTCGCGATCACGGACAAGCAAACTGCCAAGACCGCTCGAACTGTTCTCCTGCGTTTCGACCCGATACCGTGGCAGGAGTCTCACTTCAGCGTCCCCTGCCCAGCCGTACACGGCGCGGACCACGCCAGTTGCGTCCTTTAACTCCACTGCACCGCTGGCCGGTCGAATGGCGGCCCAGCCTTCAGGAAATTCCGCGACCACCTCATTGCCGCTTTCCCGGACCCATTTCATACGCCAGGCCCGCTCCATCGCATCGCGCACGTGCGACACCGACTCGTACCCCGGAGGCAACTCGATCGCTGCAGGCAAGGTAACGAGATTATCTTTCCAGAGCTTTGCCTCGTCACGATCACGTCGATCGGTTGTTCTGGATACTTTTTCTCCGAACGGGTTGTCAGGCCGGCTAGCGAGATGGGCGCCGCTTTGCTGCAGGTCGGGGAAAAGACCGTCTGCATCACGACGCGTTAGTTTTGGTTTTCCGTTTTTCATGGTGTCTCGCTGAAAGGCGCTCTCAAGAACGACCAATTTACATTAAACATGGCGACGCCCTGTGCAACGGCGCAATTATCCGGGGTGTAACGGATGTCTGATCGCGCCCTCGCCACTCCGGAACAACACGGCGTAGGGCAGGCAATCGAATGGGCCAGGACGGCCCGCGGCGGCCGCCAGGTCGACAAGTTCCGCCTCGAGCGGCGAGCAGGAAAACGCGCCGCCTTGCACGTCAAATTGCGGTCTTTGCGAATGACTTTCGAGGACACCGTGACCGTGCGCAACGACAGCACCGCTACGCCAAGGTCCGCCTGACCGAATACGCGCGGTCAAACGTGCGGCAGGTCGTCAATACATTTTTCGACATGCTCGCCAGGGACATCAGTGTCAATCCCATCGTGGCCATCGGCGTGAGCAACCGACACGATTTTTGGCCCCAGAAACCGTATGCCGCCGAGTGTAAAAAGGGACCAAACAGCATTCCCCCGACGGATCGTGGCCACGACTTCGGCCACCTCGACAATCGACGTGGGGGACAACCAGTCACGCGTCGCCGGATCGACGGGAGCCCAACGCACGTGGGTAATCCTGTCGTTCGTCGGATTGATGCGAATGGCGTCTATAGCAAACGTAGCCATATCTGCCTCCATCATTCTGCCAAAGGGATTTCACCATTATGCGCTGCTTCTTTTTCTGCTTCACCGGCCAATTTCCTTGCCGGATCATCTGCGGCGGCGACGCGCCGCGCCTCGAGCGCGATTACCTGCGGAATGTGTTCGCAGCGCTGCCTTCAGCCAGGCTGATCGTGAGGCGAAACACCGTCGTCGCTCTGGACAAGCTTCGGGCGCCCCGTTGCGTCTGGACCTGAATCCACCAGCTTGTTGCGGTAGTCACAGGCAGGGCAGAGGAAAAAGAATCCTTGTTCATCCAGTTCCGGTTCGACGCGATCGAAGTCGAACGAGACATTGCAGTTTCGACAGGTCCACATAGCGGCCTCCGTCGGTATCTCCGAAGAATCCCCGTATGAAGGATACTAGCCGCAAGCCGACTCTCCGGCGCAAGAGATTCAGTGCTGCCCCGCGTTCAGAAGCATCCAGATCTGTCGCGTGGGCGCACCTGCGAGAATGCGTGCAAACACGGCGCCGCACCGCACGCAGGTGTAGTGCTCTTCTGCTCGCGCATCCTTCACGGCGCCGCCGCCGTTAGGCGTCAGGTCTTCGTGCGGCGCCGCAGTAGCCGACTGCCCGTACAGATCAGCGCATCGTGCGCATGGTTGAATCCAGAGGTCCATTTTGAACAACCAGAGCAGTGATCAGCCATTGCCGGCACCCGAGCCGCCTTCAGGCATCATGTCGACGCGCCGCTTGCCTTCGACATACCCAGCCTCGCGGGCTGCTTCTTCGCTGCCGAAAGTGGCGGCAAGTTCCTGGAAGCGAATGCTCTGCCCGGCGAGGTGGGCATCGGAACCGTGGCGGCAGATGTACGCCGAGTAGTGCCACAAGGTGGTTGGGGCCGGGGGACCGTATGCAAGGATCGGCAGGACCCAGACTTCGTATCCGTCGTGTTCGATCTTGTCCCACATGGGTGTCTCCATCGTGATCGTCGAGGAATCGTAGCATGCAATTCCTGACCAATACGGATCTCGCTTCAAACATGACCACACACCCGTTTCCCGATCGCTACCGCTGCTTTAACCAGGATTGCTGCGCGTTCCGATGCCGCCCACTCCCAGCAGATCTCCATAGGTTACGACAGCGTTGATCCATTTTCTGAGTTCCCGGCGATCCAGATCGAGCAGTCGTTCCGGCAAGCCCGAGTCATCGGCGGCGCCCAGCATATTGTGAAGCGCGAGGAACGCCAGGGTTTGCGAATACATCACATGGGAAAGACGTAAGCGCATTTCCGGGTGCGCCTGAGCGGCCGCATGGGTATCTTCTATGGCGTACGCCAGCTTCTCGCTGATATAGCTCAGCGGGACACCGTCACGGGTTTCCCGGGTTGTGTACGCTGCGCCGTTGGGTGACAGTGGTAAATTCATAGGTAGCCGTGTGTCAGTACCGGCAGTAAGAGAGCGAGCGATTCCGTCGATGATTTCATCTACTATGAAATTCCAGATTTTCAGAGCGATTACTGGTGGAAATCCAAACTTCTCTGTTGATGAGATTTGGCCAATCGACTATCGAAATCTACTATGCATTACTAATCTTGACGAAAAGAACGGGCGAATGTTAAACGGAAGTATTTCTTCCGTCCACGGCCCGTTTGTCTGGATTTGTGTACTTTTGTCGCCAGCTAGGCGCTTGATGCGGCATGGACGGAAAGTCGTCCAAATTTGACGCTGGGTGCGTTACGCACTATCGGTCGTAACCACCCGCATAGTCTCAACGCCGCCATTTTGCCGACACTTACAGTTAGACTTCACTCGTACAGAGCCAAATATTCATGCAGCGACTGAAGGACAGCGGCGCCCTCTCCGACAGCAGCTGCGACCCTCTTCACTGAACCACTGCGAACGTCGCCAACTGCAAAGATGCCTTGCCGGCTCGTCTCCAGAAATCGAGGTGGACGATCTGGCGGACACGCCTTAATTGCATCGGTGCCGGTGAGCACGAAGCCGTTCTTGTCCAGTGCAACACAATCGCCGAGCCAGCCGGTACTGGGCTGCGCACCGAGAAACAGGAAGACGTGCCGGATCGGCTTCTGTTCGATCTCCCCTTGCCGATCCCATTTGACCGATTCAAGTCGCTCCTCTCCGTACAGCTCGACGACCTGAGTCCGCTGATGAACGGTAATGTTGGACGCCGCATCGATCCGTCTGATCAGATAATTCGACATGCTCGTATTGAGTCCGTCACCGCGAATCACGATGTGGACATGCCGCGCAAATCCCGCGAGGAAAACCGCTGCCTGACCGGCTGAATTTCCGCCACCAACGATGACCAATTCTTCGTTGGCACAAAACGCGGCTTCCATGAACGTTGCGCTGTAGTAAACGCCGCGCCCCTCGAAATTCTCCAGGCGGTCCAGCGGCGGTTTCCGATAACGCGCGCCAGTCGCGACGACGACGGCGCGGGCATATACGTGCTCGTCGTAATTGAGCCGAATGTGAAAAGGCGGTGCGTCCTGGCAATCGATGCCGAGCGCTTCAATGGGTACGCCGACCTCGGCACCGAATTTGCGGCATTGCGACAGGCCGCGGCCGGCAAGCGCTTGACCCGAGATGCCCGTTGGAAACCCGAAGTAATTTTCTATCTTTGAACTGGTGCCCGCCTGGCCACCCGGCGCCTTGGTGTCGAGAACCGCGACCCTCAAGCCTTCGGAGGCCGCGTACACTGCGGCCGCAAGACCTGCCGGTCCGGCGCCCACCACGACCACATCGAACCGCTCGCCATTCAGCTTGTCGGGACTGAGACCAACTGCATCGGCCACGGCGCGGTGCGTCGGGCTCTTCAGAACGTGACCTTGTAGCGTGATGACCACCGGTATATCAGCTTCCGTCGCGCCATTGCGTTCGAGAAGCGCCCGCGCTTCCTGATGCTCGACGATATCGAAGTAGGCCGATGGCTGACCGTTGCGGCTCAGAAAATGCCGAAGACGGAACGTGGCCGCAGACGCCGAACTGCCAATGACCAGAATACCCCCGCTCTGATCCTGAATAAAAGCGACCCGGCGCAGGATGAACGCGCGCATGATCGTCTCGCTTAATTCAGCTTCCGCGATCACGAGCGCACGCAGCGATTCCTCGTCGATAACGATGACTTCGCAATCACTGGTGGCGCGCGCCGATGCCACCGCGGCGCGGCCGGCAAGCGTTCCGACCTCGCCGGTGAAGCTGCCTGGGCCGTGCGAGCCCAGCACATGGAGACCGGCTCCTGAGCCTCTCGTCGCCTCGATTTTCCCTGAGACGATGGCGAACATGGGAATATGCCGGTCGCCTTCGGTGAACAGCACATCGCCTGTGTTCAGCCTGCGTCGCTCACCGTACCTCTCCAATAGTGCAAACTGTCTTTCATTCAGCGTTGGAAAAATCTGGTGGTGGCGGCTGCCGCCTGACACCAATTCTCCAGATCCGCCCGAAGATTTGTCGCTCATGGAGAGATTCCAGATGAGTGGGCACAGATTGTGACCCGGGTGAGCACCTTGAGGGCACGAATAATCAAAAGGATTCGAGACTGCGATCCGCAATGTCCGGACTGATTGTGTACCTGAATTTCGGTCGCAGTAAAGTGCGCGAGACGCGGTGGCTCGCCCGCACGCTGGGTGGCAATGGCAGCGCGCCTATTCGAAAAGCCTTGAAGCGGCTGGTACCTGTCGCTTGGTGAATAGTTATGTGGCTGCGGCCTAACGAGCCAGCGTTGCCGCCGATTCTTGTTGCGTTTCCTCAGCTTTGGCGACGCGATCGGGGTTTACGCGGACGGTCTCCCCGCTCTGGTTCAGAAGGGATCACGTACGGCTCGAGTTCCATCAGGATCTCGTCGAGCCTGATACGTAGTTCCTTCGGCACTTGCGCCATCATCTCGGCATAGGCCTCAATTGTTATCTGGCGCATGGCCTCTATCTTTTTCAGGCCATCAGGTGTCAATTCAACACACTTCTGTCTGCGATCCTCGGCCGCCTCCCGACGATCCACCACGCCCTCCCGGTACAACCCGTCAACCATACGACTGGCCGCAGCATGACTCAGGCCAGTTGCCTCGGCCAGTTCAGCAATGGTCTGCGAATCGTGATGATGGAGGTGAAACAGGGAGATGACGCGCGCGAAGGTCACGTCGCCGCTTAACATCGTCGACGCGTGGTGAAATACCCGCGAGGCAACCAATCCATACAGGAGTTCGAGTTTGCGCCCGATGCCGGTTGCACTACCTTTCATGCGCCTGTCCATTTCCGACGAATATTTGCATTGCGATACCCTGTGTTTACAGATTCCCCGCCACGGCCTGCCGCGTGAAGGCAGCGGGAAGGAGTGCATGCTGGCACACCTTCGATGTGTGGCGGGATTCTTCAGGTTCGATTTTCGCAGATATTCGCAGAAAGGACGTCAGTTGTATGCACGCACACATCTAGTCTTACTGTGTCACATATTCTGCGGGTCACTGCTTCGATGAATGGTGCAAGCGTTGCGTGAGGCGCAGTCCGAGCAAGATACGCAAGGTAGTAATGGAATCAGGAACGTGGCGTTGTGCGCGCTGGACTGCCGCGTGCGATGTAATCCGCGGGAAGCGCAGGCAGCGCGCGTTCAGCGAAGTTTTTTTTATCGCCGGTACCTGATCCCATCCCGAGTCTCTGGGCCATCAGAAACCCATATGCGGCGATACTCAGTGTGGCGTGGTGGTGAAAACCGCGCCAGCCGCGCCCTTCGTAGTGCCCCAGTCCGAACTCCTGCTTTAGATCCTGATAGTCGCGTTCGATACGCCAGCGCATCTTGGTCACGAATACGAGTTGTTCAAGTGTCGCCTCCCCGGGAGCCGTACTGAGAAAGTATTTGAGCGGTTCTGTATCTCCATCGGGCCATTCAATGAGCAACCACTCTTCAGCACGCTGGGTACTGCTCCAATAGTCGCGATGCGCGGGACGAACCCGCACGGCGGCAAATCGCGAGGAGAGTGCCGCGTTACTGCCTTCTCGCCAGGTGACGGTTTGCCAGGCGTTCGCGGGTAATTGCATGGCCAGCGCCTTGACCGTTTGCGGTTCGTGGCCTGGCGCACGACGCAGCAATGTAGGTGGCTTGCCATGCCCACTCCACGGCTTGGGCGGCAGCGGCGCCGTACCCGGCGCCCATACTGAGGTGCCCGGGCGAATCCCCACGGCGTATAGCAAACCCAACTCGCTTATCCCATCCCTAAAAGCCGTCTCATCACCATATCCTGCATCGGCCAGCACGATACCCGGCACAATCCCGGATGCCATCGCTTCGCGCAGTTGGGCCAACGCAATCTGTGGTTTGGTTGCGAAGGCCTGATCGTCAGGAATGCCCGCGCGACGGGCGCGTTCCCGATCGTCAATCCATTCCTTGGGAACATACAGTTGCCAGGCGATAGGCAGGCTGCCGCGTTGCGTCGCGATCGACAAACTCACTGCGACCTGGCAGTTGTCCTGTTTTCCGAGCTGGCCACAGTACTGGCGTGCAACCCCCACCGAATGGCGACCCTTCTTCGGAAAACCGGTGTCGTCAATAATCCAGTAGTAGCCGGCCTCTTCAGCGGAATGCGCGCCTAGCGCGGGCATCACCCACTCGCGCACCCGCTGCATGATCGCCTTGTCGGACCACTCTGCCTTGGCAACAAAATGGTGGAGCGACTGATGCTTCGCACTCGCGTGGAGCGGATCAATATGCGCGGCCATTGGCTCGACGCTCTTTCGTGACAGCGGCAGCACCAGGCCAGAACAGTAGCCTTTAAGGCCGGCGTGGCGATCCGCGTGCCCTAACTCTTGTGCCAGATAGTTCAGATACACTTCAAACTCGTCGATATCTTCTGTCATTGCGATCGCCCGTAGTCTCTATTAGTTCATACTACCAGGTATCGTATTTTATTGACACAGTAAGACTAGTGTTCCGTCCCAGAAATAACTTTACGTAAATTTGGATTGTTCTATGATCGAGTCGTGACGGACAGGAGGCGATCATGGGACGCAAGGGGATCGAGGTTGTGGTGTCGGAACTGGAGCGAGAACAGTTGCTGTCCATGAGTCGCTCGCGTTCGTTGCCTCATTCTCTGGTGCGTCGAGCAAAGATTGTCCTGATGGCCGCTGACGGTCACACGACCACGGAAATTGCAACGCAGTGCGAACTGACGCCACCGGCGATCACGCACTGGAAGAAGCGGTTTGTCGCTCAGGGGCTTGCGGGTCTGCATGATGAAGCTCGCCCAGGCCGACCGCGCACACATGACGACGAGGCGGTCGCGGAATTGCTGGCTAGGGTGTTGCATGAGAAGCCGGACGGGGCAACGCACTGGAGCGTGCGTTCCGCGGCCGCGCAGACAGGGATTTCGAAGAGTTCGGTTGCCCGGTATCTGTCGCTGTTCGGTATACAGCCCCATCGTTCAAAGAGCTTCAAGCTTTCTACTGATTCATTCTTCGTCGAGAAGGTGCGCGATATTGTCGGACTGTACCTGAGCCCGCCCACCAACGCCCTGGTGCTGTGCGTCGACGAGAAGAGCCAGTGTCAGGCGCTGGAGCGCACGCAGCCGATGCTGCCGATGGGACTGGGCTATCTCGAAGGGGTGACGCATGATTACGTCCGACATGGCACCACAACCTTGTTCGCTGCGCTCAATGCAGCAACGGGCGAAGTCATTGCTCAATGCAAGCCACGCCACCGGCATCAGGAATTCCTGGCGTTCCTCAGGCATATTGACCAGGCGGTGCCGGCCAATCTCGACGTGCATCTGGTCGTCGACAACTACGCGACACACAAGCATCCGAGGGTCAGGGCGTGGCTCGCCAGGCATACGCGCTATCACATGCACTTCACGCCGACCTACTCGAGCTGGCTGAATCAGGTTGAACGCTGGTTTGGCCTGATTACTCAGCAGGCGATCCGTCGCGGGTCATTCAGAAACGTGCGCCAGCTCATTGCCAGCATCGAGCGTTATACCGAGCAGTACAACCAGCACAAGCGGCCGTTCGTATGGACCGCAACAGCCGATTCCATTCTCCAGAAGGTGGCCCGGCTATGCAAAGTTATTTCTGGGACGGAACACTAGTGCAGTCTGACTGTTCTTGCAGGTTGGCATTTCGCCCGACATAAGTGGAACTGGTGCCGCGGGCTCGGCACCAGCTTCAACTTCAGGCGCAGCACGGTCAGTCGTTGCGCAGCTTCCATTTCCCGTCGACGATTTCGACGATCACCCTCGCACGCCGATCAAGACCATTGTGATCCGCTTTAGTCGTGTTCATGACGCCATGAGACAGCGGCAAATCCTTGACGTTCTCAAGTGCCGCGCGCAACGCTTCGCGGAACTCGGGCGTGCCAGGCGGGGCCTTTTTCAGGGCCTCAGGAATCGCCCGCTGCAGCATCTGACCGGCATCCCCCCCGTGGCCGCCAAATGTCGCCCATCGAGCACGATGTAATGGATGCTCCCGCCGCCGATCTCCTTCGGCAACAGTGCGATCGTGTTCTTCTCCGGTACGCCGAATGAAGCTGCCGGTCCCGTTGTCGATAGCGTCACGCCGATCTTGACCTGCGCCTGCGCGGCGACCGAAACGAATAACGAGGTCGCGAGCAGGCTCAGCATGGATATAGCGAGTTTCATAGGATTGCCCCGCTTTATTGGCAGGTATTCACGCGTGTCTAGCTTGCGGCACAGGTGTAGCTGGCCGCGGCGCTCACGTTGCCAGAGCCCGAATAGTGCGGCACGGTTGGGTACGGGCAGTCCGGCAGGGACGACGTCACGTTGCCGTTGGAGTCGAATTTCGTCAGTAGCAACTGCCCGGGGGCAGTACCCTGTTCGACCCACGCGATCATCGCGCCGAGATAGTCTGTTTGATCAGGACCGTTGCCGCCGAGTACGTGGCCCACCCCTGGTTCGAGATAGAAGCGTGCATTGCCTCCAGCGGACCCGGCAAGCTGTACAACGGTTTGCCAGTTGCGCAGATGGTCGCGTGGTGAAATCAACGGGTCAGCTGCGCCGTTGAACGAAATCAGCTTTTTGCCTGCCATCAGATATTGCGCGATGGCCTGCAGGTTGTGATCTGCTCCCACGTTTTGCAGCCCTGCGGCAATGACCGCATACGAGGTGTCGACGTTGAAGTTCGCTTGCAGACTGCCTGGTACCGTGGCGGGCAGCAGCCAATTCGAATTGCCCGTGCCGATCGCCGCGAAGCCGCCACCCAACCCGCCGTATGAACCGACCCCGAACATGGAGCCGAAGTCCGCCCAGTTGTACCCGGAAAACAGTAACTGGCCACCGCTTGTCGACAATGGCGCGACTATCCGCTGCACGGTTTGCAACTGCGCCGGCGAAAGACAGATTGCCGCGGGCGCACCGGATGCACCACACTGCAAGGTCGATGGATCAAAGGTACAGGCAGCAGGATTCAGGATCACGCCGTTGGCGTTCCCGCATTGCGCGACTGCCGCGGAATACGCTGCTGTCCACTGAGCACTTGAGGGCATCGCAGCGGAACCGGCAAGCGTTGCTGTATTCAGCATCGCCGTTACCTGGGTTCCCATGTTCATGCTCTCGTCGCCGGCGATGATGCCGTCGTAGTCTCCCGGCTGATTCTGAGCGGCAAGATAGGCCTCGCGGCCACCGTTCGACGCGCCGCTGAAGTACGTATATTTCGGCGCTGAACCGTAAAAGGCGGTAATCACTGCCTTGGCGAAATGAACCGTGATACCCGTCGATGCATACGCGTAGTCCTTCTGCGCCGTTGCATTCGTCAGCAGATCCGCCGGATTACCCGTGCGGTTTCCGCCATTCGAATCGGTATAGGCAATCCCACGGGCCAATGGCTTGATGAGCGGGAACTGTGCGGATGTTGATTCGACTGTTGGGATGCTCCCATCGAAACCACTGCCACCCTGCTGGAGCAGCCGATTCGACCAGTTGTCGGGAAGATCGACCTCGATGTCGAGTGTGGTATTGGCGGCTCCCGTTGCACTGACCTTGCAATAACCCGGGTTGCCACCCCCGGTCGCGATGCGTGAAGTTGCCGTCACCGTAATGCCAGTGAACTGCTGGCCGTTTATCTTCGTGCACAGCGCCGCATAGTCGACTGGCGCCGGCGACGCTACATTGTCCGAACTGCCACACCCCGAAAGTGCGAGGACGCATCCTCCCACCGCCAATGCGATGACGAGTCGCCTGGCATTGCATTCAATCCAGCTCTTCACGTTGGTATCTCCAGATGTAGGTGTCGTATTTATTGCCGTCGAGGCCGGAGAGTCGGGTTCTTCGCTTTCGTCGGCACGAGCAGGATCGCTGCCCGGCGACGGGAAGTAGATGGGTAATCCGAAGGAACACATCCGCCTGATTGACCGGGCCGGACATTAATAAACCGTCCGGTCGTTCAATCAATGTGTGTAACGTTAGGATCGTTTTGGCTCGACGCCAAGCGGGGTTAACCCGTTTGGCTGGTGAGATATGCGATTACAAGGTGGATAGCGGGTGGAAAGGAAACCAGGCTTAGCTGAATAATGCTCATGCACATGTACCTACTTTGTGCATTATATGTGTCACTGCATATAGTTGACGCAACATATACGGCGATCGGCAGGAATCTGTCAACCGCGGACGTCTGCCCGGATTTGTCTCCAATCTTTTTTAGTCGCCTGAGGCGGCGACCTATTCGTTCGTGTGCGGCGCGACAATACTTCCGGGATCCGCATCAAAATGCGCCGAAATCTTTGTCGGTGAGATGGACTCACTCGGCGCTTGAGATATCACCTCGACGCCCGACACCTCAGATACAGGCGGTGATTACACCGGGTGATCCGTGTTATCGATATCGACAGCAACGACCCAATCGCCCCGCTCCATCTTCCATACCACCACGTATTTCCCGCGGATCTCGACTGGATCACCGCCCCGTGCCAAGCTGACGACGTAGCTACCGACGTCATACGCGATGTCGAGACTCGCAGATACGGTCAGCGATGGGGTGTAGAGCGCCTTGAAGTCAGGGCGCGTGAAATATGTACGCCATACGGCGATAACCGCGTCCTTGCCAACATGCCGCGGCCGTCCCGGTTGCATATATACGGCGTCACTCGCGTAGATTGACGCTATCGCGTCGATGTCCTTTTCCGTTATAGCTGTCATCCATACGTCATACCGGGAAAGAAGATGGTCCCGAATGTCCTGTTCTGTCATGGCTTCATTCCTTCAAGGTTCCCGTTGATCAGGGTCAGTGAACGGGTCGGTAGCAGGGACCGTTGGGCCCCGCTACGCAATCAATTGAGCGAGCCGCGTTGTTGCTGATCCTTCTCCTGCGATTCGAACAGGGCCTTGAAATTGCCTTCGCCGAATCCGTCTTCTCCGCGGCGTTCAATTATTTCGAAGAAGACCGGCCCAATCTGGCGCTTCGTGAAACGCTGAAGCAGAATCCTCTGCGGACCCTTGCCGTCTACCAGGATGCCGCGTTCAGCCAGGTGCTTGACGTCAAGGCCGTGCCCCGGAAGACGCCCATCGATTCCGTCGTAATAGTTCTGCGATGGCGCCGCCATGAACTCAATGCCGGCAGCGCTGAGCTTTTGAATCGTATCTTCGATGTCGGACGTCTGCAGCGCGATGTGTTGAATCCCTTCGCCACCGTAGTCGCGGATGAATTCATCGTTCTGGTTGAGCACGCCGGGTTGGTCGTGGGCGGCAGCTGCCACCGGAATCGACACGCGACCGCACGGGCTCACCATTGAGCGCGCGCGCATTCCGGACATGTGACCCTTGACTTCGAGATACTGCTTCTCCGCAAAACCAAACGTGTCGCGGTAGAAGTTGGCCCACAAATCGAGGTTCTTGGGGTACACAATATTCGACGTATGGTCGACGGCTAGAATATTGGCGTCACCTTCCTGCGTGTTTCGGGCTTCGGACGGAAGCGAGAAGGTTTCACGGAAGTCGTCGTCAACGAAGTACACAAGACTATCTCCGATACCGAGAATCGTCGGCGTGTCCAGGACAAACTCGCCTTCCTGTTCGGCGGAGGCGCTGGCAGCACCGCCGGACAACGCCTGCTCGTGTGCTGCCTTCGCGTCGTTGACGCGAATCCCAATCGCACGCACCGACGCACCATGCCGGGATGCGAACGCATTCGGATTCCCGTTAACGATGAACGCGGCTGCGCCTTGCGTCATCAGGAGCATGTCGCTCTTCGACTTGCCGCGAAGGCGGAAGCCAAGGTGCTCGAAAAGCTCGACGAGCTCCATTGGTCGGGTTGAGACGAACTCGACGAACGCGAATCCGTCAGTTTTCACTCGAGTAGTCATGGTACTAGGTAGCATTCCAAAATATATTCCATAGATCGATCTGGATGGAGCACGGCCTCATTCGACAATTAGCCAGTGCCCGACTGACTTAAGCTTCCAACTGCTAGAACGAACAGTCCGCTCCTGCGTATTGGGCACGAATGCGCAACACGGTGGCCTGTCCACATCGAGGGGCGGTGGTCAATGAAGTATCGGTTCCAGCGTTCGACGCGGCAGGCGAAAGTGGAACTCACTTGCGGGTCGCAGCGACGACCTTGATCTCGACGATAAGCTCGGGGCGAGCCAACGCGGCGATACCGAGAATGGTCCACGCCGGGAAGTCCGAGCGAATGTATTGCTCCTTTACTTCGCGGAACGTGGCGAGTTGTGAGCCAACATCGACGTGATAGGAAACGAGCTCGACGACATCCGTGAAATCGAGGTCCATGTGATTGAGCACGGCTTCGATACGCTTGAATGCAACGTCGATTTGTTCCTTCGGATCTTCCGGAATCGACCCGTCGGCCCGCAAGCCGATTTGCCCAGCGATGAACACCAGCCCGTTAGCCGTCACGGCCGGTGAGTACTGGAACAGGTCGAAAATGCGATTGCTTCCGAAGGTTGCATCGTCCTCAGGAAGACGCAGGCGCTCGATTTTGCTCATGGCAGTCCTTCAATCAACTGGTGTAGTACGGGGAAATTGATTCCAACGTGACCACTTTAAGTGACCAACTGAGCTGCCGTCTGTATAGCGAGATACCAAATCAACCGAGAAGTTTGGACGAGTCGAGCACCCAGATACGACGCTGCCGGAGTTCAATCGCGCCGAGCGTCGTCAACCGCTTCAATGCACGGGTGACGGTGACTCGGGTCGCCCCCGTCATGGCGGCGATTTGCTCATGAGTCAGAGGGATAGATATCAGCGTCCCGTCCTCCCGCTTCTCGCCGTACAGCTCAGCCATCCGTCCCAGTAGCTCCCCGATCCGCATTTCTGGCTTTGGAAGCGCGAGGTATTGTATGCGGGACGCCAGAATCCGCTGTTTGAGCGCAACGATGCGCATCAGTGAGACGGCGAGTTCCGGACAGGACGGAATTGCCCCTGTGATAACCCTGATGTCAAACTCAATCAGCTCCGAATTCTCGGCTGCGATAGCTGTGGCAATGCGTGGGAAGCCATCCATAGCGGGGCTCTCGCCAAACATCGACCACGGCCCCATCATTTCAAGCATGAACTCGGCGCCGTCGCTCTGGAATATCGAGACCTGGATGCGACCCGATAGCAGAAAGTAGAAGGTAAAGCCGAGCTCGCCTTGACGATAAATCATGTTGCCCTTCTCGACTTTTATCTTCCGGCCGAGACGGGCTGCACGAATCCACACGCCCGCCGTGGCGTCATCCATATGCCATGTCTCGGTGGTCGCCGCGGCGCTCCTGCTCAAACCTGTCTCCTTTCATGTAGGCGTGCTGACGCGCGTATTGTGGCACGAACATAAGACCTGTTCGATTGCGTGTTCGGCCCGACTCGGGCCGAGTCGCGCTCGAGCATCGTCGTGCCAAGCGAGTCATCCGCGGATCCGGCAAACTGCACTTGTGGCCAGACCCTGCGTCCCTGCTGCCCTGCACAGCAACGTCTTGCTAAGCTTCGCCGCGATAACCGGTTATCGCCGCGGCCCTCCATGTTCCGCCCTGAATCGCAGCCGGTGCGGTGCCCTTCAAGGGCATCGAAACCGGCACTCGCACAGTCGGGGACCGACAGCCCGATCGCTCGCGGCCTTTTCATAAAAGAAATGATCAACATTTGAACGATTGTGCGTTTATCGATAGGTCGCTAGTGAGAATTCGATTTGCCTGTGCCCAAGCAGCGCCGGCCTAATGCCTGGTGACAAAGTCATCGCCAGTGAGTGGCACCGGATGACCGGGACGAACCCGCACTTTTCTTTCCGCGACCGCGTAGATACGTTTTCGACCGCCCTCGAATACCTTCAGCATGCGATTCGGATCGGCGCTCGGCAACAGCCAGAAATGGACTTCAAATGCTTCCCGTGAGATTGCGCATTCGACGATGCCAATCCGTTCGGACACCCTGCGCGATCTGGACGTCACTGCGGCGCAGGGCCGCCTCCTGCATCTGGTGGAACGGGTGGGACTCTCGCACGCGGCTTTGATCGCGCGGGAGTGCGGCGTCGACCCAACGGCGGTCACACGCCTGATCGACCGATTGGTCCGAAGCGGCTTACTGATGCGGACACCGAACGCTGTCGATAAACGCGTGAGTCGACTCATTCTGACTCGGCAAGGTCAGATCGTTGCGGGCCATATGCCCGGGATATTAACCGACGTGTACAGCAAGGTGCTGGCCGGCTTTAGTGTTGACGAGGTTACCTCATTCAAGGAGATGTTACGTCGCATTCTTTCTTCGTGATGCGTGTTGCTTGAAGGCATCGACTGGTGCCAGCCCACGCGCACGGCGCAGTCGTAGGGATCGATCTCGGGCCTGATTAAGTGCGCCACAACGATGCCCGAAAACGCACTCGCCTTCTCAGATTTCCGCAGAACGAGAGGAGCGACTCGTAGAGGTTAGCTCCTAGCCTGCGTTGCTTTCACAAGGGCCGCTGCGGAGGCGCCTTCGAGCGACAGCCCATAGCCAACTTCCTGCATGATGCGCTGCTTCAAGGGCCAAATAAAGTGTATGCGCGTGTTGCGGCGTGCCACTTCGGGCGCCTTCAGATACTGCTTCGCCAATTCCTGTGCGCGACCCAGCGCCTGGCCGTTTGGCACGACCGCAGCAACCACGCCCCACTCGCGCGCGACAGCCGCCGTAATCGTCTGCGCGTTGAGCAGGAAAGCTTCCGCCCGCCCCGGTCCCGCGCGATAACTCCAGGTGGTAAAGATGCCGTCGCCAGGCACGACACCCGCAGCATAGTGGCCCATGTCGTGGAAGGTTGCGCCCTCTGCCGCCACAATCACGTTGGCCAGCAAAACATACTCCGAGTGGACATGGGCACGCCCCTCGATGGCCGCGATGACTGGCACGCGTATATTGGCTATGTTTTCCAGCACCTGAGCGCCTTCGTCATGGATCTGGCTCCAAACGTCAGGATCGGAGACGTCCTTGAACGACGCCCAGTCAACCCCGGTCATGAAGTCCCCACCTGCCCCCGTGAGGATGACGATCTTGTTCGCCCGATCCTGCGAAATCCGGTAGAACGCATCGACAACCTCCGTGTGGGCCTCCGCCGTGAAAGTGAGCGGGCCTCCATCGGTATGGAATTGCACGACCAGCACGCCATCCTCATCCCGCGTCAACTTCAGGGTGCGGTAGGCAGTGAAATAGTTATCCGAAATCGTTTGCATGATGTTCTCCTAAGCACGAACGTACTGAATTGGCCCCGCCAGTCTGCGTCAGATGAAGAACCCAGCCAACGCGCGAGCCACTGCGACAGCGTCATTTTCCATGGGAATGTGGCCCGCCTTGGGAATCCTGACAAGCTGCGTGTTCGGGATCTCTTTGGCGAAGCGCTCCGCTTGCTCGACGAGCTGGAAGCTGTCGTCTTCGCCCCAGACGAGCAGCTTTGGCGTCTGCGACGCGTGAAGGCGCGGCAACAGCTCCATCGTGTAACGATTGTCCGCCGCACCGGCAAGGGCGAGCCACGACCGTGCAACGCGCGGATCCGTCCAGGGTTCGAGATACTCTGTCACTTCGCTTTCCGTTGCTGGCCTCGCCAGTGCCGTGAGGACTGACTTGCGACGAGCTGCCAAGATATCCTCCGTCGTCATCGCAGCGGCCACCGCCGGATCGCGGAACCGGGCAACGCCGGGCACCGGCCACGAATCGAACATCACTGCATTGACGAGTGCGAGTTTGCTGACCTCTATCTTCCCATCGACCAGCACCTGCTGCGCGATGCCCCCGCCAATGTCGTGCCCTGCGACGCCCACCGGCCCCACGATACCGAGCGCATCCAGGAAGCGCGGCAGCCAATCCGCCAAAGCGGGAATCGAGGCATCGGCAATGGTCAGCTCGCCACCCGAGCGGCCGGAGCCAGGGAAATCTACCGCGATGGGCCGTAATCCGGCGGCGGCCAGGTCGTCTAGCACCGGCTGCCATACCCGGCTCCAATAGGTGCCGTGCAGCAACAACAAGACGGGTCCTGCCGGGTCACCGGCGCTCAGGTAGCTGACCGGTACGCCAGCCACGTCAACAGTTCGTCGTTCCATGATGAATATCCTCCGTTCCAACCTGTGGTGCCGGGAGATCGAGTCGCCCGGCCGCCGCCGCGCATAGGGCATATATTCGTTCGTGCGTTCGCGGCATCCGAAAATTCGCACGTAACGAATACGCTTAGCGAATGAACTGCTTCACGTAGTCGGCGCCAAGGCCGATCGCTTCGTAATGCTTGCGAGCCGCTTCGATTTTCGTGAACACATCTTCGTATCCCACTGCTGTGCCTTCGGGATCGACGTAGGTGTACCCGCCCGTGACGTGGAACCACGTGATCATCTCTGTGACGTCCTCGGGCACATACAAGGTGTGTGTCTCGCCCGCCGGCTCGTGTGCGTAGCCACCCTGCTCCGCAACCCAGTCGTGCTCGAGGTAATACCATCTGCCTCTCAGAACGATCGCGTGGACAGGCCCGGTATGGCGGTGACGCGAGAGCACACCGGACTGGCGCACTCTAAGTAGATTGACGTAGTAGCCCTGGCTGGCGCTGAGAAGCAGCGGCTTGAACGAAACAGTCGGCGTCATCGGCACCCAAAGCTTATCGTCCTCCAGCCATTTGTCGAGAATGCCCAAATGCACGATGTCAGGTGACATGTCAGGGGGTTGAGGCAGCTGATAAGGGATAGCACGCTCATCAGGCTTTCTTGCAGTTATGTCGGTCATGTTAGGAGACCTCCAGAAAATATCGATGTATCGAGAGCAAGGGTCAGGCGGCGGACTTTACCGGCTTCGTCCACTCGTTGCCCTTCATGAACGGGTCGTACTGCGTATGTACGACGTGGTTCGTATAGTTGCTCATTACCTTCGTGGCAACGCCGAGGATCACTTCAAGCACGTTCTGGCGCGTGAAGCCGGCGGCGACAAATGCCTCGACATCCGCATCAGAAGCAAAGCCGCGTTCGCGCACAACAATCGTCGTGAAGCGATGCAGGGCCTCAAGCTTCGGATCAGGTAGAGGCTCGCCATCACGCAGCGCGGCGATGACAGCGGGATCCATCTTGATCATCCGGGCAAGTGCCGAATGGCCGGCCATACAGTAATGGCAATTGTTTTCGAAGTTCGAGGTGAGGTAGACGACTTGCTGCTCATGCGGGGTAAGCGTACTCCTGGCAAAGAGGTCCCAGAGGGCGGAGTAGCCGGCGAGGAGCTCGGGCGATTCGGCCATGTGAGACTGGAGATTCGGCACAAAGCCAAAGGTCTTTTTCGCGTCTTCCAGGGCGGGTTTCGAAGCGGTGGGTGCGGTATCAATCGTGTACGACAGGAACGTGCTCATGATCTTCTCCAAACGGGAAATCCGTGGTGAGCAAATGATGCGCGCGGCGTCACGCTGACAGAAGACCTTCGAGACACATAACATCCATTCCTGGCAGGCATACGACGTTTGATGTGCCCTTCAGCGAACGCGTCGATATTCCGCCCGGGAATGAAATCTATTGCCCGAGCCTGTCTTCCGCACTGCCGCAAAGGCATCGAGAATTTCGCCATCCCCTGCACTTGATTGATAGCCCGTCGTCATCGCTAGTAGCGGCAGGCGCTCGCTCGGTATTCTGCTCTCGCGTCCGATCTCGAGCTTCATCGCCGGGGAGTTCGGGTGGCGCGCTGTATTCGGCTTCGGCGCAGTCGTGATGACACTCGTCACGGTGCTGCTGGCACTCACGCTACCGGGCCGGCGCCCCAACCATTCGGCAAGCTATCCGCAACTGATCCGTTCGCTCGAGCGCCTCGTCGCGACGCTGCCGGAGCTGCGCCAGCGCTCGATGTACCAGGGACTGTTGTTCGGCTCATTCTTCGGAAGTGGTCCTCGATTACGACACGGAACGCTGCCTCGGCGCGATCGTGCGCCAGCCGCGCCTGAACGGGCAAGCCATCGAGTTCTTCGGATATTGAATCATTCATCGAAGTCGACGGGCGTGACAATCGCATGGATCGACCGGCGACAATCGAAATGGACGTCAGCGTAGTGGAGTCGGGTTCGCTCCCGGCGACCGATTGTTGACGCGCCGATAACGGCGCGCCGCATTGCGCAGAGCGCGCGGCGTGTCGTCGCAAGATGGAGATTTCGCGCGGGCCGCCACGCCCACGGGCCAAGGTCGCTCAGATCTGAGCCTTGGCCCAATACACACCATCCGCCTGTATCGTCGTTCGATCCAGAATGCGATGCTGATCCACCGAGATCGGCGTAGCGCGGTGGGCAACCCGGAAGTTGTCGGCAATGACGACATCGCCTTCGCGCCAGCGATGGACGTAAGCGGCACCTGCGCGGGAGAGGTGTTCGTTCAGATCGTTCCGCAATGCCATGAACTGTTCGGGCGTATAGCCCACTACGCCGCCGGTAAGCCCAACGTTGAAGTAGAGCGACGGCTCGCGTGTCGCAGGATGCCGCATGACGAGCGGACGTTTAATCCCGTTTCGATGCAGCGTAATGAGGCCGTCGATTGCGGACCTCCTCTCATTCGGCAACGCCGTATACGCCTCCCGCAGATCGGTAAAAAGCGTCTCGCCGCCCTTGTCCGGTTGTGCGACCAGATACCAGATCGAGATAGGCGTGGCGTCTGCACGGAACGAACCGTCGGAATGCCAGTAGCGGCCAACATTCGTATGACCTTCGGCGGGGCGGCTGGCCACGCGAAAAATTTGCGGGTATTCGGCCAACTGTCCATCGCCCGGCGGAAACGTCTCGAGCGCCCCAAAGACCTCCGACATCCTGACCTGCCCAGCAGGTGAAAGCTTCTGATTCCGGATGACCAGCAAGCCATGTTCGAGAAGCGCCGTACGCAACCCGTCCACATCGTCTTGCGTCAACGCGCTCAGGTCGGCTTCCTCGACGTGCGCGCCAAAGCCCATATTCATTGCTCTGATCTTCATCGTTCCTCCGATTGTGCTAGGGCCTGTTGACAATCATCGCCGAGGGGGCTGTTAACTTGTGAGGAAAGCTGTTTACATCCTGTCTTTTGCGGAAAAACAGGATGCCAAGACTGATGCTCAGCGATGACCAATACGAGCGGATCGCCCCCTTGCTGCCGGGCAAGTCCACCGACCCGGGTCGGACCGCAGCAGACAATCGGCTGTTTGTTGAGGCCGTGCTATGGATCGCGCGCACTGGCAGCCCATGGCGCGATTTGCCGCCTGATTTTGGAACGTGGAATAGCGTGTACCAACGCTTTGCCAGATGGTCGCGGGCGCAAATATGGCATACGGTACTCGCCGAGCTTGCGGGCGACGCGGACCTTGAGGAAGTCTTCATTGACAGTACGATTGTGCGTGCCCACCAGCATGCCGCCGGCGCGGCGAAAAAAAAGGCGAACAGGCAATCGGGCGCTCGCGTGGCGGATTGAGCACCAAGATTCACGCTCTGGTCGACGGCTTGGGGATGCTCGCTCGCTTTCATCTGACGGGCGGACAGGCTGGAGACAGTCCGGAGGCCCTGCCTTTGCTGGGCGAGTTGAAACCCGTCAGTCTGGCTGCCGACAAAGCCTACGATTCGAACGCGATCCTGCAGCATCTGGAATCGGCGGACATTCAAGCTGTCATCCCCAGTCGCGCCAATCGTGTTGAGCAACGTCCTTTGGATGAACATCTGTATGCCTCTCGAAATCTGGTCGAACGGTTCTTCTGTCGCATCAAACAATTCCGTCGCGTGGCTACCCGCTACGACAAGCTCTCCGAACGATTCTCATCATTCGTTGCGCTCTCCGCTGCTTTCATCTGGACCTGCTGATTGTCAACAGGCCCTAGCCGTTCCAGAACTCTGCCGTTGGAATGCGGCCGTGAGTCAATGCAGAACATGCTAGCGAGGAGGAGGTCAGGGCAGTAGTGCAGGGCGCGGCATATGATTCATTCCTGGAGGTAATGCCGCGCCGCGGGTATTCCCCACGGGAATGAACGATACGACCACGCCCTGTCTACTGCATCGCGCGGAGAAAGCACAAGGTATCAAGGGCATTCGTTGGCGGTTGGCCCGCCCTTTTTCAGACCTCGTGTCCTCATGTAGATGAAACAGGAGTTTTTCAGCATGAACGCCAATTCTCTCGTCAAGTTCGCGATCCTCGACGACTATCAGAATGCCGCGCTGACTCTTGCGGATTGGTCACCGCTGAATGGCCGCGCAAGCATCACTGTGTTCAATGACCACATCACCGAGCCCGACGCCCTGATCGAGCGGCTGAAGCCGTTCGACGACTTCACCAGCCACCACGTTGCTGTGTGATCGTCGAGCGGCCCGACTGCGTTACCTGCGCATTCATTCAGGCCGCGACTTCTTCGGACAGCGACTGGTAGTCGGTATAGCCCGGCGCATGGCCACCGTAGAACGTCGAGCGATCGTATTGATTGAGCGGCGCACCGGTGCGCAGCCGCTGTGGAAGATCCGGGTTGGAGATGAACATCCGGCCAAAGGCGACGAGATCCGCGTGGCCATCGACAATGATCTTCTCGGCGCTCTCACCCGTGAAGCCGCCAGCGGCAACGATCGTGCCTGTGTAGATCCGGCGAATGTCCTTCGAAGAAACGTCGGCGTCGGTCGTTTCCTTTTCCACGATGCCGCGAATGCGAGGTTCAATCACGTGCAAGTAGGCAAGGTCATACTCGTTCAGCCGCCCCGCCACATGACCGAACGTTGCGTGCGGATTGCTATCGGACATCGTGCCGTAAGTGCCGCTCGGCGAAAGCCGGACGGCCACACGGCCGGCCCCCCACACGGAAACGACCGCATCGAGGGTATTGAAGAGAAAGCGCGCGCGGTTTTCGATCGACCCACCATACGCGTCATCGCGATGGTTCGTCCCGTTGAGCAGGAATTGCTCGAACAGATAGCCGTTGGCGGCGTGGAGCTCGACGCCGTCGAATCCGGCCTGCTTAGCAAGCTCGGCGCCGCGCCGGAACTGCTCGACAATGGCGGGAATCTCGGCGGTTTCGAGGGGGCGCGGAACGACCAGTTCCGATTCGGTGATCTGGCCATTTTCGTCGCGAATCGCAGCGTGCTCGAGCGAACGCAGTGCCGACGGCGCAACCGGCGTGACGCCCCCGGTATTGGCCGGATGCGCCTGACGGCCCGCGTGCCACATCTGCAGGAAGATGCGGGCGCCCTTGGCGTGGACGGCATCGATCACGCGCTTCCAGCCCTTGACTTGTTCCTCGGTGTAGATCCCGGGCGCGTCAACGTAAGCGATACCGAGCTGGGACACCGCCGTTGCATCGGTAATCAGCAGACCACCATCCGTCGCGCGTTGCGTGTAGTACTCGACCATGAGATCGCCCGGGACGTTGCCCGGCTCGGTACGCATTCTCGTGAGCGGCGCGAGCACCACTCGGTGTTGCAGTTCGTAATGTCCGACTTTCGTTTGGCTGAAGAGCTTGCTCATGACGTCATCCTCAAAGAGTGTTGGGTGACGCTATGTTGGCGGCAAGCGTGCGCGGGCAGTAGAGGCCGCGCGGCAATAGCTATGATTCCGGGGAGGAATAGCAGCGGCGCCGCTCGTGGCGCTTCAGAGTGGAGCGGAATGCGCGGGAGCGTGCAGGTCTCACTTTCAAGCTCCGGGCCGGGTACTCGGCACTCCGGGATCTCTTCTCGAAGAGCACGCTCGCGCCTCACGAGCAGCAGGTGGTCTGAACGACGAGAGGCCGATGTCGAACAAGCGTCTGGCAAACATTCAAACGGTTCTTCGACAAGCACTTGCGATCGCAGTAGAAAGGAAACTTGTTGACGTGAGTCCACTGGCATCCTACACATACTTCGCGAAAAATTTCGATCCGCGTCGATGCTTTCGATCTACTCCGACGTGGCGGGCAATCAAAGAAAAGAAAACCGAACCGTCCCCCCCTCTCCCCGGGCGAGGACGGCCGGTACATCCGGCCGGGCTCAGCGCGCGGCCGCGTGAATCTCGGCGATGTAACCGCCCGGGAACTGCACGAGCGCGGCGTCGCGGCCACCCGAGGTGAACGGCTGCACGAGTACGGTCGCGCCGGCCGCCTGCGCTTTCTTCAGCGTGTCGGCGAGATCCTTCACCTCATAGCCGGTCAACTCGCGCCCGAACGGGTAAGGCAGATGACCGTCGGTCACGAGGACGGTCATCTTGCCGAAGCCTGATTCGATCCGGACGCGACGATACGTGTCGGCCGGCCGACCAATCTCGATGCCCGGCGCCTTGCGGTCATCGGACACGACCTTGCCCTGCGAGAACCCGACGAAATCGTGGATGAGCTTGTTCGCGCGCTCCGGCGACACATACACGCGATTTTCCGGCACCGTCTCCAGCGGATCGTAGTGAGGCTCCCGCTTGTGCCAGTACAACTGCATGTGCACATCACCCGGCCACGAGATCAGCGCATCACGCCCGATCGGATCGGGGAACGTGTCCACGGATACATAGGCGCCATGCGCCTTCGCCGACTTCACCGCCGCATCGATGTCGGTCACGAGATAGCCGGTACGCTCGCTGCCGAACGGGTACGGAACCGACGTCTTGAAGCCAAATACTGACAACGTGCCGGCCGGCGTGAACACGAGCTGCGACATCGTCTGGCTCGGCGTCGGTGTCACCTGGAAGACGCCCCGCTGCGACTTATGGCCGCCAAACGTCGCGACGAAACTGTCGGTGAACCTGTCGAAGTCCTCGGGCGCGACGTAGACGTGTGTCGTCTGGTACTGCGGCCCCACGGCCAACGACAGCGCCGCGGCGGGCCTGGCTAGCACCGGGGGGGTGGCCAGCGCCAGCGACGAGGCGACGGCGAGCGTCCCCGCGACCAGCGCGGTTACAACGAGGGAACGAAATTTACGCATGATGTTGAAAGTTCCTCTTTGGGTTCAGCCATGCCTTGCCACGGGACCGCTGTGCGCCGCTGGCCAGATACGTCACGGCAATAAAGGCGGCAATCAGCCCGAGGTGCTCAAAAAAACCGTTCAATGCGACGAAACGTGCATTGCCAGTCAGGCTCCAGAAATTGTTGGCAACCAGCATGGCAACGGCGGTCAGTGCGGACAGCCCGCCTGCGCCCAGCCAGACAAGCCGGTTGAAAACCACGCAGAAGGAGCCGCCCAGTTCGACGACAATCGCCACCGTCGCCCACAGCGCCCCCGGATGCAGGCCGAAATGCTCCTGCTCCAGAATGGCGTCATGGAAATGCGCGAGCTTGTCGATGCCCCCGATCAGATACGCAGACACAAGTGCCAGCCGCACCAGCGGCAACACCCACGACCGTGCCAGCAACGCGGCCACCCACGACGGATTTCCCTGTAGCGTGCCTGTCCTCACGTCAGACCGCCCAGCAGGAGCAGCCGAGCGCGCCCCAGAAGCCATGCAGGTCCGAGGTCGGCGCATTGGCCGTCCACGCGCGGGCATGCGCGTGGACGTGCACGCCGCATGCCGTCGCACAACCACACGACGCCGCTGCAACCTGCTGCAGCGCCGCTTCACCGTTGCCGCTCGCGTTCTTCCACCCGGCGAAACCACCAAAGCGACGCACCGGCGACCAGTCCGGCATCGCGGGCGGCGGTGCGCCGTCGTCGAACGACGCGAATTCACCCGTGCCGTATACCACCTTGCCACCCACCACGGTCAGCAGCGACGTAATATCGGCAATCTCGCCCTCAGCGCACGCAAAGAAGTCGCGGTCCGGGACGATCAGGTCGGCAAACTGACCTGCCTCGATCCGGCCTTTCTTGCCCTCCTCGTTCGAGAACCAGGCCACATTTTCGGTCCACATGCGCAGGGCTGTTTCGCGATCAAGGCAGTTCCGCTGCGGATACATCCGCAGACCACCCACCGTCTTGCCCGTCACCAGCCACGACAGCGATACCCAAGGGTTGTACGACGCGACCCGTGTTGCGTCCGTACCGGCCGAAGTCCGGACTCCCTTCTCCAGCATCTTCGCAACCGGCGGCGTGGCCTCGGCCGCCTTCGCACCGTAACGCTCGACAAAATACTCGCCCTGGTACGCCATCCGGTGCTGCACCGCGACGCCACCACCCAGCGCAGCGATTCGGTCCATCGACTTCTCGGAAATCGTCTCGGCGTGATCGAAGAACCAGTTGATGCCGGCAAGCGGCACGTCCCTGTTGACCTTCTCGAACACGTCGAGCGCGCGGCTTATCGTTTCGTCATAGGTCGCATGCATACGCCACGGCCAACGGTTCTCCGCCAGTACGCGCACGACTTCTTCCAGCTCTTCCTCCATCTGCGGGGGCATATCCGGACGCGCGACACGGAAGTCCTCGAAGTCCGCTGCGGAAAACACCAGCATCTCGCCTGCGCCGTTGTGGCGGAAGTAATCGTTACCCTGCTTGTACTTCGACGTCTTCGTCCAGTTCAGGAAGTCTTCCTTCTCCGCCTTCGGCTTCTGCGTGAACAGGTTGTAGGCGAGACGGATCGTCAACTGGCCCTCGTCGGACAGTTTCTGGATAACCTCGTAATCGTCCGGATAGTTCTGGGAGCCGCCGCCCGCGTCGATCGCACCGGTCACGCCCAACCGGTTAAGTTCGCGCATGAAGTGGCGTGTCGAATTCACCTGATAGTCGAACGGCAGCTTCGGACCCTTCGCCAGGGTCGCGTACAGGATCGATGCGTTCGGCTGCGCGAGCAGCAGGCCGGTCGGATTGCCGGCGCTGTCTCGCACGATCTGTCCTCCCGGGGGCTCCGGCGTATCCTTCGTGTAGCCGGCCACGCGCAGAGCCGCCGCATTCAGCAGCGCGCGATCGTACAAATGCAGAATGAACACGGGTGTATCGGGCGCAACCGCATTCAGCTCTTCGATCGTGGGCAAACGTTTCTCGTCGAATTGATGCTCGGTGAATCCACCCACCACGCGCACCCATTGCGGCGCCGGAGTGACGGCAACCTGCTCGCGCAGCATGTCCATCGCGGTGGCAAGGGAGCGCACGCCATCCCAACGCAACTCCATGTTGAAGTTCAGTCCACCGCGAATGATGTGAATGTGGTTGTCGATCAGCCCGGGCAGTACTCTGCGCCCCTTCAGGTCGATCGCCCGGGTTGATGACCCTGCGAGCAGCAGGACCTCGACGTCGCTGCCCACCGCAGCAAACTTGCCATCCTTGATCGCAACAGCCGTTGCCGTGGGGTTCGACCGATCCAGCGTCGTAACCCGGCCGTTGTACAGGATCAGGTCCGGTTGAGTAATGGTAATGCTCATGAGTGTTCCTCCTCGTTGCCAGCAAGCCCCCGGTCTGCCTGCACCACGGCATGACCCGACCGGGTGCTGGAAAGACGACCGGTTCCGCTCGCCTGACGCGATAAGACCGGTGGCGCCGAATAACCCAACAACTGCCTCGCGGAAGGAATCGCCTGCTCGCCGACCAGCATGCCCAGCAAACCCACCAGTGCGATAAGCGGAGGTGCTGGCGAACGTACATGGATCAGGCTATAGATAATGCCGACCAGGATGCCTGCGCCTAGCGATAAAAGATAGAGTTTCATTGGTCCTGCCCTGACGTCGAAGTATCGGATTGAAGCGTGCCAATCGCTCGAGTTAATTACGCAAAGCGGTGAGATCGACTGACTGCATCGCCAATCAAAGACCCTGACAACCTACGACTATTCACATACAAAAATCGGATAACTGACTTAGTCACGCGGCGCGGATAATATGACATATATATCGTTATACTAAATATATAATGATCGCCATGTTGCCAATCGCTGCCACCGGTCAACCTGCACTTCGATTATCGCCGCCGGCTCGACCGGCGGCGACAATCGACCAAGGCCGAGCGGGTATGACAAATCTTGTTCAGTGTCCCTCTGAACCGCCGAACATCGTCTTCGCATAGACCAGACCTAGCAGGCCGGTGAAATACCTCATGTAGCGGTCATCCGGAACGCAGGCGTAAACGTTGAACGTATGTCATCAATGAGAGCGAGATGGAACGGATGCGTGGGCCAGATGGTTTTACCGAATCAATGTTCACGGTGTTGAAGCTGGACGATTTTGTGCCGAAGGACCATCCGTTGCGTCCGATTCGCACCTGGCTCAATGACGCGCTTAAACGCATGGACGATGTGTTCGCGCGGATGTACGAGGCTGACGTGAAAGGAGGTCGGCCGAGCATTGCGCCGGAGAAGCTGGTGCGAGCTCTTTTGCTGCAGGTGCTGTACTCAATTCGTAGCGAGCGCATGCTGGTGGAACAGATTTCCTACAATATGTTGTTCCGCTGGTTCGTCGGCCTGCCGATGGACGGGACCGTGTGGGACCACTCGACGTTCAGCAAGAACCGCGACCGGTTGCTCGAACACGATGTGCTGGTGTTGCTCTTCAACGAGACAGTCGAGACCGCGCGCGAGCGCGGATATCTTTCTGGGGAGCACTTTAGCGTCGACGGCACGTTGATTCAGGCATGGGCCGGGCACAAGAGCTTTGTGCCCAAGGCAAGTCCGGACAAAGAAGACAGGCCTCCTGACGAACCGCCCGCGCCGAATGACAACTGGCATGGACAGAAGCGCAGTAACGAGACGCACCAATCCACGACGGACGAGCAGGCGCGCCTGTTTCGTAAGAGCAAAGGAACCGGAGCGATGCTCTGTTATATGGGCCACGTGCTGACCGACAACCGGCACGGCCTGGTGGTCAACGCACAGGTGACGCTGGCGACGGGCACCGCCGAGCGCGACGCGGCCGGGCAGATGCTTGCTGATGCCGCGAGTGTTGCGTCGCGTGCCATCACGGTCGGTGCGGACAAGAACTACGACACCGCCGGCTTCGTCGGCAGTTGTCGCGCGAATCGTGTCACGCCGCATGTGGCGCAAAACGATGGTCGTCCAGGAGGCTCAGCAATTGACGAGCGAACTACGCGCTGGCCGGGTTACGCGGTCAGCCAGCAAAAACGTAAACGCATTGAGCAGGTGTTCGGATGGGGCAAGACAGTCGGACGAATTCGACAAGCGATGTATCGAGGACTTGAACGCGTAGACCAGCTCTTCGTGCTGACGCAGGTCGGCTACAACCTGACGCGTATGCGCACACTTGCCGGTTAAGGGGCAGGAAGCAATGGATAACATCGATATGGCGAACCCGCGAGCAACGTCGAATGCCCGCAACGTGTTCCGCGTTTCAAAAGTGCGAACCCAGCATCCGTCGTAATGCATCTGGGCGCATCAACGACGGATATTTCAACGGCCTGCTAGTCCGTAACCGCCGCCATGCGCCATCGAGGTTTTAACCGTTTCATTGTAGGTTTCGGTCCGAGCCCAATCGCGTTGCAGCTCGAGCAAATACTGCAGCGACGTCATCGGGCGGGCGCCCTGTTGGACGAGGCGATCTAACGCGCGTTGATGCGCTTCGTCCGAAACATCGCCGCACGCATCAGCGATCACGTACACCTCAAAGCCCTGATCAAGCGCCGAAAGTGCCGGCCCGACGATACAGACGCTGGTCCAGAGACCCGCCATCACGATGCGTGATTTTCCGATTTCGTTTACGCGAGCTGTGATGCGAGGGTCCTCCCACGCATTCATAGAAGTCCGATCGATCGTCTCCTGGCCAGGAAATGTCGAGCTGATTTCTTCGAAAATCGGACCGGAGAAGGTCTTTTCTGCGACGGTAGTCAGAATCGTCGACACGCCAAACTCGCGGGCCGCCTTCGCGACCAATGCGGCATTGTTGCGTAGAAGAACCGCATCGATCGACTTCGTCGCGAATGCCATCTGCGATTGATGGTCGATCATGATCAGCGTGTGATCGTTAGGGGACAAGAGGGTCTTTCCGGGCTTCGCTTGTGCGTGGGTCATCTTCAATACTCCAGTCGATTGGGAATGCGCGAAATACATCGGTTGCGCGGTTTTTTTGCAATCTCTCGCATGCGTTCTCGTGACGTCACATCCACTTCCGAATTCTCACGATACACATGAAACAGACGGTGCATGAACGCATGCCGGCGGATGAACTCGACAGTGGTCCACCTATTCATCAAGCCGCTCGTGCGTTGAGGAGAAGTTTGGATGACATCATCGGTATTAGCCAATTCGAAATACTTGCAAGGCCGATTACTGGCGCTAATCGATCCGACACGTGAAGCGAACCGCGTGCTTATCGCGAGATGCGCCCGGCTGGAGATTCAGAGCCCGCCTGCGACACGCTTCCTCGGTAACCATTTCAACGAAATCGAGAATCAGCGAATCCGCTCTTTCAAGCGCGAGAATATTTGAACCGACATCGGCTTCATGTCATTGATGAACCGATATTTGATTGTCTGCGGCAATGATGTGAACAGGTCTATCGCACCGGTCACTACTCCTGGTCCCTGTCCGATCAGCGTAGTTCCGGCCTGCGCCTGCAAGGTTTCTTAGACGAGATTTGGCCTGAGGCCGGCGCTTTGGAAATGCGCTACGATCGAGTCGACCTAAGCGCTGCCAATCAACCGGAGGTGCGAAGCGCCGTGGTTCGGGATTGTGCACAACGCGCTTCTTCAGCCGCCAGATCGAGAAAGTCAAGTATCAGCGAATTGCGTTCGTTTGTGCGCGACAGCATCTGGACCGTTACGGGCTCGAGGCCGTTGATCTGCCGGTAGTGCAAAGTTTTTGGAAGCGACGAGAACAGGTATGTGGTGCCGATCATTGCGCCGAGCCCTTGTTCGATCAGCCTGACGCCAACTTGTACCTGCGTCGTTTCATAGATGAAGTTCGGCGTGAAGCCAGCTTGCTGGCAGTGAGCAACGATCGAGTCATAAAGCGGCGGATTGACCGCACGTGCCGAGCCGATCAGTCGCTCCTGCGCAAGATCACAAAGGTTCAGACAGTCGACGTTTGCCAGCCGGTGATCGCTGCGCATCAACAAGACCCAGTGTGCTTCGAGCAGCGGCTGAACCAGTACGTCGTCGTTGTCTGGCGCAGCGTCGACCAATGCGCCGAAGCCGATATCGATATGTTTCTTCGTCAGCGCGGTGATCTGCTGAGCCGGGTTCATCTCGTGGCGCTCTATCGTGATGTCCGGATATAGTGCCTGCAGTCGAATGAGCGCAGGCGGAATAAATGGCAGATTCGCGTACTCGACCAGACCGATCGAGATCCTGGATTCTCTATAGCCCGCCGCATCCTGCGCCTCACGCAACGCGCGCTCAACCTGAGCGAAGATGGCGTCGGCACTGTTCCGCAGAGCCTCGCCCGAAGCGGTCAGCGTCACGCCGCGCCGGTCGCGGTTCAGTAATTGCGCGCCCACCAGTTCTTCCAGTTTCGCAATCTGCTGGCTAAGCGCAGATTGCGTTATCGACGCGAGGTCGGCCGCCCGGCCGAAATGGAGTTCCCGCGCAAGAATCGAGAAGTAGCGCAGTTGACGCAATTCAATCGCTTTCATGTGGCTCTCACGTCGAAGGTCCGTTGTCTGTCCGGCAGACCGCTGCCGTCCACTGCTTGCGAGTATTGGCTAGGTGCGCCACGCCGACCCCGACTACCGAACGTAGAAAGCGAACGAGGCGCGCCTCTTGCACTGTCGGCGACACCGATTCAGTCGGGCCGAACTCTTGCAAGAAGTACAACCAGAAGCCCTCCACATGCTTCTTCGAAAAACGGCGATGTCGACGCGCTCGCCTGGACGCAAGCCTCGTCTCTTCAGTTCGCGCTGCTTCACGAACACCACATCACGCTGCCCGAACACGCCGCGATAGCGGTCCGAGCGCGAGTAGAGCGTGGTGTTGTACGGGTCGTGGCTGCGCATTGTGGCGAGTAGATGATCAAGCCCAAGGCGCTCGAGAACAAGATGGGCGCTATAGATAACAATCATTCCCCGCAGGAATGGACCGCACCCTCAACGCCGCAGAAAATCACCGTTCCCTTGATGCGACCGTTGCAGCAGCGCTTCGCGATGTCGACAAAAATGGAGTTTCCACACACTCTGGGTCGGCTCCCGCCGAGCGTCATCAGGCACTAACCGGCCAGTTTCTGTCATTCGATGCGAATGGCCGAATCGTTGACAACCAGACCATGCTTAGTTGGGACGCGAGTTGAGGTTATGAAGGCTTTCAGGGCAGGACAGCACTAAGGAAGGTCTGCACAACCCGTTTCCTGCACGTCGCGCGGTTTGCGGCCCGCGTTGCGGTGGCGGCGAAGATGCTGGGACCTCGATCACCGTTTTATTCGAACCGTGGCGACGCGCGCTTGCCGAGACTCATGGCGTCTGCGCCCGCGTGTTTCACGCTCTGCGCAGTGCCTTACGCGCCATCCACAGGTTACCCAGCGCAAACAGCGTCGTGATCTGGGCAGTGTTCTTCATCAGGCCACGGTACCGTGTCTTCGTATAGCCAAACTGGCGCTTGATGATCCGGAATGGATGTTCCACCTTGGCACGGATACCGGCTTTCAGACGTTCGATCTGATCGAATATCGCGTCCAGACGATCACTCAGGTCCAGTTTTCTGCGCTTGCCTGGTCCCATCGCCACATGCCAGCGCACTGAACCGCCCGCACATCGCTTTTGAATACCCTGATATCCGGCATCAGCGTACACATCCGCCTCTTCGCCGTGTAGCAACGCTTCGGCTGTATTGATGTCCTGAGCGTTGGCAGCTGTACCGATGACCGTGTGAACCAGGCCAGATTCCGCGTCCACGCCGATATGCGCTTTCATCCCGAAGTACCATTGGTTTCCCTTCTTCGTCTGGTGCATTTCCGGGTCCCGCGTACCTGAGGCGTTCTTCGTCGAGTTGGGCGCAGAAATCAATGTGGCGTCGACTACCGACCCGGCCTTGAGCATCAGACCTTTCCCGCTCAGGATCTCATTGACCAGCGCGAGCATCTGCACGGCCAGGCCGTGCGCTTCGAGCAGGTGACGGAACCGGAGGATCGTGCTCTCGTCGGGCAATCGCGTCATGCCGTCGTCAAGCCCCGCAAAGTCGCGATACAGCGGTACGTCATAGAGCGCTTCTTCCATCGCCGGGTCGGACAAACCAAACCACTGCTGCATAAAGTGAATCTGCAGCATCGTGGCAATCGGAAATGGCGGCCGTCCGGTTTTACCCTTCGGATAGTGCGGCTCAATCAGGGCAATCAGCTTCGACCACGGCACCACGCGCCTCATCTCTTCGAGAAATTCCCGCTTGCGCGTGCGTTTCGTTGACAGATCCAGACCAAGGCCAAGTTGTGCCATCACGTCACCCCTTAAATTCTCCTGCTCCCAGGATAGTCCACGCTCACGTCAATGCCAGGACTTTTGCAGACTTTCCCTAACGGTTGCGTGCCGTAACGTCCACGAACGTAAGGGTTGGTACGTAATTCGACAACATTCTTTTGTTCTGCGAGAGCTTAATTTCAAACAGCCTCTGACCTAGACTCCGAGCACTGAAACGCAAACGGGTGTTTGCGGAGAAACAAAGTCTGAAGGTAAGCATCATGAAACTCGCTCAATCGCTCATCGTCGCAGCTGCCCTTGCAATTTCGGCTGTCCCATCTTTCGCTCGATCGAAGCAAGCGGTCACCCCAACCAATATTCAGGTCTCACAAACTAGCGTGAACCCTGCAAACGGGGCTGCTACCGATTTTGGCGGCGTCGCTGATGACACGTCAGCGTCGGGCAGCCATCATCAATTGCGTTCGTTCCGCAGCGCTGTCTCTCGCGTAGGCCACAAGATCCAGGGCTCAATCCGTCCAGACACAAATGATGGAATGAGGCCGGTGTTTTTCGGCTCGTAAATTAAACGGACTGATTGCAGCGGGGCACTGTTGATCCACTTAGTGTCTGACAGTCCCTGGTCTGCTGAGGTATTAGCTTCGGGACGCGCAGACCTATCTGCGCGTCTTCGCTTTCGGGAATCTCCCATTGTGGCTCCCCTGCCCTGGACAAGCGAAATGCGCCAGCACGGATGGTCTGCGGAGCAGCGGGTGTTGGTGCACACGCTTTTCGTGGGGCACTACTGTCGGATGCCATTCAGAGCGTAGTGCCCAGCCCTCAATCCACACTATCGGCTAACGCCTGGTTATCTCTCAGCGCTCGCGGTCCCAATAGAAATGACCTGCGCCCCCACCTTGACCCTGTTCAGATAATCGGCCCACTTCTGCATCATCGCGCGCCGCTCGTTGATGAACTTCGTCCGGTTATACGCAGCGCCAAAGTTGTCGGGTAGGCTACCGCCGGTTTTGGGCGCCATGCGCAACGCACCTGATGGAGCCCACGAAGATTGCCATCGACCTCGCGAAACGCGTCTTCCTGGTGCATTTCGTTGATCCAGAGATCGGCGCGATCCGCAGCAAGACTCCCAAACGCGCCAAGCTCATACCATTCTTCACGAACTGTCCGCGGTCGCGGGTTGCCTTGGAAATGGATCGTGCGGACAAACAGTCGCTCCGCCCTCATACGGTCCCATACCGGAATGGACGATTCTTCTACTGCCACTTCACAGCGGCGGTTGTTGTGAACCCCTCATAGTTGTCGCGCGCCACTTGCTCGCATTTCTCGCGGTATGCACCGACACCGCCGACGTACGGCATAAACACACGTGGCTTACCTGGCACATTGGCACCCAGGTACCATGACTTTGCGTGGGAAAATAGAGTCTGCTCCGCTAGATCATTGACATGCGAAACCCATCTATCTTCAAAATCTGAGTTGGCATCTATAAAGTCCATTTCATTCTTGCGGAGATAGATAAGGCAGTCGGCGATCCATTCAATGTGCTGCTCAATTGAGACAAGCATATTACTGAGCACGGAAGGACTTCCTGGCCCAGTCACCATGAAAAGATTCGGAAAACCAGCCGTTGCAAGGCCAAGGTAAGTTCGAGGACCACCTGCCCACTTTTCCCTGAGAGACTTCCCTCCACATCCCCGGATGTCGATTGCCTGAAGAGCGCCAGTTATCGCATCGAATCCCGTCGCAAATACCAAACAATCCAGCTTGTAGCTGGCCGCACTTGTCTCAACTCCATCCGGGGTAATCTCCTCCACAGGCTCACCCTTCAGGTCAATCAACGTGACGTTTTTTCGGTTATAGGTCTCGAAGTATTCGATATCAACGCAAATTCGCTTCGTACCAATTGGATGGTCGTTCGGCGCAAGTGCGTTTGCAGTTATCGACGCGTGAACACCGCAAGCATGCATCATGACTAACGCAATCTAAACTATCGGGTCGCGTACAGATTGGTGCGTAGCTTTCGGTGCTCATGCGATGGGGACGTACCGAAGAACTTTCGATAGGCGGCTGAGAAATTGCCGATATAGGCATAGCCTGCGAGATCTGCCACGCGCGTAACCGATTCTCCCGAATGCAAAAGCTCACGTGCACGATGCATACGTATCCACCGGGCGCTGCCAATGTTCTTTATGCCTTGACCCTCACCTTCATCGGTAATACTGAGCACCCATGCGTTTTTCTCGACACCGATGGCGTCAAAGTAACTTTCCTGTCGAATATCCTCGGGCCGCAGTTGCGCTAATTCCTCGATGCGCGCGCCCGTGAACAGTCCGAGCCGGTATCCAGTACGCTGCCTCCCCTGCCCCACCCTCGGGTCGATCGCCCCTTGCATAGACCGGGCTTGAGAAGATCGCATTCAAAGACCCGACGTCGAACGGTTGACGTTTATCCTTGTGCTTCCGCTTCACTTCAACTCGAATTCCCTTAGCGGGATTCGAACTAGCCACACCGTTTTTCTCTGCGAAGTTCAGCAACGTGTTGCCGCGTTTGGAACGATAGTTGGTCATGGCGTCACGAAGAGAGCGGGGTGAAAGATACACCGGCCACACCAGCCTCGCAAGGCATTGATTTGGTTGATTATCGAACGTAATCAATACGTTACATTAGTCGGGGCGAGAGGATTTGAACCTCCGACCACCTGCACCCCATTCACTGCCGCTCGAACTCACGCCGTTTCGGGGTCAGCCTGTCACGCCACTAGTCCGAATGATCTGTGCGCCCGCCTTCAGCTTGCCTAGATAGTCCGCCCACAACTGCATCATCACTCGGCGCTCCCTGATGAACTTAGTCCGGTTATACGCCGAGCCAAGATTATCCGGGACTGCATGTGCGAGTTGGTGCTCGATCACCTCTGGTTTCTGCTCCAGTTCCTCATGCAGGATGGTACGGGCCATCGCGCGAAAACCGTGGCCGGTAATTTCCGTGCGGGTGTCATAACCCAATCGTCTGAGTGCTGCATTGATCGCCGCTTCGCTCATTCGACGCAACGTCGAACGAGCACCGGGAAAAACAAAACGCCCCTTGCCGGTCAATGCTTGCAACTCCCGCAGGAGAGCCACTGCCTGGGTTGCAAGCGGCACCAGATGCTGAGTCCGCGTCTTTGTCACCAGATAGCGCCACTCCCCCTTATCCAGGTCGAATTGCGCCCACTCGGCCCGACGAAGTTCGCCAGGCCGCACGAACAGCATCGGTGCAAGCTTGAGCGCGCAGAGCACGGGAAACGTCCCCGAGAAGCCATCGAAGGCCCTGAGCATTTCCGCCACCTTGGCGGGTTCGGTAAGCGCGGCAAAGTGCTTTTCTATTGGAGGCGGAATCGCCCCGATCAGGTCTTTTGCCGGATCGCTCTTTGCCTTGCCTTCCTTGATCGCATATCGGAAAACGCGGCTGATTTCACTGCGTACCCGGTGTGCTGAATATCGTGCACCCCTACTATCGATCCGCTTGAGCACCACCAGAATCTCGGGGGCGTCGACCTCGATGATAGGACGCTTGCCCAGCCAGGGGAATACGTCGTTTTGCAGACGGGCGAGTGTCTTTTCGTGCTGACCGATCTGCACGACCGACTTGCGCTCCTCCAACCAGTCACGGGCTACCGCCTCGAATGAATTGTTGGTGTTGAGCCTTGCGGCCCGCTTATCAGCCTTTTTTACGTCGCTCGGGTCAATCCCGGCCGCCAGTTGTTCACGCGCCGCACTTCGTTTCTTGCGAGCTGCCGCGAGCGATACGTCGGGGTAGACACCCAACGCTAAGCGTCTTTCTCTACCACCGAATCGGTATTTGAGGCGCCAATATTTCCCTCCCGACGGCGCAATCTCCAGATACATCCCGCCACCGTCAGTCAGGCGATGGGCCCTCTCGCGAGGGGCTGCGCTACGCACGGCAATGTCAGTCAGGGGCATGACGACCTCCTGGGGGCATTTTTTGCAAGAGTGTCGGCTTACTCACCAACATTCCCCCTAAGATGCCCCCGGATGTCAACGGAACTCTGCAAGTTCTTTGGGAAACAAAAAACCCTCGAAGCATTGCTGCATCGCGGGTTTAAGGACTTTACCGGAATCGGGCGGAATACTTCCTGGTGCGGGGACCGGACTCGAATACTGCCGCACCATCCTTCACCAACAGGCATCTGCGGTTCTGCTCGGAAAAATATACCACCAGAAATACCACCAAGCGCGACACGCTGTGCACCTGTCCTCCTGCCGTTGATTGTTGTCGCAGAGACAACACGGTGAGCTCCTTTGCAGGGCTACTGCCGCAAGACGACCACGCTTACGCTTCGTCCTAACGGTGACGGCACACGCTGCCTGATACAAGCCGTGAAACACAACACCGTAAAAGAAACGTGCAAACGCGCACAGCAAGCCTTCACTGCCTTGCGCGCACGTCATTGGCCGCGGCAGAAAAAGCTGTTGCGATGCGCGTTACGCAACCCCTCATCATCCGAGGAACGATCCGTGACAGAAGAAGATATTCGCAACAACGCATTTGCGATGCCCGTACACAATCCGGCATATCCGCGTCCGCCCTTCCGCTTCATCAATCGGGAGTACTTCATCATCTCGTATGAAACGGACATGGATGCGCTTAGGGCCGTCGTTCCGGAACCGCTGACGGTCGACAACGCAATCGTCCACTACGAATTTATCCGCATGCCCGACTCTTCGGGGTTCGGCGACTATACGGAAAGCGGCCAGGTGATCTCGGTGCTGGATGAGGACGGCAATCGTGCCAACTTCACACACGCGATGTATCTGGACGACGAAGGTCCAATCGCAGGTGGCCGCGAAATCTGGGGGTTTCCCAAGAAACTGGCTTCGCCGAAGCTCTGCGTAGATGGCAAGGACACGCTGCTCGGCACGCTCGATTACGGAACGCAGCGCATCGCCACCGGAACGATGGGCTACAAGTATCGCCCGCTCGAGACGGCTGCCGAGCGCCGCAAGCTCGCGGACACGCCCAACTATCTGCTCAAGGTCATTCCGCACGTCGATGGCTCGGTACGCATTTGTGAACTGGTGCGCTTCTTCCTGCGCGATGTCGATGTGATAGGTGCGTGGGAGGGGCCTGCAGCGCTTGAGCTGCATCCGCACGCACTCGCATCAGTTGCCGATCTGCCGGTTCGCAAGGTGATCGGCGCACGTCACATCATTGCAAATCTCACGCTCGATGTCGGCGAAGTGGTCTATGACTATCTCGCCCCTGCCGAGTCGTTGAAACTCGCAGTCAACCAGTAAGCTCTCGGAGGACGTATGGCATTGAATGATAAGGTCGCGCTCGTTACGGGTGCAGCAAGCGGTATTGGCGAGCAGTGTGCACGCAAGCTCGCGTCAGACGGCGCGACGGTCGTGATTGCGGATCTGAATCTCGCGAACGCTCAAAATGTCGCTGAAGATATCGTTGCTAATGGCGGGAAAGCGGTCGCCGTTGCGATGGACGTAACCAGCGAAGAAGCGGTCAATGCGGGTGTGGCCGAAACGGTGACCCGGCTGGGCGGCATCGACGTGCTCGTGTCGAATGCAGGCATCCAGATCGTCAACCGGATCGAGGACTACGCATTTTCCGACTGGAAGAAGATGCTGGCCATTCACCTCGATGGTGCGTTCCTGACGACCAAGGCCGTCATCAGGCATATGTACGCGTCGAACAAAGGTGGCGCGGTGATCTACATGGGGTCGGTGCACTCGCACGAGGCGTCGCAGCTCAAGTCGGCGTATGTGACTGCGAAGCACGGGCTGCTCGGTCTCGCCCGGGTTGTCGCGAAAGAAGGTGGGCCACGTGGCGTGCGCGCCAATGTCGTGTGTCCGGGCTTCGTCAGAACCCCGCTGGTCGACAAGCAGATCCCCGAGCAGGCGAAAGCCTTGGGAATCTCCGAGCAGCAGGTTGTGAAGGACGTAATGTTGAAGGAGACGGTCGACGGCGAATTCACGTCGCTAGAAGATGTCGCGAACACGGTTGCATTCCTCGCCGGCTTCGAGTCGAGCGCGCTCACCGGACAATCGATTGTGGTCAGCCACGGCTGGTTCATGCAGTAAGGAGACAACCATGTATCCGAGCCAGCGCAACAAGCTGCAGCAGCCCCATCGCATCAAGCTCCCCGCATATGACGAAATCGGACTCGTGCTGCAGGGTGGCGGCGCCCTGGGCTCATATCAGGCCGGCGTGTATGAAGGTATGGCCGAAGCCTGCGTGGAACCGACGCGAATATCCGGAGTATCCATCGGTGCGCTGAATACGGCGATCATCGCCGGCAATGCGCCTGCGGACCGGGTGGAAGCGCTGCGCGGTTTCTGGAACACGATCAGTCAGCCCGCGGATTTCTTCTCACATATCGGTGCGCGCATTCCAGCGTGGCCGGGATTTGAAAATATGGGGCGCAGGTGGTCGAGCGCATGGGCTGCGACGCGTACGCTGGTGGAAGGCCAGGACGGGTTCTTCTCCCCGCGCACGCCTGTGCCTCTCGCAGGGCTCGGCAGGAAACGTCCTGATCAGGTCAGCTATTACGACACGTCGGCGTTGCGCGAAACGCTTTTGCGGTACGCAAACTTCGATCGCATCAATGACGGGAATATTCGCGTATCCGTTGGAGCGGTCAACGTACGAACGGGCAATCTCGTCTACTTCGACAATTCGACAATGCGTCTGGCGCCGGAGCATTTCATCGCATCCGGAGCGCTGCCGCCGGGCTTTCCGGCCGTCGAGATCGATGGAGAGTTCTATTGGGACGGCGGACTGGTTTCCAACACGCCACTCACCGAGATCATCAAGGAAAGCCAGCATAAGGACACACTCGTTTTCCAGATCGATCTGTGGAGCTCGCGAGGCAAGCTGCCTGGCGACTTTCTCGACGTCAGCGAACGAACCAAGGACATTCAATATTCAAGCCGTACGCGAGCCATCACCGCGTTCATGTCGCAGAACCAGAAGCACGCACAGATGATCAAGGCGCTGCTCGAGCACATTCCTGAGAAGGTGCGGCTTGCGCACCCGTTGCTGCGGGAGGCGCAGCAAACGGCGGATGGCAGTGCAGTCAATGTCGTGCACCTGATCTACAAGAACAAATCGTTCGAGGGGCACTACAAGGACTATGAATTCAGCAAGGATACGATGCGCGAGCATTGGGCGAGCGGTCTCGAGGATATTCGCCGTTCGTTCGGACACCCCGAGTGGTTCGATATCCCGAGCCGCGAAATCGGCTTCGTCACGCGGGACGTGCACCGCTATCGGCAGGAGGTCAACGAAATCGCCGGGCTGGGCAAGGAAGCTTTGCCGCCATCGAAACGCTCGCCGGAGGAAGAACTGTCCGGCGCAAAGTAGCGCGTATCGACTCCCTCCCTCGGTCGTTCTATTTCTGCTGGTCAAGCAAAAATGAACCAAACATCCCTGCCCCGACTGCGCCATGACGCGACGTCATGGCAAACCAGAATGAAGACAGTCCGGTCATATGGCGAGCGCGGCATCGGGGCGTCGTATGCATCCTGGGAATCGTATCAGGGCTTTGGCCGTCTGATGCCGGACGCGGCGGCGCCGCCAAATACACCGTGTTTTGTTGCGACCAACACGCTTGACGAAAGCCTGATCGCGCTTCTTGATCTGCGCGCCTCACAAATCAGTGGTTGTTTGTTGTGCGTTCAACATCATCTTTGCCGTGCCCGTAAGGCAGGGGTGCCTGCGGCGAAAGCCGAGAACATCGGCGCATGGCGCTGCGCCGGTGTGTTTTCTCCGTGTGAGAAAGCGGTGCTTTCCTGGGCTGAACATCTTGTGGCTATGGTCCGGCAGTCTGTTCCTGACGCAGTGTGGCCGAGCTTGCAAGGCTACTTCAGCGACATGCAGATTGCCGCATTGTTTATGTACTGGCGTTGCAGCGAGTTGTGGTCGGGCGATGGCGTTCTTCGTTCCTGCATCGTTAGTATGCCGGTCAGTGTGGGGCGAGCATTGGGCAGCCCGGTTCGGGCGGAGCGATGAACGATCTTCAAGACGGGTACGTGCAAGCCACAAGGAGAGCACCATGTTGTCGCATGAGTTGATCGCACGGTACGGAATGTTAGTCGTATTCCTGAATGTGCTTGGTTCTTCGCTTGGCCTGCCGTTGCCTGTCATACCGACATTGATAACCGTTGGAGCAGGCACTGCGCTCGCCATACACGTTGCCTCATCGACGCTGTTGCATTTCGCGACGATGTTAGGCTCCGCTGTGATTGGTGGTGCGCTGGGCGACCTGATCTGGTTTCAGGGTGGCAAGCGATACGGCGAACGCACGCTTCATACCGTTTGCAAACTGTCGCTTTCGCGCGAAACGTGCGTCAGGAAGACGGAGCGCTTCTTTGGGCGCTGGGGAGTCCGTGTGCTGGTCGTTGCGCGCTTCGTACCTGGCTTGTCGCTCGTTGCCGTGCCGCTGTGCGGCGCGATGGGCGTCAGGTTGCGCTCCTTTGTCTTGCATGATTGCGCAGGCGTTGCGCTGTGGGCATCGGTTGGGCTGGCGATCGGTGCGCTATTCGCGTCGCAGATCGACGTGGTTTTCGTACTTATCTCCCACCTTGGCTGGCAGGCGTTGATCGTGATCGGCATCGCACTGGTGCTTTTCGTGTTGTATCGATACTGCCGGAGAATCATGCTGGCAAAAGCGCTCGAGAAGGCGCGGATCAGCGTGGGCGAATTGCATGCATTGCTCGCGAATAGTCCGCGTCCAATCCTGTTCGATATCCGCTCCGCCGAGCGGAGAATGCTCGATCCGTTTGTCATTCCAGGCGCCGTATTTGCCGATGAACGGAAACTGCCGCAGATAGTGGAGCGCTACGGGGCGAACCGGACGCTCGTCATCTATTGTTCGTGTCCAAACGAAGTCTCCGCGGCGTGGATGGCCAAGCGGTTGCGACTGGCCGGCGTCAAGCTTGCATTACCGCTTACTGGTGGTATCGATGCGTGGCGTGTGGCGGGCTTCGACGTCGAGCCGATAATAGCGATGAACGACGCTGCAATCAGTGGAGAAGATAGAAAACTTTTCGCGCATTGATTACAGGCGTGTCCACAAAGCACCAAGGCGGCCCACGAGAGGTGCCCTGGCGGCGATGGTCATTCCAGAATGACGATCCACTAACTGATGCCGAGGCCACCTTCTGCGGGATGACCTGCCCTGCTATCCATCCGCCCGGTGTTACCACGGCAACGATCCAGGCCGGGACTTCGTCAGGCACGCCACGCCCTCGGAATGCGCGCCCCCTCCTGCTGCTTGACTTCCTCGACCTGTGCCGGGGTCTAATCTGACGCTTCGACGCCACAAAAATCCACGGGCGACCGCTTCCAGCCCAGAGCGTGTCAAAACGCCTAGCCACTGGGAATTGATGAAACCTGTCTCGGCGCGGATCGCCGCATGTCAATGGCGGCAAGCCGAACGTCAAATCACAGCCGCACACATCACGAAGGCTCGACAAGCCCATACGGGCGTCACGCCCGCATCGCCTTCATAACCGCTTCGGAACCGAGTAGCCTGATCACTCGCTTGATGTTGTACGCCAGCACGTGCAAGCTCATCTCCGTGCTCACCCGCTCTATGGTCCGCGTCAGGAAATGAGTGGCGCCCATCCATGCCTTGATCGTGCCGAAGGGGTGCTCGACAGTCTGTCGCCGGATGCGCATCATCTCAGGCGCATGATCAAGTCGCGCCTGCATCTCATCAAGAACAGCTTCGTGTTCCCAGCGTGTCACGCGACGTTGAGGACCTGGCGTGCAGTCCCCTTTTAGCGGACATTGCTGGCAATTCGAACTCCAATACTTACTGATCTTCAGGCCGCGCTCAACGGTTGTGAATCGCCAGATGAGCCGCTCGCCTGCTGGGCACCGATACTCGTTCGTGTTTGCGTTGTAAATGAAGTCCTCCTTGCCGAAGCGGCCATGAGCCGTTGCGCTCGATGTCACCGTCTTCGGAACGAACACGCTTATTCCAGCCTCATGGCATGCAAGTATCTCCTCACTCTTGTAGTAGCCGCGATCTGCAACTGCGGTGAGCTTGTCGACACCCATCTCTGTACGGGCAAGCTTCGCCATCGACGTCAACTGATCACGATCAATGCCGTCATTGGTAACGACGTGCGCGACGATCAGATGGTGCTTCGCGTCAACCGCCGTCTGGACGTTGTAGCCGACGACTCCCGTTCCTCGTGTCTTCATCGAACGGGCATCCGGATCCGTGAGCGATACCTGTCCGTCGGGTGCCGCGTTGAGTTGGACCTCGATCTCCTTGAGGCTTCGCATCTGTTCCTTCAAGGCCGCAATCTTGTCCTGCAGTCGCTCTGTCCTGACCTTCGCGATTGCAGGCTCCTGACGATCCGCTGTGTCCATCGCCGCAAGATAGCGAGCGATACTTGACTCGATGTCGCGCATGCGTCGTTCGAGCTTGGCGCTGGTGAAGTTGCGGTCGCGATGGTTCACCGCCTTGAACTTGCTGCCGTCGATTGCGACCAATGCATCGGAGAACAGGTCCAGACGCTGACAGAGCATGACGAACTGACGGCATACACTGCGAATGGCCTTGCCGTTGTCCTTACGAAACCGCGAGATGGTCTTGAAGTCCGGCGCCAGACGGCCCGTAAGCCACATCAGTTCGACATTGCGCTGGGCCTCCCGTTCGAGGCGACGGCTGGATTGAATACGGTTCAGGTAACCGTAGATGTAGATCTTGAGCATCACCTCGGGGTGATACGACGGCCGACCAGTCAACGCTGGTTCGACGCCTTCAAACCCGAGCTTCTGAAGATCAAGCTCGTCTACAAAGACATCAACTACGCGCACGGGATTGGTGTCCGTTACGTAGTCGTCAAGTGCTTCGGGGAGGAGAAAGCTCTGAGTACGACTGTCGCCTTGAACGAACCGCTTCATCTCGCTCATCCCCCGCTATAGGATGAAGAATTGTAGCGCTCCAAAAATGCGTTTTGACACACTCTGAGCCATCTCCGGCCCATTGACCAATCGAGAACTTCGGCCATTCCTCGTACCGGGGAACTAACGCCGTGAGCACGCCCACACATCCATCGCAAAAAAAAACGGCGCACGATGTCACAAATAACAGTGCTGATACGTCTGGCCTAGCATGGACTCCCCGAACCGCGCTCCCATCTCAGCTTTCCCATCACGCTCCCCCGCCGCCAGCGCCGACGATCCGTTTGCAAGCAGATTTGCGACCAGTTACGCTGGCGTCGTTTCTTTTCTGGCCGTTGCCAGCGAAGGCAGCTTTGCCCGTGCAGGCGATCGCCTCGGCATTGGTCGTTCCTCGGTTAGCCGCAACGTGCAGAAACTCGAGGCGCAGCTCGACACACGTCTCTTCCTGCGCACGACTCGCAGCACGTCGCTGACGCGCGAGGGCGAACTCTTCTATGAGAACTGTCAGCCGGGTATGGAGCGTATCGCCCAGGCGCTAGAAGACATGCGGGAGCTGCGCAACGGGCCGCCGCGCGGCCATCTGCTCATCGGCTCGACGCCTGGCTTCGGCCGCAAGATTGTCGCGCCACTGCTGCGAGGCTTTCACACGCAATATCCCGAGATAGCCTTGGAACTGTTGCTGAACGATCGCCCCGCCGACGCCGACTTCACTGCCGATCGCGTCGACGTGTCGTTTCGCGATGGACGCATGGAGGACAGCGGAATCGTAGCGCGGCAGTTGATTCCGATGCAGATGATCGTCTGTGCGTCGCCCGCCTATGCGCGGATTCACGGCTTGCCCCGGGATGTCGATGAATTGGCAGATCATCGCTGCATCAACTTCCGGACGGCGTCCGGCCGCGTTCGGGCGTGGGAATTCAAGGTCGACGGTCTCGCGCAACGGCGCCAGCCTGTCGCGCTGCATACGTTCAACGACGAGGACCTAATCCTGCAGGCGGTGCTCGATGGGGTGGGCATTGCGCAGTTGCCGGCCTATCAGGTTTGCGATCTGCTTGGCAACGGGCAGCTCCTCCGCTGCCTCGCGCAGCATGCACCCGAAGACGGCGGTCACTACCTCTGCTATCTCAGCCGCAAGCATCTTCCGGCCCGGATCCGTGTGTTCATCGACTACATGACCGAGCACACGAGAGCACTCGATCTGCAGTGTCTTACGACGATGACGACGTTATCGGCGGTCGAATGATGACGCTCCAAACGACGCTGTGTTGACTGGTGCTTCTGATGCAACACGGCGAATCCCTTGGCGGCCCTACCGCATGACATAGCTCGCGCCTAAGATACTTCCTGTACAGACGGCACGCTAATCGCGGCCAGTCCGGTAAAACACTGTCAAGCACATACGAGGCGCGCCATGACAACATTGCGTCCACCGCCGCTGACATTGCTCGACAAATATTACGGGCAAGACGCGCAAACGCTGTATTCAACCACCGTCACCGTAACAGGCGGCGACGCGGGTCACGGACGCGCGTCGGGCATTGCCCGCTCCGATGACGGCCAGCTCGCAGTCGACCTGCGAATACCGGAAGCACTAGGCGGCCCTGGCGGCGGCACCAATCCGGAGCAGCTATTCGCAGCGGGCTACGCAGCCTGCTTTCATGGCGCGATGAGTCTGCTTGCGGCCCGGTCGGGCATTCCGATTCCCGGCGCCTCCGTGGACGTCACGGTCGACTTCGGCCGCGACCCGATCGATGGCTTGTTCAAGTTGACGGCGCACACCCGCGTCCGTTTGCCTGGTGTCGAGCGCGCCGTCGCCGGGGAACTGGTACGCAACACGGAACGCTTTTGTCCTTACACCAAGATGGCGCGGCATGGAATTGAGAACGTCGTCGCGCTTATGCCGCCGGACGACGACCGCAACTCATAACGCCGCGTGCTTGATGTCTTGAGGAAACTTGAACATGAACAAAACCGGTTCTGTCGCAGTAAGGCGGTTCGCTATGACGAGCTAATCGACATGAACGACTGAAACTCTCGTTTCCGACTGCGTATGACGCGCCCGCGAGGGGCGCTCCTCCGTCACCACGACCGGGCACGGCCGGTCGTCCGTTATCGGCCGTAGTAGGCAGAAAAAGACGCCTTGCCGAGCACCTTGTCACCCAACGCCTTGTTCAGTGCAAAGCCATGCAGGGCGGCGGTACCCGTCTTCGGAATGCCCGCTGCGGCATAGAAGTCGTCGACCGACAACGCATACAACGTAAAGACATAATGATGTGGCTTGTCGCCCACCGGCGGGCAGGGGCCACCATAGTTACCGTTGGCTCCAACCGCGCCGGTGTCCTGGAAGTCGTTCATGCCGGGATTGGCGCCGACAGGCAAACGTGACGGATCGTTGCCGGCACCTCGCGGCATTTGTGTAACGGCTGCGGGAATGTTGTAGACCGTCCAGTGCCACCAACCGCTCCCGCTCGGCGCATCCGGATCGTATACCGCCAGTGCAAACGACCGCGTCCCCGCCGGCGCATTTTTCCAGACAAGTGCGGGTGACACGTTTCCACCGGTACAACCGAAAGCGTTGAGCACGAATTTGTTATCGATCTTGCCGCCCGGAGCAATGTCGGGGCTCGAGAGCTTGAAGTCGGTCGGCGGCTGCGCAACGGCCGACGCAGCCAGAAGGATGGACAGACTTGTGGCAGACAAAAGACGGCACAGTAGCATCATTGAATTCCTCGCGTACGTGAAGTGGTCTTACTCAGTGAGCACCCGCCGCCCCGCCGCCGCCCTTGCCGGGCTTAGTGAGCCAGACCAGCGGAATGATCACAATGAAGATCATTGATGAGAGCCAGAAAATGTCGTTCAGCCCGAGCATCGCAGCCTGCGCGTTCAGCGAGCGTTCGAATAACGCCGCGGCCTGGTCCATGCCGCCGCCGAGCGTCGCGTGGAGGTTCGCGATGGCGCTCATATAGTCAGGGTTGTTCACGCCCGACTGTTCGGCGAGTTGCGCATGATGCAGGATCGTGCGGTCGTTCCAGCCCGTCGAGATCAATGACGTGCCGACGCCGCCCGCGAACACGCGCACGAAGTTGGACAGGCCGGCGGCCGCCGGAATCTTCTCGGGTGACAGCCCTGACAGGATGATTGCGGTAAGCGGGGTAAAAAAGAGCGCCATGGGAATGCCTTGCAGCAGCGTTGGCAGCACCAGGGTATAAGGATCGACGCCCGTCGTGTAGTGCGAGCGCATGAAGAACACGCCTGCAAAGCCGAGGAAGGCCAGCGTCGCGAGCACCCGTGCATCGGACTTCGGCATGATCTTCGCCATCACGGGTGCAAGCAGCACAGCGAAAATCCCAAGCGGCGCGGTCACGAGACCCGCATCCACCGAACGATAGCCGAGATAGCCCTGGATCCACTGCGGCAAGATCACGAGGTTCGAGAAAAACACCGCATACGAGACCGAGATCGCAATCGTGCCGCCGCGGAAATTGCGTCCTGCGAAGAGGCGAAGATCGACAATCGGGTTCTTCTCCGTGAACTCCCAGATCAGGAAGAACAGGAAGCTGATCGCCGCGACGACCGCAAGAATGCAGATCACGGGAGAGCTGAACCAGTCGAGATCCTTGCCCTTGTCGAGCATGATTTGCAGTGACGCGACCCACACGACGAGTGACATCAGGCCAACCTTGTCGATGGGCAGTTTGCGCGCCGGCGTCTCGCGGTCGCGGTAGATCACCCACGTCACGGCCGCGGCAAACAGACCCACTGGAATGTTGATGTAGAAGATCCATGACCAACTGTAGCTATCTGTGATCCACCCGCCCAGCGCGGGACCGGCGATCGGCCCGACCGTCGCCGTCATCGCCCACAGCGACAGCGCCGTCGAACTTTTTTCCTTCGGATACGAGCCGAGCAGAATCGCCTGCGAGAGGGGAATCAGCGGGCCCGCGACGGCTCCCTGCAATACGCGCGCAGCGAGTAGCACGATCAGGTTCGGCGCGACGCCGCACAGCCACGAGGAGAACACGAACAGCACGATTGCAGCCACGAACAGCTTGATCTGGCCGACGCGCTGCGTGAGCCAACCCGTCAGTGGAATCGCGACGGCATTCGCCGCCGAGAAGAGCGTGATCACCCATGTGCCTTCGTCGACGGATACGCCGAGGTTGCCCGAGATGGTTGGAATCGCAACGTTGGCAATAGACGAATCGAGTACGTTCATGAACGTCGCGAGCGCGACGGCGATTGTCGCGAGAACCAGCTTTCCGCCTGTCAACGGAGGCAGTGCAAGTTGCGTCGAGGAATTCATCTCGCTTCCAGTCTGAAGTTTTCGACAGATCCGGTGCATTGATCCGGCCTGTCAGACTATTGATTAAACTAGGGCGCGACTACGAGGCGCACCCCGGGATGCGATTTAACCTGCTCGCTGTTTAGCACCACTCTTGTCGCTTGCGTCGCGCTTTGCGGAAGGTATCGACGATACGACGCTGCCCGTGGACCCAGCATGCAAAGGGACAATGTTCTGCGCGATGATCTTCTCGATCTCGGCGTCTGCCTGCGCGCCGTATTCGGCAAACACATCCGTGCGATACGAGGTGTTCGTCGCCGCGCCGAGCTGCGGGCCCGTGTTGCCGCGCGTATCGACATCGACATCCATCGACAGGCCGATGCGCAGCGGATGCGCTTCGAGTTCCTTCTGATCGAGCTGGATACGTGCAGGCAGACGCTGAACGATCTTGATCCAGTTGCCCGTCGCGTTCTGCGCCGGCAAGCTCGCGAATGCGCTGCCCGTGCCCGCCGAGAAGCCCACGACGCGGCCGTGATACTTCACCTTCCCGCCATACACATCGGCCGTCAGCGTGACGGGTTGACCGATGCGCATGCTGCGCAACTGACTTTCCTTGTAGTTCGCATCGACCCACACGCCGTCGAGTGGCACGATCGCCATCAACGGCGTGCCCGGCGACACCCGCTGGCCGACCTGCACCGAACGCTTCGCGACATAGCCTGTGACGGGCGCGGGCAACGTGTTGCGCGCATAGGCGAGATACGCATCGCGCACCCTCGACGCGGCGGCTTGCACGTTCGGGTGCTGTTCGATCGTCGTGCGGTCGGTCAACGCACGGTTGGCTTGCGCCTGTTGACGCGCGGCGTCGAGCGCGGCCCGCGCGGCCGTCACGGTGTCGCGAACGTGCGCGATGTCTTCGGCCGACACCGCGCCCGTATCGGCGACGGCCTGGCGTCGGTGCAGATCGTCCTGCGCGCGGGCCAGATCGGACTGCTTCTGCGTGACGTTCGCTGCATAGAAATCGTTGTTCACGTACAGGCTGCTCACTTGCCGCACGGTCTGCCCCAGCGTCGCTTCGGCGTTGCCGAGTGCGATTTTCGCGTCGGCGTTGTCGAGCGTAACGACGCGGTCGCCCGCTTTAACGATCTGCGTATCGTCGGCATTCACGGCGACGACGGTGCCCGCCACCTGCGGCGTCAGTTGCACGAGGTTGCCGCTGACGTACGCATCGTCGGTGGATTCATGGTAGCGCGCATAGGTCATGTAATACGCGCCATAAGCCGCCGCCGACACGACGACAGCCACGCCGAGCAGCGCGAGCAGCGCCTTGCGCTTGCGTGTGTTGGATTCGTTTGCAACAGAAACTTTCGTCTGTGCCGCATCATGTTTCGCGCCCGCAGCGTGGGTCTCCTGGCGCTCCGTTGCATCGATTTCGCTCATTTCAAGTCTCCAGACAGATTCGGTAGGCAGCCGCTCAGCGCGCGGCGACGACAGGCGTGTTGGGTGCGGACGCGTCGGCGCGCGGCGCTGCTGCAGCGTCTGCGTTCGACGTGTCGACGAAACCGCCGCCCAGCGCAGAAGCCAGTGCAATCTGCTGGTCGAGGCGGTTCATGCGCAAATTCGCGACGCTCTGATTGGCGGAAAGCGCGTTGACGTCAGCGTTCAATACGGTCAGTTGATTCGTGAGACCGGCCTTGTATTGCACAAGCGCGAGTTCGGCGGCTTTGCGTGCGGCGTCCTGCGCGGTCTGCGCATCGACAAGCTGCGCATCCGTCGAACGCACGTCGGCGAGTTGCGTTGCGACTTCCCTCAACGCTGTCACGAGCGCCTGGTTGTAGGTCGCGACGGCATAGTCGAAATCGGCATAGCGGCCCTTCAGTTGCGCACGCAGTTCGCCTGCGTCAAAGATCGGTAGGTGGATTGCCGGACCGGCCGATGCCGTGCGGCTCACTGCCGTCAGAAAGCGGCCGAAGCCGAAAGCGTCGAGCCCGATTGCGGCGCTCAGGTTGATGTCTGGATAGAACTCGGCCTTCGCTTCCTTCACGCCGTGGGTCATCGCGTCGACGCGCCAGCGCGCAGCGACGATCTCCGGGCGGCGGCTTACGAGATCGGCGGGCAGGTTGTCGGGCAGACGCACTTCGTCGCCAATACCAAGCGTCGGCCGTGCGATCTGCAGGCCACGGTCGGGGCCCGCGCCGAGCAGCGCGGCGATCTGATAACGCGTCGTGAGGATCTGCCCATCGAACGATTTCAGCGTCGCGCGGCTCGTTGCAAGATTGGCCTGTGCGGTCTTGCGTTCGACTTCCGTTTCCAGGCCCGTCGCGATGCGGGCCGCGGTGATTCGGTCGATCTGCTCGCGCTGCGTGATTTCCTGTTGCGCGATATCGCGCAACGCATACAGACGCGCGAGCTGGTTGTACGTGCGGGCAATCGACGTCGTCAGAGTCAGCTTGACGATTTCCGCATCGGCCTCGCTTGCCTGAAGCTGCGAGATTGCCGCTTTCAGCGCTTCGCGGTTTTTTCCCCACAGATCGAGGTCATAGGAAGCACTCAGCAAGCCTTTGTTCTCCGTCTGCCACGAGCCACCAAATGGAGGCGGTACGAATGTTGTATTCGACAACTGTTGACGTGTGAGCGAATAGCTCGCGTCGACGTGCGGCATCGTGCTCGCCCTCGCCGTTTCGCTGTATGCCGATGCAGACGCAACGCGGGCATACGCCTGGTCGAGCGTCGGGTTGCTTTTCAACGCTTCGTCGATCAGCGCCTTCAGTTGCGCGTCGCCGAACTGGTCAGCCCAATTGGCGCCGGGCCAATGACCTTGTTCGGCGGGAAGGCTTTGCTGCGTCGCATACTGCTGCGGATCGGCCGTTTTCGCGTCGCTGTGGATGCCGGCGTAGTTCACGCACGCCGACAGCACGGCCGCTAACATCGCCGAGACACCCAGCTTCAGCGCGCGTGATACGCGCTGTTCCGTGTGTGACTGAATGTTCATTTTCTGGCCTATCAGATCGTTGAGTAAAAGAGTTCTTCGTAGAGAATCGCGGTGCACATCTGGTGCGACCTCGACGACACGCCGTGCAACTTAAACAGCGACTGTCCCGACGAGTCGGCTTCGCGCGGTCATGGGGGGCATGCATTCCGTCTTCGCAAGCGCAAAGAGCGTCTTGATACCTGCCCACGGATTCCTTAAGCACCGGCGTACCTGTTCACTACGCCCGACGCCTAGTACACACCATGTGCAGAAGTGTTCGCAATTATTGGTCAGCAACCGATATTGGTCTTCGCCGAGGCGAGATCTAGCCCTCGCCACAGCATCAGTTCCGGTATAAATAGCGTCTGGTTCAGACTGAACTTTTATTCCCTTTTCTGCTGCAAAACCATGCAATGGAATATATTCAATGGGGCGCCGTTTCGCGGAATGATGAAAGCCCCCATAGTGAATAACCTGCCCATTCCCCGCATAAATTCCGTGGTGTGTATAGCCTTCCCGCTCACTGACAAGATGGGCACCAACTGCGATAGCGCGTTCTGTGCTGGTCAACGCCGGCGAAGTTACGAGCCAATCAACATAAGGAGTTTCCATGGCGAGCTACCAATGTCATATCCGTGATGAGTTCAGTACCACCGGCGGACCTCGTACATAAACACACCGAAGAGCCAATCCCCCTCCCCGGGGCCGAAGGCAAAGCGAGTCCTTCCGAGGAGGCCCCCTCAGGAAAAATGATCAATTCATCACGGTGGATTTACATTCACCCGCCGCCGGCAAATGGGCTGTCAGGAAGATCGAGTCGTGCGGTCGCCCTCAAGCACACCCGTGCGGATTGCTAATCCAGTTAGGTGTCCGCTTTGCGAGTCGCATCTTTCAGCTCTCACACCTCGCCGACTACGGAAGATCGCGATCTGGGAGGTCGGTATCAGACTTCAGAAAATGCCGCTGAACGAGACAGCAATTGCAAGTCCAACACTGACCGCGGATAGCATGATCCAGCCTACAAACACCGACAGGGGTCCGAGACGAAACATGACGCCCTCCACTAACGACCTCAACGACCTGTCAAGTCAGTCGAGTCAATCGCGAAGCCATGTTGGAATAGTAGGCGCCGAGTCCCGACCTCGGTAGATACGCATCAGACCACTCACTGTTGCCGCGCAGACACCAATAGGCGCCGCCACGGTACCGCTCGCCGAAGCTGGCCGGCTGAGCGTCCACACAAATTGATGGACCGATTTGCAAACTAAATGATGGATGCCGAGGCAAGCGGCGCTGTCGGACGGCAATGTCCGTTCGACATGTGCGCATCTTGACGGAATTGAGGCGGCTACGTTTGTAATTGAGGCAGCGCCACGATACATGAGCACGGTGGCCTTAAACGCAGCATTTGAAGGGCGCACAAGGGTTTCAGAGCGGGCCGGGATATGTACGATTTCTTCGACCATGATGGCTCTTTGAGGAGGCAAGTGATTGAAGCCTTCAGCCGGTCTTTATCGTCGTCAATATTTTTGTGCAATGTGGGTAGGGTTTGTGACCGCGAAGCATATCGATAATGTGATCGCACCACCTAGGGTGGCATGAATAGCTTCACGCCTGACGCCCGCTTTCCAAATAGTCCGGATTGAATTCTCCCAGGCAAAACGGGTTGAGCGCCCGAATCTCCTCCGTCATGAAATCGACAAACACGCGAATGCGTGACGGCAAATTCTGTCGGCAGAGATAGCAGATGTAGTGGCCCCGGTCGTCCGGCACATACCGCCTTAAGGCCATGACGAGTTCATTGCGCGCGATGTAATCACATACCTGATAGCCCGGCATCTGGGCGATTCCGCGACACTCCAGGACTGCCTGCAATACCAGGCCTGCATCATTGAAAGTCAATCTGGCGGTCGGCAGATACTTTCGCATATGGCCGTCGACCTTGAAATCCCACTCAAAGACGCGACCGTTGGATCTCAAGTTGATACAGTCGTGATGCCCCAGATCTTCCAGCGTAGATGGCAGTCCCCGCTCTTCGGCATAGGCACGGGATGCGCAGAGTACCATCTGCATTGGAATCAACTGTTTCGCAATAATGCTGGAGTCCTCGATGCACCCATCGCGAAACGCGACATCGATCTGTTCTGCAGCGAAATCGGCTGGCCTGTCATCCAGGCTCAGATCTACCGCGATATCCGGGTAGACCTCGGAAAACTTGAAAAGCAACGGAGCAACCACCTTGCGTCCAAATCCAACCGTCGAGCGGATTCGAACGAAGCCACGAGGTGGACCTTGGCGGAGGTCCAGCATGTCGTTCATTGCCTCGACGATATGGGTCACGCCCTGGTTGCAGTTCTCGAAGAACCTCTCGCCCTCTTGTGTCAGGTTTGTTGACCTTGTCGTTCGGAGAAAAAGGCGAGTGCTTAGCTGTGTTTCAAGCTTCTGAACATTTCGACAGACAGCCGAGCGTCCAACCCCCAATCGTTCCCCGGCTTTGGCGAAGCTTCCCTCGGTCGCGACCGCCATGAACGCGATGATCCCCGCGTAGCTCGTCGCGAAACAGGTAGACAAAGCGTCGGCGTTATTTGGCAAGCCAACGCGAAAGCCTCGCTGCGATGTATCCGATTGATCCATTGATGGCCCCACTACTGAGACATGAACGGGTGAGCCGTCCGGGGCGCCAGCATGCGTTCTGGCGCCGACAACGACTATCGTGTTGCAGCTATGAAGTGACCGTGATTGACGCTGCCCTGGCAAGACGGGAAACGCCTGTGAATGCAACCCGGGACGACCGTCGCACTACAGTCCGGGACGCAGCCTCCAGCTGGACAGATACCAGCGACTGCATCAAGGACTGTCAGGATTTCCCTACAGGCGTTTCCTATTCCGCTCTGTCTCACCCGATCTTCGTGCATCCACAGAAGCTTGACGCCCGAATATCAATACCCGTCGGGACGGCCGCATTCCGCATGCGGCGCCGTCACACGGAGGTCTGGCGTTTAGAAGTCTAGCACTTGCCTAGTGCAAAAAAATTGCTGAACGCGGCCGCTCTCATCTAGCCGGTGCGTTTGGGTCCAAGCAACTTTCATACGCTTCGCCCGGCTCGATCGGGACCCGCCAGTCTTAATGTCCCACGCCCATCGACACCCCTGCGCGCGAGCACGGAATCAACCGCCTCGAGCGCGTGTCGAGGCGCTCCAGTTTCGTGTGACCATTTGGATTGGCGCCAAACTGGAAACATCATGTCTCCCTGGACGACTCTACCGTTACCATCCGCGCTCATCTACCATGGGGGCGGCGTTGTCCCGTCCCCTACCAGAAATCGGGGTGGGCGAGAGGCGGCCCCATTTACTATACGATCGTTCGTTCCATGCAATTCCTCGAAGTCCGGGAGACCGTGCTTGCTTCTGCAGGTGCAGCCCGCCCTGGTAAGGCAGGCTTCGGCAAATTGACAACTGGGAACCGGAACGCGCATCACAGAACTCGAGACCGCACCATGGACGACAAGAAGCTGCAAGCTCCCCCGCTTTCCCTCCTCGACAGGTATCGGGGCCGGGATTTTCATCCACTGTACACAACGACTGTCACCGTTTCCGGCGGCGAGACGGGACACGGCCGCGCATCTGGCGTGGCCCGTTCAGATGACGGAAATCTTGTCGTGGAACTGCGGCTACCCACCGAGTTCGGCGGACCCGGTAACGGGACCAATCCCGAGCAGCTGTTCGCGGCGGGCTTTGCCGCGTGTTTTCACGGGGCGCTAAACCTGATCGGGAAACGCGCCGCAATGGAGATCAACGATACTGCTGTGGAGGTGCAGGTTTCGTTTGGTCGTGATCCCATGGATGGAGGCTATGCATTGGTCATCGATCTCCGGGTTCGGATGCCGGGCGTTGACCGATGCGTGGCGGAAGAGATGGTTCGAACCGCGGAACGCCTGTGTCCGTATGCAAAGATGGCCAGACAAGGGACTGTCAATATCGTGACCGTTGTTGACTGACTCAACGCCCCTCGAGCGGCAGCAACGTGTGATTGCCTGTTGAAGACGTTCATTGCCGCTGCCGCACGTGGTTGACCGACTCCGCTCATCACAACAGCTTAGGCGGCGCCAACGGGTTAGCCGGGGGAAGCTTGCGGGTTACCCGCTGCCAACGCTTCGGTACGGTTCGGCGCTGGCGGGTAGATCCATTGCGTGTTGATCATCTGTTTGCGCGCCTTTCCTTCCGCATGCGTCAGTTTGATCTGTCGATCCCAGCCTTCCGAGTAAACAGCGCCCCATTCACCGAGGTCGAGGCAGGTCGCATAGAACGGCTGTCTATATTCCAGTGTCGGAACACCGATCAGATCTGCGGCTACGTTGTGCCCACCGAATTGCCCCATCACGATAGCGTGTTGACAGGACATCAATGCATAGTGGCCGTCATCGTCGCTCCGAGCTCGCGCAACATCGCCCGCTACAAATACCTCAGGTGCTTCTGCCACGCGAAGATCAGGTGTCACCTCGACGCGTCCAAGTGGGTCAAGATGCGAGGAAACTTGCGCTGTCAGTGAGCTGGCACGCATTCCACCCGCCCAGATCACGGTCATGGCTTCGATACGGGTACCCGCCGCAGTGCGAACCCCGTCCGCATCGACCGACACCACGCCAGATCCAAGTACCGTCTCAACGCCCAGCGAGTCAAAGGCTTCAGATACATACGGTCGAGGATTGGGGCCGAGATCGGGACCAATATCGTCCTGGGATCCGATCACGACTACACGAACCGCCGCGTGAGCACCAAACTGCTCGCGCATTCGCTTAGGCAATTCAGTTGCGACCTCGATACCCGTAAAGCCACATCCGACAACTGCAACAGTGTTGCGTGCCGGCGAATCCGGCCGTTTCGCCAGCTCTCTGAAGTGGTTGTCGAGCGCTACCGCGTCCTCAATACGATCGACAGAGAATGCGTACTCCGCCAGACCCGGAATCGGCGGCCTGTTCAACCTGCTGCCACTGGTCAACAGCAACCGGTCATAGGCGAGCGAACGCGTCGACCCGTTGGCCGACACGACACTTACCGTCTTGTCATGAACGGATATCTCTTCGACACTGCCTTCCAGAAAATTCACTCCTACGGCGTCCAGCAGCGGACGCAGCGGTGCAGCCATCCGCTGCGGCTCGCTTTCGTACAGCCGCGGACGGATCTGCAATTCCGGTTTCGGGGAGATCAAGGTGATTTCAACGTCACTGTTCCTTACGCCAGCACCATCGAGCACGCGAGCCGCGCCTAGTGCACCCCACACTCCAGCGAAGCCGGCACCCACTATCAGGATTTTCTGCGACATGATTATTGCCTTCGGTTGGAAAATTACGAAGTCGACGATAAGCACCGAACTCATAGCAACGGGTGCCTGCTTTATTCAGCGGCGAGTGTCGAGATCGCTGAGCATGATTCCCGAACTCGGAGAACGATGGCGGCCGCGCACGCAAGCGACATCACAGACGTCGCTTGCGCGGCACCGTCAGGACAGATCGTAGACTCGGACATCGAGGGCTAGTAGCCCCGCGAGCGAACTCACCATGTTGCCTCGACGACAACAATCAACAAGACGGAACGACATCGGTATCAATTGCCCCGCTTACGTCCGTTGCCAGAAACGGAGCCAATGTCCGAATGTCCGAGCGTGAGTGCGGGTAATTGTCCGTAGATGACGTGCGCAGTGAAAGGGCGGCGCTTTCCACTGGGTGAAAGTCCTTGGGCCTGCTTTTGACTGGTGCCGAGCGGACAACACCGTGTGTCTGTTTGCGTGTCTACCGCAACAGGCGGCGCCCGCCTACGATCACGATGTGCTTAGACGAGCGTAGCGCATGCTCAGGGCACATCCGACCCGCAAAATGCTCTGTCGGAGTCCACGCCAACCAGCAACACCGAGGATGGCCGTCCATCGAAAACCAGCGCTGCGACCGACAGTTGGACTCACGCGCCGGCCACCCGTGGTCATCGGCCTCAAGGCAGCACGAATGCCGGTCATTAAAGTGTGAGTTGATCGTGGGAATATCGCGATATCAGATCGATTCATCCGCGAAAAATCCCAGACTTTTCCTCACCTGCATTCGAGCCCAATTGGGGTATCGAGTGGTCGACAAAGGATAGCAAACCATGAAGATCGTCGTCATCGGCGGCACCGGCCTGATTGGCTCGAAGGCCGTCGCCATTCTGCGCCAGAACGGCCACGAGGTCGTCGCTGCCTCGCCCAGAAGCGGTATCAACAGCATCACCGGAGAGGGACTCAAGGAGGCCGTGGCCGGCGCGCAGGTGGTGATCGACCTTGCTAATTCACCATCATTTGAAGACAAGGCGGTGCTGGAATTCTTCGAGGCTTCCAGCCGCAACCTTCTCGCGGGCGAGGCAGCAGTGGGCGTCCGGCATCATGTCGCGCTATCCATCGTCGGAATCGACCGAACGCCCGCTAACGGCTATTTCCGCGCCAAGGTCGCGCAGGAGAAGCTGATCGAGACCTCCGGCATCCCCTACACCGTCATCCGCTCCACGCAGTTCATGGAATTCCTCGGCGGCATCGCCGCGTCAAGTGCGGATGGAAACGTAATCAGGGTTTCACCAGGCCTGTTCCAGCCCATCGCGGCTGACGACGTTGCTGCGATCGTTGCCGATGTGGCGCTCACGGCTCCGCGAAGCGGCATCGTCGAGATCGCCGGCCCGGAACGAGCGCCGTTCAACGAAATCATCGCCCGCTATCTGAAGGTCGCCGGCGATCGGCGTGAGGTCGTGAGAGACCCCGAGGCCCGATATTTCGGCGGCCTGGTCGAGGAGCATTCGCTCGTGCCGTTGGGCGAGGCGCGCCTCGGCCGCATCGGATTCGACGAATGGCTCCGCCACTCGCAGACAGGCGCCTGATCCCGCATCCACCAACCGAATGATAGAGGTGCCATGAAACGCATTCTCTATCCGGAGCTTGTCGCCATCCTGTCGTTCGGCCGCGTGCTCGCGGATGCGCCGAAGTCGCGAGAACGCCAAAGTGCCCCTCGTCTACCAGGCGGCTCGTTCCGCCACGTGATTGATCGCCGCGACTAACTAACCATCATGCGTACCATCCAGATCCTGCTTCAAACGACCATCCTGCCTTGCAGCTACAACTGGTCGATTGCGCGATTCAGCCGCTTGGCAGAATTACTGCGGACACGGCAAGATTCTGAAGGGCGCGTGACGTTCAATGTCGTTGCTCGGGACCGCGAGCGGCTCGGGCAGCCGGACCCAATTCTTTCTCGCCTCGATGAAACCGGGTTCGACGAGTTGTGGTTGTTTGCCGTTGACGAAGGCGACGGTCTGACCTCGGAAGATTGCGAGGGAATCACGCGATTCCGACGCGCAGGTCGCGGCCTGTTGGTCACCAGGGATCACATGGATCTGGGCAGTTCACTGTGCAGTTTAGGCGGGGTGGGCAAGGCACACCACTTTCACACGCGCAATTTAGCTCCCGACCAATCCAGACGTGTGGCCGACGACCCGTTCTCAACCCACATCTCGTGGCCCAATTTTCACTCGGGCACAAACGGAGACTTTCAGAAAGTCACGATCGTTGGCCCCACACATCCCGTATTGGCGGATCCTGACTCTCCTGGCGGCGCAATCCGGTTCCTGCCAGCACACCCCCATGAGGGCGCCGTTGACGCTCCTGACGACGAACCAGCTCGAGTGATCGCACGAGGCAAAAGCAAAGTAACAGGAAAGAGTTTCAATCTTGCAGTCGTATTCGAACCTTCGATCCGGGGAGGTCCCGCAGTCGCCCAAAGTACCTTTCATCATTTTGCCGACTACAACTGGGACACGCGACTCGGTTGTCCGAGCTTTGTCACCGAAGCTCTCGCGAATGGGATGCAGACCGAGCGGCAAGCCCTCCGGGACATCCACCGTTACTCTGTCAACGTCGCGCTGTGGCTGGCTGGAGCAATCTGAAGCTGTTTGCGCACAATGGGACTACGAAGCGAGCCATCGGGGCTGCGCCGAGTTCAAATCGCAACGTGGCGAGTCGTACGAGTTCCTTGACCAGCGTGTCAGCGGGCGACGTACTCAGGAGATACTTGCGCGGCCTGTTCCATCACACTTCATGCCAGAAGGTTTATGCGATCACCCGGCGTTTGTTGCTTTTCAGGCAACATGGAAACCGCAGTGCGCAGTCTTCTATGCCGAACAGGATACGCATACGATATGCGTTCAGATTCGCTTCGTGCGCTATCAACACAAACGATTTCTGAATTCACCGGAAAAGGGTACTGATAAACCTCATGCAGGTCTTTCCCGCTCGAGTGTTACGACCACGACGAAATCATTTTCTCAGGATCATAAAATGTTTTCCCATGAACTGCTTTCTCAGTATGGAGCGTTGATCGTATTCTTCAGCGTGCTAGCCTCATCGCTTGGTCTGCCGTTTCCTTCCATCACGACGCTAATGACGATCGGCGCGAGCATCACTATTGCAAGATATGACCTCGCGCGTACACTGCTTCACTTCGCCATTCTGCTCGGCGCCGCCGTTTCCGGTGGTGTTCTTGGCGACTTTCTCTGGTTTCAAGGCGGCAAGCGCTACGGCAGACGCGCCCTCCAGTTGGTATGTAAGCTGTCGTTCGCGAGGCAATCGAGCGTTACTAGATTCGAGCACTTCTTTTCTCGACGTGGCGCGCGTGCGTTAATGATTGTCCGTTTTGTACCCGGCCTTTCGTTGATCGCCGTTCCTCTTTGCGGAGCCATGGCAATCAAAACACGCTCCTTTATTTTGCACGACTGCGCCAGCGTATGCATATGGGCATGCGCTGGTCTCCTCGCGGGTGCGCTGTTGGCCGATCGACTCGACGGATTGTTCGCACGCCGTCACCAATCTGGATGGCAGGTGTCGTTGTTGGGCATCGTCGCGATGGGTCTTCTTTGCCCTGTATGGCTTGCTCATAGGGCTCGCACACGAACCCCGGTGGCAGACAGGCCACCGGGCACGTCCCTCTGTACCGTCGGCATTGCGGGTTATTGCTGATCAACGCGACACCAAATCGGCACGAACACCGCATGCCCTCCCTCAAGCGTCGAATAGCCCAGATTCGTCTGGTCCGATATTCGTAAGCCTTGTATCTTTTCTCTTCACAAGGTACAAGGCTTCGCGCAAACACAGAATTCCAGCCTCACGTTATCGAATCGTCCATCAACCCATAGGATGACGTATCAACTATATATTGATGAGCGCCTGATCAACCGTCTGCTGAGTCTTGATCGTCTGTGCATTTGCCTGGTAGTTACGCTGCGCCGTAATCAAATGAACAAGCTCCGCTGTCAGGTCCACGTTTGAGTTTTCGGTCTCCGCACCTTGCAGCACCCCGTGATTGGTCGAACCGGGTGTGGAAATTTGAGCAACGCCAGATTCAGATGTCTGCGCATACGCGTTGTTTCCGAGATTCACGAGACCATTCGGATTGGCGAAGGTCGCGAGCACCACCTGGCCAAGGGCAAGAGTGGTGCCGTTCGAAAACGAGCCGGTCAATACCCCGTCAGGGCCAACGGAGAACGACGTGAGTTGCCCTGAACTATTGCCGTCTGGCTGCAAACTGATTACGCCGTTCTTCCCACCGTACTGGGTCGTACTTGTCAAATCCAGCGACAAGGATTGCGTCGTGACCCCACCGTCCGCACCGTTAGGGATGGTGAAGCTAAGGTTGGAAGCGCCTGGCGAAGTCAGGCGGCCCGAATTGTCAAACGTGATTGCTCCCAGATCGCCTGCTGGGTTCGGACCGGCTGGAGTCAATGACGAACCCGAGGTCGCGTACACCTCATAAGAACCCGTCGCTTTTTTCACGAAGTAGACCGATACAGTCTGAGCGCCGCCGAGTGAATCGTAGATCGGCACGGGTTGACTATAACTGAATGTCGTCGAGTCGGATGGATCGAACGGCGTTTTCGAAGGGACGGGATCAGTGGAATTAAGATTGAAAGCGGCTGCAATTGATTTCGTCGCTACAGGAGGCACGTCCGCCGTGGAAATGATTATCGGCCCAGCGCTGCCTGTATTCATTTTCCCGTTGGGTCCGGGAGAATAGCCCATGAGTTGTTGACCCTGTGCATTTTCAATTGCACCGCTCTTGTCCAGGTGAAACACGCCGTTTCGTGAATAGACCGCAGATCCGCCACTCGATAATTGGAAGAAGCCGTTTCCGTTGATGGCTATATCGAGTGGCTGATTGGTTTCCGTGAATGTACCGTTGGCGAAATTCTGTTCGACGGTCGACAAATGGGTACCGATTCCGACCTGGTTATTCACAGCTGTAGCGACGGCATTCGCGTACATGTCCGCGAACTGTGCTGTCGAACTTTTGAACCCCACCGTATTCGCATTTGCGATATTGTTGCCGATCACATCAAGATCTGTGGATGCTGCTGATAAGCCGCTAAGACCTGTTTGGTAACTCATGAGTATCTCCTTCAAGGGTTGGCGATCGTGATGCGAACGCTTTGTTGTGCGTGGAATTTACGTTCCACGAGAAGAAGAGCTACGCTCGTAATGGTCGGTGGCCGCGGAATCCGCGGCGTTCCCCCTCCGTCAATACCGAAGCGGACCTCAATCAGTGTCGATATTGGTAAACGGTGCTCTGCGACGTCGAAAACAAGCGTACGCGGCATGCGCATTCCGAAATACCGGAGATCGAGCGACCCAACATAGGCGCCAGAACTTCCGTTGTACAAATATGCGGTTGCCTTGACTGGGTACGTGGTCACTTCCATGGTTGTCACGGACAACGACAGCGTATCAATGATTCCCTGACTATCATGCCTCTGCGCCATGAAGCAGGGAGCTGCGAAGTCGATATTCCATTCATTGACGCAAACGAGACACGTTTCGAAGCCGTTCAATTCAGTTAAATCGTCGTCAACCGCAGTTAATGACACGACTGAGTGTTTGTTCTTTGCGGGCGTAGGTTCCAGTTCGTTCATCTGCGCTGGAAAGAACAATGCTCTGATTTTCGGCCCCATGTCGGGAGCGCGCGTCTGGCGCTCGTCCGTTGCGAGCCTTCCACGACCAATATTTGCATCGCCGCCTTGAATATGGTTTCGACTGTGGTCGCGGCGCGTGAATGACACGGCAATTTTCGGGGTTGTGGTACGTGCCACTTCTTGGAACTCGTTGGCCAGGCTGGAATAACGGGCAACCGTTGTTCGCGACGGCGATCGTGCGCACATCATGAACTCCAAATCGCAAAAGAAGAACAGAGTGTGAAGTGGACGAACATTCATCTTTACAACGGCGTATAGATCGACCTGCTGACTACGTCCGGTCAAGTCGAAGTCAGCGTGTGGATGCCGCAGATATTGCGGCCAAAGGGCTCACGTGTAATGGGCCAGTTTTGGATTGGTGCGATGAGCCACTTTTCCCGTCTGCTCACGGGAGTTCCTCTCACGAAATTTCCCTCAATACCGCGAGTCTGGATGTCACAATTTCCGCGCGCAGGACGTCTTGGAAGCAAGTGTGTGCAGTTGGCATCTGCATCCGGTTCCATTCTTGCGCTAACGTAGGCGATAGACTCCAACGTCATGAACGGTAGATGTGAAGCTCCAACGGGAAGGCGCAGACGCGAGCGGTCCACCATCGTATGGTCCCTTCCTTTGGGAGCACCCAATGCAAACGAAAGTTTGCAGCAGTGGTTATATAAGGCACTATGCCAGGCGATCGTCACTGGCCGCTTGCCCAAAGGTGGTCTCCTCCCGGGTACGCGCACACTGGCGCAACAGTACGGTCTTGCCAGGGGCACAGTCGCCGGAGCGTACGAACAATTGCTGTCGGAAGGTTATCTGGTCGCCCGCACCGGAAGTGGCACGCGGGTAAGCACCGCTTTGCCCGATCACACATTTCCGTGTAAAGCGGTGGCTCCGCGGCAAACTGTCGCCGGTGACGAGCCAGCAAAAGAACTACACGCTCCGTGGATCAGACGGCTCAGGGAGCATGAGCCTCCCTTTCCGCTCTCTGGAGCGAACGCACTACCGCAGCCATTCTTTCCGCACCGTGGCGATATTCGCCTGTTTCCAGTCGATCTATGGCGGCAACTTCATGTACGGCAATTGCGCCCCTCGCGCCTGCTTACTCTCAATGACACAAGTCCTGGCGGCTTGCCCGCGTTGCGATTCGCCATCGCGGAACATTTGGCTATCGCGCGCGCAGTAAGAGTGCCGCCGGACCAAATCGTCATTGTCGGCAGTGTTCAACAGGCTCTCGACCTTTGCATGCGCCTGCTGAGCAAGCCCGGGGATTCCGTCTGGATGGAGGATCCCGGATATATGGGCGCGCGTCAGATCATGCATGCGAGCGGCGCTCGAGTGGTTGATGTGCCCGTTGACCGGGACGGCCTTCGCGTGCAGGAGGGCATACACATGGCGCCGTCAGCTGTCCTCGCCTATGTCACTCCGTCGCGACAGGCTCCGCTGGGCATGCCGTTGTCCACAGAACGACGCTCTGCCTTGCTTCGCTGGGCGGCTTCGAGCGAAGCTATCATTTTCGAGGACGACTACGACAGCGAGTACTGCTTTCACTCGAGACCACTTCCAGCGCTCCGCAGCCTGCCGGGTGCCGATTCCCGCGTCGTATTGGCGGGAACATTCAGTAAGCTGATGTTTCCCTCGCTACGGCTTGCCTTTGTCGTTCTACCCCCGTGTCTCGTCGAGCCGTTTATCCGGGCGACGTCAGTCACTGACCGAAGTGCTAGCGGTTTGACACAGGCCGTCATGGCAGACTTTTTCGGCGACGGACATTTCGATAAGCATGTGCGTCGCACCAGAAAGATCTATGCGACTCGCGCACAGGCGTTCGAACACACGGCTCTGAAACACTGGCAGGGCTTGATCGACGTCCCGTTGGCTTCCGCGGGTCTGGACGTCGTGGGGCGCCTGTCGCAGCTCGACGAGCGCACTGCCCTTCGACGATTGAAGTCGGTCGGTGTCGACGCTGCGCCGTTGGGCCGATACACTCGGCGCCATAGCGTGGGCCAAGGTCTGGTGATGGGCTTCGCGCCCTTCAACGAGGATGAAATGGACCGGGCAGCGCAACGCATGGCCGCGGCCTTACGTGAGAGCACATGAGCAGCTCAACCGAGGCAAGCTGGCGCGTGTTGCCGCCACGTATGGCAACGTCTGAATGCTTCCATTTCTCTGTCGCGGATGCATCTGGGCCCGCTTTCGCTGCGCAGATCCGCCGACACTGGAATCGGCCCCTGACGACGCAAACACTGATGCCGCCGGCGAGCCAAACGGGCAAAATCAGAGCGTCGCCACACGAACGCGCTTACTTCTCCGGCACGAGAACAGGCGCGCCCTTGTCCTTCAGAAGAAGCACGATGAACTTCGCGGGTTGGGTCTGGCTCGCGTTGCGCCCGACGGTATGTACATCGTTCGGACCTTCATAGAAGGTCTGCCCAGGCGTCAGCGTGACTTCCTTGCCACCCTTGACCTGCATCACGATCGATCCCTCCAGCACATAGACGAAGGCGTGCGCGTAATGCCGATGAACTGGATCGACAGAACCCGGTGGATAGGTCACGGTGATCATCAGCGCTTCCTTGCCGGGATAGTCGTCGAGCGGCTTTGTCATCAGCGGTGTCACGACGGCTTCGGGAGCCGCCGCACAAGCCACGCCGATATGCGCGCTCGCGACGACGAGCATTGCGATTGCGGTGTTCTTGAGTGGAAACATGGTGTGCCTGCCAAATAACGCGTCCCGCACATGCGGGACGAAGGTGGAAAGGAATGGAAGAACCAGACGGTTCAGGCGAGGTTCGCCTTGTCGAGGCCGAATGCCTTGTCGGCCGAACCCGGCACGGTCCTAAACGCGACGTTCGCGCGGTTCCAGGCGTTGATGGACATTACTTCGTACGTCAGGTCAGACAGTTCCTTCTCGGAGAACTGAGTACGTACTTGTTCGTAGATATCGTCGGGCACGCCAGGCTCGGAAAGCTTGGTCAACGCTTCGGTCCACGCGAGTGCCGCGCGCTCGCGCGGCGCGAAGAGCGTCGATTCGCGCCAGATCGCCAGATGATGGAGGCGCAGTTCACGCTCGCCATGCAAGCGTGCTTCCTTTACGTGCATGTCGACGCAAAAGCCACAGCCATTGATCTGCGACGCGCGGATCGAAACGAGATCGCGGATCGATTCTTCGATTGCGCTGTCCTTCAGTTGATTACTGAATTCAAGGAACTTCTTGAACAGCTCCGGCGATTGCTGAATGTAGTTGATACGCTGCGTCATTGATATCTCCTGGTGAACACTCGCGTTTAGCGGATGTCGTTAGCGGCAATGCGCCGCACGAAGTCATCGTAGGCCGACGTGGCGTAGCGCGGTAGACCCGCAAACGGGATCACGGTGTTGCCCCTTTGGCACCAATCAAACGCAAGCTAGCGCAGGCAGGACGGAGAAAAAACAGCGTTCAGGTGTTGCAGTGTGCCGCGGCGATACGCGCCAGCTTGTCGGGATTGCGCTGCACGAGAATACGGACGATGCGCGCGCCGTCCGTTTCGAATGACTGCGCCGATTCGAGCTTGCCTTCGACAAAGCGTAGCAGCGCCCATTGACCGTTGAGCACCACGAGCTTGACGTCGAGTTCGCTGCCGTAGCGCCGGCACGCAGCGTAGAAAAGCTGTGCGATGCGCCGGCCGCCAACCATCGGCTTCGGGAAACTCGGTACCTTGCCGCCGCCGTCGCCGATCAGCATCGCGTCTTCGGCCAGCAAGGCATTGATCGCAGTGAAATCGCCGCGCTCCAGCGCCTGCGCGAAGGTCTGCAGCAGGCGGAGATGGGTTTCGCGCGGCACGGCATAGCGTGGACGTTCATCCCGTAGTTGCGCTTTGGCACGGCTGACCAGTTGGCGGCACGCGGCCTCCGTCTTGCCGATGGCTTCGGCGACTTCGTCATAGTCCGCGTCGAAGACCTCGCGCAGCAGGAACGCTGCGCGTGCTTCCGGCGTAAGCCGCTCAAGCACCATCAGAAATGCCACGGAGACGTCGTCGGCGCGCTCTCTAACCTTTTCTGGCGTAGCAGACTGGTCGGTCATTTCAGGTTCAGGCAACCATATACCCGAGTAATGTTCACGTTGAATTTTTGCCGCACGAAGACGGTCGATGCACAGGCGCGTCGCAACTGCGACAAGCCACGCTTCAACATTTTCGATGGCCTCCCGTCGCGCCGCATGCCAGCGCAGCCAGACGTCCTGCACGATATCCTCGGCCTCGGCAATTGAGCCCAGCATCCGATACGCAATCTTGTGTAGCCGAGGGCGAAGCCCATTGAAGGCACGCGCGTCGTCGTTCATGAACAAATCTCTCCAGCCGTGTGAAAACTTGAGCGCCAGTCCAACAACTCTCTGGCAGTAGGATATTGCCACGTATGGAATTGAGATCGCCGTGTGGGAGGTTGCCCGGATGGTCCGAACGTAATGCGACGCCGGAATCAAGCCTGGTCGACATCATATGCATGTCTAGTCCTCAACAGAAGACCAAAAACGGACGCCTCCGTGTTGTCTGAAGAACACCAATCAGCAGTTGAATCAACCGTAGCATGAAGTCTGATGGAAGATTTTTTCTGTCATATGTCACAAAAGTCAAGTGTGCAACGTCTTAGGGGAGGAGCTGCCCGGTCAGTGTCAATTGGGCGCAGAACGTGGCGCTGGGTGCGCACGTTGTCCGCGTCTTTTTTCATTACTCACCTGCGGTAGCCTGAGAAACACAAAATGCACCTTGGAAAATCGTATAAGTTGTTGGAGTTTTTGATCTGGACTCGACGACAAATCTACGGACTTCTCATTTGCGGTTCTGTACCGGTCGTTCTGTACAAATTCTTCGCTTTTACATGGTTGTCGGTACCTCTGACGATTGTGGTTTTGCTCGGAACCGCGACGTCGTTTATCGTCGGCTTCAAAAACGTTCAAACATACAACAGGGCAATGGAAGCCCTCGACATCTGGATTGACATACTGAGCGGAAGCCGTCGCTGGGGCCAAATCGCGCGCGATCTTGTCAACGACGAAGAAATTTCCCGAAAACTGGTGTATCGACACCTTGCCTGGCTGACCGCCCTGCGATATGAGCTACGTCGACCCCGTGTCTGGGAAAGTACGAGCAAGCGGTTCAACGCTGAATATCGTCGGTTTTATCGTGTGCCGGAGTGGGAAAGAGACATTGATGAATTATTGCCAGAATATTTGTCTCCCGCGGAAACAACGCAAGCGCTGTCTTCCATTTCTATCCCTACGTTCGTACTGAGCCTGCAAGGCGCTTCGCTCAAGATGCTTCACATTGCGGGGCACCTGAATTCAAACTTCTACATGGAGCTTCAAAGGGCGGTTGGGGATTTCATTGATCTCCAGTCAAGATCGGAACGTTTCAAGAATTCCCCCTATCCACGTCAATATGCAACGGTCAGTTCGCTATTCGTGAAGTTTTTTTGTTTGCTTTTCCCATTCGGGTTGCTTCACGAATTCGATAAGCTGAATGATGGAGTGAGTGGCTTCATGCATGGCAACATGGTGTGGCTGGTGGTGCCATGCAGTGTCGCAGTATCGTGGATGTACACGTCGCTCGAGCAGGTTGGGGAAAGCACGGAGAATCCGTTTGAAGGCGGCGCAAATGACGTTCCCATTTCGACGCTGTGCAGCATCATCGAGCGCGATCTGAAAGAGATGCTCGGAGAACATGCCGACGATCCATCGGGCCAGACAATCATTGCGCTATAGAGAGTCCAGTGTCTTTGTTTAGTAGACGAACCGGGCTACCTAATGGCCATCGCTCGTACACGTGGGCAATGCGATGGCCTATTGGTGACACCGCTTTTCACGGTGACTGCGTCGAATTCGGCTAGCGACACACCGCGTCCGCCTGATGGCTTAGTCGAATCGTACTTTCTTGGCTCTTTCGACTAGGCCGTACGCTGTGTATCGTGAGCGTCGTTCCTCGTGGAGACGCACATGCCCGCCTCGCTTCGCTTCGTTCACCTCGACACGCCTGATTCGCTGCTGTCCGCATTCGACGTCATGCGTCAGTTGCGCCCGCGTCTGACGGACGCGCACTCGTTCGCCGCGCAGGTGGCGAGGCAGCATGCCGAAGGCTATCGCCTGCTCGCCGCGTCCGACGCGGGCGGCGTCGTCGGCCTCGCCGGTTATCGCACGCTGACCAATCTGCTGTATGGCCACTTCGTCTATGTCGACGATCTGGTTGTCGATGGCAGGCTGCAGCGAGGCGGCATCGGTGCCCAACTGCTCGACGCGGTACGGCAGATTGCGCGTGAAGCCGGCTGCGCGCAATTCGTACTCGACACGGGTCTGCATATGCCGCTTGCGCAACGCTTCTATTTCCGCAATGGGCTGCTCGCCCGAGGCATGCATTTCGTCGAACCACTCGCCCCTCTTTCCCATCCCATAGCGGCGAACGCGCGCGGCAGCCGGATTTCCTGACGCCGTATCTGTGCTACGCGCTCGCGCTCGATCGGCATCTACAGCGTGCGGTTGCTTCTCCTGCAGGGGCTTGTGATGGGCGAAGCGTCGGTGGTCGAGGCGCTCGATGCGGCGCGCGTCCAACTTACCCACGATGCGGTGTTCGCCTCGCTCGCCGCACGGACGGCCGGCAGCGCCAGGGCGGCGCCGAGTGCGACTGCGCAGAGCGCATAAAGCACGCCGGACGAGATGCGTTCCGAAAGCGTTCTTGTCGCATCGTGCGAAGGCATGCCGCGCCGCGCTTCTCCGAGATCGGCACACATGCCCCGCGCGTCAGCCGTCCAGACACGCGCGTAACGCTCGCGCGAGACGGCCTGCTTCATCCGCATCGGCGATGTTCGCGAAGCCCATCACGAGGCCGCGCAGCGAGCGCCGCGCGCGGCCATTCACGTACCAGATCGAAAGCGGCAGCACCGCCAGGCCCGCCTCGCGGGCGCGCGCGGCGACGGCGACGTCGTCGACCGCACCATCGGGACCTTCGGCGAACTGCACCGCGAACTGAATTCCACCTGGCGGCAAATCGACAATTAGCCGTTCGCCAAACGCCTGCTCTAGCGCGTGCACGATCAGCAGGCGCCGCTCGCCGTACAACGCACGCATCCGCTTCAGATGCCGCGCAAAATGCCCCTGCCCAATGAAATCCGCCACGGCCGCCTGCCATAACGTCGGCGATCCAGCGTTCATGCTGTGTGCCACCCGCCCGACGCGCTCTACGGCCCGCTCCGGCATCACCGCATACGCGAGCCGCAAGCCGGGAAACATCACCTTGCTGAACGTGCCGGAATAGATCACGCGATCGCGCCGGTCGAGGCTCTTTAAAGCCGGCAATGGCCGGCCCAGATAACGGAACTCGCTGTCGTAGTCGTCTTCGATGATCCAGCGGGACGCTTTCTCTGCCGAGTCCAGCAGCGCCATGCGTCGTGCGAGCGACAGCGTGTGCCCGAGCGGACTCTGATGCGACGGCGTGACCACTGCGAAGCGCGCCTGCGCATCCAGCAGTGTGCCGCGCTCGACGTCGATTCCTTCGCTATCCACCGGCACCGGCACGAGCTGCACGCCGGTCTCGGCCAGAAAACCACGCGCGAGCAGATAGCCGGGATCCTCGAACCACACGCGATCGTTCGGGCGGGCGAGACTGCGCAACACGAGTTCCAGCGTCGCACGGTAGCCGCCGGTCACGAACACCTGTTCCGGCAGGCAGGTCACACCGCGCGACAGCCCGAGATAGGTGGCGATATGTTCGCGCAGCGGCCGGTAGCCGGCCGGATCCGGGTACGCGAGCATCGCGCGGTCGCCGCTGCGCGCGTGACGCGAAACGAGCCGGTTCCATAGCTTGCCCGGAAATGCGTCGAGCGCGGGCAGCCCTGGCTGCAACGGTCGCGGCTCGCCGCTCATGGCGACGGCGATGGCCTGCTGGCGCGGCGCCGCTTGACCACTGCGCGATTCGCCCGGCGTCTGTGGCGTGCCCGTTCCTTCAGTGCTTGGCCTACCGCGCGCGTCCTGAACGCCTTGCGCACGCGACGAACGCATCACCGATGCCGGCAGCGACGACGATACGAACGTGCCCGCCGCGCCGCGCATCTGCAGGTAGCCCTCGTCGACGAGGATCGTGTAGGCGAGCTCGACCGTGCCGCGCGCCGTGCTCAGTTGCGTGGCGAGGCCGCGCAGCGCGGGCACGCGATCGCCGGGACGGAGATGCCCCGCGGCGATCGCGGTTCTGAAACGCTCGCAGATCTGCAGATAGACCGGCAACTGATGGTGCCGATCGATTTCAATGGTCAATGCGGGCGTTGCTACGGTCATGACGGTCTCGCGGGCAAGAGGAGCGGCAACTGACATGGACTAGTCGGATCGACAATTCTTGTCACTTTTCGATAGAGCATGATTCTTCCACAATAGCCTCACGCGATGCGACGGCGGCGAACACTTTCACGCAATACAACGCCCGCCCGGCGCCCCACGCGTCCATTTACTTTCATCTGGAGAATCTGCCATGAAAATCGTCGTAATCGGTGGTTCCGGCCTGATCGGATCGCGTCTCGTCACGCTGCTCAATAACGCGGGTCACGAAGCGCTTGCCGCGTCGCCGCGCACCGGCGTAAACGCCGTTACGGGCGAAGGCCTGAGCGACGCGCTCGTGGGCGCGGACGTCGTCGTGGATGTGACGAACGCCCCCTCATGGGAGCCGCAGGCGGTGCTCGATTTTTTCCGCACCTCCGCGCGTAACCTCGGCAAAGCCGAAGTGGCTGCAGGCGTGCGCCATCACGTCGCACTATCAATCGTCGGCTGTGATCGCACGCCGGAGAACGCGTATTTCGTTGCCAAGGTTGCGCAGGAAGAGGTGATCGAAGCGGCGGGCGTGCCGTACACGATCGTGCGCGCGACTCAGTTCATGGAGTTCATCGGCGGTATCGCGGATTACAGCACGGTCGACGGCGCGGTGCGCATCAGCGACGGCCTGTTTCAGCCGATCGCCGCCGACGATGTCGCGGCGAGCCTCGCGCAGGTCGCGCTCGCAGCACCACTGAACGGCACAGTCGATATCGCCGGACCAGATCGTGCGCCCTTCGCGGAGATCGTCACCCGCTATCTGAAATCGGTAGGCGACGCACGCCCGGTGGTCACGGATCGCGATGCGCAGTACTACGGCGGCCGTGTCGAGGAACAATCGCTCGTGCCGCTCGGCGACGCGCGGATCGGCCGCGTCAGTCTCGACCAGTGGCTGGCGCAGGCTAGAAAGGGTTGATTGCAGGTTTATGCGTAACCTGAATCAACGCGCCTACATTTGGCTTGATCGGAGCCGTCGGTCTGATCAGCGTTGACACCGAACAAGAATTTTCTGGGTAAAGCATGAGCAACTCACAAAAGGTCGTCGTCGTTACCGGTGCGTCGCAAGGCATAGGCGCCGAAGTCGTCAAGGCGTTTCGCAAGCTCGACTACCGCATTATTGCGACCGCGCGTTCGATCAAACCGTCGGACGACGCGAACATCCTGACCGTCGCCGGTGATATTGGTGACCCGGCAACCGCCCGCCGTGTCATTTCCGAAGGCGTCGCACGATTTGGCCGGATCGACACGCTGGTGAACAACGCCGGCATTTACATCGGTAAGCCTTTTACAGAACATACCCCGCAAGACTTCGCTGCCGTGATGAATGTGAACGTCGCGGGCTTCTATTACGTCACGCAACTCGCCATCGCCGAAATGGAAAGGCATTCGTGCGGCCACGTGGTTAGCGTGACCTCCAGCGCCGTTGACGCTGCGATCAGCGGCGTGTATTCGGCACTGGCAGCCCTGACGAAGGGTGGTCTGAATGCCGCCACGAAGTCGCTGGCGATCGAGTACGCCAGGAAAGGTATTCGCGTGAATGCCGTCGCGCCCGGGATCATCAGAACGCCGATGCACGCGCCGGAAACCCACGAAGCGCTGGGCGCCTTCCATCCGCTTGGGCGCATGGGCGAGATGAGCGATATCGCCGACGCGATTCTGTTCCTTGATTCGGCACCGTTTATCACGGGAGAAATCCTGCACGTCGACGGCGGCCAGAGCGCCGGTCACTAAAAACTAAAAAACCTCGGGCACCGCAAGGCGGTGCCCTTTTGTATCCCTACGGCAATGGCATCATTCGATGCATTCCTGGCTTCACGCTTGGCACGCGTCGATCTTCTTCATGCGACATCCGTGTCCGATGCGCAATACCAGGTTGTTCCTTTTTTCAGTCTGCGCAGTGAACATGTCTGGGCCCCGTCTGGATTTGCCCCTGTACCGCCGGACACCGCTTCACACTTACTGTAAGTTGATGAATCGGTCCTACGCCTGAGCTCGCGTGGCGAGCGATACTTCAGCGCGCTATCAGAATTCTGCTCGTTGTAATGCTCGAACGCGACGGCAAAATTGCGCGCTGCGGTTGCTGCATCGTACTTCGTCATGAAGGCGACATAGTCACGCGCCATCGTTTTCACGAAGCTTCCCGACGTATCGCGTCGAAACTGCCATCACCCTTGCGCCGGATACTGTCAGGGATCGCTTCATAGAGACGCGTGTAGCATCCCAACACGGCGATCATCAACCACAGCACATCGTTGTCCCTCAGATTCAGCACGTCCGACATGCGCGTCATCCGCAGTAGGCTGACATTGTCATGCACGTCGCCCGTCACGTCGAGGAACAGGCGGGCGAACGCATCCGGTGGACCCGCCCGCCTGTTACGCATTCCCCGTCACCTTGGCAAACATCGTGCTGTACCGTGCGCGCCAACGCAGCAGTTCCGCCCGCTCGCCGATATGCATCGTTTCCGCTGCCTTGCGTATCGACAGGCGCTGACTGCGAAGCTCATCGGCTACCCGATCCGCGAGATCGGGAAAGTCCAGCGACTGACCATGCGCCTCGACAGCCTTGCGCAGTTGCGAATCCCGATACAGGGTGAATTTTTCCGGCGTACCAAAGTAGCCATTGCGCACAACGTGTGTGACCGCATTCGGGAACGTCGCACCAAACCTGAGGAGCAACTCCAGGCTGTCGCGTTGCCGGTTGATGACCCACAAGACGACAGGACGTCGCGCCAGATCGTCCAGAGTGCTCGCAAGCGTTCCGCCGTACTGCGCAACGCCCGTCTGGCTCCGCGCCGCCGTGTTAACGATGACCGCCGCGTCCCGATGCATATCGCAGAAATTGACGAAATCAATCCAGCCAGTTACCTCATCCAGATCACAGGACGCGCATTCGATTTCTGCGTGGACGGCTTTCATGACATCGGGATTGGACGTATCCGTCTCGATCAGCACGATCGTTGACATCAATGCGCCGCAGGTAATCGACCAAAGCCAACGTCAGGGAGCTCTTGCCAACACCGCCCTTGCTGCCACCAACCATATAGATAGGGGGATTTTTCGTTGCCATTTCCTACCTCTATAAGTTTTCAATATCAGGATTGATCGGAACTCCGAGGTAGCCCTGTACCTGTGTTAGTCCCGGCCTGGTTACTCCCTTGTCCCCTCTCTGTTGTGATCCAGTATCCAGCGGGTTACCGTGCACCGTATTCGCCGGAGCCTGTTTCCTGGCCCGTGCCGGCCCAGCGGCATGACTTCGACCCGCTTGTTTGTTTTTCTGTCGAATTCGCCCCTTTCCCTCTGAGCGGCGCATCGCATATCTCAAGGAATTGAGGTTCACGTCGATACCTTCCTGCGCGGCCTGTTCTATCAGTTCATTCAGCGTGTAGCCCTTCTCCCTCGCCGCTTCAATTTGCGTCCGAATGGATTTAACGCCGTCTCCCACCGTGAAGGGCTGTTCGTCTTTGGCTTTCTCCGGCAGTGCATCCAGCCTTCGTCCAAGTGCCTCCCATTGTCCTCGCGTGAAACCCCTGGTAGCCGGCATGATTCGCTCCGATGCAACATCTTCACACACATCTTGCGTACGCATTCACCCATCTTCAATACCTGTTCCTACTGGCCGTCGGGACTGACAGAATGCATCGGACTACAGAGGAACATAGGGGAACAGGAAATATTTTTCAGTTGTTTCCTGAAATCCCCTCAATACACATGGCATTCAACGTGCTTTGCCACACGCACCGACGGGCATCAATCGCGAACACAATCATCTGCTCGTCGAGCAACATGGAGGTACAGCAAGAGCACCCATCAGACTACCAGCAAGTGAACGCGATGTTCACCCGTCCTGAACCACCTTTAGCGTGCTGCCTCGAGGTATGCTCAGTTGACTTGCACAGAAGATCACAACCATGCAACATGCAGAGCGCACGCGAGTATCACCTAATCTACACAGGACGGTACGTGAGACGCATCTTCCGCTTCTCGCGCGCTGACAGCCGCTCTCCGCGTCGTTACACCGAACGCACCCGGAATGAATCGGCCGTGTTCATATGACTTGCACTTTTTGTATCATCGCGTTGCGCGCGCTACGCACGGCAATTAGAAGGAACTGAATTTATTCGCGCATGGCTTGCACGTTACATGCACAAGGCTAACACTTAGCCCCGAAAACAAACTTAAAAACAAGTGACTGCAGGATAGGCTATCGCCGGTTTTGGGCACCATGTGCGACACACTTCTGCTAGATAATCATGGTTGCAGCCTCGGTAAACTTGCGCTTGTTAACAAGCAAGCGCTCTCGTGTCGACCGGGATCCTGCTGCGTATTTCGGTCATCTGATCGATCGGTTCAACGCGAACGTCGAAAACTGTATTCGTAGCCGCCGAAATAGCTCGCCGTCGGCAGCGGCGTTGAGAGCCTAAACGCGCGCTATTTCAGCCGGTCGGCAACGATGTCGCGCCAGGGCACTGCTTCCAAAGAATAGCGAGCTGTCAGAGGCGTCGTCGCGGTCGGCGGCCCGGCCATTGTGATCATTGGCGGACCGTCGTGAAGCGGCTGCTTTACCGAAAAGCGACCCTCTTGCTGCGTCGGTCGGGGCCTCAAAGAAATGCAAAGAACGATACGACTGCAAGTCCGACAATCGCCAGGCGAGCCGTGCTGTCCGCCGTCGCCTTTGCGACACCTAGTTTCCGCGTCAGCTGTTTCGTTCAACGCGTACTTTCGCCGTCCCGGCCTGCAGATTCACTTGCCCCGAGCGCCGCGATGGCACCAGGGAGTGGCCACGATCCCGCAATTTTAGGATTTTCCATAAAAGAAATGATCAACATTTGAACGATCGTGCGTTTTTGTGCAAGATAAGCGGTGCGCTCATTGTGGTTCGGCCGCTTGCAGCGAAAAACAGCAGATCGCGACCATGACACCGTCCGTCGCCAGATGGTCTGCGCTTTGTCAGAAAATCATCAACTGTGATTCGGACGGCTCTGGTGCAAATAGGCGGTCCGGTCGATGTGGTTCGTATAGCTAAGGATGTCTTATCGAGCCGACAGGACGGCATTCCACACAGCGGGCGCAGCGGTATCTTTGAGGCTTAGAGGGTGTTAGGAACTTGGACAGTCGGCGCAACATGTACAAGCATGAGCATGGCGAAGACAACGAAGTGCAGGCCTGCTAACGTTTCAGGTAGGCGCTCGTAGTCTCGCGCCAGTCGCCGGAACCGGTTGAGCCAGCCGAAACTACGTTCGACAACCCATCGGCGCGGCAGCAGCACGAAGCCCTTCTTCGCCTCTGGTAGTTTGATGATCTGAAGTTCGATGCCTTCGTCATGCGCAGCCTGTCGAGCTGTGTCACCGGTATAGCCCTGGTCAGCGAATGCAAGCTTTACCGTCTGACCGGTTGCCTGCTGAACCTGACGCGCAAGCTCGGCTACCTGTGCGCGCTCCTGCTCGTTGGCCGGCGTGATGTGTACCGCCAGCAGCAGACCTAACGTGTCGACAGCCATATGGACTTTGCTGCCTCGCTTGCGCTTGTGACCGTCGTAACCCGCGCGCGGTCCGCTCTCGCAGGTGGACTGCAAGGTGCGCCCATCCAGGATCACCGCACTGGGCTGCCCCTGACGCTCCTGCGCGACCCGAATTACAGATCGCAGATCACTGACCATTGCCTCGAAGCAGCCCGCGTTCAACCAGCGTTGCGTTTGCTGGTAGACCAACTCCCATGGTGGAAAATTGGTCGGCAGCATACGCCACGACGCACCCGCTCGCGCCATCCAGCGCAACGCATTGAACATCTCGCGCAGTTCATACCGCCGCTGTGGCGCATCTTCATTCATCAACGTTAGATAGGGAGCCGCAAAGCTCCACTCTTCATCCGAGACATCTGTGGGGTATGGCTTGCGTTCTGTCATTCCGCCAGGGTACCAGGTCTGGCGGAAAGTGCCTAACACCCTCTAGCTTCACGAGGTTGAATTGACCTTTGCGAATGCGATGCATCAACTCAATGCCTGCCAGAGTGATCGCGGCATTCCTGAAGCGTTTGAAGCCGAGCATGACGTTCGTTCTGGACTTGACATTGCGATGATCCTGTTCGATGAGATTATTCAAATACTTCGAGGTTCGGATCTTCGTATCCTCGGGAAGCAAGCCGTCGGTCTTCATTTCACGCACGGCACGGCGCGAGGCTGCATAGCCGTCGAGCGTGATCGTTTCCGGGAGCTGTCCCTGATGTTTGATGGCCTTCCTGAAAAAGGCTTGGACCGCAGCCACGTCGCGCCTGGCGCTGAGCATGAAATCCACGGTTTGCCCCGCCCGATCCACCGCTCGATAAAGGTAGACCCACTTGCCGCGAATCTTCACGTACGTCTCGTCGACACGCCACGATCGTCCCGTGGGCGTGCCGAAACGGTTCCAGCGCTTGACGAACTCCGGCGTATAACGCTTCACCCAACGCAGAATCGTCGTGTGAGCCAGCGATAAACCCCGCTCGGCCATCATCTCCACCAGATCGCGCAGGCTAAGCATGTAGCGCAGGTACCAGCGCACGCAAAGAATGATCACATTGCGCTCAAAGTGACGTCCTGCGAACAGATCCTCCATACTCTTGAGCTTACTCATCGTCGGCTCTCAAATCGGTCAGCCTGACACTTTAACCGAGTCGCCTTCGCTATTTGCACCAGAGCCAACACCACAAGCTTTCGCTTGTTTTCGTGACACACCTTCGTCAAGGTGCCATGTAGTGCCGGGCTTGCGACGTGCCGCTTTCACACGGTGTGCGAAGCACGCACCGAACTTATCGCACCAGCGTCGGACCGTTTCGTAGCTGACGATAACCCCGCGCTCGAACAGCAGCTCTTCGACATCACGCAGGCCGAGCTGAAACCTGAAATACCAGCGCACCGCGCGACTGATGACCGCCGCCGGAAAGCGATGACCGTGGTAAAGCGATTTTGCATTCTTCATCACGCGATCTTACTCGACCACCTGTCACCACCTGCCACAGATTGATCCTTTTGAGCGCACCTTTGACCCATTCACGACTCGTCGAGCGTAACGCGTCAATTTAAAGTTGGGGCTCCTACCCACACATCGAAGGATCGCTAACATGAAGTCCCTTATTCAAGCCGTTGTCGTTGCCGCTGCCCTTGCTGCTCCGGTTGCCGTGTTTGCCCAATCGAATGCGCCTGTCACCCGAGCACAGGTGCGCGCCGAACTGGTTCAGCTCGAGAAAGCGGGCTATAACCCCGCCGCCGCCGACGACGACGCGACATATCCGGCCGACATTCAGGCTGCTGAAGCCAAGGTGGCAGCACAAAACGATGCAACCGGCGTCGGCGGTGTCGCCAATGGCTCGTCGGATACGGGACGGCCGCCCGTCTCGAAGGCCGACTGGAACACGATGTACAGCCATCCGTAACACGTTGATGGTTGTGTGCCAACAGGATGCCGAAGGCATCTGGTCATTGAGCACGGTCCCGTAGGCGCGCAGTAATTCAGGAGGTTCGCGGGCATCGACGTGTTCGGCATCACGCCGAAGGTCGCGCTTCTGTCGAGCTCGAACTTCGGCGGCGTCCTGACGCCTGCGGCGACTGTGCGACGCGACGTATGTCCAGGGAACGCTCATCCCGGTGCTCGAACAGCACGAAGTGAACGGCGGCCCGCGTGATGTGTCGATTCTATGTTCCGGCCGCAACTATCTGTCAATGAGGGTGCGCAGCTTCATCGACTTTGCGGTGAGCCAGTACCGCGCACCCGACAAGCCGGTCGCACTGCGAGTCGTGGCTTGATTGACCAGAAGAACGACCATTGCGAACTATGCCGAAGATACTGACAATCGAACATGATGAACTGATCGCGGACGACATCGTCCGCACGCTCACTTCAAGCGGCTTCTCTGTGGACGTGGCGCGTACCGGCCGCGAAGGCATGGTCAAGGTCATGGCGGCCGAGTACGACGTCGTGACGCTGGACCGCATGCTACCCGACCTCGACGGTTTGACGATCGTCGCCACCATGCGCGGCGTCGGCATGGAAACCCCGGTGCTGGTGATGAGCGCGATGTCCGATGTGGATCACCGCATTCAGGGCCTACGCGCAGGAGCCGACGACTATCTGACCAAGCCGTTCTCGCCCGACGAAATGTTCGCACGTGTCGAAGTGCTGCTGCGCCGTCGTCCACGCAATGCGAAAGCCGAAACCCTGTTGCGCACCGGCGCGCTGGAGCTCGACCTGGTGCGACGCCGTGTCTCACATGGCAAACGCGAGTTCGAACTGCAGCCCACCGAATTCCGTGTACTCGAGTTCATGATGCGCCACGCAGGCCAGGTACTGACGCGTACGATGATTTTCGAAGCCGTGTGGGGTCGCTGTTTCGATCCAGGCACCAACCTCATCGATGTACACGTGGGGCGTCTGCGCAAGAAGGTCGACGTACCCGGCGAGCGTCCGCTGATCCGCACCATTCGCGGTTCCGGCTATCTGTTCGGTTGACGCGCACGATGGGCGTCCGGCAGGCGGCAGCGCTCCGGTAGGCGGACAGCGTCGGCTCTCACGCGCCGTTGACCGCATCCCTGAACACCTTGCCGGCAGCGAACTTAACAGTCTTCGCGGCGGGGATCTGGATTTCGGCGCCGGTTGCCGGATTGCGGCCCACCCGTGCGGCTCGGGCCCCGGTTGAAAACGAGCCGAAGCCGATCAACTGAACGGTGTCGCCCTTCTTCACCGCGCCGGTAATCGCGCCGATCAACGCGTCAACCATCTCGGCGATGACAGCGTTGTTATTGCCGGTTGTTGCTGCGACGGCATCCACCAGTTGCTGCTGGTTCATTGCGGCTTCTTCCTTGTGCGCCACCCCAACCGCATCGATGCACCGTTGCCCAATCACTGATGGTGCAGGTCGGACCACGCAGGGAACGGTCGGGAAAAGGCTCTGGTTCTTACACCGCTCCATCTCATTGGAACAGCAGAGCGCCACGCCGACTACCGGCGGCGCCGTACGTCAGATACCGCGATCCATTCCTTATCGGCTGCCGTGTGTCCGCAAATGAAGGGTACGATAGCTCTGACTATCCGAGCCTTCATTTGCAGTCGGCTGCATCGATAGCCCACACCGAATTCGCTTCCGTTGTACAACTTCTGCAGTCCCGTGCCTGCAACCAACTCATTGCGCCGTTCCCGCTCCGCTAACAATACTTTGGGTTATCACCGCTATTAGGTGCCCGAGCTCTGGGGACCATAACGATGGAACAAACGGCTTGGTTGTAGCCTGGAATCTCAGTCCGGATTGCATCGATTTCTTCAGGTGTCGCACTCTCCCCGGGCCAAGCATAGATACCTGTGCGAGTGCGTGCCATGTCCAGGCACAATACTCCTCTGCCCTGGACAAGCGGAATGCGCCAGCACGGATGGTCTGCGGAGCAGCGGGTGTTAACGCACACGCATTTCGTTGAACACTACTGTCGGATGCCATTCAGAGAGTAGTGCCCTGCCCTCAATCCACGCTATCAGCTAACGCCTGGCTATCTCTCAGCGCTCGCGGTCCCAATAGAAATGACTTGCGCCCCCAACTTGAGCCTGTCCAGATAGTCGGCCCATTTCTGCATCATTGCGCGCCGATCCTTGATGAATTTAGTCCGGTTATAAGCCGCGCCAAGGTTGTCGGGTACCGTATGCGCAAGTTGATGTTCAATCACTTCCGGCTTCTGCTCAAGTTCCTCATGCAGGATTGTGCGCGCCATCGCCCGGAATCCGTGGCCGGGAATCTCGGTACGAGTGTCGTAGCCGAGCCGCCGCAGCGCGGCGTTGATCGCGGCGTCACTCATGGGGCGGTGCCGATCTCGCGCGCCCGGGAACACGTATGGGTGGTTGCCGCTTAGGGCTTGCAACTCTCGCAGAATTGCTACTGCCTGCGTCGCAAGCGGCACAAGGTGCTCTGTCTTTGTCTTGGTGACGAGATAGCGCCATTCCCGTTTGTCCAGGTCAAACTGCGACCACTTGGCCTGCCGCAGTTCACCGGGACGCACAAAAAACATCGGGGCCAACTTGAGTGCACAAAGGACGGGGAAGGTCCCTGAGAAGCCATCGAATGCCCGAAGCATTTCCCCAACCTTCACTGGCTCAGTAATGGCAGCAAAGTGCGTGGTTTGAGCCGGCGGGATCGCATCCAGAAGGTCGCGTGCCGGGTCAGCCTTGCAGTACCCCTCCTTGATGGCATAGCGAAATATGCGACTGATCTCGCTGCGTACGCGGTGAGCCGTGAATCGTGCGCCGCGACCGTCAATACGCTTCAGAACAGTCAGGATCTCGGGCGCGTCAATTTCAGCGACGGGACGCCTGCCGAGCCACGGAAACACGTCGCTCTTGAACCGTGCCAGCGTCTTCTCGTACTGACCAATTTCCACGTAGGTCTTGCGCTCGTTCATCCAGCCATGCGCAACCACCTCAAACGAGTTGGCCGCGGCAAGACGCACCGCACGCTTCTTCAGCCGTTTCGCCTCGCCAGGATCGATCCCGGCCGCCAGCTTCTCACGCACGTCGTTGCGCTTCTTGCGCGCCGCCGCCAGCGACACATCCGGGTACACGCCGAGCGCGAGCGTTTTGTCCTTCCCGGCGAAGCGGTAGTTCATCCGCCAGTATTTCGAGCCCGACTTATCGATCTGCAGATACATACGACCGCCATCGGACAAGCGGTTACCTGTGCCGTCCGGACTGTATCGGGCGTTCCTGACTTGTTTATCGGTAAGCGGCATGGTGGTATCTCCTGATCGAGACAGCAGAGATCTAGACAGATACCACCAAAAATACCACCAATTACTACCGGCTGCAGATCGATAACCCCGGAACATGTCGGAGCATAAAAGGCCGAAGGGCCTTGTGTGGTGGGGGATTCCCGGATTTCATCGGAACTTGTCGGAAGAACCCATGGTGCCGGGGACCGGACTCGAACCGGCAAGCCGTGAAGCGGCGGATTTTAAGTCCGCTATGTTTACCAATTTCATCACCCCGGCAGGGGTCAGAACCACGCTGGACGCGAATTCTACCATTGCCCGGCGGCCCCACCAAACCGCCACAATCCAGCCGCAGTCCATCCCCCTCTCCCGTCAGGCATAAAAATTGGAGTCATCCGCAAGTCACAAACGTTCCTGATAATCCGCTGACGAAAACGTTTACATAACACGCGGAAATCATGATCCCAACGATCAAAGACGTCGCCGCCCACTCGGGCTTCTCCATCGCCACTGTCTCGCGCGCGATCAACGCGCCGCATACTGTGAACCCGGTCACGCTCGATAAGGTGCGTCAGTCCATCGACGCCCTTAACTTCCGTCCCAGCCCGCTCGGTCGGCAGTTGCGCGGCGAGCGCACGCGACTGATCGGTGTCATCCTGCCGACGCTCGCCAACCCCGTGTTCGCCGAATGCCTGCAAGGCATCGACGAGCTCGCCGCGGCGCAAGGCTACCGGCTCATGCTGATGACCACCCAGTACGATGCCGATCGCGAACGCCACGCCATCGAAACGCTGCGCGAACATCGCGTGGAAGGCCTGATCCTGACCGTCGCCGATGCCGACACGCATCCGCTGCTCGACGACCTCGACCGCGCCGGTCTGCTCTACGTGCTGATGCATAACGACACCCTGCGGCGTCCGTCGGTCTCGGTCGACAACCGCCTCGCTGCATTCGACGGCGTACGCATGCTGATCGCGCACGGCCATCGCCGCATCCTGATGCTCGCGGGCACGCTGGCCGCTTCGGACCGCGCCCGCCAGCGGCATCTCGGCTACGCGCAGGCGATGCAGCAGGCCGGCCTCACCCCTGCGCCCGCGCTCGAGGTCGATTTCAACGCCGACGAACTGGCGCCGTCCGTGCTCGCTCATCTGACCAGCGGCGCGAACCGCCCGACCGCCCTCTTCTGCAGCAACGATCTGCTCGCCATGGTCGTGATGCGCGGCCTGCGCCGCGCGCGTCTGCAGATTCCGCACGACATGTCGATTCTCGGCTTCGACGGACTCGCGATGGGCGAATTGCTGTCGCCGCCGCTGGCAAGCATCTGCGCGCCGAATCGCGAGATCGGCTGCGCCGCCTGGCGGCGTTTGTTGGCCCGCGTAACCGGCACCTACGAAATGCCAGGTGAAACATCGCCCACGCTGACGTTGCCGCACAGCTTGCGCGAAGGCGCCACCATCGCGGCGATTTCGAACCGCACCGAAACGCCGGCGACGACCGAGAGGCCGTTTGCATAGTCGCTTGCATAAGCATCCAATTCGAACCCCGAACCACCCGCTCTCTTCCTCTCCAGGAGACCCGCAGTGACCCGCTCTTCAACACGCTTTGCTTCGTCGATCAAACCGCTCTGGCGCCGTCTCGCCCGCACCACGGCCACCGCGCTGTCGGCAGGCATGATCGTCACCGCCGCGCTCGCCGCCCTTGCGCCGCAAGCAGCCCATACCGATGAAACCGCGATCTGCTACAACTGCCCGCCCGAATGGGCCGACTGGGCGAGCCAGATCAAGGCGATCCAGCAAAAGACCGGGATCCGCGTGCCGTTCGACAACAAGAACTCCGGCCAGTCGATTGCGCAACTGATGGCCGAGCAGAAGAGCCCGGTTGCGGACGTGGTGTATCTCGGCGTGTCGTCGGCGTTCCAGGCGAAAGACAAAGGCGTCATCCAGCCGTACAAGCCCGCGCACTGGGACGACATTCCGGCCAACATGAAGGATCCGCAAGGCTACTGGTTCACGATCCACTCGGGCACGCTGGGCTTTTTCGTCAACAAGGACGCGCTGGAAGGCAAACCGGTCCCGCGTTCGTGGGCCGACCTTCTGAAGCCTGAGTACAAAGGCATGATCGGCTACCTCGACCCGTCGAGCGCGTTTGTCGGCTATGCGGGCGCGGTCGCGGTGAATCAGGCCCTCGGCGGCACGCTCGATAATTTCGAGCCGGGCCTCGACTGGTTCCGCAAGCTGAAGGCCAACGCGCCGATCGTGCCAAAGCAGACTGCCTATGCGCGCGTGATGTCCGGCGAGATCCCGATCCTGCTCGACTACGACTTCGACGCCTACCGCGCGAAGTACAAGGATCACGCCAACGTCGAATTCGTGATTCCGAAGGAAGGCACGATCTCGGTGCCGTACGTGATGAGTCTCGTGAAGGGTGCGCCGCATGAAGCGAACGGCAAGAAGGTGCTCGATTTCGTGCTGTCGGACGAAGGCCAGAAACTGTGGGCCGATGCCTATCTGCGTCCGGTGCGCGCGAATGCGATGAGCCCGGAAACCGCCGCCAAATTCCTGCCCGCAAGCGACTATGCCCGCGCCAAACCGGTCGACTTCGGCAAAATGGCCGAGAAGCAGTCGAGCTTCGGCGAGCGTTATCTACAGGTGATGCATTGAACGACGTCACGTTCCCGCTGCGCTGGCGCATCGCCCTGATCACGCCGGCGCTGGCGGTTTTCATCGCGTTCTGGCTGTTGCCGATGGGCGCGCTCGCGCAGATCAGCGGCGACGGCCACGCATTCGCGACCTATCGCGCGATGCTGACGAATCCGCGCTACATGTCGAGCCTCGGCGCGACGGTCATGTTGTCCGCAGCGGTCACGGCGACGACGTTGGTGCTTTCCGTGATCGCCGGTTTGCTGCTGGCACGCCGTGAGTTTCCCCTCAAGCGCACGCTGCTCGCACTGCTGACGTTTCCGTTGGCATTCCCAGGCGTCGTGGTCGGCTTCATGGTGATCATGCTGGCCGGACGTCAGGGCTTGATCGGCGCGTTATCGCTGAAACTCACCGGCGACCGCTGGGTGTTCGCTTACTCGATGAGCGGCCTCTTTCTCGGCTATCTGTACTTCTCGATCCCTCGCGTGATCGTCACCGTGATGGCGTCGGCGACCAAGCTCGATACCTCGCTCGAAGAGGCCGCGCGTTCGCTCGGTGCATCGCCGTGGCGCATTACGCGCGACATCGTGTTGCCCGCGTTGTCGCCGGGCTTGATCGCGGCCGGTGCGATATGTTTCGCGACCGCAATGGGCGCCTTCGGCACCGCCTTCACACTGGCCACCGACATCGACGTATTGCCGATGACCATCTACACCGAGTTCACGCTGAACGCGAACATGGTGACGGCCGCGGGCCTCTCGATCGTGCTCGGCATCGTCACATGGGCCGTGCTGGCGTTTGCTCGCAGCGCGAGCGGTTCGGCTGTCGCGGCAAGCGCATGAGCGGTGTGTCCAAACCCGATGACAAGACTTCGATGAATTCCATCACTGCTCCAATCAGGCAGGCCGCGAAACCGCGCGCGCAGCGCCGTGGGTTGCCCACATCACGCACGTGGCTGGCAGCCGGACAGTGGCTCGTTACGCTGCTGCTGTGCGCCTTTCTGATCGTGCCGGTCGTGATGTCGATCATGGCCGGGCTCACGGTCAACTACTTCAAAGGTGTATCGAGCGGACTCACACTGCGCTGGCTCGGTGAAGTGTGGACGCAGTATCACGACTCGGTATTTCTCTCGCTCGAAGTGGCAGCGGCGACCTTGCTGATCACACTGCTGACCGGTGTGCCCGCCGGCTACGTGCTAGCGCGCAGCAAGACGCGGCTCTCGCGCATCATCGAAGAGTTTCTGGTGCTGCCGATCGCCCTGCCCGGCCTCGCTTCCGCGCTCGCGCTGCTGGTGGTCTACGGCGGCTTCACGATGTTTCGCATGAGCGTTGCGTTTATCGTCGTCGGGCACGTGGTGTTCACGCTGCCGTTCATGGTGCGCGCGGTTGCGGCCGTGTGCGCGAGCAGCGATCTGCGCACACTCGAAGAAGGCGCGGCGAGCCTCGGCGCGAGCTTCTTTCAACGCTTCGTCACGATCGTGCTGCCGAATGCGCGACCGGGGATCGTCGCGGGCGCATTGGCGGTGCTGACGCTCTCGATCGGCGAGTTCAATCTGACGTGGATGTTGCATACGCCCGATACCAAGACGCTGCCGGTCGGTCTCGCCGACACCTATGCATCGTTACGCATCGAAATCGGCAGCGCCTACACGATTCTGTTTTTCATCATGACGATGCCGCTGCTCGTCGCGATGCAATGGCTCGGCGTCGACGCGACCGGCCAGCGCAGCGCGGGCAAACGACGCAGCGCTGCCTCCCTGTTCGAAGCCCACACCGACGTCCACGCCATGAAACTCGACTCCGTTCCCATCACGCTCACCCAATGCGCGAAAACATTTCGCGGCACACGTGTGCTCGAACCGCTCGATCTGCACATTGGCGCCGGTGAGACGCTGGTGCTGCTCGGCCCGTCCGGTTGCGGCAAGACCACCACGCTGCGCATGATCGCGGGCCTCGAGACACCTGACGCCGGCGGCAGCATCGCGTTCGGCGACGAAGACGTCACCGCCCTGCCGATCGAAAAACGCCAGGTCGGCATGGTGTTCCAGAGCTACGCGCTGTTTCCGAACCTGACCGTGCGCGGCAACATCGGCTACGGCCTGAAGATCAAACGGGTGCCCGCTGAAACCGCACGGCAACGCGTCGACGAATTGCTCGCGATGATGCGTCTCACCGCGCACGCGGACAAACCCATCGACCAGCTTTCGGGCGGCCAGCGTCAGCGTGTTGCATTGGCGCGCGCACTCGCCGTGCAACCCCGTGTGCTGCTGCTCGACGAACCGCTGACCGCGCTCGACGCGCGCTTGCGCGACACCTTGCGCAGCGAGATGAATACGTTGCTGCGCGAACTGGGGATCACGACCGTCTACGTGACCCACGATCAGGCCGAAGCGATGGAGCTCGGCGACCGCATCGTCGTGATGAGCGCCGGCCGCATCGAGCAGATCGGGTCGCCGCGCGACATCTACTACCGTCCGGCGAATCGCACGGTCGCGCAATTCGTCGGCACGATCAACCGGCTGGCGGGCGAACGGCGTGATGGCCTGCTGACGACGACCGGCGGCGCTGTACCCCTGCCCCCAGGTCCCGCGCAAACGGGGACGGCCCACGAATATTTCTTCCGCCCTGAAGACGCGTACCTCGCCGATCCGGCCAACGCGCAATTGCGCGGCAACATCGAAAACACGGCGTTTCTCGGCGAGCGCACCCGGCTGACGATCGGTGGCGCCGCACCGGACGCGCTGCTGATCGACGTCGCGGGCCGCGTCGAACTCGCGCGCGGCACACCAGTCGGGATTTCGATCGCGCAGGACGCGCTGATTGCGCTATCGTAATGACACAGCGCTGCGTTTCCGGCGCGCCATAAAGAAGGACATCCCCATGCTGCTGGCTCAAATTAGCGACCTGCATATCAAACGGCCCGGCGGGCTGGCTTACCGCCGCGTCGATACCGGCGCCTATCTCGCGCGCACTGTCGCCGCGCTCAATGCGCTGGAGCCGCGTCCCGACGCCGTAATCATGACCGGCGACCTCGTCGATCAGGGCGATCCGGAACAGTACGCGCACCTCAAAACGCTGCTCGCGCCGCTCGAGATCCCCTACTTCCTGATGGTGGGCAATCACGACGAACGTGCTGCGTTGCGCGCGGCGTTTCCCGATCGAGCCGAATTGCATAGTGGTGGCGAGTTCGTGCACTACGCGGTCGATGTCGGACCGCTGCGCGTGATCGCGCTCGATTCGATGGTGCCGGGCGAAAGCGCCGGCAATCTGTGCGATGCGCGTCTCGCCTGGCTCGAGACGCAACTCGATGCGGCACAAGGCAAGCCAACGGTGGTCGCGTTGCACCATCCGCCGTTCGTCTGCGGAATCGGGCATATGGATGAATTGCGTCTCGATCCCGCTGCCGCCGACAAGCTCGCCGCGTTGATCGCACGTTATCCGAACGTGGAGCGGGTGATCTGCGGCCATGTGCATCGGCCGATATTCGTTCGTTTTGGCGGCACGATTGCGTCCGCGGTGCCGGCGCCAGCGCATCAGGTCGGACTCGATCTGCGCGAGGACGCGCCCTCCGCATTCGTGATGGAGCCGCCTGCGTACGCGCTGCATCGCTACGATCCGGCGACAGGCATCGTCACGCATCACGCATATGTTGATAAAGCCGATGGTCCGTATCCTTTTTACGAACCTGAAGGCGAGTTGATCGATTAACGGTGCCGCCTCGCCAGTTCAGGCGACGACGAAAGTTTGCCGTACGCGCCGAAATACGGTATCCCGAGCGCGGCAGCGGCGACGGCCTGAATGAAGCCATCGAACGGAATGGCGATCTCGATGCCAATGGTGTGGGTCATGTGATCGCCGAGCAGATAGGCGATGGTTCGCATGACGACGATGGCTAACAGCCACGCCTGCACTTGCACCGGAAAACGCGCCGATTTGCGCCGTACGAGCAACGCCAGCCAGCCTGCGCCGGCGACGATAAATGACCCGATGATCACGTCACAACCGACCATCGCGATCACGGTGCGATACCAGCCGTGCGTTTCAGGGCGCACGAATACCGCCAGCAGCTCCCATTCGAGCATCAGCTTGAGCGGATCGCGCAATGCGACTGCGGTTGACAGCGCCCATGCAGCGAGGCAGATCAGGGCAACGAGCAGCCAGCCGCTGATGCGTCGAAGTTCGGATTTCGAGTTTGTGTTCATGAGATCGGTCACGTAATGGATCGTGTTGCGCGCGCCGATTCTACGAACGAAAACCGAACGACCATCTCATTTTGTTTGCGAGGCGTTCCGCGGCCGTCAGCACGATCCTTCCTGCTCCGGTATGATCGGCACGCTTGAGGACCGCGCATGGGCCGGTCCGTCGATAGCCCCCTCTCATGTCCACATCCGACGCTTCCACTCCCGCTTCCGCCGACCGGTCGTTGCGCGGCTTGCTGCTTCTGCTCGCGACGATTGCCGGTGTGGCAGTCGCGAACATCTATTACAACCAGCCGCTGCTCGACAATTTCCGGCAGTCGTTTCCGAATAGCGCGTCGTGGGTCGGCGTGGTGCCTGCCGTGACGCAACTCGGCTACGCGGCCGGGATGCTGTTGTTGGCGCCTCTCGGCGATCGCTTCGATCGGCGCATGCTGATCCTGCTGCAGACTGCCGGCATGTGCGTCACGCTAGTGGTCGCGGCTGCGGCGCAGAACTTGCCTGTGTTGATCGCGGCTAGCCTCGCCATCGGTGTGCTCGCCACCATCGCGCAACAGGCTGTGCCGTTCGCCGCCGAACTCGCGCCGCCAGCGCAGCGGGGGCAAGCAGTCGGCACGGTGATGAGCGGCCTGCTGCTCGGCATTCTGCTGGCGCGGACCGCTGCGGGTTTGATCGCCGAATATTTCGGCTGGCGCACGGTATTCGGCGCTTCGGTGGTCGCGCTGCTGGTGCTGGCCATCGTGATCATCTTGCGCTTGCCGAAGAGCAAGCCGACTTCGACGCTCCCTTACGGCAAGCTGCTGGTTTCGATGTGGCATCTGGTCGTCGAGCATCGCGCGCTCCGCGAGGCTTCGCTAACGGGTGCCGCGATGTTCGCCGCCTTCAGTATCTTCTGGTCGGTGCTGGCGTTGTTGCTGGCGGGCGCACCGTTTCATCTTGGGCCGCAGGCGGCCGGACTGTTCGGCATTGTCGGCGCGGCGGGGGCAATGGCCGCGCCGCTCGCCGGCAAATTTTCCGATCGACGCGGGCCGCGAGCGATCATCTCGGTGTCGATCGCGCTCGTGGCCGTGTCGTTCGTCGTGTTCGGCTTGTCGGCGACCAGCATTGCCGGGCTCGTGGTCGGTGTGATCATCCTCGATATCGGCGTGCAGGCTGCGCAGATATCGAATCAGTCACGCATTTATGCGCTGAAGCCCGACGCGCGCAGCCGGGTGAACACGGTTTACATGGTGGCGTATTTCATCGGCGGAGCGCTGGGCTCCGGCGTCGGCGCAGTCGTGTGGCCGACATTCGGCTGGGCCGGCGTCAGCATCGCCGGTCTGGGGTTCGCGGCGCTGGCGGGATGGAATCACTCCCGCGGCAAGCGCCACGCCGTCACGGCATCCTGATCAGGTAAGCCCGACGGCCGCGAAGCAACCAGGCCACCGCCTTCAGCCCGCGACGCCCGGCGCACCTTCCACCCGAACCGGTCGGCCTTCTTCCACCGAGCGTATGCAGGCGAGCGCAATCGCCAGCGCGGCGCGCGCATCTTCTCCGCGCGGCGCGGCCGGGTCCGTCACTGCGTTGTCGCCGGCCCGCACCGTCTCGACAAAAGCCGCGAGTTGCGCTGTATACGCGTCGTGGAACAGATCGACGTTCAGACGTACCGTATCGCTGCCCGTTCCGCCCGCGCCGAAGCGCGTCATGCTGGAAGTCCGAACGTCTCCCATCGTCAGCATGCCGCGTGAGCCGAATACTTCGCCCCGTACGTCGTAACCGTATACCGCCTGAAAATTCGCCTCGGCACAGGCCATCGCGCCATTATCAAAGCGCAGGTGAACGAGTGCGGTATCGCGCAAGCCACGGGACTTGAAATCCGGGCGCACCAGCGCGTCGGCGATCGCATACACCTCCACGACCTCCGCGCCGGGGTTCAGGAAACGCAGCGTGTCGAAATCGTGGATCAGCGTCTCCAGAAAGATGGCCCACGGCGGCACGCGCGCAGGATCGGCGAGTTCGGGATCGCGCGTGAGCGAACGTAACAACTGCGGCGTGCCCAGTTCGCCCGCGGCGATGACGCGACGCGCCTCGGCCCACGCCTTGTCGTAACGCCGGTTGAAACCGACCTGAAGCGCAACACGTGCCTTCCTTGCTGCGGAGATGACCTGGTCCGCTTCTTCCAGCGTCAGCGCCATGGGTTTCTCGCAGAACACGGCCTTGCCGGCGCGCGCGGCCTCGACCGCCAGCGCACTGTGGAATCGTGCCGGCGCGGCAATGATCACCGCGTCGATCTCCGGGTCGGCAATCACCGCCTCCACCTCCGAAGTTGCGGTGCGGCAGCCGAGCGTATCGGCCAGCCGCCGCGCGGCGCCGGGTGCGGGATCGCAAATGGCGGCAAGCTTCGCGCCATGTAAACGGCGCGCCACGCTGGCGCCGTGAAACGAACCGATCGCGCCCGCGCCGATCAGCCCTATCCTGACCTGATTCTCATCATTCATTTTGCCATCCTGATTATCTATGCGGAAAACGATCCAACGGAAAACACGCCTTATGTGCCCAATGACGCCGCCGAGCCGATCGTGAAGGCGTCCCTGAAACGCTGCAACGCCTGCTCGTCGTCACCGCTTGCCCATGCCTCCATCGCGACGGTGCCGCGATATCCCAAACCCGCCAGCGCTCGTGCAATCGCCGGATAGTTGATTTCGCCAGTGCCCGGCTCGCATCGCCCGGGTACGTCAGCCACCTGAATCTCGCCGATGAACGGCAACGCGGACCGCAGCAGTTCGATCAGATTGCCTTCGCCGATTTGCGCGTGATAAAGATCCAGGTTGAGTCGCAGGTACGGACTGTCCACCGCGGCCACCAGCGCCAGCGTATCGGCCGCACGGGCAAACGGCACGCCGGGGTGATCGACTTGCGTATTGAGGTTTTCGAGGCAGAACGTCACGCCCGCGCGCCGCCCGAGTTCCGCGATTGCCGTCAGCGTGCGTTGCGCGGCGAGCCACATCTCGCCCGTTATCACCTGCGCCGGCTGTACGGGAAGCCCCCTGCTGTCGAGGCCCGTGCCGTGCAGATTGAGGCGCGGGCACCGCAACCGCCGCGCCACGTCGATGGATTGCCCAGCGGTCCGCAGGAGCGCATCGGCGCCGGGCCCGGTGACGAGATCACCATCGATATAACCGGTCATCGAAGAGAAACGCGCGCCGCTGTCCACCAGATCGTCGATGTCATGTTTCGTCCAGTCCCATATCTCGACGGCAAAACCCAGGCTCGCGATCTTGCGCACGCGTTCGGCCATCGGCAGATCGCGAAAAACCATTTCTGCGCACACAGCCAGTTCGAACATGTGCATTCTCCTCATTTGCAACGACATAAACACGTGCTCAGCAGGAGCACCGCATCCACACAGCAAACTCGCACGCTAACGGTATTGACCTGCGTACTTCTCCACCAGTGCGACGTTCTCGCGGGTTACAAAGCTCGGTCCCGTGGCGACGTCGCGTGGACCAAAATGCGGCGCCAGTCCATAGGCTTTGATGCGTTGCTGGAAAACGGCGCTCGCGCGCAACTCCTCGCTGGCACGGGCGACGTCGCGTGAGTTATCGCGCTTCATGATGGCGAGCAGCGCCACGGGGATATAGCCCTGCAGATAGGGCTGCTGGTCGACCGCGAAAGCGGCGCGGCCGTCGACGATTGCCTTGCCGATCTCCGGCGTCATGTCGAAGGTGCCGAAATAGATCTGCCCGGTGCGACCGAGTTTTGCGATCGCCCGCAACGACGGTTCGGCCGATGTCGGTCCTAGCGCAAGCACCGCCTGGGTCCCGGGGCTCTTGTGCAAGGCGGCGAATACGCGATTTTCGACCTCGGTGGGATCGTTGCCGCTGTCGAGCGTCACAGGCCGGAAGTCGGCCCCGATCGCGTCGCCAAAACCGCGGCAGCGTTCGAACGACACGGGATTGGTCACGTTGTTGTTCACGCACAGAAAACTTTTCACGCCCGCAGCTTTCGCGCGTTCGCCCGCTCCCTTGCCCGCTTCGTATTCGCTCTGTCCGACGTGCAGCAAAGCGCCCAACGCCTCGCTTTGCTGGGCGGTGCCCGAGTTGAAGGTAATGATCGGGATGCGCTTCGCGGCGATCCGTTTGATCGACGTCTGCACCACGTCGAAATCGGGAATGCTGGTAACGACGCCGTCGTAGTTGCGGGCGGCTGCCTGCTCCAGCAGTCGCGTCATATCGGCGAGATCGCCGTGAGGGGGATTGCGATAGTCCACAGTGACGTCGAAATCCTTAGCCGCGTCTGCGATGCCATTCTTCACGACGTTCCAGAATGGATCCGCGTCCGGCGCATGCGAGATCGCCACAAAGCGCGCGCCGCCCGCCTGAACGTGGACGCTGACCACCAGAACAGCCAGCGCGGTCAGCCCTCTCCCAGCAAATCTGCCGATTGTCATGCCTGTCTCCTGATCTTGTTGGCGGCCCGCGATTCGATGTCGATCAGGCGCCATCACATGCTATGGCGGCACGTCAGGACGGCGCATTGGCAGAAATGTCCATTCTGGTTATCTTTATTTAAATCAATCAGTTATTAACATAAAAAACTTCGAAAGCGGGGCCGCCGAGAGCGGTCACACTGCTACACTCGCAGCATTGCCAGACCGCCAGGAGGGAGCGCGCCGATGCCCGCACAAGACCGTTACGCTGCGATTGCCACGATCGACAGGTTGCTGGAGATTTTGCGTAGCGAACTAGGCGACACTGCGGACTCGGCATGGCCGGTGCTCAGCGCGTTGTTGCGCAACTTCCTCGGCGACCGGCAAACCACCATCACGTCGCTCGCGGACCATTCAGGCCTGCCGCGCACCAGCGCGAGACGGCTGATCTTTTCGATGAAGGCGCAGGGCTGGCTCGAACTTCGGCCGCTCTCGAGAGATAGCAGCCGCGCCCAGGTCGTGCCGTCGGCGCGGCTGCTGCAACGACTCGACACGCTCACCGAGCAGACCATCCGGTTAATCGTCGCCTCGGCCGATTTTCAATCGCTCGACCGCTTCGATCCAGGGCCACTGGGTCCCACGGCCGACATTGCGTGGCCGCACACGGCGGATTCCGGCTTCGACGACAACGTGGAGTTGACGCTGCTCGCTTACGCGGATCCGGTGTTCGAGATCATCAAGCAGAATCGGGCCGATATCGAACGCTTTCTCGGTATGCGCCTGTGCGTCACAACGCTTCCTCAGGATGCCTATCGAGCGGCGCTCGATACGGCGCTCGACGAGGCCGCGCAGCGCGGCACAACGGCGCCGCTGCTGGTTGCGATACCGTTTCCGTGGCTCGCCGAGATATCGGCCGGACAACGCCTGCTCGATCTGCAGGCGCTGCAGACCGGCAGCCGGGTCTCAGGTCTCGACTTCTACGATGCGGTCTGGCGTGCCGGTTGGAGCAACGGGCATCTGTACGGCATTCCCATTCAGCCCACGGTGGATTTTCTCTGGTACCGGCAGGATCTGTTCGAGGCGGAAGGACTCGCACCGCCGTGCTGTTTCGCGGACGTGATCGAATGCGCACGGCGCTTGCACAGGCCGTCGCGCGGCCGGGCCGGCATCACGTGGAGCGCGGCGCCCGGCTTGCCGCTCGGCGAAACCTTTCTGCAGATACTGGGGGCACAGGGGGCGCTGCATATTGACCAGGGCGCACCGGTCATCGCGACCGAAGCAGGACGCCAGGTCGTCGATTACCTGCGCGCACTGCTGCGCTATTCGCCCGCCCAGCCACGCAGCCTCACGTGGACGCGCAGTGCGCAGATCTTCGGCCGTGGCCAGGCTGCAATGTGCTATCACTGGTCGAACCGTTACGGCGTACTCGATAGCCGTACGCTGCTGCAAAAGCGCGGCCGCATCGGCATGCAGTTGCATCCGACGCTAGCGCCGGGCATGACGCCCGTATCGCCGCTCGGCGGCGCACTGCTCGCCATGCCCGCGGCATGCAGCGGCGGCGCCCAGCAAGGGGCGTGGCGTGCGCTCGAAACGCTGACGTCGGCGGAATTGATGAAGTACTTCGTGATGCATGGCACGGCCGGTAACGCACGCTTATCGGTCGCCCAGGACCGTTATGTTTTACAGCGCAACCGGGTGATCGGGGTCATCGACCAATTGGCGAAAGCCGAGCAGGTCGAGGCGTTTCCGTCGCCAGCGGACTCGAACTACCACGCGCTCGCTCAACTGCTGAGCGATCATCTGGAAGTCGCATTGTTCGGAGAAGATAAAGACAGCGGGTATGTTCTCGACGCGCTGCAGCGGGAATTGCACCAGCTATACGGCACAGCTCAGCGCGTCGACGCATACTCGTGTAACGCATCGATCACGCGATCGAACTCGAACGACTTGTCGTAAAAGTGCCGAACGCCATACTGTTCACAACGTTCCCGATAAGCCGGCAAGGCATGATTCGTCAACACGGCAGCAAAAATCGACTCGACCATCCCCTCGCGCTGCAGGTAAGCGAGCACAGGCACCCCTGACCCCTGCTTCAACTGCAAGTCCACAATCACCGCATCAAAAGCCTCATCGCTCAACAAAGCAATCGCCTGATCGGCAGAATCCGCATACGCAGCCACCTGCAGCAAACCCGATGCATCGATGGCCTCGACGAGACTCCTGCGGATCAGCGGCGAATCCTCGATCAGCAGCACGCGCAACGGCGCACGGCTGGCTGGCCCGGCATCAGTGTTCGATTCGCTGTTCATCGGTGTATCTCGATCGTTCATTATTCGATCAAGCCGTTCTTGATCGCGTAATAAGTCAGATCGGCATTGTTCGCCAACCGCATCTTCTCCAGCACGCGAGCCCGATAAGTGCTCACGGTCTTCACCGACAAATGCAATTCCTCCGCAATGTCGGTCGGAATCTGTCCCGCCGCGAGCTTGCAGAAAATCTGGAACTCGCGTTCGGATAGTGCTTCGTGCGGCCGTCCCATAGCCGGCTTGTCGAGGTTGTCGGCCAGCGTGTCGGCCACCGCCTCCGATAGATAACGATGCCCGCGCGCCACCGCGCGGATCGCCCGCACAATCTCCTCGGGCTCGCAGTCTTTGTTCAGGTAACCGTTGGCGCCCGCGCGCAACAGGTTGATCGCGTATTGGCTCTCCGGATAACCCGACAGAATCAGCACGCCCTGCTCGGGCCGCACCTGCCTGATCACACGTAACGTGTCGATGCCGTTCTTGTCCGGCATCGCGATGTCGAGCAGCACCACGTCGAACGCCTGCTCGCGTACGAGGCTAATGGTTTCGTCGCCGGTCGCGGCTTCGGCCGCGACGCACATGTCCGGCTCGTCAGCAACGAACTGCCGGAAACCACCTCGGACGATCGCATGGTCGTCAGCTATCAGCACTCGAATCATCGGTTTGGCATCCGTGCAACAGGATTGCTCCAAAGCAGACATTGTAATGACCTCCGGCACCGTCTTTGCCGAAGACCGATGTGCACAGCGTAGCGGTGCATCGAACCATACCGGCGCGGGAAACCATCCTGCCCCTCCCGTGCCGACCGCGCCGCCCGACCAGGCGCGGCAGCCGAAGCGACGATAAGCGACGATCCGCGCTGCGGCCAGCGGACGCCTGTCGACGTCCGCTTCTCGACTCCGCATTTCAACTTCGCCTACTCGCGGCCCTCAAGCAAGTCCGCCATATCATCAGCATGCTCTTCTTCGACAGCAAGGATTTCTTCAAACAGACGGCGCGTCGTCACGTCCTTCTCGCCAAGATAGTGCACGATCTCGCGATACGTATCGATCGCAATACGCTCGGCAATCAGATTTTCGCGAATCATGTCCGTCAGATTGCTGCCTTCCTTGTATTCCGAATGCGAACGCGTCTTCAGGCCGTCCGGTGCAAAATCCGGCTCGCCGCCAAGTTGCACGATACGCTCGGCGATGCGGTCGGCGTGATCCTGCTCTTCCGCGGCATGCTCTGCGAATTCCGTCGCCACGGCCTCGGAGTTGATGCCCTTGGCCATGAAATGATGCCGTTTGTAGCGCAGCACGCAGACGATTTCAGTGGCCAGCGAATCGTTAAGCAGTTTCAGCACCGTCTCACGGTCCGCACCGTAGCTTTGCGTGACCGGACCATCAGACATATGCTTGCGCGCGTCTTCGCGGATCTTTTTGATGTCCATCACGAACGAACCGTTGGATTGAGATGCTGCGCCTTGAGCGCCAGAAGCCTTCGACATTGAGATTCTCCTTTATCCGGTATCGGGGGAACTGCGTATCTCGCACGAATCGCGCCTGATACGCCGGTTTAAAGAAGGCGTGTTCGTCTACGTTCGGAATACACCGAGCAGCAGCGTGACCACGAACACGACAAGGAAGATGTAGAACAGGATCTTCGCGATTTCGGCCGCACCCGCTGCGATACCGGTAAAACCGAACACCGCTGCGATGATCGCAATCACGAAAAAGACGATGGCATAGTGAAGCATGGCGACTCTCCTTGTTGGTATTGCATCAAGAGACCCTGAGGCAATCCTATCGATCGTCGACGGTGGGCGCATTCCGACGTGCTCCGTTTTTCGTGTGAGAATCCGCTTACACGGGATTACGGCAGCGTTACGCCACTTGCGTCGACTACCGAGGCGCGCGGAGCATGCGATTCGAGGGGCGATGCACCTGCTCCATCGTCGAGCCCGGCGGGCGTTACACTGATGCCCACCTCAGGATCGAAAAGTGCTGAACGTGTCGAACACGCATAAATCAGGGGCCACCGTGCGACTAAGCGACTGGATGCGCAATCGCAGTTGGGCCATTGCGATGACCGTGGCGATCGTCATCACCGTGGGCGGGCTCGTGATTCTCGAAACCGCGCGCGAACGCATCGCCGCTGAATACGAAACGGCACTCGAAGCGCGCGACGTCACGGTCCAACTGAGCACGCTCTCAAGCCAGCTATCCCGCCTCGGCGCGCACCAAAGCGATTTTCTTCTGACGAAGCAGGATACGTCCGCTCAAGGGTTTTGCGCGACCGCCGCGCGGATACGGCAGACCGAACAGCAGCCAGGCAGGTTTTACCGCGGCGGCAAGGCCGACAGCGCCGAGCTCGCGAGCTTCACCCAGATCGTCGCGCTGATCGACGCGCGCATCGGTGCGGGTGCTGCTGCATTGCAACGCGCGACACCGCATCCGCTCGATCTCTCCGCCTGCGGCAGTGCGAGCGAGGCTAATCCCGCCGACGTGACGTTGATCGACAGCACCCTCACCCTGCTGCGCGACAACGAGGAGCGTCGCGCGCAGCACGCACTCGACGCAAGCCGCGCCGACCAGCGCATCTCCACGCTGTGCGCAGCGGCGCTGTCCGCGCTCAACATCGTGCTGTTCATCCTGCTGTTTCGCAATGTCGGCATCCAGATGGATCGGCAGGCGCGCGTGCAGCGTCAGCTGATCACGCAACAGGAAGAGCTCGATCAGCTCGTCAACGAACGCACGCGTCAGCTTGAAGCGCTGGGCTGGCACTTGCAGGCCGTCAGCGAAAACGAAAAGACGCAGCTCGCGCGCGAACTGCACGACGAACTCGGCGCCATTCTGACCGCGAGCAAAATGGATGTGGCCTGGGCCAACCGCAAACTGAAGGACAGTGCCCCTGACATCTCCGAGAAACTCAGGCGCGCGCTCGCCAATCTCGACCAGGGCATTGCGTTGAAACGCCGCATCATCGAAGACATGCGGCCCACCGTGCTAGCGAACTTCGGGCTCGTCACCGCGCTGCGCACGCTTGCCGACGAAGCCGCGCAGCGCAACAACTGGACGCTCGAATCGCACTTGCCCGCCGACGATATCCAGCTCGACGAGCAAACCGAAATCGCGCTCTTTCGCGTCGCGCAGGAGTCGCTCACGAACGCCGCCAAGTATGCTCGGGCCTCGAAGGTGTCGATCGCCTTGCAGGTTGGCGACGGCGAGGTGGCCCTGCGTATCGCGGACAACGGCGTCGGCATCACGCCCGCCGATCTGCAGCGTACGCACACGCATGGGCTGCTCGGCATGCGCCAGCGGGTTGCCGCGCACGGCGGGCACTTCGATATTCAGCACGGCGTGCCGAGTGGCACCGACATCCATGTGGTGATGCCGAGTGTCAGCACGGCAACCCCGTCGGTGGATCTGCCGCCGTCGACCCCGTCGCGAACGGCCGTCTAGCAAGGCTTTGCGCTAAGTTGAAGCAGCGTGTGTAGGAGTGCGCCGACGCAAACACCGGAGCACGCCTACAACAAAATCGCAGCGCAACTGACAGCGCTGCCCCCGCCCTTTTTTTAACATGCAATCAGACCGGATCGACTGGTGTAAGCCCCGGTCGGACGACAGCTAGCCGGGCTAGCGCGTGCCGTACAGCATGGGCACGTCAACCGATGCATTCTCGACAAGGAGAACTTTCATGAATCGACTGATCGCTTTGCTTCTCATTGCAGGGACGGCTGCGCTCGCCGGTTGCAACACGATGGCGGGGGCTGGGCAGGATATTTCGAAGGGCGGCAACGCCATCACGAATTCGGCCGAACAGGCCAAGTAAGTTAGCGACAACGCATCGACCGCATTGCGCCTCACGGCGCGTCGTCATTCAGGAATTCCACAGTCCGTCGCGGGAAACCGCGGCGGGCTTTTTTTATAGTCAGACCCATAAACAAAACGGCGACAAAACGGCAATCCACTTTGCGTGGATCGCCGTTTTGTCCTCCCTGAGACTGTCGCTTATCGTATCTATCGCGTGCGATGCGCGCATGCGAGGTCGCGAGCTTATTGACCCGTCAGCGTGTTCGTCAGCTCGACGCTCGGCGTGCCGGTGTTGCCGTTCTGTGCAATCAGCAGATGGATCTGCCCGGGCACAAGCTGGCTCAGCGTACCGGCGATCGGCACCGACGTCACCAGCCAGTCGGCGTTGTTCGACAGCGAGAAAGCCGGCGACTGGAAGATCGGCGTCTTGCTACCCGCCACCGTCGCGATCAGCACATACTGGCCGCCGGACACATAGATCGAATCCTGGCCACTTGGCGGCACCGCGTTCTTGAACGACACGCCCGCCATCGTCGGGCTGACATTGGTGATGTCAGTGCTGGTTGACTGAACCAGATACAGGTCGAGATTGGTCGCGTTAGCCGATGCGTTGAAGCCGCGCAGACGCGCGCTATTCGAGAGCAGCCCCTTGTCGAACGGGTCGTCGATCAGGCCGATATCCGGCGCTGTCGCACCCGGCAAAGCCAGCACCGTGTATTCGTGGCCCTTCGCAACATCGGGGAAGGTACCGCTTGCCAACGCGGTCGTCGTGCCGGTGCTCGAGTACGCGACGGTGGTCGAACCCGTGTTGATGTTGGTGAGGTTCGTCACCCCCTTATAGCTGATGTTCGTCTGTCCCGAGGGTGCGGTACCGTTCACGAGAAAGTCGACTGCCGGGCCGCCAGGAATTGCGTGGATGAAATGGATCTCCGGATTCGTCAGACCGAGTTCCTTGCCTACGTCGCTGGTGCCGCCGCCACCGCATGCGGCCAGGACGGATGCAACAGCGGCCACAGCCGCCATGGTTCGGATCATTTTCATTGTGTTCCACCTATATCGATGTTGGGCTCTCCACCCGTTAATTTACGGGCGCCCGGCCTCGGACATCGCGCCGCCTGGAAACCTTGTTCGTTGGTCGTTAGAACGGTTCCAGGCCGGCTCTCCGAAATGAAGCGCCCCCTCCCTATCCCTGCTCACATCGCGCCCGTGCTGGTGAGCGGCGTGGTCCGTGTCAATGGACGCTTGCATTCAGCAATGCATGTGCCGCGGGTTCGATATGGCTTCCGGCACCAGACGAATGTCTTACGGAGCAACGAGTTGCCCGGATTAGAATTTTTCCTCGGAGGGTTGGCACGTTCCGCGGTGTATTGTTCGCGCACAACCCATACTTACACGGCCCCCTGCATGTCTTACCAACACTTACTCGCTGAACTCGACCTCGGCTTCACCCGCTTGCGCAATCGCGTGGTGATGGGTTCGATGCACACCGGCATGGAGGATCGTTTCTGGAATTACCCGAAACTGGCCGCGTATTTCCGTGAGCGCGCGAAAGGCGGCGTCGGCCTGATCGTCACGGGCGGCATCTCGCCGAACCGGCAAGGCTGGCTGCTGCCCTTCGGCGGCACGCTGAACTCGGTGTTCGATCTGCGCAATCACCGCTTGCTGACCGAGGCCGTGCATGCCGAAGGCGGGAAGATCGCGTTGCAGATCCTGCATGCGGGCCGCTATGGGTACCAGCCTTTTGTCGTGTCGGCCTCGGCGCTCAAGTCGCCGATCTCGAAGTTCAAACCGCGCGCGCTCACCGAAGCCGGCATCGTGCGAACCGTGCGTGACTATGCGCGCTGCGCGCGCCTTGCCCAGCGCGCCGGTTACGACGGCATCGAAATCATGGGCAGCGAAGGCTATCTGCTCAACCAGTTCCTCTGTCCACGCACGAACCAGCGTACCGACCGCTACGGCGGCAGCATTGAGAACCGCGTGCGGCTCGCGCGCGAGATTGTCGAACGCGTGCGCGCGTTGTGCGGCGAACGCTTTATCGTGGTGTACCGGCTCTCGCTGATCGATCTGGTCGAAGGCGGCAACACGTGGGAAGAAACCGTGCAGGTCGCCCAGGCGCTCGAAGCCGCCGGCGTAACGATGTTCAACACCGGAATCGGCTGGCACGAAGCGCGAGTGCCGACCATCGTGACCTCGGTGCCGCGTGCGGCATTCGCCGCGTTGAGCGCGCGGTTGAAAGCCTCGGTCAAGGTGCCGGTGATCGTGTCGAACCGCATCAACACGCCCGAGGTCGCCGAAGAACTGCTCGCTCAGGGAGCGGGCGATCTGGTGTCGATGGCGAGGCCGCTCCTCGCTGACCCCGAGTTCGTGCTGAAGACCGCCGAAGGACGCGCGCACGAAATCAACACCTGTATCGCCTGTAATCAGGCCTGCCTCGATCACACATTCAAGAACCAGCGTGCAAGCTGCCTCGTGAATCCACGTGCGGGACGCGAGACCGAGCTGGTCTATCGGCCGATCGCAGGCCAAGAGGCCGCGCGCTCGGTGGCGGTAGTCGGCGCGGGTCCGGCGGGACTTTCCGCGGCGACCGTTGCAGCGTCACGCGGGCATCGCGTGACATTGTTCGATGCGAGCGCAACGATCGGCGGTCAGTTCAATCTGGCAATGCGCGTGCCGGGCAAGGAAGAGTTCAGCGAAACGATCCGCTATTTTCAGAGCCAGTTGGAACGGCATCGCGTCGACGTGCGGCTCGATACGCGCGTCGATCCTGAGCTGCTCGCGGCAGGCGGTTACGACGACGTGATCATCGCCACGGGCATCGTGCCGCGGAGCCCGGCGATCGCCGGCATCGACGGGCCTAACGTGCTGTCTTATGTAGATGTGCTGCGCGGTGCGCCGGTGGGACGCCGCGTCGCGGTGATCGGTGCGGGCGGGATCGGCTTCGATGTCAGCGAGTTTTTGCTGCATCGTTCCGGCGATCCTCTGCCCATGCCACGCGATGCATGGCTCGATGAATGGGGTGTCGACCTTGCGGTGCGGGAGCGAGGTGGTTTGAAACCGCCGGCGCCGGCGCAGCCGGTCCGCGAGATCTGGTTGCTACAGCGCAAGGCGGGCAAGCTCGGCATGGGGCTCGGCAAGACCTCCGGCTGGGTGCATCGCGCGACGCTGGCCAGAAACGGCGTGAAGATGCTCGGCGGCGTGTCGTATCAGGAGATCAGCGAACGCGGTTTGAAGATCGCGCGTGAGGGTATCGAAGAATGGCTTGAAGTGGACACGATCGTCGTGTGCGCGGGACAGGAATCGTTGCGCGACCTGCATCCGGAGACGGCGGCACGAACTGCGGACAGGTCAAACGGCACGAATGGGACTAACGGCGTGAACAGCGTTAGAGGCTCGAATGCTACGAATGGTCCGCGCTATCACGTGATCGGCGGCGCAAAGGTGGCAACCGAACTGGATGCAAAACGCGCGATTCGCGAGGGTGCGGAGGTGGCGGCGGCGCTCTGACCCAGTGGAGCGCGCCGGTGGCCGCGGCGCGCCGCCCTCCTTAAGCGAGCCCCTTCTTCCGGTAATCAAACCAGAAAGACAGCCCCACGCTGGCCAGAATCACAATCGTCGCGATGACGGTCGAACGCGTGACCGGTTCGCCGAGCAACAACGCGCCGAGCGCCACCGCCACCACCGGATTCACGTACATGCAGCTGCTGGCGATGATCGGACTCGTATGCCGGATCAGAAAGCCGTACGCCACGTAGGCGGTCATTGTCCCGATCAGCATCAGGTAGACGAAGGCCAGCACCGGCAGAAAATGCACTTCCATCATCCGCTCGCCCGACACCCAGGCGACCATGGTCGACATCGCGCCGCCGAGGCCAATTTGCAGCGACGTCGACAGAAACAGGTCCGACGGGAGCTTCAGCCGTCCGGCCAGATGCGCGCCACCGGCCCAGAAAAGCGCACCGCACAGGATCGCCAGACTGCCGCCCGCCGATCCCGGCGCGGTGTCGCCATGACTCAGGATCGCGATGCCCACCAGCCCGAGGCCAACCGCGAACCACTCGCCTCTGCCGATCTTGCGCCCCGCCACCGCCGCGATCACCGTCGCGAACAGCGGCACGGTCGCGACCATCACGGCCGCGGTGCCGGTGCCGACCGTGCGCATGCCATAGGCCAGCATGCCGCTCGACAGGCCAACCAGCATCGTGCCGACAAGGCCGGCATTGCGGATTTCGCCCGCGCTCGGCCAGACCGGATTGCGGCGCGCCGCGAAGATGAAAAGCCCTATCCCGGCAAACAGATTGCGCAACCCGGAGAGCAGCAAAGGCGGAAACGAACCAAGCGCGACATGCACGGCGAGATACGTCGAACCCCATACGAGATAGACGACGGCGAGCGCGAGCGCGATCTGTCCATTGCGGGATTGCGGCAAACGGAGGGGAAAACCACGCGGGAAACTACGCGAAAAGCGGCTGGGGAGTTGCGGCGACATACGTTCAACCCGCCCATGCCGCTCGAGGTGCTGCGCCCCCGCTGAAGACCCTGTGACGGGATGGCGGACACCGCATCGGCGATGCGGTCTGACGGGCGAGGCTGGCGGACATGTCGGTGGAACTGAAGGACGATAGATGGCCAATGGGGCCACAACGCCGCGGAGATCGATGGAAATCGATCCACGGCTGACACACGCCAAATGTTCGGCGCGCATCGCATTATGCAGTAAGCGCCCACCGCGTCGACTGAAAGAATCGTAACTTTTTTGCGTACTTGCAACAGAAAAGCCGGGGACGTATCCCCGGCTTTGGGCTCAACCGCGACACCGGCGCTCGATCTATGCAACCGGCATTGCCGGCAACGCTCAGTTGGCCATGGCGCCTGATGCTTCGTGCTTCATGCCCATTGCGTCGCTGCCCTTTTTCATCTTGTCGTGCTTCATCGTGTCCTTCTTCATGCTGTCCTTCGACATGGTGTCTTTGGACATGGTGTCTTTGGACATCGAATCCTTCGACATCGTGTCCTTGGACATCGCGTCGTTGGACATTGCGCCGCTTGCCTGCGCGAACGCGGCGCCGCCGCTGGTCAGGAGGGCGACGGCCATTGCTGCGATTGCGAACTTTTTCATGGGATAACTCCGTTTCGTTATGGATGACTCTTAACCGGCTTCCTGGTGATGCCGGGGTGCTTCCGAAGCTTCTGCCGCTCGGGGTCGCGCGTCCGGCATCGCACGCGCCGACCCGCGCGCGTCAGGAGCCTCCGAACCAGTTGTAGCCCTGGTCGACCCAATAGCCGCCGGGGAACGTGTTGGTGACAAACATCTCGACGATGTGCTTCGGATTTTTGTAGCCGAGCTTGGTCGGCATGCGCAGCTTCATCGGGAAGCCGTATTTCGCGGGCAACCGCTCGCCGTCGTACGAGAACGTGAGCAGCGTTTGCGGGTGCAGCGCGGTCGGCATGTCGATGCTTTCGTAGTAGTCGTCGGCGCATTTGAAGCCGACGTACTTCGCGCTCGTGTCCGCGCCGATACGCCGCAGAAAATCGGCAAACGGCGTACCACCCCAGCGGCCGATCGCGCTCCACCCTTCCACGCAGATATGCCGCGTGATCTGCTCGGCATGCGGCAGCGCGTACAACTCGGGCAAGGTCCAGGCTCGCTGACCGGTGACGAGGCCGCTGATCTTCAGCTTGTAGTCGGAGGGGTCGACATCGGGGACGTCGTCGATACCGTAGAACGCGTTGAACGGAAACGGCCGCGTGATTTGCGCTTCCGTGTAGGTTGGCGCGAGTTGCTTCGGATCGAACAGTGCGGCCTGCGCGCGGTCGTTCAGGCGCGACACGGCTGTCAGGAATGCGTTGACCGAATCGTTGTCGGTAAGCGAGCAGCCCGTCAGCATCGACAGGCCGCCGAGCGTCAGAAGCCGCTTGCCGAACAGGCGCCGCGACGGCATCGCGAGTTCGCGCCGTGCGTCGATCAGGATCGATTCGCGATCGAGCGCGGAAGCAGGCTTTCGATCGGGTTTTGTATCGGGCTTGGTCATGATTCGATGTCCTTAAGCTTTGCGTATCCGTGTATCAATGGCTTAGCGTCCACGCAGCATCGCCAGCAGCGAGCGCGGCACGAGGGCCACCATCGCCAGATGCACGACGATGAACGCAGCCATCAGCGACATGGCGCAGAAGTGCACGATGCGCGCGTCGTCGTAGCCGCCCATCAGTTCGCGCAGCAGCGGAAACTGCACCGATTTCCAGATCGCGAGGCCCGAGAGCACCAGCACGATCAGATCGCAGACGACGAACAGATAAGCGAATTTCTGCACCGCGTTATAGACGCGCAGATCGGCGTGCGACAGCTTGCCGGTCAGCGCGGCGATGAAGTCGTGCAGCACGGCGCGCGGCGAGACCGGCAGGAACTTGCGCACGAAGCGCCCGCTGGCCAGATTCAGCGCGAGATACAGCAGACCGTTGAAGACCAGTAGCCACATCGCCGCGAAGTGCCATTGCAGCGCGCCGCCGAGCCAACCGCCGAGCGTGATCGCCGGCGGAAACGTGAAGCCTTTGAAGATCGGCGAGGCGTCATAGATGCGCCAGCCGGACAGCATCATCAGGATGGCCGCGAGTGCGTTGAGCCAATGCGTGACACGCACCCACACCGGATGAATCGTGCCGCTCTTCGGCGTGGCGGGCGGAGCGGTTTTGCTAAGGGCATGGGGGGTGGCCATGAGAATCTCCGATGAAATGGGAAGCGCTGCGGGGTCGTTGCGCGATCAATTGCAGGCAGCGAGCTCGCCCACTTGCAGCACGTCGCCGGTCGCAGCGTTTTCGACGAAAGCGACGACGCCGAAGGTGTCAGCCGGGGCGTTGGCATCGGCATCGTCGATGCGGATATCGCGGCGGATTTGCGCGTTACCGGCAACGAGCGGCACGGGGCCGATCCACTGCCGCACGACGCGTTCGTGATGCAGCGTTGCGCCGCTGTTTTCCCCGGCTCTGACTTGCGAGTTCAACGCGTTCTGGTAGACCGCGACGTAGGCATTCAGTGGGCCCGAGGTGTCTGCCGCCTTGCTGGTGAATCGCGCATCGACGTTAAAGGCGCCCTTCGCCTGGGGTTTCAGTTCAAGCGCCACGTTCGCCTGCGCCGGTTCGGCGACGACCTGGCCGATGCGGCTCTGGAAACTGTCGCGTTGCGACCAGCTGCGCAGTTCGCGGCCCGACACGAAGACCTCGGGCGTATAGATGGTGTGGCCGCCGGCGAGGTCAGTGAGGGTCTGCTGACGCTCGGTAAAGGGATGCTGCGAGAAGCGGTCGGTCCAGCCGAGGCTATTCCAGTAGTCCACGTGCAGGGCCAATGGCACGATGCTTTGGGTTGCGCCGCTGTTTTTCCACTGGCTCAACCAGTTGTCGGCGGGCGGACAGCTGTTGCAGCCTTCGCTGCTGTAGAGCTCCACCAGCGCTACCCGGTGCGATGGGCTGTGCGACGCGCATACCGCGGCGGCTGCGGTTGCAAGGCCGCTGGCTGAGAGGGTTGTCAGCGCGACGGCAAGCGCGATTGCGCGAGTGACATACCGGTTGGCTTGGCGGGTTCGTGCGGTTTGCATGGCGTGCTCCATCTGGATCTGCACGTTTGTCGAACCACGAGACCGCTTATGACAGCCGGTTTTGATTTTTTATTTTTGTTTGGGTTGTTCGCCTACGATCGAGACCGTTCCATGCTGTTTACGCCCGCGGGGCGCGGTCTGTCTGTACGCTTGCGGGCGAACCGCCCCAAAGCGCCCCGCAGTGGGTGCCTCAGTCGTAACTTACGACAACCGTTACCCGGGTATCCTGCCCGGCATGCTTCGGTGCAAGCGACAACACCCCGCCGTCGCGGCCAACCCGGTAGTGTCCATCATTGGCCGCGCGAAACACACGTCCAGTGCTGTCGACAAAACGCTCGGCCAGCGCATCACCATTACGCGCCGTCGCGCCGCTGTTCACCTGGAGCGCGACATCGGCGCCCGTCGCCACGCCCGGCGTGGCGCTAAAGGTCAGCGTGACCGTTGAACCCGACTGTTCGAGCCGCGCGCCCGTAGCATCGGCACGTGCCGCAGTCGGCGTCACCGAAATCGCCAGTTGCGGCGCCACGATCGCGCCCGAAAAACTGATCGTTCCACCATTCGCCGCCACCGCTGGCATTGGCGCTGCAACCAGCGCAACCAGCGCTGCCACCGCCGCGACCGCACTGAGCCCCCCAAACCGCCCCATTCGCGTTTTCATCAGCACCTCTCCTTAAGCCGTCTCAAACCGTATCGCGCTATTGACGCGCAGCCCACCGCCGGTCGCTCGACCAGGCAACGGCCGCCCCTACAGGCGGATTAACGGCAGCGCGGCGACGGTCTTGAACGACCAGGTGCGATATCGACACGCCGCAGCGCGTATCCACGGCACCTCCCGGCGGCAATTAAAGAGACGCCGCGCCCGTGCTAACATTCACCTTTCGATCGCGTCGATCAGGCTTTCCTTCCGACGCTCCCCCAATACTTTTCGCACTCTGCCGGCTACCCCGATGCGCGTTCCGTTCTCCCGAGCCCTCACCCGTTTGCGCCCCCGCCGCGCAACCGGTTGCGCGCGCGCGGACATCGCGACGCCTCATGCCGGCCAGCCGTCCCGAACGCTCCCGCTTCCCGCCGCCCGGCGCCCGATCTGACGCAGTTCCCCTCCATTGCCGGGGCCGCGTCGTCGGGCTCCGGGCCGATCTCATCCGCACGCTGTCCCCTTACATGCAGATCGAATTGGAGAACCCGTCATGAAAAAGACGAAAACCTGTTACCTGACCGAACTCGACGTCGCCCGTCTTGAAAAGCACGCGGCCGCGCCCGGCGCCGACGCCAAATTGCAAGACATGCTCGACGACGTTCTTGAACGCGCTGTGATCGTCGAATCGCGCGACATCCCCGCGAACATTGTTACGATGAATTCGCAAGCCATCCTGGTCGACGAAACCAACGGTGAGCAGATGACCTGGACGGTGGTCTATCCGCCCAACGCGGACTTCGCACACGGCCGCCTGAACGTGTTTTCGCCGGTCGGTCTTGCGCTGCTCGGCGCCAAACGCGGCGAACGCATCCGCTTCACGCCGCCGAGCGGCACGGAGAAGGTGCTGAAGCTCGAAAAGATCCTGTATCAGCCCGAAGCCGCCGACGATTTCACGCTGTAAGCCCAAGCCATTCACGACGCAGAACGCTGCGCCGCACCATCCCCGGCAGCCCTATCACAATAAGAATAGTGCGTGGCTGACCGGCGTTATCTTCGATATCTGACTTTTTCAAGACGGGTTGCCAAGCAGCGCCCGGGCGGTGTATTGTGTGCGCTGCTAACGCGGGGGTCCTGCGTAGCGCGGAGGTTGGAGGTCCGTGTTGCGTGGGTGAGAAATACCCTTTGAACCTGATCTGGATAATGCCAGCGCAGGGAAGCGTACGGATTTCGCACCTGGTCTACTGTTTCATCCCTCGCGAATCCGACAACTTCCGTCTCGTCTCCTGCTTAGCGGCCCCACATTGCTATGCCGAGGAGATAACGCATGAACGCCAATCCGAAGTTCCTTTCCGCCGACGCCCACGTCGATGCCGCCGCTGTCGCGCCGCTGCCGAATTCCCGCAAGGTCTACGTGACTGGCTCGCGGCCCGATATCCGCGTGCCGATGCGCGCAGTTTCCCAGGCGGATACGCCGGATAGCTTCGGCGGCGAGAAGAATCCGCCGGTCTTCGTCTACGATACGTCGGGCCCCTACTCCGATCCGGAAGCCAAGATCGACATCCGCGCCGGTCTGCCCGCGCTGCGTCAAGCCTGGATCGAAGAGCGCGGCGACACCGAAGCGCTGACGGGTCTGTCGAGCGACTTCAGCCGCGAACGCGCCGCCGATACCACGACCGCCGATCTGCGCTTCAAAGGCCTGCATCGCACGCCGCGCCGCGCCGTCGCCGGCCAGAACGTCTCGCAGATGCACTACGCGCGTAAAGGCATCATCACGCCGGAAATGGAATACATCGCGATTCGCGAGAACCAGCAACGCGCCGAGTATCTGGAAACCCTGAAGACGAGCGGTCCGAACGGCGAAAAGCTCGCCGCGATGATGGGCCGCCAGCATCCGGGCCAGGCGTTCGGTGCGAGCGCATTCGGTCCCGATGGCCTGAAGGAAATCACCGCGGAATTCGTGCGCGAAGAAGTCGCCCGCGGCCGCGCGATCATCCCGAACAACATCAACCACCCGGAAAGCGAGCCGATGATCATCGGCCGTAACTTCCTCGTGAAGGTGAATGCGAACATCGGCAACTCGGCGGTGACGTCGTCGATCGGCGAAGAAGTCGACAAGATGACCTGGGCGATCCGCTGGGGCGGCGACACGGTGATGGATCTGTCCACCGGCAAGCACATCCACGAAACGCGCGAGTGGATCATCCGCAATAGCCCGGTGCCGATCGGCACGGTGCCGATCTATCAGGCTTTGGAAAAGGTCAACGGCAAGGCGGAAGACCTGACGTGGGAAATCTTCCGCGACACGCTGATCGAACAGGCCGAACAAGGCGTCGACTACTTCACGATTCACGCGGGTGTGCGTCTGCAATACGTGCCGCTGACGGCCAAACGCATGACGGGTATCGTCTCGCGCGGCGGCTCGATCATGGCGAAGTGGTGCCTCGCGCACCACAAGGAAAGCTTCCTGTACGAGCACTTCGAAGACATCTGCGAAATCATGAAGGCGTATGACGTAGCCTTCTCGCTCGGCGACGGCCTGCGTCCCGGTTCGATCTACGATGCGAACGACGAAGCGCAACTCGGCGAACTGAAGACGCTCGGCGAACTCACGCAGATCGCATGGAAGCACGACGTGCAAACCATGATCGAAGGTCCCGGCCACGTGCCGATGCAGCTGATCAAGGAAAACATGGACCTGCAACTGGAATGGTGTGATGAAGCACCGTTCTACACGCTGGGACCGTTGACTACTGATATCGCTCCGGGCTACGACCACATCACGTCGGGCATTGGCGCGGCGATGATCGGCTGGTTCGGCACGGCAATGCTCTGCTACGTCACGCCAAAGGAACACCTTGGGCTTCCGAACAAGGACGACGTCAAGACCGGCATCATCACGTACAAGCTCGCCGCGCACGCCGCCGATCTGGCGAAGGGCCATCCGGGCGCGCAGGTGCGTGACAACGCATTGTCGAAGGCGCGTTTCGAATTCCGGTGGGAAGACCAGTTCAATCTCGGTCTCGACCCGGACAAGGCACGCGAATTCCACGACGAAACCCTGCCGAAGGATTCGGCCAAGGTCGCGCACTTCTGTTCGATGTGCGGCCCGCATTTCTGCTCGATGAAGATCACCCAGGACGTGCGCGAATTCGCAGCGCAACAAGGTCTCTCCGACGACGACGCGCTGAAGAAAGGTATGGAAGTGAAGTCGATCGAGTTCATGAAGAAGGGCGCTGAGATCTATCAGCGGCAGTAAGGTTGGGGATCGCGGGCGCGCGCTAATGCGCCCGCCATTCGCACCTTCTGCGTCACGGTATTGCAGCACCGAAGCCCGCCACTGGCGGGCTTTTGCGTTTCTGCGCGGGCGGGCACGCCGCATGCTGACAGAAGGGAAACATTTGATTACGAAACCGACACTTTACTGACAAGCTCACACATCCGGATACGGGCTGCGGCGATAAGATCAAATGTAAGGACGGGGTGATTTATCCATTTCCACGAAGCATTTTCCAGACACAATGAATGGAGTCAGCATCATGAAATCAATTCGTCAACTCGGTACGTTCGCTGCGATCGTCGCGGTTGTCGCAAGTCTTTCCGCGTGTGACAACATGACCACGCGGCAACGCGATACGGTGATCGGCGCGGGTGTGGGCGGCGCCGCAGGCGGGCTGATCGGCGGCAATGCACTGTCGACGATTGGCGGTGCGGCAGCAGGCGGCATTATCGGTAATCAGGTCGGCAAGTAAATGCCTTGCAATGACGTGAAATAAGCCGTTACGGTTTTGCAATCCTGTTAGCGCTGCCGGGGCGTAAGCTCAAGCCACTACGCCCCGGATGGCGGCGTCCGATGTAAACAGGAGCACGTCATGAAGTCCCCCGTCATCAACGCTCGCCGCGCAATCAGCCAGCGGCTGCCGCGCGGCTTGCCCCGTCTTTCCCAAACTGGCATCGCGCTGGCCGGCGTGGCCTGCGTGCTGACGCTGTCCGGCTGCTATTACCCTTACGGCTACTATCCAGGCTACTACCCGTATTACGCTTACGGCACCGTCCCAGCCAATGGCGTTCAGCAGGAAGTACCCGTCGGGACGGCCGGGGATTCGGCCACTTCGCAACAGCAGGCGCAGGCTCAAGCGGCGCAGCAGGCGCGAGCCAATTCGCAGTCCCAGCCGCCCACGTACGCAGTCGCTCAGCCGCCGCCCGTGTACGTTGCCCCCGCTTATCCCGCCTACTATCCGCCGCCGGTCTACCCGGCCTATCCGGCTTATTACGGCTATCCGGGCTGGTATGGGCCGTCGGTCTCGATCGGCTTCGGTTTCGGCGGCTATTGGGGCGGCCACGGTGGGTGGGGAGGCCACGGTGGGTGGGGAGGCCACGGTCACTGGCACTGAATCTCGCTGCCGAATTTCGCTGATCTGCTTTGACCGTCCCGTGCCCGTAACTATCTGGGCACGGACGGATCCATGCCTCGCAACGTGCGCCCCCCCATTGCCTGAAAGCCGGCATGCTCGCCCGCACGCGCCATGCCGCGCCGGACGAGCCTCACGCGCATCATGCCGCGACGATCCCGGCACGCAAGACACGGCGTCGCCTTCTCTCCCTTGCCCGTACTTTCCCTTCTTGACGCGCTCCAATCGAGCCCTATGCTTGCGAAAGCCACACGCAGTACCTGTTTAAATAAGCGACCCGGCACGTCTTCGACGCGCCGCCGGCGCCCATCCGTCCTGCCCGAGCGACGCGCCCCGTAGTGTGTAGTCCCGCGTCGAATCGAACAACAACGAAGGAGACGTGATGTTTCACCAACTACTCACACCCGTCGGCAATTCGCTACCGCTCTCGTTCCTCGTCGCCGCCTTGCCGATCATTGTCGTGTTGCTGTTGCTCGGCTGGGCCCGCCGGCCGGCCTGGCAGGCGTCGCTCGCGGGCCTGATCGTCGGGCTGATCGTGGCGATTTTCGTCTGGCAGTTCCCGGTCGGACTCGCGGCCGCTTCAGTGGCCAACGGTGCGGTATTCGCCTGCTGGCCGGTGATGTGGATCGTCTTCACCGCGATCCTGCTCTACAACATCTCGCAGCGCTCGGGCCGCTTCGCCGCCTTCCGCATGTGGATGATCGATAACCTGCCGAACGACCGCCGCGTCGTGCTGGTGGTGATCGGTTTTTCGTTCGGCGCGCTGCTCGAAGGGATTTCCGGCTTCGGCACGCCGGTCGCGATCACCAGTTCGCTGTTGATCCTGCTCGGTTTTCCCACCCTCGAAGCGCTTACCTTCACCCTGATCTTCAACACCGCGCCAGTCGCGTTCGGCGCGCTCGGCGTGCCGATCACGGTGCTCGGCGCGGTCACGCATCTGCCGGCCGATTCGCTCGCCAAGATGGTCGGCCGCCAGTTGCCGTTCTTCGCCTTCCTGCTTCCGTTCTACGTGATCGGCGTCTATGCGGGCTTTCGTAACATGCTGCGCGTGTGGCCGGTCCTGCTGGTGTCAGGTGCGAGCTTCGCGCTGACACAGTTCGTCGCGTCGAACTACGTGAACTACAGCCTGACCGACGTGTTGTCGTCGATGGTGTCGCTGATCCTCACTATCGCGTTCCTGCGCGTATGGAGGCCCGTCGCCGATCCGAAGTTCGCGATCAACATCGATCGCGTGGGCGAGGTGCGCGGCAAAATCAGTGGCGGCCAGGGCTGGTATCCGTGGATCATCGTCTCGGCGGTGGTGATCGTCTGGACCGTCGCCAAAATCTTCCTGATCGGCGACGTCAAGGTACCGTGGCCGGGTCTCGACAAGGCCGTGTTCATCACGCTGTACAACACGCCGTACGGCGCGGTGTGGGACTTCCAGCCGCTCGCCACCGGCACGGCGATTCTGGTGGCCGCCATCATCACGACGCTCGTGACGGGTCTGGGGGCGCGCGAATTCGGCAAGGCCATTGCCGACACGTGGGTCCAGACGCGCATCGCCATTCTGACGGTGGCGACCATCGTCGCGCTCGCCTATCTGATGAACTACTCGGGGCTCACCTACACGCTCGGGCTTGGCGCCGCGTCGGTCGGACCGTTCTTTCCGCTGGTGTCGGCCTTCCTCGGCTGGGTCGCGGTGTTCCTGTCCGGCAGCGATACCTCGGGCAACGCGCTGTTCGGCAATCTGCAGGTGGTGGCCGCCCATCAACTGAACCTGAACCCGATCCTGATGGCCGCGACCAATTCGTCGGGCGGCGTGATGGGCAAGATGATCTCGCCGCAAAACATCTCGACCGGCGTGGCGACGACCGACCTCAAGGGCAAGGAAGGCGTCGTGTTCGCCAAGACCTTCAAGCATTCGATTCTGTTGACGGTGATCCTCGGCGTGCTGGTCTGGCTGCAGCAGAATTTCCTGCAGGGGATGATCCCGCACTGAGGCTCCCCTGGCCCATCGACGTAACTGCACGCGCCTGCTAATTCTTGGAACGGCAGCTTGCGTGATGGGCCAGGATCGCGGGTGCGTTGCCGCAATATAATTCACGCTCCACATGCGCCCGCCCCGCCGGGCCTTGAATTGTGTCCTCACTGCACTAATCTCATCGCAATTTTTCTCACATTAGCGTGAGAATTGCTCGTTTTGCAGCCGGCTCGACTGCGCATACGATAACGACTACCAGACGTTCTCCATCCCCCGAATCTTGCCGTTTCATTCCAGCCTGAAACGTTTCGCGCGATCGCGCTGCTACGATGCGCAGGCGTCTCGACTCAACTGCGCGCGGCGCCACGACGATGAATGCCAAAAACCTGCTGCAACTGCTGATCCTGGCCGCCCTGTGGGGCGCCTCGTTTCTGTTTATCCGCGTCGGCGTGACCGACTTCGGCGTCGCGCCGCTGATGGCGTTGCGCGTCGGCATCGGCGCAGCCTTTCTCGCCGTCGTCCTGATTGCGCGGCGGCCGCTGCGCCAGTCCGCGACGATCCTGCGCACGCGCGCTTTTCCATTGCTGGTGGTCGGCATCCTGAATTCGGCGGCGCCGTTCTGCCTGTTTGCGTATGCCGAGTTGACGCTGTCGGCGGGCGTGACGTCCGTGATCAATGCGACCACGCCGCTGTGGGGCGCACTCGTCGGCTTCCTGTGGCTGCGTGACCGCCTGAGCGCGCTGCGCACGCTCGGTCTCGTAATCGGCTTTCTCGGCGTCCTGATGCTGGTGTGGGATCAGATCGCAGCGCCGAACGGCTCGGCCGCCACGCCGATGAGCACCGCACTCGCGGCCGCCGCCGCGCTCGGCGCCACGCTGCTTTATGGCGTCGCCGCCAACTACACGAAGCGCCATCTGACCGGCGTCGACGCATTGACCGTCGCGACCGGCACGATGACCGGCGCCACCATCGTGCTGCTGCCGCTCGCCGTGATCTACTGGCCGGCCGCGCCGATCTCGCTGCACGCGTGGGGCGCGGTCATCGCGCTAGGCATCGCGTGTACCGGCGTCGCGTACATGCTGTTCTTCCATCTGATCGCGGTGGCGGGGCCGGCACGCGCGATTACCGTGACCTTCGTGATTCCGATCTTCGGCATTCTGTGGGGTGCCTTATTTCTCGGCGAAACCGTGTCGCCGGGCATGCTGGAAGGCTGTGGCGTGATTCTCGTCGGCACCGCGCTTGCCACCGGTGTGGTCAAACGTCTGCCGTGGGTCGGGCCGCGCCGCGCCGACACCTGAAAACCCATTCCGAGCACCCAATCGGGATAGGGGCAGGCCTCGCGGCCCGACCCCTCCCACACCACCGTGCGTACGGGTCCGTACACGGCGATTCGGATCAGTTACCCGGCTATGATGAACCGACCGATGGAAGTCCAAGCGAGCGGAAGTAGCGACTGGGCAACGCAATGCTCAGCGCCGGACTGCAACTTAGACGCCATGCACTGTGCGGCGAACCCGCCGTCTGGGCGGCAAGGTCCCGGCTCACACCCCGCGCGATCAGCTTCTTGAAGCGGGTCCGGCCGCGCTTCCACTGCTTCCAGAGGAAGCAGCGAAGGCGGCGGCGAATCCATTGATCAAGACGCTGAAGTACACGAGGCGTTTCACAGAAACCGAAATAGCCGCGCCAGCCCGTCAGGTATCGCTTCAGCGAGCCGATCAACTGGTCAACGCTGACCCCTCGCGTGCGTTGGGTCAGTTCCCGGATTCGTGCCTTGAAGCGGGCTAGTGCCTTGGGCGCAATGCGCCGTTTGACCTGTTCCCGCATCAAGAAGGTGAACCCGAGGAACTTGCGCGTGTGTGGCCGCGCGACTGCGCTCTTAGATTCGTTGACCTTCAGCTTCAGCCTGCCGGTAAGGAAGGCTTTCAGCCCCGCCATCACCCGCTGGCCCGCGCGTTCGCTGCGTACGTAGACATTACAGTCGTCTGCATACCTCACGAATCGCAGTCCGCGCCGCTCAAGCTCCCGGTCAAGGTCGTCGAGCATCAGATTGGATAACAACGGTGACAGCGGACCGCCCTGGGGCGTCCCTTCGTCCGTTGCTCCAACCAGTCCGTTCTCCAGCACGCCCGCCGTCAGGAAGGAGCGGATCAGCTTCAGGACACGCCTGTCGCTGACACGCTTTGCCACCCGGCTCATCAGGATATCGTGGCTCACGCGATCGAAGAACTTTTCGAGGTCCAAATCTACAACCCAGCGATACCCCGACTGGATGTAGTTTTGCGCCTGTGCCACGGCCTGATGGGCCGAGCGCCCCGGACGGAAGCCGTAACTAGAGTCCGAGAACGTTGGGTCCCACTGCTTTTGCAGCACTTGCAACACTGCCTGCTGGACGAACCTGTCGAGCGCAGAGGGGATGCCGAGTTTGCGCACGCCACCTCCATCCGGCTTGGGTATCTCGACCCGTCTCACAGGTTGCGGCCTGTATGTGCCGTTCAGCAGCGTGGCCCGTATCGACGGCCAGTGCTCACGCAGGTACGCCGGTAATGCCTGAACCGTCATACCGTCCACACCCGGTGCACCCTTGTTCGCTTTCACACGTTTCAACGCCCGCTTCAGGTTCTCCCGTTCACATATTTCTTCCATCAGTCGGTCACAAGCCGACGGGCTTTCAGTTTCGGGGTTCGCCGCCATAGGTTCAGCCCCTCGATCAACGGCCTCCGGGGCTTCACCCCTTCCTCCGCTGTCAAGGACGCGTTGCGTTTTCTGCTGCTCTCCCATGTCGAGTTCTCCGGCTTACTCGCCGCTCTTCTCCGTTTGGGCCTTCAGACGTCACCGCCCTACTATGCCCGCTGCTGACTCCTGCACGGCGATCAACAACCCTTGCGAGTTGTTCAGTCCTGAGTCCAGGACACCGCACAGGCCTCCCGAGGTAATCGCAACCGCCTTCACCACACACCTGCCAGATCTACCACCCCGAGCCTTGATGGTTGTGGACTTCGCGATCATTTGCTCGCTCGTCCGCCCGGGTAGGCCTCATATCTGGTTTCTGTTCGTCAGGTCGTGGCTTTGCTACACGCTTCCTTCAGACCCCGCCTCGCGACGACGCCCTTGCGTTCGCTAGTCCTTCGCCCCATCAGGCTGGACAGGGGACTTCCACCCCCAAGCTGTTGCGCATGCTCGGCGCACAAAAAATAGCCCGCACTCCGTTGGAGTGCGGGCGAAACCGTCGCCCTACGAGGATAGGCGACGGGGCCACCGAGGCCGCGCGCCGTGCGCGCAGGCCATCATCGGGCTAAACACCGGTTCGTTCGCCGGTGCGAAAAGGGTCTGGGAATCGCCGATTGGACACTCGCCGCAAACTCACGTCGGATGTTACGAATCCGGCCCCATGAGTCTATAAAAGCAGCTTGCGTGCCAGTTATAGCGATTTGCAAGAAATTGTTCACAAATCGTTGATTACTATTGTATTTTTTTACAACGAAAGGATATTGACAGGGTCTGCGGAAGGGGCTTTGCGAGTTACGTCACCGGGGTAACGTCACGTTACATGCGGCCGCACAGGGGCGGCCGCGCGAATTCGCTTCATGCGTTTGAAGCGAGTCGAACATCAAGGCGTCGGCCATTTCGTGCGTTGCGCGGCCGTATGCCGGACCCGCAAGCCCGTTGGCCGTTGCGTCTCGCGCCGCTCCAGGGCCGCGCCGCAGACAAGCGCCAGGACGAGCAAGCTCGCCGCCCACATCCAGTAAGGAATCACGTCGAACATGGCCATCTCCCCGTTAAGCGTCGCCGGTTCATACCGGTGTTTCAGACGGAAAGCAAAACACGTGCACGCCGCGATAGCGGTCAACGGCTTACGGCGCCGGCGATAAACTGCGGACATAAAAAAACCCGCCCGGAATTGCCTTCCGGGCGGGTTTTCAGACAGCGTTCGCTGCTTGCTACACCTTCGTTCAGTGCAACTGGTCGACCATCAGACCCATGATCTGCTTGGCCTGCGGGCTCTGATCGATACCCCCCTTGTCGTCGACCACCGCCACGCGGGTCTGGTCAGGCGTCACCGCGCGCACGTTCACGAGATACTGCTTGGCAACCTTTTCCTTCTTGCCGTGGAACACCTGGCTCCAGAAGCCCTGCTCCGCCGATGTCAGATCCTTCGGATCGACGTAGCGCACGAAGTACAGACCGCGGCTCGCGTCGCGATCGTCGACCGTGAAGTTGCTGCGATCGAGCGCGAGGCCCACGCGCAGCCACGCACGGTCATACGGCTCGCTGAGCGTCAGCTCGGTGGACGAGAACTGTGCCTCCGTGGTGTTCGCCGAATCATCCGGCTTGGGTTGTTGCGCCGACAACGCTACGTTTTGCGCCGCCGTGGCCGCAGCTGCCGATTTCGCACCCGCCGTAGCCGCATTCGGCGCCGTTTGCGCCCCCGCCGGCGAGAGTTCGGCACTTTGCGTGTTGCGCGAATCGGCCAGGGCCAGCGCCGCCATCAACCGCTTCAGATATTCCTGCTCAAGGCCTGGATCGTTCGGCTTGGCTTCCCACTTGGTCGACTCGTTGTTCGTGCCGCTGAGCGCCTCGCGCATGCCCTTCTGGCTGATGAACACATAGGTGCCGCCGTTCGGCGCCGTTTCGAGACGCGTGCGGTACTTGTTGCGTTCAGAACTCACATAGCTGTTGCCCATTGCCTTGGACAGCGTGTCGCGGATCAACCCCTCGTTGATCGAAGCGTGCGTTTCGTTCCAGTCCGTTTCCATCACGCCCTTATCGCGCTGATCGACCACCAGCAGGAAGCCCTGTTCCTGCCAGAACCGGCGGATTGACGCCCATGCCTGGCCGGGCGCCTTGTTGTCGATCACGAGCCAGCTTTCCGTACCGTCGCGCTGAATGTGCATGCCGGTCACCTGCGGCACCACCGTCAGGGTGTTGGCGGCCGGTGCTTGCGCCTGGACCTGCTTGAGCGTGGACAGCGAGGTTTCGCCGCCTTGCGGGGGCAACGAACGCTGATCGGACGTCTCATCGATCATGTTCGGCGGTACGGCAAGTGACACTTGCTTCGATTTCGAGTCGCTTTTGTAGTCGATTTTGGTCGGCGACGAGGTGCCGCAGCCGGCGACCAGACCGCCTGCCATCAGCATTACTGCAAACCGCTTGGTAAGACGAAGATCAGTCATGTTCGGGGAATCCTTCCGCTACGCCACGGCAAGTTTCCGTGGATCAACCCAACATTTTACCGATCCCGGCGAGTCATGTGCAAAAACCCGGGTTTGCCCATGAATTGAGCAGCGCGCGGACGGCAAATTCCGGGTTGCGTCAAAGGATCTGGATACCGACGAATCGCTGCGACGCGCGTCCCTCCCATCGCGCAAAAGCGCCCCGCTTCACGGCGGCGATCCTGTCCCTCCGCGGCAATTTTAACAGTTCACAACACTTCTCAAACGCCCGTAGGACATGACCTAGTCACTAGTCAGATCATTGTTTTAAAAGACACTTTTGCCCCCCGTCACGCGTTATTTTCGAGATTCGCCGAAGCGCTGCGCGTCGCTCCTGACAACGATCAGGAAACCTGAGTGTTATCTTGAATTGAACATCTCAATAAAAATTTAGCGCTCCGGGTTTTCCAATAACGAGACAGGTTGCCATGCCAAATTCCACTTTCTTACTGGCCTTCGCTGTCCCGGCAATGGTGGCCGCCCTGCTGTGTGTCAGTGCCGATGTGCGCGCCGAATTGGGCGGCACGATGCCCAGCCAGGCGAATTCGAAGGCCGCGGCGCCCCAAACCCTGCTGAACGGCGCCTTACGCCTGCGCACGCTGACCGACGCAGGCAACACCACCATCAACGAGTACGCGACGAATACCGGCCAGATCATCGCTTACGCGTGGCAAGGCCCGACCATGCCGGATCTACGCGCACTGCTGGGAGGGTACGTCGACGCCTACAGGGCGGGTGCCGCCGCATTGGCGCCGGACGGCAATCTGCACGCCTCGCGGGTTGTCCGGCCTGATGTGATCGTGGAATCCGGTGGTCCGATGCGCGGCTATGTCGGACGCGCGTGGCTGCCGGCGGCGCTGCCCGCCGGCGTCACCTCCGACGACCTCCGCTGACGCGGGCAAGTCAGCAATAAACCGCCCCGAAAACTCCCTCCTACACGCCATGAAGACCTCTTCCCGTCTCCGCGCCCTGTTCCTGACTTGCGCCGTGCTCGCTGGTTGCGGTGGCGGTGGTGGAAGCAGTACGCCAGCTGCCTCCACCCAGACGGGCTCGACGAGCCCGGCCAGCGGTCCGAACGCCGCGAGCGCGCCGTCCGGAACCGCTGGCGCCAATATGACTAATTCTGTGCCGCAGTCGAACACGCCGAATGTCCAACCGATCACAGTCAGCGCCGCGCCGGGCCTGACGCGCAACATGCTGACCACTAGCGTCACCGTCTGCCAGCCCGGCACCGGCAACTGCGCGACGATCGACAATATTCAGGTCGACACCGGCTCGCAGGGCTTGCGGATTCTCGCCTCGGCGCTGCCGGCCAGCCTTCCGCTGGCTGCCGTGGCTTCGGGTAGCGGCGTGACGGGCGAGTGCGCAGTATTCGGCGGCGGCTATGCGTGGGGCGCGGTGCGCGGCGCGGACGTGCGGATGGCCGGCCAACTGGCCGCCTCGATTCCGATCCAGCTGATCGCCGACCCCACGCTGCCTAACGTGCCCACCGACTGCGCCGGCTCCGGCCCCGCGATGCTGACCGTTGCAAGCCTGCACGCCAACGGCATTCTCGGCGTCGGCCTGTTCTCGGCCGATTGCGGCAGTGGCTGTGTCAATTCGGCGCTGCCACGTTGGTATTACAGCTGCGACGCCAGCGGCGCCTGCCTCGCGGGCACGCAAGCGCTCGCCCAGCAGGTAACCAATCCAGTCAGCCGCTTCGCGCTCGACAACAACGGCGTGGTGATCGACCTGCCGGCGATCGCCGACACGGGGGCGCCCAGCGTGTCAGGCTCCTTGATATTCGGCATCGGCACTCAGGCGAATAACACGCTGGGCGGCGCAACCATCTTCAGGACCAACACGCAGACGGGCTATGTGCGCACCACCAGCGCCGGCCAGACTTATGGGCAGAGCTACCTCGACAGTGGCTCGAACGGCCTGTTCTTCAACAATAGCCAATTGCCCCGATGCGGTTACTGGTACTGCCCGAGTTCCACGCAAACAGCGAGCGCCTCGATCTCCGGCACGGACGGCGTGTCAGGCACAGTGTCATTTTTGATCGGTAATTCGAGCGCACTGTTTGGCTCGTCGAATAACGCCTTCGACAACCTGGCCGGCATTGCCAGCAACAGCTTCGGCTGGGGCTTGCCCTTCTTCTTCGGACGACGCGTCTATACGGCGATTGCATCGAGCGTGACGTCGGCTGGGCCGGGTCCGTATTACGCTTTCTGAGTGCGCGATGCCGGGGCCCGCCTTGCGCAGACAGCCGCGTTGGGTGGGTTCGATTGAGTGCCCGAGCAGACTTGACGTATCGAGCGCCAAACTCCCGTCTCAAACAGAAAAATCCTACAGTCCGATCGGATTTCCCCGCGCGGAAAATTCCCAAATTCTCATCTCCCGCTTATTTGATACGCCCTAACAGCAATAATCGTCGTTTCCGGCTAGCGTCATCTCGATATCGTTAGCTCTGCATAATCTAATAATAGTGAAACGATGGAAGTCACCTTTTCGCTCGACGATTTCGAGCAACTCGTCTACACGCGGCAACATACGCAAGCCTCGCTTCAGCTTATCGCGGCACTCGCACTCCTCCAACAAACGCGCGACGAATTGAACGCGAGCTTCAAAGCCTCAGGCATGATCGACCTGCCTCCGAAAGAGCAACGCCAGCGTTTCTGCACGCGTCTGACAAGCGCGGCGTCTACGTTGTTCGCCGACCCGGATTTCCGGCCGCCCACCGCGTTCCTCAGATTGTTTTTCACGCTGCATGAATGGATCGGCACGCTGTTCTCGGCCACGGGGCTTGGCAATGCGGACCACGTCATCCGTCATCTGAATCCTCGCGGCGCGGCGGACACGCAGTTTCTGCCGGGAGACAGCTTCATCGAGAAGCTATGCGTGCTCTATTCGACCGAGTCCGAACTGGAACTCGACTTCGCCGCGCTCTGGGCGTACGACAAAACCATCGCGGCCTGTCTCGCCCTCGTTCTGCTGGCACCGGTCTTCAACGGCTCGCCAAGCGCGCACCTCAAGCGCGAGGCGCTGCTGGCGTGGTTGCCCGGCAAGCTGCAACTCATCGACGATCTCGACGATCTGCCATCGGCCGTGCTGCACAACGCCTATATGTTCTGCAGCTATGCCGATACGCCGCGGCGGCATGCGATCAAGCAGGACATCAATGTGCTGGTGCGTCGCAAGCTGGAACAACTTGGCCTGACCGACTTGCCCGCATCGAAACCCACGCCTGCCAGAGGCAAACCGCGGCGCGGCAAGAAGCCGCTGATGGTGGTGGTGCTGGAGTGGTTCAGCGGCGCCCATTCGATCTACCGCACGCACTCGCGCACCCTCGAAGCCGCTCGCGAACATTTCGAGGTGGTGGGCTTCGGCTTCGGCTATGCCGTCGACGAGGTCGGGCGGGACATCTTCGACCGCTTCATCGAACTGGAGCAGCCTGACTACGTCGGTGAATGCCTGAAAACGATTCGCGACTTCGCCGAGGCCGAGCAGCCGGACGTGTTGTACATGCCGAGCGTCGGCATGTTCGTGCTAACGGTGTTCATGTCCAATCTACGCATCGCGCCGTTGCAAATCGCCGCGCTCGGCCATCCCGCTACCACGCATTCAGACAAGATCGACTACATCAGCGTCGAGGAAGATTATGTCGGCGACCCGGCCTGCTTCAGCGAACGTCTGATGAAGTTGCCGAAAGACGGTCAACCGTACCGCCCGTCCGTTGCATTACCGGACATCGTCGCGCAGATTCCGTCGCGGCGCGAGACGCTCCAGATCGTCATCACCGCCAGCGCGATGAAACTCAATCCCGGCTTTCTCGGCGCGTGCCGCGAGATCGGCGCGCGTGCGGCGACGCCCGTTGAGTTTCACTTCATGACCGGTGTGCCGTCGGGTCTGCCGTTCGACCGTCTGCGCGACGCCATCGTGCGTGCGGTGCCGGGCGCTGTCGTGCACGACTTTCACGACTACGCCGCATATCTGGCGCGCGTCAACCAGTCCGATCTGTTCCTGAGCCCGTTTCCGTTCGGCAACACCAACGGTATCGTCGATGCATTGACGCTCGGCTTGCCAGGTGTATGCAAACGCGGGCCGGAAGTGTTCGAGCGGATCGACGGCGCACTGTTCGACCGCGTGGGCATGCCCTCGTGGACCACCACGGACAGCATTGGGACGTATGTCGCTGCGGCCGTGCGCATGATCGACCAGCACGACGAGCGCACGGCGCTGCGTCAATCCCTGATCGATACGCAAGCGGTGCAGCGCTGCTTCGAAGGGCGGCCGCAGGCCTTCGGCGAAAGCGTGCTGAAACTGATGCGCGAAAACAAAAGCCGCCTCGCTGACGGGGCGGCTTGAGATTTGAGATTCGCGGTTTGCGGTTGAGCGGGCGCTAGGGCCTGTTGACAATCAGCAGGTCCAGATGAAAGCAGCGGAGAGCGCAACGAATGATGAGAATCGTTCGGAGAGCTTGTCGTAGCGGGTAGCCACGCGACGGAATTGTTTGATGCGACAGAAGAACCGTTCGACCAGATTTCGAGAGGCATACAGATGTTCATCCAAAGGACGTTGCTCAACACGATTGGCGCGACTGGGGATGACAGCTTGAATGTCCGCCGATTCCAGATGCTGCAGGATCGCGTTCGAATCGTAGGCTTTGTCGGCAGCCAGACTGACGGGTTTCAACTCGCCCAGCAAAGGCAGGGCCTCCGGACTGTCTCCAGCCTGTCCGCCCGTCAGATGAAAGCGAGCGAGCATCCCCAAGCCGTCGACCAGAGCGTGAATCTTGGTGCTCAATCCGCCACGCGAGCGCCCGATTGCCTGTTCGCCTTTTTTTTCGCCGCGCCGGCGGCATGCTGGTGGGCACGCACAATCGTACTGTCAATGAAGACTTCCTCAAGGTCCGCGTCGCCCGCAAGCTCGGCGAGTACCGTATGCCATATTTGCGCCCGCGACCATCTGGCAAAGCGTTGGTACACGCTATTCCACGTTCCAAAATCAGGCGGCAAATCGCGCCATGGGCTGCCAGTGCGCGCGATCCATAGCACGGCCTCAACAAACAGCCGATTGTCTGCTGCGGTCCGACCCGGGTCGGTGGACTTGCCCGGCAGCAAGGGGGCGATCCGCTCGTATTGGTCATCGCTGAGCATCAGTCTTGGCATCCTGTTTTTCCGCAAAAGACAGGATGTAAACAGCTTTCCTCACAAGTTAACAGCCCCCTCGGCGATGATTGTCAACAGGCCCTAGCGAAAGCTGCCCGCGCCCGTTGCGAGCAAGACTTTACTCGGCGGCTTCGCTCGCAGCAGTAGGGGCCGGCGTGGCGAGCTTTGCTGGCGCCAACCAGCTGAATACGCTCAGCGCGGAGCCGTGGAACGTGCACTCGGCGGCCGCTGCCGTATTGATCTTCTTCGGCTTGGCCGACTTGAGCGAAGCTGCGTCGCTCCCCGAGGCAGCGACGCTCGCCGAAGCGGTCATCGCACCCAAAGCCGCTCCACCCGTCACGTCTGAGGCAGCCGCAGCAGAGGAAGCCCCCTGCGCCACGGACACCGCGGACGCGGCGCGCACGCCCGAAGCCGTGTGAGGCGCATTCGCGAGTTTCGCGGCGGAAGCCGCCGCGGACGCCGCCGAGGCGGCCGCAACCTCCGAAGCCGTCATCACATGCTCGATCGAGCCTTCGACGACCACCCGCGAGCCGTCGATACCGGCGCCCGTATGCGCGATCTTCAGCGTATCCGGCGACGACGTTTCAGCCAGCTTGCTTCGCATCAACTGCTCGCATGCATCCGAGTTCTTGTAGACGGCCGTGCAGGCCGCCAGCAGCGCTGCAGCAGCCGTGACGCAGGCGATAGAGAGAATCCGAACTTTCATTGATGTTCCGTTTTGCAAGCCGTCGGCAATTGTAGCTTACGGGCTGACCGATCGGCACCGCGGCTCACGGGGACGGCACAGGGAGAAGGACAGAGACAGAGACAGAGACAGTGGCACGGCACCGCGCAAGGACGTGCCGATCCGCACGTCGCACAAGACAAAGAGACGGCTTGACCGCGACGCCTTGCATCGGCATCGTGTTGACCGGCCGCTATGCTTGCGGCGCGCCGCCTCGTCAGCCGTACCCGCTTCATGGGTCCGGATCCGTTTTCCCACTGCGCATTGACCGGCTTTCCCGCATGTTCAGCGTCGCCCTGCTCGCCGTCGCAGCTTACGCCGCCACCAATATCGACAACCTTTTCGTGCTGCTCGCCTTCCTTGCGGAAACGGGCGGCCAGCGTCGGCGCGTGATCGCCGGGCAGTTTGCCGGTTCGCTGATCTTGATCGCGGGGTCGATTCTGCTCGCCGCGCTGTTGACTCGGTTACCTCCCGGCTACGTCGGTCTGCTCGGTCTCTTGCCGATCGGCGTGGGCCTGAGCAAAGCATGGGCGCGCTTTCGCTCCGGCAACGCGGATCAGGTGCAAGAGGCGCAGGTCGCGGCGCGCACGCGCTCGCCAGCGACGCCGGCTACGGCCGGCGCAGGCTCGTCATGGTGGACAGTCGCGTGCGTGGCGGTCGCCAACGGCTCCGACAATCTCGCCGTCTACGTACCCCTGTACGCGAGTCATTCTCATAGTGAGGGCATGTTCATCTCGCTAGTGTTCATCGTCATGATCGGCCTCTGGTGCGCAGGCGCGGTGTGGCTGGTGGAGCATCCGTTGCTGGGCGCGCCGATCCGGCGCTACGGTACCGCGTTGCTGCCGCTGATCCTGCTGGTAATTGGCGTCTCGGTGATCGTGCAGAACGATACCTTGCGGATCGTGTTCGGTATCTGAGGCGGACCTGCAGCTGACGATCCGGTCGCCGCACAGGGAGGGGGTCACGCCGGAGCCGAAGCCGAAGCCGAAGCCGAAGCCTGAGCCTGAATCCGCGTCCGGGTCCGGGTCCGGGTCCAAAACAGAAACACTACGGTGCGTGCCGGGATGCGCTGCTATCAGCGCGCGATGCAGCACGGCCGACTGTCGCCCGCGCGAACGCTCAGTTCGACGGCATTTGCGGCTGCACGTAAGTGCGCACGCCGGCGAGCGGCGAGCCGTACCCACCCGCCTGGGTGTTGTTCGGCAACCCGTTGACCAGTTGCGCGCGCGGATCGGTCGGATTCAGATTCAACTCGCCCGCCTGCTGGTTGCCGTGCGTCGGATATTCGCTGCCGCGCGCCGCGTTCGGCATCACGCGCGTACTGTTTTGCGGCGCGTTGATGTCGTCCTGCACGCTCAGGCCCTGTGCGCCAGCCTGCGCGGCGACACCGCAAGCGACCGCGCACAGCAAAACCCCCATTACCCTCGACGTCCTTGATGTTCGTTTCATACCGACCTCCGGCAAAGTGCAAAGTGAAATGAAAGGCGATCCTGTCCGCGATTCCAGTACAGGCGTGCCAGCGCGCGCGGCAGACGCTGATCACATCATTTATACGCGCTACCTCGTCTTTCGGATTCGGCTAAATTTGCCCGCCCATCGCCAAAAGGCCGAACCGGCGCGCATCGTGCGCTGACCGAAGCCACGGGACGCCGAGACGCAGCAAATACCCCAAGCGCATATCGTTATGCCGATTGGCGATTTCTTTCCAGGCGGATCGCGCCCGATAATGGCTGCCATGAACACCCACCCCACTCCCCAAGTCCGCGCGCTGCGTTCCGCGCTCGTGGCACTGAGCGCGGCGCTGCTGCTGGCCGCCTGCGCCGCCCCGACGGCATCGACCTCTTCCACGGCGGCTGATTCCGCCTCGCTGGATGCCGCCATTTCCGGGCCGCAGCGTAGCGACAAGAACCGCGCACGCGATGTCTACCGCCATCCGAAGGAAACGCTGCAGTTCTTCGGCGTGGCGTCGTCGCAAACCGTGCTGGAGATCGCGCCGGGCGGCGGCTGGTACACGGAGATACTCGCGCCCTATCTGCACGACCACGGCAAGCTGTACGAGGCCCAATACGACAGCCCGGACGCTGCGTCGGCGGCAGAAGAGCAGGCTGGCCGGGCATCGTTCGCGCGCAAGCTGGCAGCTACGCCGGCTCTCTATGGCAATGTGGTGGTCGGCACGCTGCGAGCGGGTCAGTTCAGTGGCTTTCCGACCGATGGCAGCGTTGACCAGGTGCTGACCTTCCGCAATATCCACAACTGGATCAAGGACGGCCAGATCGACGCCAATCTGCGCGCCTTTTACGCGGCACTTAAGCCGGGCGGCATCCTCGGCATCGAGGAACATCGCGCGGCGCCGGGCACTTCGCTGCAACAGACCATCGACAGCGGCTATGTCACCGAAGCCTATGTCATCGAACACGCGCGCGCGGCTGGTTTCGAATTGGCGGGCCAAAGCGAGGTGAACAGCAATCCGCGCGACACGAAAAACTATCCACACGGTGTGTGGTCGCTGCCGCCCACGTATGAAGGCCACGACGTCGATCGGGCGAAGTACGCTGCGATCGGCGAATCGGATCGCATGACCTTGCGCTTCGTTAAACCCAGGTGACACGCATGACCGGCCCGGGTTTCAGCGCACGCCGGTCGGGATAAGCCGTTCCGGCCGGAGCGCGCTTCGCCGCACCGGCGCTTGACGCGATCCCAATAATATGTTCCTATTGCGCACCATGTACCGCGCCCAGACCATCCTATCGCTACTACTAGCCCGCTCTACCGGGCTAGGTCTGCTGCTGCGCGCTTCCATCTGATACACCCGAAGCACCGCTCAATTCCCCAGTAACTGACCCAGCCCCGGTTTCCGACCGGCGGCAGTGCTTTGTCTTTTCGTCGTCCGGTCGACAACCCAGGTTGATCGATCCCAAGGATGATGAAAATGTTGAAGAACCCTGCTACCAAGTACCACTCGTTCAAGCCAATCAATGTGACCGACCGCCAGTGGCCGTCGCGCGTCATCACGCGTGCGCCAATCTGGATGAGCACCGACCTGCGCGACGGCAACCAGGCGCTGTTCGAGCCGATGAACGCGCAACGCAAGATGCGTATGTTCAAGACGCTGGTGCAGATCGGCTTCAAGGAAATTGAAGTCGCATTTCCGTCTGCCTCGCAGACCGACTTCAATTTCGTGCGTGAGTTGATCGAAGGCGGGCATATCCCCGACGACGTCACAATCGAAGTGTTGACGCAAGCTCGCGACGACCTGATCGAACGTACCTTCGAATCCTTGCGTGGTGTGCCGCGGGCTATCGTCCACCTGTACAACGCCACCGCGCCGGAATTCCGCCGCATCGTGTTCGGCCTCGAAAAGAGCGGCGTGAAAGAACTCGCACAAAACGCCGCGCGTACGATGAAGCGTCTCGCCGACGCCACGCCGGAAACGCACTTCACGTTGCAATACAGCCCGGAAGTGTTCAGCGGCACCGAGCTCGAATTCGCCAAGGAAGTCTGCGACGCCGTGTTCGACATCTGGCAACCGACGCCCGAGCACAAAGCGATCGTCAACCTGCCCGCTACCGTCGAAATGGCTACGCCGAACGTCTACGCGGACCAGATCGAATGGATGCATCGTAATCTCGCCCGTCGCGATTCGTTGATCGTTTCAGTGCATCCGCATAACGATCGGGGCACGGCCGTGGCTGCCGCGGAACTGGCGGTGATGGCGGGAGCGGATCGCGTCGAAGGGTGTTTGTTCGGCAATGGCGAACGTACCGGCAATGTCGATCTCGTGACGCTCGCGTTGAATCTGTACACGCAGGGTGTCGATCCTGAACTCGATTTTTCGAATATCAATGAAGTCGCGCGTACTGCTGAGGAATGCACGCAGTTGCCGGTGCATCCGCGCCATCCGTATGTCGGCGATCTGGTGTTCACCGCGTTCTCCGGCTCGCATCAGGATGCGATCAAGAAGGGTTTTGCCGTGCAGAAGCCGGACGCGGTCTGGGAAGTGCCTTATATGCCCATCGATCCCAGCGATCTCGGGCGGACTTACGATTCAGTTATTCGCGTGAATAGTCAGTCCGGCAAGGGTGGCATTGCATACCTGCTCGAGCAGGGTTATGGCGTTGTCTTGCCGCGGCGCTTGCAGGTTGATTTCAGCTCGGCCGTGCAGCGCTATACCGATGATAGCGGGCAGGAAGTGACGCCCTCGCAGATCTGGGAATTGTTCCAGCAGGAGTATGTGCATAGTGCAGCGCCGATTCATTATGTTGGGCATAGTTTGTCGGAGCGTGGCGATCGGGAGCATATCAAGCTGACCGTTGAGATTAATGGCTCGCGGCGCGTGTTGAGCGGTGAAGGGAATGGGCCGCTTGATGCGTTGATGCATGCTATGGGGGTGCCGGTGCGGATTCAGCACTATGAAGAGCGTGCTTTGACTCAAGGCGCCGATGCGCGGGCTGTTGCTGTCGCTGAGATGGCTGGGGCTGATGTGGCTGGGAGCGCGTTTGGGGTTGGCATCGATGCCAATCTGGTGACTGCTTCTATTCGGGCTGTTATTAGTGGGGTTAATCGGGCTTATCAACGGTGTGGTGCTGATGCCCAAGGGCGGTTTTTTGAGGTCGCGCTTAGGGATGACGCGGAGCGTGTGGCGGTTTGAGGTTTTTTTCCTTGATCTGGTTTTGGTGCCTTTCCTTGATTTGTTAGTGGTCTATTAGCGTTGCCCCTGTGCGGGGCGGCACCTACTTTTCTTTGCATGCCGCAAAGAAAAGTAGGCAAAAGAAAGCGGCTCAAACCGCTCATGCTAAGTGGGCACCGTGGTTTGCTGCGGGTAGTGGTGCATCTGGAATCTGTGTTCTCGCACATTCGGCGTTAGCGACAAGGGAGTCATACCTCCCGACTCGCACTGCGTGCTCGTCGGAAGAGTCCGCTACAAACCAGGGGTCTGGTTTTGTCTGCCGTAATTTTTTGGGGGCGCTTTGGCGCTCCTCTTCTTTTGTGTTGTGCCACTGGTCAGCAACTGACTGGTTTTTTCCACCCTGCACTTTCTCCGGTCAGTCCCGCTCTGTCCATGCGTCCGGCAAGCTATGCGTCAGTGTCGATACGAAGCGCTCTGTTTCCGGTTGGCTCGGATTCATGAAGATGTCTCGTGATGGGCCCGTCTCGACCACTACGCCGTTATTCAGAAACACCACGTCTCGCGCAATCGTCGCGGCTAGACGCAAATCATGCGTCGCCATCAACATCGTCATGCCTTCCGTAGCAAGCTGCTTGAGTACGTCCACTACCTCCGCAGCCAGTCCGGGATCCAGTGCCGAAGTGGGTTCGTCGCACAACAATACTTCCGGCGACGGGGCTAGCGCCCGCGCTATTGCTACGCGTTGCTGCTGGCCGCCGGACAGTGTTGAGGGCCATGCGTCTGCTTTTTGTGCGATGCCGACTTTCTCCAGCAATTCGTCCGCACGTACGCGCGCTTTTTCCTTGTCCCACTTCTGTACCGTCAGCAAGCCTTCCATGACGTTCTGTCGTACCGTCAAGTGCGGAAACAACTGGAAATTCTGGAATACCATGCCGGTGCGGCGGCGGATCGTCAGGACCTCCTCGCGCGGAGGCTTGTGGTCGCGGCTGAATTCGAGGCGCTGGTCGCCAACCTGAAGTGATCCCGCTTCCGGAATTTCCAGCAGATTCACGCAGCGAAGCAGCGTACTCTTGCCGCTGCCGGATGGGCCAATTAGCGCGGTGACGTTGCCCGAGGCAAGTTGCAGATCCACCGAATTCAGCACCCGATTCTCGCCGAAGTACTTGTCGATTTTTTCCAGTCGAATCATCAGTTGCCCGCATGGAAAAGTGCATGGCGGCCGAACTTGCGCTCGAGCCGGACTTGCGCAGACGACAATACCGAACTGAACACAAGATAAACCAGCGCCGCCTCAGTGTAGAGAATCAAAGGTTCATAGGTCACGGATGCGATCCGCTGCGCTGCCTGAAACACCTCAGGTACCGTCAGCACCGCGGCAAGCGATGTGTCCTTCACCAACGCGATGAACGAATTCGACAGCGGCGGCAGCGCGACGCGCGCCGCCTGCGGCAAGATCGCGCGGCGCAGCGCCTGCTCACGCGTCATACCCATCGAGTACGCCGCCTCCCACTGGCCCTTCGGGATCGACTCGATCACGCCGCGTATCACTTCCGAGTTATACGCGCCGACATTCAGCGAAAAACCGATGATCGCCGCCGTCAACGGATCGAGCACGATGCCCACGTTCGGTAGTCCGTAGAAAATCACGAACAGTTGCACCAGTAACGGCGAGCCGCGAAACAGCCACACATAGAAACGCACGCACGCGATCGCCCACCTCGGCCCGAATAGCCGGACCAGCGCGACGATAAACGCCACCACGATCCCGATCGCGAACGATGCCAGCGTGAGCGGCACGGTAAAGACGAGCCCCGCATACAGCAGGGGCCACAGCGACTGCGCCATCAGATGCAACCATGCCGGCATGATTCAGACTCGCAGATGACGCTTATTGGGAGACGTCTTTGCCAAAGTACTTCTGCGAAATCTTCGCGTAAGTACCGTCTTTCTTGATGTCGGCGAGCGCATTGTTGATTGCCGCCTGCAATTCCGGGCTGCCCTTGCGGATCAGCACCGCGGACTTGTCGCTGCTGTCGGCCGACGTATCGAACGCGGCGATCTTCACCTTCGCATCCGGCTTGTGCTTCTTGAAGTCGAGGAACGACAGCGAATCGTTGACGGTCGCATCAACGCGGCCCGAGGTCAGCAGGTCGACCGATTCGTTGAAGCCTTGCACGGGAATCACCTCGGCGCCGTGTGCAGCCGCGATCTTGCCGAAGTTGCTCGTCAGTGTGTTCGCCGACTTCTTGCCCTTCAGGTCGTCAAAGGTCTTGATCGTGGTGTTGTCCGAACGCACGATCAGCGCCGCGTGCGAGGTAATGTACGGGTCCGAGAAATCGTATTTCGCTTTGCGTGCGTCGGTGACAGCGACTTCGTTGATCACCGCGTCGTAGCGGTTCACATCGAGACCGGCGATCAGGCCGTCCCATTTGCCTTCGACGAATTGCGGCTTGACGCCCAGGCGCTGTGCGATCTCCGTGCCGATCTCGACGTCGAAGCCGGTCAGCTTGCCCGATTCATCGTGGTACGTGAACGGTGCGTAGGTGCCTTCGGTGCCGATCTTGAACACGCCCGCGGACTTGATCTGCGCGAGCTCGTCAGCAGCGAATGCCGGGCTCAGGGTCACCGCTTGCAGCAGCGCGATCAGCAGAATGGAACGAATCGACTTCATCTGGTGGCTCCGTAAAGTTTGCTACGTCAGTTGCATGGTTTTATGTACCGCATTCCGCCAGCGGTCAGACCCGGCAGAGTGGGCGGACTGTAGCAAACGGTTTGCGTTTTTACAAAGGATCAGGTTTCCGATCAATATGCGCTTGCGTGCTAAGCGGACAGCCAAGGCGGCTCATACAACGTCGAATCCGACTTTACAGCAGATATGGGCGACGCGGCATGCATCGCACCACGGAACACGTGCCGGGCGCCATCGGGGAAAACGCGGGAGGGGTATCGCCACGTCGAATGCGCGGCGTTGAAAAATAGTCGGCACGGGCGGCATTGCGAGGCCGCCCGTCAGATTGCAAACGGCTTACCGTTCCACCGGATGCGGCTCCTTCCGCTTGTTGGCCACCCGGATCGCGTCGAAGTAAGCCGGATTCGGCGGGCGCTTCAGGTAACGCCCTGCGCCACGCACTGCCCGCAGTTCGCCATCGGTCCATGCCAGCGCGCCGCGCGTGAGCGTGTGCATCGCCACGCCCTGCACCGTCATGCCTTCGAACACGTTGAAGTCGACCTTCTGATGATGCGTCTTCACCGAAATCGTTTTACTTGCCTGCGGATCCCACACGACCAGGTCGGCATCGGCACCCACCAGGACCGCACCTTTACGCGGATACAGGTTGAAAATCTGCGCGGCGTTGGTCGAGGTAATACGCACGAATTCATTCGGCGTGAGACGCCCCGAATTCACGCCGTGGTGCCAAAGCACCGCCATACGGTCTTCGACGCCGCCGCAGCCGTTCGGGATCTTGGTAAAGTCCTCGCGGCCCATCGCCTTCTGCGACGCGCAGAACACGCAGTGATCGGTCGCGGTGGTGTGCAGTTGCCCCGCTTGCAACCCCCGCCACAATGCTTCGCGATGCTCCGCGGAACGGAACGGTGGACTCATCACGTGCGCCGCCGCGCGGGTCCAGTCAGGATCGCGATACACCGCTTCGTCGATCACCAGATGGCCCGGCAACACTTCACCGAACACCCGAAGGCCCTCGCTGCGGGCACGCGCGATCGCGTCCACCGCATCTTTCGAGGACACATGGACGATATACACCGGTACGCCTAGCACCTGCGCAATCCGAATCGCCCGATTGGCGGCCTCGCCCTCCACTTCCGGCGGTCGCGACAACGGATGCGCCTCCGGTCCCGTAAAGCCCTTGGCAAGCAACTGACGCTGCAGCTGAAACACCAGCTCACCGTTTTCCGCATGCACGGTGGGTAGCGCGCCGAGTTCGAGCGAGCGCGAGAAGCTGTTCACCAGCACTTCGTCGTCGGCCATGATCGCGTTCTTGTAGGCCATGAAGTGCTTGAAACTCGACACGCCGTGTTCGTGCACCAGCGTGCCCATGTCGCGATAGACTGACTCGTCCCACCACGTCACCGCAACGTGAAAGCCATAGTCCGCTGCAGCCTTTTCAGCCCAACCGCGCCACGCGTTGAAGGCCTCCATCAGCGATTGCTTCGGGCTCGGGATCACGAAGTCGATGATGCTGGTCGTGCCGCCGGATAGACCCGCGGCCGTACCGGTGTAGAAATCGTCGCTGGCCGTGGTGCCCATGAACGGCAATTCCATATGCGTATGCGGATCGATGCCGCCGGGCATCACATACTGGCCGCCCGCATCGACGATCGTCGCGCCGGCCGGCGCCTCCAGGTCCACTCCGATCTGCAGGATCGTGCCGCCGTCCTGCGGGTCCGCACACAACACGTCCGCACGATACGTGTTCTCCGCGTCGATAATCGTGCCGCCGCGAATCAGGGTCGTCATGGTGCCGCCTCCTTATGAACTGCTGGTTTCGGTGCTACGTACTTCATTTACTTCGTGCGTGGCTTGTGGACACACTCAGGCACTCGCCACGCGCGCACTCGTTCCTTTGCTCAGCTTCATCCACGCGCTGTATACGATCGACGCCAACGCCAGTCCGACAAACCAGGCATACGTATAGAGCGTGTTGAAAATCGCCGGCACATTCGGGAACGACGCCGGAAACGCGGTATGCAAAAAGCCCGGCAGATTCGGCAGCACGCCGATTAAGAGCGCCACCACCGCGCCGATATTCCAGCCGCCGGTGTAGCTGTACTCGCCATGCTCGTCGAACAACTCACGCGGGTCCAGCCGTGTGCCGCGAATCAGGAAGTAGTCGACCATCAGAATGCCCGCTACGGGACCGAGCAAAGCCGAGTAGCCGACCAGCCACGTGAAGATATAGCCCTGCGTGGTCGCGAGAATCTTCCACGGCATCATCACAATGGCAATGGTCGCGGTAATCATGCCGCCGACGCGATACGAAATACCCTTCGGCCACAGGCTCGAAAAGTCATAAGCCGGCCCGACGAGATTCGCCGCCAGATTGCAGCACATCGTATCGAGCGTCAGGATGATCAGTGCAAGGCCGACGCCGATGCCGGTCATGCGGCTCGTCAGATCGATCGGATCCCAGATCGCCTTGCCGTAGATCACCACGGTCGCCGACGTCACCACCACGGAGATCACCGAGAGCAAGGCCATCGGCACCGGCAAACCAATCGACTGGCCAATGATCTGGTCACGCTGCGTTTTGGCAAAGCGTGTGAAGTCGGGGATATTCAGCGCGAGCGTTGCCCAGAAGCCCACCATCGCCGTGAGGCCGGGCCAGAACGTCACCCAGAACATGCCCTCCTTCTTGCCGCCCGGCACGAACTGCGACGGCGCCGACAACATCGAGCCGAGCCCGCCCGCCTTCGAGGTGGCCCACCAGACCAGCGCGATGCACATCACGACCTTGATCGGCGCGGACCAGCTTTCGAGCCAGCGAATCGAATCGGTACCATGCACGATGAAGTAGATCTGCAGCGCCCAGAACACGAGGAAACACGCGAGCTGCGCGAGCGAGATGTCGAGGAACGGCAACGCCGCGCCGTGCAACGCGTTGCCGGTAAGAATGTTCAGCAGCGTGTAGATCGCACTGCCGCCGAGCCATGTCTGAATGCCGTACCAGCCACACGCGACGATCGCCCGCAGCATCGCCGGCAATTTCGCACCTTGCACGCCGAAGGAGGAGCGCACCAGCACCGCATACGGAATGCCGTGCTTTGCCCCCGCGTGACCGATCAGCAACATCGGCACCAGCACGATCAGATTGCCGAGCAGCACCGTCGCCACCGCCTGCCACGGCGACATGCCCTCTTCCGTCAAACCGGCCGCGAGCATGTACGACGCAATGTTCATCACCATCCCCACCCACAGCGCGGCGAAGTGGTACCACCGCCACGTGCGCTGCGCGACGCCGGTCGGTGCAAGGTCGTCGTTGTAAAGACTGCTGCCCTGCGCGCCGGCCGCAAACTGCGGATCGACGGGTTGCGCTGTCTGCTTCATCGAAAGATCTCCACTGATCGTTGAGGCCCGCGCGGCTTCTGATGGCGCGTCAGGCCTTGAGGGAAAATTACAGGTTCAGTACAAGCGCTTCGTTTGCTACAGCTCGCTCATGTTTCAGGCTGCTTTTGCTGCGTGGGCATGCGCATGCTCTGCGGTTTCAGGCGCGTCCGACGTGCCGCTTTCACCGGCATCCACCCGTGCAGGGTTGTTCGGATGCGTGGTCCAGTTCGCGTACTCGCCGCTGTCCACGCGCTCCATCGTGATGCACTGCTCGACCGGGCACACATGCATGCACAGATTGCAGCCGACACATTCGGAGTCCATCACTTCAAAATGCCGGACGCCATCTTTTTCTTTCATGATCGCCTGGTGAGCGGTGTCTTCGCACGCGATATGGCAGAGGCCGCACTGGATGCACTTGTCCTGATCGATGCGCGCCTTGATGTCGTATTTGAGGTTCAGGTACTTCCAGTCGGTGACGTTCGGCACGGCGCGGCCGCGAATGTCGTCGAGTGTCGCGTAGCCCTTCTCGTCCATCCAGTTCGAGAGGCCATCTGCGAGATCGGAGACGATACGAAACCCATAGTGCATCGCCGCCGTGCAGACCTGCACGCTGCCTGCGCCGAGCACCATGAATTCGGCCGCATCGCGCCACGTCGAAATACCGCCGATGCCGGAGATGGGCAGATTCGGCGTTTCCACGTCGCGCGCAATTTCGGCCACCATGTTTAGCGCGATTGGCTTGACCGCCGGACCGCAGTAGCCACCGTGCGTGCCTTTGCCGTCAACCATCGGCAACGGCGACATCGCGTCGAGATCAACCGCAACGATCGAGTTGATCGTGTTGATCAGCGACACGCCGTCAGCGCCCCCTTTATAGGCCGCACGCGAACCGAGGCGGATGTCGCTGATATTCGGCGTGAGCTTGACGAGGCATGGCAACTTCGAGCCTTCCTTGACCCAGCGCGTAACCATCTCGATGTACTCGGGCACCTGGCCCACTGCCGCACCCATGCCGCGCTCACTCATGCCGTGCGGGCAGCCGAAATTCAATTCCACCGCATCGGCGCCGGTATCTTCGACGAGCGGCAAAATCCACTTCCAGTCGCGCTCGTTGCACGGCACCATCAGCGAGACGATCATCGCGCGGTCCGGCCAGTCGCGTTTGACCTGGGTGATTTCCTTAAGGTTGACGTCGAGCGGACGGTCAGTGATCAGTTCGATGTTGTTCAGGCCCGCGATGCGCTGACCGTTCCATTGCACCGCGCCATAGCGCGAGCTGACGTTCACTACATGCGGGTCGAGACCCAGTGTCTTCCACACGACCCCACCCCAGCCCGCTTCGAACGCGCGGTTCACGTTATAGGCTTTGTCGGTCGGCGGCGCGGAAGCGAGCCAGAAAGGATTCGGCGACGCAATGCCGGCAATCGTACAGCGCAGATCGGCCATGTTCGGCTCCTTGGGGACTGCTGTTTTATCTTGATGTGATGCGTGGCTTAAGCGGCTTTGTGCAGTCTTACGCGGCTTTGACTGCAGTGCGGGCGAACTGAGCGTCAATCGCGGCGGCGGCAATCTTGCCGTCCTGCACCGCTTGCACCGTCAGATCGATCCCACCCGTCGTCGCACAATCGCCGCCCGCCCATACGCCTGGCAACGAGGTTTGTCCGTTTGCATCGACCGCGATACGGCTACCGTCCAGCGTCAACAGTTCGCGCTCGATACCGACCGGCACCAGCGTCTGCCCGATTGCCTTGAGCACCATGTCGGCTTCGACCACGAAGCGCTCCTGACTGCCATCGCCTAACGTGCGCTCGAATTCGACACCCGTCACCACGCCGCCTTCTCCAATCAAACGCATCGGCTTTGCATGCGTGACGAGCGTGACGCCGTTAGTCTGCGCGAAATCGCGCTCGGCCCACGTCGCGCTCATTGACTCGACGCCGCGCCGATACACCATCGTCACCGACGTCGCGCCGAGCTTGTGACTTTGCACAGCGGCATCCACTGCCGTATTGCCGCCGCCGATCACGACAACCCGCCGGCCCACCGGCACCGTGCCGAAGTCACTCGCGGTGCGCACCTGCTCGATGAAATCTACTGCGTTCATCACGCCGCTCAGGTCCTCACCTTCCATCGCCAATGCACGCACGCCCGTGAGACCGATCGCGAGGAAGACCGCATCATGCTGCTTGCGCAGCGCGTCGAGCTCCACGTCACGTCCAAGCGCCACGCCGTGCCTGATCTCGATGCCGCCGATCGAGCACAGCCACGCTACTTCGCGCTGCGCAAAATCATCGACGGTTTTATAGGCAGCGATGCCGTATTCGTTCAGACCACCCGCCTTCTCGTGGGCGTCGTAGATCGTCACGTTATGGCCGGCCAATGCAAGCCGATGCGCACACGCGAGTCCGGCCGGTCCCGCACCGACCACTGCGACATGCCGACCCGTTTCGGCCGCGCGTTTGAATAACACCTCGCCACGCGCCATCGCCCAATCGGTCGCATGACGTTGCAGCGCGCCGATCGCCACCGGCTTCGCATCCTGATGGTTGCGCACGCAAGCACCCTCGCAAAGAATCTCGGTCGGGCAAACGCGCGAGCACATGCCGCCCAGCGGATTCGCCGACAGAATGTCGACGGCCGCGCCCTTCAGATTGCCGTTGCTGATCTTGCGAATGAAACTGGGAATGTCGATCTGCGTCGGACACGCGTTCACGCACGGCGCGTCGTAACAGTAGTGACAGCGGCTCGCCGCCGCGGCTGCAGCACTCGCGTCGAGCAACGGCGCGATATCGGAGAACTCGCACGAAAGTTGATCGGCCGATAGGCGCTGAGCCGCAATATCGCCGGTTTGCTTGATGGCCATACACGTTCCTTCTTCGATGTGAGGACGTAGCCGGTCCCGCCGGCTACGCTGAAGCGGAGCCGGGGCGGCATGTTTTGTGGGCACGACGGTGAGGCTAGGGAATTAACTAAAACCCGCAACTACAACCGCTAAAGCGTTATGAAACCGGCTCGCACGCTCGTCCGAGCATGGCGTGCAGCAAAACGTTCGCGCCCGCTTCGATCCATTCGAAGGTGGCGTCCTCGATCTCGTTGTGACTGATCCCGTCGACGCACGGCACGAACACCATCGAAGTCGGCGCGACTTGCGACAGATAGCAGGCATCGTGTCCCGCACCGGACACCATGTTGCGATGCGGATAGCCGAAGCGTTCGGCCGCGGCGCGTACGGACTTCACGCAGGCTTCGTCGAAAGCGACCGGCGCGTAGTAAAAGATCTGCTCGAGTTCGGTTTCCAGACCGATGGTGCTGGTGATTTTCGCCACGCCTTCGCGTAACGCCGCATCCATCTTTGCGAGTACCGCGTCGTCCGGATGACGGAAATCGACCGTGAAGAACACGCGGCCCGGAATCACATTGCGCGAGTTCGGATAGACCTGCATCATGCCGACCGTCGCGCAGCCGAACGGCGCGTTATCCAGCCCGATACGATTGACAAGATCAACCACTCGCGCGGCCCCGAGCAACGCATCGCGACGACGCGGCATCGGCGTCGGACCCGCATGCGCCTCCTGCCCCGTCAGCGTGATTTCGTACCAGCGCTGACCTTGCGCATCGGTCACCACGCCAATGGTTTTGTGCTCGGCTTCGAGAATCGGCCCTTGTTCGATGTGCAATTCGAACGCGGCATGCAAGGGACGTCCACCGCAAGGCAGATCGCCCGCATAACCGATACGCTTGAGTTCTTCACCGATCGTCTTGCCGTCCACGTCCTTGCGCGAGAGGCCGTAGTCGAGTGTGAAGACGCCGGCGAACACACCGGAGGCAACCATGGCGGGCGCGAAGCGCGAGCCTTCCTCGTTGGTCCAGATCACCACTTCAACCGGATGCTCGGTCTCGATGCCGTGATCGTTCAGACTGCGGATCACTTCGAGTCCGCCGAGCACGCCGTAGATGCCGTCGAAGCGGCCGCCGGTTGGCTGCGAGTCCGCGTGCGAGCCGGTCATGACCGGCAACGCATCGGGATTGCGACCGGCGCGGCGCATGAACACGTTGCCCATCTGATCGACACTGACCGTGCAACCCGCTTCCTTCGCCCAACTGACGATCAGGTCGCGCCCCTGCTTGTCGAGGTCGGTCAGCGCCAGCCGGCAGACGCCGCCTTTGGGCGTCGCGCCGATCTTCGCCATCGTCATCAGGCTGTCCCACAGCCGCTTGCCATCTACCTTGATCGACGTAGCGGGTTCTGAGTGCTTCAGCGCTTCGGATACCGCGTTCATTCGTCTCGCTCCTTTCGGTGAACCGACGTGAAACTGGTGCATTGGCGGCGAGTTTTGGGGCGTTGCCGCACGGCGGCGGTGCACGCTCGATGCCTTCGATCGCCTCTTATACAGAGGGCAAACCCTGGGGCATCTCCAGCTCTCTCAATCCTGTCCAGTTGGACAGGTTGTAGACGATTAAGCCCGCCAAATCAATACCTTTCGTACGGTGGGAAACATAGCGAGAAGCGTGCCATTGCACTGCAGCACGCATTTTTCGACGGCCTCGAATGCGCGTGTCCCTCCGCGCTCAAACGACTAGAATGAAGCGCGACGCGGCACACATGCCGATGAAGGCCAACATGAGAGACGACAACGTGGCTGCCGACATCACCGAAAACGACGAGACACAGGACGAAACTCGCGCGCCTTTGCGGCGGCGCAAGGCGCACATTCGCGAGTCGAATGAAGCGCATTTATTGGCGTGCGCCGAAGCAGTTTTCGCCGAGCGAGGACTCGACGGAACCAGCACGGCGATGATCGCGGAACGCGCAGGCTTACCGAAAGCTAACCTGCATTACTATTTCCCGACAAAACTCGCGTTGTACCGGCGCGTGCTGGAAGACCTGTTCGAAGACTGGCATCGCGCGGCGGATACGTTCGAATGCAGCGACGATCCGGTCGAAGCGATTGGCGGATACGTACGCGCGAAAATGGAGTTGTCGCGCCGCCGGCCATTAGGCTCGAAGGTGTGGGCAAGCGAGATCATTCACGGTGCGGAGCATATGGAAGACATCCTCACGGGGCGCGTGAAGCCGTGGCTGGACAGCAGGGTGAAGGTCATCGACGACTGGATCGCACGCGGGTTGCTGGCGCCGGTGGATGCGCAAACGCTGATGTACATGATCTGGGCGACGACCCAGCATTACGCCGACTTCGATGCGCAGATTCGCGCGCTTAAAGGCAAACGCGCGCTGACGCAGAAGGCGTTCGAAGCAACGACGGAGGAAGTCGTGCAGTTGGTGATTCGTGCGTGTGGCGCGGTATCGCCAGCGCAGCACGAAGATGGCGTGGACCCGTCGAGATAAAAAAGCCCGGCTGCGTTTTTTAAAAGCAGCCGGGCCGTCGCACCGCTCTGTGATGCCTCTCTCGAGGCTTGGCGGCTCAATACGTCTCCAGATGCAGCCGCCCTTCCCGCTTCAGCTTCGTCCATAACGCGTCCCAATCGAGCTGGTGCTGTTCGCCAATTTCCTTAAGCGCCTGCAGCACGCCATCTTCCATACCCTTCAACCCGCAGACATAGATATGCGTGTTGTCGTCCTTGAGCATCTGCGCGACGTCGACCGCGCGTTCACGCATCGCGTCCTGCACGTAGCGCCTGGGTTGACCCGGCGTGCGCGAAAATGCCAGATTCGTGTCGATAAAATCCTTGGGCAGATTCGTCAGCGGCCCGAAGTACGGCAACTCTTCTTTCGTGCGCGCACCGAAGAACAGCATCAGCTTGCCGGTCGCGCCTTTCAGACGACGCCGCCTGCGATACTCGGTCATCGCGCGCATCGGCGCCGAGCCGGTACCCGTGCAAATCATCAGCAGATGCGAGTTCGGATGATTCGGCATCAGGAAGGTACCGCCGAACGGGCCGATCACGCTGACCACGTCACCCTTCTTCAGATCGCACAGATAATTCGAGCAGACCCCGTCGAGTGCGTCGCCGTGCTGCTGGGAAACGCGCTTCACGGTGAGAGAAACGTTGTTATAACCAGGCCGTTCACCATCGCGTGGACTCGCAATCGAATACTGCCGCGCGTGATGCGTGCGGCCATCCGAGCTCGCGCCCGGCGGCAGGATACCAATCGACTGCCCCTCCAGCACTGGGAAAGGCATCGAGCCGAAATCGAGCACGATGTGATGGATGTCGCTCTCGGTCGAGCCGTCGGTAAGCCGGTAGTTGCCGACCACCGTCGCGGTAGTCGGCGCCTTGTGCGTATAGAGATTCACATACGGTTTTGCCGCGGACCACGGTGGGACGACCGACCCACGCACGGTATCCACTTCAATGCCACTTGCGTTCGCCGGTGTGTCACCCGACGCTCCGGCCGCGACCGATTCATCTTCAGCAGCAGGCACGGCCATCGTGTTCTGCTCGGGCAACACGTCCCATTTGAACTGCTCGTCGATGGAATACGCATCGGCTTTCAGCACGGTGCGCCAGTTATCGATCGAGCCAGTCGGACACGGTGGCACGCACGCCATGCAGCCGTTGCAGACATCCGCCTTGACCACATAATTGTTCTCGTCGTGCGTGATCGCATCGACCGGGCAAGTCTCTTCGCAAGTATTGCAGCGAATGCAGATTTCCGGATCGATCAGGTGCTGCCTGAGAACTTCGATCGATACTGGGCCGTTCATGACTTCCTCCACCTGATATTCGCGCGAATACGACGCCGCACGCCGCACGTTTTCAATTGCCGTGCTCAGTTAAAGCGCACGTATTCGAAATCGACCGGCTGACGGTTCACGCCCATTGCCGGCGGCGCAATCCAGTTCGCGAATTTGCCGGGCTCAGTGACGCGGCCCATCAGCGAAGCAACATACGCGCGATCTTCCGGCGTGGCGAGCCACTTCGCTTCATTGGCGGCCCATTCGGTCTCGCTGATCACACGGCCATCCGGCGACACACGTGTGTTCGCAAACGTGCCGATCTGCCGATTGAACGCTTTATGCGGCACCGTCATGCGGAAATCGATGCCGGCCTTTTCGAGCACCTTGTTCCAGCGGCCGACGCCCGCCACCGAATCTTTGATGTAGTCGTCGCGCAGCACTTCATTCATGGCGTTGAGCATCGGCACTTCACGTTCGACCAGCTTGCCGTCCTGCACGTCGAGCAGTTTGTAACTTTGACCGTTCAGTTGATGATCGTCGTCGCGCTTGTTCTCTTCATAGCGGCCCTTCAGACCCGAGCTATAGAACGTGGCGGCATTCGAAGAATGATCGGCGCCGAACAGATCGATCGTCACCGAGTAGTGGAAGTTAAGATAACGCTGGATAGTCGGCAGATCGATCACACCGGCCGCGCGAATCTTCGCGACGTCGTCCGTGCCGAGTTCGTTCATCACTTGCGCGGTGCGCTGGATCACGCGCGACACACCCGATTCGCCGACGAACATGTGATGCGCTTCTTCCGTCAGCATGAACTTGGTGGTGCGCGCCAGCGGATCGAAACCCGACTCGGCGAGCGCTGACAACTGGAACTTCCCGTCGCGGTCGGTGAAGTACGTGAACATATAAAACGCGAGCCAGTCCGGCGTTTTCTCGTTGAAGGCGCCGAGAATCCGCGGGTTGTCTTCGTCGCCCGAACGGCGGCCGAGCAATGCTTCGGCTTCCTCGCGACCATCGCGGCCGAAGTAGCGATGCAACAGATACACCATCGCCCAGAGGTGTCGGCCTTCCTCTACATTCACCTGAAACAGGTTGCGCAGGTCGTACATCGACGGTGCAGTCAAACCCAGATGCCGTTGCTGTTCGACCGAAGCCGGTTCCGTATCGCCTTGCGTCACGATAATGCGGCGCAGATTCGCGCGATGCTCGCCGGGCACGTCCTGCCATGCAGCCTCACCCTTGTGCTCGCCGAAATGAATCTTTCGGTCCTGCTCGCCGGGCGTGAGGAAAATGCCCCAGCGGTAGTCCGGCATCTTCACGTGATCGAAATGCGCCCAGCCGCCCGCGTCGACGCTCACCGCCGTGCGCAGATACACGTCGTAGCCATGCGAGCCTTCCGGGCCCATATCGCCCCACCATGACAGAAAATTCGGCTGCCATTGTTCGAGCGCGCGTTGCAGAGCGCGGTCGTCGGCAAGATTGACGTTGTTCGGAATCTTTTCGCTGTAGTTGATCGTTGACATGGTCGGTTCCTTGGTCGGATACAGAGCTTGCGGATGAGAGGCGCGTGTCAGGCAGTTGGCGTCGGCTTCAGTTACGTTGCGTAGCGTCGGAAAGAATCAAACGCGCGAGACGTCGAACTGCGCCTTGCTGCCCTTGCCGTACACCTTGAGCGCGCCCTTCTCGCCCACTGCGTTCGGCCGGTTGAAGATCCAGTTTTGCCAGGCGGTGAGACGCCCGAAAATACGCGTCTCCATCGTTTCCGGGCCGTTGAAGCGCAGATTCGCTTCCAGGCCGGTCAATGCATCTGGTGACATCGCCGCGCGTTCTTCGAGCGCGATGCGGATTTCGTCGGCCCAATCGATATCGTCGGGCGACGCCGTCACGAGACCAAGGCGCTCGGCTTCGACAGGTTTGATCGCCTGGCCGATCTTCGAGCGCACTGCGTCGAGCGGTTCGACTTCTTCATAGAAGCGACGAGCAAGACGTGATTGATGCGTGACCATCGGATAGAGACCGAAGTTGACCTCCGACAGCGTAATCGCCGGTTCTTCGTCTTCGTTGCTCGGCAGAGCCGCCATATAGCTGCGGTCGCAGGCAAACGCGAGTTCCGCGAAAGTGCCTGCAAAGCACGAACCCGGCTCGATCAGCGCGAACAGCGACCGCGACGACACGTCGATACGCGCCAGCGTGCGGCGCAAGAGGCCGATGGTCTCGCGCACGAACCAATGGTCCTTGTGCTGCATCAGCGTGGCATCGGTGGCGAGCAAGTCACGGGCGTCGCCTTCGGTCTTGAAGACCCAGGTGCCGACCTCGAGTTCGTTGGTGCGCATCGACAGAATCGCGTCGTCGAGTTCGCGGGCGAACTGCAGCGGCCACCAGCTCGTGCCGGCGGAGACGATCGCGTCGATCTCCGTGGGTTGTCCGGCTTGCGGCGCTTTCGCCGTGAAGGTGGCGATGCGCTTCGCACGATCGATGGTGATGTCGAGCGTTTTATAAGTCAGGCCGTCTTCGCGGTCGGTGCGGTCGATACGCGTGAGCATCACGCCTTGTGCGTCCGACGGGCGATCGCTTTGTTCGGCGAGTTCGAGCGCGCGCGCCTGAATCGTCTGATCGAACTGATTCGGCTTCACGACTTCATCCACGAGACGCCATGCTTTCGCCCGTTCACCGCGAATGCCTTCGACCACCGTACAGAAGATGTCTGCACGATCGTGACGCACCTTGCGTTTATCGGTGACGCGCGTCAGGCCGCCCGTACCCGGCAGCACGCCCAGCAGCGGCACCTCCGGCAGCGAAACCGACGACGAGCGGTCATCTATCAGATAGATTTCGTCGCAAGCGAGCGCGAGTTCGTAACCGCCACCGGCGCATGCACCGTTCACGGCGGCGAGAAACTTCAGACCTGAATGACGCGACGAGTCTTCCAAACCATTGCGCGTTTCGTTGGTGAACTTGCAGAAGTTGACCTTCCAGGCGTGCGTGGACAGGCCCAGCATGAAGATGTTTGCGCCCGAGCAGAACACGCGGTCCTTCAGGCTCGTCAGCACCACCGTTTTGACTTCGGGATGCTCGAAGCGGATGCGCTGTATCGCGTCGTGCAGTTCGATGTCGACGCCAAGGTCGTATGAATTCAGCTTCAGCTTGTAGCCGTCACGGATCCCGCCGTCCTCGGCGATATCGATGCCAAGGGTTGCGACAGGACCGTTGAAACTCAGCTTCCAGTGCTTGTACTGCGAGGGATCGGTGCGGTAGTCGACCGGCGCGATTGCGGTTTCTGCTGCGGACATGGGGCGTCTCCTGACTGGACGATGCAAAACTTGTTTTTGAACAATAGTGCATCGTCATCCCCGAGTAAAGCACTTTAATGCATGTTTGCTAGTAAACCCTAGTCTCGCACTGCATCTCAGCTCACCCGCACTTCATCCGGCGATTCTGCCGCGAGCCTTGCAGCGAGCCGGTCACGCAGCTGCAAATAGGCGTCGGCCAAGGTTTTTTCGCTGGTGTCGAAGGTCATGTCGGCGCGGCCGTATAGTTCGCTACGCCCCGCCAGGATGCGCTTCAGGTCATCCATCGCCTCCTTGTTGCCGGACATCGGCCGCAGGTCGCCTTGCGCGACGACGCGGCGCATATGCTCTTCCGGCGTGGCCTGCAGCCATACGGTAAAGCAGTGCGACAGCAACGCGTTGAAGGTGCCCGACTCCGACACCAGCCCGCCCGGCGACGCGATCACGGCGCGCTCGTGCTCGTGAATCACAGCCTCCAGCGCGCGGTGTTCATAACGCCGGTAAGCGCTTGCACCGTAAAGCGAATGAATCTCCGATGGCGGACAACCGGCGAGTTGCTCGATCACACGCGTCAGCTCGACGAACGGCACTTTGCGCTCCTGCGCCAGCATCCGGCCGAAGGTCGACTTGCCAGCCCCGCGCAGGCCGATCAACGCGATCCGGTCCTTGCGATGCGGGTCGCGTGGCGCCTGCGCGAACATCTCGGCAAGCGCCACGCGGGCGCGCTGCAACGCCGCCTGGTCGCGCCCCTGCAGCAGTTCGCGGATCAGCAGCCATTCGGCGGAAGCGGTGGTTTCGTCGCCGATCACTTCGGCCAGCGGGCAGTTCAGCGTCGCCGCGATCTGCCGCAACACCAGCACCGACGCATTACCCACACCCGATTCCAGATTCGCCAGATGACGCTCCGACAAGCCGGTCTCGGTCGCCAGCGTCTTACGCGTCATGCCGCGGCGCGCGCGCAGCAAGCGCACGCGATCACCCATCGCCGTCAGAAAAGGATCGCGCTCCGCCCCACGCTCAGCGCCGCTGTCCGCCCCGCGGTTGGCTCCAGCGGCGCGGCTCGCGTCCTCATCGGCAGGATCGTCCAGCGGCGCGGAAGAGTAATTTTGGTTCATGTTTAACTGCCTATTGAATACGTTACATGTACTATAGTGCTTGACAGGGTTCTGGTGAACAGTTAATTTTCGCCAAATATTGATCCAATAACAAACGCTGTCGAGGTTTTTCGGCGGCGTCACGGAGACAGCGCACCAGCACGCATGAATTAAGGTGCGTGCACGCGCTGATCTGGAGGCTTGCATGTCCCCACATGACTTTCAACGCCTGATCGCGGGCGTGACAGAGCAACTCGCCGGCCGGCCGCTCGACGGCACACTGACCGCGTGGCTCAACGACACGTATCCCGCAAACGGCGCGACCTTCCGCGCTCTGGCGGATGCCTGCCGCATCGGCGTGGCTGAAGGCTGGCTGTGCAACCGCGAAGGCGGCGGCATTCGTTATGGCCGGATCTTCAAGGCATTGCCGGAGACCCACGGTTTCTCCGTCGACGTAGTCGATATGAAGGATATTGCCGGTCCGCATCATGTGCATCCGAACGGCGAAATCGATCTGATCATGCCGCTCACCGAAGGCGCCACATTCGACGGTCATCCGGCCGGCTGGTGCGTGTACGGCCCCGGCAGCGCGCATCGACCGACCGTTGCGAATGGGCAGGCGTTGGTGCTGTATCTGCTGCCGCAAGGCGCGATCGAATTCACTCCCACCTCACCTTCCGCCTGAGACTCGCCATGACCGAACTATTGAAAAACCACGTTGCAGGCCAGTGGGTCGCGGGCGGCGGTGAAGGCGTCACGCTGACCGACCCGATCACCGGCGAAGCGCTCGTCCGCGTGTCGAGCCAGGGTCTGGATCTCAACCATGCATTTGGTTTCGCTCGGGAAGAAGGCGGCACGGCTCTGCGTGCGCTGACCTATGCGCAGCGCGCCGCCCGTCTTGCCGAGATCGTCAAACTGCTGCAGGCGAAGCGCGACGACTACTATGCGATCGCGACTGCGAACTCCGGCACCACGCGCAATGATTCGGCGGTCGACATCGACGGTGGCATCTTCACGCTGTCGTACTACGCGAAACTCGGTGCGTCGCTCGGTGATGTACATGCGCTGCGCGACGGCAATGCCGCTTCATTGAGCAAGGATCAATCGTTCAGCGTGCAGCACGTGCTCACACCAACGCGCGGCGTCGCGCTCTTTATCAACGCGTTCAATTTTCCGTCGTGGGGCTTGTGGGAGAAAGCAGCGCCCGCGTTGTTATCCGGCGTGCCGGTCATCATCAAGCCCGCCACGGCGACGGCATGGCTCACGCAACGCATGGTTGCCGATGTGGTCGACGCAGGCATTCTGCCGTCCGGCGCGTTGTCGGTCATTTGCGGCGGCTCCGCGGGTCTGCTCAATCAGATTCAGGCATTCGACGTGGTGTCGTTCACCGGCTCCGCGGAAACCGCCGCGACACTGCGTGCGCATCCGGCTTTCGTCGAGCATGGTGCGCGTCTGAATGTCGAAGCCGACAGTCTCAACAGCGCAATTCTCTGTGCCGACGCGACACCCGACACACCAGCCTTCGAACTGTTCGTCAAGGAGGTCGTGCGCGAAATGACCGTGAAGTCCGGTCAAAAATGCACGGCGATCCGGCGCGCATTTGTGCCTGAAGCATCGCTCGAAGCGGTGCTCGATGCACTCAAAGCCAAGCTCGCGAAAATGACCGTGGGCAATCCGCGCAACGAAGCCGTGCGGATGGGTTCGCTCGTGAGTCGCGAGCAATACGAGAACGTCCTGGCCGGCATCGCCGCGCTGCGCGAGGAAGCCGTGCTCGCGTTCGACGGCTCGTCCACACCGCTTATCGATGCGGACGCAACGATTGCGGCTTGCGTCGCGCCGCATCTGTTTGTGGTCAACGATCCCGATAGCGCAGCGCTGCTGCACGAGGTCGAAGTGTTCGGGCCAGTGGCGACCGTGGCGCCCTATCGCGTCGCCAACGCCGCAAACGGCGCCCTTCCCGAAGCGCACGCCGTCGCACTCGCGCGACGCGGCCAGGGCTCGCTCGTCGCGTCGATCTATTCGAATGACGACGCGCATCTCGGCAAGCTCGCACTGGAACTCGCCGATTCGCATGGACGTGTCCACGCAATCTCGCCCTCAGTCCAGCAGAGTCAAACCGGCCATGGCAACGTGATGCCGATGTCGCTACATGGTGGGCCGGGCCGCGCGGGCGGCGGAGAAGAACTCGGCGGGCTGCGCGCATTGGGTTTCTATCACAGGCGCTCGGCCGTTCAGGCATCGGGCGCTGCAATCGACGCACTGACGCAAAACACCCATTTACCTACGGCGTAGCGACACGCGGCAAGCAACGAACACACAAGCATCGAGCGGATCACGAGCACATAACCGCCGGACCGCCCCACCCGATGGAGGAGACATATGGAAGCCCTACTGGAAACGACTGCGAGTCGGCCCGCCGCGACGGTCGAACCGCCGCCCGCGGTATTCAATTTCGCGGCCTACCTGTTTGGACTCAATGAAGCGCGCGCCGCCAAGACCGCCTATATCGACGACACCGGCGCCACCACCTACGGCGAACTCGAAGAACGGGCCCGGCGTTTCGCGAGCGCTTTACGCACACTCGGTGTGCATCCGGAAGAACGCGTGCTGCTGGTGATGCTCGATACCGTCGAACTGCCGATCGCCTTTCTCGGTGCGCTCTATGCAGGCGTTGTGCCGGTCGTCGCGAACACGCTGCTCACCGCGGCCGACTACGTGTACATGCTGACGCACAGCCACGCACGCGCTGTGATCTCATCCGCTGCATTGCTGCCGAATGTCACGCAGGCGATGGATACCGCCGAACACGACGGTTGCCAGTTGATCGTTTCACAACCGCCTGAAGGCGAGCCTTTGACGGCGCCGTTGCTTAAAGATCTGATCGACGCGGCCACGCCGGCCATCAAGGCGCCCACGACCGGTTGCGACGATATCGCGTTCTGGCTGTATTCGTCCGGTTCGACCGGCAAACCGAAAGGCACCGTCCATACGCACGCGAATCTGTACTGGACTGCCGAGTTGTACGCGAAGCCGATTCTTGGCATCGTCGAAAGCGACGTGGTTTTCTCGGCGGCCAAATTGTTCTTTGCGTATGGTCTGGGTAACGGTCTGACGTTTCCGCTTTCGGTCGGCGCTACAGCCATATTGATGGCCGAGCGCCCCACCGCCGACGCGATTTTCACGCGCCTCGTGCGGCATCGCCCGACCATTTTCTACGGCGTGCCGACGCTCTATGCAAGCATGCTCGTCTCGCCCAACCTGCCCGAACGCGCTGCTGTCGCGATGCGCGTGTGCACGTCGGCGGGCGAAGCGCTGCCGCGCGAAATTGGCGAGCGCTTCACCGCGCACTTCGGCTGCGAAGTTCTCGACGGCATTGGCTCGACCGAGATGTTGCATATCTTCCTGTCGAATCGCGCGGGTGAAGTCGAATACGGCACCACGGGCCGCCCCGTTCCCGGCTATGAAGTCGAACTGCGCGACGAAGCCGGTCATGCGGTGCCCGACGACGAAGTCGGCGATCTGTATATCAAAGGACCGAGCGCGGCGCTCATGTACTGGAGCAATCGCGAGAAATCGCGCGCGACGTTCCTTGGCGAGTGGATCCGCAGCGGCGATAAATACCGTCGTCTCGCGAACGGCTGCTACGTGTACGCGGGCCGCAGCGACGACATGCTGAAAGTGAGCGGTCAGTACGTATCGCCCGTCGAAGTGGAAATGGTCCTGGTTCAACACGGCGCGGTGCTGGAAGCGGCCGTGGTCGGCGTGGATCACGGCGGCCTCGTGAAGGCCCGCGCATTCGTGGTGTTGAAGCGCGAATTCGCGCCGTCTGAGATACTCGCGGATGAGTTGAAGGCCTTCGTCAAGGAACGGCTCGCGCCGCACAAGTATCCGCGCGATATTTTATTCGTCGACGATTTGCCGAAAACCGCTACCGGCAAGATCCAACGCTTCAAACTGCGCGAACAGTCGTAAGGTGATCCATGCAGAAGCCCGCAACCGCAACCCTTGCTAGCGAATTCGCCGAACTGCCCGCCACGGCATCGCATGGGCCGCTGCGCATCGAATATCGTTGGGTGAATGAAGCGGCGGCTAATGCACCGATCGCCGTCTTCCTGCACGAAGGACTCGGTTCGATTTCGATGTGGCGCGACTGGCCGCAGGCTTTGTGTGAGCGGCTCGGCATGCGTGGCCTCGTTTATTCGCGACCCGGTTATGGACTATCCACACAGCGTGCGCACGACGTCAAATGGCCGGTCAATTTCATGACCGCACAAGCGCGCGATATCCTGCCGGCTTTGCTCGAGGCGCTCGATATCGGCACGCAGGAACGCAAGCGCATGTGGGTAATCGGCCATAGCGACGGCGGGTCGATCGCGCTGCTCTATGCGGCGCTGCATCCGGATGAATTGGCCGGCGCGGTAGCAATCGCACCACATGTATTCGTCGAAGACATCTCTGTGGAAAGCATCGCGCAGACCAAGCAGCTCTACGAAACCACCGATCTGCGCAGTAAGCTCGGCCGCTATCATGCCGACGTCGATTCCGCGTTCTATGGCTGGAACGATATCTGGCTGAATCCTGCGTTCAGGGAATGGCGCATCGTTGATGAACTGGCTGTCATCAAGCAACCTTTGCTCGCGGTGCAAGGCCACGACGACAACTACGGCACCATGGCCCAGATCGATACGATTGGCGAGTGCGTGCCGCATGCACAACTGGTGAAGCTCGATGCTTGCGGACACTCGCCGCATCGCGATGCACCGGATGCGCTGAATGACGCGATTGCGGCGTTTATCTCGCGGCAGCGCTGAGCACCATCAAGGCAACTCTTTCCGGCTTACGGCCCGAGGTTATTGCAACGCCTTCTATAGTCGGGAGATCGCGGCGCGTCGAATGAATGACACGCCGCGACGAAGCCTCCCCGCTCAAATCACGGTCGAGAGTCCCAACGTCAATACCAGCGCCGTCACTGAAATGATCGTTTCGCAAACGGTCCATGTCTTGAAGGTTTGCGGCACGGTCATACCGAAGTACTCCTTCACCAGCCAGAACCCGCCGTCATTCACGTGCGACAGTATCAACGACCCCGCACCGGTGGCCAGCACCAGCAGTTCAGGCCGCACGCCGCCCACCGTACCCACCGCCGCTGCCGCGATCGGTGCAATGATGCCGGCTGCCGTCGCCATCGCGACCGTCGCCGAACCCGTCGCCACACGAATCAACGCCGCCACCAGCCACGCGAGAATCAGCAGCGGCACGTGCGCGCCCGTCGCCACATCGACGATCGCCTTCGACGCGCCGCTATCGATCAGAATGCGCCCGAAGCCCGCACCCGCTCCCACCACCAGCGTGATACTCGCAGTCGGCGCAAGACACTCGTTGGTGAACTTGAGGATCTGCTCGCGATTAAAGCCGCGCGACTTGCCGAATGTGTAGAAGCTCAACAGCACAGCCAGCAACAAAGCCATGTCCGGATGGCCAATCAGGCGCAGCGCGTTGTTCAGCGACGATTTGGCCGGCACGATCACATCGGCCCAACTGCCGACCAGCATCAACAACACCGGCAACAGCACCGTCAACAACGTGATGCCGAAGCCCGGCAGTTCCTGATGCGAGCGCTTCGCGTCCTGTTCGATGAACTGCTGCGCCATCGGGTTAAAGCCGTCGAGCACGACGAAGCGCGCGATCAGCTTCGAGAATAGCGGGCCAGCCACAGCCGCGGTCGGAATGCCGACGATCAGCGCGTAGAAAATCGTGTGACCGATATCCGCGTTGTACGCCGTGACCGCGAGCAACGCAGCCGGGTGCGGCGGAATCAGACCGTGCACGACAGACAAACCCGCCACCATCGGAATTCCGACGCGAATCATCGACGTACCGGTCCGCTGGGCGACGTTGAACGCGATCGGAATCAGCAGCACGAAACCGACTTCAAAAAACACCGGCAGACCGACGAGGAACGCGATGCACATCATCGCCCAATGCACGTTCTTCGGCCCGAACAGGTCGATCAGCGTACGCGCGATACGTTCCGCACCGCCCGATTCGGCCATCATCTTGCCGAGCATCGTACCGAGCCCAACCACGATGGCAATGTGGCCGAGCGTGCCGCCCACGCCGGTTTCGAATGACTTGAGAATCGACGTAGCCGGCATGCCGACGGCCAGCGCCAACGCCACCGACACCATCATCAACGTGATGAACGGGTTCATCTTGAAGCGCGCGATCAGCACGACCAGCGCGATGATGGCAATCAATGCATAGACGAGTAACAGACTTCCTTGAACGGTCGCCATAGGTGCTCCTGAAGAGAAAGATCCGCGCCGCGGTTTCCGTTAAGCGGAATGTTGTGTGCGCAGCGGCGCGGGCGGCGGACTTAGAACTTGTGGCGGATGCCGGCGACGGTCACGAACTGGCCGTTGTTGCTCGACGGATTCGAAATGCCTTCAACCCATGCGTGCGAACCGGACGCATGTTGGTAGATACCGTTCAGGTAGAGGTCGGTGGTCTTCGACAGGAAGTACTCGCCGCCTACGCTCAGCTGGTTGTAGTGAGCGTTGGTGGCGGTGGTGCCGCTGGTGTTCTGCGTCGTGTAGATGTAGCCAAGCGCGAGCAACGTAGCCGGCGTGAACTGATACTTAACGCTGGCTTCATAGTTGGCGAAACGCAGGCTGCCGCCGCTGAGCAACTGGAATTGCGAGTTCGTATACAGCAGCGCGACGGTTGCCGGGCCGAACACGTACGAACCGCCCGCGCCCCACACCTGGTTGCGCTTCACGCCGCTGATGATCGACGAGCTCGTGCTGTAGTAGTTGTCGGACGGCGCCGCGCCCGTGGTGTTGGTAGCCGGCTGATTGACCAGCGAGTAGGCAGCGTCAAGGCGCAGCGGACCGTTCACGTAATCGGCGCCGACGCTCCATGCGCGGTTGTTGGCGAACTGCCCCGCCGTGTTCGAGAACGCGTACATCGCGTTTGCGGTGAACCCGGCATACGTCGGCGTGGTGTACTTGACCGCGTTGTCGGTACGGTACGTGTTGTTGATATCGTCGTTGTCGTAGATCGCGTTGCCGTACTGGCTCATTGCGCCGACGCCATTGATCTGCATGTTCGACAGATAGTCCTGCACGCTGTTGTACTGGCGGCCGAGCGTGATCGTGCCGGCCTTGTTGTTCGAGAGCGCCACCCATGCGCTACGGCCGAACATGCGGCCGCCCTGACCGGCTGCACCACTCTCGAGGCTGAAACCGTTTTCGAGCTTGAACAAGACCTTGTTGCCGCCGCCCAGATCTTCACTGCCGAGCAGGCCCCAGCGCGAGCCCTGCACATTGCCCTGCGTCGCCTGATAAGCCTTCTCACCCTTCTGGTTATTGGTGAAGGTAAAGCCGGCATCGACAATGCCGTACAGCGTCACGCTGCTTTGCGCGTGGGCGGCCTGCGCGGCGAATCCGGCGGCAGCGACCGCGATGGCCGTACGAAGAATCTGCTTGTGCATCATGGTTTCCTCAAGTCGAAAGAAAAACGAACGCCGGTTACACGATGATGTTCCGGCGATATAAGTAGTACTAAGTTGGCGAGTCAAAGCGGCACCGGAAAGGAATCCGGCGCTACGGTCAAACAACGGTCATCGGTGAATCGAAATGAACCGGGGAAGAATCAATCCGGCCAATTACGGCGCGCGGCAATGCGGCGCGCGTCGCGCTGGTAAAACGGTGTGACGACGGGTTCGGGCGACTGTCGTGCGCGCTCGAGTTCGGCAGTAAGCCGCGCCAGTACGATCTGCTCTTCGCCCGGGTGCAGATTGCACGGGTCGAGGAAAAAGAAATGCAGTTCCGCTTCATGATCGCGCACGATCACCGGCGCCTCGCCTTCAGGCGGCCGCGCAAGCGCGTCGGCGAGATCCCACGCGGTGATACGTGCCTGCCTGGGATCGATATGCAGTTTCAGACGGTCGAGCGGATTGCCGGTCGGGTCGGCGTCGATCTCAGCCCAGACGCCGTCGCAGCGATTCAAGGTCTCGCGCCACAGCGTGAGGTAGCCACGTTCGCGAGCGCGAACCGCGACATGGTCGCGCTGCTGCCAGTGTTCGAGTGCGGCGATCGCACCGACAATGCCTTCCTTGCCCACCTTCATGCCGCGGCCAATGCCGCCGTTCTGGAAATACGCGGCACGTACCAGCGCTTTCTTACCCGCGACGATGCCGGCGGTCAGCCCACCGAGAAATTTGTGCGCCGAGTAGAGCGCGAGATCGGCGCCGGCTGCGATAAAGCGCGTGAGGTCGTATTCGGAAGCCGCATCGACGATCACGGGCACGCCCTTCGCGTGCGCGACCGCAATAAATTCTTCAAGTGGGATCATGCCGAATTGCACCGTATGATGCGAAACCACGTAAAGCGCTGCGGCCGTGCGTTCGCTGATGGCGGTATTCAACTGGTAGCCGTGCGCTTCGGTCGCCGCGCCCACCTGTACGACGCTCGCGCCGGACAGATGGATCGCCTGGTCCACCGGTGCGCCATAATTGACGAGGTGGCCGGTTTGAATCACGACTTCATTGCGCTGCAGGGCGGTCGTGTCGGGCAGCCGTTCGATCAGGCCGTGATCGTCGCCTGTCATGGTGGCGGCGATGCAGAGCGTGATCGCCGCCGAGCACGACGCAGTGATGTACCCGGCTTCGCTGCCGCACGCCTCGGCAATCGTCGCCGAGGCTCTGCGTTGCAGATCGTCGATCTCGACGAATTGCGGCAGCACCTGCGCCACCGCGTCGATTACCGGCGCGCTGACAATGGACGCGCCCAGACTCGTCATCGTGCCTGAAGCATTGATGACAGGGCGTAAGCCAAAGCGAGAGCGAATGTCCATGAAGCGCCTCCGACCGGGTATTTCTTAATTATGGAATATATGTTGTAATTGCGGATCAGTCTAGCATACAATCACCCTGCGTCAACTGGACAAAAACATCTCGCGTCAGAGGAGCACGATGGCTCGCACGTCCCGACCTTCCGCGTCCGAAGCAGTACCCGCAGCGCCTTCAGGCAGCGCCGAAGCACAGGCTGAAACCGCCGCGCCGCGCACGCGCACCAGCGCGATCGAGCGCGCCGTGCAGATTCTCGACGCGCTCCAGCAGGCGAACCGTCCCGCCACCGCCTATGAAGTCGCGCGCATGGTCGGCGCGCCGCTGTCCACCGTGTATTCGATCATCAATGATCTGGTCGAGAAGAACCTGTTGGCGCGGCGCATGGACGGCACGATCTGGCTCGGCTCGCGTCTGTACGGTTACGGTTTGACGTACGCCAGCTCGCTCGACTACCTCGCGGTCGCTCATGAAGAAATGCAGCGGCTCTCTGCCGAAGTCGAAGAGACCGTACAGGTCTGCGGACTCGAAGACGGCATGATGGTCGTACAGCAAATGGCCGAAGGGCCGGGGCATTTTCGTGTGACCTCGCGAGTGGGCAGCCGCGTGCCGCTCAACTGGACCGCGTCCGGACGGTTGCTCGTCGGGCACCTGCCGGATGCCGAACGAGTTGCGTTCTTTGCGCAGCACGCGCAAAGCTCGCCTACCGGCCGTGCGGAAACCCGGCCGCAAGTGCTCGCGCAGATTGCCCGCGAAGCACTGGAGGCGCGGCTGTCGATCCAGATCGGCGAATCGGATGCGTCCGTGGCCTGTCTTGCGGCGCCCGTGCTCGATAACACCGGCGCGTGCGTCTTCACGATTTCGATCGTGATGCCCGAGGCGAAAGCCGAGCTCGGCACCGAACGTTTTGCCCAAGCTGTGCAGGCGGTAGCCGCCCGTATCGAAGCGCGGCTCGGCTGGCGGCATCGCGAGCAGGAACCGGCGGCGTAAGGCCGCGCCAAACCCGAAGCCTTAACTCCCCCCGCGCGCAACGCTGACTCCTTAAAGACCGCTCACCATCACTTCCCCATCGATGAACTGCTACGACCGGCTGCACACGCGCGGCCTCAAGCTCCCGCAAGTGCCGACGCCGATCGGCAATTTCACGCACTGCACGCGCGAGGGCAATCTGCTGTTTCTATCCGGCCAGGGTCCGCTCGACGAATCCGGCTCGCTCATGACCGGCAAGGTCGGCGCCACCGTCAGCGCGGACGAAGCGTACCGGCACGCGCAGATGGTCGGGCTGAATCTGCTCGCCGTGCTGCATAACGAACTGGGCGACCTGGGGCGCGTGAAGCAGGTCGTCAAGCTGCTGGGCATGGTCAACGCGGCGCCGGATTTCACCGAGCATCCGCGCGTGATCAACGGTTGCTCGGATCTGTTCGTCGATGTATTCGGCGATGCCGGTCGGCATTCCCGCTCGGCAGTCGGCGTGGGCTCCTTGCCGGGCAATATTACCGTCGAGATCGAGGCGATCGTCGCAATCCAGGATTGACGGCCGCCCAATTCTCAACAAATACCCAAATTTCCACATCTTCACAAAAGTTACACAGGTAAGCGACTATTCTTGCGCATCGCTGACCTGGGCACGTGGATGCCCTGGCGCATCCTCCCCGTGCCGGAGACATTGCCATGTCCGTTGTGACGAAGCCGTCCATTGCCTTCTATCGCAAACGTTTGGCGGGCGCACTGGCCGCCGTGTCGCTCTGCATGCTAGTCGGCGCTTGCGGCAACGACGATCGAGCACCGGACACGAGCACCACGAATTCTACCGACGGCGCCGGCGATAACGGCGGCGCTTCACAGGTCCTGTCAGCGAATCCTTCTTCCGCTTCACCAGCGTTACCCGCAGTCACGATTCAAACCCCAGCACTGCCCGCATCAAGCGCCGACGCGGCGCTGTCCGCTGCCGCGTCGACGCCGCTCGCCACACCCGTCATCCACACCGTAGATTGAGTTCCGCGCCCCATGCGACGCGTGGCTCACGCTTGCGCCGCATGGTTCGTTCCTCTTATGAAGATCGAAAGCCAAAACCATGACTTCAAAAAATCGCCGTGATTTTCTGCGCTCCGCCGCGCACGCCGCCGGTTCCGCCACCGCGTTGAGCATGTTGCCGCTGGGCATTCGCAACGCCCTCGCGATTCCCGCCAACAACAAGACCGGTAGCATTCGCGACGTCGAGCACATCGTCGTGCTGATGCAGGAAAACCGCTCGTTCGACCACTACTTCGGCACGCTCAAGGGCGTACGCGGTTTCGGCGACACGCGCGCGATCAACCTGCCCAACGGCAAGCCCGTGTGGTACCAGCCGCTCGCCGCGGATGCCGGCTATGTGTTGCCGTTCCGCCCCACGGCGCCGAACCTCGGTCTGCAATTCCTGCAAGACCTCGCGCACGACTGGACCAGCACGCACGCAGCATGGAACGGCGGCCGCTACGATCAATGGGTGCCGTCCAAGGGCACCACGACGATGGCCTACCTCACGCGCGACGACATTCCGTTCCACTATCAACTCGCCGACGCCTTTACGATCTGCGACGCGTATCACTGCTCGCTGATGGGCCCGACCGACCCGAACCGTTACTACATGTGGAGCGGCTGGGTCGGCAATGACGGCAACGGCGGCGGCCCGGTGATCGACAACTCGGAACTCGGCTACGGCTGGTCCACGTATCCGGAAGTGTTGCAGAACGCCGGCATCACCTGGAAGATCTATCAGGACATGGGGACGGGACTCAACGCCAGCGGCTCGTGGGGCTGGACGCAGAACCCGTACATCGGCAACTACGGCGACAACTCGCTGCTCTACTTCAACCAGTACCGCAACGCGCAACCGGGCAATCCGCTGTACGACAACGCCCGTACCGGCACGAACGCGGCGAATGGCGACGGCTACTTCGACATCCTCAAGCGCGACGTGCAGAACAACGCCCTGCCGCAAGTCTCGTGGATCGTCGCGCCGGAAGCGTATTCCGAGCACCCGAACTGGCCGTCGAACTACGGTGCATGGTACGTGGATCAGGTCCTGCAGATTCTCACGTCGAATCCCGAAGTGTGGAGCAAGACCGTGCTGCTGATCAATTACGACGAAAACGACGGCTTCTTCGATCATATGGCGCCGCCGTTCGCGCCGGCATCGAGTGCAAACGGTTTGTCGACCGTCGACACCAGCAATGAAAACTATGCGGGCAGCGGCAATACGCCGGCGGGTCCTTACGGGCTCGGACCGCGTGTGCCAATGCTGGTGGTCTCGCCCTGGTCGAAAGGCGGCTACGTGTGCTCGGAACTGTTCGACCACACGTCGGTGATCCGCTTTATCGAAAAGCGCTTCGGCCAGCAGCACAATCTGGGCGAATCGAACATCACGCCGTGGCGCCGTGCGGTGTGCGGCGATCTGATGTCGGCGTTCAACTTCAGCACCCCGAACGACGCGTTCCCGACGCTGCCGAGCACGAGCGGCTATGTGCCGCCCGATCAGAATCGCCATCCGGACTATGTGCCGCTGCCGCCGCTCGTGCAGGCCGTGCCGAAGCAGGAACCCGGCGTGCGCCCGGCTCGTGCGCTGCCGTACGAACTGTTCGTGCGCGTGCACGGTGAAGGCTCGGAGAACAAGCTGACGATGCGTTTCGTCAATTCGGGCCGCACGGGCGCCGTGTTTCTCGTCTATGCAGCCAATGGTCTCGCTGCGCCGCTGACCTATACGGTCGAAGGCGGCAAGCGGCTGCAGGATCAGTTGCCGCTGAATATCGACGGCACGTACGATTACACGGTCTACGGCCCGAACGGCTTTCTGCGCCGCTTCGCGGGCAAGCCGGTCGCGAGAAGCTGGTGGCACGGCTCCGATATTGCACGGCCGGAAGTCGCCGAAGGCTACGACGTCGCCAACGGCAACCTGCAATTGCGGCTGGAAAATGTGGGCAGCGCGCGCTGCCAGTTCACCATCGTCAATGCCTACGACGCGAGCAATGTGATCAAGCATTCGGTGCGCGGCGGCGATACTGAACAGGTGTACCTCGATCTGCGCAACGCGTACGGCTGGTACGACCTGGCGATTACCGTCGACACGGACCCGTCGTTCGCGCGACGCTTCGCCGGACACGTGGAAACCGGCCGGAGCAGCATGAGCGATCCGGCACTGGGGAGCTAAGTTTCATTCCGGTTTCGATTCAGTCCGTACGAAAAGAAGCGGCCGCTGCGATAGAAAGCAGCGGCCGTTTTTTCATGCATTCGCGTCGCGGCGCATAAGCGGTAATCTCAAGCCGCCACAGCCGCCCTCACCGACTCACGCTCGCGCGTTTTCTCGCGAATCGCCTGTACGACGAACTCCGCATCGCGCGCGACGCCTGAGAAGCGCCCCGATCCCCACGTATGCAGCCACGGCAAACCAACGAAATACAAACCGTCGATCGGTGTAATGCCGCGAGTATGCGCCGGATAACCGCGACCGTTGAACACCGGCGCGTCGAGCCAGCTAAAGTCCGGTGTAAAACCGATGCACCAAATAATTGCCGAAATGCCGCTAGTGCGGAGATCGAGCGTCGCACGTTCTTCTGCAGGCCGCCAGACGGGTTCGTAGACTTCACCAGCCGGCACGGCGATGCCATGCTTTTCAATGAAGCCGTCGATGCTCGCGTTGATCCGGTTATACGTTTCGTCCGCGGCGTCGAGATTGGCGGCGAGTGTCGGTGCGAAGTGGAATTGCCCGTCGCGCAGATCGTTGAGCCTGCCGTACAGCGCCATGCCTTCGGCGGCGAACTTGCGCAGGTCGATGTCGCGCCCGCCGTCGCGGCCGGTCACATAGTGATTGGTGTTGTCGCGTACGCCTTCGCGCAACGGATGCTTTTCGACCGGCATGTCGTAGTACTGCATGTCGGCGAGCCAATCGACCACATCACGCCCCCGATAGAAGCGCGCGCAGCGCGGCGCCTCACCGACTGCGAGCACCACCTTGCGCCCGGCCAGATGCAAGTCCTCCGCGATCTGCGCGCCGGATTGGCCCGTGCCGACCACCATGACCGCACCCTCGGGCAAAGCCTGTGGATTCCGATACGCCGACGATTGCAACTGCACGATGCTTGCGGGCAAGCGCTCGGCGAGCCGCGGCACGATCGGCGTGTGATAGCCACCCGAGGCGACCACGACCTGATCCGCGGTGAAATCGCCTTGCGTGGTAACAATCGTATAGACGCCATCATCGCGCTGGTTCACGCGTTTGACTTCCGCGTGCTCGATCACCGGCGCACCGACATGCGCGATGAAACCGTCGAGATAGTCGATGATTTCATCCTTCTTCATGAACCCGTGCGGGTCGTCGCCCAGGTAGGGGTAACCGGGCAACGCACACTGCCAGTTCGGCGTCACGAGACAAAACGCGTCCCAGCGTTGCTGGCGCCACGTATTCGTCACCGTGTTCTTTTCCACAACCAGGTGGTCGATGCCGGCCTGCTTGAGGTAATAGCTAACCGAAAGGCCCGCCTGCCCGCCGCCGATGACGAGCACGCTGTAATGCCCGTCTGCGCGCCCATGATGGATTGAATTCGACATGATGCGTCCTCTGCAAAAAATAAGCGCCTAGCTGAATTCGATAACCTTGACAGTAGCCTCGGGCCGATCGCGAAAGCGCTCGGCATCGCGTTCGATCTGCGCGAGCTGATCCAGCGCCGCCGAGCAGGCAAAGCCGTACTTCTCGCGCACGCGCTCCGAAGCGATACCTAACGCCTGTCGTGAACGTTCGACGAAGTCGTCCAGCGCATAGGCCTTGCCAGGTTTGAAGAAATCACCAATGACGAGCGACGGCGAATAACAGTTCGCTTCATCGCCATCGGGCCACTGAATCCGAAAGTGCATGACAGGCATCGCAAACCCTCAATCGATCAATGAATAGCTAACGCGCGCGTTGCCAGCAATTGGCGGTACACGTCGACATGACGCCGTGCGCTTGCCGCCCAGCTAAAGCGCGCGAGTAACGCCGGCACGGCCTGGTCGAAGTCAATACGGCTACCGCTGCAGCTCAAAGCGCATAGCAAGGCCGCCGCTATCGACTCAACATCCGCCGGATCTGCCCAGTAACAGGTGGTGTCATCGAGATACTCGGTGAACGGTGCGATTGCCGAGGCAACCACCGGCGTAGCACTAGCAAGCGCCTCCAGCACCACCAGACCAAAGCCCTCGCGCAACGACACCATCGACAACACGTCCGCGCTGCGAAAGAGTGCGGGCATTGCGGCGTCTTCGAGCGGCCCCGTCACGACCACGCTTTCGTCTGGGCCAATCGACAGCCCCAACTCCGTCGCTCGCTTAAGCACGCCACGGGCGTAGGCGTCGTGATCGAGCAGGCTTGCGCCGCCCACAATCACAAGTTGCGCGCCCGGCAACGTGCGCAGCACCAACGCGAACGCATCGAGAAGTGCGCGTGTGTTCTTGCGCGCTTCGATACCGCCCACTGAAAGTACGATCGGGCCGCCATCAATGCCCAAGCGCCGCCTGATCTGCGCGTCGTGCACATCGTCGTCAGGCGTGAAGCGCGTAACATCGACGCCGTTCGGCACCGCCAGCGCCGCAATACCGAAAGTCGAACGCATCTCGCGTATCCATGTATCGCTGACACACAACACTTGCTCCGCATCCTCGTACGCCCGCCGCTGCCATGCAGCGAGACGTGAATCGTCGAAATGATCCAGGTGATGAACGGTGCGCATGAAACCGCGAATGAGCCCTTGCGCTCTCAGCTCGGCAAGTGCGTTGCCGCTGATACTGTCCTGCGCGTGCAGCACATCGAACGACCACGCGTCGTGTTCCATCAAGGTCTGCTTGAATGCGTGAATACGCGCTTCCACCATGGCTACCGTGCCGGCCTGAGACAGCGTGACCGGCGCATAGACCACGCGGCACGGCGGCAGGCGAAACAGCGTCTCGCCCGGCGCAGCCGGCGCAAAGACGGTCACATCATGACCAAAAGCTGACAGCGCGGTTGCCAGTTCAACCGTGTGCACGACCCCGCCACGCGGATTGACCGAATGCGTCAGCAACGCGATACGCAACGAGTTCATCGCGAACCGTCCTTCGCGACCATGAACGGCTCGCGATTGAAATCCCACAACACCGCCGCCTCATCGTGGTGAAGCAAAACCACTTCAGACGACGCATCGACCGTACCAATCACGGCACAAGCGAGCGAACGCGAATCGAACTGCGCCTGCACTGCGTCCACCTGCTCTTCCCCCACCGATAACAGATAGCCGAAGCTCGGAAATGCGGTGACCCACCGTTCCAAGGGGACGTCCGCAGGCTTCGGAATACGCTCGAGATCGATCCGCGCGCCCACTCGCGAGCATTCGAGAAGCATCAGCGCCGTCCCGAGTATGCCGGCCATGCTGATGTCCTTCGCCGCATCGCATAAGCCACTTTCCGCCAGCCGCGGAAGCAGTTCGAGATCCGCTCTCAAACGTTCAGGCGGCGCACCCACCGACGCACTCCAGAACGGATACGGTTCCTCGAAGTGCCCGCGCAAATCGACGGCCATCATCAAGCGGTCACCGGGCTTCGCATTGAAGCTCGACAAGAGCGCTTTCGCGCGCCCCACAATCGAAACCGCCAGTTGCGCCGCATCGCTGCGCGTATTCGTATGACCGCCGACTATCGGCACGCCATAAGCGACGGAGGCCGCCGCCATGCCGGCAAGCACCTCCTCGGCGGCGTCGATGCCTCTACTCCATAGCGCATCGACCACCGCCAGCGGCCGCCCACCCATCGCGTAAATATCGCTGATGTTGACCATCACGCTGCTGTAGCCGGCGAACCACGGCATTGCGCTCACGAAATCGCTGACCATGCCTTCGATTGCGAACAGCAGGTAGCCATCGCCATCAGCAATGGCCGCGCAATCGTCGCCAAGTGCAACAGCCTGCGCGAGATCCTGCGTGCCGCCCGGCAGACACCGGGCGAGTGTGCCGACCACGTCGACGATATCCGTCTTGTGCCGAAATCCGCGACTTTCGCGCAGGCTGGCGACGAGATCGGCCACGCTCCTCATGCCGCGCTCCGTGCGGGTGCCGCGCTGTGCGGTTGCGTATGAGTCACGAAGCCGCTATACGGCGTCACACAGGGCGGATACCAGTCCAGTTGCGCCTGCATCAGATGATGCGGCCGGCCCAACAACGTTTCCTCTGCAAGCACGTCCCAATGCATCGCGCAAAAGAGCGGCACGTTCTGGCTCTGCACGTGGGCGAGAAAAGTCTCGCAGCCGAGCGCATGAGCACTGCTCACGGCAAGACGAATCAGCGTCGCGCCGATTTTTCCGTGGCGGCGAAACGCGGCATGCACGGCCAGACGTGAGCCGAACCACACGCTGCCCTCATCGCGATGAATTCGCACCGTGCCGACCACTTGCTCCGGGATGCCGGCGACACAACTCACTGCCACCAATTGCTGCGCGTGTACGTCGATATCATCCCGATCGTCGCCGACAAAAATGCCCTGCTCGATGCAGAACACTGCGCGCCGCAGCTTGTGCGCTTCATCGGCTTCCCAATCCAGCGTCGTCCACTTGATGCGGAATTCGCTCGGCGCATAGGGCGCGAAACCCACATCACCTTCGAGTGCCTCGCCTGCAATCGCTTCACCAAACATGATCACTCCTCGTACGACGACAACGACGAACACGCACCGCATTTTCCGCAGCCGGCCTTGATATCGCTTGAACGCATCGCGGCAACGTTGAGCATTGCGCCGAGTGGTTGCAGAATCGACTTCATGAATTCGGGCGTGGGCGCCGGATGATCTTCGAGCGGCGTGCCGCTGATCGGCACGAACGGCACAACGAACGGATAGACACCGAGTTCGATCAGCTCGCGCGACATGGCCAGAATCGCCTCCGCGCTATCGCCGAGACCGGCGAGTATGTACGTACTTACCTGACCGCGTCCGAACACAGCAACTGCCGCCTTGAACGCTTCCATATAGCGCGCCAGCGGCACGCTCGCCTTGCCCGGCATGATGCGTTCGCGCAACGCGGGCGTCACCACTTCGAGATGCATGCCGAGCGTATCGATGCCGCTCGCTTTCATGCGAGCGAACCAGCGGTCGTCGTCGGGTGGCTCGCATTGCGCCTGGATCGGTAGATCGACCGCCGCTTTGATCGCGAACGCGCTTTCGCACAGGATCTGCGCGCCGCGATCGGACGTGGGCGGCGTGCCCGTGGTCAGCACCATATGCTTGACGCCATCGAGCAATACGGCTGCCCGCGCCACTTCGGCCAATTGCTCCGGCGTCTTGCGCGCAATCGTGCGACCCGCCGCGAGCGATTGTCCAATCGCGCAGAACTTGCAACTCTTGCGGCGGCTCTCGTAGCGGATGCACGTTTGCAGCACCGTCGTGGCCAGCACGTCCGCACTATGCAGCGCGGCAATGTGCGAGTAAGGCACGCCATCGAGCGTCTGCATGCCGTAAAAGCGCGGGGCTTTGGGAAAACTGATATTGGCAATCGGGATCGTGCCGCGCAGCAAGGCGCTCGAGCCGTTTGCATCCGGCGTCTCTGCGACGAACGGCGAGTGCCAGGCGGTGCTCGTATGCACCGGCACCATGATCGTCACGCCGTCCACCGTCACCGCCTTGTGGTCCGAGGGTCCCGCGCCGCCACGCCGGCTCGCGGCACCCGCATCCGGAGACACGAGCCGCAATCCGGCCGACTGCAATTCAGTCATCAATTGCCGGCTCGCTGCCGACAGTGTCTCGCTGGAGTTCATCGCGCCATCCCTCGTTTGAATTGAAACCGGTGCTCGAAGCACTGGACCACGCCGGCATCGGCGCGACGGTTTCCGCCGGCCGCCGGTTGATCGCAAGACTCAGCAATTCCGGCCGCGCGTAGTGGCCGACTGAATCCATCATGCGTTTGCGCTTGGTGATCAAGGCCATGTCGAGATCGGCAATCACCATGCCTTCGCCCTCGCGCAGCGGCTGCGCCAGATGCTGTCCTTCCGGCGACACGATCGCGGTGTTGCAGCCGCCGCGCAGCGCTTTCTGTAAATTCGTGTCGGATGTGACCGATGCAATCTGCGCTTCGGTCAGCCAGCCCGTTGCATTGACCACGAAGCAGCCCGACTCCAATGCGTGATGCCGGATCGTCACTTCGATCTGATCGGCGAAGATCGGTCCCACCAGCGAGCCGGGAAACTGGCTGCAATGAATCTCTTCGTGCTGTGTCATCAAGGCATAGCGCGCGAGCGGGTTGTAATGCTCCCAACACGCGAGTGCGCCGACACGCGCCACCGCCGTTTGCGCGACTTTCAAACCGGCCGCGTCGCCCTGCCCCCAGATCATCCGTTCATGAAACGTCGGCGTGATCTTGCGACGCTTGAGCACCAGTTGGCCGTCCACGTCGAAGATCAACTGCGTGTTATAGAGGCTGCCGTGATCGCGCTCATTGACGCCGAGCACCACCACCATCCGATGCAAACGCGCCCGCTCGGCCACCGCCTGCGTCACCGGCCCCGGCACGATCACGGCTTCCTCGTAGAGCTTCATGTGATCGGCGCCGGAAGCAACCGGCGGACGCACGAAAGAAAAGTACGGGTAGTACGGCACGAAGGTTTCGGGGAACACGATCAGTTGCACGCCTTCGCGCGCCGCTTTTTCGATGGCCTCGCATACCTTCTCGAGGGTGCCGCCGCTGCGTTCGAAGTCCGGTGCGATCTGGACCGCGGCGGCACGCACGATGCGTTTGTCGGACATAGTGGTCACCCGCCTCTCGTCAGACCGTCCACGTGTGGATAATCAGCGCGTTGTCCTTGCGATGAAGCAACTGGATATCCAGCACGTCGAGCGGACTGATCGGGCGGATGCCTTCAATCAGCGAAGCTTCGCCGTGCCCGTACAAAGCTTGCAGCGCGAAGCGGCAGGCGTACACCTTGCCGCCCTCTTCCATGAACTTCATCAGTTGCTTGTTGAAGTTCAGGTGGCCGGGGAACGCTTCGTCGCCAAGCGTTGGAAAGCCGCGTTGCAGACCGAGCGTGACACCCGGCCCGTAAAGCAGCACCGACGTCTCGAAGCCCTTGCGTTGCAGACGCGTGGCCTGCAACAGATTGACGAAGCCGATCGACCCTTCGAACGCGACCGTATGAAACGTGACGAGCGCCTTCTCGCCTGGTTCGGCCTTCACGTCTTCGAAGACTTTCTCTTCGTAGTCGACAAGGTAATCGCCTTTCTGATGCAGCGGTTTGTTGACGGCTGGCATGACACTCTCCGATCAGGTTTGCTAAGTAAAAGATGGCGCGTTCAATCCGTGCGCGCTTCTCTCAATGCAACGGCCGTGCCATTGATCGGTCACGCAAATGCGATCAATCGGCAATCAATTCCGCCTTGATTCGACATGCGACTCGAAAAATTTTTAGGCGCGAAGGTTGCATACAGCCGGGACGTCGCGGGCAATCCCCCCGACCCCGCGATATCGCACCAGTCAAGTGCGATTTGCCTGCCGGGACGAGTCGGCGTGGTGCACTCATTCACCACAGACGATCAATCCGATCATTGATCGCATTCGAATGCGATCAATGATCATCACCCCCAGCCGAAGGCTATCGATGAGCAGCCCGACACATCACTGGATCAAACGCCTCGCCGACACCCGCAAGCCGGCCTACCTCGCGATTCCCGATCTGATCGAAGAAGATCTCGCCACCGGCCGCCTGCGTCCACGCGACCGCTTGCCGGGACTGCGCGATCTGGCCGAAGAACTCGCGCTGAACTACACGACGGTGGCGCGCGCGTATGCGGAAGCGCGCAAGCGCGGCCTGCTCGATTCGCGCGCGGGTAGCGGCACCTTCGTGCGTGGCCGAACCGCTACCTTGCCGCTCGCCGGTGGCAGCAGCATCGAGATGTCGATGAATACGCCACCCGAACCGCCCGATTACGCGGCCCGTTTGCGCGACTCGGCAGCGCGACTGATGAGCGGCAGCGATCCGTACCAGTTGCTGCGCTATCAGGACTTCGGCGGCTCGGCTGCCGACAAGGACGCGGGTGCCGAATGGCTGAAGCGTCGCGTGCCGCACTGTGACGCGCAGAACGTGCTGGTGTGCCCCGGTATTCATAGCGCGCTGGTGGCGCTCGTCTCGCAGTTGGCGCGGCCCGGCGGCACGATCTGTCTCGACACGCTGGCTTACCCCGGCATCAAGGCAATTGCCGCGCAGCTCGGCGTGCGTCTGCAAGCTCTGCCGCGTGACGACGAAGGCCCGCTCGCGCACGCCTTCGAAGCGCTCTGTAAAACCGATAAACCAAGCGCGTTCTATTGCAATCCGACGCTGCAGAATCCGAGCACGCTCACGCTCACGCACAAACGGCGCGAGGCGCTCGCCGACGTCGCGTTGCGCTACAGCGTTCCGATCATCGAAGACGATGCGTATGCGATGCTGCCGCAGAGTGCGCCCGATGCGCTCGCGAGTTTCGCGCCCGAACTGACCTACTACGTGACGGGTTTATCGAAGAGTCTCGGCGCCGGTTTGCGGGTCGCGCATCTGCACGCGCCAACCGCTAGGCAAACGCAACGCCTGGCCGGCGCGTTGCGCGCGACAACGGTGATGGCGAGTCCGTTCACAGTCACGCTCGCAACACAATGGCTCGTCGACGGCACCGCGCTCGATATGCTCAACGCGATCCGCAATGAATCGCGCGCACGCCAGGCGATTGCATCGCGCGTGCTCGAAGCGTGGCCTTACGGAGCCCACGCGGATGGCTTTCATTTGTGGTTGCCGGTGCCGGCCGAGAGCGGCTGGAGTGCTTCCGAACTCGCATTGCAGTTGCGCAACCAGGGCATCGCCGCCGTTGCGGGGGCGGCGTTTTCCACCGATGGCAATCCGCCGAACGCAATGCGTGTGTGCCTCGGTGGCTCAAAGACGCGCGACGAATGCGAAGAGGCACTGCGCATCGTGGGTGAAACACTCGACCATCCTCATCATCTGCATTCTCCGGTGATGTGAAACCATCTGCGCGCATCGACATATAGCGTCGTACGCGGCGTTATTGTCATACGAATACAGCGCCGCGCAACCCGCTGTCGGGGCGCTGTTTCGGCATCCATTGAAAAGCCCGCATCGCGCGAAAGAGTGTGTAGCATCGCGCCGCGCCGCCACGAGCGGCGTTGCCGGTCGCCGTCAGAAACTGAAAGCATTACCTGCTCAAGTCCCCACTGCCGGCGCCGTATACCGCGTATGAGGCCCCCGCCTCACCGACTACGGCTCACTGCTTACTCCGAAAGACTCCCAACATGTTCTCCTCCATTCGCGCGCGCATCGTCGCCCTGTGCGTCGCCATCGTTGTGGTCGCGCTCGCTGCTAACGCGGTTCTCAACTATGTCGTTGCCAGCTCGTACAACGCCGATGCGATCGAAAGCAGTTTGAACGCTGTCGAAAATGGTCATGCAGACGGTATCGTAGATTGGATCGCCTCCAATAGTCAGATGATCAACTCGCTGCAGGACGCAGTGCTGCAACCCGATCCGTCCGCCGCGTTGAAGCAGATCGCCGCAGCCGGCAAGTTCACCAACGTGTACGTCGGCTACGCGGACAAGACGGCGAAGTTCTCGGACCCGACTGGCATTCCGCCCGACTACGATCCGACCGGGCGCCCCTGGCACAAGCAGGCCGCCGCAGCGGGCAAGCCGGTGGTGACACCGCCCTATGTGGACGTGGGCTCGGGCAAGCTGGTGGTCGCATTCGCCGCGCCCGTGGTACGCGACGGCGTGGTGAAAGGCGTGGTGTCCGGCGACGTGGCCATGGACAGCGTGATTGCCAACGTCAAGGCGATTCATCCGACACCCGCGAGCTTCGGCATGTTGATCGACGCGAGCGGACATATCGTCGCGCACCCGGATGCGAAGCTAACCTTGAAGCCGGTATCGGACCTCGCACCCGCGCTCACCAGCGACAAGCTGGCCGCACTCCTCAGCGCCGAACACCCTGTCGAAGTCGACGTGAGCGGCAGCACGAAGCTGCTGCGCGCCGAGGCCATTCCCGGCACCGACTGGTACGCGGTCGTCGCGCTCGACAAATCGGAAGCAACGGCCGGCATGCGATCGCTGTTGACCGCTTCGATCATCGCTTTGATCGTGATTGCAGCTATCGCCGCCGCCATCGTGGCCGCGGTCACCGCCGTGTCATTCCAACGCCTCTCAAAAGTACGCGATGCGATGGACGCGATCGGCTCGGGCGACGGTGATCTGACGCAACGTCTGCCGGCCGTCGGCAACGACGAAGTCGCGCAGATCGCGCGCTCGTTCAACACCTTCATCGACAAACTCAGCCACGTGATGCGCCAGATTCGCGATGCCAGCGAATCGGTGCGCGTGGCCGCCAATGAAATCGCTGCGGGCAATGTCGATCTGTCGGGCCGCACCGAATCCGCAGCGGCCAGCCTGCAACAGACGGCGGCGTCGATGGAAGAAATCACTTCGACGGTCACGCAATCGGCGAGCGCCGCGAAGCAGGCCGACGATACCGCCGTGTCCGCGTCGCAGGTTGCCTCGCGTGGTGGCGTAGTGATCTCCGAAGTGATTACGACGATGCGCGAGATCGAACACGCATCGGTGAAGATCTCGGACATCATCGGCGTGATCGACGGCATTGCATTCCAGACCAACATTCTCGCGTTGAACGCGGCGGTGGAAGCGGCGCGCGCCGGCGAACAGGGCCGCGGATTCGCGGTGGTCGCCGGCGAAGTGCGTAGCCTCGCGCAACGCAGCGCGCAGGCCGCGAAGGAAATCAAGGCGCTGATCGAAGCAACCGTGGCGAGCGTGACTTCCGGTTCGGGCCAGGTGCGCCAGGCCGGCGAGACGATGACGGAGATCGTCAGCAACGTCGCCAACGTGACCACGATCATTTCCGAAATCACCCAGGCGGCCAACGAGCAAACGCGCGGGATTCAGGAAGTGAACCGCGCAGTCAGCCAACTCGACGAAATGGTTCAGCAGAACGCCGCGCTGGTGGAGGAATCCACAGCGGCCGCCGCCGCGTTGCAAAGCCAGGCCGTGAGTCTTGCCAGTGCCGTGACGCAATTCAAGCTGGACTAAGGTACACAAAAGGAAATCGCAGTGACGCTCTATAGAAACCTGAAGATCGCCGTCAAGTTGGCGCTGCTCGGTGCGGTGCTGCTCGCCGCAACGATGGTGGTGGGCCTTGAAGGGTGGCATGCATTGTCGAATACGCATGCACTGCAAATCCAGTCCGCGCAAACGCTCAGCCAATACGCGCAAGCCGCCGACACGGCGCGCGTCGCGCAGGTCGAATTCAAGAAGCAGGTGCAGGAATGGAAGGACCTGTTGCTGCGCGGCGCCGACCCGGCTGCGTTCGCCAAGTATCGTGAGGCCTTCAGCAAGGAAAGCGGCACGACGCACGCTGCCCTGCTGCGTCTGAAGGACCAGTTGAGTGCATTGGGCGCCAACGTCGACGGCGTCGACAAGGCGCTCGCTACGCACGCCTCGTTGCAGGACAGTTACCTCGACGCGCTCAAGCATTACGACACGGCCGATCCGAATACGGCGCACGTCGTCGACGGCCTGGTCAAAGGCATCGACCGCGCGCCAACCGCCGCTATCGACGACATCGTCGCCCTGGTAATGCAGCAGGCGCAAGACTCCAGCGTGCGCACGGGCGAGGCCGCAGAACACGCGTACACGCTCGCCTGCGTGCTGCTGCTGTCAGTCGTGACCTGCTCGCTCGGCATAGGCACCTTCGCGGTCTGGTTCCTGAGCCGCAGCATCACGTTGCCGGTCAGGCAGGCGGTGGGGGTCGCGCAAGCGGTTGCGGCAGGCGATCTGCGCGCCGATGTCGTCGTCGTGAGCCGCGACGAAACCGGTCAATTGCTGGTCGCGCTCAACGAAATGAATCAACGCTTGCGGCACATCGTCAGCGAGATTCGTGAAGGCGCGCACACGATCTCTTCAGCGACGCAGGAAATCGCCGCCGGCAACCTCGACCTCTCGGCGCGCACGGAGCAACAGGCCGCCTCCCTCGAAGAAACCGCCGCGTCGATGCAGCATTTCACCGATTCGGTTCAGCGCAACGCCAGCAACGCACGCGAGGCCACCACGCTAGCGCAAACCGCGGCGCAAGCGGCACGCGACGGCGGTGTTGTGATGACCGATGCCGTACGCACCATGGGCCAGATCGACGCGGCGTCCAAGCGTATCGTCGACATCATCGCGGTGGTCGAAGCGATCGCCGCACAGACCAATATTCTGGCGCTCAACGCAGCGGTTGAAGCAGCGCGTGCCGGCACGCAGGGACGCGGTTTCGCAGTCGTCGCGAGTGAAGTGCGCAGCCTCGCCCAACGCTCGGCCGATGCCGCGCGTGAGATCAAGGCGCTGATTCGCGAATCGGTGGCCACGATCGACGCCGGCACACAGTTGATCAACCACGCAAGCAATACGATGGACGGCGTGGTGCAAAGCGCGGGCAGCGTGACGCGTATCGTCGAGGCGATCGCGACGGCCAGCGTCGATCAGGCAGCGGGTATTGCGGAGGTGAACGATGCGGTCACGCAGATGGATCAGGTGACGCAGAGTAATGCGGCTTTGGTGGAGCAGGCGGCTGCGGCGGCCGATGCGGTGCAGAGCAAGGCGTCGGGGCTGGTGCAAAGTGTGAGTTTCTTCCGGATTGGTGTGGCGGCTTCCTGATTAAGATTCGAAGTCGAGGCCGCCGAGTAGTACCGTCGGCTCGGCCTGGGTGTGCGAGACGAAATCCAGTTCGCGTACGTGGCGCCAGGCTTCGAGCTTGCGGGGTAATGCGGCTAGGTAGCCGGCGAAGCGGGCTGGGCCTTCTGTACCCATCAGGCGTTCGATTTCGTCGCTGTCCCAGGTTAGGAACAGGTTCAACGGATGTGCGTAGTGGCGGAGGTCTTCGATCGGCGTTGCGTGGATCCGCACGCGGGTGGGGTGGCCGTGGCCGCCGTATGGGAGTACTTCTGTGTGCACTGTCGTGGCGAAACAGGCAGCGATTGCTTCGGCGATGCGAGGTGCGAACTGTTCGTCGAAACGGGTTGCATTCTCTGGACGCATTTTTTGTCTCCGACGGTTTTGTGTGGTTGATGGGGCAATCGTAGCATGTGGGATCGGACGCGTTCGCTGAGGCTGTGGTGGGGGGCTTTTCTTGATCTGTTTGTCTGCGCGGCGCTTGTTTGTCAGTGTTCTTATGGCGTTGGGCTTTCCTTGATCTGGCTTTGGTGCCTTTCCTTGAATTGTTTGTGGTCTATTAGCGTTGCCCCTGTGCGGGGCGGCACTTACTTTCTTTGCCGCCGCAAAGAAAGATAAGCAAAGAAAGCGGCTCAAACCGCTCATGCTAAGCGGGAACCGTGGTCTGCTGCGGGTAGTGGTGCATCTGGAATCCGTGTTCTCGCACATTCCGCGCTAGTGACAAAGGAGTCATCAGCTCCCACTCCGCACTGCGTGCGTCGCGGACGGGTCTGCATGGGAAACCATAGCCGTTGGTTTGCGCCGTGGGTTGTTGTCGCCGGTTCATTGGCATGAGGCGACCGCAGCCGCGTAGTCAGATCGAGCGCTGCGTTTCACGTTCGGGCAAGCTCCCCATGACGGCTTCGCCCTCCTCCGCGACAACCGCGCTGGACGTGACAACAGCTCTCGTCAACGCCGCCTTCAGCATGTCGCAATCCAGCTCCTTCTCCCACGCCGCAATCACGATCGATGCCACACCGTTGCCCATCGTATTGGTCAGCGCACGGCACTCGGACATGAAACGGTCGATGCCGAGAATCAGCACCATCGCCGCCACCGGCACGGTCGGCACAACCGAAAGACTCGCGGCCAGCGTGATAAAGCCTGCCCCTGTAACGCCGGTCGAACCCTTCGAGGTCAGCATCGTCACCGCCAGCAACGTGATCTCCTGAGCAATCGTCAAATGGGTGTTGGTGGCCTGCGCGAGAAATAGCACCGCGAGCGTCATGTAGATATTGGTGCCGTCGAGATTGAACGAGTAACCCGTCGGCACGACCAGCCCGACGATCCCGCGAGAGCACCCGAGCCGTTCGAGCTTTTCCATCAGCTGTGGCAACGCCGCTTCGGATGTCGACGTGCCGAGCACGATCAGCAGTTCGTCCTTGATATACACGACGAAGCGCCACAGGCTGAAACCGCATGCCCGCGCAATCAGACCGAGCCCGCACGAGACGAACAGGAATGCGGTCAGATAGAACGTGCCGATCAGTTTCATCATTGGCAGCAAGGAGACGATGCCGTATTTGCCGATCGTGAACGCGATGGCGCCGAACGCGCCGATTGGCGCGAGGCTAGTAATCATGCGCACAATGCGAAAGAACGTTTTCGACAGCAGTTCGATCAACCCGATAACTGGTTTTGCGGGTTCACCCATCACCGCGAGCGCCGTGCCGAACAGCATGGCGATCAGCAGCACCGGCAGAATATCGCCCTGCGTGAACGCTCCGATGAACGTCTCTGGGATGATGCGCATGAAGAAGCCCGCGAGCCCTTCGCCGTGTGCGGCTTGCGCGGCGTAACTGGATACTGCGCCGGCGTCGAGTGTGGCGGGATCGACGTTAAAACCCGCGCCAGGTTTCAGCACGTGCGCGGCCAGCAAGCCGATGGCGAGCGCGAGTGTCGACACCACTTCGAAATACAGCAACGCTTTGCCGCCCACGCGGCCGACCTTGCGCATATCGTGCATGCTGGCGATGCCGGTCACAACGGTGCAAAAGATCACCGGGCTGATGATCATGCGCACGAGTTTGATGAACGCGTCGCCGAGCGGTTTCATCGCCACTGCATCCGCCGGCAGGAAATGGCCCACGATCACACCGACAACGATCGCCACGATCACCTGCACGTACAGCACCTTATAAAGCGGTTTGCGCTTCATGTCTCCTCCGTTTTTAAAGGCAAAGCGCGTCCCTTCACTTCTGCCGGGGAATCGGTCACACGCGTTTCGGTTGAATGGCGGCGCAAGTGCCGCCGGGGGATTTACAGCACGGCCGCCCAGGGATGCCGTTCGAAATGGGTCCGCTCGAACGCTTCAATCGCGGGCAGTGAAGCGAGCGTGAGGTCGATGGTGTCCATGCCTTCGATCACCATCTGTTTGTGACGCGCGCCGAGCGGGAACGTGAACACGCGACCACTGGCGGCCGTAACCATTTGTTGCTCGATGTCGATATGCAGTCGCGCAGCCGGACGTCTCGCAGCGTCATCCAGCAAGACGTCAACTGCTTCGCGATCCAGTTGCACCAGCAGCAAGCGGTTATTCATCGCGTTCGAATAGAAAATCTCCGCGAAGCTGGGCGCGATCACGGCTTCGAAACCGAATTGCTGAAGCCCCCACACAGCATGCTCACGACTCGAGCCACAGCCGAAATTCGATCCACCGACCAGGATACGCGCGCCGCGATACGCCGTCTGATTTAGCACGCAATCCGGGCGCGGCTCGCCTTCAGCGTCGAAACGCAAGTCGTACAGCAAGCCCTCACTCAGCCCGGCCTTGTCGATGATGCGAAGAAACTGCTTCGGCATGATCTGATCGGTGTCGAGGTTTTCGATCGGCAATGGCGCGGCATTCCCGTCGATTTCCGTAAGTCTCGTTAGCATGATTGCGTCTCCAGTGTGCGGACGTCGGTGATGCGCCCGGTTAGCGCGGCGGCTGCAGCCATCGCAGGGCTCATCAGACGGGTGCGGCCACCGCGCCCTTGACGTCCTTCGAAGTTACGATTGGTCGTGGACGCGCAGCGCTCGCCAACTGCAAGAAAATCGTCGTTCATCGCGAGACACATCGAACAGCCCGGCTCACGCCATTCAAAACCGGCATCACGCAGCAGCGCCGCAATACCCTCGGCCTCGGCCTGGCGGCGCACACTGCCCGAGCCCGGCACGATCATCGCGCGCACGCCTTGCGCGACGTGCCGCCCTCGCACGATGGAGGCAACCACGCGCAGATCTTCGATACGTCCATTGGTGCACGAACCGATGAACACACGATCAATCGGCGTGCCCGCAATCGGCTGGTCCGCATCGAGCCCGATATAGTCAAGCGCGCGGCGCAGCGCGGCGGCGGCCTCTGGCGTCTTTTGCGCGGCTGCACTGGGAATGCGCTGATCGACTGCAATCGCCTGATCAGGGCTCGTGCCCCATGTTACGAAAGGCGCGATATCGTGGGCATCGAAATGATGTTCGACATCGAAGGCCGCACCGACATCCGATTTCAGTTCGCGCCAGTCGTTCATGGCAGCAGCCCACGCGGCATCGTCCAGTGACGTTGCGTGCGCGCGGACATAGTCGAACGTGGTCGCGTCGGGTGCGATCAACGCCGCTCGCGCGCCGGCTTCGACGGTCATGTTGCATAAGGTCATGCGCGCTTCCGCAGACAGCGAGGCGATCGTCGAGCCAGCGAACTCCACCGCATAACCACGCGCGCCCTGTGCGCCGATGCGGCTGATGATCCACAGGATCACATCCTTCGAAGAAGTGCCGTAGGGCAACGCCCCGTCGATCGTGATGCGCATGGTTTGCGCCACGCGATAGACCAACGTTTGCGTGGCAAGCACGTGCTCGACCTCCGAGGTGCCGATGCCGAAGCCCAATGCGCCGAGCGCGCCGTACGTAGTCGTGTGACTATCGCCGCATAGTACGACCATGCCCGGGCGAATCAAACCGCGTTCAGGCGCGACGATATGTTCGATGCCTTGCAGTGGATCGTTCGCCGCGTGCAGTTCGATGCCGACCTGCTCGCAGTTGCGAGCGAGATTGTTCGCCTGCAACAGTGAAGCGGCATCGCGAATCACGCGCGGCGATTCCGCATGCGTTGAAATGATGTGGCTGACCACCGCCAACTGCTGCCGCGGACGACGAACGGGCCGCAGTTTCGCCGCGAGCGCGCTGAACGCCTGGGGGCTCGTGTATTCGTTCATCAGATGCAAGTCGACATACAGCAGCACGTTTTGCGCATCGATACGCGTGACGACGTGCGAATCGACGAGCTTCTGGTAGATGGTTCGTTTTGACATGATGGACCGACCGGCGACTAGGACTGCAGAAACGGCAGAACGCGTTCGAGTAACAGCTCGGGCGCTTCCTCGGGAATGTAATGACCGCACGGCAACGCCTCGCCGCTCACGTGCGCCGACCACTGACGCCATTCGACGAGCGGCTCGAAACATTGCTCGATCACGCCCTGCGCGCCCCACAGCGCCAGGAAATCACACTCGATCTTCTGTCCTTCAGCAAGCGAGGCACGATCGTGATTGAGGTCGATCGTGATGCTCGCGCGGTAGTCTTCGCAGATGCCGTGCGCGGTGGCAGGGTCTGACAGACAGCGCAAATACTCGGCGTAGGCAGCATCGGTGAACGGCGCCAGCCCGGCGCTGCGTGCGCCGATGGTCTGCTTCAGATAGAGATCCGGATCGGCGCGAATCAGCGTTTCGGGAAACGGCGCGGGACGCACGAGGAAAAGCCAGTGCCAGTAAGCACGCGCAAACTCGAACGACGTTTGCTCATACATGGCGAGTGTCGGCGCGACGTCCAGCGTGACCAGCTTCGTCACGGCTAGCGGATGATCGAGCGCCATGCGAGCGGCAACGCGCCCACCTCGGTCATGGCCGATCACGGCAAATTGTGTGAAGCCCTGGGCCTGCATCAACGACACCTGATCCGCGGCCATGCGGCGTTTTGAATAGTTGCTGTGGTCGTGCGCGCCTTGCGGTTTGCCGATGTCGCCGTAGCCGCGCAGATCCGCAGCAATGACCGTGAAGTGCTGGGCCAGCGTGGGCGCAACCTTATGCCAGATCGCATGGGTCTGCGGATGACCGTGCAGCAGCAGTAAGGCTGGGCCGTTGCCGCCGCGGATTGCGTGGATCTGAATGCCGTCGACGCGAGTCGACGCGTCAGTGAAACCTGTAAACATCGTTGCCTCCCGTATCTGAATGCAGTCTAGTTGAAGCCTGCAGTGATAGGGTTTCCAGTGAGGCAATCCGAAATTAACTTTCAGGAACGAATCGACGGACGGTTTTCACCTTGCGACGCCAAGTCAGGGTCGCCAAGGCGGCCGTGGACGAAACTCCCGTTGCAGATGCTGCAGAAAGGTCTTGATTCGTGCCGGCATACCCGTTCTTTGGTGAACAAGCGCGATGACGTCAGCATCCGGCAGCTTCCAGCCTGGCAGCAGCCGGATCAGTGAGCCATTTTTTAATTCTTCGGCCACATCCCATTCCGACCGAAGCATCACCCCTCTTCCCTCTCGCGCCCACTGGTGAATCACATCGCCATCGTTCGAACTCAGCCCCGAGGAAACGCGGACGCCGCGTGAAGTACGCCCCTTCGAAAAATGCCACAACGTCACGTCCTCGTTGTTTTGACGAAGGGCGATGCAGGGAATACTCGCGAGGTCTTCCGGGTTCGTGGGGGAACCGTATCTTTTCAGGAACGCGGGAGACGCGCAGACGTAGCGAGCGTTAGGCGCAATCACGTACCTGACAAGGTTCGAAGGACCCAACTCGCCGATATGAACGACGATGTCATAACGGTCATATTCTTCAATGAGCGGGCGGTCGGACAATGTCAAGGAGACGTCCACATCCGGGTGGACATCCTTGAACGCAGATGCGATGCGGGCTACGTATCGCCGCCCGAAACCGAGCGGTGCGTTGACTTTCAAACCACCGACCAATTGCCCTCTTCGTCTACCCAGCTCTGCGAGCAACGAATCAAAGTCACGAAGAAGCTCAGCGCCTTTTGAACAGAGCAGTTCGCCCTCTTCCGTGAAGCGCAATTGTCTCGTCGACCTGTCCAGCAAATGGACGTCAAGCTTCGTCTCAATCTGCTGCAACCGCTTCGTTACCGCCGACGGCGTGACGCCCAACTTCCGAGCTGCGCCCGCAAGGCTGCCGGCTTCGCGAATGGTCAATAGAAATCTTATGTCGACGGCATCATTCATGAAGAAACGAGCTTACTGCTTCTCGGTTTTATGAGGCGGAGTGGTAGTCCAAACGGAGTGCGTCGCGACCGTCTTGTGAGAAGCATTGTAGCAGCGGCAACATGCATGCCGCGGCCAATTAATTAGCCTCACGGACAGCATCACAAGTCCAGACGCAACCGTGGTCCAACCTCCATAAAACCCGCGGACAGATAGAACGCAAGCGTCCGGGCCCAACGTGGCTGATCAGGCGCGCCAACGTCGAGTCGTTTCCATCCTCGCTCCTTGCCGAACTTCGCGGCCTCGCGGACAAGCGCTGCGGCCAACCCACCCGACCGGTATTCCGGCCGGACGTATAGCTCCGTAATCTGTCCGAAGGCTCCTCCCGCGTATATCGCCACGCCTTCTGTCATGAGAAGTACGCCCACCGGACTATCACCTTCGAGCGCAACATATCCGAAGCAGTGACTCGTTTGGCTCAGAACGGCTTCGGCGATAGACACTCGGTCTGCAGGTTCAAGTTCACCATTGTGAAGCTCAATCAGAAGCTCACTCACAAGGTGCGCAACGGAACGTGCGTCCGTCTGTGCAACAGGCCGAATATGCATCATGGCGGTCCCCTTTACTATCTCGCGCGGTGCTGCCAAAAAGCTGTTGCCCTGCCACTCATCCACAGCAATGCCTCATATAATGGCAACCAGTAGTCATCTTTGAACTGTTCCTTCACTGAAGGCACCATGCCAAAATCTCAGAACCAGCCATCCGCTGGAGAATCTCCGGACATTGAGGTAGCAGAGAAGCAGCCTGACCCCGCAGTGGAAAAAGTATCCCGTGCTTTGTCTGCGCAGATTCATGCCTTTCGAACGTCAGCAGGAATCGCTTCGGGCACGCTCGCGAAAATGGCCGGCATTTCGCATTCAATGCTGTCGAGAATCGAAAAAGGAACGGCGACGCCATCGATAGAAACGCTCACGCGGCTTGCCAATGCCTTGGGCAAACCCGTGTCGCGTTTTTTCGTCGACCAGAGTGAGCGCCACGACTGCTCGTTCGTACCCGCTGGACAAGGCGTGACTGTCGACCGGGAAGGTTCGTCGTACGGTCACATCTATCGGCTCATTGGCCACGTATTGTCAGGCAACCTTTCCGTGGAACCGTATGTCGTTACGCTCGACGAAAAGTCGCAACCATGGTCAACCCACCAGACAACTGGAATTCAGTTCCTTCACGTACTTGAAGGCAAGATGAGATACCGGTACGCCAATCGGCTCTACGATCTGAAACCCGGCGATAGTTTGCTGTTCGACCCGAATGCGGCGCATGGTCCGGAAGAAATCGAGAGCGTGCCGGTCAGGTTTCTCGCCGTATTCTTCAACATCCGGGAATACAGCTAAGGAATAGAGGCCATACCGTTTGGCACTGGCCCCTCGCGCGTATCGGTTTATCGTTGCGACCGCTGCAGTTCTGCGAATTGCTTTGCCACGACGCTTTCCCGACTGGCGACAATCTCTCCCGCCCCAACGCGCTCCCGACCGTACACAATCCACGCATCATCGGGCGAACCGATCGTTGCATCCACTCGCAGCTTTTCCGGTTGCGAATCAAAATAATATCGATAGACAAGCGCGGAATCGCATTCTCCCTTCATCAGTCGCTCGAAGGCCACTGGAATTGAGACCGCCGGAATCAGCTTCGAATACGAACTGAGGTCTGCGTATTCATCCGTTGCAGGGGAAACAAGCGAGATTGTTTCCGGCTTGCTCACATCTTTACGCGTGAGGATCGCCAATGTTTGACTCGGCGAGATGAAGGTGTCGACAACGAACCGCTCGCGAAAGTTACTGCCCATCACGCGCGGCGTATCTGGATGAACCGCGCACTGAACGAGATAGTCAATTTCGTCCGCGTCAAACGCAGCCATGGCAACGTCGAAATTACCAAAGAGTTTGACTTCAGCCTCAAGCCCGTGGAATTCGATGTAACGACGAGTCACGTACTCGTGGTTCGTCCCGGATGGGCCGAGGGTGCCAAACCTGATTGTGGCCATGCTTTACTCCTGAAAATTCGCGCGCATCTTCAATGTGGCGCATTCATTTTTGAATCATCTGACTGAGAAAGCGCCTCGCGCGTTCAGTCTTCGGTGCGTCGAAGAAATCAGCAGGCTCGCTGTCTTCCACAATTTCGCCTTGGTCCATGAACAGAATGCGATCGGCTACTGCCCTTGCAAATTCCATTTCGTGAGTGACGCAAAGCATCGTCATGCCGTCTTGCGCGAGCAGCGTAAGCGTATCGAGCACCTCTCTGACCATCTCCGGATCAAGCGCCGACGTCGGTTCATCGAGCAGCATGATGGTGGGCGACATGCAAAGCGCTCTTGCGATAGCAACCCGCTGCTGTTGACCACCGGAAAGTTGCGCAGGGTATTTCGTGGCATGACTCGCAACGCGAACCCGTTCAAGCATTTCAAGCGCCCGTGCTTCAGCCTCCTTCCGCTTCAGACCGCGAACACGCATCGGAGCCAAGGTGCAGTTTTCCAGCACCGTCATGTGCGGGAACAGATTGAAATGCTGAAACACCATGCCAACGTCCGCACGTACCATGCGCACGTGTTTCGCATCGTCAGTGAGCTCGATTCCGTCGACGTGCACATCTCCCGAATCATGCTTCTCAAGTCGATTCACGCATCGAATCAGTGTCGATTTTCCAGAACCGGACGGCCCGCACAGAACAATCTTTTCACCTCGTCGGACATGCAGCGAAATAGAGTTGAGCACATTGAACGCGCCGAAACTCTTTGAGAGTCCCTTGATAGATATCGCGAATTCGTTGTTCGGTACCGTGTTCATAGCGGAAATCCTGTGCATTTCGTGCGACTCAGGTATCAAGCCGCGTAGGTGTCTGGGCGTGGAACGCCCGAGCTGCCGGGCTCTCCTTCCAGGCTACAACCTGACCGTCGGACAATCGCTCACGACCATAGACAATCCATGGGTCGTCAACGGTACCGATTCGCTCATCGATTCTGAACCGCGTGGGGTTCTCGATTGCAAGAGACGAGTACGTCAAACCACTTTCGTATTTGCCCGAGAGGAGTCCGTCCGCAACCGATGCCGTCGATGTCTCCGGAATAAGCGTCAATCCATCTGTATTGACATAGTCGCGCGTGGCCGGCTGAAGTGCGAGCGTTCGAGGTGTATCGATATCAACCCGGGTCACAACCGCCATGTCTTTGCTGGAAGAGACGAATGCATCGATGACGAACAGTTGTTTGCGGTACTTCGCGACAATGTCGGCCGTTGAAGGATGCACTGCAACCTGAACGATATAGTCGGCCTCGCCGTCGATCACCATGCGCGCTGCCTCGTCAAAGCTCAACACCAGAGCCATCGAAGCTTGTCCTTCCAGACCGTGATGTTGAATGTATCGAGCAGTCACAAACTCGTGATTGCTACCACTGGGTCCAAGTGTCAGAAACCGAAGCAATTTGCGTTTCTCCATTAACTTTGCGTCAGGGACTCGGGAACATGAGTCCACCCATAAAAATGCGCTACAAGATCACGAAGCTATGTGGGTGTCGCCGGAATCTGAAGACTTCAGCATCGCGGGTTGCTTACGTTTTCGAGGATTGGCGACGTTGACGTCCTTGCCTGTTCTGCGTGCGATGTTCAGTTCGAGGATCCGGAATGCATGCGACAGGAAGAACGTCATCGCGAGATAAATCAACCCGGCTCCGACGAAAATCTCATAGGGCGCATAGGTCTCACTCACCAGCAACTTCGACGTTCCCGTCAATTCCATGATGGTCACCGTCGATGCCAGCGACGTCGCCTTCAGATTCAGAATCGTTTCGTTGGCGTATGCGGGAATTGCAATACGAATGGCGATCGGTGCTTTAACGCGACTAAGTATCGAGGCTCGACTCAGCCCGAGTGCCTCGGCAGCTTCCACAATGCCTTTTGGCACGGCAGACAGCGCCCCCATCAGAATGCGCGCCGTGTACGCGCCCGAATTCAACCCCAGAGCAATGACGGCACAGGTGAATGGGTCACGCAGGAGCGGCCAGACCACGGAGTGTCGAATAAAAGAGAACTGTCCGAATCCGTAGTAGAGAAAGAACAGTTGCACGAGCGCCGGCGTGCCGCGGAATGTGCCGATATAAAACTTGACGCAACCGCTCAGAACCTTCGACGAACTCAATCCCACGAGCGCTGTGGGCACACCCACAATGAGACCCACGACCACGATGGCGACAAACAGCTCAAGCGTGACGGGCAACGCAGCAAGCAGGCGCGGAAGACTCGAAATGAGCAATGAGAAATCAAACATGCCTCACCTCGCCAATGCGGTCGACGTCTTGCGTCGAACCGTACTAAAAACATTTGTCAGGGCGAAGCTGAGAACAAAGTACAGCACGCCAGCAACAAGGTAAAAGAAGAATGGGCGATTGGTCGCTTCAACGGCGAAGCCTGTTCGTCGCATCAAGTCTTCCAGACCAACCAGCGAAACAAGCGCGGTTTCTTTCAGCAGTACGGTCAATTGATTTCCGAAAGCAGGAACTGCGAGGCGCCATGCTTGCGGCGCAATAACGTGGACAAAGCTCCCCGTACCCGTCAACCCCAGCGCTGCGGCGGCTTCAAACTGCCCGCGCGGAACTTCCAGAATCGCACCCCGAAAGATTTCCGTCGCATAGGCGCCAAACACCAGCCCGAGCGACACCGCACCCGCACCGAACGCATTGATTTCAATGGATCGTCCCAAGACATGTGAAAGGGTTGCGCTGCCGCCGTAGTACACAAGGAAGATGACCAGCAGGTCCGGAACACCTCGTATCGTGGTTGTGTATGCCCCGGCGAAATGGCTGAGAATCCGCATGGGAGACAACTTGGCAGCGGCCATCAGAATCCCGATGACCGAGCCGATCGCTGTGGCCGCGAGCGCGACCAGCAACGTCGTCAGCGCCCCGAGCAGAATCAATCCGCCATAGCCATTCAGAGTGAAATCGACCATGCTGGCTCCCGCTTTACATCAGAGAGAAAGGGAAATACTTCTTTCTGATCTGATCGTAGGTGCCGTTCGCCATGATTGCGGCCAACGCAGCGTTAATACGATTACAGAGCTCGGCGTTGTCGAGACGAACTGCAATTGCGTTTCCGTCTCCGAGTACGCCACCTTTGAATTCGGGTCCGACGAACGCGAAGTCCTTCGAGTCGGGCCGTTTGAAGAAGTCTGAGTAAAACGTCGCCTTGTTGCCGATGATGAGGTCGACGCGACCTGCAACGAGGTCCAATTCCGGCTGACGGGTATCGTCATACAGCACGAGTGACGCCGTCTTGTCGTAACCGTTAGCGACCAGCCACTGATGCTGCGAGGCGCCGCGTTGAACGCCGATGCGCTTCCCTTTCAGACCCGCTGTCGACACGTCCTTGATCCCGCTGTCTTTTGCCGCGATAAAGCTGGACGTCGTGTCCTTGTACTTGTTGGTGAACAGCACCTGTTTGCGGCGCGCGGGCGTTGTCGACATCGACGCAACGATTGCGTCATACCGATTGGCCTGAAGACCGGGAATGATGCCGTCCCACGCCTGCGCAACGATCTGGCATTTCACCTTCATCTGTGCGCAGAGGGCATTCGCAATGTCCACATCGAAGCCCTGTAGCTGGCCGGAGGCATCTTTAAAGCTCCACGGAGGATAGGTGCCCTCCGTTGCGACCCTCAGCGTGTCGCCCTCGGAAAAAGCAGGAGCCGACATGACCAATGCTGTCGCCGCCAGGGCGCAGGTGATCAATCCTCGAAGACGTTGAAACAGGCTGTGTGACATGGCAACTCTCTCGTCGCGATTGCTGCGCCCCGGATGTTCCGTCGCATTGGAAGTAAAGGTAGCCCGTCGTTAATTTAACGTCAATATTTTAATTTTATGCAAATTCCCTAATCGGGTTTACGCTTAGGCAGGCGCCGTTGGACGGGTCGAAGGTCGAGCGGTTGACGAAGCTCGGGACGTGCGTCGACCTTCCCGGCAACGAGTAGGAAGCAGGTGTCGATGGGTTCAGCGGGCGGGAAGCGAGGCGCTGCAGGGCCGTCACGCGGGTCAGGTGAACATCCGGCCGGCGCGCGTGTTCAACCGGCGCGTTTGTTTCGTTGGGCGCGATTTGCTCGCCAGCGGATCAGGATGCCGACCAAGGCGGCGAAGACCGCAGTGGCCGCGTAGCCGGCGAGGCGAATGGCATCCTCACTCGGGAGGCGCGAGACCAACTCAATGACGATGGCGATTGCAAGTAGCGCAATACATGCGATTGCCCATTTCATCCCCGTCTCCCCTGAAGTTTGATGTGCTGCCAGATGCACGGCTATCTCGCCGTTTTGTTAAGCATACCCGCGAGTGAGGCATCGGTGCTGGTGCCGTTTTATTCTGCACTCCAACGCAGTGGGTCATGCTTGATCTGTTCGTCTGCCGCGCACAGATCGTCAACGCGCAGATGGAACGACCCTTCATTGCGACTCAAGCGGCCACCGCTCGTCCACTTCCGCGCGCCTGCTCCAGCATGAACTCGATAAAACTCGCCGCCGCTCGCGTGTGATGCCGATTCGGCATATAGAGCATGTACATGTTCGTACCGAAGATGCTCAGACGCCATTCATCGAGCGCCGTCACCACATCCCCGCGACGCAGGTCGTCCTGCACCACGTAGTCGGGCACCAGACCGACACCCAGACCGGCCAGCACGGCCTGGCGCAAGAACAGAAAGTTCTCGGAAATAATCGTCGGCTCCAGCAGCACTTCGTGGCGTTCATCGCGCAGATAAGCCGCCACCCGCAACTGCCTGCCGACCACCGCCGCCGTAATCAACGGCGCAGTGCGCAAATCGTCGAGCCGCACCGGCATGCCGCGGCTTTCGACAAAATCCGGCGACGCACAAGCAACATATCGCACCGGCCCCATGTCACGTGCGACGAGATTCTGCGGCGGCTCCGACATCACCCGAACCGCGATGTCGACCTCGTCGCGCATCAGATCCTCGACCCGATTCTCAAACATCACATCCAGCACGATGCCCGGATACAGACGCTTGAACGCGATCAGCCAATCCGACATCACCAGTTGCCCGTATCCGCTCGGCACACTCAACCTCACTCGCCCCTGCAAGCTCTGCCCGAGCGTGGTGACCGATTCGCGCGCGGCCAGCAGCGCATTCTGAATGGTGAGGCCATGCTCGTATAACTGCAGACCGATTTCAGTCGCCTCGACCCGGCGCGTGGTGCGCCTGACCAGTTGCAGCCCGATCGAGCGCTCCAACTGGTTCAGGTGGTAACTCACATTCGCGCGGCTCATTTTCAGCCGGCGCGCGGCCTCGCTCAGGTTGCCCGCATCGAGGATATCGACCAGCAAGGTCAGTGAATTGACGTCCATGGCACAGCCTTTGTCAAAATATCTTTGACAGTCTGTCAACCGTCTATGTAATTGTCAATAAACCTTGACCAACCCACAATCAGAGAATTCGCCAGACCCGGTACGCCCGATCTGCCCCGCCTGGCCCCGATTTGCCCCGATATCAATCAGGAGACGACACGATGACCCTCAACCCTTCCGCCGACGTTGTGACGCGCGAATTGCGCGGCAAAGTCCTGCTGGTGACCATCGACCACGCACCGGTCAACGCCTTGTCCGCCGACGTGCGGCGCGGCCTGCTCGCCGCCATCGAAGCCGCGGATGCCGACAAGGCCGTCGAAGCCGTGCTGATCGTCGGCGCCGGGCGTAACTTCATCGCGGGCGCGGACATTCGCGAGTTCGGCAAGCCGCCAGTGCCGCCGTCGCTACCGGATGTATGCAACCGTATCGAAGCGTGTGCAAAGCCGGTGGTGGCCGCCATTCACGGCGCCGCGCTCGGCGGGGGTCTGGAAGTGGCGCTCGCGGCGCACTACCGGCTTGCCGTGGATGGCGCGAAGCTCGGCCTGCCCGAAGTGCAACTGGGCCTGCTGCCGGGCGCAGGCGGCACGCAGCGTACGCCGCGCCTGATCGGCGCCCCGGCCGCCCTCGACCTGATCCTGAGCGGCCGCCATGCCGGCGCGAAAGAAGCGCTCGCGCTTGGCCTCATCGACCGGTTCGGCAGCAGTGACGACATCCTCGCAGAAGGACTTGCCTACGCGCAGGAACTGCTGGCCGCTCATGCGCCGGTACGCCGCACGCGCGACGCCGCTGCGCTAAGCGACCGCGCAGCGAGCCTCGCCGCCGTCGCCACGGCGCGCGCGGAAACGGCGAAGAAATCGCGCGGCCTGTTTTCCCCGCTAAAAATCGTCGATGCGGTGGAAGCCGCTATCGAACAGCCTTTCGAAGACGGCCTGCGGCTCGAACGCAAACTGTTCCTGGAATGCATCGACAGCCCGCAGCGCGCCGGCTTGATTCACGCGTTCTTTGCCGAGCGCGAAGTGCTCAAGGCACCGGAAACGCGCGATGCAAAACCACGCGCGTTGAACACGATCGGCGTGGTGGGCGGCGGCACGATGGGCGCGGGCATTGCCGTCGCCGTGCTCGATGCAGGCCTGCCGGTGACGATGATCGAACGCGACGACGCGTCGCTCGCGCGTGGCCGCGCGCACATCGAAAAGGTGTACGACGGTCTGATCGCCAAAGGCCGCATGACTGCGGAAAAGAAAGCCGACGTGATGACACGCTGGCATGGCAGCACCTCGTACGACGCACTCGCCGACGCCGACCTGGTGATCGAAGCCGTCTTCGAAGACCTGTCGGTGAAACAGGCCGTGTTCGCCGAACTCGATCGCGTTTGCAAAGCCGGCGCGGTGCTCGCCACCAACACGTCGTATCTCGACATCGATGCGATCGCGGCCAGTATTTCACGCCCCGCGGACGTGATCGGCCTGCACTTCTTCTCCCCCGCCAACATCATGAAGCTGCTGGAAGTGGTGGTGCCGAAGCAGGTCAGTGCCGACGTGGTCGCCACCGCGTTCGAACTCGCGAAGAAGCTGCGCAAGACGCCGGTGCGTGCCGGCGTGTGCGACGGCTTCATCGGCAATCGCGTGCTGGCGGTGTATCGCAGCGCGGCCGACGCAATGATGGAAGACGGTGCGTCGCCATATCAGATCGATGCGGCGGTGCGTGCGTTCGGCTTCCCGATGGGTCCGTTCCAGGTGGTCGATCTGGCGGGCGGCGACATCGGCTGGGCCACACGCAAGCGCCGCGCGGCGACACGGAACCCCAAGGCGCGCTACGTGCAGATCGCCGACCGTCTTTGCGAACGCAGCTGGTTTGGCCAGAAGACCGGCCGTGGTTTTTATCTGTACCCCGAAGGTTCGCGTAGCGGCGCGCCCGACCCTGAGGTCGAGGCCATCATCGACGCCGAGCGTGAGCGTGCCGGCATCACGCCACGCACTTTCACCGACGAAGAAATCGTGCGCCGCTACATGGCCGCGATGATCAACGAAGGCGCCAATGTCGTGCATGAAGGCATCGCGCTGCGGCCACTGGACGTCGACGTGACCTTCCTCTATGGCTACGGCTTTCCGCGTTACCGCGGCGGTCCGATGAAATACGCCGATACGGTGGGCCTCGCCACGATTCTCGCGGACATCCGCGAATTCGCCAAAGAAGACCCGCTGTTCTGGCGAGCGTCGCCGTTGCTGGTCGATCTGGTCGAGCGCGGCGCCGATTTCGCGAGCCTCAATCAGACAGCTTGAGACCGCACGTTATCTGGAGCATTCTCGACCGGCAGGCCCTGCCTGCCCAGCCTGCCGGTCCGGTAAATATCTAGGGAAGAACCCGCTATGGATCTGAACTTCACGCCTGAAGAAGAGGCTTTTCGCACTGACGTACAGCATTTTTTGCGTGACAAACTCCCGCAACGTCTCGCCGACAAGGTGCACGGCGGCCGCAGGCTCACGCGCGACGACATGGCTGAGTGGCACGCGATTCTCAACGCACAAGGCTGGCTCGCCAATCATTGGCCGAAGGAGTACGGCGGACCGGGCTGGAACGCCGTGCAGAAATTTATCTTCGAGAATGAATGCGCATTGGCGGGCGCACCGCGCGTCGTGCCGTTCGGCGTCAACATGCTCGGCCCCGTGATGATCAAATACGGCAACGAAGCGCAAAAGCGCCACTGGTTGCCGCGCATTCTTGATGGTTCGGACTGGTGGTGCCAGGGTTACTCCGAACCGGGTGCGGGCTCGGACCTCGCATCGGTCAAGACCACCGCTGTACGCGGCAGCGATGCACAAGGCGAGCACTACATCGTCAACGGTCAGAAAACGTGGACCACGCTCGGCCACTACGCAAACATGATTTTCTGCCTCGTGCGCAGCGCCACCGACGTGCGCAAGCAGGAAGGCATCAGCTTTCTGCTGATCGACATGAACACGCCAGGCGTCGAAGTGCGGCCGATCATCACGCTCGACGGCGAACATGAAGTCAACGAAGTGTTTTTCACGGACGTACGCGTGCCCGTCGAAAATCTCGTCGGCGAAGAGAACAAAGGCTGGACCTACGCCAAGTACCTGCTCACGTATGAGCGCACCAATATCGCGGGTGTCGGCTTCTCAGTGGCCGCCTTTAACCGGCTGCGCAAAATCGCCGCGAAACAGCAGCGCAACGGCCGGCCGCTCGCGGATGATCCGTCGTTTGCGGCACGCATGGCGCGCGTCGAGATCGATCTGGAGAACATGAAGACCACCAATCTGCGCGTGATCGCGGCGGTGGCCGGTGGCGGTATGCCAGGCGCCGAGAGTTCGATGCTGAAGATTCGCGGCACCGAGATCCGCCAGGAAATCTCCTCGCTCACGCGCCGCGCGATGGGACCGTATGCGCAGCCGTTCGTCGAGGAAGCCTTGCACGATGGCTTCGAGGGCACGCCAGTCGGTCCAGACGAAGCCGCGAGCGCTGCCTCGCTCTACTTCAATAACCGCAAGCTGTCGATCTTCGGCGGCTCCAACGAAATCCAGAAGAACATCATTTCCAAAATGATTCTGGGACTGTAAGGGGCGCACGTCATGAATTTCCAGCACACCGAAGACCGCCGCATGCTGGCGGATACGCTCAACCGTTTTGTCACCGAGCAATACGCCTTCGACATGCGCGACCGGATCGCAAGCTCGCCCGAAGGTTTCAGCGCCGACCTGTGGAATCGCTTCGCGGAACTCGGCATTATCGGCGCGTTGTTCGATGAAACGGAGGGTGGTTTTGGCGGCGGCGGCTTCGATATCGCCGTCGTATTCGAGAGCCTGGGTCGCGGTCTCGTGGTCGAGCCGTTTCTCGATACGCTGATCGTCGGCCAGGCGATCGCGCGGGGCGGCAATGAAGCGCAAAAGACCGCGCTTGGCGAATTGATCGACGGCTCCCGGATCGTTGCGCTCGCGCATGGCGAGCCGGACGGCCACTACGAACTGTCGCGCGTCACAACACGTGCTCAGCGTGTTGGCGACGCATGGCAGTTGAGTGGCGCGAAGGCGGTGGTTCAGCACGGCGAGAACGCTTCCCTTTTCCTGGTCTCTGCACGCACCGCAGGTGCCGATGACGCCGAATCCGGCATCACGCTCTTTCTCGTCCCGCGCGATGCCGCGGGTGTCAGCGTGCGCGGCTATCGCAAGATCGACGGCGGCCGCGCCGCCGAGGTTACGTTCGACAACGTCACGCTCGCGGACGATGCGGTGCTCGGTGCGGCTGGGGAAGGTTTTGCAACGCTCGAATACGCGATCAGCTGCGGCGTGCTTGCGCTGTGTTCCGAAGCGGTCGGTGCGATGGATGTTGCGAAGGACTACACGCTCGAGTATTTGCGTACACGCAAACAGTTCGGCGTGCCAATCGGCAGCTTCCAGGCGTTGCAACATCGGATGGCGGATCTGCTGCTCGAGATCGAACAGGCGCGATCGGCGGTGATCAATGCAGCTGCGGCGCTTGGGGCTGAGCGAACCGTGCGGGAACGGGCGGTTTCGGCGGCTAAATACAGTATTGGCAGGATAGGGGCACTGGTCGCCGAGGAATGTATTCAGTTACATGGAGGTATCGGCATGACGTGGGAGTTGCCGATGGCTCACTATGCGAAGCGCCTTGTGATGATCGACCATCAACTGGGGGATGAGGATCATCATCTCGAGCGGTTCATTGCACTCGGCAGAGGGTGAGACCTGGTTTCCAGACTCTCTCCGTCGTGATCAACGAGCGTCGGCCAGAACACGAAACCGGTTCAGGCCAGAAATAGAAAAAGGCCTTACAAGCATTGCTTGTAAGGCCTTGATTTCTTTGGTCGGGGCGAGAGGATTTGAACCTCCGACCACACGCCCCCCAGGCGTGTGCGCTACCAGGCTGCGCTACGCCCCGAGCAGCTGAAAATTATAACAGACACTTCAGGCGATTAGAACCGCTTTGCGCTAACAAAGCAAACTAGTGACCCAACAGGTCGATCACATGCAGCAATTCCTTGCGCAACTGCTCCACATCTACCGCAGCCGTTGCTGCGGCCGGCACCGCCGCGCCCTCGCCTTCCTCGACCAGATCAGCCGGCCCACCGTGCGCGCCACCGCCATGCGAATCGAGCCGGTTGCGCGCTCCGTTGATCGTGAAGCCCTGCTCGTACAGCAAGTCACGAATCCGCCGGATCAACAGCACCTCATGATGCTGATAGTACCGGCGATTGCCGCGCCGCTTAACCGGCCTCAACTGCGTGAACTCCTGTTCCCAATAGCGCAGCACATGCGGTTTCACACCGCATAGTTCGCTGACCTCACCAATCGTGAAGTAGCGCTTCGCCGGAATCGGAGGCAAGACGACTTTTTCGATCGTCGCTGTCATCGTCAGTTAGCCGTCGTGGTGGGTTGCGCAGGGACGCGCCAGTCGATCAGCGCGCGAAGCTCGCTTCAGCGCCATTCTCGACCAACGCTTTCAGCTTTTGACTTGCATGGAACGTCACAACGCGGCGCGCGGCGATCGGAATCGCCTCGCCGGTCTTCGGGTTTCTGCCGGGACGCTGGGGTTTGTCGCGCAACTGGAAGTTGCCGAACCCCGACAGCTTCACGCTATCGCCACTCTCCAGCGCATCGCGGATCACCTCGAAGAACGCTTCGACCATGTCTTTCGCTTCCCGCTTGTTGAGCCCGACATTGTCGAACAGCAACTCGGCAAGTTCAGCCTTGGTAAGCGTCGGCGTTTCGGTGGAAACGGCCGCGGGTGATGTCGGAATATCGCGAATCATGGCGCTGCGTTGCGCCGTAAGAAGGGCTTCGAAATCACTCGAGTTCATTTCATTCATATCTATCAAATGGCGCGCCAAGCAGAAACGGAGGTTGCGAAAAAATGCCGTGCAAATGTTAAATGCGGGTTATCCACGCAACCGTGCGCCATATACTCGAGCCAGACGTTCCACCAGAGTTTGAATGGCCAGATCGACCGTTTCATCCTGAAGGGTCCCGCCAGTATCTTGCAAGGTCACACGGAACGCAAGGCTTTTCTCGTGAGCAGCCAGGCCACCGGAAGTGTTTGATTTTGGACGGAATTCGTCGAAAAGCACAACCTTCTGGACGGTCTTGCAGGCCGCTTCGGACTGAGCCTTCTGAAGCTCGTCCAGCAGCGCCTGCACCTCGATTTTCTGATCGACAACGACCGCAATATCGCGACGCACCGGCGGGAATTTAGACACATCCGCCGGAATCGGCAATACGCGTTGCATTAATGCTTCCGCTTCGATTTCAAAGAGAATCGGCGCATGCGGCAAATCATATTTCTGCATCCAGCGCGGATGCAATTCGCCAATCCAGCCCACTGCGCGGCCATTCAGTTCGATACGCGCGCTGCGGCCCGGATGCAATGCCGGATGCTCCGCTTTCACGAAGCGTGCCACGGCCGGCGCGAGCACGGCTTCCAGATCGCCCTTCACGTCGAAGTAGTCCACCGTGCGCGTTTGCGCGCCCCACTGCTCTTCGAGCACGGGACCGTAGGCGAGGCCACCGAACATCTTCGGCTGCGCGAAACCTTCGACGGTCAATTCACCTGCCTTGATCGACGGATCGTGCAGGAACACACGGCCGGCTTCGAACACGCGCACGCGATCGGCCGCGCGACGGTTCAGGTTCGTGCGCAGGACGTCGATCAGGCTGCCGAACAGCATGGTGCGCATGACCGACAACTGGCTCGCAATCGGATTCAACAGACGAACAGGCTTGTCGTTGCCGGCGAAGTCCGACTCCCACTCGGCATCCACAAAGCTGAAGTTAACCGTCTCCGCGTAATCGCGCGCGGCGAGCGCATGACGGATCACGTGAATCGAGTGCTGCGTTTCGTTGGTGGGCAGCATTTCGCTGGTCGCGACCGGCGGACGTGCGGGGATCTTTTCGAAGCCGTAGATACGCGCGACTTCTTCGATCAGGTCTTCTTCGATTTCGATATCGAAGCGGTACGACGGCGGCATCACCGAGAACGTATCGTCGTCACGTTCGAACGTCAGGCCGAGGCGCGTGAAGATCTGCGCAATTTCGTCCGCGTCGATCTTGATGCCGATGATGCGGTTCGCACGCGAGACCCGCATTTTCACCGGTTCACGCTTCGGCACGTTGACGATCTGATCGTCGACCGGGCCGGCTTCGCCGCCGCAGATATCGAGGATCAATTGCGTGATGCGTTCGATGTGTTCGACCGTAGTCGCGTAATCGACGCCACGTTCGAAACGATGGCCTGCATCGGTCGAGAAGTTGTACTTGCGCGAGCGGCCACGAATGCTATCCGGCCACCAGAACGCGGCTTCGAGATAGATGTTGGTGGTGTCGAGTGTGACGGCCGTGCTGTCGCCGCCCATGATGCCGGCGAGGCTTTCGATGTGCTGTTCGTCCGCGATCACGCCGACGGTTTCATCGAGTTCGACGGTGTTGCCGTTCAGCAGCTTGAGCGTCTCGCCCTTGCGGCCCCAGCGCACGTCCATGCCGCCGTGGATCTTGTCCAGATCGAACACGTGCGACGGACGACCCAGTTCGAGCATCACATAGTTCGAGATGTCGACGAGCGCGGAGATGCTGCGCTGACCCGAGCGTTCGAGACGCTGCACCATCCATTGCGGCGACTTCGCGCGCGCATTCACGCCGCGGATCACGCGGCCCGAAAAACGGCCGCACAGATCGGGCGCCGAAATTTTGACGGGCAACGTTTCGTTCAACTTGACTTCGACCGGCTTGATCTCGAGCGGACGCAGCGCAGCACCGGTGATGGCCGACGTCTCGCGCGCCACGCCGAACACCGACAGGCAGTCCGCCTTGTTCGGCGTCAGCTTGATTTCGAAAACCGTGTCGTCGAGATTGAGCGTTTCGCGGATGTCCTGGCCGATCGGCGTAGCTTCCGGCAGAATCATCAGACCGCTATGATCTTCCGATAGCTTCAGTTCCCGTGCCGAGCACAGCATGCCCTGGCTTTCCACACCGCGCAGCTTCGAGAGCTTGATCGCGAACGGCGTGCCGCCCTCTTCGGCCGGCGGCAGTTGCGCGCCGACCAGCGCGACCGGCACCTTGATGCCCGGCGCGACATTCGGCGCACCGCACACGATGTTCAGCGTCGCGCCCGTGCCGGCGTCGACCTGACACACGTTGAGCTTATCTGCGTCCGGGTGCTTGACGACTTCCAGCACCTGGCCGACGACGATCTTCGAGGTCGGCGGCGCGGCGGGCCGCAGGTCTTCGACTTCGAGACCCGCCATCGTCAACGCGTGCGACAGCTCATCGGTCGTCAGTTGCGGATCGACAAAGGTTCTCAGCCAGGATTCCGGGAATTGCATGGTTCTGTGTACGTTCTGATCAGGTTAGGTCCAGGTCCGGCTGGCGGCCCATTGATTCACTGGGCATTGCCGGGGACGCTGCTGCGGCATTGCGTGCAATGCCGCGCTCTATGCTTGTCGCGTTCGTACGCGTCAGTTCACGCGAATTGACGCAGGAAACGCAGGTCGTTTTCGAAGAACAGACGCAGATCTTGCACGCCGTAACGCAACATCGTGAGCCGCTCGAGGCCGCTGCCGAAAGCAAAACCGATGTAGCGCTCGGGGTCGAGGCCCATGTTGCGGATCACCGTCGGGTGAACCTGGCCGGAACCCGAAATTTCGAGCCACTTGCCGGCGTTCTTGCCCGTTTCGAACAGCATGTCGATTTCTGCCGACGGTTCGGTGAACGGAAAGTACGACGGGCGGAAGCGCACCTGAATATCGTCGCGCTCAAAGAATTTCTTGAGGAAGTCCGAGTAGACACCCTTCAGGTCCGCGAAGCTGATGTTCTCGTCGATCCACAGGCCCTCGACCTGATTGAACATCGGCGAATGCGTTGCATCGCTGTCCACACGATACGTGCGGCCCGGCACGATCACCTTGATCGGCGGCGTGTTTGTACGGGCGTAGCGCACCTGCATCGGGCTGGTGTGCGTGCGCAACAGCAGTTGACGGCCGTCGGCATCTTTGCCGTCGACGTAGAAGGTGTCCTGCATGGAACGCGCCGGATGGTTTTCCGGGCTGTTCAGCGAGGTAAAGTTGTACCAGTCGGTTTCGATTTCAGGGCCGTCGGCCACATCGAATCCAATCGTACCGAAAATCTGTTCGACGCGCTCCCATGTACGCATCACCGGGTGCAGGCTGCCTGCGCCGGTGCCGCGACCGGGCAACGTGACGTCGATGGCTTCAGCGGCGAGGCGCTGGTTCAGCAACGCGTCGGCCAGCGCCTGGCGCCGGGCCGTCAACGCGGCTTCCACTTGTTGCTTGACGAGGTTGATCCGTGCGCCTTCGGTCTTGCGCGTTTCGGGATCGAGTTTGCCAAGTCCTTTCAATAGCTCGGTCAGCGCACCCGATTTGCCGAGAAAGCGCGCTTTCTCGTTCTCGAGGGTGGTGACGTCGGAGGCTTCTGCGAAGGCTTTTTGCGCGTCGGCGACAATCTGGTCCAGATCCATTGATCCCATCATTTCAACGTCAGTGTTCTATCGAAGCAAATCCGGTTCTACCAACAAAAACGGGGCTCGGTGAGGAGCCCCGTTTTTGCTGCAGCGTCACCGAGACTACCGGATGTTCGCTGCAACGAACCACGCAGTTTAATTGCCCAAAGCGCAATCAGGCTGCAACGGCGGCTTTCACCTGCTGAACGATCGCAGCAAAAGCAGCCTTGTCGAACACAGCCATGTCGGCCAGCACCTTGCGGTCGAGTTCGATCGAAGCCTTCTTCAGGCCGTTGATGAACACGCTGTACGTCATGTCGTGCTGACGCACCGCCGCGTTGATACGCGTGATCCACAATGCACGGAACACACGCTTCTTGTTGCGGCGATCGCGGTAGGCGTATTGGCCCGCGCGCATGACCGCCTGCTTGGCGATGCGATAGACGTTATTGCGACGGCCGCGGTAACCCTTGGCCAGCTTGATGATCTTCTTGTGACGGGCCCGTGCGGTAACCCCACGTTTTACTCGAGGCATATCTTGCTCCTATGAGTGTCGGTTAAGGGTTAAGCGAACGGCAGCATTGCGCGCACGGAGTTCATATCTGCTTCATGAACTGACGTCGAACCGCGCAAATGGCGTTTGTTCTTGGTGGTCTTCTTGGTAAGAATGTGGCGCTTGAAGGCTTGACCGCGCTTGACGGTACCGCCCGGACGCACCACGAAGCGCTTTGCAGCACTCTTCTTGGTCTTCATCTTCGGCATGACAACTCCATTATTAGATGGATATGGGTGTGCGGTCGGCCAGATGGCCATTACCCGCCCTTCGAAACCCATTCCACTTGGTATGCAGACCGCCGTTACCGCCGGCGGCCGCTTTTCAGGAAGCGGCGCACATTTGCACATGCGCCGCTCCGAAACCTGCCGATCCCACACCGGACACCCGGCACAGCATCGTTTCAATCTTTCACAACCGGAGCGCGCACCACACGGTGCGCCGCTGCTCCAGCGGCTTACTTCTTTTTCTTCGGCGCGAGCACCATGATCATCTGGCGCCCTTCCATTTTCGGCATCTGCTCGACCTGACCGACTTCGTCGAGGTCTGTGCGAAGACGCTCGAGCATGCGCATACCGATTTCCTGGTGAGCCATTTCGCGGCCACGGAAACGCAACGTGATTTTCGTCTTGTCGCCGTCGTCGAGGAAGCGGATGAGGTTGCGCAGTTTGACGTTGTAATCGCCGTCATCGGTGCCCGGGCGGAATTTGACTTCCTTGACCTGGACAATCTTCTGCTTGAGCTTGGCCTCGTGTTGCTTCTTCGCTTCCGAGTACTTGAACTTGCCGTAGTCCATCAAACGGCAGACCGGCGGAACCGCTTGCGGAGCGATTTCAACCAGATCCACATCCTGCTGTTCCGACATGCGGAACGCATCAGCGAGTTTCACGATGCCGAGCGGTTCGTTCTCGACTCCGACCAGACGCACCTCGGGTGCTGTAATTTCACCGTTGATGCGGTGCGCAGACTTATCAGTAGCGATGTTACGTTTCCTCTAAAAATTAAAAAAACGAGCCGGGCTGCCAAGTGGCTCAGTTGAACGACTGCACGTCCTGGCGCAGACGCTCAATGAAGGTATCGAGAGGCATCACGCCCAGATCGACACCACCACGGGCACGCACGGCTACCGTTTGGGCTTCACGCTCTTTGTCGCCGACCACAAGCAGATACGGCACCTTTTCTAGCGTGTGCTCCCGTATTTTATAGCTAATCTTCTCGTTGCGCAAATCGGCCTCTACTCTAACCCCTTGTTTTTGCAACGATTGGGCTAAAGACCGAGCATATTCGGTCTGACTTTCCGCGATATTCATCACCACAACCTGCATGGGCGCGAGCCACGACGGCATTGCACCAGCATGGTGCTCGATCAGAATGCCGAGAAATCGCTCCATTGATCCGACGATTGCCCGGTGCAGCATGATCGGGCGGCGGCGGCTATTGTCTTCGGCGACGTATTCGGCGCCCAGGCGCTCCGGCAGCACCATATCGAGCTGCAACGTACCGCACTGCCACGAGCGGCCAAGCGCGTCCTTGATGTGGTACTCGACCTTCGGGCCATAGAACGCGCCCTCGCCCTGCAGCTCTTCCCACGTCACGCCGCAGGCCGTCAGCGCGTCGCGCAGACCCTGTTCGGCACGATCCCACGTCTCATCGGTACCGGCACGCGAATCCGGGCGCAGCGACAGCTTGATCTCGACGTTGTCGAAGCCGAAGTCTTTATAGACGCTCATCGCCAGCGTGTTGAACGCGATCGATTCGCTGATGAACTGGTCTTCGGTACAGAAAATGTGGGCGTCGTCCTGCACGAACCCACGCACACGCATCAGGCCATGCAGCGCACCCGACGATTCGTTGCGGTGGCACGAGCCGAATTCCGCGTAACGCAGCGGCAGATCGCGATACGAGCGCAAACCGTGGTTGAACACCTGCACGTGACCCGGGCAGTTCATCGGCTTGATCGCGTAGTCTCGCTTTTCCGATTCCGTCGTGAACATGTTTTCACGATAGTTCTGCCAGTGGCCCGATGCTTCCCAGAGCGAGCGGTCCATGATCATCGGCGTCTTGATCTCGAGGTAGCCGGCGTCGTTCACGCGGCGGCGCATGTACTGCTCCACCTGCTGCCACAGCGTCCAACCACGCGGATGCCAGAACACCATGCCCGGCGACTCGTCTTGCATGTGAAACAGATCGAGTTGCTTGCCGAGCTTGCGGTGATCGCGCTTCTCCGCTTCTTCGAGCATGTGCAGATACGCTTCCTGGTCTTCCTTCTTCGTCCAGGCCGTGCCGTAAATACGCTGCAGCTGCTCGTTCTTCGAGTCGCCGCGCCAGTAGGCGCCCGCGAGCTTCATCAGTTTGAAGACCTTCAGCTTGCCGGTGGACGGCACGTGCGGACCGCGGCACAGATCGGTGAAGCCGCCGTGCGAGTACAGCTTGATTTCGTCGGTAGCCGGAATCGATTCGATGATCTCGGCTTTGTACTTTTCGCCGATGCTCTTGAAGTAGTCCACGGCTTCGTCACGCGACACCACGCGGCGCGAGACCGGCTCGTCTTTCTTCGCGAGTTCCTGCATGCGCTTTTCGATCTTCTCGAGATCTTCCGGCGTGAAGGGACGGCTATACGCGAAGTCGTAGTAAAAGCCGTTGTCAATCACCGGGCCGATCGTGACTTGTGCTTCCGGGAACAGATCCTTCACCGCGTACGCGAGCAAATGCGCCGTGGAGTGACGAATGATATCGAGGCCGTCGGCGTCTTTCTCGGTGACGATGGCAAGCGCCACGTCGCGATCGATCAGCGTGGACGTGTCGACGAGTTCACCGTCGATCTTGCCACCGAGCGCAGCTTTCGCGAGGCCGGGGCCGATCGAGGCGGCCACTTCGGCGACGGTCACCGGATGCTCGTACTGTCGAACAGAACCGTCAGGCAGACGTATCGAAACCATTGCGTTCTCCGTGGTGCCGACCGGCGGCGGCACATACAACCAGGTCAAAAAAACCAAAAAAAATGCGGCCCCGCTTTCGAGGGGCCGCATTCACATTTCCTGCTAACTACAGTGGCGAAAGTGGTCCTCGACTAGCGTCGCTCCGAAGTAGTTTCGGTCAACGTTCGCGGCGCCATAACCGTATTTGCCTTTTGCGCCGAAGCGCTTACTGCAGCTTGCGAAACCCCGGCAAAACCGGAATTTCTCTTTCGTTGGTAGGCTCGATTGGACTCGAACCAACGACCCCCACCATGTCAAGGTGGTGCTCTAACCAGCTGAGCTACGAGCCTGAAGAAACGAGATTATATGGAGCCCCACACCGCTTGGCAAGTACTTTTATGCACCGACTTTAAATTTCTACTCACGCGCGCGGGCGCATCGAACCGATGCCTGCCGGGCACCTGCTGGCACCCGCAGGCACCCGCCGCCTCGTCAGCGCATCAACTCTTACGTGAAGCGCGCACCACGCCGATTACTTCACCGAGCAACGTACACGCGCGCTGAATTTGCGCGGCGCTCGATACCTCGACAGTGAATTGCATGAATGCGGCGTTGCGACGCGACTGCGTTTTCACGCCGATCACATTCATCTTCTCGCGCGCGAAAACTTCGGAGATATCGCGCAGCAGACCTTGCCGATCCGTGGCCTCGATGCTGAGGTCGACAGGATAAACCGACTGCCCGCGGCCGCTCATGACATCTGCCGACCATGCGGTTTGCAACACACGCTCCGGTGCGCGATCGGCCATGCGCAGGAAGGTCGGGCAATCGCTACGGTGAATCGACATGCCCTTGCCGCGCGTGACGAAGCCGCTGATGTCGTCGGGCGGTGCGGGACGGCAACAGCGCGCGAGTTGCGTAAGCAACGCGTCGACACCGACCACGAGCACACCGGTAGAAGCCCCGCGGGCGACGCTCGCGCCGCTACTGCGCTTCTCGAACTGTTCCGGCGCTTCGACTACAGGCTCGGGCGGCGGCGCATCGTGCAGCGCCTGCTCGACGAGCCGCAGACTGAATTCTTCCTTGCCGACCACCGAGAACAGATCGTCAGTGGTCTTGAAGCCGAGCTTGGCGGCGAGCTGATCGAGATTGACCGACGTTTTGCCCTCGCGCTGCAGGGTCTTTTCGACCATCGCACGGCCGCTCGCGATGTGCTCCTGCACTTCGACCGCGTTGAACCACGCGCGCACTTTCTGCCGCCCCCGATGGCTCTGCAGATAACCGAGTTGCGGATTGAGCCAGTCACGCGACGGACCGCCCTCTTTCACCGCGACGATCTCGACCGTCTGACCGTTCTGCAACGCCGTGTTGAGCGGCACCATCGCGCCATCGACACGCGCGCCACGGCAGCGATGCCCCAGTTCGCTGTGCAGGTGATACGCGAAGTCCACCGGTGTCGCACCGTGCGGCAGCGGAATCACGCGCGCTTGCGGCGTGAGCACGTAGATGTGGTCGTCGTCGAGCGTGGCCTGGCGCAATTGCTCCCACGGCTGCGCGGCGCGCTTCTCGCCGTGCTCGCCTTCGGAGACATCGTCTTTCCACGCGAGCAGTTGACGCAACCACGCGATCTTCTCGTCGTACTTCTCATTGGCGCTGAACTGGCCGCCGTAACCACGCGTGCCCGCCTCCTTATAACGCCAGTGCGCCGCCACGCCATACTCGGCGAACTGATGCATTTCCTGCGTGCGGATCTGTACTTCGAACGCGCGGCCGTCGTCGCCGATGACAACCGTGTGCAGCGATTTATAGCCGTTCGGCTTCGGCCGCGAGATGTAGTCGTCGAACTCTTTCGGCACCGGTTGCCACAGGTTGTGCACGATGCCGAGCACGGTGTAGCAATCCTTGATGTCCTGCACGATTACGCGAAACGCGCGCACATCGTACAGTTCGGCGAAATCCAGCTCCTTGCCGTGCATCTTGCGCCAGATGCTGTAAATGTGTTTTGGCCGGCCGCTGACTTCAGCCTGAACATTCGCCGCGGCCAGTTCCTGCTGCAGCCGCTCGATTGCCTGCGCAACATAGCTCTCGCGCTCGACGCGCTTCTCGTCAAGCAGCTTGGCGATGCGCTTGTAAGTGACCGGCTCTTCGAAGCGGAGCGCGAGATCCTCGAGCTCCCACTTCAGTTGCCAGATGCCGAGCCGGTTGGCCAGCGGCGCGTAAATATCGAGCGTTTCACGCGCGACGTCGGGCGACGGCGTGATTTTCGCCGCCGCGTAATAACGCAGTGATTGCAAACGCGACGCGAGCCGTATCAGCACGACGCGAATGTCCTGTGCGAACGCGAGCAGCATCTTGCGCAGCGCCTCGACCTGCGCTCGACGCGCGGCCTGCGCATCGCGCCCGGCTTCAGGCATCGCATTCTGCGCGGCGCGCAAGCTCACCGTACCGAGGCGCAGCAACTTGCGCACGTCGCCGACCAGTTGCGCGACTTCTTCGCCGAAGTTATCGGCGATTACGCGCTCGGGGTCCTGCAAATGCGGCGTCAGCGCAAACAGGGCCGCCGCCAGCACAGCTGGTGGATCGACGTTGAGCGTGCGCATGATCGACGCCGTACCCCCCGCATGATCCGCCAGCAACTCGCCCGATGAGAGTCGCACTTCGCCCGCGTGTTCGCGCACGAACGCCATCGCTTCGTCGAAGGAAGGGATGGGGGACGGCGTGCTCGTAACGATTTCGGTAGTCATGGTGCGACGGCCCACCGGGCCAGACGGATCAACGGAATTTCAACAACAACTGCGAGACGAGGCTCAGCCAGGCTCAATCGCGCTGCGCCGCGACCACAACGATTTCGACGAGGCACTTCGGGTTAGCGAGCTTCGCTTCGACGGTAGCGCGCGGCGGCGTGGCGCCCTGTGCGACCCACTCGTCCCACACTGCGTTCATGCCGGCGAAGTGCACCATGTCGGAGATGTAGATCTGCACGGACAGCAAGTGCGACTTGTCGCTGTTCACTTCTTCGAGCAGACGGTCGATGTGGCCGAGCACTTCGCGCGTCTGACCCGCGATGTCCTGATCCGCGTCTTCGGCGATCTGACCGGCGAGGTACACGGTGCCGTTGTACACAGCGGTTTCCGAGAGGCGCTTGCCGACGTGGTGACGAATGACTGCCATGAAGAATCCTGAGGTTGGTTGAAAATTGATCGCAGATGCGTTCCGCATTGCACCCACGCGTTGCACCCCGTCAAGGACGCCGCGCGGAACTCCATATTATGACGCGTCAGCGGCCGGCCCGATAAAGAACTGCCTCGCAAGATCGATCTGATCGGCCGACAGAAACGCCGGCGCATGCCCGACGCCCGCAATTTCGGTGCTGGATACAGCACGCCCCGTCTCTACCATCTTCGCGACGGTCTCACGCGAGAGCAGATCCGACTGCTCGCCGCGCACCACCAGCACCGGCCCCTGAAACGCCGCCAGCGAATGCCACAGTGCGGCCTCGCCGAGTTTGGTGGCCTCTTCGGTTATCGCGGCAAACGGCTGCGCAATGCGCGGGTCATAGCGAAGCAACCATGCGCCGTCCTGCTCGCGCAAAAGCGGCGTATTAATCTCACGCCACTCCTCTGGCGTGAGCGGACCGAAGGTTTGCGCAAGCAACGCGGCGTAATCGATACCCTGCTGCAGCGTTTCGAAACGCACGGGCTTACCAAGGTAATCGCCGATGCGCTGCACGGCCACCGGCTCCAGATGCGGTCCGACGTCGTTCAACAGCATTTTACGAATCGGTGTTTCCGGCAGACCGGCCAGCGCGAGCCCGATCAAACCACCCATCGAGGTACCGAACCAGTCGACCGTTTCGACGTTCAGGCGCGCGATCAGCGTGATCATATCGGCGACGTACTGCGGCACGCTATAGAAGTTGGGGTTCGCGAGCCACGAAGACAAGCCCCGCCCCGCCACATCCGGACACACCACGCGGTAAGTGCCGGCGAATTCCGCCGCGAGGCGGTCGAAATCGCGCCCCGAACGCGTCAAGCCGTGCACACACAGCAGCACACGTGCATTAGCGGGGTCGCCCCACTCGGTGTAGGCGATCCGGTGCAGGCCACCGGCGCTCGCGCACTGCACATAACGTTGGCGCGGCGCGGGCCGCCCGGCGGTGGAAGCGGACGTCTCGGTCATCTGGGTTCCTTGCAAAAGCGCCATGGGCTCGGCGCAGACCAAGCGGCGGGAAATGAACGTCGAATCTTCAAACGATTGTAAACCGCTTTGCCGCGCGGCAAGGATCGACCAAACGGCCTAAGACTGACCAGGATGCCGCAAGGTAAAAGCCGCAGCGCAGGCGCCCCGATGCGGGCAGCGCAAAACGGCGTGAAAAGACGGCACCAAAACAAAACGGGCGAGACTCGCGCCTCGCCCGCTTACAACCTCGCTTCAACCCGCTTTAATTCGCTTCGTAAGCCACCCACGACCCACAAGGCAACTTACGTGGCCACCCGCTGCCGCCACGTAGACCGAGGCGGGCGGCTCACAACACCACTCAGCTCACCGCGCTCACATCCAGCGGCGCACCCGTCTTCGTCTGGATTTCCTCGACGCTGACGCCCGGCGCCAGTTCAGTCACCTTCAGACCGTCTTCCGTTACTTCGATCACGCCGAGGTCGGTGATGATCTGATCGACCACGCCCACGCCCGTCAGCGGCAACGTGCATTCTTCGAGGATCTTGTGCTGGTCGCCCTTCGCGACGTGCTCCATCAGCACGACCACGCGCTTGACGCCCGCGACCAGATCCATCGCGCCGCCCATGCCCTTGATCATCTTGCCCGGGATCATCCAGTTAGCCAGATCGCCCTTCTTGCTGATCTGCATCGCGCCCAGAATCGCCAGGTTGATGTGGCCGCCGCGAATCATCGCGAACGAATCCGCCGACGAGAAAATCGACGAACCCGGCAGCGTGGTCACCGTCTGCTTGCCGGCGTTGATCAGGTCGGCATCCACTTCTTCTTCGGTCGGCGACGGGCCGATGCCGAGCAGGCCATTCTCCGACTGCAGCCACACTTCGACGCCGGCCGGCACGTGGTTCGCCACCAGCGTCGGCAAGCCGATGCCGAGGTTCACGTAGAAGCCGTCCTGCAATTCCTTCGCCGCGCGTGCGGCCATTTCGTCACGAGTCCATGCCATGATCAGTCTCCTTTCGCGCGGACGATGCGTTGTTCAATGCGTTTTTCCGGATTCGCATTGAGCACAATGCGCTGCACGAAAATGCCCGGCGTGTGGATCGCATCCGGATCGAGTTCGCCCACTTCAACAATTTCCTCGACTTCCGCGACCGTGATCTTGCCGGCCATCGCGCACATCGGGTTGAAGTTGCGCGCGGTGCGGCGATAGATCAGGTTGCCGGATTTGTCGGCCTTCCATGCCTTGACCAAAGCGACGTCGGCCGTCAGCGAGTGTTCGAGCACGTAGTGGTTCTCGCCGAACTGGCGGGTTTCCTTGCCTTCGGCGATCAGCGTGCCGTAGCCGGTGTTCGTGAAGAAGGCCGGAATGCCCGAGCCGCCGGCGCGCAGCTTCTCGGCGAGCGTGCCTTGCGGCGTGAATTCGAGCTCGAGTTCGCCGGCCAGATACTGGCGTTCGAACTCCTTGTTCTCGCCCACGTACGAAGAAATCATCTTCTTGACCTGGCGCGTTTCGAGCAGCAGACCGAGGCCGAAACCATCGACGCCCGCATTGTTGCTGATGCAGGTGATGCCCTGCACCTTCGAATCGCGCAGCGCCGCGATCAGCGCCTCGGGAATGCCGCACAGCCCGAAACCGCCGACGGCAAACGTCTGCCCGTCCTTGACGATGTCTTTCAGCGCCTCGGCGGCGCCTGGATAGACCTTGTTCATCAGTATGTCCCTTCCTTTATGGAAACCCGAAAACGGAATTCGGATCGTTGCGACTTCGATATGACGCAGAGCGGGCAAACGCCCGACACGTCATTCTAGTCATCCGCGGCCGGCTTTGTGCTCAGGTTGCCCTGCCTGGCGCCAATGGCTGCTGCGAACGTTTCGCCGCGTTGTCATGTGCCCGAAAGAGTACGCTGGGCGCGCCATGCGGCACAATACGCAAAAATACATAAGTACTTGCCGCCAGCCCATGCCCGCACTGGATTACCAAACCGCGTTTCACCTCGCCCCGATCGGGCTCGTGCTGTCGCGCGAACGGATCATCGAAGACTGCAACGACGAGCTGGCGTCGATATTCGGCTGCACGCGCGAGGCGCTGCTCGGCCAGTCGTTCCAGGTGCTGTATCCGTCGACGGACGAATTCGAGCGGATCGGCGCGCGGATTCCGCCGATCATGACCGCGCAAGGCAGCTACGCGGACGACCGGATCATGAAGCGGGCCAACGGGGAATTGTTCTGGTGCCACGTGACGGGCCGCGCGCAGCAACGCACAGACCCGCACGCAGCCGGTGTGTGGACTTTCGAGGATTTGAGCGCGACACGGCGCGTGGCGGTCGAGCTAACGCCGCGCGAGCGGGAAATCGCCGCGCAACTGGTGACGGGCAAAACCAGCAAGCAGATCGGACGGGCGCTGGATATCAGCCCGCGCACGGTCGATGTCTACCGCGCGCGGCTGATGCGCAAATACGATACGGGGAATGCGACCGAGCTGTTGCAGCGCTTGCTCGGGCATTGAGAAGGCGCTCAGGAGGCGCTGAGGAGGTATTAAGCCGCCTTGACCAGCGCCGCGCTCTCGATGGTCGCGCGCAGCATATCCGGAACCGGCACCGACTTGCCCGCGGCGTAGTCGATCCACACGCAGCGCGCAGCACCGCGGGCGTAGACGGTGTTCGGATCATCGGCGCGCACGAGTTCGAATGCCGTGTCGAAACTGCTGCGCCCGGGCGTGGCCACGGACATCCGGCCGATCACATCGCCGGGATAGTGCAACTGCTTGAGAAACTCCATCGACGCATTGACGATCACCGGCCCCTGTCCGTCGGCGTTGCTGCCGGCCAGACCCAGTTGTTCGAACCAGGAAATCCGTACCTGCTCCATGTAACGGAAATAGACCGTGTTGTTCACATGGCCGAATGCGTCCATGTCGCCCCAGCGGATCGGCATCGACATCTCAAAAACTGCGTGAAAATCGCTCATCGTACTTCTTTAACAGGTTGAAACGAGGGTGAAACCGGCGCGTGGGCCGGGGCAAACATGACAAACAAGGAACGGCAGCCCGAAGGCGTGTTCAGGCGAGACCGAATCCATCGTCGGCGGCAATCACCGAACCGTTGATGAACTGCGATTCGTCGGCCGCCAGCAGCAGCAACAGCCCGTCCAGATCCTCCGGCTTGCCGACACGATGACGCGGCAGCAGCGAGACCAGCTTCTGCCCCTGCTCGGTCGACCAGTGATGATGGTTGATCTCGGTATCGATATAGCCCGGGCAGATGGCGTTCACGTTGATGCCGTGCTTGCCCCACTCCAGCGCCATGGCTTTCGTCATATGGACGACGGCGGCCTTGCTCATCGAGTACAGGCCGATCTGCGGCAACACCCGCAAACCTGCCATCGACGCGATATTGATGATCCGGTACGACGGCTTCTGCGCGCTATTACCACGCATGATCATGCGCTTGGCGACTTCCTGGGCAACGAAGAACGCGCCGCGCGTGTTAGTGTCGAACACGTATTCGAAGTCGGCCGGCGTGACTTCCAAGAGCTTCTGCGTGGTCGACACACCTGAATTGTTCACCAGAATGTCGATCGTGCCCGCCTCGGTTTCCGCGTGGGCCACAGCTGACTTGATGCTTTGATAATCCGTGACGTCGAGCGAGACGACGTGCGCCGCGCCACCGGAGGCCTCGATCTCGGCGCGCAACTCCTTCAGGCGCTCGGTGCGGCGGCTCGCCAGCACGACCTTGGCGCCCGCCTGCGACAATACTTGAGCAAAGCGCTTCCCCAACCCGCTCGAGGCGCCGGTGATCAGCGCGACCTTGCCTTCCAGATTGATCGAACGGCCCATTGTCGTTCCCTTGTTCGGTTGTTGTTACAGACGCGGTTGACAGGTACGGTAAGACCGTCACTGCGGGTCATACCGTATCACAGGAATAGAACGATCGTGCTAATCTCTGCTCATCTGGTTGCAGTGGCGGAGACCATCGCCCACAATACGATCCCGAAAAAAGCATTCTAACGGTAAGAAGAGGAGCATCAATGACCCCCGCAAGTCTCATTGAGCAATACGGTCCACGCGAGTCGATGGAATACGACGTCGTGATCGTCGGTGGCGGCCCGGCTGGCCTGTCCGCGGCGATCCGCCTGAAGCAGCTGGCGGCGGAAAAAGGCGTCGAGCTTGGCGTGTGCGTACTGGAAAAAGGCTCGGAGATCGGGGCTCATATCCTGTCGGGCGCGGTGATGGATCCGCGCGCCATCACCGAACTGATCCCCGACTGGAAAGAAAAAGGCGCGCCGCTGACGGTCGACGTGACCGAAGATAAATTCCTGTTCCTGACGGAAACCGGCTCGAAGAGCGTGCCGGTCTGGGCGCTGCCGGACAACTTCAAGAACCACGGCAATTACGTGATCAGCCTCGCGAATGTCACGCGCTGGCTGGGTCAGCAGGCTGAGGCGCTGGGCGTGGAGATTTTCCCGGGTTTTCCGGCTGCTGAGATTCTGTATAACGACGATGGCTCGGTTAAAGGTGTGGCCACCGGCAATCTCGGTATCGGCAAGGATGGCGAGCCGACCGAGAACTTCCAGCTTGGCATGGAATTGCATGCCAAGTACACGCTCTTCTGCGAAGGCGCGCGTGGGCACCTCGGCCGCCAGTTGAACGATAAATTCAAGCTGCGCGAAGGCATCGATCCGCAGGTCTACGGTATCGGCATCAAGGAATTGTGGGAAATCGATCCGGCCAAGCACAAGCCGGGTCTGGTGATGCACACCGCCGGCTGGCCGCTGGAGAGCGACACGTACGGCGGCTCGTTCCTCTATCACATGGACAACAACCAGGTGGTGGTGGGTTTCGTGGTTGGCCTCGGCTACACGAATCCCTATCTGTCACCGTTCGAGGAATTCCAGCGCTACAAGACGCATCCGGCGATCCGCGCGATTCTGGAAGGCGGCAAGCGGGTGTCGTACGGCGCACGGGCGATTACTGCGGGCGGTCTGCTGTCGCTGCCGAAGCTGGTGTTCCCCGGTGGCGCGCTGGTGGGCGACGATGCGGGCTTCCTGAACGCATCGCGGATCAAGGGTTCGCACGCGGCGATCAAGACCGGCATGCTGGCGGCTGAAGCCGCTTTTGATGCGGTGCAGGCAGGCCGCACCAGCGATGAGTTGACGGCCTATCCGGAGTCGTTCAAGACCTCGTGGCTGCACACCGAACTGCATCGTGCGCGCAACTTCAAGCAGTGGATGAGCAAGGGCCTGTACCTCGGCACGCTGATGGTCGGCATCGAGCAGAAGCTGTTAGGCGGCAACGTACCCTGGACGCTGCATCACCAGCATTCCGATCACGAGATGCTGAAACCGGCGTCGCAGTGCAAGCAGATCGTGTATCCGAAGCCGGATGGGAAGTTGACTTTCGACCGGCTGTCTTCGGTGTTCATTTCGAACACCAACCATGAAGAGAATCAGCCGGCTCACCTGACGCTGAAAGACCCGTCGGTGCCGGTGAATGTGAACTGGCAGACCTATGCCGGTCCGGAGTCACGCTACTGCCCCGCCGCGGTGTATGAGTTCGTGAAGAACGACGACGGCAGCGAGCGTCTCGTGATCAACGCGCAGAACTGCGTGCATTGCAAGACCTGCGATATCAAGGACCCGACCCAGAACATCGTCTGGGTGACGCCTGAGGGTGGCGGCGGTCCTAACTATCCGAATATGTGATTCGGTGTTTGTTTGCCGTGCGCGGAGCTTGCCTGTCCGCGCGCGGCACGCAGTCAATCGTTCAGTCAAGGCAGGCGAAAGACGAAGAGGCATTCGCTGCAGGCGTATTGCCAACGCCACCGCCAGGCAAAAACTCAAACGCCCCGCATCATTTCAATCCGCTGTCGCACGTTAGCCAGCACCGGCGCCCATGCGCCAATCTCAGGCTGGCGAAAGAGCTCAACAGAATCGTACCAGGCCGTGGTGCCCGATTCGTCGCCCCAAAACCATGCCGACACATGATCGATCATCAAACACGTCGGCAAGCCGAGCGCCCCCGCCAGATGCGCGGGCCCGCTATCAATCGTGACGACCAGATCCAGATTCGCCAGTAAGGCAGCGACATCGTCGAATCCGGACTGAAAATGGTGGGTCAAGTCGACAACATCGAGACCCTTGGCCCGCCACTGCGCGACCGTCTCGCTGCGTCCTGGCGACAACGCAAACCAGGTCACGCCCGGCACGCTCAATAGCGGCTCGAGTTGCTCGACCGGCACCGAGCGCCGCCTATCGCGGATATGGTCAGGGTTCCCGTTCCACACCAAACCGACGTTGCGATTGCCCGGCTTGCCTGCCGTGTGCGCATGAACCCGCTCACGCCATGCCTGCATGCGCGCGGGCTCGGCGCTCAGATACGGTGCACCCCACCCCGTTGCATCGAAGACGCCAAGCCGTAACGGCAAGCTCATCAACCCGCAATGGAAATCCGGCCGCGTTTCAAGGCTCGTTTCGAGCGGCAGGTCAGCAGGCAGCATCCGTTCGAATAGATGCCGCAACGGCCCATCGTGACCGAAAATCACCCGGCCACCTTCGCGTCGCGCCCGTTCGGCCAGCAGCGGCAGAAAGCGCACCGCCCAAAGGCAATCGCCGTTACCTTGCTCGCCGTACACGATCAGCGTTTTGCCTTGCAGCGATTCGCCCTGCCAATGCGCGCTGATCGCAGCGAGCGCATGCTGCGCGTTATTCAAATCGTCGCCGAACGCGACGCGCGACTCGTAGTGCGCCCAGCCTTCGGCGAAACGTCCCGTGCGGATTTCGAGTTCCGACAGATCGAATAGCGCATGCATGTTATCCGGCGACAACGCCAGCACTTGCCTCAGCAATGCTTCCGCTTCAGCCAACCGCGCCTGCTCCTTGATGCACAACGCGAGCTTGTGAAGCGCCACCGGATTGCCGGGCACGACGCGCACCGCTTCGCGCAGCAGCCGCTCGGCCATGTCGAAGTCGTTGCGCTGTTGCACGGCCGCCGCACGCCAGATCAGCGCGTTGGCGTCTTCAGCGTTTTGCGCGAGCAACAGCGTCGTGGCCGAGTCGACCAGCGACCAGCGACCAGCGACCAGTCGCGCACGATGAAGGCCGTCTGCGCGATGGTGTGAAGCAGCGTAGGTTCGCAGGAGGGATCAAGCTGGTAAGCGCGCACCAGCGCCGCGAGCGCCTCGCGCCGAAGGGCCTTGTCGCGGCCGGCGCGTTCCAGCAACAAATGTCCGAACGCGAGGCAGTCCGCGGCGCCAGCGTGCGGCGCGGCGGCACGCGCGCGCAGGTCCGCGAGTTGGCTATCTGCCGGCTCGATGTTCGTATCGGTCATTGCGACGAGGCCGCGCGCAATACGAAGACGCTCAGAGAGTGCTCTTTACGGCGCGCTCGCCGCGATCTTCGGCGTGCTTACTGCGACGTCGCCGCATTGCGCACGGTAGCGCAACGCATGGTCGATCAGCACCAGCGCGAGCATGGATTCGGCGATCGGCGTGGCACGGATGCCGACGCACGGGTCATGACGCCCGAACGTTTCGACGATAGCGGGCTGCCCCGCCTTGTCGATCGAGCGGCGCGGCGTACGGATGCTCGAAGTCGGTTTGATCGCGATCGACACCGTGATGTCCTGTCCGGTCGAAATACCACCGAGCACACCACCTGCGTGATTGCCGACGAAGCCTTCCGGCGTCAATTCGTCGCCGTGCACCGAACCGCGTTGCGCGACGCTGGCGAAGCCCGCGCCAATCTCGACACCCTTCACCGCGTTGATGCCCATCATGGCATGCGCGATGTCCGCATCGAGGCGGTCGAACAGCGGCTCGCCAAGCCCAACCGGCACGCCGGAAGCCACGACGTTAATGCGTGCGCCGATCGAGTCGCCGTCTTTACGCAAGGCGTCCATATACGCTTCCAACTCCGGCACGATCTCCGCATTCGGCACGAAGAACGGGTTCTCACGCACATGTGCCCAGTCGACGAACGGCACGTCGATCTCTCCGAGCGCCGCCATGTAGCCGCGGATCTCAGTACCGAATTTTTCACGCAGCCATTTCTTCGCAACTGCGCCGGCCGCTACCGTAGGTGCGGTCAGACGGGCCGACGAACGGCCGCCGCCGCGATAGTCGCGAATGCCGTATTTCTGCCAGTAGGTGTAGTCGGCGTGACCGGGACGGAAGGTGTCGGCAATGTTGCCGTAGTCCTTGCTGCGCTGGTCTGTATTGCGAATCAGCAGCGCGATCGGCGCGCCGGTGGTCCGGCCTTCGAACACGCCCGACAGGATCTCGACCTTGTCTTCTTCCTGGCGCTGCGTGACATGGCGCGACGTGCCGGGTTTGCGGCGGTCGAGTTCGAGCTGGATGTCGGCTTCGTCAAGCGCCATGCCCGGCGGGCAGCCGTCGATCACGCAGCCGATAGCGGGGCCGTGCGATTCGCCGAAGGTCGTGACAGTGAAAAGCGTACCGAGCGTGTTGCCGGACATGGGCGTCGTCCAAAGAAATGCGGGGAAAGCACCATTATGCCAGCCCTACAGCGGCTAGGTCCCGGCCGTCCTACTTCCGCGCCCCGCGCAACTCGGTGACGATCTGCTGCAGCACCTCAGGCGTCGCCTCGGCCGGATCGGTCGGCTCACCCACCGCCAGCGTCAGCCGGCTCATCACGCCCTTCTGGATCGGTCGCGGCCAGCGCGCGTCGTTGGCACGCGAAAATACGCTCCCCCAAAGCCCGCGCAGCGCCATCGGTATCACCGGCGCCGGCGTGCGGCGGATGATCTCGGTCACGCCGTGGCGGAACGGATTCATCTCACCGGTCTTCGTCAGCTTGCCTTCCGGGAAGATGCAGACCAGATCGCCCTCGGCTAGCGCCTCGGCGCAGCGCTCATAGGCGCGCGTCAACTGCGCCGGATCCTGATGGGCGGGCGCAATCGGAATCGCCTTCGCATGGCGGAACACCCAGCCGGCGAACGGCGATTTGAAGATCTGATGGTCCATCACGAAGCGGATCGGCCGCGGGCTCTCGGCCATGATGACGATCGCATCGACGAAGCTCACGTGGTTGCACACCAGCACGGCCGCGCCCTCTTCCGGAATCCGTTCGGCATGCACCAGGCGAATCCGGTAGAACGTATGCACTAGCACCCAGGCGATAAAGCGCAGCAAGAACTCGGGCACGAGCGAATAAATGTACGTCGCGACGACAATGTTCAGCAGCGCGGTGACGAGGAAAATCGCCGGAATGCTGAAACCCGCCGCGGTCAGCCCCATCGCCATCAACGCCGAGACGATCATGAACAGCGAATTCAGAATATTGTTCGCGGCGATGATGCGCGCGCGGTGAGTCGGCTGGCTGCGGCTCTGGATCAGCGCATAGAGCGGCACGCTATACAAGCCGCCGAACATGGCCAGCAGGAACAGATCGGCCAGCACGCGCCAATGGGCGGGCCGCACGAGGAATTCGCCGACGCTCAGCAAATGCCCGGCGGCCGGCAACGCATGACTCGCGAAGAATAGATCGATCGCGAACACGCTCATGCCGATCGAGCCGAGCGGCACGAGGCCGATTTCAATGCGCCGCTTCGAGAGCTTTTCGCACATCAGCGAACCGAGGCCGATGCCGATCGAGAACGTACCGAGCAGCACGGTCACGACGTCCGGGTCGGCGGACAGCACGTTTTTCGCGAAGCTGAAAAACGAAGACAGAAAGGTCGCGCCGACGAACCACAGCCAGGAAATCCCCAGCAGGCTCAGAAACACCGTGCGGTTTTCGCGCGCGAGCTTCAGATTGCGCCACGTCTCGCTGACCGGATTCCAGTTGATGCGCAGCTCGGGCTGCGGCGCCGCCGTGACAGGCACGAAGTTCGACACCAGCCGCCCCACCAGCGCAATCCCGACGCAGGCGCAGGCCAGCACCGCCGCGCCGTGCTCGACAAAACCCGCGCCCACGCCGCCGACGATCGTGCCGATCAGAATCGCGACGAAGGTGCCCATCTCGACCATGCCGTTACCGCCGACCAGCTCCGACTTCGACAGATGCTGCGGCAGATACGAATACTTGACCGGTCCGAATACGGTCGAATGGACGCCCATCAGAAACGTGCACAGATACAGCAACGGCGCGCTATGCAGCCAGAAACCCGTGCCGCCGATCAGCATCACGACGATTTCGAAGCTTTTGACGAAGCGCGTGAGCATCGCTTTGTCGTACTTGTCCGCGATCTGGCCGGAGGTGGCCGACAGCAGCACGAACGGCAGAATGAAGATCGCCGAGATCAGGAACGCCGCGGTTTTCGGATCGACGCCGGAAAAGCGCGCCGCCTGGTACGTGACGAGCGACGTGAAGCCGATCTTGAAGACGTTGTCGTTCATCGCGCCGAGAAACTGCGTCCAGAAAAACGGCGCGAAGCGGCGCTGGCTGAGCAGGCGGAACTGGGACTCGTGCGTCTCGTTGGAGCGGGCGGTACGGCGGGCGGCAGGTAACGGACGATCGCTCATGAGGTTCCGGGAACGGACTAGGAGAGCAGCAAAGGGGAAAGGGCCGGGCACAAAAAAAGCGCACGCTTTCGCGCGCGCCTTAATCGCATTTTCACACTCACGGCAACGGCGCGAGCGCCGCGGTGAGCCACCGCGCGTGAGTTAACGCGGCGCCGGTTGTTGGTCCTGCGGTTCTTCCGGCCAGTCGCGGATATAGGCCTTGAGCATGCGGTTTTCGAAGCCCTGCTCTTCGACCACGGCCTTTGCGACGTCGTAGAACGAGATCACGCCCATTAGCGTGCGGCTTTCCAGCACCGGCAAATAGCGCACGTGATGCTCGAGCATCATGCGGCGAACCTCGTTGACGTCCGTTTCGGGCGTGCAGGTAAGCGGATGGTCGTCCATCAACTTGCGGATCGTGGAGGTACCGAGGCTGCCGCCGTGCTTGCTCAAGGTCAGAATAATTTCGCGAAACGTCAGCATGCCGACGAGGTCGCCGTATTCCATCACCACCAGCGAGCCGATATCGTGCTCGGCCATGGTATTGACTGCGTCGTGCAGCGTGGTATCCGGCGTGACCGTGAAAAGGGTGTTGCCTTTGACTTTAAGAATGTCGCTGACTCGCATAATCTGTCTCCGTGATACCCGCTAAGCTGATATTGCCTGAATGACTTTCGATCCTAGCGGAAAGGTCCATAAAAGGAAAGCGGCCCGCCCACCAAGGCACAACGGGCGTTTGCAAGGTCAGCCCGGCGCCGTTCAACGCGCTCACATTGGCCAACCCGCGGGAAAACCGCGCTTGAAGCGATCCATGCCGGTGATAGGATGGCCGCCACTTTCACCTTTCGCGAGGCCGTCCGTGGCCTTGCCGCCCAGGATGTCCGCCAACCGTTTCGATACGCTTGCGCTGCACGCCGGCGCCGCGCCCGACCCGACCACCGGCGCGCGCGCCACGCCTATTTACCAGACTACCTCGTTTTCGTTCCGCGACTCGGACCACGCCGCAGCGCTCTTCAATATGGAACGCGCCGGTCACGTCTATTCGCGCATCTCGAATCCGACCGTGGCCGTGTTCGAGGAGCGCGTTGCCGCGCTGGAAAACGGCGCGGGTGCGATCGGCACCGCCAGCGGCCAGGCCGCGCTGCATCTGGCGATCGCCACGTTGATGGGCGCCGGCTCCCATATCGTCGCCTCCAGCGCGCTGTACGGCGGCTCGCATAATCTGCTGCACTACACGCTGCGACGCTTCGGCATCGAGACAACCTTCGTCAACCCGGGCGATCCCGACGCGTGGCGCGCCGCGCTGCGCCCGAACACGCGCCTGCTGTTCGGCGAGACGCTCGGCAACCCGGGGCTCGACGTGCTCGATGTCGCCGTGGTGGCGCAGCTCGCGCATGAGCACCGCGTGCCGCTGCTGGTCGATTCGACCTTCACTACGCCCTATCTGCTCAAGCCATTCGAGCATGGCGCCGACTTCGTCTATCACTCGGCGACCAAATTCCTCGGCGGCCACGGCACCACGATCGGCGGCGTACTCGTGGACGGCGGCACTTTCGACTTCAATGCGTCCGGCCGTTTCCCCGAATTTACCGAGCCGTACGAGGGTTTTCACGGCATGGTGTTCGCCGAGGAAAGCACCGTCGCGCCGTTCCTCCTGCGCGCACGCCGCGAGGGCTTGCGCGACTTCGGCGCGTGCCTGCATCCCCAGGCCGCCTGGCAGCTGCTGCAAGGCATCGAGACGCTGCCGCTGCGCATGGAACGGCACGTCGCGAATACACGCAAGGTGGTCGAATTCCTGTGCACACACCCAGCCGTCGAAGCCGTCGCCTACCCGGAATTGCCGTCGCATCCTGACTACGCGCTCGCGAAGCGTCTGCTGCCACGTGGCGCGGGCGCGGTGTTCAGCTTCAATCTGCGCGGCGACCGCGCTGCCGGGCGCAGCTTCATTGAAGCGCTTTCGCTGTTCTCGCATCTCGCGAACGTCGGCGACGCACGCTCGCTGGTCATCCATCCCGCATCGACTACGCACTTCCGCATGGACGCCGCCGCGCTCGCCGCAGCCGGCATCGCCGAAGGCACGATCCGCCTGTCGATCGGCCTTGAAGACCCCGACGACCTGATCGACGACCTCAAACGCGCGCTAAAAGCCGCGCAGAAAGCGAGCGGGACGACCGCGGGGAGTGGACCATCCGGTCCGTCCAGCGTGGCAAAAAACAGCGATTCCGGAACATCCGCTGCTCTGGCAAACAGCACCCCATCTGCCCCGCCTGCCGATGCCGCCAAACCCCGCCCGGAGTCCGCATGATCCTCACCGTTCAAGGCAAGCCTGCCTACGCGTACACCGGCGGCAAACCCTTCGACCCCAGCCTGCCGACCGCGGTGTTCATCCACGGCGCCGAGCATGACCATAGCGTGTGGGCATTGCAAACGCGTTACTTCGCGCATCACGGCTTCGGCGTACTGGCGGTCGATCTGCCCGGTCACTGCCGCAGCGCCGGCCCGGCGCTCGCCACTGTGACCGCAATGGCCGACTGGCTGGCCGCCCTGCTCGACGCGGCCGGTGTGCAGCGCGCCTTCGTGGCCGGCCACAGCATGGGCTCGCTGATCGCGCTCGACTTCGCCGGCCGCTATCCGGAGCGCGCGACGCACCTGGCGCTGCTCGCCACCGCCGTGCCGATGGCTGTCTCCGACGCCTTGCTCGACGCCGCCCTGCATCGCGAGCCCGATGCAATCGACATGGTCAATCAATGGTCGCATTCGACGCTCGCCGCCAAGCCGTCGTGCCCCGGCCCGGGCTTCTGGCTGCACGGCATGAACCAGCGGCTGATGGAGCGCGTCTCGGCAAGCGGCGAGCCGCACCTGTTCCACACCGACTTCACCGCCTGCAATAGCTACGCGGATGGCCTCACACGCGCCACGGAGGTGCGTTGCCCGACGCGCCTGATTGTGGGCCGGGGCGATGCGATGACGCCGCCGCGTGCGGCCAAAGCGCTCGCCGCCGCGCTCTCCCAAGCCGGCGTACCGGTCGACACTGTCACGCTCGAGGCCGGCCATGCCTTGATGACCGAGCAGCCCGATGCCACGCTCGACGCGCTGTTCAGCTTCGCCTCGAAGGCCGCAGGCTCGGTTCCAACAGGCGTTCGATAGCCGCTGCGAGTCGTCACGATAACCGGACAGGTGAAGGCGCGCCATCGGCCGAATGGCCTAGTTGCGCGCATGGTCCGATAGCCGCACAATGGCTCAAGCCTGTCCTGTTTCGAGCGCGTTCCGAGCATGCCGACGCGCAGCGAAAACAACCTGGGAGCGACGGGCACGGAATCGAGTAGCGTCGACATTCGGAGGCCATGATGGCTCAAACCGCGCACACCGATCACTTCGCGAGTTTCGCGGAGTTCTACCCGTACTACCTGAGCGAGCATCGCAACACGGTATCGCGGCGGCTGCATTTCGTGGGTTCGCTCGGCGTGATCGGCTGCCTCGCCATGGCGCTCGCCACCGGTGACTGGCTATGGCTGCCGGCTGCCGTGATCTACGGATATGGCTTTGCCTGGGTCGGGCATTTCTTCTTCGAGAAGAACCGGCCGGCTACCTTCCGGCATCCGTTTTATAGCCTGATGGGCGATTGGGTGATGTTCAAGGACATCTGCGTGGGGAAGATTTCGCTGTAGGTTTGCCGCCGCTTCAAGCGGCCTGCTCATGCGGCCTGATGCGGCATTGAAGAAGTACCCTGCTCACTTTCCTGCGCCCGCGCTGCCCGCGCGGCAGCCCGCGCCGCCAGCAGCACAGCAAGCGTCACTTTCAGCTTGTCGTTTTCCAGCGCCGCCAGAAGCGTCTGGCCATCCACGCGCGTGGAGTTCAGTTCAAGCTGATATTCGAGTTCCGCCCGGTCGATCACGAACAGGTCGAACAGTCGCTCAACCGTAATCTGTGCCGGATTTGCCAGCAGCAGGAAGTGCGGACGCGTGTCGTCGTCCTGCAAGCGCGCGATCCACTCGATCTCCTCGAGTTTTTGCAGCAGCCTGACCGTGGTGTCCATCTCGCGGCGAAGCATTCGCGAAAGCTCCGGTACCGTGTAGCCGCGCTTACCCGCCTCGCGCGCTTCCGAGAGCCGCGCGAGGAGTTCAAGCGAATCGAACAGATCGCTGCCCTCGAAAGTCGGCCGGTGAAACTGGCCAATGCGGATCGCCGGCAACGCCGACGCGATCATCGCGCCGGCCAGCGCAATGAACCAGCACAGGTACATCCACAGCAGGAATAGCGGCACAGCGGCAAACGCACCGTACACCGCGGTGTAGGTGGGAATGCGGCGCACGTAGTAGCCAAAGCCGCGCTTGGCAAGTTCGAAGGCGATCGCGGCAGTAATCCCGCCGATCACCGCGTCGCGCCATTCCACCCGGCAGTTCGGCAGAAATACGTAAAGCATCGTGAAGGCGAGTGCCGTCAACGGCAGCGCGGCGCCGGTCAGCGCCCAGTCGATCACCGACGGAATATGCTGGACGGCCGTGACCGCCATTGACCGCGTGAACAGATAGGAAGAAGTCGACAGGCTCACGCCGATCAGAATCGGGCCGAGCGTAATGATCGCCCAGTAGACCAGGATGCGCTGCGCGATCGGCCGGGCCTTGCGCACCCGCCAGATCACGTTGAAAGCGGATTCCACGGTCATCATCGTCATCACGGCGGTGACGAACAGAAAAATCATGCCGATGGTCGTGAGGCCCTTGGCCTTCGACGCGAATTGATTCAGATAATCGAAAATCTGACTGTTGAGCTGCGCAGGCATCAGATGGTCGGCGAGGAAAATCTGCAGCGACATCTGAAACGAGCTGAAAATCGGAAACGCGGTGAACAGCGCAAACGCGACCGTGGCGAGCGGCACGAGCGAGAGCATGGTGGTGAACGTGAGGCTGCCGGCCACCTGCGGAATGCGGTCTTCGCTACTGCGCTTCGCCGCAAACTGCGCGAGCCGTTTGAGCGTGTCGAGATCGAAACGCACCCTGGACAACAAACCCACCTCCTTGCTTCATAAAACGGTGTTTCAGGACCGTGCGCGAGGCCTGGCCGAATGGCTATGGATGGCCTGTGCAGCGGACCCAGCCCCTATAATACCCGTTCACCGATGAGGCCTATGAAAGACATTCTCGTGCTCTATTACAGCCGTCACGGCGCCACGCGCGAGCTTGCGCTGGCGATCGCGCACGGCGTCGACAGCGTCCCCGGCATGCAGGCGCGCGTGCGTACCGTGCCGGCGGTTTCCACCGTCTGCGAAGCAACCCAGCCGGACATTCCCGCTGAAGGGCCGCCCTACGTTGAACTGCGCGACCTCGAAGAATGCGCCGGTCTCGCGCTCGGTTCGCCCACCCGCTTCGGCAACATGGCCGCGTCGCTGAAATATTTTCTAGACGGCACCACGCCGCAGTGGCTTTCGGGCACGCTGTCCGGCAAACCGGCCTGCGTGTTTACGTCCACCGGCAGCTTGCACGGCGGCCAGGAGTCGACGCTGCTGTCCATGATGCTGCCGCTTCTGCATCACGGCATGCTGATCGTCGGCATTCCGTACACCGAGAGCGCGCTCTCCACTACGCAAACCGGCGGCACGCCCTACGGCGCGTCGCACTTCGCACGCGCGGGCACGGCCGAACAGGGCATCTCCGCCGACGAAAAGACGCTTGCGATTGCCCTCGGCGCGCGCGTTGCCCGCACGGCGGCATCCATGAGCGAGCGGCCGTGAACGCAGCCGCTCTGCCCGTGCAGCAAAGACGCGCCGCCGCCTTCGGCGCGACTGCCGCCTTGCTCGCGCTGATCGCCTTGTCCGTCGCGTGGGAATGGTGGCTCGCGCCGCTGCGTCCGGGCGGCTCGGCGCTGGTGCTCAAAGCCGTGCCGCTGCTGCTCGCCCTGCCCGGCGTGTGGCGGCACCGGCTTTACACGCTGCAATGGGCGTCGATGCTGATCCTGCTGTATTTTGCCGAGGGCATCGTGCGCGGCTGGAGCGACCGCGGCCTGAGCGCCCGCCTCGGCTGGCTCGAAGTCGCTCTCGCCGTGGTTTTCTTCGTCTGCACGCTCGCATACGTCGCACCGTTCAAGCGCGCGGCAAAACGGGCAGCGAAACGGGCCGCAAAGCAGGCGGCACAAGAGAACGCGAAGCAGACCGCCGGGCAGGCCGAGGGAAGCACACGATGAGAACAGCGCTTTTCACGTCGCTTTTCACGTCACCTCCCGCGTAATCTATCCGCCGAACATCCTGACCGACCAACATGACTCAAGCCGCTTTCCTCACCGCTTGCCGCGACGCCATCGGCGCCGCCCAGGTGTTGACCGACCCGCACGACACCGCCCCCTACCTCACCGACTGGCGCCGCCGCTACACCGGCGCGGCCTGTGCGGTGCTCTGCCCGGCCACGCCTGACGAAGTCGCGGCGCTCGTCAAACTCGCCGTCGAACATCGCATCGCGCTGGTGCCGCAAGGCGGCAACACCGGTCTGGCCGGCGGCGCCACGCCGGATGCAAGCGGCGCGCAGGCGGTGATCAGTCTGCGGCGTCTGAACCGCGTGCGCGACATAGATCCGCACAACAACACGATTACCGTCGAAGCCGGTGTCATCCTCGCCGAAGTACAGAAGCACGCCGAAGAAGCCAGCCGCCTGTTTCCCCTGAGCCTCGCCGCAGAAGGCAGCTGCACGATCGGCGGCAATCTCGCCACCAACGCGGGCGGCACCGGCGTATTGCGCTACGGCAACACGCGCGAGCTGTGCCTGGGCCTCGAAGTGGTCACCGCGCAAGGTGAACTGTGGGACGGCCTGCGAGGACTGCGCAAGGACAACACCGGTTACGACCTGCGCGATCTGTTCATCGGCGCGGAAGGCACGCTCGGCATCATCACCGCCGCCGTGCTCAAGCTGCATCCGCAGCCGGCCGCGCGCGTCACGGCGCTCGCCGCGCTCGCGTCGCCGCATGCGGCGCTCGATTTCCTGTCGCTCACGCAACGCGTAGCCGGGCCGCTTCTGACCGGCTTCGAACTGATGTCGGATTTCTGTCTGCGACTGGTGGGCCGGCACTTTGAGCAGATGCGCTATCCGTTCGCCGAACCGCATGCGCAAGTCGTGCTATTGGAGCTGTCGGACAGCGAGAGCGAGGAACACGCGCGCGCACTGTTCGAGCGCCTGATGGAAACCGCGCTCGAAGAAGGCCTGGTCGAAGACGCGGTGGTCGCGGAAAACCTCGCGCAGTCGCGGGCATTCTGGAATCTGCGCGAACACATCCCGCTCGCGCAGGCTGAGGAAGGTCTGAACATAAAGCACGATATCGCGGTGCCGATTTCGCGCATCGGCCATTTCATTGAGGAAACCGACGCGGCAATCGCGCAAGCCGTGCCGGGCGTGCGCATGGTCACGTTCGGGCATCTCGGCGACGGCAATCTGCATTACAACGTGCAGGCGCCTGAAGGCGTCGACGCAAAGGCATTCCTCGATACCTGGCAAAGCCCGATCAACCAGCTCGTCTACGACAGCGTGCACCGGCATCGCGGCAGCATCAGCGCGGAACACGGCCTCGGCCAGTTGAAGATCGACGAGGCGATGCATTACAAGCAGGACGTCGAGGTGCAATTGATGCGCGCCGTCAAACGCGCGCTCGACCCGCTGAACCTGATGAATCCGGGCAAGGTGCTACGCTAGGGTTTGAAGCCTTCGCCGTTTGGTGCGAGGCCCATTGCAGGAGTCGCTGTCGTGAAGATTCGAGTGCTGTCCGATCTGCATCTGGAGAACGACGAGCCCGAACTGGTCCCGCACGCGGAGGCGGATCTGATCGTGCTGGCCGGCGACATCCACAATCACGCGGCCGGCCCGCGCTGGGCCGCGCAGACTTTCGACGGCGCCGTGCCCGTGATCTACGTACCCGGCAACCACGAGTACTACGACGGCGAATTCGGCGCGCTCGACACGGCGCTGTACGACGCAGCTGCCCAGGTTGACAACGTGCACGTGCTGAACAATGCCGCGCTGGTCGACCCGCAAGGCCGCTGGCGCGTGCTGGGCACCACCTTGTGGACCGACTTCGCGTTATTCGGCGCGGATCCGGATACGCTCGCCGAGTCCATCGACGCATCGCGCCGGGTGATGCTCGACTTTCGCGGCCTGATCCAGATGAACTGGCCGCACGACACTCAGGACTCGCCGCGCGACTTCACCCCTGACGACTCCCTCGCGCTGCACCGGCGGGCGCGCGCCTGGCTCGAAAGCGAGCTGGCGAGGCCGTTCGACGGCAAGACGATCGTGGTCACCCATCACGCGCCGCATCGGCTGAGTCTGGCCGAGCGCTACGCCGAGGATCGCGTGTCGGCCGGTTTCGTCAACCATTTGCCGGAACTGGTACGCTCGCCCGTTGCACTGTGGATTCACGGACATACGCATACGCCGTTCGATTACACGGTGAATGGCACGCGCGTGGTCTGCAATCCGCGCGGCTATTTCGACCGGCGCACCGGCCGGTGGGAGAATCCGCAGTTCGCGTGGGATAAAGTCGTCGAGATATAGCATCGGCTTGGGGCCGATCTGGGTAGCGCGGCCAGGCGCCACGCACTACGCTGTTGTTGTCGTTGGATTCGGGTCTTCGACTCGGCCAAACCCGCCAGCCCGGTCATCTCCGGAGGTCGCTCATGTGTGGTCGAATCAGCCAGTACCGCGATCCGCATCTGTACGCACGGCAGCTCGGCCTCGCCGATCCGCTCATGCTATTCGATGACGCCGACCGCCGCCCCGGCTACAACCTCGCGCCGGGCACCCACCCGCTTGCGATTTACCCGGACCAGACGCTGCACGCGATTCATTGGGGTTATTGCCCGGATTGGGCACGCGAGCAGCATCTGCCGCAGACAATTAACGCGCGCGCCGAAACCGCGTCGCACACACGCTACTTCAAGGATCTGTGGAAAACCGGGCGGGTATTGGTGCCGGCAGACGGCTGGTTCGAATGGCGCATGGAAGCGGCGTCCGGAACATCGCACGGCGATAACGCGGCGGAAGCCGAGGCAACGGTCCGCCAGCCCTACTTCGTGCACCTGAAAAGCGACGCGCCGATGTACCTCGCGGCGCTATCGAGCGTACGCGGCACGGAACCGCAAACGGAAGGCATGGGACTGGTGATCGTGACGGCCACCGCCGACAAGGGTCTGATTGACATACACGGCCGACGCCCGCTGGTGTTCGCGCCGGAGGCGGCGCGCAGATGGCTGGATCCGGCCCTGCAGTTCGACGAACTCGAGCAGCTCGCTCGCAGCGCCTGCCTGCCCGCCGCGCGGTTCCGCTGGCACCGGGTCAGTCCGGAGGTAGACCGCACGCTCAATGACGAGCCGGGTCTGATTGAAGCGCTGCACTGAACGTGCGGAGCGCGGATCGAAACTGATCGGCAGCCCGACCGCGATGACGCGGTAACGCGAAAGGCAACCGAAAAATGCAACGACAACAAGCTCAATTGCCGCGCGCCCGGCAACCCGGCGCGCCGGCCAGCCTCAACGATCGCGCTGCTGTCCGCGCAGATCAGGGCGCTCGACCTTGATCGGCACCAGTTGCGGCTGCTGGTCGCGCAGGCGGCGCAGCAGATCGCGCGATGCGGCGATTCCGATCAGTCCTAGCATGACGGCCACGCCGATCATCAGATGCGTATCCATGAATCCCTCTTCCTTCGATTGTTGCGATTGTTGCGGTTCTTGCGATTTGCCGAACGGCGGCTAATTGAACGCGTCCGGCTGAATGCGGCAGCGCATGAACCACACGTTAGCAAATCGACCCCGGCGCAGAAGTAAGGAAATGTTGCGGCGCGGCACTTATGTAACAGACTGTCACGGCACGACTGCCTGGAACCGTCAACAATGGTCAACCGCCCGTGTGGCGCCGTTTCAGCTGCGCGCGAACTGGCGCAACTCTTCCTGATCGACGGCCAGCGTGACAGGCAGTTCGTCGCGCAAAAATTCGACCCAGGTTCGAATTTTCGCGTCCAGATACTGCCGGGACGGATACAGCGCATACAGATTCATTTCCTGCGAGGTGTATTCCGGCAACAGCCACACGAGATCACCGCTGCGCAGACCGCTAATCGCCGAGTAGATCGGAATCAGTCCGACCCCCATGCCGCTGCTCACCGCGACCGCCATCGCTTCGGCGACATTCACCTGAAAGGTGGCCGGGCCGAGGGCGATGGTTTCCTCGCCATTCGGGCCGTCAAAGATCCATTTGTCGGTCGGGAATATCGGCGTCACCATTTGCAGACAAGTGTGGCGCGCGAGGTCTGAGGGCTTTTCGGGTACGCCGTGCCGCTCCAGATAAGCCGGCGACGCGCACGCGATGCTGAACGCGCTGCACAGCCGCTGCGACACCAGCCCCGAATCCGGCAGGCCGGTCGCCAGCGTCAGCGACACGTCAAAACCCTCGTCGAGCAGATCGGGCATGCGCTGCGCGAGCGTCAGCTCGATGTGCACGTCCGGGTAGCGCTGCTGATAGCGGCCCACGGCCGGCACCACATAGTGTTGGCCGAAGCTCGTCATGGCGTGAACCTTGAGCTTGCCGGACGGGCGCGCGTGCGCGTCGCCGGCCTCCGCTTCCGCCTGATCCACGTACGCGAGGATCTGCTCGCAGCGCTGCAGATAGCGCTCACCCGCCTCGGTCAGCGCGATACGGCGCGTGGTGCGGTTCAACAGACGCGTGCGCAGGTGCGCTTCCAGGTCGGAAACCGCGCGCGACGCATACGCCGTGGTCGTGTTCAGGTGCTGCGCGGCACCCGTGAAACTGCCCGCTTCGACGACGCGGACAAATACGCGCATGTTTTGAAGCGTATCCATACTTTTTCCTGTTGATCCGCAGCGATTGTTACACGATTCGCAAAGGCGATTGTCTCATATTGCGTAAAAATCCCTTGCATCTTTACCGGTTATTCCCCAATCAATCAAAAAATATAATGACGCACATGCTTCTATAGCCAATTTTGGAGGAAATCGTGCAGTCTCCGGTACAGAAAGGGGTCGCCGCAGCCGCGGTTCTTACGATCCTATTAACAATCGCCGGCTGTGCCAGTACCGGAGGCATTGCGCCGCAGGACCGCGGAATGGAGCCCTCCTCGCTCGACGCGGGCAACGCTATCCGGGCCGCCAACGCGGACGCCCAATGGCCGGCCGCCGACTGGTGGCGCGCCTATAACGACCCGCAGCTCAATGAGTGGATCGAAGCCGCGCAGACGGGCAATCCGAGTCTCGCGATCGCCCAGGCGCGCGTACGCGAAGCCGTGTCGATGGCGGGTGTCGCCCGTTCGGCGCTGTCGCCGCAAGTCAACGGCAGCCTGTCAATCCAGCGGCAGAAATGGGCCGACAACCTCTATTACGGCCCCGGCCCGCTCGCAGGCCAGCAGTCGTGGAACAACACCGGGACGCTGGGTCTGTCGCACAACCTCGATCTCTGGGGCAAGGACAAGAACGCCGCCGAGCGCGCGCTCGACGCCGCTCATGCAAGCGCGGCGGACTTCCGCGCCGCCCAGCTCGAACTGGAAGGCAACGTGGTGCGCACGTACATCGAGCTATCGATGAACTACGCGCTTCTCGATATCGCCAAGTCCACCCTGCAGCAACAGCAACAGATCGTCGACCTGGCGAACCGCCGTCTGAAAGGCGGCATCGGCACCCAGCTCGAAGTGAGCCAGGCCGAAACGCCGATGCCGGAATACGAACGCCAGATCGATGAGATCGAGGAAAAGATCGCCCTCGGCCGCAACCAGCTAGCCGCATTGGCCGGCAAGGGCCCGGGCGCGGGTGACGCGATCCAGCGTCCGACGCTCTCGCTCGACAACGCCCCCGCCGCTCTGCCGAGCGCGCTGCCTGCGGATCTGATCGGCCATCGGCCGGATGTGGTTGCGGCGCGCTGGACGGTTGCGGCGCAAGCGCGCGGCATCGACGTCGCCAAGGCCAGCTTCTATCCGGACATCAACCTGCTGGCGTCGATCGGCGGCTATGCGGCAATGGGCCCGCTGTTCCAGTTTCTGAAGGACCCGTCACATAGCTGGAGCGCGGGTCCGGCGTTGTCGCTGCCGATCTTCGACGGCGGGCGTCTGCGCTCGCAGCTCGGCGCGGCATCGGCAGGGTACGACGAAGCGGTCGATCGCTATAACCAGTCGATCGTCGGCGCGCTGAAGGATATCTCCGATCAGGTGATCCGGATCCGTTCGCTCGCGACCCAGGCGCAAGACGCAGACCGTTCGGTCGCTGCGGCGCGCAAGAACTACGACCTCGCGCGAGAAGGCTATCGGCGCGGTTTGACCGACTATCTGAATGTCCTGATCGCGCAAAGCCAGTTGCTGCGCGCGCAGGAAGGCGTCGCAAAGATTCAGGCCGAGCGGCTGGGCGCGCATGCATCGCTGGTCACTGCTTTGGGTGGTGGACTCGACGAACCGGCCAATGGCCCGCAGACGAACGAGACACTGCCGGCACATGGGAAGGGTAAGAGCAACGCCGCGGCAGCTGGTTCGAACACCGCGGCCAAACCGTCGGACGCGCCGGCGCAAACAGGCTCCGCCAGCCACGCGGATAATGCCGCGGCAAGCACGAACCACGCTTCCGCCAGCGTCAACGCCAGCGCGGGTGAGTGAAGAAGCCGACCATGCCAGCCTCCCCTTCTCTCGCCTCGCGCCCGACATCGTTCGCCGCGCTCTACTCAGCCGCCGTCGACTGGGCCCGCACCGACGGCCTCACGTGGGTCTATCTGTTCAAAGCGCTGTCCGCCTGCTTCCTCGCGCTCGGCATCGCGATGAAACTCGACCTGCCGCAGCCGCGCACCGCGATGACCACCGTGTTCATCGTCATGCAGCCGCAAAGCGGGATGGTGTTCGCCAAGAGCTTTTACCGGATTTGCGGGACGCTGGTCGGCCTCGTCGTGATGCTGGCGTTGATCGGCCTGTTCGCGCAGCAGCCGGAACTGTTCATCGTCACGACCGCGATCTGGGTCGGCATCTGCACCGCGGGCGCCGCGCGTAATCGCAACTTCAAGTCGTACGGCTTCGTACTGGCCGGCTACACCGCCGCACTCATCGGCATTCCGGCTTCACAGCATCCGGACGGCGCGTTTCTCAGCGCGCTCACCCGGGTGGCTGAAGTGGTAGTCGGCATTGTCTGCGCGGGCGCCGTCAGCGGGCTGGTGTTTCCACAGTTCGCCGGCTTGCAGATGCGCAGCACCGTGCGGGCGCGTTTCTCGGCGTTCGTCGAGTATGTGTCGGCCTCGTTGGCCGGCCGCAACGACCGCGCGCAGATCGAAGCGACCAATGCGGGCTTCGTCGCCGACATTGTCGGTTTCGAAGCCGCGCGCAGTGTCGCCGTATTCGAAGGTCCCGATTCGCGGATGCGCGGCGGCCGTCTGGCGCGTTTGAACAGCGAGTTCATGACCGCCTCGACGCGCTTTCACGCGCTGCATCAGTTGATGAACCGGCTGCGCGATGCGCACACGAGCGGCGCGATGGTCGCGGTCGAAGCGCTCGAACCGTACTTCAAGGAAATCGCGCCGTTGCTCGCAAAATCCGGCGAACCGGTGTTGAGCGCCGCGGATGCCGCGCACGCCGCCGCGCAACTCGACGCGTACAAAGCGGAGCTGCCCAAGCGCGTTCGCGAGACACGCGCCCCACTGGAGACGCAGCCGGACGCCCCGTTGCTCGACTTCGACACCGGCGCCGAACTGCTGTATCGCTTCATCGACGACCTGCACGCGTACGCGGCCACCTATGCATCGCTTGCCGTCGATACGCACGAGCGTGAGCGCTGGATCGAGCGTTACGAACCGAAGACGAATGGAATTGCAGCGGGCGTCGCCGGCTTGCGCGCGGCCATTGTCATGATCGTGCTCGGCGCGTTCTGGATCGCGACCGCGTGGCCGAGCGGCTCGACCTTGACGCTGGATGCAGCGGCGGTCTGCGCGCTGGCGTCAGCGTCGCCGAATCCGAAGCGCACGGCGTTCCAGATGGCCGCCGGCACGCTGGTCGCTTCAGTAATGGGGATGATCGCCGTGTACGGCGTGTATCCGCACATCGACGGCTTTCCGCTGCTGTGCGCCGCGCTCACGCCGTTCCTGCTGCTCGGCGTATTCATGACGACGCGGCCCGCGCTGGCCGGCTACGGCGTTGGCTACTGCATCTTCTTCTGTTTCCTCGCCGGCCCGGACAACCTGATTCACTACGACCCGAGCGGCACCATTAACGATGCGATTGCGCTGGTGCTGTCAATGCTGGTGTGCGCGATTGCCTTTGCCGTGCTGCTGCCGCCCTCGACGCCCTGGCTGCGCAACCGCCTGCTGATGGATTTGCGCCGCCAGGTGGCGCTGGCGAGCCGCGCGGGCATGCGCCGGGTGCGTTCACGCTTCGAGAGCGGCGCACGCGATCTGATGTCCCAGATCAACGCGCTCGCGCAGAACGAACCCGAGCTCAAACGCGACACCTTGCGCTGGCTCTTCTCGGTACTCGAAGTGGGCAACGCGATGATCGACTTGCGCGGCGAAGTGGCGGCGCTGCCTCGCGACGCGCGCTACGCGAAGTCGATGCCGTGGCGCGTCACCTTGCGTGCGATGCGCGACTCGGTGACCGCGCTGTTCGAACGGCCGCGTGCGGACCGCTTCGACCGCGCGCTTGCCGCCACCACCGATGCGATTGCCGCAGTTCAGCTAATGCTGGCCACCTTCACGCCACCGCGTGAGGATCGGCATCGGCTGCAACGCATTCTGAGTCAACTGCATTTCATTCGTACCGCGCTGCTCGATCCACAATCGCCGCTTGAACCGCTGATGAGCGGACGTGCCGACGCGTCAGAAGGAGTTCGTCATGCCACGTGATATCGCCGTTTTCGACGCCTACGTGCCGGCCATTGTGCTGCTGTTTGTCGCGGGCGCCGCGCTTACCTGGGTGCTGGACCGCGTGATCGCCTATACGGGCCTGTATCGCGTGGTGTGGCATCCGTCCTTGTTCCGGGCCAGCTTGCTCGTGTGTGTGTGCGGCGTGCTGGGTCTCGCCGTTTATCGTTGATCAGAGTCGAAACATGACCATCCGAAATGTTGTGGGCTTCGTCGCGACAGCCGTTATTTTTATCGTCGCGATTTTGATTGGACGCGTGTTGTGGGTTCATTACATGGATGAACCGTGGACACGTGATGGGCGCGTGCGCGCTGAAATTGTGAATGTGGCGCCTGATGTTTCTGGCGCTGTTGTGGATTTGCCTGTTAAGGATAATCAGCTGGTCAAGAAGGGGGATCTGTTGATGCAGATCGATCCCTCGCATTATCAGATTGCTGTTGAGCAGGCGGAAGCTGCGGTTGCTGCGCGGAAGGCGGAGTTGCAGATGAAGCGGGATGATGCGCAGCGGCGGGCGGATATGGATGCTTTGGTTGTGTCTAAAGAAAGCCGTGAGAATGCTACTCACACTGCTTCTGCTGCTGAGGCTTCTTATCAGCAGGCTTTGGCTGCGCTTGATGCTGCTAAGTTGAATCTTGAACGCACTCGCGTGGTGTCGCCAGTTGATGGTTATGTCACTAACCTGAATGTATTCCGTGGCGATTATGCTACCGCTGGGTCAGCTAAGCTGGCGATTGTTGATAGTCACTCTTTTTGGGTTTATGGGTATTTTGAGGAGACTAAGCTGCCTCATGTGCGCATCGGGGATAAGGCTGAAGTTCGGTTGATGAGCGGTGGCACCCTGCAGGGGCATGTCGAGAGCATCTCTCGTGGGATCTATGATCGGGATAATCCGGAAAGCCGTGAGCTGCTGGCTGATGTTAATCCGACTTTTAATTGGGTTCGGCTTGCGCAGCGTGTACCCGTGCGGGTGAAGATTGATTCTGTGCCTGATGGGGTTGTGCTGGCTGCTGGGATTACTTGTACTGTTGTTGTTAAGCCAAGCTGAGGGGGTTGCCTTTGCGGCGCTTTTTGTTTGTGGTTCTTGCTTTGGTGGCTTTCCTTGAATTGTTAGTGGTTTATTAGCGTTGCCCCTGTGCGGGGCGGCACCTACTTTTCTTTGCCGGCTGCAAAGAAAAGTAGGCAAAAGAAAGCGGCTCAAACCGCTGATATGACTCCTGGTGTCAATCGGGATCGGTTTTTCAGTTTCTCGAATTCATATTTGTCGGAATTTCCTGAGGGCGACGTAGCAGTACATCTCGACGGTGGATCACGCTGATATCCGCGGGTTGGGTACCGCATTACAGAGGTCCGCCCAATGAGCCTGCCGCAATCTAAAGCCGCAAGTCGGATGCAATCCGTTGCGTAGCGGTGTCGCGGGTTACTCGTGTGCCGGGCTACGCCGCCTTCAGGAAACTCGTCTTCCAGTGTTCAGGGTGGGGGCAGGGGATTACTGGTGTGTTGCGTCATGCATGGGGCACCTCGTGCGGCAGGGCAAGCGACATCGCGAGCCGGCCGATGTCCCAGATGAACCCCGCCAGTTCCCGGGCGACGGCGACCACCGCGATGTTCTTCTGTTTGCCGCGCGCGACGAGCTTGCGAAAGCGCCGGCACAGGCGCACCTGTGCGTCCCAGGCGCGATCAACGATCGGCTTGGGGATACCTTCGTGGCGGCGCTGGATGTCGGGACTGACACGGGCCGGGTGCCGGTAGCTCCAGGCCGCTTCGACGAGCAGCTTTCTCGCACAGCTGTTGCCATTCTTCGTGATGCTGCCCTGACGACGCTTCTCGCCTGACGAGTGTTCCGAGGGCGTCACGCCCAGCCACGCCATCAACTGTCGTGGGTGTGCAAAACGTGACAGGTCGCCCAGTTCCGCAAGCATGCCCACGGCCGTGGTGAACTGCACGCCGCGCATGCTCTGCAGGCCCAGCACGGCCGGATAGAAGCGCCAGTTGGGGACCGCTTCGCGCAACGCGGTTTCCAGACGCGCGCATTGCGCGAGGCGGTCCTCGATGGTGCGCCGATGTTCCTCGAACGCCAGTTGCTGCCATGCACTGTCGAATGCATGCGCGCCCAGCCAGCGCTGGTGCGCCGCTCCCCAGTCGGCGCGGCCTGTATAGCGCACCCCATGCAGGAGCAGGAAAGCCTTCAGCTGTTGCCGCGCACGCTTCAGATCATCCCTGGCGCTTGCCCACGTACGCGCCAGATCGCGGAACGCTTCGTCGTCCACGCTGGGCACGTACACCGCTGACAGGTCGCCCGCGCGCAGTGAGCGCACCAGCCTGATCGCATCACGCCGATCGGTCTTGACCCGCTCGCCCGGCTTTTTTGGAATCAGCGACGGCGCGCACACCATGCAGTCGAAACCCTTGTTCACGAGTTGACGGTAGAGCCCGTAGCCGCAGGGGCCCGCCTCGTAGACGAAGCGGATGCGTGGCGCCTTTGACTACAGGCGCCTGCACAGGCGATCGATATCGGCCTGCGTCGTACCGGTCTTGCCGGGCAGCTCAACCTCGCCCGCATCGAGCGCATAGGCGATCGTGATCGAGTCCTTGTGAACGTCGCAACCGACGTACAGCGTGCTATCGTGTTCCATGCTGGCCTCCGTGCCGGAATTCGCCGGGTGCGGCCCTGTCCGCACCGTGCGGCTCTGGTAGCAATGCTAACCCGCGTTTGATTCCTCATGGCAGGCCAGCCCTTGCCTCACAGGAGTCATACTGACTAATGCTAAGTGGGCACCGTGGTCTGCTACGGGTAGTGGCGCATCTGGAATCCGTGCTCTCCCACATTCCGCGCTAGTGACAAAGGTGTCATCAGCTCCCACTCCGCACTACGTGCGTCGCGGACGGGTCTGCATGGGAAACCACGGGCTTCGGTTGAGGACCGTGGGGGCCGTCGGCTTTGCCTCGGCGGCGTTGCGCGCCGAGGCGGTGCTTCAGTCGCGGTCTTCGCTGTTTTATAGCCTGAACTTTCCAACCATCTGCTTCAGGCCGCGGGCCTGATCGTCCAGCGATCTGGCAGCTGCCGTGGCCTGCTCCACCAGCGCGGCGTTCTGCTGTGTGCCCGAATCCATCTGCGTCACCGCAAGATTGATTTCCTCGATCCCCGCACTCTGTTCCGATGATGCCGCCGAAATCTCGCCCATGATGTCGGTCACGCGCTTCACCGCCTTCACCACTTCGTCCATCGTCTGACCGGCATCCTGGGCCAGCGTCGATCCGTTGCTCACCCGCTCCACCGACGTGCTGATCAAGCCCTTGATCTCCTTGGCGGCAGCCGCGCTGCGCTGAGCAAGGTTGCGCACTTCCGCGGCGACCACCGAGAAACCACGACCTTCTTCGCCAGCTCGTGCTGCTTCCACCGCCGCGTTCAACGCGAGAATGTTGGTCTGGAATGCAATCCCCTCAATCACGCCGATGATGTCGCCAATGCTCCTCGCGCTGTCGTTGATCTCGTTCATCGTCGCCACCACGCGGCTCACTACGTCACCACCCTTCTCCGCAATCTCCGAAGCATTATTGGCCAACGTGCTCGCCTGCTTGGCGTTGTCGGCGTTCTGACGAACCGTCGAAGTCAACTGCTCCATGCTGCTCGCGGTTCGCTCGAGCGCCATCGCCTGTTGCTCGGTGCGTTGCGAGAGGTCCAAGTTGCCCATCGAGATTTCACCGGATGCGGTCGCAATCGCGTCCGCACTGGACGCAATGTCGGAGACCGTCGTCGCAAGGCCGCTTTGCATGTCGTGCAGCGCGTACAGCATGCTCGACTTGTCCTTGCGCCCCAACGCGATCTGATTCGATAGATCGCCCGCCGCGATCCGGCTGGCAATCTCCTTTGCGTACGCCGGCTCGCCGCCGAGTTGGCCGGCCAGGCGCCGCACCACCCACTCGCTAATGCCGAACGCCAGCGCGATCAGCGCGACCGTCATCGCCGCGAGCATCACGAACGACGAATGGAAGATGAAACCCGATGCGTCAATGGTCGCCTTTGCGGCCGTGCCGCGCTGTGCAACGAGTTCGTCGACGAGTTTTTCGAGCTTGCCGGTCTCGACCAGTAACGAGACGTCCTGTGTGCCGACCTGCCAGTTCATCTGCGAAAGATCGAGCGGCTGCGCTTTCACAAGCGTCACGAAGTCACGCAGGTGCCCGCTCCACACTGCGACGGCAGCGGCAAATTTCTTCTGCTGGTCAACCGCCTTCGCGTCGGATGTGTCGACGTACTGTTGCAGCGTGCCGAGCTCTTTCGCGAGACCGCTCAACCCCTTGTCGATGTCGGCGCCGAGCTCGTCGCGCTCCTTGGCGGTGGTCGCGGTCAGCAGCATCTTTTGCGCGCGGCTTGCACGCAGCATGTGGCCACGCGCCTCTTCGGCAGCGCGGCTCGCGACGTGGCCCTGGTCGTAGATCGATTGTGCGGAAGCATTCAGGCGGCTGATCTGGGTCAGCGAAAACACGCCAATCGCAAACGTGCCGATCAGCAGCACGGCAAACGCCAGCCGCAACGTCGCCTTCACCGACAAGCCCTTGAGCCGCACGGCACGCAAGCTGCTGCCCTGGCCACGCGATGGCGACGGCTTGCCCGCCGCTTCTCCTTCCGGTACGAACCCCGCGCCCGTCTGGCCACCCAGCGAAACTGCTTTCATATTCCTCGTCCCCACGTTTCGAACTGCCGGAAAGGTCGGTTCCGGCATTAATACTTATCTCTCCGGGTCTACGGCACAAACGTCTGCGATCTTTAACGCCGCTCGTCTCATGCCGACTGTCGCGCCCGGTCCTCGACGCGTCGCTTTGTAAGCTTCGCGCCCGCGATCGTTTTATACATGGCCAAAAATCCCCGAATCGCATTTATCAAACGACGTGCCAGCCACGCGTCGCCCTGCGCAACACGCTTGACACAGGCACCGCAGCAGTGCATCGCGTTGGGGTTTCGGCACATCCATGACGCATGGGAAGCGCAATACGTGTCCGATTCTCGACAAAACTTGTCCTTACAATTCGTGCGAGCCACATTAAACTTCGACAAATAGCTGACAACGCCCGGCACCGCGTCGAAATGCCGCGGCAGCCCGGCAGGTCACGCACAGGCATGCGAACGCCGGAAATCGCGACGCGCCGGCAGTCTGAAATCATCACCTTTCACCCTCTTTCTCCTCTCTCATCTAGCGTATGGAAACGAGCCTCGATAAAAGCGCCCTCGCCGGCGCCTCAGCCTCCCCCGCGGGTTCGGCCAATCCCGCTGCGGCGCAGCCGGCCGCCAAGGTCCAGCGCACGGTCTACTCCGTGCTGGGTGCGATCAGCTTTTCGCACCTGCTCAACGACATGATCCAGTCGTTGATCCTGGCGATCTACCCGATGCTGAAAGACAACTTTTCCCTGTCGTTCGGGCAGATCGGCCTGATTACGCTGACCTACCAGATCACCGCGTCGCTGCTGCAACCGCTGGTCGGCAGCTATACCGACAAGCATCCGAAGCCGTATTCGCTGCCGGTCGGCATGGGCTTCACGCTCGCCGGCCTGTTGCTGATGTCGGTCGCGCCGAGTTTCGGCGTACTGCTGGTCGCGGCGGCGCTGGTCGGCTGCGGCTCGTCGGTGTTCCATCCGGAATCGTCGCGGGTGGCGCGCATGGCCTCGGGCGGCCGCCACGGTCTGGCGCAGTCGCTGTTCCAGGTGGGTGGCAATGCGGGTTCGTCGCTCGGACCGTTGCTCGCCGCGTTGATCGTGATTCCGCACGGCCAGCGCAGCATCGCGTGGTTCTCGGTGGCGGCGCTGGTTGCGATCGTCGTGCTCACGCAGATCGGCCGCTGGTACAAGCAGCATCCCGCGGTGAAGAAGGCCCGCAGCCAGACCGGTCACGCAACGCTGTCGCGCAACCAGGTCATGTTCGCGATGGGCGTGCTGATCCTGCTCGTGTTCTCGAAGTACTTCTACCTCGCCAGCATCAACAGCTACTTCACGTTCTATCTGATCGACAAGTTCCATCTGCCGGTGCAGGCCGCCCAGATCCACCTGTTCGTGTTCCTCGCAGCGGTTGCGGCAGGCACAGTGATCGGTGGTCCGATCGGTGACAGGATCGGCCGCAAGTATGTGATCTGGGTGTCGATCCTGGGCGTCGCGCCGTTCACGCTACTGCTGCCGTACGCCAACCTGTTCTGGACCGGCGTGCTGACGGTGATCATCGGTATCGTGCTGGCTTCGGCGTTCTCGGCGATCCTCGTCTATGCGCAGGAACTGATCCCCGGCAAGGTGGGAATGATCGCGGGCCTCTTCTTCGGCTTCGCGTTCGGCATGGGCGGGATCGGCGCGGCCGTGCTCGGGCAGTTGGCCGACGCCACCAGCATTGCCTATGTGTATAAGGTCTGCTCGTTCCTGCCGCTGATCGGCCTGTTGACGGTGTTTCTGCCGGATGTCGAAGGCAAACGCGCGAAAGCGTGATGGAGTCGCTTGCGGTTGCATGAAGAAAGAGGCGCTACGGCGCCTTTTCTCGTTGGGCCGCCCCCTCATGGTGAACCCGCGTTGTCCGCAGGGTGACGGCTGCTCTATGCTTGTGCGGATGTACGTACGGCTGCTCTCTCGCCGCGTCCGGCAGCCGTACGACTCGACATCCGTTTACTCACGCAGCAGAAGGATCGCCGCCGATGACCACCTACCGCGACTTCCACCGCCGTTCGATCGAGCAACCCGAGGAATTCTGGCGTGACGAGGCGCGGCGGATTCATTGGCAAACGCCGTTCGATATGGTGCTTGACCGCTCGAATCCGCCGTTTGCGCGCTGGTTCGTCGGCGGCCGCACGAACCTGTGCCATAACGCGGTGGACCGGCATATGGCCGGGCGCCCGCAGCAGAACGCGCTCGTGTACGTGTCGACGGAAACCGGCATCGAGCGGCGCTACACCTACGCCGAGCTGTACGCGGAAATCAACCGCATGGCCGCGGCGATGCGCTCGCTGGGTGTGAAGCGCGGCGACGTCGTGCTGCTCTATCTGCCGATGATCCCCGAAGCGCTGTTCGCGATGCTCGCGTGCGCGCGGCTCGGCGCGATTCACTCGGTGGTGTTCGGCGGCTTCGCGGCCCCCAATCTGGCGGCCCGCATCGACGATGCGAAACCTGTGCTGATCGTCACCGCCGATGCCGGCGCGCGTGGCGGCAAAGTAATCGACTACACGCCGCTGGTGGACGAAGCACTTGCGCGCGCGGCCCACAAGACACCGCACGTGCTGTTGATCGACCGGCAACTCGCACCCGAGCGTCTGAACGCGAGCTACCTCGTCGCCTACGAGCCGCTGCGCGAGAAATTTTTCGACGCTCACGTGCCGTGCGAATGGCTCGAATCGAACGAACCCTCGTATGTGCTGTACACGTCGGGCACCACCGGCAAGCCGAAGGGCGTGCAACGCGATGTCGGCGGCTATGCGGTGGCGCTGGCGGCATCGATGGAGCACATCTTTCAGGGCAAGCCCGGCGACACGATGTTCACTGCGTCGGACGTGGGCTGGGTGGTCGGCCATAGCTACATCGTCTATGCGCCGCTGATCGCGGGCCTCACTACCGTGATGTACGAAGGCACGCCGATTCGTCCGGACGGCGGCATCTGGTGGCGCCTCGTCGAACAGCACAAGATCAATCTGATGTTCACCGCGCCGACTGCCTTGCGCGTGCTGAAAAAGCAGGATCCGGCGCTGCTGAAAAAATCCGATTTGTCGAGCCTGCGCGCGCTGTTCCTCGCCGGCGAGCCGCTCGACGAACCGACCGCCGCATGGATCGCCGACGCGCTCGGCAAGCCCGTGATCGACAACTACTGGCAGACCGAAACTGGCTGGCCGATGCTGGCGATTCCGCGCGGCGTCGAAGCACTGCCTACCAAGCTCGGCTCGCCGGGCGTGCCGTCGGCCGGCTTCAATCTGACCTTGCGTAACGAACTGACGGGCGAGCCCTGCCCGCCCGGCGAAAAAGGCGTGCTCACGCTAGGCTATCCGCTGCCGCCGGGCTGCATGTCGACGGTATGGGGCGACGACAAGCGCTTTGTCAGCACGTACTGGTCGAGCATTCCGAATCAGCAGGCCTACTCGACCTTCGACTGGGGCATTCAGGATGAAGACGGATACGTGACGATCCTCGGCCGCACCGACGACGTGATCAACGTCGCCGGCCATCGGCTCGGCACGCGCGAGATCGAGGAAGCGTTGTCGAGCCATGCGGCAGTCGCGGAAGTTGCGGTGGTCGGCGTGACGGATGCGCTGAAGGGTCAGACAGCGATGGCCTTCGTAGTGCTGCGCGACGCGCAAGCCTATGCGGGCGAGAAGGCACGAGCGAAGCTGGAAGCCGAACTCGCGGCGACAGTCGACCGCCAGCTCGGCGCGATTGCGCGGCCGGCACGTGTGGTGGTGGTGTCGATGCTGCCGAAGACGCGCTCGGGTAAGCTGCTGCGCCGCGCGATTGCGGCGCTGGCCGAGGGCCGCGAACCGGGCGATCTGCCGACGATCGAGGATCCGGCGGCTTTGCAGCAGGTGCGGGAGGCGCTGGACGGTTCAGGGAAAGGCTAGCCTCGGGCCGGGCTGACGATCTGGCGGTCTGCGGCGAATCGACTTGTTCACTTGAACATGGCTCACCGAGCCTGACCTCGCAAGCCTGCCTGACACGCGCGCGGCGATCCGCACGCCAGCCTGCGATCAGATTGGCACGAGCACACGTGTGTCAGAGGCGGGTTTCAGACCGAACTACGCGCCTCAAGAAACCGCTTCAGAATCGCGTTCGAATACGTCCCGGCAATCTCCGTGAGAAACGACACGAACGATTGCGGCGCGTGATCGTCGGCGGTGTCAGAGATAGTGCGCACCACCGCGCACGGCACGCCGTACTCGTAACAGACCTGCGCGATCGCCGCACCTTCCATCTCGACCGCGAGCGCATCCGGCAGCGCATCGCGCAAGGCCTTGACGCCCGTTGCACTCGCGACGAACTGGTCTCCGCTGATAATCAAGCCGCGATGTACGCGCGGTTCGCGCGTGCCGAAGCGCGCCGCCGACGCAGCACCCTCTTCAGCAACAAAACGCTCACACGCGGCGGCCAATTGATCGGCAAGCGCCGCATCGGCCGCGAAGCGCGACACGCCGAGCAACGGCACCTCGAAACGCGGAAACAACGGCGACGCGTCGAGATCGTGCTGCATCAGCACGTTGGCTACAACGATGTCACCGACCCGCACCTCAGTCCCCACGCCACCCGCAACGCCGGTAAACACGACCGCTTCGACATCGAACGCATGGATCAAGGCGCTGACCGTGGCTGCCGCCGCGACCTTGCCGACGCGCGCCAGTGTCACGACGCAAGGCGCGCCGTGCACGGTGCCGAGGTGATAGTCACGCTGACCGTGAGTAATGGTGCGTACGCCGGATTCGGCGCGCATCGCTTCGATCAGATCGCCGAGTTCCTGCGGCAACGCCGCCAGAATGCCGAGCGGACGATGCGAGACCGGCGCGCCGCCGCGGTTTGGATCCATGTCTCCCGAGCTCATTCAACCGCCTGCAATTTGGCGACCGCAAGCGCAAGCCACTTCTCGCCGTGCCGCTTGAATTTGACCTGGGCCTTGGCATCCGTGCCACCGCCCTCAAGCGCCGTGATCGTGCCTTCCCCGAACTTGGTGTGGAACACTTGCTGGCCAACGCGGAAACCCGTTTCAGCCGCGCGCTGTTCGTTCGCAAAGGCCGGCAACGGCGCCGGCGTCGACGACACGGCGCCCGTGTAACCCGGCCGCGCGAACCAGTCGCGACCATAACCGGCGTTATCCGAACGCCCGCCCCACCGCGCGCCCGCCTCGACCTTCGGCGTGAGCCACTTCAGCGTTTCCTGCGGCAGTTCGTCGAAGAAGCGCGAACGGATGTTGTAGCGCGTCTGGCCGTGCAGCATCCGGCTCTGCGCGAACGACAGATACAAACGCTCCTTGGCCCGCGTGATCGCCACGTACATCAGACGACGCTCTTCTTCCAGTCCATCCGATTCCATCGCGCTGTTTTCATGCGGGAACAGCCCTTCTTCGAGGCCGGTGATGAACACCGCTGTGAACTCGAGGCCCTTGGCCGCGTGCACCGTCATCAACTGCACGGCTTCCTGACCGGCTTGCGCCTGGTTGTCACCCGCTTCCAGCGATGCGTGCGACAGGAAACCGGCAAGCGGCGTCATCGTGTCCGGGTTTTGCGCCGGATCGGCGATGCCGGGGGCGTCCAGCACGACGGTATTCGGATCATCCGTGGCGACGGCCAACTCAGGCGCCGTGGTCGCGCCCGGGCGCAGCGGAATCGAGCGCGCCGGCGTGTCCATGCCGTAGCCTTCTTCGCTGACGAAAGCAGCGGCCGCGTTGACCAGTTCCTGCAAGTTCTCCAGCCGGTCCTGACCTTCGCGTTCGTTCTGATAGAACTCCGTGAGACCGCTCGTGCGGACCACGTATTCGACCGTTTCCGGCAGGCTCATCTGCTGCGTTTCCGCGCGCATCCTGCCGATCAGGTTCGCGAAATTCGCGAGGCTCGACCCCGCCTTACCCGCAACATACGGAATCGCCGCGGCCATCGAACAGTTGTACAGACGCGCCGCATCAGCAAGCTGTTCGATCGAGCGCGCGCCGATGCCGCGCGTGGGGAAATTGACGACGCGGGCGAACGCGGTGTCGTCGTTCGGATTATCGATCAGGCGCAGATAGGCGAGCGCGTGCTTGACTTCCTGGCGTTCGAAAAAGCGCAGACCGCCGTACACGCGATACGCGATGCCCGCATTGACCAGCGTGTGTTCGATCGTGCGCGACTGCGCGTTGCTGCGATACAGGATGGCGACTTCGCTGCGCGACGTGCCGGTGCTGATCAGCGCCTTGATTTCTTCGACGATCCAGCCGGCTTCCTGCGTATCGGTGGCGGACTCGTAGACGCGCACCGGTTCGCCGTGCCCCGCGTCGGTACGCAGATTCTTGCCCAGACGCCGCGAGTTATTGGCGATCAGCTGATTGGCCGCATCGAGGATATGGCCATGCGAGCGGTAGTTCTGCTCCAGCTTGATCATGTGCCGGACGTTGAACTCGTGTTCGAAGTCGCGCATGTTGCCGACGTTCGCGCCACGGAACGCGTAGATCGACTGGTCGTCGTCGCCGACGGCGAAGATCGCGTTCGTCTGTCCGGCCAGCATCTTCAGCCACGCGTATTGCAGCTTGTTGGTGTCCTGGAACTCGTCGACGAGGATGTGCCTGAAGCGCGCCTGATAGTGGGCGCGGAGCGGCGGATTGTGCGCCAGCAGTTCGAAGCAGCGCAGCAGCAGTTCCGGAAAGTCGACGACGCCTTCGCGCTGGCACTGCTGGTCGTAGGCTTCGTAGAGCTCGACGAATTTGCGGTTGAAGTTGTCGGTGGCGTCGACGTCTTTCGGCCGCAGGCCTTGTTCTTTGGAATTGTTGATGAAGTACTGGAGATTTTTCGCCGGGTACTTTTCATCGTCGATGTTAAGGCCCTTCATCAGACGCTTGATCGCGGAGAGCTGGTCGGCGGTATCGAGGATCTGGAAGGTGGCGGGCAGGCCGGCGTCGCGATGGTGCGCGCGGAGCATGCGGTTGCACAGGCCGTGGAAGGTGCCGATCCACATGCCACGGGTGTCGATCGGCAAGAGTGCCGAAAGACGCGACATCATTTCGCGGGCTGCCTTGTTGGTGAAGGTCACCGCCAGGATGGTGGCGGGCGACGCCAGACCGTGCTGGATCAGCCACGCGATGCGCGTGATGAGGACGCGGGTTTTGCCGCTGCCCGCGCCTGCAAGGATGAGCGCTGGCTCGTTGGGGAGCGTGACGGCGGCGTGTTGTTCGGGGTTTAGATTGGCTAGCAGATCGGGCATTTTTTGGGAGGACGGCGAGGGCGTTCGACATTATAGGCCCCTCCGGGGCTTGGGTTTTTTTGGCGGTTTTTGCCTTTGGCGGCGGCATTGTCAGTGTTCTTGGGGCTTTGGCCTTTCCTTGCATTGTTAGTGGTCTATTAGTGTTGCCCCTGTGCGGGGCGGCACCTACTTTTCTTTGCATGCCGCAAAGAAAAGTAGGCAAAAGAAAGCGGCTCAAACCGCTCATGCTAAGTGGGCACCGTGGTCTGCTGCGGGTAGTGGTGCATCTGGAATCTGTGCTCGTGCCCCTGCATGCGCCAGTGACAAGGGCGTCATACTTCCGGCGGCGCTACGCGCGCCGAAGAGTACTTCTTAAAACCACCCGCTACGCTTTGACGCCCACGCCTCGCCACCGGATCGTGGCTCGTCCTTGTACCGCGCAGCCGCGACCGTGATTGCGGGGCACCGATGTATCTTTGAAGTGAGGGGTTCCCGGGTGGGTGCAGAGGCGCCTCGCCGAGGCGAAGCCGACGGCCCCCACGGACCTCAACCGAAGCCCGTGGTTTCCCATGCAGACCCGTCCGCGACGCACGCAGTGCGGAGTGGGAGCTGATGACACCTTTGTCACTAGCGCGGAATGTGCGAAATCACGGATTCCAGATGCACCACTACCCGTAGCAAACCATGGGACCCACTTAGCATTAGCGGTTTGAGCTGCTTTCTTTTGCCTGGCTTTTCTTTGCAGCCGGCAAAGAAAGTAAGTGCCGCCCGCACAGGGGGAACGCTAATAGACCACTAACAATTCAAGGAAAGGCACCAAAGCCAGAACAAGGAAAGGCCAAAGCCCCAAGAACACGGCCAATGCCGCCGCCAAAGGCAAAAAACCCAACCAAGGCCCCCCACCCGCAGCGCCGCTTATAATCGAGCATTCTTTGCATCCACCAGCAGACGGACAGAAATGAGCGAGACCCCGAGCGACCCGACCTCCACGCTTGCCAAAAGCTTCGAGCCCCACACCATCGAAGCCCACTGGGGCCCCGAATGGGAAAAACGCGCCTACGCGGCGGCCACCTTCGACGAGAACAAGAAAGACTTCTCGATCCAGTTGCCGCCGCCGAACGTCACCGGCACCCTGCACATGGGCCACGCCTTCAACCAGACGATCATGGACGGCCTCACCCGCTATCACCGCATGCTCGGCGAAAACACCCTCTGGGTGCCGGGCACGGACCACGCGGGCATCGCCACGCAAATCGTCGTCGAACGGCAACTGGATGCGAAAGGCGTCTCCCGCCATGACCTCGGCCGCGAAAAGTTCACCGAACGCGTCTGGGAATGGAAGCAGGAATCCGGCTCGACCATCACGAATCAGGTGCGCCGTCTGGGCGCGTCGATCGACTGGTCGCGCGAATACTTCACGATGGACGACAAAATGTCGGCCGCCGTGCGCGACGTGTTCGTACGCCTGTATGAACAAGGCCTGATCTACCGCGGCAAGCGCCTCGTGAACTGGGACCCGGTGCTGCTCACCGCCGTCTCCGACCTCGAAGTGGTCAGCGAAGAAGAAAACGGCCACCTCTGGCACATCCAGTATCCGCTCACGGACGGCTCGGGCCATCTGACGGTCGCCACCACACGTCCGGAAACCATGCTCGGCGATACCGCCGTGATGGTCCATCCGGAAGACGAACGCTATGCGCACCTGATCGGTAAGACGGTCACGCTGCCACTCTCCGGCCGCGAAGTCCCGATCATCGCCGACGACTACGTCGACCGCGAATTCGGCACCGGCGTGGTCAAGGTCACGCCCGCGCACGATTTCAACGACTATCAGGTCGGCCTGCGCCACAAGCTGCCGATGATCGAAATCCTCACGCTCGACGCGAAGATCAACGACAACGCGCCGGAAACCTACCGCGGTCTGGACCGTTTCGAAGCCCGTAAGCAGGTGGTGATGGATCTCGACGCGCTCGGCGCGCTCGAATCGGTCAAACCGCACAAGCTGATGGTGCCGCGCGGCGACCGCACGGGCGTCGTGATCGAGCCGATGCTGACGGACCAATGGTTCGTCGCCATGAGCAAGCCGGCGCCGGAAGGCACCTTCAATCCGGGCAAATCGATCGCCGAAACGGCGCTCGACGTGGTCCGCAGCGGCGAAATCAAATTCGTGCCGGAAAACTGGTCCACGACGTACTACCAGTGGCTCGAAAACATCCAGGACTGGTGTATCTCGCGCCAACTCTGGTGGGGCCATCAGATCCCGGCGTGGTACGGCGAAAACGGTGAAATCTTCGTCGCCAATACTGAAGAAGGCGCCCGCGAGAAGGCCGCCGAGGCCGGTTACACGGGCTCGCTCAAGCGTGACGAAGACGTGCTCGACACGTGGTTCTCGTCGGCGCTGGTGCCGTTCTCGTCGCTCGGCTGGCCCGCCGAGACGCCGGAGCTGAAGCATTTCATGCCTTCGTCGGTGCTGGTCACAGGCTTCGACATCATCTTCTTCTGGGTCGCGCGCATGGTCATGATGACCACGCACTTCACGGGCAAGGTGCCGTTCGACACGGTCTACGTGCACGGTCTCGTGCGCGACGCCGAAGGCCAGAAGATGTCGAAGAGCAAGGGCAATACGCTCGACCCGATCGATATCGTCGACGGCATCGAGCTCGACGCGCTGGTCGCCAAGCGCACCACCGGCCTGATGAATCCGAAGCAGGCTGCGTCGATCGAAAAGAAAACCCGCAAGGAATTCCCGGAGGGCATTCCGGCGTTTGGCACGGACGCGCTGCGCTTCACGATGGCGTCGATGGCCACGCTCGGCCGCAACGTCAACTTCGACCTGGCGCGCTGCGAAGGCTATCGCAACTTCTGCAACAAGCTGTGGAATGCCACCCGCTTCGTGCTGATGAACTGCGAGGGCCACGATTGCGGTTTCGGCAAGCCGGAGCAATGCGGCGAATGCGGTCCGGACGGCCACCTGAATTTCTCGGCGGCCGACCGCTGGATCGTCTCGCGCCTGCAGCGCGTGGAAGCGGAAATCGCCAAGGGTTTCGCCGACTATCGTTTTGACAATGTGGCCAACGCCCTATACAAGTTCGTATGGGACGAATACTGTGACTGGTATCTCGAACTCGCCAAGGTTCAGATCCAGACGGGTCAGCCGAACCAGCAGCGCGCAACGCGCCGCACGCTGCTGCGCGTGCTCGAGACGGTGTTGCGCCTCGCGCATCCGGTGATTCCGTTCATCACCGAAGCGTTGTGGCAAAAGGTTGCGCCGTTGGCTGGACGTTATCCCGAAGGCAAAGCCGAGGGCGAAGCGTCCATCATGGTGCAGCCCTACCCCGTTGCGGAGCCGTCGAAGATCGACGAAGACGCTGAGCAATGGGCGGCCGACCTGAAAGCAGTGATCGATGCGTGTCGGAATCTGCGCGGTGAGATGAATCTGTCGCCGGCGGTCAAGGTGCCGTTGCTCGCTACCGGCAACGCGGAGCGCCTCGCAACCTTCGCTCCGTACGCTCAGGCATTGGCCCGTTTGTCGGAGGTGCAGATCATTGCCGACGAGGCAACGCTGGATGCGCAGGCGGATGGCGCGCCAATTGCTATCGTAGGGAATGACAAGCTCGTGCTGAAGGTGGAAATCGACGTTGCCGTCGAGCGCGAGCGTCTGTCGAAGGAGATTGCGCGGCTGAGCACGGAGGTCATCAAGTGCAATGCCAAATTGCAGAATGAAAGCTTTGTTGCAAAGGCGCCACCGGCAGTCGTTGAGCAGGAGCAGAAAAGGCTGGCAGAATTCGAAACCACTATCGGCAAGCTGAAAGCCCAATTGGCGCGTTTGCCGGCCTGATCGACGCGCCCTGTCCGCCCCGTTGCGGGCTGACAGGGCGCAAAGCTAAACCAGAGGATTCAGGGTAATCACATGCTAAAAGTTACAAAAGCGGTTTTTCCGGTAGCAGGTCTTGGCACCCGGTTCCTCCCTGCCACGAAGGCCAGCCCGAAGGAGATGCTGCCGATCGTCGACAAGCCGCTGATTCAATACGCGGTGGAAGAGGCAATGGCGGCCGGCATCACCGAAATGATCTTTGTGACGGGCCGCAGCAAGCGTGCGATCGAGGACCATTTCGATAAGTCATACGAAATCGAGGCCGAACTCCAGGCGCGTGGCAAGGACAAGCTGCTGGAATTGGTGCGCAGCATCAAGCCGAGCCATGTGGACTGCTTCTACGTGCGTCAACCGGAAGCACTTGGCCTCGGCCACGCGGTGATGTGCGCTGAAAAGCTGGTGGGCGACAACCCGTTCGCCGTCATCCTTGCGGACGACTTGCTGTACGGCAAGCCGCCCGTCATGACGCAGATGATCGAGGTGTTTGACCACTATCACAGCTCGGTGATCGGCGTCGAAGAGATTCCGCACTCGGAGACAAAGTCGTACGGTATCGTCGACGGCAAGGAGTGGGAAGACTCAATCATCAAGATGTCGGGCATCGTCGAAAAGCCGGAGCCGGACGTCGCGCCCTCGAATCTCGGCGTGGTGGGCCGCTATGTGCTGAAGCCGCGGATTTTCGAACATTTGCGCGCGCTGAAGCCGGGCGCAGGCGGCGAATTGCAGCTGACGGACGCGATTCAGTCGTTGCTCGCCGATGAGCAAGTGCTGGCGTACAAGTACCACGGCACGCGTTTCGACTGCGGCAGCAAGCTGGGTTATCTGAAGGCGACGGTCGAGTTCGCGCTGCGTCACCCGGAAGTGGCAGCCGATTTCGAAGAATATCTGCGTACCCGTTCGCCAGTGCTGGAAGGCTGAGCAACGGAACAGCCGCGCAGAACCCCTTGCGCTGTTAGCCTCTCGCAATAAGCAGTAGTCAGACGTAAAAAGGCGCTGTGCCCGGCATTCGCGGGCACAGCGCCTTTTGTTTGCATTTCAGCGGCGCTTCATCAAAAAGGTAAAAACCTTGTCGTGCGCCGAGCTTTCGACGATTTCGTTGCCGGTTTGCTTCGCGAACGCGGCGAAATCGCGCTGCGAGCCCGGATCGGTGGCTAGCACCTTGAGAATCTGGCCGCTTTCCATGTCGGCGAGCGCCTTCTTGGCGCGCAAAATGGGCAGCGGGCACATCAGCCCGCGCGCATCGACTTCCTTGTGAACCTGAATTTGCATCGACGATGACCTTCGGGATGAGGCGTCGTAAGCGACGCCGGACAGAGGGTCAAATTCTACAGCAGGCGTCGTTTAGCCGCCGGAAGTGACGCTGTCATGTCGATTGACGCAATCCGGCGGCGTTTTAGCGCTACAACGTGACGGCCTCTCCGCTCTGCAGCGACTGCCGCAATGCCATGCCGATCCGCGTCGCTTCGAGCGCATCGGCCAGCGTGGCGCCTGCTTGCGCATTCGATGTCGCGCCGCCCTGCACCGCCGCAACGAAGGCACGTGCCTCATGCAAAAACGCATCCTCGAAGCGATCGAAGAAGGTCGGCGTGCATTCGTTGCGGATGCCCGTCGCGTCGTAGATCTCGACGCGATTCGCACGTGGATTGTGGCCAATCGCCAGCGCGCCGGCAGTGCCGATCACCTCGCTATGCGTGTCGTTACCGTGAGCTTGCGTGCGCGACGCATAGAACATCGCGAGCTTGCCGTCTTCGAACTCACAGATCGCCACGCCGTTATCGACGTCGCCGAATTCCCGCAGACCCTCGTGCAATGCGACCGCGCCCGCCGCAAACACGCGTTTGGCGCGCGGTTTGCCGAGCAGCCAGCGCGCGACGTCGATGTCGTGCACCGTGCAGTCCAGAAAGATGCCGCCTGAGGTCGCCGCAAAACGCACGAAGAAACCGTCGGTGTCGTTCTGATCGGTAGTTTGTGAGCGAACCAGAAACGGTCGGCCGATCTTACCGGCTTCGATCTTGTCGAACGCATCCTTGTAGCTCGGATCGAAACGCCGCATGAAGCCGATGGTGGCCTGCAGATGCGGATGACGCGCGGCCTCGGCCAGTACACGCTCGCATTCGGCGAGATCCAGCGACAGCGGCTTCTCGCAGAACACATGCTTGCCGGCGCGTAACGCATCGATAATCTGCTGCGCGTGCAAGGAAGAGGGCGTGACGAGCCACACCGCATCCACGTCGCGATCGGCGAGCAGGTCCGCATAGTCGGCGTAGAGACGCGGTTCGGGCAACACCTCGCGCGCCCACGTCCGCTCCTCTTCCACAGGGCTGCAAGCAGCCACGAGCGCAGCCCCCGGCACGCGATACGCCAGATTCTCCGCGTGCCGCTTGCCCAACCGCCCCAAGCCGACCACACCCAAACGAAGCCGCCCAGTCGCCGTCTTCATCACGATGCCTCCCCGAGCTTCACCGCGCGACCCTCGCGCCACGACCGCGTTGCGGCATCGGCGAGTTCGAGCGCTTTCAGGCCGTCGGCGACGGTCGTTCGTACCGGCTTGCCGTGCGTGACCGCGTCGAAGAAATGCGCTATTTCCAGTGCGTACGCCGCGCGATAGCGCTCGAGGAAAAACGCCTCGGGCACGTCGCTCGACACTTCGGTTCTCGAATACGCGGTGACCTCGGTGGGGCGAACATTGCCCGCCTGCAGCATGCCTGTGCTGCCGAGCACTTCGAAACGCTGGTCGTACCCATAAGCCGCGCGCCGCGCGGTGTTGATCTGACACAGGCGGCCGTGCTTCGTGCGGATCGTCACCGCGGTCGAATCGATATCGCCCGCTTCGGCAATCGCCGGATCCGAAAGACAACTACCGGTGGCGTGCAGCGTGTCGGCTTCGTCGTCGAGAATCCAGCGGAAGATGTCGAAGTCGTGAATCAGCATGTCCTTGAAGATGCCGCCCGAGTGCTTGATGTACTCGACCGGCGGTGCGCCCGGATCGCGGCTCGTCACCACCAGCATTTCCGGCGTGCCGATTTCGCCCGCATCGATGCGCGCTTTCAACGCGGAGAAGGTCGGGTCGAAGCGGCGCTGAAAGCCGATCATGCAAACCACGCCCGCACGCTCCACTGCCTCGGCGCAGGCCCGCGCGCGTTCCAAAGTCAGATCGACCGGCTTCTCGCAGAACACATGCTTCTTCTGCGCGGCCGATTTCATGATCAGATCCGCGTGCGTGTCGGTGCTCGAACAGATCACCGTCGCGCCGATCGATGCATCGCCCATCGCGCCGTCGATATCCGCAACCTGCGCGCCGTGTTCGGCGGCGAGCGCCGCAGCCGCCTCGCGATTCACATCGACCACATACTTGAGCCGCACGCCCGGCTGCCGCGCCAGATTCGCCGCATGAATCTTGCCGATACGTCCCGCGCCAAATACCGCTACGTCGATCGTCTTTACCGCCTCAGTCATCGTATCCTCCAGTCTCTTTGGATTCTTCCACGTTCAGTTCGAGCTTGTACGCGAGCGCGATGAACAACGCCTGGCACAAACAGATCGTGCTGGTCAGCGAGCGGAACGCAAACGCGCTGCCCTCTTTCACATACAGCTGGGTGGTGGCGTAACGCGCCAACGGAGATAGTTGGCTATCCGTAATAACCAGCGTCTTCGCCTGGTGATGGTGCGCCACGCGCAGGCAATACTGCGTTTCCTTGCCATACGGCGCGAAGCTGATCGCGATCACCACGTCGCCCTTCTTCACGCTGCGAATCTGCTCGCGGTACATGCCGCCGAAACCGGATACCAGATGTACGCGCTTGGGGGTGTGCTGCAACGCGTAGACGATATAGCTCGCCACCGGAAACGAACGCCGCACGCCGATCACGTAGATGTTGTCGGCCTGCTGCAGCATCTTCACGGCGGCATCGAACTGCTGGTCGTCGAGGCCGGCTTCAAGCTCTTCAAGACCGCCGCGTGAGGCCGCGATGAATTCGCGCGCCACGGAGCCGCCAGACAACGCCCCGGGTTTCTCGTCGATCAGCTTGCGAATCCGCTGCTGATAACTCGGCGAGGACGTACCCTGCCCCGTGTACGCCTGACGAAACACCGCCTGCAGATCGGAGAATCCGGAAAAGCCGAAGCGCTGCGCAAAACGCACCACGGCGGACGGATGCACGCCGCAGCTCGCCGCGATATCGCTGGTGCGATCCACCATCACACTCGAGCGATGCTGCTCGATATACGTCGCGACGTTCTTCAATTGCCGCGGCAGCGCCTCGTAGTTTTCCGCGATGCGCTGCATCAATTCTTCGACGCTTGGCAAGTCTTCGGTGCTCTCTTCCGCCATGGCTCTCTCTTCGTTGCTTTATTGCAGTGCAGAAGACGCTTCCAGCGCGCGCCACACAGCATCCTGACGCTGCCGATTATAGGCAGGCGCCCTGTCAAATGGAATGTATTTTCCATTTTTATTTGTCATGAAATTTTCATTGCAACGCTTCGGAAGATGGCCTAATCTTGGTCGTGAGCGATGGTGCATCGGCTGACGTCTGCCGCAACGCACGCAATCGGAAAGCCGCCCGCCAGACGCTCCCTTCAATAACGACAGACCGAGAAAGGTGGAGACAATGAGACTTTGCAAGGGCAAGGCTACGCTCAGGATTCTGGTGGCGGCATTGACGTTGGCGACGGGATTCGGTGCGGCGTCGGCCGCCCGCGCGGCTGACGCTCACTTCGTGCTGATCAGCCACGCGCCGGATTCGGATTCGTGGTGGAACACCATCAAGAACGCCATCAAACAGGCCGACGAGGATTTCAACGTCGAGACCGACTACCGCAATCCGCCGAACGGCGATATCGCCGATATGGCGCGTCTGGTCGAACAGGCCGCCGCGCGCAACTACGACGGCGTGATCGTTTCGATCGCCGACTTCGACGTGCTCAAGAGTTCGCTCGCCAAGGTCACCGAGAAACACATTCCGCTCGTCACGATCAATTCCGGCACTGAGGAGCAAAGCGCGCAGCTTGGCGCGATCATGCACGTCGGTCAGCCTGAATATGCGGCGGGCAAAGCGGCGGGCCAGAAAGCGAAGGCAGCGGGCATCAAGTCGTTCCTGTGCGTGAACCACTACGCGACCAACCCGGCTTCGTTCGAACGCTGCCGCGGCTTTGCCGAGGCGATCGGCGTCGACTTCAAGTCCTCCACGCTCGACGCAGGCCAGGACCCGACCGGTGTGCAATCGAAAGTGAGCGCGTATCTGCGCAATCACCCGAACACCCAGGCGGTGCTCACCCTCGGTCCGCTTTCGGCCGCGCCGACGATGAAGGCGCTGCAGCAGATGGGCCTCGCCGGCAAGGTCTGGTTCGCGACGTTCGACTTCGACAATGACATCGCCAAGGGCATCCAGGACGGCACGATCCAGTTCGCAATCGACCAGCAACCCTACCTGCAGGGCTATATCCCGGTTGCCGTACTGGCCATCGTGAAGAAGGAACACACCACCGATCCGGCGAAGATCCGCCAGATCCTGCAGGCCAATCCGAAGTTCCAGCAACGTCTCACCACGTACGGCCTGCAGCCCGCCTATGGGCCGCGCAATATCGGTTCCGGCCCGGGTTTCATCACCAAGGCCAATATCGACAAGGTGGTCAAGTACGCAGGACAGTATCGCTAACGCATTTCGCTGGAAGTACGGACACGGGAGAACCGTTCCGGCAGGTATGAAGAAAATGGACGCGGCCGGCCGCAACCGGCCAGGCCGCCCCACGCCTGCGTTCACCACGTTTTACGTGCATTACGCGCCATGCGGTCCGATTGCGGTCCTTTGACGACTGCGAAAAGCCGGGCGCATCAAGGAGAGCTTCAATGGGCGTAGCCAACCCCTTCCACCCTCATCCCCGCAAGCAGCCCCCTTCGAACACCGCGACGACGTCAACATCCGGCGGTGTGCCCGGGGCGGCCGATGAGCGCGTGCGCCAGGAATCGTGGTTCCGGCATCTGCTGAACCGTCCGGAATTTGCCGCCCTCGCTGGCACCGTGATGGTGTTCCTCGTGTTTGGGATTGCGGCCGGCAACTCCGGCATGTTCAACCTCGACGGCGTGATGAACTGGTCGCAAGTGGCCGCGTATCTCGGCCTGATCGCAGTCGGCGCTTGCCTCTTGATGATCGCTGGCGAATTCGATCTGTCGATCGGTTCGATGATCGGCTTCTCGGGCATGATGGTCGCGCTGCCCACCATGTACTTCCATTGGCCGATTGCCTTGTCGATCGTGTTTGCGTTCGCCGGATCGATGCTGCTCGGCGCACTCAACGGCTATCTGGTGATGCGTACACGGTTGCCGTCATTCATCGTGACGCTGGCGTTTCTGTTCATCCTGCGCGGGCTCACACTGGCCCTGTCGGTCATGTTCGCCGACCGCACGATCATCTCCGGCGTGGGCGACGTCGCCTCGCACGACTGGCTCGCCCATACCCTGTTCCAGGGTGTGGCGTTCAAGGGCGTATTCACCTGGCTCGGCCACATCGGTGTCGTAAAGCTGCTCGATAACGGCAATCCGCTCGTACCGGGCATTCCGAAAGTGCTGCTCTGGTGGTTCGCGCTTGCCGCGGTCTGCGCGTTCACCCTCGCCAAGACCCGCTTCGGCAACTGGATTTTCGCGGTCGGCGGCGACGCCAACGCGGCGAAGAACGTCGGCGTACCGGTACGGCGCGTGAAGATTTCGCTGTTCGTGCTGACCGCGTTCTGCGCGTGCCTGTTCGCCGTGCTGCAGGTGTGCGACATCGGCTCGGCCGCGGCCGACCGCGGGCTGCAGGCCGAATTCGAAGCCATCATCGCCGCGGTGATCGGCGGCACACTGCTGACCGGCGGCTACGGTTCGGTGATCGGCGCCTGCTTCGGCGCGTTGATCTTCGGCGTCGTGCAGATCGGCATCACCTATACGAATGTCGATTCCGACTGGTTCCGCGTGTTCCTCGGCGTGATGCTGCTGATCGCCGTGCTGTTCAATCACTACGTGCGCCGCCGCGTCGCGCAGTCGTAACGAGGAGACGACCATGTCCGATACGAATACCGTGAACACCGCGGCCAAGCCGCAGGACGACGTGATCCTTGCACTCGAAGACGTCAGCAAATACTTCGGCCAGGTCATTGCGCTAAGCGGCGTGACCTTGCGCCTGAAGCGCGGCGAAGTGCATTGCCTGCTCGGCGACAACGGCGCGGGTAAGTCGACGCTGATCAAGACGCTCGCCGGCGTGCATCGACCCTCTTCCGGTCAATATCTGGTGGACGGCAAGCCGGTGCAGTTCGAATCGCCGAAAGACGCGCTCGATCTCGGCATCGCCACCGTCTATCAGGATCTGGCGCTGGTGCCCTTGCTCTCTGTGGCGCGCAACTTCTTCATGGGTCGTGAGCCGCAAAAGAAGCTATTCGGCTTCCTGAACGTGATGGACCTCGAAACGAGTGCCACCACCGCACGCGACAAGCTCGCCGAAATGGGCATCAACGTGCGCGACCCGCATCAACCGATTGGAACGATGTCCGGCGGTGAGAAGCAATGTCTCGCGATCGCGCGGGCGATTCACTTCGGCGCGCGCGTGCTGATTCTCGACGAGCCGACTGCCGCGCTTGGCGTCAAGCAGAGCTTCAACGTGCTCAAACTGATTCACACGGCGCGCGCAAAGGGTATCTCCGTGATTTTCATCACGCACAACGTGCACCACGCGTATCCGATCGGCGATTCGTTCACGCTGCTCAATCGCGGCAAATCGCTCGGCACGTTCACGAAGGACACCATCAGCAAGGACGAAGTACTCGACATGATGGCCGGCGGCGCCGAAATGCAGAAGATGATCGGCGAACTCGACGGCGCGACGATCTGATTCATTCGCGCGGGTTTCCGGCGCTTGTTGCGCCTCACGCCCGCGCTCAGCTATTCAGGAATATTCATGGATCATTCCAGCACATCCAGCGGGACCGGGATCGTGAACGGTGGCGGGCTCACTTCCGCTTCAGCGGCAACAGTCAGCCGTTTCGCACCGGATCGCAGCCGCGACATCGTCTGTCTTGGCCGACTTGCCGTCGATCTGTACGCGCAGCAGGTCGGCGCGCGACTCGAAGACGTGTCGAGCTTCGCGAAGTATCTTGGCGGTTCATCGGCGAATATTGCGTTCGGTTGCGCGCGGCTCGGGCTTGCATCAGCGATGCTGGCGCGCGTCGGTAACGATCACATGGGGCGTTTTCTCACCGAGACTTTGACGAAGGAAGGCTGCGACGTCAGTCATGTACGCGTCGATCAGGAGCGCCTGACCGCCCTCGTTCTGCTCGGTCTGAAAGATCGCGATACCTTTCCGCTGATCTTCTATCGCGAGAATTGCGCGGATATGGCGGTGGATGAAGCGGATTTCGACGAGGCGTATATCGCTTCGTCGAAAGCGCTGCTGATTACCGGCACGCACTTCTCGACCGAGCAGGTGAATCGCGCGAGCCGGCGCGCGCTGGATTACGCGCGACGCAATAACGTACGCACTGTGCTCGATATCGACTATCGCCCGGTGTTGTGGGGTCTCACGGGCAAGGCGGACGGTGAAACCCGCTTCGTCGCCAGCGAAGGCGTGACCGCGCACTTGCAGCGCATCCTGCCTTTGTTCGATCTGGTGATCGGCACCGAGGAGGAGTTCCGTATCGCCGGCGGCAAGACCGAACTCGTCGACGCACTCGCGATGGTGCGCGCCGTGACGCCGGCCACGCTGGTTCTGAAGCGCGGGCCGATGGGCTGCCAGATCATCGACGGCAAAGTACCCGCAAAGCTCGACGATTTACCGATTCACGGCGGCGTGGAAGTCGAAGTGCTCAACGTACTCGGCGCAGGCGATGCATTCGCCTCGGGCTTTCTCTCCGGATGGTTGCGCGATCAGCCGCTCGAAGCTAGCGCCCGTGCGGCGAATGCGAGCGGCGCGCTGGTTGTCTCGCGTCACGGCTGTGCGCCCGCGATGCCAACGCCCGCCGAACTCGACTATTTCCTGCGCGAAGCCAAGGCCGATCCGCAACGCATGCGCCGCCCCGACCGAGATGCAACGCTCGCACGCCTGCATCGCGTCTCCCCTGCCCGCAAACAATGGGACGAAGTACTTGGCTTCGCGTTTGATCACCGCAACCAGTTCTTCGAACTCGCGCAGCAGACCGGCGCAGATGAAGCACGTATCGTGCAACTGAAGGGTCTGTTCGTCGAAGCTGTCGCGCAGACGGAAACCGCCTTGGGCTTACAAGGTCACATCGGGATATTGAGCGACGACCGCTACGGTCAGGACGCATTGAACGCCGCCACCGGCCGCGGATGGTGGATCGGCCGGCCGGTTGAGCTGCCCGGGTCCGTGCCGCTCGTGTTCGACCACGGACGCTCGATCGGCACGACGCTGATCGCGTGGCCGCAGGAACACATCGCCAAGTGCCTCGTGCAATTCCATCCCGACGAACCGGTCGAACAACGCCTCGAACAGGAAGCGCAACTGCGTGCGCTTTACGACGCGACGCAAGCGAGCGGCCACGAACTGCTGCTGGAAGTGATTCCGCCGAAGCACGCGCATCTGCCGCAAGCACCGGACATCGTTTATCGCGCGTTGAAGCGGCTGTACAACATCGGCATCTATCCGGAATGGTGGAAGCTCGAACCGATGGATGCCGCCCAATGGCAAGCCGTCGACGCGCTGATCGCCGAGCGTGATCCGTACTGCCGGGGCGTGGTGCTGCTCGGTTTGTCGGCGGGCGTCGAGCAATTGAACGAAGGCTTTCGCGCGGCGGCGCAATCGGCGACATGCCGCGGCTTTACCGTGGGCCGCACGATCTTTCACGAACCGAGCCATGCGTGGCTCGCCGGTGAGATCGGCGACGACGAGCTGATCGCGCGGGTGCGCCGCACGCTCGAAACGCTGATCGCGTCGTGGCGTGCGACGCGTGGAACGACAAGCACGCAGCCCACTACGGCGGACCATGCACATCAGGAGCAGGCGGCATGAACCAGCGCGTATTGCATCACGATGCGGCGTCCGCCAACGACGCCACCCAGGCCCACGCGCCATCGGGCGGCACCGTCCGTCTGACGACCGCCCAGGCGCTGGTCCGCTACCTCGCAGCGCAACGGGTCACGACCGAAGACGGCACCGGCACCGAGCCGCTCTTTGGCGGCGTATTCGCGATCTTCGGGCACGGCAATGTGGCCGGAATGGGCGAAGCCTTGTATCAGCACCGCGAAGCGTTGCCCACGCTACGCGCTCACAACGAACAGGCGATGGCGCACAGCGCGATTGCCTATGCGAAGGCGCATTTCCGTCGCCGTATGATGGCCGTCACGACGTCGATCGGACCCGGTGCGACCAATCTCATCACCGCGGCCGCGCTCGCGCATGTGAACCGTCTGCCGGTGCTCCTGTTACCCGGCGATGTGTTCGTTTCGCGCGCGCCCGATCCGGTGTTGCAGCAGGTGGAAGATTTCCATGATGGCGGCGTCTCCGCCAACGATGCGTTCAAACCGGTGTCGCGCTACTTCGACCGCATCGTGCACCCGGCGCAATTGCTCAATGCGTTGCCGCGCGCCCTGCGCGTGCTCACCGATGCGACGTTGTGTGGTCCTGTCACGCTCGCGCTGCCTCAGGACGTGCAAGCACAGGCATGGGATTTCCCGGCCGATTTCTTTACGCCGCGCGTCGTCACGTTTCATTCCCCCGCGCCGCGCGCTGAAGACATCAACGCGGCAGTTGCCCATCTGCGCCGCGCCAAGCGTCCGCTAATTGTCGCGGGTGGAGGCGTGCTCTATGGCCGCGCGACCGACGCGCTGCACCGCTTCGCCGCCACGCACGGCATTCCGGTGGCGGAGACTCAGGCGGGCAAGGGTTCGCTCGCGTGGAACGATCCGCTGAACGCCGGCGCGTTGGGCGTGACTGGCTCGCCCGCCGCCAATGCACTCGCCCATGATGCAGACTGCGTGCTGGCAATCGGCACCCGCTTGCAGGACTTCACGACCGGGTCGAACACGTTGTTCACACAGGCCGACGTGATCGGCATCAATGCGAATCCGTTCGATGCCCTCAAGCATCGCGCGCTGGTGGTCGAAGCCGACGCACGTCTTGCGCTGGATGCGCTCGCCGAACCTCTGCAAGGCTGGCACGCGGACCGCACATGGACCGCGCGCGCGCACAAACTCGCGGCGAGCTGGCGCGACACCGTGAGCACGCTCACGCATGCGCCGCAACGCGACACCGTGCTGCCGTATGAAGGCGACGTGATCGGCGCGGTGCAGCGTTCAAGCGCGCGTTCCGCGACGGACGACATCGTCGTGTGCGCAGCGGGAACCTTGCCGGCCGAATTGCATAAGCTATGGCGCGCGGGCAAACCGGGCGCGTATCACGTCGAATATGGCTACTCGTGCATGGGCTACGAGATCGCCGGCGGCCTCGGCGCCAAGCTTGCACGGCCCGCGCGTGAAGTGATCGTGATGCTCGGCGACGGCAGCTATCTGATGATGAATAGCGAAATCGCGACCTCGGTGATGATCGGTGCGAAGCTGATCGTGGTGGTGCTCGACAATCGCGGCTACGGCTGCATCAACCGCTTGCAGCAGGCCTGCGGTGGCGCACCGTTCAACAACCTGCTCGACGACTGCATGCAGGGCCCGCTTGGCGCGCCGAAGATCGACTTCGCTGCTCATGCACGCGCGCTCGGCGCGCAGGCCGAACACGTCGCGAATATCGCTGAACTTGAAGACGCGCTTCAGCGCGCGCGCGCCGCCGATCGCACCTACGTGATCAGCATCGACACCGATCCCGCCCGTACTACGGACGACGGCGGTTGGTGGTGGGAAGTCGCCGTGCCCGAGGTATCGGCACGCGACTCCGTGCGTGCCGCACGCTCGCAATACGACGCGCAACTCGCAGCCCGCGCGGCGCCCACCGACCCCAGCGACCGCCCAGGCCACATCGACAACGAATGAGGACGCCCGCATGACTGCTTTCGACGTACGTATCGGCATTAACCCCTTATCGTGGATGAACGATGACCTGCCTTCGCTCGGTGGCGAAACGCCGCTCGAAGTCGCGTTGACCGAAGGGCGCCAGATCGGCTACCAGGGTTTCGAACTCGGCAACAAGTTTCCGCGCGAACCGCAGGCGCTGAAGACACTGCTTGCCCAATACGATCTGGCCTTGGTATCCGGCTGGTACTCAGGACGACTCGCGCGACGCAGCGTGGAAGAAGAAATCGCCTCGGTCGGCCCGCATCTCGAACTGCTCGCACAGAACGGCGCGACCGCGATGGTCTATGGCGAAGTCGCCGATTCAATCCAGGGCGCACCGCAACCGCTCTATCAACGCCCGCGTTTTTTCAGCGAAGCGCAGTGGGCCGCGTACGCGGCGCGCGTCGATGAATTCGCGCGCTACACGCTAAGCCGCGGTGTGCGACTGGCGTACCATCATCACATGGGCGCGTATGTCGAAACGCCGGCTGACGTCGATCAACTGATGTCGCGCACAAGCGACGCTGTCGGCCTGCTGTTCGACGCAGGACACATCACATTTGCCGGCGGCGATCCACTCGCGGTGCTCGATAAACACATCGGGCGCGTGTGTCACGTGCACTGCAAGGACGTTCGACCGGCGGTGATGAAACTGGCGCGCAATCGCAACTGGAGTTTTCTCGATGCCGTGATCAACGGCGCGTTCACGGTACCGGGCGATGGCGCGGTGAACTTCCCGGCGATCATCGATCGATTGAAGCGGCATGGCTATCGTGGCTGGCTGGTGGTTGAAGCGGAACAGGACCCGGTGGTGGCGCCATCGTATGAGTATGCGCAGAAAGGATTCCGGACGTTGCGAGCGCTGCTCGATGCACCGCTCGACGCCAGTGGCGGGACTGAGCAGGAGGCAGCATGAGTTTATTGGTGAAGGCGCAGCGCGAGGGCCAGACAATCGCGCGGGTGACGCCTGAGTCGGCGTGCTGGCGGTATGTGGGATTTGCTGCTTACCGGCTGGGCGTGGATGAAGTCGTGCATGTGTTTGAGCCGTCTCGCGAGGTGTGTATCGTCGTGTTGACGGGCGCGGTGGATATTGAAACTGCTGATTCAAAATGGAGTTCACTGGGTTCACGCGATAGCGTGTTCGAGGATTCCGCGCCGTATGCGGTGTATTTGCCGCCTGGCGTGCGGACGACGGTTCGCGCCTGTCGCGACGCTGAGGTTGGTGTGGCAAGTGCGCCCGGCAAGGGGGCGTATCCGGCGAGGTTGATCGAGCCTTCTACGATGAAGCGTTCCACGCGTGGGAAGGGGCTGAATACGCGCTACGTATGCGATATTCTTCCGCAGACTGAGCTTGCGGAGTCTTTGCTTGTGGTTGAGGTTCGGACGCCTGGTGGGCATGCGTCGAGCTATCCGCCGCATAAGCACGATACGGATAATGTGCCTCATGAGAGTTCGCTCGAAGAGACTTATTATCATCGGCTCGATCCGCCGCAAGGGTTTGCTTTTCAGCGTGTGTATACGGATATGCGGGATATCGATGAGTCGATGGCCGTCGAGAATCACGACGTCGTGATGGTGCCGCGTGGGTATCATCCTGTTGTTGTTCCCTATGGGTATGAGTCTTATTATTTGAATGTGATGGCTGGGGGGCAGCGGACGTGGCATTTTCGGAATGATCCGGCGCATGAGTGGATTATTAATAAGGATGGGTAGGGGGTGTTGCCTTTTGCGGCGGCATTGGCCGTGTTCTTGGGGCTTTGGCCTTTCCTTGATTTGCTAGTGGTCTATTAGCGTTCCCCCTGTGCGGGGCGGCACTTACTTTCTTTGCCGGCTGCAAAGAAAAGTAGGCAAAAGAAAGCAGCTCAAACCGCTAATGCTAAGTGGGTCCCATGGTTTGCTACGGGTAGTGGTGCATCTGGAATCCGTGATTTCGCACATTCCGCGCTAGTGACAAAGGTGTCATCAGCTCCCACTCCGCACTGCGTGCGTCGCGGACGGGTCTGCATGGGAAACCAGCGGCTTCGGTTGCGCGCCGTGGGGGCCGTCGGCTTCGCCTCGGCGACGCACCTCTGCACTCCGCCGGGAACCCCGCCTCAAATGATATGACGGTGTGCTGAATTACCGTCCCCGTTGCGGTTGCGGTTGCCGTTCCAATCGGAATCGGGATGGTGGCGGCGTGTGCGATGACGAGCCACGGTTCGGTGGCGAGGTGTGAGCGTCAAAACGTAGCGGGTGGTTTTAAGAACTACTCTTCGGCGCGCACAGCGCCGCCGGAAGTATGACGCCCTTGTCACTGACGTCGAATGCGGGAGAACACAGATTCCAGATGCACCACTACCCGTAGCAGACCACGGTGCCCACTTAGCATGAGCGGTTTGAGCTGCTTTCTCTTGCCTACTTGTATATTCCCTCCTGTGGCGCCGCCCCGATCAGGTACCGCCACATGGACAGTCAGCTCGTCTGCCTACAGGGCTCCGAGCCCGCAGAGAAGCCTGAGCGACTGTCCTTTTCATCCTCTTAACCCGAACAGTTGACTGAGCCTCGAGCTCGTATTTTCCTGCAAGTATGGGTACCGTGATGAACCAGATTTCCTCTTCCGTTTATATCGGCATCGACGTTAGCGGTAGCACCCTCGACGTTGCCATCCACGACACCACCGAGCATTTCAGTGTCGACAATGAAACCGCTGCCATCGACCAGCTGGTCCAGCGTCTGATCGCGCTGGGCCCCACCCTGATTGTCATGGAGGCCACCGGCAAGCTCGAGCTCGCCGTGCTCAGGGCACTCTGTGAGGCCGGCCTGCCCGCTGTCGCGGTTAATCCCCGGCAGGTGCGCGACTTTGCCAAAGCCACCGGCAAACGGGCGAAGACAGACCGCATCGACGCGTTCGTCATTGCCCATTTCGCCGCCGTCATCAAACCCGTCGTGCGTCCGCTCAACGATGTGCAGACCGAGCAGCTGCAAGCGCTGCTGCTGCGCCGTGCCCAGCTCATCGACATGCTCGTGGCCGAGAAGGCCCGCCTGGAGCGCGCACACGCCGCGGCGAAGGAAAGCCTGAATGACCACATCAAATGGCTCAAACAGCAGCTCACCGTCGCGGACAAGGACATCGATTCGTTCATGCGCTCTTCGTCCGCCTGGCGCCAGAAGGAGGATCTGCTGCGCTCGGTGCCCGGTATCGGCCCCGGTGCCGCGGCTACGCTGATCGCCTTCATGCCCCAGCTCGGCTCGCTGAACCGCCGCGAGATCGCCGCACTTACCGGCGTCGCGCCGTTCAATTGCGACAGCGGCAAGCACACCGGCAAGCGTCGCATTCACGGCGGTCGTGCCATCGTGCGGCGCGCGCTTTACATGGCCTGCATACCTGCGCTGCGCTTCAATCCGGTAATCAGGGCCTTTTACGACCGTCTGCGCAAGGCTGGCAAACCGTTCAAGGTGGCCATGACCGCGTGCATTCGCAAGCTCATCGTGACGCTTAACGCCATGGTCCATAACTCAACACCCTGGAACGCATCGACGAATTAACCGGCGGTATAGCTTTGCCTGGATGCTGTGCATGAACGCGATCATTCGCGTGGCCTGCGCTCGCCTGTACCCAACGGGAAAGCCGCGCTGAGATCCAGCGCTCCGGGAAAGCTTCCCGCTTGACTTCCAATACGGTTGCTTCTCTTTGCAGCTATGTCTCCGGTCTATACACAGCCGACAAAGAGAAGTAGGTGCCGCCCCGCACAGGGGCAACGCTAATAGACCACTAACAATGCAAGGAAAGGCCAGAGCCCTAAGAACACGGCCAATGCCGCCGCAAAAGGCAAAACCCTAACTATTTCCTAGCAGCCAGATCCACCTCTAAACCCCCATCCTCCCCCATCCTCACAGTCCCCTTGGAAACATCCCCCCGATACCCATAAAGATCAAACTTCATCACCCCAGGATTAGAACTATCCCGAATAAAAGTCCTGGCATTCGTGACCAACGAATTAAACATCTTCACATCACCCGACTCGATCCAGACAAAACTCTTCGCCGCCCCAACAGGCGGCCTGGCAGCAGCAACAGAACTATCGCGCTTGAACTTCAACACCAACCCCTCGTCAGTCACCGTTGCACCAGCCAGCCGCCCCTGCAAAACCGGCGGCGGAAACACGGTGTACTGATCGAACACCAGTTCGTTACCCTTCAACGCCACACCCTTGCGTGTAAACGGCGTCAACGACGCCAACGGAATATCCAGCGCCCGCAATAACCCCGCCTGCGGCACCCCCAGCACCTTCACCGAGGTCGGCTCATAGACAAGATGCCGCTCATCCCTGGCCACGATCGTGCCGCTCATCGTCGTCGGCAGCCACACGCCAGGAAAGTGATTCCACAACTTGATCCCGCCCGACACTTCCAACTTGCCATCCACCGGCTTCAGCTGCAAATCGTTCAGTGAACGCGGCTGGTAGTCCAGCAGATAGTCGTTGAACAACGCAGCCATCGCGGGCCACGGCTCGACCACTTCGCCGCCAATGATGCGAATGTCGTACTGGTCAGGATCGTCGAGATCGACCGGTTGACCTGGCTTCTTCGGCACCATCTGCGCATCCAGCGAACGGACATGAAAACCAATCCGGCCCGAGACGTAGAAGTCGACATTCTCGACGTGAATCAACGGAGCAGGCCCCGACGAGTGCCGCTCGTCGCTGATCGCGGAGCCCGGCGTCGCCATGCGCTGACCGGAAAACGCCGCACGCGTGCCGACCGGGATCGCGCGTGCAACCGACGCCGTCCGCAACGTCTGCGGCACGTGTTGCCAGACCAGGCGCGCCTGCGCAAGCGACGCCTGCTGCGCGCGAATGAAGCTGTCGTTAAAGCGCGCGCTCGCGCTACCCACTTGCGTCGGCGCATCTTTCGACGCGCTGGCTAGCGTCGGATATGACGGCAGGTGCACGTCCAGTGCCCCCGCCTCGTCGAAGGTGAAGTAGCCGGCCGCCATCTGGTCGCGGTAGTGATACAGGTCGAGCACGAACGGCGCGTTCGTATCAAGCGGGGTCAGCGCCATGTCGATGTTCATCGGCATCGAACGCATGAACTTCACGTCACCGCCCTGCACCAGCATGCCGCGCGGCGGCATCGTCGCGGGCCAGTCGATTTTCTGCACCGTGCGGTCGTCGAGCGTGAAGCGCACACCTGCCGCACTGGTGTTGATCTGCGTGATGGTCATGCGCAATGCGGGCGGCGGCGTGAGTTTGGCCACCTGCATCACGACGTCGTCGCCATCGAGACGCGCAATCGGAGTGTCCACTTTCAACAGGTCGGCCATCTTCACGTGCGCGGCCTGCATCAGCTTGTCGGCGCCGACGCCGGCCACTTCGACATGGTCGGCATGGAACACGAGGTCGTCGGCGTTACGCATCGACAGCGATCCGATCAACACGATCGGCACCCACGTGTCGCGATGCATTTCGCCCGTGATGCGCAAAGCGCCGCCGTCTTGCGGCACCACACGCATACTGCGCAGCGGCGAGCCCTGGTACTGGAACAGGTAGCGATTGAAAATCGCAGTGAGCCTGGCGCTGTCGAGCGTGACGTCGCCGCGGTGGACGTTGATCGTCACGCTGGTCGGATCGTCGAACACGATCGGCTGGCCGGCGCGCGCCGGAGTCAGCGTTGCCGCCATGTCGTGAATCATGAAGCCGATGTCACCGGTCACACGAAAGTCGACGTCGCGCGCGAACATCAACGAACCGTCGATGCCGGAATCGCGCAGCGTCAGCGGACGGATGCGCTTTTCGGTCATGCCGCTCGCAGCTGGCACGCGTGCGGCGACGCGCTGTTCGGCAGCGAGCTGTTTGGCCTTGGCGAGTTCGAGCGAGGGGCGCGATGCGGAGGCGGGTTGATCGGCGGTAGCGCCGACGGCGCTATTCGACGCTGTAGCGACGCCGTTCGTGGCGCTAGATGTGAGTCCCGCGTCCGGTTGAGATTTTGCCGTCAGCGGACTGTCCTTGTTGCTCACAGCGTTCGCTGCCGCGCTCGTTTGTGTCGACGGTGCGGATGCAGCATCACCAGTCGTGGAACTCGCGTCGGCGCACGCGGACATCAGCAGTGCAGCCGTCACCAGCGCCGCACCGGCGCCGGCGCGTGTGCGCCAAGTTTCTCCGGGCGGCGTTCGCGCCACTCGACTCGACAACATTCTTTGAAGCGGTCGCAGCGCGGGCTCCGTCTGTACGCCGTCAGCCGATGTTTCGCCCAATGCGCCTGTCTGTTTCATGATGTCTCCTCCTGAGGCCGCGGCGCGTCTTTTGCGCGTCCGGCACGGCATGGTCGGTCGCACATACGCTGGCTTTAAACACCGTGCCGCCGTTGCGCGCCTTTGTCCTGATTGTCTTGATTTGTCAGCGCGCTGCCGACAAGATTTCTGGAGGACGCTCACCAAACGATCAAGCGTTTGAATCGCTACAACAAGTCACTGGAAAGCCCCACGCATCAGGCTTGAGCGCGCTGTACGCAAACGGGATTCAAACGGCATCCAGGGCGCGTTTTGGGCGAGGAACGAGGGGCGAGTGCATCGCGCAGTGCATGACGTGCGCGTCAGGACAGCAAAATGGCCGCAAATTCGGATGCGGCGCTGCAATAAAACTGCAGCGAGATGGCTGCCAGGGATGCTCAGATCCGGCTTTGCGAAACCGGGCTTGAGCGCCCTCTCGGCGCTGTCCCAGTGAGGCGCGGTGATGCCGGTGAGCTAGAGGTTATGCGCAGCTCCGCTGCGCATCAGCTAACCCACGCCTAACCATTCCTGCATAACGTCCGGCCGCTTCACAAACGACGCGAGCGCGTCATCGAAGACAATTTCGCCATGCCCCATCACCGCAACCCTGCTGGCGAGGTCCTGCGCAATGACGAGCCGCTGTTCGATCAGCAGCATCGCCACGCCACGATCACGCAGCATCCGCAGGCACCGCGCGACCTGCCCCATCACCAGGCTGGCTAGCCCTTCACCGGGTTCGTCGATGACCAGCAGGTCGGGGTCGCCGAGCAGTGCCCGGGCGAGCGTCAGCATCTGTTGTTCGCCGCCCGATAACACGCCGGCGCGCGTGCGCTTTCTTTCGCGCAGGACGGGGAACAGTTCGTAGGCGTCGTCGAAGGTGAAGCGCGGTGCACGGCCGCGAGCGTGCGGCGCCACACCGAGTTGCAGATTCTCGCGGACGCTCAGCGTCGGAAAGACGTCGCGATGCTCAGGCACGTAACCGAGCCCCAGGCGGGCGATCTCGAAGGTGCGTAGCCCGCCGAGTGTATGGCCGGCAAAACGCAACTCGCCCTCGCTGCGTACGAGGCCCATGATCGCGCGCGCCAGCGTCGAGCGTCCGGAGCCGTTGCGGCCGACCAGCGCGACGACTTCGCCCGCGTCGATCCGCAGGCTAACGCCGTGCAGGGTCTGACTCGCGCCATACCAGGCGTTCAGTTGTTGAATGTCGAGCAAGGCGGTCATGGGCGGACGCTGTCGCCAAGGTACGCGGCGCGCACGGCCGCATCCGCGCGAATCGCCGCTGGCGTGCCGGTCGCGATGATACGGCCTTGCACCAGCACCGAAACGCGGTCGGCGATAGCAAACACGGCGTCCATGTCATGCTCGACCATCAGCAGCGTACGGCCGGCGGTGGTCGCGCGAATCAGTTCGATGGCGCGCGCCGCCTCGGCGCGGTTCATGCCGGCAGTAGGCTCGTCGAGCAGCAAGGTATGCGCGCCGCCTGCGAGCGCAAGGCCGAGATCGAGCGCGCGTTGCTCGGCATAGCTGAGTGTGCCGGCCTGGATATGTCTGCGCGCACTCAGCCCCACGGCTTCGAGCACCTGCTCGGCGCGCGCATCGACCGTGCGTGAGCCGCTGAAACGCTGCCACCAGCGCGTGCGGTCGCGCTCGGCCAGCATGGCCGCGCAACGCAGGTTGTCGAATACGCTCAGGCAAGCGAACACGCTGGTGGTCTGGAAGCTGCGCGCGAGGCCCCGGCGCGTGATGGCGGCCGGCGCGAGGCGCGTGATCTCCGCGCCGAACAGATCGATGCGCCCGGCGTTCGGACGTGCGCCACCGGCGATCAGATTGAACAGCGTCGACTTGCCCGCGCCGTTCGGACCAATCAACGCATGGCGCTCACCGGGTTCGATCGCAAGATCGACGCCGCGCAGAATCCGCGTGGCGCCGATACGTTTTTCGAGACCGTAGACCGCGAGGGCCGGGATCATCGCGCGTCTCCGGTGATCGGCGTAGCGCTGGCGCGAACGGCAAGACGTGCTTGCGCACGAAGCGCATAGTGCGCGGAGAGTGCGCCTGGCGCGGCCAGCATGAACACCCCGACGCCGAGCCAGAGATGCGGCGAGGCTGTCTCCAGCGGCACGCCGATGATGCTGAACGCCGCGCCATCGCTCGCACCGAATTGCACGGCATAAGCCCACTGCACCGCGAGCATGACGGCCAGCGTCCATAGCACCGCTGAGGCCGCGCCCCATAGATACGCCTTGCCGCACACGCGCCAACCGTAAGCAGCGACGCGTGCCATGTGCCGCTGCACGAAGCCCGCCAGTCCATCCGGCGACGCCACCACGATCACGATAAAGAACAGCCCCAGATAGAACAGCCACGCCCGCGTCACGCTCGCCACCGCGACGCTGAAAAACGTCAGGACGATCGCGCCCGCGACCGGCCCGAAGAATGCTCCTGTGCCGCCGATCACTGTCGCGATCAGCACGGCGCCCGAGCGCATCATGCCGACGCTTTCCGTCGACACCAGTTCGACATTGATCAGCCCCAGGGTGCCTGCGATACCCGCAAAAAACGCCGACATCACCACCACGCCATAGCGGATGCGGCGCGGATAGCAGCCGATCGCGGCGGCGCGCGCCGGGTTGTCGCGTACGGCGTTGGCGAGCCGCATGAACGGTGTGCGCGACAACCCGAACATGGCCACGCTCGCCAGCACGCACCACAGCGCGATCAGCGCGTACGCCTCGCGCGTCGGGCCGAAGCTCCAGTTTGCGAGCATCGGTCCACCCGCGCGATCGATCGGCACACCGGCCTCGCCGCCGAACCAGTTGGGCAGCGTCCACGCGGCCGCGGCGACGAGCTCGCCGATGCCGAGCGTGATCATCGCGAAGGCCGTACCGGCGCGCCGCGTCGACACGAGACCGAACAGCACCCCGCACAATGCGCCGCCCATGCCGCCGATCAACGGCAGCAGCACCAACGGCACACCGATGCGATTGAACACCTGCGCCGCAATGAGTGCGCCGAGGCCGGAGTAAGTGGCATGTCCGAAGGACAGCAAGCCTGTTTCGCCGAGCAGCAGGTTATACGATAGCGCGAATACGATCATCGTCGCGGTTTGCGCGAGATAGGCAAGCAGCCAGCTTTGCGGCCAGATAAAGGGCGGCACGGCGAGGAACAGGACGAGTGCGAGCCATGGCGCGAACCTGCGCAACATCGAGCGCGACTTGACTGCCGGCACAGCAAACTTTTCGGGCGGCTCACGCATGATCGTCACGCCGTCCGAACAGTCCACGCGGGCGTAGCGCCAGCATGGCGACAAGCAGCAGATAGGGAATCAACGGTGCGAGTTGCGCCAGCGTCAGCGTGTCCCACGCATCCGGCAACGCGCCTCCGAATACTGCTGTGAGATCGCCCAGCGATACGTCGCTCGCCACTGCGAAGGTCTGCACGCACCCGACGATCAGCGATGCCGCCAGCGCCCCGCTCAACGAACCCAGTCCGCCGATCACGACCACTACGAAGACGATCGAGCCGAGCGACTCCGCCATCGACGGTTCGATCACGAAGAGCGGCGCGCCGATCACGCCGGCCAGCGCGGCCAGTGCCGTGCCCGCCGCGAACACACCGGTGAACACGCGCGGCACGTTGTGGCCGAGCGCCTCGACAGCGCCCGCATGTGTAAGCGCGGCGCGTACGATCAGCCCAGCCTTCGACACGCGCAGCACCGCGTAGAGCACCGCCAGCATCGTCAGCGACACCGCCATCATGAAGGCCCGATAGCGTGCAAAGGCCGCGCCGTAGACGGTGAACAACGGTCCGTCGAGCACGGCCGGAACAGTCGCGCCAAGCGGGCTCAAGCCCCAGCCGAGCTTGACCAGCTCACCGAGCAGATACGCGGCGCCGAAAGTCAGCAACAACTCGGGGAGATGACCGTGCACACGCACGCGGCGCAACAGCCAGCGCTCCAACGCCGCGCCGATCAAGCCGACGATCAGCGGCGCGATCACGAGCGCACTCCAGAAACCCGCATGCGCCGCCACCGAAAAACCGACGTACGCGCCGAGCATGTAGAAGCTCGCGTGCGCGAAATTCAGCACGCCGAGCATGCTGAAAATTAGCGTCAAGCCCGCCGACAGCATGAACAGCAGCAGGCCGTAACTGACACCGTTGAGCAGGTTGATGACGAACGACTGCACGCGCCTATTCCGCCTGCACAGCAACGGTCAGCGGTTCGAGCGCCGCGCGCAGGTTGGCGGGCAAGGTCACCGGGCGACGCGTGACGCGATCCACATACACGTGGACGAAATGGCCTTGGGCGGCGGGTTGATCTTCGCCCTCCTTGAAGAGGCCCACTTCGTAGCGCACGCTCGAGGTGCCGAGCCGCACGACCCGCAAGCCCGCTTCGACGCGCTCGGGAAACACCAGCGGCGCGAAGTAATTGCAATGCGTCTCGACCACGAGGCCGATCGTCGCGCCATGCTCGAAATCAAGCACGCCGGCGCGGATCAGATACTCGTTCACCACCGTGTCGAAGTAGCTGTAATAGACGACATTGTTGACGTGACCATAGACGTCGTTGTCCATCCAGCGCGTGGTGATCGGCAGAAAATGCGGGTAGGCGCTGCGCGTGGCCGGTGCGGGTTTGTTCATCGCTTACTGCCCCGGTTTTTCGACAAACTCGAACGGCAAACCGCGCCGCCGCATCCATTCGCCGAGCGCCTGACCGGTGCCCGCGCGCCATGGACGCAGTTTGGCCGGCTCGACCAGCCGGTATTCGAGCAATTCCGGCGACAGCGCGACCGTTCCGTACGCCTTCACGTGATACGCGATGATCAGTTCGTTTTTGCGGATGAATTCGTACACGCCGATCAATTCGACCGTCTCAGCGTGCAGCGAGGTTTCTTCCAGCACTTCGCGGGCAATGCCCTCTTCCGGGGTCTCGCCGTTTTCCAGAAAACCGGTGATCAGCGCGAACATGCCTTCCGGCCAGGCGGCGTTGCGCGCGAGCAGAATCTTGCCCTCGTACTCGACGATCGCGGCCACCACCGGCAGCGGATTGTTCCAGTGGACGTAGCCACATTCCGTATCGGGACAGGTCTGGCGGATCCGGCCGCCTTCGTGTTCGGCATCGGCGCGCTCGATCAAAGGCGTAGCGCAGCGCGGACAAAATCGGTGTTCGGTCATGGCGAGTGGGTCGTCTCTTATGGTTTGTGTGCAGCGTTGTTCGGTGTTGAATGTCGTGCTGCGGCGGGTTCAGCAACTCGTGCGCGATGCTGTTTGTAGGCCTGGTTCCAGCTTCCGGTTCGAGTTCACGGTGCTGGCCTCGTCACAGGCGCGCAGCCGATGCGGTTTCATGCCAGGCACAAGTCGCGCACTTCCGCGGCGAAACGCTCGACGGTTTCCGGCTGCGTGTCCCAGGCGCACATCAGCCGGCAACCGCCCGCGCCGATGAACTCGTAGAACTTCCAGCCGCGCGCACGCATTGCCTTGGCGGCCTGCGCCGGCAATTGCGCAAAGACCGCGTTCGATTCTCGCGGAAACATGATGCTCACACCGGGAATTTCTTGCAACCGCGTTTGCAGCAATGCCGCCATCGCATTTGCATGACGCCCATTGCGCAGCCAGACGTCGTTATCGAGCAGTCCGAGCCACGGCGCGGAGATAAAACGCATTTTCGAGGCGAGTTGACCGGCCTGCTTCAGACGGTAGGCGAAATCGTCGGCAAGCGAGCGGTCGAAGAACACTACGGCTTCACCGACCGGCAAACCGTTCTTGGTCCCGCCGAAGCACAGCACGTCGACGCCCGCGCGCCACGTGATCTCGGACGGATGCACGTCGAGCGCCGCGACCGCGTTCGCAAAGCGCGCGCCGTCCATGTGCACCTTTAGCTGACGCCGTTTGGCGATCGCCGCGATCGCGCGCACTTCCTCGACGGTGTAGACGGTGCCCACTTCCGTCGATTGGGTCAGCGTGACGACCTTCGGCTTCGGGTAATGAATATCGGCGCGGCGCGTGACGACCGCTTCGATCGCATCCGGCGTGAGCTTGCCGCCGACGCCCGGCGCGGTCAGCAGCTTCGAGCCGCCGGAAAAGAATTCCGGGCCGCCGCATTCATCGGTTTCGATGTGCGCGAGTTCGTGGCAGATCACCGAGTGATACGACTGGCACAGCGACGCCAGCGCCAGCGAATTGGCGGCCGTGCCGTTGAACACGAAAAACACTTCGCAATCGGTCTGGAACAGATCCCGCAGGCGGTCGCAAACCTGGTTGGTCCAGGAGTCGTCGCCGTAAGCGGGTTCGTGGCCGCTGTTGTTGCCGGCGATCAGTGCGTTGAGCGCTTCGGGACAGATGCCGGCGTAGTTGTCGGACGCGAAATGTTGCATAGCTGGCGGCGCGCCCGGCGACGGGCGCGCTGAGATGACGGGAAAGCCGTCATTTTAGTGCGCCGGTGAGTTATTTGTTTTTCGGCCTGGTATTTGCCTTGTGGGCGGTTCAACTGGCCCATGCGTTCGTCGCAAGGCGGCGGACAAACTTGCGTTGCTTGCACTTGCACTTGCACCTGCACCTGCACCTGCCGGATCAGTTGACGGCGAGGAATGCGCCACCTGGAAAGACCGTTAGTTGCAGCCGCAATCGGGCATGCCGCCACGGCCTCGCGGCATGTGTGCCACGATGATCAGGCCGGCCGCACCCAACAGTAGCGTCCCCGCCGCCAGCCACAAGGCCGGCGAAAAAGACCCTGTGTGCTCGGCGATCGGCGCGGCCACCAGCGGGCCGACGATCTGGCCGACGCCGTACGCCGCCGTCGCATAGCCCATCAGGCCGGCCGCTTCGTCGCCAAGCAGACGCCGCGCCTCACGCATCGCGAACAGGGTGATGGCGGTGAATGGCAGACCGATCAGAATGCTGCCGAGCGAGAAACCGCCCGCCGTGGGCCAGACGATGCCGAGCGCAATACCGGCGGCTTGCAGCATGTAGCAACCGGCAAGCAGCGTGCGATTGTCCCAATGCGCCGGCAGGCGCGCCGCAAGCAGCGCACCGACGATCAAGGCCGCGCCGAACATCGGCCAGAACAGATCGGGCCAGGACGAACCCGGCAGCGCGTGGCGCGCGATCACCGGCAGGAACGTCGCGGTGATGATGTAGCCGAAGCCGGGCACGCCGTAGAGCAGGATCAGCCAGAAGGCGTCGGCGCGGTGCCAGGCGTGGTTTGTAGAGGCGTGGTGACCTGCTGCGGGCGAGGATTGCCGAGCGGCAGTGATTGCCCCGCCTGTGGCAAGGGACGCGCCTCCTGGGGCGGTCCAGAACACGGGCCAAACCACGATCGAAAGCACCGCCGCGATGAGTCCGAAACCGATCCAGCCGACCGTCGCGCCGTAGCTACCGGCAGCGCTGACGAGCAAACCTGTCCCGACAATGCCCACGCCCGGGCCCGTATAGATCACCCCGCTCCACCCGTGCGCGCCGAGTTCGGTGAGCCGCCGCAAGCCCCACTGCGAGGCAAACACGAAGGTCCAGGCGCTGACCGCGCCGGCGATGAAGCGCACCACGGCCCACAGCCAGAATTGGCTTGTTACGCCCATCGCCAGCGTCAGCAGGACCGTCGCAACAAGCCCCGCGCGCACCATGCGCGCCGGCGCGACCCGCAGCGCCGCGCAGGTGACCGCACCGACGAAATAGCCTGCGTAATTGGCCGATGCGAGCCAGCCGCCGTGCTGGATATCGATCTGCGGCTGACCGAGGGCGCTGCCGTGAAGCATCAGCGGCAGGAGCGGCGTGAACGCAAAGCGGCCGATACCGAGCACCACGGCCAAGGTGATCATGCAGGCAAGCGCCGCGCGGCGGGCGGCGTGACGTTCGGCAACGGTGCCTTGCGCGCTGGAAGCGAGATCGATCATGAGCAGACGGGTAGTGGAAGCGGGCCGGCAGTCGCCGGTTTGTTCAAACCATATTAGCTTGACCTTTCAATCACGAAAAATGAATAATTAGGATATCAACCATCGCCAAGAGAGAATTGTGGATCTGGCCGCTTTGACCATTTTTCGCGCTGTCGTGCGGGAAAACGGCGTAACGCGCGCCGCAGCCAAGCTCAATCGCGTGCAATCGAATGTCACGACGCGGATCAAGCAACTCGAGGAGCAACTGGGCACCGACCTGTTCATCCGTGACGGCCGGCGCCTCGTTTTGACCCCGGCTGGCGAGACACTGCTGCCCTACGCGGAGCGTTTGCTCGCGCTCGCCGACGAGGCGCGCCATGCCGTGCGCGAGGATCGTCCGAGTGGCCGCCTGCGTTTGGGCACGATGGAAAGCGTCGCGGCGACGCGTCTGCCTGGATTGCTCGCGAGTTATCACCAGCGGTGGCCGGATGTCGCGCTGGAACTCGAAACCGGCACGACCGGCAAGCTGATCGAGCGGGTCCGCGAATTCGAAGTGGATGCAGCGCTGGTGGCGACGCCGCAGGATCCTGCCGCGCTCGGCGAATTGTTCGAGACGGTGCCGGTTTTTCGCGAAGAGTTGGTGATGCTGTCGCCGCGAGGCCATCGGCCGATTCGCGAAGTACGGGATATTGCTTTATCGACGCTGATCGCGTTCGAGCGCGGGTGTGCTTACCGGGCGTACATCGAGAAGTGGTATCTGGAGCATGGCGTGAGGCCGGCTCGCGTTCTGGAGCTCGGCTCGTATCATGCGATCGTGGCTTGTGTCGCCGCCGGCGCGGGGGTGGCCGTGGCGCCGCGATCAGTGCTCAATCTGCAAACGGATGCGAGCAACATCGCGGTCCATGAGCTTCCCGATATTGGTGTGATCGAGACGCTTCTCGTCTGGCGACGAGGGCATTTTTCGTCCGCGCTCAATGCGCTGCGGCAAACGCTTGTGTCGGGAGAGGACGCGGTGGATTTACCTGCCGCTGCACCGGTAGGCGTTGCTTGAATTTTTGCCTGATGCTTTGCCTGCGTGGCGGGGAACGCTAACCGCCACCGCAATCGGCCAGGTTGATGCACGGCAAGACACGACACGCCAAGGCCAGAAACAACTTGGGCCACGCGGGACGCAAAAACCACCAGCGCCCCGCATGGCCCAATCAAGCCCGAATCAAAGCTGGGCTTCGACCCAACCCTTCACGCCTGCCAGTGCCGCCGGCAGATTCGCCGGCTCCGTGCCACCCGCTTGCGCCATATCCGGCCGCCCGCCGCCCTTACCGCCGACTTGCTGAGCAACGAAGTTGACCAGTTCACCGGCCTTGACCTTCTTGCTGGCATCCGCCGTCACACCGGCGATCAAGCTCACCTTGCCGCCCTCGACCGAGGCCAGCACGATCGCCGCGCTCTTCAGCTTGTCCTTCAGCTTGTCGACCGTCTCGCGCAGCGTTTTCACGTCCGCGCCCTCGAGCGTTGCAGCCAGCACATGCACGCCGGCCACTTCGATTGCCTGACCTGCAAGTTCGTCGCCCTGGCTCGAAGCCATCTTCGACTTCAATGCGCTCAGTTCTTTCTCCAGCGACTTCACCTGATCCTGCACCTGCACGATCCGCTGCGTCAGTTCCGACGGCTGCGCCTTCAACACGGCCGCTGCCGCATTGATCCGCGCGTCGAGATCCTGCACGAAGCGCACGGCGTTGTCGCCCGTGATCGCTTCCACGCGACGGATACCGGCAGCCACGCCGCCTTCCATCACGATCTTGAAGAGTCCGATGTCGCCCGTGCGATGCACGTGCGTACCGCCGCACAACTCGCGCGAGAAGCCGAGGTCGAGCACGCGCACTTCGTCGCCGTACTTTTCGCCGAACAGCGCCATCGCTCCGCCCTTCACTGCTTCGTCGAACGGCATGACCTTCACAATGCCCGGCGCGTTCGCCAGCACTTCCGCGTTCACGATCGCTTCGACCTGACGGATCTGCTCGTCGGTCATCGGCGCGTTATGCGCGAAGTCGAAACGGGTCTTGTCCGCATCGACCAGCGAACCCTTCTGCTGCACGTGCGAGCCGAGCACTTCGCGCAGCGCCTTGTGCATCAGGTGGGTGGCCGAGTGATTGCGCTCGGTGCGGGCGCGACGCACCGCATCGATTTCCGCCTTCACGACGTCGCCGACTTTCAGCGTGCCCTGCTCGAGCGTGCCGTGATGGCCGACGACGTCCGCCTGGACCTTCAGTGTGTCGGTCACCGCAAAGCGCACGCTCGCGTTCGCCAGCACGCCCTGGTCGCCGACCTGGCCGCCCGACTCCGCGTAGAACGGCGTGTGGTCGAGCACAACGACCGCCTGCTGGCCGTTGTTCACTTCCTTGACCGACGCGCCGTCGACATACAGCGCGATCACTTTCGCGTCGTCGAAGATGATTTCTTCGTAGCCGTGGAAGGTGGTCTTCGCGCCCGAGTATTCGAGGCCCTGAGCCATCTTGAACTTGCCGGCCGCGCGAGCCTGCTCGCGCTGACGCGCCATGGCTTCGTCGAAGGCGGCTTCGTTGACCGTCACTTCGCGCTCGCGGCACACGTCTGCCGTCAGATCGAGCGGGAAGCCGTAGGTGTCGTGCAGCTTGAACGCGAGTTCGCCGTCGAGCGTCTTGCCACCCTTCGCTTCAAGATCGGCCAGCGCGCTTTCGAGAATCGACATGCCGTGCTCGATGGTCTCGAAGAAGCGCTCTTCTTCCTGACGCAGCACGTCGGTCACGCGTTGCTCCGCGTCCTTCAGTTCCGGATAGGCGCCGCCCATTTGCGCGACGAGGTCCGGCACCATGCGGTGGAAGAACGAGCCCTTCTTACCCAGCTTGTAGCCGTGGCGGATCGCGCGGCGCACGATACGGCGCAGCACGTAGCCGCGGCCTTCGTTGCCCGGAATCACACCGTCGACAATCAGGAACGAGCAGGCGCGGATGTGATCGGCGATCACCTTCAGCGAGTTGTTCGTCAGATCGGCCACGCCGGTTTCGCGGCCTGCGGCCTTGATGAGCGCCTGGAACAGATCGATCTCGTAGTTGCTGTGCACGTGCTGCAGAACCGCGGCGATACGCTCGAGACCCATGCCCGTGTCGACGCACTGCTTGGGCAGCGGCGTCATGTTTCCTTGCGCATCACGGCTGAACTGCATGAACACGAGATTCCAGATCTCGATGTAGCGGTCGCCGTCTTCTTCCGGCGATCCCGGCGGCCCGCCCCACACGTCCGGACCGTGGTCGTAGAAGATTTCCGAGCACGGGCCGCACGGCCCGACGTCGGCCATTTGCCAGAAGTTGTCCGACGCGTAGCGCGCGCCCTTGTTGTCGCCGATGCGGATGATCCGCTCGACCGGCACGCCGACTTCCTTCGCCCAGATGTCGTGCGCTTCGTCGTCTTCGTGATAGACGGTGACCCACAGCTTGTCTTTCGGCAGCTGGTACACGCCGGTCAGCAATTCCCACGCGTAGTGGATCGCGTCGCGCTTGAAATAGTCGCCGAACGAGAAGTTGCCCAGCATTTCGAAGAACGTGTGGTGACGCGCGGTATAGCCGACGTTTTCCAGATCGTTGTGCTTGCCGCCGGCGCGCACGCTGCGCTGCGCGGTTGTGGCGCGCGAATACGGACGCGATTCCGCGCCGAGGAACACATCTTTGAACTGCACCATTCCCGAATTGGTGAAGAGCAGCGTCGGGTCGTTGCCGGGCACAAGGCTCGACGAGCGAACGATCGTATGGCCCTTCGATTCGAAGAACTTGAGGAATTTCTCGCGGATTTCGGCGGCTTTCATAGCGTGCGGGGGACGGTCCTGGCTGTTACCGGCGGCATCATGGGGATGCGCCAACTGTTTGTTTCTTAAACGACTGATTATACGGGATCGGCGCCCGTGCGCGGCGGCGGCCCTGTCCCCGCCCTGGACCCAATAGCCATTCGGCCAGGTTTGGCCGGGTAGCGAGTGACGCGGCAAGGCGCGCCGCACGTCCTATGCCGTTCGGCTGGCTGCGCCGGCGCGCGGGAATCGCTTAAGATTGCCCCCATCCGCGGCGACATGCGCGCCGCGTCACCACCCACACATCTTGCATGGGACCGGAGTAAGTGCTTTGCATGGGGCCAAGAGTAGCGCGCTAAAGCGCGAACTCTGGCCGACAGCTGAAGCGCTAACTCCGGTCGACACAGGAGACATTGAAGAATATGGGCGCTCTCAGTCATATCCGCGTGCTGGACCTCACACGCGTGCTCGCCGGGCCTTGGTGCGCGCAGACGCTTGCCGATTTCGGCGCCGACGTCATCAAGATCGAACGACCCGAAGTCGGCGACGATACCCGCCACTGGGGGCCGCCGTACCTGAAAACGCCGGAAGGCGCCGACACCCGCGAAGCCGCCTATTACCTCGCGGCCAATCGCAACAAGCGCTCGGTCACCGTCGACATCGCTTCGCCCGAAGGCCAGCGGATCATCCGCGAACTGGCCGCGCAAAGCGACGTGGTGCTGGAGAACTACAAGGTCGGGCAGTTGAAGAAGTACGGCCTCGATTACGCGTCGCTGAAGGAAGTAAAGCCCGATCTGATCTACTGCTCGGTGACCGGCTTCGGGCAAACCGGCCCGTATGCGCAGCGCGCCGGTTACGATTTCATCGTGCAGGGCATCGGCGGCTTCATGAGCATTACCGGCGAGCGCGACGGCCAGCCGGGCGGCGGCCCGCAAAAGGCCGGCGTCGCGATCGCCGATCTGATGACCGGCATGTATTCGACCATCGCCGTGCTCACGGCGCTCACGCATCGCGACCGAACGGGCGAAGGCCAGTACATCGACATGGCGCTGCTCGACGTGCAGGTGGCCATGCTGGCCAACATGAATTCGAATTACCTGGCGAGTGGCCAGCCGCCCGTGCGCTGGGGCAATGCGCATCCGAACATCGTGCCCTATCAGACCTTCCAGACGAGCGACGGCTGGATCATCGTCGCGGTCGGCAACGACGGCCAGTTCCGCAAGTTCGTCGAGGCGGGTGGGCGCCCCGAACTCGCCAACGACGAGCGATTCGCGACCAATCCGGCGCGCGTACGCCACCGCGATATCCTCGTGCCGATTCTTGCCGACATGGTGCGTCTGCAGGGCAAACAGCAATGGATTGCCGCCCTGGAAGCAGCCGGTGTGCCGTGCGGGCCGATCAACGATCTGGGCGAAGTATTCGAGAACGAGCAGGTGGTGGCGCGCGGCATGCAGGTCGATCTGCCGCATCCGTCGGGCGGCGCGGTCAAACTGGTGCGCAATCCGATCAATATGACCGGCACACCGCCCGAAGCGCTGTCCCATCCGCCGACGCTCGGCGAGCACACCGACAGCATCCTGCGCGATGTGCTCGGCTATGACGAAGCACGAATCGCGGCGTTGCGGGACCAGTCGGTGATTTGAGGCCGGCTGAGGCAGCGGCGGTTTTCAAAATGACGGTGTCACCGCCGCTCGCCTAACGAAGCCACCCAGCGCCGCCCCTCGTCCCAATCGCCGAGGCCGCTGTCGGCATTGATGTGGCCGCGCGGCCCGATATCGATCCAGCGGCCGCCCCACCCGCTTGCGCAAGTTTGCGAGAACGGCACGCCGCCGTAAGGATCGTCGCTGCTCGACACGACAATGCTCGCGAACGGCAGGGGCGTGCGCGGCACCGGCGCAAAGCCGGTGGCGTCCTGCGGAAAATGCGCCTCGGACGGATCCGGCACGGCCACCAGCAGCACGCCCGCCACCTTCGCCAACTGCGCAGCGCTCGCGTACTGCGACGCCCAGAAGGCGGTCGTCAGGCAGCCAAGGCTGTGTGCGGCGAATACCACTGGCGAGTCGGCTGCGGCCACTGCGGCGTCTAGCGTGCGGCACCACGCGTCGCGCGTCGGATGATCCCAGTCAGGCATCTGCACGCGCACGAAGGCGGGATCGAGCGCTTCCCAAAGCGTCTGCCAGTGACCCGTGCCGGAGTTCTGGTAGCCCGGCAGCACGAGTACGTTTAGTTTTTGTCCGCTCATTGCGTTCCCCGTCGCAGTTCGTTTCTCAAGTTCGCATTCGCGATATGTTTCCGCGGTCCGCGTCTGCAGTTGTTGCTGCGGTACGTTTCCGCAGTCCGTCTTCGCAGTCCGTCTTCGCAGTCCGCCTCCGCGGGCCGTTTCCGCAGCCCGCCCCCGCAATCATTCGCTTCGCCCGGCCGAAGCCGCGCTTCAATGCATCACGCGGCCCACGCCCACGCCGCGCGGATCGGCCGCCGGCTCGGGCGTCGTCCCTTCGACGCGGATCATCTGCACGTCGCCGTTGAACGACTGCCCTTCCAGCCTGTAGCCCCTGACTTTCAACTGGTCGGCCAACTCGCCCGTGATCGGATGATACGGCTCGAAATAGATCGTCTTCGGCGGCAGCAACTGATGATGGAACCGCATCGCAGCCAAAGCGTCGGCCGGCGTCATGTTGAAATCGTACAGGTTGGTCATGACCTGGAAGATCGATGTGAGGATTCGCGAGCCGCCAGGCGTGCCGATCACGAGCGACACCTTGTTGTCCTTCAACAGGATGGTCGGCGTCATCGACGAAAGCGGCCGGCGTCCCGGGGCCACCGCATTCAGGTCGTCCGCCGTTGCGCCGGACGGGCTGGCGGCACCCTGTTTGGTGGCGAAGTCGTCCATCGCATCGTTGAGCAGGAAGCCGCCGCCGTCCACCACCACGCCGGAACCGAAAGACCCGTTCAGCGTGTAGGTGTTCGACACGGCGTTACCCCATTTGTCGACCACCGAAAAATGCGTGGTTTGCGCTTTCTCCGGCATCACGTCGCCGAGGCCGCCTTTTACGGGCGTGGCGCCCGGCACCTCGTCGGGCTTCACTTCATCGGCGCGTTGCGCGAGGTAGGCGTCGCCGGTCAGTTTGCCGACCGGCACCTTGTACGAATCGGGGTCGCCGATGTATTGCTGGCGATCGGCGAACACGCGGTCTTCGATCTGCGCGATCAGATGGACATAGGGCTCGGAATTCAGCTCGAGGCCATCGAACGCCGGCTTCAGATCGGCCTTCATCTTCAGCATCTGAATCAGCCCGATGCCCCCCGAACTCGGCGGCGGCGCGGTCACGATCTGGTAGCCGTTCCAATCGGCGGTGAGCGGCTGGCGCCAGACAGCCTTGTACTGAATCAGGTCCTGCTTCGTGACCAGACCGTGGCCATACATCTGCTGAGCGATCAGATCGGCGGTACGGCCTTCGTAGAACTCACGGCCGCCGTCGCTGGCGATGCGCGAGAGAGTTTGCGCGAGTTCCGGCTGGCGATACATGACGCCCGCCTTCAGGTTCGAGAAGTAGGCGTCGAAGTTGGTCTTGCCGCCGAAATTCTTCGCCGCCGCGTCGTGGCGCTGCTGCAACCCCGGCTCGACCTGGAAGCCGTCGGTGGCGTAACGGATCGCGGGCGCCAGCACCTGCTTCCATTTCAGCTTGCCGAAGCGCTGTTGCGCTGCCCACATACCCTCGACGGTGCCCGGCACCCCCACGGCGCGATGGCCAACGAGGCTCATAGCCGGCACGAGGTTGCCTTTATCGTCGAGGTACATGTCGCGGGTCGCCTGTTGCGGCGCGCGCTCGCGATAGTCGAGAAAATACGGCTTGCCGTCCATGAACACGGTCATGAACCCGCCGCCGCCGATATTCCCCGCATCCGGACAGGTCACGGCCAGTGTGAAGGCGATCGCCACAGCGGCGTCCACCGCGTTGCCGCCAGCGGCGAAGATCTGCTGTGCGGTGTCCGCGCTGTAGCGATCCGGCACGGCCACCGCCGACGCGTCCAGCACGGCCTTTGGCGGCGGCGTTTTCGCGAGCGCGGGGACCGGCGCGACGAAGCTGCCGGCGAGCGCGGCGAACACGGCCGTAGCCGTCACGATCCGTGCGAAAGACAAAGAGACGAAAGGCGCGCGAGGCGCGTCATGCGACAGGACGGACATCCGAGAAACTCCGGGAACTAGGAACGCCATGTCGCACGAACGAAAAGCGTCCATGCCAGGGCGGCCCAATGGGTGAGGCGGCCTGCGCGCCCGGCTGCGTTGCGCTCGGCGCTACACGACAGGGTACAGGCAGCGCAATCCGAAACGGATTGAGCGGGGCGCGGGGTGGGGCGAGGCTGCCTGACTTGCGCCGTACGGGCGCAAAGCGGCGCCGGGGAAAAAATCCGTGGGCGAACATATCGCCCGTGCGCGGCGCGTGGAGAGTGCGCCGCCCGCATCGTAAGTCGCCATGGACCGCGCCAACAAAACGTTTTACCTCCTGTTACAGCACCTTAAACACAGCTTGCAGGATCTCGTCTGCCCCCAAAAACCGCTCGAAACCGCTCAAACGTTGGCTGCGCGCCGCACTCGCCTGCCGCGAGCGAACGCGTCAGGTAGAATTGACGGATAAGTGGGCGCATTGCGCGTCCCCGACAGACTTTCACCTTCTCGCATGAATACCGAACGCAACGACGCGCCAGCGGCATCCAATTTCATCCGCAACATCATTGACGAAGACAACCGCACCGGCAAGTGGGGCCAGCGCGTCGAAACGCGCTTTCCGCCCGAGCCGAACGGCTACCTGCACATCGGTCACGCCAAGAGCATCTGCCTGAACTTCGGCGTGGCGCGCAGCTACGGCGGCGTGTGCCATCTGCGCTTCGACGATACGAATCCGGAAAAGGAAAGCGTCGAGTACGTCGACTCGATCATCGACTCCGTGCGCTGGCTCGGTTTCGAGTGGGAAAAAGGCGGCAAGGAACAGCTCTATTTCGCGAGCGACTATTACGACAAACTGTACGAATTCGCAGAACTGCTGATCGAACGCGGCAAGGCGTATGTTGACAGCCAGTCGGCCGAAGAAATGCGCGCGAACCGCGGCTCGGCTTCAGAAGTCGGCACGCCGTCGCGCTTCCGCGACCGTTCGGTGCAGGAAAACCTCGACCTGTTCCGCCGCATGAAAGCCGGCGAGTTCAAGGAAGGCGAGCACGTGCTGCGCGCGAAGATCGACATGTCGTCGCCGAACTTCAACATGCGCGACCCGGTCATCTACCGGATCCGCTTCGCGCACCATTACCGCACCGGTGACACATGGTGCGTGTACCCGATGTACGACTACACGCACTGCATCTCGGACGCGCTGGAAAACATCACGCATTCGCTGTGCACGCTCGAATTCGAAGACCACCGTCCGCTGTATGACTGGATTCTGAGCGAGCTGGCCGAAGCCGGAATCTTCACGCGCCCGCTGCCGCAACAGATCGAGTTCTCGCGGCTGAACCTCACCTACGCGATCACCAGCAAGCGCAAACTGCTGCAGCTCGTGACCGAAGGCCATGTCGAGGGCTGGGACGATCCGCGTATGCCGACCATCGTCGGTGTGCGCCGCCGCGGCTTCACGCCGGAAGCGATCCAGTTGTTCTGCGAGCGCATCGGTGTCACCAAGGTCGATTCCTGGATCGACATGAGCGTGTTCGAAGGCGCGCTGCGCGACGATCTGGACGACAAGGCGCCGCGCACTGCTGCCGTGCTCGATCCGGTCAGACTGATCATCGACAACTTCCCCGAAGGCGTGACTGAACCGTGCAATGCGCCGATCCACCCGCATCATCCGGAAATGGGGGTTCGGGAGTTCCCGATCTCGCGCGAACTGTGGATCGAACGCGAGGACTACAGCGAAACGCCGCCGAAGGGCTACTTCCGCCTGTTCCCGGGCAACAAGGTGCGCTTGCGCTACGGCTATGTGATCGAATGCATCGGTGCGGACAAGGACGAGAACGGCAACATCGTCGCAGTCCACTGCAACTACTTCCCGGACAGCAAATCGGGCACCGAAGGCGCGAACACCTATAAGGTCAAGGGCAACATTCACTGGGTCAGCGTGGCAACCGCGTGCCCGGCCGAAGTGCGCATCTACGACCGTCTGTTCAAGGAACCGCAACCGGACGCAGGCGGCCGCGACTTCCTCGAAGCGCTGAATCCGGATTCGAAGCGCGTGGTCAACGCCTACCTGGAACCGGGTGCACGCGACGCACTGCCGGAACAACGCTATCAGTTCGAGCGCCATGGCTATTTCGTCGCCGACCGCGTCGATTCGAAACCGGGCAAGCCCGTGTTCAATCGCATCGTCAGCTTGCGCGACAGTTGGGGCAAGCCGGCGTAAGCTGGAGCCACTACAGCGCGAAGCGCATCTGACGTTGCTTATCTGGCGTCAAATACGGCGTGCATTTCGTGAGCGGGATGCACGCCGTTTCGTTGCATCATGTTCCATCGACAGTGACAGCGCGGCATACGTGCACGCACTAGTCCGGGAGGCCCGATGAAAGTTGCAGCCCGTCGCGGGGTAAGTGCATGGGACACAGCACCAGGCGCGGGTCATACGCGTACCGTTCCTGTTACTCACCTAACCCGCGCCGCACGCGCCACGCATAGCATGCGTTGCGCACTCGTGGCGCTGGTCGCGTTCGGCACGGCATCGCTCGCCTGCCCCGCTCACGCGGACGAACTCACCGGCACGCTGAAGAAGATTCACGACGACGGTGTGGTCGTACTCGGCGTGCGCGAAGCGTCGATTCCCTTCTCGTACTTCGACGGCAAGGGCACGGTCGGCTACTCGCAGACCATCGCGCTGCAGATCGTCGACGAAATCAAGAAAACGCTCGGCCTGCCGCAACTGAAGGTGCACGAAATCACCGTGACCTCGTCGAACCGCACGCCGATGTTGCTGAATAACCAGATCGATCTGGAATGCGGCTCAACCACGCATACGGTGGAACGCGAAAACGTGGCCGCGTTCTCGAACAGCTTCTTCCAGTACGCGGTGCGCATGATCACGCGCAAGAGCAGCGGCATTACGGATTTTCCCGACCTGGCCAGCAAGACAGTCGTGACGACCGCGGGCACCTCCGACGAGCGCCTGCTGCGCCGCCTGAACACCGAGAAGCATCTGAACATGCGCATCACGAGCGCACGCGACCATGCGGAAGCATTCACCGCGGTCAAGGATGACCGGGCAGTGGCCTTCGTGATGGACGAGCCGATCGTGTACGGTTTCAAATCGACCGACCCGCACCCCGAAGACTTCGTGGTAACCGGCACGCCGCTCGGCTATGAGGTCTACGCCTGCATGTTCCGCAAGGGCGACGAGCCGCTGCGCACGCTCGTGAATGGGGTGATCGCGCGCGGCCAGATTGCGGGCGACGCGGAACGTCTGTACAACCAGTGGTTCACCCAGCCGATTCCACCGCACGGCATCAATCTGAATTTTCCGCTGTCAGAACAGAACCGGACGCTATTCGCGCATCCGAACGACCGCGCGCTCGACTGAGCGCGTTGGCAGCGCGCGTGGTGGGTACGGGTCCAGGTGCCCCGGCGCGACAGATCAATCAACTAATCCGCCGTTAAAGCGTTCGATGCAGTTCCGCGAGCGAAAGTGCGGTCTGGAAGAGCCGTGTGAGACTGCGGCTCGCATACCGCTCGACTTCGTCCGGCGCGGCCCAGCGATATGCGTCCATTTCGGGGATCAGCGTGCCGTCAGAACGGCGAGGAAACAGCGACGTGCAGGTGCACGACGACAGATCGAGTTCGTCAGCCGTCGCGCGCGCCGCGAACAGATGCAGATCCTTGTCGCGCCGATAGACGAACAGTCCGAGATCCTTCAAGCGCCCGGGTTCAATCACAATACCGGTCTCTTCGACCATCTCGCGCAAAGCCGTGACGTGTGGCGCCTCACCCTCTTCGCCATGCCCTTTCGGAACGTCCCAGTGAGACGTTTCGGTGGCGTGCGCGAGCAGCACCCGGCCGTCCGGGTCGAGGAGCACGACGCCGCACGAGACGACCCGCGCGCTCATCGTCGCAAGGCGCCGCAAGGACGCACGGCTTCAGCCTGCGCCGGCGGCAAGCCGGCGCGCGTTGCCATACCAGCCCGCACGCTCAGTGCTTTTTCTGCAATTGCCAGTTGCCGCTGCCCTGTTTGCAGAACTGCGGACGCAGGTTCATCGACTGCCCTTTCGCATTCAGCACGACACCGACGTCGCGGCAGGTGCGCTCACCATCCTTCGCGGTGCTGGCGATGCTGATCGTCGCGTCGATCTTCACGCTGTTGCCGGTGCCTTCGTTAACCCAGCTCGCGCTCTCGCCGTCCTGTTTGTCGTTCAAGGCAGTGAACACGGCGCTCTTGATCGAGTCGACGTCGCGTTGCTTCATGTAGCTGATCGGCGTGTCGTTCAGAAAACCGAGGTTCGCCGCTTGCGCGCCGATGGCGCCGCCAAGCAGCAGGCCACCGACGGTCAGGTGAAACAGGGCACGGGGTCGCATCGACATGAAGGGTTCTCCTCGAAGAGTAGTTCGGCGGTCTCGAGCGCGCTCACGGCGGCTCGTGATCTGGACCCCAAAAGCATAGCATGTCGCCTTCGAAGCGGCCGTGTGGATACGGCTTCGCAACGACCCACGGCAGCGTGCAGCATCCGATTGCCGCTTGGCGGGAACGAACTGGCGCGACGACCGCTCAGACTTTTAGGACGAGTCTCATATCTTCTTATGAAACGTCTTCTTAAGATAGCTCCATTGCGCTGCAGCGCCGATCAAGCTTCCAACGCCGCCTTATGGACATCTCGTTTGCTCTCGAAACCTTCGCCGTCGCGCTCGCGCTCTTTTGCGTCGCGCTCGTGCCGTTCGCCATCGGCCGCGATCCCGGTCTTGCGCGGCGCATCGTGCAAATGGACAGCCTCCCTCGCGCACGCTGGCCAAATCTGCTGACACGCGCCGGCATGGCATGCGCCCTCATGTCGTTCGCGCTTCTGCTGGTCGGCTGCTATTACATCATTGCCGGCGCAGGCCACTGACCACACCCGCGGCGGCACGTCCCGCCCCAACCGGCCGCGCGCCCATCGCCCGGCGATCAATTCGCGGCCGCTTTGCTTCCCGCTTTATAGCCATCCGTGAGCGTATTCAAAAACGCCACCACATCCTTGATTTCGGCCTCGTCGAGCGCCGGCTTGTCACCCGGCTTGCGATCGAACGGTGGCTCGGTGTTCAGATTGGCCCAGTAACGCTGCGGCAGATCGTCGAACTTCTGCACTTTGCCCTTCGAGACCGGATAGAACTTTTCCGGATTCGTGTCGCGCTCCACATAAAAGCGCACTACCTGATCCAGCGAATGATAGATGCCGTTGTGGAAGAAACTCTTCTTCAACGCGACGTTGCGCAGCGTCGGCGTGCGGAAGATGCCGCAAAATTCGGCGCGGCCCTTCAGGTCGGTACGCTCCGGCCCGCATGCGCCGAGGTCGTAGAAATGCGGATCGCGATTCACCCGCAGCGCGCGGTTGCGCGGCACGCCGATCGCAATCAGACCGAAGTCGCTGAACTGCGGCGGCGCACCGTCCATGGTGCGCTGGCTAATGTGGCAGCTCGCGCAATTGCCCTTCTTTTCGTCGTTGAAGAGTTGCAGACCACGTACCTCGGCCTGGGTCAGTTGCGTTTTGCCCGCCAGATACGCGTCGTACTTGCTGGTGTACGGATAGAAAAGCTCGGGCGCCTGCTCGAAGGTTTCCAGCGCTTGCAGCACGGCGTTGAAGGTGGCGTCGTCGCTATCGAAAATATGCTCACCGAATGCCACGCGAAAAGCCTCCGCATACGGCGCGGCTTTCACCGCCGCCGTGACCTTCGCAGGTGTGCTGCCCATTTCGAACGACGACAGCAGCGGAATACGCGCCTGGTCCGAGCCGCGGTCGACCCTGCCGTCCCACGTCAAGCCGCCGGTCGGCCCGGCATCCACGCTTTCGTCGCCTTCGTCGTCCGACTCGTGATAGTGCTCGGCGAACGCCGGCACCGATTGCAGGTACTTGAGCGTCGGGGCGGCGCGCATGCCGGTGCGGTGCATGTCGTTGCCGCCCAGTTGTACCGACAGCGAATTCGCCGGCGAAAAGCCGTGATCGGGACTGTGGCACGACGCGCACGCCAGCTTGCCCGAGCCGGATAGCGACGCGTCGAAGAACAGTTGCTTGCCGAGCGCCGTCATCTGCCGCACGGATTCGTAGACTTGCGCGCGGGTCTGACCGGCTTCATGTGCCGCCACCTTGACAGCAGAGGCCGCCGTAGACGTGGACGCCGGCGACGCACTCGTCTGGGTCCCGACGCCCGCATTGGCGTTGGCGTTGGCGTTCGCATCCGCCCTGGCGCTCACTTGCGCGTTGCCGCTCCCGTCCGCTTTGGCCCCCGCTCTCTGCGAGCCTGAGTCGCACGCGGCCAGAATTACGGTCATGGCCGCGAGCGCCATCGCCAGCACCGCGCCAGTACCTGCCGGTCCCACGCGCCGCCGCGCCTGCGGCCGAACCGTTGTTTTCCGAATCCCCGCGAGACCAGGCCGCATATGAATGATGTGAGTTTGCGATATTGAAGTCCGCGAGCGTATTTCATCGACATGTCGTTTAAATGACATACAGCCGACGGAAAAAACAAAACCCAAGCTATTCGTAATTAGTTACATGTTTCTGTCAAATACCTTGTTCAAACTTTCGCTCGCGGCCATCCGTGTAAGCAATGCACGCGGCCCGTCCCCAACGCGAGAGAGAGAACACATACCAAATGAACAAAAAATTGATCTGCGCGGCGCCTGTCGCGATCGCAGCAGCGTTGAGTCTGTATGCGTGCGGCGGCGACAATGTCACCGCGCCACCGGACATCACGTCGATCAAGACGGTCGTGGTGATTTACGCGGAGAATCGCAGCTTCGACAATCTGTACGGCAACTTTCCGGGTGCCAACGGTCTGCAGAACGTGACGGCGGCGAGCGCCACGCAGGTCGACCGCAACGGCACGCCGCTCGCGACGCTGCCGCAAGTGTGGAACGGCCTGACGCAAACCGGCGTGACGCCGGTGGTGACGCAAGCGATGACGGCCAATCTGCCGAACAGCCCGTTCGCCATCGACGACCCGAATGGTTTCAACACGCCGATCACGGCCACGACGCGCGATCTGTATCACCGCTTCTATGAAAACCAGATGCAGATCAATGGCGGCAAGAACGACAAGTTCGCCGCGTGGGCGGATTCCGGCGGCCTCGTCATGGGTCACTACACGCTCAACGCCGACAAGCTGCCGTTGTGGAAAGTCGCCCAGCAATACACGCTGGCCGACAACTTCTTCATGGGCGCGTTCGGCGGCTCGTTCCTGAATCACCAGTGGCTGGTTTGCGCGTGCACGCCGACCTATCCGAATGCGGACAAGAGCCCGGCAGCCACCTCGATCTCGTCGGTGGAAAGCGACGGCGTCACGCTGAAGCTTGCGACCAACTCGCCGGCTTCGGCACTCAGCGGGCCGCCGAAATACGTGCTCTCGGGCAACCTGACGCCTGACTTCTACGCGATCAACACGATGCAGCCGCCGTATCAGCCGAGCGGCAACAAGGCGGCTTCGGGCGGCGACGCCAACCTCGCCGACCCGACTGCGGCCACCACGCTGCCGGCGCAGACGCAACAGCACATCGGCGATCTGCTGACCAACGCGAAGGTGTCGTGGGCGTGGTACGGCGGCGCGTGGGGTGCGGCGGTATCGGCGGCGCAAACCGGCACGGCGAATGTGATCTACGGCGCGAACCTGACGGCGCCAAACTTCCAGCCGCATCACCAGCCGTTCAACTACTTCGCCGATCTAGCACCGGGCTCCGCGAACCGATCGCAGCATTTGCTCGACGGCGGTCTGGCAGGCTCCGAGTTCATCAAGGCGATCGACGGCGGCACGCTGCCGCAAGTGTCGTTCTACAAGCCGCAGGGCAACCTGAACGAGCACGCGGGGTACACCGACGTCGCCTCGGGCGACCAGCATATCGCCGACGTGATCTCGCATCTGCAGAAAAGCCCGCAATGGAACAACATGCTGGTGGTCGTGACATACGACGAAAACGGCGGCTTCTGGGACCACGTGGCGCCGCCGAAGGCCGATCGTTGGGGTCCGGGCACGCGGATTCCGGCGCTGATCATTTCGCCGTACGCGAAGAAGGGTTTCGTCGATCACACGCAGTACGACACGACGTCGATTCTGCGCTTCATCACGCACCGCTTCTCGCTGCCGACGCTGCCAGGCATCGCCGCGCGTGATGCAGCGCTGGTCAGCAACGGCAGCAAGCCGATGGGGGATCTGACGGCCGCGCTGAACATCAGGCAGTAAGCCGTTAGCAACAGTCCGCCTGATGGTGGGATTTTGACGGGGCAGCTTCGGCTGCCCTTTTTTATTTTCGCCGCGCGGATCACCCCACGGCGCACGCGACTCGTTTTCGACGCAATCACCGACACAACGCGTTTGCACGACCGGCGTATGCTTCGACGCAGGACGCGATCATTCCCGCGGATGGCGGCTCGAAACCCATTGCAACGTGTTGCAGGCTTGCCCACTTATTCAGGAGCTCGACAGCATGACTGAAAAAACCATCAAGGTACCCGGTCCCGATCATCCGATCACGATCGAGCCGGACAAAGCCCACGTGGTGGTGACGGTAGCCGGCCGCGTGATCGCGGATACGCGCAATGCGCTCGTGCTGCGCGAGGCGTCGTATCCGCCGGTGTATTACATTCCACGCAATGACGTCGAGATGACGCTGTTGGAACGCACCGATCACGCGACTTATTGCCCATATAAAGGCGATTGCGCGTACTACAGCATTCCGCTTGGCGGCGAGCGGGCAGTGAATGCGGTCTGGACCTACGAGTCGCCCTACGCGCCCGTGAAAGAGATCGCCCAGCATCTGGCGTTCTATCCGAACCGGGTCGATTCCATCGACGTGCAGCCGGCAGAGTAAACGGCCGGACGCGCATCGCAGCGGTGAGGCTTCGATGCGCGACGCAAGGCTTTTGAAGTACGGCAGGAGGGACTCGAACCCCCCACCCTCGGCTTAGAAGGCCGATGCTCTATCCAGCTGAGCTACTGCCGTAATGACGTGAGGCGATGCTACACGAACGTGTACAACCTGCATCGCCCGCAATGAGAACCCGTATCGGGCATTGGAACCTGTGCGCTATAACTGCCACAAGGTTCGTGGGATACCGAAATTCTAACTGACCGGGCCGGGGACTGTGGAAATCCGATCCGGCGCACGGCAACGCTGATCAGCAGTCAGCACGCCGCATCACAAAACAAACGGGCCCGGCGCGTTGAGCCGGGCCCGGATTATAACCGATCGCTTCTTACCCGCCAGTCGCACGCCAGCACTTAGCGGGCCGTAGCGGGCATCTCGAACGCAATCAGACCGGCTGCGGATGCAGCATGAACCAGCCGAGGAACACGATCCCCGCTATCACGCAGTACACGCCGAACGAAGCCAGACGTCCGCGGCCTTCGAAATAACGCATCAGGAAACGCACGCTGAGATACGCGGCGATTGCGGTCAGCACGCCGCCGAGCAATGCATCGGCGAGTTGGTCCGGCGCATGGAACAGTTTCGGCAATTCGAGCACGCCGGCCGCGAAGATGATCGGCGTGCCGAGCAGGAACGAAAACTCGGCAGCCTTCTCGGTCGTCAGGCCGGCCGCATTACCGGCGATCATCGTCAGACCGCTGCGCGAGAAGCCCGGAATCAACGCGCCGACCTGCGCGAGGCCGACGAAAAACGCCTGGCGGAAGGTCAGCTTCTCCGGCGCCTGGTGCGCGCGCGAACGTTGCAGGCGATCGCCGAACCACAGCAGCACGCCATTCACGATCAGCGCGATTGCGACAATGCGCAGATCGTGAAAAATCCGCTCGAGACGTTTCTCAAGGATCAGCCCGACGAGGCCCGCCGGAATCGTGCCGATGATGAGCGCCCACATCATGTGCGCGTCGTCGTTGCGACGACCACCGAACGAAGCAAAGAAGCCACGCACCAGGGCGCACCAGCGCTTGCGGAAGTACCACAGCAGCGCGAACGCCGTACCGAGGTGCAACGCGACGAGGAACGGCAGCAACTGCGGCGCGTGCTTGTCGATATGCATGCCGAACAAGCCGGGCACGAGCAACGTGTGGCCGAGGCTGCTGACCGGGAAAAGTTCGGTGACGCCTTGCAGCACGCTCAGGAAAATTAGAAACGACAGGTTCACGCGGCGGTCCTTGTAAGGAAAATGTCGGGGAACAGCGCGCCGCAAAATGACATCCACGGCGCGTCAAAGCGCACCGATTATGCCTGGCTGCAAAGTCAGCGCCAAGCGTTTGAACCGCATTCGGGGAAATATTGATGCGCTGCGTCACAACTGGAAACCGTTGTTACGTCGCGGTAAAAGAAACAGAGCGCCGCCGGTGGCCGCCCTGCGATCATGAGAAATTCAATGTACTGATGCGCGAGACTTGTGCCAGGTCTGTCGTACCAGGCCCGTCGTGCCGGGCCCGCATTGACGGCCCGGCAGAAGGCGAAGCAGATGACTGGATCAGCGCTCGAGCTTGTAGAAAAAGTAGACCGTGCTTGCCGCGAACATGCCGAACAGCGCCACACCCATTGCCATTGCGAGATCCATAAAGCCTCCTGAGCCGATCTCGCCCGGTCGTTCAAGTGACCGGGCAGTCCGTGGATTATCGACAAAGATAGTGCTTCCCGGACACCCGCAATTTCCCGAGAAGGGTTTCCCCGTAGCGCAAAGCAGCGCAAAATCGTTGCTTCGCGAGCCGGTATGCGGCGCCGTTCGAACGTTCACAACCCGCGTTCGAGCCGCGCTCAACTCACGTTTGAACCGCACCCAACCCGCACTCAACCCTTTATCAACCAGCCCATCGACCATGCCCCTCTCCCCGCAACAGGACATTCTCGAGATCGCCCAGGACGCCTCCGTGCTCCGTTTCTCGCCGCAAGCCGGCGGCCGTCTTTTGTCGTGGATCATCGACGGCGAAGAAGTCATTCATTGGCCCGAGAACGCCGACTGGAGCCAGCCTGCCAGGATTCGCGGCGGCAATCCGCTGCTGTTTCCGTTTCTGGGCCGGCATCGCGTCGACGGCAAGATTGGCTTCTGGCGTGACGCACAAGGCACGGTGCGCGAATTGCCGATGCACGGTTTCGCACGCGACCTGCCCTTCGAAACCCACGCCGACACGCACGGCGCCGGCCTGCGCATGACGCTCGCCGACAGCGATGCGACACGCGGCGGCTATCCGTTCGGCTTCCGTTTCGAGGCGGCGTACCGGCTCGTCGATACGCATACGCTGGAAGTCACGTTAAGCACCGCTAATACCGGCGACACGCGGCTGCCCTACTACGCCGGCCATCACTTCTATTTCACGCTGCCGCACGCGCAGCGCGCGGAGACCTCGCTGGAACTGCCGCCCACCGAACGGTGCTATCAGCAGAGCGACGGCTCGATCAGCACAGCAGAACCGGGCGCGGCGCGCTACACACTCGACGAGGCGCGCATTCTCGACCGCTTCCATTGTCTCGTCGGTGCGCCGGACCAACCGGTGCGCCTCGTCGCGCCGGGTCTGAACCGGCTCATCACGATCGATCTGCAACGGCCGGACTCGGTACCCTGGTACGCGGTAACGACATGGACCGAAGCCGCTGACTCAGACTTTTACTGCGTCGAGCCGTGGCTGGGTTTGCCGGATGCGATCCACAACGGCATGGGACTGCGCTGGCTCGAACCAGGACAAACCGAGACAGCCGCACTGCGTATCAGCGTCAGCAAGCTGCGCTGATTGCAGGTTTTCCGCTCATCGCGACGTGCCGGGTTATGCGGCTTTTCGCCGCGTTCCCGCTGCGCGCGCCCGCCTCTGCATCCGTTTTTCGGATGCTGCAGCGCAAAACCGTTAGAATCGGACGCTTTGCATCTACCTGCCGCGTGATCGGGATCGGCGCGTGGCAGCGCTTTGCGAGGTCCAATGCTTAACGCAACAAGAATGATGAAACGGCTCGCCTGCGCGTCGTTGCTGGCGGTGCTTGCCGCCTGCGGGTCCGCTCCGGTGGGGTCAGGCTTTTACCGCGTCGAACGAGGCGATACGCTATCGAAGATCGCGCGCAGCAACCGGCAACCGGTGCAAAACATCGTGCGCTGGAACAACCTGACCAACCCGGACAGCATCGAGGTCGGACAGGTGCTGCGTGTCGGGCCACCGGGCAATGTGGCGTCCACAGGTGGTGCTGCGGGCGGCGCACCCCGCAGCAGCGGTGCGGGAAGCGCGAGCGCTTCGGCGGCGCCCCGCCCTGCACCCGCCGATAGCGCGCCGCCGTCCGCGCCGGCTTCGATGATCTCGCTGATCTGGCCCGTTGACGGCACGGTGATCCGAGGCTTCGACGGCGGCAATTCGAAGGGCATCGATATTTCGGCGGCGGCGGGCACCCCGGTGGTTGCCGCAGCGTCCGGCACAGTGGTCTATGCGGGTAACGGCTTGCGCGGTTACGGCAACCTGCTGATCCTCAAACACAACGCCGACTATCTGACTGCCTACGCGCACAATCGCGTGCTGCTGGTGAAGGAAGGCCAGTCGGTCGCCCGCGGCGATAAGATCGCCGAAATGGGCGACACCGACACCGACCGTGTCATGCTGCACTTCGAACTGCGCTATCAGGGCCGCTCGATCGACCCGTCGCGGGCACTGCCGGCGCGCTAGCCGCCCGGCTTCAGGCACGCGCCCTGCAGTAGCAGTCGAGGGAACCGCGCGTGCTATAAAACGCCCAATCCTATGCATGACGCGGCTTCGCGCCGCGTCTTCCCCTGTCATTTGTAAGGAATCTGCAATGAAGAGCGCACTGGCGTCCTTAACAACGGCCGCGGCGATCGGCCTTGGCCTGCTGACGCTCGGCAGCCTCGGCGGCTGTTCCAGCACCACCACCATGACTTACCTGCCAAGCGGCGATACGGGCTTTGCAATCAACTGCAGCGGAAGTGACGCGAGCTCCAGTTGGGCCGAGTGCTACAAACGCGCAGGCGAGGTCTGCGGCAACTACGGCTACGACGTCGTTTCGAAGGACGTCGACAACGGCGCGACCTCGGGTGGCTCGATCGGCGGAGTTTTCGGTGCGAACGTCAAGAACCGGTCGATGGTGGTTCGCTGCAAGCAGTAAAGGCAACGTGGCAACGCAATAACGCAGGCGCAGGGCCGCTCGAGCTGGCGGCGGCGCCAGCGGCCAGAGCGCGGATCGACGCGTTCGGCGAACGCGAACAGCGCGCCGAGCGCAGTCGGCCAGAAAAAAAGCCCGGCACGAGGCCGGGCTAACGGGGGTTCGGCGCATATCGGCAAAGGACCGGTTCACCATGCGCCAGAAGGAAATCTAACAACCCCCTTTTACAAGCGCAATCTATTAATTGCATGGGTAATGTGACGCGGCGTACGGAGTCCGCATTACGTGAAGAGAAAATGTCGGAAATAAGCGGGGTAAATACCCCCGTCTGCACCACATGACACGGCATAAAAGCGGCAAGTTAAAATCGCGTCCGCGGTTCGCCAGTCCTTATAAATCAATCACCTACCCACGCGCCACCGGAAAAGCCTGATGAAAGCCCGTTAGTCGATTCCCGCTAGCCCCGCCCAGCATGATCCGGACGCTTTATGTATTGCGAACCTTTAGTGCGCCAACGCACCATACCGAGGTATTAGCGATTATTGAGCGACACGAATAAGCAGTCGCGTTTCCTCATAACAAATTCGCGAATAGCGAATACATTAAAAATCTTCAAATCCGCTGACGAATTGCGAGCCTGAAAATCGGCCGCGGTTAATGAATCGATAAATTAAATGATAAGCACACGCCTTGATTCGTTCAAGCTGGCCGAATGGCTAAAATCGGCCAGCTTGCAGCGCGATCACATGACTCGCAGGCCCAGTTCGGTCACGAGCACCGCGGCCTGCTGATGCGAAATCGTCGCACCTTTGAACAGCGCCGCATCGACAAGCCGCACGCCGCTCAGATCCGCCTCGCGCAGGTCCGCGCCGTCAAAGCGTGCGCCTTTCAGATGGGCATCCTTCAGACTGCCGCCGTCGAAGATCGCCTCGCGGAAATCGACCCCGGCCAGATCGGCGTCGGAGAAATCGAGTTGCTGGAGAGTGGCCTTGCGAAACGACAGGCCGCGCAAATGCGCGCCTACCAGCAAGGTCTCGACGAAGCTCAAACCGAGCGCCGTACAGGCTTCGAAATTGGCGCCCGTCAGCTTGCAGCTGTGAAACGACGCCGAGGCAAGCTTCGCGCGCCGCCAACTGGTGTTGTTCAGATCGCTCGACTGGAACGCCGCGTCGACCAGATCGGCCGACGCGAAATCCGCCTCGCGGCCGCGGCAACGGACCCAGCGCGTGTGCGACAGCGTCGCACCGAAAAACGACGTCTCGACGATCGTGCAGCGATGAAATTCTGCGCCGCGCAGATCGAGTCGCGACAGATCGGCGCCTTCGAAATCGCAGTCGGTGAAATAGAGCGGCTCTTTATTCCCTGCCATGCTCGTAGCAATGAGGCGCTCCACGTCAGTGCGCGTGAGTGTGGCGTCGGCCACTACATGAGCTTGCGCGCCCGCAGCGCGCGCCGTTAAATCCAGTGACATGAAGGTTCAGAATGAATTTTGCCGAAAGACCCTAAGCGTACCGGAACGCGCGCCGCCCTGGCGATCCGCGCCGATGGTTTATAGTGACGGCCCCGTCAGAACCCGCTTACGATGACTTCCAACGACGCCACTCATAGCCCGCTGTACGCCAAGCTGCTCGCCGAAACCGCCAAAATCGGCTGGACCGAACTCGAACGCTTTTTCGCGCGCGGTATCCTGCTGCGCGTCGCGCGCGACATCGATCTGGTGAGCGTCGCCGAAGCCATCGCCAGCGACGACACCACGCAGGTCACGCAATGGCTGTCTTCCGGCCTTGTCGAACGCGTGCAGGCGGAAACCGCAGCCGATTTCGCCGCGCGCGACCCCGATCTGTGGGCCGTGGTCGTCTCGCCATGGGTGTGCGTGCAGGAACGTAATTGAGCGACCCCGCGCAGGCCCCGGAGGAAGTCCCCTTGGGGAACGGCGCGACCGTGACAGCCCCCGCCGTCCCGGTGCGCTGGCACCGCCGGGTGCTGACGCTGGCGTTTCCAATCGTCCTCGCCAATCTCACCCAGCCGATTCTCGGCGCGGTCGACACCGCCGTCGCCGGCCATCTGGACGGCGCGTCCTATCTCGGCGGCGTGGCGCTCGGCGGCCTGTTCTTCAACTTCGTGTTCTGGGGCTTCGGCTTCCTGCGCATGGGCACCACGGGCCTCGTCGCGCAAGCGCACGGCGCGGGGGATCACGCCGAGTTGCGCAACAACGTCGTACGCGCGTTGTTGCTGGCGGCGGCAATTGGCGCCGCGGTGCTGCTGTTGCAAGTGCCACTGATCGATTACGCATTGCGCGCGATCGGCGGCAGCGACGCGGTGCAGCGCCACGCGCAGATCTACTGCCACGCGCGCATCTGGGCCGCGCCGCTCGCGCTCGGCAACTATGTGGTGCTCGGCTGGCTACTCGGTACGCAGAAGGTGCGGCTTGCGCTGCTCTCGCAAGTGTTCATCAACAGCGTGAACATCGCGGCGGTGCTCTTGTACGTGTACGTATTCGATTGGGGCGTGGCTGGCATCGGCGCGGCCACGGCCACCGCCGACGCGCTGGGCTTCGTGCTCGGCGCCGCGTTGTTGTGGCACGGCCGGCTGCGCGGTTTGCCGGCACTGAACCGCGCTGCCCTCTTCGACGCCGCCGCCCTCAAGCGACTGGTGGTACTGAATCGCGATATCTTCGTACGCACGCTCTGTCTGCTGTCGTCGTTCGGCTGGTTCGCGCATCTCGGCGCGAAGCAAGGTGACGCCACGCTTGCCGCCAACGCGCTGCTGCTCAATTTTCAGACCTTCATGGCTTATGGACTCGACGGCTTCGCTCACGCCGCCGAAGCGCTGGTAGGCGCTGCGATCGGCGCGCGCGACCGGCACGCTTTCGCGCAGGCCATCAAGGTGACGGCACTGTGGTCAGCGCTCGGTGCGCTGGGCTTCTCGCTGGTGTACTGGGGCGCGGGCTCATGGATCATCGAAGGTCTGACCAATCAGGCCGTCGTGCGCGCCACGGCCGAAACTTATCTGCCATGGGCCGCGCTCTTGCCGGTGATCTCAGTGTGGGGCTTTCTGCTCGACGGCGTGTTCATCGGCGCCACTCGCACGCATGAACTGATGACATCGATGGTGGTCTCGTTCGCGGTGTTCGTGGCGGCCTCGTGGGCCTTGCTGGCGCTGTATGGCAATCACGGCTTGTGGGCCGCGATGCTGATCTTCATGGCCGCGCGTGGCGTCACGCTCGCGCGCTTTTTGCCAGGTGTCGTGCGAGGCATGGCGGGGGCGGCGGTCTGAACGACCACGCCGCACACGGTTACGGCTTGAAACAAGCGCACACATATCACGCGTGCACCTCGCCCTAGAATAACTGCAGCCCGCGCCGTCCGCGCGAATAGTCTGCGCGGGTCAGAAGCGTCGGCGTGCCCGCGCCGGTGCTTCGCTTTCGTTCCCTGCGAGCGCTCAGGGCGCGGGCGCCATGACAGGCGGGCGGTCGTCGGTCGGCACACCGTGGTAGTCGACGGGATCTTTCGGCGGCGGGCCGCCATGGTGGCCGGAAGGATCGTTGGCACAGCCGGCGAGCCCGGCAGCCAGCATCAACACAATCAACAAAACGCGGTTCATAGACTCTCGAAACAGAATGACAATAACGGCAACGAAGCGCCGAGAGTCTACCTGCAATTCGCATTCGACGAGGTCGCGGCAGGCCGCGTCCCCCTGCCACCCCTGCCATTTTGTTACGCGTGTCCTACTATAGAGGCACAGTTGCGTGTCATAGGAGACTGCCATGGACGCTGAATCGATCGCAGGTCTGATCGGACTTGCAATAGGCCTGCTCGTGCTGCTCGCCCTGTCCATTTTCGAATCGAGAACCTACAGGCGCGAACATGACGGCGAAGGCATGCTGCATCACTGGGTCACGCACCAGCACATGCCGCACTGGATGCGTCGCCGGCATTGAGTTGAGGGGATAAATCGGCGCGTCGCACTGCACGAAGGGCACGCGCCGACCATCCATGGCGCGATTCTCGCGCTCTACGGTGGCAAAATCGCCGCAACGATCTTGCCACAGTAGAGCGTCTGACACTCTTTTTTCATCCCGACGCAATTCGTGATTGACTCTGGCACCCAATGCCACGTAGAATCTCGGATTCGTCGGAGCGTAGCGCAGCCTGGTAGCGCATCTGATTTGGGATCAGAGGGTCGAAGGTTCGAATCCTTTCGCTCCGACCACGAAAAGCAATACGAAACCCGCGTCGCCTTCGGCTTCGCGGGTTTTTGCTTTCTGGGCGTCAGGAACTCATGCGAACTGATGTGAATATTCGGCACGCGCCACCGGCTTGCGTCCTCACAAGCTCGCATGCGACAGTGATTGAAAACCCGGCGCTGTTATCTACGCCGCAACCAGAGTCAAGGAGACACGCATGAATCTGATCCTCTGGCGTCACGCCGAAGCCGAAGATTTCGCCGCTAGCGATCTCGCCCGCGCGCTCACCACGCGGGGCCGCAAACAGGCGCAAAACGTCGCCAAGTGGCTGCGCACCCGCCTGCCCGACGACGCAGTGGTCCTCGCGAGTCCTGCGGTGCGCACCATTCAGACCGCGGAAACCTTGAGCGACCAGTATCGCGTGGTGCGTGAACTCGCGCCTAACGCCAGCGCAGACGACGTGCTCGAAGCCGCCGGCTGGTCGAAAGGCATCGCACCGACCGTCGTGATCGTCGGCCATCAACCGACGCTCGGCCACGTTGCAGCACGTTTGCTCGGCAACAGCGGAGCGAGTTGGCCGCTGAAGAAAGCCGGCCTGTGGTGGATCGAAAGCCGTGAGCGCGACGGCGACGACCAGGCCGTGCTGCGCGCGGCCATGAGTCCCGATCTGATCTGATCTGATGAGGTCGCGCAACCTGGTCTTCGAAGAGGCCCGGCTGCGCCCGCCAGTCCCACCGGTCGCGCGGAAACAACACATGACCTGCCCTACCCACGACATTACAAGCCGCGCGCACGCAGCTTACGGGCAGTCATCCAATCGTCACAGCTTTGCCATGCGAGCGTCACCAGGCGTTACTACATTGGCGAAAAAAGAAATCTCCCTTTTTTCGACCAGGACGCCACATGCGAGAACTGCCGACGCCCACCCTGCCCCTGGCTTCGATCTTCGAAACGCGTCGCCTGCCGCGCGCCGAAGAGACAGTCACCGCCCAGCATCGCCTGCAAGTGACGTGGGCACGCACCGACGAGCAACTGCGCGAGGCCCAGCGTCTGCGCTACCGTGTATTCGCCGATGAAATGGGCGCCCGTCTGACGGGTCCGGCCGGCCTCGACGTCGATGTGTTCGATTCATACTGCGATCACCTGCTGGTGCGCGATCTCGACACGCTGAAGGTGGTGGGCACCTATCGCGCGCTGCCGCCGCATCAGGCCGCCCGTATCGGACGCCTGTATGCCGAAAGCGAATTCGACGTGTCACGTCTCACGCACCTGCGCGCGAAGATGGTCGAAGTGGGCCGCTCATGCGTGCACCCCGACTATCGCAGCGGCTCGGTGATCATGTCGTTGTGGGCAGGACTCGCCGCGTACATGAAGCACAACGGCTATGAGACGATGCTCGGCTGCGCGAGCGTCGCGATGGTCGACGGGGGCCACTACGCGGCGAATCTTTACTGCTCGCTGCGCGACAACGCGATGACGGCGCCGGAATATCGCGCGTTCCCGCACACGCCGCTGCCCGTGGAAGAATTGCAAACCGGCGCCGACGTCGCGCCGCCGCCGCTGGTAAAGGGCTATCTGCGCCTCGGTGCGAAGATTTGCGGCGCACCGGCCTGGGATCCCGATTTCAACACCGCCGACTTTCTGACGCTGTTGCGTCTGACGGATATCAACGCGCGTTACGCGCGGCACTTCCTCGGCGACGCATCGCCGCGCTGAGCGGCGCGCTCGCCATTCAGTTGGTTCAGTAGACGATCGATGCACATAAAAAAAGCCCGGCTAATCCGCCGGGCTTTTTTATTTACAGCGCATGATTCTCAATCGTCCGTGTAAACCACGCGATAGGGAATGCCAACCTTCTCCCACTCCGCGGCTTCCTGGATCAGGCTGTAATCCGTCAGCGGATTGTTAGCCACCCACTGGTTCGGCAAACGCACTTCATAACCGCCGTTGACCTGCGCAACCGCGATACCCGGCAAGCCGACATCCGCACGCCGGCGGCACAGCAGCGCCGCGAGCCGCAGACAGAACAGCAGCGGCCATTCCACTTCGCGCGTTTGCGAGAGCTTGCCGAGCTTCCCCGCGTGGCCGAGCACCAGAGCGGCGAGCCGCGCCTGGTCGGTGCGCGAAAAACCCGGCATGTCGGCGTTGCTGGCGATATAGGCGGAATGCTTGTGATAGGCGCTGTGCGAAATCGACAGTCCGATTTCGTGCAAGGCCGCGGCCCAGCCGAGGAACATGCGGTTCTCGGCGCGGCGCTCTTCGTCCGGTTCGGCAAACTGCTCGTAAAAGCGCACCGCGAGCTCACCGATACGCCCGGCCTGCGCGCGGTCCACACCGTAACGGCGCATGAAGCCTTCCACCGTCACCGTGCGCATGTCCTCGTGCTGCGAACGGCCCAGCAAGTCGTACAGCACGCCGAGGCGCAGCGCACCGTCTGTTGTATCGACGTAATCGACGCCGAGTTCGTCGAACACCGCGATCATGATCGACAGGCCGCCGGCCAGCACCGGAATGCGATCGCCCTTCAACGCGACCAGCTTCAGACGATTGACGTTTTCCGCCTTGATCAGCGCGCGCTTGAGGCGCTCCAGCCCACCGCGCGAGATGCCGTGCGTGACGCCCGGGTCGTTGAAACCATTGGCCTCGACCAGTTCGGCGAGCGCCCGCGCGGTGCCGGACGAGCCGATGGCCTGTTCCCAACCGGTTTTCTTGTATTCGGCGGAAATGATCTGAATTTCACGGCTCGCGGCAAGCTCTGCCTGGCGCATCGTGTATTCGTCGACATTGCCTGCCGGGAAGAATGCGCGGCTGTGGCTCACACAGCCGATATACAGGCTCTCCATCTTGATCGGCGTGTAGTGCGAACCGATGATGAATTCCGTCGAGCCACCGCCGATATCCACCACGAGACGCTTGCCCGCGCTCGCGGGCACGGAGTGTGCAGCCCCTGCATAAATCAGGCGCGCTTCTTCACGCCCAGCGATCACTTCGATCGGAAAACCGAGCGCGGCTTGCGCCTCGCCGAGAAACTCGCCCGCGTTCTTGGCGATGCGCAGCGTATTGGTGGCGACGGCGCGCACATGATCGGGATGAAAGTCGCGCAAGCGCTCGCCGAAGCGCTTGAGCGCGTCCCAGCCGCGCACTTGCGAGGCGCGGTCGAGCATCTTGTCGCGCGACAGGCCGGCGGCAAGGCGCACCGGCTCGCGCAAGGCGTCGACCTGATAGATCTGGCTGCCCGCGTCGGTTTCCTCGACACGGCCCACGATCAGCCGGAAGCTGTTCGAGCCGAGATCGACGGCAGCAAGGAGTTGTGGAGTAGTGACCATCGAGTAAGCGGACTCCATGCGCGCGAGCGCGGCGGCGGTAGATGCGAAAGGTGCCGGATGCCCACCGGATGCCTTGGGCGCCTTGTGGCCGGCCGCGCTGTTCAAAGACGCCATTCTAAGCGTACCGGACCTCACGATGTCGCCTCGCAGTAATGGGGGTGCCCTATGGTCCCACATGCACTGCGTCATAATTACGACACGCAATGAATACGGCGTAGAATTTATAACTTCGAGAATGTCATAACAACGTCATCATACTGTGAGAATTTCCGAGCGTCTTTACGTCTCCCTTCTTGACATTCCACTCTCGCTGCCGATGTCCATCCGCTACCCCTTATTGAATCGCGAGCTGGGCATTCTGGGTTTCAACGAGCGTGTGTTGGCACAAGCTGCCGACCCTGCCGTCCCTTTGCTCGAACGCCTGCGCTTCATCTGCATCACCAGTAGCAACCTCGACGAATTCTTCGAAGTCCGCATGGCCGGACTGCAGGAACAGATGCGCGACAACCCGGGCGCGCTGTCGCCGGACGGCATGTCGCTGCAGCACGTGTACGACCTCGTGGTCGAGCGCGCGCAGAGGCTCGTGCATCGCCAGTACACCATGCTGCACGACACGGTGCTCACCGCGCTCGAAGCAGAAGGCATCTATTTTCACGGCACTGAAGCGTGGAACGAAGCGCAGACCGAATGGGCGCGCAACTACTTCTTCGACGAACTGCTGCCGGTGCTCACGCCGATCGGCCTCGATCCGGCTCACCCGTTTCCGCGCGTGCTCAACAAGAGCCTGAACTTCGTCGTCGAGCTCGAAGGCAAGGATGCGTTCGGCCGCCAGGCGATGATGGGCATCGTGCAGGCGCCGCGTGCCTTGCCCCGGCTCGTGCGCATGCCGCAGGAACTGTCGGGCTATCCGCATGGCTTCGTGCTGCTGAGCTCGTTGCTGCAGCGCTTTGTCGGCGAGCTGTTCCCGAATCTGGTGGTGCGCACCTGCAACCAGTTTCGCATCACACGCAATAGCGAACTGTTCGTCGACGAAGACGAAATCACCAATCTGCGTGTCGCGTTGCAGGGCGAACTGCCGGCACGACATCTGGGCAACGCGGTGCGGCTCGAAGTGTCGGCGGAGACGCCCTCGCATGTCGTGCGGCGCCTGCTCGACGAAAGCGGCCTGACCACCAAGGATTGCTATTTCGCCGACGGCCCGGTCAATCTGGTACGGCTGATGCAATTGCCGGAGATGGTGGACCGGCCCGACCTGAAATTCGTGCCGCATATTCCGGCGATTCCGCCGCAGATCGCCAACAGCACCAGCATGTTCGACGTGATCGATCAGGGCGACGTGCTGCTGCATCACCCTTATGAGAGCTTTCAACCGGTGCTCGAGTTGCTGCTGCAGGCAGCTAAAGACCCGAACGTGATGGCCATCAAGCAGACCATCTATCGTACCGGCACCGACTCGCCTCTGATGGACGCACTGATGCAGGCGGCGCGCAACGGCAAGGAAGTGACGGTGGTGGTCGAACTGCTCGCGCGCTTCGACGAAGAAACCAACATCAACTGGGCGTCGCAGCTGGAAGCGGTGGGCGCGCACGTCGTGTACGGCGTGGTGGGCCACAAGTGCCACGCGAAGATGATGCTGATCGTGCGGCGTGTGTCGTCGGGCGGCAGGACCACGCTCAAGCGTTACGTGCACCTGGGCACCGGCAACTATCACCCGCGCACCGCGCGTCTTTACACCGACTTCGCCCTGATGACGGCGGATCAGAAGATCTGCGAAGACGTGCACCACGTGTTCCAGCAACTGACCGGCATCGGTGGTGAACTGTCGCTTCACGAGTTGTGGCAGTCGCCGTTCACGCTGCATCCGAAACTGGTCGAAGCGATTCGCGCGGAAGCCGAGCATGCTCGCGCCGGCAAGAAGGCGCGCATTGTCGCGAAGATGAACGCGCTGCTCGAACCGACCGTGATTGCCGAGCTGTACGAAGCGTCACAGGCGGGCGTGAAGATCGATCTGATCGTACGCGGCGTGTGTTCGTTGCAACCAGGCGTACCGGGCTTGTCGGAGAACATCACGGTGCGTTCGATCGTCGGGCGCTTCCTCGAGCATCACCGCATCTTCTACTTCTATGACGGCGGCAAGGAACAGGTGTATCTGTCGAGCGCCGACTGGATGGACCGTAACTTCTTCCGGCGCGTGGAAGTGGCTTTCCCGGTCAACAACCGTCGTTTGAAGCGGCGTGTGATCGCCGAAGGGCTGTCGGCATTTCTCGGCGACAACCAGTCCGCGTGGCTGATGCAAAGCGACGGCCACTATCGGCGCCGCCGCCCGGGCAAATCCTCACGCAATGCGCAGATGAGTCTGCTGGGGAAATTCTGTTCGTGAGTTCGTGATGGCCTGATCGCGTTTGCGCGCCGCTGAAGCTAGCGGCGCTGCGCATAAAAAAAGCCCGCCTTGGATTGTTCCAGGCGGGCTTTTTTTCAGACCGACGGTCTCAGGCCGGCGCCGGTTGCCGACGCGCCGTGCGAAACACCGGGAAACGCACGGTGAACGTGCTGCCACGCCCCTCTTCGCTCTTCACGTCGAGCTGCGCATCGTGCCGCTGCAGCACATGCTTGACGATGGCGAGCCCGAGGCCCGTCCCACCCGTATCGCGCGAGCGGCTGCGGTCGACACGATAGAAGCGCTCGGTCAGACGTGGAATGTCCGCGGCTGGAATCCCCAAGCCGCTGTCCGTGACCGAAAAAACCGCACTGCCGCCGTTGGCCTGCCAACTCACCCTGATCGCACCGCCATCCGGCGTATAGCGAATCGCATTGGTCACGAGGTTGCCCAACGCACTGAGAATTTCCGTTTCGACGCCGGTTACCGTGAGCCCTTCGTCGGCGTCGAACACGATCTTGTGATGGTCGCTCGACAGGCTTTGCGCGTCGTCCCGCAGATGCCGCAGCACAGCGCGCATATCGATCATCTGATCGCTCGGCGGCTTGTTGTCGCCTTCGAGCTTCGCGAGCACCAGCAAGTCGTTGACAATATGACGCATGCGCGAGGCCTGCTGCTCCATCAGTTCGAGGTAGCGCCCGCGCTCGGCTTCGCTTAACGGCAGTTCTCGCATCGTCTCGAGAAAACCCGACAACACGGTCAGCGGCGTCTTCAGTTCATGCGAGACATTGGCGACGAAGTCGCGCCGCATCGCGTCGGTACGCTCCAGCTCGGTGATGTCCTGCGACAGCACCAGCTTGCGATTCTCGCCATACGGAAACACCTGCACCGACAGCACGTTCTGGCGCTTCTCGCCCATGCCGCGCATGATCAGCATCTGTTCGTAGCGTTGCGAATTCAGATAGCGCACGAAATCGGGCTGACGCACCAGATGCGTGATGTGCTGACGCAGATCGCGTTTTGCATCGAGCCCGAAATGGAGTTCCGAGATCGCGTTGCACCACTCGATCTGATCGTGATCGTCGAGCATCGCCACGCCGTTCGGCGACGCCTGAATCGCCTGGATGAAACGCGAATGCTGCTGTTCGACCTGACGCACCTGCGCGTGCCAGCGCTTCGCAAGCTTATGCAGACGGTAGTAGATTTCGCCCCAGATGCCGGGGGCGCTCGGCACTTCGCCGTAGACCGGCGCGTCGAGCAGGCGCCACAAACGCTGCTTGTGGAAGGTGCTAAAGAGGCTCTGCGCGAGCAGCATGACGATCGCGAGGACCAGCCCTGCCTTGACGTTCACAAGTGCGCCGACCGCAACGCACAGAACGCCCAGCAGCACGACCGACACGATGGAGCGCGCCCAGATGATGTTCATGTTCTAGCGATCGAAGAGAAAACCGTACACGCCGGGGTCTGAAACCGCGGCGCTTAACGTGACCGATGTGGCCTATCTGGCGTATGCGACATCTATAACGCGCGTGGCTCAAGCACCGCCACTCGCGCTACCGCAAAGTCAGGCGCTCTTCGCGAGCCGGTAGCCGCTGCCGCGTACCGTCTCAATCATAGCATCGCACCCGGCCGGCTTCAGTGCCGCGCGCAGACGTTTGATGTGCACATCCACCGTGCGCTCTTCGACGAACACGTGGTCGCCCCACACCTGATCGAGCAGTTGCGTGCGGCTGTGCACGCGCTCCGGATGCGTCATGAAGAAGTGCAGCAAACGGAACTCGGTCGGGCCGAGATCGAGCTTGATCTCGCTGCCTTCGGCGTGCGCGGCGACGCGGTGCGTTGCCGGATCGAGCTTCAGACCGTTGATCGCAACCAGGTCTTCGGTCAACTGCGGCGCGCGGCGGCGCAACACCGCCTTGATGCGCGCCATCAGTTCCTTCGGCGAAAACGGCTTGGTGACGTAGTCGTCAGCGCCGATTTCGAGGCCGAGCACTTTGTCCTGTTCATCGCCACGTGCGGTCAGCATGATGATCGGAATATGCTTGGTGCGCTCGTTGTTGCGCAGATCGCGAGCGAACGCGATGCCTGACTTGCCCGGCAACATCCAGTCGAGCAGCACGAGGTCGGGCAATACGTCGCTGATCAGGTTCTGCGCCTGCTCCGCGTTGTACGCGCGAATCGGGCAGTGTCCGGCGTGTTGAAGATTCACCGAAATCAGTTCGGAAATGGCGGGCTCATCTTCAATGACGAGAATGCTGCTGGGCATCGGCACCTCTGATCCTTATAACTGATTAACTGAGTGCTTCGCGTTCGAGCGCGTCGCGCGACTTGTGCCGCACGTCGGTGCCCTTGACGATGTAGATGATGAATTCAGCGATGTTTTTCGCGTGGTCGCCGATCCGTTCAATCGCCTTGGCGATGAACAGGAAATCGAGGCCCACCGAAATCGACCGCGGATCTTCTGTCATGTACGAAATCAGCTTGCGAACGAAAGCGCGGAATTCTTCGTCGATCGCCTTGTCGTCACGCATGATCTGTGCGGCGGCGACCGTGTCCAGACGCGCAAAGGCGTCCAGCGCGCGGCGCAGGATCGACACCGCCATTTCGCCCGACAATTTGATCTCGGCGATATTGATGCTGCGCGAGGCGCCGTCTTCCATCAGACGCTTGGTGCGTTTGGCGATTTTTTCAGCTTCGTCGCCGGCGCGCTCGAGATTCGTGATGGTCTTCGAAATCGCGATCAGGAGGCGCAAGTCGCGCGCGGCCGGTTGACGGCGCGCAATGATGTTGCTGCACTCTTCGTCGATCTCGACTTCCATCGTGTTCAGACGGTCTTCAGCGGCGATCACCTGCTCGCAGACATCGAGGTCGAAGTTGTTGAGCGCGATCATCGCGTTGACGATCTGCGACTCGACCAGGCCGCCCATTTCGAGCACCTTCGAGGAAACGAGGTTCAGGTCGGCGTCGAACTGGCTGGACAGATGTTTATCGGACATGTCGTACTCCGTTGTTTTGCGCGGCGGCTTAGCCGAAGCGGCCAGTGATGTAGTCCTCGGTTTCCTTGCGGACCGGCTTGATGAAGATCTTTTCGGTGTCGCCGAATTCGATCAGTTCACCGAGGTACATATAGGCAGTGTAGTCCGAACAGCGTGCGGCCTGTTGCATGTTGTGAGTCACGATTACAACCGTGTAATCGCTCTTCAATTCGGCGATCAGTTCTTCGATGCGGCCCGTGGAAATCGGGTCGAGCGCGGAACACGGCTCGTCGAGCAGCAACACTTCGGGACGGATCGCGATACCGCGCGCGATACACAGACGTTGTTGCTGGCCGCCGGACAAACCGTAGCCGCTCTGGCCCAATTTATCCTTGACTTCGTTCCACAGTGCGGCCTTGGTCAACGCCCATTCCACGCGGTCGTCCATTTCCGAACGCGGCAGCGTTTCGAACATCTTCACGCCGAACGCGATGTTGTCGTAGATCGACATCGGAAACGGCGTCGGCTTCTGGAACACCATGCCGATCCGCGCGCGCAGCAGCGAAATATCGCGCTTGGAGGTCAGCAGGTTTTCGCCGTCCATCAGGATCTCGCCTTCGGCGCGTTGCTCCGGATAGAGCGCGTACATCTTGTTGAGCGTGCGCAGCAAGGTGGACTTGCCGCAACCCGACGGGCCGATGAAGGCGGTCACCTTGCCTTCGGGAATCCGCAGATTGATGTTCTTCAGCGCGTGATACTTGCCGTAGAAGAAGTTCAGGTCGTTGATTTCGATCTTCGGACGCGACGAGGCTTGCGCCTGGCCGCTTTGGGCGGGATCGAAACCGGCGGGCGCCGTCGGACGCGTGCCCGGATTGAGTTGAGTTTCTGCCATGTTCATCGGATTACACTCCGCCCTTACTTATTCGAAAAGATCGTGCGCGCGAGGATGTTCAATCCCAACACCGCGAGCGTGATCAGGAAGACACCGGCCCACGCGAGCGATTGCCACTGCGCAAACGGGCTCATCGCGAACTTGTAGATGGTGACCGGCAGGTTCGCGACCGGCTGGTTCATGTCCGTCGAGAAAAATTGATTCGACAACGCCGTGAACAGCAGCGGCGCGGTTTCGCCGGCAATCCGCGCGACGCCAAGCAGGACGCCCGTGATAATGCCCGCGATCGAGGCCTTCAGCGTGATCGACATCACCATCTTCCACTTCGGCGTGCCGAGTGCGAAGGCGGCTTCGCGCAGCGCATTCGGCACCAGTTTCAGCATGTTCTCGGTGGTACGGATCACGATCGGAATCTGCAGCAGCGCGAGCGCGAACACGCCGGCCCATCCGCTGAAGTGGCCCATCTTCGCCACGACGAGCGCGTAGACGAACAGACCGACGACGATCGACGGCGCCGACAACAGGATGTCGTTGATGAAACGCGTGAGACTGGCGAGCCAGCCCTTCTGACCGTACTCGGCGAGATACACGCCCGCCAGAATACCGATCGGCGTGCCGACAAAAGTGGCGAGCGCAACCAGCATCACGCTGCCGACGATCGCGTTGGCGAGACCACCGCCATCGGTGTTCGGCGGCGGCGTGGATTGCGTGAACAATTCGACTGACAGGCCGCCGATGCCAAGGCGCAGCGTCGTATAAAGAATCCACACCAGCCACAGCAGGCCGAACGCCATGGCCGCGAGCGACATCGTCAGCGCAACCGCATTCTTCGTGCGGCGGCGGCTTTGCAGACGCACGCGCATCGCTTCGAGCGCGACGGCGTCGTTCGAACCCGGCATATTCAAAGTGGGCTGGCTCATTTCGCGCCCTCCCCTTTTTCGAGGCGAAGCAGCATGACCTTCGAGATCGCCAGCACGATGAAAGTAATCACAAACAGGATCAACCCGAGTTCCATCAACGCCGACGTATGCAGGCCCGGATCCGCTTCCGCGAATTCGTTGGCGAGCGCCGAGGTAATACTATTGCCCGGCGAAAACAGCGAGACGTTATCGAGCAGATTGGTGTTGCCGATTACGAACGTCACCGCCATCGTCTCGCCGAGCGCGCGGCCGAGGCCGAGCATCACGCCGCCGATCACGCCGCTCCTGGTGAAGGGCAGCACGATCTTCCACATCACTTCCCAGGTCGTGCAGCCGATGCCGTACGCCGATTCCTTCAACAGGACCGGCGTGACTTCGAACACGTCACGCATCACCGAAGCGATGTACGGAATGATCATGATCGCGAGAATCACGCCCGCGCAGAGAATGCCGATGCCGATCGGTGCGCCCTTAAACAACGCGCCGACGATAGGAATGCCGCCAAGGAGCGTGCCGAGCGGCTTTTCGAACCACGTCGCGAAGATCGGCGCGAACACCAGCAGACCCCACATGCCGTAGACGATCGACGGGATCGCGGCGAGCAGTTCGATGGCGATGCCGAGCGGACGACGCAGCCATGCGGGCGCGAGTTCGGTCAGGAAAAGCGCGATGCCGAAGCTGACGGGCACCGCGATGATGAGTGCAATGAGCGAGGTCGCGATCGTGCCGTAAATAGGCACCAATGCGCCGAACTGCTTGCTAGGTGGATCCCAGTCGGCGGTCCATAGGAACGCGAGGCCGAACTGCTTGATCGACGGCAGGGAGGCGACGATCAGCGAAACGATGATACCGCCGAGCAGCAACAGGGTGACGATGGCGGCGAGACGGGCAAGGCCGCCGAAGATGACGTCGCCGGCGCGGCTGGGCGCTTTCTGCTGCGACGTGCTGCCTGGCGGTGTCGATCTCGCCGCGCCAGGCGCTAATTGGATATCGGACATGAGAGCCTGATGGACCTGTTTCCAGTTGCCGTACGACACTTGTCGCGCGGCGGACAATGCTGGCTAATGCCGGGGTAACGCCATTGGCCGTCCTCGAATGAGGACGGCCAATGTATTGCTGGATGCCTGCTGCTTGCTGCGTCGCTTAGTTATGTAGCTTAGTCGGCGATCGGCTTGCCCGCAGCGTCCTTCACCTTCGACTTCCACTGCGTGCGGATTTCCGACACAACCGAATCCGGCAGCGAGATGTAGTCCAGATCGTTCGCAGCCTGCGAACCATTCTTGAACGCCCAGTCGAAGAACTTCAGCGTTTCCGTGCCTTGCGCCGGCTTGTCCTGCGCCGTGTGCAGCAGCACGAACGTTGCGCCGACGATCGGCCATGCGTTCTTGCCCGGCTCGTTCGTCAGGATCTGGTAGAACGACTTCGACCAGTCCGCGCCCGCTGCCGCTGCCTTGAACGTTTCCGTCTTCGGCTCGACCACCGTACCCGACGAATTCTTCAGGCCGACATACGTCATTTTGTTCTGCTTCGCGTACGCCCATTCGACGTAGCCGATTGCGCCCGGCAGGCGTTGCACGAAGGCTGCGACGCCGTCGTTGCCCTTGCCGCCCGTACCCGTCGGCCAGTTGACCGTCGAACCTTCACCGACCTTCGACTTCCAGTCTGCGTTGACCTTCGACAGGTAGTTCGTCCAGATGAAGCTGGTGCCCGAACCGTCGGCGCGGCGAACCACGGCGATGTCGGTATCCGGCAGCTTAGCCTTCGGGTTCAGCGCAACGATCGCCGGATCGTTCCACTTCTTGATCTTGCCCAGGTAGATGTCGCCGAGCACTTCGCCCGACAGCGTCAGTTCACCCGGCGTCACGCCCGGCACATTAACGACAGGCACCACGCCGCCGACGACCGTCGGGAACTGGAACAGGCCTTCCTTGGCGAGGTCTTCGTCCTTCAGCGGAGCGTCCGAACCAGCGAAGTCAACAGTCTTCGCGACGATCTGCTTCACGCCACCCGACGAACCGATACCTTGATAGTTGACCTTGCCGCCACCCGACTTCTGGTAGGCATCGGCCCACTTCGTGTAGATCGGTGCTGCGAAGGTGCTGCCCGCGCCGGTGATGTCTGCGGCTTGCGCTGCGATCGCGAAAAGCGCGCCAGCGACGCCAGCGAACACGGTTTGCATCAATTTCATGAGACCTCCAAGGGTGTGAGCGGTGTGAGCGAATAACACGAACACCGCGAAGCTTAGGGTCTCTTTGTGACAGTAACGTGACTAACCGTGAAACGGATGTGACAGTGAGATTACTAAGGTGAAAGGCGTCCGCACGGAGGAATTGCCGCTTTGGCGGCGTTGCAGGCGTCGCTCTACAGATTAGACGAAAAAATGGGACGCGAACGTTTGCGTGTGCTTGGAGGGGCGTTGCGGAGATGTACAGCAGAGGGGTGCGGCAGCGGGGACGCACTCATGGGCGTCCCTCGCCGCCTAGGCCACGCGCGGTTTAGGCCGTGGCCAGCTTGACCGCGTTGGCGATCGCTTCGGAATGGCGAATGGCGTCGTCGACTTTTTCCGCCTCCACCATCACGCGCAGAACAGGCTCGGTGCCCGAGGCCCGAATCAGCACGCGGCCGCGGCCGTTCAGCGCTTCCTCGGCCGTGCTGATGGCGCGGCGGATCGCGTCGCTGCCCTTCCAGTCCGCGCCGGGCTGCATCCGCACGTTGATCAGCTTCTGCGGGAACAGCGTCACGCCGTGGAGCAGCTCGGCGAGCGTTTTGTCGCTGCGCTTCATCGCGGCCAGCACCAGCAGGGCCGACACGATGCCGTCGCCAGTCGAATGGCGGTCAAGCGAGAGAATATGACCGGAACCTTCTGCGCCGAGTTGCCAGCCGTGTTCGCGCAACTGTTCGAGCACGTAGCGGTCGCCCACCGCCGCGCGGACGAACTTCACGCCGGCTTCCTGCAGCGCGACTTCGACCGCCATGTTGGTCATCAAGGTGCCGACCGCGCCTTCCACTTTGCCGTCGGTCGCCATCCGGTCCTTGACCAGCACGTATAGCAACTCGTCGCCGTTATACAGGCGGCCCGCCGCGTCCACGACCTGCAGCCGGTCGGCGTCGCCGTCGAGCGCGATGCCGAGGTCCGCGTGGTTCGCGCGCACCGCGCGCACCAGCGCGTCCGGCGCGGTCGCGCCGACGCCGTCATTGATGTTGAAACCGTTCGGCGCGACACCGATCGGAATCACATCGGCGCCGAGTTCATGGAACACGTGCGGCGCGACGTCGTACGCGGCACCGTGCGCGCAGTCGACCACCAGCTTCAGGCCGCGCAAATCGAATGCTGCCGGGAACGTGCTCTTGCAGAACTCGATATAGCGGCCGGCTGCGTCGTCGAGGCGCCGCGCCTTGCCGAGTTGCTCGGAGGCCGCGCATGCGAGCGGCAGATCGAGTTGCTCTTCGATCTGCAATTCCACTTCGTCGGGCAGCTTGTTGCCGTCGGCGGAGAAGAATTTGATGCCATTGTCGTAGTACGGGTTGTGCGACGCGCTGATCACGACGCCCGCGGCGAGCCGCAGTGCACGCGTCAGATAGGCAATGCCCGGGGTCGGCATCGGCCCGGCCAGCATGACGTCGACGCCCGCCGCGGAAAAGCCCGCTTCGAGCGCGGCCTCAAGCATATAGCCCGATACCCGTGTGTCCTTGCCGATCAGCACCGTGGGCCGTGCGCCCGTTCTCGCCCAGCGGTCCGCGCCCGCGAGCACCTTGCCGGCCGCGTAGCCGAGCCGCAATACAAACTCCGGCGTAATCGGCCCTTCGCCGACCTTGCCCCGAATCCCGTCCGTTCCGAAATAACGACGTGCCATGTTTTATGTTCCTCCTTGGCTTGTGGGTTCAGCCACGCGCGCGGCTGTGATTCGCCGCGTCGCGCATGGCCGCCCATACTTTCAATGCATCCACTGTTTGCGCGACGTCGTGCACGCGCAGAATTGCCGCACCGCGCCCGGCGGCACACACCGCTGCGGCGATGCTGCCCGCGACGCGCTCCGGCGCCGGGCGTCCGACAACCGCGCCGACCATCGACTTGCGCGACATGCCGGCGAGAATGGGGTACGGCGGCTCGGCCCGCGGCGCTGTGTCCGGCAGGTGCGCAAGCAGCGCGTAATTGTGTTCGACCACCGCCTTGCCGAAACCAAAGCCCGGGTCCACGCTGATGCGAGGACGAGCGATGCCCGCCTGCTTCAGGGTTGCCACCCGTTCTTCGAGAAACTGCCGAACTTCGCTCACCACGTCGTCATAGACAGGCTCACCGAGCTGCATGGTCTGCGGCTCGCCGAGCATATGCATCACGCACAGACCGCATTCGCTGTCGCGTACGGCGTCGACCGCACCGGGCATCCGGAAACCCCAGATATCGTTGATCAGGTCTGCGCCCGCTGTCAGTGCGTGACGCATCACTTCCGGCTTGTACGTATCAACCGACAGCGGCACATTCGCGCCGCGCAGTTGCTCGACCAGCGGGATCACCCGCTCTAGTTCTTCGTCGAGCGGCACAGGCGGCGCACCCGGACGGGTCGACTCGCCACCGATGTCGATGATGTCCGCGCCGTCGAGCAGCATACGCTCGGCCTGGCGCAACGCGTCGCCGCGCATCGCGTACAGACCGCCATCGGAAAACGAATCGGGTGTGACGTTCAGGATGCCCATGACCAACGGGCGTTCAAAGGTCAGCTTGAAGCGGCCGCATTGCAGCGGTTCAGGGATGGGAAGATAAGGAAATTCGACTTTCGACACGTAGCGGTCAATCACGTAAAACGAATAAATGCAAAACGGGCCGGTGTGAAACACACCGGCCCGCACTTTCTACTGGTCGCCTATCAGGCCGGCGCGGTCGCGTTACCCGGCTTGACCTCGGTGCCCGGGCTGCCACCCGACGAGGCATCGCCCACCGACGGCGGCGAGCTCTTCGGCGAGCGCGGCGGACGGCCTGCCATGATGTCGTTGATCTGATCGGCGTCGATCGTTTCCCACTCCATCAACGCGGCGGTCATCGCTTCAACCTTGTCGCGGTTCTCGTCCAGCAGGCGCTTCGCGAGGTTGTACTGCTCGTCCAGCACGCGGCGGATTTCCGCGTCTACCTTCTGTTGCGTCGCTTCCGAAATGGTGCGCGTGAAGCCACGGCCAAACGGCGTTGCGTCGTTCTCGTCGTCGACGTAGACCATCGGCCCAAGTGCGTCCGTCATGCCGAAGCGAGCCACCATGGCGCGGGCCGTAGCCGTTGCCTTGTTGAAGTCGTCCGATGCGCCGGTGCTGATCAGGTTCAGGAACAGCTCTTCCGCGACACGGCCACCGAACAGGATCGCGAGGCGGTCCAGCAGGTAGTCCTTCGAATACGTTTCGTTGTCATGCTCCGGCAACTGCCACGTGACGCCCAGCGCACGGCCACGTGGAATGATCGTGACCTTGTGCACCGGATCGGCCTTCGGCAACAGCTTGGCGATGACCGCGTGACCCGACTCGTGATACGCCGTAGCACGCTTCGATTCTTCGCGAATCACGGCCGACTTGCGCTCCGGACCCATGAAGATCTTGTCCTTCGCGTCTTCGAAATCCGCCATCTCGACGATGCGCTTGCCGCGGCGAGCCGCGAACAGTGCTGCTTCATTGACCAGGTTGGCCAGATCGGCGCCCGAGAAGCCCGGCGTGCCGCGTGCGATCACCGCCGCGTCGACGTCGTTCGAAATCGGCACCTTGCGCAGGTGAACCTTCATGATGTGCTCGCGACCACGAATGTCCGGCAGACCGACGTACACCTGACGGTCGAAACGGCCCGGACGCAGCAGCGCCTTGTCCAGCACGTCCGAACGGTTCGTTGCAGCGATCACGATCACGCCCGAGTTCGCTTCGAAGCCGTCCATCTCGACCAGCATCTGGTTCAAGGTCTGTTCGCGTTCGTCGTTACCGCCGCCCATGCCGGCGCCACGATGACGGCCGACCGCGTCGATTTCGTCGATGAACACGATACACGGTGCATGCTTCTTGGCCTGCTCGAACATGTCACGCACACGAGCCGCGCCGACACCCACGAACATTTCCACGAAGTCCGAACCCGAGATGCTGAAGAACGGCACCTTCGCCTCACCTGCGATAGCGCGCGCCAGCAACGTCTTACCGGTTCCCGGCGGGCCGACCAGCAGCACGCCGCGCGGAATGCGTCCGCCCAGCTTCTGGAATTTCTGCGGATCGCGCAGGAAGTCGACCAGTTCGGAGACTTCTTCCTTGGCTTCGTCACAACCGGCGACGTCGGTGAAATTGATTGCGTTGTTGTTTTCGTCGATCAGACGGGCACGGGATTTACCGAACGAGAACGCACCACCTTTCCCGCCCCCCTGCATCTGTCGCATCATGTAGAACCAGAAGCCGATGATCAGGATCGTTGGTCCGAGGTAGTACAGCGCGGACACCAGCGCATTCGGTTCGTCATCAGCCTTGCCGCTCACCTGAACGCCATACTTCATCAGATCGCCGACCATCCAGATGTCGCCAGGCGACACGATCTGGTACTTCTGGCCGTCTGCCGGAGTGACCGTGAGGTTCCGCCCCTGGACAATGACGTTCTTGACTTTGCCGTTCTTCGCGTCGTCCATGAACTGCGAATAGGAAACGCCTTCCTGGACACGGGGCTTGTCGAACTGCTTGAACACCGTAAACAGCACCAGTGCGATAACCAGCCACACTGCTGCTTTCGAAAACATATTGTTGTTCAAAGCACCACTCCTTCACTTAGACGGGCGCCTACATTTGCCTTGCGGCACCACGAAAGCATTCTAATCCAGTCCGCAGACCCCTGCCATAAGGTTTCACTACCACACAAATAGCGCAGCGGGCCATCAGAGCGCCAATTTCCGGCGCCATGGGCACATTATCGGCAGAGGTGGAACCTTCCTGCAGCGCACCTACGCGGGACGCTTCAGATGCTTACCCAAAATAAACGTTTCTGACGATTTGTCCCGCGAGGCTTTCGGCTTGCGGGCCGCCACCACCTTGAACTGGCGCTTGAACTTTTCGACAATCTGGCTGTAACCGCTGCCATGAAAACATTTGACTAAAAGGGCGCCATCCGGCTTCAGGTGGTTTTGCGAAAATTCCATCGCGATATCGCACAAATGCTCGATTCGCGCGGCATCCGCCACCGCCACTCCCGACAGGTTGGGCGCCATATCCGAAATTACAAGATCAACCTGGCGTTCTCCGACTAATTCTTCGAGTTGCTCGAGAACCGAGTCTTCGCGGAAGTCGCCCTGAATGAAATGGACGTCGGCGATCGGTTCCATCGGCAGCATGTCCAGCGCGATGATCGTACCGTCGATGCCGCCCTCGCGCTCGGCGTCGCGCTGCGAGCCCTTGGCGAGCTTGTTGCGGGCGTACTGGCTCCAGCTGCCCGGTACCGAGCCGAGATCGACGATCACCTGGCCTGGCCGGATCAGCTTGTCCTGCTCATCGATTTCCTTCAGCTTATAGGCTGCGCGGGCGCGATAGCCCTCCCGCTGCGCCATTTTGACGTACGGGTCGTTGATGTGATCATGCAACCACGCCGTGTTGAACTTGTTTTTTGCCATTGAAGGTGAACTCTTGCTGCTAAATGTGGCGCTTTAGGGGATAATACGCGGTTAATTCGCGCGGCCACCGCCAAAACTGGCAGTCATCCGCGATTCTGTTGTTCTGACGCGCCGCCCTGCGCTATTGGCCGAATCTCTCGGAAATGCAGGTGCCGCCATTTTAGTCGAGTCTCCCACTTTCCATGCCAGCCCTTAAAGTCTCTTCCGACCAACGCGCCGAGTTGCGCTCCCAGGCACATGCGCTCAAACCGGTCGTGCTCGTCGGCGCCGAAGGCTTGACCGACGCTGTGCTGTCGGAAATCAAGGTCCACCTTGGCGCGCATCAACTGATCAAGATCCGCGTGTTCGGCGACGAACGCGAAGAACGCATCGCCGTCTACGAACAGATCTGCGACCAACTGAACGCCGCGCCGATCCAGCATATCGGCAAGCTGCTGGTGATCTGGAAGCCGGAAGCGGCAGCACAACCGGCTGTTAAGGCCAAGCGCGGCGCCCTGCCGAGCGCCCGCGAAGCGGCTGTCGAAGCCAAACCGGGTAAAGGCCGCGCACCGCGCGTGGTCACGGTGGTGAAGCCCAGCGAAATCCCGATGCGCAAGCCGAAGGCAAAAGCGGTCGTGGTGCGCGGCAATGAGCGCGTCACGCAAGGCGGCAATATCAAGCGCGCCAAGAAGCGCCAGACCAGCGCGAAGCGCGCGCATCAGTCGTCGAAGTAAGCGAATGACGAGGGTGCGGGCGGTGTCCGCACCTTAAGGTGAACTGCTCAGGCGGCCTGGTTAATATCGTTTGGGTCGCGCCGCCTGGGTGACGCCCGCGTGGGTAACGCTACAGGCAAACCCGCTTAAGCAAAGCAGAACCATACCACTCAACTGGTTACTTTCCCCGCAGCGCTGCGAGCGCCCTGCTCCGCCGTCACGACGCCGACACTCGCCGGCAGCTTCCACACCAGCGCCACACCCAGCAGGCTTTCGATCAGGTAAAACAGACTCGATACGCCGTGCAGGATGCCGAAGCGCGTCGCATAAGCCGAATGCCCGACATCACTGCCCGCTTCCAGCGCGGCAATGCGCATTGCATTCATGAACGGCTGCAACGCAAAGTAACCCACCAGCACGCACACCAGCATGCCGGCGATCAACCAGCGCAAACGACGATAAGCGTCGCTGCCCCGGCGCACCAGTACGTTCGCCAGACCCAGCAGCAAAATGCCGCACACCGCACCCAGCACGCCCTCAATACGAAACAGTTGCGCCGCCACGGCACCCGCGGTCATGCGATCGAGCGACGTGAACAACACCGGCGCGACGGCATAGCCGATAGTCAACAGACTACCGACCCACACCACCGTCAGCAGACGGAACAGTCGATGCGGTATCAAGGACACCGGGGCCGCCTTCAAACGTAGCTGACCGCGATGATTTCGTACTCGCGCACGCCGCCCGGCGCCTGCACCGATGCAACGTCGCCTTCCGACTTGCCGATCAATGCGCGCGCGATCGGCGAGCTGATCGAGATCAGACCGTGGTCGATATCCGCTTCGTCGTCGCCGACGATCTGGTATTTGACCTTCGCGCCCGAATCGAGGTCTTCGAGTTCGAGCGTCGCGCCGAACACCACGCGCCCATCCGCCTCCACCTTGGACGGGTCGATCACTTGCGCGCCGGCCAGCTTCGATTCGATTTCGGCAATACGGCCTTCGACGAAACCCTGCTTTTCTTTCGCCGCGTCGTATTCCGCGTTTTCCGACAGATCGCCCTGGGCACGCGCTTCCGCGATCGAATTGATCACGGAGGGACGCTCAACCGATTTCAGGCGCTGCAATTCATCGCGCAACATTTCCGCGCCGCGCTTAGTCAATGGAACAGTGCTCATAAACAACTCTATGCAAAAGACAGCCGTAAAAAAAATCACCGCGGTTAAGTGCATTCCGTGGAGGCTGACGTTCCGGGCAAAACCCGGGCCACAGCACCTGCGGAACGCCGCTTAACCGCGGCACTTACATCTTGGACAGGTATTCGAAGCCTTAGTTTAGGCGAGCATGAAGACCTTGTAAATCATAGACTTCCAGGTCCTTCAAATAGCGCAAACCTTCAACTGCAGCCCGCGCGCCGGACATCGTCGTGTAGTACGTGACCTTGTTCGCCTGTGCGCTCATGCGGATCGAACGCGAATCGGCAATCGCAGCACGGGTTTCGTCGACGGTCGTGAAGACCAGTGCGATTTCACCGTTCTTGATCATGTCGACGATGTGCGGACGGCCGTCCTTCACCTTGTTGACGACCTTGACCGGCACACCGGCCGCTTCGATCGCGGCCGCCGTGCCCTTGGTCGCGACGATCGGGTAGCCGAGTTCGTGCAGCATGCGCGCGACTTCGACGGCCTTCGGCTTGTCGGCGTCCATCACGGTCAGCAGCACCGTGCCGGACTCCGGCAGACGCGAACCTGCCGCGAGCTGCGACTTGAACAGCGCTTCGCCGAACGTCTGACCGACGCCCATCACTTCCCCGGTCGAACGCATTTCCGGTCCGAGCACCGGATCGACTGCCGGGAACTTGACAAACGGGAACACGGCCTCTTTCACGCTGAAGTACGGCGGATCGATTTCCTTCGTCACGCCTTGTTGCGCGAGTGTCTGGCCGACCATCGCGCGCGCGGCGATCTTGGCGAGCGGCAGGCTGGTCGCCTTCGAGACATACGGCACGGTACGCGAGGCACGCGGGTTCACTTCGAGCACGTAGATCACGTCTTCTTTCGAACCATCCGCCTGCGGCACCTGCTGGATCGCGAACTGCACGTTCATCAGGCCGATCACGTTCAGCGCCCTGGCCATTGCACCGGTCTGACGCTTCAGCTCGGCAATGGTTTCCTTCGACAGCGAGTACGGCGGCAGCGAGCAAGCCGAGTCGCCCGAGTGCACCCCTGCCTGTTCGATGTGCTCCATCACGCCGCCGATGAACACGGCTTCGCCATCGGAGATGCAATCCACGTCGCATTCGATCGCGTCGTTCAGGAAGCGGTCGAGCAGCACCGGCGAATCGTTCGACACCTTCACGGCCTCGCGCATGTAGCGCTCGAGATCGCGCGGCTCGTGGACGATTTCCATGGCGCGGCCGCCCAGCACGTACGACGGACGCACCACCAGCGGGTAGCCGATTTCCTCGGCGAGCTTCAGTGCTTCGTCTTCAGCACGCGCAGTGCGGTTCGGCGGCTGACGCAGGCCGAGGTCCTGCAGCAGCTTCTGGAAACGCTCGCGGTCTTCCGCGGCGTCGATCATGTCCGGCGACGTGCCCACGATCGGCACACCGTTCGCTTCGAGATCGAGTGCGAGCTTCAGCGGCGTTTGACCACCGTACTGAACGATCACGCCGACCGGCTTTTCCTTGTCGACGATTTCGAGCACGTCTTCGAGCGTCAGCGATTCGAAGTACAGACGATCGGACGTGTCGTAGTCGGTCGAAACGGTTTCAGGATTGCAGTTGACCATGATCGTTTCGTAGCCGTCTTCGCGCATGGCGAGCGCGGCGTGCACGCAGCAGTAGTCGAACTCGATACCCTGGCCGATCCGGTTCGGGCCGCCGCCCAACACCATGATCTTCTTGTTGTTGGTCGGGTTCGCTTCGCACTCTTCCTCGTAGGTCGAGTACATGTAGGCGGTTTTCGTGGCGAACTCGGCCGCGCACGTGTCGACGCGCTTGTACACCGGGCGCACATTCAACTCGATACGGCGCTGGCGCACTTCCGCCGGCTTCGCGCCGAGCAGCTTCGCCAAACGGCGATCCGAGAAGCCGCTTTGCTTCACATACTTGAGTTCTTCCTTCGACAGGCTTGCCAGCGTACGGCCTGCCAGCGCCTTTTCCTTCAGGATGATCTGTTCGATCTGCGCGAGGAACCACGGGTCGATCGAGGTCTCTTCGAAGATCTCTTCGGCCGTCATGCCGACACGGAATGCATCGCCGACGTACCAGATGCGATCCGGACCAGCTTCGCCGATCTCACGGATGATTTCGTCGCGGTTGCTGGTCTTTTCGTCGAGACCGTCCACCCCCACTTCGAGGCCACGCAACGCCTTCTGGAACGATTCCTGGAAGGTGCGGCCGATTGCCATCACTTCGCCGACCGACTTCATTTGCGTGGTCAGGCGCGCATCGGCTTCGCGGAATTTCTCGAACGCGAAACGCGGGATCTTGGTGACGACGTAGTCGATCGTCGGCTCGAACGAAGCCGGGGTCTGACCGCCAGTGATTTCGTTCTTCAGTTCGTCGAGCGAGTAGCCGACCGCGAGCTTCGCCGCGATCTTGGCGATCGGGAAACCGGTCGCCTTCGACGCCAATGCCGACGAGCGCGACACGCGCGGATTCATTTCGATCACGACCATCCGGCCATCTTTCGGATTGATCGAGAACTGCACGTTCGAACCGCCCGTGTCCACGCCGATCTCGCGCAGCACCGCGAGCGATGCGTTACGCAGGATCTGGTATTCCTTGTCCGTGAGCGTTTGCGCCGGCGCGACGGTGATCGAGTCGCCGGTGTGGATGCCCATCGGGTCCAGGTTTTCGATCGAGCAAACGATGATGCAGTTGTCCTTTTTGTCGCGGACCACTTCCATCTCGTACTCTTTCCAGCCGAGCAGCGATTCTTCGATCAGCAGTTCGCGCGTGGGCGACAGGTCGAGACCGCGCTTGCAGATCTCTTCGAATTCGTCACGGTTGTACGCGATGCCGCCGCCCGAACCGCCGAGCGTGAACGACGGACGGATCACGACCGGATAACCGCCGCTACCCGTTTGCACGGCGATGTCCGCCTGCACCTGCAGTGCTTCTTCCATCGAATGCGCGGTGCCCGACTTGGCCGAACCGAGGCCGATTCTGGTCATCGCGTCTTTGAACTTCTGGCGGTCTTCCGCCTTATCGATCGCTTCCGGCGAGGCACCGATCAGCTCGACCTTGTACTTCTCCAGCACGCCGTGCGCGTGGAGATCCAGCGCGCAATTCAGCGCGGTCTGGCCGCCCATCGTCGGCAGGATCGCGTCCGGGCGTTCCTTGGCGATGATGCGCTCCACCACTTCCCACGTGATCGGCTCGATGTAGGTCACGTCGGCCGTGTTCGGGTCGGTCATGATCGTCGCCGGATTGCTGTTGACGAGAATGACCTTGTAGCCTTCCTCACGCAGCGCCTTGCATGCCTGCGCGCCCGAGTAATCGAACTCGCACGCCTGGCCGATGATGATCGGACCCGCGCCGATGATGAGGATGCTCTTGATGTCTGTCCGCTTGGGCATAACGCTCTCGCTAATGTATTCCTGAATTCTTTCCGTCGGCGCGCTGCGTTAATACGTTGCGCGCGCTCTGTTTTGTGCGGCTCGCGTTGCGAGCCGCGCGCCGCCTGGGCGCTTCACAAGACTTATGCCGCTGCAGTCTTGCCGGCCTTCTTTGTGTCCATCAACGCGGTGAAGCGGTCGAACAGATAGGCGATATCGTGCGGACCGGGCGACGCTTCCGGGTGGCCCTGGAAGCAGAACGCCGGCTTGTCGGTCAGCGCGAAGCCTTGCAGCGTGCCGTCGAACAGCGAGATGTGCGTGACCTTGGCATTGGCCGGCAGCGTGTCAGCGTCGACCGCGAAACCGTGGTTCTGCGACGTGATAACCACACGGCCGTCTTCGAGATCCTTTACCGGATGGTTCGCGCCGTGGTGGCCGGTCTTCATCTTCAGGGTCTTGGCGCCGAGCGCGAGGCCCATGATCTGGTGGCCGAGGCAAATGCCGAAGGTCGGAATGCCGCGCTCGATCAGCTCCTTGGTGGCCGCGATCGCGTAGTCGCACGGTTCCGGATCGCCGGGGCCGTTCGACAGGAACACGCCGTCCGGGTTGAGCGCGAGCGCGTCGGCAGCAGAAGCTTGCGCCGGCAGCACGGTCACGTGGCAGCCGCGCTCAGCCAGCATGCGCAGAATGTTGTACTTCACGCCGTAATCGAACGCGACCACGCGGTACTTCGGCGCGTTCTGCGTGCCGTAGCCAGAGCCCAGACGCCATTCGGTCTGGGTCCATTCGTAGCTTTCTTTCGTCGACACGACCTTCGCGAGATCCATGCCTGACAAACCCGGGAACGAGCGCGCGAGTTCGATTGCCTTCGCTTCGTCATCCGAACCGGCCAGAATGGCGCCGTTCTGCGCACCCTTGTCGCGCAGCACGCGGGTCAGCATACGGGTGTCGAGACCGGCGATGGCGACCACGCCTTCGTCCTTCAGGTACTGCGGGAGCGTGCGCTCCATGCGGAAGTTCGACGCGAGAACCGGCAGATCACGGATGATCAGGCCGGCGGCATGGACTTTCGTGGCTTCGACGTCTTCGGCATTCACGCCGACGTTACCGATGTGCGGATACGTGAGGGTCACGATCTGGCGCGCGTAGCTCGGGTCGGTCAGGATTTCCTGATAACCGGTGATAGCGGTGTTGAACACGACTTCGCCGATCGTATGCCCGGGGGCACCGATCGAGTAACCACGAAAGACCGTGCCGTCGGCGAGTGCGAGCAAAGCGGGAGAAAATGACGGCAACACGGGAGACTCCTTGGGGAACACCCTGTTGCCGACCTGTCTATCCGACTGCGAGCCGCAGCGAAACGCATCGACAGGATGCGTGCGCAGACTCGCTCGCGTACTGCTGATGACGTCGCAAGGGGCGCGATGGGTCCATTGTGTGGACGGATCGGCCAGGGTGCGGGGCGTCAAAAGCGCGCGGCGGATGAACGGTATGGGAGAGGTAGGCGCTAGGGTGCGGGTTGATAAGCTCAAACCTTGAAATTATAGCGTGAAACTACCCTTCCCTCCAAATCCGAGATGGGGAGCCGGCGTAACGGAGCACGCCCCAAAACGGGTCGAAGCCTTGCAGCGCATGGCTCAGAAGCCGCTGGACAAAATTTGCACGGGCCAGAATCGGGATAGAACCGGTAAATATGACCCTGCCCGGCGAACGACCCACGAAGGCCTTAAACCTGCCGTTCGGCATGCACGTGCGCCGACTGAAGCCGTGTGCGGCCGGGCAATACGTACCAGATCGCGCTCAACAGTTGCAGCGCCATCAGAATGCCCCAGGCGGTCAGATGCGCGGCGGCCGGATAATGTCCGCCGCTGGCCGGCCAGCGCGACAGCACCGCGCCGACGCCGATCTGGAAGCCGAAAATCAGCAGAAAGATGATCAGTGTCAGGGTGGTATTCACCCGACCAATCATCTGCGCTGGGAAGTGCCGCGCCATCACAGCGTAGCTAAGAATCCCGGTACCGCCAAAGATCCCGTACGCTGCCCACAGCAGGCTCGCGGGCAGCGGCGCGTTGAACATGATCAGCAGTTGGGTGACGACGAACAGCGCCATGCCGATGCCGCAAAACACGTGCAACGAGACACCGCGCCGCTCCAGGCCGCGTGCCGCCGCACCGAAGCCCACGCAGCCGGCCATCATCGCGAAGCCGAGAATCGATACCAGCGCGGCAGCTTCACGCGGTTCGAAGCCCTGCACGTCGCGCAACCAGGCGCCGACCCACAGCGATTGCATCGCGTAGAACACGCCCTGCGTCACGACCGAAAACGACGCGATCTTCCAGAATGCCGCGCTCTTCAAGATGCGCAAAGTGCCCTTGAACTGGGCCCCGAGACTTGCCTGGTGATGGGTTTCCTTTGTGTCCGGCGCGAGGGTCCACTGCGCGACCGCCACCAGTACCGTGAGCAGGCCCAGGCCAACGCAGACCGCACGCCAACTGGCGAAGCTCAGCACCCACGTGAGCGGAGAACCGACCATCACGCCGCCGAAGCCGCCAATCGCCATCACCAGCCCGTTCATCAGCGGCAGCCGTGCCGACGCGAAATGCTGCGCCAGCGCCTTGAAAGCGGCACCGAGGCACACGGACACGCCGACGCCGATCAGCAGACGCCCGATCATCATCACGCCAACGCCGTGCGCCGCGCCGAACACCCAGATTCCCAGCGCGGCAAATAGCAGGGTGACCGCCGTCACCCGACGTGCGCCGAAGTGGTCCAGCAACACGCCGGCCGGAATCTGCGCGCCCGCGAAGCCGAGGAAATACAGGCTGGTCAGCAAGCCGAGATCAGTGGCCGACAAGCCGAGATCGTGCGTGATGAAGGGCGCAAAGCCCAGATTGACGCCGCGAAACACGTACGAAACAAAGTAACCGGCGGAAAACAGAAGAAAAACGCGCAGCTGGGTCGACGACATAAGCTTTGAAATGAGCGGCCGACGAGGCCTGAGCACGAACGATAAATGAAATGAGCGAAATTCGCCTGAATTGATCTGCAGAATGAAAAACGCCGTCACCCTAAGGTGACGGCGTCGGAATAACACGGTGCGTGATCGGAGCGCAATTCATGCGCTGCCCCCGCAACGCATGTGGTCACTACCGTGGAGCCGCTTTTTGGTCTACTTACCCTTCTTCGCGTTGGCCGCGGTCTTCTGGCGGCTATCTGCCGCAGCCTTCGACGCCTTGCTGGACGTGGAAGCCGACACCTTCTCCACCTTGCCCTTGCTGGCGCTGGACGTTGTCGGCTTGCTCGCTTTACCCACCGGCTCAGACACCTTCACCACGGCGGAGCGGCCACGACCCTTCTTCTTATCGTAGCGCGAATCGTTCTTCGTGTCTGTGACACGGGTGCCGATCTTCTCGACGCCGCCGCCCTGCACGTCGGTCGCGATGCGCTCCGGACCCGGTTCGCTCGGCATCGCCTTGCCGACCGGCACGTGCAGCACGATCACCTGGCCACGCGAAACCTGATCGCGATGCGTGCGATTCCACGCCTTCAATTGACCGATCGAAACGCCGTAACGCACTGCGATGGCGGCCATGGATTGATTGCGACGCACGCGGATCAGCATCTTTTGGGTGTCGGGAACGTCGGGCTCCATGGCGAGCACGGCACTTTCAGCGACGTCGGCACTGATGTCTTCGTCGTCGTCCGAACCACGCGGCACCACGATTGTGGAACCCGGCTTCAAACGCATGCCGGCCGGAATCTTGTTCACTTCCATCAGCGTGTCGGCGTCGACACCGATCTTTTGCGCGATCGCCGCTGGCGCCGAGCGCTCCGTGACCGTGTACGTGGTCCAGGACGACAGCGAGCCGGAATAGCTCTTCAGATTACGTTCGAAAGCGCTGGCGTTATCGAACGGCAGCAGGATTTGCGGCTGCGTGGCGCCGAGAATCACCGGCTTCCTGAACGATGGGTTCAGCGAGCGGAATTCGTCCGGCGACAGATTGGCGAGTTTTGCCGCCATGTCCACGTCGATGTCGTGCGAGGTCGTGACCGTCACGAAATACGGGTGGTTTGGAATCGACGGCAGCGTGAGCCCGTACATCTGCGGGTTCATTACGATGTTCTTCACCGCCTGCAGCTTGGGCACGTAGTTGCGCGTCTCGTTCGGCATGCGCAGGCTGAGGTAGTCGGTGGGCAGCCCCGCCGCTTCGTTGCGCGCGATCGCACGCTGCACGTTGCCCTCACCCCAGTTATAGGCGGCGAGCGCCAGTTGCCAGTCGCCGAACATGTCATGCAGACGCGACAGATAGTCGAGCGCGGCGCTGGTCGAAGCCAGCACGTCGCGGCGCTCGTCCTGCCACATGTTCTGCTTGAGGTTGTAGGTGCGGCCCGTGCCCGGCATGAACTGCCACATGCCGGCGGCCTTCGCCACCGACAACGCCTGCGGGCTGTACGCGGATTCGATGAACGGCAGCAAGGCGAGCTCGGTCGGCATATTGCGCGCTTCGAGCTCTTCGACGATGTGGTACAGGTATTTCTGCGAGCGCTCGGTCATGCGCTGCACGTAGTCCGGGCGCTGCGCATACCAGTTGACCTGCATGTCGACGAGGTCGGTTTGCAGATCCGGCATCTGAAAACCACGGCGAATACGGCCCCACAAATCGGCGTCCGCGCTCGTCAGCTGAGTGACCGAGCCTTGATCGACGTTGATCGTCTCTTTGGCGGTGGCTGTCTTGCGAAGGGCGTCGGCTACGGCTTGCTGACTGTCGGGGTTTGTTGCGGTGGTGAGGCTATTCGTCGCCGGTCCCTGACTCGCGCAAGCGGCGAGTGTCAGGACCAACAACGCACTAAAGATAAATCGCATGAACGTCTCGGCTTCCACAAGGGCTGGAATTTGCAGCCGATAGTACGAAACGGCAACGTTTACGTCAATCGGAAAATGACGAAAAAAATCAAGGAAATCTTGGGCTTGGCGAATTTTTGCGATTCTTCGCGTGAGGAATACCCTGATGCCGAACGGGTCAACGAAAGCGGTTTTTCCATTCGCGCATTAGCGTAAATGCCGTTAAACGATCGGACACTTTTTCGTGCAACTGCTCTTGCAAGGTGGCGCGAATCGCCGGACTGTCGGCACGCAAAAATGGATTCACGGCGCGTTCGTGGGCGATGGTGGTGGGTAGCGTCGGCACATGGCGCGCCCGCAATTCGCTCGCCGTGTCACGCCAGGCTTGCAGTTCGGCGTTGCCCGGCTCGCAGGCGAGCGCGAAGCGGATGTTCGACAATGTGTACTCGTGGGCGCAGTGAACCTCGGTCGCGCCGGGCAGTGCGGCCAGCGAATCCAGCGACGCCAGCATCTGCGTGGGCGTGCCTTCGAACAAGCGGCCGCAGCCGCATGCGAACAGCGTGTCGCCACAAAATACGTGCGGCGTGCCGCGCGGGTCGGCCGCCTGAAAATAGGCAATATGGCCGCTCGTGTGACCGGGCACGTCGAGCACGTTGAATTCGAGTGCTGGCGCCGCAATCGTCACATGATCACCGTTTTTGAGACGATGCGTGAGATGCTGGATCGCCTCACCAGCGGGGCCGTACACGGGAACGGCCTGGCCGTTCAGCAGATCGGCCACCCCACCGACATGGTCTTGGTGATGGTGCGTGAGTAAAATAGCGCTCAGCCGCCAACCCCGTTTCGCCAGATATGCGCGCACGGGGGCGGCCTCACCCGGATCGACGACCGCCGCATGATGCCCGTCGGAAACGACCCAGATGTAATTGTCTTCAAACGCCGGGACCGGTACGTACTCGAGCGCATTCATAGGCGACGCATTCTCTGATATGACTGATCGAGCGATTATAGACTGGCCTGCCTGGACTGATTCGCCACCCGGCCGCTACGTACTCGAGTGGGAGCAGACCCAGCTCGATCGCGTGGTGTCCGACGTGTTCGGTTACCATGCGCTGCAACTCGGCCTGCCGCAGCTCGACGCCCTGCGCGAGAACCGCATGCCGTGTCGCGGGCTCGTGCTCGACGCAGCGAGCGGCGCGAGCGCGCCCTACACTTTTCCGCGCGGCCTCGGGCGCGCCGGGAATGGCTCGGGCAGAGGCATGGGTAACAGCGCCGCTCAAGGTCTGCCCGCGGGTTTGCCTGCGCCCGCTGGACGCAGCGCTGTCTGGTGCGATCTGCTCGACTTGCCGTTCGAAGCACAAAGCGTCGACCTGATCGTGATGCCGCATACGCTGGAATTCACGAGCGACCCGCACCGGCTGCTGCGCGAAGCGGAGCGCGTGCTGATGCCCGAAGGCCAGTTGATCATTCTCGGCTTCAATTCGCTGTCGCTGTGGGGCGCGCGCCAATCGGTCGGCAAAATGACCGGCCGGCCGTTCGTGCCCGCCGCAGTTGACCTGATCGCCTTCACGCGCCTGAAAGACTGGATCAAATTGCTGGGTTTCGACCTTGAACGCGGGCGCTTCGGCTGCTATCGTCCGCCGCTCGGCAGCGAACAATGGCTGTCCCGCTATGGCTTCATGGAAGCCGCCGGTGACCGCTGGTGGCCGATTTTCGGCGCCACCTACATGATCAAGGCGATCAAGCGCGTGCGCGGCATGCGCCTCGTCGGCCCGCTGAAAGTAAAGAAACCTGTCCTCGCCGCGGGCCTCGCGCCCGCCGCCACTCCGAACACACGCAACCACACTCAATGACTTCCGACATCATCGATATTTATACCGACGGCGCCTGCAAGGGCAACCCCGGCCCTGGCGGTTGGGGCGCGCTGCTGCGCTTCGGCGACCAGGAAAAAGAACTGTTCGGCGGTGAACCCAACACCACCAACAATCGCATGGAACTGATGGGCGTGATCGGCGCGCTCGAGGCGCTCAAGCGTCCCTGCAAGGCCGTCGTGCACACTGACTCGCAATACGTGCAGAAAGGCATCAGCGAATGGATCCACGGCTGGAAGAAAAAAGGCTGGATCACCGCCGCGAAGCAACCGGTGAAGAATGCCGATCTCTGGAAGCGACTCGATGCGCTGGTCGCGCAGCACGACATCGAATGGCGCTGGGTGCGCGGTCACAACGGCCACCCAGAAAACGAACGCGCGGATCAACTGGCCAATCGCGGCGTCGCGTCACTCGCGGAAATGTGATGCGTGCCGTGATGCCCGCGGCGACACCCACGCGCGCGCCCTTCTTTTTTGCTGATTTCTTTAGAGCAGGCTAATCCGACATGCGTCAACTCATCCTCGATACCGAAACCACCGGCCTGAATGCACGCACCGGCGACCGGATCCTTGAACTCGGTTGCGTCGAAATGGTGAACCGCCGGCTCACGGGCAACAACCTGCATTTCTACATCAACCCGGAACGCGACAGCGATCCGGGCGCTTTGGCCGTTCACGGGCTGACCACCGAGTTCCTGAGCGACAAGCCGAAGTTCGCCGAGATTGCCGATCAGATTCGCGACTTCATTCAGGACGCGGAGCTGATCATTCACAACGCGCCGTTCGACATCGGCTTTCTCGATGCCGAATTTGCGTTGCTGGGTTTGCCGCCGGTGAAAACCTACTGCGGCGAGATTATCGATACGCTCGCGCGCGCCAAGCAGATGTTCCCGGGCAAGCGCAATTCGCTTGACGCGCTGTGCGACCGCTTCGGCATCAGCAACGCACACCGCACCTTGCACGGCGCACTGCTCGACTCGGAACTGCTTGCCGAGGTTTACCTCGCGATGACGCGCGGCCAGGAAAGCCTCGTCATCGACATGCTCGGCGATTCGCACGGCGGCGGCGATGCGCACGCACCGCGCATCGCGATCGATTCGCTGAATCTGGTCGTGATCGCCGCGAGCGACGACGAAGTCGCCGAACATCAGGCCGTGCTCGACGGCCTCGACAAAGCGGTCAAAGGCACGAGCGTGTGGCGTCTTGAACCGGCTCCGGCTCCGGCTCCGGCCGCGGATGAGCAAACCGCTTAAAAAAACTAGACGAGTCGAAAAATCCCTGACATAATTCCGCTCTCTTCGGGTGGTTAGCTCAGCGGTAGAGCACTGCCTTCACACGGCAGGGGTCACAGGTTCAATCCCTGTACCACCCACCAGATTCGCTGGTTCCCGAAGAACCGCAAGAGAAAGCCCTTGGACGAAAGTCGAGGGCTTTTTTGTTTTTGCTTCGGTTTGTTTCCAGGCATGCGCACGCCGGATTGATCACGTATGCGCCCGTTGATACGCATCTGCGCTGGCTCTGCTTCGAAGTCAACACCGAACTTTCGTACGATTGCGGCCGCCAAATACTGCTGATATAGTCGGTTTTCGGGCACACGCCCCGTCCATTCCTTCACTTCATTCGACTACAGGGAGGCGTCACATGTTCGCAGTGCATATCGCTCTCCCTGGGATGGCCTCACGACCATTCTCGCGACCTTAAGTTTGTCGCGTCGTCGCTCACGCGGTTCTGCCTGAACAGGCGTCCCGCGCAATTCCCAGACAGTCCGTAGTCTCATTGCCGGCATTGTTGTCAACACAGCCCGGCTCGCTTGACTGTCTCTTCCTTTCGCTTCTGACTGGAACCTCGGTGCGCTCGCGCGCCACCGGGTCGTGGCAAATGACTAGAAAAAAACTCGACTTTCGTGGACAAGCCTTCAAGGACGTCCTCGGCTTCACCTTCCGTCACTGGGCCAAACAGCCCTGGCGCATCTTCGTCATTGCGGCGCTGGTGCTGCTCTCGGCATTAGCTGACGTACTCACGCCAATGTTCGCCGGGCTGCTCGTCGACGCGATCGCGTCCGGCTCCGCCGGCGACTCCGTCGCGTGGCACGCCGCGATCACGGCCTTCTGCGTGCTGGGCGCGCTTGGGCTCGGCGCCACGCTGCTTCGCCAGGGCGTGTTCTTCAACATCATCAAGCTGACGCTGAAGATGATGAGCGAGATTGCCGCGAACGCGTTTCATCGCGTGCAGCGCTTTTCGACGGACTGGCACGCCAACAGCTTCGCCGGGTCCACGGTGCGCAAGATCACGCGCGGCATGTGGGCGCTCGATCTGCTCAACGACACGCTGCTGATCGCGCTGTTCCCGTCGCTGGTCATGCTGGTCGGCGCAACGGTGCTGCTCGGCTGGCGCTGGCCGATGATGGGCGCGGTCGTCGGTATCGGCTCGGTGTTGTATATCGCGGTGACCGTGGCCATGTCGCTCGGCTTCGTCGCGCCCGCCGCACGCCTCGCCAACGCATGGGACACGCGCATGGGCGGCGCCCTCGCCGACGCAGTCAGCTGCAATGGCGTGGTGAAAGCGTTCGGCGCCGAAAAGCGCGAAGAAGCCCTGCTCGAACGTGTGATCGTCAAGTGGCGTCATCGCACGCGCCGCACGTGGATACGCGGCACGATCAACGGCGGCTTGCAGGGCGGCATGCTGGTCACCATCCAGGCCGCCATTCTCGGCGCCGCGTTGCTGTTGTGGGTGCGCGGCGAAGCGAGCGTCGGCGACATCACGTTCGCGCTGACGATGTTCTTCATGCTGCAAGGCTATCTGCGCGATGTGGGCATGCACATCCGCAACCTGCAGCGCTCGGTCAACGACATGGAAGAACTGGTGTCGCTGGAGAGCCAGCCGCTCGGTATCGAAGACCGCCCCGGGGCGGGCCCGATCGCGATCGGCAAAGGCGAAATTCGCTTCGAGCACGTCACCTTCCACTACGGTGCGAAAGCCACGCCGCTCTATGACAACTTCTCCGTGCGCATCGCGCCGGGAGAACGCGTCGGACTGGTCGGGCACTCGGGTTCGGGGAAGACGACTTTCATCAAGCTGATCCAGCGGCTGTACGACATTTCGGAAGGCCGGATCACGATCGACGGTCAGGATATCGCCCGTGTGCGGCAGGCGTCGTTGCGCAGCCAGATCGCAATCGTTCAGCAGGAGCCGGTGCTGTTTCACCGCTCGCTGGCGGAGAACATTGCCTATGCACGGCCCGACGCGAGCCGTGCCGAGATCGAACGCGCCGCGAAGCTCGCCAGTGCGCACGACTTTATCGCGGCGCTGCCGCAAGGTTATGACACGCTGGTGGGCGAACGCGGTATCAAGCTCTCGGGTGGCGAACGTCAGCGCGTAGCGATCGCACGGGCGTTTCTCGCGGACGCGCCGATCCTGATTCTGGACGAAGCGACCTCAAGCCTCGACAGCGAAAGCGAAGTGCTGATCCAGCACGCCATGGAACGGCTGATGATGGGCCGCACGACGCTGGTGGTGGCGCACCGTCTGTCCACCGTGCGAGCGCTGGACAGGCTGCTGGTGCTGAACAAGGGCAAGGTGATCGAGGAAGGCAGTCACGAGGCGTTGATCAGACTCGAGAACGGCTTGTACAGGCGCCTGTTCGAACGTCAGGCGCTGGAGTTGATCAAGGGTCTGGGCGATTCGGAGGTCATGCACAAGACCGATGGCGCGAAGGCGAATCGACTCGATGATTCAGACTTGCTGGTCGAAAAGTAAATTGCGAAGAAGCGTGCGGGACGTCCTGCAGAAGCCGCCGTAAGAGGCGTTTTCTGCAGGCTTATCTGCAGGCTTATGCACACTTACGCACACCTACACCACGCCTGCAGGCAGCCCGATGCCGCGCGCCATGCCGGTAGCCGCGAACACCATCAACACCAGCAGCACGGTCTGGATCACGCTGAAACGCGCATACCTACGCGCCTTTCGCAAATCAGGCGGGGCGCCTTTTCTGATACTGGCGCGCCAGCGCATCAGGCCGAGCATCGTCGGGACTTCGAGGATGAGTATCAGCAGGAGCAGCGTCATCTTGACGTGAAAGAGCGGCTCATGCAGGTAATAGTCGGCGCCCTTTTCGAAACCGCCGAAGGCGCGCATCAGACCGGTGACGATCAGCACCAGAGCCGAAATGCCCCACCGCGAGTCGGAGCGGAAAACGGATCGCAACGCAGCAGGCACGCTGGCTCGCCGCAGTGACCAGGTGCGCCGAAGAATCGACGCGAGGGCAAAGCCATAAGCAAGCAGATGAAGGGCGGCAAGCAACCAGCGAACCAGCATAGCGACTCCTGCAAACGACGCAATACGATCGATGTATATCTAACTCGCCCACTGAAAACGCCGGGCGGCACTTTTTCTTACACGTCTTATTATCGACTACCGCCCACTTTACGACGTCTGCTTCGCCCGCGTCTTGCAGCTGACAGAACGAAGCGACAGTTTCAGACTTGCCGCAACGATGTATCGAGCGCTCGCGCGGCGACCCGATCACCCTCGGTAGTCAGCGCGGCGCGGAACACGGTTTGCCGATTGTGGCCCGCCGCAGCCGGCGAATCCCATAGCAATTCGATTTTCGGACGTCGGCCGAAGCCGCCGCGCACCAGCGCAGGCGCGCCGACCGAACCGAGCGGCGCCGCAGGTCCAGCCGCCTCACCGGCAACACCGAACGCCACCGCCGGGGCAGGCGCCGACGGTGCGCTCATGCCTGGGGCCGCCGCCCAGCGCACGGACAATTCGCGGGCGTCGTACTGCCCCACCTTGCGACGCTCGGCCCAGACGACCACCGTGCGTGTGGCCGGATCGAGCGCGACCGCATAGCGGCCGATCGCAAAGCGTCGCGCGGCGATATTGGTTCGCCACAGCGCGCGCGGCCGGCAAATCCACACGACCGCCGCGTACAACGCCGGCGCCGCCAACAGCCAGCCGTTGGTGGCCGCCACCGCCTGCGCGGCGCGCCGCCAACCGGCGCTCGCCGTAAATGCGCCGACCGACCAGACAGCAAACAGGAATCCGAGGAAGGCAAACAGACGCACCGCCTGCCGCAACCATTGCGGCAGCGGATGCAACGGACGCTCGGCCACGGCGCGGGCGCCCGGCAGGAAGATCAGCAGGAACAGGAACACCAGGTTGATGCACGCCCACGGCGAGGACACCATCGCCGACAACGACGCGCCGAGGTCCATCTGCGCCATCGAAAAAAGCCAGCGAGTGAGGAGCACGAGACCGATGGCGCGCAGCGCGAAAATCATTCCGGCGCCGGGCGCCGCGTTCGCACGCGTCTCTTTCGTTCTCGCCAAAGCATCCTCCTGTCGTCGACGGCGCCGCAGCCAGATTTGCGGCACGGCCATTATAGGGATATTACCGAGACAGGCTCATGCTTGCCGGTCCCAAAACCGTACTTTCTGCCGCACACGCGCAAAATCGCGGCGCGAATGCAACAACGCCCCGCTGGCGAGATGCACGCGGGGCGTTGCTGGGGCAGCGGGGGGCGCCTGGCCCGGGCGCCGAAAGCGCGCCGGCAAGCCGGCCTGGCTGCTTTTACGTACCGTACTTAGCCGGCGTTGACTTCGCGCAGCGCCGTGCGATGCTTCCGACGCAGCAGTTCTTCGTAGGTGGCAACGTAGTTCTTCGCCATGACCTTCGACGAGAAGCGCGCTTCGAATGCCTTGCGCACTCCGGTGCGCGGCAGCGTGTGCAGACGCTTCACTGCGGCGATCGCGCTGATTTCGTCTTCGACGACGAAACCCGACACTCCGTTATCGATCACTTCCGGCACCGAACCACGGTTGAACGCGATCACCGGCGTACCGCAAGCCATTGCTTCGATCATCACCAGCCCGAAGGGCTCCGGCCAGTCGATCGGGAACACCAGTGCATGCGCGTTGCCGAGGAACTCACGCTTTTCGGCTTCGCCGATTTCGCCAATGTATTCGACGTGCGGGAGCGCCATCAGCGGCTTGATCACTTCTTCGTAATAGGCACGATCGGCCTTGTCGATCTTGGCGGCGACCTTGAGCTTCATGCCTGCCTGGCCGGCGATGCGGATCGCACGGTCGAGGCCCTTCTCCGGCGAGACGCGGCCAAGGAATGCGAGGTAGCCCGGCTCGACGTCCTTGATCGGCGTGAGCACGTTTTCCGGCAGACCGTGATAGACGGTTTGCAGCCAGTTCGCCTGTTGCAGCGGGATGCGCTGGTTGTCCGAAATCGACACCACCGGCACGTCGCTGAACGTGTTGAAGATCGGCTGCAGTTCCGGCAGATCGAGACGGCCGTGCAGCGTGGTCAGGAACGGCACCGGCTGGCGGGCGAACAGCGAGAACGGGTAGTAGTCGATGTGGAAATGCAGCACGTCGAATTCGTCCGCGCGGCGGCGCACTTCTTCGAGCAGCAGCATATGCGGCGCCATTACGTCGCGGATGGTCGGGTCGAGGCGCAACGCCTGCGGCCAGAACGCTTCGAGCTTCGCCGAGGTTTGCGAATCGCCGCTTGCGAAAAGCGTGACGTCATGGCCCTGTTCAACCAGCGCTTCGGTCAGGTAGGACACCACGCGTTCCGTCCCGCCGTAAAGCTTGGGAGGAACCGCCTCGTGCAAGGGAGCGATTTGAGCGATTCGCATAATGAAGAACTCCTCGTAAAAAATCAGGCAAAAGTACTGCGTTTGGTAAAAGCGACTCGCTTGCTCGCCAGGGCAGTCTGGCCGGATATGCCGGCCCGGGCCTGATTCTTTCGAGAAATCCTGCGATGGATCGCTTGGGTAGTGAGCCCAGATCAACAGTTAGCTGTCTGCGCATGTGCCGGTAAACGCACACATGGCACCTACGTTGACAAACTGTCAGATATTTCGGTGGGCCAGCAGAGCATGCATTATCAATGCCGGGGATCTCGCTGCACCACAACATTTCAAAGTCTTTACGTTGTTACAAAGGCGAAACACTTTACAAACCCTTGTTTTATAAGACAGTTCTACAGTGGCAACTGGCTTGCAACGCTGACCCGAAGACGGCAGCTGTAAGTTCCTGTGTCAACTTTGCCGGCATGCATTGAAGAAATGCCGCACCGCAGTTGAATGCAATTTGTAATTATATCCCGAAATATTCCGCAGCCTGCGTGAACCACCGCCCGATCGGCGGGTCGAGCAACAGTAGGTCGCGGTCGTCTATCGCGAAATCAGTCGCGCCATCGCCCGGATACACAGGGCGCAATCGCTTTTGCATGTTTACAATGCGAAGCATCGGCTTCGCGGCGAACGCTTTTGCTGTGGCCCATGCCTTGCATGCACAACCTGAAACACACCGACCTCACGATCAATTGGAACACTTAACCATCGCCCAGCGTAACGCCCAGAACGCAAAGCTTGCGAGCTATGCGCACCGGCCGCTTGCGTTTCTTTTCCGCTTTATTCGCCGCCATCCGCTCGCGCATGCGATCGTCCTGTGCAGCGTGTTTGCGGCCGTGGGCTGTGCGCTCGCTTCGCAATACGCGATCAAGCATCTGATCGATGTGCTCGGCGAAGGGCGGCATCACCCCGGTCCGCTGTGGGGCGCGTTCGCCATCCTGGTCGGCCTGATCGCCGCCGACAACCTGCTGTGGCGGGTCGGCGGATGGGTTGCCGCGCACACCTTCGTGGCCGTGACCGGCGACCTGCGGCGCGACCTGTTCCAGTATTTAAGCGGCCACTCGCCGACTTACTATTCGGAGAAACAGCCGGGCATGCTGGCGAGCCGCATCACGGCAACCTCGAACGCGGTCTACACCGCCGAGAACACCACCGCCTGGAACGTGCTGCCGCCGTGTATCGCCGTGCTCGGCGCGATCGTCATGATCACCGCCGTGAATCCACTGATGGCGGGGGGCCTGATGCTGTGCTCGGCCATTCTGTCGGTCGTCCTTTACAAACTTGCCGGGCGTGGCTCGGCGCGGCATCACCATTTCGCCACGAAAGCAGCGTCGGTGGACGGTGAGCTGGTCGACGTGATCAGCAACATGGGCCTCGTGCGCGCCTTCGGCATGACGTTTCGCGAGCAGCAGCGTTTCGGCGCGACCGTCAAAGCGGAAATGGAAGCGCGCCAGCAGAGCCTGCTGTATCTGGAAAAGCTGCGCCTGCTGCATGCGGTGATCACCGCGCTGCTGTCGGCGGGCTTGCTGGGCTGGGCGCTGTGGCTGTGGGATCAAGGCCGCGCGACCTCCGGCGACATCGTGCTGGTCAGCTCGCTCGGCTTCACGATTCTGCACGGCACGCGTGATCTGGCCGTGGCGCTGGTCGACGTCACGCAGCACGTCGCGCGGCTCGCGGAAGCCGTTCGCACCCTGCTCGAGCCGCACGGCATGCCGGACCGCGACGGCGCCACCGAGCTCGTGCCGCAAGGCGGCCGGGTCGATTTCGAAGGCGTGACGTTCGCCTACCCGCGCCGCCGGCCGATTCTCGATCACTTCGACCTGCATATCGAGCCGGGCCAGCGGGTCGGCCTGATCGGCAAGTCGGGCGCGGGCAAATCCACCGTGCTGGCGCTGCTGCAACGTTTCTACGAGACGCAGGGCGGCGCCATCAAGATCGACAGCCAGGACATCGCCGCGATCACCCAGGACAGCCTGCGCCACGCAATCGCGCTGGTGCCGCAGGATATTTCCCTGTTCCACCGCACGGTGTACGAAAACATCGCCTACGGCCGCCCTGAAGCAACCCGGGAAGAAGTGGTCGCTGCCGCGCGCGAAGCCCGCTGCAGCGATTTCATCGAAGCCATGCCGGAAGGGTTCGACACGATCGTCGGCGACCGCGGCGTCAAGCTCTCCGGCGGACAGCGCCAGCGTATCGCGATTGCGCGCGCGATCCTGAAGAACGCGCCGATCCTGCTGCTCGACGAAGCCACCTCGGCGCTCGACAGCGCGTCGGAAGAAGCGATTCAGAAGGCGCTCGACCGGCTGATGGTCGGCCGCACGGTGATCGCGATCGCGCACCGGCTGTCGACGCTGAATAACTTCGACCGGATCATCGTGATGAGCCAGGGCAAGGTCATCGACGACGGCAGTCCGGAGGAGTTGCGCCAGCGGCCGGGCCTGTATCGCGATCTGCTCTCGAAGCAGTATGGCAAGGGCACCACGCTGCATGTCGGCGGTAAGAAGGTCGACGAACAGCACGTGGTCTAGTCAACGCACCGCCTTCTGCTGCGCCTGCAACAATCGCAGCAACAAACAAAGAAGCCGCTTTCGAGCGGCTTCTTTGTTTTCCAGCGGCAGTTCTAATTGAGCCCGAAAACCCCCTATCCGACCGTGGTTTCGCGCGCCGTCTTCTTGCCCGATCCGGCACGCACCTTCACGGTTCTGGTGCTTTTCGCACCACCGACGCTCTGAAGATCGCGCATGAAGTTATCGCGCCACACCGACACGTTGTTCTCACGCAGTTGCACCATCATGTCGCGATAACGCGCCTGACGCTCCACAAGCGGCATCTCCAGCGCTCTCGCCAGCGCCTCCGCCATACCGTCGATATCGACCGGATTCACGATCAGCGCGCCATCCAGTTCCTGCGCAGCGCCGGCAAAGCGTGACAGCACGAGCACGCCCGGATTCTCCGGATCCTGCGCTGCCACATACTCCTTGGCGACGAGGTTCATGCCGTCGCGCAACGGCGTGACGTAGCCGACATGCGCCGTGCGAAACAGCGCAGCCAGCACCGAGCGCTCGTACTGCTTATGAATGTAAAGGATTGGCGTCCAGTCCAGTTCGGCAAAGCGGCCATTGATGCGTCCCGACTCCCCTTCGAGCTGCAGGCGGATGTCCTGGTACGCGTGCAGGTCGGCACGCGTCGGCGGTGCGATTTGCAGGAACGACACCTTGTTGCGTTGCGCGGTGAAATGTTCCAGCAAGCGCTCGAACGCGCGGAAACGTTCGACCAGGCCCTTCGAATAATCGAGGCGGTCCACGCTCATGATCAGCTTGCGCGAATGCAGCGCCGTCTTCATCGTGCGCACCGGCTTGCCTCGCTCGCCCGCCTTCGCGAGCTCGGCGATTTCGTCCGGATAGACGCCGATCGGATAAGCCGCAGCGCGCAACGTGCGGCCGAACGCATGGACGCTCAGCGGGCCGCTGGCCGACACGTCGATTGCGCCGTTCGCCTCATTGACGATGTAGTCGCAGAACGCCCGCAAATCCGGCGCGGTCTGGAAACCGAGCAGATCGAACGAGCACAGTGCTTCGACCAGCTCGCGATGCGGCGGCACCGCCAGCAACACCTGCGACGCCGGAAACGGAATATGCAGAAAGAAGCCGATGCGATTCTTCACGCCGGCTGCGCGCAACGCCTGGGCAAAAGGAATCAGGTGATAGTCGTGGACCCAGATCACGTCGTCTTCGCGCAATAGCGGGACAAGTTGCTGGGCGAGCCACGCGTTGACGCGGCAATAGCCTTCGAAGTCGTGCCGGTCGTACTGCAACAGATCGGCGCGATAGTGGAACGCGGGCCACAGTGTCGCGTTCGAAAAACCGCGGTAGTACTGGTCGTAGTCGCGGCGCATCAGCGCGATGGTCGCGAAGGTCACCGGTCCGCGCTCTTCCACCTTGATCTGCGGCTGGCCCGAGCTCAGCACATCGCCGCTCCAGCCGAACCACATGCCGCCGGTTTCCTTCAGCGCGTCGTACACACCGACCGCCAGGCCACCCGCCGCCGGGCCGCCCTCCGAGATCGGCGCAACCCGGTTCGATACGATGATCAGTCGGCTCATGAAGCGCGATTCCCGATGCAGTAAGTCATGGTCGTTTGGGGACGGGGCGTCACCGGCAGCGTCACGATCACGCTCCGCGCGCGGCCGCGACAATCGATTCCAGCCAGTCGAGCAGCGCCGTGACCGACTCGATACGCGTATGCGCCATCGTGTCGCCCGCACCTACCTTGATCGACAGGCCGCCGCGCTCGTTGACGACGGCAAAGCCTTTCTCGTCGGTCAGGTCGTCGCCGGCGAACACCGGCGTGCGGCCGACGAACGGCGGCTCTTCCAGAAACGCGCGCATCGCGCGGCCCTTGTCGACGTCCTTCGGCTTGATTTCGTAGACCATCTTGCCCGGCTGCAACACATACGAGCCAGGATAATCGGCCACCAGCCGCCCGGTCGCCTCACGCGCCACCGGCTCGCGGTCGGGCGCGTTGCGATAGTGCAGCGCCAGCGCCGCCCCTTTGATCTCGAGCAGCATGCCGGGATGTTCGTTGACGACCTGCGCGAGCACCTGCTCCATGCGCAACAGCCGTTCGTCGTGGAAACCGATGCGCTGTGTGTCGCCGTTCGCGTCGCGCCGCTCGGCGCCATGCAAACCGGCGATCGGCAGATCGGGCATGCCGAGAAAACCGTCGATGCTGTCGATTCCGCGACCCGACACGATCGCGACCGCGCCGTTCGTGAGACTGCGCAACTCGGTCAGCAGCCCGATCACGCGCGGTTGCACCAGCACGCCGTCCGGCGTGGGCGCGAGTTCGACGAGCGTGCCGTCGAAGTCGAAGAAAAATGCCGTCTCGCCAGGAGACAGAACAGCCGGAAGTTCTTGCATCGGTTAATTTTGCCTTTCAGCCTACTGCGGCCGGAAAAGTGTGCGCATCTTACCGCGCATCCGTCAATTTTTCGAGAAAGTAAGCCGGGACACAAGCCGGGCCAGGCGGTGCCGCCGACGCCGCTCACGATTGCGTTCAAAAAGAGAACAATCCGGCTTCAACGAGCCTTCAGCTGCCTGCGTCAAATTGCCTCGCAAACCGCACAACCACGGGCGCTGCGCGACGTCATTGGAGATTTTGCGATACAGTCGCTGCCACGCAGACCATTGCAGTGACAACCCTATTTGCACACCATGACGGGCCGCGCGCCTGGCACGAACCAACCGAGTCCGTTCACGGGCAGCGTCACGCGCCGCTCTTCAATCGAGTCATTGAACCCTGCTTTGTTCCCCATCTTCTCGTCCCGCCACCAACAGCCGCACCGCTTAACGCCACGCCAGCCGTGGCCCGGGCGCCTGGTCGCGCTGACCGTGATGGTGGGCTCGCTCGCCGCGCTAACCGGCTGCACGCATCCCGCCGAACCGTTCCAGTTGACCAACGTGACCGGCCACCTGCCGGATCTCGATTTCGCGCTAACTGGCGACGACGGCAGCGCCGTAACCGGTGATTCGTTTAAAGGCCGCACGTCGCTCGTCTACTTTGGTTATACGCATTGCCCGGACGTCTGCCCAGAAACGATGGGCCGCCTGATGCAGGTGCTCGGCAAACTCGGCCCGGACGCGCAAAAAGTGCGCATCCTGTTCATCACGGTCGATCCGGCACGTGACACGCCCAAAGCGCTGCATGACTACGTCGGCGCTTTCGACTCGCAGCACGCCGAGGGCCTGACCGGCACCGACTGGCAGATCGAGTCGCTCGCCAAGCGTTACCGGGTCGCCTATCAGATGGAAAAGCGCGACCCCAACGGCAATTATGAAGTCACCCATAGCTCGGCCGTCTACGTGTTCGACCCGCAAGGCCACGCGCGCCTGCTCGCCACCGATCACGATACTCCCGATGCGATCGCACAAGACCTGCGCCGCATCATTGATGACCGTTCCTGACCTTTCCCGAGTTCACCCATGTCGATCAAGAGCAAAACGTTCGCCGCACTGAGCTGCACCCTCGTCCTCTCATTCGGTTTCGCTTCGGCAGCGCATGCCGCGGGTACTAACGCGATCAGCGTCAAAGACGCCTGGGTCCGCTGGCTGCCGAACAACCTCCCCGCCGCCGGCTACGTGACGCTGGTGAACGCGAGCGACAAGCCCGTCGACCTGGTTGATATCTCCAGCAACGACTACGGCGACGCGATGCTGCATCAAACCGTATCGAACGACTCGACGCAAAAGATGGTGATGGTCGACAAGCTGACGGTGCCCGCGCACGGCCAGGTAGCGATTGCGCCGGGCGGCTATCACGTGATGCTCGAAGACGCGAAGCACAAGGTCGCGCCAGGCGACACCGTGCATCTGATGCTGAAGTTCTCCGACGGCGAAACGCTCGATACGCCGTTCGCCGTCAAGTCGCCCGCCCAGACCAAGTAACGCCCAGCGATGAACCTGCTCTACTGGCTCGACCCTTGGGAGTTTTCGCCGACTGTCGTCATCGCCTTGCTGGTGCCGGCGATTCTTTTCGTGCGTGGCGCGCACAAGGCGAAGGTGTCGATTCTCCGGCGCATTTCCTTCTGGTTTGGGTTGGTCGCGTTGTATGTCGCGCTGCATACGCGGCTCGATTATTTCTTCGAGCATGAGTTCTTCATGCATCGCGCGCAGCATCTGGTGTTGCATCACCTCGGGCCGTTCTTTATCGCCCTCTCCTATCCGGGCGCCGCGTTGCGCGCGGGCATACCGTTCAGCTGGCGGCAGCGCTTCGTGCGGCCGGCTCTGGAGACTCCGGTAGTACGCAAGCTGCTCGACGTGGTGATGCATCCGTTGGTCGCCGTCACGTTGTTCGTCGGGTTGATCTACTTCTGGCTGATGTCGCCAATTCATTTCGTCGCGATGCTCGACTGGCGGCTCTATCGTGTGATGAACTGGAGCATGGTGATCGACGGGCTGCTGTTCTGGTGGCTCGTGCTCGATCCCCGCCCGGCGCCGCCGGCGCGTTTGTCGCCCGGCAAGCGCGTACTGGTGGTGATTGCCGCGATTCCGCCGCAGATCATGCTCGGCGCATTTATCTTCTTTACGCCGCGCGAGCTGTATCCGATCTACTCGATTTGCGGCCGTGCCTTCACGTGGCTGAGCCCGATGCGCGATCAGCAAATCGGCGGCCTGTTGCTATGGATTCCGGGCTCGATGATGAGCGTGATCGGCGCGCTGGTGGCGTTGCGTCACTGGATGCGGTTGTCGGGACGCGGGCGTCTGCGCGGCGAGCGGCGCGCACAGGCGACGCAGGGCTTGACGCAGCCCGCGTCGACGCCTGCGAGCAGCCAGCGCTAAGCATTTCGAATCGATTGCAGTCGCGGCGCTTGAAGCCGGTCTGTGCGCGAGCCGAGCCGAGCCGAGCCGAGCCGAGCCGAGCCGAGCCGAGCCGAGCCGGCAGCAGTTTGGTTTAGGCCGAACGCATCCACACGTGCGGGATGCCGTCCTCTTCGTGAATCTCCGACACCGGCGTAAAGCCGAACGCGCCGTAGAAGCCCTGCAGATGCGCCTGCGCATGCAAACGGATCGGCGTACCGGGCCACTGCGCCCGGATATGCGCGAGCGAGCGTTCGAGCATCGCGTTGCCGACGCCAATGCTGCGGAATTCCGCCGTGGTCAATACGCGGCCGATGCGGATATCGGCGTCGTTGGCGTCCGGCAACAGCACGCGCAGATAGCCCGCGAGCGGCGGCTTCTTTTCACCGGGGCCAAAAACAAACAGGTGCCAGGCATCTGAATCGAGCCCGTCGATATCGCCATACAAGCAGTTCTGCTCGATGACGAACACCGCGCTGCGCGCGGCCAGCATCGCGTAGACTTCCGCGGCCGTGAGGTCTTCGAACGCTTTCCAGCGCCATTCGAGTTGCGCCAGTCGCGTGGCGGCGGTTTGCTGCGGTTCGGTCATGGAAAGGCTTCAAAAAAGAGGTGCGCCCGGAGGGGCGGCGGCAATGCGAAATTATGCCGCGCGTGGCGATCTTAGGCTACGCCGCGCCGATATTGGCGAGTTCGGCGGTGACCCACCCGCATGCTGCATCCAGCCGCCAGGCGCCCGATCGCACCGCCGTTACGCCACGCATTCAGGACGCTTCGTGGTCAATTGCGTCGATGCGGCCGCCAGCCGCAATCCTGCTAGGCGCTTGCAAAAACCGGCTCGACGGGCTGTGCGAGACAGTCGATCAGGTTACCGGGTCCGCACAGATGCAGCGCGCCCACCACCACCAAGGTGCGCTCCGGCCGCCTGAGCAGCGCCGTCACGCGCGCCGCCCACGCGCGATTGCGCATATCGAGAATGGCGTGGCGGATGCCGGGCAGATTGAACATCGGCGACTCGACGGCGATCTGGTGCACGGCTTCCAGATCGCCATGCAACCAGGCGGTGTGCATCCGCTCGAGCGTGCGCTGCGGTTCGTCGAGATCGGACATCAGCATGCCGAGCGCGGTGCCAACTGCTTCAAGCGAAATCGATTCGAGCGACGCCGCCACGTCCTGCGCGGTCTCGAGATACTGGTACGGTTTGGCTTGCGTGAGCGCCGAGCGCAGCATCCGCGGCTCGACACCTTCGACGACCTGCTGAAACAGCGTCGGCGCGACGATCAGCGCGGCCCACGGACGTAGATCGACGAGCGGCGCCAGCGGGCCCTCGACGGGCCACACAGCCTGGAGCTGGTTCCACGCATCGACGGATAGCAGAGGCTGCAACTGATCGGCACCGCCCTGTGGGGGAGCCTTCAGAAACGGCAGGATCGTCGGCGGATCGGATTCGAAGACCAGCGATTCGGCCCAGTCATACGCTTCGGCGATCCATGGCGGCGTTCTGCGGCTCGTCGCCGGAAACAGATGCATCGAGCCGAGCAGACGGACATTGGTCCCGGTGAGTTGTAGGTACATGCAGCCTCGTGTAGACGGGCAATTGCTCAAAGCGGCAATCGGGCAGTTCAATCAGCGGCGCGCTGCACGGCAGTCCGGCTCGCGGCCCCTCGCCACGCGGTCCGCATCGTGAACGCGACGAACAGCAGGAAAGCGATCTGCGAAAGGTACAGGTCCACGCGGATCGCATGATGCAGCGCGAACCATGAATTGTGCACCACGTCGGTCACGATGACAGCGACACAGAGGATCAGCCCTGCTCTCGGACTCAACAGCAATAGCAGAACCGTTAGCGGATCGATAAAAAGCAGTGATGTCCAGTAGATTTGTGTCAGCGGCGCCGCGCCGCCGTAGTCCCACCAGAGCCCGTGGACCAAAGCCACTTGCAGATGCGTCCAGGTGGCGCCGCAGAGGCATAGCGCGTAGATCAGGCGCAAATAGAAGGAGCGGCGTTCGGGGTTTGAGATACGCATGCCTGGTCAGTTTTGCATTCAAGAAGGATTAGAAAAATAGCCCCGGCATTCGGGGCTATTTTTCTTACGCAGCAAAAGCGGACAGTTTAATCGCGCACATTCGAATCATTCTGCGCCTCTTTTGAACGACTCCAGTTCGCCGGTATAGCGTTCGTTTCGCACGCCATTACTGCCGTAATATTCTTCCACTGACTTCACCCAACGGCCAATCTCAGGCACATACCAGAACGCTTTATAAGTGCGTCCGGTCACCTGAACGGGGCCTGTTTTCTGCGCGTGAGTAATCATGGCGGTGTCGCCCTGCTGCGTCTGCACGGCTTGAGTGACAGTCTGTGTCGGCTCGAGTTGCGCAACCCATTCGCCTTCCGCTTCGACTTTAATCGCCTGAAATTTTCCCGCCGGCACCTCGACGGTTTCAGTATCCACCACCCGATATTGGCTGCTCCACTTTTGCGAAGCGAAGGCCTTGTTCGGATGCTGTTCCGTATATTCGAGGTTCCAGGTTTTGCCCGGCGATAGCGGGAAAACGAACGGCCGATTGACGACCACCTCCGCACCATTGACGTTCCGCTCGCGGCTCCAGTCGGCGCCCGCTATCACCTCATTCGGCGCCTGGGTCGAGCCCGCCTGCTTCGAGGTGTAGTAAATGTGGGAAGGGGTTGCGCGTAGGACAATCACTTCGTCGTGCGTCTGGCGCCATATTGAAGGCGCTTTCTCAAAGGTGTTGACGTAGGTCCACGAATCCCCGCCTTTAATGTCGGGAGGCGGTGCCGATTGCGCGATCGCCAGCAGTGGCAACCCAATGGTAAACAGCACAGCAGCGGTTATGTTTTTTTTCATTGGTCGTATGTTGTATTAACAGCGGGTTTGCCCTGCCCCGTGCTTTCGCGATCTGGAAACATCAAGAACCATTGCATCGTAGGTCTAACGATGTTTCCGAATATGCGAAGCAGCATGAGATACTTTACATGATCGGCATCGAACTGCCAGCGACCAATGCTTTATTCGGGGTTTTAAAAATTATTATAAGAAAATTGAAAGATAAAATAACAAAAATGAAAGGCGCGGATGACAATGTGCTGGAACGCGTTGCCTCGCAACCAAAACGCTCCGCGCTGGTATCTGCAACGATACCGCCAAAAAAAGAAAAGCCCGACAAGTCAGGGCTTTTCTTTACATCAACTACTGGAGGCGCGAACCGGAGTCGAGCCGGCTTGAACGGCTTTCCAAGCCGTCACTGCTCATTTTAATTCAATTACTTATATCGATTGACTACCAAAATTGACTGTCCCAAATATCCTCGCCAGCCCTGTTCGTTGTATTCGAGAGACCGCTCACGGCTAACCGATAACAGTCGCGATGGTAATGGACCTCTCAGGCTTGCTTGTATTGAGTCACTGCTCTCTTCGCGAAGACGGACCGCACGATTCGCGAACAGCACCTCGCTGAATGCGGCCCGTCCTCGACGAAGTTTTAATGTCACCGCGCGCTAAAGTTAACCGCGGATCTGTCGTTAGGAGTATCGCAGACGCACGATCCATTTGACTTCCTCTATTCGACTTTCTGCGATACCGCAGGACTTCGCCGAAACGACGGGTGGGAAGGCCATATGGCTTACGAGCGCTGAAATCTTAATTGCACGCTAACTCGGAAACTGATCCCAGAAATGAACCTGAGAACCCTCTTTTTATTGCTGTCTATCGCAGTGTTGGCCGGATGCGCGACGACGCCGCCCATGTCGGTAACGAAGCAGGAGCAGCATGAACTTGGGCCGGTAGCCGGTGCGCTGTTCATTCCCCAGAATAGCTTGTTGGTGACAGTAACGCCGACCAACGCTGGCGGCGCGGGCCTACTCGGCGCTCTGCTTGTAGCGGGCATCGATGCGGCCCGCCGATCTTCGGCGGAAAGCGCCGCCGCTCCAATGTTTGAGCAACTGCACGATTATGACTTCCGCGCCGTCATGAAGCAGGCGTCCAACGACGCAGTCGGCTCGCTTGAGACCATCAAGTTTACAGCGCCACTCAATGTCGAGACTGTCAACTCGAGCACGCAGAAAAGAATCGTCTTTGACAATGCTTCAGCAAGCGCAGTCATGTTCGTCGATGTCGGCTACCAGTTGCAGTCTGGAAACCTTTATGTGGCCGCTAATGTCGTGATGTATCCGAAGTCCGACAACTTGCGGCAATTCAGGAAGAAACCGAACGATTCCGACCCGCTCGATTCCGGCAATGCCATATACCGGAAAACGTTCAACTACGCGAAGTTGAATGTGGTAGCTACCGACATCAAGCAGGATTTGACGGAAGGGGCGAACAACATCGCGTCCCAGCTCTCGGCCGATCTGAATCATCCCATTTGATTTGAAGTAGCGGTTGTCCGGCTGCGTGGCGTAACACAGTAAGCGCTGATGCCGGACACTGAAGCGCCCCGAGTTGATATCAACGACAATGCCGCCGAAAAAAGAAAAGCCCCGACAAGTCGGGGCTTTTCTTTACATCAACTACTGGAGGCGCGAGCCGGAGTCGAACCGGCCTAAACGGCTTTGCAGGCCGCTGCATAACCGCTTTGCTATCGCGCCGCAAGCGGACTGGAACCTAGCTGCAGATTCTCAGATTTGTCTGGTGGGCAACCGTAAGGACCGGCCCACCAAACAAAAAGGGAAGCGTTGCTTCCCCTTATGTATGGAGCGGGAGACGAGGCTCGAACTCGCGACCTCAACCTTGGCAAGGTTGCGCTCTACCAACTGAGCTACTCCCGCATTGCCCTACTTCACAACGCCTTGCACTTTTAATTCGCCAAACAACGCGTTGCTTCTAAATTTGGAGCGGGAGACGAGGCTCGAACTCGCGACCTCAACCTTGGCAAGGTTGCGCTCTACCAACTGAGCTACTCCCGCATCGTGCTGCTTTTGCCCTACTAACTTCTGCCTTGTTACTGCAACTACTCTCTTACTGCTACCGCGCTTCAAACTGCGTGCATCGGAGAAACGAGATTATGGAGAATCGACTGAAACGTGTCAACCCCTTTTGCGAATGTCTTTAACTGAAAAGATTTCACTCACGCTTGCCCGACGTTCGGACACGCTTCAGCCGCGCGGGCGTCGCGCGCCGAACGTTTTCCAATCAGGCGACGCCACCCCGCTCGCGGATCTGCGGCCACGCGAGTTTCATGTAATAGAGCATCGACCAGATCGTCAGGAACGCGGCCAGATAGATCAGCCACAGGCCCCACACGCGCGTATCGACAGACACCCCGCCACCGAACGGCAACGGCCCGTAGAACAGCAGCATCGGAATCGCGACCATCTGGCACACGGTCTTGAACTTCCCGAGCGAATTCACCGCGACACTCTTCGATGCGCCGATCTGCGCCATCCACTCACGCAGCGCCGAGATGGCGATCTCGCGTCCGACGATCACCAGCGCGATCGCCGAATCGATCCGCGCCAATTGCACGAGTACCAGCAACGCAGCCGTCACCATCAGCTTGTCGGCGACCGGATCGAGAAACGCGCCGAACGCCGAGGTCTGATTCCATTTGCGGGCCAGAAAGCCGTCGAACCAGTCGGTGAGCGCCGCCAGAATGAAAATCGTCGCGGCGGCCAGATTGCGGTGTGCCGGGCTCATCATCATGTCGGGCAAATAGAACACGCCGACGACGAGCGGAATCAGGACGATCCGCAGCCAAGTCAGGAAAATCGGGAAATTAAACGGCATGGGCAGGCGCAGCGTCTGACAAGGGAGATGCAATTGTGCCGTGTCACAAGGCCTGCCACAAGCAAAGCGGCGCGCCGGACCCGGCAGGCGCAACGTCGGAGCACCGTTTGTCCGGCACTTATCAGCCGCCTGCTGAGCGCTTCTGCGCCCTCTATCGACCGCTCGTTGCCCCTCCTCGGGCAGCGTGGCGTACCGCCGATCAGTGCAATTGCCGGTAGATCTGCTCGGCAAGCGCCTGCGAAATTCCTTCGACGCTCGCCAGATCCTCGACGCTGGCCGCGACCACCCCACGCAGCCCGCCGAAGCGCGCCAACAGCCGCTGACGCCGCTTCGCACCCACCCCTTCGAGTTCTTCGAGCCGCGAGGTCTGGCGAGTCTTGCCGCGCTTCGCACGCATGCCGGTAATCGCAAAGCGGTGCGCCTCGTCACGAATTTGCGCGACCAGCATCAGCGCCGCGCTTTCCTTGCCGAGTTCGAGCGCCGCGCGGCCGTCCGCGAAAATCAAGGTTTCGAGACCGACCTTGCGTCCCTCGCCCTTCGCGACGCCGACCAGCATGCCGGTATCGAGACCCAGTTCGGTGAACACCTGGCGCGCGATTTCGACCTGACCCTTGCCGCCGTCGATCAACACGATGGTCGGCAGGATGCCGCCGGCCGCAACCGGTTCCGCGGCATCCGGTGCGAGCGACGGGTCCGCGGCCGCGTCGCCTTGCAATTCGGCAGCTTCGTCCGCGGCGTTCGCAGCCGCCTGCGCGACCATCTTCTCGTAGCGGCGCGTAAGGACCTGGCGCATCGCCGCGTAGTCGTCGCCCGGCGTAATGCCGGTGATGTTGTAGCGCCGGTATTCGGACGACTGCATCTTGTGATGGTGATACACCACGCACGACGCCTGCGTCGCTTCACCCATCGTGTGACTGATGTCGAAGCACTCGATACGCAGATGCGCGAGGTCGTCGCACTCCATGCCGAGCGTGTCGGTGAGCGCGCGCGTGCGGGCCTGCTGCGAGCCTTGTTCCGAAAGCAGGCGTGCAAGCGCGAGACGCGCGTTCTGCTCGGCCATTGCGAGCCATGCACGCCGTTGGCCTTGCGGCTGGCGCAGCACCGTTACCTTGTGACCGGCCTGCTCGATCAGCACATCGACCAGTTCGCGCGTGGCCGGCGCGTGGCTCACCACCAGCACCGGCGGGACGCGATTGCCGATGTAGTGCTGCGCGATGAACGCCTCCAGCACTTCAGATTCGATTCCGCCGACCGTTGCACGGCCTTTGCGTGGCGCCAATGGCTCGACTTCAGACTCGGACTCAACCGCATCATCCTCTTCATCTTCGGCCTCGACAGCAGCATCTGCCTCGTCATCGTCCTCTTCGGCCGGCATCTCCCCGGCGATTGCGAGCGCGTCAGCTGCATCGGACGATGCGTTCACGCTGTGTGCGGCTTCGTCAGACACCAAACCCGCACCGCTCGCGACATCGACCAGCAGTTCATCGTCGCCGCCTTCTTCAAGCCCGCCCTCGCCGACCGTCAACGCGCTTTCCACGTGCGTCGGAAAATACGCCTTGTCGCCCAGATGCCGCCCGCCGCGCACCATCGCGAGATTCACGCACACGCGCCCGCCAAGCGCGACCACCGCGAGAATATCCACATCGCTATCGCCACCGACTTCGATCGCCTGCTGATGCAGCACCGTCGACAGCGAGCTCATCTGATTGCGCACCGCCGCGGCCTGCTCGAATTTCAGCTCGCTCGCGAACGCGTGCATTTTCTGCTCGAGCTCCTTCATCACCTCGCCCTGCCGGCCGAGCAGAAAGCGCGACGCGTTGGCGACATCGCGCGCGTAATCTTCTTCGCTAATCGCCGCGACGCACGGCGCCGTGCAGCGGCCGATCTGATGCAGCAGACACGGCCGCGTACGGTTGTTGAACACGGAATCCTCGCACGTGCGCAACTGGAAGACGCGCTGCAGGATCTGGATGCTTTCGCGCACCGCCCACGCGCTCGGGAACGGCCCGAAGTACTGGTTCTTGCGATCCACCGAGCCGCGGTAATACGCCATGCGCGGAAACTTGTGACCGGTCAGCTTGAGATAGGGATACGACTTGTCGTCGCGAAACAGGATGTTGTAACGCGGCGCCAGCGCCTTGATCAGGTTGTTTTCGAGCAGCAGCGCTTCGGCCTCGGAGCGCGTGACAGTCGTCTCGATGCGCGCAATGCGCGTCACCATCATCGCGATGCGCGGCGACAGTTGTGTCTTCGTGAAGTAGCTCGAGACGCGCTTCTTGAGATCGCGCGCCTTGCCCACGTAAAGCACCGTGCCCTGCGTATCGTAATAGCGATAGACGCCGGGCAGATGCGGCAATTGGGCGAGCACTTTTTTCGGCTCGAAAACGTCGGTTGCTTCGGGTTCGGTCATGCAGAATCGGTTAGCTGGGACAGTGTCGCGAAGCCTCTGCCCACGCGCTGCGCGCTGAGTGGTCACTGCGGCGCGGAACCGCGGGCGAGTGCTTGTCGGGTAGCCCGACTTTCTTGCGAAAGCCGGGCCCCCCGAGAACCGTACGTGCGAGTTTCCCCGCATACGGCTCAAATCTACAAACAAAGTTCTGCCTACGACAGAACCGGCTTAGTTACAACCAGCTTACCAGCGTGCACTTGCTGATGGCAGTGCGGGTGGAGCAGCACCCGGTTGGATAAAGCGTCGGTACCGCCATGCATCCGATATTCCAGATGATGGTCGTGCCAGCCCGATTCGTCCGTTAATGCACAGCCACAATGCGCGCATAGCCCGCCTTGTGACATATACAGCGTCGCCCACTGCTTTCGGTAGCGCATTTGTTCCCACATGCGCCCCTGCCGCAGGGTTTCGCCATATTGCTCCCATGTCGGATCAAAAGGATTGAACTCGCCCTTGATCCTCGTGTGCCGTTTGATAGCCATACCACTAAGCTGGTATAGCTCATTCAGCCCCCAACTGCCGTCTTCGCGTACCGTACGAACCGCAAACACCCAGTGCCGGGCACCGATAGAGTGAAAGTACTTCTGTTTCACCCACACAGCGCTCTTTTGCGGGTGCCTCCGCTTCGACCACCGCCAGAGCTTCCGAAAAATCAGATGCTCCATGCGGCTGTACGTCTGCTTGGCCGAGACCGGACGGTGGTACTGCGCCCATCCGCGCAACATCGGGTTCAGCAGTTGGATTAGATCCCCCTGTTTTACCGTTTTGTTGCCGCTGATCGTTTCCGCCACCTTGCGATAAAACGCTTGCGCGTTTTTCTTGCTTGGCTTGATGAGCAATTTTCCCGAGTACTTCCGGAAATTCCACCCAAGGAAATCGAAGCCTTCATCAATGTGGGTGATGCGCGTTTTCGCCTCAGACAGTTGCAGGCCCCGAACCGTAAGGAACGCTTCCACCCAAGGCCTGACCACGCTTTCCAGTATCTCTTTCGAGTCACCGGTAATCACGAAGTCATCCGCGTATCGCACCACATTGACCTTCAACTTCTTAGCTTTGACGATCCCGAATTTCGCACCGAGGTGCGCAATCAGTTCACGCTCCAGCCCGTTCAGCGTCACATTTGCCAGCGTCGGGGAGATGATCCCTCCCTGCGGCGTACCGGCCTCAGTCGCCTGTAGCTGACCCTTGTAAATCAGGCCAGCCTTCAACCACTTCCGGAGAATTTCCCTGTCCATGGAGACATGGTTTTCCAGCCAGTCGTGGTTGATGTGGTCAAAGCAGCCTTTGATATCCGCTTCCAGTACCCATCGGGACGAATCCTTCCGGGACGTGCAAGCACGTACCTGACCCATAGCATCAGCCGTCGAACGATTAATCCTGAACCCATAAGAGTTCGGGTCGCTCGTCGATTCCGACACCGGTTCCAACGCCAGCAGATACAGGGCTTGCATCGCCCTGTCCCGCATGGTCGGGATGCCCAGAGGGCGTTCCTTCCCATTGGCCTTGGGAATAAAGACTCTCCGTAATGGCAGAGGCCTATATCCGCGCCGCTTCAACCTGCCGATGGCTTCCCACCGGCGTTCAGGCGAATCCCACAGTTCGCGATCGACTCCAGCCGTTCGCGCACCCTGGTTCTGCGTAACACGTCGTACCGCATACAGCTTCGCGGACAACGTGCGAGTCAGCATCCGCTGCAGGGCTTTCACCCTGCGCCAGTCACTTTCCCGCGTCGCCTTCGCAATTCGAATCTGCATCCCTCTCACGTTCCGTTCAACCCGACGCCAATCTACGGCGTTCCAATTGTCCGGCGCGTGGGAAAGCGCAGACCCGGTCTTTCGACCAGATACTTTCATGCTGCTCTCCTACTTGGAAGAAGTCCCCAGGTAGAAGGCGCATCTCCCCCAGAGGGGCAGACACACCCCTCTGGGGAACAACAGACACCTCAATAGGAGCGCATGCGCCCCTATCTCGGACAAACACCTCAGTACGAGCGCATGCACTCGTACCTAACCAAGTTACAGAGGGTAGTCAGCCGCCTTGCGACGGTAGACCAGACGGAAGTCTGCCCGCTTTCGCGTGGGGTAATGTCTCAACCCCTATCCGGACCATTACAGCCCGACGTTCGCTTTTTCCGCCCTCCCATACCTGCACAATCAACAGCGTCCCTTACGGTTCGCCTGCCAGCCAAAAGACAGCTGGCAACCATACAGGCTTACCACGTTCCCGGCATGTCACACGACTGACGTAGGTTCTGCCTATCCCCCGGTGGCTTAACAACGACGTAGCCCAAATTCTAAGTGGACTAACCAGCCACGTACCTTTTGGTTAGAGCCCGGTGTTCAAGCAGCTTTGGCTCCTCACTGGTAACGAGGTTTATCAGCAGTTCACATACGTTAACCCTATCAGCCAGCCTAGCTCCTCGACCCCTTTGCTGCTAGGAGTGTCCAGACCAATCCCTCGCGGGAAGGGCCTGCCCGAAACATCCGGAGGCTACATTGTCAGAAGAGCTTCACACCCCACCGTTGCCAGTGACGCATGTCTTCTTAGGCTACTGCTGGTCGTACAGCAGGTTCACTATCCTCGCCGTACAGCTGACGAGGCCAAACAATGACACACCGAGCTTTCGCTCGTATCGGTTCGCGAATCCATTGCCGCTGACGGCGCAGGAATTACATACATCACTCCACCCTGTCGGCGGAGGTGAAGCCGCTGACGGGGCGAAACCTGACGGTAATCAGGTCAATGCAATGCGAGCTCTCGGAGAATGTGCTCTACCGAGACTCGTATGAACGAGACCCGGCAAACCTCTACCGGCTCTCGCTTCGCTAAAAGAGATACCCCGCTTCTGAGCAGTTGCGTCGAGGGACTCACGCCCCTTCCCGATGCTCCACGTGATATCTTCGCGACCGGTTAGGCTCATACAGACGCCTCCTTTGTCGCTAGTCGATGCCCCTTACGTTGGGGCTACCCGGACACGAGCGTGCGTGTCGCACTAGAATCGCCAGTTTAGAGCATTCCGCGTGCGTTCGAACCCTGCGGCATCGAATGGCGTGATGCACCGGTAGAAGCCGGCGGCCGAGGCCGATTGCGCCACCCGCCGGCAAGACCCTGCAGAACCCGAGCGCGCCACCTGTTCCACTCTGCGACCACGCCACCATGTCCTCCGTTACGCCCGTTCCCGAACAACCCACGGCCGCGCCCACAGGGATTGCCTGCGACATCTTCTGCGCGGTGATCGACAATTTCGGCGACATCGGCGTGTGCTGGCGTCTCGCTCGCCAGTTGGCAAGCGAACACCGCTGGCAGGTGCGTGTGTTCGTCGACGATCTGCACGCGTTCCAGAAACTGTGTCCATCGCTGGCGCTGGATCGCGCGCGCCAGGCAGTCGGCGGCATCATCGTCGAGCACTGGCACGAGCCGGCCCACGCGGGCGATACGCTCGAAGTGGCTGACGTCGTGATCGAGGCATTCGCCTGCGAGTTGCCGCCGATCTACGTCGCCGCAATGGCGCGGCGCGAGCGCGCGCCGGTCTGGTTCAACCTCGAATATCTGAGCGCCGAAGACTGGGTCGCGGATTTCCATCTGCGGCCGTCGCCGCATCCGCGCTACCCGCTGACCAAGACCTTCTTTTTCCCGGGACTCGGTCCCGGCACCGGCGGCGTACTGAAGGAACGGCCTCTTGACGCCGCCCGCGCGGCCTTCGAGGCCTCGCAACCGGCGCGCGCAGCCTGGTGGCTGAAGACCACCGGCTGTGCGCCGCCACCGGCCACGGCCACGGTCGTCTCGCTGTTCGCCTACGAAAACCCGGCCATCGACAGCCTGCTTGAACAATGGCGCGACGGCGTTGAACCGGTTGTACTGCTGGTACCGGAAGGCCGCATTTCGGGTGCGGTCGCGCGCTTTTTCGGGTTGCCGGCGTTCGCTGCCGGTTCGCACGCCGAACGCGGCAGCCTCAGCGTCCATGCGCTCGCTTTCACCGAGCAACCGGGTTACGACACGCTGCTGTGGGCCAGCGACGTCAATTTCGTGCGCGGCGAAGATTCGTTTGTGCGTGCCCAATGGGCCGCCAAACCCTTTGTCTGGCACATCTACCCGCAAGCCGACGACGCCCATCTGCCGAAGCTCGATGCCGCGCTCGCCCACTACGCCCGCACCCTGCCCGCCGACGCGCGGGACGCCCTCGCGCGCTTCTGGCACGCATGGAACGGCGCGGGCCGGCCGGACTGGGTGGAATTCCAGAGCCAACGCGCGGCGCTGAAGCAGCGTGCGGCCGAATGGGCCGGTGAACTGGCCCAGGTGGGCGACCTCGCCGGAAATCTGGCCTTGTTCGCAAAAACTCAGTTAAAATAAGCGGTTATCCAACGGCCGACGACGCCAGCGCGGCCCGATCGTGGCGAGTGGGTATGGCAAATTCGTTTGGCCAAACCCATTTGGCAGACTCGTCTTGCAAATTCGTCTGGCAAATTCACCAGGATAACGGGACCAGACTCACGGGGCCAGACCCACGGGCCAGACCAATTCGCAAGGCAAACCCGGCAGGCCAATCCGCTTGTACCGTATGCCGTTGAGCAAAAGTTGAAGCTACTTATTTCGTACAGGACAGTTTTATGAAGACCGCACAGGAACTCCGCACCGGTAACGTCGTAATGATCGGCAGCGACGCGATGGTCGTGCAAAAGGCCGAATACAACAAGTCGGGCCGTAACTCCGCCGTCGTGAAGATGAAGTTCAAGAACCTGCTGACCGGCGCAGGCATGGAAAGCGTGTACAAGGCAGACGACAAGTTCGACGTCGTCGTGCTGGAGCGCAAGGAAGTCACGTACTCGTACTTCGCTGATCCGATGTACGTGTTCATGGACGCCGACTACAACCAGTTCGAAGTCGAAGGCGAAATGATGGGCGACGCCCTCCATTACCTCGAAGACGGCATGGCTTGCGAAGTCGTGTTCTACAACGAGAAAGCCATCTCGGTCGAACTGCCGACCACGCTGGTCCGTGAAATCATCTACACGGAACCGGCAGTCAAGGGCGATACGTCGTCGGGCAAGGTGTTGAAGAACGCCAAGCTGACCACCGGTTTCGAACTGCAAGTGCCGCTCTTCTGCAGCATCGGCGACAAGATCGAAATCGACACGCGCACGCACGAGTACCGCAGCCGCGCCTAAGCGCCTGCAACCTGAATCCTGCGCTGGAGCAAGTCCGGCGCGGCGAAAAATAAATGGCAAAAAAGAGCGCCCGCTTTGGGCGCTTTTTCTTTTTTGCGCCGCCGTGTATGGTTGTGGAAATCTTTACCGGCCCTTTCTCAAAAATGCCTATCCGTTGCTCGTCTCTTCCTGCCTTGCGTCAAACAAACCATTGATAAGCTTAAGTAATTGGCTGTGGCACAGTCCATGCTTCTCTCCGATACAGGCCACTAAGGCTTGATTTCCTCAACTCCGGAGATGCGACATGAATCACGACATCGCTGAAGGCAAGTGGAAGCAAATGGTCGGCAAGGCCAAAACGGCATGGGGTGAATTGACGGACGATGAACTGACCAAGGCACAAGGCCGCGTCGACAAACTGGCCGGGCTGATCCAGGAGCGCTACGGTAAGACCCGCCAGCAAGCGGAGCTTGAGGTACGGCGTTTCTTCGACAGCAATCGGGATTTCTGACCGGTCGAATGAAGGAAATACAGGGGCTCGTCCATGCGTCACATCGCGTCGGGGCGGGCACCCACTGAAAAGCAAAGGACCAGAACTACGTGAGTCGAATCGCCCCAGATCCGCTTGCAGGTCGTGTTCCACGGCCTGCGTCGCGCCCATGCCAATTGAGCTGCGGCTATCCCGCCGCCGAGGCTGACGCTGCCCCGCGGTCCGGCATTCGACCGGCAGTACCGGCCAGCCATCGCGCCCGTGTCGCGTGCCAGAGTACTGGCGCGGCGTATCGGGTATTCCGTCCATCCAAAAATAGCGCTCGCCATGCCACACGCCCTGATTGTTGAAGACGATCCCAATAGCCTGTCAGGCCTGTCCGCCATCCTCGCCGCCGACGGCTTCTCCGTCGACACCGCGACCACCATCGCCGAGGCCCGGGCAGCGTTGACGCGCTTCATCCCCGATGTCGTGCTGGTCGACCTGAATCTGCCGGACGGCAGCGGGCTCGACGTGTTGCAGCACCTGCCCGCGCATCCGCCCGGCGGCGCCCTGCCCGTGATCGTGATGACCGGCAATGCGACGGTCGAGAGCGCGATCGAGGGTCTGCGGCACGGCATCTGGGACTATCTGCTCAAACCGGTCAATATCCCGCGTCTGCGTAGCCTGCTCGCGCGGATTCCGCGTCCGTACGAGCTGACCGAAGAAGTTCAGACGTTGCGCGCGTCGCTGCGCCGACTCGGTCGTTTCGGCTCGCTACTCGGCCGCAGCGGTGCGATCCAGCATGTCTACGACACGATCGAACATATCGCGCCGACCGAAGCCGCCGTGCTGATTTCCGGCGAAGCCGGCACGGGCAAGCAGATTGCCGCGCGCACACTGCACGACATGAGCCGGCGCCGCAAAGGACCGTTCGTCACATTCGACTGCCGGACGGCGGGCAGCGTCGCGGCGCACCGCTCGCTAGACAGTCTGCTGTTCGGCCACGAGCGCGGCGCGTTCAGCGGTGCCGAGCAGCGCGAGCCGGGCCTGTTCGAGCAGGCCAGTGGCGGCACGCTGTTCATCGACGAAATCGCCGAACTGCCGCGCGCCCAGCAGGAAGCGCTGCTGCGCGCACTCGATTCGCAGACCTTCATGCGGGTCGGCGGCACGAATCAGGTGGCGACCGATTTCCGGCTGATCGCCTCGACGCGCAAAAACCCGCGCGCGGCGGTGGCCGATGGCAGCCTGCATGAGGATCTCGCGCTGCGTCTCGAAGCGGCCGCGATATCACTGCCGCCGTTGCGCGAGCGCGGCGACGATCCAACGCTGATCGCGCAGGCCGTCGTCGACGAGTTGAATCACGAAGCGACCACGCGCGGCACCTCGGAAACGGCGAAGCAGGTCGGACCGAACTTCCTGCGCGAGTGCCTCTCGTACGAGTGGCCAGGCAACGTGCGCGAATTGCAGGATCGCGTGCGCCGGGCGTATCACGCGTCGGGCGACGTACTGGAATCGTTGCGCGCCGATGAAGCGGGCTCGGTAAACGGGCGCGATCTGAACGGCAGCCGCGTACAGGTCACCGTCGGCACTCCCCTCGCGGACGTCGAGGAAATGCTGATTCGCGCAACGCTCGATGCGGTCGGCGGCACGCGTCATCGCGCGGCGTCGCTGCTGGGGATCAGTCCGAAGACGCTGTACAACAAGCTGCAGCGGATGCGCTTGAACTGACGGGATGGGGCCGGCTTTACGGCAGGCCTGGCTTGAATGGAAAAACGGCGCCTGAAAGAGGCGCCGTTTTTTTGTTCGATGCAAACGCTTGGGTTGTGGATCCGCTCTCTACCGGTTGTTACCGGTTGCTCAAGCAAACGCACTGCGCAACAAAGTTTGCGCCTGCAGATACTGCGGCTCGGCGACCAGCTTGCTCCACTTGAGCGCCTTGCCGCGCGCCCGCATGCGCTTAAGCCGCTGCTGCGACTCCTTCGACGGCGTGAAGCGCAGCGCGTCCAGCACCTTCTCCGCTTCGTCCGGCTGATTGCAGATCAGCACCATGTCGCAGCCGGCCTGCAGCGCGGCGCTCGCGCCTTCCGTCAGCGTGCCGCCCTGGCGCGCGGCCTCCATCGAAAGATCGTCGCTGAAGACCGCGCCTTCGAAACGCAATTTTTTGCGCAGGATGTCCTGCAGCCAGACACGCGAAAAACCCGCCGGCTTCGAGTCGACCTGCGGATAAACCACATGGGCGGGCAGCACGGCCCCGAGTGACACATCGAGCCAGTCGTACGGCGCCGCGTCCTCGCGCAGGATCTCGTCGAGCGAACGGTCGTCGACCGGCATCGCAACGTGGGAGTCCGCGTGCGCGAAGCCGTGCCCTGGAAAATGTTTGCCGCAATTGCTCATGCCGGCCAACGCAAGGCCGTGACTGAGGCTCTTCGCCAGCAAGGTCACGACGCGCGGATCGCGATGGAACGAGCGATCGCCGATCACCTGCGACTGGCCGTAATTCAGATCGAGCACCGGCGTAAAACTCATATCGATACCGCACGCGCGCAACTCAGACGCGAGAATATAGCCGACCGCAGTCGTCACCTTCGTGGCGTGCAGCACGTCGCTGTCCCACAGCGTGCCGAGCTTGCCCATGGCCGGCAGCACCGTGAAGCCGTCGGTGCGAAAGCGCTGTACGCGGCCGCCTTCGTGGTCGACGGCAATCAGCAGATCGTCTCGAATCGCGCGGATCGAATCGGTCAGCGCGATCAATTGTGCGCGGCTCTCGTAATGCCGTGTGAACAGGATCACGCCGCCGGTCATCGGATGGGCAAGGCGGCGTTTGTCGTCGTGGTTCAGCGTTGTGCCGACCACGTCGAGCATTACCGGTCCGGGAGTGAGTTTCATCGAATTCCGCTAGAAAAAGCTTGAAGCAAAGAGAGACACGGCCGACGTGCGCCGCGTTCAGAATATTTTTATTCGTCGCTGGCGGGTGCGTGGGGGGTCTCCGGCCCTCGCGCCACTTCCCCGGTTTCCGCAATCACAAACGACACCGCGTAATCGCGTTCGTCGCTAATCGTCACGCGCGCCGTGATGCCGCGCACGTCGAGCCATTCGGCCAGTTCGCCCGACGCAACCACCATCGGTTCGCCGCTCGGTTTATTGAGCGTTTGCAGCGCGCGCCAGGTCATCGGCCAGTGCATGCCGAGACCGATCGCTTTCGAGAAGGCTTCTTTGGCCGAGAACCGCGTGGCGAGAAATGCTAGCCCACGCGCCGCCGACCGCGCGTGGCGCGCGTGATACACGCGCAGCTCGTCCGGGCCGAGCACCTTCTCGGCGAAGCGGCCGTTGGTGCGTGTCATCACCGCGGCCACGCGGCTGACCTGAACGATATCCGTACCGATGCCGTAGATCGTCATGTTCGGCGCCGCGGCGTTACGCGCTTGCGCCGAGACGGGCGGCGACCATGATCGCCTTCATCTCGCGCACGGCGTTGTCCCAGCCGGCGAAGATCGCATGCGCGACGATCGCGTGGCCGATATTGAGTTCGACGATGCCTTCGATCGCGGCAATCTGCTGGACGTTGGTGTAGTGCAGGCCGTGACCTGCATTGACCTTGATGCCGAGCGTTGCGCCAAACTCGACGGCACGCACCACGCGCTCATATTCGCGCTGCTGTTCGGCGGGATCGTGCGCTTCGGCATAGCGGCCCGTGTGCAGCTCGATCACCGGTGCGCCCGCTTCGTGCGCGGCGCGGATTTGCGTTTCGTCCGGATCGATGAAGAGCGACACGCGCGAGTTCACTTCGGCGAGTTGCTTGCATGCGGCACGCACGGCTTCGAACTGGCCGGAGACGTCGAGGCCGCCTTCAGTCGTCAGTTCCTGACGCTTTTCCGGCACGAGGCAAACGTCGTGCGGCTGGACTTCACACGCAATGTCGAGCATCTCCTGCGTGACCGCGCATTCCAGATTCATGCGCGTTTTCAACAGCGGTCGCAGCTTGCGCACGTCGGCGTCGACGATATGGCGGCGGTCTTCCCGCAGATGCAGCGTGATCACATCGGCGCCGGCCTCTTCGGCCATCAACGCAGCGCGGATCGGATCGGGGTAAGAGGTGCCGCGCGCGTTGCGCAGCGTAGCGACGTGATCGATGTTCACGCCCAGGTCAATCACATTCGGCGACGTAAGAAAGAAGCTCATAGGTTCTGCAAGTCGATCAGGATCTGGCGCGTCGCGAGCGGCGTGCCGCCAAGGTAAGTGTTGAGCAGAAAGCGCATCAGCGTTTTGCTTTGCGCCACGGTCTGCGCTCGATGGTAATCGTCCTTTTCCATATCGAGCAAGGTCTGTCCGGCAATCACCGGCCATTGCGCGGGCAGATCGTCGGACGCTTCGCGCACGCCACGCTCCGGGTCGAACACGTAGCGGCCTTCAGCCTGCACCGCTTTGCGCGCGACGGTGCGATCGAGCGCCATCGCATAACCGGTTTCCCGCAGCAGCACACGTTCGAAGGAACGCAGCACCTGCACGGGCGGTTCGTCATGCGCGAGGCGCGTCATCGTGACGACGTAGTGATGGAAAAGTTGCGGATGCGGGTCTTCGCGCGCGCAGAATTTGACCAGCAGTTCGTTGACATAGAAACCGCAGAGCAGCGCGTCGCCCGCCAAAGGCAACATGCCACCGACCCACTCGGCGCCGGTCAGCGTGCGCACTTCTGATTTGCCGGACCATGACAAGGCAAGCGGCTGGAAGGTCTGCAGCACACCGCGCAAAGCGGAGTGCGGACGTTTGGCGCCTTTTGCGACGAGCGCCAGACGGCCGTGATCGCGCGACAGCACGTCGATGATCAGGCTGGTCTCGCGGTACGGATAGCTGTGCAGGACGAAGGCGGGTTGCTCCGCGATCCGGTAGTCGGAGGCAGAGGTGCGCGGCGCGCGGCGCGTCGGCGCTTTGCGCGGCTCGCCTTCGGCGCTTTGAACGGCCCGAGCGCTTTTCACACTCGATGAGGCTTTTTTGGTACTGCGAGCGGGTTTGGATGGCTCGCGTGCCGGCGCTGCCGGCTCCGAGTCATCCGGGTCAGCGTCGGAATTCAGCGTCATCCACGCGTCATTCGTACCCATACGCGCGGAGTCCGGCTTCGTTGTCAGCCCAGCCGCTCTTCACCTTGATAAAGGTTTCCAGATACACCGGGCCGTCGAACAGCTTTTCCATATCAAGGCGCGCTTCAGTGCTGATCTGCTTCAGCTTGGCGCCCTTCTGGCCAATGATCATCGCTTTTTGCGTATCGCGCTCTACCAGGATGGTGGCGAAAATGCGGCGCAGACGGCCTTCGGTTTCGAACTTGTCGATCAGTACGGTGCTCGTGTACGGCAGTTCGTCGCCGGTCCAGCGGAACACTTTTTCGCGCAGGATTTCGGCGGCGAGAAAACGCTCGCTGCGATCGGTCAGGTCGTCTTCGCCGTAGATCGGCGTGCCTTCCGGCAGGAACGGCTTGATCGTCGCCATCAGACGCTTGATGTCGTCCGGATTCTTCGCCGACAGCGGCACGATCTCGTTGAACTGGCGCAACGCGGCCACCTGCTGCATGAACGGGAACAGCGAATCCTTATCCGACACGCGATCGAGCTTGTTCGCGATCAGCAGCGTGGGCACCGACGGCGGGATCAGGTCGAGCACCTTCTGGTCGTCCGGGCCGAAGCGGCCGGCTTCGATCACGAACAGGATCGCGTCGACCGAACTCAGCGTGGACGTGACCGCGCGATTGAGCGAACGGTTCAGCGCGCCGCTGTGCTTGGTCTGGAAGCCCGGCGTGTCAACGAAGATGTACTGCGCGTCTTCAAGCGTGTGAATGCCGGTGATGCGGTGACGCGTGGTCTGCGCCTTGCGCGACGTGATACTGACTTTCTGGCCGACCAGCGCGTTCATCAGCGTGGACTTGCCGACGTTCGGGCGGCCGACGATCGCGACCATGCCGCAGCGAAAACCGGTGGGGGTGGGAGTGTTCATATTCGGGCTACGGCAGGTTCAGATCGACGCGCGAGGAATGGCGCGCCGATGGCAATCAATGGCCCGCATCGGCGACGCGGGTTTGCACCGCGTCGGCTACGCCGGGTTCGTGTTCGACAGGTGCCGGCACGCCAGGCGTGGGCACGGCTGCGCCGGGTGTGGCTTCACGGCTGCGATGTTTGTCGGCGCTGCGGACGGCGGCGGTTTCCGGCTTGCCTTCAGCTGGCTTGGCTTCAGCAGCCTTTGCGTCTACGGGCTTCGCGGCTTCTGATCTGATTTCAGCGGATTTGGCGTCCAGCTTGTCGGCCGGCTTATCCGTCGCTGCTTTGTCAGCCGACCTGTCAGGTCTCTCAGCACGCTCCGACTTGTCCTGTCCGCTGTATTCCACGTGCGCGGCGCGAATCACGGCCAGCGGCGCGGACGTCGCAGTCAGAGTCGGCCGTTCGGCTGCGGACTCAGCCGCCGGCGCGGTGCGTGTTTCACCCCGCCCGGCCCCTCGCTCACTCTTGCGATCCGGACTGCGCAAATCGAGCGCGGCCTGTACGCCGGTCACGCCGGGCACGATCTCCTGCTCGGCATTCTTCGCCGCACGGGCGCCCTTTGAACGCTTGGGCTTGGCGACCACAGCGGGCGCGGCGGCCATGACTTCGTCGAGCGCCTTCTTGGCTGCGGCCTGCTCGGCCGCACGACGGCTTGCGCCGGAGCCGGACACCTTGACGTCCAGCTTCGGCACCGTGCATTCGACTTCAAATTGCTGATTGTGCGCCGCACCATGCGTCGCGACGACCGTGTAAGTAGGCAACGCGATCTTGTGGCCCTGCAGGTATTCCTGCAGAAGCGTCTTGGCGTCTTTGCCGAGCGTGCGCGGATCGATGTGATCGAGAATCGGCACGTAAAGGCGCTTGATGACCGTTTGGGCGGCATCGAACCCGCCGTCGAGGAACACCGCGCCCAGCACGGCTTCGAGCGTGTCAGCGAGGATCGACGGACGGCGGAAGCCGCCGCTGCGCAGTTCGCCCTCACCGAGACGCAGGCCTTCTGAGATATTGAGGGCCTGAGCGATTTCGTAAAGCGACTGCTGTTTGACCAGATTGGCACGGACGCGCGACAGGTCGCCTTCGTCCAGTTTGCCGAAACGTTGGAACAAAAGCGCAGCCACCGCGCAATTTAGAACGGAGTCGCCGAGAAACTCGAGCCGTTCGTTGTGCGTGGAGCTATGGCTGCGGTGCGTTAAAGCCTGGCGCAACAATTCCGCATTGCGAAATTCGTAGCGCAAACGGCTTTCCAACGGAGATAGGGGCATGGGCAGAGTATAACGCGGGCGCCTGCCCCGGCGAAAACGCGGGACGGCCAGCGGAAAAAGCGTGGTGAAGCGACGTTACCGCGGATTCTTAAAGTAGCGTGATAACACGCCGCGACTGATGTGGCCTAAGTGTGGGCCACCTGCGCGGCGTGTTGTGCGATCAACGCATGCGTACTCAGTGGAATGAGCCGATGCGTTTCAGATCGCTGAAGTTCATCCAGATGAAAAACGCGCGGCCGACGACATTCTTATCCGGCGCAAAACCCCAGTAACGGCTATCCGCGCTGTTATCGCGGTTGTCGCCCATCATGAAGTAATTGCCCGGCGGCACTTTGCAGATCACACCGCGTGCGTTGTACGTGCAGTTATCGCGATACGGATAATCTTCCGCGCCGACGATGAACGGCGGCACCGCCGGGTTGTTCAGAATCGCGTTCTTCCGGCCGCCGAGATCTTCTTCGAATTGCTTCGCGTAGCCGAGGCGCTCTTCGTCGAGGTAGTCAGGCAGCGGCGTTTCCGGTACCGGCTTGCCGTTGATCGTCAGTTGCTTGTCCTGATAAGCAACGGTGTCGCCAGGCAGGCCGATCACGCGCTTGATGTAGTCGACCGATTCGTCTTTCGGATAGCGGAACACCACGACGTCGCCACGTTCGAGCGGACGGCCTTCGGTGATTTTCGTGTTGGTGATCGGCAGACGGATGCCGTAGTCGAATTTATTGACGAGGATGAAGTCGCCCACCAGCAGCGTCGGCACCATTGAGCCCGACGGAATCTTGAACGGCTCGATCACGAACGAGCGCACTACGAATACCACCAGAATCACCGGGAAAAAGCTCGCCGAATACTCGAGCCACCACGGTTGACGCAGCTTGTCGTCACGCAGACGGGCACGTGTTTGCGCCGCATTTTCGTCGGCGAAACGCTCGCCGACGCGTGCTTGCTGGCGGTCGAACTCAGCGACCACGGCTTCCGCCGCGCGCCGCCGTTGCGGCATGAAAACCAGTTTGTCTGCGACCCATGCGACGCCCGTCAAAATGACGAGCACAAAAAGAATCAGCGCAAAATTCATAGGGTTCCGTTGTTCGTCTTATTTGTCTTCGACACGCAGGATCGCGAGGAAAGCCTCTTGCGGAATCTCGACGGACCCGACTTGCTTCATTCGCTTCTTGCCTGCCTTTTGTTTCTCGAGCAGTTTCTTCTTACGGGAAATATCGCCGCCGTAGCATTTTGCCAGCACGTTCTTACGCAACGCTTTAATGTTCTCGCGCGCAATAATGTTCGAGCCGATGGTGGCCTGAATCGCAACGTCGTACATCTGGCGCGGAATCAGCTCGCGCATTTTCGCCGCCACTTCGCGACCGCGATACTGGCTTTGCGAACGGTGCACGATCACCGACAGCGCATCGACCTTGTCGCTGTTGATCAGCATGTCGACCTTCACGACGTCTGCCGCACGATATTCCTTGAACTCGTAATCCATCGACGCGTAACCGCGCGAGATCGACTTCAGACGATCGAAGAAATCGAGTACGACTTCGCCCATCGGGATTTCGTAGGTCAACTGCACCTGGCGGCCGCGATACTGCATGTTGATCTGGTTGCCACGCTTGTTTGTACACAGCGTGATCACCGCGCCGACGTACTCTTGCGGCATGTACAGGTTCACGGTGACGATCGGCTCACGCACTTCCTCGATCTTCGACGGCTCCGGCATCTTGGCCGGATTTTCGACCATGATGGTCGTACCGTCGCGCTGCAGGACTTCGTACACTACGGTCGGCGCCGTGGTGATCAAGTCCATGTCGAACTCGCGCTCGAGACGCTCCTGCACGATCTCCATGTGCAACAGACCGAGGAAGCCGCAACGGAAACCAAACCCGAGCGCCTGAGACACTTCCGGCTCGTATTGCAGCGAGGCGTCGTTGAGCTTCAGCTTTTCCAGCGAATCGCGCAGCGCGTCGTACTGGTTTGCTTCGACCGGATAGAGGCCGGCGAAGACCTGCGGCTTCACTTCCTTGAAGCCCGGCAGCGGTTCGGCGGCCGGACGATTCACCAGCGTGACGGTGTCGCCTACCTTCGCGGCAGCCAATTCCTTGATGCCTGCGATGATGAAGCCCACTTGCCCGGCCGACAACGATTCGAGATTCTTTGACTTCGGCGTGAACACGCCGATGTGCTCAACCGGGTACTGCGCGCCGGTAGCCATCATGCGGATCTTGTCTTTCGGACGCAGCGTACCGTTCATCAGACGCACGAGCATCACGACACCGACGTAATTGTCGAACCACGAGTCGATGATCAGCGCTTGCAGCGGTGCTTCCGGATCGCCCTTAGGCGGCGGCACTTTGGCGATCAACGCTTCGATCACGTCCTCGACGCCGAGGCCGGTTTTCGCGCTGCAACGCGTCGCATCGGTTGCGTCGATACCGATCACGTCTTCGATTTCTTCGATTGCGTTCTCGGGATTCGCGGCCGGCAGGTCGATCTTGTTGAGCACCGGAATGACGTCGACGCCAAGCTCGATCGCCGTATAGCAATTGGCGACGGTTTGCGCTTCCACGCCCTGGCTTGCGTCGACGACCAGCAACGCGCCTTCACACGCGGACAGCGAGCGGCTGACTTCGTACGAGAAGTCGACGTGGCCCGGCGTGTCGATCATGTTCAGGTTGTAGATCTGCCCGTCACGGGCCTTATACGTCAGTGCGGCGGTTTGTGCCTTGATGGTGATACCGCGCTCGCGCTCGAGATCCATCGAGTCGAGCACTTGAGATTCCATCTCGCGGTCGGACAAGCCACCGCAGATCTGGATGATGCGATCGGCGAGCGTCGACTTGCCATGGTCGATGTGCGCAATGATCGAGAAGTTACGAATATGATCCATTCAGTGCCGATCAAGCGAAAAAGGCGCGCTCGGACAATAGCGGAGCACGCCTTGTAAGTAGGTGAAAAACCTATCTATTTTAGCCGAAAAGGCTATCGCCCGGCGCATCTTGCAAGGCTCGGGCGGAAAAGACGGCTCAGGAGAGGCGTGAAACGGGGTGTGAACAGCACACGTTCGCGCCTGGTTCGGACCCTTAACTGGATCCTGAGTGGGTCACTGCAACGCGTGCTGCGAGCGCGGCACGAACCCGCGCCACGTCAAGGTGATAGTGACACAGTTCGACGCCGTCGCAGACCAGAACCGGAACCAGCTCGTTATAACGGGCTTCCAGCAAGGGATCGGCGTCGATATCAATCACGACGACATGCGCACCGAATTCGGCCAGCAACGGCTCGAGCGCGGCGCGCATGTCGTCGCATAAGTGGCACCACGCGCGCCCGTAGAGCGTGAGTGGTGCCAACAACTTCATTTCTGGGCGCTACGCGGGCGAACCGGCACGAACTGCGTGTTCTCGCCACGACGGACCAGCAACGCGACCATCTTCTGCGAGTCGAGGTGCGCGGTCAGCTCGTCGAACTGCTTGGCGCTCGTGATATCCGTATCGCCCACACGCAGGACGATGTCGCCCTTTTGCAGTCCAACGCGCACGGCCGGGCCGTCTACCGCGTCGATCTGCACACCGTTGTGCAGCTTCAGTGCCTTCATCTGGTCAGCAGGAATATCGCTAACGGCAAGGCCCAACACGTTCGTGGCGCGCTGCTTCGGCACCGGCGGCTTTTTATCGTCCGCCTTGGCGGTCTTGTCCGGCTGCATCTCGGCAATCGTGACCGGCAGTTCACGCGTCTGACCCTTGCGCCAGATCGTAATGGTCGACTTGGTGCCCGGCTTCGTATCGCCGACCATACGCGGCAAATCCGTTGCCGTGTCGACCGAATGGCCATTGAATTTCAGGATGATGTCGCCCGGCTGCACGCCTGCTTTGTCTGCCGGACCACCCGGTTCAACGCTGCTGACCAGCGCGCCCTGTGCCTTCGGCAGACCGAGCGAATCGGCCACGTCCTTCGTCACTTCACCGATCGCCACCGCGATCCGGCCGCGCACGACCTTGCCCGATGCCTTCAGCTGATCGGCCACGCGCATGGCCTCGTCGATCGGGATCGCGAACGAGATGCCCATGAAGCCACCGGTACGGCTGTAAATCTGCGAATTAATGCCGATCACTTCGCCCTGCATATTGATCAGCGGACCGCCTGAATTACCCGGATTAACGGCCACGTCGGTCTGGATGAACGGCAGATAATCGCCCGTATCGCGCCCCTTGGCGCTGACGATACCGGCCGTCACCGTGTTCTCGAGACCGAACGGCGAACCGATCGCGACCACCCACTCACCCACCCGCACCTTGTTCGAGTCACCGATCGTGATGGTCGGCAAGTTGGCCGCGCTGATCTTCACGACGGCAACATCGGTCCGATCGTCCACGCCGATCAGCTTGGCCTTGAACTCGCGTTTGTCGGTGAGGGTGACGTAAATGGTGTCCGCGTCGTCCACGACGTGCGCATTGGTCATCACGTAGCCGTCCGCGGACAGAATGAAGCCTGAGCCGACGCCGCTGTTCTGTTCGGGATCGCTGTTATCCGGCGAGTCCTGGTTGCCGCCACTGCCGCTCCCACCGTTATCGCCGCCACGTGGCGTGCCAGGCGATTGCGGCGACTGCGGCAACGGGATGCCGAAGAAGCGCCGGAAAAACTCCGACATGTCTCCGTCGTCCATGCCTGGCGGCAACCCGCCACGGGCACCGCTGTTCGACACGCGTGTGGTCGTGCGAATGTTGACGACTGCCGGGCCGACCTTGTCGACAAGGTCAGTAAAGTCGGGCAGATTGGCTGCGGGAGCGGCCGACGCCGTGTGCGGCACGAGCGGCAAACAGGCCGCTACCACCGCGGCCGCGAGGAATTTGCGCACCGAGAAAGTCGTCATATCTTAGCAAGCCGAGGGATTCGTGTGATTCGGAGGATTACTTCGGAGCTTTATATTCTATGGCAGACGCAAATTGCTGCAATGTGGTCTGGGGCACTTCACCAAGCAGAGTAATCCAGAAGTCGCCGCGCCGCTTAACCAGTACGTGCGTGGCGCCGCTACTGCCCGCGCCTTCCTTGCGGGTATTGTTCTCGACCGGCTCGACGAATACCGAAATGGCCGCGAGACCATCGGAGAATACAGCCTGATCAACCGGAATGGTCGGCTGGCCGGCGTCACGCGCGGCCATAGGACGGCGAAGCTCGCGAATCTTGCGGAAGCCCGGTACCGTCGGCGTGATCTGCCAGCCTTGCGCAGCCATATCGACCGGCTCGACCGGCGGACGCACTACCGTCCAACCGGTCGTATTACGAATGCCGTTGACAATGGCGGTCTTGTCGACCGGCACGCCGATGCGAATCTGCGAAAACGACAACTGCTCGAGCACCTGGCCGTTCGGGTCAAGCGTTTGCGCACGCAGCAGCAGGCCGGTCTTCTTGTCGGCCCACAGCTTGTAGGCAAAACGGTATGCGTCTTTCGGGTCGAGTTCGATCACCTGGCTGTCGATACCCGCAACGCGGTCGTCGCCGAGCAGCTTCGGTTCGTACACCGACAGCACCTGGTCGCCGCTTACAGCCAGCAGCGCAGGAAACGAATCTTTGTTCTGGCGCTTCTCGACCACGCACAGATGCCGCTCAGGCACGAACGTGTAGAGATCTTCGTTGTGGCGAAGCATTTTGCGCGGCTTGCCATCGAGGCTTTCGAGTTGCTCGAATTCGCCGTCAGTACGGGTCGCGTAGTGCGCGATCCGCGACGTCTGAACGAAATTGCCGCGCTGATAGACGAACGCGCCCTCGTAGTTCTGCTGCTGGGCGGCCTGATGAATTCGATCGAGCAGCTCCGCGGCCGTGCGACGGGCGACGAGTGGATCGTCGGTTTGTGCAAAGACCCGCGGCGTAGCGGACAACAATACGGCTGCGCAGAACAGAAATGCCGGCAGCCGCCCCCAGATAGTCGTTTTATTCAACCGCGGAGTCTGCATCAAACTATTGGCCTTGCGTAGAAACGGCGGCAGCGCGAATCAGCGGCATCGAGCCCGGCATGACCGGTTGTTGCGCGAATTGCTGGTGAGCTTCCAGATACTGATCGAGACTGGCGTCACGAATGATGTTGGCGTCTTGCGCGACCGGCTGGAGCGTAGCGGCCGGCACCGACGCCATGGCCACACGTTGTAGCGAATCGCCATGCGACTGGGTCGACGCGACTTGCGCCACACCCGGACCGCCCGGCACGCCTTGCAGTTGCGGCACGACGATCCACGTCAGCGTGGCAGCGGCGGCGGCGACAGCAAAGGCCGGCACAACGCGGCGGCGCAGCGCCAGCAAACGGCGCGCGACCGGCATTGCGGCAGGCGCGAGCACGTGCGGCTCATTGTCGAAACGTGCGGCAAAACCGTTCAGGAACGCGCTGCTCGCCGCTGGGCTGACCGCCAGATCGTCGGAACGCAGGGCGTCGCCGATCAGGTGATAGCACGACCATGCCGCACGACCTTCGCCGTCCAGTTCGGAAACAAACGTGTTCAGATGCTCTTCGCCGAACAGCTCACCGTCGACAAAAGCGGACAGACGCTCGCCGCGCGAGCTGGCTTGCGATTGCATCGAGACCGACCCCATGATGCTCCCCATCTTACAAATACCCCGTAGTGACACCACTAATCCAGATATTGCATCCGCGCCCCGTCCGGCGGGCTGGCGTTTACCAGCGCTTGCCTTCAGGTGTGTCAAGCAACGGACGCAATTTTGCCGCAATGGCTTCGCGAGCGCGGAAAATTCGTGATCTGACTGTGCCAATTGGGCAACTCATCATCTCAGCGATTTCCTCGTAACTCAAACCCTCAATTTCACGAAGAGTAATGGCGGTGCGCAACTCTTCCGGTAAAACCGCCATCGCAGCATTGACCGTCTCAGCGATCTGCTTGCTCATCAACATCGACTCAGGCGTGTTGATATCCCTTAGTTGGTCAGCGTCCGAGAAAGTTTCAGCTTCTTCAGCATCTGCTTCGGTCGAAGTCGGTGCGCGCCGCCCTTGGGTCGCAAGGTAGTTCTTTGCCGTATTGACCGCAATCCGGTACAACCACGTATAAAAAGCCGATTCACCGCGAAACTGCGGCAACGCCCGGTACGCCTTGATAAAGGCGTCCTGAGCGACGTCTTCCACTTCGGCGGGGTCCCGCACGAGACGGGAGATCAGCCGGAGAATCTTGCGGTGGTATTTGGAGACCAGAAGCTCGAACGCGGCCTTGTCGCCCTTCTGGACGCGCTCGACCAGCACCTGATCAATTTCTTTTTCGCTCACCTGATAAATCCGTTAACTATGGGGCGCATGGCGGGGGACCATTGTAGCGTCCCCATCATCGCGGCACGTTACTCCGGTAACAGCGGTTACAGTCGTTACAGTCAGGCACCGGCGCCACGCCGGCCCAGCACGGCCAGCTCCCGGAAAACGGATGCAGGAAGCGCGTCAGCAGCGATAAGCAGCGTGCGGGAGCGCCCACGATCCGGCGCCAGCGCCAGAACGAGCAAGCGACCGCTCCATTGCGCACAGCCGGCAATGCGGCCCTGCGTCAGCAAATTGCCGGCCCGGTTCCAGGCGGACAATCCGTCCGGGCCGATTTTCAGCGCGACGGGCTGCGCATGCTCATGCTTTACCGCACAGAGCGTCAACAGTGCCCATACGGCAAGCGTCAACGGAACCGCCTGCCAGGCGCCCAGATGCGACGCGAAGCAGGTATAGGCGGCCCCAGTCGCCATCAGGACGAACACCCCCAAAGCGGCGCGCATGGCGACGGAGCGCCGCAACATAATCCGCTGCGACGCTGCGTCGGGCGTTGCCGATTCGAGGGAAACCGCCGGGCAAGCCGGCGTTTTCGACTGGCGTGTCACCAAGCGATCAGGCGCGCTTGAAGACCAGCGTGCCGTTCGTGCCGCCGAACCCGAACGAGTTCTTCAGCGCGACGTCGATCTTCATCTCCCGCGCGGTGTTGGCGCAGTAATCGAGATCGCAGGCCGGATCCTGATTGAAGATGTTGATCGTCGGCGGCGACACCTGATGATGCACGGCGAGCACGGTGAACACGGATTCCAGACCGCCGGCGCCGCCCAACAGGTGACCTGTCATCGACTTGGTCGAATTCACGACCATGTCTTTGGCGTGGTCGCCGAAAGCGCGCTTGATGCCAGTGGTTTCAGCCAGGTCGCCCAGCGGCGTTGACGTGCCGTGCGCGTTCAGGTAGTTCACCTGATCCGAATTGATGCCCGCGTTCTTCAAGGCGGCCAGCATGCAGCGGCGCGCGCCGTCGCCATCTTCCAGCGGAGCGGTCATGTGATAGGCGTCGCCGCTCATCCCGTAGCCGCTGATTTCGGCGTAAATCTTCGCGCCGCGCGCCTTCGCGTGTTCGTACTCTTCCAACACCATCACGCCGGCGCCCTCGCCCAGCACGAAACCGTCGCGATCCTTGTCCCACGGACGGCTCGCCGTTGCCGGATCGTCGTTGCGTTGCGACAGCGCACGCGCCGCCGCAAAGCCGCCGACGCCGAGCGGCGACACGGTCGATTCGGCACCGCCTGCGATCATCACGTCGGCGTCGCCGTATTCGATCAGGCGCGAAGCCTCGCCGATACAGTGCAGACCCGTCGTACACGCGGTAACGATCGCGAGATTCGGACCCTTGATGCCGAACTTGATCGACAGGTGGCCAGAAATCATGTTGATGATCGATGCCGGCACAAAGAACGGCGAAATACGGCGCGGGCCGCGATTAAGCAGCTCGGTTTGCGTCGCTTCGATCATCGGCAAGCCGCCGATGCCCGAACCGACCACCACGCCGATGCGCTCCGAATTCTCATCGGTGACTTCGAGGCCGCTGTCCTGCATCGCCTGGATGCCGGCCGCGACGCCGTAATGGATGAACGTATCCATGTGGCGCGCTTCCTTACCGGGGATGTAGTCCTCGATATTGAAGCCCTTCACCTCGCCGGCGAAACGAGTCGAAAAGTTCGACGCATCGAACTTTGTGATATTGGCAATACCTGACTTGCCGGCGACCAGATTGGCCCAGCCGTCGGCAACATTATTGCCAACAGGCGAAATCAGCCCCAGGCCTGTAACAACAACACGACGGCGGCTCACGGTAACCCCTTTTTCATAGATGACAAAAGCACAAAAGCCACAGCGGCCACAGGAACCTGCCCTGTGTGCCCTGTGGCTGTTAGCCGCCCCCACCCCTGGCGCTTCGCGCCAGGTCCCCCGGCGGGCAATCCCCCAAGGGGACTTCCTCCGGGGCGGAAAACGCAGGGCGGCCCGGCGTTTTCTTGAAAGTCGGCAATCGCGCGAAAAGTTGCGCTTTCAACATCGCTGGCTCCTGCACGGCAAAAAGCGCCAGCCCTGCTGGCGTCGGAAACCGACACGGCAGGGCGTCATACGCCGCCAACGCAGAAACGCAGGCGCGAATGACTTTAGGCCTTGACGTTCGCGCGAGCGTAATCGATCGCTTGCTGAACGGTGGTGATCTTCTCGGCTTCTTCATCCGGAATTTCCATGCCGAATTCATCTTCGAGGGCCATCACGAGTTCAACGGTGTCGAGCGAGTCGGCGCCGAGGTCGTTCACGAACGAAGCTTCGTTCTTGATCTCAGCTTCTGCAACGCCCAGTTGTTCTGCGACGATCTTCTTGACGCGCTGTTCGATATTGTCCATTACCCCTCCAAGGGAAAAGAAGTTCAAAAATACAGGTGCGCGCATTTTATCAGGTTTGACCCGGCAAAAAGCGGCGCATCGGGTTCCTGTCAAGGCATGCGCCTTACGCTTTTGCAAACGCATCAAGGCGCGGATAGTAACCGAATTTGGTTACGACATGTACATTCCGCCGTTTACATGCAATGTCGTGCCGGTGATATAACCCGCTTGCGGCGACGCGAGGAACGCCACGGCGTGCGCGATATCGTCCGGGCTGCCAAGGCGGCCGAGCGGAATCTGCGTCTTCAGCGCGGTTTGCTGCTCTTCCGGCAGGGTCTTGGTCATGTCGGTGTCGATGAAGCCCGGCGCGACGCAATTCACGGTGATGCCGCGGCTGCCGATCTCGCGCGCAAGTGCGCGCGTCATGCCTGCTACGCCCGCTTTCGCGGCTGCATAGTTGACCTGCCCGGGGTTGCCGGCCGAGCCGACCACCGACGTAATGTTGATGATACGGCCGCCCTTCGCCTTCATCATCGGACGCAGCACCGCGCGCGACAGACGGAAGACCGACTTGAGATTGGTGTCGATCACCGCGTCCCAGTCGTCGTCCTTCATGCGCATCGCAAGTTGGTCCTGCGTGATACCTGCGTTGTTCACCAGCACGTGCAACGCGCCGAATTCCTTCACGGTGCCGTCGATCAGCGCTTCGGCTGCGGCGGCATCGTTCACGTTGAGCACCGCGCCGCGGCCGCTTACGCCAGCCGCGTTAAAGGCTGCGCTGATCGCAGCCGCGCCGCTTTCGCTAGTTGCCGTGCCGATCACCGTCGCGCCCTGGCGCGCCAGCTCCATCGCGATTGCACGGCCGATGCCGCGCGACGCGCCCGTCACGATTGCGATTTGCTTGTCGAGAGTCTTTTCCATCTGTCAGTCCGGATGCCCTTTCGGAGGGCTGATTGATTCCTAATGTCGCGCTTGCGGCCTGCTTGCGCCCTACGACGCGGCGTTCAGCCCGCCGTCACGAGTTTGAGCGTTTCTTCGAGCGAAGCCGGATCGAACACCGAAGCGCCGACCAGATTGCCGTCGATGCGCTTCGTCAAACCCGCCAGCACCTTGCCAGGACCGCATTCGATCACATGCGTGACGCCTTGCGCCGCCATTGCCTGCACGCTTTCGACCCAACGCACCGGACCCGCGGCCTGACGCACCAGCGCGTCCTTGATCTTTGCCGGCTCGTTGACCACCGCGACGTCGACATTGTTGATCACCGGAATCGACGGCACCTGCACGTCGACGCTGGCCAGATACTCGCGCAATTGATCCGACGCGGGCTTCAACAGCGACGAGTGGAACGGCGCCGATACCGGCAACGGCAACGCACGCTTTGCGCCCTTCGCCTTCGCGACTTCGCAAGCCTTTTCGACTGCGGCCTTGTGACCGGCGATCACAACTTGCGCCGGCGCGTTGAAATTCACCGCTTCAACGACACCCGCGACCGACGCTTCGGCGCAAACTGCGCGGACCGTGTCGTCATCGAGGCCGAGAATCGCGGCCATGCCGCCAACGCCGACCGGCACGGCCGTTTGCATGGCTTGCGCGCGAAAACGCACGAGCGGCACAGCATCGCGAAACGCGATCGCGCCCGCCGCGACCAGCGCGGTGTATTCGCCGAGGCTATGGCCGGCAACGATAGCCGGCTTCGGGCCACCCGCCTGCTGCCACGCGCGATAAATCGCGTACGCGGCGGTCAGCATAACCGGCTGGGTATTGGTGGTGAGGTTCAGATCTTCGACGGGACCTTCCGCGATCAGCTTGCCAAGGTCCTGATTGAGCGCATCGGACGCTTCCTGAACCGTCTCACGCACGACCGCGTGATCGGCGAATGCGTTAAGCATGCCGACCGACTGCGAACCTTGCCCAGGAAAAACGAACGCAAATTTCATATCGTCCCCAAAATCGATGTTGTCAGATGTGGGTGGCGCGCCCGGTTGATGGCAAGCGCGCTCAAGCGCAGCCGAGCGCCGCGAAGAGCGCTCGCCATGACGTCGCCGCTATCAGTAGCGGATAACCGACGCGCCCCACGTGAAGCCGCCGCCGACGCCTTCGATCAGCACGTTCTGGCCGCGCTTGATGCGGCCGTCGCGCACCGCGACGTCGAATGCGAGCGGAATGGACGCAGCCGACGTATTGCCGTGCTCGCCCACCGTGACGACCATGCGCTCCTGCGGCAAGCCGAGCTTGCGGCAAGTGCTTTGCATGATGCGGATATTGGCCTGATGCGGAATCAGCCAGTCGATCTGCTCGGCCGACAGATTCGCTTTTGCGAGCGCCTCGACCGCAACCTTTTCGAGCACATTGACCGCGAGCTTGAACACAGCCTGCCCGTCCATATGCAGGAACGCGCTGCCCTCGATCACGCCGCCGTTCACATTCCCCGGCGTGCAGAGAATGTTCGAATGGCTGCCGTCGGCATGCAAAGCGCTCGCAAGCACGCCCGGTTCTTCGGACGCCTGCAGGATCACCGCGCCCGCGCCGTCGCCGAACAGCACGCAGGTGGTGCGGTCCTTGAAATCGAGAATGCGCGAGAAGGTTTCCGCGCCGATCACGAGCGCCGTGCGATGCTGGCCGCCGCGAATCAGGCTATCCGCCATCGCCACCGCGTAAGCAAAGCCCGAACAAACAGCCTGCACGTCGAATGCCGCACCGTGGTTCTTGATGCCGAGCTTGTTCTGCAACAGGCACGCCGTACTCGGGAACACAAAGTCAGGCGTGGAGGTTGCAACGATGATCAGATCGATGGATTGCGGATCGATATCAGCCGCTTCGATCGCGCGCTGCGAGGCGAACAGCGCCAGATCGCTGGTGGTGACATCGGGTTCCGCGAAGTGGCGCGCATGGATGCCCGTGCGGGCAACGATCCATTCGTCGCTCGTCTCGACGCCCTGCCTGGCGAGACGTTCAGCCAGATCCTGATTGGTGACGCGCCCGGGCGGCAGGTAGCTGCCGGTGCCCAGCACGCGGGAATAAATTGTCGATTGAGCCATTATGCCTTCGAGGATTGCGCAGCGTAGGGCTCGGCTGGCTGGCCTGCGATCGGGCTTGCGTGACCCGCACCGCTTGCATCGCGCGCCGCCTGTTCGAGAGAACCTGCGTTCTCTTCCATTGCTCGCGCAAGGCGTTCCAGCACGCCGTTTTTGACGGCATCATACCCGCGTTTGATAGCCCACTCAAACGCGTAGGCATCCGCCGAGCCGTGGCTTTTGATCACCAGCCCACGCAGGCCCAGCAACGCGGCGCCGTTGTATTGCCGATGATCGACGCGTTTCTTGAAACGCATCAATACCGGCAACGCGAGCACCGCCATCACCTTGGTGAGCCACGAGCGGCCGAACTCTTCCTTGATGATGTTGGAGAGCATCTGCGCGAGGCCTTCCGACGTCTTCAGCGCGACATTGCCGACAAAACCGTCGCAGACGATCACGTCGACCGTGCCCTTGAAGATGTCGTTGCCTTCAACGTTGCCGTGAAAGTTAAGTGTACTCGCGCGCAGCAGTTCGCCGGCACGTTTGATGGTGTCGTTACCCTTGATGACTTCTTCGCCGATGTTGAGCAGGCCGATGGTGGGCCGCTCCTTGCCCTCGAGCGCGGACACGAGCGCGTGCCCCATCTCCGCGAACTGCAGCAGATGCTGCGGTTCGCAATCGACGTTGGCGCCCAGGTCGAGCATCATCGTGTAGCCATTGGGATTGGGCAGTGCGGACGCAATGGCCGGGCGTTCGATGCCCGACAGCGTTTTCAGCACATAGCGCGAGACCGCCATCAGCGCGCCGGTATTGCCGGCGGAAATGCAGGCTTGCGCCTCGCCTTCCTTGACGCGATTCAGCGCCACGCGCATGGATGAGTCTTTTTTCTTGCGCAGCGCGACTTCGACCGGATCGTCCATGGCGACGATCTCGGAAGCAGGTACGACGGTCAGCGCCGGCAGGTCCTGAGCCTTCAACTTCTTTAGCTGCGCACGAATCGCACTTTCAATGCCGACGAGCAGCAGCTCAGCATCGGGATGCGAACGAACGAAGTTGACGGCTGCGGGAACGGTCACGGACGGGCCGTGGTCGCCTCCCATGCAATCTATCGTGAGCTTTACTGTCATGGAGTGCGACGAATTTCAGGCGCCCTGCATGGGACCACAGTAAGCACTAAAGCGCCAACTGCGATCGACACAAAAAAGCGGCAGATGAATGCCGCCTTTTTGCCGAGCCGGGAAAATGTCAAGCGAGCCGATCGCCACGCGAAACGCCAAGGGGCGCAACGCAGTGAGACGATTAGTCGTTCTTCGTCTTGACGACTTTCTTGCCGCGATAGTAGCCGTTCGGGCTAACGTGGTGACGCAGATGCACTTCGCCCGTGCTCGGTTCCACGGCCAGCGGCGCTGCCGTCAGGAAATCGTGCGAACGGTGCATGCCGCGCTTCGACGGCGACTTCTTATTTTGTTGAACTGCCATGACTAACTCCTAAAAATTTTCCGAATTCTAACACAGCCCGACCCGGTGTCCGCCATTGACCGAATGGCCAATGCGCCCGCTTCGCGCTCCCATGCAACTGTTCAGTGCTTCTTGTCGCCCGGCTCACCGCGCTTGAGACTTTCGAGCGCCGCAAACGGATTGGGCCGCTTGGGCTCACCACCCTCACCAGCTTCGTCCGGCGCAGCCTCGTCGCCCTCGCCTTCTGCTCCGGCCACACCAGAGACGAGGCTCTCGTGCACTTCGGGACACGCCTCGTGCTTGGGCACGAGCGGCAAGGAAAGCAGCAACTCTTCTTCGATCAAGTCGATGAGATCGAACTGGCGCGAGCCCACGATCACTTCGACTTCATCCTCGTCGAGCGGAAACTCTTCGGCTTCCGCCTCAGTGTTGACGATCCGGTACGTTGCATCGACATTGAACGCCTGCAGATACGGCGTCATGCATCGCTGACATTCGAGCCATGCCGCACCGTGAATCGCTAACCTCAAATAAGGCTGCGGCCCCTCGGTGCCGTCGTCCTGCAATTCCGGCTGCATCGCCCCTTCGGCTTGCCAGGTGAAGGCGGCATCGCGCTCTGGCGCTTCTGCCGGGACTTCGTTTAACATGCGCGGCAGTTGCGAGACGCGCACGACACCCGCGGCCTGACGCCCACTCCGCGCAAATTCGAACAGATCGATATCGTGCGGGTCGGACAGACCAGCAGGGTTGCCAGGATGTTGAGTCATGTGCGCTCCTGCGTCGGCAAGGATTTCGCCGGGGGTAATTCGGTTTGCAAAGCAGTCCGCGGACTCATGTGCTGCGCGGCGTTGCCCAGCCTAGCATTGTCCAAGCAGCGGCCCGCCTGTGCAATAGCATACCGATGAAAAGCCCGAAATCATATCCGTTTTGTCTTTTCGAGTCAAACACTTAAGCCCGTACACGTGCGGTACCCGCACAACCCCGTACGACCCGCCTCTCTAGCCGTTGGTTGCACATGCCAGATTCCCTCAACCGCCCGCCACGCCTGATCCTGGCGTCGAGCTCACCTTATCGTCGCGAGTTGCTCGAGCGCCTGCGCATTCCGTTCGATGTCGTCGTGCCGGCGATCGACGAAACGCCGCTCGCCGGCGAAACACCCGAAGTGACGGCCCTGCGCCTCGCCGAGGCAAAAGCCCGCGCTGTAGCAGACAACCTCGGCGCCGATGAAGCCGCGCTCGTGATTGGCTCGGATCAGGTTGCCACCTACGACGGCCTGCAGATCGGCAAGCCCGGCACGCATAACAAGGCGCTCGCCCAGTTGCAGGCAATGCGCGGCCGCGAAGTACTGTTTCATAGTGCGCTGTGCCTGTTCGACAGCCGTTCGGGGGCGGCGCAAGCCGTTGACGTCATCACTCGCGTGCAATTCCGCGACCTGCCGGACGCCGCGCTGGACGCCTATCTGCTTGCCGAAACGCCATACGACGTCGCGGGCAGTGCCAAATCCGAAGGCCTCGGCATCGCGCTGCTCGAAGCCATTCACTCGGACGACCCGACCGCGCTGGTCGGACTGCCGCTGATCGCACTGTCGCGCATGCTGCTTGCAGTGGGCTATCCACTCCTGGGGGCGTCATGAGCGGTACCTTATATCTGATCCCGAACACACTCGGCGAAGGCGATGCCGACGCCCTCGACGCAGTCCTGCCCGCGCCGGTGCGCGCCCGCGCGGCGTCGCTCAGCTACTACATCGGCGAAAACGCGAAAACCACCCGCGCTTTCCTGAAGAAGGTCGGCACCGAAAAGCCGATCCAGGAAATCGAGATTCGCGAACTGAACGTCAACACGCCCGCCGGTGAAATCGACAAACTGCTCGCGCCTTTGCTGGCGGGCACGGATGCCGGCCTCGTATCAGAAGCGGGCTGCCCCGCTGTCGCGGACCCCGGCGCGCTGCTGGTGCGCCGGGCGCATGAGCGCGGCGTGAAAGTCGTCCCGTTTGTTGGACCGAGTTCGATTCTGCTGGCGTTGATGGCGTCTGGCCTGAATGGCCAGAGTTTTGCGTTCCACGGCTATCTGCCGGTCGACGCCACTGAACGGGCCAAGCGTCTGCGCGACCTGGAACAGCAGTCGCGCAAGGGCAAGCAAACGCAGATCTTTATTGAGACGCCCTATCGGAATAAGCCGCTGCTCGATACCTTGCTGGCGACGTGCGCGCCGTCCACGCTGGTCTGCGTCGCTGTCGATCTGACGCTGGAAACGGAAACCATCGCCAGCCGCACTGTGGCCGACTGGAAAAAGAAACCGGCTATCGATCTCCACAAGCGGCCCGCAATTTTCCTGATCCTCGCCGTCTAGCCGCTGCTGCGACTCAAACCGATCAGCTTGCCGATCGGTCGCGGTTCAACTAACGGCAAAAAACAAAAAAGCCCCGCGCGATCAGCACTCAATCGCACGGGGCTTTTCCGTATTGAATCACCGCAAACTCATCCTCCCGCCGAGCGCCATTGCGTGAACGGCGCCACTACCGACCGCCGCACCGAACTTGCGCGCCACGCGATCCGTAATGCTCTCCTTGACCGTGTAATCGACGATGTCCGGCGCCTTGAAAAGATCGCGCGCGACGTAATCCGCGTCGCCAAGACCATCTGCAAGCCCCAGTTCGACGCTCTTCTGCCCCGTCCAGAAGAGGCCCGAGAACATGTCCGGCGTTTCGTGCAGGCGCTTGCCGCGGCCTTCACGCACGGCGTCGATGAACTGCGCGTGGATCTGATCGAGCATGTCTTGCGCATGTTCGTCCATCTTCGGCGTTTCCGGCGAGAACGGGTCGAAAAAGCCCTTGTTCTCACCCGAAGTGTGCAGGCGGCGCTGGATCCCCAGCTTATCCATCAACCCGGTAAAGCCGAAACTGTCCATCAGCACGCCGATTGAACCCACGATGCTCGCCTTGTCCACGTAAATCTTGTCGGCCGCCGCGGCCGCGTAATAGCCGCCCGACGCGCACATGTCGCCGACCACCACATACAACGGAATCGACGGATACTTGGCGCGGAGCCGGTGAATCTCGTTGTAGATAATGCCGGCTTGCACCGGGCTGCCGCCCGGGCTGTTACAACGCAGGATCACGCCTGCCGTACCCGCATCGTCGAACGCACTTTCGAGCGCGGTATTGATATCTTCCGCGTTCGCGTTCGTATCAGCGGAGATTTCGCCGTCAAGCGTGATCATGGCCGTATGCCGGCCAGTGGTCGACACCTTGTCGCCCGAGAAATCGAACGCGCCCCATACCGCCAGCAGCAGGACGATCAGGAACACAAACCGGAAGAAGATCTTCCAGCGGCGTGCCGCGCGCTGCTCGGTGATTGCCGCGAGCGCGATGCGCTCGAGCGCGGCGCGCTCCCAGCCCGGCTCATCTGCAGGCGTGCGGGGGCGGCCTGTCAGGGACGGTTCCTTCGGTTCGGGAGTCAAATTGTCGGACATGCGGTGCAGTGGAAAGGTCGAAGAGGAGAAAAATCAGGGGGTGGCCGGGCGCAGTTCGCCGTCCGGCAGCCAGAACACGGCGCGGCCTTCAGGCGTGTCCCGCTCATCAACCTGAACGGGACGCAACCGGCCGCCACGACACGGGCCGCCGACGCATTTGCCCGTATCTGGCGCGTAAATCGCGCCATGTGTGGCGCACATCAAGTATAAACCGGACGATTCGAAGAACTGCCCTTCGGCCCAGTCGAGCTCCATCGGCACGTGGGCGCAGCGATTCAGATAGCCGTATGCACGGCCATCATAGCGAACAAAAAATACCACGACGTCGCCACCGCCGAGCGTGGCCGCGCGCCGCACGCCCGCACCGCCGTCGACCAGCTCTTCCGACGCGCAAATGCGAACCGCTTCCGCCACCGCCTCGGTCATACCCGTACTCATGCGTTCTCTCGCAGCCAGCCGGACAGCACGCTCACGCTGGAGGCGACGAATTTCGGCGACAAAGCGGTCAACGAGCCGGCAGGATGCGCGCCGTATGTGACACCAATGCCCGCAACGCCCGCATTGATCGCCATCTGCAGATCGTGCGTCGTATCGCCCACCATCACCGTGCGCGCCGGATCCTGCCCCAGTTCACGCGTCAGCTCGTGCAGCATGGCGGGATGCGGCTTCGAGAAGGTTTCATCCGCACAGCGGGTGCCGTCGAACAGGCTTGTCAGACGCGACTGGTCGAGCGCGCGGTTCAGCCCGACGCGGCTCTTACCGGTTGCCACCGCCAGCAGATAACCCTGATCGCGCAATTCCTGCAGCATCTCACGCACGCCGACGAACAGCTCGGTGGTCTGGTCCTTCACCAGATAGTGGAAGCGATAGCGCTCCGCCAGACGCGGGTAATCGGCCGGATCGAGCGTGGGCGCGGCGATTTGCAGCGCGTCGCGCAGGCCGAGGCCGATCACATAGCTGGCGGCCTCATCGGCGGGAACCGGCAGACCGAGATCGCGGCATGCCGACTGGATGCTGCGCGTAATGTGCGCGGTCGAATCCATCAGCGTTCCGTCCCAGTCGAAGACGATCAGATCAAATTGCTCTCTAGCCATGCGGTGTCGTCTCCGGGTTTGACCCATTTTGTGATTCACGTAATTCATTGAGCTGCGCAACGAAACTGCGGCATTCGGCCGGCAGCGGCGCCTCGAACTGCACGGGTGCGCCGGTTGCCGGGTGCGCCAGCTTAAGGCGGTATGCGTGCAGGAACATGCGTTTCAGGCCAGGCTTGGCGTTGGCGCGCGCCAGCGCCTTGTTCAGCGCGAAGTCGCCGTATTTGGCATCGCCGACGATCGGCAGTTCCAGATGCTGCAAATGGACGCGGATCTGATGCGTGCGGCCCGTCTTCAGTTCCGCCTCGAGCAGCGCGTACTCCGGCCAGCGGTCGATCAGATTGAAAACCGTATGCGACGCGAGGCCGTCGGCCTGGACGCGCACGCGCCTCTCGCCGTCCGCGGTCAAATACTTATGCAGCGGCTCCTTGACCGCGCGGCGGCGGCCCCAGTCGCTCGCCCATTCGCCGTGGACGCACGCATAGTAGCGCTTATCCATCTTGTTCTCGCGAATCTGCTCGTGCAGATTGACCAGCGCTGTGCGCTTCTTGGCGAGCATCAGGATGCCGGAGGTCTCGCGATCCAGCCGATGCACCAATTCGAGGAATTTCGCCTGGGGCCGCGCTTCGCGCATCTGTTCGATCACGCCGAACGCGACGCCGCTACCCCCGTGGACCGCCACGCCGGCCGGTTTGTCGATCACGAGCATGTGCTCGTCTTCAAAAATAATCCTGAAATCGGCGCTCGGCACCGGCGCCTGGGCGATCGCCTCGTTCGGTTGAGCGACGCGAATGGGCGGCACGCGCACCAGATCGCCCAGTTCGAGGCGGTACTGCGCGTCTATCCGGCCCTTATTCACACGCACCTCCCCGCTACGCAGGATGCGGTAAATATGGCTTTTTGGCACGCCCTTACAGACGCGCAAGAGGAAGTTATCAATGCGCTGTCCGGCCGCACTGTCGTCGATCTCGATCATCGAGACCTGGTCGCTTGCGACCGATTTCTGGGATATTTTGCCTAACTCTTTCATTATGAATATAATTTGCCCAGCAGTCTGCGGCGGCCGGCGCAGTGTCCGGAATTCGGGCGGATTGCGCAGGTGCAAGCGATAAACCGTTATTTTACTTGCGCCGGGGTCTGGTTGCTCACCCTGAAAATGAGATGCAACATGTTGCACGCACGAAGTCAGTACCCGGCAGGGACGGCGCCCACAGGCGCGTTCGGTCAAGGTCGGCTTCGACGGTAACGGAATTTTGGTAAAAAAGAATTTAACTTTCAGCTTCGGTATCGGGCGGTCTGACGCCCTGCTGTACGAAGCTGCGAGTTGCGAAAATACGGCGTGCGCCCGAGGCGTCTTGTAGAAAATACAAGACATGGCGACGTCAAAATGAGGCGAGACACCCCCAGCGAGAAAAGACGCGCCGACTGCGCGAACTTCCCGCTGCGGCATGACCGCAGCCTCCGGCCCTCCGGTCACGCGCCCAGTTGGCGCACCGGCGCGAGTGGACGAAAGGCTTATGAAGGTCTGCTGGCAGAACCCGCGGCGTGTCGGGTCGTTATTTGAAGCCGTGTTCGCATGTGCCCTGCGGCACCGCGCCCATTTTTCAATGGGGCCGGGCCCTCTCAGGCAATTCTCCCGCCATTTTTCCCGCTCCAGCGTGCTTGTGAAAACACAATAAGGCGCGGCATGCCGCTGCCCTCCTGGCTCTCGCGACTGACAACCGCGCAGCTGAGGGCTAGCTAAGCCGCCTGGAGCCGTTCAATGAAACGAATGTTGTTCAACGCGACGCAGCAGGAAGAACTGCGCGTCGCCATCGTCGATGGGCAAAAACTCATCGATATCGACATCGAAACCGCCGGGCGCGAACAGCGCAAAGGCAATATTTACAAGGGCATCATCACCCGCATCGAGCCGTCGCTCGAAGCCTGTTTCGTCAACTACGGCGAAGACCGCCACGGCTTCCTGCCGTTCAAGGAAGTCGCCCGCCAGTATTTCCGTGACGGCGTCGACATGCGCTCCGCGCGCATCCAGGACGCCCTCCGTGAAGGCCAGGAACTGATCGTTCAGGTCGAAAAAGAAGAGCGCGGCAACAAGGGCGCAGCCCTCACCACCTTCATCTCGCTCGCCGGCCGGTATCTGGTTCTGATGCCGAACAACCCGCGCGGCGGCGGCGTATCGCGCCGGATCGAAGGCGACGACCGCCAGGAACTGCGCGAAACCATGGCGCAACTGCAATTGCCGGAAGGCATGAGCATCATCGCGCGCACGGCCGGTATTGGCCGCTCCGCCGAAGAGCTGCAGTGGGACCTGAACTACCTGATGCAACTGTGGCGCGCCATCGAAGCCGCGTCGCAAAGCGGTTCGAGCGGCCAACCGATGCTGATTTATCTCGAATCGAGCCTCGTTATTCGCGCGATTCGTGACTATTTCCAGCCCGATATCGGCGAAATCCTGATCGACACCACCGAAATCCATGACCAGGCTCGCGCCTTCATGGATATCGTGATGCCGGATAATGTCAGCAAGGTGAAGCGGTATCACGACGACGTGCCGCTCTTCTCGCGCTTCCAGATCGAACACCAGATCGAAACCGCGTATTCGCGCACGGTCCCGCTGCCCTCCGGCGGCGCCATCGTGATCGACCACACGGAGGCCCTGGTCGCGATCGACGTCAACTCGGCACGCGCCACCAAGGGCGCCGACATCGAGGAAACGGCTGCACGCACGAACCTCGAAGCCGCCGACGAAGTGGCCCGCCAGTTGCGCCTGCGCGACCTGGGCGGCCTGATCGTGATCGACTTCATCGACATGGAATCGGCCAAGAGCCAGCGCGAAGTCGAGCAACGTCTGAAAGACGCGTTGAAGCACGACCGTGCACGCGTCCAGATGGGCAAGATCTCGCGCTTCGGCCTGATGGAACTGTCGCGTCAACGTCTGCGCCCGGCTCTGTCGGAAGGCAGCCATGTGACGTGCCCGCGCTGTAACGGCACGGGCCACATCCGCGATACCGAATCGTCCGCGCTGCAAGTGCTGCGGATCATTCAGGAAGAAGCGATGAAGGAAAACACCGCGGCGATCCATTGCCAGGTGCCGGTCGAAGTGACCGCCTTCCTGTTGAACGAAAAACGCGCCGAAATCAACAAGATCGAATCGCGTTTCAAGGTCAACGTCGTTCTGATCCCGAACAAGCATCTCGACACGCCGCATTACAAGCTCGAGCGCCTGCGTCACGACGATGCACGCCTCGACGAGCCGCGCGCCTCATGGAAGATGGCCGAAGAAGCAGCCCGCGAACTGGAATCGGAAACCGGTTACAGCAAGCGTGCGGAAGAAGTGAAGCCGAAGCAGGAAGCCGCGGTCAAGGGCATCACGCCCGAGAAGCCGGCCCCGAGCGCGCCGGTCCGTCCGGCGGTCACTCCGGCGCCGGTGGCTGTCACCCCGGCCGGCGGCGGCTTTATCGGCTGGTTGAAGAATCTGTTCGGCGTGCAGCCGGCCGCACCGGCGACTGTCACACCGGCTACGACCGACAAGCAGACCCGCCCGCAACGTGGCGAACGCACCGAGCGCGGTGAGCGCACCGGCGAACGCGGCGGCGATCGCAACCGCAATCGCCGAGGCGGTGCGGGCAGCCGCGACGCAGCGGGCCGTGCCGAAGGCACGACCGGCGGCCGTCCGGCTCAGGGTCAGCAGCCGTCGCAGCGTCGCGAGGAACGCGAGCCGCGTGAAGGTCGTGAGCCGCGTGAAGCACGTGAATCGCGCGAGCCGCGTGGCAACCGTGAACCGCGTGAGGCCCGTGAAGGCCGCGAACCGCGCGAGGCTCGTGAGCCGCGTGAAGGTCGCGAGGGCCGCGAAAACCGTGACCGCGACAATCGCGGCACCGACCGTGCGGAAACCGTCGAGGGCGCGCCGCGCGCCGAACGTGGAGAGCGCCAGGAACGCGGCGAACGCCGTGAGCGTGGCGAGCGCGCTGAACGTGGCGAACGCCGCAAGCAGCCGGAAGCGGCAGATGCACTGACGCAGAACGACGCGCAAACGGCGGAAGAACTGGCGCAAAACCAGACCGCCTTGGGCGAAAACGGTATGCCGGTCGATCAGGAAGCGGTGGCGCGTGAAGGTGAAGAGCGCCGTCGTCGCCGTCGCGGCCGTCGTGGTGGTCGTCGTGAGCGTGAAGAAGACGTGAACGGCAACCTGGCTGCGGACGTTGCGGAAGGTGAAGGCGACAACGTCAATGTGACCGATGACGCACCGGTGCGCACCGCGCATCAACCGGTCGAGCACAAGGCTGAAGTCAACGAAGCGGCTGCTGTTAAGCCGGTGGAAGTGGTTGTCGCTGCTGTCGCGACGGAAACCGTTGTCGTCAGCGAACTGCACGCTGTCACCGAAACGCCGGCTCTGGCCGTCGAGCAGGCTGCGAAGACGGAAACGGTTGTGCCGGTCGCAGAAGCGCCGGTGGCGCAAGCCGCTGCCGCGCCGGTCGAAGCCGCGCAAGCTGCGCCGGCCGCCAGCGAGACGGTTTCGCTCGTCGAACCGGTCGCGCGCTTTGAAGCCCCGGTTGAAGCTCGCGTAGAAGCCCCTGTCGAAGCGCGAGTCGAAACGCCGGCAGTTGCTCCGGTCGTTGAAGCGCAAGCCGCACTGGCTCCGGTGGAAACCGTGGCGCCGGCAGTAGTGGTCGAAGCACCGGCCGCCCAGCCGGCACGGCAAGCCGATATCTTCGAAGCGCAACCGGTCGTTGCAGCGGTTGCACCGGCAGTTGAAGCGGTCGTTGAATCGGCAGCAGTCGAGCCGGCGCCCGTGGCAGTTGCTGCGCCGCAAGCGCCGCGTAACGCCGGTGTGTCGGCTGAAGCCCTGAAGCCGGTGCTGGAACAAGCCGGTCTCGTCTGGGTGAATACCGACGCCGACAAGCTGCGCGCCGCGCAGGAAGCTTCTGCCCAAGCGGCTAAGCCGGTTCGCGTGGGTCGCGAGCGTAAGGCGTTGCCGCCGGTCGAATCCGCGCCGATGGAAATGGTGGAAACCGGTAAGCACCCGCAGTAAGCGAACCGCCGCCAGGCAAAAAGCCCGCCCTCACCGGCGGGCTTTTTGTTTTATGGGCGCCGCACCCCCGTCCGCTTGCGGGCGTTATGCCACTCCCCGTATACCCGGACGGCGCCTGGAGGCCGGCAGCCACCGGATGCATTTCCGCTAGAATGAAGATCTAGGTTCCAATCGCAGTGCCGACCGCAGCAGCAACCGCAGCACTTAAGCAGCCCGAAACGAAGCATCAAGCGAAGCAATTCATGTCCCGACGCATCATCCCTGTTGCCGATCTCAGCGCGGTGCCGGTCATTACCGGCCCCGTGCAGGCGCCCAGCGGCGCGCTGCACGACACGCTGGCGCGCCCGCTGCGCGATCTGCGCATCTCGGTGACGGATCGCTGCAATTTCCGCTGCGTCTACTGCATGCCGCGTGCGGTGTTCGACAAGGATTACGCGTTCTTGCCGCATAGCGCACTGCTCAGCTTCGAAGAAATCGAACGGCTGGCGCGGCTCTTCGTCGCACACGGCGTCGAGAAAATCCGTCTTACGGGTGGCGAGCCGCTCCTGCGCAAAAATCTTGAATTCCTGATCGAACGGCTCGCGCAACTCGCCACGCCGGAAGGCCGCCCGCTCGATCTGACGCTGACCACCAACGGCTCGCTGCTGGAGCGCAAGGCGCGCAGCCTGAAAGACGCGGGCCTGACCCGCGTGACGGTGAGTCTCGACGCGCTCGACGACACCCTGTTTCGCCGCATGAACGACGCCGACTTCGCGGTCGCCGACGTGCTGGACGGGATCGCAGCGGCGCAAGCGGTGGGGCTCGCACCGGTGAAAGTCAACATGGTCGTCAAACGTGGCACCAACGACGGCGAAATCGTGCCGATGGCGCGTCATTTCAAGGGCTCTGGCGCAGTGCTGCGCTTTATCGAGTACATGGACGTAGGCACGTCGAACGGCTGGAACATGACCGAGGTGCTGCCTTCCGCGGATGCCGTGACGCGCATCGCCGAACATTTCCCGCTTATGCCGCTCGAAGCGCATAGCGCAGCCGAAACCGCCCAGCGCTGGGGTTACGTGGACGGTAGTGGCGAGATCGGCGTGATTTCGAGCGTGACACGCGCATTTTGCGGCAGTTGTACGCGAGCGCGTCTGTCGACCGAGGGCAAGCTGTATCTGTGCCTGTTCGCCTCGTCCGGTCACGATCTGCGTGCGTTGCTGCGCAGCGGTGCGAGCGATGCCGCTATCGCCACCGCCGTCGCCGAAATCTGGCAAGGCCGAAGCGACCGCTATTCGCAATTGCGCGGCAGCAATGCAGCCGCACTCCGCGCGCAGGACGCCCGCCGCGTGGAAATGTCGTACATCGGCGGCTAAGCGGCCGCGCCCATGAACCCGGCTCGCGAACACATCACCGGTCTGGTCCTCGCGGGTGGACGCGGCATGCGGATGGGCGGTGTCGACAAGGGTCTGCAAACGCTGCACGGCGAGCCGCTCGCCTCCCATGTGCTGAAGCGACTCGCACCACAAACCAGTGCCCTGCTCATCAGCGCCAATCGCCACCCTGAGGTCTACACAGCACTGGGCGCGCCGTTCGGCGCCAAGGTGCTTGCCGATACCCTGCCCGGCTTTCCCGGCCCGCTGGCGGGCCTGCTTGCCGGGCTGCGCGCGGCCGACACCGCGTACGTGCTGAGCGCGCCCTGCGACACGCCCGGACTGCCTGCCGATCTCGCCTCCCGCCTAACACAGGCACTCGACTCGAATCAGGCCGACATCGCCACCGTCACGACCACCGACGCCGAAGGGCACATCTCGCTCCATCCCGTGTTCGCGCTGCTGCGCACGAGTCTCGCCGACGACCTGGCCGCCTTTCTCGAAGCCGGCGAGCGCAAGGTCCGCGCGTGGTACGCGCGCCACAAGACGGTCGAAGTCGCCTTTACCGACGAGCGCGCGTTTTACAATATCAATTCGTTACAAGAACTCGCCGACCTCGAGCGTTGTTGAGGCTCCGGTTGAAATCCCGCTCCGGCCGCACGGCAACAGCCGCTTCCGCCGCCGATCGCGACGTCCAGCCCTTCATGACCACGCTTAACGAATTTTCCCGCTGCGTCGCGCAGTACGATCCTCACGCGCTACCTGTTTCGGCCGCCCAGGCGATCGTCCGTCAATGGGCAACGCCCGTCACGGCGATCGAACGCGTGCCCTTGCGCGATGCGCTCGGCCGCGTCCTGGCGGCCGATATCGTCTCGCCGATCGACGTCCCGTCGCACGACAATTCGGCCATGGACGGCTACGCGTTCAAGGGCGCGGCATTGGCAACGAGTGAATCCACGGTCGATTTGGCGATCGTCGGCAAAGCGCTGGCCGGCCACCCGTTCCCGGGCCACGTGGACGCGACGCAATGCGTACGCGTCATGACGGGCGCCTGCATGCCGGCTGACTGCGACACCGTCGTGCCGCAGGAGCTTGTCGAGCGCAGCGCCGATTCCACCTCGATCCGTTTTGCGGCCAACGCCTTGCGGAGCGGCGCCAACCGCCGCCTCGCCGGCGAAGACCTCGCCCGCGGCCATGCCGCGCTACGCGCCGGCCGCATCATGCGCGCGTCGGACCTCGGTCTGCTGGCTTCGCTCGGCATTGGCGAAGTCAACGTGCGGCGGCGCTTGCGCGTCGCGTTTTTCTCAACTGGCGACGAATTGCGCTCGCTCGGCGAGCCGCTCGACCCGGGTTCGGTGTACGACAGCAATCGCTACACGCTGTTTGCGATGCTTCGGCGCCTGAACATGGATACGCTCGATCTCGGCGTGGTGCGAGACGAACCCGCGGCGCTCGAGGCTGCATTGCGCAGCGCCGCAGCCAGCGCCGACGTGGTGTTGACGTCGGGCGGCGTCTCGGTGGGCGAGGCGGATTTCACTAAACAATTGCTGCAGACGTTCGGCGACGTCGCCTTCTGGAGTCTCGCGATGCGTCCGGGCCGGCCGCTCGCTTTTGGCCGCGTCTGGTCCGGCGAACATCCGGGTCTCGGGCTACCCGCGTTATTCTTCGGCTTGCCGGGCAATCCCGTGGCCGTGATGGTGACGTTCTACCAGATCGTGCGCGAAGCGCTGCTGCTGATGTCCGGCGCGACGCCGCAGGCGCTGCCGGTCTTGCGCGCCGCCAGCCGCCAGGCCATCCGCAAGCGCGCCGGCCGCACCGAATACCAGCGCGGCGTCGCCGGGCGGGATGCGCACGGCCAATGGCAGGTCACGCCGACCGGCTCGCAAAGCTCCGGCGTGCTGAGTTCGATGAGCGAAGCAAATTGTTTCATCGTTCTCGGGCACGATGAAGCCGATATTGCCGAGGGCGAGCACGTCGATATCATGTTGTTCGACGGGCTGATCTGACGCCTGACTGAACGCTTCCGTGGCAGCTTTTTGCGACCGCGTTTTCGGCCTCAATTGCAGCCTCGTTTGCAGCTTTACCCACTACCACTACGACACACGGGTTTGACTTACATGAAAAAACAGATCTCGTTCATTGCACCGGGACAGACGGCCAAAGCGCTTATCCTCGTGTACCTGACGTTCTCGGTGCCGATCGTGCTGCTCGGCGTGCTGGTGGCGTTCATCCGCTACGGCTCGGTCGAACTGAGCACCGTGTTCAGCGCGCTGCTGCTGAACGCGATTCTCGGCTTCATCCTGCTGTGGATTGCGTGCCACGCCTACAACTGGGTGGCGTCGCGCTTTGGCGGCATCGAAATCCAGCTGACCGACGCACCGGAAGAAGCGTAATGCCCGCGACGATCCGCACCGCGACGCCTGCGGATACGGGCGCTATCTTCGCGCTGACGTACGAGCTGGCCGAATTCGAAAGCCTCACGCACGTATTTGTTGCGACCGAAGACGGATTGCGCGACGCCCTGTACGGCGCGCGGCCCTCGATCGAAGCGCTGGTGGCGGAAAACGAAGGACGCATCGTCGGCTATGCGCTGTTCTTCCACAATTACTCGAGCTTCGCCGGCAAGCGCGGGCTATATCTCGAAGATGTCTACGTGCAACCGGGTCAGCGCGGCAGCGGTCTAGGCGCCGCGATGCTCGCGAGGCTGGCGGCACTGGCAGTCGAGAGGGAGTGCGGACGCTTTGAATGGACCGTGCTGGACTGGAACAAGCAGGCCATTAGCTTCTACGAAAAATTTGGCGCGACAGTGATGCCGGATTGGCGCGTCGTGCGACTGACGGGCGACGCGCTGGAACAGTTGGCCGCAGGAGCCGCTTCCTGAGTCTGAGTTTGAGCCAACCGTCAGACTCTACTGCTCGTCGGGATCCACGCCCGTTAGCGCATCGCCGAGCAACCCGCTCGCCTCTTCACCCGGCAACGCCTCGACGTCACGCAACTTGCGGTTCATGACTCGGGTGCGCGTTTCCGCGGCTTCGATCGAACGCGTGACGGTTTCAAGCTGCGCCTTGGTCTTGGCCAGCACGTCACCGAATTTGCCGAACTCTGTTTTCACCGCGCCGAGCACTTGCCACACTTCGCTCGACCGCTTCTCGATCGCCAGCGTGCGGAACCCCATTTGCAGACTATTGAGCAAGGCGGTCAGCGTGGTCGGGCCGGCAATCGTCACGCGATAGTCGCGTTGCAGCAGATCCGTCAGGCCCGGCCGACGCAGGACTTCCGCGTACAGGCCTTCGGTCGGCAGGAACAGCAGCGCGAAATCAGTGGTGTGCGGCGGTGACACATACTTTTCCGCGATCGTGCGCGCCTCGGCGCGTATCCGCGCTTCGAGCGCGCGCGACGCCTCCTCCACCGCAATCGGATCGGCGCGTTCCTGAGCCTCGATCAGCCGCTCGTAATCTTCGCGCGGGAACTTGGCGTCGATCGGCAGCCAGACGGGTGTGGCTGGACCACCCGCCTCCGCACGGCCGGGCAGTTTGATCGCGAATTCGACACGATCTGCGCTCTTTGGCACCGTCGCGACGTTCTTTGCGTATTGATCCGCTGTGAGCAGTTGTTCGAGCAATGCTTCGAGTTGCACTTCGCCCCACGTGCCACGCGTTTTGACGTTGGTAAGGACCTTCTTCAGATCGCCAACGCCCGCAGCCAGCGTCTGCATCTCACCGAGACCACGATGCACCTGTTCCAGCCGATCGGACACCAGCTTGAACGATTCGCCGAGGCGTTGTTCGAGCGTGGCGTGCAACTTTTCGTCGACGGTGCGACGCATCTCGTCGAGCTTGGTCGAGTTGTTCGCCTCGATGTCTTTCAGCCGCTGCTCGATCGTCGCACGCACTTCGGCGAAGCGGCGATCGTTCGCCTCGGTGAGTTGACCCAGTTGCAAGGTCAGCGTTTCGCCGAACTGCCTGAGCGTGCGCCCTTGCTCGTCGCGTGCCTGCTGCGCCTGCTGCTGCAGGCTGTGACGCACGGCGTCGAGTTGCTGCGCGAAGCCGTCGATCTTGCCGCCCTGCACCGTCGTCATACTGCTGAATTGCGATGCCAGTGTTTGCTGAAAGTGCGCGAACCCACTGCTTTGCTCGGTACGCGAGACGCGCGCCGTTTCGGTGATGTCATTGCGTAGTTGCCGCTCGAGCCGCTCATAAGCATGCGACTGCGCATCCGCCGCTGCGTCGATCCGCTCGCTGAGAATCTCGAACTGCTCGCTTCCATCAGCGCGGCTCAGGCCACGCATCAGCAATGCCAACGCGATGACCAAGGCGACCGCCAGCACGGCAACGGCCGCCACCAGAATCATTGTCATGAACGCGCCTTGCCAATGACCTCGGGGTTGATCGGATTCGGCGGCCGGCCGGCGCGCGGGCCTTCACCCAGTGCCGCGATCAGATTGTCCGCGGCGAGGTTTGCCATGGCTCGGCGCGTTGCCTCGGTCGCGCTGGCGATATGCGGCGTCAGTACGACATTCGGCACCGTCAGCAGATCCGGATTCAGATGCGGCTCGCCTTCGTAAACATCCAGACCGGCGGCGGCAATCTGTTTCGTACGCAGGGCTTCGACCAGCGCCGCATCGTCGACGATGCCGCCGCGTGCGATGTTGGTAAGCGTTGCTGTCGGCTTCATCTGCGCGAGTTCGGCAGCGCCGATCGTATGGTGGTTTTCCTTCGTGTACGGCAAAACGAGCACCACGTGATCGGCGCGTTGCAGCAGGTCCTGTTTGGATGCATATTCCGCGTTCAACTCCGCCTCGATCTCCGGCGCGACACGCGAACGGTTGTGATAGATCACCTGCATGTTGAAGCCTTTCGCGCGACGCGCCAGCGCCTGCCCGATCCGGCCCATGCCGATCACGCCGAGTATCGAGCCGTAAATGTCGGTGCCGAGAAAGCCGTCATAGGTCCACTTCTGCCATTTGCCCGCGCGCAGCCAGTGCTCCGATTCGGCAATGCGCCGCGCCGCGGCCATCATCAGCGCCCAGCCGAAATCGGCGGTCGATTCGTTCAGCACGTCCGGCGTGTTGGTGCCGAGTACGTTCGCCGCGTTAAACGCAGCCATGTCGAAGTTGTTGTAGCCCACTGCCATGTTCGAAACCACGCGCAGACGCGGCGCCGCTGCGAGCGCCGCCGCGCCGACCGGATCGCCCGCGGTCAGCGCGCCGTCTTTATCCGCGAGACGTCGCGTCAACTCGTCGGCAGGCAACACGTCACCCTGGTGCCAGTCGACATCGAAATACTGTTTGAGCCGTTCGATCACATCGGGAAAGATCGGACGGGCGACGAGGATCTTCTGCATTGCAATTCTCCGGATAGCGCGTCGAGTCCAACGACCTCGGCGTCAGAATAAGCGTGAAATCAGGCGTCAAAAAAACAGCCAGCCGGTGACGAGAAACAGCGGCATCAGCACCACGACCGACCAGCCGAGATACGCGAAAAAGCTCGGCATGCGAACGCCGCGCGACTCCGCGATCGCTTTCACCATGAAGTTCGGCGCATTGCCGATATACGTGTTGGCGCCCATGAACACCGCCCCGGCCGAGATCGCCGCGAGCGTGCTGGCGCCGGTGGTCATCAGTGTCTGCGCGTCGCCTCCGGCCAGGTTGAAGAACACCAGGTAGGTCGGCGCATTGTCAAGAAATGACGATAGCAGGCCGGTCGCCCAAAAATACATCAAATCGTGCGGCTGGCCGGACGGGTTGACCAGATGGACGATACCGGCGAACGCGCCCGTCTCGCCGGCACGCAGGATCGTGATGACCGGCGCGATCGTCACGAAGATGCCGGCAAACAGTTTGGCGACCTCTTCGATCGGTGCCCAGTTGAAGTCATTACCCGCGCGTGCCGCGCGCGGCGTCAACGCCAGCGAAAGCAAGGTGACGCCGATCAATGCGATGTCGCGCACGGCATTTTGCAGCGCGACGTGCGTGCCGAAAACGTCGAACACCACGTCCGACTTCCAGAGTCCACTCATCAAAACCAGCGCAATCACGGCAGCGAGAAGCACGAAGTTGATCGTGCCGTCGACGCCCAGTGGCGGCGAATCCGGCGTCGGATCGAGAAAGCGCGAACGCTCTTCTTCACGCCGATGAAAATAGTACGAGTCCAATGCATAGAACGCGGCCAGCAGCACGACGCAGACAAACAACATCGGCAACGCCAGATGCGTGGTGGTCCAGAAGAAACTTACGCCCTGCAGGAAGCCGAGAAAGAGCGGCGGGTCGCCGAGCGGCGACAACGAGCCACCCGCGTTCGCGACCAGAAAGATGAAGAACACCACCACATGAACGACGTGCTTGCGATTGTCGTTAGCGCGCAGCAACGGGCGGATCAGCAGCATCGCCGCGCCGGTCGTGCCCATGATGCTGGCCAATAGCGTGCCGAGCGCGAGAATTGCGGTATTCAGGCGCGGCGTGCCATGCAGATTGCCGCGCACACAGATGCCGCCCGCGACCGTATAAAGCGCTGTCAGCAACACGATGAACGGAATGTATTCTTCGAGCACCGCGTGCACCAACGTTCCGAATGCGACGCCCGTGCCGAAGGTAAGCGCAAACGGCACCAGGAAGAGCAGCGCCCACGCTGCCGCGATCTTGCCGAAATGGTGATGCCAGAATGCCGGCGCGACCAACGGAAACGCCGCGATCGACAACAACACGCCCGCAAACGGCAAGCCCCACAACGCCGACAAGGTCGCGCCGTCGAGCGTGGCCGCCGAAGCCAGTTGAGGCCACCCGGCTAGCGTCAGAGCAGCAGCGAGCATCATGCTCGTCCACACGGCATGTCGTTTCATATTCTTCAAGTCCTTGTTAGCGCGAGTGATGGTGCGCGGCGGAAGGCCCAGTCGCTCGCCACGCTCAGGCGCCACGTACGACGATCACATGCACCCGATAAGGCCCATGTGCGCCGAGCACGATAGTCTGTTCGATATCGCCGGTGCGCGATGGCCCGGAGACGAAATTGACCGCACGTGGAAGTTCACCGCGTTCGCTGCGGATCAGCCCGAACGCCTCTTCATGTCCTGAGACGATGCGCGAAGCCGGCACGATCGCAATATGCGTTTCCGGCAGCAAGCCTGCCGATGCGTAGGTCTCCGGCCCGGACAGCAGTACCAGTGTGCCCGTCTCCGCGGTCGCGCAGAAGCATCCGGTAAGCCCGACCACGTCGCCGTCTTCAGGTTTGCGGAATTCGACGTTGAGGCCGGCTTCCGCCCATTGCAGATCTTGCAGGGTTTGCCATGCGATCGCTTGCAGCGGCAAAGCGTGTTCAGTGAGGTAGCGATGCGCAGCAGAAGGCACGTCGCCCAGCGATTCGACCGTATCGACCGTGGTCGCCATTCTCTGCGCTTCTTCGATGAAGCGCGCAGTCAGATCGGCCGGCATCTCCGGACGCGGACCCTCGGGATGGCGCGCCAGATAATCCGCAGCCGCCTCGCGCTCGGCAACAGACGGTTCAGGCTCATGCCCTTGCGCCGCGCGGATGCGCGCCAGGATGTTGCGGCGGGCAATCGATGTGTCCATATGCGAAATCCTCGTGTCGACAGCCGTGCGATGTGGCGAGAATTATACCGGCCACCCTGCGCGCTAACACCCTGGCCGAACGGCCTAAGGCAGCGTATCGGCCACGCGGCGAGCACAATCTCAGCGAGATCCCAGCAAAATATCGGCACAAGACAGCGGCGCAAAACATCGACACATGAGTCGCACACGCGCCGCGCAGACGCCACGTCACTTCGCGGCGTCTTCCTCGGGCTGCGCAATGCCGAACACCTGGCGCAGATACGCGAGATAGGCCTTGTCTTCGCACATGTTCTTGCCCGGCGAGTCCGACAGCTTCGCCACCGGCTGACCGTTGCAGCGAACCATCTTGATGACGATCTGCAAAGGGTTGTAACCCAGGTCGTTTGTCAGATTGGTTCCTACGCCGAATGCCAGCTTGCAGCGGCCGCGGAAACGCTCGTACAGTTGCAACACCTTCGGAATATCGAGCGCGTCGGAGAACACGAGGATCTTGGTGCGCGGGTCGCAGCGGTTCGCCTCGTAGTGCTTGAGCAGGCGCTCGCCCCAGTCGAACGGGTCGCCGGAATCGTGGCGCGCGCCGTCGAACAGCTTGCAGAAGTACATGTCGAAGTCGCGCAGGAAGGCCTCCATGCCGTACACATCCGACAGGGCAATACCCAGGTCGCCGCGATACTCCTTCGCCCACATCTCGAAGCCGAAGATCTGTGAATCGCGCAGCCGCGGACCGAGCGCCTGACACGCCTGCAGGTATTCATGCGCCATCGTGCCGAGCGGCGTGAGGCTGTGCTTCATCGCGTAGAAGACATTGCTGGTGCCGGCGAATTGCTCGCCGAGGCCGTCTTTCAGCTTGAGGATCACTTCTTCGTGCCATTGCTTCGAGAAGCGGCGGCGCGTGCCGTAGTCGGCGATCTTGCAGTCGGCGAATTCCGGGCGCGCGCCCAGCAGCTTGATCTTCTCGACAAGACGGCCGCGCCCTTCGCTGTAGTCAGGCTTCTGCTGGGTGTTGCGGAAGTAGACCTCATTGACGATCGCGAGCATCGGGATCTCGAACAGGATCGTGTGCAGCCACGGCCCCTTGATCTCGATGTCGATTTCACCATTGCCCTTCGGCGAGGGCGAAATCGAAATGTATTTCTCGTTCAGATGGAACAGCGCGAGAAACTCGATGAAGTCGCCCTTGATGAAGCGCATGCGCCGCAGGTAGTCGAGCTCGTCGTCGGTGAAGCGCAGATCGCAGAGCTTGCGCACTTCGTCGCGAATCTCGCCGATATACGGCACGAGGTCGACATTCGGCGTGCGGCAGCGAAACCGGTACTCGACATTCGCCGCGGGAAAGTGATGCAACACCACTTGCATCATCGTGAACTTGTACAGATCGGTGTCGAGCAGCGAAGTAATAATCATGATGGTGCGAACTGGACTGCAGGAAAAACGGAAGGCTTGGCTCGACCAACCGCGTCAACCCATGCGCGTGCGGCGCGCCCCGTGCGCGCCAACCTGACGCATGTTACCCGAATGCATCCGGATTCAGCGCGCCGGCGGGCGGCTCTCGCCGGACGCCATAAACTAATCACAAAAACGTATAAAAGCCGTTGCCCGATGCTGCATGCGGCTCTTGACGTTACGTTACAATAGCGCTTTTGGCGTTTCGCCTCCCCTGATTCCGCATGCAGGAGCTGCCTGAATGACTCACGTTGTGACCGAAAGCTGCATCAAGTGCCGCTATACCGACTGCGTCGATGTGTGCCCGGTGGACTGCTTTCGCGAAGGTCCCAACTTCCTCGCGATCGACCCCGATGAATGCATCGACTGCGCCGTGTGCGTGGCCGAATGCCCGGTGAACGCCATTTATGCCGAAGAAGACGTGCCGGGCGACCAGCAGCACTTCACCGAGCTGAATGCCGATCTGGCGAAGAACTGGCCGAGCATCACCAAAACCAAAGCGCCGCTGCCTGAAGCCGACGAGTTCAAGGACGTGAAGGAAAAGCTGGCCCTGCTCGTACGCTGAGCGGCGCGGCTTGCGCCCCGCTGTTGCATTCGGATCAAATCGAGATGAATGCGGGGTATTGACAGGCGCTTAGTCACCTCCTACAATTTCGCTTCTCTGCTGTTTGTAGTTCTGTTCCTCGATAGCTCAGTTGGTAGAGCGCCGGACTGTTAATCCGTAGGTCCCTGGTTCGAGCCCAGGTCGAGGAGCCAAGAATTTCAAAAGCCCGTTAACCAATACGGGCTTTTTTATGTAGATCAGGTTGTACTGCTGTTCCTCGATAGCTCAGTTGGTAGAGCGCCGGACTGTTAATCCGTAGGTCCCTGGTTCGAGCCCAGGTCGAGGAGCCAAAATTTTGAAAGGCCCGCATTCGTGCGGGCCTTTTTGTTTTGGCCTGGCCTATTTCAATGCCGGCTCTGGTGGCTTGAATCGGGGAGCGACGGTCCGTTCCAACCGGAAGATAGCGAATGACCGGGAGCATTTGCACTGACCCTCTGACGGGCACGCCGTTATACGATGGCGCTTTATCGACGCCGATCTATCGCGCCCAACCCGAGCACTCATTCCCGGCCCTCCCATGAAACCCACCGTGTTGCGCATCGCGCTTGCAGTCACTACCGCCCTGCTGCTGCCCGCGGCCCACAGCGAAGAAATCGCTAGCGTCAATACCAACTTCCGCATCACCGGCTCCGACCGCGTGGTCGTCGAGGCCTACGATGATCCGCTGGTCCAGGGCGTGACCTGCTACGTCTCGCGGGCGCGCACGGGCGGCGTCAAGGGCACGCTCGGTATAGCCGAAGATCCGACCGAAGCGTCGATCGCTTGCCGGCAAGTGGGCGCGATTCATTTCACCGGCCCCGTGAAGCAGCAATCCGATGTGTTTTCGGTCAGCATGTCGCTGATCTTCAAATCGCTGCATGTGGTGCGGGTGGTCGACGCGAAGCGCAACACGCTGGTGTACATGACTTACAGCGATCGCGTCGTCAGCGGCAGCGCAAAAAACAGCGTGAGCGCCGTGCCAGTGCCGGCCGGCACGACGATTCCGGTCAAGTAGTCGCCGCCCCGCGGCCAGGCTCACTGCGCAGGAACATACACGCATGAGTAACCGCAACGGCCGCGGCGCGCTACACTGACTGGCCATACCGGATCGCCGGTACTGCCGGACCGCAGGATCGCCAGACTTTCACCATGACCGCCCATCATTTCCAGAATTCCGCCCGCTACTGGCGCACGCCGCTTTTGCCTGGCGCGGATCTGCTCACGGCGGAATATCACGATCATGAGTTCTCGCCGCATTGGCACGATGCGTACACGATTCCGGTGATCGTCGCAGGCGCCGAGGGCTATCGGTATCTCGGCTCGGACTATGTCGCCGAAGCGGGCAGCGTGCCGATCATCAATCCCGGCGAACTGCACACAGGCTCCAAGGCTGTCGAGGCAGGCTGGCGCTATCGCGTGATGTATGCGCCGGTGGATTTCATTCACGAGCTTGCCAATGAAGTCGCCGGCAAGCCGCAAGCACTGCCGTGGTTCGCGCCGGGCGTCATCCGCGATCCCGATCTGGCGCAGCGGCTGGCACATGCGCACTGTCTGCTGGAGGCCGGCGACGATCCGCTCGCCGCCGAGGCCGCGATGCTCGACGCGTTGTCCACCTTGCTGGTCCGCTACGCGCAAACACAGCCGGAAGCGTCGCGCCTCGCCGCCGACGACAGCCGCGTCGCGACAATGCAGGAGTGCCTGACCGGCGACCTCGCCGAAGCTGTCACGTTAGCCGAGGTCGCGCGGGCAGCGGGGCTATCGCCATTCCACGCCGCGCGCCTTTTCACGCAGACCACCGGATTGCCGCCGCACGCGTGGCGCAATCAGGTGCGCTTGCAGCGCGCGCTCGCGCCATTGCGAGCGGGCGTCTCCGTGACGGATGTCGCCGCGGCGAGCGGTTTCACGGATCAAAGCCATTTCACGCGCCATTTCCGGCGCATGTTCGGCGTGCCGCCGGGGCGCTGGCAAGGCAGCTGACGCAGGCTTCGCCCGCACTCACCGCAAGAACGTACAAGCCCCCACCCAGCCTTGCCCGCTATCCTTTGCGCATCAAGGAGGCAAGATTGACCCATTCCAACCCCGGCCAGCCCTCAAGCACAGGCCACTTAAAAGAATTCACCGCCGGCGCGCGCGACATCATCCCGATGATGGTCGGCGCGGCGCCGTTCGGCGTGATCTTCGGCACCCTGGTCGCATCCGGCCCGCTGCATCTGTGGCACGGGCAGTTGATGTCGCTCGTCGTATTCGCCGGCTCCGCGCAATTCATCGCGCTGGGCCTGATCGCCGGCCACGCGAGTTTTGCGGTGATCTGGGCGACCACGCTCGTCGTCAACCTGCGTCACGTGCTGTATAGCGCGACGCTCGCACCGCACGTCGCGCACCTGCCCTCGCGCTGGCGCTGGGCGCTCGGCGCGCTGCTCACCGACGAAGTCTTCGCAGTCGCCTGGGAACATTACCGGCATCGGGAGCCCGGCACGGTCGGCCCGCACTACTTCTTTGGCGCGGGTCTGGCCATGTACCTGAACTGGCAGATCTGGACCGTTGCCGGCCTGCTGTTCGGCGCGGCCTTTCCGGGCCTGCAGTCGCTCGGGCTCGATTTCGCGATGGTCGCCACTTTCATCGCGATCGTCGTGCCGCAGCTCGTCGCGCTGCGCTATATCGCGGCGGCCGCGACCGCGGGCACGCTGGCTTTCTTCTGGCAGGCGTGGCCGTACAAGCTCGGCCTGCTCGGCGCCGTGTTCGCGGGCGTGGCAATCGGTGTCTTGCTGTCGGCGCCGCGATTTGGGCGAGGCGCACGGGGAAATCACGAATCCTCGCGAGCAGCTTTGCGCGAAACCTCACAGGGCCCGCACCGGGAAGCCCCGCGGAAAACCTCGAAGGAAACCATGGAGGCGTCGCGATGAACTACGTCGTTCTGATCCTCGGCATGGCTGCCATTACGTGGGTGATCCGCGCCGCCGTCTTCGTGCTCGGCGACCGGCTGGTATTTCCGCCGCTCGTGCGCACCGCGCTCGGCTTCGTGCCCGTCACCGTGCTGACGGCAATCATCGTCCCGATGGCGGTCTCGCCGCACGGCACCGGCGCCGAATTGACCTGGCGCAATCCGCAACTGGTCGGGGCGCTGGCCGCCATCGTAGTCAGCGCGCTGACGCGGCGACCACTCCTGACCATCGCGGTCGGCCTGACGGTCTTTTTTGTCTGGCAAGGCGTCGTGCTTAAATAGGCGCAGTTTGAAGCGCTGTTCGATGCCTACATCGCGCGCAAACGGCGCCTACGTTGCCATAGGCGCCAAGCGCGGCGGGCTCAGCACGGGCGGCGCCCGCCGCGCGCTACCTCCACAGGCGACGCATCCCTCTAAAGCCGCCGCCGACGCCTCGCGCACCCTTAAGTTTTCCCTGAATCCGCCGATAAGAAGTCGAGGTCCGCTCGTCGGGATACGTCCCGCTGGTTACGCGGCAACAGGCAGGAATCAACCGCGCCGGCATGGGCGTCGCGTCTCACGGGGTCAGTGCGCGAACCGCCGACATGACAATGCAGCGCGGCAGGACCAAACGGGATAACACATGGGTCAAATCACCCTCACACTCAAAGACGAGACCATTGCGACGCTGCGCAAGGACTTCGACGCCTTTCTGCGGGTTTCGCTGAAGCTCGATCCGCAGTTCGCGACGCCGTCGTTTGAGGACTTTTTGCGCGCCAAGCTGCTCGACAACATGGTGCCGCTAACCGAACACGCGGTTCAGCGGATGTTGCAGGGTGGCCAGTACGCATGGGCGAAACGCACACTGGACAAAGAATTTCCGGACGTCGTCGCGATTCTGATGAGGCAGGCGGGGGAATTCGGTTTCGGCTTTGCGGCCCGCTCGGAATGGACACCGGAAGAGCTCACCAAGCAGTGCCGCGACTGGGCAGCGGCCATTGTCAAGGAAGCGGAAGGCGACGCGGCATTGATCGATCCGCTCGCGGCGCAGATCAAGAGCGCCGCGCAGGACATCCAGGCGCTCGAGGAAGTCATGCAGACGCCGGCCTGGCGCCTGGTGGAATCGCTGCGTCAGCGCGTCTACGAAGCGAAAGTGGCGTGCGAAACGAGCGTGGGTAGCACTGCGCGCGAAAAGCTCGGCGAACTGCGCGGACTGCTGCGCCTGGGCATTTCGCACGGCTCGTTCCAGAAGCAGGAAGCGCAGCAGATCATGGAGTATCTGCGCCTGCTGAAGCCGGAGATTTTCGTCGAAGAACCGTATGACGTGTTCTCACGCCTCGCCGCCTGGCTGCGCAATTTCTTTGTGCCGCCGCGTCCGGCGCCGCAACAACAGCATCAACGGCAGTCGCGGTAAAAGCGGGTTTAATCCCACATCTTCCTGAGCTTCGCCCCGATCTCGATCTTCGCCTGCGCCGCCGCGGCCAGTCCCGCCGCTGTCGGTGCGCTCGGCACGGGCACGCGCGGCCAGGCGTAGGCGTCGAACAAAGGCATCAGATGCGCCGGAATGAACCGTGTGCGCGACGCCCACACGTGACGGTCACCCATATGGGTCTGGTTGTGCACGTAAAAGCGCTGCGGCACGACGATATGCAAGTCTTCCTTCGCGCGCGTCATCGCCACGTATAACAGGCGGCGCTCCTCGTCGATTTCCTCCTCGCTGCCAGTGCCGAGATCGGACGGAATGCAACCGTCGACGCCATTCAGCACGAACACGTTGCGCCACTCCTGACCTTTCGCCGAATGAATCGTGGACAGGATCAGGTAGTCCTCGTCGATCAGGGGCACCCCCGATTCGTCGCTGGTGGCGTCGGGCGGATCGAGCGTGAGCTCGGTCAGGAAGCGTTCGCGCGACGCATAGGTGCCCGCGATGCTTTCCATCTGCAGCACGTCTGCGTGACGGATCGCCGCGTCCTCATGGTTGCGCTCGAGATGAGGCTCGTACCAGCGCCGCACCATTTCGAACTCCGCCGGCCAAGGCGTCTGCCGCCCGTACACGCTCGACATCAGCTTGACGAACGGATGCCAGTCCTCCTGCGCGCGAGCGGGCGGCGCAAAAGCGGCCAGCGCGCCACCCGCACTATGGGTGAAATCGCCCGGATTGCCGGCGGCCGCCCGGGTCACGACCTCGTCCAGCACCTTCGCAGCGGTGGCGGGGCCGATGCCCGGCAGCAATTGCACGACGCGAAAACCCGCGACACGGTCGCGCGGATTCTCCGCCCAGCGCAGCACGGCGAGCACATCCTTGACGTGCACCGAATCGAGAAACTTCAGGCCGCCGAACTTCACGAACGGAATGTTGCGCCGGGTCAGTTCGATCTCGAGCGCGGCGCTGTGATGCGCGGCGCGAAACAGCACTGCCTGTGACTTGAGCTTCATGCCCTGCTCGCGCGCTTCGAGCACCTGTTCGACGACGTAGCGCGCCTGATCCGCTTCGTCGGCGACCGTCACCAGACGCGGGCGCTGCGCAGACGCTTTGTCAGTCCACAGATTCTTCGTATAGCGCTCGCTGGCGAGTTCGATCACCGCATTCGACGCAGCCAGAATCGGCCCGGTTGAGCGGTAATTGCGCTCTAGCGTGATCTGCCTCGCGGGCGGATTGAAGTGCGCTGGAAAGTCGAGAATGTTGCGCACGGTCGCGCCGCGAAACGAATAGATCGACTGGGCGTCGTCGCCGACCACGGTCAGGCCGCGGCCGTCGGGTTTCAGCGCGAGCAGGATCGACGCCTGCAAGCGGTTAGTGTCCTGATACTCGTCGACCAGAACGTGATCGAAGCGCGCCGACAGATCGGAAGCGATCGCAGGCTCGGCGGCCATATGCGACCAGTAGAGCAACAGGTCGTCGTAGTCGAGCACGCTCTGCTTCTGCTTGGCCTCGACGTACGCGGCGAATAGCATTCGCAGATCGGCTTCCCACTCGCGGCACCAGGGAAACGCGCTGTTGAGCACGTCGGCGAGCGACGCGCCGGTGTTCACCACGCGCGAGTAGATCGCAAAGCAGGTGCCCTTGGCCGGAAAGCGCCGCTCTTTCGCCGACAAACCGAGCTCGTGGCGCACGAGATTCATCAGGTCGGCGGAATCCTCGCGGTCGTTGATCGTAAAGGCGGGCGCGAGGCCGATCAGGTCGGCGTATTCGCGCAAAAGCCGCGCGCCGACGCTATGGAAGGTCCCAGACCAGGTCAGCCCTTGCGCCAACGCGGCCCGCGTACCGAGCGCCGCTCCGGCGATACGCGTGACACGGCGGGTCATTTCGAGCGCGGCGCGGCGTGAGAAGGTCAGCAGCAGGATACGGCGCGGATCGGCGCCCTTCACCACCAGATTGGCGACCCGATGTGCCAGCGTGTTGGTCTTGCCGGAGCCGGCCCCCGCGATCACCAGCAGCGCGCCCGGTGGCGCGTTGGGACTGTCGGCGCCGTATTCGACGGCTTCGCGTTGCGCGTCGTTGAGCTTTGCCAGCCAGGCGGCGCGGTCGGTACCGGAATCGGACGGTGGCGGAGATTCAGCGACGGAGAACACAATGGATTCGGGCCTGAGGTGGAATTGACGCGGCGACGCATACTGTATATCCATACAAGTATCGGAGACAAGCGACCCTTTTTTCCGTGCCGCACCCCAAAAGAAATGGCCCGGGCGCATACGCGCTCCGGGCCATTTCTTTGGCAAGGCACTGCGAGACGTTTACGACGCCCCGCGGCAAGGTTGACTGAGGCAGCGGCTAAGGTTGTCGCAACGCCTTGTGCCTCAGGACTCGGGCTTAGTGCTTCACGTCGGCGCCGTTGTCCTGATCGGACGCCTGGCCTTGCATGTTCATCTTCATTTCGTTGTTGGCTGTCTGCTTGTCAGCCTTCTGATTGATCTTGGCGTCGCGCACCTGTTCCTTGTACTGCGACTTGGCAGCCTTTTGCTGCTGCGCCAACTGCGCCTTGGACGCCTTCTTCGACGCCTTGTATTCGGCGTTAGCCTGTGCGTTGGCGTCGCGCTTCTGGACAAGCGGGTCGGTCGAGCCCGACGCCGTCAGACGCGTCGGCGCCGGTGTCACCGGCTGCACACCCTGCGCGGCCGGTGCTGCGGGCGCGACATCGGCGCCTTGGGTCTGGACCTGTGCCTGGCCGTTCAAACCGGCGGCCGGTTGCGCGGTCTGCGCAACAGCCGCGGTAGCGGCAAAAGCAGTCAGGGCGGTACCGATCAGGAGCGTACGAATCTGAGTCATGGCTAAATCCTCTCAAAAGTTGTTGTGACGCGGGCGCCGTATCCGGCGCGGCACACTGACGTGTGTTTCGTGCAATGCGCACCTCGCCCGGTCTATTCGTCGCTGGAAAAATCCAGCAAGCTTTCCTACAGACCCGCACTTTACGAGTGAAGTTCGTAATATACGACCCGTGTTACGGAACGTTTCATTTTCTGACAACTACATAACATCTGCTTGCAATCGCCCGAAAACGGTCCGGGAGCACGGGGACTCTTCATTCAGGGCAAGCTTGTGGCTTATGATGCGAACCCTTTGCTTCAAGGTGCAAACGCCATGCCCAACCTCGATTTCACACTGACCGGCGACTACGTCGAACTGCACAATCTCCTGAAGATAACGGGGCTCGCAGACAGCGGCGGGTCGGCAAAAATGATGGTCGCGGACGGCGCGGTGACCGTCGACGGCCGGGTCGAAACGCGGAAAACCTGCAAAATCCGCGCGGGCCAGGTTGTGCTGCTGGGCGATACGCGCATCGCGGTGCACGAGGCTTGACGCGCCAAGTCCGAGATCTCGGAGGACCGCGCGCACCAAAATCGTGCCCCCTCCATCGACATCCCCGCGCCTAAGCAATAAGCTGTCAGTTTCGACAGACAAACAATCGGCTGACAGCCGCCCTACGCTCCGGTGAGCCACCGCATTTCGCCACCTCACCGGCAGCACGCAAGCCCCGCGAATCGGCCGGCCTGCGCCCTCCGCCACGCTGTCGCGCCTTCCGCTTCCAAGCGCTCCATGACTCAATCCGGCTTCACCCGGGTGGCCGCCCGGCCGCCGACCCTGACCCGCCACGCCGCCGACACCGCCCGGCTCGCCGCGCCGCTCGCCATCGCGCAACTTTCGCAAATGGCGATGGGCGTCACCGACACGATCCTGCTCGGGTCGCTCGGCCCCGACGCGCTCGCCGCCGGCGGCCTCGGCGCCAACCTGTTCTTCGTCGTGGTCACGCTGCTGCAGGGCGTGCTCACCTCTGTCAGCGTGAGCGTGTCGCATGCGCGCGGCGCGCAGGACGAAGGCCGCGTGCCGCATATCTACTGGACCGGCCTCGTGTTGTCGGTACTGCTGTCGGTGCCCGCGTTCTTCCTGCTGTCGTTCGCCACGCCGATCCTGCTGGCCTTCGGCGAACCCGCGCTGCTCGCGCACAACGTCGGCGAATACGCGGCGGTGCTGCGCTGGGGCTCGCTCGGCAGTCTGATCGGCGTCGGCCTGATGCGCTCGTTCCTGCCGGCCATCGGCGCGGCCAAGCGGCTCCTGTGGGTGTCGCTCGTCAGCGTGTTCGTCAACGGTTTTCTCAACTACGGGCTGATTCACGGTGTCTACGGACTTCCCCGCTTAGGCTTTCTCGGTTCCGCGGCGGCCACCTCGATCACCGTCTGGCTCAGCGCGCTCGTGCTGATGGCCTTGTTGCATCTGCGGCCACGCTATAAGCATTTCGTCGTCGCGACGCGGCCGAACGTGCCGTTGATGGGCGAGTTGTTCGGCATCGGCTGGCCGGTCGCGATCACCTATGGCGTCGAATCAACGCTGTTCCTCGCCACCGGCCTGATGGTCGGCCTGCTCGGCGAATCGCAACTGGCCGCGCATCAGATCGCGTTGAACGTCGCCTCGGTGGCCTTCATGGTGCCGCTCGCGATCGGTCAGGCAGCCAATGTACGGGTCGGCTACTGGTCCGGCGCCGGCCAGCCGCTCGCCGCGCGCCACGCGGGCTTCGTCGCGCTCGCGCTCGGCGTCGGCTTCATGACGCTGTCGGGCATCGTGCTGATCGCCGCGCCGCACTGGATCGTCGGCCTGTATCTGCATCTCGACGACCCGGCCAACGCCGCCACGGTGACGTTGGCGAGTTCGCTGCTCGGCGTGGCCGCGATCTTCCAGATCGTCGACGGCATGCAGACGGTCGGCTCGGGCTGCCTGCGCGGCCTGAAGGACACGCGCGTGCCGATGATCGCCGCAACGTTCGGCTACTGGGTCATCGGCTTTCCGACCGGTTACGTGCTGGCATTTCACTTCGGCCTGGGCGCGCGCGGTTTGTGGTGGGGACTCGCGGCCGGCCTCGCGAGCGTCGCGCTGCTGATGACGCTGCGCTTTCACAACCTGAGCTTGCGGCGCGTGCCGGTTATGCCCGGCACGCCGCCTGCCCCGTCGGCCTGAACCAGGCGTTTCGCGGATGGTTGCGCCCGCAACCATCGTTTCCCGGCAAACCTGCCGCGAACGGTAAAATGCGCGCTTTGGCAAAACCGCGCGCACCCGCGCGACGCCACTCGCGCGCCTCACGAAGGCCCGCGCCGCCCGGCGGCCCGACACCCGCCGCCGGCATCTGCCGCTCCTCGCGAGCTGCGCCCCCAAGCATGCACCGCGCCTCACGGCATGCTGCTCGACCGACCGCCGATTCTCGCTATAAAACATAACCAAGGACCACCTGTCATGCTTGCCCGCGTCACCCGTTTATTTCCGCTTTGGGCCGTGCTCGTTTCGATTGCCGCGTACTGCTCGCCCGCCTCGTTCACCGGTATTGCGCCGCACGTCACCACGCTCCTGACGATCATCATGCTGGCCATGGGCGTCACGCTATCGGTGGCCGATTTCCAGCGCGTCTTCACACGACCCGCACCGGTAGTTGCCGGCATCGTGCTGCATTACCTCGTGATGCCGCTCGCCGCATGGGTCATCGCCAAGGCACTGCGCATGCCGCCGGATCTGACCGCCGGCATGGTGCTGGTGGGCAGCGTGGCCAGCGGCACGGCATCGAATGTGATGATCTACCTGGCGCGCGGCGACGTGGCGCTATCGGTGACGATCAGCGCATTGTCGACGCTGGTCGGCGTGTTCGCGACGCCGCTGCTGACGCGTCTTTATGTGGATGCATCGATTACCGTCGACGTGCACGGCATGCTGATGAGCATCCTGCAGATCGTCGCGCTGCCGATCGTGGTCGGCCTCGTCGTCAACCAGTTGTTCAACAAGGCGGTGCGCAAGGTCGAACCGATCTTGCCGCTGATCTCGATGGTCGCGATTGTGCTGATCATTGGCGCGGTGGTGGGCGGGACGCAGAAGAGCATCGCGTCGGTGGGCCTCGTGGTCATGCTGGGCGTGGTGCTGCACAACGGTATCGGTTTGCTCGGCGGCTACTGGGGCGGCCGTCTGCTCGGCTTCGACGAAGCCGTCTGCCGCACGCTCGCGATCGAAGTGGGTATGCAGAACTCGGGACTCGCGGCAACACTCGGCAAGCTGTATTTCACGCCGATCGCGGCATTGCCGGGCGCGTTGTTTTCGGTGTGGCATAACCTGTCCGGCTCGCTACTCGCGGGGTATTGGGCAGGACGTCCCGCGAAAGGATCGACGCATCCGGATGGCGAGCGCGCATTGAACGTCGAACGCGGGTAATCACGAACCTGCGACGCGCGTCGTAGCTACACGGAAGATCGAAAGCCCACACGCCTGATTCCCCTTAGAATGCATTTCTCGACAGCGTGAGCACGCTACCCGCGCTGCCGCGATGAGAAGCGTGCAAACCAGGGAGAGCCAGCGTGTCGTGGCATCAAAATCAAGACCAAGATCAGACCGCATCGCACGGCAAGTGCGCGTTCAACACACCCAGCAGGAAGACCTCGTGGGGGACGACGAGACATTTCTTCCTGCTGTGCTGCGCAACGGCATTTCTGACCGCTTGCGCGACCAAGCCGCCCGCCACCGCATTCGACCGTCCGGTCACCCACGCGCTGCCCGCCACTGAAACAACGCCGCTTTACACGGCCCTCACGCCGCTCGAAGCCGCGCATCCGAACCAGTCCGGGTTCCGGGTACTGTCGAGCGGCACCGACGCCTTGCAGATGCGCATTGCGCTCGCGCGCGCGGCGACGAAGACCCTCGACATGCAGTACTACATCGCCAACGAGGACACCACCGGCAAGCTGCTGCTCGGCGCCGCGCTCTACGCGGCCGATCACGGCGTGAGAGTGCGCATGCTGGTCGACGATCTGAACTTCAAGGACATCGACCGTACGATGGCGGGTCTGAATTCGCACGACAACATCGAGATCCGCGTTTTCAATCCATTCGGCAGCGCGCAGGAAGGCGTATTCGAACGCACTACGAACGTGTTCACGCAGATCGGCCATTTCACGCGCCGCATGCACAACAAGTCGATGATTACCGACAACCAGTTGGCCATTGTCGGCGGCCGCAACCTCGGCGACGAATATTTCAGCGCCAGCGAAACGCTGCAGTTCCGCGACCTCGACGTGCTGGCCGCCGGCCCGGTAGTCGCCGACGTCTCCGCCAGTTTCGACGACTACTGGAACAGCAGCATCGCCTATCCGCTGCGTGTGCTGAACAAGCAGAAGTTCGATGCGAAAGAACTCGACCAGACGCGCGACGATTTACGCCAGCACTGGCGCACCAACGCCGACCCGTACAACGCGAAACCGCTGAACGCTACGCCGCTTGCCACGCAGATTGCCCAGGATCAACTCGGCTTGACGTGGGCGCCGGCCGAATTCAAGGCAGACCTGCCGGAGAAAATCGAACATCCATCGCCGGACTACGTCAGCCCGCCGATGCAGCGACTGGCCGAACTGATGCACGACGCGCAGAAGGATTTTCTGATCATTTCGCCCTACTTCGTACCGCACGAGAGCGGGGTCAAGGAGGCCGGCGAACTGACGCAACGAGGCGTGCGCATTGCCGTGCTGACCAACTCGCTCGCCGCGACCGACGCGGTAGCGGTGCAAGCCGGCTATAGCCCCTTCCGCGTGCCGCTGCTGCAACAAGGCGTGGAATTGTATGAATTCAAATCGCAGCAGACGGCGCCGCGCGTCGGTTTCGCCGGATCTCGCTCGCGAGCGAGTCTGCACGCAAAGACCTATGTCATCGACCACAGGATTCTGGTGGTCGGCTCGATGAATCTCGATCCGCGCTCGGCCAATCTGAACACCGAGCAGACGCTGGTCATCCATAGCCCGGCGCTCGCCGAGCAGGTTGCACAGATCTTCGAACGTGCGATTGCTCCCGAAGCAAGCTACCACGTCACGCTCGCCGACGCGGCGCAACTCGCCTATCTGCGCTCGATCGGCGCGCCCCTCTCGCCGCTCGTCTGGACCGACGTCGAGGACGGCACGCGCCGCACCTATATCTTCGACCCACAAGCGGGTTTTTACCGGAACGCGCTAACGGGTCTATTCTCTTTATTGCCTGTCAACGCAGAACTTTGAGAAGCGGAGTTGAACCATGACTGAAGACGTACGAATGGAGCGCGACACGTTCGGTGAAATCGCCGTACCGAACGCTCGTCTATGGGGCGCGCAGACCCAGCGCTCGCTGCAGAATTTCCGCATTTCGTCTGAAAAGCAATCGCCCGAACTGATCACCGCGCTGGCCGTCATCAAGCGCTCCGCCGCCGAGGTCAACCAGGGTCTGGGCGTGCTCGACGAGAACAAGGCCAAGGCGATCATGCAGGCGGCCGACGAGATCATCGACGGCAAGCACCCTGAAGAATTTCCGCTCGCGGTCTGGCAAACCGGTTCCGGCACGCAGACCAACATGAACCTCAACGAGGTGATCGCGAATCGCGCGAGCGAGCTGCTCGGCGGCGAGCGCGGCGAAGCGCGCAAGGTGCATCCGAACGACGACGTGAATCGCGGCCAGTCGTCGAACGACGTGTTTCCGACGGCGATGCACGTGGCCGCCGCCTATGCGATCGTCAAGCATCTGCTGCCCGCGCTGAAGACGCTGCGCGGGACGCTCGACGGCAAGGCGAAAGCCTTCGCGGACGTCGTCAAGATCGGCCGCACGCATCTGCAGGACGCTACGCCGCTGACGCTCGGCCAGGAGTTTTCAGGCTACGTCGCGCAACTCGATCACGGCATCCGTCACGTGGAATCGGCGCTGCCGCATCTGTACGAACTCGCGCAGGGCGGCACGGCGGTCGGCACCGGTTTGAACGCGCATCCGCAGTTCGCCGACAAGGTGGCGGCGGCGATCGGCAAACTGACCGGCTTGCCGTTCGTCTCCGCACCCAACAAATTCGAAGTGATGGCCGCAGCCGATGCGCTGGTGTTCGCGCATGGCGCTTTGAAGACTGTGGCGGCGAGCCTGAACAAGATCGCCAACGACGTCCGCTGGCTCGCAAGCGGCCCGCGTTGCGGCCTCGGCGAACTGTCGATTCCGGAGAATGAACCAGGCAGTTCGATCATGCCGGGCAAGGTCAATCCGACCCAGTCCGAAGCCTTGACGATGCTATGCGCACAAGTGTTCGGCAACGACGTCGCGGTGAATATCGGCGGTGCGAGCGGCAACTTCGAGTTGAATGTGTTCCGGCCGATGATTGCGCACAACGTGCTGCAATCGGTCCGTTTGCTCGCCGACGGCGCGCACAGTTTCAACGACAACTGTGCAGTGGGCATCGAGCCGAATCGCGAGCGCATCGATACGTTGCTCAACGAATCGCTGATGCTGGTGACAGCGCTCAATCCGCACATCGGTTACGACAAGGCCGCGCAGATTGCGAAGAAGGCGCACAAGGAAGGCACGACGCTGAAGGCGTCAGCGCTCGCGCTCGGCTATGTCACCGAACAGCAGTTCGACGAATGGGTGCAGCCGAAGGATATGGTTGGGCATTCGGCGGGGTGATCGCCGATGGGATCGGCCGGAGGTTGGCCCGTCTAGCAGATTGGCCGACGTGATTTGAAATGGCAGGCCGCGCGGACACCATGATCGCGCGGCCTGTTGTTCATGGCACTTGCAAGCGACGACGCGTGCCCGCAAAACGCGCCGATGCCGCCGAGGCTGAGGCGCCGTTTAAACCTTCCCCTGCGCCACTTCTTCCGGCTTCAGTTCGACGATCGCGTCGAGCGCGTCCTTCACGTCCATCGCGTACTTCGCGAGGCGCTTCTGTTCATCCGTTTCCGGTACGAACGCCGGCACCGGCACCGGGTGGCCATTCTCGTTGACGGCGACCATCACCACCAGGCAGTCCGTGGTTTGCAACAGCTCGCCGCCCTTCGGATCGCCTGCCTGCACCGACACGTGGATGTGCATGCTGGTACGGCCCGTCGCCACGACCCGCGCGCGCAGCTCAACCAGGTTGCCGACCAGGATCGGCCGGCGAAAGCGGATATTGCCGACGCTGACCGTCACGCAGTAGCGCCCCGACCACACCGCCGAGCACGCATAAGCGGTCTCGTCGATCCACTTCATCAACGCGCCGCCATGCACCTTGCCACCGAAGTTGACCGAGCTGGGCTCAGCGAGAAAGCGGAAGGTGGTTTCGGAACGGTCCAGCGGCGCTAAGGCAGGGGTGCTCATCTTGACTCCGGTCAATCGGATGCATTTAAAGGAGGCGATTATACGAGCGCAATATTGACTCCGTCGCGGATTGGGTGCGGTTATGCCGCCGAATTTCGGCCTGGACAAGCGCCTGCTTTCGTCGAGCTTTCGTTTCGAGACCCGCTTAACTCGCCGCTACGACCGCAGAAACCGAAGCGCGCTGCGGCACGACCGCCGACTCGAACCGCTCCCGATACTCCAGTGGCAACACACCGAAGCGCCGCACAAAGGCGCGCCTCAAATTCTGCTCGCTGCCGAAGCCACAATCGAGCGCAATCCGCTTCAGCGCCCGGCGCGACTCCGCCAGCGCCCGCGCGGCCGCCTCCAGCCGCAGTGCCGACACCGTTTTAGCCGGCGTACGGCCAACCTCGTCGACGTAGCGCCGCGCGAAAGTCCGCGGACTCATTTTCGCGCGCTCGGCCAGTCGCTCGACCGACAGGTCGCCGCGCAAATGGGCCGTCATCCAGCTATGTAACGCCTCGAACGGTCCGCCAGCCGAAGCCTGCGCTGCCAACGCCGCGCTGAATTGCGACTGCCCGCCGGGCCGCTTCATGAACACCACCAGCCGCCGCGCCGCCTGCATCGCGACCGCGTGGCCGACATCTTCTTCGATCAGCGCGAGCGCCAGATCGATGCCCGCCGTCACGCCCGCCGAGGTCCAGACGACGCGCTTTCCTTCGCCATGGCCCACGTCACGGATAAAGATCGGATCGGCGTCGACCTGTACGTTGGGAAAGCGGCGCGCGAGATGCGGCGCTTCCCCCCAATGGGTGGTCGCCCGGCGGCCGTCGAGCAGGCCCGCCGCCGCCAGATAGAACGCACCAGTGCAGACCGAACATACGCGCCGCGCCTCCGGAGCACGACGCCTGATCCACGCGACGAGTTCCGGCTGCAACGTGCAGTGTTCGTCGATCGGGACGCCGGGGATGATTAGCGTGTCGATCGGCTGGTCGTCGAGCGAATCAAGCCGTTGCGTAACGACTGGCAGGCCAGGAAAGGTTTGCAGCACGCCGCCTTTGATCGATGCGACGGTCGTGCGGTAGGCCACCGGCTCGGCGGCGTTGCCGGCTGAGTCAGCCGCTCCGCCGGCCGCAGCGGCCACGGTCAACTCTGCGCGCCAGAATGCCTCAAGCGGCCCGCACGCATCTAGCAGCACGAGGTCTGGAGCGACCGCGAAAACGATATGACGTGCAGCCATCAGGAAACCACCGCCGCGGGTTGCCGCTTCCTCGACCATGCATAACCAAGCGTGGCCAACGCCGCCATCCCCAGCAGCAGAAAGATCGCGGCATTGATCGTCGCCCAGCCGAAGCGCGCCAGCAATTGCCCGGCGAACAGCGAGCCCAGCGCGGAAAACGCAAACGTCGTGAATTCGCTGGTTGCCTGCGTCTTGGCCCGCTCGGACGGCCGGTACGATTGTGCGAGCAGCGTCGATCCGCCGACGAACATGAAATTCCACCCCACGCCGAGACATGCGAGCGCCGCGTAGAAGTGCGGCAGATCGGTCGAGCGCAGCGCCAACACACCGCACAGCGCCGACAGCGCGATCCCCGCACCGATCACCGGCAACACGCCGAAGCGCTTGATCAGCCGCGCAGAAAACAGCGACGGCGCGAACATGCCGACGAGGTGCCATTGGATGATCGCCGCGCCGTCGCCGATCGTGTGGCCGCACGCGACCGCCGCAATGGGCGTCGCGGTCATCACGAACATCATCACGGCATAGCCGAGCGCGTTATTGGCGAGCGCCGCGGCAAAGATCGGCTGTCGCACGATTTCGCCGAGCGGCCGCGCCGGTTCGTGCGTCACGGCCGCGCTCGTGGACGGTGCGGCGTCGCGATACAGCAGCGCCAGCATGGCAATCGATACGAGCCCGAAGCCGGTGACAAGCGCATAGGAGCCGGCAAACGCCACCGGCGCGAGCCAGTCCTTGCTCCACGCGGCGAGAAGTGGTCCGCAGACCGCTGCCACCACGCCGCCGGTGAGCACCGTCGAAATCGCGCGGCTTTTCCCTTCGATTCCGACGGCATCCGCGGCCGCTAGCCGGTAGTACTGCGCGAACGCCTGGAACACACCGACGGTCGCCGTGCCGGCGCAGAACGCCCAGAAGCTGTGATGAAAGATCGCCCACACGGAGACGGCCCCGCCCAGCGCGCCGACGCCCGCGCCGAGCATGAAGCCCGCGCGCCGGCCGATGCGCGCCATCAGGAACGACGCGAAGACGGTGGTCAGTGCGGCGGCGACGGTAATCAGTGAAAACGGCAGCGTCGCGAGCGCCTTGTCGTCGGCAAGCGTGTAGCCGACCAGACCGGTCAAGGTCAGATCGATCGAGACCGATGAGGTGTAGAGCGCCTGGCAGACCGCCAGCACGCGCGCGGCGCGCCGGCTATGAGGGTCGGACTGGTCGGAGCCCGTTTGAGTGGCGGCAAAAGAAGAAACGGCGGAGGAAGCAGCGGGTGGCGGCATCGGTAGGCCTCGGACGGCGGAAGTGGCGATGCTCTGATCGTCACATGGCCGGAGGTGGCAGAAATGACAATGATGCATCAATTCCAGCCAGCCGCCGCACTCGTCCACCTGAAAATGTGGCCGCACCAGCCTCGCGCTTACTTGCGGACCGTAACGCCCTCGTCGATCGTGCCGTACATCGTGATGCTGCCCGCGCCCGCGCCCGAGCTCGAGCCGGAACCGCCCTGCGCGCACGCGCTAAACAGCAGAACCGCGGCTGCGGCGGCAAGAAGAAATTTCATGACAGCGTGTTCCTGCAAAGACAGGATTCGATTCTAGCCTGGCGGGCCAACGCGACTCCAAAGCGGCATCGCTGTACTGAAACGCAGAAGCATCGCCTCATCGAAGCACGCACAAGCCTGCCCTGCCCGCCGGATTTTCGTAGCCACTGCATTCGACGATTCACGCTAAGCTGAAACATCGAATGCGGCAGCCGGATACAGTGGACTGCATGGCGCCCTGCCCGCGCCACCAACCGGAGACGCTTGATGCCCACCACCCTCACAGACGAACAGAATCACTTCCCCGGCTTGAGCCGCATTGGTGCGCTGCTCGCCGACCCCGGCCGCGCCGCGATGCTATGGTCGCTGATGGACGGCAGCGCCCGCCCGGCCGGTGAACTGACGATGATCGCCGGGCTCTCGCCGTCGGCGGCCAGTGCTCATCTGGCGCGTCTCACCGACGGCGGCTTGCTCGCGCTTGAAGTGCGCGGCCGGCATCGCTATTTCCGGATCGCCTCGCCGGATATCGCCGCGACCATCGAAGCGCTCGCCAATGTCGCGCAGGTCAGCGCGCCGCAACGGGCCGTGCCGCGCCCGGTGCGCACCGTGCCGGTCGACATGCGCTACGCCCGCACCTGCTACGACCATATGGCGGGCGAACTGTCGGTACGGGTGTTCGAGCGGCTGGTCGAGCGCGGCCTGCTGACGCTGCATGGCTCGTCGCTGGAAGCCACCACCGACGGCGCGGCCCGCTTCGCCGAATGGGGCATCGACATGTCTACCCAGAAGAGCCGCCGGCGCCGCTTCGCCTGCACCTGTCCCGACTGGAGCGAGCGGCGTCCGCACCTGGGCGGCGCACTCGGCGCCGCGCTGCTCGATTCGTGGTCGGCGCATGGCTGGGTCGAACGCACTGAGCGGCCACGGATCTTGCGCATCACGCCGGCAGGCCACCGCCATTTCGACGCGTTCCTGGCCGCTTGAAACACGCTTAACTGATTGACGCGATTACAGAATTTGCGCAATCAGCTTACGAAAAGCCTTATCGAGACCTTTTGTTACACGCTCGTGAGGGACCCTTACAAAACTGGGGGTCTTGAAACAATCCGTACGGGTAGAGTGGTTCTCACGGATGCTGCACAATGCGCGTCCGTCGGAGATAAACCATGAGAACAGTGACCACACCCCAACAATCGAAACGCCGGATCACCGGCTACACGCTGATCGCTGCCGCGGCGTTCCTGTTCGCGGCGCAAGCCACCCTCGCGCAGGAAGCCGAACAGGCGCCGCCAGGGGCTGCATCACAACAGAACACCGATCCGCCTGGGCGTGTTGCACGTCTGAACTACACCGCCGGTGCCGTGACCACCGAGCCGGCCGGCGCAACCGACTGGTCCTACGCACAGGTCAATCGCCCGCTCACCACCGGCGATCAGTTGTGGAATGATCAGAACGCGCGCTCCGAACTGCATATCGGCTCGACCGCGGTGCGCCTCGGCCAGTCCACCAGCCTCGACCTGCTCAATCTCGATGACAACAGCGCGCAGCTCAAGGTCGCGCAGGGCTCCTTGTCGGCGCGGGTGCGCGAACTGGCGCCGGGCTCATCCTATGAAATCGACACACCCAATCTGGCGCTCGGTCTGAACGGCCCCGGCGACTATCGCGTCGACGTCGCGCCGGACGGCAGCACCACCACCGTCACCGTGCGCAGCGGCAGCGCGACCGTGTATGGCGACAGCGGCCAGGTGCCGGTCGCCGCCGGCCAGCAGATCAGCTTTGCCGGCACCAACCTGCAACAGGTCGCCGATAACGGCGCGCCCGGCCTCGATGGTTTCGATCAATGGGCGGCGAGCCGCGACGCAGCGGAAGACCGCTCGGTGTCGGCACGCTACGTGTCGCGCGACATCCCCGGCTATCAGGATCTCGACGCCAACGGTACGTGGCGCAGCAGCCCTCAGTACGGTGAAGTGTGGGTGCCGCGTGCCACCCCCGCCGGCTGGGCGCCTTATCACGACGGCCACTGGGTGTGGCAAGCGCCGTGGGGCTGGACCTGGGTCGACGACGCGCCGTGGGGCTTCGCGCCCTACCACTACGGCCGCTGGGCCCAGGTCGACGACGACTGGGCGTGGGTACCGGGGCCGGTCGAGGTCAGCGAACCGCCCGTCTACGCACCGGCGCTAGTTGCCTTCGTGGGCGGCGGTGGCGGCGGAGTCGACTGGGGGGTGAGCCTGGCGATCGGCGGCGCGGTCGCGGCCGGCGTCGCGTGGTTCCCGCTGGGCCCGGGCGAACCGTGGCACCCGCACTGGGGCGATCACGATCATTGGAGCCCGGGTTACTACAATCGCGTCAACAACACGACGGTCGTCAACAACTACAACCGCAACGTGACGAATGTGAATGTGACCAACATTCACAACACGTACGTCAACTATCGGCCGGGCGGCGTAACCGCGGTGCCGGCAACGGCCTTCGTGCACGGCCAGTCGACCGCACGCTTCGCGCAGAAGGTCGATCCGCAACAGTGGCGCAATGCGCGGATCAATCCGGGCGGTCCGGGGATCGCGCCGGTAAAGGAAAGCTTCGGACCGGGCCTGCGTAACGCGAACTACCGTCCGCCGACCGGCGCGATGGCGCGTCCGGTCGTCGCCACGCGCAGTCCGGCCGTGCCGGCCGCGTACCATGACAGCCTCGCGCAACGCTTTGCGCAGAGTGGCGGACGGGTGCCGGGCGCGGGCGAGCCGATCGTGCGAACCTCGGTGCCGGCTCACATGGCAGGCGGTCCGGGGGCCATGCCGGCGCAGAACGTGCGAGTCGTACAATCGCATATGGCCGGGCGGACGCCGGGCGCGGCGCCGGGTGCACCTGGTGCGCCGGGTATGCCTAACGGCATGCAGCAGGCCGGTCAGCGGCCGGGCGAAGCGCCGCTGAACGGTCAACCGCAGCGTGGCGGCGAACCGCAAGCGCGGCCGGGCATGCCGCCGCAAATGGCTAACGTGCACCAGCAACCCGCCGAGGCAGCTCATCCGTCCAATGGCGTGCCGCGTCCGCCGCAAGCGAACGGCGCGAACCCGAACGCTTATGCGCAGCAGCACGGCGCGCCGGCGCAAGCGGGTCAGCAACCAGCCGCGGAAGGCCGGCACGAGCCTGCATGGACGCAGCCGCATACGCCGATGGCCCAACAGGCGCAGCAACGTAGCGCCCCGCAGGAACAGGCACGCCAGCCGGGGGCGCGTCCTGAGCAGCAGCAACAGGCTCAGCGTCAACCGGAAGCGCAACCGCAGCGCACGCCTGAAGCACACGGGCAGCCGCAAGAGTCCCGGCCGCAACCGATGCAGCAGGCGCAGCAGCAACCGCGTCAGGAATATCGTCCGCAGCCGCAACAGGTACAACAGCCACGTCCTGAGCCGCAGCCGCAACAGGTGCAGCAGCCGCGTCCTCAACCGCAACAGGTGCAGCAGCCACGTCCTCAACCGCAACCGCAACAGGTGCAGCAGCCACGTCCCGAGCCGCGTCCGCAGCAGGTGCAGCAGCCGCGTCCTCAACCGCAACCGCAGCAGGTGCAGCAGCCGCGTCCTCAACCGCAACCGCAGCAGGTGCAGCAGCCGCGTCCTCAACCGCAACCGCAGCAGGTGCAGCAGCCGCGTCCTCAACCGCAACCGCAGCAGGTGCAGCAGCCGCGTCCTCAACCGCAACCGCAGCGTGCGGAACAGCCGCGTCCCCAGCCGCAACCGCAGCACGCCGAGCAGCATTCGGGCGGCGGCAATCGTGACGAGCATCACAAAGGCTAAAGGTTACGCGCGCAGCTAGATGCGCTGACAACCTGATGGCCGGAAGTCAGCAAGAAAAAACCCCCGCGATTCACATCGCGGGGGTTTTTCTTCGAGCGGGCTGCGAGCAGACGCTCAGAGCGCGTTCAGACCGCCATCGGCGCCGTGAGCGGCTCGTGATGCCGGTAGCCGACCAGCGAGAAGTCCGACGGCTCGATCTTCTCGAGCCATTCCGGTTCATACACGCCGGTTTTCGCATAGTCCGGCACACGTTCCGAGATCGCAAAGGCGGGGCTTTCATACGGCTCGCGCGCAAGCTGTTGCTGCAGCATGTCGAGCTGGTTCTCGTAGATGTGCGCGTCGCCGATGAAGTAGGTGAACCAGCGCGGCGTATAACCCGTCAGCCGGCCGACCAGATGCAGCAACGCCGCGCCTTCGGTCAGATTGAACGGCGTGCCGAGGCCGACATCGTTGCTGCGAATGTACAAACACAACGAAATTTCACGCCGCGCAACATTCGGCAGAAACTGATAAAGCAGGTGGCAAGCCGGCAGCGCGATCTGGTCCAGCACGGCGGGGTTCCAGGCATGAAACAAAATTCGCCGGTCGGCCGGGTTCTGCATGATCGTGTCGAGACACTGCCGCAATTGGTCGATTGCCTTGTACAGCAGCACCTTGGCGCTGCCGTCTTCCTCGAATTCCGTCACCACCTGGAAGCCACGCGCCGTGGCGTCGGCCAGCTGCGCGCTTGCGTCCGCGGCCAGCACCTTGTAGGCCGGCCACTGGCGCCACTGCACGCCATACACGTCGCCGAGATCGTCCGGCCCCTGGCGATACGGATTGGCGAGCCATTGCGGATTCTGATTGGCGTTCGCGTCCCACACCTTACAGCCGAGATCGCGAAAATCCGCGGCGCTGCGCGAGGCGCGCAGAAAGCCGACCAGCTCGCCCACTGCCGACTTGAACGCCAGTTTTTTCGTGGTGACTGCCGGAAAGCCCTGCTGGAGGTCGAAGCGCAACATGGCGCCCGGCATGCTGATGGTGCGGATGCCGGTGCGGTTCTCCTGCCACGTGCCGGTGTCGAGAATCGTGTGGACGAGGTCGAGGTATTGTTTCATGCGGGTTCCTTCGACGAAGCGCGCGCCTGGTCAGGCACACGCGCCACGGAGATTGAGCGGAAAACCCGATTTTAACAAGCGCAGCCGGACGGCGCCCGGTCGAGGCGCGCCGCCAGGAAAATATCGGTGGCTAAGTGGGCGACCAAGCCTGTCAGAGATGCGGCACCGAGGCCGGCAATTCGCCGTGTGGCGTGACCAGCGGCTCGCCTTCCATATGGCGCATGCCGTGTGAGCACAGCAGGCGATACAGCGTCACGCGCGAAATGCCGAGTTCCTGCGCGGCGTCGCCGAGACGACCACGATGACGCAGCAGCGCGAGCTCGATGGCCTGACGTTCGGCCGCTTCGCGCGCCTGGGCGAGCGAGACGGGCACGATCTCCACATACTCGGCCAACTCGAGATCACGGGCCGTGATCGCGCGCCCTTCCGACATCACGATCGCGCGCCGCACGCGATTGATCAACTCGCGCACGTTGCCCGGCCAGCCGTAGTTATGCAGCGCCGCGATGGCGTCGGGCGCGAAACCGCGCAGACGGCGGCTTGCATCTTTCTTGAAACGTTCCAGCATGTGCCGCGCAAGCAGTTCGATATCCTTACCACGTGCACGCAACGGTGGTTCGTCGATTTGCAGCACGCACAGACGGTGATAGAGGTCGGAGCGGAACCGCCCTTCGATCATCGCGGCTGTCATATCTACGTGCGTCGCCGAGATGATGCGCACGTCGACGTCGATTGAACCGTGGCCGCCGAGCCGCTCGACCTTGCGTTCCTGCAGGAAGCGCAGCAGGCTCGCCTGGCTTTCGAGCGGCAGATCGCCGATTTCGTCGAGAAACAGCGTGCCGCCGTTGGCCGCTTCCACGCGGCCGATCTTGCGCTGATTGGCGCCGGTGAACGCGCCGCGCTCATAGCCGAATAGTTCGGATTGCAACAGATGCGGGGGAATCGCGCCACAGTTGATCGGCACAAAAGGCGCATTGCGGCGCGCCGAGCGCTCGTGGATCGCGACCGCGGTCAGCTCCTTGCCGGTGCCCGACTCGCCTGAGATAAACACCGGCGCGTCGGTCATGGCCACTTTGCGGATCGAGCGGAACAGCGCGAGCATCGCGTCGCACGAACCGACCATTTCGCCTTCGGCGCCTTGCGATCCATCATTCGATGCCGGCTCGCCGAGCGAAATCATACCGTATGCATGACCGACCGAATCGACGATCCTGTCGCCCGAGTAAGGCACCGTTACATAGTCGAAACAATAGTCCCGCACGAGCCGGCGCAAGGCCGCGTCCTGCAATTGTCCAGGCGTGGTTGCCGCGACCCAGCCGACGTTCGGCATGGTCAGGCAGGACTCGAAGGCGGCGATTTCGTGTGGCTGAAAATCGCTAGACAGATCGAGCAAGCCGCCCGCCGCCATTCCGGCGCGAACAGCACGGCGCACATCTCGCGCCGACCCCACGACTTCGACATGCCAGCCGCGCTGATGGAAGCGAGTATTCAGTTCCGCGCTCGGATCGCGTGAAACGTAAATCAGTTGCCGCGTTGCGGGTTCCATTATTCAGATCCTCTCGTCAACGAACGTTAAGGATGACGCACGCACCTGAACTTCAGTTCAGACACGCTGACTCGTTCGGGATTCGCGATATAGCAAAAACCGAACGGCCATTCCATTCCGTGCGGACAGCTGATCCCCAAGAAAGCGGCGTGTGTGTTTGAGACGGCCCGTTAGCGGGCTTTTTTAAATCTGAAGCTGTTTTCGAGAGCTTACTATACACGCGCCGCTTGGAAAACAATTATGCGAATTTAATCGGGGATTCCTTGCCCAGCAAGGCCAAGCGGCCGATAAATAGTTATTCAGCTTATGAATAAAAGCATTGTGGAAGCGCTTTTCCTGGCGTTCACCCCAAGGTACTACATACCGTTGGATTTAACGAATTACAGGTATTTTCTGCCTGCCGTTTCAGCGCTGAAACGTTTTTGTCCGATTTCTTCCCTGTTACTCCGCGGTATGCGGGTCACATCCAGACGCACCAATGGATTGCGACTCATGGCACACGTTTCGCTAAATGCTGTGCACCAAGGAGACACATCATGCGACTCGCTTTCCGCATCGACCTGAGCAGCATTGCACCTTGCGCCGCACTATGCGCCGCCGCGGTGACCTTGACCGTGCTGTCCGCTGGCGTCAATGCACAGGAATCCGCACTGCCTCAATCCACTTCGATGGCCGAAACCGCCGATGCCGGTTCCGCCACCCTCGCGAGCACGACGCTCGCAGCGGTGGCCTCGCCGAACACGACGGTCACGGATGTCACGGATACGGCGAGCGTCGCCGCGGTGGACAACATCGCGGCAGGCACGAACGACAGCGCCGCGCCCCGCAGCGATCTGGCCGGCGACGCGCTGAGCATTCCCGCCGACGCCGCGTCTGTGGCCGGTCTCGTGCTGGACGATCAGGCGCTGTCCCACCAACGCGGCGGCTTCGGCGGCATGTTGATGGTCTCCGCGACGCCGCAACTGATGCGCGGCTTTAACAACAGTGGCAACGGCGTGACGCTGTGGGACGAAATCGCCCCGCCGTCGCAGTTGCCGGTTCCCGTCGACGTCGCCCGCTCCGCACAAGGCAACGTCACGAGCTACCAGAGAAATTAGCGCAACGACCCGCTCGCTGCCCAAGACCGCACCGACCGATCGTCCGCCCGCAAGGAACTGACATGAACGCCTCAACCCAGAAGCCGAGCAGCAGCCCCTGCGCAGCCCTGCTGTGCGTGCTGCTCGGCGTGCTCGCTGCCGGCGCCGTGACGAGTGCCACCGCGCAGCAGTTGACGCAACCGGGCAACCTCGTCATCGAGCGCGACATCACGCCACGCGATGCGTTTGTGCCGGTGCCGAGGAGCCAGGACCCGATCGCAGTCCAGGTCCAAACCTTCCCGAGAGCGACCTTCGATGCCGCGATCGGCACGATGGCGAGCGATCTCGACCTGAACGGCGCGCACGGCACCGCCGGCATCGCAGGCAACGGCTATATGCCTGCGCTAGTCGGCGCCAACGGTATTACACACATGCTGGCGGGCAACGGCAACAACGTTCCGGTCGGCGCGGGCGCCAGCTTCGGCGGCGCAGGTGGAATCGGCAGCTCGATTGCCCAGTCGGTCAACGGTGCACTCGCCCCCTTGGGCGCCGCTCTAGGAGCCATGAAATGACAACCTCACGCGCACCGGCCAGGCGCCTTCCGTCACGCAAACAGTCGCGCTGGCCCCTGCTTGCCTGGGCATTGCTTGGCTGTGCGAGCTTCGCGGTCCACGCCCAAACGCTGCCAGCGCAGATCGACGCGGAGTCGCTGATCGGCAAAGGCGCGGTCATCGGCGCCACCGGGGTTATCGCCATCAACGAGGCATCAGGCCTCGATAACGTACAAGCGAACCAGGGCGTGCTCACCAACGGCAAAGTCCCTCTCAACCTGATCGGAAGCTCGCAGAGCGCGTCCACGAACGCCAGGACGACGGCCGCCAGGAGCGCGATCGGTAGTAATGCATTTTCAAACACCTCTGGCCTTATCGAAGTGAATCAGTCGGCGGGTGTAGGGAATCTTCAGCGGAACAGCGCCGTTATCGGTACTGGACCGATTGAAGCGGAGATCGTAGCGGATGGGGTGCTATCCGCTACGACCGCCAAAGGCGGTGGCCTGGGAAGGTCCGGCGAAAACCACGACGCACGCGAGGTATCCATCGGTGCGGACGCGCTCAAAAACGTCAGTGGGATCGTCCAGATCAATCAGACAGCCGGCTCAGGTAACGTCAGTTCAAATAGTTTTGTGCTCCGTCCCCCGGCGGGCACCTTTTTCTAACGAGCCACACTCTTTATCGGAGCGTCATCATGAAGCGCACAATCATTGCAGCGGCTGTTCTGTCGACGATGGCAGCAGGTTCGGCTTATGCAGAAGGATGCACGGCCGGCTGCGACCCGGCTGAGCTTTTTACGGCAACGAACATCTACACCGAAATCGGCGAATTCGGCTTCATTACGCTGCACGGCAAGGTTAACGTGTCGAGCAGTTCCGGCGCCACGGTCAACAACACGCAAAGCGTGAACATCGGCGGCGTCGACATGAAAACGCCTCCGCAGAGCTATGTCTCCGGCAACGTGACCACAACAATCAACACGACGGATAGCTGGGACCATGCGAAGGGCAGTGGCAGCGGCTGGGGTGTGAGCCAGTCGTATAGCGACCACGCCTGGGCCTATAACAAGACCAACACGCAAACCAGCACCGCCTCGTCGAGCTCCTCGTTTAGCCAAGGCGGCGGCTTCGCTGCGGGTATCGAGTCGTCGTATAAGGGCTACAACTATGTGAACACGCATGCCTCCGCGAACGGCTTCATCGCAGCGGGCTTTATCGCCGGTCTCGGCGGCGGCCCCGGCGTCATCTTCGGCGGCGTCGCAGCAGGCTTCGCCGCCGCCCTGAACACGCACGCCTCGGACAACTACGGCGGCGGCTTCGCTGGCCAGGCAGCCGGCTACGGCGTGGAGTGGGGCGGCTCCGCAGCAGCCAGCGCGAGCACGGCGACGGAAAGCAGCAGCGGCCATGGCGAAAAGGTCAGCGCCAGCTACTCGTCAAGCAGCCACGCCTACGGATGGACCCATAACTACGACGACAGCAAGGGCTCCGTCACGGTCACGGGCAGTGTGACCCAGCACATCAACACCGAAACGCCGACGACGATGTCCGCCGGCATCGGCGATCACGCGCTGGATACCGCGAGCGGCAACATTGGCGTCAACATCGCCACCGGCGTAGACAACGCCCAGTCCAACGACGCCGCCCTGTCGAACATGGATGTCGGCCCTGTGTTCGGCACTGCACAGATCTACTCGACTCAATCGTCGAGCGGCAAGGCGAAAGTGGGAGACTTCAACTTCGTTGCTTCCGTAGGCGCAGGCGCGCTGGCAAATGCGACGGGCAATATCGGGGTGAACGTGGCTTCGGGTGCGGGCAACGTGCAAAACAACAGCCTGGCAGCATCGGCTACGACAGACAGCAGCAGCGGCGGCGGGATGGGCTGGGAGCATGGCAAGGGCGGCAAGCAAGGTGGCGAAGTCATCGCAAGCGACCAGAACTGCCAGACCGCGGAAGCAGGTGTCAAAGGCCAGTTCACCGGCTCGTCGATGCTTGGCGCGGGTGCTCTCGCCAATGCTACCGGCAACATCGGTGTGAATATCGCGTCGGGGGTAGGCAACCTGCAACACAACGGCCTTGCAGTCGCCAGCGTGTCGCATCAGTAACTAAAGCTGCATCGCAGGAAGACACCGGTCAGCCTTCGTGCTGGCCGGCTGTCTCCGCAGGGGGGGACATACCATGTTCGGGGTGAGCAGGGTAACGCACGGCTTTTTCCTGACACTCTTCGCTGGACTCGTGCTTTCGCAGACGGGTCACGCGCAGAGTGCCCTTTCCATGAACGCAGCAGCGGGCGTGCCGTTCGACGTGAACGTGCGCTCGATCCACGAGATCCGCTACAACCACATCGTTTCGCAGCGTTACGACTACAGCTGCGGCTCGGCCGCTCTGGCCACGTTGCTGAAGTACGGCTACGGCATCGACATCCCCGAAACCGAAATGATCCAACGCATGATGGTGTTTTCGACACCAGAGGTGGTGGTCAAGAACGGTTTCTCGATGCTTGACATGAAGAAGTTCGTCGAGACGATCGGCCTGCGCGGCCGTGGTTTTCGCGTCACCCCTGAAGCGCTCTATCACCTGCAGATTCCTGTGCTCGTGCTGATGAACAGCGACGGCTACGAGCACTTCGTGATCGTCAAGCACGCGGAAGACGGCCGCGTCTTCATTGCCGACCCAGCGCTCGGCAACCGCATCGTCATGGAAGACGACTTCGTCAAGAAATGGAACGGCCTCGTGTTCGCGGTCGTCGGCAAGCCATTTATGGAGGATTCTCCGCTCTTGCAAGGTAACGAGTCGCTCGCGCTCAAGCTGCGCGAACGTGCGCTGGAAAACGGTACGGCTGCGACTCCCTTTGTTGAATACGGTTTGATCAAGGCAGAGTTGTTCTGACTCATCATGGACCGAAACTTACTCACCATTGGCTGTGCGTTGTGTTTCACAACGTGCGGCCTCGCATCAGTCGCACACGCTGCCGAGCAGACATCTACGGTGTTTGAAGACGTCGGCGCCCTCAAGCTGCAACCTGTCGACGACGCCATCCTCGCCAATCAGACCGGCAAAGGCATTGTTGGGGACATCATTTCGGGTGTCGTTATCACCCTGCTGTCGCAATGGCAGTTGCCGAACGGCGCCACCGCTGTCGCCTCGGGCTCGCTCGCCATCGGTACAAACACGTCCAGCCAGCCGAACGTCCAGTTCAATTCTGCGGCCTCCGTGACCGGTCCGAAGGTGAGCGGGGGCAGCGGTGCCAACCGCAACGCCAGCGCGAGCGGCGGGCAGAACGTCAACGTCAACGGCGTCTCGCAGATTGCCCAGGTGGCCGGCAACGGCAACCTCGGCACGAACCAGGCGCTGATCGATTTCGATGCCTCGCCAGGCAGCCTGGCGGGCGGGTCCTATAACAACGCAACGTCGGCCACCGCAAGCAATGCGAACGGCTCGGTGAAAGCCTCCGTCAGTCTCGCCAACGGCGGCATTTCGATTTCGTTGCAGACGCCGGGCGGTATCGCCACCCAGACCGTTGCGCCGTCCAGTGCGCAACAGGCCGGCATGATTGCCCAACTCTTGCAGATCGCAGGCAATAACCAGCAAGTCGCCAACCAGTTGCAACTGCATTTGCAGACGCAACAGATGTCGGCCTCGATGCTGCGCCAGATTGGCGTCCTACAAGCCCTGCAAAACACCGTAAGGAGATAACACGGGCCGCCACCCGACCAGGAAGGAGACCGAAGTACCAAACGACCGCGTGATGCACAAGGAGACATGCGACGCGCAGTCAGAATACCGGGGGAACAAAAATGATCAGATTCTCAAAGAGCGGGGCGCCGCGCATGGCGTTAGCGGCTATTCCAGCCGCCGTCATGCTGTTTGCGCTATCGCAGGGGGCCAGCGCGCAAGCGCTCGCCGATCAATCGGTTGAAGAACGGCTGAACACGCTCATGCGTGTGGTCAGCGAGCAGCAAAAGCAGATCATCTCACTCGAACGGCAGGTCACGAACCTCGAAATGTCGCAGCGCGGCCGCGGCGCACCGGGTTACGGTGAGCCGGCCGGCAACGCCGCGGTCGCCGAGCAGCCTGGCTCTGACGGCCTGCCTGTGCCGTTGCCGCCGCTTGCCCAGGTGAACCCTGGCACCCCCGCGCCGGGGGGCGCCACGGGTACCGCGACAGGCGTGCCGGTCACTCCGCCGGTGCCGGAAGGCAGCAGTGGCGGCGGCCTGCCGGCAGCGACCGACGGCAGCGGCGCGATCGGCCAGACGCAGAAGGCCGCGCAACCGGTGCGCACGCAATCGGAAGACGCGGTGGTGCAAAGCCAGCAGCACACGCCGCTGTTCGAGCACAAGCTGACCCTCGACTGGGGTATCAACGATACCTACTACGACCGCCGCCAGTTGCAACTGTCCGGCTTCCTCGCGCTCGATGCGATTTTCCTCGGCAACATCAACCTCGGCGAAACCAAGTCGCACCAGGTGATGGCCGACCTCGACACGCGTTACGGTCTGACCGACCGCATCAGCGTCGACGTCGATGTGCCCTATATCTACCGGCATAGCAACTTCATCGTCGGCGGAGCCGGCGGAGCGGCGAATACGGTCTCGGACGCCTCGGCAAATTCGAGCGACATTGGCGACGTCAACTTCGGGATCTACTACCAGTTCCTGAAGGAAACCAACAATCTGCCGGACCTGGTCGGCAGCCTGCGCATCAAGGCGCCGACCGGTTCGTCGCCGTTCGGCATCAAGCTGGCGCAGGTCGATGCCAACAACACCAACCTCGTCGCCCCCACCAAGCTGCCCACTGGGACCGGCTTCTGGAACATCACGGCGGGCCTGTCGGTGTTGAAGACCTACGATCCGGTCGTGCTGTTCGGCAGCGTTTCGTACACCTACAACATTGCCCGCTCGTTCCAGGACATCTCGTCGGTCATCGGCCAGACCGAACCGGCGACGGTCAAGATCGGCGATGTCGTGCAGTTCGGCGGCGGCGTAGCGCTGGCGTTCTCGGACAAGGACTCGGCCAGCATTTCGTACACCATGGCGCTGGAACCCGAGTCGCAGACCAAGTCGCCAGGCGGAACCTATTCGAAGGTGCCCGGCAGCGAGACCACCGCTGCCGCATTGACCTTCGGCTTGAATCACGTAGTGAACAAGCACTTGACGATCAACGGTTCGGTATCGGTCGGCCTCACGCCCGACACGCCGAACTTCGTGATCGGCGTGCGCTTTCCCTACACTTTTTGACGTGCCAACGATACGAGGTTGATCGTGCGCGAATCACCCCATTTGAGCAGCGTTACACCGCCCTCCGGCACTCATCTGTCGATTGCCCGAGCGTCGGATGTTTCTGCGACACGAGCAGCGGAAGTCCTCGTAGGCCTGCCGTCGGAAGTCTCTTTGGCGCGACCTCAGGAGGCCGCTGTGGGACGCTTGCACGAGGCGTCCCCCACCGCAAATGGAAGCGGTCTGCTGCACGCGCGGACCGATCGGGCGCTGCTGTACGTCGCGCGCACGCCGGACGAAGCGCTGACCGCCCATCTGAAGAGCCGCGGCTGGCACGTGATGGTAGCCCGCTCGGCACACGAGGTCTCGCGCCTGCTCAAACCCGACGTGATATGCGCCGGCATCGTCGACCTGGCCAGCTTTGCGCCGCGCGACCTTGGCGGACTCGAAGCGAGCCTGCGTCATCAGCAGATCGGCTGGATTGCGCTCGCCACTTCAGAACGCCTCACCGACGCCAACGTGCGGCGCCTGATCCGTCACTACTGCTTCGACTACGTCAAGACACCGGTGGCCAATGCCACGATCGACTACCTCGCCAGTCACGCATTCGGCATGGTGACGTTGTGCGATGCCGATGAGATCCCGCCTGCCGCGCCCGCCGCCGACGACGAAGAAGAAATGGTCGGTACCTGCGAAGCAATGCAGCAACTCTTCCGCACGATTCGCAAAGTCGCCAACACCGACGCCAGCGTGTTCATCTCGGGTGAATCCGGCACCGGCAAGGAACTCACGGCGCTGGCGATCCACGAACGCTCGCCGCGCCGCAAGGCGCCGTTCATCGCCATCAACTGCGGCGCTATTCCGCACCATCTGTTGCAATCCGAACTATTTGGTTACGAACGCGGTGCGTTCACCGGCGCGAACCAGCGCAAGATCGGCCGGGTCGAGGCAGCGGACGGCGGCACCCTGCTGCTCGACGAAATCGGCGATCTGCCGCTGGAAAGCCAGGCAAGCCTGCTGCGCTTTTTGCAGGAAGGCAAGATCGACCGGCTCGGCGGCCGCGAATCGATCCCAGTGGATGTGCGAATCATCTCGGCGACCCACGTGGATCTCGAGATCGCGATGCGCGACGGACGGTTCCGCGCCGACCTGTTCCACCGCCTGTGCGTGCTGCGTGTCGACGAGCCGCCGCTGCGCGCCCGCGGCAAGGACATCGAGATTCTTGCGCATCACATCATGCACAAGTTCAAGACCGACAGCGCGCGGAAGATCCGCGGCTTTACGCCGTCGGCGATCGAGGCGCTGTACAACTACGGCTGGCCCGGCAATGTGCGCGAGCTGATCAACCGGGTGCGCCGCGCGATCGTGATGGCGGAAAACAAGCTGATTTCCGCCGAAGACCTCGACCTCGCGCAGTTCACCGAGCAGGAGACCATGAGTCTCTCGCAGGCACGCGACGCCGCCGAGAAACGCGCGATCGAAGCTGCGCTGTTGCGGCATCGTCATCGGCTGAACGAGGCGGCGATCGATCTGAATATTTCGCGCGTCACGCTGTACCGGCTAATGGGTCACCACGGGTTGCGGGAGCTGAGTGCCGTTGACGAGAAGGCGTCGTTTGAACCGAGCGTCGCCGACGAGGCTGCCCACGAATGATGGGGCGCCTTGCGCGGCACTGACCTGGCGGCCGTTGCCGCGCCGCCCCGCCCCGCCAAAGCGGAAGCGTCAACCGGTCAGGCGGGCGCCCGCGTAGCCGCACGTCCGGACTCCGGGCCGGCTTGCATAGCGGCGCCGTGTTGCGCCTCAGGTAGAATCATCCTGGTTACGTTCCCCTTTCCATTCGATGACGACGCTCACCCTGATCGTCGCTCGCGCCAATAACGGCGTGATCGGCCGCGACAACCAGTTGCCCTGGCGACTTCCCGAAGACCTCGCGTTCTTCAAGCGCACCACGATGGGCGCGCCCATCATCATGGGCCGCAAGACGCATGAATCGATCGGCCGGCCGTTGCCGGGACGCCGCAACATCGTCGTGACACGGGATGCCACACGGCGCTTTCAGGGCTGCGACGCGGCCACTACCCTCGAGGACGCGCTGGAGCTGGCTGCGCAGGATCAGGCGCCGGAAGCATTTCTGATCGGCGGCGCGCAGTTGTATGCGGAAGGTTTGCGTCAGGCGGACAAGCTGATCATCACCGAGATCTCCGCCGACTTCGAAGGCGACGCCACGTTCCCCGAGCTCGATGAAAGCGAGTGGGAAGAGGTCGCGCATGAAACGCATCGCGCGGACGCGCCGAATGACTTCGATTATGCGTTCGTGACGTATAAGCGTAAGGGCACTTGAGGGTGTTGCAGCGCGCCTGACTGACGGTCTGCGCTTCGCGTTTTCGTCATTCGCCGCCACTCAACATGCACGCATAAAAAAACGCCACGCAGTTGCTTGCGTGGCGTTTCTGTTTGCAGCGCCGTTGTGCAGCCCTGTTGTGCAGCCCTGCTGCGCCGCCGGCCGGCGATTGATCCGCGGCCGGCTTGGGCGTCGCCTCGTCGGACCGCTTACTGCCCGGCGATCGTCATCCGTTCGATCAGCACCGAGCCCGTTTCCTTGGTGCCGCGCGTGATCGTATCCGCGCCGATCGCGACGATATGGCGGAACATCTCCTGCAAGGTGCTCGCCACCGTGATTTCCTCGACCGGATACTGGATCTTGCCGTTCTCGACCCAGAAGCCCGACGCGCCGCGCGAATAGTCGCCCGTCACGTAATTCACGCCCTGCCCCATCAGTTCGGTCAGCAACAGGCCGGTACCGAGCTTCTTCAGCATTGCTTCGAAGTCGTCTCCCGGGCGCGTCTTCGAGCTGCGCAGCGACAGATTGTGCGAGCCGCCGGCATTCCCGGTCGTCTGCATGCCGAGCTTGCGCGCCGAGTAGGTCGACAGGAAGTAGCCTTCCACCACGCCATCCTTTACCACCGACCGTTGTTTCGTACGCACGCCTTCTTCGTCGAACGGCGCGCTACCCATCGCACGCGCAACGTGCGGATCCTCGACCACCTGGACGTGCGGCGCGAACACCGGCTTGCCGAGGCTATCGACGAGGAACGAGGTCTTACGGTACAGCGCGCCGCCGCTTGTGGCCTGGACGAACGCGCCGAGAATGCCGGCGGCGAGCGGCGCTTCGAACAGCACCGGCACCTTGCGCGTGTCGAGCCCACGCGCGCCGATGCGCGACAGCGCCCGTTGCGCGGCGTAGCGGCCCACTGCTTCCGGATCCGCGAGGTCTGCCGCGCTGCGGGTCGACGTGTACCAGTCGTCGCGCTGCATGTTGCGCGCGCTGCCGGCGATCGGCGCGCAAGCGATGTAGTGGCGCGAGTACGGATAGCCCGCGAGGAAACCGCGCGAGGTGGCCAGCACGAACTGCGAGTGCTGCGCCGAGACGCTCGCGCCTTCCGAGTTCTTGATCTGCGGATCGGTGGCGAACGCGGCGTCTTCCGAGCGGCGGGCGATTTCCACCGCTTCGTCGGCCGACAGATTCCACGGGTGATACAGATCGAGATCGCGCGGCGCGGTTTCGAGCAGGTCTGCTTCGGCGAGACCCGCGCAGTCGTCTTCCGCGGTGAAGCGGGCGATGTTGTACGCCGCCGCGACCGTGTCCTTCAAAGCCTGCGACGAAAAATCCGAGGTGCTCGCGTTGCCCCGCTTGTTACCGATGAACACCGTCACGCCGACCATCTTGTCGCGGTTGTGTTCGATCGTCTCGACTTCGCCGCGCCGCACGGAGACGGACAGGCCGTCGCCTTCGGAGATCTCGGTCGCCGCGTCGGTGCCGCCGAGCGACTTCGCGTGACGAAGGATGTCCGAGGCGATTTCCTTCAGTTCATCCTGGGTATGCGGAAAAAAGCGCTGCTTGACGTCCATGTCTGCTGCCATTGTCGTTGCCGTCCTGTTCGGGGCCGAGCGGCCCTGTGTGTTCGCCCATGCCACGCACGCGCGTGCGCATTTGCAAGTGCATTTGCGTGCGCGTTTGCGTAGTCACGCATCCCGCGATCATAGCAAGGGTTGCGAAGCCGTACCTGGCATTCGCCGCGTCCACTAAAGCCGGCGAGCGCACTTGTGCACAGCAGCACGGCGGGTTCAGCGTGCGCGGCACGCTACAATATCGATATGACACGCAAAACCCGCATTCAACCCATCGAATCCGCCGAGCCGGAAGTCGACGAGAACGGCTACGACCGTCCCAGCAAGTCCCAGCTCAAGCGCGACATGCACGAGCTGCAGGAACTGGGCTCGGCGCTGATCGCCCTGCCGAAAGACGCGCTCAAGCGTATGCCGATGCCCGAAAAGCTCGACGATGCCGTGCGCGAAGCGCGCCGCATCACCGACCACGAAGGCAAGCGCCGCCAGGTGCAGTACGTCGGGCGCGTGATGCGTTCGCTGCTGGACGAGGAAACCGCCGCCCTGCGCACCGCGCTTGACACCTATAACGGCGTCAACAAGGCGGAAACGGCCAAACTGCACTGGATCGAGCGCACCCGCGAGAAACTGCTCGCCGACGACGCCGCGCTGACCGAATTCATCCGCCAGCACCCGAACGCCGATCCGCAGCAAGGCCGCACGCTGATCCGCAACGCCCGCAAGGAAGCGCAGCAAAGCAAGCCGCCGCGCTACTTCCGCGAGCTGTTCCAGTGGATCAAGAACGCCGACGGCCCGTCAGCCGACACCGATTCCGATGCAGAAAACGCCCAGGAAGACGACGATGACGACCGCGACGCATAAGCCGACGCGTCATCTGGTGCGTGAGCATCCGGACGAAATCGTGATCGGCCTGGTGTCGATCAGCGATCGCGCGTCGACAGGCGTCTACGAGGACAAAGGCATTCCGGCGCTCCAGGAATGGCTCGGCGCCGCCCTGACCTCGCCGTTCCAGGTGGTCACGCGCCTGATTCAGGATGACGTGCCCACCATTTCCGCCACGCTGATCGAACTGGTCGACGAAGTGGGTTGCGATCTGGTGCTGACCACCGGCGGCACCGGTCCGTCGCGCCGCGACGTGACGCCGGAAGCGACCATGGCGGTGGCGACGAAGGAAATGCCGGGTTTCGGCGAGCAGATGCGGCAAATCAGCCTGAATTTCGTGCCGACCGCGATTCTGTCGCGCCAGGTGGCGGTGATCCGCGAAACCGCGGATCACGCGGCGCTGATCATCAACCTGCCGGGGCAGCCGAAATCGATCAAGGAAACGCTGGAAGGTTTGCGTGACGCAGACGCGGGGGGCGCCGTCAAGGTGCCAGGGATTTTCGCCGCGGTGCCTTACTGCATCGACCTGATCGGCGGCCCGTATGTGGAAACGAACGCCGACGTGGTAAAGGCGTTCCGGCCGAAGAATGCCGTGCGCGCGCCCCGGCAGGGTTGAGGTCAACACCGCGGCGGCGTGACCTCCCCCCGGAGCCGCAGTGGTATTACTCCGCAGCCGCCCCTTCCGGCGCCGCCGGAATCAGGAAGTGCTCACGGTAATACTTCAGCTCGTCGATCGATTCATGGATGTCGGCCAGCGCCGTGTGCATGGCGCGTTTCTGGAAACCCTTGTAGATCGCCGGCTGCCAGCGGCGGCACAATTCCTTCAGCGTGCTGACGTCGAGATTGCGGTAGTGGAAGAAGCGCTCCAGATCCGGCATCCAGCGCGCCATGAAGCGGCGGTCCTGGCAGATCGAGTTGCCGCACATCGGCGATTTGCCCGGCGGAACATAAGCGCCAAGAAAGTCGCGAATCTGTTCGGTGGCGTCGGCTTCGCTCACCGTCGACGCCTTCACGCGGTCGATCAGCCCCGAGCGGCCATGCGTGTTCTGGTTCCACTGATCCATTTTGGCGAGCGTTTCGTCGCTCTGATGAATCGCCAGCACCGGCCCTTCGACCAGCCGGTCGAGCGTCGAATTCGTCACCACCACCGCGATTTCGATGATGCGGTCGGTGTCCGGTTCGAGCCCGGTCATTTCCATGTCCAGCCAGACGAGATTCATGTCGCTGCGCACGAGCGGCGGCTGTTCGGTGGAGGCGAGGATGTCAGTCATGAAGGCAACCCTGATGGCCGGGCAGACGGCTTCTCTGGAAGCGCGCTTGCCGCGGCGAATGTTCGTATGAGATTGGTTAAAGCCGGCTTGGGCCTGCCTGGGCCGGGTTTGAGCCGGGTTTGAGCTTATCCCCCCGCCGCCAGGCGGGAAGAAACATATAATTCTCGCATAGATACCACGGAATCCCCGGATGCCTACCCTGTACTTCACCGTTCTGTTCGTCGTCGCCGTCGTGGCGATGGTCGGCACCAAACTGTGGCTCGCGTCGCGGCAGATCCGCTTCGTCGCCGGTCATCGCGAGCAGGTGCCGAGCCAGTTTGCCGGCACCATCGCGCTCACCGCGCACCAGCGCGCCGCCGACTACACCGTCGAACGCACGCGCCTGACCATGATCGAAATCGTCGTCGGCGCGGCCGTGCTGATTGGGCTGACGCTGCTGGGCGGCGTGCAGGCGCTCGATCTGACGATCTCCGACTGGCTGGGCCGCAGCTACGCCGGCCAGATCGCGCTGGTCGCGGCGGTGATCGCGATCACCAGCGTGATCGATCTGCCGTTCGAGTACTACCGGCAATTCGTGGTCGAGCAACGCTTCGGCTTCAACCGGATGAGCAAGGGCATTTTCTTCCTCGACCGTCTCAAGGGCGTCCTGCTCGGCGCCGCGTTCGGCCTGCCGCTGCTGTTCGTCGTGCTGTGGCTGATGAACCAGGCCGGCAGCCTGTGGTGGCTGTGGACGTGGATCGTCTGGGTCGCGTTCCAGTTGCTCGTGCTGGTGCTGTATCCGTCGTTTATCGCGCCGCTCTTCAACAAGTTCGAGCCGCTCAAGGACGAAGCGCTGAAAAGCCGCATCGAGGCGCTGATGAAGCGGTGCGGTTTCGCCGCCAAGGGCCTGTTCGTGATGGACGGCAGCCGCCGTTCGGCACACGGCAATGCGTATTTCACCGGCTTCGGCGCGGCCAAGCGGATCGTGTTCTTCGACACGCTGCTCGCGCGCCTGTCCGGCAACGAGATCGAAGCGGTGCTCGCGCACGAACTCGGCCATTTCAAGCGCCGTCACGTGATCAAGCGGATGGTTGTCATGTTTGCGATCAGCCTCGTGATGCTCGCCCTGCTCGGCTGGCTGACGCAATGCGTATGGTTTTATGAAGGACTGGGCGTGCGGCCGTCGCTGATCGGCGGCAATAGCGGCCTTGCGCTGGTGTTGTTCTTCCTCGCGCTGCCGGTGTTCCTGTTCTTCGTCACGCCGCTCGGCAGCCTCAGCTCACGCAAGCACGAGTTCGAGGCCGATGCCTTTGCCGCGACGCAAACCGATGCGCAAGACCTCGTCAACGCGCTCGTCAAGCTGTATGAAGACAACGCGTCGACCCTGACGCCCGATCCGCTCTACACCGCGTTCTATTACTCGCATCCGCCGGCGTCGCAGCGGATCGACCGCCTGCTGCGGCACGCATGAGCGGCCGCTCCCCGAAAGCGCCGCGCGCGCCGTCCAGCACGCGCGTAGGCGGTCTGGTGATTGCCGCCCATGGGCGCCACTACCTGGTCGCGCCGGAAGACGGCAGCCCGATGCTTCAGTGCTTCCCGCGCGGCAAGCGCAGCGAAGTGGCGGTCGGCGATCGCGTGATTTACGAACCGACTTCGGCGGATCAGGGCGTGATCGTCGAGATCGGCGAGCGGCGCAATCTGCTGTATCGCTCGGATCAGTACAAGTCGAAACTCTTTGCCGCGAATCTCGACCAGTTGCTGATCGTGCTCGCGACCGAGCCGCATTTTAGCGAAGACCTGCTCGGCCGCGCGCTGGTCGCCGCTGAGGCAAACGAGTTGAAGCCATTGATCGTGCTGAACAAGATCGACGTGACCGGCGCGCTAGAGGGCGCGCGCAAGCGGCTCGAATCGTACCGTGCGCTCGGCTACACCGTGGTCGAAGTATCGATCAAGACGCAGCCTGATGCCGCGCGGCCCGCTTTGCTCGAGCATCTGCAAGGTCACTCGACGCTGCTGCTCGGCCAGTCCGGTATGGGCAAATCGACGTTGGTGAATCTGCTGATTCCGAATGCCGAAGTTGCGACACGCGAGATCTCGACCGCGTTGAACAGCGGCCGGCACACCACCACGTTCACGCGGCTCTACCCTTTGGCCGGTGCCGACGGCGGTGCGTTGATCGATTCGCCGGGCTTCCAGGAATTCGGCCTGCATCATCTGACCGAAGGCCGGCTCGAACGCGCGTTTCCCGAGTTCCGGCCGCTGCTGCCGAACTGCCGCTTCTACAACTGCCATCACTTGCAGGAGCCGGGCTGCGCGATTCTCGAAGCGGTCGCGGATGGCGGGATCCGGCGCGAACGGCATGCCCTGTATGCGCAACTGGTGCACGAAGCCAGCCAGATCGTGCGCTAACGCGCGCCGCTGTCAAACCATGGATTCACGATGAAATTGATGCGCGCGCCGAATCTGATCATCGGTCAGCATTGGATCAATGTGCTGGAGACGGCGGGCATCGCTTGCGAGTTGCACAACCGTTATCTGAATGGCGCGCTCGGCGATATTCCGGCGGATCAGTGCGCGCCGGAGCTGTGGCTTGTGGATGAGCGCGACGAAGTGATGGCGCGGCGGTTGATCGATGCAGCTTCGCATGGACCGGCAGCGGGTGCGCCTTCGTGGCAATGCCGTCAGTGCGGGGAAACGCTCGAGGCGCAGTTCACGGTGTGCTGGCAGTGTGGGACGGCGCGTGATCCGCTGGATGGGTGAGGCGGTTGGGCGTGGCTGATAGAGGGTGCAGCGACTGAGACTCAGATACGACACAGTAAAACCGCCGTGCCGTGGGCAATAAAAAAGCCGGGTTCTACCCGGCTTTTTTCTGCGTTGCGTTAGTTGCGCGCTGACTCAAGCGATCCGCATCAGGCAAGCCATACGGCGATCGTCAGCATCAACAGCAAAATCATCCACAGCACCACCGCACGCCACACCAGGCCCACCGCCGATTGCAGCGTGCGCGGCGTGCAGTCGTCGCCGACTTGCATCGGGCCGCCGTCGCCGGTAGTCAGCGCATCGAGGCTCGAGGGTTCGGCAAGCGGCCCGCTCAATCGCGCGCCCAACGCACCGCTACCCGCAGCCAGCAACACGCCATCGTTCGCATCCGGCCACTGACGCGCATGGTTGCGCCATGCATAAATCGCGTCTTCGAAATTGCCGACAATCGCAAAGCCCAGCGACGTGAGCCGCGCCGGCACCCAGTCGATCACGAAGAAAGCACGTTGCGCGAAGCTCGAAAACGCCGCGGTGCGATCGTCGACCGGCCGTGCCCACGTGCGCGCCAGATACTCGGCGATGCGATACAGCACCGCGCCCGCCGGCCCGACCGGAATCAGGAACCAGAAGAACACGCCGAACACGTGACGATGCGAGGCGACCACAGCGTGAATCAGCGTATGACGCACGATCTCGCTGACGGGCATATCCACGGTATCGAGCCCGGTCCATTCATTCAGGATTTCACGTGCACGCGGGACGTCGTCGTTGTTCAACGCGAGGTGGATATCCGTGAAGTAATGGCTGAACTGCCGGAAACCGAGCGTGAAGTACAGCACCGCGACGTTCCACAGGAACGCCAGCGCGAAGTGAATGTGATACAGCACGTAGTAGACGAGCGCGACGGCCAGCGTCCAGGGCACCACCACTACCAGCCACGCGAGCAAGCCATGCTTGGGTTTGCCGGCATCGAATCCGTGCGCCGCCGACTCCGCATGGTATTGAAGCAATGCCGCCACCGGATTGTTCAGCGACAGCGCGCGGACCTGTTCAATAATCAGAGCCAGCAATACGGAGAAAAAAGTCATGCGATGCGCCGTGCTTTTCGAGTTTTTACGATTGTTTTATAACGATAGCACAGGGTCGGATGCCACTGAGCACGGACGTTGACAAACACCCAACAAGTGCACAACCCGCGGCGATTCAAGCCGCGAGAAAGCGATAGAAGTTGCGCAGCATCGCCGCCGTCGCGCCCCAGATGAAATAGTGGCCGCCCACCTGCCCCTCGCGATCTGCAGCTTCCGCCGACGCGGCCCGCGGATAGGGCATGGCGAAAAAGCGGCGCTGGCCGCCTTCGTAACGAAACACGCGCTCTTCGTGATGCGCGGGGTTCATCAGGAAAGCGAGCGGCACTTCGAAGACTTCGGCCACTTCGAATGCATCCGCTTTCAACGTGAAGGGCGGATGCACCAGACCGATCACGGGCGTCACACGAAAACCGGTGCCCGTCAGATAGTCGGGCAACGCACCGAGAATTTCAACGCGTGACGGATCGAGACCGACCTCTTCCTGCGCCTCGCGCAACGCCGTGGCGGTTGCATCTGCGTCGAATGGTTCATGACGGCCGCCGGGAAAGCTCACCTGGCCGGCGTGGTCGTTCAGATGGTCGGCTCGTTGAGTCAGGAGCACGGTGAGGCCATTGTCGCGCACGACCAGCGGCACCAGCACAGCGGCAACGCGCGGATCGACGTGCTGGTCGCGCCACGGTGCTTCGATAATCGGCTCAGGCGTCCAACTCAGACGCTGCTCGAAACGCGCACGCAGACCGTCGGGCGTCAGGCGCCCGGCAACCACCGGTGGCAGATCGGCACCCGTCGCTTCGACAGGTAGAGTTTCAGGCTCAAAGGCGGGGCGGATCAACGGGTCTCTCGGAATGAACGGATAGGGGACATTCCGCTATTTTGACCTGGCAAACAAAAAAGCACCCGCGAGGGGTGCTTTTTCTTACAGCTTTTACGCTTCCGGAGCAGCGCGGTCTTTCTTGGCGACCAGCTTTTCCTTGATCCGAGCCGACTTGCCCGAACGGTCGCGCAGGTAGTACAGCTTCGCACGACGCACATCGCCACGACGCTTCACGACGATGCTTGCCAGCAGCGGCGAGTACGTCTGGAACGTACGCTCGACGCCTTCGCCCGACGAAATCTTGCGGACGATGAACGACGAATTCAGACCACGGTTACGCTTGGCGATCACGACGCCTTCGTAAGCCTGAACACGCTTACGCGTACCTTCAACCACGTTCACGCTGACGATCACCGTATCGCCGGGGGCGAATTCGGGGATGGTCTTCTCGCCGAGGGCGCGGCCGATTTCTTCCTGCTCGAGTATTGCAATCAGATTCATCACTGACTCCTATGTCCATCTTGTCGGCGTTCGTACCTGCCGCGCGCTGGTTTTACCTGTTGCGCCTGGCTACGGCCCCGATAGAGGATGGGTTCACATCTGGCGCCGTACACGCATGCGCGGCACCGCCTATGTCCGCTCGAAAGCCCAAGGCTTTACGCCTTCGACACTTCCTTCGCGAGACTCGTAAGCCATACCTCGTCGGCACGGCTCAACATCTTGTTCTTTCTGGCCTTCACGATCAGATCGGGCCGCTTGTTCAACGTGTTACGCAAGGCTTCACGCCGACGCCACGCTTCGATTTCCGCATGATGGCCGCCAAGCAGCACATCAGGCACACGCACGCCGTCGTATTCCTCCGGACGCGTGTAATGCGGACAATCCAGCAGTACGTCGACGAAACTGTCCTGCACCGCCGATTGCGAGTCGTTCAGCACGCCGGGCAACTGACGCACCACGGCATCCATCAACGCCATGGCCGGCAATTCGCCGCCGGACAGCACGAAGTCGCCAAGGCTGACCTCTTCGTCGACAACACGGTCGAGCAAACGCTGATCGATCGCTTCATAGCGCCCACACAACAGGATCAGACCGGGCTCGGCTGCGAACTGCATGACACGATCGTGATTCAGCGTGGCGCCTTGCGGCGACATCATCACGACGCGCGACGCGCCGATGCCCTGCTCCGCCTGCGCCGCTTTCGCCGCGCCGATCGCATCTTCCAGGGGCTTGGCCAGCATGACCATGCCGGGGCCGCCGCCGTAGGGGCGATCGTCGATTGTGCGGTAGTTGTCCGTAGTGAAATCGCGTGGATTCCACGTGCGCAACCCGTAGCGCTCCTGCTTCGCCGCTCGGCTGGTGATACCCCAGTCGGTCAGCGCACGAAACATGTCAGGAAAGAGCGTCACGACATCGAACTGCATCGCTCTCTCCAGTCAGCGAGTTATTTAGTAATCGGCTTCCCAGTCGACGATGATCTGCTTCGCCGCCTGATCCACCGTTTTGACAAAGACGCCGACGAACGGGATCAAACGCTCGCCGGTGACCGACTTACCGCTTTTGTCGGTATCCGGATATTCGATGCGCAACACCGAGTGCGCACCGTTGTCGATCATGTCTGCAACCTTGCCGAGGTGGACCCCGGCAACGTTCACCACATCCAGGCCGAGCAGGTCGACCCAGTAGAATTCGTCGGCCTCGAGGGCCGGAAATTCGCTGCGGCTGATATAAACGCGCGTGCCGCGCAGTGCAAAGGCCGCATCGCGGTCAGTTACGCCACCCAGATGGGCAACGATAGTGTCGCTATGCGTTTTTGCCTGTAATGACGGCGCCGACCTGCGCTCGTGGCCTTTCAGCAACCACCAGCGCTTCGCGCTTAGCAATGCGTCGCCGCCGTGGCCGGCATCCGCATGCGCGGCCACCTTGACCCAGCCTTTGAGGCCGTAAGCGTCGACGATTGCACCGACCTCGACCGCATCGGCCGGCCAGCTTTCCACCGTTTCCGCTCGCATTTCTGCTGCGCTGGAAGCGGCGTTTGCAACTTTGGCTTTCGCCTGCCCTTCGGCCGCTTCGACCGGCTTGCGGACGAATCCACCGAACGGCGCCTGACCAGACGTCTTCGCGCGCGGGGCTGCCGCTTTTGCCTTCACGCGACCTGAATTGCCGGAATCACGCTCAGACATAAGAGAACCTCGCTGCCAACTTCAACGTCTGCTTCAGCAAAACTCGCGCATCGGACTGCTCACGCAAGCTGCGCGAGCCGCCGGCCGAACCGACGACGATACGCATGCTAGCTACCATTAAGCAGCCGGCTGCGCCTTTTGCGCTTCTTTCACGAGACGCTGGACGGTCGGCGACAGTTGTGCGCCAACACCTTGCCAGTACGTCAGGCGGTCTTGAGCGATGCGCAGCGACTCACCCTTCGTAGCGACCGGGTTGTAGAAGCCAACGCGTTCGATAAAGCGGCCGTCACGACGGTTACGCGAATCGGTTGCGACGATGTTGTAGAACGGGCGCTTCTTGGAGCCGCCACGAGCCAAGCGGATGATGACCATACTAGAATCCTTGAAAACCGGGGTTCGGAACGACTGAAACACGCGATTATAGCGGGAAACCGACGCCATAACAAACACTTACCGGGATAAACTGCACGGCGAGGGTGTGCCGGCCATACAGGCCAAGGCCCCGAAACACGCCGAAACGCCCGAATTACCTGACGGAGCGCCCGTGAAACTCCTGCTGCCGCCTGCGTTTTTTTCCGCTTCATGCGCCGTTTTTCGGCGAGTTGCCGGCCTTTCGCTAAATACAGGCATTTTGCGCGCCGCCCGCGTTCAGGCCCTGCGAGGGGGCGCGGCGTTGTTGCTCGCCGCCACGGCCCTGCCGGTGCTGGCCGCGCTGCCGGTCGAGCGCGTCAAACTGCCGCCCGGCTTCCACATAGAGGTCCTCTCCGACGCCGTACCGAGCGCGCGGGCCATGGCTCTCTCGCCGAAGGGCATTCTTTATATAGGCAGCCTCGACGGCCACGTCTACGCGCTCGAATTGCAGAATGGCCGCGTTACGGCTCGCCACGTGGTCGCCTCGGGCCTGGAAACGCCGGCGGGCGTGGCATGGCGGGATGGCGCGCTGTACGTGTCCGCAGTGTCGAGAATTCTACGCTTCGACGCGATTGACGCCCATCTGAATGACCCGCCCAAGCCGGCCGTGGTCACCGACACGCTGCCGACAGAGACCCATCACGGCTGGAAATTCATCGCTTTCGGGCCGGATGGCAAGCTGTACGTGCCCCAAGGCGCGCCCTGCAACGTTTGCCTGAAAGACCGCAACCGCTTTGGGATGATCGGCCGCATGGACCCGGACGGCAGCCACTATGAAGTCGTGGCGCGCGGCATTCGCAACTCCGTCGGCTTCGCGTGGCATCCGGTGACGCATGAGTTGTGGTTCACCGACAACGGCCGCGACCTGATGGGCGACGACGTACCGGACGATAAACTCAACCGCGCGCCGCGTGCCGGCATGGATTTCGGCTTTCCGTACTGCCATGGCGGCGACACGCCCGACCCCGAATTCGGCAAAGACCATCCATGCAGCGCCTTCGCACCGCCGGTTGTCAAACTCGGCGCGCACGTCGCCTCGCTCGGCATGCGCTTTTACGGCGGCTCGATGTTCCCGGCCGCTTATCGCGACAATATTTTTATCGCTGAACACGGCTCGTGGAATCGTAGCAAGAAGGTCGGCTACCGCGTCGTGCGGGTGATTACCAACCCGGACGGCAGCAACGCACACCAGGAGGTCTTTGCCGAAGGCTGGCTCCAGCCAGGCGAAGCGGTATGGGGTCGCCCCGCCGACGTGCAAACGATGCCCGACGGCTCGCTCCTGATCAGCGATGACTACGCCGGCGCGGTCTATCGCGTGACCTACTCCGCGCCTTAGCTTTAGCCGTAAGCGCGCCGCGGGCGTAGAATGCGCGTCGGCCCACGCCCACCGGCGCGCCGCTCCTTTTCGACAGCCTGTCACTCTGCCCTCGCCTACATGTCCACCCTTGCCTCGACTTCCTCGCATTTCAGATCCAAGACGATTACCGCCGCGCTGGCCTTCTTCTTCGGCAGCCTCGGCGCCCACCGCTTCTATCTGTACGGCATGCGCGACATCTACGGCTGGGCGCACCTGCTCGGCACGCTGATCGGAATTCCGGGCGCCATGCTGGTGGTGGCGAGCGAACGGGCCTCGATGCTCGGCTGGGTGCTCGCGTTTTTCGGCGCCGTTTCGCTGCTCTCCGCCTTTCTGGCCGCGATCGTCTACGGCCTGCGTCCGGATGAAAAATGGGACGCGCAGTTCAACGCGCAAACCCACCGCAAAAGCCGCTCCGGCTGGACCGTCATTTTCATCGTGATCTTTTCGCTGCTGATCGGCGCGTTCCTGCTGATGACGGGCCTCGCAATCTCGTTCCAGACATACTTCGAAGGTCAGGTGCAAGCCGCCAAAGCGCTGTCTCAATGACTCGCTGCGCGCCGCGCTAAAAAAGATCCAACTGCGGATCGTCGCGCGGCGGCGGTTCAGCGCGCAACGGTTCAACCCGGCGAAAATGCGACATATCCAGAATACCGCGATCGCGCCGGTTTAGCCCGAGCCGGCGCACAGCCTTGTGGAAGCGCTGCTTCAGCAGGTCCGCCCACAAGCCTTCTCCCTTCATTCGAGTGGCGAAGTTCGAGTCGTAGTCCTTCCCGCCCCGCATATCGCGCACGCGGCTCATCACCCGGTCAGCCCGATCGGGAAAATGCGCAGCCAGCCAATCCTTGAATAGCGGCGCGACTTCCCATGGCAAACGCAGCACGATGTAGCTCGCATTGCTTGCGCCGGCCTCTGCGCAAGCTTCCAGCACGCGCTCCATGTCCGGCTCGGTGACGAACGGAATCACCGGCGCGATGCTGACGCCAACAGGTATGCCCGCCTCGCTCAACGTACGGATCGTGCGCAATCGGCGCGACGGTGTGGCCGCACGCGGCTCGAGCGTGCGCGCGATATCGGCGTCCAGCGTGGTGATCGTGATAGCCGCCATGAACTGCCCGCGCGCCGCCATGGGCGCGAGCAAATCGATATCCCGCTCGATCAGCGACGATTTGGTGATCGCCGCGAACGGATGGCCGCGCTCGCTGAGCACTTCGACCACCCGCCGCGTGAGGCGCAAATCGCGCTCGACGGGTTGCCAGGCGTCGGTATTGACGCCGAGCGCGATCGGCTCCGGCACATAGGACTTCTTCGACAACTCGCGCTCGAGCAACTCCGGCGCATTGACCTTCGCGTAGATGCGGCTTTCGAAGTCGAGTCCCGGCGACAGCCCGAGATAACTGTGCGTGGGCCGCGCGAAGCAGTAGATGCAGCCATGTTCGCAGCCCCGATACGGATTGAGCGACACGCCAAAAGGAATATCCGGCGACGCATTGCGCGTGAGGATGGTCTTGGCCCGCTCTTCGAAAACCTGCGTGCGCAAGACCTTGGGCTCGCCGTCTTCCTCCGCCGACGAAAGCCAGCCGTCGTCCACCACTTCACGCTGGTCGACTTCGTAACGGCCTTGCAGGTTCGTCACCGCGCCGCGCCCCTTGCGAGGCGTGGGCGGAGCAATCGGAAATTCGTTGGCGGAGTGGGTGTCGGAATCGGTCACGGCTGGAGCACGCAAAAAGCAAAACGGCGCAAAACACCTGTATAAATATACAGTGTTTACGCCGTTTGTCGAGTCCAGCTACGCGGCTCCCGCGCAAGCTAATCGCCAACCGCAATTGTCAGCGTTTCCTTGATCTCTTCCATCACCACGTAGCTCTTCGACTGCACCGCGCCGGGCAGTTGCAGCAGGATGTCCCCCAGCAGTTTCCGGTAGTCGGCCATTTCACCGATGCGCGCCTTGATCAGATAGTCGAAGTCGCCCGAGACGAGGTGGCACTCCAGCACCTCGGGGATCTTCTGCACCTCGCGGCGGAACTGATCGAACATGTTGCCGCTCTTGTGATCGAGCGTGATCTCGACAAATACCAGCAGCGCCGCGCCCAGCTCAGCCGGGTTCACACGCGCGTGGTAACCGGTGATCACGCCGTCACGCTCCATCCGCTTGACGCGCTCGATGCAAGGCGTGACCGACAGTCCGACCTGTTCGGCGAGGTCTTTCATCGCCATCCGGCCGTCCTGCTGCAGGAGCCGCAGGATCTTGTGGTCGAGTTTGTCGAGGGCCCGGATTGGTTGGCGCTGTGTACGCATGGTGTTTTTGCTGAAAATCTTGAAAATACAATAACAAAACCTACCTGACTGTTAATAGTATAGCGGTTATCACTGGGCGATCCGCGTTACACCTCGTTAATCGAACGAATTCAAACGAATCGACGAGCGCACCGTCCTCAGACCTCTTATTGAACATCCTGGAGCAGCTATGCGAGTCGTCGTTTTGGGCAGTGGCGTTGTCGGAGTGACGAGTGCTTATTACCTCGCGCGCGCCGGTCACGAAGTGACCGTCATCGACCGCGAGGCCGGCCCGGCGCTCGAAACCAGCTTTGCCAATGCCGGCCAGATCTCGCCCGGCTACGCGTCGCCGTGGGCTGCGCCGGGCGTGCCGCTGAAGGCCGTCAAGTGGATGTTCCAGAAACATGCGCCGCTGGCGATCCGGCTCGACGGCACGCAATTCCAGTTGCAATGGATGTGGCAGATGCTGCAGAACTGCACGTCGTCGCGTTATGCGGTGAACAAGGGCCGTATGGTCCGCCTCGCCGAATACAGCCGCGATTGTTTGCAAGCGCTGCGCGCCGAAACCGGCATCCAGTACGAAGGCCGCACCGGCGGCACGCTGCAGGTATTCCGCACGCAACAGCAGTTCGACGGCGCCGCGAAAGACATCGCCGTGCTGCGGGACGCCAACGTGCCGTATGAACTGCTGTCGCCGGCCGAACTCGCACAAGCCGAACCGGCGCTCGCCGCGGTCTCGCACAAGCTGACGGGCGGCCTGCGCCTGCCGGGCGACGAAACTGGCGACTGCCAGATGTTCACCACGCGCCTTGCCGCGCTGGCCGAGCAACTGGGCGTCAAGTTCCGCTACAACACCCCGATCGACTCCCTCGCCATGGCGGGCGACCGCATCGCCGGCGTGCAATGCGGCGATGAACTGGTGCGCGCTGACTCGTTTGTCGTAGCGCTCGGTTCGTACTCGACGAAATTCCTGTCCGGCCTCGTGAAGATTCCGGTCTACCCGCTCAAGGGCTATTCGATCACCGCGCCGATCGTCAACGAAGCGTCCGCGCCGATTTCTACCGTGCTCGACGAGACGTACAAGATCGCGATCACGCGCTTCGACGACCGGATTCGCGTCGGCGGCATGGCGGAGATCGTCGGTTTCGACAAATCGCTGCGCCGGGCGCGCCGTGAAACGCTGGAACTGTGTGTGAACGATCTGTTCCCGGGCGGCGGCGATACGTCGAAGGCCACCTTCTGGACCGGCCTGCGCCCGATGACGCCGGACGGCACGCCGATCGTCGGCCGTACTCCCGTGCCGAACCTGTTCCTGAACACCGGTCACGGCACGCTGGGCTGGACGATGTCGTGCGGCTCGGGTCAACTGCTGGCCGACGTGATGTCGAGCAAGCAGCCGGCAATCAAGGCGGACGATTTGTCGGTGCATCGCTATCTCGGCGAGATCGGCGGTGCACATCGTCCGGCTTATGCTTGAGGTTTAATGTTTTAACGCTTCGCGAGCAGTTATGCCGGTTCGTCTTCACGTCATCGCAGACAGACCGTCCTGACAAAGAAAAACGGCGCCTCGAACAGGGCGCCGTTTTTCTTTTTACACACGAGTTTTTGCTACATCGTTCGACAGAAGCAGCACAACATCAGAACTGATCGTCGGACAACGCCAGCACACTCTCCCCACTCTTCGCGCTGACGATCGAGGCTTCCAATGCCGAAGCCAGCGGCAGCACATGCTCAGCATAGAACTGTGCGGTGGCGATCTTCGCGCCATAGAACGACGGATCTTCCGCGCGCTTTTCAGCCGCCACGAGCAACGCACGCGCCATCTGCCAGCCGCCCAGGACAACGCCCGCCAGCTTCAGGTACGGCACGCTGCCGGCGAACACCGCGTTGGGATCGCTCTTCGTGTTCGCGACAACGAAATCGACCGCCGCGCCCAGTGAGCGCTGACCCTGCGCCAGATACTTCTTCATCGAATCGAACGCAGCGCCTTGTTGCGCGTCGAGTGCTTCGATCGTTTCAGCCACGCCGGCCAGCAGCGCCTTCGCCACCTTGCCGCCGTCACGAACGGTCTTGCGGCCGATCAGATCGTTGGCCTGAATCGCGGTCGTCCCTTCGTAGATCGGCAGAATGCGCGCGTCGCGGTAGTACTGCGCGGCGCCGGTTTCTTCGATGAAGCCCATGCCGCCGTGTACCTGCACGCCGAGGCTCGTCACGTCGATCGACAGTTCCGTGCTCCAGCCCTTCACGATCGGCACGAGATATTCGTAGATCGCTTGATGCTCAGCACGTTTTGCTTCGTCAGGATGACGATGCGCGATATCGCAGTGAGCCGCGGCGACATACGCCAACGCGCGCGACGCTTCGGTGAGACCACGCATCGTGGCCAGCATGCGGCGCACGTCCGGATGCTGAATGATCGCTACCGATTGTTTCGCGGAGCCATCCACCGGCCGGCTTTGCACGCGATCCTTCGCATACGCCACCGCTTGCTGATACGCACGATCCGACACGGCAACACCTTGCATGCCCACCGCGAAACGCGCCGCGTTCATCATGATGAACATGTACTCGAGGCCGCGATTTTCCTCGCCGATCAGGTGTCCGATCGCGCCGCCGTGGTCGCCGAATTGCAGCACCGCCGTCGGGCTCGCCTTGATGCCGAGCTTGTGCTCGATCGACACGCAATGCACGTCGTTACGCTCACCGAGCGAACCGTCTTCCCTGATGAGGAACTTCGGCACGATGAAAAGCGAAATGCCCTTCACGCCTTCCGGTGCATTCGGCGTACGCGCCAGCACGAGATGGGCGATGTTCTTCGCCATGTCGTGCTCGCCCCACGTGATGAAGATCTTGGTGCCGAACAGCTTGAACGAACCATCGCCCTGCGACTCGGCGCGCGTGCGCACCAGCGCGAGATCGGAGCCGGCCTGCGGCTCGGTCAGGTTCATCGTGCCGGTCCACTCGCCGGAAATCAGCTTGGGCACGTAGGTTTGCTTCTGCTCTTCGCTGCCCGCCGTGAGCAGCGCCTCGATTGCGCCATCCGTGAGCAACGGGCACAACGCGAACGACAGGTTCGACGCGTTCAGCATCTCGATACAGGCTGTGGCGATCAGCTTGGGCAGACCCTGGCCTTCGTAGTCGACCGGATGTTGCACGCCTTGCCAGCCGCCTTCGCCGAACTGGCGGAATGCGTCCTTGAAACCGGGCGTTGCGGTGACCACGCCGTCTTTCCAGCTGCTCGGATTGCGATCGCCTTCCACGTTCAACGGCGCCAGCACTTCGCCGCACAGTTTCGCCGATTCTTCGAGCACGGCCTGGGCCGTGTCGAGGTTCGCGTCTTCGAAGCCTGGCAGCGTCGCGATGTCTTCGAGACCAGCCAGTTCTTTCATCACGAACAGCATGTCCTTGATGGGCGCCGTATAGCTCATTTCAGTTCTCCTCCTGCCTTTTGATATAAAAAGGGCGCTGGACTTGATCAGTCCCGCGCCCTTTGTTCGCTGCCAGACGCCTTTTACAACACGGCGCTGCGGCTGTTAGCCGAGCTCGCTAACCAGTTCCGGCACGAGCGTGAACAGATCGCCCACCAGACCATAATCGGCGACGCTGAAAATCGGCGCTTCCGCATCCTTGTTGATCGCCACGATCACCTTCGAGTCCTTCATGCCGGCCAGATGCTGGATCGCGCCCGAGATGCCGACAGCGATGTACAGTTGCGGCGCGACGATCTTGCCGGTCTGGCCGACCTGATAGTCGTTCGGCACGAAGCCCGCGTCGACGGCGGCACGCGATGCGCCTAGTGCCGCGTTCAGCTTATCCGCCAGCGGCTCCAGCACCTTCGTGTAGTTCTCGCCGTTGCCCAGACCCCGGCCACCCGAGACGATGATCTTCGCCGAGGTCAGTTCCGGACGGTCCAGCTTCGTCACTTCACGGCTCACGAACTGCGACAGGCCCGTGTCGGCTGCCGCTTCGATCTTCTCGACCGTTGCGCTGCCGCCTTCTGCTGCGACCGGGTCGAAGCCCGTCGTGCGGACCGTGATGACCTTGATCGGATCTTGAGATTGAACCGTGGCGATAGCGTTACCCGCGTAGATGGGACGCTCGAACGTATCGGCGCTGTCCACTGCGGTGATGTCGCTGATCTGCGCGACGTCGAGCTTCGCGGCGATGCGCGGGGCGATGTTCTTGCCGTAGGCGGTCGCCGGCGTCAGGATGTGCGTGTAGTCCTTCGCGATGTTCATCACGGTTGCCTGGACGTTTTCCGCCAGGCCCGCTTCGAGTTGCGCCGCGTCGGCCAGCAGCACCTTCGAAACACCTGCAATCTTCGCTGCCGCATCCGCCGCAGCCTGTGCGTTGTGCCCTGCCACCAGCACGTGAATATCACCGCCGATCTTCTGCGCGGCTGCAACCGTGTTCAGCGTCGCGGCCTTGATCGACGCGTTATCGTGTTCTGCAATTACCAGATTCGTCATTTCGTCCGTCTCCTTACAGCACCTTGGCTTCGGTCTTCAGCTTCTCGACCAGCGTCTTCACATCCGGCACCTTCACACCGGCGGAGCGCTTCGGCGGCTCAACGACTTTCAGCGTCTTCAGGCGCGGCGTCACATCAACGCCGAGGTCTTCCGGCTTGACGACTTCCAGCGGCTTCTTCTTCGCCTTCATGATGTTGGGCAGCGTCACATAGCGCGGCTCGTTCAGGCGCAGGTCGGTGGTGATCACAGCCGGCAGGCTCAGTGACAGCGTTTCCGCACCGCCGTCGACTTCGCGCGACACCGTAGCCTTGCCGTCAGCGACGACCACCTTCGACGCAAACGTGGCTTGCGGCAGGTTCGCCAGCGCAGCCAGCATCTGGCCGGTCTGGTTCGAATCGTCGTCGATGGCCTGCTTGCCGAGGATGACGAGCCCAGGCTGTTCCCTGTCGACCAGCGCCTTGAGCAGCTTGGCGACCGCCAGCGGCTGCAGTTCTTCGCCCGACTCGATCAGGATCGCGCGATCCGCGCCGATTGCCAGCGCCGTGCGCAGCGTTTCCTGCGCCTGAGTCACACCGGCCGACACAGCAATCACTTCGGTCGCCACGCCCGCTTCGCGCAGACGAACGGCTTCTTCAACCGCGATTTCGTCGAACGGATTCATCGACATCTTCACGTTCGCGATGTCGACGCCCGTGCCGTCCGATTTGACCCGGACTTTCACGTTGTAGTCGACCACTCTCTTGACTGGCACCAGGATTTTCATGCACACGCTCCAAAGTTACGAATACGTCAACCCAACGGACATTATAGCGACTGCCCTCATGGCAGCCTGGTCGCGGGCGCTCTAGCAGAAGGATATCGCTCCTCAGCGGCGTGACGGCAATAACGAACGATCGTTCTATTTTAATCTCGAAAAAACCCGGGAGACAACCCCGGGTTAAGACTTACGACTCTAATTTTGCATTGCCGTCGTGTCTTGCTAGGTGAAACGGGCGAAAAAATGGCCGCCAGATCACCAGGCGGTGATCACCGCCCCGCCAAATTTGCTTTCGACGAACTGCTTCACTTCCGGCGAATGATACGCCGCGACCAGCTTCGCAACCCACGGTTTGCTCCTGTCAGCTTCGCGGATTGCGATGATATTCACGTACGGACCCTTCGGGTCTTCGATCGCGATGGCGTCCTGCCTGGGCTTCAAACCCGCTTCCATCGCAAAGTTCGTATTGATCGCAGCGGCGTCCACGTCGTTCAGCGACCGCGGGATTTGCGCGGCGTCCAGTTCGACGATCTTCAGCTTCTTCGGGTTGTCGACGATATCGAGCGGCGTCGCCTTCAGACCCGCGTCCGCGCGCAGCTTCAGCAGACCCTGCTTCTGCAGCAACAGGAGTGCCCGGCCGCCATTGGTCGGATCGTTCGGCACCGCGATCTTCGCGCCCGGCTGCAATTCAGCCAGCGTCTTCACCTTCTTCGAATAAATGCCCATGGGATACGTGACCGTATCGGCGATGCGGATCAGCTTGTAGCCGCGGTCCTTCACCTGGGCCTGCAAGTACGGGTCATGCTGGTAGCTGTTCGCGTCCAGATCGCCACCGGCGAGCGCCGCATTCGGCTGCACATAATCAGAGAATTCGACGATCTTGATGTTCAGACCGTTCTTCGCCGCGACCGTCTTCACGACTTCCATGATCTGCGCGTGCGGGCCGCCGGTGACGCCAACCTTGATCGTGTCTTCAGCGTGAGCCACGGTGGCGGCAGCGAACAGCGATGCGGCGCCGAGCGTGGCGGCCAGCTTGAGAATGAAACGACGTTGCATGATGGACCTTTTCCGAATCTATCGATTCTGTTGTTTACTTATGGCTCAAACGACGCACGAGCCAATCCCCGAACGACTGCACCAGTTGCACGAAGACGATCAGGATCACCACGACCGTCACCATCACTTCCGGCAGGAAACGCTGATACCCGTAACGAATGCCCAGATCGCCGAGCCCGCCGCCGCCGATCGCACCGGCCATTGCCGAATAGCCGACCAGCGAGACAAACGTGATCGTCAAACCGGCGACCACGCCTGGCAGCGACTCCGGCAACAACACCTTGAAGACGATCTGGCTGGTAGTCGCGCCCATCGCCTGCGCCGCTTCGATCAGACCGCGGTCGACTTCGCGCAAAGCGGTCTCAACCAGACGCGCGATAAACGGCGCCGCGGCGATCGTCAGCGGCACCACGGCCGCAGCCGTGCCGATCGACGAACCCACCACGAGGCGCGTGAACGGAATCACGGCGACCAGCAAAATGATGAACGGCGTGGAACGCACCGCGTTGACGATCACGCCCATCACGCGATTCACCGCGATGTTCTGCAACACGCCCTGACGGTCCGTCAGATACAGCAGCACGCCGAGCGGCAAACCGACCGCCGCGCCGACCAGTCCGGAAATGCCCACCATCACGAGCGTTTCCCAGAACGACTGGACGAACATATCGAACATTTCACTCAACATACGACAGCTCCTCTACCACCACACCCTGTTCGCGCAGATAGGTCAGCGCTTGCGCCACCTTCGCCGGTTCGCCGCCCGCGAGCACCGCGAGCGAGCCGAACGCCTGCCCCTGGATCTCGTCGATCTGGCCATGCAGGATGTTGAAGTCGAGTTCGTAGCGGCGAATCGTTTCCGACAGGATCGGCTGATCGACACCCGAACCGGTGAACGCCAGGCGCAGCAAATGGCCGCTGCCGGTCTTAAGGCGTTCGGCCACGCGCGCCTTCATCGCGGGCGGCAATTCCTGCGCGATCACGTCGCCGATCAGCGCGCGCGTGACTTCATGATGCGGTTGCAGGAACACGTCGATGACCTTGCCCTCTTCGACCACACGGCCGGCATCGAGCACCGCGACGCGGTCGCAGACCTGCTTGATTACGTCCATCTGGTGCGTGATCAGCACGATCGTCAGGTTCAATTCGCGATTGATGCGCTTGAGCAGATCGAGAATCGCGCGCGTGGTTTCGGGATCGAGCGCCGACGTCGCTTCGTCGGAGAGCAACACCTTCGGCTTGCTCGCCAGCGCACGCGCGATGCCCACACGCTGCTTCTGCCCGCCGCTGATCTGCGCCGGATAGCGATCCTTCTGCGCCGACAGGCCGACCAGTTCGAGCAGCGGCAGCACGTTCGCCTCGATCTCATCGCGCTTCATGCCGGAGAGTTCGAGCGGCAACGCCACGTTTTCGTACACCGTGCGCGACGACAGCAGGTTGAAGTGCTGGAAGATCATGCCGATTTCGCGACGCGCCTCGCGCAACTGCGCGGCGGGCAGCGTCGTCAGATCACGGCCGTTGACGACGATGTTGCCTTCGCTCGGGCGCGTCAGCAGATTGAGAGTGCGCACGAGCGTACTCTTGCCCGCACCGCTGCGGCCGATGATGCCGAACACCTCACCCGCCGGAATCGACAGATTGACGTTGTGCAGCGCTTCGACCCAGCCCCGGGGTCCGGCGAACCGCTGAGAGATATTGCGTATTTCGATCATGGAAAAACGAAACGGCGGAGTTTGCCAACGAGCGTTGTGCGCTCCCGACAAGCGGCCGCCGTTGCTTTTATTGGGATTTGAGGACGCAATTCTACCGCAGCGTCGTCATTCCCTTTAATAATCAATTTCGATCTTTTCATAACCACAGAGCATTAGAGGCACGCCCGGCGCGAGATGCTCGCGCGCGCTCGCCCGCTGCGACTATGATCGGGCGAATCGAAATCAGGACACATCCAGGATAAACGGCAGCCATGGAAACAACTCAACCCGGCAATGTGCGTCCCGCAGCGGCCGCCCCTGCGGACGCACCGAAAGGCGGTGCCGCGCTGCGCTCGACGGTCACGACGAGCGACGGCGTCGAACTGCCGTTGTATCGCTGGCCCGCCACGACACCACTGCGCGGCACGGTCGCGCTGGTGCACGGACTCGCGGAGCACGCCGGGCGTTACGCGGCACTGGCGGGTCGGCTGAACTCGGACGGCATTGAACTCGTCGCCATCGATTTGCGCGGACATGGGCATGCGCCGGGCAAACGCGTATGGGTCAACCGCTTCGACGACTATCTGCTCGACGCTCAGGCCTTGCTGGATGAAGCGGCAACCAGTTGCGCTCCGCTGTTCCTGATGGGCCACAGCATGGGCGGCGCAGTCGCGGCGCTTTATGCGATCGAACGACTCGAGGCAAGCGGGCGTCGGCTGAGCGGTCTGATCCTGTCGAGCCCCGCGCTCGCGCCCGGCCGCGATGTGCCGCGCTGGATGCTCAAGGTGAGCCAGGTGATCAGCCGCATCTGGCCGACCTTCCCGGCGATGAAAATCGACGCGGCTTTGCTGTCGCGCCTTCAGCCCGTGGTGAACGCCAATCGCAATGATCCGCTGGTTCATCACGGCGCGATTCCCGCGCGTACAGGTGCGGAGTTGTTGCTGGCGATGACGCGCATCGAACGCGGCCGTGCGGGCCTGCGCGTACCGCTACTGGTGTATCACGGCACCGCCGACAAACTCACCGAGCCCGAAGGCAGTCGCGATTTCGGTGCGCACGCAGGATCACCCGACAAGACGCTCACGATGCACGAAGACAGCTATCACGAGACGATGAACGATCTCGACCGGGATCGGGTGATCGGCGCACTGATCGACTGGATCGAGAAACGGCTGCCGAAAGCCTGAGCGCCGCACGGCGTTTCGACATGGACAAACGCGGTTGAATGGGTGCGACGCGCGCACGCTCCAGGTTTCAGCATCGGACGGCATGTGGAAGCTCAGGTATCCGGACGAGTGAGTACGGGGGCGAGCTCCGACAAGAACGACCCAGCCCGGCTAACGCTTCCAGTCCGGCGGCCGTTTGTCGATGAAAGCCTGCACGCCTTCGAGCGCGGAGTCGTCCATCATGTTGCAGGCCATGGTCTGGCCGGCTAGCTGATACGCCGCTTCGATCCCCATTTCGAGCTGGCGATAGAACAGGCCCTTGCCGGCGCTCACCGCTTCGACGGGTTTCGCGCAGATGCTTTTCGCGAGCCGCGCGACCTCTGCATCGAGCGCGTCCGCTGGCGCAATGCGATTCACGAGTCCCTGCTGCTTCGCCTGGATAGCGTCGATGAAATCGCCGGTGAGCAGCATTTCGAGCGCAGCCTTGCGCGAGAGATTGCGCGACAGCGGCACCGCAGGCGTCGCGCAGAAAAGACCCAGATTGACACCCGAGACGGCAAAGCGCGCGGTATCGGCAGCGACAGCCAGATCGCACATCGCGACCAGCTGACAGCCGGCCGCCGTGGCGATGCCGTGCACGCGCGCGATCACCGGTTGCGGCAAGCGCTGGATCGTCAACATCAGTTTCGTGCAGCGCGCGAACAACGCCTGGTAGTAAGCGAACGACGGCGCGGCGCGCATTTCCTTCAGATCGTGCCCCGCGCAGAACGCGCGGCCCGCGCCGCCGATTACCACCACCCGCGCACTGGACTCCGCCAGCGCCGTCAGCGTCGACTGCAACGCGTCGAGCAGGTCTTCGGAGAGGGCATTGAAGGCATCGGGCCGGTTCATCGTCAAACGGACGACGCCCGGCACGCCGTAGGCGTCGTGTTCGATTTCGACCAGCGACGCACTGCGCACCTCGGCATTCATGGCTCGCTCCTCGTTGAATTCATGCATTTCGCGACGTTCGCGCAGCTTCTGTCGCGCGGCAGTTCAGATTCCGGCCAGCGAGCGCACGTGCGCGACCACGCTGCGTCCGAGCGCCGACAGGTTGTACCCGCCTTCGAGGCAGCTGACGATCCGTCCACGCGCATAGCGCTTCGCGATCTCGCGCACCTGGTCGGTGATCCATGCGTAGTCGTCTTCGACGAGCCCCATGTTGCCGAGATCGTCCTCGCGATGCGCATCGAAACCGGCCGAGATGAAGATCATCTCCGGCTTGAAATCATGCAGGCGCGGCAGCCACATCATGTCGACCGCCTCGCGCACCGCCATGCCTTTCGAGCGTGCCGGCATCGGCACGTTGCACATGTTGGGCGCCTGATTGTCGGCCCCGGTGAATGGATAGAACGGGTGCTGGAAGATGCTGCACATCAGCACACGCGAATCGCCCGAAAAGGCCGCTTCGGTCCCGTTACCGTGGTGGACGTCGAAATCGATGATTGCCACGCGCTGCATGCCGTGCACTTCAAGCGCATGACGCGCGGCAATCGCGACGTTGTTGAAAAAGCAGAAGCCCATCGCGCGTGCCGGCTCAGCATGATGGCCCGGCGGGCGCACGCTGCAGAATGCGTTGTCGTAGCGGCCTTCGATCACGGCGTCGGTCGCGGCCACCGCGGCGCCGGCCGCGCGCAACGCGGCCTGCAACGTGTGCGGGTTCATCGACGTGTCGGGATCGATTTCGGCGAGACCTTCCGCCGGCGAACGGCTGCGGATGTAGTCGACATGGGCTTGCGTATGCACGCGCAACAGCGCGGCGTCATCGGCGAGCGGCGGCGACTCGCGCTCGATCAGCGAGTCGATGCGGCTCGCAATCAATTGATCTTCGATTGCCTGCAGGCGCGCCGGGCATTCGGGATGCCATTGCCCCATATCGTGCAGCAAACAATCGGCGTGGGAATAAAAGCCTGTTGCCATGATTCTCGTCTGCGGCGCGGCGCTTTCAGGGCGCGCGCGGCGTGTCTCCGTCCAGGGGCGCGCGCACTGGGCGCGCCAACATTTGCCAAGTTACCACACCATGCGACTGTGACGCGCTGGGCACAGTTTTGCAGAAAGCGTCGGGTATACTGCCCTGTCCGTTTCCCCTGTCTCTTTCGCACTGCGCCCCTAGCTCACTATGACCGTCAAGCTTGCTCTGTCTGCACGAAACCGGCTATGCATGAAGACCTTAGCCGCCGCACTGTCCGTCGCATCGTGCATGTTCATGGCAACCAGTCCGGCGATGGCGCAAAGCGCCGCGAAAAAACCGCCGGTACTGCTCGCGCAAAGCCAACCGCAACCGGCAGTGCCACAAGGGCAAACCTTCGAAGAAGAGATCATTCCGCAGCGCTACGCGAATAACCCGAATGTCGACGTGTTCATCAGCGACATGTCCGCGCGCTATGACTTCGACGAAGCCGCATTGCACGCGTTGTTCGCTCGCGTGAGCTATTCGGCCACCGCGGTCAAGCTCGTCACGCCGTCGCCCTCCCCGTCGATCAAGAACTGGCGCGTGTATCAGTCGCGCTTTCTCGACCAGGTGCGCATTAACGCCGGCGTGCGATTCTGGCGCGCCAACCAGGCCACGCTGCAACGCGCCTACGAAGAATTTGGCGTGCCGCCGGAAGTGATCGTCGGCATCATCGGCGTGGAGACGATTTACGGGCGCTTCATGGGCAACTTCCGTGTGCTCGACGCGCTGACCACGCTCAGTTTCGACTATCCGAACACCGCCAATCGCGCGGATCGCCAGGCGACCTTCCGCAAGAATCTTGAAGACTACCTGGTCTGGACACGCGATTCGCAAATCGATCCGACCACCGTACTCGGCTCCTACACTGGCGCGATCGGCATTCCGCAGTTTCTGCCGAGCAGCATCGTGCAATACGCGGTGAGCTACGACGGCAACAAGCAGATCGATCTGCGCACAAGCCAGGCGGATGCGATCGGCAGCGTGGCGAATTATCTGCGCCAGAACGGCTGGGAAAACGGCCGGCCTGTGGTGTGGAAGATCGGCACGGACGCCGGCAGCCTGGGCGTGGCACAAGCGGCCGCCGACGGTAAGCCGGAGCCGCATTGGCCACTGGACCAATTGCTGCGTGCCGGACTGCTGCTGAACGAGTCGGGTGTCGATATCGCGTCGGAAGCCGGCACGCCGGTGACGGTGGTGGATCTGCCGTCGCCAGGGCGTGGTACCGAGTACATGCTGGGCCTGAAGAACTTCTATGTGCTGACGCGCTATAACCGCAGTTTCTTCTACGCCCTTGCGGTTTATCAATTGGGGCAACGGGTCAAAGCGCAGATGGAAGCGGGCGACGCGGCGAACGCCACCAGCAATGCTGCGGCGCCGGCTGCGGCTTCGCAATGAGCTGAGCGGCGGCGGTTGTCAGGCACTCGGTTGCAAGACAATCACCGCATCACGAACGGGTAGCAAGCGACACAAAAAAGCGCCGGTTTAGCCGGCGCTTTTTTGTTGGCCAAGTCAGTTTGAGGGCCATTCAATGCGCCGAAGCGCGATCAAGCCGGAAACACGCCCGTAGAAAGATACCGGTCACCCCGATCGCAGACGATAAACACGATCGTCGCGTTCTCGACCTGGCGCGCGACACGCAGCGCCACCTCACAGGCTCCGCCCGACGAGATGCCGGCGAAGATCCCTTCGACCGAGGCCATGCGCCGCGCCATCGCTTCGGCTGCGGCCTGGCTCACGTTCTCGACGCGATCCACGCGGCTACGATCGAAAATCTTCGGCAGATAGGCTTCCGGCCATTTGCGGATGCCCGGAATGCGCGAACCTTCTTCCGGCTGCGCGCCGATGATCTCGATCGCCTGATTCTGTTCCTTCAGATAGGTGGACACGCCCATGATCGTGCCGGTCGTGCCCATGGACGAGACGAAGTGCGTGATGCGCCCTTCGGTGTCGCGCCAGATTTCCGGACCGGTTCCTTCGACGTGCGCGGCCGGATTGTCCGGGTTCGCGAACTGGTCGAGGATGATGCCCTTGCCTTCGCGCTGCATCTGTTCAGCCAGATCGCGCGCGTATTCCATGCCGCCCGTCACCGGCGTCAGCACGATCTGCGCGCCATAGGCCGCCATACTCTGACGGCGCTCCACCGACAGGTCTTCCGGCATGATCAGCACCATCTTGTAGCCGCGGATCGCCGCAGCCATCGCCAAGGCGATGCCGGTGTTGCCGCTGGTCGATTCGATCAGCGTGTCGCCCGGCTTGATGCGGCCGCGTGCTTCCGCTTTCTTGATCATCGACAGCGCCGGACGATCCTTGACCGAGCCCGCAGGATTGTTGCCCTCGAGCTTCGCAAGGATCACGTTATTGCGGCTGCGGATCTCGTCGTCAGGGAGCCGGACGAGTTGCACGAGCGGCGTATTGCCGATCGTATCTTCAATCGTTTGGTAAGCCATATCGGGTCTGGTGCCGTCGATGCGCGGAGTCTTCAATCCATCGATTCTAAACCACCGTGCGCACGGCTGCCGTGCGGCCCTTCTAGCGGCATGGATGCAGGTACTGACCGACGAGCGCGCGCAACGCAAAAAGCCCGCGGCTGAGAACCGCGGGAGCCAGTCATCTGCATGACAGCTGAAGGAGTGTTCTTACCCACTCCGACCATGAAGGGGAACGACGGTAACAGACCAGGCGCGGGACCATGCGCGCAGAAGTGACCAGCCTCGCGCGCACGGCCCGCGTCAGGCTATTTCTTCACCGCCACCGTGGCGTTCTTTGGGGTTGCGGCCGCGCTAGTCGAGTTGGCCGAGTTGGCAACATTGCCCGCAGCGGCCGCGCCCTTGCTTTGTGCAGACGCCGCAGCCTGCGGGTTAGCAGCCGCGCCAGCCGGACCGACAGCGAGACCCTCCGCCTGCAGGCGCTCGACGGTATGCCCGCCCATGCCCTTGACGCGCTTGCCGAGATCGGCCGGGTCCTTGAAAGGACCATGCGCTGAACGCTCTTCGAGAATGGCTTTCGCTTTGGCAGGACCGATGCCCTTGATGCCACGCAGCGCATCCTCGTTAGCCGTGTTGACGTCGACCGCCGCATACGCGTGGCCGAAAGCGGCGAGCATGGCCGCGGTAACCAGAATTTTTCGAAACATATGGAATCTCCCTCGTACAACCGGTTGGCGACCATCACCAACCGGGAGATTCCAGTTTAAAGAGGTATCCGAAAGATTTACACCTGGCCGAATAGCCAACGTACGTATCGATCGACGCCTTCCTGCACGCTCAGGAACGGCGCATCGTAGCCGGCGGCATGCAGCTTCGTCTGGTCGGCCTGCGTGAAGCATTGGTATTTGCCGCGCAATGCATCGGGAAACGGAATGTATTCGATCAGCCCGCGCTGCACCTGATCCGCGAGCGACAACGACGGCTCATTGTTCAATGCACGCAGCGTATTGACCACCGTGCTCGCAATGTCGTTGAACGGCTGCGCACGACCGCTGCCCAGATTGAAGATGCCCGACTTGTCCGGATTGTCGAAGAAGAACAGGTTCACCTTGACCACGTCTTCGACGGAGACGAAGTCGCGTGTCTGCTCGCCGGCGGCGTAACCGTTGTATTCGCCGAACAGCTTGACCTTGCCTTCCGCGCGGAACTGGTTGAAGTTATGAAACGCCACCGACGCCATGCGCGCCTTGTGCGTCTCACGCGGCCCGTACACGTTGAAATAACGGAAGCCGGCAATCTGGCTCTTCGCGGTGGGCAACACGCGGCGAATCACCTGGTCGAACAGGAACTTCGAATAGCCGTACACGTTCAGCGGCTGCTCGACTTCACGCTCTTCGACGAAGCGGCTCGAACCGCCATACGTCGCCGCCGAAGACGCGTACAGAAACTGGATATTCTGCGCGAGGCAGACATCGAGCACTTCGCGGCTATAGCGGAAGTTGTTGTCCATCATGTAGCGGCCGTCGGTTTCCATCGTGTCCGAGCAGGCGCCTTCGTGGAAAATCGCGCGCACTTTGCCGAAGTCGCCCCGCTTGAAGCGCTCGACGAATTCGGTCTTGTCGAGATAGTCGTCGATCTCGCAGTCGACGAGATTCTTGAACTTGTCCGCGCGCGTGAGATTATCGACCGCGATGATGCGTTGTTCACCGCGCTCATTGAGCGCCTTCACGAGATTGCTGCCGATAAAGCCGGCCGCGCCGGTGACGATGAGGGTCATGATGATCCTGCGGTAATGAGTTCAGTTGACGCCTCGCGGGTTCCTCTTTTGCGCCGCTGAAACTGAAGCGCAAAGCAGGAAACCCGGCGGGCTGCATCAATGAAAAAGTTCGTCGTAGGTGACGGTGGCGGTGCCGAGTTTGCCGACCACGATGCCGGCCGCGCGATTCGCGAGTCCGACCGCCTCGACCAGCGTAAGACCTGCGCCGAGCATGGCGGCGAGCGTGGCGATCACGGTGTCGCCCGCGCCCGATACATCATACACTTCGCGCGCAACGGCCGATGTATGCAGGATGCCGTCGTCGGCGAAGAGCGTCATACCCTCTTCCGAACGCGTCAGCAGCAGCGCCTTGAACTCGAGATCGGCGCGCAGTTTGGTCACGCGCGCGATCAGATCCTCTTCGGATTTCCACTGTCCGACCACCTCGCGCAACTCGGCGCGATTCGGCGTGATCAGCGTGGCGCCGCGATAGCGCTCCCAGTCGTCGCCCTTCGGATCGACCAACACCGGCTTACCCGCCGCATGCGCCTTTGCGATCATCTGCGTGACGTGCGTGAGACCGCCCTTCGCGTAATCGGACATCAGGATCACGTCGTGCGACGGCAGCAGGTCGTCGAAACGCGCGAGGCCTGCGAGCAATACTTCGTGCGCGGGCGAGTTTTCGAAGTCGACGCGCAGCAACTGTTGCTGGCGCGACAGCACGCGCAGCTTGATGGTGGTGAGCAAATCCGGATCGCGTTCCAGATGCGGCGCCACCCCGCTTTCGGCAAGTAGTTGCACGATGCGCTCGCCGGGCTCGTCATGCCCGACCACGCACAGCAAACCCGCTTGCGCGCCGAGCGCCACCGCATTGCGCGCCACGTTCGCGGCACCGCCGAGACGGTCTTCCTGGCGCTGCACATGCACGACCGGCACCGGCGCTTCCGGCGAAATACGGTTCACATCGCCGAACCAGTAGCGATCGAGCATCACGTCGCCAACCACCAGCACGCGCGCCGCACCGAGGCGTTCGCGCGGCACCACGGTCAGTGCGGACGTGGGTGTGGACTGAGCGGCCTCAGGCATTGCTGGAGACATCGGCCGGAAATTCAGAGGGCTGGGCATAAGGTCGTCCGATCGAGTGATAGTCGATGCCGAGTTCGGTCATCGCGTCCGGCTCGTACAGATTGCGGCCGTCGAAAATCAGCGGTGACTTCAGCACCGATTTCAGGTGCACGAAATCCGGGCTTTTGAATTCCTTCCATTCGGTGACGACCACCAGCGCGTCGGCGCCAGTGAGCGTTTCGTCCTGGGTGCTCGTGAACGTGAGACGCGCGAGCTGGTCCGGTGCATCGTGCAGATCCATGGCGAACACACGGCGCGCTTCGGCCACCGCGACCGGGTCGTACGCGCGAACCTGAGCGCCACGCGCCAGCAATTCAGCGATCACGCGACGGCTCGGCGCCTCGCGCATGTCGTCCGTATTCGGCTTGAATGCGAGACCCCACACAGCGAACGTACGGCCGCTCAGATCTTCACCGAGCTTGCCCGTAATCTTGTGCACCAGCACGTCTTTCTGCCTGTCATTCACGTCCTCGACCGCTTCGAGGATGCGCAGATTGTGGCCGCTTTCGCTGGCGGCACGGATCAGCGCCTGCACGTCCTTCGGGAAGCACGAACCGCCGTAGCCGGCGCCCGCATACAGAAAGTGATAGCCGATACGCGGGTCCGAGCCGATGCCGCGACGCACTGCTTCGATATCCGCGCCGACCCGATCCGCCAGATTCGACATCTCGTTCATGAACGAGATGCGCGTGGCGAGCATCGCATTGGCAGCGTATTTCGTGAACTCAGCCGAGCGCACATCCATGTACAGCGTGCGCTCGTGATTGCGGTTGAACGGCGCGTACAGACGCTTCATCAGCTCGCGCGCGCGCAGGCCGGCCTCGTCTTCGTCGCTGCCAAGCACAATGCGATCGGGACGCATGAAGTCGTCGACCGCCGCGCCTTCCTTCAGAAACTCAGGGTTCGACACCACCGAGAAGCGGTGCTGCTCGCTATTGCCGAGCCCGCGTTTGGCCAGTTCCTCTTCGACCACCGCGCGCACGCGTTGCGCGGTGCCGACCGGCACCGTCGACTTGTCGACGATCACCTTGAAGCCGTTCATGGTGCGGCCGATGTTGCGCGCCGCTTCGAGCACGTATTGCAGATCGGCCGAACCGTCTTCGTCGGGCGGCGTGCCGACAGCGATGAACTGCACCTCGCCGTGCGCCACGCTCGCTTCGATATCCGTCGAAAACGTGATGCGGCGAGCCGCGCGCGTACGGGCAATGATCTCCAGCAAACCCGGCTCGTGGATCGGCACGCCGCCGTTGTTGAGGATTTCGATCTTGCGCGGATCGACGTCGAGACAGAAGACGTCATGGCCGATTTCGGCGAGGCACGCGCCGGTGACGAGGCCAACATAGCCCGTGCCGATAATGGTGATTTTCATACGCTTTCCGGTAGAGGGTTCCGGTGAGGGTTTCTCGTAGTGAACAAGGCCGTCATGATCCCGCCCGGCCTAATCCGCCTGACGGGCCGCCGTCGTTGCGGCGCGGCTATGCAATTCCATTCGCTATCAGTTCGACGCCGTGATCGGTTCGACGCGACGCGGCGCATAAGTTTCCCAACCGCTGCAACCCGGACACTGCCAGTAAAACAGCCGCGCCCTGAAACCACAATTCTGGCACGTATACCGTGGCAGATTTTTGGTGCGCTGGCGAAGCAGCGTACGCATCAGTTCGAGCTCGCTCTTCCGCGGCTCTTCCGCGACGGCTTCCTGCGCTTCCAGGAGACGCGTCATACCTGCCAGATTCGGCGACTTCTGCATCTGCGAGCGTGCCAGCGCGCGAGCGGCGTCGGGCCCGCGCACCGCCGCAATGTGCTGATAGGTCACGTCGAGCAGATCGTTCGACGGATAGCGGTCCACCCACGTGATGAGCAGGTCGGCCCCATCCTGCGGACGGCCGAGCGCCTCATAGGCCTTCATCAGCTTTTCAGCGACGAGCGGCAGATAGGCGGGATTCTGTTCTTCGACGCGCCGCCATTGGACGATAGCGGCCTCTTGCGAACCGGCCGTCGCGTCAACGTCGCCGAACAGGATCGTGGCACGTACGTTCGTTGGGTTCGCCTTCAATGCAAAGCCGAGCTGACGACGCGCCTCATCTGCGTTGTTCTGCTGAAGCGCTTCCTGCGCGAGCTCGCAATGAAACTGCGCGATTTCCTTGTCGAGCGACTCGGCACCCATTGTTTCCAGATGGCGCGCGATATCGATCGACTTAACCCAGTCTTTCTCGATCTGGTAGATGGTGAGCAACGCACGCTGCGCGCCCAACGCGTAATTGCCGGTTTCGAGCGAGCGAAAGGTTTCCTCGGCGCGATCGAGCAAACCGGCCTTCAGAAAGTCCTGACCCAGTTCGTACAGCGCGTGATCGCGCTCGGTGACGGGCAGATCAGTTCGGCTCAGCAGGTTCTGATGCACGCGAATCGCGCGGTCCGTCTCGCCGCGGCGGCGGAACAGATTACCCAGCGCGAAGTGCAATTCGACCGTTTCCGGGTCGAGTTTGACGACTTCGATAAACGCGTCGATCGCCTGGTCGGGCTGCTCATTGAGCAGGAAATTCAGGCCGCGGAAGTACGAACGCGGCAGGTTGGCGCTTTCGGACAACAGCGTCTTGAGGTCGTAGCGCGCGGCCATCCAGCCGAACGCAAAAGCGACGGGTATGACAAGCAGCCACCAGAAGTCTAGATCCATGCGATTAATGCAAATGTGCGGGAAAGCGGAAGCGGAAAGCCGCGCTTCAGAAGCGCGGCAGAAGACAACTTAGATCAGCGGCGGCATGGGCGGTTGTTCGACCACCACCGGGGCTTCGCGCGCCACACGCAACTCGCGCTTGAGCCGGCCATTCTCCATGCGCAGGCGCACCATGCCCGGCATTGACGACACCAGCCCGGCCAGCAGCCCCACCACGAAGAACGCGAGGCCGATCAGAATCAAAGGCGCCGACCACGCGTAACCAGCGAGGAAATTCAGCGTAGCAGTTTGTGTATTGGAGAGTGCGAGCACCAGCAGGAGCACGAACACCAGCACACGGATCAGCCAGACGATAAATTTCATGAATAGGTCTCTTGACGGCAGTTGCGGGGTGACGCCGGCTTGATGACGCGTCGCGCCACGGTGTTGCCCGCGCCGAAGTGACCCGTATTGTAATGGATGCCCTCGCGACTGGGCAGGAACTGGCTGATAGAGGATTTACGCGAGGAAAACTACGGACGAAAAAAAAGCGCCCGAAGGCGCTTTTTCTGGTCTTTTGCCGTCTGGCTTTGGCCGCTGACGCTACCAATGCCATGCTGCGAACCGCACAGCGAAGCATTTACAGGTCGTCGTCATCCGGCTCGTCGGCCTTCAGCGGCTCGCCCGAACGTCGATCTACCCGCTCGCGCAATTCCTTGCCCGGCTTGAAATGCGGTACGTACTTCTCAGGTACCAGCACCTTCTCGCCCGACTTCGGATTACGCCCGACGCGGGAGGGACGACGATTAAGGCCGAAGCTGCCGAAGCCGCGAATTTCAATGCGATGACCGTTGGCAAGCGCCTCCGACATCGCATCAAGCATCGTCTTCACCGCGAAATCCGCATCTTTAAGTACAAGCTGCGGAAATCGCGTAGCCAGCTGGGCGACCAATTCCGATTTGGTCATACTGCAGCAGACCTCGCAAGAAAACGCCGGGCCGCCCCCATGTTGTTACGCCCCCCCTTGCGGGGGACCTGCCGCCAGACGACAGGTTTGGGGGCGTTCCTCAATTACTGGTTCTGACCGTCGAGCTTAGCCTTCAACAGCGCGCCGAGGTTCGTCGTGCCGGTAGCAGCCGAGCTCGAATCCGACGAAGCCAGGCCGCGGATCGCTTCCTGTTGCTCAGCCGAATCCTTGGCCTTGACCGACAGGTTGATACCACGCGACTTGCGATCGATGTTGATGATCATCGCGTTGACCTTGTCGCCTTCCTTCAGCACGTTGCGAGCATCTTCCACGCGGTCTTGTGCGATTTCCGAAGCACGCAGGTAGCCTTCGACTTCCGCCGACAGCGTAACCACTGCACCCTTCGCATCTACCGTCTTGACCACGCCGTCGACGATCGAACCCTTGTCGTTCATTGCAACGAAGTTGCTGAACGGGTCGCCTTCGAGCTGCTTGATGCCCAGCGAAATGCGTTCCTTCTCGACGTCGATGCCGAGAACGATCGCTTCCACTTCGTCGCCCTTCTTGTACTTGCGAACTGCTTCTTCGCCCGTTTCGCTCCACGACAGGTCCGACAGGTGAACCAGGCCGTCGATGCCGCCCGGCAGACCGATGAAGACGCCGAAGTCGGTGATCGACTTGATTGCGCCTTGCAGCTTGTCGCCCTTCTTGAAGTTGCGGCTGAAGTCGTCCCACGGGTTCGGCTTGCATTGCTTCATGCCGAGGCTGATACGGCGGCGGTCTTCGTCGATTTCGAGAACCATGACTTCGACTTCGTCGCCCAGCTGAACAACCTTCGACGGTGCAACGTTCTTGTTCGTCCAGTCCATTTCCGACACGTGAACCAGGCCTTCGATGCCCGATTCCACTTCGACGAATGCGCCGTAGTCGGTGATGTTGGTGACCTTACCGAACAGGCGCGTGCCCGACGGGTAACGGCGGGAAATGCCTTCCCACGGATCGTCGCCCAGTTGCTTGATACCCAGCGAAACGCGGTTCTTCTCTTGATCGAACTTGAGGATCTTCGCGGTGACTTCCTGGCCAACCGACAGCACTTCGCTCGGGTGACGCACACGACGCCATGCGATGTCGGTGATGTGCAGCAGGCCGTCGATACCGCCGAGGTCCACGAATGCGCCGTAATCCGTGATGTTCTTCACCACGCCTTCCACGATCGCGCCTTCCTTCAGCGTTTCGAGCAGCTTTGCGCGCTCTTCGCCCTGGGTCGCTTCGATCACAGCGCGGCGCGACAGCACGACGTTGTTACGCTTGCGGTCGAGCTTGATGACGCGGAATTCCAGCGTCTTGCCTTCGTACGGGGTCGTGTCCTTGACCGGACGCGTGTCAACCAGCGAACCCGGCAGGAACGCGCGGATGCCGTTGACCATGACGGTCATGCCGCCCTTGACCTTGCCCGTGATCGTGCCGGTCACGAGTTCGTTGTTGTCGAGAGCCTTTTCCAGCGACAGCCACGAAGCCAGACGCTTCGCCTTGTCGCGCGACAGGATCGTGTCGCCATAGCCGTTTTCCAGCGCGTCGATCGCGACGGAAACGAAGTCGCCCGCCTGCACTTCTACCTCGCCCGCGTCGTTCAGGAACTCTTCGAGCGGGATGTAGGCTTCGGACTTGAGACCAGCGTTGACGACCACGAAGTTGTGGTCAACACGCACGACTTCGGCGGAGATCACTTCGCCGGCGCGCATGTCTTGCTTGGTCAGCGACTCTTCGAACAGAGCCGCAAAAGATTCGGTATTCGGGTTGGAAGTTTGCAGGTCGGACATAAAAATCAAAATTTGCATGGTTCTCGCGGTGCCCGGCTGGCCGGACGGTCAGCTACAACGGCAAGAGTGCGAATGCCACGCGGGGTTAAGGGGTTAATACACGCTCCACGACACTCGCGGAGCACCTACTGACAACACTACTTCTACTGCGCCCACTGCTCAGCTGCCACTCGGACATCAAGCATGCGGGACCCATGCTTCATACCACTGCACCACCTGTTCGACCGCCTGGTCGACCGACAATGCGGAGGTATCAAGCAGCTTTGCATCCGCTGCGGGCTTGAGCGGCGCGGCCGCGCGCTGACTGTCACGCTCGTCGCGCTCACGCAAATCCCGGAGCAAGTCATCTATATTAGCAGAAAATCCTTTTTGGATCAATTGCTTATGCCGGCGCGCCGCACGGGCCTCGACGCTGGCGGTCATGAACACCTTCAGCATGGCGTCCTGGAAGATCACTGTACCCATATCGCGGCCGTCGGCGACCAGCCCCGGTTCCTTACGAAAAGCCCGCTGACGGGCCACCAGCGCGGTTCGCACGGGCGCGTGCACGGCAATCGCCGAGGCCCGGCTGCCGACTTCTTCGGCACGAATATCGGCGGATACGTCAGCGCCGTCGAGCTGCGCCAGCCCCTCTCGAAAGGTGATGTGCAGATCGTCGATCAGCTTTACAAGCGCGTCGACGTCATCCGCCGCGATGTTGTAGCGCATGCTGGCCAGTGCGGCGAGCCGGTACAGCGCGCCGCTATCCAGTAAATGGAAGCCGAGATTCGCGGCAACCAGCGCGGCCACGGTGCCTTTGCCCGAGGCGCTGGGGCCGTCGATCGTAATGACGGGCGTTTGGTGAAAGGGACGGATCGGTTTCATCGAAAAAGTCGCACGTCAGTCGATTCAGGAGCGAATCAGGGTTGAGCGAGCGCGGTGAAGCGCTCGAAATAGTCAGGGAACGTCTTGCCGACGCACTTCGGGTCGTTGATCCGGATCGGCACGCCGCCCAGACTCACGAGCGAGAAGCACATCGCCATGCGGTGATCGTCGTAGGTGTCGATCGAAGCGTTCGGAATCAGTTTTTCAGGCGGCGTGACGACGAGAAAATCCTCGCCTTCCTGCACTTTCGCGCCGACCTTACGTAGTTCGGTGGCCATCGCGGCGATCCGGTCGGTTTCCTTCACACGCCAGCTCGCGATGTTGCGCAGCGTGGTCGTGCCATCCGCGAACAGCGCGGCGACGGCGATCGTCATCGCGGCGTCCGGAATCAGGTTGAAATCCATGTCGATCGGATCGAGCTTGCCGTTGTCGTTACCGACACCGCGCACTTCGATCCAGTCGTCGCCCATCTGCAGGTTCGCGCCCATCTTGATGAGCGCATCGGCGAAACCGACATCGCCCTGGATGCTGGAGCGGCCCACGCCCTCCACCCGCAACGGGCCGCCGCCGACCGCGCCGGCAGCGAGGAAGTACGACGCCGACGACGCATCGCCTTCCACCATGATCGTGCCCGGCGACTGATAGCGCTGCCCGGCCGGCACGATGAACCGGTGCCACTCGTGGCGCTCGACCTTGATGCCGAAGCGCTCCATCAGCTTGATCGTGATCTCGATATAGGGCTTCGAGATCAGCTCACCGTCCACCTGTACGGTCGTCACGCCGCTTTCCGTGCGCAACAGCGGCAACGTCATCAGCAGTGAAGTCAGGAACTGGCTCGACACGTCGCCACGCACGCGGATCGGCGCGTCAGCCGTGATTTGCGCCGGGCGGATCCGCAGCGGCGGATAGCCGTCGTTCTCTTCGTAGTCGATCTTCGCACCGATCTGCCGCAAACCGTCGACCAGATCGCCGATCGGCCGCTCGTGCATACGCGGCACACCGTGAATGCGATAGTCGCCGCCATTCACCGCGAGCGCCGCGGTCAGCGGACGCACTGCCGTGCCGGCATTGCCGAGGAACAGATCGGCCGTGCGCGCCGTGAACGCGCCTCGCGTACCGGTCACGACACACGTGTCGCCTTCGCGCTTCAGACGCACGCCGAGCTTTTCGAGCGCGTCGAGCATCACGCGGGTGTCGTCGGAATCGAGCAGGTTCGTGATCGTCGTTTCGCCTTCGGCGAGCGCCGCGAGCAGCAGCACCCGATTCGAAATGCTTTTCGAACCGGGCAAACGAACCGTGCCGGACGCACGAGAAAATGGTCCGAGATCGAGGAATTCCATGATTGAGTCCAGTTCCGGTTATTTCGAGGCGTCGCCGAGGGCGGCCCCCGCACTGCGCTGTTCCTGCCATTCGCTGCGCGCGACGCGCGAGCGCGCGAACACGGCTTCGAGCGCGGCGCCGTCGCCGGCTTCAATCGCCGCGCGCAAGCGCGCGAGCACCGCTGTGTAGGCATCCAGTTCGTCGAGCAGCGCGGCGCGGTTCGCCACGCACACATCGCGCCACATTTCCGGGCTCGACGCGGCGATGCGCGTGAAGTCACGGAAGCCGCCGGCGGCGAATGAGAATTTCAACGCGGCGTCGGGTGAATTGAGAATCTGCTCGACCAACGCGAAAGACAAAACGTGCGGCAGATGGCTGACCGATGCGAGCACGCGGTCATGTTGCTCGGGCGTCATCTCCCGCACACAGGCGCCGGTTGCACGCCACATCGCGGCAACGCGCTCGACCGCTTCCGGCGCGTTCTCCGGCAGCGGACACAACACGACGTTGCGGTTCACGTACAGATCGGGCAACGCCGCATCCGGGCCGCTCGCCTCGCGGCCGGCAATCGGATGCCCCGGCACGAACTGGCCGATGCGTGCGCCGAGCGCCGCGCGCGCGGAAGCCACCACGTCGGACTTGGTGCTGCCTGCATCGGTGACGATCGTGCCTGCGTCGAGAAACGGTGCAATGCGTTCGAGCAACGGCTGCGTCTGCGCGACAGGTGCGGCGAGCAGCACGAAATCTGCGCCGGACAACGCGTCACGCAGCGCGGCGTCATCGTTCAACGCCGCGGCCCCGTCGATCACACCCAACTCGAGCGCGCGCGCCGTCGACGCGGGAGAGCGCCCGACGCCAATCACGGTGCGCGCGCCTGCCGCCTCGCCTCGCTCGCGCAAGGCGCGCGCGAGCGATCCGCCAATCAGGCCGACACCGAAAATCACCAGCTTATTAAATGAAAACGCGGCCACGTCGGTCACAGAAAAAGCGCGCCTTTTATGAAGTGAGGCGCACGGGTCAAGGTCAACCGCTTACGCGGTGGCGAGCGTCTTTTCGAGCGCCGCGAGGAACGCTTCGTTTTCTTCCGGCAGGCCGATCGTGATGCGCAGCCATTGCGGCAAACCGTAGTTGCCGACCGGACGAACGATCACGCCCTGCTTCAGCAACGCGAGGTTGACGCGGTTGCCGGCTGCGTCGTCGTTGCCGACGCGCACCAGCACGAAGTTGCCGTCCGACGGCACATACTCGAGGCCGAGTTTGTCGAACGCTTCGGTCAAAAGGCGATAGCCTTGCGCATTCAAGGCCGCGCTCTTTTCCAGAAACGGCTTGTCGTTCAGTGCCGCGATCGCCGCGGCTTGCGCCAGCGTGTTCACGTTGAACGGCTGACGCAGACGGTTCAGCAGATCGGTCAATTCAGGCTGCGCGATCGCGAAGCCGACACGCAGGCCAGCCAGGCCAAACGCCTTCGAGAATGTGCGCGACACCAGCAGATTCGGATAACGACGCACCACCCATGCGATCGAGTCGTAGCGCTTTTCTTCCGGCAGATATTCCGTGTACGCCTCGTCGAGCACGACGGCCACATGACGCGGCACCTTGTCGAGAAACGCTTCGAGCTTCGCACCTTCGATGAACGTGCCGGTCGGGTTGTTCGGGTTTGCAACGAAGATCAGGCGGGTGTCGTCCGTGATCGCGGCGAGCATTGCGTCGAGGTCGTGGCCGTACTTGACGGCCGGCACGACGATCGCACGCGCACCCACGCCCTGCGTGGCGAGCGCGTAGACCGCGAACGAGTATTGCGCGTAGACGATTGACTGGCCCTTCTCGACGAACGCATGCGCGGCAATTTCGAGAATGTCGTTGCTGCCGTTGCCAAGCGTGACCCAGTCGGCCGGCACGCCGTAGCGCTCGCTCAGCGCTGCCTTCAGTTCGAATGCATTCGCGTCCGGATAGCGGCCGAGTTCGCTGGCCGCTTGCGCCATGGCGCGTTGCGCCGATTCCGGCATGCCGAGCGGATTTTCGTTCGACGCGAGCTTCACGATGGTCGCTTCGTCGAGGCCAAACTCGCGGGCCACTTCCGAAATCGGCTTGCCGGCGATGTAAGGCGCGATCGCGCGCACATAGGAAGGACCGAAGGACGTTGTCATGAAAATCTCCGAACGACTAAATAGTAGTAAGTGAACCTGCGACAGGCGCGCCCCGGGCGCCGTGAGCGCGCCTGGCCTGACATCAACGCGCCCGCGGATACGAGCCCAGTATCTTCAGGAACGCGGCCTTCTGGCCGAGTTCGGTGAGTGCGGCAGCGACCGCCGGCTCGTCGCGATGGCCTTCGACATCGATGTAGAAGTAGTACTCCCACGTGCCGACGCGCGCCGGACGCGACTCAAAACGGGTCATGGATACGCTGTGGCGGGCCAAAGGCTCCAGCAGCTTGAACACGGCGCCCGGTTCGTTCGCCACCGAAACGATCAACGACGTCTGGTCGTGCCCGCTGACGCCGGTGCGCTCCTTGCCGATCATCACGAAACGCGTGCGGTTGTGCGGATCGTCCTGGATCAGGGCGTACGCGACTTGCAGACCGTAGTGCGTGGCCGCGCGATCGCCGGCGATGGCTGCGACGGTCGGATCTTCCGCCGCCATGCGTGCGGCTTCGGCATTGCTCGACACTGCCTGACGCTCGAGATGCGGCGCGTTGGTCGCGAGCCAGCGCTGGCACTGGGCGAGCGCCTGCGCGTGCGCGCACACCCGCGTCACGCCGGTGAGGCCGCCGTTCAGCGTCAGGAGATTATGGTGAATCGGCAAAGCCAGTTCACCGCCGATCGTGAGCTGGGTTTGCAACAGCAGATCGAGCGTGCGCGAAACGGCGCCTTCGGTCGAATTCTCAACCGGCACGACACCGAATTCGGCTGCACCCGCTTCGACCGAGCGAAATACTTCGTCGATCGACGGGCACGGCAGACCTTCGATCGACTGACCGAAGTACTCGTGCATGGCCTGTTCGCTATACGTGCCAACCGGGCCGAGATACGCGGCCTTGATGCTCTTTTCAAGCGCGCGGCTCGCGGCCATGATCTCGCGCCAGATCGCGCTGATATGCTCGCTGGCCAGCGGGCCGTCGCTCATATCCTGCAAGCGCGCGATCACCTGCTGCTCGCGCTCGGGGCGGAACACCGGTGCGTTGAAATGCTTCTTCACCTCGCCCACTTCGAGCGCCACCGCGGCACGCTGATTGAGAAGCGCGATCAGCTGCGCGTCGAGCGCGTCGATGCGTTCGCGAAGGGGTTTGAGTCGGGTATTGAGTTCGTCGTCCATGCGTGAAAACGGCCCTGCCGGTAGCTGCTGCACAAATGCGTGCTGGAAAGGATGCGCGCGCCTGAATGTCCGCGACAATCAGGCGCTGCGCTGTTCGAATTCCTTCATGTATTCGACAAGCGCTTTGACGCCTTCGAGCGGGACGGCGTTATAAATCGACGCCCGCATGCCGCCGACGGACTTGTGGCCCTTTAGCTGCACCATTCCCCGCGCTTTCGCGCCGGCCAGGAAATCTTCGTTGCGCGACTCGTCGGTGAGGAAAAACGGTACGTTCATCCGCGAGCGCGAGCCACGCTCGACCTTGTTCAGATAGAAGCTGCTCGAATCGATCGTGTCGTACAACAGCTTCGACTTCTCGAGGTTACGCGCTTCCATCGCGGCAAGGCCGCCCTGCTTCTTCAACCACTTGAACACCAGCCCCGCGATGTAGATCGCATACGTGGGCGGCGTGTTGTACATCGAATTGTTCTCGGCGACGGTTTTCCATTCGAACGCCGACGGGCAGACCGATTGCGCGCGATCCAGCATGTCTTCGCGCACGATCACGACTGTCACACCCGCCATGCCGATGTTCTTCTGCGCGCCGCCGAACAGCACACCATATTTGGCAATGTCCATTGGGCGCGACAGAATGTGCGACGACGCGTCCGCCACCAGCGGAATATCGCCAAGGTCGGGAATCTCGAACGTCTCGACGCCGTGAATGGTCTCGTTCGTGCACAAATGCACGTATGCCGGATCGTCCGACAGTTGCCATTCCGAGCGCGCCGGCGCGCGTGTGAAGCCCTCCGCCGTCTGACCGCTCGCCGCCAGATGCACCGTGCCGTACTTTTGCGCTTCCTTGAACGATTTCTGCGACCACGAACCGGTCACGACGAAATCCGCGCGCGGTTTCGCGCCCATCAGATTCATCGGCACGATCGCGTTTTCGCCCAGGCCGCCGCCTTGCAGGAACAAAATCCGGTGGCTGGCCGGCACCGCCAGCAATTCGCGCAGATCGACGAGCGCTTCCTCGTGGATCGACATGAATTCTTTGCCGCGATGGCTCATTTCCATCACGCTCATGCCACTGCCCTGCCAATCGAGCATCTCGCCGGCTGCCTGACGCAGCACTTCTTCGGGCATGGCAGCTGGGCCGGCGGAGAAATTAAAGACGCGCATCGTGAGATCCTGGAAGCTGGCGCGAAAACGAACAGATCGCGCAAAAATCGGCGAAGTTGGCAGCCGCGAAGGCAGCCATTGCAAAGTTTGCGACGCAAACTCGACAACGCGAGTTAAACGACGCGCATTTGGCTACACGCATTTGGCTACATTTTCGCGCCCAAAAAGAAAATGGCCGTCTGCGCGTGTGCGCAAACGGCCATTATCGCATTGTCACCGCCAACCCGCCAAACCCCGCACGCCATATGGCTTGCCGAGCGGCGGCTAGCGCGATGTCAGCGCAGCCTTTCGACCTTTTGGCTCAACTCGCTGGCTTATCTAGCCAACTTATTTGACCAACTTACTTAGCCGGCTTGACCGAAGCGACTTCCTTGTCAGCCTGGTCGCGCGTTGCCTTGATCGATTGCGGCATGTACTTTTGCATCAAGCCATTCACGACGTCGCGGCCAACCTGGTCTTGCACCTGGATGAACTTGCGGCCGGTCGGGCTCTTGTAGAACGTGGTCAGATCTTTGATTTCCGACGCGCTGTAGTACTTCGCGTAAGCGTCGTACTGAGCTTGCATTGCGTCCTGGCGGAAGCTGTCCGTTGCGAACACCTGGCCCGCGCCGTCAACCAGCTTCGGCACTGCGTTCTTTTGCAGCGTCGGGACGGAAGCCTGCTTCTGCTTGTCCGTCATCGTCTTGTTTTCGCTCAGGGCGTCCGACAGGATAGCCGGAACCAGCTGCTTGGCTTGCATCTGGGCGCTGTTGCCGATTGCACCGACGAGCTTCTGTGCGTCGATTGCGTCCAGCAGGTCCTTGATTGCAGCCTGCTTGGCCGGATCAACCGGTGCAGCGGCAGCAGCCGGAGCCGCCGGGGCCGGGCTCTGAAGCGCTTGAGCCATAGCGAAGGTCGGCACGAGAGCAGCCAGCAACATCAGTTGTTTGAATCGTTTTTGCATCATTACTCCCTAAGAGAAATTAACTTGAACTGCGAGCTGCGCGGGATGCGTATCGGCCCGACACGCCATTGTTCCCTGCGCAGCTTTCAACCAATAACTGAGACTGAAAGCCGCCGACGCGGATCAGGCCGCACCACCGTCTTCACCGCCGTTGTCGCCTTCGGCAGGACCTTCGGTGTCGCCTTCCACATCTACATCCGCTTCCGCCTCAGCAACCTGTTGCAGACCTGAAAGCTTGGTCCCTTCGTCAAGGCTGATGAGTGTAACACCTTGGGTTGCGCGCCCCATTTCCCGAATTTCCGATACGCGCGTACGAATCAGCACGCCCGTATTGGTGATCAGCATGATCTGCGCTTCCTGATCCACCAGCGTGGCGGCGACGACCTTGCCGTTACGCTCCGACGTCTGAATCGCGATCATCCCCTTCGTACCGCGCCCGTGACGCGTGTACTCGGTGATCGGCGTGCGCTTGCCATAGCCGTTTTCGGTCGCGGTAAGCACCGACTGCTGCTCGTCGCCGGCCACTAGCAACGCGATCACGCTCTGCCCGTCTTCGAGCTGCATGCCGCGTACGCCGCGCGCTTCACGGCCCATCGGGCGCACGTCGTTCTCGTCGAAGCGAACTGCCTTGCCCGAATCCGAGAACAGCATCACGTCGTGCTGGCCATCTGTAATGGCTGCGCCGATCAGGTAGTCGCCGTCATCCAGACCGACCGCAATAATACCCTTGCGCAACACGCGGCCGAAGGCTTCCAGCGGCGTCTTTTTTACGGTTCCTAACGCGGTGCCCATAAAGACGAATTTGTCAGCCGAGAATTCCTTTACCGGCAAGACAACCGTAATCTTCTCGCCGTCCTGAAGCGGGAAGATATTGACGATCGGACGGCCGCGCGAGTTCCGCGAACCTTGCGGCACTTCGTAGACCTTCACGCTGTAGACGCGACCGCGATTCGAGAAGCACAGAATGTGATCGTGCGTGTTCGCGATGAACAGCGTGTCGATCCAGTCGTCTTCTTTCATCGCCGTGGCCTGTTTGCCGCGACCACCCCGCTTCTGCGCACTATATTCGGACAGCGGCTGCGATTTCACATAGCCCGCGTGCGACATGGTCACGACCATCTCCTGCGGCGTGATCAGGTCTTCGGTGTTCAGCTCGGTTGCGTTCAGCTCGATCTTCGAGCGGCGCGCGTCGCCGAATTCGGCTTTGATCGACGTCAGTTCGTCGACGATGATCGCCGTAATGCGTTCCGGGCGAGCCAGAATGTCCAGCAGGTCGGCGATTTGCGCCATCACTTCGCGGTACTCGCCGATGATCTTGTCCTGCTCCAGACCCGTCAGGCGTTGCAGACGCATCTGCAAGATTTCCTGAGCCTGGGTGTCGGACAAGCGGTAGAGGCCGTCGGACTGCATACCAAACGACGGATTCAAACCGTCAGGGCGATAAGCCTCACGGCCGCCGGCCGACGCGTTTTCCGCCTCGGCGCGCGACAGCATTTCGCGCACCAGCGACGAATCCCACGGACGCGCCATCAATTCCTGCTTGGCGATCGGCGGCGTAGGCGCGGCTTTGATGAGCGCGATGAATTCGTCGATGTTGGCGAGCGCGACTGCCAGCCCTTCGAGCACGTGACCGCGTTCACGCGCCTTGCGCAGTTCGTATACAGTGCGCCGCGTCAGCACTTCCCGGCGATGCGACAGGAAGCACGACAGCATTTCCTTCAGGTTCAGCAGCTTCGGCTGGCCGTCGACCAGCGCGACCATGTTCATGCCGAAGGTGTCCTGAAGCTGGGTCGCCTTGTACAGATTGTTGAGAACCACTTCCGGCACTTCGCCGCGCTTCAGCTCGATCACGACACGCATGCCGCTCTTGTCGGATTCGTCGCGGATGTCGGAGATGCCCTCGAGCTTCTTCTCGTTGACCAGCTCGGCAATACGCTCCAGAAGTGAGCGCTTGTTCACCTGGTACGGCAACTCGTCGACGATGATCGACATGCGCTGACCGCGGTCGATTTCCTCGAAGTGTGTGAGCGCGCGCATTACCACGCGGCCGCGGCCGGTGCGATAGCCGTCGCGAACGCCGGCCACGCCGTAGATGATGCCGGCGGTCGGGAAGTCAGGCGCCGGAATGATCTCGATCAGTTCGTCGATCGTGGCTTCCGGGTTTTTCAGCAGATGCTGACATGCGTCGACAACCTCGTTGAGGTTGTGCGGCGGGATGTTGGTCGCCATGCCGACCGCAATACCGGACGAGCCATTGATCAGCAGATTGGGAATACGCGCCGGCAGGATGGCCGGTTCGTTTTCGCTGCCGTCGTAGTTCGGCGTGAAGTCGACCGTTTCCTTGTCGATGTCGGCCAGCAGTTCGTGGCCGATCTTTGCCATGCGGATTTCGGTGTACCGCATTGCCGCGGCGTTGTCGCCGTCGACCGAACCGAAGTTGCCCTGACCGTCCACCAGCATGTAGCGCAGCGAGAAATTCTGCGCCATCCGGACAATCGTATCGTAGACAGCCGTGTCGCCGTGCGGGTGATATTTACCGATGACGTCGCCGACAATACGCGCCGACTTCTTGTAAGCCCGGTTCCAGTCGTTATTCAGTTCGTGCATCGCGTACAGCACGCGCCGGTGCACCGGCTTCAGGCCATCGCGAACATCGGGAAGCGCACGCCCCACGATCACGCTCATCGCGTAATCGAGATACGAACGGCGCATTTCCTCCTCTAGGGAGATTGGCAGAGTCTCTTTGGCGAATTGATCCATTATCCGTATCTTTTACGTGCCAAGGCGACGGCGTGAAGCTCGCTTGAAGCCCAACTCGCCGCGCCTTCGCGTAAGCATTGCAGGCGCAACGCATCACGCGATTCTAACATGCCGCGCATCCGCCCCCGGCGGGGGTACGTATACCTATTAGCAGACGAGCGGGAACGGCGCCTGAACGCCCCATGATGAAGTCGGGGCAGGCTCGATTTGTGCGTGGGGCAATTCGCCGCTCAGCCATGACTGGCGGTGCCTACAGCGGATTGCTTCTGTTGCGCATGCACCACAATTGGAGGGCGATTTGATCGGGGGCAGATTTTTTTATCGTTGGAAGGGAACGATATGGCAAAATGCCAACGCACAAAGAGTTAGACACTGCTCGAAGTCTACACAGCACGTTTTTTGTTCTACACCGATGTTATACTTCGAGCAATGTATGACTTGTCTTCGTCAACAGGCTCGCAGTAAACCTGCGGTAATCTCAATTTCGAGAGGAGAAATATGAATAAACTTTCAAAGCTCGCGTTCATTGCAGCTACCGCAGTTATGGCTGCATCCGCCATGGCGCAATCGGTGCCGGCGTCGCGACAAGCTACGAACGACAACTGGGTGAATGGTACCGGCGAATACGTGTGGATGAACGGCACGAACGAGCTTTGCTGGCGCGATGCATTCTGGACGCCGGCAACGGCCAACGCTAAGTGCGATGGCGCCCTGGTTGCCCAGGCTCCGACCCCGCCGGCTCCGGTCGCACCGCCCGCACCGGCTATTACGAGCCAAAAGATTACGTATCAAGCTGACGCTCTGTTCGACTTTGACAAGGCTATCCTGAAGCCTGCTGGCAAGGAAAAGCTGGACGACCTGGCATCGAAGGTTGGTTCGCTGAACCTGGAAGTCATTGTTGCAACGGGTTACACGGACCGCATCGGCTCAGACAAGTACAACGACCGTCTGTCGCTGCGCCGCGCTCAAGCTGTGAAGTCGTACCTCGTCAGCAAGGGCATCGAATCCAACCGTATCTATACGGAAGGCAAGGGCAAGCGCAACCCGGTCACGACCGGTTGCAACCAGAAGAACCACAAGCAACTCGTCGCCTGCCTCGCACCGGATCGCCGCGTGGAAGTCGAAGTTGTCGGTACTTCGAAGCAGTAAGCTACACATTACCGCAGTATCAAAGCCCCGCTTCGGCGGGGCTTTTTTTATGCCGCTGCTGCGGGCGCCGCTCGCCTTCTCCTCCGAGCTCGCGCCCGATCTGCCGGAACAGGACGCGCCAGCCACCGCGCGGCATTTTGCCGCCCCGTCGCCCGGCCTATATACTCAGGGTTTATCCTCGAGCGCCCGCTCAACGCTCCCATCGAGGCAGCTTCCGCTATGACCAACGCCGATCCCCACGAACTGCAGAAATTTAGCGACCTCGCGCATCGTTGGTGGGACCCGAATGCCGAATTCAAACCGCTGCATGAACTCAACCCGATTCGTCTGAGCTGGATCGACACGCACGCGCATCTCGCCGGTAAAACCGTGTTGGATATCGGCTGCGGCGGCGGCATTCTGTCGGAGTCGATGGCGGGATTAGGGGCGCATGTGAAGGGAATCGACCTGTCGAGCCAGGCGCTCGGCGTGGCAGATCTTCACAGCCTTGAAAGTGGTGTAACCGTCAATTACGAAGAAATCGCCGCCGAAGCACTGGCTGCCCGCGAACCGGGCACTTACGACGTCGTCACCTGCATGGAAATGCTCGAACACGTGCCCGAACCGGCCGCCATTGTCGAAGCATGCAAAACGCTCGTGAAACCCGGCGGCTGGGTGTTTTTCTCCACACTGAACCGCAACGTGAAGTCGTATCTGTTCGCGGTGATCGGCGCCGAATATATCGCGCGGATGCTGCCCAAGGGTACGCACGACTACGCGCGCTTCATCCGCCCGTCGGAACTGGCGAGCTTCGTGCGCGCCGCGGGCCTGCGTACGGTCGAGATCAAAGGTATCGTTTACAACCCGCTCAGCAAGCATTTCACGCTGTCCGCCGACACGAGCGTGAACTACATGCTCGCCTGCCGCCGCGACGTCTGATCCGCCCCGACCTGCCCGGACTCAATCCAATCAATGAGCGATCCCACGCCCCTGCCCCAACGCGAAGACATCGACGACGCGCTCGGTCTTTGCCAGGCTGTCCTGTTCGACCTCGACGGCACGCTGGCCGACACCGCGCCCGACCTGGCGGCCGCCGTCAACAAAATGCGCCACGATCGCAGCCTTGAGATGGTGCCGCTCGAAGATCTGCGGCCGCTCGCGTCAGCGGGCGCGCGCGGGCTGATCGGCGGGGCCTTCGGCATCGGCCCGGAGGATCACGAGTTCGCGTCGATGCGCGAGGAGTTTCTCGCCAACTACGAAGCAGACTTGTGCATCGAGACCACGCTGTTTCCCGGCATCCCCGAATTGCTCGACGATCTCGACGCACGGGGCGTGCGCTGGGGCATCGTGACGAACAAGGTGGCAAGGCTCACCGAGCCGCTGATCGCGCAACTCGGCCTCGAAGAGCGCGCCGGCTGCGTGGTGAGCGGCGACACGACCCCGCACTCGAAGCCGCATCCCGCGCCCCTGTTGCACGCGGCGCGCGAGCTGGATCTGGTGCCGGAGCGCATCGTCTACGTCGGCGACGACCTGCGCGACGTGCAGGCGGGCTTTGCGGCCGGCATGAAGACCATCGCGGCCGCCTACGGTTACTGCGGCAACGATATTCCGCCGACGCAATGGCACGCGCAGCACGTCGTGCACTCGCCCGCGGAATTGCAGAAGCTGCTGCGCGACATCGGGTGAACCGCGGAGCGGCTGAACGCATATAGCGAACACCGTAGAAACAGCACACGCAATGCATGGCGGCGTCTTGCCGCCTCGCATCGACAGCGCACCGGCACGGCAAGACAACAAGCCAATCAGCCAGGACGTCGCCGTCAAACTATTGTAAAATCTCCGTCTGGCCCAGACATTTTGGGCAACGAACCGCGGGGGCGACCTGGTTTCGACAGGGGTTGCGAAGCGGCTAGGGCATACCGAGGACCCGTCACCTCGTTAATCAATGGGAAAAACGTAACTGCAAACGACGAAACGTTCGCACTGGCAGCCTAAGGGCCGCCGTCCTCTGCCTAGTTCACTGACGGGCTAGAGTCGCAAGACCGGTAGCAATACCGACAGAGGTCATATACGTCAGTTAAGTCTTGGCGGCGTCACGACGCCAAGGTCGAAAATCTAGTGAATCGCCGTCACGCAGCGTGTTCGTCCGCGTCGTGGTGGTTAAATCAAATGACAGAACTAAGTATGTAGAACTAGTCGTAGAGTGCTTCTGGACGCGGGTTCGATTCCCGCCGCCTCCACCAGAACATCGTTTCAGGCTGCACCATCAAGACTCACTCAAAACCCGTAAGCGGCCTGCTGCTTGCGGGTTTTTTGTTGCCTGCCTATAAAACAGAAGGCCCGCTCATCGAGCGGGCCTTTTTGCTGGCGGGTGCCAAAGCCGCGCGAAGCCAAGGGAATAAACGCATCCCTTCAATCGTTTATTCCCCACGCGCGTCCGCACGCTGCGTTCCGCGCGAGACCAACATCAAAATCAGGAGCCGACATCATGCGCAAGACTCTCTTCTGCCTCTCCACGCTGACTCTCCTCGCACTGCAACAGACCGCTTTTGCCGAAGCCCCGAAGACGGTCGACGGCCGTTTCGTCACCGCAGACGGCATGACGCTCTATACCTTCGACAAAGACACCACGCCCGGCATGAGCGCCTGCACCGGCGGCTGCATGAGCAACTGGCCGGCCGCAATGGCGAGCTCGTCGGACAAGCCCTCAGGCGACTGGACCGTGATTCCGTCGGCCGACGGCAAACAGCAATGGGCTTATAAAGGCCATCCGCTGTATCGCTACGCGGCCGACAAGCAAGCGGGGGACATGAAGGGGGACGGCTTCAAGGACATGTGGCACACGGCGAAGCCATAACCGATAGCCGCTGAACGGCGGGCCAGAACCGAGAGACTTTATAAAAAAATGCTCAAACGAAAAACGCCGGCAACATGCCGGCGTCTTAAACGAACACAGAAGCAGAATACAAAAGCGGAACACGAAAGCGCTGATTCACGCGTTCCGCTTATTCGTCTTTAGGACACTGCAAATTACACCCGTTCGGATCACCATTGTCGCCGCGCTTGCGCATGGCTGACTTCTTGTTGGACTGGTATTTGTCCGAGGGCGCAGACGCCGCAAATGGCATCTGCGGATGCTCGGCAAGACGGAACTGATCTTGCAGGATACCTCCCGGCACACCCGGCGAATTCTGTGCGAAAGCAACCGAAGCGGTGGCGAGAAGCACCCCGGCCGTCGCTGCCGCAGCACATGCGTGAAGAAGAACTTTCATATCGGTTCGGCGCTGCATAGCGCGCGGTTAAGGCGTAAGCGGAAGGATAGAGATTATCCCAAACAAACGGCCCCCGCAGCGGCGACCGCGCCAATTTGTTTACAGTTGCTTACGCCGCACCAGGGCCTAGCCCCGCATCGAGATCGAGCAGCTTGCCGCAGTCGCGTGGATCGTAACCTTCGAGCTGTTCAACGCCATGCCGAAACGCGGCGCCGCGCAGCAAGCCGATCACCGTTGCGAGCGGCGCGCGCTCCAGCCTGGCGCGGTCGCAGGCGAAGTAATAGTCTTCGTCGACGATCGGAATGAAGTCGAGCCCGAAGTGATGCGCCGCCGGCTCGACGCCAAAACCCACATCCGCCATGCCGCTCGCCACGAATGCCGCGATCGCCGAGTGCGTGAGTTCCGCCGACGCATAACCGTTGACCCGGTCCGGATCGACCCCGACTTTTCGTAGCGCGAGATCGAGCAGCATGCGCGTGCCGGAACCGGGCTGACGATTGACGAAGCGAATGTCGTCGCGCGCGAGGTCGCTCAGGCCGCCGATTCCCTTTGGATTACCCTTGCCGAGAAAGAGGCCCTGCTTGCGCTTCGTCAGATGCACGAGCACATGACGCTGCGGATCGAGCCAGCGCCGATACGTATCCGCGCAGGCCGCGCGAAACTCGCCCAGCGGCAAGTGAAAACCGGCCAGATCACATTCGCCACGGGCGAGCGCGCTAACCGCGTCGGCGCTGTCGCGGTATTTGATATCGACCGGCAGGTCGTTCGCGACCAGCGCCGTCACCAGCGCCGCCACGGCGTAACCGTGCGACGCGTAGATCCGGACGTCGTCGGCGGCCGGCGCGAGCCAGCGGTTCAATTCGCTGGCGACTTCACTCGCGAGCGCCTGCATGTTGCCGTCAAGCCGCTCGCCGCACAGACGCTGCGCGCGCAACACGGCCTGACCGAGCTCGGACAGCACCGAACCGCGCCCACGCTCCTTCGCGATCAGCGGACCACCCAAACGCTCCTCGATGCTGCGCAGCAAACCCCACGCGTGACGGTAGGACAAACCCTTAAGCGTCGCCGCCTGCGCGATGCTGCCGGATTCGTCCACCAGCGCGAGCAGCGGCACGACGTCCGACAGGCTTGCCTCACGGCCATCCGGGCCCTTCACAACCAGCTGCGCCTGGCACTCGATCCTGATCATATATGCTCAACTCTTTCCTATTGCACGAGGCGAATCACCCGCCTATTGTTCGGCTATCCCATATCGAATATACGAAGCATAAGTGCACGCATTATGAATAACAAGTGCATATATGACTTTGGAGGAGCCCCCACTTGGACGATTCCATCGCCGTCGCGCCGGAGCAGTTGGTGCAGCGTCACACGCAACCAGGCATGTCACTGCTAGCGGTACTGCACGCCATTCAGGACGAACTCGGCTACGTGCCGCCCGACACGGTTGCGCCTCTCGCGCGTGCCATGAACCTGTCGCGTGCGGAAGTGCATGGCGTCATCACCTACTACCATCATTTCCGCACGCAGCCCGCGGCGCTCGTCACGGTGCAACTGTGCCGCGCCGAAGCATGCCGCAGCATGGGCACCGAGGCGCTCGCGCAGCATATCGAGGCACACACCGGCTGCCGTTTTGATGCGGAGCATCGGCATGGTGCGACGGTCGAACTGGAATCGGTGTATTGCCTCGGCCAATGCGCGTTGTCGCCGGCGCTGATGCTCAACGGCACGCTGCACGCGAAAGTAACACCGCAAAAGTTCGACGCGCTCTTCGCAGCCGCCAACAAATGCGTGGAGGTAACGGCATGACGCGCGTTTACGTTCCCTGCGATTCGTCGGCGCTTGCGCTCGGCGCCGATACACTGGCTCAAGCGATCGAATCCGAAGCCGCACGCCGCGGCATTGCAATCGAACTGGTTCGCAACGGTTCGCGCGGTTTGCTGTGGCTTGAACCGCTCGTCGAAGTCGCGACGGCTGAAGGCCGAGTCGGCTATGCAAACGTCGAAGAGACCGACGTTGCCGCGCTGTTCGACGCCGGCTTCATCGAAGGCGGCGAGCACGCCCGCCGTGTCGGTGTGGTCGATGACATACCGTATCTGAAGAAGCAACAGCGCCTGACCTTCGCGCGTATCGGTATCACCGATCCGCTTTCCGTCGACGACTACGTCGCACACGGCGGCCTCGAAGGTCTCAAACAAGCTTTGCGTACAGATGGCGACGCCGCCTGCGAAGCGCTAATCGAATCCGGCCTGCGCGGGCGCGGCGGTGCAGCCTTCCCCGCCGGCATCAAATGGCGCACCGTGCGCGGCGCCAAGGCGGCGCAGAAATACATCGTCTGCAATGCGGACGAAGGCGACTCCGGCACCTTCTCCGACCGCCTCGTGATGGAGAGCGACCCGTATGTGCTGATCGAAGGGATGATCATCGCGGGTGTCGTGACCGGTGCGACAGTCGGCTATATCTACGTGCGCAGCGAATATCCGCACTCGATCGCGACGCTCGAGGCCGCGATCGCGAGAGCGCGCGCCGCCGGTTGGCTCGGCGACAGCGTGCTCGGCTCAGCGGCGCATCGCTTCGACCTGTTCGTGGCGAAGGGCGCGGGCGCCTATGTGTGCGGCGAGGAAACCGCGCTGCTCGAGTCGCTCGAAGGCAAACGCGGCATCGTGCGCGCGAAGCCGCCGGTGCCGGCGCTAGTCGGCCTCTACGGCCAGCCGACGGTGATCAACAACGTCATCACACTCGCGACGGTGCCGATCATCTTCGCGCGCGGCGCGGCGTTCTATAAAGACTTCGGCATGGGCCGCTCGCGCGGCACGCTGCCGTTCCAGCTCGCCGGCAATGTGAAGCAAGGCGGTCTGGTCGAACTGGCGTTCGGCGTCACGCTGCGCGAACTGCTCTACGACTACGGTGACGGCACGGCAAGCGGGCGCCCGGCGCGCGCCGTGCAGGTCGGCGGCCCGCTCGGCACGTATTTGCCGGAAAGCCAGTGGGACATCCCCATGGACTACGAAGCGTACGCGGCCGTCGGTGCGGTGGTCGGCCACGGCGGCATCGTCGTGCATGACGACACGTCGAATCTCGCGGAACTCGCGCAGTACGCGATGCACTTCTGCGCGCTCGAATCGTGCGGCAAATGCACGCCGTGCCGGATCGGCTCGACGCGCGGCGTCGAAGTGATCGGACGGATCCGCAACGGCGATACGTCCACGCGGCAAGTGCAGTTGTTGCGCGATCTGTGCGACACGATGGTGTCCGGTTCGCTCTGCGCGATGGGCGGCATGACGCCGTTCCCGGTGTTGTCCGCGCTCGACCATTTTCCCGAAGACTTCGGTCTCGATAACGTGCATGACCACGCGCCCAAAGCGGCTGCGGCCTGACCCAGGAGCCTCACATGTCCGATGTGCTCAACTCCCCTGCCGGCGCCCCGAAGGAAGTCCCCTTGGGGGGCGGCTGCGGCTCCGGTAACTGCGCGTGCAAATCGCAAGCACAAGCGCAACGTGCGCCCCGTTCGTTCTTTGACGACACCGACTACGGCACACCCGCGCGTCATGCCGACGTCGACGTGACGCTGGAAATCGACGGCCAGGCGGTGACGGTTCCGGCCGGCACTTCCGTGATGCGCGCCGCCGTCGAAGCCGGCGTCAACGTGCCGAAGCTCTGCGCGACTGATTCGCTCGAACCGTTCGGCTCGTGCCGTTTGTGCCTGGTCGAGATCGAAGGCAAGCGCGGCTACCCCGCTTCGTGCACGACGCCTGTGGAAGCCGGCATGAAGGTCCGCACGCAAACCGATCGTCTGCAATCGCTGCGCCGTAACGTGATGGAGCTGTACATCTCCGATCACCCGCTCGACTGCCTGACCTGTCCCGCCAACGGCGACTGCGAATTGCAGGACATGGCAGGTGTCACCGGCCTGCGCGAAGTACGCTACGGCTTCGATGGTGCGAACCATCTGAAGGATAAGAAGGATGAATCGAATCCTTACTTCACGTACGACCCGTCGAAGTGCATCGTCTGTAATCGTTGCGTGCGCGCGTGTGAAGAAACCCAAGGCACGTTCGCGCTGACCATCACCGGGCGCGGTTTCGAATCGCGCGTGGCCGCGAGTGAAAACAAGCCGTTCATGGAATCGGAATGCGTGTCGTGCGGTGCATGCGTCGCCGCGTGCCCGACCGCGACCTTGCAGGAAAAGACCGTCATCATGCTCGGCCAGGCCGAGCATTCGGTGGTCACCACGTGCGCGTATTGCGGCGTCGGCTGCTCGTTCAAGGCCGAGATGAAGGGCAACGAGGTCGTGCGGATGGTGCCGCACAAGAACGGCCAGGCCAACGAAGGCCACGCGTGCGTGAAGGGCCGTTTCGCCTGGGGCTACGCGACACACAAGGACCGCATCACCAAGCCGATGATCCGCGCCAGCATCACGGATCCGTGGCGTGAAGTCAGCTGGGAAGAAGCGCTCAGTTACGCGGCGTCGGAATTCCGCCGCATTCAGGCGAAGCACGGCCGCGATTCGATCGGCGGCATTACGTCGTCGCGCTGCACGAACGAAGAAACGTATCTCGTACAGAAGCTCGTGCGCGCCGCGTTCGGCAACAACAACGTCGACACCTGCGCGCGCGTATGTCACTCGCCGACCGGCTACGGTCTGAAGACCACGCTCGGCGAATCGGCCGGCACGCAAACCTTCGCCTCGGTCGACAAAGCCGACGTCATCATGGTCATCGGCGCCAATCCGACCGACGGCCACCCGGTGTTCGGCTCGCGTATGAAACGCCGTATCCGTGAAGGCGCGAAGCTGATCGTCGTCGATCCGCGTCGCATCGACATCGTCGACACGCCGCACGTGAAGGCGTCGCATCATTTGCAATTGCGTCCGGGCACCAACGTGGCGGTGGTCAATGCGCTCGCGCATGTGATCGTGACCGAAGGCTTGCTGAACGAAGCGTTCATCGCCGAGCGCTGCGAAACCCGCGCGTTCGAGCAATGGCGTGCGTTCGTCGCCCTGCCCGAGAATGCGCCGGAAGCAACGGAGGAACTCACCGGCGTGCCCGCCGCATCCATCCGCGAAGCCGCCCGCATCTATGCCACCGGCGGCAACGCCGCGATCTACTACGGCCTCGGCGTCACCGAACACGCGCAAGGTTCGACGATGGTGATGGGCATTGCGAACCTGGCGATGGCGACCGGCAACATCGGCCGCGAAGGTGTCGGTGTAAATCCGTTGCGCGGCCAGAACAACGTGCAAGGTTCGTGCGACATGGGCTCGTTCCCGCACGAACTGCCGGGCTATCGTCATATCAGCGATTCGATCACGCGCGCGTTGTTCGAGGAGGCATGGAACGTCACGCTGCAGCCCGAACCGGGCCTGCGCATTCCGAACATGTTCGACGCCGCCGTGCACGGCACCTTCAAGGGCCTGTACTGCCAGGGCGAAGACATCGTGCAATCCGATCCGAACACGCACCACGTGTCGGCGGCACTGTCGTCGATGGAATGCATCGTCGTGCAGGACATTTTCCTCAACGAAACCGCAAAGTACGCGCATGTCCTGCTGCCGGGTTCGTCGTTCCTCGAAAAGGACGGCACCTTCACCAACGCGGAACGCCGCATCTCGCGGGTGCGCAAGGTGATGCCGCCGGTGCCGGGTTACGCCGACTGGGAAGTGACGGTGATGCTCGCACGTGCACTCGGGTACGAAATGGACTACGCGCATCCGTCGCAGATCATGGACGAGATCGCGCGTCTCACGCCGACCTTCCACGGTGTGTCGTACAGGAAGCTCGACGAGCTCGGCAGCATCCAGTGGCCGTGCAACGAGGACGCCCCAGACGGTACGCCGACCATGCACATCGACACCTTCGTGCGCGGCAAGGGCAAGTTCGTGATCACGAAGTTCATCGCCACGCCGGAAAAGGTCACGCGCAAATTCCCGCTGCTGCTCACCACGGGTCGCATCCTGTCGCAGTATAACGTTGGCGCACAGACACGCCGCACCGAAAATTCGCGCTGGCATGACGAAGATCGTCTCGAGATCCACCCGCACGATGCCGAAGAACGCGGCATCAGGAATGACGATTGGGTGGGCATCGAGTCGCGGGCAGGACAAACTGTGTTGCGTGCGAAGGTGACCGAGCGGATGCAACCGGGCGTCGTCTACACGACATTCCACTTCCCCGAATCGGGCGCGAACGTGATCACCACCGATAGCTCGGACTGGGCCACCAACTGTCCCGAGTACAAGGTGACCGCGGTGCAGGTGATGCCGGTCGAGCAGCCATCGCAATGGCAGAAGGACTATTCGCGCTTCAACACGGAGCAGCTCGATCTGCTGAAGCAGCGCGAGTTGACCAACGCAACATCGGGTAAGTGAGGCAAGCCATGGACAATCAGAATCTGATCGACATGGCGAACCGGATCGGCGACTTTTTCGATTCGATGCCGGACCATGAGGAAGCACTCGCCGGCATCGCCGATCATATCCGCCGCTTCTGGGAGCCGCGCATGCGGCGCGCTTTGCTGGCGGCGCTCGATGAGCCGGATGCGAGCGGTATCGAGATGTCGAGCATCGTCAGGGAAGCGCTCGTCAAGCATCGTGACGGGTTGACGCCGGCTGCGGCGGCTGCGGTGTAAGCAAAGGCCGATCAGCCGGCGGATAGGACGCGCAAGGCGAGTGCGTGTCAGGGCCGCCTCACAGCGCCGCCTGCTCCGGTATCACGCCACCCACGGCGAACCACGCTTCGCAATGCCGCAGCAAGCCGTGCAGGTCAGACCCCGTGCGTCCGCGCGCACTGATGTAGCCGTCCGGCCGCACCAGATAGAACGACGGCCGTGTGCGTCCATACGATTCGGACAGCGCCGGTCCGCCCTCGCCGCTCGTATCGGTCACGCGCCAGATGCGCACCGCGCCCGGCAACAATCTCTCGATCTCCGCAGCCAGCCGCTCCAGTTCCGGGTCCGGTGGCGGTGCGTGCTTCGCGGCCGGATCGAGCGGCGTGTCGTCGACGGCCAGCGGCGGGACCAGCAGGAACAACGAGAAGAACGCCGGATCGTGCAGATCGAAAATGCAACCGACGCCCGGCGCGCGGCCAAGCGGCCCATCCACTACGTGCACCAGCGCATCCGGCGCGCGCTCGCCGGCACGCGGGCCGCCGTCGAGCAGGCGTTCGAGCGTTAGCGGACTGCGCCGATACTGAACCGACAACTCGCTGATGGTCATACGCGCCGCATCGCGCAGCGGACCGAGCGCCGCCAGCACCGGCATCACGCGCTCGCGCAGCAGCTTCAGCGGTCCATGATCGGCCTCGGCCATATGCGTGATGAAGCCCGTTTGCCGCAGCACGTCGCGCTCAATCGGATGCCGTTCATTGTGATACGTATCGAGCAGGCGATCAGGCGCCGCGCCTTTCAGAACGCGCGCGATCTTCCAGCCCAGATTGAACGCTTCCTGAATGCCCGTGTTCATCCCTTGTGCGCCGGCTGGGCTGTGTACGTGAGCCGCGTCCCCCGCGAGGAAGATGCGGCCGACGCGCAGCCGATCGACCATTCTGCTGTTCAGATGGAAATACGACGACCATGCCAGGTCCGACACGTCGACGCGTTCCCGCACACGCCGGGCGATCAGCGCCTTGCATTCGGCGAGCGATGGCGGCGAGACCTGGTCGAGGGGCGGTTCGCCGAGCACCGCCGGCGTGGCCGGCGCCGTGACCGTGGTCGGCTCGACCGGATGATCCGCAATCAGACGATGGCGGCCATGGCCCATCGGAAACAGCGCGACGAGACCCTCGCCCGACGCGAAGATATGGAATTCGTCTTCGGGCCAGTCGGTTTCGGCATGCACATCGGCCAGCAGGAACGTCTGCTCGAAGGTGCTGCCCGCAAAGCTCAAGCCGAGTCGGTGGCGGATCGTGCTATGCGCGCCGTCAGCCGCGATCACGTACGACGGGCGTAGGGTTTCGGTATGGCCGTCCGCGCGACGCAACGTCACCTGAATGCTGGCGGAACCCTGTACGAACATCATCAGTTCAACGCCGCGTTCGACTGTCACGCCGAGCGTCGCGAGATGCTCCGTCAGCAAACGTTCGGTCACGGATTGATCGAGAAACAGCAGATAGGGATAGCGCGTGCGCAGCGGATCGAAATCGAGGCGCGCGAGACGCATGCCATTGGAAAAAAGATTGGCGATGCGCGCGCGATGACCGAGTTCGAGAAACGGCTCGACCAGCCGGTGCTGTTCAAACAGTTCGAGCGTGCGCGCCTGAATGCCGATGGCCCGTGAATACGGATTCGGTTGCAGCGCTTTGTCGATCAGACGCACGGGGATGTGGGCACGCGCCAGACTCATTGCCGCGGCGAGCCCGGTCGGACCCGCCCCAACGATCAGCACCGGCGACGCATCGTGTGCGGCAGCGTCCATGCGGGACTCCGGAGGCAACAGATCGTTCTAGTGTACGCCGCCGATAGCCCTCTCAACGGTGCGCTGCATCAATCGTGGGAATGATCCATCGCGCATCGATGCTCGGTGGTGCCGAGATCGACTTGCAGCGTAGCGTGCTGCATCGAAAAACGTTCGCGCAGTGTGACGACGATGCCGTCGATCGACTCGTCGCCGGGATGGCCTGCCGGCATCACCAGATGCGCGCTGAGCGCATTGCCGGTGGTCGACAACGCCCAGACGTGCAGGTCGTGCACGTCGGTGACGCCGGGCTGTTCGGCGAGATAGTCGCGGATATCCTGCAGACTGACGCCGGGCGGCACGGCGTCGAGCGCCATGCGCACCGAATCGCGCAGCAGACCCCACGTGCCAACCACCACCACCGCGACCACGAGCAGGCTCATCGCCGGGTCGAGCCACGTCCAGTTGGTATAGAGAATCACGAGGCCGCTGATCGCGACCGCGGCCGAGATGGCGGCGTCCGCGGCCATATGCAGGAATGCGCCGCGAATGTTCAGATCTTCCTTCTGGCCGCGCATGAAAAGCCACGCCGAGAAGCCGTTCACGACCACGCCGACCGTCGCGACGACGAACACCACCAGTCCCGCGACGGGTGCCGGATTCATCAGGCGCCCGATTGCCTCGGCGACGATCACGCCGCACGCGAACAGTAGCAGCCCCGCGTTGGCGAGCGACGCCAGGATCGACGAACTGCCGTAGCCGAAGGTATAGCGCGCCGACGGACGACGCGCGGCGAGCCAGGCTGCGCCCCAGGCGAGCAGCAAGCCGAGCACGTCGGAGAGATTGTGGCCGGCGTCGGCGAGCAGCGCGGCGGAATGCGCAATCACGCCGTAGACGGCCTGAACCACCACGATCGCTACGTTCAGTGCGACGGCGAGTGCGAAGGCGCGGCCGTGGCCTGCGACGGGTGCGTGGGCGTGGTGATGGCGGGCGTGGCTGTCGTGGCTGTCGTCACTGTGAGATTGGCCGGCGTGGCTGCCGTGGCTGCCGTGGCTGTCGTGGCTGTGGTCGCTGTGAGCTTGGCCGGCGCGGCTGTCGTGGCTGTCGTGGCTGTCGTCACTGTGAGATTGGCCGGCGTGGCTGCCGTGGCTGTCGCCGTCGCTGTGGCTGTCGGCACCGTGGCTGGGGGCGTGGCCGGCATCGGCATCGGCGTCGTGTGAACCTCGCTCGTGTGAACCGTGGTCGTGCGTCCCCTGCGCGCTTGCCCTACGCTCATGCGCTCCGTGACCCTGCGTGCCACTCTCACGTGCATCGTCGGCATCGGGACGACCCGCGCCGTGCCGAAGCTCGGCCTGATCGCGAGCATCGCCCCCCTTCCTCTCGACCGGTGCATCTTCGCCATCGATGCCGTCGAACTCCCCCTCGAGCCACACCGGCGCGTGGTCGTCCTCGCGCTCTTCGGCGGCTCGGTTCGGGGCGGTGATTTTCTTCATGACGGGTCCAAAGGAAATTCGCCGGCCGGCTCAGCTACATGCTCGAGCATGCCGGCCAGCATCGCGCTGATGTGGCGGTCGGCGGCAAGATAGAACACCTGCTTGCCCTGCCGCTCCGCGCGCACGATCCGCGCCGCGCGCAACAGCCGCAGATGATGGCTCACCAGCGACGGCGACAGCCCCAGCCCCTGGGCGATCGCGCCGACCGCGCGCCGCTCGTCGACGCAGGCGAGCACGATGCGCAAACGCGTCGGATCGCCAAGCAGGCGAAACAGATCGGCTAGCGGCACGATCGTCTCCACTGGACGGTCTTCGAAACTGACAGGCGAGATAGCGGAAGCCATGGCAAGCGGCATCATTGACATACATATGAACAGGTATTCATATGTTATAGATATCGAGACAACAGGTCAAATTGGAGGGCGGCCCGGCGAGTGTGGGAAAATGCGGCCTCCGCCTCACCCGAATGCCACCCCTCCGTCATGCAACAAGTATTTGACCGCGCTTTCGCGGCGCATCGTGACGGCCGCCTCGACGACGCCGAACGCGGCTACCGCGCGACGCTCGACGGCAATCCCGTGCACGTCGATGCGTTGCACCTGCTGGGCGTCCTGCGCCACCAGCAGGGCCAGCACGCCGAAGCCGCCGAGCTCGTGCGGCGCGCGGTGAACCTGCGCCCGGAAGACGCCGCGCTGCAGTTGAACCTCGGCAATGCGCTGAAGGCGCTCGGCCAGATCGACGACGCCATCGAACAGTTCCGCAATGCGCTTACGCTTGCGCCGTCTTTCCCGATGGCGCACTACAACCTGGGCAATGCATACGCGTCGGTGGGCCGCCACGAAGACGCCGCCGACGCTTTCGAGAAGTCGCTGCGCCTGCAACCGAACGACGCCTCGTCGCATAACAATCTCGGCAATGCATTGCATGCGCTCGGCCGGCATACGGAGGCGATCGCGTCGTTCCAGCGCGCGCTCGAACTGCGCCCTGGACATGCGGGTGCGCTCAACAACATGGGCATGTCGCTGAACGCGCTTGACCGCGCGGACGAGGCGATCCCGCGCTTTCAGGCGGCACTGGCGGCCGAACCGCGCTTCGTCGCCGCGCACTTCAATCTCGCCAATACGCTCGACGCCACCGGCCGCCACGCAGAAGCGGTCGCCTCTTTCCAGGCGGCGCTCGCCTTGCAGCCGAACCTGCCGCCCACCATCTTCGGGCTCGGCAACGCGCTCGCGGCGCTGGGACGCCATGCGCAAGCGCTGCCGTATCTCGAGCGCGCGGTGGGTCTCGACCCGCAGTTCGCGCTCGCATGGCTGAGTCTCGGCACTGCACACCAGGCACTGGCCGCGCACGCCGCGGCAGTGCGGGCCTTCGATCAGGCGCTGCGCTTGCGCCCCGATCTCGCCTCCGCACACATGAACCGCGCGCTTGCCTGGCTCGCGTTGCGCGATTTCGCGCGCGGGCTGCCGGAATACGAATGGCGGCTGCAAACCACCGCGCAGCCGGTCATTCAGACGTTGCCGCGCTGGCACGGCGAGCCGATCGAACAACGCACGCTCCTAGTTCATGCCGAGCAGGGTTTCGGCGATACGCTGCAATTCGTCCGCTTCGTGCCACTGGCCGCGCAGCGTGCCGCGCGCGTTTTGCTCGAAGTGCAACCGCAACTGCTGCCGCTGCTTGCACCGGCCGCGCAAGCGTGGCGCGTAACGCTAATCGCCCAGGGCGCGCCGCGTCCCGCGGCGGATCTTCAATGTCCGCTGCTGAGCTTGCCGCTTGCGCTCGGCACAACCTACGACACGATTCCCGACCGCACGCCCTACCTCAGCGCACCGCCGGCTTACGGCCGCAAATGGCGCGGCTCGCTCGGCGGTCACGCGAAACGCAAGATCGGCATCGCGTGGTCAGGACGCATCCAGCAGAACGAAACCCGTTCTATGCCGCTCGCCGCGCTCGCTCCGCTGTTCGAGCTCGACGGGATCGACTGGATCGTGCTGCAACCTGAACTGAGCGGCGAGGAACACGCGGCGCTCGGCGCGCATCCGCGCGCGGCGTCGATTCATCGCTTCGACAAGCGGATCGGCGATTTTGCGGATACCGCGGCGATCATCGAGCGGCTCGACGCGGTCGTGTCGATCGATACGTCGATCGCTCACCTCGCCGGCGCACTGAAAAAACCGCTATGGCTGATGCTGCCGTTCGCCGCGGATTGGCGCTGGTTCGTCGGCGAGGCGCGCAGTCCGTGGTATCCGGGCGCAACGCTGCTGCGCCAGCCGCAACCCGGCGCGTGGGGCGATGTGGTGGAGACAGTGGCTAACGAATTGCGCCGCGGCTAACTGGGCCAGATTCAGCGAAATCGGTCGCCGACGTAACCGCTCAAGAAAAAACCCCGCGCTCTCACGAGCGCGGGGTTTTTGTTTGCCCGGGTGAACGGTGACGCTTAAGCCGCTCGATACTGATTGCGCGACTCCGGCGTGCGATACAGCACCAGCGTCGCGATCAACCCGCAAATCGCCGCCATGCCGAGGAACAGACCAGGCGCTGCCTTGTTGCCGGTGGTGTGAATGAGCAACGTGGAAATGGCCGGCGTGAAGCCGCCGATCGTCGTAGCCAGGCTGTAGGCCAGCGAGAAACCGGCAGTCCGCACTTCGACCGGCATCACTTCGGTCAGCGCCACCACCATCGCCCCGTTGTAGCTGCCGTACAGGAACGACAGCCACAGCTCGACCGCCAGAAGGCGAGCGAACGACGGGTCGGCGACCAGCCATTGCAGCGCCGGGTAGGCGGTGATGATCGTCAGGATCGTGAAGGCAATCAGCACCGGACGGCGCCCGATGCGGTCCGACAACGCGCCCGCGAGCGGCAGCCAGATCAGATTCGACAAACCGATACAGACAGTGACGACGAGCGTATCGATCGACGACAGCTTCAGCACTTCCTTGCCGAAGGTCGGCGTGTAGGCCGTGATCATGTAGAACGACACGGTGGTCATGATGACCATGCCCATACCGCCCAGCACGATGCCCCAGTTCGCGACCATCGTCTTCATGATCTCGCCCATGCTCGGACGATGCTTGCGCGCCTTGAATTCCTCGGTTTCCTGCAACGAACGGCGGATCAGGAACAGGAACGGCACGATCAGGCAGCCGATCAGGAACGGCACGCGCCAGCCCCAGGCCGTCATCTGGTCGGCCGGCAGCACTTTATTGAGCACCACGCCGATCAGCGCGGCGAACACCACGGCAACCTGCTGGCTGCCCGACTGCCACGCGCAATAGAAGCCCTTGTTGCCCTTGGTGGCGATCTCCGACAGATAGACCGACACGCCGCCCAGTTCGACCCCGGCGGAGAAGCCTTGCAGCAGCCGGCCGCCCAGCACCAGCACGGGCGCGAGCACGCCGATGGTCGCGTAGCCTGGTATTGACGCGACTGTGAGGGTGCCGAGCGCCATCAGGCCGAGGGTAAGGATCAGGCCTTTGCGCCGGCCGTGATGGTCGATGTAAGCACCCAGCACGATTGCGCCAAGCGGCCGCATCAGGAAGCCCGCGCCGAATACCGACAGCGACAGCATCAGCGAGGCGAATTCGTTACCGCTCGGGAAATAGGTCTTGGCAATCGCGGACGCGTAATAGCCATAGACCATGAAGTCGTACATCTCAAGAAAGTTGCCGCTGACCACGCGGAAAACTGTCTTGACCTTGGATTCCTGGGATGAGGAAGCAGCGTGTGACGCAGTAGACATGACATTCTCTGATAAGCCTGTCGCCACGCAGACGGGCGCTCAGGCAGTTGAAACGATCCACTGCGTTCGGCAAGCGGATGCCGCGGGCAACTCAATTAGAATTAGAACGCGCCGGGGGCGCTGAATTTTCATGCTGAACACATTCACGCGGTATCAGGGTAAACGTTGTGAAATACCCGGAACCCGCAACACGTAATGTTACCGTTCCTGGCGCTGTCGCGCATTTCATACAGTTTCATTACAGGCAACGCCTGATCACCCTTGCGGTAAACTTTTCGCAGACAGCCCATTCCCGTTGACCACCATCCCGATGCAAACCTCCCACGCACTTTCTCTGCGTCCTGCGACCCTCGCGGATGCGGCGCTGATCGCGTCGATCCATAGCGCCAGCTGGCAGGCTACCTATCGCGGCCTGCTGCCGGATGCGTTCCTCGACGGCGAGGTGACGCGGGAGCGCGCCGCCTATTGGGAAGCGCGCCTGCGCGCACCGGGCGGCGAGCGCCGCATCGTTCTGATCGCCGAGCTCGCGGGCGAGCCGATCGGTTTCGTCTGCGTCGAACGGCAGCCGGAGTCCGCTTGGGGTGTCCTGCTCGATAACCTGCATGCGCTGCCTGGGCACCAGGGCATCGGCGCAGGCAAGCTGTTGATGCGTGCCGCCGAAGACTGGGCGCGCGCGCAAGGCGAGACGCAGTTGTATCTCTACGTGCTCGAAGGCAACACTCCGGCGATCGGCTTTTATGAACGGCAAGGCTGGCAGTTCGTCGGCGCCGAACCGGATCATATGGGCGGCGTGGATATTACTGCGTTGCGCTACGTGTACCGGCTGGATCGGTGAGGTACGTGCGTCTGGTTTGATTGTCGTCCAATGCGAGGCCGACGAATATGCGTCGATGACCCTGTCAGCTGGCACACATCTGCGCAATATTGCGCCACCATCGTGCCCTGCTTCGTCGATCAATCCTTCTGCAATCGGCGGGACAGAATGGATCAATCACATGTCGCAACGTCGCGTGACTGAGGTTCCCGATCAGTTCACGAAGTAAGCGTGTCGCCACCGCAAAATCGAGTCGCAAAAAACAAAACCCCACGCTCCGAAAAACGTGGGGTTGATCAGCAGTTTGAGCCCGGCCGTTCACGCGCTGGCTTTTTTACGCTCATACACTTACTTCTGCGTTGGCAATCCGAACTCGGTCTGCCGCTGCAACTGCATCACTTCGCCCTGCACCTGACGCAACTGCGCCTGTGCCTTTTCCTTTTCCGCGTGCAGCGCCGCCGCCTCGCCTTGCGCCTGCCGCTGGTAGTCATTGACCTTGGCCTGCTGCGTGCGCGCGACGTCGAGGTCGGCCTGCAACCGCTTCGCGCGATCTTCCGATAACGCGATGATGTCTTCGATATACGCCTTCTGCGCCTGCAACTGCGTACGGCGAATCTCGACGTCTGCGAGTTGCGCAGTCTGCTGGACGAAACCTGCGTAGACCGCTTCGGCACGGCCTAAGTCCTCCGACTTGATTACGCGCCAGAAATGCTTGTCCTGAAAAAGCGCGACGTAGTACGTCATTTCCTGCGGATAGAAAAACAGGCTCGCGCCGTAGCTGCCGTTATACGTGGTACGCAGTTCGCTCAGCTTCGCTTCGTGAATCATCTGCATCAGTTCGGCGACGTTGCCTTGCGCGTCACCGGCGGTAGCCGGCGTGGCGGATGCCGCACTACGCAGCGCAGCGGCGACCGGTTGCGGCGTGAGCGTGTTCATGGCCGGCCGCGTGCCGACCAGAGGCGCGGTTTCGTCGCTTTGCGCTGCCAGTACGAAACCGCCATGCTGCAACAGCGCACACGAGGCCGCGAGCAGCATGGCGCGCCGTACAATTAAGGGGTACTTCATACGTGCATGCTCCATGCAAATCCAAAACAGCCTTGGATTATCGCGCGGATTAGCCGTCAAGCGAAGCATTCAAGTATCCCGCTGACGGACTTTAAATCGAGATAAATCGATAACGGATGATTTGGCCGGATGGGCGTATCCGTCGCGAAATAAAAGATTTCAGATAAGACGAAAACGCAACAATTTGACTCGTGCAAGACTCATGCGGACGTTTCCCAATCTGCATGGCGTTCGCGCGAATCCAACATCAAGCAGAGCGGCAATATGGAGATAGGTAGCTTGATACCGCGCCGCCGATGACCGGCGCATAACCCGTTGCCGCCCTGATCCGAACGCGCCAGTTTCGCGGTCATCGCATTGCCCGGGCCCGGCATCAGCTGATAGCGGCGTGAAGACGAACGGAAAGCCGCAGTGGGAAACAACCGCACGGGCCGCCACCAAGCATGGCGGCGGCCCGTGACGATCGTGCTTGAAAGACCGGACTCGAAACTCGAAAGCGCGGCTTAAAGGCGCGGCATTAAAACCGCGTTTCGCGCGCCACCCGCAGGAAGGTATCGAGCAACGGCGTGCAATCGAGCAGCTCCGGACCGCCCGCGCGATGAAACTCCGGGTGCCACTGCACGCCCATCACAAACGGTGCACGCCGATAGCGCACGGCCTCGATGATGCCGTCTGACGCCGACACCGCCTCGATATTCAGATCGCGGCCGATGGTTTTGACCGCCTGATGGTGAATCGAGTTGACGATCGCCTCGCGCCGGCCCGGAAACATATTGGCCAGCGTCGAGCCGTCCGGGAAATGAATGCCGTGCCTATGCTGATCGTAGTGCTCGTTGACGTGCGTGCCGGCGGTCGGCACTTCGGTGGCGATGTCCTGGTACAAGGTGCCGCCGAACGCCACGTTGATCAACTGGCAACCGCGGCACACGCCAAGCACCGGCTTGCCCGACTCGATGAACTCATGCAGCAGTTCAAGTTCGTACATGTCGCGCACGCGATCGCCCGGCCACTCGGGACTCGTCGCCTGTTCCGCGTACGACTGCGGCGAGACGTCCGCGCCGCCTTGCAGCAGCAGACCGTCGAGATGCTTCGCGTAGTCGCGCAAACGGATATTGCTCGGGTGCAGCATGCCCTGATGGCCGACCGTCGGAATCATGAACACCAGCACGTCGCGCGACATCACCCAGTGCGCAATCGACTCCTCGAGATATTGCAGCGTCTTGCCCCGCAGCCCCTTCGCACCCGGTTCCGGGTGAAAGATACGCGCCGACACGCCGATGCGCAGCGTGCGCTGCGTGATCCGTTGGCCCGCGCGATCGAACAGCTGACGCGCGCGCGCCGCGATGATGCGGCCGAACACGGTCCACGCCGAATCGCTTTGCTTCAGATAGCGCGGCGGCGACGGCGGCAACGCATTCGGCGGCGGCGGGTTCGTTGCGGTGAAGTCGGGTGCGGCGCCGAAGCCCGGCGGCGGTGAGCCGGCCCGACGGGCGGTAGCGGCCGCTTCTTCCGCTTTCTCCTCGTTTGCGGTGAGGGCAGCTTCGTCGGCCGGAGCGCTCAATTCGCCGGCGAGCGGTTCGCTGCTCCTAAGCGTGCTGGGGCGTGTCGCCGGAGTCTTGTAGGCCTGTCCCGCCTTGCGTGCCGCGCGCTCGTGAACCTCGGCCTCCTGCTGTGCGGTCGACGCAGCCGCTGAACTGCGTGCTTCAGCCGCGTCGCGCTGCCGCGCCGTTTGCGGATCAGTGGGGGTGACAGTGGATGCGCTGTCAGGGTCGTCGGTCGACGACCTCGCCGCGGCCTCCTCGGCAGCCGGCGATGCAGCCGACGGCGTGACCACGTCCTTGATCGGGGACTGGATAGAATCTTCGTGAGAGAGCGGTAGCGAGGCCGCCGGCTCAGGCGGCACGGTGTCGGATTTCGACGCGCCGGGGGTTGCGCCGGACGACGTTGAGGGCGTTAAGGGCGTTGAGGACGCTGGCGCCGCCGAAGGCGACGATGGGCTGCCGGGCTTACCGGCGTTTTCGGGTTTGTTTTCGCTCATGACAGTCAGACAGGCGCCTTCCACGCGAACGAATGAATATGCCCTGATTATCCGCCAGCGCGGCAAGCCCGGCAAACCCGCACACAATTGCTCACATTGTTGCGGTTCAAGACGCAGGTCGTCTAACTCAGGGATCCGGCTGTTCTTCGAACGTTTCGCGCAGGGCGATCTGCATCGTCGCGTGGATTTTCACGCACCAGCGCCACACCAGCGCCAGCAGTAGCGCAGCGCACACCAACACCACGGTCAAAAGGCCCGTCGGCGGCAAGATGCTGCTGGAGAGCGCCGCGACCAGCAAAAACACGCCGACCATCGAGACCACCGGCACCAGATCGGAGATCGCGTATCGGATCGCACTGGTGAAGCGCCCCGCTGTCGCCGGCTGCACGCTCACCTCGGCAAGCAATAGCGCGAGCGACTTGGTCTTACGGTAGACCGCCACCAGGAACGGCATCGACAGTACCAGCGCGATGCTCCACAGCACGACGCGCTGCATCGGCTCGGAGCTCATCCAGTGTCCGAGCAAGGTACTGGTGGAAGGCGCGCTATACGACACGATCAGGAAGATCGCCGCGACCAGCGCGAGATTGACGGCGATCTGCAAAATGATCCGCCGCGTCATGCTGAACAGCGTCGGCTCGCCGGTTCCAGTGCTCAAACTGCGCAGCCACTGCCCGTACATGCCGAACACGTTGACGAGCGTGCGTGGCATCGCCTGCCCGAGACACTGCGTCAGCGGATCGGCGGCACGAATCAGGTAAGGCGTGAAAAGCGTGGTCAAAGCGGAGACGGCCACCGCGATCGGATACAGAAACGCGCTCGTCACCTTCAAGGTCAGACCGAGCGACGCGATGATGAACGAGAACTCGCCGATCTGCGAAACGGTCATGCCGACCCGCATCGCCGTGCGCCCATCCTTGCCCGCGAGAAAAGTGCCGAGCCCGCACGACACGATCTTGCCGACGATTACCGCCACCGTAATCACCGCAATCGGCCAGGCATAGTCGACCAGCACGGCTGGGTTCAGCATCAGGCCGATCGTCACGAAGAAGATCGCGGAAAAGGCATCGCGCAGCGGCGCGATCAGGTGCTCGATCCGATGCAGATGGCGCGACTCGGCCATGATCGCGCCGATCAGGAAAGCGCCAAGCGCAATGCTGTAATCGAGCTTCACCACCAGCAGACAGAAGCCGAAGCAGAAGCCGAGCACCGATACCAGCAGCATTTCGTCGCTCTTGGCGCGCGCCACGTAGTTCAGTGCGCGCGGCACGACCAGAATGCCCACCACTAACGACACCGTCATGAAGAGCAGCAACTTGCCGAGCGTCACAACGGCGACGCCCGCGCTCAACTGCCCTGTCTGCGCAATGCCGGAAAGCAGCACCAGCATCGCGATGGCGAGAATATCCTCGACGATCAGGATCCCGAACACCAGTTGCGCGAAGCTCTCGCGCTTGAGGCCCAACTCAGAGAGCGCCTTGACGATGATGGTCGTCGACGAAATCGCGAGAATCGCGCCGAGAAACAGGGAGTCCATCGAACTCCAGCCGAACGCGCTGCCGATCTCGTAACCAATCCACAGCATCAGCACGATTTCCGAGAGCGCCGCGACGATCGCCGTCGCGCCGACCTTGAACAGCTTGCGCAGGCTGAATTCGAGTCCGAGCGAAAACATCAGGAACACCACACCTAACTCGCCGAGCGTCTGGATGGTCTGCTCGTCATGAATCAGCTGGAACGGCGGCGTGTACGGCCCGATGATCACGCCCGCGGCGATGTAGCCCAGCACCACCGGCTGTTTCAGGCGATGGAACAGCACGGTGACGACGCCGGCGAGCGCCATCACGACCGCCAGATCCTGAATAAAGCCGATGCCGTGATGCATGGATGCGTCCCTTACAAAAAGTAATGTCTCAAAAACGCAGTGTAACGCACCCATGCGCGGCACCGAATCGCGCAAACGTCGAAAGGGCGTGGGATTGGCCGGATCACGAGCCTCACGGCGGGACCGTTGACCGGAAACTTTTTTGACACGCTGGACACCTGTGAAATATCACAATAATATTTGCTGCATATTTTCTTGGGAGTCGAGTGATGCAGGTGTCCTTCAATGTTGTAGATCGTTCCGGCAGCAGTCGCGCCGATATCGTCGAAGTGAATCGTCTGACGATCGCCGGCTGGGTCGGGCGCGACCAGGCCGCGATCGAGCATCACATCGCCGAACTGGCGGAACTCGGCGTGAAACGGCCGTCGACCACGCCCTGCTTCTATCGCCTCGGCGCCGAACTGCTGACGCAGGCCGAACTGATCGACGTGGTTGGCGTGAAGTCCAGCGGTGAAGCCGAGTGCGTGCTGGTGCGCTCGAAGGCGGGGCTGCTTGTCACCGTCGGCTCAGACCATACTGACCGCGAAGTCGAGGCCTACGGTGTCACCGTCTCCAAACAGGTCTGCCCGAAACCGCTCGCACGCGACGCATGGCGTTTCGACGATGTCGCCGGTCACTGGGATCAACTCGAGCTGCGTGCCTTCGCGCTGACAAAGAACGGCGAGCGGCGCGTCTACCAGCAAGGCACCGTCGCGTCGCTGCTGCCGGCCGCCGATCTGCTGGAACGCGCGCCTGTGGCAGAAGGCGCCGCGATGTTCTGCGGCACGCTGGCGGTACAAGGCGGCATCGTCGGGATGGCTGACGGCGACGCGCTCGAACTCGAACTGCACGACCCCATCCTGAACCGCACGCTGCGCCACGCCTACCGCGTGCACGCGTTACCTATCGTCGAATGAGGCATCCATGAATCCCCCTTCGCTATCCGCCAATGCCGACGCGTCTTCCGACGCGTGGCTCGAAGCCGCCGCCCTGCGCAAGATCACCTGGCGCATCATGCCGTTCCTGTTTCTCGTCTACGTGCTGTCGTACCTGGACCGCGTCAACATCGGCTATGCGAAGCTGCAGTTCACCGGGGACCTCGGCCTGTCGAACACGGCGTACGGACTCGGCGCGGGGATCTTTTTCTTCGGCTATTTCGTGTTCGAAGTGCCGAGCAATCTGCTGCTGAAGAAGTTCGGCGCGCGCGCCACCATCGCCCGCATCACGATGCTGTGGGGGCTGCTGTCGTGCCTGATGATGTTCGTACGCTCGGAAACAATGTTCTACGTGCTGCGCTTTTTCCTCGGCGTCGCCGAGGCCGGACTGGTGCCGGGCGTGGTGCTGTATCTGACCTTCTGGTTTCCGTCCGACCGGCGCGCGCGGATGGTCGCCGTGTTCATGGCGGCGATTCCGGTGGCAGGGATCATCGGCGCGCCGTTGTCGGGCTTTCTGATGTCGGCGCTGCATGAAGCGCACGGCTTGCGCGGCTGGCAGTGGATGTTCCTGATCGAAGGTATTCCGTCAATCCTCGCCGGCTTCTGGGCGCTCGCCGTGTTGCGCAACACGCCCGCCGAAGCCGCCTGGCTCACCGACGACGAAAAGCGCGTGATCCTCACCCGCCTCTCCCGCGAAAACACGGCGGCGGCTGCAGCCGGCGCCGAGCATAGTCTGGCGGTCGCCTTGCGCTCGAGCCGCTTCTGGCTGTTGACGCTGATCTACTTCTGCCTCGTCACCGGCAATGCGGGCTTCTCGTTCTGGCTGCCGCAAATCGTCAAGGACCTCGGCGTCACGAATCTCGTCACAAACGGCTTCGTCACCGCGATTCCCTATCTCGCAGCAGGCATCGGCATGATCCTGATCGGCCGCTCATCGGATATCACGGGCGAACGGCGCTGGCATTACGCCGTGTGCTGCTTCATCGGCGCGGCTGGCCTGCTCGGCAGCGCCTCGGTGACCAATTCGATTCCGCTCGCGGTCACTGGCTTGTCGATCGCCTATGTCGGCATTCTGGCGGGCTTCGGCATCTTCTGGTCGATGTCCACCACGTTCCTGCAAGGCACCGCAGCCGTGGCCGGCATCGCCGTGATCAACTCGATTGCGAATCTGGCCGGCTATGTGAGCCCGTATGTGCTCGGCATCGTGAAGGACGCGACGCATAGCGTGACCTTCGGGCTGGTGCTGATCGCTGGGGCGTTGATCGTCGGCGGGTTGGTCACGTTGATGATGCCGCGCGTGAAGGTGCAACACGCAGCGGCGGTGACGCCGAGGAGCGCCTGACACGCTGGGATTTCCGTGATTGCTGTGACGTGTGAGAACCACGCGCCATGCGCAGACGGCGCCGGCGAGCAACCGCCCACCCGGCGCCGTCCGCGCAAAACCTTGTTCTACAATGCGGACGACACCGCCCGCTCCCCTCTTCACATGACGCTTTTGCAGACTGCCCGCCGTTCCAGTGCCCCCCGCGAAACCGCCTCGGCGAGTCTCGCCGAGCAGGCCTATGCCTTCGTCAAGCGCGAGATCATCACGATGCGTTTGCGGCCGAGCGAGGTGCTCAACGAAGCGGAATTGATGGTGCTGACCGGCATCGGCAGAACGCCGGTGCATCAGGCGCTGCACCGGCTGGTACACGAGGGCATGCTCACCATCATGCCGAGAAAGGGCATCATGGTCCGCCCGGTTTCGCTCGACGACGTGCTGGCGATCATCGACGTGCGGCTCGTCAACGAAAGCTACTGCGTCGAGCTGGCCGCGCGCCATGCGCAGCAACACGATTTCGACGCGATGCAGGCCTTGTTGGACCGCTCGTCGGTGTGCGTCGCCGCGCATGATATCGAGGGCATGATGGATATCGACCGCGAGTTTCATCTGGCGATTTCGGCTGCGTCGCGCAACCCGGTGCTGGCCGACATCCTGCGTGGGTTGCATGAACGCTCGCTGCGCTTCTGGTTCATTTCGCTGTCCGAGCCGCATCATCTCGAAGACGTCCACGAAGAACATCTGGAACTGTTTCGCCTGCTGCGCGAACGCGATGCCGAAGGCGCCCGCCAATCGGTGCAAAAGCATATCGAAGCATTCCGCGCGACGCTTTTCAACCGCATCTGATCGACCGAATCTCTCGACCGCTTCTTATCCACCTTAACCGGCTTCACCCGGTTCAACCGGATTCTTCCCGACACCATGGCCACTGAATTCATGCCCTTTCCGCCGCTAGCCCAGCTTGCCGCCGACCTCGCGGCCGGCCGCACCACGAGCCGCGCGCTCGTTGAAACCGCGCTCGAACGGATCGCCGATCCGGCCGGCCAGGGTGCGGTCGCTTTCATGCACGTCGATGCCGACAGCGCCCGCGCCGCCGCCGATGCGCACGACCGCCTGCGCGCCGCCGGCACCGTGCTCTCGCCGCTCGCCGGGATTCCGGTGTCGGTCAAAGATCTGTTCGATATCGAAGGTCAGACGACTCGCGCCGGTTCCGTGGTGCTAGCCGACGCGCCCGCCGCCAATGCGGACGCGGTCGCGGTCGCGCGCCTGAAACGGGCGGGCGCGGTGATCGTCGGGCGCACCAATATGAGCGAGTTCGCGTTTTCCGGGCTCGGCCTGAACCCGCACTACGGGCATCCGCTGTCGCCGTATCAGCGCGGCGTGAAGGGCGACGAGCGGATTTCGGGCGGCTCGTCGTCGGGGGCGGCGGCATCGGTTGCGGACGGCATGGCGGCCATTGCGCTCGGCACCGACACCGGCGGTTCGATCCGCATCCCGGCCGCACTGTGCGGCCTGACGGGCTTCAAGCCGACCGCTGATCGCATCCCGAAACAAGGTGGCGTGCCGCTCTCACCGACGCTCGACTCGTTCGGACCGATCGGCGTCTCGGTGGCGTGCTGCGCGCTGGTCGACCGGATGCTGGCCGGACTCGAGCCGCGCATCCCGGCGGCCCGGCCGCTCGAAGGCGTGCGCCTTGGCGTATTGACCAATTTCGTGACCGACGGCGTCGAACCGGCGGTCGCCGCCGCAATCGATACGGCGCTCAAGCATCTGGAAGCGGCCGGCGCGATCGTCACGGAAGTGCGCTTCGCGCCACTCGACCGTCTGCCCGAGATCAACCGCTTCGGCTTTTCGCCGATCGAAGCGTATGCATGGCACCGTCCGCTGCTGGAAAAGCACCGCGATCAATATGATCCGCGCGTGCTGGTGCGCATCCTGAAAGGCCAGCCGGCCAGCGCCGTCGACTATCTGGATCTGCTCGCCGAACGCCAGGTCATGCTCGACGAAGCCGCGCGCACGCTGTGGCAGCGTTTCGACGCGGTCGTCGCACCGACCGTGCCGGTCGTGCCGCCGCGCGTGGCCGACCTGATCGACGACGACGACGCATTTGGCCGCACCAACGCGCTGATCCTGCGCAACCCGAGCGTGTTCAACTTCCTCGACGCCTGCGCGCTGTCACTGCCTTGCCATCTGCGCGGCGACGCGCCCGTCGGGCTGATGCTGGCAGGCGCACCGCACACCGACGACGCCTTGCTGGCCATCGGCCGCGGCGCCCAGGCGGTGCTCAACGCCATTCGCTGATTGGGGCGCTGAACGGGACACGGAGCAGACACTGCGCGGGGATTGCGACTTAAAAGTGCGATAAGCGCCAGGGCGGGGGTTCGCGCTAGAATCGCGGGCACCCGCCCTTTCCGTTTCCAGACAGCCACACGACCCATGAATAACGACAATGCGATGCTGCGCCGCGAGCGCTCCCTGCTGGTTCTGCTTGGCCTGATCTGCGTCGGCCTCGTCGCCGGCGCGTTGTATCTGCAATACGGCTTGCATGAAGACCCGTGCCCGCTGTGCATCATCCAGCGCTATTTCTTCCTGCTGATCGCGATTTTTGCGTTCCTCGGCGCACGCTTTAACAGCTGGCGCGGCGTGCGGCTGCTGGAAGTGCTGGCGGCTCTGTCGGCCCTGGGCGGCATCGTGACCGCCGCGCGGCACGTGTATGTGCAGGCCAATCCGGGCTTCAGCTGCGGTTTCGACGCGCTGCAGCCGGTGGTCGACAGCTTGCCGCCCGCGCAGTGGCTGCCGGGCGTCTTCAAGGTGGCAGGCCTCTGCGAAACGGCCTATCCGCCGATTCTGGGCCTGTCGCTGCCCACCTGGTCGCTGGTGGCTTTCGTCGTGGCTTTCGTGCCGCTGGCGCTGAGCCTGGTTAAGAATCGCCGCCGGATCGCCTGATCGGCGCTTCCGGTCGATCTGACTGAATCGACGCCGGCCTTTGATCCGTCTTCTCTGACGGGTTGAAGGCCGGCGTTTTCACGTCCGCTCCGCCCCCTTTTCTCGCCGCGCCCCGTCCCTCAAGGCTTTGCGCCACTCATCCCGCCTCACGCAACTTCCCGCCCTGGCGCGAATCGTACTTATCTCATGACCGCTTCCGAATAAGCTTCATGCGAGTTGGGAAATCTTTTCGGGACAAGGTAGTGCTATCTTCGGAACTGGATGGCGATCTACGTGCGCGAGGCCGGCTTTGGCGCGACCCCATGCGTAACGCGCGCCCGGTCCGCACTGTCTTTCGGATTCGCCATGACAACGCAAACCATCCGCTTTTATCACCAGGGGTCCGTCCGTGAGGTCGCGGGCGTCCCGGCAACGCGCACCGTGCTTCAGCACCTGCGCGAGGACTTGCATTGCACGGGCACCAAGGAAGGCTGCGCGGAAGGTGACTGCGGCGCCTGCACGGTCGTCATCGGCGAACTGGATGCACAAGGCGGGCTTGCGCTGAAAGCGGTCAACGCCTGTATTCAGTTCCTGCCGACGCTGGACGGCAAAGCCCTTTTCACCGTCGAAGACCTGCGCGCCGCCGACGGCGCCCTGCACCCCGTCCAACAGGCCATGGTCGATTGCCACGGCTCGCAGTGCGGTTTCTGCACCCCCGGCTTCGTGATGTCGATGTGGGCGCTGTATGAAAACCAGCCGGCCGCCGCCGGCCTGCCCACCCGCGATGAGATCAACGCCGCGCTGTCCGGCAATCTGTGCCGCTGCACCGGCTACCGGCCGATTGTCGATGCGTCGCAGAAGATGTTCGACTATCCGCAATACCCACGCGTGACGCTGGACCGCAAGGCGGTCGCCGACAAACTGCGTGAGATCCAACGCCGTGACACCTTCGAGTACAGCGCGCCCGATACGCGTGGCGCCGCGTTCGGCTCGCCCACGTTCCATGCCCCGGTCACGCTCGATGCGTTTGCCAGACTGCGCGCCGAGCATCCACAAGCGCGTCTGCTGGCAGGCAGCACCGACGTCGGCCTGTGGGTCACCAAGCAGTTCCGCGATCTCGGCGACATCCTGTACATCGGCAACGTGGCCGAATTGAAAACCATCGAGCGCGATGCGCAGACGCTGACGATTGGCGCCGCCGTCACGCTCGAAGACGCCTACGCGGCGCTCGCCGCCGATTACCCCGAACTGGCCGAACTGTGGACGCGTTTTGCGTCGCTGCCGATCCGCAATGCCGGCACACTCGGCGGCAACGTCGCGAACGGCTCGCCAATCGGCGATTCGATGCCCGCGCTGCTCGCGCTCGACGCTGAAGTCGTGCTGCGCCACGGCGCCAAAACCCGCGCACTGAAGCTCGACGCCTTCTACCTCGGCTATCAGAAAACCGCGCTCGCGGCCGGCGAATTCGTCGCCGCGCTGCGTGTGCCGCGTCCGGCGCGCGATCTGCGCTTCCGCACGTACAAAGTGGCGAAGCGTTACGATCAGGACATCTCCGCGGTGTGCGCCGCATTCGCGCTGCACATCGGCGAAAACGGCGCAATCAGGGAGGCTCGCATCGCGTTCGGCGGCATGGCCGCGACGCCTAAACGCGCCGCGCAAACCGAAGCGGCGCTGAATGGCGCAACATGGAACGAAAGCACCGCGCGGCAAGCGATGAACGCACTCGTCGCCGATTACCAGCCGCTCACCGACATGCGCGCCTCGAGCGCCTATCGACTGAAGGTGGCGCGCAACCTGCTGTGGCGCTTCCACCTCGAAACGCGCGATGACGCGCCGCTCGCCCTCTTCGACGTGAATGCGTTCGCGTACGAAGCCGGCGCGCCCGACGCGGCCGTTGCGAAGGAGTCGTCGTGATGAACCGGACCGATGCTTTCGTCGAACCTGCTGCCAGGCACGCCGCCGTTCCGGAGGGCGAGACGGCGATCGGCGTCTCCTTGCCGCACGAATCGGCTGCGCTGCATGTGAGCGGCGAAGCCACCTACACCGACGATGTCCCCGAATTGCAAGGCACGCTGCACGCGGCGCTTGGGTTGTCGCGGCACGCGCACGCGCGGATCGTGTCGCTCGATCTGGATGCCGTCAGAAAAGCGCCTGGCGTAATCGCGGTGCTGACCGCCGAAGATATCCCCGGCGAGAACAACTGCGGCCCGGTGCTGCACGACGATCCGATTCTCGCTGTAGACGAAGTGCTGTATCTCGGCCAACCGGTGTTCGCGGTGATTGCCGAAAGTCATGAACTCGCGCGCCGCGCCGCTGGGCTGGCGAAAAGCGATGACGTCGTACGATATGAACCGCTCGACGTCGTCCTCACGCCGGCCGAAGCGAAAGCCAATAAGCAGTTCGTCCTGCCGCCGCTGCATCTGAAGCGCGGCGAGCCCGACGCGAAAATCGCCGCCGCGCCGCATAAGATCCGCGGCACGTTCGAAGTCGGCGGCCAGGAACAGTTCTATCTCGAAGGCCAGATCGCGTACGCCGTGCCGAAGGAAATGGACGGCATGCTTGTCTACAGTTCGACGCAGCATCCGAGCGAAATGCAGCAGGTCGTCGCGCATATGCTCGGCTGGCCGGCACATAACGTCGTGTGCGAATGCCGGAGGATGGGCGGCGGCTTTGGCGGCAAGGAATCGCAATCGGCGGTGTTCGCGTGCGTGGCATCGTTGGCAGCGAAGCTGCTGCGCCGCCCGGTCAAACTGCGGGCCGACCGTGACGACGATTTCATGATCACCGGCAAGCGCCACGACGCGGTCTACGAGTACGAAGCAGGCTTTGACGATAGCGGCCGCATCCTCGGCGCGCGCGTCGAAATCGCCTTGAGAGCCGGCTATTCCGCTGACTTGTCCGGCGCGGTCGCAACCCGTGCCGTCTGTCACTTCGACAACGCGTACTACCTGTCCGACGTCGACATCGTCGCGCTGTGCTGCAAGACGAATACGCAATCGAACACCGCGTTTCGCGGCTTCGGTGGCCCGCAAGGCGCGCTGGTGATGGAAGTGATGCTCGACAGCATCGCGCGTCAATTGCACTGCGATCCGCTCGACGTGCGGCTCGCCAACTACTACGGCATCGGCGAACGCGACACGACGCCGTACGGACAGCGCGTCGAAGACAACATCATCGCGCCGCTAACTGATGAGTTGCTTGCCACCAGCGACTACCGCGCGCGCCGCGAAGCGATCGCCGCGTTCAATGCAAAAAGTCCGGTGCTCAAACGTGGCCTTGCGTTCTCGCCGGTGAAGTTCGGCATCTCGTTCAACGTGCCGTTTCTGAATCAGGCCGGCGCGCTGGTGCACGTGTACAAAGACGGTTCGGTACTCGTCAATCACGGCGGCACCGAAATGGGCCAGGGGCTGAATACGAAGGTCGCGCAAGTCGTCGCGAACCAGCTCGGTCTGCCGCTTTCGCGCGTGCGCGTGACAGCGACCGATACGTCGAAGATCGCCAACACCTCGGCGACCGCCGCCTCCACCGGCAGCGACCTGAACGGCAAAGCCGCCGAAGCCGCTGCGCGGACCATTCGTGACCGGCTCGCCAAACTCGCGGCAAAGCAGCTCGGCGGCACCGCAGACGCAGTGGAATTCGCCAGCGGTGAAGTGTCGGTGAACGGCGGTGCGATGCCATTCGAGCAACTGGTCGCCGCAGCGTATCTGGCGCGTGTGCAGTTGTGGTCGGACGGGTTCTACACGACGCCGAAAGTGCACTGGGACGCGAAAACGCTGACCGGTCACCCGTTTTATTACTTTGCGTACGGTGCGGCCGTGTCGGAAGTGGTGATCGACACGCTGACCGGCGAATGGAAACTGGTGCGCGCGGACGTGTTGCACGACGCCGGCCAATCGATCAATCCGGCGATCGATCTCGGCCAGGTGGAAGGCGGCTTCATTCAGGGCATGGGCTGGCTCACCACCGAAGAACTGTGGTGGAACCGCGATGGCCGCCTGATGACGCACGCGCCGTCGACGTACAAGATTCCCGCCGTCAGCGATACGCCCGCGGCGTTCAATGTGCAGCTTTATCAGAATCAGAACGTCGAGCCGACCGTGTTCCATTCGAAGGCCGTGGGCGAGCCGCCTCTGCTGCTGCCGTTTTCAGTGTTTCTCGCGATTCGCGACGCTGTTGCGGCCGCGGTGCCGGGTGCGGAAAACGCGCCGCAGCTTCGCGCGCCGGCGACGCCCGAAGCGATTCTCGACGCGCTGGACGCGTTGCAATCGCCGGGGACGACGACGGAGCCCGCGACAGGACTGCCGGCGGAACAAGCAACGGAAGCGGCAGCCGCAGCCTCAACCGCCACCACACCGGTTTAGCAATTTGATGAACCGTTGAACGGCTTTAAGCAACTTAAAACCTGGGCCCGACGCGACACGAACGCGTCCCGCCACACTCAACCGGCCGCACGGACACCCCGCGCGGCCACGTATGGAGAACCGCCGGATGCAAGCCTGGCTACCTGACCTGCAACAACTGCTCGCGCACGGCGACGCCGCCGTGCTGGTGACGGTCGCACGCGTCGAAGGGTCGGCGCCCCGCGAAGCCGGCACCAAGATGATCGTCACGCGCGATTCGGCCAAGCACACGATCGGCGGCGGACACCTCGAATGGAAAGCCATCGAGACGGCGCGCCAGGTGCTGCGCGACGGCATGCGCTCGCCGCATATGCGCCGCCTCGAACGCTTCGCGCTTGGCCCCAGTCTCGGCCAATGCTGCGGCGGCGCCGTGATTCTCGCCTTCGAGCGCCTCGACATCGGCGACCTCGGCTGGATCACCTCGCTCGCGAAACGCGTGGCCGCGGGCCTTTCGACGGTGCGTAGCGTATCATTCGGCCCCGCACCGGATGCGGTGATGCTCTCCGACCCCGAACCGGGTGTCGATGCCTCCGACTGCCTGCTGTGGGACGGCGCCGGTTTCGACGACAGCGGCGCGCTGCTCACCGAAACCATCGCGCCAGGCGACTTCCAGGTCGTGCTGTTCGGCGCCGGTCACGTGGGCGCGGCGCTGGTTCGCGTGCTGGCCACGCTGCCTTGCACCGTGCGCTGGGTCGACGAGCGCGACGCGCAGTTTCCGCCCGCGGAAACGCTGCATGCGCCGAACGTGAAGTTCGATCCGAACGACGCACCCGACGAAGCCATCGACCAGGCCGCGCCGCACACGTACTTCATCGTGATGACGCACAACCATGCGCTCGATCTCGAGTTGGCCGAACGCATTCTGCGGCGTGGCGATTTCGCCTTCTTCGGCATGATCGGCTCGCACAGCAAACGCAAGCAGTTCGAACATCGGCTGGCCGCGCGTGGCATCGATCCTTCGCAGATTGCGCGGATGAAGTGCCCGCTCGGCGTCGACGGTATCGTCGACAAGTCGCCGGAGATCATCGCGATCTCCGCGGCTGCTCAAGTGTTGCAGGCAGTGGAGGCAAATGCGGGCGCGCACGCGGCGCAGACGGTCTGATTTGACGCACACTCGACCTGCCGCCCCACAGCGATTGCCTCCTGTCCTGCATCCCGCATCCGGCGCGAAACGACTCCAACGAACTTCTGACCGACCATGAATACAACGACCGCTACCCCCACGGCACTCATTGAGAAAGCCGCTCGCGCCCCGAAGGCCGAGTTGCACATTCATATCGAAGGTTCGCTCGAACCCGAGCTGATCTTCGCGCTTGCCGAACGCAACGGCGTGAAGCTCGCGTACGACTCGATCGAAGCGCTGCGCGCCGCGTATGCGTTCACCGATCTGCAATCGTTCCTCGACATCTATTACGCCGGCGCAAGCGTGCTGCTGCACGAGCAGGACTTCTACGACATGACGACGGCGTATGTCGAACGCTGCCTCGCCGATAACGTGGTCCACAGCGAAATCTTCTTTGATCCGCAAACGCATACGGAACGTGGCGTGCCGATCGCAACCGTCGTCGCCGGCATTGATCGCGCGTTGGCCGATGCGGAAAAGCGCGGCATGACGAGCAAGCTGATTCTGTGTTTCCTGCGCCATCTATCGGAAGAAGACGCGCTCGCCACGTTCGACGAAGCGCTGCCGCTGTTCGAGCAGTACAAACATCGCCTGATCGGCGTGGGTCTCGATTCGTCGGAGCGCGGCCATCCGCCTTCGAAGTTCGAACGCGTCTTCGCCAAGGCACGCGCACTCGGCCTGAAACTGGTCGCACACGCGGGCGAAGAAGGCCCACCGTCGTATATCTACGAAGCGCTCGATCTGCTCAAAGTGGACCGCGTCGACCACGGCGTGCGCAGCATCGAAGATCCGGCGCTCGTCACGCGCCTCGCCGATTCACGCGTCGCGCTGACCGTGTGCCCACTGTCGAACCTCAAGCTCTGTGTGTTTGACGACATGACCAAACATACGCTGAAGGACCTGCTCGATCGCGGCGTCGCCGTCACGGTGAATTCCGACGATCCGGCTTATTTCGGCGGTTACGTGAACGCCAACTATTTCGCCACCATCGACGCGTTGAAGCTCAACGATGCCGAGGTCTACACGATCATCCGCAACAGCTTCGAAGCGTCGTTCGTCACGCCCGAGCAACGCAGCGAACTGATCGCGAAGCTCGACGCGCACTGGCACTCAAGCGGCCCGCATTGACGGGCCAATGAATAGCAGCCGGCGGCGGCACGGGTTCGTTTCAGACCCAGAATCAAGCCGCCGTCTGCGCTGTTTAGCTCCTCACAAATACGGAGACGGTTTTTCATGACTCAATCGGCACAATCAGCCCAACGCGCTCAATCAGCATTCCGCGCACAACTGCTGACCTTCAACGGCGATCCTGCACAATCGCCCAACGCGGCGGTCTTCAACGAGGACGGTTTGCTGATCGTCGAAGACGGCCATGTCGTCGCGGCGGGCGCGTATGCGGCGCTCGCGTCGCAACTCGCACCGGGCACCCAGGTGCAGGAAATGCGCGACAAGCTGATCGTGCCGGGTTTCATCGATACGCACATTCACTATCCGCAGACCGACATGATCGCCTCGCCGGCGCCGGGTCTGCTGCCGTGGCTCGAGACGTACACGTTCCCGACCGAGCGCCGCTTCACCGATCCGGCTTATGCGCGCGATACGGCAAGCTTCTTCGTCGAAGAACTGCTGGCTTGCGGCACGACCACCGCGCTCGTGTATTGCACGGTCCACAAGGAATCGGCCGACGCCCTTTTTACCGAGAGCGAAGCGCGCAATCTGCGCATGGTGGCCGGCAAGGTGCTGATGGACCGCAATTGCCCCGAGTTTCTGCGCGACACCGCGCAATCGGGTTATGACGACAGCGCCGAACTGATCGGCCGCTGGCACAACCGTGGCCGCCAGATGTACGCGCTCACGCCGCGTTTCGCGCCGACCTCAACCGAAGCGCAACTCGAAGCGTGCGGCGTGCTGGCCGGCAAGCATCCGGACATCTTCATCCAGAGCCACGTCGCGGAGAATACCGACGAAGTGAAGTGGGTCGCCGATCTGTTCCCCGGCCACCGCAGCTATCTGGACATCTACGATCACTACGGCCTGCTGCGCCGCCGCGCGGTGTACGGCCATTGCATCTACCTCGACGAGGAAGACCGCAAGCGCATGGCGCAAACCGGCACGGTCGCCTCGCACTGCCCGACCTCGAACCTGTTCCTCGGCAGCGGCCTGTTCGACTTCGATAAGGCCGACGAAGCCGGCATGCCGATCGCACTGGCAACTGATGTCGGCGGCGGCACCTCGTTCTCGATGCTGCAAACAATGAACGAAGCGCACAAGGTCGCGCGCCTGACGGGCCATCATCTGACAGCCACGCGGATGTTCTATCTGGCCACCGCAGGCGCGGCCGAAGCGCTCGATCTGGCCGATAAGGTCGGCACGCTGAAACCGAAGTCGGAAGCCGATTTCGTCGTGCTCGATCCGCAAGCCACACCGCTGCTCGCACGCCGTACCGCACGCACCGAATCGCTCGAAGAACTGCTGTTCGCGTTCGCGCTGCTCGGCGACGACCGCGCGATCTACGAAACGTATGCCGCGGGCAAGCGCGTGCATCGTCGCGACGACGTGCGGCAACACGCATCGCGCGCGGCGAAGATCGCGGCCTGATTGGATCCGTGAGCCGACGCCTGAACTGATTCAGGCGGTTGAATGAAAAACGGCGCTTCCTTCAGGAAGCGCCGTTTTCATTTGCCCGTGCCGTGCGGCCCGATCAATGGTCAACGGTGAGTGCACACGTCGTGCAACGCATTCAGACGGCGTACCGGATCGGCCACATACGGATTCGACTCATCCCACGCGTAACCCGCCAGTACCGCGCTGATCATGCGGCGGATCGACGGCGTCTGGTCCGGATAAAAAATAATGTCCTGCAACTCGCCCGTGTACCAACGTTCGACAAAGGCGCGGAACGTATCGATCCCCTTGCGCAACGGTACGTCGTAAGCGGCCGACCAGTCGACCTGCTCGCCCTCCAGTTGCCGGTTCAATGTCTGCACCGCGAGATGCGCGGAACGCAGCGCAATCGTCACACCGGACGAGAACACCGGATCGAGAAATTCGCCCGCATTGCCGAGCAGCGCATAGCCCGGTCCATGCAAACGCTCGACGTTCGCCGCGTAGCCGCCGATATGACGCACCGGCATCAAAAACGGTGCATTGCCGATCAACGGCCCAAGTGTCGGCTCCTGCTGGATCAACGCCCGCAGTTTCGCGTCACGCTCGCCTTCCGGCACGTCGAGGAAACTTGCCTCGGCAACGCAACCCACGGAGGAGCGGCCGCCCGCCAGCGGAATCATCCAGAACCACACGTCGCGGCGCTCCGGGTGCGTCGCCACGCAGATCTTGTTGCGATCGGTCGCGCCGGCCGGAATGCCATCGCGTACGTGCGTGAAGATCGCGGCACGTGTCGGCATGCGCGTAGGCGCTTCGAGATTCAGCAAGCGTGGCAGCACGCGGCCGAACCCGCTCGCGTCGAACACGAAGTGCGCCTCCACTTCATACGCGTTATCCGCTTCGTCGATCACCTCGAGTACCGGCTTGTTGCCCTTCTCGCCCGGATGCATCGCGCGCACCGTGTGGCCGAATCGCACGTCGGCACCCTGCTCCGCCGCGCAGCGAATCAGAATATCGTCGAACACCGCGCGCTCGACCTGGTACGTGGTGCCCCACCCCGGCGAATGCTTGTCGCGGAAGTCGAACGCCGACGACTGGCCGCGGTGAATGAAATGCGCGCCGTTCTTGTACTGGAAACCGGCTTCGACCACCGCCTGCAGCATGCCCGCCTCTTCGAGGTAGGCCATGCTTTGGGGCAGCAGACTTTCGCCGATCGAGAAGCGCGGAAAATGCTGGCGCTCCAGCACCCGAACCGAACGGCCCGCCCGGCGCAAAAGCGCCGCCGTGACTGCGCCTGCCGGACCCGCACCGATGATCGCTACGTCGACGGTTATGCGCTTTGTCGAATGTGTACTCAAGGTTGCCTCAATCGTTTGCTTGCACGGAACAGCGTTACGCTGCATCCTTACTTTTCGTTACAATTACGCGTCACAGCAAGAACAATATTTCGTCGGAGCCCAGCGTGTCGCCATCCGAAACATCCAGTGTGTCTTTCGTGCCGGAAACGGCCTTCGGAATCTGGTTCCTGCGCACCTACACGTGGGAACATCACGTCCTGCGGGTCGCGATCAATGACCTCAAACGCCTGATCGACGCGCCCTTGCCTGCCGCGCCGGTTATCGTCGACGTCGGCTGCGGGCAAGGCATTTCGTTCCACCTGCTTGCCGACGCGTTCAAGCCGCGCCGCATCGTCGGCGTCGATTTTCACGAACCGTCGCTGGCGCTTGCCGCCAATGCGGCCCGCGCGTGCCGCGACAAGCTCGCCGATATCGAAATGCTGCACGGCGACTGCGCGCAATTGCCGCTACCCGATGCCAGCGCCGACATCGTGTTCTGTCATCAAACCTTCCACCACCTCGTCGAGCAGGACCGCGCGCTCGCCGAATTCCGCCGCGTGCTCAAACCAGGCGGCATCCTGCTGTTCGCCGAATCCACCGACGCGTACATCAAATCGTGGGTGATCCGGCTGCTGTTCCGCCATCCCATGCACGTGCAGAAAAGCGCCGCCGGCTACCTCGACATGATCCGCCGCGGCGGTTTCCGCTTCGAGCAGCGCAACGTCTCGCTGCCGTATCTCTGGTGGAGCCGCGCGAAAGACTTCGGCCTCCTCGAGCGCCTCGGCCTGTACCGCCCGCAGCCTGGCAAGCGTCGTGAAACGCTGGTCAATGTCGCGGCAGTCAAGGCAGATTGAATCCCGCCAGGGCGGTGGCATGCCACCGCCCTGGTAAGCATCACGGCATGCCTATTTGCGCGCTTATTTGCGTGCTCATTTGCGTACTCAACTCCGAGGCCACTTTGGCGATCATTTGCCGCGCAGCGTCACCACATCGCCCTTCAGCGCCACGCCAGCAATTACCGCACCCGCGCCACACGTGAACTCCGTCGCGCTCTCACGCACTTCGTTCTTGTAGTTGCTCTTGATGTTGATCACCGCATTGCCGCCTTCCTTGCGCGCGCGATCCTGCAACTCGATCACCGCCGAAAGGAACACGTGCTGACACGCTTCCAGGTCGCTCTTGCCGAAGGCGTTGGTCTTCTTGTTGGTCGCGAATTCGCCCATCGTTTTGAGCACCGCCGGATGCCGCTGGCCCGCGAAATACAACCCGATGTCGTCACTGACCTTGCCCGGTTCGCTCTGCAGCGCCGGCGCAACCGGATAGTTATCAACCGTGTCGCGAGCAAAAGCCTGAGTAGCGCTCAGCGTGGCGAGCGAAGCGAACAGCGCGGCAAACAGCAGATTGCGTTTCATCGAGACTCCTGAGTGGTTTTTGTTGCTCTTGTGAGTTCTGAATTCGATTCGACCTAGTTCGCTTCCAGCACGACAAGCTGGCCGCTCACCGCGATGGCGGCCGCGCTCGGGCTCACGCCGCAGGTGAAGTCGGTCGACGAGTTGCTCTCGGTGCTATGAAAGCGCGTCGATACGTCGATCACGGCGTTGGCGTTGCGTTCGCGGGCCGCCGCGCGCAGTTTCTGCACGGCTTCGGCTAGCGCTTCGTGGCATGCATCGTCGGGACTCGCCACCTTGCGCGCGATCCGCACCGAGTAGGACACGTCGCCCAACCTCGCCGTCACCGCCGGGTGACTCTGCTGGCCGAAATACACCGGCACGCCGCCGCGCGACTGACCGCCGGCTGCCGCGAGCGGCACCGACTTCACGTCGGTGCCGCATCCCGCCTGCGTCAGCACCACCACCGCCAGCGCACCCAGTACAAAAATTCTTTTCATTTTTATTGCCCTCGTTTTTTTAAAATCGCGGCCGGTTCAACCGCCCGGCCACCCTTCGAATATCAGGCTTGCGCAACTGCCGCCGAACCCGAATGAGATCGACATCGCCGAACCGATGCGTGCGTCGCGTGTCGTGCGCACGAGCGGCATGCCGTCGACGCCCGGCTCCAGCGTCTCGATGCCTGCTGTCCCCGCGATGAAACCGTCGCGCATCATCAGCAACGTGTAGATCGCCTCATGCGCACCGCACGCGCCGAGCGGATGCCCGGTCATGCCTTTAGTCGACGAAAACGCAGGGATTTCGCCGCCGAATACATCGATCAATGCGCGCAATTCTTCGACGTCGCCAAGTGGCGTCGATGGTGCGTGCGTGTTGACGTAGTCCGGGCGCTTGCCCGCTTCGCCCAACGCGCCGCGCATCGCCCGTGCGATGCCGGCCGCATGCGGCGCGACCATACCCGCGCGGTCCGTGCAGTCGCCGAAGCCGGTCAGTTCGGCGTAAATGCGGGCCCCACGCGCCAACGCGTGATCGAGCGATTCGAGCACCAGCACGCCGCCGCCCGAGGCAATCACGAAGCCGTCACGCGCCGTATCGTAGGGACGCGAAGCGCGCTGCGGCGTGTCGTTGAAGCCGCGCGACAGCGCCCCCATCGCGTCGAACATTAGCGTCATGTTGTCGTGCAGCGACTCGCTACCACCGGCCAGCACGATCTGCTGGCGGCCGGTCTGAATCAGCTGCATCGCCTGGCCGATGGCGAGCGCCGACGTCGTGCACGCCGACGATGGCGAATAGCTCACGCCCTCAAGTCCGAACACCTGCGCGACGTTGGCCGACGCGGTGCTGCTCATCGCGTGTGGAACCGTATAGGGCGGCACTTTGTCGACGCCGCGGGTATTCGCAATCGACACGGACACGTCGTAACTCGACATCGTGCCGACGCCCGAGCCGATCACCGTGCCAGCGCGCGGCGAGCGCAACGCGGCGAGGTCGAGCCCGGCATCGTCGATCGCTTTCTTCGCCGCGTGGCACGCAAAGCGCGCGGTGTCGCCCATGAAACGTTCGAGCTTGCGATCGAACGGCGGCTCCTGCGCGACCGATGCGACGCCCGCCACCTGCGAGCCGAAACCGCGCTCACGCCACGCGTCGATCCGCTCGATGCGCGAGCGGCCCGCGCGCAGCGCGGCGGACACATCGTCGAGCGTATTGCCGAGGCACGACACGATCCCCATGCCGGTGACGACCACGCGTTGCAGCGGCACGCTCATCGAACGCGCCTGAAAATCAGCGACGTGTTGATGCCGCCGAATGCAAAGTTGTTGCTCATCACATGTTCGGCGTCGATCTCACGACCCGTGCCGACGATGTAATCGAGCGGTGCACAGGCCGGATCGACGTTCTCCAGATTCAAGGTCGGTGCATACCAGTTGCGCTTCATCATCTCGATGGTCCACCACGCCTCCAGCGCACCGCATGCACCGAGCGTATGGCCGACATAGCTTTTGAGCGAACTGATCGGCATGCGCGCGCCGAAGGTCTGCGCGGTCGCATGGCTTTCGGCGATGTCGCCGCGGTCCGTGGAGGTGCCGTGCGCGTTCACGTAGGCAATCGCTTCGGGCGGCAGTTGCGCATCTTTCAAAGCGAGCTGCATGGCAAGCGCCATGGTTTCGGCGGTCGGCTGGGTCATGTGCGCGCCGTCCGAATTGCAGCCGAAGCCGACGATCTCCGCGTGAATCCGCGCGCCGCGCGCCACCGCGTGTTCGTATTCTTCGAGCACCAGCGTCGCCGCGCCTTCGCCGACCACGAGGCCGTCACGCGCGGCGTCGAACGGACGCGGCGTGAGATGCGGCTCGTCGTTACGCGTGCTGGTGGCGTACAGCGTATCGAACACGGCGACCGCCGGGCCCGACATTTCCTCCGCGCCGCCCGCCAGCATCAGCGCCTGCTTGCCGGCCTGGATCGCTTCATACGCGTAGCCGATCGCCTGACTGCCCGATGCGCACGCGCACGAGGTCGGGATGATCCGCCCTTTCAGATCCCAGAACAGGCTGACGTTGACCGCTGTGGTGTGCGGCATCATCTGCACGTAGCTGTTCGACGTGACGTCGCTCATCGAGCCGGTTTCGAGCATCGTGCCGAACGCGCGAATCGGCTGCACCGAGCCCGACGACGAGCCATAGGCAACGCCCATGCGGCCGTCCTTGATGCTGTTGTCGTCGGCGAGGCCCGCGTCGGCGAGCGCCAGTTCGCTCGCGCGCACCGAGTACATCGACACCGGCCCCATGGAGCGGGTTTTCTTGCGCGGGTAATGCGCCGGCGCCGTGAAGCCCGGCAACGGACACGCGAGCCGCGTATGCAGCGACTCGAAGTAATCCCACTCGGGCATCCGGCGCACTGCGTTCACGCCGCTTTTCAGGCGTGCTTCGATTGCGTCCCAGTCGTCACCGAACGCCGTGACGCCCCCCATGCCGGTAATGACGACGCGTTTCATTACACCATCCCACCATTGACGCCGATCACCTGGCGCGTGACATACGAGGCCGCATCCGACATCAGGAAGCTGACCACGGACGCCACTTCGGCAGGCTGGCCGACGCGGTTCATCGGCACCGTCTTCAATGCCTGCTCGAGCGGCATATCGTCGAGCATGCCGGTGTCGATCAAACCCGGCGCGACGCAATTGACGGTGATGTTGCGCGTTGCCAGTTCGACGGCGAGCGCCTTGGACGCGCCGATCAGGCCGGCTTTCGCCGCGCTGTAGTTGACCTGGCCGCGATTGCCCATCACGCCGGAGACCGACGCGATCGTGACGATCCGTCCGCCCTTCTTCGCCCGCACCATCGGCATGGTCAGCGGATGGACGACGTTGTAGAACGAGTCGAGACCGGTTTCGATCACGATGTCCCAGTCTTCTTCGGTGAGCGCAGGGAACGCGGCGTCGCGCGTCACGCCCGCGCTGCATACGATGCCGTAGTACGCGCCGTGCGCCACGACATCCACTTCGAGCACTTCGCGGCACGCGGCGCGATCGCGCACATCGAATTGCAGCACGCGCGCCGTACCGCCTTGCGCGGCGATGCCCGTTGCCACGGCTTCGGCTTCAGTGCGGCCCGTGCGGCAATGCACCGACACCGCGAAACCGTCTGCGGCCAACTTGTACGCAATCGCGCGGCCGATGCCGCGGCTTGCGCCGGTAACGAGAACACGCCGGCTCATGAACTGAAACTCCCTTCGATGAATGACTGAAAATCGCGCGGCTGAAAGACCTTGATGACCGCCTCGGCGCAACACACGTCGCCATGGTGGATCGTGCATTCGTAGGCGCCGTGGCCTTCCTCGCTGCGCAGCAATTCTATTGCGCGGATCAGCAACTGGGCACCGCCCGCGAACGACGGTTGCAAAGCGCGATAGCTGCGCGAGCCGAGCAGCACACCGGGGCGCGCATGGCCGCCGCCGCGCATGGCCAGCAGCGCGACGTGCGCCGCGATGGTCTGCGCCATCAACTCGATGCCGATCCATGCTGGCATCGCGCCGTCGGAGTCGGCATACCAGGCGTCGGCATGGACGGTGGCGCGCGCGCTCAGCGCATCTTCGCTGAACGTGCTCACGGCATCGATCAGCAGCATGGTGCCGCGATGCGGAATGATCGTTTCGATCGGTTGCAGGATGAGATCCTGAATGGAGGGCGTCTGGATCATCGCGCGCGTCACCGTGCCAGAATCAGGCTGACATTGCTGCCGCCGAACGCAAACGAATTGCTCATCACGTACTGCGGTCCCGCGCCTTGCGGCAGAAAGCGTTCGGTTTCGACCAGGTCGAGCACCGGCAACGCGGGATCCGCATCGCCGTCCCACAGATGACGCGGCAGCGGCACGGGTTGCGGCCCATTCGTGCGCGCCAGCGTCAGCCATGCGAAGGCGAGTTCGGTCGCGCCCGCCGCGCCGAGTTGGTGACCCGTCAGCGGCTTGGTGCCGCTCGTCGCCACGCCCTTGGGGAAGACACGCGCCATCAGCTTCGCTTCCATGTCGTCGTTCTTGCGTGTCGCGGTGGCATGCAGATTCACATAGCCGATCGCCGACGATGCGACGCCCGCGTCGGCCAACGCTGCCTGCAACGCGAGTTCGCCGCCCACACCTTGAGGATCCGGCGAGGAAATATGATGTGCGTCGCTCGATTCGCCGACGCCCGCGAGTCGTACTGCCGCTTCTTCGCGGCTCATCAGGAACACGGCTGCGCCTTCGCCGACGTTGATCCCGCAGCGATTGCGGCTCATCGGATTGGTGCGTACGCCACTGGTCGATTCGAGCGAGGCGAAACCCTGCACCGTCAACTCGCACAGCGAATCGACGCCCCCCACCACCACGGCGTCGCACAGTCGTAATTGCAGCAGACGGCGCGCCGACGCAAAGGCCTTCGCGCTCGAGGTGCAAGCGGTCGAGATCGTGAAGGCCGGGCCCTGCACGCCGAGCGCGGCGGCGGCGAACGGCGCGGCGGTGCCGATCTCCATCTGCCGGTAATTGAAGTTGGCGGGCAGGTTGCCTGCTTGCGCCTGATAGACGAACGCGGCTTCGGCCGCTTCGATACCCGACGTGCTGGTGCCGAGCACCACGCCGATCCGATGCGCGCCGTAACGCTCGCGCGCCGCGTCGACCGCCGGCGCGATCTGCGTCAGCGCGGCCAGCAGCAAGCGGTTATTGCGACAATCGTACCGTGCGAGCCCGGCAGGCGGCGCCCGATCGAGAGGCGTGAGCACGCTGCCGACAAACGCTTCGCCAATGCCCGTATGCGCGTGCGCCATACCGGGTGCGTAACCCGCGACAAGCGCCGGGATGATTGCATCGAGGTCACCGCCGAGCGCATTGATCATGCCGAGCGCGTGCAAATAAACTGATGGCGCCTTCATGCGGCCCTCCTTGATTCCGATGGCATGCCGATCGGCGCGAGCAGCACCGATACGAGGATGCCGAGCGCGAGCGTGGCGCCAAAGCTCTTCAGCGCGGGCATCGCGCTCATGCCAAGCATGCCGAACGACAGCAGCGTGGTGGCCGACGACAGCAGCACGCCGGTCCACACTGCGCCGAGATCCGCGTCCGCGCGCAGGCAGCCTTCGCGCAGAAACACCGCATAGTTTGCGCCAACGCCGAGCACCAGCATCAGCGCGAGCCAGTTGAACAGGTTGAGCGGCACGTGGACGTAGCCGAACACCGCGAGCGTGACGGCGACCGCGAGCAGCACCGGCAGCGTCACGGCAATGCCGCCGCGCGCGCGGTAGCGCAGCATCAGCAGGACCAGCACGAGCGCGAGCGCACCGCCGAGCCACCACCCGCTATCCACGCGATACGCGCCGAACAGCTTCGAGACGCTCGCCGCCTTGTCGACGAATACGACGCCGGGCAGCGCCCGCGCGGTGGCGATCAGCGCGGGTTCGTTCTGCGGCGTCACGCCTTGTGGAATCACGACTGCCGCATACGCTTTGGTAGCCGAATCGACTTCACCTAGCCACAGATGCCTGTAGGGCTGCGACCACGGTGCCGCGAGCCACGTGTCGAGCGTAAGCAGCGGCTGCGGTTTCGCATACGTGGCGAGCCAGGCATCGGCGACTTCGTCTTTAAAGCCCGCCTGCAGCAGCGTCGCGCGCAATGCCGCGGGGTCGTTGAATACGTGCTGCGCAAGCAATGAGCGGTCTTCGTTTTGCTGTTTAGCGGACGGCACGAAATGCGCCACCGACTGATAGCTGCCGACCTTGTTCGCCGTGCCGTTCAACCCGTCGAGCTTCGCGCCCAGCGCTTCCGCGCGTTGCAAGACGATTTCCGGCGTCTCACCGCGCACGACAAAAAACTGCGCGCTGTTATCGACACCAACCGCCGCGCGCACCTTGTCTTCCTGCGCGACCAGCGAAGGATCACGCTGGATCAGCAGATGGATATCGTCGTCGCTCGTCAGACGTAACCAGCCGGGAATGGCAACGATCACCAACAGCGCCGCGACGAACCATGCGCGCTTGCCGCCGATCGTGCGATGCCAGACCGTCAGCACACGCGCCGCGCCAGCGAACAGGTGCTGCGGGCCGCGCTTCGGCGGGCGCGTGAGCAGCGCGGGCAACAACCACAGCACGGAGGCATACGCGGTCACAATGCCCGCAATCGCGAAGCATGCAATCTGCTTGAGCGCGGGGAACGGCACCCACGTAAGGATCGCGTAGCCAAGCAGGCTGGTGGCAAGCGCAACCGTCAAGGCCGGGCGCACTGCACGCGCACCGCGGCGCGAATCCCAATCGCGCCCCGCGCCGAGATAGACCACGAAATACTGAATCGAATAATCGACCGCTTCGCCGATCAGGCTCGCGCCGAACACCAACGTCAACAGATGCAATTGACCGAACACCAGCATTGTCACCGCGAGCGCACAGACGATGCCGAGCGCCGTCGAAACGAAACCGAGCAGCAACAGACGCGGCGAGCGGAACACCCACATCATCAGCAACGCAATCCCGCACAGCGACGCGACGCCGATCAGATGCACCTCATGTTCCGATGCGCTACGTGCCGACTCCGCGTAGAACACCGCACCGGTTCTCGCCACCGACACGTCAGGAAACGCCTGCTTCAAGGTGCTTTCACCTTGCGCAAGCGCGGCGAGCACGGCGTGCTGCGTTTTCGATTCGTAGGCCGAGCCCGGCAGCGTGGCGACGATCAGCACGCCGGTCGCAGCGCCGCGATGCGACACCAGCATGTTGTCTTCGAGTTCGAGATTCGACGTGGCGAGCGGCAAACCGCCGAGCCAGTGTTCGAGCCAGCCGAACGGATCGTCGCCGAGCGGCGTGGTCAGGCCGCCGTGCAATGGGCTGTAGATGCGCTGCGCGAGTGCGTCGTGCAACGTAGGGCTTGCAGCATTGCTCTGCGCGAATGCCGTGCGGTCAGCGGGCGCCAGCAAACCGAACCGATACGGCATATACAACGCGGCGATCTGCGACAGATCGAACGGCGGCAACTCCGCCGTCACCGAGCCGAACGCTCCGCTCTTCTGCAACGATGCGCCGAGTTGTTTCGCTGCCGCTTTGGCGTGCGCGTCATCGTTGCTGGTGACCAGAAAAACCGTACGGTCGCCCAGCGCACTCGCCAGCGTATCGACCGCCTTTTCGGCGACAGGATCCGCTTCCGTGGCAGGCAGCAACGCCAGCAGATTGGTCTGCAGCGGCGAAGGTCCCGCGAAACGCCAGCCGCAATACAGCGCCGCGGCGAGCGCGAGCAGCAGCCACGCGGCGCGCATACCCCACGCCTGTTTCGCGGACCGCTGTTGCAGCACCTGCATTACGGCGCTCCGAGCAGGCTGCGCTCGGCCTGCGTCGGTTCGGTCACCGCCGCGCTTTTCGCAAAGTCGAGTTTCGTGATGTCGCCGTTCGCGAGCGTGATGCGCAAGCTTTGGAGATAGTCGCCACCATTCATCTGCAAACCTTTGATCGACTGCGCGATCTGCGGCTGATTCGGCGTGAGTTGCATGCGCCACTGCGCGGCGCTGCCTTCGGCCTGTACGTCGAATTGCGAGTACAGCGCCGACAGATCGCCGCCTAGCATGGCGCGCATCATCTTCGAAACCTGCGCGACGCCGCGTGTGCCCTGGGCACTGTGAGCGGTCACGCGCTGGCCGTTGGCGTCGACTTCGGCGACGCCCGCGTCGGTGATCACGTAGGTGGCTTTGTACGGCGTGTCGATCTGCCAGATCACGCCACGATCGCGGAAAAACAGCAGCGAACCCGTGCTGACGAGCGGCTGCTTCATCGCGGCGAGCGTTTGCGTTTGCGTGAATTGCGCGCGGACGCCCTTGGCCTGTGCGAGATGGGAGGCGATCTGCGAGACGAGTGCGGGGTTGCCGGCGGACTGTGCGGTTTCAGCCGCAGACGCCACCGCCGGCCATGCTGCCAGGCTTGATACGCTCATCAATACGCTTAGCGCGCCTAGCACGAGAAACCCTCCCGCTGCCACACCGCGCAAGTTCATCGTCCCCATACACGCTCCAGCTTTTCGAATACGACGGGCGGTGACACGAACTGCAATTCCTGCGTCGCGGCATCGACCGCGACCTGGATCGTGTAGCCCTTCGTCAATCGCGTACCCGATGCGCAGTCGACAATTTCATAGCCTATCTTCAGGCGGTTTTCGTGTTCGAGCAGTTGCGCGCGCACTTCGAGCGCCTGGCCGTAGGTGGCCGGGCGCACGTACTTCAGATGCGCCTCGACGATCGGCCACACGTAGCCCGAGGCCTGCATCTCGCGGTAGTCGTAATCGAAGACGCGCAAGAGCGCCGCGCGGCCGATCTCGAAGTACTTCAGATAGTGGCCATGCCAGCACACGTTCATCGCGTCGACGTCGTGAAACGGCACTTCGACCGTCGCGCTGGCTGTCAGCACTTTAGGAGAGCCGGTCATACGTGCGAGCCTCCCCGATAGTCGTTCAGCAAATCGCATGCGGCAATGCGCGCAGTCAGCGCGCGCAGGTCGCTCTCCAGCGCGCGGTCTTCGTCGACGAACGGCGACTGCGCCGTCACGCTATCGATGAATGCCTGCAACGGTGCGGGAACCGGCGTGGTGCTGTCGATCTTCAACCGCAGGCGCGCGGCTTGCACCGTCGCCAGCGTATGCGCGGCGGCGACCTGTTCGGTCAACTCGAGCACACGCAAACAGTCACGCGCAGCGATCGTGCCCATGCTGACCTTGTCCTGATTGTGCGCTTCGGTCGAACGCGAGAACACGCTAGCGGGCATCGTGTTCTTCAACGCTTCGGCCGTCCATGCGGACGACGAAATCTGCACCGCCTTGAAACCGTGATTGATCGCGGCACGCGCGGGTGCCGCACCCGACAGATTGCGCGGCAGGCCGTTGTTAAAGTTCACGTCGACCAGCAATGCGAGCTGACGGTCCATCAGATCGGCGAGATTGGCGACCGCGACTTTCAGCGAGTCCATCGCGAACGCGATATGGCCGCCGTAGAAGTTGCCGCCGTGCAGCACCCGCTCGTTGTCGGGATCGATCAAGGGGTTGTCGTTCGCGCTGTTCAGTTCGTTCTCGACGTCGCGGCGCACCCACGACAAGGCATCGCGCGCAACGCCGATCACATGCGGTGCACAGCGAATCGAATAGCGATCCTGCAGGCGATGCCCCGGCGTATCGTCGCGCCCGCTCAGATCGTCGCGAATCCACGCCGCGGCTTCAGCCTGGCCTGCATGCGGCTTCACTTCGAACAGCATCGCGTCGAAGTGTGCGGCACGGCCGTCGAGTGCGACGGTGGAAAGCGCCGTGAGACGTGCGGTGAGGCGCGTCAGATGATCGGCACGCGCAAACGCGAGACAGGCGAGGCCGGTCATCACTGCGGTGCCGTTCATCAGCGCGAGGCCTTCTTTCGGTGCGAGCGTGAGTGACTCGTGACCCAGTTCGGTCCAGACTTCGCGCACGTTGCGCAGACTGTCTTCGAACATCACATCGCGTTCACCAGCGAGCGCGGCGGCCACATACGAGAGCGGCGTCAGATCGCCGCTTGCACCAACCGAGCCTTCCGACGGAATGCGCGGCAACACGCGATGATTGATCAGATCGGCAAGGCGTTCGAGCAACACCGGGCGGACGCCGGAGAAACCGTAGGCCAGCGAGTTGAGTCGCGCGGCGATCACCGCGAGCGTTTGCGCGTCGTCGAGATACTGGCCCATTCCGCAGCCGTGGTAACGCGTCAACTGCAACGGCAAGGCCTCGACGAGTTCCATCGGCACGTCGACCACGCACGCATCGCCATAGCCGGTGTTGACGCCGTACACGGTCGCACCCGATGCCAGATGCCGGCGCAGAAAATCCGCGCCGCGCTGGATGCGCGCACGCCACGCCGGATCGGCGCTCAACGCAACCGGTGCGCGATGGTGGGCGATCGCGACGACTTCTTCGATCGTCAGCTTGCGGCCGCCGATCGTCACCGCCTGCGCGTTTTCACCCGCGTTCTCATATGCGCTAGCGTTCGGCGCGTCGATCAGATCATGTTCGGCCATGTGTGCCTCGCTTGGGGCTGGCCCAGAAATCGAAGAAATTGAACCATTGATAAGGTGCCTTGCGGCAATAGTGCTCGAGGCGCGCCGCGTAACGCTGCGCCCACGCGGCAAGATGCTGCGCGCGTTCGCGGCGCGGCAACTCGATGCGCTCGGCGAACGGTTCGAAATACAGACGATAGCCGTCGCGCTCTTTCAGGCAGAAGAACAGATAGACAGGGCAGCCCAACGCATGCGCGAGCACGTAGGGGCCTTGCGCAAACGGGGCGGTCGAGCCGAGAAATTGTGCTTCGGTCGTGCGGCCCGCTTCGTGTGCCGGCACGCGGTCGCCGACGATCACCAGCAGCTCGCCCGCATCGACGCGCTCCTGCATCATCATCGCGGTCTCGGGACCGAAATCGCTGACTTCGAGCAGGTGCCGCGCGAACTGGCTATTCGCCGACGCCAGTACGCTATTGAAGCGCCGCGCGTGTTCGGTGTAGACCACGGCGGTGACTTTGGCGTAAGCGCCCTGCGCGGCGAGCGCGCGGGTCATCTCCAGATTGCCGAGATGCGCGCCAATCACGAGTGCACCTTTGCCACTTGCCACCAATGCTTCGAATGCCGAAGGATCTTCGAATTTGACGTCGGCGTTGTTGACACGGCCGGACCATGCCGCGAGCTTGTCGAAGCCCGATTGCGCGAACGCCAGCATGTGGCGATAGGCGGACAGCCAACCCGGGCGCGGCGTATTGCCGTGCGGTGCGGCCTCGCCAAGACGCGTGAAGTAGTTGCTCGACGCCTCGCGCGCGGCGCGGCCCGTCAGCAGAAAATACGCGACGATCGGGTGCAGCCAGAGCGCGGTGAAACGGCGGCCGAACAGCTTGCAACTGAGCGCGAGCAAGGACATGCCCAGATGGCTGCCGCGTTCGGCGATCCGCCACCAGTCCTGGGGGCTCGGTTCGCGTGGTTCAGCGTGCTGGCCGGGTTCGCGCAGGGTGCTCGCCTTGCCCGGTTCGTCCTGTTCGCCCTGTTTGACCGCCTCACTTGCGATAGCCGGACGGCGCGGCATCACTTTGTGCGCGAGCAGCATCGGCAGACGCCACAGCATGCCGAACACGAGCCGCGTGTGGCTGCAGCTGATGCGCACGTTGTCCCACAGCACGTCGAAATGCGAAACACCATCGGTTGCATAGGTGACACGCGTCGGAATCGAGCGGAACGCAGCGCGCCGCCAGTACAGACGCACGAGAATTTCGATGTCGAAGTCCATACGCGTCGGCAGTTGCACGCTGTCGATCAGCTCGCAGGCCAGCGCAAGCGGATACAGACGGAAGCCGCACATCGAATCGCGGATCGTCAGTGAGAGCGTTTCGATCCACACCCACACGTGCGTCAGATAACGGCCGTAGAGGCGCGATTTCGGCACGCTCTCGTCGTAGACCGGGCGGCCGAGGATCACCGCGCCCGGTTCGGCAAGCGCTGCTTCGATGAACTGCGGTACGTCCGTCGCGTCGTGCTGGCCGTCGGCATCGATCTGCAGAGCGTGCGTGTACTCCGCGGCGCGCGCGGCGCGCAGTCCCGCCATCACCGCCGCGCCCTTGCCGCCGTTCACCGGCAAACGCAGCAGCGTGAGTTGCCCCGCGTACTGTTGCGCGAGCGAAGCGAGCACCTGCTGGGTCGCCTCATCGCTACCGTCGTCGACGACAAAGATCGGCAAGCCGTGCACCGCGAGATGGGCAACGGTCGCGCCGATCGCGTCCTTGTGGTTGTAAATCGGAATGACGATGCAAGGAGCGAAGCGCATCATGCAGGCTCCCGATACACGATCACCCCCGATGCGCATTCACGCCCGCTCAGCCGGTACGCGAACTGCACGCGGCCACGCGCGGCGTCGTGTGCGAGCGTGAGATTCAGCACCGCGCCCGGGAGCACCGGCACCATGAACTTGAGACGGTCGACCGATGCCAGCGCGCGCACCGCGGGCACGTGTTCGGCCGCCAGATGCATGGCCCAGTGCACCTGGACAACGCCCGGCAGGATCGGCAGGCCGGGGAAGTGGCCGGCGAAATGCACGAGTGTCGGCGGCACGCGCAGTTCGTAGTGCAACGTGTCGGCACTGCGGGCTTCGGCGAGCACTTCCACGCCGTCCGCGCGCGGCTCGAATGCCGCCGCGACGGCGGCCACGGGCAGTTTGCCGCGCGCGTCGAACGGCAACGTGAGGCGGAAACGCCAATGACGCGGCAGCACCACCACATCGAAATAGGCAGCGAGATGCCGGCGCAGGGTTTGCGCGAGTTGCACGCGGCCTTCGTCGCGCAATGCCTCGCAGCCGGCTTCCGTCAGCGCCACGACGGCGCCGACGCGCTCGCGCGAGGCGCCTTCCAGCGGCACGATCGCCGCTTGTGCGACATACGGATGCAGCGCGAGACGCGCTTCGAGCTCCGGCAGCGACACGCGTTTGCCGTCCAGCTTGAGCACACGATCGAGGCGGCCTTGCAGGCGGAAGCGGCCATCGGCGTCGAACGCGATTTTGTCGTCCGTGCGATGCCAGCCGGTGTGATCGAGATGCGGCGAGCGGACATTCAGCGCGCCGTCTTCGTCGCGGCGCACGTCAATGCCGACGACCGGCTGCCAGGCGTCGGTCTGATCCTGACGACGCCACGCGATGCCACCGGTTTCCGTACTGCCGTAGATTTCGAGCGGCGCAGCGCCATAAGCGGCGGCGTATTCCTGCGCGGCCTCCAGGGCGAGTGGGCCGCCCGAAGAAAAGAATGCGCGTGGCGCCGGCGTCAACGCGGCGAAACCGGGTAACGCGGGCCAACGCGACAATTGCGCGGGCGTCGAGACAATCACCGTCGCGCCACATTGCTCGATCTGCGTTTGCAGATGTAAAGGCTCGATGCTGATCGCGCGGTCGAACGCCCGGCCCGCTGCAAGCGGCCACAACACGCGAAACAGCAAACCGTAAATGTGATGATGCGGCACGCTCGCGAGCATCGTCGCGTCGCCGACCAAAGCGCCCCACTGCGTCTCGAGCGTGTGCACTTCGGCGTTGAATTGTGCGAGGGTCTTGCGGATCGGCTTGGGGGCGCCGCTGCTGCCGGAGGTGTAGAGCGTCAACGGCGCCTGCGGATCGATCGTGTGCGAGGTGCCCGGTGTGTGTGGGACGTCGGGGTCAGCGTCTCGCACACTGTGCGGCAGGTCGGCGTCGGTCAGCACGGCGTCGTACGCATCGGCAAGATCGGCGAGATAGCCCGGCGTCGCATTGGCCGGAATCACCGGCTCCTTACCGCACGCGAACAACGCAAACAGCGCGCAGGCGAAGTCGAACGGATCGTCGATACACAACGCGTAGCGGCGCGCGTCTTGCGTTTGCATCAGCGCGATCAGTGCCGAGACGCGCGCGCGAAACGCAGCGCGGTCGAGCACCGTCGCGCCGTCGCGGCATACCGGTGCATTCACGACGGCGGACTCATGGCCAGCCGACAACAAATCGTGCAGCGCGATCATGCCGCCTCCGAACGCGCGGCTCGCGGCAGCACCACCAGATAACGCCAGATAACCTCGGCCACCAGCAGCACGCCGATCAACCCATAAGCGATCGCGCCGTTATAGAGCGACCAGCTTGCTCGGCTCCAGTACAGCGCCGTATAAGCGGAGAACGCGCCGTTCAGCGCGAAGAATACGCACCACACCTGGGTCACGCGCCACGTATGGAGCACGGCGCCCGGCGGCAGATTCGGATTGCCCAGCCGCGCGAATTTTTCGATCATCGACGGCCCGCGCACCAGCGTCGCACCGAACGCGATCAACAGGCCCAGATTGACGAGCGACGGATAGAGGCGCAACAGCAGCTCGCTGTTGGTGAACACGATCGCTGCCGAGGCGCAGCTCAGCAAGCCGACCACGGTCCAGTCGATCGTGGAGAGCCGGCGCAGCGAGGTCGCGACCGGGCCGCTGCCGGCCCAGCGTTGCAGCCACAGAATCGCAAACAGCATGCAGCCGACATAGCGCGGCGTGTCCCAGCGCCAGGCACACAGAATCAACGCGGGATACGCGAGTTTCAGCAGGACCTGGACCACCGATTTGGCCCAGTGGCGCTCAGCGCCGGTCGATGCCCCGGCGGGCTGGTTCGCCGCCGCTTGCATTCGCGAGCGCAGAGATGGCATCAGCCTTGTGCCGCCAGCAGGGATTCGACCGCACCGATCACATCGCCGACCGTGCGCACCGACTTGAATTCTTCCGGCTTGATGCGGCGGCCGGTCATTTCCTGCAGTTTGATCGCGAGGTCGACTGCGTCGATGCTGTCGAGATCGAGGTCTTCGAAGAGATGCGCGTCAGGCGTCACGCGCTCCGGCTCGATCGCGAAGTTCTCTTTGAAGATGGCGCGGATGCGTTCAAGAATCTCTGCCTCGGACACGATTAATCCCCTTTTCTTGTGGTTTCGTTCACAGCATGCGCCGTTTCGCGTTGACTCGCGACCAGCGCGGCCAACGTGCTGATCGAGCGGAAGTGTTCGCGGGTGCGTTCGTCGTTCGCGGCGATGGTCAGTTGGTATTGTTTGCGCAGCACGATGCCGATCTCGAGCGCGTCGATCGAGTCGAGACCGATGCCGTCGGTATCGAACAACGGGGCGTCGTCGTCGATATCGGCCGGGCTCAGGTCTTCCAGATCGAGGGCTTCGATCAGAAGCTGTTTAATTTCCAGTTTTAAAGAATCCATAATCGAACAGGTGCTGAGTAATGTGGGCTTCGATGGCGCTGGTCACGCTGCGCGCCGCGAGAGAAGGTGAAGCGTCGTGGTCCGCGAGTTGCTCGACGCCAAGCGGCTCGAGCACGTTCACGCGTATCCGGAAAGCGCGCGCCGGCACGTCGTACCAGCGCATCTGCTTGGTGAACGCCGGCGGATCGCAGTCCATCAGCACCGGCACGATCGGCGCGCCGACCTTCAACGCCATATGCGCGAACCCGCGTGAAAACGCGTGCAGCCGGTTCGGCGCGGGGCTGCGCGTGCCCTCGGGGAAAATAATCATCGTGTAGCCCGCCGCTAGCTGGCGCGCGCCGGCTTCGACGAGCTCCGAGGGATCGGCGTTGCTCACATATTCCGCCGAGCGCACGATCCCCCAGAAACACGGGTTGCCCCAGTGCGCGTTTTTCACCACGCAACAGGCGCGCGGCGTGAGCGACAACAACACCATCACGTCGAGGTACGTCGGGTGATTGGCGACCACGATCGCCGGGCCGCCGGCGCGCAATGCCTCCCGACCCGATACCTCGAGCTCCATCACGCCGATGCGCTGCAACACCGCGACCAGCGCGCGGAAAAACCAGTGAATCACCGTCGTCACCACGCGCTGACGCGACGCCCGGTGCGGCCACAGCCACGCGAGCGGGAACACCAGCACCGAAAACAACACGCCGCAGATGCCGAATACCACGAAGGCCATACCGGTCGCGCAGAACCGCCAAACGTAATCAAGCCGCGCGTTCATGCCACCTCCAATGCCAGGCGGCACCGGCGCCTTGCCAGACGGCGGGCCTGCCCGTTTCCAGACAGTGCTGCAGCGCCTGACTCTGGGTCGCGAAACTTTCTTCCGTGCTTGCCCCGGCGGTTGCCTCCGCAGTTGCCACATTTCCCGTGTCTGCGTGATTTGCCTCCTGCGCAGCCTCCGCTGCCTCCGGCTCACCTGTGCCGGACAACGTACAGACCAGCTGTCCCGTCGCCGCTTCGCCGTTCAGCAGGATCGCGATCGCGCCGCCCTGCACTTCGTCTTCAATCGTGCCGTAGGCCGGATCGGCCGGTTCGTCAGCGTACACCAGCAACACCGGTGAGCCGGGCTGCGTTGTGTATTGCGCGTACGCTTCCAGCAACGCGTAGCCGAGCGTCTCGGCGCCGGCCGAAATCGCGCTGGCAGCGGAACGGTCGCCGCGCGCAATGCCGAACACACCAGTCATGGCGTTTAGCACCGACAGGCTGAAGGCGGTCGGCGAGACCGGCTCGCCCGTGCTGATGGTACGCAGGATGTCCGTTGTACGCCGCAACTCGCCGTGGCGTGAAGCGAACACGACCCTGACCTCGTCTTGCCCCACGCAGTCGTGCGCGACCTTCAGGGCGACTCTGGACAGCGTGCTCAGGCGACGCCGCACGATCGGCTCGATAAAGCCGATGTCGGGTGCGGCAGATGCGGCAGCAGGCCAGCTAGACCAGCGAGCGACCGGAATGGTCCAGTGCAGATCGGGCATATCGGTGTTCGCGCGTAGAAGCGAGGAGAGGCTGAGGGCGCCTGACGGAATACGCAGCCGTCACAGCGTACACGCCGCGCGGAACGACAATCTCCAGCCGGGGGTCAATCCAATCTTCTTATATAGGGTTCAGCGATTTAACGGCACTTGGCCCCGATTATTTAGGTGCTTTTGCCAATTAGTCTGATGGATTGACTCAGGCTCCCTGTGGTCGCCGGAATCATACTGAATATTGTGGATTAAATCAGCCACAAAAGACGTATCTATCTGTATCCGTATCGCGGGTGCGACGGATGCCTGGACAACGTCAAAATATAGGCCTGGCGGCCCTTGTGCGTCCATGAGCAGCCTGCAAAGCCGCTTGCAGCGAGCTCCGCGGGCCAGTTGGGCGCTGTCGCATCCGCAAATAGATGCGGATACTTTCATTTAACTTTCAAAACAAGTGTTTCGTTTCGGAACACTTCAATGCTTCGGCGCTGCTCTGCCGAGTTAGATGCCGTGCGTCGCTCAACTCTAACGCGCGACTTACGGGCGCTTACCGCAGCGCCATTTTTGCCATATAGCGGTAGCGCCATCGGCTTCCGGTCAAAAGTACGCTTCGCGCGGGCTGCAAGGCAAAACGGCCCGGCAGGTCATCCTGACGGGCCGTTTTTGTTGCGCCGCAGCGTATGCCGTTCGCCGCGCCGGTGTAGTGCTTATTGCACGATTTATCGCACGATTTATTGCACGACCTTCGCGCCCGGCGCTGAAGCCGGCGCGGCCGCGGGCGCGGCGCCCGTCGTCGCGACTTCGTTCGGGCCCCCGCCGTTCTTGTCGACGGGAATCTTCACGGTATGGACCACGCCGTTACTGAGCGGGAAGTCAGCCAGCGCGCTGCGCGCCAGATACGGCATGGCCCTCACCAGCGACGATTCTTCGTCCGAGTTGCGCGCCGTCACGTTATAGACCTCTTTGCCACTGGCGCGCTCGGTGATCCGCACGCCGAGCAGGTGCGTGAAGATCGGGTAGCTCTGGTTCACATAGGCGGTCGGAAACGCGCCCCACGGACCCCACGGATCGAACGGCCGCCCCCAGTACGGCGCCGGCCAGGGGTTGTAATACACCGGTTGCGCGACCGTCACCATGTCCGAGCGAATCCCGTACGACAGCCCGACCAGATAACGCGCCTGGGAAGTGTCGACCTGACGGAACGCATGCGTGGCAAGCTCGTTGCCGACGAGGCGCTCGTATGTGGTGAGTTCGAGATTATTCTGCTGATCCCCCGCCCGCATGAAGGCATAGGTACGGGTGGCATCGTTGCCGCTCCAGTCGGAGAACGCCGTGACCTGGGAGGTCACATAGCTCGTGCAGCCGGACAGCAGCACCGTCAGCGTGGCCAGCAGCAGCGTGGCGCGGCGGGTCCATCGATCGAATTTCATGGTCTACCTCGTGATGCCTGTTGTTGCCATTCCTGAGCGGGTTGGCTCATGCGCATGCTTTGCCGCGCAGAGCGGCCCCGATAATACGCTGACCAGGCGAATCGGTAAAAAGTTCGACCCGCACAATCTGCCGAGCCTTTGTACAATGGCTCGACAAGCCCGGCTCGCGCGCCATAAGCACGCTTGACGGCTCGAGTCCCATCACTACAGAACGCCATGGCCGATACCGCAACGCCCAATGTGATCCGCCGCGCCGATTACGCGCCGCCCGCCTTCCTGATCGACACCGTCGCACTGGAGTTCGATCTGGTCCCCGAACGCACCGTCGTCAGGAACACGATGCGGGTACGCCGCAATCCAGACGCGTCCCACGCCGCGAATTTCGAACTGATGGGCGAACAACTCGAGTTCGTCAGCGCCACGATCGACGGCGCCCCGTTCGCCGACGCGCATGCGCACGAACACGGCCTCACGCTCGACAACGTGCCGGATAACTTCGAACTCACGCTTACCAGCATCTGCAATCCGGCGGAAAACACCACGCTGTCGGGCCTGTATGTGTCGGGCGGCAACTTCTTCACGCAGTGCGAGGCCGAGGGCTTTCGCCGCATCACCTATTTCCTCGACCGCCCTGACGTGATGGCGACCTTCACGGTCACGCTGCGCGCCAGCAAGGCCGACTATCCGGTGCTGCTGTCGAACGGCAATCTGCTCGAAGAAGGCAATCTGCCGGACGGCCGCCATTTCGCCCGCTGGGAAGATCCGTTCAGGAAGCCGAGCTATCTGTTCGCGCTCGTCGCGGGCAAGCTGGTCGCGCTCGAAGAACGCGTGAAGAGTGGCTCGGGCAAGGAAAAGCTGTTGCAGGTGTGGGTCGAACCGCACGATCTGGACAAGACCCGTCACGCCATGGATTCGCTGATCAACTCGATCCGCTGGGACGAATCGCGCTTCGGGCTGGAGCTGGATCTGGACCGCTTCATGATCGTCGCGGTGAGCGACTTCAACATGGGCGCGATGGAGAACAAGGGGCTCAACATCTTCAACACGAAGTACGTGCTGGCGAATCCCGAAACGGCAACGGACACCGACTTCGCGAACATCGAGGCCGTGGTCGGCCACGAGTACTTCCACAACTGGACCGGCAACCGCGTGACGTGCCGCGACTGGTTCCAGCTGAGCCTGAAAGAAGGCCTGACGGTGTTCCGCGATCAGGAATTCTCGGCCGACATGGCGGGCGGCGCGACAGACGAAGCCGCGCGCGCCACCAAACGCATCGAAGACGTGCGCGTGTTGCGCCAGATGCAGTTTGCCGAAGACGCGGGTCCGATGGCGCATCCGGTGCGCCCGGAAAGCTACGTCGAGATCAACAACTTCTACACGATGACGGTCTACGAAAAAGGCTCCGAAGTCGTGCGGATGTATCAGACGCTGTTCGGCCGCGACGGTTTCCGCAAAGGCATGGACCTGTACTTCAAGCGCCATGACGGCCAGGCCGTGACCTGCGACGACTTCCGTCACGCGCTCGCTGATGCGAACGGCCGCGATCTCGCGCAATTCGAGCGCTGGTACAGCCAGGCCGGCACGCCGCGCGTGTCCGTGCGTACGAAATACGACGCCGCACAGCAGCGCTACAGCGTGACGCTCACGCAAGGCTACGGCGATACCGCCCCGGCCGCGCGTGAAACGCAAAAGGGCCCGCTGCTGATTCCGTTCGCAATCGGTTTGATCGGCAAGGACGGCCACGACCTGCCGCTGCAACTGGAAGGCGAAGCCAGGGCGTCGGACTCCACCACGCACGTGCTGGAATTCACGCAGACCGAACAGACCTTCACGTTCGTCAACGTCGCGCAGGAACCGCTGCCCTCGCTGCTGCGTAATTTCTCGGCGCCGGTGATCGTCGAATACGACTACTCGGCCGATCAGCTCGCGTTCCTGCTCGCACACGACAGCGATCCGTTCAACCGCTGGGAAGCCGGTCAGCGGCTCGCCACGCGCGAACTGCTGACGCTCGCCGGGCGCGCCGCCACGGGCGTGCCACTGCAACTCGACGACTCGGTGGTCGCGGCGTTCGCCCGCGTGCTGACCGACGAGACGCTTTCGCCCGCTTTCCGAGAACTGGCGTTGATGCTGCCGTCGGAAGCGTATCTGGCTGAACAGATGGCCGAATCGAATCCGGCTGCCGTACACGCCGCACGGCAGTTCGTACGCAAGCGCCTCGCGAATGCGCTCAGGACGGACTGGCTTGCCGTGTACGAAAAGCACCGCACGCCGGGTGCCTATGAAGCGACGCCGGAGGCTTCCGGTCATCGTGCGTTGAAGAATCTTGCGTTGTCGTATCTCGCGGAACTGAACGATCCGGCTGAAGCCGTGCGTCTTGCATCCGCGCAATACGACTCCGCCAACAACATGACCGACCGCTCGGCGGCGCTCTCGGCATTGCTCAATGCGTCGGCGGCGAACGGCGGCAGCGTTGAGGCGCAGCAGGCACTGGACGACTTCTACCGGCGCTTCGAAAAGGAACCGCTCGTCATCGACAAGTGGTTCGCCTTGCAAGCCACGCAACGTGGCAGCGCGCAGCGTCCGGTGATCGAGATCGTGCGCAAGCTGATGGCGCACCCGGCGTTCAACCTGAAGAATCCGAACCGGGCGCGCTCGCTGATTTTCAGCTTCTGTGCGGCGAACCCCGCGCAGTTCCACGCCGAAGACGGCTCGGGCTACGCGTTCTGGGCCGAGCAGGTGATCGCGCTCGACGCCATCAATCCGCAAGTGGCCGCCCGCCTCGCCCGCTCGCTGGAACTGTGGCGCCGCTTCACGCCGACACTGCGTGACGGCATGCGCGCGGCGCTGGAGAAAGTGGCGTCGCAGGTGAAGTCGCGCGACGTGCGCGAGATCGTGGAGAAAGCGTTGGGGTGACGATCGTCTGAAAGCGCTTTCCGCAGCGAAAAGCCGGCACGTGTTGCCGGCTTTTTTTCGCCCTGGATTTCGCGATGATGCGGTGTGCGAACGTCAACGTTAGCCGTCTGGACGACTATTCGTATCGGCTCGGCAGGGTGAAAGTAAACGCATTCATTTAACGGTTTACGTTTAACGCACCGCGTTATATCATCCCATGATCACGACATTCGGCGACAAGGCTACGGCAGCAATCTTTCAGGGCAAGTTCGTGCATTCACTGCCGCTTCACATGCAGGCGCTCGCACGCCGCAAGCTGTTGATGATCGATGCCGCTGAGTCCATCCGCAGTCTGCATGCGCCGCCGGGCAACCGGCTCGAAGCCTTGCAAGGTCAGCGCAGCGGGCAGTGGAGCATCCGGATCAACGCGCAGTGGCGCATCTGTTTTCATTTTGTCGACGGGGAGGCGCTGAATGTCGAAATTGTCGACTATCACTGATTATTGGGAGACCGGCATGGTCATCAAACGCTCCGATCTGGGCAGCATCGATTTCTCCGACATCAGCACCGGCGAAAGCATCCCGGAAATCCACCCCGGCGAGATTCTGCGGTGCGAGTTCCTCGAGCCGCTCGGCATGTCCGTCAACGCGCTCGCCCTTGCGCTGCGCGTACCGGCGCCGCGCATCAACGACATCGTTCGCGGCAAGCGCGCCATCTCGGCTGACACCGCGCTGCGGCTCGAACGCTACTTCGGCGCGAGTGCGCAGTTCTGGCTGAATCTGCAGATCGCCTACGATCTGAGTGTCGCCACCGCGGCGGCCGGCGAGCAGATCGAACGCGAGATCGAGCCGATGCCCAAGGCGAACCGGCCCAAAATGCCGAAGGTCCCGGCCGAACACGCCCGTGCCGCGGCGCTTGCCACCCACGTGGCCGGCCGTGTCACGGCCATCAAGGCGCGCCGCAAAGCCTGAGTTTCACGCGCCTTTGCAGCGCCCGGCAACACGAACGCACGCCCTCGCATCTCAAAAGCACGGAACCGACACAGCGAGCGGTTAAAATCGAGACATTCCTCAAGCCCCCGGAGTACAGCAATGGCTTTGCAACGTCGTACCACTCTCACGAAATACCTGATCGAGCAGCAGCGCGAAACCAACAACCTGCCGGCCGACCTGCGCCTTTTGATCGAAGTCGTCGCGCGTGCGTGCAAGGCGATCAGCTACCACGTCAGCAAGGGCGCGCTGGGCGATGCGCTCGGCACGGCGGGCAGCGAGAATGTTCAGGGCGAAGTACAGAAGAAGCTCGACATCCTGTCAAACGAAATCCTGCTCGAAGCGAATGAATGGGGTGGCAACCTGGCAGGCATGGCGTCCGAGGAAATGGAGCAGTTCTTCCCGATCCCCGCCAACTACCCGAAGGGCGAATACCTGCTGGTGTTCGATCCGCTCGACGGCTCGTCGAACATTGACGTCAACGTGTCGATCGGCACGATCTTCTCGGTGCTGCGCTGCCCGGACGGCCAGCAGCCCACCGAACAGTCGTTCCTGCAACCCGGCACGCAGCAGGTCGCGGCAGGTTACGCGGTGTACGGCCCGCAAACCGTGCTGGTGCTGACCACCGGCAACGGCGTGAACTGCTTCACGCTCGACCGCGAACTGGGTTCGTGGGTGCTCACGCAAAGCGATATGCGCATTCCGGTCGAAACGCGTGAATATGCGATCAACGCTTCGAACGAGCGTCACTGGTATCCGCCGGTCGAGAAATACATCGGCGAGTTGAAGGACGGCAAGGACGGTTCGCGCCAGAGCGACTTCAATATGCGCTGGATCGCGTCGATGGTGGCCGACGTGCACCGTATCCTGAACCGCGGCGGCATCTTTATGTACCCGGCCGACAAGCGCACGCCGGACAAGCCGGGCAAGCTCCGCCTGATGTACGAAGCGAACCCGATGGCGTTCATCGTCGAGCAGGCGGGCGGCGCCGCGACCAACGGTGAGAAGCGGATTCTGGACATCCAGCCGAAAAGTCTGCACGAACGCGTGGCGGTGTTCCTCGGCTCGAAGAACGAAGTCGACCGCGTCACGCGCTACCATCTCGAAACAAAAAAGTGATTGCAGGGGCTTGCCAAGTTCCTAAAAAAGTCCCTATAATCTCGTTTCTCCTGATGCCGGAATAGCTCAGACGGTAGAGCAGCGCATTCGTAATGCGAAGGTCGGGGGTTCGATTCCTCTTTCCGGCACCACAAGATTCAAGCAAAAAGCCCAGTCCTCGTGACTGGGCTTTTTGCTTTCTGTTGCCGGTTTTCAACGCGGCTGCCGCTTCAACCGACCGTCACAATGATCAATGGCAGCGCCCGTTCAGCCGCCAAAATCCAATCGATCGAACCGCGCGGTTACGCCGAGATTGCGAACGACCACTGCATCTTCAACGATCACGTTCTCAGCCGGCTTCGTGCCATACGCCAACACGGCTTCCTGCGGCGCCGACGAAAACCACAAGATCCGGCCGGCGCACTCGATACCGACCTGACGTCCTTTCCAGTAGACAGCGTTTTCCATGGCGAACTCTCTGAAGGGCAAAGACAGCCATCTTCCGCGCCGGTGCCGGCGCTTCCGTTATCCACCGCACCGTACGCCGCGGATAGCTGCTTCAATGATAGACAGCGGCTCGCGCGTTGACCGGCTTGTCACCAGATGACAGCGTTTTGGCGCGAGGAGATGTCCACACAATCCATCGAAAACGTTGCGCGGATTTTTCCGCTCCGCCGCGCATCGACTGCGTTGATGGGCCGAAGGGAGAGCCGTGCGGCAGCCTGTCTGACGCAACAGCGCGCAACCTGAAGCTGCAGCAACGCAAAAGCCTACCGGACGTCACGCTTCTCCCGCAAAAAATCGATCAGCGCGCGCAACTTGAACGGCATCTGCGCGCGGCTCGCCGTGTACAGATAAAAACCCGGAAAGCTCGGACACCACGCGTCCAGCACGCGGACCAGGCGGCCGTCTTCGAGTTCCTCGTTTACGTAGTCGTCGATCACGTGGAGGAGACCCACGCCCTGCTCCGCCGCCCGCACCATCGTGTGCAGGTCGTTGGTGACGAGACACCCGCGGGTCTCGACTTCGAACACGCGCGACGGATCGTCTGGCTGCGCGAACTCCCATCGATAGATGCCGCCGCTAGTCGAAAAGCGGTAGCGCAGACAATCGTGAACGGCGAGATCGGCTGGCGTCGCCGGCGCTGGATAGCGTTCGAAGTAGGCCGGCGAGCCAGCTACGACAATGCGGATCTCGCCGCCCAAGGGCACCGCCACCATGTCCTGCGCGACCCGTTCGCCAAGCCGGATGCCCGCGTCGAATCCTTCGCCGACCACATCGGCGAAACCATCGTCGAGTGTCAGATCGAGACGGATCTGCGGATAGCGGCGCGTGAACTCGGCCAGATGCGGCAGCACCAGCAGCTCGCTCGCGACCCTCGGCAAATTGATGCGCAGCGTGCCGGCGGGCTGGTCGCGGGTTTCATCAAGCGCCTCGAAGGCCGCCTCCAGCTCACCGAGCGCAGGCAGCACGCGGGCGAGAAACTGCGCGCCAGCCTCCGTCAGGGCGACACGCCGGGTGGTCCGGTTGAACAGGCGCACATTCAGCTGAGTCTCGAGCGAACGAATACTTTGTGACAACGCCGACGCCGTCACGCCGGTTTCTGCAGCCGCGTGCGTGAAGCTGCCGTGGCGCGCCACGCTCGCGAACGCCATCAACGCCGGCAACTGGGCTGGGTCCATCGCGATCTCCATTATTAAGCCAGACTTCACAATCCTTGCAGACAGATGGCATTTTTCCAAGTAAAGAATCGGCGCACGATAGCGCCATCGATTCAACGCTTCCCGCCTGACCGCCCAAGGAGACTGATATGGAGATGGACCGCTACACCCTGCTCGGCCGCTCAGGCCTTCGCGTAAGCCCGATCGCACTCGGAACGATGACCTTCGGCACCGAATGGGGCTGGGGCGCCGACGAACAATCGGCGCAACGCCTGTTCGATCTGTACGTGGATGCCGGCGGCAACTTCATCGATACCGCCGACCTGTACACCGAAGGCACCAGCGAAAAATGGCTCGGCAAATTCGTCACGGCGCGCGGCCTGCGCGACCGGCTCGTGATCGCCACCAAGTACGGCTACAACGCCGAGACCGGCAATCCGAACGCGGGCGGCAACCATCGCAAGAATTTGCTGCGCGCGCTCGACGGCTCGCTCAAACGCCTGGGTACCGACTACATCGACCTGTACTACCTGCACACGTGGGATCGCGTCACGCCGGTCGACGAAGTGATGCGCGCGATGGACGACGCCGTGCGCGCGGGCAAGATCCGCTACGTCGGCCTGTCGGATACGCCCGCGTGCGTCGCCGGGCGGGCGCAGACGCTTGCCGACTGGCGCGGCTTCGAACCGGTCGCTGCGATGCAGCTCGAATACTCGATGATCGAGCGCAACGCCGAAAACGAGTTCGCCGATCTCGCTGCCAATCTGGGCATGGGGCTCGTGCCGTGGAGTCCGCTGGGTATGGGCGTGTTGTCAGGCAAATACCGTCCGTCGCAAGGCGGAGCGGCGAGCCCTGTTTCCGGCGAAGGGCGCCTTGCGAGCATGGCCAGCGCACCGCCGCCGGGATTCGACAAGCTGACCGAGCGCAACTTCCGCATCGTCACGGAACTGGAGGCCGTCGCCAATCTGGCGGGGCGGCCGATGGCGCAAGTTGCGCTGAACTGGCTGCATCACAAGCGCGGCGTGTCGAGCATCATTGTCGGCGCGACCCGGCCAGAGCAATTGCAGGAATCGCTCGGCTCGCTCGAATTCACGCTCGCGCCGGAATTGATCGCGCGGCTCGACGCTGTCTCGGAACCTGCCCGTCCATTCCCGTACTACATGTTCGCCGACGGTCATCAGGCGCGGATTCATGGCCAGGTCGAAGTCGCCGACAAACCTGCGGCCTACTCCGCACCCGTGACAATTCCGGCGCCGAACGCGTAAAAATCGTCCATCTCGAGCGCCACGCTTCGTCTGGAGCGTGGCGCTTTTTATTTGCGAAAAATATTCAAAAAAGTATTCCCATTCGTCAACGAAGTCGCGCAATCGTTCGTTTACAAACAATTAGGGGGCTGAATGAACGCGCTGAACCAATCGGTAATAAACGAACGTTCGGACTAACGCGGGGAAAATCCTTCCGATGCCGCAGTGCACAAAAATCGCCGTGATTTGTTCATATCAACGAATATGAACACGCGATGCTGTGACGCAACAGAGATAATGCGCGGAAGGCGCATGGGGCGAGGCTGGGAAGGGAGCGACGGAGATAACGGACTGTTTTTGATTGGCCGCGGCAAATTCAGTTCTGCGCAGTCAACCGATAAATTCTATTCAAACATTCCGTTCCAATGTACGGCTGTACCGTTAAAGCAACACCCAACATGTGAGCCGCATCAGACACTGGTGCAAAACGGGGACCGAGGCAGATAATCGGTTTGTAAAGGAGAGAGATCATGGATGCCAAACCACCGAAGATTCCGACCCCGGATAAAGTTTTTAGTCCGGATCCGGAACCCGCTGGCGTCGAGTTTCTGGGTGCCGAACTGCCTGAGCATGTTCGCGCATTTTTCGACGAACAACGTAAGTCGTGCGACTCGAAGTAATTGTGCAGTGGCGCGATGCAGCATCAGCGTCCGCGCGTCCCGCGCGCGGCGAAGATTCGCACGCGCTCCTACGATTGTCGTTTGCCGCTTTCGCGGCGCGGGTTACGCCTGCCTGATTGCGACGCCTGGCTGATGTGGCCCGGCGCACTGCTTGCGCTCGTCTCTGATCGGCGCTTTTAAATATCCCAGTAGTTTGCTTTTCGGTCATTCAGCGTGCCCGCTTGATCCGCACATCGTCTATTCTTCTGGTTTTTCTTCCGCGGCCACCGGCCACTCCCGCCTTCCATGAATCGCTCGTATCGCTTTGGAGCGTCATGCGCGCTCGCGTTGTTCACTGCGCTTGCGTTCGCGCCCGCCCCTGCCGTCGCGGATGGCGACGACACCGCTCTCACCAGTCTGATCGCACTGGCTTCGCAGCGTCTCGCGCTCGCGGAACCCGTTGCGCGCTGGAAGTGGGCGAATCACCAGGCGATTACGGATACGCCGCGCGAGAATGCGTTGCTCGTCGACGTCGAAAAGCGGGCCATCGCAGCGAACGTCGATCCCGCGTTTGCGCACGCCTTCTTCCAGGATCAGATCGACGCCAGCAAGGACGTGCAAAACGCGCTGTTTGACACCTGGCGCAGCACGCGGCCGCCCGAAGGCCCTGCGCCCGACCTCGCGACCAGCACGAGGCCGCAATTGGACCGGCTGACGCAGTCGCTCGTGGCCGGACTCACACGGGTGCAACCGCTGCGCGCGGCGCAGGATTGTCCGTCGCGTGTAGCGCAATCGCTTGCTAACTGGAAATCACTGACGCGCTACGACTCGGCCCATTCGAGCGCGTTGACGCGCGCTCTCGGTCATGTGTGCGAAGCGGGTGGGGTCGGCGCGACGGGGTGATCGGTCGGTGCGGTCGAACGAGGTGTGGAACCCCGAGGGGTCCGCCGCTCTCAGGTGAGGATTGACCCCGCCCTGAAGAGCGGGTCACTGCACAAAACCCGCGCTACGCCAGACTCGGCACAGGCGTGCCACTCGAGACGCTCAAGGGCATCACGCGCAAGCCGCGCGCCAGATGGCTTTGCAGAAGACGATAGGTCGACAATTCGAACGATCCACCCGCGCTCGACGCATGCAGCACCGCCGCCTGCGCGAGCGAGGGCGCATGCCCAAGGTAACGCCATCGGTCAACGACATGAAAAGCGCGCGCGTGCGACGCTTCTTCACGCTCCTCAAAAACGATCGGACCTTCGAACGGCCAGGGCGCATCCACCGGATCGCTCTTCAAGACGCGCGGCACCCGGTTATGGCCGGGGCGCAGCGTCGCGATCCATTGCGCCTCTGCAAGCATGGCGCCCAACTCGCCACCGGTCGCGCGCCACTCGACACGCCGTACCTGTTGCGCGAGCCTCACGTCCTTCGACGAACGCCGCTCACCCGTTAAGTGCGAACGCAGCCGCTGACGCACACGCACGCTTCGCCCGACATAGAGCGGCAGATCGCCTTCTCCATAGAACGCGTAGACACCGCATCCGGCCGGCGCGGTGTCGAGCAGATCTTCGGTGATGTCGCCTGCCAGCCGGTAGCGCCGCGTAGTACGCTCGATCTGCGCCTGCAAAACGTCCGGTGGCACGAGACCGCCATGCAGCCGTTGCCAGAACTGCCAGATCAGATCGGCGTCGGCGAGTGCGCGGTGACGATCGGAAGGGACGAGACCATGACGCTCCACCAACGCATCGAGCCCGTGGCGCTTTTCCGCCGGAAACAACGCGCGCGACAGGCGCACGGTGCACAACACATCCGGATCGAACGCTAGTCCGGCCCGGCGAAACTCCCCACGCAGAAAACCGCGATCGAAACTGGCGTTGTGCGCAACGAACAGTTTGCCGTTCAGCCGCTCGAACAACGCCGACGCGATGGCGTCGAAAGTAGGCGCGCCTCGCACCATCGCATTCGTGATGCCGGTGAGCTGCTGAATGAAAGAAGGAATCGGTTGCTGAGGGTCGACCAGGCTGCTCCAACGCGACACGCCGGCCGGTCCTATTTCAACCACGCCGACTTCGGTGATGCGATGCTCACTGGTCGAGCCGCCGGTGGTTTCAAGGTCGACGAAGACGATCGGCACATCTAGGGCCGCTTGCGGCAGAAACTGTTCAGACATGGAAAAGGATACTTTGGACGCGTGGCTTTGCGGCAAGTATGCACCAGTTAGCCGCCGCGCACCCAGCCAGTATTGCTTTGCCCTTGTGGCCGTGCGGCGCAAAGACTGCATTCCTGCACGACCCGCGATTCGCTCATAAAGCCGCTAATTATTATATTTTTATGATGTCGATTTTAGATTCCCACGGCGCAATTTTACGTCCCCGATCTTCCTCAGATTAATTCGAACCAGGTAGTTAACCATTTCTGCCGCGATGATAATAACGAATGCCCATAAAAAAAGCCTTCGCGTCTTGCGAAGGCTTTCCGGCGATCAGGCTGCCCGGCGACATACGCCGAGCAGCGCGGTGTGGCTTACAGCGGTTGAATGTTCGCCGCCTGCTTGCCCTTCGGGCCGGCCTTGACCTCGAAGGAGACGCGCTGGCTTTCCTTCAACGACTTGAAGCCTTCGGTACGGATCTCCGAAAAGTGCGCGAACAGGTCTTCGCCACCCGAATCCGATGTAATGAAGCCAAAGCCCTTAGCATCGTTGAACCATTTGACGATACCAGTTTCCATATTCCAGTTTCCCTCGTGGATTTATCAAAATCGGGGCATTGCCCTCAAGCTGCATTTCATGGCCATTTCAACTGCCGTCGGGCATTTCTGAAGCCCCCAGCACTTTCATATCTGGCAATTGAATTTCAGCTTTGCTGTTATACGGGGAACGAAGAATCAACGTCAAGCGAATTCTTCATATTCACTGAGCACGCGGCGCGATAAGTCAATGCCAAATGAGTCGAAAAATTCTGATCGCATATTTAGCGAAAACAGAATAACTTTTCACGTCAATATTACTCACCCGGCACCAGACACAACCGATATCGGAAAAAATTTCAGTATGTCCGCGAGAATTTGTAACAAAAGATGTTTTTAGTAAGTGTTTGTCCGAGTTGTTGCGCCGCACTCATGCCAGCATGATGGAAATCAGTACCGAGAAGTAATGAATGCGCGTCAGGAGATTGCCATGCTGTTCAATGAATTCCGTCGCTTCGTCGCCTGCTTCACCCGATCGCACGCAAAGACAGTTCCCGCGCAATCCGAGCCGGTCGCGCCGTCGCCCTCAGCCTTCGAGGTCGATCCCATGTGGCATGGGGACCACTGGCAAAATCTGCTCTCGTCCCCCATGGATGCGCGCCGCTATGTGATGGAAGACTGGAGTGTCTCGGTGGCAACCGACTGGAGTGATGTGGATGGTGCTGCGCCAGCGCACTGACTGACGCCTGGGAATCCGCAACCGGAAGGCAAAAAAAAGCGCGACTGGGAAGTCGCGCCGACAAAGGTTTGGAGATCTTTTTCGTCAACGAAAAAGTCTGCTTCGGAAAGCAGAGATTTAAGTATAACGGCTTAGTCGAGATCGATTATTCGCATAATCGACAACCATCTATTGCTATTGCGACAACAATCCTTTTTTACGATTTATCGCGTTGTTTTTTTGCATCGATTACTGTAGCGAATGTGCAACGCGATTCAGTTGACTCACCTCTCACGTCCTCCTCAATAACGCTGCAAGCCTTTATCAGCAAGGCTTAAACGGTATTCGCCTATCGTTTCATATCCAGTAATACTTTATTGTGGAAATCGGAACATCCGCTTTGCGAGCGTCTCTCTACACTCTGCGTAATCGGAAACCGGCGCGCATGGCGTACAGCGCGCTTCTCATGCGGATTTCGCCTCTCGCAGCGCCCGCGTGATGGTCTCCTTAAGCCTGGGTTCAACGCCCACTCTAGCTCTCGGAGTTACAAGATGAAAAAGACTCTCATGGTCGCGGCCCTCACGGGCGTTTTTGCAACGGCAGCACATGCCCAAAGCAGCGTCACGCTGTACGGCTTGATCGACGCCGGCATCACCTATACCAATAACCAGCACGGCCACAGCAACTGGCAAGAAACGAGCGGCTCGGTGAACGGCAGCCGTTGGGGCTTGCGTGGTTCTGAAGACCTCGGTGGCGGTCTCAAGGCTATCTTCACGTTGGAAAACGGCTTCGGTATCAACAACGGCACGCTAAAGCAAGGTGGCCGTGAGTTCGGCCGTCAAGCGTTCGTCGGACTGTCGAGCGACCAGTTCGGCGCCGTGACCCTCGGCCGTCAATACGACAGCATGGTGGACTTCGTCGGCCCACTGTCCCTGACGGGCACGCAATACGGCGGCACGCAGTTCGCCCACCCGTTCGATAACGACAACCTGAACAACTCGTTCCGCGTCAACAACTCGGTCAAGTACACCAGCGTGAACTACGGCGGCTTCAAGGGCGGCGCGATGTACGGCTTCTCGAACCAGGCTGGCGGATTTGCGAACAACCGCGCATACAGCGCCGGTGGAACGTATAACTGGGGCGGCCTGAACGTCGCAGCTGCGTTCATGCAGTTGAACGGCAGCGGCACGGCGAATACCGGCGGCGCAGTGTCGGACGACTTCACGTTCGCAGCAAAGCGTCAGCAAACCTGGGGAGCAGGCGCGAGCTACACGTTCGGCCCGGCAACGGCTGGCCTCCTCTACACGCAGACCAACCTGACGGGTCTGACAGGCCTCAGCGCAGCCGCATCGGGTTTCTCCAACGGCGTCGCGCTGCCAAGCAACAGCGCTCACTTCCAGAACTTCGAAGTGAACGGCCGCTATGCGCTGACCCCGGCACTGAGCCTCGCGGGTTCGTACACCTACACGCGCGCCAGCCTGAACGGTGTGCGTCCGAACTACAACCAGTTCAACCTGCAAACGGACTACGCGCTGTCGAAGCGCACGGACGTGTACCTGCAAGGCGTGTATCAGCGCGTGAACGAAGGTTCGGGCCTGGATGCGAACATCAATGGCCTGGGCGCTGCGTCGTCGACGAACAGCCAGGTCGCTGTGACCGCAGGTCTGCGTCACCGCTTCTAAAGCAGCTGGCAACACCTGCAGTATCGAAGGCGCCGTTCGCGGCGCCTTTTTTTATGCTGCACCGCCGCCGGTATCGGGCGACGGATACTTGACGTCCAGGATGTCGATCGGCTGCGGGCCGGACGGCGTATACAACGTCACCGTATCGCCAATTTTGGCCTTGAGCAGTGCCCGCGCGATCGGCGAGATCCAGCTCACGTGGCCGACATCCAGGTCGACCTCATCGACGCCGACAATCGTCAGCGTATGCACCTCGCCGTCTTCCGTCGCGTATTCCACGGTCGCGCCGAAGAAAACCTGATCGACGTTTTCCTGTTTGCTGCTGTCGACTATTTCAGCGATGTCGAGGCGCTTGGTCAGAAAGCGAATCCGCCGATCGATTTCTCGCAGACGGCGTTTGCCATAGATGTAATCGCCGTTTTCCGAGCGGTCACCGTTCGAGGCCGCCCACGACACCAGTCTGACTACCTCCGGCCGCTCGACATCGATCAGATGCAGCAGTTCATCGCGCATACGCCGGTAGCCGGCGGGCGTGATGTAGTTTTTTGTACCCGGAGGGATTTCGGGCTGGGCGACGTCGAGATCGTCGTCATTCTCTTCACTCGACTCTTTGACAAAGGCCTTGTTCATGATGGTCCATTAACTGCAGCAAGCGACTGCCTATCAAGGGTACACGATCGGGGCAATGAGACAAATCGCAGTTACATGCTTCCCTTTTTGAAAACCTTTGCTATAATCTCGTTTCTGCGTGCGGCTGTAGCTCAGTTGGATAGAGTACTTGGCTACGAACCAAGGGGTCGTGGGTTCGAATCCTGCCAGCCGCACCACTTATTCGAGGGCCTCCCTCCGGGGAGGCCCTTACGTTTTACCGGGCCTCATTGCAGTATCATCGTATTTAGCGTCACCTGTTTAGCGTGCGGCTGTAGCTCAGTTGGATAGAGTACTTGGCTACGAACCAAGGGGTCGTGGGTTCGAATCCTGCCAGCCGCACCACCTATAAAGGGCCTTCCGATCGGAAGGCCCTTTGTTTTTGCGCGGCCAGCTCCGCTTCAACCGGCCCACCCTGCCAAGCCCCTAGGCCTTGGCGGCGTCACCGCAGCTATCGCGGTATCGACTGAATATCACCGATCTGCCCATCGGGACTCGGCACATCCTCGAACGGCCTATCCGCCGATTCCTCGCCGATCAGCGCCGCGCGCTCGCCAGTCACAGCCTGCGCCTGCCGCAATACCTCGTCCACGCTATCGCCGAAGCGGCTTTCAACAAACGCCCGCAGCAGCGCGACCCGCAACGAATCTCCCCGCCCTTCCACCGTTCGATGGCCGCCCTCGAACTCCGCGATGCAATGTGCAGCGCCATGATCGGGCCGCTCACGCACCTCCAGCCGCTGCGCGCGCTCCAGCACCGCAGCTGCCGCTTCCCATGATGTGGACGGCGTAAAACGGCCATCCCATGGGCGGCCGCGGTCATTGCCGCGGATCGAGACGGTTTCGCCGCTGTCGGTAAAGTAGATTTCGCGCACGAAGTCGTGCAGGCTGCGGGCCACCCAATAATCGAGCGCCACGCCCGTGAGGTCGGCTACGTTCATAAGCGTTCTCCCTGAAGTTCCGGTGAGACTCGCTGGCAGGCAGGTGCGTTCAGATTCGGAAGGCCGCCTGAAGCCGCCCGAGGCGAGCAGACGTCCATGTGTAGCCGAGCAGACCCAGCCAGCCGTCAGATCAGTAATCCGCTCGCTCGCGGTCGATCCGCATCCCGCCGTCGTGGCGGTGATGCCCTTCCTCGCTCGGCCGCTCGCGCGCAATACGCATCACGTCAGGATTCGTACGCACGCGGCGCATGACGTTGGCGAGATGGACGCGATCGCTGACCTGGATCACGAAGCGCAGTACCGTGGATTCCTGCGAGAGGTCTTCGTCCATCGCGATGTGGACGATGTTCGCATCCGCCGACGTGATATCGGCGGCCACGCGGGCGAACACGCCTTTGGTGTTCTTGACCAGCACCTTGACCGCGACATCGAACAGACGCCCCGGCTGCGGGGCCCACGCCACGTCGATCCAGCGGCCTGGATCGCGCCGATGGATACGCTGTGCAACGCGGCAGTCCGTGGTGTGGATCGCCATGCCGAGGCCGATACCGATGTAGCCCATGATGTCGTCGCCCGGAATCGGACGGCAGCACGCGGACAGTTGCACCGACATGCCTTCGGTACCCGTGATCACGACCGGCGGCGCATGCGACGCTGTGCCGTCGCGCGAGCCGTCGTCGTCGGCATCGCGGCCGCTCATCAGCACTTCGATGCGCTTGGCCATAACCGCGGCGACACGGCGGCCGAGACCGATATCCGCGAAGATTTCCTGGCGACTCTTGTTGCCCGTCCACTGGACGAGCTTTTCCCACGCTTCCGGCGTCACATCTGACAGCGCCAGCCCGTAGCCCTTCAGCGCCTGATCGACCAGACGCTCGCCGAGCTGTACGGACTCGTTCAGACGCATGGTCTTCAGGTAGTGGCGGATCGCCGAACGCGCCTTGCCGGTGCGCACGAAACCCAACCAGGCCGGATTCGGCTTCGAATACGGCGCCGTGATGACTTCGACGATATCGCCGCTCTTCAACTCGGTACGCAGCGGCAGCAGTTCGTTGTTGATCTTCACCGCGACGCACTGGTTGCCCAGGTCGCTGTGGATCGAATACGCGAAATCGAGCGCCGTGGCGCCGCGCGGCAGCGCCATGATCCTCGACTTCGGCGTGAACACGTAGACCGCATCCGGGAACAGATCGATCTTGACGTGCTCCAGGAATTCGCTCGAATCGCCCGCTTCGCTCTGAATGTCGAGCAACGACTTCAGCCACTGGTGCGCGCGCTTCTGCACGTCGTTCAGATCCGCGCCGCCGTTCTTGTACAACCAGTGCGCGGCGACGCCCGCCTCGGCAATCTCGTGCATCTTGCGCGTGCGCACCTGGAACTCGATCGGCGCGCCGAACGGGCCGACCAGCGTGGTGTGCAGCGACTGATAGCCATTCACCTTCGGGATTGCGATGTAATCCTTGAACTTGCCCGGCACCGGCTTGTAGAGCGCATGCAGCGCACCGATGCAGGTGTAGCACTCCAGCGCACTTTCGACCACCACGCGGAAGCCGTACACGTCGAGCACCTGCGAGAACGACAACTGCTTGTCGCGCATCTTCTTATAGATACTGAAGATGGTTTTCTCGCGGCCGGTGACTTCGGCGTCGAGCTTCGCGTCGGCAATCGCGCGCTGCACCGACTCCAGAATCTTGCCAACCACTTCACGCCGGTTGCCGCGCGCGGCCTTGACGGCTTTTTCGAGCGTGGCGTAGCGATGCGGGTTGAAGTTCGCGAAGCTCAGGTCCTGCAGCTCGCGATAGGTATTGTTCAGGCCAAGCCGGTGGGCGATCGGCGCGTAGATGTCCAGCGTTTCGCGCGCCACGCGGCGGCGCTTTTCGTGCGGCACCGCACCCAGCGTACGCATGTTGTGCAGCCGGTCGGCGAGCTTGACCAGAATCACGCGGACGTCGCGCGCCATCGCGAGCAGCATCTTGCGGAAGTTTTCCGCTTGCGCCTCTTCGCGATTGCGAAACTCCATCTTGTCCAGCTTCGACAAGCCGTCGACCAGTTCCGCGACCTTCGCGCCGAATCGCTCGGCGAGTTCGGCCTTGGTCACGCCCTGGTCTTCCATCACGTCATGCAGCAGCGCCGCCATGATCGACTGGGCGTCGAGATTCCAGCCGGCGCAGATTTCCGCGACGGCAACAGGATGGGTGATGTAGGGCTCGCCGCTCTGGCGATACTGGCCAAGGTGGGCTTCGTCGCTGAAATGGAACGCCGCCTTGATGTCCTTGATTTCTTCCGGCTGCAGATAACCGGACAGAACGGCTGTCAGCTTGGCGATCGAAACGACGTCATGCCGGCGCGGTTGCTCCGGCGTGGCGGTCGGCCCGAACAGATGGCGAAACGACTGTTCGAGGACCGCGTCGATGTACTTCCGTGCAGACGAGGGCGAATCAGCGTCGTGTTCCACTTCCGTGGCGGTGGGCGGGGTAGCACTCAATTTCGCCTCCGTAGCGGTTAGGGTTGGACGCCGGTCTGTACGTTGATGCAATTACATGGCAATTGGGCAATCGAAAACCGAAGGGTGCGCCTTAAACAGGCACCTTCTTCAACATTTCGACGCCAACCTGGCCAGCTGCGATTTCGCGCAATGCGACGACCGTGGGCTTGTCGCGGCTTTCGATCTTCGGCGTGTGACCTTGTGCGAGCTGACGCGCGCGATAGGTCGCGGCAAGCGCGAGTTCGAAACGGTTCGGGATCTGTTTGAGGCAGTCTTCGACGGTAATGCGGGCCATGTTGGGTTCCTTCTCAGTATGTTGCTTATTCTACCTTATGTGCTCGACATGCCGCCGCGTTCACGCGTGTGGCAGGTGAATGCCGAGCTGCACGAAAAGCTGCGTATGGCGTGCGTATTGCGAGGCGAAGCGCGAACGCGTCGCCGCCACGAGGCACCGCAGTTCGCCGAGCGCGCGATCGAAGTTGTCGTTGATCACGACGTACTCCGCTTCGGCCGCGTGCGCCATCTCGCTGCCGGCTGCGAGCAGACGGCGCGTGATCACGTTCGGCTCGTCCTGGCCGCGCTTTTTCAAACGCTCTTCGAGCGCATCCAGGGACGGCGGCAAGATGAAGATTTCAACGGCATTGTGAAACTGTTTCTTCACCTGCTGCGCGCCTTGCCAGTCGATTTCGAGCAGCACGTCGTGCCCGCTTTTCATCTGTTCTTCGATCCACACGCGCGAGGTCGCATAGTAGTTGCCGTGCACTTCCGCGCTTTCCAGAAACTCGCCCGTCGCGTGACGCGTCAGGAAATCGTCGACCGTCGTGAAGTGATAGTGCTCGCCGTCCTGCTCCTTCGGGCGCGGCGGGCGCGTCGTGTACGAAATCGACAGACGGATCGCGTCGTCGCCGGCGAGCAGCGCGTTCACGAGCGTCGACTTGCCCGCGCCCGAAGGCGCGACCACCATGAAGAGGTTGCCGGGATAAGCACCGGCGTAGGGATTGCGCGGTGCGCTGGATTCGCGTGTGTGGTTGGTCATGTTATCGAGGCTCCTGCCTTACTCCAGATTCTGTACTTGCTCGCGCATCTGTTCGATGAGCAGCTTCAGGGTCATCGACGAATCGGCCAGTTCCTTCGCGGCCGCCTTCGAGCCGAGCGTGTTCGCTTCGCGATTCAGTTCCTGCATCATGAAGTCGAGCCGCTTGCCGACCTTGCCGCCCTTCTCGATCACGTGACGCGTTTCGTTCAGGTGAGCCGTGAGGCGCGACAGTTCTTCGGCGATGTCGATGCGGATGCCGTACATCGTCACTTCCTGGCGAATCCGTTCGTTGATTTCTTCGCGCGAGACGCTCGTTGCCGCCGTGTCGGGCGCGGCGATACCCAGCGCTTCCTGCAGACGTTCGACGATCTTCTGCTGATGCTTGGCGATCAGTTCCGGCACGAGCGGCGTGATCTTCGTGACGATCGCTTCCATCTCGGTGACGTTGGCGAGCAGCACCGCCGCCAGTTGCGCGCCTTCGCGGGCACGCACGTCGATCAGATCGGTAATCGCCTGCTTGCCGCATGCGAGCACCGCGTCACGCAGCACGTCCGGCGCCACGCCGGTTTCGGCCAGCACGCCCGGCCAGCGCAGAATTTCTCCGGTGCGCAGGCGCCCTGCTTCCGGGAACGTCGACAACACCGTGCGCTCGAGCAGCGCGAGTTGGGTCAGCGCATCGCGGTTCACCGAGCCCGCGTTAGCCGACTGTTCGCTGCGTTGCAGGTTGATACGAATGTCGACCTTGCCGCGCGAGAGCTTGTTCATCAGCATTTCGCGCAGCGTTGGTTCGCAGACGCGCACGTCTTCCGGCATCCGGAAGTTCAGATCGAGAAAGCGCGAGTTCACCGTGCGCAGTTCGACCGATACGCTCACGCCGCCTGTGCCTGAGGCCGGGACGAGTTCGCGCGTGGCGCTCGCATAGCCAGTCATGCTGTAGATCATCGTATTTCTCGCGATTGTGGCCATGCGTTTGACAATGGCCGGAGAGTCGAATCGCCCGGCGTGTACGAGACGCGGGGCGGAGAATGCGCATTATCCCATTTTTACCGACGAGGCCGCTTCGTACGCGGGGAGCAGCCGGGCAGCAACACGAGCACCGCCACGCGCGAAGTGCTACCCCGCGCAAAGCCCCGGCACATGCGGGCAGCCGTCCGATCGACAGGCCGCGCCGCACCCGACGCGATCGGCGGTAAAATTGCGGTTTCCCTCCTGCTTTTCTTCCAGACCAATCCCAACATGACCGACAACACCCAACGCCCCAGCGGCCGCCAGGCCAATCAGCTGCGCGACGTGCGCATCACGCGCCACTACACGAAGCATGCGGAGGGCTCGGTGCTGGTCGAATTCGGCGACACCAAGGTCATCTGCACGGCGAGTATCGCCGAGAGCGTGCCGTCGTTCCTGCGCGACCGCGGCCAGGGCTGGCTGACCGCCGAATACGGCATGCTGCCGCGCGCCACGCATACCCGCAGCGACCGCGAAGCCGCGCGTGGCAAGCAAACCGGCCGCACCCAGGAAATCCAGCGCCTGATCGGCCGCGCGCTGCGCTCGGTGTTCGATCTCGAGAAGCTCGGCGCGCGCACGCTGCATATCGATTGCGACGTGATCCAGGCCGACGGCGGCACGCGCACGGCCAGCATCACCGGCGCGTTCGTGGCGGCCCATGACGCGGTGGCAAAGCTGCTGGCAACGGGCCGCATCGAAAGCTCGCCGATTACCGATTACGTCGCGGCGATTTCGGTCGGCGTGTACGACGGTCTGCCGGTGCTGGATCTCGACTACGACGAAGATTCGCAATGCGACACCGACATGAATGTGGTGATGACGGGCGCGGGCGGTTTCGTCGAAATTCAGGGCACGGCCGAAGGCGTGCCGTTCTCGCGCGATGAAATGAATTCGCTGCTCGATCTGGCAAGCGACGGCATCAACACGCTGATCGCGAAGCAGAAAGAAGCGTTGGAGCAAAAGAGTGAGTGAAGTTCGTCAAGGCAACGGCGCTGTCGCGTCTGACTCGCCGTTGAAGAAAGTCGTGCTGGCGTCGAACAACGCGGGTAAGCTGCGCGAGTTCGCGGCGCTGCTCGGCGCGGCCGGCATCGAGCTGATTCCGCAAGGCGAGTTGAACGTGCCGGAAGCGGAAGAGCCGTATCCGACTTTCGTCGAAAACGCGCTGACCAAGGCGCGTCACGCGGCGAAGCTGACCGGCCTGCCCGCCCTTGCCGACGATTCCGGCTTGTGCGTGCGCGCACTGCGCGGCGCACCCGGCGTTTATTCGGCGCGCTACGCGCAACTCGCCGGCGGTGAAAAGAGCGATGCGGCGAACAACGCACAGCTGGTTTCAGCCTTGCAGGGTGAGACCGATCGTCGCGCGTATTACTACTGCGTGCTGGCGCTCGTGCGTCATGCGGAGGATCCCGAACCGCTGATCGCCGAAGGCCGCTGGCATGGCGAAATGCTGGATGCGCCGCGCGGCGTGCATGGCTTCGGCTATGACCCGTACTTCTTCCTGCCGTCGCTGAATGCGAGCGCCGCGGAACTCGAACCGGCGGTGAAGAACGCCAGCAGCCATCGCGCGATTGCATTGCGCCACCTGCTCGCGCGTTTGACGGAGGAAGCGTGATTCCGATCAAACCAGCGCCTGCCGATATCGGCAACGGCGTCATCAAGGCCTTCACGTCGCCGGGCAGCATTCGCCTGACGTCGTTGCCGCCATTGGCGTTGTACGTGCACTTTCCATGGTGCGTGCGCAAATGCCCGTACTGCGATTTCAACTCGCATGAGTGGAAAGGCGACACGTTCCCGGAGACCGAGTATCTCGACGCGCTGCGCGCCGATCTCGAGATGGCGCTGCCGCTCGTGTGGGGGCGCCAGGTGCATACGGTGTTCATCGGCGGCGGCACACCCAGCCTGCTGTCGGCGGCCGGACTCGACCGGATGCTATCCGACGTGCGTGCGCTGCTGCCGCTCGACGCCGACGCGGAAATCACGCTCGAAGCCAACCCTGGTACTTTCGAAGCCGCCAAGTTCGCGCAGTTTCGCGCGAGCGGGGTGAATCGTCTGTCGGTAGGCATCCAGAGTTTCAATGAAGCGCATCTGAAGGCGCTCGGCCGGATTCACGACGCGACGCAGGCGCGCCACGCGGTCGAAGTGGCCGCAACCACCTTCGACAACTTCAACCTTGATCTGATGTTCGCGCTGCCGCAGCAGACGCTCGCGGAGTGTCAGGCAGATGTGGAGACGGCGTTGTCGTTCGCGCCGCCGCATTTGTCGCTGTATCACCTGACGCTGGAACCGAACACGCTGTTTGCGAAATTCCCGCCCGCGCTCCCCGACGACGATGCATCGGCTGACATGCAGGACTGGATTCACGAACGCACCTCGGCCGCCGGTTACGAACGCTACGAGGTGTCCGCGTATGCGCAGCCGCATCGGCAGAGCAAGCACAATCTGAATTACTGGCGCTTCGGCGACTATCTCGGCATCGGCGCGGGCGCGCATACCAAACTGTCGTTTCCGAACCGCGTGCTGCGTCAGGTGCGCTACAAGCACCCGACCACCTTCATCGAGCAGGCATTGGCCGGCACGGCCGTGCAGGAAGAGAATGAGGTCGGCCCGCGCGATCTGCCGTTCGAGTTCATGCTGAACGCGCTGCGCCTGGTGGAAGGGTTTCCAGTGCATCGCTTTATCGAGCGCACAGGGCTCTCGATGACCTCGATCGAACCGGCTTTGCAGGAGGCGGAACGGCGCAAGCTGATTACGCGCGACCACGAAAAGATCGCGCCGACGCCACTTGGCCAGGCCTTCCTGAACGATCTGCAGGGGCTGTTTCTGAAAGATCCGCAGTAATTGCAGCGCCGCCGAGCGCCGCAACGAGGATTTTTCAGGTTACAATTTAGGGCTTGGAGGTGTGGCCGAGCGGTTTAAGGCACCGGTCTTGAAAACCGGCGAAGGAGTGATCCTTCCGTGAGTTCGAATCTCACCGCCTCCGCCAGACAATCAATGAATACGGGCCTATCGGCCCGTTTTTCATTTCTGGCCATCAAAGAAGCCGACCATCGGCGACTGCGCAACGCATCGAACGGGTAAGCAACTGTAAATAGAGCCCGATAACACCGAGGCTGCGTAATTTCCCGTCACAAGGTAGCCCGAACGAATGCAGTGCCCGGCTCCTCCAACTCATGAAAAGGGAGGAACCATGCTCAAGTTACTGTTAACGATAGGTTTCGCAGTGGGCCTTTCGGGGTGTATCGTCGCACCGCCCTACGGCTACGCACCGGCATACGGATATGCACCAGGCTACTATGCCGCCCCTAGCGTCAGCGTGGGTGTTGGCGTCGGCGGTTATTACGGCGGCCGCGGACGGTGGTAGTTTCTGGCTGAGTTCGTTCCTGGCCAAGTTCGTATCAGTCAATATCTCGGCACCACCCGCATTAAGGGGAACCCCTCCCTCAACATCTCGCTCCCATGGTCGATATCAAGACTATCTGTGCCGTCAGCACGCCAGGGAGTTGCTCATGAAAGTCAGTACTTTAGCCTGTGCACTAATTTGGGTTGCCGCGAGCACGGGTGCATCGTCCGCGCTCGCCGGCACGCCAACGGCGCTGTCCGACGACGATAGCGCAGCGGTATTCGGCTCGGCCAGGCTGTCGAATCTGCAGGACGTCGGCGGCAGCGCGAAAGTTGGCGCGTCCGCCGCTACCCTGGGCGCCAATACGCTGAGAGGCGCCAGCGGCAATATCGGCGTGAACGTCTCAGCCGGTGCGCTGAATGCTCAGTCCAACCAGATCATCCTCATCACCAGCCCGCAAGCCACGATCACCTCACAACAGAATGTGCATGCCGTCGCGCAAGTGACGGGCAGCACCTCCGCCAAACTCGGCGCCGGCTCACTGGCGGCGGTGAGCGGCAATGTCGGCGTGAATATCGCGTCCGGTGTGGGCAATGCCCAGTTCAACGGGCTCATCATTCACTGAGTCGCAACGCCGCGACACCGCAACGACTTAAACCAGCGCGGTCGCCTCGACCTCGACCTTCAACCCGTAATGCAGATGTGGAACCGGCACGACGGCCCGCGCCGGCCGTGCCTCACCTGCCCAACGCGCGTAAATCTGATTGAAGCTCGCCCAGTGTTCGACATCGGCGATATAGACGCGTACCTGCACCAGTTGCGCAATGCTGCTGCCGGCGCCTTCGAGCGCAGCCTGAACATTCGCCAACACCTGCTGGGCCTGGACCTCGAACAAGGCGTCAGCAAGCTTCTCGCCCTGCGCGTTGATCGGCAACTGTCCCGAGACGAAAACAAAACCATTCGCAATCGCGACGTGACTGTAGTGGCCACCCGGCTTTGCCAAACCAGCGGGATTGTCCATGTGCGGCAGATGCGGGTCGTGCTGGCTAACAGCCATGAATGCAACTCCAAAGTGGATGGCGCCTTCGCGGCGCGTGGCTATGCACAGGACGCTGCATGCCACTCACCGCGTGTGTCACACGCTAAGCGCATCCAGCTTCTCACGCGCATCGGCGCACCGGCGATTCAGGTCGCGATGCATCAACTGGCTGTCGAGCAGCGCCGATACATCAGACAAACCGTAATCAAAGCGCAAGACGTATTCGATGTCTGTGTAATCGTGATAGGCGCCGCTGTCTGCCAGCTTCTGCGCTTCAGCGAAAGCAGCATGTTGCCGTTCGCCATTCATCAAATCTCTGATCGCCATGATTGCCGCTCCGAGGAACAGTGACTCCATCATAGCAACGCAAATCAAAACGCACGGTCGCGCGCACGCAACACCTGGTGTTTTCCGTAGACACGTTGTTCGCGCAGGATGAAGAAGCAAGCATGCCGCGCGTTTCGGCTAAGGAACAATGAATCCCTGCTTACGATGCCGTCAAACAGCAGCGACAGGTACCTTCATCCCGTGCCATTTGATTACCAGAATCCGCCCGACGTAACACAGCACGCCCGCGACGCCCACGACGACGCCCATGCCCTTGGGCGAGCCATCCTGCCAGAGTCCGACGGCAAGGCTCGCCAAGGCGCCAAGCGCCAACTGCACCGCGCCGAACACGGCGGCCGCGGCGCCGGCATTCATCGGATACCGATGCATAAGATCGGTCGTGCAGTTAGCGGACAACAACCCCACCACGCCAACCACGAAGAACAAACCGAAAACGATCGACCACAACCCGCCCCACCCCGTCAGCGAAACGAGACAGACGAACAGGGACGCGATGCAACTCACAGTCGCGGCGAACGAAATGATCGGCAGCGAACCGAGCCGGCCGACGAGACGCGTATTCATCAAGTTGCCGAACATGATGCCGACGATATTCAGCGCGAACAGAAAGCCATAATGCTGCGCAGATACATGGAAATATTCGATGTACACGAACGGCGTCGCGGTGATGTACGCGAACATCGACGCGAACGCCATGCCGCCGCACAGCATGTGCCCCCACGCGACCGGATCGCGCAGCAATTTGCCATAGGCGCCGAACGATTTCAGCAGCGCCGAATGCGCACGCTTTTCGGGCGGCCACGTTTCCGGCACCTTGAGGAACGCGGTCACGGCGCACGCCGTGCCGAACAGCGTCAGCACGATAAAGACGACTCGCCAGCCGCCGAGCAACAGCAACTGCCCGCCGATCAGCGGCGCGAGCAACGGCCCGATCGACGTGACGATGGCGAGCATCGACAGCACCCGCGCGGCATCGGTCGGCCCGTGCGCGTCGCGGGCGATCGCGCGCGCCAGCACCGAGGCCGCGCCCGCGCCGAGCGCCTGCACGAAGCGGAATATCACCAGCGATCCGATCGAAAACGACAGCGCGCAGGCCACGCTTGCCAGCGCATACATGATGATGCCGCCGAGCAGCACGGGCCGGCGGCCATAGGTATCCGACAACGGACCATAGAGCAGCATGCCGATCGAAAAGCCGAACATGAAGCTGGTGAGCGTGGTTTGCGCGGCGCCGTTGCTGATGGCGAATGCCTGCGAGATAGTCGGCAGGCTCGGCAAATACATATCGATCGAAATCGGCCCGCATGCGGCAAGCGCACCGAGCAACAGAATCAGCCGACCATCGGGCCGGCTTCGGGTGACGTGAGACATGGGAATCCAGATGAAGCGCCGCGCCCTCATCGGCAGCGAAACGCGGTGAAACAGGGAAAGCAGCAGCTTGACGACCCCGATTGTACGCGACGGCCAAACCGTCCGAGGCGTCCGGGCCCGGATGGGCACGGGCCCTTCATGCCCCGCGACATGCGCGCCGTCGATCGGTTAAGCTGCCGCCAGAACGCTTCGGGGCGTGACACAGACCTGTCCGCTACGCCTTCCACACTGCCCTGTTCCGACTTTGTCATGACTGCCTTCCTGTTGATCTGGAGCCCCAAGAAATGGCCGTGGCCCGAGCTGCCCGACGTGGCAAAGCGCGTGGCCGCAGGCGTAGCGGTGGCTGACGTGTGGGGTTGCGGATTTGCCCGCAGCATCCTGCCGGGCGACCGCGTGTTCCTGCACCGTGTCGCCCAGGAACCCAAGGGCATTTTCGGCTCGGGCTACGTGACGCGCGCGCCGTACGAAGTCCCCGACCCGGCGACGAAGCGCGGCTACCGGTTGTGCATCGACTTCGTCTATGACTCGGTGGTCGACGCACACGAGGGTGTCGTGATTCCACGCGAGATGTTGCGTACGCATCCGTTTTCCGTGCAGACATGGGACGCGCAGAGTTCAGGCACCGTGATCAAGCCAATGGCGGAAGGCGCGCTGGAGAAGCGCTGGGCCGAGCTCACGGGCAAGCGCAAGCCGCCAAAGCTCGACACATCCTCCGGCATGGGCAAACCCAAAACCTCTTCACGCTGACTCCGGTACAATTTCTGTACTCATCCCAGCGCCGCGCCAGCCGCCTCCAGGCTACCCGCGCCGCTGCGCAACCCAATTTCCAGCCATCGCCATGTCCAACAATCAGACCCTCTTCGAACGCGCACAGCGCACCATCCCCGGCGGCGTGAACTCGCCGGTCCGCGCATTCCGTTCGGTAGGCGGCACGCCGCGCTTCATCGAACGCGCCGAAGGAGCGTACTTCTGGGACGCGGACGGCCAACGCTATATCGACTACATCGGCTCATGGGGCCCGATGATCCTCGGCCACGTCCATCCGGAAGTGCTGGAAGCAGTCCAGCGCGTGCTGGCTAACGGCTTCTCGTTCGGCGCGCCGACGGAATCCGAAATCGAAATCGCCGAAGAAATCTGCAAACTGGTCCCGTCGATCGAACAGGTTCGCATGGTCTCGAGCGGCACCGAAGCGACCATGAGCGCACTGCGTCTCGCGCGCGGCTTCACGAACCGCAGCCGCATCGTCAAGTTCGAAGGCTGCTATCACGGTCACGCGGACAGCCTGCTGGTCAAAGCCGGCTCGGGCCTGCTCACGTTCGGCAATCCGACTTCGGCGGGCGTGCCGGCCGATATCGCCAAGCACACCACGGTGCTCGAGTACAACAACGTCGCGGAACTCGAAGAAGCGTTCAAGGCGTTCGGCAATGAGATCGCCTCGGTGATCGTCGAGCCGGTGGCGGGCAACATGAACCTCGTGCGCGCCACGCCCGAGTTCCTGCAAGCCTTGCGGCGCCTGTGCACCGAGTACGGCTCGGTCCTGATTTTTGACGAAGTGATGTGCGGTTTCCGCGTCGCCCTGGGTGGCGCGCAAGAGGTCTACGGCATCACGCCGGACCTGACGTGTCTGGGCAAGGTGATCGGCGGCGGCATGCCGGCCGCGGCCTTCGGCGGCCGGCGTGACATCATGGCTCATCTCGCACCGCTCGGCGGCGTCTACCAGGCAGGCACGCTGTCGGGCAATCCGATCGCGGTCGCCGCGGGCCTGAAGACGCTGCAACTGATCCAGGCGCCGGGCTTCTACGACACGCTTTCCGCTCGCACCACGCGTCTTGCGCAAGGTCTCGCGAATGTCGCGCGTGAAGCGAAGGTGCCGTTCGCGGCCGATTCGCTCGGCGGCATGTTCGGCCTCTATTTCACCGAGTCGGTCCCGACCAGCTTTGCCGAAGTCACGAAGAGCGACGTGCCGCGCTTCAATGCGTTCTTTCACAAGATGCTCGACGCGGGCGTGTACTTCGCGCCGTCGGCCTATGAAGCGGGCTTCGTGTCGATCGTGCACGACGACGCGATCGTTGACGCGACGATCGACGCGGCGCGCGGCGCGTTTGCCTCGCTCGCAGCCTGAAGCCGGCAAGACACGCAAACCACCTGAACCCAGGCTCAATACTGCCTAGCCACCGTACCCGACCGGACACCGATGTTTTCGCAAACCGACTTCGTCCATATGGAACGCGCGCTCGCGCTAGCCAAGCGCGGCATGTACACGACCGACCCGAATCCGCGCGTCGGGTGCGTGCTCGTCAAGAACGGCGAGGTGATCGGCGAAGGCTTCACGCAACCGGCCGGCCAGGATCATGCCGAAGTTCGCGCGTTGAAGGACGCGCGTTCGCGCGGCCATGATCTGCGCGGCGCCACGGCCTACGTGACGCTCGAACCGTGCAGCCATTTCGGCCGCACGCCGCCGTGCGCGAACGCACTGATCGAAGCGCAGGTCGAGCGCGTGGTCGCGGCGATGGAAGACCCGAACCCGCAAGTCTCCGGGCGTGGCCTCAAGATGCTGCGCGACGCCGGTATTGAAGTGCGTTGCGGGCTGCTCGCTAACGAAGCGCACGAACTGAACATCGGCTTCGTGTCGCGCATGACGCGCGGCCGCCCATGGGTACGCATGAAAGTGGCCGCCTCGCTGGATGGCCGCACCGGCTTGCCATCGGGCGTCAGTCAATGGATTACCGGCGAAGCGGCGCGCGCCGACGGTCACGCGTGGCGCGCCCGCGCGTCGGCGATTCTGACGGGCATCGGCACCGTCAGAGAAGACGATCCGCGTATGACCGTGCGTGCCGTCGACACGCCGCGCCAGCCGCAACGCGTGCTGATCGACAGCCAGCTCGACGTGCCGCCTGACGCGCAGATTCTGGCCGGCGCGCCCACGCTGATTTTCTGCGGCAATCTCGACGAGCGTCATGCCGAGCGAGCCGCCGCACTGCGCGATCGCGGCGCGGAGATCGTGCAACTGGCGAACGCGTCCGGCAAGGTCGATTTGCCCGCCATGCTGAAAGTACTCGGCGAGCGTAACGTCAACGAACTGCACGTCGAGGCGGGCTACAAGCTGAACGGTTCGCTGCTGCGCGAAGGCTGCGTCGACGAACTGCTGGTCTATCTCGCGCCCAGCCTGCTTGGCGTAGACTCGATGAGCATGTTCAATCTGAACGCGCCGGAGACGCTCGACGGCCGCACGCAACTGAACTTCCACGCAGTCGACCGGATCGGCGACGATCTGCGGATTCTTGCGCGCTTTGTGCCCCGCGCCGTGCCGCAGCCGGCACCCGAAGCCGGTACCGAGCCAGCACCCCAACCAACTTCGAATTGATCAAGGATTAGCACGATGTTTACAGGAATCGTCGCGGCGGTGGGCCGCATCGAATCAGTCAAACCCCTCGGCACGGATGGCGACGCGGGCGTGCGCCTGAACGTCGAAGCCGGCGGCCTCGATCTCGAAGACGTGCAGCTTGGCGACAGCATCACGATCCAGGGCGCCTGCATGACGGTGGTGGAAAAAACCGCGCATTCGTTCGACGTGGACGTGTCGCGGGAAAGCCTGAACTGCACGGTCGGGCTCGGCGAGCCGGGCGAAGTCAATCTCGAGAAAGCACTGCGCGCGCACGACCGGCTCGGCGGCCATATCGTCTCCGGCCACGTGGACGGGCTCGGCACGGTCACGCGCTTCGCGCCGGTCGGCGAATCGCATGAACTGCGCGTGCTGGCGCCGCGCGAGATCGGCCGCTATCTGGCTTACAAAGGCTCGATCACGGTGAACGGCGTAAGCCTGACGGTCAACTCGGTTCAGGATAGTGACGACGGCTGCGAATTCTCGATCAACCTGATTCCGCACACGGTGCAGGTGACGTCGCTGAAGAATTTGCGCGAGGGTTCGCAGGTGAATCTGGAGATCGATCTGATTGCGCGGTATGTGGAGCGGATGCTCTCGGCATCGCAGGACGGTCAACAGCCCTTGAAGTAATCGGATTGACGGGCTCTGCCCGTTATCGCAGTCACGTCTACGGTTTGGGTAGCATACGACGGGCGGCGTCCATTGCGAACGCCGCCCGGCCTCACGGCTCCTGTTTCAATGAGCCGGTCAGTTAAGCTTCAACGACGTCTCACTTGCGCTTCAATTGCGAGAGATCCCGCACCGCGCCACGGTCCGCGGACGTCGCCAGCGCCGCATAGGCCTGCAACGCCAGCGACACCACGCGTTCACGATCCACCGGCATCCAGGCCTTGTCACCGCGAGCCTCCATAGCTTCGCGACGGCGCGTCAATTCCTCGTCCGACACTACCAAGTGCATCTTGCGCTTTGGGATGTCGATTTCGATCACGTCGCCGTCTTCCACCAAACCGATCGTGCCGCCTTCCGCCGCTTCCGGCGACGCATGCCCGATCACGAGCCCAGACGAACCGCCGGAGAAACGGCCGTCGGTGAACAGCGCACAAGTCTTGCCCAGCCCCTTGGACTTCAGATACGACGTGGGGTACAGCATTTCCTGCATGCCGGGGCCGCCCTTGGGACCTTCGTAACGGATCACGACCACATCACCCGCCACGACCTGATCGCCCAGAATGGCTTCGACGGCGTCATCCTGACTCTCGAAGACGCGGGCGCGTCCGGAGAAAATCCACTGCGATTCGTCGACACCCGCGGTCTTGACGATGCAGCCCTTCTCCGCGAGGTTGCCGTAGAGCACGGCGAGGCCGCCGTCTTTCGAATACGCGTCCTGCTTGCTGCGGATACAGCCGGTCTTGCGGTCGGTATCCAGCGACGCGAACGTGGCTTCCTGGCTGAACGCGACGGTGGTCGGAATACCGCCCGGGGCCGCGCGGAAGAACTTCTGCGCTTCTTCACCCGCGCCACCGGCAACGTCCCAATTGGCGATGGCATTGCCCAGCGTGCCGCTATGCACGTTGCCGCACGACAGATCCAGCAGATCCGCGCGGGCCAGTTCACCCAGAATGCCGAGGATGCCGCCGGCACGGTGCACGTCTTCGATATGGTATTTGTCGGTGGCGGGCGCCGCTTTACACAGGCACGGCACCTGGCGGGAGATGCGGTCGATGTCGGCCATCGTGAAATCGACGCCGGCTTCCTGCGCGGCGGCCAGCAGATGCAGCACGGTATTGGTCGAACCGCCCATGGCCACGTCGAGCGCCATGGCGTTCTCGAATGCCTGCTTGCTGGCGATGCTGCGCGGCAGGACCGACGCGTCTTCTTCCTGATAGTAGCGGCGGCACAGGTCCACCACCAGGCGGCCGGCCTGTTCGAACAGGCCCTTGCGCCATGCATGCGTGGCGACGATCGTGCCGTTGCCAGGCAACGCCAGACCGATCGCCTCGGTCAGGCAATTCATCGAGTTCGCGGTGAACATGCCCGAGCAGGAACCGCACGTCGGGCAGGCGCTGCGCTCGACTTCGGCCACTTCAGCGTCGCTGATTTTGGGGTCGGCCGCCTTGATCATCGCGTCGATCAGGTCGATCTTGGCGATCACCTGGCCGTCCGTCGGCGATTTGACCTTGCCCGCTTCCATCGGACCGCCGGACACGAACACAACCGGGATGTTCAGGCGCATGGCGGCCATCAACATCCCCGGGGTGATCTTGTCGCAATTGGAGATGCAGACCATGGCGTCGGCGCAGTGCGCGTTGACCATGTATTCCACCGAGTCGGCGATCAGTTCGCGCGAGGGCAGCGAATACAGCATGCCGCCGTGGCCCATGGCAATGCCGTCGTCCACCGCGATGGTGTTGAATTCCTTGGCCACACCGCCAGCTGCTTCGATTTCCTTCGCGACCAGCGCGCCCAGGTCGCGAAGATGCACGTGGCCCGGCACGAACTGGGTGAACGAGTTCACCACCGCGATGATCGGCTTGCCGAAATCGTCGTCTTTCATTCCGGTAGCGCGCCACAAGGCGCGGGCGCCGGCCATGTTGCGGCCATGAGTCGATGTGCGTGAGCGATAGTGCGGCATGATCTTTCTCGAACGGGTTGAGCGGGGAAGTTGTTTTCTGGAGGCGGCCTTCGCGGGCGCGGCGAATTATAGCAACGCCGCCCTGTCAAACCGCCGCCAGACAGCCCAAGTGCCTCGCCAAACGGCCTATGCCATCCGGCCCAGGCGACGTGGGGGCGCGCGTGGCGTAAAATACGCGCTTTCTTCGAAAAATTCCGCCAACATGACGCTCGCCTCCACTCAAGAGATCATTGCCGAACTGAAAGCAGGCCGGATGGTGATCCTCGTCGACGAAGAAGACCGCGAAAACGAGGGCGACCTCGTGATCGCCGCCGAATTCGTCACGCCGGAAGCGATCAACTTCATGGCCCGCTACGGCCGCGGCCTGATTTGTCTGACGCTCACGCAGGAACGCTGCAAGCTGCTGAACCTGCCGCTGATGACCTATCGCAACGGTACGCAGTACGGCACGGCGTTCACCGTCAGCATCGAAGCAGCCGAAGGCGTGACCACGGGCATCTCGGCGGCCGACCGCGCCCGCACGATCGCCGTGGCGGTCGCACCGGACACCAAAGCCGAGCACATCGTGCAGCCGGGGCACGTGTTCCCGATCATGGCGCAGCCCGGCGGCGTGCTGGTGCGCGCCGGCCATACCGAGGCCGGCTGCGACTTCACCGCGCTGGCAGGCCTCACGCCGGCCGCGGTGATCTGCGAAGTCATTAAAGACGACGGCACGATGGCGCGCCTGCCGGACCTGATGGAATTCGCCAAAGAGCACGACCTGAAAATCGGCACGATCGCGGACCTGATTCACTACCGCAGCCGCACCGAATCGATCGTCGAGCGCATTTGCGAACGCACCATGCAAACCGCGCACGGCGCGTTTCGCGCGGTGATGTATCTCGACCAGCCGAGCGGCCAGCCGCATATCGCGCTGGTGCGCGGCACGCCGGACCCGGAACACGACACGCCGGTGCGCGTGCACGAACCGCTGTCGATGCTGGATCTGCTCGAAGTCGGCAAATCGACTCACTCATGGACGCTGGATGCGGCGATGAAAGAGATCGCCCGGCGCGACCTCGGCGTGATCGTGCTCCTGAACTGCGGCGATTCGAAAGATCATCTGGTCGACGTTTTCAAAGCGTTCGACTCGAAGGAAAAAGCCGAGGCGCTCAAACGCCGGCCGGTCGACTTCAAGACGTACGGCATCGGCGCGCAGATCCTGCGTGAGCTGGGTGTCGGCAAGATGCAGGTGCTGTCAAACCCGCGCAAGCTGGGCAGCATGTCGGGCTACGGCCTGGAAGTCACCGGCTTCGTGCCGATGCCGGGCAGCGCCGCACAGGCTCCGCAACAAGGCTGATCCGACCATTCACGCGCTTAAGCGCCAACTCAAAACACTACGGAATTCACATGGAAATCGGACAATACCAACCGAATCTCGACGGCGACGGACTGCGTATCGGCATCGTCCAGGCGCGTTTTAACGAACCCGTCTGCAACGGTCTCGCGGATTCGTGCATCGAAGAACTCGAACGCCTCGGCGTGACCGGCGAAGACGTGCTGCTGGTCACCGTGCCGGGCGCACTGGAAATCCCGCTGGCGCTGCAAAAGCTTGCCGAAAGCGCGCAATTCGACGCACTGATCGCGCTGGGCGCGGTAATTCGCGGCGAGACGTACCACTTCGAACTGGTGTCGAACGAAAGCGGCGCGGGCATCACCCGCATCGGCCTCGACTTCGGCATCCCGGTCGCGAACGCCGTGCTGACCACCGAAAACGACGAACAAGCCGTCGCGCGCATGACCGAGAAGGGTCGTGACGCAGCGCGCGTGGCCGTCGAAATGGCGAACCTCTCGGTCGCGCTCGAGCAACTCGGCGGTGACGACGAGGAAGAAGACGAAGAAGAGGAAGAGGCATGAAGAGCGCACGCCGACGCTCCCGCGAACTGGCCACGCAGGGGCTTTACCAGTGGCTGCTGTCGGGTTCTCCCGGCGGTGAAATCGACGCGCAGCTGCGCGGCGCGCAGGGCTTCGACAAGGCCGACCACGAACATCTGGACGCCATCCTGCACGGCGTGATCCGCGATTCGGAAGCGCTCTCGGCGGATATCGCACCGTGCCTCGACCGCCCGATCGATCAGCTTTCGCCGGTCGAACGCGCCGTGCTGCTGGTCGCCGCGTTCGAGTTGAAGAATCACGTCGATATCCCCTATCGCGTAGTCATCAATGAAGCGGTCGAACTCGCCAAGACGTTTGGCGGCGCGGACGGCTACAAGTATGTGAACGGCGTGCTGGACAAGCTGTCGGCGCAATTGCGCGCTGCCGAAACGCAGGCGGCTCGCAAGCATTGAGCGTGAGGCGGGACGGGCGCGCCATGCGCCGTCCCGCTTTTGCTTCTGAAGAACTGGATTTGATCGTATGAACTCCGTGACCGAACCCTTGGTGCGGCTTGCTGCCCGCGTCGACGCCATCCAGCCTTTCTATGTGATGGAACTGGCCAAGGAAGCCGCGCTGCTCGAGCGCGAAGGGCGCGACATCATTCACATGGGAATCGGCGAACCCGATTTCACCGCACCCGAGCCGGTCATCGAAGCGGCCGCGAGCGCCCTGCGCCGCGGCGTCACGCAATACACAAACGCACTTGGCCTACACGCGCTGCGCGAGGCGATCTCGGCGCATTACGCCGAGTTCTACGGCGTCAGCGTCGATCCTGCGCGGATTGTCGTCACCGCCGGCGCGTCTGCCGCGCTGCTGCTGGCTTGCGCGGCGCTGGTCGATCGCGACGATGAAGTACTGATGCCCGACCCGTGCTACCCGTGCAACCGCCACTTCGTGATCGCAGCGGAAGGCAAGCCGGTGATGGTGCCAAGCGGGCCGGCCGAACGCTTTCAGCTGACCGTCGCCGACGTCGAACGCCTGTGGAACGAGCACACCCGCGGCGTGCTGCTGGCGTCGCCGTCGAACCCAACGGGCACGTCGATCGAGCCGGCTGAGCTAGAACGCATCGTCAAGGCCGTGCGAGCGCGTGGCGGCTTTACGATCGTCGACGAGATCTACCAGGGCCTGAGCTACGACGCGAAGCCGGTCTCCGCGCTCTCGTTCGGTGACGACGTCATCACCGTCAACAGCTTCTCGAAGTACTTCAACATGACCGGCTGGCGTTTGGGCTGGCTGGTGGTGCCGCCCGGCATGGTCGGCGCGTTCGAAAAGCTCGCGCAGAACCTGTTCATCTGCGCGTCGGCGCTCGCGCAGCATGCAGCGCTGGCCTGCTTCGAACCGGACACGATTGCCATCTACGAAGCGCGCCGCCTCGAATTCAAGCGCCGCCGCGACTTCATTGCGCCGGCGCTCGAATCGCTGGGTTTCTCGGTGCCGGTGATGCCGGACGGCGCCTTCTACGTGTACGCCGATTGCCGCACAGTCGCACATTGGGCGGCCGGAGACAGTGCGGCGCTCACCAAAGCGATGCTGCACGACGCGGGCGTGGTGCTGGTGCCGGGCATGGACTTCGGCACACACGCGCCGAAGGACTACATCCGGCTATCGTATGCCACCGCCCTGCCGAAGCTGGAGGAAGCGGTCGAGCGGCTGGCGAAGCTCTTCGGGCGGCACTGACCGAACAGAGACACCAGAGCGCTCTGCAGTTTGAGTCCCCGAAGGGCTCTACGAGGCGGGTTGCAATGCCTGTGACGCGACACACGCCTCACGGCCGCGCACACCACGACTGATGCAAGCCACAAAAGGAAAAGGACACCCCTGGGGTGTCCTTTTTTTGTATCGGCCGCTCCCGGGCCGGGCGAACCGGGTTACATCAACCTCAAGCGCCCAACTCCGAGGCCGATGCCACATGCTTGGTCGCATTGGAACTGGCGTCGTCCTGCTCGGACACCGGCGTCTTCACCGGCGCTGCCGCGCTCAGCGGATGACCGGCATCGAGCGTCATCTGCACGCGCTTGCCGTTAGTCGATGCCGCTGCCGTAGTCGTGTTCGACGCCGTCAAAACCGGCGCCTGCGGTGCGTTAATCGGCACCTTGCGGCCACGCGCCACATCGCGCAGGCGGCCACGCTCGGCCATCACCTTGGCGCCGTAGCCGCCGTCGTCCTGTGAGGTCGAGCCGACGTAGAGACGCAGACCGCCCGGCAGCGAACCGCCGCGTGCGATGCAATCCTTCAGCACCAGCGCGCCCACCTTGATGTTCGCAACCGGTTCAAGCGCCGCGCTCTGGCCACCGAAATACTGGAACTTGTCCGAATGAACCTTGGACATCACCTGCATCAGGCCCTGTGCACCCACGCCGCTCTCGGCGTACGGGTTGAAGCCCGATTCGATTGCCATAACGGACAGCAGGAGAAGCGGGTCGAGACCGACTTCGTGACCGGTGTCGAACGCTGCCTTCACAAGCTCGCCGACGGGCTCCTGAGCGACGCGATAGCGCCGCGCCAGGTATGACGAGACCAGATCCTGCTCGCGGGTCGAGACCAGCACACGATCGTCGCGTGCATCGGCCGAGACGCGCTGCGCCGGGATCAGCCGTGCCAGCGCGGAGACGCTCTGCATGGTGCGCGGATCGAGGCCGTTCAGTGCAGCCACGCCCATACCGGACGTGCCGATGCCGTCGAAGGCGCCGTCGTAGCTGGATTTGCTGGCGGTGACGCCATTGTTCGCGCCGCTGGCGGCGTCGCTACCGGTCGAATTCGCGGACAGCGAGTCGTCGGAGGACGCGCCAGGCGGTCCGAAAGCCGGCAGCGGATTGCCCTGCAGCAGACGGGCGGGACCGGCTTGCACAGCGGCGGAGATGACCGGCATCAGCTTGGCGGCAAGGGTGCCGCGCAAGGCCGGCATCAGCCACAGCGTGAGTGCCAGCACGACAGCGATACCGCCGACGATGCTGAACAGGTGATGACTCATTCGCGTCCCGCGACGCAACGCACCACGCACAACTTGCGCAATACGTTCATCGGGACGCCGCGATAACCAGGCGTTCATTCAGATCTCCCATGTTGCATGATCCGCGAACTCCGCCAGTCGTACAGGCGGTAACACACATTCGCAGAGTCAAGACATCGCGCGCTCTGTCTGGTTAGGGCAGCTGCGACGTCGGGAAAACGGCAAATACCGTTTGTGGGGAGCCATCTTGAAAAGAGGCCCGCGGCATGCCAAAAAACATGCAGGCGGAGGCTCCCACGCGAAAAACCAGCGTCAACAGGCGCTGGCGAGGACTTCAGTAAGACCGTCAAATACCGTGCAGGGGGTCGGTAAGCGGTGACGCGTTGCGTCTGAAGGGACCGGGGCGGCGGTAAAAATGTTCACGCCCTGCAACCAATGTGGACGGATTTTATGCAGGGTTTTATAGATCGTCAACACTATAGATAGGCAAATGTATAACTAATTGTAATAATGAACAGTGTTCAGTCCGTTAAGAACCGCGCGGTGCGCGCTTCTTGAGCTATCTCGATTAGTCCTTCCGAAGTTGGCCATTTGGCCAATCTACGTGCGTCTGCCAACACAGGTAAAATCGACAATCGTTCTGGCACCGCGAAGCCCTGCGGCGCCCTACCTTTTTGCCGCTTGCGCGGCTCTCTACCGCACCAGATGAAATACAAAGACCTGCGCGATTTCGTCAGCCGTCTCGAAACGATCGGTGAACTGCGCCGCATCTCGCAAAACGTCTCGCCCGTCCTGGAAATGACCGAACTATGCGACCGCGTCCTGCGCGCCGGCGGTCCGGCGATATTGTTTGAGAGCAAGCAGCAGCACGCGTTCCCGGTCCTCGGCAACCTGTTCGGCACACCCCGCCGCGTCGCGCTCGGCATGGGGATCGACGCGCAAGCAGGTGAAGGCGATGGCGCCGCGCTGGAGTCGCTACGCGACGTCGGCCGCCTGCTCTCCGCATTGAAGGAACCGGAGCCGCCGAAAGGGCTCAAGGACGCAGGCAAACTGTTCTCACTCGCGAAGGCGGTGTGGGACATGGCGCCCAAAACGGTGAGCGCGCCGCCCTGCCAGGAAATCGTCTGGGAAGGCAACGACGTCGACCTCGGAAAGCTGCCCATTCAGACCTGCTGGCCGGGCGATGCAGGGCCGCTGATCACATGGGGCCTGACCGTCACAAAAGGCCCGAACAAGAGCCGACAAAATTTAGGCATATATCGCCAGCAACTGATCGGGCGTAACAAACTGATCATGCGCTGGCTCGCGCATCGCGGCGGCGCACTCGATTTCCGCGAGTTCGCGCTGCAGAATCCGGGCAAGCCGTATCCCGTGGCCGTGGTGCTGGGCGCCGATCCGGCGACCATCCTCGGTGCGGTTACGCCGGTGCCCGACACGCTCTCCGAATACCAGTTCGCCGGGTTGCTGCGCGGCGGCCGCACCGAACTCGCGAAGTGCATCACGCCGGGCGTCGACGGTTTGCAGGTGCCCGCGCGCGCGGAAATCGTCCTGGAAGGCTTCATCTATCCGCAGGAAGGCACGCCCTCGCCCGCTCCCGCGGGCGCGCCGCCGCGTCCGGCCAAGGGCGCGTCCGCCGCTTACGAACACGCGCTGGAAGGTCCCTATGGCGACCACACCGGCTACTACAACGAGCAGGAGTGGTTTCCCGTCTTTACGGTCGAACGCATCACCATGCGGCGCGACGCGATCTATCACTCCACCTACACCGGCAAACCGCCCGATGAGCCCGCCGTGCTCGGCGTCGCGCTCAACGAAGTGTTCGTGCCGCTGTTGCAGAAGCAGTTCACCGAGATTACCGATTTCTATCTGCCGCCCGAAGGATGCAGCTACCGGATGGCAATCGTGCAGATGAAGAAGAGCTACCCGGGTCACGCCAAGCGCGTGATGTTCGGCGTATGGAGTTTCCTGCGGCAATTCATGTATACGAAGTTCATCGTCGTGGTCGACGAGGACGTGAATATCCGCGACTGGAAGGAAGTGATCTGGGCGATCACTACGCGTATCGATCCGGCGCGCGACACCGTGCTGGTCGATCGCACGCCGATCGACTATCTGGATTTCGCCTCGCCGGTGGCAGGTCTCGGATCGAAGATGGGACTCGACGCGACCAACAAATGGCCCGGCGAAACCGATCGCGAGTGGGGCCGCCCAATCGAGATGGACAAGGCGGTCAAACAGCGCGTCGATAGCTTGTGGAATGATTTGGGACTGTAAAAACAGGCCTCGAATCACATCACTGAATTTCTGGATTCTGTCGGCATCGAAGCGATCCGTTCACCAGCCGGATCGCTCCCGCTCGAACAAGTCTGAATAACAAAACTGATGGAGCAGTTGCGCGGATGCATGCCTTTTCAATGATGTCGGATGGTTTTTTCCTGTCGTTGTCGTTGTGCCTGGATATCGGTCTCGTCAACGTCGCGATGATTTCGCTGACGCTGTCGCACGGCTTCAAACCGGGCTTCTGGCTGGGCCTGGGTTCCTGTTTCGGCGATCTCGTTTACGCGGCGCTCGCGCTCGCGGGAATGGCTGCGCTGCTGCAGTTCGAATCGGTACGCTGGCTAGTGTGGATCGGCGGCGCGGCGGTCCTGCTGTTTCTCACATGGAAGATGGCGCGTGAAGCGCTGTTCCCGGCGTCGGCGCCTGCAGTCGCGGACGAAGCGGATGCCAAAGCGCCGCATCTTTCCCCGTGGCGCGGTTTCCTGCGCGGCGCATTGCTGGCAATGTCGTCGCCGTCGGCGATTCTGTGGTTCGCCGCAGTCGGCGGTGCGTTGATCGCGAAAGCCGGCGCCACCGGCGTGACGACTGCGCCGGTATTCCTCGGCGGCTTCTTCCTGGGCGGCTTGTGCTGGACGATCTTTATCTGCGGACTCGGCAGCCATGGACGCAAACGCGCCGGCACCGGTTTGCTGCGCGCGTGCCATGTGTTGTCGGCGCTGCTGTTCGCCTACTTCTCGTATAGCGTGATCGTGAACGGGTATCGCGATCTGATCGTGCAGACCGCACAGGTGGCAAGCTAGAAAAAACGGCTCGCCTTGGCGAGCCGTCTTCCCTCAATTTCAATGTGCGCAGCGCGGCGCAAAAACGATCAAGCAGCCTATCAGGCGAGATACTGCGCCAGCTTCGCCAGATCGACGTTGCCGCCGCTCACCACCACACCCACGCGCTTGCCCTGCACCGGCACGATGCCGTTGAGCACGGCTGCCGCGGCGAGGCAACCCGTCGGCTCGACCACGATCTTCATGCGCTGCGCGAAGAAACGCATGGTCTCGATCAACTGTTCGTCGCTGACCGTTTCGATCTTCGCGACCAGCTTCTGAATAATCGCGAACGTATAGTCGCCGAGATGCGTGGAAGCCGCGCCGTCGGCAATCGTGCGCGGCGCGTCGATATGCACGATCTCGCCGCGTGCGAGCGATTGCTGACCGTCGTTGCCCGCTTCGGGCTCGATGCCGATGACGGTGCACGCCGGGCTCAATGCCGCCGCCGACAATGCACTACCACCAATTAGTCCACCGCCACCAAGACAAACGAACAGCATGTCGAGCGGGCCGGTTTCGTCGATCAATTCCTTCACCGCCGTGCCCTGCCCAGCGATCACGTGCGGATGGTCGTACGGCGGAATCAGCGTCATGCCGCGCTCTTCGGCGAGCCGCCGGCCGATCTCTTCGCGACTCTCGGTGTAGCGGTCGTAGCTGATCACTTCGCCACCGTAGCCCTTGGTCGCCGCGACTTTGGCGGCGGGGGCGTCGTGCGGCATGATGATCGTGGCGCGAATCCCGGCAAGACGTGCCGATAGCGCGATCGCTTGCGCGTGATTGCCCGACGAGTACGTCAACACACCCGCTTTACGTTGCTCGGCATCGAAATGCGAAATCGCGTTGTAGGCGCCGCGAAACTTGAAAGCGCCCATGCGCTGAAAATTTTCGCACTTGAAGAACACCGACGCACCCGTGCGCTCGTTGAACGTACTCGAGGTTAGAACGGGGGTGCGATGGGCGACGCCTTCGAGACGCGCAGCGGCGTCGAGTACGTCGTCGAAAGTGGGAGCGGGAAGCGCTTGCATTGACGAAACTCTCCAGAGCGGTGGCGAAACAGCCATTCTCCCAGCTTCGCCAGCGCTTTGGTATTTCGGTTGGTATGTCGCAGTAGAAACACAAACGGCGCAACCCGGCGATCAAGCCGGCGTTACGCCGTCAACACATGCTGTGCTCTGCCCGCGATTAGCGGCGATAGTAGCCGTGGCCGTAGTAGCCGCGACCGTAGCCGTGGTGATAATAAGGACGGCCATAGCCACCGTAATAGCCACCCACTACGACTGGCGCTCCGTAATAGACCGGCGGCGGCGCGTAATAGACCGGCGGCGGTGCGTAGTAGACCGGAGGCGGCGCGGCATAAACCGGGTACGCCGGCGCGATCGGGATGCCAATACCGATACCGACGGAAACGTGCGCCTCTGCGGCAGTCGCGAACCCCACGCCGAGTGCGGCGGCAACGACAAACGGAACGATCTTTTTCACTTTTGTTCTCCTGGCGCGGCCCACTAAGGTCGCCGACTTCGCATGCTTTGCATGCTATGAAATCAATGTATCGAAAAAGACCACGCATAGATGTTCGCATTTGTTGCAAATTGCAATTGGCGGCAATGGGTCGGAATGTGCGCCGGCGCGGCGGCGCCGGGACACGCTGCGTAACGGACCGAGAACTAAGGGTTTGCCAGCGGTCGAGCGGGCGCGAATCCACTGCCTCGCGGGTCTTGCGGCTTCAGGCTCTCATTTGTCAGTAATCTTTGATTACAAATTAGCTTCAATCCTGACGGCCCAAATGAAAAATGCCCGGTGCATTCGCACCGGGCATTTCTTACCCGTGAGCAGACGGTATTTTCAGCCTACCTTTACATAGGCGAATTCTCGGGAGACGTTGGGCGGGACATACGCGCCACTGATGCGCACGCGTGGCGTCAAGCGCTTTTTCTGATCCCACCAGCGACGGCGCTGCGAGTGCGTCAAGAACCGCAAGTGCTTTCGGTAAGAAAAAATATTCATCGTTACCTCCCGAATCTGACTGCGAGACGAAAAACCCAGAACAGCAACTGCCAAACCGGCTCATGAAGGAAATTGTGAGCAGTTTTCGGACCCGCGGGGCGCGCGTGGCCGGATGACCGACCGGACACACCATATCGCCCACGGACTGATCAGAGGAATACCCGCAGCGGGACACGCTACTACCGGACGGATGCGCGATACTGCTGCATCCCGTTCAAGTATCCCGTCTGGAGCAGGCAACCATGTCCCAGCCCTCTCTGCCGCGCCTCGGCTTCGTCGGTGCGGGGCGGCTCGCGCGCTGTCTCGCGCTGAGCTTTTCACGCGCCGGCTATCCTGTCACGGCGGTGGCGAGCCGCACGGCGGCCTCGGCCGGCCGGCTCGCCAGTCAAATCGAACATTGCGCGGCGTTCGACGATCCACAACTGGTTGTCGACGCAGCCGATATCGTCTTTTTAGCCGTTCCCGATGACAGCATCGGTACGACAGCGCACACACTGCGATTCACGGCGGACGCGGCAAGCGGCCCATACGGCAAAGCGCTCGTGCATTGCAGCGGCGCCACGCCGGTGGAGTTGCTGGCTCCGGCGCGCGACCAGGGTGCCTCGATCGGCGGCTTTCACCCACTGTACCTCTTTAGCGGCGATCTCGCCGACCTCGACCGAATCGCCGGCTGCTCGGTGACGATCGAGGCCGACGGCGCGCTCATGGACGCGCTGACCGCGCTGGCCGTCGCCCTGCGCTGCCATCCGCTGTCGATTCCAGCGGGCGGCCGCATGCTGTACCACGCCGCCGCGCATTACGCCGCCAGCTTCGCGCTGTGCAGCCTCGCTGAGTGCGTGGCGCTGTGGCGCACCCTGGGTTTTGCCGAAGACGACGCGCTGCGCGCGCTGCTCCCCATGCTCTCCGGCACCATCGAAACTGCCCGTGACAAGGGCCTGCCCAACGCGCTGGCGGGCCCCGTGTCGCGCGGCGATACAGGCGTTGTGGAAAAGCAATTGGCGTTGCTCGAGGGCCTTGGCGGCGATCATGCCGCGCTGTACGGTTTGCTGACGCGGCGCGCGGTTGGACTGGCCGAACGCCGCGCCAAACCGCCCGCCGCGATAGAGACGATTGCCGAGGCGGTGGAAGAATCGCTCAACCGGTCGCTGAATCAGGCCGCAGCAGGTGCAAGCGTCAAGTAAGCCGTGATAATGTGACGTCCGGCGCCGCGCGCAATCCGCCAGCGCCGCGCTTCGGGACCAACAGACGAGAACGCACAATGATCAAGGTCAGCATCCTTTATCCGTATCGGGAAAACGGCCACTTCGACGTGGACTATTACTGCGTTACGCACATGCCGCTCGCGGCCAGGCTGTTCGGGCCGTCGCTGAGAGGCTGGTCAGTCGACGTCGGCATCAATGCCGGGCCGCCGGGAACGCCGCCGCCGTATGTCGCCGCAGGCCACTTCCTGTTCGATAGCACGGACGACTTCTACAAAGTCTTCAAGTCGGCCTCGGAGCAGTTGGTTGCCGACATCCCGAATTACACCGACGGCGGCAACGGTACGATTCTGATCAGCGAAATCAAGATTTCTGTGTGATATCCCGTGGTGGGCGTGGCCTGGCGGCATGCAGTTCGCCGATTGGCCTGACTCGAACATCTGGAAACTGAACCACTGCGTCCCCATTTGTGACGCGTAGCGCGCCCTCCTCCGGGAACGGCGCAGGCAATCCAAATGAACCCGCCGGCGCACCGATCGGTCAGCGCCGGCACCCGGCGGCCGATCGACGGCCGCCTTCCGAAGGATAAGGACACGAGATGTTTGGCGATATCGCCCGTTTTTTGCTCAATACCGTCTTTACGCTGTTCGGCGCCGCGTTGCTGCTGCGCGCATGGCTGCAGGTCGTGCGCATGCCGCCGTACAACCCCGTCACGAACGCCGTGCTGCAAGCCACCAACTGGATCGTGCTGCCTTTGCGGCACATTCTGCACAGCACCCGCAACATCGACTGGGCGAGTCTCGTCGCAGCGCTGATTGCGGCTATCGTTTATGTGGTGCTGATGGTGGTGCTCACGGGCGCCGATCCGCTCACGCTCGTGCCGACGCTACTGATCGTTGCCGTGCTGACCGTCATCAAGTGGGCGCTGAACCTGATCATCTGGATGACGATCCTGATGGCGCTGCTGTCATGGCTCAATCCGCGCTCGCCGGCCATGCCGATTCTGTACCAGCTGACCGCGCCGTTCCTGAATCCGCTGCGCCGCGTGGTGCCGCAACTCGGCGGCATCGACCTCTCGCCGATCCTGCTGTTCGTGATCGTGCAGGTGCTGCTGATGGTGGTCACGCGTGCGGCCGTTCAGTTGACCTACTTCGTGATCTGAACGGCGCTCGGTGCGCCCTGTGGACAAGGGTGGCGGCAGCGCGATTTGCGCTAACCACCCCTTCCCGAGTAGAATCATGCGCTCTGCGGGCGTCGTATAATGGTAATACCCTAGCTTCCCAAGCTAGAGCCGTGGGTTCGATTCCCATCGCCCGCTCCAGATTCTTTTCAGCCCGCCTGGCGATTGACCAGGCGGTCTCGCGAAAGGATCTGAATCTGCAGCGCATTGCCGCATTCCCCACCCGCTACGCCCTCCCCGTCTGTCATTCGAGAAGTCGCACAAACGCAAGATGAGCCCGCGTGATGTCAACGCGCCATTGCGCGAGCCGCCGCTAGTTCTTCGCAGCCTTCTCGATCGCCTTGACCAGCTTGAAATCGCCTTTGTCCAAGGAGTAGTAATACGTCCCGCTGCCCTCTTCATTCCTGCTGCCGTGAACCACCAGCAGGCGGCTGCCGCGCCGGAATTCGATCGGCTCCTGCACATCCACGTCCCAGCAGCACACCGTAAAAGGCAGCCACGTGACGCGTCCGGTCTTCGCGTCGATCGCCACAGTGGACAGGCAGGACGCCCCGCAGCCCCAGCTTGCCAGCACATAGTGCCCGGCGAAGTTCGGCTTCTGCCGGCTGGCTTCGCGGATACGCGTCGCATATTCCTTGTCGTCCGCGGATACGAGCCGCACTTTCGCCGCCTTGCCTGCAAAGGTGTCGCTGACCGCGAAATCTTCAAAGCGCGGCGCGCCGGCATCAGCGGCTTGCGCTGCACCCATCCAGCACATGGCCGAAACGAAGCCCATCAATAGAAACTTTTTCATTGCTCAATACCAGTGGTGTTTTTCCCAGAACAGCCGCGCTGATGCCGCAGTGTGATATCGCCCGAGAATATAGCGAATCCCGCCCTGACATTCTTCAACCGCATTGCCGAACGATTTTTCGCCATTCGGATTCAATTCATATTGAGGCCGCAGCAACTGATAAAGCCCGCGTGCGGACGACTTCCCATTGCGCACGTCAACCACACCGCTCGACTCCTGCGCCATGAGCCACAGTAAATCGTTGAATTGCGTGAGCGGCACGCCTTCAATGCCCATTGCCTTGCGAAGTGCATTCTGGGAAGTAGTCGGAACCGCGGTTGGATCGATAGCGACCCAACCCGTTTTGGCGGCTTTTGCCTGACGATGATTGTGTGCGTGTTTGCCCATGGTGGATTTTCGTTTTGATAATCGTTGCAACAGGATGGCTTACAGCGCGATTAAATCATACGAATGGCTGTCACGGTTATGAAAACGTAATCTTGATGCCGAATTCAGGCTCCCTCCAAGCCGGCCACCGTCTGGACGCACCCTTTTCGGGTGTGCTACCTTACGCGCACTTGCAACGCCCGCTCCACCTTCCTGCTGAGCCTTCAGCAGAATCCAGCACGAGCCGCCTCCCATGAAGGCGGCTTTTTTGTAGTGGCAGCGGCCCGGCATAGCGATTCGAGCGAACCGCGCCTGCGAACTGCGGCCCATGCCGTGCAAGCGCAAACGGCGCCTCGCAATACGCCATGCAAGCCGCCGAGCCCTCACCCTAGTAGCAGTATCGATAATGATCCACGATCCAAACGACGCCGGCCTGCCCGACGAACTCCCGCCGCCTTCCACCGAAGCTGAAGGCCAACCGGCCGACGCCGACGCGACTGCCGACACCCCACAAGAAGAAGCCCTGCATCGACGCCGCATCCGCAGCTTTGTCACGCGCGCTGGCCGCGTATCGACCGGCCAACGCCGCGCGATGGACGATCTCGGCCCGCGCTTCGTCCTGCCCTTCGCGCCCCAGCAACCTGACTGGAACAGTGTGTTCGGCCGCGCAGCGCCGCGTGTGCTGGAGATCGGCTTCGGGATGGGCGCGACCACCGCGGAGATCGCCGCGCACCGTCCCGGCGACGACTTCCTCGGCGTCGAAGTGCACGAGCCAGGCGTCGGCGCGCTGCTGAAGCTGATGGGCGAGCAGGCGCTGTCGAACATTCGCATCATTCAGCACGATGCGGTCGAAGTCCTCGAACAGATGATCGCGCCCGACAGCCTCGACGGTGTGCATATCTTCTTTCCCGACCCCTGGCACAAGGCACGCCACCACAAGCGCCGGCTGATCCAGCCGAAGTTCGTCGCGTTGCTGGTTTCGCGTCTGAAGCCGGGTGCCTATCTGCATTGCGCGACCGACTGGCAAAACTACGCCGAGCAGATGCTCGAAGTGCTGGGCGCCGACGCCGCACTCGAAAATACCGCCGACGGCTACGCGCCGCGTCCCGAATATCGTCCGGTGACGAAATTCGAGCGCCGTGGGCTGCGGCTCGGGCATGGTGTGTGGGACCTGGTGTTCAGGAAGCGCGGCGCGGTATAAAACCGCACTGCAGTTGCGCTCGCCATAAGCAAAAAGGTCCGCAAACGCGGACCTTTTCTCATGATGCGAAAGACAAGTGGCGACTCAGTCCGCCCAGCTCAACGCGCCGCTGTAACCCACCAGCAGGATCAACAGTCCGAAGCCGATGCGGTACCACGCGAACACGGTGAAATCGTGCGCGGCGATGTAGCGCAACAGCCAGCGCACGCAAGCAAAAGCGCTGATGAAGGCCGCCACGAAGCCGAGCGCGAAACTGCCCAGCGCGTCGGCGGACAGCAGATGCCAGTCTTTATAGAGCTCGTAAGCCGTCGCGCCGAAGATGATCGGAATCGCGAGGAAGAAAGAGAACTCCGTAGCGACGCGCCGTTCGAGGCCGAACAACATCCCGCCGATGATCGTCGAACCCGAGCGCGACATGCCCGGGATCAACGCAAAACATTGAGCGAGGCCGACTTTCAACGCATCCATCGGGCTCAAATCGTCGACGTTCTGCACGCGCGCCGCCACGTCGCCTCGCGCGCGCTGACGCGCCTCCGCCCACAGGATCACCACCCCGCCCGCCACCAGCGCGAACGCGACCGGCACGGGCGAAAACAGCGCCGCCTTGATGGCCTTCTCGAACAGCAGGCCAAGCACGATCGCCGGAATCGTCGCGATGATCACATTCAGCGTGAAGCGCCTTGCGTCAGGCCGGCTGGGTAAGCCGACCACCACGCTGCCGATGCGGCGGCGAAACTCCCAGCACACGGCCAGAATCGCGCCGAGCTGGATCACGACATCGAAGGTTTTCGCGTGGTCATCCGTGAAATTGAGCAGACTGCCCGCGACGATCAAATGGCCGGTGCTCGACACCGGCAAAAATTCCGTCAGCCCTTCGACGACGCCCAGAATCAGCGCCTTGCAAGCCAATAGCCAGTCCATCCGTGACCCTCATCGCTGTAGATAGTCGAAACGAACAGGGTCGGCACGGTGCGCGCGGCCCTGCCGGCCGCGCGCACCGTCATTTCTCGACGATTTGCACGCGTATGCCGTTTGTAAGGATGGTGATTGTACCGGGTTCGTAATTCACCCCGGCAAATTGCAGCTGTTCAGGTTTGAATGTGTAGATCGGATAGTTGGTCAGCAACTGCGTGGCGAGCACAGCCGCCGCGGCATTGATCTGCTGCGTGTAGGCCTGCGCCTGCCCGCTCACGCTGACGTTATCGACGCTCGGCGACTTCAGCACGACCGACTTGCTGGCAGCGTCGTAGGCCAGTTCGCTCGACAGTGTGAATACGCCGTCGACCGGTTGCGGCATGAATGGACTTGCGAGCCGGGCGTCGAGCTTCACCGAGACGCGGTTCGCGTCCGGCAGGAAGCCAACCACCGGATTGGTCAGCGCGACGTCGAACACTTGCGAAACCGTGCGCTGATACGGGAATTTGCGCTGCACCGCGTCCTGCACCTGCTGCTGCGAGAACGTGTAATGCGAGGGAATGAACGGGAAAGTCGATGTCGCGCAGGCCGCCAGCGACACGGTGATGCCAAGCGCGGTGCAGCCTGTCAGCGCGGCAAGCAGGAAGCGGCGCCGGGTCGGCGCAGCGGGTCGAGTCATGCGAAATCTCCTGTGGAAGCCTTCTCGAGCATGCGGTTGCGTTGGGTTGTTTGTTCGGGTGGGTGACGTGGCGGAATCGTTCCCGCGCGCTATTGACGCACCGCCGGTTGCGGTTGAGTCTGCGTTTCAAGCTGGGTGAGCCACGCGAGCGCCTCGCTGCGGTTCGCGCCGCACATGTCCATCTGCGGTTGCAGACCGGAACAGCACGCCGGCCGCTCCGGCTGACCGAAGATCGCGCAGCGCAGATCATCGCCGAGTTGCGCGCAGCGCACGCCCGCCGGTTTGCCATTCGGCATGCCGGGGATCGGGCTCGAAATCGACGGCGCGATACAACACGCGCCGCAATCGGGGCGGCACGCATGACCGGCCACATGGAACGGGGATTCGCGCTTCACAACGCTGTTCGGCACATCACTCACGACATTTTTCCTGAACTCGAAAATAGGCAACACGACATACAACTCAGCGCCAGACCCGCATTGTGCCATCGCATCCCGTGCGACCTTTTTACACAATCCGACGGCGAGTCGCTCACGTAAACTTGATGGATACGAAAGGCCGCGCTCAAGAGGCGTCTGCGCTGTTCGATCCGGTCCCGAGAACCCGCCGGCTCGTGCCTCTTCAAGAGTGGCCGTCAAACCCGAGCGTCCCATGACCACCGCCAACACGCTATTCCGTCCCGACCTGCTCGCCAAATACAGCGCGAACGGTCCACGGTATACGTCCTACCCAACCGCCTTGCAGTTCCGCGACGATTTCGATCCCGCCGACTATTCGCGCGCCGCCGCCGACCCAGGCGCTTCCGCCACCGATCTCTCGCTGTACTTTCACATCCCCTTTTGCGACACCGTGTGCTTCTACTGCGGTTGCAACAAGGTCGCCACGAAGAACCGCGCGCACGCGCGTCCCTATGTCGAGCGCCTGAAACGCGAAATGGCTTTGCAGGCCGCGTGTTTCGACACGCGACGCCTCGTGTCGCAATTGCATTGGGGCGGCGGCACGCCCACGTTCCTGTCGCACGATGAAATGGCGGAACTGATGGCCGCGGCGCGCGAGCACTTCACATTGCCGCCCGATACCGATGGCGAATATTCCATCGAAGTCGATCCGCGCGAAGCGTCGCCCGAGACCATTGCGCATCTGCGCACGCTCGGCTTCAACCGGCTCAGTCTTGGCGTGCAGGATTTCGATCCGGTGGTGCAGCGGGCGATCAATCGCATTCAGCCGTTCAAGATGACTGCGTCTGTGATGCAAGCCGCGCGTGATACGGGGTTCCACTCGATCGGCGTCGATCTGATTTACGGGCTGCCACATCAAACGGTCGAGAGCTTCAGCCGCACGCTCGACACGATGATCGAACTCGCACCCGATCGTCTTTCGGTGTTCGCGTATGCGCACATGCCACAGCTCTTCAAGATGCAACGGCAGATGGATGAGGCCACGCTGCCCGTCCCCGCCGTGCGCCTCGCGATCCTGCAGCGGGTGGTCGAGCGCTTGACCGACGCGGGCTATGTCTACATCGGCATGGATCACTTCGCGCTGCCCACTGACGAACTCGCGCACGCACAAGCGCAGCGCACGTTGCATCGGAATTTCCAGGGATACAGCACGCGAGCGGAATGCGATCTGATCGGCTTCGGTGCGTCGTCGATCGGCAAAGTCGGCGATGTGTACGCGCAGAACATCAAGGACCTGCCAGGCTATGCCGCGGCAATCGATACGGGCAAGCTCGCGATCATGCGCGGCGTGCGTCTCACCGCGGACGACCGTCTGCGTCGCGATGTAATCACGCAATTGATGTCCAATCTGGAATTGCGCTTCGATGAATTCGAAGCGGCCTACGGCATCCGCTTCGCCGATACGTTCGAGCCGGAACTGGAGCGCTTGCGCGGCTTCGAGCAGGACGGGCTGGTGTCGGTGAGCGGCAGCAAGCTCGAAGTGCAGATGGCCGGACGCATGCTCGTGCGAAACATCGCAATGGTGTTCGACCGTTATCTCGGCCAGCAGACGCTCGAACGGTTTTCACGCACGGTTTGAGAACTGCGCATGCGAAGAAGGCGACCGGCTTGCCCGTCGTCGAATTTTCCGCCATAATCTGCGTCTTCGCCGCGAGCCATACTCTGGCGCGTGCGCTGCAAGACCTGCCCAGGTGGTGAAATTGGTAGACGCAGGGGACTCAAAATCCCCCGCCGCAAGGCGTGCCGGTTCGATTCCGGCCCTGGGCACCAAAAGTTGTTCCGGCATGAGCCGCAGTATTCCGAGAAACCCCGTAAAGTCAATAACTTGCGGGGTTTTTTCTTTCCTGAATGATCCGGCTCGACCCGTGTACAGCTGGTATCGGCTGGTATTTTTGGTGGTATCAGCCTCATATCCACCCTTCTCCAACTGGAGATACCACCATGCCGCTCACCGACGCCCAAGTCAGGAACGCGCGCTACAACCCGGAGGGAACCGGCAATCGCTTGGCAGACGGTGGCCGCATGTACCTCCAGGTCGACAGGTCCGGCGCAAGGTACTGGCGGATGAACTACCGGTTCGCCGGCAAAGACAAGACGCACGCGAGAAGCTGGCGGCCGGTATCAATCCGGGTCAGGCAAAGAAAGCCGAAAAACGCGCCGTGAGCATCGCCGAAGCCAACTCGTTCGAAGTCGTCGCCGAAGTCGTTTCGGTCGCAGCAGGTTCGCGTCGTCAGGGACTTCGCGCGTGACGTCGAGGAACAGGTGGGCGAGTGCATCCGGCGGGTGATCGGCCATTACTGTTATTCGTGTGAGCTTCTGCTCGGCCGCCGGGAGAACGTTGCATCAAACCCTTCACCAGCCGACCGTTCCTTCCGCCTCCAGCCCGAAGCAGGCGCACGGCGACAACCTCGAGCGTTGTTTACACGCACGGAGCTAATGCCGCCTATCCTTGGAGATAGGCGAACCGCAGGGTCCCGTTCATGATCAATTTGCACGAACTCCGGTATGTTCGGCTCGGTACCCGGGACATTGACGCCGCGACCAGGTATGCCGCGGATATCCTTGGATTACAGTTGGTGCGCCGTGAGGGCGGGTGGGTCTACCTGCGCTCGGACGAGCGCGATCACACGCTGGTCTACTTCGAGGGTGATCCAAACGACCATACCGTCGCATTCGATGTCGTCACGAACGACGCGCTTGAGCATGCCGGCACGGTGTTGGAGCAGAACAGTTTCCGCATACACGCCGGCAGTCGCGACGAGTGCGACCAACGTCGGGTACGCGCCTTCATCAGTTTCAGGGACCCATCGGGCAATCAGGTCGAATTGGTGTTCGGCGCCCTGCATAGCGGCCGCCGTTATTTTCCATCACGCGACACCGGAATCACTGGCTTCAGCCATGTGGGGCTGCGCACCAGCGATCCCCGACGCGACGAGATCTTCTGGACGAAACTGTGCAATGCGCGCGTTAGCGACTGGATCGGGCCTGCACCACTGTTGAGGATCGACGAGGTGCATCACAGGATCGCCCTTTTTCCGTCCTCGTTCGCCGGTATTCAACATATCAATCACCAGGTTGAAAGCATCGACGACCTCATGCGGGCCTGGTACACCCTGCGTGAACATGGGATTCCCATTCGATTCGGACCCGGGCGGCATCCGACGTCGGGCGCCGTCTTTCTCTACTTCGAGGGACCTGACGGAATGACTTACGAATATTCGACCGGCGTTCGCCTGATCAGGCCGGATGAGGAGGCGGCCTGGTGCCCCCGCCAGTTCCCGTTCGACTCCACCGGCTTTTGCATGTGGGGAGCCAAACCCGCCATTCCGGAGTTTCAAACCTGACACGTAACCAGATTCATTGTTGATCGCGCCGGAACATCAAGGCCACCGGAGACGTCGTGCTGATAGCGCGCGGGCGCAGGCTTCCTGTCGGCACCCTACTCGAAGAGACAACCGGGATTCCGCGGCCGCAGGGAGAACGCCATGGCGACGATCAGAACTGTCGATGTTCAGGACTTCATCAACTCGCACAAGCTGTCGAGGTATCAGCTTCTGGTCGTCGCGCTGTGTTTCCTGACAGTCGCGCTCGATGGTTTCGATACCGCGAGCGTCGGGTTTATCGCGCCTGCCATCAGGAAGCAATGGGCACTGGGTGCGCTTCAGTTAGCGCCTGTGTTTGGTGGCGGCCTGTTTGGTCTGATGATAGGGGCACTCCTGTTCGGCCCGCTCGCCGACAGGTTTGGGCGCAAGCCCATACTCTGCCTCTCAGTGGCGTTTTTCGGCGCCATGTGCCTGTGGTCCGCCTACGCGACTTCTCTGCGCGAACTCATACTATTGCGATTCCTGACCGGTCTGGGCCTTGGCGGGGCCATGCCGACGGCTATCGCGATGACGTCCGAATTCGGTCCCGAGAAACAGCGCTCGCTATTGGTGACGAGCATGTTCTGCGGCTTCACGTTAGGCGGGGCATCGGGGGGCGTAGTTGCCTCGAAGATCATTCCCCTGCATGGCTGGCAGGGCGTGCTGCTAGTCGGTGGGGCAATGCCGTTGATGCTGGTGCCGGTTCTGATATGGCTGCTGCCCGAATCTGTCCGGTACCTGGCGCTGTCCGGCAGGATGCAGGAACAACTCGCTCGCACGCTTGGGCGCATCGCGCCGCAAGAGCCGCTCGACCATGCGACGTTCACTGTCCCCGAGAACAAGGTCAAGGGCTCTCCGGTCCGCAACCTTTTCAGCAAAAGCGTGATCGTCGGCACCGTCTGCCTCTGGCTCACCTTCTTCATGAGTCTGCTGGTGTATTACCTGCTCACCAGTTGGCTACCGACGGTTATTAATAACACAGGCGTCCCTCTGGGTATGACTCCGCTGATCGCCGCAGCGCTGCCCCTGGGCAGCACGCTCGGCGCCGTGCTGATCGGCCGCCTGATGGACAAGCACAACCCCTGTCTGGTGCTCGCGAGTTCCTACCTTATTGCCGCCATGTTTATCCTGCTTATCGGCGTCGCCTCGTCGTTGCCGATGCTGGTGTTCGCAGTCTTTGGGGCTGGTGTTGGAAGCGGAGGCTCGCAGACCGGCGTCAATGCACTGGCGGCGGCCTACTATCCAACATCCAGTCGCGTTTCCGGTGTGAGTTGGGCACTCGGCATTGGCCGGGTGGGTTCGATCGTCGGCTCATTGGTCGGCGGGGTGCTGTTAGCCATGCATCTGGGCTTGCCCATCATGTTCGTGCTGGTTGCGATTCCCACTATAGTTGCTGCACTCAGCATGTTCGGCATGGGACGCTATGAGGCCGCGCACAAATCGTCTGAAGTTGTTCAAGCGATCCCTGGTTCCGTCAAGCTTTAGGGGACCGTCAGTGCCTGATAGATACATCGCGCTTTCGTCAAAGGTTTCTAGCAAACTGCCGTTGAGATCAGTTGCCCTAACGGCAGCAACAGGTCGATTCTGATTTCCCTGCCCGTTTAACGGCTTCTCGTTCTCTATGAGGACCGCGGCGACACGCAGATGTCCAGGTTCTATCGATATGTCCAGCGACGGTGTGTAACAAAAGAGAGCGGCGTTACCGCACAAACAACCATCGCAATCCCTACCCATGGTCCGCTCCCCGTAATCTGCGCGAGGTAGGACAACAGTCCGGTCAAGGCCGCACCGGCAAGCGAAACGGTGATGAATCGCCAGACATTCCGCACACGCAGCGACGACGAAAAGCTCCAGAGCGTATTCACAAGATACGACCAGCAGGTCGCGCATGCGAACGCCGCCGTATTCGCGAGAAGCTGCGACGTACCAACGTGCGATATCAACACGACGGCCACGCCGACATGCAGGGCAGTCGCCGACAGTCCGCAAACACCGAAGCGGATCAGTCTTATCAACTCGGGGCTGTTTTTCATGCCGGTGTCACTTCGCCGTCAGCACAGCGAGCAGCGACACGCCGCACGGCAACCCGCCACGTGAAACCCAGTGACGCTCGGCACTGAAGATCCGATAGAGGAGCATATTCAGAGCACCGGTTGGCGTGGCATCGCCGCTCGACCGGTCGTGCTTGAGCAGACGATCGATAAAACGCACGGCAATCGCCAGCGGAAGCAGCATCGTGTTGAAGTAAGTCATGCGTTCGATCCGATACCCTGCCTCATCGGCGCACGCCGCGAGCGCCGTTCGACCGTAGCGTCTGTGATGGTGAAGATAAACGTCGTGCGCGCTCCATAACCATTGGTACGCCGGCACTGTCACGATGATTTTCCCGCCGGGGGCCAGTACCTCCCGCATGCGCGCAAGCGAGCCAACGTCATCGGCGATGTGTTCGAGGCAATCGAAAAAACAGATCAGGTCGAAGCGTTCGGAGTCGAAAGGCAAATCATCCGGGCAACGTCCTGCGCGGATATCGAAACGCTCTCCGGTGCTTTTTGCGGTCAGCATCCGCGCCGTCTCGTCCATCTCCATTCCGCTCACGCTGCCAAACTCTGCCAGCATTTCCAGGTTGCCGCCGGTGCCGGAGCCCACTTCGAGCACACGCGCGCCGGAGGGCAGCATAAGGCGGCGCAGCACCGAACTCAACACATCGCGCCGGCCGCGAAACCACCAATGTTCGGCCTCTGTCTCGGCCATCTGAAGATAAGCATCGGGGACATGATTCATGCCTCCACGATTCAGCGGCCAGCGAACCGCACGCGTTTGCGCGAGGGTTCGAACCGCAGGGTGTTCGACATGCGTGCGCTGTTGCGCCCGACGGGCAGCGTGCTGATCTTGCTATTTTCCTGATAGCGGCGGCGCACAAGATAGACCGGCCGTCCCTTCGTCTCGTAGTAGATTCGGCCGATGTATTCGCCGACCACGCCGATCCCAATCAACTCGATACCGCCCATGAACAGCATCACGGAAAGCAGTGACGCGTAGCCCGGCACCGGGTTGCCGAGCCACAGCGTGCGGGCGATGATGAAGCCGCCATACACAAAAGCCACCGTGGCGATCGCGAGGCCAATATAGCTCCAGCTCCGCAGTGGCACGGTGCTGAAACTCGTGATGCCTTCGAGCGCAAAATTCCACAGCCGCCATCCGGAGAACTTCGAATGACCGGCACTGCGCGGCTCGCGCTGGTACTCGACAATCACGGTCCGATAGCCAACCCATGCAAACAGCCCTTTCATGAAGCGCCGCCGCTCCGGCAAGTTTCGCAGTGCGTTGACGACCTGGCGGTCCATCAAACGAAAGTCGCCGACGTTTTCCGGAAGCTTCACTTCAGACAGGGCATTGTGAACGCGATAGTAGATCGCGGCAGCGGTACGTTTCGCGAAGGTGTCGCACGCCCGGTTCGTCCGTTTGGCGGCGACGACTTCCGCGCCCTCCCGCCAATGTTCGACCATGACCGGAATCAGGCTCGGCGGATCCTGCAGATCCGCGTCGATAGGAATCACCGCGTCGCCCCACGCTTCGTCAATACCGGCTGTCAGCGCCGCCTCCTTGCCGAAGTTTCGCGTCAGGTCGATGACACGTATGCGCGTGTCGCGCACGCTGGCGGCGATCAGCTTATCGAGCGTGCCATCGCTGCTACCGTCGTTGACACAGACTATTTCGAAACGCGTCGATGCAATCCCCTCGAGAACCGGAACGATCTCGCTAAAGAACTGACCTACCGCCTCGCCTTCGTTGTAGAACGGCACTACCAGTGAAATCAATGGAATATTATTTTGTGCAAACATGATTACCTCCCCGTAATTCTGATTTGATGCTATGAGTCGGGGCGAACGTGGTGTTTACATCGCACACTTTTGTCTCCGACGTTTCCTTCTCTCGTGTAATGGTCCTCACTCGTCGGCATACCGTTGGAAGACCGGGGCCGCGCGCCTTTCCAGCGCGATGCGCCGCAGTAGCATTCCGAGCGTTGTCAGCGAGATCAACGGCATGAACTGGAATGGCCCGCAAGCAATGATCAGCATGCCCCCTAGCGGTGCGATCCAGAGCACGATCAGCCATTCACGTTCGCCGCGTTCCCACCCTGCGACCAGTGCATGCCGGCAATACCACGCGATCAGCACGCCGAACCAGGCAAGGTCATAGTCGTAGAGATATGGGCTCACGAGCAGGCTCGCGCAGATCAACGTTGCCGCACGCAGCGCATACGAGCATTCACGACTCCACGCGTAACAAACGGCAGCCGCCGCGAACAGCGCGCACGCGCCTTGCGCTGCGTAGGCGAGCACAGCCGGCGCGTGAATCAGCGTAGCGAGCGCGAATACAGTCGGCACGCGTGCAAGCGTGGCGTGTGCGGATTCGATGCTGTAAGTGGCAATCCCGGTGTTATGCAGGAATGCAGTTAGCGTATCCGTGCCGAACGCGAGCACAGCAAGCGCAAGTGTGACCGCGGCCGTCAACGCGAAAGCAGCCAGCGCGCGCCAAGACCGGGAGCACAGCAGCGCCAGCGGAAACAGCAAAACCAGTTGCGGCTTCATGCACAACAGGCCCAGACAGATCCCTGCAGCAACCGGCCGGCTGTGCAACCATATAAGCCCCCATCCTGCGAGCGCGGCTGTCAGCAAGCCGTTTTGCCCCGTGCTGATGACGAAAAGCGCACCGGGAAAGAACAGCACGGGCAGGATAGCGTGCCGGTCCGGCACGATGATCCGGATCACCTTGACGAAGAGCGCGTATGCGCCACCGAGCCATAGCACCGTAGCTGCCTTGTAGGGAAGCAGCGCGAGCGGAACGACCAGCAGCAACGTGTTCGGCGGATACAGCCACGGCAGGATGCCGTTGACGGTGCCGAGATACGGCACCGTGCCAATCTCGATCGCAGACAGTGCCCGAATGTTATAAGCGTCGACTGCATGCCCGTGCAGGGCAAGAACTGCTGCACTCCAGAACGGCAGGAAATCGGTAGAGTCGAGTTGTGGCGCGGTAGCATTAGGTTCGGTTTGTCTGTTTCCGCCTCTTTCGTTTGGCGGTGCCCGAATATCCTAGCCTTAACCCCGTTTCCACAACCCGCTCATCGAACCGGACATGCAGATCTCCCGCATCCGGCTCTCGGACAAGACATCACGCCTTCGTACACCGCAAGTCACTACCAAGGCCCTTGTAGACGAACGAGACCAAAGTGCCCGTAGAGGTGCGAGGGTGGATAGCTCCCGCCCCGGCGACGTCTTACCTTGTGCTTGGTACGCAACCACCGGCGCAACCGCGTGCTGGTATAGCTATCGAGCGCCCGATATGCGCGACTGACCGTGCCTACCTTGAAGTAGTTCGCCCAGCCGCGTAGCGTGCGATTCAATTTGCCAATCAGCTCCGTGGTATCGAGCCACGTCATCGAAGCGGCGGTCAGCGCGTGGATCTTCTCAACCATGCGCCGGATACTCTTCTTCGACGGACGCATGCCCATACGGGCCTGTCCAGTCGTCGCCGAGTACATCCGCCGAAACGTGTAACCCAGGAAGTCGAATTCGCCTTCCGGAACCTTGCAGATTCGTGTCTTCTCCTCGTTGACCGTCAGCTTCAGCTTGCTCATGATCTCGCGCATGCGCACCAAGGCTTCTTCCGCTTTGCCCCGCTTGCACAGGGTCACAAGATCATCCGCGTAAGTCACAATGCGGCTGCCAAGACTGCGCTGAAGTCCGAGCTTCTTCCATGCCAGCACAAACCGGCGCATGTAGATATTCGCCAGCAGAGGTGAGATGGGTGAGCCTTGCGGTATGCCGCGCCGGCTGTCCCGGGCCTCCGTCGTACGTTTCTTCCGGCCTCGGTTATCGGTTTCTTCTACGGGGCATTCCAGCCACATCCTGATCAGATGCAGCACTCGCCGATCAACGATGCGTCGCGCGAGCGACAGCATCAATTCGGCGTGGGGAATACTTCCGAAGTAGTCCGCGAGGTCGGCGTCAACAACGTCCGTTTGCCCTCGGTGCAGCCGCTCCTCCACCTCGATCACCGCTTGCTGGGCGTTTCGCCCCGGGCGGTAAGCGTATTGCTCCGGTGGAAGGTCAGCCTCGAAGATCGGTTCGAGCACGAGCATTGCTGCTGTCATGCACACCCGATCACGCAAGGTCGAGATGCCCAGTGGCCTCAGCTTGCCATTGGCCTTCGGGATAAACACTCGTCTGATAGGGTCCGGTCGGTAAGTCTCCTGCCTGAGCGCAAGCGCCAGTTCGCCGAGCCACTTCTGCACCCCGTACGCCTCGACCTCCGCGAAGTCCTGCCGATCGACACCCGGTGCGCCCTTGTTCGAGCGGCACTGAGCGTACGCATGCGCCAGCACATCCTCGCGATAGATCTTGTCGTACAGCGCGTAGAAGCGATACCCGGCTTCTGCCTTCGCTTTCGCGTGTAACGCCATCTGCAGTTTCTGAACACGAATCGGAGTTGATAGGTTGCCCAATCTCCACGTCCTCACTACGTATTGCGTCTGTCTTGAACTGAGGCCCCTTCCCTCCACCAGCATTACACCGGCTTCAACGGTAATACGGGCCTCTCCGTCACCCCAAGGCGCCCGGCCTGTCCCTCACGGGCGTCCGGTTGGTCATCCCTGACCACGCCAGGGGGCTTCCCGTGTTGCGTGCGCTTCCCTTGTGTGCATGCTGTCGCCACTACCCCGGCGCAGCGACTGGGCGTCCTGCCTGCTCATTCACCCAGCCGTATCAGCCTTCCCCGACATGGCTCTCGGGTCGGCCTGCGCATCGTGCTTTTCGAGGCTTGCTCGGCGTTCACTCGCGTTACGGCCTGCACACTCGCGCTGTCACCGTATTTCGTGACACGCTTCACCGAAGGCTTCAACCGCTTCGTTACCTCCACGATTGCTCCGGTTGCTTCCGGCTGGAGCGGTTGCCGGGTGGGGCTTTCACCCACTGGAAAAGCGCCGCCTTTTCACGGCGCACGCCATGAAGCGTCATTCGCCCGTCGCGTCGCTTGGACGTTCATCTGTCGGCTCCGCCCAGTAAACGGCCCTTCGATTAGGGGATCCCTTATCCATTGCCTTGCGATTTCTCAGCACTTCCGGCAGCCAGCCCGTTTCTGCAATCCGAAGCTCAGCAGCCGCAGCGGCACCGCCCTTCTTCATCCTCGCAGTTCCGCCGCCGATTCCAGGGAAACCGCCTCGGTCACCACGTCGATGATCCTCGCCTTCGATACGATCTTCGCCTCCAAATTAATTGTTTGATGGTCGGCGCATGCGCACTTGGCGAGCCACCGGTTCCGGCATTGGATGCGTACACAACTGACAGCGGCGCACGTACACCACGGCGGCCTTGGCGACCACGAAGGAAGCATTGGACCGCCTGGAATACCCGGAATGAGCGACGGCAAACAAATCGGAGTGTGCGAAACCCGACAGATAATCCATGCCACGCGGAGCTAAATCTCCATTGAATTCCGATGGTCGGGTAACAGCGGAAGGCGCCGAGGACGGCGGGCCGCTTTGGATCGACACACGCAACTGAACGAGCGGTCTGTAGCACCTCGTTGAATGCGCCATATATAAATAAGAACACGGGGACAAAAATGCGCACAGGCCCCAAAGCCAGCACAAGAGTCCCGTCGTTATCGACGGCCGCTTTTCTCTCAGACGCAATCGCGCGGCATATCGTCAAACATGGGACGCGCCCGCTGCGCATGGAAATCTCGCCTGAAACAAGAGCGGACGTGCTGCGGGAATCCGACACGACGCCGATCAGCCTCGTGGGATTTCATCAAGACGGCAGTCGAAAGGAGATGTTTGACGGCGTACCCCTCACGGTCGTCGCTGGGGCGATGCCCAAACTGGTCTGCCAAACCGGACTCGTAGAAGATATGTGATCCACAGCCGAGCAGCGTGAGTTGTGGCGCGAGGTGGGCCTTCTCAGGCGGCGATAGTTCAGGGGGAATGACAGGCGCAAACCCTGCCAGATATGGATTGCTACCATTGCTGTAGCAAATCTGTAGCGCGCCAAATTTCCCTCTTAGAGCATCAGCCGACTCTTACACAGTCCCGGCTAGCGCGCTCATCCGACGGCAATCGGCCACGAACGAAACTCCGTGGCCTGTTGCCACAGCTGACGTCAAACGCATCCAGCTGCAGCAATAGGCTGTCCAGCCCGCAAAGCTGAGCTCGAATCAGCTGAGGTGCGTCCAGGAGTCTATGGAGCCGCCAGCGCCAATACTGCGCAGGCAGTATAGGGCCGCACGGGCCACCAACCAGCGACGGCATCATCACCCGCGCAAGATGCGCGATCTCCCTGTCAATCAACGTTTCCATAGGCCACCCCATGCACCTGTTTACGGCTGCTCGAATGGCCATTGGAATATTTATCTGATCAATACTATGTCGGTTTTCGCTGCAGGCCAATTTATTTTGAGGGAGGTGCCAACTGGCTGTGGATGGCGGCGGCAATGCGTGGAGATCAGATACGAACACGGGCGAAATGAAGCGTTGTTGGCAAGGCACCCCGCCAGAAAAAAAAGCGCCGAGTTGCTATACCGCGACTCAGGAGTGACGCGATCCCCACGCGCCTAACGCAAGGCAATGCGAGGCAGAATCTTCGTCGTAGCAGCACAAGACCCATCATCGGCAGGGAAAACATGAATCGATCGATCATCGTTGTCGCGCTGACGCTTGCCGGATGTGCATCACCGGCATTTTTTCGTGACCCCAAGACGGGGCAAGTGGCTCAATGCAATGCAACAACGATTGGAATTTTCCCGATCATCGCTCAACACGAGATTGACGATTGCGCAGCAGCTTATGGGCGCATGGGCTGGCAGAAGCAGTAAAGCGGACTGGTGCATGGAAAAGCCGGCGCGTCCGGTGCAAAGGACAGACACGTGATCATCAGGATTGAAGTTTCGGATGCGGAACTCGAGGAAATGGAATGCGCCTGATTGATGCCGCCCTGCCCAAAGATGTCATCGAATTCTTCGAACGAGAAGCATCGTTTCTCGAGCTTGAGCAGCACTTCACCCGATCCGATCCGATCTTGATTCGTACTGCCGCCATTGCTGGCTTGCACGCAGGTGATCTCCTGAGTTCAGATCTAGTTACTCAGCTCTGGACGCTGAACTCCCGAATACAGCAGTATTCGCAACCGCTGACAACTCGTACCATGAGCCGGGGCACACTCACTGTTCGCGATCGCACGATGCCCATATGGCTTCGCGTCGATCCGCTTGCGCCTACCGGCCCAATATCGCGTCGACGCGGTTTTTGATCTGCACCGCGTCGAGCCCGATACCGTCCGTTTCTCCGGCGACAAGCAACGTGCCATGCTCGCCGGGAAGCCCGTGTAACTGGAGAAGTTCAGGAAGTTGAGTCTTACAGCATTCCTTGCTGCAAAACTGCACCTGCTTAACGATGGCATCGATATGCAATCGACCCTGCTCGTTCGGCTTCAACGCGCCCTGGGTCATCGATGCCGCTACTGCCGATAATCGTTGTCAGCGTCCCGCTTTGGCGCCGCAAGGTGCCGCCAAATCGCCTGTTCGGCTTCCTCACAGCGCGTACCCTCTCCAGCGCAAGGCAAGGGCGCGGTACGGCACCAACCGACCACGGGTTGACAGCACCGGTACGCGGTGTCTATTCATTCCCTCGTATAACGCAAGTTGGCTCCGAAGGACGCTCGCCTGGCGCGCGGTCAGATCGCTGCCGGGCCGCGAGATGAATCACCTCGGGGTGCCGGAACGTCTCAGACATGAGACATCAAGGCCACGTGTATTCGTGTCACTACCTCGGGCCTGTCACGACTGGCATGACGCCGCTGGATCCCATCGTCCCTGCGCTGCCAGCGCGTGATTCCGGCCTCGCGCCTCCTGCGCCAATTCATCGCGATAACGCTGCGCGATCGTAAACCCGCGCCGCGCGCCGGGTCCTAGAGCCACCTGGAACAGCGTGCGCTCGGTGCGGCCAAACTCGCGCAAGCCTGCGGCGAGCCTGCTCTGCCGCGGACAGGCACTGAACTTTCGCAGGAGGCTCGAGGCCGTCACCTTGCCCTGCTGGTCCGCAAGAAGCCATGTTCCAATGTCGCAACGTTTCTCGCCGATCGGGTTCGCGAAAAAAGTGGGAATTCCAGGTAATCCACCCCGCATCCTGTTTAACCCAAATGACAGGATTTTCGTCGTATCCGTTACCCAGGGCCGGTCATGGCCGATTTCTGGTTTGCGAATACTTGTTACGAGCTGTCGCACGACTGCAACGATCTTGTCGCCAGACGACTTTTCGGAAACGGTCTATTGGCCGCCCCCCCGCATGATTCGGCGTCTTCGAGGCACCTGGCCCACTCCTTGCATTTACTTCGCTCGTCTAGTCGACGACATGGCGGCGGGTGCGAAGCAACAATAGGGAAGTCCGGTTGCATCGCATTCGATGTCAATGTTACGGGGGTTTTTCATCGACACGCGACCCGCGCTTCGGCGCGCAGGGAACGGCAGGAAGAACAAGTTGACTGGCAATGAGAAATACGGGGAGAAATAAAACATGTGGTTATTCATTTCTGTTCGGACGGGGTCGCGATTTGCCGCGCACATCGCATCCCGCGTTCCGACGCCTCACATCGCAATCAGACGAGATATGTCGCTGACGGACCACCCGGCGCATTGCCGGCGGGGTACGACAGGACAACCCTGGAACATGACTGGCACCGAGCCACTTCAGGTTCGTGCCCAACCGTTTTCTCACGCAGCGGTTGGGTCATATTTCTTGTAACACCCGTAGCAAGGCAGCACGTCGTATCAACCTGCAGTTATCCGATGTTATTTACGTTAGTAGTCCAAATGGAGAATTAATCATGAAATCGTTCATCAACAGCGCTAAGGCATTCATTCGTGACGAAGACGGCGTGACTGCCATCGAGTATGGCCTGATCGCGACGCTTGTCGGCGTGGCGATCATCGTGGGAGCGGGGCTTCTCGGCACTGCACTCAACAAGACTTTCACCGATCTCGCCACCAAGCTCAACTACTGATGCGTACACCACGCTAGCCGCAGCAGTTCAGCGCGAGTCGAGACCAGGCATCACCGCTTCGCAGCTAGTCAGAAAAATGGTGTTTCGTAAAACTTAAGCAATCCAAATGGAGAATTTTTCATGAAATCGATCATTAACAGCGCTAAATCATTCATTCGCGATGAAGACGGCGTCACCGCTATCGAGTATGGCCTGATCGCCACGCTTGTCGGCGTGGCGATCATTGTCGGGGCTGGGCTTCTGGGCACGGCGCTCAACAAAACCTTCACCGATCTCGCGACCAAGCTCAATTACTGAGGCGGTCCTGAGGTGGCCATTGCGGTCCTTATAGCGAAAGGTGCCGACGGACGAACCGCTTTGTCGATTCGTCCTCGCACCGCCGCTTCGCAGCAGGCCCGGTCGGCCCCCGTGTAATCAGTCAACTTCATTTGGGTTGGCGATCCGAAGAGGAGAGTTCGTCATGAAATCGTTACTCAATCGCAGCAGAGCGTTCATTCGCGATGAAGACGGCGTCACCGCCATCGAGTATGGCCTGATTGCGACGCTGGTGGCCGTTTCCATCATCGTCGGGGCTGGGCTTCTGGGTACCTCGCTCAACAAGATGTTCACGGACATCGCAGCACTGTTCACTTATTGAAGCCGCGCGGAGCCAGCCTTATCAGCTCCCTGAAAAGGCGATCGCGATGGACGAATCGCTGTTGTCGTTTCACCTCGTCAATCGTTCTTTCACGCCCCGCTGACCATATCGAAGAGGCCTTGACATGTTTATTGCCGCGTATGCACCACCACCGGTTGCGCCATGTGTGATCGCGCTGGTGATCGCAGCTGCAAGCACAGATCTCCAGTGCCGGCGCATTCCTAACATGCTGGTCGCGTCCGGTCTGGTCGGCGCGCTTTTTGTGCAGTGCTGGCTGAGCGGGATTCCGGCGGGCGCCACGGCGTGGCTCACTGGGGCTGCTGTCGGCTTCGGGCTGTTTATGCCGTTCTATCTGTTGCGCGGAATGGCTGCGGGCGACGTCAAGCTGCTCGCGATGATCGGTGCATGGATCGGACCGCTGCTCGTGTTTTACGCCGCACTGGCCACATGTCTGATCGGCGGCGTGTGGGTATTGACGCTGACTGCGCGACGCCGTCAGTTGACGAAGGTGCTGACGAATCTTTTTGTGCTGGCTCACCCCGCATTTCGCGGCGGCGGTATCCAAGGACGCGGCGCTCAACCCGCCTCGATCGAGTCGGTCGGGTCGGTGCCGTACGGCGTCGCGATTGCCGCAGGAACGGTAGTCGTGCTGCTGACAGCAGCGGTATAGCTGGAAAACAAAGGGTAGCCCGGACAAGGTTCCGGACATCCGAATCATATTTCGAGCGGCGCACCATCACAGGTGGCGTGCCGCAACCGGGGAGGCAAAGAAAATGGACGACTACAGCACAGAAGCGGTCCGCCCAGCGCACGTCAGGCGCCTGTATGAGTCCTCGTCCGCAGGCGCTCGCCATGCGCAACCGCCCGTGGCCATCCTGCGCGCACCACGCAGTCTTGCAGAAACCGGGCTGGATCCGATGCTCGTTCCGCAACTGGTGCTCAAGTCGACTTTGCTCAACGGAAAATCGTCGCTCGGCGATCTGGCCAGGCGGCACTGTCTGACAACGCAGGTGCTCGACGAGACGGTCAGCTTCCTCGTGCGGGAGCACCTCGTTGAAATTATGTATCGCGGTGCGACCGACGTTGACGTCCAATTGCGCCTGACGGACGCAGGGCGCACCTTCGCCGCTGCCGAAGCGGCTCGCTGCGCCTATTGCGGTCCCGCGCCAGTCTCGCTCGATAGCTATCTGGAGGTGATTCGCACCTATTCCGTGCGACGGCTGCGCGTCACGCAGTACGAAGTGCGCGCGGCATTCGCGGGCATCGTTGTCGACGAGTCTTTGCTCGACTCGGCAGTGGCCGCGCTTAATGCCGGCCGCCCGTTGATGCTCTATGGCCCTGCTGGCAGCGGCAAGAGTTTCCTCGCCGAACGCCTGGGCGACCTGCTGCAGGGCTCGGTGCCGGTGCCGTACGCCCTTCATGTGCACGGGGAAATCATCCAGCTTCACGACCCGCTGGTTCATTACGACGCGAACCCCGATGACCTGCCCAATGTGGCTGACCGGCGCTGGCGCATATGCAAACGACCGGTGGTCATTTCTGGTGGTGAGCTGACCCTGGCGATGCTCGATCTCCAATACAACACGAACAGCGGTCTGTATCAGGCCCCCCCGCATATGAAGGCCAACATGGGTCTGTATGTCGTCGACGATCTGGGCCGCCAGCGCGTTGCGCCAGCGGACCTGCTGAATCGCTGGATCATCCCGCTCGATCGCGGTGTCGATCAGTTCTCACTGGAGTCCGGCGCCCGTTTCCTCGTGCCATTCGACGTATGGCCGGTGTTCTCCAGCAACCTCGCGCCCGCCGAACTCGACGACGACGCATTCCTGCGCAGACTTGGCTCAAAGCTCCATGTCGGCCCGCTCAGCATCGACGACTATCGCCGCGTATTCGAGGCCCGATGTGCGTCGCTGCAACTGGAGGCTGACGCGAGCGTTTTCGACTACCTGGTTCACGACCTGCACGTACGGACAGGAACGCCTTTTCTTGCGTGCTACCCCCATGACCTGCTCGCCGTGCTTTGCGCATACACGCGCTATCACGACGCCCCGCCTGTCGTCACCATCCACGGGTTGGCGCACGCATGGCACAACTACTTCGGCGGCGGCCCCGAACACGATCATGTCGCACCGCTTGCCGCCGAGCGGACGGGTCGACGGTACGCCGGTGCTTGACCCGGACCTGCTGCACGAACTCACGAAGGAGTATCACCATGAGAAATAGTCGCGCTGTTGTGATGTTAGGAATGGCCCTGCTGGCTGGGGTCACCGCTGTGGGCTTCGCGTCCCGATGGCTGTTGCAGACGTCGTCGTCAGCCCTCACACCGGTAGCTGTCGTCACTGGCGACGTGGGCCTCGGTCAACCACTCAATCCGAACCTGGTCCACATCGTGAGCTGGCCTAGCGGAAGTGTCCCGCCCGGTGCATTCAAGGATGCCAAGGCGCTGGAAGGCCGTGTCGTACGGACGAGCCTCGAACGCGGCGAGCCCGTGACCGAGTCAAAGCTTGCGCCGCTCGGCACGCGAGGCGGTCTGTCCGCAGTGATCGGCGAAGGCCGGCGGGCGATCACGGTGCGCGTGAACGACGTGGTTGGCGTCGCGGGCTTCGCGCTGCCGGGCAACTATGTCGATGTGATCGTCAACACGCAGGAACCCGGGAGCAAGGGCGACTCGCAGCAGAGTATCTCGAAGATCGTCCTCGAAAAGATCCTGGTGCTCGCGGTCGCCCAACAGGTGAGCCGGGACGACACGCAACCGAAAGTGGTCAACGCAGTAACGCTGGAAGTCACGCCGGATCAGGCGGAAAAACTCGACCTCGCGCGCAGTGTGGGCAGCCTGTCACTGGTACTGCGCAACCAGGTCGACAATCACACACTGCCTACAGACGGCGCGACCAAGATCACGCTTCTCGGCAAGCCTGTTGCAGCAGTGCCGGCTTCGGCGGCCGTCGCACCGCCTGTCCCGACACGCGTGAAATACAGTGCCCGCCCGGCTGTCAGGCGCAACTGTATCGGCGTGCTGTCGGGCACGCAGGGTAGTCAGGAATGCTTTTAATCATAATTTGTGACCAGATGAGCCGGGGGCCAAGGGCCGGGGACCGGGTGCACGATGTCTGTCGCTATAGCGTCCAGCATCAGCGGTCAACTCGCTGTGAGCAACAGGGGATAACGAGATGAAAACGAATCAACGAAATGCAGTCGGCGGTCGCGCGCTTTGCACGATGCTGCTGACCACTACGGTGTGCGCGTCATTAGTGGGCGCACAGGGCGCGCATGCGCAGGAGGCGGTCGAGACGGGCGGACTCGCCAGGATGGGCTCGGCGCCGCTGCCTCAGGGTCATGGCCCGGTGCAGATGACGATCAGCATGAATGCGGCGCCCGCGCAGGCAGCGGGCGGGATGCAGGGTGCTGCCGCGCGAGGACCAGCGTGCACCCGCACGCAGTCCGAACAACGCACGGTGGTTGTGCCCGTCGGCAAGTCGACACTGATGCAAACGGCCGAGCCGGTGCGCAATCGTACGCTGGGCAACCCGCAGGTCGCCCAGGCGACCATGGTTTCGCCGCAAACGCTCTATGTCATTGGTCTGGCCGTCGGCACGACGAACATGATCGTGCAAGGCAAGAGCGGCACATGCGAGGTGATCGACGTCGTCGTGAACGCCGATTCGGGCGGCTTGCAGACCTCGCTGTCGCAACTGATGCCAGAAGAACCAGGCATTCGTGTCGCAACGGTCGCCGGCGATCTGGTCCTTGCCGGCCACGTGTCCGGCGCGCAGGCGGCGGAACGGGCGCAGGACATTGCCAAGGCCTATGCGCGCAGCGCAACGGCCAGTAATGGCGCCGGCAACGGCGCGGCCGCAGGAAAAACTGCCAGCGTGCTGAACATGATGACCGTCGATTCGCCGCAGCAGGTGATGCTGGAAGTCAAGGTTGCGGAAGTCTCGAAAACACTGCTCAACCAGATAGGCGCAGCGGTGAATATCCAGGGCGGGTTCGGCTCGTGGAGCGGCGCATTGATCAGCAGCCTGCTCGCGGGTGTATCGAGCATCGTGGACGTCAACAAGTCCAACAACCGGCCATTCAACGTTGCGATCGACGCCCAGCACGGTGACAACCTCGTGAAAATTCTCGCTGAGCCGAATCTGGTCACGTTGAGCGGTCAGGAGGCGACGTTCCTTGCCGGCGGCAAGGTGTTTATTCCGATTCCGCAAAGCAACGTCAACGGCGTAGCGACGATCACGCTGCAGGAAGAGGAGTTCGGCGTCGGGCTGAAGTTCACGCCTACCGTGCTTGCCGGCGGACGTATCAATCTGAAGGTCGCGCCAGAAGTCTCCGAACTGTCGTCGACCGGTGTCACGGTGGGCGCGACCAATACCAACAACATCACGATTCTGCCGCTGATCACGACACGCCGGGCATCGACCACGGTACAGATGAACGATGGCGAGAGCTTCGCGATCGGCGGTCTGATCAAGAGCAACGCGTCGGGCACGCTGAAGGCGATTCCGGGCGTCGGCGAAGTACCCGTGCTCGGTGCGCTGTTCCGAAGCACCTCGTACCAGCAGGACCGGACCGAACTGGTGTTCATTATCACGCCGCACCTCGTCAAGCCGGTGCAGACGGCCTCGACTCTGCCGCTGCCGACCGACAGCTTTTCGACACCTAACGAAGCGGACACCTACCTGATGGGCAACATGGAGGGTCGCGGAGCAGCCCGCAAAGCACCCGCCTCGGCGCCCGCGCAGCCGTCCGTCGCACCTGCACCGGCCCAGCAGGCTCCGGCACCAGCTGCGGCACCTGCCGCGACCCCCGCACAGGTACCCGCGCCGACGCGCGAGCCTACTCAGGCAACACGGGAGGTCGCCGCCGCACGTGAAGAACCGCCAGTCAGCCACGCCGCACCCATCCCGGAGACGAACAGCACGCCGCTGCCCGAGCCTCAGGTCGGCTCGCCGGCCGCACAGGCGGACCAACTTGGCGCCCGCATCGCGCGCGTCGAAGCGGAGGCTGCGCAGATTGCCGCGCGTCAACGGCAGCAGTACGAAAAGCAGCCGTCGTCGTCCGCTCCCGTCCAGAACTGAAGTCCGATCAGGAGAACATCATGAACATTCGATACATTCCCGCGCTGCGCTGCGCAGCGGCGCTCGCGTCGGCCTGCGTCGCACTGGGCGGCTGCGTGCAGACAACGCCCTTGTGGGACAGCCACTTCGGCGACGCCGTCCGGACCGTTACCCAGGCGCAGATCATCGATCCTGACGCCGCGACCCGCAATCCTTCCACCAACGGCGTCGACGGCAAGGCAGCCGTCGCGGCGATGGCCAACTACAACGCGTCGTTCCAGCAGCCCGCGCCTTCCGCCAATGCGTTCGTGATCGGCGTCGGCGGCAGCGGCAGTGGTGCGGCCATGGCCGCGCCGTCTGGCAGCCAGTAGACACATTCGAGCCGAGGGCATCATGAGACGTCACATTCAATCTGGAGTGCGCCGCCGCGCGGGTGACCGCGAGCGCGGTGCCGTGTCGATCATCGTTGCGCTGTCGCTTGTCGTGCTGATCGGCTTTATCGGTCTGGCGCTCGACCTCGGCAAACTGTATGTGACCCGAAGCGAGCTGCAAAACGGTGCGGATGCGTGTGCGCTCGCTGCGGCGCGCGATCTGACCGGCGCGTCGCCGCTGTCCGTGTCGGAGGCGGCCGGCATCTCCGCCGCCTCCGCGAATTCCGCGTTGTTCCAGAGCACGTCCATTGCGATGACGGTCGACAGCAACGTCACGTACAGCGATTCTCTTGACGACACGTTCGAAAGCAAGGACAGCATTACGTACGCGCTCGCGAACATCCATTACGTGCAGTGCACCACCAGGCAGTCGGACATTGCCAACTGGTTCATCCAGGCGCTCAACGTCATACCGGGCATCAACATCGCGAACGCTGCCGTGTCGGCTAGCGCGGTAGCCACCACGGGCGCCGCGCAGACGACCTGTGCGATCCCGGTGTTCGTCTGTACGCCTCCAACGGCGAGCCCGCCATCCACGTCTTACGCGATCGGGCAGTGGCTGGGTTCAAAAATAGACTCGAAGTCGGGCGGGACCTATGGCGGGGGAAACTTCGGCTGGGCCAATCTGAGCGGTGGCACCGGCGCGTCGCAGCTCTCGAGCCAGCTCACCGGTGCCGGACAGTGCAGTCTGACCCCTAACCAGCCAATCGGCAATCCGGGCAACATTGCATCGATCGATACCGCGTGGAACTCGCGCTTCGGGATCTACAAGAACGGCAACGGCAACTCCAACGGCGTGACCGATTTCACCGGTTATGCCTATACGCCGACATCGTGGGCTCCGCAGTCCAGCGCGTTCAACGACTTCATCAAGCAGCGCAAGTCGGCCACGCCGTATCAGGGCGATAGCGCCGCGGGCCTCAGCACGAACGGCAGCGCGGCCTCGCAGGCGACCTATCAGGCGGGTGCGGACCGACGCCTCGCGCTCGTGCCGATGGTCGACTGTACGGCGCTTCTCACTGGCGGTACGCACACAACGACTGCGCAATCTTACGGCTGCGTGCTGATGCTCGCGCCGATGCAGAAGGGCGGCAACATCGATTCGGTGACTCTCGAATACCTCGGCGCGTCCGATCTGGCGGGCAGTCCCTGCGCGACACAGGGCATTCCCGGGACCGGGACCGGTGTAGGGCCCAAAGTTCCGGTTCTGGTGCGATAGGAGCGACCATGAAGAAGCTTACCCACTCACGGCGCCGCGCGGGCGGACCTCGCGGAATGCGCGGAACCGCCGCAGTCGAATTCGCGATCCTGCTGATTCCGCTAGTGACGATGGTTCTTGGCGTCGCGGAGTTCGGCCGCGCGATCTACCAGTACGAGGCACTCACCAAGGCCACACGTGATGCCACACGCTATCTGTCGGAGTTTTCGCCAAGTGATGTGGCCTATCCGGTGGCCGATGCCCAGTGTCTGGCCGTCACAGGTCAGCTGACGAGCTCGCAGGGCTGTTCGGGGAAACCGCTTGTGCCCGGGCTTACCTCCTCGATGGTCGTGATCTGCGACCGCGTCGCGTCGTCTGGCTGCCCAGGCGTGAGCTTCGGCAACATCGCCACCTACGACGCGAACAACGGAGCCAGTTCCGGTTCGCCAGCGGGCACGGTCAACCTCGTCGAGGTGAAGATCACCGGCTTTACATACGTACCGCTTGGGTCATTCATCCTGAGTACGACCGGTCTGCCTTTCAACAACATCGCCACGGTCATGAGGCAAGTGCTATGAAAGCGAAAAGGTTTCCGGCCGCCGTCACGCGGCGCAGGCAGCGCGGTGTGGCCGCAGTCGAATTCGCGCTGATCGCAGGGGTGTTCTGCACATTGCTGATCGGCATCTGCGAGTTCGCGCGCGTGCTCTTCTACTGGAACACTGCGAGCGAGGCGGTCCGCCTCGGTGCCCGCGTGGCGGTGGTGTGCGACCTGAACGCACCCGGGATCGCCAACAACGTCACGCGGCTGATGCCAACGATACCTGCGTCGAGCGTATCGGTTTCCTACGCGCCGTCGGGCTGCACGGCGAGCACCTGCAGCACGGTCACCGTCAGCGTCAGCAACGTATCGGTGAGCACGGTGATCCCGTTCGTGCCACTGACCCTGACGATGCCGGCGTTTTCCACCACACTGCCCCGCGAGAGCCTTTCCAGCTCGAGCGGCGGCAGCACATGCAGCTAACGCTTCCAGCGGATGCCTCCATCATGATCAATATCCTCATCAGTTCGGGAAATACTGCGCACATGGCCGAAATCGTCCGCCTTGTCACGGACTGCGGCAGCTACACCACGACGCGGGTGAACGGATCGCCATCGGCGCTGCTCGAACGCGGCGACGGCCTCGACGTGTTCGACGTGCTGATCATCGACGCTGCGTCTCTCGAGCACGCGCAACTGCCTTCGGTAGACGCGTTGGCTCACCGGTATCCACGTCTGACGTGCATTCTGCTGTTGCCCGAAGCGTCGCCGGATGCGCTGATCGCCGCGATGCGCGCAGGCTTTCGCGACGTGCTGACCGGCCCTCTCGACTCGCGGTCGCTCGGCGACGCACTGAAACGCGCGGCGGCGCAGCACGATGCGACGACGCAGCACGAAACACACATCGTGTCGTTCATTTCATGCAAGGGTGGTGCCGGCACAAGTCTGATTGCGGCAAACGTGGGCTATGCGATCTCGGCGCTGCACGACAAGCGTGTGTTGCTGGTCGACCTGAGCCAGCAGTACGGCGACGCGGCGTTTCTCGTCAGCGACCAGACGCCGCCGTCGACGTTGCCGCAGATGTGCGCGCAGATCGACCGGATGGATACGGCGTTTCTCGATGCTTCGCTGGTCCACGTGAGCGCGAGCTTCCATGTGCTAGCGGGCGCGGGCGACCCGCTCAGAGCGAACGAGATCCGCGACGACCAGCTCGAATGGATTCTGGGCCTCGCACTGCCACGCTACGACGTCGTGCTGTTTGACCTCGGGCAGAGTATCAACGCGCTTTCGATCATGGCCCTCGACCGCAGCGCGGAGATCCATATGGTGCTTCAGGCGAGCATGCCATTCGTGCGAGCGGCGCGCCGCCTGCAGGAAATCCTTGTCTCGCTAGCGTATCCCGCCGACCGGATTCGCGTGCTAATCAACCGGCATCGTCGCCAGGACGAGCGTTCGCGGAGCGCACTTGAGCAGGTTCTGGGCAAGCGCCCGTCGAACCTGATTCCCGACGACCCGGACATGGCCTATGAGACCATCAATCGCGGCGAGCCGGTGCTGGAGATGGCCCGCAACAGCCCGCTCGCACGTGGCCTGCAAACGCTGGCGGCAGACATCGTGAATCATTCCTTGGGTGTTGTGAGCACTGGGCAGCGCGATGAGCCTCTGCTTGCGAAACTGTTCGGCCGCACAGGTGCAGCTCGACAAGCCAAGGTCTCGTAACCTTCGACCAGGAGAATCTCATGTCATTACGTGAACAGATGTCGTCCCAGACGATCCACGCGCTGCAGGAGCGCCAATCCGGCATCCGGCCATCGGCCGGCCTCGCGCGTGCCGCATACCAGCAACTGAAGCGGCGGGTCCACGAGATCGTGCTCGATCGCGTCGAGCTGGAGCGGCTGTCGCGCCTGCCGGCTGAGCAGGTCCGCCAGGAAGTCAATGCGTTGATTTCGCGCATCCTCGAAGAGGAAAAGACCCCGGTCAATGACCTGGAGCGCAAGCAGCTTGCGATCGACATCCACGACGAAATGTTCGGCTTCGGTCCGCTGGAAGCGCTGCTTCGCGATCCCACCGTGTCCGACATTCTCGTCAACACGCACAGCACCACCTACGTCGAACGCAAGGGCCGTCTTGAACTGACCGATGTATTGTTCTACGACGACGCGCACCTGATGAAAGTGATCGAGAAGATCGTCTCACGAGTGGGGCGTCGTATTGACGAATCAAGCCCGATGGTTGACGCGCGCCTTCCCGATGGCTCACGCGTCAATGCAATTATTCCGCCGTCGGCCGTCGACGGGCCGCTGATGTCGATTCGTCGCTTCGCTGTCAATCCGCTGCAGATGTCGGACCTGATCGCATCACAAAGCCTCACGCCACCGATGGCGGAGTTGTTCGAGGCGCTGGCGCAGGCGAAGGTGAACATCCTGGTGTCGGGCGGCACGGGCAGCGGCAAAACAACACTGCTGAACATCCTGTCGGGATTCATTCCGGAGGACGAGCGCATCGTCACCATCGAGGACGCGGCGGAACTGCAACTGCGCCAGCAACATGTGCTGCGTCTCGAAACGCGGCCGCCCAATGTCGAAGGTCGCGGTGAAATCACGCAGCGCACGCTGGTCCGTAACGCGCTGCGGATGCGTCCCGATCGCATCATCCTCGGCGAAGTGCGCGGCGAAGAAGCGCTGGACATGCTGAATGCGATGAACACAGGCCACGAAGGATCGCTGGCGACGATTCATGCGAACACGCCTCGCGACGCACTGACCCGACTCGAAAACATGATCAGCCTCTCGGGCCTCGCGCTGCCGCCGAAGAACCTGCGGCAGCAGATCTCGTCGGCGATTTCAGTAGTCGTGCAGGTGGCTCGTCTGACCGATGGCCGCAGAAAGATCGTCAGTATCCAGGAGCTGACTGGCATGGAGGGCGATATCGTCAATATGCAGGAGATTTTCACCTTCAGGCGAACTGGGGTCGACCAGAACGGCGGGGTGCGCGGCCACTTTTGCGCGACGGGTGTGCGGCCCCGGTTTTCGGAACGCCTGCAGGCATTCGGTATTGCGCTGCCCGACCAGATCTACGACCCCGCCCGGCACTTCGTAGCGGCGTAGCCGATGCGCCGGCGGAACGCGGCGCCCAGGGAATTCTTGCAGAGACATCCATGAATCCAATTTTCTACACCTTCGTTATATCGCTGTTCATCGCCGTGGTGCTGACCTTTGCGGGCTTCTACCAATGGTGGAGCAGCCGTCATGGCCCCGCTGCGCGTCGCATCGAACAACGCATTCAGGCGCTGTCGGCCGGTGCCCAGGTGCAGGGCGAGCGGTTGACGATCCTGAAGCAGCGCATGCTCAGCGGGTCGAAGCCGATCGATGCGCTGATGATGCGCATACCGCGCGTGCACACGCTCGACCGGATCATCGTGCAGTCCGGCATGAGCCTGACAGTCGGGCGACTCGTTACGCACAGCCTGCTCGGGGCGGCGATTGTCGCTGCTGCTGTGAGCTTCTCACCGGTGCCGGTGCCGATCCTGCTGACCATTACGGCATGCATCGCGGCGGCCGCGTTTCCGACTCTGCGTGTGCTGCGCCGGCGCAGCAAGCGCATGCGTGTGCTCGAGCGGCAGTTGCCCGAAGCGGCCGACATGATCAGTCGCGCGCTGCGTGCGGGGCATTCGTTCTCCAGCGCCATCGGCATGCTGGGCAGTGAGTTTGCAGAGCCGATGGGCGGCGAATTCCGCATCGTGTTCGATGAAATCAACTATGGCGTCACGTTGAACGACGCACTGATGAATCTTGCGACCCGCGTCCCGGTGCACGACCTGCGCTATTTCGTGATCGCAGTGCTGATCCAGCGGGAGACTGGCGGCAACCTTGCAGAGATACTGGACAGCATCGCTTCGCTGGTCCGCGAGCGCCTGCGCCTCTTCGACAAGGTCCGCGTGCTGTCCGCCGAGGGGCGCATGTCCGCGTGGATTCTCGGGCTGTTGCCCTTCGTCGCCGCCGGTGCGATGCAGTTGCTGAATCCGACGTTCCTGGCCGTGCTCTGGCAGGACCCCGCCGGGCTAAAAATACTGGAGACAATCTTTGCATTGATGGTATTCGGCGTCCTGTGGATGCGACGGGTCATAAAGATCCGCGTATGACGCTGCGTCTGCCTACAAAGAGAATGGGAGAACTGTAATGGAAACGCTCGATTCAACCAGTGTACTGATGCTCGCCGGGGTGTTTGCCGCGGTATTCGGTGCCGTCGTCGGGATCATGTGGCTGTTAGCGCCACGTGACTTGCAACGCCGCATCGACCAGGCTGGCGGAGTGTCCGTTGCGCAGAAACCGGCGTCGCCGGCTGGTCCCGGGTGGGTAGAAAGGATGGCTGACATCTCGCGACCCATTTCGCAGCTCTCGATTCCGAAGGAGGGTTGGGAAAGCTCACCGCTGCGTCTTCGGCTGATGAACGCGGGCTGGCGCACGCCGGCCGCCGCCGGGCTCTACTTCGCGGCCAAGACGGTCCTGGCGCTGCTGCTGGCGTTGCTCGGGATGGTGTGGCTGCTGCGCACGAACTTGATGGCCGATAAATTCGCGTTGTTTGTCGGGGCGCTCGCTCTGCTGGCGGCTGTCGGCTACTACACGCCCAATGTTGTACTGACACGCTGCCGGGCCCAGCGGCAACGTCTGATCTTCGAAGACTTTCCAGATGCTCTCGACCTGCTTACCGTGTGCGTCGAAGCAGGTCTGAGTCTCGACTCCGCGCTGATGCGGGTTGCCGATGAGATCGCGATCAGCAGCCCCGCAGTCGCCAGTGAGCTGCAACTGATGTTGCTCGAAATGCGCTCCGGCTTTTCGAAGGAAAAGGCATTGCGCAATCTCGCGCTACGGACCGGTGTCGAGGACGTTGATACGTTCGCCTCGATGCTGATCCAGGCGGACCGGTTCGGCACGAGCATCGGCGCATCGCTGCGAGTCATGTCCGACACATTGCGCACGCGACGCAGGATGCGTGCTGAGGAGCGAGCCGCGAAGATCGCGCTGAAACTCCTGTTTCCGCTGATTTTCTGCATTTTTCCGGCGCTTATGACGGTGCTGCTCGGTCCCGCGTTCATTCACATATATCGTGTGTTGATACCGACGTTGTCAGGTATAGGGGGGTGACGTAGACGTTCGCGCGGCACCGAAAAATGCATACATGGCATTCGATGGGTCGCATTCGCACATCGGTGGGGTATCCCGCGAACGTCCAAACGGTACGACAACACGGCACCCGCGCATAGGGGATTGCTGCCCGCGCACGCAGAAGAGTCCGGACCCGATCGTAAGAGCGACGGTCCGGTCCGGTGCCTGAATTTCTGAGCTGCCTACGCGGCAGGTCACAGGCGATGCGTTTTGAATCTTAATTCCTCGGTATAAGTGCGCATTTGTCCACCGGCGAGTCGGGACGTTATCCCTGTATAGAAGTTTTGCGTACCGCGCTGTAGCCGCAGCATCAAGATTCTTTGTTTGCGGCGTCCGCAGCGAGTAGTATCGAAGCGCCAGACGTCGTTGCGCTGCCGATTTTCAGGCGGGCAATGAGATAAGAAAGACGGCAAGGGGGAATATCATGCCAAAATCACCTGACCATTTCCAAACGAGTGCCCGCGTGACGGCCGACTCAACGCAGTCCGCGCCCCCGCCCCAGTCGGACACCCTGCGGCGTGTGATCTGCGTTGCCCGCGCACCTAACAACGCGCTCCTCGCGGAGATGCGCTCAGCCGGCTGGGAAGTCGTCGTGGCGAAAACCGCCGCCGGCGCCGAGGCTGCGACGAAGAAATCAGGCGTCGCCGCCGGTCTCATCGATTTCGACGGCTTCACGCCGCGCGACTTTCCTATACTCAAGGGATGTCTGAGCCAGACTGCGATCGGCTGGGTGGCAATCGCTGCTGAAGGCCAATCGGCAAGCAAGGCGGTTCGCGAACTGATTCGCAATTTTTGTTTCGACTACGTCACGCTGCCGCTGCCTCCCGAGTGGATTTCGCATGCGCTCGGGCACGCGCGAGGCATGGCGGCATTAGATTACGTCGATACGGCTGCCGATACCCTGCTCACGGATGACAGTACGATGGTGGGCACCTGCGAAGCCATGCAGCAGCTTTACAGCACCATCCGCAAGGTCGCCAATACGAACGCCAGCGTGTTCATCTCCGGCCAGTCAGGTACCGGAAAAGAACTCACCGCCCTCGCGATTCACAGGTGCTCGCCGCGCCGCAAAGCGCCTTTCGTTGCGATCAATTGCGGCGCGATTCCGCATCATCTTTTGCAGTCTGAACTGTTCGGCTATGAACGTGGCGCTTTCACAGGTGCGGACGAACGCAGGATTGGCCGCATCGAATCGGCGAACGGGGGCACCCTGTTCCTCGATGAAATTGGCGACATGCCGTTCGAAGCCCAGGCGGGCCTGTTGCGCTTTCTGCAGGAAGGCAAAATTGAACGGCTCGGTGGCAATGAGTCGATTCCCGTCGACATACGCATCATCTCGGCTACCCACGTCGACCTCGAAGCCGCGATACTCGCCGGACGTTTCCGCGCCGACCTGTTCCATCGCCTGTGCGTGCTGCGCATCAACGAACCGCCGCTGAGCGCACGCGGCAAGGACATCGAAATCCTCGCGCACTACGTCCTGCAGAAGTACAAGACCGATAGCACCCACAAGATTCACGGCTTCACGCCATCGGCGATCGACGCCCTGTGCAGCTACCACTGGCCGGGAAATGTGCGCGAGTTGATCAATCGCGTGCGTCATGCGTTAGTCATGGCCGAAGGCAGGCTGCTGACACCCCGTGATCTCGACCTCGAATCGCAGACGGCGGGAGAAACGATGACGCTCGACAGCATACGCGAACAAGCCGAGCGCAGTGCGATCGAAACCGCTTTGCTAAGCCACGATTACCGGCTGGGAGAAACGGCTACGGCCCTCGGGATTTCGCGCTGCACGCTGTATCGGCGAATGGTCGCGTACGGAATGCACGTCGCAGAAGATACGGCTGCAGACGATACGAATGAGGAACTGAATGGGGGTGTATCGATCTGATTGGCGCCTTTCCGATCTTGTCAAAATAGTCACGGACAGGCTGTTTTTATAGGGTTCAGGCGGGTTCAGGCTTTTCCGCCCCTGCCGCTATCGACGCTGTAAGCGACGCGATCTCCGTTGCTTGCGGCTTGCGGATATCGCTGCATGTTAAAGGGTTGGCGACCCTTCGTTGAACGATGCATTCTGGATCACGGCCCAACACGCAGAATCAGCCCGGACGAGATCTGCACCATCAGATAGTCGCCTCCGACACCAACCCAGGAATAGCCGCGCGGAGGTGGAGCGAGCCGGTAGGCGCGCCAGTCATCGATCACATACTGTCGATCGCGGTATTCGGAAGGCAGACGATCACCCTTGCGCCAGTGTCCGGGCGCGTTTGCCGAGTTGCCTGGCCCCTCGGAGTCGTGTCCAGGCGGAACCTGTTTCGGGCCGTGCCCCTTTGATCCTTGACCGTGATTGCCTTTACCAGGGTTGTCGTCCGGCGGTTGCGCAATAGCGAGTGACGATGCCAGCATACCCGTGACCATCAGTGAAGCGACAAGTACGCGGGATTTCTTCATGACTTATCTCCTGTCAGATTCGCAACACAAGGTTAGGGAAGCAATGAAACGGACAACCGGATTAAATCCGGTCAGGTCCGTATGTTAATAGCTGCAGCCAGCCGGTGCAAAAAGTCTTGATGGTGTCGAGGTCGGGTAACGTGGTCACGGCTCCCCTCGCAGCGTTCGTTCTTGTTATGTAACGAAGAGCTACTTCAACCCTCGGCCAAATCCCGCAGATTCACAATTGTGCAGGTTATCAGTTGCATCGCTAAAGCCGCGCGCCCTTTCTCTCAAAAATCCACACTGCATCACATGCAAACTGGCGGCCAGAATTTCTCCCGGCATGACAGAAAATGTCAAACATTTCGGTTACTGATAGTTGCAATTTGCTCAATCTGCTTACAGGGAGTTTCCGTATTCTTCAGCACACAACAATGAAGAGGATTCCCCATGAAAACAATACTTAAAACGCTGACGTGCGTGCTGGCGTTTCCACTCGCGCTTGCAGGATGTGGAAGCGGGGGTGGCGATGGCGGCAGCACTCCCACGGGCACGCTCCATGTCCAGATGACAGACTCCCCGTCATGCGGTTTCGATCACGTATATGTGACGGTCAGCAAGGTTCGTGTCAACACGAACGCGCAGGCCGGTGACACCGACGGCGGCTGGACTGACGTGGCATTATCGACCCCGCAGAAGATCGATCTGCTATCGCTGACCAACGGCGTGCTGGCCGACCTCGGACAAACCGCATTGCCCACCGGCCAGTATCAGCAGGTTCGTCTGGTGCTCGCGCAGAATCAGGGCAACACGCTGGCGAATTCGATTGTTCCGACCGGCGGCGGCGAGCAGCCGCTCGACACGCCAAGCGCCACGCAAAGCGGCTACAAGATCATCCGTCCGTTCACCGTCCAACCCAACACGCTGGTCGATCTCGTACTCGACTTCAACGCGTGCAAATCGATCGTCCAGAAAGGTAACGGCTCTTACAGTCTGAAGCCGGTTGTGACCGCGACGCCGACGGTGGTGAGCGGCACGATCTCCGGCTACGTCGCGCCGGTCGAAGCCGGGGCAGCCGTTTATGCAGAGCAGAACGGCCACGTCATCAAGGGCACCGTTGCCGACACCAATGGACAGTTCGTGCTGACGCCGCTCGAGCAGAGTTCAACCAACGGCAACTATGATGTCGTCATCGTGCAGAATAGCGTTGCCACGGGTATCGTGCGCTCGGTGCCGGTCGTTGTTAATACATCGACAGTCGTGGCCACGTCGTCGGCACCGATCGCGTTGCCGGCTTCCGTGATGCACGTCGCAAGCGGGACAGTTCTGCCGGTCAGTGCGCAAGCCATCGTACGGGCATTGCAACCGATTGGCGGCCTCAACTACGAAATCACCAGCGCGAACGCCAATCTGGATAGCGGTGCCTACGCGTTGAACCTGCCAGCCGCCGCACCACTGATCGGCACTTATTCGGGGAGCCTGCCGGTTGCGCTGGCCCCGGCCGCAAGCGTCGCTGGACAGTACACCGCGGAAGCCGATAGCGTGAGCGGTGCGACCCAGTCGTCCGCAGTCAACGTATCGACAACCGATCAGGCCAACGTCAACTTCAGTTTCTAACTATCACCACGCGATGAAGGAAGGGTGCAAGCCCTTCCTCGAGGAATCCCATGAAAAAAATCTTTTGTGTCCTGACGGCGGGTGTCGCCCTGCTGGGCGGGTGTCGCCCTGCTGGGCGGCTGTGCACTGTATGTGCCTGATTCGCCGGGCGTGGTTGTCGTGCCGCAAGGCGGGCCCCAAGGTGGTCCGGGCAACGGTTTCTGTCCGCCGGGACAGGCGAAAAAGGGGAATTGCTGACGAGAAGCGAGATGAAACACAGAGGGCGCCTGCGGGCGCCCTCTGTGTTTCATCAAGTCGAATGGCTGATTGCGACGTGCTGGCTGTGGTGGAGCTTCGTGCTCACCCGCGCATGCGAGTGTGAACGCGCATGATCTGTTTGAGCCGCATGAAGACTCTTGCTCGTTTGCGCGTCGGCACGGTCTGCCTGCGTGTCCGATCGATCCGCCGCGCGGGCAAGGCCGGCATCGCGGTCGGCTGAACTGAAGCCGTTGGTGTTGCTGACGCCCTTGCTGCTCATGTGACCGGCGGACATGCCGCCCGCGTTGCCGCCCAGACCACCGTGTCCGGCCCCTCCGCTGCCTCCCGCTCCGCCGCCTCCACCGTTTCCGCCTCCATTGCCACCCGCTGCCGCAAGGGCTGACACGGACGCAAGTGCCACGAGGCTTGCAGCAATCCATTGCACTGTTTTCATTTTCGCTTTCCCGACGTCCACCTGAATGCTTCGATTGTACGAACGGCGCGCGTCCGTAACCCAGAACACTTGTAATCGACTGTAAGTAGCGTGGTCTCGTCGCCACGGATCGGCCTCGATTCCTCGGCTGATTGCGACAAACAAAGCAGATCGACTCCGAACCCGATGTGGCTGGTACCCGTTCGCAAAGTACGGAAGCAAATGCGGCGGATGGCGGCCATCAGCAACACACGAACGGCCAGGTGGGCCAATTGCGGGTTTCAAAGCTGGCGGGCGCGAGTCGAAACCAGATCAAGGAGCGACTCAAGACACAACCCGATGATTAGCGGCCCACTTCCGGTGGTATTTTTGGTGGTATCTGCATGATGCAAATGAGACAGAGCAGCGACAGGAAAGCGATAGCAAGGATTTTTTCATTCCGGCCCTGGCACCAAAAGAAATTCCAGCAGTCCCGCACAATAATTGCCTAAGCAATATGTGACGTTCCGCCGCATATTGAAGCTCTTCTCGACATTGGGCGATCCGACGCCAATGGCGCCGGCACCCAATATCTGTCTTACCGCCCTGCCACCTGCGCGCCGCCATGCATCGCTGCACGCCGGCGCTTGAACACATAGCCGGCCCACATCACGACCAGCCATGCGGGCACGAGCCACACCGAAACCGACAGGCCCGGCGTCATCGCCAGAATCACGAGGATCAGCGCCATGAAAGCAAGGCAGATCCAGTTGCTGACCGGGAACCAGAACGACTTGAACACGAGCGTCTCGCCCGCTGCCACCATCGCCTTGCGCGACTTCAGATGCGTCAGGCTGATCAGGGCCCAGTTCAGCACCAGCGCGGCCACCACCAGCGCCATCAGCAGACCGAGCGCTTCGGCCGGAATCAGATAGTTGACGATCACGCAGGTGAACGTGGCGAGCGCCGACAGACCAATCGCCATATACGGCACGCCACGGCGATCGACTTTCATCAGCGCACGCGGTGCGTTGCCCTGTTCCGCTAGACCGTAGAGCATGCGGCTATTCGCATACACGCCACTGTTATAGACCGACAGCGCCGCGGTCAGCACCACCACGTTGAGGATGTTCGCGGTCAGCGTCGAGCCGATCTGCGAGAAGATCATCACGAACGGGCTGCCACCGGCCGCGACCTGATTCCACGGATACAACGAAAGCAGCACCGCCAGCGAGCAGATGTAGAAAATCAGAATCCGGTAGATCACCTGATTCACGGCTTTCGGAATGCTCTTTTGCGGATCGGCCGCTTCAGCGGCCGTAATGCCGATCAACTCGAGCCCGCCGAATGAAAACATGATCACCGCGAGCATCATGAACAGGCCATGAAAACCGTGCGGGAAAAAGCCGCCGTCGGCCCAGAGATTGGTGATCGACGCTTGCGGACCACCATGGCCGCTGATCAGCAGATAGCCGCCGAACAGGATCATGCCGATCACCGCCACGACCTTGATGATCGCAAACCAGAATTCGGTTTCGCCGTAAGCTTTGACGTTGGCGAGATTGATCGCGTTGATGACGGCGAAGCACACCAGCGCGGATACCCACGACGGCACACCCGGCCACCAGTAATGCACGTAGGTGCCGACTGCAGTCAGCTCGGCCATGCTCACGAGCACATACAGCACCCAATAGTTCCAGCCGGACAGAAAGCCCGGGAAATCGCCCCAATACTTGTACGCGAAGTGGCTGAACGAACCGGCGACCGGTTCCTGCGCGACCATTTCGCCAAGCTGCCGCATGATCATGAAGGCGATGATGCCGCCGATCGCGTAGCCAAGAATCATTGACGGGCCGGCTGCCTTCAACACGCTGGCGGAGCCGAGAAACAGGCCCGTGCCGATCGCCCCGCCCAGCGCGATCAGCTGGATGTGACGATTCTTCAGCCCGCGCTTCAGGCCGTCTTGCTGCTGTGCACTATTCAAAATTGCGCCCCAGTGTATGGATATCGATCGCCCGATCGGACTTATGGTCCGTCCCGGCAGAACCTGAAATTTTACCGTGGCCGATATTATCTAAATACTGGGAGCAACCCGCGCTTGGTTCTGCGCCGCACTTAACGGCGAGGATAGTGATTGTCACTGGCGTGGGGCTTCTGTATGTTGCCCTAGTCGAGGTTTCAGCCTTCGGAGATTCAACATGTTGCCCAAACATCTGCTTTGCGCCGCTGCTTTGTGTCTCTGTTTCTCCGCGGCGGGTGCCCTCGCGCAAACCGCGGCGCCCACGGCAGAACCCGCCGCCGAACCGGCCGACATGCCGGGTATGGAGTCGAGCGCACCGGAAGCACCGGAGCCACCCGCGGCGCCGGCCGCAACGCCGGCAACACCCGCCGCCACGCCTGCGACACCCGCTACTCCCAAAGCAACAGCAGCCAAACCACCCGCAGCACCGATGACCGGCCCCGTACGCAACGTCGTGCTGGTTCATGGCGCTTTCGTCGACGGGTCGAGCTGGAACGGTGTCGTCGCGAAATTGCAGCAGAAGGGTTATCACGTGAGTTCGGTGCAGAACCCGCTCACGTCGCTCGCCGACGATGTCGCTGCCACCCGCCGTGTTCTCGCGCGCCAGGATGGCCCGACCATCCTCGTAGGACATTCATGGGGCGGCGTCGTGATCACTGAAGCAGGCGCGAACGCGCCGAACGTCGCCGGTCTCGTCTACGTGGCGGGCATTGCACCGGACCTGCACGAATCTACGATGGACCTGATGAAGCGCGCGGCGCCGGCGCCCGCGAGTCAAGGCATCACAGCGGACCCGACGGGCTTCTTGTGGCTCGACCGTAGCAAATATCACGCCGACTTCGCCGCCGACATACCCGAGAATCTGACGCGCGTGCTCTCCGCCGCGCAACAGCCGATCGCCGCCAGGGCCTTCAGCGAAACGGTCAGTCAGGTCGCGTGGCGGGAAAAGCCTTCGTGGTACATCGTGACGACGAGGGACCGTGCGATATCCCCCGAAGTCGAACAGTTCATGGCCAACCGGATGGGCGCGAAGATCGTGCCGATCTCATCGAGCCATCTCGTGCCGGTGTCGCATGCGGGGGCAGTTGCGGATGTGATCGATCGGGCAGCGCGGGAGTTGAGCCGGCAACAGTAGGCTGTCGCCGGTCACGCCCTCCGTCACACGGTTCAGCGCAGCATGAACGACATCGCCGACAGGCAGTTCAGCATGCGCACCGCATGTTCCGAGGACTCCGCACCAAAGCGTAACGTGACGGCGTCGACACGCGAGAGCGTCGGCCATTGGCAGAACAGATCGGCAAGTGCGGTAGTTTGCACGCGCAGCTCGCATTCGACGGGCTTCGCGGCAGCGCGCGTGGCTTGCGGCGCATGACCCTTATCGATGTGATGCCGTACCGCTTCGCGTGCGGCAATTTCGATCGCATCGCGAGCGCTTGCCGGTGTTTGCGTCACACCGCTCGCATGTCCCGTCGCGCTCTTGGTGACCACGAAACGCGCAGCCGGAAAGCGCGGCGCGGTTTCCTCGGCGAATACATCGTCGCCGGATAAAAGCACTACCTGTGCGCCATATTCTTCCGCCAGGGCTCCGTACAATTCCGCCTCGCCGACTTCGACGCCGTTTAGCGCAACACGCGCGAACGCAAAGCTGTTGATCGTATGCGAGAGAATGCCGCGCGTTTGCGACCTCGCGTGATAGCCGATCATGAACACCAGCGCCGCGCCGTATTCAAGTCCGGCCATCATGCCGAGCGTACGCGGTTTGCCGAGCACCACCTGGGCACGCGCATCGAGCAGATCGGGCAGCAGATTGCGAAAGCCGCCATGCGAATCGTTGACCCATACGTGCGTGGCGCCACCTGCAAACGCGCCTTCGATTGCGGCGTTGGCTTCGAGCGTCATCCACCGGCGCGCGGCTTCGTATTCGCCGTTGCCCGCACGCGTTTGCTCGGGATGGAACACGCCGGCTACGCCTTCGATGTCGACGGAAATCAGGACTTTCATCAGGAAGATTGCTTGAGAAGTTGAGCGAGGTCGGGTGCGGTGTCGTGCAGCGACAGGCGACTACGACCGTCGCGGCCCGTCACAGACGTGGCACTCCATAGTGCATCGACGATCGCTTGCTCGACGCTGTCCGCGCAGGCACGAAATAACGGATCAAGGCGTGCGTCGGCGAGCACGGGCGGCAAGGCGACAAAGTCGGATTCGTGCGGCACGGTGTAGGCCGTTGAAAACGCCAACGCGATGTCGCCGCTGCCGTGGCCGTACACCGAACCGGTTCGTGCGAGACCGGCCGCGGCGCGCAATGACAGACGCTTGAGTTGACGCGCGTCGAGCGGCGCGTCGGTGGCGACGATCATGATGATCGAGCCTTGTTCGGGTTTCGAGGCGGCCGGGTGGATCGCTGAGGCTGCTGGGCTCGCTGAGATGGCTGAGGTGGTCGAAGTCGCTGAGTTGGCCGAACTCGCTGACGTTGCCGAAGTTGCCAAGCCCGCCGAACTCGCCGCAGCAGATCCAACCGCGCGTTCGGCCAGCACACGACCAAACGGCGTGCCGTCGATCGTCAACATCGGCAGGCGGCCGAAGTTCGCCAGCACCAATGCGCCAACTGTATAGCTCCGCCCTGCCACCTCAATGACGCGCGACGCATTGCCGATCCCGCCCTTCAGATCGAAGCACGACATGCCCCTTCCCGCGCCGACCGAACCGCTCGCGACGTCAGTGCTTGCCGCTTCACATGCATCGGTGAAATGCCGCTCGCTGACAGCCAGCGCCTGAATATCGTTCAGGTATCCGTCATTGCATTCGAACACTAGCGGATTGACCGTGGACCATTCGCGCCCGATTCGAGGATTGGCATGAATCGCAGCGCGAATCTGCGCTTGTGCGACAGCGGGCACGCCAAACGTATTGGTCAACGCGATCGGCGTCTCCAGCACGCCGAGCTCTTCAACCTGCACGAGCCCGATGCTTTTGCCGAAGCCGTTGATCACTGAAGCAGCCGCGGGCACCTTCGCGAGAAAAGGATCGCCAGGATGCGGACGAATCACGGTAACGCCGGTTTGCACAGCGCCTTCATCCAGCGTGCAATGTCCTACCGTCACGCCTTCTACGTCCGCAATCGTCCCATGCGGGCCGCTCGGTAGCACACCGATATGCGGTGCGCTTTCGCCTGCAATTTCAGTCAAACTCATGGCCGGTCGAGCTTCGGATCGAGCGCATCGCGCAAACCGTCGCCGAGTAGATTGAATGCCAGCACGGTGAGGAAAATCGCCAGACTCGGAAACAGCGCGATATGCGGCGCGGTGACCATATCGGCACGCGCTTCGTTGAGCATCGCGCCCCACTCCGGCATCGGCGGTTGCGCACCGAGTCCGAGAAACGACAGGCTTGCCGCCGTGATGATCGACGTGCCGATTCGCATCGTGAAGTACACCACGATCGACGAAATCGTCCCCGGCAGAATATGCCGCACGATGATGGTCCAGTCCGATGCGCCGATGCTGCGCGCCGCTTCGATATACGTCAGTTGCTTGAGCATCAGTGTATTGCCGCGCACGAGCCGCGCAAACGCCGGGATGCTGAAAATCGCCACTGCACAGATCACGTTGATCATGCCGTTGCCGAGAATCGCGACCACACCGATCGCCAGCAGAATGCCCGGGAAGGCAAACAGCACATCGGCAACGCGCATGGTGATGCGGTCCCACCAGCCTTCGTAGTAACCGGCCAGCAAACCAAAGAACGTACCGATCACCGCGCCGATCGCCACCGACAGAAAACCAGCCTCGAGCGAAATACGCGAACCTGCCAGAATGCGGCTGAAAATATCGCGGCCCAGCGAATCGACACCGAACCAGTGCGCGGCCGAAGGCCCCGCGTTCAACGCGTCGTAGTCGAAGAAATTCTCCGGATCGTACGGCACGATATGCGGCGCGAGAATCGCAACCGCAACCAGCAGCAGCACGAAAATTCCGGCGCCGAGCGCCACATGCTGCTTACGGAATTTGCGCCAGAATTCACTCCACGGCGTGCGGATCGCGTTTTCTACGAGGGCGGCCTTGGCCTCATTCGCCTCGGTAGCTGAGATGCTCATGCGGGCCTCACTTGAAACGGATGGTCGGGTTGATGACGGCGTACAGCACGTCCACAACCAGGTTGATGATGATGAACTCAAGCGAGAACAACAGCACTTCCGCCTGAATCACCGGATAGTCGCGCATCGCCACGGCATCCACCAGCAGGCGTCCGAGGCCCGGCCAGTTGAATACGACTTCGACCACGATCGAGCCGCCCAGCAGAAAGCCGAATTGCAGCCCCATCATCGTGATGACGGGAATCATCGCGTTGCGCAGGCAGTGTTTGACGATGACGAGTCGTTCGGGCACACCCTTGGCGCGTGCGGTGCGCACGAAATCTTCATTCATCACTTCGACGAACGAAGCACGCGTGAAACGCGCCATCACCGCCGCCACTGCCGCGCCGAGCGTGAGCGAAGGCAGCACGTAGCTCTTCCACGACCCGTCGCCGACAATCGGCAGCCAGCCGAGTTTCACCGAAAAGATCTCCATCAGCAGCATGCCGAGCGCGAACGCGGGAAACGAAATACCCGACACCGCGAGCGTCATGCCGAGCCGGTCTGGCCAGCGATTGCGCCACACCGCCGAGACAATGCCGATCCCCATGCCGAGCACCACCGCCCATACCATGCTCGCGAGCGTAAGCAACAACGTCGGCATGAAGCGCTCGCCGATTTCCTGGCTGACCGGCCGCTTGCTGCGCGTGGACGTGCCGAAGTCGCCGTGCGCGATCTTCAGGAAGAAGTTGGCGAATTGCTGCGGCATCGGTTTATCGAGGCCGAGATCGGCACGCACCAGCGCAACGGTCGCCTCATCCGCTTCGGGACCAGCCGCGAGGCGCGCCGGATCACCCGGCAACAGATGCACGAACAGGAACACCAGCACGGCGACGATGAAGAGCGTCGGCAGCAGGCCAAAGATACGTTTGACGAGGAAGTTCAGCATGAAACCCAATCCGGCAATGATGCGGGCAACGAAAGATCTTTCAGAGCAGTACGCGACCGTCCGGTCAGCGCGTTCGTGAAGAACACGCGGTGCCGAACGGTCAGCTCATCACTTGATCGCGATCTCGTCGAAATTGAACGAGCCGTCCGGCGCGACATACGCACCCGACAAACGCTTGCTGCGCGCGTACACAACCTTCTCCTTGACGAGGAAAACCCACGGCGCGTCGGCCCAGATGCGTTTTTGCGCGTCGGTGTAGAGCGCGGCCTTCTGCGTGCGGTCGGTGGTTTCGAGCGCCTGCTTCAGATCGGTATCGACCGTGTCGTTCTTGTAGTACGCGGTGTTGACCATCTTCGGCGGAAACGAGACCGACCCGAGCAGCGGCGTGATTGCCCAGTCCGCTTCACCGGTCGACGACGACCAGCCCGCGTAGTACATCCGCACCGGAGCGGTCGCCGGGTCCTGCGCGCTTTCCACCTTGGCGACGCGTTGACCCGCTTCGAGTGCTTCGACCTGCGCCTTGATGCCGACTTGCGCCAGTTGCTGCTGCACGAACTGAATCACCTTCTGCGCGGTCGAGTAGTTATACGCGGACCACAGCGTCGTTTCGAAACCGTTCGGATAACCCGCTTCCTTCAGCAACTCACGCGCCTTAGCCGGATCGTACGGCCAGGGGCCTAGCTTCGTCGCGTACTCGACGCCTTGCGGCACCACGCCCTCAGCCGGCGTTGCATACCCGGCAAACGCGACCTTGATCAGCGCATCCTTGTTGACCGCGTAATTCAGCGCCTCACGCACCTTCGGATTGTCGAACGGCTTCTGATTGACGTTCATGCTGATATAGCGCTGGATAATCGACGGCGAAGCAATCAGATCGACCTTCGGGCTCGACTGCAATTGCGCCGCCTGTTCGAACGGCACCTGGAACGCGAAGTCCGCTTCACCGGTGCGCATCAACGCGGCACGCGTGTTGTTGTCGACCACCGGTTTCCAGTCGATCGCATCGACCTTCGGGTAACCCTTCTTCCAGTAGCCCGCGAACTTCTTCACTGTCAGGTCGCCGGCCGGATCCCACTTCACCAGTTCGAACGGACCAGTGCCGACCGGATGGAATGCGATGTCCTTGCCGTACTTCTTCAGCGCGTCAGGCGAAATCATCACCGCCGACGGATGCGCCAGCACGTTGACGAACGCCGAGAACGGCGCCTTCAGGGTGATCTTCACCGTGTACGGATCGACCACTTCGGTCTTCTCGATGCGGTTGAACATGTTGTAGCGCTTGAGCTTGTTCGCCGGATCGGTCACGCGGTCGAAGTTCGCTTTCACTGCCGCGGCGTTGAAGTCGGTACCGTCCTGGAACTTCACGCCGTGACGCAACTTGAACGTGTAAACCTTCGCATCCGGACTCGCTTCGTAGCTATCGGCCAGCACATTGACCAGCTTCATGTCTTTGTCGAAACCGAACAGGCCTTGATAGAACGACTTGGCGACGGCTTGCGACAGCGTGTCGTTAGCATCGTACGGATCGAGCGTCGTGAAGGTCGACGCAACGGCCATCACGGCCGTGGTATCGGCGTGCGCCACACTGCCCGCGAGCATCGCGAACACCACCGCGCCGCCGCTGACCAGCGCGCGCAAACGAAACGGAGAAGACGGGACCAGCAGGTTCATGAGGTTGGCTCCAGGCTGCGAATTGAAACAGGGTTATGTGCTGCGAGAGAAAATGGCTTTGCTTCAGGTTTGGCGCTTCGTTCGGGTTTATGTTCGTGTCTAGTAAGCGCCGCCGACCCGATGCTGAGCGACGAAGTGATCTGGTCCGACCGCAATCAGCGGCGCCACGACCGGTTCATCGTTCAGCGCACGAATCGGGCTCGGAATCTCATCGGCGGCGAGCATGCGTTTCGCGTGGCGGCGCGCCGGATCGGCGACCGGCACCGCGCCCATCAGCTTCTTCGTGTACGGGTGCTGCGGCGCTTCGAACACCGCGCGGCGCGGTCCGATCTCGACGATCTGGCCGAGATACATCACCGCTACGCGATGGCTGACACGCTCCACCACCGCCATGTCGTGCGAAATGAACAGATACGCAACGCCGAGTTCGCGTTGCAGATCGAGCATCAGGTTGACGATCTGCGCCTGCACGGAGACGTCCAGTGCGGAGACGGATTCGTCGGCGATGACGACTTTCGGATTCAATGCCAAAGCTCGCGCAATCGCGATGCGTTGCCGTTGTCCGCCCGAAAATTCGTGCGGATAGCGGCCTGCGGCCTCGCGCGGCAAACCGACCTTTTCGAGCAGCCACGCCACACGCGCCTGTGCTTCCGCGCCTTGAGCGACGCCGTGCACGAGCAGCGGCTCCATGATCGAAAAGCCGACCGTCAAGCGCGGATTCAGCGAGGCAAACGGGTCCTGGAAAATAAACTGGATATTGCGGCGCAGCGCTTGTAACGCAGGGCCTGTAAGCGAGCTGATTTCCTTGCCGTCGAATTCGATCGAGCCGCTCTGGCTTTCGACGAGGCGCAGCAATGAGCGGCCCGTCGTCGATTTACCACAGCCCGATTCGCCGACCAGTGCGAGCGTTTCCCCCGGGCGCAGATCGAAGCTGACTTTCTCGACCGCATGCACGCGGCCCGTCAAACGTCCGAACACACCGCTCTTGACCGGAAAGCGCGTGACCAGATCGCGCACGCGCAGAATCGGCGGCGTGCTGTCGTGGACCAACGGTTGGGTTTCCTGCGCGACGGCGGCGGCAGGACGAACGGCTTCGTCGATGCCGGTGAGCGCCGCCTGCTCGACGGTCAGAATCGGAAACTTGGCGGGCCGGTCGGTGCCCTGCATCGCGCCAAGGCGCGGGACCGCCGCAAGCAATGCCTTCGTATAAGGATGCGACGGCGCCGCGAACAGCGTATCCGACGCCCCCTCTTCCACTTTCTCGCCTCGATACATCACCAGCACGCGATCGGCCACCTCGGCCACTACACCCATGTCGTGCGTGATGAAGATCACGCCCATGTTCATCTCGTCCTGCAGGCCGCGAATCAATTGCAGGATCTGCGCCTGGATCGTGACGTCGAGCGCCGTGGTCGGCTCGTCGGCGATCAATAGTGCGGGCTTGCATGACAGCGCCATCGCGATCATCACGCGTTGGCGCATCCCGCCGGATAGCTGGTGCGGAAAACGTGCTGCCACCCGGCGCGCTTCCGGAATGCGCACGAGTTCGAGCAGACGCAGCGTTTCGGCGTGCGCGGCAGTACGGCTCTTCCCTTGATGCAAGGCAATCGCTTCGCTGATCTGATCGCCCACCGTGAATACCGGATTGAGCGAGGTCATCGGCTCCTGGAAGATCATCGCGATGTCGGCGCCGCGAATCGAACGCATCGTGCCGGACGACGCTTTCGCGAGGTCGAGCACGCTGCCGTCGCGGCGCCGGAAGGCGATGCTGCCGCCGGCAAGGCGCCCACCGCCATGCTCAATCAGCCGCATCAGGGCGAGCGATGTCACCGATTTGCCGGAGCCCGATTCGCCGACGATCGCCAGCGTCTCGCCACGCTCGACGGTCAGCGAGAGATTGCGCACCGCGTTGAAGGTCTTGTCGCCGCTGCGAAAAGCGACCGACAGATCGTCGACCGCAAGCACGCGTTGCGGCTGCAAGGTTTCGATAAGCGGACGAGCGGTGTGCGATGAAGTCGGCACGATGGTTCCTTTGAATTCGGACGCGGCTAACGGTGGTTCAAACGAAAATTCAAACGGCAGCTCAAGTGGCAGTTCAAGCGACGGCGTAGCAAGACCGCACTAGCGATAGATCGCCGTCTCCGGCGTCTCGCCGATCCGCGCGAAACCGCGATACATGCCCTCGGTGTTGAACGGCAGCGTGACGTTGCCACGTGCATCAACGGCAATCAGACCGCCGCGTCCGTCGATCTTCGGCAAGCGGTTCATCACCACGTCGTGCGCCGCTTCTTCGAGCGAGACGTTGCGGTACGCCATCTGCGCCGCGACGTCGTAGGCGGCCACCATGCGCATGAACATCTCGCCGGAGCCCGTGGTCGAGACCGCGCAGGTTGCGTCGTCCGCATAGCAGCCCGCGCCGATCAGTGGCGTATCGCCGACCCGGCCCACCTGCTTGTTGGTGACGCCGCCTGTCGATGTCGCGGCTGCAACGTGGCCATGCTGGTCGAGCGCGACAGCGCCTACCGTGCCGAACTTGCGATTCGGATCGATCGGCTCGTGCGGCGTGGGATCGTCGTCGCCTGGCGATGACGCGGAGGCCAGCGTCGCGCCGTCGTGATCGAGCATCGCGCGCTGCTGGCCGCGTGCGAGTTGCCATTGGCGATGACGCGCTTCGGTATGGAAATACTCGGGCTCGACAAATTCGAGTCCTTGCGCGGCCGCAAAGGCTTCCGCGCCTGCGCCGGTAAACAACACATGTTCGCTGCGCTCGAGCACGCGGCGCGCCGCCAGAATCGGATTGCGTACGCGCGTCACGCAGCAGATCGCACCGGCGTCGAGCGTGCTGCCGTCCATGATGGCCGCGTCGAGTTCATGCGTCCCGGCCGCTGTGTAGACCGCGCCGCGGCCCGCGTTGAAGAGCGGGCAGTCTTCGAGCAGACGGACGGCTTCGCTGACGGCGTCGAGCGCGCTGCCGCCGTCAGCGAGTACGCGCTGGCCCGCGCTCAGCACGGCGTGCAAGGCAGCGTGGTAGTCGGCTTCGGCGCTGGCCGACATCGACGCGCGCAGGATCGTGCCTGCCCCGCCGTGAATGGCAATGACTGCGTTGGTGTTCATTTTTTGGCTTTGGTAGTGCGGGTGGTGCGGGTAGAAGCGCGCGCGGGTTGTTCACTCGTGCCGGCGGCCATGGTTTGCGGATCGGTGAGCCACGGCAGCACGAATTCGGTGACTTCGGCGGCGGCCTTCACCGAGCGTTTCGCGCGGTAGGCGACCGCGTCGCACAGCGCTTCGATGACGGCCAGCACGGCCGAATCGGCATTGGCTGCGAGTCGCCGCTCGGAGCGGATATAGAGCGAGAGATCGGCGAATTGCGCGAGCGGCGAGCGCGGGCTGTCGGTTAGCGCAAGCACACGTGCCCCGCGGCTTGCCGCACGCCGCGCGAGTTCGATCGTGTCTTCGACGTAGCGCGGAAACGCGATTCCGATCACCAGATCGCCTTCATTCGAGGCGAACAGACGCCGTGCGGCGTGCGACGGTCCACCGACGAACGCGAGCGATTGCACGTTGTCGTGATACGGCATCAGGCCGTGCTCCATCAGGCCTGCGAGGAACGCGCTCGAACCCGCGCCGAGCACGAAGACGCGACGCGCGGAGATGATCGCTTCTACGGCGGCCTCGGCGGCGGCGCTGTCGATCGCAGAACGCGTGGATTGCAGATTGGTGGCCGCCTGTTCGAGCGACGCGTCAATCAGATCGTCGCCGGAAGCGAGCGACTCCTGCGCGCTACGCAGTCTCTCGACCGGCGCGAGCGTCGCTTCGAAACCGCGTACGAGCGCTTCCCGAAACTGCGGATAACCGTCGAAGCCGAGCGCGCGAGCGAAGCGATTCGCCGTCGCCACCGACGCACCGACCACACTCGCCAGTTCGTCGATCCGCATGGTCGCCGCGCGGAACAGATTCGCCAGCACGTATTCGCCCATGCGCCGATGGATTGGCGTGAGGGTCGGCATCGCCTCGGCGATGCGTGCAGCGATGGCCTGCTCGGCGGGGTTCGAAGCAACGGACGAGTGGTGGATCATGCGAGTGAGCCGACACGGTGGCGCGGCGGCTGTAATTAAAATGAATGAAAGTATATTTACATAGAAAACTCGCCGAAAAAAATTCATTTTCATTTTCGAGGGTTTTCACGGACAAGCGCGGCCACGTCGGCGTGCCGCGCGGCCATCCGATGAAAACCAGTTTTCATTGCGCGACTGCGGCGCCCCCGGGAATGTTCGCGAGCCGCGCCGCCGGCGACATGAGGATGATCAGCGCCTGCACAAGGAAAGCCGCTGCAGCCGCGACCAGACACGCGTCCATCCCCCAGCGCGCGCTGATCGCCGCACCGAGCAACGCACCCAGCGGCCGCGCGCCATAGGTCGCGGTACTGTTGAGCGCCGAGACACGGCCCATCATCCGTTCAGGTGTGATCGCCTGACGCAGCGTGGTCGAGCCGACCACCCACAGAATCGGTCCGGCGCCGAGCAGGAAGAAGCTCAGCATCGCGAGCCAGAACGACGGCGTGACGATCGTCGCCACCATCACGAGCGAGGCGAGCAAACCGCACGACGGTCCGATGATCAGCACACGGCCGAACGCGAGACGCCGCGCAATGGCCGGTGCAGCCAGCGCGCCGCACACCATGCCGACACCGTACGCACCGAGCGTCACACCTACCATCGAAGCGCTCAAGCCCAACCGATGCACGGCGTACGGCACATACACCGCCTGCAGCACGAAGAAACCGAGATTGAAGAAGATCGCGGTGCCGAGCATCGGCCGCAGCAACGCGTCGCGCAGCACAAAGCGCGTACCGTCACGCAGTTCCAGCAGGAAGTGACGCTGGGGAGCAGCCGCTCGCGGCGGTTCGCGCAGCCCCGCGAGCAATGCGACGGCCAGCGCCGATAGCCCGGCCGCGCAGCCATACGCCCATCCCGCGCCGATCCAGCCGACCAGCAGTCCGCCGAGCGCCGGTCCCGCTGAATACGCGACGCTGCGCGCCAGTTCGAGCCGGCCGTTGGCCTGCGCGTACGCCTCGCGCGGCACGATTGACGGCACCAGCGAAGGCGCCGCGACGTTGTAGGCAACCGTGCCGGTCGCGGCAACGAAGCCGAGCGCGGCGAGCAGCGGCAAGCTCAGCGCATGCGTCATCAGGAGCAGCAGCACGCACAACATCGCGATCGCGCGCACGCTTTCGGCGAGCGTCATCAACGTGCGGCGCGAACGGCGGTCGACCCATACGCCGAGCGGAATCGACAACAACAGGAACGGCAACGTCTGCGCGGTTTGCAACAAACCGGTCTCGCGTGCGCCGGCGCCGAGCGCGAACACGGCGACGAGCGGCGCGGCGGCAAGGCTGATCTGTTCAGCGGATTGCGCGACCAGATTCGACCATGCGAGCCGCTGGAATGCGGCCGGCAGACGAAGCGCGGATGAAGATGACGAAGAGGAAGCGGCGTGCATCGATGAACTCCTGCGACGGGATGGGGAAAGGCCATCGTCGTCGCTATGGCGTAGCCCGGCGCTCCGCTTCTTGCGGTGTTATTCTTCGCTCGCCATGAATCTCGAAAGCATCCTCTTCACACAAGGTTTCGGCTCGCGCCGCCAATGCCGGGCACTGATCGGCGACGGCCGCGTGAGCATCGGCGGCTCCGTCTGCGCCGATGCCGACGCCGATTTCCCAACCGATGACAGCACCTTCTGCTTCAGCGTGGACGGGGTCGTCTGGCCGTATCGCGAGCACGCCTATCTGTTGCTGAACAAACCTGCCGGCTACGAATGTTCGCGCGATCCGCAACATCATCTGAGCGTGTTCAGCCTGCTGCCGCCGCAGTTCGCCGAACGCGGCGTGCAGTGCGTGGGCCGCCTCGATCAGGACACGACCGGCCTCCTGCTGCTCTCCGACGACGGCAAGTTCGTGCACATGTTCACGTCGCCGAAACGCAAAGTGCCGAAGCTGTATATCGCGACCACGCGCCATCCCATCGACGACGCCCAGTTGCGTGCCTTGCGCGACGGCGTCTTGCTGCACGGCGAGCCCAAGCCGATCATCGCCGTCGACGTAGAGGCGCGCGGTGAGCACGCGCTGGCCCTCACCGTGATGGAAGGCAAATATCACCAGGTCAAGCGGATGATCGCGGCAGCCGGCAACCGCTGTGAAGCGCTACATCGTGAGCGGATCGGCGGACTCGCGCTGCCCACGACGCTGGCCGTTGGCGCGTGGCAATGGCTCAACGAAACCGACCTCGGATCTTTACGGAGCGGGTAAACCGGTAGGACCCCTTTAAAGCCTTGATGCGTCAGGAGAATCGTGTGTGCGCCCGCACATAGGCCCTGAGGGACACCTGATTACACGCTGCATCGCAGCATGCTCTTCCTTACAGCTCGCCCTATACTCGTTTAAACAAAGACTACAAAGGGTTCAAGGGAGGGGCGCCATGGTGATCCACGACACCATTGAAATTTCGTCCGTGATGATTGCTTTCACGTGTCTCGGGATAGTCCTGGTCGGCGGACTGCTAGTCATGATGCGGCTGCGGCATAAATATCATCCGAACCTGATCGGCGCACTGATCGGCGCACTGCTATGTTTTCTGTTGCTGGAGGCGTTGCCGGCGCTGACGTAAGCGAGGGGAACGCGGATAGCGCAGAGGGCGGCGCGCGCGGGTATCGCCGGGCGATGCTTGGCCCGGCGGCTTGTTGTATGCGGCTGAACGCGCTGCAACCCGTCGCCTGATCGCGGGTTTTCTCAGTCGCCCGCTTTTGCTTCGCCGTGTGGCTCAGTGGCACTCCGTTCGGGCAGCACGCGCAGAAAATCGTCGACGCTTGGATACTGCAAGCGCACGCGCAACTCTTCTTTGAGGCGCCGGTTCACGAGCCGCCTCGATTCACGCATGAAGGACAGCAAGGTCGGCTCGATCTTCTGCTCCGCCTCCGCGCGCGTGATGCGAGGCGCACGCTCGAGACCGAACGCATCGGCCACCGTATCGAAGTACTCGCCCATTTTCAACGACGTATCGTCGGACGCATGGACCACGCGCCCCGGCCGCCCGTGTGTGGCTAGACGCACGAGGATCGCGGCCAGGTCGTCGGCGTGGATATGGTTGGTATAGACGTCGTCGGCGTCGATCAAGGCCGGGGTGCGCTTCTCCAGCCGCGCGAGCGGCAAGCGGTTGCTCGCATAGATGCCCGGAATCCGCGCGATGCTGGCGGCGACCGCGCCTCGCGCCGTGGCGCGCCGCAATTGCCGCTCGGCGGACACGCGGCGTTTGGCGCGCGCATTGGCCGGCTGCGACGCGCGCGTCTCGTCGATCCACGCGCCGCCACAATCGCCGTAGACGCCTGTCGTGCTCGCGTACACCAGCCTCACAGGCACATGCGGCGCGGCGGTCCAGCGCACCCTGTCGGGTACAATATTGGCTGCTTCAGATTCCGCCCATGAGGCACTCATGTTGCGCAACCCGCGGCGCAGCCGCCCGACCGGCGCCACCGCGGCACGCGCGGCACGCATCGCCCGATCACGGCGCGCGCTCAACGTAGCGAGCAAGGCACGGGTGCGGCGGTCGTCATCGCCGGTCTTTTGCGGTGGCGCGAGATGCAGCACCGTCGGCGCGAGGCCGGCAAGCCGTTTCAGGCTGTGGCGCGCGTCGAGGTCGCCGACCAGCGGCGTGACGCCAGCGGCGCGCAATTCGGCGCTGCGTTCGGCGTGGCTGGTGAGCGCGAAGACATGCGCGTGTGGCCGCAACAGGGGCACGCAGCGCATGCCGACGTCACCGCAGCCAACAATCAACACGCGCGGCCGGCGTAAATTTCGTGTCGCTTTCATGGTGGACGCATTGTAGCCGTCAAGCGCGGCAGGTACCGCACAGTTGCACAGCGGGTCCGATAACGATTACCGACTTTTCGATTTCGAACACTCTATGGCATTTAACGTCACGCTCCGGCAAAGCGGCCGGCAGTTTCAGGTGGAACAGGATGAACCGGTCCTGATCGCGGCCTTGCGCCAGGGCATTGGTCTGCCGTACGGCTGCAAGAACGGCGCATGCGGCTCATGCAAGGGCACCGTGGTCAGCGGTCAGATCGAACAGCGTCAGCATTCGTCGTCGGCCTTGTCGAACGACGAAAAAACGCGCGGCATGGCCCTCTTCTGCTGCGCGACGGCCTGCTCCGATCTCGAAGTGGACATCCGCGAAGTCGCCGGCGTAGGCGACGTGCAGGTCAAGAAACTGCCGTGCCGCGTGAACGCGATCGAGCGCAAGGCCGACGACGTCGTCGTGCTGAAGCTGCAATTGCCCGCTAACGAACGTCTGCAATATCTGGCCGGCCAGTACCTCGAATTCATTCTGAAAGACGGCAAGCGCCGCAGCTATTCGATGGCGAACGCGCCGCACGCCGAAGGCCCGATCGAATTGCACATCCGTCATATGCCGGGCGGCGCATTCACGGACCACGTGTTCAACACGATAAAGGAGCGCGACATCCTGCGCTTCGAAGCCCCGCTCGGCACCTTCTTCCTGCGTGAAGATTCGGACAAGCCGATCGTGCTTCTCGCCTCGGGCACGGGTTTCGCGCCGCTGAAGGCGATCGTCGAGCATGCGGTGTTCAAGAACCTGAACCGGCCGATGACCCTGTACTGGGGCGCGCGCCGCAAGAAAGACCTGTACCTGCTCGAGCTCGCCGAGCAATGGGCTCGCGAGATCCCGAACTTCAAGTTCGTGCCGGTGCTGTCGGAACCGGACGCGGGCGACGCGTGGACGGGCCGCGTCGGCTTCGTGCATCGCTCGGTGATCGAGGATCTGCCGGACCTGTCGCCGTACCAGGTGTACGCGTGCGGCGCGCCGGTGATGGTCGAGTCGGCACAGCGCGATTTCACCCAGCATCATGGGCTGCCGGAAGATGAGTTCTACGCGGACTCCTTCACGAGCGCGGCGGACCTGGCGAACGCGGTTTGAGGGAGTGAATGGGTCGATCGATTGACGATCGACCCATTCATCAAAACGAAATCAGCAAGCTGGCAGACTTGCAGAAATCCGCACCTGGCGCGGATTTGTGCAAATTCATGGTTTACACCAGCGCTTTCCTTGTCGTATTCTTTCGCGCATGAACCGCATCCAGTCCGAACTTCGACGTCGCCGCTCGCCGCTCCCTTAGGGGCGCCGCTGGCTTCGTCACGGATTCGCGCCGCACAAAGGCGCAAGCAGTTCGAATCATGAAAGCCACGGCATGCCGTGGCTTTTTTGTTTGCTTTTTTTGTTTTCCCCGGCCCCTGTTTCATATGTGGTCAACCGTTCACTCACCCTTCACCCCGCTGTCTGGAGCCTGCCGTCATGAATTTCAATGAGTACCCGATCGAGTCGCTGATGTACATCACGAACCGGCCCGAAATCGTTTTCACGCACGGCAAGGGCTCGTGGCTCTACGACAATAACGGCAAGCGATATCTGGACTTCATCCAGGGCTGGGCGGTCAACAGCCTCGGCCATTGCAACGACGGCATGATCGAAGCGCTGAACACGCAATCGAAGCTGCTGCTGAATCCGTCGCCGGCTTTCTACAACGAGCCGATGGCGAAGCTCGCCGGACTGCTCGCCCAGCACAGCTGTTTCGACAAGGTGTTCTTCGCGAACAGCGGCGCCGAAGCGAACGAAGGCGCCATCAAGCTCGCGCGCAAGTGGGGCAAGAAGTTCAAGGACGGCGCGTTCGAAATCATCACGTTCGATCACAGCTTCCACGGCCGCACGCTCGCCACCATGTCGGCAAGCGGCAAGCCGGGTTGGGACACGATCTACGCACCGCAAGTACCGGGCTTCCCGAAGGCGGATCTGAACGACATCGCATCGGTCGAAAAGCTGATCAATGCGAAGACCGTCGCAGTGATGCTGGAGCCGATTCAGGGCGAAGGCGGCGTAATTCCCGCCACGCGCGAGTTCATGCAGCAACTGCGCGCACTGACCAAACAGCACAACCTGCTGCTGATCGTCGACGAAGTGCAAAGCGGTTGCGGCCGTGCCGGCACCTTGTTCGCGTATGAACTGTCAGGCATCGAGCCGGACATCATGACGCTCGGCAAGGGCATCGGCGGCGGCGTCCCGCTCGCGGCGCTGCTCGCCAAAGCCGAAATTGCCGTGTTCGAAGCGGGCGACCAGGGCGGCACGTACAACGGCAATCCGCTGATGACCGCGGTCGGCTTCTCGGTGATCTCGCAAATGACCGCGCCGGGCTTCCTCGAAGGCGTGCGCGCGCGCGGCGAGTATCTGCGCGCCAAACTGCTCGAACTGTCGGAAGAACGCGGTTTCGAAGGCGAACGCGGTGAAGGTCTGCTGCGCGCGCTGCTGCTCGGCAAGGACATCGGCAATCAGATCGTCGAGAAGGCGCGCGTGATGCAGCCCGACGGCCTGCTGCTGAACGCGGCGCGTCCGAACCTGCTGCGTTTCATGCCGGCACTGAACGTCACGAATGAAGAAATCGACCAGATGATGGCGATGCTGCGTTCGATTCTCGACACGCTGTAATCACACAGGGAAGCGCGTATGACGACGACCGCAACGCTATCGATCCGCCGCTTCGAAGCGAGCGACACCGACGCCGTGGTCGCGCTGTGGCAGGAAGCGTTCCCCGAGTATCGGGACGTGACAAGGCCGCAGCGCAACCCGCATCTGTCGATCGCCAACAAGCTGGCGACGCAACCGGAACTGTTCTTTGTCGCAGTGTTCGACTGGCGTATCGTCGGCACGGTGATGGGCGGCTACGACGGGCACCGAGGCTGGCTGTATTCGCTTGCGGTGGATGAATCGTTGCGTCGTCACGGCATCGGCACGCGGCTGGTCGCACATGTCGAACACGCGTTGACCGAACGTGGATGCCCCAAGCTGAATTTGCAGGTGCTGTCCGCGAAGGACGATGTGCGCGCGTTCTATGAAGCGCTCGGTTATCGCGCGGACGCAGTAATCAGTCTCGGCAAACGATTGGGCGAACTGGCGGAATCGCCGGCGGCTTAAGCGCAGGCAATCGCTTGAATAGAAAAAGGCCGCATGCGCGATTGAAGCGCATGCGGCCTTTTTTACGGCTAACGCAAACTTGGTCCGGGTTATTCACCCGGCTCATTTGCCCAACTTATTCACCCAGATACGCTGCCCGCACCTTCGGATCATCCAGCATCTGCTTCGCATCGCCGGACATCGTCACCAGACCCGAGTCCATCACGTAGCCGCGATTCGCCGCCTGCAACGCGAGACGAGCGTTCTGCTCGACCAGCAGCACCGTCATGCCTTCAGCCGAGATCGCCCGCACCACTTCGAAGATCTTCTCGACCATGATCGGCGACAGACCCATCGACGGCTCATCCAGCAACAACAGCTTCGGCTTGCTGATGATCGCGCGCGCCATCGCCAGCATCTGCTGTTCGCCGCCCGAGAGCGTGCCCGCGTATTGCGTGGCCCGTTCCTTCAGGCGCGGGAAGAAACCGAACATGCGATCGACGTCTGCCTTGATGGCGTCGGTATCGTTGCGCAGATACGCACCCATCTGCATGTTCTCGACGATCGACATGCGCGAGAAGATGCCGCGGCCTTCCGGCACCATCGCCAGACCGCGCTTGAGCAGTTCGTGCGCCGGGATGCCCTTGATCGACTGGCCCATGTACTCGATATCACCTGCCGAGTACGGCTTCAGACCCGTGATCGCCTTCATCGTCGTGGTCTTGCCCGCGCCGTTCGCACCGATCAGCGTGACCAGTTCGCCCTGCGCAACTTCGAGGTCGATGCCCTTGACTGCCTGGATGCCGCCGTAGTTGACCTGCAGGCCCTTGATTTTCAACATTGCCGTTGCCATTAGTGGACCCCCGCACCCAGATAAGCCTCGATCACCTTCGGATCCCTCTGCACGTCATGCGGCAGACCCTGGGCAATCACCTTGCCGTAATCGAGCACTGTCATCTGGTTGCACAGGCCCATCACCAGTTTCACGTCGTGTTCGATCAGCAGGATCGTCTTGCCGTCGCTGCGGATCTTGTCAAGCAGCTTGGTCAGTTCGACCTTTTCCGTTGCGTTCATGCCGGCAGCCGGTTCGTCCAGTGCGAGCAGCTTCGGATCCGTTGCCAATGCGCGGGCGATTTCCAGACGACGCTGGTGACCGTACGACAGATTGCGCGACGTGTAGTCCGCGTACTGCGCAATGCCGACGTATTCCAGCAGTTCGATTGCGCGTTCCTTGATCTCGCGCTCTTCGCGGCGCTCGGCCGGCGTCTGGAACACCGCGCCGATCAGGCCATGCTTCGTGCGCACGTGACGCCCCACCATCACGTTTTCCAGCGCGGTCATGCCACCGAACAGACGGATGTTCTGGAACGTACGCGCAATCCCCGCTTTCGCCACCTGGTAGACGGCGGTCGGCGTGTATTCCACGTTGTCGAGCTTGAACTCGCCCGAATCCGGCGTGTACAGACCCGTGATCACATTGAAGAAGGTCGTCTTGCCGGCGCCGTTCGGACCGATCAGGCCATAAATCTGGCCCGACTTGATCTGCAGACCGACGTCGGACAGTGCCTGCAGGCCGCCGAAGCGCTTGTTCACGCCCTTCACCGACAGGCGGATCTGATCGCTGCCCACGCTGTTGTTTACGTTATCGCTCATATGATTTCTCCAACGGGGGCCTCAGGCGCGCACCGGCTTCTTGCCGCTGCGCTTCGCCAGTTTCGCAATCTTGTCTTCGTGCTTCGGCGACGGCCACAGGCCTTCCGAGCGGTACAGCATGATCACGACCATCGCGAGGCCGTACAGCAACTGACGGATGACTTCGGTATCGACGATTTCATGACCGAAGATCGCGTTCTGCAGCGGACCCATCGTCGAGCGCAGGAATTCCGGGAACACGGCGAGCAGCACCGCACCGAGAATCACGCCCGGGATGTGGCCCATACCGCCCAGCACCACGCACGCCAGCACCACGACCGATTCCCAGAACGTGAACGATTCCGGCGATACGAAGCCCTGGAACGAACCGAACATCGCGCCCGACAGGCCGCCGAACGACGCGCCCATGGCAAACGCCAGCAGCTTCACGTTACGGGTGTTGATACCCATTGCCTTGGCGGCGATTTCGTCTTCACGGATCGCGGCCCATGCACGACCGATCCGCGAGTGCTGCAAACGCGTACAGGTCCAGATCACGAACAGCGCGCACAACACGAACAGGTAGTAGTACGAGTACACCGACGGGAACTGGAGGCCGAACAGCGAGTGGGTCTGCGCGAGGCTGAAGCCGCCGACGTTGACCGGATCGATCCCCGTGATCCCCTTCGGGCCGTTGGTGATGTTCACCGGACGGTCGAGGTTGTTCATGAAGATCCGCACGATTTCCCCGAAGCCCAAGGTCACGATGGCGAGGTAGTCGCCCCGCAGACGCAGTGTCGGCGCACCGAGCAGGACGCCGAAGGTCGCCGCGAGCCCCATCGCTAGCGGCACGATGATCCAGATCGGCGCATGCAGGCCGCCCGGGAACAGGTGCGCGATCCACTCGAACTGCGAGGTCAGGTGCGGCGAGCTCAGAAGAGCTGCGACGTACGCGCCGATGGCGTAGAACGCGATGTAGCCCAAATCCAGCAGGCCGGCGAAGCCGACCACCACGTTCAGGCCCAGCGCTAGCATCACGTATAGCATCGCGAAGTCGAGCACGCGGACCCAGTAGTTGCCGCCGGCCGCGCCGATGATCATCGGTGCCGCGATCACGAAGATCGCGGTGATGATGCCGACGGTCAGCGTCTTCGTCAGGTTCTTTTCAGGGATGAGCGTCGTGGACGGCTCGATCGGTTGAATTGAGGTCATGTCTGTCTACTCCTTATGCTCGATCAGCAACACGTTCGCCCAACAGGCCCGACGGACGGAACACCAGCACGATGATCAGCACGATGAATGCGAACACGTCCTGGTAGTTACTGCCGAATACACCGCCCGTGAGGTTGCCGATATACCCCGCCCCCAACTGTTCGATCAGGCCGAGCAGCACGCCGCCCACCATCGCCCCGCCGAGATTGCCGATCCCGCCCAGCACCGCCGCGGTAAAGGCCTTCAGACCTGGGATGAAGCCCATATAGAAGTGTGCGTTGCCGTATTCGGACGCGATCATCACGCCGGCCAGAGCGGCCAGCGCCGAGCCGATCATGAAGGTCGCCGAAATCACGAAGTTCGGATTCACGCCCATCAGGCTGGCGACGCCCGGGTTCTCAGCGATCGCACGCATCGCGCGGCCTAGCCTGGTCTTGTGAACCAGCAGCAGCAGACCGCCCATCACGAGGAACGCCACCACGATGATCACGATTTCGGTCATCGAGATCACGGCGCCAGGCGTCGTGTCGGTGGCCTTGATCACGTTGATCGGGTCAGTAGGCAACAGCTGCGGGAACGGCAGCGGGTTGCGCGACCAGATCATCATCGCGAGGGTTTGCAGCAGGATCGACACGCCGATCGCGGTGATCAGCGGGGCGAGACGCGGCGCTTTACGCAACGGCCGGTAGGCCACGCGCTCGATCGTGTAGCCGACCAGCGAGCAAACCACTGCCGCGATGATCAACGCGATGATGAGCGTCGGCACATTGCCGAGGCCGGGGAAGTGGTTCTGAAGCACACCTACGGCTGAGAGCGCAACCATCGCGCCCACCATCAACACATCGCCGTGCGCGAAGTTGATGATGCCCAGGATGCCGTAAACCATCGTATAGCCCAGTGCGATGATGGCGTAAACGCTGCCAAGCACCAGCCCGTTGAGGACCTGCTGGATGAAGATATCCATTTATTGCTCCTTAGCCCGTGCGACTGGATTCGCGTTCTTCATCAGCCGGTGGGCGGTGATGCAGTACGGAATCTCAACGGCACTGCGGGTACTGATGTAAAAGACCGGTAAGGGTTATCCGCTGCCCGGTTCGTGTTACGACTGGGATGCAGTCGGAGACGAACCGATGGCGGATGCAAAAACGGCACCGTTGGGTGGTTTCGGTGCCGTCAGGCTGTACGTCCCGTCATCACATCTTCACGACGTCGAGAACCGCTTTCTTGCCGTCCTTGAAGTCGTAAAGCGTAATGGCGCCCTCTTTCAAATCACCCTTGTCGTCGAACGCGATGTGGCCGATTACCCCGTTGTAATCGGTGGACGGCATCGCAGCCAGCACCTTGGGCGCCTCGATCGAATTAGCGCGCTTCATTGCATCGACAATCACGTACACAGCGTCATACGTGAACGGTGCGTAAATCTGCACCGGCGTGTGGAAGCGGTCCACGTACTTCTTTTCGAAGTCCGCTCCCTTGTCCATTTTCGAAAGCGCAAGTCCCGCCTCCGAACAGACCAGGTTTTGCACGGCGGTTCCCGCCAGCTCACCCACCTTGTCGGTACACACACCGTCGCCGCCAAGGATTTTTGCCCTGATACCGAGCGCCGCCGCCTGTTTGGTAAACGGCCCGCCCGTTGCGTCCATTCCGCCGAACATGATCACGTCCGGCTGAACACTCTTGATCTTTCTAAGGACGGCCTGAAACTCCGTAGCCCTGTCATTCGTCGCTTCGCGCGCGACGATCTTCGCGCCGCTCGCCTGTACCGTCTTCGCGAACTCGTCGGCCAGTCCCTTACCGTATACGGTCGAGTCGTCGACGATCGCGATGCGTTTCGCGCCGAGCACTTTCGTCGCGTAGTTGGCAAGCGCCGGGCCCTGCTGGGCATCGGTCGCGACCACCCGATAAGTCGTCTTGAAACCTTGCTGCGTGTACCCCGGATTTGTCGATGACGGCGAGATCTGCACGATCCCGGCATCGCTATAGATCTTCGACGCCGGAATCGAGACGCCTGAATTCAGGTGCCCGACCACGGCGACAACGTGATCGTCGACAAATTTTTCAGCGACCTCCGTACCCGTTTTCGGGTCCGCGGCATCATCTTGTGCGTCGAGCTCCAACTGGATCTTGTGACCGTCGATGGTCAAGCCTTGCTTATTGATTTCCTCGACCGCCAGACGTGCGCCGTTTTCATTGTCCTTGCCAAGATGCGCAATGCCGCCCGTTAATGGGGCCGCATGACCGATTTTCACGACAATTGCTGCACTCGCCGGTGCCGCTGCCGCTGCCGCCGTGGCAGCCGATGCACCTGCTCCCGCCTCGCCATCCTGCTTCTTGCCGCACGCGGTCAACATCGCAACCGCGGTCACGATGGACACGGCGTAAGCAAACTTGACTCGCATTAAGTAGGTCTCCTGCGCCTTGCAAAATCTATTGTTCGGGACCCGGAGGCCTTGAGAACGCGCGCATTGTAACTCCAATTATGCGACGGGCAATATTGTTGAAACGGTGGGGTTTTCCTGCATTGCAACCTTATTTTGAGAGAGGAATTCAGCGAAAGGCGCAACCGGGTTGCGACTATTTTTCGTGCATCAGTTGCACCATCGTCGCACCCAATGGCATCAAGTGTTGCAGCGATCTGGCCCGATCCCTGATTGCACCGTGGTTCGCGTTAAGTATTACGTTTCCATTGATATCAGGACGCGTGCACTATTTTAGTGCGTCAAAAATCGGGGCAACGTGTTTCATACGATTTAAACGGGGCCATATCATAGAAAAATTGATTAAAAGCCAAACCACAATTCAAAGGAATTTGTGTGGGAGAACACTTAAAACGACTTGGTTCGGTGATCTGGCACTTTATTTGAGACAGACTCACGAATTTGCGGACGCAAAAAAAGCGCGCCCTTGGGCGCGCTTTTCTTTCAGAAACGTCGGCTGATTGTCAGGCAGGCAGACCCAGCCCGCGCGGCAGCGGAAACGCGATGTTTTCCTCGATACCGTCAAGCGCGCGCACGTTGCGCACGCCGAGTTCACGCAACCGGCCGATTACCGCTTGCGCCAGCGCTTCCGGCGCCGAGGCGCCCGCCGTCACACCGATCCGGCGCTTGCCTTCGACCCACACCGGATCGATCTGGTCCGGCGAGTCCACCATATAGGAAGGCACGCCAAGCTTTTCGGCCAGCTCGCGCAACCGGTTCGAATTCGAACTATTTGGGCTGCCAACCACGATCACGACGTCGCATTGCGGCGCCATGAACTTGACCGCGTCCTGGCGGTTTTGCGTGGCATAGCAGATGTCCTGCTTCTTCGGCTCGCGGATCGCCGGATATTTCGCCTTCAGGGCGCCGATGATCTCGGCTGCGTCGTCGACCGACAGGGTGGTTTGCGTCACGAACGCGATCCGCTCGGGATCGGCCAGCTGCAAGGCCAGCACGTCTTTGATGTCTTCCACCAGATGCATGCCTTCGCCCGCCTGCCCCATCGTGCCCTCGACTTCAGGGTGGCCCTTGTGGCCGATCATCACGATGTCGAAGCCGTCCTGGCGCATCTTCGCGACTTCGATATGCACCTTGGTCACGAGCGGACAGGTCGCGTCGTACACCCGCAGGCCACGCGACTCGGCTTCCGAACGCACCGCTTTCGACACGCCATGCGCGCTGAAGATGACCGTATTGCCGGCCGGCACTTCTTCCAGTTGCTCAATGAAGATTGCGCCCTTCTTGCGCAAATCTTCGACGACATAGGCGTTGTGGACGATTTCGTGGCGCACGTAAATCGGCGAGCCGTGCAGCTTGATGGCCCGCTCTACGATTTCAATAGCCCGATCGACGCCGGCGCAGAACCCACGCGGCTGCGCCAGCAGTATCTCGGCTTCGGCAAGAGTCGTATCCGTGATGCTCATGTTTACAGAATCCCGATGATTTTCACTTCAAACGCCAGCGCCTGGCCGGCAAGCGGATGGTTGAAATCGAACAACGCCGACGTCTCGCCAACTTCCTTGAGGACGCCCGCGTAGCGGCCGCCACCCGGCGCGTTGAATTCGACCAGGTCACCCGGCGAAAAATCCTCGCCGATCATGCTGTTTTCTCGCAGCGTGGCCAGCGAGACCCGCTGGATCAGCTCCGGATTGCGCGGACCGAACCCCTGACCCGGCGTTAGCTGAAAGGTCGAATGGTGGCCCACCTTCAAACCCAGCAGAATATCTTCCAGCGGCGGCGCCAGTTGACCCGCGCCAAGCAGCAGCGTGGCCGGCTTGTCGGTAAACGTATTGATGACTTCGGCGCCATCGGCAAGGGAAAGCCGGTAATGAAGCGTGACGTGTGAACCGGGTTTCACTTCGGAAATGTCGATGATGCTCATGCAATGCTCACTCAGTCGAAGCGCGCTGCACGCGTGCGCCGCGGGCGCAGTTGACGCCGCAGTTGACGCGCGTGGCAAACCCTCGGGGGGCCGTGCGCAAAGTGTCTATTGTAAGCCACATAGCGGGCGGCGGCTTGGCTCCGTCGCGCGCATCGCGGCATGGCCTCGCACCGCGCGCCGCTACAAACCCGAACTGGAGGATGCATATCTATATGGCCGACTATGCCTGCACGATAGACGAAGCGACACTCGAAGCGGCATTGCCGGAGCCTGCCGCGCCCGCCACCGCTGCGCCCGCCCCAGCGTCGCCAAGCGCCGGCGCCACAGCGGGTCATACCGCAGCCGAAGCCAGCGTCAGCTCCGCCGACGCCTCCGCGAACGGCGGCGCCCACCCAGCCCGGCCGCTTGTACGCGGAAAATGGCACAAAAACGACATGCCGCGCGAGCGGCTGATCGAGGAAGGGCCGGGCGTCCTGTCCGACACTGAAATGATCGTACTGGTGCTCGGCGCGGGGCTACCGGGTCACGACGTGTTCGACGTTGCGCGCACCCTGCTCGACCGCTTCGGCTCGCTACGGGCCATGCTCGACGCAACTTACTCGGACTTCGACGGCCTGCGCGGCATCGGCCCGGCGAAAAAGGCCCAGTTGATGGCCATCATGGAAATGGCGAGGCGTTCGCTGGTCGATAAAATGCGTGACCGCTCGCTGATGAACTCGCCTGAAGCCGTGCAAGACTATCTGCGTCTGCGCATCGGCGGAAGTCAGCACGAAGTATTCCTGTCGCTCTTTCTCGACGCCCGCCACCGGCTGATCCGCTGCGAGGAGAGCGCACGGGGCACGCTCACCCGCATGGCCGTCTATCCGCGCGAAATCGTGCGGCGAGCGTTGAGCCTGAATGCGGCCAGCCTGATCGTCGCGCATAATCACCCTTCCGGCGCCGTCCAGCCGAGCGCGAGCGACTGCCGGCTGACGCATACGCTGCGCGAAGCCCTCGCGCTGATCGACGTGCAATTGATCGATCATCTGGTGATCGGCGCAGATCGCACATACTCCTTTGCCCGCGCCGGCTGGCCATGACACGGTGCAAACCAGGGGCGCGACAACGTCGTGCCGAGTTCAGCATCGCAAATAAGGTTTGATTTTGCGGCTTTTTTTCTGCTAGAATTCCGGTTTGCCTATTTCCAACCCCCTGTTCCGAAGCCACCAAGGCGTTCCGGAAAGGAAACGTGCCTCGAGTTTCAATAAACTCTCAGCGCGGCTCTTTTCGGGAAACTTTCACGGCGTTCGAACTCAGAATTAGCGTATTAGGAGTGCTCTCATGGCACGCGTATGCCAAGTAACTGGGAAAGCGCCGATGAGCGGCAACAACGTTTCCCACGCGAACAACAAAACCAAGCGCCGGTTCCTGCCGAACCTGCAAAACCGCCGTATTTGGGTGGAAAGCGAAAACCGTTGGGTGCGTCTGCGCGTTTCGAACGCCGGCCTGCGCCTGATCGACAAGAACGGTATCGACGCTGTGCTCGCAGATCTGCGCGCACGCGGTGAAGCCTAAGGAGTAAATCATGGCGAAAGGCGCACGCGACAAGATCAAGTTGGAATCGACCGCAGGCACGGGTCACTTCTACACGACGACGAAGAACAAACGCAACATGCCGGAAAAGATGCTGATCAAGAAATTTGATCCGGTCGTCCGTAAGCACGTTGACTACAAGGAAACCAAGATTAAATAAATCTTGGTTCCTGCCTGACGAAGGCAAAAAGATTTGCAAAAAAGCCTCGCATTCGTGCGAGGCTTTTTTGTTTTCAACTTCCCAATATCGCGCTGATTCGCTGTCCCTTTCCCACTTAGGACAGTCTTATCCCGCTCGGCCAGCTTTCCCTCATTCGTCGCGACGCGTATCCTTTCTCGTTTTAGCGGCATGCGCACAGCATGCCGTCATGGCAAAACGAAAGACGGAGATGCAGGCGATGGAATTCGATGTAGCGATTGTCGGTAGCGGTCTGGCAGGCTTGAGCGTCGCGCTCAACCTCGCGGAGACCCGGCGGGTTGCGGTGGTCGCCAAGCGATCGATGACCGAGGGCGCGAGCGATTGGGCGCAAGGCGGGATCGCCGCCGTACTGGATTCGACGGACAGCATCGAAAACCACGTGCGCGACACACTGATCGCCGGTGGCGGCCTGTGCGACGAGGCGGCGACACGCTTTATCGTCGAGCATGGGCGCGCTGCGATCGAATGGCTAATCGAGCAAGGCGTGCCGTTCACCAAAGACGACGCCGCCGAACTCGGCTTTCATCTGACACGCGAAGGCGGCCACAGCCATCGCCGGATCATTCATGCTGCGGATGCAACGGGCCATGCAGTGGTCACCACGCTCAGCGAACGTGTACGCCGCCATCCGAACATCACCCTGCTCGAAGACCACTACGCGATCGACCTGATCACGTCCGACCGTCTCGGTCTGCCGGGGCGTCGCTGCCACGGCTTGTATGCACTCGATCTGCAAAGCGGCCGCACCGTGACAATCGAAGCGCCGCATACCGTGCTCGCCACCGGCGGCGCCGGCAAGGTCTATCTGTACACCACCAACCCCGACACCGCGACCGGCGACGGCATCGCGATGGCCTGGCGCGCCGGCTGCCGCGTGTCGAACATGGAATTCATCCAGTTCCATCCCACCTGCCTGTTCCACCCTTATGCGAAGTCGTTCCTGATCTCGGAAGCGGTACGCGGCGAAGGCGGCATTCTGAAGCTGCCGGACGGCACGCGCTTCATGCCGAATCACGACGAACGCGCCGAACTCGCGCCGCGCGACATCGTCGCGCGCGCAATCGACTTCGAGATCAAGAAGCGCGGCATCGATTGCGTCTATCTCGACATCAGCCATCAGCCGCCCGAATTCCTGCGCGAACACTTCCCGACGATTCTGGCCCGCTGCCTGGAATTCGGCATCGACATCACCAAAGAGCCGATTCCGGTTGTACCAGCCGCGCACTACACGTGCGGTGGCGTCGTGACGGATCTGGCAGGCCGGACCGATCTCGCGGGTCTCTATGCGGTCGGTGAAACGTCATGCACAGGCCTGCACGGTGCGAACCGGCTTGCCAGCAATTCCTTGCTCGAGTGTCTCGTGATCGGGCGCTCCGCCGCGCAAGCCATCGAGGAGGAAGGCTTCAGCGCCGCCGTCCATGCGCCGCTGCCTGACTGGGACGAAAGCCGAGTGTCCGACCCGGACGAAGAAGTGGTGGTCGCGCACAACTGGGATGAGCTGCGCCGCCTGATGTGGAACTACGTCGGCATTGTGCGTACCGACAAGCGGCTGGCGCGAGCCAAGCATCGGCTTGCGTTGCTCCGTGACGAGATTCACGAGTATTACGCGAACTTCAAGGTGAGCCGCGATTTGCTGGAACTGCGCAATCTGGTCGACGTGGCGTCGCTAATTGTCGAAGGCGCTCGTTCACGGCGTGAGAGCCGCGGCCTGCACTTCAGCCGCGATTGGCCGGCTACGTTGCCGAAAGCGCTGCCGACGGTGTTGTCGCCGGAACATGTGCGTAACCGCAACGTGTGATTTTTGAAGCCGAAGTGAAAAAGCCATCGCCGGTTTCCCAGCGATGGCTTTTTCATTGATTGCGAACGCTCGGGCGCGCGGTTCAGACGATTCGCATCGAGTAATCCGTTGCACGCACATCTTTGGTCAACGCACCGATCGACACGCGGTCGACACCCGTTTCCGCGATGGTCCGCACCGTCTCGAAGTTCACACCGCCAGACACCTCCAGCACCGCCCGCCCTGCCGTGATACGCACTGCGTCGCGCATCGCATCGAACGAAAAGTTGTCCAGCAGAATGGATTGGGCGCGATGCGCCAACGCGGTTTCCAATTGCGCGAGCGTTTCGACTTCGATCTGGATCGAGACGCCCGCATTCAGCGCGAGCGCCGCATCCATTGCGGCACCGACGCCACCCGCTGCGGCGATGTGATTTTCCTTGATCAGAATGCCGTCGTACAACGCAAGCCGCTGATTCGCCCCGCCGCCCACGCGCACTGCGTATTTCTGCGCGAGCCGCAAGCCCGGCAAGGTCTTACGCGTATCGAGGATGCGCGTTTGGGTGTGGGCGATTGCGTCGACATAACGGCGCGTTGCGCTCGCTACGCCCGACAGCAGTTGCAGGAAATTCAACGCATTGCGCTCAGCAGTCAAGAGCGCACGGACAGGGCCGCGCAGCTCGCAGACCGGCGTATCCGCTGTCATCCGATCGCCCTCGCGATAACGCCACTGCACATCGATACGCGGATCGACCTGGCGCATCACCGCGTTGAACCAGAGCACGCCGCACAGCACGGCATCTTCGCGCACGATGATGCGTGCATCACGCACGTCGTCTGCTGGGACAAGACGGCCGGTCTGATCGCCTGCGCCAACATCTTCGGCCAGCGCATCGGCGACGTTGCGCGCCAGCGCAGCATCAAATGCGGCGCCATACTGCGCATGAATCTCCGTGAACAGCGGCGACACCGCCTCGATCTGATTGCGCTCAACTGCCCCTTCCAACGCCCCCATTACGCCGCTCCCACGTTCGAATACAGTTGCGCGTCGCGCGCGAGATCGCCGCTGGCTTGCACGCGTTTCTTGTGACGCGCCGCGAAGTCGAGCATCCGGTCGATCGGCAGACGCGCCCGCTCGCCGATCGCTCGATCGACGAAGATTTCGTTGTGGCCGCGGTCGAGCACCTCGGCCAGATTGGCGAGGCCGTTCATCGCCATCCACGGGCAATGCGCGCAGCTCTTGCAAGTCGCGCTGTTGCCGGCCGTGGGCGCGGCGATCAACGTCTTGCCCGGCGCGGCAAGCTGCATCTTGTGCAGAATGCCGAGATCGGTCGCCACGATGAAATGCGTCGCGTCGAGTTTTTGCGCAGCGTCGATCAACTGCGTGGTCGAACCGACCACGTCCGCTTGCGCGACCACGTTAGCCGGCGACTCCGGATGCACCAGCACCTTCGCGCCCGGATACTCGGCGCGCAGCAGATCGAGTTCGATGCCCTTGAATTCATCGTGCACGAGACATGAGCCCTGCCACAGCAGCATGTCCGCGCCGGTCTTGCTCTGGATATAGCTACCGAGGTGCCGATCTGGCGCCCAGATGATCTTTTCGCCGCGTGCGTGCAGATCGGCAACAATTTCCAGCCCGATCGACGACGTCACCATCCAGTCCGCGCGCGCCTTGACGGCCGCGCTGGTGTTCGCGTACACGACCACCGTGCGATCCGGGTGCGCGTCACAGAACGCCGAGAATTCATCGACCGGACAGCCGAGGTCGAGCGAACAGGTCGCGTCGAGATCCGGCATCAGAATGCGCTTGTCTGGACTGAGGATCTTTGCGGTCTCACCCATGAAGCGCACGCCCGCCACCACCAACGTTTGCGCCTCGTGATCGCGGCCGAAGCGTGCCATTTCCAGCGAGTCGGCCACGCAACCGCCGGTTTCGTCGGCGAGTTCCTGCAGCTCCGCATCGACGTAGTAGTGCGCAACGAGTACGGCTTTCTCGCGCTTAAGCAATGCACGGATGCGCTTCTTCAGCGCCACCTTCTGTTCCGCTGACGGCACGTCGGGCACCTTCGCCCACGCCTGCCCGATCCCGCAGGTCGTGCCCTGCGCCTGTGGCCGGTCGTATTCGACGGTCCTGATCGCCTGCTGATCCATGATCTCCTCTGCCTTCGCTCTGCCGCCGCGGACTGTCAATCGCGTGTCGTTGAAATTGCCGCGGCCCAAAAAGCAAAACCCCGCCAACGCGGGGTTTTGTGACGTAACGAAATTTTAATGGATTTCGCGCTCAGGCATACGATCAAGCATAACGGCGCAGGCGCATCGCGAAGTCTTGCAGCGCTTTAATACCGCTCTGTTCCGCGCGATGACACCAGTCTTGCAATTGAACCAGCAGTTGATCGCGCGACGCATTCGAGCGCTCCCACATCGCCGCGAGTTCATTGCGCATGTCGATGTAGGTCTTGAGCTTCTGGCTGTTCGCGAAGATTTGCGGCAACTGGCGCTTCTGCGGCTCATCGAGACCCGCTTCTTCCTTGTGGAACCAGCTACGCGCACCGCGCATCACCTGATACTTCTCGCGTGCGCCCACTTCCTTCAGGTGCGCCAGCTCCTGGCGGTATGCGCGCTTGAGCGCCTTGCCGTAACGCGCCATCACTTCATAGCGGTTTGCCAGCACGGCTTGCAACGTGTCCTGATCGAGGACCAGCTTGCCGGTGGTCAGACGCGGCGTGGGCGCGATCTTCTTCACCTTGGCCAGACGGAACGCCGACATGATGCGGATATACATCCAGCCGATGTCGAACTCGTACCACTTGTTCGACAGCTTGGCCGACGTCGCATACGTGTGGTGGTTGTTGTGCAGCTCTTCACCGCCAATGATGATGCCCCACGGGAAGATGTTGGTGCTGGCATCCGACGAGTTGAAGTTGCGGTAGCCCCACCAGTGCGCGAGGCCGTTCACCACGCCAGCCGCCCAGAACGGGATCCACACCATCTGCACAGCCCAGATCGTCAGACCGACGACGCCGAACAGCGCGACGTTCAGCACCATCATCAGGCTCACGCCGAGGATCGGGTACTTGGTGTAGACGTTGCGTTCCATCCAGTCATTCGGCGTACCGTGACTGAATTTGCGCATCGTTTCTTCATTCTTGGCTTCGGAACGGTACAGTTCCGCGCCTTCGAGCAGCACCTTCCAGATGCCGCGCGTTTGCGGGCTGTGCGGATCTTCTTCGGTCTCGCACTTGGCGTGGTGCTTACGATGAATCGCGGCCCATTGGCCGGTCAGCATGCCGGTAGTCATCCACAGCCAGAAGCGGAAAAAATGACTGACGACCGGATGCAGCTCCAGCGCGCGGTGCGCCTGGCAGCGATGCAGATAGACCGTCACGCCAATGATCGTGATGTGCGTCGCGACCAGCGTGTACAGCACAAGTTGCCACCACGAGAAGCGCAGCAGACCGTGAGCAAGGAAATCGAGCAAGGAATTCAACAAGGCAATTTACCTGTGGAACAAGAGACGCCGGACACACGCGAAATGCGCGTGTCAAGAAAGTGAAAGCATACAGCGGGATTGGACGATATTCTACTTGAAGCGTTCCAAGTGTTTGTAACAAATAGGGATTTTTTGTGCGGTATCAACCAGATGGAACGCGCCGGAGGTCTTTTTCAGACCTGCCGGCGGGTTCGAAGTGCCCGTCAGTGGGCGCTGTCGGCCTGATTGGCCGCGGGAGCGGTCATTGTTACCGCTTGCGGCATCGCGTCGCTGACGTTGCCGACGATTCGCACTTCGCGTTGCGCGAACGGGATCGAGATGCCGTGCTCTGAGAACAGGCGCCAGATGTTGCGATTGACGGCCGAGCGCACGCCTGAAGTGCCAGTGGCCGCGTCTTCGATCCAGAAGCCCAGTTCAAGATTGATGCCGTCGGGGCCAAAGCTCGCCAGGTAGGGTGTCGGCGCCGGCTCCTGCAGCACTCGCGCGACGCCCTGCGCGGCCTCGGCGAGCAACGCCATCGCCTGTTCGACGTCGGAGGAATAGGCGACCTGCACGGCCGCCTTGGCGTAGCCTCGCGTCAAATAGGACGACTGATTCTGGACCACGTCCGTAATCAGCTTTTCGTTCGGAATCAGCGTTTCGATGCCGTCGAGGCCGCGCACCACCGTATAACGCGTGCGGATCTGCGTGACCATGCCCTGCAAGCCGCTGACATTGATGGTGTCGCCGATACGCAGCGAGCGGTCGATCAGGATGATGAAGCCCGAGACATAGTTGCTTGCGATCTTCTGCAAGCCGAACCCGAGCCCGACACCCAGCGCGCCGCCGAACACGCCCAGCACCGTGATGTCGATTCCGACCAACGACAGGCTGATCAGCACGGCCGCCAGCACGAACGCAGCACGCCCGACTCGCGCCACCACCACCTTGAGGTTGGCGTCGAGCGTCTTGGAACGCATCAGGCGGTCTTCGAACGTGGCGCCGAGCCACATCGCGACGATCATCGTCACGCCCACCCACAGAAGCCCCGTGGTAAGCGAAAGCAGCGTCATATGCGCATTCGCGACCCGGAAGCGCACGCTGCCCATCCAGGTGATCACGTCGTCCTGGATGCCCATCACAGTGAGCACCATGCCGATCCAGACGATCAGCGAAACGATTTTCTCGACCAGGAACAGCCATGGATGGTTCGCGCCGTCTTGACTGAAGACCCGCCGCGCGAAGAAAAACACGATGTAAATCAGGCCGATACCGAACAGCGGCACCAGCGCCAGATCGAGCAGCGCGGTATGCATGAACTGTCCGGTGATCGCCTGCGCAAGCCACACGAGTGCCGCGCCGATCAGCGGAAAGAACGCGCGATTCAGGCTTTCCGCGCCGAAGCGCAGGGTCTGGTACCGCGTCTGGCGCCGCAGATCGAGCGTGCGGCGCAACAGCCGCGCGAGCAGCCAGGCGACGGCGAGCGTCCCCAGCAGCACGCCGACCTGCCACAGCATCACCGGCTGGCCGAAGTCGCGCGCGAGGTCGCCGAACATATGAGGAAAAATGCGGTTTTGCATGATGTCGCCGAAATCGCCGGCGCAGCGGGCTTCAGAAAAGGAACCCGGTTGCGCCGGCAGATAGCCGGTTGCGTTTAGCTCTGGCGTTCCAGCACGGCCGCGAAGAAGCCATCGGTAGCATGACGGTGCGGCCACAGCGACAGGTAATCGCCCATTTCCAGGTCGATGCGCTGCTCGGCGAGCACGTCGCGCGCCGGCACCAAGGCGAAGTCCGGATGGTCGGCGAGGAACTGCTGCACGACGGCCTCGTTTTCCTCTTCCAGAATCGAGCAGGTTGCGTAGACGAGACGGCCGCCCTTCTTCACCAGACGCGAGGCGCTGGCGAGAATCGACGCCTGCTTCGGTGCCAGTTCGGCGACCGATTCCGGCGACTGGCGCCACTTCAGGTCCGGATTCCGGCGCAGCGTACCCAGGCCGCTGCACGGCGCGTCGACCAGCACGCGGTCGATCTTGCCGGCCAGACGCTTGATCTTGGCGTCGTGTTCACTGTCGATCAGCACCGGATTCACGTTCGACAGCCCGCTGCGCGCGAGGCGCGGCTTGAGCTTGGCCAAACGCCGCTCGGAGATGTCGAAGGCGTACAGACGCCCGGTGGAACGCATCGCCGCGCCCAGTGCCAGAGTCTTGCCGCCAGCGCCCGCGCAGAAGTCCACGATCATTTCGCCGCGCTTTGGCGCGACCAGCGAACACAGCAACTGGCTGCCTTCGTCCTGGACTTCGACCCAGCCGTGCTGGAACGCGTCCAGCTTGGTGAGCGGCGGCTTGCCGACCACCCGCACGCCGAACGGCGCGAAAGGCGTTGCGCCGCCTTCGATGCCGGCCTTCGACAGTGCGTTCAGCACGTCGTCGCGGCTTGCCTTGATCGGATTTGAGCGCAGGTCCAGCGGCGCCGGGTAGTTCAGCGCAGCGGCCAGTTGCGCCAGTTCCGCGGGCTCGAAACGCTTCGCGAGCGCCTGATAGATCCAGTCGGGCAGATTCAGGCGAATCCGCAGCGGCAGGCTTTCAGGATCGATCTTCGCGACGTGTTCGAGCCAGTGCGACTCGGTCTCCGACACGAACGGCTTGAGGGCCGTGCGCCCAGCCGTCTGCATCAGACCCAGCAAGGCCATGCGGCGCGCCGGGCTGCCCGCGCCGCCTTCGGCCAGATGGGCGAATTCCATCCGGCGGCGCAGCACCGCGAAGACCGCCTCGGCGATCACGCCGCGCTCGCCGTGCCCGAGCTTCGGATGCGCGCGGAAAAAGCGGCTCGTCGTGGCGTCGGCCGGGCCGTTCAGCTTCAGGACTTCAGCCAGCAAAGTCTCGGTTTGTCCAATCAAAAAACCATGTAATCTCATGCGCCCTCTCCGGCGGTGTGACCGGCAAAGAGCCATTGCGGCTCCGGCGGCGTAAGCGTGACACGCAAGCCGTCGAGAGCAAGACGCCCTTCGACGAACCAGCGCACCGCGCGTGGATAGATAATGTGTTCGGTTGCCAGCACGCGTTCGGCGAGCATGGCGGGGGTGTCGCCAGCCTCGACGGGGACGGCCGCCTGCGCGACGATCGGCCCGTGATCCAGCTGCGACGTGACAAAATGGACCGACGCGCCGTGCAGCCGCACGCCGGCGTCAAGTGCCTGTTGATGGGTTTTCAGGCCCGGAAAGCTCGGCAGCAGCGACGGATGCACGTTCAGCATGCGTCCGGCGTAATGGTCGACGAAACCGGCCGTGAGCACCCGCATGAAGCCGGCGAGCACGACGAGATCAGGCGCGAAGCTGTCGATTTCTTGCGCCAGCGCGGCGTCGAAGCTGTCGCGATCGGGAAACTGACGGTGGTCGACCACCGCCGTGGCAATGCCGTGCGACGCTGCGAACGCAAGGCCCGCGGCGTCAGGACGGTTGGCAATCACAGCGGCGACTTGCGCCGCCCAGCCTTCGTCCGCGCAGGCGCGAATGATAGCCTCCATGTTGCTTCCCCGTCCGGAAATCAGGATGACGAGTTTTTTCATCTGCGGATTTTATCATTCGGGGGACACTGAAACGGCGACGCGCCGCCGTCTCGTGCGCTGAGCGTTTATAATCGTTTGTTTTGCGGCACCTCGGCCGCCCTACCTCAAACCCGCTATCGTGAGAGTCTTCCGCGGTCTTCCCAATGCCGAAAGCCGTGCGCCCTGCGCACTGACCATCGGCAACTTCGACGGTGTCCACCGCGGCCATCAGGCTTTGCTCGCCCACGTCCGGGCCGCCGCCGATGCTCGTGGCCTGCCCGTCTGCGTGATGACCTTCGAGCCGCACCCGCGCGAATTCTTCAACCCCGCTGGCGCGCCGCCGCGAATCGCCATGCTGCGCGACAAGCTCGAGGCGCTGCGCACCAACGGCGTCGACCGGGTCGTGGTCGAGCATTTCAACCACACCTTCGCGAGCCAGTCGCCGGATGCGTTTGTCGAACGGATCATCGTCAATGGGCTGCATGCCCGCTGGGTGATGATCGGCGACGACTTCCGCTATGGCTCCAGGCGAGCGGGCGATTTCGCCTCGCTCAAAGCCGCGGGTCAACAGCACGGTTTCGAAGTCGAGCAGATGGCAACCGTGGCGGATCCGTCCGGCGCGCGCATTTCCAGCTCGGGCGTACGCGCGGCGCTGGTGGCGGGCGATCTCGACTCCGCGCGTGCCGCGCTGGGCCGCGATTACCTGATCAGCGGCCACGTCGTGCATGGCATGAAGCTCGGCCGCGACCTCGGCTTCCCCACGCTCAACCTGCCGATCGCGCACAAGCGTCCGGCACTGGCCGGCATTTTCGTGGTGCGCGTGCATGGCGTGGCGGACGAGCCGCTGCCGGGCGTCGCCAGCCTCGGCCTGCGCCCCACCGTCGACGATTCCGGCCGCGTGCTGCTCGAAGTACACCTGCTCGACTGGCACGGCGACGCGTATGGCAAACTCGTGCGCGTCGAATTCCTCAAAAAGCTGCGCGACGAGGAAAAATACGTCGACCTCGAAACGCTGACCGCCGCCATCGCGCGCGACGTCGCCAATGCGCGCGCGTGGTTCGCGGCCGTCGGCGCCGGCACGCCGGGCAGCCGCTCCACCGGTTTCGCCACCTCGGCCACCGACCGAATTAGATAGCCGCCGCGGTACATGCGAGCGCGCTGAGTGCCGCATGTACCCACTGCTGCGCGCATCGAAGGGCGTCCGTGGATCACGCGACATGCCTGCCGGGCGCGCCCAACGCCCTGCGCTTCGTGCGCATACCGCAGCCTCGCTGCGCTTAGAAAGAATTCACCGCGACCTCATCATGAGCAACAAGAAAGCCGATTCGAAACCGCAGTCACGCTACCCGGTCAACCTGCTCGACACGCCGTTCCCGATGCGTGGCGACCTGCCCAGGCGCGAGCCCCAATGGGTCAAGGAATGGCAGGAACGCAAGGTCTACGAGACGATCCGCGCAGCCAGCAAAGGCCGTAAGAAGTTCATCCTGCACGACGGCCCGCCGTATGCGAATGGCGACATCCACCTCGGCCACGCGGTGAACAAGATCCTCAAGGACATGATCGTCAAGGCACGCAATCTGGCGGGCTTCGACGCGGTCTATGTGCCGGGCTGGGATTGCCACGGCATGCCGATCGAAATCCAGATCGAAAAGCAGTTCGGCAAGTCGCTGCCGGCCGCCGAAGTGATGCAGAAGGCGCGCGCTTACGCGACCGAACAGATCGAAAAGCAGAAGGTCGGCTTCCGCCGTCTGGGCGTGCTCGGCGACTGGGACAACCCGTACAAGACGATGAACTTCACGAATGAAGCCGGCGAAATCCGCGCGCTCGCGAAGATCATGGAAAAGGGTTACGTGTTCCGCGGCCTGAAGCCGGTCAACTGGTGTTTCGACTGCGGCTCGGCGTTGGCCGAAGCGGAAGTCGAGTACAAGGACAAGACCGATCCGACCATCGACGTGCTGTTCAGCTTCGCCGAGCCGGAAAAGACCGCGCAGGCGTTCGGCCTGAATGCGCTGCCGCGCAATGAAGGCGGCATCGTGATCTGGACCACCACGCCGTGGACCATCCCCGCCAACCAGGCGCTGAACCTGCACCCGGAAGTCGTCTACGCGCTGGTCGATACGCCGCGCGGCTTGCTGATCCTCGCCGAAGAACGCGTTGAAGCGTGCCTGCAACTGTACGGTCTGGAAGGCACCGTCATCGCGACTACGCCGGGCGCGAAGCTCGTCAATCTGCGCTTCAATCATCCGCTCGCCTCCGCGCATCCGGCCTACAAGCGCACAGCGCCGGTTTATCTCGGCGACTACGTGACGACCGAAACGGGTACGGGCGTGGTCCACTCGTCGCCGGCATACGGCGTGGAAGACTTCGTGTCGTGCAAGGCGCACGGCATGGCGGATTCGGACATCATCAACCCGGTGATGGGCGACGGCCGTTATATCGAATCGCTCGCGCTGTTCGGCGGCCTGTCGATCTGGGCGGCTAATCCGCAGATCGTCGAAGCCCTGCAGGCAGCCGGCTCGCTGCTGCGCACAGAGAAGTACACCCACAGCTACATGCACTGCTGGCGCCACAAGACGCCGATCATCTACCGCGCGACCTCGCAATGGTTCGCCGGCATGGACGTGAAGCCGAACGACTCCGACAAGACGCTGCGCGAAACCGCGCTCGAAGGCATCGAAAACACCGCCTTCTATCCGTCGTGGGGCAAGCAGCGCCTGTTCAGCATGATCGCCAACCGCCCGGACTGGACGCTGTCGCGTCAGCGTCAATGGGGCGTGCCGATGGCGTTCTTCGTGCACAAGGAAACCGGTGAGCTGCATCCGCGCACGCTGGAATTGCTCGAAGAAGTCGCGCAACGCGTCGAGAAGGCCGGCATCGAAGCATGGCAAACGCTCGATCCGCGCGAACTGCTCGGCGACGACGCCAACATGTACGAAAAGAACCGCGACACGCTCGACGTCTGGTTCGATTCGGGCACCACGCATTGGCACGTGCTGCGCGGCTCGCACAAAGACGAGCTGCAATTCCCGGCCGATCTGTATCTGGAAGGCTCGGACCAGCATCGCGGCTGGTTCCATTCGTCGCTCCTGACCGCGTCGATGCTCGACGGCCGTCCGCCGTACAACGCGCTGCTCACACACGGTTTCACCGTCGACGGCGAAGGCCGCAAGATGAGCAAGTCGCTCGGCAACGGTATCGACCCGCACGAAGTGGCGAACCGGCTCGGCGCGGAAATCATCCGCCTGTGGATCGCGTCGACCGATTACTCGGGCGAACTGGCGATCTCCGAAGAAATCCTGAAGCGCGTGACGGAAGGCTATCGCCGTATCCGCAACACGCTGCGCTTCCTGCTCGCGAACCTGTCGGACTTCGACTTCACGCAACATGCGCGTCCGGTCGAAGACTGGCTCGAGATCGACCGTTACGCGGCGGCGCTGTCGGCGAACCTGCAGAACGACATCCTCTCGCACTACGACAAGTACGAGTTCCACCCGGTGGTCGCCAAGCTGCAAACGTTCTGCTCGGAAGACCTCGGCGGCTTCTATCTGGACGTGCTGAAAGACCGTCTGTACACCACGGCCGTTGACTCCGTCGCACGCCGTTCGGCCCAGACCGCTCTGTATCACATCGCACAGGGTCTTCTGCACCTGATGGCGCCGTTCCTGTCGTTCACCGCCGAAGAAGCGTGGAAGATCTTCTCGCCGAACAGCGAAACGATCTTCACCGAGACCTATCACGCGTTCCCGCAAATGCCGGACGCCGGCGACCTGCTCGACAAATGGACGCTGCTGCGCGCCGCGCGTAGCGACGTAACCAAGGCGCTGGAAGAAGCACGCGTGGCGAACCTGATCGGTTCGTCGCTGCAGGCGGAAGTCGAAATCCGCGCGAGCGGCGCGCGTTACGACGCGCTCACGAGCCTCGGCGACGATCTCAAGTTCGTGCTGATCACGTCAGCGGCAAACGTGGTGAAGGTCGACAGCGAAGCGGAAGAAAGTGTCGACGTGATCGCCTCGAAGTATCTGAAGTGCGAACGCTGCTGGCACTACCGCGCGGACGTCGGCGCCAGCGCCGAGCACCCCACCCTGTGCGGCCGCTGCTTCAGCAACCTGTTCGGCAACGGTGAAGCGAGGAGCGCGGCATAATGGCGAAAACCATGTCGAAATCGTCAGCCGCCGGTGGTTCGCTGGCGCCGTGGCTCGGTGTCGCGCTGATCGTGATCCTGTTCGATCAGCTCACCAAGATCGCGGTCCAGAAGGTGTTTGCCTACGGTGTTCCGCATGAGGTCGCGCCGTTTTTCAACCTGATCCTCGTGTACAACCGTGGCGCCGCCTTCAGCTTCCTCGCGATGGCGGGCGGCTGGCAGCGCTGGGCCTTCACCGCGCTCGGCGTGGTCGCGGCGCTGGTGATCTGCTATCTGCTCAAGCGCCACGGCGGGCAGAAGATGTTCTGCACGGCGCTCGCGCTGATTCTGGGTGGCGCGCTCGGCAATGTGATCGACCGGTTGGCGTACGGCCACGTGATCGACTTTCTCGATTTTCACGTACGCACGTGGCACTGGCCGGCGTTCAATCTCGCCGACAGCGCGATCACGATCGGCGCGATCCTGCTCGTGCTCGACGAGTTGCGGCGCGTGCGCGGCTCACGCTAACGCTGCTTGGGCAGCTTGGGCAGCTTGGGCAGCTTGGGCAGCTTGGGCAGCTTGGGCAGCTTGGGCAGCTTGGGCAGCTTGGGCAGCTTGGGCAGCTTGGGCAGCTTGGGCAGCTTGGGCAGCTTGGGCAGCTTGGGCAGCTTGGGCAGCTTGGGCAGCTTGGGCAGCGCATTATATGTGCGATTGCGTCCAGGCTCATGTTCGCGCTTAGGTGAGCGCTTACGCGCCGATTCGTAGACGGCTGGCGGTACAACACTCGCACCGCTAGCCCGCCACCACGCTTTGTCGGAGGCTTTCGTTGGCAACCGCAGAACTCGCAGGAAAACACCTCGTCCTCGGCATGACGGGCGGCATTGCCTGCTACAAGATCGCCGAACTCACGCGTCTGTTGACCAAGGCCGGCGCGACCGTGCAGGTCGTCATGACCGAAGCGGCTACACAGTTCATCACCCCCGTTACGATGCAGGCGCTGTCCGGCCGGCCGGTCTACACAAGCCAGTGGGACACTCGCGTGCCGAACAACATGGCGCACATCGATTTGTCGCGTGAAGCCGACGCGATCGTCATTGCGCCCGCCTCTACCGATTTCCTCGCCAAACTCGCACACGGGATGGCCGACGATTTGCTCTCGACCCTATGCGTCGCACGCGATTGTCCGCTGCTCGTCGTGCCGGCGATGAACCGGCAGATGTGGCAAAACCCGGCCACCCAACGCAACGTCACGCAGCTGCGCGCGGACGGCATTGAAGTTCTCGGCCCTGATTCGGGTCCGCAAGCGTGCGGCGAAGTCGGCGACGGGCGCATGCTCGAAGCGGCTGCGACCTACGAAGCGATCGCGTCATTCTTCTCGCCCAAGATCCTGTCCGGCCGTCGCGTGTTGCTGACCGCCGGCCCGACCTTCGAGCCGCTCGATCCGGTGCGCGGTATCACCAATCGTTCGAGCGGCAAGATGGGCTTCGCGCTAGCGCGTGCCGCGCAACAAGCCGGCGCCGAGGTGCATCTGGTCGCCGGTCCGGTGGCGCTGGAAACGCCGTGGGGCGTGGTCCGCGAAGACGTGCAAACCGCTCAGCAAATGCACGACGCGGTGATGCGCTCGGTTGCCGATGCCGACATCTTCATCGGAGTGGCCGCGGTAGCCGACTGGCGCGTCGATCACGCCAGCGAACACAAGATCAAGAAGACAGCCGAGCGCGCACTGCCCTCCTTCACGTTCGTCGAGAATCCGGACATTCTGGCAGCGGTCGCCAGGCTGCCGCATCCGCCGTTCGCAGTCGGCTTTGCAGCGGAAAGCGGCGACCTCGAAGTGCATGGCGAAGAAAAGCGCGTGCGCAAAAACGTGCCGCTCCTGATCGGCAATCTCGGCCCGCTCACTTTCGGACTCGATGACAACGAGGTGATCCTGTTCGAAGCAGGCGGTGCAACCAAACTGCCGCGCGCCGACAAGCAGACGCTCGCGCGCGCCTTGATCGTGGAAATTGCCAGGCGTCTGCCCGACACAAGTCTGATCCGCTAAAGCCGCGCGCGGCGGCGCATGTTGCGTTCGCCGCGCGCGCCTCTGGCGCATCGAATCATCTGGAGCAGTACTGACATGACGCTACTTTCCGTGCTCGATCAAACGCCCGTGATCGACGGGCACTCAGTGGCGGACGCGATTGCCGCCACCGTCGAACTTGCGCAGCTGGCTGACGACCTCGGCTATACGCGCTACTGGTGCGCTGAGCATCACGGCTTGCGCGGCGTGTCGAACCCGTGCCCGGAGGTCATGCTGGCGCGCCTCGGCAGCGTCACCCAACGCATTCGCCTGGGCTCCGGCGGCGTGATGCTGCCGTACTACAGCTCGTTCAAAGTCGCCGAGCAATTCATGATGCTCGAGGCGTTATTTCCGAATCGGATCGACCTCGGCGTAGGCCGCGCTCCGGGCGGCGACATGCAAACAGCGCAGGCGGTCGCAGCCGGCGCCTATAACCGCGGCGACATTTTCCCGCAACAGGTTGCCGACCTGGTCGGCCTGATGCACGGCACGTTGCCCGCCGATCACATTGCGCACGGTGTGCTGCTGCAGCCGCAGATCGCCACGCGCCCGCAACTGTGGATGCTCGGTTCGAGCGAATTCGGTGGCCTGCTTGCGGCACAAGTCGGTATCCGCTTTGCGTTCGCGCATTTCATCAACGCGCATTTTGGGCACCAGGTGGCGCTTGCCTATCGCGAGCGCTTCAAAGCCAGCCTGGAAACGCAACAGCCCTATCTCGCCGCCGCCGTCTTCGTGATTTGCGCGGACACGGAACAGGAAGCCGCCGATCTGGAAAAGGCCGTCGACCTGCGTCGTGTGCAAATGGCCTATGGCCTGAACGAACCGATCCCGACGATCGAACAAGGCATCGCGCAGGAGTACGGCGAACGCGAGCGGCTGGTGATCGACCGCGAAAAGCCGCGCAGTATCATCGGCACACCGGAAACGGTCACTGAACGGCTTCATGCCTTGCAGGAGCAGTTCCAGGCCGACGAATTGATCGTGCTCACTGTAGCGGGGAGCTATCGCGCCCGGCTGCACTCCTATGAACTTCTAGCCGACGCGTTCCAACTCGGACGCCCGGCCCCCACTCCTTAAACCTTCGACCCTGCATGAAACTCGACCTGAAGATTCTCGATGCGCGCATGCGCGAACAACTCCCGGCCTACGCAACCACCGGCAGCGCGGGCCTCGACCTGCGCGCCTGCCTCGACGAGCCGTTGACCCTCAAACCCGGCGAAACCGCCCTGGTGCCGACGGGTTTGGCGATCCACGTCGGCGATTCGGGTTATGCGGCGTTGATTCTGCCGCGCTCAGGTCTGGGCCATAAGCATGGCATCGTGCTGGGTAACCTGGTCGGGCTGATTGACTCGGATTATCAAGGTCAGCTGATGATCTCGACGTGGAATCGCGGCGAAACCACGTTCGTGCTGAATCCGATGGAGCGCCTCGCGCAACTGGTGATCGTGCCGGTCGTGCAAGCCGAGTTCAATATCGTCGACGATTTCGAAACCAGCGAGCGTGGTGCGGGTGGATTCGGCAGCACCGGCAAGCATTAAAACACCCGGATGGACTGAGTGCGAAGCGCTTCGCACAACGCAAAAAGCAGAACGGCGCGGGGTTCAACCCGCGCCGTTCTGCTTTCAGATGAGACTGAAACGCTTACTCGACCGACTTATTCAACCTCAACCGCTTCCGGATTCGGATTGCGCGGCGCCGGATGCTCGTCGAAGGTCAACTGCACCTTGTCTTCTGTATCCACGTCGACCGTCACGCGGCCACCGTTCATCAGCTTGCCGAACAGCAACTCGTCGGCCAGCGCACGACGGATCGTGTCCTGGATCAGACGTTGCATCGGCCGCGCGCCCATCAACGGATCGAAACCGTGTTTCGCGAGGTGAGCACGCAGCGCATCGGTAAAGAGCGCATCGACCTTCTTCTCGTGCAGCTGATCTTCCAGTTGCATCAGGAACTTGTCGACCACGCGCATGATGATTTCTTCATCGAGCGAGCGGAAGCTGATCGTTGCGTCCAGACGGTTACGGAACTCCGGCGTGAACATGCGCTTGATGTCGACCATTTCGTCGCCGGTTTCCCGACGATTCGTGAAGCCGATCACCGCCTTGCCCATTGCCTCGGCGCCCGCGTTCGTCGTCATGATAATGATGACGTTGCGGAAATCCGCCTTGCGGCCGTTGTTGTCCGTCAGCGTGCCGTGGTCCATCACCTGCAGCAGCACGTTATAGATGTCCGGATGCGCCTTCTCGATTTCGTCGAGCAGCAGCACGCAATGCGGCTTCTTCGTGACAGCTTCGGTCAGCAGACCGCCCTGGTCGAAACCGACATAGCCCGGCGGCGCGCCGATCAAACGGCTGACCGCGTGACGCTCCATATATTCCGACATGTCGAAGCGGATCAGCTCGATCCCCAGCGTGAACGCCAGTTGCTTCGCCACTTCCGTCTTGCCGACGCCCGTGGGGCCGGAGAACAGGAACGCGCCGATCGGCTTGTCCAGCTTGCCGAGACCCGCGCGCGCCATCTTGATCGCGGCCGACAGCGCGTCGATGGCCGGGTCTTGCCCGAACACCACGCTCTTCAAGTCGCGATCCAGCGTTTGCAGCTTGCTGCGATCGTCTTGCGACACGCTTTGCGGCGGGACGCGAGCAATCTTCGAGATGATTTCTTCGATCTCGTTCTTGCCGATGGTTTTCTTCTGCTTCGACTTCGGCAGGATGCGTTGCGCCGCGCCCGCTTCGTCGATCACGTCGATCGCCTTGTCCGGCAGATGACGATCCGTGATGAAGCGTGCCGACAACTCAGCCGCCGCCGACAGCGCACCCGACGAATACTTCACGCCGTGATGCTCTTCGAAGCGTGACTTCAGGCCACGCAGGATCGCCACCGTCTGTTCGACGGTCGGCTCGGTCACGTCGACCTTCTGGAAACGGCGCGACAAAGCCGCGTCTTTTTCGAAGATGCCGCGATATTCCGTGAACGTGGTCGCGCCGATGCACTTGAGCGTGCCCGACGACAACGCCGGCTTCAGCAGGTTCGATGCGTCCAGCGTACCGCCCGATGCGGCGCCCGCGCCGATCAGCGTATGAATTTCGTCGATGAACAGGATTGCGTGCGGACGTTCCTTCAATTCCTTGAGGACCGTCTTCAGGCGTTGTTCAAAGTCGCCGCGATATTTGGTGCCGGCGAGCAGCGCGCCCATGTCGAGCGAATACACCTGCGCATCGGCCAGAATATCCGGCACTTCGCCGCGCGTAATGCGCCAGGCGAGCCCTTCGGCGATCGCGGTCTTGCCGACCCCGGCCTCACCGACCAGCAGCGGATTGTTCTTGCGGCGGCGGCATAGCACCTGGACCACGCGCTCGACTTCCGACTCGCGCCCGATCAGCGGATCGATGCGGCCGTCTTTCGCCATCTGGTTCAGGTTCTGCGTGAACTGGGCAAGCGGCGTTTCCTTCTGCGCGGCGGCTTCGTCGGACTCGGCATTCGCGTCGCTCGCTTTCGCGGCGTCCGTGCTGCTGGTCTTGGCGATGCCATGCGAGATGAAATTCACCACATCCAGACGCGTCACGCCCTGCTGCTGCAGGTAGTACACCGCATGCGAATCCTTCTCGCCGAAGATCGCCACCAGCACATTCGCGCCGGTCACTTCCTTCTTGCCATTCGAGGTGGATTGCACATGCATGATCGCGCGCTGGATCACACGCTGGAAACCCAGCGTGGGCTGCGTGTCGACGTCGTCCGTGCCAGGCACGGTCGGCGTGTTGTCATGAATGAAGTTGCGCAGGTTCTGGCGCAGATCCTCGATATTGGCCGCGCATGCACGCAACACCTCCGCCGCTGTTGGATTGTCCAACAGTGCCAGCAAAAGATGTTCGACCGTTATGAACTCGTGCCGCGCCTGGCGCGCTTCCATGAACGCCATGTGCAGGCTGACTTCCAGTTCCTGGGCAATCATGCTTCCTCCATCACACACTGCAGCGGATGCCCGGCCTGCCGTGCGTGGGTAACGACTTGCTCGACTTTGGTCGACGCGATGTCCCGCGTATAGACCCCACAAACTCCCCTGCCCTCGCGATGCACCTTCAACATCACCTGCGTTGCGGTTTCACGATCTTTATTGAAATATTCCTGCACGATCATCACGACAAATTCCATTGGCGTGAAGTCGTCATTCAGCAGCACTACCTTGTACATGGAAGGCGGCTTCAGCTTCTTTTCCTGCCGCTCCAGTACGGTGCCGTCCTGCTTGTCCGGGATAATCGCCATACACCCATTCTAAACAACTAGGACAGGCCCGCAATCCTGTCAAAACCCGGCCGACCGGCCGGTGAGCCCGTACGCTCCCGCCTGATGGGTGATTACCCCCAACGGCGGTGCGTCATTCGACGAGCCGATTGCGGAGCCGGCCCCTATCCAGTGATGCGTTGCAGCCATGGTGCGCCGCAGTCGGATCGAGTATCGCACAACCTGCCGGTGCTGGCTGACGGCACGCGCCCGGCCAGCGGACGGTGCGCGACCCGCAGAACAGCATGTGAGTCGATTATGCGACTTTTCAAGACAGCCCGCTTGGGCAACCGCACATAAGAAAACAAAAGCGGGAAAAACCCTGGAAAACGCCTGTTTGCAACGCGACAACGGCATCTCAAAATTTTCTTGACACTCGAATAAAGAGCCTCAACAATCAAGCTGGCACTTTTTTCACTGAGCCATAAATCGAAAAAATGCCGATGGTGAGCTTGTGAGGAGGGAGCGGCTGCATCGCGCGGTCGTCGAGCTTTTCGAGGGCTCGTGGTAGTGACATGAGTTACAGGGGAAGTTGGAATGGCAACTGGTACGGTCAAATGGTTCAATGACGCAAAAGGTTTCGGATTCATCACGCCTGACGAAGGTGGTGAGGATCTGTTTGCACACTTCTCGGCCATCCAGATGAATGGGTTCAAGACCCTCAAGGAAGGTCAGAAAGTAACCTTCGAGGTCGTGCAAGGCCCGAAAGGCAAACAGGCATCGAACATCCAGGCGCCTGCCTGAAACTGTTCGTTACCCGTCCTTTGAAACCCGGCTTCATGCCGGGTTTCTTTTTTGGGGCGGCGCGTTCTCATTGAGGCAAATCGCTACCGTGGCTTGAGGCGTCGATAAAGCGAACATCCCAAATACCGGACATCCGCATTCCTTTCTGAATGCTTTCGATACTCACGCGTTGCCGGCCGCACGACTGCCCGCCGCCGTTCGTCGCAACTCCAGACTGCGAGCGAGATCGCCCTCGTACACCGCAATGCCCTGGTGGCGCAGATTCGACCGCGCATCGACCGCCGGCGTGATCCCGATGCTGTCGATGAGACGGCAAAACGCGTAGTCCTCCGACAGATACAGTCGCGATTCCGGATCGATCATGGTGTCGAAGAACGCGTAGAGGAATGCCGCCGGCGCACCCGTATCCAGCTCCGGACGGCCCGCGAGCTTCGAACGGCAATGAAGCCCGGGAAAGCGTTGCATCAGCGCCAGAAAGACTTCTCGTTTGATCAGCATGAAGCCGGTGGGCGCATAGAGGACATTGAGAAAGCCGTCAGCGTCGACTTCCAGTGCATCGGCGCGCACCACGGCGGGGTACATGGCGTGGCGCGCGCGGAAATCGGCCTTCGTCGAACCGGCCGGGATGGGCTGCTCCAGACCAGCGGCCGGCCATCCATCGTTCTTCAGCGGATAGACGCCGGCCACCACCGGACGATCCGCCTGCAGCAGGCGAACCACATCCGCACCTTTGAAACCGATATCGCCGTCGATCCACATCAGATGCGTGAAGCGGGCGTCGGCGAGAAACTCCGCCACCATCATGTTGCGCGCGCGGGTGATCAGACTGTCGAAACTGTTGAAGTTGACCTGTATGCCGAAACCATGTCGAGCCGCCTCGTCGTAGAGATCGAGCAGTCCGAGCGCGTAATCCGTCGTCACGACGGCGCCATAGCTGGGGGTGGCGACATACACATTGGCAACGGTATCTTTGTGAATCATCGTTTTGTCTCTCGCATGCGGGGAACCTGAATTGAGTAGTCAGGCGGGGTGCCGCGCCTCGCCGTCAAGCGGGCGCTTTTTTTCGACGGGCGTAACGTACCCGACTCCACACGGCGAACGTCTCAACAGCGGTCCGAAGCGAGGATGCGAAATTTCTCCAACGACGGTCGGATACTTGACCGGGGCTGCCGGGAATTCGTAGTTGCCATAAATGCGATTTGGACGCTGAAAAACAAAAAACCCCGGCCGCGTCACGGCGCCGGGGTTTTGAATTCGAGCTGGAGAAACCAGCGCGAATCGCTTACATGTTTTCGATCAACACCTGACCAAAGCCCGAACAGGACACCTGCGTCGCGCCTTCCATCAAACGCGCGAAGTCATACGTGACCCGCTTTTGCAGAATCGACTTTTCCATCGACTTGATGATCAGGTCGGCCGCTTCAGTCCAGCCCATGTGACGCAGCATCATTTCAGCCGAGAGAATTTCCGAACCCGGATTGACGTAGTCTTTGCCGGCGTACTTCGGCGCGGTGCCGTGTGTGGCTTCGAACATCGCGACCGAATCCGACATGTTGGCGCCCGGAGCAATCCCGATACCGCCGACTTGCGCAGCCAGCGCGTCCGATACGTAGTCGCCGTTCAAATTCAGCGTGGCGATCACGTCGTATTCCGCCGGACGCAGCAGGATCTGCTGCAGGAATGCGTCAGCAATCACGTCCTTTATGACGATGTCGCCGCCCGTGTTCGGGTTCTTGACCTTCATCCACGGACCGCCGTCGATCAACTCCGCGGCGAATTCTTTCAGCGCCAGCGCATACCCGTAGTCACGGAATGCGCCTTCCGTGAACTTCATGATGTTGCCCTTGTGCACGATCGTGACCGAGCGGCGATTGTTGTCGATCGCATACTGGATCGCCTTGCGCACCAGACGCTCCGTGCCTTCGCGCGACACCGGCTTGATACCGATCCCGGACGTGTTCGGGAAACGGATCTTCTTCACGCCCATTTCTTCCTGCAGGAACTTGATGACCTTCTTCGCCTGTTCCGACTCAGCAGGCCATTCGATGCCGGCGTAAATGTCTTCCGAGTTTTCGCGGAAGATCACCATGTCGATCTTTTCCGGCTCACGCACCGGCGAAGGCACGCCCTTGAAGTACTGCACCGGCCGCAGACACACATACAGGTCCAGTTCCTGGCGCAGCGCCACGTTCAGCGAACGGATGCCGCCGCCGACCGGCGTGGTGAGCGGCCCTTTGATCGAGACGACGTATTCCTTCAGCACCTGCAGCGTTTCTTCCGGCAGCCACACGTCCGGGCCGTACACCTTGGTCGACTTCTCGCCGGCGTAGATTTCCATCCAGTGGATTTTCTTCTTGCCCGCGTACGCTTTTTCTACCGCGGCATCCACCACCTTCAACATCACCGGCGTGATGTCGAGGCCCGTTCCGTCACCTTCGATATACGGAATGATCGGCTGGTCGGAAACGTTGAGCGAGAAATCCGCGTTGACGGTGATCTTGTCACCGCCGGTCGGAACCTTGATGTGCTGATACGGCATGATCGGACTCCAGTGAAGGCTGTGCTGAAAGCTGATGGGAGACTGCGGAAACCGGGTGCTCCTCGCTACGCGCAATGCCGGACGCCCGCGAGCGGTCTGGTCGCCTATTCTAGCCCACGCCGACGCAGCCCCGAGCCCGTATCCGGCTCGGGGTTTTCCAACATTGTCGAAAATCAAAAATCGGCGAGGCGCCAACTCTTATGTCTTATATAAGACAAAGGAATTGCAGCGGCTCATTATGCATTATTATTCCGCCATTTACTAACGAGCCAGCGTCTCTCCCGGCCTGCGTGGCACGTTCCCGCCGCCGCTCGACCTTCATCGATTCCCCTATGCGACTCCTCGCCCTGAACAAACCGTTCGGCACCATCTGTCAGTTTTCGCCGCACGAAACGCGGGCCTCGCTGGCCGATTGGGTGAAAGTGCCCGGCGTCTATCCGGCGGGCAGGCTCGACTCCGATAGCGAAGGGCTGCTTCTCCTCACCGACGACGGCGCGCTGCAAGCACGCATCGCCGAGCCGCGTCACAAACTTGTCAAACGTTATTGGGCACAGGTGGAAGGCGCTGTCGACGATGCCACGTTGAAGAAGCTCGCTCGCGGCGTCGATCTCGGCGATTACGTGACGCTGCCCTGCCGCGCAGAATATGTCGAGCCGACCGACTCGCTATGGACCCGCACGCCGCCAATTCGCTATCGCGCGGCAATTCCGACCACGTGGATCGAGTTGTCGATCACCGAAGGCAAGAACCGCCAGGTGCGACGCATGACCGCGGCGGTGGGTTTCCCGACGTTGCGTCTCGTGCGTGCCGGTATCGGCGCACTCGATATTTTTTCGCTCGGACTGCAGCCGGGAGAGAGTGTCGAATTGCCGCTGAAGGCGCCATGGGAAGGCATCGCCTGAACGCGTTTGCCTGCGCGCCATGTCTGCACCGAACCGGCACTGAACCTGCATCGAAGCGATATTTTTGACCCGCGGCGAAAAAGCTAACTCGTTGTATCCGCAAACAAAATAGCGCGTGAAACCAATATGAAAAACGCGTGAAACAATTGCGTTCACGATCGATCTGCGGCCATTCATTTGCTTCAGCACGTCGGCATATAAATTTTCCACAAAATTCACGTCAACCGGTGCGCGAGCTCACGCGTTATTCGACGCAGATGCCGCCCGAAGCTATCCGGCATTCAGCCTTAAGGGCCTTTGCACACGCCGCGCTCGCGGTGAGTACGGGGAGTCTGAGCGCTAAGCAGACGCGTCGAAAAAAATTTGTTCGATGCGGCTGTCAACCGAAAGGTGGATGGCACGTTTACCGACATGACTCTACATATAACCGGGTCATTTGGTTAATCAACTAAAGCTGAGGATTCACAAAATGAACAAACTGATCGCCGCTCTGGTCGCTGGCCTCTTCGCAACGGCAGCATTCGCACAAGCTTCGGCACCGGCAGCTCCGGCAGCAGCTTCGGCAGCTCCGATGGCAGCAGCTTCGTCGGCAAAGAAGACCACGAAGCACGCTCACAAGAAGTCGCACAAGAAGGCAGCAGCTGCTGCTGCAGCTTCGGGCGCTTCGGAGTAAGTTTGTTGTAAAAACGCAGTCAAGAACTAGCTTCATTGCCGTTCTTACGGCGTTGAAAGGCAGATCACCGCAAGGCGATCTGCCTTTTTGTTTTTGACGCGCTCGCGTAACATTCGCGAGTTAAATTCCAGCAAGGAGTCATGCCGTGCGATTTCCCATGCGCTCGTTGATTGCGCGTTTCGCTGTTGCCGTTGCACTGCCGCTCGCCGCGATGTCGTTTGCCGCGACCACCGCTGCCCCCGCTCATGCGCAACAGATGCCGGCCGGCGCGAAGCAGCCTGGCGACTTTCCGCGCGCGAAACTGACCGCGGGCATGTTCGTGATCGACGCCGCCGTCGCCGCTAACGACGCCGATCGCGAACAAGGTCTGATGTATCGCACGACCCTCGCACCGAATGAAGGCATGCTGTTCGTCTTCAATGAAAACGCCGTGCATTGCTTCTGGATGAAGAACACCTTGATCCCGTTGTCGATCGCTTTCATGCGCGCCGACGGGACGGTCACCGACATCGACGAAATGCAGGCCGAGACCACCAACAATCACTGCCCGAAGAACAACGGCATGTATGTGTTGGAAATGAGCAAGGGCTGGTTCTCGTCGAAAGGCATCAAACCGGGGATGAAAATCCAGGGCTTGCCGGCCGCGCAATAAAGGCGCGTCGAGCACGGCGACACCCTACCGATTTTTCAGCGGCCGCTTTTCAGAAAAAGCCGGTGCCTTTCGCGAGGCACCGGTTTTTTTGCGTTCAGAGCGGGGCCGGCCATGCTCGATGGCACGCGGCAGAGGCCGGCGCCGTCGCGCGAGCCCATGCCAGCAGGCCTTCACACGCGGCTGGCAAGATTCCTGCAAAAGACAGGCCGACGCGCTATCCTAGTATTCTTGGCAAAGCAGCATCCAAGGCTCCCCGGGCAGCACAGACTGCCGCCCGGCAAGCGTTTCAGGCGCGCCATTTCAAGGAGGTTCACGTGCCCCGCAAGACTCCCATCGAGCGCTACCGGAATATCGGCATTAGCGCTCACATCGACGCCGGCAAAACCACCACCACTGAACGCATCCTGTTCTACACAGGCGTGACCCACAAGATCGGCGAGGTTCACGACGGTGCTGCGACGATGGACTGGATGGAACAGGAGCAGGAGCGCGGCATCACGATCACATCGGCTGCCACGACTGCTTTCTGGAAGGGTATGGCCGGCAACTATCCGGAACACCGGATCAACATCATCGACACCCCGGGTCACGTCGACTTCACGATTGAAGTCGAGCGCTCGATGCGCGTGCTCGACGGCGCCTGCATGGTGTATGACTCGGTCGGCGGCGTACAGCCGCAATCCGAAACCGTGTGGCGCCAGGCGAACAAGTACAAGGTGCCGCGCATTGCGTTCGTCAACAAGATGGACCGCGTCGGCGCGGACTTCTTCCGCGTGCAACGGCAGATCGGCGATCGCCTGAAGGGCGTCGCGGTGCCGATCCAGATTCCGGTCGGCGCGGAAGATCATTTCCAGGGCGTGGTCGACCTCGTCAAGATGAAGGCGATCTACTGGGACGAAGAGAACCAGGGGATCAAGTTCGAGTATCGGGACATCCCGCCGGAACTCGCGGCTACCGCGAAGGAATGGCACGACAAGATGGTCGAGGCCGCCGCTGAAGCAAGCGAAGAGCTGCTCGACAAATATCTGCATGGCGGAACGCTAACCGAAGAGGAAATCAAGCACGGCATTCGTGTGCGTACCATCGCCAACGAGATCGTGCCGATGCTGTGTGGCAGCGCGTTCAAGAACAAGGGCGTGCAGGCCATGCTCGACGCGGTGATCGACTATCTGCCGTCGCCACTCGACATCCCCGCGATTACCGGTCACGACGAGCACGACAACGAAATCGAGCGGCATCCGAAAGACGACGATCCGTTCTCCGCGCTCGCCTTCAAGATCATGACCGACCCGTTCGTCGGCCAGCTGATTTTCTTCCGCGTGTATTCGGGCGTGGTGAATTCGGGCGATACCGTCTACAACGCGACCAAGGAAAAGAAGGAACGCCTTGGCCGGATCCTGCAGATGCATGCGAACGAGCGCAAGGAAATCAAGGAAGTCTACTGCGGCGACATTGCCGCGGCAGTCGGCCTGAAAGAAGCGACCACGGGCGACACGCTGTGCGATCCGCAACATGTGATCATTCTTGAAAAGATGATCTTCCCGGAACCGGTGATTTCGCAGGCCGTCGAGCCGAAGACCAAGGTCGACCAGGAAAAGATGGGCATCGCGCTCAATCGTCTGGCGCAGGAAGATCCGTCGTTCCGCGTGCAGACGGATGAAGAATCCGGCCAGACCATCATCTCCGGGATGGGCGAGTTGCACCTGGAAATTCTGGTCGACCGGATGAAGCGCGAGTTCGGCGTTGAGGCGACCGTCGGCAAGCCGCAGGTTGCTTACCGCGAAACGGTGCGCAACAAGATCGAAGACGTCGAAGGCAAGTTCGTCAAGCAGTCGGGCGGCCGCGGCCAGTACGGCCACGCGGTGATCACGCTCGAACCGGCGGCGCAAGGCAAGGGCTACGAATTCGTCGACGCGATCAAGGGCGGCGTGATTCCGCGTGAATACATTCCGGCAGTCGACAAGGGCATTCAGGAAACACTGAAGGCCGGCGTGCTGGCGGGCTATCCGGTGGTCGACGTGAAAGTGACGCTGACCTTCGGTTCGTACCACGACGTCGACTCGAACGAAAACGCGTTCCGCATGGCCGGTTCGATGGCGTTCAAGGACGCCATGCGCAAGGCCAGGCCGGTGCTGCTTGAACCGATGATGGCCGTCGAAGTGGAAACGCCGGAAGACTTCATGGGCAACGTGATGGGCGATCTGTCGAGCCGTCGCGGCATGGTGCAAGGCATGGAAGACATTGCCGGCGGTGGCGGCAAGCTGGTGCGCGCCGAAGTGCCGCTCGCGGAGATGTTCGGCTATTCGACGTCGCTGCGTTCGGCAACGCAAGGTCGCGCGACGTACACGATGGAGTTCAAGCACTACGCTGAAACGCCGAACAACGTCGCGGAAGCCGTGATCAACGCGAAGCACAAGTAAGCACCGCGGGTTGCAACACACCATGTGCTGCAACCCGCGACGCAATGAAGGCAAACAGCAAAAGGCCCGTCCCCTGTGGATGGGCTTTTTTTTGTCCGCGACGCCGCCAGGGGCTGCCGGCAACACACACGTTTTTGAACGTGCAAAAATGCCAAACGGCGCCGTGCCGACCGCCCGGATTAACGCCCACGAGGAGACACACCATGAGCCAGGATCACGAACACCCGCACTACAAGGATGAGCAACCGTCGGCGCCGATCGATTGGCGCGAGCACGGCGTCAAGGTCATCAAGGGCGACCAGCTCGACAGCAATACCGCGCAAACTCCGGGCATGAATCGCGCGGCGGCGATCAACGCGGCGCGCGTCGGCGCACAGAAAATCTGGGCCGGCACCGTGACGATCCATCCGAATGCGAAAACCGGCGCGCATCATCACGGCGCGCTCGAAAGCGTGATCTATGTGGTGCGCGGCCAGGCGCGCATGCGCTGGGGCGAGCATCTCGAGTTCACGGCCGAAGCCGGCCCGGGCGACTTCATCTTCGTGCCGCCCTACGTGCCGCATCAGGAAATCAACGCGAGCACCGACGATCCGCTCGAATGCGTGCTGGTGCGCAGCGACAATGAAGCGGTGGTGGTGAATCTGAACATCGACGCGGTGGAAGCACCGGAAACGGTCTTCTGGGTCGATCCGATTCACAAGCATCCGCACGATCACTAAATTTTTCTCGCGCAACTCATGACGCCGACCGCTTCGCTGCGCCCTCGCCTCATCACGCTGTATGCCGTCCTGATCGCCGCCAATCTCGGCGCCTGGGCATGGGCGCTGATCACGTTTCGCCACTACCCTCTGCTGCTCGGCACCGCGCTGCTCGCCTATGGCTTCGGTCTGCGCCACGCGGTGGATGCAGACCACATCGCCGCGATCGATGCCGTTACGCGCAAGCTGATGCAAACGGGCAAGCAGCCGCTCGGCGTGGGCCTGGCGTTTTCGCTGGGCCATTCGACGATCGTGATCCTGGCGACGATCGGCATTGCGTGGACTGCGCATTCGCTGCACAGCCGCTTCGAGACCTTCAAGGCGGTCGGCGGCCCGATCGGCACGGTTGTGTCGGCGGTGTTTCTGCTGGTGCTGGCGTGCGTGAACCTCGTGATTCTGCGCGACGTGTGGCGCCGTTATCGTCACGTCCAGGGTGGCGGCGAACTCGCCGCTGAAACGACGGCAAGCATCGCGCCCGTCGGCCTGCTGTCTCGCGCATTGCGGCCGATGTTCCGGCTCGTGACGAAAAGCTGGCACATGTACCCGGTCGGCGTGCTGTTCGGCCTCGGCTTCGACACCGCGACCGAGATCGGCCTGCTGGCGATTGCCGCGTCCGAAGCCGGCAAAGGTCTGCCGCTGTATTCGATCCTCGTGTTCCCGGCGCTCTTCACCGCGGGCATGACGCTGGTCGATTCGACCGACAACGTGCTGATGGTCCACGCCTACGGCTGGGCCATGGACGATCCGAAGCGCAAGCTCTACTACAACGCGAGCATCACGTTCGTTTCGGCGGTCGTGGCAATCGTCATTGGCGGCGTCGAAGTGTTGGGACTGCTGTCGGACAAACTCGGTTTGAGCGGCGGCGTATGGGATGCGGTGGCGGCCCTCAATGAACGCTTCGGCATACTCGGTTACGGCATCGTCGCAACCTTCATGGCGTGCTGGATCGGCTCGGTGCTGTTCCATCGCTGGCGGCGTCCGGGCACCGTTGCGCGGTAAATCCAACGTGCCCTCACAGAGGATCGGTAAGGTTTCCACGGCGGCGACGGCACAACAGCAATTTCCGCGCTGCGGCATCCTGCGCTTTTGCGCGGGCCGTGCGAGACAGCCCGCGAGCGTTGTCGTGACGACACACGCCGGCCCTTTTATACGCCAAACGGCGACCGGACCGCGCTGCAAGCGTGCCGAACCGGTGGGCAATCGCTTACACTGAAACCGCTTTTCAGCACTGCAGCGCACTGCAGCTTTTCGTCATTGCAATAAGTCGCCTTGTCGCGCGCATCCGGCGCGGCCCTTCAGAACCGACACCAGAACGGACTGGACACTCCATCGATGAAGACTCCCGCGGACCAATTTCTCGAACTCGACCTAGCCCGCCGCACCGCCGACGCCTACGGCAATCACGCCATCGACGAATTCATCGCCGGCCGCATCACGCGCCGCGATCTGCTGCGCTATGCGAGCGTGATCGGTTTGTCGCTGGTTGGCGGCGGCGTGCTGCATGCGCCGCGAGCCCGCGCGCAAGGCACGCCGGGTCAGTCCAACCAGACGATCCGCGTGGCCCATCTGACACCGGCGGGCGCGGTCGATCCGCTCACCGTGAACGATGCCGCGAGTCTCGCGCTGCTGAACCAGACCGGCGAGTTCCTGATCGACGACGACGGCGAAAAGCTCGTGCTGAAGCCGGCGCTCGCCTTGTCGTGGAAGGCGAACGACAAGGGCGACGTGTGGACCTTCGCGCTGCGCCCGAACGTCAAATTCCACGACGGCCAGGCATTCACCGCCAAAGACGTCGTCGCCACCTTCGATCGCCTCGCCGATCCGGCGAGCGGTTCGGCGGCGCTCTCGGTGCTCAAGGGCGTGCTGTCGAAAGGCGGTGCGAAGGTGGTCGACGAGCACACGGTCGCCTTCCATCTCGATGCACCGAACGGCAACTTCCCGTACTACGTTTCCTCCGACAATTTCAACGCCGTGATCCTGCCCGCGAACTATGCGGGTGGCTATGAAAAGAGCTTCATCGGCACCGGTCCGTTCAAGCTCGAGAAGTATCAGGCGAAGGTCGGCGCATCGTTCGTGCGCAATCCGGATTACTGGGGCGACAAAGCGTTACCGCAACGCGTACAGTTTTCGTTCTATGCCGACGAACAGGCACAAATGCTCGCCTTGCAAGGCCATCAGGCGGACGTGATGGGCACCTTCACCGTGCAGGGCGGCGCCGGCATTCTGAACAATCCGGATTACAAGGCAATCGGCGTGAAGTCGAGCGCGCATCGCCAGATTCATATGCGCAACGACAATCCGTTGTTCAAGGACAAGCGCGTGCGCCAGGCGCTGGCGTTGTCGCTCGATCGCGACGTGCTGGTGCGGGGCCTGTTCAAGGGCCGCGCGCAGATCGGCAACGATAGCCCGTTCGCACCGGTGTTTCCATCATCCGATGCAGGCGTCGCGCAACGCAAGATCGACATTGCGAAAGCGAAGCAACTGCTTGCACAAGCAGGCGTGCCGAACGGTTTCGACGTCACGCTGACTACCGAGAAGTACATGGAGATTCCCGATCTCGCGGTAGTCGTGCAGAACGCGGCGAAGGCGATCGGCGTGCACATCAATCTGAAAGTGGAAAGCCAATCGCTGTACTACGGCGCAGGCACGCCGGGCAAATCGGATTGGCTCGACTCGCCGCTCGGCATCACCGATTACGGTCATCGCGGCGTGCCGAACGTGTTTCTGAACGCGCCGCTCACCAGCACCGGCACGTGGAACGCCGCGCACTTCAAGAACCCGCAATACGATCAACTGGTCGCGCAGTTCGTCGCGGCGGTCGACCTGGGCACGCAGAAGAAAATCTCCGGACAGATCCAGACGTTGCTGCTCGACGAAACGCCCGTGATCATTCCGTTCTTTTACGATCAACTGATCGCAATGCGCAAGGGTGTGAACGGCGTGCGCTTCACCGCACTCGCGCAACTCTATTTCGACCGCGCGGTGCTGAGCGCGTAATGTTGAACGCAAAAGCGGTGGACGCAACAGCGTTGAAGGCAAAAGCCGTGAACGCAAAAGCCGTTGAACACATGAGCGCCCGGCGTTTCTTCGGCAGGAGATCACGATGTCGACCACGGTGACCCCTTCCGCCTCCCCGGTCCCGAACGGCAACGCGGGCCGTGTCGCGCGGTTTCTGGCGACGCGGGTCGGTTTGTCGGTGATTACGCTGTGGCTGCTGTCGGTGATCGTGTTCGCCGGCGGCCAGTTGCTGCCTGGCGACATCGGCCGCGCGGTGCTCGGGCCGCTCGCCGACGCGCGCGCGGTCGCCGCGCTCAACCATCAGCTCGGCGCGGATCGTCCGCTCCTGACGCAATACGTCGAGTGGATCTCGCATTTCGTGCGCGGCGATATGGGACTCTCCTATGCGTACCGAGAACCGGTCGGGCCGTTTATCGCCGACGCACTGGCGCATTCGGCCAAGCTCGGTTTGCTGGCATTTATCGTCGTCGTGCCGCTCGGCATTGCGGGCGGTGTGTGGTCGGCCATGCACGCGGGACGCTGGCTCGATCGCACTATCAGCATCGCCGGTTTGTCGGCGACCGTGGTGCCGGAGTTCGTCTCGTCGATCGTGCTGATTCTGGTGTTCGGCGTGTGGCTGCGCTGGTTGCCGATCGAAGCGTCGTATCCGCCCGAAGCGAGTGCGCTCGAACAATTGCGGTATCTGATTCTTCCGGTGCTGCCGCTGGTGCTGGTGTTCTTTGGCTACATCGCGAGAATGGCGCGCGCGGGTACAGTCGAAGCGCTCGATGCGGACTACACCCGCACCGCGATCCTCAAAGGCTTGCCGCGCCGTACCGTAATCTGGCGGCACGTATTGCGCAATGCGCTGTTGCCGACCATCACCGTCGCCGCCACGCAGCTAGGCTACATGATCGGCGGCCTCGTGGTGGTCGAGACGCTGTTCCACTATCAAGGGATCGGCTCGCTGATCTACAACGCCGCCAAGGCCAAGGATTTTCCGATGCTCGAAGCGGGCGTGCTGACGATCGGCGTGGTCTACACCGTCGCCAACCTCGTCGCCGATGCACTGCATGTCCTGCTCAATCCGCGACTGCGAGTGAGGAGCGCCGAATGAGCACCGTCGTTCCGCCAGCCGCGCCGCCCGCTCCACGCCCGTCTGTTGAACCGCGCTTCGACCAGTTGCGCGTGCTGCTGCGCTCGCCCACCTTCGTGGTCGGCCTGTTGATCGTTGTATGGTGGATCGTCTGCGCGATCGCCGGACAATGGCTCGTACGGATCGACCCGTATGCTTCCGATCCGCTCAACTCGCTCACGCCGCCCGATAGCACGCATTGGTTCGGCACCGATCAGCTCGGCCGTGACGTGTTCTCTCGAGTCATTGTCGGCGCGCGCGACATTCTGACCATCGCGCCTTTGGCGACCCTGCTCGGCACGGTCGCGGGAACGGCCCTCGGCCTGATCGTCGGCTATTTCGAGGGCTGGGTCGACAACGTCGTGGGCCGCGCAATCGACGCCGTGCTCGCGCTGCCGCTCGTGATCGTGGCGTTGCTCGCGCTGGCCGCGGTCGGCGCATCGAACTTCACGGTGATCCTCGTCATTGGCATTACCTTCACGCCGATCACCGCCCGCACCGTGCGCGCCGCCGTGTTCGCCGAACGGCATCTGGACTACGTCGCCGCTGCGCAACTGCGCGGCGAACGCGCGCCGTACATCATGTTCGCGGAGATTCTGCCGAACGTGCTGCCGCCGATCATCGTCGAGGCGACCGTGCGGCTCGGGTATGCCATTTTTGCGGTCGCCACGCTGTCGTTTCTCGGCTTCGGCATCCAGCCGCCTTCCGCCGACTGGGGGCTCGCGCTGTCCGAGTCGTACACGCTGATGGCGGGTGGCGCATGGTGGACCGTGGTGTTCGCGGCCGGCGCCATCGCTTCGCTCGTGGTCGGTGTGAATCTGATCGCCGATAGCGTGCAAGGAGTGCTCGACCGATGAACGGCCCGCCGCCCGCCTCGTTCCCCGCCTTCGACGTCTCGAAGAGCGATCGCACGGATGCACTGACCGTCGTCGGCCTGACGGTCACGTACCGGATGCGCGGACGCGATCGCGAAGTGCTGCAGGACGTATCGTTTCGCGTGCGGCGCGGCGAAGCATACGGCCTCGTCGGCGAATCGGGCTGCGGTAAATCGACGGTCGCAATGGCGGCGTTGCGCTATCTGCCGCGCAACGGCAAGGTGAAGGCGGGCAAGATCATCATCGCCGGTCAGGACGTGCAGAAGCTCGACGCCGACGCGTTACGCACGATGCGTGCGAACGCGATTTCGATGGTCTATCAGGACCCTGGGCGGGCGTTGAATCCGTCGCTGACCATTGCGCGGCAAGTCACGGAAGCATTCGAAGCGGCCGGTGTCTCACGTGACGAAGCGGTGCAGCGCACGGTCGAGATACTCCAGCGGGTGCGCATCGCGTCACCCGAGCGCGTGATGGACAGCTATCCGCATCAGTTGTCGGGCGGCATGCAGCAGCGTGTGGTGATCGCCATGGCACTCGCCTCGAACCCGGCCTTACTCATCCTCGATGAACCGACCACCGGGCTCGACGCCACCGTCGAAGCCGAAGTGCTCGACCTCGTGGCGCAACTGCGCGAAGAACTCGGCACTGCCGTGCTGTTCATCAGCCACAACCTCGCGGTGATCGGGCGAATGTGCGAGCGCGTCGGCGTGCTGTACGCAGGCAAGCTGGTCGAGGAAGGCGCCACCCAGGACGTATTTGCACGGCCGCGTCATCCCTATACGGTTGGACTGCTGCGCTGTTTGCCGACCGCGGGACGCAGCAAGGATACCGAGCGGCTCGACACTATCGCGGGCAATCTGCCCTTGCCCGGCTCGGTCACGCAAGGCTGCATTTACGCCGACCGCTGCCGGCTCGCCGACGACCGCTGCCGCCATGAAGCACCGCCGCCATATCGCGTGAGTGCCGCTCACGGCGATCAGATGTCGCGCTGCCATTACCACGAACGCGCAATCGAACTGCCGCGTGCGGTTGCGGATGTATTGCCCCAGCATGACGGTGCGTTGCGTGACGGCGAGCGCCCTGCTCTCGTGCTGCGCGCGGAAAAACTCTCGAAAACATTCCACGTGTCCGGCGCTCCGCTGCGCGCGGTCGACAACGTCTCGATCGATCTCGCCAGTGGCGAAACACTCGGCCTCGTCGGCGAATCCGGCAGCGGCAAGACGACGCTCGCGAAACTGATGCTTGGCCTGCTGACGCCGGATGCGGGCAGCGTGCTCGAACTCGACGGCACGCCACTCGCCGCGCGCGTCACGCGACGCAACGACGATCAGGTCAAGTCGCTGCAGATCGTGTTCCAGAATCCGGACTCGGCGCTCAATCGCGCGCATTCGGTGAAGCGGCTGATCGGTCGTGCGTTGTCGCGCCTCACCGCGCTGCGCGGCGCCGCAATCGACGAACGGCTCGCTACGTTGACAGCGGCGGTGCGCTTACCCGAACGCTATCTCGGTTCGCGCACGCGTCAGTTATCCGGCGGACTCAAGCAGCGCGTGGCGATCGCGCGCGCGTTTGCCGGCGAGCCACGCGTGGTGGTTTGCGACGAACCCACGTCCGCGCTCGACGTCTCCGTGCAGGCCGCGATCCTCAACCTGCTCGCCGATCTGCAACGCGAGCGTGGTGTGAGCTACGTGTTCATCTCACATGATCTGCACGTGGTGCGCTATCTGTCGGATCGCATCGCGGTGCTGTACCTCGGCCGGCTTCTGGAGATCGGACCGGCAGCCGCGGTCTTCGGCGGACCGCACCATCCGTACACCGAAGCGCTTCTATCTTCGGTGCCGACACTCGACGCCCACGACAACACCGCCCGCATACGGCTGTCCGGCGATCTGCCGAGCGCCGCATCGCCTCCTTCCGGCTGCGTGTTCCATACGCGTTGCCCGCGCAAACTCGGCGCGATCTGCGAGCAGCAAGACCCGCCCTTCCTCGAAGCCGGCAGCGGTGACGCTGGCCGGCCGTCCGCGCATCGCATCCGCTGCCATATCCCCGTCGACGACCTGCGTGTACTGCAATCCGCCTCACGCGACAACGCCGGCAAGGTCTCCGGCAGCGGCTCCGAAAACGCACCGGAAAACGCCGCGCGCAACGAATAACGCGCAATAGGGCGGCTTTCCGGCCACGCGTTTCATCATCGAAACATTTTCCTGCGTTTTTTCCGCGCGGGCATCGCACACCCCTATTCGACGCCCGTCGCCGCAAGGCTTTGCAGACCGTGGCATGGATATCGCTAAGAACTGTCCAGACATCCAGAACCAAAGAGATCGGAAGAGAGCCGGAAGCGCAGCTTGTGCGAATCGCGATGGCAGGAAGCGATACGTGACAAAGCGCGTTTGGACGGTATCGGCTGAAGCGCACACAAGCGTTTGTCAGCACACCGGCTACGGCGCCGGGAAGACAGTGATGGTGTTTGAATTGCATCCGCAAAACAGACTCGGGGGGCGACGAGGCTCGCGTTCAGACAGGCCCGGCGTCGGCGATTCAGCGTGGGAGATGGCGGCAGCGAGGTGTCGGCGTCCCCTCGGGAGAGACGTGATGAAAACCAGAAAATTCAATCAGTACTACTTCGGGGTTATACGGAGTACGGCAATCGCAGCGGGCGTAGCTTTGCTGATAACCCAGGTCGCGTACTCGGCATCGACGGATGCGGTCCCCAGGTTGATGACGGTTGCCGATGCGCCAATGCCTGCGAGCGGCGCGCACGCAGCGACGCAAATCTCGCAGGACGACGGTTCGGCGGCGGGCACAGCGGCTACCGGTACCGCGCCCGGTGAACCGACCGCTGCCGACGACGCGGCCATTGTATTCAGTCCGCGCGACTGCACAAGCACCAGTGTCGGCGGGTGCGCGCAGCATCGCGGCGGCAACGGCGCGGCGAGCGCAGGCAGCGGTGGCTCGGGTGCGAGCGGCAATGGTGCCGGCGGCGCAGCGGGCTCGGGCAGTGGCGGCGGCAAGGGTAATGGCGGCGGCAGCGGCGGTGGCAGCAGCGGCGGCGGTAGCAGTGGCGGCGGAAGCAGCGGCGGTGGCAGCAGCGGCGGCGGTAGCAGCGGCGGTGGCAGCAGCGGCGGCGGTAGCAGCGGCGGTGGCAGCAGCGGCGGCGGAAGCAGCGGTGGTGGCAGCAGCGGCGGTGGAAGCAGCGGTGGTGGAAGCAGCGGTGGTGGAAGCAGCGGTGGTGGAAGCAGCGGTGGTGGAAGCAGCGGTGGCAGCAGCGGCGGCGGCGGTTGCGGTTGCGGTGGCGGCCCCGGCGGCGGGTTCGGCGGTGGAAAAGGCGGCCCCGGTGGTGGTTTTGGCGGAGGCTTCGGTGGCGGGTTCGGCGGAGGCTTTGGCGGAGGCTCCGGCGGCGGTCACGGAGGCAAGGGTAGCGGCGGTAACGGTGGTGGCAATGGCGGAGGAAACGGGCGCTAGCAGTCGCCTGTTTCCCGGGTAGGGGGCCCCCGCGCCCTACCCGTCGCTACGACATGCGTATTCCGTTCGCAGTCCCCCGGCAGCGGCGGTGATGTCTCGATCCCCCGGTCGAGCGTCACCGCCCGAGGCCGGTCGGCCTCGTCAGCACCCGAAGGCGGCCCGGCAAAACGGCACGCACCGCCGCGAAGCGCTGACACTCAGTTCCTGCTCTTGCACACGTTTAAACCCAAAACAATCGATCGCGTAGTGCGTGACCGGAACCAAACCGAAACGATTGCCTCATATCAGATTCAACGTTCGATATGAGGGCATCACAACATGCAACGAAACGTCCCCCACTCCATGGCGCGCACGGCCACCGGCCTGCTGATGGTCGCCGCTCTGGGCCTCGCATCGCTCGCTAATGCGCAAACTGCGGCGCAAACACCCTCGCAAGCACCGGCTACGTCGGCCCAGCCGCAGCCGCAAACCCTGTCGCAAGCCGCCCCGCCGGTCGATCCCACCTTCTCCGCCTATTCGCTCGCACAAACCTGCAAACAGAAAAACGATAACGTCGCGCAAGGTCAATGCGTCGGCGCGATCCGCGGCATCATCCACGGCTATCAGTACGGCGTGCTGTTCCTCGGTCAGCGCGCGTCGCTGCCGCCCAACGAAACGCAGCGTGTGTCGCTGTGTTTGCGCAATACGCAGGTGTCGTCGATCGTCAACGAATTCGTTGCCGACGCCGCCCAGGTCAACGAAGATTCGCTCAAGCACACGCCAGCTGAAGTCGCCGTTCTGGGTTCCGTGCACATGCACCACGGTTGCAATTAATGGCGCCGGGGCAACGAGCCGCAGCAGCATAAGGCCGCCGGCGCAACGGCCGGCTGCAACTGCGCTCACAGCATTTCGAGTGGCCGCTTGCTGCGTGGCGGTTTGAAGTAAGTGTCGATGGCAGCGAGCTCATGCGCGTCGAGTTGCAGTTGCGACGCCCGATGGTTATCGCGCACATGCTCGACGCGGCCGGCTTTCGGAATGGCGAACACGCCGGGCTTTTGCAACACCCACGCAAGCGCCACCTGAAACACCGAGACGCCGCGTGCGTCGGCGATATCGTCGAGCGGCGAGCGTTTCGGCAGGCGCGCGTGATCGACCGGGCTGTATGCCGTCGCCGGCATGTTGCGCGCGGCGAGCCACGGCAACAGGTCGAATTCCGGTCCACGGCGCGCGACGTTGTAGAGAATCTGATTGGTCGCGCACGCCTCGCCGCCCGGCGTGGCGACGAGCTCTTCCATATCGTCGGTATCGAAGTTGCTAACGCCCCAGTGGCGAATCTTGCCCGCGCTGCGTAATGCCTCGAACGCGTGGACGGTTTCCGCGAGCGGCACCGAGCCGCGCCAGTGCAGCAGATACAGATCGAGCCGATCGGTTTTCAGGCGCTTGAGGCTCTGCTCGCAGGCCGCGATCACGCCGCGCCGGCTGGCGTTATGCGGATACACCTTGCTGACGAGAAAGACCTGATCGCGCAGCCCCGCCAGCGCTTCTCCGAGAAGCGATTCGGTAGCGCCGTCGCCGTACATTTCAGCCGTGTCGATCAGCGTCATGCCCAGTTCGATGCCGCAGCGCAGCGCGGCGAGTTCCGCGGCGCGGCGCGCCGGCTGTTCACCCATCTCCCAGGTGCCCTGCCCCAGTTTCGGAATACGCTCGCCGTCGGGCAGGCTCACGCTTGCGATATCGGTCGTCATGCTTTCTCCTCGAAGTGGCTAAACATTGGGCAACGCGTCCATGTCGATGCGGCGGCGCAGGCAAATCCGCGGCGCATGATATGGAATTCATGGGGACGAGTTTAGCGGTTGCACGAGCATCGGATCGGGCACCAGGCAAAAGCCCGCTATAACGGAGCGCGCCGATGTCTTAGAATTGCCGCTTGCCCTTCTTGCGTGAGCCCCATGACCTCTGCCTCGGAAGACCGCTGGCGCGACCTGCGCCCGGACCCGGAAAACGACACACCGCTGTACCTGCAACTCGCTCGCAAGCTCGGCAGTGCGATTCACGAAAACCGTTGGAACGCGGGCGAGGCGCTGCCCTCCGAGCGCGTGCTGTCCGAAGCGCTCGGCGTGTCGCGGATCACCTCGCGCAAAGCCATTGCCCTACTGGTCGAACAGGGATTGATCCGCCGCACTCAAGGCGCGGGCAGCTTCATCACGCCGCGCTACGAAGATCCGCTATCGCGTCTGTCGAGTTTCAGCGAAATGCTGCGGCGACGCGGTTTTACGCCGAGTTCGAAGTGGTTGTCGCGAGAAATTTCGCCGGCTAACCGCGATGAGGTGATTCAACTGGGTTTGTCGCCGGCGGCGGCGGTGACGCGGCTGCGCCGCTTGCGCCTCGCCGACGGCATCGTGATGGCGGTGGAAAATTCCACTTTCCCTGCCGCAGTGATTCCCGATCCCCAGGCGATTGGCGATTCGTTGTACACGTACCTGGAAAATCGCGGACTGACGATTGTGCGCGCGCTGCAGCATTTTCGCGCGGTGAACGCGAACGACGAGATCGCGCAGCAGATGAGCATCGCCCCTAACGAGGCGCTGTTGCTGATCACTCGTGTCGGGTACACGGCGGATCAGCGGGCGATCGAGCTGACCGATACCTACTGCCGGAACGATTACTATGATTTCGTGGCGGAGTTGAGGAAGTAAGCGCAGTTTGTCCTGCGCGGCGATCACAATGCCTTCACGCCCATTTCGCCTCATGCGCCCCTATCCGAGCCGGCGGCAACTCAAAAGATGCGGGCGTCTCCTCCAGACGCTCGGCCGGCAAAACGCCCAGCACTCGCCCGAACTCCGACTGCACGGTTCCCAGGCAATCCCGCACATCGTCGATCGAAACCTCGGGCGCCTTCCAGCCGTCGGGAAGCAATCCGAAGGATTGCAACCACCGCCCGGTCTGTGCGAGCGATACCCTCACGTGCCAGCTCCCGCCTTCGGTGGCTCGCCGCGCCAACGCGGCCATTGCGCCGAAAGCAGCCAGATATCCCGTCGCGTGGTCCAACGCCTGACAAGGGAGATGCTTCGGCTCATCCCATCCCGCCGCCTCGCGTTCGGTAAAAGCAATCCCGCTCGCGGACTGCACCAGACTATCGAAACCGCGCCGCCCGGCCCAAGGGCCCTTGTGCCCATAAGCGCAAACCGAGACATAGACGATCCCCGGCCGCGCCCGCGCCAGTTCGTCGGGACCGAACCCGCGCGCCGTGAGCGCCCCGGGCCGATACGCCTGCAAAAACACATCGGCGTCGCTAACGAGGCCATTTAACGTTTCCCGGCCAGTGGCATCGCGCAAATCGATCACAGCTGAGCGCTTGCCGCGCCCGTTGTCGATCACCAGCGGCGCAATGTTCGGCAAGTGCGGACCGTTGACCATCAACACCTCGGCGCCATGCTGCGCGAGCGCGCGCCCCGCCGCAGGCCCGGCAATGATGCGCGACAGATCCAGCACCCGCACGCCCGCCAGCGGCCGCTCTGCGCCGGCTTCGCGCGGCGGCTCGACCGGCGCGTCGCCGATGCGCTCGATCTCGAACAACGGCAGCCCCGCAATCGCTTTTGCCTGATCGAGCGCGGCCCACTCGTCGGGCGTGCGAATCAATGCGGCGCACAGGCCCGCATCGGCAAGCGCCTGGTCAAGCATCGCACCATCCCAGCCGCGAATCGCCTCGGCCACCGCCGCGCGATCGTTCGCGCAGCCGAGCACCTTCAGCACGCCTTCAAGATGATGCGGAAAGTTTGTGTGCAGTTGAATCCAGCGGCCGTCGCGCGTCGCGTAGAAACCCATCACCGGATCGCGCAAAGCGGGCGGCGGGCCGTCGTCGATGCGCAGATAGCGCTCGCTGCGAAACGAAGCCAGCGCGCGCCGCATCTCCACGGTGACGTGCTGCCGGCGCCCGGTGCGCAAGCGATGGTATTCGGCAGCCGCAAGGCCGCTCGCGGCGATGGTCGCCGAGGCCAACGCGCCGACCCGATAGACCGAGGGCAAGCCTGGATCGGTGCCAGGAAGCGAGACGGATCGCAGCGCAGCCGGGTCGCATTGCGCGGTCATCCAGATATGTTTGAGTGCGAGTTCAGGCGTCATGGTGCTCATGTCGTTCATCTCGTTCGAGTTGGAACAGGAAGAAAGTGAACCGAGTCTAGAATTTCGCCTTGTCGCAATCAATCTTGATTGTGATAATCAATATATATTGATTTCTTCGGTTTCTACGCGTTTCCATGCCGCCCTCCCATTCCCTGACCGCGGCCGAGGCCGCCGCCACGCTCGGCATCAGCCTGCCTACGCTGTATGCGTATGTCAGCCGCGGCATGCTGAGCTCATCGCCGGATGCGCAAGGCAAGCACCGGCTCTATGACGCCGGCGAAGTGCGGCGGCTCGTCCGGCGCAAGGAAGACGGCAAGCGCGCCGGCAAGGTCGCGCAAAAGGTGCTGGACTGGGGCGTGCCGGTGCTCGAATCGTCGATCACGCTGGTGGCCGACGGCCGCCTGCTGTATCGCGGGCACAACGCCATGGAACTGGCGCGCACGGCATCCCTGGAAGATGTCGCGGCGTTGTTGTGGGAATGCAGTGCGAGGCGTATCGCCGATGCACCGGCCGTCCCGTTCGCCGCCGCGCAGTGGGCCGCGTGGCTCAAGCTCTGGAGCGACAGCACGCCGCTCGACCGCGCGCTCGTGCTGCTGCCGGCCGCTGCCGCGCAAATGCCGCGGGTATGGGCGCTCGGCCGCGACGCGCAACTCGATACCGCCTGCGCGGTCATGCGCTTGCTGGCCGCCGCGATGGTGTCGGCGGCGCCGTCGAACGAGCCGCTGCACAAGCAGTTGGCTTCGGCGTGGAATTTACGCAACCGTCAGCAAGCGGGGCTGCTGCGCGCGGCGTTGGTGGCCTGCGCGGATCATGAACTGAATGCGTCGACCTTCACGGTTCGCTGCATCACGTCAACGGGAACGCATCTGTTCGGCGCCGTAGCCGGCGGTCTGGCCGCATTGGCCGGCCCGCGACATGGTGGCGAAACGGTACGGATTGCCGCGCTGCTCGATGAAGCGTCACGCGCACCCGATCTCGACCGCTATCTGGCGAACCGGCTCGCCCGCCACGAGCACGGCGCGCATGGGCCGGTGCTGTCAGGCTTCGGCCATCCGCTTTATCCGGACGGCGACCCGCGCGCGCGTCTGCTGCTCGAGATGCTCGCCGACTGCGCGGCGGCCCGTTCGCCGCTCGGCGAAGTGCAGGCGCTATCGCGCGCAGTGCGCGACACGACCGGCGCGGAGCCGACCGTCGACTTTGCACTTGTGGCCGTCGAACGGGTACTCGGCCTGCCGGCCGGCGCCGCATTCACGCTGTTCGCGGTCGGCCGGGTGGTCGGCTGGATCGCCCATGCAATGGAACAGACGCGCGACGGCCGGTTGATCCGGCCACGCGCGCGCTATATCGGGGAGGTCGAGGCGGCCGGATGAGGCGCGGCACACGCCGGCAGCAAAGCAAATGCGGCACGTACCGCCTGCGCCGGGCACAAGCAAATGTATCCGGCATCAGCCACGCCAGCGACACGAGCCGCAGCTATCTTAGCGGCCATGGCAACCACAGTTGCCCGTCACGCCACGCCTAACCAGCGCGGCAGCCAGTTCAATACCGGCGAACCGCTCAGCGGCCGCGTTGCAGCGCGTTCTGACCCGCTAGCCAGCGCGAAACGTGCACCGGCCCGCCCTGCGCTGACCCACGCCAGCGCACCGCGCGGCAACTCGATCGATTGCCCCGTTGCCAGCCAGTGATCGCCGTTTTCGCCTTCGACAGTCAACCAGATCTCGCCCGAGATCACCTTGAAGACCGACGGACGCGCGACACGCCAGGCCGCCGCGGGCTCGTCATGTTCCATTTCGAAAATCCGGACTTCACGCATCGCTTTTCTCCTTCAAAGAAACTTCCTGTTGTACTGATTATTGACGTGCGATCATCGAATACCCATGCACAGTTCCGAACACTTTCATCGGAACTGTTCAGTCGAAAAAACGGACAGTTGGCGGCAATCGCGCTTTATCAGCGCGTGCAGCGCGCGCCGCACCGACGGTTCGGGCGCTCTGGAGCCCTGGCTGCCCGGCGAAGGAAAAGAACCGCATGAAACTCGAAATCCAACTCGATCGGGATAACGGCGTACCGCTCACCGAGCAGATCGTCACGGGCGTCACCGCCTGGATTCGTTCGCGCACCGCTCACCCCGGCTCCAAGCTGCCGTCAATCCGTCAGTTCGCCGCCGACTACGGCGTGAGCCGGTTTCCCGTGATCGAGGCTTACGACCGGCTGGTGTCGCTCGGCTATGTCGACTCGCGTCACGGCTCGGGTTTCTATGTCGCCGACCGCCAGCCGCCAGGCGCGCATTGCCAGGGCACCTCGGACCCGCGCCGCGCCGAGGACGAATCGGGGCACATCCTCCAGCAGTTCAACTACCAAAGTGAGACGCTCAAGCTCGGCAGCGGCTTCATTCCCGATGCGTGGCGCGACACGGAGAGCCTCGCGCAGGCAATTCGCCACGTGTCGCGCACCGACATCGCGAGCATGGTCGATTACGCGACCCCGCTCGGCAATCTGACCTTGCGCGAACATCTGCAAGGCCGTATTGGTCAACTGGGGATTCAGGCGGACGCCTCGCAGATTCTGATCACCAATGGCGCGAGCCAGGCGCTTGATCTGCTGATGCGCTACATGCTCAAAGCCGGCGACACAATGTTCGTCGAGGACCCCGGCTACTACAACCTGTACGGTCTGCTGAAGCTGCACGGCGTGAAGCTGATCGGCATTCCGCGTACCCGCAACGGCCCCGACCTCGATGTGCTGCAGGCGCAGTTGCAAGTGCACCGGCCGAAGCTGATGTTCATCAACACGGTATTCCACAATCCAACCGGCACCACGGTCGCACCGCCGGTGGCATTCCGGCTACTGCAGCTGGCGCGCGAACACGGCTTCACGATCATCGAAGACGACATCTACGCCGACTTCCAGGCCGACGTCACCGACCGTCTCGCAACCCTCGACCAGCTCGAACACGTGATCTACGTGGGCGGCTTGTCGAAGACGCTGTCGTCGTCGTTGCGGATCGGCTGCGTGGTCGCGAGCCACGCGATCATCAAGGATCTGGTCGACATCAAGATGCTGACGAGCATCGGCGGTTCGCGCTTTGCCGAGGCGGTCGCCGTGTCATTGCTGGAGCGCGGCGCGTACCGCAAGTATCTGGAACGACTGCGCCGCCGCATGCGCGACGCGCTCGGCTCGACCATCCAGACACTTGAAGACGCCGGCTGGGAGCTGTTCGAAAAGCCTGTCGGCGGCAAGTTCGTATGGGCGCGTGTGCCGCACGTCGATAACGCCGAACGGCTGGTGGCATGCGGCGCACCGCTCGGCGTGACCGTGGCGCCCGGCAGCTATTTTCGGCCGAACATGGAAGTGAGCCCGTGGACCAGGATTCACGCCGCGTTCGGCAATGACCCGCGCGCCCAGGCATTTTTCCGTGCTGCTGTGGCGTTGCCTGCCTCGGACTGACCTCTTCATCCTGCCTTCGCGCTGAGCGTATATCCGCTGCGCCGGGCCACGCTTTTCCCTAGAATAGCGAGTCCCAGCCCGTCCCTGCGCGCCTAGCCGCCCTCCATGTCCACGCCGCCGATCCTGCCCGCCTCCGCCCCCGCCGCCACTTCGGGCCCCTCGGCCCGCTCGCTCACCGTGATGCTGTGGCTCGTCGCCACCGGCTTCTTCATGCAGACGCTCGACTCCACGATCGTCAACACCGCGCTCCCCGCGATGGCGACGAGCCTCGGCGAGTTGCCGTTACGCATGCAATCGGTGGTGATCGCGTACTCGCTGACGATGGCGGTCATGATCCCGGTGTCCGGCTGGCTCGCCGACAAACTCGGCACGCGGCGCGTGTTCTTCAGCGCGATCCTCGTGTTCGCCGTCGGCTCACTGTTGTGCGCCAACGCGCATACCCTGAATCAACTGGTGATCTACCGCATCGTGCAAGGCGTGGGCGGCGCGATGCTGCTGCCGGTCGGGCGGCTCGCGGTGCTGCGTACCTTTCCGGCCGAACGCTATTTGCCGGCTTTGTCGTTCGTGGCGATTCCAGGGCTGATCGGACCGCTGATCGGCCCGACGCTCGGCGGCTGGCTCGTGAAAATCGCTTCGTGGCACTGGATCTTTCTGATCAACGTGCCAGTGGGGATCGTGGGTTGCATCGCCACATTCATCTTCATGCCGGATAGCCGCAACGAGCACACCGGCAAGTTCGATCTGAAGGGCTATCTGCTGCTGATTTTCGGCATGGTGGCGATCTCATTCGCGCTGGACGGCCGCACGGAGTTTGGCATTCAGCACGCCACCGTGCTGGTGCTGCTGATCCTGAGCCTCGCCTGCTTCGTCGCCTACGGTTTGCACGCCGTACGCGAGCCCGCGCCGATCTTCCCGCTCGACCTGTTCAGGATCCACACGTTCAGCGTCGGCCTGCTCGGCAATCTGTTCGCGCGGATCGGCAGCGGTGCGATGCCGTATCTGATTCCTCTGCTCCTGCAGGTGAGTCTCGGCTACAGCGCCTTCGAAGCCGGCATGATGATGCTGCCGGTGGCGGCCGCGGGCATGGCGGCCAAGCGTCTCGTCACTACACTGATCGTCAAATACAGCTACCGGCGCGTGCTGATCGTCAATACGGTGCTGGTGGGGCTGACCATGGCGAGCTTCGCGCTCACTTCAGCCAGCCAGCCGCTGTGGCTGCGGCTCGTGCAACTGGCGTTCTTCGGCGCGGTCAACTCGATGCAGTTCACCGCGATGAACACGCTCACGCTCAAGGACCTCGGCACCGGCGGCGCGAGCAGCGGCAACAGCCTGTTCTCGCTGGTGCAGATGCTGTCGATGAGCCTCGGTGTGACGGTCGCCGGCGCGTTGCTCGCGACCTTCACCGGCCTCCTGCCACGCGTGACCGCCGCCAACTCGCTGCCCGCGTTCCATGCGACGTTCCTGTGTGTCGGCATCATCACCGCCGGCTCGTCGTGGATCTTCGCGCAACTGTCGCCGGACATCCGCACACCCGCGAAAAAGACCGATCCCTCGGAACGGACCTGAGTTTTGCGTCAAGCTGCAGTGGCGTTGCTGTTACCCGCCGCGCCCCGTCGCCGACCCGCAACGGGGCGCGGATCGCACCACTGAAGTGCGAATTATCGCCTTCGCGACCGCGCTGGCGCACAATCGCCGGACTGACAGCGGTGAGCGGGCGCGCACGGGGCGTTTCCGCACGCGCATAGTTCTTGCTCGCCTATCCTGTAAACTCACATTTTGCGCGTGCCCACTCGCGTCGAGCATGAGACGCGCGCCGCCACCTCCACACGACTGACATGATGAGCATGATCGAACTCGATCCTCCCGGCTTCCAGCCGCCGCGCCCGATGGCGGGCGACGAAGGCTCCCGGCGCACCGTCCTGTACGGCGGCTACACCGTTTTCAGCGTGTTCCAGCCGGTTTTTTCGGTGTCGCACCGGCGTGCGATCGGTTATCACGCTTCGCTGCGCGCACACGACGAACATGCGCTGCAGGTGCCCTCGCACGAGGTTTTCACCCAGGCGGCGCGGCGCGGCGACCTGCTGGAACTCGGGCGGCTCGCCGAATCGCTGCATCTGGGCAACTTCAACGCATTCGACAGCCACGACGAATGGCTTTTCCTGAGCCTCCACCCCGCAGCGCTGATGGACACCAGTTACGGCGACGCACTGCTCGCCGGCCTCAAGGCGCTAGGCCTGCCGCCGCAACGGGTGGTGCTGGAAGTGTCCGAGCAGGCAGGCGGCGAAACCACGCGCTTCGCCGAAATCATCGACGCGCTGCGCAAGTCCGGCTTCCTGATCGCGCTGGACGGCTTTGGCGCCAAGCATTCGAACATCGACCGGGTGTGGAATCTGCGTCCGGACATCGTCACGCTCGACCGCTGCATTCTCGCGCAAGCGAGCGAACACTCGCATATCGAACGCGTGCTGCCGGGCCTCGTTTCGCTGCTGCACGAATCCGGCCAACTCGTGCTGATGGGCGGCCTGAGCACCGAGCGCGATGCGCTGATCGCGCTCGAATGCAACGTCGACTTCGTGCAGGGTGCGTATTTCGCGGGCCCGAGCGTCGAGCCGGTGAAACCGCAAGCGGCGGCCGGCTTGATGGACTCGCTCTCCGCGGCGCTACGCGAACGGGTCGCCGCGCGCGAACGCGCACAGTCCGCGCGGCTCGCACCCTATGTCACGGCGCTGGAAACGGCGGCGGCCCAACTCGTGGCCGGGGAATCGGTGACCCAGGCGACCGCGACGCTGCTCACGCTCGGCGAGACGGCACGCTGTTTCGTGCTCGACGGTTCGGGCCGGCAGATCGGCGACAACGTGCTGCCGGCGGGGCGCGCTTCGCAACGCGCCAAGCGCTTCCGGCCGTTGCTGCATTCAGAAGGCGCGAGCTGGGAACGCCGGCCGTACTTTATTCAGGCCATGCGCGTGCCTGGCCAGGTACACCTCACGCCGCCCTACCTGTCGATTAACGAAGCGCACTTGTGCGTAACGGCCTCGATCGCCGCGCATACGCCGCACGGCACTCAGGTGCTATGCGTTGACATCAACTGGGAAGTCGCTGCGCATCGTAATTGAGGCAAGGGCGTTCTGCTGGATCCGCGCGAGCAGCTTCATGACGGCCGCGCGGCCCAGCAAGCGGTTGGCTGCCTGCAAACGCGCCGCGCTGGTGACGGCGCGCAACGCAACGATCTTCGTCGAACCGTCCACCAGACTTTGCGTGGACACGTCGACTACCCCGACAACCTCGCCTTCGAAGAGCAACGCAATACACATTGCGCCTTCGACCGACACCACCTCCGCATGGCTCGCCTGATGCGCGAGCGCTGTCACCGTCTCCATCCAGGCCACTGGCGCCAGTTCCTGCGTGCACACCGGCGAGTCGCTGACGACTTCCGGCGCATCGCTAAAGAGCCGTAACAAGCCCGCCCGATCCTGCGCCTCCAGCGCTGCGCGCAAGCGTTCCACGATCTGTGCATGCGCGGCGGGATCCGGCCGTTCCAGCGGCGCGCCCGCACGCTGCAAACGCCCCTTGGCCCGATGGACGATCTGCCGGCAACTGGCCGGCGTACGGTTGAGGATTTTCGCAATCTCCGCGTAGTCACAATCGAAAGCTTCGTGCAGCACGAATGCCGCCCGCTCATCCGGCTTCAGACGCTCGAGCAGGAGCATCACGCCGTACGACATCTCCGCCGCGCGCAAGGCCAGTTCCTCCGCCGACGGCGCCACCTCGTCGAGCCAGGGCTCAGGCAGCCAGCCGGCAGCCTGTGACGCACGTTCGCGCTGCACGTGGCGCAGCTGGTCGATAGCCGCGCGCGTGGTGATTGTGGTGAGCCAGGCGGCTGGTGTCTGCACCTCTTGCGTATCGGCGAGATGCCACTTGAGCCAGACGTCCTGCACCACGTCTTCCGCTTCGGCGCGGCTGCCGAGCATGCGGTACGCCAGCGCGAGCAGGCGGGCACGCACGGCCTCGAAGCTGGATGCCTTGTCGATTCCTTGTTCCGTCATGCGTTGACCTCCTGATCTGCATCCTTTTTACCTTGACGCTCGGGCTCCCGCCGATGTGACAGCCCAACGAAAAAATATTCCTGTCACGCCAGCGCCCTTCCCCTCGTCATAAGGACAACAACCCGCGCAACGGGTGCGCGGTTGTTCGAATCGGCCACATCCCTACCGGCTACCAGCAATCGGCAACGCGCCGCCTGAAACGAGGCAAACATGCATTCCAGCTATCCTTCCGTCACTGGCCTCGGCCTCGTGCCCACCGTGATCGAACAGTCCGGCCGCGGCGAGCGCGCCTACGACATCTATTCGCGCCTGCTGCGCGAGCGCATCGTTTTTCTGGTCGGTCCGGTGAACGAACAGTCGGCTAGTCTGATCGTCGCCCAATTGCTGTTTCTGGAATCCGAGAATCCCGACAAGGATATTTCTTTTTACATCAATTCGCCGGGTGGCTCGGTGTACGACGGCCTCGCCATCTACGACACGATGCAGTTCATCAAGCCGGAGGTGTCGACCTTGTGCACCGGTTTTGCCGCCAGCATGGGGACGTTTTTGCTGACCGCCGGCCAGCGCGGCAAACGGTACGCGCTGCCGAACGCGCGGATCATGATTCACCAGCCGTCAGGCGGCAGCCAGGGCACCGCTGCCGACGTCGAAATCCAGGCGAGAGAGGTGCTCTACCTGCGCCAACGGCTCAACGCGATGATGGCGGAGTGCACCGGGCGCAGTATCGAAGAGATCGTCCGCGACACCGACCGCGACAACTTCATGTCGGCCCAAGGCGCGAAGGAGTATGGCCTCGTCGACGAGGTGCTGGAAACACGCGCGGCGCTAGGCGACTCGACTCGCCACCATGACATGTAGCGCGCAACTCCGCCGTCCGTCCGGCTCAGATGAGTCGGGCGTCGAGCGATGCCTTCGTCTCGCTCCCGTATTCTTGCTGCAGCGGCTTGCGCTCATGTCGACGCGGCACTGAGCGCTTGCGCGACCGCCACGCTGAGTCCGCTCATGCGCGCGCCGGTTTCCGCCCCGTAACGGGTGCGCACCGCCAGCACCTGCGCACCTTCCGAACGCCTCGCCCCGGACGGCTTTTGCCGGCCCTATCGGTGCGCCGGAAACACAAAAGCTGATCACCTCCGTAGGAATCGCTATCATGGTCGCGATTCGTCGAATTTGACGATCGCTTCAATGGAGATATTCATGGCGTCATCCAACGAAACCGTCAGCATGGCGCTATTCTGCGACTTCGAAAACGTTGCGCTCGGCGTGCGCGACGCGAAGTACGACAAGTTCGACATCAAGCTGGTGCTCGAACGTCTGCTGCTCAAGGGCAGCATTGTCGTGAAGAAAGCGTATTGCGACTGGGACCGCTACAAGAGTTTCAAAGGCGCGATGCACGAGGCCAATTTCGAGTTGATCGAGATTCCGCACGTGCGCCAATCGGGCAAGAATTCCGCCGACATCCGGCTCGTGGTCGACGCGCTCGACCTCTGCTACACGAAATCGCACGTCAACACCTTCGTCATCATCAGTGGCGACTCGGACTTTTCGCCGCTGGTATCGAAGCTGCGCGAGAACAACAAGCAGGTGATCGGCGTCGGCGTGCAGCAATCCACCTCGGATCTGCTGATCGCGAACTGCGACGAATTCTTCTTTTACGACGACCTCGTCCGCGAAAGTCAGCGCACGGTCACCAAGCGCGAGTCGTCGCGCCCGCAGCAGACCGCGCAGCAGACGGCCAAACGTACGCCCGACGAAGAAAAGTCGCGCAGCAAGGAAGACCTCGAAAAACGCCGAACCAAGGCGGTCGAGATCGCCGTGCAGACGTTCGACGCGCTCGCGTCCGAACGTGGCGACAGCGGCAAGATCTGGGCATCGGTACTGAAGAACGCGATCAAGCGCCGCAAGCCGGATTTCAACGAAACGTACTACGGCTTTCGCGCATTCGGCAATCTGCTGGAAGAAGCGCATGCGCGCGGGCTGCTCGAATTCGGCCGCGATGAGAAGTCAGGCGCGTACGTTTATCGGGGCACGGCTGGAAACGCTGGCGCCGAAAACGTGAACGAGCCGGCCGAAGCGGGTGAGTCGGCAGAACAGATCGTTGAAACACAGGTTGCCGAAACCGTGGTCGCCGAGTCGGGCGGCAAGCACGAGTCGCGCCGCCGAGGCCGCGGCAATCGCAAACCCGGCCGTGGCCAGCAGGAAAGCGCGCAGGAAGAGCGTGCGGCGGTTGACCACAGCCGCCATGCACAGGCTCAAACTGACACAGGGCACACGCGCGCGCCATCGGCCAGTGAATCCGTTTTCGAACAGCCGGAAGCCGCCTGGGCAGAACCTGAGACCTTTGCGGCTGAACCGGTCGCGGTAGCCGAAGAAGACGCACAGGAAACGAGCGGCACGCAACCTAAGCGCCGCAAGGAACGTGCACCGCGCAAGACAGCCGCGAAGAAAACGAAGAAGGCAACACCGCGAAAGATCGACGAGGTACCGGAAATCGCGGCGCCTGCTGAAGCACCGGTGGCGTCGGTCGCCGAAGAAAAAGCGCCCGTGGCCGCCAAAAAGGCAGCGCGCAAAACCGCCCCACGCAGTCGCCGTCCGCGTAAGACAGCGGCAACGAGCGAGGCGGAGTAAGCCTCTCACTTTGCGCGACGTGTACTGATTTCTTCCGGTACGCCCGTAGCAATGTGAGTGCCGCAATGCAAACTCCGCTGCAAACAACAAGCCCCTGCTCGCAATGAACAGGGGCTTTTCCATTTCCGGTTCGCAACGCTTCGATCGCGCTGAAGTTGAAGCTGATACTGAAGCCGCGACGGCACCGCCTACCGCAAACCAAACACCGCCACCCCGTTCGTCGCGCCCACATACACTTTGCCCCGCGCGATCATCGGCGTGATGAACTTGTTGCCCGCGCCCCATTGATCGCGCGCGCCGGCCTGATTGCTGTTGTACAGCTCGCTCGCGAGGTTGCTTGCGTCGTACGCATGCAAGGCACCCGTTGTGCCGTTTTCCGCCACCCACACGATGCCGTTGCTCGAACCATTGGCCGACACGGCCGGTGTCGCACCGGGATAGGCAAAGGTGGTTGGACTCTTTGACGATGCGGTGGTCGCAAGAAACGCACCGGAGATCGGCAGCGCCTTCAGGTTATCGTTCCAGCCGCCGTAGTAGACCGCACCGTTGTAATAAGCCGGCGACCCCCAGATGCCGCCCGCGAGCGTGCCGGTCAACACCTGCCAGTTATTGTTCGCCGTGGGACTGAATTTACCCATCGAGTCGCGATCGACCACATAGATCAGATTGTCCTTGCCCGCCGCCACCGCCAGGTGTTTGACGACGCCACCCGCGGTCGTCTGATCCGGCAACAGCATCACGCCGCCCGAACCAAAATCGTTGTCGGCATTTGCCTCGGCCACGACGTTATCCATGGCGAAGTAATCGGTGACCTGCAGGTTTCCTAACGACAGCTTCATCAGCGAGTTGCCGAAGTCGCCGTCAACCGGAAAGCCTTGCGCATTCAGTGTGGTGCCAAACGTGCCGTTGCCGTCGACGACGTAAATCGAGGTGCCGTCCGACGCCATGCCTGAGCCCGCCATCCAGATCGATCCCTGGCTGCCGTTCGGCGCGACATCGAACACGCTGGTCTGCTGCAACGTGTCGGCGCTATAGGCCATCAACCAGCCGGTGTAAGCGCCCGACATGCAGTGCGCAGTCCAGCCCATATAGACGTTGCCGCCGACCTGCGTGAGCGCCGCGCGCACCGCGTGGAGCGACGGATTGAAGGTGATGGTGCCGTTGACGCTCCCCGCGCCGTTGCCGGGGAAGCTCGCCGCTATCTCCGTCGGCCCGCCGAGCACCTCTGCCCCAGTGGTCAGGTCGAGCGCATGCAGCCGATGATGGTACGCACCGCTGCCGTCTTTGGTCATCGCCACGGCATACAGCACGCCATTCGCGCCGCGATTGCGATCGATCACCGGCGTCGACGTAATGCCGATCTCCGGCGTGATGTCCTGGCAACCGCGGTCGTCGCTGGATGTCTCGCCGCTGCCGACCAACGATACCTTCCACAATTGCGCGAAGGTGGCGGCGTCATACGCGTACACGCTATCGTGTTCGGTGGCGACGTAGACCACGTCGTGAGCGGTGCCGCCAATCGACAGACTCGTGGCGAACAGCGGCTCTGCATCGACCTTGCCGTCCGCGGCGAGAAACGCGACTTTGCCGAAACTCGCTGAATTCACGTTCGCGAGCGTCAGCATCGTCTCGGCGAGCATCTGGCCCGTGCGGGCGAGATCGTTGTGATGCATCAGCACGTCGGTGGCGAAGGCCGCCGTTCCCATCGCCGTGCCACCCGAACTGGTTGAGCCGCTGCCACCACTGCCGGTCGTCGAGCCGCCGCCGGTGGTGCCGTTGCCGGCCGCCGAACCCGTACCCGATGAGCCACCCGAGCCGCCGCCGCAAGAAAGGAAGCAGCCGGCGACGAATGCAATCGCCAGCCACTCGCACACGCGGGACCACACACTCGGATTGAACGTGCCGGTTTGCGGTCGCTGCATGGTCGCCTCGTTTGCACGATGTCCGGCTCACTCCGTGCGTCGGGCTACGTCGAACGGCGGAGTCAGAAACGGCGGATGCCGGCAGGGATGGAGTGGAGTTTGCGGGCTGTGCGGAACCGCCAGACAATTGGCGTCCCTGGCCTTCGATCCAAACGTACGCCCTTTGCCGGGCGGCCTGCCGCCATCGTTTCGTGTCTTTCCGCCAGACATGACAAAAGCTTTACAGCAACAAACTTGCCTGCTCCCTGGGGCAAACAGATTGTTTCGACGAAGCGAGGTTCCCGATCGACCTCAGTAATACGGGTAAGGCGCGTACATCACCGGAGGCGGCGCGACATATCTCGGCGGCGGCGCATAGTAGTACGGCTGCGGTGCGTAATAGGCCGGTTGCGGCGCATAGTAGGCCGGCTGCTGCGGCTGCGAGATCGTGTTGCCTTTTGAGGTCATGCACTGCGCGTAGGCGGCGTCGTACCGCGCTTGCAGGCCTGCCGCGGAATACTGCGCGCCATTCGCCCCGTTCGCACCGCCGATCAGCAGCCCGCTACCCGCGCCGATGGCTGCGCCCGCGCCGGCATTGCCTGCCGCCGCACCGATCAATGCACCGACAGCCGCGCCACCGAGCGTGCCCAGCGCCGCGCTGTTCACGCTGTTCGTGGTCGCCGCCTGGGCGGCCGCGTTCGGGTCCGTCGAGCGGTTCGCGTAGTCGCGGCATGCATAGTCGTCCTGCTGGAACTGCCCGAGCGGCTCGCCGCTGCGCGGCAGCGCGACCAGGCTTGGGCCGCTCGGCGGCATAACCGCGCAACCGCCGAGCGCGAGCGCAACGACGGCGGCCGGTATGGCGAGGCTTATCGACTTGGTGCTGGAGATCATGTTCGTGCGCTTCAGAGACATTGGAATTCAAACGTTATGCCAATCGGTATCGTCCTTGGTTACGAGATCGTTACAGAAAGTTTTTCACTTACATTCTTGCAGGCATTCGCGCGACATGTCTCGCATGCCTTAACGGCGCACACCACCACGTTATATCGGGTAACGCTTGTAAGCGAAGCCGCAACCTGTTTTCGTATCGCGCGGCCTAAACTGGCTTGCGCCGATATGGGTCATGCCGGCCGCCGAAGGGCACGGCATCCTGTATGCCTGGGCGGCCTGACTGGGCGAGCGCTCAGTCGACACAGTCAATGAAACAGAGGATGCCTCGATGAACCGGCTTGTTTTCATAGTGGCGGCGGCTTCTACCGCCTGCATATCGCCCGTTTTCGCGCAGTCGAACACGACATTCCCGAGCAGTGCGATCGAACCGTCGACAACGACATTTCCCAGCGCCTCGATCGCGCAGAATTTCCAGTACATCAATCACCCGCCACCGCCGCCCGCGCCTGCGAGTGCGGTGTCGCCCACTGGCGGCGGACGCGGCCATCGGCATCGGCAGATGTCGACGGATTCCGATACGACCGGGGCGGCGTCGACACAGCCTTGATCGAACGCGCACAAGGTCTGAATCGGCGCCGAACAAGGATCCGCCGACCTCGCCGCAGTTACCATCTGTGACAAAGCTTGCACTCCCGGCCGGCCCGGCAGGCGCCGACCTGACAACCATTTCTCCCCGTTACCGCGTAACTGCTGGAAAAACATGCGCAACCCGCCCTCCGAGGGCTTCCCCTGGCATCGTGATACCCCCCGCTGTAGCGCCGTCGCGCCTGGCCGGCGTACTCCGTTGCACCTGTTCGCACCACGCTAGCCAGACATGGCGGTAAGCGGCCTCGACATGGCGCGCAAAGCGCGCGCCGTCCATCAACGGCGACGCCGCGAGCCGCGCGCGCAGGCTGCCACGCATCTCGCTCAGACGCGGCAGATCGCGTACCAACATGACGGCGGTCTCGACAAACTGTGCGTCGCTGTCCGCGGCGAGGTCGAGCAGACCCAGGTTCTCCAACTGGCTCAGTCCGGCGCGCCCCACTGACGTGCCGCCGACCCGCGTGACGACCGGCACCCCCATCCAGTACGAGTCGAGACTCGTCGTATGGCCGTTATACGGAAACGTATCGAGCCCGACATCGATCTGGTGATACGTGCGCAGATAGTCCGCGCGCGGCCGGAACGACGTAAAGGAAACCCGCTCCTCGCCGACCCCATGGCGTCCCAGCCGCTCGAGCAGAACCGCACGGGCCGCGCCATCCGGGGCCATCAGTAGCAGCCGGGCGTCCGCCACCTCGCGCATCACGTCGCCCCACAGTCTGAACGTCGCATTGCTCAACTTGCACGGGTTGTTCAGGCAGCCGAACGTCGGATATCCGCTCGATAGCGCGGGCAACGCATTGACCTCAGGCGTATCCGTCAACGAGTCCTTGCAATTACCCACATCTCCGCGGTTTTCTGTTAACTTTATCTATCAGGACTACATATCGATGAGATGAAAAATCGGACTAACCCTAAATCGGTACGTCAGGCAGACGAAGTGGCGACGCCGGACGACGGAGAGTGGATGGACCGCGAGGTCGCGGGTAGCAATTTCCGGGACGGCCGACTCGCCACACGATTTCGGACATTACTCGATCGGTTGTGGAGGAGCGTAGGCCAGAGCATTCCGCTCGCTTGCCAGGATTGGGCCCAAACCAAGGCAGCTTATCGATTTCTATCCAACGATCGCGTGAGCGAGCATGATATTTTGAGCGGACACTTCGAGGCAACGTGCGCTCGCTTCGAGGCAACGGAAGGTCCGATTTTGGTGCTGCAGGATACGACGGAGTTTTCATACCAACGAGATCAGCCAGAGTCGATCGGTGCGATCGGCAAGATGCCTTACAGGAAACAGGTGAGCGGCAATCCACCGGTGCGTACCGTATGCGGCATCCTCATGCATTCAAGCCTCGCTGTCACGCCTCAGGGTTTGCCATTGGGACTGGCGGCCATCACGTTCTGGACTCGCAAAAAGTTCAAGGGATGTAACGCACTAAAAAAGGCAATCAATCCAACACGCGTGCCGATCGAAGAGAAAGAGAGCTTTCGGTGGCTGCGTAATCTACAGCAGTCGACAGCTCGCTTCAACGATGCAGATCGTTGCATTCACGTCGGCGATCGCGAGAGCGACATCTACGAATTATTCTGTACGGCACAGGAGTTAGGAACTCATTTTCTGGTGAGAACTTGTCAGGACCGTTTAGCCGGCGACGGCGAGCACACCATGAGTGACGAAGTGTCTGCAGTGCAGGTCAAAGGGCTACACCGCGTAGAGACGCGAGACGCGAAGGGCCATTCGTCGCATGCACTTCTCGAAATTAAATATCGTCAGGTCACGGTCTTGCCGCCGATCGGTAAGCGAAGCCGCTATCCAGCGCTGCAAGTGACGGTGATCCATGCTACGGAACGAGGCGAACCGACCGATAGGAAACCGATCAAATGGAAGTTGATCACGGATTTGCCAGTGCGCTCCCGTCGTGACGCTATCGAAAAACTCGACTGGTACGCGATGCGATGGAAAATCGAGACGTTTCACAAGATTCTGAAGTCTGGATGCAAAGCCGAAGAGTCGAGGCTGCGGTCGGCCGACCGGCTGGCCAACCTGATTTCGGTGTTTTGTATCCTTAGCTGGCGGATATTCTGGTTGACCATGATCAATCGATACGCTCCCGATGCACCCTCTCAAGTTGCGCTGACACAGGCTGAGGTCGAACTGCTCGACCAGGTTGTCAAGGACACGGCCCGAACGGCCCATGCGCCGCCGTTGTCGCGCAGTCTTATCAAGCTCGCACAGCTCGGAGGTTACCTCGCCCGTGCCAGCGATCCGCCTCCTGGCAATACCGTCATCTGGCGCGGCTTGCGCCGCCTAGTCGATATCCAACTCGGCTTCGAGCTCGCAAACTGTGGGTAATTGCAAGCAACGAGTCATAGCACCAGAAAGAGTCAGGCAGACGGATCGAAGCTTCGCTATACCAGGCATCGCTGCCGGCCGGGTCGAGCCATGGGTCGGTCAGCCGGTAGTCGATCGCATCGATGCCAGTCGTCCCCGGATAGGCCAGCCACGCGATCTGCACCGGCGCGGGTTTGCGCGCAAACAGCAGCGGACGGCCATCCGCCATATGCATGGTCAGGTCGATCAGAATGTCGATCCGGTCGTCGCGGATCATCTGTGCGAGCCACTCGTCGTTGAGTGCGCGCACGTCACGCCATACGTCGGCATGAGCAGCCACGCGTTGCGTCAGATCATCCGGCCGGGTGACGCTCGCGTAACAGAACACTTCGAACTGTTCGTGATCGTGATGTGAGAGCAGTGGAAGCGTGAACAGCGTCTGACAGTGATCGCGGAAGTCCGGCGACACGTAGCCGATGCGCAAGCGGCGGGACGGCGTCGCATCGTTCGGATGCGGCTCGTGGGTGCCGCGATACGGCGCCTCGTGCCGCGCCGACCATCGACGGCATTCGTCCAGTAGCGGCTGGGGATGCTCAGCCTGGAAGCTCAAGGCGTAGACCAGATTGCTGTGCGCGACGACGTTGTAGGGATCGCACGTGAGCGCCCGGCGATAGCAATCGATCCCGTCGTCGAGGCGCCCCTGGTCCTTCAGCACGTTGCCGAGATTGTTGTGCGTGACGGAGTGATGCGGGTCGACGGTGAGCGCCTCGCGCAACTGAGATTCCGCCTCGGCGATGCGGCCGAGCATACGCATCAGGGTCGCCGCGTTGTTGAGCGCGGCCACGAAACCGGGGCGCAGGCGGATCGCTGCGCTAAACGCCCGCGCAGCGTTCTCGTGCGATCCCGATTCCTGAAGGACGATGCCCAGATTGTTGTACGCATCGGCATGGGTCGGCGCTTGCTCGATCGCCAGCCGATAGTGGCTTACCGCTTCGTTCCGCCTGCCGAGCGCATGCAGTGCATTGGCCTGGTTATACGCTGCTTCGGGGAAGGCGGGGTCCAACTCGAGCGCGTGCGTCAGCAACGCGGCGGCTCGTACGAACTCAGCACGCCGGCAGAGCGCGACGCCGAGATTCACCAACCCACAGGGCGAGCCGGGTGCCACGCGCACCGCTGCCTCGAGGAGCACCACGGCTTCGTCCAGACGGCCGTGCGCCTCGAGGAGCGTGCCGAGATTCGTGAGTGCATTGGCGTCATCGGGTTGCACCGCGATCGCGCGGCGGTAAGCGGCTTCCGCGGCATGCAGGTCGCCCTGTTGCCGGTAGCAGTTGCCGAGGTCGTTGAGCGCGTCGACGTGCCCCGGTTCAAGCGCCAGCAGCGACGTATAGGTCTCTATTGCAGCAGCGTATTCACCGACTGCTTGCAGCGCCGCTGCCAGGGCGAACAGCGCGTCCGTGGAACCGGCTTCGAATGACAGTGCTTGCAGATAGGCGTCGATCGCTTCGGCAAATCGTTGGGTGGCGGCAAACACTTGCCCCCGAACGAAGTGATATCGCGCGTTTTCAGGCGCGCGAGTCAGCGCCGCATCGAGCCACGCAAGTGCGGTGTCGTACGCGCCACCTTGCATGTCGAGCACGCCGAGGCGGAACATCACGTTCGCGTCGTCGGGGTTGATCGCGAGCGCACGTTCGTACAGCTCGCGGGCATGGCCGAACTCACCCGCGAGATGCTGTGCCGTCGCGAGATCCAGGATCTGAGCGGTTTCCATCGTGCCCCGCCGGAGGACTGCTATTTCATCGATGTCACTTCGATCCGGACCACTGTCCGCATCACATCCTTGTGATGCCGTCGCGCGAGGCGAACCACAGGCTGCGCGAAGGGGAACGAACACCAGCGAACGATAGCGAGCGAGTCCTTACCGAGGTTTACCAATTCTCACCCTTCGAAACTTGTGGTGATGCAGTCACACCGCTTCCAGCCCGGGAGCCAGACATCGTGGAAGCTTTCAGGGTACGAAGCTGTAAGCGAGCATCGCAAGCGCCCTGCGCATGGCCAGTGCGGCGCGCGCTCCGTTCAGGTGATGGAGACGACGATGACGAGTCTTTCGGTGACAAGACCAGGAGCTTTCGATAAGACCGTACCTGGAATGCAGAACGCCGACGAAGCTTGCCGGTCGCAAGAAATATCCAGTAACCCGTAAGTAACAATGGATATGAATGGAGAAAGATTTGACGCGCAAATGCGACGGCGCAGAAACGTGCAAACGTCGTCTATCGACTGCCGTGCGCGGGCCGCCATTCTTTTGAAGACGCGTGGCGTCGCCAAACCTGGAGAACCAAAAAGCAGAAAGCCCTCACGAAGGAGGGCTTTCTGCTTTACTACCGTTTCCAGACTTCATTGCAGCGATGCGTTCGGATCTCCCATTTTGTTGGACATCCGAACTATCCTGTCACACTGCAACCGGCAAACTTACGCGAAATTCTTCGACGCGAATGCCCAGTTGACGATGTTCCAGTACGCTTCAACGAACTTCGGACGCGCATTGCGGTAGTCGATGTAGTACGCGTGTTCCCACACGTCGATCGTCAGCAGTGCTTTCGCGTCCGTGGTCAGCGGCGTAGCTGCGTTGCTCGTCGACACCAGGTCGAGCGAACCGTCGGCCTTCTTCACCAGCCATGCCCAGCCCGAGCCGAACGTGCCGACTGCGGTCTTCGCGAATTCTTCCTTGAACTTCTCGAACGAACCCCACTTGGCGTTGATCGCGTCAGCCAGTGCGCCGGTCGGTGCACCGCCACCTTGCGGCGACAGGCTGTTCCAGAAGAACGTGTGGTTCCACACCTGAGCAGCGTTGTTAAAGATGCCGCCCGATGCCTTCTTGACGATCTCTTCGAGCGACAGATTCTCGAACTCCGTGCCCTTGATCAGATTGTTCAGGTTGGTCACATAGGTCTGGTGGTGCTTGCCGTAGTGATACTCAAGCGTCTCTTCCGACATGTTCGGAACGAGTGCGTTTTTTGCAAACGGCAGCGGCGGGAGCGTATGTTCCATGGTGCTTTCCTTGTGTCTGTATCTGTTGTGGGGGAGTCTGCGGATAACGCTTCAGAGCACTCGATTGTAGGCGAGTTGGAATAACCCCGCAAACCAACGGACTTTATGCCCGGCATCGGCGAAAATGCCGCACACATAGCGTAATTAGTGCTTTCGCACGCGCCGTGCCTGGCCCTGGCGACGGTCAAAAATGCGCTTTTGCGTGCCATCGGCGAAGTGTCAGAAACCGTCGGTCAGGCGCGGTTGCACGTCGGCGAGGGTAATGTCCGCCGCCCCTTCGGCGAGATGCACCGTGAGGCGCCGCCCCGGCTTCAGCGACGACGGCGCACGCACCGCGCGGCCGCTCTGCGCATCGAGCACGGCGGCATAACCACGCTCCAGCGTGCGCTGCGGGCTCAGTACTTCGAGCCGGGCAGCCAGTGTGCCGATACGCGCGGACTGACGTTCATGCTGGCGTAACAATGCAGCGTCCAGACGCTGCGAAAGCATGCCGAGCTTTGCCTGATGCGCGGCGAGATCGGGCCGCCAGCGCTGCCAGCGCATCTGCAGCAGAGAAAACCGCGCTCGGGCGTCACGTACGGGACGCGCGCCTGCCGATGCCAGCCGCACGCTCAATTGCTGCAAATGCGTGCGCTGCCGCGCGAGCCGCTCGGCCGGCGAGACGAGCCGGCGTGCGAGCCAGTCGAGTTGTTGGGCGCGCCGCTCCATCATGCGGCCGAAGCCACGTGCGAGCGTCGCGTGCCGATGGTCGAGCTCGCGCAGCAACAGCACACGCTGCGGGCTGACGAGTTCGGCGGCGCCGGTGGGCGTCGGTGCGCGCACGTCGGCGGCGAAGTCAGCGATCGTGAAATCGGTTTCGTGACCCACGCCGCTTACCACCGGTATCGCGCTTTCGGCGATCGCGCGCGCAAGCACTTCTTCGTTGAACGCCCACAGGTCTTCGATCGAGCCACCGCCGCGGCACACGATCAGCACATCGACTTCGCGCCGCGCGTTGGCGGCATCGACCATGGCGGCTACTTTGGCGCTGGCGCCCACGCCCTGCACTGGTGCCGGATAGACGATCACCGGAATATGTGGCGCGCGGCGCGATAAGGTGGTCAGGACGTCACGCAATGCGGCGGCCTGTAACGACGTCACGATACCGATCGCACGCGGATGGGCCGGCAAAGCGCGTTTGCGTTCGGCGGCAAAGAGACCCTCGGCTTCGAGTTGCGCCTTCAGCCTGAGAAAGGCTTCGTAAAGACGCCCCTGCCCCGTGCGGCGCACCGCTTCCACATTCAGTTGCAGCTCGCCGCGCGGCTCGTACATCGTCACCAGCGCGCGCACTTCGATGCGATCGCCTTCGCGCGGCGTGAACTCGGCGTATTGCGCGCGACCGCGGAACATCACGCAGCGCATCTGCGCCTGCGCGTCCTTGATCGAGAAATACCAATGGCCGCTCGCGGCACGCGTGAAGTTCGACACTTCCCCGGACACCCAGACGAGCGGAAACGAGCGTTCAAGCATCGTGCCAATTGCACGGTTGAGCGCGGAAACGGGGACGACAACTTCACCGCCGGGCGTAGCCGACGAGGAAAAAGGGCTTTCGGGATTCATGCGAGGAATATCGGTGACTGGCCGGACAGACGATAGACCGAGTGGCCATCGGCGTCCAGCGCGGCGGATAAATTGTTAAAAGTGTCCACATGTCGGGAGCCGTTAGACGAATGCCGCCAGATCGCCCGCCAGGCCGTGCGAATTGGAAGCATGTCATTGATTTATATGGCGTTTGCATCTCGTTAAAGAGAACGATTGCCGATACGGAGTGCTCGGCGCGGCCTTCTCAGCCCGTTGACGGGCAGGTTCTCCACAAAGTTATCCACAGGCTGTGGGCATCGTCCGGAGCCGTGACTTGCCGCGCGTCGCGAGGCGCGTGACTTGCCGGGCGGGACGTGCGCGCGCTAGAGTGGCGGGTTCGACAGCATGTTGAAAGTCCGCCGCGCTCGCCATTACGGCCCATAGACTGCACACTGCGGGCACACCGCGCGAGCGCATCGGATATAGCCGCTGCCTGACCTTTTCGCTTCATTTTTCGATTGTCCGGAGAACTGCGTTGATGCTTGCACCGCGTATTGCGCCTGGCGCTTCCATGCCGCCGTCCCGGCCCCTTTCGCCCGTCCCTGTGGCTTGCCGATGAGCGGACTGAACGACCGTCTCGAAGCACGCCTCGCGCGCGAGTGGCAGCAGCGTGGACCGCTTGCGTGGGCGCTAACGCCCTTCGCGTGTGTGTTCGGCGCGATTGCCGCCGCGCGCCGCGCCGCTTTCTCGTTCGGCTGGCTGAAATCCGTGCGCATAGCCGTGCCGGTGGTGGTGGTCGGCAACGTGACCGTCGGCGGCACCGGCAAGACGCCGACGGTCATCGCGTTGGTCGAAGCCTTGCGCGCCGCCGGCTTTGAGCCCGGCGTGGTGTCGCGTGGCTATGGCGCGCGCGTCAAAGGACCGACGCCGGTTTTCTCCACGTCGGCAGCAAGCGTTGGCGGCGACGAGCCGCTGCTGATCGCGCGCCGCACCGGCGCGCCGGTGTGGGTCTGCCCGGATCGCGTCGCCGCCGCGCAGGCGCTGTGCACCGCGCATCGCGAAGTCGACGTGATCGTCAGCGACGACGGTTTACAGCATTACCGCCTCGAGCGCGACGCCGAACTGGTGGTCTTCGATCACCGGCTCGGCGGCAATGGTTTTCTGCTGCCCGCCGGTCCGCTGCGCGAGCCGCTGTCGCGCCATCGCGATGCGACGCTGATCAATGACCCGTACGCCCGCACGCTGCCCCCATGGCCGAACACGTTCGCGCTGCAACTCACGCCCGCCGACGCCTGGCATCTCGACAACCCCGCTCTGCGCCGCCCGCTCGCGCAATTCAGCGGTGACCGCGTGCTGGCCGCGGCCGGCATCGGCGCGCCGGAGCGTTTTTTCGCGACGCTGCGCGCGGCCGGCCTCACGCCCGCCACCCGCGCCTTGCCGGATCACTACGCGTTCGAACGCAATCCTTTTGCAGACGTCGACGCGGACGCCATCCTGATAACCGAAAAGGATGCGGTAAAATTAGGGTCCTGGCACGACGCGCGCATCTGGGTTGTTCCTGTTGAAGCCGCGCTCGATCATCGCCTCATTGCATTAGTTGTGGAGAAAGTCCGTGGACGCTCGCCTGCTTGAAATTCTCGTCTGCCCGATCTGCAAGGGCCCGCTCAGCTACGATCGTTCTGCGCAGGAACTGATCTGCAACGCGGACAAACTTGCCTATCCGATCCGCGACGGCATTCCCGTGATGCTGGTCGACGAAGCGCGGCAGACCGTGGAAGGCACGCCGGTCGATCTGAATCCGGGCTCTGTGGCCTGAGTCAGCGTTTGCCCGGCGCGGGGCGGGTGCGTTCTGTGCGCCCTCCCAGCGTGCCTGATCCGCAATTGCCATCCGCATTTGCCGTCTTTCCCATCAGCGCCCGCACGGCACTTGCGAGCGCTTTCTTCCGGTTTCATCGCCGCTCGCCCTTCCGATGACCAACGCTAACGCCACCACTCCTCCGTTCATCGCCGTCGTGCCGGCCCGGCTCGCTTCGACGCGTTTGCCCAACAAGCCGCTCGCCGACATCGGCGGCAAGCCGATGGTGGTGCGGGTCGCCGAACGCGCACGCGAATCGGGCGCGCAGCAGGTGCTGATCGCGTCCGACGCGCAAGCGGTGCTGGACGTAGCCCGCGAGCACGGTTTCGAAGCCGTGCTGACGCGCGCCGATCATCCGTCGGGCACCGACCGTCTCGCGGAAGTGGCGGCGCAGTTCGGCTGGAACGATGAGACGATCGTGGTGAACGTACAGGGCGACGAGCCGCTGATCGACCCGGCGCTCGTGTGCGGCGTGGCGTCGCACCTGGCTTCAAGCCATGGATGCGCGATCGCCACCGCCGCGCATCCGATCACCGACCCCGCGGAAATTTTCAATCCGAACGTCGTCAAGGTCGTGCTCGACGCGCACGGCGTCGCGCTGTATTTCTCGCGCGCGCCGATTCCGTGGGCACGCGACGCCTATCAGCCGCATTGGCCCGACGTGGCATCGATGCCCACGCCGCCGGCGCCCGCAGTCGTCCACCGGCATATCGGCCTGTACGCGTATCGCGCCGGATTCCTGCGCTCATATCCGGGTCTCGCGATCTCGCCGATCGAGCAGGTCGAAGCGCTCGAACAACTGCGCGCGATGTGGCATGGTGAGCGCATCGCGGTGCTCGTCACGCAGAATGCGCCGCTGCCCGGCGTCGACACGCCCGCCGATCTCGCGCGCGTACAGGCGTTATTCGGGGCTTGAGCGGAAAAACCCATGGCATAATCGGACGGTTGTGCGCGCCTCCCGTTAAACGCGAGAGTCAGGGTTTGCCCCGGTCGCACCGTTGTGGTCTTGCAGCGCCGTCGTGTTCGACGTGCTGCGCGAGACTCGAAACGGTAGCCGATGCGGGTCCCTCGACGAATCGCGGGATGGCTGCAGCGTCACCAAAGAATTCACATAGATCTGGAGATATCACATGCGTTTGATCCTTTTGGGTGCGCCCGGCGCGGGCAAGGGCACTCAGGCAAACTTCATCAAGGAAAAATTCGGCATTCCGCAAATTTCCACCGGTGACATGCTGCGCGCCGCCGTCAAGGCAGGCACGCCGCTCGGTCTTGAAGCCAAGCGTTTCATGGATGCCGGCGAACTGGTCACGGACGAGCTGATCATCAATCTGGTGAAGGAACGCCTGCAGCAGTCGGATTGCGCGAACGGTTATCTGTTCGACGGTTTTCCGCGCACCATTCCGCAAGCTGAAGCCATGAAGCAGGCAGGCGTCGCGATCGACTACGTGCTGGAAATCGACGTGCCGTTCGAGGAGATCATCGTGCGTATGAGCGGCCGCCGCTCGCACGCCGCGTCCGGCCGTACGTACCACGTCAAGTTCAACCCGCCGAAGGTTGAAGGTATCGACGACGTGACGGGCGAACCGTTGATCCAGCGCGACGACGACAAGGAAGAAACGGTCAAGAAGCGCCTCGACGTGTACGTTGCCCAAACCAAGCCGCTGATCGAGTACTACAACAACTGGGCACAAAACGGCGACCCGGCGACTTCGCTGACGGCACCGCAATATCGCCGCATTTCGGGCCTCGGCTCGGTCGACGAAATTCGCAACCGCGCGTTCGATGCATTGAAGTAATCTCGCATCTGCTGTTGTTGCTCGAAAAACCCGCCCATTCCGGCGGGTTTTTTTATTGCAGACCGCGTGGCATGCGCGCTTCCCCGCTCTCCGTCGTCCGCCATGTCCCGCATTAATTAGCCATCCGTAGCAGTTCAGCGGCACTATGGGGCCTCGACAAGGGCCCCACCCGGCCTGCGCCCCCGCCGCTTCGCTTTCCGCATTGCAGCATAGCCGTTACAATCGATCATCGAAAAGATATTCGATCGAGACATTACTGAACTGAAGCAAAGGAGAAGACATGGAGATTCGTGACAACGTATTCCTGATCACCGGCGGTGCATCGGGCCTCGGCGCGGCCACGGCGCGCCTTTTCGTCGAGAACGGCGGCAAGGTGGTGCTGGCCGATCTGAATCAGGATGCTGGTGAGGCGCTCGCGAAGGAACTCGGCGGCGTGTTCGTCAAGTGCGACGTGAGCCGCGAAGACGACGCTACGCAAGCGGTGGAAGCCGCCACGAAGCTCGGCACGCTGCGCGGCCTCGTCAATTGCGCGGGCGTTGCGCCCGCCATCAAGACAGTCGGCAAAGACGGACCGCATCCGCTCGAGTCGTTCGCTCGCACCATCTCCATCAATCTGATCGGCACCTTTAACATGATCCGGCTCGCCGCCGCGGCCATGTCGAAGAACGAACCGAATGCGAATGGCGAGCGTGGCGTGATCATCAACACGGCATCCGTGGCCGCGTATGACGGCCAGATCGGCCAGGCCGCCTATGCAGCATCCAAAAGCGGCGTGGTTGGCATGACGCTGCCGATCGCACGCGACCTGTCGCGCAACGCGATCCGCGTGATGACGATTGCCCCGGGCATCTTCGAAACGCCGATGCTGCTCGGCATGCCGCAGGAAGTGCAGGACGCGCTCGGCGCGATGGTGCCGTTCCCACCGCGTCTCGGCAAACCGGCTGAGTACGCGATGCTGGCCAAGCAGATCTTCGACAATCCGATGCTCAACGGCGAAGTGATTCGTCTGGACGGCGCGATCCGGATGCAACCGAAGTAACAGCGTATCCAGCATGCCGCTTTACGCGGCCGCGCCAATGAAAAACGCCTGCACGTGAGTTACGTGCAGGCGTTTTGTTTTGTTTTGACAGGCAGGCCGGAAAGCGGCTCTTAGTCGCGATCGTCGTACTGGGTGCGTTGACGCAGTTCATGCAACTGCGACTCCACCACCGTCGCGTCCTCCGCATCCGGCCGGTCGCCGAGATAGCGTTCGAGATCCTCGAGCGCTGGGCGCAGATAATCGAGCCGCGCGTAAGCGAAACCGCGATCGCGCACTTCTTCGATACTGTCTGGCAGCAGGATCACGAGACGCTGTTGCACCGCCAGCAGACGCTGCCAACGTTCCGTCTGAAGATACGTGGACTTCAGATTGCGCAGCATGCGAGCGATGATCTCGCGGCGCGTGGCCGGTTGCAGCAAGATGCGCAGCGCCCTGCTCACCGATTCGCCCGCCGACGCCACATACGGCTCCAGCATGTCCACCATCTGCGACTCGGACAGCGAATGTCCGCTGGTCGGATCGAGCATCACGTCGCCGTCCGGCGTCGTGACGCGCAACAGGAAGTGGCCTGGAAACGACACGCCGCGCGCCGGAATGCCGATCTGCTCGGCCATCTCCAGATAGAGCACCGCCAGCGAAATCGGAATACCGCGGCGCCGCTTGAGCACCGCATTCAGATGGCTGTTGTCGGGATCGTAATAATCGTTGAGGTTGCTGGCGAAACCCAGCTCACGGAAGAAAAAACGGTTGAGAATGCCGACCTTCTGCCTGATGTCGGCATCGTCCGGCATGCGGCGCTGCAAACGCACGACCAACTCGTCGATCTCGGCCAGCGTGCCTTGCAAATCGAGATCGGGATAAGCGTCCTGCGCGAGCGAGAGCGCCGCCTCGGTCAGCGGCAGGCTGTCATCTTCGGCAACCAGCGTACTGAAATAGTCGAGAACTCGCGTCATCGTGATCACTTCACTCGCCTTTTGAAATACGCGTACTTGAAGCCCATCAGCCAAAGCATACCGAAATATAGCGCGGCGAACAGAACCAGGCATGCCCCCAGCAACACGATCCGGTCGACCGGCCGGTTATGCATGCCGATCCAGTCGAAGCTGATCGCGAGCCAATGCATCGTGCCGGCTAGCACCAGACAGGCGCCGAACAACTGCACGAAGAACTTCAACCAGCCGTTCGACGGCATGTAGATGCCGCGCTTTCGCAATCCGAGGAACAGGAACAGCGCGTTGACGCAAGCGCCGAGTCCGACGCTCAACGTGAGACCCGCATGCGCGAAGATCGGCACGAACAGATAGTTGCTCAGTTGCGTGACGATCAGCACGCCGATGCCGATCTTCACCGGTGTCTTGATGTCCTGCTTCGCGTAAAAACCGGGCGCGAGGATCTTGATGAGAATCAGGCCGATCAGGCCGATGCCGTAGGCCGACAGCGCGCGGCCGACCATCACCACCGAGTTGCCGTCGAATTTGCCGTAGTGGAACAGCGTCGCGGTAAGCGGCTGGGCGAAGAAAAACAGCGCAACGGCGCTCGGGGCGGCCAGCAGGAAGGTGACGCGCAGCCCCCAGTCGAGCAGCGACGAATACTCGTGCGGATCGGCGTCCACGTGCGCCTTCGACAGGCTCGGCAGCAGGATCGTGCCGAGGGCGACGCCGAGCAGCGCGGTCGGAAACTCCATCAGCCGGTCGGCGTAATTGATCCAGGAGACGGCGCCCGGGCCGATGCGCGACGCAATATTGGTGTTGATGATCAGGCTGATCTGCGCGACCGACACGGCGAACATCGCCGGCACCATCTTCGACAGCACCCGCTTCACACCGCGGTGCGCGAGCGCCTTCAGCGGATTCAGGCCGATGCGCGGCAACATGTCGATCTTCTTCAGACCGGGCAATTGCACGATGAATTGCAGCACGCCGCCGGCGATCACCGCCCACGCGAGCGCGTAGACCGGCGTTTGCAGGCGCGGCGCGACAAACACCGCCGCGACGATGAAGGCGACGTTCAGCAGGACTGGTGCGAACGCGGGCAGCGAAAAGTTCTTGTACGTATTCAGCACGCCCGACGCCAGCGACGTCAGCGAGATGAAGATGATGTACGGGAACATGATGCGCGTCATCGTGACCGCGAGCGCATACGCCTGGCCTTCATGCGCGAGCCCTGACGCGACGATGAACACCACGCCCGACGCCCCCACCACGCCGATCAGCGAGAGAATCGCGAGCGCCCAGGCCAGCACGGTCGAGGTCGCGTCGACAAGCGCCTTGGTGGCGTCGTGTCCTTGCTGGTTCTTGAATTCGGCGAGAATCGGCACGAAGGCCTGTGAGAACGCACCCTCGGCGGAAATGCGGCGCAGGAGGTTCGGAATACGGAAGGCGACGTAAAACGCGTCAGTATATTGACTGGCACCGAACGCGCGGGCGATCAGCGTTTCGCGGGCCAGTCCGGTCACGCGCGACAGCAGCGTGAAGCCGCTGACCGTCAGCAGGGCTCGGAATAGATTCATGGGGCGCTTATTATACGGGTGCCGCAGGTGCGGACGACGAGCCGGAACGCGAATCGGACCGATTTGCGCCGCAGACGTTCGGTCGAATGAGCGGATCGGGTTGTTTTTTTGTTGTTTGCCGCACGCCGGGCCCACTTCCCGCGCGCCCGTCTCGCGGCCGCCCGCACGCCCGGGGTCCGCCCCTTCCCGGTTGGGGCGTACAGAATGCCCGGCCCTGCGCGACAGCCCGGCACATCAGGATTGGCGATTCCTCGTTGCCACGTGCCTGATTTTGTTGCTATAATCGCCGGTTTCGAAGCTCGCTCAATTTTCGGACGGGGTTCAGGCACGCAGTAGGCAGGCGTCGCTCGAGCAGCGCGCAAGCCGTATTGAGGCGCCAGTCAGCCTCGAAATACACCGGAACACGGGCCCGCCTTCGCGTAGCCCGATCGATTTTTCGAATTATTTCGACACTTTTGCGCTCTTGGGCAATCGCTTCCAAGAGTTCGATCTAAAAGCAGCACCTCACCACTTGAAGGTCAGGTACTGGAAACAGGAACAGGATAAGGAACCGTCATGGCTAACTCCGCACAAGCACGCAAGCGCGCCCGCCAGGCCGCCAAGGCAAACTCGCACAACTCGGCACTGCGCTCGAAGTTCCGCACGGCTATCAAGGCTGTCCGCAAGGCAATCGAAGCCGGCGACAAGGCTAAGGCCGTCGAGATCTTCCAGGCATCGTCGAAGACCATCGACATCATCGCCGACAAGAAAATCGTTCACAAGAACAAGGCAGCTCGCAACAAGAGCCGTCTGGCTGCAGCCCTCAAGGGTCTGCAAGCGCCCGCAGCGCAGTAAATTCGGTCAGCCCGCTTCGGTGGGCTACCTCCTGTTTCCGCTGCAACAGAAAGGCTCGCTTCGGCGGGCTTTTTTGCTTGGCACCGACGGAACCGGATACTGACTCACGCCTGTTCGCGAGTCAGCTGCCGGCGCATCGAAGCTGCCGCATTGGAGCCACCCGCCCCGAAGCCATTGCTTCAGGCGCAAAAAAACCCGCTACCGGCGGGTTTTTCTCTTGCCGATCCGGCACAAGCTCGCGCTAGATCACGTGCCTTTTCTCTTGCGGCGTAGCGTGCTCAAGTTGCAATTCGCACGCCTCGGTCACGAGAAGGTCATTATCTTTCGCGAAGTTGAGGACGAAATCGAAGGCCATCGGCTCGATGTCGCGCAAGCGCGAATCCAGAATCACGCATTTGAGGTCACCGATCATGGTGGGCCGGACATACAACGAGTATTGCATGTAAGCATTCGGCCCCCTGCCGCGCGGGCTGGGACCAAAGCACGCCATGACGCCTGCGAGCCGCTCCGACCAGTCACTCGGCCGAAACTTTTTTCCGGTCGACGTGATGCCCTGAATGAAATATTCGGTTGGAGCTGCTTCGGCCATGTAGGAATACCTGTGTGACTGCCCAGCGGGATGACGGCAAAGTTGACTGCAAAGCGGCTTTGGGATGCCTGAACACGTTGGCCACGCCTGAATGGCGAGCTGTGCCGCCAGAAACCGCAAAGGGCCGGATAAGCCGCCTCGACGCTCATCATGACGGCGCACCGCGAGCAAACTTTCCGGAGCGCGCGAGCCGTGTCCCGCAAGCTCAATACCGGCCTGCTGGGCTTAGGGATAACCGGTAGATTATAGCGCAGCGGACCTTTTTCCGCAGCGCACACAAGCCTCGTTTGAGGGTTGCGGAAGGCTTTCAGACAGCTTGCCTGGCCTATTGGCCGACTCGTCAAACGGGGCGAAATCCTTTATGCTGCATTGAGTTGTGCGACACGCATGCTCGTGTCCGTTAGCCCACGTTACGGGCATCGACCGCAGTAGATGTGTTTTAGACCCCGTTGGGGGTACTTTCTTGTAGCTGAGTGTGTGGTCCTTCGGGACTGCGCCCCATATTTTTGTGAAGCGTGATATTGACCGTTTCGGTCGATTGATCGCATTGTATTGACCTGATTACCGTCAGGTCCCGCCCTGTCAGCGGCTTCATCTCCGCCGACAGGGCGGGATGATGTATGCAATTCCTGCGCCGCCAGCGGCAATGGATTCGCGAACCGATACGAGCGAAAGCTCGGTGTGTCATTGTTCGGCCTCGCCAGTTTTAGGGCGAGGGTAGTGAACCTGCTGTACGACCAGCAGTAGCCTAGGAAGACATGCGTCACCGGTAACGGTGGGGTGTGAAGCTCTTCTGACAATGTAGCCCCCGGATGTTTCGGGCAGGTCTTTTCCGTGAGGGATCGACCTGGAGACTCCTAGCAGCAATGGGGTTGAGGAGCTAGGCTGACTGATAGGGTTAACAGATGTGAACTGCTGATAAACCTCGTAAGCAGCGTTGTGCCTAAGCTGCTATCAGGCACTGACCAAAAGGTATGTGGTCGGATAACCCGTTGACTCATCGGGTTACGTCGTCGTGACGACCACCGGGGAATAGGCAGAACCTAAGTCAGTCGTGTGACATGCCGGGAACGTGGTAAGCCTGTATGGTTGCCAGCGCAGTAAGGCTGGCAAGCGAACCGCAAGGGACGCTGTTGATTGTGCAGGTATGGGAGGACGGAAAAAGCGAAAGCCGGGCTGTAATGGACCGGATAGGGGTTGAGACATTACTCCACGCGAAAGCGGGCAGACTTCCGTCTGGTCTACCGTCGCAAGACGGCTGACTAGCCCTTAGCTGGAAAAGTGATTGCTGGCGGCTTCTTAGTCATCAGCGCATGTTTTTAACCCCCTTGCGGGAGCAGATCGCTCCCGCAAGGGGCGATCTGTTCTCCGCTCGGGATTCACTTCTTCGAGTAGGAGAGCAGCATGAAAGTATCTGGTCGAAAGACCGGGTCTGCGCTTTCCCACGCGCCGGACAACTGGTACGCCGTAGATTGGCGTCGGGTCGAACGGAACGTGAGAGGGATGCAGATTCGAATTGCGAAGGCGACGCGGGAAAGTGACTGGCGCAGGGTGAAAGCCCTGCAGCGGATGCTGACCCGCACGTTGTCCGCGAAGCTGTATGCGGTACGACGTGTTACGCAGAACCAGGGTGCGCGAACGGCTGGAGTCGATCGCGAACTATGGGATTCGCCTGAAAGCCGATGGCTTGCCGTCGGTAGATTGAAGCGGCGCGGATACAGGCCTCTGCCTTTACGGAGGGTCTTTATCCCCAAGGCCAATGGGAAGGAACGCCCTCTGGGCATTCCGACCATGCGGGACAGGGCGATGCAAGCCCTGTATCTGCTGGCCCTTGAGCCCGTGGCAGAGTCAACGAGCGACCCGAACTCTTATGGGTTCAGGCTAAACCGCTCGACGGCTGACGCCATGTCCCAGATTTTTCTCCTCACATGCCGCAGCGTTTCGTCGCAATGGGTACTGGAGGCGGATATCAAGGGCTGCTTTGACCACATCAACCATGAGTGGCTGGAAAACAATGTCCCGATGGACAGGGAAATCCTCCGCAAGTGGTTGAAGGCTGGCCTGATTTACAAGGGGCAGCTACAGGCGACTGAGGCCGGTACGCCGCAGGGAGGGATCATCTCCCCGACGCTGGCTAATGTGACGCTGAATGGGCTGGAACGGGAACTGATTGCGCACCTCGGTGCGAAATTTGGGGTCGCGAAGGCCAAGAAGCTGAAAGTGAATGTGGTGCGGTACGCGGATGACTTCGTGATTACCGGCGACTCGAAAGAGGTGCTGGAAAGCGAAGTCCGCCCTTGGGTGGAAGCATTCCTCGCAGGTCGGGGCTTGCAACTGTCCGAGGAGAAAACGCGGATCACGCACATTGACCACGGCTTCGACTTCCTTGGGTGGAATTTCCGGAAGTATTCGGGAACGCTGCTCATCAAGCCAAGCAAGAAAAACGCGCAAGCGTTCTATCGCAAGGTGGTGGAAACGATCAGCGGTAACAAGACGGTGAAGCAGGAGGACCTGATCCGGCTGCTGAACCCGATGCTACGAGGCTGGGCGCAGTATCACAGTCCCGTGGTTGCCAAGCAGGCGTACACACGCATGGAGTATCTGGTCTATCAGAGGCTCTGGCGATGGTCGAAGCGGCGACATCCAAATAAGAACGCCGACTGGGTGAGAAAGAAGTACTTTCACACTGTGGGTGAGCGGAATTGGGTGTTTGGCGCTCCCGTGGTACGGGACGATGGCAGCAAAGGGTTGCTGGAGTTGTACCAGATTAGCGGTACGACTATCAGGCGCCACAAGAAGATCAAGGGAGATTTCAACCCCTTCGATCCCATGTGGGAGCAATATGGCGAGCAGTTGCGGCAGGAGCGCCTGTGGGAATCAATGCGTTACCGCAAGCAATGGGCGAGCTTGTACATGTCGCAGAGCGGGCTTTGTGCGCACTGTGGCTGTACCTTGACGGACGAAACGGGTTGGCACGATCATCATCTGGAATATCGGATGCATGGCGGGTCAGATGGTTTGTCTAACCGAGTTTTGCTTCACCCACACTGTCACCAGCAGGTACACGTTGGTAATATTGCAGTAACTAAGCCGGTCTTATCGTAGATAGGACTCTGTTTGTAGGCTCGAGCTGTATGCGGTGAAAGCCGCACGTACAGTTCCTAGGGGGCTCCTCTTCCGTAAGGAAGGGGGGCTACCCTCCACCACAAACGACGGCGGCGCCGTCCGGCAATCCTGCCGGGTGAGACCGCCGTATTTGTTTCATGACCGCCAAGAAAATTCGCCACTACCTGCAGTTCAAGGATTTCTCGCTGGAAGACTACGAGTACGTGCTGGAACGCGCGCGCATTCTGAAACGAAAATTCAAGAACTACGAGACGTATCACCCGCTGCACGACCGCACGTTGGCGATGATCTTCGAGAAAAACTCGACGCGCACACGCTTGTCGTTCGAAGCCGGCATCTTCCAGCTGGGCGGCCACGCCGTTTTCATGAGCACGCGCGACACGCAGCTCGGGCGCGGCGAGCCGATCGAAGACGCCGCGCAAGTAATCTCGCGCATGGTCGACATCATCATGATCCGCACGTTCGGCCAGGACATTCTCACGCGCTTTGCCGAGAATTCGCGCGTGCCGGTGATCAATGGGCTGACCAACGAATATCACCCGTGCCAGGTGCTGGCGGACATCTTCACGTATTTCGAACATCGCGGTCCGATTCGCGACAAGACGGTCGCGTGGGTCGGCGATGCGAACAACATGCTTTACACGTGGATCGAAGCCGCCCAGATTCTCGGTTTCAAGCTGCGCCTGTCCACGCCGCCGGGCTACAAGCTCGACCACGCCATGGTCGCCGCTGAAAGCGCCCCGTTCTATCAGGAATTCGACGACCCGAACGAGGCCTGCACGGGCGCCGATCTGGTCACCACAGACGTGTGGACCAGCATGGGCTTCGAGGCAGAAAACGAAGCCCGCAAGAAAGCCTTTGCGGACTGGTGCGTAGACGCCGACATGATGGCGCGCGCCAATTCTGACGCCTTGTTCATGCACTGCCTGCCCGCCCACCGCGGCGAGGAAGTCAGTGCGGAAGTGATCGACGGCCCGCAAAGCGTCGTGTGGGACGAAGCGGAAAATCGTCTGCACGTGCAAAAGGCATTGATGGAATATCTGCTGCTCGGCAAGCTGAATCACTAAGTGAGCCTTTTTCACCCTATGCAGCATCTGCGTGAAGCGTGACGGGGCCTTGAATACGAGGCAAGGCATCCACGTTTAACGCCACGCATCGAGCCGGCGTCCACGGTTGCAAACGGAACCGGCTCACCCACCGCACTGTTCCAAAAACGCGGGCAAGCGGCGGTTTAGTGTCAAAATAGTGGTTTTCCGCGCTCCGGAACCGCCGGCGCGCCTTGTTTTCCAGCTTTTTCCAGCTACGAGTTCACCATGAGCGATATCAAGAAAGTCGTGCTCGCCTATTCGGGCGGCCTCGACACCTCCGTCATCCTGAAGTGGTTGCAGGACAATTACGACGCCGAAGTCGTCACGTTTACGGCCGACATCGGTCAGGGCGAAGAGCTGGAACCGGCGCGCAAGAAAGCCCTGCAACTCGGCATCAAGCAGGACAACATCTTCATTGAAGACCTGCGCGAAGAATTCGTGCGCGATTACGTGTTCCCGATGTTCCGCGCCAACACGGTCTATGAAGGCGAGTACCTGCTGGGCACGTCGATCGCACGTCCGCTGATCGCAAAGCGTCAGATCGAAATCGCCCGCGCAACTGGCGCGCAAGCGGTCTCGCACGGCGCAACCGGCAAGGGCAACGACCAGGTTCGTTTCGAACTCGGTTACTACGCGCTGGAACCGGGCATCAAGGTGATCGCACCGTGGCGCGAATGGGATCTGCTGTCGCGCGAAAAGCTGCTCGCGTACGCCGAAAAGGCCGGTATTCCGATCGAAATGAAGCACAAGCAAGGCGGCGCGCCGTATTCGATGGACGCGAACCTGCTGCACATCTCGTTCGAAGGCCGTCACCTGGAAGACCCGAAGGCCGAAGCCGAAGCCGATATGTGGCGTTGGACGGTGTCGCCGGAACAGGCGCCCGACCAGGCTGAGTTCATCGACATCGAATACGAACACGGCGATCCGGTCGCGATCAACGGCAAGCGCCTGTCGGCAGCTGAAATGCTGACCGAGCTGAACCGTTTGGGCGGCAAGCACGGCATCGGCCGTCTGGATCTGGTCGAAAACCGTTACGTCGGCATGAAGTCGCGCGGCTGCTATGAAACGCCGGGCGGCACGATCATGCTGAAGGCGCACCGTGGCATCGAGTCGATTACGCTCGACCGCGAAGTGGCTCACCTGAAAGACGACCTGATGGCGCGTTATGCTTCGCTGATTTATAACGGCTACTGGTGGAGCCCGGAGCGCCGCGCCATTCAGGTGCTGATCGACCATACGCAAGAGAAGGTCAACGGCTGGGTGCGTGTGAAGCTGTACAAGGGCAGCGTCTCGGTTGTCGCGCGCGATTCGAAGGAAACGCTGTTCGACAAGACGATCGCCACGTTCGACGACGACGGCGGTGCGTACAACCAGGCCGACGCTGGCGGGTTCATCAAGCTGAACGCGCTGCGTATGCGGATTGCAGAAAACGCGCGTCGTCAGCGCAGCTGAGGACGCGCGTTTCGGTGAAGGCTAACTTCGCGTTAGCGAAGTTAAGCGCCGCAAGGCGCGGCCGGAGCCAAAATGCCAAGTCAGCGCGACTGAAACTGAAGCTCAGATGCAAAAAAGGCGCCGGGAGGAAACTCCCGGCGCCTTTTTTTATTACTGCACGCCACCTACGCGATCACAGGCAAACCGGCTCAGCCTCCAACTCCACCCCAAACCGCGCCAGCACATCCCGCTGAACCGCTCTCGCGAGCGCCAACACCTCCGCGCCGCTTGCTCCGCCGCGATTCACCAGCACCAGCGCCTGCCGTTCATGCACGGCCGCGGCTCCCATCGCGCGGCCTTTCCAGCCGCATCGATCTATCAACCACCCCGCCGCGAGCTTTATCCGGCCGTCCGGTTGAAGGTAAGACACAACCTCGGGCTCCTTGACCTTCAGCGCCTCGAACTGCGCTGCCTCCACAACCGGATTCTTGAAGAAACTCCCGGCATTGCCGAGCTGAAGCGGATCAGGCAGCTTGGCCCGCCGCACCGCGACTACGGCGTCGAAAATCGCCTGTGCGCTCGGCGGCGTTTCGGCGTGGCCACTCGCCGCCAACTCACGCGCAAGATCCGCATAGCCGGCCCGCGGCTGCCAGCTCTTCGGCAAACGGAAAGTGACCGAAGTAATCACAAAACGGTCGCGCCCTTCCCGCTTGAAAAAACTGTCGCGGTAACCGAATCGGCACGCGTCGGCATCGAGCTCGACGACGGCGCCCGTTTCCAGCTCAATCGCCCGCAGCGACGCAAAGCGCTCGCACATCTCCAGCCCATATGCGCCGATGTTCTGAATCGGCGCCGCCCCCACCGTGCCCGGAATCAGCGCGAGGTTTTCCAGCCCAGGCAGCCCTTGCGCCAAAGTCCACGCGACAAAGTCATGCCATGGCTCGCCGGCTGCCGCCTCGACGTACCATGCAGCATCGTCCTCGCGCACGACGCGGCGGCCTTGCAGCGCCACCAGCAGCACCAGTCCGGCGAAGTCGCCAGTCAGCACGACATTGCTGCCGCCGCCCAGCACCAGCCGCGGCAAGCCGGCGGAACGCGGATCGCGCACGGCAGCCATCAGTTGCGCTTCGTGTTCGATCCGGCACGCAAACTGCGCGCGAACATCGAAACCGAAGGTGTTATGCGCCTTCAGCGGATAGCCGGCAATGAACGCGGCGGAGTCGGATCGGGACATCGGAATGAGAAGAATGGAACGGCCAGCCAAACGACATCTGGCCCCGGCCGCACGACAATGCGCGGCGGCCTTAGGCAAAAGGGAGTGGCGTCGGTAAAATGACGTCCGGTCCGTGATTATAGCGAGTGCCCCGTGAGCAGCCGACCGGCCGCGCCACGCACCGCAGCACTATTGGGAGAAAACAATGCCATCGTTTGACGTCGTCTGCGAAGCAGACATGATCGAAGTCAAGAACGCGATCGAGCAGTCCAACAAGGAAATTTCAACCCGCTTCGACTTCAAAGGGTCGGACGCGCGCGTCGAGCACAAGGAAAGCGAAATCACCGCCTACGCCGACGACGACTTCAAGCTCGGCCAGGTGAAAGACGTCCTGCTGTCGAAAATGGCCAAGCGCAATGTGGACGTGCGCTTTCTCGACTACGGCAAGATCGAGAAGATCGGCGGCGACAAGGTCAAGCAGATCATCAAGATCAAGAAAGGCGTGTCCGGCGATCTGTCGAAGAAAATCGTTCGTCTCGTGAAGGACAGCAAGATCAAGGTGCAGGCAAGCATTCAGGGCGACGCGGTGCGTATCACCGGTGGCAAGCGCGACGATCTGCAAAGCGTGATCGCGATGCTGCGCAAGGACGTGACTGACACTCCGCTCGACTTCAATAATTTCCGCGACTGAACGCGCGTCACGCTTAGGATCGGGCGCGAATTGAGCGCTCGGCACACAGGCAGTGCGCGTTCAACCGCACTCCGCCAGCCGATCAGGACACGCCGACTAACACCCGGCCGGACGCGCCCCTACTCAAGTTCAAAGTTCGTTATCACCCGCCGCGCTAGGCCGCTGCGTCGGGTTTCTTCTTGGCGCCGATGCGGCTTTCCTGGCCGCGCATCAATTTGGCGATGTTGCCACGATGGCGCCAGACCAGCAGCGAACTCATCACGACAATCGCCAGCGCAATGATGTGCGGCCCGAACAGAAAGCCGTCGAAGATCGGTGCGAACACCGCCGCGGCCAGTGCCGCCAGCGAAGAATAGCGCGTGAAGAACGCCACGATCAGCCACGTAAGCAAGGTGGCCACGCCAAGGATCGGGTTGATCGCGAGCAGCACGCCCGCCGCGGTCGCCACGCCCTTGCCGCCCTTGAAGCGGAAGAAGATCGGATACAGGTGGCCGAGAAACACAGCAACGGACGCAATCGCAACCGACGTCTCGTCGAGGCCGTAACGCGCGCCGAAGTGCACCACGAACCATACCGGCAGCCATCCTTTAAAGGCGTCGCCGATCAGAGTGAGAATCGCGGCCTTCTTGCTGCCGCTGCGTAGCACGTTGGTGGCGCCCGGGTTGCCCGAGCCGTACGAGCGCGGGTCGTCCAGCCCCATGGCGGCGCTCACGATCACGGCAAACGACACCGAGCCGATCAGGTAGGCAACGACAGCAACGATCAGGTTTTGCATCTGGGACTCTTATAAGGATCGGCGGTCTGAAACTCGGCACCCCAACCGCAACAGGGAACAAGGCGGCGCACATTCTACCGAACCCACCCGCCCGGAAAACATTGAGACAAACGTCAATCGACGCTCGCGCACTGAACCGGCTTCGCCGCCAGCAAGCCGGTCAGAACCGTGGGCTCGATACTGACCAGAAAACCGCGCCGCCCGCCGTTCAGCCAGATCCTGTCCATCTCGAGGATGCTCGATTCGACGTACACCGGCATCTGCTTCTTCGTACCGAACGGCGATGTGCCACCGATCAGATAGCCCGAATGCCGGTTCGCCACCTCGGGCTTGCACGGCTCGATGCGTTTCGCGCCGATCTGCCGCGCCAGATTCTTGGTGCTGACGGTGCGGTCGCCGTGCATCAGCACAATCAGCGGCTTGGCGTGCTCGTCTTCCATCACCAACGTCTTCACGACATGATGTTCGTCCACGCCGAGCTGGCGCGCCGATTCCTCGGTGCCGCCGTGCTCCACGTAATCATAAGGATGCTCGCCGAAAGTGATGCCGTGACGGCGCAGAAACTGCGTCGCGGGCGTTTCGGAGACGTGTCTGGATTTGCTCATCGGCGCATTGTAATGGCGAGTTTGCGCAACGGCTATTTGCCGAACGGCCAATTGTGCAGGTCCGACGATTGTGGCACGATCGTTCGAAAATCTTCCGGCGCGCAGTACGTCGGGCACCGAATCGCTTCTGGGAGACAGCGTTGAGCCTCGATTCATCCACCCGTTCCACGATCGACATTCCCGCGCTGCTGGCCGCCCTGCCCGCGCGTATTGCCGACATTCCGGCGCTCGCAGCCGCGCGCGATCCGCAACACGTCGCCTTGATCGAGGACGCGCGCCGCCTCACCAACGCGCAACTTCTGGAGGCCGTCAATGCCGCCGCCGCGCTGCTGCGCGAATGGGGCGTGCGTGGTGGCGACCGCGTGATGATCGTGGCCGAGAACAGCATCGTGCAGATTGTGCTGCTGTTCGCCACCGCGAAGCTCGACGCGTGGGCGCTAGTGTCGAATGCCCGGCTGTCCGCCGCCGAACTCGACGCGATCCGGGCGCACGCGCAGCCTCGCGTGGTCGCGTATGCGGTCGAAAGCTCCGTGGATGCCCAACAGCATGCGCAACGGCTTCAAGCCGCCTCAGTGCCTGCCATCACGCCGGATATCGGTGCCTGGTCGTACACGATCGATGCCGACGCAAAGGCCGAACCGGTCGAAGCCGCGAATGACCGGCAATGCGCCGCGCTGATCTACACCACGGGAACCACGGGCGCGCCGAAAGGCGTGATGCTGTCCCACCGCAATCTGCTCTTCATCGCGACCGTGTCGAGCCGCCTGCGCAAAGTCGGTCCGGACGATGTCGTGTACGCCGTTCTGCCGATCTCGCATGTGTACGGCTTTGCCTCGGTCTGTCTCGGCAGCCTGCACGCCGGCGCGACCTTGCGTCTCGCGCCGCGTTTCGCGCCGGAAGCGGTGCGGCGCGCGCTCGCCGAAGAGCGGGTATCGATCTTCCAGGGCGTTCCGGCCATGCACGCCAAACTGCTCGAACATTTGCAGACGCACGGCCACGCGTGGTCCGCGCCGCATCTGCGTTTTGCCTATTCGGGCGGCTCGCCGCTCGACGCCGCGCTTAAGGCGCACGTCGAAAGCGTCTACGGCCTGCCGCTGCACAACGGTTATGGCATGACGGAGAGCAGTCCGACCGTCTCCCACACCATGCTCGATGCGCCGCGCAGCGATTGCTCGGTCGGCGAGGTCATTCCTGGCGTCGACGTGAGGTTCGTCGGACTCGACGGCGTGGATGCCGCGCCGGGCGAAATCGGTGAACTGTGGGTACGTGGCCCGAACGTGATGCTGGGTTACTACCGCAGCCCGGAGCAGACCCGCGCCGTCGTTACCGAAGACGGCTGGCTCAAAACCGGCGATCTCGCGCGGCAGGACGCGGACGGTACGTTGCATATCGTCGGACGCAGCAAGGAGCTGATCATCCGCTCGGGCTTCAATGTGTATCCGGCGGAAGTCGAGCATGTGTTGAACGCGCACCCGCAGGTGATGCAATCGGCCGTGATCGGGCGCGCCGTGGAGGGTAACGAGGAAGTGGTCGCTTTTGTCGAATTGATCGCGGGTGCGAAGGTGACGTCGGCTGAACTGATCGCGTGGTGCGGCGAGCGTCTCGCGCCGTACAAGCGCCCCGCCGAAGTGAAAGTGCTCGCCGCGCTGCCAGCCGCGTCGACTGGCAAGATTCTCAAGCACCGGCTGCGCGAATTCGTCTAACGAGCCTCACCCCCGCGGATGATGCTGCGCATGCAGCGATTTCAGCCGTTCGCGGGCCACGTGCGTATAGATTTGCGTGGTCGAGATATCCGTATGACCGAGCAGCAATTGCACGACGCGCAAATCGGCGCCATGGTTCAGCAGGTGTGTCGCGAACGCGTGCCGCAGCGTATGCGGTGAGAGCGGTGCGTGCACGTCGGCGGCCGCCGCGTGACGCTTGATGATGTTCCAGAACTGCTGGCGGGTCATACCCTCCGCGCGGCTCGTGACGAACAGCGCATCCGTCGCGCGCGCGCCGAGCAAAGCCGGACGCGCTTCGCGCAGATAGCGTTCGATCCAGCCGTGCGCCTCTTCGCCGAACGGAATCAGGCGCTCTTTCGAACCCTTGCCCATTACGCGCACTACGCCTTCGTTCAGGCCGACTTCCACCGTCTTCAGCGTGACGAGTTCGGTGACACGCAATCCGCTCGCGTACATCAATTCCACCATGGTGCGATCGCGCAGGCCCAAGGGCGTGTCGATATCCGGCGCACCGAGCAGCGCTTCGACCTGCGCTTCAGTAAGCGTCGACGGAAAACGCGGCGGTTGCTTGGCCGAACGGATACGCACCGTCGGATCGGCTTTTGCGCGATGCTCGCGCACTGCCCAGCCGTAATAGCGGCGAAACACCGAGAGCCGCCGGTTCGCCGAGGTGGATTTGTCTTTCTGACGGGCCGCGCTGTAGGCGTTGAGATCGGCCTCGCTGGCAGTGTCGAGCGACGTGCTGCGGGTTTGCGCGAGCCATTCGCAGAACAGGCGCAGATCGCGCCGGTACGCATCGAGCGTGTTGCGCGACAAGCCGTGCTCGAGCCACAACGCGTCGCAGAAGGCGTCGATCGAGGCCGAGCTCGATACAAACTGAGGTGACGCAATGGGTGCGTCGTCAGTCACGGTGTCGCTCATGCGTAGGGAATGCCTTCATGCGCCAGAAGCCAGCGTTTGACGTTGCGAAAGAAGCCATCTCCGGCATGATGCGCGAATCCGCCGATGCCGCTCGCACTAACCACCCGATGACACGGAATCACGATCGGAAAGTAATTGGAACCGCAGGCCTGGCCGACCGCGCGCGGAACACTGCCTAGCTGCCTTGCCAACTGCCCATAGGTCAGCACGACGCCCGGCGGGATGTCGCTGATCGCTTGCCACACGCGCCGCTGAAACGGGGTGCCGACCGCTGCCAGCGGCAATTCGAACTTCGCTGACGCCCGCTCGAAATATCGCTCGATCTGCTCAACGGCCTGCTTTGCGAGAAGCGTGTCCGGCGCCACGCTCTGCACCGACTCCGGCAGATAGACGATCTCGCGCACGGCATCGCCTTCGAGGCGGATGCCGACCTTGCCGAACGGTGCATCGATCACTGCGTTGAACATGGTTGCTTGCTCCGTGAATGGCGCTACTCTACGCCGCTTCCAACGCCCATTCCACATGCTCGCGCACGACGGCGGAGGGATCTTCGACGCGTAACTTCAGCGCGTGAACGATCGCCTCGCGCGCATCCGCGCTCAAACTTCCGGACGACGCGCGCAGCGCATTACCCATCCCAACCGCCAGATTGCGCAGCCAGCTCTCATACCCGATGCGGCGAATCGCACTGCCTTGCATGCGCGTATCGAAATCGTCGGCGGACCACGCAAACAGTTCGACCAGCGTCGCGCGATCGAGTCCATGCCGCACATCGAAATCGGCGACCGGCGCGGCCTGCGCAAACTTGTTCCAGGGACAGACGAGCTGGCAATCGTCGCAGCCATACACACGATTACCGATCAGCGGCCGCATTTCCAGGGGAATATTGCCCTTTAATTCGATCGTCAGATACGAAATACAGAGGCGCGCATCGACCTTATAGGGCGCCACGATCGCACCGGTCGGACATGCGTCGATGCAGCGCGTGCAACTGCCGCAATGCGAGCCCGGTGTTTCGGGCGCATTGTCGGGCGAGGTCTCGGCATCGGTCGGCAACGGCACGTCGACGTAGATTTCGCCCAGAAAAAACAGCGAACCTGCATCGCGTTGCAGCAGCAGCGTGTGTTTGCCGCGCCAGCCGATTCCGGCCTTCTGGGCGAGCTCTACTTCGAGCACCGGCGCCGAATCGGTAAATACGCGGTAGCCGAACGCGCCGATCTCCGCCTCGATTTTCTCGGCCAGATGTTGCAAACGGTTACGCATTACCTTGTGATAATCGCGGCCCCGCGCATAGATCGACACCACCGCAGCCGACGGGTCCGCGATCCGCGCATGCTCGGCTGCGCGCCAGTCCGGCGGTGCCGGCGGCGCGTCCTGCAAAGCGCTTTCGTGCGCCTTTCCGCTCAATGTCTCTGCGGGTAAATAGGCGATGCGCGCGGTAATCACACGTCGCGTGCCGGCCACAAGCTCGGCGGGGCGCGCGCGTTTCATGCCGTGTTTCGCCATATAATCCATCTCGCCGTGGCACCCCGCATCCAGCCATGCTGCGAGCGGCGCTTCGGCAGCGGAGAGATCGGTGTCGCTGATTCCGATCGCCCCGAAACCCAGTTCACGGCCCCACGTTTTGATGTTGAGCGCGAGCGCATTCAGCGCCGCTTCATCGAAATGACGCTCGGCACGCACATCGTCGTTTGACGCAGGCGTGCAGGAAACAGGGGACTCCGGACTTCGGTTCATCACGCCATTTTACGAGAATGCCCGTCAATCCCGATCTCGCGATCCAACCGCCCGCCGATGTCCTGCTCGAACGCTCCTTCGCGCTCGCGGATGAGGCTGCCACCAACGCATTCGGCGAGCGCTTCGCGCAGGCGATCGAAAGCGTGCGCGAGTTGCACCAAAACCCGCTGCAAGAAGCGCAGCAAGCAGCGCAACAACACACGCCAGGCGCCGCGGGTCATCAGGCATTCCACGGACTGCAAGTCCAACTCGTCGGCGACCTCGGCGCCGGCAAAACCACGCTCGTGCGCGCGACCTTGCGCGGCCTCGGCCACACCGGCCGCGTGCGCAGTCCCACTTACACACTCGTCGAACCCTACGTGCTCGAGCGGCCCGCTGGGGAACTCGCGCTCTATCACTTCGATCTGTACAGATTCACCGACCCGGCCGAATGGGCCGACGCGGGCTTTCGCGAGTACTTCGACAGCGGCGCCATCTGCCTCGTCGAATGGCCGCAGCGTGCCGGGCGTCTCCTTGGCGTGCCGGATCTCGTCTTCGCGCTCGACCTGGACCACGAGGGCGACGGCCGGGTACTCGTCGCACGGGCATACAGCGAATCAGGAAAGGCATGTCTCGAAAGATGTTGATCAAACCGTTCCGCTCGATCGAATCGGCGGCTACCGCAACGCATAACTGGCGGCGCCGGCAGATTCTGCGCGCGGGTGCGTCCACACTGGTGCTCGGCCTGGTGGCGCCACGCCTCGCGTGGGCGAGTTCGGTGCTGGGCGTGCGGGTCTGGCCGGCGCGCGATTACACACGCGTGACGATCGAATCGGACCAGCCGTTGCAGAACGCGCAGCAGTTGCTGCAGGGTCCTGACCGGCTGGTGGTCGATCTGAGCGGCCTCGATCTGGACCAGGCGCTGAAGGATCTCGTGTCGAAGATCACGCCGAACGATCCGCAGATCCAGTCGGTGCGTGTCGGGCAATATCAGCCGCACGTCGTGCGAATGGTGTTCGATCTGAAGGGCTCGGTGAAGCCGCAGGTGTTCACGCTGCCGCCGGTCGGCGCGTACAAATACCGGCTGGTGTTCGACCTGTACCCCGCTGTCGCGCCCGATCCGCTGATGGATCTGCTCGCGCAGACCGAGCGCAAGCAGCAAACGCTGGACGAGAATAACGCGCCGCCCGCCACGCTGAGCGGCCCCGGCACCACGCCGCCCACCGCCGACAACAGCGAAGCCTTTTTCGAGCGTTATGCGCAGAACGGCAGTGGCGGGACCGCGCCGAGCGTACCGCGTCCGCCGGTGCACGTTGTGCCGACACCGGCACCGCCGATCCTCGGCAAGCCTTCTACCCCGACGGCGCCCGTCGCGCCGCCAACCGCCATCGCCCGCAACAAAGGCGGCAATAGCAGCGGCAGTAGCGCAAGCAATCTCGGCGACGACAACGACGGCGACGATAACTACGCCTTCACCAACCCGAAAACCGGCAAGAGCAACACGGTGCGTCTGCTCACCGTCGCGGTCGACCCGGGTCACGGCGGCGAAGACCCGGGCGCGATCGGCGGCTCGGGCACGTACGAGAAACACGTCGCACTCGACATCGCGAAGAAGCTGCGCGCGAAGATCGACGCGCAGCCGAACATGCGCGCCATGATGACGCGCGACGCCGATTTCTTCGTGCCGCTGAACGTGCGCGTGCAGAAGGCGCGGCGCGTCGGCGCGGACCTGTTTGTGTCGATCCACGCGGACGCGTTCACCACGCCCGACGCGAAGGGCTCGTCGGTGTTCGCCTTGTCGGAGCACGGCGCGTCAAGCGCCGCGGCGCGCTGGATGGCGAACAAGGAGAACTCGTCGGATCAGATCGGCGGAATCAACATCAAATCCGCCGACGCCACCGTCAACCGCGCGCTGTTCGATATGTCGACCACCGCGCAGATTCGCGATTCGATGCGCTACGGCAACTTCGTGCTGAAGGAGATCGGCGGTATCAACAAGCTGCACAAAGGCTCGGTCGAACAGGCCGGGTTTGCAGTGCTGAAGGCGCCGGATATTCCGTCGATCCTCGTGGAGACCGCGTTCATCAGCAACCCGGATGAAGAGCGCCGCCTGAACGACGACGCGTATCGGGAGAAAATGGCCGACGCGATCATGACCGGTATCAAGCGCTACTTCGCGGCGAATCCGCCGTTGGCGAAGAACCGCATGACCTGACGCTAGCCGGCGTGACACCGCGTCATGCCGTGTCATGCCGTGTCATGCAGGCGATAAAAAAACGGCCGCTCGATGCGGCCGTTTTTTCTGCTCCACGCTTAAGAGGCCGTCAACGTGCCGGTGAAAGCCGCTGCACGACCCAACCACCGAACACATTCACCGCCAACCCCGCCATCACCAGCAACGCGCCCGCAATCTGCGCTGCGGACAACTGTTCGTCGAGAAACAGGGACGCCGACGCCAGCCCGACAATCGGCACCAGCAGCGAGAACGGCGCCACCTGGCTCGCCGGATAGCGCGACAGAAGCCGGCTCCACAACCCGTAGCCGATCAGCGTCGCGATAAACGCGAGATACACGATGGCGAAAATCGACGTCGCACTGATCCCGGACAGCGCCGCGACGATCCGCTGCGGCCCCTCGAATGCGTACGACAGCGCGAAAAACGGCAACGGCGGAATCAGGCTGCCCCACACCACCAGCCCGACCAGATCGACCTTGCCGACCTTCTTCGTGACGATGTTGCCGAGCGCCCACGAACACGCGGCGCACAGCGTGAGGACAAAACCCGCGAGCGTCATCGCATGACCGCCTTGCAAGCCGATGACCGCAAGGCCGCCCGCCGCGATCAGCAAACCGACGATGTTTGGCGCGCGAAAGCGCTCGTGCAGAAACAGCGCCGCGAAGATCAGCGTGAAGAATGCCTGCGCCTGCAAGACGAGCGATGCGAGCCCCGCGGGCATGCCGACGTACATCGCCGAGAACAGGAAAGCGAATTGCCCGAGCGAAATCGTCGCGCCGTAAGCGAGCAGCCAGCGCCACGGCATCTGCGGCCGCTTGACGAAAAACACCGCCGGCACGGCGGCGAGCGCGAAACGCAACGCGCCAAGCAGCATCGGCGGCACACCGTGCAGACCCACCTTGATCACGACGAAATTGACGCCCCACGCGATCACGACGACCAGCGCGAGCAGTAAATCCCTGGGCGACATCCCGGTCTCCATTTTGTTGTTGGATCCGGCAGTTTAGCGGACGCCGCCTCACTCGGCAGTGCGTTAAAACGTAGTTAGCCGTTCAGCCAGTTTTCCACGCGCAACCCCGGATACGCGGCGAAGTCGCGTTCGCTGTTGGTCACCAGCACAACGTCGAGCGCCACGGCATGTGCCGCGATCAGCTTGTCGAGCTGATCCTTCTTACGCTCGCGCGTCGCCTCGCGAATCGGACCGTACGCACTTGCTGCAGCGCTGTCGAACGGCATGACCAGAATGTCTTCGGCGAGCGCCGCCAGATTGCGGCGATCGCGCGCGCGGTTCGCCGATACCGCCACGCCATATTCAAGTTCCGCAAAAGTGATGGCCGACATGACCACGTCGCCTACGAGACATTGCGCAAAGCGCTTCGCAACCTGTTCCGGTTGGTTCTTCATCAGGTAGATGCAGATATTGGTATCGAGCATGTAGCGCGGCATTACAAATCCTCGCGCTCGGCCTGCTCGTGGTCACCACGGCCTTCCGCCATGAAGTCGGGCCCAAATTTCGCGAATTTCTTGAGCACGCCGGTCAGTGGACGCCGGGTTGGACGGATCCGCAATTCTTCGCCGACCCGTTCGATTTCAACCTCGACGTCGGCTCGGTCGAAGGCCAATTCGGCGGGAATACGCACCGCTTGCGAATTGCCGTTGCGAAAGACTTTGGTAAGCATGCTGAACTCCTGCTGCGGATGTACGCTGTATGTACGAGCTAATACTATAGTTCTCCGCGCCGCCAATGTAAATACATGTGTGTACATTGTCGGCGCAGAATGCGGCCGCAGCCTCAACCGCAGTAGAATCATCCATTAAGCAAAATCCGACTCACCCTTCCAGCCGAGCCTGCCCATGTCTTCCTCGATCAAAGCAGTTCTCAAACCGCATCTGCGCGACGTCGGCAGCCTCACCGTGCGGCGCGTGCTGCCGGCCATGGCGGCGCGCCTGATCGGCCCGTTCATCTTTTTCGACCACATGGGCCCCGCCACGCTCGAACCCGGCGTCGGACTCGACGTGCGTCCACACCCGCATATCGGCCTCGCCACCGTCACGTATCTGTTCGAAGGCTCGATCATGCATCGCGACAGCCTCGGCTCCGAGCAGAAGATCGTCCCGGGCGACGTCAACTGGATGACGGCGGGACGTGGCATTGTCCATTCCGAGCGCACACCGGCTGAAGACCGCGCGAGCGGCCTCGCCATGCACGGCATCCAGACCTGGGTCGCGCTGCCGCTCGAAGACGAAGACATCGAACCGTCCTTCGCGCATCACGCGGCCAATACACTGCCGGTGGTCGAGCGCAACGGCGTCACGCTGCGCGTGATCGCGGGCACGGCGTTCGGCGAAACCTCGCCGGTCGCAACCTTTTCCGGCACGCTATATGTGGCCGCCGAGTTCGCCCCGGGCGGCGCCTTCGCGCTCGAACCGGAACACGAGGAACGCGGGGTCTATCTGGTGGACGGCGATCTGGAGATCGACGGCACGCCGCTCGAGGTCGGCCAGATGGCCGTGCTCGCACTAGACGAAACCGTGACGCTGGCCAGCACCCACGGTGCGCGCGTGATGCTGCTCGGCGGCGAGAAGCTGGATGGCGAGCGCTTTATCGAATGGAACTTCGTCGCCAGTTCGCGCGAGAAGATCGAAGCCGCGAAGCTGGCGTGGACCAATCAGGAGATGGGCAAGGTGCCGGGCGAAACCGAATGGATTCCGCTGCCGACCAGAAAATGAGTGAGCGAGGCGGCGCCCATGCGGTCGCCACCGGCAAGCTCGCTGTCTGTGCGAGCATGTGCGGCCGCGGTGGCCTGCATCCGCCGCGTTGAACCATTGAATTCGCGGCATACGGCCCCATCTGGCCAACAAACCGTTTTATCGACGAGGACGCAATGGACACCACTCTGGCCACTTTCGAACAGGACGTCATCACGGCGTCGACACTGGCCCCGGTGCTGGTCGATTTCTGGGCGCCGTGGTGCGGCCCCTGCAAGACGCTCGGCCCAATGCTCGAGAAGCTCGAAGCCGAAGCCGCCGGCAAATGGAAGCTGGTGAAGGTGAATGTGGACGAGAACCAGGAACTGGCCGCGCACTTCCAGGTGCGCAGCATTCCGCACGTCATGGCGTTTGCCGACGGCCAGCCGGTCGATCAATTCGTCGGCGTGCTGCCGGAAGGCCAGTTGCGCGAGTTTATCGAGCGCCTCGTGCCGCAAGGCGCGGACGCGGCGCGTCACGAAGCGCAAGCCGCGTTGGCCGAGGGCCGTCGTGAGGATGCGTATGACGCGTTGCAAGCTGCCCTTGCCTACGACCCAGGCTTCGACGAAGCGCGCATGGATCGCATCGAAATGCTGCTCGAAGATAACCGCATCGACGAAGCACGCAATGAAGTCGACCTGCTGTCGCCGAAAACCACGCAAGGGATCGACGCCCGCTTCAACACGATCAAGACGCGGCTCGATGCTGTAGACGCGGCGGCTGACCTGCCGCCCACGGATGCACTCGAAGCCAAAGTCGCAACGAACCCGGACGATCTCGAAGCACGCTTCGATCTGGCTAGCGCGCTCATCGCCCGCCGCAAATATGAAGGCGCGCTCGAGCATCTGCTAGCCATCGTGCAACGCGACCGGACGTTCCGCGACGACATCGGCCGTAAGACGATGCTGTCTGTGTTCGATCTCGCCGCGCATCAGCCTGAGCTGGTGTCGCAATGGCGACGCAAGCTGAGCGCGTTGTTGTATTAACTGGGTGTGCGTTCAGGTGCGGCAAACGAGCCGCGCCTGCTCCGCCAACGCCCGCAACACATGCGCGGCCGCGGCAAAGCCGAAGCTCGCCGTCACACATACGCTCGATCCAAATCCCGCACAATTCAAACCCACCGGTCCCGTATGACCCGGTGATGTCGTGACGTGCTCCGCTTCCTCATCGATATCGCAGACAGCGGCTTCCGGGTAGATCAGCGGTTCGTCGGAATACACCGCGCTCACCTTGAACTTCGCCTTCGGACCATGCGGAAAGCCATGCAGTTTGCGCAACTGCCCGCGCACTTTCGACAGCAACGGGTCCTGGATGGTCAACGCGAGATCGTCGATCCGGATGCGCGTCGGGTCCAGTTGGCCACCCGCGCCGCCCACCGTAATCAACGGTTGCTTCTTCTCGACGCACCACGCGATCAACGCGGTCTTGGTGCGCACGCTGTCGATCGCATCGATCACGTAATCAAAACCACCGCCGAGCGTCGCCGCAAAATTGTCCGGCTCGACGAAGTCTTCAATCAGCCGCACGTCGCAGAACGGATTGATTGCCGCGATGCGCTCGGCCATCGCCTCGACCTTCGGTTTTCCGTAGTTACCGTCTAGCGCATGGATCTGGCGGTTAGTGTTGCTCTCGGCGACGTTGTCGAGATCGATCAAGGTCAGCGTGCCGACCGCGCTGCGCGCCAACGCCTCGGCCACCCATGAGCCGACCCCGCCAATGCCGATCACAGCGACATGGGCCCCTTCGAACGCAACGAGCGCCGGCGCGCCGTACAGGCGGGCAATGCCGCCGAAGCGCCGCGCGCGATCGGCGGTTTCGCTGCCGTCGAGGCTGGTAGTAAGATCGGAATGCGCGGTGGGGCTGGACATGGTGGAAGGCTCGTTCAAAGCAGGCAAAACACAAAGTGGTAACGCTCAGGCGTTCGCAGCCCGTATTTTGCCTGATCGCGCCAATTCACATGCCCGCACCAACCTGGAGGCACGAATGGGCGCTAGCGTCGTGGCGTGGATGTCCACACAGCGCGGCGGCCCTTGATCTAGTCGCGCGCAAAGAATTCACGCCCTGGCTATACTGGTTGTACTGTAGCGTTCGCATAAGAACATGACCTCACTCGCCGAACTTCGAAAAAACTATTCGCTGGGTTCTTTGGACGTTGCCGATATCAACCGCAACCCGTTTCGTCAATTCGACACGTGGTTTCAGCAAGCGGTAGACGCCCAACTGCCCGAACCGAATACGATGACGCTGGCCACCGTCGACTCGCGTGGCCGGCCGTCGGCGCGCATCGTGCTGATCAAAGGTGTCGACGAGCGCGGCTTTGTGTTCTTCACCAACTACGAAAGCCGCAAGGGCCGCGAACTGGCCGCCAATCCCTACGCGAGCCTGCTGTTCTACTGGATCGAACTCGAACGCCAGGTGCGCGTTGAAGGCCGCATCGTCAAAACCAGTGGGGCAGAAAGCGATACGTATTTCGCGTCGCGTCCGCTCGGTTCACGCATCGGCGCGTGGGCATCCAATCAAAGTCAGGTAATTGAAAGCCGTTCGCAGCTCGAAACACGCGAACGCGAAATCAGCCTGCAATACGGCGACCAACCGCCACGCCCACCGCACTGGGGCGGCTATCGTTTGGTACCCGAAGCAATCGAATTCTGGCAGGGCCGACCGTCACGTCTGCACGACCGTTTGCTCTACACGCGTTCAAGCGAAAGTAGCGACTGGCAAATCTCCCGCCTATCGCCTTGAATCGGAATACAACACGTACACGCGTTGCCAACGCAGCAGCGCGCGACGGCCGGATTGCGCCTCGTGGCATGGGAGTTGCGCCGCAGTGAGCAGCGATCCGCACAGGCTTTGCTTTAATTCAACGGACACGGAGAAATCACATGTTCTGGGAGAAAAAGCTGGCGCAGTGGGTGGAAGACGTCAAAACCAAGGCTAACCTGCCAGCACGCCTTGTGCTGTGGGACGGTCAACAACATGACTTCGGGCAGTTCGCCGCGCCTCAGGTTACGCTACATGTCAAAAGCGCCACGGCGCTGCCTTATCTGCTCGAACCGAGCCTCGACAATCTGGGCGAGGCGTATGTGAAGGGCAAGATCGACATCGAAGGCAAGCTGTCGGACATCATCAACGTCAGCTATCAGCTCGCGCGTAACACCGTCAGCAGCGCGAGCAAGCTGGCGCGCGTGCGGCGCTACTTCCAGCACTCGAAGTCGTCGGACAAGAGGGCCATTCAGTATCACTACGACGTCTCGAACGAGTTCTACAAGCTGTGGCTCGACGAGAACATGGTGTACTCGTGTGCGTACTTCGAAAATGGCGATGAAGATCTCGCCACCGCGCAGATCAAGAAGATCGACCACATCCTGACCAAGATCCAGTTGCAACCAGGGCAGCGCCTGCTCGACATCGGCTGCGGCTGGGGTGCGCTCGTGCTGCGCGCGGCGCAGAAGTTCGGCGCGAAGTGCGTGGGTGTGACGCTGTCGCAGAACCAGTTCGATCTCGCTACCGCACGCGTGAAAGCCGCGGGCCTGGAAAACCAGATCGAGATTCGTCTGCAGGATTACCGCGACGTCGAAGGGCAGTTCGATCGCATCACCAGCGTCGGCATGTTCGAGCACGTTGGCCGCAAGAATCTGCCGGGCTACTTCCAGAAGATCCACGATCTGCTCGTCGATGACGGCGTCGCCATGAATCACGGCATCACGTCGAGCGATTCGGACAGCGGCGAAACCGCGCTCGGCGGCGGCGAATTCATCGACCGTTACGTGTTCCCGGACGGTGAGCTGCCGCATATCGGCCTCGCGCTCGAAGCGATGCAGCGCGGTGGACTCGAAGCGGTTGACGTCGAAAGCCTGCGCCGTCACTATGCGCACACGCTGGACATCTGGGCGGAAAACTTCGAGGCGCATGCGGACGAGGCCCGCAAGCTGGTCGACGACGAAAAATTCCGCATCTGGCGCGTGTACCTCGCCGGTTGCGCGTACGCGTTCGAAACCGACGACGTCTCGATCTACCAGGTGGTGTGCCGCAAAGCCGGCCGCAGCGCGAAAACCTTGCCGTCGTCGCGTCGCTATATGTACGACAAATCACTGTGATACGGTTGCGTCGCGGCGATGTGCCGTGGCTGCGTGCCGGGTCTACGTTCATTGCATGAGCGGACCGACGCGGCGCAAACCCTAAACAGCAGGTCGAACATCGATGGACCAGAGCGGGACAAGCGAAGTTGAACAGCCGGTGAGCGGCGAGCAAGATACACAGGCCGACGCACCGCAGTTCGATCTGTTCGGGATGCCGGTCGAGCACGCACCGGCATCGGCGGCGCCTGCCCCTGCCACTCCGGCAACGGCGGCGCCTGCCCCTGCCACTCCGGCAACGGCCGACGAAACGGCAGAGCTTGAGCGGCGGCGTCAGCCGCGCGCGAAGAAGAGCGCCACCACCCTCTGGCAGGAAGATGACGCGCCACCGGCGCCCATCGCCAACGCCGACTCCAGTTCAACATCGTCTTCCCCGGATGCGCCGAAGAAACGCCGGACCCGCGACGTGCTCGCCGCACCACCCTCTTCTGAACTCCTCGCGCTCGCCGCCGAACTGCCGGCGCAGGTCCACCTTGGTACCTCGACATGGTCGTTTCCGGGCTGGAACGGCATCGTCTACGGCGACGAGTACAGCAATAGCAAACTCTCGCGCGAAGGTCTGACGGCTTATGGCGCGCATCCGCTGCTAAAGACAGTCAGCATCGACCGGTCGTTTTACCAGGCGCTCACCGTCACCGAATACTTGCGTTACGCGCAGCAGGTGCCGGAGCACTTCCGCTTCATCATCAAAGCGCCGATGACGATCACCGACGCCACCGTACGCGCCGAACGCGGCGAACCGGTTTCGTTGAACCCGTGCTTCCTGAACGCGCAAATGGCAATCGACGAGTTCGTCACGCCATGTCTCGAAGGCCTCGGTGCGAAAGCCGGTGCGCTGGTGTTCCAGCTCTCGCCGCTACCCGACCAGATGCTCGCGCAACCGGCGGCGTTCATCGAACGACTCGCCGGGTTCCTGACGGCATTGCCGAAGCTGCCCGAAGGCACGTGCTATGCGATCGAAATCCGCGACGGGAGTTTGCTCACGCCACGCTTCATCCGCACGCTAAAGGCGGCGGGCGTGCGGTACTGCGTGGGGATTCATGCACGGATGCCGGACCCGCTGCGCCAGGCGGCGGCGCTCGCGCTGCTGGACGGCGAGCCGGCCGGCCCGCTGATCGTGCGCTGGAGTTTGCACGGCGGCTTCAAATACGAACAGGCGAAGGCCAAGTACGAACCGTTCAACCAGCTGGTCGATCAGGACCCGTCGACCCGCGCCGCGCTCGCCGAGCTGGCAGCGCGCTATGCGCTGGCGGGCCAGCCGGTGGTGATCGCGATCAACAATAAGGCGGAGGGGTCGGCGCCGTTGAGTTGCGTGGAACTGGCGCGGGAGATTATTGAAGCGTATGCACGGCTTGCTCATGAGCACGAGCACGAGCACGAGCATGACCATGTGCAAACGCGCCCAGAGTCGGAGCCGAATCCGAACGAGAATGGGCAGCAAGAAGGCGACGAGCAACGCTGAGCGGCGCAGCGCGCGCGCATGGCGAGCCGTCCGAGGTCGCCTGGCCTGCCGAGCCGCGACCTAAGCGGCGGCCAGGTCGAAACCCAAACCGCCGCCCGTACCGCCGATCAGGCAGCAATCAAACCTCCACCGCCCCGCCGACTCAGCTCGCCTTGATCCGATGAGCGAACTTCTGACGGAACTTCGCGACCTTCGGCGCCACCACGAACGAGCAGTACCCCTGATTCGGATGCTGCGCGAAATAGTTCTGGTGATACGCCTCGGCCGACCAGTAGTTGCCGTCGAGCGGCAGCACCTGGGTGACGATCTGGCCGTCGTAGATCTGCTGTTCGCCGATCTCGCGGATCGCCTGTAACGCGGTCTCACGCTGCGCTTCGGAATTCGTAAAAACCACCGAGCGGTACTGCGTACCGACATCGTTGCCCTGCCGGTTCAACTGGGTCGGATCGTGGATGGCGAAGAAAATATCGAGAATCTCGCGATAGCTGATCTTCGCCGGATCGAAGTCGACGTTCACGACTTCCGCGTGGCCCGTCACGCCGTCGCACACCTGTTCATAGGTCGGCCGTTGGGTCTGGCCGCCCGCGTAGCCCGACTCCACCGAGTTCACGCCTTCGACGCCCAGATACACCGCTTCGAGGCACCAGAAACACCCGCCACCGAGGGTGGCGACTTCGCCTGTCTGACTCATGCTGCTTGCTCCTTGATACTCATAGTCGACCGATGCCGGTCCCAGTTAACCGCAACGCTCATGCCACCACCGAGACTTTCCAGCTTAGCGGTTTTTCCATTAACCGGCAGGTGTCGCGGCCAGTCCACCGCGATTGCAGTTAAAATTGGGACAAATCGACGATTTTCACTATGACTTTTGAATCATTTGTTTCCGGCCACGCGCGCGATGGGCTCAGCCCGGGGTTCATCCGGCTCAGCACCAAGGCGTCCGCCCGATGAAGCGCGCCAGCCCGCCCAACTTCGACCAACCCGCCTTTAAACAGGCGCTCGGCCAATTCGCCACCGGCGTCACCGTCATTACCACGCGCGCAGCGTCCGGCCAATTGATCGGCATCACGGCCAGCTCGTTCAATTCGGTTTCGCTTAATCCGCCGCTGGTGCTGTGGAGCCTCGCCACGCGCTCGGCGTCGATGCCCGTGTTCCGGGCGAACAGCCACTATGTGGTCAACGTGCTGGCCGCGTCGCAGCTCGATCTGTGCAAACGCTTTGCCACGGTGAAGGGCGATCGTTTCGAAGGGGTGTCGCACGCCGAAGGCGACACCGGCATGCCGGTGCTCGACGGCGCGCTAGCCTGGTTCGAATGCCATAACCGTAGCCGCTACGAAGAAGGCGACCACGTGATTTTCGTCGGCGAAGTGGAGCGCTGCGGCGTCCATGAGAATGCCGCGGAGATTGCGCCGCTGGTGTTCCAGAACGGCCAATTCCACGGACTCAAGACGCTCTGAACGTGGCGCCGCTGTGTTTTAACAGCGGCCCGCAAGCAGGCAAGAGCCGGTACACGCCGACGCGAACTGAGCCGTCACTCGCACTCAGCTATGCGGCGCGCTATGTCCGCTGGTTTTCGGCACCAGCGACACTGGCACGCCCGAATCTTCTTTCAACGTCTGCAACACGATATTCGAACGAATATCCATCACGCCTGGCGCCTTATAGAGGCGTTGCAGCACGAAATCCGAATAGTGTTTGAGATTGTGGGCGAGCACCCGCAGCAGATAATGGGTCTCGCCGGTCACGACAAATGCGCCGACCACTTCCGGCCAGTCCCGTACCGCCTCCGCAAAACGCTCGTGCCAGTTCTCCTGGTCGTTGCGCATCGACACCTGCACAAACGCCTCCAGTTCAAAACCCAGCACTTCGCGGTTCAGACACGCGCGGTAATGTTCGATGACGCCCTGCTCTTCCAGAAGACGCAGGCGCCGTAGACAGGCCGATGGCGAAAGCGAAATGCGCTCCGCCAGATCGAGATTGCTGATCCGTCCTTCTTGCTGAAGCACCGTCAAGATACGGCAATCGGTGGCGTCGAGCGAGATCGCGTTCATATTCGGTCTCCCTTTCCCATTTGACTCAAATTATGTTCCAAGACACGGCTCAGAAGGAGATTTTTTCGCAATCACATTTCGCGCCAAGCCACCTATCATTCCCGGATAGACACAATCCGCAGATGGAGACATGGACACACTCTGGGACATCACCCCCGCCGTCGATACCGCGACGCCCGTCTGGCCCGGCGATACGCCGGTCGGCATCGAACGCGTGTGGCGCATGGAGGCGGGCTCGCCCGTCAACGTCGCGCGCCTGACCTTGTCGCCGCATACCGGCGCTCACACCGACGCTCCGCTTCACTACGACGCCGAAGGCGCGGCGATCGGCCAGGTCGCGCTCGATGCGTACCTTGGACACTGCCGCGTGATTCATTGCATCGGCGCTTCGCCTGTTGTGACGCCACAACACCTGAGCGGCTCGCTCGACGATCTGCCGCCGCGAGTCTTACTACGTACTTACAAAAACGCGCCGACTGCGGTCTGGGATAGCGCGTTCTGCGCGGTTGCACCGGAGACCATCGATCTGCTGGCTGCGAATGGGGTGAAGCTGATCGGCATCGATACGCCGTCGCTCGATCCGCAGGAATCGAAGACGATGGATGCGCACCACCGGATCCGCGCGCACCGCATGGCGATCCTCGAAGGCATCGTGCTGGATGCCGTCGCACCCGGTGACTACGAATTGATCGCGCTGCCGCTCAAGCTGACCACGCTCGATGCGAGTCCCGTGCGCGCCGTGTTGCGCGCGCTGCCCGAATCTCGCTGAGCGCCGACGCTTCGCAAAACTGAATCACCGCACTCATCGCATCGACCGAACTCCCTGATCTGACTGACTGGACCATCATGAACACTCGTGAAGAAGCATTGGCGCTGGATAGCGCCGACTCGCTCGCAACGCTGCGCGACCAGTTTGCGCTGTCGCCGACGACCATCTATCTCGACGGCAACTCGCTCGGCGTGCCGCCGGCCGCCGCCGCGCAACGCGCGCAGACCGTGATCGGCGCCGAATGGGGCGAAGGTCTCATCCGCAGCTGGAACACCGCCGGCTGGTTCGAATTGCCGCGCCGCCTTGGCAACAAACTCGCGCCGCTGATCGGCGCCGCGGACAACGAAGTGGTTGTCACCGATACGATTTCTATCAACCTGTTCAAGCTGCTTTCGGCCGCGGTGCGGCTGGCGAATGCGCGCGATCCGAAGCGTCGCGTGATCGTCTCCGAGCGCTCGAATTTCCCGACCGATCTGTACATCGCACAAGGGCTGATCGAACAGCTCGACCGCGGTTATGAGTTGCGCCTCGTCGACGATCCGTCCGAGTTGCCCACGGCGATCGGCGACGACACCGCGATCGTGATGATCACTCATGTGAATTACCGCACCGGCTACATGCACGACATGGCCGCGCTGACCAAACTGATCCACGACAAGGGCGTGCTCGCGCTGTGGGACCTCGCGCATTCGGCGGGTGCGGTGCCGGTCGATCTGAATGGCGTCGGCGCGGACTACGCGGTGGGCTGCACGTATAAGTACCTGAATGGCGGTCCGGGTTCGCCGGCTTTCGTGTGGGTGCCGAAGCGTCATCAAAACGATTTCGCGCAGCCGCTGTCCGGTTGGTGGGGACATCGCGCGCCGTTCAAAATGGACCCGATCTATCAGCCTGACGATGGCATCGGCCGCTTCCTGTGCGGCACGCAGCCGATGGTGTCGATGTCGCTGGTCGAATGTGGTCTCGATGTGTTCCTGCAGACGGATATGCAGACGATCCGCGCGAAGTCGCTCGCGTTGACCGATTTGTTTATCGAACTGGTCGAAGCGCGTTGCGGCGAATTTCCTTTGAAACTCGTGACGCCGCGGGAGCACGCGCAGCGAGGTTCCCATGCGAGCTTCGAGCATCCGCATGGCTATGAAGTGATGCAGGCATTGATCGCGCGTGGCGTGATCGGCGACTATCGCGAGCCGCATGTGTTGCGGTTTGGCTTTACGCCGCTATACACGCGCTTTGTCGATGTGTGGGATGCGGTGGAGACGTTGCGCGAGGTGCTCACGCAAGAGACCTGGCGGGCACCTGAATTTGCCGCTCGCGGCGCTGTGACCTAAGGAGCGCGCGATGACCGATCATATGCAAACGCCGGGATTGCCGGAAGAAAAGCCGGCGCAAGGGTGTCCGTTTGGGCATGGCAGTGGGGTTGCCCCTTCGGCCTCTGCTACGGCCGCTGCTGCCGCCGATTCCGGCGACGGCTGGCATGACGCACAGCTCGATTTTTCGGAGTCGATGAGTTATGGCGATTATCTTTCGCTAGGGACGGTGCTGGATGCGCAGCATCCGTTGTCGCCGGATCACAACGAGATGCTGTTCATCATTCAGCATCAGACGAGCGAGCTATGGATGAAGCTCGCGCTGTATGAATTGCGCGCGGCGTTGAAGGCCGTGCATCGCGATGAGTTGCCACCGGCGTTCAAGATGCTTGCGCGGGTGTCGCGGATCATGGAGCAACTCGTGCAGGCATGGAGCGTTCTCGCGACGATGACGCCGTCCGAGTACACGGCGATGCGGCCTTATCTGGGTAGCTCTTCCGGGTTTCAGTCTTATCAGTATCGGCAGATTGAGTTTTTGCTCGGCAATAAGAATGAGCAGATGCTGAAGCCGCATGCGCATCGGGCGGATGTTCTTGCTGAGGTGACGGCTTCGCTGGAGGCGCCGTCGTTCTACGACGAAGTTGTTCGACTGCTGGCGCGGCGTGGGTTTGCGATTTCACCTTCCAGGTTGGAGCGGGATTGGACGCAGCCGACTACTCATGATGCTTCCGTCGAAGCAGCGTGGTTGGAGGTCTATCGGAATCCGTCGCAGCATTGGGATCTGTATGAGATGGCGGAGGAACTTGTCGATCTCGAGGATGCGTTTCGACAGTGGCGGTTTAGGCATGTGACGACGGTTGAGCGGATTATTGGGTTCAAGCAAGGCACTGGCGGCACGAGTGGCGCGCCTTATCTGCGAAAGATGCTGGATGTGGTTTTGTTTCCTGAGCTTTGGCATGTGAGGACGATGCTTTAAGCGTGTTCACATCGTTGCAAATGCTCGATGCATTGAGCGCGTTCACGCAACGCGTGGCGCACCGTAGGCGTACACGTAAAAATGTAAAGATTGGTCACAGTTCGTGTGTTTAGCCTGCGTGGTTGATCGTCTTAAAAAACGGTTGGGTTAGATTTCTATGTGCCGTTGGAAAAACGGCTGGGTGTGAGAACCCGAAGCAACGAAACGCACTACTTGCGAAAGTAGGTAGTGCTCAATCACGCACGCCTTTTCTATGGGCGGGCCGTGGTGAGTGGGTCGCAAGGCCCGCCGGTTTCGTTTTGTTGCCCGGTCTCTCACACTCACTACGTGCCCGCTCACCCCATCTGTTAGAGAGTGTCGGGCGTTTCAGGAACACACCGGAAATCGCACCATGACCAAAACCACTAAAAAGACCCAACCGGCATCACGGCCGCCCGTTGATGCGCTCCAGTACGAAAAGCTCGCACTGTCGGCTTTTGGAGCATGCGACCGACAAATCCGACAGCTTCGAACACTGATTGATCTCGCGGCGAGCATCACCCGATGCCCAGCTACGACAGTTGAAGAAAGACGCCGTGAGCGCAACCTGCTGGAACACCTGCTCTATACCGTCGAGCAATATCAGCAGGAAGTTGAATGCGACCGTGACCTGTACCAGGTGATCGCGCTGGATGCGAAGGGGGTTGCTCACAGTCGCATTACGGCCAAACTCGCGACGAAACTTCTCTCGGATGCTGCGGAGGCGGGGCGGGAAGCAGGGGAAGTTGAAGCCGAAGCTGCGCCGGACAAAGCGGTGACGCGTAAGCAAGAGCGCGTAAAAACTGCCGCGTGCGCGCGGGCCGATGCGCTGCGGGCAGCAGTGAAGCACTAAGATGAAGTAGCGGCCACCACGCTGCTGCAAGGAAAACGGCGCGAATTACTCGCGCCTCCTTTATGAAAACGCGCTAACCACCAGCGCCGAGCAGACAAACCAATCATCTGGCCGTATAACCCCCATCAATCGGCAAGCAAACCCCGCTAATCATCGAAGCCGCATCACTCAACAAAAACATAATCGGCGCAGCAACCTCAGCGGACTCGGCGAAGCGGTGCAGCGGAATTGCCTTCAAAGCGGGATCGCGCTTTGCGGGATCACTCCACGACTGCACCGCCATCGGTGTCAGCGTCACCGTAGGATTAACGCTATTCACCCGAATACCGTATGGCCCCAACTCGATACACAAAGCCCGAGTCACTGCATCGAGCGCCGCCTTGGAAGCCGAATAACTCAAATGGTCATCCAGCGCCACCAGCGCAGCCTGACTAGAAACATTCACGATGCTGCCAGCGCGCTTCCCATCGATCATCCCGCGAGCCACGTGTTTGGCAACCAGTACCGCCCCACGCGCATTCACCCCCATCACGCGATCGAAACTTGCGCCGGTCGTATCCACCGCACGCTCAAGCAAAGCAATCCCCGCACAATTCACGAGCCCATCGAACGCTTCGAGCGAACTTAACGCCTCATCAATAGCGGCTTCATCGCTCACATCGAGCATCAAAGGCTCGCAGCCCGTTTCCTCAGCCAGCCGAGCAAGCTCATTCACATTCCGCGCCGCAGCGACCACATTCGCGCTGGACGCGCACAACGCTTCCACCGTCGCTCGCCCAATTCCACTCGATGCACCCGTCACAAGAATCGAGCGGCCAGAAAAATCAAAAATAGCATTCATGATGTCTGCAACCGATGCATGACCGGCTTCAACGCCGGATACAAATCCGTATAAACGCCGAACCGCTGCTCGTACAACGCCATCCGTTGCGCGTTCGGCTCCGCGCGTTCAATCAGCGTGGCCCATCCACTCTGCGCTTCTTCACGCGATACCAGACCGACACCGACGCCAGCCAGCAACGCCGCGCCCATTGCCGCCTCCACGTCCTGCTCGATCGTATAGACCGGATAGCCGGTAATGTCGGCAATAATCTGCATCCACAGATCCGAATGCGCTGCGCCGCCCACGACGATCAACTTGTCATCCAACGATTGCGCACCCTTACGTCCCGCTTCGATGTTGTGCTTCAACGCGAACGACACGCCCTCCAACACCGCGCGATACAGATGTGCGCGCGTGTGAAACAGGCTCAGGCCAACAAACGCCCCACTCGCCTTCGCATCCCACACGGGGCTTCGTTCGCCCATCAAATACGGCAAGAACATCACCCCGTCAGAGCCCGCCGGAATCTGAGAAGCACTCTCTTCAAGCAACCGATGCGGATCCCCATTCGGCATCGCGCGCGCCGCCTCAGTCTCCGCATGACAAAACTGCTCCCGATACCATGTCACCGAAGCGCCCGCCGTAATCGCACCGCCAAATACATAAATATCGCGTTGACCGTTGAACACATGCGGCATGCTGATCAGCCCATGCCGCGCATCGACGGTCTGATTGATATACCCCCAGCACATGCTCGTACCGAGCATCGCAACGTGCTGCCCCGCGCGTGTCACGCCCGCGGCAAACGTCGCCACCGCAGCATCCACACCGCCCGCGACGATCGCCGTGCCCGCCTCCAATCCAAGCTGTTCGGTCCACTGTGACAACAACCCGCCCACCACTTCGGACGACTCCACCAGCCGATCCGGCATCATCGTCGCAGGGATGCCGAGCATGTCGAGCGCTTCATCCGACCAGTCGCGTTTCGCAATATCGTAGATGCCGCCAATATTGCCCGCCGAACTATGATCAACGGCGACCTCACCGGACAGCATATAAATCACATAGGCATTCGGCGGCAGGAAGTAACGCGCATGCGCCCAAACCTCCGGCTCGTGATCGCGCAACCACAACATCTTCGTGTAACCGTAGTAGCTGTCTACGCCGTTGCCCGTGATCGCATACAGCCGCTCGAGGTCGATGTTTGCACGCACCCACTCGACCTGATCGGTCGCACGCCGGTCCATCCAGATCAGACACGGATAAAGCGGCCGCATATCGCTATCGACGGGAATTCCCGAGCCGCCATACAGACTGCTCACGCACACCGCTTTGATCGACTTCGCCGCAACGCCCGCCTCCTTCGCCTTGCGCACGCAAGCCGCAATACACTCCACCACCGCCTTCAACCACACCGCCGGCCATTGCTCGGCCCATAGGGGCTTGGGCGTATCCGGCTGATAGCTCGACGCATGCTGCGCGACGATCGCGCCGTGCTGATCGACCAGCAAAGCCTTGGTGCTCTGCGTGCCGATATCGACGCCGATGACGTAGTCCATACAGTCTCCGTTTATATGCCGCTCGTCCTTGCCTCGCGCCGCGCCAAGCACTCAGGCACGCGGCTTCATCAATACCTTGATCGAATCGAGCGAGTTAGCGACCTTGATCGCTTCGTCCCATTCTTCCAGCGAAAACCCGTGCGTGACAATACCCTTCGACGTCACGAGCCCGCGCGCCAGCAAATCGATCGCAATCGGATAACAGTATGGACCCAGATGCGCGCCGCGCACATCGAGTTCCTTGCGGTCGCCGATCACCGACCAGTCCAGCGTCGTATCTGCACCGAACACGGAAAACTCGACGAAGCGCCCAAGCTTGCGAATCATCTCCATGCCCTGATTGACGCCGATCGGCGCGCCGGTCGTTTCGATGTAGACGTCACAACCATAGCCATCGGTCAGCGAATGAATGATCGCCAGTGCGTCTTCCTGTTTCGGATTGATCGTCACGTCCGCGCCGTATTCACGCGCAAGTGCCAGACGCTCTTCAACCAGATCTATCACGACGAGCTTCTTCGGCGTTTTCAGATGCGCGACTTGCGTCATCATCAAGCCAAGCGGACCGGCACCGGCAATCACCACCACGTCGTCGAGTTGCAGATCACCGCGGTTCACCGTGTGGATCGCGCAAGCCAGCGGTTCGATGATCGCAGCGTCTTCGAGCGAGATACCGTCGGGAATCTTGTGGACGATCGCCGTCGGCGGAATACGCATGTACTCGGCCATGCCGCCGTCCGCGACTTCGCGCTGAAAGCCGAAGATGTTGTGTACTTCGCACATCCAGTACTGGCCGGATTTGCAATAGCGGCACTTGCCGCACGGCACGATCTGTTCGGCGATCACGCGGTCGCCGATCTTCACGCCGAAGTGATCAGCCGCACCCTCGCCGATTTCTTCGACGAAACCGAAGAACTCGTGGCCCGGAATCACCGGTGCTTTGACCCATGGGCTCGGGCCACCCCAAAACATCTTCGCGCCCGAATGACATTTGCAGTCGCTCGCGCAGATGCCGCACGCGGCGATGCGGATCACCAGTTCATGCGCGCGCGCCTTAGGCTTCCTCACCTGTTCGACGCGATAGTCTTTCGGTGCGTGGCAGACGATCGCCGTCATGTTTTGCTTATCGGATTGCGTGGATTGAGTCATTGCATGGTCCTGCTAAAAAGAGGTCGTTTAAGAGTTACTTTCTACGGTCGCGGCTGATGTAGATCGCCAACAAAATAATTCCGCCCTTGATCACGTTTTGCACATAAGGATTCACGCCGACCATGTTCAGGCCGTTGTTCAATACGCCCAGTAGCAACGCGCCGATCAGAGTGCCGATGATCGAGCCACGTCCGCCGGAGATCGAGGTACCGCCCATCACCACGGCGGCGATGGCATCGAGTTCGAAGCCGACGCCTGCGTTCGGCTGGCCGCTCATCAAGCGTGCTGTCAACACGATGGCGGCGAAGGAGGACGTCAAACCGGCAATCGAGTAGACGATCAGTTTCACGCGAGCCACACGTACGCCGGACAAACGCGTCGCCTGTTCGTTGCCGCCAATCGCGTACACGTAGCGGCCGAACGGCATGCGTTCGAGCAACACCCAGGCAATCGCATAGATCACCACCATGATCACAACCGGCGCCTGAATGCCGAGGATCTTGCCGCTGCCGAAGAAACTGACCCATTCAGGCAGGCCATCGATCGGATAACCACCCGTGTAGATCAGCGCGAGACCTCGGGCGATCCCCATCGTCGCAAGCGTGACGATGATCGGCGGCATGCCGGCGAACGCGACGAAGAAGCCGTTGGCCGCGCCGAAGCCCAGGCCGACCGCGATACCGACCGCCAATGCAGCGACTGCATTCATCCCGGCTACCATCAAGCCCGCGGCAAGCGTGCCCGCCAAAGCCATCACGGAGCCAACCGACAGATCGATACCACCGGTCAGAATCACGCACGTCATCCCCACTGCGATGATCGCGTTGATCGACACCTGGCGCAGCACGTTCTCCAGATTCGCAGCGGAAAGAAAGCTGTCGCTCGCGAACACCATCACGATGCACACCACCAGCAAGCCGATGAACGGATAGAACAGCGTCGAGCGTTTCAACGCGGCCCACGTGAAGCGCACCGGTGCGCCGGGCGTGTCACTACTGACAGTCGAAGTTTTCGGCGATGAAGAAGGATTAGGCGTGTTCATGAGCTGCTCCACGGGTGCCGGCTGTTGCATAGGTCATCACAGCGTTCGAGTCGATCTCGCCGCCTTCGAGCATCGCTTCGATGCGGCCCTGCCTGAACACGGCGACGCGGTCGCACATGCCGACGATCTCCGGCAATTCGGACGAGATCATGATGATCGAGTAGCCGCGCGCGGTGAGTTCGCGCATCAGCAGATAGATTTCGGCTTTGGCGCCGACGTCGATGCCGCGCGTCGGTTCGTCGAAGATGAGGATGTTGGTGTGGTGGTTCAGCCAGCGGGCGATCACCACCTTTTGCTGATTGCCGCCCGAGAGGGTCGCGACTTCAGTGTGCATCGTCGGCGCTTTAACGCCGACACGCTTCATGATGTCGGCAGTGGCGCGCGCTTCGCTGCGCTGGTCGATGAAGAAACGCAGCGAGCGGTATTTGCCCAGGTTGTTGATCGAGATGTTCTGCTTGATCGAGAAATCGGTGATCAGACCTTCGGTCTTGCGACTCTCCGGCAAAATGCCGACACCGGCGCGCAAGGCATCGGCGGGATCGGATAGTTTCGCGGCCGTGCCGTTGATGCGGATTTCTTTCACGTAAGCCGGGTCCGCGCCGATCACGGCCAGAGCGGTTTCGGTACGGCCCGAACCGACCAGTCCTGCGAAGCCGAGAATCTCGCCTTCGCGCAAATTGAAGCGCAGCACCGGGCTGTCTTTGAGTAACTGCAGCTTCTCGACGTCGAGCACGATTTTCGCATCGGTGCGCAGCGGCGGCTTCGGCGGAAAGCTGTTTTCGATGCGGCGCCCCACCATCATTTCCACCAGACGGCTCACATCCGATTGCGCAACCTCGGTCATGCCGACGTACTGACCGTCGCGCAGCACCGTAATGCGATCGCACACTTCGAAGATCTCTTCCAGATGATGCGAGATAAAAATCATCGCGACGCCCTGCGTCTTCAGGTCACGCATGATCGCGAACAGATGCTCGGCTTCGGCCGGCGTCAGCGTCGCGGTCGGCTCGTCCAGAATCAGAATGCGCGCCTCCAGAGACAACGCCTTGCCGATTTCAACAAACTGCTGCTGCGCGACCGACAGTTCACGAATCGGCACCGACAGATCGATCGCCACGCCCAGGCGCTGAAAAATCGCGGCGGCCGCGCGCCGCATCTTGCCGCGTTCGAGCAGACCCAAACCATTCTTCAATTCACGGCCGAGAAACATGTTCTCCACCGCATTCAGATACGGAATCAGGCTGAACTCCTGAAACACGATACCGACACCCGCGGCGACCGCATCGTGGTAGTTCGTGAAGTGCCGCACTTCGCCCGCGATTGTGATCGTGCCTTCATCCGGCTGATAGATGCCGCACAGAATCTTCATCAACGTCGATTTGCCGGCGCCGTTTTCGCCGAGCAAGGCGTGAATCTCACCGCGAGCGATTTCCAGATGAATGCATTGCAGCGCCTTCACGCCGGGAAAACTTTTGGTGATGTTGTCGAGCTTGAGTATCGTGTCCATCCGGCCCTCCTCTGCGGCTCGTCGCCATGTTCATCGAAGAATCACAGCGACGAGCATTCGGCTTACCAGCTGAAGCCCTTGGCATTGCTCTTGTCGATCATCTTCACGTCGACCGGAATGGTTTTCGGCACATTGGCGCCCCACTTCTTCGCAAGTGCAATGCCGAGCGCGATACGCACCTGGTCGGCGGGGAACTGCGCGGACGTTTCGATGAACTTCGAATTCGGTTTCTGGATCGCGGCAATCGCTTCCGGCGCACCATCGACGCTGGTCAGCTTGATGTCCTTGCCTGACGACTCGATCGCCGAGAGCGCACCCATCGAGCCACCGTCGTTCACGCTGAATACGCCCTTCAGATTCGGATGCGCCTGAATCATATTTTCGGTAACGGACAACGCAGTCGCGCGTTCCTGCTTACCGTTCTGCGTATCCACGAGTTTGATGCCCGGCACTTTCGCCAACGCCGCCTTGCAGCCACGCACCCGTTCGAGAATCGGCACCACCGGAATGCCGTCGAGAATCGCCACTTCGCCGCTGCCGCCGATCGACTTCGCCAGATACTCACAAGCCATCTCACCCGCGTCGAAATTCTTGGAACCGACGAAGGAATCGACCGGACCGTTCGCGTTCGCATCAACAGCGACCACCACCACGCCGGCCTTCTTCGCCGACGTCACCGCCGATTGAATGCCGGTCGAATCGGTCGGATTCACGAGCAGGATGTCGATCTTCTTTTGCAGCATATCTTCAACATCGCTGACCTGCTTGCTGACGTCGTGATGCGCGTCGGTAACGACCACCGTTGCGCCAATCGACGCGGCCGCGTCGTTCAGCGCCTTTTGCATCGTCACGAAGTACGGGTTGTTCAGCTCCTGAAACGTCATGCCGATCTTCAGCGGCGCGGCTTGTGCTGCCGGCGCGGCGATAAACGACAGACCGAATGCAAGCGTCGCCAGGGCGGCCGTGCTGCGCGCGAAGGTCTTCAACGATGTCTGCTTCGAAGTGGATTGCGTCATGGTTGTCTCCGTTATTAAAACTGTTCGATGAGATGAGCACGTCCCTCACGCTGTCTGTGGACAGCGCGATAGGTGTTAAAACGCGGGTGAAATGAAACGCTTCGGCTTGACGCCTGGTGGAGGACTACGTCGGTGGATAGGCAGCCGCGGCACTGCGTGGCAAACCTGGCGCAAGCACGATCGCGGGTGCATTGTCGATGCCCGCACCGCGCGCGGCGGCTTCTTCGGAGGCGTCACGGCTCGCGTCGTTCAGTTGCTGATAGCGGCGGAATTTTGAAGGCGCCATGCCTTTGACCGCGAGGAACTGCCGATTGAAATTCGACAGGTTGTTAAAGCCCGCCTTGAAGCAGATATCGGTCACGCTCAGCTCTTCGTCCGTGAGCAGTTGACACGCGAGATTGATACGCATGCGGTTCACGTACTGCACAAACGGCAGCCCGGTATGACGGCGGAAGTAACGCGAGAACGCACTCACGCTTTGCCCGGCGAGTTGCGCCAGATCCGATTCGCGCAGATCGTTGGACAGATTCTTGCCGATATACGAGAGCGCGTGATTGATGCGCGTCGACGCGAAGCCGGTCGGGTCGGCCTGATAGGCGGGGCTCGCGAGCGTCTCGCGGTCTTCGGCGTTCATCAGGATTTCAAGCATCGACATGAACAGCACGAGACGGCGCAGTCCGCGCGCCGCCAGCAATTCGAGGAACAAAGGCTGGATCGCGGCACTCGTTTCTCCACCGAACGACACGCCGCGGCGCGAATCGGCGAGCAATGCTTCGACCTGGCGCCACTCCGGAAAACTGCCCATGCAACTCGACACGAACTCCTGCCCGAACTGAACGACCAGATTGCGCTGCGCAATCGTCTCGCCTTCCGGCACGTCGCTGACCCAGTTGTGCGGCAGGTTCGGCCCCATCAACACGAGGTTGCCAGGCGTAAAGCTGCTGATGTGATCGCCGACGAACATCTTGCCGGTCGTCGCCACGATCAGATGGATTTCGTATTCCGGGTGAAAGTGCCAGCGCACCGTGCGATACGGATAGCCGTGCGACCACACTTTGAAGGATTCGTCGCGCCGTACGGCGACGACTTCCAGATCGGGTTGCATTCGCGTCTTCCTCCATGAAGCGGCGTGTTGCGGGTGCCGCTGAACTTCGTCTTGTATAGCGAAAAGTAGCCCTCTAGAGCCTGATCCACCACTAAAAATCAAACCGCAGACCGATACTTTTTTGCATTCGGGTTAGTCCTGGCGCGGCGAAAGTCAAATTTGATGCAATGCAATACGCACCGCGAGACACGTCCCATAACGCCCGGGCGTCACACGAGTCGCGCCGAAAGTCCCGCCACGCCGCGCTGCGCCACGAAAAGCCATCTGCGTCGCCTTGACATTCGTTTCGCCGGGTACGATCATTCGCTCACAGACAGAGCAAATGCTCCACCCCCAAGAAAAACGCACGCTCCCGAGCCGTGCGATCGAGGACATTCAGGAGACGCACATGAACAGCGGGCAAGGCAGCGGCACGGCCGCACACGTGATCCTGCACATCGGCGCGGGATCGTTTCATCGCGCGCATCAGGCGTGGTATCTCCATCGGTTGAACGAGGCGAAGGTGGCGGGCGAGCCGCACTGGTCGCTGACGGTCGGCAATATCCGCAGCGACATGAACGCGGTGCTCGAGGCGCTCGCCGCGCAAAACGGCGTCTATACGCTCGAGACCGTCACGCCGCAGGGCGAGCGCGCGTACGAGACGATTCGTTCGATCGAGCGCGTGGTGCCGTGGACCGAGAGTCTCGATGCACTGATCGAAGCGGGCGCCGATCCGGCCTGCAAGATCATTGCGTTCACGGTCACCGAAGGCGGCTATTACCTCGATGAACAGGACGAACTCGACACGGCCAATGCCGATCTCGCGGCTGACCTGAAAGGCGGCCACACCACGATTTACGGCGCGCTCGCGGCGATTCTCGACGCACGCATGAAGCGTGGCGCCGGCCCGGTTACGCTGCAGACCTGCGATAACCTGCGCAGCAACGGCGAGCGTTTTCATGCGGGCATGAGCGAGTTTCTCGAACGGCGCGGCGCGGACGACCTCGCGCAATGGTTCGACGACAACACCGCGTGCCCGAGTTCGATGGTCGACCGCATTACGCCGCGTCCGACACCGGACGTGCGCGAACGCGTGAAAGCCGCCACCGGCGTCGACGATACCTGCCCGGTGATGGGCGAATCCTTCATCCAATGGGTGATCGAAGACCGTTTCATGGCTGGACGCCCCGCGTGGGAAAAGGTCGGCGCGGAACTGGTCGACTCGGTACTGCCGTACGAGGAAGCGAAGATCCGCATTCTCAACGCGACGCATAGCTGTATTGCGTGGGCGGGCACGCTGGTCGGACTGACCTACATCCACGAAGGTACGCTCGACCCGGACATCAACAAATTCGCCTTCGACTACGTGACCGAAGACGTGATTCCGTGTCTCACGCCAAGCCCGCTCGATCTCGAACGCTATCGCGACGTGGTGCTCGAACGTTTCGGCAATCCCTACATCCAGGACACCAACCAGCGCGTCGCGGCCGACGGCTTTTCGAAGCTGCCCGGTTTTATCGCGCCGACGCTCGCCGAATGCTTCGAACGGGGCGTCACGCCTTCGGCGACGGCGATGTTGCCGGCGCTGTTCTTCCGCTTCCTCGAGCACTGGAACGCCAGCACGTTGCCGTATGTGTATCAGGATGGCGTGATGGACGAAAAAGTTGCCCGCGGCTTCTTTGCCGCGCCTGATCCGTTGCAGGCGTTCGCCGCTGACCGCCTGCTCTGGGGCAGCATGGCGCAGACACCAGAACTGGAATCGGCGTTGGCGGGCGCCTTGGCGCGTGTCGACGTGTGGCTGGCCAAACGCGGCGCGGCTTGACCCGCGCTATAGCGAACCACGTGGACCACGCGAATCACGCCGGTGCCAGGCTTAATGCGCATGGCACCGCGCGCCATGTACGGCTAAAGTAGCGCATCCCTAACGACGAAGGTTTCGCGCCCATGTATCTCGGCATCGACCTCGGCACGTCCGAAGTGAAAGTCCTGCTGCTCGCCTCCGATGGACGCGTGATCGGCACCGCAGGCTCGCCCTTTACCGTTTCGCGTCCGCATCAGCGCTGGGCCGAACAGAATCCCGAAGACTGGTGGGCCGGCACGCGCGCGGCGCTGGCCGCGTTGCGCGCCAGACACCCGGATGAGTTCGCGCAGATTCGCGGCATCGGCCTCTCGGGGCAGATGCACGGGGCCGTGCTGCTGGATGCGCAAGACCGCGTATTGCGGCCCGCGATCCTGTGGAACGACATGCGCAGCGACAAGGAGTGCGCGGAGCTTACCGAGCGCGCGCCGGAGTTGCACACCGTGGCCGGCAATCTCGCGATGCCCGGATTTACCGCGCCGAAGCTGCTATGGGTGGCGCACCATGAACCGGAAATCTTCGCGCAAACCGCCTGCGTGCTGCTGCCGAAGGATTACCTGCGTTTGCAACTGACCGGCGGCAAGGTGTCCGATCCATCGGATGCAGCCGGCACGCTGTGGCTCGACGTCGCCAAACGCGACTGGTCCGATTCGCTGCTCGCCGCCTGCAACATGACGCGCGCTCAGATGCCGGCCTTGTGCGAAGGCAGCGAGCCGTCGGGCACCCTGCTTCCCGCGCTGGCGCGCGAGTTCGGTTTGAGCGACGGCGTGATCGTCGCCGCCGGCGGTGGCGACAATGCAACGAGTGCAATCGGCATCGGCGCGACGCAACCGGGCGACGGCTTCGTCTCACTCGGCACCTCGGGTGTGTTGTGCGTGGTCGGCGACAGTTTCCGGCCGAATCCCGCCTCCGCGGTGCACGCGTTCTGCCATGCGATTCCGGATCGCTGGCATCAGATGAGCGTGGTGTTATCGGCGGCAAGCTGTTTGCGCTGGGTCTGCAAGCTCACCTCCACCGACGAGCCAACCCTGCTCGCCGAAATCGAGGCGCTCCCAGCGGAAGCGTTGACCACTGCCCCGCTCTTTCTGCCCTATCTGTCCGGTGAACGGACGCCGCACAATGACCCGTACGCGCAAGGCGTGTTCTTCGGCATGAATCACGCGACCGATCGCGCGTTGCTCGGCTATGCGGTGCTCGAAGGCGTGACGCTCGCGCTCACCGACGGCCTCGACGCGTTGCGCGCGGCCGGCACCGAAGCGAAGGCGCTATCCCTGCTCGGCGGCGGTGCGCGCAGCGACTACTGGGCACAACTGCTCGCCGACGCGCTCGATACCGCCACACGCAAGCACGGCGGCGGCGAAACCGGCGCGGCGCTCGGCGCGGCACGCCTCGGCTGGCTGGCCGCGGGCGGCGACCCGGCCAGGGTGCTGACCAAGCCGCCGATCGAAAAGGAGTTCACGCCGAATCCGCGACGGCACGCCGAACTGCGCAACCGGCTCGAAGAGTATCGCGCGCTGTACCGCCACGTGCGGCCGTTGTTCGACCCCGCGCGGCAACCGCTCGCCTGACCGGCAAAGCACAGCCGGTTTCCGCTGAGAGGCGGGGACCGGCTGCTATCATCGGCGCACTTCAAGCGAACCGTCACCGTGCCCAAGTCCACAGAAAAATTAGACCTTGCTACCCGCGCCGCGTGGCTTTACTACGTCGCAGGCAATACCCAGAACGAGATCGCAGAGAAACTCCAGGTGTCACGCCCGGTCGCGCAGCGGCTGGTCGCCTTCGCGGTGGAAAAGAACCTGATTCGCGTGCGCGTCGATCACAAACTGGCCGATTGCCTGGCGCTCGCCGATCAACTCTCGAAGCGCTACGGCCTGAGCATGTGCGAAGTCGTACCGATCGACAGCGATACCTCGGAAGAAGTCGACCGCAAGCTGGCGGTAGCCGGCGCGCAAGTCATGGAACGCTATCTCGTCGAAGAAAAGCCGATGGTGGTCGCCGTGGGCAGCGGCCGTACGCTGAAGGCCGCGGTCGATCAGATCGCGCAGCTGGAGCGTCCGCAGCACCGGTTGGTATCGATGGTCGGGGCGATCGCCCAGGACGGCTCCTCGAACCGCTACGACGTCGCACTGCACATTTCGGAGAAGACCGGCGGCAAGCATTTTCTGCTGCCCGCGCCGTTGCTCGCCGATAGCGAGGCCGAACGCGCGCAGTGGTGCAATCACCGGCTATACCGGATCGTCGAATCACTCTTGGCCAAGGCGGATGTCGCGTTCGTCGGCGTCGGCAATATCGGGCCGAAATGTCCGTTGCACGAAGACGGCTTCATCACCTCCGCGGAGGTGAAGGAGTTGATGCAGAACCGTGCAGTGGCCGAAATGCTCGGCCTGCCAATCGATGCCGCCGGCGCGCACGTCGAATCGCCGACCGGCCGGCGCGTCACCAGCATCGCGCTCGACTCCCCGCCGCGGCGCCCCACCATCGGATTTGCCGGCGGCGCGCGCAAGCGCGAGGCGCTGATCGCGGTACTCAAAGGCGGCTGGCTGTCGGGACTGGTGACCGACGAATTGTGTGCACGGGCCGCGCTCGAAGCCTGAACGCGGCGCACAAAGACGGCTTGCCCGCAAGCACTGGTTGCGACGCGTTGCCCAGCGGGCGTCGCTCAAAACCCGCGCCCCAGCGGCTTATCCCGGGCGTGATGACAGGACAGCGGCGCGCCCGCCGCTGTCCCATTCACATCCTCACGCGGCCAGCACTTCGACGATCTTCCGCTGGAAGGCTTTCCCGTCGCTGTCGAACAAATGGCAGTGCTCAGGCGTGGCACCGAGCTTTTGCGTTTCGCCCTTGCTGTGCCGCTCGAGCGGCGGAATGCGCGCGATGATGCCATCCGGCGCGACGCTCGATTCCGCGTACAGATACGCTGCATCGCCGAGCGATTCGACCGCCATGGTTTTCGCCGACACGCCGTCGTCGGTCATCCCTACATGCAGATGCTCCGGACGAATGCCGACGGTGACCTTGTCGCCCTGTTTCACCGCGCCTGGCTCCACCGCGACGCGCTGCGTCTCGCCAGACTCGTAGCGCACCGTGACGCCGTCGTGCGTCACCGACTGCACGATCCCTTCCATGAAATTCATCTTCGGCGAGCCGATGAAGCCGGCAACGAAGCGATTGGCCGGTGCGTGATAGAGCATGGTCGGGCTGCCGACCTGCTCCACATTGCCCGCCGACAGCACAACGATCTTGTCGGCCAGCGTCATGGCCTCGACCTGATCGTGCGTCACATAGATCATCGTGGTCTTCAGCTCATCGTGCAGACGCGCGAATTCGAGGCGCATCTTCACACGCAGCGCAGCGTCGAGATTCGACAACGGTTCGTCGAACAGGAACACCTTCGGCTTGCGCGTAATCGCGCGGCCGATTGCAACACGCTGGCGTTGACCGCCTGAAAGCTGCTTCGGCTTGCGGTCGAGCAAATGGTCGATGTGCAGAATCTTCGCCGCATTGCGCACGGCGGCATCGATCTCCGGTTTCTTGGTGCCGGCGAGCTTCAGGCCGAACGCCATGTTGTCGTACAGCGTCATGTGCGGATACAGCGCGTACGACTGGAACACCATCGCGATGCCGCGCTTGGCGGGCGGTACGTCGTTCACGCGCGTTCCGTCGATGGTCAGATCGCCGCCGCTGATGTCTTCGAGGCCGGCGATCATCCGCATCAGCGTCGATTTACCGCAACCGCTCGGACCCACGAACACGACGAATTCGCCGTCCAGGATGTCGAGGTTGATGTCGCGCATCACTTCGTTGTCGTCGTAGGCTTTTCGGATGTTGCGCAGAGTTACGCTTGCCATGATGTGTCTCCGTGTATTGCTCTTGCTGCGTTAATTCATTTATCCAGGTGCTGCGCCAACGCGGCCGCCCTTACGGTGTCGCTGCCGTCGCGCTTAGCGTCCATTGCGCGACCAGTTCCGGCAACTGCAGCATGTCGTCGAACACAGTACGCGCACCCGCCGCATGCAACGCGTCGATCTGCGCGTCACTCGCATGACCGCCGCCGATAAAGCCCAGCACCGTCATGCCCGCCGCGGTTGCCGCCGTCACGCCCGTCACGCTGTCTTCCACCACGAGGCAGACGGACGGCGCGAGGCCGAGACCAAGCGCTGCAGCGAGATAGACATCGGGCGCGGGCTTCGGATTCGGCACCGCATCGGCGCAGAAGAGCCGGTCGCCGAAGAACTTCACGAGGCCCGTGCGCGCCAGCACGTTCTCCACATACGGCCTGAAACTGTTGCTCGCGCATGCCTTGGTGAGCGGCACCTGCGCGAGCGCAACCTCGATGCCAACGACCGCCGGCGCCTGCATCGCCGCTGCCTCCACCGCCCGGCGGATCGCATCGATATCCTCGACGCTAAGGCTCTTGCCCAGTTTCGCCGCCGTGCCTTGCAACACCGTTTCAATGCGCAAGCCAAGCAGCGGCAGCACCACCGGCTCGACATCGGCATCGGGCCAGCGCGCCTCGAGTTCGTGCACCAGCATGTGCGCCGCAACGGCTTCGCTGTCGATCAGCACGCCGTCGCAATCGCAGATCAGCGCGAAATGACCTACCGTTGTACCTGCGGTCATTTGACCGCCCCAAAGGTAAGACCGCGCACCAGTTGCTTCTGCGACAGCCAGCCGACAATCAGGATCGGCGCAACCGCAAGCAGTGATGCAGCGGAGAGCTTGGCCCAGAACAAGCCTTCAGGACTCGAATACGACGCGATGAACACAGTCAGCGGCGCAGCGTTCGAACTGGACAGGTTGATACTCCAGAACGCTTCGTTCCACGACAGGATCACCAGCAGCAACGCGGTGGAAGCGAGTCCCGGCAGCGACATCGGCATCAGCAGATAGACGATTTCCTGCCACGTCGCCGCGCCGTCGATCCGGCCTGCTTCGAGAATGTCGCGCGGAATTTCCGCGAAGTACGTGAACGACATCCATACCGCAATCGGCAGATTGATCAGCGTGTAGACAATCACCAGACCGGACACCGAATCGAGCAGGCCGCTGTTCTTCCACAACAGATAGATCGGCACCAGCACGCCGACCGACGGCATCATCTTGGTCGACAGCATCCACAGCAGGACTTTCTGCGTGCGGCGCGTCGGAAAGAAGGCCATCGCGTACGCAGCCGGCACAGCGAGAATCAGGCACAGCACCGTGACGCCCGCCGAGATCAGGATTGAATTCCACGCGAACGAAAAGTAGTTGCTGCGCGCGAACACCTCGCGGAAGCTATCGAGCGTCGGGATGAAAAACAGCGACGACGAATACGCCTGCTGCTCCGTCTTGAACGCGGTGATCGTCATCCAGAAAATCGGGAAAAACAGTAGCAACGCGACCAGCCAGGCGATCACGCCAGGAATGCCGCGGCGAATCGCGGCGAATGGCGACTTGGCCGGTACTGTCATGGGCGCCGTGCCCGACGCAGAGGTAGAGGCAACGTGGCTCATTTTTCGTACTCCCCTTTCAGGTTCTTCGCGAGCATCCGCACAAGGAAGAACGACACGATGTTAGCCAGCACGACAGCCAGAATGCCGCCCGCCGAAGCGAGACCGACGTCGAACTGTTGCAGGCCCAGCGAATAGATCAGGTACGACAGATTGGTGGTCGCGGTGCCCGGACCGCCGCCCGTGGTCGTATAGATTTCGGCGAAGATCGACAGCAGGAAAATCGTCTCCATCATCACCACCACCGCGATCGCCCGTTTCAGGTGAGGTAGTGTGATGTAGAAGAACATCGAGAACGGACCCGCACCGTCGATGCGCGCCGCTTCCTTCTGTTCCTGATCGAGCGACTGGATCGCGGTGAACAGAATCAGGAACGCGAACGGTAACCACTGCCACGCGACGATCATGATCACGGCGGTAAGCGGGTACTCGGCGAACCAGTCGATCGGCTGCATACCGATCGCGCGCATGCCCTGTGCGATCAGGCCATACACCGGATGCAGGATCATGTTCTTCCAGATCAGCGCGCTGACGGTCGGCATCACGAAGAACGGTGCGATCGCCAGTAGCCGCGCGATGCCCTGGCCGTAGAACTTACGGTCGAACAGAATCGCCATCAACACGCCGCCGACCACCGTGATCACCAGCACCGAGATGATCAACTCGAGCGTATGCCCGATCGACGGTCCGAACGACGGATCGCTGGCGAGATATTTGTAGTTGTCGAAACCGGCGAAGCCTTTCAGATCCGGATTCAGCAGGTTATAGCGCGAGAACGAAAACCAGATCGTCATCGCCAGCGGAATCGCCATCCACAGCACGAGTACTGCGACTGAGGGCGTCACGAGCCAGCGGGCAGAATTGGCTTTCCGAGTTTCGCGTTCTTTTTCTGTTTGGGGATGGGCATGCATAAGAGGCAGGCGTAAAGGACGCATGATTGACCACCTGTTCGGTAATGCGCGGGCCGGCGCTTTATCCGCCGTGATCGCTTAAACCGCCTGGCTACCGCGACATAATGCGATGTCGCGATGCCCACGCGGCGGGGACGGCCCACTGTGCTGCGTGGGCCGGCTGACGGGCGTCAGCCGGCGCGTGCCACGTGACTCATGTGGCTGGTTTCCGCTTTACTTCTGATACCCGGCCTGTTGCACGGCGCGATTCGCCGTTGCCTGGCCGGCTGCCAGCGCCTGATCGACCGTCATCTGGCCGGCAATCGCGCCGGAGATGCTCTGACCGACTACGGTGCCGAACGACTGGAACTCAGGAATGCCGACGAACTGCACACCGGTGTACGGCACCGGCTTCAACGTCGGATGATCCGGGTCAGCCGTTTCGATTGCCTTCAGCACGAAGTCGCCGAACGGTGCAGCCTGCTTGTATTCAGGACGTGCGTAGGTAGAGTGGCGCGTTCCCGGTGGCACCGAGGCCCAGCCCTCATCCTTCGCGACCAGTTCGATGTACTGCTTCGACGTGGCCCACGCGATGAACTTCTTCGCCGAGTCAGCCTGCTTCGACGACTTCGGAATGGCCAACGCCCACGCCCACAGCCAATGCGAACCCTTCGGCGTAACGGCGATCGGCGCCGCCGCAAAGCCCACCTTGTCGGCGATCTGCGACTGCTGCTTGTTGTAGAGCATGCCGGCCGCCACCGTTGCGTCGATCCACATCGCGCACTTGCCCGAGGACATCAGCGTAAGGTTTTCGTTGAAGCCGTTCGAGCTGGCTCCCGGAGGACCGTCTTTCTTCAGCAGATCGACGTAGAAGCCGATCGCCTTCTTCCATTCCGGCGACGTCAGCTGCGCCTGCCACTTCTCGTCGAACCAGCGGCCGCCGAAGGTGTTCACCACCGTCGTGCCAAATGCCATGTTTTCGCCCCAGCCAGCCTTGCCGCGCAGGCAGATGCCATACATGCCGTTGGCTTTGTCCGTGAGCTTGTCGGCGAATTGCGCGATCTGGTCGTAAGTCGGCTGATCGGGCATTTTCAGGCCCTTGGCCGCGAACAGATCCTTGCGGTAATACGTCATCGAGCTTTCGACGTAGAACGGCAGCGCGTACAACTGGCCGCCACTCGAGAGGCCATCGCGGGCCGTCTTCACGACGTCGTTCAGATCGTAATCAGCGGGCAGGCCGGTGAGCGGCGTGAGCCAGCCGCGCTTGCCCCATTGCGGCGTTTCGTACGCACCGATCGTCATCACGTCGAACTGGCCGCTGCCGGTCGTGATGTCGGTGGTGGCGCGTTGACGCAGCACGTTTTCTTCGAGAATCACCCAGTTGAGCTTGATATCCGGATTCGCCTGCTCGAAGGCGGGCGAGAGCTTCTTCAGCTCGATCATGTCCGGATTGTTCAACGTGGCGATGGTCACCGTGGCTGCCTGAGCGTGCAACGCAAAGCATGCGACAGCGCCGGCACTGACCGCCTTCAGCGCGGATTTTGTAGCTGGTTTCATGTGTTGTCTCCTTTCTCGTACGTTATGTGATGCTGCGTTTGTTCTACGAAAATGACGAAGGGTGAAACGGGTTCGGCTCATCCACTCTGCTAGTCGCTCAGCTCATCCAGTTCCCGCCGTCGACGTTCAGGGTTTGCGCGGTGATGTAGTCGGCATCCGCCGACGCGAGAAACAGGGCGGCGCCGGTCAGATCGTCCGGCACACCCATACGGCCGAGCGGCACCGCTTCACCGACGAGGCGCTTCTTCTCGCCGAGTGGCCGGTTTTCATAGCGGGCGAAGAGCGCGTCGACCTCTTTCCACATCGGTGTATCGACGACGCCCGGCGCGATGCCGTTCACATTGATCTGGTGCGGCGCGAGGGCGAGCGCTGCGGATTGCGTGTAGCTGAGTACGGCGGCTTTGGTTGCGCAGTAGTGCGACACCAGCGCTTCGCCGCGCCGCCCCGCTTGCGACGACATATTGATGATCTTGCCGCCGTGGCCCTGCTCGACCATTTTCCGGGCGACGGTTTGCATCAGGAAGAACATGCCCTTCACGTTGACCGCGAACAGGCGGTCGAACACATCCCAGGATTCATCGAGGATCGGGCGCATATCGAAGAGCGCCGCGTTGTTGAACAGGATGTCGACCTGGCCGAAACGCTCCAGCGTACTCGCGAGGATGCGTTCGATATCCTCGCGGCGCGTGACATCGGCGCTGACGGTCAGCACGCGGTCGCCGTAAGCGGCGCGCAGCGCGTCGCCGAAACTGTCCGCCGGCTTGACGTCGACCAGCACGCAACGCGCGCCTTCGTCCAGATAGCGCCGGGCCACGGCTTCACCGATTCCGCTTGCCGCGCCCGTCAGAATGGCCACCTTGTCTTGCAATCGTGCCGCCACTGCCTGTCTCCGGTTCGTTTCGCTTCTTGAGGCGCGGTGAGCGAACGCTCGTTGCGCGAACAATTGCTCTGTTAGTGATCGAATGATCGGATACGGACCGGGTCATGTCAAGGCGCTCGACCAGATTTCGATGGTGCAGCGCGGCAGGACCATCGCACACCCTCTTCCGACTTCGGCCGACACCAATACGAGAAATCGAAGACCGCCAATCTGCTTTCTGCGCAAGCCGCTGACAAAAATTCGAGATACGTTATATCATTGCGGCCTCGCTTCGCTCCGAAGCTTTGCAGGTTCGTCAGGGAGTCCGCTGATGGCTACATCGATTGCAGAACACCATGCTGTACGGCTTGCTCACGCGGAGGCGCACGCCGCCTTGCATGGGCTCGCGCTCACGCCGCTGCGGCGTCAGGTGTATGCGGCGATCGTCGCCAGCGACCGGCCGATCGGCGCCTACGAGTTGCTGGACGCGCTCGAGCCGCAACGCGGGCGCGTGCCGCCCACCACGATCTACCGGGCGCTGGACTTTCTGCTCGCTCACGGCTTCGTCCATCGGATCGAATCGAAGAACGCGTTTTTTGCCTGCTGCGAGGTCGGCGTGCCGCATCGCAGCCAGTTTCTGATGTGCGACGGGTGCGGCGCGACTGTCGAGATTCCCGGCGGCGATCTTGCCCAACAGCTGTCGCATAGCGCGCCGGCGCATGGTTTCGAGGTGCATCGCCAGGTGGTCGAGCTAAGCGGCCTGTGCGCGCGCTGCGCCCGCGCGACGCGGCCCGCCGGTGCGTCCCTATGAAAGCCGGGCTGATCACCGGTATGAACGCCAAAACGCGCCGCTCCCAAGGTTTGTGGTTCATTCAACTCTCACGCAGCAGGAAACAACGATGAAGAAATTCGGCTCGATGTTGAACGGGGCGCGCCATGCGCTGAAGCTGTCGAAGACCGTGGCCATGAGCGCGGCGGCCGCTGCTGCTTTCACGCTCAGCCACGGCGCATTTGCCGCAGATGCGAAAATCCCGGTGGTGGCAGCGGAAAACTTTTACGGTGACGTCGTGCAGCAACTGGGCGGCGATCGCGTCGACGTGACCAGCATCCTCAGCAATCCGGATCAGGACCCGCACCTGTTCGAAGCCAGCCCGAAGACGGCGCGGGCCTTGCAGCATGCGAGCCTTGTGGTCTACAACGGTGCCGACTACGATCCGTGGATGGCGAAGCTGCTGGCCGCTTCCAAGGGCTCGAATCGCACGACGATCGTTGCCGCCGAGCTGACAGGCAAGAAGAGCGGCGATAATCCGCACCTCTGGTACGACCCGGCCACCATGCCGAAAGTGGCGCGCGCGGTAAGCGCGGCGCTCGTCGCGGCTGACCCGGCGCACAAGTCGGCGTACGATGCGAACCTCGCGAAGTTTCTCGATTCGCTGAAACCCATCGACGCCAAAGTCGCCGATCTGCATGGCCGCTACGCCGGCGTGCCGGTGACGGCAACCGAGCCGGTGTTCGGCTATATGTCGGACGCGGTCGGCCTCTCGATGCGCAATCTGCGCTTCCAGCTGGCGACGATGAACGACACTGAAGCAAGCGCGGCCGATATCGCCGCGTTCGAACGCGATCTGCGCGAAAAGCGCGTGCGCGTTCTGATCTATAACAGCCAGGCAACCGAGGCCCTGACCAAACGCATGTTGAAGCTCGCGCAGCAATCGAAGGTGCCGACCATGAGCGTCACCGAAACCGAACCGGCCGGTAAGACCTATCAGACGTGGATGCTGACGCAGCTCGACGCGCTGGGCACGGCGCTGGCCGCGGGCGATGCGGGCGGAGCGAATGCGACGGCGAGCACCGCCAAAGGAAAAACCCAATGAACGAGACTGGCCGCAGTACGCCAGCTAATGCATCGACGGGCGCACGCAGCAACGCGCCCGTGCTTGAACTCGAGCGCGTAACGCTCGAACTCGGCGGCCGCACGATTCTGCGCGACGCCGGCTTCGTGGTGAACCAGGGCGAATTCATCGGCGTGCTCGGGCCGAACGGCGCGGGCAAGACCACGCTGATGCGCGCCGTGCTCGGTCTCGTGCCGGCGGTGAGCGGCGCGATCCGCGTGCTAGGGCAGCCGGTCGAGCGTGGTAACTCGTCGATCGGTTATATGCCGCAGACGCGCAGTGCGCTGGCCGGGCGCCGCGTGCGCGGCCGCGACTTCGTCGCCATGGCCGCCGATGGACACCGCTGGGGCCTGCCCCATGCGGACAGTAAAACCCGCGCGGATGTCGAGCGGGTGCTCGATCTGGTAGGCGGTCGCCAGCTGGCCGAGCGGCCGTTATCGGAACTGTCGGGCGGCGAACGTCAGCGTCTGCTGCTCGCGCAATGCCTGCTCGGCGACCCCGAGCTGCTGCTACTCGACGAACCGCTGATCAGCCTCGATCCGCATCATCAGAAGAGCGTGGTGGAACTGGTGCGGCGCGTGCAGCAGGAACTCGGGATTGCCGTGCTGTTCTCGGCGCATGAACTGAATCCGCTTCTGCACGCGCTCGATCGCGTGCTGTATCTCGGCAGTGGCGTCGCCGCGCTCGGCACCGTCGATGAAGTCATTACGCGGCCGGTGCTGTCGCGTCTCTATGGCTCGCCGATCGACGTGATGCGCGTGAACGGCCGCATCTTCGTGATGTCGGGCGACGTCGAAGTCGAAAAACACGATCACGAGCACGAACACGACGAGAACGGCGGCCATAGCCACTCGCACGGGCATTCGCACGACCACGGTGGCGCACACAGCCACTCACACAAGCACGACTCAAGCGACGGACACAAGCACGATGTTTGAATACGATTTCATGGTGAACGCGTTCGCGGCGTCGGGGATCGTCGCGGTGCTGGCAGGCGTGGTGGGTTATTTTCTGGTGATGCGCGGGCAAACCTTCGCGGGCCACGCGCTCTCGCACGTCGGCTTCACCGGCGCGACCGGCGCCGTGCTGATCGGCATCTCGCCGATCTGGGGGATGATCGGCTTCACGCTCGCGGCAGGCGTCGGCATGGGCGCGCTCGGCGAGAAACTGGCCGGACGCGATGTCGCGATCGGCGTCATCCTGTCGCTGTCGCTCGGCTTCGGCTTGCTGTTCCTGCATTTCTTTACCGCATACGCGACCCAGGTCACCGCGCTGCTATTCGGCAACGTGCTCGGCGTGAATGCGTCGACACTCGGCGTGCTGGCGGCGTTGGGCGTCATCAGTTTGCTGGCGCTCGCCGCAATCATGCGGCCGTTGCTGTTTGCTTCGTTGCAGCCGGAATTGGCGGAAGCCAAGGGCGTGTCGTTGCGCAAGGTATCGGTACTGTTTCTGTCGATTGCCGCGCTCGCCGTGGCGGCGTGCACGCAGATTGTCGGTGTGCTGCTGGTGTTCACGCTGATGGTCGGGCCGGCCGCCGCCGCGCAAAACGTGACGACACGGCTCTCGACAGGTCTCGTGCTCGCTGCCGTGTTTGCGCTCGTGCAGGCCTGGCTCGGTCTGACGCTAGCGTTCTATACCGACTGGCCGACGAGCTTCTGGATCACCGTGCTGTCGGCGGTGGTGTATGGCGGGAGTTTGCTAAGGCGTCGTTGAAGCGGCGTCTGGCGGCAACACACTGCGTGTCGCCGCCATCGCCCTGCGGAATTTCAACCGAGCAGCACCTTCGCGTGATGCGCGAGATGATCCTCGATGAAAGTCGAGATGAAGTAATACCCGTGGTCGTAGCCTGCATGACGACGCAACGTCAGCGGCTGTCCCGCGGCCTTGCAGGCAGCTTCGAACACATCCGGGTTCAGTTGCTCGGCGAGGAACTGATCCGCCAGCCCCTGATCGACCAGAATCCCTTCCGCAAACTTGCGCGGTGCGTGGGCGACCAGTTCGCTCGAGTCGTACTGCCTCCACGCTTCACGGTCTTCGCCCAGATACCCGCTGAACGCCTTCACGCCCCACGGGCACTGTGAAGGCGCGGCGATCGGCGCGAACGCCGACACCGACCGATAGATCTCCGGGTTGCGCAGCGCCAGCATCAACGCGCCATGGCCACCCATCGAATGCCCGAAGATGCCTAGACGCCCGCCGTCCACCGGCAGATTCGCGAGCACTGTTTCGCGCAGTTCATCGCGCACATACGAGTACATCCGGTAGTGCTTCGCCCATGGCTGCTGCGTCGCGTTGACGTAAAAGCCCGCCCCCACGCCGAAGTCCCACGCCGCGCTTTCGCCGGGCACGCCCGCACCGCGCGGACTGGTGTCCGGCGCGATCAGCGCGATGCCGCGCTGCGCCGCGAAGCGCTGCGCGCCCGCCTTGACCGGGAAGGTTTCTTCCGTGCAAGTCAGCCCGGCGAGATAGAACAGCGCGGGTACGTTCGCGTTGGCCTGCAAAGCCTGCGGCGGCAGATACACCGAGAAGCGCATCGGCAGACCGACGGTCTGCGAGTCGTGCCGGTAGATCCGCTGCTCGCCGCCATGGCAGGCATGCGACGACAATAGTTCAAGCATCGACATGCTCCTTTCTGTGCCGGGTCGGTGACGTATTAGCGACGTATTAGCGCCGGGTTAGTACAGCACGACCGAGCGGATCGACTCGCCCTTCTTCATCAGATCGAAGCCTTCGTTGATGCGTTCGAGCGGCAGACGGTGCGTGATCAGGTCGTCGATGTTGATCTTGCCTTCCATGTACCAGTCGACGATCTTCGGCACATCCGTGCGGCCACGTGCGCCGCCAAATGCCGAGCCCTTCCACTCGCGGCCCGTCACCAACTGGAACGGACGCGTGCTGATCTCTTCGCCCGCCGCCGCCACGCCGATGATGAACGACTGGCCCCAGCCCTTGTGCGTGCACTCCAGCGCCTGACGCATCACCTTGGTGTTGCCGATGCATTCGAACGAATAGTCCGCGCCGCCGTCGGTGAGTTGCACGATATGGTCGACCACGTTCTCGACTTCGTTCGGGTTGATGAAGTGGGTCATGCCGAATTTCTTCGCCAACTCAATGCGGCCCGGGTTGATATCGACGCCAATGATCTTGTCCGCGCCGACCATTTTCGCGCCCTGGATCACATTCAGGCCGATGCCGCCCAGGCCAAACACCACCACGTTCGCGCCTGCCTCGACTTTCGCCGAATACACCACAGCGCCGACGCCCGTCGTCACGCCGCAGCCGATGTAGCAGATCTTGTCGAACGGCGCGTCTTCACGCACCTTCGCGACCGCGATTTCCGGCACGACGATGTAGTTCGAAAACGTGGATGTGCCCATGTAGTGAAACAGCGGCTTGCCGTCCAGCGAGAAACGCGACGTCGCGTCGGGCATGAGACCCTTGCCTTGCGTCGAACGGATAGCCTGGCAAAGATTGGTCTTGCGCGACAAACAGAATTTGCACTGGCGACATTCCGGCGTGTAGAGCGGAATGACGTGATCGCCCTTCTTCAACGTGCCGACACCCGGGCCGACGTCGACGATCACGCCAGCGCCTTCGTGGCCGAGAATCGCCGGGAAGATGCCTTCCGGATCGGCACCCGAGAGCGTGTAGTAATCGGTGTGGCAAATGCCCGTCGCTTTCACTTCAATCAGGACTTCACCGGCGCGCGGACCTTCCAGATCCACTTCCTCGATCGTCAACGGTGCGCCGGCTTTCCATGCGATTGCTGCTTTGGTTTTCATCGTGAATGCTCCTGTGAATCGGTGAGTGCCTGGCGCGTCGCGGTGAGATATCGCGCGGCGTGCCGGTGTCGCGGTTCGCGGTTCCGCAGTTAATTCGTGTGCCGGACTGGGACGGACAGTATCGTTGCCGCCCGGCATCAAGCGCCGGCCTATACCTTAGCGCGCGAAAGCCGTCATGGTATTGCAAAGTACGTCGCGGCATTGTCTGTAGCTGACATCGCGTTGCTCAGCGAAGCGGAGTTTCGCCGAACCATGATTCGACACGGCCATACAGATCGAGAAAACGCGCGTAACGCTCGGCGAGCGCCGCATCGCCTTGCGGCCCGGCAACACGCGTCGCGCCCGGCGCGAGCGCGGCGAGGTCGCTCGCGTGCCAATGCCCGCTCGCCAATCCACCGAGGACAGCCGCGCCACGCGGCGCCGCGTTGGGGCAATCGACGGCATGGAGTTCGACGTTTAACGCGTCGGCGAGCAACTGCCGCCAGCGCGCATCGACTGAACCGCCGCCCGCGAGCTTCAAAGTTGTCACTGTCGCGCCGCTCGCGCGGATCGCGTCGAGGCCTGCACGTAACGAGAACGAGACGCCTTCGAATGCGGCGCGCATCATCGTGCCGCGCGTGTGGTCGAGCGCGAGGCCGAGCCAGCCGCCACGCGCGGCGGGGTTGAGCCACGGGGTGCGCTCGCCGGTGAGGTAGGGCAGAAAAGTCAGGCCCGCTGCTGCGCTGGAGGTAGCGGCCGATGGATCGCCAAGGGCACCATCCGATGCGTTGCCGGAGAGACTGCCGGATGGACTACCGAGCGCGGCGCTCGATGCATCACCGAACGCTTCACGATAAGCATCAACCCATTCATACGACAACCATCCCCGCACGCGTTCGAGCGCGACGCCGACGTTTTGCATCGCCGCCATGCGATACCAGTGATCGCTTGCGGCCCGATAGCGATGCAGGCCTTTTACCGCTTGCGGTGCGTGCTCGGCGAGCACGACGATTTGTCCTCCGGTGCCGGTGGTGAGCAACGCGTCGCCGTCGCTCGCGAGACCACTGCCAAGCGCCGCGCATGGCGTATCGGCGGCACCGATCGCGAGCACGATGCCGGCGCGCAGACCCAGTTCCTGCGCAGCTTCCTGCGACAGAATGCCGCCCGCCGCGTAGGAAGGCGCAAGCGGCGCAAACCATTCATGCGGCAATTCGAGCCGCTCGAGTAGCGCCTGATTCCACACACCGGCGGGATCGGCAAGCGCCGTCGCGCAGGCGTCGGAAGGATCGGTTGCGACCGCGCCGCCCAGCGCGACACGCAGCCAATCCTTCGGTTGCAGCGCCCAACGCGTCTTGCGCGCGGACTGCGGTTCGTTCTTCACGATCCAACGCAGCAAAGGGCCGGCCATGCCTGGCGCAACCGGATTCGGCTGCGGCTCGGGCCACTGATCGAGCAAACCCAACGCGCGTGTGTCGGGCCAGAGCATCGCGGGGCGCACGGCTTCGCCATCGGCGTCGATCAACACGACACCGTGCATCTGTCCGGATAAACCGATTGCTTGCACCTCGCGGCGCAAACCGTCAGGCAACCGCCCCGCCGCTTCGCATAGCGCGCGCCACCAGGTTTGCACTGAGATTTCGGCCCATCCGGGATGCGGTGTTTCGAGCGCATACGCAACACTCGCGGCTGCCTGCTCGCGGCCGCTTTCGTCGATGATTGCGACTTTGAGGGAGCCGGTGCCGAGGTCGATGCCAAGAAAACTCATGGGCGATAGAACGTCAATTTGAGCTTGGGGATAAGTACGCGAAAAGTGCCTGGAACGGCGTATTTTCCGTCACTGCTGCGCAGTTTCGGAAGCGCGCCCGAATGCACGCTGAAAACCCGGAATCGCGGGTTAACCCCGCCACGCCGCGTACCACACCAAAACAGCACTATGCGTCGAGCGAGATACACCTCATTGATTCTCACACATATCCCGTTAAGACGGGCGCGCGCGGCGCGTGAGCGCCCGTCACCGCTGCAAGGGGCTGACGGCCGATTTGTGCGGCGCACGCATTTCTTTTGGCTTTCAAACAGGCCTCACCCATATCGTCACCGGGAATGCCGGAATAGGCCCCAGTGGTCTTGTTGCAGCTTTTCGTTCCGCATACCTTGGAGCCATCCCAAAACGAGATGGTGGAGAGAGACAAAATGCAATCGAACACGGTTCACCCGTGCGACGAGCGACTGCCCGCGGGCCAGTTGCTGACGCTCGGCATTCAGCACGTTTTGGTGATGTACGCAGGCGCAGTTGCGGTGCCGCTGATCATCGGTGCGGCGCTGAAATTGCCGAAAGACCAGATCGCGTTCCTGATTAGCGCCGACCTGTTTTCCTGCGGCATCGCCACGCTGATTCAGACCCTCGGTCTGTGGATCTTCGGCATCCGTTTGCCGGTCATCATGGGCTGCACGTTCGCGGCTGTCGGTCCGATGGTCGCGATCGGCACCAACCCTTCGCTCGGTATTCTCGACATCTTCGGCTCGACGATCGCGGCCGGCGTCATCGGCATCCTTCTTGCGCCGGCGGTCGGCAAGTTGCTGCGCTTCTTCCCACCGGTGGTGATCGGCGTGGTGATCTCGGTGATCGGCCTCTCCTTGATGGAAGTCGGCATCAACTGGGCGGCCGGCGGCGTGGGCAATCCTGATTACGGCAACCCGGTCTATCTGGGTCTGTCGCTGATGGTGTTGATGCTGATTCTGCTGATCAACAAGTTTGCCAAGGGCTTCCTCGCCAATATCTCGGTGCTCTTAGGCATCGTCGCGGGTTTCGTGATCGCGCTGGTGCTCGGCCGCGTCAACATGGATGGCGTCACGCACGCACCGTGGGTCGGCATCGTGATGCCGTTCCACTTCGGCCTGCCGCATTTCGATCCGCTCGCGATCGCGACGATGGTCACCGTGATGTTCGTCACCTTCATCGAATCGACCGGCATGTTCCTCGCGGTCGGTGACATGGTCGATCGTCCGGTGGATCAGAAGACGCTGGTGCGCGGTCTGCGCGTCGACGGTCTGGGCACGCTGATCGGCGGCATCTTCAACTCGTTCCCGCATACCTCGTTCTCGCAGAACGTCGGCCTGATCGGCGTGACGGGCGTGAAGAGCCGCTTTGTCTGCGCGATGGGCGGCGTGATCCTGGTGCTACTGGGCCTGTTCCCGAAGATGGCGCAAGTGGTGGCTTCCGTGCCGGCCTTCGTGCTCGGCGGTGCGGGCATCGTGATGTTCGGCATGGTCGCGGCTAATGGCATCAAGGTGCTGGCCAAGGTCGACTTCGTGAAGAACCACCACAACCTGTTCATCGTCGCAGTGAGCATCGGCATGGGTCTGGTGCCGGTGGTGTCGCCGCAATTTTTCTCGAAGCTGCCACCGGCGCTGTCGCCGCTGTTGCATAGCGGGATCTTGCTGGCGTCGGTGTCGGCTGTCGTGCTGAACCTGATCTTCAACGGTGTGAAGAGCGAGAAGAAGGCGCAGTGCGAAATTCGCAAGGCCGGACATGATTTCGACGGACGCGGCGGCAATGAGCCGCCACGCGACGAGATACTGCGTGCGGTGGATGCGCACTAAGCATCGGGCTGCAGGCAACGCCGCGCGATAGAGATCGCGCTGACCGTGAGTGATGGGTTGAGCCGGGTTGATCTGGGCTGGCTTGATCTGGGCACAAACAAAAACGCCACGGCATGCCGTGGCGTTTTTTATTGCCGGCGGCGCAGAACGGCTTTCCTAAAACCGACAACCGCCCTACGCGCCTGCTACTACAAGACTCAACCCGCAGTCGCCGCCGAAGCCGCCACCGGCGCACTCGCCGCACCGTAATCGACCGGTGCATCGGCAGGACGCGGCTGCTCGCCGGCCCGTTCGATCCAACCGCCGCCCAGTGCCTGGTACAGCGTGACCAGGTTCTGCAGACGTTGCATGCGCGCGGCAACCAGCAACTGCTGCGACGCATACAGATCGTTCTGCGCGGTCAGCACCGACAGATAGCTGTCGACACCGTTCTTATAACGCAGGTCCGACAGATCCAGCCGGCGCTGTTCGGCAAAGGTATTGCGCTCCAGCGCCTGGATCTGCTGATCGTACGTGCCGCGTGCCGCCAGTCCGTCCGCCACTTCGCGGAAGGCCGTCTGGATCGCCTTCTCATACGTTGCGATCTGGATGTTCTTCTGCACGGTGGCGAGATCGAGATTGGCCTTGTTCTGACCGCCTTCGAAGATCGGCAACGTGATCGACGGCGCGAAGCTCCATGCCGCCGAACCCGGCTTGAACAGACCGCCGAGCGTCGGGCTCAGCGTGCCGAAGCTGCCGGTCAGCGAGACCTTCGGGAAGAACGCTGCACGCGCCGCACCGATGTTCGCGTTGGCCGCAAGCAGATTCTCCTCGGCCTCCATGATGTCCGGACGACGTGTCAGCAGATCGGACGGCAGGCCCGCCGGAATGTCCGTCAGGAGGTTCTGACTGTCCAACGACATGCCTGGCGGCAGATCGTCCGGCAACGGCTCGCCGAGCAGCAGCACGAGCGCGTTATCCGCCTGAGCCCGCAGACGTGCCTCCGACTGCAGGTTGGCGTTCGCCTGCTCGACCACCGTCTGCGCCTGCCGCAGATCCAGTTCCGAACCCGTGCCGTTGTCGAACTGCAGCTTGGTGATGCGGTACGACTCCTGCGCGGTCTTCAGCGTGTTCTGCGTGACCTTCAGCAGATCGTCCACCTCGAGCACCGTCATGTACTGATTCGCCACCTGCGAGACCAGCGCGATTTCCGCGGCCTTGCGCGCCTGAGCGGTAGCCAGGTACTGAGCCAACGCCTGATCCTTCAGGCTTTGAATCCGCCCGAAGAAGTCGATTTCCCAGGACGCGTTCAGACCCACCGAGTACGTGTTGCTGATCGTCAGACCCGTGGACGTCAGATCTTTCGGCGTGCGCTGTTTGCTTTGCGAAGCCGCAGCGTCCAGCGTCGGGAACAGCGCCGCGCGAACGATCTGGTACTGCGCCTGCGATGCCTGGATATTCAGCACCGACACGCGCAGATCGCGGTTGTTCTTCAGCGCGATTTCGATCAACCGCTGCAAACGCGCATCGGCGAAGAAATCACGCCAGCCGATATCGGCGGCCGCCTGGCCGTTCGCGGTCCGCGAGGCACCCGCCGCGCCCGGCTGCGTGTCGTACACGCCGCCGGTCGGGAAGGTCGCCGTCACGGGCTCATCCGGGCGATGGTACTTCGGCGCCATCGTGCAACCCGCGGCGAACAGCGCAACCGCCACTGCAATCAAAGAGTGTTTTTGCATCTCAATGTCCGTCCTTGCCCGAGCCATTACCAGCGGAACCGCCACCTTGCGGATCGTGCGGATGGTGCTGGTTGTAGTGTGCGAGCGCCTCATCCGGGTCTTCCTTCTCGCCGCCGAACTTCGCGCGGATCACGACGAAGAACATCGGGATCATGAAAATCGCGAGGAAGGTCGCCGTCAACATCCCGCCGATCACGCCAGTACCGATTGCGTGCTGGCTGGCCGAGCCCGCGCCGTTACTGATCGCGAGCGGCATCACGCCGAGAATGAACGCGAGCGAGGTCATCAGAATCGGACGCAACCGCAGACGCGCTGCTTCCAGCGCCGCCTCGATCGGCCCCATTCCTTCACCCTGTTGCAACTCGCGGGCGAATTCCACGATCAGAATCGCGTTCTTCGCCGACAGCCCCACCGTGGTCAACAGACCCACCTGGAAGAACACGTCGTTCTCGAGCCCACGCAGCGTAGCGGCCAGCAGTGCGCCGATCACGCCGAGCGGCACCACCATGATCACCGAGAACGGGATCGACCAGCTTTCATACAGTGCCGCGAGACAGAGGAACACAACCAGGATCGAGATGCCGTACAGAATCGGCGCCTGCGAACCGGACTGGCGTTCCTGCAACGACAGGCCCGTCCATTCGTAGCCGATACCCGCCGGCAGCTTCGCCACGAGTGCTTCCATGGCCGTCATGGCCTGACCGGTCGACTTGCCCGGTGCAGCCGCGCCCTGGATTTCCACCGCCGAAATACCGTTGTAGCGCTCGAGCTTCGGCGAACCGTAGGACCACGTACCGCCCGCGAACGATGAGAACGGCACCATGCTGCCCGCCGTATTGCGCACGTACCAGGCGTTCAGGTCTTCCGGTTTCATCCGGAACGGTGCGTCGCCTTGCAGATACACCTTCTTGATCCGGCCATCGGTATCGAGGAAGTTGTTCACGTACTGCGACGCCCATGCGATCGAGAACGTCTGGTCGATTACCGACAGCGACACGCCGAGTGCGGAAGCCTTCTCGTGGTCGATGTTCACGGTGAACTGCGGCGTATCGTTCAGGCCGTTCGGACGCACCTGAGCCAGCGTCGGATCTTTCGCAGCCATGCCCAACAGCATGTTGCGAGCCTGCATCAGCTTCTCGTGACCGATACCGGCGCGATCCTGCAACTCGAAGTCGAAGCCGGCAGCCGTGCCGAGTTCAGGAATCGACGGCGGATTCACCGGATACACCAGCGCGTTCTTGTAGCTCGAGAAATGCATGAAGAGGCGGCCAACCAGCGCCTGCACCTTCTGATCCGAGTGCTGACGCACCGCGTAGTCCTTCATCCGCACGAACACGAGACCCGCGTTCTGACCGCGGCCGGCGAAGCTGAAGCCGTTCACCGTGAAGGTCGATTCGACAATGCTCTTCTCGCCGTTGAGCAGGTAGTCGGACACGTCCTTCAGTGCCCGAGCCGTGGTTTCCTGCGTCGAGCCGGACGGCGTTTGCACCAGCACGAACATCGTGCCCTGGTCTTCATCAGGCAGGAACGACTTCGGCAACTTCACGAACAGCAGGCCGACCGCGAAGATCACCACCATGTAGATGATCAGCCAACGGCCCGAGCGCTTGATCACGTGGTGAACGCCCGAGTGATACTTGTCGCGGCTCTTGTTGAACGTGCGGTTGAACCAGCCGAAGAAACCGGTGGTTCTTTCCTGATGACCCTTTTCGATCGGCTTGAGGATCGTCGCGCACAGCGCCGGCGTCAAAATCAACGCGACCAGCACGGACAGCACCATCGCCGCCACGATCGTCAGCGAGAACTGCCGGTAAATAGCCCCGACCGAACCGCCCGAGAACGCCACCGGCACGAACACCGCCGACAGCACGAGCGCCACGCCGACCAGCGCGCCGGTAATCTGGTCCATCGCCTTGCGGGTGGCATCTCGAGGCGACAAGCCCTCCTCCTGCATCACCCGCTCGACGTTTTCCACCACCACGATCGCATCGTCCACCAGCAAGCCGATCGCCAGCACGAGCCCGAACATGGACAGCGTGTTGATCGAGAAACCCACCAGACCCATGACCGCGAACGTGCCCAGCAGCACCACCGGCACGGCGATCGTCGGGATCAGCGTGGCGCGCAGGTTCTGCAGGAACAGGTACATGACCAGGAACACCAGCACGATACCTTCGAGCAGCGTCTTGACCACTTCTTCGATCGACAGGCGCACGAACGGCGTGGTGTCGTACGGATACTGCACGACGAGGCCGTGTGGGAAGTACTTCGACAGTTCGGCGACCTTCGCGCGGACTGCCTTGGCCGTAGCCAGCGCGTTCGCGCCGGTAGCGAGCTGAATACCGAAGCCTGCCGTCGGCTGACCGTTGTACTTGGTGTCGAAGTTGTAGTTTTCGCCACCGAGTTCGATACGGGCCACGTCCTTGATACGGACTTGCGAACCGTCCGTATTCACCTTCAGCAGCACGTTGCCGAACTGTTCAGGCGTATTGAGCAGCGTGGCTTCCGTGATGGTTGCCTGCAGCACCTGACCCGGCACCGACGGCGTGCCGCCGAGCGAACCGCCCGCGACCTGCACGTTCTGCGCCGTCAATGCCGTCTGCACGTCTACCGGCGTCAAACCGAAGTTGGTCAGCTTGTTCGCATCCAGCCAGATCCGCATCGCATACTGCGAGCCGAACAGCGTCACCGTACCCACACCGTCGATCCGGCTGACCGGGTCTTCGACGTTCGACGCGACGTAGTTCGCCAGGTCGTACTTGTTCATGCTGCCGTCTTCGGATACGAACGCCATCACCAGCAAGAAGCTGCTGCTCGACTTCGTGACCTTGGTACCCAACTGCTGCACGGCTTGCGGCAACAGCGGCGTGGCGAGCTGCAGCTTGTTCTGCACCTGCACCTGCGCGATGTCAGGATTGGTGCCGGCTGCGAACGTCAGCGTGATGGTTGCCGTACCCGAGTCGTCCGAAGTGGACGACAGATACAGCAAGTGGTCGAGACCACTCATCTGCTGCTCGATCACCTGCGTGACGGTGTTTTCCACCGTCTTCGCCGATGCGCCCGGGTACGTTGCGCTGATCTGCACGGCCGGCGGCGCGATGGTCGGGTATTGCGCGATCGGCAACGTAAAGACCGACGCGATACCCGCGAGCATCAGAATAATGGCGATCACCCATGCAAAAATTGGGCGATCAATAAAGAACTTTGCCATGAGGCGGGCTCCCTGTTATTACGCGCCCGATGCAGCAGAAGCGGGTTGAGCCGTCTGCGTCGCACCGCTGGCGGCCGGCGCACCCTGAGCGGATGCGTCGGAAGCGGGTGTGGCGGGAAGTTGCGCGGCAACGGGCTTGACCTGCTGCCCCGGATGCGCCTTGTCGGTGCCCTGGACAATCACTCGGTCGCCGGCCTTCAGGCCGCTTTCCACCACCCAGTTCGAACCGTACGTGCCCGCGGTGACGAGCTGACGCAACGCGACCTTGTTGTCGTCGCCGACCACCAGCGCGGTAGGCTGGCCCTTCTGGTCATGCGTGATGCCGACTTGCGGCACGACAAGCGCGTTGTCGTTGATGCCTTCCTCGATCCTCGCACGCACGAACATACCCGGCAGCAACACCTTGTCCGCGTTCTTGAAGATCGCGCGAACCGTCACCGAGCCGGTGGTCTGGTCGACCGTCACGTCGGTGAACTGCAGCTTGCCCTTTTCCGAATAGGTGCGGCCGTCTTCGAGAATCAGCGAGACCTTGGCGGCGTCCGGACCGCTCGTCTTCAGGCGCCCTTCCTGCACTTCGCGGCGCAGCTTCAGACCGTCGAGGCTGGATTGCGTCAGATCCACATAGACCGGGTCGAGTTGCTGGACCGTTGCCAGCAGCGTGGCGGCGCTCGCCTGCACATACGCGCCCGGCGTGACTTGCGACACGCCGATCCGGCCGGTCACCGGCGAGGTCACGTCGGTGTAGCCGAGGTTGATCTGCGCCGTGTCGACCGCGGCCTTACCGGCGGCCACGTCAGCCGCGGCCTGGCCTGCAGAGGCCACCGCGTTGTCGTAGTCCTGCTTGCTGACCGCATTGGCGGCCACCAGCACCTTGAAGCGGTTGGCTTGCGCGGTGGTCGACACGAGATTGGCCTGGGCCTTCGCCAGCGTTGCCTTCGCGTTGTTCAACGTCGCGATATAGGGCGCCGGATCGATCTTGTACAGACGCTGACCGGCCTTGACCTCACCGCCTTCCGTGAATTCGCGGCGCAGCACGATGCCGTCGACCCGTGCACGCACTTGCGCGACGAGGAAGGCACTGGTGCGGCCGGGCAATTCGGTGACGACGGGCACAGCCGTCGGCTGGACGGTGACGACACCCACTTCGGGCGTTTGTTGCGGCGGGGCAGATTGTTTTGGTCCGCACGCTGCCAGCAATACGGCAGCCGTCGCGGCACTGATTAAGCGGAATGGAACCCGTTCGACGCGCATGGAGCGACCTCTGTCAAAGACTGAGAATGAAAAAGTGCGCGCATCCCTACCCCGGGGACGACAGCGCACACATGCGTCTTGCGACGCGTGACCGGAAGCCCCTGGATGCAAACCGCACCTGCAGGGGCATCCTGAGCAAAATGCGCCATACCGGGGAAATGCCGCACGGCGCCGCCCGTCGGGGCACGGCGCAAGAGCGTTTTGAAAGGCAACAGTGACGGATATTAACCGGTCGTCACGGCTTGGGCTATCCGATCGTGGGATGCTATTATATATACATCCACGAATGCATGTAAAAGTGCGTTTAGTTCTTTGCGGGTGGGGGACCTGCAAGATCGCTTCGTAAATTGCCTAACAGCAGACAGATTGTCATCGAGCGTACTTAAAAGCGCCCGGGAAAACCCCACAATCAGGCAGGTCACGACAATATGGTCAGAAGAACCAAAGAAGAGGCGCAGGAGACGCGCAACAGCATTCTCGACGCGGCCGAACGGGTTTTCTTCGAGAAGGGCGTATCGCGCACGTCGCTCGCCGACATCGCGCAGGCCGCCGGCGTCACGCGCGGCGCAATCTATTGGCATTTCGCACACAAAAGCGATCTGTTTACCGAAATGTTCGACCGCGTGCTGCTGCCGCTGGACGAACTCAAGGCCGCCTCGCAAGACCCCAATGAGCCTGACCCGCTCGGGCGCCTGATGGAAATCTGCACGGTCTGCCTGCGCGACACCGCCAACGACCCGCGCCGCCGGCGGGTGTTCGATATCCTGTTTCTGAAGTGCGAGCTGGTCGAAGAGATGGGACCGGTGATGATCCGCTATCAGACCAATATGCGCGAAGGGCTGAAGAAGATCGAAGGCGGTCTGCGCAACGCGATCTCCAAAGGCCAACTGCCCGCCGATCTCGACACGAAGACGGCTGCTGCGATGGTGCACGCGTTCGTCAGTGGCTCGCTGCGCGACATGCTGTTCCTGCCGGATGCGACCGATTTCGGCAAGCATGGGGAGCAGATGGTTGCTGGGATGTTCGATGCGCTGCTGCTGAGTCCGGCGCTGCGCATCGGGAATCGGACGGCGGCCGCCGCCCGATTCCCCGGTCAGACTAGCTAGACTGGGTACTTACGCGGCGACCCGGCGCGCCCGGGCCTTCTGATTCGACGTGTAGATATCGCCGCGCTCGAGCGGCGCCCCACCCTGCACCGTGGCGATCCACTGCTCCGTACTCGCCACCGCCGCGAAGTTCGACTGTAAGACCGCGCTGAAGACCCGGTGAATCTCCTGCGCGCTCGCAAAGCCCGCGCTGTTCTCATAGGGCAGCGAGCCGGTTGCGTCGTGCAGAAATTCGACGGCAAATCCCGCATGGTATGCGTGGTTGATCGTCGACGCGTCGCAGTTGTGCGTCATGTAACCGGCGATCGTCAGCGTGTCGACCTGCTGCGCGGCCAGCCAGTCGGTGAGATCGGTACCGGTAAAGGCGCTCGCCCGCGACTTCTCAATATAGTGATCGTGTGCCCGGGCAGCCACCACCGGATGCAGTTCGGCGCCTTCGCTACCGCGCGCGAACACCGGCGAGCCGGCCGACGAGACATGTTGCACGACCACCACCGGCACGCCGGCGGCACGGGCCGCGTCCATCGCCCGGCCGATGTTGGCGAGCGAAGTTTGCACATCCGGGTATTCGATCGGCAGATCGCCGGTAACGTATTCGTTCTGCACATCGATGACGATCAGCGCGCGGCGGGGTGCGGTCATGGCAAGACTCCTGTCGGTTGAGCAGTTAGGGCTCGCGCTGCGCGGCCCGGGATGGGCATTCGGCAGGCAGCGGCGATGACTGCATTGTTCGTCAGCAGCCGTTTCCCCGATAGCGACCCGAATGACAATCTTCGCTAGAATCGGGCCATCGTTGGATCATCGTTAAATGTCACGGGGCGATTGCGAATGACGGCTACATCCACCTCCTCTACCGCCGGGCGCGACGACGCGCCCCGCCACGTCGTCGCGGTCGTCGCGTTCGACGGCATCAGCCCGTTCCATCTTTCGGTACCGTGCGTGGTGTTCGGCGAGGACCGCAGCAACGGCGGCTTGCCCGATTTCGACTTTCGCGTCTGCGCTGCCGAGCGCGGCACGCTGACCACCACCGCCGGCTTCTCGATCGCGGTCACACATGGGCTCGGAGCACTCGCCGACGCGGATACGATCGTCGTGCCGAGCTGGCGCAACCCGGACGAGACGCCGCCCGCCGCCCTGCTCGACGCACTGCGCTCCGCCCATGCACGCGGTGCCCAACTGGTCGGGCTGTGCCTGGGCGCCTTCGTGCTGGCCGCCGCCGGCATTCTCGACGGCCGGCCGGCATCGACCCACTGGGCGTGGGCGGACGACTTCGCGCGGCGCTTTCCGCGCGTGCGGCTCGATCCCGACGTGCTCTATGTCGACGACGGCAACGTGCTGACTTCGGCCGGCACCGCGGCCGGCCTCGACTGCTGCCTGCATGTCCTGCGCAAGATGTGCGGTGCGCAAGCGGCGAACTATGTCGCGCGCCGACTGGTGGTGCCGCCGCATCGGCAGGGTGGCCAGGCGCAATACATTCAGCAACCGGTCGCGCCGAACGTACGCGGCGACCGCCTGTCCTGCCTGCTCGATTGGGTAAGCGGGAATCTGGATGCGCCGCATACGCTCGACACGCTCGCCGACCGCGCGTTGATGAGCCGCCGCACGTTTACGCGGCGCTTCCGGCTCGCCACTGGCACGACCGTCGGCGCATGGCTGCTGGCACAGCGGCTAGGCCGCGCGCAGCAACTGCTGGAAAGCACGGATGAGTCCGTGGAAGCGATCGCCGGGATTGCGGGATTCGGCTCGACCGCCTCGCTACGGCAACATTTCGCGGAGGCGTTCCGAACCTCGCCATCCGCGTGGAGACGCGAGTTCCGTGGCGTATGAGCGCGGGTGAGACCGGCAGAGCATTCAGGTGCAGCAAACGCGCGTGGTCAACGGCGTTTCGTAGTAATCCACCAGGATTTCGTAGTCGCGCTCGCACGACAGCGGTGTGCCAAGCCAGGCCGTCACTGTTCGCTGATCCAGCGCGCCACGTACAACAGCAGCGCCACCAGAAAAATCATCACTGCCCACGCCCAGTTCGGTACCACGTGCGGATTGGGCTCGCGATGCGAGACCCCATGCGACACACCGTGGGCCGCCCCATGCGATGCGCTCGCCGCACGCCCGGTCAGCGCATTGCCGTGATCCACGCGCGTGCGCCGGGCAATCCCGCCGAGCGTGATCGGCCGCAGAAACACGTGCTGCCGACGTGCCGCCGAACCGCGTGCACGGTTCGGCCCCTGCCCATGCTTGGCGCGAACGACCGCGCCGAACTCGTCGAAAAAATCGTCGGCCAGTTGATGCAGCGCGTTTTCGAGCTGGCGTGTCGGCAGTTCGGCGAGCGGCCCGGACGAGGTCGCCCAGATCGTGTAATCGATTCGCGTACCCCGCTCCCTGCCGACGCCATGCGAGCCATCCTCCGCGCGCAATCTCACTTCGATCTGCCCGCGCAACGAGCCGATGCCCTCGGCTCGCGCCTTGAAGTTGATGGTGCGGCGCTGCGCGTCCGCCGGTCCGGAATCCTGGCCGGCTACGTGGGCGCGCGCTTCGTAACGCGCGCGCAACGGCCCCAGCGGCACGGTCATGGTGAGCGCATATTCACCGCGGCCAAGCCGCGTGAACGACTCGCAGTTGTCGAGGCTGGCACGCAACAAGGCGAGATCCTGCAACGCGTCCCAAACGTCGGACGGCGCAAGCGGAATCCGTAACGCGTCGTTCAGCTCCATGGCAGCCTCCCCGATGAACGCGCGACAGCCGGTCAGGACGTCTGATCGATGCGGTCGACGCGCGATGCGTAAAACGCGAGATACCCTTTTATCTGTAGCGCCGGTTCAAGCGGCGTCTCATAGCTCCAGACGGCGTTTTCGATCAGACCGTCTTCGGTGCGCAGATGATAGTACGAGGCATCGCCCTTGAACGGGCAGTGCGAAGTATGGGGGGAATGTTCAAGGCGTGCCATGTTGACGTCGCCGCGCGGAAAATAGAACACGTCCGGCAGGCCGGTTTCGGTAAGTGTCAGGCCGGCCTGGGTGTCAGCCATCGTCACGCCGCCGTGAATCACACGCACCCGATGGTTGTTGCCGCTGATGGCGATGGTGTGCCCGCCCGTGCTCGCGCCGGCGCTAGGGCTTCCGTGAGGTGTCAAGGCATCGCTCATGTCTCGGCTCCGTGATGGGATGTAACCCGGGATGCAACTCGGGGTGCGGTCGTGCAACAAAAAAGCCACAGGGTGCGCCCGTGGCTTCATTATCGGCCAAACTTCAGCCGATTGCGCGGCCTTCCTGAATGCTGCCGGGGCGTCTCGCCCGGCGCCGCCCGGAGAGACGGGCCGTTTATTGGGTATTCCAGTAGAACGCCGCCTTGGCGGTGCCCTTGGCCGGAATCGTCACCGCCTTGGTCTGGTCGTTATCCTTGTATTGCGCATGCACGGTATAGCGGCCCGGGCGCAGCCTGACCAGCATATACGGCCCACGCGAGGTCGCGGTCAGCACATTGCCATCGTGCGCGTCGACGATTCGCACGTGGATGTCGGCAAGAAAATCGGAGCCGGGGCCGGTGAAGCGCATCGACAGCGGCCACTCGCTTTGCGCGTGCTGCAGTGCTTTCGATTCGTCGAGACCGACGCCGCCCGACACAAACGAGACGTCGCCCTGATGCTGGATTTGCGGCAGGCCGCTACCGTTGGCGTTGCCCGCGCTGCTTTCGTCGGTGGTCGTACCGCCCGTTACGTCACTCGCCTGTGCATAAGCGCCGCCCGCCAGACCGAGCGTGAGCGCTGCGCAGACCGCGGCGGCTACGATCCTTCGCTGATTGCGTTGGGTTTTCATCGGTTCGCTCCTTCTTGAGGTCCTTGTCGTCCGGGGTCCCTCGGTGGGTCCAGATCAAGGTAGACGCAACCTGCGTGCCCGCCATCAGTTCGCGTCGTATGGAAACCGCTGCTGCGCCACGCCATGCGGCGCAGAGCGCCCTGCTTTCCAGCTTTGAGTCACAGCTTTGAAACGGGTGAAAAAATGCCGGTCCGTCTGCAGTAAGTGCAAGGACCGGCAAGCGTTACTTCAATGCGTTCGATGTCCGGTCAGCCGAGATCGACCGGCACGAAGATTTGCGCATTATCCCGCTGGATCAGCAACGCGATGCTGTTGCCCGCGCCGGCGATCATCTGCTTCAACTGATCGACGCTCGTGACCGGCCGGCCATTGACCGCCAGAATCACGTCGCCCGGCTGGATGCCGGCGTTTTCAGCCGCGCCGCCCGATTGCTGCACCAGCAAACCGTGCGACACCGACGCGCCGCTCTTCTCTTCCGGCGTCAGCGGCCGCACCGCCACGCCGAGGCGGCCTTGCAACTGCGTCGGCTGATCGGCCTTGTCCGAGGCCACCTTGGCATCCGACAGTGAACCGATCGTCACCTTCAGGTCCTTGGTGGCCTTGTCGCGCCACACCTGCACGGTGGCCGAACTGCCCGGCGCCAGACCCGCAACCTGCGACGGCAGATCCGACGAGTCGCTGACCGGCTCACCATTCACCGACAGAATCACGTCGCCCGGTTGCAGACCACCCTTGGCGGCCGGACCACCCGGATCGACCGAGCTGACGAGCGCGCCTTGCGGCTTTTGCATGCCGAACGAATCGGCCAGTGTCTGGTTCATGCCCTGAACCGCGACGCCAAGACGTCCGCGGCTCACATGGCCGGTCTTGACGATGTCGTCCTTGACCTTGATCGCCTCGTTGATCGGGATCGCGAACGAAAGGCCCTGGAAGCCGCCCGTCTGCGAATAGATCATCGAGTTGATACCGATCACTTCGCCTTGCAGATTGAACAGCGGGCCGCCCGAGTTGCCCGGGTTCACCGGTACGTCGGTCTGGATGAACGGCGTGTAGTTTTCGTTCGGCAGCGAGCGCGACTTCGCGCTGATGATGCCCGAGGTCACCGTGTTGTCGAAGCCGTAAGGCGAGCCGATCGCGACCACCCACTGTCCGACCTTGCTCTGACGTGGATCGCCGATCTTCACGGTCGGCAGACTGCTCGCGTCGATCTTCAGCACGGCGACGTCGGACTGCTTGTCGGCGCCGACCACTTTAGCCCTGAATTCACGCTTGTCGGTGAGCTTCACGGTGACGACGTTCGCGCCGTCCACCACGTGGGCGTTGGTCAGGATGTAGCCGTCACTGCTGACGATGAATCCCGAGCCGAGGCTCGCGCTCGGCTGATCGGGCGCATCGCCGCCGTCGCCGCCTTGCATGCCCGGCATGCCGCCGAAGAAGTGCTTGTAGAACTGGTAGAAGGGATCGCTCGGGTCGATCGGCAACTGGTTGCCGCCGTTGGCGCCATTACCGCGCAATGCCGTCTGCTTGACCACGTGCTTTGCGCTGATGTTGACCACCGCCGGGCCGTAGGTTTCGACCAGACCCGAGAAATCGGGGATGCCGGTTTTCGCCGCGGCTTCAGCAGGCATCATCGCGGCCTGCGCCGGCGTGATCACCTGCGGCGCGGGCACGTCGCGATGCCCCGCCACATAGCCGGCGGAGAGCGCCACGGCGACAGCCACTGCAACAGCGCTGCGGGACAAGGTTTTCGCGTTCATCGTGTACTCCTGACTGGGAGAAAGAGGCTTTGGAATGAGATGAAGCGTACGTGGCATCGCTTAAAAGAGTCTTAAGCAGCGCCAGATCGCTTCAAGCCCATTTTTGAGGCTTGTTTAAGCCTCACTTAAGCCACGTTCGATCCACGTTCGAGCCACTTTACGAACAGAAAGCCCCACATTCAGAAGCGCACATCGACCTGCAAACCGCCCGCCGCAGATTCGTCGAGCTTCACCGCTGCATGGTGTTGCGTGGCGATGCGGCGCACGATCGCGAGACCGAGGCCGCTGCCCGCCACATCGGTGCGCACGCGGTTCGCGCTGGCGCCGGCCCGGTAGAAGCGATCGAACACGCGCTCGCGTTCAGCCGGCTCGATGCCCGGCCCGCTATCGGCAATCCGCACCACCGGATGCCCTTCTTCGACACGCAGACTGACGTCGACACGGCCGCCTCGCGGCGTGTATTTGGTTGCGTTATCAACGAGGTTGTTGAACATGACCCGCAGCGCGTCGGCGTCGCCGGTCACCGTGGCGGGTTCGCTCGCCTCGATGCCGAGATCGACGCCGCGATTCTGCGCAAGCGGCGCGTACGCCACCACACAGTCCTGCAGCAGCGCGCGCAAATCGATCGCGTTCGTAGCGGCGACACCGTCCGGCTCCGAACGCGCGAGCGCCAGCAATTGCTCGGCCAGACGCGTGGCGCGCGTGACGCCCGCCTGCAGATCGACCAGCGCTTCGCTGCGCGCGGTGTCGTCTTTCGCGCGGGCCACCAGTTGCGATTGGATCTGCACGGCGGCGAGCGGCGTGCGCAATTCGTGCGCGGCATCGGCGACGAATGCTTTCTGAATATCGAGCGCAGTGGCGAGCCGTTCGAGCAGGCCGTTCAACGCGCGTACGAGCGGTTGCACTTCGAGCGGCAGACGCTGATCGGGCAAAGGATCGAGCGCCTCGGGGTGACGCGCGTCGAGCGCGCTGGTCACGCGCCGCAACGGCCGCAGCCCGCGTCCGACGACGACCCACACCGCCACGCCCAATAGCGGCAGCAGCACGATCAACGGCCACAAAGTCCGCAACGCCACATTCGCCGCCAGCCGGTTGCGCACCGAAACCGGCTGCGCCAGCTGCACGACGTTATCGCCGACGATCGCGCCGTACACACGCCAATCGCCGCGTTCAGTGTGCTCGGTCGAAAAACCAAGTTCGGCGCGCGGCGCGAGCGGCGCACGCGGGCGCGAGTAGTACATCAACACGCCGTTGCGATTCCAGATTTGCAGCACGATGCCTTCGTCGCCGGTGTCACGCGAACCGAGCACCTGGGAGAACGGTTCCGACGGCAGCGCCGCGGCGATCTGCTCCAACTGGTAATCGAACAGTTCGTTGGCTTCGGCAAGCGCTTGCCGGTAAATCAGCCAACCCGCAATGCCGACGCCGAGCAACACCAGCGCCAGCAGCCAGAACAACAATTGACGGCGAATCGAACGCATCGGCTCAGGCGTCCTTGGCGATCATGTAGCCAAGACCGCGCACGTTGCGGATCAGGTCCGCGCCGAGCTTCTTGCGCAGGGCGTGGATGTAGACCTCGACCGTATTGCTGCCGATTTCCTCACCCCAGCCGTACATTTTTTCTTCTAGCTGGCTCTTTGAAAGCACCGCGCCGGGCCGTGCGATCAACGCTTCGAGCAGAGCGAATTCGCGCGCCGACAACGCGACCGGTGCGCCGTCGAGCGTGACCTGATGCGAGGCCGGATCGAGCGTCAGATTGCCGTGGCGAATCGTCGAATCGCTGCGGCCCGATTGGCGGCGGATCAGCGCGCGCATGCGGGCGCCGAGTTCGTCGAGATCGAAAGGTTTGACGAGGTAGTCGTCCGCGCCGGCGTCGAGGCCTTTGACGCGATCGGCAACCGCGTCGCGCGCGGTGACGATCAGCACCGGAATGGCCTGGCCTTTGGCGCGCAGCGTGCGCAGCACGTCGAGCCCGTCGCGTTTGGGCAGGCCGAGATCGAGCAGCACCAGATCGTAAGGTTGGCTGGCCGCAGCGCTGAGCGCCGCTTCGCCGTCTTCCACCCAGTCGACCGCGAAGCCTTCACCGCGTAGCGCCTTGCGCACGCCTTCGGCGATCATCCGGTCGTCTTCGACTAGCAATATGCGCATGGTTGGTACGGTCCTGAAACATTTGATGATGCCGCATTCTAGCGCCCGGCCCCGAGGTGCGCGCCGCGCGATGCTTTTTCACCGCAGCGTGGCGGCATGTCTCTACAATGGGCGCTTTGCGTCGCGCCGCGGTTTTCCGCGCGTCACGCGATGCTTCGACACACTCTGGATGCCGCGCGCCACCGCGCCCCGAAATCTTGCTTCTTCGCCTGTCCATGACGCACGTTTTTTTGCCTGCTTTTTTGCCTTCTCTCGCACGCCGTGTGTCGCTGCGTCCGCTGTCTTCTTCCCCCGCGGACTCCCTGCCTCGCCGGTTCGCGCCGCGCACGGCGGCGTTGCTGCTCGCCTGCGCCGCGCTCGGCAGCGGTGCAGCGCTGCCGCTCGCCGCACAGGCGCGCGTCAAGACCACGCATCCGAGCGTCAACGTCACCACGGTGCTGCCGCAGCCGGTAATGCTCGGCCTGCAGCGCGCGCACGTGCCCTTGTCGTCGATCAGCGTGGTGGTCGAGAAAGTGGGCGACCGCACGCCGATCCTCGCGCTGAACGCCGGCAAGCCGATGATGCCCGCCTCGACGATGAAGCTCGTCACCACCTACTCCGGCCTGTCGATCCTCGGCCCGGACTATCGCTGGCGCACGAGCGCCTACGCGGACGGCACGCTCGACGCCAACGGCGTGCTGCACGGCAGTCTGACCATTCAGGGCACGGGCGATCCGAAACTCGTCCCCGAAGAACTGATCGACCTCGTGCAGAAGATTCATAAGTCGGGCATCAACGGCATCGACGGCGCGCTGGTGCTCGACAAACGCTATTTCGACACTTCCACGCGCGACCTGCCGCCGTTCGACGACGACACCACCGCGCCGTATAACGTCGGCCCCGATCCCCTGCTATACGCCTTCAAATCGCTGTCGTTCACGCTGACACCTTCGCCGGACGGTAGTGTCGCCATCGACGTGCTGCCCGCGCTCTCGCAGTTACAGATCGACAATCAGATGCACGCCGTCAATGGCCCGTGCCGCGGCGACGCTGCCTCTGTCTCGCCCACCGTGACGCCGCAGCCAAACGGCACTGTGGTGGCGTCGTTCGACGGCGATTACTCGGTGCGCTGCGGCCCGCGCACGATCAACGTCGCGGTGCTCGATCACTCCGCGTTCTTCGCGGGCGGTTTTCTGGCCCTCTGGCAACAAACCGGCGGCACGTTCAGCGGTGCGACCCGCGAAGGCCCGGTGCCTGTCGGTGCGCGCCTCGTCGCCACGCACCAGGGGCCGGTGCTGTCCGACATCGTGCGCGACATCAACAAGTTCAGTAACAACACGATGGCGCGCAACCTGTTCCTGACGATCGGCGCAACGGAAGAAAAACCGCCCGCCACGCCCGCGAAGTCGGCGCGCGCCATCGAGGAATTTCTGCGCCGCGACAGCGTCGACATGCAATACCTGACGCTCGACAACGGCTCGGGCCTGTCCCGCGACGAACACGTTACCGCGCTCTCGCTCGCCGATCTGCTGCAGCGGGCCAATGCGAGTCCGGTCGCCCAGGTGTTCGTGGAGTCGCTGCCGATTGCGGGCGTCGACGGCACGATGCGCAATCGCTTGACCAACCAGGGCGCGGGCGGCAATGCGCACATCAAGACCGGCACCTTGCGCGACGTGCGTGCGATCGCCGGTTACGTGGCCTCCGCGGATGGCAACAGCTACGTGGTGGTGAGCCTGATCAACGACCCACATTCGGAAGCCGCGCGCGCCGCACACGACGCCTTGCTCGAATGGGTCTATCAGGGACCGGCAGGGATTCACGAAAGTCTCCGACCGCGTCGCCGAGCCGCGCAGCAGCAAGCCCAGGAAAAACCCGCACAAGCGCGGCGCCCATTGAGGATTCCTTCTATAGAACCCGCGCGCCGCAACGCGCCCAAGCGTGTACGCTGTCGGGCAGTGTTTGAGGCGCGCGTAAAACATAACGCGTAGCGCACGAGCCACACACCCGTTATGGAAGCGTGGCCCGATCAAACGATAACGACAACGTCCGCTGCAGCAAACGCAGCGGCCAGGGACCACGGAGGAAGACACGATGCAATTCGATGCCGAATTGCTGCTGCTCGCCATGGCGCCAGTCTTTCTCGCATGCATTGGCTGGGAGGCGTGGCACCTGCGGCGTACGCGCCCTGGCGCGCAGCTCTATAGCTGGCGCGATACGTTCTGCAACGCCGCGCTCGCGCTGATGCAGCAAGCCGCCGACAAGCTCGCGTGGCTCGCGATCATCCCCGTCTATGCCTTTTTCTACGATCACTATCGCGTCTATACGTGGCAGGCGAGCTGGGTGTCGTTCGTCGTGCTGTTCGTCGCTCAGGATCTGCTCTATTACTGGTTTCACCGGTGCAGCCACCGCGTGCGCTGGCTGTGGGCCGCACATGTCGTGCATCACTCGTCGGAGCGGATGAATTTTTCGACCGCATTCCGCCAGAGCCTGATGTATCCGATTGCCGGCATGTGGCTGTTCTGGATTCCGCTCGCCGTGTTCGGCTTTCCGCCGAAGCAGATCGTCGCGATCGTGCTGATCAATCTCGGCTTCCAGTTCTTCGTGCACACCCAGGCGATCGGCAAACTCGGCTGGCTTGAATACGTGTTCAACACGCCGTCGATTCACGGCGTGCATCACGCACGCAACGACCGCTATATCGACCGCAACTATGCCGGCGTGCTGGTGATCTGGGATCGCCTGTGCGGCAGCTATGTCGAGGAAGATCCGCACGAAGCGCCGGTGTACGGCATCGTCGAACCGCTTCACACCTATAACCCGTTGAAGGCGACATTTCATGAATGGGCGTCGATGGCCGCCGATTTCGTAAGCGTGCGAGGCTGGCGCAACAAGCTGCGCGCGCTGTTCGCACCGCCCGCATGGGCCGCGGATTACCACGCGCGCCGCGCCGCCTACGCAAGTGCCGGTGCTGCGGCATCGGGCGGCACTACGAGCATTGAAGAAAACCATACGGCCGCGTTTCAAACACCGCGCAGGCCGTAGAAGATTCTGTAAGCTGTCGTCATGCCGCCGACGCGGTGGGCGCTGCCTGCAATACATGGCATAAGGGCCACACATACGAGGAGATGTAGTCAACATGAAACAAACAGCATCGAAGAAACGCAATCTCGTCCGCGTCACGCAGATCGCCATCGCCAGTGCGGCGTTTGCGCTGCTCGCGGCTTGCGGCGGCGGCAGCGACAACAACAGCTCGAGCAGCAGCACGCCGGCAGGCGGCGTGAAATTGCAGGTCGTTTCGTTTGGCGACAGCTTGTCGGATGTCGGCACGTACGCGCCGGTGATTCAGTCGAGCTTCGGCGGCGGCCGCTTCACGACGAACCCGGGTGAAGTGTGGACCCAGAAGGTCGCGGAGTACTACGGCGGCACGTTGACTGCCGCGTATGTGGGCGGCTTTGGTCAACCGCTGGTCGCGACGGGCGGGTTCGGCTACGCGCAAGGCGGCTCGGACGTCGTGAACGCCCAAGGCGAAGGTTGGGCACCGAACAACGCGGCTGCAACGACCGTGCCGGTGGTGACCCAGGTGGCAAACTACCTGGGCGCGCATACGAGCTTCACCTCGAATCAGCTCGTGCTGGTGAACGGCGGCGCGAACGACATCTTCCAGTTCTCGACCACCGCCAATCTGACCGCGCTCGCCACCGCGCTGCAGACGCAATACCCGCTGCTCGTGCAGGCCGGCAAACTGCCGAACACGCCGGCAGGCCAGGTACAGTTTATCGCCGGCTACCTGCAGCAGCTGGCCAACCCCCAGATCGCGACGGCCGCCACGCAGCTCGCCGCGCAAATCCAGACCATCGTCAACTCGGGTGCGACCCACGTGGTGCTGTCGACGGTGCCGGACATCGGCAATACGCCGCAAGGCGTTCAGGCCAACGCAGCCGCGCCTGGCACGGCTGCACTCCTGTCGGGGATTACCGCGGCGTATAACGGCCTGCTGGTCCAGAACCTGACGGCCCTCGGCCTGCTGGGCACGGGCAAGGTCATCGTGGCCGATGCGTTCACGTGGATTGATCAGCAGTTGCCGAACTTCCAGGCGCTGGGCTTCACGGTGTCCAACACCGGTACGGCGTGTAACCTGACGTCGATGGTGACCAACGCAACCGCGTACGCCACCGCCAATCCGAGCGCAACGAACGGGCTGACCCCGGCCCAGTACGGCGCCCAGTTCGGCTCGTCGCTGTTCTGCTCACCGCAGACCTACACGGTGGCTGGCGCTGACCAGACCTACATGTTCGCGGACCTGGTTCATCCGAGCACGCACTTGCACGCCTTGTTCGCGCAGTACGTTCAGCAGCAGATCGCGGCCACGGGCTTGGGAAAATAAGTTGAGGGTTGCCGCGTAGCGGCAGCAGGATGTGAATTCTGCGAACGCCTGGCTTGCTGGTCAAGCCGGGCGTTTTTTTATCTTTGTCGCGTGCGGCACAGCGGTTGAAACGACTGGTTGCAACAACGGATTGTGGCGGCGCCAGTGAGCAAGCCGCGCAAACCAGGCCGCCCTACCCCTGCGCTTCGAATGCAGCCGCGGCCCTTCCCAGCCGATCGTTCACAGCGATCCACTCGATCGTGTCCGGCAACTTCTCGATGAGAATCCGGCTCACATCCGCGCGATCGAGCGCCCTTAGCAGGCCATACAACTCGCGTGCATAAACGTGCGGATCTTCCGGCGCGGCAACGAAATGCACGCCCTCGGCATGAGCCCACTCCCCTGCGCGGGAAACGCGCGCCACCAGCGCTACGCGTTCATCGCGCTGACGCGCCGCGAGCAAAATCTGCAACGCATCAAAAGGTAGCAAGGCCAACGGCGTGCGCGGCGCATAGTGCGCCTTCAACGTCCCCGAAGCGCGCGGTGCCGTTGCATCCGAACCGTCGGCCAGGCGTGGCGCCTCGCCGAGCACGTCGGCGATATCCTGCGGCGTTACCCGCCCTGGCCTTAGCAGCGCCGGAAATCCGCGCGACAAATCCAGAATCGTCGATTCGATCCCAACGTCAGATGCGCCGCCGTCCAGCACGTGAATCGCGCTGCCAAACTCGTCGCGCACATGTTGCGCTGTCGTTGGGCTCACATGACCAAAACGATTCGCCGACGGCGCAGCCACGCCGCCATGTCCGCCGCGCAACGCACTGAACGCTTCGAGCAAAGCCTGGGCAACGGGATGTGACGGGCAGCGCAAACCGACTGAATCCTGGCCGCCGCTCACGGCCGCGTTGATCCGCTCAGCACGCTTCAGGATCAACGTGAGTGGCCCCGGCCAGAACGCATCGATCAAACGCTGCGCTTCCGCCGGCAAATGCTCGACCCAGTAGTTCGGATCGCCCTGCGGTGCCAGATGCACGATCACCGGATGATTCGCCGGCCTGCCCTTCGCCGCGTAAATACGCGCGACCGCGTCCGGACTTTCGGCGTCGCCGCCGAGTCCATAGACAGTCTCCGTGGGAAACGCGACCAGACCGCCCGCGTCGAGCAGCGCGGCGGCGTGTTCGATCTGCTCGGCGCTCACAGGCAAGGCGCTCGCGGCGTCCCCTTCGGCAGGTTTGCTTTGATCCGGCATGGCGCTCGCGTCAGCTCGTGATGATATGCAGGAGCCGCGCGCAATCGCGCGCCGACGTGCGGGCTTCTTCGAGTGTCGCGGCCGTGAAGTTCACGTGACCCATCTTGCGCCCGCAACGTGCCTCTTCCTTGCCGTACAGGTGCAAACGCGCCGCCGGCATCGCGGCGACTTCGTGCCACGGCGGCGTGACCGCCGCGCCCTTCGGGCCGCCTGGGAACCAGACGTCGCCGAGGATGTTCAGCATCACCGCCGGCGAATGCTGACGCGTGTCACCGAACGGCATGCCGGTCATAGCGCGGACCTGCTGTTCGAACTGACTGGTCGCGCACGCGTCAACGGTGTAATGGCCGGAGTTATGCGGACGCGGCGCCATTTCGTTGGCGACCAGCGACCCGTCTTCCAGAATGAAGAACTCGACGCACAGCACGCCGACATAGCCGAGCTTGTCCGCGATTTGCAGCGCGGCCTGTTGCGCCTGCTCGACCAGCGTCGGGCTTGCATCCGGCGCGGGGACGATGGTGTGCGACAGCACGCCGTCGCGATGCGTATTCTGCGCCAGCGGATACACCACCGACGCGCCGCTCGCCGCGCGCGCGATCAGCGCGGACACTTCGAACTTCAGCGGCAAGCGCTTTTCCAGCACACACGGGACGCCCGCGAGCGACGCATGCGCCTCGCGCACTTCCTCGGCGTTGCGCACGCGGATTTGACCTTTGCCGTCATAGCCCATGCGTGAAGTCTTCAGAATACCAGGCAGTACGGCTTCGAGCTTCGCGTCGTCGAGCGCAGCCAGCGCGTTCGACGATTCGATCACCACGTGCGGCGCCACCGTCACGCCTGACGACGCGATAAAACGCTTCTCGGCGATCCGGTCCTGCGCCACGGCGACGCAACGGCCGGCCGGGCTCACGAAGGTGGTTTTCGCCATGAAATCGAGGCTCGCCGCTGGCACGTTCTCGAATTCGGTGGACACCGCCGCGCACAGTCGCGCGAGTTCGGTGAGCGACGCTTCGTCGTCGTAAGCCGCACGGATATGGCGGTCGGCCACCGCGCCCGCGGGACTGGTTTCGTCCGGGTCGAGCACGGCAACGCGATAGCCCATTGCCTGAGCGGCAAAACAGAACATGCGGCCGAGCTGGCCGCCACCGACCATGCCAAGCCATGCGCCGGGCAGAATCGGTGAAACCGGTGTGTTGTCTGGGTTCATCTTAGTGGTCGGTCACGGCCGGGCGCTGCATTCATTCAATAGCAGCACGCGGCCGGGGGTCAGACAAGGGGGACGTCTAAAGCAATCAGCCTTGGCGCTTACAGCGCCGGCAGCACCATTGCGTGGGCCGCTTCGTTCTGGCGCACGCGGAACGCAGCCAGCTTTTCCGCATACTCGGCGCTCGTGCCGCTCAGAATCGACACTGCGAACAACGCCGCATTCGCCGCGCCCGCTTCGCCGATTGCAAACGTGGCAACCGGCACGCCCTTGGGCATCTGCACGATCGAATGCAACGAATCGACGCCCTTCAGATACTTGCTCGCCACCGGCACGCCGAGCACCGGCACCGTGGTCTTGGCGGCCAGCATGCCCGGCAGATGCGCCGCGCCGCCCGCACCCGCGATGATCGCGCGAATGCCGCGCTCGCGCGCGCTCTCGGCATACGCAAACATCTCGTCGGGCATCCGGTGCGCCGACACGACTTTGGCCTCATACGGCACGCCGAATTCTTGCAGAATCGCGACGGCGTTCTTCATCACTTCCCAGTCGGAACTGGAACCCATCAGCACGCCGACGACCGGCGCGCCATGCGTATGGGCAGTTTGAGCTTCACTCATGGTACGGCTTCCTTGTTTCTTGAGCGGTGCAAACCGTACTTAAGCGAGCTTGTGTCCGGTCAGGCGTTCGAGCGCTTCCTGGTACTTCTCGCCCGTTTTCGTGACCACGTCGTCCGGCAGCTTCGGTGCGGGCGGCTCTTTCTTCCACGGCTGGGTTTCGAGCCAGTCGCGCACGAACTGCTTGTCGAACGACGGCGGGTTGGTGCCGACCTGGTACTGGTCAGCCGGCCAGAAACGCGACGAATCGGCGGTCAACGCCTCGTCCATCAGATACAGCTGGCCATGGTTGTCCAGACCGAATTCGAACTTCGTATCCGCGATGATGATGCCGCGCGTTGCAGCGTAGTCAGCGGCTTCCTTGTACAGCTTGATCGAGATGTCGCGGATCGTGGCCGACAGTTCGGTGCCGATGCGGCGTTCCATCTCGTTGTAGGTGATGTTCTCGTCGTGATGGCCCATTTCGGCCTTGGCTGCCGGCGTGAAAATCGGCTCGGGCAGCTTTTGTGCGTTTTGCAGGCCAGGCGGCAGTTCCACGCCGCACACCGAACCGGTTGCCTGGTAGTCTTTCCAGCCGCTGCCGGCCAGATAGCCGCGCACCACCGCTTCGACGAGGATCGGCTCGAGGCGCTTCACGACCACGGCACGGCCCTTGACCTGCTCGACTTCGTCAGCCGCCACCACGGATTCGGGCGCCACGCCCGTGAGGTGATTCGGCACCACATGCTTGAGCTTCTCGAACCAGAAGTTCGCCATTTCGTTGAGCACGCGGCCCTTATTCGGAATCGGCTCGCCCATGATGACGTCGAACGCCGACAGACGGTCGGTCGTGACGATCAGCAACTGGTCGTTGCCCACCGCATAGTTGTCGCGGACTTTACCGCGGCCAAGCAGCGGCAGCGAATGGAGCGTGGATTCGTAAAGGGTAGACATCGTCTTGGTTCGCTAAAAGTGGGGCAAAAAGTGTGACCGGAACAAAAGGGAAACGCCGTTCCCCGGATGATGCGGGAACGGCGATCGAACGACAACCTGGCCAATCGGCCAGGTGTAGAGCTTAGCGGACGACTTGCGCGAGCTCGCCCGATTTGTACTTCTCCGCGATTTTATCAAGCGAAACCGGCTTGATCTTGCCGGCCTGGCCTTCGCAGCCGAATTGCGTGAAGCGCTCGAGACAGATCTTCATCGCGGCTTCGCGCGCCGGCTTCAGGTAGTCGCGCGGATCGAACTTACCCGGATTGGTCGCCATGTAGCGACGGATCGCGCCGGTGATCGCCAGACGCAGGTCGGTGTCGATATTGACCTTGCGCACGCCGTTCTTGATGCCTTCCTGGATTTCCTCGACCGGCACGCCGTAGGTTTCCTTCATGTCGCCACCGAATTCGCGGATTTCCGCGAGCAGTTCCTGCGGCACCGACGACGAACCGTGCATCACCAGGTGCGTATTCGGAATGCGCTGGTGAATTTCCTTGATGCGCTGGATTGACAGGATGTCGCCCGTGGGCTTCTTGCTGAACTTGTACGCGCCGTGCGACGTACCGATGGCGATCGCCAGCGCGTCGCATTGCGTCAGCTTGACGAAGTCGGCAGCCTGTTCCGGGTCGGTCAGCAGTTGCTCGCGGGTCATCGTGCCTTCCGCGCCGTGGCCGTCTTCCTTGTCGCCCTTCATCGTTTCCAGCGAACCGAGCACGCCCAGCTCCGCTTCCACCGTGATGCCGATCGAGTGCGCCGCTTCAACCACCTTGCGCGAGACTTCGACATTGTATTCGTACGATGCGACCGTCTTGCCATCGGCTTCGAGCGAACCGTCCATCATCACGCTGGTGAAACCGCTGCGGATCGCCGCCATACAGACCGCCGGCGACTGGCCGTGATCCTGGTGCATCACGACCGGAATATGCGGGTACGACTCGACCGCCGCTTCGATCAGGTGGCGCAGGAACGGCTCGCCCGCGTACTTACGCGCGCCGGCCGACGCCTGCATGATGACCGGGGCGTTGACCTTGTCGGCCGCCGCCATGATCGCCTGCACCTGCTCCAGGTTGTTCACGTTGAATGCCGGAATGCCATAACCGTTTTCGGCGGCATGGTCCAGCAGTTGACGCATTGATACGAGAGGCATGCTTAACTCCTTAGATTGAAACGAATTCTGTGCCGTCGGCATCTTTTGGGGCGATTTTATCGCGAAGCAAGCTGCATACCCGTTCACCCATTCCCTAAAGCGCGTCACATGCGGACCTTTACCGCACGCGCGATTGGAGTCTGTGCGCCGCCTCTCGCGGGGCATGACAGCCTGCTTCGCTTAGATCAAGCCAGTGCCGATCGAGCAGTCTGCTGTGTACGGCGGGAGTAAGTGCTCTAGCAGTTACTTCCGTCCCACACACAGTGCGTCAAATCAAAACGGCTCGCCGACGCGCACGATTTTCAGCGTATTCGTGCCGCCTGCCTGGCCCATCGGCTCGCCGACGGTCAGCACCACCATGTCACCGCGCGACGCATAGCCCTTGCTGACCACCGTTTCCAACGCCTGCTGCAACGCGGTGTCGCGGTCGGTGCTGGTGTCCAGATGCAGCGACGTGACATTGCGGTAGATCGCCATCGCCCGTTCGCTACCGACCCGCGGCGTGAGCGCGAAAATCGGCACGTGCGTCGAGTGCCGCGACATCCACAGCGCGGTCGAACCCGATTCGGTCAACGCAACGATCGCCTTGGCGCCGAGGTGATAGGCCGTGAACAGCGCGCCCATGGCGATGGACTGGTCGATTCGCGTGAACGTGCGGTCGAGGAAATCCTTGTCCAGTTCCGACTTTTCCGACTTCTCGGCTTCCAGGCAGATCGCCGCCATCGTCTCGATGGTCTGCACCGGGTACTTGCCCGCTGCGGATTCGGCCGACAGCATCACCGCGTCCGTGCCGTCCAGCACCGCGTTGGCGACGTCCGACACTTCGGCGCGGGTCGGCACCGGAGCGTAGATCATCGATTCCATCATCTGGGTCGCGGTGATCACGAACTTGTTCGATTCGCGCGCCATCCGAATCATGCGCTTTTGCAGCGCGGGAACTGCGGCATTGCCCACTTCCACGGCCAGGTCGCCGCGCGCGACCATGATGCCGTCCGATGCGTCGAGAATGCCTTGCAGGGCCGGAATCGCTTCCGCCCGCTCGATCTTCGCGATCATCTTCGGCTTGATGCCGTAGGGCGCACCCGCGATGTTCGCGAGCTGGCGGGCCATTTCCATGTCGGTGGCGTTCTTGGGGAACGATACCGCGACGAAATCCACACCGAGCGACATCGCCGTGCGGATGTCTTCCATGTCTTTCGCCGTAAGGGCCGGCGCGGTCAGGCCGCCGCCCTGGCGGTTGATGCCCTTGTTGTTCGACAGATCGCCGCCGATCTTCACGGTGGTGTGGATCTCGCTGCCGAGCACGCGCACCACGTCCAGCACGATCAGGCCGTCGTTGAGCAACAGCACGTCGCCCGGTTTCAGGTCGCGCGGCAGGTCTTTGTAGTCGAGACCGACGCGGTCGTCGTTGCCGAGTTCGCACTCGGAGTCGAGGATGAACGGGCTGCCGGGAACGAGCGTGGTCTTGCCGTTTTCGAATTTGCCGACCCGAATCTTCGGACCTTGAAGGTCAGCCATGATGGCAACTTCACGGCCGGCCTGACGGGCCGCCTCGCGCACGAATTCGGCGCGCTGGCGGTGGTCGTCGGCGGTGCCGTGCGAGAAATTGAGCCGCACCACGTCGGCCCCTGCCTGAATCATTTGCAGCAGGATTTCCGGCGTACTGGAAGCCGGTCCGATGGTAGCGACAATCTTGGTGGCGCGATGCATGAGTCTCCTCGTCTGGGTGGGATCGCTGGAATGAGCGCTGCGAGTCGGATGCGGAGGCTGCGCACCGAAGGGTGCTGCTGGGGGCTGCGCGCCGGTTGAAACCAGCGTCGCTTTATGAGGTGAAGCGGTGTTCGATACCGGCACGGGGGGTGCCGGTGGGGGTGCGAGCGCAACCTCGTCGTCCGGGAGTTCTGCCGGCGAGTGGGCGGCTTGTCTGGTGGACAATTCCGCTGCCTCGCTGCCAGTGGTCAACTCCGCGAGCGCGAGGGACAACTCGGATTCTTGCTGCTGCGGGGCCGCGGCTTCAGCCACGGCCGGTGTGGCGGCGGAGCGCGCTTCGCGCTCCCCTGCCGTTGCTGCTGCGGTGTTGCGCAGCAACTTGCTGCCGCGCGCTTTTGCAGACTTCGCTGAGGGGGAGCGCGTCACCACGTTAAGCCCGCGATTCCAGGACTTCGACCGCGGGCAGTTTCTTGCCCTCGAGGAACTCGAGGAAGGCGCCGCCGCCCGTCGAGATGTAGCTGACCTTGTCGTGGATGCCGTACTTGGCAATCGCCGCCAGCGTATCGCCGCCGCCGGCGATCGAGAACGCCGACGATTTGGCGATCGCGTCAGCCAGCGTCTTCGTACCGTTGCCGAACTGATCGAATTCGAACACGCCGACCGGGCCGTTCCACACGATCGTGCCGGCTTTTTCCAGTTGTGCGGCGAGCACCTTGGCGGTTTCCGGTCCGATGTCGAGGATCATGTCGTCGTCTTCTACATCGGCGACGGCTTTCACTTCAGCCTTGGCGGTGGGCGAAAACTCTTTCGCCGTGACCACGTCGGTCGGGATCGGCACCGAGGCGCCGCGGGCTTTCGCGGCGTCGATGATGACCTTGGCTTCGGCGACCAGATCGGCTTCGGCGAGCGACTTGCCGATCTTCAGGCCGGCCGCCAGCATGAACGTATTGGCGATGCCGCCGCCGACGATCAGCTGATCGACCTTGTCGGCCAGCGACTTCAGAATGGTCAGCTTGGTGGACACCTTCGAGCCGGCAACGATCGCCACCAGCGGACGCTTCGGCGCGCCCAGCGCCTTGCCGAGCGCTTCGAGCTCAGCAGCCAGCAGCGGGCCGGCGCAAGCGATCGGCGCGTATTTGGCGATGCCGTGCGTGGTGGCTTCGGCGCGGTGTGCGGTGCCGAATGCGTCGTTCACGTAGATGTCGCAGAGCTTCGCCATTTTCTGCGCGAGCTCGTCGGAATCCTTCTTTTCACCCTTGTTGACGCGGCAGTTTTCCAGCAGCACGACCTGGCCCGGCGCGACGTTCACGCCATTTTCGACCCAGTTGGCGACCAGCGGCACGTCACGGCCAAGCAGTTCGGCCAGGCGCTTCGCGACCGGCGCGAGCGAATCTTCCGGCTTGAACTCGCCTTCGGTCGGGCGGCCCAGGTGCGACGTGACCATCACGGCGGCGCCAGCTTCCAGCGCGGCCTTGATCGCCGGCACGGAGGCGCGGATGCGGGTGTCTTCGGTGATGGTGCCTTGATCGTCCTGCGGCACGTTCAGATCGGCGCGGATGAACACGCGTTTGCCGGACAGCTTGCCTTCGGCGATCAGATCGGAGAGACGCAATACCTTGTTCATGGGCGTGTATGTGCGAGTTGATGGGAAGGCGGTGGCGGACGACGCGCTGGGCCTCAAGCGCGGCAGACTCCAGCGCTTCGGCACGGCAGCGGCTCCACTGAGTCGGGTGCCGGCGGCCAGGCCGCGGCTGTCGCGCCATGCAGCGGCGCGCTTATCCCGGAAACAGCCATTTTAACTTATCCACACGGCCTTCTGACCCGCAACCAGGCGAATGTCCCGTATTTGAAGAATGCGCCGCGCATGTCGCGATGCAGCATTTTCGATCCAATCAACTACATGAAGAGACGCAAGAGCGTGAACACGGCCATTCCCACCACAATCGTGCCGAGCATGGTGCGCCGCCACATAAACCACGCCAGACCGGACAGCGTCGCGTAAAACTCGTGGTTCGAGGGCGCGAACGAGAGCCCATCCGGCGTTGCCAGCACATCGGGCAACACGACGGCGGCAAGCGCCGCGGCCGGCGCATAGCGCAGCATCCGCTGGACGCGCGCCGGCAAAACCGTGCGCTCGCCGCCGATTAGAAACATCGCGCGTGTCACCGCGGTGACGAAGGTCATGCCGAAAATGGCCAGCCAGATCTGCGTGGATGTCATTGGGAATCTCCGGCGCTGTTGCGGATGCGGCGCAAGTCGGCACGCTCGACCATCAGATCGGCAGCACTGCCCGCGACAATTGCCGCAATTACCGCGAGCGGCAGCGCGAGCCGGTATGGCAGGTCGAATGCGAGCAGCGACACCAGGCCTGCGATGCTGACCGCGACCAGCGTGGAACGCGTGGCGATCGCCGACACCATGATGGGCAGCAGCGCCAGCGTGCCTGCCAGCGCGAGGCCCCAGTTGTCCGGAATCAGGCTCGCCAGCAGAATGCCGACGATCGACGAGACCTGCCATGACAGCCAGCTGCACACCGCCATGCCCCAGAAGTACGCCTCTTTGCCCGGCACGTAACCGGTCTGGAAGCTCTTCTTCTGGAACAGCAGATAGATCACGTCGCCGTTGAAATAGCCGAGCACGATGCGACGCCACATCGGCAGATAGGAAAAATGCGGCGCGAGACCGGCGCTGAAGATCACGAAACGCGTATTGACCATCGCGGCGGTGAGCAGCACGGTCCAGATCGGCAGCTTGGCGGCCAGCAACGGCAGCACGGCCAGTTGCGACGATCCGGCGTAGCAGAGCAGCGACATGGCGAGCGCCTGCGGCAGCGTGAGCACGGACTTGCTCATTGCGATGCCGGTGACGAGGCCCCAGGAGAAAATCGCCATCAGTGTGGGCGAATAGTCGCGCGCGCCCTCGCGAAAGGCACGGCGATCGGTATCTGACAAACGAGCGAGCATGAGGCGAAACGCGGGCGCCAAGCGGCGGCGCAACGAAGAGAGGTCGGCGCCAGGTCGTCAGGCACCCGCTGGCGCATCCGGATTTGAATTATGCGTGCGCCGAATTATAGCGCCCGGCATGCGGCCAAATGCCCGTTCCTTGTGCAAAAGACGCTAAAATAACGCTCTTTCACCGCACCGCTGGAGAATCGTATGTCAATGGCCGACCGTGACGGCAAGATCTGGATGGATGGCAAGCTCATCGACTGGCGCGACGCCAAGATCCACGTGCTGACCCACACGCTGCATTACGGCATGGGCGTTTTCGAAGGCGTACGCGCCTACAAAACGGCTGACGGCGGCACGGCGATTTTCCGCCTCCAGGAACACACCAAGCGCTTGCTGAATTCGGCCAAGATCTTCCAGATGGACGTGCCGTTCGACCACGAAACGCTGGCCGCAGCGCAGTGCGAAGTGGTCCGCGAAAACAAGCTGGAATCCTGCTACCTGCGCCCGATCATCTGGGTCGGCTCGGAAAAGCTCGGCGTGTCGGCCAAGGGCAACACGATCCACGTGGCGATCGCGGCCTGGCCGTGGGGCGCTTACCTCGGCGAAGACGGTATCGCCAAGGGCATCCGCGTGAAGACCTCGTCGTTCACGCGCCATCACGTGAATGTGTCGATGGTCCGCGCCAAGGCGTCGGGCTGGTACGTAAACTCGATCCTCGCCAACCAGGAAGCGATTGCCGACGGTTACGACGAAGCGCTGCTGCTGGACGTGGACGGCTACGTGTCGGAAGGCTCGGGCGAGAACTTCTTCCTCGTGAACAACGGCAAGCTGTACACGCCGGATCTGGCGTCGTGCCTCGACGGCATCACGCGCGACACGGTCATCACGCTGGCGCGCGACGCGGGCATCCAGGTGATCGAAAAGCGCATCACGCGTGACGAGGTCTATACCTGCGACGAAGCGTTCTTTACCGGCACCGCCGCGGAAGTCACGCCGATCCGCGAACTCGACAACCGCACGATCGGCTCGGGCGCACGTGGCCCGATCACCGAGAAGCTGCAATCGGGCTTCTTCGATATCGTGAACGGCAAGAGCGATAAGTACGCGCACTGGCTGACCAAGATCTAACGCGCGCTGCGCCGGCCCAAGGCCCTCGGCCTTTTACCGGCGCAACGCACGCACCCTGCATACAACGAGAAATCCCCCATGAGCGAAATCAAGGAAATGCCGCTGGTCGAATTGACGGCAAAGGATCTGCCGGCGTACTGCCCGAATCCGGCAATGCCGCGCTGGAGCGCGCATCCGCGCGTCTTTATCGACGTCACGCACGGCGAGGCGAAATGCCCGTATTGCAGCACGCGTTACAAGCTACGCGACGGCGAAGTGGTCAAGGGTCACTGATCTTGAGCACTGCGCACTGAGCGCTGATCGTTTGCGGCGCTGTTTGCGGCCCTCTTTGCCGGCGCGCCTGCTGCCTGGTTCGTCATGTGACGGGTCGGCTGCGCTTTTGCAGCAGGTGGCGGCAACGCAAGCGCTGCGCAGCAACGCCGCAGCCGCGGCGGGACCGGTCATGCCGGATCCGCGCCGCAAGGCCCGCGGCTTTTCCCCATTTACCCAATCGAAGGCCGCGTACATGGTTCGCGCGGCGCTTCGTTTCGACACCGGACACCCACTCTGATGCGTCGCGCGTTGGTTATCGCACCGAACTGGATCGGTGACGCATTGATGGCGCAGCCGCTGTTTGCGCGCCTCGTGAAACTGCATCCGCGTATCGTGATCGACGCGGTCGCGCCCTCGTGGGTCGCGCCCGTGCTCGAACGCATGCCCGAGATTCGCGACGTCTACGCAACGGACCTCGCACACGGCAAGCTGCAGATGCTGCGCCGCTGGCAGCTGGCAAGCGACTTGCGCGATGTCGGCTACGACGCGGCCTATGTCCTGCCGAATTCGCTCAAATCGGCGCTGATTCCGTGGATGGCGGGCATTCCGCTGCGCATCGGCTACACCGGCGAGAGCCGCTACGGCTTGCTGAACGTGCGTCACGCGAATCCGCGCAAAGACGAGCGCCCGCCGATGGTCGGTCATTACGCCGCCCTCGCCTACGCGCAAGGCGCCAAGGTCCCCGACGACCTGCCGATGCCGCGGCTCGACGCGGATCTGAACGAAGCGTCGCGGGTATCGGCGCGCTTCAATCTGGATACGCGTGTGCCGCTGCTGGTGTTCTGCCCGGGTGCCGAGTACGGTCCGGCCAAGCGCTGGCCGCCAGAGCATTTCGCTGCGCTCGCGCAGATCGTCGGCCAGTCGTTCCCCTACACGCAGATCGTCGCGCTCGGCTCGCCGAAAGACGCGCCGCTTGCCCAGGCCATTGCCGAGAAGGCGCCGAACGTGCGCAACCTGTGCGGCCAGACCGCGCTGAGCGAGGCTTGCGCGCTGATCTCGCGGGCCAACGCGGTCGTCACCAACGATTCCGGCCTGATGCACGTGGCCGCCGCGCTGCGCCGGCCGCTGGTGGCCGTGTACGGTTCGACCGATCCGCGCCACACGCCGCCCTTGTCCGAGCTCGCGAAGGTACAATGGCTTCATCTCGAATGCAGCCCCTGTTTTCAGCGCGAGTGTCCGCTCGGGCATCTGAACTGCCTGAAGCAGTTGAGTGCCGAGCAGGTGTTCGGCGATTTGCGCGGCATGTTGCTTGCGCAACGTTGAACCAAACTGATTCGGCTGATACTTGCACGCAACACCGCACGCCCTGAGCGCGTCGCGTCATGTTCGCGCCTTGCGGCGCGGGCATCCTCGCGCTTGGGTGCGATTGTCCGGTGCTCCGGACTGTCCCGCTGACCGCTGCCCCGCAACCGCGCGCCGCGCACAAGAGACTGACGAGCCATGCCACGTTTTGCCCATATCTTCGAAGCCGCCGCCGATACGCTGAACGCCTATTACCAGGCCATCGCCGAGGTGAATATCGACAGCTTGATGGGCCTGTGGATCGATGAGGAATTCGTCAGTTGCATCTGCGCCGACGGCTCCCATCTGCACGGCCTCGACAGTATTCGCGCCGGCTTGCAAATCCAGCTCGAAACCGCGCCCGTTTCGATTGAACCGCTCGATATTCGGGTCTACGACAGCCTTGGCACCGTCGTCTACGCCATCGCCGAAGCGCACCGGCCGGCCGATCCGAAGGCAGCGCCCGCGATGGTGTTCACCACTTACGTGATGGTCCACGAACGCGGCGAATGGCGAATTGCGCATATTCACGCGAGTCCGATGCCAAACGAGGCCGCCAGTCAGTTCGCGACCAAGATGCGACATGGCCAGGGGTCGCTGCACTGACGCCTGACGGGCGCATTTCGCCTATTCGGCCTGTTTCACCGGTTCTACCTTTTTTGCTTTGACGCTGGCATGAGCACGCCCCGCAGGAAGTCACCCGTCCCGAACGAATCCCCCATGGTGGATTGGAAGACGACGCACCATCAATCCGCTTCTACCGGCGCAGCACGCGCCGCGGCCGCTGTCGAGGCTACCGTCGAACTGCTCTACCGCGCGCCACTCTGGCTGCCGAACCGGCATGTGCAGACCATTGTCCCGGCGCTGTTTGCGCGCCGCCCGGCTATCGCGTTCCGGCGCGAGCGCTGGGATACGCCGGATGGCGATTTCATCGATCTCGATTGGGTGGTGCATGACGGCAAGCCTGCCTCAGCGCTCGCCCCTGCCACGCCCTCCGGGATTCCCGCAGACGACGCTCCGCTGTTCGTGCTGTTTCACGGCCTCGAAGGCAGTTCCACGTCGCACTACGCCGCCACGTTGATGGCGGCCGCGCGCGAGTACGGCTGGCACGGCGTGGTGCCGCACTTTCGCAGCTGCAGCGGGCCACTGAACCGGTTGCCGCGTTTCTATCACCTCGCCGACAGCAACGAAGTCGACTGGATCCTGCGGCGCTTGCGCGCCACGCATCGCGGGCCAATCGTGGCGGCGGGCGTGTCGCTCGGCGGCAATGTGCTGCTGCGCTGGCTCGGCGAGCGGCGCGAAGATGCGTCGCCGGTGCTCTCGGCCGCCGCGGCGATTTCGACGCCGATCGACGTGCACGCCGGCGGCCGCGCATTGTCGCAGGGCTTCGGCATGATCTACACGCGCAGTTTCCTGAAGACGCTGAAGCTGAAGGCCGAGCAGAAGCTGACGCAATTTCCGGGGCTGTTCGACCGCGACACGATGCTGGCGAGCCGCACGATGTACGACTTCGACAACGTGGTGACAGCGCCGCTGCACGGCTTTCGCGATACTAACGACTACTGGAGCCGCGCGACCACGCGGCCGTTGCTGCCTGGGATCACCGTGCCCACTCTGGTGCTGAATGCGCGCAACGACCCGTTCTTGCCGGCCGAAGCGTTACCGGCGCGGCATGAGGTGTCGGCATCGGTGAAACTCGATCAACCCGAACACGGCGGCCACGCAGGCTTTATGACGGGGCCCTTTCCGGGCCGCATCGACTGGTTGTCGCGGCGCGTGCTCGGCTACCTGGAGCAGTACGTCGATCATGGATGACATCGTCAAGCAGGCCTTGGCCAAATGGCCGAACGTGCCGAGTTGCACGGGATGGTTGATGTTGGACCGGCGCGGCAACTGGCGCATGCGGGATGAAGCCGCTCAGGCCAGCGGTACGCCAGGCACGCCGATCCGGCATGAGGCGTTGCTCGGGTTTATCAACCGGAATTACGACGCCGATGAACGCGGCCAGTGGTTTTTCCAGAACGGCCCGCAGCGGGTGTATATCGAGTTGGGCTATACGCCGTGGGTGGTGAGGTTGTCAGCCAATGCCGCTGGCGTACTTTCCTTGACGGACCAGGGCGGCGGGGCTTTCGAGCCTTCGGCCGTGTTTGTCGACGATGAAGGTGGGATTCTGTTCATCGACGGCTCGGCGCCACCGAGAGTCGCGGTTTTGCACGATCATGACCTCGAGGTTTTTTCTGATCACGCGGCGTTGGGCGATGACTCGATGAGCGGGGCATTTCGGTGGAACAACGGGGTTGTGTTGCCCTTGCAGGGTGTACGGCGAAATGAAGTTGCCGCGCGATTCGGATTTGTCGATAGTCCGGCGACACACGTCTAGGTCGTTTGCCTGCTTATTTATAGCCTCGTTCTTTTGCGGAGTTCGCGTTCCGGTCAGATAGCGCAAGCCGGCAACCCCTAACTCTTCTCGTCAAGCCGCTCCTCTTTATAGCGGCTCTCCATTTCATGTAAGCGGGCATCGACGGTCGCGAGATCGTAGTAGCCGATCGCCTTCAGATCCCGCGCTTCCTTCAACTGCCTGATGGCCGACGGCCACGCCCCCTCGAGCGCGAATTTTTCGGCGAGCGCCCGATGCTGCGTCAACGCATCGCCGCTGCCGGCGCTTGCCTGCGCGAGATACATCCACCATGCCGGCTGATCGGGCTGTGCACGCGTCTCCTTCCGGGCCAACGCCTGCGCATCGGCGAATCGCTTCAAGGTCAGCAAGGTCTGGATATGCATGTCGATTGCGGCGTTCGACTGCGGCCAGCGCTTCTGCGCAAACTCGGCCAGACGAGCCGCCTCGTCATCACGCCCGGCGCGGCGCGCGATATCGGCCGCCAACACGTCGAGGCTCGGCGAACTGCGCATGGGCGCGCCTTCACCGCGTTCGCCCGCGGCAAATGCTGCACGCGACGAAACCAGCGACGCGGTCGCATCGTCGTAACGCTCAAGCAGCATCTGCCCGTACGCAATCCCGTACCAATTCGCGGCGACGTTTACCGCGGTACGGTCCTCGATTTCGGAGCGCAAGCGCGAAATCTCATCCGCGTATTCACTGCGCGAGCGGTCCTGCAGCAAGCGCGCCCGAGCCCGCACGAAGCCGTATTCAGACGTCTGATGCGGCTGCCGGTAAGGCGCGCGGCGCGCACGGTCTTCCATGTCGGCAATCCGTTCGCCGGTCAGCGGGTGAGTGCGTGCGTAGGCCGGCATGCCCGTGTCGCTCATCGCCGCGCGATCGAGGCGGCCGAAAAACGTTGTCATCGCGTAGGGGTCGTAGCCGGCGCCGGCCAGCAGCAGAAAGCCGACGCGGTCCGCTTCATGCTCGGCGGAGCGCGAGAAACGCAACTGGTTATCGACCGCATAAGCCTGGCCGCCAATCGCAATCGCGCTGCCGAGGTCGCCGCTGTGCGCGAGCACGCCCGCCAGAACGCCGAACAACAGGCCGGCGAGCGCGGCATAGCCGCTGCGCTCGCCGGTGGTGATCATCCGCGAAATGTGCCGCTGCAAGACGTGCCCCATCTCGTGGCCGAGCACGGAGGCGAGCTCGGACTCGGTTTGCGTCGTTACGATCAAACCGGTGTTCACGCCGATAAAACCGCCCGGCAGCGAGAAGGCGTTGATTTGCGTGTCGCGGACCGCGAACAGCTCGAAGTCCGGACGATAGCCGCCGATGTAGAGCGCGTTCGCCGCCGCCGAGAGTTTCGCAGCGACCGAATTCAGATAGTCGCGCACGAGCCAGTCGTCGAGATAGTCAGGGTCGCGGCGCAACTCGCGCATCACGCGTTCGCCGAGCTTACGCTCGGCTTGCGGCGTCAGCGAGCCGGAGCCGCCGTTGCCGAGGTCAGGTAGTTGCTGGGTGACGATCGGGGTGCGCCAGTTGGCGATCGCGCCTGAGTTGCCGGAGAAGCGGCTCTGCGCGCCGCCATAGACGCCGAATACGCCTTGGGCGATGTCGGGCGGCACGATGGGGTCGGCGAAAGTTTCGACCGGGCCGCTTTCCAACGGCGGTTCCGCGGGCTGCATGTTGAGCGCGAGAGTCGTGCCGGTGTTGGTGTTCGCGTTCAATGCCCCGCGCGATTGCGGGTACACGCCCGGCGGCGCCGCGAGCGCGACAGACAACAACGCAGCAAGAAACCGTTTCGAACGCATCGCGAGGCCGATATGACGAAGTCGAAAAGCGGCGCCCGCCGCTCGGACTAAGATAGCGGGCATAGGACAATTGTAGTCATCTCGGCCCGCCCAATCACGCTGCTATGATAGGCGCCCTCTGAAGGAGCCCAACCATGCCTGAACTCACTCATTTCGACGCGGCCGGCCAGGCGCATATGGTGGACGTCGGCAACAAGCAGGAGACCAAGCGCATCGCGGTCGCGCGCGGCTCAATTCGCATGCTGCCGGAGACGTTCGCGCTGATTCGCGACGGCAACGCCAAGAAAGGCGACGTGATCGGAATCGCGCGCATCGCCGCGATTCAAGGCTCGAAGCGCACCGCCGAACTGATCCCGCTATGTCACCCGCTCGCGCTGACCCGCGTGAAAGTCGACTTCGAGCTCGATGAGACGTTGCCCGGCGTGCATTGCACGGTGCAAGTGGAAACGCTGGGACGCACGGGCGTGGAGATGGAAGCGCTAACCGCCGTGCAGGTCGGGCTGCTGACCGTGTACGACATGTGCAAGGCGGTGGATCGCGGGATGACGATCACCGACGTGAAAGTGCTGGAGAAGCACGGCGGGAAATCGGGGGATTGGGTGGCGGGTTGATGACCGCCAACGTCATCGCCCCGCTCCACTACTACTGCTGCTACTGCTGCTACTGCTACTGCTACTGCTACTGCTACTAAGGCTACGGAACGACAACGCGGCTCAATCGTCGTCGCTGTCGTCGTCCTGATTGATATCGCCCGGCGGCATGCCATAGCGCTTGACCAGTTCCGCCTTGAAGCCGGTCAGCGTCTTCTGCTCGTCGCACAGTTCATACACGTAGGCCAACTGCGACGGCCAGTCCTTCAACTCCTGAGCAAAGATCTTCAGACGTTCGACAGTATCGAACGCCCCCGCCGTATCGCCGCTCAGTGCCTGTAGCACCGCATACCGGCGCAGCACGGTTTCGCCCGGCAGCAGCGCAATCGCCTGCTTGTGCATCGCGAGCTTGTGTTGCAGGTTCATCGAATTCATCGGCTCCAACGTCGCAAGGCCGTACTCGCCCCACGCCTGGAACAGGAACGACGGATCCGCACGATACTGCTCGGCGGGCCGCGAACCGTAATACAGCACCTCGGCGCGCGCGTAGTCGCGATACACCGGATACAGCGCGGCGATGCCACCGAACACGACCACAGCAAACGCACCGAACGACAGGCGGCCAGGCACGAGCCGCAGCGGCCGCGTCTCGAGCAAACCGAACACGAACATCGCCGGCAGCAGGAAGAACATGTACTGCTGCGGATACTCGACCAGCGCGTGCATGACCAGCACGCCGATCAGCGCGACGCCGAACACGCGCGCGGCGCTCTGCGGCGCGCGGACCACGCGCACCAGCCACGTAATCAGGCCGAACAGCACGATCGCAAGGCCGATCAAACCTGTCTTCGCGAGCAGGTCAATGAAAATGTTGTGCGAGTTATTGGCGATCTCGACGCCGCCCAGCGACTTCACATACTCGAACTGGTAGCTCGGAAACTCGCCCCAGCCGACACCCAGCAGCGGATGCGCCTTGAACATCGTCCAGCCGTACTTCCACAGCGCAAGGCGCGGCGCGATCTGGCCGGCGTCCTTGAAACGCTCGGCCGCCGACTGCCCAAGCTCCAGGTGATAGTGCACATTGGCCCAGCGGATCAACGCATTGATGACGAAGAACAGCACCGCCAGTGCGATTGGGATCAGCCATTCGCGATTGCTGCGGCGGAGCAGCGGCTGGCTACGCGTCTGCGCGAAGGCCATCCAGAAGCCCGCCACCACGATCACGCCCATCTGCAGCCAGGGGCCGCGCGACACGGTCAGCGCGAGTCCAAGGGCAAAAATCGTCGACAGGAGCAGCCAGATGCTGACGGCAATGCGGCGCGTCTGCACGAGGAACAGCGCACCCGCCATTGCGAATGCGATATAGGTGGCAAGGTGGTTCGCCTGCGCCATATTGCCGAACGGCCGGCGCTCGACGGTCACGTTGTAGGCGACGACCAGCGGCGACACGCGCACCTCGAGGTGAAACAGCTGGATCACCTGGCAAAACACCGCAAACAGGCCACCGGCGAGCAATGCCCCGGCTGCCCAGCGCAGTGCTGTCTCATTCAGCTTGGCGCGTGTGAAGCCGTAGCCGGCGTGTGTCGCCATAAATGCGGCGAGCAGGTAAGCGCCGCCGAGCCAGTTCATCGACGGCTGCGAGACCGGCAGCAGCACCGACTGTGCCACCAGCACCAGTCCGAACAGCAACGGCACCAGCGCGACAACTGGCGACGCAAACGTCACGCGCGGCCTCGCCGTCCACACCAGCAGCACGACGCCCGCGCCCGTCAGCAGATACAGCGCGAGCGCCGTGAATTCAGCGTAGAAGGTCGGAATCGGATACGTGTGGTTGGCGACTGCATAAGGCAGCACCAACGCGAGAGCCAACAGAATGAGAGACAGGTAGCGCGCAAATGGGGTGGGCATCGAGTAACCGGAGGGCGTCAGGTAGGGTAGCCCCCCTTCCTTGCGGAAGAAGGGCCCCCTAAGAACCGTACGTGCGAGTTTCCCCGCATACGGCTCAAGCCTACATATTTCTTTTACAAAGCCCCGTCAGTGCAGCGACGAAGCCGGCTTAGTTACCACAAGTTTACCAACGTGTACCTGCCGGTGGCAGTCGGGGTGCAGCAAAACCCTGTTGGACAGAGCGTCGGTCCCGCCATGCATCCGATATTCCAGATGATGGTCGTGCCAACTGGTCTCGTTCGTCAGAGCCCAACCACAGTGCGCGCACAACCCGCCCTGTGACTTGTACAGCGCCACCCATTGCTTGCGATAACGCATTGAATACTCCATGCGATCCTGCCGCAATTGCTCGCTGTACTGCTCCCACAATGGATCAAAAGGATTGAATTCCCCTTTGACCTTCCTGTGGCGCCTGATGTCCGTACCGCTGATCTGGTACAGCTCAAGCAAACCCTTGCTGCCGTCCTCTTGAACTACGGGAGCGGCGAACACCCAATGCCGATTGCCGAGCGAGTGAAAGTACTTCCGTTTCACCCACTCCGCGTTCTTGTTTGGATGCCTCCGCTTCGACCACCGCCAGAGCCTGTAAAACACCAACGACTCCATGCGGCTATACGCCTGCTTGGCTACCACGGGGCTGTGATATTGCGCCCAGCCTCGCAGCATCGGATTCAGCAATCGGATCAACTCCTCCTGCTTTACCGCTTTGTGACCGCTGATCGTATCCGCCACCTTGCGATAGAACGTCTGCACGTTCTTCCTGCTCGGCTTGATGAGCAGCGTTCCCGAATACTTCCGGAAATTCCACCCAAGGAAATCAAAGCCTTCGTCAATGTGAACGATCCGGGTCTTCTCCTCCGATAGTTGCAATCCCCGTACTTCAAGGAAGGTTTCTATCCAAGGCCTGACTTCGCGTTCCAGCATCTCTTTCGAGTCGCCGGTGATGACGAAGTCGTCCGCGTATCGCACCACATTTACTTTCAGCTTCTTCGCTTTCCCGATCCCAAATTTCGCACCGAGGTGCGCAATCAGTTCACGTTCCAGCCCGTTCAGCGTCACGTTTGCCAGCGTCGGGGAAATGATGCCTCCCTGCGGCGTACCGGCCTCCGTCGCCTGTAGCTGCCCTTTGTAAATCAGGCCAGCCTTCAACCATTTGCGAAGGATCACCCTGTCCATCGGGACATTGTTTTCCAGCCACTTGTGGTTGATGTGGTCAAAGCATCCTTTGATGTCCGCTTCAAGTACCCATTGCGCTGAACTGCGACGGGCCATGACAACGAAAATCTGAGACATGGCGTCAGCCGTCGAACGGTTGAGCCTGAACCCATACGAGTTCGGGTCACTCGTCGACTCTGCTACCGGCTCCAAGGCCAGCAGATGCAAGGCTTGCATCGCCCTGTCCCGCATGGTCGGGATGCCCAGAGGGCGCTCCTTCCCATTGGCCTTGGGGATAAAGACTCTCCGTAAAGGCAGAGGCTTATATCCGTGCCGCTTCAACCTACCGACAGCAAGCCATCGGCTTTCAGGCGAATCCCATAGCTCGCGATCGACTCCAGCCGTTCGCGCACCCTGGTTCTGCGTAACACGTCGCACCGCATACAGCTTTGCGGACAACGTGCGGGTCAGCATCCGTTGCAGGGCTTTCACCCTGCGCCAGTCACTTTCCCGCGTCGCCTTCGCAATTCGAATCTGCATCCCTCGCACGTTCCGCTCAACTCGACGCCAATCTACGGCGTGCCAGTTGTCCGGCGCGTGGGAAAGCGCAGATCCGGTCTTTCGACCAGATACTTTCATGCTGCTCTCCTACCTGGAAAAGTCCCCAGACAGAAGGCGCATCTCCCCCAGCGGGGTAGATACACCCCGCTGGGGAACAACAAAACTCAATGCAGGCGCATGCGCCTGCATCTGACCAAGTTACAGAGGGTAGTCAGCCGTCTTGCGACGGTAGACCAGACGGAAGTCTGCCCGCTTTCGCGTGGGGTGATGTTCCAACCCCTATCCGAACCATTACAGCCCGGCTTTCGCTTTTTCCGTCCTCCCATACCTGCACAATCAACAGCGTCCCTTGCGGTTCGCCTGCCAGCCTTACTGCGCCGGCAACCATACAGGCTTACCACGTTCCCGGCATGTCACACGACTGACGTAGGTTCTGCCTCTTCCCCGGTGGCTAAGTGACGACGTAACCCGACGGTTGAGCGGATTAACCAGCCACGTACCTTTTGGTTAGAGCCCAATGTTCAAGCAGCTTTGGCTCCTCAGTGCTTACGAGGTTTATCAGCAGTTCACTTACGTTAACCTTATCAGCCAGCCTAGCTCCTCAACCCCCTTGCTGCTGGGAGTCTCCAGACCGTTCCTCACGGAACCGATCTGCCCGAAACGTCCGGGGGCTACATTGTCAGAAGAGCTTCACACCCCACCGTTACCAGTGACGCATGTCTTCCTAGGCTACTGCTGGTCGTACAGCAGGTTCACTTCCTCACCCGGACATCAGGCGAGGCAAAACAATGACACACCGAGCTTTCGCTCGTATCGGTTTGCGAATCCGTTGCTGTTGAAAGCACAGGAATTGCACACGACATCCCGCCTGGTCGGCGGAGATGAAGCCGCTGACTGGGCGGGGCCTGACGGTAATCAGGTCAATACAATGCGATCCTCCGGCTGGACAAGCCCGGGTCACGCTTCACAAAAAATATGGGGCGTAGTCCCGAAGGACCACACACTCAGCTACTAGAAATCGCCCCCGAAGAGGCCTAAAGCACATCTACTGCAGTCGATGCTCGTAACGTGAGCGAACGGACACGAGCGTGCGTGTCGCACCAACCGGCGCACTATACAAAAAAATTCTCCTGCTGTGCGCCGGCTGGGCTGAAATATCCCGAAAATCAGTGTTTTACGTTCGGATAACAACTCACCCGATCTTTCGCCCCACTGCTTACGCGCGACACTCCGGCGGTGCAAGATTCGACGGTAAGGAAGGCGTATCGGCTGGTGCGGGCCCGGCGCCTGGCGCTGGCAACGAAGAGGCCGTTTTGCCGCCGGCGAAACATTCCCAGGTGACCGCCCCCGCCTGCACCGCGCCCTTGCTCAACGCGATCCGCGCAGTCGGCGCGTCGGCATTGTCCGGCACCGAGGGCACCAGGGTCAGCGTGTTCGACCCGGCGGGCGCGACGCGCGTCGTGAAGGCGACGGTGATCTGCCCGGTATCGTCGTCGACGTGAACGGATTCGACGTTGCGGGTGGCAGGCGGCGACGCGTACCCGCCGCCGAACGCATTGCCGCTCGCGGCGTTTTCGGACACCGCAAGCCGCGCGGATGCAGCCAGCGAGAGACCCTCACCGACGCGGCTGCGGGCCAGATAGTCGTGATACGCCGGAATCGCATAGGCCGCGATCACGCCGACAATTGCCAGCACGATCATCAGCTCGATCAGCGTAAATCCGAAACTGAAACGGCGGCAAGCACGTGCGAGCGGCGCGGTCCAGCGCGCTCGTTCGAATGCATTCGGTGGAGAGAAAGTGGACTGTGAATAAGGGGAGTACGGCAAAGTAACGGTCATCGGCAGGCTCCTGAAACGAAAAACGCCTGCCCCTCGAATCGGGGACAGGCGTTTCAATCGTAGCCAGCGGAGCGCATTCGACACAGTCAGCCGAATGGCTAACGCTGCGCTGACACGGCGATGTTCAGGTCAGCTCGCGTCGGCGTTCGGTTCGCATTGCGCTGGTTCGCTCAGGCCTTGGTCCAGGTTAAGTCCGCCGGGCAGCGTGTGCCGCAACGCTCGACTGAAACGCAGATCCAGCAGCGTCAAGCCGCCGCGCGATTCGCGTTGCGGCGCTTGAGCAGATAACCGAGGATCACGACGAACAGCGCACCGGCGATGCTCATGCCGTACTCGGCCACCGGCGTATCGAGGATCGGCCAACGGTCGCCTGCGGGATCGTTGATGATCAGGCCGCCCGCAATCCAGCCGAGAAGCGCGGCGCCGAGCGTGATGACGATCGGAAAGCGGTCGAGCAGCTTCAGCACCAGCTGGCTGCCCCACACGATCAGCGGAATGCTCACCACCAGCCCGAAAATCACCAGCGCGAGTCGGTGCTCCGGATCGGCCGCCTCGGCCGCGCCCGCAATCGCGATCACATTGTCGAGACTCATCACGGCATCCGCGATGATGATGGTCTTGATCGCCGACATCAGCTTGTCGGCCGGCTTGACGTTCTCATGGACGTCATGCGCGGGCGCCATCAGACGCACGCCGATCCACAGCAGCAACAGGCCGCCGGCGAATTTCAGCAACGGCACGTCGAGCAGCGCCACGGCGAACGCAATCAGCGCGACGCGCAGCACGATGGCGCCGGCCGTGCCCCACAGCACGCCTTTCGTACGCTGCGCAGGCGGCAGGTTGCGGCAGGCAAGCGCGATCACGACGGCGTTGTCACCACCCAGCAGGATGTCGATGACGATGATCTGAATGACTGCGCCCCAATGGAGCGTGGCGAAGAACTCGAGCATGAGTGAAAGAATAAGAAGGAATCGGACGCGCGGGCAATAAAAAAGCGGGGGAGTCTACACTCCCCCGCTTTTCAGGACTGCCTGCTCACGAAAGGGTTTCGTAAGCGTATCAAAAACGCGCCGTGACTGCGCGCGAATTTCGTTTTTACAGCATCGCCTTCAGAAGACGCGCCATTTCCGACGGGTTCTTCGTAACGGTGATACCGCAGGCTTCCATGATTTCCAGCTTGGCTTCAGCCGTATCCGCACCGCCCGAGATCAGCGCGCCGGCGTGGCCCATGCGCTTGCCCGGAGGCGCCGTGACACCGGCGATAAAGCCAACCACCGGCTTCTTCATGTTGTCCTTGATCCACTCAGCGGCATTCGCTTCGTCCGGACCACCGATCTCGCCGATCATGATGACGGCGTCCGTTTCCGGATCGTCGTTGAACATCTTCATCACATCGATGTGCTTCAGACCGTTGATCGGGTCGCCGCCGATACCGACTGCCGACGATTGGCCAAGGCCGATCGCCGTCAATTGGCCGACTGCTTCATACGTCAGCGTGCCCGAACGCGACACGACGCCGATGCGGCCCTTGCGGTGAATGTGACCCGGCATGATGCCGATCTTCAGCTCGTCCGGCGTGATCGTGCCCGGGCAGTTCGGTCCAAGCAGCAGCGTCTTGCGGTTTTCGGCACGCATGCGGGCCTTGAGCTCGATCATGTCACGGACAGGAATGCCTTCCGTGATACAGATCGCCAGATCCAGATCGGCTTCGACCGCTTCCCAGATCGCAGCAGCAGCGCCTGCCGGCGGAACGTAAATCACCGACACGGTCGCGCCCGTTTCAGCCTTGGCTTCAGCGACGCTTGCGTAGATAGGAATGCCTTCGAAATCTTCGCCGGCCTTCTTCGGGTTCACGCCCGCAACGAACGCTTCGCGGCCGTTTGCGTATTCACGGCAAGCACGCGTATGGAACTGACCGGTCTTGCCGGTGATGCCCTGCGTGATGACCTTGGTGTCTTTGTTAATCAGAATCGACATGTATTGACCTCTGTTCGTCTGGCGCCGCGAGCTAGGCAGGATGTTCTCCACCCGCGTCGCTCACGCGCCGCCATTCGTAATCCTGGTAAACGTCCCGGCAGGCTTACGCCTTGCCCGAAGCGGCCGCGACGACCTTCTGAGCCGCTTCTTCCATGCTGTCTGCCGCAATGATCGGCAGGCCGGATTCAGCGAGCATCTTCTTGCCCAGATCTTCGTTCGTGCCCTTCATGCGAACCACGAGCGGCACCTTCAGCGACACGGCCTTCGACGCCGCGATCACGCCTTCCGCGATCACGTCGCAGCGCATGATGCCGCCGAAAATGTTGACCAGAATCGCGGTCAGGTTCGGGTTCTTCAGCATGATCTTGAACGCTTCCGTGACCTTCTCGGTCGTGGCGCCACCGCCCACGTCCAGGAAGTTCGCCGGTTCGCCGCCGAACAGCTTGATGGTGTCCATCGTTGCCATTGCAAGGCCAGCGCCGTTCACGAGGCAGCCGATGTTGCCGTCGAGCGAGATGTAGGCGAGGTCGAACTTCGACGCTTCGACTTCAGCCGGATCTTCTTCGTCCAGATCGCGATACGCGACGATTTCCGGATGACGGAACAGTGCGTTCGAATCGAAGTTGAATTTCGCGTCCAACGCGATGACCTTGCCGTCGCCGGTCAGGATCAGCGGGTTGATTTCGGCCAGCGATGCGTCGGTTTCCCAGAATGCCTTGTACAGGCCTTGCAGGATCGCGCGCGCTTGCGGCAGCGAAGCGGCGGGCACGCCGATCTTCGTTGCGAGCTCGTCGGCTTCGGCGTCTTTCAGACCGGTCGACGGGTCGACGGCGATCTTGTGGATCAGCTCAGGCGTCTTTTCCGCGACTTCTTCGACGTCCATGCCGCCTTCGCTCGATGCCATCACGACGATCTTCTGCGAAACGCGATCGATCACCAGGCCGACATACAGTTCCTTCTTGATGTCAGCGCCTTCTTCGATCAGCAGACGATTCACCTTCTGGCCTTCCGGACCGGTCTGGTGCGTGACGAGCTGCATGCCGAGGATCTGGTTCGAGAATTCACGAACCTGTTCCAGCGACTTGGCGACCTTCACGCCGCCGCCCTTGCCACGGCCACCCGCATGGATCTGAGCCTTCACGACCCATACCGGGCCGCCGAGCTCTTCCGCGGCCTTGACCGCATCATCCACCGAGAAGACCGGCTTGCCGCGCGGTACCGCGACGCCGAATTTCCGCAGGATTTCCTTACCCTGGTACTCGTGAATCTTCATGCGTGATTCCCTTCAGTCTGAGAGTTGGATTGAACATCGTTTCCGCTGCCGTCGTTCATGCCGGACGCGTTGCCGCCCTCACCTGTCTGGCGGGCTGCCCCGTCGCCTGACGATGGCGTGCGATCCGCTGTATACGGAGCGCGGCCATACCAGCGCGGATAAAACTGTTGCACCGCCTCGCCGTCGAAACGCAGCGCGTGGCAGCGTCCCAGCTGGAATGGCGGTTTGTTGTTGGAATGCTCGTCTGTGCTGTCTTTGCTTCTGGACTGCTCGGTCCCGGAACTCGCCGCTTCGCCCGGCGTGTCTTCATTGGTGTTCCACACGTCGCCGGCGAACGCCTGGATTGCGGCGGTCGGCAAAAGCGCGCACAACTCGGTGAGATGCGTGCAGCCAGCTGTGCCGGCCAGCAAACGGGCAGCATCGCGACGGAAGTTGTTGAACAGATTGAGCCCGATGAGGGCACGGTAGGCGGGATTGCTGGCCTGGCACAAGCCTGGATAGGGCACCCAGTCGGACGACGCTTCGGCGTCGACGACGTTGAGCTTGCGATCGATGGTGATGCGAAGCCAGAGTTCATGGATCGGCTGACCATTGGGCCGGACGCCCGACGCAAGCACCACATCGCGCGGTTTTTCGTCGGTCAAGCACGCTTCCACATCCCACAGGCCATCGGCTCGCTCATAGGCTTCCGCTCTGATTGCGCGACGATGGCGCAACTGACGGGATACTGGCGGGGAGAGCGGCATGCGGGAAGGAAAGGCCGGATTGGAAAACCCACGAATTTTAGCATACTGGGTATTTGAGACAGGCCGGAATGCGCAGGGCCGCCCAGCAGGCCGGAGAGCGCGACAGACGCTATCTCAAAGTGAGAACCGCACAGGTATCCAGCACGAGCGGTGCGTCAAACGGGATAGCGCAGCTAGTCGCCGCGTCAATCCTCGTCGAACCCTTTGAGAATTTTGCCAATCGTAGCGCCCGAGAAACCGCGCGACGCCAGAAAGCGCGCCTGCTTGGCCCGCTCGGCGGCAGTTTCGGGAAGCCGGTCGAATTTCTTCCGCCAAACGGCTTGAGCGCGCGCCAGTTCGGTTTCGCGCAGTTGCGCGCTGGCTTCTTCGACCAGTGTTTGGTCCACCGCATGTTGCTTCAATTCGCCGACGATCCGGCTCGCGCCCAACCGCGACGAACGCCGATGGATCAGGCTTTCAGCAAAACGCGAATCGGACAGCCAGTTTTCGGCTTCCAGCGAATCGAGCAAGGTATCGAGCGAATCGGTTTCCTCGACGAACGGCTTCAGCTTGCGCGCCAGTTCGGAGCGGCTGTATTCACGCCGGGACAAATAGCCGAGCGCGCGCCCTTTTAGCGAACGGGCCGGGCGTTGGGATTTTTTTGCATCGCCCTGTTCCGACTTCGCCTCGCCAGGCGTGCGGCGCGAGCGGGTATAGGTGGTTTCGGACGGGTCCGCTGCAGCCTGCGCGGATGGATCGGACTGCGGCTGGCGACCTGTGGCGCGATCGTGCGCGTCGAACGACTCAAACGGATCGGCCTCGCCGGCTGCGGCAAAGGGATCGGAATCTGATGCGGATGAGCGCTGAGCGGCTGAGTTGCCCGCCGGATAGCGTGGCGAACGCGAGGTGGAACGCCCGAAAGAGCTTCCAGAAGATTTGCCGAACGATGAACCGGATGAACGACTGAACGAACTACCGGACGAACTGCTGGACGACTTTCCCGACGACCGCCCAAACGACCGGGTGGACCGGGAAGTCGATGATGAGGAAGGTGACGACGAAGAGGATGACGACGATTCGAACGAATCGTCGCCACCGTCACGCGGGCCGTCCGCGTTGTGTCCAACGTTGGACGGCGGTCGGCCCTTGCGTATCACGTGCTGGTTACTCTTCTTCGCCCGCGACTTCGGCGGCCGCGCCGGTCGCCACTTCCGCCATGGCATTCACGCCCAGCGATTCGCGGATGCGATTTTCGATCTCACGGGCGATGTCCGGATTTTCGCGCAGGAATTCGCGCGCGTTGTCCTTACCCTGACCAATACGTTCGCCGTTGTAGCTGTACCAGGCGCCGGCCTTGTCGACGATCTTGGCCTGCACACCGAGGTCGATGACTTCGCCCTGACGGGAAATGCCCTCGCCATACAGAATGTCGAAAATCGCTTCGCGGAACGGCGGCGCAACCTTGTTCTTCACCACCTTCACGCGCGTTTCGTTACCGATCACTTCGTCGTTCTTCTTGATCGAACCGATCCGGCGAATGTCCAGACGCACCGACGCGTAGAACTTCAGCGCGTTACCGCCCGTGGTGGTTTCCGGGTTGCCGAACATCACACCGATCTTCATACGGATCTGGTTGATGAAGATCACGAGGCAGTTGGTGCGCTTGATCGTGCCGGTGAGCTTGCGCAGCGCTTGCGACATCAGACGCGCTTGCAGACCCGGCAGCGAGTCGCCCATTTCGCCTTCGATTTCAGCCTTCGGCACGAGTGCCGCGACCGAGTCGATCACGATCATGTCGATCGAGCCCGAGCGAACCAGTGCGTCGGCGATTTCGAGCGCCTGTTCACCCGTATCCGGCTGCGAAACCAGCAGGTCGTTGACGTTCACGCCGAGCTTGCGCGCGTACTGGATGTCCAGCGCGTGTTCCGCGTCGATAAACGCTGCCGTGCCACCGAGCTTCTGCATTTCGGCGACGACCTGCAGCGTCAGCGTGGTTTTACCGGACGACTCCGGACCATAAATTTCAACCACCCGGCCACGCGGCAAACCGCCGACGCCCAGCGCGATATCGAGGCCGAGCGATCCGGTTGAGACCACCTGGATATCTTCGACCGCCTCACCTGCGCCGAGCCGCATGACCGACCCTTTGCCGAACTGCTTTTCGATCTGCGCAAGCGCGGCAGCGAGTGCCTTGCCCTTTTCAGCAGTCAGTCCAGCCGAGCCTTTCTTGCTTTCTTCCATGAATCGTCCTTTGCTATGATGAACGGCGTCTGAGGCAGATGTGCGGCCCGTTCTGGTAGGACAGCACACGAAACTCAGACACTGTATAAAAAAACAGTAGTTTTGGCAAGCGCGATTCTCATGCGAACGCGCATTTTTACCGTCGCACTGCCCAACTACCCACAATAATTTTCGGAGACCGCTGTGCGCCGGGGGGACACCCCACGGTGCCGGCAAGGCCTAAGCTGGCGCACCATGCGAATTCTGATTGCCGAAGACGACAGCATACTCGCGGACGGTCTGGTTCGATCACTCCGCCAATCGGCCTATGCCGTCGATCATGTGAAGAACGGCGTCGAGGCCGACACCGCCCTGTCGATGCAAACTTTCGACCTGCTGATCCTCGATCTGGGCCTGCCGCGCATGTCCGGGCTCGAGGTGCTGCGCCGCCTGCGCGCCCGCAACTCGACCGTGCCGGTGCTGATTCTCACGGCGGCGGACAGCGTCGACGAACGCGTCAAAGGCCTCGATCTCGGCGCCGACGACTACATGGCCAAACCCTTCGCGCTGAACGAACTCGAGGCGCGCGTACGCGCCCTGACCCGGCGCGGCGCGGGCGGCGGCCCGACGGTGGTGCGGCACGGTTCACTGTCGTTCGATCAGGTTGGCCGGATCGCCTATGTCAACGAGCAGGTGATCGATCTGTCGGCGCGCGAACTCGGTTTGCTCGAAGTGCTACTGCAGAGGATCGGCCGGTTGGTGTCGAAAGAACAGCTCGTCGACCATCTGTGCGAATGGGGCGAAGAAGTCAGCAACAACGCGATCGAAGTCTACGTGCACCGGCTGCGCAAGAAGATCGAGCCGAGCGGCGTGCGCATCATTACCGTGCGGGGCCTCGGGTACTGCCTCGAGAAAGCCGCCCTGCCGTCAAACGCGAACGTGAACCTGAGCGCCAACGCGCCCGCTGAGCCCGAGCCGCCCTCCTCGCCCCCGTCGGCCGCGATGCCGGCGAGCCATCACTTCAAATAGAGGCCGCCCATGTCCGCACGCGCAGACCGCGCTACGGCGCACGCGGCGGACCTCGACGAGGTGCGCGACGAGCGCTACGCCAATCCGTTCGCCCCGCCCGACGAGACCGAAGCCGCCGCCGAAGCACGCCCGCGCTCGCTGTTCGGCGAAATTCTCGACTGGATGCTGGCGCCGCTCCTGCTGCTTTGGCCGATGAGCCTCGCGGTCACCTACCTGGTCGCCAAGTCGATCGCCAACGGCCCGTTTGACCGCGCGCTCGAAACCGACGCCTACGTGCTCGCCCGCCAGATCCATCCGATCAACGGCGTGGCGGAGTTGTCGCTGCCCGATTCCACCCGCGACTTTCTGCGCGCCGACAATGTCGACAGCGTGTTCTATCAGGTGCTCGGCACACGCGGCGAACTGGTGGGCGGCGAGCGCGACATGCCGCTGCCGCACGAGGACGACCGGCCGCAGCCGGGTCTCGTTGAATTCCGCGACGACGTGCTGCGCGGCAACGATATCCGCGTTGCCTATACGACCGTCGAGTTTCCGCAAACGCCCGGCGCTCAGCCAGTGCTGGTGCAGGTCGCCGAGACGCTCGACAAACGCAGCCAGCTTGCCAACGACATCATCAAAGGCGTGATCCTGCCGCAGTTCGTGATCCTGCCATTGGCGATCGTGCTGGTGTGGTTCGGCCTGTCGCGCGGACTCGCGCCGCTGCATGCCCTGCAGGCGCATATTCGCGCGCGCCGCCCGGACGATCTGTCGCCGCTCGAAGCCCGCCGCGCGCCGCCGGAAATCGAGCCGCTGGTGACGTCGTTCAACGATCTGCTGACTCGGCTCGAACAGAACATGGAGTTGCAGAAGCGCTTTATCGCCGACGCCGCGCATCAGATGAAAACGCCGCTTGCCGGTCTGCGCACCCAGGCTGAGCTTGCGCTGCGCCAGGACGCCTCCGCGGAAGTCCACCGCTCGCTCGAACAGATCGCCACAAGCTCGGAGCACGCGGCGCGCCTCGTCACCCAGTTGCTTGCGCTGGCGCGCGCGGAAAACCGTATGTCGGGCCAGATTTTCACGCCGGTCGAGGTGACTGAAGTGGCGCGCAGCGCGGTGCGCGACTGGGTTCAGGCCGCGCTCGCCAAACAGATGGACCTCGGCTACGAAGCGCCCGACGAGCCGGTCGAAGTCGACGGCAATCCGGTCATGCTGCGGGAAATGCTGTCGAATCTGATCGACAACGCGATCCGCTACACGCCGGCCGGCGGGCGGATCACCGTGCGGGTGCGGCACGACGTGACCGCGCGACTCGTGCATCTGGAAGTAGAAGACACAGGGCTCGGCATTCCGGTGGCCGAGCGCTCGCGGGTGGTCGAGCGTTTTTACCGGATTCTCGGCCGCGAAGGCGACGGCAGCGGCCTTGGGCTCGCGATCGTCCGCGAGATCACGACGATGCACGGCGGGGAGATGACCATCGACGATAACGTCTATCAAACCACCCCGCGGCTTGCCGGAACGCTCGTGCGTATCAGCTTGCACGTGCTCGAACGGGCACGGGACTTACCCTAAGAACGCAAAAATCCACGCTTGGGCCGACGCCATATTGAGATAACTTTGTCAAAAATTATAAGAACTTAGTGGGTAGTTACCGCGTTTTGATGGAAATTCCCCTACACATCTGAAACTGCCATTTCACCCCTCCACGTCAGTACGCCGTAAGTTTCCACTCCAATAATCGGTTTCACGGGAACGCCTTTGCCGGCGGACCGCGTGCACATATCAATATTGGAGACGACATATGGCTACCGTTGGCGGGCAAATCTCGCACGTGCCGATGACGCGCGATGAGAAGCGGGTGATCTTCGCATCGTCGCTAGGTACGGTTTTCGAGTGGTACGACTTTTATCTGGCCGGCTCACTTGCGATCTTCATCAGCAAGAGCTTCTTCTCCGGCGTCAATCCGACTGCGGCCTTCATCTTCACGCTCCTCAGCTTCGCCGCGGGCTTCGCGGTGCGGCCGTTCGGCGCGATCGTGTTCGGGCGCCTCGGCGATATGGTCGGGCGCAAACACACGTTCCTCATCACGATCGTGATCATGGGTCTGTCGACCTTCCTGGTCGGCTTCCTGCCCGGCTATGCATCGATCGGCATTGCGTCGCCGGTAATCTTCATCGCAATGCGGTTGCTGCAGGGTCTTGCACTCGGCGGCGAATACGGCGGTGCGGCAACCTACGTCGCGGAACATGCGCCGGCGGGGCGCCGCGGTTTCTACACCGCGTGGATCCAGACCACCGCCACGCTTGGCCTGTTCCTCTCACTACTGGTGATTCTCGGCGCACGCACGGCCATGGGCGAAGACGCGTTCGGCGTCTGGGGCTGGCGCATTCCGTTCCTTGCGTCGATCATCCTGCTCGGCGTGTCGGTGTGGATTCGCCTGCAACTGAATGAATCGCCGGTGTTCGCGCGCATCAAGGCTGAAGGCAAGACCTCGAAGGCGCCGCTGACCGAAGCATTCGGCCAATGGAAGAACCTGAAGATCGTGATCCTCGCGCTGATCGGCCTGACCGCCGGCCAGGCCGTGGTCTGGTACACGGGTCAGTTCTACACGCTGTTCTTCCTGACGCAGACGCTGAAAGTCGATGGCGCGACGGCCAACATCCTGATCGCGATCGCGCTCCTGATCGGCACACCGTTCTTCCTGTTCTTCGGCTCGCTGTCGGACCGCATCGGCCGCAAGCCGATCATCATGGCCGGCCTGCTGATTGCTGCCTGCACGTACTTCCCGCTGTTCAAGGCGCTGACTCACTACACGAACCCGGCGCTGGAAGCGGCTACGGCAAAGGCACCGATCGTCGTGATCGCGAACCCGGACGAGTGTTCGTTCCAGTTCAATCCGGTCGGCACGGCGAAGTTCACGAGCTCCTGCGACATCGCCAAGAGCGCGCTCTCGAAAGCCGGTTTGAACTACGAGAACGTCGCGGCGCCGGCGGGCACGCTGGCGGAGATCAAGGTCGGCGATACGGTGATCAACACGTATGACGGCAAGGCCGCCGACGCCAAGGACCAGGGCAAGGCGTTCGACAAGACTCTCTCTACCACGCTGAAGACCGCAGGCTATCCGCCAAAGGCCGATCCATCGCAGATCAACTGGCCGATGAGCGTGGTGATCCTGACGATCATGATGATCTACGTGACGATGGTCTACGGGCCGATTGCGGCGATGCTGGTGGAGATGTTCCCGACGCGCATCCGCTATACCTCGATGTCGCTGCCGTATCACATCGGCAATGGCTGGTTCGGCGGCTTCCTGCCGGCGACCGCCTTCGCGATCGTAGCGGCCAAGGGCAACATCTACTCGGGGCTGTGGTATCCGATTGTGATCGCGCTCGTCACGCTCGTGATCGGCATGCTGTTCGTGAGGGAAACCAAGGACTCGGACATCTACGCGAAGGACTGAAACGCCTGATAGCACGGGCAATTTAAAAAAGTTGCGCGCCGGGGGGTTGACAGCCCCCGGCCCTATCCTCATAATCTCGCTTCTTTCGGCGAATTAGCTCAGTTGGTTAGAGCGACGGAATCATAATCCGCAGGTCCGGGGTTCGAGTCCCTGATTCGCCACCAGTTGCAAGAAAAAGCCGCTGATCCACAAGGTCAGCGGCTTTTTTGTTTTTGGCTTTCCCAAACTGCAACTTCAAGGAGGTTTCTTGATGACGTTCCGCACCGCCGCGCTCGCCGTGGCCACCGCATCCATCACGCTTCTCGCCGCCGCATCGCCGCTCTCCGCCAATGCCCAAACGCCGCCCGACAGTCAGTGGCGCGCCAGTTCGCTCACGCTTTCGACGTTGCTGCAGGACGGCTACAAAATCGTCGCCGTAGTGAACGGCGCACACGGCAATGCCGGTCCGGCCGATACGATTTTTGTCCAGCGCGATCAAAGCGCGTTCAAATGCATCGATCCCTCGCCGGTCGATGCGAAAACCAAGGCTGCGTGCTTCGAACTGGTTCAGCCGTCAGGCGCTGCGCCCGAATCCAAATAAGCGGATGGCTTTGCTGATGCAAGCCATCGGCTTTAACGCTCGCAACGAAAAAGGAGCTGGCTTACGTCGGCTCCTTCGCAATCTATTTGCTCAGTCCTGCTCTAGCTAAAGCGGACAAATTCTGCGCATCAGCGATCCACGAGGCGGCTCAAGTTGCCGCGCACCCGTTGCAGCAGCGCGATGAGCTGCTTCGCTTCGTCGTCGGTAAAACCGTTCAGCGCCTCGAGCGCGACTTCATCACCCACTTTGCGGGCCTTGCCGAGCGTTCGTTCGGCCTTCGGTGTCATGCGCACCTGGCGTTCGCGGCGATCCTCCGGATTGGCCGTGCGCTCGATCCAGCCGCCCTCTTCCATCCGGTCCAGCAGACGCCCCGCCGAAATCGGCGCGACTTCGAGCAGGTCCGCGAGCCGCGCCTGATTGACGTCGCCGTAGTGGGCGAGATTGGCCAGCACGCGGCACTGCGCGCGCGTCAGATCGACCGATGACTTCGCGAGATCGTCGAAACGCTTGCCTGTCAGGCGGCCGACGTCGGAAATCAGAAAGCCGAAGCGCTCTTCGAGTTGGGTAGTCATGCGCGGATTATACGAAAGGGTTTCGTTTGTCATCGTCGGAATGGGTGCGAAACCGGCTCAATGGGCGGCGCAATGGGCGCAATTCGGGCTCCGCATAAATTCTGGTGGGCGGATGCAGTGACGGTCAATATAATAAGCATGCTTACTATATCGAAGGTCCCGCTCCCCCATGTCCACCGACTCCGCGTCGACGAGCGCCGCCCCGCTCAATCGGCCGATGATCACCGTCTCGATCATGCTCGCGACGCTGATCCAGACGCTCGACAGCACCATCGCCAACGTCGCGCTGCCGCACATGCAGGGCACGCTGTCGGCGTCGCAGGATGAGATCACGTGGGTGCTGACCTCGTATATCGTCGCGGCCGCGATCGCCACGCCGCTGACCGGTTGGCTGTCCGACCGGCTGAGCGTCAAGCGGCTGCTGATCTTCGCGATCGGCGGCTTCACGGTGGCCTCGGCGCTATGCGGGTTGTCGGAAACGCTGACGCAGATCGTCGCGTCGCGTTTGCTGCAGGGGATTTTCGGGGCGTCACTGGTGCCGCTGTCGCAGTCCATCCTGCTCGACATCAATCCGCGCGAAAAGCAGGGCCAGGCGATGGCGGTGTGGGGCATGGGCGTAATGGTCGGACCGATTCTCGGGCCGACGCTCGGCGGCTGGCTCACCGACAGCTACAACTGGCGCTGGGTGTTTTTCATCAACGTGCCGATCGGCGCGTTCGCGTTGTTCGGCGTGGCAACATTCCTGCCCGCGCGTGAACCTAAACACGACGCGAAGTTCGACGCGTTCGGCTTTGCCACCCTGGGTCTCGCGATCGGCGCGCTGCAGGCGATGCTCGACCGCGGTGAGCAGCTCGACTGGTTCGGTTCGAATGAGATCGTCATCGAGGCGCTGGTCGCAGCGATCAGCTTCGCGTTCTTCCTCGTGCATACGGCCACCGTCGGCAAGAAATCGTTCTTCAAATATGAGTTGCTGAAGGACCCGAACTTCGCCACCGGCACGTTCTTCATCTTCGTGATCGGCGCGGTGATGTACGCGACGCGCGCATTGCTGCCGCCGATGCTGCAAAACCTGATGAACTATCCCGTCGCGACCACGGGCCTCGTCACGGCGCCGAGCGGCGCGGGGACCATGGTCGCGATGCTGTTCGCCGGACGGCTATTGAAGCGGGTCGACGCGCGGCTTCTCCTGCTCGCCGGCTTCCTGATCTCCGCGTTCGCACTGTGGCAGATGATGCAATACACGATCGTGCTGTCGGAGTCGGAAATCGTCTGGCCTGGCGTGATTCAGGGCTTTGGTCTCGGTCTCGTGTTCGTGCCGTTGAGCGCGCTGACCTTCTCCACGCTCACGCCCGAACTGCGCGCGGACGGCACTGCGACGTATAGCCTGATGCGCAACATCGGCAGCAGTATCGGCATTTCGATCGTGCAGACGCTGATGACCCGCAACACGCAGGTCTCGCATGCCGACCTCGCAGCGAATGTCACGCCGTTCAATCCGGCAATCCAGCCGATGCTCAATAGCGGCTCGAATTACGACCTGGCGGCGCTGAATGCATCGATTACGCAGCAGGCGTCGATGATCGCCTATCTGAACGACTTCAAGCTGATGTTCGTGGCGACCTTGCTGGTCATTCCGCTGCTGCTGTTGATCCGCCCTGCGCGCCAGGCGCCGGATGCATCAGTGGCGCACGCGGCAATTGATTGAGCACGATGATGGCGTCAAGCGGGAGCGGCAGAGCTTTCGCGTCACGCTCACCCTTCGATTCTTCCGCGCGTCACGCCCAGCAATCCCGCCATTGCCTCTCGCGCCGCCGTTGCATCGCGGTCGCGGATCGCGTCGAACACCGCCGTGTGTTCGGCCAGCGACGCGTTGAACACGTCTGCGCGTTTCGCGTTCAGGCGTAGCTGCGCTTCGAGCGTTCGCTCGATCAGGGTGCCGAGCGGAATCAGCAATTCGTTGCTGCAGGCCGTCAGCACGCTCAGATGAAACTGCAGATCGGCGCGCACCCATTCATCGACGTTACGCGCCGCGACCATCGACCCATGCGCTGCCGCGAGCGCATTGAAGGTGTCGTCCGTATGCGAGGCCGCCGCCAGACCCGCCGCGTACGGTTCGATCATCTCGCGCATTTCCTGCAGCTTGAGCGCGAACGCCATCGGCTCGGCGACGCGTGAGTACCAGTCGAGCACATCGACGTCGAGCAGATTCCACGCATGTTTCGGCCGCACCCGCGTGCCCACCCGTGGACGCGATTCGATCAACCCTTTCGACGTCAACGTACGCAGCGCCTCGCGCAACACCGTCCGGCTCACACCGAAGGTGTCCATCAACTCCGCCTCGCGCGGCAGGATCGAATCGGGCGCGTAGTCGCCGCGCAGAATCGCGGTCGCCAGCAGATGGGCGACGCGCCCATGCAGATCGTGCTGAATAGCTTTCTCCCAGCGGCCTCTCGGCGCTATTGTCCAGTCGTCCCGGCCGGCATCTCCACCGACATCCGGTCACTATTTGGCCAATAGTACTATTAATAGTACTTAATCGCACTTTTGTTGTAGCATATGAATCCTCGAAATTGCCCGCACACGCAGGCACCCAGGCCGCAAGGAGACGCACACCATGAAAATCACCAAACTCGAAACCTTCATCGTCCCGCCGCGTTGGTGCTTCCTGAAGATCGAGACGGACGAAGGCATCGTCGGCTGGGGCGAGCCGGTGGTCGAGGGCCGCGCGCATACCGTGGCGGCCGCGGTCGAGGAACTGTCCGACTATCTGATCGGCAAAGACCCGCTGCTGATCGAAGACCACTGGCAGGTGATGTATCGCTCAGGCTTCTACCGCGGCGGCCCGATCACGATGAGCGCGATTGCCGGCGTCGACCAGGCGCTGTGGGACATCAAGGGCAAGCACCATGGCGTGCCGATTCATGCGCTGCTGGGCGGCCAGGTGCGCGACAAGATCAAGGTGTATTCGTGGATCGGCGGCGACCGCCCGAGCGACGTCGCGAATAACGCGCGCGCCGTGGTCGAACGCGGCTTCAAGGCGGTGAAGATGAACGGCTCCGAAGAGCTGCAGATCATCGACACCTTCGACAAGGTGCAAGGCGTCATCAACAACGTCGCCGCCGTGCGCGAAGCCGTTGGGCCGAACATCGGCATCGGCGTGGATTTCCACGGCCGCGTGCATAAGCCGATGGCGAAGGTGCTGGCCAAAGAACTCGACCCGTACAAGCTGCTCTTCATTGAAGAGCCGGTGCTGTCGGAAAACGCGGAAGCCCTACGCGACATCGTCAATCAGACCAACACGCCGATCGCTTTGGGCGAACGTCTGTATTCGCGCTGGGACTTCAAGCACATCCTGTCTGGCGGCTACGTCGACATCATCCAGCCGGACGCGTCGCACGCGGGCGGCATCACCGAGTGCCGCAAGATCGCCTCGATGGCCGAGGCGTACGACGTCGCGCTCGCGCTGCACTGCCCGCTCGGCCCGATTGCTTTGGCCACCTGCCTGCAGATCGACGCAGTGAGCTACAACGCGTTCATTCAGGAACAGAGCCTCGGCATTCACTACAACCAGGGCAACGACCTGCTCGATTACATCAAGAACCCCGAAGTCTTCAAATACGAAGACGGCTTCGTGTCGATTCCGCAAGGCCCGGGCCTCGGTATCGAAGTGAACGAAGATAAGGTGCGCGAGATGGCGAAGGTCGGCCACCGCTGGCGCAATCCGGTGTGGCGCCATGAGGATGGCAGCGTCGCGGAATGGTAAGCGCGTGACTGCTTGATGGAGCGCCGCCTGCGGGCGGCGTTTTGTTTTAAACGGCCCGCAGCCATTGCCGGGAAAACCCGTCTGAAGGCCGGCGTCCTGGGTGTAGGCGCCGTCGGCGATGAAGAAGGCGTCGCCCAGGCTCACCGGCGCGCACGTTACGGTAGACGTAGCGCGCGCCGTCTCAGTTACGTAACACCGCGGACCGAAGTGGCCGGAATACGCCCTTCGCGGCACTTTTCCGGCGCAGTCACACCACCCGCAAAACCTTATCCAGAAAGGCTTTCAAGCCTTTTGTTCGGCATCAGACATACGCATGGCCCGCTCCTTGCTCAAATGCATTCAAACGACAAATGCATCGGGGAACATCATGGGCGAATTCCTTCCAGACTATCTGATCCGCGAACAGGCCGCCGTCGGCGCGCTGGTGGTGTTCGGCGTGCTTCGCATCATCGGCGCGATGCTCGCGTATGAACGCGGCTGGCGCATCTCCGTAGTCGAAAAATGCTTTATCGCTGCCGCGGTGCTGTACTGCATGCCGCAACTCTTCGACCTGCTGACGCACATGTACGGCTCGCGTGCCGCAGGCGCGGAACTGGAAGGCAAAGCAGCGGGTTGCGCGATCGCGCTCTTCTGCGCGCCGATTCTCGGACATCGGCTCGGCCTTGAATGATCGGCTTCATCGGCCGGAAGCTCATCATGCGACTGCGAAAGAGACCTGCGAGCCCTGCCTACCGGGCCGGCGACGTCCTGACGCTCAAATCCGGCGGACGTCCGATGACAGCCACCTGGAGCGGGCCGGTGCTGTTCGCGCCAGGCAACTGGCTGATCTGCCAGTGGTTCGGCAACGATGGCGAACTGCAGCAGGAGATGTTTCCGGAAGAGACGCTGAAACGGGCGCACAACGCGCTCGCCGCCTAGAGGGCAGTAACGGATCAGCCGGCCACCGCCGGGCGACCGTGTGTATTGCGCCGCACGCCCTTGCTGTGCGGCGTTTTTTTTAGTCTCAGCCCAACGCGGCGAATGCCGGCACGCTGTGCGACAACACGGCCGCTGCGACGAACACGCCGATCATCGCCAGCGCTTCCAGATACAGCACGTTCACGAAGGTATGCGCGTCCATCGTCGAGGCCGTGCGGCGCAGGCGCGGCAGCGCCGAGAAGCGATTGAGCCCGCCGAGCACCAGCGCGAGCGCGACCAGCGCAAGCTTCAGCGTCAGCACATGGCCCCACGTGCTCATCTGGATGGCTTCAAACGAGCCGCCCGATCCACGCACGGCATTGAAGATACCGGTGAGCAGCACCAGCCCGACCGCCACGACCGATACGTTCGACACCTGCGTCGCCGTGCGGATCAGCATCCCACGGGCGGTCGACGTGCCGAGTGCGGGCAATACCGCGAGCCCTGCCGCCATCGCCAGCCCGCCCCAGACGCTCGTAACCAGCACGTGCAGCGTCTGCATGCCAATCGCCGCCGAGGCCGGGCCGGCATCCGCCGCATGCCCGAGCGACGCCTTACCCGCCGCAATCGCGATCACCGCGAGCCACAGCAGCGCATTACGCAGCATGCCCGTATGACTGGCCATGGCCGTGCCCAGCAGCACCAGCGCGCCGGCGAACGCCACGCTCCAACCGTAACCGACATGGGTTTGCGTCAATACAGTCGGCACCACGCCAATCGCCGACGGCAACGCGACGCCGCTCATCGACGCCGCCTGATACAGCAGCCAGCCAAGATCCGCGAGCACCAGCACGACGGTGGCGGTCAGCATCGACCGTTGCGCGCGCAACCAGGCGGGCCGTGCGGGGTTGATCTTGGTCTGCGCGTCCTTGGCAAGCCAGGCGCTGAGCAACGCCGAACCGACGGCAAACGCAAACGCGACATTCATGAGCGCGGCCATCGCGACCTGCCCGATCCAGAGTCCGTCCATGCTCATTTGACGATGAACGCGAAGTTGCCTTGCGTACGGTGGCCGTCCGTGGCAACCGCGATCCAGTGCACCGCGTAGCGGCCGGCCGTCAACTGCGGCAGCGCCAGATGCATCACCTTTGCGTCACTTTGGTCGACTTGCGACGCAGCCGGCGCGGCGGGCTTGCCGCTCGCGTCGCTGAGTTCGATCCGGCTGAAAGCCGGTTCGAGCGGTTCGGTGAAATGAATCGTCACTTCAGTGACAGCGGCCACTTCGGCGTTCGCCGCCGGCTCGCTCGACACCAGATGCGCATGCGCAAAAGCCGTGGACGTCATGACCAGCGCCGCGGCGCCGAACGTCAACGCACGTAGCGCCGGACGGGAAAAATTGAATAGCTTCATGTAAGGCCGATAGCTTGTGGAAAGTAAAACGGTGGACGGTGGGCCGAAGGTCGTCCGCGTCAGACGGACGCCGGCGCGCCCGGAAGTGTACGCTTCGATGGCCGGCGCGCGCGTCGGTTCAACCTGCTTTGTTATGTAAGCCGGCGGGAGCGGCACGTGGGCCCGCGATACCGGGGATAGGAATCGAGATGGCCGTCTCGCTTGCCAGCCGATGACGCGCGTCAAACTGTCGCATCGCCGTGACACCCGGAACCTTCTCTAATGTGGCAAATAGTCACCATCACCCTTCGATGATAGAATGCTGCGTCGCCGCAGCGCCGGCTGCCCTTCACACCGAGCCGCTCGAAGTTCGGTCAGGTCCCCGATTTTGATGGAGTTACGCGTGTCTTCAAGACGCATTTTCCGCCCGTTGCTTGCCCTTCTGCTGATCGGCTCCGCGGGTGTCTATAGCGCTGCGAAAGCGCAGACTCAACCGAAGGCCCCCGATACGATGGAAGCGCGCGTGCAAGGCTGCACGGCCTGCCACGGCTCGCATGGCCAAGGTACCGACAACGACTACTTTCCGCGTCTGGCGGGCAAGCCGGCCGACTATCTGTACAACCAGTTGCAGAACTTCCGCGAAGGGCGCCGCAAGTACCCGCCCATGAACTACCTCGTCACGTATCTTTCTGACGACTACCTTCATCAGATCGCCACGTACTTCTCGCAGCAACGCCCGCCGTACCCCACGCCGGCCAAGCCGACCGTGTCGGCGAGCATCGTTGCGCGCGGCCAGCAGATCGTCCTGAACGGCGACACATCCAAACAGATTCCGGCCTGCGCGGCTTGCCACGGCAAGGCGCTGACCGGCATGGAACCCGCTATCCCGGGTCTGGTCGGCCTGCATGCTGACTACATCAGCGCGCAATTGGGCGCATGGCGTTCGGGCTCGCGCCATGCCATCGCACCTGATTGCATGCACACCATCGCCACCCGCCTGACTGACGAAGACGTGAACGCCGTTGCTGCCTGGCTTTCCACGCAAAAGGCTCCACAAAACCCCGTGCCGGCTCCGGCCCGCTCGATGAAGACTCCGCTTGCCTGCGGCAGCGAACCGCAATAAGGCACCGGGAGAGACACTCAAATGAAACGCAAGTCTTTGTTCGCCCTCTCGGCAGTCGTCGTCGTTGCGGCTGCCGCACTCGTTCCCGTCCTGTGGTCGGGCGGCGACAACCTGCATAACGGTACGGCCATGGCGGCAACGCCCGCCGACCAGGCAGCCCTGATCAAGAAGGGCGAGTACCTCGCCCGCGCCGGCGACTGTATCGCCTGCCACACGGTGCGCGGCGGCAAGCAGTTCGCCGGCGGCTTGCCGATGGCTACGCCGTTCGGCACGATGTTCACGCCGAACATCACGCCTGACGACCAGTACGGCGTCGGCAAGTGGACCCAGGACGACTTCTACCGGGCCATGCACACGGGCCGTTCGAAAGACGGCAGCCTGCTGTACCCGGGCTTCCCGTTCACGAGCTACACGAAGGTCACGCGCGCCGATTCTGACGCGATCTACGCCTACCTGCGCTCGGTCACGCCGGTCAACGTCGCTAGCCGTCCGCACGAACTGAAATTCCCGTTCAACCAGCGCAACATGCTGATCGGCTGGCGCACGCTGTTCTTCCGCGAAGGCGAGTACAAGGCTGATCCGACCAAGTCGGTCGAATGGAACCGTGGCGCCTACCTGATCGAAGGCCTCGGCCACTGCGGCATGTGCCACACGTCGATCAACGCCATGGGCGGCCCGGTCAGCTCGGCGGCGTTCGCCGGCGGCCTGATCCCGCTGCAGAACTGGTACGCACCGTCGTTGACGTCGAACAAGGAAGCCGGCCTCGGCGACTGGGAAACCAAAGACATCGCCGATCTGCTGAAGACCGGTGTGTCGAACCGCGGCGCGGTGTTCGGTCCGATGGCTGAAGTGGTTCACAACAGCCTGCAGTACATGTCGGACGAAGACATCAACGCGATGGCCACGTATCTGAAGACGATTCCGCAGAAGAGCGAAGCACCGGAACCGCTGCAGCTCGAAACCTCGGAAAAGTTCGGTGGCGAACTGTTGAAGCAAGGTCAGAAGATCTACGCTGACAACTGCGCGAAGTGCCACGCGGAAAACGGTCTTGGTATGCCGCCGTCCTTCCCGCCGCTGGCGAACAACCAGTCGATCCAGATGCCGTCGGCGGTCAATCCGATCCGTATGGTGCTGAACGGTGGTTACCCCCCGAGCACGGAAGCCAACCCGCATCCGTACGGCATGCCGCCGTTCGCACAGGCACTGTCGAACACGGAAGTGGCCGCTGTCGTGACGTACATTCGTATGTCGTGGGGCAACCACGGTACGGCTGTGTCGCCGCAGCAAGTGTCCGATCTGCGCTCGGCGCCGCTCGACTAAGCAGCGTTTGATGCACCTGGGGCGCGGCCTGCGAATAACGCGGCCGCGCCCTTCGTTTTTGCAGGACCGGTATCATGTGGGTAGTACATACCCTTATGAAACCGCGCAGGAGGAAAGAGCCGTGCATGTCGGTGAGCGTTTCAACAGCATTACCCATCTCGTCGGCGCCGTGCTGTCGGTGGCGGGGCTGGCTACGCTCGTGACAATGGGCGCGCTCGACGGCGACGCGTACAAGGTGGTGAGTTTCAGTGTCTACGGTGCGATGCTGTTCGTGCTGTATGCTATCTCGACGCTTTACCACAGCGTGCGTAACCCGCGTGTCAAAGCGGTTCTGCAAAAATGCGACCACTCGGCGATCTATCTGTTGATCGCCGGCAGCTACACCCCGTTCACGCTGGTCACCTTGCGTGGACCGTGGGGCTGGTCGCTATTCGGCGTAAGCTGGGGGCTTGCCGCTCTCGGCATCGTGCAGGAACTGACGCTCGGGCGACGCACCCGCAGCGTTTCGATGGTGCTGTATGTCTTGATGGGATGGCTCGCGCTCGTTGCCGTCCGCCCGCTGGTTCAAGCCTTACCGGCAGCGGGTACCGCCTGGCTCGTGGCCGGCGGGGTCATCTACAGCGCCGGCATCTACTTCTTCATCAACGACGAGCGCATCCGGCACGGACATGGTATCTGGCACCTGTTCGTACTGGCGGGCAGTCTGTGTCAATTCGTCAGTGTTGCGCGCTACGTCGCGTGACATCCCACGGCGGCGAAATGCAACTTAAGGCCAGTCAACGTGTCTGCATAGCGCGTTGAAGCATTCGGCACGCATGTGAGCGTGCCGCCGATTTCTCTGCGACCGGAACTGGGCTTTGGCCTCGAACGCGCCATGGAGGCGTGTTCATGCCGTGCCTGTACCCGCTGGTACCCGCCTGGGTCCATTGGGTCCCGTCTGGTGCCGTTCGCGAAACTGCATTGCAAAGAGCATTTATGTCTTTTGATTCCCTCGGCTTGTCCGAACCGCTGGTCCGCGCTGTACACGAACTCGGCTACACCACCCCGACTCCGATCCAGACGCAAGCGATCCCGGCCGTGCTCAACGGCGGCGACCTGCTGGCCGGCGCGCAAACTGGCACTGGCAAGACCGCCGGCTTCACGCTGCCGATCCTGCAGCGTCTGAATACCATGCCGGCCGTCACCACGGCATCGGGCAAGCGCGCCGTGCGCGCGCTGATCCTCACGCCGACGCGTGAGCTCGCCGCACAGGTCGAAGAAAGCGTGCGCGCCTACGGCAAGTACCTGAAGCTGAAGTCGACCGTGATGTTCGGCGGCGTCGGCATCAATCCGCAGATCGGCGCGCTGCGCAGCGGCGTGGACATCGTCGTCGCGACGCCGGGCCGGTTGCTCGACCACATGCAGCAGAAAACCATCGATCTGTCGCATCTCGAGATTCTCGTGCTCGACGAAGCCGACCGCATGCTGGACATGGGCTTCATCCATGACATCAAGCGCGTGCTCGCGAAGTTGCCGCCGAAGCGTCAGAACCTGCTGTTCTCGGCCACCTTCTCCGACGAGATCAAGACGCTCGCCGACAACCTGCTCGACTCGCCGGCGCTTATCGAAGTCGCCCGTCGCAACACGACGGCTGAACTCGTCGCGCAAAAGATTCACCCGGTCGACCGCGACAAGAAGCGTGAGCTGCTCACGCACCTCATCAAGCAACACAACTGGTTCCAGGTGCTGGTGTTCACGCGCACGAAGCACGGCGCGAACCGCCTTGCCGAACAGCTGACGAAAGACGGCATCAGCGCACTGGCGATTCACGGCAACAAGAGCCAATCGGCCCGCACGCGCGCGCTCGCCGAGTTCAAGGACGCCACGCTGCAAGTGCTGGTCGCGACCGACATCGCCGCACGCGGCATCGACATCGATCAGCTGCCGCACGTGGTCAACTACGATTTGCCGAACGTGCCGGAAGATTACGTGCACCGCATCGGCCGCACGGGTCGTGCAGGCGCATCGGGCGAAGCGATTTCGCTGGTGTGCGTCGACGAACTGCAACTGCTGAAGGACATCGAGAAGCTGATCAAGCGTCAGGTGCCGCAGGAAGTGATCGCCGGTTTTGAGCCGGATCCGACTGCGAAGCCGGAACCGATTCTGCGCCGTGGTCAGGGTGGCGGCGGCGGTGGCAATCGTCAGCCGCGCCAGAGCCAGAGTGCGCCGAAGCGCGAGGGTGGCCAGCGGGACGGCGGCCGCCGCGACGGCGCGTCGTCAGCAAAGCCCGCACAACGTTCGGGTCAGCGCCCGGCGAATGGTCAGCAGCAGCCGAAGCCGCAAGGTGCGAAGCCGGCTGGCAACGGCGGCCAGCCGCGCCGCGACGGTCAGCGTCATGACGGTCAGCCGCGTGCTGCGGCGCACGAAGGCAGCGCCGCGCAACATGCCCCGCGCAAACCGCAAGCTGCAAAGCCGCAAGGCGGCAATCCGGGTGCTTTGCTGGGTGGCGCAAAGCCGCGCAACGACGCGCCGCGTGGCGGCCAGCCGACGCGCAGCGGCCAGCGCGGCCGTTAAGCTTCAAGCACTGCCTGCTCGCTAGCTGTAGTCCCAGACTATCGGCCAGGCGCAGCGGCAGCCTGCTTCAGGTGCTCGATCTGCCGTTCCCATCGATCGAGCACCGCCTTCCCTTCCCCTTCCAGTTCAAATGTGATGCCGCTTGTCAGGCGCGCATAACGCACGCTCTGCGCCTCCCCTGTGTCGATCGAGCCGATGAGGTACACGAGACCGCTATCATCGCCTGCCGCGCCCGCAAGCGGCACCAAACGCAGCTGCACCTGATAGAACGCCTCCTCGCAGACGAACGTCAGCGCGGCCCGGCCGTTTTGCGCGATCACGCGTGCCGCCCGAGCCTGGGGCCACAATGCAATGCACAACGAGCGCGAATCAGGCGCGTACAACTCGCCGACGCCAAGCAGCGACGTGCGCACATGGCCGTTTGCATCGACGGTGAGCAGCGACGCGGTGAACCCCGTCTTGCTCGTCAGCGACGCCCCGTCGAACAACGTGCGGACTGCGTCGGGCCATTCGTCGAACACGTTCTGTTCGAGCGGACGTTCGGGTGAAGGGGAGTCGCTCATCGTATCGATCCAGTCAGTGGCGGGTTGCCGAGGATCAATCATGCCTCGAAAAACAAATGGCCCGCACAAGCGGGCCATTTGTTTTCATCTGTACACCGTGGACTCAGCAGAAAAACATCAGCGAAAGAACACGTGCTGAGTGATCTTGGCGAGCGGATAATGCACGCCCGGCTGAATCTTGGCCGGCAAATCGAGTGGCTTGAGCAGCATCTTCACGCACATGTCCGCCGACAGATTGCGCCGAACCAGCGCATTGATGCGCGCGGCGCGTTCGCGGTTATAGGCCGAATCGTGCACGCGTTCCGGATAACGGATCGCGAAGACATGGCGCAAGGCGATCTCCGAGTCTTCGTTCTTGATCTCCATCACACGCCGCATCAATGCGCCGAGAACCGCAAGACGGCCATTGCCTTCGATCTTGTTGTACTTCTTGAAGAACTTGAAAAAGTGCTTGTAGTGACGGACTTCGTCAGTGCGAATGTTGTCGGTGATCTGCTTGAGCACCGGCTCGTCCGAACATTCGCCAATCGCGCGATACAGCGTTGCGGTACCCGTTTCCACCACACAGCGCGCAACCATCTCGAGCGCACGGGTCTTTTCGAAGTCCTCGAACGAGCAGGTCAGCGAGTACTCCTCCATGAAATTGCGGAAGGCGGTGTCCCAATCGAACTCAGGCCAGACGTAGGCGATATACGTCTTGAGAGCCCGGCCGTGCTGCATCTCTTCCGGCTCCCATTCCTGGTTGAGCCACGCCGAGACTTCGGGGTCGCCGTCGAAGAACGTGCTCAGATTACTGGTGTAAAGATCGGTACCGCTTTCGATAAACGAAGCGGCGCACAGCAGAAGCAGCAGATCCTCGTTCGCGACGGCCTTCTGACGATCTATGCGGGTGAGGTCGATATCCTCGATCCGCCAGGGCATCACATGGTTCAGCTCAGTGTGCATTGTGTCTTTGCTCCGAAAGCTGTATCGACTCGTGGAACGCTCGAAACCGCCCACTATCGCAAGGGCGGTCCGCCGCGTCAGATACAGCACCTTGATTAGAGTTAACCCCGTATATCTTGCATCTTAGCCGGTGTTTCACAACTCTGCAGATAACCCAGCACAGACCATGCCGGACCGCCGCAGTTCCAATTTCACGGTAGTCGATTCCTTCAGTTGGTTACAAGCGGCGCACGCAAGGCACAAAAAAAGCCAGCTCGAAGAGCTGGCTTTGACTTGAAAACAGATTGCACGTCAAGCACGGCAAGGCTCGCTGCGAAGCACAACGGCCATCGGCAACGCCGTCATGCGGGCTGAACGCCTCCGAGACGCCGAACGCGCCGCATACGCCACGCGACCACGACGAGCGACAAACCCGACAGCACCGCGGCCATCAGGACGTAGTAACTTGGCGCGAGCTTGTCGCCGGTCAAGTGAATGAACGTCTCCACAATCGTCGGTGCAAAGCCACCGAAAATCGTTACGCCGATGCTGTAACCGATTGAAAGACCCGTCGAGCGCACCTGCGTCGGGAAGATCTCGGACATCAGCGCGGGCATTGGCCCGGAATAAGCTGCCTTGAAAATTCCAGCGGTGCCTTGCAACAGCAGCAGCCAGCCGATCGTCGGATGCGACTGCAGCAACGCGAACATCGGGTAGATCAGCGCGCCCATCAGTATCGACGTGGTCAGCATGATGCGAATCCGGCCGATGCGGTCGGACAATGCGCCCATCACGGGCGACAGCAGGAACTGCAAGCCGCCGTTGAGCACCACCACCCCAAACGACGCAGCAGCCGGCATGTGCAACTGCTTGACCGCGTACATCGGCATGTAGAGCTGCAACACGTACACGCCGACCGTGGATTGCGCGACGATGCCCACGGCCAGCAGCAGGTTCACCCACTGGTTGCTGAACGACGCATCCTTCTCTTCAGACACGACCTGACGCTTGCTCGCGGACTCACGCGCTTTACGCAATGCGAGAAACTCCGGCGTCTCGTCGAGATGCGAACGGATGTAGTAGCCCACCGGCCCGACCAGCAGACCAAAGATGAACGGAAGGCGCCAGCCCCAGCTATTGAGTTGCTCAGGCGGCATCCACGCGGTCAGGAGCGAACCAAAGGCCGCTGCGGTGACCGCGGCCAGACCCTGGCTCGCGAACTGCCAACTCGCGTAGTAGCCACGCCGTGACGCGCTGTGTTCGACCATGAAGGCCGTCGCGCTGCCGAACTCACCGCCCACCGCGAAACCTTGCACGAGCCGCGCGAGCAGAATCAACACGGGCGCAGCAAGACCGATCGACGCATACGGCGGCATCACCGCCATCGTGAAGGTGCCGACCATCATCAGCGCGATCGCGAGCGTGAGCGCCGCCTTGCGGCCCTTGCGGTCGCCGTAGACGCCCAGCACAACGGCGCCCAGCGGCCGCATCAGGAACGAGATGCCGAAGGTGGCGATGGCGAGCAGCGTCGAGAGCCACTCGTCCTGCATCGGGAAGAACTGTTTCGCGATGATCGTCGCGAAGTAACCGTAGACCAGAAAGTCGAACCACTCGAGCGCATTGCCGACCGACGACGAAAACACAATACGCCGCACCATCGCTTTGGAAAGCGGTGCGGACGTGGAATGCGGGGAAGCAGTCGCGGATTGCGACGCAGGGATGTTCATCTAGAACCCCGCTGCCAATCCGTCGCGACGGCTGTCGCTTGCCGCCACATAGCCGCGGTCCGGATCGTTGCGGTCGAGCTTCCAGATGTACTGGCCGGAGCCGAAGTCCATGTACGGATCGTCGACCGACTTGATCGTGTGACCCAGCTTCTGCAGCGCAGCGGCGGTCGTCGGATCGAGCGTCGATTCGATGTCGATCGTGAAGTCGCGGTTGACCTTCCAGCGCGGCGCATCGCAGGCGGCCTGCGGTTGCTGACCGTAGTCGAGCATCCGCACGATCGATTGCAGGTGACCTTGCGGCTGCATATCGCCGCCCATCACACCGAAGCTCATCACCGCTTCCTGCTTGCCGTCCACCTGCTGCGTCAGGAACGACGGGATGATGGTGTGGAATGGCCGCTTGCCGCCTTCCACCACGTTCGGCGACTTCGGGTCCATCGAAAAGCCGCAGCCGCGGTTCTGCATGGCGATGCCACTATCGGGCACCACGATGCCCGAGCCGAAGCCCATGTAGTTCGACTGGATGAAGCTGACCATCATGCCGCGCTCGTCCGCGACCGACATGTAGATCGTGCCGCCGGCCTTCGGCATGCCGAAGTCGAATTGCGTGGCGCGCTTGTGATCGATCAGCTTCGCGCGCGACGTGAGGTACGCGTCGTCGAGCATCTGCTCTGGCGTGACGTCCATCGAGCGCGGATCGGCGACATAGCGGTAGACGTCGGCGAATGCGAGCTTCATCGCTTCGATCTGCAAATGCTGCGACTCGACGTTGTCGACGGCGAGCTCTTTCACGTCGAATTTTTCGAGGATGCCTAGCGCGATCAGCGCCGCGATGCCCTGGCCGTTCGGCGGAATCTCATGCACGGTGTAGCCGCGATAATCCTTGCCGATCGGCTCGACCCAATCCGCTTTGTAGTTGCGCAGATCGTCGAGGGTCAACGCGCCGCCGCCCTCACGCGCAAACGCCGCGATCTGTTCGGCGATCTCGCCTTCGTAGTACGCGCGCGGACCTTGTTCGGCGAGCTTGCGCAACGTCTTCGCGTGGCCGGGAAAGCGCACCAGTTCGCTGACTTCCGGCGCGCGGCCGCGCGGCATGAAGGTTTGCGCGAAGCCCGGCAGGTCCTTCAATTCGGGTACGGCGGCCGCCCATTTGTAGGCGACGATGCTCGCCACCGCATGACCGCGCTCGGCGATCTCGATCGCCGGTTCCATCAGATCGGCAAATGGCAGCGAGCCGAATTTCTGATGCAGCGCTTCCCAGCCGGCGATCACGCCCGGCACCGTCACGGCGTCCCAGCCGCGCTTGGGTTGCCTGGCGAGACCGTTTTCCTCACCGTACTTACGCTTGAAGTAATCGACGTTCCAGGCTGCCGGCGACACGCCGGACGCGTTGAGGCCATGCAGCTTCTTGCCGTCCCACACCAGCGCGAAGGCGTCACCGCCCAGGCCGCACGAAACCGGCTCGACCACCGTGATGGCGGCCGCCGCCGCGATCGCCGCGTCGACGGCATTGCCGCCTTTCCACAGCATCCGCAGACCGGCTTGCGCAGCGAGCGGATGCGAAGTCGAAACGATATTGCGCGCGAATACAGGCAGACGCGGCGTCGGATAGGGGTTTTGCCAGTTGAAGCCAGTCATTGTCGAACACTCTCGAAAGCGTGGTCCGGCGCGTTCTCGAACGCCGGAAACCGTGGGAAACGGGTAAGACTCAGGTTACGCGCGGGGTAAAACGCGGAGCCTTGGATTGCAGCGCGATCCGGCACAAAAAACAAATTCATTTATCAAATGAATAAATGCGTAAATGACCTGAATGGACCGCTGCACGGTCGTCCTGGATCCGAACCATGACGCATGAGTTGGCAGACAAGACGTGCGATGGTCTTACAATACGCTCACCCTCGTTCCCGCATTACCCGTCTTCCGGCTCGGCTTCTCGCGCCGGCGGCGGGCAGCGCCGATAAAAACCCACGACCCGAGACACATGACCCGAGACCCCCGCCTGACTCTCAACGCCCGGCAACAGGAACTGCTGGAGTGGGTGCAACGCGACGGCTTCGTGACCGTGGACGACCTCGCGGCGCACTTCGATGTGACGCCGCAGACGATCCGCCGCGACGTCAACTGGCTCGCCGATATGAACCTGTTGCGCCGCTATCACGGCGGCGCCAGCCTGCCGACCAGTTCCGAGAATGTCTCGTACACGGCGCGTCAGCGAATGTTCCACGAAGAGAAGCGGCGCATTGCGACGCTAGTGGCCACTCACATTCCCGATCAGGCGTCCCTCTTCATCAACCTCGGCACGACGACCGAAGAAGTCGCACGAGCGCTCAACCGGCATCGCGGCTTGCGCGTGATCACCAACAATCTGAATGTCGCCAGCATGATGAGCGGCTATCCGGATTGCGAAGTGCTGGTGACGGGCGGCATCGTGCGGCCGTGGGATAAGGGCATCGTCGGCGAACTGGCGATCGACTTCATCCGGCAGTTCAAGGTGGACTTCGCGATCATCGGTACGTCGAGCATTGAAACGGATGGCACGCTGCGCGATTTCGACACCCGCGAAGTGCGCGTAGCCGAGGCGATCATCCAGCATGCACGCACCGTGTTTCTCGCCGCCGATAGCTCCAAATTCGGACGTCCGGCGCTCGTTCGCCAGGGTCATCTCGATCAGATCGACGCGCTTTTCACCGACGCCGCGCCACCCGCCGAGATGAACGAAACGCTCGCCGCCGCGAACTGCCAGGTGTATATCGCCGAGTGATTCCAGGCGTCTTCCGCCATGTTGCAGTGCACGCGAAACTTCGAGTGAAATCAAGGATCTGGCCGCTGCTCCAAACCGCCTCTGCGGGTCCCAATTGTCAAAGGGAAAATTTACTGGGGCCCATTTGGTGTTTGACCGGCGGTTGACTACACTCCAGTTCCCCGGCGTCCGTTCCGCGTTACGCGGAGTGCCGGCAGCGTGAACCTGTCGTGATAGCCGCACCTCCCGCCTGATCCTCTAGCGGACTCCACTGGCATCGTGCCAGTCGCCTCCAAGGCCGTCCGCGTTTGCTTGACATGGAGAGAACGATGCTGAGTCCGCATGAATTCGCCACGTTGTTGCTCGTCAAGGACGCTCCCAATCAGGTCGACATGGAGCGAGAAGAACTCGACGCCCTGCTGGAACGCCAGCTTGTGCAACTCGAACGGCTCGCGTCGGGCAACGAACAATGGCGCGTGACCGAAACCGGCGACAGTGCGCTCCGGGCCATCAAGCGTTTTTCCTAGTACCCTGGATTCTGAAGCGGCCGCGTCAACGGCCGCTTTGTTGTGCCCAATTCATTTACGCAGTAAATTGACGCGACGGACCTTCTGCCTTCGCGCATGCCAAAAACGCTCTCCTCCGACGACATCCAGCAATTCCGCGAAACCATGCGGCGCGTAGCCGAAAACGCGTTCGCCACGCGGGGCGCGCAAGGCGTCACGATGCGCGAACTGGCGAAGGAACTGGGTTGCAGTGCGATGACGCCCTATCGCTACTTCCGCGACAAAGACGAAATCCTTGCGATGGTCCGCGCGGCGGCGTTCAACCGTTTCGCGGCGCGGCTCGAAGCAGTGGCGAAGGAAGCGCCCGCGACCGACCGCTCCGCCGTCAGCGACGCCTACGTGGCGTTCGCACTCGACGAGCCGCACGCCTACCGCCTGATGTTCGATCTGACCCAGCAGGAAGGCGTCTATCCGGAACTCAGGGCGGCATCGCAGCGCGCCTGGAGCATGCTCGGGGCGTATTTCGAGCAACTCGTTGCCGCGGGCATTCTGGAAGGCGATCCACAGTTGATCGGTTACGCCTACTGGGCAAGCCTGCACGGCTTCACCATGCTGGCGCTCGCCAATCAGTTGCCTCTGCCACAGGCGCAACAAGCCGCAGGGAGCAACGCGCCGACGCGCGAGGCCGTATTCGCGCAAATTCACCGGATGTTGTGGCGCGGGGCGCAGCCGCAGCGCGGCTAGCCCCGAGTTATGCCATCAAATCACTCAACGCGAATAAGGCGGCAAAAAGTTCTGGGCAGAAACAGGCAGGCGTGAAGCTCAGCCCGCACGCAAGGTCGGATCGGCCGCCGCGCGCCAGCTCAACGCTTTGGCTCGCTGGTCGGTGAAGAAAGTCACCCACTGATTGCGCACTTGCGGGTCAGTACTCGCTCCGAGGCTGGTGTAATGCTGCGCCAGCGACGCCTGAAACGCGCAGTAATCGTCCTTCGACAACTTGCCGCGCCGGTTCGCCACGTACGCATCGAACAGCGTCGCGTACACGCCTTGCGCGTCGTTGCCGTAGTCGACCGTCTGGGCACTGCACATCTGCTGCAACGATGCGAACGAGGGCGCGCCCATCGTCCCGTTCAAGCTCGGCGAGCTGATGCATCCCGTCAGGAGCGCAGCGGCGCCGATCATCCAAAGTCCACGCATGAATTCACCTCGAAATGGCTGCTGCCGAGAGTATCGTCCGCGACCGCGCGTTACGCCACCACCTTAGCCAGCCGCTAGAGGGGTGCCTAAGAAAATCGAACTTTACTTTTTCGAATATGTTCATTAAAGTTCGAAAACGAACACTATCGCTTCGATAGTTTTTCCAAACCAGTTTCTGAATACGACGCAGAGGACACAGCAGGTGACGCAAGGCTCAAGATACGATTTGCTCGTCGTGGGCGGCGGGATCAACGGCGCAGGCATCGCACGCGATGCGGCGGGCCGCGGCCTGTCGGTGCTGCTCTGCGAACAGGACGATCTGGCGGCCCATACGTCGTCGGCCAGCACCAAGCTGATTCACGGCGGCCTGCGGTACCTCGAATACCGCGAGTTCGGGCTGGTGCGCAAAGCCCTGCAGGAGCGCGAAACGCTGCTGCGCGCCGCGCCGCACATCATGTGGCCGCTGCGCTTCGTGATGCCCCACATGCCCGATCTGCGCCCGGCCTGGCTGATCCGCGCCGGCCTGTTCCTTTACGATCACCTGGCCAAACGCGAACTGCTGCCCGGCTCGCGCGGCATCGTGATGCGCAACCATCCTGCCGGCGCGCCGCTGGTCGATTCGATCAAGCGCGGTTTCGTGTATTCGGACGGCTGGGTGAATGACGCTCGTCTGGTCGTGCTGAACGCGCTGGACGCGAAGGAACGCGGCGCGAAGATCCTCACGCGCACCAAACTGCTGAGCGCGGTACGCGCCGGCGGCGAATGGCGCGCGCAACTCAAGCGCGCGGACGGCACGATCCTCGACGTGCGCGCCGCCTCGATCGCGAATGCGGCCGGACCGTGGGTCGGCGAATTGCTGAATGGCGCGCTCGGCCGGGGAGCAACGCACAGCGTGCGCCTCGTGAAAGGCAGCCATATCGTCACGCGCCGTCTGTTCGAACACGATCACGCGTACATCTTCCAGAATCCGGACAAGCGGATCATCTTCGCGATTCCGTACGAACACGATTACACGCTGATCGGCACGACCGACCTCGAATATCGCGGCGACCCGTCGCAAGTGGCGATCAACGCCGACGAAACACAGTATCTGTGCGATTCGATCAACCGCTACTTCAAAGAGAAGATCTCGCCGCAAGACGTGCGCTGGACCTACTCGGGCGTGCGTCCGCTGCTCGAGGAAGAAGGCGCGGACAACCCGTCGGCGGTTACGCGCGATTACTCGCTGGAACTCGATGCGCCTGCGGGCGAAGCACCGCTGCTGTCGGTGTTCGGCGGCAAGATCACGACCTTCCGCAAGCTGGCGGAAGAAGCCGTCGACAAACTCGCGCACGCGCTGCATAACGGCACGCCTTCGTGGACGGCCGGTGCACCGCTGCCCGGTGGCGATATTCCGCAAGCCAACTTCGAGCGCTTCCTCGCCGGTTTCAAGCAGCAGAATGCGTGGCTGCCCGCCGATCTGGCTCACCGGCTCGCGCGTGCGTACGGCACTCGCGTGAAAGACATCATTGGCAACGCGCGCTCGGTGGCCGACCTCGGCCGCGCTTTCGCGCCGGGTCTCTACGAAGCCGAACTCACTTACCTGCGCGACACCGAATGGGCGCGCAGCGCACAAGACGTATTGTGGCGCCGCTCGAAACTCGGCCTGCACGTCGAACCGGGCACGCTCGATTCGATTACACACGACATTGACGCATGGTTCGCTCGCGAGCCGTTCCGACAGAGTGCCTAGCTAAACCAGTTAGTTAGATCGTTTAGTTAGGCCACTTGGTTAAACCACTTAGTTGGGTCATTTAGTCAGGTCACTGAGTTAAGCCATTTAGTTAGGCCATTTAGCTGAGCCACATAGCCAGACCACCTACGTCAGGCTATCGCAACACGCCCTGGCTACGTGGATGAACCCGCATGATCCGAATCGATTTTCACCCCTCGGCTACTGACAAAGCCGGGACGCATAAGCTCGAACTGTTGCAGCCCGCTTAAAACAACAAGCCGTTCCCGTCGCCGGTCAGCGATCCGGCGATTCAAAAAACACATGGAGAAGAGACAATGCAGGATCAGTACATCCTCGCGCTTGACCAAGGCACCACCAGCTCCCGCGCGATGCTGTTCGACCGGCTCGGCAATATCGTGTCGACCGCTCAGAAAGAATTCCAGCAAATCTATCCACGTCCGGGTTGGGTTGAACACGACCCGCAGGAAATCTGGTCGACCCAGGCCGGCGTCGCCGCTGAAGCGGTCACGCGTGCCGGCATGAACGGTACGTCGATCGCCGCGATCGGCATTACCAATCAGCGTGAGACCACCATCGTGTGGGACCGCGAAACCGGCCACCCGATTTATAACGCGATCGTCTGGCAAGACCGCCGCACCGCCGACTTCTGCGATCAGCTCAAAGAGCAAGGTCTCGAAGAGAAAGTCCGCACGAAAACCGGTCTGCCGATCGACTCGTACTTCTCGGCGACGAAGATCCGCTGGATTCTCGACAACGTCGAAGGCGCACGCGAAAAAGCGAAGCAAGGACGCCTCGCCTTTGGCACGGTAGATAGCTGGCTGGTGTGGAATTTCACCAAAGGTGGTCTGCACGTCACCGACGTGACCAACGCGTCGCGCACGATGCTGTTCAACATCCACACGCTGAAGTGGGATGACGAACTGCTCGAAGCGCTCGACATTCCGCGCAACATGCTGCCGGAAGTGCGTGCGTCGTCGGAAGTGTACGGGTCGACGAAGACCACCGTATTCGCTTCCAAGATTCCGCTCGCGGGCATCGCCGGCGACCAGCACGCGGCCCTGTTCGGCCAGATGTGCACGGAGTCGGGCATGGTTAAGAACACCTACGGTACCGGCTGCTTCCTCGTGATGAACACCGGCGACAAGCCGATCGAATCGAAGAACAATCTCGTCACCACCATTGCGTGGCAGATCGGCGACCAGATCAACTACGCGCTCGAAGGCAGCATCTTTATCGGCGGCGCGGTGGTGCAATGGCTGCGCGACGGCCTCGGCATCATCAAGAACGCAGCCGAGATCGAAACGATGGCGCGTAGCGTCCCGCATAGTGATGGCGTGTATCTGGTGCCCGCGTTTGCAGGTCTCGGCGCGCCACACTGGAATGCACGGGCTCGCGGCACGCTGTTCGGCGTGACGCGCGGCACGAGTTCGGCGCATATCGCCCGCGCCGCGCTCGACTCGATCGCCTATCAGTCGCTCGACGTGCTGAAAGCGATGGAGGCCGACTCCGGCATTCGCATCGGCGAATTGCGTGTGGACGGCGGCGCTTGCGCGAACAATCTGCTGATGCAATTCCAGGCCGACATTCTCGGCGTCGACGCCGTGCGTCCGAAGGTATCGGAGACGACCGCATTGGGCGCGGCGTATCTGGCCGGTCTCGCGGTCGGTTACTGGAAAGACGTGAACGAACTGAAAAGCCAGTGGGCGCTCGATCGTCGTTTCACACCTGCCCTGCCGCACGCCGACGTCAAGGAGTGCCTCGACGGCTGGAAGCGCGCGATCCGCGCCGCGAAGGCCTGGGCCGACACGCCCTGATTGCTGTCCACCGGTTCCATAAGACACCTTTCGATATAACGAAGCCGCCTATCCAGCGGCTTCCCCAACAACTATATTTCGGATACCAAATTATGTCTCCTTACATTGCTGAATTCATCGGCACCGCGCTCCTGGTGCTGCTCGGCAACGGCGCGGTTGCCAACGTACTGCTCGCGCGCACCAAGGGCAAAGGCGCGGACCTGATCGTGATCGTGATGGGCTGGGCGATGGCCGTGTTCATCGCTGTGTACGTCACGGCATCGTACAGCGGCGCGCACCTGAATCCTGTGGTCACGATCAGCCTCGCGCTGGCCGGCAAATTTGCGTGGGCCAAAGTGCCGGGTTACATCGCGGCGCAGATGCTCGGCGGGATGGCAGGCGCCCTGCTCGTGTGGCTCGCCTATCGTCAGCACTTCAACAAGGAAGGCGATGCCGACGTGAAGCTCGGCGTGTTCTGCACGTCGCCTGCGATTCGCAGCGTGCCGCATAACCTGCTCACTGAAATGATCGCGACTTTCGTGCTGATTCTCGGTGTGCTGTATCTGGCTTCGCCGCAAGTTGGCCTCGGTGCGCTCGACGCGCTGCCGGTCGGCCTGCTGGTGCTCGGCATCGGCATTTCGCTCGGTGGCCCGACCGGTTACGCGATGAGCCCCGCGCGCGACCTGTCGCCGCGTCTGATGCACGCACTGCTGCCGATTCCGGGCAAACGTGACAGCGACTGGCGTTATTCGTGGATTCCGGTGTGCGGTCCCTTGCTGGGCGGCGCGGCGGCAACAGGGCTGTATTTGTATCTGCACGCGCACTGATCCTGCGCCGCGCGTGGGGCGTATATAGGGCGCACACGAGGCGCATTAAAGGCGCACTAAGCGCGCTCTCACGGCGCAAATAAGCGCCGACGGCAGGCGACGGCGCCGCGCACGCGGCGCCAAAGCACGTATCATGATGCTTTCAATCTCCGCGCATGAGCTTGCAACTATCTTGCTCGCGTGCCTCTCGCTTTCCGTCTTAAAGCATGATCGACCACCTCATCTGTGACTGCGACGGCGTGCTCGTCGACAGCGAAATCATCGCTGACCGCGTAATGCTCGAAACGCTGTCCGCCGCCTTCCCCGGCCTCGACTTCGAACCCGTCGTCAAAACAGCGTTCGGCCAGCAAACCTCGCGCTTTCTCGAGGGCATCGAGAAGTCGTTCGACATCACGCTGCCTGCCGATTTCTTCAATACGATTGAACACAACGTCGAGCTTGAACTCGCGGCATCGCTCAGCCCGATCAACGGCGTGCGCGACGCCTTGCAACGCGTAACGCTGCCCGCCGCGGTCGTGTCGAACAGCCGGATGGCGCGCGTGAATGCGTCGGTGCGGCGCGCGGGTTTGCAGCAGATTTTCGGCGAGCGGATTTTCAGCGCCGAACAGGTCGCGCGGCCGAAGCCTTATCCGGATGTGTATCTGTTCGCTGCGAAGACACTGGGCGTGGAGCCCTCGCGCTGCGTCGTTGTGGAAGACAGCGTGGCCGGTTTGAATGCGGCGCGAGCGGCGGGGATGAAGACGATTGCTTTCGTCGGTGCGAGCCATATCCCCGACGGTTATGCGGATGCGCTGCGCAAGATGGGCATGACACGCATCATGAAGCATATGGATGAACTGCCCGCGCTGGTCGAGGCCGGCGTGCGCGGGGAGTTTGGCGACGTGCAGTCTTAGCGGACGCAACAATTAAAAAAGCCGGCTTCGATAGCCGGCTTCAAATTCCCGAGAAACCCCGCGCTTTTCCGAGCGCGGGTTTTTTTCTAACGCATCAAGCCTCATCCGCGACGCATTCGCGAGCCGTCGCCAGCGCCTGGCGGAATTCCACCAGCTCGGCGATCGTCAGCATCGGCAGATTGTGTTGTTGAGCGAAGTGCTCCACATCCGCGCCGCGCGTCATCGTGCCGTCCGCGTTCATCAGCTCGCACAGCACGCCGGCCGGCTTCAGACCCGCGAGAATCGCCAGATCGACCGTGCCTTCGGTATGGCCGCGGCGCGCGAGCACGCCGCCCGGCTGAGCACGCAGCGGAAACACGTGACCCGGACGCACGATGTCGGCAGGCTTCGCCGGATCGCTGATAGCCGCGCGGATGGTCGTCACGCGATCGAGTGCGGACACGCCGGTGGTCACGCCATCGCGCGCTTCGATCGAGACCGTGAACGCGGTGCCGTGACGGCTTTCATTGTTGACAGACATCGGTGGCAGTTCGAGTGCGCGGATCTTGTCGTCGGGCAGGCACAGGCAGACGATGCCGCTGCATTCGCGGATCAGCAAGGCCATGGTTTCGACTGAAAGACGCTCGGCGGAAACGATCAGATCGGCTTCGTTCTCGCGGTCGTGATCGTCTTGCAGGACGACAGCGCGGCCATCGCGCATGGCTTGCAAGGCGGCGGCGATACGCGGCGGAACGGGCTCGGTGGCGAGCAGCGGGAGGTCAAGTGACGCGCTATCCGCAATCACCGACGGAGCAGGAAAAGTAGCAAAGGACATAGTTGAAACGCTCATCGCAAAAGTTGGGCGAAAAACGTTTCAGGGCATTGCAAACAGACAAAGACGCGCCGTTGAACGCCGCGCAAAGCGACGTTCACGCACCGCCCGAACCTCTGGCGGCATCACGGAAACGAACATGACTATCTGCACATCTTCTTCCATCCGGACTCTAACCGTCGGCTCTGGCTTCTCACCAGATCTGCTGACCCCACTGCGCTTTCGATACGCTGAAAGCTGAACGACGCGGGCGCTCGCGGGCTCACCGGCTCACGCTTTCGCGCTGCCGGCATACCGCCGGTGGGGAATTTCGCCCCGCCCTGAAGACGCACTGATTGCCGGATTGACCGGCCGGCAAAGAATACAACAGTCGCGCGGAACCTGCAGCGCAACCCCTACTGATTAGACGGACATCTCGGCTTCACCGCATATCCGCCTGAAAAACCTCATTCGTCAAACCGGCGCGGCCTGCCGCGTCAAATCGTGCGGCGCGGGCACATCCCAGCGCGGCGGCGTTTCCGCCTTCAGCGTGACGCGAAACGCGCGCGCTTCGGTGTCGCCAGGATTGCGCAGGCTGTGCGGCTGGTCGGCATCGAACACGATCGCGTCGCCCGTGGCCAGCAATTGGCGCTGGTCGTGCACGCTGACTTCCAGCGTGCCTTCGCTCACCACCAGATTCACCGTGGTGCCCGGCGCGCGGCGCGTGCCGGCCTCGGTGTGCAAGGGCGCGATACGCAGCTCGTGAAACTCGGCGGCGGTCGGCTCGGCGTCCGGATAAAGCGGCCGGGCCGAGTAGCGCCCATTCGAACTGACGAGCCGCGACGAACGCTCCGCCGGCAAATGCTCGAAGCCGTTGGTCGCATGACGTCGCAAGAACGCCGCCACCGATACCTTCAGCGCCGATGCCACTTTGCACAGCACCTTGATCGACGGCACGCTGCGCGCCGACTCGATCTGCGCGAGCATCGCTCGCGAGACGCCCGAGGCGCGGGCCAGGGCGTCGAGCGAAAGTTGGCGCTCGGCGCGCAAACGGGCGAGATTCACACCGACCAGATGTTCAAGAGCATCGAAAGGTTCAGCGGCACGCGGCGACGCATCGGTGTCAGCCGTGGGGTCGCGAACCAGCGCAAGCGGGGAATGCATGATTGCCTCCAGGAGCGCCGCCGGACGGCGGGCAAGCGGTTAGTGGAAGCAAGATAGCATCGCGCCTCGCCGCGCCCAACGAAGTTATCTTCACACTGTTATCAGCATTGCGGAGGACGATTCTCGCAAAGCTTGTGCGAATTTTTCATATGGGCGTGCTCGGGCTCAGTGGCGCTCGAACACACCGACACGCACGTACACGCACTCAGGCACATCCGGGGACCTCAGGCGCCCCCACGCAGACTCAGGCGCTTTGCGCCACGGTCGCCGCCGGAGTGTCCATCCGCGCCGCGAACCACGAGAGCAACAACGCCACCACGCTAACCGCCGCCGCCACCCATGGCAGGGTATCGAGCGAATGGCCGTGATTGATCACCAGACCGCCGAGCCACGCGCCGCCCGCATTGCCCACGTTGAACGCACCGATGTTCAGCGTCGAAGCCAGATTCGGCGCGGCAGCGGCCTTCTCGACCACACGCATCTGCAGCGGCGGCACCGTCGCGAACGCCGCAATGCCCCACACGAAAATGGTGATCGCCGCCGCCACCTGCGAGTGGCTGGTGCGCGCGAAGATCGCCATCACCACCGCGAGCGCCACCAGAATGCCCATCAGCGAAGGCATCAGCGCACGGTCCGCGAGCTTGCCGCCCACGGTATTGCCGATCGTGAGACCGACGCCGAACAGCACCAGAATCAGCGTGACGCCACGCGGCGAGAAACCGCTGACCTGTTCGAGAATCGGCGCGATATAGGTGAACACGACGAACACACCACCGAAGCCCAGCACCGTCATCGCGAGCGCGGTCCAGACTTGCGGATCTTTCAGCACGCGTACTTCATGGCCCAGGCCGACCGGGCCGGAATCGTGATGATTCGGCACCAGTAACGACACGCCCGCCAGCGACAGCACGCCAAATGCACTGACGATCCAGAACGCCGCACGCCAGCCAAACTCCTGGCCGACGAAAGTCCCGAACGGCACGCCGAGCACATTCGCGAGCGTCAAACCGGTGAACATCAGCGCAATGGCGCTTGCCCGCTTTTCAGCCGGCACGAGCGAAGCCGCCACCACCGCGCCGATGCCAAAGAACGACCCATGCGCAAACGACGTCACCACGCGCGCGATCATCAACACCGAATAGCTGGACGCAATCGCGCACAGCGTATTGCCGACAATGAACACCCCCATCAGCAACTGCAACGCGAGTTTGCGCGGCATCTTGCTGGTGACCACCGCGAGCAGCGGCGCACCGACGGCGACGCCGAGCGCATAGCCGCTCACCAGCAAACCGGCCGACGGAATCGACACAGCCAGATCGCGCGCGACCTCGGGCAGCAAGCCCATGATCACGAACTCGGTCGTGCCGATCGCGAAAGCGCTGATCGCGAGCGCCAGTAATGGAATGGGCATTTTTCTACTCCAGGTTCTAAAGTTGAGCGTGTTAGCCACGGTGGGCGTTGCGCAGCGCCGTCACGAATTCGATGACCACTCCCGGCGCGAGCGCGACGAACAGTTGCTGTTCGGCTTGCTGCGGCCCCATCTGCGGCACTTCGGCAAGCTGATAAGGCATGTCCGCCGCATGCACGCGCCGCAACAGCGCCGCCCATTCGTCGGCACTCTCCAGCCGGAAGGCGACATGGTCGATGCGCGGCGTGGCCCTGCCCGCTACGGCGGGTACCGTCGCATCGATCAGATGAATCACCGGCCGGCCGTTTGCGTACAGCCAGTAGCCGTCGATCGAAAACGGCGGACGCACGCCCTCCGTCAGCCCTGCGACATCGACGAAGAAACGTCGGGCGGTCTCGAGGTCGGCGGTGACGATCGTTGCGTGATCGAGTTGCATGGCGTGGGCTGCACGGAGCACAAAGGGTTTACGAGGAGTGCATTGTGAGCGGAACACGTCGATTTGATAATTGGCGTAGCATTTGAAACATTTTCAAATAACTTTGAAAGATCGCGATGGATAACCTCGGTGATATCCGCCTGTTCGTCGAAGCGGCGCAGCAGGGCAGCCTGTCGGCGGCGGGCCGCAAGATGGGCCTGACGCCGGCCGCCGCCAGCGCGCGGCTGGCCAAACTCGAAACCGGGCTGAAAACGCGCCTGTTCGAGCGCACCACCCGTCAGCTGAGGCTCACGGACGAAGGCCGCCTGTACCTGAACTGCTGCCGCCAGGCGCTGCAATCGCTCGACGACGCCGAAGCCGCACTGCAAGCCGGCCAGGGCGTGGTGCGCGGCAAGGTGCGGATCTCCGCGACCTCGGACTTCGGGCGCAACCTGCTGATGCACTGGCTCGACGAATTCACCGCGCTCTACCCGGAAGTCACGTTCGCGCTGACGCTGTCGGACTCGCTATCGAATCTGGTGCAGGAAGACATCGATCTGGCGATCCGCTTCGGCGTGCCGCAGGACAGCTCGCTCATCGCCCGCAAGCTGGCGCCGAACCGCCGTGTGCTGTGCGCGTCGCCGGACTACATCGCACGCAAGGGCGAGCCGAAGGATCCGAACGATCTGGCGAATTTCGACTGCATCGTGCTCGGCACCGCATCCGGCCCGGCCAACGAATGGCGCTTCACGCGCGGCGACGAAGTGCAGCACTACACGGTGCCTTTCGAAACGTCCCGGGAAACCAACGACGGCGCGGTCGCCCGCGAATGGGCGCGTCGCGGCTACGGGATCGTCATCAAGTCGATGTGGGACGTGGAAGCGGACTTGCGGGGCGACTGCCTGAAAATCCTGCTGCCCGAGTGGCGCTACCCGGACGCGCCACTGCACGCGCTCTACCACCGCAACCGCTTCATGGCGCCGCGCGTGCGCGTGCTGCTCGATTTTCTGAGCGAGCGCTTCGCGCAGGTGTCGGACGAACTGGAAGGCCTGCTGGGCTTGCCGCCGGAGCGGCCGCGAGCAAAGGCGGCCACGGAAACCGCATCCGGTGAAGGGCTATAATATTCAGCTACGCTGCAAACGTGCATTGAAAGTGGACGAAAGCGCCGCCCCGCGGGCCGTCCGCACGTTTTCGCCTCTCTCCACCTTTTAAACGACGCCCCCAGGTTAACCACTGCGACCGGCGAAAATCGATGACCAAGAAAGTTTATGTAAAGACCTACGGCTGCCAGATGAACGAGTACGACTCCGACAAGATGGTCGACGTACTCGGCGCGGCTGAAGGCCTCGTCAAGACCGACACCCCGGAAGACGCGGACGTTATTCTCTTCAACACCTGCTCGGTGCGCGAAAAAGCGCAGGAGAAAGTCTTTTCCGAACTCGGCCGTGTGCGCGAACTGAAAGAAGCGAACCCGAATCTGATCATCGGCGTGGGCGGTTGCGTGGCGAGCCAGGAAGGCGCGTCGATCGTTGCGCGCGCGCCGTATGTCGATCTGGTGTTCGGGCCGCAAACGCTGCACCGTTTGCCGCAAATGATCGACAAGCGCCGCGAAAGCGGCCGGGCTCAGGTCGACATCTCGTTCCCGGAAATCGAAAAGTTCGATCACCTGCCGCCGGCGCGCGTCGATGGCGCGAGCGCATTCGTGTCGATCATGGAAGGCTGCAGCAAGTACTGCAGCTACTGCGTCGTGCCGTACACGCGCGGTGAAGAAGTGTCGCGTCCGCTCGACGACGTGCTGACCGAAATCGCCGGCCTCGCCGACCAGGGCGTGCGTGAAGTGACGCTGCTCGGCCAGAACGTGAATGCCTACCGCGCCGGCATCACGCTCGGTTCGTCGGAGATCGCCGACTTCGCCCAGCTGATCGAATACGTCGCGGACATTCCTGGCATCGAACGGATTCGCTACACCACGTCGCATCCGAAGGAATTCACGCAGCGCCTGATCGACACCTACGCCAAAGTGCCGAAGCTCGTCAGCCACCTGCACCTGCCGGTGCAGCACGGCTCCGACCGCATCCTGATGGCGATGAAGCGTGGCTACACGGTGCTCGAATACAAGTCGGTGATCCGCAAGCTGCGCGCGATCCGCCCTGACCTTTCGTTGTCGACGGACATGATCGTCGGCTTCCCCGGCGAGACGGAAGAAGACTTCGACAAGATGATGACGTTGATCCACGAGATGAAGTACGACACCAGCTTCTCGTTCATCTACAGCCCGCGTCCCGGCACGCCGGCCGCGAATCTGCACGACGACACACCGCATGAAGTGAAGCTCAAGCGTCTGTACCATCTGCAGGCTACGATCGAAGAAAACGTGCAGCGCATCAGCGATTCAATGGTCGGCAAAGTCGAGCGGATTCTGGTCGAGCGCCCGGCGCGCAAGGACCCGAACGAACTCGCGGGCCGCACCGAGAACAACCGCGTGGTGAATTTCCCGGCGCCGGTCGCGTCGCACGCACGGCTGATCGGCCAGATGGTGGACGTGAAAATCGTCCATGCGTACCCACATTCGTTGCGTGGCGAGCTCGTGCTGGTGCACGACGACGCGCCCGCGACCACCCACTGAGCGACGCCAGCCAGCGTTACAAACCCGACAGGATCGATCCTCCGCCTTGAAGACCACTCAGCAGCATCTGGAATTCACCGCTCCGCGCGACGACAACGCGCGGCTCGCCAACCTCTGCGGACCGCTCGACGAAAATCTGCGGCAGATCGAGCAGGCGCTCGACGTGACGCTGCAACGCCGTGGCCACCGCATCACGATTCGCGGGCGCGGCGCGAAACTCGCGCTTACCGCGCTCGAAAAGTTCTACGACAACTCGCAGAAGCCGCTGTCGGTCGACGACATCCAGCTCGCGCTCGTCGAAGTGCGTCAGCCGGCACGCCATCGCACGAACGGCAACGGCCATGGCACGGAAGCGCTGAGCCCGCACTTTCCGGGCAATCCGGATCACCCGTTCGACCAGCCCGCCGACAGCGGCGACGAAGACCTCGAAGAACTCGGCCCGAAGCTGTACACACGCCGCGCCGATCTGCGCGGCCGCACGCCGATGCAGCGCGAGTATCTGAAGCAGATCATTTCTCACGACGTGACTTTCGGCATCGGTCCGGCGGGGACGGGCAAGACGTATCTCGCGGTGGCTTGCGCGGTGGACGCGCTGGAGCGCGACCAGGTCAAACGCATCGTGCTGACGCGGCCGGCTGTCGAAGCGGGCGAACGCCTCGGCTTCCTGCCGGGCGATCTGGCGCAGAAGGTCGATCCGTATCTGCGTCCTTTGTACGACGCGCTGTACGATCTGCTCGGCTTCGACAAGACCGCCAAGATGTTCGAGCGGCAGATGATCGAAATCGCGCCGCTCGCGTACATGCGTGGCCGCACGCTGAATCACGCGTTCATCATCCTCGACGAGGCGCAGAACACCACGCCCGAACAGATGAAGATGTTCCTCACGCGGATCGGCTTCGGCTCAAAGGCGGTGGTGACCGGCGACACGACCCAGGTCGATTTGCCGCGTGGTCACAAGAGCGGGCTGATCGAAGCGCAGCAGGTGCTGGCGGACGTGCGCGGCATTGCGCTCACGCGCTTTACGAGCGCGGACGTGGTGCGGCATCCGCTGGTCGCACGAATTGTGGAGGCGTACGATGCGCATTCGCAGAAAACCGCCAGTCCGGCGGATGCGCGCTAGATTGCGTCGTTCATTTACGTCGTTAATTTTGCACCGCACTCCACTGGACAGGCCGCAGCAAACCAGGCAACAAACCGATCAAGCATGAGCCGCGCACCAAAACTGACGTTGAATCTGCAATTCCCCGCCGCCAAGACCTGGCCGGAACACAAGGCGCTGCTGCCGCGCGCCACCGTGGCCGGCTGGATCAAGGCGGCGCTCTTCGCGGACGGGGAACTGACCGTACGTTTCGTCGACGCCGAAGAAGGCCGCACGCTGAACCGCACCTATCGCGGCAAAGATTACTCGACCAATGTGCTGACGTTTGCGTACGCCGAATCGGAAGACGATCCGGTGACGGGCGATCTGATCCTGTGCTGTCCGGTGGTCGAAAAAGAAGCCGCCGAACAGGGTAAGCCGCTGATCGCGCACTACGCACATCTGCTGGTGCACGGCACCTTGCATGCGCAAGGCTACGACCATGAGGTCGAGGAAGAAGCCGAGGAAATGGAAGCGATCGAAACCGAAATCCTCGGCAAGCTCGGTTTCCCGGATCCTTATCAATAGTCTTTGCCAACCTCTTTGCCATCTCCGTCAGAAACTATCGTGAGCACGTCCTCCCCTGAAACCGATACGCGAAGCACGCCATGCCCGGACTACCCGCCCGCGCTCGGCGAACCGCGGCTGCTGACTGAGGAGGAGTTGCGCGCGTCGCTCGAATGCACGTTGCGCGACTGGGACCGCAAAAGCGATCTATGGCTGTTCGGTTATGGTTCGCTGATCTGGAATCCCGGTTTGCCTAGCGTCGAAGCGGCCCGGTCGAAAGTGCATGGTTATCACCGCGGACTGTATCTGTGGTCGCGCGTGAATCGCGGCACGCCCGAACAGCCGGGCCTCGTGCTCGCGCTCGATCGCGGCGGCTCGTGCTCCGGCATCGCCTTCCGCCTCGCCGCCGAGGGTGCGATGCCGCATCTGGAAGCGCTGTGGCGCCGTGAAATGCCCATGGGTTCGTATCGCCCGACGTGGCTGCCCTGCGTGCTCGCCGACGGCCGGCGCGTCGACGCGCTCGCGTTCGTGATGCGGCGCGACGTGCCAACCTACACCGGCAAACTGCGCGACGAGGTCGTCAAAACCGTGTTCGGCTGCGCGAGCGGCCGCTACGGCACCACGCTCGACTACGTCAGCCGCACCGTCCACGCGCTGCGCGAAAGCGGCATGCCCGACCGCGCACTCGAAGCGCTGCTCGAGCGTTGCCGGGAGGAAAGCCGCGAGGCCGGTCATGACGCTGACCGGCAAACGGGCTAGGGATCGGCACAATAAACCGCGCGCACCCGAACGCACTGCAGCGCGCCACACACTCCGCACTTTTTTGCTCGAAAACGCTTTTCCTCGCGTAATCAGTTAGGATTGACCCACGCCCCCCGCACACGGCCGGGGGTTGCATCACCGCTTCATTCATCGCCCAGCCCGGCAGGACACGGTCCTGCCATGTGCCTGGTGTATCCTTAATGCTCTGCAACAGCGCGCCCAGTCTCGCCGGGCGCACTACCATGAACGACACGTATCCCAGTCGACACCGAACTAGCGACAAACCACAGGAAAAACGCTCACTCCTCGAGCGTCTGACCGACTTCATCTCGCCCGAGCCCGACTCGCGCGCCGAACTTCTGGAAATCCTGCAGGACGCGCACGAGCGCAATCTGATCGACGCCGACTCGCTGTCGATGATCGAGGGCGTATTCCAGGTGTCTGAACTTAGCGCCCGCGACATCATGGTGCCGCGCGCTCAAATGGACGCGATCAACATCGCGGACAATCCCGCCGAATTCATCCCCTACGTGCTGGAAAAAGCGCACTCGCGCTACCCCGTATTCGAAGGCAATCGCGACAACATCATCGGTGTGCTGCTCGCGAAAGACCTGCTGCGCTACTACGCCGAAGACGAATTCGACGTGCGCGGCATGCTGCGCCCCGCCGTCTTCATTCCGGAGTCGAAGCGCCTGAACGTGTTGCTGCACGATTTCCGCGTGAATCGCAATCACCTCGCGGTGGTGGTCGACGAATACGGCGGCGTGGCCGGCCTGATCACAATCGAAGACGTGCTGGAACAGATCGTCGGCGATATCGAAGACGAATACGATTTCGACGAGGAAAGCGGCAACATCATCGCCTCGCCGGACGGCCGCTTCCGCGTGCGCGCGCTCACCGAGATCGAGCAGTTCAACGAGTCCTTCGGCACGCATTTCCCGGACGACGAAGTCGATACGATCGGCGGCCTCGTCACGCATCATTTCGGACGGGTGCCGCATCGCGGCGAAAAAGTCCGCCTCGACGATCTGATCTTCGAGATTCTGCGCGGCGACGCCCGGCAGATTCACATGCTGCTGGTGCGCCGCGACCCGCTCGCCGGCCAGCGCGAGCGCGAAGCACAGCACGTGCAGACCTGATCCGCTCCTTTTCCTCGCTTCTTCAACTCCTCACGCCGACCGCGCAACAATGGCCGACCCGATTACATCCCGTTCGCGCCGCGGCGTGAGTGCCTCTGCCGCCCGAGAAGCGCGCGGCCGCGCACTGCCCCGCTGGCATTACCTGGTCGCGCTGGCCGCTGGTGCGGCCAATACGCTGTCGTTCGCGCCGACGCCTCATGGCGGCTGGCTCGAACTCGCGATCTTCGTGTTCTTTTTCGCATGGCTTACGCGGACGACCGGTTGGAAAAGCGCCGCGCTGACGGGCGGCGCGTTCGGCTTCGGCAACTACGTCACCGGGGTGTGGTGGCTGTACGTCAGCATGCACGACTACGGCGGCATGGCCGCACCGCTCGCGAGCGCGGCTGTCGTGCTGTTCTCGCTGTATCTGGCGGTGTATCCGGCGCTGGCTGCCGGCATCTGGTCGTTCTGCGCAGGGCACGCGCGCAACGGCGCGTCCGATACCGACAAACCGTTTTCACCGACCTGGCACGGCGCGCTGGCGTTTGCGAGCGCGTGGGCGATCGGTGAATGGTTGCGCGGCACCGTGTTCACCGGCTTTCCGTGGCTCGCGAGCGGTTATGCGCAGGTAGACGGTCCGTTCGCCGGGTTTGCGCCGGTGGCGGGCGTGTACGGCGTCGGCTGGATGCTGGCGCTGGTCGCGGCGTTGATCGTGCAGGCGCTGATGCCGCTGTTGCCTTCGCGCGGGCAATTCGAAACCGCCGGCGGCGGCAATGCGGGAAATGCCGGTAATGAGGCTAAACGCGGCGGCGCACGCGTTGCCGTGCCGGGGGGAATCGCGGTTGCGCTGATCGCGGCCGGCCTGCTGCTGCCGCTCGCGCAATGGACCCTGCCCGCCAACGCGCCGCTGACGGTGCGCCTCCTGCAGGGCAACGTCAAACAGGAAATGAAGTTCGAAGAAGCCGGCATGCGCGCCGCGATCGACCAGTATCAGCAGATGATCACGTCGAAGCCGGCCGACCTGATCGTCACGCCGGAAACCGCCATTCCGGTGCTCGCGCAGCAATTGCCGCCGCAGTTCGCGTCGGCGGTGCGCAACTTTTCAGACACGACCGGCACCGCGATCGTGTTCGGCGCCATCGGCGGCACGATCACGCCTGAGGGCCAGGTGATCGACTACACGAACAGCCTGTTCGGCGTCACGCCGGGCACGCGCGACGTGTATCGCTACGACAAACACCATCTCGTGCCGTTTGGCGAATTCGTGCCGTGGGGCTTTCGCTGGTTCGTGAATCTGATGAGCATTCCGCTCGGCGATTTCGCGCGCGGCGCGCCGGTGCAGAAGCCGTTCATCGTGCATAACCAGCCGGTCTCGGTCGATATCTGCTACGAGGACATTTTTGGCGAGGAGATCGCGCGGAACATTCGCGAGAGCGATACGCCAGCGGGCGTACTGGTCAACTCAACCAATCTCGCCTGGTTCGGCGACACCATCGCGCTGGATCAGCATCTGCAGATCGCACGCATGCGTTCGCTGGAAACCGGCCGGCCGATGCTGCGCGCGACCAACACCGGCATGACCGCCGCGATCGACGCCAACGGCAAAGTAATCGGACGCCTGACGCCCTACACGATCGGCTCGCTCGATGTGACGGTGCAAGGCACTTCGGGCAGCACGCCTTATGTGACAAGCGGCAATAACACGGTGCTGGCGGTTTCGTTATTGCTGCTGGCGTTCGGATTTGCGTTCGGGCCGGGGATTACGCGGCGGCAAAACGGTAAGAAATAACTCGCGATAAACGGCGTGACTGCGCGCATGCCGTTTATACGTGAAAGCGCCATGACGAATCGCGGCACAAAACCCGCTCCAATTGAAAAACGCGCGCTCCGGAACCCCGTGAGCGCGCGCTTATAAAAAATCAACCTTTACTGATTCGACGCGATCCGCTGCTGAATATGCTGCGCGCGCGCCGGCGAAGCCGGATGCGAACTCAACATACTCGATTTACCGCCATCCAGTTGCGCAAGCTTGTTAAACGCTGTCACCAATCCCGACGGATCGAGATTCCTCTTTTTCTGCAAGTCGAATGAATAATCGTCGGCTGCGCTTTCCTGGGTTTGCGAGAACTGCGCATTAATCAGCTTCTCGGAAAAATCGCCAAGTTGCGAGCCGGACAACGCGCCTGCCACGCCGCCCGCCGACGATGCCACTGAACGCGCCGCCGAAGTCGCGTACGCGACCTGCATCGCCTTCTTCGTATGGCCGAGTGCAACGTGGCCCATTTCGTGGCCGACCACACCGCGCACTTCGTTGTCGTTCATCATGTCCATCAGGCCGCTGTAAACGCGCACACAGCCGTTGGCCATCGCCCATGCATTGACGTCCTTGGTGATGTACACCTTGTAGTTCACCGGCACACCGTTGATGTTGTTGCCCAGTTGCGCGGCGATCTTGTTCAGGCGTTTCTGATACTTGCTGTTCGCGGCGGCAATCTGATTTTCGCTATCCAGCTGCGCGCACGACTTGTCGGTCAGCGCACGCACGTCAGCATCGCTGAGTGTGGCGGCCTGAGCGGCCTGCTGGCCGGACTGGATCAGCGCAGTCGGATTAACGTTGCTGACGTTCGAGCACGCAGCAAACAGCGCACAGGCAGAAGCGGCAATGACAAAGCGGTACGGTTTCATGGTGGAAGTCTCTTTTGCGGACGTTATTAATATCGACGGCGCGTTTTAATGCACCGCCCATTCGCAATGGCCGCATATCACGGGAGTAAAACGCCGCGTATGTCGATTGCATAAACCATTGCGTCACGCGGCAGACAAAAAAAATGCGCCTGACGGTAGGCGCATTTTTACCACAAACGTAAGCTTAAATTTATGCTCATGAAAGCATGAATGACATCATTTTGCAATTTAGCAAAAAATACGGGCGGCTCGATTCCAGACAACCGCGCCGCTGAGCGGCAACGAGTACTTCGCTCAATTCGCCGGCACCGTATCAATAAACGCCTGACGCAGCGACAGTTTCTGGAAATGTTTATCCAGATTCGGATACCCTTCGCGCCAGTTCAACTCAGGCATGCGGAAATCGAGGTAGCCCAGCGCGCAGCCCACTGCGATATCCGCGAGCGTGTAGTGATTGCCCGTGCACCACGGCTTGGTGCCCAGACCTTGTGACATGGCGATCAGGCCTTCGTCGATCTTGCGCTGCTGCCGCGCGACCCACGCGTCCACGCGCTGTTCGGGCGTGCGCTGGGTGCTTTCGAGGCGAATCAGCACCGCGGCGTCCAGCATGCCGTCGGCGAGCGCTTCCCAGCAACGCACTTCGACGCGCTCGCGCCCAGACGGCGGAATCAGCTTACCGACGGGCGACAGCGTATCCACGTATTCGCAGATCACCCGCGAGTCGAACACCGCTTCGCCATCTTCCATCACGAGGCATGGCACTTTGCCGATCGGATTGAAAGTGTGAATCGTGGTATCCGGCGCCCAGACGTTCTCGGGCACGAGTTCGTAGTCGATCTTCTTGTCGGCCAGAACGATCCGCGCTTTGCGCACGAACGGGCTGGCGAGCGAACCGATGAGTTTCATCATTACCATCTGCCTTTTCTTGAATTCGGCGAAAGTATAAGTGGTCGGCGGCATTCCCGAGCATAGCGCAGTCGCTTCGCAAGCCGCATGGATGCTCGCTGTGGATGGATTGCAACATTGCCGCGACGCCAGCATGCCGTCTACCCGGCCAAATGGCTAACGTGGCTGGGGCGATCACCTCTCCCCGCCAGTATCCGCGCAAAATAAGTCTCCGCATTGGGCGCTACAATCTCACGATGAACCAGCCGACCGAACCCACCATCGCCATCGACGTCTACCGCACGCGCCGCGAGCGCGTCCTCGCCGCGCTGCGCGCGACGGGTGGGGGCGTCGCCATCGTCCCCACCGCGCCGGAAAAGCTCCGCAACCGGGACGCCGACTACCCCTACCGGCACGATAGCTACTTCTACTATCTGACGGGCTTCACGGAACCCGAGGCCTGGCTGGTGCTGGACGCAAGCGCCGCATCGGGCGAACCGGCCTCAATCCTGTTTTGTCGCGAGAAGAATGTCGAGCGCGAGACCTGGGAAGGCTTCCGTTTCGGGCCGGACGGCGCGCGCGAGGCGTTCGGCTTCGACGCAGCCTTCCCCGTGAGCGAAGTCGACGCGCAACTACCCCGCATTCTCGCCGACAAGCCATCGCTGCATTACGCGCTCGGCACGTCGGCGGAACGGGATGAACAGGTGCGCGGCTGGCTCGACGCGGTGCGCTCGCTGGGCCGCAGCGGCGTCGCCGCGCCCACGGCCGCGCATGACCTGATCCCGTTGCTCGACGAGATGCGGCTCATCAAGGATCACCACGAACTCGCCATCATGCGCCGCGCCGGACAGATTTCCGCGCAGGCGCATCGCCGCGCGATGGCCGCCTGCCACCCCGGCGTGCGCGAGTACGAACTCGAAGCCGAGCTGCTCTACACATTCCGCAAATTCGGCGCGCAGGCGCCGGCTTACACGTCGATCGTCGCCACGGGCGCCAATGCCTGCGTGCTGCACTACCCGGCCGGCAACGCCATCGCCCAGGACGGCGACCTGATCCTGATCGACGCCGCCTGCGAACTCGACGGCTACGCGTCCGACATCACCCGCACCTTCCCGGCGAGCGGCCGCTTCACGCCGGCGCAGCGCGAGTTGTACGACATCGTGCTGGCCGCGCAGCAGGCTGCCGTCAACGCCACCCGGGTCGGCGCGACCTTCGACGATCCCCACCAGGCCGCCGTGCGCGTGCTGTCGCAAGGCCTGCTCGACACCGGTATCGTCGACCGTACGAAGTTCGCCTCGGTCGACCAGGTGATCGCGGAGCGCGCCTATGCGCCGTTCTATATGCACCGTACCGGCCACTGGCTCGGCATGGACGTGCACGATGTCGGCGACTACCGCGAACGCGGCGCGCCGCGCGACGAAGCGGGCGCGCTGCCGTGGCGCACGCTGCAGGCGGGGATGACGCTGACCGTCGAGCCCGGCTTGTACATCCGTCCGACCGAAGGCGTGCCCGAGCGCTACTGGAACATCGGCATCCGCATCGAGGACGACGCGATCGTCACGGCGGCAGGTTGCGAGCTGATCACACGCGACGTCCCGGTGGCAGCCGACGAGATCGAGGCGTTGATGCAGGAAGCCCGCGCGGCACAGCCGCTAAAGCAGTAACCGAGGCAGTAACCCAAGGAAGCAACCCGCAATGAACGACGTTTCCCAGTCGACGGTGATTCTGAAACCCGCCGCGTCCGACCAAGGCTTCGATTTCGACGTGACGATCGTCGGCGCCGGGCCGGTCGGGCTGGCGCTTGCCGGCTGGCTGGCCCGCCGCAGCGCGACGCAGGCGTTGAAGATCGCGTTGATCGACGCGCGCGAGCCGGAAGATTCGATTGCCGATCCGCGCGCGATCGCCGTCTCGCACGGTAGCCGCATGATTCTCGAGCCTTTGCGCTGGCCCGCCGACGCCACCGCGATCCAGCGCATCCACGTGTCGCAGCGCGGCCATTTCGGCCGCACGCTGATCGATCACAGCGAGCACGGTTTGCCGGCGCTCGGCTACGTGTTGCGTTATGGCTCGATCGTGCATGGTCTCGCCGAAGCGGTTCACGCGAGCTCGGTGCACTGGTTCCGCTCCACCTCCGCCGCGGCGCCGGCTCAGGACCTCGACGGCGTCACGCTGCCGATCGAAACCGCGGGTGTCACACGCAATCTGCGCACGCGGATTCTGGTGAATGCCGAAGGCGGCCTGTTCGGCGACCAGAAAACCGCCAGGAGCGCGGGTAGCAACGCCGGCGGCGATACGCGCGATTACGGGCAGACCGCGCTGGTCGGCACGGTCACCGTGTCGGCGCCGCAACCGCATGTGGCGTGGGAGCGCTTCACGTCGCAAGGGCCGATCGCGCTGCTGCCGATGGGCGGCGTGCGCGGCGCGAACTACGCGCTGGTCTGGTGCTGCGCACCCGACGAAGCCGCACGACGCGCACAACTCTCCGATGACGAATTCCTGCGCGAGCTCGGTACCGCGTTCGGCAACCGCATGGGCCGCTTTACGCAAATCAAGGGGCGCGCGTCGTTCCCGCTGGGACTGAACGCGGTCGATACGCTAGTGAACGGCCACGTCGTTGCAATCGGCAATGCGGCGCAGACGCTGCATCCGGTGGCAGGTCAGGGTCTGAATCTGGGCTTGCGCGATGCGCACGCGCTCGCCGATGCCTTGTCGGCGGAAGGTCCAACCCCGCTGGCTCTCGCGACGTTCGCGCAACGCCGCGCGCTCGACCGTCGCCTGACGATCGGCGCAACCGACACGCTAGCGCGCCTTTTCACCGTCGACTTCCCGCCGCTCGCCGCCTTGCGCGGCCTCGCCCTCACCGCGCTCGAATTCGTGCCGCCGGTGAAAACCGCGCTGGCGCGGCAAATGATGTTCGGCCAGCGCCGCTGAGCGCGCCGCCGGCTCGCGCACAACGCCCCTCGACCGCTGCAGCCTTTTTTAAGCGCCGTAACCGGCACATAGGCGTCGCCGCGCGAACGGTGCCGGTTCTATGAACCGGACCACTTTCATAGAAGATTTAATGAGTTACGACAGGCTCAAGTCGGGTGTCGACTATCCGTTAACGCTAAAATGGCGGTTTTCCTTCGCATTTCGCGCAAGCTTCGATTGACAGAAACTTAACAATCGGACACAAGCGCGTCCAAGTCATGCCCACTCTCGGCTCCCACAATCTGCGTAACAACCTGTTCGTCGCCCCCATGGCCGGCGTAACCGACCGGCCGTTCCGGCAGCTGTGCAAACGGCTGGGCGCGGGCTATGCGGTGTCGGAAATGGTCGCCTCGAACGCGCAGTTGTGGAAAAGCGAAAAAACCATGCGCCGAGCCAACCACACGGGCGAGGTCGAGCCGATCGCCGTGCAGATCGCCGGCGCCGATCCGGTCATGATGGCCGAAGCCGCTCGCTACAACGTGGCGAACGGCGCGCAGATCATCGACATCAACATGGGCTGCCCGGCCAAGAAGGTGTGCAACGTGGCCGCGGGATCCGCCTTGCTGCAGAACGAACCGCTGGTGCAGCGCATCGTCGAGGCGGTGGTGGGCGCAGTGGGCGTCGGGCCGGATGCGGTGCCCGTCACGCTGAAGATCCGCACCGGCTGGGATCGCGACAACAAGAACGCTTTGACGGTAGCGCGTCTGGCCGAGGCCGCCGGCATTTCCATGCTGACCGTGCACGGCCGCACGCGCGCCGACCTGTATCACGGCGACGCCGAATACGAGACCATCGCTGCCGTCAAAGCGGCGGTGCGCATTCCGGTGGTCGCCAATGGCGACATCACGTCGCCGCAAAAAGCCCGCGAGGTGCTCGCCGCCACCGGCGCCGACGCCATCATGATCGGCCGCGCCGCGCAGGGGCGTCCGTGGCTGTTCCGCGAGATCGAGCATTTCCTGCAAACGGGTGAGTTGCTGCCGCCGCCGCGCATCGACGAAATCCAGCAGGTGATGAACGAGCATCTCGAAGATCACTACGCGTTCTACGGCGAATTTACGGGCGTGCGCACTGCGCGTAAGCATATCGGCTGGTACACTCGCGGCCTTTCTGGCGCCAACGTGTTCCGGCACCGTATGAATACGCTGGACACCACGCGCGAACAACTCCTCGCCGTCAACGAATTCTTCGACGCCCAAAAGGCGATCTCCGACCGCCTCGTCTACGTCGACGAGACGCTCAGCAAGAACGACGGCGAGCCGGACCATACCGACCGACTAGCAGCATGAGCAAGAACAATATCGAACAATCTGTCCGCGACAGCCTAGGGATGTATTTCCAGGATCTCGACGGCTCCAATCCGCATGACGTCTACGACATGGTGATTTCATGCGTGGAAAAACCCTTGCTCGAAGTGGTGCTCGAGCAGGCCGGTGGCAACCAGTCGCTGGCCGCCGAGTATCTCGGCATCAACCGCAATACGCTGCGCAAGAAGCTGCAACAGCACGGTCTGTTGTAGTTCGTTGTAGTTTCAGGCGCCCTGCCACGTTTCCCTTCGGCTTTTCGTCTTCATCATGATCAAGCAAGCGCTCATCTCCGTTTCCGACAAGTCCGGCATCGTCGACTTCGCCAAGTCGCTGTCGGACCTCGGCGTCAAGATCCTGTCGACCGGCGGCACCGCGAAACTGCTCGCGGACGCGGGTCTCTCCGTCACCGAAGTCGCCGATTACACGGGCTTCCCGGAAATGCTGGACGGGCGCGTGAAAACGCTGCATCCGAAGGTGCATGGCGGCATTCTCGCGCGCCGCGACCTGCCGGAACACATGGCAGCGCTTGAAAAGCACGACATCCCGACGATCGACCTGCTGGTCGTGAATCTGTATCCGTTCGTACAAACCGTGTCGAAAGAAGAGTGCTCGCTGGAAGACGCGATCGAGAATATCGACATCGGCGGCCCGACCATGCTGCGCTCGGCCGCGAAGAATCATCGCGACGTGACGGTAGTGGTCGATCCGGTGGACTACGCGGTCGTGCTCGACGAAATGCGTGCAAATAGCAACGCAGTCTCGTACAAGACGAACTTCCGCCTGGCCACCAAGGTATTCGCGCACACCGCGCAGTACGACGGCGCGATCACGAACTACCTGACGAGCCTGACCGACGAACTGCAACACTCGTCGCGCAATGCTTACCCGGCTACGTTCAACTTGGCTTTCGACAAGGTGCAGGATCTGCGCTACGGCGAAAACCCGCATCAAAGCGCCGCGTTTTACCGCGATCTTTCCGTGCCGGCGGGCGCGCTGGCGAACTACAACCAGTTGCAAGGCAAGGAACTGTCGTACAACAACATCGCCGATTCCGATGCAGCGTGGGAATGCGTGAAGACCTTCGACGTGCCGGCTTGCGTGATCGTCAAGCACGCGAATCCTTGCGGCGTGGCAGTGGGCGCGGACGCAAACGAAGCGTATGCGAAGGCGTTCCAGACCGACCCGACCTCAGCGTTCGGCGGCATCATCGCGTTCAACCGTGAAGTCGACGAAACGGCGGCGCAAGCGGTGGCCAAGCAGTTTGTCGAAGTACTGATCGCGCCGTCGTTCAGCGCGGCGGCTCGTCAGGTGTTCGCGGCCAAGCAGAACGTGCGTCTGCTGGAAATCGCTTTGGGTGAAGGTCATAACGCGTTCGATCTGAAGCGCGTCGGCGGCGGCCTGCTGGTGCAATCGCTCGATTCGAAGAACGTGCAGCCGCACGAATTGCGCGTGGTCACGAAGCGTCACCCGACGCCGAAGGAAATGGACGACCTGCTGTTCGCGTGGCGCGTCGCGAAGTACGTCAAGTCGAACGCGATCGTGTTCTGCGGCAACGGCATGACGCTCGGCGTCGGTGCGGGCCAGATGAGCCGCGTCGACTCGGCGCGTATCGCGAGCATCAAGGCGCAGAACGCCGGTTTGACGCTGACCGGCTCGGCCGTGGCGTCGGATGCGTTCTTCCCGTTCCGTGACGGTCTGGATGTGGTGGTGGCGGCAGGCGCGACCTGCGTGATTCAACCGGGCGGCTCGATGCGCGACGACGAAGTGATCGGTGCAGCAGACGAGCACAATATCGCGATGGTGTTGACCGGTGTGCGTCACTTCCGGCATTGAATTCGGCTTCGCGGGCGGCGTCGTTGTGATGCGATGCTCGTCGGCGTAGCTTGAGCGAAACGGCCCGGTGGAGTTTTCCGCCGGGCCGTTTTGTTTTGGAACACCGACCGCCACACGGCGCGTTCGTTGTAGTATCGCAAGCACCTGGTTTTCACTGCATACGCGGCACCTCATGAGAATTCTCGGCATCGACCCCGGCTTACGTGTGACCGGCTTTGGCGTAATCGATCAAACCGGACACACGCTCAGCTACGTCGCAAGCGGCGTGATCAAGACCGCCGACGCCGATCTGCCGTCGCGTCTCGGCACCATTTTCGAAGGCATTTCGACCCTGATCCGTCAGCATTCACCGGATCAGTCGGCAATCGAGAAGGTGTTCGTCAACGTCAACCCGCAATCCACCCTGCTGCTTGGCCAGGCGCGTGGCGCGGCAATCTGTGGACTGGTGGCGGGCGGCGTCCCGGTTGCCGAATATACGGCTTTGCAGTTAAAGCAGGCCGTGGTCGGTTATGGCCGCGCGACCAAGGAGCAGATGCAGCAAATGGTGGTGCGACTGCTCAACCTCTCCGGCGTGCCTGGCACCGATGCGGCCGACGCTCTCGGCATGGCAATTTGCCACGCGCATGGGGGCTCGACGCTTAGTACGCTCGGCGGCATTGCGCCGTCGCTCGCAAAAAAAGGCTTGCGTGTGCGGCGTGGACGGTTGGTGGGCTAGGTTCTCAGTTCCGGCTTGCCGGCGCCATGATCCGCAACACCACCGCGCCTGTTTCCGGCCGCACGAATTGTGGAAACAGCGCGAACCGCGACAACGCATCATGCACCACGCGCGCAGCGCATCCACTGCGCTACACTCGCCCTTTCTCTCAAGATTGAATCCGCCATGATCGGTCGCATTGCCGGCGTTCTGCTGGAAAAAAATCCGCCGCATCTGCTCGTCGACTGCAACGGCGTCGGTTACGAAGTCGATGTGCCGATGAGCACGTTCTACAACCTGCCGTCGACCGGCGAACGCGTCGTGCTGCTCACGCAAATGATCGTGCGTGAAGACGCGCATCTGCTGTACGGCTTCGGCACCGCCGAGGAACGCTCGACGTTCCGCGAACTGCTGAAGATCACCGGCATCGGCGCGCGTATGGCGCTCGCCGTGCTCTCCGGCATGAGCGTGCATGAACTGGCGCAGACCGTCACGATGCAGGACGCTGCGCGACTGACTCGCGTGCCTGGCATCGGCAAGAAAACAGCGGAGCGGCTGCTCCTCGAACTGAAGGGCAAGATCGGCGCCGACCTGGGCGCACTGGCAGGCGCGGCGTCGGCATCCGACCACGCGTCCGACATCCTGAACGCACTGATCGCATTGGGCTACTCCGAAAAAGAAGCGTTAGCGGCCGTCAAGAACGTGCCGGCCGGGACCGGCGTTTCCGAAGGGATCAAGCTCGCATTGAAGGCGTTGTCCAAGGGTTAAAAGCTCATGCCGTGACGGTGGCGCCGCGTGCGACAAGTAAAGCTTCGCACACGGCGGCGCGGCGCACACCCTAGCCATTCGGCCGAGTTTCGCAACGGGCGGGGCGCGGTACAATGACCGCATGATCGAAACCGACAAACTCGCCGCCGAGCGCATCATCGCGGCCACGCCCGTCTCGCCGAACGAAGAAGCGTTCGAGCGCGCGTTGCGCCCGCGCCAGCTCGAAGAATATGTCGGGCAGGAAAAAGTACGCGGCCAGCTGGAAATTTTCATCGAAGCCGCCAGGCGCCGGTCGGAATCGCTCGACCACGTGCTGCTGTTCGGGCCACCGGGTCTCGGCAAGACCACGCTCGCGCACATCATCGCGCGGGAAATGGGTGTCAATCTGCGGCAAACATCCGGCCCGGTGCTTGAACGCGCCGGCGACCTCGCCGCATTGCTCACCAACCTCGAAGCCAACGACGTCCTGTTCATCGATGAAATCCACCGGCTCTCGCCGGTCGTCGAAGAAATTCTGTATCCGGCGTTGGAGGACTATCAGATCGACATCATGATCGGCGAAGGACCGGCTGCGCGCAGCGTGAAGCTGGATCTGCAGCCGTTCACGCTGGTTGGCGCAACCACCCGCGCGGGTATGCTGACCAATCCGCTGCGCGACCGCTTCGGTATCGTCGCGCGGCTCGAGTTTTATAACGCCGAAGAGCTGGCGCGCATCGTCACGCGTTCGGCGTCGTTGCTGCATGCGCAGATCCACCCGGATGGCGCATTCGAAATCGCCAAGCGCGCACGCGGCACGCCGCGGATCGCGAACCGGCTGTTGCGCCGCGTGCGCGATTTCGCCGAGGTGAAAGCCGACGGCAACATCACCGCGCAAGTGGCGGACGCGGCACTCAAAATGCTCGACGTGGACGCGGTCGGCTTCGACCTGATGGACCGCAAACTGCTCGAAGCAATCCTGCACAAATTCGACGGTGGCCCGGTCGGCGTCGACAATCTGGCAGCGGCAATCGGCGAGGAGCGCGACACGATCGAAGACGTGCTCGAACCGTATCTGATCCAGCAAGGCTTCCTGCAGCGCACGCCGCGCGGCCGTGTCGCCACGCTGCTCACGTACCGGCATTTCGGCCTCGCCGCACCAGACTCTTCGAGCCCCATATCCGGCCTGTGGGATGCGGCCGCGACCTGAGGCGGATGCGCGCGTTGAAGTAAGTCGCGACGCTTAACGCCCCGGTTCCGGCACCCGCTTCTTGAAGTTATCGTCATCACTCGGCGCGTCGAGATGCGACACGTCCGCCCACGACGCGATCGTCGCCTTGCTGGCGTCGTCGGCATAATCCACCACGTTGACGCTCGTGTTCAGCAACGCGTAATTACGCGGCGCATCGAGTGACAAACCGCACGCAAAACGACGCACGCAATCGAGCACACCGCCATGCGCGACGACCGCGATCCGTCCACCCGGATGCGCGGCCACCAGAGGCTCGATTGCATGCAGCACGCGGTGATAAAGCGTGCGCTGCGATTCGCCTTCAGGCGGCGCGAAACCAGGATCGCGGGTTTGCCAGTGCGCGTACTCATCAGGGAAACGGACGGCGATTTCGTCGCTGTCATGCCCCTGGAACGCACCGTACGAGCGCTCACGCAAGCCTTCACGCAGTTGCAGCGGCAGGCCGAGCGCGTCGGCGATCGGCTGCGCGGTTTGCTGGGCACGTTGCAGATCGCTCGAATAGATCGCGTCGAGACGTGCGCCCGCTTTCACCTCACTCGCGATGCGGCGTGCAAGGCGTTGCGCCTGCGCGAGGCCAGTCGTCGCGAGCGGGATGTCGATGTGACCTTGAATGCGCTTGATGCGGTTCCAGTCGGTCTCGCCGTGGCGGATGAACAGAATCTGCGTGGTCATGGGATGAGCGTGGGCGCCAGTAGCCGGTTATGCCGAGCCGCTATTGTCGCAAAAAGCGGCTGGAGGAGTGGAAGCGTGCCGCCGCTTGAACCACGCAGCGGCAGTTGAATCTCAGGCGTTCGTCTGCAGCCAGAACGTGACCGGTCCGTCATTGATGAGCGACACCTGCATATCGGCGCCGAACTCGCCTGTCTCGACGATCGGGTGCCTGGCGCGGGCGGCCGAGACGAAGTAATCGAATAGCCGCTTGCCCTCGTCGGGCGGCGCAGCGGGCGTGAAACTGGGACGCAGGCCGCTGTTGGTGTCGGCAGCTAGCGTGAACTGCGAAACGAGCAGCAATCCGCCTGCGCGCCCTGCACCGTCGAGATTCTGCACGGAGAGATTCATCTTGCCGGCCGCATCGCTGAAGACGCGGTAGCCGAGCACCTTGGCGAGCAGCCGGTCGGCGGCGGCCTCCGTGTCGCCACGTTCGGCGCACACGAGCGCAAGCAGGCCCGCCTCGATCGCACCGGTCACGCGATCGCCCACGCGCACTTCCGCGCGCCGCACGCGCTGAATCAGCGCGATCATCGGCTCGACTCCGGATGCAACGCTCGAGTCACCATCGCGTTATCGCCGCGCCATCAAGCCGTCAGCGTGACGCGCGCAAAACGGCGCTTGCCGACCTGCACGACGTACTCGCCGGCTTCGACCTTCAGGCCCTTGTCGGACACAGTCGTGCCATCGATCTTCACGCCACCCTGCTCGATGTTGCGCAGCGCCTCGCTGGTCGACGGCACGAGATTGGCCTGCTTGAGCAACTGGCCGATTGCGAGCGGCGCGCCCGCGAGCGTCACGACCGGAATATCGTCAGGCACGCCGCCCTTCGCACGATGATTGAAGTCCTCGAGCGCGCGTTCGGCATCGGCTTGCGAGTGGAAGCGCGCGACGATTTCCTGACCGAGCATCACCTTGAAATCGCGCGGATTGCGGCCCGCTTCGATTTCCTTCTTGAAGCCGGCGATCTCGTCCATCGGACGGAACGACAGCAGTTCGAAGTAACGCCACATCAGCACGTCGGAGATGCTCATCAGCTTGCCGAACATGTCCGTCGGTTTCTCGCTGATACCGATGTAGTTGTTCTTCGACTTCGACATCTTCTCGACGCCGTCCAGGCCTTCGAGCAAGGGCATCGTCAAGATGCACTGCTGTTCCTGACCGTACTGCTTCTGCAGTTCACGGCCCACCAGCAGGTTGAACTTCTGGTCCGTGCCGCCGAGTTCGAGGTCGGCATTCAGCGCGACCGAGTCGTAGCCTTGCATCAGCGGGTACAGGAGTTCGTGGATCGAGATCGGCACGCCGCCCTGGAAACGCTTGGTGAAATCTTCGCGCTCGAGAATACGCGCCACGGTGTAGCGCGAGGCGAGCTTGATCATGCCGTCGGCGCCGAGCGGCATCGACCATTCGCTGTTGTAACGGATTTCGGTCTTGTCGCGGTCGAGCACGAGTGCTGCCTGCTCGAAATACGTCTTCGCGTTCGATTCGATCTGCTCGCGCGTGAGCGGCGGGCGCGTGGCGTTGCGGCCCGACGGATCGCCGATCAGCGACGTGAAGTCGCCGATCAGGAAAATCACCGTGTGACCGAGATCCTGCAACTGGCGCATCTTGTTCAGCACGACCGTGTGACCGATGTGGATGTCCGGCGCGGTTGGATCGAGGCCGAGCTTGATGCGCAGGGGCACACCGGTGGCCGCGCTCTTCGCGAGCTTCTGTGCGAATTCTTCTTCGATCAGCAGTTCGTCGACGCCGCGTTTGGTGACGGCGAGTGCGTGACGGACTTCGTCGGTGATTGGGAAGGCGGGGCTGGGCTTGGTGGACTCGGTGGTCATGCTGGAAACGTGAAGTCGCGAAAAAGGGAGATTGTCCCATAGATGCGCGCCGCCGCGCCCGCTGACTCGGCCACAAGCGCGCCATCGACGCATGATTTCGGTCTGTCGGGACGCGCCGTTGGCATCGTCACGCTTTATATTCGACCGCGCTTGCGCCGATAATCTGCTAAAACAGATCGCAACGATTCATCGAGAGGAGCAGCAACGTGGCGCAAGACCCCGCAGACGGCGTGTACCTGGGATTGATGTCCGGCACGAGCATGGACGGCGTGGACGGTGTTGCCGTCAGATTCGCGAAAGGAAAGCCGCCGGTGGTGCTGGCCGAGGCGTTTGTCGGTTTCGCGGCAGGCTTGCGCGACGCGCTGTTCGCGCTTCAACAGCCCGGGGACAACGAGATCGAGCGTGAAGCGCTGGCCGCCAATGCGCTCGCCACGCGCTACACGGTGTGCTGCCACGAATTGCTGGGCGCCAGCCGCGTGCCGGCCTCGGAAGTCCGTGCAATCGGCGTGCACGGTCAGACGGTGCGGCATCGGCCGGAAAAGGGTTATACGCGACAGATCAACAACCCGGCGCTGCTCGCCGAAATGATGCACATCGACGTGGTCGCCGATTTTCGCAGCCGCGACGTCGCAGCCGGCGGCCAGGGCGCGCCGCTCGTGCCGGCGTTTCACGCCACGGTGTTCGGCGCGAAAGACGAAACGCGGGTGGTCTGCAATCTCGGCGGCATCAGCAATATCACGGTCCTGAACGCGACCGGCGGCGTGCGCGGTTTCGACTGCGGACCGGCGAACGCTCTGCTCGACGAATGGGCGCAGCGCCATCTCGGCAAGCCTTTCGACGAAAACGGCCATTTCGCCGCGGGCGGGCAGGTCGATCGCACGTTGCTGAACGCTCTGCTCGACGAGCCCTTTTTCTCGCAACAACCGCCGAAAAGCACCGGCCGTGACCTGTTCAACCCGCAATGGCTGGATGCCAAGCTCCAAACATTCGCCGCCCTCGCCCCCGCCGACGTGCAAGCCACACTCGTCGCGCTGACCGCCGTAACGGTTGCTCGCGAAATCGAACGGCATGCATCGGACGCCAGGGCGGTCTATGTGTGTGGCGGCGGCGCGCGCAATCCGGAGATCCTGAAGGCACTGCATCAGGCGCTCGAGGACAGCGGCGTAAGCGGCGTGCCCGTGATGACAACCGACGCGCTCGGCGTACCGCCAAGCCAGGTCGAACCGCTGGCCTTCGCGTGGCTGGCGATGCGCTGCGTGGCGCGCCTGCCGGGCAATTTGCCGGCCGTCACTGGCGCCACCGCCGAGCGCGTGCTGGGGGCGATCTACCCGCGGTGATCGAAGAGCCTGGGTTTTAGCTCAGTCAATAAAAAACGGGGCCAAAGCCCCGTTTTCCTTTACGGCATGTCGACTAACCGGCCATCAAACCGAGAACGACGAGCCGCAACCACACGTGCTCTGAGCATTCGGGTTCTTGATGACGAACTGCGCGCCGTTGATGTCGTCCTTATAGTCGATCTCAGCGCCGACCAGATACTGGTAGCTCATCGAATCGATCAGCAGCTGGACGCCGCTCTTGTTCATGACGGTGTCGTCTTCGTTGACGGCTTCGTCGAACGTAAAACCGTACTGAAAGCCCGAGCAGCCGCCGCCCTGCACGAAAACGCGCAGTTTGAGGTCCGCATTGCCTTCTTCTTCGATCAGTTGCTTGACCTTGTCAGCCGCTGCGTCGGTAAAAACGAAGGGGGCGGGCATCTCGGTCACGGGTGTATCGGTGACTGCGTTCATTCGAACTCTCCAAAAAGCTTCTAACCGCTATTGTAGGGCTGATCTCGATATCGTGCCGAAGCCCACAAAATCAATGGGTGCTTCCAGCAAATTCAATGGTCGGCCCTGATGCCGCCACCAGCCTGCCTGAACAGGCCAAATCGCCGACCGGCAACAACACCCTTGCCGCGAAGCCTGGCCGCGAACCAATGAAAAAAGCCGCCTTCGCGAAAGCGTTGGCGGCTTTTGCAGCATTCCAGCCCGGAAGCCGGAGTGCACACGAAGCGATTAACGCTTCGAGAATTGCTTCCTGCGACGTGCCTTGTGGAAGCCGACCTTCTTACGTTCGACTTCACGAGCGTCACGCGTCACGAAGCCAGCCTTCGACAGTTCCGGCTTCAGCGTTGCGTCGTAGTCCATCAGCGCGCGGGTGATGCCGTGGCGAACCGCGCCGGCTTGACCCGTTTCACCGCCACCGTTCACGTTGACTTTGATGTCGAACGTAACGCCGTGGTTCGTGAGTTCCAGCGGCTGACGCACGATCATCAGCGACGTTTCGCGCGAGAAGTAATCGGCGATAGGCTTGCCGTTTACAATGATCTCGCCCTTGCCAGCCTTGATGAAGACGCGTGCGACGGCGCTCTTGCGGCGGCCCGTGCCGTAATTCCAGTTACCGATCATGTGGGCTCCCCTTAGATCTCGAGCGCTTTCGGCTGTTGTGCCGAATGCGGATGCGTTGCTTCAGCGTAGACCTTCAGCTTCTTGATCATCGCGTAGCCGAGCGGGCCCTTCGGCAGCATGCCCTTGACCGCTTTCTCGAGCGCACGGCCCGGGAAGCGTTCTTGCATCTTGCCGAACGTCGTTTCATAAATACCGCCCGGGTAACCCGAGTGACGGTAGTACTTCTTGTCAGTAGCCTTGTTGCCCGTGACGCGCAACTTGCCGGCGTTGATAACGATGATGAAATCACCGGTGTCGACGTGCGGAGTGAATTCAGGCTTGTGCTTGCCGCGAAGACGGTGTGCCACTTCGCTGGCGACACGCCCGAGAACCTTATCCGTCGCGTCAATCACGTACCATTCACGCGTAACCTCATGGGCTTTTGCGGAAAACGTCTTCATGATCGATCCAAAAAAATTGCTGCGCCCAATGTATTTTTTCCTGCTTGTAGTGTGCGCATCGAGGCGCGTGCAGGCTCTCCCTGGTTCTTCCTCCGCGGGCGCGGATGCGGAAAAGCTCTGAATTATAAAGGAATTTGTCACGCCGAGTCAAAGCTTGCGGGGGTTTGGGCGAGAAATCGGGCGATCCGGTGGCCAGATACGGCCATTTACCCTGCCCACTAGCCCTGAAACTGGCATCGCCGATTACGGCGACGCGGGCGAAAAAAAACCCGAACGAGCGGTTCGGGTTTAATCCACCAAAGGAGGAGGTGGAGGAGACAGCGGAGGTTGCAGAACTGTTGCAACCGATGGGATCGATTATATGAGGCGCACTTGTGCGACGCAAGAACATTTGCATTGTGAAATGCGATTTCATAATGTGACAGACGCGCCCACAGACAGGAAAATACTGAATTCCTTTTAAAATCAATAGCAAAAGCCATTTTAAGCGGCTGCCTAAGCAGACATCATCTAGAGTAAAACCCCTAAATCCGTCAGGGCATTCCCGAATCGGCGGAACATGCCGCACCGCAACACGCAAGCGGTCATCGAGCATAAGTTCCGGCGAAAGTCCCTTCGGGCGGACGCGCAAACACCGGGCTACAATGCGTTTTCGATATAAGCGCAGCGCGGTGGAGCACAGCATGGAATGCAAAGTTAGCTGGATGGGGCAAGACGGGATGGCATTTGCAGCCGAGACGGGCAGCGGCCATCTGGTCACGATGGATGGCGCGCCGGAAGGCGGCGGCCGCAATCTCGCGCCGCGTCCGATGGAAATGGTTCTGCTCGGCACGGGCGGCTGCACGGCATACGACGTCGTGATGATCCTGAAGAAAAGCCGCCAGGAAATCGCCGGCTGCTCGGTGACGCTGAAAGCCGAACGCGCCAGCGAAGACCCGAAAGTGTTCACCAGGATTCACTTCCACTTCACCGTGACGGGCAAAAATCTGAACCCGGCGACGGTGGAACGCGCGATCAATCTGTCGCACGACAAATACTGCTCGGCGTCGATCATGATCGCGAAGACCGCTGAGCTCACGCACTCATTCGATATCGTCGCAGGCTGAGCGCGGCGCTTCGGCTTCTGCGCGGATGGCCGCACATTTAGCCAAACCAACGCGTCAAAATAAAAATGCCGGCGTCCACACGGACGCCGGCATTTTCTGTTGGGTGGCAAAGCAGGCCGATAAGCCGGATTCTGTGCACGCGCCACATCCGAAAACGCGACGCGCGTAGCAGTCATTCCTCTAGGCGCGCCATTACTGACGTGCTCAAGCTTCCTACCCGCAGACGTGACGGGGGCCCCGTCCTGCATCTCGAAGATGCTAGCCTGCCTACTTGGAATTGCTCCGGGTGGAGGTTACCGTGCCGGTCTGCCTTGCAGCAGCCGCGGTGCGCTCTTACCGCACCGTTTCACCCTTACCTGATCCCGGCTTGCGCCGGGCCATCGGCGGTTTGCTTTCTGTTGCCCTGTTCCGCGTGTCACCACGGATGGCCGTTAGCCATCACCCTGCCCTATGGAGTCCGGACTTTCCTCGCCCTCTTTGGCCGAAACCGCAGAGGCCGCGACTGCCTGGCCTACTTTGCTGGGGCGCATTTTAACACTGTGACGGATACGTGCGGCCTCGACGGCTGGAACAGCCGGATGGCGCCGCTATCCCGCTCGAACCGAGGCGACGCTTCGACTCAAGATGCGTCTGCGCGGGGCAATCGCTCAAGCCGTTCTTCAACGCGTTCACCCGAAGCGGGTCTCTAGCGCGAACGTCGTCCTGCACGAAAGACAGACGTGTCGTCGTAAAACGCGGACGATTCGTTCTCGGCGCACCAGCCGGGAATCCCCAGTACGGGTAGCGGCGCAAACATGCGGCTCGTCAAATCCACGGTGTTCAGGAGTGCCGTGCTGACAGACTCGTCGAGCCATGCGTCGCGTGCCGCGGCGTCCCATCCGAAGTACCCGGGCGGCACGTCGACGATCCACGCGTGGCCCGTGCAGGCCTTGAACGGCGCGATCAGCTTTTCCAACAGCGCGTGACCGAAGCAGCGCACCTCGCAGCGTGCGCCCCAGGCATCACGGTGAGCGACCATCAGCGTCTGCCAGTCGAACCCACGCAGTGCCGCGCTCAACGCCGGGTCGGCACAGGCGAACAGCAGCGCGTTTTCGTCGAACAAGGTCAGCGTATCGCGCACGCCGCCGCGGGTCGGACCGACGCCTAACACGTCGATCGCCGCCGACTGACGCGCGTTCAGCGCCGCCTTGATCCGGGGAAACGCAAACCACATCGACCCGTTGAAGAAGTCATGCAGGTTGTGGCGCGTCGGCACGCAGCCCGTCGACGCGATGTGCGCCTCGTAAGCCGCGCCTGGCGGCAGATCGTCCTGCGCAATGAACGCGAGGCGCTGACCACGCCCTGTCACCTGCCGCATCTCGCCGGCATCGGCATTCATTTCCGCGAGCAAGGCCGCGTAGCTCGTCAGCGCGCCCTGCTGCCAGCGCTCGCCGCGCGCCGCGAACTGCGCGAACCACGGCGTCGACCAGTCGATATCGGCGAAACCGAAGCCGACGCGCGCCGCCTCTTGCACCTGCATCTAATGCAACCTCAGACGAGGCGCCAGCCAATCGACTCACCGCCACGCAGCGGCACAACAGGCGTGTCGCCGACCGGCAATTCAGCCGGCAGCGTCCACTCTTCGCGACGCAGCGTGACCTTCTCTTCGCTGCGAGGCAGGCCGTAGAAATCCGCGCCGAAGAAGCTGGCGAAGCCTTCGAGCTGGTCCAGTGCGCCGGCCTTGTCGAAGGCTTCCGTATAGAGTTCGAGCGCATGCAGCGCCGTGTAGCAACCCGCGCAACCGCACGCGTGCTCCTTCAAGCCCTTCGGATGCGGCGCGCTATCCGTGCCGAGGAAGAAGCGCGGATTGCCCGAGGTCGCCGCATCAACCAGCGCCACGCGATGCGTCTCGCGCTTCAACACCGGCAGGCAGTAGTAATGCGGGCGAATGCCACCCTGGAAGATCGCGTTGCGGTTGTACAGCAGATGGTGCGCAGTGATCGTCGCGCCCAGCAGCCCCGGCGCCACGCCCGCTTCACGAATGTAGTCGACGGCATCTTTCGTGGTGATGTGCTCGAACACCACCTTCAGCGCCGGAAATGCGCGTCGCAGCGGCGTCATCACGCGATCGATGAACACTTTCTCGCGGTCGAACAGGTCGATCGACGAATCCGTCACTTCGCCGTGCACCAGCAGCGGCATGCCGGTTTCCTGCATCACTTCGAGCGTTTTGGCGCACTTCATGATGTCGGTGACGCCTGCGTCCGAGTTGGTCGTCGCACCCGCCGGGTACAGCTTCACGCCATGCACGAAGCCACTTTCGCGCGCGCGGCGGATTTCGTCGGGCGGCGTGTTGTCGGTGAGGTACAGCGTCATCAGCGGTTCGAACTTCGCCCCAGCCGGGATCGCGGCGACGATGCGTTCGCGGTACGCCTCTGCCATCGCGGTCGTGGTGACCGGCGGCTTCAGGTTAGGCATGATGATCGCGCGCCCGAACTGGCGCGCGGTATCCGGCAACACGGCGGCGAGCATCTCGCCGTCGCGAACGTGCAGGTGCCAGTCGTCCGGGCGGGTGAGCGTAACGGTGTCGATGGTGTCGATCGAGTCGAGGGGGGCGTTGGAAGCGGTCATGGCGAGAGGGGATCGAGATTCGGCGGCAAAAAAGCAAATCGGCATGCTCGAAGCGTTACAAATCACAGCAATTCGCAGCGCTAGAGCCTAAACACACGTCAATTTTGCTATTTGGCGCTTCTGGCTCGGTGATATGCTTGGAAAATCATCATTGTAACGGCTCGCCCCGTTCACAGGCTTACCCGCAACATGTGCCAACTTCTCGGAATGAACTGCGCCGCGCCGACGGACGTCACGTTCTCGTTCACCGGCTTTGCGGCGCGCGGCGGCGTCACCGATCACCACGCGGACGGCTGGGGCATCGCCTTCTTCGAAGACAAAGCGTGCCGCCTGTTCATCGACCATCAATCGTCGGCCACCTCGCCGATCGCCGAGATGGTCAAGCGCTACCCGATCAAATCGAAGAACACGATCGCGCATATCCGCAAGGCGACGCAAGGGCACATCCTGCTGGAAAACTGCCATCCGTTCATGCGCGAGCTGTGGGGGCGCCACTGGATCTTCGCGCACAACGGCGACCTGAAAGATTATTCGCCGGCGCTCAACGGCGTCTATCAACCCGTCGGCACAACCGATAGCGAACTCGCCTTCTGCGCGTTGCTGCAAGGTTTGCGCAAGGCTTTCCCGGGCTGCCAGCCGCCGCTGGAAGAACTGTTCGCGGCGCTCGAAACGCTCACGCGCGAGATCACGCAATTCGGCGTGTTCAATTTCCTGATGTCGAACGGCCAGGCGCTGTTCGCACATTGCTCGACACATCTGCATTACATCGTGCGGCGCTGGCCGTTCTCGACCGCGCATCTGGTCGATGCCGACGTGTCGATCGATTTCGCCAAGTACACGACACCGGAAGACCGTGTCGCCGTGATTGCGACCAAGCCGCTCACCGATAACGAAGTGTGGACCGCCTTCAAACCGGGCGATCTGCTGATGTTCCAGCACGGCGAAGTGATCGGCCGGGTCAACGTGCCGGTGCCGGATTCGGTGTTGGAGAAACTGCGCAATCCGGCGTTGGATGCATCGGCTTCGGCGACTACGATTGCGGCTTCGGTTGAGGCAGTGGCCACGGCCGAGGTCGACCTCGAAGCGGCGGACGACACCGCCGCTTTCGAATCCTGATCTGCGAATGCGCTCGCTAACGTCCGGACGCGGACCCCACGCCCACATTCGCAAACACAAACGCAAGAATTCTTAGCCCGCATCTGCATTCACGCACGGCAGAACAACCGGCCCGCGCGTGCCTCGCAAACATCAGAAGGCCAACGTCAAAAACGAAAAAGCCACCCGGTTTGCGCCGGGTGGCTTTTTTTCTGCACGGGCCACGCCAACCAACCAGCGCGGCCCAGCGACACCCTCAGTGCAGGATCTTCGCCAGAAAATCCTTCGCGCGATCCGACTTCGGATTCGCGAAGAAGTCTTCCTTCTTGTCGTCTTCCACGATCAAGCCCTTGTCCATGAAGATCACGCGGTGCGCGACCTTCTTGGCAAAGCCCATTTCGTGCGTGACGCACATCATTGTCATGCCTTCCTGCGCGAGTTCGACCATCACGTCGAGCACTTCATTGATCATTTCCGGATCAAGTGCCGAAGTCGGCTCGTCGAACAGCATGGCGATCGGGTCCATCGACAACGCGCGCGCAATCGCCACACGCTGCTGCTGACCGCCCGACAATTGCCCCGGAAACTTATCCGCATGCGCACGCAGACCGACGCGATCGAGCAGCTTGTAGCCCTTGGTCGTGGCTTCGTCCTTCGAGCGGCCGAGCACCTTGACCTGCGCAAGCGTCAGGTTCTGCACGATCGACAGATGCGGAAACAGCTCGAAATGCTGGAACACCATGCCGACCTTGGCACGCAGCTTCGACAGATTGGTTTTCTTGTCGGTCAGCGATTGGCCGTTGATGACGATCTCGCCCTTCTGGAACGGCTCGAGGCCGTTGACGGTTTTGATCAGCGTGGACTTGCCCGAACCCGACGGCCCGCACACCACCACCACTTCACCTTTTTTGACTTCCGTCGTGCAGTCGGTCAGCACTTGAAACTGACCGTACCACTTCGAAACATTCTTGATAGAGATCATCTTGCGACCTTTTTCTGAAGACCTTTGACGAGGCTCGACGCGATCACGCAGATCACGAAATAACACGCGCCCGCGAACAGTACCATTTCGACATTCGTGCCGTCACGGTCGCCAATATTCGTGGCGGTGCGGAAGAAGTCGGCGAGGCTGATCACGTAGACGAGCGACGTATCCTGAAACAGCACGATACCTTGCGTAAGCAGCAGCGGCACCATCGCGCGGAACGCCTGCGGCAGCACGATGAGGCGCATCGCCTGCGGGTAGCTCATGCCGAGCGCAAACGCGGCATTGACCTGCCCGCGCGGCACCGCCTGAATACCGGCGCGGATGATCTCCGAATAGTACGCTGCCTCGAAGAGCGAGAAAGCGACCATCGCCGAAGCGAGGCGAATGTCGATATCCGGCGACAGGCCCAGCACGTTCTGCAGCACCTGCGGCACGATCAGGAAGAACCATAGCAGCACCATCACCAGCGGGATCGAACGGAACACCGTCACGTAGGCCTTGGCGAACCATTCGAACGGCTTGATCGGCGACAGCCGCATGATCGCGAGAAGGGTGCCCCAGACAATGCCGATCACGATCGCGATCAGCGTGATCTTGATGGTGACGATAGCGCCGGTCCACAGCGTAGGCAGTGCGCCCGGAATACCGCTCCAGTCGAAATGGTGCATCACTTACCTCCGATATAGCCGGGCAACCGGGTCCTGGCTTCGACCCAGCGCATCAATTGCATCACGACCAGATTGATCAGCACATACGCCAACGTGACCGCGATGAACGACTCATACGTCTGCGACGTGTAGTCGACCAGCTGGCGCGCCTGAGCCGACAGATCCAGCAGACCGATGGTCGACGCGACCGCCGAGTTCTTGAAGATGTTCAGAAACTCGGACGTGAGCGGCGGCACGATGATCCGGTACGCAACCGGCAGCAGCACGTAGCGATACGTCTGCCATTGCGTGAAACCCATTGCCAGACCCGCGGCGCGCTGGCCGCGCGGCAGCGCGTTGATACCCGAGCGCACCTGCTCGCACACACGTGCGGCAGTGAAGAGCCCAAGGCACAGGATCGACGACGAAAAGAACTGCGCGCCCGGCGGCAGTTGCTTGTACCAGTTACCGATCGACGCGGGCAACAACTCCGGTATCACCAGATACCAGATGAAGAACTGCACGATCAGCGGGATGTTGCGGAAAATCGCGACATAGAGCGTACCGATACCCGACGCCCATTTGTTCGGCACTGTGCGCAGCACACCGAACAACGAACCGACGATCAGCGCGATCACCCATGCCGACAGCGACACGGTAATCGTCACCCAGAAGCCGGACATTAGCCAGCCCAGATAGGTGGTCGGCTCGCCGGTGGAGACCGGACTCAGCAGAATGCCCCAATTCCAGTGATATGACATGACCAAGACTCCAGCAAAAAGAAACGGAAGAAGCGCGTGGCCCCTTCCGTTTCGTTCAGCGTTTCAAAAAAACAGCTAAGGTTTAATCGATTGCCTTGTCATTCGGGCTCTTGTAGAGCGCCTTGATGTCGTCGCTTTCCGGGAAGGCCAGGTTCAGGCCCTTCGGCGGGATCGGCGATTCGAACCACTTCTTGTAGATCTGATCGGCTTCGCCCGAGGTTTCGACCTTCGCGATCGCGTCGTCGACGACCTTCTTGAATTCCGGATCGTTCTTGCGAATCATGCAGCCGTACGCTTCATGCGATTGCGGCGTGCCGACGATCACGAAATCGCCCGGGTTGTTCGACTTGGCGCGCTCGCCTGCCAGCAGCGCGTCGTCCATCATGAACGCAGCAGCACGGCCGGTGGAGAGCGTCAGGAACGACTCGCCATGGTCCTTCGCGCTGATGATGTTCATGCCCATGCTCTTGTCCTGATTCATCTTGCGAAGCAGGCGCTCGGAGGTGGTGCCGGCGGTGGTGACGACGGTCTTGCCCTTCAGGTCAGCGAAGTCCTTGATGCCGGAGTCTTTCTTGGTCATCAGGCGCGTGCCGATCACGAAGATCGTGTTCGAGAACGCAGCCTGTTGCTGGCGCTCGGTGTTATTCGTGGTGGAGCCGCATTCCATGTCGACGGTGCCGTTTTGCACCAGCGGAATACGGTTTTGCGACGTAACAGGCGTGAGCTTGACCTTCAGGTTAGGCATATTCAGCTTTGCCTTGACCGCCTCCACCACCTTCAGCGCGAATTCCTGCGAGTAGCCGATGACATTCTGCTTGTCGTCGTAATACGAAAACGGGATCGACGATTCGCGGTGACCCAGCGAAATCACGCCCGTGTCCTTGATCTTTTTCAGCGTACCCGCGTCTTGCGCATGCGCGCCAACCGTAAACAGTCCGAGAGTCGCGAGCAGCAGCGCAGCTTTTTTAACCTTCATGTGTGATCTCCTTGGCAAGAACCGGCGCCAGTTTAGCAAAGTAATTATTCTGAAAGTATCGCTATAAACCATGTTTGTTGCGCGCGCGCCGCTACGGGATTACAGCAGCTTAACCCAGCCATTCAAACACGGCGGACACGCAAAGGCGGGCGGCATCGATAGGATGCCGCCCGCCGGGTGGAACACGCGGTCTTGTGGACCACGTCAAAGCAAGGACTCGCAGCGGCCCGCGAGGTGGCGGGCCGCCGTTTCATGCCAAATCGATCAGGGATACAGGCCGCGCAATTCACGCGCTTCGAGGATCCGCTTACATGCGACGATAAACGCCGCAGTCCGCACGGACACCTTCTGTTCGCTCGACACTTGCCACACGGCGGCAAATGCTTCGCGCATCACGCGCTCGAGACGCTGGTTGATCTCGTCCTCGGTCCAGAAGAAGCTCGAGAAGTCCTGCACCCACTCGAAGTACGACACCGTCACGCCGCCGGCGTTGGCCACCACGTCCGGAATCACGAGGATGCCGCGGTCGTGCAGAATGTCGTCCGCTGCCGTGGTGGTCGGGCCGTTGGCGCCTTCCACGACGATCTTCGTCTTGATCTTGCCGGCGTTCTTTTCCGTGATCTGGTTTTCGAGCGCGGCCGGAATCAGGATGTCCGATTCGACCGTCCAGAATTCCTCGTTCGTGACCGCATCGGCTTCCGGGAAACCGCCCACGCCACCGTTCTTTGCCACGTAATCCGCCAGCGCAACAGCATCGATACCGGTCGACTTGTACAGCGAGCCGGTGTGATCCTGCACCGCGACCAGCTTCGAGCCCGCTTCCTGGAACAGACGTCCGGCGATGCCGCCCACGTTACCGAAACCTTGAACGGCGATACGTGCGCCTTCGATCTCGACACCGATACGGCGTGCAGCTTCGGAAGCCACCACGAACACGCCACGGCCCGTCGCTTCACGGCGGCCCAGCGAACCACCCAGCGCGATCGGCTTGCCCGTCACGACGCCCGTGGCCGTTTGGCCCTGGTTCATCGAGTACGTGTCCATCATCCACGCCATGATCTGCTCGTTCGTATTCACGTCCGGCGCCGGGATGTCGGTATTCGGTCCGATGATGATGCCGATTTCACTCGTGTAGCGGCGCGTCACGCGCTCCAGCTCGCCACGCGACAGCGTACGCGGATCGACGCGGATACCACCCTTCGCACCGCCGTACGGCACGTTCACAGCAGCATTCTTCACCGACATCCACGCCGACAGCGCCATCACTTCCGACAGCGTCACGTCCTGGTGATAACGCACGCCACCCTTACCCGGACCACGCGACACGTTGTGCTGCACACGATAGCCTTCGAAGTGCGCGACCGTGCCGTTATCGAGTTCGATAGGCACATCGACGATCAGAATGCGCTTCGGGCGTTTCAGGGTTTCGAGCCAGCGGGACAGCGAGCCGAGATACGGAGCGACGCGGTCGACCTGACGCAGATAGTTGCCCCACGGGCCGAGGTCGTCTTTATTCAGGTAGGAAGGAACAGACTGCAACGTTGACGCGGATTGTGCTGCTTGTTGCTGGGATGACATGAACGCTCCGGCGTTGATCGAGTGACAGCATTGTCGAAAAACGCCGTTTTGAAATCCAATGCCGTTTCATTATCCGATTATGTTTTTTTTGCATAACCATCAAAAAGCCGCAAATTCGCGTCGTGGGGAAGCAGGTTCTCAGGCGGCGCCCGCGCGTTGGGCGAGCTCCTCCGACACCACGTCCCACAGTTGCCGCACGAGTATCTGCCGCGCATCGTCGCTCTTCGCTACGAGCTTGTCACGATAGAGCCGGATCTCCATGGTCAGCGTGAGTTGCCCCTCGGGCGTGCCACGGGTCGCGCGGTCGAGCCGGATCAGCTTGCCGTCGGCGACCGCGTCGTCCACTGCGCTGTGCGGCAGGAAGGCGATGCCGTGGCCGGCCAGCGCCATGGCCTTGAGCCCCTCGGCCATGTCGGTTTCGTACAACCGGTCGAGATACAGGCGCTCCGGCGCGTTGGCGAGGATCACCTCGGTCATGCGGCCCAGATACGCGTTCGGCGTGTAGGACAGATAGGGCGTGGGCGCTTCGGGGGTGCCCGGCAACGTGTGACGCGCCCGGCCGGCGCGGCCCGGCGCGGAGAATGGGCTGATCGGCTCGTTGCCGAGTGTGAGCATGTCGTAGCGCGCCGGATCGAGCGCGACCGGATGACTCGGATGGTGATAGCCCATCATCAGATCGCAGCCGCCTTCGACCAGCGACAACGCCGCGTCGTGCACGTTCAACGCCCGCAGCCGGGTGTGAATCGGGCCCATCTGCGCCTCGATGCGCTGCAGCCAGCGCGGGAAATACGTGAGCGACAGCGTGTGCGGCACCGCGAACTCGATCGTCGCCTGCGGCGTCGCCGTGTGGCCGCGCAGTAGCGCGCGTGCCTCGTGGAACTGCGACAGCATCGCGAGCGCCTGCTCGTTGAACACCTGGCCGGCCGCGGTCAACCGCGTCGGATAAACCGAACGATCGATCAGTTCGGTGCCGAGCCAAGCCTCCAGCGCCTGAATCCGCCGCGAAAACGCCGGTTGCGTGACATGACGCAATTCAGCCGAGCGGCTGAAACTACGCGTTTCCGCGAGTGAAACGAAGTCTTCGAGCCATTTCAGTTCCATGCGGAGCCTGCTGCCAGCGGGAGGGAGGAAGTCAGCATTCTAGCGGCGCGGCGCGGGCGCGGGTTCCGCCCGGACACCCTCCGGGTGAAGGCAGATGGACGCTGCCATGGCGCGCCGGCCCGGTCCACAGGGCGATCGCCGCCAACTTCGGCCGGCACGCCGCACAGTGGTAAAATTCGCGGTTCCCTCCGTTCCCGATCCGCCTTCTGAGCGCTCACGCCCCCATCATGTCCGACACCCGCCCCGACACCCTGTTCGCGCTGAACGCGCTCTCCCCGCTCGACGGCCGTTACGCCTCGAAAACCGAAGCCCTGCGCGACTGGCTCTCGGAAGCCGCTTTCATGCGCAATCGTGTGACGGTCGAAATCCACTGGCTGATCGCGCTCTCGCACGCCGGTTTCGCCGAAGTGCCGCGTTTTTCCGAAGCGGCCGAACAGTTCCTGCTGCAGCTGGCCGAGCGCTTCACCGCGCACGACGCCGCGCGCATCAAGGACATCGAACGTGTGACGAATCACGACGTGAAAGCGGTCGAGTACTGGCTGAAGGAATCGGTGAAGGGTCAGGAAGAACTGGAACGCGCGAGCGAGTTCATCCACTTCGCCTGCACCTCGGAAGACATCAACAACACGTCGCACGGCCTGATGCTCGCCGGCGCACGTGAGCACGTGATCCTGCCGGCACTGCGCTCGGTGCATCAGCGCCTCGTCTCGCTTGCTCATGCGCAAGCCGAACAGCCGATGCTGTCGCGCACACACGGCCAGCCGGCCAGCCCGACCACGCTCGGCAAGGAAATCGCCAACGTCGCCGCACGTCTGGAACGCGCCATCGACCGTATCGCGAAAATCGAACTGCTGGGCAAGATGAACGGCGCGGTCGGCAACTTCAATGCGCATCTGTCCGCGTATCCGGAATTCGACTGGGAAGCGTTCTCGCGCGAAGTGGTCGAGCAACGCCTGAAGCTCACGTTCAATCCGTACACGATCCAGATCGAACCGCACGACTACATGGCCGAACTGTTCGACGCCGTGTCGCGCGCCAATACGATCCTGCTGGATCTGGACCGCGACGTGTGGGGCTACATCTCGGTCGGCTACTTCAAGCAACGCACGAAGGCCGGTGAAATCGGTTCGTCGACGATGCCGCACAAGGTCAATCCGATCGACTTCGAAAACTCGGAAGGCAACCTGGGTCTCGCCAACGCCACGCTGCGCCACCTCGCCGACAAGCTGCCGATTTCGCGCTGGCAGCGCGACCTGACCGACTCGACGGTGCTGCGCAATATGGGTGTTGCGTTCGGCTATTCGCTGCTCGCGTACGACTCGCTGATCCGCGGTCTGGACAAGCTCGAAGTGAATGCGCAGCGTCTGAACGAAGACCTCGACAACTGCTGGGAAGTGCTGGCCGAACCGGTGCAAACGGTGATGCGCCGTTACGGCATCGAGAACCCGTATGAGCAGTTGAAGGAACTGACGCGCGGCAAAGGCATCACGCGCGAAGCGCTGCAAACGTTCGTGAGCGGCCTGGCGATTCCGCAAGATGCAAAGGATCGTTTGCTCGCCATGACGCCGGGTTCGTATATCGGCAAGGCAGTCGAACTGGCGAAGCGGATCGCTTAAGACCGAGTCATTGCCTCGCAGCTTCGACGATAAAAAAGGCGCTCACAAACGTGAGCGCCTTTTTTTCATCCTGCGACGCCCGTGAGCTTAAAACCTCACCGCGCTGTCATCTGCCTCAACACCTCGTCGACGATCGCTTCCGGCGACAATTCGATACTCACCGTGATCGCCTCGTCCGGACCCGGCTCTTCGAGCGTATCGAGCTGGCTTTGCAGTAGCGATGGATCGAAAAAATGACCGGTTCGCGTGGTCAGCCGCCCGCGCAGCACCTCGAACGAACCCTTCAGATAGACGAAGCACACGTCCTTATCACCATTGCCCCCGCCGCGCAGAACATCGCGGTACGAGCGCTTCAGCGACGAACACGTGAACACCGCCTTCTCGCCCGCCCTCTGCTTTTCTTCGATCGCAGCACGGATGGTTTGCAACCACGGCCAACGGTCTTCGTCGGTAAGCGGAATGCCGTGGTGCATTTTCTCCTTGTTGGCGGCGCTGTGAAACGCGTCGCCGTCGGTAAATGCGCAGTGCAGGCGTTCCGCCAGCATTTCGCCAATCTTCGTCTTGCCGGCGCCCGACACGCCCATTGCGATCAAAATCATCAAAAACTCCTTACACGACCGTCGCGAGCGCGAAAGTCAAACCCAAGCCCATCAGTGAAATGATGGTTTCGAGGAGCGACCAGGTCTTGAAGGTCTGCCCCACCGTCATACCGAAGTACTCCTTGATCAGCCAGAAACCGCCGTCGTTCACGTGCGAGAAAATCAGCGAACCCGAACCGGTGGCAAGCACCAGCAATTCCGGCGTGACCTGCACTCCGCTGGCCGCTGTGATCGGCGCGACGATACCGCAAGCGGTGGTCATGGCGACCGTCGCCGAACCCGTGGCCAGACGAATCAGCGCGGCCACCAGCCAGCCGAACAGCAGCGGCGACAGATGCATGGCCGTCGCGACGGTGACGATTTCCTTCGAAATGCCGCTATCCATCAGCACACGCCCGAAACCGCCGCCTGCACCGACGATCAGCGTGATGCCCGCGATCGGCGCGAGACATTCGCCACAGAACTTCTGGATCTGTTCACGACTGAAGCCGCGGCTCGCACCGAAGGTCCAGAAGCTGACCAGCACGGCGATCAACAATGCTACGTCCGAATTGCCCACGAAATGCAGCAGATCGTTCGGCAAGGTCTTCGGCGTGGAGACGAGGTCGGCCCAGCTACCGATCAGCATCAGAATCACCGGCAAGAGGATCGTGAATAACGTGACTCCGAAGCTCGGCAATTCGCGCTTCGGCGCCGCGCTCTTCGCGTTATTTTGCGCGTCGTCACCGTGGCCGAGGAATTGCGCGGCGAGCGGATTGTTCTCCGGCAGCTTGATGTAACGGCTGATCAGCAGCGCGAACAGCGGACCGGCGACAATCGCCGTCGGCACGCCCACGATCAGACCGTACGCAATCGTCTTGCCGATGTCGGCGTGATACGCCTGAACCGCGAGCATCGCGGCCGGGTGCGGCGGAATCAGACCGTGCACGACGGACAGACCCGCGACCATCGGCAAGCCGACCAGCAGCAACGACTTGTTGGTACGTTTGGCGACGTTGAACGCAATCGGAATCAGCAGCACGAAGCCGACTTCGAAAAACACCGGCAAGCCGACGATGATCGCCACGACCATCATCGCCCAATGAATGTTCTTCTCACCGAACCACTCGATCAGCGTGGTGGCGATGCGCTCGGCCCCGCCAGATTCGGCCATCATCTTGCCGAGCATGGTGCCGAGGCCGACCACGACGGCGATGTGGCCGAGCGTATTGCCGTTGCCGGTTTCAAACGATTTGACGATCGTGCCGATCGGCATGCCGGATGCGAGACCCAGCAGCAGCGAAACGATGATCAGGACGAGGAACGGGTAAACCTTGTAGCGGGTGATCAGCAGGATCAGAAGTGCGATGGCGATCACCGCGAAGACCAGCAGCGTGCTGCCGTGGACAGCTTCCATGAAGCGCCTCCTTTGCGTTATTGATTGTCGGTGCGGAACACGGCTGGCACCTGTCTCACGGCGACCTGCAGCGGTGCCTGAAAACCCGGCAAGCCGCGCGGACGCTGAATTTTACTGTCTGTTGTCTTTAAAAGCGCGCGAATCCGGCACGCATATCGAAAAGGAGCCTCGCCGTGGCAGCCTGACAGGCTGTTTCGACGAGGCTCCTTTGCGTAGGACCTGGTTACCGGACTAAAGTACGCACCGCTTCAACTTAATGGGCAGGCGCGGCCAGCTCGCTGGCGGCACGTGCGAGGCGCGTGACTTCATCCCAGTTTTGCGCGGCAAGTGCAGCCTTCGGCGTCAACCACGATCCGCCCACGCACACGACGTTCGGTTGTGCGAGGAAATTGATCGCGCTTTCGGCCGTGATGCCGCCGGTCGGGCAGAATTTCAGCGTCGGGAACGGGCCGTAAAACGCCTGCAGCATCGGGATACCGCCGGCTTGCTGCGCCGGGAAAAACTTGACGATTTCGTAGCCGAGTTCGAGCGCCGCGATGATGTCGCTCGGCGTCATGACACCCGGCAGCAGCGGCAAACCCGCATCCTGGGCCGCCTTGTGCATGTCTTTCGTCAGACCCGGCGACACGCCGAATTGCGCGCCCGCTTTCTTCGCCTGAAAACAATGCTCCGGCTTCGTGATCGTGCCGACGCCGACCACGATGTCTTCGGCCAACTGGCTCGCGCGTTCGATCGCTCCGAGGCCTGCAGCCGTGCGCAGCGTGATTTCGAGCACCTTCACGCCGCCCGCATGCAGCGCGCGCGACACGTTTTCGCCCTGTTCGACCGAGTCGAACGCGAGCACCGGAATCACCGGGCCGAGGCGCACGATATCGCTTACTGTTTTCGCCGTCATAGTCAGACTCCTTGTTTCTGCAGCTCTTGGCTGGCTTGAGTGGTGCTTGTGTGTGCTTTCTTGTGTTCGCCGTGCTGCGCGCCGCGTTCATCCACCATCGGACCGAACACCGAGGCGCCCTGCTCCGCCGGCGCTGCCGCCGCACGGAACACGCCGAACAGTTCACGGCCGAAGCCGACTTCGTTTTCCGCCTGATGCTGTGGCAACGCTTCCGGCCGCGCCGCCCATTCGGCTACATCGATTTCGATGTCGAGCACGCCTGCGTCTGCATCGATCACCAGCATGTCGCCCGTGCGGACTTTGCCGATCGGGCCTTGCAGCAGTGCTTCCGGCGACAGGTGAATCACCGCCGGTACCTTGCCCGACGCGCCCGACATGCGACCATCGGTCACCAGTGCAACGTGGAAACCTTGATCCTGCAACACACCGAGCAACGGCGTCAAACGATGCAGCTCGGGCATGCCATTTGCACGGGCACCCTGGAAGCGCACCACGGCGATGAAATCACGCTTGAGCTCGCCGTTGTCGAACGCGGCCTGCACGGCTTCCTGCGAATCGAACACGATGGCCGGCGCCTTCACCTTGCGATGCTGCGCTGCGACTGCCGAAATCTTGATCACGCCGCGGCCGAGTTTGCCTTGCATCAGGCGCAAGCCGCCGTCCGGCTGGAACGGCTCCTTGATGCCGCGCAACACCGTCGCGTCTTCGCTCTTTTCCGTGCCCGGCACCCATTGCAGCTTGCCGTCGAGCAGCTTCGGTTCTTCGGTGTAGTGATGAAGACCCTTGCCCGCGACGGTGTTCACGTCTTCGTGCAACAAGCCACCTTCCAGCAAATTGCGAACCAGGAACGCGACGCCACCCGCGGCGTGGAAGTGGTTCACGTCGGCTTTGCCGTTCGGGTAAATCTTGGCGAGCAGCGGCACGGCTTGCGACAGCGTGTCGAAGTCGTCCCAGTCGATCACGATGCCGGCCGCACGCGCGATCGCGACGAGGTGCAGCGTGTGATTGGTCGAACCGCCCGTGGCCAGCAACGCGACGATGCCGTTGACAATGGCCTTCTCGTCGACCACATGACCGATCGGCATGTAATTGCCGCGGTCCACCGTCAGATCGAGCACGCGGCGCGCGGCCTGGGCGGTCAGCGCGTCGCGCAGCGGCGTATGCGGATGCACGAACGCGGAGCTCGGCAGATGCAGACCCATCACTTCCATCAGCATCTGGTTGCTGTTCGCGGTGCCGTAGAACGTGCAGGTGCCGTGGCTGTGATAGGCGGCGGCCTCCGCTTCGAGCAGCGCGTCGCGGCCGCACTGGCCGGTGGCGAATAGTTGGCGCGTCTTGGCTTTGTCGTCGTTCGACAGGCCGCTGCCCATCGGACCGGCCGGCACGAAAATCGTCGGCAGATGGCCGAATTGCAGCGCGCCGATCAACAGGCCCGGCACGATCTTGTCGCAAATGCCGAGGCAAAGCGCCGCATCGAACATGTTGTGCGTCAGCGCGACCGCCGTGCTCATCGCGATCACTTCGCGCGAGAACAGTGACAGTTCCATGCCCGCGTTGCCTTGCGTGACGCCGTCGCACATGGCCGGCACGCCGCCCGCAAATTGCGCGACGCCGCCGTTTTCACGCGCGGCTTCCTTGATGATGTCCGGGTAGTTTTTGTACGGCGCGTGCGCGGACAGCATTTCGTTGTACGACGACACAATGCCGATGTTCGGCTGGCGAATCTGCTTGATGACGAGCTTGTCGTTGCCTTCCAGACCGGCAAAACCGTGGGCCAGGTTCGCGCACGAGAGCGCGCCCCGCGCCGGGAATTTGCCCTGCGCGTGCTGGATGCGGGTCAGATACGCCTCGCGAGTGGGCTTGCTGCGCTCGACCACGCGTTGCGTGACCTTCAACAATTGCGAATGCGGGGAAACCATCGGAGCTCCTTCGTCGCTGGCTTTGAGGCGTAGACGCACTATGCCAGGCAGGTATCGCGGGGATGTCGAAACAGTCGACGTCGCAATGTTAGTAGAAAAACTACACGATCGCAATCACGACTCCTGTTGCATCGCGACATTTTTTAACAGCCGAATTGCCTTACTGGCTTTGCCTTAGCGGCATAAACACCAAAACATAGGGAATACACCTAGTACTCGATATGTAGTTTTTGTACCTTCTTCAGCAATCGGATATAGTCCACGCATTCTTCAGCATAGTGCGAGTTTTCCGATGATGCTGTCCCAGGTGGAAGAGATGCGCGATCAGTTGCGCCCGTCCGAGCGCAAGCTGGCCGACTACGTGATCGAGGCGCCGCGCGAGGTGCTGGATCTGTCGATGACCGAAGTGGCCGCGCGCGCCGGCGTCAGCCAGCCGACCATCGCGCGGTTCTGTCATGCGCTCGGCTTTTCGGGCTTTCGCGAGTTCAAGATCCGGCTGGCGCAGGGCATTGCCGCGGAAGTGCCGGCCGTCTACCGGGACGTGCGGCCGGACGAGCCGACACCGGGCGTCGCAGCGAAGGTGCTCGACCGGACCATCGGCGCGTTGATCCAGGTGCGCAACAATCTTTCTTCCAATAGTGTCGCGGCGGCCATTGCGCTACTCGCGCAGGCGCGGCGGATTGAGTTCTACGGTGCAGGCGGTTCGGGTATTGCCGCGCTCGATGTGCAGCACAAGTTCTTTCGCCTCGGCATGCCGAGCGTCGCGTATTCGGATCCGCATACGTTTTTGATGTCCGCGGCGCTGCTGGGTGAGGGTGATGTGGTCGTGGCGATTTCGAATACTGGGCGTACGCGCGATATCGTCGATGCAGTGAAGTCTGCGTTGGCGGCGGGCGCAAAAGTGATCGCGATCACGCACGGTAATTCGCCTTTGGCGCGACTTGCGACGGTCGGCTTGTTCGCCAATGTCGATGAAGACACGGATATCTTTTCGCCGATGACCTCGCGTGTTTCGCATCTGGCGATTGGCGATATTCTTGCGGTAGGCGTGGCGTTGAGCCGGGGACCGGAGTTGGTCGAAAAAATGGCGCAGGCGAAGGAAGTGATCACTCGCCGCCGGATCGATCCAGGCGCGTGATGTCTTGCGGTGATCGCGCGCCGAGCGCTTGCAAGGACATGCGTTCGCGTAGAGGCAGCTGGGGGCAAGGGATCGCTCCGGGGCGATGGGCGACGTGTCCGCAATCATGGCGGCTGCGCAGTGCGTCAACCGCACGCGCAAAAAAGGACGGGCCCCCTTCGAGGAGCCCGTCCTTTTTTCTGCCGGGTCAAATTTGCGGCCTACAAAAAGGCGCGACTCAACCGCCGCGCCTTTTCACCAGCGTCACACACTTACCACTGATACGACGCACCTGCACCAACCGTCGTTTCGCTGCCGCTGATGCCGGCACCCACCTTGACCTTCAGGTTCTGCGTGATACGGGCCGAGGCGCCCACAGCCGCTGCTTGATACCCCTTGTAAGTCGCTCCGGCGACGCCGACTGCGAGCGTCTTGCCCGGATCGACTTCCGGGATCATCGTCAGTGCCGTGGCAGCGGCGACTCCGCTGTAGGCGCTGCGCGCAACGTCATTGATACCCGACTGGAACTGACGCATGTTAACGGCGTCGGTCGGCGCCTTGCCGTCCGCGACGTTCGTAATGCGACGCTCGTTGCCTTGCGAGCCCACGGAAACGGTGTTTGCCCGGTCGGCCACCGAACCCGAGCCAATGGCCACCGAGTTGTCGCCACTGGCCTGTGCGCCACCGCCGATGGCGACCGCGCCGCTACCGGTTGCCGAAGCCGCCGGCGCGCCGCCCGCGTCGAGCGACATCGCCGACGTGCCGGTTTGCTGCTGGTTCTGCACCGTCTGGCTCAGATCCGACAACTGCTGGTTGGTATTCCACAACTGCGCACCGGTTACTGCGTCAGTGCTTGTCGCGGACAGGTCGCCGTCCTGCAGATTGCTCAGCTTGACCTTCGGCGCGCTGGTCGAACCGCCCAACGTCACCTGATCGTGTGCGGCCGAGTCGTATGACACCGCGTTCGCCACCGAGCCGCTCATCGTGCCGACAGTCGATTGCAAACTCGCGATGTCGGACGTGTTTTGCGTCACACGGCCGTCGATGTTGCCAATCGCGGCTCCGACATTGTTCACCGTCGTACCGCCCACGCTGTAGCTCGGCGCGGAGACCGTGCCGTCAGCGTTGACGGTCGAACCGCCCCCAAGCGCTGCGGCCGTGCTTGCCGCATTGGCGTACAGTTGCGAGCCGTTCACTGCATCGCTGCTGGTAACGTTCACCGAACCGGATGCGACACCCGTCACGACGCGGTTGCCCGTAGTACCGGCCACGCTGAGCCGCTGACCGTCGGTCGTCGCGCCGATGCGCAGATCACGCGAGGTTTGGTCCTGCATAACCATGCCGATGCTGCCGTTGTTGATCTGCGTTTCCAGCGACGACAGATTGGTGTCGAGCGTATCGAGCGCATCGCCGACAGTGGTCTGCGTGCCGCCCTGCATGTGGTACGTAGGGCTGACGATTGAGCCGTCCGCGGTGACCTGCGCACCACCGCCGAGGGACGCGACGAGCGGGCTCAACTGACCCAGGTTGACTGCGGAGTTGCTCGTCGTGCCGGCGGCGACGCCGAGCAGTTCGCGGGGTCCTGCGGTGCCCGTAAAGTTGACGCTCGAGCCGCCCGTGTTGCTGGCGATAGTCAGATCACCCGAAGTCTGATCCTGCTGCACGAGGCCCACTGCGCCCGTGTTGATCTGGTTGGCCAAGTCGCTTACCGAGCCTTCGACTGTCGTGACGCGCGTGTCGAGGTTCGCGATGTCGCTGGAGTTCTGCGCTACGTTCTGATTCGTCGCGGAGAGCTGCGAACCGTTCACCGCGTCCTTGCTCGACGCCGACAGCGTACCGTCCCCCACGTTCACGATCTTGCGCTCGGCACCGACACTGCCCACGGCAACCGTATTGGCCTGATCGGCCACCGAGCCGCTGCCCAGCGCCACTGCATTAGCCGCTGAGGCGTTCGCGCTGGCACCGAAAGCAAGCGAGCTGGCCTGGCTGGCGGCCGAGTTCTTGCCAAGGGCCATCGCATTGGTCGCCGAGGCGCTCGCGCCGCTACCCTGAGCGACCGCATAGTCCCCGCTTGCGGACGAAGTGGCGCCCAGGCTGACTGAAGATTTTCCCGAAGCTGCGGCGCTGTAACCCATTGCCAACGCTCCCGCGGCCGAAGCCATGCTCCCATAGCCCATTGCCGCGGCGTAACCGCCAGTAGCGGTGGCGAGTGTCCCCATCGCGATGGCGGCGCCGCCGGCTAGAGACCCACCACCCAAAGCGATGGCGTCCGTGTTGTTGGTTATCGCAGCATCGAATGCCCACCGGCCATTTAGCGAGCCGTTAGAATTGTTGCTGAACGCCATGTGCTGCACGTAGGGCTGCAACTGGCTTTGCAACTGGCCGTAGTTCACCGCATCGGTGGCGTTCGTACCGGCTGCCACGTTCACGATCTTGCGCTCCCCGTTCACGCGGCCGACGGAAATCGTGTTGTCCTGGTCTGCGATCGAGGACATGCCCAAGGCGACAGACTGGGCCGCCGTCGCGGAAGCAAACCTACCCAAGGCCATCGCATTCGGCTCCGATGCTACAGCCATGTTGCCAACGGCTACCGAGCTACCGCCCGAAGCCTGAGTCTGAAAGCCAAACGCTATGGCGCTATTGCCCAAAGCCTGCGCTCCGTAGCCAAACGCCAAGGCATTGGAGCCAGCCCCGCTCAGCGCCCGCACCGCGACGGCCCCAGTGCTCGCCAGAGATCCGCCGCCGATGGCGATGCTGTCCTGACCGCTTGCCGCAGCCGGACTACCTGTATATTGGCCGTAGCCCGAACTACCGGAGATGGCGCTGAAGGAAATTCGGGGATCCGGCTTGTCGGCAGCGGCGAGGTTATCTATGGTCGCCTGCAAGTTCGACACATTGGTATTCGTCGCAAATAGCTGCGAGCCGTTGACCGCGTCCTTGCTCGACGCCGACAGCGCGCCTGCTGCCACGTTCGTGAGCGTCGTGCCCGATGCGCCACCAAGCGTCACCTTGCTCAGCGTCGTATCGTCGTAGGCGACGAATGAGTTAGTTGCGTTGCCGCTGGAATCAGTCTTCAAACCCAATGCCTGCAACTGCGCATAATTCACTGCATCCGTACCTTGCGTACCCGCAGCGACGTTCACGATCTTGCGCTCGCCGCCTGCCTTACCTACGGAAACCGTGTTCGCGACATTGGCCACCGAATTTTGCCCTAACGCTATTGAATTCGCCGCTGTAGCACTTGCGTTGTAGCCGACCGCTGTGGCGCCGGTGGTGATGGAGTTCCCGGCCACCGCAGATGAACCCAGCGCTGTCGAACCGGTTCCCGTGGCGGTCGCGCTGGTACCAATCGCGACAATGTTATATGCGTTGGCGCCGTTGACGAGATCGCTTGCTACAGCGCCGCTACCGATCGCTAGCGATCTATAGGTATTCGCCCCAAGTCTGGCATTGTCAGTCCCGTCATTGTTGCCCTTCACGTTCATGTACGCGAAATTGACAACGGCTGAACCGTTGGTGATGCCAAAGAGCTGCGCGCCATTCACCGCATCCGTGCTCGATCCCGAGACTTCGCCTGCGGCCACGTTGGAAATTTTATTGCCGCCCATATTAAGCGTATTCAGCATGAACAAGCCGCTGTTCGTGATCTTCATCAGATCGACGCCACCTGCTCCAATATGGGCCGTATTCGGATCGGTCACCGTGAAGTACGAGCCTGCCGTACCGCTAGTGTTGTACGAAACAATCCCCGCCAGCTGTGTCGCCGCGCTGCAATCGCCGTTCGTGGTGACCACCGCTCCATCAGCCGAAGAAATACAGTCCGAGTTGCTCGAATCGGTACCCAGGATGCCTGCGGCAAACGAATTTGGCGTCGCCGCCGCCTCAGACTTCACCGATGTGCCAAATCCAACGCCAGCGGCCATCAGCGCCGCCACGAGCACCTTCTTGCTGCGGCTCTTCTTGCCACGGCTCTTCGCCGTTTCGGAAGCAGCCACATACGTCCCGGTGGTCTCATTCCAAACGGTCTTGTATGACTTGTTCATGATTTTTTCCTTCTGAGGATCTGCTGTACGGGTCAGTGCCGCGCGCGGCGATTGAATGAATATCCGCGCACGCCATTGGATTTTCAGAAGGATTGAAATCGGAGCCGTCACGATGAATCTTTGCGGACCATCCCATTAATCCTTCCGGGATGACCCCACTATAGAATTCAGAATTTCGACACCTAATAAGACGGTTCTTAAATAACACTTACTGACAAACGGAATATTCCTACACGTAACACGCATGAAATAGCGGGGCCTCGCTGCAAAGTCCGATGGTGTCTGCGGCTTCCCTGATAGACCACGAGAATTGCCACAGACAAACATCCGTCACGCCCACCAAAATTAGGAAAAATCCTAATGGATCCGAGACGCAAATTCGCGCTTCGACGGGACAGCGGAAAGTCCGAAACCTGGGTTTAAACCCAACGGTTCCGGATCCGTATCAAAGGAAGGACTAGAACAAACGAGATACGACTAACGAGACGCAATTCGCACAGCAGCAGATACCGCGCCAATTAACCAAACCAGATTAACCACAGTAAATAGGACAATTCCTATCTATCAAAATGGTTTGATTATCACCAAAGCCACCGCCGCCAGCATCCCCAGCACCGGAAGCTCATTAAACATCCGATACCACTTGTGCGAACGACGGTTCTCACCCCGCTCGAACGTCGCCAGCAGCCGCCCGCAATAGAAGTGATAGACAATCAGCAGCGCCACCACGCCGAGCTTCGCATGCAGCCAGCCCTGCCCGCGTCCAATGCCGATCGCGAGCCACAACCACAGCCCGCAGGCGAGCGCCGGGAACGCGATAAACGTCATGAAGCGATACAGCTTGCGCGCCATGATGAGCAGGCGCGCAACGGCAGCAGGCTCCGTCTCCATGGCCAGATTGACGAAAATGCGCGGCAGGTAGAACAGGCCGGCAAACCACGCAGCAATCAGAACAATGTGAAACGTCTTTACCCAAAGCATCGGCAGTCCTAGCACGACTCGTTGACCTTATTGTTTGGCTATCGCGTGACGTCGCGGCGGGCTTATTGCCGCCCCTCGCCATGCCCAAGCACGATGTATTTCAGCGACGTCAGCCCGTCCAGCCCCACCGGCCCGCGCGCGTGCAGCTTGTCGTTGGAGATGCCGATTTCCGCGCCCAGTCCGAATTCAAACCCGTCCGCGAAACGCGTCGACGCATTGACCATCACGCTCGCCGAATCGACTTCGCGCAGGAAACGCATCGCGCGGTCGTGGTCTTCGGTGACGATCGCGTCGGTGTGCTGCGAGCTGTAGGTGTTGATGTGGTCGATCGCCGCGTCGAGGCCGTCAACCACTTTGATCGCGAGCACCGGCGCCAGATATTCGGTGCGCCAGTCTTCTTCGGTGGCGTCGACAAGCGGACCCACACCTGCATCCGACAACACGGCGCGCGCTGTCGCGTCCACGCGTAGTTCGACTTCCTTGTCGCGATACAGCTTGCCCAAAAGCGGCAGCACTTCAGCCGCAATGCCACGCGCCACCAGCAGCGTTTCCATCGTATTGCAGGTGCCGTAACGGTGCGTCTTGGCGTTGTCGCAGACGGTCAGCGCTTTCGTCATATCCGCGCGATCGTCGACGTACACGTGGCAGATGCCGTCGAGGTGCTTGATCATCGGCACGCGGGCTTCTTCCATCAGCCGCGCAATCAGGCTCTTGCCGCCGCGCGGCACGATCACGTCGACAAATTCGGTCATCGTGATCAGCGCGCCGACCGCCGCGCGATCTGACGTGGCCACCACCTGTACCGCGTCCTGCGGCAAACCAGCGGACTCCAGCCCTTCGCCGATCAACTTCGCCAATGCGGTGTTGCATTCGAGCGCTTCGGAACCGCCGCGCAGAATCGTCGCGTTGCCGGACTTCAGGCACAGCGCGGCGGCGTCGATCGTCACGTTCGGACGCGATTCGTAGATGATGCCGATGACACCGAGCGGCACGCGCATCTGGCCAACCTGAATGCCGCTAGGCCGGTACTTGAGATTGCTGATCTCGCCAATCGGATCCGGCAGCGCGGTGACCTGGCGCAAGCCTTCGACCATCGTCTTCAGCGCTTTGTCCGACAGCGTCAGACGATCGATGAATGCAGCGTCGAGACCTTTGTCGCGCGCACGCGCCACGTCACGCGCGTTGGCTTCCTTAAGCAGCGCCGCATCGCGTTCAATCGCGTGCGCGACAGCGGCAAGCGCGGCATTCTTCGCCGCCGTCGACGCACGCGCCATCGCACGCGAAGCGTGACGGGCGCGGCGGCCGAGGTCGGTCATGTACTGGTCGATATCCATGGTGATTCTCGTGGTGCCGCGCACGTTCACGTGCGGCGGACAGGCAGAATTAGCGAAACATCAAACGATTGTAAATCGGGTGGCGGCGCTTTGCTCGCCGCGGCGGCCGGAGTGGCTAAGGTGAGGTCCTTGGCGCCATCAACGTCGACGGCACGAGACCTGATACTGCATCTGCAGCGACTATGACGCGTCCAGGTGCCTGTTAACCGGGAAAACCTCACCGGCCCCGCATCGACATGTCAGCCCCCCAACCACTTTAGCTACGTCGATCGTCCGGATCAGACTGGCCTTCGTGCTGGTGCGGCTGCCGCAGAGCGAGGTCGTGGCGACGGCACAGGCGCCGTTTTCGGCGAAGCCACCGTCATCGCCAGCTCGAACAAGCCGTCCCACGGATCGGGCGGCGGATCGTTGCGATGATTGCCCGGCGTGCCGCCAGACAATCCCTTCACCTGCCGATCCAACCGCGCCGCCAAAGCGAGCGCCTTTTCAAGCGCACCCTCGGTGACGCGCGACAACGCCGGCCCGATCAGCCGTTCACGCGGCCCCCATACGCGGTTCTCGCGCACCAGCATCGCGAGCGGTTTGCCCGCCGCGACGCCACGCTTGATCCGCAACAGCGTACGCACTTCCTCGACAACGGCCCACAGCACCAGCACCGCAGCCTCGCCTTCGCCGCGCAAGCCGTCGAGCATGCGCGACAAACGGCCGACATCGCCGGCCAGCATCGCCTCGTTCAGCTTGAAAACGTCGTAACGGGCGACGTTCAGCACGGCGTCCTGAATCTGTTCAAAGCTCAACGAACCGGCCTGATACAGCAGCCCGAGCTTCTGGATTTCCTGATGCGCGGCGAGCAGGTTGCCTTCCACGCGCTCGGCGATGAACGCCAGCGCGCGCCGCCCTTCCTCGCCCGCGGCAACCCGCTGGCCCTGAGCCGCGAGCCGTTGACCGACCCAATTAGGCAACTGCGCGCGCTCCACCGGATCGATTTTCAACGCGACGCCGGCATCGGACAGCGCGGTGAACCACGCCGACTTTTGCGTGGCCGCGTCGAGCCTCGGTAGCGTGATCATGGTCAACACGTCGTCATTGACGGCGGCAGCGAGCGCCTTCAGCGCATCCGCGCCTTCCTTGCCGGGCTTGCCCGACGGAATACGCAATTCAACCAGTTGCCGGTCGCCGAACAGCGACATCGACTGACTCGCGCCAAGCAGCGAACTCCAGTCGAACCCACGCTCGACGGTGAATACCGAGCGGTCAGTAAAACCAGCCGCACGCGCCGTCGCGCGAATCCGGTCGCACGCTTCCTGCGCGAGCAGGTGCTCGTCGCCGTACACGACGTACAGTCCGGCGAGTCCCTTCGCGAGATGCGTTTCGAGCGCGTCAAGTCGCAGTTGCATGGCTACCGATCGGCGAAGTTAAACACGTGCATGTACACGTGCAGCAAGCTAAACAAAGACACAGCGCGACGCTCACAGCGGCGGCGGCGGCAACGGCGCACGCGGCGCAACCCCCGGCACCTGCTCACCCGGCGCCGGATGCAGCGAGCGCACCATCGACAGACGGCGCGTCAACTGGTCGATTGCGTCGTTTTCCATGTCTGCGAACAGAAGGTCGGCTTCCGCAGCCTTGGCCTGTGAGAACTGGTCGCTGTAGGTCATCGCGCGGTTCAGCGCGATCACGCTCGGCGGAATCAGCACCGTGCCGTCCTTGCCGACCAGCGTGTAGTTCATCGAAAGATTCATCGCATACTCTTCGACCACACCGAGCGTGTTCAGCGTGAGCGTACTGATGGCGCGGCCTTCCGTGATCTGCAACGTTGCGTCGGCATTCGCGACGGAACTGACCACCACCGTATCGCTGCCGCCCTGCACGATGCGGGTCAGCCGCGCGCCGGCCGCTGCCGAACCGCCGGAGATAAAGAGGCGTTTGAACGCGTAGTCCTGCTGGCCGCGCAACTGGAAGCCGCAGGCGGACAATATCAGCACGCTGCACACCAGCGTCAATAACGATCTGCGAGTCACATTGGCTCCTGGTTCGCAGTAGATTCCGCAGCGCGGACAAGCGTCGCCGCACGCGGCGGCGTCCTGTCTGCAGTCATGTTTGGGTGGGCTGTCAAACGGGCTTCAAACGACCACGTTCACGAGACGGCCCGGCACCACGACGATCTTCTTCGGTGCCTTGCCTTCGCTGAACTTCCCGACCGCCTCATGCGCGGCGGCGAGTTGTTCGATCGCTTCACGTGTCGCATCTTTCGCCACCGTGAGCGCACCGCGCACCTTGCCGTTCACCTGCAGCACGAGTTCGATTTCGGCCTGTTCGAGCGCCTGTTCGTCGACCTTCGGCCATGCTGCGTCGAGCAGCGAGCCGAATTCGTCGGCGTAACCGAGTTCCTGCCACAACTGGAACGTCTGATGCGGCACGACCGGATACAGCACGCGCAGCATCACGCTGTACGTCTCGCGCAGCACCGCCGGCTGTGCGCCCTTCGCGCTGTCGAGCGCGTTGAGCATCTTCATCGCCGCCGACACCACCGTGTTGTACTGCAAGCGCTGATAGTCGAAGTCAGCCTGCTTCAGCACGCTGTAGATCTCGCGGCGCAGCACCTTGTCGACTTCGCCGAGTTGCGCGGCGTCGAACTTGCCGCCGGCGCGCAGCGCTGCTTCGTTCGCGTGACCGAAGCTCCACACGCGGCGCAGGAAACGGCTTGCGCCTTCCACGCCCGAACCCGACCATTCGAGCTGCTGCTCGGGCGGTGCGGCGAACATCACGAACAGACGCGCGGTGTCGGCGCCGTGTTGATCGATCAGCAATTGCGGATCGACGCCGTTGTTCTTCGACTTCGACATCTTCTCGACGCCGCCGAGCACCACCGGCTGGCCATCCGCGTTCAGCACGGCGCCGACCGGGCGGCCCTTGTCGTCGAACGAGACAGTGACGTCAGCCGGGTTGTACCAGGTCTTCTTACCCGCTTCGTTTTCGCGGTAGTAAGTTTCGTTGAGCACCATGCCCTGCGTCAGCAGATTCTTGGCCGGCTCGCCGAACTCGATCAAGCCCATGTCGCGCATCACCTTCGCCCAGAAACGCGAGTACAAAAGGTGCAGAATCGCGTGCTCGATACCGCCGATGTACTGATCCATCGGCGCCCAGTAATCGGTGCGCTCGTCGACCATGGTCTTCGCGTCCGGCGCCGCATAGCGGTAGAAGTACCAGGAGGAATCGACGAAGGTGTCCATCGTGTCGGTTTCGCGCTTCGCCGCGCCGCCGCAGGTCGGGCACGCGCAGTTCACGAATGCCTCGGACTTGGCGAGTGGATTGCCCGTGCCGTCCGGCACGAGGTCTTCCGGCAGCACCACCGGCAAATCCTTTTCCGGCACCGGCACGTCGCCGCAGGTCGGGCAGTGGATGATCGGGATCGGCGTGCCCCAGTAACGCTGGCGCGACACGCCCCAGTCACGCAGACGCCACGTGATCTGCTTGTCGCCGAGGCCGAGTTCTTTCAGATCGGCGGCAATCGCGTCGACCGCCTGCGTGTAGTTCAGGCCGTCGTACTTGCCGCTGTTGATGCAGACGCCGCCTTCCTTCTCGCCATACCATTCCTGCCACGCTTCGGTCGAGAATTCCTTGCCCTCGATCGCCACCACCTGCTTGATCGGCAGACTGTATTTCTTCACAAACGCGAAGTCGCGCTCGTCGTGCGCGGGCACGCCCATCACGGCGCCTTCGCCGTAGCTCATCAGCACGTAGTTGCCGATCCACACTTCGATCTGTTCCTGCGTCAGCGGATGCGTGACGTAGAAGCCGGTGCCCATGCCCTTCTTTTCCATCGTCGCAACGTCGGCTTCAGCCACACCGCCGCGCTTGCATTCCTCGATGAAGGCCTGCAGTTCCGGCTTGTCTTTGGCGAGACGCGTGGCGAGCGGATGCTCGGCGGCGACCGCGCAGAAGGTCACGCCCATGATCGTGTCGGCGCGCGTGGTGAACACGCGCAGCAACTTCTGTTCGCCGTCGATTTCATAAGGGAAACCGAAGTTCACGCCGAAGCTCTTGCCGATCCAGTTCTGCTGCATGATCTTGACGCGCTCGGGCCAGCCGAGGCCTTCAAGGTCGTTCAGCAGTTCATCCGCGTACTGCGTGATGCGCATGTAGTACATCGGGATTTCGCGCTTTTCGATCAGCGCGCCCGACCGCCAGCCGCGGCCGTCGATCACCTGCTCGTTGGCGAGCACGGTCTGATCGACCGGGTCCCAGTTCACTGTGCCGGTTTTCTTGTACGCGATGCCCTTCTCGAGCATCTTCAGGAACAGCCACTGGTTCCACTTGTAGTAATCCGGGCTGCAGGTTGCGACTTCGCGCGACCAGTCGATCGCGAGGCCCATCGACTGCATCTGCTTCTTCATGTAAGCGATGTTGTCGTAGGTCCATTTCGCCGGCGGCACGTTGTTCGCCATCGCGGCGTTTTCCGCCGGCATGCCGAACGCGTCCCAACCCATCGGCATCAGCACGTTGTAGCCGTTCATCCGCAGATAGCGGTACATCACGTCGTTGATCGTGTAGTTCCGCACGTGCCCCATGTGCAGCTTGCCCGACGGATACGGCAACATCGAGACGCAATAGAACTTGGGCTTATCAGTGGTTTCCGACGTCTTGTACGCGTCGATGGCGCGCCACTGCCCTTGCGCGGCGGCTTCGACGTCGAAGGGAACGTATTTTTCGTGCATGGTGTGATGGAATCGCTGGGTTCGGTGCTTTCGCACCGGGCCTGGTGCTCTGCTGGATGAAATGGCGTCGTTTCCCCTTCAGCGGGGGAAAGGGCTGATTATACCGTTCACGGACGGGCGCGCCGCGTGGCGTGGCGCGCGGGTTCGACCGGGTTGCGCCTGAGTGGGCGCGGTGCCGTCAGCGCCACTATGGCTTCGCGCCCGGCGGCGGCGGGTCCGTCACGAAACCAATCCGCTCGAGCCCGGCCTGCTGCGCCGCGCCCATCACCTGCGCGATCACCTCGTAGCGCGTCGAGCGCTCGGCGCTCAGGTGGATCTCGGGCTGGTCGGCCTGCGTCGCTTTACCCGCTGCCATGAATTGCGCGCGCATCTGCTGCAGCGTAATGACGGTGCCGTTCCAGTACAGCTTGCCGGCGGCATCGATTGAAAGTGAAATGGTTTGCGGCGTTTGCCGCGCGGGCGCTGCCGCGACTTTGGGCAGGTCAAGCCGGATCGCGTGCGTGAATAAAGGCGCCGTAATGATAAAAATCACCAGCAGCACCAGCATCACGTCGATCAACGGCGTCATGTTGATCTCGGCCATCGGCGCGGCCGTCTGCTTTTTCTTGAGTCCGCCGAATGCCATGTCGCCTCCGTCTCTCTTCCAGCTTCAGCGCTGCGCTTAGTGGGTTCGGGCCTGAGCTTGCTGATGCTGGGGCTGGGGCCGAGGCTGATCCGCCGGCGCACACACATAGGCGTGCAGATCATGCGCAAAGCCGTCGAGTTCTTCCGACAACTGCCGCACCATCCGCCCGAGCACGTTATAGGCGAGCACTGCCGGGATCGCGACCACGAGGCCGAAGGCCGTCATGATCAGCGCCTCGCCGACCGGACCCGCCACGTTTTCGATCTGCGCCTGACCGCTCGCCGCGATGCTGCCGAGCGCGTGATAGATGCCCCAAACGGTGCCGAGCAGGCCGACGAAAGGCGCGGTGCTGCCCACCGAGGCCAGCAGCACCTGGCCGAACTCGAGCCGCCGCTGCGACGCGTTGAGCGCCTGACGCAGCGCTCTCAGCACCCGCTCGCCGCGCTCGACGCGCGCGAGCAGCGCGCCGGGAATGTCGACTTCAGCCGCATGCAGCGCGGCCTCGGCGAGCGGCGTGAAGACGCGCTCGCGATCCACGCGCCTCAATGCCACGACGCCGTCCGCCAACGTCGACGCCTGCCAGAACAGCGCGATCGCCGGCGTGGCCTGACGTTTGGCGCGTGTAAGGATCCAGCTTTTGACGATCAGAAAGCACCAGCTCGCAATCGACATAGCCAGCAACACGTACGCGACGCCATGCGTGATCGCGTCGCTGGTTTCCAGGTAGTGGATGATGCCGCTGCTGCCTGCCATCTGACCTCGCTATCGGAAAGTGATTACAGGGGCGTACGAGGCCCCGCACAGGCCCCACGGATGCTCAACGCAGCCCGAGAACGTCCTGCATGTCGAAGAAGCCGTTCCTGTGGCCTTCGAGGAAACGTACAGCACGAAGCGCGCCTTGCGCATACGACAGGCGGCTCGCCGATTTGTGCGTGATTTCGATGCGTTCGCCGATGCCGGCAAACAGCACCGTATGGTCGCCGACGATATCGCCGCCGCGAATTGCCGAAAAACCGATCGTGGACGGATCGCGTTCGCCGGTCACGCCTTCGCGGCTATAGACCGCGCAGTCGTCGAGGTTGCGGCCGAGCGCGTGGGCGATCACTTCGCCCATGGTCAGCGCCGTGCCGGACGGTGCGTCGACCTTGTGACGGTGATGGGCCTCGATGATTTCGATGTCGTAGCCGGTCGCGAAATGCTTCGCGGCGTATTCGAGCAGCTTCAGCGTGACATTGACGCCCACGCTCATGTTCGACGAAAACATGATGGCGACCTTGTCCGCCGCGGCGCGCAGCTGCGCTTTCTGCTCGTTGTCGAAACCGGTGGTGCCGATCACCATTTTGACGTTGTGGCGCTGCGCGGCTTCCAGATGCATCAGCGTGCCTTCGGGACGCGTGAAGTCGATCAGGTAGTCGGATTCGGCGAACACGCGCTCGACGTCGTCCGTCAGCAGCACACCGGTCTGTTTGCCGAGAAACGCGCCGGCGTCCTGACCGAGTTGCGGGGAGCCCGCACGGTCGAGAGCGCCGGACAGCGTGGTGTCGGAGTCATTGAGGACGGTTTCGATGAGCATCCGGCCCATACGGCCCGATGCGCCAGCAATGGCAATTTTCATGGCTACGAGGGTTCGAAAGGGGTAAAACGCGGCAAAACCCGGCAAATGCGGCGGCGGGCAGCACACCCGGGCGCCGCACAGCCAGGCACAGCAGACGACCAGTACAGGTGCAGCAGAACGGCTGACGGGCGCTGCGCACGGTACATTCCGACGCCAGCGCCCGTCTTAACCGTCCCAAGAGAAGGACAGCGTGCTTAGCCGCCCGTTCCCACAGTGGACGAAGAAGACGTCAACGGTGCGTTGTGCGTCGGGCCGCCATTGTTGCTTTGCGGGCCCGTCGGTCCCACCGGATTGTCCTGCGTACCCGGAACCTGCGGCGGCGGCGGACGCGTGAACTGGAACTGCGGCTGCCCGGCGGCCGTTGGGCCTTGCGACGGAATACCGCCGCCATTGGCGGTCGGCGCGGTAGAGCGCACCGACGACTGCGTTTTGCCCGACGGCGACTGCACCGCATTGGTCAGGCGATTGGCAGCTTGCGCGGCTTCGGCGTTGGCATCCGTGGACGGCACGACCACTGCGGCGGCGCCGTCGACAGACGGCGAGCGCGTGGTGTCCACGGCAGCCGGCGCGGCGGCCACCGGCGCGCTGGCGCCAGTTGCAGCGCTTGCCACGTTCGGCACGGCGGCCTTCTTCTTGCCGAGCTTGTCGCCGTCGATTTCAGCCAGCAACTCGAGGTTGGACGGCAGATCTTCGCCGCCCGTCCAGCTGGCGACGCGGTCGCCCGCGAACAGGATCACGAAGTCGCGCTGCTGCACGACGTTAGTCGAGCCGCGCTTGAAATAGAACACGTAATCCCAACGGTCCGCGTGGAACATGTCGGTCAACAGCGGTGTCCCGAGCAACTGCTTCACCTGGGCGCGCGACATGCCGACCTGCATCTGGGCAGCCGCTTCTTTCGAGACGAAATTGCCTTGCACCACCGTAATACGGTACGGGGTAATGCTTTGGGCAACGCGCTGCGTCAAGCTGTCGTAGGTGGAACATCCGGCAAGAACCGCGACAGTCGCAACAGCGATCAAGGTACCCCGCATGCGGCTCCCCCGGTAGATCAATTGAGATTTTGAAATCATTTCACTCACCGTGCGGGCCCGTTGACGAGCCGCGCGAGTTTCATTCCATCGAAGATGACCAGAACGGCAAAAACACATTACTATGAGAGCCCAGCATTGTACTCTAGGGATCCCTTGTCATGACCAATCCAACCGATCTCAAGAATATCGGGCTCAAGGCGACCCTTCCGCGCCTCAAAATCCTTGAGATCTTCCAGCATAGCCCAGTGCGCCATCTGACTGCAGAAGACGTCTACCGCAACCTGCTGCACGAAGAACTCGATATCGGCCTGGCAACCGTGTATCGGGTGCTGACGCAGTTTGAGCAGGCTGGCTTGCTGTCGCGCAGCAACTTCGAATCCGGCAAAGCGGTGTTCGAACTGAACGAAGGGTCGCATCACGACCACCTCGTCTGCCTCGATTGCGGGCTCGTCGAAGAGTTTTTCGACTCCGAGATCGAAAGCCGCCAGCAGTCCATCGCGAAGGAACGCGGCTTCAAGCTGCAGGAACATGCGTTGGCGCTGTACGGCGCGTGTACCAAGGAGAATTGCCCGCATCGCAAGCATTGATGTTGAATTAGTGCGATGCCGGCCGCGTCGGGGTGCGCGGTTCGGTGGGCAACGAAAAAACCCGGTCGATAACAATCGGCCGGGTTTTTTTACGTGTGCGGCACCGGCCTACTCCTCCAGCTCGACGCTCGCTTCGAACAACAGCCGCCACGGCTCGGCCAACGAAATCTCGTCGCAGTTGGGCTGCTCGCCGCCACGATCCACCACCACAAAATCGCTCACCTGCTCGAGCGCGAGCAGTGGATGGTGCCAAACATCTTTCGCATAGTTCACACCCTGCCAGCCGTCGCTCCAGAACGCCCGCATCCGCGCCGGATCGAACTCTCCCGCCGGCGCGACGACCACCAGATAGCGGCGCGCCGTTAAGGGAATGAAAGCCTGACTGCCCAGCGGATGCCGCTCCATCATCGCGATTTCGATCGGCAGCGCGCGCGGTTGCGCCCGAAACAGGTTAATCAGCGGCCGGCCACCGTGCTCCGTCACATCGACGTTCGCGAGGTCGTGATAACGCTCGGTCGTGCCGCTGTTGATCGGAAAATGGCGCGCACCGTCCAGTTCGATAACATCGCCGAACGGCGCAAAGGCCGCACGCGTCAAGCATTCCACATGCAAGGTTTTCATCGACGCAACTCCGTTATGCGATCTCGCCCCACAAGCGCAGACGCGATACGCCGCCGTCCGGGAAGATATTGAAACGCACATGCGTCACCGGGCCGAGAGAGGCAATGTCGTCCGCGAACGTGTGCACATGGTCCATCTGCAGCTTCTGTTCGCCGAGCAGCACCGGCCAGAACATCGCCTGCGTGACGAGCGAATCGTCCGTGCCACCGGTGACCGAGGCTGCCTGCAGCGAACACCGATCGGGGTAATTGCCCTTGAAGTGCGCCGTATCGACTTCGATCTTGCGAATCACGCCCGGCCGCGCGAGCGCGACGATCGCCCAGTCGTTGCCCGGCTCACGACGGCGTCGCGTCTCCCAGCCGTCGCCCATGTTGACGCCGCGGCCCGGCATCAGCATCTGCGAGGCCGGGCCGAAATGCTGGTTATTCGCGGCGACGAGGTACGCGCCGTTTTCGATCGCGGCGAGATCCAGCAGCGTGCCGCGCTCGACGCGATCCCAGTCGCGCTTCGGCTGGCCATACACGCGCAAACGCGCGAGACCGCCGTCCGGATAGAGATTCACGCGCAGATGGGTGAACGCGCGCGCGTCGTTCACTTCGACGTAATGGTGGTGGTTGCCCTGCAGCGTGGTGGCCGGCACGAGCGTTTGCCAGTCGGCATTGTCGGGCGGAGCGTCGCCGTCCACGTAGCACGCGTCGATCGACGCGGCCGGCGGGAAGTTGCCGGTGAAGTGGCTCGTGTCCAGATCGACGCCGTACACGACGCCCGGTCGCGCGAGCCGGATCACGCAATAGTCGTGGCCGGTGGTGCGCTTACGGCGGGTTTCCCAGCCGTCCATCCATTTGCCGTGGTCGTCGTATTTGCCGGGAATGAACACCGCCGGCTGCGGCTCGAGCATGCGTTCTTTCGGTGCGAAGAATTCGTCGCTCGCGTGGAGCGCCTGCGCGCCCAGACGCGGGTCGGCGAGGTTCATGTAGCGACGGGTGAAAGCGGGAGCGTTGGGGTCGAGGATCGGATTAGCCATAGTCTCAGTCAGGCGACGAAAAGTAAGGAAGAGGCGGCGGAGTCAGCGCATCCGCCGGGGCAGAACGCGCGCTGCGATGGCGCGCGGTTGATTAGCGATGGATCTGGCCACAGTGCAACTGTGGTCGTGCTTTTTCAAACGGCCGGTGCGTGTTCGCCGGCGGTCGGCTCGACGCCTGAGTCTTCGCCTGCGGGTACGTAGCGCAGCGCAGCGTCACGGTTCAACACGCGATGGGCGCGCGCCCGGTCGATATCGTTTTCCCACACGGCGACCACCACCGTCGCGACGCAATTGCCGATCAGGTTGGTCAACGCACGGGCAATGCCGACGAACCAGTCGACCGGCAGAATCAGCACGAGGCCGAGCACGGGGATCGCCGGAATCGCAGACAGCGTCGCAGCCAGGATCACGATTGCCGAGCCGGGAATGCCGTGCGCGCCCTTCGACGTCACCAGCGACACCAGCACCACCACGATCAGGTCATGGATGGACAGCGGCGTGTTGGTGGCCTGCGCGATGAAAATCACCGCAAGCGTCAGATAGATGGAGAAGCCGTCAAGATTGAAGGAGTAACCGGTCGGAATGACCAGCCCGACGGTCGAATCCTTGACGCCCATCCATTCGAGCTTGCGCATGATCTGCGGCAGGACGGCATCTGAAGAGGCTGTACCCAGCACGATCGAAAGCTCCTCGCGCAGATAGCGGATCAGCTTGAAGACGCTGAAGCCGGCCAGACGCATCACCACGCCCAGCACGACCGCCACGAACACGAAGCAGCTCGCGTAGAACACCAGCACCAGCATGCCGAGTTGCTTGAGCGACTCGACGCCATAGGTGCCGGTTGTGAACGCAATCGCGCCGAGCACGCCGAGCGGCGCGAGCTTGATGATGAAACCCATCACGCGGAAGAACACCTGCGAAAGCTCGTCGATCAGGCTGCTGACGCGCTGTGCCTTGTTGCCCAGCAGCGACAGCGCCGAGCCGAACAGCACCGAAAACACGAGGATTTGCAGGATATCGCCGGTGGCGAATGCATTGATCGCCGTGTCGGGGATGATCTTCAGCAGAAAGCCGGCCGTGTCCTTCAGGCTTTTCGCGTGCTCGGTGTAGGTCGACAGCGAAGCAGGGTCGAGCGAATGCAGATTGATATTCATGCCGACGCCGGGCCGTGTCGCGTAGGCCAGTACCGCGCCGATCACGAGCGCAATCGTCGTCATGACCTCGAAGTAGATCACCGCCTTCAGGCCGACGCGGCCAACCTTTCGCAGATCGCCGGCATGCGCCATGCCGCTCACCACCACGCAGAAGACGATCGGACCGATCACCATCTTGATCAGCTTGAGAAAGCCGTCGCCAAGCGGGCGCAGCGATTGGGCGAAATGCGGGAACACGGCGCCGATCACAATGCCCGCCACCAGCGCTATGACGACCCGGCCAAACAGTGAATTGAAGAACTTCAACACGGCTTTCTCCTGATTAGGATTCACATCTGTTCAGACTGGTCCGACCAGTGCTGTTATGGCGAATAGTAGGAAGCCGATATACTGGCGTCAAGGATTCATTAAATAGCGTTTACCCGCTGTCTTCCGCGCATTTTCTGGCCTGATTGCACGCCCTGGACGGCTACCCGTACGAGCGTTCAGAACGCGTATTACAATGCCGGTCAGACCGCGCACCCAAGTGAGCCACGATGAAAAACGCCCCGCATACCGTCACCGATGCCGCCATCGCGACCATCCGCGAACGGATCGAAGCGGGCGTCTATCCGGTGGGCAGTTTGCTGCCGGCGCAGCGTCAGCTCTCCGAGGAACTGGCGATCAGCCGCGCCTCGCTGCGCGAGGCGCTCTCGACGCTTGAAGCGCTGGGGCTGCTGATGATCCGCCCCGGTAAGGGCGTGTATGTGGAAAGTGCGCAGGCCGCGGCAGCGCAACCGTGGCGCTTCGCGGCGCAGTCGTCGCTGCCGGATACCTACCAGATGCGTTTCGCGCTTGAAGGCTTTATCGCGCGCATGGCGGTGCTGGCCGTCAGCGATTCCGACCTCGCCTGGTTCGAAGACAACATCGCAGCTATGCAGACGGCGCTCGCCTGCGACGAACTCGACGAAGCCGCCCGCCTCGACTACGACTTCCACATGCGCATCGTGAGCATTGCCGGCAACGCGGCGATCGAATCAATCCTGAGCAGCGCTGCGGAGATCATGAAGGAAAGCCAGCGGATGCCGTTTTATCGGCGTGAACTGGTGCTGTCCACGTACACCGAGCATCGGGCGATTCTCGATGCGCTCAAGGCGCGTGATTCCGCCGCGGCCGGCAAAGCTATCGAAACCCATATCTCGAACGCCGCGCAGCGCGCCGGCGTTTATTTCCCGACTCCGATGGCATAAAAACGCAGGCGTAAAAAAGCCGCTCCGAAGAGCGGCTTTTGCATTTGCCCTGCAGACCCAAACCAGGCCGTGGGGCAAGTGAAGCGAGACAGCTTACTTCGCGTTAGCCAGCGCCACAGCCGTGTCCAGCATGCGGTTCGAGAAGCCCCACTCGTTGTCGTACCAGCTCGACACCTTCACCAGACGGCCCGACACCTTGGTCAGCGTTGCATCGAACGTCGACGAAGCCGGGTTGTGGTTGAAGTCGATCGAGACCAGCGGTGCGTCGTTGTAACCGAGGATGCCCTTCAGCGAGCCTTCCGACGCTTCCTTCATGATCGCGTTGACTTCCTCAACCGTCGTGTCGCGCGCGGCGATGAACGACAGGTCGACGACCGACACGTTGATCGTCGGGACGCGAATCGCGTAACCGTCCAGCTTGCCGTTCAGTTCCGGCAGCACCAGGCCGACTGCCGATGCAGCGCCGGTTTTGGTCGGAATCTGGCTGTGCGTCGCCGAACGCGCGCGACGCAGATCTTCGTGGTACACGTCCGTCAGAACCTGGTCGTTCGTGTACGCGTGAATCGTGGTCATCAGACCGTTCACGAGGCCGATCTTGTCGTTCAGCGGCTTGACGAGCGGTGCCAGGCAGTTGGTCGTGCACGATGCGTTCGAGATCACCGTGTCCGATGCCTTCAGCACGTTGTGGTTCACGCCGTAGACGATCGTTGCGTCAACGTCCTTACCACCCGGCGCCGAGATGATGACCTTCTTTGCGCCGCCCTTGATGTGCGCGCTGGCCTTTTCCTTGGTCGTGAAAAAGCCCGTGCATTCCATCACGACGTCGACGTTCAGCTCGCCCCACGGCAGTTCAGCCGGGTTACGGTTTGCCAGCACGCGGATCTTGTCGCCGTTGACGACCAGGTAGTCGCCGTCCACCGACACTTCGCCCGGGAACTTGCCGTGAGCGGTGTCGTATTGCGTCAGGTGAGCGTTGGTCTTGGCATCGCCAAGATCGTTGATGGCGACGATTTCGATATCGTGCTTCTTGCCGTTTTCATAGAAGGCGCGCAGCGTGTTGCGGCCGATCCGGCCGTAGCCGTTGATTGCGACGCGAATCGTCATGGTCTATCTCCTGATGGCTGAAAAAAATCTTCCATGTTCGTCTGTCCTTGCGGCGCAACCGCGCGTGGGGTACACGCGGCCACGCTTACCGAAGGTCAGCCGAGTGCGGCTTTAGCCGTCTCTACCACGTGCTCGACGGTGAAGCCGAAATGCTTGAACAGCACGCCAGCCGGGGCCGATTCGCCGAACGTGTCGATGCCGACCACGCCGCCTTCCAGACCCACGTACTTGCGCCAGAAATCCGTGACACCCGCTTCGATCGCGACGCGGCGCACGCCTTGCGGCAGCACGCGTTCGCGGTACCCGGCGTCCTGCTTGTCGAACACCGTGGTCGACGGCATCGACACGACGCGTGCCGCGATGCCTTCGCGAGCCAGCGGCTCGACCGCGTTCAACGCCAGTTCGATTTCCGAACCGGTGGCAATCAGGATGACCTTGCGCGCAACGATCTCGTCGTTCCAGTCGCGCAGCACGTAACCACCCTTCTCGATGTTGGCGATCTGCGCGTCAGTACGCTCCGAGAACGGCAGATTCTGACGGCTGAAGATCAGGCACGACGGGCCATGATGCTCGACCGCGTGGGTCCAGGCCACCGCCGTTTCGACCGTATCGGCCGGACGCCACACTTGCAGATTCGGGATCAGACGCAGGCTTGCGACGTGTTCGATCGACTGGTGGGTCGGGCCGTCTTCGCCCAGACCGATCGAGTCGTGCGTGAACACGAAAATCGACGGCGACTTCATCAGCGCGGCGACACGCAATGCGTTGCGGCTGTAGTCCGAGAACGTCAGGAACGTGCCGCCGAAGGCCTTGAAGCCGCCATGCAGCGCCAGGCCGTTGATCGCGGCGCTCATGCCGAATTCGCGCACGCCGTAGTTCACGTAGTTGCCGGCAGCCTTGCCTTCAGCGTTCACACGCACCGGCTTGGCGGCCTTCCAGTTGGTCAGGTTCGAACCGGTCAGGTCGGCGGAACCGCCGAGCAGTTCGGGCAACACGGCCGACAAACCTTCGATTGCCTGTTGCGATGCCTTACGCGTCGCGACAGTTTCCTTGCGTTCGTTCGCGCCAGCGATGATCGCCTTGGCCTTTTCCTTCCAGTCGGCGGGCAATTGTTTCGCGTCGCGGCGCGTGAATTCGGCCGCTTCCTGCGGGTATTTGGCTGCGTACGCCGCAAACGCCTTGTTCCAGTCGGATTCGTTACGTGCGCCGGCTTCCTTCGCGTCCCACGCTGCGTAGACTTCCTGCGGAATCACGAACGGCTCCCACTTCCAGCCGATCGCTTCGCGCGTGGCCGCGATTTCCTTGTCGCCGAGCGGCGACCCGTGCGAGTCGTGGCTGCCGGACTTGGTCGGCGCGCCTTCGCCGATCACGGTCTTGCAGCAGATCAGCGTCGGCTTGTCCGACAGCTTGGCTTGCTTGATCGCTGCGTCCACCGCGTCGACGTCATGGCCGACCACGTTCGGGATCACGTTCCAGCCGTACGCTTCGAAGCGCTTCGGCGTGTTGTCGTGGAACCAGTGGACCACTTCGCCGTCGATCGAGATGCCGTTGTCGTCGTAGAACGCGATCAGCTTGTTCAGTTTCAGCACGCCCGCGAGCGAGCAGGCTTCGTGCGAGATACCTTCCATCAGGCAGCCGTCGCCAACGAACACGTACGTGTGGTGGTCGACGATCTTCGCGTCAGGCTTGTTGAATTCGGTGGCGAGCAGCGATTCGGCGAGCGCCATGCCGACTGCGTTGGCCAGACCCTGGCCGAGCGGGCCGGTGGTGGTTTCAACACCCGGCGTGATGCCGTATTCCGGGTGGCCCGGCGTCTTCGAGTGCATCTGGCGGAAGTTCTTCAGTTCTTCCATCGGCAGGTCGTAGCCGGTCAGATGCAGCAGCGAGTACAGCAGCATCGAGCCGTGACCATTCGACAGCACGAAGCGGTCGCGATCGGCCCATTGCGGGTTCTTCGGGTTGTGACGCAGATGGCGCGACCACAAAGCCACGCCGATTTCGGCCATGCCCATCGGCATGCCGGGGTGGCCGGAATTCGCTTTTTGAACGGCATCCATGGACAACGCGCGGATTGCGTTGGCCATCAGGGAAGTGGGTGCGGGAGACGGGGTCGTCATGTCGAGTCCGGAGACAGAGTCAGAAAGCGGTGCGCGCTTGAGGCCCGGATGCTCGAATGCCAGTCCACTTCGGCGCACGGTGCGGCGCCAGGAGACGCGAAACGGGCAGAGCAAACGGACAAAGCTGAAAGCGTGACATTCTAACAGAACGTTGACCGGCCCCCCGCGCGCAAGCCCGCCTCGCTGCCTGGTTCCTGCCTGGTTCCTGCCTGGCTCCGCGCTGGCTTTTGGCTGGGTGCGCGCTGATTCCTGGCTGGCCGTGTGCCGGTTTCGAGCCGGCGCTTCATGCAGACGGGGGCCACGCCGCGCTTGCGCCTTTACAATTGAGCGACACCAACCCATCGCGCTCCCGACGGAGCCCAACATCCGTGAGCGCTCCCCTGCTGTTCCACCCCACCGCCGACGCCGTCTACGGATTTCCGGACGCGCGGCGGCTCGCGCGCGTCGATTCGCCCTATCAGCGGATCGAGGTGTGGGACACGCCGCAGCTCGGCCGGCTGTTTACGCTCGACGGCCGCCCGATGACCTCCACCGGCGACGAATTCATCTATCACGAATGCATGGTGCATCCGGCCGCGCTGGCGCATCCATCGCCGAAAGCCGCGCTGGTGCTGGGCGGCGGCGATGGCGGCGCCGCGCGGCAATTGCTGGCGCACCCGTGCATCGAGCGGATCGTGGTGGCGGAGCTCGATGCCGAGGTCGTGCGCATGACCCGCGAGTATCTGCCCGAGGTGCACGGCGGCGCTTTCGATGATCCGCGGGTCGAGCTGGTGATCGGCGACGCTGCGCATTACGTCGCGGGAGCCGCCACAGCCACAAAGCAGTTTGATCTCGTCGTCTTCGACCTGACGCCGCCCGACTCACCCGCATCAGGCCTCTACACCCCGGACTTCTACATGCAGCTCAAGCGCGTCATGAGCCCGACCGCCGCACTCTCGCTACATCTCGGTTCTCCCTATTTCCACGCGGAACGCATCGCCGGCCTGCTCAACGATCTGCACGACACCTTCGCCATCGTGCGCACGATGAGCACCTTCATCCCGCTCTACGGTTCGCTCTGGATGATGGCAACCGCCAGCGACACGCTCGACCCCGCCGCCCTCACCGTCAAAGCAGTCGCTGAGCGCCTTGCCACGCGTCGAATCGACTCGCTGAAGCACTACGACGCGGCCCTGCATGCCGGACTACTCTCGGCATCCCGGCCCGTGCGCGATAAACTAAGTCAATTCTTAAAGCCATCAAGCTAACGCGTGGGCAAAATGCACGGTTCGGTCGGCGCGCGCTATCGATGAATCGATACGCAACCGCCCGCCTGGCCTCGCAGCATGCATCCCGCAACCCCAATAGATCCGGAGAACCCCATGACCGCCTCCCGCCCAGCCGGTGTGCCCTGGTTGACCCCCTATCTGACGGTGCGCGACGCACGTGCCGCAACGGCGTTCTTCGAAGCGGCGTTCGGCTTCGAGGTACGTGACAGCGTCCAGGACGACGGTGTCGTCATGCATGTCGAGATGACCTATCAAGGCCAGCTGATCGTGATGTTCGCGCCGGAAGGCGCGTTCGGCTCGGCGGCGAAAACACCCAAAAGCGCGGGCGCGATTGCGCCGCAATCGTTCTATGTCTATGTCGACGACGTCGACGCGGTTTACACGCGGGCGCTAGCCGCCGGCGCAAAATCGCTGAGCGAGCCACAGGATCAATTCTGGGGCGACCGGTTTGCCCAGGTCGAAGATCTGGACGGCTACCGTTGGGCGCTCGCTCGCCACCTTTCCTGAACTAATGAGTATTTTTCTGATGCCTCGCTTCTTCGTCGGTACGCCTCTCAAGCCCGACGACATCATGCCGTTACCCGATGACGTCACGCGCCACATTCTCGTGCTGCGTTTGCAGCCCGGTGATTCGATCGTGCTTTTCAACGGCGAAGGCGGCGAATACAGCGCCGAACTCGTCGAGGTCGAACGCCGCTCGGCCAAGGTGAGAATTCACGAATTCCGCAATATCGAAGTGGAAGCGCCGTATCACCTCACCCTCGCGCAGGGTATCGCCGGTGGCGACAAGATGGACTGGCTCATCGAGAAGGCGGTCGAACTCGGGGCATCGTGTTTTGTGCCGCTGACCACCACGCGCAGCGTCGTGCGTCTTTCCGGCGACCGCGCGCAGCGGCGGCATGTGCATTGGCAAGGCATCGTGCGCGCGTCGTGCGAGCAGTGCGGGCGCAATCGCCTCCCGGAAGTGATGCCGGTGCGGGAGATCGCAACATGGCTCGGCGCGCTGCCTCGCACGCCTGAAGAAGGCGAAATGCGCATTCTGCTGTCGCCGCGCGCCAGCATCAGCTTTTCGGCGCTGCCCGTTAATCCGCCGTTCGGGCGAGTGACCGTGCTGGTCGGCCCGGAAGGCGGTTTTTCGGCAGCGGAAGAAGCCGCTGCGACCGATCATGGATTTACCGCCGTCGGTCTCGGTCCGCGTGTGTTGCGCACGGAAACCGCGGGTATTGCCGTGCTCTCGGCGCTGGCGGCTCGCTGGGGCGCCTGGTAAGTCAACTTTCAAGCACCAAAAGCAAAGGCCCGCCAATTGGCGGGCCTTTCTCTTTCATTTACAGCGGTAGGCAGTGCTCAGGCACCCCATTCAAGCAAAGTGCTCGGGCATACCCTACGCAAACGAATAAAACACCCGGAATGCAACCTTGCGCTCGGCCCAGAACTCGGACGCTTCGCGGAACACGTCCAGTAACGTCTCGCGCCCTTCCTTGTCGAACTTTTGTGCGACCGGCAGCTGCTCGAGCACGATCACGAACCCGGGCTGCGCACCTGCCTTATGGACCAGGTCGGTCAGGCAATCGTAGAGCGCGTCGTAATTCTTGCCGAAATGCTTCGGAAACAGGAACGACGTAGCAATGGTCTCCAGCACTTCCTGTTTGGACTGAGCGTTCGCGCAGTACGCGTACAGAAAATGCTGGCCGAGTTGATTGGCCTCGTCAGCGAGATCCTGCACGCGAAACGCGCGGATCGACTGTACGATGTTCGGTCGTACGGTCTTGAAAAGACTCATGGGCTCCTCGTTCGATGAAAGCACAGTGCTGGCTTCGCTCTGGTTATCCCGGCCCTGGTCGCCAGCGCGCATTCGCATGACGCGCTGGAACAAATTGCCGTCGCCGGCCGCGAAAAGATCCGTCGCGACTCCGGAGTCGTGCGCGTAGACGTTGTCGCTCATGCCGTTCATCCCGATGTCATTCAACAATACGATTAAAACTGGTGTAATGGTCGTCCGAGTAATAACAGTTGTCGATCCGCTGTAGCGGACCTCCGCAGACGATGCGACGCGCCCCGCGGTTTCGTGCGCGAGGCGTGGGAACGGTGTATTCGTGGTAATAGCCGCGCCGATGCGGCGGCAGCAACCGTTCGCGATTGCCGAATACGATGCCGTCCTTCTCATACGGGTAAGGCCCGCCCGCGGCAATCAAGTTCAATGTATTGACCGCTTCGCGCGGCAACTGTGCCGCCGCTATAGTGCCCTGTACCTGAGCTTGTGTATCGGCAGGTGCCGTGTAGTCGCGCGCAAACGCGCCAGGCACGGAGCCGGATAAAGCGCAGAGCGTCAAAGCACCGATCAGCACGCCTTTAATGCGCAGCCACTTGCGTGCCATGAATCAAGGTTCCCCGCTGTTAGATCACGAGTTTGACGACCATGTAGGGTAGCCCCCTTCCTCTCGGAAAAAGGGCCCCCTAAGAACTGTACGTGCGAGTTTCCCCGCATACAGCTCAAGCCTACTTACAAAGCCCCATCTACGATAGGGCCGGCTTAGTCACAACAAGTCTAGCAGCGTGCACTTGCTGATGACAGTGTGGGTGAAGTAAAACTCTGTTAAACAAGGCATCGGTGCCGCCATTCATCCGGTATTCCAGATGGTGGTCATGCCATCCCGTCTCGTCCGTCAGAGCACAGCCACAGTGCGCGCAAAGCCCGCCCTGTGACATGTACAGCGTCGCCCATTGCTTCCGATAGCGTGTGGACACCCACATACGTTCCTGTCGCAACTGCTCGCTGTACTCTTCCCACTGAGGGTCAAACGGGTTGAAATCGCCCTTGACCTTCTTGTGACGCCGGATAGGGGTACCGCTCATCCGATACATCTCCAGCAGCCACTTACTGCCATCTTTCGCTACCACAGGAGCGCCAAACACCCAATGTCGCTCACCGACCGTGTGAAAATACTTCTTTCTCACCCAATCGGCGCTCTTGTTCGGATGCCGCCGCTTCGACCACCGCCAAAGCCTCTGAAAGATCAGATGCTCCATGCGGCTGTACGCCTGTTTGGCTACCACGGGACTGTGATACTGCGCCCAGCCTCGTAGCATCGGGTTCAGCAGAAGAATCAAGCCCTCCTGCGTCGCCGCCTTGTTACCGCTGATCGTTTCCGCCACCTTGCGGTAGAACGTCTGCACGTTCTTCCTGCTCGGCTTGATGAGTAGTTTTCCTGAGTACTTCCGGAAGTTCCACCCTAGGAAGTCGAAGCCGTGCCCAATGTGCGTGATTCGCGTTTTAGCCTCGGAGAGCTGCAGGCCTCTGACCGCTAGGAATGCCTCTACCCAAGGCCTGACATCGTTTTCCAGCATCTCTCGCGAGTCGCCGGTGATCACGAAATCATCCGCGTACCGTACAACATGGACCTTCAACTTCTTCGCCTTCGCGATCCCAAATTTCGCACCGAGGTGCGCAATCAGTTCCCGTTCCAGCCCGTTCAACGTCACATTCGCCAGTGTCGGAGAGATAATGCCTCCCTGCGGCGTACCGGCCTCAGTCGCCTGTAGCTGTCCCTTATAAATCAGGCCAGCCTTCAGCCATTTCCGGAGGATTTCCCTGTCCATCGGGACATGGTTCTCCAGCCAGTCATGGTTGATGTGGTCAAAGCAGCCCTTGATATCCGCTTCCATTACCCACTGAGCCGAAACTCGATGGGACATGACGACGAAAATCTGGGACATGGCGTCGGCCGTCGAGCGATTTAACCTGAACCCATACGAGTTCTGGTCGCTCGTCGATTCCGTCACCGGCTCCAGAGCCAGCAGATACAGGGCTTGCATCGCCCTGTCCCGCATGGTCGGAATGCCCAGAGGGCGTTCCTTCCCATTGGCCTTGGGGATAAAGACTCTCCGTAGAGGCAGAGGCTTATATCCGCGCCGCTCCAACCTGCCGATGGCTTCCCACCGGCGTTCAGGCGAATCCCATAGCTCGCGATCGACCCCAGCCGTTCGCGCACCCTGGTTCTGTGTAACACGTCGTACCGCATACAGCTTCGCGGACAACGTGCGGGTCAGCATCCGTTGCAGGGCTTTCACCCTACGCCAGTCACCTTCCCGCGTCGCCTTCGCAATTCGAATCTGCATCCCTCTCACGTTCCGTTCAACCCGACGCCAATCTACGGCGTACCAGTTGTCAGGCGCGTGGGAAAGCGCAGATCCGGTCTTTCGACCAGATACTTTCATGCTGCTCTCCTACTCGAAGAAGTGAATCCCGAGCGGAGAACAGATCGCCCCCTTGCGGGAGCGATCTGCTCCCGCAAGGGGGTAAAAAATATGCATGCATAACTACAAGTATGCATATATGGCTAGACAACGCCAAAGTTCACTCTGTCCAGCTAAAGGGCTAGTCAGGCGTCTCGCGACGGTAGACCAGACGGAAGTCTGCCCGCTTTCGCGTGGGGTGATGTTCCAACCCCTATCCGAACCATTACAGCCCGGCTTTCGCTTTTTCCGTCCTCCCATACCTGCACAATCAACAGCGTCCCTTGCGGTTCGCTTGCCAGCCTTACTGCACTGGCAACCATACAGGCTTACCACGTTCCCGGCATGTCACACGACTGACTTAGGTTCCACCTATTCCCCGACGGTCTGATGACGACGTAACCCGAACTTTCAACGGGGTATCCGACCGCACACCTTTTGGTTGATGCCTGACAGCAGCTTTGGCAGTCATCCTTATCACGAGGTTTATCAGCAGTTCACTTACATTAACCATATCAGTCAGCCTAGCTCCTCAACCCCATTGCTGCTAGGAGTCTCCAAGTGGATGTCTCACGACACCAACCTGCCCGAAACTTCCGGGGGCTTCATTGTTAGAAGAGCTTCAAACCCCACCGTTACCAGTGACGCATGTCTTCCTAGGCTACTACTAGTCGTATAGCAGGTTCACTTCACACGCCGTAAAGTTGACGTGGACGAACAATGACACACCGAGCTTTCGCTCGTGCTTGCAGCGATCCGTTGCCCAAGGGCTCGGGAGTTACATACAACAATCCGCTTTGTTAGCGGTATTGAAGCCGCTAACTCGGCGGAACCTGACGGTAATCAGGTCAATGCAAATGCGGGCGTAGATACAAGTATCGACGTCCGCCTACGGCAGCGATTCCAGGCAACTGCACCAAGTCTCGCTTCGCTACACAGGGGTGGCCTCAAGGGGCCACCAAATGGGACGGCTTTCGCCGTCCAGTCGATGCGACGCGTGTCGCACGAAAGTCGTAAGGGTATCGCTAAAACCCCACAGAATCAACGTTCGCCGGACAGGCAAAAGCCTCCAATCGCGCGGGAAAGAGCCACGGAACGGGCTTTGACGACTTTTGACAGAATATTTAGCTTGTACAGGCTAAAATTAACCTGACGAAGCAAAACGGAGTGGGGCAAGGCCCATGGGGCCCCCATTGTGCAGCCCATTCCCTGTAGTGAAAGCCTTGCAGTTTTTGCAGTCTCTCGAAGGTGGAATGGTCTCATTCAGCCTTTTTTAGGGTGGCTATCCCCTGTTCACCCGCAGGCGTGCCCATTGCGGGCACGCCTTTTTTTTGCGTGGCGCCCAATCAGGCGACACCACGCTTCAGTCCCGGATCAAGGATCAGCGGGCCGCGATCACGTCGGCAACCAGCAGCGCCGTCATATTGACGATGCGGCGAACCGTGGCCGAAGCCGTCAGCACGTGCACCGGCTTGGCTGCGCCGAGCAGCATCGGACCAATCGCGATGTTGTTGCCCGCGGCCGTCTTCAGCAGGTTGTACGAGATGTTGGCCGCGTCGATGTTCGGCAGCACCAGCAGGTTCGCGTCGCCTTCGAGCGTCGAGTCGGGCAGCACTTCGCGGCGTAGATTCGCGTCGAGCGCGAGGTCACCGTGCATTTCGCCGTCCACTTGCAGTTCCGGCGCGCGCTCGCGCAGGATTGCCAGTGTGTCGCGCATTTTCTGCGCGCTCGGCGCATTGCTCGAGCCAAAGTTCGAATGCGACACCAGAGCGACCTTCGGTTCGATACCGAAGCGGCGCACTTCCTCGGCTGCCATGATCGTGATCTCAGCAAGCTGTTCCGGCGTCGGATCGACGTTCACGTGCGTGTCGACCAGGAAAATCTGGCGGTTCGGCAACACCAGCGCGTTCATGGCTGCGTAGACCTTTGCGCCTTCCTTCTTGCCGATCACCTGATCGATGAAGTGCAGATGGCGATGCGTGGTGGAGACCGTGCCGCAGATCATGCCGTCCGCCTCACCCTTTTCCACCATCATCGCGCCGATCAGCGTGGTGCGGCGGCGCATTTCGAGCTTCGCCATCTGCTCGGTGATGCCCTTGCGAGACATCATCTTGTGGTATTCCTGCCAGAAATCGCGGTAACGCTCGTCGTGGTCGGTGTTCACGACCGAGTAGTCCTGACCCGCGACCAGACGCAGACCGTAACGCGCGATGCGCTGTTCGATCACCGCCGGACGGCCGATCAGGATCGGCTTCGCGAGCTTTTCGTCGACGATGATCTGCATGGCGCGCAGCACGCGCTCTTCTTCGCCTTCCGCGAACACGATGCGCTTCTTCTCCGGCTCGACGCCACGCGCCAGCTGGAAAATCGGCTTCATGGTCGTGCCGCTGTGATACACGAACTGCTGCAGATGCTGTTCGTATGCTTCCATGTCTTCGATCGGACGCTCGGCGACGCCCGAATCCATCGCGGCCTTCGCCACCGCCGGCGCGACCTTGACGATCAGGCGCGGGTCGAACGGCTTCGGAATCAGATATTCCGGACCAAACGAGAGATCCTGGATGCCGTACGCAGTCGCGACGATATCGCTCTGCTCCTGGCGAGCCAGTTCGGCGATCGCATTGACCGCGGCGATTTCCATTTCACGCGTCACCGTCGTCGCGCCCGCATCCAGCGCGCCGCGGAACAGGAATGGGAACACCAGCACGTTGTTCACCTGGTTCGGGTAGTCCGTACGGCCCGTGCAGAGCACGGCGTCCGGGCGCACTTCGAGCGCCAGTTCCGGCAGGATTTCCGGTGTCGGGTTGGCCAGCGCCAGAATCAGCGGCTTGTCAGCCATCAGCTTGACCATGTCCTGCTTGAGCACGCCGCCGGCCGAGAGACCGAGGAAAATATCCGCGCCGCCGATCGCCTCAGCGAGCGTGCGAGCCTCGGTTTCGCGTGCGAAACGTTCCTTGTCCGGGTCCATCAACTCGACGCGGCCCTTGTAGACCACACCGGCCAGGTCGGTGACGGTAATGTTTTCGAGCGGCAGGCCGATGTCGACCAGCAGATCCAGACAGGCGAGCGCCGCTGCACCCGCGCCGGACGACACCAGCTTGACCTTCTTGATGTCCTTGCCGACGACCTTCAAGCCGTTGGTGATGGCTGCCGCGACGACGATCGCCGTACCGTGCTGGTCATCGTGGAAGACCGGAATCTTCATGCGCTTGCGGCATTCGCGCTCGACGATGAAACAGTCCGGCGCCTTGATGTCTTCAAGGTTGATACCGCCGAAGGTCGGCTCAAGTGCACAGATGACGTCGACCAGCTTGTGCGGATCGGACTCGTTCAGTTCGATATCGAACACGTCGATGCCGGCGAACTTCTTGAACAGGACGGCCTTGCCTTCCATGACCGGCTTCGAAGCGAGCGGCCCGATGTTGCCGAGACCCAGCACCGCGGTGCCGTTCGTGACGACGCCGACCAGGTTGCTGCGCGCGGTGAAACGTGCGGCGTTCAGCGGGTTTTCGACGATTTCCTCACACGCGAACGCAACGCCCGGCGAGTACGCCAGCGCGAGATCGCGCTGGTTGATCATCTGCTTGGTCGGGGCGATTGCGATCTTCCCGGGGGTCGGGAACTCGTGATAATCGAGGGCGGCTTCGCGGAGTTTGCTATTGGCGGGAGTCGTCATAAGGCGGGCTTCGAAGTGCGGATTAGAATAGATGTTCGACGGCATTGTAGCCCCAATTGCCGGCTCAATTCCTTCAATACGGGTACAACTGCCGCGACTGAAACATAGCGAAAGGCAGACACGGCGCGCGTTGAGCCAACCACTAGCTGAATCGGAGTTGAGTGCGAATAGAGTGTTTACCCGCGGGCATCTCCGTACAATGCGCGCCGATAGCGGTTTTTCGTTGCACTTATCCATTCAGCCATTGCCACCATGCTCTCCGAGTTTTCGCTGATCGATCGCTTCTTCGCCCGCCGCGCAGCCGCTGCGTCGACCCGTGCTGCCGAAGGCGAGCTCGGCATCGGCGATGACTGCGCCCTACTCGCGCCGCGCCCCGGCGAAATGCTGGCGATATCGACGGACATGCTGGTGGAAGGCCGCCACTTCTTTCCCGATATTGATCCCGAGGCGCTCGGTCACAAGGCGCTCGCGGTGAACCTGTCGGACCTGGCCGCGATGGGTGCCCGCCCGCGGGCGTTCACCCTGGCGTTCTCCTTGCCCAAAGCCGACGAAGCGTGGCTCGCCGCCTTCAGCAATGGTCTCTTCGCGCTGGCTGAGCGCTACGGCTGCGATCTGATCGGCGGTGACACGACCGGCGGCCCGTTGAATCTGTGCATCACCGTGTTCGGCAGCGTGCGGCCGCAAGTTGCGCTGCGCCGCGACGCCGCGCAACCGGGCGACGATATCTGGATCTCCGGCACGCTCGGCGACGCACGTGCCGGCCTCGGCGTACAGCGTGACGAGTGGTCCGCCGATGCCAGCGACACTGCGACGTTTCGTCGCGCCCTCGAACGCCCGGAGCCGCGCATCTTCCTCGGTCTCGCGTTGCGCGGCATCGCGCATGCAGCGCTCGATCTATCGGACGGACTCGCCGGCGACCTGCTGCACATTCTTGAGCGGTCACACGTGGGCGCCACCGTCGACGCCGACGCCGTGCCACGTTCGGCCGCGCTGCGCCGCCTCGCACCCGAGATCCAGCGGCGCTGCACGCTAGCTGGCGGCGATGACTACGAGCTGTGCTTCACCGCGCCGGTTGCTGCGCGCGCCAAGGTCGAAGCAGCCGGCCGCGAGGTAGCCGTACTGGTCACCCGCATCGGTACAATAAACGCTCTTCAAACGGCGGCCGACCGCCCGGCGATCGGCTGGCGCGATGCCGCCGGCGCGCCGCTCACCCTGACGTTGCAAGGCTTCGACCATTTCCATGCAGACTGATCCACCGCTGGTCCCCGCCGACGATCTGATCGGCCATCCGCAGCCCAACGCGTCCGGCCCGCGCGCGCCCCGTCCTCAGCCGCGCCGCGCCACCGCGCGTTTCATGCTGTCGCATCCGCTGCACATTCTGTCACTGGGTTTTGGCAGCGGCTTGTCGCCGGTTGCGCCGGGCACCATCGGCACCCTGTTCGCATGGGCCTCGTTCGCCGTCCTGAGCCGTTATCTGACCGTGGTCGAATGGGGCGTGCTAATCGTCGTCGGCTTTTTCGGCGGTATTGCGATTTGCGGTTTTACCGCGAAGAAACTGGGTACCGACGATCCGTCGCCGGTCGTCTGGGACGAAATCATCGCATTCTGGCTGGTGCTGCTGATGGTCACACCGGTCACGCTAACCGGGCAACTCTGGGCGTTCATCGTGTTCCGCTTCTTCGACATGGTGAAACCGCCGCCAATCGGCTATTTCGATCGCCGACTGAAAGGTGGTTTTGGCATCATGTTCGATGACCTCGTCGCCGCGTTCTTCACGTTGCTCGTGATTGCGCTCTGGCGCATGTCGGTTTAACCGTTGCCCGTCCGCCGGTGCCGGTCGGCTTCTGCCCACCCGGCGCCGGCTGCCTCCCGCAGCAGTTCCCCGTTTTCCGGATTGACGCCATGCCTACCGATTCCGTGGTTCACCAGCTCGCGATCCGCGTGAGCAACCGCCTGCGCGACGAGCGCTTAATGCTCGTCACCGCCGAATCCTGCACGGGCGGCATGGTGGCGACCGCGATCACCGATATTTCCGGTAGCAGCGGCTGGTTCGAGCGCGGCTTCGTCACGTATTCGAATCAGGCGAAGTCCGAAATGATCGGCGTGCCGGCCGAACTGATCGAAAAGCACGGCGCGGTCAGCGAACAGGTCGCCCGCGCGATGGCCGAGGGCGCGCTGCGCAACAGTCGCGCGCAGGTGTCCGTCTCGATTACCGGCGTCGCCGGCCCCGGCGGCGGTACTGAAACCAAGCCGGTTGGCATGGTGTCGTTCGGCTGGAGCAATCGGCTGCATACGTCGGTGGAAACCAAGATCTTCAGGGGCGACCGCGAAAAGATCCGCGTGCAGGCCGCCGCGCACGCGTTGCGCGGCGTGCTGGCCTTGCTCGACGAGCGCGAACATTAACGTCTGGTTCAAAATCTGAGGCGCCGCCACGATGCCCAACATGTCGACTTCGCACGCAGCCAAAGACGAGTTGATCCGCCGCTTCGATCTGAAACCACATCCGGAAGGTGGATTTTTCAGCGAGACATATCGGTCTGCGGAGTCCGTCCGCCGCGATGACGGTTCAACTCAGACGCGCTCGGCGTCCACCGCGATTTACTACCTGCTCTGCGACGGCGCGCATTCGGCGTGGCATCGGATCAAGTCAGACGAGGTCTGGCATTTTTATGCAGGCGAGCCCTTGAATGTCCACGTACTCGACGAAACCGGCTCGCTAATTACGCACAGGCTAGGCAATGCGCTGACGCATCCGGAGGCCGTGTTTCAGGCGGTGGTGCCCGCGGGTCTGTGGTTTGCCGCGGAGTGCGCGGACCCGGCGACGTTCGCGCTGGTGGGCTGCACGGTCGCGCCGGGGTTTGAGTTCAGCGAGTTCGAGCTGGCGGATGTCGAGGCGCTGAAGGCGAGGCATCCGCAGCATGCCGCGTTTATCAAGCGGCTGGGGCCAGCTACCTGACCGGCCTCACCCTCGATCAGCGGAACGCATTGATCCGGTCACGCGTTTCCATCGCGGCCTTGGCTGCGGCTTCGGCGAAATCGTCATCCTTACCGGCGTAGATAATCGCCCGCGATGAGTTGATCAGCATCCCCGTGCCGTTCGCCGTCCGGCCGGCGTTGACCGTCGCCTGAACATCGCCGCCTTGCGCGCCGATACCCGGAATCAGCAGCGGCATATCGCCGACGATCCCACGCACCACTTCGATTTCCTTCGGGAAAGTCGCGCCGACCACGAGCCCCAGCTGGCCGCTCGCATTCCACTTGTCCGCCGCCAGTTGCGCGACGACCTGATACAGCGGACGCCCGCCCGTCTCCAGGAACTGCAGGTCCGAACCGCCCGGGTTCGAGGTCCGGCACAACACGATCACGCCCCTACCCTCGTGCTCCAGATACGGCTCGATCGAATCGAAGCCCATATACGGATTCACTGTCACCGCATCCGCCTGATAGCGCTCGAAGGCTTCGCGTGCGTACTGCTCGGCGGTGCTGCCGATATCGCCGCGCTTCGCGTCCAGAATCACCGGAAGACCCGGGTGGTTCGCATGAATATGAGCGATCAGCTGCTCGAGTTGGTCTTCCGCACGATGAGCGGCGAAGTAGGCGATCTGCGGCTTGAACGACGACGCATAGGGTGCGGTCGCATCGACGATGGTGCGGCAAAAGTCGAAAATCGCTTCGGGGCGACCCGCGAGCGCGCCCGGGAATTTGCTGGGCTCCGGATCGAGGCCGACGCACAGCAACGAGTTCGTGCGCTGCCAGGCGTCGTTGAGTGTCTGGATGAAATTGGACATGGTGAGTCTCGCGGCGAGCCGATAACGGAAGAGGCGCGTATTTTACCTGTCCTGCGCGGCAAGCCGCGGCCACGCGTTACACCGGTTCAGGCCGGGGCGTGACGGGTACGCCGTACCGCTCCGCCCTGCTCGCCCCCTACTGCCGTCGGCGCGAACCACGCGCGCCCGGCATCGAGCGCAAACCCGTGCGTTCGACGGTAAAGCGGAACGTGCGCGTGAGGCGTTCGCCGCGCGCAAGCATCGTCATGCCGTTCTCGCACGCGCCGCCCGCCAGATTCATCGCGTTGATCGGATGATCGACCGGCTCGAAGCAGAAGAAGTCTTCGCGCGGCGGCGTGTACAGCACGTAGTAGTCGGTGTCGGCGGCGATATTCAGCGACAGGCGCCGCTTCGGCCACACCACCGCCGCCTGCCCGCTCCAGCCCGTGAACGCGTGATTGACGATGATTTCCGGCAACGGATACGCCACGCCGAATTGCCACGCGGGCGGCGCCGGCACGTGACGCACCGGCAGCCAGTCGTCGCCGGAAAGCCACAGGCCACCCGCCGCAGCCGACAGCTCGGTATCGGCGTCACGCACAAAAAATGGATGCACGCCCAGCCCGAAAGGCAGCGCCTCGCGACCGGCATTCTCGATGTCCAGCATGATGACGAGTGTGGGGCCGTCCAGCGTATAGGTTTGCGTCGCGCGGAACGCGTACGGCTTGCCGTCGTGACGATCGAGCGTCAGACGGACATTTTCGCGGTCCGACTCCGCGACCTGCCAGGCGGAGAGCCAACCGTCGCCATGAATCGGCAAGGCTTCGTCGGTGCGATTTTGCGGCACCTCGACACGCCGCCCGGCCACATTGAAATGACCGCCGCCGATCCGGTTCGAATACGGCAGCAGCGGATAGCAGGCCAGCTGGTTCGGCTGGGTATCCGAGGCGACGTGACGGCAGCGCCGGAAAATCGGCGTGAGCGCGCCGTCGTTACGCCAGTCGAAACGGGTGACGCCGCCGCCGAGCGTCGGCGCCACGTCGAGGCGCAAATGCGCGTTGGCGAGCGTGATGCACGCGAGCTCGCCGCCGCTCGTCTCACCGACCGCAACCGCAGAAGTACTGGGACCCGGAAGCACCGGATTGGCCGCCGCGTTGAGTCGCGCGCGCCGGCTCTGAGAAGAGGCGGAAACAGGATTCGCAACAGTCATATCTGGCTCCATCGAGAGGCGTGGGACGTTGCCGTCATTGCTGACGGATGCTGTTGGGCGATTTTTTTGCACAGGTCGCCTCTGGGTCCGAACTGCATGCTGCCGATCTACTGCCGATTTGCCGGCGCTGGGTTTGCGACATTAACGACTGACTCAGTTTCAAAACCACTGCTCGACTACGCTCTGCTGCCTCGCGACTGAGGCTGCGTCATTCTGCGCTATGTGGGCGCGCCCTGGAACACCGGCTCCGGCAAACCTTGTCGTCCGGGTGTTGCGACGAACACGCCACCCGCATGAGAATCGCCCGCGAGCGCGGCGGCATCGAGATCGATACGCGCGCTCGTGATGTACAACGTGTCCAGTTGCGCAGGCCCCGAAGGAAGTCCCCTTGAAGGCCCGCCAAACGCGACGCAACTCGGCTGCGCGGTCGGCACGTCGACGCGTTCAGTTTCCACGCCATCGGGGCCATATCGCACCACTCGCCTGCCGCCCCACTGCGCGTTCCACAAACCGCCGTCGCGGTCGACGGTCGAGCCGTCGGGCTCACCGGACGCGTCCGTCAGTCTCGTGAACACGCGGTCGTTGGCAATACTGCCGTCCGCGCGATAGTCGCAGACGCGAATTTCACGCGTCGGCGAATCGCCGTAGTACATCGTCGCGCCGTCGGGACTGAACGCGATGCTGTTCGAGATCGCCGGTGCGGGTAGCGGCAAACGCTCCAGCGACAAATCGTGATTCAGACGATAAAACCCGCCGATCGCCTGCAGCGGCGAGCCTTCGTCTTTCGTACCGAATACGAAACGCCCCTGACGATCGCAGCGGCCATCGTTCACGCGCGTGTTCAAGCCAGCTTCGACGTCGACGATACGCTGCGTCTCGCCGGTTGTCAGATCGAAGAACGCGAGATGCGTCGCCAATCCGAGCAGCAGATAGCGCGGATCGGCGCACAACGCAAAACTCCCGAGACGCTCGGACATGCGCCAGAACGTGCTGCCGCCGTCGCGCGGGTCATAGCGCCACAGCCGCGCGCCTTCGATGTCGTTCCAGTAGAAGCGATCGGTCCTTGCGCACCACGTCGCGCCTTCGCCGAGCGTGCATTTCGTGTCGAGCAGCAGCGCCGCGCCATGCGCAGGCAAACCCGCACCCGCACTCACGCCCAGCCTCCGTCGACGACGATGTCCTGCGCGGTGATCATCCCGCTGTCATCGGCGGCGAGGAACAACGCCATGCGGGCGAGATCGGCCGGTTGCAGTTCAGCATCGATGCACTGGCCTTCCTTGATCGAGCGACGGCCGGCATCGTCGAGCCACAACCGTTTCTGCTTTTCCGTCATCACCCAGCCCGGCACCAGCGTATTGACGCGGATATTGAAGTGACCGAGGTCGCGCGCAAGACCGCGCGTCAAACCCTGCACCGCCGACTTCGACATCACATACACCGGATAGCCGCCGTTCTTCAGCATCCAGCTGATCGAGCCGAGATTGATGATCGAACCCGCATTGGCGGCCTTCATGTCCTCCATCACCGCTTGCGCTGCGAAGAACTGATGGCGGATATTCACCGCGATACCCGCATCGAAAAACTCGCGCGTCACGTCGCCAATCGCGTGGCGTTTGTCGTTCGCCGCGTTGTTCACCAGCGCCTGAATCGGGCCGAGTGCAGCCTTCACATCGGCAATCGCTTTTTGCAGCGCGTCGATGTCGGTCAGATCGCAGGGCAGGAACAGCGGCTTGTATTTCGAATCGCCGAGTTCGTCGGCGAGCGCTTCACCCGCGGTCGCATCAATATCGAAGAACGCGACGCGCGCACCCTGCGCCGCAAAATGCTCGACGAACGATGCGCCGATACCGGTCGCGCCGCCCGTGATTAACACCGTTCGGTCGACGAGACTCGGATAGCGGGCAAACGCGTTGTCCGCGAGGCGGTCGTTTGCATTGGCCGGAGACGACATCGTTCGATTCCTTTTAGAGCGAGGTGGGTGAGCCGCGAGATGAGTCGCGGGTTTAGTCCCGGGTTTAATCCCGGGTTTAATCCCTTGACCCGCGGTTCTTCAACTGGTCGAGCAGCACAGCGGCGAGCAGGATCGCGCCACGCACGAGGTACTGATAGAACGCGTCGATGTTCATCAGGTTCATCACGTTCTCGACGGTCCCCATGATCAGTACGCCGATCACGACACCGGAGATCGTCGCACGACCGCCGAGCAGCGACACGCCGCCCAACACGCAAGCCGAAATCACGTTCAACTCGAAGCCTTCCGCAGCATTCGGCTGACCCGACGTAATCCGCGAAGCCAGAATCACACCGGCCAGCGCGGTGACGGCGCCCTGAATCAGGAAGATATAAACGCGCGTGCGTTCGACATTGATACCGGCAAGACGCGAAGCTTCCGGATTACCGCCGATTGCCAGCGTATTACGGCCGTACACGGTCTGATTGAGCATCACGCCGAACACGATGAAGCACAGCAGCGTGACCCAGATCGGCAGCGACACGCCGAAGAAGCTCAAACCGCCCAGCGCGATAAACGTATCCGACGACACGCCCACAGCCTGCCCGTGCGACACGATAAAGCCGAGACCGCGGACGATTTCCATCGTCGCGAGCGTCGTGATCAGCGCGTTGATGCGCAGATAGGCGATCACGGCGCCGTTGACGAAGCCGATCACCGCACCCGCCGCCACCGCCGCAATGATTGCGATGAACGTGTTACCGGTCGCGTTCAGCACCATCGCGCACAACACCCCGGCGAACGCGACCGTCGACCCCACCGACAAGTCGAAATCGCGCGATGCCAGACAGAACATCATCGTGCACGCGACCATGCCGATCTGCGAAATCGACAGGGCGAGACCGAGCATGTTCTCGATCGAGAAGAAGTGGTCGACCATCAGCGACATCGTGATGAACATCACGATGAAGATCAGGATCAGGCTGTACTCGGTGACCTGCTGCCACCATTTCGCCTTGTCATTGCCTTGCGGAATCAGCGCTTCGGCCGCACTTTTTGCGGCTTGTTGCGCGAGGTTTTCTCTGGCTTGCATGTTGAAGACTCCTCCCGTTCCCCACGGGTTGCCGGACTTTCGTCCAAATAATGTTCAGGCCGCTTGCTCGGTGGCTGCGGTTCCGGGCAGCGCAGTCGAGCTTTGCGGCAAGGCGAGGCCCAACACGGATTGTTCCGTTGCGTCCTTACGCGCCAACTCGCCGGAAATCCGGCCCTGGCGCATCACGACGATCCGGTCGGACACACCGAGCACTTCCGGCAATTCCGACGAAATCATCACGATCGCGCAGCCGCGTTCGGCAAGCTGATAAATCACGTTATAGATCTCATGCTTCGCACCGACGTCGATCCCGCGCGTCGGTTCGTCGAGAATCACGACCTTCAGATCGGGCTCCGCCAGCCAGCGCGACAGAATCGCCTTCTGCTGGTTGCCGCCCGACAGGAAACGAATCTTCTGACGACGGCTCGGCGTCTTGATTTTCAGCAGCTTGATAAAACGGTCGGCGGTTTCCGCTTCTTTCTTGCGATCGAGGAACATCCCGGCGCGCAGATAGTGGCGGCGGCAACTGATATTGATGTTCTCCGACACGGTCGCCATCGCGACGATGCCTTCTTCCTTGCGGTCTTCCGGACACAGCACGATGCCGTGCCTGATCGCCTCACCGGCGCTGCGTACCTTGATCGGCTTGCCGTCGAGTACGATTTCGCCGGCCTTCTTGTGATCGGCGCCGTACACCAGATGCATCAGTTCGCTGCGCCCGGCCCCCACCAGACCGAAGAAGCCGACGATCTCGCCGCGCCGCACTTCGAAGCTGGCCGGCTGCGCGAGCGCATGCCCTTCGATTGCTTTCGCCGCGAAGCGCACTTCGCCGAGCGGCCGCGCCGAGTAGTTGTAAATGTCGGCGATTTCACGTCCGACCATTTCGCTCACGATGGTGTCACGCGACACGCCTTCGAGCGTCGGATGCGAGGCAATCTTGCGACCGTCGCGGAAGATCGTGCAGGCGTCGCACAACTCGTAGATCTCGTCCATGCGGTGCGAGATGTAGATCATCGCGCGATTGTCGGCACGCAGATCGCGTACCAGCTTGAAGAGCACTTCGGTCTCGCGATGCGACAGCGAACTGGTCGGCTCATCCAGTGCGATCACGCGTGCGTTACGCAGCAGCGCCTTGCAGATTTCGACCATCTGCCGTTGCGCGATCGAGAGCTTCCTCAGCTTCGCGTTCGGATCGAGGGCCACGCCCATCGCTTCGAGGCGTTCACGCACGAAGCGTTTGGCTTCGCGCTTGTTGACCCAGCCGAGCGAATTCGGCAACTGGCCCAGCAGCAGGTTTTCCGCGACCGTCAGATCGGGCACGTATTGCAGTTCCTGGTGAATCACCGCGATCCCCGCTGCGATCGACGACGCCGCGCTCGTGAAGCGCACCTCATTGCCGTCGATCATCACGCGGCCCGAATCGGGCTGGTATTCACCGCCGAGAATCTTCAGCAGGGTCGATTTCCCTGCGCCGTTTTCGCCCATCAGGCCGTGCACCTGGCCGACGTTGACGTCGAAGGACACACCGTCGAGCGCGCGCACGCCTGGAAAGACTTTGCCGATATTGTCAAAACGTAGCGTCGCTGACACTTCGCCTCCTCTTGCTTCGTGTGAACCGTGCGTATTTTGCGAGGCAGTCAAGCCACCGGCAAACACGGTCTGTCTCAACTGCTGATCTTGTGTTGCTGTTGCCGGTGCGCCCAATTCCTGGCGAAACGACGCACCGGCAATTCACTTCATTTGACTACGCTACAGCCGCTTAATTTGCTGCGAGGCCCATCTTCTGACGCACATCGGCGACGTTGTCACGCGTAGCCAGCATGCCGGTCGTCAGCGTGAGCATCGGCGGTTCCTTGCCTTGCGTGATCCAGTCGTACATCAGCGTCGAGGTTTCTTCGCCGTGACGCTTCGGGCTGATGATGACCGTGCCGTAGAAGCCCGTCGGGGTCGGCTTCTTGAACTCGTTCAATGCCGAGTCCGAACCGCCGATGCCGATACCGATCATGTTGTCCGCCTTGAAGCCGCGGCCTTCCGCTGCGCGCACCGCGCCGAGCACGCCTTCGTCGTTCAGCGCGTAAGCCACCCAGTGCTTGAACTGCGGGTTCTTGGTGAACGCGATGTTGGCGGCGTTGAAGGCGTTTTCCGTGTCGGTCTTCGCTTGCGGCGCTTCAATCACATTGGCCTTCGGGAAACCGGCGGCGACGAGCGCAGCGGTTGCACCGGTGGTACGGTCAACTGCGGTAGGCAGCTGGTTGTAGGTCACGTCGATCGCGCCGACGTCCTTCATGTCCCAGCCGCGCTTCTTGATTTCCGCAGCCAGGCCGTCGCCCACCTGCTTACCGATGTTGTATGCCGAAATACCCATATGCGGCACCGATGCGATCGGCTTGCCCGCGCCGTCGACGAGGCGGTCGTCGACCGTCATCATCTTCAGCCCGTCGGCCTTCGCCTTCGCGACGATGCCGGGTCCGAGCTTGACGTCAGGCGTACAGATCACAAAGCCTTGTGCTTTCTGTGCCGACAGGTTGTCGATTGCGCTCATCACCTTCTCGCCCGACGGCGCGCCGATCTTGACCAGTGTGAAACCCTTCTCCTTGGCGGCCATTTCGGCGAACTTCCATTCGTCCTGGAACCACGGTTCTTCCGGCTGCTTCACGAGGAAGCCGATCTTGACCGGATCCGCGGCTTGCGCCACCGGTGCGTTGAAGAGCACACCCGCCGCCGCTGCTGCCAGCGTGAGGAAAATTCTTCGTTTCATAATGCGTGTCTCCTGACTAATTGATAACGAGAAGGTATCGGCCGCGTCTTCTTGTACCGGGTGTGACACACGCGGCCAGCGCGTCGTCCGGTGAAACTTTGCTGCTTTGTCCTTGCCTGTTCCTGCTGCGTTTCCCGCTTCCTGTTGCGTGCTGCTCCACTACGTTCAGTCGTGATACAGCGCCGAGCGGCCGCCATCCACGGTGATGCAGGTGGCGTTGATGAACGGCGCTTCGTCCGAGGCGAGAAACACCGCCGTCATCGCCACTTCTTCCGGGCGGCCGATGCGCTTCATCGGTTGCAGAGCGAGCGTCGCCTGTTTCGCGGCGGCCGGATCGGCTTGTTCGTTCCACCAGTCGTGCGTCAATTGCGTTTCGATGTACCCCGGCGCGATTGCGTTGACCCGCACGTTGCGCGGCGCGTATTCGATGCCGAGTGCACGCGTCAGACCGAGCACGCCATGCTTCGCGACCGGATACGGAAAACATCCCGGAATGATCTTGAATGCATGCGTTGACGCAATATTCACGATGCTGCCCGCGCCGCGTTCGACCATGCCCGGCAACACTGCGCGACACCCATTCCAGACGCCGTCGAGGTCGACCGCGAAGCAACGGCGCCAGTCGTCGTCGGTCATCGTCAGCGGATCGCAGAACACGTTGATGCCGGCGTTGTTGACCAGCACGTCGAGCGCGCCGTACGCGTGTTCGGCCTCGCTCACGGCGTGCTGAACCGAGGCCGATTGCGTGACATCCGTCTCTACCGCCAGCACGCGCGCGCCGGTTTGCGCCTTGATCTGTTGCGCCGTCTGCTGCGCGGTTTCGATATCGAGTTCAGCCAGCACGACCGCCGCGCCCTCACGCGCAAACGCAAACGCGATCGCCGCACCGATGCCGCGCCCGGCGCCGGTGATCAACGTGACTTTGTCGGCGAGCCGTTTCATTTCTTCGCGCCTGCACGGGCGATGCGCAACCCGTTGATGAAAGCCTTCGCGTGCGAGGCGGTCACCGCCGCGCTCTGTCCCGGCTTGTACAGCGCCGAGCCGAGGCCGAAGCCATTCGCACCGACGCTAAGGAACGGGCCCATGTTGTCCGGCGTGATCCCGCCAACCGGCACCAGTGGCACTTCCGCCGCGATCACCGCGCGCCATGCCTTCACGACCTGGCAGCCGAGTTGTTCGGCGGGGAACATCTTCAACACATCCGCGCCGTTTTTCAGCGCGATGAAGGCTTCGTTCGGTGTCGCCACGCCCGGCGCGCACGCCATGCCTTGCGCTTTCGCGGCGCCGACGACCTCCGGGTCGCTATGCGGCATCACGATCAGTTCGCCGCCCGCCGACTTCACGTCGTTGACGAAACTCGGGTGTAGCACCGTGCCAGCACCGACGATCGCATCGGCCGGCAACACCTTGCGGATCGCCGCGATGCTGTCGAACGGCCGCGGCGAATTCAACGGCACTTCGACGATGCGAAAGCCGGCTTCGTACAGCGCTTGACCATGCTCGGCAGCATCCGCGGGCGTCACACCGCGCATGATCGCGATCAGCGGACAGACCTCGAACGCCGCGATCAACCCCGCGTGCGGCATGTACGGGGCGGGCAGATTGATGTGAGGTTGCATGTCGGTTCCTTGTTTCGTGAGCGGCGGCGCAGCCGTTTAGCCGGCGTGCGCTGCTTGTGGCGTGGGCTTGACGAGCCCCGCCTGGGTGGCGACGCGCCACAGGCCGCGCTCGGTGGCGTGCTTCACCAGCTCCGCGTGAGTGCAACCGAATTGCACCAGTGCCACGCGATAGCGTTCGCACAGCGCTTCATTGCCGATCAGACGCAGATGCTGCCCGGCGAGCGAGTTTTGCTGTTGCTTCAGCACGGCTTCGAGACCGGCCAGTTCGTGCCCGATCAGCAAACCCGACAGATAGTCCGGCTGCTGTTCGCGTGAAAGTTGTCCGGTGAGCCCGAGCGTGCGGGAGCTGAATACGGTGGCCAGCATGCCCGCCTGACCTTTATCGCGAGCGATGTTCACGCCATGCAGAAACGAAGCGGTATCCGGACGATCCGGCGTGACCATCGTGCGGCCGAGGATGGTGTGCTCGCGCAAAGCCGCGAACACTTCACCGGTCATGAAGGTATGAAAACGTTCGATGCGGCCCGCCTGCACCACGGCCCATTTCGCGTGCGTGCCGGGCAAGCCGATCAGTGCGCGCTTACCGCTGTCCGCTGCGCCCGTGTCTTGCCCCAGCGCGCCGAAAATCTGGGTTTCTTCGCCGCGCATTACGTTGGGCAGCTCGCCGCGCTGCAGGACGCCCGGCACGATGTGCAGCGTCACGCCGCACGCGGCTTTCACGCGGACGATGCCGGCCACCAGCGCATCCGCATTCGCTGGCGCGTCAACATACGGTGCTTCGAGCCAGCCTTGCGCGCTGCCGACCATACCGGCTGCGATCACCGACACGGCGGGCGCCTGTTCGAGCCAGGCGCCGCACGCGTCCTCGAAAGCGGCGTCGAAGCCGCCTTGCTCGGCGCTACGCGGCAAATTCATGACGCCGGCCGTCGATGCCCGCGTCGCCAGCACTTCGCCGGCCGCGTCGTATAGATACGCGCGCAGCGACGTCGTGCCCCAGTCGAGCGCAATGAGTGCTGCGTGCTGGAGGTTAGCGTCGGCGACCGCGGCGGCGTGGACCGGATTGGCCGCTTGCGTGTGAGAACCCACTCGCTTCATCGTTTGATCCTGCGGGTTGCCGGTTGCGGGGCACGCCAGCCGAGTTCCTCCGAGATCGCGCGCGCTTCGCGCTGCACGACCGGAATCAGTTCATCCATGCGTTCGAGCGACATATACGGAATCGTGCTCGCCACCGACAGCGCCGCCACGACTGCGCCCGACGCATCACGCACCGGCGCCGCGACGCAACGGATCGACGCTTCGTTTTCTTCGAGGTCGAACGTGTAGCCGCCGGCGGCGTAGTTGGTCATGCGTTGCATGAAGGTCTGCGCATCGGGGCGGTTATCCGGCTTGAAGCTGACGCCGGCGAGCGCACGCCGCGATGCTTCGAAGAGCGACTGCCAGACGTCCGGCGTGAGGTCGAGCATCATGGCTTTGCCGATCCCTGTCGACGCCAGCGGCATCCGGTGACCGACGCGCGAGCGCATTTCGAGGCCACGGGTGCCGGGGATCTTGTCGATGTACAGCACGTCGTCGCCATCGCGCACGCCGAGGTGGATCGTGTCGAGCGTTTGCTCGGCGAGCGATTCGAGATGCTGCCGCGCCACGGTCGTGAGCGGCATCTGTTCCAGCGCGATGGTGCCGAGTTCGATCAGCTTCGGGCCGAGCAGATAGCCGCCTTGCACTTGCCGCAGATAGCGCGCCTGCACAAGGCTGCTCACCAGCCGATGCGTAGTGCTGCGGGTCGTGCCGAGCGCGGCGCCGAAGGTGCGCAGATCGCGCACACCCGCGGCGGCGGCTTCCAGAATCGCGAGGCCGCGCAGCAGTGTTTGCGTGCCCGCCTGTTGCGGCGTGATGTCGAGCAACGTACTCGGCAAGGCGATTTCGTCGACCACGGGCGGATGCTGGACGCTGGCGCGCGAAACCTTCGCAGCGTTGGCAGCCTGCCGTGGCGCGGCGCTGGAAGCGTGATCGGCCTGCGGCGCCAGATCGGCGTCAGATTCGCTTACGGCGTGAGTGGGCATCGCTTTGTTCATGGCGATTCGCTTTCAGGTAGTTTTTTGCGCTTACAGCGCGGGGCCGGAGGGGAGGCCTGTTTTGATCGCGGCACAGTGCGTGTTGCCACTGGCGCTGGCGTGCGGTTGCTGCCTTTGGGGCTTTGGCATGGTTTGGCTTGTCTCCGGTTTTTTTCTTGCTGTCGCTGGTCGTGGCCGGTTTTCTTGGCTCACGGTGCGTGTTGGGTTGGATTGTAGGGCGGTTTTTGAGAAAGCTCCAATATGTGAGTGTTGAATTCATATAATGGGATTTGGCCTTGCCGGGGGCTTGGTTGATTGCCCTATGGGGAGGTTTTTGTTTGTTCGCCTTGTTTGCCTTGTTTGCCTTGTTTGCCTTGTTGTAGTGGTCCAATGACTCTGGACACCTCTAAAGGGGATAATTCTCCAAACGAGGTGAGAAATGAGCAGACGGAACATACCCGAAGAATTCAAGGCAGAAGCGGTACAACTGGTGGTCAGCAAGGGCTATTCGTTTTCCCAGGCCTGTGAAGCAATGGGCGTGGGCGATACGGCGCTGCGCCGCTGGGTAGCGCAATGGCGTGCCGAGCAGGCAAAGCCAGCGCGTACGCCATTGCAGCTCGAAGGCGACGCGCGTCGCATCCGTGAACTGGAAGCGCGGGTGGCCGATCTTGAGAGGGAACGCGACATTCTAAAAAACATCCCAAGGGACGCGCCCCTGCCCGAAGGGCAGAAACTCCCGGCCACCGCTACACTGACTGCTCCCAGAGGGAGCGGCCGTCAGACTTTTGGTGATCATCCCGTTAAAAAACGTGGCCCAGGGACTGACGCGGACCCAGCATTGGTGACGCCGCCAGGCGATCCCGTTCAGGAAGGTGACCGATTCCGCTGTCCCGCCCTCTGCCCATTCTGATGGCGGAGGACTGACATGACGGCAACGAAGTCCCGGCGCGCCGGCAGTGCGGCGCAGATTACGGTGGTGCATCCCCATGCTGCGGCGATCGACGTAGGCCGTCACTGCACACGTTCGCTGATGCGCGAAGCGCAGTTGAAGGTAACGCGGCAGCGTACGCATCGTTACAGCAAGGCCAACGGAGAGGCGCTGGTCGCACCGAATCTGCTGGATCGCAACTTTGAGCAGGACAGACCCAATCAGGTCTGGGCTGGAGACATTACGTACGTGAGCACGCGTCAGGGCTGGTCGTATCTGGCCATCGTGATGGACCTGCATTCGCGCCGCATTATCGGCTGGGCGTTTGCGCTGCAGGCCGACACGGAGTTGGTGATCCGGGCCATCCGGCAGGCTCGGGCCAGACGGCGAGCATCGCACGGTGTGATGTTCCATTCCGACCAGGGCTGTCAGTACACTAGCGCGTACTTCGTTGAGGACCTGAAGGCCAACGGCATGGTGCAGAGCATGAGCAGAAAGGGAAACTGCTGGGATAACGCGGTCGTGGAGCGCTTCTTTAGAAGCCTGAAAAGCGAATGGCTCAATCCAAAGGGGTACCTCGATCACGCCGATGCCGAGCGCGACATCGAGGCCTATATTGACGACTTTTACAACTGCCGGCGGATCCATTCGGCAACAGACAGGATGCCGCCGATGCGCTACGAAGCTTCGACTTTTTAAAAATACCCTTTGCCGGTGTCCAGGATTGCTTGACCACTACAGGTGCCGCCCCGCACAGGGTCAACGCTAATAGACCACTAACAATTCAAGGAAAGACACCAAGGCCAGAGGCACGAACAATAAGCGCCGCGCAGGCAAAAAACCGTTAATCGGGCAATTCCGCCGCCCCCATCCGCCGCGCAATCACGCGCGAACGTTGAGCCAGATACCCTGAGCCCCTGTGCTCATCAAAATACTTAGGCTGCGGCAGCATCACAGCCAGCCGGGCCGACTGCCCCGCAGTCAATTTAGCCGCGGAAGTCTTGTAGTAATAATGCGCGGCCGCCTCAGCGCCATAAACCCCATTTCCCCATTCAACGGAGTTGAGATAAATCTCAAAGATCCGCTGCTTATCCATCAGGGTCTCGAGCATCCACGTGATGATCAGTTCCTGGCCCTTGCGGATATAACTCTTTTCCCGTGACAAAAACAGATTCCGCGCCAACTGCTGGGTAATCGTCGAGCCGCCTCGAACGATCTTGCCCTTGGCCTTGTTCTTCTCCCACGCCTGCAAAATGGCGTCGGTCTCGTAGCCGTTGTTATTGACGAAGTTCGCGTCTTCGGAAGCGATAATCGCACGTTTCAGATTGTGCGAAATCTGTTCGTATGGCACCCAGGTGCGTTGCACCGAAAGATCAGGCCGATCCTCAGACAAGCGCCACGCGTCCGACCGCATAAAAGCGGTCGACTGGGGATTCGTGTAATTCCACGCCGCGATCTGCGCGAAGTAAAACGCTTGCGTCGCAAGCCACGCCATCGCCACCACGGCACCGAAATAAACGATCCATCGCACCGGACCTGGCCGGCTCGCGCGCCGCGTTGTTTTCATCGTGCCTGGAGTCCTCGAATCGGTGAACGGGTGTGTTGGTGAGTCGCGTATTCCGGAAATTAAGCGGGGTCTAAGCGTGCGGCGGCGCCGTCAACAACGCTCGCAATTCAGCCAGAACCGGCGCACCGTCGGGCCGCACGCCTCGCCACACGTAAAACGATTCGGCCGCCTGCTCAACCAGCATGCCGAGACCATCAGCGCCGCGCGCACCCAGCTTCTGCGCGTGTTCCATGAACACCGTCGGATGCGCGCCGTACATCATGTCGTAGGCGAGCGTGCCGGTGCCGAACGCGCGGTCGTCGCATTCCGGCAACGAAGCATCCAGACTACCCGCCGTCGCGTTGACGATCACGTCGTACGTGCCTGCTTCGATCGCTCGCGCGCTGCCGCCGGTCAGACGGCAAACGGCATCGCGCGCGGCCTGCGCGAACTGGTCCATTAACACTTCAGCCTTCGCTGCCGTACGGTTGACGATCGTCAGCGTATGCGGCGAGCGGTCCAGCATCGGCAGCACGACACCACGCGCGGCACCACCCGCACCAAGCAGCAAAATCCGCGCACCCTTCAATGAAACGCCGAGATTCACCTCGATGTCTCGAACGAGGCCGAAGCCGTCCGTGTTGTCGCCGTAGACACCGTTTGCGTCGAACCGCAGTGTGTTCACCGCGCCCGCTGCTGCCGCCCGCGGCGACAGGGTGTTAGCGAACGCATGCGCGTCGAGCTTGAACGGCACCGTCACGTTCATGCCGCGACCGCCAGCTTCGATAAAAGCGCGCACATGCGGCACGAAAGCATCGACCGGCGCGAGCAAGTGGCCGTACTCGATCGGCTCGCCGGTTTGCGCGGCAAAGCGGCCATGAATGAACGGAGATTTGCTATGGCCAACCGGGTTGCCGATGACCGCGTAGCGGTCGCGTGAATCGCTGACGCTCATCGTCCCGGCTCCGCTACGTGCTGCTGGTCGGCTGCCGCATCGCTGGTGCCAGCCGCGTTTTCGGCGTCACCCGGTTCAGCCGCGCTGCCGTCGAGGTCAGCTTCCGCCTGGGCCTCGGCTTCGCCTTCGGCGCTTTCCTCTGCCGCGTCGATGATTTCCTCTTCACCCTCGTCGGCTTCTTCAGCTTCGCTGCCGCTTGTCACAGTCGGCGCGTCGAGCACATGCAGCAGGCGCACGGACGCTTCGACGGTCAGTTCGTCGATCGACATCACTTCCATCTGCAAGCGCGTACCGCGTGCGTGCACGCCGAGACCCGGCACATGCAGCAGCAACGGAATCTCTTCCAGGCGCACGAGATCGCCCTTCACCACCGATGCCACCACCTGCTTCCTGTTCTCCTGCTTCAGCCACCGCAGGCACCAGAAGTACTCCATACGGCGCTGGTGATCGGCATACGCCGTGTAGGTGTCGTCGAAACCTTGCACGACGGCGAACAGATCGGCGTCCTTAGGCTTGAACGGCGCAGCCAGTTTCGCGGTCACGCCATGCTGCACACAGGCGAGCAACTGCCACTGGTTCACGAGGTCGACGTAGCGGCGCAGCGGCGACGTGCTCCACGCGTATTGCGTGACGCCCAGGCCTTCGTGCGGCGCGGCATTGGTCTGCATGCGAGTGCGCTTCGGGCCGGTCGGCGCGCCGAACGCGCGCTGCGAGCGATAGATGCCCGGCACGCCGTGGTCATGCAGGAACGCGCCCCACGACGAGTTGGCAAGAATCGCGAGCTCCGCGACGATCGTGTCGAGCGGCGAACCACGCCGGCGCGGCGTGATCGTGATGTGCTCGCCTTCCACATAAAAGTTGAAATCGGTGTTGCGCTGCACTTCGCGGCGCAGGCCGTAACCGGCTCGCGCGGTCTGACGCTTTTCGAACAGCGCCTGCGCGAACGGCCACAGGACGGCGATGTCTTCCTTGTGCGGATAGTCGCCGGTACCCGCGGCAAGCGCCTCTTCGGTGACCAGCTCATCCAGCGTGTTGTGGCGCAGATTGTTCTTCACGAACACGCGCTCAGCGCGCGTTTCGCTCGCCACGATTTCCTGCGTCTCGCGATTGATGATCACATACAGCGACAGAGCCGGTCGCAAGCCGCCTTCAGCCAGCGTGAACGCTTCGACGACGCTATCGGGCAGCATCGTGATCTTGTCGCCCGGCATATAAACGGTCGACAGACGCGTACGCGCGATCGCATCGACATCGTCGCCGCGCTCAATGCCGAGCGCCGGCGCGGCGATGTGCACGCCAATCCGCACGCGGCCGTCGGCCAGATGTTCGACGGAGAATGCATCGTCGATTTCGGTCGTGGTGATGTCGTCGATCGAGAACGCCTGTACATCGGCTTCCGGCAGATCTTCCGGCAATGTGCCGACCGTGACCGGCGGAAAACCGGTGCCGTGCGGGAAAAACTCGGAGAGAAATTTCGCCTCATGCAACGCGCGAGCCGACGGAATTCCGCCGCATTCGAGCATCAACCGCGCCTGCGAGATGCCGCGCGCCGCTGCTGCGCCTTCGAGCGCCTTGTATTCGATCGTGTTCTTGTCCGGTGTCGTGAGCAAAGCCAGCGCCTTGCTGCCGCTGAAGCCTTCCGGCAGACGGCCTGCCTTCAGTTCGTCTTCGTAACCGGCCTGCACCAGCGCCTGCTGGCGCTTGCGCTCCAGCCCGGCGAGCGCCATCTTGAGTTGCTCCTGCGGCGCGCGCTGGTACATGCCGCGGCCCTTGCGGCGGAAGTACACCGGTGCGCCGTGCATGCGCAACACCAGCGCCGCGCGCTCGATGGCGCCGAACGCTTCGCCGAAGTACTCGGCGCCCAGCGTGGCAAACGGAAATTCGTCATCCGGCGCGCATTCCCACAGGAAGTCCAGATCGATGTCCTGCGCGGCGGCGTCAGCCTGTTGCATCAGTTCGCCCGCGGTCGGCTTTTCGAATTCGATCAGCACGTCTTTCGCGCGCACTTTGGCGCGCCGGCCGCCCGGCAGCTCGACCTGAAAAGCATCGCCCTGGCGCGACAGCACGCTGCCCGCCTTGAAACTGCCCGATTCCTCAAAGAAAACGTTCACTCAATACTCTCGTTCTGTCTTGCATCTGCCGGCGCGCCCGATTGGGTTCAGCTATCGGTCACTGCGTGCGCGGCACGGCAACGTGTTCGTGGTAGTGGATCCGCGGCGCGATACGCGCGCGCCGGCGGCATGATTCTGGTGATCCGCAACGGCCTCGCTGCAGGATCGTCGGCACGGGTCAGGCGGCTTCGCGCGGCGCCGGCGGCTCGACGTCTTCCGCATCGCAAAAGGCCAGCACTTCGTCGACGTATTGCGCGAATTCGCTGATCGCGTGGTCACTCCCTTCGATCAGCGTAGTGCGCGCGCCCGGATAGTGCGCGAGCATTTCGCGGTAATCGAGCACTTCGTCGCCGGTAGCGGCCATCAAATAATAGCGTTCGGGCCGCGTGATCGACGCGACGCCGAGCGCGCGCAGCTCGTCCAGATGATGCGGCTCGACCGTGATGCTGCCGCCGCCGTGCCACAGCGGCTGCTCGCCGAGATAGGCGCTCAGGTCGCGCTGCGGCACCACCGCCGGGTTCAGCAGCACTGCCGGCCAGCCGTGCTTCTCGGCGAGATGTGTGGCGAAGTAGCCGCCGAGCGAACTGCCGATCACCGTGACGTCTTTTGGCTTCGCGGCCGCCACCAGCGATTCGGCGAGCGCCACGGTCTCGAGCGGCGAGACCGGCAGCATCGGACAGCACCATTCGTCGCTGCGGCCGAGCTCGACGAGACGCGCCGCCAGCACGCGCGCCTTGAACGAATTGGGTGACGAGCGGAAACCGTGCAGATAAAGGATCACGAAGTGCCTCGCGCGGAAAGTGCGTCGAGCAGCTTCTGATGCACGCCGCCGAAGCCGCCGTTGCTCATCACCAGAATCTGGTCTCCGGGGCGCGCTGCGTGAACCACCGCCTTGACCAGCGCGTCGAGATTGTCGAAAGCCTGGGCTTTGCCGCCGAGCGGCGCGAGCGCCTCGCCGAGATCCCAGCCGAGTGCGTCGCGGCCGGCCGGCGCGCCGTAGCCGAACACGAGGTCGGCGTCGGCCAGACTCGCCGGCAGTTGCGCTTTCATCACGCCGAGCTTCATGGTGTTCGAGCGCGGCTCCAGCACGGCCAGGATTCGCGTGTTTTCGTGTCCGACGCGTGCGCGCAGTCCGGCCACCGTGGTTTCGATCGCCGTGGGGTGGTGGGCGAAATCGTCGTAGACGGTCACGCCGTCGACGCTGCCGCGCACTTCCATACGGCGCTTCACATTCCGGAAGCTTGCCAGCGACTTCGCGGCTTGCGCCGGCGGCACGCCGACATGACGCGCGGCGGCGATTGCGGCAAGCGCGTTCATGCGGTTGTGCTCGCCCTGAATCTGCCACTCGACCACGCCGACGCGCTCACTGCTGTGATACACGGCGAAACGCTCGTCGACCGGCACACCGTCTTCCGCCGGCAAGGTTTCCCAGCCGCCTTGCACACCGAAACGCTCGACTTCGCTCCAGCAACCGCGCGTCAGCACGCGCTCCAGCGCGTCTTCACGACCGTTCGTGACGATACGGCCAATGCCCGGCACCGTGCGGATCAGGTGATGGAACTGCGTTTCGATCGCCGCCAGATCCGGGAAAATGTCGGCGTGATCGAACTCGAGGTTGTTCAGGACCGCGGTTTTAGGCCGGTAGTGAACGAACTTGGAACGCTTGTCGAAGAAGGCCGTGTCGTACTCGTCGGCTTCGATCACGAAAAAGCTCGAATCGGTCAGCCGCGCCGACACGCCGAAGTTCAGCGGCACGCCACCGATCAGGAAGCCCGGATTGAGACCCGAGTCTTCGAGCAGCCAGGTCAGCATCGAACTGGTGGTGGTCTTGCCGTGCGTGCCGGCCACCGCCAGCACCCACTTGCCGTTCAGCACATGCTCGCCGAGCCACTGCGGACCGGAGACATAAGGCAGGCCGCGATCGAGGATCGCTTCCATCAGCGGGTTGCCGCGCGAGACCACATTGCCGATCACGAACAGGTCGGCATTGAGGCCGTTCAACTGCTCGGCGTCATAGCCTTCAATCAGACGAATGCCTTGCGCCTCGAGCTGCGTGCTCATTGGCGGATAGACGCCGGCGTCGCAGCCCGTCACGGTGTGGCCCGCGCCGCGCGCGAGGACCGCGAGTCCGCCCATGAACGTGCCGCAGATACCGAGGATGTGGATGTGCATAAGCCTGTCGTGCCGCGCGGGCGTATTTTGCGAGGGATGGGAGTGCGGAAGAGCGGTCGAAACGACCGTCCGCAAAGGACGCTATTGTAACCGACGCCTCCGAATCGCCCTACGAACGGGGCCGCCAGGATGGCTGCCCGTCCCGCCCCCGCAAAACGCCCTGCGTGAACCGCCCAGAAAGGGCTGTCATCAATCTCTAGTATGATTGAGAGATGGTTCGCAAATCACATTTCGATCCGCAGCGCGTGCGCGAGGAAATCGCCATCGCGGCTGCCCGGATGATCGCTGAAGACGGTCTGGACTACGCAACGGCCAAGCGTAAAGCGGCACGGCAGGTAGTCGGCGAGAGCCGTGTTGCCGGCGAATGGCTGCCGGATAACGACCAGATTGAAGAAGAAATCCGCGAATATCAGTCGCTGTTCCAGGGTGACAGTCAGCCGGCGCTGTTGCGGCGGCTGCGCCGTATCGCGATCGACTGGATGGAGCGGCTTGCGGCGTTCAATCCCTACCTGACCGGCGCGGTGCTCGGCGGCACAGCCGGCGAACACTCGGATATTCACCTCCAGGTGTTCTGCGACAACCCGAAAGAAGTGGCGATCTACTTTCTGAACGCCAACATCCAGTATGACGTTTCGGAGACGCGGCATTTTGCCGGTCGCGGCTATGTCGAGACGCTAAGCTTCCTCTGGCGCCCCACGAACGAAGGACGCGATGCCGAGCCGGCCGGCATCCACGTCGCCCTATACGAAACGGACGACTTGCGCGGCGCGGTTCGGGCCGACGCGCGCGGCCGCACGGCCCGGGCAAATCAGCAGGCCGTTCAGGCGCTGCTCGACAGCAGCAACGTCACCTCTTCAACTAATTAGACAGACCTGGAATGAATACGACACGGATTCTGGCAGGCGCGCTTATCGCGATCGCCGCTGCGGGAGGCGGGGTGCTGGCCAATCATTGGCTGAACGGCGACCCGGAAGTCGCCCAGGCGGCGCAGCCCGGTTCCACGCAAAGCGCCGTTGAGCAACTTTGGACCGCGCCCGTCACGAGTGTCGACGGCAAGCCGCAATCGCTAAGTTTGCTTAAAGGTCACCCAATCGTCGTCAACTTCTGGGCGTCGTGGTGCGGACCGTGCGTCGAGGAAATGCCCGCACTTTCGCAACTTCAACGCGAATATGCAAAGAAAGGAATCCAGTTCGTAGGACTTGGCGTCGATTCGGAAAAAAATGTCCAGGCGTTCCTGCAGAAGGTGAAAGTAGCCTACCCGGTCTACGTGACCGGATTCGGCGGCGCCGACCTTGCGCGTGCGTTCGGCAATACTGCCGGGGGTCTGCCCTTTACCGTCGTAATCGACGCAAAAGGCAACATCCGCTCGACAAAATTAGGGCAAATCGACCCGCAAGCGCTGAAACAGACGCTCGACGCGCTCTAAATTTCACATTCTTTTGACGATCAGATCGGAGCAAAAGGCGCGAAATTACGCGCAAATCGCTCAAATTTGAGAGAAGATGGGCGCCCGGAGAGGCGGCGAAAGGTCGCCGGGATCGTTTCCAACGCGCAGGAAACTAGACAAGTTTCTCTAATCAGCGCTAAAGTGCGCCCAATTCCACGGAAAAAGAAGCGACCATGACGCGACTGCTGGTACTGCACGGCCCCAACCTCAACCTTCTCGGCACCCGGGAACCCGAGGTTTATGGTCGAGTAACGCTGCCGCAGATCGATCAGGCACTCGCGGACCGCGCATCGGACGCAGGCGTCGAACTCGCGTCGTTCCAGAGCAATCATGAAGGCGCTCTCGTCGATCGCATCCAATCCGCCCGGACTGAAAAAACCGATTTCATACTGATCAATCCCGCCGCGTACACGCACACCAGCGTGGCCATTCGGGACGCACTGGCGGGGGTCGGCATCCCGTTCGTCGAGATTCATCTGTCGAACGTACATCGCCGCGAACCGTTCCGGCATCACTCGTATTTCTCTGACCAGGCCGAAGGCGTGATTTGTGGCCTCGGCTGGAAGGGATATCTGTACGCGCTCGAATTCGCGCTCGACCGGCTGTCCGCCGGCTCGTCGCACGGCTGATTCCAAACACATCCAATTTAAGCCGGGTATTGCGATTGCACGCGCCGGCACTTTACGCATTGAAAGGGGCTTCCTGATGGATCTACGTAAACTGAAAACTCTGATCGACCTCGTCTCGGAGTCCGGTATTTCCGAACTCGAAGTGACCGAAGGCGAAGGCAAGGTCCGCATCGTCAAGAATGCGCCGCCGGTTTACGTGCAACCGTCCGCTTCGTATGCTCCGCAATATGCCCAGCCGGTACCGCTGCCGGGTGGCGAAGCGCCGGCTGCAGCAGCGGGCGCCCCGGCTACGCCGGCCGCCGTCGCGCCGCAAGGCCACGTGGTGACCTCGCCGATGGTCGGCACCTTCTACCGCGCGCCGTCGCCGGGCGCCGATCCGTTCGTCCAGGTGGGCGACACGGTCAAGGAAGGCCAGACGATCTGCATCATCGAAGCGATGAAGCTGCTCAACGAGATCGAGTCGGACAAGTCCGGCGTGGTGAAGGAAATCCTCGTCGAAAACGGTCAGGCAGTCGAGTACGGCCAACCGTTGTTCGTGGTCGGCTAAACGCGGCACGCTTTGCGCTTTTTGCGCCTGCCGCCCGCGCGCCTGCTGTCCGGAGCGCGCGACCGATCCTCTGAGGCAGCCTGTGTTGTGATCAACCGGGCGCCCATTGATGAGTCGAAAACCCGCTATGTTTGAAAAAATTCTCATTGCCAATCGTGGCGAGATCGCGCTTCGTATCCAGCGCGCCTGCCGCGAACTCGGCGTCAAGACGGTCGTCGTCTATTCGGAAGCCGACAAGGAAGCCAAGTACGTGAAGCTCGCCGACGAGGCGGTCTGTATCGGCCCGGCGCCGTCGAATCTGAGCTACCTGAACATGCCGGCGCTGATCAGCGCGGCAGAAGTGACGGACGCCGAAGCGATCCACCCCGGCTACGGCTTCCTGTCCGAAAACGCCGACTTCGCCGAACGCGTCGAGCAGTCCGGCTTCACCTTTATCGGCCCGCGCCCGGAAACGATCCGGATGATGGGCGACAAGGTGACCGCCAAGCAAACCATGATCAAGACCGGCGTGCCCTGCGTGCCGGGTTCTGAAGGCGCGTTGCCGGACGATCCGAAAGAGATCGTGAAGATTGCCCGCCAGGTCGGCTATCCGGTGATCATCAAGGCCGCCGGCGGCGGCGGTGGCCGCGGCATGCGCGTGGTTCACACGGAAGCGGCGCTGGTCAACGCGGTCAACATGACGCGCGAAGAAGCCGGCCGTGCCTTCGGCAACCCGCAGGTCTACATGGAGAAATTCCTGGAGAACCCGCGGCACATCGAAATTCAGATCCTGTCCGACTCGTTCAAGAACGCAGTCTGGCTCGGCGAGCGCGATTGCTCGATGCAGCGTCGTCACCAGAAAGTGATCGAAGAAGCGCCGGCGCCCGGTATCGCGCGCCGCCTGATCGACCGCATCGGCGATCGCTGCGCGGACGCCTGCAAGAAGATGGGCTATCTTGGCGCGGGTACGTTCGAATTCCTGTACGAAAACGGCGAGTTCTACTTCATCGAGATGAACACGCGCGTGCAGGTCGAGCATCCGGTGACCGAGTTGATCACGGGCGTCGACATCGTGCAGGAACAGATTCGCATCGCAGCGGGCGAGAAGCTCGCGTTCCGTCAGCGCGACATCGTGTTCAAGGGTCATGCGATCGAATGCCGGATCAACGCGGAAGATCCGTTCAAGTTCACGCCGTCTCCGGGTCGTTTGACCTCGTGGCATATGCCGGGCGGCCCCGGCATCCGCGTCGATTCGCACGCCTACAATGGCTATTTCGTGCCGCCGAACTATGATTCGATGATCGGCAAACTGATCGCTTACGGCGCGACGCGCGAACAGGCGATCAAGCGGATGCGCATCGCCTTGTCGGAAATGGTGGTGGAAGGCATTTCGACCAACATCCCGCTGCACCGCGAGTTGATGCTGGACGCGAAGTTCGTGGAAGGCGGCACCAGCATTCACTACCTCGAAAACCGGTTGGCCGCGAAGCAGCAGGCCGCCCCGGAAGAAGCGTAAGTCATGAGCTACCGGGAACTGATCGCCGAGCTGGCACGCGAGCACGCGGAGGAGTTCTCCGACGCGCTGCTCGAGTTGGGTGCGCTGTCCGTATCGGTTGAAGATGCGGACGCCGACACGCCCGACGAGCAGCCGCTGTTCGGCGAGCCCGGTCTCACGCCGGATCGCACGGCGTGGCAGCGTTCGCGCGTGATCGCACTGCTCGCGCCGGAACAGGAGCCGGCGGTACTGCTCACAGCGGCCGCCAATGAGGTGGGGCTGGAAAGCGCACCATCGTTTACCGTGCGTGAAGTCGAAGAGCAGGATTGGGTGCGTCTCACACAGTCGCAATTCGATCCGATTCCGATCGGCGAGCGCATCTGGGTGGTGCCCTCGTGGCACGATGCACCGGACCCTGACGCACTTGTGCTGGAACTCGATCCGGGCCTCGCATTCGGCACCGGCAGCCATCCCACTACGCGTCTGTGTATGGAATGGCTGGAGCAGTCGGTGAAGGCGGAGCAATCCGTGCTCGACTACGGCTGCGGCTCAGGCATCCTCGCAATCCTCGCGAAGAAGTGCGGCGCCAACCCGGTGTACGGCATCGATATCGACCCGCAGGCGGTCGAATCGGCGCGTCACAACAGCGAGCGCAACCGGGCGGAAGTCACGTACGGTTTGCCCGACGAATGCCCCACCGGCGAGTTCGATATCGTGGTCGCCAACATCCTGTCCAACCCGCTCAAGCTGATGGCGTCGATGCTGTCGTCGAAGGTCAAGCCGGGTGGCCGGATCGCGCTGTCAGGCATTCTGGCGCGCCAGGCGGACGAAGTGGCGCAGGTCTATTCGCGATGGATCGACATCGGCGTATGGCGCGAACACGAAGGTTGGGTATGCCTGACGGGAACGCGCCGCGAAAGCCATTAGAATAAGGCGTATTGTCCAACCAACGGCCTTTCGGCTTACCGGCTCAATATGCTCCTGGCAACGCGTTGCCCCTTCTGCGAAACCGTCTTCCGCCTGCAACCGGCGCAGCTCGCGCTGCGCCGCGGCCTCGTGCGTTGCGGACATTGCCATGAAGTATTCGACGCATCGAGCAGCCTGTTCGAACTGAACGAGGACGGCGACTTCTCCTCCGCCAAACCGGTTGCCGCGGCTGCGGCGATCGAGGCTTTGTCCGGCGTACGCCCTAAGGGCCCCGATTTCAGCGCTGAAGCATGGGATCCATGGGCACCGGCACCCGACGCCGCGATCGACAACCGCCTGCTTCACAACGCCAGCAATCTGCCGCTTACGCCGATCTCCACCGGCGCAGGCGTCGCCGTCACGCCGCGCCACGCTACCGAGCCGGAACTGCCGGCGAGCGCCTTCACCACGCCGGTTCCTCCCGACCACGAACCCAGTCTCGCGAACGCGCCGCTCGAACCGCTTGCCCACGCGGCCGACGCGCCCGCGGACATGCCGCGTGAGCCTTCCGCTCGCGAGGCCGATCCGTCTGCGGAGACAGCGCCGCGAGTCTGGCACAAGACCGAGCGTCCTTCTGAACATCTTGCTGATGCTGATGCTGATGAACCGGTTTTGCACGAGACGGCCGCCTTGCATGGCATTCCTGACAATGAACCGCATTTCGGTGCGGCCGCCTCAGGTGCGGCGGGCATAGCTGCGGCGGCCGGCCTGGGTGCGGGCGGTGGCTCCGGTCCGAGCCCAGCCACATTTGGATCGAGCGGCGAACCCTTCGCGGTCCAGCCGGTGCATGACGGCGTCGATCCCTTCCCGGTGGTACGCGAAACACGCCCGGCCGAACCGCGCCGCCTCGGCTGGATCATCTTCGGCTCGGTGGTCGCCGCGCTACTGGTCATCGCCCTGCTCGCGCAACTCGCCTGGTGGCAACGTGAAACCGTGCAGGTCTACTTTCCACGCTCGCAGACGCTCTACGTAAAGGCCTGCGCGCAGCTCGGCTGCCAGATCACGCCGCCGCACGACATCGACGGTTTGCAGGTCGAACCGTCCGACCTGCGGCAGATCGACGGTCCGCACAAGCTCGAACTGAAGATGCCGCTGCGCAACCGCGCCAATGTTGCGCTGGCCTACCCGGCCATCGAACTCACGCTGCTCGACGACCAGAACAATGTCGCCGTGCGCCGCGTGCTGTGGCCGCAAGACTACGTCGCACCCGGCACGCCGATCGCGGCCGGACTGCCGGCGCACACGACCCAGACCATGATCGTGCATCTCGACACGGGCAATGCGGTCGCGTCCAATTTCCGCGTACAGATTTTTTATCCGTAACGCATCCTCGCGCGCCCGGCACTGACCGGGCGTATTCACCGTCATTACTGACGAATTTTCGGAGCACGACAACATGAGTCAAGTTACGCTGGGTGGCAACCCGATCGAAGTAGCCGGCACGTTCCCGAGCGTGGGCCAGAATGCCCCCGCCTTCTCGCTGGTCGGCAAGGATCTGAAGCCGCTGTCGCTGGCCGACTTCGCCGGCAAGCGCAAGGTGCTGAACATCGTCCCGAGCCTCGACACGCCGACCTGCGCCACGTCGACCCGCAAGTTCAACGAGGCCGCGGCCAAGCTGAGCAACACGGCTGTGATCGTCGTGTCGGGCGACCTGCCGTTCGCCGCATCGCGTTTCTGCACGACCGAAGGCATCGAGAACGTCGTGACGGCGTCCACGTTCCGCGGCCATGAGTTCGCGCAAGCCTACGGCGTCGACGTCACGAGCGGCCCGCTGACGGGTCTGACGGCACGCGCCGTGGTGGTCGTCGACGAGAACGACAAGGTCGTGCACGCTGAGCTGGTCGGCGAAATCAAGAACGAACCGAACTATGACGCAGCGCTCGCCGCGCTGAAGTAAAACCTTCGCGCACGAACCCCGGCGCCGCGCTTCATGCGCGGCGCTGTCACATCGTCGCGCCCATTCTCTTTATCGACTTTTACAGGAACGCTCGCCTTGGCTACGCTGATTTGCGGTTCGCTCGCCTACGACAACATCATGACCTTCGAAGGCCGCTTTCGGGAGCACATCCTGCCGGAGCAGGTCCACATCCTGAACGTGAGCTTCCTCGTGCCGACGATGCGCCGCGAGTTCGGCGGCTGCGCCGGCAACATTGCCTACTCGCTGCATCTGCTGGGTGGCAATGCGCGCATCATGGGCGCGCTTGGCGCGATCGACGCGCAGCTCTACATGGACCGCTTCAAGCAGCTCGGCCTCTCGACGGAAAACGTTCTGGTGGTGCCGGACACGTACTCGGCCCAGGCGATGATCACCACCGACCTCGAAAACAACCAGATCACGGCGTTCCACCCGGGCGCGATGATGCAGGCGCATCTGAACCGCGCCGACGAAGCAAAGGGCATCACGCTCGGGATCGTCGGGCCGGATGGTTACGACGCCATGATCCAGCATTCCGAGCATCTGGCAGCGGCCGGCGTGCCGTTTATTTTCGATCCGGGCCAAGGTTTGCCGCTGTTCGACGGTGAGTCGCTGCGCCGCATGATTGAACTTGCTACTTACGTAGCTGTCAACGATTACGAAGCCAAACTGGTGAGCAACAAAACGGGTTGGTCGATCGAAGAGATCGCCGGCAAGGTCGAGGCGCTGATTGTCACGCTCGGCGAACAAGGCGCGCAGATCCATCACGCCGGCGGCATCGAAGAGATTCCGGCGGTCAAGGCACAGCAGGTGCTCGATCCTACAGGCTGTGGTGACGCGTTCCGCGGCGGCTTGTTGTACGGCATCGAGCACAAGCTGGGCTGGGCGACCACCGGGCGTCTGGCGAGCCTGATGGGCGCGCTGAAGATCGAACACCAGGGCCCGCAAAACTACGCGCCCAACCGGGCGGAGATCAACGAACGGTTCAAGCAGGCGTTCGGATACGACCTGCAGTAATGCCACAAGCTATTGGAGTTAGGGAATGAGAACAACGAGTCGCCTGGTAGTGGCCGCCTTGATTGCCGGTTCGCTGGCCATGTCGGGGTGTGCGTACAACAGCAGTTCTGCCGACGTCTACACGGCGTCGCAGGCACAGCGCGAAGAGACGGTCCGCATGGGCACGGTCGACAGCGTTCGAGCCGTCAAGATCAGTTCGAACAACGGCCAGCCGAGCGGCCTGGGCGCGATCGGCGGCGGGGCGTTGGGCGCGGTGGCCGGCAGCGCGATTGGCGGTGGTCGCGGCTCGATCGTGACGGGCATCATCGGCGGCCTGGCTGGCGCAGTGGCAGGCAATGCGGTGGAGAACGGTGTTGCGGTGCACGACGGCCTCGAGATCACCGTGCGACTCGATAACGGCGACATGCGTGCGATCACCCAAAGCGCCACCGGCGAAATCTTCCGCGCCGGCGAGCGCGTCCGTCTGCTTTCCAGCGGCGGCGTCACGCGCGTCACGCACTAACAGGCCGTTGAAATATCCGTCGTTGATGCGCCCAGATGCATTACGACGGATGCTGGGTTCGCACTTTTGAAACGCGGAACACGTTGCGGGCATTCGACGTTGCTCGCGGGTTCGCCATATCGATGTTATCCATTGCTTCCTGCCCCTTAACCGGCAAGTGTGCGCATACGCGTCAGGTTGTAGCCGACCTGCGTCAGCACGAAGAGCTGGTCTACGCGTTCAAGTCCTCGATACATCGCTTGTCGAATTCGTCCGACTGTCTTGCCCCATCCGAACACCTGCTCAATGCGTTTACGTTTTTGCTGGCTGACCGCGTAACCCGGCCAGCGCGTAGTTCGCTCGTCAATTGCTGAGCCTCCTGGACGACCATCGTTTTGCGCCACATGCGGCGTGACACGATTCGCGCGACAACTGCCGACGAAGCCGGCGGTGTCGTAGTTCTTGTCCGCACCGACCGTGATGGCACGCGACGCAACACTCGCGGCATCAGCAAGCATCTGCCCGGCCGCGTCGCGCTCGGCGGTGCCCGTCGCCAGCGTCACCTGTGCGTTGACCACCAGGCCGTGCCGGTTGTCGGTCAGCACGTGGCCCATATAACAGAGCATCGCTCCGGTTCCTTTGCTCTTACGAAACAGGCGCGCCTGCTCGTCCGTCGTGGATTGGTGCGTCTCGTTACTGCGCTTCTGTCCATGCCAGTTGTCATTCGGCGCGGGCGGTTCGTCAGGGGGCCTGTCTTCTTTGTCCGGACTTGCCTTGGGCACAAAGCTCTTGTGCCCGGCCCATGCCTGAATCAACGTGCCGTCGACGCTAAAGTGCTCCCCAGAAAGATATCCGCGCTCGCGCGCGGTCTCGACTGTCTCGTTGAACAGCAACACCAGCACATCGTGTTCGAGCAACCGGTCGCGGTTCTTGCTGAACGTCGAGTGGTCCCACACGGTCCCGTCCATCGGCAGGCCGACGAACCAGCGGAACAACATATTGTAGGAAATCTGTTCCACCAGCATGCGCTCGCTACGAATTGAGTACAGCACCTGCAGCAAAAGAGCTCGCACCAGCTTCTCCGGCGCAATGCTCGGCCGACCTCCTTTCACGTCAGCCTCGTACATCCGCGCGAACACATCGTCCATGCGTTTAAGCGCGTCATTGAGCCAGGTGCGAATCGGACGCAACGGATGGTCCTTCGGCACAAAATCGTCCAGCTTCAACACCGTGAACATTGATTCGGTAAAACCATCTGGCCCACGCATCCGTTCCATCTCGCTCTCATTGATGACATACGTTCAACGTTTACGCCTGCGTTCCGGATGACCGCTACATGAGGTATTTCACCGGCCTGCTAAGTTTCCCCTCTCGTGCGGTCGCGCTTCACGCGCCACCGCGACGACCTCAAACGCATGCCCTCCCTGTCGACCGGAGTTAGCGCTTTAGCGGTTACTCCGGTCCCATGCAACACAGTGGCGGTGCATGCGTTTTTTTTCGCCTGCGAGTTTTGAACTCGTTTCTCAAAGCCAGTGCCTTCGCCCGAGCAAAAAAAATCCCGTCGCCAGAAACCCGGCAACGGGACCCTGACCGAGTAGCGCTCGGTGATGCTGCTTCAAGCGCTACTCGATCATCGACACACAGTACGACGTGTCGAAGTACTTCTACTGCTTACGGACGGCTACCCGTCGGGAACGGCCATGCCGCTGCCGGGTTCAGCGCGGTCTTCACCGTCGCCGCCGGCGCGCTCGAGACAGAAGTCGCAGCGGGAGCAGGAGCAGCCTTCTTGGCAACAGCCTTCTTCGCAGGGGCAGCCTTCTTGGCAGGAGCAGCGGCCTTCTTCGCAGCAGCCTTCTTGGCAGGTGCAGCCTTTTTAGCGGCAGCCTTTTTCGCAGGCGCAGCCTTCTTGGCGGCAGCCTTCTTCGCAGGCGCAGCTTTCTTGGCAGCAGCCTTCTTGGCAGGCGCAGCCTTCTTGGCAGCAGCCTTCTTAGCCGGCGCCTTTTTTGCTGCGGCCTTCTTCGCCGGTGCTGCCTTCTTTGCTGCAACCTTCTTCACTGCTGCTTTCTTAGCCGGCGCTGCCTTCTTTGCCGGTGCCTTCTTCGCTGCAACCTTCTTCACTGCGACTTTCTTTGCAGCGACTTTCTTCGCCGGCGCAGCCTTCTTCGCTGCAACCTTCTTCACTGCGACTTTCTTAGCAGCGACTTTTTTCGCCGGAGCGGCCTTCTTTGCCGGAGCAGCCTTCTTAGCTGCGGGTTTCTTAGCTGCGGCTTTCTTGATAGTTGCCATCATTTTCTCCTTCAGGTTTTCAGATGAGAGTCAGTTCAAACTACACCCTTCGTCAAAACCCGCTTCCCGCGGACGCTTCTCAGGGCGCGCGCTACGAAGCGGGCTATTCATCGGCGTACGCAGGTGCTGCGCGCTTACGCTAATGAATGCGGTAAGGCGCGCCGTGCCCTTGGGCACCGCGCGCCAGATCTGGTCGGCGCTGGATCTCAACGCCGGCAATTGCTTGATCGGGCCGCCGGCGCTAACGCCAGCGGCTTTTTCCGGGGGGAAGTTTGCCCATCCCACTGAAGGGTTCGCAAAGTGCCAGCCATGTTTGTGGGCCGCGAAGGCACGCGGCGCACCGGGCACAATTTGCATCAGGCGGTTCTGCTCCTAACTAAATTGCCGCGGCCGAAGCCTGCCGGCATCCCCAAAATGAATGCATCTGCGACACGAACCCGGATCACTCCCAGGTCAGCGCGCCGCCAGTCTGATATTCGATCACTCGCGTCTCGAAGAAGTTGCGTTCCTTCTTCAGGTCGATCATCTCGCTCATCCACGGGAACGGGTTTTCCTCGTTCGGGTACAGCGGATCGAGACCGATCTGCTGGCAACGGCGGTTGCAGATGAAGCGCAGATAGCTCTTGAACATCGACGCATTGAGGCCGAGCACCCCGCGCGGCATCGTATCTTCTGCGTAACGATATTCAAGTTCGACCGCTTGCTGGAAGATCTCGCGGATTTCCGCGCGGAACTCAGCCGTCCAGAGTTGCGGGTTTTCGAGTTTGATCTGGTTGATCAGGTCGATGCCGAAATTGCAGTGCATCGACTCGTCGCGCAGGATGTATTGGTACTGTTCCGCCGCGCCGGTCATCTTGTTCTGGCGACCCAGCGCCAGGATTTGCGTAAAGCCGACGTAGAAGAACAGGCCTTCCATCACACAGGCGAACACGATCAGCGAGCGCAGCAGGGTCTGGTCTGCCTCGAGCGTGCCGGTCTTGAAGGCCGGGTCGGTCAGCGTATGGATGAACGGAATCAGGAATTCGTCTTTTGCGCGGATCGAGGAAACCTCGTGATACGCGTTGAAGATTTCACCTTCGTCGAGGCCCAGGGACTCGACGATGTACTGGTAAGCGTGCGTGTGGATCGCCTCTTCGAACGCCTGGCGCAGCAGGAACTGGCGGCATTCGGGCGCCGTGATGTGGCGGTAGGTGCCCAGCACGATGTTGTTGGCGGCCAACGAGTCAGCCGTCACGAAGAAGCCCAGGTTGCGCTTGACGATGCGGCGCTCGTCTTCGGTCAGACCGTTCGGGTCTTTCCAGAGGGCGATGTCGCGCGACATGTTCACTTCTTGCGGCATCCAGTGGTTGGCGCAACCAGCCAGATACTTTTCCCAGGCCCACTTGTATTTGAACGGCACCAACTGATTGACGTCGGTCTGGCCGTTGATGATGCGCTTGTCGGCGACATTGACTCGCGCTTCGGAGGCCGCAGCCGTTCCGGTAGCAGCGTGGGTCACATGAGCAACGGGAGCGACAGCGATGTCGTTCGCGAAGATGTCTTGAGCCGAGGGAGCGTGAGGAGCGGAACGCGTTCCGACTTGCGAACCGACAGCCGATCCCGCAGCGTTGCGCAACACATTCTGTTGCGTAGCGCTCGAGGGAGTTACGGCAGTGATCTCGTCATCCCAGTTGAGCATAAATGTCACCATCAATTTAGAACGGTTTGTACCATCTTTTCACGAGCGATAAAAGAGTTCGCTGATGAAAAATCCTGTTTTCGATTCGCGTTGCTACGTTCATACAACACTTTGTTCAACAGACTGTGTGTGTCGCCTCGTGTGAAGCGTGTTGAACGTGTGTCGTCGAGGTGCTTCGCGAGCTCGAAGAGCAACGTGTCGAAGCGACATTTCGCTGCTCTATCTATCTGTATTGCGGAGCGTGCTTGCAGCGTTTTGCGATTGCTTCCTGCTGCCTCGTGCTGACGTTTCGGCTGTCGCGTGGTTGCCTGTTCGTCAGTGCTGGCGAGGTGAAGTTCAATGCAATGTCGAGCGATGCATCTGACCGGCGGTGCCGATCGACCTTCGACCGGAGCGTTTGCTGAGCGCTTCATGTCGAGCGCTTCGTCTGTGCTGCCGACTGCTGACTGCTTCATCTACTACTTGCTTGCCGCTTGCCTGCCGCTTCACGACTTCAGTTGCTTGCCGTGCTTCGCTACTTTTCGACGAGCGGCGCAACGTCGATTTCGTTTCGCCTCGCCGCTCATCTACTTCACTTATGCATCACTTCTATCAAGCTTGCTGATCGCTGCATTCGGGTCTTTACCTACAACCCTCAGCCAGGCGGCGATCCTGCCGCCTGCTTGATGCTCGCCCGGTAGTTGCCAGGCTTCTTACTGGCAAGCCTCGCACTCGTCGAAACCAGGATCGCCCGGACGCATCATGCACACCGGACCATCCGCTTCCGGCGCTGCTTCGATCGCAACTGCCGGTGCGGCCGCCGCTACCTGGATGCCGCCCGAAGCTGCACCGCCGCTCACGCCGAAGCCGCCGGCCGCGCCGCCGCCAACACCACCGGCACCGCCCGACCCTTCGCCGCCACCCGAGCTCACCGCGTTCAGCGCGCCGTGCGCCACCGTCGACTTCTCGACGTGCGTCGCCGCCATCGTGCGGAGGTAGTAGGTCGTCTTCAGACCGCGCACCCATGCGAGCTTGTAGACCTCGTCGAGCTTCTTGCCCGACGCGCCGCCCATGTAAATATTCAGCGACTGCGCCTGGTCGATCCACTTCTGACGACGCGAAGCCGCCTCGACCAGCCACACCGGATCGAGTTCGAACGCGGTCGCGTAGATCGCGCGCAGGTCGGCCGGGATGCGGTCGATGCGCGACAGCGTGCCGTCGAAGTACTTCAGATCGGCGACCATCACTTCGTCCCACAGACCGCGTTCCTTCAGGTCGCGCACCAGATAGTCGTTGACCACCGTGAATTCGCCCGACAGATTCGACTTCACATACAGGTTCTGGAACGTCGGTTCGATACAGGCCGACACGCCGATGATGTTCGAGATCGTCGCCGTCGGTGCGATCGCGACGCAGTTCGAGTTGCGCATACCGTAGGTGGCGATGCGCGAACGCAGTTCGGTCCAGTCCATCGATTCGCTCGAATCGACTTCAACGTAACCGCCACGCGCTTCGGCCAGCAGCTTCACCGAGTCTTGCGGGAGGATGCCGCGATCCCACAGCGAGCCGCGATAGCTGGAGTAACGGCCGCGCTCCTGCGCCAGTTCCGTCGACGCGTAGTAAGCGTAGTAGCAGACCGCTTCCATCGACGTATCGGCGAACGCAACCGCCTCTTGCGACGCGTACGGCGTGCGCAGCAGGTGCAGGCAGTCCTGGAAGCCCATGATGCCCATGCCGACCGGGCGGTGCTTCAGGTTGGAGTTACGCGCCTTGGCAACCGCGTAGTAATTGATGTCGATCACGTTGTCGAGCATGCGCATCGCGACGCTGACAGTGCGCTTCAGCTTGTCGTGGTCGAGCGCCAGGGTGCCGTCGGCCTGTTCCTTCAGGTGAGCGACGAGGTTCACGGAGCCCAGGTTACAGACGGCGATTTCGGCGTCGCTGGTGTTCAGCGTGATTTCCGTGCACAGGTTCGACGAGTGGACGACACCGACGTGCTGTTGCGGCGAGCGCACATTGCACGGATCCTTGAACGTGATCCACGGGTGGCCGGTTTCGAACAGCATGCCCAGCATCTTGCGCCACAGTTGCGCCGCCGGAAGCTTCTTGAACAGTTTGATCTCGCCGCGCGCGACCTTGGCTTCGTAAGCCGTGTAAGCCGTTTCGAACTCGGCGCCGAACTTGTCGTGCAGGTCCGGGCAGGTGGACGGCGAGAACAGCGTCCAGTCGCCGCCTTCGTGCACGCGCTTCATGAACAGGTCGGGAATCCAGTTCGCCGTGTTCATGTCGTGGGTGCGGCGACGGTCGTCGCCCGTGTTCTTGCGCAGCTCGAGGAATTCTTCGATGTCCAGGTGCCACGTTTCCAGGTACGCACAGACCGCGCCCTTGCGCTTGCCGCCCTGGTTCACAGCGACAGCCGTGTCGTTGACGACCTTCAGGAACGGCACGACGCCTTGCGACTTGCCATTGGTGCCCTTGATGTGCGAACCGAGCGCACGCACGCGCGTCCAGTCGTTGCCCAGACCGCCGGCGAATTTCGACAGCAGCGCGTTTTCCTTCAGCGCTTCGTAGATACCGTCGAGGTCGTCGTCGACCGTGGTCAGGTAGCACGACGACAGCTGCGAGCGGCGGGTGCCCGAGTTGAACAACGTGGGCGTGGACGACATGAAGTCGAAGCTCGACAGCACGTTGTAAAACTCGATCGCGCGCGCTTCGCGGTCGATCTCGTTCAGCGACAGACCCATCGCCACACGCATAAAGAATGCCTGGGGCATTTCGATGCGCACGCCGTCATGATGCAGGAAGTAGCGGTCGTACAGCGTTTGCAGGCCGAGGTAGCCGAATTGCAGGTCGCGGTTGTTGTCGAGTGCGGCGCCGAGGCGCTTGAGGTCGAACTGCAGCAGCTTGTCGTCGAGCAGCTCGGCTTGCACGCCGCGCTTGATGAATTGCGGGAAGTACTCGGCGTAGCGCTCGCCCATTTCCGTTTGCGTGACTTCCTCTTCAAGGATCTCGCGGCGGATCGTGTGCAGCAGGATGCGGGCGGTGACCTGGCTATAAGCCGGGTCTTTTTCGATCATCGTGCGGGCAGCCAGGATCGCCGAGTCGTAGACCTGGCTCATCGGCACGCCGTCGTACAGATTCTTGACCGTTTCCGCGATGATCGGATCGGCGCTCACAGCGTCGCCCAGGTTCGAGCACGCCAGTTCGATGATGCCGCGCAGCGCAGCCATGTCGAGCGGGCGCGTCACGCCATTGTCGGTGACGTTCAGACCCGGCGTGCTGGCGACAATCTGGTCGTCATGACCGCGCGCCTGGGTGCGCTTCTCGCGATACAGCACGTACGCACGCGCGACGTTGTGTTCGCCGCCGCGCATCAGCGCGAGTTCGACCTGATCCTGGATGTCTTCGATATGGAACGTGCCGCCGTTCGGACGGCTGCGCACGAGTGCGCGCACCACGTTCTGCGTGAGTTGCTCGACCAGTTCGCGCACGCGAGCCGACGCCGCGCCTTGACCACCGTTGACGGCCAGAAATGCCTTCGTCACGGCGATGGCGATTTTCGACGGTTCGAACGACACCACGCTGCCGTTACGACGGATCACCTTGTAGTCGGCGTAGGTCACTTGCGGCGCGAGCGCCTGGGCGCCTTGTGTCTGGCCGAAGGCCTGGCCAGCCGGTGAACCCTCGTACCGGGTCGTCGCGTTGTCGGTGGTTTGCATGTGCAAAGCTCCTGGTCTTGGAAATGTTGCGGAGAAAGCCGCGGATTAAAACGAACGCTGCGCCGCCGCGTGCGCAAGCGATGGGGGGCAGGAAAAAGGCCGGCTGAGCCGGGTGGCGGGATGCGACAGCGATGAAGCCTGATTCGAATTGATAACGGTCTTCACCATGTGTGTCGCGATCACTTGCTATGCCCTTTTCCTGAATGCTTCTGGACGCTGCCGGCTCTCTCGACCGGCCACGCCGCAGGAATATTTATCGCTGCCCGGAATGCTTGCGGCGCCGTGCTCGGGAAGCGGGGCGCCGCAGACTTATGCACGCAGTTATGCACAGAGTTATACACACCGGACACAAGATATAGTGCGAAACTGAATTTCAGGCACCAAGTATAGTGTAGTTTCAAGACAGGTCAAATCGTTTTATTTGCTTTCGAAGGCTTGACTTTTGCATAGCGCGACGCGAAGCCGACTCCCCGGAGAACAAGGCAGCGCCTTGTTCTCCTCGCATCACGCGAGGTTGCGCGAAGGGTCGTTACAGCGTTTTGGAAAACTTGAGATAGGGGAAGTACTGATCCGCTAACGCGGTGTCGCGCTGCAGACGCTGCCACTCGAAATGCGGCCCCGGGTCGGTCTTGCGGCCGGGGGCAATGTCCGAGTGACCGGCCAGCCCTTCGACCGGATAGCGGGCCTTGAGCGCCGTCACAAGTGCACCGAGCATGCGGTATTGCGCCGCTTCGAAAGCAGTCGTATCGCTGCCCTCCAGCTCGATGCCGATCGAGAAATCGTTGCAGCGCTCGCGGCCGAAAAAATTCGACGGCCCGGCATGCCATGCCCGCTCGTTGCAGGACACAAATTGCTCGAGCGCGCCGTCGCGATGAATCACGAAATGAGCCGACACGCGCACGCCGCGCAGGTGCGTGTCGTAGTAAGGGTGAGCGTCGCAGTCGAGTGTGTTCTGGAACAGTTCGGCGATCGCCGTGCCGCCGAACTCATTGGGCGGCAGGCTGATGTTGTGGACGACGATCAGCGTCGGCACGGCCCCTTCGGGCCGCGCTTCGAAATTCGGCGATGGCAGCTTGCGTGCGGCGGCGGCCCAACCGTCTGCGTCGACGGTGAACTCGACGCTCATCGAGCGTCGCGGCCCGTGGGGCGCGCGCCGTGACGCTGGGCGTGCGCGGCGCTGCAGAAAGGCTGCCCCGCCACCACCACGGAGTCGCTCTTCGGCGCGTGCACGCCGCACTCGGCGCAACGGATCATCGGCTCGGCGAGCTGGGGCTGCGCTGGCGGCGCATTGGACCCACGCGCGCCGCCATTCGGACCGCTCTGGCCTCTTGCACCGCCGGCACCCGCGGCGCCATTCGCACCGGCGCCAGTGCGTTGCGACGCTTGCGCGTCATGACGACGCAGTGCCTTGACCAGCCACTGGCCAACGATGAACAACAGGATCAGCAGAAAAATTTGTCGCATAGCAGGACACTCACACTACAGCACGGTGCAACAGCACCTCGAATACGAAACGGCTGCCGACGTACGCCAGCAACAGCGCGACGAACGACGCCAGCACCCAGCGCAATGCCGCACGGCCGCGCCAGCCGGAAACCTTGCGCGCGGTCAGCAGCGCGCCGAACATGACCCAGGAAAGAATCGCGAAGACGGTCTTGTGATCGAGCCGCAAGGCGCGGTCGACCAGTTGCTCGCTGAACAGGATGCCCGACACCAGCGTCAGCGTAAGCAGCACGAAGCCGGCGCCGATCAGACGGAACAACAGTTTTTCAAGTGTCAGCAGCGGCGGCAAGGTGTCGAGCCAGCTCGACAGCCAGCCGTTGCCCGCCGCAGCCGCATTGCGTGGCGACATGCCACGGCGCATGGCGTGCAGACGCCGCTCGACCAGCAGCATCAGAACCGCGTGCAGCGCCGCGATGGCGAACAAACCGTACGCGATATTGGCGATCAGGAAATGCAGCTTGAACATCGGCGCGGCTGAATACGGCAGCACGCGCACGCCATTGAACGCCAGCGGCAATAGAGAAGCGACGCACGCGAGCGGCAACACCAGCAGCCGCAGGCCGTCGAGTGGAAAGAAAAAGCTCTCGATCCAGTAGATGCCGGCGCCGAGCCAGAACATCGCCGACAGCGCGAACGCGAAACCGAACACCATCGCGTTTTGGGGAAAGATGGTGGTGTGCAGCAGCACGCCGTGGGCCAGCAGCGCGACAAACAGCAACGCGCGGCCCGAGGTGCTCATGCCCGAAGCGGCCGATGAGGCCGGGATGCCCGCGGAGACGGGCACCGGCGGCACGCTCTCGAGCATGGGGCGCAGGGCGGCGTGCCGGTGCGAGCGCCAGCCGGCCACGGCGAGACCGCCGTAGAGGAGCGCAGTGAGGGCATACAGTACAATATCCATATTCGAAGTTTACACTAGGCCCCTGCTCCGCGACGTCTCCCGCATCGCGCCCCGCTCCGGCCGCACAGTTCATCGCTCCCCATGCTCGACAATCTGACTCAACGGATGGCGCGCGTCGTCAAGACGCTGCGCGGCGAAGCCCGGCTCACCGAGGCGAACACCCAGGAAATGCTGCGCGAAGTGCGCCTCGCGCTTCTCGAGGCGGACGTGGCGCTGCCCGTCGTGCGCGAGTTCATCGCCAAGGTGAAGGAAAAAGCGCTCGGCGAGGAGGTGCTCAGCAGCCTGTCGCCGGGTCAGGCGCTGGTTGGCGTGGTGCAGCGCGAGCTGACCGCGATCATCGGCGGCGACTATGAAGGCAAGGCGGTCGAGCTGAATCTCGCCGTCACGCCGCCGGCCGTCATCCTGATGGCGGGTCTGCAAGGCGCCGGTAAGACGACCACGGTCGGCAAGCTCGCCAAGCTCCTGCGCGAGAAGTACAAGAAGAAGGTCCTCACCGTTTCGTGCGACGTCTACCGCCCGGCTGCTATTGCGCAGTTGAAGACGGTGACCGAGCAGGTCGGCGCGGATTTCTTCCCATCGGAACCGGATCAGAAGCCGGTGGATATCGCGATCGCCGCGGTGGATTGGGCCAAGCGCCACTACCACGACGTGCTGCTGGTCGACACGGCCGGCCGTCTCGGTATCGACGAAGCGATGATGGCGGAAATCACCGCCCTGCACACCACGCTGAATCCGGCGGAAACGCTGTTCGTCGTCGACGCGATGCTCGGCCAGGATGCCGTCAACACCGCGAAGGCCTTTAGCGACGCCTTGCCGCTTACCGGCGTGGTCCTCACGAAGCTCGACGGCGATTCGCGCGGTGGCGCGGCGCTCTCCGTGCGTCACGTGACGGGCAAGCCGATCAAGTTCGTCGGCGTCGCCGAAAAGCTCGATGGCCTCGAAATTTTCTATCCGGATCGCATGGCGAACCGGATTCTCGGCATGGGCGACATTCTCGCCCTCGTCGAAGAAGCACAACGCGGCGTAGATGTCCAGGCCGCGCAGAAGCTCGCCGACAAGGTCAAGAAAGGCGGCGACTTCGACCTCAACGATTTCCGCGCGCAGCTGACCCAAATGAAGGGCATGGGCGGCCTGTCGTCGCTGATGGACAAACTGCCGGCCCAGTTCCAGCAAGCCGCCGCCGGCGCCAACATGGGCCAGGCCGAAAAGCAGATGCGCCGCATGGAAGGCATCATCAATTCGATGACACCGCTGGAGCGCGCCAAGCCCGATCTGATCAAGGCCACCCGCAAGCGCCGCATTGCCGCCGGCGCGGGCGTGCAGGTGCAGGAAGTCAACCGCATGCTGAATCAGTACGACCAGATGCGCACGATGATGAAAAAGCTGAAGGGCGGCAATCTGCAAAAGATGATGCGCGGCATGAAGGGCATGATGCCCGGCATGCGCTAAGCTTTAGCTAGACGGCGACGCGCGTGCTTCCGTGCATAAACATCGGCACGCGCGGCTGACTCCAGATTTGTGCGGGTTTATTCTGTACCGCACGCCGTCGTTCTCACCCACACTATGTATACAGTTACCGCCCGTCAGACGTCATGAACCGCGAAGAAGCTCTCCATATTTTTAGCCACTCCGAAGAAATCGTTTCGGCCGACGACGTCAACGCGTCGATCAGCGGCATGGCTGCCGCCATCCGCAACGAGATGAGCGAGGACTTCCCGCTCGTGCTGTCGGTGATGGGTGGCGCGGCGGTGTTCACCGGCATGCTGCTGCCGCACCTCGATTTCCCGCTCGAGTTCGACTACATCCACCTGACCCGCTACCGTAACACCACCAAGGGTGGCAATGAGATGCAGTGGCGCGTGGCGCCGGCCGAGTCGGTGAAGGATCGCGTCGTGCTGGTGCTCGACGACATCCTCGACGAAGGCGAGACGATGGCCGCGATCCGCGATCGCATCCTCGCGATGGGCGCGAAGCGCTTCCTGAGCGCGGTGCTGTGCGAGAAGATCATTCCGAAGGCCAAGCCGCTGCGCCCGGATTACTGTGGCTTCGAAGTGCCGGACCGCTACGTGTTCGGTTGCGGGATGGACGCCAAGGGCTATTGGCGCAACCTGCCGACCATTCGGGCGCTGACCGAGGGGGCTTAAAGCCAGCTTGTTCTGGCGGCGCCATTTGTGGCGCGCACCGGCGTAAAAAAAGCGGCCCACGGGCCGCTTTTGTTTGTCAGGCTGGTGATAGCACTGCTGCGCTACCGTGCCAAACCTCGCACCAGATTTCACTCAAAGTTGATGTACAAAAGAGCGGATACCGCCGAGCATCATTTCGACCGAGATCGCCACCAGCACCAATCCCATCAGCCGCTCAAAGGCCATCATCGCGCGCTCGCCGAGCCACGCCTGAATGCGCTCCGCCAGCATCAGCACGATAACGCAGACGACCATCGTGACGGTCAGCGCGCCGATCCACTCGAACATCTTGCCGGGCGCCTGCGACGTTAGCAGCATCACCGTCGCCAGCGCCGACGGGCCCGCTAGTGCCGGAATGGCGAGCGGCACGATGAGCGGCTCGCCGCCGCGCGTGTCGCCACCGAACGGACCGTCAGGATGCGGAAACACCATCCTGAGCGCAATCAGAAACAGCACAATCCCGCCACCGATGCGCAAAGACTGGTCGGTCAGACTCATCATGCGCAGGAAGCGGTCGCCGACCACCATGAAGACCAGCAGGATCGCGAAGGCGATCGCCACCTCACGGAGAATGACGATCGTGCGCCGCTTAGGCGATACGCTCCGCAGGCAACTGATAAAGAGCGGAATATTGCCGAGCGGATCGGTGATCAGAATCAGCAGGACGGTCGCGGATACGAAGGTGTACTCCACCGTCCGCTCCGCTTATTGCGCCAACGCAGCGCGAACCTTGCCGATCACCGTTTGGGCGGCGTCTTCGACCGGCAGCAGCGTCGCTTCAGCGTCGCGGCGGCCTTGATACTCGAGCTTGCCGTCCTTGAGACCGCGATCGCCGATCACCAGACGATGCGGCACGCCGATCAGTTCCCAGTCGGCAAACATCACGCCCGGGCGTTCGCCGCGATCGTCGAGGATCACGTCGACACCGGCTTCGACCAGTTCCGCGTACAGCTTGTCGGCCTGCTCACGCACGGCTTCGCTGCGGTCGTAACCCATCGGACACAGCACGACCTCGAACGGAGCGATCGACTCCGGCCAGATGATGCCCTTGTCGTCGAAATTCTGTTCGATCGCCGCGCCCAGAATACGCGTAATGCCGATGCCGTAGCAGCCCATTTCCATCGGCTGCGGCTTGCCGTTCTCGTCGAGACAGGTCGCGTTCATCGCTTCCGAGTATTTCTTGCCGAGCTGGAACACGTGGCCGACTTCGATGCCACGGCAGATGTCGATCACGCCCTTGCCGTCCGGCGACGGATCGCCCTTCTTCACATTGCGGATATCGGCGACGTCCGGCTCCGGCAGATCGCGGCCCCAGTTCACGCCGGTGGTGTGGTAATCCACTTCGTTCGTGCCCACCACGAAGTCGCTCATGTTCGCGACCGTGCGATCCGCGACAACCTTGACCGGCTTCTTCGTGTTGATCGGGCCGAGGTAACCCGGCGGCGTGCCGAAAGTCTCGATGATCTCGGCTTCGGTCGCCATGCGGAAGTCCGCCAGACCCGGCAGCTTGCTTGCCTTGATCTCGTTCAGCTCGTGATCGCCACGCAGCATCAGCAACCAGATGGTCGGTTCGGCGCCTGCGTTTTCCGTGGCGAGAATGATCGATTTGATCGTGCGCTCGAGCGGGATGTTCAGCAGTTCGGCCACGGCCTCGCACTTTGCTTTGCCCGGCGTCGCGGTCTTCTTCATCTCTTCGGTCGGCGCTGCGCGTTCCGCGTACAGCGGTAACGCTTCGGCCGCCTCAACGTTCGCGGCGAACTCCGAGGTCGGGCAATAGGCGATTGCGTCTTCACCGGTGTCGGCGATCACGTGGAATTCATGCGAACCGCTGCCGCCGATCGAACCGTTGTCCGCGGCCACTGCGCGGAAATCCAGACCGAGGCGCGTGAAGATACGCACGTACGCGTCGTACATCTTGCGATACGACTCGCGCAGGCCTTCCGCGTCCTTGTCGAACGAGTACGCATCTTTCATGATGAACTCGCGGCCACGCATCACGCCGAAACGCGGACGGATCTCGTCGCGAAACTTCGTCTGGATCTGATAGAAGTTCACCGGCAACTGGCGGTAGCTCTTGATCTGGCCTCGCGCGATATCCGTGACCACTTCTTCATGGGTCGGTCCGAGCACAAAATCAGATTGCTTGCGATCCTTGAAGCGCAGCAGCTCGGGGCCGTATTTTTCCCAACGGCCCGATTCCTGCCACAGTTCAGCCGGCTGCACCGAAGGCATCAACAGTTCGATCGCGCCTGCCCGGTTCATTTCTTCGCGCACGATGGCTTCCACCTTGCGGATCGAACGTAGGCCGACCGGCAGGTAGTTATAGATGCCACCGGCAACGCGGCGGATCATGCCGGCGCGCACCATGAGCTTGTGGCTGACGATCTCGGCGTCGGCGGGCGCTTCTTTCAGTGTGCCGATAAAGAAACGGGAAGCTTTCATTCAGATTTTCCAAAAGCGGCGGCTCCGGAGGGACCGCCCGAAAGGTGAAAACAGTGGGGAAACCGACACAGACCCGGCCTCGCGCCGGCACGGACTCGCCGCATACCCGGCCAAAATCTGACCAGGAATCCGGCTCAGACCCGGCAAACGGCCTGCGCATACCAGGCAAAACCCCGGCAAAACCGGCCCGATCGCGGCGCCGAAGCCGCCGCGCAAAGCCTTTGCAGTAAGGGATAAGGCACGGAAAGACTGACAGGCTACCGCAAACGCGGGGCTTTTGCGGCGAATCGTTCCAATCTGGTGCGAATCGGTGCGTCGGGTCCGTTATCTGTTTATAATCAAAGCAATTTTAAAGGATTCGAAGGTGGTTGTATGCTGGATCGTGAAGGCTTTCGCCCGAACGTCGGCATCATCCTCTTGAACGCGCACAACGAGGTGTTTTGGGGCAAACGGCTCCGTGAACATTCCTGGCAGTTTCCGCAAGGGGGCATCAAGTACGGAGAGACCCCCGTGCAAGCGATGTATCGGGAGTTACACGAAGAAACCGGGCTGCTTCCTGAGCACGTCAAGGTGATCGGTCGCACGCGCGACTGGTTGCGTTACGAGGTGCCTGACAAGTTCATCAAGCGCGAAGTACGCGGTCATTACCGCGGCCAGAAACAAATCTGGTTTTTGCTCCGGATGGTTGGACGCGATTGCGACATTTGCTTGCGCGCCACCGACCACCCTGAGTTCGATGCGTGGCGCTGGAACGAGTACTGGGTGCCGCTCGACTGTGTGATCGAGTTCAAGCGGGATGTGTATCAGTTGGCGCTGACGGAGCTATCCCGTTTCATGCGCCGGGCTGCGCCGCGTGCGGAAAAACCTGTCGGGCACCATGGGCCTCGTTATCCCCGGATAGCGTCGTCAATGGAAAGTCCGCCAGATTCGACGATGATGACGGTTACCAGTTCGGTGACCACACTCAGTATCGAAACATCGATACACACGACGATCGTTTCTGATTGCGGTCCAGGCTCCGGGTCGGTAGCCGAAGTTGGCTCCGCTTCGGAACACGAAGACGAATCGGATCGCGAAACCGCCGGCTCGCTGTTCCGCCCTGGCGTACGCAATTAACAACTCTGTGCGGGCTGTCCACCCCGCCTCTGCTGGCGCGGCTCAATGAGCCGCGCCAGTGTTTCGAGGAAACCATATTGAAAGCATTTGCTCTCGTCGTGGCGTGCGTCGCCACCGGCGCCCTGCTGGCTGGATGTTCTAGCGCCGGCAAACCCACCAATAAAGACGACAGCGAGTTTGCCTACCTGCTGGACCGGCCGAGCAACTGGGTGGAAAACAAGGTCGACACCCTGCCGCCGCTGCCGCAAGACTCGAATCTGCTGCCCTTCGAGGTTTCAGGCAACACACCGCTGCAGTTCGCGATCGATAGAAATTCACTTACCGTCGGCACGGACGGCGTGGTGCGCTACACCGTCGTCGTAACGAGCCCGAGCGGCGCACGCAACGTGAACTACGAAGGGATTCGCTGCGATACGTATGAATGGCGCCAGTACGCGGGGCTGAACGCCGATCACGACGGCTGGGATCAAACCGTCGCCAACGACTTCAGGCGCATTGAGAATGGCGCGCTGAACGCCTATCAGGCATCGCTGTATCAAGATTACCTGTGTGCGAACAAGATACCCACGGGCAACGCCAAGCAGATCGTCGAGAACATCCGCTACAAGCGCACGCAGACCTCGTTGATTCACTAAAGCTGTTTTCGCGAGCGTACATTCTTCGAATGTGGATGCCGCCGCGAACGTGAAAAAGCCGTTCCAGCTCACGCTGGAACGGCTTTTTTCTGTTGTGCGAACCTTGCTCGAGAGTCAGACCAGCACAAGATTGTCGCGGTGAATCACCTCAGGCTCCAGCATATAGCCGAGCACCGATTCAATCTCCCCACTCGGACGCCGCTGGATCAGCTTGGTTTCCGCGCTACTGTAGTTCGTCAAGCCGCGTGCCACTTCGCGCCCTGCCGCGCTCAGGCAAGCGATCACTTCGCCGCGCGCAAACGCGCCCTGCACACCGACGATGCCGATCGGCAGCAAGCTCTTGCCGCCTTCGGTCAGCTTTTCGACTGCGCCGTCGTCGATCACCACGTGGCCGCGCACCTGCAGATGATCGGCCATCCATTGCTTGCGCGCCGCCATGCGTGCAGTGCGCGCGATCAACTGCGTGCCGATCGCCTCACCCGAGGCGAGCCGTGACAACACGTCTGCTTCACGCCCGCTCGCGATCACCGTATTGGCGCCGCTGTGCGCCGCGCGTTTAGCGGCAAGAATCTTGGTCAGCATGCCGCCGCGGCCCAGGCTCGAACCCGCGCCGCCCGCCATTGCTTCGAGCTCCGGCGCACCGGCATCGGCCTGCTGAACGAGCGTCGCGCTCGGATCCTTGCGCGGGTCGGCGGTAAAAAGCCCCTGCTGATCGGTGAGGATAATGAGCGCATCGCCTTCGATCAGATTCGCGACCAAGGCTCCCAGCGTGTCGTTGTCGCCGAACTTGATTTCGTCAGTGACGACCGTGTCGTTTTCGTTGATGATCGGCACGACACCCAGACGCAGCAGCGTCAGCAACGTGGAACGCGCGTTCAGATAGCGTTCGCGATCGGCCAGATCGGCGTGGGTCAGCAGAATCTGCGCGGTCTGGATCGAATGCTCGGCAAAGCGGCTTTCGTAGACTTGCGCGAGACCCATTTGACCGACAGCCGCGGCCGCCTGCAATTCGTCGATTTCGCGTGGCCGCTTGGTCCAGCCGAGCCGCTGCATCCCTTCGGCAATGGCGCCCGAACTGACCAGCACTACTTCCTTGCCTTGCGCGCGCAGTGCGGCAATCTGCGCGGCCCAGCGGCCGATCGCAGCATGATCGAGGCCGCGCCCGTCATTCGTAACGAGGCTCGAGCCGACTTTCACTACCAATCGCCGTGAATCTGCGATGACGGAACGCATTGTGCGCGGTCTCCCAAGATGACGCGTGATGCATGCCGGCGGCCCTCTCAGGCGCCGGCGCTCAGGCTTGTTATTACTGCGGGTCGACGCTCGAGTCGTCCGACGCAGCGGCCGGCGTTTCCGGTTTTTCGCGGAAACGCACGTCAGCAGCGAGATCTTCGGCTTCCGCCGCGCGCTGCGCGTCCGAGTGCGCGGCAATGTGGTCATACACCGCGTAGCAAAGACTTTCGCAGCCCTGGCCGGTCAGCGCCGAGATTTCGAACACCGGGCCGTCCCAACCATAGCCTTCAAGGAATGCCGACACCCGCGCTTCGCGCTCGTCTTCGGGCACCATGTCGAGCTTGTTGAGCACCAGCCAGCGGGGCTTCTCATAGAGCAGCTCGTCGTACTTGCGCAGTTCGTTGACGATCGCCTTGGCTTCCGCGACGGGATCGACGGCTTCGTCGAACGGTGCGAGGTCGACGATATGCAACAGCAAGCCGGTGCGCTGCAAGTGGCGCAGGAACTGGTGACCCAGGCCGGCGCCTTCCGCCGCGCCTTCGATCAGGCCAGGAATGTCGGCAATCACGAAGCTGCGGCTCGGCCCAACACGCACCACGCCGAGATTCGGCGCGAGCGTCGTGAACGGGTAATCGGCGATCTTCGGCCGCGCGTTCGACACCGACGAGATGAAGGTCGACTTACCGGCGTTCGGCATGCCGAGCAGACCGACGTCGGCCAACACCTTCAATTCGAGGCGCACCATGCGGCGCTCGCCGGGCTTGCCGTCGGTTTTCTGACGCGGCGCGCGGTTCGTACTGGATTTGAAATGCAGGTTGCCGAGACCGCCCGCGCCGCCTTGTGCGATCTGCACGCTCTGGTTGTGCTCGGTCAGATCGGCGATCAGCTCGCCGGTTTCCATATCGCTGATGGTCGTACCGACCGGCATGCGCAGCGTGATATCGTCGCCACCCTTGCCGTAGCAGTCCGCGCCGCGACCGTTTTCGCCGTTGCGCGCCAAATGTTTTTTCGCGTAGCGGTAGTCGATCAGCGTATTGATGTTGCGGTCTGCGACCGCGATCACGCTGCCGCCCCGGCCGCCGTCGCCGCCATCCGGGCCGCCGAACGGAACGAATTTCTCGCGGCGCATCGACGCGCTGCCATCCCCTCCGTCGCCGGCGATGACTTCAATCCTCGCTTCGTCAATGAACTTCATGCGTAACTCCGTCCCGTGGTGTGCTGCTAGATGGTGCTGCTGGGTTGATGCTTTCAGATGATGCTATTTTGCCGCGCTCGCCGTACGGTGGGCAATCAGCCGATCGGCTAACCGCGCCGATATGGCCATGCAATCCGCCAATTCTTCGGACAAGAAGCGCCGCAATAAAAAAAGCCCCGCGAACTTCGCGGGGCCTTTTTCCGGTCCTGAAGCCCGTGCCTGATTAAACTCAGACTGCTGCCGGGACGACGTTGACCATGTGCTTCTTCGCTGCGCCCTTCGTCGAGAAATTGACGTGGCCGTCCGTCAGCGCGAACAAGGTGTGATCCTTGCCGATACCGACGTTTTCGCCCGGGTGCATGCGCGTGCCACGTTGGCGAACGATGATGCCGCCAGCGTTGATGGCCTGACCGCCGTAAACCTTGACGCCGAGACGCTTCGATTCAGAGTCGCGGCCGTTGCGGGATGATCCGCCTGCCTTTTTGTGTGCCATTTGATTTGCTCCTTAACCGTTGCGCTTACGCGTTGATCGCGTCGATGCGCAGTTCGGTATAGTTCTGGCGGTGGCCGCCATGCTTCTGGTAGTGCTTCCGGCGACGCATCTTGAAGATGGTCACTTTTGCGTGACGACCTTGCGACACGACGGTAGCCTTGACGGAAGCCCCACTGACCAGCGGCGTACCGAACTTAATCGATTCGCCTTCGCCCACTGCGAGAACCTGGTCGAGCGTGATTTCAGCGTCAATGTCTGCCGGTATCTGTTCTACTTTAAGTTTTTCGCCGACGGCAACTTTATACTGCTTGCCACCGGTTTTTATGACCGCGTACATTGAGAACCTCACTCTGTGTTCATTTTTCCCACGCACCGCGCGCGGAAACCCGTGATTATACATAGAGTTAGCTGCTCGGTCAAAACTCATTGAGAGTCGCCGCGCGCACCGCCCGGCGCCTCGCCGTCCAGCCCCGGCACACGGCCCTGCCGTTGCCTCTGTCGCGCCGTGCCGCAGCCTGCGACCCGGAACTGTCGCGATTCGCCTTATAATTCGCGGCACTACCCAATTCAGCCATCATGTCGTCGACTGCCACCCCCTCCTCCAACGCCGCCAGCCTGCTCGCTCCGATCGCCGAAGACATGCAGCAGGTCAATCGCGTCATACGGCACCGTCTGGCGTCCGACGTGATGCTGATCAATCAGATCTCCGAGTACATCATCAGCGCCGGGGGCAAGCGGCTGCGGCCCGCGTTACTGCTGCTGGTGGCCGGGGCGCTGGGCGAAACCACCGGGCATCGGCACGAACTTGCCGCAGTGGTGGAATTCATCCACACGGCCACGCTCTTGCACGACGACGTGGTCGACGAATCCGATCTGCGGCGCGGCCGCCAGACCGCCAACGCGCTGTTCGGCAACGCCGCGAGCGTGCTGGTCGGCGATTTTCTCTACTCCCGCTCGTTCCAGATGATGGTCGGCGTGGGCAAGATGCGCGTGATGGAAATCCTGTCGGAGGCGACCAACATCATCTCCGAGGGCGAAGTTCTGCAACTGCTGAACATGCATGACGCCGACGTGGACGAAGCGCGCTACATGCGGGTGATCCGTTACAAAACCGCCAAATTGTTCGAAGCCGCGGCCCAACTCGGCGCCGTACTGGCCGGTTCGGATGCGAAAACCGAAGCTGCCGCGGCGGAATTCGGCCGCCGCATCGGCACCGCGTTCCAGATCATGGACGACTGGCTCGACTACACGGGCACGGCTGAATCGATGGGCAAGAACGCCGGCGACGATCTGCGCGAAGGCAAACCCACGCTCCCGCTGATTTATCTGATCGAGCGCGGCACGCCGGAGCAGTCGGCGCTCGCGCGGGAAGCTATCGAGCAAGGCGGCACGGACCGTTTCGACACCATTTTCGAAGCGATCACGCGTTCCGGCGCGCTGGATCACACGCTCGAGTGCGCGAAGCAGGAAGCGCTGGCCGCAGCTGCGGCAATTTCTTCATTTCCCGATTCCATTTTCAAAGATAGCCTGCTAGAATTATGTTCTTACTCGACGGCAAGACAGTCTTGAACGAGACTGAAACACCGTAAGAGTCCAGCAGTACAGATCGGGGTGTAGCTTAGCCTGGTAGAGCGCTACGTTCGGGACGTAGAGGCCGGAGGTTCGAATCCTCTCACCCCGACCAGATTTGCCTTGTTAGTTCGAGGCTCGAAAAACCGCCCAGCTTGCTTGGCGGTTTTTTTGTTTTGGGTCGCGATTTTTTGTGCCCCGCCGACGCCTTGCCACTACGTACGATTTGTCCCTGGCGTCATAGACCCTCCGCGGAGGCGGCCCGCCCAGCCCCCTCTGCTATATTCTCTCCATCCCGTCCCCTATCCTTCACTACGCGTGGAACAACTTCCCTTATGGGCGCAGATCGGCGCCGTCTTTCTGCTGCTTATCTGCTCCAGCTTCTTTTCGATTTCCGAAACGGCGATGATGGCGATCAACCGCCATCGTCTGAAACACCTTGCCAACCAGAATGCGCTCGGCGCCAAAACCACTCAAGGCCTGCTCGCGCACACCGACCAGCTGTTGAGCGTGGTCCTGATCGGCAACAATCTGTTCAACACGATCATCCCGGTGCTCACCACCTCGATCGCGCTGCATACGTTCGGCCGCAATAACGTCGTGCTGTCCATCGCGACGGGCATCGTCGCGTTTCTGATTATCGTGTTCGCGGAAATCACGCCGAAGATTGTCGGCGCGACATTCCCCGAGAAGATCGCCCTGCCGGCCAGCCTGCTGATCGCACCGATGATGCGCGTCGGCAAGCCGCTCGTCTGGTTCGTCAATCTGTTCGCGAACACGATCTTGCGCGTGCTGCATATCAATACCAAAGGCGCGCACGATCAGCGGCTTTCCACGGAAGAGCTGCGCACAATCGTGCTCGAATCAGGCAGCTTCATGCCGACCAAGCACCGCAGCATTCTGCTGAACCTGTTCGATCTGGAGAACATCTCCGTCGACGACGTGATGATCCCGCGCCGCCGCATCGAAGCGCTCGACTTCGACGCGCCGTTCGAGCAGATCCTGCATCAGCTGGAAACCTGTTATCACAACAAGCTGATCGTCTATCAAGGCGACATCGACCGGGTGCTCGGCGTGCTCCACGTGCGCAAGACACTGGCTGCGCTGCACAACCAGGAACTGGAGCGCGAGACACTGCGCGAGTTGCTGGCCGAGCCGTATTTCGTGCCGAGCGGTACGCCTGTATTCCAGCAACTACAGTACTTCCAGGAAAGCCGTCACCGCACGGCGCTGGTCGTGAACGAATACGGTGAGTTGCAGGGGCTGGTCACGCCGGAAGACATCATCGAAGAGCTGATCGGCGAATTCACTACCTCGATTCCGCGTAGCGCCAATTCGCGCGGCGGCTGGAACGAGAACGGCGAATGTATCGTGGCGGGTAGCATGCCGCTGCGCGAACTGAACCGCTGGCTGCATCTCACGCTGCCGACCGACGGACCGAAAACGCTCAACGGCCTCATCCTCGAGATTCTCGAAGAGATTCCGGACGGTGACGTCTGCGTGCAGATCCGCGAGGTGAAACTCGAAGTGATGCGCAGCGACGACCAGGCGATTCGCACGGTCAAGCTGTTCAAACCACCTGCTCGCGCGGGTGCGAAAGCCGTCAAGGCGGCACGCGGTTAAGGCCTGCACGCCGCGCAACATCGCACATCGGCTCGAAACACGCCATTAGCCGATCGGCTGAATGGTGGTGTCAGCGGCCTTACCGGATGATGAAGTCGTCGTGTTCTACAGGCGGCTCATCACCGGTTTCTCATGCAAGGTTCATTTCAACAGGCGGCGTCGTTGCGGCCCGTCGTCTTCGATGGCGAAAGCCCAGCCCAACCCAGGCATAACGCCTTTGCGGCCAACGCCAATGCCAGTGCCAACCTGAACGCGAGTCTCGCCGATTCCGACAACGCGCCTGCCGTACGCCTCTTGACCGACACATTGCAGGAGGCAACCCGCCGCAATGCGTCGGACCTGCACATCGAACCGGCGGAGCATGGCTGGCGCATGCGTTTGCGCATCGACGGCGTACTGCATGAAATCCCCCAGCCCCCTGCGCATCTGCGCGACGCGTTCATCACGCGCGTGAAGGTGCTGGCGCGCATGGATATCGCCGAGCGGCGCGTGCCGCAGGACGGCCGGTTGCGCATTGCCACGTCGCCCGGCCGCGTCGAAGACTATCGCGTCAATTCGCTGCCTACCCTGTTCGGCGAAAAGCTGGTGTTGCGCAGACTCGACGCGCTACCCACCGATCTTTCGCTCGACTCGCTCGGCCTCGATCCACAACAACGTAAAGCCGTCGATGCCGCGATTCGCGCGCCGCACGGCCTCGTGCTCGTCACCGGGCCCACCGGCAGCGGCAAGACGCTGTCGCTGTACTGCTTCCTCCACATGCTCAACGACGAGGCGCGCAATCTGTGCTCAGTGGAGGATCCGGCAGAGATTCAACTGGCGGGTATCAACCAGGTGAGCGTGCGCGAAAAAGCCGGCCTGACATTCGCGGTGGCGCTGCGTGCATTTCTCCGTCAGGACCCCGATGTAATCATGGTCGGCGAAATTCGCGACGACGAAACCGCTGACGTTGCCGTGAAGGCCGCACAAACCGGCCACCTCGTCCTGTCGACCTTGCACACGAACGACGCGCCAGCTGCCGTCGCGCGCCTGATCGACATCGGCGTCGAGCCGTACAACCTGGCCGCCGCGCTCCGGATGGTGACGGCGCAACGGCTGGTGCGGCGGCTCTGCGTGGCGTGCCGCGCGCCGGCACAACAATCGGCGGCGGCGCTGCAAGCAGCGGGCTTCGCTGATGATCAATTTGACGGCTGGCAACCATTCGCCGCCACCGGATGCGCAGCCTGCCACGGCATCGGCTATCGGGGCCGCGTCGGGGTTCATCAGGTGATGCCGGTCTCCGATGCGATGCGTGAGTTGATCGTGGCACGCGCCGGTACCCATGAGCTGGCCCGGCTCGCACAAACTGAACAGGTCTCCACCTTGCGCGACGCAGCCCTGGCGCGTGTGCGCGACGGCACCACGAGCCTCGCCGAGGCGCTGGCTGCGACCGAGGTCTCATGAACACCGCAACGACCCACCCACCGCCGGCGGCCGAGATGCGCTTCAGATGGCGCGGCGTCGATGCCGACGGCGTACAAAAAACCGGGGCGCTCATTGCGCCGGACGTCAGCACCGCACGCGCCATACTCAAGCGCGAAAAGCTGTTCATCGTCGAACTCGCGGCACGCGGTCCGGCGCCGCGTCCCCGGACCCGCACCCCCGACGTCACCGTGTTCACGCGCCAGCTCGCCAGTCTGCTGCGCGCAGGTTTGCCGCTCGCGCCTTCGCTGGAACTGCTCGCGCAAGCGCAGAGTCCGCGTCGGCAGGGCATGCCGCGGATCGTCGGCGCGTTGGCTCGCGACATCACCGGCGGCTTGCGCTTCTCCGCGGCGTTGCAGCGGCATCCCGTGCAGTTCAACGCGCTGTACTGTCAGCTCGTCGAAGTCGGCGAAGCTGCTGGCGCGCTGCCGGCCGTCCTCGCCCGGATCGCCGACGACCGCGAACGCGCCGCCGCGCAGCGTGCCAAGGTGCGCGCGGCGCTCACCTATCCGGTCGCGATCCTGTTGCTTGCGATCGCGATTACCGCCGCGTTGCTGGTGTGGGTCGTGCCGACCTTCAAGCAGATCTTCGACGGCTTTGGCGCGAAACTACCCGCTCCCACACAGTTCGTGCTGGCTTTGTCGGCTGGCGCCGCGCGATGGAGCATTCCTCTGGTCGTCATAACTTTTGCAGCGGGCTCGGCTGTGACGTTTCTGCTGCGACGTTCCGAAGCGGCGCGCATCCGGTTCGCGCGCTTATCGCTGACAATGCCGGTCGCTGGTCCGTTACTGCGCACCTTGTGCGCGGCGCGCTGGAGCCGCGCGCTCGGCACATTGCTGTCCGCCGGCACGCCGCTCGCGGACGCGTTCGACTCTCTAACTCACGCCACCGGCAACGCTTTCTTCGACCGCGCCACCGTCGAGATTGCCGGCCGGCTGCGGCGCGGCGAACGGCTCGCCGCCGCAATGCACGCGGCGCACTGCTTTCCACCGGAGGTTGTGCAGCCAGTGGCGGTTGCCGAGGAATCCGGAGCGCTCGACACGATGCTGATCGATGTGGCGTCGCTCGCCGATCGTCAGGTAGACGAAAAGATCGGCACGCTCTCGAGCCTGTGCGAGCCGCTTGTCATCATCGTGCTGGGTACGCTGGTCGGCGGCCTGGTGATCGCGATGTATCTTCCCATTATTCAACTCGGCAACGTGGTGTAGCATCGCAGCCGAATCCCACCCTTTATATGCAGGCTACCCTTCCGCTCGTGTCAGATACTTCTTCCAGCCTGTTTTCGGGCCTGCTGCCCGGTCACGTCATAACCGGTCTCGGCCTCGCGTTCGGCAGCTTGCCCAGCGGCCTGCAACTCGCATTCGCGATCGTGTTCGGTCTGGTGATCGGCAGTTTCCTGAACGTGCTCGTGCATCGGGTACCGATCATGCTGGAGCGTGCGTGGCGCGAGGAAGTCAGCGAGGCCACCGAACAACCGCTTGAAGACGACGGCTTGCCCGCCCGCTACAACCTGTGGGTGCCGCGCAGCGCCTGCCCTCACTGCGGCCATGTGCTCAGCGCGTGGGAGAACCTGCCGGTGCTGAGCTACCTGCTGCTGCGCGGGCGCTGCTCCGCATGCAAGACACGCATCAGCGTGCGCTACCCGCTGCTCGAAATCTCCAGCGCCGCCTTCGCAGCCGGGGCGCTCGCACTGTATGGGCCGACCGGCATGGCACTCGCCACCTTCGGACTATGCGCCGCATTGCTGGCAATGAGCGCGATCGACATCGACACACATCTGCTCCCTGACTCCATGACGCTGCCGCTCCTGTGGGCCGGCTTGATCGTGAACTTCAACGGCCTGTTCGCGAGCCTCCACGATGCGGTGCTGGGCGCGATCTTTGGCTATCTGGTGCTGTGGGCCGTGCATTGGCTGTTCCGTCTGGTGCGTGGCGTCGAAGGTATGGGTTATGGCGATTTCAAACTGCTGGCGGCGCTCGGCGCGTGGCTCGGCTGGGCAGCGCTACCGCAGATCGTGGTGATCGCTGCGGTTGCCGGCGCCGTAGTCGGTCTAGTGGCGACTTGGCGCGGCCGCATGCGCTTCGAAGAGCCGCTGCCGTTCGGGCCGTTTCTCGCAGCGGGCGGTGCTGTTACGCTATTTCTCGGCACACCGCTTTATCTGGCGTTGGGAGGCTGAAGCATGTTTGCTGTGGGATTGACCGGTGGCATCGGCAGCGGCAAATCGACCGTGGCCGACCTGTTCGCCGCGCGCGGCGTGCCGCTTGTCGACACCGACCTGATTGCGCACCGCATCACGGCGCCGCACGGCATTGCCATGCCACAGATCGCCGCGGAGTTCGGCGATTCCTTCGTCGCGGCAGACGGCTCGCTCGACCGCGCCCGCATGCGCACGCTGGTGTTCAGTGACGACGACGCGCGCAAACGCCTCGAAGGCATCACGCATCCGTTGATTCGTGCGGAGACCGAGCGCGAGCAGCGTGAGGCGCAAGGGCCATACGTGATGATAGTGGTACCGCTGCTGGTGGAGTCGGGTAGCTGGAAGACTCGCGTAAATCGGGTGCTGACGGTAGATTGCAGCGTCGAGACGCAAATCGCTCGCGTGATGAGCCGCAACGGGTTTAGCCGTGAACAGGTGCTGGCGATCATCGCCCGCCAGGCGACGCGCGAAGCACGCCTCGCCGCGGCCGACGACGTGATAGACAACGACAACATGCCGCTGGAGGCGCTGACGGCAGAGGTCGAAGCGCAGCATCGCGTGTACCTGTCACTCGTCGGCGCTTGAGGGAAAGCGTACGCGAGCGCCGCGCACGAGCGTAGACACGATGTCAGCGTGGCCGATCCCGCTCAGATCTGATGAACTTTGCGGCAATGCGAGAGCCAAAGCGCGCTGAAAACCGCCCGAAACACGCAAAAAAAGTTGCAAAAGCGCGCTGAAAAAGTGCGTGATTGCTAGGGTAGTCTCACGGCATTAGAATGTTCTGCATTCCCGTCACCGACCACGCCCGAGGCGAGCCCGCTTGATCCTTTACGAGTATCCCTTCAATGAGCGAATCCGGACGCTATTGCGCCTCGAAGATCTGTTCGAGCGCTTCACGTTCTTTCTGACTCAGGAAGACGCCAGGGAACATCACGTCGCACTGACAACGCTGTTCGAAATCTCAGAGGTTGCGGGTCGCGCGGATCTGAAGTCCGATCTGATGAAGGAGCTCGAGCGCCAACGGCAAACCCTGGCACCGTTCCGGGGCAATCCGGGGATCGAGCAGAACGCGCTGGAGGCAGTGCTAGGGGAAATCGAGCAGACCTTGTCGGGGCTTTCACAGATGCAGGGCAAGACCGGCCAGCATCTGGCGGACAACGAATGGCTCGCCAGCATCCGCAGCCGGGCAATCATCCCGGGTGGCACGTGCAAGTTCGATTTGCCTTCGTACTACGCGTGGCAGCAGATCCATCCTGATCAGCGTCGGCAGGATATCGCCAAATGGGTCACGCCGCTCCTGCCGTTGCGCGATGCGGCAACAATCGTGCTGCGCCTCGCGCGCGAATCGGGTCAGGCGTCCAAGGTCATGGCGATGCAGGGCAGCTATCAGCAAATGCTGTCAGGCCGTTCATACCAGTTGATGCAAGTACGGGTGGTACCGGAATTGCGGGTGATTCCCGAGGCCAGCGCCAACAAGTACATGCTCTGGGTGCGATTCACGGTGCAGGACGGCGATTTGCGCCCGCGCGCGGTGGATGTCGACGTGCCGTTCCAGCTCACGCTTTGCAGCCTGTAACGCTTGGCCTGTAGAACTGACTCGCGGGGCCGCGCCTTTAAAGCGGCGAAAAATGCCCCTATATTCGTAACTTATTCCGTTTCCGATTGACTGCCTGACCGTATGCCTACCGTCGTCAAATGCCCCACTTGCGGCAAGGATGTCCGCTGGACTCCAGAAAGCCGCTTCCGCCCGTTCTGCTCTGAGCGCTGCAAGCAGACCGACCTCGGCGCCTGGGCCGCTGAGAAGTACAAGATAGGCGGCACGGAGGAAGAAACGCCGCCGGATGAATCGCCCGGCGGGGACTACAACCCGCATTGAGCACTGCAGGCTGCAGATGCACACCGCTTGTGCGGCGTACTGCAGTTACGCAGGACGGCGCTGCTCACGCAGCGCCGTTTAAAACCGCCGAACATTTCGCTAGTTTTTCTCAGCCGCGAGCCATTCCAGCACGGGAATCGTCGCCGGTAACAGTGGTGAGACATCCGCCGGCAGCGCCTGCCACACAAATGCCTGGCCTTCGCGGCCGTGTGGTTCGCCGGACCACTGTGTCACCTTGCAGAAGAACAGCCGCACGTAAGCGTGCGGGTAATCGTGTTCGAGCGTGTGCCAAAGATGGCTCGCCTTGACGTCGATACCCAGTTCCTCGTGCAGCTCGCGGGCTAGCGCGGCCTCGACCGACTCGCCCGCTTCCAGCTTGCCACCCGGAAATTCCCAGTACCCCTCGTACGGCTTGCCTGCCGGGCGCTGCGCCAGCAGATAGCGTCCGTCCGGCTGAATTAGCACGCCAACGGCGACTTCAGTCACCGGACGGCCAGCCACGTTCTTCTGCGCATCGCTCATGCCGGGGTCTTCCGTCCGGACCAGTCGCGAGCGAATTGCCACGCAACGCGCCCGGAGCGCGAACCGCGCTCCAGCGCCCACACCAGCGCATCGCCGCGCGCTGCTTCGACTTCCGCGTCGTCGCAGCCGAAATGGCGCAGCCAGTGGCCGATGATCGACAGGTAGTCGTCCTGCTTGAACGGATAGAAGCTGACCCACAGTCCGAAGCGCTCAGACAGCGAGATCTTTTCTTCGACCAGTTCGCCCGGATGAATCTCGCCGTCGGACGTGTGCTTGTACGTCTCGTTGTCGCTCATGTACTCGGGCAACAGATGGCGGCGGTTGGACGTTGCGTAGATCAACACGTTGTCCGACTGCGCAGCGATCGAGCCGTCGAGCGCGACCTTCAGCGCCTTGTAGCCCGACTCGCCATCTTCGAACGACAGGTCGTCGCAGAACACCACGAAGCGCTCCGGCCGCTGAGCGATCAGATCGACGATGTCGCCGAGATCGTGCAGATCGTCTTTATCCACTTCGATCAGGCGCAGGCCGTCTTTCGCATAGGCGTTCAGGCAAGCCTTGATCAGCGACGACTTGCCGGTGCCGCGCGCGCCCGTCAGCAGCACGTTGTTGGCCGGCTGCTTACGCACGAACTGAAGCGTGTTCCGCTCGATCAACCCTTTCTGGCGATCGATGTTTTGCAGGTCGCCGAGCGTGATCGACGAAATGGCGGGAACCGGCTGCAGATAGCCGCGCCCCTGGCGCTTGCGCCAGCGGAAGGCGATCGCCGCCGACCAGTCGATCTGCGGTGCAGCGGGCGGAAGCATTGCTTCGAGGCGAACGAGCACGGCTTCGGCCCGGGTCAGAAACTGTTCGAGTTTGTCCATGGCTGTGAGGTAAGCGGCCAAAGCGGCGGCCCAAAAGCCGCGTAATGAACCTGGTTACGAACGATAGTCGGCGTTGATGCTCACGTAATCGTGCGACAGATCGCAAGTCCAGATCGTGGCTTGCGCATTACCGCGGCCGAGTACGACACGAATGCCGATCTCGCTCTTTTTCATGACGCGCTGACCATCTTCCTCACGGTAGGCCGGATTGCGGCCGCCAGCGGTGGCGACCAGCACGTCGTCCAGATACAGATCGATCTTGCCGACGTCGAGATCGTCCACGCCGGCATATCCGATGGCCGCGAGAATGCGGCCGAGATTTGGATCCGATGCATAGAAAGCCGTCTTCACGAGCGGCGAGTGGCCGATCGCGTACGCGATCTGGCGGCATTCGCCGACGCTCGAGCCGCCTTCGACATGCACGGTCATGAATTTGGTCGCGCCTTCGCCGTCGCGCACGATCAGTTGTGCGAGGGTCTGGGCGACTTCGGTCACGGCGTCGCGCAGCGCTGCATAAGCGGGCGAGTCGGTGGACGTGATCGCCGGCAGGCTCGATTTGCCTGAGGCGATCAGGATGAAAGAATCGTTGGTCGAGGTATCGCCGTCGATCGTGATGCAGTTGAACGAGCGGTCCGCCACGTGCTTGACCAACGCGTCGAGCACCGGTTGCGCGACAGCGGCGTCGAACGCGAGAAAGCCGAGCATGGTCGCCATGTTCGGCTTGATCATGCCGGCGCCCTTGCTGATGCCGGTGAGCGTGACCGTGTGGCCGTCGATCGTGACCTGGCGCGAGGTGGCTTTCGGCAAGGTATCCGTGGTCATGATCGCCTGGGCGGCGTCGTACCAGTTGGCTTCCCTGCGGTTCGCCAGCGCGGCAGGCAGACCGGCTTTCAAACGATCGACCGGCAGCGGTTCCAGAATCACGCCCGTCGAAAACGGCAGCACCTGTTCCGGCGTGATGTCCACGAGGCGCGCGAGCTCGACGCAGGTTTCGCGCGCGGCCACGAGGCCCGGCTCACCCGTGCCCGCGTTCGCGTTGCCCGTGTTGATCACGAGCGCGCGAATCGGCTTGCCGCCCGCGCGCACGCGCTCCAGATTCTCACGGCACACCGTGACGGGTGCGGCGCAAAAACGGTTCTGCGTGAACACGCCGCCTACCGTCGCGCCAACGCCGACGGAAATGACCAGCACGTCCTTGCGGTTCGGTTTGCGGATATTCGCCTCCGCCCAGCCCAGCGTGACGCCGGCGACAGGGTGAAGTTGAGCGGGATCGATCGAGGGGAAATTGACAGCCATGGTCGCGACCTGTCGAAGAAAATGCCGGCGTGGCGCCGGCATCGAGGGAAACGGAAACTGATGGCTCGGGCGTGTTGCCGAACCACCGCGAAATCACCAGCAAAACATCGTGTAAAACGAAACGGCGCGCTTAAAGCGCGCCGTTTCGGCATTATGCGATCTTGCCGTGACACTGCTTGTACTTCTTGCCGCTGCCACACGGGCACGGGTCGTTACGGCCGACCTTCGGCACGTTGTCCACGCTCACGTCCGACCCAATGGCGTGCGACGAACCGTGGCTCATCGCGTCGCCGATCATGGCGGCGGTCGCCGCTTCCGCAGCGGCAGGCGCTGCTGCTGCCGCTTCGGCGAATTCGGCGTGACGGAACTCGACGTTTTCGAGGTGGCTGCCTTGCTCTTCGTACTGCTCGGCGGCCTGTTCCAGCTGTTCCGGCGACTGGATCTGCACGTTCATCACCACACGGGTGACTTCGAGCTTCACGGCGTCGAGCATCGCGGCGAACAGTTCGAACGCCTCGCGCTTGTATTCCTGTTTCGGATTCTTCTGCGCGTAACCGCGCAGATGGATACCCTGCCGCAGGTGATCGAGTGCGGCCAGATGTTCGCGCCAGCTGCGGTCCAGCGTTTGCAACATGATCGAGCGCTCGAACGCGCTGAACGATTCACGGCCGACCTGTTCGACCTTCGATTCGTACGCTTCGTCCGCAGCGGCTTCGACAGCTTCGAGAATCTCATCCACGCTGATCGAGTTCGACTCGTTGATCATTTCCTGGATCGCGAGGTCGAGCTGCCATTCGTTGCGCAGCACTTCCTCCAGCTCCGGCACATCCCACTGCTCTTCGATGCTGCCGGCCGGCACGAACTGGTGAACGATATCGGCGATCACGCCATGACGCATGGCGCCGATGGTTTCGGTGATGTCGTTCGCTTCGAGCAATTCATTGCGCTGCTGGTAGATAACCTTGCGCTGATCGTTCGACACATCGTCGTATTCGAGCAATTGCTTGCGAACGTCGAAGTTGCGCGCTTCAACCTTGCGCTGCGCCGATTCGATCGAACGCGACACGATGCCTGCCTCGATCGCCTCGCCTTCCGGCATCTTCAGACGGTCCATGATCGCGCGCACGCGATCGCCCGCGAAAATGCGCAGCAGCGGATCTTCCAGCGACAGATAGAAGCGCGACGAACCCGGATCGCCCTGACGGCCGGCACGACCGCGCAACTGGTTGTCGATCCGGCGCGATTCGTGACGTTCGGTGCCGATGATGTGCAGACCGCCCGCGGCCTTCACCTGATCGTGCAGCGCCTGCCATTCGTCGTGCAGCTTCTGGATACGGCGTTGCTTCTCTTCGTCGGAAAGCGTTTCGTCCTTTTCGATGAAGGACGCCTGCTTTTCGGCATTGCCACCGAGCACGATGTCGGTACCGCGACCGGCCATGTTTGTGGCGATCGTGACACGCTTCGGACGGCCCGCTTCGGCGACGATCTCAGCTTCACGCGCGTGCTGCTTGGCGTTCAGCACTTCGTGCGGCAACCCGGCCTGCTTCAGCAGATGCGACAGCAGTTCCGAGTTTTCGATCGACGTCGTGCCGACCAGCACCGGCTGACCGCGCTCGTGGCAATCGCGGATGTCGCGGATCACCGCGTCGTAGCGTTCCTTCGCGGTCTTGTAGATCTGATCCTGCTTGTCGAGCCGCTTAGGCGGACGGTTGGTCGGGATCACGACCGTTTCGAGACCGTAGATCTCGTTGAATTCGTACGCTTCGGTATCGGCGGTGCCGGTCATGCCGGACAGCTTCGCGTACATACGGAAGTAGTTCTGGAACGTGATCGACGCGAGCGTCTGGTTCTCGCTCTGGATCTTGACGTGTTCCTTCGCCTCGACAGCTTGGTGCAAGCCATCCGACCAGCGGCGGCCCGACATCAGACGGCCGGTGAATTCGTCGACGATCACGACTTCGCCGTTCTGCACGACGTAGTGCTGATCCTTGAAGAACAGCGTGTGCGCACGCAGTGCGGCGTACACGTGGTGCATCAGCGTGATGTTCTGCGGCGCGTAGAGGCTTTCGCCCTCGCCGATCAGGCCCCATTCGCCGAGCAGACGCTCGGCCTTTTCGTGGCCCGATTCCGTCAGGAAGACCTGACGGCCTTTCTCGTCTAGCGTGTAGTCGCCCGGCTTTTCGACGCCGGTGCCGTCTGCCTTCTCCTCGCCGATCTGACGTTCGAGGAGCGGCGGCAGCGCGTTCATGCGCACGTAGAGTTCGGTGTGATCTTCGGCCTGGCCGGAGATGATCAGCGGCGTGCGGGCTTCGTCGATCAGGATCGAGTCGACCTCGTCGACCACCGCGAAATTCAGGGCTCGCTGCACGCGCGCATCGGTCTCGTAGACCATGTTGTCGCGCAGGTAGTCGAAGCCGAATTCGTTGTTGGTGCCGTAGGTAATGTCGGCGGCGTACGCTTCCTGCTTCGCGCCATGATCCATCTGCGACAGATTGATGCCGACCGACAGACCGAGGAAGTTGTACAGGCGCGCCATCCATTCGGCGTCGCGCTGCGCGAGGTAGTCGTTGACCGTGACAACGTGCACGCCACGGCCGGACAGCGCATTCAGGTACACCGGCAACGTGGCGACGAGCGTCTTGCCTTCGCCGGTGCGCATTTCGCCGATCTTGCCGTAATGCAGGACCATGCCGCCGATCAACTGCACGTCGAAGTGGCGCATTTTCAGCGTCCGCTTGCTGGCCTCGCGGCACACCGCGAACGCTTCCGGCAGGAGCTTGTCGAGCGACTCGCCACTCGCGACGCGCTGGCGGAATTCACCCGTCTTGGCGCGCAGTTCGTCGTCCGTCAATTGCTCGATCTGCGGCTCGAGCGCATTGATCGCCGTGACGGTCTTTTGATATTGCTTGACTAGCCGCTGGTTGCGGCTGCCAAAAATCTTCTGTAGAAAACCGGTGGTCATCGGATCGGTGTCTGCGTCGCGGCTTCGGCTGGTTCGCGGCGTGCAGTTCATGCACGTGCGCTCCGGGGTCGGAAGGGCCTCGGCGGCTTAGTCCAAGAGTGAATTCGAATCGGGCATTTTAGCACGCGCCCCCGCCCGCGCCTGTGTCAGCCGTGCGACGCTGGCAAGGCACAGGAAGCCCGCCGCAGCGACGTCCGACGGTACGCATTGAGGCGGGTCCACGTGCATCCCGCGCGGTACAATCGCGGCGTGAACGCACATAGGGTGCGAACGCGCCGTCACTATCGAACATGAGCCGTATTCCGTCCTTTTCAAGGCCGCCGCCCAAGCAGTTCAAAGCGCGCCGCCCGCAGCCCGTTGCCGAAGTGCTGAATCGCACCGACGCGTTCGTGGCCCTGCGCGCGGGCGTCGAGCAGATTGCGGCGCTGGAAAAGGATTTGCGCGAGCTGCTGCCGGATTATCTGGCCACGAGCGTAGAGCCCAGCTTCATCAAGGAAGGCGTGCTGGCCCTATTTGCCGCGCACAATGCGCTGGCCGCCCGCCTGCGCCAGATCGAGCCGAGGTTGCTGTCGGATCTGCAGCAGCGTGGCTGGCCGGTCAATGCGCTGAGGATTCGCGTGCGGCCGCAGCCTTTGAAGGAGCCACCGCCGGTCAAACAGGCGCGCATGACGCCCGTCGGCGCGGACGCGCTGCACGCGCTCTCCCAATCGCTCGCGCCCTCGCCGCTGCAGGAAGCTTTGGCGAAAATGGCAGCGCGGCATCGGAGAAATCGCTGAACAAAAAATAAGCGGCCCAGATGGGCCGCTTATTTTTCATCCATTCGTTTCGGACATTTCATCCGAAGGCGCTAAGCCGATCAGGCAAACGCCGTTTGCGTTTCGTACGCGAAGCCGCGCGGCGCCTTCTGCGTGTCGTCGAACGTGACGATTTCGTACGCATCTTCATGCGCCAGCAACTCGCGCAGCAAAGCGTTATTCAGGCCGTGGCCCGACTTGTACGCTGTGTACGAAGCCAGCAACGGATGGCCGACCACGTACAGATCGCCGATCGCGTCGAGCATCTTGTGCTTCACGAATTCGTCGTCGTAACGCAGGCCGTCGTTGTTCAGAATGCGGTATTCGTCCAGCACGATGGCGTTATCCATGCTGCCACCGCGTGCCAAACCGAGTTCACGCATCATTTCCACTTCATGCGCAAAGCCGAACGTACGCGCACGGGCGATTTCCCGCACATACGACGTATTGGCAAAATCCACTTCCAGCGCCTGGCCGGTTTTATCCACAGCCGGGTGACGGAAATCGATGGTGAATTTGAGCTTGAAACCGAAATACGGATCGAGGCGCGCGAATTTATCGCCGTCACGAATTTCAACCGGCTTGGTGACCTTGATGAATTTCTTCGGCGCGTTCTGTTCTTCAATACCGGCCGACTGAATCAGAAACACGAACGAACCCGCGCTACCGTCCATGATCGGAATTTCTTCAGCGGTGACGTCGATATAAAGATTGTCGATGCCGAGGCCTGCGCATGCGGACATCAAATGCTCGATGGTCGACACGCGCGCGCCGTCTTTCTGCAGTACGGAAGCCAGGCGCGTATCGCCAATCGCCATCGCCGACGCAGGGATATCCACCGGCGTGGGTAAATCCACCCGCGAAAACACAATGCCGGTGTTCGCCGCCGCCGGGCGGAGCGTCAGTTCGACCTTGCGGCCGGAGTGCAGGCCGATGCCGACTGTCTTGACGATTGATTTGATAGTGCGCTGCTTCAACATGGTGATCTTCTATTCGATTGAAAATCCCAATCGGGACTTTTTATTCCATAGCGCGAAGTATACTCCAATACCCTAAGGAGCGTCGTTACACGGAACGTATCAATCTGTTTCGCTGCATTACCCAAAGCGCGCCCGTCAGGGAAAGCGTGACGGGCCGATGTCCGGAACGGAGGCGTTTCCGGTCATCGGCCCGAGTAACGGCCTGTCACAAAAGCGTCTTATGCGCCGTTGCCCTGATACAACGCGGTAACCGCGCAGGCCCGAGGTAAAGGCATCGAACGCAATCGTAACTAGCTCAACGTAGCGAGGATACTCCCTGCATCGCTGACTTCGAATTTGCCGGCAGTCTCGACGTTCAACGTCTTGACCACGCCGTCGTCGACAACCATCGCGTAGCGCTGGGAACGGATTCCCATGCCGCGCGCCGACAAATCCTGCTCAAGACCGAGCGCCCGCGTGAAAGCCGCACTGCCATCCGCCATCATGCGCACCTTGCCCGAGGCGTGCTGATCGCGTCCCCACGCGCCCATTACGAACGCGTCGTTGACGGACACGCACCAGATCTCGTCGATGCCAAGCGCGCGCAACTGCTCGGCGTGTTCGACATAACCCGGTACATGTTTGGCTGAACAGGTCGGCGTGAACGCACCGGGCAACCCGAAGATCACCACGCGCTTACCCGCCGTCTGCTCGCGCACGTCGAAGCTGTTAGGCCCCAGCGTGCAACCCGCCCGCGCGTCTTCGACGAACTCGAAGAGCGTCGCGTCGGGCAGCTTTTCACCTGCTTGAATCATGCTCAGTCCTTTGCATCGATGCGAAGCACACTCGCACGTTATCGTGTCGCAGTGAATTTCAGCGTCTGCCTAACTGCAGGCTCCGCCATCCGGCGACAGTTGCCCCATCCGCTTCGCGAATCCGAAGAGGGCACTTGTCCTTGCCGCGAATCAGACGATACGCGGCTTGTTCGCCGTTCACCCGCCACGCTCATGCATTCGTCCGCCGGCGCTACCCTAGCAGCGCGGCAACGAACACCTGCTCGCGCGCTCAGTCCGCCTGCTTGCGCAGGAATGCCGGAATGTCGTACGTGTCGACGCCCTTTTCCTGCAGCGCCTGCACGTGCGAAGCCGCCGTATCGCGCGACGTGCGCCACACAGCCGGCGTATCCAGCGCGCCGTAATCGGCCGTGCTGGCGTGCGACTGCGACGGTGCGTAAGCAGCGTGCGCGCTGATCGGCTGATTGTCCGTGCCGGTGCGCAGCAGCGTCATCGGTGCCGATTGCTGCTTCTTCGCCGCACGGCCCAGACCCGTTGCCACGACCGTCACGCGCAGCGCGTCGCCCATTGCATCGTCGTACACCGCGCCGAAAATCACCGTCGCGTCTTCAGCAGCATAGCTCTTGATGGTGTTCATCACTTCGCGCGTTTCCGACAGACGCAGCGAACGGCTCGACGTGATGTTAACCAGCACGCCACGCGCGCCCGACAGATCCACACCTTCCAGCAGCGGGCTGGCCACAGCCTGCTCAGCAGCCAGACGCGCGCGATCGACGCCGGCAACCGTCGCCGTGCCCATCATCGCCTTGCCTTGCTCGCCCATCACCGTCTTCACGTCTTCGAAGTCGACGTTCACCAGACCGTCGACGTTGATGATTTCCGCGATACCGGCAACTGCGTTGTTGAGAACGTCGTCTGCGCACTGGAAGCACTTGTCCATCTCGGCGTCATCGCCCATCACCTCGAACAGCTTGTCGTTCAGAACGACGATCAGCGAGTCGACGTGATCCTCCAGTTGCTGCGAACCAGCTTCTGCCACGCGCATGCGCTTGCCGCCTTCGAATTCGAACGGCTTGCTGACCACGCCAACAGTCAAGATACCCATTTCCTTGGCGATCTGCGCGACCACCGGTGCTGCGCCCGTGCCCGTGCCGCCGCCCATACCGGCGGTGATGAACACCATGTGCGCGCCGCGCAGTGCGTCGGCGATGCGCTCACGGGCTTCTTCTGCTGCCGCGCGGCCCATTTCCGGCTTGGCGCCGGCGCCCAAACCCGTGTTACCGAGCTGGATCACCGCGGAAGCGCGCGAACGCGACAGAGCCTGCGCGTCCGTGTTCATCACGATGAAGTCGACGCCTTGCACGCCTTTGTTGATCATGTGCTGAACGGCATTGCCGCCAGCGCCACCTACTCCGATCACCTTGATGATGGTGCCGTTCGTTTCGGTTTCCAGCATCTGGAATTCCATGTTGCCTCCGTCAAGATAAAAAATTGCAGCCACTTCGGCCGTTATTCGGCAGGAGATCGGGCAACCCCCTGTCGCGCGCCAGCCGCCGGCACCAGCGCGTATTTACGTAAAACCGTTCGAAAAGCGAATTCGTTAGAAGTTGCCGAGGAACCAGTCTTTCATTCGCGTGAAGACCTGGCCCATCGACCCCGACTGCACAGCGACCTTGCGGCCGCGCATCCGTTGCGAGCGTCCTTCGACGAGCAAACCCATCGCCGTCGAATAACGCGGGTTACGCACGACGTCAGCGAGACCGCCCGCGTATTCCGGCACGCCAATCCGCACCGGCTTCAGGAAAATGTCCTCGCCGAGTTCGACCATGCCGAGCATCATCGACGCGCCGCCGGTCAGCACCACGCCGGAGCTCAGCAGCTCCTCGTAACCCGACTCGCGCACCACCTGCTGCACGAGCGAAAACAGTTCTTCGACACGCGGCTCGACCACCGCCGCCAATGCCTGGCGCGACAGCGTGCGCGGACCGCGCTCGCCGAGACCCGGCACTTCGATCATTTCGTCCGGATCGGCGAGGGCCTGCTTCGCAATGCCGTAGTCGACCTTGATGTCTTCTGCGTCCGGGGTCGGCGTACGCAGCGCCATCGCGATGTCGCTCGTGATCTGGTCACCGGCGATCGGAATCACCGCCGTGTGACGAATCGCGCCTTCGCTGAAAATCGCAATATCAGTCGTGCCGCCGCCGATATCGACCAGCACCACGCCGAGTTCTTTTTCGTCTTCCGTCAGCACCGCCAGCGACGAAGCGAGCGGCTGCAGGATCAGATCGTTCACTTCGAGCCCGCAACGGCGCACGCACTTCACAATGTTCTGCGCCGCGCTCACCGCACCAGTGACGATATGCACCTTCACTTCCAGGCGGATGCCGCTCATGCCGATCGGCTCGCGCACATCTTCCTGACCGTCGATGATGAATTCCTGCGTCAGGATGTGCAGCACCTGCTGATCGGTCGGGATGTTGATCGCCTTCGCCGTCTCGATCACGCGCGCGACGTCCGTCTGCGTGACTTCCTTCTCCTTGATCGCCACCATGCCGCTCGAATTGAAGCTGCGGATATGGCTGCCGGCGATCCCGGTAAATACGTTCGTGATCTTGCAGTCGGCCATCAGCTCGGCTTCCTCGAGCGCGCGCTGAATGGACTGCACGGTGGCTTCGATGTTCACCACCACGCCCTTCTTGAGCCCCTTCGATTCGCTCTGGCCGAGGCCGATCACCTCGTAGTGGCCCTCGCCCTTCAACTCGGCGACGATAGCCACTACCTTCGACGTCCCAATGTCGAGGGCGACCAGCAGATCTTTATAGTCTTTACTCATAGCGTGCTCATTGCGTGTGATGTCCGTTTACTTCTTGCCCTTGTCGGGTTCGCTGATAAAGCGCATGCCAGCGGCACGAATCGCGAAACCGTTCGGATAGCGCAAGTCCGCATACTCGATATCCTTTCCCCAACGTTGCGTCACCGCGTTCCACGCCGCGGTCAGGCGCTTGCTCCGATCGAGCAGTGTGTCCTGATTGCGTTCGCGTCCAAGTTCCACCTGCATGCCGTTCGACAGCTTCACCGTCCACGCGTAACGCGGCGACAGCGTGACTTCTTCGGGCGTCGCGCCCAAGGGCGCAAACCACTTCTTGAAGTCGCTGTACCGCGCGACGACTTCCTTGGCCGTTCCGTCCGGTCCGTCGAACGCGGGCAGCTCTTCTTCGAGCTCGCCCTGGTTCGCGGTGAACAGTTCGCCGTCCACGCTCACCAGCTGATCGCTGCCCCACGTTCCTAGCGGTTTGTACTCTTCAAGCGTGACAGCCAGCGCATTCGGCCAAACCCGCCGCACGCTCGCATGACGCACCCATGGCATCTGCTCGAACGCCTGGCGCGCGACGTCGAGATCCACCGTAAAAAAGTTGCCTTTCAAGCGCCCTACCACTCCGGCGCGCACCGTCGGCGAATTGATGTGCTCGGTGTCGCCGTCGATCTGGATTTCGCGCAACGCGAAATTCGGACGCTGGATGAGCCAGTAACCGCCTGCCGCCAGCAGCACGAGCACCAGCAACGCATGCAATGCGTTGGCGGCGAGATTGAGCTGGCGAACGTTGTTCCACATGGAGTTGCTTTCGGGTCGCCCCGGTTAGTCCTTTGTTAATCCTTGAGCGTCAGCGCCAACACGCCGACCACCAGTTCCTGGTAGCTGATGCCCACCGCACGTGCCGCTTTCGGCGGCAGCGAGTGATCGGTCATCCCAGGCGCCGTGTTCACTTCGAGGAAGTACGGATTGCCGTCAGCGTCGAGCATGAAATCGGCGCGCCCCCAATCGGTGCAGCCAAGTACGTCGAACGCGCGGCGCGCCAGCACTTTCAGGCGTGATTCTTCGTCAGCCGCCAGACCGCACGGAATCAGATACTGCGTGTCGTTCGCGATGTACTTCGCGTGGTAGTCGTAGAACTCGCCGGCCGGCACGATGCGGATCACCGGCAGATCCAGATCGCCGGCGATGCAGGCTGTAAATTCGCCGCCGCCCTCGATGCTCTTTTCCACCACGACGATCTTGTCGTACTTGACCGCTTCGAGCAGCGCTGCCGGCAATGCGTCGGCGCTTTTCACCTTGATCACCGCGACGCTCGAGCCTTCGCTGGCCGGCTTCACGAACAGCGGCAAGCCGAGCTTCGCGACGATGTCTTTCGCGCGTGCTTCGTAGTCGTCGCCGCGCAGCACAGCCTCGAACGGCGGCGTCGGAATGCCGAGTTGCTGCCACACGAGCTTGGTGCGGAACTTGTCCAGACCGAGCGCCGAGCCGAGCACGCCGCTACCCGTGTAACGAATACCGTAAAAATCGAGCGCACCCTGAATCTGGCCGTTCTCGCCATAACCGCCGTGCAGCGCGTTGAACGCGCGCACGAAACCTTCGTCCTTCAACGCGGCGAGCGGACGCTCGGCCGGATCGAACGGATGGGCGTCGATACCGGCGTCGCGCAGACCTTGCAGCACGAGGCGGCCGGAATTGAGCGACACCTCGCGCTCGGCGGAATCCCCACCGAGCAGCACTGCTACTTTGCCGAACTGTTTAGGGTCGATGCTGCTCATTTCACTCATACCTTCGTTTCTTGCGCCAGGCGACCCGGCACACCGCCGATCGAACCCGCGCCCATCGTGATCACCACATCGCCGTCGCGCACCACTGCTGAGAGCGCGTCCGGCACTTCATCCACCGTATCGACAAACACCGGTTCGACCTTGCCCACCACGCGCAGTGCGCGCGCGAGAGCGCGGCCGTCCGCGGCGACGATCGGCGCTTCGCCGGCCGAATAAACTTCGGTCAGCACGAGCGCGTCGACGGTCGACAGCACCTTCACAAAATCTTCGAAGCAATCACGCGTGCGCGTGAAGCGGTGCGGCTGGAAGGCCAGCACCAGACGCCGCCCCGGAAACGCGCCACGCGCCGCCGCGACCGTTGCCGCCATTTCAACCGGGTGATGACCGTAATCGTCGACCAGCGTGTACGCGCCGGCAGGTTTACCTTCCGACACGACCGGCACTTCGCCGTAGCGCTGAAAGCGTCGACCCACGCCGTTGAAATCCGCCAGCGCTCGCTGGATATCGGCATCTTTCACTTCAAGTTCAGTCGCAATTGCGATTGCGGCCAAGGCGTTCTGCACGTTGTGCTCACCCGGCAGGTTCAAGATGATGTCGATCGGCGCCGCGTCTTCGCGCATGGCCGTGAAATGCATCTTGCCGCCGCGCGCTTCTACATTGACCGCGCGCACTTGCGCGTCCGGCGCAAAGCCGTAACGGATGATCGGCTTCGACACGAACGGCAGGATCTCCTTCACGTTCGGATCGTCGACGCACAGCACCGCGATCCCATAGAACGGCAGACGGTGCGTGAATTCGATGAACGCCTGCTTGAGCCGCGCGAAGTCGTGGCCGTAGGTGTCCATGTGATCGGCGTCGATGTTCGTGATGACTTCGATCACCGGGAACAGATTCAGGAACGACGCATCCGACTCGTCCGCCTCGGCGACGATAAAGTCGCCCGTGCCCAGACGCGCATTCGCGCCCGCGCTGATCAGGCGGCCGCCGATCACGAAGGTCGGATCGAGTCCGCCCGCCGCCAGCACGCTCGCCACCAGCGAGGTGGTCGTGGTCTTGCCATGCGTGCCGGCAATCGCGATGCCCTGCTTCAGGCGCATCAGTTCCGCCAGCATCACCGCGCGCGGCACGATCGGAATGCGGCGATGACGCGCGGCCAGCACTTCCGGGTTGTCGCTGCGCACTGCCGTGGAAACGACTACCGCATTCGCACCTTCGATGTTCTCCGCCGCGTGACCGATCGCGATCCGCGCGCCGAGTGCGGCGAGGCGATCGGTGATCCCGTTGCTCGACAGATCCGAGCCGCTTACCTGATAGCCGAGGTTGACCAGCACCTCCGCGATGCCGCTCATGCCGACACCGCCGATGCCGACAAAGTGAATATGTTTGACGATGTGTTTCATTGCTTTCCTTCTGGGCTCGCGCCCGAAATCGAACCCGCCACAGTCGCGCAAATCTGTGCGACCTGTTCCGTGGCGTCGGGTTTCGCGAGCGAGCGCGAACGCTCTGCCATCTCTGCGAGGGTCTCTCGCGTCTGGCTGCGCAACCAGTCGGCGAGCATTTCCGCCGACAGATCGCGTTGCTGCACGACCAGCGCCGCGCCGTTATCGGCGAGGAACGCTGCATTAGTGGTTTGGTGATCGTCTACTGCAAATGGGAACGGCACGAAGAACGCCGCCACCCCTACTGCTGAAATCTCCGACACGGTCATCGCGCCCGAACGGCAGATCACCAGATCCGCGTTTGAGTACGCGCTCGTCATGTCGTCGATGAACGGCACGAGTTCTACATCGGGTTGGTCACCCGCAGCGGCTTGCAGGCCCGCTGCCGCATAGTTCTCACGCAACGCTTCAATATGCTTCGCGCCCGCCTGATGCACGATGCGCGGACGTTCATTCGGCGCCAGCAGCGCAACCGCGCGCGGCACCACTTCATTCAACGCCGCCGCGCCCAGACTGCCGCCCACCACCAGCACATTCAACGGACCACTGCGCTCTGCGTAGCGTGCTTTGGGTGCAATTGCGCGCGCAAGTTCCGCACGAATCGGGTTTCCGGTCCATTCGCCGTGCGGCAACGCGTTCGGGAACGCAACCAGCACGCGTTTCGCGACTTTCGCGAGCACCTTGTTGGCGAGACCCGCAATCGAATTCTGTTCATGCAGCACCAGCGGACGGCCGCTCAACGCAGTCATCAAACCCGCCGGGAACGTAATGTAGCCGCCCATGCCGAGCACGACATCCGGCTTCACGCGACGCAGCACGCTCAAACTCTGCGAGCACGCACGCAGCAGATTCAGCGGCAACATCAGCTTGGTTTTCAGGCCCTTGCCGCGCAGTCCGCCGAAGCGTACGTATTCCATCGGGATGCCGTGCTTCGGCACCAGCGTGGCTTCCATGCCCGCCGGATTGCCGAGCCATACGACCTTCCAGCCCCACGCCTGCATCAGGTGCGCGACCGCAAGCCCCGGGAACACGTGTCCCCCGGTGCCACCGGCCATCACCATCAGCGTGCGTTGCGGGAGAGCGGTCATACCTTCCCTCCGCGCATGAGCACCCGGTTCTCGTAATCGACACGCATCAATACGGCCACAGCCACGCAGTTCAGCACGATGCCCGAGCCGCCGTAGCTAACGAGCGGCAACGTGAGACCTTTAGTCGGCAGTAGACCGAGGTTCACGCCCATATTGATAAAGGTCTGCGCGCCGAACCAGATGCCGATACCCTTCGCCACCAGCCCGGCAAACGTGCGGTCAAGTGCGAGCGCCTGACGGCCGATCTCGAACGAACGGCGCACGATCCAGTAGAACATCAGGATCACGACCAGCACGCCGACAAAACCGAGCTCCTCGCCGATCACCGCGAGAATGAAGTCGGTATGCGCTTCCGGCAGATAGTTAAGCTTCTCGACACTGCCGCCCAGGCCCACGCCAAACCATTCGCCGCGCCCGAAAGCGATCAGCGAGTGCGTCAATTGATAAGCCTTGCCTTGCGCGTAACGGTCGTCCCACGGATCGAGATAAGCAAAAATCCGCTCACGACGCCATGGCGATGCCCACACCAGCAAGCTGAACGTGCCGACCGCAGTCGCCACCAGGCCGCCGAACAGCTTGCCGTTCACGCCGCCGAGGAACAGCACGCCCATCGCGATCGCGGCGATCACCATGAATGCGCCCATGTCCGGCTCGAGCAGCAGCAATGCGCCGACGAGACCCACTGCAACCGCCATTGGCAGAAAGCCCTTGGCAAAGCTGTGCATGTATTCCTGTTTGCGCACCGTGTAGTTCGCCGCGTAAATCGTCACGGCGAGCTTCATGATCTCCGACGGCTGCATATTGGTAATGCCCAGCGGAATCCAGCGACGCGCGCCGTTCACGCCCTTACCGACGTGCGGGATCAGTACGATCACTAGCGCGACCAGCGAAATCAGGAAAAGCTTCGGTGCGTACTTGTCCCACGTCGAGATCGGGATGCGGAACGACACGACGCCGATCACCGAGCCCATCACCACGAAAATGAGCTGGCGCACGAGGAATGCGTAATCGCGGTACGACGCGTATTTCGGCGAATCGGGCATCGCGATCGACGCCGAATACACCATCACGACGCCGAGTCCCAGCAACGCGACGACCACCCACAGCAGCGAGTGATCGTAGTCGAGCATCCTCGAGCGCAGCGGACGCACGCCGTTCACGGCGCTCGCGAGACCACTGCCGCCGGTGCGACCGGAGGTGCGGCCCGTGCTACCCGTATCGCCATTGCCGGCACGGGAGCCGGCCAGGCGCGAACCGAAGCGTTCCGACCAGCTCATATCATCGTTCCCCGTTCAGCCGCGATGTCTTCCACCGTGCTGCGGAACACCGCCGCGCGATGGGCGTAACCCTTGAACATGTCAAAGCTCGCGCAAGCCGGCGACAGCAACACGGCGTCCCCTGGTTGCGCCAATGCGGTGGCGGCCCGCGTCGCGTCTTCGAGCGTCACGTGGTCGGTCATCGCGATGCCGGTGTCTTCCAGCGCTGCACGGATCTGCGGCGCGTCGCGGCCGATCAGCATCACGGCGCGGCACCAGCGCATCACCGGCTCAGCGAGCGGCTCGAAATCCTGACCCTTGCCGTCGCCGCCGGCGATCAGGACCGCGCGCTGTGCGAGACCGTCGAGCGCGGCAACCGTCGCGCCGACATTGGTGCCCTTGCTGTCGTCGACGTAATCGACGCCTTCGATCGACGCGATCAATTCCACCCGATGCGGCTCGCCGCGGTATTCGCGCAAGCCGTGCAGGAGCGGCGCGCCAGGCAGACCGATCGCGCGCGCCAATGCGTACGCAGCCAATGCGTTGGCGGCGTTGTGCAGGCCGCGAATACGCAGCGCGTCCGCCGGCATCAGACGTTTGAGGGCGATGTTCTTCGGTGCCGCCACTTCGTTCTTGCGACGGCGCGTCGGCGCAGGTTCGTCGCTGACGTCGCGATCGTGCGCTTCGACCAGCCAGATCATGCCGCTGTCGCGCAGCAGGCCGTAGTCGCCGTCGTTTTTCGGCTCGGTGACGCCGAACGTGATCATTGCGACATCACCGTCCGAAGGCGCGAGCGCCATCACGCGGGGGTCATCGCGATTCAGCACGCGCACGGTCTGTGTACCGAAGATGCGACCCTTTGCAGCAGCGTACGCATCGAGGCCGCCGTGCCAGTCGAGGTGATCTTGCGTGATGTTCAGAACAACCGCCGCATCCGGAGTAAACGTATGCGCGGTTTCCAATTGGAAGCTCGACAATTCCAGCACCCACACGTCGGGCAACGCGGTGTTGTCGATCGATTCGCTGAGCTTGTCGAGCGCGGCCGGACTGATGTTGCCCGCCACCGCGACCTTCTTCCCGGCGCGTTCGCACAAGAGACCGGTCAGGCTCGTCGTCGTGGTCTTGCCGTTGGTGCCGGTGATCGCGATCACCTTCGGCGCATAACCGCTTTCGCCGAGCGTCTTCAACGCTTGCGCGAAAAATTCGAGTTCGCCCCAGACAGGGATGTCCCGCTCACGCGCCGCGGTGATGAGCGGCAGCAGGTCAGCGGCGAGCGGCGACAAACCCGGGCTGATCGCCACGAGTTCGGCGCCTTCGAGCAACGAGAGCGAGAACGGGCCGCCGACGAACTCGGCATCGACGCTGTGCGCTTCCAGCGCGGACAGGTTCGGCGGCACCTCGCGCGTATCGGCCACACGCAGCCGACAGCCATGCCGCGCGCACCAGCGCGCCATCGCGAGACCGGATTCACCGAGTCCCAGCACGAGCACCATCGGCTTTTGCCGATCCCGAAACTTCTCGCCAAACATCGCCTGCTTCCCCTAAATACGACTTAACGCAACTTGAGCGTGGACAAACCGAACAGACACAACATCAGCGTGATGATCCAGAAACGCACGACCACCTGTGTTTCCTTCCAACCCGACAATTCAAAATGGTGATGCAGCGGCGCCATCTTGAAGAGACGCCGCCCTTCGCCGTAACGGCGCTTGGTAAACTTGAACCACGTCACCTGCAACATCACGGAGAGTGTCTCCGCGACGAAAATGCCGCCCATGATGAAGAGCACGATTTCCTGACGCACGATCACGGCGACCGTACCAAGCGCGCCGCCGAGCGCGAGCGCCCCGACGTCGCCCATGAACATCTGCGCCGGATGCGTGTTGAACCAGAGGAACGCGAGCCCCGCCCCACCCATCGCCGAACAGAAAATCAGCAACTCGCCGGCACCGGCGATATGCGGAAACAGCAGGTACTTCGAATAGACCGAGCTACCCATCACATAAGCGAACACACCGAGCGATGCGCCGACCAGCACGACCGGCATGATCACGAGGCCGTCAAGACCGTCGGTGAGATTGACCGCGTTACTCGCGCCGACGATCACCAGATACGTCAACACGATGAAGCCCCACACGCCGAGCGGATAGCTGATCGATTTGACGAACGGCAGCATCAGGTCGGCGCGCGCCGGCAAGCCCATCGACAGGCCGCTGCGCACCCAAGCCATGAACAGATCGAACACGCGCACGTTGCTCGCTTCAGACACGCTGAACGCGAGATACACCGCGGCGAACAGGCCGATCACCGACTGCCAGAAATACTTTTCGCGCGACGACATCCCGCGCGGGTCCTTGTAGACCACCTTGCGGTAATCGTCGACCCAGCCGATCACGCCGAAACCGAACGTGACGAGAATCACGATCCAGATGAAACGGTTGGTCAGATCGGCCCACAGCAACGTTGCCACGGCAATGCCGAGCAGAATCAACACGCCGCCCATCGTCGGCGTACCGGATTTGACGAGGTGCGATTGCGGACCGTCTTTGCGAACGGCCTGGCCGACCTTCATCGCGGTCAGCTTGCGGATCACCGCCGGGCCACAGACGAGCCCGATCAGCAGTGCGGTGATGGTGGCCATCACCGCACGGAAAGTCAGATAACTGAACACGCGCAAGAAGCTTGCGTCATTCTGCAGCCATTGCGCCAGCGCCAGTAGCATGCTTCGGTCCTTCTATTTCAATGTGCAGCGGGCGTATTGCCCGCTGCGTTGGGTTGTGGACTCGTTACGGCGTCCACCACGCGTTCCATTTGCATGAAGCGCGAGCCTTTCACGAGAAGCGTTGCAGCGGCGCCAAAACCCGCCTGCTGCAATTGCACGACCAGCGTGCCGACATCGGCCACGTGATGCGCGCCCGTGCCATACGCGGTGCAGGCGTCGCGCGAGGCGTCGCCCATGGCGTACAGCACGTCAATACCGCGTTCTTTGGCGTAGGCACCGATTTCACGGTGAAACGCCGGGCCGTTGTCGCCGACTTCACCCATGTCGCCCATCACGAGCACGCGCGGCGATTCGCGCGACGCGAGCACGTCGATCGCCGCACGCATCGAATCGGGGTTCGCGTTGTAGGTGTCGTCGATCACGGTTGCGCCGGCGAGCGTGCCGAGCACGGCGCGCTTCACCTGCAAGCGGCCCTTCACTGCGCCGAACGATTCGAGGCCTCGCTTGATCGCGTCGAGCGACACGCCTGCGGCGAGCGCGGCGGAAGTCGCGGCCAACGCGTTGTGTGCGTTGTGGTTGCCGAGCACCCGCAGCGTGACGTCGACCTGGCCTTCCGGCGTGTCGATACTCAGAACATTGCCGGTGAACGTACCAGTTACGGCGGCTTCGGTCACGCGCTCGGCGGTGTTCAAGGCGAAGTCGATGATGCGATTGCCGGTTGCCGCGACGCGCCAGATGCTCGCGTAGACATCATCGGCCGGGAACACGGCCACGCCTTCCGGCGTGAGCGCGTGAATCACGCTGGCGTGTTCGAGCGCGACGGCTTCGACCGTCGCCATGAATTCCTGATGCTCGCGCTGCGCGTTGTTCACCACCGCGACCGTCGGCTCGGCGATCTTCGCGAGCAGCGAGGTTTCGCCCGGATGGTTCATGCCAAGTTCGACCACCGCCAGTCGATGCGCGGCGTGCAGACGGAACAGCGTGAGCGGCAAGCCAATATCGTTGTTGAAGTTGCCGGCAGTTGCGAGACGAGCATCCGCGCCAACCGCAGCGGCGAAGATCGACGCGATCATTTCCTTGACCGTCGTCTTGCCATTGCTGCCCGTCACGGCGACGAGCGGCATGCTGAATTTGCGCCGCCAGCCGCGCGCAAGTGCACCGAGCGCGACACGCGTATCGGTCACGCGCAACGAGGGCACCTGCCAATCGTGAGGCGTGCGCGTCACCAGCGCCGCCGTGACGTTGCGCGATGCCACGTCCGGCAGAAAGTCGTGCGCGTCGAAACGCTCGCCCTTGATCGCGACGAACAGATCACCCGGACCGGCACTGCGGCTATCGGTCGAAACGCGTTCGAACGTGACGCTGTCATCACCCAGCACGGTGGCGCCGGGGATCAGCGCAGCGGCTTCACGCAGCGAGAACATGGTCATTCGCCACCTCCGCGTGCGTGCGTCGCCCGTGCGGCGAGCGCAAGGCGAGCGTGGTCCTGATCGGAGAAAGCGCGCTTCTTACCCATGATTTCCTGTGTTGCTTCATGCCCCTTGCCGGCCAGCACGATGACGTCTTCGCGCGCGGCGCCGCGGATCGCCTGCAGGATCGCGCTCGCGCGGTCCTCGATACGGCGCGCCTTCGACGCGTCTTTCATGCCTGCGGCGATTTGCTCGATGATCGATTGCGGGTCTTCGCTGCGCGGGTTGTCGCTGGTCACGACCACGCCGTCGGCGAGCTTCTCGGCGATTGCGCCCATCAGGGGACGTTTGGTCGCGTCGCGGTCGCCGCCACAGCCGAACATGCAGATCAGTTCGCCACCACGTGCGGCCGCCATCGGGCGCAGTGCTTCCAGGGTCTTTTCCAGCGCGTCCGGCGTGTGTGCGTAATCGATCACGACGAGCGGCTCGTCGTTCTGCAGGCGGCCGCCGAGACGTTGCATGCGGCCATTTACCGGTTCGAGCTTCGCCAGTTCAGCAAGCGCTGCGTCAAAGGGCACGTCGGCTGCAAGCAATGCGCCGAGTACGCCGAGCAGATTGCTGACGTTGAAAGCGCCAAGCGTTTGCACTTCGACTTCGGCGTTGCCCCAGTCGGATGTGGTCAGATGAAACGCGGTGCCGGTGGCGGTTGCGCGCACATTCGAGGCGAGCAGCAACGCGTCGGCTTGCGGCGCGTCCTCAAGGGCTTCGTCGAGACCGTAGGCGATCGTACGTGCATGGCCCTTCGTGCTCGCGAACAGACGGCGACCGGCAGCGTCGTCACGGTTGATCACCGCGGCGCGCAGTTCCGGCCAAGCGAACAGACGCGCCTTGGCGGCTTCGTAGGCTTCGAACGTGCCGTGATAGTCGAGGTGGTCCTGCGTGAGATTCGTGAACACGGCGATGTCGAACGCCGTGCCATTCACGCGGCCTTGATGCAGCGCGTGCGACGACACTTCCATCGCCACCGCCTGGGCGCCGGCGCCGCGCAACTGCGCGAGACTGCGTTGCAGCTGCGGCGCGTCGGGCGTTGTGAAGCCCGTATGCACCAGTTGACCCGGCAGACCGGTGCCGAGCGTGCCGATGATCGCGCAACGCTTGCCGAGCGCGGTCAAAGCCGCCGAGATCCATTGGCTGCAGGAAGTCTTGCCGTTTGTGCCGGTGATGCCGAGCGTCAGCATGCCGTCGCTCGGATCGTTATACCAGGCGCTCGCAATCGAACCGGCGAGTTCGTTCAACGCCGGCACGGCCAGCGTCGTGGACGGATCGATCGCACCGCTAAACCCTTCAGGCTGCACCAGCACGGCTGCCGCGCCACGCTCGAGCGCGCCGTCGATGAACGGGCGGTTGTCCGCGCCGTCAACCGCATAGGCGAAGAACGCGTCGCCCGCCGCAAGCGAACGCGTGTCGGCGTGCAGATGCGCGCCTGGCTGCACGCGAGCGTGCAGCCAGTTGAGTGCGTCGGCGATTTGCCGGTGCGCTGGGTGCTTCTTACGCAGCGCACTCATCGCACAACTCCGGGATGGATTTTCGCGTTGGCGGAAATCGTCATTTTCCTCGCGCCAGCACTGGTGGAAAGTTTCTTGACCGTTGCGGGCGAGGGCGGTGCGCCTGGCGCGGCAGGCGCCGAGTCATCCGATACGACCATCTGTTTGACCGGCATATCCGGCGGCACATTCAGCGAACGCAGCGTGTCGCCGACAATCGTCGAGAACACCGGACCGGACACCTGACCGCCGAAGTGGCTGCCCGCCGTCGGTTCGTCGACCGACACGGCGACGACGATGCGCGGATTCGGCATCGGCGCCATGCCGACGAACGAAGCGCGGTACTTGGAGTGGTCGTAGCCGTGAGCACCGTGTTTGTAGGCGGTGCCGCTCTTGCCGCCAACGCGATAGCCCGGCACGGCCGCATCCGGCGACGTGCCGCCCGGCGCCGTGACGGTTTCGAGCATCGCGCGCACTTCACGAGCGGTGGTGGGCGCGAAAATCTGCGGCCCCGTTGCCGGTTGATCGCCAGGCGTGCGGAAAATTGACACCGGCATGATCTCGCCGTCGTGCGCGATCGCGGTGTACGCACGGCCCAACTGGAACAGCGACACCGACAAGCCGTAGCCGTACGACATGGTCGCCTGTTCGATGCGGCGCCAGCTCTTCCACGGACGCAGACGGCCCGCCGCCGCGCCCGGGAAGCCGACCTTCGGCGCCTGGCCGAGACCGATGCTGGTGTACATGTTCCACATCTCTTCGGGCTTGAGCTGCATGGCGATCTTCGTCGCGCCGATGTTGCTCGACTTCTGGATCACGCCGCCTACAGTCAGCACGCCGAACGCGCTGTCGTCGGTAATCGGCGCACCGTCGAGCACAAAGCGGCCCGGCCCCGTATCTACCAGTGTAGTCGGCGTCACACGGTGCAGGTCGAGCGCGAGCGACACCGTGAACGGCTTCATGATCGAACCCGGCTCGAAGGTGTCCGTGAGAATGCGGTTGCGCAGCTGGTCGCCTGTGAGGTGCGAACGGTCGTTCGGGTTGTACGTCGGGTAGTTAACCAGTGCGAGCACTTCGCCGGTTCGCACGTCGATCACCATCGCCGCGCCGGCCTTCGCCTTGAATTTTTCGACGGCAGCTTTCAGGTTCGTATAAGCGATGTACTGGATCTTGCTGTCAATCGAGAGATCGACGTCCTGGCCGTTGTGCGGCACGACCTGCTCGTCCACATCCTCGATGATGTGGCCCATGCGGTCCTTAATGACGCGGCGGCTGCCCGACATGCCGGCCAGCAACTTCTGGTCGCCGAGTTCGACGCCTTCCTGGCCTTCGTCTTCCACATTGGTGAAGCCGATCAGGTGAGCCGTGATCTCGCCTTCCGGGTAGAAGCGCTTGTACTCGTCGCGCGCATAAATGCCGGGGATGTCCAGCGCGGTGACTTTCTCGGCGACGTCGACCGGCACCTGCCGCTTCACATAGACGAAGTTCTTGTCCTCGGACAGCTTGGCGCGCAACTCCTTGTTCGTCATGCCGAGCAGCTTGCCGAGCTGGTTCAGCTTTTCGGCGCCGAGGTCGTCCGGCACCGAGTCGGGAATTGCCCAAATCGCGCGCACCGGCAGACTCGTGGCCAGCACGAGGCCGTTGCGGTCGAGAATTTTGCCGCGCGTGGCCGGCAGTTCGAGCCGGCGCTGATAGCGGATTTCACCCTGCTTCTGATAGAAGGCGTTGCCCGGCCCCTGAATCCAGAAAGCGCGCGCGGTCAGCGCGACAAACGCCATGAACAGCATGAACACGACGAGTTTCGAGCGCCACATGGGCAGGCGCACCGACAGGATCGGGTTCGCCGAAAAGGCGACGCTTTTGCGAGTCGACGATTTTTTCATCGCACGCCTCCGCGACGGGTCGCGACCGGCGCCGACGCCGGGCCGGAAGTCGGGATCGGTGCGTCCTCAGCCTTGGCGGCGCCCGGGTCGAGCGTAAGGTACTGGGTGCGCCCGGTCGTAACCGATTGCATCTTCAGGGAATCAGTGGCGATCTGCTCGATGCGCGACGTCTTCGACAACGCGCTCTGCTGATATTGAAGCTGCGAATAATCCTGCTGCAGCTGGCGCTCCTGCGATTGCGCGCGCTGCAACTGGATAAAGATCTGACGCTGCTGATTGGTGGCGTTGACGACAGACAAAGCGCAGCCCATCACGATCATGAGCAGGAAGATATTGAGGCGACTCATGGCGCGATCCGCTCCGCCACACGCATCACGGCAGAACGGGCGCGCGGGTTCGCGGCGACTTCAGCGTCGCTTGCGAACACGCGGCCGATGATTTTGAGCGGAGGGCTCGGCAGATCGACCGCGCGAATCGGCAGACGGCGGTCCACCGTGGGCGTACTGGCGTGCGCCTGCATGAATCGTTTGACGATCCGGTCCTCGAGCGAATGAAAGCTGATGACCACCAGCCGCCCCCCTTGCTCCAACAGCGACAACGCTGCTTCTAAAACGACTTGCAGCTCCGCAAGCTCTTGATTGATGTGAATCCGTATAGCTTGAAAGGTGCGGGTTGCCGGATCCTTGCCCTTCTCACGGGTTTTGACGACGTTAGCCACGATTTGGGCAAGCTCGCCCGTGCTGACGAGAGGCCCAAGACGGTCGGACTCTGCCCGGCGAGCAACAAGCGCCTTTGCAATCTGAAAAGCAAACCGTTCTTCCCCATAATCTCGTATCACCTCCGTCAGTTCCTGCACCGTGGCCCGCGCCAGCCAGTCAGCCGCAGACTCGCCGCGCGTCGGGTCCATCCGCATGTCGAGCGGGCCATCGGCGCGGAAACTGAAACCCCGCTCCGGGTCGTCGACTTGCGGCGACGACACCCCCAGATCCAGCAAAACACCCGACACCCGCCCTACCCCGCGCTCCGCAATCGCGTCACGCAGTGAAGCAAAACTCTCGTGCACGATGCCAAAGCGCGGATCCGCAATCTGCTGAGCCGTGGCAATGGCGAGAGGGTCTTTGTCGAACGCGATCAGGCGTCCCGCTTCACCCAGCTTCTCCAGCACCAGGCGGCTGTGACCGCCGCGCCCAAACGTACCGTCCACATAAACGCCGTCCGCGCGTGTGACCAGCGCTTCGACCGCCTCTTCCAGCAGCACCGTGCGATGCTGCAATTCGTTTCCCATCGCAGGTGCCATATATGTAGTCCGCGATCAGAACGTGAAATTCTTTAACGCTTCGGGCATGCCCTCGGCGATCGCTGCCTGTTCCTTTGCTGCGTAAATTTGTGCGTCCCACAACTCGAAGTGACGACCCATGCCAAGCAAGTTCACTTCCTTTTCCAGCGAGCCGGCCGCGCGCAATTCCGGCGACACGAGCACGCGGCCCGCGCCGTCCATATCGACGTCCATGGCATTGCCGAGAAAAATGCGCTTCCACCAGGCCGCGTTCATAGGCAGCTTGTCGACCTTGTCGCGGAAGATCTCCCACTCCGGGCGCGGAAAGAGCAACAGGCAGCCGTCCGGGTGCTTGGTGATCGTCACCCGGCCCTCTGCCTGTGTTTGCAGCGCATCCCGATAGCGAGAGGGAATCGACATCCGCCCTTTCGCATCGAGCGTCAGCGCCGACGCCCCTTGGAACACTTCGCTCTCCCTGAACGGCGTTTTTTCGCCGACTGTCCGATTCGTGAAAATCTACCCGAAACCGCCTGTGAGATCACACAAAAATACACTTTCTCACACTGTCTCCCACTTTAGAGTAACGCTAAACAGGGGTCAAGGGAGATACACGCTTTTCGAGCGAATTTTGTTTGTTAGAACAAGGACTTAGCGCGACTCCTTCACGTCAGACATAAAACGGAAAACCGTTATAAATGAATGAGCTAGTGAAACTTGTGAAGGTGATACGTGAAAAGTGCGAGGGAAAGGCGCGGAATGTAAGAGATCGTGAAGCGGGATCGGGAGGTGTTTGCTGGCGTTCCGGGTATTTCGGGCGGACGGCGCGCGAGGCGCCGTCCCACTCTCAGGCGGTGCTTGAGCAGAGGTCTCGAATTTATACGTAATAGGCGGTGCGGGTCATGACCTTCGATACTGCCCGCATCAGCGCGCGCGCAGGGAATGGCAACTCGACGCCACCTGCGTCCATCGCGGATTTGCCGTGCTCCGCTTCATCTACGCGCATCTGTTCGACGATCGCGCGCGACTCGCGGTCGGCCGCAGGCAACTGATCCAGATGGCTATCCAGATGCTGCTCGACCTGCCGCTCGGTTTCGGCCATGAAGCCGAGACTCACGCGATCACCCAGGCGGCCTGCCGCGAGGCCGATAGCCAGCGCGCCTGTATACCAGAGCGGGTTCAACAGACTTGGACGCGAATCGAGCGCCGCGAGGCGTTTGGCGGTCCACGCCAGATGATCCTCTTCTTCTGTGGCAGCGTGATTAAACACAGCCCGCAAAGACGGCGACCTGGTCGCGAGTTTCTGAGCCTGATAAAGCGCCTGGGCGCACACCTCCCCGACGTGGTTCACACGCATCAAACCGGCCGCATGCGCGCGTTCCGCTGGGGAGAGTTCGGCCGGTTCTGCCGCCGATTCTTGCGGAACCGGCAATGGACGACTCATCCGCGACACGCCGGTCATCGAGCGTAAACCCCTATCAAACTCGCTAATCAACTCGTCCAGAAACATTCAGCACTCCCTGATTCAACAACTGCCCCGCCGCGCTGACGGGTCCACGCGACAAGGCTTTGCCTGGCAAAACCCGCTTCGCGAAGACCTTGAATTCAAACGAATCCGACGGCCAATTTGAGATTTTAGACCATGTTGCGTAAACGAAACAGGAACCGTCCCGGCCGTCTCCTTTTTCTTTGTGCCATGTAGGCCTTTTGTTACATTACGTGCAACTTCTCGCGAAGTTGGACAAGCAAGGCCTCAACGCCAGACAAAATATTCGCCTTGTACAAAAGATTCGTAATCCTTGGAGATCATTCGATGAAAAAGTCGCTTCTCGCTCTCGCAGCACTGGGCGCATTCGCAGGCGTCGCACATGCTCAGAGCAGCGTGACCCTGTACGGTATCATTGACGAAGGCTTCAACATCAACACCAACTCGGGTGGCAAGCACCTGTACAACCTGTCCAGCGGCGTCATGCAAGGCTCGCGTTTCGGCCTGCGCGGCACGGAAGATCTGGGCGGCGGTCTGAAGGCAATCTTCGTGTTGGAAAACGGCTTTGACGTGAACAACGGCAAGCTGGGTCAAGGCGGCCTGATGTTCGGTCGTCAAGCTTACGTCGGCCTGTCGAGCCAGTTCGGCACGGTCACGCTGGGTCGTCAGTACGACTCCGTGGTTGACTACGTTGGTCCGCTGGAAGCCGGTGACCAGTGGGGCGGCTACATCGCTGCTCACCCGGGTGACATCGACAACTTCAACAACGCGTACCGCACCAACAACACGGTCAAGTATACGAGCGCAAACTACGGCGGCCTGACGTTCGGCGGCACGTACAGCTTCGGCGGTCAGGCTGGTAATGTTACCGGCAACCAAATCTGGTCGTTGGGCGCTGGCTACAACAACGGTCCGTTGGTCTTGGGCGTCGGCTACTTGAACGCGCGCACCCCGGCAGCTTCGGGTGGCCTGTTCAACAACAGCGGCACGGCTTCGGCAGCGAACGCAGCTGTGACGTCGCCGGTCTACGCAGGCTTCACGTCGGCTAACACCTACCAGGTGATCGGTGCAGGCGGCGCATACACGTTCGGCGCAGCAACGATCGGTGCGACGTACTCGAACATCCGCTTCGGCAACCTGGGCGCGTCGTTCACGTCGCCGTTCAAGGGCCAATCGGCTACGTTCAACAACGCAGAACTCAACTTCAAGTATCAGTTGACCCCGGCGTTGCTGGTCGGCGCAGCGTATGACTACACGCGTGGCGCGGAAATCAACGGCGCATCGCGTGCTCAGTACCACCAAGGCTCGCTCGGCGTGGACTACTTCCTGTCCAAGCGTACCGACGTGTACGTGATCGGTGTGTACCAACACGCTCTGGGCGAAACGCTGAGCGCAACGGGTGCTACGGTCAACGCAACGGCTGGCATCAACGGCCTGTCGGGTTCGTCGAACCAGAACCAACTCGCAGCTCGCGTTGGTATCCGCCACAAGTTCTAATAAGTCGTAATAAAGCAGTTTGCCTCAAAGGCGCCTTCGGGCGCCTTTTTTTCTGGTTGCGCGCCGCGTGGCGCGGTCCGCTCTTTTGCGGGAATACGACGACTCAAAGAGAAAGGCCCGGCAGACTTTCGTCTGCCGGGCCTTTCTCTTTCTTTCACGCAGTGCGTTACTTCGTGTCGGCTTTGGCCGGGCCGATGAGCCTGATGCGCGTGACGCGCTTACGCCCGACCGTCGCGCAACTCGCGACGCAGAATCTTGCCGACATTGCTCTTGGGCAGTTCAGTCCGGAACTCGACGATCTTCGGCCGCTTGTAGCCGGTCAACTGCGTTTTGCAGTAGGTGAAGATGTCCGCATCAGTGAGCGTCTGGTCCTTTTTCACGACGAACAGCTTTACCGCTTCTCCCGAATGCTGATCCGGCACACCGACCGCGGCGACTTCGAATACCCCCGGCATCTTGGCGACCACATCTTCGATCTCGTTCGGGTAGACGTTGAAGCCGGAGACCAGAATCATGTCCTTCTTCCGATCGACGATCTTGACGAAGCCATTTTCGTTCATCAAGCCGACATCGCCCGATTTGAAGAAGCCATCCGGCGTCATGACCTTGGCGGTTTCGTCCGGGCGGTTCCAGTAACCCGCCATCACCTGCGGGCCTCGGATGCAGATTTCTCCCGGCTGGCCGAGCGGCACCTCGTTGCCGTCATCGTCGCGAATCGAGATTTCCGTCGACGGCAGTGGCAAACCGATCGTGCCGCTATATTCCGTGACAGTGACCGGATTACAGGTGACGCACGGCGAGGTCTCCGACAGTCCGTAGCCCTCAATGATCGGCGTATGCGTGTGCTCGAACCAGCGCTTGGCGACCGCTTCCTGCACCGCCATACCGCCGCCATTTGCTGCGATCAGCTTCGAAAAATCCAGTTTGTGGAAGTCCGGGCTGTTCAGCATTGCGTTGTACAGTGTGTTGACGGCGGGAATCGTCGTGATCGGATAGCCTTCGAGCGCTTTTATCATGCCGGGGATATCGCGCGGATTCGGAATCAGCACGCCAAGGCCGCCGGTACGGATCGTCAGCAGCCCGCAGACCGTCAGCGCAAAGACGTGATAAAGCGGCAACGCAACAACCGTGACGAACTGATCAATGTCCTTGCGGTTAGCGCGAACCGGATCGAGCCAGATTTCCGACTGCAGCACGTTGGCGATCAGGTTCCGATGCAGGAGCGTCGCCCCCTTGGCCACGCCGGTCGTGCCGCCGGTGTACTGGAGAAACGCGACGTCGTCCGGACCTTGCTGGACCGGCTTGAAATTCTGACGGCCGCCTTCGGCGATCGCCGTGTTGAATTTGACGTGACCCGGCAGGCTCCAGGCCGGCACCATCTTCTTCACGCGCCGCACGACGAAGTTCACCAGCGCGCCCTTCACGCCCATCAGATCGCCCATTGCGGCGACGACAATGTGCTTCACCGACGTGTTGCGCACGATCGCCTGCAACGTGACAGCAAAGTTTTCGAGCAGGATGATCGCTTCCGCGCCGCTGTCCTTGAGCTGATGCTCGAGCTCCCGCGGGGTGTAGAGCGGGTTCACATTCACCACCACGTAGCCCGCGCGCAAGATCGCCGCAATCGCGACAGGATATTGCAAAACGTTCGGCATCATGATCGCGATGCGCGCGCCGCGGGCGAGGCCCTTTGACTGAAACCACGCGGCCAGCTTGTGCGAGAGCGTGTCGAGTTCGCCGTAGCTGATCTCCTTGCCCATGCAGACGAACGCCGGTTTGGCGCGGTGGTCGCGGAAGGCTTCTTCGAGCAGTTCGGCGACGGACGAATAGCGAATCGGGTCAATCTCTGCGGGAACGCCGGGTGGATAAGATTTCAGCCAGATTTTGTCCATGCAGCGTCTCCTCCTTTATTTTCGAATGGTCGTGCTAAAAACGCATCGTAGCATGGGCATCCCTTTGCTATTCGCGAAAAGCAGCTAGGTTAGACTGCAACCTCGAACCCGCCGGGAACCGTTGCCGCGAGATTTTTGAACGTGTTTTCAGGCGCATTCGACTTCGACGAGGCAGTCGTAGAACGTGGCTGATCCACCCAGATCGGTGAGTGCCTGGCTGGTGACCTGATTGGCGTTACAGCCGTCGGGCGCGAGCTTCTTCCACCAGATAGACAGACCGACCACGAGCCCTTTACGTGTTTTGTCGGTGACACGGGCGCGCGCCTGCATCGCGCCACGATCGTTGAATATGCGCACCTGGTCACCGTCGGCGATGTTTCGCTGCTGCGCGTCGGCGGGGTGGATGTCCAGGTGCGGCTCGCCCTCTGTCGAGCGCAGGCTTTCGATGTTCACGAAGGTGCTGTTCAGGAAGTTGCGGGCAGGCGGCGAGATCATCGCAAGCGGGTAACGGGCGGCGAGCTCAGGCGCACCGTCTTCGGATTCGTAAGGCGGCAGGTAGTCGGGCAACGGATCGAGCCCTTGCTGCGCGAGGCGCTCGCTGAAGAACTCACATTTACCGGACGGCGTGCGAAAGCCGCCTTCGGCGAAAGGCGCGTCAGGCAGATTCAGCGCTGCCCAGCCGGTTTTCTTTAGCGAGTCCCAGTTCACGCCTTCGAGCGTTTTGTCGTTCCAGCGGAATGCCGACTGCGCAATAGCGTCGTCACTCTCGTAAAGCGCCGGTTCCTGCAGGCCCATGTGGCGCGCCAGCCCGCGAAAGATCTCCGTGTTCGGGCGTGCATCGCCGACCGGCGCGATCGCCGGCAAGTTGACCATCACGTGCGTGTGTCCGTACGACTTGTGCACGTCGAGGTGCTCCAACTGTGTCGTGGCAGGCAGAAGCAGATCGGCGTAGTCCGCGGTGTCGGTCTGAAAGTGCTCAAGGACGATCGTGAACAGGTCTTCGCGTGCAAAACCTGCGGCGACCCGTTCCGAGTCCGGCGCGACTGCCACCGGATTCGAGTTATAGACAATGATCGCTTCGACTTTCGGGCCAAACGTGGCATCGCCCGGATGCAGCAACGCGTCGCCGATTGCGTTCATATTGATGACGCGCGAAGTCTTGGCGGGCCAGCCCGGCATCAGGTCCGGGCGCTGCAACGCGTGCGAGTCCACCGGCGCCCATCCGCCCGAAGACAGCAATACACCGCCCGCCCGCTCGCGCCACGCACCTGTCAACGAAGGCAAGCATGCGATCGCACGCACCGCGTTACCGCCGCCACGCACCCGCTGCAGGCCATAGTTCATCCGGATCGCGGCCTTTTTTGTGCTGCCGTAAAGACGCGCAAGATCGATGATCACCTGCTCGTCAACACCGCAGATTTGAGCAGCACGTGTCGGCGGATAACTGAGCGCGCGATCCTTCAGTTCTGCAAAGCCCAAGGTATGAGCTGCGATGTAGGCACGATCGAGAAGATTTTCCGTGATCAACACGTTGATCATGCCGAGCGCCAAAGCGCCATCAGTTCCGGGTTTCAGTGCAATGTGCTGGTGGCATTTTTCCGCCGTCAGCGATCGGTACGGATCGATCGCGATCAGCTTTGCACCGCGACGCTTGGCTTCCTGGGCGCGTGTCCAGAAGTGCAGGTTCGACGCGATGGGGTTCGAGCCCCAGATGAGGATGATCTCGCTTTCGCCGAAAAACTCGGTGAGCATGCCAATGCCGGCGCCGTAGGTGTATTTCAACCCCGCCGCACCGGCGGCTGCACAAATCGTGCGGTCTAACTGCGATGCGCCGAGTTTGTGAAAGAACCGTTGCGCAATACTATCGCCCTGAACCAGGCCCATCGTGCCGGCGTAGCTGTACGGCAGGATGGCTTCGGGCGCACGGCTCGCGATCTCCGACAGGCGTGTTGCGGCTAACTCAAACGCCTCGTCCCAGCTGATTGGCGCAAAACGGCCTTCGCCTTTGCGGCCGACGCGCTTCATCGGTGTCGTCAACCGATGCGGATGGTGCACCCGCTCGGCATAGCGGCTGACCTTGGTACATAGCGCGCCTTGAGTCGGCGGGTGATCGGGATCGCCGACGACCTTGATCGCCCGTCCACCTTCGACGGTCACGCGCATCGCGCAGGTATCAGGGCAATCGTGCGGGCACACCGCGCGGGCGAATTCAGTCGGAGCATTCATCGGCGATCCGTCCAGGAGAGCGTTAAGCGGTGGGGCAATCCCCAATTTTATTACGTCCGTTGCCCGTTGACCTGCATGGTGCCGCCAAAAACGCCTTCGGCGTAGAATCGGTTATCAACGTGCCCGGGCAATATGGCCCCGAGCGATTCCACGCAAAGCAAAGCACAAGCGCACCATCATGAAACTGATCCCAGAAATTCAAGCCGCCCACGGCGAAATTCAAACCCTTCGACGAACCATTCATGCCCACCCCGAGCTGCGTTACGAAGAAACAGCAACAGCGGATCTGGTTGCCAGGACACTTGAGTCCTGGGGCATCGAAACTCACCGTGGATTGGGCAAAACGGGCGTAGTCGGCGTACTGAAGCGCGGCAACGGATCGCGCTCGATCGGACTGCGCGCAGACATGGATGCGCTGCCGATTCAGGAGCTAAACAGCTTCGACCATCGCTCACAGAACGACGGCAAAATGCATGCATGTGGCCATGACGGACATACCGCGATGCTGCTCGGCGCGGCACGGCATCTGGTCAAACATGGAGAATTTGACGGCACGATCGTGTTTATCTTTCAACCGGCGGAAGAAGGCGGTGCCGGCGCACAGGCAATGATCGACGATGGCCTGTTCACGAAGTTTCCGGTCGATGCGGTCTTCGGCATTCACAACTGGCCGGGTATGCCGTCAGGCCACTTCGGCGTGACCGAAGGCCCGATCATGGCGTCCAGCAACGAATTTCGCATGGAAATCAAAGGCGTGGGTTCACACGCGGCACTGCCGCACAACGGCCGCGACCCGGTGTTCACCGCAGTTCAGATTGCGAGCGGGCTGCAGAGCATCATCACGCGAAACAAGAAACCGCTCGATACCGCAGTATTGTCGATCACCCAAATTCACGCCGGCGACGCCCTCAATGTCGTCCCGGACGATGCGTGGATCGCAGGCACCGTGCGGACGTTTACCACCGAAACGCTCGATCTGATCGAAACACGCATGCGCAAGATCGCCGAGAGCACGGCGGACGCTTACGATTGCTCGGTCGATATCCACTTCCATCGAAACTATCCGCCGACCATCAACAGTAGCGAAGAGACCCGCTTCGCGGCGGCGGTCATGAAGGAAATTGTCGGCGCGGAAAATGTCGATGATACGGTCGAACCGACAATGGGCGCCGAGGATTTTTCGTTCATGCTGCTGGCGAAGCCGGGCTGTTACGCATTTCTCGGCAATGGCGACGGTGGCCACCGGGACTCAGGACATGGTGCCGGGCCTTGCATGCTGCATAACGCGAGCTATGACTTCAACGACGAGCTATTGCCAATCGGCTCGACGTATTGGGTTCGACTGGCACAACGATTTCTGGCACAGGAGAAATAAGGCGGCTGAGTGGATCTGGTCGACGGCTTATGCTTCGGCCGTCGCTGCGGCTGCGCGTATGTCAACGCGGTGTGCGCTACTAACGCCGGACGTGCCTATCTGGGGCTGACGGGGTACGTGAACGCGTTGCGGAACGGGAAGGAGTGATATCGGGAGAACAGGAGCCGCACCGGACAGGGTCTCACGGCGGCGAAGTTTTCAGATGCCTGCTTTTCTGGCCGGTAAACGCAGAAACCCCACCGTTGTGGGGTGGGGTTTCTGATGCTGCTGGGGAGCCTGACGATTACCTACTTTCACACGGGAATCCGCACTATCATCGGCGTGGAGTCGTTTCACGGTCCTGTTCGGGATGGGAAGGGGTGGGACCGACTCGCTATGGTCATCAGGCATGACTTGTTGTCGTGCTGGGTGGGGTTTAAACCCCGCGCCAACACAACCAATCGGGAAGAAGTAGTTTCTGGTGATGCTCACCAGAGGAGCTTTTCAAGCAAAGCTCGGGCTGTGTTGTTTCAGGCACAACACTGATCTCAACCATGGCGTGTGCAAGACACACCGGTTATAGGATCAAGCCTTACGGGCAATTAGTATCAGTTAGCTTAACGCATTACTGCGCTTCCACACCTGACCTATCAACGTCCTGGTCTTGAACGACCCTTCAAGGGGCTCGAAGCCCCGGGGATATCTCATCTTAAGGCGAGTTTCCCGCTTAGATGCTTTCAGCGGTTATCTCTTCCGAACATAGCTACCCGGCGATGCCACTGGCGTGACAACCGGTACACCAGAGGTTCGTCCACTCCGGTCCTCTCGTACTAGGAGCAGCCCCCTTCAAATATCCAGCGCCCACGGCAGATAGGGACCAAACTGTCTCACGACGTTTTAAACCCAGCTCACGTACCTCTTTAAATGGCGAACAGCCATACCCTTGGGACCGGCTACAGCCCCAGGATGAGATGAGCCGACATCGAGGTGCCAAACACCGCCGTCGATATGAACTCTTGGGCGGTATCAGCCTGTTATCCCCAGAGTACCTTTTATCCGTTGAGCGATGGCCCTTCCATACAGAACCACCGGATCACTATGACCTGCTTTCGCACCTGCTCGACTTGTCGGTCTCGCAGTTAAGCACGCTTATGCCATTGCACTATCAGCACGATTTCCGACCGTACCTAGCGTACCTTCGTACTCCTCCGTTACACTTTGGGAGGAGACCGCCCCAGTCAAACTGCCTACCATGCACTGTCCCCAGTCCGGATAACGGACCAAGGTTAGAACCTCAAACAAACCAGGGTGGTATTTCAAGGACGGCTCCACGCAGACTGGCGTCCACGCTTCATAGCCTCCCACCTATCCTACACAGATCGGTTCAAAGTCCAATGCAAAGCTACAGTAAAGGTTCATGGGGTCTTTCCGTCTAGCCGCGGGGAGATTGCATCATCACAAACACTTCAACTTCGCTGAGTCTCGGGAGGAGACAGTGTGGCCATCGTTACGCCATTCGTGCAGGTCGGAACTTACCCGACAAGGAATTTCGCTACCTTAGGACCGTTATAGTTACGGCCGCCGTTTACCGGGACTTCAATCAAGAGCTTGCACCCCATCATTTAATCTTCCGGCACCGGGCAGGCGTCACACCCTATACGTCCACTTTCGTGTTTGCAGAGTGCTGTGTTTTTATTAAACAGTCGCAGCCACCAGTTTATTGCAACCCCTTCACCCTCCTGGCGCAGGCCAGTCAAGCTACAGGGGCGTACCTTATCCCGAAGTTACGGTACCAATTTGCCGAGTTCCTTCTCCCGAGTTCTCTCAAGCGCCTTAGAATACTCATCTCGCCCACCTGTGTCGGTTTGCGGTACGGTCTTGTTAAACTGAAGCTTAGAGGCTTTTCTTGGAACCACTTCCAGTTGCTTCACCGCCTAAGCGGCTCGTCCCATGCCCTTGAATTCCGCGCCCGGATTTGCCTAAGCGCCTTCTCCAACACAGGAACCGGGACTTCCAACACCCGGACAACCTTCCGCGATCCGTCCCCCCATCGCATTTAACAATGGTGCAGGAATATTAACCTGCTTCCCATCAGCTACGCATTTCTGCCTCGCCTTAGGGGCCGACTCACCCTACGCCGATGAACGTTGCGTAGGAAACCTTGGGCTTACGGCGAGGGGGCCTTTCACCCCCTTTATCGCTACTCATGTCAGCATTCGCACTTCCGATACCTCCAGCGCACTTTTCAATGCACCTTCGCAGGCTTACGGAACGCTCTCCTACCATGCACATTAATGTGCATCCGCAGCTTCGGTATATTGCTTAGCCCCGTTACATCTTCCGCGCAGGACGACTCGATCAGTGAGCTATTACGCTTTCTTTAAAGGATGGCTGCTTCTAAGCCAACCTCCTGACTGTTTTAGCCTTCCCACTTCGTTTCCCACTTAGCAATATTTGGGGACCTTAGCTGGCGGTCTGGGTTGTTTCCCTCTTGACACCGGACGTTAGCACCCGATGTCTGTCTCCCGTGATTGCACTCTTCGGTATTCGGAGTTTGCTATGGCGTAGTAATCCGCAATGGACCCCACAACCATGACAGTGCTCTACCCCCGAAGGTGATACACGAGGCACTACCTAAATAGTTTTCGGAGAGAACCAGCTATTTCCAGGTTTGTTTAGCCTTTCACCCCTATCCACAGCTCATCCCCTAACTTTTCAACGTTAGTGGGTTCGGACCTCCAGTACGTGTTACCGCACCTTCATCCTGGCCATGGATAGATCACCTGGTTTCGGGTCTACACCCAGCGACTGAATCGCCCTGTTCGGACTCGCTTTCGCTACGCCTGCCCTAATCGGTTAAGCTTGCCACTGAATGTAAGTCGCTGACCCATTATACAAAAGGTACGCAGTCACCCCTTGCGAGGCTCCTACTGTTTGTATGCATGCGGTTTCAGGATCTATTTCACTCCCCTCCCGGGGTTCTTTTCGCCTTTCCCTCACGGTACTGGTTCACTATCGGTCGATCACGAGTATTTAGCCTTGGAGGATGGTCCCCCCATCTTCAGACAGGATTTCACGTGTCCCGCCCTACTTGTCGTACACCCAGTTCTTCCTCGCTGTTTTCGTCTACAGGGCTATCACCTGCTATGGCGGCACTTTCCAGAGCCTTCGACTAACAATGAAGATAAAGAGTACAGGCTGATCCCATTTCGCTCGCCACTACTCTGGGAATCTCGGTTGATTTCTTTTCCTGCGGTTACTTAGATGTTTCAGTTCACCGCGTTCGCTTCACGTGACCTATGTATTCAGTCACGGATACCTCAAAAGAGGTGGGTTTCCCCATTCGGACATCGACGGATCAAAGCTCGTTTGCCAGCTCCCCGTCGCTTTTCGCAGGCTACCGCGTCCTTCATCGCCTGTGATCGCCAAGGCATCCACCACATGCACTTGTTCGCTTGACCCTATAACGGGTGTGTCTCACACCGCCTCCACTGGGAAGGCAGCGCTTCTCACAATCGCTACAGGTTGAGTATTCGTGTTGCGCCGTATTCCAAGGCAATCTTTCGATTACCTTTTCATACATTGATACAATCACAACCCTGATTCACCTACTCACACACCCATCTCTAGATATGCTTTCGTGAATCTCTTTACTACTTCTTCCTGATTGTTAAAGAACGACAGCCGATATAAAGCTCTGCTTCATATCACTCTGACTGGCTCAATCGCCAATGCATAAAGCTCGGTTAATCCCGGAAACCCGGAACCGAACGCTAGGCATTGAAGATTGGTGGAGGATGACGGGATCGAACCGACGACCCCCTGCTTGCAAAGCAGGTGCTCTCCCAGCTGAGCTAATCCCCCAGTCATACAGATAACGCAATCTGATAGGCCCGGGGTCTTCACCGGTTAGCTGCAGCCACCGCAGAAACAGTGGTGGGTCTGGATGGATTCGAACCATCGACCCCCGCCTTATCAAGACGGTGCTCTAACCAACTGAGCTACAGACCCCTGAGTCTGTCTGCGTATCTGTCTTAATTTCACAGCCGATAAGCGTGAGCGCTCAACGCATTGACACGTTAGCTCGAGAAAGGAGGTGATCCAGCCGCACCTTCCGATACGGCTACCTTGTTACGACTTCACCCCAGTCATGAATCCTACCGTGGTGACCGTCCTCCTTGCGGTTAGACTAGCCACTTCTGGTAAAACCCACTCCCATGGTGTGACGGGCGGTGTGTACAAGACCCGGGAACGTATTCACCGCGGCATGCTGATCCGCGATTACTAGCGATTCCAGCTTCACGCACTCGAGTTGCAGAGTGCGATCCGGACTACGATCGGTTTTCTGGGATTGGCTCCCCCTCGCGGGTTGGCGACCCTCTGTTCCGACCATTGTATGACGTGTGAAGCCCTACCCATAAGGGCCATGAGGACTTGACGTCATCCCCACCTTCCTCCGGTTTGTCACCGGCAGTCTCCCTAGAGTGCTCTTGCGTAGCAACTAGGGACAAGGGTTGCGCTCGTTGCGGGACTTAACCCAACATCTCACGACACGAGCTGACGACAGCCATGCAGCACCTGTGTTATGGCTCCCTTTCGGGCACCCCGACCTCTCAGCCAGGTTCCATACATGTCAAGGGTAGGTAAGGTTTTTCGCGTTGCATCGAATTAATCCACATCATCCACCGCTTGTGCGGGTCCCCGTCAATTCCTTTGAGTTTTAATCTTGCGACCGTACTCCCCAGGCGGTCAACTTCACGCGTTAGCTACGTTACTAAGGAAATGAATCCCCAACAACTAGTTGACATCGTTTAGGGCGTGGACTACCAGGGTATCTAATCCTGTTTGCTCCCCACGCTTTCGTGCATGAGCGTCAGTATTGGCCCAGGGGGCTGCCTTCGCCATCGGTATTCCTCCACATCTCTACGCATTTCACTGCTACACGTGGAATTCTACCCCCCTCTGCCATACTCTAGCCCGCCAGTCACAAATGCAGTTCCCAGGTTAAGCCCGGGGATTTCACATCTGTCTTAGCGGACCGCCTGCGCACGCTTTACGCCCAGTAATTCCGATTAACGCTTGCACCCTACGTATTACCGCGGCTGCTGGCACGTAGTTAGCCGGTGCTTATTCTTCCGGTACCGTCATCCCCCCGCCATATTAGGGCAGAGGTTTTCTTTCCGGACAAAAGTGCTTTACAACCCGAAGGCCTTCTTCACACACGCGGCATTGCTGGATCAGGGTTTCCCCCATTGTCCAAAATTCCCCACTGCTGCCTCCCGTAGGAGTCTGGGCCGTGTCTCAGTCCCAGTGTGGCTGGTCGTCCTCTCAGACCAGCTACAGATCGTCGCCTTGGTAGGCCTTTACCCCACCAACTAGCTAATCTGCCATCGGCCGCCCCTGTAGCGGGAGGTCCTAAGATCCCCCCCTTTCCTCCGTAGAGCGTATGCGGTATTAATCCGGCTTTCGCCGGGCTATCCCCCACTACAGGACACGTTCCGATGTATTACTCACCCGTTCGCCACTCGCCACCAGGGTTGCCCCCGTGCTGCCGTTCGACTTGCATGTGTAAGGCATGCCGCCAGCGTTCAATCTGAGCCAGGATCAAACTCTTCAGTTCAAACCTGTTACTGTTTTTCGGTCTCTTTCGAAACCGGTCGCTCACTCAACGTACTGACGAATGATCATCCCGCCGGCGTGAATCCACCCCGGCAGGAAAACCTTCCTTTAATACTAGTGTGAGACTTGATACTTTCGCTTCCAGCAAACCCCGAAGAGTCCACTGCGCGTCGCGCATCAAGCGCCCACACTTATCGGCTGTTAATTTTTAAAGATCGAGTCCGCATTCACTACCGAACCTGCACCGCGAGGCATCAACCTCAACCACCCGGCACCGCTTCGTTCTGCGTCGCTGCATCAGCAGCAGAGAAACGAGATTATGAAGAACTTTCGCTACGCCGTCAACAGGTTTTTCTAGCTTTCTCAACCCGCCCACTTCGCGCAAAGCCTTGCCACTGCTGGCTCTCCCGCCTCCCGCGCCCCGCTGTCCGGAGCACGAAAGAGCGAGATTCTAGCGAGCCAGACGGCCCCTTGCAAGCGTTATTTTGACAAGCGTATTAACGATGCTTGAAAACCGGTTTGCGCTTCTCAACGAACGCGGCCATCCCTTCCTTCTGATCTTCCGTAGCGAAGAGCGAATGGAAGAGGCGGCGCTCGAAATGCACGCCCTCTGCGAGCGTCGTTTCGTATGCGCGGTTAACCGATTCCTTGACCATCATCACCGCTGGCAAGGGGAATTCAGCGATGGTCGCGGCCGCAGCCACCGCCTCATCAAGCAGCGAAGCCGCGGGAATCACTCGCGAGACCAATCCGGCGCGTTCAGCCTCAGCAGCGTCCATGAAGCGGGCGGTCAGGCAGAGATCCATCGCTTTCGCCTTGGAAACTGCGCGCGGGAGCCGTTGCGTGCCGCCCGCGCCCGGCATGATGCCGAGCTTGATTTCCGGCTGGCCGAACTTCGCGGTATCGGCGGCAAGAATGATGTCGCACATCATCGCCAACTCACAGCCGCCGCCAAGCGCAAAGCCCGCCACTGCAGCAATAATCGGCTTGCGGATGGAGCGCACTGTTTCCCAGTTACGGGTGATGTAGTCGCCTTTGTAGACGTCCATATAGGTATAGGTCGCCATCATGCCGATGTCGGCTCCAGCCGCGAACGCTTTCTCGCTGCCCGTCACCACGATCGCACCGATCGCGTCGTCGGCATCGAACTCCCGCAGCGCTGCGCCCAGTTCGTCCATCAACGCGTCGTTCAGTGCGTTCAACGCCTTCGGGCGATTCAACGTGACCAAACCCACCCGTCCACGCGTCTCAACCAGAATGTTCTCGTAAGCCATGCCGCCTCCTAATGGTTAATGGCGCGCAAAAAACGCTTCGCGCAGCCGTCTCAGTAATGCTACCATTCACCAACCAACCGGTCGGTCAATTATTCGACAGGCTTTTCCCAACGTACAGCCAAGCCCCTCTGCCATGACACATCCGCTATTCACCAAGCACGAAGACACGCTGCAAAAGGCACTCACCGCGGTCGAAACGCGCGGCTACTGGAGTCCGTTTGTCGAGATGCCCAGTCCGAAAGTGTACGGGGAAACAGCTAGCGCAGACGGCGAAGCCGCATTCAAAGCGCTTCTGAACAAGACGTTCGAACTGGACCAGCCGTCGACCGGAGAAACCGTCGGCGCTGAAGTCTCGCCGTTCGGGTTCCCGCTCGGCGTGCGCTATCCGAAGGCCGATCCTGATGCGTTGATCTCCGCAGCCGCTGCGGCACAGCGCGATTGGCGCGCAGCCGGCCCACAGGCGTGGATCGGCGTGTGCCTCGAAATCCTCGCGCGCGTGAATCGCGCCAGCTTCGAAATCGGCTACAGCGTGATGCACACGACCGGCCAGGCATTCATGATGGCCTTCCAGGCCGGCGGCCCGCATGCGCAAGACCGTGCGCTCGAAGCAGTCGTGTACGCGTGGGACCAACTGCGCCGCATTCCCGCCAACGCCCACTGGGAAAAGCCGCAAGGCAAAAATCCGCCGCTCGCGATGCACAAGCGCTACACAGTCGTGCCGCGCGGCACCGGCCTCGTGCTCGGCTGCTGCACCTTCCCGACATGGAACGGCTATCCGGGCCTCTTCGCCGATCTGGCCACTGGCAACACAGTCATCGTGAAGCCGCACCCGGGAGCGATTCTGCCACTCGCGCTGACCGTGCGCATCGCTCGCGATGTGCTGCGTGAAGCCGGATTCGATCCGAACGTTGTTACGCTGCTGGCCACCGAACCGAACGACGGCCCGCTGGTTCAGGACCTGGCTCTGCGCCCTGAAATCAAATTGATCGATTTCACGGGCAGCACTCAAAACGGCACCTGGCTCGAGCGCAATGCACACCAGGCTCAGGTCTACACCGAGAAAGCCGGTGTCAACCAGATCGTGATCGACTCGGTCGACGACATCAAAGCCGCCGCTCGCAATATCGCCTTCTCGCTCGCGCTGTACTCGGGACAAATGTGCACCGCGCCGCAAAACATCTATGTGCCGCGCGGCGGCATCCGGACCGCTGATGGCACACTCGGCTTCGACGACGTCGCTCAGGCTATCGCCGGCGCCGTGCAAAAACTGGTCGCCGACCCGGCTCGCGCCGTTGAACTGCTTGGTGCGATCCAGAACGAAGGTGTCACCCAGCGCATCGAGGAAGCCAGCAAGCTCGGCCGCGTTCTAGTAGAAAGCCAATCGTTGGAACATCCGGCTTTTGCGGGTGCCCGTGTGCGCACACCGCTCGTGCTCCAACTGGACGCTGCCACCGACCACGCGCAGTTCATCAAAGAATGGTTCGGCCCGATCTCATTCGTGATCGCGACGGACTCGACAGCGCAGTCGCTCGACCTTGCCGGCGCAATCGCTGCCGAACATGGTGCACTGACGCTGTCGGTCTACAGCACGGACGAAACCGTGCTCGACGAAGCGCATGAAGCATCGATCCGCGGCGGCGTAGCACTCTCGATCAATTTGACGGGCGGCGTATTCGTCAATCAGTCGGCGGCCTTCTCCGACTTCCACGGCACGGGCGCAAACCCGGCGGCAAATGCCGCGCTGGCCGACGCAGCCTTTGTCGCAAACCGCTTCCGCGTCGTTCAAAGTCGCGTTCATGTTGAACCGAAAGCGGCACCGGCGGTAGCTGGCTGAATGGCATAAGACAAAAGCACGGCTTTCGCCCTATGCCGTTTGGCCGAATGGACCGAGCCGTGCGCCCCAACTAACATGAGACATCGGATTGGCAAGTCCCGCCGATCCGTCCCAGCAGGATCCCACATGAACGACGCCTTCATTTGCGACGCGATTCGCACACCAATCGGCCGCTACGGCGGCGCCCTGAAGGATGTCCGCGCCGACGACCTCGGCGCGGTACCGATCAGGGCGTTGATCGAACGCAATGCCAGTGTCGACTGGCAAGCCCTCGACGACGTGATCTATGGCTGTGCCAATCAGGCCGGTGACGACAACCGCAACGTGGCTCGCATGGCGGCTTTGCTGGCCGGCTTGCCCACGGCTGCGTCCGGCACAACCATCAACCGTCTGTGCGGCTCGGGTATGGACGCGGTCGGCACCGCAGCACGCGCCATCAAGGCCGGCGAAGCGCGGCTGATGATTGCAGGCGGCGTCGAAAGCATGACGCGCGCGCCGTTCGTGATGGGCAAGGCCACCAGCGCATTTTCACGGCAGGCCGATATTTACGACACGACTATTGGCTGGCGTTTCGTCAATCCGTTGATGAAGCGTCAATACGGCGTCGATTCGATGCCGGAGACCGCGGAAAACGTGGCCGTCGAGTTCGGCATAAGCCGCGCGGATCAGGACGCCTTTGCTCTGGCGAGTCAGCAAAAAGCGGCTCGCGCGCAGCGCGACGGAACGCTCGCTCAGGAAATCGTCGGTGTTGAAATTGCGCAGAAGAAAGGCGACCCCGTACGCGTGACGCTCGACGAGCATCCGCGCGAAACGTCGCTCGAAAGCCTGGGCAAGCTCAAGGGCGTGGTCCGCCCCGACGGCAGCGTGACCGCAGGCAATGCATCGGGTGTGAACGACGGCGCATGCGCGCTGTTGCTCGCGAATCAGGAAGCTGCCGATCAATACGGATTGCGTCGCCGCGCACGCGTGGTGGGCATGGCAACGGCGGGCGTGGAGCCGCGCATCATGGGCATCGGCCCGGCGCCGGCCACGCAAAAGCTGTTGAAGCAACTGAACATGACACTCGATCAGTTCGACGTGATCGAGTTGAACGAAGCCTTCGCGTCGCAGGGACTGGCGGTCTTGCGTACGCTCGGCCTGCGCGACGACGATCCGCGCGTCAATCCGAACGGCGGAGCGATTGCGCTCGGCCACCCGCTCGGCGCTTCCGGCGCGCGTTTGATCACTACCGCGCTTTATCAGTTGGAGCGAATCAACGGCCGCTTTGCACTTTGCACGATGTGTATCGGCGTAGGCCAAGGCATTGCTTTGGTAATCGAGCGGCTCTGAACCTGCCGCCGCTTCGCCCATTGCGCCGCCGACCAAAGAGACTTTGAGGAGACACCCAATGTCATATGAAGCGATTCGCCTCGACATCGATACATCGAGCCGCGTAGCGACCATCACACTGAACCGCCCGGACAAGCTCAACAGCTTTACCCGCGCGATGCACCAGGAATTGAGCGCCGCACTCGGCCAGGTCGAAGCGTCCGGCGCTCGCGCGCTCGTGCTGACCGGCGCGGGCCGCGGCTTCTGCGCAGGACAGGATCTCGCGGATCTCGACTTCACTCCAGGCGCAGTGACCGATCTGGGCGAACTGATCAATGCGCATTTCAATCCGCTAATTCGCCGCCTGCAAGCACTGCCGTTGCCCGTGATTGCCGCTGTAAACGGCACGGCAGCCGGTGCCGGCGCCAATCTCGCGCTAGCTTGCGATCTCGTGCTTGCCGCTCGTTCGGCCAGCTTCATTCAGGCATTCGTGAAGATCGGTCTCGTGCCGGACTCGGGCGGCACATGGTTCCTGCCGCAACGCGTCGGCATGGCCCGCGCCTTGGGTCTCGCCATCACCGGCGACAAACTGAGCGCGGAAAAAGCCGAAAGCTGGGGGCTGATCTGGCAAGCGGTTGATGACACCGAGCTGGCCGCAACCGCGAACAAACTTGCGGCACAACTGGCGCAGCAGCCCACGCGCGCCGTCGCCGCGATCAAGCAGGCAATGCGCGCTGGCGCGACACAAACGCTGGATCAGCAGCTCGATCTCGAACGCGATCTGCAACGCGAACTCGGTGCTTCGCACGATTACGCAGAAGGCGTGCAGGCGTTCGTCGAAAAACGCGCGCCGCGCTTCGAGGGTCGCTGATATGTCCACGCAACCGAACCACCCCGCCCAAATGACACCCGACGAACTCGCTCGCGCAACCGCGGCCGCCATGTACGAAAACGACGCGTGCAGCCGGGCGCTCGGCCTCGAAATCGTTGAAGTGCGCCCAGGATACGCGTGCCTGCGCATGGCCGTGCGCGACGACTTCCTCAACGGCCATCAGATTTGCCACGGTGGCCTGATTTTCACGCTCGCTGATTCGACATTCGCTTTCGCTTGCAACACGTACAACATCAACACCGTCGCAGCCGGCTGCTCGATCGAGTTCCTGCGGCCGGTAAAAGGCGGCGACGTGTTGACTGCCGAAGCGGTCGAGCAAACCCTGAGCGGCCGCACCGGCATTTACGATATTCGCGTCACGAATCGCGCAGAGGAGACCGTGGCGATGTTTCGCGGCAAATCGGCACAGATCAAAGGCAACCTGATTCCTACCGGCGATTGAACAGCAGATTGAACGGCAGAGCCGCGACACGTTCGCGACCTATTGCCACCACGTATATAGATAGTAGATAGCAGCGAGTCCCTGGTTTTTGCGAGCAAGCGCACCGCACCCCAGACCCAAGCATTGAGGCAGCAAGGAGACATTCGATGACCACCGCCCTTCCGCTCGATCCCATCGAGACAGCCAGCCGCGACGAACTCGCCGCGCTCCAACTCGAACGGCTCAAATGGTCGCTGAACCACGCTTATGAGAATTCGCCTGTGTATCGGCACAAATTCGATGAAGCCGGCGTTCACCCGAGCGAAGTGAAGACTCTCGCGGACCTGGCGCGCTTCCCGTTCACCACCAAGAAGGATCTGCGCGACAGCTACCCGTTCGGCATGTTCGCGGTGCCGCAGGAACAGATCTCGCGAATCCACGCGTCGTCCGGGACGACGGGCAAGCCCACGGTCGTTGGCTACACTGCACGCGATATCGATACGTGGGCGAATCTCGTCGCACGTTCGATCCGTGCCGCAGGCGCGAAGCGCGGCGACAAGGTTCACGTGAGCTACGGCTACGGTCTGTTCACAGGCGGCCTGGGCGCGCACTACGGCGCCGAGCGCGCCGGGCTGACGGTGATCCCGTTCGGCGGCGGTCAGACTGAAAAGCAGGTGCAACTGATTCAGGACTTCCGGCCGGACATCATCATGGTGACGCCGAGCTATATGTTGTCGATCGCCGACGAACTCGAACGGCAAGGCGTCGATCCGGCGAATTGCTCGCTGCGCCTCGGCATCTTCGGCGCGGAGCCGTGGACCAACGATATGCGCCAGGCGATCGAAAAGCGCATGGGCATCGACGCGGTGGATATCTACGGTCTGTCGGAAGTAATGGGACCTGGCGTCGCTTCGGAGTGCGTCGAGACCAAAGACGGCCCGACCATCTGGGAAGACCATTTCTACCCCGAGATCATCGACCCCGAAACCGGTGAAGTGCTGCCGGACGGCGAGCTCGGCGAACTGGTATTCACGTCGTTGACCAAGGAAGCGCTGCCGATCGTCCGATACCGAACGCGCGATCTGACCCGCCTCCTGCCGGGCAGCGCACGCACCATGCGCCGGATGGAAAAAATCACGGGCCGCTCTGACGACATGATGATCGTGCGTGGCGTCAACGTGTTCCCGACGCAGATCGAAGAATTGCTACTCAAGCAACACGCCTTCGCGCCGCACTATCAAATCGTGCTGACGAAGGAAGGACCGCTCGATGTATTGACGTTGAACGTCGAGCCCTGCCCGGAATCAGCACCGGACACTGCTGCGTTGACCACGGCAAAACAGGCGCTGACCTACGACATCAAGGCGCTGATCGGTGTCAGCGCGATCGTGAACGTGCTGGGTGTGAACGGCATCGAGCGTTCGGTAGGCAAGGCGCGGCGTGTGGTGGACAAGCGGAAGTCGGGGCTTTAAGCGAAGCGCCGAAGGTTGATGCCTGATAACGGAGCTGATCAGTGTCAGCACCGTTATCAAACCAGAAACCAGCGATCAGGAAGCCCTCGCCGCCGCCCCGCCGCCAAACCCTCACGAATTCGGCAACAACAACCACATCCGGCCGCCCTGCTTCATCTTGCCGGCCAGATCGCCGGCGTCGTCGCCGAGGCCCCAGAAGTAGTCCGCGCGCACACCGCCTTTGATCGCGGAACCCGTGTCCTGTGCAAAGACGAGACGATTCATCGGTGAGTTCGTCAACGGACGCGTGGTCTGCAGGAACACCGGCGTACCCAGCGGAATCGAAGTCGGATCCACGGCGATCGATCGCTCCGGCGTCAACGGCACGCCCAACGCACCGATCGGACCATCGGCACCGCCGCTCGGCGCACTCTCGCCGGACGGCATCTCGCGGAAGAACACGAAGCGCGGATTGGTATCGAGCAGCGCGTCGACCCGCGTCGGATTCGCACGCGCCCATGCCTTGATGCCTTGCATGGTCGCTTGCGCCGGCGTCAGTTCACCGCGATCGAGCAGCCACCGCCCAATCGACTTGTACGGTTGATTGTTCGTGCCGCCAAATCCGACCCGCATCACGCTGCCGTCTTCCATCACGACGCGCCCGGAGCCTTGCACTTGCAGGAAGAACGCTTCGATCGGATCGTCGACCCACACGAGTTCATTGCCGTTGAGCACGCCCGCACGCTCGAGTTGCGCACGCGCCGGCAGCGGTGCACCCGCGCGATAACCCGATGGCCAGCGGTACAGCGCCGTCTGATACACGCCGTGCCGCGTGCGCGAACCGCGCAGCAACGGCTCGTAGTAGCCGGTGACGAGGCCATCGAGCGTGCCGTCGTTATTGGCTAACTGGAACGGCGTGAAATACGCCTCGAAAAATGCCCGCGCACTGGTGACGTCCAGATCGTCGATCTGCGAGGCGGCCGCGCATGCGCGGGCCCAGTTCGGTTGACGCGCAAGCCTCAGGCAGTTTTGCCGCAACGCGGCCGTCGCGCCGATCAGCGAATCGTCCTGCCACCCTGGCACCTGCTGCCAGGCTACCGCAGTGAGCCGCGTCGCGGCGATCTGCCCGGGTATGATCGCGGCACCCGTGGGCGGTGAAACCGAAGGCCGGACTGCGCCGCCGCCACCGCAGGAAGCCAGCATTACCGCCACCGAAAGCGCGCCGAGCCATGCTCCGGCCGTGCGGACAAAACGCATACAATGTTCGTTCTTGATGGAAACCGCCATGTCTGATCTGTTCGACGAATACCCGATGCTCATCTTCGCGCTGGAATCGCTCCTCGCACTCTTCCTGCTCGTCTTTATCGTTGTCTGGACGTCGTCCGGCAAGAAAAAGGCCGCCCGCGCCGCCACCCATGAACAGCAAAAACAGCAACAATCCCAGTAAAGCTGCGCTGTAAAGCTTTTTAAAGACCGCCAGCCGCGCCCTCGGTTCAATGCAAAGTACGCGGCATCCGCAGAATGAACTCGGGCACGGGTGCGTCGAAGCGCTCGCCGTCCTCCGCCACGCAGAAATAGTCGCCGCGCATGGTGCCGACGGGCGTGGCGATCACGGCCCAACTCGTATATTCGAAGTGCTCGCCCGGTTTGAGCAGCGGCTGATGCCCGACCACGCCCAGGCCTTTCACTTCCTGCACATTGTTTTCACTGTCGGTGATCACCCAGTGACGCGCAATCAACTGCGCGGGCACCTGACCGCTGTTACGGATGGTCAGCGTGTATGCAAACGCATACTGGCGGCGCTCCGGGTCCGACTCTTCGGGCAGAAACTGCACCTGCGCCGAGACGCTGAATTCGTACTGGCTCATCCTGATTCCGGTCTGGTGAAACGGAGTGTGAAAAATCGCGGGAAGCCCCGAACGCCAATGGTTTGCGGGCACATTAGCGAAGCGGCGCCTATGGTTTGGCATTCTGCTTGATGCGCGGCATGCCCGCAACCGGACAAATCCCTCTGGCCAAGGGCCGCTAAGGCGTTTTGTCACCCATGCCGTGCGTTTTCGGTGCCGGCCTCAACTCGTCCCCAAGCCGGTTCAGAAGCGTACAAAACGGTAAAATGGCGTTTTCCCGCTTGCATCCGCCCCCGCCATGACGCAATTCCGCATCGCCCCCAGCATTCTGTCCGCCGATTTCGCCCGCCTCGGCGAAGAAGTCCGCAACGTTGTCGCCGCCGGCGCCGACTGGATTCACTTCGACGTGATGGACAACCATTATGTGCCGAACCTGACAATCGGCCCGCTCGTCTGCGAAGCGATCCGCCCGCACGTGGACGTGCCGATCGACGTGCACCTGATGGTGCGCCCGGTCGACCGCATCGTGCCGGACTTCGCCAAGGCCGGCGCGAACCTGATCAGCTTTCATCCGGAAGGCTCGGACCATGTCGACCGCACGCTGTCGCTGATTCGCGATCACGGTTGCAAGGCCGGCCTCGTGTTCAACCCGGCCACATCGCTGAGCTATCTGGACTACGTGATGGACAAGGTCGATCTGGTGCTGATCATGTCGGTGAATCCGGGCTTCGGCGGTCAATCGTTCATTCCTGAAGCGCTCGTCAAACTGCGCGAAGCGCGCAAGCGCATCGACGCCTACAAGGAAAAGACCGGCCGCGAGATTCATCTCGAAGTGGACGGCGGCGTGAAGGTCGACAACATCGCCGAAATCGCGGCGGCTGGCGCGGACACGTTCGTGGCAGGCTCGGCGATCTTCGGCGCGCCGGATCACAAGGCGGTGATTGACAAGATGCGCGCCGCACTCGCCAACATCGAGCACTGATCGCGCACCGATCGACCACTGATATCCCGCACCAAAAATGACGACTCCGTTCCCTGCCCCGACCTTCACCGGCCCGCGCCTGCAAGCCGCGATTATCGACCTCGACGGCACGATGATCGATACCGCAGACGATTTCACCGCCGGCCTGAACGGGATGCTTGCGCAACTCGACGCGACGGAAACGTCGCGCGAGGAAGTGGTCGGCTACATCGGCAAGGGTTCGGAGAATCTGATTCGGCGTGTGCTGGCCCAGCGCTTCGAAACAGACCACGCACAAGACCGTTTCGACGAGGCGCTCGCAATCTATCAGGCGGAATACGCCAAGATCAACGGCGTGCACACGCGGCTGTACCCCGAGGTCGAAGCCGGCCTCAGCGCCATGCGCGATGCCGGCCTCAAACTCGCCTGCGTCACCAACAAGCCGCACCGTTTCGCAGTCGAGTTGCTGGAGCAATACGGGCTCAGCCAGTATTTCAGCGTCGTGCTAGGCGGCGACAGCCTGCCGAAAAAGAAGCCGGATCCGCTGCCGATGATCACCGCCGCGGCGCAGCTAGGCGTCACACCGGAAACCACGGTTGCCATCGGCGATTCGGAAAACGATGCGCTGGCAGGCCGCGCGGCGGGCATGGCAACGCTGACGCTGCCGTACGGCTACAACCACGGCCGAGCTATACAAGAAATAAAATCCGATGGTATAGTTGCCTCGCTGCTCGATGCCGCCAAGGCTATCGCAGCGCACCATTCCACGACCTGAAAAGTCCCTCATCCTCATGTTTCTGAATAAAAAACGGAGTCTGATTAGCATCGACCGGGGAGCCTGGCCCTGGCGTCGCTGGTCGCGCTAACCTCGCCTGAGGTACGCTGAAGCTCGTCTTCGGCAACCGTTTTTTACTTCGCTGCGCTCACGCGTTTTTTCCATCACCTTGTTTCGCTGCATCGGTTGATTTGGCGTTCGTGTACCCGCAAAGTACATGTATGCGCTGAAACCCCTTGCATGCGTCGATGGGAAACTCGCGCCGGTCGGTATCATCGTGTCGAAACGTCGAACGAACGCCTGACCGGCCGCGTAACGCCCCGCTTTGTCCGACGCATAGTGCCGTCTGACGTACGTACAGGATCGGAACATGACCGAACTCGAATTCCAGTCCCTCGCCAACGAGGGTTTCAACCGCATTCCGCTGATCGCCGAAGCGCTCGCCGACCTCGAAACGCCGCTCTCGCTGTACCTGAAGCTAGCGCAGAGCGAACGCAACGGCGCCAACTCGTTCCTGCTGGAATCGGTGGTGGGCGGCGAACGCTTTGGCCGCTATTCGTTCATTGGCCTGCCGGCGCGCACGCTGCTGCGCACCCGCAACGGCGTGTCGGAAGTCGTGCGGGACGGCAAAGTCGTCGAAACGCATGAGGGCGATCCGCTCGAGTTCATCCAGCAATTCCAGGGCCGCTTCAAAGTGGCACAGCGCCCCGGTCTGCCGCGTTTCGCGGGCGGCCTCGCGGGCTACTTCGGCTATGACGCAGTGCGCTACATCGAGAAAAAGCTCGCGCACACCGCGCCGAAAGACGATCTGAATCTGCCGGACATTCAGCTGCTGCTCACCGAAGAAGTCGCGGTGATCGACAACCTCGCGGGCAAGCTCTACCTGGTGGTCTACGCCGATCCGACGCAACCCGAGGCGTACACAAAAGCCAAGCAGCGTCTGCGTGAATTGCGTCAGCGTTTGCGCTCAACCGTGCAGCCGCCGGTCACGTCGGCCAGCGTGCGCACCGAAACTTACCGCGAGTTTGCCAAAGACGATTACCTGGCCGCTGTGCGCCAGGCGAAGGAATACATCGCCGCCGGCGAGTTGATGCAAGTGCAGGTCGGCCAGCGTCTGATCAAGCCGTACCGCGACAATCCGCTGTCGCTGTATCGCGCGCTACGCTCGCTGAATCCGTCGCCCTATATGTATTTCTACAACTTCGGCGACTTCCACGTGGTCGGCGCGTCGCCGGAAATTCTGGTGCGCCAGGAAAAGCGCGGCGAAGATCGCATCGTGACGATCCGGCCGCTCGCCGGCACCCGTCCGCGCGGCAACACGCCGGACCGCGACGCAGAGCTCGCCACCGAACTGCTGAACGATCCGAAGGAAATCGCCGAACACGTGATGCTGATCGACCTCGCGCGTAACGACGTGGGCCGTATTTCGCAGATCGGTTCGGTGGTCGTCACCGATCAGATGGTGATCGAGAAGTACTCGCACGTGCAGCACATCGTGAGTTCGGTCGAAGGCAAACTGAAGCCCGGCACCACCAACTTCGACGTGCTGCGCGCCACCTTCCCGGCCGGCACGTTGTCCGGCGCGCCGAAGGTTCGCGCGATGGAATTGATCGACGAACTGGAACCGGTGAAGCGCGGCCTCTACGGCGGCGCCGTCGGCTATCTGTCGTTCACGGGCGAAATGGATCTGGCGATCACGATCCGCACCGGCGTGATCGCAAACGGCAATCTGTATGTGCAGGCGGCAGCGGGTGTAGTCGCGGATTCCGTGCCGGAATCCGAATGGCAAGAGACCGAGAACAAGGCGCGCGCTGTGCTGCGTGCCGCCGAGCAGGTTCAAGACGGCCTCGATAGCGACTTCTGACCGGAGACACACCATGCTGCTTATGATCGACAACTACGACTCGTTCACCTACAACCTGGTGCAGTACTTCGGCGAACTCGGCGAAGACGTGCGCACCTATCGGAACGACGAAATCACGCTGGACGAAATTGCGAAGCTCAACCCGGAGCGCATTTGCCTGTCGCCCGGTCCGAGCAACCCGCAACACGCCGGCATCACCCTCGACGTGCTGCGCGAATTCGCCGGCAAGACGCCGATTCTGGGCGTATGCCTCGGCCATCAGGCGATCGGCGAAGCATTTGGCGGCCGCGTGGTGCGCGCGCAAACCATCATGCACGGCAAGGTGAGCACGATCGAAACCGACTGCAAAGGTGTATTCGCCGATCTGCCGAAGCATTTCGTCGTGACCCGCTACCACTCGCTCGCGATCGAACGCGAATCGCTGCCGGATTGCCTCGAAGTGTCCGCATGGACCGAAGACGGCGAAATCATGGGCGTGCGTCACAAGGAACTGGCCGTTGAAGGCGTGCAATTCCATCCGGAATCGATCCTGTCCGAACACGGCCACGCCTTGCTCGAAAACTTCGTGAAGCAGTCGAAGACAGCCCACCGCACCGCTTGATAAAGAGAGACGAAATCATGTCGATTACGCCCCAGGAAGCGCTGCAACGCACGATTGAGCACCGCGAAATTTTCCACGACGAAATGCTGCACCTGATGCGGCTCATCATGCGCGGCGAACTGTCGCCTGTGATGTCGGCGGCGATCATTACCGGCCTGCGCGTCAAAAAAGAGACCATCGGCGAAATCACCGCAGCTGCCACGGTGATGCGTGAATTTGCCCGGCACGTCGAGGTGCAGGACAACTCGAACTTCGTCGATATCGTCGGCACCGGCGGCGACGGCTCGCACACCTTCAATATTTCCACCGCGACGATGTTCGTTGCGGCCGCGGCCAGCGCCAAGGTCGCGAAACACGGCAATCGCGGCGTGTCGAGCAAGTCGGGCAGCGCGGACGTGCTCGAAGCACTCGGCGTGAATATCGATCTGCAGCCGGAACAGGTGGCGGCCTCGATTGCCGAAACCGGCATGGGCTTCATGTTCGCGCCGAACCATCATCCGGCCATGAAGAACATCGCGCCGGTGCGCCGCGAACTCGGCGTGCGGACCATCTTCAATATTCTTGGGCCACTGACCAATCCGGCCGGCGCGCCTAATCAACTGATGGGCGTGTTCCACGGGGACCTCGTCGGTATTCAGGTGCGCGTGATGCAGCGCCTCGGCGCGAAGCACGTGCTGGTGGTGTACGGTATGGACGGCATGGACGAAGTCTCGCTCGGCGCGGCCACGCAAGTCGGCGAGTTGCGCGACGGCGAGGTGCACGAATACGAGATCCATCCGGAAGACTTCGGCATGCAGATGGTGTCGAACCGTACGCTGAAAGTGGCCGACGCCGCCGAGTCCAAACTGATGCTGCTGGAAGCGCTCGACAACAAGCCGGGCGTCGCGCGTGAAATCGTCACGCTGAACGCGGGCACGGCCCTCTACTCGGCGAACGTGGCGGCGTCGATCGCGGACGGCATCCAGTTGGCGCGCGAAGCGATCGCGAGCGGCAAGGCACGAGCGAAGGTCGACGACCTGATCCGCTTCACCCAGCAATTCAAGCAGTAATTACGTAGCGAGATACTCATGAGCGACATCCTCGACCGCATCATCGCGGTCAAACGCGAAGAAGTCCGCGCGGCTGAACAGAGCGCGCCGCTCGAAGAACTGCGCCTCGAAGCGTCGTCGCGCGACATCCGCGATTTCGTCGGTGCATTGCGTGCGAAACACGCGGCCGGTCTGGCTGCGGTGATCTCCGAAGTGAAGAAGGCGAGCCCGTCGAAAGGCGTGCTGCGCGAAAACTTCGTCCCCGCCGAGATCGCGCGTTCGTATGAAAAACACGGCGCAGCCTGTTTGTCCGTGCTCACCGACGTCCAGTTCTTCCAGGGCAGCGTTGCGTATCTCGAGGAAGCGCGCGCCGCCTGCAGTCTGCCGGTGCTGCGCAAAGACTTCATCGTCGATCCGTACCAGATCGTCGAAGCCCGCGCGATGGGCGCGGACGCGATCCTGCTGATCGCTGCCGCTCTGGAAACCTCGCAGATGCAGGACCTCGAAGCGCTCGCGCATTCGCTGGGCCTCGCGGTGCTGGTCGAAGTGCATGACCACAATGAACTGATGGAATCGCTGAAGTTGAAGACGCCGCTGATCGGCATCAACAACCGCAATCTACGCACCTTCGAAACATCGATTGAGACGACCATCGGCATGCTCGAATCGATTCCGGACGACCGTATCGTCGTCACGGAGTCGGGCATTCTGTCGCGTCAGGATGTCGAACGTCTGCGGGCGATGGACGTGCATACGTTCCTCGTCGGCGAGGCGTTCATGCGCGCGGAAGAGCCGGGTGTGGAACTTGCGCGGATGTTTTTCTAAGCGCGGCTTCAACATTCAGCGGACACAGCGGAGCACACGATGGGCATGGAACGTGAAATCAAGCTGGCGTTGCCGGCGAGCCAGGTGAAAGAGGCGACGCAGTGGTTCGTCGCACGCACCGGCGACGAGGGTCGCCCGATCGAGTTGGCGAATATCTACTTCGATACGCCCAGGCTTGCGCTGGCTACGTCGAAAAGCGCGCTGCGGCTGCGGCATACGCCGGACGGCTGGCTGCAAACGTTCAAGACAGTGGGCCACGCGAAGGACGGACTGCATAGCCGACACGAGTGGGAAATGCCGGTGGCGGGCGAGAAACTCGAAATCGACGCCTTGCTGCACGCATGCGACGAACCCGCTGCCGCCGAGGCCTTGCGCCAGGCGGCGCCGGAATTGATCGAACTGTTCCGAACGAATTTCACCCGCACACTGTGGAATGTCGAACTGGACGGCTCGAAAGTCGAAGCCGCCATCGACCGGGGCGACGTTATCGCTGAGGTGAACGGCGAGACGCGCCGCGCGCCGATCTCCGAAGTCGAGCTTGAACTGAAATCCGGCGACGAAGCGGCGCTCAACGCGCTCGCGAGCGAACTCGGCAAACAGGTCGCCGGCCTCGCGCCGGACAACATCAGCAAGGCACAACGCGGGTATCAGTTGCGGGCGGCTTAAGCTCTCGGCGTGTGTGACCAAGGCGGGGCGCGTGTTCGATTGGGTGTGTTCGTCTCGCAGTATTACTTTCGACGTGTTCGGTTCGGTATGTTTGTCCCGCCGCGCTTGTCCCGCGGTATCACATCCGACGTGTTCATTTCAGCGTTTGTCCCGCGCGCCGAAACACTCCCTCAGCGCTACGCCTCTGCCGACAACGCACGCCCGCAAGGTGCGCAACGCCCACGCGGCACTCAAACCTTGAGCCAGCCCGCATTTGCTGCGACACTTCTCCGCCATGACCTCAGCTTCCCGCACTCGCCCCAATTCGTCGCAAGCCTCGCTATTCGGCGACACCACGGCCACACCGGCCGACACAAGCGCACGGCCGCACACACCGCCCGTCGCCGACCAACCGCCGCCGACACTCGAAGCCCAATTCGCCGCCCTGCCCCCAGCCTGGCGCGCACACCTCAACCCGTTCATCGAAAGCGACGCCTACGCGCCCTTGTGCCGTTTCGTCGACGGTGAGCGCGCGGCCGGCAAAACCGTCTATCCCGCCGATGTCTTCCGCGCCCTGCGCCTCACCAGTCCCGACGAAGTCAAAGTCGTGATCCTCGGGCAGGACCCGTATCACGGCGAAGACCGCGGCACGCCGCAAGCGCACGGACTGGCGTTTTCAGTAGCGCCGAACGTACGCACGCCGCCGTCGCTGCGCAACATCTTCAAGGAAATCGCCGCGAGCCTCGGCCATGAGCCGCCGCGTCATGGCTGCCTCGACACATGGGCCAAACAGGGCGTGCTGCTGTTGAACACGGTGCTGACCGTCGAGCGCGATTCGGCTGCGAGCCACGCGAAACGCGGCTGGGAGAAATGCACCGACACGCTGATTCACGAATTGGCCATGCGGCATGACGGCCTCGTGTTCATGCTGTGGGGCGCGCATGCGCAAGCCAAGCGCGCGCTGCTCGGCGGCAAGTCGCACTACGTGCTGGAAGCGCCGCATCCGTCGCCGCTGTCGGCGCATCGCGGCTTTCTCGGCTGCGGGCACTTTGCGTCGGCCAACGAATATCTCGTGAAGCACGGCCGCGAACCGATCGACTGGCGCTTGCCCGACGAAGCGCAGATGCTGGCATAACGCCCGTCGCGCGAAGCGCACTGACACCGGCTACCAAAGATCACCGCCGCAAAAACAAAAACGCCACGGAATTCACACTCCGAGGCGTTTTTTCATTCCACCGCGCTGCGATCACGCAGCGCGAGACAAACCTCACACCTTACGCAGCAGCGATTGCTTCACGTGCGCCAGCCAACGCTGCGCTCGCAGCATCCGGGCCCATGTTCAGGCCTTCGGCGTAGATGAAGTTCACGTCGGTCATGCCGAGGAAGCCAAGGAAGGCCTTCAGGTACGGCGTTTGGCTGTCGTTCGGGGTGCCAAGATACTTGCCGCCGCGTGCCGAAACCACGTGGACCTTCTTGCCCTTCACGAGGCCTTCCGGACCGTTCGCCGTGTACTGGAACGTGATGCCAGCGCGTGCGATGAAGTCGAAGTACGTCTTCAGTTGCGACGAAATGCCGAAGTTGTACATCGGGGCGCCGATCACGATGATGTCGGCGGCTTGCAGTTCTGCGATCAGCGCTTCGCTGCGTGCAGCGATCGCAACTTGTTCCGGCGTGCGCTGGTCAGCCGGCGTGAAGAACGCGCCGAGGACGGCATCGTCCAGGTGCGGCAGCGGTTCAGCTTGCAGGTTACGGACGACGACTTGCGCGCCCGAATTCGATTGTTGCAGCTTTGCGGTCAGCTCGTTGACGAGAAGCGTCGAGTTCGCGCCTTGCGAGCGGGCTGCCGAGTTAATTTGCAGGATCGTGGTCATGGTTGACTCCAGTAGGGGCGCGCAGTTTTGCGCGAGTGGAGCCATTGTGATTTTTTACCCGCCCGGGAAAAAGCCATCCCGCAGCGAAGGATTGTTGCACTGGTAGAACAATCCCCCCGCCCTGAGTCATCGATTAACCACAGCGTGAATTACGATCAGCTTGCCAGCCAACGCTCCCGCGCCTTGCGCGCGGCGGGCCGTTTATCGCTGACGGTCAGCTTGTAGCGCGCCACGTCAGGCCCGTCCAGCTTGACTTGCGCCGTGCGCAGCTCGTCGCGGCGGAAGGCGTGGACTTCGACCTTCGCGCCCGGCAGATAGCGTGACAGTAGCGAATCAAGATTCGAGCCGGTTACACGAAGACCGTCGAGCGCGATCAGCACATCGCCCGCCGAGAGGCCGGCTTTTTGTGCCGCGCTGCCGTCGTGAACGGCCGCCAGCGTGCAATCCGCGCCGCCGCGCACACGCGCGCCGAGCGACGGCTTGCCATTCTTCTCTAGCTCGGGCGCGAGTGTGACGCCAAAAGGCGCGAGCAGCGTGTCGAGGGGCAGATCGTGTGTACCGTGGACTGCCTCGGCGAACAACTCGCCCAGTTGCACACCGGTCGCTTCCGCAAAGATCGCCTCGATCTCGCTTTCTTCGACACCGACGGGCTTGCCGCGGTAGAAGTCGTGCCCAAAGCGCTGCCACAGAAGGCGCATCACGTCATCGAGCGATTTGCGGTTGCCAGTCTGCGCACGAATCGTCAGATCGAATGCAAGCGCGACGAGCGAGCCCTTGGTGTAATAGCTGACGATCGCGTTCGGCGCGTTTTCATCCTGCCGATAGTATTTGACCCACGCGTCGAACGAGCTTTCGGCCACCGTCTGCTTCAGACGGCCGCTGCCGCGCTGCACGCCACCGACTACCTTGCCGAGCAGGCCGAAATAGTCGTCTTGCGAAATCAGGCCGCTGCGCACGAGGATCAGATCGTCGTAGTAAGAGGTGAAGCCTTCGAACAGCCACAGCAACGACGTGTAGTTTTCGACGCTCAGGTCGTATGGCGCGAACACGGCCGGCTTGATGCGCTTCACGTTCCAGGTGTGGAAGTATTCGTGGCTGCACAGACCGAGGTAGGTTCGGTAGCCCTCGGTGGGCGCGTCGCGGCCTTCCACCGGCAGATCGCCGCGGTTGCAGATCAACGCCGTCGAGGCGCGATGCTCCAGTCCGCCATAGCCATCGGTGACGGCCTGGGTCATGAACACGTAGCGATCCATCGGCGCTTTCTTCGACTTCGGCTCAAACAATGCGATCTGCGTTTCGCAGATACGCTTCAGATCGGCGGACAGGCGGGCCATATCGAGCCCGATCACGCGACCCGCGATCACGATGTCGTGCGGCACACCGTGTGCCTTGAAGGTTGCAAGCGCGAATTCGCCCAATGTCACCGGATGATCGATCAACTCGTCGTAGTTCTGCGCGCGATACTCGCCGAAACCATAGCGCTTCGTGCCGCGTACTTCCGGCAACGCGGTGGCGACGCGCCAGTCGCGATATGCCGCGCCGTCCGGTTTCTGGATATCGACCACGCACTGTGCGTCCTCGTGACCGAGCGGCGACAGAAATACGCTGGTGCCGTTGAAAAAGCCCGTCGTGTCGTCAAGATGCGCGGCGCGCACCGACAGATCCCATGCATATACCTCGTAGCGCAGCGTCAGCGCGCCTTTGACCGGCGCGGCCTGCCACGTGTGCTTGTCGGTCTTTTCGACACGCACCTTGCGGCCCGCGTCATTAGTGGCCCGCAACGTGACGATATTGCGCGCGAATTCGCGCACCATATAGCTGCCCGGAATCCACACCGGCAGCGCGAAACGCTGGCCGGCCGGATCGGGATCGGCGACGGTCACGGTGACTTCGAACAGGTGGGCGGCGGGTTGCTTCGGAACAATGGTGTAGCGGATCGGCTTCATCGGCGGCGACTAGAAGTGTTCTGGCGGGGAGGTTCGCGCTGGATGTGAAAGGAGGCGCACTGCGCGCCTCCTTTCTTCGACTGGTGCTGCGTGCTCAGTGCACGGCGGACATTTCCTTGTCCAGACGGTCGGCCGGCACGGCGCCGGGCAGGCGGCGGCCGTCGGCGAGGAACACCGTGGGCGTGCCGTCGACGTTCATCGCCCGGCCGAGCGCGAGGTTCTTGTCGATCGCGGCGGTGTCGCAGGTGCCGGCTGCCGTGGGTGCCTGATGATCCTGCATCCACGATTCCCACGCCTTCGCGCGGTCGGTCGAGCACCAGATCGACTTCGACTTTGCGGTCGAATCCGGCGACAGCACCGGGTACAGAAAGGTGTAGACCGTCACGTTATCGATCGACTTGAGCGTGGTTTCGAGCTGCTTGCAGTACGGGCAGTTCGGATCGGAGAACACGGCGATCTTGCGCGCGCCATTGCCCTTCACGACTTTCACCGCGTTCGCGAACGGCAGACTCGCGAAGTCGATCCGGTTGGTTTCCGCCAGACGCGCTTCAGTCAGATTCTTGCGGGTCTTCGCGTCGACCAGGTCGCCGAGCATGAGGTAATCGCCATTCGCATCGCTATAGATGATCTGCGTGCCGAGATTCACTTCGTAGAGGCCGGCAATCGGCGACTTCGTCACGCTCTTGATCGTCACGTCGGTCAGACGCGTTTGCAGTGTGGCTTTGAGCTTGTCGGTGGCTTGGTCGGCCTGCGCGGAGCAGCCGATTGCCACGGCAGCGATCGCGAGCACGGCGGCCGCGATGCGGAAGGATTTTTTCATACTGAATTCCTGGAGTTCAATCGCGCGTGAGACGCGTTTTTTGGGACGTTTCTGGTCTGACCAGAATGGCGTCCATCCGTTCATGATACCCGTCTCGCCGGCCGGGTATGCGGGCTCGGGCGCATTACCCCAGCGCGGCCGACACCAGCCAGCGCTTGATGAACGGCTGCGCGCCGACAAACGCCATGCCGGTATTGCGCAGCACCTTGGCAAACGGACCGGGCACCGAGAAGAGCTTTTGCAGGCCGTCGGTGGCAATCATCAGCGCGCGGATGTCTTCGCGGCGGGCGCGTTCGTAACGGCGCAGCAGCACCATGTCGCCGAGATCACGGAACGCTTCCTTGCCGGCGACCGTCTCGGCAAGCGCCGCGACATCGCGCAAACCGAGGTTCATACCCTGGCCCGCCAACGGGTGAATCAGATGCGCGGCGTCGCCAACGAGTGCGACGTGCGGCGCCACGAGCTTATCGACGGTTTGCAGCGCGAGCGGGAAGCCTTGCGCGGGCGTCACGCATTCCAGAGCGCCGAACTGCTCGCCTGTCACGCGCTCGACTTCAGCCGCGAGTTGCGCAGGATCAAGCGCAAGAAGTTGTTCGGCGTGCTCGGTGCGCGCCGACCAGACCAGCGATACGTGGCCGTCCGGCATCGGCAGCAGCGCGATGATTTCGCCGTCCCTGAACCATTGATAAGCGGTTTCGCTGTGCGGCTTTTCGGCCTTGAAATTCGCGACCACGCCGGTTTGCTTATAGTCGCGCCGGTCCATCTTCGAGCCGATCTGCGCGCGCACCCACGAATGCGCGCCGTCCGCACCGACCACCAGATCGGCCTCGAGCACGTTGCCGTTGGCGAGACCGACGCTCGCACCTTCGGTGGTAAAGTCCAGCGCCTGCGCACGCGTGTCGATCCAGGTGAGATTCGGCTGGAACCGCAGCGCGGCATCCAGCGCGCGCTCGATCACTGACGACTCGGCGATCCACGCCAATTGCGGCACGGACGCCTGAAACGCCGAAAAGTGGAGTTCGGCATGCGCATCGCCATAGACGCGCATGTCGTAGACGGGCCCGAGCTTTGACAGATCGAGCGCCTGCCAGACCCGCAACCGCTCCAGCAGAGCCTGCGAACTCGACGACAGCGCGTAGACCCGCGAGTCGAAGGTGGCGCCGGCGGCCAGCGCCGCACAGGGTTGTGCGAGCAGCGCCACGCGCAATCCGCCTTGCGTCAGCGCCAACGCCGCGGTCTTGCCGACGAGCCCGCCGCCGATCACGGCGGCATCAAAGGTCTGGTGGTGTGCGTTCATCCGCGCATTATAGCCGCGGGGGTTGCGGGGGACGGATCGAGCGCCCGGCTTTACCGCAGGCAGATCAAGAACCCCATCCGAACGGGTTACAATTGCGCTTTCCGTGACAAAACTCGCCCAGAATCGTCGAGGCAACGCCCCGATCTGGTGTCTTGTCCCGCTCCGCTGCGCTTCCTCCGCCACGCCAAACGCGAAGGCTTTTCGAATCCTGCACACAGCGTCGAGCGCATCACGCAACTTACTGATTCACTGAAGGATTTCCATGAGCCTCAAATGCGGCATCGTCGGCCTGCCTAACGTCGGCAAGTCCACCCTGTTCAACGCGCTGACCAAGGCGGGCATTGCCGCCGAAAACTATCCGTTCTGCACGATCGAGCCGAACGTCGGTATTGTCGAAGTACCGGACGCACGTTTGAAGGCCCTCGCTGAAATCGTCAAGCCGGAGCGCATCCTGCCGGCGGTGGTGGAATTTGTCGACATCGCCGGTCTCGTGGCCGGTGCGAGCAAGGGCGAAGGTCTGGGCAACCAGTTCCTCGCGAACATCCGCGAAACCGACGCAATCACGCACGTGGTGCGCTGCTTCGAAGACGAGAACGTGATTCACGTCGCGAACAAGATCGATCCGCTGTCGGATATCGAAGTGATCAACACCGAACTGGCACTGGCCGACCTCGCGACCGTCGAAAAGGCGCTGTCGCGCTATTCGAAGGCCGCCAAGTCGGGTAACGACAAGGAAGCCATCAAGAACGCCGCGGTGCTGGAAAAAGTGCGCGCGCAGCTCGACCAGGCCAAGCCGGTCCGCGCGCTCGACCTGTCGGATGAGGAAAAGGCCACGCTCAAGCCGTTCTGCCTGATCACCGCCAAGCCGACCATGTACGTCGCCAATGTGAAGGACGACGGGTTCGAGAACAACCCGCACCTCGACGCAGTCACGAAGTTCGCGGCAGCCGAAGGCGCACCGGTCGTCGCCGTGTGTGCGGCGATCGAAGCAGAAATCGCCGACCTCGAACAAGCGGACATGGAAGTGTTCCTCGCCGACATGGGCATGGAAGAGCCGGGCCTGAACCGCGTGGCTCGTGCGGCTTTCAAGTTGCTAGGCCTTCAAACCTACTTCACGGCCGGCGTGAAGGAAGTGCGCGCGTGGACGATCCATATCGGCGATACCGCACCGCAGGCAGCCGGCGCGATTCACACCGACTTCGAGCGCGGCTTCATTCGCGCGCAGACGATCGCCTTCAACGACTTCATCTCCTACAAGGGTGAGCAAGGCGCGAAAGAAGCCGGCAAGATGCGTGCGGAAGGCAAGGAATACGTCGTGCACGACGGCGACGTGATGAACTTCCTGTTCAACGTCTAACAGGCCGGTGAAATACCTCATGTAGCGGTCATCCGGAACGCAGGCGTAAACGTTGAACGTATGTCATCAATGAGAGCGAGATGGAACGGATGCGTGGGCCAGATGGTTTTACCGAATCAATGTTCACGGTGTTGAAGCTGGACGATTTTGTGCCGAAGGACCATCCGTTGCGTCCGATTCGCACCTGGCTCAATGACGCGCTTAAACGCATGGACGATGTGTTCGCGCGGATGTACGAGGCTGACGTGAAAGGAGGTCGGCCGAGCATTGCGCCGGAGAAGCTGGTGCGAGCTCTTTTGCTGCAGGTGCTGTACTCAATTCGTAGCGAGCGCATGCTGGTGGAACAGATTTCCTACAATATGTTGTTCCGCTGGTTCGTCGGCCTGCCGATGGACGGGACCGTGTGGGACCACTCGACGTTCAGCAAGAACCGCGACCGGTTGCTCGAACACGATGTGCTGGTGTTGCTCTTCAACGAGACAGTCGAGACCGCGCGCGAGCGCGGATATCTTTCTGGGGAGCACTTTAGCGTCGACGGCACGTTGATTCAGGCATGGGCCGGGCACAAGAGCTTTGTGCCCAAGGCAAGTCCGGACAAAGAAGACAGGCCTCCTGACGAACCGCCCGCGCCGAATGACAACTGGCATGGACAGAAGCGCAGTAACGAGACGCACCAATCCACGACGGACGAGCAGGCGTGCCTGTTTCGTAAGAGCAAAGGAACCGGAGCGATGCTCTGTTATATGGGCCACGTGCTGACCGACAACCGGCACGGCCTGGTGGTCAACGCACAGGTGACGCTGGCGACGGGCACCGCCGAGCGCGACGCGGCCGGGCAGATGCTTGCTGATGCCGCGAGTGTTGCGTCGCGTGCCATCACGGTCGGTGCGGACAAGAACTACGACACCGCCGGCTTCGTCGGCAGTTGTCGCGCGAATCGTGTCACGCCGCATGTGGCGCAAAACGATGGTCGTCCAGGAGGCTCAGCAATTGACGAGCGAACTACGCGCTGGCCGGGTTACGCGGTCAGCCAGCAAAAACGTAAACGCATTGAGCAGGTGTTCGGATGGGGCAAGACAGTCGGACGAATTCGACAAGCGATGTATCGAGGACTTGAACGCGTAGACCAGCTCTTCGTGCTGACGCAGGTCGGCTACAACCTGACGCGTATGCGCACACTTGCCGGTTAAGGGGCAGGAAGCAATGGATAACATCGATATGGCGAACCCGCGAGCAACGTCGAATGCCCGCAACGTGTTCCGCGTTTCAAAAGTGCGAACCCAGCATCCGTCGTAATGCATCTGGGCGCATCAACGACGGATATTTCAACGGCCTGCTAAGGCCCGGCCTCGGCGTGAGGCGGCGATTGGCAGAATGCCAGACGACCGTTAAGCGCCGCCGCCCGCTGCCTCTCCCCCGAAAGCCCGCTCAAAAGCGGGCTTTTTGTTTTACTGCGCGACCGCTCCGTTATCTGCGACGCACTGGAGCGGCAGCGGGATACCGTCCCTGACGGCCGCCATGTGCGACGGCGAATCCGCCAGCACGGCATCGATCCCCAGACACGCTGCCGCCCGATAATCTTCCGCATCGTTCACCGCAATCGCCACGATCCGGACACCGGGCTTCTGCCGGAAACAAGCCACGGTTGCGGGCGTCCACAGCGTTGCTTTCACGTCGGAGCGGCCTTCACCCAAGGTGAACTTCTCCACCACCGTCATCGCGCGATGCAACTCGAACGCTGTCATTGCGTGGGCGGCAGGCGCATCCACGCAGCCCTGATTCAGCAACACGCGCACGAGCCGCCCACGGGTCGCATCGCGCGACTCGAACAGTTTCGCCTGCGGATAGCCGGCGAAACTCTGCTGATACTCCGCTTCGGTCGAATAGATCGACACGCGCGGCCACGCGTTTTCTTCGTCCAGCACCCGCGCCACCGCCTGCGCCTGCGGCGCGGCCGGCAATGCTTTCATATCGAGGATGATCGGCATGGCAGGCAGGGTCGCTTGTAATGCTTCACGCAGCGTCGGAATGCCGGTCGGGTGATCGCGATAGGGATACGCGCCGCCGCGGCGAAAATTCCAGCCGGCGTTCACACGCGCGAGTTGTGCGGCCGTGAATGCGGACACCGGCCCCTTCGTGTCGGTCAACGCCGACAGATCGGCCGGACGGTACAACACCGGCACGCCGTCCTTGCTCAACTGAACTGTGAGCCACATGGCGTCGGCATGATGCGCGATCGACTGCCGAATCGCTTCTAGCGTGTTTTCGGGCGCGTCGCCTGTGCCGCCGCGATGCGCGATGATCTTCGGCAGCGAGGTCACCGTTGGCGGCCCGTCATTCGTGGTGGGCGTCAGCGCACATCCCGCAAGCATGAGACTCGCTATCGAACCGCAAACCGCCAATCGTACTGAACTCAGCATCTGGAATCCTGATTAATAAGCACGCTGATCAAATACGCATGATCTCGCAAAGCGCCTTGCGCCTTGCGCCTTGCGCCTTGCGCCTTGCTCCTTGCTCCTTGCTCCTTGCTCCTTGCTCCTTGCTCCTTGCTCCTTGCTCCTTGCTCCTTGCTCCTTGCCATCATGCCCGTGGGCTGGCAGCCTGCGTCGGGTCGTGACGTCGCACGTACCCGCCCTTCCAGACGCCCATTGTTTCCGTTCGGTGACAGCCGGTGTTAAATTGCGGCATCTGGTGCCCGTCAACAGCGGACTGCCGTTCGGCAACTGACGCCAGAATGTCATCGAACACAAATAGAATCGCGCGATTCCCATCTGCGCCCATTCCGACTAGGAGATCAATCGATGCGTTGCAAGCCGTTATTCCGTTCGCTTTCCGTTGCCGCCGTGCTGAGCCTCGGCATTAGCCAGGCAGCCCATGCCGCCACTGAAATCCAATTCTGGCACGCCATGGAAGCCGCCCTCGGTGAGCGTCTGAACGACATCGCCAACGCGTTCAACGCGTCGCAAAGCGACTACAAGATCGTGCCGGTGTTCAAGGGCAGCTACGACCAGACCCTCGCCGCGGGCATCGCGGCTTATCGCAGCGGCAACGCACCGGCCATTCTGCAGGTCTATGAAGTCGGCACCGCGACAATGATGCAGGCGAAGAAAGCCGTGATCCCGGTCTCGGAAGTGTTCAAGCAAGCCGGCGTACCGCTCGACGAAAAGGCCTTCGTGCCGACCATCGCCAGCTATTACAGCGACGCCAAAACCGGCGAGCTGATCTCGATGCCGTTCAACAGCTCGACGCCGGTGTTGTACTACAACAAGGACGCGTTCAAGAAAGCCGGGCTCGATCCGAATCAGCCGCCGAAAACCTGGGCCGAATTGCAGGTGGACTCGCAAAAGCTGAAGGCGTCGGGCATGGCATGCGGCTATTCGTCGGGCTGGCAGAGCTGGATTCAGCTCGAAAACTATAGCGCCTGGCATGGCGCGCCGTTCGCTTCCAAGAACAACGGTTTCGACGGTGCCGACGCGCAGCTCGAATTCAACAAGCCGCTGCAAGTCGCGCACATCCAGTTCCTGCAGAACATGCAGAAGGAAGGCACCTTCACGTACGTTGGCCGCAAAGACGAACCGATATCGAAGTTCTATAGCGGCGACTGCGGGATCATTACGAACTCGTCGGGCTCGCTTGCCACGATCAAGAAGTACGCGAAGTTCAATTTTGGCACCGGCATGCTGCCGTACGACGCCAGCGTGAAGGGCGCGCCGCAGAACGCGATCATCGGCGGGGCGAGCCTGTGGGTGCTGTCGGGTAAGGATCCGGCGGTGTACAAGGGCGTGGCGAAATTCATGTCTTATCTGTCGTCGGCGCCAGTTGCCGCGAAGTGGCACCAGGACACCGGCTATCTGCCGGTCACGACCGCCGCCTATCAGTTGACCCAGCAGCAAGGCTTCTACGAGAAGAATCCGGGCAGCGATACCGCGATCAAGCAGATGCTTAACAAGCCGCCTCTGCCGTACACGAAGGGCTTGCGTCTGGGCAACATGCCGCAGATCCGCACCGTGATCGACGAAGAACTCGAACAGGTGTGGGCGGACAAGAAGACGCCGCAACAAGCACTCGATTCGTCGGTGTCGCGTGGCGACGAGTTGCTGCGCCGATTCGAGAAAGCCGGTAACTAAGCACCAGCCGGCAAGGTTTCGGTGCGCCCGCACCGAAACCTGTTGTTGCAGCAGAACCTAGGAAACTTCGATGGAAAAGCGCTCCAGCTTCGGCACCAGCGTGCTGCCCTACCTGCTCGTCGCGCCGCAACTCCTGATCACGCTGCTGTTCTTTCTGTGGCCGGCAGGCGAGGCGCTGTGGCAGTCCACGCAGAGTCAGGACGCGTTCGGCACGTCGAGCGAGTTTGTCGGGCTCGCCAATTTCAAGCAGTTGTTCGCCGATCCGCTTTACCTGTCGTCGTTCAATACGACGCTGATTTTCTGTGCGCTCGTCACCGTGTTCGGATTGGTGATTTCGCTGTTGCTGGCGGTCTGCGCGGATCGCGTGACGCGCGGTGCGAAGGCCTATCAGACGCTGCTGATCTGGCCGTATGCGGTCGCGCCCGCGATCGCCGCCGTGTTGTGGTCGTTCCTGTTCAATCCGAGCATCGGCCTCGTCACCTATACGCTCGCCAAGTACGGGATCGTGTGGAATCACGCGTTGAATGCGGGCCAGGCGATGTTTCTGGTGGTGCTGGCTTCGGTGTGGAAACAGGTCAGCTATAACTTTCTGTTCTTTTATGCCGGCTTGCAGGCGATTCCGCGTTCGCTGATCGAAGCGGCGGCCATCGACGGCGCCGGTCCGGTAAGGCGCTTCTTCGGCATCGCCCTGCCGCTGCTTTCGCCGACCAGCTTCTTCCTGCTGGTGATCAATATCACCTACGCGTTCTTCGACACCTTCCCGGTGATCGACGCCGCCACCGGCGGCGGCCCGGCGCAATCCACCCGAACGCTGATCTACAAGATTTTCGCTGAAGGCTTTCAGGGGCTGGACATCGGCAGCTCGGGCGCGCAGTCCGTCATCCTGATGGTGATCGTCGTCGCGTTGACGGTCGTGCAATTCCGCTTCATCGAACGCAGGGTTCAATACTCATGATCGAGAACCGCCGCGGTTTCGACCTTTTCTGCCATGCGGTGCTGATTCTCGGCGTCGTGCTGGTGGTGTTTCCGGTGTACGTCGCGTTTTGCGCGGCGACGATGAGCGAGCACGAGGTGTTCAGCGTGCCGTTGTCGCTCGTGCCGAGTACGCATCTGTTCGAGAACATCGCGGCTGTCTGGTCGCATGGCAGCGGCAATGCGGCGGCGCCATTCGGCCGCATGCTGTTCAACAGCCTCGTGATGGCGCTGGTGATTTCGATCGGCAAGATCGCCATCTCGATGATCTCCGCGTATGCGATCGTGTTTTTCCGCTTTCCATTTCGCAATCTGTCGTTCTGGCTGATCTTCATCACGCTGATGCTGCCGGTCGAAGTGCGGATCTTTCCGACCGTGCAGGTTGTGTCGTCGATGCATATGAGCAATACGTACAGCGGCCTGACCTTGCCGTTGATCGCATCGGCCACCGCCACCTTCCTGTTCCGCCAGTTCTTCATGACGCTGCCCGATGAGCTGATGGAAGCGGCACGCATCGACGGTGCCGGGGCGATGCGTTTCTTCTGGGACGTGGTGTTGCCGTTGTCGAAGACGAACATGGCGGCGCTGTTCGTCATCACGTTTATCTACGGCTGGAATCAGTATCTATGGCCGATCCTGATTACGAGCCAGCAATCGCTGACCACGGCCGTGGTCGGCATCAAAAGCATGATCGCGTCGGGCGACACCGCAACCGAATGGCATCTCGTGATGACCGCAACGCTGCTCGCGATGCTGCCGCCGCTCGCCGTCGTGCTGACGATGCAGCGCTGGTTCGTGCGCGGGTTGGTGGACTCGGAGAAGTAACTCGCGCAGATTGGGCGAGCTTCGGCGTTGGACATGGAAAAAAGAACATCGCGCAATGCATGGCACGCGCGGCAAGCAACGAAAAGGCTAAAACAGCATGGCTGCACTGACTCTGCAAGGCGTTAAAAAGACCTACGACGGCAAACAGTTCGTGTTGCACGGCATCGACGTCGACGTCTCGGACGGCGAGTTCGTCGTGATGGTCGGCCCGTCCGGTTGCGGCAAATCGACCTTGCTGCGGATGGTGGCCGGCCTCGAAGGCATTTCCGACGGCACCGTCTCGATCTCCGGCAAAGTGGTCAATCGCCTGGAGCCGAAGGATCGCAACATCGCAATGGTGTTCCAGAACTACGCGCTGTATCCGCATATGAGCGTCGCCGAGAACATGGGCTACGCGCTGAAGATCGCGGGCGTCGACCGCGCGCAGATTGCGAAGCGGGTGGAAGCTGCGGCGCAGATTCTCGAGCTTGGACCGCTGCTCGCACGCAAACCGCGCGAGTTGTCCGGTGGGCAACGACAACGCGTCGCAATGGGCCGCGCGATCGTGCGCGAGCCGGCGGTGTTTCTGTTCGATGAACCCCTGTCCAATCTCGATGCACGCCTGCGCGTGCAGATGCGCCTCGAAATCCAGCGCCTGCATGCACGGCTTGCCACGACCAGCCTCTACGTCACCCACGATCAGATCGAAGCAATGACGCTGGCGCAACGCGTGATCGTGATGAACAAGGGCCACGCGGAGCAGATCGGCGCGCCGACCGAGGTCTACGAGCGGCCGGCGACGGTGTTCGTTGCGAGCTTCATCGGCTCACCGGGGATGAATCTGCTGGAAGGCCGGGTGTCGGATGACGGTTCTATGTTCGAGGTCGCAGGCAACGGGCCAAAGTTGCCGCTCACAGGCGTGGCATCGATCGGCCGGGAAGTTGCCAAGGGCCGCGAATGGACCCTCGGCGTCCGCCCCGAGCACATGACGCCGGGTCAAGCGGACGCATCTCACGCCACGTTGACCGTCGATTCCTGCGAACTGCTCGGCGCGGACAACCTCGCGCACGGTCGCTGGGGCAAACACGACGTGACTGTGCGACTGCCGCATACGCATCGACCCGCCGCTGGCGAAGCGCTGCAAGTCTCGCTGCCCGCGCAGCATCTGCATTTCTTCGATCCGGCGAGTGGACGGCGCGCGAACTGACGTCACCAGGGGCGCCCTCTGCCGCCCCACCCCCGCCCCGAAGTACAATGCCATCTGCACAACCCGCCCGCGCGCGGGGCGTCGCGAAGTTCGACGCCGAGCTCGACGCCGCGCCGGCCGGCGCCGGGCGCACTGCCCGGCCAACACACCGATTACCCATCCACCCACGACCGCCCGCCCCCACGCGGCCGGCGTCGTCAACGTCTATTGCAAGCAAATGGCCCAATACGTCTTCACCATGAACCGGGTCGGCAAAATCGTGCCGCCCAAGCGTCAAATCCTGAAAGACATCTCGCTGTCGTTCTTCCCCGGCGCGAAAATCGGCTTGCTCGGCCTGAACGGCTCGGGCAAGTCGACGCTGATCCGCATCATGGCCGGTGTGGACAAAGACATCGAAGGCGAAGCCACGCCGATGCCGAACCTGAACATCGGCTATCTGCCGCAGGAACCGCAGCTCGATCCGAACAAGACGGTGCGTGAAGCGGTCGAGGAAGGTCTCGGCGACGTCTTCGGCGCGCAAAAGAAACTCGACGAAATCTACGCGGCCTACGCGGAGCCGGACGCCGACTTCGACGCACTCGCCGCGGAGCAAGCCAAGTACGAAGCGATTCTCGCCACCACCGACGGCAGCGCCGAACAGCAGATCGAGATCGCCGCCGACGCGCTGCGTCTGCCGGCGTGGGACGCGAAGATCGAACATCTGTCGGGCGGTGAAAAGCGCCGCGTCGCGTTGTGCAAGCTGCTGCTCGAAAAGCCGGACATGCTGCTGCTCGACGAACCGACCAACCACCTGGACGCGGAATCGGTCGACTGGCTCGAACAGTTCCTCACACGCTTCCCGGGCACGGTCGTCGCCGTCACCCACGATCGCTACTTCCTCGATAACGCCGCCGAGTGGATTCTCGAACTCGACCGCGGCCACGGCATTCCCTGGAAGGGCAACTACAGCAGCTGGCTCGACCAGAAGGAAGAGCGCCTGAAGCAGGAAGAGTCGTCGGAATCGGCGCGTCAGAAGGCGATCAAGAAGGAACTGGAGTGGGTGCGCCAGAACCCGAAGGGCCGTCAGGCGAAGTCGAAGGCGCGTATCGCCCGCTTCGAGGAATTGAACAGCCAGGACTACCAGAAGCGCAACGAAACCTCGGAAATCTTCATCCCGGTCGGCGACCGCCTGGGTAATGAAGTCATCGAGTTCAAGAACGTCAGCAAGTCGTACGGCGACCGTTTGCTGCTCGACGACGTCAGCTTCAAGGTTCCGGCGGGCGCGATCGTCGGCATCATCGGGCCGAACGGCGCGGGTAAGTCGACGCTGTTCCGCATGCTGACCGGCCGTGAGCAGCCGGATTCGGGCGAGATCGTGCAAGGCCCGACGGTCAAGCTCGCATACGTGGATCAGAGCCGCGATGCGCTCAATGGCTCGAAGACCGTATTCGAAGAAATCTCCGGCGGTGCGGACGTGCTGACGGTCGGCAAGTACGAAACGCCTTCGCGTGCGTACATCGGCCGCTTCAACTTCAAGGGCGGCGATCAGCAGAAGACCGTTGGCAATCTGTCGGGTGGTGAGCGCGGCCGGCTGCACCTGGCGAAAACGCTGATCGCGGGTGGCAACGTGCTGCTGCTGGACGAACCGTCGAACGACCTGGACGTCGAAACGCTGCGCGCGCTCGAAGATGCACTGCTCGAATTCGCCGGTTCCGTCATGGTGATCTCGCACGATCGCTGGTTCCTCGACCGTATCGCGACGCACATCCTGGCGTTCGAAGGCGATTCGCAAATCACGTTCTTCGACGGCAACTACCAGGAATACGAAGCGGACAAGCGTGCACGCCTCGGTGAAGAAGCTGCACGTCCGAAGCGTCTGCGTTACAAGCCGATCGCGCGATAAATCGCTAGCCTGGCGGCCCGCTCGTTGGCTGACGAGCGGGCCGTTTGGCTGGTCGGTTTTTTGCTGACGCTTTGTGGACCGCTGTGCTGGCCGCCCGGTCGGCGCGTTTTACCGGCCGTTTGCCCGTTCATTTTGCTCGCCTTTGCGCGCCGGAATTGCCGTGCGTTTGCCGGATAGGCGGTAGGGCACACGCTTTGCGTGCCACGGCGTGATGCACGTCGTCGCGGCGGGATGCAGGAACTCCGCCGTATCAAATAATTGTGTGTCCAACGGGCGCACACACCGGCCGATCACACCCACACCGCGCCCAGCGCGGCGACGAGGAGGCAAGCATGGCGATGTCGAAGGGCAAGCGCTGGGCCATTGCCGCAGGTGGCGTGCTACTGGTGCTGATTGTCGTCGCGGTCGGTGCGCTGCAGTTCGCGCAGCGCGAAGTCAAAGAACGCGTCATTGCGACGCTCGGGCCATTAGGCAGCGCCGAAAGCATCCGGGTCGGCCTCACTTCAGTCCACCTCACCAACGTTCTGCTCAAGGCGCCGCCTGGCTGGCCCGCCGGCGATCCGCTGCGCGCCGACGAAATCACCATCACGCCCGATATCCGCGATCTGCTCGCGCGGCGCATGCATATCCGCAGCGTGGTAGTGCGCGGCTTCGACATCGCCGTGCTGCGAACAAAAGACGGTGCGATCCGCCTGATGCCGAATCTGCGACAAACGATCAACGGCTCCACCGACGACGAAGCCAGCAGCGCGGCAATCCCCAGCTCCCGCGAAAAGCTGGTCGATCACATTAGCTTCGAGCAAGGCAACTTTCATTTCTACGACATGACCGTCGGCCCACCGGCATTCAAAGTGACGGTCAGCAACGCCAACGCAACTGTCGATCACCTGCATCTGCCCGCGCTCACCGAACCGACCAACGTCAGCGTCACCGGCTCGATCAAAGGTCCGATGCATACTGGCACCGTTTCGTTCGGCGGATGGATCAAGGTTGCCAGCAAGGATTCGCAGACGACCAGCACACTACGCGGTGTCGATGTCGTGATGCTGGATCCGTACCTGCTCAAAAAGGCCGGAGCGAAGGCGCAGGTGACGGGCGGCACGGTCGACCTGACGGTTGAATCGACGGTGCGCAACTATCAATTGCACGCGCCCGGAACGTTGACGGTCCACCAGCTGCAACTCGCCGACAGTGACAACCCGCTCGACACCTTCATGTCGATTCCGACTAAAGCCGCCATCGCCGCGCTCAAGACCCACAACGGCGACATCTCGCTACATTTCGTACTGGATGGGAATTTGCGCGACCCGAAGTTTTCGGTGCAGGAAAGTCTGATGACGCGCCTTGCCGCCGGTTTTGCGAAAGCGATGGGGGTGAGCGTCGAAGGTGTGGCGAAAGGCGCCGGGGAGACAGTGAAAGGATTGGGCAACGCGTTGAAGAATCTACTCGGTCAGTAGGCGGACTTGGGCCGACGCAGGCGGCGCCATTAAAGCGAAGACGCACCACGTCGCCGCTTTAACCAGCACCGCCGGAACGCGGCATCTCGCGCTTAGACCGGCAAGCCCAATTCGCGCAGGCTTGCTTCCGTTTTCGTGGCGCTCGTGTGATGCACGCCGTGCCAGCCGAGTGCCGTCGCGGCCTCGGCGTTTTTCAGATTGTCGTCAATGAAGACGAGCTCGCCCGGCTGGATGCCCGGCAGTTGCGCTTCGATCCGCTGACGCATTTCCGCAAAGATCGCCGGATCGGGCTTCACCAGCTTCACCCGCCCCGACACGACGATGTCGCGGAAGCGCCGCAGCACGGGGAAATGCTCCCACGCATACGGAAACGTCTCCGCCGACCAGTTCGTCAGCCCGAAGAGCGGCACATCGGCCGCTTCGAGCTTTTCCATGAGCGCCACGCCCTCTTCCAGCACGCCGGGCACCATCTCGTGCCAGCGCTCGTAGAACGCGCGGATCAGTGGCGCGTGATCGGGAAACTTCGCGATCAGCTCGTTGGTCCCCTCGACGATCGGCTGGCCGCCGTCCTGACGGATCACCCATTCCATCGAACAAACGTGCGTCAAAAACCAGCGGCGCTCCGTTTCGTCAGGAATCAACTGGCGATACAGATACTCAGGGCTCCAGTCGATCAGCACGCCGCCGAAATCGAACACGACTGCCTTGATGACCATGCACGCTCCGTCAGTAAGGTCGTGGCGATGAGATCAGATAGCTTGCGTACGCAACTCGAGCCACGCCCTGGCCTCGCCCGACACATGCGGCGACAGGCGCGTGCGCACCATCTCGTGATACGCGTTGAGCCATGCACGCTCGTCGTCACGCAACAGCGACAGGTCGAGGCAGCGTGTGTCGATCGGGCACAGCGTCAGCGTCTCGAACTTGAGGAAATCGCCGAACTCGGTTTTCTCCGCCGGCACGTTTAGCACCAGGTTCTCGATCCGCACGCCCCACTTGCCCGGCCGGTAGATGCCCGGCTCGACCGAGGTGATCATGCCTTCTTCCATCGCGGTCCACGGCTCGGCCGGCGCGTAGTGCGAAATCACCTGCGGGCCTTCGTGCACGTTCAGGAAATAGCCCACGCCGTGACCGGTGCCATGACCGTAATCGGCGCCGGCTTCCCAGATCGGTGCGCGCGCAATCGCGTCGAGCATCGGCGAACGGATGCCGCGCGGGAATTTCGCGCGCGACAGCGCCATGGTGCCTTTCAGCACGATCGTGAAATCGCGCCGCTGTGCCTCGCTGATGGTGCCGACCGGTACAACGCGGGTGATGTCGGTCGTGCCGCTCAGATACTGCGCACCCGAATCGATCAGCAACAGGCCATTGCCCTCGATCACCGAATGTGATTCATCCGTCGCGCGGTAGTGCGGCATCGCGCCGTTCGCGTTGAAGCCGGCGATCGTCGCAAAGCTCAGCGACACGAAGCCCGGACGGCGTGCGCGGGCTGCCGTCAGGCGCTCGTCGATCGTCAGTTCGGTGATCGTTTCGCGGCCCAGCGCACCTTCGAACCACGCGAAGAATTCGGCGAGCGCCGCACCGTCCTGTTCCATCGTCTCGCGCACATGCTCCGCTTCCGCCTCGGTTTTGCGCGACTTGAAGAACGTAGACGGATTGACCGCCTCGACGACGTTCACCGTGGACGGCACCGACTGCAGCGAGCCATAGGTAATGCGGCGCGGGTCGATCAGCAGCGTGCTGCCGCCCGGCAGCGCGGCCAGCGCTTCTGCCGCCTTTGCGTAGGGCTCGACGCTGATGCCGTCATGCGCGAGCGCATTGGCCAGTGCTTGCGGCACCTTGCCGTCGGCGACGAAGAGCGACGCGCTTTCCGGACCAATCAGCGCGTGCGCCACGAACACCGGGTTATAGCTGACGTCGGCGCCGCGCAGATTCAGAAGCCATGCGAGGTCGTCGAGCGTGGAAATGAAGTGCCACTGCGCGCCCTTCTCTTCCATCGCACGGCGAATCTGCGCGAGCTTTTCGGAACGGGCGACGCTCGCATGCGGCGCGGCATGCTCGAACACGGCGGCGGCGGGTAGCGACGGGCGCTGCGGCCAGATCGCGTCGAACAGGTCGACGTCGGTGCGCAGCTTCACGCCGCGCGCCGAGAGCGTCTGGCTCAACGCACGCGCCGCCGACACACCCAGCACGGCACCGTCCACGCCGACCGTGCCGCCGGTCGCGACGTTCTGCGCAAGCCATTCGAAATGCGGCGCGGTCTGCTGACCGCCGGTCATCTTCATCAACTGAACGCCGGTGCCGGCCAGTTGCGCGTTAGCTTGTTCCCAATAGCGGCTGTCGGTCCACACGCCGGCGAAATCGGCGGTCACAACGAGCGTGCCGGCCGAGCCGGTGAAGCCCGACAACCACTGCCGGCCTTGCCAGCGCCCAGGTAGATATTCGGAAAGATGGGGATCTGCGGACGGCACCAGATAGGCGGCTACGCCTTCGCGCGCCATCGCATCGCGCAATGTCGCGAGCCGTTCGGGGATGGAGGAAGTTTCGGGGAGTCGGGCATTCATCGGAGTCACCTGCAAGTATTCATCGACGGGAAAGCAAGCCGACCGTCACGGCGACGGCGACCAGCGCGATGGCGGTACATACCGGCCATTCGAGCGTATCGCCATCATGAAAAAGACCCACCACGTTGCCGGCCATGCGCGCAACACCCGCGCCCAGCACGCCAGTCAGTAGCGCCACCCACCACGGGGCACGGCTCGAACGGCGCAGCGGATGCAGCCACCAGCCCGCCAGGCCAATCACCGCGCCCAGCACAAGGATTCCGGGCCACCCCATCAGCGGCAGGTCTCGCGCAGTTTCAGATTCGTCTCATGGGCGCAAGGAGCCAACACAGATAGCATTTTTGTCTCATTAACTATAGAGGTTCAGCACGGCGCTTTCCGCATAGCGGTTGAGTTTAGGGGTCGGGGTGATGTTAGGCAAGCTGTAAGCCTTACGGAGAAACCTAGCCCGGGTAATTGCCAAGCTGAAAGCGTGCCATGCGAATCGCCCTTATCGAGCCGGACTTACGGCACGCCACCCTGGTCGGCCGGCTAATCTTTGCCGGCGGCCATGCGTGCCAGCACTTCACGGCGAGCACACCGTTTCTGCATCGCGCCGCCGACGAATTCTTCGACCTTCTCATCACTGAAAACTGGGCCGGCGACCATTGCGCTGAAGATCTGATTCCGCGCGCCCGCTCGATCCTGCCGAACTTGCCGGTGATCGTGCTGCTGTCGGAGCCACGCGAGAGCCAGATTGTCGCCGCACTGCATGCCGGCGCCGACGACTGTCTGACCAAACCGGTTCGCGGCCCGGAAATGCTGGCCCGAGTGGACGCGCTGCTGCGGCGCGCGGGACTGCGGCGACCGTCCAACCGGCGGCGCGACACGATCGGCGGCTATGCATTCGACACGGCGCAGTTCGCCGTCACCTTCCGTCATCAGACGGTCGCCCTGACGCCGAAGGAATTCCGCTTTGCCCTGCTGCTGTTTTCCAATCTGTCACGGCCGGTGTCGCGCGCGCATATTCTCGAAACGGTCTGGACACGCCGCCGCGACGTAAAGTCGCGCACGATCGACACCCACGCGTCGCGCGTTCGGACCAAATTGCAGTTGCGCCCGGAACTCGGGTATTGCCTGACACCGCTCTACGGCTACGGCTATCAACTCGACGCGATCCCGCCGGAAGCCATTGTGGAGGCCGGATGACGGGCGCAGAATGAAAGAATCGTGGAAACGCTATAATATTGGGCTAAACCATAGCTCCCCATATGCAGCTTCTAACGATCGGAATCAATCACCACACTGCGCCTGTCGCCTTGCGCGAACGCGTGGCGTTTCCGCTCGAACAGATCAAGCCTGCACTGGACACTTTCAAGAACATCTGGCTTAGCCGCACCGCCCGCACGGCGCCGGAAGCGGCGATTCTGTCCACCTGTAACCGCACCGAACTTTACTGCGCGACCGACGACCAGGCCGCGCGTGAAGCCGCGATCCAGTGGTTCTCGAAGTACCACAACCTGTCCGTCGACGAACTCGCGCCGCACGTCTACGCGCTGCCGCAGTCGGAAGCCGTGCGCCACGCTTTCCGCGTCGCATCGGGGCTCGATTCGATGGTGTTGGGCGAGACGCAAATCGTCGGACAAATGAAGGATGCGGTGCGCACGGCATCCGAGGCCGGCGCGCTCGGCACCTATCTGAACCAGTTGTTCCAGCGCACCTTCGCCGTTGCGAAAGAAGTGCGCAGCACGACGGAAATCGGCGCGCAGTCGGTTTCCATGGCGGCAGCCGCTGTGCGGCTCGCACAACGGATTTTCGACAAGATTTCAAACCAGCGCGTGCTGTTCATCGGCGCGGGCGAAATGATCGAGTTGTGCGCTACGCACTTCGCGGCGCAGCAGCCACGCGAACTCGTCGTCGCCAATCGCACCGCCGAGCGCGGCAGCCGCCTCGCCGAACGCTTCAACGGCCGGGCCATTCCGCTCTCGGAACTGCCCACCCGCATGCATGAGTTCGACATCATCGTGTCGTGCACCGCGTCCACCTTGCCAATCATCGGTCTGGGCGCCGTCGAGCGGGCCGTGAAAGCGCGCCGTCACCGGCCGATTTTCATGGTCGATCTGGCCGTGCCACGCGATATTGAACCCGAAGTCGGCAAGCTCGAAGACGTGTTCCTGTACACCGTCGACGATCTCGGCGCGATTGTGCGCGAAGGCAATGCGTCGCGGCAAGCGGCGGTCGCGCAGGCCGAGGCGATCATCGAAACGCGTGTGCAGAACTTCATGCAATGGCTCGACGCACGCAGTATCGTTCCGGTGATCCGCCACATGCATACACAGGCCGACGTGCTGCGTCGCGCCGAAGTCGAACGCGCGCAGAAAATGCTCGCACGCGGCGAGGACCCGGCAGCGGTGCTCGAAGCATTGTCGCAATCGCTCACCAACAAACTGATCCACGGCCCCACGCACGCGCTCAATCGCGCGAGCAGCGAGAACCGTGACACGCTCATCGAATTGATGAGCAGTTTCTACAAACACTCCGGTTCTACGGAGCGTTAGCGGCGCAGCCACCGCCGCACCGTCCGCGCCACACTGAGTGGCCCGCGACATGCTTCTGATCAGGGCATCTGCCCACTCCCCTAGTCGTCGTCTTTGCCGGAGTCCGCTCCGATACCCGTCCGATGAAAACGAGCATGCAACGCAAGCTCGACCAGCTCACTACCCGGCTGGCCGAACTGAACGACCTGTTGAGCCGCGAGGACATCACCTCGAATCTCGACCAATACCGCAAGCTCACGCGTGAACACGCCGAGCTCGGGCCGGTCGTCGAGCATTACGCGCTGTGGCGCCTCGCGATGAACGACGCGGCGACCGCGCAGGAACTGCTGGCGGACGCGTCGATGCGCGACTTCGCAGAAGAAGAAATTCGCGCGGCGCGCGAGCGGATGGAAAAACTCGGCGCCGAATTGCAAAAAATGCTGCTGCCGAAAGACCCGAACGACGACCGCAACATCTTCCTCGAAATCCGGGCCGGCACGGGCGGCGACGAATCGGCGCTGTTCGCGGGTGATTTACTGCGCATGTACTTGCGCTTTGCCGAGCGCAATCGCTGGCAGGTGGAGATGATGTCGGCGAGCGAATCGGACCTCGGCGGCTACAAGGAAGTGATCGTGCGGATCGCCGGCGAAGCGGCCTATTCCAAGCTCAAGTTCGAGTCGGGCGGGCATCGCGTGCAACGCGTGCCGGCCACCGAAACGCAGGGCCGCATTCACACCTCGGCGTGCACGGTCGCGGTGATGCCGGAAGCGGACGAAATCGGCGAAGTCGAAATCAATCCGGCCGATCTGCGCATCGATACGTTCCGCGCGTCCGGCGCGGGCGGGCAGCACATCAACAAGACAGACTCGGCCGTGCGGGTCACGCACTTGCCGACCGGCATCGTCGTCGAATGTCAGGACGACCGGTCGCAGCACAAGAACAAGGATCGCGCGCTGAAGGTTTTGGCCGCACGCATCAAGGACAAGCAGTCGCACGAGCAGCAGGCGAAGGAAGCCGCAACGCGCAAGAGCCTGATCGGCTCGGGCGATCGCTCGGAGCGGATTCGCACCTACAACTTCCCGCAAGGGCGACTGACGGATCACCGGATCAATCTGACGCTCTATCGCCTCGACGCGATCATGGACGGCGATCTCGACGAATTGATCGCGGCTCTCGTCAGCGAGCACCAGGCCGAGTTGCTGGCATCGCTGGGCGACGCGGACTAAGCGCGAATGGATCCGGTCACGCCCGCCGCCTTGTTGCGCGCCTCGCCACTGCCGTCGCTCGAAGCGCGGATTCTGCTCACGCACGTGCTCGGCTGGCGGCATACGCAATTGATTACGCGCAGCGATGAGGCGCTCGACAGCCCGGAAGTCGAACGATACCTGGCCCTGGAAGCACGGCGTGTCGCCGGTGAGCCGGTGGCGCAACTGGTCGGCGCGCGCGAATTCTTCGGGCTTGATTTCGAAGTGACACCGGACGTGCTGATTCCACGCCCTGAAACCGAATTGCTGGTCGAAACGGCGTTGGCCGCGATGGAAAACATCTCGCGGCCGCGCGTGCTCGATCTGGGCACCGGTACCGGTGCGATTGCCGTGGCCATTGCGTCGATGCGGCCCGATGCGCAGGTCTGGGCGCTGGACCGTTCCGCCGAATCGCTGGCGGTGGCCACACGCAATGCCGCACGTCTGCTGGATGCCAAACGCCCCGGCGGCGCCGTGGACCTGCAGCAAAGCGACTGGTACAGCTCGCTCGACGCAGCATTGCGCTTTGATGCGATCGTCAGCAATCCGCCTTATATCGCGAGCGGCGATCCGCATCTGTCGGAAGGCGATCTGCGCTTCGAGCCGCGCGGCGCGCTCACCGACGAAGCCGACGGCCTGAGCGCGATCCGCACGATCATCGCTGGCGCGCCTACCCGTCTGGCCGCCAACGGCGTATTGTGGATCGAACACGGGTACGATCAGGCGGAAGCCGTGCGCGGTCTGCTGACGGCGCAAGGTTTTGAACACGTCCGCTCGGAGCAGGATCTTGCCGGCATCGAGCGAATCAGCGGCGGGCAGTGGCCCGGCTGACCTCGATGTCCGGCCTTAATCGCCGGGGTGGCAAAGCGGCCCTCGGCCGGTCTTACCGAAATCCGCTATCATTTCAGCCTATTCCCTACACATAACGGAACCGCAAGGTCAGTCATGGATACGCAACAACGCATCAAGCAAATCGTCGACGAAAACAACGTCGTGCTCTTCATGAAGGGCACCGCCCAGTTCCCGATGTGCGGCTTTTCCGGCCGCGCCATCCAGATCCTGAAGGCGTGCGGCGTCGGCGAAATCAAAACCGTCAACGTGCTCGAAGACGACGAAGTCCGCCAGGGCATCAAGCAGTTCTCGAACTGGCCGACCATTCCGCAGCTCTACGTCAAGGGCGAATTCGTCGGCGGCTCGGACATCATGATGGAAATGTACGAATCGGGCGAACTGCAGCAACTGTTCGCCGCGGCTTAAGCGGCCGCTGTCCGAACCTTTGTTGTCCTCCGATAAGGCACCGCGAGCCATGGAAACACGTGCTGCGGCGCCACGCCGGCTGATCGTTGCGATTACCGGCGCGACCGGCGCCATCTACGGCATCCGGTTGCTCGAGACGTTGCGCAGGCTGGGCGGCGTCGAGAGCCATCTGCTGATCTCGAGCGCTGGGTGGCTCAATATCCAGCACGAACTCCAGTTGAGCAAAGAAGACGTGCATCCGCTCGCGGATGTCGTCCATTCGGTGCGCGACGTCGGCGCGAGTATCGCGTCCGGCTCGTTTGCGACCGATGGCATGGTGGTCGCTCCCTGCTCGATGAAGACGCTGGCAAGCGTCGCACACGGTTTTTCCGACAACCTGATCACCCGCGCCGCCGATGTCACGCTCAAAGAGCGCCGCCGGCTCGTGCTTCTCGTGCGCGAAACGCCGTTAAACCTCGCGCATCTGCGCAATATGACGGCCGTCACCGAAATGGGTGGCGTGATCTTTCCGCCCCTGCCTGCTTTCTATAACCAGCCCACGACGATCGACGAAATGGTCGATCACACGGTAGCACGCGTGCTGGATCTATTCGCGTTGGGACCCGCCATGTCGCCCGCATGGCAAGGTTTGCACGGCGCGCAGGAATAATTCGCCGGACGGCGTACCCTCTCCGCGCGTGGCGCGAAGGCAGGCGCTACATTGCCGCGGCCTCGCGAGCGGCGCGCCAGAATCGCCCCGCGGCCATTAATAACACCTGCGACACAATCAATTCCGCTTTCACCCGTTTATCAAACGCCGGTACGGACCTATATTGATAGCAACCCTACTTCCGCGCCGCGTTCCCGCGGCGGCGTTGCTGCCATGAATCGCCTACCGTCGCTCTACCTCTCCCACGGCGCACCTACGCTGCCGATCGACCCGTCCCTGCCGTCCGCCGAATTCGGCACACTGTCGGCGCAATTGCCGCGCCCTGAGACCGTGCTGATGCTGTCGGCCCATTGGGGCACCGCGCAACCGGTGGTGAGTACGTCCACGGCGCCTGAGACCATTCACGATTTCTACGGTTTCCCGCGCCAGTTGTATGAAATTCAGTACCCGGCTCCCGGCGCGCCCGATATGGCGCGCCGTGCCGCAGTGCTGCTCGGCGAACACGGCATCCTTGCCGACGCCCAGCCGCACGGGCTCGATCACGGCGCGTGGGTGCCGATGCTGTTGATGTTCCCGGAGGCCGATGTACCGGTCGCGCAACTGTCGATCCAGCCGCATATGGACGCTGCCCATCATTTCCGGGTGGGTCGCGCGCTGCGCTCGCTGAAAGATGACGGCGTGATGGTGATCGGCTCGGGGCAGATCACGCACAACCTGCGCGCTGCGGATTTTTCCGCACGTCGGGAAGATGCCGATCCGCGCGTGGCCGAATTCACCGACTGGTTCGAGGCCCGGCTCGCCGCGCACGACATCGACGCGTTGCTCGACTACCGTCGTCAAGCGCCGCACGCGGTGCTGATGCATCCGACCGACGAGCATCTGCTGCCCGTGTTCGCGGCACTGGGTGCGGCGGACGACGATTATTCGCTGGTGATTCAATCGCTCGGAACCTATCAGCGCTCGCTCGCCATGACGAATTACGTGTTCGGCACCGCCTGATTCAACGCCAACGTAACGCTAGCGAAGCGCTAAACCAAGGTCGAAGCCGCCGCAAACAAAAAAGCCCGCCTGAGTTGCTCAGGCGGGCTTTTTTTGCTGTGCTGGATCACCGCGATCCGGCGATCCGGCGCAAGACTCAGCGCAGCAATTTAATGTGCGCCCATGCCCTCAAGCACTTCGTCGTGCGTCTGACGTTCTTCAAGGTATTCCGAACGGTAGCCGCTATGCACGCCCCAGTAGTAGAACACCAGCGAGAACACGGCCACCACCAGCATGTCCCAGCCGTACGGCAGGATGCCGTGGCCGCCAAACTCCTTGCTACCGATCAGCGACAGAATCGCCATCACCGGCAGGTAGGCCACGAGCCACCATGCAGCCTTCAGGTCACGCCCCCAGCCGCCAAAACCCGACTTCGCCTGGAAGTAGAAGTACACCGGCAGCGCGACGACCATCAACAGAATGATTTCGCCGGTCAGCGGCCACTTCGCCCAATACAGGATCAGCGACGCGCACACGAAAGCGAACGGTGCAATGATCTTCATGCCAGCAATGTGCAGCGGACGCTCCAGATCCGTCGCCGCGCGGCGCAGCGCCATCAGGCTGATGGGGCCAGTCAGGTACGAGATCACGGTCGCGACCGAGATCACCGCTGCCAACGAGCTCCAGCCACGGAAGAAGAACAGGAAAATGAACGACACCAGCAGGTTGAACCACATCGCCTGACGCGGCACGCCGTAGAACGGGTGCACGTTGCCGAACATCTTCGGCATCGTGTTGTTGCGCTCCATGGCGTAGATCATGCGGGTGGTGGTCGCCATGTAGGTAGTGCCGGTGCCGCTCGGACTGACGAACGCGTCGACGTACAGCAGGATAGCCAGCCAGTTCAGGTTCAGCGCGATTGCCAGTTCGGCAAACGGCGAAGCGAAGTTGAAGTGGCTCCAGCCCTTCATCACGTCGCCCGGGCTCACCGCCCCGATGTACGCGATCTGCAGCAGCACGTAGATCACCAGCGCCAGCAGGATCGAGCCGATCACTGCGAACGGCACGCTCCTCGCCGGATTGCGTGCTTCACCGGCGAGGTTGATCGGGCTCTGGAAGCCGTTGAAGGCGAACACGATACCGCTCGTCGACACGGCCGTCAGCACAGCCGACCAGCCGTACGGCGCAAACGTGCTCACTTCACCGAAGTTTTCCTTGTGGAAGCCCGACAGCATCAGACCAGCGATCGTCGCACCCGGAATCAGGAACTTGAAGACCGTGATCGCCGAATTGGCGCGCGCGAACAGCTTCACGCCCCAGTAGTTCAGCAGGAAGTAAATGATCACGAGGGCCGCGGACAGCAATAGCCCATTAGTCGTTAACGACCCATCCACGAATAGCGCATGCGCCCATGGATACGGCCAGGTACTCATATATTGAATGGATGCTTCTGCCTCGATTGGAATCACCGAGACAATGGCGATCCAGTTGGCCCATGCACTGATGAACCCAACCAGCGCGCCGTGCGAATAGCGCGCGTAACGCACCATGCCGCCGGACTCCGGGAACATCGCGCCGAGTTCTGCGTAGGTCAAGGCAATCGCGAGGATCACCACCGCGCCGATGACCCAAGCACAAACGGCAGCCGGCCCGGCAATTTTTGCAGCCTTCCACGCGCCGAACAGCCAGCCCGATCCGATGATCGAACCCAAGCCGGTCAGCAACAGCGCGACCGGTCCGATGTTCCGTTGTATAGAACTTTTCACATCTTCTCCTGTGTCGACCAGAGTTAGCGCTTTAGCTGTCGGCCAGAGTTAGCGCTTTAACGCTTACTGTGGTCCCATGCAAAGCACTTACCCTGGTCCCATACACCGTATGACGGCCGGAGCCGGTGCTTTAGCACTTACTCCGTCCCTTGCAGATTGCATCAGAACCATGTCAGCACCGCCTGGCATCGCTTGTGGCGCTGGGGACGGGGTGACGCGCATGCGTGCGCGGCGGTCCTAAAGCAGGTGCAACCGACGCGCGGCGCGTAGTTTAACGGTTGCACCCGCACGTTGCAGCGAAACTAAGGGTTCTCCCTAGCAAAATTCTCGGACGAATAGCAAGCTTTGTAAGCAATTTTTACGCCAATCCATCAAAATCTTGTAAAGTTGGGATGAGAGTGTTGACCTTCGCCCGAAATCGCCGTATAACGTTCGGGCAGGATTTCAAGCGGCGAGTGAATTGGTCTTTCGTAGTTCGCCCATCAACGGTACTCCGGTTGGTCCCATTACCCCCTTCCTTGATTTTCATGCGCACCCATTGGGCTTCGGCCTTATTTACCATCTTTAGGAACAAGTAATATGGAAACCGGTACCGTCAAGTGGTTCAATGACGCAAAGGGCTTTGGCTTCATCACGCCGGACGGCGGCGGCGAAGATCTGTTCGCGCATTTCTCGGAAATCCGCACGGAAGGCTTCAAGACGCTGCAAGAAAACCAAAAGGTTACGTTTGAAGTGAAGACGGGCCCGAAGGGCAAGCAAGCTGCTAACATCAAGCCGGCGTAAGCAAGCACGCTTCCTTCTGGACGCAAAAAACCCCGCTTCGGCGGGGTTTTTTTATATTCGCCGTAACTGCATTCGGCGATTATCTTCGCAGTATGCGTTTGATCAATTTGGTTATCCGAACAAACGCCGTGCGTGAATACCGAGACCTGTCGCGACGCTGGCGAGACGGTCGCCGAATACCGCTTTGGCATCCGGAAATGCCGCGGCCAATGCGCCCGATAGAAACGCTAATCCGGTCGAGCCGCCCGTGAAGTAAATCGCATTGACGTCGCGCGGGGCCACACCGGCCGCCTGCACCGTATCGCGCGCCGCCTGCACGATGCGCTGCGTCTCGTCCTGACCGGCCTTGATCAGTTGCGCTTCGTCGAATGCCAGGCGCAGGTCGTCTTCCACCTCGTCGAGGTCGATCACGGTCTCGCCACCCGCCGCCACGCCGATCTTCGCTTCTTCCGCGTGAGCAGCCAATGCATGGCCCAGGCGGCGTTCCACAACACGCATCAGGCGGTCGTGATGTTTGGTCTGGATGAACAGATGCCGCATGAGTGCGAGTTCGCTGACGCGCTTCGGGGCGTAGACGGTATTGATCAGGTGCCAGGTGGCCAGATCGAAATAGATGCGGCTTGGAATCTCACGGCCTTCGGGATCGAGCGTCTGATAACCGAGTTCGCGCAGGATCGTCACCAGTTCGACACGGCGGTCAAAATCGGTGCCCGCGACGTGCACACCGTGATGGGCCAGCACGTCGTCTTTACGCTCGACGCGCTTCACCCGCTCCGGCCCTACTCGCACCAGCGAAAAGTCCGACGTACCGCCGCCGATGTCGGCCACCAGCACGAGTCCCTCTTCCGTCAGATGCGATTCGTAGTCGAACGCGGCCGCGATCGGCTCATACTGAAAGTGAATCTCCCGCAAACCGACAGAACGCGCCGCCGCCTCGAGCTGCTGCTGCGCCATCTGGTCCGCGCGCTGATCGTCGTCGACGAAGAACACCGGACGGCCCAGCACGGCGCGGCTGATTGGGCCACCGACGCTCTTCTCGGCCGAGCGCTTCAGATGGTCGACGAAAATCGCGATGATGTCCGTGTACTTGATCGCCGAACCGTCGCCGAGATCGGTCGAGTTCTCAGCGAGCGGCGAGCCGAGAATACTTTTCATCGAGCGCATCAAACGGCCGTCAAAACCGTCGATGTACGCTGCTAACGCCGCGCGCCCGAATTCGCGGGTGTTCTCGTCGGTGTTGAAAAAGACGGAGGTCGGCAGCGTCGTATAAGCACCCTCGACCGGCGCAAGCCTAAGCGCACCGCCGTCTGGGACGGCCACGGCCGAATTGGAAGTACCGAAGTCAATCGCGCAATAGTTCATGGCAGGAATCGCCGCTCACGGCTGGCGCGGACAGAAAGGGGAGCGGCTTTGTATCACGAAAGCCCAATCAGCATCAACTGACGCTTTCCGGGATGCCCGCAATACTGGCCAAGGTCCGCTCAACGGAACAAAAATTGCTGAATTCGACAGGATACGCCGCCAATTTTCGGTAATCAGGAGACTTGTACCAATGAGCGCGCCGCCTACCGCCGCTGTCCACGAGAAAAACGCCGCCGTCATTGAAACCGACCTGCCCTCGCGGCTCGACCGCTTGCCATGGGGACGCTTTCACTCGCTGATCGTCGTCGCGCTGGGCGTGACGTGGTTGCTCGACGGTCTCGAAGTGACGCTCGCAGGCGCTGTCGCAAGTGCGTTGAAGTCTAGCCCATCGTTGCGCTTTACCAACGCCGACGTGGGACTCACCGGCAGCGCCTACATTGCCGGCGCCGTGCTCGGCGCGCTCGGCTTCGGCTGGCTGACCGACCGGCTCGGCCGTCGCAAGCTGTTTTTCATCACGCTCGCGCTGTATCTGGCCGCTACCGCGGCGACCGCGTTTTCGTGGAATCTCGCCAGTTTTCTGCTGTTTCGCTTTCTCACCGGCGCAGGCATCGGCGGCGAGTATACGGCGATCAATTCGACAATCCAGGAATTCACGCCCGCGCGGGTGCGCGGCTGGACCGATCTCGGCATCAACGGCACCTTCTGGGTCGGCGCGGGGCTCGGCGCGGCGGGCTCCTTGATCCTGCTCGACCCGAGTCTGCTGCCGGGCGACTGGGGCTGGCGCGCCTGTTTCTTCATCGGCGCGGTACTGGCGCTGGGGATTCTGCCGATGCGCATCTGGGTGCCCGAAAGTCCGCGCTGGCTGCTGACGCACGGCGGCGAACGCGATGCACGCTCGATCGTCGACGGCATCGAAACGCGCTTTCGCAGCGAAGGCCATGCACTCGCCGACGACGACCTCACGCGGCTAAGACTGCGGGCACGCGGACATACGCCGCTGCGCGAGGTATTTCACACGCTCTTCAATGTGCACCGACGGCGCGCGCTGGTCGGCTTATCGTTGATGACCGCGCAGGCGTTCTTCTACAACGCGATCTTTTTCACCTATGCGCTGGTGCTGACCGATTTCTATCAGGTGCCGGGCGACCACATCGGCTGGTATCTGTTGCCGTTCGCGCTCGGCAACTTCCTTGGACCGCTGGTGCTCGGCCGGCTCTTCGACATCATCGGGCGACGCAAGATGATCGCCACGACTTACGCGCTGTCCGGCATCCTGCTGACGCTGAGCGGCTATCTGTTCGAGCAGCAGATGCTTACCGTCGTCACGCAGACGATCGCGTGGATGGTGGTCTTTTTCTTCGCCTCGGCGGCCGCGAGTTCGGCGTATCTGACAGTCAGCGAATCATTTCCGCTGGAAATCCGCGCGTTGGCGATCGCGGTGTTCTACGCGTTCGGCACGGCGCTGGGCGGCATCATCGGCCCGGCGTTTTTCGGCCGGCTGATCGATACCCATCAGCGCAGCGAAGTGTTCGTGGGCTATCTGGTCGGCTCGGGGCTGATGCTCGCGGCAGCGGTGATCGCCGCGATCTGGGGTGTGGATGCGGAACGCAAGTCGCTTGAGAATGTCGCCACGCCGCTCTCGAGCGTCGCGGACGGCGAGGAATGAACCACGCGCCTCGAACGACCCGGACGGCGGGAAACGAACGACGCGTCTTCGAGAGCCGTTGACGATCCGGAATAAAAACCGCGCGGTCAGCGCCGCGCGTTTCTTTGTCACCACCAAGGCCACGAGGAACTCAGAAGACCTTCTTCCAGCCACCGCCATAGGCGATCTCGGCAAGCGGCAAACGCTGACGCACCGACTTCTCGCGCTCACGCAGCACCGGATCGAGCTTATCGACGTCGCCGTAATGGCCGAGCGAAATGATGGCGATCACGTCGACGTCGTGCGGCAGTTTGAACGCCGTACGAAACGCGTTCGGATCGAAGCCACTCATCTGATGCGCAGCAAGACCGAGCGCATGTGCCTGCAGCACCAGCGCCATCGCGGCAGCACCCGCGTCGTACGGCGCGCAACGGTTCACTTCGCCCTTGTTGGTGAGCGTGTGCGTGGTCACCGCGATCAGCACCGGCGCCGACGCATTCCAGCCCTGGTTGAACGGCACCAGCGTGGCGAAAGCCTGCTTGAACGAGACTTCATCGACACTACGGTCGAATACGAGGAAACGCCACGGTTGTGCGTTATACGAAGACGGCGCCCAGCGTGCCGCTTCGAGCACCGAATGCAGATCCTCGCGGCTCACCGGCTCGCTCGAATAGGCGCGCGGGCTCCAGCGACCTGCAATCAGCTCGTGAATGGCAACTGCGGTAGGGGCGGGTTTGTTGGTCATGCGCTTCTCTCGGTCGAAATTCATGATCGACGGGCGGCTGCCCGGGGCTTCATAGCATAACCGGGCTGAGCCGCTCGCGCTCCAACAAGTGCACACTTAGTTTTCACTTCAACTGCAATGACAAACGGCCTCGTATGAGGCCGTTTGTCCCGGTTCGCTGTGTTCGCCGTGCGCAGCGGCGCAGCTTTACGCCGCCTGCGGCTCCGGCACCTTGGCCGGCCGGTTGATCCGCAGCACGATCACGGCGGCAACCAGGCACAGCCCGCCGGAAATCATCGATGCCACCGTGTACGTGCCGAGGCTCGCGCGCAGCATGCCCGCACCGAGCGCCGCGAAGGCCGCACCAAGCTGGTGGCCGGCCACCACCCAGCCGAACACGACCGGCGCCGCTTCCTTGCCGTAGACATCGGTTGCGAGACGCACGGTGGGCGGCACGGTGGCGATCCAGTCAAGTCCGTAGAACACCGCGAACAACGGCAGCCCGAAGAAATCGATGCCGAAGGCGTGCGGCAGATACATCAACGACAAACCGCGCAGACCGTAATACCAGAACAGCAGCACGCGGCTATTGAAGCGGTCCGACAGCCAGCCCGACAGCGTCGTGCCGAACAGATCGAAGATTCCCATTGCGGCGAGCAGGGAGGCGCCCTGCACTTCGCTCATGCCGTAGTCGCCGCACATTGCGATCAGATGCGTGCCGACGTAACCGTTGGTGCTCGCGCCGCAGATAAAGAAGCTGAAGAACAGCAGCCAGAAATCACGCGTCTTGCTCGCCATGGCGAGCGTGCCGAAGGCGATGGCCAGCGGATTCTGCCTGGTCACGGAGGTAGAGATTGGAGAGTCGGCTGGTTCGCCGAACGGGCGCAACTTCATATCCGCGGGCCGCTCCGGCAACAGGAACGCGACCAGCGGCAAGACAACCGCCGCCGCGCCCGCGACGACCCACACCACCTGACGCCAGCCGTAATGCTCGGCGATAGCCGCGAGCATCGGCAGGAACACCAGTTGGCCAGTCGCCGAACTCGCCGTGAGAATCCCCATCACGAGGCCACGATGCGTGGTGAACCAGCGCGTCACCACCGTCGCGGACAATGACAGCGCAGCCACCCCGGTCGAGCCACCGACCATCACGCCCCAGATCAGAATCATTTGCCACGGATGCGTCATCAGCGAGGACAGCGCCACGCCGGCCGCCATCGTGCCGAGCGCGATCAGCAAAGTAGGACGCACACCAAAGCGCTGCATCGCCGCGGCCGCGAACGGCCCCATCAGTCCGTAGAGCGCGATGTTCACGGAGATGGCGAGCGAAATCGTCGCACGGCTCCAGCCGAATTGATGCTCCAGCGGCACCATCATCACGCTCGGCGTGGCGCGCGTGCCGGCCGCCGCCAGCAGCACCAGAAACACTACCGCCACGGTCAACCAGCCGTAGTGGAAACGTCCGCCAATCAGTCTCGCTGCCCAGTTCATCGGTTCTCCAATCGACGCCTGCCCCGCAGGCCGCGCCGCTCGCATTGTTACGACTTCGGTAAAGGACTTGTGACAGATCTGTCACAATAGTGTTGCGATGTTAGTTACTGGTCGGTAACATGTCAAGGCATCAATTCAATTCAGGTGGTATCCCATGTCCGACAGTGAAACCCTCAAGCCAACCGGCACACGGCGAGCGCGCGGCACGCAGACGGCCGGCCCGGAGGCGCAGCAGCATCTGCTGCGCGCCGCGGACGAACTGTTCTATCGCGAGGGTGTGCGGACAGTCGGCGTCGACGCGGTGGTCGAGCGCGCGGGTGTGAACAAGATGAGCTTGTACCGCCAGTTCTCGTCGAAGGACGAATTGGTGATGGCGTACCTGGAGCGCAAGGACGAGCAATTTTTCGGCTATGTGGAGAAGAGCTTTGCGAAGCATCCAGGCGAACCGGCCAGGCAGCTTCAGCAATATTTCGACGACCTCGCGGTGCGTGCATCGGTCGACGATTACCGCGGCTGTCCTTTCGTGAATGTGTCGGTGGAGTTTTCCGACACGACGCATCCGGCGCGGCAATTCGTGTTTCGCAACAAGGAGCGGCTCATGGCGCGGCTTCTGGAACTGACAACCGCGGCAGGCGCCGACGATCCGGTGGCGTTGGCCAACGGACTGGGTTTGATGATCGAAGGCGTGTACGCGGCCAGCCAGACCTACGGCCCCGGCTGCGGGCCGATTCTTGCCGCGCCGAAGGTGGCGGCGCAGTTGATCGCCGCGGCATGCGGCGGGACGCAAGCGGGTTGAGATTTGGGCCGTCCTGTTGCGGCTGGGTGCGGATCGATGCCGGTCCGCGCCGTTAGAATGGCACTTTCCTCTTTTGCTGCTTGCCATGCCGCCGCCCGCCGAATCTCATGATGCTGTTATCGCCGCCACTCGTCATTGGCTGACGGAGGCCGTGATTGGGCTCAATTTGTGCCCCTTTGCCAAAGCCGTGCATGTGAAGGGGCAAATTCGCTATGCCGTGAGCGACGCCGTGGATATGGAAGGGGTGTTAGCCGATCTCGAAACCGAGATTCAGGCGCTCGTCGCGGCGAATCCTGATGCGGTGGATACCACCCTCCTGGTTATACCGAACGCACTCAGCGATTTTCTCGACTATAACGATTGCCTGTTTTTTGCCGAGAGAATGATCAAGCAACTTCGGCTGGAAGGCATTATTCAGATTGCCAGCTTTCACCCGCATTATCAGTTTGAAGACAGCGCGCCCGACGATATCGAGAACTATACGAATCGGGCGCCCTATCCGATTTTGCATCTGCTTCGTGAAGATAGTATCGAAAGGGCGGTTCAGGCTTTTCCCGATGCAGAAACTATTTATGAACGGAATCAGGAGACCCTTCGGCGAATTGGTCTTAAAGGCTGGAATGAATTGATGAGAAAGTAATTCTGGCGGTGGCTATGAAAAAGCCACCGCCGCAGGACGGATCAGGCCGAGACAAAGAACCTTTCTTTCAGCTCCTCGATCCCGAGCGTCTCCATCACTTCATTCAGTCTCTCGGTTGGCCGCCGCCTCGGCAGATCCTTGAACTGGGCAATAATCAGTTCGTTCTTCATGGAATGTTCCCACCCGACCAGCTCGGTCACACTCACCTGATAACCATGCGCTTCCAGCTGCAGGCAGCGCAGCACATTGGTAATCTGGCTTCCAAATTCCCGGGTATGCAGCGGATGCCGCCAGATCTCGGTCAACGCATTCCCCAGCGATTTACCCTTGTTCTGCCGTAAAACCCCCGCCACCTCGGCCTGGCAACACGGCACCACCACGATGTATTTCGCACGCTTTTCCAGAGCGAACCGGAGCGCGTCGTCAGTCGCGGTATTGCACGCATGCAGCGCCGTCACGATATCGATCTGCGCCGGCAAACGGTCTGACGTAATCGATTCCGCCACTGACAAATTCAGGAACGACATCCCCTTGAAGCCCAGCCGCCCGGCCAGCTCCTCGGATTTCGTCACGAGATCCTCGCGCGTCTCGATGCCGTAAATGTGCGATGCCCCACCAGCGGCGTCCTGAAACTCCTTGAAGAAAAGGTCATACAGGATAAAACCTAGGTATGACTTGCCCGCGCCATGGTCGACGAGCGTCACCGCGCCTTGCTGCTCCTTGAGGTCTTTCAGCAGCGGCTCGATGAACTGGAACAGGTGGTAGACCTGCTTCAGCTTGCGGCGGCTGTCCTGGTTCATCTTGCCGTCGCGCGTGAGGATATGAAGCTCCTTCAGCAACTCGACGGACTGGTTCGGACGGATTTCGTGGGTTTTGCTGGACATCGTGGGAGACCGCCATCGATTGCAACGCGAACGTGCGACAGATGACGGAAAAAAGGAAAAGTTGCTGCCAGTTTACCCAAAGCGCAGGCCGCTCACCTAAGGAGCCGCGTCGACCATGCGAGAAATGCCACAAACCTGGAACACTTCCTGCTCAAAACGCAATATGCGGGACGTGTTCCGATGTGGCTTGAAAGCATCTTGCGGGCCGGCTCACTCGATGGCGTAAGCCGTGCCGCGCATAACAACAAGCTGCCGGCCGTGGCTTCGATCACGCGAACCGAATGCATGTGGGGAGGACGGTCCCGGAACACGGACCGAACGTTACGTAACCAGCAGCGCGCCGCGATCTCAAACGGACGCGCGCCTGGAAAATAGAAGAGGCAGCAATGGACACGGTACCCAACGGAAACGTCGAGCAGAAGTTTCAGGAAATGCTGGCGAAGCTCACCGCCGCCCCTGCGTGGTCGGAAAAGCAGCAGCTCGAACTGGAAATGGCACGCGACATCTCCACCGAAATGCTGCGGCTGGCAGAAGTCATGCGCGACGGCAGCGTCGACATGGAGACGTGCCTGACGATGCTGAAGTACGCGAAAGTACTCGACTTCGTGATGACGACACTCGCTTCGCGTCGCGACATCAAACCGCAAACGCTGCGGGTCATTTTCAAGCTGGCCGGACTGAAAGTGGACGAGGCATATCCCGGCTAAGACGCCCAGACAACGCCGCGACCAGCGAGAACGGCGCGCCGCCGTTCTCGCTGGTTAGCCAGCCTTCATCCGCAAGGAAAAGGATAACGAATCACGCCCGCGGCGCCTCGACCGGCGGCGAGCCTTCATGAAAGAGCGTCTTGAGCTGCGAGCGCAGTTCCGGCGAGTCCGTATGTTTGTGCACTGTAACGGCATGCTGCACGGCCGCGTCGAGCAATTCGCTCTCGCTGTCGGCGGACAGGGCAATGGTGCAATTCATTTCGCTCGGGAACTCGCGACAGTCGATGTATTTGCGAGTCATGGCAATCTCCTTGATCAAACATCGAAACATCCAGACAAATAGCGGGCGCGCAGACCACGTCGCCAGCCGCGGCGCGGCTGCATTTTCCGTGTCGGGCGAAATGAGAGCAGGGGCAGTGTGACGCGGGGAAGAAGCGGACTGCGTCCGGTGGAAGGTATTTGAAAAGTATAGTTCGCGCGAGTGAATAGCAAAGGAACGAACGTGAGCGCAAGGGCTTGCGACACGCCCGAACCCAGCTCTTTTCGGCCGCTAGCTCGCGCTGGCCCGTTAGCTCGGTGGCCGTTCGCCGCGCGCCGTTTGCCCTGCGTTGCCGGCGGTGTGAAAATAGCGCCCTTCGCGCCGCCCGATTGTCAGATCAGGCCAACGCGCCGCCCCTCCGCTCATCCGCAGGACCGCATGTCATCCTCCTTCGATTCCGCCCGCGTCGCCGTGATCGGCGGCGGCCCCGCCGGCTTGATGGCCGCCGAGGCGCTCGCCCAGCACGGCGTACAAGTCGACGTCTACGACGCGATGCCATCCGTCGGCCGCAAATTCCTGATGGCGGGCAAAGGCGGCATGAACATCACGCATTCGGAACCGCTCGAGCCGTTTCTTGGCCGCTATGGCGCGCGCCGCGAACAGATCGCGCCGCTACTCGACCTATTCGGTCCCGACGCCTTGCGGGCCTGGCTGCATGGGCTTGGCGTCGAGACCTTCGTCGGCAGTTCGGGGCGGGTTTTTCCGACCGATATGAAGGCGGCGCCGATGCTGCGTGCGTGGTTGCATCGGTTGAGAGAAGCTGGTGTGCGCTTTCACATGCGCCACAAGTGGACCGGCTGGGACACCGATGGTGGCGACACCGCGGCGCACACGTTGCGCTTCGAAACACCCGACGGCGAGCAACGTGTGACCTGCGATGCCGTTGTGTTCGCACTCGGTGGCGCAAGCTGGCCGAGGCTCGGATCGGACGCCGCCTGGGTGCCGCTGCTGAGCGCACGCGAGGTGCCGGTGACGTCGTTGCAGCCCGCGAACTGCGGCTTCGATGCGGACTGGAGCCCCTATCTGCGCGAGCGTTTCGCCGGTCAGCCGGTGAAATCCGTGGCTATCACGCTCACCGATGTAGACAATAAAGTCCACAATCGACAAGGTGAAATACTTCTGACCGAAACCGGCCTCGAAGGGAGCTTGATTTACGCGCTGTCGGCAGTCATCCGGGAGCGGATTCTCGCCGACGGCGACGTCACGATCGCGCTGGACCTGGTGCCAGGCTTGACGTTGGAGCGTGTCGTGGCCGAGGTCACGCGACCGCGCGGTTCACGCTCCATGTCGACTCATCTGCATGGCAGAGTCGGCGTTGGAGGCGTAAAACTGGCCTTGTTGCACGAGATTCTGTCGAAGGAAGCCTTCGCCGATGTGGATGGCCTCGCGCACGCGATCAAAGCGCTGCCGGTGCGACTCGCGCGCGCGCGGCCTATCGCGGAAGCGATCAGCACCGCGGGCGGCATCCCCTTCGAAGCGCTGGATCAACATTTGATGACCGTGCATCTGCCCGGCGCGTTCTGCGCGGGTGAAATGCTCGACTGGGAAGCGCCGACCGGCGGTTATCTGCTCACCGCCTGCTTCGCCAGCGGGCTGGCGGCCGGACGCGGCGCGTTAGCGTATCTCAAGGCGCACAGCGTGCCAGTCTGACTCGCCGTTCTTCAGCTGTGCCTCATTACGCGTCATTGCGCTTCCCTCGAACGCTACCGTTTAGCGCGCTTTCAGACGCCAGAGCGACGTCACTTCAGCCATACGTGCCGTATGCAGCGCGTCGGTTTCATCGGTCGACTTCGGGTGCCGCGGACGAATATCCTCGCGACCCACCACGGTCAACCCCGCCTTTTCGATGGCGGCAAGCAACCACTCCCGCGTACGCAAACCGAGATGTTCGGCAAAGTCCGACATGATCAGCCAGCCTTCCCCGCCCGGAGACAAATGCTCCGCCAACCCGTCCAGAAAACCGAGCAGCATGCGGCTTTCCGAATCGTAGATCGCGTATTCAATCGGTGAGGCGGGCCGCGCCGGCACCCACGGCGGATTGCAGACCACCAGCGGCGCACGGCCTTCCGGAAACAGATCAGCCTGCACGACGTCGACTTGCTGATCGTAGCCGAGACGCGTGAGATTTTCGCGCGCGCAGGCCAGCGCTCGCGGGTCCTGGTCGGTCGCGATGATTTTCTTCACGCCGCGTTTGGCGAGCAGCGCAGCCAGCACGCCCGTGCCGGTGCCGATATCGAACGCCTTGTTCAACGACGGCAACGGCGTACGCGCGACCAGATCCGCATATTCACCGCGCGCCGGCGAAAACACGCCGTAGTGCGGATGGATGCGCTCACCCAGCGTGGGAATTTCCACGCCCTTCTTGCGCCACTCGTGCGCACCGATCAGACCGAGTAATTCGCGCAGCGAGACGACAGAGGGTTCGTCGGTAGACGGTCCGTAGGTTTCGATGCAGGCCTGCTGCACTTCCGGCGCGCGGCGCAGCGGAATCGTGTAGGCGGCGTCGAGCGGAATCAGGATCATGCCGAGCGTGCGGGCGCGTTGCGACTGTGCCTGACGATGGAGGTTGAACGCGTCGATCGGCGTTTCGCCCTGCTTGCGCGGCTTGCGCTCCAGCCGGCGCGTGACCGCCTGCAGCAACTGACGGGCGTTCTGAAAATCGCCGTTCCAGAGCAGCGCGGTGCCTTCGCACGCGAGGCGGTAGGCGGAGTCGGCGGTGGTGCGGTCATCGGCGACAACAACGCGCTTGGGCGGCGGCACCGCGGCTTCGGAGCGCCAACGCGCAGTGCGGGGGCCGTCGGCTTCGGGCCAGGTGATGATTGCGGGGCTGGTCATGATGAAGGTGGGATCTGTGTTGCGGGAGTGACGCGGTGAAACTCGCGTCTCGGGGGGCGTTGCCCGCCGGAGTGACTGAGCGTGATGCCGACTGACGCCCGAATAGTACCTCTCCCAGTCGGGTTCGCGGCGCGGTATCTGTGGGCGGCTGTCCGGACGAGCCCAATGCCACCACCCTTTGCTGCGGTCTGCAGGCAGTTAGTAGACTAAAATGTCCACAATCGACAAGGTGAATGATATCTGGCAAAAATGAGTCGTTTTTTGCCCTTCGTCTAGCCCGCGAATTTCCCGCCCCAAATAAAAAAGCGGGTTTCTGAAATTATTCAGAAACCCGCTTTCGCACTACTGGTGCCGGCTGCAGGACTCGAACCCGCCACCTCATGATTACAAGTCAAGCGCTCTACCTGATGAGCTAAGCCGGCATGAGGCCGTGATTCTACTTCATTTCACGATCTTGAGGCGAGCCCTTCCGCCACCTTTTGATCCATCATCGTCAGGCTGCGGGCCGTCCGTCGCGGTTTCCGCTTTGGCGGCATCAGCGGCAGAAGACGACGTTTCGACCGCACGCGGCGCCACGCTCACGGGCGCGGCCGGTGACTCGGTTTCGTCCGCCAGTTCCGCATCGGCGCCTGAGTCCTGGGCTTCGCCGCCCGCCGACTCGACCGGGAACGCCATACCCTGCCCGTTTTCCCGCGCGTAGATCGCGAGAATATTGGCGATCGGCACTTCGATCTTGTGCGACTTGCCAGAAAAGCGCGCGCTGAACTCGATCCATTCATTGCCCATCTGCAACTGGCTGGTCGCCTCGAAGCTGATGTTCAACACGATCTCGTTATCGCGCACGAACTGCCTCGGCACGCGCGTCTGATTGTCGACCCGAACCGCAATATGCGGCGTGTAGCCGTTATCCGTGCACCACTCGTACAGCGCGCGCAGCAGATAAGGCTTGGTGGAAATCTCTTGCATCAACAGTCCTCTTACCGGGTTGGGGCGCGCACGGAAAACAATCGAGACGCGGCGCCCTCACCCCAAAGCCAAACTCAACGACGCATCACCTTTTCCGAAGGTGTCAGCGCTTCGATATAAGCCGGGCGGCTGAAAATGCGCTCGGCGTACTTCATCAGCGGTGCAGCATTCTTCGACAGCTCGATGCCGTAGTGGTCCAGACGCCACAGCAACGGCGCGATCGCGACGTCCAGCATTGAGAACTCTTCACCGAGCATGTACTTGTTCTTCAGGAAGATCGGTGCGAGCTGCGTCAGGCGATCGCGGATCGCGAGACGTGCCTTCTCGTGATTCTTCTCAGCGGCCTTGCCCTTTTCGTTTTCGAGCGTGCCGACGTGAACGAACAGTTCCTTTTCGAAGTTCAGCAGGAACAGACGGGCGCGGGCGCGCTGAACCGGATCGGCCGGCATCAGTTGCGGGTGCGGGAAGCGCTCGTCGATATATTCGTTGATGATGTTCGATTCGTACAGAATCAGGTCCCGTTCGACGAGAATCGGCACCTGACCATACGGATTCATCACAGCGATGTCTTCCGGCTTGTTAAACAGGTCGACGTCGCGGATCTCGAAGTCCATGCCCTTTTCGAACAACACCAGCCGGCAGCGCTGGGAGAACGGGCAAGTTGTGCCGGAATACAGAACCATCATGTTTACGTTTCCTCAAAAAGCTGAAAGGCCAGCGCGCGGAAAAACCGTTCAACAGGTTTTTCCTGGCGCCGGCCCCACGCCGGGTGACGGCGTGATTATTTGATATGTTTCCAGTACGCGGCGTTCAGTCGCCAGGCGAAAAAGCTCAGGACGCCGAGGAACAGCAGCACCCACACGCCAAGCTGTTTGCGGGTTTTCTGCGTCGGTTCGGACATCCATGACAGGTACGACACGAGGTCGGCCACAGCAGAATCATAATCTACCGGCGACATCGTCCCCGGCGTGACCTGTTGGTAGCCGACAAATTTGTGCACTGTTTCGCCTGTTTTTTCGTCGACTTCGTCACCGAACTTCGCGGTACGTTGCCCCTGAAGCTGCCACAGCACGTGAGGCATGCTCACGTTCTCATACACCAGATTGTTCCAGCCGGTCGGCCGCGTATTGTCGCGATAGAAGCTGCGCAGGTACGTGTATAGCCAGTCCTTGCCGCGCGCCCGCGCTTCCACCGACAAATCCGGCGGACTCGCGCCGAACCACGCCTTCGCGTCGTCCGGGCGCATCGCCACGGTCATGGTGCTGCCTACCTTATCCGTGGTGAACAACAGGTTCGACTGGATTTCGGTCGGCTTAATGCCGAGGTCGGTCAGCCGGCTATAGCGCATCAGACTCGCGCTATGGCAATTCAGGCAGTAGTTTACAAACAATTGGGCGCCGTGCTGCAACGAAGCAAAATTCTCCGCGTTATCGGGCGCGCGGTCGAGAGGGAAATTCTCGTCCGCGTGCACCGGTCCGGCCAGCACCGCGAGCAGTGTCGCGCCGATCAGCGCGCACGTCGAAAGCAGTTTTTTCATTTCGTGTTCTCCGGGCTCGCGATTAGTGGGGCTTGAACCGCACCCGCTCGGGCGGCTGCTTGAACGTGCCAAGCCGCGTCCAGACGGGCATACCGAGGAAAAACGCGAAGTAGATCAGCGCGCAGATCTGGGCAATCAACGTCGAGGCAGGCGACGGCGGTTTGGTGCCGAGGAAGCCCAACGTCAGGAAAGCGAGCACGAAGATCCCGTAGAACACCTTGTGAAAAAACGGCCGGTAACGAATCGATTTCACCGGCGAGCGATCGAGCCACGGCAGGAAGAACAGTGAGATCACCGCGCCGCCCATCACCACCACGCCCCAGAACTTCGATTCGGTGAACGCCATCGCCAGAACCACCAGCACCGCGAGCACCGGCAAGCCGAGCTTCCATTTGCCGCGTGCGCGCACCAGCGCGAACAGACCGAGCAGCGCGACAATGATCATCAGCACGATCTTGAATGGATCGGTGGTGGCGCGCAGCATCGCATAGAATGCCGTAAAGTACCACACTGGCGCAATTTCCTGCGGCGTTTGCAGCGGATTGGCGGGAATGAAGTTGTTCGCCTCAAGGAAGTACCCACCCATCTCCGGTGCGAAGAAGATGATCGCCGCGAAGATGATCAGGAACACCGTCACGCCCATGAAGTCGTGCACCGAGTAGTACGGGTGAAACGGGATACCGTCGAGCGGAATGCCGTCCGGGTCCTTCTTCGCTTTGATCTCGATGCCGTCGGGGTTGTTCGACCCCACTTCGTGCAGCGCCACCAGGTGCGCGACCACCAGTCCGATCAGCACCAGCGGAATCGCGATCACGTGGAACGCAAAAAAGCGGTTCAGTGTGACGTCCGAAACAACGTAATCGCCACGAATCCACAGCGACAGATCCGGTCCGATGAACGGAATCGCCGAGAACAGGTTCACGATCACCTGCGCGCCCCAGAACGACATCTGGCCCCACGGCAGCAGGTAGCCGAAGAACGCCTCGGCCATCAGGCACAGGAAGATCGCGCAGCCGAAGATCCACACCAGTTCACGCGGCTTGCGATACGAGCCGTACATCAGTCCACGGAACATGTGCAGATACACGACGACGAAGAACATCGACGCGCCCGTGGAGTGCATATAGCGGATCAGCCAGCCCCACGGCACCTCGCGCATGATGTACTCGACCGACGAGAACGCGAGCGTCGCGTCGGGCTTGTAGTTCATCGTGAGGAAGATGCCGGTGACGATCTGATTGACCAGCACCAGCAGCGCAAGCGAACCGAAGAAGTACCAGAAATTGAAATTCTTCGGCGCGTAGTACTCGGAAACGTGCTTTTTCCAGGTGGACGTCATCGGAAAGCGCCGGTCGATCCAGCCGACCAGCCCGGTCGTCTCTACTTCGTGTTCGATCGCCATTACGCTTCTCCTTTCTCGTCCTTGCCGATCACGAGGCCAGTGGCCGACGTGAACATGTAAGGCGGGATGTCGAGGTTCTGCGGCGCAGGTTTGTTCTTGAAGACGCGGCCGGCCATGTCATAGGTCGAGCCGTGGCACGGGCACAGGAAGCCGCCAGGCCAGTCGTCCGGAAGATTGGGCTGCGCGCCCTCCTGGAAGCGCGGCGTCGGCGTACAACCCAGATGGGTGCACACGGCGACGGCGACGAAAAGGTTCTTGTGATCGGTCCGCGAACGGAATTCGTTGTTGCAGTACTCCGGCAACGGCATCGAAAAAGCATTCTTGGTGTGGGGATCCGCTACTTCGTTATCGGCTTTCTGGACATCGGCGAGCATTTTGTCGGTGCGGTTGATGATCCACACCGGCTTACCGCGCCAGGCAACGGTCATCATGTCGCCAGGCTTGAGATTACTGATATCGACTTCGACCGGGGCACCTGCTGCCTTGGCCTTTTCAGATGGTGCAAACGAACTAACAAAGGGTACGACAGTGGCTACGCCTCCTATGCCACCTGCTACGGTCGTCGCTATCAGCCAGGTACGGCGGCCGCCGTCGACGCGTTCATCTTCCTTGTCTCGCATTACACGCCCCACTTCTGAGTTGGATTTTTCCTTCACGTCGCTTCTACCGCCGCTAGTTTGCGCGAATGGAGTCGGCATTTACAAGGCCCCATTGCCAAAAACCGTGCGAAGCCCTTGATAAGTCAGGGTTTCTCCGTACGGATCGCAAACTTTTTTGCACCTCCTTTTAAGCGCCCTCTACGTTATTCGTGCCTTTTTCATATCTAATGCCGATTTTCAATTCAGACGGGATTAGGGATATCGATAAACACGTGTTCGATATCGAACTGCTCGGACAGATGCTTGCCCACCGCCTGGACGCCGAAGCGTTCGGTCGCGTGATGGCCGGCCGCGAGGAACGCCACGCCGCTTTCCGCCGAGGTGTGCATTACCGACTCCGACACTTCACCGGTCAGGTAGACGTCGGCGCCGGCATTGATGGCGGCGTCGAACATGCCTTGCGCGGCGCCGGTGCACCAGCCCACGCGGCGCAATTCGCGATCCGGGTCGCCGAACACGAGCGGTGTGCGGCCGAGCGTCTGCTCGACTTGCGCGGTGAAGTGCGCGAGCGTGATCGGCATCGGAAATGTGGCGAGCCAGCCGAGATCGTTCTCGCCGAAGCGCGCGTCGCTGATCCAGCCCATCTTCGCGCCGATCTGTGCGTTGTTGCCGAACTCGGGATGGTCGTCGAGCGGCAGGTGATAAGCGAACAGGTTCAGGTCGTTGGCGATCAGCAGCTTCAGCCGCGCGTGTTTGCGGCCGGTGATCTGCGGCGCCTCGTTGCGCCAGAAGTAGCCGTGATGGACCAGCACTGCGTCCGCGCCCCAGTCGAGCGCGGCCTCGAGGAAGGCCACGGAAGCCGTCACGCCGGTCGCGAGCTTATTGATCCTGCGGCGCCCTTCCACCTGCAATCCATTGGGGCAATAGTCCTTGAAGCGCGCGGTTTCAAGGAGATTGTTCAAGTACAATTCAAGTTCGATCCGATCCATATAAACCTCTAGTCTTCAGATGCTTAGACGCTTTTGGCTGTTCTTTGCCCAAGCGGTGACTGTGCTGTTGGCGCTGATGTTCATCATTGCGACCCTCAAACCGCAGTGGCTCCAGCGTCAAGGGCAATTCGGCAAGCAACTCGCCGAACCGATCGTCGCCCTTCGGGAAGTGGCGCCAGGCATCGGCACGGGTCCTGCACAGGCGTCCTATGCAGACGCCGCGCAAAAAGCCATGCCCGCGGTCGTCAATGTGTTCTCCAGCAAGGATGGCTCGCTGCCACCCGATCCACGCGCGAAAGATCCGCTGTTCCGCTACTTCTTCGGCGACAAGAACAAAGGCAAGCAGCAGGAACAACCCGCGTCGAATCTCGGCTCTGGGGTGATAGTGAGTTCGGAAGGTTACATTCTAACGAACCAGCACGTCGTGGACGGCGCCGATCAGATCGAAATCGCGCTCGCCGACGGCCGCACCACCAACGCCAAGGTGATCGGCGTCGATCCTGAGACCGATCTGGCCGTCCTGAAGGTCAACATGACCAACCTGCCCACCATCACGCTCGGCCGTATGGACCAGACGCGCGTGGGCGACGTGGTGCTGGCGATCGGCAATCCATTCGGTGTCGGCCAGACGGTGACCATGGGCATTGTCAGCGCGCTCGGGCGCAATCACCTCGGTATCAACACGTTCGAAAACTTCATTCAGACCGACGCGGCCATCAACCCGGGCAATTCGGGCGGTGCGCTGGTCGACGTGAACGGCAATCTGCTCGGCATCAATACCGCCATCTATTCGCGCTCGGGCGGCTCGCTTGGCATCGGCTTTGCGATTCCTGTCTCGACCGCGCGCAGCGTGCTGGAGAGCATCATCACGACGGGCTCAGTTACGCGCGGCTGGATCGGCGTGGAGCCCCAGGACGTTACGCCGGAAATCGCCGAATCATTCGGGCTCGAGCAGAAGTCGGGCGCGATTGTCGCGGGCGTGCTGAAGAACGGCCCGGCCGACCGTGCGGGCATCAAGCCGGGTGACATCCTGGTAAGCGTGAACGGCCAGGAGATCACCGACACCACGCGTCTGTTGAATGTCATCGCGCAGATCAAGCCGGGCACGGCGGCGAAGGTTCACCTGGTGCGCAAGAGCCGTGAGATGGATCTGGACGTGACCATTGGCAAGCGCCCGCCTCCGCCGAAGCAACCGGCCGAGGACAACGGCGGCGGCGATCAGCAGGACGACGACGGCGGTTGAGAAGAGATAGATAGCGGCCACTGGCCGGCACCGCAAAACAAAAAGGGCAGTCCGTGATGGATTGCCCTTTTGGTTTGTCTCTCTGCGCTGCCGGTCAACCCGGCGGACCGTCGTCCGCAATCACAGGTTTCTGCTTGCCGACAATCAACCGCGCCGCGATGATGCCCGCCTCGTACAGCACGATCAGCGGAATCGCCAGAATCAGCTGCGAGAACACGTCCGGCGGCGTCACCACCGCTGAAATCACGAACGCGCCCACGATCACGTACGGACGGATTTCCTTGAGCTTCTTGATGGTCAGCACGTTCATGCGGACCAGCAGCACCACGACAATCGGCACTTCGAACGTCACGCCGAACGCAAGGAACATGGTGAGCACGAAGCTCAGGTAGTTGTCGATATCGGTGGTCATCTCCGCGCCGAGCGGCGCGTTGTAGTGCGCCATCACGCGAAAGATGGTCGGAAACACCACGAAGTACGCGAACGCCATGCCGCACAGGAACAGCGTGTAGCTACTGCCCACCAGCGGCCCGACCAGCTTCTTCTCATGCTGATACAGACCCGGCGCGACGAAAGCCCAGATCTGGTACAGCACGATTGGCAGCGCGATCACGAAGGCGACTAGCATGGTCACCTTCATCGGCACGAAGAACGAGCCGGTGACGTCGGTGACGATCATCTTGCCGTCCTTCGGCAGATTCTGCATCAAGGGCCGCGCCAGCAGCCGGAAGATATCCGGCGCCCAATAAACGAGCCCGACAAACACCACGATGACGGCAAGGCCGGCGCGGATGATACGGTCGCGCAATTCAACGAGGTGGGAAATGAAGGTCTCTTCAGTGCCTTCGTCCTGGGTTTGCTGGGGGTCGCTCACACCGGCCCTCGGTTAGAGATTGTCGTTCTGATCATCAGAAGAACCGCGTCGGACGACGCATGGTGGCCGGCGTATGCCGCGCCACGCGCGCCGCGCCCGACTGCACACGCGTGCGGCGCGTGGTGGCGCGCTTGTACCAGGTGGGCATGGCGGTCTGCTTGACGCGCCAGTTCTTGCGTTTGGCGCCTGCGGGGGGCGTGCTGGTCTGCCACGGCGAATTGCTGACATCTTCAAGCGCGCCGCCGGCAATGCTCGGCGACACCGACGTGCCGCTATTCCACGCGTCGTTCAGTTCAGTTTCATGCTTGCGCAGATTGTCCTGAACGTTGGTTTCGACGTTGCTCGCCGCCGCTTCGAACTCGGTCTTCATGCGACGCAATTCGTCGAGTTCGATTTCGCGGGTGACTTCCGCCTTCACGTCGTTAATATACCGCTGCGCGCGGCCGAACAGCGCGCCGGCTGTGCGGGCGACGCGAGGCAGGCGCTCAGGCCCGAGTACGACCAGCGCGACGACGCCGATCAGCGCCATCTTGGTTAGACCGAGGTCCAGCATGAAGTGGAGTGTCCGTCAGTAACGCGGTTGGGCCGCGGCTTAGCGGTAATCGCCGGAACGCGGCGTCTTTTCCTTCGCATCCACATCTACCGTGCCATTGCGCGGCAGTTCGCGCTGCTGCGCTTCGCTCGCGGGCGTTTCGGCTTCCTTCATGCCTTCCTTGAAGCCCTTCACCGCGCCACCCAGATCGGTACCGATATTGCGCAGCTTCTTCGTGCCGAACACGAGCGCCACGATCAACAACACGATCAGCCAATGCCAAATGCTCAACGAACCCATGACTACTCTCCTTAACCCCGACACCGCACCGTGATGCGGTAAAACTCATGCGCCTTGCGGCGTGATTCGAAGCGCGTGCGCTCCATCTGTACGTTGCCGCGAGCTTTTTCGATTCAACCCGCGACACGGTGTGCCATTCTGACCTGACGATCGCGTCGGCGTCGTTACAGTGCAGCAAAAACAACGGCGATACTATTGTGGACGGCCAAAACTCGCCGCGCGCCTCACAGCTTGCGGTTATTTCTGAGCCCGCTCAGTCAGCCCGTTCCATCAGCCCATTCGCTGCCACGGACGCGGCCCCGCGAGGATGTGCGCGTGCACGTGATACACCTCTTGCCCGCCGCCCGGACCCGTATTGATTACCGTACGAAAACCGGTTTCGCCGCCGGTGTACGCCACGCCCAGCTGGTCGGCCAGACGCGCCACCAGTACAAGCATTCTACCAAGCAGCGGTGCCTCGCTTTCGGTGCAATTCGACAGCGTGGCGATGTGTTTGCGGGGAATCACCAGCACGTGTGTTTCGGCGGCCGGACGGATGTCGCGGAAGGCAACGAATTCTTCGTCTTCATGGACTTTGGTCGACGGAATCTCGCCGGCGGCGATCTTGCAAAAAAGGCAGTTCGGGTCGTGGCTCATCGTATTCCTGACACAGTATGGCTAGAGCGCGAAGCGTGGTGCGGCACGGCTCATATCCGGCCCGGCCGCAGCCGGACCCAGCTCAGAACCAGCCACGCGGGTTCGCGAGCGGCTTGTTATCGTACAGATACAGCCAGCCTTTGATAATACGGTACAACATCCAGATGCTGACGGCCCACAGGACCGGAATGCCGATCACCACGAACAGCAGCACACCGCCGATCGCATAACCCAGCAAGGCCATCCAGAACGAGCGAATCTGCCACTCGAAATGCGCTTCGTAAGGCGTGCCCACAACATCAGGCCGCTTCACGTAGTTGATGATGATCGCGATCAGAATCGTCAGACCACCCGTCAGCCAATGAACCGCATACAGCGCGTACAGCACATGCGTGAGCGTGCGCAGACTGCGTTCGCGCTCTGGCTCGATCGCGTTGCGGTAGACCGGCGGCGGATAATTTCCTTGCGACTGTTCCATACTTGCGTCCTCCCGAGGATGCGATCCTATGCGTTCAGTGCAATGTGGGTGCCGACGTTCGCCACTTCAAGACGCGGCGACAAGGTGACGACAAGGTGGCGGCAATCAGTCGCCGTTCTCTTCGCGCTCGCGGCTTTTGCGCAGCGCCTTTTCCTCAATGCCCGACAGGCCTTCACGGCGTTCGAGTTCTGCAAGCACGTCAGCCGGGCTCAGCTCGAAATGCGACAGCATCACGAGGCAGTGAAACCAGAGGTCCGCCACTTCGCCCACCAGCGCTTTCGGCGCGCCGCCGTGGCGGGTATCTTTGGCGGCCAGCACGACTTCGGTGGCCTCTTCGCCGATCTTCTTGAGAATCGCGTCATCGCCTTTGTGGAACAGGCGCGACACGTACGAGACGTCCGGATCGCCGCCCTTGCGGCTGTCGATGATCGCCGCGAGGCGCAGCAGCGTGTCCCTGGTGGACGTAGCCGATTCCGTGGATTGCGTGGATTGCGTCATTTGTAGATGTGTTCGGGATCTTTCAACACGGGATCGACGGCGACCCAGTCGCCATCTTCAACCGTGCCTTCGAATTTCTGGAAAAAGCATGAGTGGCGGCCGGTGTGGCACGCGATGCCCGACACCTGCTCGACCTTCAGCAGCACGACGTCTTCGTCGCAATCGAGCCGCACTTCGTGCACATGCTGCACGTGGCCGGACTCTTCACCCTTGAACCACAGGCGCTGGCGTGAGCGCGAAAAATACACCGCGCGGCCCAATTCAATGGTTTTCGCCAAGGCTTCGCGGTTCATCCACGCGAACATCAGCACGTCGTTGGTCGACGCTTCCTGCGCGATCACCGGCACGAGGCCGTTCGCGTCCCACCTGACCTTGTCGAGCCACTCTACTGCGGAGGGATTCACCACGTCACAACCTCACCGAAATGCCTTGATCGGCCATGAAGCGCTTGGCCTCGCCCACGGTGTGTTCGCCGTAGTGGAAGATGCTGGCGGCCAGCACTGCGTCCGCGTGGCCGCTCTTGATGCCGTCGGCGAGATGCTGCAGCGATCCGACACCACCGGAGGCGATCACCGGAATCGACACCGCGTCGGACACCGCCCGCGTGAGCGCGAGATCGAAGCCGCTCTTGGTGCCGTCGCGGTCCATGCTGGTCAGCAGGATTTCGCCCGCGCCCAGTTCGGCCATCTTGCGCGCCCATTCGACGGCTTCGAGGCCGGTGGCCTTGCGCCCGCCGTGCGTGAAGACTTCCCAGCGCGGCGGTTCGCCGTCTGCGGAGACGCGCTTCGCGTCGATGGCGACGACGATGCATTGCGAGCCGTATTTGTCCGTCGCGTCACGCACGAGTTGCGGATTCGCGACCGCCGACGAGTTCATGCTGATCTTGTCCGCGCCTGCATTCAGGAGACGGCGCACGTCTTCGACAGCGCGCACGCCGCCGCCGACCGTCAGCGGAATGAACACCTGGGAGGCGACGGCTTCGATGATCGGCAGGATCAGATCGCGCTGGTCGGAGGTGGCGGTGATGTCGAGGAAGGTCAGTTCGTCGGCGCCCTGATCGTCGTAGCGGCGCGCGATTTCTACGGGATCGCCCGCGTCGCGCAGTTCGACGAAGTTGACGCCCTTGACCACGCGGCCAGCCGTGACGTCGAGACAGGGGATGATGCGTTTAGCTAGAGCCATAATCGTGCAATTCTGCCAATACCGCTGATGAGGCCGCTCGCCTGAATCTTCACGAGCGGCGCTGTGCCGGCGCTGCTCGCCGCGTCAGGCCGGAAGCCGGAAATGTGCCGAAGACACCAGCAAGCGGCTTGACGCGCTTTCGGGACGCGCCGTTGCGTCCGCCGCTTCTAGTCCGTCCAGGTCCGCTGCTGCGTCGATTCCGAGTCGACCGCGACGCCTCGAGCTTTGAGCCTTAAGCGTCGTCCGATTCGCGCAACCGGTCCGCGAGGGTTTGTGCAGCAGCAAAGTCCAGATCGCCCGAGTAGATCGCCCGGCCGCAGATCACGCCTTCGATGCCTTCGTCCTCGACTTCGCACAGCGACTCAATGTCCGTGAGGTTCGACAAACCGCCGCTCGCGATCACCGGAATCTTCACCGCGCGGGCGAGACGCACCGTTGCTTCGATGTTGATGCCCTGCAGCATGCCGTCGCGACCGATGTCGGTATAAATGATCGACTCGCAGCCATAATCCTCGAACTTGCGCGCCAGATCGGCCACTTCATGGCCGGTCAGCTTGCTCCAGCCGTCGGTGGCAACCTTGCCGTCTTTCGCATCCAGACCGACGATGATATGGCCGCCGAACGCCGTGCACGCATCCTGCAGGAAGCCCGGATTCTTCACCGCAGCCGTGCCGATGATGACGTACGACAAACCGTCGTCCAGATAGCGCTCGATCGTGTTCAGGTCGCGGATGCCGCCGCCCAGCTGGACGGGAATCTGGCCACCCACTTCCTCGATGATCGCGCGGATCGCGTCTTCATTTTTCGGCTTGCCGGCGAACGCGCCATTCAGGTCGACGAGGTGCAGACGGCGGGCGCCGCGATCGACCCAATGCCGGGCCATCGCCGCCGGTTCCTCGGAAAATATCGTCGCCTGGTCCATATCGCCCTGTTTGAGGCGTACACAGTGACCATCTTTCAGGTCGATGGCGGGAATCAGCAGCATAGCAATCGGGTGTTGTCTGGGAGGTGGTTGAAGGTCGGCGGCAGCGGCTGACAAGCCAGCCCGCCATAACGCCGTTTCGCTAGTTTAGTACAACTCTTTCGACGCCCTTGCGGAGCGCCATATTGGAACGCATGAAGCGAAATCGTCTTGCTGCAGTTGTGGCGCACGGCCGACGCTCCGCGTGTGGCGGAACGGCGTAGGGCAACAGGATGAAGAAAGGCGCTCACGGGTTCCAGTGCACGAAGTTGCGATACACGCGCAGCCCCGCTTCGGCGCTCTTTTCCGGATGGAATTGGGTCGCGAAGATGTTATCCCGCGCCACCGCCGAGGTAAAGGGCACACCGTACACCGTTTCGCCCGAGGTATGGGCGGCGTTGTCCGGCACGACGTAATAGCTGTGCACGAAGTAGAAGAACGCGTTATCGGCGACGCCGTCCCACAACGGATGCGGCTGCGCCTGGCGCACGCGGTTCCAGCCCATTTGCGGGACCTTGAAGCGCGAACCGTCGTCCTGAACCTGGCCTTCCAGGTCGAAACGCAGCACCTTGCCGGGCAACAGGCCCAGACCGGGCGTATCACCCTCGGCGCTCCAGTCGAACAGCATCTGCTCGCCGATGCACACGCCCATCAGCGGCTTGGTGCGCGAGGCTTCCATGACCGCTTCCTGCAGGCCGGATTCGCCGAGACTGCGCATGCAGTCGGGCATCGCGCCCTGGCCGGGCAGCACCACGCGATCGGCTGAGCGGATCGCTTCGGGCCGGTCGACGATCGCCACGTCGGCTTCCGGCGCGGCTTTGCGCAATGCCTGGGCAACCGAGCGCAGGTTGCCCATTCCGTAATCCACAATCGCTATCGAAGTTTTCATTTCAAGTTAGGCAGCAATGCCTTCAATCCATCGACGATGAATTCCACCGCCAGCGCCGATAACATCAAACCCATGAGCCGCGTACCGATGTTGATCCCCGTGCGACCGACCCAACGGGCAATCGGTTCGGCAAGGCGCAGCGAAAAAAAGCAGATCGCCGCCAATACGGCGCCGATCGCCACGAGGCTCAACCGGTCGTACCAGTGCGCCGAGCCGGCCGCGTAGATGATCGTGGTGCTGATCGCGCCCGGGCCGGTCAACAGCGGAATCGCAAGCGGTACAACCGCGATGTTGTCCTTCTGCTCGGCCTCGTCGCGCTCTTCCGCAGTCGAACGGCTGTTACCGATCTGCGCGTTCAGCATGTTGATGGCCATCAGCAGCATGATGATCCCGCCGCCCACTTCGAGCGAGCCGACCGAAATGCCGAAGAAGCTGATGATCTGCTGTCCGAGCAGCGTGGTCACAGCAATCACGCAGAACACCGAAATTGCCGCGATGCGGATCGTTCTGCGCCGCTCGGCATCGCTCTGATGCGCCGTCAGGCTCATGAAGAACGGGATGGCGCCGACCGGGTTGATCAACGCCAGCAGCGAAATAAACGACTTCAGAATATCCATCGCACACCGGGTGCGGGCAAGCGCAGCCGGTCCTGGTCACGAGGCTGGTAAATGAGCGCTTAAAGGCTGCCCTTGGTCGACGGAATCTGCCCCGCCGCGCGTTCGTCCATCTCGACGGCCATGCGCAATGCACGCCCGAACGCCTTGAACACCGTCTCCATCTGATGATGGGCGTTCAGGCCGCGCAAGTTGTCAATATGCAGCGTGACGCCGGCGTGGTTGACGAAGCCGCGGAAAAATTCGATGGAGAGATCGACGTCGAACGTGCCGATGCGCGCGCGCGTGAACGGCACGTGGAATTCGAGACCCGGGCGTCCGGAAAAATCGATCACAACGCGCGACAGCGCTTCGTCGAGCGGCACGTAAGAATGACCGTAGCGGCGGATGCCCTTGCGGTCGCCAATTGCCTTCGCGACGGCCTGGCCGAGCGTGATGCCGACGTCTTCGACCGTGTGGTGGTCGTCGATTTCGAGGTCGCCATGCGCTTCGATGTCGAGATCGAACAACCCGTGTCGTGCGATCTGGTCGAGCATGTGATCAAGAAACGGCACACCGGTGGCCAGCTTCTGCTGACCGGTGCCGTCCAGATTGATCTTCACACGGATCTGCGTTTCGCTTGTGTTGCGAACGACTTCCGCAAGGCGCATGGTAATTCCTCGAATCTAGCTAGAAAGCGATAGTAGTGTGGGATGGGAACACGGCGGGCCGCGCGCGCTTTTCGCAGTAGGGAAAAGCGCTCACGCGGCCATTCAGCACGCCGTTCAGTGCAGCACGAGTTTCAGCCCGGCGATCAATTGGGCGTTTTCTTCGGGCGAACCGACGGTCAAACGCACGCAATTGACCAGCAATGGATGCATTTTACTCACGTTTTTGATCAAAACCCGTGCTGCCAGGAGCGTTTCGAACATAACGGATGCGTCAGGCACCCGCACCAGCAGGAAGTTGCCGGCGCTCGGGAACACTTCGGCGCCCGGCAATTGGGCCACAGCCTGCGCGAGTTTCGTGCGTTCTTCGCGCAGTTGCTCGGCCTGGGCGTCGAGCACGTCGACGTGGTCGAGCAGGAAATCGGCGGCGGCTTGCGTCAGCACATTGGTGTTGTAGGGCGGCCGTACTTTGTCGAATTCGGTCAGCCAGGCGGGCTTGCCGACCAGATAACCCAGGCGGATGCCGGCCAGACCGAGCTTGGACACCGTGCGCATCACGACGAGGTTGTCGAACGCATCGGCGCACGGCAGCCAGCTTTGCTGCGCGAACGGCTGGTAGGCCTCGTCGATCACCACCAGGCTTTTGTTCGCCGCAGCGATGATGCGCTCCATATCCGCGTCGTCGTACAGCGTGCCGGTCGGGTTGTTGGGATAGGCCAGATAGATGACCGCCGGTTCATGCTCGGCGATCGCCGCCAGCATCGCTTCGGTGTCGAGCGTGAAATCAGCATTCAGCGGCACACCGATGAAGTCCAGATTCGCCAGCTTCGCCGACATCTGATACATGACGAAACCCGGCATCGGCGCGAGCACCTTGGCGCCTGGCTTCGCGCACGCCACCGACACCATGCTGATGATTTCATCCGAGCCGTTGCCGAGCAGCACGTCGCAACCCGCGGGCACGCCCATCACGCGCTTGATCTTTTCGATCAGCGCTTCCGGGCGCGGCGCCGGATAACGGTTCAGCGCGACGCCGGCCAGATGCTCGCCCAGATGGGCGGCGAGCACCGGCGGCAGCGGAAACGGATTTTCCATCGCATCGAGCTTGATGTAGCCCGTGGCGTCCGGAACCGGATAGCTCGTCATCGCGAGCACGTCGCGGCGGATGATGTCTTGAGGTGTCGTCATAAGTCAGTGGACCGGGCCGCACGGGAGACGCCGGCCGGGTATCGGCGGCTTGCGGACTGCCCCAGATTGGTCTGTATTGTCGTTATTTAACGGGAAACCGCGCGTAATCCGTCGGCAGAGTTTGCGGACATCGCTTCGATGCCCGCCTGCTCCGTACTCCGGCTCGTCGCGGTCAGCCGCGCTTAGCCGTTCTGCCGCATCCGGTATTCGGCGCTGCGGGCATGCGCCTGCAGGCCTTCGCCGTAAGCGAGTTCGGCGGCAATCTCGCCAAGCGTCTGCGCGCCTTCCGCACTGACCTCGATCACGCTCGAACGCTTGAAGAAATCGTAGACGCCCAGCGGTGACGAGAACCGTGCGGTACGGGACGTAGGCAGCACGTGATTCGGCCCCGCGCAGTAGTCGCCGAGGCTTTCACTGGTGTAGCGGCCGAGGAAGATCGCGCCGGCATGGCGGATCAACTGGCCCCATTGATGCGGTTCCAGCGCGGAGATTTCGAGGTGTTCCGGCGCGATGTCGTTGGCGATCGCGCAGGCTTCGGCCATATCGCGCACTTTGATCAACGCACCGCGGCCTTCGAGCGACGCGCGGATCACGTCCTGGCGCGGCATGGTCGGCAGCAGTTCGTTGATCGCGTCGCGTACGCGGGCGATGAATGCATCGTCCGGGCACAGCAGGATGGATTGCGCGAGTTCGTCGTGCTCGGCTTGCGAGAACAGGTCCATCGCGATCCAGCGCGGGTCCGTCGTGCCGTCGCACAGCACGAGAATTTCCGACGGCCCGGCGATCATGTCGATACCGACCGTGCCGAACACCCGGCGCTTGGCCGACGCGACATACGCGTTGCCCGGGCCGCAGATCTTGTCGACCGCAGGCACCGTTTCCGTTCCGTACGCCAGTGCGCCCACCGCCTGCGCGCCGCCGATCGTGAACACGCGATCCGCGCCGCCCAGCAACGCGGCCGCCAGCACCAGCGGATTCTTCACGCCGTCCGGCGTGGGCACGACCATGACGATCTCGCGAACGCCGGCCACGCGTGCCGGAATCGCGTTCATCAGCACCGACGACGGATACGCCGCCTTGCCGCCCGGCACGTAAATACCCGCGCGATCCAGCGGCGTGACCTTCTGGCCGAGCACGGTACCGTCGGCTTCCGTGTACTGCCAGCTATGGCTGCCGCACTCGATCTTCTGCTTCTCGTGGTAACCGCGCACGCGCGCCGCCGCCGCTTCGAGCGCCGCGCGACGCTTTGGCTCGAGGCCTTCGAGCGCCGCTTCCAGTTCTGACATCGGCAACTCGAGCGCCTCGACGCTCTTCGCCTCGACACGATCGAAGCGGTTCGTGTACTCGAGCACCGCGGCGTCGCCGCGTGCCTTCACGTCGTTCAGAATCTGCGCGACCGAGCGCTCGATTGCTTCGTCTTCGCTCGCCTCGAACGCGAGCACCGCGTGCAGTGACTTCTGGAAGTCGGGAGCGCTGGAATCGAGTTTGCGAATCTTGATAGACATACGGGTATCCGTTTCGGTAAGGCGCGCTAAAGCGTGATCAAACGAGCGTGCTCAAGCTATTCAGGCCGCCGCAGTGCCGGCCTTCGACGCGCGTTCGAACGCATCGAGGATCGGCCGCAGCGCCGCGCGCTTGAGCTTCAGCGCTGCCTGGTTCACAACGAGGCGCGACGAAATCTGCATGATCTCTTCCACCTCGACAAGATTGTTGGCGCGCAAGGTATTGCCCGAACTCACCAGGTCGACGATCGCGTCGGCGAGACCGACCAGCGGCGCCAGTTCCATCGAACCGTACAGCTTGATCAGGTCGACGTGCACACCCTTGGCGGCAAAATGCTCACGTGCCGTTTCAACGTACTTGGTCGCCACGCGCAGGCGTGCGCCCTGGCGCACCGCGTTCGCGTAGTCGAAACCGGCCGCCACCGCGACCGACATCCGGCAACGCGCGATATCCAGGTCGACCGGCTGATACAGTCCGCTGCCGCCGTGCTCGAGCAACACGTCCTTGCCGGCCACGCCGAAGTCGGCTGCGCCGTATTCGACGTAGGTCGGCACGTCCGTGGCGCGCACGATGATCACGCGCACGTTCGCGTCCGTAGTGGGCAGAATCAGCTTGCGCGAGGTTTCCGGATCTTCGGCGACTTCAATGCCGGCTGCGGCGAGCAGCGGCAGCGTCTCTTCGAAGATACGCCCTTTCGACAAAGCCAGCGTGAGCGGTGCGCTCACAGCCGGCGACGACGACGTTTGCGGCATCGAACTCATGCCTGGCTCCCCGAGATACGGCGCACCCTGGCGCCGATAGCGTTGAGCTTGGTCTCCATCCGATCGTAACCACGATCCAGGTGATAGATACGGTCGATCAGCGTTTCACCTTCGGCTCGCAGCGCGGCGATCACGAGGCTCGCCGACGCACGCAGGTCGGTCGCCATCACCTTCGCGCCGGACAGCTTCTCGACGCCGGTCACGAGCGCGGTGTTGCCGTCGATCGTGATGTTCGCGCCGAGGCGGTTCAACTCCTGCACGTGCATGTAGCGGTTCTCGAAGATCGTCTCGACGACTTGCGAGGTGCCGTCCGCGAGCGTGTTGAGCGCCATGAACTGCGCCTGCATGTCGGTCGGGAACGCCGGATATTCGGACGTGCGGAAGCTCACCGCGCTCGGACGCTTGTCCATGCGCACACGCATCCAGTCGTCGCCCTCTTCGACCGTGACGCCGGCTTCGCGCAGCTTCTCAGTGACGGCTTCGAGAATCAGCGGACGCACGCGACGCAATGTGACATCACCGCCGGCAGCAGCGACCGCGCACAGGAACGTGCCGGCTTCGATACGATCCGGAATCACCGTGTGCTTCGCACCATGCAGCTTATCGACGCCCTGGATCACCAGACGGTCAGTGCCGATACCTTCGATCTTTGCGCCCATCTCGACCAGCAGATGCGCGAGGTCGCCCACTTCCGGCTCACGCGCGGCGTTCTCGATGACCGTTTCGCCCTCAGCCAGCACCGCTGCCATCAGCAGGTTTTCGGTGCCCGTCACGGTGATCATGTCGGTCACGATGCGCGCGCCCTTCAGACGCTTCGCACGCGCTTCGATGAAGCCGTGCTCGATCGTGATCTCGGCGCCCATGGCCTGCAGACCCTTGATGTGCTGATCCACCGGACGCGCACCGATTGCGCAGCCGCCCGGCAGCGACACGCGAGCGTGACCGAAGCGCGCAACAAGCGGGCCGAGCACGAGGATCGACGCACGCATGGTCTTCACCATTTCGTACGGTGCGACGAGGTTATCGACCTTCGACGCATCCAGCGACACGCGGCCCTCACCGCTCTCGATCTGCACGCCCATCTGGCCGAGCAGCTTGAGCATCGTGCGCACGTCCTGCAAGTCGGGCACGTTCTCCAGATGCACCGGCTCCGCGCTAAGCAAACTCGCGCACAGGATCGGCAACGCCGCGTTCTTGGCACCTGAGACGACGACTTCACCCGACAGCGGGTAGCCACCTTCAATGACGAGTTTATCCATGCCTGTCAGTTCCTGATTGACCCGGACTTCAGCCGGGCCCGCTTTGACTGTGTTCGACGCGCCGCTACCGGCGTCGCGCCCTTCTTGAGTAATTCGCACTAAATTTCCAGATTACGCGTTCTGCCATTCGGCGGGCGTCAGCGTCTTCATGCTGAGCGCGTGGATTTCTTCGCGCATGCGGTCGCCGAGCGCCGCATACACGAGTTGATGGCGCTGGATCAGGCGCTTGCCTTCGAAGCTCGGCGAGACGATCGTCGCAAAGAAATGCTGACCGTCGCCTTCGACTTCGAGATGCTGGCAAGCGAGTCCAGCCGCGATGTATTGCTTGACCTGTTCGGGAGTCGGCAACATGAGAGATGCTCCTGATCAGTGGCGCAGTTTGTAGCCGGAGGCGAGCATGCGCATCGCCACCACGGCCAGCACCACAAAGAAACCGGCAACGATCGCAAGGCTCACGAGCGGATTGATATCCGACATCCCGAAGAAACCGTAGCGAAAGCCGTCGATCATGTAGAAAAAGGGATTGAGCCGCGACACTTCGCGCCACACCGGTGGCAGCGTATGCGTCGAGTAGAACACGCCCGAGAGGAACGTGAGCGGCATAATCAGAAAGTTTTGAAATGCGGCAAGCTGATCGAACTTTTCGGCCCAGATGCCGGCGATCAAACCGAGTGTGCCCAGGATCGCCGCGCCGAAAATCGCGAACGCGATGATGTAAAGCGGTGCGCTGAAGCTGACCGGCACGAACCAGATCGTCACGATAAACACACCGAAGCCGACCGCAAGACCACGTGCCACGGCAGCGAGCACATACGCGCCGAACATCTCGTAGTGTGACAACGGCGGCAGCAGCACGAACACCAGGTTGCCCGTGATCTTCGACTGGATCAACGAGGACGAGCTATTCGCAAATGCATTCTGCAGCACGCTCATCATCACGAGACCGGGAATCAGAAAGCTCGTGTACTCGACACCCGGATAGACCTGAACGTGACCGCGCAGCGCGTGGCCGAAAATCGTCAGATACAGCAGCGCGGTGATAACCGGCGCCAGCACAGTCTGGAACGACACCTTCCAGAAACGCAGAATTTCCTTGTAAAACAGCGTGCGAAAGCCGCTCATGCCAGCCCCTCGATCACTTCCGGACCGTTCATCACCTGAACGAACACATCTTCGAGGTCGGCTTTGCGGACCTCGATTTCTTCGAATGTGCAGCCCGCTGCGCGGCACTGCGCGAGAATCCGCTCGACGTCGTCGTAGCTCGCGAGCCGTAGCAGATGTTGCCGGCCATTGCCGCTGCCCGCGCCGCTTTCCACTTCGAGCGGACGCAACTCGGCCGGCAACACGCCTTGTGTAAAGCGCAGGAACAGCTGCATACCGGCAAAGCGCTGCAGCAGCGTGCTGGTGCGTTCGAGCGCGACGACCTCACCCCGCCGCAACATCGCGATGCGGTCGCACAGCGATTCGGCCTCTTCCAGATAGTGCGTGGTCAGCACGATCGTGTGGCCTTCGCGATTCAGGCGCGAGATGAATTTCCACAAGGTTTGACGCAACTCGACGTCGACGCCCGCGGTCGGCTCATCCAGCACGATCACCGGCGGCCGGTGCACCAGCGCCTGCGCCACGAGTACACGGCGCTTCATGCCGCCCGACAGCGCGCGCATGTTGGCGTCGGCTTTATCGGTGAGGTCGAGATTGGCCATGATCTCGTCGATCCACGCGTCGTTATTGCGCAACCCGTAGTAGCCGGACTGGATGCGCAAGGTTTCGCGCACCGTGAAGAAGGGATCGAACACGAGCTCCTGCGGCACCACGCCGAGCGCGCGGCGCGCGTCGCGGAAACCGCTGACTACGTCATGGCCACGTACCGCGATGCTGCCTTCATCGGCACGCGCGAGGCCGGCGAGGATGCTGATGAGCGTCGTCTTGCCCGCGCCGTTCGGACCGAGCAGTCCGAAGAACTCGCCTTCTTCCACCGTGAGGCTGACGCCCTTGAGCGCCTGCAAATCCTTGTAGCGCTTCTTGACGTTACGAATTTCTATGGCTGACATGACTATGGGCCGCGTGCGTCGCGGCGCCTAAAGGAGCCCCGAGGGGGCGCAAAAGTGCTGGAAGGGGCGAAATTGGGGCCGGTTATATGCCCCGAAAAACGTTTGATTATAGGGCAAAAATCGGCAGCCCCGGCTTGGCCGGGGCGATGGGAAGTGACGCTATGGGAGCGTCAATGTCGCGTCGCGCAGCAAACATGCTGCATGGGACCGGAGTAAGCGCTAAAGCGCTAACTCCGGTCGACACAGAAGGGTGTCGACGCCGTAGGCTTGTGCGAGGCTGGCGAGACCAGCCGGCAGATTGACAATCTCGAACGCGATGCCGCGTGCCTGGGCGGCACGCTCCCACGCGAGCAGGACGGCAAGCGCGGACGAATCGAATTGCGCGAGCGGCGCGCAATCCACGCCGGTCGCGCCCGCTGCGATACGCTGCAAACCCGCCTCGAGCGCGGCTTTCGCGCTCTCGTGGGTCAGCGTCGCACCGCTTTCGAAGCGGCTTGCGACGACGGCGTTCAGCACTTCGCTCACGACTGCTTGCCCGCGGCCAGTTGCTGATTGCGCTGCGTGAGGAACTGGATCAGTCCGTCCACACCCTTCTGCTGGATCTGCTCGTTGAACTGTTGCTGATACGCCTGGATCAGCCACGCGCCGAGCACGTTGATGTCATACACGCGCCAGCCGTTCGGCGTCTTGTACAGACGATAGTCGAGTTCGATCGGCGAACCGTTGTTCATCACCACCGAGCGCACCACCGTGTCGGTGTCGTCCGGGTTCATGCGGAACGGCTTGTACTGGATCTGCTGGTCGCGCACTTGTGCCAACGCGCCCGAATACGTACGGATCAGCAGCATCTTGAACTGCTCGACCACAGCGTTTTGTTGCTCCGGCGTCGCGGTGCGCCAGTTGCGGCCCATCGCCAGTTGCGTGGTGCGGCGGAAATCGGTGTACGGCAGGATTTTTTCGTTGACGAGCTGGGTGATGTGGGTGATGTCGCCTTGCTGGATCGACTTGTCGGCGTGGATCGCATCGATTACCTGCTGGGTGACGGTCTTGATCAGGCCGTCCGGCGAATTGGAGTCCACTGCTTGCGCCGATGCACCGGCACTGGCGAACGAGAACAGCGCTGCGAACAACGGAATCAGGAATAGTTTTTTCATATCGAACCTTGCTTGCCTTAAAAATAGTGCAACCGTTTGAGACGACATTAGCACGCGAGTTCAGCAGCAATCCATGCGCAAACTGCGAGAGTCGTATCGAGGTGTTACGGCCGCACGATCAACGCAATTTGAATGACGGGAAGTTGAAACGCGACGGCGGGACCAGTTGGCCGGCCGGAATCTGCGTCGTTTCCGGACCGCCGTTCAGATCGAGCGGCGGCGTTTCAGAGCTGCCGGAGGCGGCTTCAGGCGCTGCCGCTGTGCCGGTTGCACCCGTGGTTGCGCCAGCTGCCGAAGCCGCTTGCGGCGGTGTCGCCGCTGCGGAACCTGAGGCAGCCGCCGCCTTCGCGGCTGCACCTTGCGTGCCTGCAGCGCCAGCCGCACCGGTCATAGCGCCTGCCGGCGCAGCAGCCGCGCCGCTATCGACGTCGTCGTACTTCGGCAGCGGTGCTTCATCGCCGTAGTTCGGCAGCGACTGCGACTGCTTACCGTCCGACAACAAATACTGGCGGCGTTGCAGATACGCGTTACGCACGAACGAGTACTTGTCGAGCGCGGCGCCTTCCAGCACGTCGCTCGCGTTCAGCAAATTCGCACGCGTATTGATCACGTTCACGCCGTACAGCGCCCAGGTCAGGCCCGGCGGATTGATATAGCTAAGCGGATTCACATAGTAATTGCCGATCGAACCGACCGCGTCGCGCACCGTGCTCGGCCCGAACAGGGGCAGCACGAGGTACGGACCCGCCGGCACGCCGTAGTGGCCGAGCGTCAGGCCGAGGTCGTTGTCATGCTTGGGCAGTTTGGCGAGCGTCGCCACGTCGAACAGACCGCCGACACCGAACGTCGTGTTGATCACGATCCGCATGATGTCTTCGACGCCATCGGTGATCTTCAGCTGCAGCAGGTTGTTCGCCGCGATGTAGACGTCGCCGATGTTCGAGAAGAAGTTGGTGACGCTGTCGCGCACCGGTTGCGGCGTCGCCCAGACATAGCCCTTCGCGACCGGCTTCAGCGCGTACTGGTCGAGCTTGTCGTTCACGGTGAAGATGGTGCGGTTCAAGCCCTCGAGCGGGTCGCCCTTGGTCGGCGTCTGTACGGTCGAGCAGCCGGCAAGCGTCGCGGCCGCCAGCGCGAACGTCGCTATCTGGACGGTGCGCACGCCTCGTTGGCGTAGGGTCTGCATTTTTATTCTCCTTATTGACCGGCCGCGCCAGAGGCGGGCAGAGTCGGCGCCGCGGGCGCCGTGGCGGGGGCAGCCGCAGGTGCAGCCGAACTCGCGCCCGGCTTGGATGCGCCCGAGTCCGCGGCCTTGCTATACAGGAATTGTCCGATCAGGTTTTCCAGCACGATTGCCGATTGTGTCATCGAGATTGTGTCACCCGCTTTAAGCATCTCGCTGTCACCGCCGGGCTCGAGCCCGATGTATTGCTCGCCGAGCAGACCCGAGGTCAGGATCTTCGCTGAAGTGTCTTTCGGAAACGGGTATTGCTTGTCGATATCGATCGTGACGACAGCCTGATACGCATTGCTGTCAAAGCCGATCGAGGCAACCCGGCCGACCGTCACGCCCGCGCTCTTCACCGGTGCGCGCGCCTTCAGTCCGCCAATATTGTCGAACTTGAGCTTGACCGGGTACGTTGCCTGAAACGACAACGAGCTCATGTTGCCGGCCTTCAGCGCGAGAAACAGCAACGCCACGAAACCCAACACCACGAACAGGCCGACCCAGAAGTCGAGAGCAGTCTTTTTCATCGTCATCCCAAAGTGAATCCGCCACGCTGCTCCCGCTCCCGTCACGCGCAATCCGAGGCGCGCCCGCTGAGCGGAAACGTGCAGCGCAGTTTTAGCTGAACATCAGTGCGGTCAACAGAAAATCGAGGCCGAGCACCGCAAGCGACGCGTACACGACCGTCTTGGTCGTGGCGCGCGACACGCCTTCCGGCGTCGGCTTGGCTTCGTAGCCCTGAAACAGCGCCACAAAGGTCACCGCGAGGCCGAACACCACGCTCTTGATGACCCCGGCGCCGACATCGCGCCAGACATCGACGCCGCCTTGCATCTGCGACCAGAATGCGCCGGCGTCGACGCCGATCAGCAGCACACCCACCACATAACCGCCGAACACGCCGACCGCGCTGAAAATTGCGGCCAGAATCGGCATGGAAATAATGCCCGCCCACAAGCGCGGCGCGACGACGACCTTGACCGGGTCCACCGCCATCATTTCCATCGCGGTCAATTGCTCGCCCGCCTTCATCAAGCCGATTTCGGCCGTGAGCGACGTGCCGGCGCGGCCCGCAAACAGGAGCGCAGTGACCACCGGTCCGAGTTCGCGCACCAGCGAAAGCGCGACCAGGAGCCCCAACGCCTGCTCGGAACCGTAACGGTTCAGCGTGTAATAACCCTGTAAGCCGAGCACAAAGCCGACGAACAGCCCCGACACGGCAATGATCACCAGCGAATAATTACCCACGAAGTGGATCTGCTTCGTGACAAGGCGCGGCCGGCGCAGCAACGGGAAAAACTCGAGCAGCAGCCGGAAGAAAAACCGCGTGGCGTAGCCGGCCGTACCCAGCCCGTCGAGTACCGAGCGACCAAGCGCGCTGATCATGACTGACCTCCGCCGATGCCGAAGTCCGCCGCGAGCGGCGTCTTGCTGGGATAGTGGAATTTGAACGGGCCGTCAGGCGCGCCGTCGATGAACTGGCGCACCGTAGGATCGGTCGACGCGCGCAGCTCAGCCGGCGTGCCTTCGGCATGCACCCCGCCGTTGGCGAGGAAATAGACGTAATCGGCGATCGCGAACGATTCCGGCACGTCGTGCGTGACCAGGATCGAAGTCGCGCCAAGTGCCTGATTCAGCGCGCGAATCAGGTTCGCAGTGATGCCGAGCGAGATCGGATCGAGGCCGGCGAACGGCTCGTCGTACATCATCAGCTCGGGGTCGAGCGCAATCGCCCGGGCCAGCGCCACACGCCGCGCCATACCGCCCGAAATCTCCGACGGCGCCAGGTCGCGCGCACCGCGCAGCCCGACCGCGTTGAGCTTCATCAACACGAGGTCGCGGATCAGTTCTTCGGGGAGGTCGGTATGCTCGCGCAGGGCAAAAGCGACGTTTTCGAACACCGACATGTCGGTGAACAGCGCGCCGAACTGGAACAGCATGCCCATCTTGCGGCGCAGCGCGTAGAGGCCGTCGCGCGTTTGCGCGCCGATGTCCTGGCCATGAAACAGGATCTGGCCGCGCTGCGCACGCACCAGACCGCCGATCAGACGCAGCACTGTGGTTTTGCCGCAACCCGAGCCGCCCATAACCGCGACGACCTGGCCGCGCTTGAAGCGCAGATTCAGGTTCGACAGGACGAGCCGGTCGCCATAACCGAAGTCGACGTCGCGCAGCTCGAGTAAGGTCTCGGGGGAGGAAGACACGAAACTGACAGTCCTTTTACACGGAAGGCCGAATTATAGGGCCATCATGGAAATGCTGCCGTGAGGTGCCCTGTCCCTTTACTGAACTTGACGATTATTGCGTAAACGCATGTTGCAACGCAGAAACCGCGGCAGCCGGGTCGGTGGCCTCGGTCACGGCGCGCACCACGGCTGCGCAGCCCACGCCGGTCGCCAGCACGTCCGGCAGCACCTGCAGATCGATCCCGCCGATCGCCACCAGCGGCACGACGCCGTCGAGCAGGCGGACATACCGCGCCAGGCGCTTGAGGCCCTGCGGCGCGGTCGGCATGACCTTGGTGGTGGTCGGGAACACCGCGCCCAACGCAATGTAGCTTGGCCGAAAATGCAGTGCCTTCAGAATCTCGTAGAAACCGTGCGTCGACAGCCCGAGGCGGATGCCGGCGGCGGCAATTGCCGACAGATCGGCCGTATGCACGTCTTCCTGGCCAAGGTGGACGCCGTAAGCGCCCGCTTCTAGCGCGGCCTGCCAGTGATCGTTGATGAAAACCTGGGCATCGTGCTGACGGCCCGCGGCGACACAGCGGGCGATTTCCCGCTTCAGTTCGTCGGCGGGTTCGGCCGATTTGCGGCGTAACTGGACCGTTTTCACGCCAAAACCCACCACCCGTTCGACCCACTCCGCGGTTGGCAGCACCGGATACAGACCGAGCCGGTCGGGAGAACGCGCGAACGCTTGCGCCGGCGCGGCCGGCAGACCGGCGAGGCGTGGGAAGTGCGCGATGTCGGCCGGAAATGCGTCGTCCGCTTTGGTTTCGTCGCCGTCGCGCCACGCCAGCGCCAAAACCAGCGCGTCGTGTGGATCGAAGCCGCAGTCCAGGAACGCCGCCAGCGACGGAATCCAGTCTTCGGCCAGATGACCTTCCAGACTGTATTTCTCGCCGCCCAGATGCAGCGTCGCCGCGTTCTCGGCGGCGACGATCACGCCTGCGCCCTGCACCTGCCAGCGCGCCACCTGCTCGCCATGCTGCTGCGCGTCGGCGACGACAATCAGGTCGCCGCCGTTCGGCTCGTCCGGCGCGGTCAGGCAGATGCGCCACGGCGCATGCGTCGGCGGCCACTCGCCCAGGCGGCCGCGGATCCGCTCGGCGGCTTCGGTGAGTTCGTCAGCGGGCGGCCAGAAGAGGTCGCGGCCGGTCAAAGGCAAAGTTTGCGTCATGCGGCGCTCCCGTCTTGATGCCAGAACGGCATGCCGACCACCGGCGTGCTCGCGTGCGCGCTTTCGCGCTCGGCCATCGGCCCCGCCAGAAAAGCCTGGCGACCCGCTTCGACACCCAGCGCGAAGGCGCGCGCCATCGCGTCAGGGTGCGTCGCCTGCGAAACGGCGGTGTTCAACAGCACGCCGTCGAAGCCCCACTCCATCACCTGCGCCGCATGCGACGGCACCCCGAGGCCAGCGTCGACAATCAGCGGCACGTCGGGCAAGCGCTCGCGCAAGACCCGCAGGCCGTATGGGTTGATCACGCCCTTGCCAGTGCCGATCGGCGCGCCCCACGGCATCAGCGCCTCGCAGCCAGCATCGAGCAGGCGACGGCCGATCACCAGATCTTCGGTGCAATACGGCAGCACCTTGAAGCCGTCCTTGATCAACTGTGCGGCCGCTTCGATCAAACCGACCGGGTCGGGCTGCAGCGTGTAGTCGTCGCCGATCAGTTCGAGCTTGATCCACTCGGTTTCGAAGATTTCACGCGCCATGTGCGCGGTCGTCACGGCTTCGCCGACGGTCAGGCAACCGGCGGTATTGGGCAACAGCGGCACGCCGTGGCGCTTGAGCAGGTCAAAGAAGCCGGCTTCGGCGCCGCCTTCGTTCATCTGCCTGCGCAGCGCGACGGTCACCATACCGGGCCGCGCGGCGTCGATCGAATCGGACAGCGATTGCAGCGACGGATAGCGCGAGGTGCCGAGCAGCACGCGGCTCGCGAAGGTCTGGCCGTAGAGCGTGAGCGCGTCGGCGGTTTGGGGGGCTGTCATTTGCATAATCCTGGTCTCCGGCAATGCATGGCGCGGGGCTTAACCACCGGCCACGGGTTGCACGACATCGAGCTTGTCGCCCGGCTGCAGCGCGCGCGCCGCATGCTGGGTGCGTGCGACGAAATCGCCGTTCAGCGCGACCGCGAACGGCGGACGCGCGCCGAACGCGGCGAGCGCATCGGCGACAGTCGCGCCTTCGGGCAACGACAACGGCTTCTGATTGATATGAATGTCCATGGTGTTCGAATACGGTTCAATCGATTGGGGCAGCGGCGCGGCGCGCGCCTGTTTTGCCTGCGGTTATTTCGCCAGCAGGCGCGCAACGCTCATGCCGGCTCCCGCGTGGAGTCCAGTTGAAACAGCTCGCTCCAGCGCGCGGCACTTCGCCAGTCGGCGAAAGCATCGGCGTCGCCGATGCGGCCGTCGAGCAGCGCCGCGGCGAAGCGCACGGCTTCGTCGGCGACTTCGGGCACGATCATGTAGCCGTGCCGGTACAGGCCGTTCACGCGCAATGTCTGCGCGCCATCCCACAGCAAGGCCGGACGGTGGTCCGGCAAAGTCGGGCGGCACTGCGAATTCAGTTCGAGGATGCGTGCCTCGCCGAAGCCGGGATGCACGGAAAACGCCGCGCTCAGCAACTCGAGCGCCGAGCGCACGCTGACCGGCGACATGTCCTCGCCTTCGACCTCGGTCGCGCCGATCACGTAGAGATCGTCCTGCTTCGGCGCGATATACAGCGGGTAGCGCGGATGCAACAGGCGCACCGGCCGCGTCAGCTTGATACCCGGCGCATGTACGCGTGCGACTTCGCCACGAATGCCGCGCAGCGTGGGCAGCACGTGCTTCGCGCCCAGACCGCGGCAGTCGATCGTGACGCGTGCGGGCGGCAGCGCATGATCGTCGACCGGCGTGTTCCAGTGCGTTTCGACACCGCGCTGGGCGAGGCCCGCGGCGAGCGCGGTCAGTACCTGGCGGTTATCCAACTGGCCTTCGCGCGGCAGCAGCCACCCCTGGTTGAAGCGGCCCGCCAACGCGGGCTCGGCGGCGCCGACCTGCGCACCGGCCAGCGTCACGAAGCCGCCGTCGAGCAATTCGGCAGGCGCGTTCGAGCGCACCCGGCGTTCGAACAACGGCGCTTCGGTGCGGTCGGCGTGATGCCATACGACCAGCGTGCCATTGCGCTGGAAGAACACCGGTTCGGGTAATTCGGCCAGCACCTGCGGCCAGGTGTCGAGCGAACTCGCGCCAAGACGTGTGATCAGCAGTTCAGCACTGGCGGCTTCGGCCAGCGGCGCCAGCATCGCGGCGGCGACCCAGGCCGCGGCTTGCGTACCCGCGGCATCACCGCGCTCATAGAGCGCCACGCGATGCCCTTCACCGGCGAGACGCCACGCGACAAGCCGCCCGCACAGCCCACCGCCGAGCACGGCGAAATCGGGTTGAGCAGAACGATTCATCGCGCGCACTCCGAGTCACAGCGGCAAGCAACACTAAAGCAGTACGGCGCGCCGACATAACCGACGAAAGCGCGGTGAAGAGCAAAACACATGTCTGAAGAATAGGCGGTCATCGAGTCCTTTCCGTACGGCAAAAAAACGCACGTACCCAGGACGAAACCGGCGGGTGAGGCCGGCCGGGCAACACGCGCGTCCAATGACGGACGCCGCCCGGCGGGGAATGGAAGACTGGCTGCTTCCGGAAACTTCCCGCGCCGGTATTACCCGGATCGGGTGCAAAGGGTCTCTCTCAGCCTCGCCGCCGCTGCGTGAAAATCACGCAGCCTGTGGGCAAAGCACCCCTGTTTCGTCGAAGGTCATTAGACCATAAAAGGCGCGGCGCCCGCAAACCAGCGGCCTATGCCGTCGCGCGCCGTTGATCCGTCACTATCTTTCGATTCATCAATACGGCCGAATGCAGCGCTCTGGCACAATGCCAGGACCGGATGCCGCCGGCGCGCGGGTGACATGCTTCGCCGCTCGCGCGCCAGCGGCATCGAGGCGGGACCTCTGAGCGGAAATTAATTTTCACTTAAGGGCTTCGCGCCAGAATCGGACGCTCACCCGGACGTGCGTTCGTCGAGCACGACGCCCGGGGCACGCACCGCAAACCCGCCGTGGGGCCGGCCCGACTGGGGCCCGCCCGACATGGGCCAGCACTTCACCAGGATGCTCATGACACCGAATACCGCTTCCAGCCCCGCGCTGCCGCCGGACGAAAAAGTCTCCGCATGGAGCCTGATCAAACCTTACTGGGTTTCCGAAGAACGAAAAACGGCGTGGGCGCTGCTCATCGCGATCATCGTGATGAATCTGCTCATCGTGTGGATCAACGTGCGCCTGAACCGCTGGAGCGCCGACTTCTACAACGCGCTGCAAACCAAGAACGTGCACGATTTCCCGCACCTGCTGATGGTGTTTTCGGGGCTCGCGTTCGGCTTCATCATTCTTGCGGTGTACGGCCGCTATCTAAGGCAGATGCTCGGCTTCCGCTGGCGCCAGTGGCTGACCACGCGTTATCTCAACGAATGGCTGCACGACAGCGCCTTCTACCGGATCGAACGCGACCGGCTCGCCGACAACCCCGACCAGCGGATCAGCGACGACCTGCAATCGCTCGCCACCAGCACGCTCTCGCTGACCCTCGATCTGCTGTCCACGGTCGTCACGCTGGTCTCGTTCATGACGATTCTGTGGTCGCTGGCCGGTGCGCTGACCGTTTCGCTCGGCGGCATGCCGGTGCAGATTCCGGGTTACATGGTGTGGGCCGCGGCGCTGTACGCGGTAGTCGGCTCAGTGATTATCCAGAAGGTTGGCCATCCGCTCGTGTCGATCAATTACCAGGCGCAGAAAGTCGAGGCGGATTTCCGTTTCGGCCTGATCCGCCTGCGTGAAAACGCGGAGCAGATCGCCTTCTACGACGGCATGGAGACTGAGAAGAAGAACACGCACTCGCTATTCGGCCGCATCCGCGACAACTGGTGGCAGGTGATGAAGTACACCAAGCGGCTCACCTTCGTAACGGCCTTCTACGGCCAGATCGCAATCATCTTTCCGCTGGTGGTCGCCGCGCCCCGCTACTTCGCGGGCGCTTTCACGTTCGGCGTACTGATGCAGATCTCGAGCGCGTTCGGTACCGTCAGCGATTCGTTTTCGTGGTTCATCAATAGTTACGGCAGCCTCGTTGAATGGCGCGCTACGGTGAACCGGTTGCGCGAGTTCAAGCGCATCGTGCATGCACCGCGTCTGAAGGAATCGGTCTCGCCCGGTACCGCGCACGGCGGCATCAATCTGCATTTCGTCGACGAAGACAAGCTCACAACCGAAGGCCTCCAGCTTGCACTGCCGAACGGCAACCCGTTGTCGCGCATCCGCGATATCGCGATCAAGCCGGGTTCACGTTGGCTGGTGCGAGGTCCGTCCGGCTCCGGCAAGAGCACGCTGATGCGCGCGCTCGCCGGCTTGTGGCCGTTCGGCGACGGCTCGATCGACGCACCGGTCAACGCGCGGATGATGTTCATCCCGCAGGTCAGCTACATGCCGATCGGCACGCTGAAAGCCGCACTCACCTATCCGTCCGCTGCAGATACCTACACCGACGAAGAATGCCGCGAAGCGCTCATCGTCTGCCATCTGTCGGAGTATGCCGACCGGCTGCAGGAATCGGGACACTGGACGCGCATTCTCTCGCCGGGTGAACAACAGCGCCTCGCCGGCGCCCGTGTGCTGCTGCACAAACCGGACTACCTGTTCCTCGACGAAGCGACCAGCGCGCTCGATTCGGAAAACGAAGCACGCCTCTATCACCTGTTCACCGAGCGGCTGCCGCAGGCGGCGATCGTCAGCGTCGCGCATCGCGAATCGCTGGCGGCGTTCCATGGCGAAACGCTCGACGTCGAGCGCTCGGGCGAACCGATTGCCGCGTGAACAGCATGGATCATGCGAGCGACATGAGCAGCACCGGTGACGCGAGCAGCACGATTGGCACGCGCGGCGCCGAGCTCGAGCGGGTCGTCCTGATCACCGGTGCGGGCTCCGGCATCGGCGCCGCACTGGCCCGGCGCATCGCCGCGCCGCGCAGCGCGTTGATGCTGCACGCACGCGGCGCCGACGACGAAGCGCGCCAGCGTCTTGCACAAGTCGCCGCCGATTGCAGCGCGAACGGCGCGCGGTGTGCGACGGTGTTCGGCGATCTGGCCGAACGCGGCGCCGCCGAACACGTGATTCATCAAACGCTCGCGAGCTTCGGCGCGCTTGATCAGCTGGTAGCAAACGCCGGCCACGCGCAACGGCAAACGCTCAACGCACTCGACGCGGACGTGTTCAGTGCTACCTTCGCCGCCATGCCGGCCGCGTTCGCCGCGCTCGTCAAACGTGCGACGCCCGCCCTGGAAACCTCGAAGCGAGGTCGCGTGGTCGCGCTCAGTTCGTTCGTCGCGCATCGCTATCGCGTGGATGCGCCGTTCGCCGCAACGGCTGCGGCGAAAGCGGCGATCGAGTCGCTGGCTAAAACCGCAGCCGCCGAACTTGCGCCGCATGGCGTGACGGTCAATTGCGTGGCGCCCGGCTATACCCGTAAAGATCGCGGCCCAAGTGCCGATAATGCATCGGTGTGGACCCGCGCCGCCGAAGCGACGCCGCTCGGTCACGTCGCCGAGCCCGCGGATATCGCCGCGCTGATCGCGTTCCTGCTCTCCGATGAAGCGCGTCACATCACCGGCCAGGTGATTCATATCGACGGCGGCCTCACGCTCGGCTAGGCAGCGCGCCGCAACATCCGGAAACACGCGAGAAGAGTTCGAAAGCATTTGCGAAGCGGGCAAGCTGTTCCGCGCTTTGAAAATCCCTTGTAGCAGCGACGATAGTCGTGCGGGCCGTACCACGCGCCGCCCGCCACGCCCCTCACTGCTACTGGACTCTCCGCACATGTCATTCGATCGCCACTTTCATCCTTTGACCCAGCGCGCAGCGCTTGCTCTTGGCGCAGCCCTGCTGCTCACGAGCGCCGCGTACGCTGCGCAAGCCACCCAGCCCAATGAGCCGGCGGATGTTTGCCCCGCGCTCAAACACATCGTCGACGCACCCGACTTCAAGCAGTTGCACGCGCAACCTGCCGCGCAACTGCCGGGGGTATCGGCCGTCGACGACTGCCGCGCCAACACGCACGCCTACGATTGCCACTGGCGCGCACACTGGCAAGCTGACGGTGTCGTCAACGATCCGCTCGAAGAATTCGGCGCCGATATCGCAGCCTGCTTTCCGAACGTCGTGCACGACGTCAACACCCCGACGCGTCAGCATTTCATCGTGACCACCGAAGATCGGCGCGTGAATTTGACGGCCAGCGTGCAAGGGCAAAACGAACTGCGCCTGCGCGTCACGCGCTGAGCGTGGGCCGTTTTTGCCACGCAACGCTGCTTTTCCGCTGAGACCCGTTGTCATTCGCCGCACTTCCTCACCGCCACCAGGCACCGCATCATGACCTCTATGCCGAGCTTGCGCGCTTACGCTTTCACGCGGGCCCCAATGGCCGCGTGGGTCATGTTGCGGCGGCCTTGTGCGTGGCTCGCCGCCTCGGCCACCCTCGCATTCGGTCTGAACGGCTGCGCGTGGACACTGATCTCAGCGGCCGACGCCACCGGTTCGGTGATTCAGGCGGGCTACGCGATCGCGGCGAACTACTCATCGCCGACCTTCGTGAACGGCCGGCGGGCGGACGTGCATAACGTCTGCATCGAAGTGAACCAGGCGGTGTCGATCGGCGATTTCGTGCCGGCGCTGCAACTTGCGCTCGACCGGCGCGGCATTCGTTCGGACGTCTACAATCCGGGCACCTCGCCCGCCGGATGCGAGGCGCGCCTCGTCTACAACGCCGCGATCGACTACGGCCGCCGCTCGTTCAGCGACGAAACGATCCAGTATCTGTCGATCATCGATCTGACACTGATCCAGCACGGGCGCATTCTCGTCACCGCGCGTTATCAGACCGGCGGCCTCAATACCGACCGTTTTTCTACTTCATCGACCAAGCTCAATGGTTTGATCGACAAGATGGTGGTCGATCAAACAGACCTGCCGCGGCAGCCGATGCAGACCATCCAGACGTCGCTGGCAAACTAGGCGCACGGCCTGCTTGCTTTCTCTTACACGAGAAAGGATTCGAAAGCGTTTCGCGCTTTGCGCCGCTCGCGTGGATCACTAAGATGACCTGGATGAACCAATCCATTCTGGTCGTCGACGACGACCCCGTCGTACGTGAGCTCGTCAGCGAATATCTGGTGGGGCGTGGCTTCAAGGTCTCCACGCTCGAACACGGCATGGCGCTGCAGCGTAGCTTGCAGGACGAACGTCCCGCGCTGGTCGTGCTCGACATCATGATGCCGGAGCTCGACGGCATTAGCGCGTTGCGCGCATTGCGCGTCGCCGGCGACGATATTCCCGTAATTCTCCTGACCGCGCGTGCCGATCCGATCGACCGCGTGATCGGCCTCGAACTCGGTGCCGACGACTATCTCGGCAAGCCATTCGAACCGAGCGAGCTGGTCGCGCGGATTCGCACGGTCCTGCGCCGCCGCGGCACGATTGCGCCGAGCGCGCCGGAGCACCGCGCGCCCTATCGCTTCGGTCGTTTCGAGGTGAACTTTCCGGCGCGCGAATTGCGCCGCGACGGTGAGCGGATTCCGCTGCGTTCGAGCGAATTCGCGATGCTCAAGGTGTTCGTCACGCACGCGATGAGCGTACTCACGCGCGCGCAGTTGCTGGAGAAACTGCACGGCAATAGCGAGGTGCATCGCAATCGCAGTCTTGACGTCTCGATCTGGCGTTTGCGGCGGCTGATCGAAGTGGATCCGTCCGAGCCTCGCTATGTGCAGACTGTCTGGGGACGCGGCTACGTGTTCGTGCCGGACGGTGAAATCGGCGCTGCGGAACGCGACGCTCCGCAACTTACGTGATGCTTGCCCCGCGAGCGCCTGGCGCCAGCCTTCGGACTTAAGAAAACGTACGCGGCGTGTCGCGTATCTCGCGCGCACGCCGCATCGACGCTAGAACGTCAGCACGCTCAGAAACATTCTCTGCAGCCAGCCCATCGTGGTGGAGTCGGACACCATCCCCACGCCGGCCTGCTCGATACGCGCATTCGCGACCTTGCTCGACGCCACATAATTGCCTGCTTCGATATCCTTCGGATTGACGATGCCCGACAGGCGCAAGCGGTCGCGGTTGCCGCTCATCGCGATCATCTTCTCGCCGGACACCACCAGATTGCCGGTCGACATCGTCCCGATCACGGTCACGGCCAACGTGCCGGTCATGCCGCTGACGTCGGTGAGACTGCCCTGCCCCTTGTAGTCAGTACTGGCCGAGCCGATGTTGAACAGCCTCGCGAGCCGCGCGGCGGCGTTGGTCGACTGGTCGGCGGCGGTCGCGGTGATGCTGCTCGAACGGCTCGCGGCAGCGGTCGCGCTATTGTTGCCGCTGTACGATTCCGACAAGCGGATCGTCAGCACGTCGCCGATATGCTGCGCACGCGGCGTTTCGTAGAGCAGCAAGGGCGCGCCGGCCTGATAGATCGCGCCCTGCGTGTTGACGTTCAGCGGCGCCGACGCGAGCGGCGGCGACATCGGCGTTTCGACGATTGACGGCTGCTGGCCGCTCCCGCAAGCCGCGAGGCAGGCCGCCGCGCCTAGCGCGACAGTGAGACGTAGCGCAGTCATGCATGCTCCTTGGCCGGATCGGCCTGATTGAAAACGGACTTTGCGGTCGTGGTGCCGACGCTGTGTTCAACGAAGCAATCTGAGCCACGCATGAGCCCGCAAACAGCGCGACGGATGAGGCGGGACATCACCCCGCCTCGGCACCGCTCGCCTGCCATTGCCGCACGACCGATTTCACCCATGCGTCCGAGCCTTTCAGCAGATAGGTGAGGGTGCCGTTGCGGGTGCCCGGTAGAAAGCACAACGTGATCGAACTCACCGCGTTTTCCCACACGTAGACCGGCAGCGCGCCCGACGACGACACGCTTTGCGTCACCAGACGCGGCGTGCCATAACGGTCCGCGAGCGCGTCGCGCAAGTCTTCGGCGGTGATCTCGTCGATCACAAAGGAAATCTCGTACAGACGCAGTGCACTCTGGCCGTCGACACGCGCAAAGCGCAGCACATGCTCCAGTGCCGGCGCGCCGTCGACGACGGCTTGCGATACCGCCCAACCGTCGTCTGCGCGATGCGCCCAGCGGCAGGCCACCGTCAGACTCTCGTGCGATTTCAGCCGCATGCCGAGCGCGCCTGCCTGCACGTCCGTCTCGCAGACGGGCACGCTGCCAATCGGCGTAGCGCGAACGGTCGAACCCGCGCGGAACTCGTCGAGCGTGATGCCGAGCGCAATGCCGCGAAACGCGAACGGCTTGTCCTGCGAGCGCCAGCGTGCGTCAGCGGAAGCGGCCTTCGACGCGGCGCTGGCCGCGTTCGCTTCGCGCGCGACGGGCTGCGCCTCAGCGACCATCGAGAACGCGCCGCCCAGCAGCGCCAGCGCGCAGGCAAACCGTTTGAGTGTCATGATTCAGTCGATCGCTGATGAACACATGTCGAACGGGGTGGCCGCGGCATGGCCGACGACCGGGATGATTTTCAGCGTGGCCGCCGTCAGCCGGCACGGCAGCGCGGCGACGGCGCAGCCGCCGAGCGGCAGAAGCGCCGCGCCGAGCGTCAACCACGCAGCGACACGGATGAAACGGTCAGGAATGCTCGAGGTCGACACACGGGCCTCGGTGCGTCAGGCAGTCGTGTTGACGTGATGCCCGACCAGCCCCGCCGGCAGCGACGGAGGCGCCTCGCTAGCGGACTCCCGTGCCTGCGGCGTGGCCAGCGAGTTGTTTGGGGCTGCGGGTTTTTCCGCTGGCGGCGTGGGCGCGAGCGAAGAAAAGCGGGTTGAGCTGAGATTGCTATGAACGGTCATGATGAGCCTCGCGTGGCGCTAGGTTTCGATTTCACGCCGCCTGTCGTGGGCCCAAGGCGTTAGGCTGTTTTCGACATGCGGCGCAACGTACTGCACGACGAATCATCTCGCCGCGCACGTAGTGGCGATGCACGAAGGAACGCGCGCTTTTCGACGGTTCTTACGACCCGTTGCGACCCCTTGCCATCAGTAGCAATTGCACACAGATTCTTTCCCCAGAGGAATTCAAGCGGTGCAAAATGACTTCCACGCCGCGCCGCGCATGGGCAAATGGACCAACGCATTACAGATGCGTTGCCAGATGTGGCAGCCGTGAAATATGCCGTGAGCCTTTGGCTGCGGGCCTTACACCCGGACGGACGGGCACGGCGCGAGTTTGCGTAAGCATTGGTAAGAAAACAGTCGGTCGCGCGCCGCGCGTGCCAGTCTAAAATTTCGCCATGAATCCACAGGTCCTTATCGTCGACGACGACCCGGTTGTGCGCGATCTGCTTTGCAAGTTTCTGCAGACGAACGGCTTCGACGCGTCAGTGCTGCACGACGGCACCCATTTGCAACGCCGGCTCGAACGTGAACGGCCGTCGGTCGTCGTGCTCGACATCATGATGCCGAACACCGACGGCTTACGCGCGCTCACCGCGCTGCGCGCCGCCGGCGACGACATTCCGGTGATCTTCGTGACGGCGCGCGGTACGGTGGCCGACCGCATCGTCGGGCTTTCGCTCGGTGCGGACGACTACCTGACCAAGCCGTTCGACCCACGCGAACTGCTCGCGCGCATCCACACGGTGCTGCGCCGCCGCGGGCCGTCCACCACGAGCGCGCCGGAAGCCCGCAAGCCGTATCGCTTCGGCCCGTTCGAACTCGACTTCGCCACGCGCGCGCTGTCACGCGACGACTCGAAGCTGCCGCTACGCGACAGCGAGTTCGCCCTGCTAAAGATCTTCGTCAACAATCCGTACAAGGTGCTGTCGCGCGTGCTGATCCACGATCTCGTGCATCGTGACAACTTAGCCTTCCGCGACCGCAGCCTTGACGTACCGATCTGGCGCCTGCGCCGCGTGATCGAAGACGATCCGTCCAATCCCTGCTACGTGCAGACGGTGCGCGGCAAAGGCTACGTGTTCGTGCCCGACGCCGACGGCACACCGTTCGCTGACGAGGCCGCCTCAAGCGCATGAAAAACCCGCTGAACACGCTGTTCGGCAGAATGGCGTTGCTGTCGACGGCGGTGTTGTTTGCGATTCAGGCCGGGTGGTTCGTGCTGGTGGTGATGCAGCCGCCGCGCCACGAGATCGACGGCTTCGCGCGCGGCATTCTGCTGGTGTTGCAGGCTGTCAACGGCGAACCCATGAAGGGCGCCGCGCTCGCGCCCGCCATGCGTGTGCATCTCGTGCCCACCTGGAACATGCCGTCGAGCGTCCATCTGCACACGCCGACCATGCATCCGTTGGTCGAATTGAGCCGGCATCTGCGTGAAAACCTGCCGCCCGGCACACAGATCGCCGTCGACGACCTGCGCCCGCCGCAGCTATGGGTGCTGTTTCCCGGCAAGTCGAACTGGGTCGTCGTGCCGGTCGACGTGCCGCCGCGCCCGCGCTTCCTCGTCGAATCCATCTCAATGCTACTGGCCGCGCTGATCCTGTCGCTGTTCGCGGTCTGGCAGATGCAGCGGCCGCTGTCGCGCGTGGCCGATGCCGCCCGCGCGTTCGGTTCAGGCGGCCGGCCGGAACCCGTGACCGTGCAGGGCCCGCGCGAACTGCGCGATCTGATCGGCTCATTCAACGACATGATGCGGCGCCTGAACGAGGCCGGAGACGACCAGGCGGTGATGCTGGCCGGCGTCGCGCACGACCTGAAAGCGCCGCTGACGCGGCTCAAGTTGCGCGCGAGCGTGCTGGTTGCGGAAAACGAGCGCGCCGGCCTGATCCGCGACGTCGACTCGCTGACCAACATCGTCCAGCAGTTTCTGGAGTTTGCGGGTCAGTCCGCCGACGCGGGACCGCCGGTCGAAGTCGACGAATTCCTGCAGGAACAGTTTTCCGCCAGCGACAGCACCGAGACGCCGCTGTTCACGCTCGATCTGCGCGCCGGTTCGTCGTTCACGCTGCCGCGCACCTTGCTCGACCGGCTGGTCACGAACCTCGTCGACAACGCGCTTGAACACGGCTCGCCGCCGGTGGATATCGCCACGGAACGCGATGACCGGCATTGGGTGATCAGTGTGCGCGACCACGGCCCGGGCATTCCCGACGACCGCATCGCCGCGGCGATGAAACCGTTCGTCCGGCTCGACGCCGCCCGCGGGGGCGAAGGTCATTGCGGCCTGGGTCTCGCGATTGTCGCGCGGCTCGCGCACGATCGCGGCGGACGCTGCCATGTGCGCAATCACGCGCAAGGCGGGCTGGAAGTACGAATCGAATTGCCGGTTGGGCCGGCACACGCGTAAGGATGATCGAGGAAGGTAAGCGGCGTTGAGTACGGGCACTTACACGCCCTTACTGGAGGGGCTTTTGCGATGGCTGTGGCCTTATAGTCGCCCCCGGCAACCTCGATGCCGCCCTTCTCTGTCCGCCCGCTTATTTGGGGCGGACTTTTTTTCGTCTGTATCTGCCGACGTATTGCGCGCAACACCGGGTGCAGCGAGCGCGGATCAGGCGACCAGGCGGTCGTGCAACGCGTCGATGGTCGCTTGAGACAGACCCAGGCCCTGCGTCAGATAGCTCACCATCGTGCCGTAGCTCGCCTGCACCTGATCGAACCCCGCTTGCAGATAATTTTCCTGGACAGTGAACAAGGGCGACTCGATCGTGGCGACTGCGTCGCCGTCCTGCGCGCGTACCGTCTCGGTCTGCGCCGCGATCGACTGGGCCAGATAGACGTTGCTCAGCAGATAGTCCTGCATGATGACATCGAGCGGCACGTTGGCAATGCTGAGCAGGAGAGCCGCGACCCAACCGGTGCGATCCTTACCCGCATTGGAATGAAACAGTTGCGCGCCGGCGCCATTGGCGAGTCGCGTGAGGAGCTCGCCGTAGCCGACACGCTGGGCGGCGCCGGTGACATAGGCGCGCGCCTGGGCTTCCATGAACGCGACGGCGGCGCCTGCCGTATCGAACGTTGGCGCGACGAAGTCGCTGACACCCAGCACGTCGAGCGCTTGCGATGTCGCGCCGGCCGGCAGGATATCCGCGGTGCGCGCGATTTCGCCGGGCGTGCGCAGATCGTAGACCGAGACGATGCCGAGTTTGTCGAGCGCGGCCGTGTCGGCGGCACTCAGGGTCAGCGCGTTCGCGCGATAAAAGGCGCCGCGGCGCATCTGTTTGCCGTCAACCGTGGGATAGCCGGCGGCCGCGCCGGCCACGTCGCGAAAGTTACTCGCCGAGGCGAGGCGTGGCGTTTCCGGCTGATCGGCGTCCAGATTTCCGCCCCCGCAAGCCGACAGCAACGAACTGCTCATACCGGAGAGCAGCAGCACGCTTGCCGAGGACTTCAGGAATGCCCGACGCGATTGATAAGCCCGCAAAGGCGTACTCGCGGAGCGACGGGATGGCGAGCAGTTTTTTGCGGTTGCGTGCATTAAGGGTGACGAGTGCGGACGTGAATAGGACTTTCCCAGCTTGAGTGTTGCCGGCGCAGTTTAACGGCGAATAATTTTTTTCGGGTTACTTCGTAGTAGTTGGTAATGAACCGGAATGAAATTTCTTACTCCATCGCCATTTTTGACCACAACTGGCCGCACAACACCTCGTCCCCTTAGAATACAAAAAACCCCCGATCAAGCCGCCGGAAGGCAAAAACCGCCTGGAGACCACAAAAAAACATGCCCTCTCTCCAATGGTTCACCGAACTGACCCAGCGCGAACGCCGCACCCTCTACGCTGGCTTCGGCGGCTACGCAGTCGACGCGTTCGACTTCATGATCTACTCATTCCTTATCCCGACGCTGATCGCGACGTGGGGCATGACCAAAAGCGAAGCCGGCATGATCGCGACCAGTTCGCTGATTTCGTCGGCGATCGGCGGCTGGCTCGCCGGCATTCTGGCCGACCGCTACGGACGCGTCCGTGTGCTCCAGTGGACCATCGCCACCTTCGCGATCTTCACCTGCCTGTCAGGCTTCACCCACTCGTTCTGGCAGTTGCTCACCACCCGCACGCTGCAAGGCATCGGCTTCGGCGGCGAATGGTCGGTCGTGACGATCATGATGGCCGAAACCATCCGTTCACCTCAGCATCGCGCGAAAGCCGTCGGCACCGTGCAGAGCAGCTGGTCCTTCGGCTGGGCAGCGGCGGCCATCATCTATTGGGCGTTCTTCGCGCTGCTGCCGGAACAGGTCGCATGGCGCGCCTGTTTCTGGATCGGCCTGCTCCCCGCGCTATGGATCTTCTACATCCGCCGCAATGTCAGCGATCCTGAAATCTTTCTCGAAACCCGCCGCGCTCGCGAAAGCGGTTTCGACACCTCGCATTTCCTGCAGATCTTCTCCTTCCCTCACCTCAAAACGACCCTGCTAGGCAGCGTGCTCTGCACCGGCATGCTCGGCGGCTATTACGCGATCACTACCTGGTTGCCGACCTATCTGAAGACCGTACGGCATCTGTCGGTCTTCAATACCAGCGGCTATCTGATCGTGCTGATCGTCGGCTCGTTCACCGGCTATATGGTTGGGGCTGTTCTGTGCGACAAGATCGGCCGGCGCGCGTCGTTCGTGCTGTTCGCGATCGGCTCGTTCGTGCTCGGCATGGTCTACACGATGCTGCCGATCACCGACGGCATGATGCTCGCGCTCGGCTTCCCGCTCGGTATCGTCGTGCAAGGGATTTTCGCGGGTGTCGGCGCGTATTTGTCGGAGCTCTATCCAAATGCGATCCGTGGCTCGGGGCAGGGCTTCTGCTACAACCTGGGCCGCGGTCTCGGTTCGTTCTTTCCGATCCTGGTCGGTACACTGTCGCAAACCATGACGCTTGTTAAGGCGATGGGTATCGTCGCCGGTTCGGGCTATCTGCTGGTGATCGTCGCCGCAGTGTGTCTGCCGGAAACCAAGGGTAAAGTGCTCGGCGCGACCAGCCCTACCGCCTGAAATCGCTGTACACACACATGAAAACGATTGTTCTGGGCGGCGGCGTCATTGGTGTCGCCACCGCGTTTTATCTGCGCCAGCAAGGCTGCGACGTTACCCTGATCGAGCGCGAGCCGGACGTTGCGCTCTCCACCAGCTTCGGCAACGCCGGCGTGATCGCGCCGGGCTATGTTACGCCGTGGGCCGCGCCCGGCATGCCGGCGAAGATTCTCAAATATCTGTTCGAGCCGGCCTCGCCGCTGATTTTCCGCCCCACTCTGGATCCGGCTCAATGGCGTTGGATCGCGCGCTGGCTGCGTGAATGCGACCTCGAACGTTTTCGCGTCAACAAGCAGCGCATGCAACGCATCGCTTATTACAGCCGCGAGTGCCTCCACGAATTCCGTGGCCGTCATCCGTTCGACTATGGTCGCAGCCAGGGCTATCTGCAATTGTTCCGCAGCGAGTACGACGTCGAGCTCGCGCAACCGGCGTTGGCGGTCCTGCGTGATGCGGGCATCGCGCACCGGGAGGTCAGCGCGGCGCAGTGTGTGGAGATCGAACCGGGTTTGCGCTGGGCGCGTCAGACTCCGCTCTCGGGTCTCTATCTCCCCGACGACGAAGCCGGCGATTGCGCCCGCTTCACCCGCGAATTGCGCGCGATCTGCGAGCGCAACGGCGTGCAGTTTCGCTTCGACACGCGGGTAAGTTCGCTCGACGTGCGAAGCGGTACGGTTCGCGCGGTGCATATCGAGAGCGAACGCGGCAGCGAGACATTGCAAGCGGATGCGGTCGTGGTGGCGCTGGGCGTGGACAGTGCGGCGCTGCTCGCGCCGCTCGGTGTGAAGGTGCCGCTCTACCCGGTCAAAGGCTACTCGGCGACGCTGCCGGTCACCGACGATGAAAAGGCCCCGCATGCGGCACTGATGGACGAATCGCTGAAAACGGCGATCACCCGCTTTGGCAACAACCTGCGCGTGGCCGGCACCGCAGAACTTGGCAATCGCCAGGCGACCTTGCGCGAGCAGGCCTTGCAGACGCTGATGAAAGTGCTCAGGGACTGGTTTCCGCACGCGGCCAATCCTACCTCGGCGCATTTCTGGGTGGGCCGCCGGCCGATGACGCCCGATGGCGCACCGTTGCTCGGCCCCTCCGGCGTGGACAATCTGTGGCTGAATCTCGGGCACGGCTCGACGGGTTGGGCAATGTCGATGGGCTCGGGCCGGGTGGTCGCGGATCTGATTACGCAGCGCACGCCGGAGATAGATCTGGACGGCCTGACGCTGGCGCGCTATCGGAAATAACAAATAAAAAGCCGGGTCACCCTTTCGGGTGCCCGGCTTTGTTTTTACCGCTTTGTCGTCTCCACCACGTCCTGCAAGCAGTGGCCGGTTTCCGCTTTGAAGAGCGCAAACCAGCTGCAACCATGTTGCATGGGACCAGAGTAAGACGTTAGCGCGGCAGTTCCGAATGACCCATCAGGAACGCATCGACCGAACGTGCGCACTGACGGCCTTCGCGAATCGCCCACACTACCAGCGACTGGCCACGACGCATATCGCCCGCGGTGAAGACCTTGTCCACCGACGTGTAATACGCCTTGTCGCCTTCGGTCGACGCACGCACGTTGCCGCGGTTGTCCTTGTCAACGCCGAACGCTTCGAGCACAGGCGACACCGGTTGCGTGAAGCCCATGGCCAGCAGCACCAGATCGGCCTTCATTTCGAATTCCGAGTTCGGCACTTCCTGCATCTTGCCGTCCTTCCATTCGACGCGCGCCGCGATCAGCTTCTCGACCTTGCCGTTCTTGCCTTCGAGGCGCTTGGTCGCCACCGCCCAATCGCGCGAGCAGCCCTCGTCATGCGACGACGACGTGCGCAGCTTGATCGGCCAGTACGGCCACACGAGCGGCTTGTTTTCTTCTTCCGGCGGTTGCGGCAGCAGTTCGAATTGCGTGACGCTCTTCGCGCCATGACGGTTCGACGTACCGACGCAGTCCGAACCCGTATCGCCGCCGCCGATCACGACCACATGCTTGCCCTTGGCGAGCAACTGGTTCGCGACCTTGTCGCCGGCGTTGACCTTGTTCTGCTGCGGCAGGAATTCCATCGCGTAATGGATGCCTTCCAGCTCGCGGCCCGGCACCGGCAGATCGCGCGGCGTTTCCGAACCGCCGGCGATCACCACCGCGTCGAACTGTTCTTTCAGTTCGGCGGGCGTGATGGTTTCCTTCGCGGTATTGCCGATGTGTTCCGGCAGCGAATCCGCACGGCCAACGAACACATTAGCGCGGAACGTCACACCTTCGGCTTCCATCTGGCGCATACGGCGGTCGATCAGCCACTTCTCCAGCTTGAAGTCAGGAATGCCGTAACGCAGCAAACCGCCAATCCGGTCGTTCTTTTCGAACACGGTGACATCGTGCCCCGCACGCGCGAGTTGCTGCGCGACGGCCAAACCGGCGGGGCCGGATCCGACCACGGCGACCTTCTTGCCCGTCTTGTGCTTCGGCGGCAGTGGCGCGACCCAACCTTCGGTCCACGCTTTGTCGATGATCGCGTGTTCGATCGACTTGATGCCGACCGCGTCGTCGTTGATGCCGAGCGTACATGCTGCTTCGCACGGCGCCGGGCAGATGCGGCCCGTGAACTCAGGGAAGTTGTTCGTGGAGTGCAGCACTTCGATCGCGGTCTTCCAGTCCTGATGGAACACCAGGTCGTTGAAGTCCGGGATGATGTTGTTCACCGGGCAGCCGTTGTTGCAGAACGGAATGCCGCAGTCCATACAACGTGCGCCTTGAATCTTGGCTTCGTCGTCAGTCAATGCTGCGACGAATTCCTTGTAGTGCTTCACACGCGTGAGCGGAGCTTCGTACGCCTCGTGGCGGCGCTCGAACTCGAGAAAACCGGTTGCCTTGCCCATGTGGTTCTCTTCTCTATCTGTATCAGGTGAGGTGATCTACACCCACCGCGCGTCGAACCATCGAATAGTCGAGCGCGGCGGGTACGGCTAAGTGTGACGTCTGCGGGTCGAACCGCTGGCGGGTCAGTTAAGCAGCGAGTACTTCCCTGTTCGCCTTCTTCGCTGCCATCTCGCCCAGTGCGCGCTTGTATTCGGTCGGGAACACCTTCACGAACTGACGGCGCGACGCGTCCCAGTTTTCGAGCAGCGCCTTTGCACGCGGCGAACCCGTGAACTGGAAGTGACGCTCGATGAGACCCTTGAGCAGCGCTTCGTCGGTTGCACCGGTGTGCCACAGACCCTTGTCGACCGTACGTTCCTGTTCGGCCTGTTGCAAGACCGGATCGAGCGCGACCATCGACTTGTTGCACTTGCCCGCGAACGTGCTGTCCGGGTCGTACAAGTAGGCGATACCGCCCGACATACCGGCCGCGAAGTTACGGCCCGTCTCGCCGAGCACGATTACCGTGCCGCCCGTCATGTATTCGCAACCGTGGTCGCCCGTGCCTTCGACAACCGCCGTCGCACCGGAGTTACGCACGCAGAAACGCTCGCCGGCGACGCCGCGGAAGAACGCTTCGCCTTCGATTGCGCCGTACATCACCGTGTTGCCGCAGATGATGTTTTCTTCCGACTTGCCGCGGAAATCGTTGGTCGGACGGATGATGATGCGGCCGCCCGAGAGGCCTTTGCCGACGTAGTCGTTACCGTCGCCGACCAGATCCAGCGTCACGCCTCTCGCGAGGAACGCGCCGAAACTCTGGCCCGCGGTGCCCTTCAACTGGATGTGAATCGTGTCGTCAGGCAGGCCGTCGTGGCCGTACTTCTTCGCGATCGTGCCGGACAGCATGGCGCCGACCGTACGGTTCACGTTGCGCACCGGCTGGATGAACGAGACGTGCTCGCCCTTCTCGATCGCGGCCTTCGCCTTCTCGATCAGCACGTGATCCAGTGCGCGGTCGAGACCGTGGTCCTGCACGTCGACATGCTTGCGTGCGACTTCGGCCGAAACCTGCGGCTGATAGAACACGCGCGAGAAGTCGAGACCCTTCGCCTTCCAGTGTTCGACGCCCTTCTTCATGTCGAGCAGTTCAGCGTGACCGATCAGGTCCTCGAACTTGCGGATGCCCAGTTGCGCCATGATTTCGCGCGCTTCTTCCGCAACGAAGAAGAAGAAGTTGACGACGTGTTCCGGCTGGCCCTGGAACTTCGCACGCAGCACCGGATCTTGCGTCGCGACGCCGACCGGGCAGGTGTTCAGATGGCACTTGCGCATCATGATGCAGCCTTCGACGACGAGCGGCGCCGTCGCGAAGCCGAATTCGTCCGCGCCGAGCAGCGCGCCGATCACGACGTCGCGGCCGGTCTTCATCTGACCGTCGGCCTGCACGCGGATACGGCCGCGCAACTGGTTCAGCACCAGCGTCTGCTGCGTTTCAGCCAGACCCAGTTCCCACGGCGTGCCGGCATGCTTCACCGACGACAGCGGCGATGCACCCGTGCCGCCATCATGACCGGCGATCACGACGTGATCGGCCTTTGCCTTGGCAACGCCGGCGGCAACCGTACCGACGCCCGACTCCGACACCAGCTTCACCGACACGCTGGCGGCCGAGTTGGCGTTCTTCAGGTCGTGAATCAGCTGCGCCAGATCTTCGATCGAGTAGATGTCGTGGTGCGGCGGCGGCGAGATCAGGCCAACGCCCGGCACCGAGTAACGCAGCTTGCCGATGTATTCCGACACCTTATGACCCGGCAACTGACCGCCTTCGCCCGGCTTCGCGCCTTGCGCCATTTTGATCTGGATCTGATCAGCCGACGCGAGGTATTCCGCCGTCACGCCGAAACGGCCCGACGCCACCTGCTTGATCTTCGAGCGCAGCGAATCGCCGTCCTTCAGCGGAATGTCGACAACGACCTCGTCACCGATCAGCGACTTCATCGTGTCGCCGTTCTTGATCGGAATACCGCGCAGTTCATTGCGGTAACGGTTCACGTCCTCGCCGCCTTCGCCGGTGTTCGACTTGCCGCCAATGCGGTTCATCGCGACAGCCAGCGTGGCGTGGGCTTCGGTCGAAATCGAGCCCAGCGACATGGCGCCGGTCGCGAAACGCTTGACGATATCTTTCGCCGATTCCACTTCGTCGAGCGGGATTGCCTTGGTCGGATCGAACTTGAATTCGAACAGGCCGCGGAACGTCATGTGGCGCTTGGTCTGATCGTTGATCAGATGCGCGTATTCCTTGTACGTCTGATACGAGTTGCTGCGCGCCGAGTGTTGGAGCTTGGCGATCGCATCCGGCGTCCACATGTGTTCTTCGCCGCGCACGCGATAGGCGTACTCGCCACCCGCGTCGAGCATGTTCGCGAGCACCGGGTTGTCGCCGAACGCGTCGCGATGCAGACGGATCGCTTCTTCCGCGACGTCGAACAGGCCGATCCCTCCGACCTTCGACGAGGTGCCGTTGAAGTACTTCGACACCAGGCCTTCAGCCAGACCGACGGCTTCGAAAATCTGCGCGCCAGTGTACGACATGTAGGTCGAAATGCCCATCTTCGACATGACCTTCTGCAGGCCCTTGCCGACTGCCTTGGTGAAGTTGTAGACCGCCTTTTCCGCCGACAGGTCACCCTTCAGGCCCGCTGCGAGCTGGCCGAGCGTTTCCATTGCGAGGTACGGGTGCACGGCTTCCGCGCCGTAGCCCGCGAGCAACGCGAAGTGGTGCGTTTCACGCGCCGAGCCGGTTTCCACGACTAGGCCCGCGCTCGTGCGAAGACCGTGCTGCACGAGGTGCGTATGGATCGCGGCAGTAGCCAGCAGCGCCGGAATCGCGACGTTGTCGCGGTCGGTCTTGCGGTCCGAGACGATCAGCATGTTGTAGCCGGACTTCACCGCATCCACGGCTTCCGCGCACAGCGAAGCGAGACGCGCTTCAATGCCTTCCTTGCCCCAAGCCACCGGATAGCAGATGTTCAGTTCGTACGAGCTGAACTTGCCGCCCGTGTACTGATCGATCGCGCGGATCTTCGCGATGTCCTTGAAGTCGAGCACCGGCTGCGACACTTCGAGACGCATCGGCGGGTTGATGTTGTTCGTGTCGAGCAGGTTCGGCTTCGGACCGACGAACGACACCAGCGACATCACCATGTTTTCACGGATCGGGTCGATCGGCGGGTTCGTGACTTGCGCGAACAGTTGCTTGAAGTAGTGATAGAGCGTCTTGTTCTTGTTGGACATGACGGCCAGCGGCGAGTCGTTGCCCATCGAACCGACGGCTTCTTCGCCGGCTTGCGCCATCGGCGCCATCAGGAACTTGAGGTCTTCCTGCGTGTAGCCGAACGCCTGCTGGCGATCCAGCAAAGCAGCGGCTTCGCGGCGTTCCGTGACGACGTCTTCTGCCTTCGGCTCGATTTCGTCAAGCTTGATCCGGACCGCGTCGATCCAGCTCTTGTACGGCTTGGCGTTCGCGAGGTTGTCCTTCAGTTCCTTGTCGTCGATGATGCGGCCGTGTTCCATGTCGATCAGGAACATCTTGCCCGGCTGCAGACGCCACTTCTTGACGATCTTCGATTCGGGGATGGGCAGCGTGCCCGCTTCTGACGCCATGATGACCAGGTCGTCGTCGGTGACGATGTAGCGCGCCGGACGCAGACCGTTACGGTCGAGCGTTGCGCCGATCTGACGGCCGTCGGTGAAGGCGATCGCGGCGGGGCCGTCCCACGGCTCCATCATCGCGGCGTGGTATTCGTAGAACGCGCGGCGGTTGTCGTCCATCAGCGTGTGCTGTTCCCACGCTTCCGGGATCATCATCATGACCGCGTGGACGAGCGGGTAGCCGGCCATCACCAGCAGTTCGAGACAGTTGTCGAACGATGCCGTGTCGGATTGACCCGGGTAGATCAGCGGCCACAGCTTCGGCAGATCGTCGCCGAGCACGTGCGACGCGATCGCGCCGGTACGGGCGTTCAGCCAGTTGACGTTGCCCTTCACGGTGTTGATTTCGCCGTTGTGGGCGATCATGCGGTACGGGTGAGCCAGTTCCCACGCCGGGAACGTGTTGGTCGAGAAGCGTTGGTGCACCAGCGCCAGCGCCGACACCGTGCGCTCGTCCTGCAGGTCGCGGTAGTACACGCCGACCTGGCCCGCCAGCAGCAGACCCTTATAGACGACCGTGCGCGCCGAGCACGACGGCACGAAGTATTCCTTGCCGTGCTTGAGCTTGAGCGCCTGGATGCGGTGGCTCGCGGTCTTGCGGATCACGTACAGCTTCCGCTCGAGCGCGTCGGTCACCATGATGTCCTTGCCGCGGCCGATGAAGATCTGGCGGATCAGCGGCTCGCTCGCCTTGACGGTGGGCGAAATCGGCATGGTGTGGTCGACCGGCACGTCGCGCCAGCCCAGCACGACCTGGCCTTCGGCCTTCACCGTGCGTTCCAGCTCCTGTTCGCAGGCCAGACGCGATGCGTGTTCCTTCGGCAGGAACACCATGCCGACGCCGTACTCACCGTTCGGCGGCAGCACGACGCCCTGCTTGGCCATTTCCTCACGATAGAAACCGTCCGGAATCTGGATCAGGATGCCCGCGCCGTCGCCCATCAACGGATCGGCGCCGACGGCGCCCCGGTGGTCGAGGTTCTCGAGAATCTTCAGGCCTTGCTCGATGATCTCGTGGCTTTTCTTGCCCTTAATGTGAGCGACGAAGCCGACGCCGCAGGCGTCATGTTCGTTTTGCGGGTCGTACAGACCTTGCGCGGCGGGAACCGGGTGAGTCGGTTGCTGGTGGTCGTTCATGGGGACACCGTCTGTGAGGGGCCGGACAGGCCGTTAAAACCGTTTTTCTATTGCCGCAGTGCGCACCGCAACCGCGTCGGCGACTCAGTACGCTTGAATGCTACGCGTGCCAAAAAGTACCGGAATTCGGAATATACGCGACGAATCAATGGAATAGCAAATAAAACGTGATCATCTAACCCCAATTATCAAGTTGGTGCATTGCGGCTATTTTTTATTGGTGCCATATCAAAAAGGTGCAAAAGAAAACGGCATGCGAAGATGCCGTTTCGTGTGCAGCCCTTTGATATGGAACGCTTTATTGCGTCTGTGGCGTTTCGCGCACCTTGCGGGGCCGCCCGCGCGGTAGCGGCGAAACGCGCCGGTTGGCGGCCCGCGCCGCCCATTCGCGGTAGGTGTCGCTGCCCAAAACCCAGCCTTTCAAGGTGGCCTGCTGAAGCTGACTGGCTTCGCGTTCGTCGAGCGGTTGCTCGCACAACTCCCGGTAAGCGCGCTGTCGTTCGAACGGCGTGTTGCCGAGCGACCAGTACAACGGGTGGTCGGTAATCAGGCTGTCGAGCGTGAGGCCGATGTGATGGCGATAACTCGACCAGCGGTAGTCCTCGGGCGCGCTCACCAGCCCGGCGCGCACCGGCGACATCTCGACAACGCGGCTCGCCAGCAGGAAATACCGCTCGCCTTCGATTACCGTGGCACGGTAGCGACCCTCCCACAGCGTGCCGCGGCGCGCATAACGCCGGTTGAAGTGCGCAACGTAGCGGCGCCCCACTGCCTGCATTGCCTTCGGCAGGCTCGACTCCTCAGTGGGCGTGACGAGCAGTTGGACGGAGCCCGGCATCAACGCATACGCGTGGATGGACAGGTGATGGTCGCGTGAAGCCGCTTTTAAACAGTCGATGAAAAGCTCGTAGTCCTGGTCGTCGACGAATGCGGGCTGCTGATCGAGTCCGCGGAGGATGACGTGCTGCGGCTGGTCAGGGACATAGAGACGTGCAAGCCGTGCCATGCTGGAGTATCCAATAGTCGCGTTGGTATATACCCGAAGGTCCGAAAAGCCGCGTGGGCGCTGGGTTCGGCGCGGCGCGGCTTAGCCAGAAACCGCCCGGCGCTTAGGGAGAAAGCTCTAACTGCCGCGTATGGTTTGTTTCAAACGTTGTGGTCATAATGAGCGGGCCTTTTTTGGAGGAGCACATATGAAATTAAAACAGGCCATAACGGGGATCGCGGCGCTCGCCTGCATGACGGCAGCTCACGCGCAATCGGCCGGCAGTTTTTACGCTACGACGGGGTGGTTCCATTTCGCCCCCCAAGACAGTAGCGATCCGTTGAAAGAAACAAGCGTCGGCGGGACACCCGTCAACATCTCACTACCCGGCACAGGCGCTGGTATCGACAGCTCCGACACCCTCGGCTTAAGCCTAGGCTACTTTGTCACCGATCACATTGCCGCGGAAGCTGAAATTGGCATTCCACCGAAATTCAACCTGCTAGGCACAGGCAGCTTCTCGCAATTCGGTACGCTCGGCTCCGCGAAGCAATGGAGTCCCGCTCTCCTGTTCAAATACTACTTCAACGACGCCACCGCGGCGTTCCGACCGTATGCCGGGCTCGGCGTCACGTACGTCTGGTTCACGGACGCGAAGATCACCAACACTGCGTTTGAACAAGGCGTACTGCATGGTCCGACCTCGGTATCGACGGATCGTTCCTGGGCACCGGTGTTTAATCTCGGTTTCAACTACGCGTTCACCAAACACTGGTTCGCAGGCCTCTCCGTCTCATACATACCACTCAGCGTAACCGCGAAACTGACCTCGAACGCTGCAACTCCGGTCGGCAACCTGACCGTGACGTCTGAGGCAAAAATCAGACTCAACCCGATCGTTACTTTCGCGAAGATAGGTTACGTCTTCTAGGGAGGCAGGCTGTGCCTGCATGGATCGAACCGTCGCGAACTGTCCGCACCTCGGCCAAACGCCGTCACACATGTGACGGCGTTTTTGATTTTATGCCTCTGTCACCTATTTTGGTAAATGCCGGATCCGTTGTAATTTTGACCACCGATCGACCTTTCCAGTGCAATTTCTGCCGTCAGCAACCGTCGGCACATGTGTGATGATCCCGCTGGAACACCGCGCAGCCTTTGGCATCGAAGTTGCGTGAAGCCATGTTTCTCGCATTAGTACGCGGAGATTCTTATCACCCTCATCGACGGAGCGACCATGACAACACTTCCGAACACACGAGACGCCCTCGGCGAATCCTGGACCACCACCAGCCGCCGTGCGCGGCGTATCGCTCGCCATAGCCGCCACGCGGCCGAAGATATCGCAAGTGAACTGCGCACGCTGATGTCTGAACTTGAATCCACCCTTGCGGACGGCACCCAGGCGGATGCAGTAGCGCTGCGCAGCAAACTGCGCAAACAGCTCGACGTCGCTCGCGAGCGCCTGAACGATACCCGTGAAGCCATGCGCGAACGCGCTGAAGTGGCGATCGCCGACGCCGACGACTATGTGCGTGAAAACCCGTGGCAGACGATGGCGATCGTCGGCGGCGTTGCGCTGATCGCGGGCGCGCTGTTCGCGTCGCGGCTGCGCTAGGCGGGTTGCGCCATGCGGCAAAAAGGCCGCCGCCTCGGCGGCCTTTTTGCGCCGACACCCGCCGGCGCGGGCCCGTTCAGTTGTCGTCGATCACGAACAGCCGCTGATACTCCTTCACCGCGTATCGATCCGTCATGCCCGCGATGTAATGGGCGATCAGGCGCGGTTGCTGCGACGCGTCCGTCGATTGATAACCGGGTGGCAATAGCCGCGAATCTTCGGTGAACGCATCGAACAGACCGGCCACCACGCGACGCGCCTTGTTGGCCATGCGCATCACGCGATAGTGGCGGTACAGGTTTTTGAACAGAAACCGCTTGAGCGCTGCCGCCTGCGCGGCGATTGCTTCGCTATGCGCGACCAGCGGCGGTGCCGCGCGCACGGCGTCCAGCGAGACCGGCGCGTGCCTTGCGATATTGAGCGAGGTCGTATCGATCAGGTCGACGATCAACGTATTGATGATGCGGCGCACCGTCTCATGAATCAGCCGGCGCCCTTCGATCTGGGGAAAGTCGCCGCGCGCCGCCACGTAGTGCGTCTGCCATAACTCGACTTCGGCAAGCTGCTCCACCGTGAGCAAGCCAGAGCGCAAGCCGTCGTCGACGTCGTGGTTGTTGTACGCAATCTCATCGGCGACATTGGCGATCTGCGCTTCGATGGAAGGCTGCCGCCCCTCCAGAAAACGCTCGCCGAGCGCGCCGAGCCGCCGCGCGTTCTCGCGCGAGCAGTGCTTGAGAATGCCCTCCCGCGTTTCGAAGCAGAGATTCAGGCCATTGAACGCGCCGTAGTGCTCCTCCAGATCGTCGACCACCGCGAGGCTTTGCAGGTTGTGCTCGAAGCCGCCATGTTCGCGCATACATTCGTTCAACGCATCCTGGCCCGCATGGCCGAACGGCGTATGGCCGAGATCGTGCGCAAGCGAAATCGCTTCGACGAGGTCTTCGTTGACGCGCAGATTGCGAGCCACCGAACGGGCAATCTGCGCGACTTCCAGACTATGCGTGAGTCGCGTGCGAAACAGATCGCCTTCGTGATTCACGAATACCTGAGTTTTGTATTCAAGCCGGCGAAACGCCGTCGAATGGACAATGCGGTCGCGATCGCGCTGGAATTCGGTGCGCGCGCTGGGCGCGGCTTCGGGATAGCGGCGACCGCGCGATTGAGCGGAATGGGCCGCATACGGCGCGAGATGCGCTTCGAGTGCTTCCTGCGAAGGCACGCCGCTCACGGGCGTGCCTGCCGGGTCATGCTTTACATCGTCGCTGCGCCTGTCAGTCACCGGATTCTCCGAAACATGGGCGGCGCCTCGTGACGCTCGTGCGTGCTGCCTTGCTGCGAAGCCTCTGCCGAGTCGGTTTAGACGGCGGCGGCCAGCGTGGCGTGCACCTCGGCGTCGGGCGCCTGGGTGATCAGCGTCTCACCGAAACGCTTCAGCAGAATGAATTTGATCGCGCCGGCTTCAGCCTTCTTGTCGACCCGCATGAGGTCGACATAACGCGACTCGCCGAGCGCAGGCGCCCGGGTCGGCAGATGCGCGGCAACGATCACATCGACCAGACGCTTGCGCGCCACTTCGTCGAGATAACCCATGCGCACGGACAGGTCCGCCGCCATCACCATCCCGCAGCCGACCGCCTCGCCGTGCAACCATTCGCCATAGCCGAGTCCGGCTTCGATCGCATGGCCGAAGGTGTGGCCGAAATTGAGGATCGCGCGTAGGCCGCCTTCGCGCTCGTCCTGCGCCACGACTGACGCCTTGATCTCACACGAGCGTTTGACCGCTTCGGCCAGCGCTTCGGGCTCGCAGCGATTGAGCTCCTCGACGTTCGCTTCGATCCAGCTGAAGAAACCGGCGTCGGCAATCGCGCCGGTCTTGATCACTTCGGCGACGCCCGCTGCCAGTTCGCGCGCCGGCAGCGTGCGCAGCGCGCCGATGTCGGCAATCACAGCCTGCGGCTGGTAGAACGCGCCGATCATATTCTTGCCGAGCGGGTGGTTGATGCCCGTCTTGCCGCCCACCGACGAATCGACTTGCGACAGCAAGGTGGTCGGCACCTGGATGAACGGCACGCCGCGCATGTAGCAGGCCGCGGCAAACCCCGTCATGTCGCCGATCACGCCGCCGCCCAAGGCAATCAGCGTGGTCTTGCGATCGGCGCGCGAGCCCAGCAGCGCGTCGAAAATCAGGTTCAGGGTTTCGAGGTTCTTGTACGCTTCGCCGTCCGGCAAAACGACCGTGGACACCTGCTTGCCGAGCGGCGCAAGCGCCGCGCGCAGCTTGTCGCCGTAAAGCGGGTCGACCGTGGTATTCGTGACGATCGTGACCGAACTGCCGGCGATATGCGGCGCGAACAACGCGGTCTGGCCGATCAGATCGGCACCGATATGGATGGGGTAGGCGCGCTCGCCCAGTTCGACATTGACGGTAATCATACGGTCCATTATGACGCAGGATGTTTGGCGACGCCGGCCAGCTCGAGCTGCATCAGAACCATGTTGACGAGTCCGTTGACCGAAGGCCGGCCAGTTTCGATCACAAAGTGCGCGCATTCCCGGTATAGCGGATCGCGTACTTCGTAGAGCGCCTCGAGGCGCGCTTTGGGGTCTTCAGTCTGCAAAAGCGGGCGATTCTTGTCGCGCCGGGTGCGCAGCCACAGATCGTGCGGATTGGCGCGCAAATAGATCACCACGCCCCGATTTTGCAGCGCTTCGCGGTTTTCCGGCCGCAGCACCGCGCCGCCGCCTGTGGCCAGCACGATATTGTCGCGCCCGGTCAGGTCGGAAATCACGTGCGCTTCGCGATCGCGAAAGCCCGCTTCGCCTTCCAGCTCGAAGATCACCGGGATGCGCGCGCCCGTACGTGCCTCGATTTCATGGTCGGAATCGAAGAACGGGCGATCGAGACGGCGCGCAATGGCCCGGCCCACGGTGGTTTTGCCTGCCCCCATGAGCCCTACAAAAAATACATTGGCGTGTGCGTCCCGCGCTTGCAACGGTGTCCCTCTGGCTAATCCGGTATGGTTCGTGCCGCAGCTTACTGGCAAAGCGGCTGCCTTGTCGAGCCTGCCGGCCGCCGCTGGATAGCGGAGGCAGCATGCCCCTAATTTGTCTGAACGACACGCGGCGTGATGAAAACAGCCAGTTCACTGCGCTGGTCCCGATGGGCCCGATGGCGAAAAAGTGCGCCTAAAACCGGTATTTTGCCCAGGACAGGCACCCGCGTCACATCGTCCCGGTTGTCGGTCGCGTAAATTCCGCCGATCGACACCGTACCACCATCCTCGACTTCGACGCGCGTTTGCACGTGTTTGGTATTGATCGCGGGCCCTGCGTCGGTCTGCTCGCCGACGCTGTCTTTCGCGACGTCGAGGTCCAGCACTACTCTGCCGTCCGGCATGATTTGCGGCTCGACCTCCAGTTTGAGCGTGGCGCGGCGAAACTGCACACCCGACACGCCTTGCCCGACTTTCGCCTGATAGGGCAGCTCGGTGCCCTGCTCGACGACCGCTTTCATCGGGTCCGCCGTCACGACCCGGGGGCTCGAGACGATTTCGCCGCGCCCTTCGGCCTCCAGCGCGCTCAGCTCGATGTTCAAAAGCCGCGTCGCCCTGGCTGCGAACAAGGTCAGCCCGGCGGTGGCAGCGTCAAAACCGGAAATCGGCCGCGCCGACAGATCGTACACAGTGCCGTCCGTGCCGCCCGTCAAGCCTCGGGCGGTACCGTCGGCGTTGGCGGCCGCCATGGCGAGCCGCACGCCGAGATTGCGCGAAAACCCGTGCTCACCCTCGACGATACGCGCTTCGATCAATACCTGTCGGGTCGGCCGGTCGACGGAGGCAAGCAACGCCGTGATTTGCGCGAGGCGTCCTTCGAGGTCGGTGACGAACAGCAGATTGGTGCGCGGATCGGCAGTCGCCGCGCCGCGTTTGGACAGCACACGCTGGTTGCCGGCGCCGGTCAGCAGGCGCCGCACGTCTTCGGCCCGCGCGTAGTGCAGCTCGAACGTGCGGCTTGCGAGCGGCTCAAGATCGGCGGCTCTCGCGTGCGCTTCGAAACGCTGCCGTTCGCGCGCGGCCAGATCCGCGAACGGTGCGACCCAGATCACGTTGCCATGACGCTCCATTGCCAGCCCGTTGACGTCGAGCAAGGTATCGAACGCGGTGCGCCACGGCACCTTGTCGAGTCGCAGCGAAACGGCGCCGCGCACTCTCTCGCTCGCGACGATGTTCAGGCCGGTGAACTGGGCGAACGCGTTGAGCACCGCGCCGAGTTCCGCACGCTGGAAGTTAAGCGAGATCGGTTTGTCGTCGGCGGCGAGTTTGGCGTCTGCCGGCGTTTTCGGTGCGTCGCTCAGGCGCGCAAGCGGAGGCAGTGCCACCGGCGGCCCTTCGAGCGCCGAGGTTCCAGTGGCGTCGTTGTGTGCCGACGCCGCTGATTGCCTCCGTAGCGGCACTGAACCGTCTGCGTCGCCGGCCAGGTCGTCGGCGCGTCCGATGTCAGCGGTCACCGCCACTCGCGATACGCCAGAGTCGGCGGCGGAGTCGTCCACGGAATTGTCGCGGAACGGGTTCGGTACTTCGGCAGCGATGCTGCGCGGTAACGGCGGCACGTCGTATCGAGCATCAGGCGGCGCAATGGCGTCGTCGAGCGGCATGTACGCGGGCAGCGGCGGCAGCGGTGGAGTCGAAGCGTGCGCGATGCCGACGCTTACCGCCATGCATGCGGCGAGGTTGCGAAGCAGGCTGCGAAGCGGATTGCGAATCGAGCTGCGAGCCAAGCTGCGAACCGGGGTCCCACGCATACCTCCGGACAAGCCGCGACATACGCCAAAACCAAAACACACGGGAACGCCGACACGCAAGGCAGTAAGACCGAACGACTTCATCAGTCTCATCAGGACGTCTCCGTCATTGCCAGCGTGCGTGTCGCGCCGCCATTAGCCAGCGTGATGCTGAGCGCGTCGAGCCGCATGACGCGCTCGATACCGAGTTGCTGCCCGGGCACGACCGTGGTCGAGCCATCCGGCGTATCGAGCAAGGCGAGTCCGCGTGTGCGATCGTGCAGCAAGCCGACGAGGCGCAGCTGCGAAGCATCAGGCGGCTGCTCGCCGGACGCGAGCATCTGCGGAAGCGAGAACGGGTCGAAGAATACGATGTTTTCTTCGTCATCCGAATCGAGGCTTTCGTCGGCAAACGCGTCCGCACTCGCAGTTGAAGTCATCGGCCTCAGCGCACTGAATACGTGCAGCGTTGCCCTCACCGCTAGCGAATCGGCATCGCGCTTGACCGTCACGTCGACGGGCACGATCAGCACCGGCAGATCCGACAGGCCGCGCAGAAATGCCATCAGGTGGACGAAATCGGTGTGCGCGGTGAGCTGTACAGGACGCATGCTTTCGGCTCCTGAGCCGCTGGCGGCGCCCGGTTCCACCGAGTGCAACGAGACGCTATTCTGCGCCGCGAGTTCGGATACGATCCGCACGTCGTCCGCGGAGGTCCATGACCCAGGCAACTGTGCACCCGACGTGGCGGCAACTTCACGACGCAGCGCGGGCAATTGCGTCAGCGCACGGTGCGCATCCGTGAGATGCCGCGTGGCCGCCGCCAATGCCGTACGGCTCGCCTCGACCCCGCCGAGATCGGCCACAACCCAGCCATGCGTGCCAAGTCCGAACACCACAACAGCGATCAGCAATGCGACCGCCCAACGGCGCCGGCGACTCCAGGCAGCGAGCGGCACGCGCACGCGCTTCATCCACTGGGAAAAAGCGGGCCGCGCGCTTGCCGCGCCGCCGAACCCGACAAAAGTCGTACTCATTTCGTATCTCCTGATTGTTCAGATTTCATGTGACGTTGCGCGGCCAGGCTTGAGGTGTGGGCCGTTTTTTTCGGCGGGTCACCCCAGCGCAGATGCGCTCCGAATTCGATCGGGCCGGTCGCGCTGGCCGCCGCCACCGAACCGCTGCGGGGCGTCGAGCGATGCAGGTCGCTCACCTCCGCACCTTTCACGCCGCGGATCGCGCTCAAGCGTTTCAGCCACTCAGCCGATGCGATATGTCCGCGCGAGGTCGCGAGCAACTCCGTCTCATGCTCGCGCTGCCACATCTGCTGCAACACCACGCCGTCACCGGGTTCAAAACTCAATGCATCCAGCAGATCGCGCAAATGCGTAAGCGGCTCGGACAGGGTCATCGCACGCGCCACGCCTTTGCGTTGTTCGTCCTGCACCCGCAGCAATCTGGCGTGCTCCGCGAGCGGCATGGCCAGTTGCGCGAGCGATTGTTCGATCGACGCGCGCCGCGCATCGAGCCGCGCCCTTTCGAATGCCTGCCATCCGACTAACGCGAACACGGCTGCAAAACCAGCGAGCGCGGCGGCAAACCATTCGAGCAGACGCCGCCGGCGCGCGAGCCGAGCGTTGCGTTGCCTGTACGGCAGCAGATTGAAACCGCCGAGCGACGGCTGTGCGAAGCGCGCGCCACGTGCAGAAGCTCGCTTGTTCGCGTCCGCCGAAACCAAACGGGGCTGCAGACCGCGCATCATTCGAGTACTCCGCGCAACGCAAGTCCGAATGCGACCGCGGCGGCAGGCTCGTGCAACAGCGGATCGTGCAGTTGACGTGCGCGCCCACCAAGCGCCGCACACTCGAACGGCAGCACAGTGCAGCCCAACACGTCGGCGATATCCGCGATCGAGAAACCCACGCCGTCGAGCAGATCGACCTCGCCGCTCACCAACGCACAGTCGAGTACGGGGCCGTGGACAAGATCACGCAACGCGTCGGCGAGATCTGCGTGTTCGGGCGCCGGGTAGCGCATTTCGCCGACCAGGCAGTCGTCGACGATGCGCCAGCCATACACGCCGTCCGTGCCGATCCAGAGTGCAACATAGGGCTCGTGCGGATCGAGTTCGTGACTCGCCGCGTAGCGCATTGCGCGCAAAGCCGCATGCGGCTCGCCATCGATCGCAGTGAGCGAGATGCCGGCGGTCGCTGCGCATTCGATACGCGCTTCGAGATGCTGGCGTGCGGTTGCGGCGATCGTCACCGAACGGATTGGCGAACGCGTTTCGTCGACGAACCAATCGACAGCCAACGCGTGCCGCTCGAGGCCTGCGATGCGCTCGACTTCGCTCATCACCGCCGGCTCGAGTTCGGCGAGTTCATGCCCGCCGTCTCCCACGCAACCGGCGAGCGCGGCTAGCCGTGTGAGCGGCACGGTAGTGGTCAGCGTGGCCGAGGCGGGCAGTGCCATCGCGCAGCGCAATGCGTGCGTCGCACACGCCCGCGGCAGCCCGGCGAATGCGTCGCGCAACGCACGCGCCACCGCATGCCGGTCGGCGATCTCTGTGCCGGCCATTGCGCCTGCGCCGAGCGGCACGGTGCTCGCATGTTCGATATGCAGCGCGGCACGTGCGCGCGAATGCTGACTCACCACGACCAGCCGCACCGCCTGCGAACCCACATCGATTCCCGCAGCAAAACGCTGCGCGCCGAGTTGCACACCTTGAAGCCACGAACTTTTGAACGTCATCACGCCCTCCCTCAGACTCACGCGACGAACCATTCGAACGCGAGTAACGAGGGAGGATTGTGCTTAGCCGCGCCGCCGCGCGACACTCAGCCGAATGGCTAACGTTGCGCGACGCGCGCCCCTCTCCGCCATCAAAGCGTCTACAGTGAAGTCATTCCCGCGCGGCGTGCAGACTTGTCAAGAACTGTCAGTAAGCGTGCCGAAAGCTGAAAACCGAGGCGGCTATAATCGCGGGACTGTTTTTTGGTGCCCATATGCAATCCACGTCTCCTACGTCCCCGCCGCCCGCGCCGCAGAAGCGCAAACGCCCCTTGTGGCTCAAGCTCATCATCGGCTTTGTGGGTCTGATCGTCGCAGGCATCCTGTGCGTGCTGCTGGTGCTCGGTTATGCGCTGGTGGTAGCAACACCGAACCTGCCGTCGCTCGATGCGCTGACCGACTACCGGCCGAAGGTGCCATTGCGCATCTATACGGCCGACCACGTGCTGATCGGCGAATTCGGTGAAGAGCGGCGCGACATCGTCCATATCCAGGACGTGCCCGATAGCCTGAAGAAAGCCGTGCTGGCAATCGAAGACGCGCGCTTCTATGATCACGGCGGCGTCGACCTCACAGGCATCGCGCGAGCCGGCTTCGTCGCACTGACCAACGGCCACGCCACGCAAGGCGCCAGCACGATCACCATGCAGGTGGCGCGCAACTTCTTCCTGTCGAGTGAAAAGACCTACACGCGCAAGATCTACGAGATGCTGCTCGCGTACAAGATCGAGTCGAAGCTGACGAAAGATCAGATTCTTGAGGTGTACATGAATCAGATCTATCTCGGTCAGCGCGCGTATGGCTTCGCGAGCGCGGCGCGGGTGTACTTCGGGAAAGATCTGAAGGACCTGACCCTGGCGGAATCGGCCATGCTGGCGGGTTTGCCGAAGGCGCCGTCCGCGTATAACCCGGTGGTCAATCCGAAGCGCGCGAAGATCCGCCAGGAGTACATCCTGCAGCGCATGTACGAACTGCACTACATCACTCAGGAACAATACGACGAGGCAAGCAGGCAGCCGCTGATCGTGAAGGGCGCGGGCAAGGAATTCAGCGTACACGCGGAGTACGTCGCGGAAATGGTGCGGCAGATGATGTACGCGCAGTATCGCGAAGAGGCGTATACGCGCGGCCTGAACGTCGTGACCACCATCGACTCGGCCGATCAGGACGTCGCTTACCGGGCGCTGCGCAAAGGTCTGATGGACTACGAACGGCGCCATGGCTATCGCGGCCCGGAAGCGTTCATCGACCTGCCGTCCGATGCGGACGACCGCGAACAGGCCATCGACGACGCGTTGCTCGAACATCCCGACAACGGTGAAATCATCGCCGCGGTGGTCACGGCGGCAAGCCCGAAGCAGGTGCAGGCCACCTTTATCGACGGCAACGTCGCGACCATTCAGGGCGACGGCCTGCGCTTCGCGCAGTTCGCGCTCGGCACGCGCGCGCAGCCGAATCAACGCGTGCGGCCCGGTGCGATCATTCGCGTCGTGAAGGATGACAACGGCAACTGGTCGATCACGCAGTTGCCGCAAGTGGAAGGCGCGTTCGTTTCGGTGGTGCCGCAGGATGGCGCGATTCGTGCGCTGGTCGGCGGCTTCGACTTCAACAAGAACAAGTTCAACCACGTGACCCAGGCGTGGCGTCAGCCGGGTTCGAGCTTCAAGCCGTTCATCTATTCGGCCTCGCTCGAAAAGGGGCTCGGACCGGCTACTGTGATCAACGATGCGCCGCTCTTTTTCAGCGCTGCGGAGACGGGCGGCCAGGCGTGGGAGCCAAAGAACTATGGTGGCGGTTTCGATGGTCCGATGACCATGCGCACCGCGCTGCAGAAGTCGAAGAACCTCGTGTCGATTCGCATCCTGAATCACATCGGCACCAAGTACGCGCAGCAATACATCACGCGTTTCGGCTTCGACGCAGATCGTCACCCGGCATATCTGCCGATGGCGCTCGGCGCGGGTCTGGTCACGCCCTTGCAGATGGCAGGCGCGTTCTCGGTGTTTGCTAACGGCGGCTATCGCGTCAACCCGTATCTGATCGCGGAAGTCACCGATCAACGCGGCATCGTCGTAGCGCACGCGCAACCGCTGGTCGCCGAGCAGAGCGCGCCTCACGCTATCGAACCGCGCAATGCGTATGTGATGAACAGCCTGCTGCAAAGCGTTGCGCAACGGGGCACGGGCGCCAAGACCAACGTGCTGAAACGCACCGATCTCGGCGGAAAGACCGGCACGACCAACGATTCGCGCGATGCGTGGTTTGCCGGCTATCAGCACACGCTCACGGCGATTGCGTGGATCGGTTACGACAACCCGCGCAGCCTCGGCGATAAGGAAACCGGCGGCGGCCTCGCGTTGCCGGTGTGGATCGAATACATGGCGCGCGCGCTCAAGGGCGTGCCGGACTACAAGATGCCGATGCCCGACGGGGTGACCGAGCTCGGCTCAGAACTTTATTTCGACGACTTCACGCCGGGCCACGGTTTCGTCCCGACGGTCGGTATCAGTCAGGCAGCCCTGGATGCCGAGGCGAACGGCGCGTCCGCGGCCGCCGCGGCGCCCGAGCAAGTCGGCGAACAGGAAAAGCAGGACATCATGAATCTGTTCAAGGGGCACTAGGAACGCGCTCAAAAGAGGCGGCAAAGTCCGCCAGAAAAAAACCGCCGCGCTGGATGCGCGGCGGTTTTTACCAAACGCTTTACGCTTCGAAGTGAACCGGCTCGCCGGCCTGCTGCGTCGCGTACTCCGACAGCGCGGCGAAAAACTCCGTGCCGCTGCGCGTATCACGCCATTCACCGTCGATGAAACGGAAGTGGAAACCACCCGCTTTCGCGGCGATCCAGATCTCGCTCATCGGCGGCTGCAGGTTGACGATGATCTTCGTACGGTTCTCGAATTCGAGGGTCAGGACATTGCCGCTGCGCTCGAGTTCGATGTCGGCTTCCGTGTCGTCGAGCGCGCGTTCGATGGCGGCTAGCGCGGCTTCCGCGCGGGTCAGGTAATCACTATCGGACATGCTAAACTCCATCGATTATTTATTCAGGGACAGTCATGCGAGTCGTATCTCGGATGCGCGCGGCGGCGCCCGGCCGCGCGATTGTAGCGGGTTTAGCCATTCTCGCAGGTTGTGCACTTGCCGGCTGCGGGCAACGCGGTTCGCTCTATTTGCCCACCGTGCCGCCGCTACCGGCCAAGCCGATCGATCGCACACAACCGCCGTCGCCGGATCAGGTGAAATCGGGCGCGGGAACCCCCTCCACGATGGGTGAGGTGCCGGATACTTCTGGCGCGCCGCTCTCGTTGGCGCCGGAAAGCGAACTCGCCGCGCCGCCCGCGTCCGCCGCATCTGCTGCCACGCCTGCGCAACCTGCTTCCGCCGCCACTCCCGCTCAATAAGACTTTCGCATGACTCGATCCGCATTTGACTACGTCGACGGCGTGTTGCACGCCGAGGGCGTGTCCGCCGCCTCACTCGCCGAACAGTTCGGCACGCCGCTGTACGTCTATTCGCGCGCCGCGCTCACCGAAGCGTGGAATGCCTACGCAGGCGCTTGTGCCGGCCGCCGTGCGACCGTGCACGTCGCCGTCAAGGCCAATAGCAATCTCGCGGTGCTAAACGTATTCGCGCGCCTTGGCGCAGGCTTCGACATCGTGTCGGGCGGTGAACTGGCGCGCGTGCTGGCCGCCGGCGGCAAAGCAGAAAACACCGTGTTTTCCGGCGTCGGCAAGCATGCGGACGAGATGCGTCAGGCACTCGCGGCCGGCGTGAAATGCTTCAACGTCGAATCGATTCCCGAGCTCGACCGTCTGAATGCGGTGGCGGCGGAAATGGGCAAAAAGGCCCCCGTCTCGCTGCGCGTGAATCCGGACGTCGACGCGAAAACGCATCCGTATATTTCCACCGGCCTGAAGTCGAACAAGTTCGGTGTCGCGTTCGAAGATGCACGCGCTACGTATCGCGCCGCCGCGGCGATGACGCATCTTGACGTGGTCGGGATCGACTGCCATATCGGCTCGCAGATCACCGAAGTCGCACCGTATCTGGACGCGGTCGACAAGGTTCTCGAACTGGTCGAACAGATCGAGCAGGACGGCGCGAAGATTCGCCACATCGATGTAGGCGGCGGTCTCGGCATCACGTATGACGACGAAACTCCGCCGGAAATCGGCGACTTCGTGCGCACCGTGCTGGATCGCATCGAAGCGCGCGGTCATGGGCATCGTGAAGTGTATTTCGAGCCGGGTCGTTCGCTGGTCGGCAATGCCGGTGTACTGCTCACGCGCGTCGAGTTTCTGAAGCCTGGCGCGGAAAAGAACTTCGCCATCGTCGATGCGGCGATGACCGATCTCGCCCGCCCCGCGATGTACGAGGCGTATCACGCGATCGACGCTGTCGTTAAGCGCGACGTGCCTGCCCACGTATACGACGTGGTGGGCCCGGTTTGCGAAAGCGGCGATTGGCTGGGTCGTGAGCGTCTGCTGGCAGTCGAACCGGGCGATCTGCTGGCGATTCGCTCGGCTGGCGCATATGGCTTTGTGATGAGCTCGAACTACAACACCCGTCCGCGTGCTGCCGAGGTGATGGTTGATGGTACACAGGTGCATATGGTCCGTGCACGTGAAGAGGTGAAGCAGCTGTTTGCGGGCGAGACGATCTTGCCGGCGTAAACGTCTGAGCCTGGAGCCCCTCGATAAAAAAGGCGATGCCGCTGCGGCATCGCCTTTTTTATTTGCGCGCCGTACCTGGTGGTCAGCGTGTCTTTACCCTCCGCTCGCGCAGCCATACAAGCAAACGCCAGCCCAGTAAAGCGACCATGATCGCCCCGTAGATCTTCGGCAAGATCAGGTCGTGCTTGCCCGCCTTCATCCACCAGAAGTGCAGGATCGCGAGCCCTCCGATCGCATAGATCGCGCGATGCAGCGTCTGCCAGCGCCGTCCAAGTTTGCGCACCATCGCGCGCGGCGACGTAACGGCCAACGTGATCAGCAGCACGAACGCCGCGAAACCGACGGTGATGAAAGGCCGTTTGCCGATGTCCTTGAGAATCGCGGCAACGTCGAACCACTTGTCGAACCACAGGTACGTGGTGAAGTGAAGCGTCGCGTAGAAGAATGCATAAAGACCTAGCATCCGGCGGAACCTGGCCAATGCAGTGATGCCGCTCAGTCGACGCAACGGCGTCACCGCCAGCGTGATGCAAAGAAAGACGAGCGTCCACAGACCCGTCGAGCGCGTGATGAACTCGATCGGATTCGCGCCTAGCCGATCGGTCATGCCGAACAGCACGACGCGCGCGAGCGGATACCACGCCGCGATAAACACCAGGATTTTGGCCGGCACGATCCAGCGCGTGCCGCTTGCGGGGCGCTTGATCGTCGCCGACATCGGCGCCTTAGGATGCGGCGTTGTGTGTCGGGTTTCGGTGACAGGTCGCGTGTCGGAGGAAGCCATGATTACGCCGCTCAAAAGTTCTTCTTCAGGTCCATGCCCTGATACAGCGACGCGACCTGATCGCCATAGCCGTTGAACATCAACGTCTTGCGCTTGGGCGTGAAGAAACCATCTTCGCCGATGCGCCGCTCGGTGGCCTGACTCCAGCGCGGGTGATCGACGTTCGGATTCACGTTCGAATAGAAACCGTATTCGTTCGAAGCATACGTGTTCCAACTGGTCGGCGGCTGCTTATCGAGAAAGCGGATCTTCACCAGCGACTTCGCGCTTTTGAAGCCGTACTTCCACGGCACCACCACACGGATCGGCGCGCCGTTCTGATTCGGCAACACCTGGCCGTAGAGACCCATCGTCAGGAACGTCAGCGGGTTCATTGCCTCGTCCATTCGCAGACCTTCGGTGTACGGCCAGTCGAGTACCGGCGTCGACAGGCCAGGCATTTGCGACGGATCGGCGAGCGTGATGAATTGGACGTATTTGGCATTGCCGGTCGGCTGCACGCGCTTGATCAACTCCGCGAGCGGCACGCCGATCCACGGTATCACCATCGACCAGCCTTCGACACAACGCAACCGGTACACGCGCTCCTCGAGCGGCGCGAGTTTCAGCAATTCGTCGATGTCGTACACCTTCGGATTCTTGATTTCGCCCTCGACGCTCACCTTCCACGGGTGCGGGCGCAACGTACCGGCGTTGTGCGCGGGATCCGCCTTGTCGGTGCCGAACTCGTAGTAGTTGTTGTATTTGGTGATGTCCTTGTACGGCGTGATCTTGTCGAGCGCGACGAACTTCGGGTTGGTTTTCGCCGCGAGCTTCTGCGCCTTCGGGTCCGGCGACGAATACGCGGCCAGCGCTTCGCCATTCACGCCGATCAGGCTGCCGAGCGCCAGCGCACCCGCGGCCTGTAATACGCGCCGCCGGTTCTCGAAGACATGCTGAGGCGTGATTTCGCTGCGTGCGATGTCATCGCCGACGAGTTGAATTCTGTCGCTTCGCTTGATCCACATCCTGCTTACTCCTTGCCGGCCCATCGGGTTGTCTATCTTACGGGGCCATATTGATGATCGGCTCGTTTAGCCACTCGCTCAGCCATCCTTGGGTACTGATCTAACAAACACACTGGATGCAGCGAATATTCCGCCAGACGTAAAAAAACCGCCGGTGCGAAACACGCGGCGGTTTTTAGTCGGCTCAGAACGGCCGATCTTACAGCTTGCCGTAGCTATGCAGGCCCGACAGGAACATGTTGACGCCGAGGAATGCGAAGGTCGTCACCAGCAGGCCAGTCAGCGCCCACCATGCCGCCATCGCGCCGCGCAGGCCCTTCATCAGGCGCATATGCAGCCAGGCCGCGTAGTTCAGCCACACGATCAGCGCCCACGTTTCCTTCGGGTCCCAGCTCCAGTAGCCACCCCATGCTTCCGCGGCCCACAGCGCGCCGAGAATCGTCGCGATCGTGAAGAACGCGAAGCCGACGGCGATCGACTTGTACATCAGGTCGTCGAGCACATCGAGCGGCGGCAGGCGGTCTGCCAGCACGCCGCGCTCTTTTGCCAGATACGCGACGCCGACCATTGCCGACAGCGCGAAGCTGCCATAGCCGATGAAGTTGGCCGGCACGTGGATCTTCATCCACCAGCTCTGCAGCGCCGGCACGAGCGGCTGGATCTGCTGGGCGTCACGCGCGACCGAGTACCACATCAGGAAGCCGACCGCCGCGCCGATCACCAGCAGCACGAATGCGCCGAGCGCACGCGTGTTGTAGTGCTGCTCGTAGTACAGGTAGAACAACGCAGTGATCAGGCTGAACAGCACGAACACTTCGTACAGGTTCGAGATTGGAATATGGCCGACGTCCGCGCCGATCAGGTACGACTCGTACCAGCGCACCATCAGACCGACGAAGCCCATCACCACCGCGGCCCACGTCATTTTCGAACCGATCGCGGCGCCGGTCGGTGAACGCGACAGCAGGCCGATCCAGTAGAAGACGGTGGCGAAGACGAAGAGCGCGCTCATCCACAGAATCGCGGACTGGCTCGACAGGAAATATTTGAGGAAGAACGCGTTATCCGCGCGCGTCAGATCGCCGTGATAGATCTGGATCGCCAGCAGCGACAGCGCGGCGATGCCCACCATCAGCGGACGCACCGGCTTCCAGCGCCAGCCGAGTACGACGAACACCGGCACCGCCAGGCACAGCACCAGTTTGTCGTAGTAATTCATGAACGGGTGGTAGCGCGACAGCGCAAACCCCGCGCCCGCGACCATCACGACGGCGAACAGCCAGTCGACGACACCGAGCCGTTTCAGGAACGGCCGCTCGTCGTACTGAGCAACGTTGAGTGCCTCGTTCGCGAACGACTTCTGCGGCCGCGAGGGTGAAGAGGAGGATGAGGAAACCTGAGTCAAGTCCATGATCTTACCGGGTCGAATCTTGTGAGCGTGCGGACGGCGCGCCGGCTTGGCCGGGTTTGTCGGAGGCGCCGGCGGCGTCGGATGCTTCAGTGAGTTTGGCGCCCAACGCGGCGCCGACAGCGTCGCGCGTTTGAACGAACTCCTTTTCGAAATCGAGCGTTTTGCGCGCGCTCGACATCGCCATCACGACATTCGTGCCGTGATCGGTATCTTTGAGCCAGAACCAGAGGCGCCGTTCGCGGACGTAGAACATCGAAAAGATGCCCAACACGAGGAGCAGGCTGCCAAGATACACGACTTTTTTGCCCGGCGCGCGCGTCAACTGAAATACCGAAGCTTGCACCTGCTTGAATGAGTCAAGCTGCAAATAGACCGGCGATCCATACAAAAAGCTGTCGGATATCGCATTAATCGAGCTCTGAACGAAGCGGCTGGCATCCGCATTGGGCTGCGCATCCGGCTCGCCCAGCTGCTCACGCGACAGTTGCCACAGGTCCCACGTCGCGCCTTCCAGCATGCGCAGCAGCAGGCCCGCCGCTTTTTCCTGCTCGCCCTTCGGCACCGAATGGTCGATGAACCCGGCGACCGCCTGGAAGCCGCCAACGGTCTGGCCGTTCGGCATCTTGATACCGTTGTCCGCACCGGCAAACAGGGTCAGGACACGCAACGCGCTTTCTTCCAGGTGCTGTTGCAGTTCAGTATTCGAACCCGGCACCGAGCGCAGCGCGAAACGGTGAGCGGCCGCCGCGCGCATGGCCGGATTTTCAAGCGTGGCGCGCAGGTTCATCCATTCCTTGACGGTCCCACCGGTGTCGGCGGGAATCCGCAGGTAGCGGAAGGGGTCGTCCGGATTCAGGCGCATGCCGGCGAGGAACATCTTTTCGCCCGCTACGTCCACCGGCAGCATGTAGTTGTTGTACTCGCGCGCCTGGCCGTCTTTGTCGCGTACCTTGTACTGCACAGACGGACCGACGTTATGCAGATCGAGCGGCTTGGAGCTCTTCGCGCCCGAGCCGAGACGCTCGTCGAACGCTTCTTTCAGCGTGCGATGCGCGGCGACGCCCCGGGCGTCGGTCTGGCCGCTGCCATTGGAGACGTTTTCGACGTTGATCGCGCGGAAATCGGTGAATTCGACGGTCTGGCCGTCAGCCAGCGGCGTGGCGGTGCTCAACGGCGCATTGCCGCCGATCGTGCCGCCGAACGGCGCGGTTTTCGCGCTCGCGCCGGACATCGGGTACGCGGTCATCTGCATCTGCGAGCCGCCATCCTGGAAGCTCGACTGATAGATCGACACGCCGTCGTAGGTGAACGGCTTGTTCACTTCGACGCGCGCCGGCACGCGTGCGCCCGTCTTATGGTCGACCACGACGATGTCGCTCGCGAACAGCTTCGGCATGCCCGTCGAATAGTAATCGACGATGAACTTGTTCAGCTCGATCGAAAACGGCAGGTCCTGGATCAGCGAGCCGTCCGGCTGGTTAAGGATCGCCGTCGACACATGCTGCCCTTCCGGCACCCACGCATAGCCGCGGAAAGTCGGGTTCGATTGCGACAGACGATGTTCCGGCGGAATGTCGTTGATCACCGTGTTGGCGCGGATCGGCGACTTGTCGAACAGCCACATTTGCAGCTTGATCGGCAGATTGCTGTCGAGCAGGCCGCCCAGGCAGATCACCACAATCGCAATGTGCGCGGAGATGTAGCCGAACTTGGTCAGCGCGCCGCGCTTGGCGGCGATCAGCGTTGCACCGTCCGACTCGCGTGTGACGAACTTGTAGCCGAGCTTGGCCGAGAGTCTGGCGAGTACCGCCGAGGTCTGTGCGCGCGTGCCGTGCACCGCGAACTCGCCCTTATGATGGAACGCGCGCAGGCTGCCTTCGCGGACCTTGTCCTTCCAGCTCTTGGCGTCCGCGACCATCTTCGGCGCATTGCGGATCACGCACAGCGACACCGACACCATCAGGAAGCCGAGAATCAGCATGAACCACCACGAGCTGTACACCGTGTACAGGCTCAGCGAGCGGAAGATGTCCGCCCAGAACGGGCCGAACTGATTGACGTAGTTGGGATACGGATCGTCCTGCGTGAGGACGGTTCCGATAATACTGGCGATCGACAGGATCACGAGCAACGAGATCGCGAAGCGCATCGAACTCAATACCTCGATGAGGCTGCGCGTGATGCGATTGCCTGACTTCGACTGCAAACCCGACGTGGTGAAGCTCATTCATACTCCGACTGAACAGCAAAAAAGGGTGAAGGGCTGTCGTAGCCACGACGCCCTCACCCTTTTCTTGTTTTGTACCGGCCTCGCCGGGCCGGTTGCTTGCGTGCGGACTTCTTAGTGCAAGCCCGCGATGTAATCGGCTACAGCCTTGATCTCGCTGTCCGACAGACGCGATGCAACGGCGTGCATCGCCTCATTGTTGTTACGTGCGCCCGGGCCCTGCGTGAACGCGGTCAACTGCGCCACCGTGTATTCGGTCCACTGCCCCGACAGACGCGGATACTGCGACGGAATCCCTTGACCGGTTGGCCCGTGGCAGCTTGCGCACGCCGGCACTCCCTTGTCCGCAATACCGCCGCGGTAAATCTTCTGACCGAGCGGGACGGTGTCCTTGTTATGCGCGTAGCCTGGCTTCGGGGTCTGCGTTGCGAAATAGGCAGCAACGTTGGCCACGTCCTGATCGGACAGCGCCGCAGCCATGCCCGCCATGATCGCATTGTTACGCGTGGGCTGCTTGGCGCCCGCCTGCGTCTTGAAATCGATCAGCTGCTTGACGAGATACTCGGGATGCTGACCTGCCAGTTTCGGATACGCACCGCCAGCACTGTTGCCGTCTGCACCGTGACATGACGCGCAAACCTGCACTGCGATTGCCTGCCCCCGATTGACGTCCGGCTTTGCCGGATCTGCTGCTCGTGCCTGAATTGCCAAACCTGAAAGACCTGCCGCTACTTGAAGCACCATCAGAGTCTTGCACAGTCGATTCATTCGCACACCCTGTCTCGTCTTGTGGGATTTTAGAGGTTTTGCAAGATACGACAGCGACTGAGTGACCGCAAAGAGCCGCCAAGGCACGCGGGCTGGCCCCCTCAGGTTTTCAGTAAACCATCGTATTGTACAATAACTCGCTAATCGCTAAGACGCCAGTCGGGCTTGACCCGTCCCCACTCCGGGTTCCCCGGCGTCTCGAATCCTGGCCTGATCATGTCCTTCCTGCTCCACCAATCCCGCTTTTTCACGACCGTCAATCACTTGCGTGATCTGCCGGCCACCGCGCAACCCGAGATCTGCTTTGCGGGACGCTCGAATGCGGGCAAGTCCACGGCCATCAATATTCTGTGCAATCAGAAGCGTCTGGCGTTCGCCAGTAAGACGCCCGGCCGCACCCAGCACATCAATTATTTCTCGGTGGGCAAGGAGGACGAGCCGACTGCGCATCTGGTCGACCTGCCGGGCTACGGTTATGCCGAAGTGCCGGGCGCGGCCAAGGCCCACTGGGAAGCGCTGCTCTCCACCTACCTGCAGTCGCGCTCGCAACTGCGCGGCATGATCCTGATGATGGACTCGCGCCGCCCGTTGACGGATCTGGACCGGCGGATGATCGAGTGGTTCGCGCCGACCGGCAAGCCGATCCACACGCTGCTGACGAAGTGCGACAAATTGACGCGCCAGGAAAGCGTCAACGCGTTGCGCGCGACGCAGAAAGGTTTGGCCGAATATCGCGCCGCTGGCTACCAGGGCGAACTGACCGCACAGCTGTTCTCGGCGCTCAAGCGCGTCGGTATCGACGAAGCGCACGAACTGGTCGAAAGCTGGCTGATCCCCGAGGCGAAGGGCGAAGCGGATGCGCAGCAGTAATTGCGCGGTGTGTACGAACCCAGGCAAAAAACGCCATTCCGGCCGCCCATAAAAAAACCCGCCGCTTTAACGGCGGGTCAAACAGCCTAATCGAAAAAACGACAGGCACCCGCTCAGGGAGGAGAAGCGGGGAGGTCAGCGCAGCGCGCCTTGCTCGATCGGTATGATATACCATTGTCTCGAAAAGTTTCCGGGAGCGGAGGCAGGCGTTACTTGTCCACTCCACACATCCACGTTTCTTCGATTCGGTTATGAGCTTCTTTCCGCACTACCGTCCGCGCCGCATGCGCCGTGACGACTTCTCGCGCCGCCTGATGCGAGAAAACATCCTCACCACCAACGATCTGATCTATCCCGTGTTTATCGTCGAAGGCACCAACGTGCGGCAAGCCGTACCGTCAATGCCTGGCGTCGAACGCGTGTCGGTGGATCTGCTGATGGGCGTGGCCGAGCAATGCGTCGAACTGGGCGTGCCGGTACTGGCGCTCTTCCCGGCCATCGACCCTTCCTTGAAGACGCCCGATGGCCGCGAAGCGACCAACCCGGCTGGCCTGATCCCGCGCGCGGTTCGCGAACTGAAAAAGAACTTTCCCGACCTCGGCGTGCTAACCGACGTCGCGCTCGATCCGTACACGAGCCACGGCCAGGATGGTGTGCTCGACGAAGCCGGCTACGTGATCAACGACGAGACCGTCGAGATCCTCGTGGAACAGGCGTGTGTGCAAGCTGAAGCGGGCGTCGATATCGTTGCGCCCTCGGACATGATGGACGGCCGCATTGGCGCCATCCGTGAAATGCTCGAGAGCGAGGGACATATCCACACGCGCATCATGGCTTATGCGGCCAAGTTCGCGTCGGCGTTTTACGGTCCGTTCCGCGATGCCGTCGGTTCCGCGACGAACCTCGGCAAGGGCAACAAGATGACCTACCAGATGGACCCGGCCAATTCGGATGAAGCGCTGCGTGAAGTGCAAGCGGACATCGAGGAAGGCGCGGATATGGTGATGGTCAAACCAGGCATGCCGTATCTGGACATCGTGCGTCGTGTGAAGGACGAGTTCAAGTTCCCGACCTACGTGTATCAGGTCAGCGGCGAATACGCGATGCTGAAGGCGGCCGCGCAAAATGGCTGGCTCGATCACGACAAGGCGATGATGGAATCGCTGCTGGCGTTCAAGCGGGCAGGCGCAGATGGCGTGCTGACCTACTTCGCGCTGGATGCCGCGCGGATTTTGCGCTCACAGAAGTGATTTGACGTGTCGCTTTGCCGGCGACGCTCGTCTTCTGAAAGCCCCCCCAAAAAACGGAGGCCGAATTTAAGTCGTGCCTCCGTTTTTTATGCGTGTTCTGCCGTGCGCTTTTTTGCGGGCGCGTCGGCGCGGGTTTCTTTGCGCTCAGACAAGCGGGCTGCTCTGCGTTAAGCCCCAGGGGCGCTCGCGTGATCGAGAGTGCGCAAAAATTTGTCCGCGGACTCGTAGCCGACGACGCGCAGCACTTCCTTGCCGCCCTTGTCGAAAAAGATGATGCCCGGCGGCCCGAACAGGCTGAAGCGCTTGAGCAGCATCTGATCGTCGGCGTTATTCGCGGTAACCTCGGCGCGCAGCAGGTTCATCTGCTTCAACTTCGCCTGAACGCGCGGATCGCTGAACGTGAACTTCTCCATCTCTTTACAGCTCACGCACCAGTCTGCGTAAAAATCGAGCATAGCGGGCTGCGCAGCCGTTCTGAGGGCCTCGTCGAGCTCGGTCGAGGAACGAACCGAGGCGAACGTCAGATCGCTCTGTGACGCTGTATCAGGCTTGCTGGAGGCGTTTGCCACGCCAGACTCGCCACTGCCGCGCGCGGCCAGGACCGCTAGCGGACGCAGCGGATCGGACGAACCCGCGGCGAGGCCGACCAGCAGCACCGCCGCCCAGATCGCCAGCGCTGCGCCAATACCACGGCCAAGCCTACGCCACACCGAAACTCCCGCGGCCGGGGCCGAGAAAAGACCGAGCCCGGCGGCGGCGATCAGCAACCACAATGCGCTCAACAGCATGGTCGCTGTCGCACCGAGCACCGGCCAGACGATCCACAGGGCCGCCGCAAGCAGCACCACGCCGAAAAACACCTTGACGCCGTCCATCCATGCGCCGGCGCGCGGCAACAAAGTACCTGCGCCAAGTCCGATGATTAGCAGAGGCACGCCGAGCCCGAGTCCCATCGAGAACAGCGCCGCGCCGCCGAGCAACGCGTCGCCCGTATGCGCGATGAATGCCAGCACGGCAAAAAGCGGTGCGGTCATGCAGGCCCCGACTACCAGTGCGGACAAAGCGCCCATTACAGCAACAGCGGCAAACTTGCCGCCGGAACGTCCAGTCGACGCGCGCGACACGCCGTCCTGCCAGCGCTGCGGCAACGCGATGTCGAAGCCCGCAATCAGCGTTAATGCGAAAACTGTCAGCAATACGCCGAACGTACCGAGCACCCACGGGTTCTGCAGCCACGCGCCAAGGCTCTGCCCGACGAGCGCTGCCGCGATGCCAAGCGCCGTGTACACGAGCGCCATGCCGATCACATATGCCAGCGACAACGCAAAGCCGCGGGCGCGCGTCACCCGCGCGCCTTCGCCAATGATGATTGCCGACAGGATCGGGATCATCGGATATGAGCACGGCAGCAGGCTGAGCACGGCGCCGGCGACGAAATAGAGCCCGATGATCGCGAAGAAGCCGCCGCCTTGCAGCAGCGATTGCGCATAGTCGGCGCTGGTGGCGCGCTCATACCACGGCGCGCCGGCTGCTGCGGATTGTTGCGTGGCGGCGGTAGCCGCCGCGGCGCTACCGGCCGGCTGCAAAGCCTCGCCGCTCACGTGGTACACGCGCTCCATCGGCGGATAGCAGATGCCGGCGTCGGCACAGCCCTGAGACGTGACCGCCAGGTCGAACGGCCCTTGGGCCTGTTTCACCGGGATGCGGATCGTCAGCTCATTGCGATACGTCTCGACGTTTTTGTTGAAGGTCTGATCGAACTTGACATGACCGACCGGCAATTGGGGCTCGCCAATCGTCGTCGTGCCGTTGCGGGTCGCGAACGCGAAACGCTCACGGTACATGTAGTAACCGTCCGCGATCTTGTACGTGACGTCGACTTCGCCCGGTTTCTCGGTTGCGCTGAATTTGAAGGCGACGGCGGGATCGAGGAAGTCGTCCGCAGCGTGGGCTGGCGTGCCGAGCTGCGTGAAGATCAGGCAGCCCAGCAGGAAGAAGACCGTATGCAACGCGTGGCGCGCACGTCGATTGAGACCGTTAAACATGGAGAGGACGTTGGGTTTCAGCAGTGATCCACTGGCCGTACGCGGCCGATGCCGTGGCTTGCCACGAGAGGATTTCCGGCGTGTCGTAGGGATGGTGTGCCTGAATGTACTGCTCGAGTTCGAGCGCGCGTGCCGCGCTGGTCTTGAACAGCAATTGGATCTCTTGCGCCGTTTCGACCGCGCCCTGCCAGTGATAGCTGGACTGCACAGTGCCCAATTGCGTGACACAGGCGCATAGCCGCGCGGCCAATGCATCCGCGGCGAGCTTCTGAGCAACGGCCGCATCCGGTACCGTGGTCAGAATCAAGGTCACATTCAAGCTCACGCTCACGAAGGCTCCAGGCAGGCACAATTGAAGTGCCAATATCGTATCACCTAGCCTTGCGGTGCCGCAGACGCCCACGCAGCTAGCATGCGGCATTTGGCCGCCGCAATCGACGTGCCGCAGTGAAATTCGCCGCTATAAACAAAAAAGCCAGGCTTGGCGCCTGGCTTTTTCTTCGATGCTAAAAAGCTTACTCAGCTTCTTGCACTTCAACTTCTTCGACTTCCGGACGGTCCAGCAATTCGACCAGTGCCATCGGTGCGTTGTCGCCGACGCGGAAGCCGAACTTCAGAACGCGCAGGTAGCCACCCGGACGGGTAGCGTAACGCGGGCCGAGAACTTCGAACAGCTTCGTGACCGAGTCACGATCGCGCAGACGGTTGAACGCCAGACGACGATTTGCCAGCGACGGCTTCTTGCCGAGCGTGATCAGCGGCTCGACGACTTTACGGAGTTCTTTCGCCTTCGGCAGCGTCGTCTTGATGACTTCGTGCTCGATCAACGAGTTGGACATGTTACGGAGCATTGCCAGACGGTGGCTGCTCGTGCGGTTCAGTTTCCGCAAACCATGACGGTGACGCATGTTAATTCCTTTGATTCAAAGTTTTGGTCCAGCTCTTCTATCGCGCTCGGTCTACCCTCGGTTTCCCAACGGTGACGAGTGCACGGGCCGGTAGTGGAAAAAGACAAGACGCGGATTTTAAAGGAAAATCCGCGTCTTTGCCAGTGCAGCAGCGGGTCGTATCCCGGGATTACTTCTCGACTTACTTGTCCAAACCTGCCGGCGGCCAGTTTTCGAGTTTCATGCCGAGCGTCAAACCACGCGACGCCAGTACTTCCTTGATTTCGTTCAACGACTTGCGACCCAGATTCGGGGTCTTGAGCAACTCGTTTTCCGTGCGCTGGATCAGGTCGCCGATGTAGTAAATGTTCTCGGCCTTCAGGCAGTTCGCGGAACGAACCGTCAGTTCGAGATCATCAACCGGACGCAGCAGGATCGGATCGATCTGCGGCGCACGCGACGGCGCTTCCGCCGTTGCTTCGGTGCCTTCCAGTGCAGCGAACACCGACAGTTGATCAACCAGAATACGCGCCGATTGACGGATCGCTTCTTCCGGCGAGATCACACCGTTGGTCTCGATGTTCATCACGAGCTTGTCGAGGTCGGTACGCTGTTCGACGCGCGCGCTTTCAACGGCGTAGCTCACGCGGCGAACCGGCGAGAAAGACGCGTCCAGCACGATACGGCCGATAATCTTGGCCGACTCTTCGCCGTAACGACGCACGTTGCCCGGCACATAACCACGGCCCTTTTCGACCTTGATCTGCACGTCGAGCTTGCCACCCTTCGACAGATGCGCAATCACGTGATCCGGGTTGATCACTTCGCAATCGTGCGCGAGTTCGATGTCGCCAGCGGTGACAACGCCTTCGCCTTCCTTGCGCAGCGTAACCGTCACTTCGTCACGGTTATGCAGCTTGAACACTACGCCCTTCAGGTTCAACAACAGGTTGACCACATCCTCTTGCACACCGTCGAGCGTCGAATACTCATGTACGACGCCTGCGATCGTCACTTCGGTCGGCGCGTAGCCGATCATTGACGACAGCAGCACGCGCCGAAGCGCGTTACCCAAGGTGTGGCCGTAACCGCGTTCAAACGGTTCCATGACCACTTTCGCGTGGCTCTCACCAAGCGATTCAACTGCGATGATCTTGGGCTTCAACAAACTGGTTTGCATAGGTTTTCCTTTTCAATACCCTCGGCTCGTTACACCGATAAGGCTGACCGGTAACAACCTGAAAATAAACAGCCGAGACGCCCCCTTGCGCAACGCAATTGGGGTGCCCCGGCCGTTAATCCGATTACCGCGAATACAATTCGACGATCAGGCTTTCGTTGATATCGCCAGCGATGTCGCTGCGTTCCGGCTTCTGCTTGAACGTGCCTTCGAACTTCTTCGAATCGACAGCGACCCAGCTCGGCAGACCGCCTTGCTCAGCCAGCGACAGCGCTTCGAGAATACGCGCCTGCTTCTTCTTTTGTTCGCGCACTGCGACGACGTCGCCTGCCTTCACTTGCATCGACGGGATGTTCGACACCACGCCATTGACCGTGATCGCCTTGTGGCTCACGAGCTGACGCGCTTCAGCGCGCGTCGAGCCGAAACCCATGCGATACACGACGTTGTCGAGACGCGATTCGAGCAATTGCAGCAGGTTTTCACCCGTGTTGCCCTTCAGGCGGTCGGCTTCAGCGAAGTAACGGCGGAATTGACGCTCGAGGACACCGTAGATGCGCTTCACTTTTTGCTTTTCGCGCAGCTGCGTGCCGTAGTCGGACGTACGTGCACCCGACGTGCGGCCGTGTTGGCCAGGCTTGCTGTCAAGCTTGCACTTGTCAGCGAGCGAACGACGGGCGCTCTTCAGGAAGAGGTCAGTGCCTTCACGGCGGGACAGCTTGGCCTTAGGGCCGATATAACGTGCCACGTTGATTCCTTCTATGATTAATCACACGAATGCATGCACTCGCGCTAGTCCGAACCCTTTGGGTCGAACGGTGGGCTTAGTTAATTCAATAGCGCAAGCAGCCTGTGGTCGCCGGCTTGAACACCGGCGGCAACAGGCGCTAGCGAAAACAGCGTCTTAGATACGACGACGCTTCGGCGGACGGCAGCCGTTGTGCGGGACCGGCGTCACGTCGGAGATCGCGGTGATCTTGATGCCAAGACCATGCAACGCGCGCACCGCCGATTCGCGGCCAGGACCGGGGCCCTTGATACGCACTTCGAGGTTCTTCACGCCGTATTCCATCGCCACGCGGCCAGCCGATTCGGCTGCCACCTGGGCTGCAAACGGGGTCGACTTACGCGAACCCTTGAAGCCCTGACCACCCGACGTTGCCCAAGCAAGTGCATTGCCTTGACGATCGGTGATCGTGATGATGGTGTTGTTGAACGACGCGTGAACGTGAACCACGCCCTCGGCGACGTTCTTCTTGACCTTCTTGCGAACGCGTTGCGCCGCGGAGTTGTTCGAAGCCTTAGCCATTACGTTTTCCTGTAACTGTCAGTTCCGCTTACTTCTTCAGCGATTGCGCTGCACGACGCGGACCCTTGCGCGTACGGGCATTCGTACGCGTGCGTTGGCCACGCAGGGGCAAGCCCTTGCGATGACGCACGCCACGGTAGCAGCCGAGATCCATCAGGCGCTTAATGTTCATCGTCGTTTCACGGCGCAGATCGCCTTCAACGATGAACTTGCCGACTTCTTCACGCAGCTTTTCGAGGTCTGCGTCGTTCAGGTCCTTGACCTTCTTCGAAAATGCCACACCAGCAGCGACGCAAATGTCGCGCGAGCGCGTGCGGCCGACACCGTAAATAGCCGTCAGGCCGATTTCGGTATGCTGGTGATTCGGGATGTTAACCCCTGCGATACGAGCCATTGTTTTTCCTCAAACAAAAAGCGCAGCAAAAAGCGCGGCGTTCAGCCTTGACGCTGTTTGTGGCGCGGATCAGAGCTGCAAATCACGCGCACAACGCCTTTGCGCTTGATGATCTTGCAATTGCGGCAAATGCGCTTAACCGATGCCATCACTTTCATGATATTACCCTTTTTTCAAATCACTTCGCCCGGAACACGATCCGCGCACGCGACAGATCGTAAGGCGTCAATTCAACCGTTACCTTGTCGCCCGGCAAGATTCGGATGTAGTGCATCCGCATCTTGCCGGATATGTGTCCCAATACGACATGGCCGTTTTCCAGCTTCACCCTAAAGGTAGCGTTAGGCAGGTTTTCGATGACTTCACCCTGCATCTGGATAACATCGTCTTTGGCCATAAGTCCTTTCAACGCATCGGGACGCCGCCGCCTTTGAAATTAGCTTTCTTCAGCAGCGATTCATACTGTTGCGACATAACGTACGACTGCACCTGCGCCATGAAATCCATTGTGACGACGACAATGATCAGCAGCGACGTTCCACCAAAATAAAACGGCACGTTCCAGCGCAGTACCAAAAATTCAGGCAGCAGACAAACAAACACGATGTAGATCGCACCAGCCAGCGTCAGACGCGTCAGGATGCGGTCGATGTATCGCGCCGTTTGATCGCCCGGGCGGATGCCTGGGACGAAAGCGCCACTCTTTTTCAGGTTGTCGGCCGTTTCCCTGCTGTTGAACACCAGTGCGGTGTAGAAGAAGCAGAAGAAGACGATCGCCAACGCGTACAGCAACACGTACACGGGTTGACCGGGCTTAATGGCTTCGGCCACGTTGTGCAACGTGTCTGCGAACCAGCTGGCACGCGACCCCGAACTAAACCAGTTCAGGATGGTTGCCGGGAAGAGAATGATCGACGATGCAAAGATCGGCGGAATCACGCCCGACATATTCAACTTCAGCGGCAGATGCGAAGACTGTCCGCCGTAAATCTTGTTACCGACTTGCCGCTTGGCGTAATTCACAAGAATCTTGCGCTGGCCGCGTTCGATGAACACCACCAGATACGTCACACCAGCAATCAGCGCAACCACGATAATCGCCGAGATGATGCTCATCGAGCCGGTTCGCACCAGTTCGAAAAGACCACCGATTGCGTTCGGGAAACCCGCCGCAATACCGCCGAAAATGATGATCGAGATACCGTTACCAAGCCCACGTTCCGTGATCTGCTCACCCAGCCACATCAGGAACATCGTGCCGGTCACCAGCGTCACGACCGTCGTCAACCGAAATACCATCCCCGGATCGATCACCAGGCCCGGCTGATTTTCCAGTGCGACGGCGATGCCGAACGCCTGGAACGTCGCCAGCAGGACCGTAAAGATACGCGTGTACTGCGTAATCTTCCGTTGACCCGCCTGCCCTTCCTTTTTCAGCGCTTCCAGCTGCGGCGAGACAATCGCCAGCAACTGCATGATGATCGACGCCGAAATGTACGGCATGATCCCCAGCGCAAAAATCGTGAACCGCGAAAGTGCACCACCCGAGAACATGTTGAACATGCCAAGGATGCCGCCCGACTGGCTTTGGAACAACTTTGCCAGCTGGTCCGGGTCAATACCCGGCACCGGAATGTGCGCGCCGATACGGTAGACGATCAACGCCAGCAGCAGGAATACTGCACGCCGACGCAGATCGCCGAACTTCGCCGCGCTGCGACCGGGTTTTGCGAGACTCGGACTGTTAGCCAAGTACCTTCTCCGATGCAAATGCTAGTGACGGCAAATAACTTGCGCGTTACTCGGCAAAAGAGCCGCCGGCTGCTTCAATCGCAGCGCGCGCACCCTTCGTCGCACCCAGACCCTTCACAACGATCTTGCGCTTCAGCTCGCCCGTCGCGATGATCTTGGCGCTCTTGATCAGCTCGCCGAGCAGGCCGGCTTGCTTAAGAGCCAACAAATCGACTTCGTCGACCGGCAGCTTTTCCAGATCAGAGAGACGCACTTCGCCGATGAATTCCTTCGTCAGCGAGGTGAAGCCACGCTTCGGCAGGCGACGTTGCAGCGGCATTTGACCGCCTTCGAAGCCAACCTTGTGAAAGCCGCCCGAGCGCGACTTCTGACCCTTGTGACCGCGGCCAGCCGTCTTGCCCAGACCGGAGCCGATACCACGGCCGACGCGACGCTTAGCGTGCTTCGAGCCTTCAGCCGGCTTCAGGTTATTCAATTCCATTATCAACTCCTTGAGTCCTGGTCAGCCGCTTAGCTGATGACCTTAACGAGGTACGAAACCTTGTTGATCATGCCGCGCACAGCCGGCGTGTCCTGCAACTCGCTAACCGAGTTGAGTCGGCGCAGGCCCAAGCCACGCACCGTTGCACGGTGCGTTTCACGGGTGCCGATCAGGCTCTTGACGAGCTGGACCTTGACAGTTTTATCAGACATGGTGTCCACCTTAGCCCAGAATATCTTCGACGGACTTGCCGCGCTTCGCCGCGATGTCGCCCGGCGTGGACTGCTTACGCAGACCGTCGAGCGTTGCACGAACGAGGTTGTATGGGTTCGTCGAACCGTGGCTCTTAGCAACCACGTTTTGCACGCCCATCACGTCGAACACTGCGCGCATCGGGCCGCCAGCGATCACGCCCGTACCATCCTTCGCCGGAGCGAGGAGGACCGCGGATGCGCCGTGCTTACCGTGCACTTCGTGTTGCAACGTACCGTTCTTCAGCGGCACCTTGAACATGTTGCGGCGAGCCTGTTCCATTGCCTTTTGAACAGCAACCGGAACTTCCTTCGCTTTGCCCTTGCCCATGCCGATGCGGCCATCGCCGTCGCCAACCACGGTCAGTGCGGCAAAACCGAGAATCCGGCCGCCCTTCACAACCTTGGTCACGCGGTTGACCGAAATCATCTTTTCACGAAGGCCGTCGTCGCGTTCGTCAGCCTGAACTTTCGCTTGCATCTTTGCCATGACGAATTCTTCCCTTAGAACTTGAGTCCGGCTTCGCGCGCCGCATCAGCCAGCGCTTTCACGCGGCCGTGGTAACGGAAACCCGAACGGTCGAAGGCGACGGATTCGATGCCGGCAGCCTTAGCCTTTTCTGCGATGCGCTTACCGATCAAGGTCGCAGCATTGACGTTGCCGCCCTTGCCCGTTTGATCAGCCAGTTGCGCACGCACTTCGGCTTCGAGCGTCGACGCGCTGGCCAGCACCTTGGTGCCGCACGGCGAGAACACTTGCGCATAGATGTGCGTGTTCGTGCGATGCACGGCGAGACGCGCGACCTGCAGCTCAGCGATCTTGATACGCGTCTGACGAGCGCGGCGCAGGCGAGATTGAGTCTTATCCATGATTGCGCACCCTTACTTCTTCTTCGTTTCTTTGAGGATCACAACCTCGTTGGCGTAACGCACACCCTTGCCCTTGTAGGGCTCCGGCGGGCGATAGCCGCGCACTTCTGCAGCGACTTGGCCAACTTGTTGCTTGTTGATCCCCTTGATCACGATTTCGGTTTGCGTCGGGGTTTCAGCCTTGACGCCTTCCGGCATCTGGTGCACCACGGGGTGCGAGAAACCCAGCGACAGGTTCAGCTTGTCGCCTTGCGCCTGTGCGCGGTAACCGACGCCAACTAGCGTCAGCTTGCGCTCGAAACCCTTCGTCACGCCGTTCACCATGTTCGCAACCAGTGCGCGCATCGTGCCCGACATCGCATTCGCTTCGCGGCTTTCGTCCACCGGCTCGAACTTCAGCGTGCCGTTGTCGTTCACCACCTTCACGAGGCTGTTTGCAGCCTGCGAAATCGTACCCAGCGGGCCCTTGACGGTAATGCGTTCGTCGCTCAGGGCCACTTCTGCGCCTTGCAGCGCGATCGGGCTTTTACCTACTCGAGACATGTTTCTCTCCTTTCGGCCTTAAGCGACGTAGCAGATGACTTCGCCGCCAACGCCCGTTGCACGCGCCTTGCGGTCCGTCATCACGCCCTTCGGCGTCGACACGATTGCCACGCCGAGGCCATTCATGACCACGGGGATGTCGTTACGGCCGCGGTACACACGCAGACCAGGCTTCGAAACGCGTTCAATGCGCTCGATCACCGGACGGCCAGCGTAGTACTTCAACACGATGTTCAATTCAGACTTCGCACCTTCGGACTTCACTGCGAAATCATCGATATAGCCTTCGTCCTTCAGGACCTGCGCAATCGCAACCTTGACTTTCGACGAGGGCATTGTCACCGAAACTTTCTCAACCATCTGCGCATTGCGGATGCGAGTCAGCATATCGGCGATAGGATCACTCATGCTCATTTACGTTTCTCCTATTACCAGCTCGCCTTGGTCAGGCCAGGGATCTCGCCGCGGAACGCGATTTCGCGAATCTTGTTACGCGCCAGCCCGAATTTACGGAACGTGCCACGTGGGCGACCGGTAATTGCGCAACGATTGCGCTTACGGGTCGGGTTAGAGTTGCGCGGCAGTTGTTGCAGTTCCAGACGTGCTGCGTAATGCTCTTCGTCCGACTTGCTCATATCGCCAATGACCGCCTTCAGCTCAGCACGCTTGGGAGCGTACTTAGCGGCCAGGCGAGCACGCTTCTTTTCACGTTCGATCAGTGCCAGTTTAGCCACGGTAACCTCAGTTTCTGAACGGGAACTTGAAGCTGGCGAGCAGAGCCTTTGCTTCGTCGTCGGTCTTCGCAGTTGTCGTGATGCTGATGTTCAGCCCACGCAGTGCGTCGATCTTGTCGTAGTCGATTTCGGGGAAAATGATCTGCTCTTTCACACCGATGTTGTAGTTGCCGCGACCGTCAAATGCACGACCCGACACGCCACGGAAGTCACGCACACGAGGGAGCGCAACCGTCACGAAACGGTCCAGAAATTCGTACATTGCCTGACCACGCAACGTGACCATTGCACCGATCGGATAGCCCTGACGGATCTTGAAGCCAGCGATCGCCTTACGTGCCTTCGTGATCACCGGCTTCTGGCCTGCGATCTTCGTCAGGTCGCCAACGGCGTTTTCGATGATCTTCTTGTCAGCAACCGCTTCGCCAAGGCCCATGTTCAGGGTGATCTTGGTGATGCGCGGCACTTCCATCACGGACTTGTAACCGAACTTCTCGATGAGGCCGGGTACAACCTTCTCTTTGTAAAACTCTTGCAAACGAGCCATTTTTTTACTCCGCAGCGTCAGGCGCTCAGCTCGGCACCGGTCGTCTTAAGGAAACGGACTTTCTTGTCTCCTTCGACCTTGATGCCTACACGCGACGCCTTGCCATTCGCGTCGACCAATGCGACGTTCGAAATTTGCAGCGGCATCGTCTTGGCTTCCACACCGCCCGTCGTACCCTTCATCGGGTTCGGCTTGACGTGCTTCTTGACGAGGTTGATGCCCTCGACAATTACTTTGTCTTCGCCAACGGACAGCACGACGCCGCGCTTGCCTTTATCTTTGCCGGTGATGACGATAACTTCGTCACCTTTGCGAATCTTCTTCATCGCGACTCCTTACAGCACTTCAGGTGCCAACGAAACGATCTTCATGAATCGTTCGCTGCGCAACTCGCGCGTAACAGGCCCGAAAATACGGGTGCCAATAGGTTCGAGCTTGGCATTCAACAGCACTGCAGCATTGCCATCGAACTTGATCAGCGAGCCGTCCTGACGGCGCACGCCCTTGGCGGTGCGAACCACCACGGCGTTGTAAATTTCGCCTTTCTTCACGCGCCCGCGCGGCGTTGCTTCTTTGACGGTCACCTTGATGATGTCGCCAATGCTGGCATAACGACGCTTCGAGCCGCCGAGAACCTTGATGCACATGACTTCACGCGCACCGGTGTTGTCGGCCACTTCAAGCCGAGTTTCGGTCTGGATCATGGTTTATCTATCCCAACTTAATCCGGTCACACCACCATGGCGTACCCGGTCAGTCTTGGTCCCGTCAGCCAATCGGCTGCTTGGGTATGAACAGCAGCGACGGCAAACGAAACCCGCCATCGCAATCCGGTGAATCCTTCGGAACAGACTGGCGCCTGAACCGCTTCCCCCACCAACTTCGCCCGCGACGGGGCTCCCATAAAAGAGGGAAGACCGAGATTATAACAAATAATCTCGGTCTTGCAAGCGAAACTTACTGCGATTTCAACTACTTCTACAACTTGCGGCGTCAGATGACGCGAGCAGCCTCGACCAGGCGAGCCACAACCCAAGCTTTCGTCTTCGAAATCGGACGCGTTTCCTGGATTTCAACGAGGTCACCCTCGTTGTACGTGTTCGCATCGTCGTGCGCGTGGTACTTCTTCGAACGCACAACGTACTTGCCGTAGATCGGGTGCTTCACGCGGTGCTCAACCAGCACGGTGACCGTCTTGTCCATCTTGTTGCTGACGACCTTGCCGACCAGCGTCCGCTTGAGCGAGGTTTTTACGCTATCGTTCATTTCTGGTTCGCCTTCTCAGTCAGGACGGTCCGCACACGTGCGATGTCGCGACGAACCTTCTTCAGCTGGCTCGTGTTCGTGAGCTGCTGGGTCGCGAGTTGCATGCGCAGGCCGAATTGCGCCTTCAACAGGTCCGACAGCTCCTTGTTGAGCGCGGCCTGATCTTTCTGGTGAAGTTCGGAAGCCTTCATCATTTACTCCTTAGGCGCCGAGCTGACGCACGATAAACGTTGTCTTAAGCGGCAGCTTAGCTGCAGCCAGACGGAACGCTTCGCGTGCCAGCTCTTCGGTTACGCCGTCCATTTCGTACAGCATCTTGCCCGGTTGAATCTCCGCGACGTAGTACTCAGGGTTACCTTTACCGTTACCCATACGTACTTCAGCCGGCTTGTGCGAGATCGGCTTGTCCGGGAAGATGCGGATCCAGATGCGGCCACCACGCTTGATGTGACGCGTCATTGCACGACGTGCCGCTTCAATCTGGCGCGCGGTCAAGCGACCACGACCGATAGCCTTCAGACCGAACTCACCGAACGACACCGCGTTGCCGCGGGTAGCGATACCGGTGTTACGACCCTTCTGCTCTTTGCGATACTTTCTGCGTTTCGGTTGCAGCATCGTTATTCTCCAGTCTTCCCGCCGTCGCCGGCACCGCCAGCACGACGAGGAGCGCCACGGCGTGCACCAGCCGGGCCACCACCTTCACCATCGCGACGCGGACGGCGATCGCCACCCGGACGTGCGTTGCGGCGCGGACGCTTTTCTTCGGCGACTTCTTCAACCACCGGTGCGTCGTTGCGGCCGAGCGTGTCGCCCTTGTAGACCCACACCTTCACGCCGATGATGCCGTACGTCGTCTTCGCTTCCGAAGTTGCGTAGTCGATATCAGCACGCAGCGTATGAAGGGGCACGCGACCTTCGCGATACCATTCCGTACGAGCGATTTCGATACCGTTCAGGCGGCCAGCGCTCATGATCTTGATGCCTTGAGCACCCAGACGCATTGCGTTTTGCATCGCACGCTTCATCGCGCGGCGGAACATGATCCGGCGCTCGAGTTGTTGCGTGATCGAATCCGCGATCAGTTGCGCATCGGTTTCCGGCTTACGGATTTCTTCGATGTTGACGTGGACCGGAACGCCCATGCGGCGTTGCAGTTCCGACTTCAGCAGCTCGATATCCTCGCCCTTCTTACCGATGACGACACCCGGACGCGAGCTATAAATCGTGATGCGCGCGTTTTTCGCCGGACGCTCGATAACGACGCGACCAACCGAAGCGTTTTTCAGCTTCTTCTTCAGGTATTCACGAACACCGATGTCTTCCTGCAACATCGCCGCGAAATTGTTGTTGTTCGCGTACCAACGCGACGCCCAATTGCGGCTGACGGCCAAACGGAAGCCAGTCGGATGAATTTTCTGTCCCATCGTATGACCCCTTAATTCCCGACCGTCACAGTGATGTGACAGGATTGCTTCTCGATGCGGTTACCGCGGCCTTTAGCGCGCGCAGTAAAACGCTTGAGCGATGCAGCCTTGTCGACCATGATGCTCGTTACCTTGAGCTCGTCGATATCGGCGCCTTCGTTATGCTCCGCATTCGCGATCGCCGACAGCACGACCTTTTTCACGATTCCCGCAGCCTTCTTCGGCGAGAACGTCAGAACGTTCAGCGCCTTGTCGACCGGCAAACCGCGGATCTGGTCAGCCACAAGGCGCGTTTTCTGCGCCGAGATGCGGGCACCGCGATGAATTGCTTTCACTTCCATCATGAGCCCCTTATTTCTTAGCCTTCTTGTCGGCTGCGTGACCCTTGAACGTCCGGGTCAATGCAAACTCGCCAAGCTTGTGGCCGACCATGTTTTCCGAGATGTACACCGGAACGTGTTGACGGCCGTTGTGCACAGCAATCGTCAAACCGATGAAATCCGGCAGAATCGTCGAACGACGCGACCAGGTTTTGATCGGCTTCTTGTCACGCGCAGCGGCTGCCGACTCAACTTTCTTCAGCAAATGGGCGTCGCAGAACGGACCTTTTTTTACAGAACGTGCCATTGCCTACTCCTTAACGCTTGTGACGGCGCTGGACGATCATGCTCGTCGTGCGCTTGTTGCTGCGGGTGCGATAACCCTTAGCAGGCGTGCCCCACGGGCTCACCGGATCGCGACCTGCAGCCGTCTTGCCTTCACCACCACCGTGCGGGTGATCGACCGGGTTCATTGCAACGCCACGCACCGTCGGGCGGATACCGCGCCAGCGGTTCGCGCCAGCCTTACCGATTTGACGGAGGCTGTGCTCTTCGTTGCCAACTTCACCAATCGTCGCGCGGCATTCAACGTGAACGCGGCGGATTTCACCAGAGCGCAGGCGGACCTGTGCGTAGATGCCTTCACGAGCCAGCAACATCGCCGACGTGCCAGCCGAACGCGCCATTTGCGCGCCCTTGCCCGGCAGCATTTCGATGCAGTGGATCGTCGTACCGACCGGAATGTTGCGGATCGGCAGCGCGTTACCTGCGCGGATCGGAGCTTCCGAACCCGACATCAGTTGCTGGCCAACCGTCACACCCTTCGGAGCGATGATGTACTTGCGCTCGCCGTCTGCGTACAGAACCAGCGCGATGTTCGCGCTACGGTTCGGATCGTACTCAAGACGTTCGACCTTTGCCGGAATGCCGTCCTTGTTGCGACGGAAATCGACGACACGGTAATGATGCTTGTGACCACCACCCTTGTGACGCGTGGTGATGTGGCCGTTGTTGTTACGGCCGGCGGTCGTCGATTGCGAGTCGAGCAGCGGTGCGAACGGCTTGCCCTTATGCAGATCCTTGTTGACCACCTTGACCATCGCACGGCGGCCCGGCGAAGTCGGTTTAACTTTAACGATTGCCATGATTACTTGGCCTCCGCTTCAAAGTTGATTTCCTGGCCGGGCTTCAGGCAGACGTACGCCTTCTTCACGTCCTTGCGCTTGCCCATGAAGCGGCCAAAGCGCTTGGCTTTGCCCTTCGAGACCAGCACGTTGACGGAATTGACTTCCACCTTGAACAGCAGCTCGACTGCAGCTTTCACTTCCTGCTTCGTGGCATCGGGCGCGACTTCGAACACAACTTGCTCGTTCTTGTCGGCCACCAGCGTCGCCTTTTCGGAGATCACCGGCGCGAGCAGGACCTGCATCAAACGATGATCGTTCTTGCGAATCTCGCTCATGACAGCAACTCCTCGATCTGGGCGACCGCAGCCTTCGTGATCAGGATCTTCTTGAAGTAGATCAGCGACAGCGGGTCGGCGTAACGCGGCTCGACAACTGCCACGTGGGCGAGGTTGCGTGACGCGAGGTACAGGTTTTCGTCAACCGTGTCGGTAATCACCAGCACGGAGTCGAGACCCATCGCCTTGAATTTTTCGGCCAGCAGCTTCGTCTTCGGCGCTTCGAGCGTCAGCTCGTCGACCACCGAGATGCGGCCTTCGCGGGCCAGCTGCGAGAAGATCGAGCAGAGACCTGCACGATGCATCTTCTTGTTGACCTTGTGCGAAAAGTTTTCTTCCGGCGAATTCGGGAAGATCCGGCCACCGCCGCGCCACAACGGGCTCGACGACATACCGGCACGGGCGCGGCCCGTACCCTTCTGGCGCCACGGCTTCTTGGTCGTGTGCTTGACTTGCTCACGGTCCTTCTGCGCGCGGTTACCGCTACGGGCATTCGCTTGATACGCCACCACAACCTGGTGAATCAGGGCTTCGTTGTAATCGCGGCCGAACACTACGTCCGACGCGCTAACGCCTGCACCTTCCTGACCATTGGCATTCAGGAGCTTAAGTTCCATTATTTCGCTCCTTTCACGGCACGCGTCTTCACGGCCGGCGTAACGAATACCTTGCCACCCTTCGCACCCGGAACGGCGCCCTTGACCAGCAACAGCTTGCGGTCAGCGTCGATACGAGCGATTTCGAGGTTTTGCACGGTTACCGTATCGTCACCCATGTGACCGGTCATGCGCTTACCCGGGAAAACACGACCCGGATCCTGCGCCATACCGATCGAACCCGGCACGTTGTGCGAGCGCGAGTTACCGTGCGATGCACGGCCGGATGCGAAGTTGTAACGCTTGATGGTACCGGCGTAGCCCTTACCGATCGACACGCCTTGCACGTCGACCTTCTGGCCTACTTCGAACAGGTCGGGACCGACCACGGTGCCGTTCGACAACTCGGCAGCCTTGGCAGCATCGATCTGGAATTCTTTGAGGATTTCACCGGCTTGAACACCGGCTTTGGCGAGATGACCGGCCAACGGCTTCGTCACACGCGATGCACGGCGCGTACCGAATGCAACCTGCACGGCTGTGTAGCCGTCGGTTTCAACAGTCTTGATCTGCGTCACGCGGTTGTCGGACACGTCCAGCACGGTAACGGGAATCGAATCCCCTTCTGCCGTGAAGATACGGGTCATGCCAACCTTGCGACCTACGAGTCCAAGGCTCATCGTTTTCTCCATTCCCGACTGCGATTGGTCGGGGCTAATTTACAAAATGCCGGTGCCGTTTCGGGCATGAATTCATGCTGCAGCACACCGACTTTTTTGCGCAAATGCGCGAAAAGCCTTGCATTATAGCGAGGCCTTTCGTTTTCCGCAAGCAATCAATGACTTAGCGCTGCCCGGCACGCCAGGCAACCTCTGGAAGCCTTATTGCAGCTTGATTTCCACGTCCACGCCAGCCGGCAAGTCCAGCTTCATCAGTGCGTCAACGGTCTTGTCCGTCGGATCGACGATGTCCATCAGACGTTGGTGCGTACGGATTTCGAGCTGATCGCGCGACGTCTTGTTGACGTGCGGTGAACGCAGGATGTCGAAACGTTGAATGCGGGTCGGCAGGGGCACCGGACCACGAACGATTGCGCCAGTCCGCTTTGCCGTGTCGACGATTTCAGCTGCCGATTGATCGATCAGGCGATAGTCGAAAGCCTTCAGGCGAATGCGGATTTTCTGGTTCTGCATGACAATTCCTTGGAAAGAGCGAGGCGGTATTGCGCCGCCAGATAGTAAAAGAACGTAGAGCCGGGCACCCGCTGTGGGCCGGCGCCCGGCTCCGGGCACCACCTACTGCAACTTCAACCCTCGATTTTACTCGAGAATCTTGGCAACCACACCTGCGCCGACCGTACGGCCGCCTTCGCGGATTGCGAAACGCAGACCTTCTTCCATCGCGATCGGGTTGATCAGCTTCACCGTGATCGACACGTTGTCGCCCGGCATGACCATTTCCTTGTCCTTCGGCAACTCGATCGAGCCCGTCACATCCGTCGTACGGAAGTAGAACTGCGGACGATAGTTGTTGAAGAACGGCGTGTGGCGGCCGCCTTCGTCCTTGCTCAGCACGTACACTTCAGCCGTGAAGTGCGTGTGCGGGTTGATCGAACCCGGCTTCGCCAGAACCTGGCCACGCTCCACGTCTTCACGCTTCGTGCCGCGCAGCAGGATACCCACGTTGTCGCCTGCCTGACCCTGGTCGAGCAGCTTGCGGAACATTTCCACGCCCGTGCACGTCGTCTTCACCGTCGGCTTGATACCGACGATTTCGATTTCTTCACCGACCTTCACCACGCCGCGCTCAACGCGACCCGTCACCACCGTGCCACGACCCGAGATCGAGAACACGTCTTCCACCGGCATCAGGAACGCACCGTCAACTGCGCGCTCCGGCGTCGGGATGTACGTGTCCAGCGCGTCGGCCAGGTTCATGATCGCCACTTCGCCCAGCTCGCCCGTGTCGCCTTCCAGCGCCAGCTTGGCCGAACCCTTGATGATCGGCGTGTCGTCGCCCGGGAAGTCGTACTTCGACAGAAGTTCGCGAACTTCCATCTCGACCAGTTCCAGCAGCTCAGCGTCGTCCACCATGTCGCACTTGTTCAGGAACACGATGATGTACGGAACGCCAACCTGACGCGCCAGCAGGATGTGCTCACGCGTTTGCGGCATCGGGCCGTCTGCAGCCGAGCACACCAGGATCGCGCCGTCCATCTGCGCTGCGCCCGTGATCATGTTCTTCACATAGTCAGCGTGGCCCGGGCAGTCGACGTGTGCGTAGTGGCGGTTAGCCGTTTCGTACTCGACGTGTGCCGTGTTGATCGTGATACCACGTGCCTTTTCTTCCGGCGCCGCGTCGATCTGGTCATACGCCTTCGCTTCGCCGCCAAACTTCTTGGTCAGCACCGTCGTGATCGCTGCCGTCAGCGTGGTCTTGCCGTGGTCAACGTGACCGATCGTGCCGACGTTCACGTGCGGCTTGGTCCGTTCGAATTTACCTTTAGCCATGTTTCTCTTCTTTCAAAAAGTTAATCGTTGAATGACTTGCCGCGCGCTTACTTCGACTTCGCGTTGATGATCGCTTCAGACACGTTGCGCGGTGCTTCGGAGTAGTGCTTGAACTCCATCGTGTACGTTGCACGACCCTGGCTCAGCGAACGCAGCGACGTCGAGTAGCCGAACATTTCCGACAGCGGGACTTCGGCGCGAACGATCTTGCCGCCGCCAATCATGTCTTCCATGCCCTGAACAATACCGCGACGGCCCGACAGGTCGCCCATCACGTTGCCCATGTAGTCTTCCGGCGTTTCGACTTCGACAGCCATCATCGGTTCGAGAATGACCGGCTGCGCCTTGCGCATTGCTTCCTTGAACGCCATCGAACCGGCCATGCGGAACGCATTTTCGTTCGAGTCAACGTCGTGGTACGAACCAAACGTCAGGTGAACCTTCACGTCAACGACCGGGAAGCCTGCCAGCACGCCAGCCTTCAGCGTTTCCTGGATACCCTTGTCGACTGCCGGAATGTACTCACGCGGAATCACACCGCCCTTGATTTCGTCCAGGAACTCGTAGCCCTTGCCTTGCTCATTCGGCTCGAGCGTGATGACTGCGTGACCGTACTGGCCGCGACCACCCGACTGCTTGACGAACTTACCGTCAACGTCTTCCGCCTTGCCGCGGATCGTTTCACGATACGCCACTTGCGGCTTGCCGACGGTTGCTTCGACGCCGAATTCACGCTTCATCCGGTCGACCAGAATTTCCAGGTGGAGCTCGCCCATACCCGAAATAATGGTTTGACCCGATTCTTCGTCCGTTTGAACGCGGAACGACGGATCTTCCTGAGCCAGACGGTTCAGGGCCAGACCCATCTTTTCCTGGTCCGGCTTCGTCTTCGGCTCAACAGCCTGCGAAATCACCGGTTCCGGGAAAATCATGCGTTCGAGCACGATCGGGTGCAGCGGATCGCACAGCGTGTCGCCCGTGGTCGCGTCTTTCAGGCCAACGGCAGCAGCGATGTCGCCTGCATGCACTTCCTTGATTTCTTCACGCTGGTTTGCATGCATCAGCAGAATACGACCAAGACGTTCCTTCTTGTCCTTGGTCGCGTTCAGCAGCGTGTCGCCCGACTTCGTCGTACCCGAGTAGACACGGAAGAAGATCAACTGGCCGACAAACGGGTCGGTCATGATCTTGAACGCGAGAGACGAGAACTTCTCGTCGTCAGCTGCGCGACGCTCAGCCTTTTCACCGTTTTCGAGTTCGCCCGTAACCGGCGGAATGTCGATCGGCGACGGCAGGAAGTCGAGCACGGCGTCCAGCATCCGTTGCACGCCCTTGTTCTTGAACGCGGTACCGCACAGCATCGGCTGGATTTCGCAAGCGATCGTACGGTCGCGCAGACCCTTGACGATTTCCGCTTCCGTCAATTCGCCTTCTTCGAGGTACTTGTTCATCAGGTCTTCGCTCGATTCAGCCGCAGCTTCGACCATCTTCTCGCGCCACTCGTTGCACGTATCGACGAGTTCTGCCGGGATGTCTTCGTACGAGAACTTCGTGCCCTGGGACGCGTCGTCCCAAATGATCGCTTTCATCTTCAGCAGATCGACCACGCCCGTGAACGTTTCTTCAGCGCCGATAGGCACCACGACCGGAACCGGGTTTGCCTTCAGACGGAGCTTGAGTTGGTCGTAGACCTTGAAGAAGTTCGCGCCGGTACGGTCCATCTTGTTGATGAACGCGAGACGGGGAACCTTGTACTTGTTAGCTTGACGCCACACGGTTTCCGACTGCGGCTGCACGCCGCCCACTGCGCAGTACACCATGCATGCACCGTCGAGCACGCGCATCGAGCGCTCAACTTCAATCGTGAAGTCAACGTGGCCCGGGGTGTCGATGATGTTGATGCGATGCTCAGCGCGGTCGCCTGCCATGCCTTTCCAGAAGGCCGTGGTAGCAGCGGACGTGATCGTGATGCCGCGTTCCTGCTCCTGCTCCATCCAGTCCATGGTGGCAGCGCCGTCGTGAACTTCACCAATCTTGTGGTTCACGCCGGTATAGAACAGGATGCGCTCGGTCGTCGTCGTTTTGCCGGCGTCGATGTGAGCGCTAATACCGATGTTGCGGTAGCGCTCGATAGGTGTCTTGCGAGCCACTTTAATCCTCTATTGGGATGACGCGATGCGAGAAAATACCCATCGCGCTGTAACACAAACGGGCGAGGCGCTTTGTAAGCGCACCCGCCCGGAATTTCTTTCCGCTTTTTCTGCTAAACCCGAATTCGGGAAGCTTAGAAACGGAAGTGCGAGAACGCCTTGTTGGCTTCTGCCATCCGGTGAACTTCGTCGCGCTTCTTCATCGCGCCGCCACGGCCTTCGGCCGCTTCGGAGAGTTCACCTGCCAGACGCAGGGCCATCGACTTCTCGCTGCGCTTCTTCGCGGCTTCACGCAACCAACGCATCGCCAATGCCATACGACGCGACGGACGCACTTCGACCGGAACCTGATAGTTCGCACCACCAACGCGGCGGCTCTTAACTTCGACCACCGGCTTGACGTTGTTGAGCGCTACCGTGAACACTTCCAGCGGGTCCTTGCCACCCTTGGTCTGGATCTGTTCGAAAGCGCCGTACACGATACGCTCAGCAACCGACTTCTTGCCGGAGAGCATCAGCACGTTCATGAACTTAGCTACATCTACGTTACCGAACTTCGGATCCGGCAACACTTCCCGCTTGGGGACTTCGCGACGACGCGGCATGTTTCTTCCTTTACTTTTTCAGTTGGAGCTATTTTTAGCCCCGCGGCCACCAACTAACCCGATTCATCTCTAACGACTTACCAGCCTGGTCGGGTGACCACTTACTCGACAGCACCGGCGATTCCGGCACCACCGCTATTACCGCCTTTGCAGGCGACCTGAAACTACTCTGACCGGCTAATTACTTGCCAGCCTTGGCACGCTTCGCACCGTACTTCGAGCGAGCCTGCTTACGATCCTTGACGCCCTGGGTATCCAGCGAGCCGCGAACCATGTGGTAACGCACACCCGGCAAGTCCTTAACACGGCCGCCGCGAATCAGCACGACCGAGTGTTCCTGCAGGTTGTGGCCTTCACCACCGATGTACGAAATAACTTCGAAGCCGTTCGTCAGACGAACCTTGGCAACCTTACGCAGTGCCGAGTTAGGCTTCTTAGGCGTCGTGGTGTACACACGGGTGCACACGCCACGACGCTGGGGGCAGTCCTGCAAAGCCGGGCTCTTGCTCTTCGTCGTTTCCGACGCGCGGCCTTTGCGAACCAGTTGATTGATGGTTGGCATTGTTTATTCCTGAAATTGAACAAAATCGACGCATCTGTTTCCGGGCAAAGCAGAAACGATTGCGCATCGAACTTCCGGACCGAGGTGTCAGCGCACGAATTCACTTCGCACACAGGCATTCCAAGAACCGGAACCTAGCATAATATTCCGAAAATGCTAAGCGAGTCAACAGGTTGCGATGGGGTTGCAATGTTTCGCACGCCTGTCGACCGCTAACTGCGCTCGCCGACGCTCAGTCGGCGGCGACCACTTCCAGCAACTCGTCGCCAAAACGGTCGAGTTTGCGAGCGCCCATGCCTGGAATCCCGCGCAAATCCTCAATGGAATCGGGGCCGTTGCGAGCGATTTCCGCCAACGTGGCGTCGTGGAAGATAACGTAGGCCGGCACGCCGTCGCTTTTCGCCGTCTCCGTGCGCCAGGCGCGCAGACGTTCCCAGCGCGCGCGCTCGCGCGGACCCATGCCGATCGTCGGGTCGGCGCGCTCGCTGGTGCGGCCGGACGATTGGCGGGTACGCGTCGGCTTCACGTAGCGGCGCATCGTCACGTTCTGCTCGCTCTTCAACACCGCTTTGGCAGCCTCGGTCAGCACCAACGAACCGAAGCCTTCGTGGTCGACGGTGAGGTAGCCGAAAGCGACGAGTTGGCGAAAGATGGCGCGCCACTCCGGTTCGCCGAGCGCCGCCCCGATCCCGAAGGTGGTGAGCTTCTCGTGGCCGCGCTGCAGGATCTTCTCGCTGCGGTTGCCACGCAGAATATCGATCAGGTGCCCAGCGCCAAAGTGAAACCCGCTCGCCCGCTGCGCGCGGAACACGCATGACAGCGCCATCTGCGCCTCACGCGTCGCGTCCCACGTGTCGGGCGGCTCAATGCAGTTGTCACAGTTGCCGCACGGCTTGCTCGATTCGCCGAAATACGCGAGCAGCCGCACTCGGCGGCAGTTCGCCGCTTCGCACAGCCCGAGTAGCGCGTCGAGCTTGCCGGTCTGCACGCGCTTATGCGCATCGTCGGCGTCGGACTCGTCGATCATCTTGCGCTGCTGCACGACGTCGCCCAGACCGTACGCCATCCAGGCGTTCGCCGGCATACCGTCGCGGCCGGCGCGCCCGGTTTCCTGATAGTACCCTTCGACACTTTTCGGCAAATCGAGGTGAGCCACGAAGCGCACATCCGGCTTGTCGATGCCCATGCCGAACGCGATCGTCGCGCACATCACGATGCCCTCCTCGCGCTGAAACATCTCCTGATGCTTCTGGCGGATTTCGAACTCCATGCCGGCGTGGTACGGCAGCGCGCGCATCCCCTTCTCTTTCAGCCACTCGGCCGTTTCTTCGACCTTCCGACGCGACAGGCAGTAGACAACGCCGGCGTCGGTCGTACCGTCTGGTTTCGAGTGTTCAGCGCGAATGAAGTCGAGCAATTGCGCGCGCGCATTGTCCTTTTCGACGATGCGATAGCGGATGTTCGGGCGATCGAAGCTGGAGACAAAAATGCGCGCGTCATCGAGCGCGAGACGGTGGATGATTTCGTCGCGCGTAATCGCGTCCGCGGTCGCGGTGAGCGCGATGCGCGGCACGTTCGGAAAGCGCTCGTGCAGCACCGACAGCTGAATATACTCAGGACGGAAATCGTGGCCCCATTGCGACACGCAATGCGCTTCGTCGATGGCGAACAGGCCGATGCGCGTGCGCTCTAGCAATTCCTGGAAACGGGGCGTCATCAACCGTTCCGGCGCCACGTACAGCAGATCGATTTCGCCTTCGCGCAGCGCGCGCTCAATGGCCATCGCTTCGGCGCTCGACAGTGTGGAATTCAGATACGCGGCCCTAACACCCACTTCCTTCAACGCAGCGACCTGGTCTTGCATCAATGCGATCAGCGGGGACACGACGATCCCCGCTCCGCAGCCTGCTTCGCGCCGCACCAGCGACGGGATCTGATAGCACAACGATTTGCCGCCGCCCGTCGGCATCAGCACGAGACAGTCGCCGCCGCCGGCGACGTGTTCGACAATTTCGCCCTGCTGTCCTCGGAATGCGGGGTAGCCAAAAACTTCGTTGAGGATTTCGAGCGGACGGGACATGAATTGGAGAGAAGCAGCGTGATGCCGGTGACACGAATTTTACCAACGCATTCGTGCTGCGCCCGCGCTTTGATGCAACGTTAGCCGTTCGGCCTACGAAACCACCAGGAAGTGCATGAGAAAACGGCGCATAAAAAAAGCCGCTCAGTCGAAACTGAACGGCTTCGCTGGCTGGTGAGCCCAAGCGGCTTGCGCCGCCCGGACTTACTCGCCTGAGTGCTGCTGTTCGGCGGCCGGGGTTTCCGGCGTACCGAATTCGAACGACTCTTCCGCTGCGATCTGATCGAAACGCTCGCGGTCGGACAGTTCCTTGCTCTTGCGTGCCTTGTGGAACGCGAGACCCGTACCAGCCGGAATCAGACGACCAACGATCACGTTTTCCTTCAGCCCGCGCAGATCGTCGCGCTTGCCCATGATCGCCGCTTCGGTCAGCACGCGAGTCGTTTCCTGGAACGACGCCGCGGAGATGAACGAATCGGTCGACAGCGATGCCTTCGTGATACCGAGCAGCACGTTGTCGTAGGTTGCCGGGATCTTGCCTTCCGCAGCCATCCGGTCGTTCTCATCGAGCATATCCGAGCGCTCGACCTGTTCGCCCATGATGAAGCGTGTGTCACCGTTATCGACAATCTGCACGCGGCGCAGCATCTGACGGACGATCACTTCAATGTGCTTGTCATTGATCTTCACGCCCTGCAGACGATACACGTCCTGCACTTCGTCAACGATGTAGCGCGCCAGCGCTTCGACGCCCTGCAAACGCAGAATGTCGTGCGGATCAGCCGGCCCGTCGACAATCATTTCGCCCTTGTTGACGACCTGACCATCGTGCACCAGAACCTGCTTTTCCTTCGCGATCAGGAACTCGTGCTGATTGCCTTCGAGGTCCGTGATAACGAGACGCTGCTTGCCCTTCGTGTCCTTACCGAACGACGTCGTGCCCGTGACTTCCGCCAGAATACCGGCGTCCTTCGGCGAGCGCGCTTCGAACAGTTCAGCCACACGCGGCAGACCACCGGTAATGTCACGCGTCTTCTGCGATTCAACCGGAATACGTGCCAGCACTTCACCGACCTGCACTTGCTGACCGTCCTTCACGGTGATCAGAGCGCCGACCTGGAAGCCGATTTGCACCGAGTGCTCGGTGTTCGGGATCTTGACTTCTTCGCCGTTCGCGTCGAGTAGCTTGACCTGCGGGCGCACCGTCTTCGATGCTTGCGAACCGCGACGCTTCACGTCGATCACGACCAGCGTCGAGAGACCCGTCACATCGTCGATCTGCTTGGCAACCGTCACGCCTTCTTCGACGTTTTCGAACTTCACCGTACCACCGTACTCGGTGATGATCGGACGCGTCATCGGATCCCACGTCGCCAGTTGCGTGCCGGCCTTGATCTGCGCGCCGTCCAGTTGCAACAGCGTCGCGCCGTACGGCACCTTGTGACGTTCACGCTCGCGACCGTGGTCGTCGGTGATCATCGCTTCGCCCGAACGCGAGATGACGATCTGCTCGCCCTTCGCGTTGGTGACGTAACGCATCGTCGCCGTGAAACGCACCGTACCGTTCGACTTCGCTTCAACCGACGAAGCCACTGCTGCACGCGATGCCGCCCCACCGATGTGGAACGTACGCATCGTGAGCTGCGTGCCCGGTTCACCGATCGACTGAGCAGCGATCACGCCAACTGCTTCGCCAACGTTGACCGACGAGCCACGACCCAGGTCGCGGCCATAGCAGGCTGCGCACAGACCGTAACGCGTTTCGCAAGTCAGCGGCGTACGCACGCGCACTTCGTCGATGCCGAGGCGTTCGATTTCTTCGACCGCGTCTTCGTCGAGCAACGTGCCCGTTTCGTACAGCGTTTCCTGCGTTTCCGGATTGACGACGTCAGCCACCGTCACGCGACCGAGGATACGGTCACGCAGCGCTTCGACGACTTCACCGCCTTCGACCAACGCCTTCATGGCAACGCCGTTGGACGTACCGCAATCGTCCTCGACCACCACCAGATCCTGCGTCACGTCGACCAGACGACGCGTCAGGTAACCCGAGTTTGCCGTCTTCAGTGCCGTATCAGCCAGACCCTTACGTGCACCGTGGGTCGAGATGAAGTACTGCAACACGTTCAGGCCTTCGCGGAAGTTCGCCGTAATCGGCGTCTCGATGATCGAGCCGTCCGGCTTCGCCATCAGGCCACGCATACCGGCCAGCTGACGAATCTGAACCGCGGAACCACGAGCACCCGAGTCCGCCATCATGTAGATGGAGTTGAACGATTCCTGACGCGTTTCGTTGCCGTCGCGATCGACCACCGGTTCCGTCGACAGCTGTTCCATCATCGCCTTGCCGACCGCTTCCGACGTTGCCGACCAGATGTCGACCACGTTGTTGTAGCGTTCTTGCGACGTGACGAGACCCGACATGTACTGACGGTCGTATTCCTTCACCTTCTTCGCGGCGTCGCCGACGATCTGTTCTTTCTGCGGCGGCACGAGCATGTCGTCGACGCAAATCGAAATACCGGCGCGCGTTGCCAGACGGAAACCCGACTGCATCAACTGGTCGGCGAAAATCACCGTTTCACGCAGACCGCACTTGCGGAATGCGGTGTTGATGAGGCGCGAGATTTCCTTCTTTTTCAGCGGCTTGTTCAGCACCGAGAACGGCAGGCCCGGCGGCAGAATTTCCGACAGGATCGAACGGCCGACGGTCGTCGCGTACAGCGTGATCTTCGGTACGAACTTCGGCGCGCCTTCCGACGTGTCTTCGTTGTGGACCATTTCCGTGATCCGCACGTTGACACGCGAGGCCAGCTCGACTTCCTTGTTCTCGTACGCACGCAGTGCTTCCGACACGCCGGTGAACGTCAGGCCTTCGCCCTTGGCGTTCACTGCTTCACGCGTCGCGTAGTACAGGCCGAGCACAATATCCTGCGACGGCACGATCGACGGATCGCCGTTGGCCGGGAACAGGATGTTGTTGGACGCCAGCATCAGCGTACGCGCTTCCATCTGCGCTTCGAGCGACAGCGGCACGTGCACAGCCATCTGGTCACCGTCGAAGTCGGCGTTGAACGCCGCGCAAACGAGCGGGTGCAGCTGGATAGCCTTACCTTCGATCAGCACCGGCTCGAAAGCCTGAATGCCAAGACGGTGCAGCGTCGGCGCACGGTTCAGCATGACCGGATGTTCGCGGATCACCTCTTCGAGGATGTCCCACACCACCGGCGTCTGGTTCTCGACTTCCTTCTTCGCAGCCTTGATCGTGGTAGCAACACCCATCACTTCGAGCTTGTTGAAGATGAACGGCTTGAACAGTTCGAGCGCCATCAGCTTCGGCAGACCGCACTGATGTAGCTTGAGCGTCGGGCCGACCACGATCACCGAACGGCCCGAGTAGTCAACGCGCTTACCGAGCAAGTTCTGACGGAAACGACCGCCCTTACCCTTGATCATGTCAGCGAGCGACTTCAGCGGACGCTTGTTCGCGCCGGTCATTGCCTTACCGCGACGACCGTTGTCGAGCAGCGAATCGACGGCTTCCTGCAGCATCCGCTTTTCGTTGCGGACGATGATTTCAGGCGCCTTCAGTTCGAGCAGACGCTTCAACCGGTTGTTACGGTTGATCACGCGGCGATACAGGTCGTTCAGGTCCGACGTCGCGAAGCGGCCGCCATCCAGCGGCACCAGCGGACGCAGTTCCGGCGGCAGCACCGGCAGCACTTCGAGCACCATCCAGTCAGGCTTGATGCCCGAACGCTGGAAAGCCTCGAGCACCTTCAGGCGCTTCGCGTACTTCTTGATCTTCGCTTCCGAACCCGTGTTCTTGAGTTCGGTGCGCAGCATCTCGACCTGCTCGTCGATATTGATCGCGCGCAGCAGTTCGCGAACGCCTTCCGCGCCCATCTCGGCGCGGAACTCGTCACCGTACTCTTCGACCTTGTTGTAGTAATCCTCTTCCGTCATGATCTGCCGCGCTTTCAGCGGCGTCATGCCCGGATCGATCACCACGTATGCTTCGAAGTACAGCACGCGTTCGATGTCGCGCAGCGTCATGTCGAGCACCATGCCCAGACGCGACGGCAGCGACTTCAGGAACCAGATGTGAGCGACCGGCGAGGCCAACTCAATGTGGCCCATCCGTTCGCGACGCACCTTGGCGAGCGTCACTTCGACGCCGCACTTTTCACAGATCACGCCACGATGCTTCAGGCGCTTGTACTTGCCGCAAAGGCATTCGTAGTCTTTGATCGGCCCGAAGATCTTCGCGCAGAACAGACCATCGCGTTCCGGCTTGAACGTCCGGTAGTTGATGGTTTCCGGCTTCTTGACTTCACCGAACGACCACGAACGGATCTTGTCTGGCGACGCCAGACCGATCTTGATCGCGTCAAAAACTTCAGGCTGTTGGACTTGCTTGAATAGATCGAGCAGAGCTTTCATTGCTTTCTCTCCGTAGTCCGATTAGTTGCGGTCGAGGTCGATATCGATACCGAGCGAGCGGATTTCCTTCACGAGCACGTTGAAGGATTCCGGCATGCCGGCGTCGATTACGTGATCGCCCTTGACCAGGTTCTCATACACCTTGGTCCGGCCCGCCACGTCGTCCGACTTCACCGTCAGCATTTCTTGCAGCACGTACGATGCGCCGTACGCTTCGAGCGCCCACACTTCCATTTCACCGAAACGCTGGCCACCGAACTGCGCCTTACCGCCCAACGGCTGCTGCGTCACGAGCGAGTACGGGCCCGTGGAACGCGCGTGCATCTTGTCGTCGACCAAGTGGTGCAGTTTCAGGTAGTGCATGTAACCGACAGTCACCGTACGTTCGAACATCTCACCCGTGCGGCCGTCATACAGACGCACCTGGTTCTTCGACGGCGTCATGCCGAGGTTCTTCGCGATGTCGTCCGGGAATGCCAGATCCAGCGCGCGCGACATTTCTTCTTCCGTCGCACCGTCGAACACCGGCGTTGCGAACGGCACGCCTTCGCGCAGGTTCTTCGCCAGTTCGACGATTTCGTCGTCCGTGAAGCTGTCCAGCTCTTCAGCGCGGCCCGACTCGTTGTAGATCTTGGTCAGGAATTCGCGCAGTTCAGCGATCTTCGCCTGACGTTGCAGCATTTCTGCAATACGCCAGCCGAGACCCTTCGCGGCCCAACCCAGATGCACTTCGAGAACCTGACCCACGTTCATCCGCGACGGCACGCCGAGCGGATTGAGCACGACGTCAGCCGGACGGCCATCGGCCATGTACGGCATGTCTTCGATCGGAACGATCTTCGACACCACACCCTTGTTACCGTGACGGCCGGCCATCTTGTCGCCAGGCTGCAGACGGCGCTTCACAGCCAGATACACCTTGACCATCTTCAGCACGCCCGGCGGCAGTTCGTCGCCTTGCGTGAGCTTCTTGCGCTTTTCTTCGAACGCCAGATCGAACTGGTGACGCTTCTGTTCGATCGAGTCCTTGATGGCTTCGAGCTGTGCCGCTGCTTCTTCGTCCGCGAGGCGGATGTCGAACCAGTGGTAATGGTCGAGATCTTCCAGGTAAGCCTGTTCGATCTTCGTGCCCTTCGCGAGCTTCTTCGGACCGCCGTTCGCGACCTTGCCGGTCAGCATACGTGCGAGACGCTGGAATGCATCGCCTTCCACGATACGCAGCTGGTCGTTCAGGTCGAGGCGATAACGCTTCAGTTCATCGTCGATGATCTGTTGCGCACGCTTGTCGCGCTGAATGCCTTCACGCGTGAATACTTGAACGTCGATGACCGTACCGCTCATGCCCGACGGCACGCGCAGCGACGTATCCTTCACGTCCGAAGCCTTTTCACCGAAGATCGCGCGCAGCAGCTTTTCTTCCGGCGTCAGCTGGGTTTCGCCCTTCGGCGTGACCTTACCGACCAGCACGTCGCCTGCTTCGACTTCAGCGCCGATGTAGACGATGCCCGACTCATCGAGACGGCCGAGTTGCACTTCAGCCAGGTTCGAGATGTCGCGCGTGATTTCTTCCGGTCCGAGCTTCGTATCGCGAGCAACGACGTTCAGTTCTTCAATGTGGATCGACGTGTAACGATCGTCAGCAACCACCTTCTCCGAGATCAAGATCGAATCTTCGAAGTTGTAGCCGTTCCACGGCATGAACGCGACCAGCATGTTCTGGCCGAGAGCCAGTTCGCCGAGGTCGGTCGATGCACCATCCGCCAGCACGTCGCCGCGCGACACGATATCGCCGACCTTCACGATCGGGCGCTGGTTGATGTTCGTGTTCTGGTTCGAACGCGTGTACTTGATCAGGTTGTAGATGTCCACGCCGACGTCGCCAGCAACGGCTTCATCGTCGTTCACGCGGATCACCATACGGCCTGCGTCGACGTAATCGACCACACCACCGCGGAATGCCTGAACCGTCGTACCCGAGTCGACTGCCACCGTGCGTTCAATACCCGTACCGACTACGGCCTTTTCAGGACGCAGACACGGCACAGCCTGACGCTGCATGTTCGAACCCATCAATGCCCGGTTCGCGTCATCGTGCTCGAGGAACGGGATCAGCGATGCTGCCACCGACACGATCTGCGACGGCGCCACGTCCATGTACTGGATGCGGTCCGGCGTAACCATCAGCGTTTCGCCTGCTTCACGCGACGACACCAGTTCGTCGGTCAGCGAGCCGTCAGCAGCCACCGCCGCGTTCGCCTGAGCGATCACGTAACGGCCTTCTTCGATCGCCGACAGATAGTCGATCTGATCGGTCACCTTGCTGTCCACGACCTTGCGATACGGCGTTTCGAGGAAGCCGTATTCGTTCAGGTGCGCATACAGTGCGAGCGAGTTGATCAGGCCGATGTTCGGACCTTCCGGCGTTTCAATCGGGCACACACGGCCGTAGTGGGTCGGGTGCACGTCGCGGACTTCAAAGCCAGCACGCTCACGCGTCAAACCGCCCGGGCCAAGTGCCGAAACACGGCGCTTGTGGGTGATTTCCGACAGCGGGTTCGTTTGGTCCATGAACTGCGACAGCTGCGACGAACCGAAGAACTCGCGAATCGCCGACGAAATCGGCTTCGAGTTGATCAGGTCGTGCGGCATCAGGTTTTCGCTTTCGGCCTGGCCGAGGCGTTCCTTCACAGCACGTTCGACACGCACGAGACCTGCGCGGAACTGGTTTTCCGCCAGCTCGCCGACGCAACGCACACGACGATTGCCCAAGTGGTCGATGTCGTCCACTTCGCCCTTGCCGTTACGCAGTTCGACCAGGATCTTGATCGTGGCGAGGATGTCGTCGTCTTGCAGCGTCATCGGACCGACGATTTCGTCGCGACCGACACGGCGGTTGAACTTCATACGACCCACCTTGGACAGGTCGTATGCGTCTTCGCTGTAGAACAGACGGTTGAACAGCGCCTCGACCGCTTCTTCGGTCGGCGGTTCGCCCGGACGCATCATGCGGTAGATCGCAATGCGTGCAGCCATCTTGTCCGCGGTTTCGTCGATACGCAGCGTCGACGAGATGTACGGACCTTGGTCCAGATCGTTCGTATAGAGTGTCTGGATGTCTTTGATCTTCGATTCGCGGAGTTTTTCGAGGACGGTTTCGGTGATTTCGTCGTTCGCGTTAGCGATGACTTCACCCGTGTCGCCGTCGACGACGTTCTTCGCCAACACGCGGCCGAGCAGATAGTCTTCCGGCACCGAAATGAACTTCGTCTTCGCGTTGTCGAGATCGCGAATGTGCTTGGCGTTGATCCGCTTGTCCTTCTGGACGATCACGTTGCCGTCACGATCCGTAATGTCGAAACGTGCGACTTCACCACGCAGACGCTCCGGCACGAATTCCATCTGCGCGCCTTCCGGCATCAGCGTGAAATTGTCGAACACGAAGAAGTTTGCGAGGATCTGTTCCGGCGTCAGGCCAATAGCCTTCAGCAGGATCGTGACCGGCATCTTGCGACGGCGGTCGACGCGGAAGTACAGCACGTCCTTCGGATCGAATTCGAAGTCGAGCCACGAGCCGCGGTAAGGAATGATACGGGCCGAGAACAGGAGCTTGCCCGAGCTGTGCGTCTTGCCCTTGTCGTGTTCGAAGAACACGCCCGGCGAACGATGCAGCTGCGAAACGATCACACGTTCCGTGCCGTTGATGACGAACGAACCCGTCGGCGTCATGAGCGGAATTTCGCCCATGTACACTTCCTGTTCCTTCACTTCCTTGACGACCGGCTTGCTCGGCGATTCCTTGTCGAGCAGCACCAGGCGCACTTTCGCGCGCAGTGCTGAGCAGTACGTCAAACCGCGCTGCTGACATTCCTTGATGTTGAACGCCGGCGGCGACAGCATGTAGCTGACGAACTCTAGACGTGCGAACCCGTTATGCGAAACAATCGGAAAAACGGACGTGAACGCAGCCTGCAGGCCTTCCGGCTTGCGCTGCGTGGATGACGTGTCTGCTTGCAGAAACGTGCTGAATGATTCAAGCTGGGTAGCCAGCAGGAAAGGTACTTGGTGAACGATGGGGCGCTTCGCAAAACTCTTGCGAATGCGCTTCTTCTCGGTGAAGGAATATTGCATACGATCTCCGAATCACGGCGGGCATTGTTGTCGAGGCAGGATACCTTGATGAGACAACCCGAGTGTTCACCGACTGAGACCCGATGGCCGTCCGATGGCTTGAACGAGCCTAGAAGCTTGGTGGTTGGCCGCTACCAACCGCTGGCTGACGGCAGCGGATGCCTATGTTGCCCGCTACCCGACCAAACTTGCCTTCTGCAGTCGCTTCAGAAGACAAAGAGAAGCGCCGGTCAATATTGCCGATAGGCGATTTTCTTTGGCTTCTAGGACCCCCGCCCTTGCCGAAACCGGCTGGCAAAAACGTGGTTCCCACAAAGCACAAAAAGGCCGGCGGTGGAAAACCGCCAGCCTTCGCACAACGCGCCGAAACTTACTTGATTTCAGCCTTCGCGCCGGCTTCTTCCAACTTCTTCTTGGCTTCTTCAGCAGCAGCCTTCGGTACCGCTTCCTTAACAGGCTTCGGTGCACCGTCGACCAGGTCCTTCGCTTCCTTCAGGCCGAGACCCGTCAGTTCACGAACAGCCTTAATGACCGAAACCTTGTTCGCGCCGACTTCCGTCAGGTTGACCGTGAATTCGGTTTGCTCTTCAGCGACAGCTGCAGCTGCGCCTGCCGGGCCTGCCACTGCAACAGCAGCTGCCGACACGCCAAACTTTTCTTCGAACGCCTTGACCAGCTCGTTCAGTTCCAGAACCGACATCGAGCTTACTGCCTCGAGGATGTCATCTTTTGCGATTGCCATTTGAAATACTCCTAAATTGAATTCGGATACAGCCAGCGATCAATCACGCTCGACTGAAGTGCGTTACGCAGCGGCTTCTTCGCCTTGTTTCTTTTCTGCCAGCGCGGCCAGAGCGCGCGCAAAGCCGGAAACAGGTGCTTGCATAACGTACAACAGCTTGGAGAGCAGTTCTTCGCGGCTTGGGATGTTTGCCAGCGCTTGCACGCCAGCCTTGTCCATCACCTTGCCTTCGTAGGAACCAGCCTTGATGATCAACTTGTCATTGCTTTTGCCGAAGTCGTTGACGACCTTAGCAGCGGCAATGGCATCTTCCGAGATGCCGTAGATCAGGGGACCGGTCATCTGCTCTGCCAAAGAAGCAAACGGGGTACCTTCAACAGCGCGACGCGCCAACGTGTTTTTCAACACGCGAAGGTAAACCTGTTGCTCACGCGCTTTCGCGCGCAGCTTGGTCAGATCGCCAACCGTGATCCCACGATACTCAGCCAGAACCACGGTCTGGGCTTTCGCGACTTGCGCGGCAACCTCAGCGACGACGGCCTGCTTGCTTTCTTTATTGAGTGGCACGGTTAACCTCCAGATTCGATACACGCAGCGTGCGCCTTGTGTACCGCGTTCAATAACGGCGTCCGACCAGTCAGGAGTATTTCGACCGCCCGATCCCCACATTTCTGCGGACATCCAACGGCTTCATCACTACAAAACCTTTTCGGGTTCGCCATCTGCGTTGGCTTTACATTAAGGGACCACCTACCTGCTGCGTTCCCGCCAACGGTCTTTGACAACCGGTCGCACGATGCAGACTGCCATCTTGCGACCGCCCAAAGCCCATAAAACCGCCTCGACTCGCATCGAGGCGATGAAATTTATTACTGTGCTGCGATCGATGCCTGGTCGACGCGAACGCCAACACCCATCGTGCTCGACAGCGCAACCTTACGCAGGTACACACCCTTGCTCGTTGCCGGCTTCGCCTTTTGCAGCGCATCGACCAGAGCGTTCAGGTTGCTACGCAGAGCCGTCGCCTCAAACGATGCCCGGCCAATCGTGGCGTGGATGATACCGGCCTTGTCGACACGGAATTGCACCTGACCAGCCTTGGCGTTCTTGACTGCAGTCGCGACGTCAGGCGTGACCGTGCCAACCTTCGGGTTCGGCATCAGGCCGCGCGGGCCGAGGATCTGACCGAGCGTACCGACAACGCGCATGGTGTCCGGCGAAGCGATCACGATGTCGAAGTCCAGCTTGCCAGCCTTGACTTGTTCAGCCAGGTCTTCCATACCGACGATTTCTGCGCCAGCTGCACGAGCTTGCTCAGCCTTTTCGCCTTGCGCGAACACTGCCACGCGAACCGACTTACCGGTACCAGCCGGCAGCACAACCGAGCCGCGAACCACTTGGTCCGACTTCTTCGCGTCGATGCCGAGTTGCACTGCAACGTCGATCGACTCGTCGAACTTCGCGCTTGCGCATTCCTTCACGAGCGACAGAGCTTCGTCGATCGCGTACAGCTTTTGACTATCGACCTTGGCTGCAAATGCTTGCAGACGCTTTGAAAGCTTAGCCATTTACACGCCCTCCACGGTGATGCCCATCGAGCGGGCGCTACCAGCGATCGTACGGACCGCTGCGTCCAGATCAGCTGCCGTCAGATCGGGCATCTTGGTCTTGGCGATGTCTTCAGCTTGAGCACGGGTGATCTTGCCGACCTTGTCGGTATGCGGCTTGGCCGAACCCTTGTCGATCTTCGCTGCCTTCTTGATCAGAACCGTAGCCGGCGGCGTCTTCAGAACGAACGTGAAGCTCTTGTCCGCGAACGCGGTGATCACGACCGGAATCGGCAGACCCGGTTCCATTGCTTGAGTCTGCGCGTTAAACGCCTTGCAGAACTCCATGATGTTCAGGCCGCGTTGGCCCAGTGCCGGACCGACCGGCGGCGACGGGTTGGCTTTACCTGCAGGAATCTGCAGCTTGATAAAGCCGATGATTTTCTTTGCCATTTTGAAAACCTCTTAGGAACGCCGCCCTAGTGCAAGCGGACATTCAGTGAGTAGTAGCGCGCGTTCGTCGGAAAACAGACTACTTACGCTCCTCAACGGCCATTACACGGACCGTAAGCGCGAAATACGGAACGCACCAACCGGTGCGCCCCGCAGAATTCTGGATCACAACTTTTCGACCTGGCCGAATTCCAGCTCGACCGGCGTTGCGCGGCCGAAAATTGTAACGGAAACACGGACGCGCGACTTTTCGTAGTTCACTTCTTCGACGCTGCCGTTGAAATCCGTGAACGGACCGTCCTTCACCCGCACCATCTCGCCGACTTCGAACAGGGTCTTCGGACGCGGCTTTTCCACGCCTTCCTGCATTTGCGACATGATCTTCTCGACTTCCCGCGGGGAAATCGGGCTCGGACGATTACGCGCACCGCCTACGAAACCCGTCACCTTTGCCGTGTTCTTCACGAGGTGCCACGTTTCGTCTGTCATTTCCATTTCCACAAGGACATAGCCCGGGAAGAAACGACGCTCGGTCACCGATTTGTGACCACCTTTCACCTCGACCACTTCTTCAGTCGGAACGAGGATTTGACCAAACTGGTCTTGCATACCAGCACGTTCGATGCGCTCTTGAAGCGCACGTTGCACGCTCTTCTCCATGCCGGAGTAGGCGTGCACCACGTACCAACGTTTGCCGCTCGGGGATGCCGGAGTATCGCTCATATCATTTCCAACCCAGAATCACCGAGAAAATCGCCCATTCGATGGATTTATCGCTAATCCAAAGAAAGATCGCCATGACGAACACGAAGCCGAACACTACGAGCGTTGTCTGGGTGGCCTCTTTACGAGTCGGCCAGACAACCTTGCGAACTTCTTTGTACGAGTCTTTGGCGAAAGCGATGAAACCCTTGCCAGGCGCGGAGAGAAGACCGACTGCAACACCCGCGATAGCGCCAACAGCCAAGGCGGCTCCGCGGACGTACCATTCCTGGCCGCTGAGCCAGAAGAACCCCACGAACCCGGCCAAGACCAACAATACGCCCGCGACGAGCATCAGCTTGTCGCCGGATGTATTTACAGTTTCGACGGAAGGATTCGCCATAACACCTTAACGAAGCGCCATATACGGCGCGAGAGTTGGCAGGGGCAGAGGGAATCGAACCCCCAACCTTCGGTTTTGGAGACCGACGCTCTGCCAGTTGAGCTATACCCCTAAACCATTTTGGGGTTGACGACACCGCCAACCCCGAAACTACCGATCAACGAGAACTTTCTGGCGTTACTCGAGAATCTTGGCAACCACACCTGCGCCGACCGTACGGCCGCCTTCGCGGATTGCGAAACGCAGACCTTCTTCCATCGCGATCGGGTTGATCAGCTTCACCGTGATCGACACGTTGTCGCCCGGCATGACCATTTCCTTGTCCTTCGGCAACTCGATCGAGCCCGTCACATCCGTCGTACGGAAGTAGAACTGCGGACGATAGTTGTTGAAGAACGGCGTGTGGCGGCCGCCTTCGTCCTTGCTCAGCACGTACACTTCAGCCGTGAAGTGCGTGTGCGGGTTGATCGAACCCGGCTTCGCCAGAACCTGGCCACGCTCCACGTCTTCACGCTTCGTGCCGCGCAGCAGGATACCCACGTTGTCGCCTGCCTGACCCTGGTCGAGCAGCTTGCGGAACATTTCCACGCCCGTGCACGTCGTCTTCACCGTCGGCTTGATACCGACGATTTCGATTTCTTCACCGACCTTCACCACGCCGCGCTCAACGCGACCCGTCACCACCGTGCCACGACCCGAGATCGAGAACACGTCTTCCACCGGCATCAGGAACGCACCGTCAACTGCGCGCTCCGGCGTCGGGATGTACGTGTCCAGCGCGTCGGCCAGGTTCATGATCGCCACTTCGCCCAGCTCGCCCGTGTCGCCTTCCAGCGCCAGCTTGGCCGAACCCTTGATGATCGGCGTGTCGTCGCCCGGGAAGTCGTACTTCGACAGAAGTTCGCGAACTTCCATCTCGACCAGTTCCAGCAGCTCAGCGTCGTCCACCATGTCGCACTTGTTCAGGAACACGATGATGTACGGAACGCCAACCTGACGCGCCAGCAGGATGTGCTCACGCGTTTGCGGCATCGGGCCGTCTGCAGCCGAGCACACCAGGATCGCGCCGTCCATCTGCGCTGCGCCCGTGATCATGTTCTTCACATAGTCAGCGTGGCCCGGGCAGTCGACGTGTGCGTAGTGGCGGTTAGCCGTTTCGTACTCGACGTGTGCCGTGTTGATCGTGATACCACGTGCCTTTTCTTCCGGCGCCGCGTCGATCTGGTCATACGCCTTCGCTTCGCCGCCAAACTTCTTGGTCAGCACCGTCGTGATCGCTGCCGTCAGCGTGGTCTTGCCGTGGTCAACGTGACCGATCGTGCCGACGTTCACGTGCGGCTTGGTCCGCTCAAACTTACCCTTGGCCATTTTCGACTCCTAAGAGGATTTATCCGTACGTTGCGCCGCGCGCAAACAATCACCGAGTACTTCTGGTGCCCATGGGCAGGATCGAACTGCCGACCTCTCCCTTACCAAGGGAGTGCTCTACCACTGAGCCACATGGGCGCTACTTTTTTGTTACTGGAGCGGGTGAAGGGAATCGAACCCTCGTCGTAAGCTTGGAAGGCTTCTGCTCTACCATTGAGCTACACCCGCAAGGATCCATGGATTCCCAACTACTGCTACAGCTTGCATTCTGGTGGAGGAGGTTGGATTCGAACCAACGTAGGCGTAAGCCAACAGATTTACAGTCTGCCCCCTTTAGCCACTCGGGCACCCCTCCGCAGAGAACTGATGATTATGAGGGAACAACCGCTTGCTGTCAAGGCTTGCTTGACCGTTCCAAACTCATAGCTCTCACTTATATAGTGATTCCAGCTCCGACCGTAAACGCAGAAACCCCACCGTTGTGGGGTGGGGTTTCTGATGCTGCTGGGGAGCCTGACGATTACCTACTTTCACACGGGAATCCGCACTATCATCGGCGTGGAGTCGTTTCACGGTCCTGTTCGGGATGGGAAGGGGTGGGACCGACTCGCTATGGTCATCAGGCATGACTTGTTGTCGTGCTGGGTGGGGTTTAAACCCCGCGCCAACACAACCAATCGGGAAGAAGTAGTTTCTGGTGATGCTCACCAGAGGAGCTTTTCAAGCAAAGCTCGGGCTGTGTTGTTTCAGGCACAACACTGATCTCAACCATGGCGTGTGCAAGACACACCGGTTATAGGATCAAGCCTTACGGGCAATTAGTATCAGTTAGCTTAACGCATTACTGCGCTTCCACACCTGACCTATCAACGTCCTGGTCTTGAACGACCCTTCAAGGGGCTCGAAGCCCCGGGGATATCTCATCTTAAGGCGAGTTTCCCGCTTAGATGCTTTCAGCGGTTATCTCTTCCGAACATAGCTACCCGGCGATGCCACTGGCGTGACAACCGGTACACCAGAGGTTCGTCCACTCCGGTCCTCTCGTACTAGGAGCAGCCCCCTTCAAATATCCAGCGCCCACGGCAGATAGGGACCAAACTGTCTCACGACGTTTTAAACCCAGCTCACGTACCTCTTTAAATGGCGAACAGCCATACCCTTGGGACCGGCTACAGCCCCAGGATGAGATGAGCCGACATCGAGGTGCCAAACACCGCCGTCGATATGAACTCTTGGGCGGTATCAGCCTGTTATCCCCAGAGTACCTTTTATCCGTTGAGCGATGGCCCTTCCATACAGAACCACCGGATCACTATGACCTGCTTTCGCACCTGCTCGACTTGTCGGTCTCGCAGTTAAGCACGCTTATGCCATTGCACTATCAGCACGATTTCCGACCGTACCTAGCGTACCTTCGTACTCCTCCGTTACACTTTGGGAGGAGACCGCCCCAGTCAAACTGCCTACCATGCACTGTCCCCAGTCCGGATAACGGACCAAGGTTAGAACCTCAAACAAACCAGGGTGGTATTTCAAGGACGGCTCCACGCAGACTGGCGTCCACGCTTCATAGCCTCCCACCTATCCTACACAGATCGGTTCAAAGTCCAATGCAAAGCTACAGTAAAGGTTCATGGGGTCTTTCCGTCTAGCCGCGGGGAGATTGCATCATCACAAACACTTCAACTTCGCTGAGTCTCGGGAGGAGACAGTGTGGCCATCGTTACGCCATTCGTGCAGGTCGGAACTTACCCGACAAGGAATTTCGCTACCTTAGGACCGTTATAGTTACGGCCGCCGTTTACCGGGACTTCAATCAAGAGCTTGCACCCCATCATTTAATCTTCCGGCACCGGGCAGGCGTCACACCCTATACGTCCACTTTCGTGTTTGCAGAGTGCTGTGTTTTTATTAAACAGTCGCAGCCACCAGTTTATTGCAACCCCTTCACCCTCCTGGCGCAGGCCAGTCAAGCTACAGGGGCGTACCTTATCCCGAAGTTACGGTACCAATTTGCCGAGTTCCTTCTCCCGAGTTCTCTCAAGCGCCTTAGAATACTCATCTCGCCCACCTGTGTCGGTTTGCGGTACGGTCTTGTTAAACTGAAGCTTAGAGGCTTTTCTTGGAACCACTTCCAGTTGCTTCACCGCCTAAGCGGCTCGTCCCATGCCCTTGAATTCCGCGCCCGGATTTGCCTAAGCGCCTTCTCCAACACAGGAACCGGGACTTCCAACACCCGGACAACCTTCCGCGATCCGTCCCCCCATCGCATTTAACAATGGTGCAGGAATATTAACCTGCTTCCCATCAGCTACGCATTTCTGCCTCGCCTTAGGGGCCGACTCACCCTACGCCGATGAACGTTGCGTAGGAAACCTTGGGCTTACGGCGAGGGGGCCTTTCACCCCCTTTATCGCTACTCATGTCAGCATTCGCACTTCCGATACCTCCAGCGCACTTTTCAATGCACCTTCGCAGGCTTACGGAACGCTCTCCTACCATGCACATTAATGTGCATCCGCAGCTTCGGTATATTGCTTAGCCCCGTTACATCTTCCGCGCAGGACGACTCGATCAGTGAGCTATTACGCTTTCTTTAAAGGATGGCTGCTTCTAAGCCAACCTCCTGACTGTTTTAGCCTTCCCACTTCGTTTCCCACTTAGCAATATTTGGGGACCTTAGCTGGCGGTCTGGGTTGTTTCCCTCTTGACACCGGACGTTAGCACCCGATGTCTGTCTCCCGTGATTGCACTCTTCGGTATTCGGAGTTTGCTATGGCGTAGTAATCCGCAATGGACCCCACAACCATGACAGTGCTCTACCCCCGAAGGTGATACACGAGGCACTACCTAAATAGTTTTCGGAGAGAACCAGCTATTTCCAGGTTTGTTTAGCCTTTCACCCCTATCCACAGCTCATCCCCTAACTTTTCAACGTTAGTGGGTTCGGACCTCCAGTACGTGTTACCGCACCTTCATCCTGGCCATGGATAGATCACCTGGTTTCGGGTCTACACCCAGCGACTGAATCGCCCTGTTCGGACTCGCTTTCGCTACGCCTGCCCTAATCGGTTAAGCTTGCCACTGAATGTAAGTCGCTGACCCATTATACAAAAGGTACGCAGTCACCCCTTGCGAGGCTCCTACTGTTTGTATGCATGCGGTTTCAGGATCTATTTCACTCCCCTCCCGGGGTTCTTTTCGCCTTTCCCTCACGGTACTGGTTCACTATCGGTCGATCACGAGTATTTAGCCTTGGAGGATGGTCCCCCCATCTTCAGACAGGATTTCACGTGTCCCGCCCTACTTGTCGTACACCCAGTTCTTCCTCGCTGTTTTCGTCTACAGGGCTATCACCTGCTATGGCGGCACTTTCCAGAGCCTTCGACTAACAATGAAGATAAAGAGTACAGGCTGATCCCATTTCGCTCGCCACTACTCTGGGAATCTCGGTTGATTTCTTTTCCTGCGGTTACTTAGATGTTTCAGTTCACCGCGTTCGCTTCACGTGACCTATGTATTCAGTCACGGATACCTCAAAAGAGGTGGGTTTCCCCATTCGGACATCGACGGATCAAAGCTCGTTTGCCAGCTCCCCGTCGCTTTTCGCAGGCTACCGCGTCCTTCATCGCCTGTGATCGCCAAGGCATCCACCACATGCACTTGTTCGCTTGACCCTATAACGGGTGTGTCTCACACCGCCTCCACTGGGAAGGCAGCGCTTCTCACAATCGCTACAGGTTGAGTATTCGTGTTGCGCCGTATTCCAAGGCAATCTTTCGATTACCTTTTCATACATTGATACAATCACAACCCTGATTCACCTACTCACACACCCATCTCTAGATATGCTTTCGTGAATCTCTTTACTACTTCTTCCTGATTGTTAAAGAACGACAGCCGATATAAAGCTCTGCTTCATATCACTCTGACTGGCTCAATCGCCAATGCATAAAGCTCGGTTAATCCCGGAAACCCGGAACCGAACGCTAGGCATTGAAGATTGGTGGAGGATGACGGGATCGAACCGACGACCCCCTGCTTGCAAAGCAGGTGCTCTCCCAGCTGAGCTAATCCCCCAGTCATACAGATAACGCAATCTGATAGGCCCGGGGTCTTCACCGGTTAGCTGCAGCCACCGCAGAAACAGTGGTGGGTCTGGATGGATTCGAACCATCGACCCCCGCCTTATCAAGACGGTGCTCTAACCAACTGAGCTACAGACCCCTGAGTCTGTCTGCGTATCTGTCTTAATTTCACAGCCGATAAGCGTGAGCGCTCAACGCATTGACACGTTAGCTCGAGAAAGGAGGTGATCCAGCCGCACCTTCCGATACGGCTACCTTGTTACGACTTCACCCCAGTCATGAATCCTACCGTGGTGACCGTCCTCCTTGCGGTTAGACTAGCCACTTCTGGTAAAACCCACTCCCATGGTGTGACGGGCGGTGTGTACAAGACCCGGGAACGTATTCACCGCGGCATGCTGATCCGCGATTACTAGCGATTCCAGCTTCACGCACTCGAGTTGCAGAGTGCGATCCGGACTACGATCGGTTTTCTGGGATTGGCTCCCCCTCGCGGGTTGGCGACCCTCTGTTCCGACCATTGTATGACGTGTGAAGCCCTACCCATAAGGGCCATGAGGACTTGACGTCATCCCCACCTTCCTCCGGTTTGTCACCGGCAGTCTCCCTAGAGTGCTCTTGCGTAGCAACTAGGGACAAGGGTTGCGCTCGTTGCGGGACTTAACCCAACATCTCACGACACGAGCTGACGACAGCCATGCAGCACCTGTGTTATGGCTCCCTTTCGGGCACCCCGACCTCTCAGCCAGGTTCCATACATGTCAAGGGTAGGTAAGGTTTTTCGCGTTGCATCGAATTAATCCACATCATCCACCGCTTGTGCGGGTCCCCGTCAATTCCTTTGAGTTTTAATCTTGCGACCGTACTCCCCAGGCGGTCAACTTCACGCGTTAGCTACGTTACTAAGGAAATGAATCCCCAACAACTAGTTGACATCGTTTAGGGCGTGGACTACCAGGGTATCTAATCCTGTTTGCTCCCCACGCTTTCGTGCATGAGCGTCAGTATTGGCCCAGGGGGCTGCCTTCGCCATCGGTATTCCTCCACATCTCTACGCATTTCACTGCTACACGTGGAATTCTACCCCCCTCTGCCATACTCTAGCCCGCCAGTCACAAATGCAGTTCCCAGGTTAAGCCCGGGGATTTCACATCTGTCTTAGCGGACCGCCTGCGCACGCTTTACGCCCAGTAATTCCGATTAACGCTTGCACCCTACGTATTACCGCGGCTGCTGGCACGTAGTTAGCCGGTGCTTATTCTTCCGGTACCGTCATCCCCCCGCCATATTAGGGCAGAGGTTTTCTTTCCGGACAAAAGTGCTTTACAACCCGAAGGCCTTCTTCACACACGCGGCATTGCTGGATCAGGGTTTCCCCCATTGTCCAAAATTCCCCACTGCTGCCTCCCGTAGGAGTCTGGGCCGTGTCTCAGTCCCAGTGTGGCTGGTCGTCCTCTCAGACCAGCTACAGATCGTCGCCTTGGTAGGCCTTTACCCCACCAACTAGCTAATCTGCCATCGGCCGCCCCTGTAGCGGGAGGTCCTAAGATCCCCCCCTTTCCTCCGTAGAGCGTATGCGGTATTAATCCGGCTTTCGCCGGGCTATCCCCCACTACAGGACACGTTCCGATGTATTACTCACCCGTTCGCCACTCGCCACCAGGGTTGCCCCCGTGCTGCCGTTCGACTTGCATGTGTAAGGCATGCCGCCAGCGTTCAATCTGAGCCAGGATCAAACTCTTCAGTTCAAACCTGTTACTGTTTTTCGGTCTCTTTCGAAACCGGTCGCTCACTCAACGTACTGACGAATGATCATCCCGCCGGCGTGAATCCACCCCGGCAGGAAAACCTTCCTTTAATACTAGTGTGAGACTTGATACTTTCGCTTCCAGCAAACCCCGAAGAGTCCACTGCGCGTCGCGCATCAAGCGCCCACACTTATCGGCTGTTAATTTTTAAAGATCGAGTCCGCATTCACTACCGAACATGCGCCGCGAGGCATCAACCTCAACCACCCGGCACCGCTTCGTTCTGCGTCGCTGCATCAGCAGCAGAGAAACGAGATTATGAAGGCTCTTTTTCGTTTCGTCAACAATATTTTTTGCTTTCGCTTAAAACCTTGTTGACGCTACGGCCGCTGGTTTCCGCCGCGGCCCTCGTTCGCAAACGAGGAGGCGAACTATAGGCGAACATCCGTCATGTGACAAGGGTTTGACGAAAATCTTTTTTTGACGACTCACTTCCGGGTTGAATTCACTACTGCAGCCACCGGAACCACTTCGGCCATTGCGGCGTACCCAGCGTCGCTGGGATGGATATGGTCGCCACTGTCAAAGGCGCGCTGCAGACGATTCGGTTGCGCCGGCTCGCGTAGCGCAACGTCGAAATCGACAATGCCGTCGAAAGCGTGGCTGCTTCGAATCCACTGGTTGACCGCCAGCCGGATACCCTCTCGCGGCGCCGGCAGCGATGCCGGCGTCAACGTTGCGCCGAACACCTTCACGCCACGGCGCCGTGCGTCCGCAATCACGCGCTGGTAGCCGGCAATCAGGTCGGCGGCTGTCACCGAGGTATGCGGAAAGTCGCAGTCGAGGCCGCTACGCGCCGGCATCTCCGCGAAGTTGATGTCATTGATTCCGATCAGCAAAATCGCCGTCTTGACGCCCGGGCGTTCCAGCACGTCCCGGTCGAAACGCCGGACAAGCGCGTCGCCGTAGCAGGGCGAGTCGCTCAACAAGCGATTGCCGCTGATGCCAAGATTAACGATCGCCGTCGAGTGGCCGTCGGTGCTGGCGAACCGGCGAGCCAGCGCGTCCGGCCAGCGCCGGTTCTGATTCAGACTCGAGCGCATACCGTCGGTGATCGAGTCGCCGATCGCGGCGACGGCAGCCGATGACGGCGCATCCACCGACAAACCCGTCACCCACACATATTGCGTGAACCGGCCACGAAACGAGTCGGCGGAGGTATCGGCAGTGTGATTACCCGGTGCGGAAACGTAATTCAACTGATTTGACACCCGATGCCACGCCACAATCCGCTGTTCCGGCCCCGTGAACGCACTGATCGCATAGGGTGCGCCCTCGGCGATATCGATTGCAACCGGGTCGCTGTCCAACTCGCCGCCCGACGGTACGCTCACCGAACTCTTGCCGCCGAACGTCACGCGTGCCTCCCCATTACCCAGCGCTGCCGCGCCGCCAGCCGAGCGCGCAATGCGCAACTCCTCGATGACCAGCGCCGTCTTGCCGTACTCGTTGCTGAGGTGGATTCGTGCGGTTTTGCCGGACAGCGTCGGATAGACGATCTGGCGAACCGTTCGCCCTGCTACCTCCGGGGCGCGATATAGGGGCGGCAAATCCGCCCGTTGGGGAATAGGTTGCAACGCCGTCGCCCATGCGGTGACCCAGTGCGTCGGGGCGTCGGCGGCAAAAACAGCCGGGGAAACGGCAAATTGGCAAAGCAGCGCCGCGCTACATGCGGCAGCCAGAGTGCGAATGGTCATTCGGGTGGTCAGTTCGAGGCGAAACGTGCATTGTGCCCGATCGCCATGGCTGCCGCGGCTGACCGCACGAACGCTATCTTTCGATCACCCGCGCCTGGTCGCAGGGCCGCGGCGTCGAACATACCGCGAGTGGCGGTATGGGTATTCGGCGGACCACGCGCAACCGGACGTACTCGGCTCGCCCGGCACTAGCGAGTCCTCACCGGGACTCCAGCCGTGACGTCCGCGAAGTAGCCATTCCGCAAGACGACGCATGGCGCCTCGCCCACATCAGGCCGTCTGCGCCACAGCCATTCGGTGCTCGCACAGACGCATTACTCATCAGGCCGCCGCCGGCACTCCAACCATCTTCAGCGCAAGCGCTTCGGCCACTTCGATCCCGTCGATGGCCGCCGAGTAGATCCCGCCGGCATACCCCGCGCCCTCACCGGCCGGATACAAGCCCTCGACATTCATGCTCTGATAGTCATCCCGGCGCCGCACGCGAATCGGCGACGACGTTCTCGTCTCGACGCCCGTCAACACCGCGTCATGCATGGCAAATCCGGCAATCTTCTTGTCCATTTGCGGCAACGCTTCGCGGATCGCTTCGATCACGTAGTCCGGCAGCGCCGTGCTGAGATCGGTGGGATGCACGCCCGGTTTGTAGGACGGCACCACCGAACCCAGCGACGTAGACGGTCGCCCGGCAATAAAGTCGCCGACCAGCTGGCCCGGCGCCATATAGTTGCTGCCGCCCAGTTCGAACGCCCGCTCTTCCCATTTGCGCTGGAAGGCGATGCCGGCGAGCGGGCCGCCGGGATAGTCGTCCGGCGTGATGCCGACGACAATCCCGGCGTTGGCATTGCGCTCGGCTCGTGAGTACTGGCTCATGCCGTTGGTCACTACGCGGCCCGGCTCCGAAGTCGCCGCGACCACCGTCCCGCCAGGACACATACAGAAGCTATAAACCGCGCGCCCATTGCTGCAGTGATGCACGACCTTATAGTCGGCGGCGCCCAGCTGCTTGTGGCCGGCGAACTTGCCGAAACGGCTGCGATCGATCAACCCTTGCGGATGTTCGATCCGGAAACCGAGCGAAAACGGCTTCGCTTCGAGATAGACGCCGCGGTCGCTCAGCATCTGGAAGGTATCGCGCGCGCTATGGCCGACCGCCAGCACCACGTGGTCACAGCGCAAATGCTCGCCCGTCGACAGCTTGAGCCCGCGCACCTTGCCCTGATCGATTTCGATATCATCGACCCGCGTCTCGAAACGCACCTCGCCGCCCAACTCGTGAATGGTCGCGCGCATCTTTTCGACCATGCTGACAAGGCGGAACGTGCCGATATGGGGCCGGCTCAGATAGAGAATGTCCTCCGGCGCACCCGCGCGGACGAATTCATCGAGCACCTTGCGGCCGTAGTGCTTCGGATCCTTGATCTGACTGTAAAGCTTGCCGTCCGAGAACGTGCCCGCGCCGCCTTCGCCGAATTGCACGTTCGATTCAGGATTGAGCACCGACTTGCGCCATAGCCCGAAAGTATCCTTGGTGCGCTCGCGCACGGCCTTGCCGCGCTCGAGAATGATCGGGCGAAAGCCCATCTGGGCGAGGATCAGCCCGGCAAACAGGCCGCACGGCCCCATGCCGATCACGACGGGGCGCGGGGAAGTCAGCTGCGCCGGTGCTTTAGCGACAAAGCGGTACGCCATATCCGGCGTCACAGCGCAGTGGGGCACGTCGGCGAGCCGCTTGAGCGCGGCCGCTTCATCCTTCACCTCGACGTCGACGATGTAAGTGAGCTTGATGTCGGTGCGCTTGCGCGCGTCGTGCGCGCGGCGGAACACGGTGTACCGGATGAGCCCGTCGTCGCCCACGCCGAGTTCAGCGAGGCGCGCGCGGACGGCGGCTTCGAGAACGCTCTCGGGGTGATCGAGCGGGAGTTTAATTTCGCTTAGACGTAACATGAATACCGGGGGATGCATGAAGGCCGCAAATCGCGGCCAATTCGCAATTTTATAGGTTATGTGTCGGCGCGGGGCGGCGACGCTCGCGAAACACCTCGGCGACGAACCCAAGGTGTCCCTATCGAAAAGAGCCATTTGTCGCAAAAAATTTATTAACCGACCGGTCGGTTGGTTTATACTGCGCACACACAGACAACTTCCGCTGAGAGCGTCCCCATGTACACGCAATCCCTGGATATCCCCGGCAACGTCGCCCCGCTCGACCCGGCAGCGAGTTCGCCCGAGCAGTCGCAATTCGACGCGGTCATGGCCGCCGACGGCAAAATCGAAGCGCAGGACTGGATGCCTGAGGCCTACCGCAAAACGCTGGTCCGGCAAATCTCGCAGCACGCGCATTCTGAAATCGTCGGCATGCTGCCGGAAGGCAACTGGATCTCACGCGCGCCCAGCCTGAAGCGCAAGGCGATCCTGCTGGCCAAAGTGCAGGACGAAGCCGGCCACGGCCTATATCTATATAGCGCGGCCGAAACGCTCGGCGTGTCGCGCGATCAGTTGATCGCCGCGTTGCACTCGGGCAAAGCCAAATATTCGAGCATCTTCAATTACCCGACGCCCACGTGGGCGGACGTCGGCGTAATCGGCTGGCTGGTGGACGGCGCGGCGATCATGAATCAGATTCCGCTGTGCCGCTGCACTTACGGCCCTTATGCCCGCGCGATGATCCGTATCTGCAAGGAAGAGTCGTTCCACCAGCGCCAAGGCTTCGATGCGCTGTTGTCGATGATGAGCGGCACCGAAGCGCAACGCGAGTTGGTCCAGCAAGCCGTGAACCGCTGGTGGTGGCCGGTGCTGATGATGTTCGGCCCGAGCGACAAAGACTCGATCCACAGCAGCCAGTCGTCGAAATGGGGTATCAAGCGCATCTCGAACGACGATCTGCGCCAGAAATTCGTCGATGCAACCGTCGACCAGGCCAAGGTGCTCGGCGTCACGCTGCCGGACCCAGATCTGAAGTGGAACGAAGCGCGCGGCCACCACGACTACGGCGATATCGACTGGGAAGAATTCTGGCGCGTCGTGAATGGCGACGGCCCGTGCAACCGCGAACGTCTCTCGACCCGCGTGAAGGCACACGACGACGGCGCCTGGGTGCGCGAAGCCGCCCTCGCCCACGCCGAAAAGCAGCGCCAGCGCGCACAGCAGCAAGCTGCCTAACCGCGGCAACCAGCCAGACAAAGTATCAGGAGATCAGCGATGAACAAGGAATGGCCGATTTGGGAAGTCTTCGTGCGCAGCAAGCAGGGACTCGACCATAAACACTGCGGCAGCCTGCATGCCGCCGACGCGCCGATGGCGCTGCGCATGGCGCGCGACGTCTACACGCGCCGCCAGGAAGGCGTGAGCATCTGGGTGGTGCCGTCGTCGGCGATCACGGCGTCCGCGCCGGAAGACAAGGCTGAGCTGTTCGAACCGGCTGGCGACAAGATTTATCGCCACCCAACGTTCTACACGCTCCCCGACGAAGTCAACCACATGTAAGCGCGGCCATGACCATCACGCCCCAACATCTGCAGTACGTGCTGCGCCTCGCGGACACCGCGCTGATCCTCGGTCAGCGCAATGCCGAGTGGTGTGGTCACGGTCCGATCCTCGAAGAGGACATCGCGCTGTCGAACATGAGTCTGGATCTGATCGGCCAGGCGCGCCTGCTGTACACGCACGCCGCCTCGCTGGAACAGCAACTCACCGGCAAAAGCCGCACGGAAGACGACTACGCCTACTTCCGTGCCGAGCGCGAGTTCGCCAACTACACGCTGGCCGAGTTGCCGCACTACGGCCCGCTCGCCGGTACCGCGCAAGCCGAGAAGGACTACGCGGTCACGATCGTGCGCAATTTCCTGTACTCGACGCTGATGGCGCATCTGTGGACGGCCCTCACTACGTCGAAAGATGAACAGCTTGCAGCGATCGCCTCAAAGTCGATCAAGGAAACCAGCTATCACGTGCACCACGCGAGCGAATGGCTGATTCGTTTCGGCGACGGCACGGACGAGTCGCATCGCCGCGCGCAAGCCGCACTCGACTATCTGCTGCCGTACACGCGCGAGTTTTTCAGTGCCGACGCAGTGGAAGAGGCCATCGCCGCAGCCGGCATCGGGCCGCTGACGTCGGACCTCGAGGGAGCATGGCTCGAAGACGTGGAGGCTACGCTCGACCAAGCCACACTCAAGCGCCCCGAAGCGGTCAAGCACATCACGGCCGGCAAGCATGGCGAGCACTCGGAGCACATGGGCTTCGTGCTGGCCGAAATGCAAAGCCTCGCGCGTCAGCATCCCGGCGCCACCTGGTAAGCACGCACCCGAGCGCTCAACCGGAACCCGACGGAACTTTACGATGACGACCTCGACTGCCATGCCCACCGCCGACGCCACGCTCGAGCGCGCATGGGCCGTGCTCGAAACGGTGCCAGATCCGGAGATCCCGGTGGTATCGATTCGTGAACTCGGCATTCTGCGCGACGTGCGCCGCGCCGCCGACGGCACACTCGAAGTCGTCATCACGCCGACCTATTCCGGCTGCCCGGCGATGTCGCAGATCGCCGAAGACGTGGCCCATGCGCTCGATGTGGCTGAACTGAAGCCGTATCGGATCGCCACTGTGCTGGCGCCAGCCTGGACCACCGACTGGATGACCGCCGACGCGCGCGAAAAATTGCGCGCCTACGGCATCGCGCCGCCCACGGGCAATTGCGGTTCAGCCGCGCCGTCGCAGGAAAAAGTGCTGCGTTTCATGCCGCGCGCGCTGCCGGCGCCGTCGTGCCCCCGTTGCGGCTCGGCGCATACCGAGCGGCTCGCGCAATTCGGCTCGACGGCATGCAAGGCCCTGTACCGCTGCATCGACTGCCGCGAACCCTTCGACTACTTCAAACCATACTGATATGGCTACCCCGCAATTTCATCCGCTGCGTATCCGCGAAGTGCGGCCCGAAACCGCCGACGCAGTCTCGGTCGCCTTCGAAGTCCCCGTCGAACTGCGCGACCACTATCGCTTCACGCAGGGCCAGTTCGTCACGCTGAAAACGCACATCGACGGTGAGGAAACGCGCCGTTCGTACTCGATCTGCGTCGGCGTCACCGATTACGATCGCGACGGCGAACTGCGCATCGGCATCAAGCGCGTGCGCGGCGGGCGTTTCTCGAACTTCGCGTTCGACACGCTGCAACCCGGCCACACCATCGACGTGATGACGCCGGACGGCCGCTTCTTCACGCATCTCAACGCGGACCAGGGCCAGCAGTACATCGCGTTCTCCGGCGGCTCGGGCATCACGCCGGTGCTCGCGATCATCAAGACCACGCTGGAAGTCGAGCCGCGCAGCACCTTCACGCTGGTGTACGGCAACCGCAGCGTCGACCAGATCATGTTCGCGGAAGAACTCGAAGATCTGAAAAACCGCTTCATGAACCGCTTCGTGCTCTATCACGTGCTGTCCGACGACCTGCAGGACGTCGAGCTGTTCAACGGCGTGCTCGACCAGCAGAAGTGCGCAGCGTTCATCGACAACCTGCTACCGGCCGATGCAATCGACGAAGCCTTTATCTGCGGCCCCGCCCCGATGATGGATGCCGCCGAGGCCGCGCTGAAAGCCGCGGGCGTGCCTTCCGCAAAAGTGCATGTGGAGCGCTTCGGCTCGCCGCTGCCGCAAGCGGGCGTGCCGCCGGTCGAAATCACCGACGACACCCCGGCCGCCGACCTCGAAATCGTCCTTGACGGGAAAAGGCGCAAGCTGCGCCTGCCGTATCAGGGCGTGAGCGTGCTCGACGTCGGCTTGCGTGCCGGCCTCGCGCTGCCGTACGCGTGCAAGGGCGGCGTCTGCTGCACCTGCCGCGCGAAGGTGCTCGAAGGCGAGGTGAAGATGGAAAAGAACTACACCCTGGAAGAACACGAAATCCGCGACGGTTTCGTGCTCACCTGCCAATGCCATCCGATCAGCGATCGCGTGGTGGTGAGTTACGACGAGCGTTGAGTCGAGCGCGGCGGGTGGTCATGCGACGCCCGCAACGCTTTCAGCAGGTCCGCGATGCGCTTACACTAGGGGCCGCTTGCGATCGGACATCTGTCCAGATCGATGAGCGGCCCCTTTTGCTATTTGCGTCTTTTGCCAGCCCAAGCCACTGCCGATGAGCACCATCCACCTCACCAACGGCGATGTCGCCGCCGAATCATTGCGCGCCGCGCTAGCCGAGGCGGGCCGCGACGATCGCGTGCACGCACTGCGCGACGATCTGGCGGTCGGTCCGCTGCGCGGCATCGACGACGGACCCGACGTGCGAGCAGAGTTCTGGGACCGTGTCAGCGCGGACACGAGGCGCGATTTTCTTCGCGAATTCCGCGAGCAGGCCGCAGCGCTGGAGAATATCGCGCGGGGCGACGCGAATCTGGTGGTCTGGCACGGCGAAAGCGCAGCCGATCAATTGATGCTGCGCCGCGTGTGCTATCACCTGCGCAACAGCCCGCAACGGCTGAACGAAGTGCGCCTGTCGATTCGCGACCTCACCGATCCGGGCGCCTGGGCGCACAGCCGCAAAGATCGCGCGACGTCCGTCGGCATGTTCGCGCCGGCTGTCCTGCAAGGGCGTCTGCACGACGCGGCGCCGATTTCGGTTCTGCGCATTAGCCGGCTCGCGCTCGAATGGCAGGAAGCCAAGCACGCGAACGGCGAGACGCGCCGCTGGCGAGACAACACTTTCACGAGCGGCAACTTCGCCGATCTGGACGCGCTGATTCTCGAACACGTCACGGGCGACTGGCAGCCTGCCGCGCGCGTTGCCGCGGAACTCATGACCGCCGAACTCTGTTATCTGGTGAGCGACAGCATCGTGCTGTGGCGCTTCCGCGAACTGGCCGCGACCCGTCGCATCAAGCTGCGTGGCGACGCGAGCGCATGGCGTACGCTGGAACTGTCTGCGGCGCTTGCCCCCTGTCCACACTAGTAAAAAAATAGACGACCATGGCCCGCACCCGAGCCCCCGACCACGAAACCCAACGCGACCAGATTCTCGAACTCGCCGCGGAGAAATTCGCCCAGACCAGCTACCCGAGCACCTCGATGGCCGATCTCGCGGCCGCGAGCGGCACCTCGAAAGCGCGCCTGTACCACTATTACGCGAGCAAAGAAGCGATTCTGTTCGATCTGCTGGACCGCTACACAAAGCGGTTGATGCTGATCATCGCAGAGGTGGAAGGCGCGAGCCAACGCCGCGGGCTGTCCGAGCGGGACACTTTCGCCGAACTGATCCGGGCGTTTCTATCCGAGTATGAGACGTCGCACAGCCGGCACGTCGCGCTCCTGAACGACGTGAAGTATCTGGTCGATACCCAGCGCGAGGTCATCCTGAACCGCCAGCGCGATGTTGTCGCGGCATTTGCGCGGCAACTGGCGCGCGCCTATCCGGAACGCGCCACACGCGAAAACCAGACCGCCCTCACGATGATGGTGTTCGGCATGATCAACTGGACGTTCACCTGGCTCAAACCGGACGGCCGGATGGGCTACCGGGAATTCGCCGAGCAGGTGGTCGATATGGTGGATCACGGACTGGGTTCTGCCGAAGGCTGATTGCGCACGGCAGCATTGTTCAGAGGAAATAATTGCCACGAGTTGCCTAGGCGCGACATCTTGTCACGAACGCTCGTTCAATTTATTTTCCTTTAATAATCAATGCATTAAAAATAGGGCGCTAACTTTTTAGGCATTGCCCTCAGTTTTTGATACGGGTTTTCCCTAGTGCTAGATCGGCATATCCGCTAAAATCGTTTTTGCGGTGCACCATGCCGCTCGATTAAAAGGAGAACCCGACCATGAACATGATTACACCCCGCGCCGCTGAGCCGATCGTCGCGCACGATCGGCCATTGCAGCCAGGCGGTCGTGCGCCTGCTCTGGTCCGCGAACTCACCGCCATCGACCGCGAACGGCTGCTGACCCACTTCCTCGCGCTCGACGAAGACGACCGCCTTCTACGTTTCGGCCAGGTCGTGCCGAACCACGTCATTGAAAACTACGTCCGCGCGATCGATTTCACGCGCGACACGGTCTTCGGCGTGTTCGACAGTCAGTTGCAACTCACCGGCGTCGGCCATCTGGCGTATCTGCCGGTCGAAGGCGACAAGCGCACCGCCGAATTCGGCGTGTCGGTGCTGGAAAGCGTCCGCGGGCAAGGTATTGGCTCGAAGCTCTTCGAACGCGCCGCCATCCGCAGCCGCAATACGCATGTCACCACGCTTTACATGCATTGCCTGTCGCGCAATTCGACCATGATGCACATCGCGAAGAAGGCCGGCATGAAGATCGAATACGCGTACGGCGAAGCAGACGCCTATCTGACGCTATCGCCGGCTGATCAAACGAGCATCATCGCTGAAATGCTGCAGGAGCAAGCCGCAGTGTTCGATTACGCACTCAAGCGCCAGGCACGTCAGGCGTCGAAGCTGTTCGAATCGTTTATGCCGGCAGCAGAGGCCGCTTAACCGGTCCGCGCATCAGGCAAAAAAAGGGCGGCCTTACGGCTGCCCTTTTTGTTTGTCCGTCACCTGACCACGGCCCGGCGCTCACAAAATCGGCAGCGCCGTCGTCTCCTTGAACTTCTCGAGCGAAAAGCTCGTCTTCACGTCAATTACAGAGGGATGGTGCAGCAACTGGTCCTGCACAAAACGTGAAAAGTGCGCCATATCCTCGACCTGCACACGCAGCAGGTAATCCATGTCGCCCGTCATCGCGTGACATGCGACCACTTCAGGCCAGGTCTGCACCGCTGCGCGGAACAGATCGGCATGCGTAGCGTCGCCGCGCGGACTGAGCCCCGGACCGCTGCGCTTTTCCAGTCGCACGTTGACGTAGGCGAGCAGATCGAGCCCAAGCTTTTGCGCATCGAGCAGCGCGACATAACCGCGGATCACCCCGCTCTCTTCCAGCCGACGGATACGGCGTAGACACGGACTCGGCGACAGATTGATGCGCTCGGCGATCTCCTGATTCGACAGCCTGCCATTCTCCTGAAGGATCGCCAGAATGCGTCTGTCGATGGCGTCTATCTCTATATAGGCCATTTTCTGCCGTCCATGTGAAAGATTGAGCTAGAAAATAGCTCTAGGGTATCGGTGCGCGATTAAGTTCGCAAGTTTTCGTCGCCAGCCGGCCTTTACACTTGCGTCATTCAGTCGCGCTAACTTGTACGCCCCGCGCCGACACTCAGAGGAGACAGACACAATGCAGGTTTCAACTTGGGAAAACCCGGTCGGCACGGACGGCTTTGAATTCATCGAATACACCGCACCGGATCCGAAGGCGCTCGGCAAGCTGTTCGAACAGATGGGCTTCACCGCCGTTGCCCGGCATCGCCACAAAGACGTGACGCTGTATCGCCAGGGCGAAATCAACTTCATCGTCAACGGGGAACAGCATTCGTTCGCGCAACGTTTCACGCGCCTGCATGGCCCGTCGATCTGCGCCATTGCGTTCCGTGTGCAAGACGCGGCGAAGGCCTACCAACAGGCTCTGGAAAAAGGCGCCTGGGGCTTCGACAACAAAACCGGCCCGATGGAACTGAACATCCCGGCGATCAAGGGCATCGGCGACTCGCTGATCTATTTCGTCGACCGCTGGCGCGGCAAGAACGGTGCTGAGTCGGGCACTATCGGCAACATTGATATTTACGACGTCGACTTCGAGCCAATTCCGGGCGCGAATCCGAACCCTGTCGGCCACGGTCTCACCTACATCGACCATCTGACGCACAACGTCCATCGCGGCCGCATGCAGGAATGGGCGGAGTTCTATGAGCGTCTGTTCAATTTCCGGGAAGTGCGTTACTTCGACATCGAAGGCAAAGTAACCGGCGTGAAATCAAAGGCAATGACCTCACCGTGCGGCAAAATCCGCATTCCGATCAATGAGGAAGGGTCAGACGTAGCCGGTCAGATCCAGGAGTATCTGGACCAGTACCACGGCGAAGGCATCCAGCACATCGCGCTGGGCAGCAACGACATCTACCGCACGGTGGACGGTTTGCGCGCGGCGAACATCTCGCTGCTCGATACGATCGACACATACTATGAACTCGTTGATCGCCGTGTGCCGAACCACGGTGAGCCGCTCGACGAACTGCGCAAACGCAAGATCCTGATCGACGGCGCACCGGACGACTTGCTGTTGCAGATCTTCACCGAAAACCAGATCGGACCGATCTTTTTCGAGATCATCCAGCGCAAGGGAAATCAGGGCTTCGGCGAGGGCAACTTCAAGGCGCTGTTCGAATCGATCGAGTTGGATCAGATCCGCCGCGGCGTGGTTCAGGACAAGGCATAGCGACTAACGGTTAACGGTCCACGCGGAATCTGGGAGATATAAAAAAGGGCGAAGATCTTGCGATCCTCGCCCTTCGTCGTTTATGCCGCAGTCCGAAGCCCGGACAACGGCCGATTTTCAACCGATGCGCCGCTTCAGCGATGCATCACGAATTCTGGTCTTCCTCGTCGGCCTTTGTGGATCGCGCAATGCGCTCCGCCGCAATCCGTGCGGGCGCCACCTGCGCCGTGCTGGTGATCGCGTTCGACAGCGTCCCTGCGCTATTCGAACCCGAACTCGAGCGCACCGGCGCGCTCATGGCGAAAAATGCGGCCGAAACCATCAGGAAGGTCTGGATGTTTCTAGTGTTCATGCGTACTCCTTGTCTAACAGCCCTGCTGTCCTGAAGCTCCACCGAATGCGGAGCGTTGCGCAGACATTGCTCGCAGGTGGGGTGTTAGACAGACATTTCAACTGCGGTTCCTCAGATTTGTAGTTTTTACAGCTTGTTACAGGCGTATTGCGCCGCAAGATGCCGCCCGGCGCGTTCAGCGCAGGTCACGCTGCAATGCCGCATTTCTGGCGCGCTGCGGCGGGTTTTCACCAGTGCTACCATCACTTAAAACACGTCAATATGGCGACCCCGGCCCCAAGCGTTCACAAGATGCCGCGGCCAAAAAAAGTTTTGGTGATCCCAAACTGGTTGGAGGAGTACACATAATGAATGCCCCGCTAGACGCAGGTCAGCGAGCCTCGCTCGAAGCCGCGCTATCTTCCGTCACGCTCGACGACAAATACACCCTCGAACGCGGCCGCGCGTACATGAGCGGCATCCAGGCGCTGGTCCGTCTGCCTATGCTGCAGCAGGAACGTGACCGGGCGGCCGGGCTCAATACCGCCGGCTTCATCTCCGGTTACCGCGGATCGCCACTCGGCGGACTTGACCAATCCTTGTGGAAAGCGAAGCAATATCTCGCCGCGCACCAGGTCGTGTTCCAGCCCGGCGTCAACGAAGACCTCGCGGCGACCTCCGTGTGGGGTTCACAGCAGGTCAATCTGTACCCGAGCGCCAAGTACGATGGCGTGTTCTCGATGTGGTACGGCAAGGGCCCAGGCGTCGACCGTTCCGGTGACGTCTTCAAGCACGGCAATTCGGCCGGCTCTGCGCAACACGGCGGCGTTCTCGTGCTCGCCGGCGACGACCACGCCGCAAAATCCTCAACACTCGCGCACCAGTCGGAACACATCTTCAAGGCCTGTGGCCTGCCAGTGCTGTTCCCATCGAACGTGCAGGAATATCTGGACTTCGGCCTGCACGGCTGGGCGATGAGCCGTTATTCCGGACTGTGGGTCGCGATGAAGTGCGTGACCGACGTGGTCGAATCGTCAGCTTCGGTCGATATCGATCCGCACCGCACGAAAATTATTCTGCCGGACGACTTCGCGATGCCCGAAGGCGGCCTGAACATCCGCTGGCCGGATCCGCCACTGGTGCAGGAAGCGCGTCTGCTCGACTACAAGTGGTACGCGGCGCTCGCCTATGTGCGCGCGAACAAACTGGACCGCGTCGAAATCGATTCACCGCATGCGCGCTTCGGCATCATGACCGGCGGCAAGGCCTACCTCGACGTGCGTCAGGCGCTGACCGATCTCGGTCTCGATGACGAAACCTGCTCACGCATCGGCATCCGTCTGTACAAGGTCGGCTGCGTATGGCCGCTCGAGGCGCAAGGTGCGCAAGCCTTCGCGCGCGGTCTCGAGGAAATTCTGGTGGTTGAAGAAAAACGCCAGATTCTCGAATACGCAATCAAGGAAGAACTGTACAACTGGCCCGATGCGCAGCGTCCGCGCGTGTTCGGCAAGTTCGACGAGAAGGACGGCTCAGGTGGCGAATGGTCGGTGCCGATGGGCAACTGGCTGCTGCCGGCGCACTACGAACTCTCGCCGGCGATCATCGCCAAGGCGATCGCCACGCGGCTCGACAAGTTTGACCTGCCGTCCGACGTGCGTGCGCGCATTGCGACGCGCATCGCGGTAATCGAAGCGAAGGAAAAAGCCTTGGCACGTCCGCGCGTCGAAGCCGAGCGCAAGCCGTGGTTCTGCTCAGGCTGCCCGCACAACACGTCGACGAACGTGCCGGAAGGTTCGCGTGCGATGGCCGGCATCGGCTGCCACTACATGACCGTGTGGATGGACCGCAGCACCAGCACCTTCAGCCAGATGGGCGGCGAAGGCGTCGCGTGGATCGGCCAGGCGCCGTTCACCAACGATAAGCACGTGTTCGCCAACCTCGGTGACGGCACCTACTTTCACTCGGGCCTGCTTGCGATTCGCGCGGCGATCGCGTCGAAGGCGAACATCACCTACAAGATTCTCTATAACGACGCAGTCGCGATGACGGGCGGCCAGCCGGTCGACGGCGTGTTGACCGTGCCGCAAATCACGCATCAACTCGCCGCCGAAGGCGCGACGAAGATCGTGATCGTCACCGATGAACCGGAGAAGTACAACGCGAACGTCGGTCTCGCACCCGGCATCGACATTCACCATCGCGACAAGCTCGATGAAGTTCAGCGTCAGCTTCGCGAGATTTCCGGCACCACGATCCTGATCTACGACCAGACCTGCGCGACGGAGAAACGCCGCCGCAGGAAACGCGGCACGTATCCGGATCCGGCGCGCCGTGTCGTGATCAACGAAGCGGTGTGCGAAGGCTGCGGCGATTGCTCGGTGAAGTCGAATTGCCTGTCTGTCGAGCCACTCGATACCGAGTACGGCACCAAGCGCCAGATCAATCAGTCGACCTGCAACAAAGACTTCTCGTGCGTGAACGGGTTCTGCCCGAGCTTCGTATCCGTCGAAGGGGGTCAGTTGCGCAAGCCGAAGGCGGCTTCGGGCATTGTCGGTGACGCGATGCCGCCGGTGCCGGAACCCGAACTACCGTCGATCGCGCGCCCTTACGGGGTGCTGGTGACGGGCGTCGGCGGCACGGGGGTCGTGACGATCGGTGCCTTGCTCGGCATGGCCGCGCACCTGGAAAACAAGGGCGTCACGGTACTCGACGTCACCGGCCTCGCGCAAAAGGGCGGCGCGGTGATGAGCCACGTGCAGATCGCCCAGAACCCGGCCGATATTCACGCGACCCGTATCGCAATGGGCGAAGCCAGTCTCGTGATCGGTTGCGACGCGATCGTGACCGCCAGCGACGAATGCGTTTCGCGGATGCAGGTGGGCCGCACCCATGTCGTGCTCAATAGCGCGCACACACCGACCGCCGAACTCATCAAGAACCCCAACTGGCGCTTCCCGGGCAGCAGCACCGAAGCGGACGTACGAGCCGGGGCGGGCGACGAGGGCGTCGATATGGTCGATGCGAATCACTTCGCCGTCGCGCTGCTCGGCGATGCGATCTACACCAATCCGTTCGTGCTCGGCTACGCATGGCAACGCGGCTGGGTACCGCTGACGTATCAATCGCTGATGCGTGCGATCGAGCTGAACGACGTGCAGGTCGAGAAGAACCGTGCGGCATTCGAATGGGGCCGTCGTGCCGCGCACGATCTGGCTTCGGTGCGCACGCTCGCGCACTCGCAAGGACGCGGTGCCGCAGCGGAAACGACGAGCAGCAAGATCATCTCGCTGCACACGCCGAAGGCACTCGACACGCTGATCGACAAGCGCGCCGCTTACCTTGCAGCATGGCAGAACGAGGCGTATGCCGACCGTTACCGCGCCCTGGTGTCGAAAGTGCGCGTGGCGGAATCGGCACTCGATTCGATCGACGGCCAGTTACCGTTGACCGAAGCGGTCGCGAAGAATCTGCACAAGCTGATGGCCTACAAGGACGAGTACGAAGTCGCACGGCTTTACAGCGACCCCGCGTTCATCGAAAAACTGAAGGCGAATTTCGAAGGCGACTGGAAACTACACATTCACCTCGCGCCGCCGACGTTCTCGAAAAAAGACGCACAAGGTCATCTGGTGAAGAAGAAGTACGGACCTTGGGTGTTCAGCGCCATGCACGTGCTCGCAAAACTCAAGTTCCTGCGTGGGACCGCGTTCGACGTGTTCGGCAAGACGGAGGAGCGTCGCACGGAGCGTGCGCTGATCGTCGAGTACGAGGCACTGGTACGCGAGCTGATCGGCGGCCTGACCGCTCAGAAGCGTGAACTGGCGGTCGAACTGGCGAATCTGCCGGACGGCATCCGCGGCTACGGGCACGTGAAGGAAAATAACCTGAAGGGCGTGCGGGTCAAGTGGAACGACTTGCTGACGCGCTGGCGTTCGCCGGAAACGGGGAAGACGCAGCACGCGGCGTGATCTTGCCGGCTTGACCGGCTGACATTGGCCTGAAATGGAAAAGGCGGCTGTCCTCGCGGACAGTCGCCTTTTTTTGCCTGTTTCGACACGTGATGCATGTGTACAAGAACAAGCGGTACTGCTCCTTCCAACAACACAACAACAACCAACCAAAAACAAACAACTACCAAACAGCGACTACAACTACGAACTGCAACTACAGCTTCCAACTGCTACTTCAACTACGAACTACTACTTCAACTGCCACAACACACACTCACTACCAGCACTGCAACCCATTGGTACTACTGTCTTCACCATCAGAACTACTGTTACTGCCACTACGAACTTCCCAACATGAGAGGAAGCGCAACGCCTGCCGCGATGCAAGGACTAACCAGCCGACTGTTCCGTTGCCATCGCGACGTGTTGCGCTTCAGAAGTAACTTTACAAAAGTGTCACAGAGAATCGAATAGGAGCATTCTTAAAGCTTGCTTAGCTCCATAAGAATTTCTCAGACCAACGGCCACCATAATAAGAACGCACAAATGAAAAAACGCCACGGAATCAACTTCCGTGGCGTTCTCACAGGCTTACCGCAGACGCCGCATAGCCGGCGTCGCTTCACCATCAACCTATCCGCATGACTGCGCGTTCACCCCTTGCGTGCGTTTGCCGAAGCCACCGCCGTCATGTTGATGATCCGGCGTACGGTCGCAGCCGGCGTCAGGATGTGCACCGGCTTTTCCGCGCCCAACAGGAACGGCCCCACCGTCACGCCTTCGCCGCCGATCATCTTCAGCAGGTTGTACGTGATGTTCGCCGCTTCCACGTTCGGCATGATCAGCAGATTCGCTTCGCCGGTCAGCGTCGTGCCCGGGAACGCAGCCTTGCGGACCGCTTCCGACAACGCAGCATCGCCGTGCATCTCACCGTCGATCTCGAGCGAAGGCGCACGTTCAGCAATCAGCTTGCGAGCCGCAGCCATACGTTGCGACGACGAAGACGGTGCGCTACCGAAGTTCGAATTCGACAGCAACGCCACCTTCGGCGTGATGCCAAACTTCTCGATTTCACGCGAAGCCAGCATCGTCATATCGGCGAGCTGTTCGGCGGTCGGCGTTTCGTTCACGTACGTGTCGCAGATGAACAGATTACGGCCCGGCAACATCAGCAGGTTCATTGCAGCGAAGTTCTGCACGTTGTCCGCCTTGCCCAGCACCTGTTCGATGAACTTCAGATGCGTGTGGTACTGGCCGATCATCCCGCAGATCATGCCGTCGGCTTCGCCGAGACGCACGAGGATCGCGCCGATCAGCGTGTTGAACTTGCGCATCGCGGCCTTCGCGACGTCCGGCGTTACGCCTTCGCGCGCGCCGAGTTCGTGATACGCCTGCCAGCATTGCTGATAGCGCGGATCGTCCTCCGGATCGACAACCTCGAAGTCCTCGCCGCACTTCAGCTTCGAGCCCATCTTCTTCAGACGCATCTCGATCACCGACGGACGGCCGACCAGAATCGGCTTGGCAATCTTTTCCAGCAGCACGAATTGCGCGGCGCGCAGCACGCGCTCGTCTTCACCTTCGGCGAACACGATACGAGCCGGCTCTGACTTCGCGGCAGCGAACACCGGACGCATCACCATGCCGGTGCGGTACACGGTGGTGGCGAGTTCTTCGCGATACGCGTCCATGTCCTTGATCGGACGGGTTGCGACGCCCGAATCCATCGCGGCTTGCGCGACAGCCGGCGCAATCTTGATGATCAGGCGCGGATCGAACGGCTTCGGAATCAGGTATTCCGGGCCGAATTCGAGCGAGTGGCCTTCGTACGCCTTGGCGACTTCATCGCCCTGGTCGGTTTCTTCTGCCAGCTCCGCAATCGCCCTCACGCACGCGAGCTTCATTTCTTCTGTGATCGTGGTTGCGCCGACATCCAGCGCGCCGCGGAAGATGAACGGGAAGCACAGCACGTTGTTGACCTGGTTCGGATAGTCCGAACGGCCCGTTGCGATGATGCAGTCCGGGCGCACCTTCTTCGCTTCTTCCGGGCGAATTTCCGGTTCCGGATTCGCCAGCGCCAGAATCAGCGGCTGGGTGCCCATTTCAACGACCATTTCCGGCTTCAGCACGCCGGCGCTCGAGCAGCCGAGGAACACGTCAGCGCCGCGAATCGCGTCAGCCAGCGTGCGCGCTTCGGTGTTCGCCGCGTAACGTTCCTTCGACGGATCCAGATTGCCGCGGCCTTCGTAGATCACGCCCTTCGAGTCTGTGACCAGCACATTCTTTTTCGACAGACCCAGATTCACCAGCAGATCCAGACACGCGATGGCCGCTGCGCCCGCGCCCGAACACACCAGCTTCACTTCGTCGAGCTTCTTGCCGACCACTTTCAGGCCGTTCAGGATTGCCGCCGAAGCGATGATCGCGGTGCCGTGCTGATCGTCGTGAAAGACCGGAATCTTCATGCGCTCGCGCAGCTTCTTTTCGATGTAGAAGCACTCAGGCGCCTTGATGTCTTCGAGATTGATACCGCCCAACGTCGGCTCGAGCATCGCGATCGCTTCAACCAGCTTGTCCGGGTCGGACTCGCTGAGCTCGATGTCGAACACGTCGATGCCGGCGAACTTCTTGAACAGACAACCCTTGCCTTCCATCACCGGCTTCGCGGCGAGCGGGCCGATGTTGCCGAGACCGAGCACGGCCGTACCGTTCGTGATCACGCCGACCAGGTTGCCGCGCGAGGTGTACTTCTGCGCGTCGAGCGGGTCTTCGTAGATCGCCATGCAGGCCGCGGCGACGCCCGGCGAATACGCGAGCGACAAGTCGAGCTGGTTCGACAGTGGCTTGGTGGGCGTGACCGAAATCTTGCCGGGCTTCGGAAACTGGTGGTAGGCGAGAGCGCTTTGCTTAAGTTGTTCGTCCATTTTTTAGCCTGCGAGACGTAAGTAATTGGGCCCGGCACACTGCACCGTTGGCGTCGCGTACGTCTATCGAATGGATAATCGACTGCGGCGGTTTTCGCATGCGCCGGTTGGGCGCGGCGTCGAACCTCGGCGGAGGGCAAGACGGTGCGGAGTGCTACGCGGGTCGGTTAGTGTACACCCCGAATGCGTCGATGCACTGAGTGGTTAACATGGCTCGCCATCGGCGAAACACCGGCCAGCAATGCTGCAGCGCCGCATCCGGCAGTCATTGAGCGGATGGCCGCACGTGCCGCATGCCCAGGTCAAGCATGGGTCGGGCGTGAGTCACGCACATGTCATTCGAGCTCGGCGCCGCATCGTTCGGGGATCAGAAAAAGTGTCGCGAAGATGTCGAGCAGATAGATCGACGCGAGCAAGGCGAGCGCGGCGCCGAACGAATAGCGTGCGGCCAATGCGCCTACGACCACCGGCCCGAAACCGCCGACCGCCCGGCCGACGTTGAACAGCACGTTCTGCGCGGTGGCGCGCGCATCGGTCGGATAAAGCTCGGAGATCAGCGCACCATAGCCTCCGATCATCCCGTTGACGAACACGCCCATCGCCGCGCCGCCGATCAGCAGCGCCATCGGCGTGGTCAGATGGGCGTAGACGAATACCATCACCACTGCGCCCACCTGGTAGAACAGGAACGTCGGCTTGCGGCCGAAGCGGTCGGCGGCCATGCCGAACAGCCAGATGCCGCACGCCATGCCGAGAACCGTCGCGGCAGTCCATACGCCGGACCTGGTCAGCGAATAACCGAACGTCTTCGACAAATAGCTCGGAAGCCAGATCATCAGACCGTAATAGCCGAAGTTCTGTACCGAACAGAGAATCGCGACACCGATGCTGGCGCGCGCGGTGCGTCCATCGGCCACCAGCAATTTGAGAGGCAGTTTGCGCATTCCACGTGCAACACGCGCGGTAAACAGCGCCGGCTCCTCGACGCGGCGCCGCACGAAAAACGACACCACGGCAGGCAGCAATCCTAGCGCGAACATGCCGCGCCAGCCGATCACCGGCAGCAGGAGCGGCGTCAACAACGCGGCCGCGAGCACCCCGAGTTGCCACCCCAGCCCGACATAGGAGGACACACGCGCCCGCTGCGACGCCGGCCACGCCTCGGCCACCAGCGTCATGCCGATGCCGAACTCGCCGCCGAGACCAATCCCTGCAATCGTGCGATAAGCCAGCAGGTCGATATAACCCTGCGCCAGCGCGCACAGTCCGGTGAATACGGCGAAGATCAGAATCGTCCACGTCAACATCCGCACGCGGCCGTAATAGTCGCTCAACACGCCGAAAATCAGGCCGCCGGCTACCGCGCCGATCAGCGTCCACGTCACGAGCGAACCAGCTTTCGCGGAACTCAGATGCAGATCCGCGGCAATCACCGGCAGCATGAAACCGAGGATCAGCAGATCGAAGCCGTCCATTGCATAACCGAGCACCGAGGCGATCAGCGCCCGACCGGCATAGCCGCTCCTGGCAGTTTCACGGGTCTCGGTGGCAGAAGAAGCGGCAGTCATTGAAAGCATTCCGTAGGACATGGAGGCGGCAACCCTGCACGGCCGCCCAGCAAATTCGCGTGAGTGTAAAGGCGCGCCAGGCCGCTCACAAGCAGGCCAAAAAGCAGGCCGAAAAACAGCCCGGAAAGCAGCAGCAATACGGCTCTGGACGAACCACGCAAGCCCGGTTCAGTGCGGCCGTTATGACCGACATTCCCTGCCGGCACGCACGACGGCCTCCTAGGGAAGGCCCGTTTCGGGTAAAATGTCGGGCTACGCGCGCAGCAAAAACTGGCCTGCACTCCACTGACCAGTTGCGTATTTGCCTATCAAGGCACCGCCCATCATGGCGCGGTATACCCAGTTTGCTGCGCCACCGGGCCACGCGCCCGCTTCTCCTCGCTCACACCCAAGGATCCGCCCATGACAGGCTTCGATCGCCAGACGATCTCCGACACGACCGCCAAGATGCTGCTGGAAGTGCAAGCAGTGCACTTCAACGCGGAGAAACCGTACATTTTCACGTCCGGCTGGGCGAGCCCGGTTTATATCGACTGCCGCAAGCTGATCTCGTATCCGCGCGTGCGTCGTGGCCTGATGGAAATGGCCGAAGCCACCATCCTGCGCGACGTCGGCTATGAGCAGATCGACGCGGTCGCCGGTGGCGAAACCGCCGGCATCCCGTTCGCAGCATGGCTGTCCGACCGCCTGATGGTGCCGATGCAATACGTGCGCAAGAAGCCGAAGGGTTTCGGCCGCAACGCGCAGATCGAAGGTTTGCTGACCGAAGGTCAACGCGTCCTGCTGGTCGAAGACTTGACCACGGACAGCCGCAGCAAGATCAACTTTATCAACGCGCTGCGCACTGCCGGCGCAACGGTGAACCATTGCTTCGTGCTGTTCCACTACAATATTTTCAAGGAAAGCGTGTCGGTGCTGAAAGACATCGACGTCGATCTGCACGCGCTTGCCACGTGGTGGGACGTGTTACGGGTCGCCAAGGCCAACAACTACTTCGACACCAAGACGCTCGACGAAGTGGAAAAATTCCTGCACGCGCCGGCCGAATGGTCCGCGGCGCACGGCGGCGCCAACGCGACGCCGCAGTAAGCGCAGCCGCTTGATCCCGAGGGAATGAAAAGGCCGCCTGTCGATGTGAGACAGGCGGCCTTTCTGCATTGATCTCGCCCAGCCGGGCGAAGGGTTGACCGCGACTAGGATGCGCTCCCGGAATCGTCGACCGAATGCGACGAGAGATTCAGCAAGCCGTTGCTCTGCGCGTACTGGAACAACTCCGAATCGCGATCGATGCCGAGCTTGCGCATTGCCGTGTTCTTCTGCGTGCTGATCGTCTTGATGCTGCGATTGAGTTGCTCCGCAATCTCCTTGATCGTCATGCCCGACACGAACAGGCGCACCACCTCGAGTTCGCGCCGCGACAGCATCACTTCTTCGTTCTTGCCGCCGGCATTCATGCGCAGCGTATCGAGCGACGCCTTGACTGACGGGCTCATGTATTCCAGGTTGCGGCTGACGTGCTGCACCGCGAGCCCAATGTGGCTCAGATCGTCCGATTTGTTAACGACCGACGTCACGCCGAGTTCGCTCAACCGTTTGAGCAACGCGGCGTTTTCCAGCATCGTCAGCACAACGATGGGAAGGTCGGGAAAATTGCGGCGGAGATAGCCAATCAACGGCAAACCGTCACCGTATTGGCCGCCTGGCATGGCCAGATCCGTGACGAGCTCATCGCACGCAACGGTTTGCAGCACCTTCACCAGTTCGGTTGACTGTCGCGCACGCGCGACGACCTGCAGGCCTGGAAACTTGAGCAAAGCTTGTTCGGCGCCGAACAGAATCACCGGATGGTCGTCGGCGATCACGACCCTGACTGGATCTTGCATTGCCCTCCCCTCGACAGATAAACCACTCTCCAAAACTTCTGACATGCGTTTCTATTCTTGGTACTTGGACTGATCGGGCACGCGCCTGCATTCGCGCGAATAATTCCTCCGACTATAGCCGATTTCGCATCCGCCAAGCCCGCCGGCAGCAACAATGATCCGTCGCAAAGCGAATGTTAGACTTGATTCGACCTTGGGGCACAAAATAGGGACAATAATCCTCGCGAGGACAACCGCCTCGCGCCCTGACAGGAGAACCGGCACATGCGCTCGCGTTGCCTGGTTGTTTCGCTTGCTTCGCCGTTCCGCCGTATGCCGTCCCTCACCTGCGCGACGCTGGGTCTCGCGCTATTCGCGGCGCATTGTCCCGACGCATTCGCCGAGGGTGTGTTCACGCTGACCAGCGCCAGCTTCCGCGCGGGCGGTACCGTGGATGCGGCTCAGGTTTTCAATCAGGACGACTGCAAAGGCGGCAATCGCTCGCCGCAATTGACATGGCACGATGCGCCGGCCGGCACACGCAGCTTCGCGGTCACGGTATTCGACCAGGATGCGCCCGGCCGCGGCTGGTGGCACTGGGCAGTGGCGGCCATTCCGGCCACCGTCGTCAGCTTGCCGGAAAACGCCAGCTCGTCGGGCTTCCTGAAGAAACTCGGCGCGGTCGAAGCACGCAACGACTTCGATATCGACGGCTACGGTGGCCCCTGCCCGCCAGCCGGCAAACCTCATCGCTATATCGTCACCGTCTATGCACTTAGCACGGCGGACCTGCGCCTCGCTCAAGGACGTCCGGCGCTCATGTTCGATCACGAGATCGGCACTGCCACGCTCGGCAGTGCGCGGATGGTGGTCAACTACGGACGGTAGCGACGCCCGTCGACATCTGACTCGAACTGCATCGGCTGCGAGCCGCAACGCGACTCATATCGCGCCGGGCGCCAAGCCCGGGCAAGTCGCTCAATGGGTCGACATGCCAATGGGCGCACGGCCTGGATCGCATTACCGCCGCCGCGGAATTTCTGTCATCCGCGCGCGCTAATGTGCAATAGGTCGGCGCGGGCGATGCTTGTCGATGTCGCATCGCTACATGCGCGCACACCGTTGCCGTACTTACCTCTGCTTTTTCATCTTGCCGGAGAGTGTTATGTCGAAAATCGTCATCGTTTATCACAGCGGCTACGGCCACACGAAGAAAGTCGCCGAAGCCGTGCTGGCCGGGACGCTCGAAGCCGGCGCGGACGCGAAACTCATGCCGGTCGGCGAGATCGACGACACGGCCTGGACAGAACTGGCGGCCGCCGACGCCATCATCTTCGGCGCGCCGACCTACATGGGCGGCCCGTCCGCCGACTTCAAGAAATTCGCCGACGCGAGTTCGAAACCGTGGTTCGGCCAGACGTGGAAGGACAAGATCGCGGCCGGCTTCACCAACTCGGCGACCATGAACGGCGACAAGTTTTCGACGATCCAGTACTTCGTCACGCTGGCGATGCAACACAGCATGATCTGGGTGGGCACCGGGATGATGCCGTCGAACACCAAGGCGGCGACCCGCAACGACCTGAACTATGTGGGCGGCTTTACCGGCCTGCTGGCGCAGTCGCCTGCGGATGCGTCGCCGGAGGAAGCGCCGCCTGCCGGCGATCTGGAAACGGCACGGATGTTCGGCAAGCGCGTCGCGGACGTGACGGCGCGGTGGAATGCGGGAATTCGATAACGCGGCGTCCGAAGGCTCGCGCCGGGAAGCCGCGGCCAGGTCGCGCGCACTCGAGTTGGGTGCGGCGCTCGCCAGAACGCGTGCTGCGCGGCCCCTGGCAAGCGCCGCTAATTTGCTCTGAACCCACTAGCATCGGCGTGCATCTGTCGCGTAACCGGTCACGCCGATGTCATTTTCGGCGCGCATCGTCGTTTTTTTACCCTGTTTCGCACGTCCGCCGCTATCAGGTCTTAAAATAGCGTTCCGGCGCGGTGTCGCGCCCCGTTTCCAGCAAGCCAGTGAGATCGAGATGAGCACGAAAGTTTTTGTCGACGGACAGGAAGGCACGACCGGCCTGAAGATTTTCGAATATCTGTCGCAACGCGCCGACGTGGAGATCCTGCGTATCGAAGAAGCGAAGCGCAAAGACCTCGAAGAACGCCGTCGTCTCATCAACGCATCGGACGTCACGTTCCTGTGCCTGCCGGATGTCGCCTCGCGCGAGTCGGCCTCGCTGGTCGAGAACGACCACACCGTGCTGATCGATGCCAGCACCGCCTTCCGCACGTCGGCCGACTGGGCCTACGGCCTGCCTGAACTGGCCCACTCGCAGCGCGAGCGTCTGCGCACGGCGAAACGCATCGCCGTGCCGGGCTGCCATGCATCGGCCTTCGTGCTGACCATGCGTCCGCTCGTCGAAGCAGGCGTCGTGGCGCCGGAGTTCGCTGCGCACGCTTACTCGATCACCGGTTATAGCGGCGGCGGCAAGAAGATGATCGCCGACTACGAAGCCGGCGGTAACGAAAAGCTCAAGAGCCCGCGCCCTTACGCGCTCGGCCTTACGCACAAGCATCTGCCGGAAATGGCGGCGCATACGGGCCTGAAGTTAGCGCCGGTGTTCACGCCGATCGTCGGCGACTTCTACAAGGGCCTCGCGGTCACCACGTTCTTCTCGCCGAGCCAGCTGGCCAAGAAGGCCACGCCACAAGACGTACTGGCGCTGTTCGCCGAGTACTATGCGGGCGAGGCATTCGTGAATGTCGCGCCGTTCGACGCGGAAGCGAACCTCGACAGCGGCTTCTTCGACGTACAGGCGAACAACGACACCAACCGTGTCGACCTGTTCGTGTTCGGCAATGAAGAGCGATTCGTAACGGTCGCGCGCCTCGACAACCTGGGCAAGGGTGCATCGGGCGCGGCAATCCAGTGCATGAACCTCGCGATCGGCGCCGACGAAGAAGCCGGCTTGAAACGCTAAACAGGTTCGAGATACAGACGGCAATTCGCCGTCAATCCCCAGAAAAGCCGGTTTTAACAGACCGGCTTTTCTGTTTTAAAAACCTGCACTCAGAATCCCTCTTTCGAAGTTAATCAGTAGTAGCCCGCATTACTTTAAAAATAAAAATCGGACTGCTCATCACCCACCGGTAATTCATTCCTTAAATTGACCCGCACAGCATAGTTTTCCGCATAGGGAAACTCCGGATTTTTTGTCGAACGGTCGTTCGAAGATCATAGAGCCATTTTGCTGCAACGCTTGCCTGGTAAGGGTGTGCCGCGAAGCAACGGTGCCGCTGCCGAACCCAAAATTCCTTTTTTGTTTAAAAGGGCCGCCGGGCCCCACACGGCGTGCACCCGGCAAACATTTCGCTGTTTGAATCGGTCTTTTTAGACGGCTCATTCAATTGACAGGCATTAATCGCGCAGCGAAATTAGTTCGCACAATTACAGGAAGGGAGACAGCAGTATGTCGCACGCCATTACTCGAGGCCTGGCGATGGCCATTGCCACGGCCCCATTTCTTATCGCCTGCGGCGGTGGCAAGGCGGACAATCCTGGCACTATCAGCGCACCGCAATGCTCGGGCTCGAGCTGCGGCGTGCAAGGTCCGCCGACTTCGAACGCCGGTACCACCGCGTTATGTCCGGCTACCGCCGACATCGTGAAGACCACGTTCTTAGGTGGCGCGGGTAGCGGCGAAGTGGTGCAGGTGAACATCGACGCGACTGCGATGACGTACACGCTGAAGTGGCTTGAGTCGCCGATCCCGTTGCGCACAGGTCAGGTCACGCCAACGCGCGCGGGTACGCAGATTACGGGCGCGGTGATCCACCCGCCGACCGGCGCACTGCCGACCGCCGAACAGACGCGCTGCGCTTTCATTCTCGGCGCGGGCACCGGCACCGGCGTCGGCGACGGTCAGCCCTATACGACACCCGATTTCACCAACAACCCCAACCCGCCGACGATCCTCGTCGGCCTCGGCGTGGCCGGCGGCGGAATCCCGGGCGCGAACGTCGAATACGACGGCCTGACTATTGCCCCGTTGCCCGGCCTGGAGAACATCGGCGCCGTTCCCGCGCGGCATTTCGATTTCTATCCGTTCCTCGGGTTTGCCGCCACGACGACGGACATCACGAAATTGCCTGGCACCTACAACGGCCTTCTCTACCATCTCGTGCCGTCGGGCTCTTATGCGGCAACAGCCACCAATACGGTTGAGACTTTCGACGCGAGCGGCAATTGCACCGGCTCCAATGCGGCCAACGCAGCGTTTCATCCGAGTGCAAGTGGCTGCCTGACGACGGGCACTGCCTGGACGCTCAACAGCAGCGGCTACTTCGACAGTCAAAACACGCCGCAGATCGGGACTCAACTGACGCTGCCTACTGGGACTAGCGGTTCCGTGGCTCCGGCGCACATGATCCTCGGTCAGATCAACGGCGCAACGGTACCGCTCGTTGTCCGCACGGGTCTCGTGAATCTCGGCACGGCGCCGCTGCATCTCGACGCCAAGGTCGACGACGAATCCGGCATCGCCATGCTCGCCGCAGCCACACCGCTCGCATCCGGCGGCTTCAATGGCGGTTATGTCGGCGCGGATTCGAACTTCAAATCCACCGCGACGTTGATCCAGGGTGGTGTGGGCACCTTTATCAACCCGTCGACTTCCGCAGCGGAAGACGGCTTCGGCCTGGGCTACGGTCTGCCGAGCCCGGGACTGGTCGGCGTCCAGCAAGCGAACGGGCAAACCGGCTTCGCGATCGCCTCCGGCGGACTGTACGCGATCGAGATTCAGGGCACGGTTAACGGAGGCGTGGCGCCGACGTCGCAACTCAGCAGCACTGCCTCCAGCGCCCCCTACTTCGGCATCGGAGCACAGATCAGCAAGTAACGAACGAAGGACCGGCAACTCGCAACACGAGACATAAATAGAGCAAAAGGTGGCTGGACTGGGAGTCGGCCACACACAACGAGAAAATTCTGGAGGCGGTATGAAATGGAGAATCCTTTCGGTGCTCGCTCTTGCAGCACCGTTGCTGGGGGCGTGCAGTGGTGGTGGTGGCGGTAGTGGAGACGGACCGGTGACGGAAGTTCGCCTGTGTCCTTCTTCGCTCGACTACGGCACGGTGTTCACGGGCGGCGGCGGTGACGGCGAACTGGTCAAGCTGCAGATGGACACGATCAAGATGACCTGGCAGATCAGCTACATCGAATCGCCGATTCCGGCGACCACCGGCACCGTCGCACCGACACGCGCCGGCCAGAGCGCAAGCGGCACGCTGACCCAGGAAACCCTGCTGCCGACGCAGAAGCTCAACCAGTGCGCCTTCCGCCTGAACGGCGCCAGTCTCGACCCGAATCGTCCGGCGCGCATTTTCGTTGGCGAAGGCGTGGCAGGCGGCACGATCCCGGGGGCGGAAATTTCGTTCGGCGGGATTCTCGGCGTAGGCGCGGTACCCGACACCAAGTTCCCGTACTACCCGTTCATCGGTTTCTCGTCGATTGAAACGAACCTTGCGAACGTCGTCGGTACCTACAACCAGCTCGGCTATCACCAGGTTCCGTCGCAGAACTTCGCGCCGGTCGTGGTCAATACGAAGATCACGATCAATGCTGACGGCACGTGGACCGAGTGCGACAACTCCGGTGTCAACGCGGGCACGTGCCAGCAGCCGGGTACGAACTTCGTACAGTCGTCGGACGGCAGCGGCGCATTCGAAACCGACAAGTTCCTGGGCCAGGCCAAACCGACGCTCGCCACTACGCCGAAGGCTCGCGGCTACATGATCGTCGGCAAGCTGCGCAACCAGCTGGTGCCGATCCTGGTGCGAACCGGCGCGGCGAACTCGTCGGTGACGACGCCGGTGAATGGCGAACTCGGTCCGTACGCGGACGACGAATCGGGCATCTCGATTCTGTCGCCGCAAACCTCGGTCGCGGTGAACTCGCAAAACGGTGAGTACATCGGCGTAGATAGCCAGTTCGACTACCGCACCACCGCGCTCGAAGGCACGCAGGCCACGCTGCTCGATCCGTTCAACGCCTCGCAGGCATCGCTCGCGACCGCGCTGAATCTGGACTTCACGCAGGCCGTGCCGGGTGTCGTGACGAATACGCAGGTGAGCGCCTCGACGGGTACCACGCCGACCGGAAAGATGATCTTCACGGGTGGCGTGTTCGGCTACCTCGATCTGACCAACGCGGCCTCGCCGTACTTCACGATCGGCGCCTTCGTCCAGTAATGGACGCAGCACGCGCCGCCGACACGCAGCGAGGCGTTCGCGTCCCGGCTGCTGCGCACAGCAATAGCGCGGCAGCCGGCGTCCACCCAGTATCCGGCGCACCGGCTGGGCCGCCAGGCCGCCGTCGCTCGCCGCGCGCGACGAACGCACCGCGCGCCCCAGGAGGAACAACATGAAAAAAATCTATTTCGCGCTACTGGCCGCTTGCCTGTCGGTCAGTGCGCACGCGCAACACGCCGGCGACAACGTCGCCGTACTCGGCTGGTTCCACGTCATGCCGCAGGATTCGAGCACGCCGCTGACCACCAACGTCGCCCCGACGCCGATCAATACACCGCTGCGTCTGCCGAGCTCGTTCACTTCGGCCGGCACGGGGTTGTCGACCAGTAGTGCCAATACCGTCGGCCTCGTATTCAGCCACTACCTCACCGATCACATCGCCGTGTCGACAGTGGCGGGCGTACCGCCGGTTTTCAAGCTCTACGGGCACGGCACCGTCAAGCCGCCGGGACCGGCAGGCGCACTCGGTCAGCAGGATCTGGGTGATCCGCAGGCCAATCCGATCGTGAAGAGCGTGCGCCAGTGGAGCCCGGCGCTGCTGTTCCAGTATTACTTCAATGCACCGACGGCCCATTTCAGGCCATTTGTGGGCATCGGCGTGTCGTATAACTGGTTCTCCGACGTTCAGCTGAGCCCGAACTTCGTGACCGCGACGCAGAACAATCTCGGCTCGGTGCTGGCAGCCGGCGCGGGCAAGCCCGGACAGACGCAGGTGTCGGCGAAGGCGTCCTCGTCCTGGCAACCGGTGTTCAATGCAGGTCTCTCGTACAACATCACCGACCACTGGGGCCTCGTGGCATCGGTCACATACATTCCGCTGAAGACCACCTCGTCGGTCATCATCAAGGCCGCGGACGGCACGGAATTGGGTGTTTCGAAGGCGGAGTTGAAAGCCGATCCGATCATTTCGTTCCTGGCCGTCTCCTACAAGTTCTGAGTTCGGCGCAGATACGACAAAGCCGGCGGCCCCGCGGGAGGGGTCAGCCGGCTTTGTGTTTTCTGGAGGACGCTGGAAATTCAGGGCAAAAAAAAGCCCGCCTAAGCCGGCGGGCTGAATCCATATCAGAGGAGACATGGAGGAGACAAGACGAACTATAGCAAATGGTTTGGTGCGTCGCAACATGCAAATTAGGGTTGACCCTCGGCGTTGTATGGACGCAACAATCCTTACAACGCGTTGCGAGCGGCGTTGAATGCCGCGCACGTGCCAGCCGTTCGCCTAATGCCGCACCAGCGCCATCATTGCGCCGAAGGCGACGAACACGCCACCCGTCAGACGATTGAACATCCTCGCGACGCTGCGGCTCTTCAGCCTGGCGCCGATCCGCGTGCCGAAACCGGCGTACACCAGGTACCAGCTCACCTCGATGACCGCGAAAGTCGCGACGAGCACGCCGAACTGCGGCAGCTTGGGCTGCGCAGCGTCGATGAATTGCGGCAGCAACGCGGCGGCGAACAGGATGGCTTTCGGGTTGCTGCTCGCTACCAGGAAGCCGTTGCGAAACAGCGTGAGGCGCGAGCGCGCGGGCCTGCCGGAAAGTTCGTCGACCGCGCCGGCAGCGCCTTCGTCAGCCGGCGCCCGCCACGCCTTGATGCCCAGGTAGACGAGGTAGGCCGCGCCGATCATCCGCAGCGCGTTGAACATCGTCGGCCACGCCGCGAGAAAGACGCCGAGGCCCGCCGCCGACACCGCCAGCATCAGCACCAGCGCCGACAGGCAGCCGGCCATGGTCGCGCTGGAACGGCGCAGCCCGTGCTGGGCGCCGTGCGTCATCACGAGCAACATGTTCGGACCGGGAATCGCGGAAACGACGAAAACGGTGGCGGCGAACAGCCACCAGGTATGCAGACTCATTGGGATCGAGGCGAATAGGAATCGGACGGCTATTATGCCCGCCCGTGCGAATCCGCGGCGACGCGCGCTCGGTCCAACTGCCGAGCGGCCGAGCCCGGGCTCCGGTTCCGCCACGAAAGCCGGCGCGCGCCGTTAAGCGCACGCCCCAAGCACCCGCTCAGCGCCCTGCCCGCCGCGCCGCCACCTGCCCCAGCACCGCGAAGTCCTTCTCGCCGTCGCCATGCGCTATCGCTTCGATCAGGCTGTCACGTACGACACTCGCAACCGGCAACGGCGTGTTGACCGCATCTGCGGCCGCCAGCGCGAGGCGCAGGTCCTTCAATCCGAGGCGCGCCTTGAACAGGGCCGGCTCGTAGCGCTGCTCCGCGATCAACTTGCCGTAGCCCGAATAGACCGGTCCCGGGAACAGGCCGCTCGTGATGACGTCGAGGAAATCCTGCATCGCCAGGCCGTGGCCGGTCACGAGCGTGGCCGCCTCGCCGAGCGTCTCGACAGCCGCGCCCAGCATGAAGTTAGCCGCGAGTTTCATCACGTTCGCCTGTTGCGGCAGCGAACCGATGCGCCAGGTTTTCTGGCCGATGGCGTCGAAAATCGGCTGCACGCGGTCGATCGACTCGGCCGGGCCGCCCGCCACGATCGTCAGCTTGCCCGCCGCCGCAACGTCGGGCCGCCCCAGCACCGGGGCCGCAACGTAATGGACGCCGCGCGACGCGTGTGCCGTCGCCAGTTCCTCGGCCAGCGCCACCGAGATCGTCGCCATGTTCACGTGGATCAGGCCGCGCGGGGCGTGTTCCAGCAGCGACGCGGTGATGACGTCACGCAGCGCGGCATCGTCGGCGAGCATCGAGAGCACGGCGTCGCCCGCAAACGCTTCAGCCGGCGTCGCGACGATCCGCGCACCTGCGTCGGCGAGCGGCTGCGCGCGTTCTGGCGAGCGGTTCCACACGCGCACCTGATGCCCGGCTTTCAAAATGTTTGCAACCATCGCGGCGCCCATCTCGCCGAGACCGATAAAACCGATGTCCATCTGTCGCTCCATCTTCTAAGGAACTGGAAGTAAAGCACACCCATGCGACACGTGCAGGACAGCGCGCAATTAAACACGGTGCGATACTGGTGCGATGGTCACCGCGACATTCCGCTTCTATGAGGAGCTGAACGATTTTCTCGCCCGGCCCCTGCGCCGGCGCGCGTTCAGTCACGTCTGCGCGCACGGCGCGACCGCGAAACATATGATCGAAGTGCTCGGCGTGCCGCATACCGAGGTGGAACTGATTCTGGTGAACGGCGAGTCGGTCGGTTTCAATCATCCGCTGTCCGACGGCGATCGCATCGCCGTTTATCCGAAGTTTGAAGCGCTCGACATCCAGCCGCTGTTGCGTGTGCGCGAACATCCGCTGCGCGTGGTGCGCTTTATTGCCGATGCGCATCTGGGCGGCCTCGCCCCGCTCCTGCGGCTCGCCGGCTTCGACACGCTCTACGACAACCACTATCCCGACGCCGACATCGAGGCGCTCGCCGCCGCACAACAGCGCATCGTACTGACGCGCGATCGCGAGCTATTGAAACGCCGCACCATCACGCATGGCTGCTACGTGCGCACGCTGCGGCCACGCGAGCAATTGCGCGAAGTGTTTGAACGGCTCGATCTGGCCGGCAGCGCGCAGCCGTTCCGCTTGTGTCTGATGTGCAATGCGCCGCTGCGGCGCATTGCCAAAGATGAAGTCGGCAATCGGGCGCCCGATGGCGTGCTGGAGCGGCATAACCAGTTTGTCACCTGCGACGTGTGCCGGCGCGTGTTCTGGGAAGGCACGCACTGGCAACGAATGCGTGCGCTGATGGACAGTGTGGCCGGCGCGCCGGAACCGCCGATTTGAACACCGCTCGATGGCTCAGACTCCACGAGGCCTGAGCACCGCGCCAACGCCGCTCAGGTCCGGAATCGCCGCCGCTCGCTCGACGCGCGGCGCGATGCGTACAATGCGGGATTACTTATCTGGCAGAGGCCTTCCGTATGGCGATGAAAAAGACCGACCTTGAAAAGAACAAGGCACTCAAGCTGAACAGCGCAATGAAACTGTCGACCGCCGACCGCTTTGGCAAACCTGCTGCCGTCGACCCGAAGCTCGATCGCCGCGAACAGCGCAAGCTCGATCAGGCGCAGGGCCTCGTCGCATTCGCCTGCAAGCTGAATGGCGACCTGGTCACGGAACTGAAAGAACGGGCCGCCACGCATCCGGAAGGCATGTCCGGACTGCTGAACGAGGTCATCAAGCGCGGCCTCGCAGGCTAAACGCCGCCCAAAACCGCCGTCCAATACAAAAAGGCCAGAGCAGAAGCTCTGGCCTTTTTGCTGGCGACATTTAACCGGAACTGCGCTGCACTCGCCGGCAAGCGGCGCGCACAGGAGAACCGGCAGGGTTCGCCCGACGCAACCAAGCGTGAGCTTAGTTTGCCGTGCCCTTGTCGTTCGTGCCAGCTGCCGAAGCTGCTGCCGAAACCGGAGCGCGCTTGCCGTGCGTCTTCAGCTTCTTGATGTGGTGCTTCTTCGGCGCGCTAGCTGCAGCGGCCGGCGCTGCTGCGTCCGATGCCTGTGCGAAAGCTTGAACGGAGACCAGCGCGATCGATGCGGCTGCGAGCGAGACGATGAATTTTTTCATGTGTTGTTCCCCAAACCTGGACGACTGAGTCAATGTGAATGAAATAGCTAAACGGTGAAGCAGACAAGGCTTGAGCCGCCTTACCGCTCCCCGCGGGAGAGTATTACGCAGCGTAGGCGGTTTGTCATGCGCAAAACTCGATATGTATTTTCCAAGAGACAGCTTGCTTTCGATATGCTTTCACCCACTAAGCACGCCATATCAGGGAGATTACCTAGGCCCGCTTCTAGACCAGATTTCGCAGCAAACTGGCGGTTTCCTGGAGGGTCGGCAGGACCCGATGCAGCGCGGCATTCGCCGACTCCTGGCCGATCGGCATGCTCACGCTGATCGCTGCCACGACCGAGCCATGCCGGTCACGCAACGGCACCGCGACACCGCGCATGCCCAACTCCAGTTGTTGATCGGTGACAACATAACCATCGCGGCGGATTTCGCCCAGCACTTCGCGCAAGCGCTCCGTGGTCGAATACGTATGTGGCGTGAATACCTTGATCGGATAGGATGCCAGCCATTGTTCGATGCTTTCCGGCGGCTGGAAGGCCAGCAGGATCAAACCCGCCGACGACAGCGGCGCGCTCGCCCGCGAGCCGAGCACGAAACCGACCGCCATCGCCCGGTTGACACCGTTGCGCGCAACGTAGACCACGTCGTGTTCGTCGAGAATCGCGACCAGCGCAGTTTCCTGCACCGTCGCGGTGATGCGCTGAAGAAACGGCTGCACGGTGCGCGGCAAGCGCGCTGAATCCAGATACGACTGACCGAGCCGCAATACGCGCGGCGCAAGCCAGAACAGCTTGCCGTCGGTATCGACGTAGCCCAGTTCGCGCAGCGTCAGCAGATAGCGGCGCGCCGCCGTGCGCGAGAGTCCGGCGCGGGCGGCCACCATGGTCGGCGTCATGCGCGCATGCTCTTCGTCGAATGCTTCGATGATCGCCAGCGCCTTCGCGGCGCCGGCGATCCAGTCTTTCTCGTCCATTGCGTCTGCCTGAAAGTTGGCCTGCCCGGCGGGTCAGTGATGTTTTACGCCGTCTGGTCGTTGCGCGATTATCGCGCGAGTCGCTCGCCGTGCGACCGGCTGAAGGCTCATTTGAAGTCCCAACGCATCTGCTCGGCGATCCCCACCCCGCGCGAGGTCCGCACACATTCGCTCACATAGTCCGTGAACGGCAGCGGCTCGAAACCGATCTCGTCACGCAGACGGCGGTTGTCGAACGCGTAGTCCAGCTCCGCGAAACCGGCGTACAAACGCAGCGCGTGCTCGATCAGGCGGCCACTGCCGCAACGGTCGCGGCCCACCACCTCGCGTGCAATCTTGCCGAAGTCACGCACACGGCACATCGAGTAGCGGCGGCCCGAGGTGCCGGTGGCTTCGTCCATTGCGCTGATGATCTGACCGATGGTTGGTGCCTCCGAGCCCGCCGACACGTGATACGTATCGAAAGCCAGCGACGGCTTCACCGCCAGCAGCGCGAGCGCACGCGCGCAGTCGTCGGCGGACACCACGTCGATACGGTTCATCGCCCGCGCCGTGAAGCGCCGCGCGCCGTGCACCACGCGAAACACCCAGAACAGGCTCGCGGACGGCAGCGTGCCGAGCACAGTATGGCCGACCACGCTCGACGGTCGCACCACCACCAACGGCAAACGTGGATACGTGCTGCGCAACAGACGTTCGACTTCGCGTTTGCTTTGCGTGTAAGGCACGAGGTGGCGCGTCTCGCCATAGCCGAATGGAGATTCCTGCACGTTCGCACCGCATTGCGTGCCGCACGCCATCGCCGTGCTCACGTGCAGAAAGCGCCGCAGCGTTTTGCTGCCGACAAAACGCGCCGCAAAGCGCAACGTATCGCGCACATTTGTATCGGGTACGTGGGGATGCGTCGAGAACGATGCGAGCCCCGCACAGTTGATCACGTGCGATGCCTTGCCGAGTCGCGCCAGATCGATTTCCGAAAACGCGCCGCCGAGCTCGCCGACCATCACGTTCGCTTCAGTGATTCGCTGAGCGCGAGAATGTGCCAGCCCGCAGCGCACTGCCGAAGCGCGCAGCCGCGCGAGCGCGTCGGCCACGCTAGCGCCGCGCACCAGACACACCATGCGTTCGACCAGGCCGGCGTTGATCAGGGTCACCAGCAGATTGCCGCCGATAAAGCCGGTCGCGCCGGTCAGCAACACACTGTCGACGCCCATCGCCTGCGCGCGCGCCGACGATACCTGGCTGTCCTGCCAGGCGTTGGACAAAGGGGTTTGCCATGCAAACATCGCGAGCTCCTTGCGAGGACGTCAGATCGTCGAAACGTCGATCCGGACAACCGATCAACAGCAGTAGGCGCATCAGCAAGCGCATCAATACCGATATGTCAGCGCCGAAATCGCGAAGTAGTTGTTCTTCGACTGCACGATCGGGCTGTTCGCCGATGCACCGAGCAGCCGCGTCACACCGCCTTCGGTATGCACCGACCAGCGTGGCGAAAACATGTACGTCCAGGCGGCCGATACCTTCGCGCTGTCGAATCCGCCTTTCACCGCATACGGCTGAAAACGGCTCGCGGCCGCCTGCGCATCGGTGACCCCAAAGAAGGTCTGCGTGTAGCGGCCGCTGCCGGCATGCACGCTGCCCTTGATGCTGATCTCGTTATCGACGCTTTGCAGCACCGGCACGGTCAGATCGACGTGTCCGCTCGTGCCGTGACTCGTGTTGGTCACCGGCTGGTCCAGCGTGATGCTGATGGTCGACGGGCCGAACAGATGCGCCCCGACCTGCACGGACAGCATCACCGAACCGGGAATCCGGCCCATGCCCTTCAGATAGTCGGAGCCGGGCAAGTCGGCGCGATTGCGATCGGTACGGCCGAAGTCGTAGCTCAGCGCCGCCGAGGCGAACATGCCGTTAGCAAAGGTGCGCTTGTAGCCGAGGCCGTCCATCGGGCTCAGAAAGATGCCGTTGCTGAACTCGGCGGCAATCAGCGGCGCGACGAACGGACGGTAGTCGCGGCTGCCCTGATAGCGCGGCGCCACGCCGCCGGCCAGCGAAAACATATAGAAATTCTCGGCATAGGCCATCGACGAGCAGGTCAGGCCAAACAGCGGAACACACAGATAAGCGAAGCGTTTGCGCACGATCAGGACTTTTTTTGGGACGGAAGCCGCAGTCTAGGGACGCTGCCTCGCCACGTCTGTCCTGAAGTTGGGGGAATGTGTGCGCAATTGTGTTCAAGTGTTCGCGAATGTTCGCGGCGTACCCGGCACGCGTGCGCGCGGATAGAATCGGCGCCTGATAGCGGAGACCGATATGACCGAAGCCCCCCTCAAAACCAGCGTGCTGCTGATCGAGGACGACGATCGCCTCGCGCAGTTGATCGGGGAATATCTGAACAGCTACGAATTCAGCGTGACGATCGTGCGGCGCGGCGACACCGCCGTGGCCGCCGTGCGTGAGCACAAACCGGCGCTGGTGATTCTCGACCTGATGCTGCCGAATATGGACGGCATGGAAGTCTGCCGCCGCATTCGCAGTTTTTCGCGCGTACCGGTGCTGATCCTGACGGCGCGAGTCGACGTGTTCGATCAGATCGCCGGTCTGGAAACCGGTGCCGACGACTATGTCGTCAAGCCGATTGAGCCGCGTGTACTGGTTGCGCGCGCCCGTGCCTTGCTGCGGCGCGCGCAGCCGGCCGAAAGCGTGGAACCGCCCACCCAGGACGACACGCTGACCTTCGGTGAACTGGTGATCTCGCCGCCCGACCGCGCCGTGAGCTGGCGTGGCCAGCCGGTCGATCTGAAGACCGCCGAATACAACCTGCTGCTGATCCTCGCGCGCGCCGCCGGCACCGTGCTGAGCCGCGACGATATTCTCAAACAACTGCGCGGTATCGAATTTGACGGTCTCGACCGTACCGTCGATGCCGGGATCTCACGGCTGCGCCGCCGCTTCGAAGATGCCTCGCCCGAGCCGCACAAAATCAAAACGATCTGGGGCCGCGGCTATCTGTTCAGCCCGTCGGCATGGGAGGAATAAATGCTCCGCTCGCTGATCCGCCTGTATCTGATCGTTGTCATCGGCGGTGGCCTCGCCATCGTGTTCATCAATCAATCGTTCACGTTCCTGTTTCATGAGCGCGGAACGGAAGCCGAGCGCCTCACCGACAGCGCCTACTCATTCGTGCTCGACGACTACCTGCAAAGACATACGGGCCCGCAACGCGCCGAGGCGCTCGCGCAACTGCAACAGCATGGCCGCAACGGCTTCAGATTAATGACGATCGACGACGTCAAACCCCTGGTGGGTGAGCGCCAATGGCGCGAGCTGCGCGACGGTAAGCTGGTGCTGAACGACAAAGCCACGAGTTACTACCTGCCGCTCTCGGACGGCACTGTCGTCCATGCGCTCCGTAACGAACCTGCGAACCTCGACATTCAGGCGCTTGCCTATGCGGTGCTCGCGCTCGCCACGCTGATTTCAGTGATCGTGTGGGTGCACTATCACTGGCGCGATCTGCGCAAGCTCGAAGCCGCGGCACGGGCATTCGGAACCGGTGCGCTGTCGACCCGCGCGCAGTTGTCGAAGAAGTCGAACATCTTCGAGTTATCGCAACAATTCAACGAAATGGCCCGGCAGATCGAAGCGTCGATCCTGCATCAGCGCGAGATGATGCACGGCATCTCCCACGAACTGAAAACACCTCTTGCGCGGCTCGAATTCGGACTCGCGCTGTTGGAGTCGCCGGAGTCGCCCGACCGGCAGCGTGAACGGCAAGTCGCGCTGCGCAAAGACGTGCGCGAACTCGATGAACTCGTCACCGAACTGCTGACGTTGAGCCGATTGGAGCAAGGCGACGGGCATCTAGTATTGATGGAGGTGTCAGTCGGTGAACTGCTCGACAGCGTTGCCGCGAGCATGTCCAACGATGTCGCTGACCGATCGCTGACGCTCTCGGTCAGCACGGCTGGTATGCCCGCTGCCGCTGTGTCCGAAGCCGGTACGCCGGCGGGCCACGTGCCGGTCGCCCGGACTCCCGCGTATCATGTCTGCGATCCCAAACTGGTCGCGCGTGCGCTGCTGAATCTGCTCCGCAACAGCACCCGCTACGCACAGCAGGCGATTTCGTTGAGCGTAGCCGCGGGCGCGGCAGGCGCACTGGTGCTGATCGTCGAGGACGACGGTCCCGGTATTCCCCTCGCTGACCGCGACCGCGTATTCGAGCCGTTTCACCGGCTCGATTGCAGCCGTGACCGCCATACCGGCGGCTTCGACCTTGGCCTTGCGATCGTGCGACGCGTCGCGCTGGTTCATGGCGGCGACGTGCGGCTCGAAGAAGCGGCCTCGGGTGGCGCACGCTTTGTGATCACCTTACCCGCGTTGCCGTTGCCGGTGCCCGTGAAGGGATCCGTGCAGCAAAACGCCGTGCATCATGGTTAAGTCGTGAGCGCCTTGTTAGAACAACCGAAATCGAAAAACCGCCTTTGAAACCTGACACACGCCAACACCTGCGCGCCAATCTGCTGATGCTGATCGCGGCGATGATCTGGGGCTCCGCATTCGTCGCGCAACGCTTGAGCCTCGATGCGATCGGACCGTTCCTGTTTACCGGACTGCGTTTCCTACTCGGCGCGCTCATCGTGCTGACGATGATCGTCTGCGTGCGGCGCTCGGCATTGGCTGAGCTGTCGAAGCGCGAACCCGGCGGCGCACGCGAACTGCTCGGTGCCGGCGTGCTGCTTGGCGTCGTGCTGTCGGTGTCGATTTCCTTGCAGCAGATCGGCCTGCAATACACGAAGGTCGCCAACGCCGGCTTCATCAGTTCGTTGTATGTGGTGCTCGTGCCGCTGCTGGGCGTGCTGTTTCGTCATCGGACGGGATTCGGCACGTGGCTCGGTGCGACGCTGGCAGCAATCGGCATGTATTTTCTGAGCGTCAACGAACACTTCTCGATCCTGTACGGCGACTGGTATCAACTTGCCGGCGCCTTGGTGATTTCCGTACAGATGATGCTGGTGGGCCGCTTCGCGCTGCGACACGACACACTCATGCTGGCGCTCGTGCAGTTCGTGACTTGCGGGTTCGCGTGTCTGGTCGTCGGTCTCGTGATCGAGCCGGTCAGTCTCGCTGTGATCGAGCGCGCCGCACCGACGATTCTGTACGGCGGTGCGCTGTCGGTGGGCATCGCCTATACGATTCAGGTGGTTGCGCAAAAGTACGCGGCGCCGTCGCATGCCGCGGTGATCTTCAGTATGGAAGGTGTGTTCGCCGCACTCGCCGGGTGGCTCGTGCTCGGCGAAACGCTGTCGGCGCGCGCGCTATCCGGATGCGCGCTGATGCTCTGCGGGTTGATCGTGTGTCAGGTGATGCCCGCCTCGCAACGCGGAAGTGAACGTGATCGCTTGCCTCACGAAGCGTGAGGGCTTGGCCAGTCGCCCGAGTGGCCGCCTCGGCTAAGCGGCGCGCGGCAGCGCGAAGAGCTTGGGTGTATCAGCAGTGGGGGGAAACACACACCAGCAGCCGTCGTCGTGTCGAAAGAAGAAAAGGCTGCGCGATCCACCTTTCTGAGAAGTCTCGACCCGCACATAACGCCTGCCGCCCAGACGGGTGCGGCTGAATTCGGTCACGTGAACCGGAACTGAAGGCCCCGGCGCCAGCCATTTCTCGACCAGAAAACGTAACGATCGTTCGCTTGCGGCTCTCATGATCCGCTCCGGGCCGGCTTGTCGTGGCTCGCCTCGCGTGTGGCGTCGTTGCTTTCGTCGTTTTCGGCGCCTTCCTCATCATGCTCGGACGATGCAAGGGATATGGCCCGGTTAGTGGCTGCCGCCCGCAGCGTCGTGCAGTGGCTGGCATGCCTGATATCCGAGAGAAGACGGACTAGTTGTCGTGCTGTTCTGCGTTTCATTGCACACCCCCGCACTGCACCAATAACTTCATAAAACACTTTAACTCTATGCCTGGATAGGGCGTTGCTGAAATGGTTTTGACTAAATAGCAACAGTTGCGCTTGCAAAAACATAGACGCAATCTTTGTACCTTCCAGCTTCAATGTGCACGTTCGGAGCAGCGCGGTCTGTACGGTGGCGAGCGGATGGCGTCGACGAAAAAGCCGGACCGCCACGCGGCGGCAGATGCCCGGATGGGCAAGTTATCCACAGTTGCCTATGAATAACTTCGGGATAGCGCATCGGACAGCCTGTGTGCGAAATCTTGATAAGACGCGCCGCCAGGCACGCCCTGTCAAAGTTATCCCAACTTTGTAGTTTTTCTACAGACGTGTTCCGCAGGGTTATGGGTTTCGCATGACGTTGATGTGACGGGGGATTTGATAGTTATCCACAGACGGGGTTAACCCTTGTTAACTATTACAACATATATATACGTATGAAGTAAAAGACATAGGATAAGTACCGCTGCGTTATGAGATCAAAGGCTGATCCGCTCTTGATCAGCCGAAACCCCGCTGCATCGGTACGTGCATCAAGGCGCGACGCTCGGTCCGCTTGCAGGTTGCACGGCAGCAGCCTTGTCGATCGCATCAGGCATATAGGGGAGTGGCGCAGGAATCGTCGCTTCGACCGGCACCGGCAACAGGCGCGTTTCGATGCGGTTGTTCACAACCGGCTGGGTGCGCACCACCGTTTGCAGATAGTGATCGACGAGGCCGAAGAAACGATCGTAAAACTTGCCTGACGGGATGGTCTCGCTTGAAATCTTGACCATCGCATCGCTGTTGGAGCGGATCGGCAGCGACAGCGAACCCAGCACGCTTAGCCCGACGCTCGCCGACGTATCGCTTTTCTTCAGTGCAAAGCCGTTCTGCACAGCGTTAACGTAAACGATGCTCGTATCGCTCGCCTCTTCCCCCGGCGTACACACCACATGAAACTCGACGACGATATGTGTATCGCCGGTCGGCTGGAAATTTTTCGTTCCGTCGACGGTATCGGTGCGCGTCATCGTCGTCAGATAGCCCTGACTCAACAGCGCGCGGCGTGCGGCTTCGCAGGTATCCGTGGCGCTCGAATTGAAATTTCGGGCGTAAGGGCTCGCGCCCGTTTCGAACAATTCCTGCTGAAATTTCGGTTGCGGGGCGCTGCTGCAAGCGGCAAGTGTCAGCAGGCCGAAAAGCGCGGTGGCAGTGGCTTTGGAAAACGAGGTGAACATGATCGATCGGAAGAGGCGCGGCGTGAGCTCGAATGGGAATGCATTGTAGAGCGGTTACCAGGTGTGCGTAAAAAACGCGCAGCACGTGCGCCGCACCGCCTTACACGGCGTGACGGCTCAATTCCAAGGCTTCAGTGCGGGAGCACGACAAAGAGGAAAAATACGACGGAATTGCCGCTCAGTGCGGCATGGCAGGCGATGCGCCCGGCAGCGCCGCGGCGGTGTTGCCGGCCGGTATCGTGAAAGCGTCGGCCCAGTTGCCCGGCGCCGGGCAACGGTCGGCTTCACACATGCTGGCTTGTGCGCCCGGATGCGACGCGATGTCCTGCTGTCCAGCGACGTCGGCGAAATCTTCGACGCGCAAGTTCACCTTTTTCGCGTACGCCTGCGATCCGCCGTAACTCTTGAGCGCCGCGTTCATGTCGCCGTTGGCCGAACGCATGTAGCCGTACAGGATCGCCGAGCCCACTTCGATGTTGGTGGTCGGCTCGGTGAGGTCCTTGACGTTCCTCAGCATCCCCCGATGGGCGCCCGGCACCACCTGCATCAGCCCGGTCGCGCCGTTGGCGCCCTTGGCCTTTTCCTTGAAACGGGATTCGATCGAGATGATCGCCAGCAGCAGCGCCGGCGGCAGTGAATATTTCGAAGCGGCGGACTGCACCGCGTCGGAAATCTTTTGAGCCTTTTCCTTTGCCAGACCGAATTTCTGCGTCAGATACGCGGACATGCGGTCACTGTTTTCGTCGGCCGTTGCGGTTTGCATCAGGCCGAGCGAAAGCACGATCAGGCAAAGTAACCGGCTCATAACGGAGGACGGGGAATGAAGGGGATTCGCGCATTATAGCTCTGCCCCCAAAAGAGGCACCAAACGACCAAAATTCGTCAGAGGAAAGGTGGCCGGCTGGTGCGTCTGCGCATCCTACTTCGGCTGCTTCGGTTTGAGTGCGTAATTGTCATTCAGCGTAGCGAGGAAAGCGGCGACGTCGTCGATATCCCGATCTGACCACACGGGGCGCTCGCCCGCTTTGCGCGTCAGCGACTCGTCGGTCGTGTTGGCGTTCGCACGCAATTCCGGATTGCGCGGCACGCCGAGCGCCGGGAAGTTAAAGTCGGTGAAAAGCGGATGAGAGCCGTCGACACCCGATTGATCGATGTGGCAGGAGGCGCAATTGCCCCCCGTCGGATTGTCGAACAGTTTTTTGCCTCTCAACTCCAGTGCCGTTAGTTGCAATTTGCCGTCGAGGTAGTAGTCGAACTTGCTGGTGTACGGATGAAAGCTCGGGTCTTCGAGTTCGAAGCGCTCGATGGCGTACATCGCCTGCGCGAACGCCTTGGTGGGGTCGGGCCCACCAAGTTGCGCGGCCAGCCCGTTGGGCGGCCCATACGCGTGCGACGGGCTATGTCACCGCACCGGGCTGCGAACCGGCGCTCTCATTGCGTGTAGCGCCGATGCAAGGCTGCCGCCACCTCCGCGAAACGGGCACGCAATTCCGGCGGCGCCAGTACGTCGGCCTCAGTGCCGAAGCGCAGCAACTCCGCGCATGCCTGCCTTATCGAACCGACCGGCAACGTGACCGTGCGCCAGCCGTCGGACGGATCCGGCTCGCCGATTTTCGCGGCTGAGCGTGCGAACGGTGACGTGAAGGCTTCGAGCATCTGCATGCCCCACGGCGACAGACGCAGCGTTGCCTCGCTCGCATGCATCTCTTCGGACAGACGCTGCGTGCTGTCTTGCCAGTAAGCCGCCAGATCGAAGGTGAGCGGGCGCTCGAAAGTCTCGTCAAGCATGTTCAATTCGAGAATGCGCGAAATGCGGTAGATGCGGATGTCCGCGCCGACCCGCCCAACCACGTACCACGCGCCGCTTTTCAGCACGATGCCGAGTGGTTCGATCCGGCGAAATTTTTCGGCCTTCCAGCTCTGATAGCGAATCTGCAGCGGATGCTGTTCCCACACCGCGCTGGCAATCAACGGCAGATTCGCGGGCTGGTCCGCGTCGGAAAACCAGGCCGGGGCGTCGAGGTGAAAACGCGAGCGCATGCGCTCCGCGGTCGAACGCAATTCGACCGGCAGCGCGGCGAGCAACTTGGTTTGCGCGCCGGCCATGACGGCGCCGAGCCCGAGTGCCTGCACCGGCCCTGGCAAGCCGGCGAGGAACAATGCCTCCGCTTCCTGCGACGACAGGCCGTTCAAACGCGTGCGGTATCCGTCGAGCAGACGATAGCCGCCTTCCGCGCCACGCTCGCTCTGGACGGGAACGCCCGCGGCGCTCAAGGCGTCGATATCGCGATAGATCGTGCGCAGGGAGACCGCGCATTCGTCGGCGAGCGACTGCGCGGTCACGCGTCCGCGCGCTTGCAAGGTCATCAGGATGGAAAGGAGACGGCTGGCTCTCATACGGACGAGTGTAGTCATACCTGACACAAACTGACAGGTATAGGCGCTTAGGATGGGGACATCCGGCGCCAGATGGACGCTGGCTTTTCCAACGAGACGCTCACTCAGAAGGCTCCTGCCATGACCACCGACCGCACGATCACGCTGTTCCACTCACCGCAATGCCGCTCCGTCAGCGCACTCACGCTGCTCGAGGAACTCGGCGCCCCGTATCAGCTGAAGGTGCTGAACATGAAGGCCGGCGAGCAGCGCAAGGCGCCGTATCTCGCGATCAATCCGCTCGGCAAAGTGCCGGCGATTCTTCATGGCGACGCGCTGATCACCGAACAGGTCGCCATCTTTATCTATCTGGCCGACCTGTTTCCTGAAGCGGGTCTCGCGCCGGCGCTCGACGATCCGTCGCGCGGGCCGTATCTGCGTTGGCTGGTGTACTACGCGGCATGCTACGAACCGGGGCTGGTCGACAAGGCGATGAAGCGCGAACCGGCGCCGCTCGCCACGTCGCCCTATGGCGATTTCGATTCGATGCTCGGGACCGTGACGAGCCAACTGCGGGCGTCGCCCTATTTGCTCGGGGACAAGATGTCGGCAGCGGACATTTTGTGGGGCATCGCGCTGCATTGGGGGATGATGTTCAAGCTGGTGCCTGAGACGCCGGTCGTGCTCGAGTATGCCCAGCGCGTCTGCTCTCGGCCGAGCTTCGTGAAGGTGAGCGAGCGGGATGTTGCGCTGGCGGCCGAGCATGAGGCGGCGGTCCAACGGGCTTGAAGTTGCGGGCCGGCTGCCGGAGATGCGGCGGTGATCAACGATGCGGGTGCCTGACCGGTTGGCCGGCCGACTGATTGGCCTGCCGATCCGGCCTCCGGCTCGATGCGCCCGGATTTGAGACAATGAGGGCCGCCGGTGAATGTCTTCCCGGGACAACCGGGCGCGCCTTGACCTTTTCAGCAGGCAGCTGCCCATTGAACAAGAGATGTTTTCAGGTATGAGCAAGACCGTATTCATTCCGAGCGTCCCCGCGACGTCGGAGGAAGATTTCGAAGTGTCGGCGAAGTCGAAACTGGCCGGCTACCGGCGTTTCTTCGGCGTGTTGAAAGTGGTTCGAACCACCGATGGCCGTGTGTTGTTCCCGTTCGACGGCGCGCCGGAACTCGGACCTTACGCGACCAAGCTGGAAGCCGTCGCGGCGGCACAGGTGTATGGCGAGCACATCGTAACCAGCGACCTGGCGCGTCCGGAGCTGTAAGCGCGGGCGCGTGGCGGGTGCGCTTTGGTCCCTTAGACGGGTTGCTTGGGTTAGTCACTCAGGACCATCATTTGATGGCGGTCATTTCGGGAGCAACGAATGCCTCGTCTGCGCAAAGTGGGCTCATCGGCCGCTGTCTTGGGAAGTGCGGCTGTGCTGATGGCCGCTTTCTGTCAATCCGGCTTCGCTCAGACGTCGGACGCCGATGCCGGTCAGACCGCGCTGGGGAAAGCCGAAGTCGTTCATGCCCAGGTCCGTGTTGTAGCGATCTATCCGGCCACCAACAGCGTCACCCTGCGCGGTCCGCGCGGCAATCTTGCGGATGTCGATGTCAATCCCCGCTTGACCGACGTCAGGAAACTGCGGGTCGGCGACAAGCTGAACGTTGCGTACCAGCAGGCGCTGCTGCTTCAAGTCGACAAGGTGACGACCAAAGGCGTGCGTGAACGCATCGAGACGACGGTGGCGATACCGGCTTCAGCGGGGTATGCATCGTCGGCGCATAGGGTGCAGGTTGTCGCGACGGTGTTGAAGATCGACCGCAAAAGCCGGATGGTGACGCTGCGCGGGCCGAAGCATCAGCAGGTACTGAGGGCGGCGGAAAGTATTCCGCTCGATCAGTTGAAAGTCGGGGATAGTGTGCGCGCGGAGTTTGTGTCGGCGGCCGCCGTGGAGGTGGTGAGGAAGTGAGGTGCGCTATCGAGGCAAAAAAACGGCCGCCCGCAGGCGACCGGTTTGTCAGCGTGATGAAGTAAAGCTAGCGCGTAGCCTTCATCCTCACTCCACCGTGACCGACTTCGCCAGGTTCCGCGGCTTATCCACATCCGTGCCTCGCGCACAAGCCGTGTGATAAGCCAGCAACTGCAGCGGCACCACGTGCAGGATCGGTGACAGCAAGCCATAGTGCTCCGGCATCCGGATCACATGCAGGCCTTCGTCATTGACGATCTTCGTATCCGCATCCGCGAACACGTAGAGCTCACCGCCCCGCGCACGCACTTCCTGAATATTCGACTTCAGCTTCTCCAGCAGCGCGTCATTCGGCGCCACCGTGACCACCGGCATCGCTTCAGTCACGAGCGCCAGCGGCCCGTGCTTCAACTCGCCAGCCGGATACGCTTCCGCGTGGATATAGGAAATCTCCTTGAGCTTCAACGCGCCCTCGAGCGCGATCGGGTAATGCAGGCCGCGCCCGAGGAACAACGCATGTTCCTTGCGCGAAAACTCTTCCGACCACGCGATGATCTGCGGCTCCAGCGCCAGCACGCTATTCAACGCGGCCGGCAAGTGACGCAGCAGTTTCAGATACTCGACTTCCTGCTCCGGGGTCACCTGCCCACGTAGCTTCCCAAGCGTCGCGGCGAGCACGAACAGCGCAACCAGTTGCGTCGTGAACGCCTTGGTCGATGCCACACCGATCTCACGACCCGCATGGGTCAGGAACGACAATTCCGTCTGACGCACCATCGCGCTCGTGCCGACATTGCACACCGCCAGCGTATGTTTATGCCCCAGCGATTGCGCATGCTTGAGCGCCGCCAACGTATCGGCCGTTTCGCCCGACTGCGAGATCACCACCACCAGCGACTTCGGATTCGGCACCGACTCGCGATAGCGATACTCGCTGGCAATTTCCACCTGGGTGGGGATCTTCGCGACCGACTCGAGCCAGTACTTCGCGGTCAGTCCCGAGTAGTAGCTCGTGCCGCACGCGAGAATCAGCAGATTGTCGATGTCCGCGAACACCTTGCCGGCACCCTCGCCGAATAGCGCCGCGTCGAACGAATCGCCTTGCGGGATCGTGTCCGTAATCGCACGCGGCTGCTCAAAAATTTCCTTCTGCATGAAGTGACGATACGGGCCGAGTTCGACCGCGCCGCCATACGCCGCGACCTGGCGCACTTCGCGCTGCGCTTCGTAACCGTCACGATCGGCGATACGCACGCCCTCGAGCGACAGTTCGCAGACGTCGCCTTCCTCGAGGAAGATGAAACGTTCGGTGCTGCCGGCAAGCGCCAGCGCATCCGAGGCGAGGAAGTTCTCACCGTTGCCGAGCCCCACGACCAGCGGCGACCCTTGCCGCGCGCCGACCACCGTATGCGGCTGATCCTTATGCAGCACCGCGATCGCGTACGCGCCGTGCAATTGTCCGACCGCTTCGCGCACCGCGGCAAACAGATCGCCGCGATAGAGGCTGTGAATCAGGTGAGCAATAACCTCTGTGTCGGTCTGCGAGACAAACGCATAACCCTTGCCCCGCAGCATTTCACGCAGCGACTCGTAGTTCTCGATGATGCCGTTGTGTACCAACGCGAGTGCGTCTCGCGAGAAGATCGGGTGGGCGTTGTCGGTCACCGGCGCGCCGTGTGTCGCCCAGCGCGTATGCGCGATGCCCGTGATGCCTTCGAGATGGCTCTCCTGCACCTGCTCGTCCAGATCCGCCACGCGCGCGACGCTGCGCGCACGACGCGGCCCGTCACTACCGAGTACCGCCACGCCGCACGAATCGTAGCCGCGATACTCGAGGCGACGCAGTCCTTCGATCAGGACGGGAACGATGTTACGTTGCGCAACCGCGCCGACAATGCCACACATGGCTAATTCCTTTTCAGTGCTGGGTTTCAGGGAGCGCGCTTCATGCGCGCGTCACGCCCATCAACTTTTCTTCTTGGTCGGGCGTACATAGCCCGACTTGCTTGTTTGAGTCTTATCGTTCAGGACCAGCATGTCTTCTTCGACATCCTTCCAGACCGTGGTGCCCGCCGCGATCGTCACGCCGCGTTTTACACGCACGGGCGCAACGAGTTGCGTGTCCGAACCGACGAACACGTCGTCTTCAATGATCGTACGGAATTTGTTCGCGCCGTCGTAGTTACAGGTGATGGTACCCGCGCCGATATTCACGCGCGCCCCGACGTCCGCATCGCCGATATACGTCAGATGGTTCGCCTTCGAGCCATGACCGAGCACCGAGTTCTTCACCTCGACGAAGTTGCCGACGTGCGACTCGTCCTGCAATGACGTGCCCGGACGCAGCCGCGCATAGGGGCCGAGCACGACGTTCGCACCGACTTCGGCGCCTTCGATATGCGTAAACGCGTCGACGCGCGTTCCTGCGCCGATCGTCGCATTGCGGATCACGCAGTTCGGCCCGACCGTCACGTTGTCAGCCAGCGTGACGCGGCCTTCGAAGACGCAGTTCACGTCGATCGAGACGTCGCGGCCGCATTCGAGCGTGCCGCGCACGTCGAGGCGAGCCGGATCGGCAAGCGTCACGCCGGCCACCAGCAACATCTCGGCGACATTGTGCTGATGAATCCGTTCGAGTTCGGCAAGCTGCTGCTTGCTATTCACGCCGAGCGTTTCCCACTCTTCGTCAGGCTGGGTGGTGACGACTTCGAGTCCGGCTTCGATCGCCATCTCGACCGCGTCGGTCAGGTAGAACTCGCCTTGCGCGTTGTCGTTCTTCAATGCCGCGAGCCAGCCGCCCAGCCGCTCGGTCGGTGCGACGATGATGCCGGTGTTGATCTCGGCGATCTTCAGTTGCTCGGGCGTTGCGTCTTTCTGTTCGACGATACGCGACACCTTGCCGTGCTGATCGCGCACGATGCGGCCGTAACCGCTCGGGTCGTCTAGCGTGACGGTGAGAACGCCGTAGCCGCCTCGGCCCGCGCGATCGGTCAACGCCCGCAGCGTGCTGGCGCGGGTGAGCGGCACATCGCCGTACAGCACCAGCGTGGGTTCGGACGGATCGAGCAGCGGCAACGCCTGTTGCACCGCGTGGCCCGTGCCGAGCTGCTGCTCCTGCGCGGCGAACTGGACATCCGGCGCCGCTACCGCTTGACGCACGGCTTCGGCGCCATGACCGACCACCACGACCAGACGCGTGGGCTTGAGCGCACGAGCAGTGTCGATGACATGAGCGAGGAGCGGCCGGCCGGCCAGGGGATGGAGCACCTTGGGAAGCGCGGACCGCATGCGCTTACCGGTGCCTGCCGCCAAAATCACGATGTTCATGGCGTCGGCAATCAGACAAGTTTGGAGCCGACGATTCTATCATGCAGGCTATAACGAATAAGGCCGCTCGCGCGGCCTTATTACCCTGCTGAATCACCCCGAAACCTTTGATTTCAGGGCACTTCACGGCCTGGTCACATATCGTCGAACTGAACGATCGAGATCGGCTTCGATCCGTTGAAGGTTGCGCCCTCACCGGAATCAGTCGAACACGGCTCCTCGTCGAAGGCGATGTCGCCTTGCGGATCAGCCTCGCCGCTTGCACGCAGGCCGGCGAACGGGAACAGCTTGTGATCCATCAGATGCGACGGCACGATGTTCGACAACGCGTTGAACATGTTCTCGATGCGGCCCGGAAAGCGCTTTTCCCAATCGCGGATCAGCGCCTTCATTTCCGCGCGTTTCAGGTTCGGCTGGCTGCCGCACAGATTGCACGGAATGATGGGAAATTCGCGCAGCTCCGCGTACTTTTCCAGATCGGTTTCCTTCACGTAGGCGAGCGGGCGGATCACGATATTCTTGCCGTCGTCCGATTGCAGCTTGGGCGGCATGCCCTTCAGCTTGCCGCCGTAGAACATGTTCAGCAGCAGCGTTTGCAGAATGTCGTCGCGATGATGACCGAGCGCGATCTTGGTCGCGCCGAGCTCGCCCGCCACGCGATACAGAATGCCGCGACGCAGCCGCGAACACAGCGAGCAGGTGGTCTTACCCTCCGGCACCAGCCGCTTGACGATGCTGTAGGTGTCCTGGTTCTCGATGTGAAACGGAATGTCGAGTTGCTTCAGGTATTCGGGCAGCACATGCTCCGGAAAGCCCGGCTGCTTCTGGTCGAGATTCACCGCGACGATGTCGAAGTTGATCGGCGCGCGTTCGCGCAGCCGCATCAGGATTTCAAGCATCGCGTAGCTGTCCTTGCCGCCCGACAGGCACACCATCACCTTGTCGCCTTCCTCGATCATGTTGAAGTCGCCGATCGCCTCACCGACCTGGCGCGCGAGCCGCTTGAACAGCTTGTTGTTCTCGTAGGCTTCTTTCTGCTCGCGGCGCGTGAGGGGGGCTTTGACCGCTGAGGCATGCGCAGCCCCTGCGGCCGCGGTGTCGTTCAGGATTTCCTGAGCATTCATGGCTCAATCCTCTTTGATACGGAAGACTTCGACGCCCACGGCGTCGCAGTCGGGATAAACGTCCGGCTTTTCGGTCGACACGCACACGGCGCGCACCTGCGGATGATTGAGGAGTGCCTTGACGAGGTCATCGCAGAGCGTTTCCTGCAGGTGAATATGACCTTGTTCGACGCGGCGCGCGATAGTCGAGCGCATGAAGTCGTAATCGACGACTTCGTTCAATTTGTCCTGAACCGGCGTGGACAGCGCGAGCGGCACGAACAGTTCGACGTTGATCACGACGCGCTGTTCGCCGCGCTTTTCGAAGTCGTGCACGCCAATGTTGATGTGCACTTCGTAATTGCGCAGAAAGAGCCGGCGGCAATCGGCGAGCCGGGGATGCGAAAGAGCGGCAAACATGTTCGTTCCAGTCGAAAAAAGAGTGCGAAGCACTCAAGTGGGCGCTTCAGGCGCCCGTCAAAAACATAACGTCGCGCGGCAGCGGCACGAGGTGCTGCCCGCCGTCGACCACCAGCGTCGTTCCGGTGACGCCCGCTGCATCGGCGAGATACAGCGCGGCGGCGACAATATCCTCCGGCCGCGACGCGCGGCCCAAAGGCGTAGCACGGTGAGCTTCTTCAAAACCAGCCGGCGTTTGATCGCCGGATTGCATCGTCAGACCGGGGGCAAGCCCGACCACGCGCACTTTCGGCGCCAACGCCTGCGCCAGCGCAACCGTCGCTGTCTGCAACGCTGCCTTCGACAGCGTGTAGGACAGGTAGTCCGGATTCATGTTGTACAGCTTCTGGTCCAGCACATTGATGACCACGCCGCGCTGGCTTTCATCGGTGCGCGCGGCTTCCGGCGTGGCCTCGAACAGCATACGCGCCAGCACGAGCGGCGCGCCGAGATTCATCGCGGTCAGCTTCAGCAGAAGGTCGTAACCGACGTTCTGCGCCGTGTCTTCCTCGAAGCGCGAGGCGTTGTTGACAATACACGACGGGCGGCCCAACGCGGCCATACAGGCGGGCAGGAGCTGCTCGACCTGGGCCTCGTCGCCCAATTCCGCGTGCAAAGCCACCGCCCGGCGGCCCAGAGCGGCGATTTCCGCGACGACTTCGTCAGCCTCCTCCTGCGACGCGCCGTAGTGGACCGCCACGTCCCAGCCACGCGCGGCGAAGCCAAGCGCGAGCGAGCGCCCGATACGGCGGGCGGCGCCGGTAATCAGCACAATGCGCGGCGTTTCAGGCGCGCGGGCGGCGGCGGTGTCCAGAGAGGCGGTCATTTACAATGCGGGGATGAATCCGAAAGCTCACCAACCCGATAGTTTACCTGCTCCCGGCCCGAGCGCGCTTGCGCAGTCCGAAGCGCTGGTCGCGCAGGTCCGCGCGGAGCTCGAAGCGGCAGGCGGCTGGCTGCCATTCGACCGCTACATGGAGCGCGCGCTTTACGCGCCGGGACTCGGCTATTACAGCGGCGGCGCTCGCAAATTCGGCCTGCGCGGCGACGACGGCAGCGACTTCGTCACTGCACCGGAAATGTCGCCCCTCTTCGCCGCGACGCTGGCGCGCCCGCTCGCCGAGGCCCTGCAGGCGAGCAGCACACGCGAGTTGATGGAATTCGGTGCCGGCACGGGCAAACTCGCCGCCGGCTTACTGAATGCGCTCGACGCGCTGGGCGTCGAATTCGACCGCTACTCGATCGTGGATTTGTCGGGTGAGTTGCGCGAGCGCCAGCGCGAGACGATCGAAGCCGCGGCGCCGGCGCTGGCCGCGAAGGTGCGCTGGCTGGACGCGTTGCCGGAGCAATTCGAAGGCGTGGTGATCGGCAACGAGGTATTGGACGCGATGCCGGTGCGGCTTTACGCCTTTACCGGCGGCGCCTGGCACGAGCGCGGCGTGACGTGGCGCGACGACGCCTTTGCGTTCGACGACCGTTTGGTATCGGCGGCTGCGGACATTGCGCTTCTGGCTGAGATTGGAACTTCCGGCGACGACTACGTCACCGAAACGCACGACGCCGCCTGTGCATTCACGCGGACCATTTGCACGATGCTCGCGCGTGGCGCGGCGTTTTTCATCGACTATGGTTTCCCGCGCCACGAGTACTACCATGAGCAGCGTGCGCAGGGCACGTTGATGTGTCACTACCGGCACCGGGCGCATGGTGACCCATTTGTTTATCCGGGTTTGCAGGACATCACCGCGCACGTGGAATTTACCGGAATCGCCGAAGCCGGTGTCGAGGCTGGCGTGGATTTGTTGGGGTTCACTTCGCAAGCGCGGTTCTTGTTGAACGCGGGGATTACCGAGACGCTATCGGCGCTCGATCCAACGGACACGGCGAAGTTTTTGCCTGCGGCGAATGCGGTCCAGAAGTTGTTGTCCGAGGCGGAGATGGGCGAGCTGTTCAAGGTGATCGCGTTTTCGCGCGGGCTGGATGACACGCTGCGGGCGTTTTCGAGCGGTGACCGGTCACATACGCTGTGATTTTTTGCCTTAGGGATTTGCGATGATCCGCTGGCTGTTGACTACGTTTGTTGCGGTGGCGGTGTTGTCGGCCTGCTGGCCGTGGCTCAGGAAGGTTGGGATTGGGCGGATGCCTGGTGATGTTACGTTGCGCCTCTTCGGGCGGGAGTATCCGTTTCCGTTTATGTCGACGCTTGTGCTTTCGATGGTTTTGTCGCTTATCGCGAGGGTTTTGTAGCCTTCGCGGCGCTTTTTGTCAGTGTTCTTGGGGTGTTGGCCTTTCCTTGTTTTGTTAGTGGTCTATTAGCGTTGCCCCTGTGCGGGGCGGCACCTACTTCTCTTTGCCGGCTGCAAAGAGAAGGCAAGAGAAAGCAGCTCAAACCGCTGACAGGTCGCCCGCGCGCAGTGAGCGCACCAGCCTGATCGCATCACGCCGATCGGTCTTGACCCGCTCGCCCGGCTTTTTTGGAATCAGCGACGGCGCGCACACCATGCAGTCGAAACCCTTGTTCACGAGTTGACGGTAGAGCCCGTAGCCGCAGGGGCCCGCCTCGTAGACGAAGCGGATGCGTGGCGCCTTTGACTGCAGGCGCCTGCACAGGCGATCGATATCGGCCTGCGTCGTACCGGTCTTGCCGGGCAGCTCAACCTCGCCCGCATCGAGCGCATAGGCGATCGTGATCGAGTCCTTGTGAACGTCGCAACCGACGTACAGCGTGCTATCGTGTTCCATGCTGGCCTCCGTGCCGGAATTCGCCGGGTGCGGCCCTGTCCGCACCGTGCGGCTCTGGTAGCAATGCTAACCCGCGTTTGATTCCTCATGCCAGGCCAGCCCTTGCCTCACAGGAGTCATACTGACTAATGCTAAGTGGGAACCGTGGTCTGCTACGGGTAGTGGTGCATCCGGAATCCGTGTTCTCGCGCATTCCGCGTTAGTGACAAAGGAGTCATCAGCTCCCACTCCGCACTGCGTGCGTCGCGGACGGGTATGCCAGGGAAACCAGGGGCTTCGGTTGGGCGCCGTGGGGGCCGTCGGCTTCGCCTCGGCGACGCGCCCCTGCATTCGCCCGCGACCCCCCACTTAAAATGACATGTCGGTGTGCCGCAATCACGGTCGCGGCTACGGTAGCGGCGGTGCAATGACGAGTCACGATCCGGTAGCACGACACGAGCGTTAAAACGTAGCGGGTGGTTTTAAGAAGTGCTCTTCGGCGCGCGCAGCGCCGCCGGAAGTATGACGCCCTTGTCACTGGCGCATGCAGGTGCACGAACCCAGATTCCAGATGCACCACTACCCCTAGCAAACTACGGTGCCCACTTAGCAGTAGCGGTTTGAGCCGCTTTCTTTTGCCTACTTTTCTTTGCGGCATGCAAAGAAAAGTAGGTGCCGCCCCGCACAGGGGCGACACTAATAGACCACTAACAAATCAAGGAAAGGCCAAAGCCCTAGGAACACTGACAATAAGCGCCGAGCAGGCAAAAAAACCTCAAGCAAGAACCCCTTCAACAGCGCGAACGCGCTCAGCATGCACTGCATCCTTAATCCCCGCAGGCGACTCAACGAGCCGCTTAGCCACAGCACCAGCATCCACGCCCCGCGCAGCAACAAGCGCAATCCTCAGCCGCTCAGCCTGCGGATACTCCCGCATCTCAAACCCAAGCCGCCCACGCGCATCCGCCTCGCATGCCTGCAAGGCTTCAGCAAACCGCGCCGGTTTCCGGATAGCATCGCTGCGCTCGAGCAGCCTGACCAACGCGGCTGCCCCCATCTCCATCACGCGATGAATATTCCCATGCTCCCGCGCGACCAGCAGCGCCAGATCGCGGCATTCATTCGGCACCCGCAGCCGCTCACATAAGGGCTTCAGCAAATCCACGCTGCGCCCCTCATGCCCGATATGGCGCGGCAATATGTCGTCCGGCGTCGTCGCTTTGCCCAGATCATGCGTGAGCGCCGCGAACCGAACCGGCAACGCGTAACCCTGCTGCGCGGCATGGTCGACCACCATCATCACGTGCACGCCCGTATCCACTTCGGGATGATAGTCAGCCCGCTGCGGCACGCCGAACAACGCATCGATCTCCGGCAGAATCCGCGCCAGGGCGTTGCATTCCCGCAGCACCTCGAACATGCGGGACGGCTTCTTCTCCATCAACCCGCGCGACACTTCCTGCCACACGCGCTCGGCGACCAGTGCATCGACCTCGCCGTCGGCCACCATCTTGCGCATCAGCGCCATCGTCTCCGGCGCCACCGTGAAATCGACGAAACGCGCTGCGAACCGCGCAATCCGCAAAATTCGCACGGGGTCTTCCAGAAACGCGTCGCTGACGTGACGAAACAGCCGCGCCTGCAAATCGCTCCGGCCGTTGAACGGGTCGATCACCGGGCCGGTCAGTTCGCCGTCCGGGCGCATTTCGCGCGCCATCGCGTTGATTGTCAGGTCGCGGCGAGCGAGATCCTCTTCAAGTGTGACGTCCGGCGCGTAGAAGAACTGGAAGCCGTGATAACCCGCGGCCGTCTTGCGCTCGGTACGCGCAAGCGCGTATTCCTCGTGCGTCTGCGGATGCAGAAACACCGGGAAATCCTTGCCCACCGGACGATAGCCCTGCGCCACCATCTGCTCGGGCGTCGCGCCAACCACTACGTAGTCCCGGTCCTGCACGGGTACGCCCAGCAACTCGTCACGGATCGCGCCGCCTACTGCGTAGATGTTCATGGGCATACGTCTTGGTACGGAATGGCATGCGTTTCGCACAGCGCGTCGTCGATCCACGCCTTCACCGCCGGCAACGCCGTCACACGACGAACATAAGCCGCGGCGGCTTCGGAGAGCGCCGGTTGCCACGTGTTGAAGCGCATCACGACGGGTGCGTACATCGCGTCGGCAATGCTGAACTCGCCGAACAGGAAAGGACCGCCGTAGCCATCGAGACATCTGCTCCAGATCGCGTCGATGCGCGCAATGTCGGCCAGTGCACCCGGTGTGGCGTTCTTGCCCGGAAACGACGCACGAATGTTCATCCACATGTTCGAGCGCAATTCGCCGAAACCCGAATGCATCTCGGCGCTAATGCTGCGTGCGTGGCTACGCGCCGCCGGCTCGCGCGGCCACAGCGCATGCTGCGGGAAGCGCTCAGCCAGCGTCTCGGCGATCGCCAGCGAATCCCAGGTGGCCGATCCGTCTTCGCCGATCAGGCACGGCACCTTGCCCGGACCCGTCGGCGCGTAAGCCAGAATCGCGGACTTCGTACCGGATTCATGCAAATGAATCAGCACCTCTTCAAATGGGATGCCGAATTGTTTGAATAGCAGCCAAGGACGCATCGACCATGACGAGTAGTTCTTGTCACCGATAAGCAGCTTCATGCCGGATATAAAAGGAAGAGATAAAAAGGTTCAACGCCCCGCGCTCGCGCGAAACGCGTCGAAGCGCGAACGCGTCGACGCGCCGGTCAGATAGACGGGCGCGATCGTTTCGATGCTGGCGGGTTCGATGCCGAGTTCAGGCGCAAGCGGTCCGCTCAACACGTTGTCGACTTTCATCGAATCGAGATTGTCGCGCGAAATCACCGGTTCGCCCGGCGCCATTTCAAACGTCAACGCCTGCAAGCGCGCCAACGCCTCCGGCAGGCGAATGATTCGCGCATGCCGGCCGATCACATCGCCGCAATACTTGACGAGGTCTTCGAGTGTGTAGACGGTAGGGCCGCCGAGGTCGTAGGTATGGCCGCTGGCCGCGTCGAGATCGAGCACGTTGCAGATTGCTTTTGCCACGTCGCCGACGTACACCGGCTGGAATTTCGCGTCCGGCATCGCTAGCGGAATCACTGGGAACATCCGCTGCAGGAACGCGAACTTGTTGAGGAACTGGTCTTCAGGACCGAACACCACGGACGGACGGAAAACCGTCCACGCCAGATTCGCCGCATGCACGGCTTTTTCCCCGTCGCCCTTCGAGCGCGAATACATACTCGGCCCGTTCAAATCGGCGCCGAGCGCGCTGATATGAATCAGCCGATGCACACCCTTGCCTTCGCACGCCGCAACGATTTTGGTCGGCAATTCGACGTGCGCGCGGGCGAACTCCGGCCCATAGGGCGTGCCACGTTTGCCATGCAGCGTAGCAACGAGGTTGATGACGCAATCGGCGCCTTCGACGAAACGCGCGAGCTGCACCGGATCGAACACGTCGGCTTCGATCACGTCGATGGGGAGCAGGGTGAGATGGCGGGCGTTATAGCGCCGCCGGGTGGCGATGCGCACGTCTTTGCCCATTTCAACGAGGGCATTGACGAGATGGCTGCCGATAAAACCGGAACCGCCGATGACCGCAACGGCTTGATGTCGCATTTTCGACTCCCTGGTGGAAGCCGCGGCAACGGCTGGCGTGGCGCACCGCCGCATCAGAAGACATGACGCGGCGGCGGCACGGCGCTTACGGTGCGATATAACCCAGACGCGCCTTCAGCGATTGCGGACGGCCTTCGAACAATGCCGCGTAGTAGACCGTGTTGGACAACACATTCTTGACGTAGTCGCGCGTTTCCTGGAACGGAATCGCCTCGGCAAAGATCGCGCCTTCAACCGGATGCTGCAACGATTGCCGCCAGTTGCGCGGACGGCCGGGACCGGCGTTATAACCGGCGGTGGCCAGCACAGCGGACCCGTCGAACTGATTGTAGATCATGGACAGGTAGTTCGTGCCGAGCAGGATGTTGGTGTTGATATCGTTCATCTGCTCGCGCGAAATCGGGCCGAGGCCGATTTTCTTCGCCACTAGTTGCGCGGTGCCCGGCATCAGCTGCATCAGGCCGCTCGCGCCAACTTCCGAGCGCGCGTTCATGATGAAGCGCGATTCCTGGCGAATCAGCCCGTATGCCCATTCGACGTCGAGCCCATTCGACTGCGCATCGCGCTCGACGATATCCTTGAACGGCGACAGATAGCGCAGCGAGAAATCGTGCTCGCTCTTCGTGCGGTCCGCCGTGTTCACGGTACGGTCATACAACTCGATCCGGCGCGCGTATTCGGCCACGGCGATCAGCTGCCGGTCGCTCATGTTGCGCAGCGGCCAGTTCCATTCGCGATTGCCCTCGAGCCGCAGATTCAGCGCGTAGAAACGCTGCGCCAGATCGAAGCCCGGCGTGTTGCCGGCCTGTTGGACTTCGGCGTCGGTCACGGTGGTTTTCGGCGGCACGGTGATCTTCTGGCCGAGCTCTTCCGCAGCCAGTTGGCCGTAGAAGTTGAAGCCCTGCGAGATCGACTCGAATTCCTGGTTGGCCGTAGTTGTGTCGTCGGCCTGCTTGAGCGCACGGGCATGCCAGTACACCCACGACGGCTGATTGCGCAGCGCCGGCGGCATCTGTTCGATCGACCACCGCACCATGGTCCAGTCGCCCGCGAGCAGTGCGGTGCGGGTGCGCCATTCGTACGCCGGGTTCGACAGCGGCGCATTCACCGACAGGCGGTACCAGTCGACCGCGCTCGGCATCTGCTTGGCGGCGGCCTGGTAGGCAATCGTGCCCCAGCCGATTGCGCGCTCGGGCGAACTCAACGACGGCGCCACCGAGGCGAACGTGGCCGCTGCCATGGCCGGATCGTTGCGCGCCATGCGCGTGATCGCGAGCAACGCGAGTTGGTGCGATTGCGTATCCGGACCGATGCCGCGCGCCAGCAACAACGGCGGCGTACTCGTGGCCTGGCCAAACAGCACCGGATCGGGCGGCTGGTTGCTGAGCGCATCGACGAGCTTGCTGCCCGTGCTCGTGTAGTTCTGTTCGTACGCGAGGCGGATCTGTTGCCACACGTCGTCGGAACTGAATTGCTGGTTGACCGCCAGCGAGGTGACCAAATCGACGCATCCGTCGCCGTACCATTTCGGGTCGACCAGCAGCGCGCGCGCCGCGTCCGCGACGTTTTCACCACGCGCGGCACGCGACTCGAGCGCGTAGCACTTCACCTGCGTATCGTCGTTCAGCACGAAACGCGCGTATTGCTGATCGAAGTTACGCCAGTCGTGACGCGCGCCGAGCACCGTGAGGTAGTCGTTGCGCAGGCGGTCGGCGATCGCCAGGCCGTCGTACTTCTGCAGGAACGACAGCACCGGCGCATCCGGCGCGTCAATACGCGCATGGCCGCTGGAATCGAACAATTGCGGCTTAAGCTGGAAGTACTCCAGATACGAAGGCGCCGGATAGTTCGGGATCATGCTTGCCAGTTGCGCTGCGCGCGCCGCGTCATTATTGCGGGCGGCTTCGCGAAGCTGGACGAAGGTCTGGTCGTCGTTCGTGAGTTGTGAAAGGGGAATGGGCTTGACGGCGGAGGCCGTGCTGCACGCGACGAGTGCCGCGGCGGCAAGCGCCAGACCGGCCGCGCGATATACTCGATAGAGGCGTTTTGACATCGTTGTTTCTGGAGCGCGAATTGAACCCAAGCATAGCATGCAACCCCGCCGCGGAATCGAAAAAGGCGCTGCGTCGAATGCTATTGGAAGCAAGGCTACAAGCGGCTTCCGAGCCGGCGCACAACGCCGCGCTCAACCGTCGCGTTCTCGATGCGTTGAAGCACTACGGCGTGAGCAGCGTGGGGTTCTATTGGCCGCTGGCGGGCGAATTCGACGCGCGCACCGCGATTGCGATCTGGCTCGCAGCCGACTCGCAACGCGAGGCGGGTTTGCCGATCGTCAAGGAACGCGGCGTGCCGCTCGAATTTCACGCATGGGCGCCGGATATGACGATGAAGATCGGCCATCACAAGATCGCCGAGCCCACTTCGGGATGCGTCGTGGCTCCCGATCTGCTGTTCGTGCCGTGCGTGGGCTTCGACGCCGACGGCTTCCGGCTCGGCTACGGCGGTGGCTACTACGATCGCACGCTGGCCGCATGGCCGGGGCCGAAGAAGCCGGTCACGGTCGGTATCGCCTACGAAGCGTGTCGCACGGACGCATTGCAGCGTGAGGCTCACGACATCCCGCTCGATCTGATCGTGACGGAAGCCGGTCTCTATCCACGGCCGGCGGATTAAGCGTTTGAAGAGCGCCGTGCGAGGCGCCCCATCAACAACCGTCGAGGCCGAACCCCGTTATAAAGACGCCGCCGCCCGTGCGGCCGTGTCGTACAGCCCGGACGCATTGCGCATCAATTGCGCTGCCTCGCCGATCTGCTCGTTGGTCAGGCCGCTTTCCTTCAGCGTCGAAATCAGGCAGCTCTCGCGCACTTCGCGGTATTTCAGACAGAGCGCGCGGCCCGGATCGGTCGCCGAGAAGAACACTTCCTTGCCGGTCTTTTCGCTTTTTACATACCCTCTAGCTACGAGCTTCTTCAACGCGTAAGTGGCGACGTGCGTGTCTTCGATGTTCAGCACGAAGCAGATGTCGGCCAGCTTCTTGCGCCGCTCGCGGTGGCTGACGTGGTGCAGCAGCGAGACTTCGATCGCGGTCATGTCCTTTTCGCCGGCCGCCGACATGCAACGCACCATCCATCGGTTGAATGCATTGCCCGCCATGATGAGTGCGTACTCCAGCTCGGACAGCTCCGCGCTGGTGTCGGACACGAGATGTTCCGAGGAAACGATCTTGGTGGGGTGGCGCGACATGGTGAAGATTCTCGGGAAACAGGATGGGAAGGTGTCGGGAGTGTACGACGAGCCACCCATTCCGGGGAGCCTGGCGAAAACGCTTATAGATAAATTGTTGATATTTTATTGATAATGTACGCTTCAAACATCGCGGACCCGATGTCGATAGATTTCCATAGGGTCCGATATGCTCGACATTTCCGACTCGACCTGGGCCATTAAGCGATGAGCCAACCAAGAATCTTCCCGCTCGGCGATGCCGCGCTTGTCTGCGAGGCGCCGCCGCCTGCCACGCTGGACTGCCAGCGGCGCGTGTGGGCTGCCGCCGAGGCCGCGCGAGACTGGCCGCACGTGCTGGAGGTTGTGCCGGGCATGAACAATCTGACGCTCGTATTTGATCCGCTCGAAGCCGATCGCGAAGCGCTGGCGAGCCTTCTGCAAGCGGCCTGGACCGCGGCGAGCGACGTGCCCGCAGCCGGCCGTGAAGTTGAAATCCTGGTGCAATACGGCGGTGAGTTCGGCCCCGACCTGCAGGTGGTCGCCAATCACACCGGCCTGAGCGTGCGCGAGGTCGTGCAACGTCATGCGGACGGCGAGTACGTGGTGTTTTTCCTCGGCTTTCAGCCGGGCTTCGCCTATATGGGTGGGCTCGACAAAGTGCTGCACACGCCGCGCCGTTCGTCGCCGCGGCTGGAAGTGCCGGCCGGTTCGGTCGGCATCGGCGGTGAGCAAACCGGCATTTATCCGGCGACCTCCCCAGGCGGATGGCAGTTGATCGGCCGCACCGAACTGCCGCTGTTCGATCCGGCTCGCCGTCCGCCCACGCTGTTGCAACCGGGCGACCGGGTGCGCTTTACCGTCGCGGGGATACACGCATGATCGATGTGATTCGCGCGGGTCTGCTGACCACGATTCAGGATCTCGGCCGTCACGGCTACCGGCATCTCGGCGTCGCGATGGGTGGTGCGCTCGACCGTCTGTCGCTTGAAGTCGGCAACCGGCTGGTGGGCAACCGGCCCGATGCGGCCGGCCTGGAAATTACCTTCGGACCGACCGTGCTGCGCTTTCTGCGCGCCACACGCGTGGCCATCACCGGCACCGAATTCGGCGCGACGCTCGACGGCAAGCCGGTCTATTCATGGTGGAGCCTGCCGGTGCAGGCCGGCCAGGAGCTGGTTCTGCAAGCGGCCAAACGCGGCATGCGCGGCTACGTCTGCATCGCGGGCGGCATCGACGTGTTGCCGATGCTCGGTTCGCGCAGCACCGATCTCGCCGGCCATTTCGGCGGACTCGGCGGCCGGGCGTTGCGCGACGGCGACCGTCTGCCGGTCGGCGCGCCGCCGCAACGCGGCCACCTCGGCTTTACCCCCGAAGCGCCGGAGTTCGGCGTGAAGGCGCCCGCCTGGTGCAAGTTCGTGCTGGTACACGAACCGCTGCGGCGCGGCCGGCATCCGTCCGGCGTGCCGTGGGCTGTGCCGATCCGCGTGCTGCAAGGCCCGGAATACGATAGCTTCACCGAAGAAGCGCACGAATCGTTCTGGTCCGATGAATGGCTGGTCACACCGAACAGCAACCGTATGGGCTACCGCCTCGCCGGTACGGAACTGAAGCGCACCAGGAAAAACGATCTGCTCTCGCACGCGGTGCTGCCCGGCACGATTCAGGTGCCGCCGAACGGCCAGCCGATCGTGTTGATGAGCGATGCGCAGACCACCGGCGGCTATCCGAAGATCGGCGCCGTGATTCAGGCCGATCTATGGAAGCTCGCGCAGGTTCGCCTGAACGCCGCCATCCGTTTCATCCCGACGACGCCCTATGAGGCACGCCAGGCTTTGCTGGAAGAACGCACGTATTTGCGGCAGATCGACGCCGCAATTGCCATGCACGAAGAGCGTTGCGCGCGCCAGCCGGCGGTCGCAGCGCTGTAACACTATGTAGGGGAACACCATGGAAATCGATTTGAACGCCGATCTCGGCGAAGGCTGCGGGTCCGACGAGGCGCTGCTCGACCTCGTCAGCTCGGCCAACATCGCGTGCGGCTGGCACGCGGGCGGCGCCAACGCCATGCGCGACTGCGTGCGCTGGGCGGTGCAAAAAGGCGTGTCGATCGGCGCGCATCCGAGCTTTAACGATCCCGAGAATTTTGGCCGCAAGGAAATGGATCTGCCGGCCAACGATATCTATGCAGGCGTGCTGTATCAGCTCGGCGCCCTGTCGGCGATCGCGCAGGCCGAAGGCGGGCGCATCGCGCACGTCAAGCCGCACGGTGCGCTGTACAACCAGGCCGCGCACGACGCGAAGATCGCCGATGCGATCGTCTCGGCAGTTCACGATTTCGACCCGTCGGTGGCGGTGTTCGCGCTCGCCAACAGCGGACTCGTGACGGCCGCCCGGGCAGCCGGCCTGACTGCCGTCGAAGAAGTATTCGCCGACCGCGGCTATCGCGCCGACGGCTCGCTGGTACCGCGCAAGGAGCCGGGCGCGCTGCTCGACGACGAAGACGTGGTGCTGGAGCGCACGCTCGCCATGGTGCGCGAGCGCCGCGTGCAGGCCGTCGACGGACACTGGGTGCCGCTCAACGTCCAAACCATCTGCCTGCACGGCGACGGTCCGCACGCGCTGGCGTTCGCGCGGCGTATCCGCAGCGCGCTACAGGACGCGGGCATTGACGTTCACGCGGCTGGCGCCGCGCGCGTCTGATCCACGCGTCGACCATTGCGAACCAGACAGCGCGATTCAACCGTTGCCAAACCCCGAACGCCCCGCTCCATGCGGGGCGTTTGTCAGGTGCATGACGCGTTGCAGTACCCGCCGTGGAACAGCAAATGAGCAGCAGCGAAGCGGCAAACAAGCAGCAGGTGCAGGTGTAGTCGAAGCAACGCGGCCATCAAGAGCCGTGGCAGCAAGACGGCGCGTGGATCATCAGGCGCCGGCCCACGTTAGCCGCCACAAGCGGCGAGGTTGAAACCCTGTTTGGAGATCCAGATGCAGACAACAGTCAGTCTATGGCCGCTCATTGGCGTGGCCGTCATCATCGTCGGCTTTTTATTACGGTTCAATCCGATGCTGATCGTGGCGATGGCCGCGATTATCACCGGTCTGGCCGCGCACTTCCCGCCTGAAAAGATCCTCGCTGAAATCGGCACCGGCTTCATCAAGACCCGCAATATCCCGCTGATCATTCTGCTGCCGCTGGCCGTAATCGGCCTGCTGGAACGGCATGGCTTGCGCGAGCGCGCGCAGGCGTGGATCGGCGGTATCAAGGCCGCGACCGCAGGGCGCTTGCTGATCGTCTATCTGCTGGTGCGCGAACTGACCGCCGCTGTCGGCCTGACCGGTCTCGGCGGCCATCCGCAGATGGTGCGTCCGCTGATCGCACCGATGGCTGAGGGCGCGACTGAAACGCGCTTCGGCAAGATCAGCGACGCGGTGCGTTTCAAATTGCGCGCCTTCTCCGCGGCGACCGACAACGTCGGCCTGTTCTTCGGTGAAGACATCTTCGTTGCGTTCGGCGCAATCGTGCTGATGACCACCTTCCTGAAAGAAGCCGGCATCATCGTCGAGCCGATTCACGTGGCCGTCTGGGGCATCCCGACCGCGATCTGCGCGTTCATCGTTCACGGCTTCCGCCTCTATCTGCTCGACCGCAGGCTCGAACTCGAACTGCGCGGCAATGCCGCAGCGAACACCGCCTCCGTTTCGCCGACGCAACCCGCCGCAGGAGACAAAGCATGACGTTCACGATTACCTATCTGTTCTGGCTGCTCGGCGTGGTTTTGCTCGTCATCGGCGGCATGATCGTCACGGACAAGGAACACCCGCGCCGTTTCACCGCCGGCGGTTTCTGGATCCTTTACGCGCTGATCTTCCTGATCGGCGACAAGCTGCCGCCCTCGGTGGTCGGCGTGCTGGTCATCGTGATGGCGCTGGCTGCGGGCTTCGGCGGCGTGACCGCGGCCAAGCCGAAACTGCTGTCGCTCGAAACGCGCAAGGCTAGCGCCGCGCGTCTGGGCAACAAGCTGTTCGTGCCCGCGCTGACGATTCCCGTCGTCACCGTGATCATTACGCTGTCGGCCAGCCATCTGATCTTCGGCGGCATGCCGCTGATCGAGAAGGCCAACGTGACGTTGATCGGCTTCGGCATCGGCTGCGTAATTGCACTCGCGATTGCCTGCGTGCTGACGCGCGATACCGTCGGCCAGTCGATGAAAGAGGCGCGCCGCCTGGTCGACGCGTTGTCATGGGCCGCGGTGCTGCCGCAGATGCTCGGCATGCTCGGCCTCGTGTTCTCGGACGCCGGCGTCGGCAAGGCGGTCGCTCACGTGACCACGGCCTACATCAGCCTCGACTACCGCTTTATCGCGGTGGCCGTGTACTGCATCGGCATGGCACTCTTCACGATGGTGATGGGTAACGGCTTCGCCGCGTTCCCGGTGATGACAGGCGGCGTCGGTGTGCCGATCCTGGTCGGCGTGTTTCATGGCAACCCGGCGGTGATGGTCGCGATCGGCATGTTCTCGGGCTACTGCGGCACGCTGATGACGCCGATGGCCGCGAACTTCAACATGGTGCCGGCCGCGCTGCTGGAACTGCCGGATAAGAATGCCGTGATCAAGGTGCAGGTGCCCACCGCGCTAACCTTGCTGGTTGTGAACATCTTCCTGTTGAATTTCCTGATGTTCCTGTAGGGCCGTTGACCGAGCCGCGTGGCAGCCTCCGATATCGCGTAGGACTTTCGCTCTGGCCGATGCATGCGCGTGAGTCCGCGGCAAATGGACGCCGCCGAATTCGGAGGCGTCCGATCGCCAGGGAAGGGGCCTGAACATAAGCTGGTGGATGCTCTTCCATCCACATGCGCTGGCGACGCGCGCAACGCGCGCCGTCAGCGCTTTCCAGCAGGTCCCTCATGGAACATCAATCCTACCCCCACACCACACCTACTGACGCGCCGCCCTCCGCTTACCTCACCTCTCTGATTGATGCGGCGCTCGAAGCGCACCAAGCCGGCTGCCTCGATGCCGCCGAGCCTTTTTACCGCGAAGCCCTCGCACTCGCCCCAACGCATGCCAAAACGCTGCATTACTTCGGCGTGCTGCAACATCAGCGCGGCGAACATGGTTTCGCCGCCGAGTTGATGAGCGAAGCGCTCAAACTCGATCGCACTGATGCCGCCTGCTGGAGCAATCGTGGCCTCGTCGCCGCCGCGCTCGGCCATCGCGAAGAAGCGATGATCTGCTATGACCAGGCGCTGCAGTTGCAGCCGGATTTCGCCGACGCGCGCAACAACTTCGGTGTCGCGCTGCAAGCGCAAGGCTCGTTCGAAGTAGCGATCGAGCAGTATCGGCTGGCGTTGACAGTCAATCCCTCACTGGTCGACGCGCATCTGAACCTCGGTACGGCGCTGAACAAGCTCGGCCGCTACGACGAGGCGCTGGCCTGTTATCAAAACGCGCTGGCGTTCGATCCGCAATCGGCGGAAACGCACTTCAACATGGGCAATGCGTACAACGCGCAAGGCGATCACGCCGCCGCCATCGCCAGTTTCGAACGGGCGCTGGCACTGCGCGGCGATTATGCCGAGGCCCACATCAACCTGGGCAGCCTGATCGGCAAACTCGGTGACTACGCCGGCGCCGAATCGCAGTATCGGCGTGCGGTCGCACTCAAGCCGAACCCGACGAATCTGGTTTGCCTCGGCGGATCGCTCGGCGCGCAGGGCCGCCTGGATGAAGAAGAAGGCTTCTACCGCCATGCACTGGCGCTCGATCCCAACTACGCGGATGCGCATCAGAATCTCGCGTGGCTGTTGCTGAAGCGCGGCGATTACAAGCAGGGTTGGGCGGAGTTTGCGAAGCGCTGGCGCAAGAGCGACTACGAGGCGATCGCTGTGCCGGGCGTTGCCGAGTGGCATGGCGAGCCGCTCGACGGGCGCCGCCTGTTGCTGGTCGGCGAACAGGGTTTCGGCGACCACTTCCAGTTTCTGCGCTATGCGCGCGTGCTCGAGAAACTCGGCGCCACGGTCGATCTCTGTGTGCGCGAGCCGCTTCTGCCGCTGGTCGAACGCATCCCGGGCGTGCATCGCGCGTTCAGTGGCTCACCTCACGGTCAGTACGATTTCTGGGTGCCGTTGATGAGCGTGCCGTCGTGCGCCGGCACCGAACTGTCGACCATTCCCGCGGATGTGCCGTATATGTTCGCCGACAAGGCAAAGATCAAGACATGGCGCAGGCGGGCGGACGCAGCCGGCAAAGCAAAACGCAAAGTGGGCCTGGTGTGGTCCGGCAGCCCGACGTTCGGCAACGATCGCTATCGCTCGATGGCATTGGCCGCCCTGAGCCCGCTAAGCGAGCTGAATGACGTCGCGTGGTACGCACTGCAAAAGGGCCCAGCGCACGATCAGTTGGCTGATGCGTCTGAAGCTTTCCGCACCCACGATTTCACCGCAGATCTGAAGAGCTTCGACGACACCGCCGCGCTCATCATGAACCTCGATCTTGTGATCGCCGTGGACACCGGTGTGGCGCACCTGGCCGCCGCACTGGGCAAGCCGGTGTGGGTGTTGCTGCCCGCCAACTCGGACTGGCGCTGGCTCGAAGAACGCAGCGATTCGCCGTGGTATCCGGCGATGAAGTTGTTCCGACAGACCAGATTGGGCGATTGGGCGCCGGTGGTCAAACGCGTATCGGAAGAACTACGCGACGGCAGCCTGTAAAACCAACGCTGCGCCGATTTCAGGCGTTTCTGCGCAGCGCCCTTCTCAATCCCCTTCATACGCAAACAGAACGCCGCGACGCCGCACCTTAAGGACGGCGACGCTGCTGCGCAAGCATGTAAGCGCGCAACAACTTGTTGATGCGCGTTTGATAGCCCGCCCCCTGTTCTTTGAACCAGCTCAGTACATCCGCGTCCAGACGCATGGTCACAGCCTGTTTCGGCGGAACGTGCAACTCGGCGCGGTCAAAAAAGTCGTCGCCCAATTCGGGCACGTCGCTCGTGTCGATTTGCGCGTCGCCTGCCTTTGCAAGTCGCTTCCAGTCGGTTCCTGATGTTTTACCCATAATTTCGCCTCTGCTCGTTTTCAGCCATTCCCGCGCTACCCACCGTGCCAGTCAATTCCAGACGCTGTACTTGTAGCGTTTGACCTCGTGCTTCGTCGCCTTGCGGGCCGAAATGATACGGATCACATCGGCACTGCGTTCGACGTACACCACCACGCCTACGATGGCGGCCATCCAGCCAAGCGCGATCCAGCGCTCCTCACCGTAGTCTTCCCGCTCGTCTATCGCCGTCAGCACGGGATGATCGAACACGTCGACAGCATCTCTGAAGTCGATGCCATGCTTACGAATGTTGATTTGATTCTTGATTTCGTCCCATTCAAACCGCACACAGCACCTGTATTGACATCTGTACATACATCATAGCATGCATGGGCAGCTATGTCCGCGTGCGCCGCGAGCAGTTTGCGGCGCACGTCAGCGTCGGACTGGCTGTGAAATTACCGGTTCCTGGTCTGGCCGAACGGCCTACCCCGGTTAGGACTGTGATCAGCCACTACGCGTGTCTCGCGTAAGGCTGGGACGACTCTCACCCCGCATCCACCAAGAACCCGTGCTGCCGCAAAAGCTGCAGCACGCCCTTGCGGCCACCCAGATGCAACGCGCCGATCGCCACGAACACCGGCTTGTTCGGCCCGGCGATCAGCAGCATCCGTGACACAAAACGCCGGTTGCGCTCGTACACGATCCGGTTGTCGATCGAATCGGAGATCCGCTTGTCGCGCGCCAGCTTTTCGGACTTCGCGGCCTGCCACGCCGCAATCGCATCGGCATCGCCCACTCGCCACAGCCGATGCAACGTCTTCACATCGTCGACGTTTTCCGCGGGCGTCTGCACCAGATCCTGTGCGAGCATTTCGCGCTGCTGTGCAAGCGTGAGTCCGGTGAACGCCCGCATTTGCTGTGGCAAGGTCTCGAGGCCGACGATCTTGCCACGCGTCCTGATATACACGTTCTGCAATTGCGCTTCCGTGCCGTACTCGGTCTGCAAGCCGGCACTCAACGAATCGTAGGTTTCCACCACCAGGGACGCGAGCCACGGCCGCATCTTCTTGATCTCATCCTGCGCCGCGGGATTGCCGCGCAGGCGCAAGGCGAGCTTGCGCCACAAAGGCTCGGGCAGCAGACCCGGCAGACAGTCGCGCCGGCATACGCCGTACTTCGACACGTCGTCTTGCGAGACCAGCAGTTCGTCGGGTGAGAGTTCGAGCGCCAGCGTCGGCGAGGCCGCCAGGGCGCCGAGGATCGGCGCGCGGAACGGTTGCCCGGGCGGATAGTCGGCGGGGTCGCCGACATGCAACGTGCCGAGCACGTAAATGGTCGTGGTGCCGCGTGTCGCGACATAGAACGGCATGCGCGCCGGCTGCGTGCGCACCGGGCCGCTCGCCGTGGTGCCAGGCGTAGCGGGCGGCGGATTGAAGCCCGGCAAGGTGGCGCGCGGCGGCGCCGGCAGACTGGGCACCGGCATCGCCGGCCGTCCCGCCTGAGCGGGCGTATTGGCGGCCGCTCCCGCAGCATGCGCGACGCCGATCGGCCCCGCGCGCAGATGAAATACAGAACACACGCCGAGGAGCGCGGCACCGGTCAGTGCAAACGCTCCCCAGCGCCGCGCGAAAGCAGCGTGGCGGCCACCATCACGCGAGCGGCGCGCAAGACGACGCGCCGCCACTGCATCAGGCATCCATGTCCCCCACCTCCTCGGCGCGGTGACACGATACCTGACGGCCATCCACTTCACGCAACTTCGGTTCTTCACTACGGCAACGGTCGATCGCATACGGGCAGCGCTGATGGAACGTGCAACCCGACGGCGGATTCAGCGGCGACGGCATCTCGCCTTGCAGCTTGATCTTGATCGTGCGATCTGCTTCGAAGATCGAAGGCGTGGCCGACATCAACGCACGCGTGTACGGATGACGTGGATTCGAGAAAATCCGCTTCTTGTCGCCAAGCTCCGCCACGCCACCGAAGTACATCACCATCACATCGTCGGCGATATGCTCCACCACCGACAGGTTGTGCGAGATGAACACGTAGCTGGTCTTGAACTGCTCCTGCAGATCCATGAACAGATTGAGAATCTGCGCCTGGATCGACACGTCGAGCGCGGACACCGGCTCATCGGCGACCACGATCTGCGGATCGAGGATCATCGCGCGCGCAATGGCCACACGCTGCCGCTGACCGCCCGAGAACATATGCGGATAGCGCTTGGCATGCTCCGGACGCAAGCCGACCGTGCGCATCATCTGCGCGATCCGTTCGGCACGTTCGGTCGTGCTCAGTTGCGTATTGATGGCGAGCGGTTCGCTGAGCGTCTGCTCGACTGTCTTGCGCGGATTCAGCGAGGCAAACGGATTCTGGAACACCATCTGCACGCGCCGCCGCAGCGCCGCGATCTTCGCGTGATCGGCGCCCGCCACGTCTTCACCGTCGATCAACAGGCGGCCCGCGCTGGGCTTTTCGATCATGGTCAGTTGACGCGCAAGGGTGGATTTTCCGCAACCGGATTCACCCACCACCGCCAGGGTCTTGCCGCGTTCGAGCGCAAACGACACGCCGTTCAGCGCCTTGACCGTGCCCTGGCTGAACATGCCGCGCTTCACCGTGTAGTAACGCGCAAGCTTGTCGGCAACCAGTACGTGATCGCCCGCATGGTCCGACTGGCGCCGCGGTTCGAGTACTGCGTTCATCGTGCGCCTCCATGGGTGTGAACGTTGGCGTCGCCGCTCAGGTTCAGGGGTTTGATGCAGCGCACGCGCGCCACTTCGGCGTGACCTTGCATCGGTGTCAATGCCGGTCGCGCCTTCATGCAGTCGTCGACCACATACTTGCAGCGCGGTGCGAACAGACAGCCTTTCGGACGATCGTCACGCCCCGGCACCATGCCCGGCAGTGCAGCGAGCCGCACCGCGCCGACATTGTGCTCGGGAATCGCCGCCAGCAACGCTTCCGTGTACGGATGATGCGGCGCGGCGAAGATGTCCGGCACGCGGTTCGTTTCGATCACTTCGCCAGCGTACATGACCGCGACTCGCTGCGCGACCTCGGACACCACCGCCAGATCGTGCGAGATCAGCACGAGCGCCATGCCGCGATCCTTCTGCAGCTTGATCAGCAACTCCATGATCTGCGCCTGGATCGTCACGTCGAGCGCGGTGGTCGGTTCGTCGGCGATCAGCAGCTTCGGGTTGCAGGCAATCGCCATCGCGATCATCACGCGCTGGTTCATGCCGCCCGACATCTGATGCGGAAATGAACCGATGCGGCCTTTCGGGTCTGGAATGCCGACCTGATCGAGCAACTCCAGCGCGCGTTTGTCCAACGCGCTACCTCGCAGGCCTTCGTGCAGTTTCAGCACTTCCTTGATCTGATAGCCGACCGTGTAGCTCGGATTCAGACTGGTGAGCGCGTCCTGGAACACCATCGCGATGTCTTTGCCGATGATCTTACGGCGCTCTTTGGCCGACGCCTTCAGCAGATTCTTGCCGTTGAAGGTGATTTCGTCTGCGGTGACTTTGCCGGGCGCGTCGATCAGGCCCATCAACGCCATCATTGTCACGCTCTTGCCCGAGCCCGATTCGCCGACTACGCCGACTACTTCGCCGGGCGCGACATCGAGGTTGATCCGATCCACAGCGGGCAGGCCGTTGAAATCCACCGCGAGGTTGCGGATGGTCAATAGATTGCTGTCAGCATGCGCACGGCCGCCCGAAGCATGCTGACCCGCCCCCTCGGGGGGCAGTGAATGAAGTGAACGTGGGGGTTGTTTCATTCATGCCATCCGTTTCAGTTTGGGATCGAGTGCGTCGCGCAGCCCGTCGCCGAGCAGATTGATCGCGAGCACCGAGATCAGGATGGAAAGACCCGGCATCGTGACGATCCACCAGGCGCTGTCGATATAGTCGCGCGCCGAGGCCAGCATCGCGCCCCACTCCGCAGACGGCGGTTGCACGCCGAGACCGAGGAAGCCGAGCGCCGCGGCATCGAGAATCGCCGACGAAAAGCCCAGCGTAGCCTGCACGATCAACGGTGCGGTGCAGTTCGGCAGCACCTGCGAGAACATCAAACGCAGCGTACCCGCACCAGCAACGCGCGAAGCCGTCACATACTCTTTCTGCAATTCGCCTTGCGCCGACGCACGCGTCAGACGCACATAACCCGGCAGCGCGACGATCGCAATTGCCAGCATCGTGTTGACGAGACCCGGGCCGATGATTGCAACCACCGCGACTGCCAGTAGCAGCGAGGGCAACGCGAGCAGCACGTCCATGATGCGCATGATCGGCGTATCGGCCCATTTCTCGAAGAACGCCGCGATCAAGCCGAGCACGATGCCCGGAATCAGCGCGAGGACCACCGAGACGAAGCCGATCCAGAACGACAGCCGCGCGCCGTACATCAGACGCGAGAGGATGTCGCGGCCTGCTTCGTCAGTGCCGAGAATGAACTTCCAGTTGCCCCCGTCGAGCCAGGCGGGTGGGATTTTCACGGAGTCGCGATACTGCTCGATCGGGCTATGCGGCGCGATCAAGGGCGCAAAGATCGCGATGAAGATCAACACCAGCACGATGATGCCGGCGACGACCGCACCACGGTTACGCGAGAAATTCGCCCAGAATTCGCGGGCGGCGATGGCGCGGCCGCTGGGCGGCGTCACCGATTGGGGGACTGCATTTTGTATGTCTGCCATGATCTGTGTTACCTCGTATGGCGAATGCGCGGGTTCAACACGCCGTACAACAGATCGACGACGAGGTTCACGACGATCACCAGCGTAGCGATCATCAGAATACCGCCCTGCACCACCGGATAGTCGCGCCGGCCGATCGCGTCGATCAGCCACTTGCCGATACCCGGCCACGAAAACAGCGTCTCCGTCAGCACGGCGCCTGCGAGCAAGGTGCCGACCTGCAAGCCGATCACGGTCACGACCGGAATCAGCGCATTACGCAACGCATGCACGACGATCACGCGGCCAGGCGACAAACCCTTCGCACGCGCAGTGCGAATGTAGTCTTCGCGCAGCACTTCGAGCATCGACGAACGCGTCATCCGCGCGACGACCGCCAGCGGAATCGTGCCGAGCACAATGGCCGGCAAAATCAGATGACTGACCGCGGATTTGAACGCGCCTTGGTCGGTGGACATCAACGCGTCGATCAGCATGAAGCCGGTCACGTGCGGAATGTCGTATTCGACCGCGATGCGGCCCGACACCGGCGTCCAGCCAAGGTCGACGGAAAAAAACATGATGAGTATCAAACCCCACCAGAAAATCGGCATCGAGTAGCCGGTGAGCGCCGTGCCCATCACGCCGTGATCGACCACCGTGCCGCGCCTGAGCGCCGCGAACACGCCCGCGGGCAAGCCGACGATCAACGCGAACATCATCGCGCAGATCGACAGTTCGACGGTGGCGGGAAAACGTGCGAGGAATTCGCCCATCACGCTGGTATTGGTGATGATCGAGGTGCCGAGGTCGCCGTGCGCGGCGCGGCCGATGTAGTGGACGTATTGCATCGGCAAGGACTCGTCGAGTCCCAACCGGTGCATCGCCGCGGCATGCATGGCGGGATCGACGCCGCGCTCGCCCATCATCACTTCGATGGGGTCGCCCGGAATCAGGTGAATCAGCGCAAACGCGAGGATGGTGATGCCGATGAACGTCGGTATCACCATGCCGATGCGGCGCAAAACAAAGCGGAACATGGTTCGTCCCTATGGTCTTGATGAAGAAAAAACGCAACCGGCGACGAGGGCTTGTGACCCCGGTCGCCGGACCATTTCGACCAGTTTTCTAACCGTGCGAAAAGCTACTGCGTAAGCTTGACTGTATGACTGTTACTTGACGCTGACGCCGTCGAAGCGCGCATAACCGAGCGGCTCGATACGCATGTCGACCACCTTCTTGCTGACAGGCTGGTACACGGTCGAGTGAGCGATCGGCGAGAACGGCAGTTGCTGCGCGAAAATCTGCTGCGCCTGCGTGTATGCCGTCGTGCGCGCGCCCTGATCGGTCGACTCACGGCCCTTCTGGATCAGATCCTCGAACGGCTTGTGGCACCACTTCGAGAAGTTGTTGCCGTTCACCGCTTCGCAACCGAGCAGCGTGCCGAGCCAGTTGTCCGGATCGCCGTTGTCGCCGGTCCAGCCGATCAGCATCGTGTCGTCTTCACCCGCGTGCGCGCGCTTGATGTACTCGCCCCATTCATACGTGACGATCTTCGCCTTCACGCCGATCTTGGCCCAGTCGGCCTGGATCATTTCCGCCATCAGACGGGCATTCGGGTTGTACGCGCGTTGCACCGGCATCGCCCACAGCGTGATGTCGAAGCCGTTCGGAAAACCGGCCTTCGCCAACAATGCCTTGGCCTTGTCCGTATCGTACGCGGCGCTCTTCAGGTTCTTGTCATACGACCATTGGGTCGGCGGCATCGGATTCGTCGCGGCCTGGCCTGCGCCTTGATACACCGACTCGATGATCGCCTTCTTGTTGATCGCCATGTCGAGCGCCTGACGCACTTCGAGCTTGTCGACCGGCTTGTGCGTCACGTTGTACGCGAGATAGCCAAGGTTGAAGCCGGGTTGCGACGGCATCGCGATATTCGCTTCAGCCTTCAGCGGCGCGATGTCGGCCGGACGCGGATAGCTCATCACCTGGCATTCATCGCGCTTGATCTTCTGCACGCGCACGCCGGCGTCCGGTGTGATCGAGAAGATCAGCTTCGAAATCTTCACTTCGTTCGCCTTCCAGTAATCCGGATTGCCGTCGAAGCGGATCGTGGCGTCCTTCGTATAGCTGCGGAAGATGAACGGGCCCGTGCCGACCGGGTACTGGTTGATGTCAGCAGCCTTGCCGGCCTTCAGCAGCTGGTCTGCGTATTCACCCGAGAGGATCGACGCGTATTCCATCGCCAGATTCTGGATGAACGGCGCGTTGACTTCCTTCAGCGTGAACTTGACCGTGTAAGGGTCGACCTTTTCGACGCTGGTGATCAGCTTGTCGAGGCCCATGTCCGTGAAATACGGGAACTGGACCGGGTACGCCTTACGGAACGGCTGGTTCGTGTCCAGCATGCGCTGGAACGTGAACACGACGTCGTCCGCGTTGAATTCGCGCGTCGGCTTGAAGAAAGACGTGGTCTGGAACTTGACGCCGTGGCGCAGATGGAACGTATAGGTCTTGCCGTCCGGCGAGACATCCCACTTTTCTGCCAGGCCCGGCTCGACCTTCGTGCCGCCGCGCTCGAACTCGACGAGGCGGTTATAAACGGTGAACGTGTTGGCCGTGAAGTCGACACCAGTGGTGTACTGGGCCGGATCGAAACCCGCAGGGCTGCCTTCTGAGCAGTAGACGAGTGTTTTGTTCGGAATCTCGGCATGCGCGCTCGTAGCGCCCAGCATCGATGCCGCTGCAGCTGCGACGAGCGTCGTAACACGCGCGGCGCGCAACAGGTTGTTTTGCTTCATGTTTCCTCCAGGTTCGGGGCCGGCTTCCGCCGGCGTAGCGCGATCTTACTTGAGCTTGGCTCACAGGAACAAGCGGAGGAAAATACCCCTGTTGACGATCGGAAACCAATCAGGCATAAGGACGGTCGCACGCCGGCTCTGGCCGGCGCGTACGGCTGTCGCGGGGCGGCCCCAGCCGGAAAACCACCCCGCTTGCTCTTATTCTTATTTCAGGCCGACGTTCATGAATTGCGTCGGGCCGAACGGGTCGATCTTGAAGCCCGTGACGTCTTTGCTGATCGGCTGATACACCGTGGAGTGGGCGATTGGCGTGAACGGCACCTGCTGTTTGAAGATTTCCTGCGCTTCCATATACGCCTTGGTTCGCTCGGCGAGATCGGTGGTGCCACGGCCTTTCCTGATCAGGTCGTCGAAAGGTTTGTAGCACCATTTGGAAAAATTGCTGCCCTTCACCGCATCGCAACCGAGCAACACGCCAAGCCAATTGTCAGGATCGCCGTAGTCCCCCGTCCAGCCAATCAGGATCGCCTCGTGTTCGCCAGCATGGGCGCGGCGGATGTACTCGCCCCACTCGTACGTCGCGATCGTCACCTTGACACCGATCTTCGCCCAGTCTGCCTGCAGCATTTCGGCCATCAACCGGGCGTTCGGGTTGTAGGGCCTTTGTACCGGCATGGCCCACAAGGTGAGGTCAAAGCCGTCCGGGTAGCCGGCTTCCTTCAGCAACGCCTTGGCCTTGTCAACGTCGTAAGGCGCATCTTTCAGGTTCTTGTCATAGCCCCATTGGGTCGGCGGCATCGGGTTGGTCGCGATTTGCCCGGCGCCCTGATACACCGACTCGATGATCGCTTTCTTATTGACCGACATATCCAGCGCACGTCGCACCAGCACGTTGTCGAGCGGTTTTTTCGTCGTGTTGTACCCGAGGATGCCCAGATTGAAGCCGACCTGGCTCGGCAGAGCCAGCGACGCCTCGGTCTTGATCTGCGCAATATCCGCAGGGCGCGGGTAGCTCATCACCTGACATTCTCCGCGCTTCAGTTTCTGCAGCCGCACTGAGGGATCCGTGGTGATCGCGAAGATGAGCTTGCCGACCTTCACAACGCCCGGTTTCCAGTAGTCGGGATTACCGTCAAAGCGGATCGTGTCGTCCTTCGTATAGCTGCGAAAAATGAACGGTCCGGTGCCGACCGGGTATTGGTTGATATCGGAAGCCTTGCCGGCTTTCAGCAGTTGATCCGTGTACTCCGCCGACAGAATCGACGCGAACGGCATCGCGATCTGCTGCAGGAACGGCGCATCGACTTCCTTTAGCGTGAAACGCACCGTGTACGGATCCAGCTTCTCGACCTTGACGATGTTCTTTGCCATTCCGAGATCGACGAAGTAGGGAAACGGCACCGCGTACGCCTTACGGAACGGCTGGTCGGGATCCAGCATCCGCTGGTAAGTGAAGACAACGTCGTCGGCATTGAACTCGCGGGTCGGCTTGAAGAACGAGGTGGTCTGAAACTTCACACCGTGCCGCAGGTAGAACGTGTATTGCAGGCCGTCCTGCGACACGTCCCACTTCTCTGCGAGGCCCGGCTCGATATCGGTACTGCCGTGTGCGAACTCGACAAGGCGGTTATAGACCGTGTACGAGGCGGCGCTGAATTCGACGCTGGTGGTGTACTGCGCGGAATCGAAGCCCGCCGGACTGCCCTCGGAGCAGAACACGAGGGTTTTGTCAGGCAAGGTGGCCGCGTCGGCTGCGGCGGGCGCAAGGCCGGCAGCCAGCACCGCACAGGCGCTCAAGACTGGCAGGCAGGTATGGCGAACTGCAAACAGCAATCGGGATACTGTCATCATGTTCTCCGCACAGCAGCCAAGTCAGCTGCGCTTCGATCATAGACAGCGCAAAAATCGGGTTCAATGCGGGCTTACACCCCACGGGTAAAGATTGGATGGGAGGAATTGCTGCGCCGCAGCATAGGCAGGTTGACGCATTGACTTCCTGGACTGGATTTTCTGCGCACGATATCGGATACGACGCGTCAAGCCGCAACGGACCTGGATGCACGATTCAAGCGCGAACGTGCCGGTACAAGACTCTAGGGCTGACCAATCACCCGATTTCCGGCGAAAAAAAACCGCGCGGCCGGATACGCCGCGCGGTTTGTACAGAGGCTACTCAGCGCCTAAGCGCCCAGCCGTTCGCAGATCGCCTTGGTTGCAGCGGCGCCATTGAGCGTATAGAAGTGCAGGCCCGGCACCTTCGCATCGATGAGACGCCCGCACAGGTCCGTCACCACGTCCAGCCCAAACGCGCGAATCGACTCGCGATCGTCGCCGAAACTTTCCAGACGGCGCGCGACCCAGCGCGGCACTTCCGCGCCGCACATCTCCGAGAAACGCATCAGCTGCGAGAAGTTCGTGATCGGCATGATGCCCGGCACGATCGGCACGTCGACGCCGAGCTTCCTCGCGTCGTCGACAAAACGGAAGTACGCGTCCGCGTTGAAGAAGTACTGTGTGATCGCCGAATTGGCGCCGGCCTTCACCTTGTGGGCGAAGTTTTCCAGATCGTGACGCGGCGAGCGCGACTGCGGGTGGTACTCCGGATAGCCGGCCACCTCGATCCAGAACCAGTCGCCGAATTCGGCGCGGATAAAGCTCACCAGTTCCGACGCATACCGCAGTTCGCCGACTGCGCCCATGCCGGACGGCAGATCGCCGCGCAGCGCGACGATATGGCGGATGCCATGTGCGCGGTACTCGTTGAGGATCGCGCGCAGGCTCTCTTTCGAGGAGCCGATGCACGATACGTGGGGCGCCGCTTCGAGCCCTTCCTTCGCCATATCGACGACGGTGTCGAGCGTGCCCTGTTGCGTCGAGCCGCCGGCGCCGAACGTGACGGACACGAACTTGGGCTTGAGCGAGGCGAGCTGCGCGCGGGTGGCGCGCAGCTTGTCGACGCCTTCCTGCGTTTTCGGCGGGAAGAATTCGAATGAAAGTTCGATCGGGTTCATGATTCAGTAGATCAACCGATACTGCGGTTGCCGAAAATAAGCGCGGACAGCAGCCACGAAACGATGCTGTACAGAATCGAGCCGAAGAATGCCGACCAGAAACCCGACACTTCGAATCCCTTCAGCAGCGACGCGCACAGCCAGAAGCACAGCGCATTGACCACCAGAATGAAGAGTCCGAGCGTGACGATCGTGACGGGCAGCGTCAACAGGATCAGCACCGGACGCAGGATCGTATTGATCAATCCGAGCACCACCGCGACGATCAAGGCGGTGCCGAAACTGCGGATATGAATCGACGGGACGAGGTAGGTGATGATCAGGAGCGCAAGCGCGTTGATCAGCCAGGTCAGCAGCACGGTCATGTAGAGCTCCTTTGGCAGGATGTCCGTTTGAACGGAAAGGGGCGGGCATGGCGAACAAAGCGGCGCCTTGCGCGCCGCCTTGTCGTCAAACTGTCATGCTTTAAAACCGCCCGCGCGCTTGATGCTACTTAGTAGCGGTAGTGGTTCGGCTTGAACGGACCGTTCTTGTCGACGCTGATATAGCTCGCCTGATAGTCCGACAGCACCGTCAGTTCCGCGCCGATACGACCCAGATGCAGACGCGCCACCTTTTCATCAAGGTGCTTCGGCAACACATAGACCTTGTTTTCGTACTTGTCGCCGTGCACGAACAGTTCGATCTGCGCGATCGTCTGGTTCGTGAACGATGCCGACATCACGAACGACGGATGGCCCGTTGCGCAACCCAGATTCACCAGACGCCCTTCAGCCAGCAGGATGACGCGCTTGCCGTCCGGGAAAATGATGTGGTCGACTTGCGGCTTGATGTTTTCCCACGTGTATTTGCGCGTCGATGCAACGTCGATTTCCGAATCGAAGTGACCGATGTTGCAGACAATCGCGTTGTTGCGCATGGCAGCCATGTGATCGTGGCCGATCACGTGAAAGTTGCCCGTTGCCGTCACGAAGATGTCGGCCTTGTCCGCCGCATATTCCATCGTCACGACGCGATAGCCTTCCATCGCTGCCTGCAACGCGCAGATCGGATCGATTTCCGTGACCCACACCGTCGCGCCCAAACCGCGCAGCGATTGCGCGCAGCCCTTGCCCACGTCGCCGTAACCCGCCACGACCGCGATCTTGCCCGCGATCATCACGTCGGTTGCGCGCTTGATACCGTCGACCAGCGATTCGCGGCAGCCATACAGGTTGTCGAATTTCGACTTCGTGACCGAGTCGTTCACGTTAATGGCCGGGAACGGCAGGCGCCCATCCTTTTCCATCTGGTACAGACGATGCACGCCGGTCGTGGTTTCTTCGGTCACGCCCTGGATGTGCGCGAGACGCGTGGAGTACCACACCGGATCGGCGTCGAGATGCTTGGCGATCGATTTGTACAGCGCAACTTCTTCTTCGTTTTCCGGCTTCGAGATCACCGAACGGTCTTTCTCAGCCTTCGAGCCGAGGATCAGCAACAACGTGGCGTCGCCGCCGTCGTCGAGGATCATGTTGGCGAATTCGCCGTTCGGCCATTCGAAAATGCGGTGCGAGAATTCCCAGTATTCGTCGAGCGATTCGCCCTTGAATGCGAACACCGGCACGCCGCCTTGCGCGATCGCGGCGGCTGCATGATCCTGCGTCGAGAAAATATTGCACGATGCCCAGCGAACGTCCGCGCCGAGTGCCGTCAAGGTTTCGATCAGCACGCCGGTTTGAATCGTCATGTGCAGCGAACCCGCGATGCGCGCACCCTTCAGCGGCTGCGAGCTCTTGTATTCCTCGCGCGTCTGCATGAGGCCGGGCATTTCGGTTTCAGCGATATTCAGTTCCTTGCGGCCCCAGGCTGCAAGCGACATATCGGCGACGAGAAAATCTTGCTTTGAATCGAGAACTGCGGCGTTCATCACGCCCTCCTTTCTAAAAAATTGACTAGAAATTTGACGTGAGCGCGGTTCGATGCGGTGGATGGGAGCGCAATGCGCATCCTAGCCCTCCGATTGAAGCCTCCGAGCCTGGCGGGCGGCCGGCGAATATGCTGATTCGCGGTACCCGTCGCAACGCTCCTCGAAGACGAACGGCGATTGTAGCAAATCGAGATGGCTTCGGGGTGACGACGGGTTGGTGATTACGCGGTGTGATTCGGCAGGGCAGAGGCCGCTGGCACGGCAGCGACGCTTGCCGTGCGCAACTGCTCGATGCCCGCGCGCGCGGATTCGAGAAACTGCCTCGAAAAGCGGAACGCGTCGGCCACGTCGGCAGGATCCGGTGTCTGCAAACCAAGAGCGATGCGAAAGTAACGTTCGGCGTGAATGCCCGCGTGATAGTGCATGCGCACGCGTTTCGCGTCGCCCAGACGCCGGTTGCCGAAAATCTCGCGCAGGGCCCACGAAAACGCGCCGTCTTCGCCGCCGATGCGGCGAAAAGCATCATCCATCGGAAAGCCGCCGAGCGCGGCAAACACTGCGCGGCGGATGATCAGACTGCTCGGCACCGTATTGCTAAGCGTTGCGGCGTGCTGGGCGAAGTCACCATGACCGGTGAGCCCGGCCGGAAAATCCGCGTACTCGACGTCGAGCCGCACGGACACTTCATTCGGGTTCTGCGTGAGAAACGCGCTCGCGGCAGCCAGCGCGCCGGGCAGGTATTCGTCGTCGGCGTCGAGGAAGGCAAGCAGAGGGTGAGCCGCATGCATCGCGCCCCAGTTGCGCGCCCGAGCCGGGCCGCCGTTGTACGGCATCTGCAGCAAGCACACGCGTGGGTCGAGACTTCCGTAGCGTGCGACCAGCCCGGTGGATGCATCTGTCGAGCCGTCGTCCACCACGACGATCTGCGCGGCTTCCGGCTGAATCAGGCAACTTTGGAGCGCACGGGCAAGTGTCGCCGCGCCGTTGTAGCAGGGAATGATGATCGAGATTGGCGTCATGGATTGAAGCAGGCGCTGCGGGCCGAACGGTAGAGAACCGTCGATGATAGCCCGCTTCCCGTCAGGTCCATCCTGGAAAAGCGACGTGCGCGGCCGTGCCGACCCACGCACTGCGCGCAAACGGCGCCGACACGAAGCGCGCCGTTAGCTTGCACCTCAACATAAATACGATGACTTACAATCGCTCGAATCATTCCAAATTGGAATTCTGGAGCCTGAGATCGTGGAACTACGAGCGCTGCGGTATTTCGTCGAAGTGGTCCGTCAACAGAGCTTCACCGTCGCCGCCGAGCAGATGTTCGTCACGCAGCCGACCATCAGCAAGATGGTCAAGTCGCTGGAAGACGAAATCGGCTCGCCGCTGCTGCTGCGCGACGGGCGCCAGATGGTGCTGACCGACGCCGGCCGGATCGTCTACCAGCGCGGTCAGGACGTGCTGGCCGCACACGCGCAGTTGCAGGCCGAGTTGAACGATCTCGACACGCTCGGCCGCGGCGAGTTGACCATCGGCATTCCGCCGATGGGCGGCTCGCTGTTCACGCCAGCCATCGCCGCCTTCCGCCAGCGCTACCCGAAAATCGAACTGAAGCTGTTCGAACAGGGTTCGCGTGCGATCGAGACCGCGCTGATCCACGGCGAGCTGGAGTTAGGTGGCGTGCTGCAACCGGTCGACCCGGAAAACATCGAGGTGTTGCCGATGACCCGGCAATTGCTGTGGCTGGTCGCGCGCACCGGCTCGCGCTGGGACGATCTGCACGAAGTGCCGCTCGCCGAGCTCGCCAACGAGCCATTCGTGTTCTACGGCGAGAGCCTCGCGCTCAACGACGTCGTGCTGAACGCGTGCCGCACCGCCGGCTTTGCGCCGACCATTGTCGGGCGCAGCGGACACTGGGATTTCATGGCGGCGCTGGTGCTGGCCGGCGTCGGCATTGCGCTGCTGCCGGCACCGTACTGCCGGCGGCTCGACACGGCGCAGTTCACCTGCCGCCCCGTGGTTGAACCGGAGATTCCGTGGGAAATGGCAATCGGCTGGCGCCGCAATGGCTATCTGTCGCACGCGGCGCGCGCGTGGCTGGAGGTGGCGCGCGAGACGCTGCCGAGCCAGGCCGGTGACGATTTCATGGTGTGGCCGGGCATCGGCATGACCGGCATCACGGCGCCCGTTCAGACACCGCCGCCGCAAACGCGGCCGGCCAAGTGACAACATGCCGCCCGGTGCAGACCGGGCGGCATGTCTTCCTGGCTAAGCTGAGCTTGATGGCTTAGCCCAAAAGCCCACCTCGGAAGCCTGTCGCGAAGGCGCACCTCCGAGACTTATCTCCAAGGCCCACTAAGCGCCGTCATTACTGCTGCGCGACAAACTCGATGCGGCGGTTGGCAAAGCGACCGCTCGCCGTGTCGTTGCTCGCGACCGGACTTGCATCGCCATAACCTTGCGCGACCAGCGAATCCGCCGGCCCCCCCTCTTCACGAGATACGCGCGAACCGCTTCGGCGCGCTTCTTCGACAGTTGCAGATTGGCTTGCACACCGCCGACGTTGTCCGAATAGCCGGCCACTTCGAGCTTGGCCGTCTTGCCGTTATGCGCGCAGGCATTCAACACTTGCGCCGACTGATTCAGATCTTCCAGCGCCGAGGCCGGCACGCGCGCACCGGCGCTTGCGAAGTTGATCACCTGCAGGTTCAGCACCTTGACCACGTCCGTTGTCGCGCACGAGCTGTCCGGCGTGAGGAGGCTTTTGATCGCACCGCGGAAGTTTTCGGTTGCGTTGGCGACCGCCTGTTCGACGTTGAACGATCCGATCTGATACGAGGCGCCGAACAGCGACTTCAATTTGTCGAGCCAGCCGAGCTTCGCGTTTGCCGCGCTGCCGCTCAGTTCGACGTGTGCGCCATCCACTTTCACCTCGGCGCCCGGCAATGCCATCAGCGGCAGCAGGCCATCCAGACGAGCGAGCCAGTCGGCCTGCCTGGTGTCCTGATTGACGGTAACGTTCGCGACGAAATGGCCGGCGCCGAAGCGCTTCGTCAGCGCGTCGATCAGTTGGGTCTTTTCGGCTTCGCTGCCAACCGTCGCGGTGAGCGTCGGCTTGCCGGCGGAGTCGACCATGAAGCTGAGCTGGCTGTCTTTGGTCAGCGCGGGCGCGACGGCGGGCTGCTGCGCCTCGAAGGCGGCATTTGCTGCTGCGGCGCTGGCGGCGGGCGTCGAAGCCGCGACATCGCTGGCCGCGGGCGTTGCAGCCGCGGCGGCCGAAGCCTCTGCCGGTGCGGACGCGGGCTGTACCGTTGCCGCGGCTTCCGCGCTGCTGCGCTCGCTGCTTTGTTCGCCTCGTTGCTCGCTATGGCAACCGCGCAGGAACAGGAAAGCCAGCACCGCAGCAATCGCCGCGAGCAACCACCACAGCCACTTGCGCGAACGGCGCTCTTCGCGCACCACCGCGTCGGCCGGCACGCGGATGCTCGACAGGGCCTCGGCCACCGGCTTGGCGGCAGGCGTCGGATGGTCGATGTGCGCCGAGACCGCTTTCAGCTGCGACAGAATATTGCCGGTGAACGCGCCGAGTCCGCTCAGGCCAAGGCCGGCCATCAGACGGTCGTTCAGGTACGGCGCAATGGCCGGCAGCTGATGGCCCAGCAGCGTCGGCAACTGGCCGGCGTTGCCCTGACCTTCGAGAAAATGCCGTTTCAGCAAGCCCAGCAGCGTGGCGCCGACGATGCCCGTCACGGCGTGCGTCGCATGCGCCGGCACGCCGGTTTGGGTGGCGACTTCGTCGCTGAGCGTATCGACGCGGCGATCGAGCGCGCGCTCGAGCAACTGGCGCCCCACGCCTTCCAACTGGCTCACGCCGGTGGTGCTGCCGAGCAGTTGCGGCAACTGCTCGGCGATGTGGCCGTTCACCTCAGGCGAGAGAATCGTTGCGAACAGCGAACGCGCGCCGTCGAGCGTCGCGCCCTTCTGCATCAGGCCGGCGACCAGCGCTGGGCCGGTTGTTGCAAGCACCTTCTGGGTCGCGTCCGGCGGCAGCCCGAAACGGGCCGCCATCTGTCGCACGACACCGTCCGTCAACGCGGACTGAATCAGCTGAATCACATTGATACTCATCGCTTCGCTTCCTTGATTTCCCGAACGCGTCACCTGACGCGCTCTTTTTCGCGGCGCGATTATAGGTTTGGGGAAATCTCATAAACGAAACGGCACAATTTATGACGAATTAACCGACGTTCGCCTAAATATTCTTATATTTGCGACCCAAATTAAGAAGATTGATGTCCGGTCAAGCCGCCACGCCGGTGACGCCCGTCGACTTCATCGCCGGCGCCGTTTGCCCTTCACGCCGGCTCGCCGCGATCAGTTCGGCCGCGCGCTCACCGATCATCACCGTCGGCGAATTCGTGTTGCCGCCGATCAGCGTCGGCATCACGGAGGCATCGACGATCCGAAGCCCCGTCACGCCACGCACCCGCAACTGCGGATCGACCACCGATCGTGCATCGCCGCCCATCCGGCAAGTCGCTACCGGGTGATAGATGGTGTCGGCATGTTCGGCGATGGTCTGGCGCAATTCCTCCTCGGTCTGGCCGGCATGCGTGTACAACTCCTTGCCGCCGTGCAGCGCCAGCGACGGCGCGTCGAGAATGCGCCGCGCCATCTGCGCGCCTTCCACCAGCAGGTCGAGATCGCGCGAGTCGCTGAAAAAACGCGGATCAATCACGGGCGCGGTGCGCGCGTCGGCGCTCGCCAGCGTCACCGTACCGCGGCTATGCGGCCGCAGCACGCACACATGCAGCGAATAACCGTGGCCCCAGTGCATGTGGCGGTTGTGGTCGTCGACGATCGCCGCGCAGAAATGCAGTTGCAGGTCCGGACGCTCGAGTGTCGGCCGGCTCTTCAGAAAACCGCCCGCTTCGGCGACATTGCTCGACAGCATGCCCTTCCCATGCCGCATGAAGGTCACAAACTGCGGCAGCATCCGCGCGATGCCGCGAATCGAAAAGCCGGTCGGCTCGATCGACGACACCCGTTTGTTGATCGTGAAGTCGACGTGGTCGATCAGGTTCTGGCCAACCTCGGGCGCATCGTGCAGCACGGCGATGCCGAGCGACTGCAGATGCGCGGCCGGCCCGATGCCCGAGCACATCAGTAGTTGCGGCGAATTGAACGCACCCGCGGCCAGCACCACTTCGGCACGCGCTTCCAGCGTTTCGGTACGGTCGCCGCGCACGATCTCAACGCCGCTCGCGCGCTTGCCGTCGAAGGTCACACGTAGCACCGTCGCATCGGCGATCGTATGCAGATTGGGCCGCTCGCGGTCGTAGATATAGGCGCGCGCGACGCTGCAGCGCCGTCCGTCGCGCTGCGTCACCTGATAGAAGCCGATGCCCTCCTGGTCCGCACCGTTGAAGTCGCTGTTCGGTTTGTAACCGGCTTCGGTCGCGGCCTGCACGAAACGCTTCGAAAATGGATTGCGATAGCGCAGATCGGACACCGTCAGCGGGCCGTTCGCGCCATGCCACGCGTCGGCGCCGCGCTCGTTGCCTTCGGCGCGGCGGAAATACGGCAGCACGTCGGCCCACGACCAGCCTTCGCAGCCAAGCTGCGCCCATTCGTCGTAGTCAAGCGGATGGCCGCGCGTGTAGATCATCGCGTTGATCGCGCTCGATCCGCCAAAGCCCCGCCCGCGCGGCTGATAGCCTTGGCGTCCGCCGAGCCCTGGCTGGGGCGTCGTCAGATAGCCATAGTTGGTTTTGAGTTTGTGCGGCACGACGGCCGCCACGCCCACCGGCATGTTCACAAACAGATTGCGGTCCGTATGCGGACCGGCTTCGATCAGGGCAATCGTTGCGTCCGGGCAGCTATCCGCCAGACGGCTCGCGAGCGAGCAGCCGCCTGAGCCCGCACCGACGATGATGTAGTCGTATTGCATCCGCTCCTCCAATTGGGGCCGTGTTGCTCACGGACCCTGTCTCTGTCGGTCGGAGTTCGCGCTTTAGCTGTCGATCGGAGTTCGCGCTTTAGCGCGCTACTCCGATCCCATGCAAAGCTCGTTACTCCGACCCCATGCAAGCGCTTGCAGAACACTTGTCTACGTATGTTTTATCGGCATTGTAGGGAGCGTTCGGTTGCGACGGCGGGTTCGTGTCAGAGCGATCCCTCTAAACGAAAGCCCTCCCGCGACCCTATGATGAAAGACGCGCACGCGCCCGTCAGGCTACTGCGCACGGCATTCAAACACGGCGCCCGGTGCGCCGTCCTCAAAGCGTGCGGGACGACACGCCACGATAAAACAGCACGCCGTCGATCAACGATCGGCGCGCAGCCGGTGAACGGAGACAGCAGATGGAACGGCACAGCTTCGGCCACACCCACGACGTGACAAATCAGGCGCCTCCGCTCGCGGACTACAACCTGTTTTCGAGCGACGTGGCGTTGTCCGCCGCCCTCGAACGCGAAGGGGCCGGGTGGCATCGCGAGGCGCTGCTGCGGCACGGTGCGGCGCTCACCACGCCGGACACACTCGCGCTTGCCGAACTGGCGAACCGCCATACGCCCGAACTTGTCACGCACAGCCCGCGCGGCGAACGCATCGACGCGCTGGAGTTTCATCCTTCATGGCATACGCTGCTGTCGCTGTTGCGCCGCGAAGGCCTGCACGCGTTGCCGTTTTCGGATCCGCAACGCGGCGCCATGGTCGCGCGTTGCGCCGGCTACTTCCTGCACGCGCAACTCGAATCCGGCTCCCTCTGTCCGCTGACGATGACCTTCGCGAGCATCCCGGTGCTGCAACGCGAACCCGCGTTGTTCGAAACGCTGCGCGACAAACTCTACGCCCGCGAACACGATCCGCGCGACGTGCCGCTCGCGCAGAAAACGTCGGCGATGATCGGCATGGGCATGACCGAGAAGCAAGGCGGCTCGGACGTGCGCAGCAACCAGACCCGGGCCTATGCCACGCTCGGCAATGGCCGTGGTGCGGAATACCGGCTCGTCGGCCACAAGTGGTTTTTTTCCGCGCCGCAATGCGACGCGCATCTGGTGCTCGCCCGCACCGACGACCACGAAGGCCTGTCGTGTTTCTACGTGCCGCGCTTCGCGCCGGACGGCAGCAAGAACGCCGTGCAGATCCAGCGTCTGAAGGACAAGCTCGGCAACCGCTCGAATGCCAGCAGCGAGGTCGAATTCTTCGACGCGTTCGGCATCATGATCGGCGACGAAGGCCGCGGCGTGCCGACCATCATCGAAATGGCGAACTACACGCGGCTCGATTGCGTGATCGGCAGCGCGGCCTTGATGCGTGCGGCGCTGGTGCAGGCGATCCACCATGCCCGAAACCGTAGCGCCTTCGGCCGGCAACTGGCCGATCAGCCGCTGATGCGCAACGTGCTCGCCGACCTGGCGTTGGAGTCGGAGGCCGCGACGGTGCTGTTCATGCGACTCGCGCGTGCTTTCGAAGATTCGGCCGATGCGTCGTCGGCCCCGCCCGCCGAACGCGCATGGCGCCGGATCGTCACCCCGGCGGCGAAGTATTGGGTCTGCAAGCGCACGCTCGAATTCACCGGCGAGGCGATGGAAGTCTGGGGCGGCAACGGTTACGTCGAAACCGGCCCGATGGCGCGCTTCTATCGTGAAGCGCCCGTGAATTCGATCTGGGAAGGCTCGGGTAACGTGATGTGCCTCGACGTGTTGCGCGCCATGGAGCGCGAGCCCGAAGCGGCGCAGGCCCTGTTCGCCGCCTGGCAAGCGGATGCGCAACGGCACCCGGCTTTGAGCGCCGCGCTCGGCAAGCTCGCCGCCACGCTCAACGGGCCCGCCGAACATCGCGAAGCCTCCGCGCGACGCATCGCGCAGCAGATCGTGCTGATCGCGCAAGCCACCTTGCTGGTGAAGCACGCGCCGCCGGAAGTCGCCGATGCCTTCATCGCGACGCGTCTCGCCGACGGCTGCGGCGAGAGCGGCCGCGTGTACGGCACATTGCCGGCGACGGTCGACCACGCCGCGATCATCGAGCGAGCCTTTCCCGCTTGATGCGAAGTGAACGGACCGACCGGGATTCAGCGTTTTCTGTTCGCAGCGGACGAACCCGTCCGCGCCTTTTCAAAGCCTTTCGCAAGACCGTCGCACAACAGGACAACACACCAATAAGCGCGACTCAACGCGCACGTTATCCATCAGGGAGTGGACACACATGAAGAACGATTTGCCAGAAGTCGTCGCGCTAGAAGCGCTGCTGCGCGATCAACGCCATGCGTACTTGCGCGCGCCGTTTCCGTCATGGGAAGCCCGCGCCGGACATCTGAAAGCGCTGCGCAAAGTCTTGCTCGACAACCGCGACGCACTCGCCGACGCGATGAACGCCGACTTCGGCAATCGCGCGAAACAGGAAGTGCTGCTCGCCGAATTCCTGCTGCTCAAGGGTGAGATCGACGCCGCGCTCAGACACGGCAAGCGCTGGATGAAAGCGCAACGCCGCAGCACCAACAAATGGCTGATGCCGGCGCGCGCGAAAGTGGTGCCGCAGCCGCTCGGCGTGGTCGGCATCATCGTGCCGTGGAACTATCCGGTGTTGCTCGCCGCCGGCCCGCTGATCAGCGCACTGACGGCCGGCAACCGCGCCATCATCAAGATGTCGGAGCTGACGCCGCGTACCTCTGCGCTGTTCGAGCAGCTGATCGGCCAGACCTTCGCGCGCGACCACGTCGCCGTTGTGAATGGCGATGCTGGATTGGCCGCTGCGTTTAGCGCGCAACCGTTCGACCATCTGCTGTTCACCGGCTCGACCAAGGTCGGCCATGAGGTGATGCGCGCCGCCGCCGAACATCTGACGCCGGTCACGCTCGAACTGGGCGGCAAGTCGCCGGCCATCATCGGTCAGCATGCGCGCTTCGACAACGCGGTGGATAACCTTGTCGCCGGCAAAACGCTCAACGCGGGCCAGACCTGCGTTGCGCCGGACTACGTACTGGTGCCGCGCGGCAAGGAGCAGGCGTTCATTGAACGGGCACGCACGCGGATGGCGAAGATGTATCCCGACTTTGCGCGCAACCTCGACTACACATCGATCATCTCGGAGCGGCACTTCACTCGGCTACAACGTCTCGCCGACGAAGCGCAGGCTGCCGGAGCGCAACTGCACACGCTCACCGACAGCACGCCCGACGAGGCAAGCCGCCGCTTTCCGCTGATCGCGGTCACGAATGCGCCGGATGAAAGCGCGCTGATGCAGGAGGAAATCTTCGGCCCGCTACTGCCGATCGTCCCCTACGACACGCTTGACGATGCAATCGCGTGGATCAACACGCGTCCCCGGCCGCTCGCGCTGTATCTCTACGCCGACGACAGTGCGACCATCGAACGCGTCACGCGCGACACCATCGCGGGCGGCATGGCGATCAACGAAACGCTGATGCATCTTGCGTGCGAAAGCCTGCCGTTCGGCGGCGTCGGTGCGAGCGGGATGGGCGCGTATCACGGCTACGAAGGCTTCGTCACCTTCTCGAAGATGAAGCCGGTGCTGACGCAGGCGCGCCTGAACGCGCGCGGATGGATCTCGCCGCCGTACGGCAAGCGGGTGAATGCGTTGCTGAAGCTGATGATGAAGTTTTGACGGGGCGGCCATCCGTGCGGCGGGCTACCGTGGGGCGGCCATCCGCACAGCGGACACCCATAGGCTGGGCAACTCATGCAGGACAGCGTCCTGCGACGACGGCCGCGGGGTAAGCGGCCCCCCGTTCGCCACTCAGCGCCTGGGCGCCCCACCGGAAACGTCCGCAATATCCGTGGCGACCACATCCGTGACGTCCTGCGCGGCGGCTACGCCGCTTTCAGGCTCATGCTCCGCGCCGCTTTCCAGCCGATGCAGCCACGCGAGCAACTCGGCCACCGCCTGATAAAGCTGCGGCGGAATCCGCGTATCGAGGTCGACCTGCATCAGCAACGAGACCATTTCCGGCGCCTCGTGCACATACAGGCCGGCTTCCTTGGCGCGCTGCACGATCATCTCGGCCAGCATGCCGTAGCCTTTGGCGATCACGCGTGGTGCGGGATCGCTGCCTTGTGCGTCGTAGACGAGCGCAGCCGCGCTGCGGCGATGTTTGCGGCTCATCACATATCCCAATCGAAATCGTCGACCGGCGCGGCTCCCGGGCGGGCAACGCGCGCTGTGCGACGCCCTGCCGGCACCTTATCGGCCGCCGAAGCAGCCGACGCCGAGCGCGCATACGCCGACGCCGCCGCCTGCCCGGCCGCCGCAGCAGCTGCAGCACCCGCCGCGCTAGCCGGCACGCCACCGCCGATCTCGCGAATCGTCAGTCCGTTCAGTTCGATGCCCGCTGCCGCGAGCCGCTGACGAAAGTTCTCACCCTGCGCCGCCAGCCGCGCCGCACCGGCCGGACTGGCCTGCACGCGCGCGACCAGCCGCACGCCGGTCAGCGTCAAGTCCGCATCGACGGTGCCGAGCGTGGGCAGGGACAACGTCAGCCGCGTACGCCACGGCTGATCGTCCTCGCTCGCCGTGCCGCCGCCGCTGCGGTCCCATTCGTCGCCTTCCTGCTCGATGGTCCAGTCGAGCTTGGCGCCCGGCCATGCTTCGCCGGTCCAGCGAAACTGCCCGGTGGCGAGCAGATCGAGCTGCTGACGCACCAAAGGAACGGTCGCGGGATGAACCGCGGCCGCCATCGATTGCGAGTTTTGCGACGACCCGTCGTCGGCCAGTTGCGCCGCGGCGCCGCGCACGCTCGAGTGCGTCGGCTGGCCGTTCAGGTCGGACAGAGAACTTGCCAGCACCTCGCCGGCCACGAAGCGCGCAGCCTGCGCGGTCTGGATCGACGGCATCGCGCGGGCTGCCGCGTTGCCGTCCGGCGCGCCGTTGGCCGGACCGTTGGGCGCCCCGCCCATGCCTGGCCGGCCTGTCGCGTTGGAGGAAGAGGTTTGATCGGCGTCGCTCGCCCAGTCGAGCGGCAATTGCGCGGCGGCAGCCACCAGCTTGTTTTGCGCTTCGCTGGCGAGGGCTGCGGGCGGCCGCTGCCCAGCCAGCCATTGTGCAAGATGGGATTCGTAAAACAGGCCGCTATCGCCCACCGTCTGTTCGAGCGCGGCCGCGAGCGCCGCGACCGGCACCTGAGCCGCCGCCACATTGGCGGTGGCTGTCGTCGAAGCGGTATTCGGATTGGCAGACGAAGCAGCAGGCGTGGCAGTCGTATCGAAGAGCGGCAAGCCGCCGCCCTCGACGTCGAGCGCCGGTGCGGCCGGCCAGATCGGCAACTGGCCGAGCACCGCCGGGGTCGCCTCGCCGCCGGAATTCACGATCGCATTGAGCGTCAGCGCGACGGCGGACAGCGCGGTTTGCGCGGAAGCCGGCGGTGTCGCGGGGGGCGCGACGGGGGTGGTATTGAGAATCTCGGTATCGACACCCGCCGCACCAGTCTGCGAGGCGGTCGCACTACCCGCCGCGAGATTGAGCAGACTGTCGACCCGGTTCGCGAGCAGCGAAGTGACGACCGCGTCGATTCCGTTCATACCGATTCCTTGGTCACATTGGCAGCAACGCGCTCAAATCCAGTCAGGCGGACTCAAGCAGCGCCTTGCTCGCGGGCAAACTCAGCGCGCCCCGTACAGTTCCTTGAGCACGCGAGTTGGCCGTCCGGCGAACAGCGCCGACAGATTGGCCATGCGCGGATTCGCCAGATCGCGGATCGCAGCGTCGTCGGCCAGGATCTGACGGATCAGCGCGTATTTGCGCAGGCGCTCCGCATCGTCCAGTCTGACGCCGGCTTCCGCGTCTTTCAACGCGTCCACCAGATTCCGATATTCCTCCTGCAAGTGGACCAGATCGTTCCACAGGGCTCGCCGGGCAGCCGTCAGCATGCGGCGGGAAATCGCTGCAATCGCCTCGTAGCGGGCGAAATATTCTGCGTTCGATGTCATCTCATGCTTTCCGCGGCCGGCTGGGCTGCCATCCGCGCGATCTCCGGGGCAATCCCGATCCATGCCTCTTCGAGCGTCGCCAGCAGGCCGTCGACTTCGACCAGCATCGCCTCGCTCTGTTTTATGTTGGCTTCGAGCAGCCGGCGCGACATATAGCTATATAGCGCGTCCAACCGCTCTGCAATCTCGCCGCCCACCTCGACGTTCAGCGATAGTTGCAGCCCGCTTTCGACGATCTGAATCGCCTTGCCGATCGCCTCACCACGCGCCGACACATTGCCTTGCTGCACATGCATGCGCGCTTGCGCAATCGCCTGCCGGGCGCCCTGATACAACATCACGATCAGACGATGCGGACTCGCGCCCATCACCCCTGTCTCGACGCCGACGCGCGCGTACGCATTGGCTCCAGAGTGTCCTGGGGAAAACATCGGCGCTCCTCCTCTCTTGCACTGCGGTTGGTCGTGGCACCCCATCCGTGCGCGTTGCCGCATCCGGATTTCTGCCTGTACCTGGTTATCGGATAGGCAGCGGGAAAGCTTTAGGCCGTTGTAAGGAGGATTAAGGGGCCGATAGGGGCGATATCGCGCTGAGCGTGGCAAAGCCGCCTGCCACAAAGCGCCTCGAGGGCGCCCCGGACGGGCTGTCCTGCCGTGAAACCACACAGCGTTGCATTCGGGCGCATGCATTCGGGCGGGCGGAACAGCCCTGCCGCCAGAGGCGCACTTACACCTGCATCTGCATGATGTCGTTATAGGCCGTCACCAGCTTGTTGCGCACCTGCAGGCCGAACTGGAAGCCGATGTTGGCCTTCTGCGAGTCGACCATCACGTCGTTCAGCGAGACATTCGACGCGCCGAGCTCGAACGCCTGCGATTCGCCGGCCGCTTTGGTCTGATCGCCGCTGATCTTGTCCAGCGAGGCCTTCAGCGCCGAGGCGAAACCGCCGGCCGTCGCCGCGCCGGACTGGCCGGCCACCGGGGTGTTGCCGCCGGCCGCTTGCGCCGCCATCGACTGCATCTGTTGCAGCGCCGACGAGAGCGCGTTCACGGGCAAAGTCATGTTCTCTCCAAGGATTGACGACCGGCATGCCAGAAACCGCACCGATCTGAACGAAAGCATAGCAGCGGGTCATCCGGGAAAGCCCCGAAACTAGGGGGGAAACCCGGCTCTATTCAAGCAATCGGGTTGAGCCGCGCTGCGGATAATTTCAATGGTGAAAGTCTCTGTCCGTACGCCCGCCGACCCTCGGTGCGCTCAAGCGGCAGAACGCAAAGGCATCCCGGAGATACCCGACGCATGGATTCGTCAGCCAACTCTTTGATCAACCCCGACGCCCGCATGGGCCTCGCCGGCGCGCAGCCGGGCGCCGGTGCTGCCGGTGCCGGCCAGGCCGGCGGTGCCGCGGACCTCGGTGGCCTTGGGAGCAACCTGGGCGGCAACTTCGGCCAGCGTCTGTCAGGTCTCGCGCAAATGCGCGGCAACCCGCGCGCCCCGCTGATTTTCGCGGTCGCGCTGCTGGTCGCCATCATCGCGGGTCTGTTCCTGTGGTCGCGCACACCGGACTACAAGGTGCTCTACAGCAACCTGTCGGACCGCGACGGCGGCGCCATCATCACCGCGCTGCAGGCGGCCAACATTCCCTACAAGTTCTCCGACGCCGGTGGCGCGATCCTCGTGCCGGCCGAGCAGGTGCATGAAATGCGTCTGCGCCTGGCTTCGCAGGGCCTGCCCAAGAGCGGCTCGGTCGGTTTCGAACTGATGGACAACCAGAAGTTCGGCATCAGCCAGTTCGCCGAGCAGATCAATTACCAGCGCGCGCTGGAAGGTGAGCTGGAGCGCACGATCGAGTCGATTTCGTCGGTGAAGTCGGCGCGTGTGCATCTGGCCATTCCGAAGCCTTCCGTGTTTGTGCGCGACAAGGAAGCGCCGTCTGCTTCCGTGCTGGTCAACCTCTATCCGGGCCGCGCACTCGACGAAGGCCAGGTGCTGGCGATCACCCATATGGTGTCCTCGGCGGTGCCGGATATGCCGGTGAAGGGCGTGACCATCCTCGACCAGGACGGCAACCTGCTGACGCAGCCGTCCACCGGCAGCGGCCTCGACGCCTCACAACTCAAGTACCGCCAGCAGATCGAGCGCAGCACCCAGCAACGCATCGACGCGATCCTGTCGCCGCTGTTCGGCTCCGGCAACGCGCACTCGCAGGTCAGCGCCGATATCGACTTCTCGCACACCGAGCAGACCTCGGAAAACTACGGCCCGAACGGCACTCCGCAGCAGGCGGCGATCCGCAGCCAGCAATCGAGCACCGCTACCGAGATGTCGCAAGCCGGCGCCTCCGGCGTGCCGGGCGCGCTGTCGAACCAGCCGCCGCAGCCCGCTTCCGCACCGATCACGGCGGGTAACGGCGCGCCTGGCGTCACCACGACGCCGGTCAGCGACCGCAAGGATTCGACGACCAACTACGAACTGAACAAAACCGTGCAGCATCTGGAGCAGCCGATGGGCGGCATCAAGCGTCTGTCGGTGGCGGTGGTGGTCAACTATCTGCGGGTGCTCGACGCCAAGGGCCACGCAACGATGCAACCGGTCACCGCCGACAAGCTCGCGCAGGTCAACCAGCTGGTGAAGGACGCGATGGGCTTCGATCAGGCGCGCGGCGACTCGGTCAACGTGGTCAACAGCCCGTTCACCACCGACGTCGACCCGGATGCCGACCTGCCGTGGTGGCGCACGCCGGACATGATCGCGCTCGCCAAGCAGATCGCGACCTACCTCGGGATCGGCGCGGTCGCCCTGTTCCTCTACTTCGTGATGGTGAAGCCGGCGCTGCGCCGCGCTTTCCCGCCGCCGGAGCCGGTCGCCGCCGCGGCGCTGCCGTCGCCGGACGAGCCGGTCCTGCTGGACGGCATCCCCGCCGCCGAGCGTGCTGGTGCGGCAACCGTCGCCGAACTGGAAAGCGACAGCGAATTGCTCGCGCTGGAGAGCTCGAAACACAAATACGAACGGAACCTGGAATTCGCGCGCAACATCGCGCGCCAGGATCCGAAGATTGTTGCAACCGTCGTGAAAAACTGGGTGTCCGATGAGCGCTGAAGGCGTAATGAAGAGCGCGCTCCTGCTGATGTCGATCGGCGAGGAAGAAGCCGCGCAGGTGTTCAAATTCCTCGGGCCGCGCGAGGTGCAGAAGATCGGCGTCGCGATGGCCGCGCTGAAAAACGTGACGCGCGAGCAGGTCGACGAGGTCTTGCAGGAGTTCGTGCGCGAAGCCGAACAGCACACGGCGCTTTCGCTGGATTCGAGCGACTACATCCGCTCGGTGCTGACCAAGGCACTCGGCGACGACAAGGCCGGCGCAATCATCGACCGGATTCTGCAGGGCAGCGATACCAGCGGTATCGAAGGCCTCAAGTGGATGGACTCCGCAGCGGTGGCCGAGCTCATCAAGAACGAGCACCCGCAGATCATCGCGACCATCCTCGTTCACCTGGACCGCGATCAGGCTTCGGAAATCGTCGCCTGCTTCACCGAGCGGCTGCGTAACGACGTGCTGCTGCGGATCGCCACACTCGACGGCATCCAGCCGGCCGCGCTGCGCGAACTCGACGATGTGCTGACGGGCCTGCTGTCCGGCAGCGACAACCTCAAGCGCAGCCCGATGGGCGGCATCCGCACGGCGGCCGAAATTCTCAACTTCATGTCGAGCAACCATGAAGAAGGCGTCATCGAGAATGTTCGCCAATACGACGCGGAACTCGCACAGAAGATCATTGATCAGATGTTTGTGTTCGAGAACCTGCTCGATCTGGAAGACCGTGCGATCCAGCTGTTGCTGAAGGAAGTCGAGTCCGAGGCGTTGATCATTTCGCTGAAGGGCGCGCCGCCCGCGCTGCGCCAGAAATTCCTGTCGAACATGTCGCAGCGTGCTGCCGAACTGCTCGCCGAAGACCTCGATGCGCGTGGCCCGGTCCGCGTCTCCGAAGTCGAGACGCAGCAGCGCCGCATCCTGCAGATCGTGCGCAATCTGGCGGAAAGCGGCCAGATCGTTCTAGGCGGCAAGGCGGAAGATGCATATGTCTGATCAGAACTCCACAGCGAAGGAGCGCCTCTCGGCCTACCAGCGCTGGGAGATGGCCTCGTTCGATCCGGTGCCGCCGGCGCCGCCCGAACCCGAAGTCGACGACGGCGCGTTCGAAGCCGAGCTCGAACGTCTGCGCGACACCGCGCATGCACAGGGCATCGCGACGGGTCACGTGGCCGGGCAGGCGCTGGGTTATCAGGCCGGTTACGAGCAAGGCCACGCACAGGGTTTCGAGCAGGGCCAGAGCGAAGCGCGTGAAGAAGCGGCGCGCCTCGCCGCGCTGGCCGAAACCTTCAAGGCAGCACTCGACGGCACGCAAGGCGCGATCTCCGAGACGCTGGTCGCGTTGGCGCTGGACATCGCCCAACAGGTGGTGCGCCAGCACGTGCAGCACGATCCGACCGCGCTGCTTGCCGCGGCCCGTGAGGTGCTGGCCACCGAACCGGCGCTGGTCGGTGCGCCGGCGCTGATCGTCAGCCCCGCCGATCTGCCGGTCGTCGAAGCCTATCTGATGGAAGAACTGCAAACGCGCGGCTGGACCGTGCGTACCGATCCGTCGGTCGAGCGCGGCGGCTGCCGCGCACAAGCCGGCACCGGTGAAGTAGACGCCGGCATCGACACGCGCTGGGAGCGCGTCGCCGCCGCACTCGGCAAGGTGAGCACATGGTGAAGCCGACACTCGAAGAGATCCGCGCGAGCGACCTGACGCCGCTCGAACGCGAGCTGGCGCTGGCGTCGTTCGGCGCCGAGGCGCTGGCGGATGTGCCGGCCGCGGTGACACCCGCTGCGGCTGCCGTCGCAGCCATCGACGCCGCGCTGCGCGATCCCGCTCACCGGCATCCGGGCGCCGCCGGGCACCCGGCGAAGGGCGCGGCGGCGAGTCGGGAATCCGCCGCTGCGAGCCATGAGTCTGCCGTTTCTTCGAGTCCCGCTTCACTCCCTCCCGCCCCTGCCCCGTACGATCCCGCCCTCGACAGCAATCCGCACATGCAAGCCTGGCGCGGCCGGCTCGACGCGCTGCGCGCCCGCAACGCAATCGCCAAGCCGATGCGTGCCTGCGGACGTTTGACGCGCGCCGCGGGTCTGGTGCTGGAAGCGGTCGGTCTGCGCCTGTCGGTGGGCGCCGAAGTGATGATCGAACTGCCGTTCGGCAGTTCGCTGGCGATGGCCGAAGCCGAAGTCGTCGGCTTCTCCGGCGACAAACTGTTTCTGATGCCGACCACCGAAGTGATCGGCCTCCTGCCTGGCGCTCGTGTGTACCCGCTCGAAAGCGCGCCGATCGCCGATCCGATGGCGGGCGCGAAGCGCCTGCCGGTCGGCTGGGAATTGCTCGGCCGCGTGCTGGACGCGTCCGGCCGACCGCTCGACGGCCTCGGCCCGCTCGGCGCGCATGCCGATGCGCCGTTGTCCTCGCCGGTCATCAACCCGCTGAACCGCGAGCCGATTCACAAGGTGCTCGACGTCGGCGTGCGCGCGATCAACGCGCTCCTGACCGTGGGCCGCGGCCAGCGCATGGGCCTGTTCGCCGGTTCGGGCGTCGGTAAATCGGTGCTGCTCGGCACGATGGCGCGCTACACCAGCGCCGAGGTGATCGTGATCGGCCTGATCGGCGAACGCGGCCGCGAAGTGAAGGAATTCATTGAACAGATTCTCGGCGAGGAAGGACTCACGCGCTCGGTGGTGATCGCAGCGCCCGCCGACGTCTCGCCACTCTTGCGGATGCAGGCCGCGTCGTATTCAACCTCGCTCGCCGAATACTTCCGCGACCAGGGCAAGCACGTGCTGCTGCTGATGGATTCGCTGACCCGTTACGCGATGGCGCAGCGCGAAATCGCGCTCGCCGTGGGCGAGCCGCCCGCCACCAAGGGGTATCCGCCTTCGGTGTTCGCCAAACTGCCGGCGCTCGTCGAACGGACCGGTAACGGCCCGGCGGGCGGCGGCTCGATCACCGCGTTCTACACCGTGCTGACCGAAGGCGACGACCAGCAGGACCCGATCGCCGACTCCGCGCGCGCGATTCTCGACGGCCACATCGTGCTGTCGCGCTCGCTCGCCGAAGCCGGCCACTATCCGGCGATCGACATCGAAGCGTCGATTAGCCGGGCAATGACCGCGCTGATCGACGATAACCATCTCGAGAAGACGCGTATGTTCAAGCAGATGCTGTCGCGCTATCAGCGCAACCGCGATCTGATCAACGTCGGCGCCTATTCGAGTGGGCGCGACGCGCTGCTCGACCGGGCGATTGCGCTGTATCCGCGGATGGAAGCGTTCTTGCAGCAGGGTTTTCGCGAATGCGCGAACTTTGAACCGAGTCTCGAGATGCTGGACGCGCTGTTTGCCCAAGGAGGCTGACGATGGCGAAACACTTTCCGATCAAGACGCTCATCGGCCTGGCCCAGGACGATGTGGATGCCGCCGCACAACGTCTGGGCCGCGCGCAGCGCGAGCGCAACGACGTGCAGTCGCAGCTCGACTCGCTGGTGCAGTACCGCGACGAATATCACGCGCGTTTCACGGCGACCGCTCAGACTGGCATGCCCGCCGGCAACATGCGCAATTTCCAGGCATTCATCGACACGCTCGACGCCGCCATCGAACAGCAGCGCAACCTGCTGGTGACGGCCAATGCGCGCGTCGAGGCGGCCAAGCCCGACTGGCAACGCCAGAAGCAGAAGCTCGGCTCGTATGAAGTGCTGCAGGCGCGGGGCGAAGCAGCCGAAGCGAAAACCATGGCGCGGCGCGATCAGCGCGATGCCGACGAACACGCCGCCCGCATTCTGAGGATGCGTGTCGAGGGTGTCTGATGTGCCAGAGCACCGCCTCAATTGACCGAACACCCCGTTTGACGGATTGACAGGATTCCCTATGTCGCTTCTTTCACAGATCGGCTCACTGCTTGGCTCGGCCAGCAGCACGTCCACCACTGCGGCGATGGCCGCCGCGGCGAACGCCAAGCCGTTCTCGCAAACCCTGCAGCAGAGCATCGACCTGCAAAACAACGCGGCCGCGCAGAGTGTAAGCAAGCCGCCGGCTCCGCCGCCCTCTTCGTCTGCGTCCGCTTCGTCGTCCTCGGCAGCTTCGTCCAGCGTGCATGACGCGCCGCCGCCGCCCGATCCTTCGACGAAGAGCCCGGATGCCGCGAGCAGCAACACGGACAACAGCAATTCGACGAGCGCTTCCTCATCCGGCTCGTCGTCGGCTTCGTCGTCCACTTCCGCTGCTAATACGCAGCAAGCCTCGACCGACAAGACCGGCGCGACGCCGCCGAAGTCCGGCAACACAACCACGCAGACCGATGCGGGCACGGCAGCAGCCGCTGCCGCCGCGCAGGCCCAAGCGCAAGCCAATGCGAATAACGCCACCGCCCCGGCGACCGCTGACCCCGCCACGGCGCTGACTGACGCCGCGACCACGCTGCCGGGCACGGGCACAGACGCCACGACGGGCGGCACCACGGGCAAAAAGACGGGCGCGACCGATTCGAAGTCGGCGCAGGATGCCTTGCAGGCGGCGCTGGCCGCGCTGGCGAGCGGCCAGGGCGTGGTTCCGCAGCAGGCACTGGCGAGCGGCGCGGCAGCAAATGCGGCAACAGCGGCGAACGGTTTGGGTGCTGACGCGAGCAACGGACTCAACGGAACGGCGGACGGCAAGACATTGGCGGCCGGTTTGTTCGGCGACGGCAAGGGATCGAACGCGGGCAAGACCGCGTTGACGGCGGCGGCCACGACCGTGGCGGATCCATCGACGGCAGCGAAGGCAGCGACTGACGCGCTGAGCGCGACGGCGGCCGGCGGTGCGCAGGCTGACGATCTGGCGTCGTTCAAGAGTGCGGCCGATGCCGCGACGGCTGCGCTGGCAGCCGGCCAGGCTGCGGCGAGCGCCGCGAATTCGACGGCGGCTGTGCAGACGACGGGTAACGCCGGCGCTGCCGAAGTGGCGAATACGTTGTCACCGCAGGTGGGCACGACGGACTGGGAAGACGCGTTGAGTCAGAAGGTGGTGTTTTTGTCGAATGCGCATTCGCAGAGTGCCGAGCTGACTTTGAATCCGAAGGATCTGGGGCCGCTACAGGTTGTGTTGCAGGTTGCCGATAACCATGCACATGCGTTGTTTGTTTCGCAGCACCAGCAGGTGCGGGAGGCTGTCGAGGCGGCGTTGCCGAAGCTTCGCGAGGCGATGGAGTCCAACGGCATTGGGCTCGGGAGCGCGAGTGTTAGCGATGGGTTTGCCCGGCAGGGCGGGCAGCAGCAAAGTGCAGATTCGGGGCGCTCTGGGGCGCGCGGTAGTAGCGCTGGGGGGTTTGCCGGCGGCGCTGGTTCGGATTCTGATTCTGGTGTTGCTAATGTTGCCGTGCGGCGGACTGTTGGGTTGGTCGATACGTTTGCTTAATCTGGGTTTTTGCCCGTCCGGGCTGGGGATTGCCTGACGGCGCTGGTGTTAGGTTTTTTGCCTTCGGCAGGGGTTGGTTGCCTGCTCGGCGCTTTTGTCAGTGTTCTTGGGGTGTTGGCCTTTCCTTGTTTTGTTAGTGGTCTATTAGCGTTGCCCCTGTGCGGGGCGGCACCTACTTCTCTTTGCCGGCTGCAAAGAGTAGGCAAGAGAAAGTAGCTCAAACCGCTCATGCTAAGTGGGAACCGTGGCCTGCAACGGGTAGTGGTGCATCTGGAATCCGTGTTCTCGCACATTCCGCGTTAGTGACAAAGGACTCATCAGCTCCCACTCCGCACTGCGTGCGTCGCGGACGGGTCTGCATGGGAAACCAGGGGCTTCGGTTCAAGTCTGCGGGGGCCATCGGCTTCGCCTCGGCGACGCGCCTCTGCAGTCATGCAGCCAACCCCCACTTCCAATGAAAGGGCGTGTGCCGCAACGCTCGTAGCTGTGCCGATTGATAGTGATATGCAATGGCAAACCGTGGTTTCCGAGTGAAACGCGGGAGTTGAAACGTAGCGGGTGGTTTTACGAACTGCTCTTCGGCGCGCGCAGCGCCGCCGGAAGTATGACGCCCTTGTCACTGGCGTATGCAGGTGCACGAACACAGATTCCAGATGCACCACTACCCGCAGCAGACCACGGACCCCGCTTAGCAGTAGCGGTTTGAGCCGCTTTCTTTTGCCTACTTTTCTTTGCGGCATGCAAAGAAAAGTAGGTGCCGCCCCGCACAGGGGCAACGCTAATAGACCACTAACAAAACAAGGAAAGGCACCCAAGCCAGAACCACAGAAACGAAAAGCGCCGAACAGGCAAACAAAACCGAAAACCAAAACCACGCCGCAAGACGCCCCCCGCCTGAAAGGCAAAAACAAGAGATAGCCCTCAATAACCCTTCTTTTCGACCCATCGCGCCGCAGGCAAATAAACAACAATCACCATCACCAGCACTAAAGGCAAGCAAAGCAAACCTCATGGCAACCACGACCGCAAACCAGCAAGCCGCGCCCGCTTCCCCGGGCCCCTTGAAGCGCATCATCCTGATCGTCCTCATCGCGATCATCGCCGCAGGCGCTGCCGGCGCGGGTGTGTGGTTCTTCATGTCCAAGCGCAGCCCGGCCCCCGCGTCAGCGGCAACCGCCAGCGCACCGCCGCCACTCGCCGTGCCGCTCTTCTTCCCGCTCGAATCGATGACAGTCAACCTGCAATCGGACGACGGCCAGCAACACTTCCTGCGGATCGGCCTGACGCTCAAGCTCAACGACCCGAAAACCCAACAGGAACTCTCCGACCATATGCCGGAAGTGCGCAGCCGCATCCTCCTCGCACTGTCGAACAAACATCCGGAAGAACTCGCACCGCTCGAAGGCAAACGCGCGCTCGCCACCGAACTCCAGACGCTGATCGAACAGCCGACCGATAAGGGCGCCGCGCCAATCCACGTCCAGGACGTGCTGTTCACCGAATTCGTCGTGCAGTGACGTTCTCAGTGGTGTTATTAAGCGCCGCCATCATTAACCGCTTCGGGACGCACGAGGAATAAGGAATGGGCCACGAAGAGTTCATGTCCCAGGAGGAGGTCGATGCCCTCCTCAAGGGCGTCACCGGCGAGTCCGACTCGGAAACCGAGCAGACCGACCGTGCGGGTGTACGCCCGTACAACATCGCAACGCAGGAACGCATCGTCCGCGGCCGGATGCCCGGCCTCGAAATCATCAACGACCGCTTCGCGCGTCTGTTGCGCGTCGGCATCTTCAACTTCATGCGGCGCTCGGCGGAAATTTCCGTCGGTCCGGTGAAGGTGCAGAAGTACAGCGAGTTCACCCGCAACCTGCCGATCCCGACCAACCTGAACCTGGTCCACGTGAAGCCGTTGCGCGGCACGTCGCTGTTCGTGTTCGACCCGAACCTGGTGTTCTTCGTGGTCGACAACCTGTTCGGCGGCGATGGGCGTTTCCATACCCGCGTCGAAGGCCGCGATTTCACGGCAACCGAGCAGCGCATCATCATGAAGCTGCTCAACCTCACGTTCGAGCACTACGCGGCGTCGTGGAAAAGCGTGCGCCCGCTGCAGTTCGAATTCGTGCGCTCGGAAATGCATACGCAGTTCGCCAATGTGGCGACGCCGAACGAAATCGTCATCGTCACGCAGTTCTCGATCGAGTTCGGCACGACGGGCGGCACGCTGCACATCTGCATGCCGTATTCGATGATCGAGCCGATCCGCGACATTCTCTCGTCGCCGATCCAGGGCGAGGCGCTCGAAGTCGACCGCCGCTGGGTCCGCGTGCTGTCGCAACAGGTGCAGGCAGCAGAAGTGGAACTGACCGCAGATCTTGCACAGGTGCCGGTCACGTTCGAACAGATCCTGAACATGCGCAAGGGCGATGTTCTGCCGATCAACGTTCCCGAACACATCACGGCGAAAGTCGATGGCGTGCCGGTGATGGAGTGCGGCTACGGAATTTTCAATGGTCAGTACGCGTTGCGGGTCCAGAAAATGATCAGCGCAGCCGACACGATGAAGGATGGTGGATATGAGTGACCTGAACGCAAAGACTGAGGCCGAACTGGCCGCTGGCGAGCCGCAACTGGCCGCCGACGCAACCAGCGCCGAAGACGACGCGGCGATGGCCGACTGGGCCAGCGCGCTGGCCGAGCAGAACGACAACACGGAAGTCAGCGCGACCACGGCCGGCGTGTTCCAGCCGCTCTCGAAGGTCGAACCGACCTCGACGCGCAACGATATCGACATGATCCTGGACATTCCTGTCCAGATGACCGTCGAACTTGGCCGCACCAAGATCGCGATCCGCAACCTGCTGCAACTCGCACAGGGCTCGGTCGTGGAACTGGACGGCATGGCGGGTGAACCGATGGACGTGCTGGTCAACGGCTGCCTGATCGCCCAGGGCGAAGTGGTGGTCGTGAACGACAAGTTCGGTATCCGTCTGACCGACATCATCACGCCCTCCGAACGTATCCGGAAGCTGAATCGATGAAATGCGTTGCCGGTCGCGCCATGCTGCATGCGTCGCGCAATGTTCTCAATCGCGCTGTGCTCGCAGCAATGGCAACGACCGCAGCGGCCACCCCTGCGCTGATGTTCGCAGTGACCTCCGTGGCGACACTCGCTCCATCAGCCGCGCACGCGGCCGACATGAACGCGGTCAACAACGCCGCGAAAATCGCGTCGGGTGTGGGTGCGGGCACGGCCGTTCCGGCGCTCGGCGTCGGCGCGGTGCTACAAACCATCGTCGGCCTGCTGGTGGTGATCGGTCTGGTGTTCGCCTGTGCATGGCTCGCGCGCCGCTTCGGCTTGCAGACGGCCAATCGCGGCGGCCTCGTCAAGACGATCGGCGGCGCCTCGCTCGGCGGCAAGGAGCGGGTCGCGGTGGTAGAGATCGGCGATACCTGGCTCGTGCTCGGCACGGCGCCCGGCAATGTGCGTCTGCTGCACACGATGCCCGCCGGTTCAGCCGCGCTCGATCCGCTCGCAGGCACGCAACCAGGCCCATCGGATACATCGAGTAAAGGCACAGCGTTGCCTGGCACCTTCGGCCAACGCTTTCGCGATGCTTTAAAAGGCGAAGTGGGCAAACGTTTCAATGGGCAAGGCGGCGGGGATCGGTAATGCAGTTCAGTCTTCAATCAGCGCACCCCGTGCAATCAGACCATCAGGCGCACGCCACTCGCATGTCCAGCACCGCCTCGAAAGTCATTCCCGTCCTGCGCCGCGTCGCGCCGGTCGTGTTGCCGGCGCTGATGCTCGCGCTGCCGACGCTGTCGTTCGCTCAAGCCGCCGGCTTGCCGGCCTTCAATACGAGCCCGGGCCCGAACGGCGGCACGACCTACTCGCTGAGCGTGCAGACGATGCTGCTGCTCACGATGCTGTCGTTCCTGCCGGCGATGGTGCTGATGATGACGAGCTTCACGCGCATCATCATCGTGTTGTCGCTGCTGCGTCAGGCGCTCGGCACAACCACCACGCCGCCGAACCAGGTGCTGGTCGGTCTCGCGCTGTTCCTCACGCTGTTCGTGATGTCTCCAGTGCTCGACAAGGCCTATAACGACGGCTACAAACCGTTCTCCGAAGGCTCGATGCCGATGGAGACCGCCGTCAACCGCGGCCTCGCGCCGTTCAAGACCTTCATGCTGCGCCAGACCCGCGAAAGCGATCTTGCCTTGTTCGCCCGCATCTCGCACGCCCCGCCGATGCAAGGTCCGGAAGACGTGCCGCTGTCGCTGCTGGTGCCGTCGTTCGTCACGAGCGAACTGAAAACGGGCTTCCAGATCGGCTTCACGATTTTCATCCCGTTCCTCATCATCGACATGGTGGTGGCGAGCGTGCTGATGTCGATGGGGATGATGATGGTGTCGCCCGCCACCATCTCGCTGCCGTTCAAGCTGATGCTGTTCGTGCTGGTCGACGGTTGGCAACTGCTGCTCGGTTCGCTCGCGCAGAGCTTTGTTTAACCGGCTCACCTAGCTGCGTCACTTAATCCTTCACGCTTCCGGTACTACGCCATGAATCAGGAATCCGTCATGACGCTCGCGCACCAGGCCATGTATGTCGGCCTGCTGCTTGCCGCGCCGTTGCTGCTGGTCGCGCTGGTGGTCGGTCTGGTCGTGAGCCTGTTCCAGGCCGCCACGCAGATCAACGAAACCACGCTGTCGTTCATTCCGAAGCTGCTCGCGATCGCCATCACGATGGTGATCGCCGGTCCGTGGATGTTGACGACCATGCTCGACTACCTGCGCCAGACGCTCACCAACATCCCGTCGCTCGTCAACTGAGCGCGGCCCCGGCCCCAGCTCGGCGCTTGCCCCCTTCCCCACCTCCATGTTTTCCGTCACCTACGCCCAACTGAACGTCTGGCTCACGGCGTTCCTGTGGCCGTTCGTGCGGATTCTCGCGCTGGTGGCGACCGCGCCGGTGCTCGGCAACCGCTCGCTGCCGACGCGCGTGAAGATCGGCCTGGCGGCCTTCATCACGATCATCGTCGCGCCCACGCTCGGCCCGCTGCCGCAGGTCACGGTGTTTTCCGCCGAAGGCGTGTGGATCATCGTCAACCAGTTCCTGATCGGCATCGCGCTCGGCATGACGATGCAGATCGTGTTCCAGGCGATCAGCGCCACTGGCGATTTCGTCGGCCTCGGCATGGGTCTCGGTTTCGCGACATTCTTCGACGCGCAGGCAAGCAGTTCGAGCCAGGTGCTGTCGAGCTACATGAACACCATCGCAATGCTGGTGTTTCTGGTGATCGATGGCCATCTGCAGATGATCAGCGCGCTGCTGACCACGTTCCAGTCCGTGCCGGTGTCGGCGAACATTCTGGGCGCGCCCGGCTGGCGCACGCTGGCGAATTTCGGCAGCACGGTGTTTTCGGCGGGCCTGTTGCTGTCGCTGCCGGTGGTCGTCGCGCTTCTGATCACCAATATCTCGCTCGGCATCCTGAACCGCGCCGCGCCGCAAATCGGCGTATTCCAGATTGGTTTTCCGCTGACCATGCTGATCGGCATGTTGCTCCTGCAACTGATGATCCCGAACATGATTCCGTTCTTCATGCGCCTGTTCGACATCGGCCTCGATCAGATGGGGCGCGTGGCGGCAGGGTTGAAGTAGCGCGGCTTCCGGGCGGCGGCGGGCTTCGCGTGAGCCACGTCTTGCGCGTGCATCGCTCACCTGCTTCGGCCACGCTTCGGCCACGCATCGGCCACATAAAACAAAGAAAGGCGGAACCGGCTCACACCGGCTTCCGCCCTTCCTCGTTCCAGACTGCTCGCTTAATTCAGGTACTGGAACAGCGAAACGCTCTGAATCTTCACAAACGCCTGCTGCGCCGCCTGCAGGGCGTTTTGCGTCATCGTGTACTGGCCGATCGTCTTGGCCATGTCGGTCTGCGTCAGATCCGCGAGGTTGCTCGACGTCTGCAACGTGTTGGTTTGTGTGACCGTCTGCAACGCCTGCACTTGCTGCTCGCGGCCACCCACCGCCGCCTGCGCGGTCACGACGTTGTTCATCGTGTTTTCGAGCCGGGTCATGCTGGTGGTCAGCGCACTCTGGAAACTGGCCGTCGAGGCGCCGCCGGACAGCGGCGATTGCAACGTGGTGATCAACTGGCTCAGATTGGCGAACACATCCATGCTGCCTTGCGTGGCCGGCGTCACGGAAAAGCTGTCGCCCGCGTTCGGCGCGCCGGTGATGTTCACCGTCTGGCCGCCAAGCGTGATCGCCGAGCCGGCCGTGAACGGTTGCGGCGCGCTCGTGGTCGGCGCCCCGCTCGGCGGGGTCTGGGTCACCGTGTAGGTGGTCGCCGACGTGAAGTTGATCGCGTACGTATCCGCATTGGCCGGATTGGTCGGGTTCGTCAGGCTCACGGTGCTGATCACGCCAGTGCCCGTGTTGCCGGCCGTCGCGGCCGGCACCGAGCTGGTGCCGATCGCTGCCACGCTGCCGAAGATCGCGAGACCGTTGTCGCCGGTCTGAATCGTGTGCGAGGACGTGATCTGCATGGAAGGCGTACCGGTATCGCCCGAATAGCTCACGACACCGGCCGCGTTGGTGGTGTACGGCGTCGCAGTGGTTTGATAACCACCGAACAAGGCATTGCCCTGCGGGTTGGTCGCATTGGCGAGCGTCATCAACTGGCTGCGCAAGCTCTGCAATTGCGTCGCGATCGAACCGCGGTCGCCGTTGTTCAGCGAACCGTCGCCGGCGCTCAGCACCAGCGTGTGAATGCTCTGCAGCACGGTATTGACACTGCCGAGCGTCGAATCTTCCTGTTGCAGCGAAGAGAGTGCTGAGCCCTGGTTGGTCGTGTACTGCGACAGGCTCGTCGCCGTCGAGCTCAACAGCACTGCCTGCGCCGCGCCGAGCGGATTGTCCGACGGCGTGGAGAGGCTTACACCGGTCGAGATCTCTTGATACAACTGCGACAACTGAGCTTGCTGATCGCTCATCGTCGCCACGTTCATGTTGAAGTACTGTGTACTGGAGATGCGCATGTTCAACGCCTCACTGGAAGATGCCGAGTATCGTCTGGAACAGGGTCTGCGCAGTCTGAATGACCTTGCTGTTCGCCTGATAGAGCTGCTGATACTGAAGCAGGTTAGCTGCTTCTTCGTTGATGTTCACGCCCGAGACCGACTGCTGCGCGGTGGTGATCTGGGTCACCAGCGAGGTCTGCGCCGTGCTCGAGGTCTGAATCTGATTGGTCTGGTTGCCGATCTGGTTGACGTAGTTCGCATACGCGCCTGTCAGCGTGACCGTGCCGCCCGCCAGTGCCTTCGCCGCGGAGAGGTTCGACAGCGCCAGTGCATTGCGGCCGTCGTTGCTCGCGCCGGTGTTCGGGCCGATGGTGAACGTGTCGCCGGCAGCCGGTGCGCCGCTGATCGTCACCGAGACGTTGTTCATCTGGCCGGCGGTCGGGTTGGTGATCGTCAGCGCTGCCCCCGTAGCCGACGAATACGGCACCACGGTCGCCGCAGTGGCGATCGGGTAAGAGGTGGGGGGCGAGCCCGCTACCGTCACCGTCGAACCGGCCGGGAAGCCTGAGAGACCCGCGCCGTTGTAAGACAGCGTGGTGGTCGCATTCGGCATCGTGTAACCGGCCGTCACCGAGCCTTGCGTGATCGTACCGGTGCCGGTATTGCTCGTCGTTGCCGCCCCGAGCACCGGTGCCGCGGCGGCAATCGCCGACGGGTCCGTGGTCGCGGTGTTGAAGCTGTTCAGCGCGCCGCGGGTCGGTTCTACCGTGAACGAATCGCCGGCGTTCATCGTGCCGGTGGTCGAGAAATTCAGGCCGTTGATCGGCTGGCTCAGATTGGTCGCCGAGCCCACCACGGCGCCGCTCGAATTGTCGGTCAGCGTGTAGGTGGTGCCGTTATAGGCCAGCGTGTAATCGCCGGTGGTCGGCTGCGCGGGATTCGCGAACGAGACGTTCAGCGACGCGTTGCCGGTGTTCTTCGTATTCGCGTAGACGGTCGGGCCGCCCACCGAAAACAGCGCGCCGCCCTGGGCGCCAGCGAGCGTGATGCCGAGGCCGTTCTGCGCGTTGACCTGTGCGGAAAAGCTCACCGCAATCGCGCCGAGTTGCGCTTCGGACGGATCGAGCGTCTGGCTGCGGAACGCCAGCAGGCCGCCAAGCGTGCCACCGGTGACCTTGCTGTCGGGCAGGTTTTGCGGCGCAGCGGCCGGGTTTGCACCTGCCTGGCCGAGATACTGCACCGACAGTTCGCTGGTGTCGCCTGTCGAAGGCGCCGTACCCAGGTTGTAGCTATTGGTGGACGATACGAGCGGCTGGCCATTGCCCATGAACACACTATAGCTGCCGTTGCTGTTCACGACGTTCACGCCGATCAGTTGCGACAGGTTCGATACGGCCTGATCGCGCTGATCCATCAGTTGGTTCGGCGGCTGACCTTGCGTGCTGGCCTGGGAGATCTGCCCGTTCAATTGGGCGATCTGCTGCGTGTAGCTGTTGATTTGCGAAACGGTGTTGCTGAGCTGCGTGTTGACGCTCTGGCGCATCGCGTCGTATTGCTGACCCGCGGCATTGATCTGATTCACGAGCGTCTGCGCGCCGCTTATCGCGCCCTGGCGGGTGGACAGGCTGGAGGCGTTGTTCGAGACGTTCTGCAAACCGGTGAAGTAGCTGGTGATCGCGCTTGCAATGCCGGCTGTCGGGCTACCGACAAGATTGTTCAGTTGCGAGATCATCGTGTTGTACGCCGTCAGCGAGCTGCCCGACGACTGCGCATTGTTCAGCTCAGTGGTCAGATACTGGCTGTACTGGCGCGTCACGGTGACGGTCGAGACGCCCTGCGGCAAAAAGCCGGAACCCGTGTACTGGCCACCGGCTTCCGCATAGACCGGTGTTTCGATCGTGTAGCCCGGCGTCGACGCGTTGCTGATGTTCTGGCCGGTCGTCGTGAGTCCCCACTGGGCTGCGTTCAGTCCACTGAGTCCGAGATTGATGAGGTTGCTCGACATGCGTCATCCTGAAGGGCGACACCGACCACTTGCCGCCGCGTTACTTGAACATCCTGTTTAACGGCCCCCGCGAGGAAAAATTGAGGGCCATTCCGATGCTTGTCCGACGTTTGTTTCAACGTTTGCGAGGCACGTGCAGCAAGGTTCTTTCGCCGTTCAGCGCACCAGTGAGCGGCGCTTCATTTCGAGTTGCGTAATCAGACGTTGCAGCGTGTTTTCGGCGCTGCCCGGCAGCGTCAGAAAACGGAAGCCGAGTTGATAGCGCTGTGTGCCGTTCGGCAACGCGGTGGAGCGGTGCGACACCAGTTGCAGATCGAGCGAAAGCCGGCCGAGCGAGCCGAGCGACAGTTCGCAATCCTGCAGCCGCGTGCCCATCGGCAATTCGGCCACACGTTGGTCCGCGGTACGCATGCCGACGCCGCCGAGCGACAGATCGTGCACTTCGAAGCGGAACGTATCGCCTTCGGGCAAACGGCCGGTGCACATATACGGATCCAGAATCGGCGCATCGACGCGGAAATACTCGCGGCGCTGCACGTGGAACAGCACTTCGGGGAAATCGGACTCGAATGCGGGCAGTCCTTCGTAGCGGGTTTCGCGCGGGGTGCCGGTGGAGAACTCGACGCGCACGCCATCAGGCGACGCGTGGAACTGACAGCGCGGCGCGCCCAATAAACCTTTGTTCTGTTCGGAGAGCGCGCCCCAATCGAAAGTGAAGGTGCGTCCACGCACATCGACATCGAGCAGGCGCGTCACGAGCTGACCGCCCGCATATTCAACGGTGAGGAAATCGCCTCGATTGACGAGGTTGCGTAACTGAACGCCAATCTCCAGCGGGTTGCGACGGCCGAAATCGGGAGCGCTTTCGTCTAGCGTGGCGTGCGACTGGCCGGGTGCGTCGGTCTGGCCGTGCGACTGGGTAGTATCCATGGGCTTGCCGGTATGCATGTTCTTGCGGGCGCGTGCCAGGGCTCCTGCCGGGGCTTTCGCGCGGTCTTCATCGAAGCCGCAGCACGCGCATTCAACCGGACATTAAACGCTTTCCGGTATCGGGTCTAACTGATTAGCGGCAGCATTCAGCCAAAATTTAGGGGCGTGTAATGAAATATTTGCCGCAAACGTTAAACGCCGATATTCCGGCAGCGGAATCCGCGTGCATCGAATACCGACAGCAATCACGCCGGTTATGCGGGTGGACCGGCCGCCCGTAGGCGGCCGGCCTCGTCCGTCTTGTTATGCACCTGGCCCCGTCGCGTGCATACGTTATTCGAGAAAATCAGACTGCATAAACTGATCGGCTGCGCAGTCGAATGCGACTGCACACCCGCATTAACGGCAGGTCAGCCCATTTTCTGCATGATGGACATCAGTTTTTTCGCGTAATGCGGATCGGTCGCGTAACCCGCGCGCTGCATGCCGTTGGCAAAGCCATTCACGTCATGCGCGGAATTAATCACCTGCGCATAGCGCGGGTTGCCCTTGAGCATGCTCGCGTAGTCGGTCATCGCTTCCTGATACGAGTCGTACGCACGGAATTTTTCGACGGTGCGCTGCGGCTTGCCGTTCACATACTCGGTCGTAACGGTCGAGACGGTCTTGCCGGTCCAGTCCTTGGTCGCCTTGATGCCGAACACGTTGTGGCTGGGCGAACCGTCCGACTTCTTGATCTCGCTCTTGCCCCAGCCCGATTCGAGCGCGGCCTGGCCGATGATGAAGCGCGCCGGAATACCGGTTGCCGCGCTGGCGGCTTGCGCCGGCTCGGCGAGCTTGTCGACGAAAGCGTCGACCTTCGCCGAAGTGCCGTCACCTTTGATCGGCGGCGTCAGCGCGCTGTTGGCCGAGTAGCCCTTGCCCATCGCCAGCTGGCCGTTGGCCTGCGCGTTGCCGTAGGCCTTCGCGAGCGCGTTCAGCGCCGCGGTCTGGCCTTCGTCGCCGCCGCTGCCGCCGCCCAGCGCATTGGCCATGCCGGTGAGGCCGCCTGCTCCGCTCGCGCCGCCCACCTGCATGCCCTGATTGCGCATCATCTGCTTGAGCATCGCGTCAGCGACACCAATGCCCTTCTGCGACAGCTGTTGCGACAACTGCTGATCCATCATCGACGTGAAGGTGGCGCTGTCGTGCGAATCGAACGGGCCGTCCTGTGGCGTCGCATCGCGCATGCTCTTCAGCATCATCTGCGTGAACACCGCGTCGAACTGCTGCGCGGCCATCTTCATGCCGGCTTGCGGCGACGCCTTGGCCTGCGCGCTCAGCTTGCCAAAGCCCTGCACGTCGAGCGCGAAGCGCTGGGTCAGGTCGTTCGCCGCATTGGCGGAATTGGTCGTATCCGAATTCATCTTGTGTCTTCCTTAGATGATTTCCAGGTCGGCGCGCAAAGAGCCCGCCGCTTTCATGGCCTGCAGGATCGACATCAGATCCGCGGGGGTGGCACCCAGTGCGTTGAGCGCCTTCACCACATCGGCGAGGTTGGCGCCGGCGGTCACCATCTTCAGTGCGCCGTTGTCCTGCTTCATCTGAATCTGCGACTGCTTGGCCACCACTGTCTGGCCGTTCGAGAATGCGCCCGGCTGGCTCACCACCGGCTGCGTATTGATCACCACCGACAGATTGCCGTGCGCCACCGCGCAGTTTTGCAGCGTGACCATCTGGTTCATCACGATCGAGCCGGTGCGCGCGTTCAGGATCACCTTAGCGGCGGCTTGCGCCGGCTTGACGTCGAGGTTCTGCAATTGCGCCATGAAGGCGACCTGTTGCTCCGGATCGGCTGGCGCGCGCAGTTGAATCGTGCGGCCATCGAGCGCCATGGCGGTGCCGCTGCCGAACGCGTTGTTCACCGCGGCCACGACGCGCTGCGTGGTGTCGTAGTCCATCTCGTTCAGGTCGAGCTGCATCGTGCCCGCTTGCGATACCGAGGTCGGCACCGCGCGTTCGACGATCGCGCCGCCGGCGATGCGGCCCGCGGCCAGCGTATTCACCTGCACCTTGCTGCCGTTCGCGCTCGCGCCGGCGCCGCCGACCGCGAGGTTGCCCTGGCCGAGCGCATACACCTGGCCGTCGGCGCCCTTGAGCGGTGTGAGCAGCAGCGTGCCGCCGCGCAGGCTCTTGGCGTTACCGAGCGAGGACACCGTCACGTCGATCGCTTCACCGGGACGCGCGAACGGCGGCAACACCGCCGTCACCATCACCGCGGCAACGTTCTTCAACTGGATGTTCGATAGCGACGACTGCTGGTTGGTCGAGCCCGCTGCCTGATTGTTGATCGAGATGCCGAGGTTCGCCAGCATGTTGGCGAGCGTCTGCGTGGTGAACGGCGTCTGCGTCGTCTGGTCGCCCGTGCCGTCGAGACCGACGACGAGGCCGTAGCCGATCAGCGGGTTGTCGCGCACGCCCTGGATCTGCACGAGATCCTTCAGGCGTTCGGCGTGCGCGGGCGTCGCCACCGGCAAGGCCGCGCAGGCGAGCGCGAACAGCGCCACAGCACGGCCGAGCTGAACAAGTCGCGTGAAGCGGCTGAGGTGGCTAGAGCGAAAGAAGACGGTACGCATGATCACCACGGCGACACGTTGAGGAAGAACCGCTGCAACCAGCCCATGTTCTCGGCTTCGTTGAGATAGCCCTTCGCGGAGTATTCGATCTTCGCGTCAGCCACCTGGGTCGAGTAGACGGCGTTCAGGTTGGAGATCGTGTTCGGATTCACCACGCCGGAGAAGCGCACGAATTCATCGCCCTGGTTGATCAGCATCTGCTTTTCGCCGCTCACCATCAGGTTGCCGTTCGGCAGCACGCCCGTCACCGTCACGGTGATCGTGCCGTTGAAGGTGTTCGACGCGTTCGCGCCGCCGGTGCCGTTGAACACGTTCGAACCGTTGGCGCTCAGGTTGGTCTTGCCGAACAGTCCGCCCAGGAAGCCCGCCGTCGGCACGCTGAAGTTGGTGGTGCCCCCGCGATTCGCGTTGGCGCCCGACGACTTCGTCGCGTTGACGTTTTCCTGAATCACAATCGTCAGGATGTCGCCCACATTGCGCGGCCGCTGATCTTCGAACAGCGGCCGGCCCGCGTAACCCGGGTTGAAGATCGAGCCCGGCGACTGCGCTTGCGGCGGCATCGGCGGGACGGCCGTCATCGGCTGCTGGGTGATCGGCTGCTTCGGCACGAGGCCGCAGCCACCCAGTGCCGTAAGCAGCGTGAGCTGCACGAGCGCCTGAGCGGTGCGCGAATGAACCGGATTACGAGTGAAGTGCGACATCTTGATTACCGCCTGATCTTGATTCCCAGTCCCTTAAGCCTTAAACCTGCATCTGGCTGAGGGTCTGCAGCATCTGGTCGGAGGTCGTCACGGCCTTGCTGTTGATTTCGTAAGCGCGCTGCGTCTGGATCATGTTCACCAGTTCCTGCACCACATTCACGTTCGATGCTTCCACGTAACCCTGATTCAGCGTACCGGCGCCGTTCAGGCCCGGTTGCGCGACGTTCGGCGCACCCGACGAAGCCGTTTCCGAGAACAGGTTTTCACCCTTCGCATCCAGACCGGTCGGGTTGATGAAGGTGGCGATCTGCATCGAGCCGAGCTGCTGGCTGTTGGTCGAGCCGGCGACGGTGATCGACACCACGCCGTCGCTGCCGATGGTCAGAGAAGTCGCGTTGTTCGGAATCGTGATCGCCGGAATCACCTGATAGCCGCTCGACGTGACGAGCTGGCCTTGCGCGTTGGTCTGGAACGAACCGTCACGCGTGTAGGCAGTCGTGCCGTCGGGCATCTGCACCTGGAAGAAGCCCTGACCGTTGATGGCGACGTCTTTCGAGTTGCCGGTCTGCTGCAGGTTGCCCTGCGTGTAGAGACGTTCGGTCGCAACCTGTTGCACACCGGTACCCAACTGGATGCCGGACGGCAGTTCGGTGTTTTGCGTCGAGTTCGCACCCGGCTGACGGATGGTCTGATACAGCAGATCCTCGAACACCGCGCGCGAGCCTTTGAAGCCGTTGGTGCTGACGTTCGCGAGGTTGTTCGAAATCACGTCCATCTGCGCCTGTTGCGCATTCATGCCGGTTGCGGCGATGTAGAGCGAGCGATTCACTATTCTTCTCCTATGTCGACCGGAGTTAGTGCTTCAGCACTTACTCCGGTCCCATGCAAGGCTGTCGTTCGGAGTTAGTGCCTCAGCACTTACTCCGGTCCCATCCCGTTAACTAAAGCTGAGCAGCTGGTTGGCGGACTGATCGTTCTTGTCCGCGTTTTCCAGCAGCTTGGTCTGCATCTGAAACTGGCGGGCGTTGGTGATCATCGCGACCATTGCGCTGACCGGATTCACGTTGCTGCCTTCAAGCGATGCCGGCGCCAGCGTGACGGCCGGATCGGCGTCGGCGGCGTTGCCGTCGGCGGTGCGAAACAGGCCGTCGTCGCCGCGGGTCATGGTTTGCGGATCCGGATTCACCAGCTTCAGCTGATCGACCGTCACCACCGCCGTCGGCGGATCGCCCGGCGTCAGCGCGGACACCGTGCCGTCCTTGCCGATGGTGATTTCCGCACCCGGCGGCACCGATACCGGGCCGCCGTTGCCGAGCACCGTCTGGTTCATGGCGTTCACCAGCTGACCGTTCTCGTCGACGTGCAGATTGCCGGCGCGCGTATAGGCTTCGTTGCCGTCGGCGGTTTGCACCGCCAGCCAGCCCGGACCCTGAATCGCCACGTCGAGCGGGTTGCCCGTCTGCTGGATCGGCCCCGGCGTGTAGTCGGCGCCCGGCGTCGACGACAGCACGAAGGTGCGCGTGGTGTCGTCGTTGATCGAACTGCCGTCGCCGAACGCCATCGGCACGGCGCGGAAAGTCGCAAGCTGCGCGCGAAAGCCGGTGGTCGAGGCGTTCGCCAGGTTGTTGGCAACGATAGCCTGCTGTTCGAGCGCTTGCGTGCTGCCCGACATCGCGGTGTAGATCAGCCGATCCATGATGGGAAGTCCCGGTCGCTTACAGGTTGATCAGGGTCTGGTCGACGGTCTGCTGGGTCTTGATCGTCTGCGCGTTCGCCTGATAGTTGCGTTGCGCGGTGATCAGGTTCACCAGTTCGCTCGTCAGATCGACGTTCGAGTTCTCGACCGCGCCGCCCTGCAGCACGCCGTGGTTCGTCGCGCCCGGCGCCGAAATCTGCGCGACGCCCGACTGCGAGGTCTGCTGGAATTCGTTGTTGCCGAGGTTCACGAGACCGTTCTGGTTCGAGAAGTTCGCGAGCACGATCTGGCCGAGGGCCGCGGTCTGCTGGTTCGAGTAGTTGCCGGTCAGCGTGCCGTCGGCGCCGATCGTGAAGCTCGTCAGCGTGCCGGCTGCGTAGCCGTCGGGCTGCAGCGAGTTCACGCCGTCCTTGCCGCCGTACTGCGTCGTGCCGGCGATGTTCAGCGTCAGGTTCTGCGGCGTCGACGAACCGTCGGTGGTCGGGATGCCGAAGTTGAAGACGAACGGGGTGGTGGTGGCGACACCGGCCGCGTTGGTCGTGCCGAGCAGCGTGCCCGACGAGTTGAAGTTCGCGTGTCCGACCAGGCTCGCGGTGCCGGTCGAGGTGCCCGCGTACACATTCCACGTGCCGGCCGAGGTCTTGGCGAAGTACATGTTGACCGTCTGCGAGCCGCCAAGCGAGTCATAGACCGTCGTGCTGGTCGAGTAGTTGTACGTCGACGAGCTGTTCTGGTTGAACGCCACCGGGGTCGGGGCGATCGCGACGCTGTCGCCAGTAGCCGGCACGCCGTTGAACGTGATGGTCTGGCCGTTGCCGAGCGAGACCGCCGTGCCGGCCGTGTACGTAGCGGCGGCGGTCGTCGTGCCGAGCGTGGTGTCGGTCACCGTGTAGGTCGTCGGACTCGTGAAGTTGACGGTGTAGCTATCGTTATTCGTGCCCGAGGCGGTGTTCGTGATGGTCGCGCCGGGCGTCGTCAGCGTGCTGCCTGCCACCAGGGTGGGCGTCACGGCCGGCGTGCCGAGCATCAGCGGATCCTGCGCATTCAGGTTCAAACCGGCGACGATCTTGGTGGTCGCTTGCGGCGCGATGTTCGCGGTCGGCACGCTGAGCGGCACGGTCTGCGCGGTGTTGATGACGCCCGCGCCGTTCGCGGCGTAGCCCATCAGTTGCAGGCCTTGCGCGTTGGTGATGTTGCCGTTCTTGTCGAGCTGGAACACGCCGTTGCGCGAGTAAACCAGCGAGCCGTTGTTCGACAGCTGGAAGAAGCCGTTGCCGTTGATCGCGACGTTGAGCGCCTGGTTCGTGCTGGTGATCGTGCCTTGCGAAAACTGCTGCTGTACTTCGGAGAGCTTGGTGCCGATGCCGACCTGGTTGCCCACCGCGGTCGCCACCGAATTGGCGTACATGTCTGCGAATTGCGCCGCGCCGCTCTTGAAGCCAACCGTGTTCGCGTTGGCAATGTTGTTGCCGATCACGTCGAGGTCGCTCGACGATGCGGACAAACCACTCAAACCTTGCTGGTAACCCATAACGGTCTCCGTATCTGGAAAGTCGTAACTGACTGAATCTGAATCAGAGGATGGCGGCGACGCTGGTCAGCCCCACGGTCGTACCGTTCGACAGCACGAGGCCCGGCGTACCGCTGCTCTGCATGACGACGCTTTGCACCGTCGCGCCCGCGAGCGTCGTGGCCGTCGCCTGCTGGCCGTTGATCGTGCCGACCGCGCTGATCGTGTAGGTGCCGTCGGGCAGGGTGTTGCCGGCCGAATCGGTCGGCGTCCAGCCAACCGGAATCGTGCCCGCCGACTGCTTGCCGAGGTCGATCGTGTTGACGATCGTGCCCGCCGAGTTCTTGACGACCACCTGCAGATCGCTCACCGAGTTGGCGAGCTGCACGCCGAACGCGCCGGCCTTGCCGCTTGCAACCGACACCGAGCTGCCCGGCGCGAGCACGGTCGAGCCGATCAGCAGCGCGGCTTGCGACTGCTGGCCTGCCGACATCTGCGTGGCGAGCGAGGTGAGCGTCGTGTTCAGCTGGCTGATGCCCGACACCGTGTTGATCTGCGCCAGCTGCGAGGTCATCTGCGAGCTGTCCATCGGGTTGGTCGGATCCTGATTCTTCAATTGCGCGACGAGCAGCTGCAGGAAAGTATTCTGCAGATCGGTCGCCGAGGTGCCCGACGTGCTGCCGGTCGAGCTGGTGGAGCTGCTCGCGCTCGAGGCGCTGCTCGTGCCGTTCATCGTATCGAGCAGCGTTTGCGACACGTTCGTGCCGTTGCTGCCGATGGTGGTGTTGGTGGTCAAGGAATTCTCCTCAGGTTCCGATCGTGAGCGTTTTCAACATCAGTGTCTTGGCGGTGTTCAGGGTCTCGACGTTGGCCTGGTACGAGCGCGAGGCCGAGATCATGTTGACCATTTCCTGCACCGGGTCGACGTTGGGCAGCGTGACGTAACCGTCCGGATTGGCAGCCGGGTTGCCGGGGTCGTAGGCGGTCTTCATCGGCGTCGGGTCGTCGACCACGCCGGTGACCTGCACGCCGCCGATCTGCTGACCGGAGCCCGTGCGCGCGCCACCGATCGGGCTGACCGCGAACACAACCTGCTTGGCCTTGTACGGCTGGCCGTCCGGGCCGGTCGTGCTGTCCGCGTTGGCGAGATTCGACGCCGTCACGTTGAGCCGCTGCGACTGCGCTGACATCGCGGAGCCTGCAACACCAAAAATGTTCATCAGGGATGGCATGTTTCCTGACCTCTCCTACCGGTTCGACCCGGCTTCCAGTTAAATCCCGTAGCGATTTGTTCCTGCATACTGCGTATCTGGTACTGCGCCGGTCGTGGTGCCGGCTATTTACGAGCCCGACTGGATTGCCGCGAGCATCGTCTTGATCTGGCCCGACAGCACCGTCATGCCCGATTCGAAGTGCAACGTGTTGTCAGCGAACTGCACCCGTTCCGTATCGATGTCGACCGTGTTGCCGTCGAGCGCGGGTTGCGTCGGAATGCGGTACTGCAGATTGCCGTAGTCGTCCGGCGTGCCGCCGGTCGGCGTCAGCGTCGTCTTGCCGGACATGTGACCCGGCGCGGTCGACGCCATCGACATGCCGCTCGTCACCCCTGCGGGCTGCGTCATGGCGAGTGTCGAGTTGTTCGAGGCGCCGGTGCCCGCACCACCGCCGGTCTTCTTCAGCGCGCCGGCCAGCGACGAAGCGAAGTCGACGTCGCGCGCCTTGTACCCGGGGGTATCGGCGTTGGCGATATTCGACGACAGCAGTTCCTGCCGGTAAGCGCGCACATCGAGCGCCTGGCGGCCAAAGGCGAATTCGGCATCGAGTTTGTCCAGCATAGAAATCTCCGGAGAACGTTCCCGAGGCTTCCCGTTTTGTGCCGCGCTGTGCCTCGCGTGAGGACTGCGTCGGCCGGGAAGACCTTTTTGCATGAAGTGCATCTTATGGGCCGAACGCAAGTGGCAATCGAACGAATAACCGGGAAAGGGGGCTTCTATTCAACGTTTGCGCAATGGGGGCGCTCACTAGAATGCAAGGCGTACCGAGGCATTCGATGGAGAAACACGATGAACCAACCCACTTTCGATCTGACGCACCGCGCAAGCTGCGCGGCGGCGCATCGCGTGGGCAAGGGCGCGGTGCGGCGTGCTTCGCGTGGTGCATCCCGTCTCCTGACTCGCCTTATCGTGAACCTGGCGGTATGGGTCGCCGGCGGCATCGTGCTGCTGCCGGCCACTACACAGGCTCAGCAGGCTCAGGACGCCGGTGGCCCGATCGTGATTCCCGGTCCCGGCGAAAAGAATCCGGCCGCGCTCAACGATCTGGCCGCGCAGATGCAGGCAACGCCCGCGAAACGCACGGGGTCCGCTGCGACGCTCGCCGCCGCTACCGCGCAGTCGCTGACGCCGGGGCCAGTCGCGCGCGACGCCGATCAATTCACGCGCGCCGCCAATGCGAGCGGCTCGATCGTCATTCCGGGCGCGGACGAGCCGCCTGCTGCGCCGCAGATGATCCGTACCAGTTTCAAGCCCGATGCGAACGGGGTCGTGACGATTCCCGCGCCGGGAAACGCCAATGTGGCCGCGGCTGCGACTAATCCGGCAGCCGGGATTGCACGCGTCAATGTGGCGCCGGGCTCGCGTCAGGCCGTGCCGGTTGTGGTAACGCCGGCGCCGTCGTTCAATGCCGGGCGGCAAACCGCCGGCGTGCAGTCGGTCGTCGCCAATGCGCCTTACGGCGCAGCCGCCAGCGCGCCCGTAGCCGGTGGCTTCGACAGCCTTGCTTCGCGCGGCGAGCCGCCGCAACTGGGCGCGAACGGCAAACCCGTCGTGACCACGGCGGTAGCCGCGACGACACCCGCACCGATGCCGACACCGCCTGCCACCATCGCCCGCACGCCGTCGATGCGCCAGGTGGCGCCGGTTGTCGCCCAGCAGAATCTGCAACCCGCAGCAGTGGCGCAACCCGTCCCGCTGGCTGGTCAACAAGACGCCGAGGCGATCCGCAGTGCGGCGCTCGCCTTCCTGCAGCAGCAATCGGCGGGCTTGCCCGGCAAGGTCGAAATCACCGTCGCGCCGGCGTTTCCGCGCGGGCTCGCGGCCTGCACGATGCTCGAACCCTTCATGCCCAGCGGCGCGCGCCTGTGGGGCCGCATGACCGTCGGGGTGCGCTGCGCCGGCGAACGGCCGTGGACCATCTATCTGCAAGCGCGCATTTCGCTGCGCGCCACCTACTATCTGGCCGCCCGTGCAATGGCGCCAGGCGAAGTGTTCACCGCCGCCGACCTCGTCGCACGCGACGGCGATCTGACCGGTTTGCCGCAGGCGATCGTCACGGATCCGTCACAGGCAGTCGGCTCAGTGTCGCTCGTGCGCATCGCCGGCGGCATGCCACTGCGCCGCGACATGCTGAAAAGCGCGTCGGCGGTGTCGATCGGACAAACGGTGCGGGTGGTCGCGGCGGGCGACGGTTTCGCGATTTCGGCCGAAGGCAGCGCGATGAATAACGCGTCGCCGGGCCAGCAGGTGCGGGTGAAGACGGCTAACGGCCAGATCATCTCCGGCATCGTCAAGGATGGTTCGACGGTGGAGATCCAGTTGTGATGCGGGCCGGCGGCAAGCCCGGCAGCCCGTCCGCCGGCGTGGATTCACACGCGACGTCCGGTACGGTTGGCTCAGTGAATGTCGCACCCGTCGTGGGGCCGGATCGCCTTGAAAGGCGAGGCAAAACCTGGAGCGATTGCGCTAAAGTTTTGATCAGCGGTTGCCGTTATCAAGATCAAATCGTTCAGGAAGCCAATCGTGAAAGTCGATTCAACAACCAATTCGAATCTGCCGACGTTGAAAGACGCCCTGTCGCGCTCGCAACAAAGCGACGCGACGACCGCGAACAGCAACGCGCAGAATGCGGGCACGACCTCGCAGACCACCACCACCAGCGGTTCGGGCGACGCCAGCGTCAGCCTGTCGGGTCTGTCACAGCATCTGCGCAGCCTCGCGGCGTCCGGTTCGGCCGATATCGACACGGCGCACGTCGAGTCGATCAAAGCGGCCATCAAGGACGGCTCGCTGAAGATCGATTCCAGCAAGATCGCCGACGGCGTGCTGAATACCGCGCGCGAACTGTTGCAAAGCAAAACCTCGTCGACCGGCAACTAATCGACGCATCGAAGTACGGTGAATTGCCGGGCGGCATTCGACAAACCCGGCTCGCGAATCATGCGCGAGCCGTCGTGTTCAGCGAGTTGTTGAGATGAAAGACGCCCTGCTTGCCACCCTCATCGAAGAATATTCGGCCGTCGAGGCGTTCGCCTCGATTCTGACGCTCGAGACCAAGGCGCTGACTGCCTTGTCGCCGCTGGAACTGCTGCCGCCGATCGTCGAGAAGAAAACCGAACTGATCGGTCTGCTGGCCAGGCTCGAGACCACCCGCGACACACTGCTCGCGGAAATGGGCCTTCCGGGCGGCTGGCCTGGCATGGAGCTCGCGGCCAGCGCGGATGCGCGGCTGGCTCAGCAATGGGCGCTGCTGCAAAAGGCCGCCGAGCGGGCGCGGCGCTTTAATACGAGTAACGGTGAACTGATCCGCGTGCGGATGGACTACAACCAGCGCGCGCTGACGGCGCTACAAGTGGCCGTGCCGCAGAAGGCCGGTTTCTACGGACCGGATGGCCGGATTCCCGCGCGTCCCGCAGCCTGAATATTTCGCTGGAACGGCGCGTTTGCCGCGCCGACGCAGTTAGGTAGATTGCTTTGAACAAAAGGGCTCGTCTTTGACGAGCCCTTTTTGTTTTCCCCTTCCCGCACGGGGCACCCAAGCCCGCCTCCAACACGCGTTGGCCATCTGGCCAGGTAGCGCGAAATTCTCCGCCACGTTGAAATCACGGCTTCTCCCACTGGGCTTATCCGCCGTCACGCGCAGCTTTCAAGGCTGCCTCTGACGAACCAGGCGGTGCGTCACCCACTAGCGAGGTTGTGTAATCGTGTGTATGATTCCAGGAGTGCAGTATGAACAGTGCCGAGGTCGTCAAAGTGATTCAAGCGGATGGTTGGCGGCTGATCCGCATATCGGGCAGCCACCATCATTTCCGGCACGCGGTAAGAGCCGGTCTCGTGACCATCCCGCATCCGAAGAAAGATCTTCCGCCCGGCACACTGAACAGCATCTTGAAACAGGCGGGCCTGAAATGAAGAACCTGATTTTCCCGATCGCAATTGAGCCTGGTGACACGCATCAAGCGTTCGGCGTGGTCGTTCCCGACATTGCGGGTTGTCATTCGGCGGGAGATTCGCTGGAAGAAGCCTACGCGAACGCGAAGGAGGCGATCGAGGCGCATCTGGATACGCTGCTCGACGAAGGGTTGCCGATTCCCGAACGGCTGACGCTGGACGAGCATCGGCGTAATCCGGACTACGCGGGTTTCACGTGGGGTTTCGTGACCACGCGGAATATTCCGGCGTTGAAGAAGGCGGTGCGCATCAATATCTCGCTGCCAGAGGCGCTGGTTCACGACATCGACGCTTATGCCCAGGCGCGCGGCATGTCGCGCTCAGCGTTTCTCGCGCTGGCCGCGGAGCATGAGATGGCGGACGCGTAACACGAGAGAAGACAAGGCGGACGTTTCGCGCACCGCCGGTCAGGCATCCATCCCAGTTCAAGTCGCCTCGGCGTTCGCCCAGGCCATTTCGCGCAGGCGCGTGCGCAAGCGCGCCACGGCCTGGCTGTGCAACTGACACACCCGCGATTCGCTGACTTCCATCACCGCGCCGATTTCGCGCAGGTTCATGCCGCGTTCGTAGTACAGCGACATCAGCAGCTTCTCGCGCTCCGGCAGGCGGTCGATCGCCTCGACCAGCGCCGAGCGCAGGCTGTCGTCCAGCAGCGCCGACAGCGGGTCCGAATGATCGACGCAATAACGGTCGAGAAACGGTTCGTCGTCCGCGGAGCGGTCGAAGTCTTCGTAATAGATCAGCTGGCTGCCATGCAGATCCTGAAGCATCGACTGGTACTCGTCGAGCGGCATTTGCAGATGCTCGGCGATCTCCGTTTCGCTCGCCGAGCGGCCCAGATTCTGTTCGACCTTGTGAACGGCAGATTCGACTTCGCGCGACGTGCGCCGCAAGCTGCGCGGCAACCAGTCGTTGCTGCGCAACTCGTCGAGCATCGCGCCGCGAATCCGCTGGCTGGCATAAGTCTCGAACTGCGCGCCCTGGTCTTCCTTGTAGCGGCTCGCCGCGTCCAGCAGTCCGATCATGCCGGCCTGGATCAGGTCGTCGAGATCGACACTTGCCGGCATCTTGGCAACGAGCTGCAAGCCGAGGCGACGCACGAGAGGTGCGTACTTCGTCAGAACTTCGGCTTGGGAAATCTTTCCCTGAGCGTTATACATCGTGCTCCCCTTGTCCTTGTGCCGCCTCTCAGGCGTGCTGCGCAGACGGTTGGTCGGCGTGTTGCGCCGCTGTAACTGTCGCAGGCGCCATCCAGGGCGTTTGCGACGACATCGCTGGCCGCATCGGCCAGTACTGCAATTCGGCGGCAAGGTGCCGGAAGTCGCGCGCGGCCGGTGTCGATGGGAACGCATCGACGACACACCGCGACAACTCCAGGGCTCGCGCCATCCGCACATCGGCGGCAATGCAACCGGCGTCTTCCAGCGCCACCGTCAGGTAGCGTCCAGCCACGCCGGCCAGATTGACAAAGGCGGTATGCGCGTCGTCCACGCTCTGTACGTGGTTCACCAGCACGCGAAACTGCGCGGTGGCGTGCGCGTAGTGCAGACGCTTCATGCACGCGTACGCCTCGGTGATCGCTTGCGCCGCCACCCTGGTCACGATCATCAGGTCGTGCGCCTGCATCGCGAGGGGCGACAGGTGGCCGTGCTCGTCGAGTTGCGCATCGATCAGCACGATGTCAGCGGAACCGCGCAGCAGCACGTCGAATTGCGCGGCCGTACGGCCTTCGCGGTTGTTGCGCGAGGCAGCCAGCACGGAGAAGCCCAGCGCGTGACGCGCGGCGGCATCGTCGAGCGTCATCTCGCCGCGCATCACTGCCGCAAAATTACCTGCGCCGCGCACGCCGCCCAGCATCGCGCTCACCGATTTCTCGCCGAGGCACTCGTCGATCACCAGCACGTCTTTGCCCTGCTGCGCGAGCGCCGCGGCGAGGTTCACCACCGTCGTCGTACAGCCGACGCTGGCCGAGCCGCCCGTCACCGCAATCACGCGCGAGCCGCTACGGGCCAACAGCCGCCGCAGTCCTTCTGCCTGATCGGACATGAACTTATCCAAAGCGGACCTCGTGCAGTTCCGCCGTCGAACGCGCCGACAGCGCGGACAGCAACGCTGGAATGTCGTCGTCGTGCGGCACGAACGGCGAGTTGTCGCGCGGAATGCAGAACGTGCTCTTGATCAGGAATTTCTTCGTTGCGACGTACAGGTTTTCCGGCACCTTCTGACCGGTCGACACGTAGTGCACCGGCAGCTTGTAGCGGATCACCGTATCGAGTACGCCGCCCAGATTGGTGGCTTCGTCGAGCTTGGTCAGGATGCAGCCGGCGAGCGGCTGTTGATCCGGTGCGCGCTGATAGGCCTGCACGACTTCGTTCAGCGTATCGCCGTGGCTCGTCGCGTTGAGCAGCAGGAGACGCTGCACCGGCTGGCCGGCGCGGCACAGCATCGCGATCTGGTCAGAGACCAGACGGTCGCGCTGGCTCATGCCGATCGTGTCGATCAGTACGATGTGCTTGTTGCGCAATTCGGAGAGCGCGAGTTGCAGATCGCCGCCGTCTTTCACCGCGTGAACCGAGACGCCGAGAATCTTGCCGAAGATGCGCAGTTGTTCGTGGCCGCCGATCCGGTAGCTGTCGGTAGTGAGGAGCGCCACCTTGCTGGCGCCGAAGCGCATCACACAGCGCGCGGCGAGCTTGGCGGTGGTGGTGGTCTTGCCGACACCCGTCGGGCCCATCAGGGCGAACACGCCACCGCGCTCCATCAGCGCGTCTTCGTCTTCCATCACCGGCAGGTTCGATTCGAGCACCGAACGCACCCACTCCATGCCGCCTTCCATGTTGTCGACGTCGTCGGGCAGGTTGTCGACCATCATCTGCACGAGCTGCGCGGAGAAACCGGCGGCGAACAGGTGCTTGGTGAGCGCGGCGCGCGCCGGGCTGCGGCGCTGGCGATCACCCCACAACAAGCCGGCGAAATGTTCTTCCATCATCCCGCGCATCGACGACAGCTCGCTCATCACGGTGTCGTTGACGACCTGCTCCATGCGCGCCTTGATCGCGTCGGCGACCGAAGCGGGCGTGCGGGCGTCGTCGCCGGCAGGCAGCGAGGCTGCCACTTTCTGGGTGGCGCGGCGCGCGGCGAGTTGCGCGCCTTCACGGGCCCACTCGGGCGTATCGGTGACTTGTGGCGCGGCCGGCTGCGAGGCCTGTTGGCCGGCTTCCACTGCGGCGCCGAGGCCCTTGGCCATGGCGGCAGCGGGTGTCATCGCTGCGGGGCGCGCGCTGTATGCACCCTGCTGTTGCTGTTCGGCGGCGATGCGGCGAGCGTGGTCGATCAGCCAGGGATTCGATTCGGCCATCGTGCGGGGCGCTTGAGCTTCGGCGGCTTTGAGCAGATCGGCACGGATGTCTTCGGTGAGGCGCGTCGCCGCAGCGCGGGCGCTGGGTTGCTCGGTGCTGACCGGTTGCGGCAGCGATGCGGCAGCGGGTGCGGCCAGCGCGGCTTTGGGAGCGTTCGGCAGCGTGGCCTTCGGCGCGGCAGGGACGGCGGCGGACTTCGCGGCCGAGCCTGAAGCAGCGTTAGCGGTGTGAACGGTGCCAACGACGTTCGGCGTCATGTTCTCGGCGCCCGCTTCCGGGCTTGCGCCGAACACCGACGAGAACACATCGGGCATGCCGCTCGCATACGGATTCGCTTGCATCATCGGATTGGCGCGCGGTGCGGCGAGCGCGGGCTGTTGTCCGGCCATTGCATTCATCGGTGTGGCCAGCGGTGCGCCTGCGCTACCGCGCGGCGCTTTCGGCGTAATGGCGGCGAGGTCGCTATCGGCCAGGGCGACGATCTCGACGCTGCCGTCTTCCATCGTGCGGTTAGACAAAACGACGGCATCCGGGCCCAAGGCTTCGCGCACGAGACGCAGAGCATCGCGACTGGTAGCACCGACAAATTTACGAATGTTCAAGCTGGACCCCCGATGAGGTATACGGACTTACTGACTAACGGATCGGCAACATACCGCTTCCCATTGAGATCATTATTGCGAAACCCGTCGAGTGACGATCGATGGATAAAGACCATTAAAGGCGGGCAATTCGGGCGATGGAAACGCACATCAATTCACACGCGCGGCGGTTTGAAACAGGCTCTCCGGCGGCGTACGGCGGCGCTTTCGCGGACGCAGCATGACCTCCGCCTGCCGCTTGCAGGGCGAAAAGTTAGGCGCGGAAATGAAAACCGGCGCTCGAGGAGCGCCGGCGGAAACCATCGGTCTGGAACGGCTGCGGCTAACTGTCAGGCTTAGCCGCACGGGGTTTAGCCATGCGCCCCGATCAGATTCACCACCTTGATATTGCGCGTATCCGGCACTTCGGCATAAGACAGCACCTTCAACTGCGGCAGGCTGCGGCGCAGGAAACGCGCGAGCATCGGCCGTAACGCATGCTGGACCAGCAGCACCGGCGACAGCCCAAGGTTTTGCTGGCGCGTCATCGCCTTCTGCGTTTCGTTGAGCAGCGTATGCGCGAGGCCCGGTTCGAGGCCCGGATTGGCGCCCGTGGAAAGCGCCTGCGACAAGACCCGCTCCAGATTCGAATCGAGGCCCATTACCTGCATGTCGCCCACGCCCGGGAACCACTGCTGCGTAATCGCACGGCCCAGAGCAAGGCGCACGGCGGCGGTGAGATCGTGCGCGTCGGTGACCTTCGGCGTGTGCTCGGACAAGGCTTCGAGAATCGTGCGCATATCACGGATCGGCACGCCTTCTTCCAGCAGGTTTTGCAGCACCTTTTGCAGCGTGGTGAGCGGCAATGACTTCGGCACCAGATCGTCGACGAGCGACGGCGTGTCCTTCTGCATCCGCTCCAGCAGCGCCTGGACTTCGCGGCGGCCGAGCAGTTCGGACGCATGCGTCACCACGAGGTGATTCAGGTGCGTGGCCACCACCGTGCTCGAATCGACCACCGTATAGCCGTACACCTGCGCCTGTTCGCGCAGATTCGTATCGATCCAGATGGCCGGCAGACCGAACGCCGGATCTTGCGTCGGTGTGCCCGGCAGCGCCGCGGACACCTGCCCCGGGTTGATCGCCAGCCACTGCCCCGGATACGCTTCGCCGACACCCACCTCGACGCCCTTCAGCGCAATCCGGTAGCCGTTCGGCCGCAATTCGAGGTTGTCGCGGATATGGATCACCGGCGGCAGGAAGCCGATTTCCTGCGCGAACTTCTTGCGGATGCTCTTGATCCGCTTGAGCAGTTCGCCGTCCGAGTTCTTGTCGACGAGCGGAATCAGCCGGTAGCCAACTTCGAGGCCGAGCGTGTCGATCATCGTCACGTCGTCCCAGCTGGCTTCCGTATTCTCGACCGGCGCGAGCGCGGCCGGTGCGACGTCGACCAGTGTCGCGCTGTTCTTGCGGGCTTCGCTGCGCTTTTTCATCGTACGGCCGAGCTGGATCAGGCCACCGCCGAGAATCAGAAACGCGAAGTGCGGCATGCCCGGAATCAGGCCCATCAACACCAGAATGCAGCCCGTGATCACCAGCACGCGCGGGTTCGTGAAGAGCTGCCCGGTCAGTTGCGTACCGATGTCTTCGTTGGTCGCGACGCGCGAAACGATCACACCGGCCGCCGTCGAAATCACGAGCGACGGGATCTGTGCGACGAGACCGTCACCGATCGTCAGCAGCGTGTAGGTCTTGCCCGCGGACGCGAAGTCCATGCCGTGCTGCACCATCCCGACGATCAGGCCACCGAAGATGTTGATCACCATGATCAGCAAACCGGCGATCGCATCGCCGCGCACGAACTTGCTGGCGCCGTCCATAGAACCGTAGAACTCGGCTTCCTGGGAGACTTCCAGACGGCGCTTGCGGGCTTGATCTTCGTTGATGAGGCCGGCGTTCAGGTCGGCGTCGATCGCCATCTGCTTACCGGGCATCGCGTCGAGCGTGAAGCGCGCGGACACTTCCGCGATCCGCCCCGCGCCCTTGGTGATCACCATGAAGTTGATGACCATCAAAATCACAAAGACGACGATACCGACCGCGAAGTTGCCGCCCACGAGGAAGTGGCCGAACGACTCGATCACCTGGCCCGCCGCGTCCGGGCCGGTATGGCCTTCGAGCAGCACGACGCGGGTGGAGGCCACGTTCAGGGACAGGCGCAGCAAGGTCGAGAACAGCAGCACGCTTGGGAAAGCGGCGAAGTCGAGCGGCTTCATCGTGTACATGCTGACGAGCAGCACCATCACGGAAAGCGCGATGTTGAAGGTGAACAGCAGATCCAGCAGAAACGGCGGCAACGGCAGAATCATCATGCCGAGGATCATGCAGATCAGCACCGGCCCGGCGAGGGCGCGCAAATTGGTGCCGCTCAAGGCATCCGGCCGTCGGGACAGGAATCCGGCGCGAGCGTTCATGCGGAGGCTCCTGAAGCGTCGTCGTTATCTGGGTTAACAGCGGGGTTAAGCACGTCGGCGGCTTCCTGCTCGGCTTCATCGTCCGGCACGCCGCCCTTGTCGAGGTCCGCGGGCACGTCGAACTCGGTCGGTGCGACCGGCGCGACGCCGCCTTCGGTGTTGAAACGCCGCAACTGATACACCCACGCAAGCACCTCGGCGACCGCGCCATAGAGCGGGCCGGGAATCTCACGGTTCAGATCGACGTTGTGATACAGCGCACGCGCGAGCGGCGGCGCTTCCAGCAGCGGCACGTTGTTCTCGGCGGCGATTTCACGAATCCGCGCGGCCACCAGGTTCACGCCCTTGGCGACCACCTTCGGCGCGCGCATCTCGCCGTCGGTGTACTGCAGCGCGACCGCGAAGTGCGTCGGGTTGGTCACCACCACATCGGCCTTGGGCACCTGGGTCATCATGCGGCGACGGGCAATGGCGCGCTGCTGCTGGCGAATCCGGCCTTTGACGTGCGGATCGCCTTCGCTTTCGCGGTGTTCGCGCTTCACTTCTTCCTTCGTCATGCGCAGTTTCTTGTGGAACTGCCAGAGTTGATACGGCACGTCCAACGCGGCCACGACGAACATGCCCGCGACCGTCATGCCGCAGCACACCGCGATCAGATGCACGGTGTTGGCGAGCGCTAGTTGCAGCGGCTGGGTCGCCAGCGCGAGAACTTCCTCGCGTCGATTCCAGAGCGCCGAGCCGCCGATGCAGCCTACCACCAGCGTCTTCGCAAGCGACAGGCCGAGCTGAACCGGTCCGTTGATCGAGAATATCTTGCCGAGCCCTGTGATCGGATTGAGCCGGTTGAACTTGGGCTCGAGGCCTTTCGAAGACAACTGCCAGCCGCCCAGCGCCATCGGCGCGAGCAGGGCGGCGGCGCCGGTGAAGGCCAGAACCGGCAGCAGCGCGTACAGGCCCTGGCGACCTGCGGCGCCCGCGCCGATCAGCATGCGGCGGGTTTCGAACACGGTGGCGTGGTCGAACGTGAAGGACGCCCGCAGCATGCCCTGCAAATGCTCGCCGATGCTGTCGGACATGCCCCATACGCCGAAGAACCCCGCTGCCAGCAGCGCAAACGTCGACAGCTCCCGCGAACGCACGATCTGCCCTTCCTCGCGCGCCTTCTGCAGGCGCCGGGGAGTGGCTGATTCGGTTTTTTCGAGGTCGCTATCCTCCGCCACAAACGCTCTCCAGTCGGCCGAGGCACGGCGCCTCTTTCCAGTGAGAGCGATTATTCACGCTCGACGCAAGCGACGATCGGCGGATAAGGGCGGAGAAAGGGGGGTATTTCGAGGGATGGAGCGGCCGGCAAGCAGCGCGGCGGGGCTTGCTGGCTGGGCCCGAGCGGATCCGCCTGAGCGATGGCGCGCTGGCCAAGGGTGGCTGGCAATCGGCAGCAAGCCAGCGCAGTTGTCGGGGCCGGCCGGCTAGCCGTGGCAAGCGGCACCGGGTGCGGCTAGCGGACACCCGCGCCGTTTTGCGCGGGTGTCCAGCCAGTCCTTATGCGTAGGACATGCGCCTCAGAAACCGACGTAAGGCGCCTGAGTGCCGGCCGCGAAGCCGTAGTACATGTAGCGGCCATAAAAGAACGGCAAACCGAGATCGAAGCTGCTGTTGCCGCCGATCTGCCCGGCCAGATCGTTGAACGCATAGTTGCTGCTGTTGCCGAACAGCGTCGACGCGCTCAGGATGCCGATGCTGACGCTCGCTCTCGTGCTGCTCAGGCCGCCCAGCGTGATCGACCGGGTTTGCGCGGACGACGGGCAATAGAATCCGGCGAAATTACTGCCGCACTGCGCGAGCGAACTGTCGCCGAAGAAGTACGCGTTCGAACCCGAATCGAAGAACGCCGTCACCGTCGTGCCGTTAAAGACGCTGTTGTTCATGTTGCCGAAGGCATCGGTGGTGAAGGTCTGCGTGGCCGCCAGCGCATTGTTCGACTGCGTGCCGATCCCGAACACCAGCGTGCCGGTGGCCGACGATGCACCGGTGTTCGACACCGGCGGCATCTGCACGATCACGCCGTTGTTGTCGGCCGTGAAGTTGGCGACCGGATTGGCGACCTGCTGGGCTTGCGGCACCGTGGCACGGGCGCAGGAGCTGCCACACGTGAAATAATTGCTGTAGGTGGCGGCCGTCGACGGGGTCGAGCAGGTTGCGCCGCAATCGGTGGGCGCCGTGCCGATGCCGAGAATGCCGTTGGCGCCGAGATCGGTGGCCGTGTTTTCCGCCGGACCGCTGCCGCAGCCGCTGGGCGCCGCGCCGGCCGCCGAATCACCAATGATCTGTATCGGGATAGCCGAGGCCGTCGTTTCGCCGCCGATCTGTATGGTCGCGGTGCGCACGGTGCCCCATGTGAAGCCGTCGGCGAAGGTCGCGCACTCGGCGAGCTGCGCGCCGCCCGACAGGGTACTGACCGGCAAAGCAGCAAGCAACGAAGGATTCACCACCGAGCTGACCAGACGCAGCCCGAACGAACCGGTATCGAGCTGGATGTTGCTGATGGTCTGACAGTTGGATGTCGTACCTGGCGGGCATACGGTCACGCTGACCGTTGGAATATTGATGACGCCGCTTACACCGCGCCCGACCGTGATCGGCACGGTGTTCGCCGCGGTCGCGGCGATCGGTTGCTGGGTCGGGCTGGCCGGCAGCGAGCCGCCGTTCAGCGTGTTCGACGAATTGTTGCCGGAACTGGAACTGTCGCCGCCGCCACCGCCACCGCAGGCGGCCACCACCGACACCAACGCCACGGCCACGACGGCCTGCACCCAGCCCCTGAGCTTCACAGCACTTTGCATGGTTCGCATCGTTCGTCCTCGCCCTTACTGGATGTCGGAACCGCTGACGCCGGCCGGCAATGCCGGCGGCAACCAGGCCTGACCGCTGAACGCGCCCATGTGACCGCCGGAGCGGACCACGAGGCTGCTCTGGTCGACCGCAACGGGGCCACGGCCGCCTCCGCGTGCCTCGCGCGCGGCTTTCACGCCAGCGACGTACTGCGGGAAATAGCTGCCGAGCAGATCGTTCAGATCCGGCATTTGCGGACCACGCCACGCGATGCCGAAGACCGAACCGTCCGCGGCGAGGTATTCGCGCACCACCGTGCCGTTGCCGAGCGTAGTTTCACGCACAGTGTAGGACGCCGAAGCCGAGGTGGAAGAAGCAGCACTCGATGCAGAACGCATCACGCTTTGAGCCGCCGTTGCCGAACTGGTGCCGGGCTGCACGGTGCGGGAAGAAACCGACGCATCCGCAGGGGGTGTCATCGGGGCGCCGCCCAATCCCGCATAAGCGGACTGCACGGCTGACAACGAACAGGGTAATGCAAGCGCCATAACGAACCCGGCGCGGCGTACGCGACTCCACATGACGAGGCTCCTCCCGAGCTGCTGCTGCTCGGCTCGCACCTCGTGCGAGCCGGCCGCATGTATGCAGATCATACGGCACCGCTGCGGTCGCACTCTGGAGGGATGCCTCACGGTGCCACCGACCGGTGACTGTCTCTCACCGGAATGCCATGCCGCTGCTTGAGTCCGTAGTATGCCTGTGGTTTGTGTCGGCAGACAGCAGGCGCACGCCGGAGCGTGGCCTGCCACCCATGCCGATCCGGTGGTCCGGCGGTCCTGCCTCGCGCCCTTGCGGGCGCGCTGGCGGGTCAGAAGCCGAGGCTCGCCAGCAGATCGTCGACTTGCGACTGGTCCTGCACCACGTCCGTCTTGCCTTCCGGATTGATCTGCGGACCGTTCAGCAGATGTTCGGGGCTGCCGGTGGACGACGGCTCGGCCGCCAGTGCCGCCGCATTCGCCGCGAACTGCTCGCGCCGCTCGAGCGCGATGTTCTCGACCAGCACGCCGAGCAGCTGCTGCTCGATCAGGTACACGACATCCGTGATCTTCTTGATGACCTGCCCGGTCAGATCCTGGAAGTCCTGCGCCAGCATGATCTCCATCAGCTGCGCATTGGTCGCGGTGGTCGCCTCGGGCACGCCGCGCAGAAAGGTGCGCGTGTCGTTCATCAGCGCGCGCACTTCCTCGCGCTCGATCGGCGCCGCGTACCACTGCTCCCAGCGCGCGTCGAGTTCGCCGGCGTCTTTCTGCAGTTGTTCCTGGATCGGCTTGGCGACGTCGATCGATGACAGCACGCGCTCGGCGGCCTGCTCGGTCATGTTCGCGATGTACTTGAGACGGTCGCGAGCATCGGGCACGGCTTCGGCCGCACGCTCAACATGCTTGTCGATCCCGAGCTCGCGCATCGAGTCACGCAGCGTGCGCGTCAGTTGTCCGATACGGGCGAGGATGCGGTCAGACGCGAGGTCGCCGCTCTCGGTCGCCGCTTCGGCGCCTTGCGCGTTGGTCGGCAGAGTCACATCAGCTCCCGGCTTTCGCCATCTTCTCGAGAATCTTGTTGAGCTTCTCGTCGAGCGTCGCGGCCGTGAACGGCTTGACGACATAACCGCTCGCGCCGGCCTGAGCCGCCGCGATGATGTTTTCCTTCTTCGACTCGGCCGTCACCATCAGCACCGGCAGATGCGTCAGGTGGGCGTCAGCGCGGATTTCCTTGAGCATGGCCAGACCGTCGAGGTTCGGCATGTTCCAGTCGGAGATCACGAAGTCATACGTGCCGCTGCGCAAACGCGCGAGGCCGGCCTGACCGTCTTCCGCTTCGTCGACGTTCGAGTAGCCGAGCTCTTTGAGCAGGTTGCGAACAATCCGGCGCATCGTCGGAAAGTCGTCAACCACCAGAATCTTCATTCCCTTATCCATTTCATTCCCTTTGCTTGATCCATGATGCGGCGCATGACCGCCAGTTCATTCCGATGCGTGTCGAGCGGAGTTACTTACTCCGGCCCCATGCCTGGCGCTCGCCGTCAGGCCCGCGCATCATACCCGCTGTACGCGGTCGCCCATTGACGACAGACGCGCCATCACGCGCCGGCTCATTTCCGGCAGCGAAGCGATTTCGTCCGCGGCGCCGAGCGCAATAGCTTCGCGCGGCATGCCGAATACGATACAGCTCGCCTCGTCCTGTGCAAGGGTATACGCCCCTGCTTTTTTCATGTCCAGTAGTCCGGCGGCGCCGTCTCGGCCCATTCCGGTCAGGATTACGCCTACCGCATTCTTGCCCGCATGCTGCGCAGCCGAACGGAACAGCACGTCCACTGATGGACGGTGCCGGTTGACCGGCGGTTCGTCCGACAGATGCGCAATATAGTTCGCGCCGCTGCGGGCCAGCAACAGGTGAGCGTGGCCGGGCGCGATATACGCATGTCCCGGCAGCACGCGTTCGCCGTGCTCTGCCTCTTTAACGGTAATCCGGCACAAACCATTAAGGCGTTGCGCAAAAGATTTTGTGAAACCCGGTGGCATATGCTGCGCGATCAGCACGGCAGGCGCATCCGGCGGCAGCGGAACCAGCACTTCGCGGATCGCTTCGGTGCCGCCCGTCGACGCGCCGACAATAATCAGCTTTTCGGTACTGAGCAGCGGATTGTTGAAGAGCGGCGCGGCGGCGGCGGGCGCATGCGCCGCATGCGTGGCCGCGTGCTGCACCGGCGCGGCCTGGCGCACGCGCGCGCGGGCCGCGGCGCGAATCTTGTCGGCGAGCTTTTCCGAGTAGTCGAGCATGCCGTCACGAATGCCGACCTTCGGCTTGGTAACGAAGTCGACCGCGCCCAGTTCCAGCGCGCGCAGCGTGATTTCATTGCCACGCTCGGTCAGCGACGACACCATCACGACCGGCATCGGCCGCAGACGCATCAGCTTCTCGAGGAAGTCGAGACCGTCCATGCGCGGCATTTCGACGTCGAGCGTCAGCACGTCCGGATTGTGCTGCTTGATGAGATCGCGCGCGACCAGCGGGTCGGGTGCGGTCGCCACGACGGTCATGTCCGGCTGGCCGTTGATGATTTCCGTCATCAGGCTGCGGATCAGCGCCGAGTCGTCGACGCACAGTACTTTGATCTTTTCCACAGTGCTCACGCCTCCTCTGTAGTTCTGGCGTTGTTTGAATTAATCGGGCGCGGGCTCGCGCCGAACAGTTCGATGCGCGGCTTCGCGGCGCCTGCGCCCGCACTGCCGCCCGCTGCGCCGAACAGTTCGACCTTGGGCCGCGTGGCGGCCGGCGTCGAGAACAACTCGACCCGTTTGCGGGCCGCCGCGAGCCGCTCGGCACGCGCTTCGGCACTTTGCCGCATGAGCGCCTGTTCACGCTCGGCCACGCCGGCTTCCTGCTGCAGGCGCAACTTCTTCACCATGACCTGGCCGGTGCGCGGCATGAAAGCGACCTTGCGCGGATGATTGCCCTGCAAATCCTCTGCGACGATGCGGATCTTTTCGAGCGCCAGATAGCGGCGCACGAATTCCGAATTGCGATCGCCGATGTTCATCGTCGTCATGCCGGCCAGTACCGCGCCGCCGCCAAACACCTTGGCTTCGAAACGCTCACGCCGGCCACCGGCTTTGATCAGCTCGTTGATCAGCACTTCCATTGCGTACGCGCCATAGCGCATCGAATCCGACGCGGGCTGACCGGCGTCCGCGCCGTCGTCGGGCAGCATGAAGTGATTCATGCCGCCAATGCCGGCCGTGCGGTCCTGAATGCAGGCCGCGACACACGAACCGAGCACGGTGACGAGCACCATGTCTTCGCTCGTCGTGTAAAACTCGTTCGGCAACAGCTTCACGCCGGGGCGCTGGAAGTGGTTGTCGAAGTACAGATTGGAGGCGATCGGCAGGCTGCTGCTCATGCGGCCACCCCGCTCGTCGTTGCGCTGCCGGCATGGCTCGTGGCGCGTGCCGGCGTGCGTGCGGCGCCTGCGTCACGCGTCAGTTCATAGACAGTCTGACCGCGCAGCTTGAATGCCTGCGTCACATAGGTGAAGTTTTCCGAGTGGCCGGCAAACAGCAAACCACCCGATTTCATCAGCGGCTCGAAGCGGGCCAGCACCTGCCCCTGCGTCGGCTTGTCGAAATAGATCATCACGTTGCGGCAGAAGATCGCGTCGAACTGCGAGCGCAACTGGTAATCGCGGTCGGTCAGATTCAGCTGTTCGAAGCGCACCATCGCGCGCACTTCCGGACGCACCTTGACCATGCCTACGTGCGCGCCGGTGCCTTTGAGGAAGAAGCGCTTGAGCCGCTCGGGCGACAGGTGCTTCACCTGGTCGAACTGATACATGCCGGCTTCGGCTTTCGCCAGCACTTGCGTGTCGATGTCGGTGGCGAGCACGGTGGCCTGACGCGCGCCACTGTCGCCGAGCGCTTCGATCAGCGTCATCGCGATCGAATACGGTTCCTCACCGGTCGAGGCCGCCGAGCACCACACCGAAACCGGCTGCGCGCGGCGCGGCACGAACTCGGCCAGGATCGGAAAGTGATGGGCTTCGCGGAAGAACGCGGTCAGGTTGGTGGTCAGCGCATTGGTGAACGCTTCCCACTCGGTCGGATCGTTTTCCGCTTCGAGCAGATCGAGGTACTGTTTGAAGGTCTCGAGGCCACGGGCACGCAAGCGGCGCGCCAGACGGCTGTACGCCATATCGCGCTTGTGATCCGACAGCGAAATGCCCGCGCTGCGATGAATCAGATCGCGAATGCGAGCGAAATCCGCCGACGTGAATTCGAAATCCCGTCCTTGCTCGCCGGCTCTAGCCGGTTCCGCCCGGGCGGGGCGTGCCGGCTGCGGACGCGCCGGTTGCGGAGGTTGCTGTTCGCGCGTTGCCATTATGAGAGTTCCTGCCTGCAATACGAGCCATCCTGCTTTTCGCCAGCAGGATGGCTTCTGGCGAAAGAGGTTGTGTTCGCGGGGTCGCGCCCGCCCGCGAGTTCTGCCAACACGCGATCGGCCCGCGACACGCCTCGTAGGCGTGCTTCGATGATTCGCCCCTCATGGAGCGAGATGCCGAATGACCGCATGTCTTTCTGCCACTTCCTAGAACGTTTCCCAGTCCGCGTCCGATCCTGCCGACGCGGCGCCTGCTGTGGCCGGACGTGCTGTGGAGTCGGATGCGGCGCGGGCCGTCTTCGGTTTGAGCGCCGGTTCGACACGCGCGGTGTCGGCACCCTGGGTCGCCGAAGCCGGCGTTGCGTGCGTTGCCGCACTTGCCGCCTTGCCTGCTGCCGGATGCGCCGCGGCGCGTGCGGTCGCTTGCGGCGCGGCCTTTGCGGGCTGCACGTGCTGGCGGCCGCTCTTGCTGCCGTTCGGACGTGCCGCCGCTTGCGGACGCGCTGCAGTTGTAGTTGTGGCGCTGCGCGTCTGGCCACCGGCTACTTTCCAGCCGTTCACCACCGCTTGCAACTGACGCGTCTGGTCTTCGAGCGACGCCGCAGCAGCCGCTGCCTGTTCGACCAGCGCGGCGTTCTGCTGCGTCACTTCGTCCATCTGCACGACCGCGCGATTCACCTGTTCGATACCGCCCGACTGCTCTTCGGAAGCTGCGCTGATTTCACCCATGATGTCGGTCACGCGGCGCACCGCCTGCACGATCTCCTCCATCGTGCTGCCCGCCCTGCCGACCAGCGCCGAACCGCTTTGCACCTTGTCGACCGAGTCGCCGATCAGTTCCTTGATTTCCTTCGCCGCGCTGGCGCTGCGCTGCGCGAGGCTGCGCACTTCGCCCGCGACCACCGCGAAACCGCGGCCCTGTTCGCCTGCCCGCGCGGCTTCGACCGCCGCGTTCAGCGCGAGAATGTTGGTCTGGAAGGCAATGCCCTCGATCACGCCGATGATGTCGACGACCTTGTTCGAACTGGTCGCGATGTCCTGCATGGTCGTGACGACCTGGCTCACCACGTCGCCGCCGCGCGTCGCGATATCCGACGCATTGACAGCCAGCTGGCTAGCCTGACGCGCGTTCTCGGCGTTCTGGCGCACCGTGCCGGTCAGTTGCTCCATGCTCGATGCGGTCTCCTGCAACGACGCGGCCTGCTGTTCGGTGCGTTGCGAAAGATCGGTGTTGCCCATGGCGATTTCGCGCGCGCCGGTGTCGATCGATTCGGTGCTGCTGTGAACCGCCGTCACCATCGTCGCCATGCTTTCCTGCATGCGCTTGATGCCGGCGAACAGGCGACCGATTTCGTTACGGCTGAACACGTTGATCTGCTCGGACAGATCGCCCGAAGCGATCCGTTCGAAGCATGCCGTCGCATCGTTCAGCGGCTGCACGATCAGGCCGCGCAGCGCAAAGCGGATACCCAGCACCAGCAGCAGCGCGATCACGGTGACGCCGATGATCAGCGTGGTCATCAGCGAAATGTTCGATTGCGCGCTCGTCTGCTGATCCACCGCATGCTGCTGCATCGCCTTGATCACGGCGGACGCAACGTTGTCGTACGCAAGGAACATCGGGGGAATTTTGGTATCGGCGATCGCGTGATAGGCCGCCGGATCGTTCGCGCGCAGCGCGGCGAACTCCGGATCGACGCCGTCCCGCGTCAGGGCCGTGCGGCGCGCCGTCAGATCCTCGAGCAACGCCTGGTCAACGCCGTTCTTCGGTGCGTTGAGAAACGCCTGCCAGTTTTCGCTCGACCTGGCGAGCAGCACCTGCGCACGATCGAGCGCCGTCTTCGCCTGCTCGGTATCGCCAGCTGTGCTCAACGCGGTAACGCGGTCCAGCGTCACGCGCGAACGCAACAGGTACGCCGAAGCATCGTCGAGCGCGTGAATGGCGACCAGATCGCCGCGCGCGATACGGTCGAGCGACTGGCTCGCGCCGTTCAGCGCGGTTAGACCAAGCGCGCCGACCACGACGGTCAGCGCAACCAGAATGATCCCCACCATCGTCAACGATGTGCGAATCGACCACCTGCTCAGCATCTTGATGCTCCCTGTTCGATCTGTCTTTCGTACTGGCGCGTAGTGATGCTTACGCGCTGAGCGTTTCAATCAACGCCATTTCGCGGCTGGTCATCAACTTCTCGATGTCCATCAGGATCAGCATGCGGCCGTCGACGGTGCCCAGACCCGTCAGGTACTCGGTCGTCAGCGTCGCGCCGAATTCCGGCGCCGGCATGATCTGGTCGGTGGCGAGCGTCAGCACGTCCGACACACCGTCCACCACCATCCCGACCACGCGATGCGCGACGTTCAGGATGATCACGACGGTCTGGTGGTCGTACTCGACGCGGCCCAGATGAAACTTGATGCGCATGTCGACGATCGGCACGATGATGCCGCGCAGATTGATCACGCCTTTGATGAACTCAGGCGCATTGGCGATCCGCGTCACGTTGTCGTAGCCGCGGATTTCCTGCACCTTGAGAATGTCGATGCCGTACTCTTCGGCGCCGAGCGTGAAGACGAGGAACTCCTGACCGCCGGCGTCCGCCTGCTGCGAGTCGCGGCGGCCATTCGTACCGCTCGCGTTCGCGACGCTCGAATTGATGGATTGGACTTCTGCCACGTTAGCCCCCAAACGGTTGGGATGAAATAAGTTGAGTGAGTGTTGCGGATGTCATGCGAGGCTCATCGCGCCGTGCGCATGGCGCGTTTCGCGATTCAGCGCCGCCACGTCCACGATCAAGGCGACACTGCCGTCGCCGAGAATGGTTGCGGCGGAAATGCCGTGCACCTTGCGGTAATTCGTTTCCAGATTCTTCACGACCACCTGCTGTTGCCCCACCAGTTCGTCGATCAGCATCGCAAAGCGGCGCCCTTCGGTTTGCATGATGGTGACGATGCCTTGCGTCGGTTCCTGCTTGGCGTCGTCGACGGTGAATACTTCGTGCAGCGCGACGAGCGGCAGATATTCACCGCGCACGCGTACCACGCGCTCGCCGTTGGCCACCGTGTAGATATCCTCGGCACGCGGTTGCAGCGACTCCATCACGAAGTTCAGCGGCAGAATGAAGATCTCGTTGCCGACCTTGACCGACATGCCGTCGAGAATCGCCAGCGTGAGCGGCAGGACGATGCGCGTGGTGCTGCCCTTACCCGCATGCGAGGTGATTTCCACGTGACCACCCATCGACTGGATGTTGCGCTTCACCACGTCCATGCCGACGCCGCGGCCCGAGACGTCCGTGACCTGCTCCGCCGTCGAGAAGCCCGGCAGGAAAATCAGGTTCCAGACTTCTTCGTCGCTCATCGTCTCGCTGACCTGCATGCCCTGCTTGGCGGCCTTCGCGAGAATCTTGTCGCGGCGTAGGCCAGCGCCGTCGTCGCTCACTTCGATGACAATGTTGCCGCCGTGATGCGCGGCCGACAGCACCAGCTGGCCGGTCGAATCCTTGCCCGCTGCGCGCCGCGCTTCCACGGTTTCGATACCGTGGTCGAGACTGTTGCGCACGAGGTGAGTCAACGGATCGATGATCCGTTCAATGAGGCTCTTGTCGAGTTCGGTCGCCTGACCGAAGGTGACAAGCTCCACTTCCTTGCCGAGTTTCGCCGCCAGATCGCGCACGAGACGCGGGAAGCGGCTGAACACATAATCCATCGGCATCATGCGGATCGACATCACCGCTTCCTGCAGATCGCGCGCGTTGCGCTCGAGCTGCGCCATGCCGTTGAAGAGCCGGTCGTGCAGCGCCGGATCGAACGTGCTGGTGGTCTCGGCCAACATCGCCTGCGTGATCACCAGTTCGCCGACCAGGTTGATCAGCTGGTCGACCTTCTCGACGCCGACGCGAATCGAACTGCCTTCCGCGCCGCCGGCTGCCGCGGCCGGTCGCGCCTTTGGGCCCTGTTCGGCCGGTGCCGCGGTGTTCGCCGCCGGGGCGCTGCTCGCTGCTGCGGGTGCAGCCGTGACGGGCGCCGGCGCAGCCGTTTGCGCGGCCGGGGCGTCGAACAGTCCGTGCGTGGCGGCGGCTTGAGCGGGTGCAGCGGTGTGAGCCGCCGGTGCCGACGATGCTGCCTGCTCCGCCTGGTATGCGTGTGCCGTCTGTGCTGCTTGCGCCGGAGTCGAATCGGCAGCGTCGGGCGTTCCAGGTTCGCCTTGCTGCGTCTCGTCCGCCGGTGCGGTGCCGCGGCCGATCGAGATCTGACTTTCGTCGATCACGAAACAGCACACGGCGATGATGTCGTCGGAGGTCACATCGGTCTGGAGCCACAGCGTCAGATCGCCTCCGCTCTTGACCCGCCCGACAATATTGCCCAGGTTGCCGAGCTCTTCGGCCAGCAGTTCCTGGTCCTTCTCACCTACTCCCCGTAGCGTAATTTTCAGATGGGGGCCGGCTGCATCGCCGGCACCCGCAGCTTGCCCGGTCTGTGCCGGTTCGCCGTCAGTCCATTCACCCGCCGCCTGCACCGCCTGTTCAACGACGTGCTCGGGCGGGGTACCGCCTTGACCTGCTGTTTGTGCTTCTACTGGTGCTACGGCTGCCACCGGTACGGCGGCTGCCGGTGCTGCGGCCGCTTCGGCGCCCAGGCGGCTTTCCGCATGCAACTGTTCGAGCTTCGCGCAGATCGCCCGGGCCACAGCCGTATCCGGCTCGGCGCTCGCGCGGTAGTCGGCGAGCTGGCCCGACAACACGTCCTTGGTTTCGAGGAACGTGTCGATCATGTCCTTGCGCAGCACGAGTTCGTTATTGCGCGCGCGGTCGAGCAGCGATTCGAGAATGTGCGTGGTTTCCGTCAGCGCGGTAAAACCGAACGTCGCCGCGCCCCCCTTGATCGAATGCGCCGCGCGGAAAATCGCCGCGAGGTCTTCGGGGTCCGGATGGGCGATGTCCAGATTGAGCAGCAACTGCTCCATCTGCGCGAGCAGTTCGTCCGCTTCGTCGAAGAACGTCTGATAGAACTGAGTGATGTCGAGTGTCATGCCTGGGTCACCGCGAGAGTTCCTGTCTAGGCTTGGGCTGCCGTGCCGCCGCGTCGAAAGCTTCTATAACTTGTGTAAAGGTGGCGCTTATGGGGCGCTCATGCGTTGTCCGGTTCGGCTAATGCCGCGACCAGTTCGGTCAACATGTCGGGGTCGAGCGGCTTTTCGATCCAGCCGGTCGCCCCCGCGGCCCGCGCCGCCGCCTTGAACGGCTCGCCCGATTCCGTCGTGAGGACGAGGATGGGCGTCGCCTGGTAAGCCGGATTGCCGCGCAGTTCCGTAATCAGATCGAGGCCGGTTTTGCCCGGCATGTGCTGGTCCGTCAGCACGAGGTCGAACGACATGGCGAGCGCGTTTTCGAGCCCTTCAATGCCGTCCGCCGCGAGCGTCACTTCATAGCCGGCCGTCGTCAGCGTTGCGGCGAGGATTTGCCGCATCGATGCCGAATCGTCGATTGCCAGGATGTGCCTGATCATGAAAACCTCGCTGCACTTACGCTATGGACCGGCTGGCCGTCCGCGCCACCTGGGCGCATGGACCGGCCTGCCGATCGCTGTCTGTTACTGGGCTGCCGGCACTACCGCCGGCACCTTCGGTGCAACCGTGACCGGTTGCGCAAGTCTTTGCAGCAGCGGCTTGGAGCCGGCCGCGTCGTCCGACAAGGTGGTCGTAGTGGAGTCGTCATGGTCAAGCGCCTCCTCCGACTTCCTGTTCAGCACGATGATGCTGATGCGGCGGTTTTCCGGGTCCATCGGGTCCGCCTTGTTCAGGTTCTGCGTCGACGCGAGGCCGAGTACGCGCATCACCTTCGCTTCGTCCATACCGCCGGCGATCAGCTCGCGGCGCGACGCATTGGCGCGGTCCGCGGACAGTTCCCAGTTGCTGTAGCCCTTCTCGCCGCCCGCGTATTGCGCGGCGTCGGTGTGACCTTGCACGATGATGCGGTTCGGCACGTCGTTCAGCGTGTGGCCGATTTCGCGCAGGATGTCACGCATGTACGGCTCAACCACATCTTTCGCGGTCGCGAACATCGGCCGCTTCTGCGAGTCGACGATTTCGATCCGCAGGCCGGTCAGCGTCGAGTCGATGCGGATCTGCTGCTTGAACTGACGCAGCACAGGGTTCGCTTCGATCGCGGCCATCAATTTGACCTGCAGATCGTGCAGACGGACCTGCTCGCGGCGTTCCAGCTCGCCTTGCGACTGCTTGTCCGAGTCGTCGTTGCTATGGGAGACCGTGCGCTCGGCGCGATTGTTCGTACCGTCGGTAGAGCGCGTCACGCCCTGTGCGTCGGTCGAAATGTCGCGGCCGCCGCCCTTCAGAATGCTCGAGTCCTCGGCGCTGCGATCGCCGCCCCACAACGTGATCTTCAACGGCTGGTTGAAGTAATCGGCGATGCCCTTTAACTGCACGGTGGAAGCCGAACTCAGCAGCCACATCAGCAGGAAGAACGCCATCATCGCGGTCATGAAGTCCGCATACGCGAGCTTCCACGCGCCGCCGTGGTGGCCGGCCTTTTTGGGCGCGGAGCGCTTGACAACAATCGCGCGGTCTTTGTCCTTGCTCATCGAATCGGTTCCCGGCGCCCGTTACTTGGCTTTGACGCGGCGCACGTGCTCTTCCAGCTCGGCGAACGACGGGCGTTCAGTCGAGAAGAGCACCTTGCGGCCGAATTCGACGGCAATAGCCGGCGCATAGCCATTCAGGCTGGCGAGAATCGTCACCTTGATGCACTGGAACATCTTGGTCGACTCGGTCACGCGCTGTTCGGCGACGCTTGCGAGCGGTCCGATCAGCCCGTACGAAAGCAGAATCCCGAGGAAGGTGCCGACCAGCGCCTGGGCGATCATTTCGCCGAGTACAGCGGGCGGCTTGTCGGCGGAGGCCATGGTGTGCACCACGCCCATCACCGCGGCCACGATCCCGAACGCCGGCATCGCGTCGCCGACCTTGTTCAGGGCGTGCGCGGGCGCCTCGCCTTCCTGGTGATGCGTCTCGATCTCCTCGTCCATCAGGCTTTCGATCTCGAACGCGTTCATGTTGCCGCCCACCATCAGACGCAGGTAGTCGGTCAGGAATTCGATGATGTGATGGTCGGCGAGAATCTTCGGGTACTGCGTGAAAATCGGACTCTTCGACGGATCGTCGATGTCGGCTTCCAGCGTCAGCGTGCCTTCCTTGCGCGCCTTGGCCAGCAGGACATAGAGGAGCGCCATCAGCTCCATATAAACGTCCTTGTTGTACTTCGCGCCCTTGAACAGGGTTGGAATGACGCGCAGCGTCGCCTTGATCGTCTTCATCCCGTTACCGAGAATGAACGCGCCGACGCCGGCGCCGACAATCATCAGCACTTCGACGGGTTGCAGCAGCGCGCCAAGATGGCCGCCTTCCAGCGCGTAACCGCCGAAAACGGACAAAAGCGTCACGAGTGTTCCCACGAAAATCAGCACTGCCGAGCCCTCACATAGAAGCGACGGTGACCGTCGTTAATCTGGTTTACGGCAACGGAGCAGAAAACTTTGGCCGAAAAGCGGCTCGTCGCTGCGGTGTAAACCAGAGGCGGGGTCAACCAGCCGGGCAAGGCCCGGTGCCGGGTGATCGGGCTGGAAGGCCGCCGAATGGGGTTGTGGGCGCGCGTAACGGCGCGGACAACGGTGCAGCGCGGGTTGCGAGCCGTGGGCCGGCGCCGCCCAGCGGCTCAAATTTCGAGCGCGGCGAGACTTTCGCGAGCCCGGGCGTCGGCAAATTTCTTTGTCTTACCCGCGCGCGACGGCGGCTGGCACAGCCCGCAGACGAAGGCATGCTGCGGATCGTGCGCATGCGCGACAAAATGACCGCCGCACCGGCAGCAGGCGGTCATTTGCAGCATTCCGGAGTCGAAGAAGCGCACCAGCGTCCAGGCGCGCGTGAGACTGAGCACGGGCTCGTCGTCGTGCAGCTGGACATGTTCCAGATAGAGCCGGTAGCTCTTCACAATCGACTGGATCGTCAGACAGCCGCCGTGGCCGGCCATGAAACGGTAGATGTTGTAGAACAGCGATGAGTGAAAGTTCGGCTGCCAGGTCATGAACCAGTCGGTCGAAAACGGCAGCATGCCCTTGGGCGGCGACACCCCTTTCAGTTCCTTGTACAGCTTGATCAGCCGGTCGCGCGACAGGCTGGTTTCGGCTTCCAGCAATTGCAAACGCGCGCCGAGTTCGATGAGCTCGATGGCCAGGGTAATTTCCCTGACTTCCTGCACAACACTTTTATATGCCATCCGCTTGCATTTCCCCCGTCCTGATCGCTTTATTTGAACTAAAAGCTGCCATCAGCCGAGTTGCTCGACTGGCTGGCTTGCCATCAGGATCGCGGAATGCGCCTGGGCCACGGCGCTGGATTTGCCTTTGTCCGCAAGGGCGGACAGCACGGCATGGTCATCGAAACGGAAACGGCACAACACCTGATTGGACGCCGCCAGCTTCACGGTCTGCGCCAAAGACAGATTGGCGAGCACGTCGGCCAACTGGTCCGAAATCCCCATGCGAAACATGCCCATAGGCTTGTCTTCGCGCAGCAGACGCTGGGCGAGCAGGAGATAAGAAAGATTGACTTCTCTGATCTCATTGAGCATTTCGCTTGTCGCGCTCATGATTCCCCCGGGGTGTATCTGGCTGGTCAGGCCGTTACGGAAACGTTTGCTCGAACGCGCGCACTTAAACCGCACGAATCGGCTCGTTTCTGGTCTTGCGAGCATTGTGTCGAAAGGGGGAGCGGACGAAAATCGGACAGACACCCAGCCTGCTTGACGGATTCATCCGTCATTCGTGTAGGAATTTTTCCTACACGGAGGGGTCAGAAAGAAGGCTGAAGCAGGCGAAGTGGCGCGCAGCTTGGGGCCGGCGATGCGTTTTGGCTAATTCTTTCGCAGAAATGTGAACCAAATGGTGAGTCCTGAGTGACTCACGTTCCGCACCTTGCAGCGGTGAGGAAGAATTATAAGACGTTTTCACTTCTGCGCAACGCGCGTGGTGTAGGGCGCGTTTCAGTGCCCGGGACCGTCCCTTGCGACTGCTCTTCAGCGTTTAAATGCCCATCCAGCCGTGCTTGCCAGGCCTCCTGCCGACCTGTAACGCATCATGTTTCGCGCTGTAACAACATTAAGCGTTTGAAAAATAACTCGAATTAACGCGGCCGATCCCGATAATGAGGCTAAGGGATTACCCGATGCAGGTTCGGATCACCCCCGGGCGGCGGCTTACCGCGCCCAACCGTCCGTCAGGCATTCGCTCCTCGCTCGACCCGAGCGCCGTTGTGCGAAGCCGTTTTGAACAGGAGAAACGCATGCGAATCGCACAAATTGCGCCGTTGTATGAAGCTGTCCCGCCGAAACTCTACGGCGGCACCGAACGTGTCGTCTCGTATCTGACTGAAGCGCTGGTCGATCTCGGCCACGACGTCACGCTGTTTGCGAGCGGCGACTCGGTCACCTCGGCGAACCTCGACGCGTGCTGGCCGCGTGCGCTGCGCCTCGACCCGACGATTCGCGATGCGCTGGCTCCACACATCCTGATGATGGAAAAGGTGCGCAAGGTCGCGCATGAGTTCGACGTGCTGCACTTTCACCTCGACTACATGCCGTTCCCGCTCTTCACCACCATGGACACGCCGTTCGTGACGACGCTTCACGGCCGTCTGGACTTGCCGGAGCTGCAACCGGTGTTCGACGCGTTCTCGAATGTGCCGGTGGTGTCGATCTCGGATTCGCAGCGCGTGCCGCTGCCCCAGGCCAATTGGCTGAACACGATTTACCACGGTCTGCCGGAGCAACTGCTCACACCGCAGGCGCACAAGAAGCCGGAATATCTGGCGTTCCTCGGCCGTATCTGTCCGGAGAAGCGCGTCGATACAGCTATCAGGATCGCTGCACAAAGCGGTTTGCCGCTGAAGATCGCCGCCAAGGTGGACAAGGTCGACCAGGAATACTTCAAGAAGGAAATCGAACCGCTGCTCTCCATGGCGCACGTGGAGTTCGTCGGCGAGATCAACGAGGCGCAGAAGCCCGAGTTCCTGTCGGGTGCCAAGGCGCTGCTGTTCCCGATCGACTGGTCGGAGCCGTTCGGTCTCGTGATGATCGAATCAATGGCGTGCGGCACGCCGGTGATCGCCTTCAACCGCGGTTCGGTGCCGGAAGTGATCGACCACGGCGTGACCGGCTACATTGTCGAAGACGTTCAAGGCGCGGTAGCCGCGCTGCAGCGTCTGGACGAACTGTCGCGCACCGAGATTCGCGCGCAGTTCGAACGCCGCTTCAGCTCGAAAACAATGGCTCAGAATTATGTTGACGGCTATTCGGCACTGATCGAAGCGACGCGCCGCCCCATGCTGCGCCGGGTGGCAGTGGGTTGAGCGACGTGCTTAAGCGACTGAGGTTTTTATCCGCTCAGCCGCTTAAGTCGTGCTTCTGCCGCTTACGCCATTTTCCGATTCGCACGCCAATCATGAGTAAATTTGCCTGGTGAATCGTTTGCGCGAGCGGTTAGCTAGAGTTAACCCGCTTCTACTACGGAAAAGCCGCCTCTCATGGGCGGCTTTTTTTAATACAGTCATGGATGCGCTTCCATCCCGGATTAGCGCGACGCGAATAAACAACCCCGCACCGATCAACCTTCAGTTGGCTTTCGCCCGGGCCAGAAGGCATTCAGGCCGCGCCAATCAGAAAGCGTTCGCGATTCTTGCCGACAATCCACTTTGGCGGTTTGCCGCGTCCGCTCCAGGTATTGCCTGATTTCGGATCCTGGTACTTGGCCGGCAACGGCGCCTTCTTCGGCGGGCGTCCACGCTTGGCGGCCACCGCAAAGCCGAGGTCTTGCGCGGTCAGACCGTATTCAGCGATCTTTTGGCGGATGTCGGCGACAACATTGTCGACTTCAGTACGCCGGGCTTCGTCTGCCTGTGCCTGCAATTTGGCAATCTGTGCCTTGAGGTCTGCATATTGAGACATATCGGTTCTCCCCTTTTTTAGAACTCATTCGCTCGCAGACTAGCTGCAATTATAAAAATTCGCAATGGACAATAATACCGATTTAGGAAGAAATCATCTGATAATTATTAAGCGTCGATGAATTGTAAAACGAGATCTTTATCGGGTAATAATAGGTAAAGGCGACTTCACTTTGACAATTCTTGACACCTAATCCGGCTGTCTTTCCCTAGAATTGCGCGCTCAATGGCATGCACCTGCGCTTAGCATTCATGTCACTCCAAGCGTCAAACATTTTAGGATTACCAATCATGCAGTTGTCAAAGCGCCTTGCTGCCGAGCTGTTCGGCACCTTCTGGCTCGTGCTCGGGGGCTGCGGCAGCGCCGTCCTCTCCGCTAACTTCGCCGGCCCCGTCCACGGCCTGGGCATCGGTTTCGTGGGCGTCTCGCTCGCATTCGGGCTCACTGTCCTGACAATGGCGTATGCGATCGGCCACATCTCCGGATGCCACCTGAATCCGGCGGTGAGCGTCGGCCTGACCGTCGCCGGCCGCTTTCCGGCCCGCGACCTGCTGCCGTACATCGTCGCGCAAGTGATCGGCGCGGTGCTGGGTGCACTGGTGCTGTCGTTGATCGCATCGGGCAAGCCGGGCTTCGACCTCGTCGCCAGCGGTTTCGCCAGCAACGGCTACGGTGAGCGCTCGCCGGGCCATTACTCGCTCGCAGCCGCATTCATTTGCGAAGTCGTGATGACCGGCTTCTTCCTGTTCGTCATCCTCGGCGCGACCGACAAGCGCGCGCCGGCCGGTTTCGCGCCGATCGCCATTGGCCTGTGCCTGACGCTGATTCACCTGATCTCGATTCCGGTTACCAACACGTCGGTCAACCCGGCGCGCTCCACCGGTCCGGCGCTGTTCGTAGGTGGCGCAGCCGTGGATCAGCTGTGGATGTTCTGGGTCGCACCGATTATCGGCGCGGTGATCGCAGGTGTGCTGTACCCGCTCGTCGCCGAAAGCCGCCGCGGCAATTCGCAGGAACTGGCGCTCGACTGATCAGCGAGTGCGCCGGGTGTGCCGGGGTGTGCATACCCCAGGCAGTCAAAGCGGGCGCTACGGCGCCCGTTTCGTTTTTGCGCACAATGCGGGCGGCCCATGGCCCGCCGATAACCCGCTGCTAGAATCGTGCGACTTCCCAAGCTCGCACAGGTGCTACCGATGACCCGTTTCCGCGGATTCCTGCATGGCGTCGCACTCTCCATCGGCGGTTTGTGTGCAGGCGTACTGGCGTTACCCGCGGCCCATGCGGCGGACAGCAATACCGAAACGCTCGTATTCGTGCGCCACGGCGAAAAACCCGCCAAGGGTTACGGCCAGCTCAATTGTCAGGGACTCAACCGCGCGCTGGCCCTGCCGGCAGTGATCGCCGCCAAGTTCGGCAAACCGGATGCGATCTACGCGCCCGATCCCGGCCAGCAAAAGGACGACAGCGGCCACCCCTATTACTATGTCCGGCCGCTTGCGACCATCGAGCCAACCGCCATCCAGTTCCAGATGCCGGTGCAAACCCCGTACGGGTTCGCCCAGATCGACCAACTCGGCACAGCGCTCGTGAATCCTGCCAATCGCAACAAGCTGATTGTCGTTGCATGGGAGCACAAGCTGATCGTGAAGTTGCTGCGCCAGATGATGAGCACACATGGCGGCAATGCCGCCGATGTCCCCAATTGGCAAAGCGACGACTTCGACAGTATTTATGTTGTTCGCCTCGACTGGCAAAACGGAACGGCCCACGCCAGCTTCAAGCTCGACCGCCAGGGGCTGAACGGCCGCGCTGCGGACTGCCCATGCGCGGCACTGCCGGGTACGCCTTCCGCGGCTGCGGCGGGTGCTTCCGCTGGCTCAGCTGATTAATTGGGTAATACAGATGTAAGCCGTGATTACGAGCGCGGCCGTCCGATTGCTGCAATAGGCGGTGGGAACTGGATGCTAGCTCGTTCTAAGAAGCCGAGTGGCCTTACTTGACGGGCCTTCGAGCGGAAAGCGCGTGCCGCGTGTTGCGTTCGAGTGTTCCTTCTACAGCCTTTCAAACCCTGCGACGATGCTTGCAGTCCGTAACATCTCGTCTCACTAACCAGCGACCGGAATGCGTAGATTGGTCCTGTGCGACAAACATACGTCGCCTCACAGGAGAACAACATGAAACGCATCGTCACTCACTTGCTGGTTGCTGCTGGACTCGCGGCGGGCGCATGCGGTGTCGCGCAAGCGCATACGGATCTGAATATCGGCCTGTCGCTTGGCGCACCGGTTTATGCCCAGCCTGCACCCGTCTACGCAGCGCCGCAGCCGGTGTACTACGGCAACGGCGGCTGGGACCATCGCTACGACCGCGGCGGCTACTATCGCGACGACCACCGGGATAACCGCGGCTGGGATCACAACGACCGCCACTGGGGTCACGATGACCATGGCGATCGCCGTGGCGGATGGCACGGCTGATCGTAGCGTTGGCTAGTAAGATCGCGCAGGGACGCGAACAACCGGCCCGCATCCGCGAAAGAGGATGCGGGCCGGTCTGTTTTCAGGACATCAGTTCGTCATCGAGCGAGAAAAGTTTGCGCAGATGCTGCGCGACGCCCGCTTCGAAGTTGTTGCCAATGCGCGGCACATTCGGCAGACGCGTGATGAGATCGGGATTGGCGTTGTTCATCATGAACGGATGGCCGGCTGTCTCCAGCAGGTCGATATCGTTCATGTTGTCGCCGAACGCCACGCATTGCGAGGCATCGACGCCGAGGCGCTCGAGCACGATCTGCAAAGCACGTCCCTTCGATACGTTCGACGTCATCACTTCCAGACAGTCCGGCAGCGAATAGGTGACGTACAGCGCGTCGCCAAATTCGCGTGCCAGGTTGGCCGAGATTTGCGCGAGATCGGCGGGGTCCCCGATGTAGAGGACCTTGGCAATGTCGACGCCGTCGTGCTTCGGCAGGTCGGTGACCTCGTAGGTGAAGCCGGAATCCTGATGGAATTTCAGCAAGTCTGGCGCATCGCGGTCGATCAACCACGCTTGGTCGGCGAACAGGTTGACGATCACACGTCCATGCGCGCCAACGATTTCCGGCTGCACCAGCTGCTGCACGATGGCCGGCGGCAGGTCATCGGCGTGGATCACCGTGTTGTCCGGCGCGTGAATGCGCGCGCCGTTCGACGTGATCAGGTACGGCTTGATGCCCAACAGGTCGCGAATGCCCGCAACGTCGCAGTAGTGCCGCCCCGTGGCGATCACGAAATGCAGCCCATCGCTTTCCAGCTTACGCACGGTGGCGATCGTGAACGGGTCAACCTGGTGATCGGCGTTGAGCAACGTGCCGTCGAGATCCGTGGCAATGACTTTGTACATAGTGTGAGCAGCCGGGCAGCGTCAAAGATCGCATTTTACCGTTGCGCGCCGCATTCGCGAGATCGCACCCGGCGCGCCAGACGATTCTCAAGCACCGATGCGAGCCGCTTCGTGCTGCGCCAATTGCAAACCGCCGTGTGCCGAGTCCGCCAACGGCTCGCGCAAGCGGGCTTGATAGATCTGAGGCACGTACTCGCGCAAGGGTGCGCCGAGACCGCCGCACAGCGCGACCGGCAGGGTCGCCGACGGGTCGAGCGCGGCAATCATCTTGCCCACTTCCACGCCGGCCTCGCCGAGCAAATGCGCCGCGAACGGATGCGTGCGATGCGCAATAACGATCGGCGCGAGCCTTGCATAAGCGGTCTGATTGGCTTCACACAGCCAGACCACGAGGCTGTCGCAGTCATGTGCGCCGGTGTGGGCGAGCAGCGCCTGCGCCAGATCGTCGTTGGGCGCACGCCCGTCGAGCGCCTGCTGGGCGTACACAATGGCTCGTAGCCCAAGCCACGCGCCGCTCGCTTCGTCACCCGACGGGTAACCGAAGCCGCCGACAGTTCGGCAGTCGCCATTGCCGTCAAGCACAGCCGCCTGACTGCCGGTGCCAAGCGCGACGACCACGCCGTGCGCGCCGCCGTGCGCACCAAGCAAGGTGGTGTACACATCGCTTTCCACCGCGAGCCCTGCTACCGCCGGAGCCTGCGTGCGAAACGCGGCTAGCCAGTCGCGATTATTGACCCCTGCCAACCCGCAACCGAGTACGCAGCGCGCCCAGTCCAGCGGCAGGCCGGCACGTGCGAATGCGTCGGCGCAGCCGGCCCCAATGGCCTGCCACGCGCGTTCCACGCCGAGGCCCAGCCCCGAGGGCCCGCTCGCCGCCTGCGCGAATTCACGGCCCTGTGCGTCGCCGAGTACGACCCGCGTACCACTGCCGCCGCCGTCAATGCCGATCAGAAAAAGGTCTTTATTCATCGAATCGAGTGAGTTCAGGTGGTGAATAACGTATAGCGTGGCAGGTCAGTTTCAATCCCGCAATCGGCCGGATGGCCAGCTTGCGGCGCGCACGGCTTCCGCTATGCTGACGGACGACATGACAACGCGGGAGCGCGAAAGTGACACAGCGATGCAACTGGGTATCGAGCGAAGCGCTCGCACACTACCACGACACCGAGTGGGGCGCGCCCTCGCGCGACGATCAGCATTTGTTCGAGCTGCTTGTACTGGAAGGCGCCCAGGCAGGGTTGTCATGGTCGACGATTCTCAACAAGCGAACCGGCTATCGCCGGGCTTTCGCCGACTTCGACATCGATAAGGTCGCGCGCTTTACGCCCAAACATGTCGATGCGCTGGTGCTAGACGAAAGTATCGTGCGCCATCGCGGCAAGATCGAGTCGGCCATTACCAACGCGCGCGCCGTGCAGCAGATTCAGGCCGAACACGGCTCGCTCGCCAACTTCGTATGGTCGTTCGTCGATCAGACGCCGATCCAGAACGATTGGGCATCGTATAAACAGGCGCCTGCGTCGACCGAAATTTCGGACGCGCTCAGCAAGGGGCTGAAGCGCTACGGCTGCAAGTTCGTCGGCTCGACGATCTGCTATGCGTTCATGCAGGCGGTCGGCATGGTGAATGACCACGAGGCAAGCTGCATGTGCCGCGCGCGATGTGCGGCACTTGGCAAGAAGGGACGCAATCGCAAGGCCGGTTGAAACGGCAGCTGTTGCCAGCGGCCGGCGCAGCGCGTCGGAGGCGCCGCTCGCGTTGCAAGCAACCATCGGCTATCCGGTAAAGCCCTGTCTACGCTTTTCACGCGGCCAGTCGTTATAGAGATGGTGAGCGCCGGCCGCCACGGTGGCAGGCGGTGTCGCCAGACCGGCATACGCGGCATAAAGGGCAAACGAGCCAAACCCGGGAATTGAAGGCTTTTCGCCGTGCTAGTCCGGGTTTCGTTAATTGGCGCGTGTTCGATACTGCCGTTCATGCGCTCGAACAACGAATAACCGCTGCGTAACGCATGGGAGACCAACCATGAAAACCCTTAACTTCCTGACCCACCAGGAAATTTTCGATCAGGCCGTGGACCATCTGCTCGGCCAGAAACGCGCCGCCTTGCTGCCGCGGGGCGGCGGCGCATACCGCGGCTATTGCGGCGGCTGCCCGGTCGGCAGCTTCATCAAGCCGCGCGACTATATGACCGCGATGGAAGGCGTTCCGGTGCGCTACATCGGCCGCGCGGCCATCGAGGTGCCCGCTTACATGGATGCCGGCATATCTGCGCTTAAAAAGGCGCTCCTGCGCGCCCGCCTCAATGTGTACGACCCGGCCACAATCACTCTGCTTAGTTGCCTGCAAAACGTGCACGATGTGTTCGGCACGTGGGAATGGCATGAGCGTCTGAGCTCGATTGCCCGGCAATTCGGCCTGTCCGCCGAGCGCCTGAAGAGCGCCGCGTAACGAACCTCGGTGCAGCGGTAAAGCCCAACGTAAATCGACTCCCCAAAAGCAAAACGGCGATGTGGCTTCTTTCGAAGCTCACACCGCCGTTCAGCGTGCAGTGCGCGAAATGCAGCGCGAAAAAACGTGCTTAGTGCAGCTTTTTCGGCAGCATCTGGCTGCGCAGGCGCTTGTGCAGGCGCTTCACAGCAGCAGCCTTCTTGCGCTTACGGGCCGTAGTCGGCTTTTCGTACGATTGGCGCTCACGCAGTTCAGCGATCAGGCCATTCTTTTCGATTGCGCGACGAAAGCGGCGAATCGCCACTTCGAACGGCTCGTTTTCTTTCAGAAGAATCGTCGTCATGTAATTCCTAACTCAATCACTTGATAGGGGTAAATTGCGTGGCGGATACCGCTCACGCGCCGGCCCTCCGGTCGTTCCGATTCATGGCCAGTAACAGGCAAACGCGGGAAAAATCCCGGCCAAACCACGAATGAAACGAGAGGCATAACGGCCACGGAGGCCGGAAAAGAGAGGTGGGGAGTTCACCGCGGAACGCGGACAGACGTAACGCATATGCTGCGTCTGCTGCCGTTTCGCCAACCTTTCATCAATGAAAAAACATTAACGAAACAGGCAAAGATCTCAATTCACTCCCGATGATATCAGGAAACTCTCCATCCTACCAGGGGTTTAGCGCTCGCGCCAGGTCTCCTGGGCGATCACGCGCTCGCCTCGTCCAGTTCACGGATATCGGCGCCGGTCAGCATCAGATGGACGGCCGCGGCCAGGCTTTTGAGCTGCTCGACCGAGGTCGCGCTGGCAATTGGGGCCGTTACACTCGGGCGGGCAATCAGCCACGCCAGTGCCACCGTGGCCGGCGTGCTGCCGTGCCGCCCGGCGACCCGGTCGAGCGCGTCCAGAATCCGCAGACCGCGCTCGTTCAAATACTTCTCGACCCGGCTGCCACGCGCCTTGTTGGCCAGATCAGCCTGCGAACGGTACTTGCCGGACAGAAAGCCGCTTGCAAGGCTCCAGTACACCACCACGCCCAGCTGATTGGCGAGCGCCACCGGCTCGGTGTCACGCTCATACTCCGCGCGGTCGTACAGGTTGTACTCCGGCTGCAGCAACTGGTACTCGGGTAGCCCGTGCTGGCGCGACACGGCGAGCGCTTCCTCGACCCGCGCGCCGCTGTAGTTCGACGCGCCGATCACCCTCACCTTGCCCGCCTCGATCAGCTTCTGATACGCGCCGAGGGTTTCGGCCAAAGACGTTTCGGTGTCATCGTCGTGAGAAAAATAGACATCGATGTAATCGGTCTGCAAGCGGCGCAGCGAATCTTCGACTGCCCCCTGAATGTTCGCCGCCGACAAGCCCTTGCGCTGCGGGTGCTTCGAAACCTTGGTGGCGAGCACAATCCTGTCGCGCTTGCCGCTCTGCCTGAACCACTTGCCGATGATGGTTTCCGATTCGCCACCCTGGTTACCCGGCGCCCACGCGGAATAGACATCGGCGGTATCGATAAAGTTGAGCCCCGCATCGACAAATGCATCCAGGATCGAAAACGAGGTCGCTTCATCGGCCGTCCAGCCAAATACATTGCCACCGAACATAAGCGGCGCGACTTCTAATTCGGAACGTCCAATACGGCGCTTTTGCATGAATTCTCCAGGGTTTGCCACCAAAGAAAAGGAGAATACGCCGTCTTTTCAATACCTGCAGTGGATCGCCCGAACAAGGCTGCAAGCGGCTTACAGACGAGCCGCAGCCCAACCGGTCCGAAAAACAATTGGGTCGCTATTGCACAAAGTCCCTCAAGTTTTTTTTAGACGCGCCGTCAACCTTCACTGAGGCGGCCAGCAATGAACGAGTGCTTCCGCCGATGCCAACGTGGCGTATTGGGCTCAAGGCTTATTTAGGAGATTTTCCATGCTCGGAATCAATAGCAACATCAACTCGCTGGTTGCACAGCAAAACCTTAGTGGCTCGCAGAGCGCCCTTTCGCAAGCCATCACCCGTCTGTCGTCGGGCAAGCGCATCAACAGCGCGGCTGACGACGCAGCAGGTCTGGCGATCTCGACGCGTATGCAAACGCAGATCAACGGCCTGAACCAGGGTGTGTCGAATGCGAACGACGGCGTGTCGATGATTCAAACCGCATCGAGCGCACTGTCGTCGCTGACCTCCAGCCTGCAACGTATCCGCCAACTGGCCGTGCAAGCATCGACTGGCTCGCTGTCGTCGAGCGACCAGGCAGCACTGCAGAAGGAAGTGTCGGCGCAGATCTCGGAAGTGAACCGTATCGCGTCGCAAACGACGTACAACGGCACGAACATTCTGGACGGCTCGGCAGGTAGCATCTCGTTCCAGGTCGGCGCGAACGTCGGCCAGACCATCAGCCTGAACCTGAGCCAGTCGATGTCGGCTGCGAAGATCGGTGGCGGCCTGGTGCAAACGGGCGCAACGGTTGGTACGGTCGCTGTCAGCACGGATTCGACCGGCACGTACACCAGCACGGGCGCGACGATCACGTCGGTCAACGTGCTGTCGGACGGCAAGGGCGGCTACACCTTCACCGACCAGAACAACCAGGCTATCTCGTCGGCGGCGGCTTCCGCCATCTTCTCGGCTGGTACGGCAGCAGGTACGGGCACGGCAGTCACCAACCTGACGCTGAACGCCGCGTTGGCCACGGCGATGGGTGCGACCGCTTCCGGCGTTGCAGCCGCGTCGATCGCCCAGATCAACGCGATCAACAGCCCGCCGACGGTTTCGAACCTCGACATCAGCACGGTCACCGGCGCGAACGAAGCGATGGTCTCGATCGACAATGCACTGCAAACGGTGAACACGCTGCAAGCATCGCTGGGTGCCGCACAAAACCGTTTCACCTCGATCTCGACGTCGCAACAAGCCGAATCGACCGACCTGTCGTCGGCACAATCGCAAATCACGGACGCTAACTTCGCACAAGAAACGGCGAACCTGAGCAAGGCACAAGTGCTGCAACAAGCTGGTATCTCGGTGTTGGCGCAAGCTAACTCGCTGCCGCAGCAAGTTCTGAAGCTCCTGCAATAAGATCTGATGCAGTAAGGTGACGCGCCGCGCGCAAGTGCGGCGCGTCACCGGGTTTCAAGCAACGGGAGGCATGCCTCCCGCTGTGCATTCCCATCACGAACTGATGTAGCATCGCGCACCACCCAATACAGATTCCTAGACGCCTGGAGCCTCTGCATGTCCTCGATCTCAACCACGTCTACTGCTGCGTCGACCGCCGCCGCCAATGCTGCGCTGCAATCGGCCGCGCAATCGATCATCAGCGGCTCGACCGGTAATTCGTCGTTGGACGTGTCGACGCTCGTTACGGCACTGGTGAGCGCGAAGACGGCAGGACAAACCGCGGCTCTGGCGGCGCAACAAACCACGGATAACACCACGTTGTCCGCATACGGTGCACTGAGCTCCGCGCTGAGCGCGTTGCAGTCGGGCATCACGAACCTCGCCAACGGCACCACGCTGTCGACTTTCTCGGCAACCGCGAGCGGCACCGGTCTGACGGCGACAGCAGGTGCGGGCGCCGTGGCTGGCAGCTACTCGGTCGCGGTGACGCAGATCGCCAGTTCGCAGGCGTTGTCCTCGGCGGCATTTGGCGCCACCACGCAACTCGGCACCGGCACACTGACGGTTTCGCTCGGCGGCAAGTCGATGAACATCAACGTCGACAGCACCAACAACACGCTCTCCGGCATCGCGTCCGCAATCAACGCCAGCAGCAGCAACCCCGGCGTCACGGCGACCATCGTGACCGGCACGGACGGCGCTCACCTGGTGCTGCGCGCGGCGAACACGGGTGCCTCCAACGTCATCAACGTCTCGACCAGCAATGTCACGTCCGACACCGGCCTGTCGAGCCTGGGTGTGACCTCGACCGCCAGCACCACGGGCGGCCAATCGTCGATCACGTCGGCGAATTCGAGCAGCGCCTGGACGCAAAGCGCGTTTGCCCAGGACGCGGAATTCAAGGTTGGCGGGATCGCGGCCAGCAGCTCAACCAACTCCGTGACGTCCGCCATTTCCGGCGTCACGATGAACCTGACAGCGGCATCCACGGGCACCACGCAGACGCTGAACATCGCGACGGACACCACGTCGCAGAGCACTGCGATCAACAACTTCGTCAGCCTCTACAACACCGTCGTTACAACGATGTCCACGCTCACGTCGTTCAGCTCCGGATCGTCGTCGCAAGGCCCGCTGCTGGGCGACTCGACCCTGCAGACGATCAAGAACACGCTGGCATCGATCGTGGGCAGCTCGGTGGGCTCGGGCAGCACCGGCACCACGCTGGCATCCATCGGCATCACGTTGAAAGGCGACCCGGCGGACGGCACGATGGTGGTCGACAACACTGCACTGAGCACCGCGCTAACGGCCAACCCGGCAACGGTCGCCTCGCTCTTCAACTCGACCAACGGCATCGCCAAGCAGTTGAACAGCAGCATTACCACCTTCACGCAGACCGGCGGCATCATCGATACGCGCAACAGCGCGCTGAACGCCGACTTGAAGAGCATCACCACGCAGCAAACGGCGCTCTCCGATTACACAGCGCAATTGACAAGTCAATATCAGGCGCAGTTCACCGCGCTGAACACGCTGATGGCGACGATGAACAACAATTCGCAGTACCTGACCGCCCTGTTCGGCGGCACCAACAGTGCCGGCGCACTGGCGACCAACAAGGGCTAAGCCATGGACCCGATCGAAATGAACCAGTCGGAGTTGGTCGAACTCCTGCTGTCGATGACACGGGAAATCGAACAGGCGGCCTCGCTGGCCGATTGGCCGGAAGCGGCCCGCCTGACCGAAGCGCGCTCGCCGCTGCTGATGTCGCTGTCAGCGGATCAGGAACCGGCCGCGCTGGAGATGATCCGCCGTATTCAGGCCATTGACGAAGCACTGCTCAACGATGCGGCGACCACCCAAAACGAGCTGCACGTCGAGTTCGAAGTGGCGATAGGGCGGACCAAAGCCGCCGGCGAATATCAGCGAATCGCCCGCATGTAAGCGATCCAAGGCCTGACTGACGGCCATTGTCCGGCTGAAAGCGGCCGCACAACCCGCTTGACCCAACAATAAGAACTACGCGCTGAAGTGAGGGCGCGCTCGTTCCCTCAGCCCGCCTCGTGCGGGCTTTTTTCTTGTCTTCTGGATTTCCGCGGCCCACTCCATACGCCAAACAGGCGGCTTTTTCGCCGTCATCTCCTCGCATCGGAAAGTCTCGCCTCGTCGCACAATTTCCTTCATAGACCATTCCCGCGCTGAGACCATGACTCTCCTGTACGAGCAGCCGACCGCTGAGCCCTTGACGCCCGAACATCAACTCGAGCAGGACATCGCGCTCGTTTTGCAAACGGCGCTGGAGCACCATCACAAGGGCGAATTCGACGACGCCGAAGCGCTGTACCGGGCGATTCTCGACGCGCGGCCGAACCACGCCGACGTCCTTTACAACCTCGGCGTGCTGCTAGTTCAGGTCGGCCGCCCTTCAGACGCTTTGCGCCATTTCGAGGACAGCCTTGGCGTCCAGCCGCATAACGGCCAGTATTGGGTGGGCTATATCAACGCGTTGATCGATGCCAAGGAAGTAGCCGCCGCGTGGCTGGCGTTGGAAATGGGCCAGAAGCAAGGGCTAAAGGGACCGGCGGTGGACGGCCTGATCACGCGAATGTCGAATCCGGACAAAGTCATTCCCACGTTCCAGGTGCCGGTTGAAAAACCGGCGGCGGAAAGCGGCGCTGCTGCTGCTGAGACTAGCGCCCAGGCGACGCAGGCGGCCACCGAAGCTGGCAAGTCCACCATCGCATCAGGCAGGCGGGTCAGCCAGCAGGAAACGACGCGCTTCACCGCGCTATACAACAAAGGCCAGATCGCTGAAGCCGTTAAACTCGCCCGCTCGCTCACCGAGCGCTTTCCGGCCGACGGTAACGCGTGGCGCTGGCTCGGGATCTCCCTGCATCGTCTGGGGCGATACGACGACGCGCTAGCGCCCTTGCGGAGAGCCGCCGAACTGCTGCCGGAGGAGCTGGAAAGCCGCACCGTCTTCGCGGACACATTGCGACTGAAAGGCCAGCTCAAGGACGCGGAACAAGTCTGTCGAGAAATCATCGCGATCAATCCCGACTATGCCGAAGCACAACGGATCTTCGGCATGGTTCTGGTGCACCAGGGTAACGTGATAGAAGGGTTGGCCGCGGCACGACGCGCGATCGAACTGGCACCAGACAATTCCGGCACGTATAGCGCACTCGGCGTGTTGCAACTCGATCTGGGTCTGGTGAGCGAGGCCGAGCGGAGCTTCCGTATCGCCGTGGAGAAGAACCCGAAAGACGCCATCGCCGCCGACAACTTTCTATTTACGCTGAGTCACAACCCTGGGATCGATCAGGACACGCTGTTCGCGGAACACCTTAAATTCGCCCAGATTCATGAGGCGCCAGTGCGCTCACAGTGGCCGCGTCACGTGAACAAGCGCACGCCGAACCGCAAACTGAAAATCGGCCTGGTCTCGGGCGATCTGTTCCGTCACGCCGTCTCGTCCTACCTGCTGCCGATCGTGGAGCACCTGGCGAAAGATCCCAGCGTGTCCCTGCACATTTACACCAACCACATTGCGGAAGACGATTACACGCGATTGATACGTGAATGCGCCGATGAATGGCACCAGATTACCGGCATGCCCGACGCGCATCTGGCCAACAAGATCCGCGACGAGCGGATCGACATTCTGTTCGATCTCTCAGGACACACGGGCCGCAATCGCCTCCTCACGTTCGCGCGCAAGCCAGCGCCAATCCAGGTGAGCTGGCTCGGCTATCCGGCCACCACGGGCCTAAGCGCGATGGACTATTACCTGATAGACAGATTCGGTGTGCCGTTCGGCGGCCCGGAGCGCATGTTCTCGGAAAAGATCGTCCACCTGCCGGCGAACGCGCCGTTTCTGCCGGAAAAGAGCGCGCCGCCAGTCAACATCCTGCCGGCCATGCACAACGGCTATGTGACCTTCGGCAGTTTCAACCGGCTGAACAAACTGCGTCCCGACGTGATCGCGCTCTGGGCAGAGTTACTGCATGCGCAACCGTCGTCGCGAATGCTGCTCGGCGCGATCGGCTCCGACGAAGACGAACAGTTGCTGATCGACTGGTTTGCCAGCGCCGGCATTGCGCGCGAGCGCCTCATGTTCCGCCGCCGTTCGAGTATTCCGGTCTACCTGCAACAGCATTTCCACGTCGACATCTGCCTCGATACGTTCCCGTACACAGGTTCGACCACGGTCCTGAACTCGCTGTGGATGGGCGTGCCGACCCTGACGATCGCCGGCGACACACTCCCGAGCCGCGCCGGCGCGACCTGGATGTCGCACGTTGGACTGCAGGATTTTCTTGCAACGGATAAGGCGGACTTCGTTGCCAAAGGCGTTGCGCTGTCCTCGGACATTACGGCGCTCGCGGCGCTTCGGACTGGTTTGCGCGAACGCTGCCTGGCGTCGGCGGCATTCCGGCCCGAGGTGGTGGCCGCAGGTCTGTCGCGCGCACTGCGGATCATGTGGCAACGATGGTGCGACGGCCAACCGGCCGTCGCCTTCGAGGTATCGGCAGAAGACGCTACGGGTGCCGCAGCCGATGCGGCCGCACCCTCCGGAACAGGGGAAATCAAGTGAACGCAGCCTTACCGCTTGGCGCCGTCGAGCCGCAGACCAACGAGCGCATCTACGTCACCCAGCCGCATCTCGCGCCGCTCGAAGAATTCATTCCCTACCTTCAGCAGATCTGGGACAGCAAAGTGCTGACCAATGGCGGACCGTTTCACCAGCAGTTCGAAGCGGCGCTGTGCAAATACCTCGGCGTGCGCCACCTGGCGCTGTTCACCAACGGCACGCTGGCGCTGCTCACCGCGCTGCAGGCGCTGCGCGTGACCGGTGAAGTGATCACGACGCCGTACTCCTTCGTCGCGACCGCGCACTCGCTGGTCTGGAACGGTATCAAGCCGGTATTCGTCGATGTCGATCCGGCAACGCTGAACCTCGACCCTGCCAAGATCGAGGCGGCGATTACGCCGCAAACCACGGCGATCATGCCGGTGCATTGCTACGGTAAGCCGTGCGACGTCGAAGCAATCCAGAAGATCGCTGACAACTACAACCTGAAGGTGATCTACGACGCGGCGCATGCTTTCGGCGTGCAGACCGAAGCCGGCAGCGTCCTCGAACATGGCGATCTCGCCGTGCTGAGTTTTCACGCGACCAAAGTCTTCAATACCTTCGAAGGCGGCGCGATCATCTGTCAGGATGCGAAGACGAAGCAGCGTATCGATCATCTGAAGAACTTTGGTTTCGTCGATGAAACGACGGTGGTCGCATCCGGCATCAACGGCAAGATGAGTGAAATCAACGCCGCGTTCGGGCTGCTTCAGCTTAAGCATATCGACGAGGCGCTGGCGCGGCGCGCGCAGATCGATGCGATCTATCGCGAACGGTTGCGCGACGTGCCGGGCATCCGCTGCCTGCCGAAGGCGGGCGAAAAGGTGGCGAACCATTCGTACTTTCCGATTCTCGTCGGCCCGGAATATCCGATCAGCCGTGACGCGCTGTATCAGAAATTTCGCGACCACGACATCTATGCGCGCCGCTATTTCTACCCGCTGATCTCGGACTTCCCGATCTATCGTGGCCTGCCGTCCGCGCGCCGCGAAAACCTGCCTGTTGCACATGCCGCCGCGCAGCAGGTACTGTGTCTGCCGATTTTCCCGGCACTGACGGACAACATGCTCGATCGCATCGTCGGACTCATTGCGGATTGCTGAACGCCATGAAGCTCGCGATCATGCAGCCCTACCTGTTTCCGTATATCGGATATTTTCAGCTGGCGGCAGCAGTCGACAAGTTCGTCTTTTACGACGACGTGAACTTTATCAAGAACGGCTGGATTAACCGCAACCGGATGCTGCTGGGCAATCAGATTCGCTACCTGACCGTCCCGCTTTCCGGTGCGAGCCCAATGCTAAAGATCAACGACGTCCTGATCCAGCCACGCGAGCACTGGCTGCGCAAGCTGCTCGAATCGATTCGTCACGCCTACGCGAAAGCGCCTCAGTATTCGCGCGTCAGTGAATTGATCGAGCAGATCCTGACAGCGCCTTTCGACCATATTTCGCTGCTCGCGTCGCACACCGTCACGGAAATCTGCAGGTACCTGGAGATCGACACCGAGTTCGTCGCCTCGTCGACCAAGTACGGCAATGCGCAGCTCAAAGGGACCCATCGGGTAATCGATATCTGCGCAAAAGAGCAAGCGCTCACCTACGTCAACCTGCCTGGCGGCCGGGCTCTTTACGACAGCGAGGCGTTCTCCGCTCGCGGCGTGGAGCTCGCCTTCATCGAACCGAACCTGTGCCCTTATCCGCAGTTCGACGATGCATTTCATCCTGCTTTATCGATTCTCGACGTACTGATGTTCAACAGCAAAGACCGCGCCAGGGACATGCTTTCCGTGCAGGTGTATGCATGAACGCAGTTGAGCCGCGCGCCTTAGGCGGATATTTCGAACTGGAATTGCCGCCGGCCGGGTCGACCCTTCACGACGGCGCATTGTGTTTCCAGTCGTCGCGAGCGGCGTTTCTGGCGCTGCTTCGCTCGCTGCGCCCTACCGCTGTCTGGATGCCCTGGTACATTTGCGATGCCATGGCCGAGCCGTTGCGCACGGCCGGCACACCCGTCAAACGCTATCGGCTCGACTCGGACTTGCGCGTGCAATCTGTCGACCTTGCACCGGGTGAGTGGCTTGTCTACGTGAATTACTTTGGCCTGTGCGAGCACCAGATCGACGACGTGCTCAGCCGGTTTCCACGCGAACGCGTCGTGATCGACAATGCCCAGGCCCTGTTCGCGCAGCCGCGCGATTGCCTGGCCACGCTGTACTCACCGCGCAAATTTCTGGGTGTGCCCGACGGCGGGTATCTCGTTACGCAGCAACCGATCGATATGCCGGATGCGATCGACGATGCCTCGGTGCAACGCTGCGGGCATCTTCTGAGCCGGCTCGCACAAGATGCGGAGGCCGGTTACGCAGACTATGCGGCAGCCGAAGAAAGCCTGAAAAATCAGGAACCGCTGCAGATGTCACAACTGACGCGGCGCATGCTCGCCAGTGTCAACTACGATGCCGTGCGCGCAAGCCGAGTCGCGAATTTTGCTTATCTGCACGAGAAGCTACGACGTTACAGCCGCTTCACGCTTCACCATCGCGCAGATGCAGTGCCGCTCTGCTACCCGTTTTTCGGCGCGCCCTCGGGGCTTCGCGAAGCGCTTCGGGCGCAGCGCGTCTACACGCCCGGTTACTGGCCGGACGTCTCGGCCGCCGAAGGGGTACCGGATTTCGAACGCGCTCTTCCTGACTCGACGCTGTTCTTGCCGTGCGATCAGCGGCTCACGCGCGACGATCTGGCGCCGATAGTGCAACGCATACTGGACCGACTCGCATGATCAACAACACGATATTCCTGCGCGAGATCGAACGCGGCGACCTTGCGACCATCAACGCATGGCGCGCCGATGAGGCGCTGGTCAGTCTGCTCGGCGGCACCTTCCGACATGTGGGCCCAGAGATCGACAGCAAATGGTTCGATGGTTACCTCAGTTCCCGCACGAATAACGTTCGCCTAGCGGTTTGTCTCACGTCTACTCAGGAACTGGTCGGCGTGACGTATCTGCTAGGAATCGACTGGGTGAACCGCTGCGCGGAGTTCTCGATCCAGATCGGCGCGGAGTCGGCGCGTGGCCGGGGAATCGGCGAGGCCGCGACGCGCTTGACGCTCGAGCATGCATTCAGCGACCTCAATCTGCACCGTGTTTCGCTGACCGTGCTCGCGTCCAATGCGCGCGCCATTGCGCTCTACGAGAGAGTGGGGTTTCGCGCCGAAGGTCTGATGCGGCAGGCGACCTTCAAAGGCGGCCGCTATCTCGACGTCATTCCGATGGCCATGCTGGCTACTGATCGGTCCTGAGCCATTCACCTTTTCCCGTTGCCTCGCCCCTTCATGAATACGATCGACACTCGGCACGACACTGCACTTGCGACGGCAGGCTGGACCGTCATCCCCCAATTGATTCGCACCGATTTGATCGACTCGCTGGTCGAGGCGCTGCCCCCCTCTCTTGCCTTGCGCGACGAGATCCGGCAGCGCAACGGCGTGCTGGACAACAGCGCCGGCACCTTGCACCACCTGTTGATGGATAGCGAGTGTTATGTCGAACTGCTAGCGGAGTTTTCGATCCTTGAGCCGGTTTTCAAACGGTACTTCGACGGCAACTTTGTCCTCAATTCGTACGGCGGCGTCATCAACGAGCGCGACTCGCGCTCCTATGTACAGAACGTGCATCGCGATATCCGGTTCGGCTCGGACACGCGGCGCTTCATGCTAAACGCGTTAGTGATGCTCGACGATTTCACGCTGGACAACGGCGCGACGCATGTCCTTTCACACTCGCAAAACATCCAGCAACAACCCGCCGACGAAGCGTTCTATGCTCAAGCTGCGCGTGCGACCGGTGAACGTGGCTCGATCCTGCTGTTCGACTCACGTATGTGGCACGCGACCGGACAGAATGCCACCAGCGCACCGCGCCGCGCTTTGACGTTGACTTTCACGAGCCCCTTTTTCAAACCGCAGCTTGACTACGCCCGGCTGTTCGGCTATCGCAATCTCGATCGGTGTAACGCATGGATGCGTCAGGTACTCGGCTTCAACGCCCGGGTCCCGGAGTCGCTCGATGAGTTTTACGTTCCGGTCGAGCAGCGTTTCTATCAACGTGGACAGGACTGATTAGCATGAACAGAGACTACAACGCGGAAGCGAAAGATCATCCCGACCATCGCTACGCCTACGACTTCGACTATCTGATGCATGAATACATGCTTCGGACATTTGCGCCGTTCCTCGCCAACAGCAACGCGCTCGAACTGGGTTGCTTCGAGGGCAATTTCACGCGCTTGCTCGCTCAGCGTTTCGACGCGCTGGAAGTCGTCGAGGCATCGGCAGACTGCATCGCGGTTGCGTCGGAGAAGGTGAAAGATTCGGTCAAATTTCATCACTCGACGTTCGAGACGTTCGAACCGGCGCGGCGCTACGACAATATTTTTCTGATCCATACGCTCGAACACCTCGATCATCCCGTCGAGGTCCTGAGCCGGATCGGTAGCTGGCTGTCCGAGGGTGGGCGCCTGTTCGTAGCTGCACCGAACGCGCGCGCCGGGTCGCGGCAGATCGCGGTCAATATGGGGTTAATCGATCATCACGCGGCCGTGACCGCGGCGGAAGCGGCGCACGGCCACAGGATGACCTACTCGATCGATACGCTCCGGGCCGATCTGCGCGCGGCGAAGCTCCGCCCGGTCACAGAGGGCGGAGTCTTTTTCAAAGGTCTTGCCAACTTTCAGATCGACGCGGCTTTACAGGCCGGCATCATATCCAGAGCATATCTGGATGGTTGTTTTGAGTTGGGGCGCATCTACCCCGACTTGTGCTCCAGCGTATACGCGATCTGCGGGCGCAGTGCCGACAGCTGATCGGTTCGCGGGTGAGTCGTGTGTCCGAGCTGGGCGTCACCGTATCGCCTGAGGCTGACTCGACGGACGCCCCCGCACCTTGAGCCGATGAAGTGGGAACCGATGGTTCCCACGCCCGGTCGTTTTCACCGCCTGAACCGTCCACCCCCGCCGCCGAAGTGCCGCTGCGGCTGAAACTGCCCGCTCGCCCGAGCATTCCCAAGATCGTGCCCCTGCCTGAGCGAGTCGAGCCGCTGGGTCTGGCTGGCGTTCGGCTGAACCGGCTGCCAGCCGTCGGCGCTGTGCTGCTCCCAGCCGCCACCCTGATCATGACGGTAGACGTTGCCGTCGCTGCCCGCATAGACGTTGCCGTTATTCCACGCGACGGCCTTGCCGGTGTCCTTGTTGCCCACGATTCCTTTCGTGCCCGCCTGGTGATCGCCTGAATACGCGTTGCCGGTTACGCCAGCTTCAGCCGCGCCGTAGCGTCCCGTCTGCGCGTTGTAGCCTGCGCGCTGCCGACCCGCCGCATAATCACCGCTGCCTTCGTTGCCCACCACGCCACCACGCGCCGCCCCGCTGCGTCCCGTCGATGGATTGTTGAACGAGCCTTGCCGTCCCGCCGCAAAGTTGCCGTTGTACGCGTTCTCGACCGCACCGCGGCTCGCCTGAAAGTGACCGCCGGTGTACGGATTGAAACCGGATGCCGCCGACCCCGCCCAGCTATTGCCGGTCCAGCCGTTCCAGCCGCTCGCATGGGTCACGGTGCCCTGCCCCCAGCGGCCGTAGATATTGGCCTGGTTCACGTTCGCGTATTGCCAGCTCCACGGGCCGCCGCCCCAATACGGACCCCAATACGGCGACGGCGCGCCCCACGTGGCGCCGATCGCAAAGCCGAAGGCGAAGCCCACAGTCGTGCCGAGCGCGAAACCGGCGCCGTAGCCATAGGTGGCCGGATAACCGTAATAAACGTCGCCGACATACGGCGCATACACATAGCCCGTGCCATACACGACGGTACCGTCCGCATTGACGACCACGCCCATGTAGCCCGGCGTATAACCGACCACCACCGTATCGGGCGTCGCCGAATATACGTGAACGTACGTCACGTAGTGCACGGGCGAAGCCGCCGGAATCGTATAGATCGCGGCCGGCACGGTATCGGCGACTTGCCACGGACCGCTCGCCGCGCTCGCCGTGAACCAGATGCCGTTGGCGACCGCAAAGAATTGAGAAGGTGCGATCTGGATCACCGGCGTCACGGTGTTCACTGCATACGACAACGACGTGCCGGCGATGCCAACAAACTTCGGCACGCCGTCATAAATGATCTTGAAGGTTGTGGTCTTGCGCGATACGGTGGCCGTCTGCGGGATGGTTGCGGCAATCGCCGCCTCTTTCGCCTGCGGTGTGCCGGGCACGGAGACGAGCGCGTTCGCATGCGGGTCGTCGGCAGCGATCTTCGAGAAGTCGGCGGGTAAGCTCTTGCCGTCGACGAAAGTCCAGGGTCCGGAGAGGCTCGCTGCGCTGAACCAGCGGCCCGACAGCAGCAGGTAGTAATGGTTGTCGCGCGGCTCGACGAAGAGCGCGTGGTCGGCGTTGGTGACGGAGAGCAGATTCACCCCCTTCACCGGTTGCAGTGCCGGCTTGCCGTTCGTCACCACCAGCTCGGCCGGCTGCGCAGCGACCACCACGTCCGGCGCCTGCGCCGGCTTCTTGCCGTCAGCGGGCAACATCGGGTCGGACTTCAGATTCGTTTGTGCTTTGTTCGCCGCGGCGACCAACTCATGTGGAGGCGTCGGGTTAAGATGCCACGGACCGTCGAGCGCCGTCGCGTCGTACCAGTAGCCCGCGACGTTCAGATGCAGCGTGCCGCTCGCGTCCTTGAGCAGCATCGCTCGCGTGTTGATCAAGCGTTGATAATGCGTGTCGCCGAGCGCACGCCAGTTCGCGTCGCCGTCGACCAGTACGAGCAACGTGGGGCGATCGGCGAAGATGATGTTGGGTACGTCGTTCTGCACCGCGATGCCGGGTTCGCCGCCTTCATGGGTGCTGGCATAACTGGCCTGCAGCTGTTCGAGCGAGGTGGTGAGGCCGTCTTTCGGGATGCGCGCCTGCAAGGCAGTTTTGACGCCGGCGGCAGCGGACGGCGTAGCCGGCATGTCGACCTGGTCGAACACGATGTCGAGCAGTTGCACCGTCGAGCCGGTCTTGTCGATTTCAGCGCGCGCCGTGAAATGCGCCACACCGTAGTTCGGCGTGGCGCTCTTCGCGCCGACCGCGAAGGCGGCACGCCCTTCGATCCGGTTACCTTGCCACACTTCCACCTGCGGCTGATACAGCTCGATGCGCTGTTCCGCGCTATCGAAATCGCGCGGCCAGACGGTGGGGACGGGCTGCAATGCGGGCTGCACCGCGGCGGCGGCGAGCGCCTGCCCGGGCGTGGCGAGTATCACCACAAGCGACGTGCAGACGCCGGCGAGCAACAGCAAGGATCGCTTCATCGTGGTTTTCATGGCGCAAGGGTCCTTCAGCATAGACATCGGTGATTCGAGAACATCGACGCAGGCGGCCTGCAGTGCACCGCCCGCGCCTCCTGCAATGCAGCCTGTTACGGCGTCACAATGTTGAACATCGGATTGAAGCTGTCCAGCATGCTGAACAGTTCGGTCACCTTCTGCGAATCGCCGGCCACCTTGGCTTTACCCGACTGCGTTTCCTTATCGAGCGTCTGGCCGCCCATCAGCAACGATGCGAACTCGTCCTTGCTCATGGTCAGCGTGGCGTCCGCATTCGGCAGCGTCGTGTCCGGCGTGTAGATCAGCACCGAATTGCGCAACTCGATTGCGTATTTCTCGCCGTTGCCGAGATCCCAGTTGATCGTCGTATGCTTGCCGTTCGCTTTCGGACCGTTCAGGCGGATGCCCATGTAGTCCAGCAGCAACGACGGGCTCATCGCCGCCACCGCATCCGGCGTCACGGTGTTCACGCCCGGCACCTTCGGCACGCCATTGCGCAGTTCGTACGCGCCCATCAGGTATTCGTTGCGCCACGTCGGGTTTTCGGTCTGGTAACCGAGCTGCTCGAGCGCGTCCGCTTCGAGATTGCGCGCCGCCTTGTTCTGCGGATCGGCGAACACCACCTTGTTCATCGCGGTCGCGACCCAGCGGTAGTTGCCCTTGTCGAAGTCCTGCTTCGCCTTCGCCATCACCGCATCCGCGCCGCCCATGTAGCGCACGAATTCCTTCGACTCTTCTTCCGGCGGCAACGGGTGCAGGTTCGCCGGATTCGAGTCGTACCAGCCGAGATAACGCTGGTACACGGCCTTCGAATCGTGATTCACCGAGCCGTAGTAGCCGCGGTTGTACCACTTCTTGCCGACGGAGTCCGGCACCTGGATCTGCTCGCCGATCTCGGTCATCGTGTAGCCCTCGTTCGCGAGGCGCAGCGACTGATCGTGGATGTACTTGAACATATCGCGCGTGCCGGCGATATAGCTGACTGCCCGGTCCTGCCCCCACGTCGGCCACTGGTGCTGCGAGATCACGACGTCGGTCCTGTCGCCATAGCGCACGATCGCTTCGTTCAACACCTTCCACCAGTTCGCCGCGTCGCGCACCTGCGCGCCACGCAGCGTGTACAGGTTGTGCAGCGTGTGCGTAGTGTCTTCGGCGGTATCGAGCAGCTTGAACTGCGGCATGTAGATCAGCATTTCCGACGGCGCTTCCGTGCCCGGCGCCATCTGGAATTCGAACTGCACGCCACCGATGGTGCGTGTCTCTCCCGTCTTGCTGATCGTGTCGGTCGGCGCAATCAGACCGAGCGTACCGAACGAGGTAGTCTTGCCGAGGCCCGCGTCGACCTGGCCGCGCGGGCTGGGCGGCAGGAACGCACCGTATTGATAGAGTGTGCGGCGGCCCATGGCATTGCCGGCGAACACGTTTTCACTGACGGCTTCGGCAAGGAAACCTTCCGGCGCGATGATCTTCACCTTGCCGCTCTTCACATCCGCTTCGTCGACCATGCCCTTCACGCCGCCGTAGTGGTCCGCGTGGCTGTGCGTATAGATCACGGCCAGCACCGGCTTTTTCGGGCGATGCTGGTAGTACAGGTCGAGCGCGGCGCGCGCGGCTTCCCGGGTGACCAGCACGTCGATGATGATGATGCCGTTGTCGCCTTCGACGATCGTCATGTTCGCCAGATCGAGGCCACGCACCTGATAGACGTGATCGGTGACCTTGAAGAGGCCGTTGAACATGTTGAGCTGCGCGTTGCGCCACAAGCTCGGATTGACCGTATCGGGCGCCTGGCCTTGCAGGAATTTGTACTTGTTCAGATCCCAGCTGGTGCCACCGTCGTCGGTCTTGATGACGCCGCTCGGGATCGTCGCGATGAAACCGCGCTGCGCATCTTCGAAGTCCTGCTTGTCGTCGAACGGTAGTTGCTTGTAGACCTCGGCGTTTTCCTGCTTCGTGAGAGCCGTTGCGTCCTTGTTAGGCGCGGCGGTTTGCGAGAAGGCTGCGTGTGACATGCAAAGCGTAGCGACAGCGACTGTGACAGCGGTGAGCCGCTGATAGCATTTTTGTTTTTCCATCGTCATTTCCTCGAATCAACAAGACATCAGCAAATACATGCCGAACCAGACAACTTTGAATCGCGGCCTGTTTCAACCCGGCGGACCAACGGATGCCGGACCGATAAGCCGTCTCCTTTTTGAACCTCGATCGGGCAACGCCGATCGTTCGGGTCAGCGCCAGGCGCTGCCCACCTGCACGTAAAAAGCGTTCTGCCCCGGCCCGTGCGCGACGTCGATCCCCATCGTCACGCCGAGCTTGCGAGCAATCAGATAGCGAAACCCCGTGCCGAAGCCGAACGCGGTGGGCGCATCCGAAAACGAATGCAGATGGCCATAGGCTTTGCCGACACCGCCGAAGCCGAGCACCGACCAGCGCGGCGTGACGTTCCAGCGGATTTCGGCTTCCGCGGTGAGCTGGTTGTTGTCCTGGAACTTCGCATCGGACACGCCGCGCAGCGACACATACGGCTGCGCGAAAAACGGAATGTTTCCCTGCGAGAAGCCGGTGTCGGCACGCAGGCCGAGCACCCAGCTCTTCGACAGCGGAATCCACTGGTAGCCGCGTGCCGTCTGCTCCTGAAAGTTGGTGGAACTGCCGAGGCCGCCGCGCGCGAGGTCCGCTTCGAGCTCCGCATAGGTGCCGCTCGACGGATAGAAGATGTTGTCGCGCGTGTCGTAATCGACCACCACGCCACCCTTGGCGACGCGTTGATCTTTCTCGAACTGGCGGATCCCCTCAGGAATGATCGGACCGAAGCGCGTACTCGCGTCGAAGAAGGTGTAGCGCGGGCCGATATACCAGTGGCTATTGCCGAGCCTGAACAACACCTGCTGCACGAGCGCGATACCATCGAGCTGATAGGCGCGCGGCTGATTCTGGATGCCGTAGTAGTTCAGGTGCAGCCCGACCTTGCCGATCACGCCGAGATAGCGGATGTGGTCGTCGTCCCATGTGTGGAAATGCATCAGTCCCGCGCCCCAGCTATGTGTGCCGGTCGCGAACCCGGCAAGGCCGGTGATATTCGGCGGCGCTTTGGAGTCGTCGGGCGCATCGGCACTTTTCTTCGGCAGCGAGAAATAGAGCAGGCCGAGGCCCAGGCCGTAGCCGACCGCTGGCTCGGTGATCAGCGTCGGCACAGGCAAGACGCCACTATGCGTCAGTAGCAGATTGCTCAAGTCGAAAGCACCGTCTTCGGGATCGGTGAATTTCGACGCCGCGCGACCGTGGAACGACACGAGCAGCAACGCCGCGACCACCGCCGTGGCGCGCAGCGCTCGTTTGCGGGGCGCCTCGAACTCGGTGAGCGGAGCGGCGTCGAAGGAAAACGGCACACACGAAGAGCGGCGGATCACCAGATGGATGCCCCGTTACTTGAAGGTGGCACTGACCGACAGTTCCACCGCATTGCCCTTCGGCCGGTTGCTGACGTTGAACTCGTTGACCCAACGCAGCGATGCCGACACCGGCGTTTTCTGGACCTTGCCCGACCACGTGACCATCGGGCCGATACCCACCGAATGCCCTTGGTTGCCGCCGGTGATATCGGCTATTCCGCCGCTGTCATGACCGATCTGCTGGATATAGCCACCCACCAGGCCCACGCCCCACCCGCTGCCGAAGCGCTTGAGCGCGAGCAGGTCGAGCACGCTGACCGGTGCGTTGTGATAGTGGGTATCGTTGTTCGGCGTGTAGAAGCCGACGCCGTAGTTCAGCGAAAGCTCGATCTCTTCTTTCGGGAACAGCTTCGTGTAGGAGACAGTCGGCGTGAAGGTCCACGTGTTCTGTCCGGCATTGGCGAGCCGACTCGTGCTGTAAGCGCCGGTCGGCGCGTAAATCTGCACGCTGAACGCGATGTGATCGGTCTTGGTCAGGTGATAGCCCGCCACCACCGGCGTGAAGAAGAGATCGGCGAACTGCGTGCCATGATCATTCGGCAAACGACCGTGAAACGACGAGATGCCGGTGTACTGAATCGGCACTCCGAACGAGGACGCGAAGTTCCAGCCGCCTAGCGTAATGCCCCACGTCTTGACCGCGTTGACGATGGTGTACACAGCCGTGACGTCGACGCCCGCCGTGATCTGGCCGGCGATCGGAATCGTCTTGCTTGCGCCGAGCGAGCCTTCGTAATAGATCGTGGTGGCCGAAACGATCCAGTCGTCCGTGGGCGGCACGACGCCTGCGTACGGCGTGACCTGCATGCCAGTGATCGGCCTGCCGATGCCACCTTCAGTAGCCCACACCTGCTGCGAGAGACCCACGCCGGCGGTGGTAAGAAGCGCACCCGTGCACAACCTGGCGAGTGACCGGCTTGCGAACAAACGGTATGTGCGACTCATAGTCATCCTCATGAAGTTGGTTTTCCGCATTCTCACTCTGCAGAACAAGGTGTTGACGCACTGCGGCAGCAGACCGTACACATTCCCAACGGAGGGGTTTCTCACGGCTCGCGCTTCACCGGCGGCGGCGTCCAACTGCCGTCGAGCGCCGGCTGCTGCGGCCAATAGGCCCGGACGTACAGCGAGAACGCTTCATTGGCCGGCGCCGGCAGCCAGTTGGAGACCTTGTCGTCACCGGGGCTCGTGTTCTGCACGTAGAGCGTCAACGAGCCGTCCGCATTGAACTTCAGGTCCTTGTTCTTGGTGCCGAGCGAGTAGCGGTTCTGCGGATTCGGCGAGAAGAAGTGATGCGAGTTGTACAGCGTCAGCGACCAGAACCCCTTGACCGGCGGCAACTGATCCTTGGCAAACGTCACCGTGTAGCGTGCGTTGCCATCGAGACGCTGACCGGATGCGTCAGCATCGGCGTAGAAATACTTGGTCTCGTTAGGCTTGTTGACGAAGATGTTCGACTTCGCCACCGCCGTGCGCGTGAAGTAGTCCGTGCCGAATGCGGCGCCGTTGCTGATGGTGTTCCAGTTCGCCGGCAGCCGCTTGCCGAAAGTATTGAAGTTGAACAGCGGCGTGACCAGATCCGCTTCGGCCTTGCCCCCTTCGTCGACGATAGCGGCCTTGATCGCCGGATTTTTCTGCGCCGCCGCGATCAGCCCACGCGCCTGCGCATAGAGCGCCTCTTCGCCGCGTTGCGGCGGCGTCTCGTCGAGCACGGTGGGCAGCATGTCCCAGAAACGGTTTGGATCGACCCACTTGATCTCTTCGGCGTTGCCGCCCGTCGCACCACCGGCCTGACCGAAGCTCGGCAACTTCGACCAGTCAGTCTCCTTGACCTTGCCGTCGTAGTCGGCGAGCGGATACAGGCCAACCTTCGCAAGCACCGACTGCACGGCCGCGCGATCTTCAGGCGTGTCATCCATGAAAACGCGCGGAATGAAACTGCCGACTCCGGTCGACGAGCGGAACACCTGGCGGATGCCCTTCGGCACCTGGCCGTGCCAGTCAGGGCCCGCTAAGAGATAGAAGCCCGGACGTGTGCCGTACATCTTGCCGAGACTCGCGAAACCGTCGGTACGCAGATCGACGGCCTGATAGACCCAGAAACGTTTGCCGAAATCGGGCACCTGCACGACCACCGGCGTCTGGTTCAGATCAAGGATCGAGGAGCCGTAGACGACGTCCTGATTCGGACACGCGACAAATCGCTCCTGCGGCTGAATGTAGTCGCGCAGCATCGACAGATGATTGGGCGGCGCGACCGGGACAATGCCGCCGTTCAGGCCCGGCTGCGGGACCTGCTTCATCGCCAGCAGGCGGCCGTAGACGTTCACCATCGGCCACGCCCAGAAGTAAGTCTGGCGCGCCACCAGTCGTGCGTATTCTTCAGAAATCGCGTAGCCGGCCACCGGGCCCGGCACGGACGCCATCGTGGCCGTCGCATGGACAGGCTGGTCCTGCTGCGTCTTCGCCAGAATGGGCGCGGCGACCGACGCCAGCACGGCAGCCGTGACCCACGTCGCGGTTTTCTTATTCATATTGTCCTCAGGTTCGGCCATGCGCGGTTTAGCGCTTTTCGGGCTCGGGGAATTTCCAGTCGCCGTCGAGCACCTTCTCGTCCGGGCCGTAAATGCGCATGACGAGGGTGTACGCACCGGTGGGCGCCGGCAGCCAGTTCGACGTCTTGTCCGCACCCGGCGACGTGTTCTGCACGTAGATATCCAGCGAGCCGTCGGCGCCATATTTCAGCCCCTTGGTACGATCGCCGATCGAGTAACGGTTGATCGGATTCGCGACCAGATGGCGCGCAGGCAAGTCGTACAGCGTCATCGACCAGAAGAATTTCGCGGGCGGCAGGTCCTTCTTGTCGAAGTGCAGCACGTACGGCTGCGAGCCGAGCAGTTGCGCGTGCTCGCCGTTCACACGCGTGCCGACGTACACCGCTTCTTCCTTGGTATTGCCGTAAATTCCCATCGCCGCCGCGACGGCGCGGGTGGTGTAGTCGTCCTTCAGATCCGCGCGGCTGCCGAACAGGTTGAACGATCCGGTGGTGTGTTTTTCCGCATCGGCCAGCGCGGCTTTGCCGTCCGCGACACCTGCTTCGAGCGCAGCGCGCGTTTCCGGCGGCAAGGCGGCCGGATCGAACGGCGCGCCTGGCGCAATGCCGATCTTCGCGAAGCGCGCCATCAATTCCTGCTCGGACGGCGCCGGCGGCTGCGTGAACTGCAGCATGAAGTTCAGATAGGCAATGAAGTCGACCGAAGTCGCCTTAGCTTCATCCCACTTCGGAAAATCAAGCTTCGCGACGGGCGGCGGTGCAGCCGTGTGTTCAAAGGCGGACAGCGGCGTGAGCTTGTATTGCTTCTGGATCGCCTCGACGTTTTTGACGTCGCTCGCGCCGTTGAGCGCCGTGCGGCCGAGCGTCAGGATCAGGTCCGTCTCGGAGCGGAACACCTTGTCGATGCCCTTGGGCGTATCGCCGTACCAGTTCGGGCCGGCGAACAGATAGTGGCCCGCGCCGTTGCCCGTGGCGCGCGAACCGACGTACGCGAAGTTATAGGTGTACAGGTCGATCCACTGGAACACGTAGTAGCGCTCTTTCGGCACTGCGGGCACCGTCAGCACCCACGGCTCGCGACGCAGATCGAGCCACGCCCACGAGTACGGCGTGTCGTTGTTCGGCGTGACGATGTCCTTGTTCTCTGGACCGTACGGATGCGAGTAGTTGCGGAACTTGCCGAAGCCGCCCACATAAGACTTCGAGCTGGAATCGACCGCCTGCTCATAAAGCGTCTTGTAGTTGAACAACATCGGATACGCGTAGAGGAACGCGTCTTTGGCGATCGCACGCGCTTCATCCGGTGGGGCCGTGACGTTCGCAGACGAAGCAGCGGCCTGGGCGGCGGCTTGTGTGGCCGGCAACATCGTCAGCGACAGTCCGGCGACGACTGCGCCGATTTGCAGACATTTAAGCAGTGTCATATCTGTTTTCTCTCAGGTTCTGGTCTATTTGCCGAACGTCATATTCAAGCCCGCGAAGATCGTGAACTTCGGCACCCCCGCGCCGGAATGGGCAACGGAGTATTGCGGTTCGATGAACGCGTTGTAGATGGTCGAGCCACCCTTCCACGCCTTGCCGGCGCCGAGGCCGACCGGAATGTAATAGCTGCCGTGCTGCAGGTCGAAAGTCCAGGTGCCGGTCGAACGGATATACCAGCCACCCGGCAGGTTGAAGATGCCGAACGGCTGCGCGGTGAGCGATTGGGTGGTGGGCCGGCTGCTTTGCCCGGCGAATGAGTGTTGCCACTGCACCAGTGCGCCGAGGAGCCGTGCCTTCGTCGCGCTAACGGCGACCGCGGCAAGACCGGCCTGCCACTTGCCGGTGCCGAGGCTCGGGTCGGTGGCGGTCGGCATCGTCACGAGCGGGCCGACGCCGACCTGCACGTCGCCTTGGGAGAGCAGGAAGATGTCGAATAGATTCAGGTCGCCGAGGCCGGTGTTGTAGCCGCCGCTTGGATCGGGCCGCGTGCTGACCGGCACCGTGGCGCGGAAAATTTCCGGCACGCCGATCAGGCTGTTCGGACCGATCGGCACGGTGGGGCGCAAGAGCAGATCGTTGGTATGCGCGCTCGCGCCGAACACGCTCGGCGTGTAGTAATTCTGGATATTGAATGAGGCGGCCAGATTGAGCGGGTTATTACTCTTATTGGCTTCGTCGGCCGATGCCTGAGCGAACACCGGCGACAACAACACCGAAGCGGCGTATAACGCTGCCGACCCAACCACGCATTTACAACCCATTCCCGCACCTCGTTTATGGGCATTTTTTATAGGCGAACGCATTCCCTTGCTCAATGCAAATAAAGCCAAAGAAATAGCATTCGTATTTTCGAATTAAATCGAACTAATCGCGGGTGTGAGTTCACCCACCCGGCAGCCACGCACAGCCGGGGAAATATGCAAAGCAGATGAGGCCGCGCGATTAAGTCGCGCTAAGTCTCTCGAACCAGCTGGAAAGGCTGTACGGCCGGATACAGGGCTTGCATGGACGCTCCTTTCAGACTAAAGAGACGCTGCACCAAACGAAGCATGCGGGAGGTAAGAAGTTCACAACAGGGGACACCGTGGCGGAATGGTAGCAAACGTTTCAGCAGATTACAGAGATAAATTTGTAACACAAACGAAAGGTCGGCAAATTCCGCCCGAATTAGATTTTTATAGCCATTCGCATTGCATATTTTTTGCTATCGTTCTGAGCATTTGTTCGTCTAATTTGTAAAGAATCACACAACGTCTTATGCCATTACAAATTACCGGCATTGACCCCGCCGCTCAAAAAAGCAACAGAATAGGCTGCAACATTCAGCGCGTCCCATTAGACTGGCGCTCGCTTTCGATTCGATCCACCGCTTTTGATGAGGCTCTCATGATTCGCACGATGCACCGGTACTGCATTGCTTTGACCGTTGTGGTTCTTTCCGCTTGCACCGTCACACCGCACCATGACGCGAGCGAGTCGCCAGCCGGCGCGTCGACCGCCGCAACCCTCGCATCGTGGAACGACTCCGCGACCAAACGCTCGATCGTCGATTTCGTCACGCTGGTCACCACGCCTGAGTCGAAAGACTTCATCCCGCGCGCGGACCGGATCGCCGTGTTCGACAACGACGGCACGTTGTGGCCGGAGCAACCCGCCTCGGCGCAACTGGTGTTCGCGCTGCAACGGGTGAAGACCGTGGCCGGGCGGCATCCGGAATGGAAACGGCAGGAACCGTTCCGCTCGATTCTGAAAGGCAACCTGAAGAGTATCGCGGCGAGCGGCGACGCCGGCTCCATGAGGCTGCTGGCGGCGGCGCATGCCGGCATGACCAGCGATCAATTCGCCGCGCTCGTGCACGAATGGTTCGACTCCGCGAGCGACCCGCGCTTCAATCGCCCGTACGCCGACCTCGCTTATCAGCCGATGCTCGAGTTGCTCGCCTATCTGCGCGCTAACGGCTTCAGGACCTATCTGGTGACGGGCAGCGATGTCGAGTTCGTCCGCGACATCGCGCAGCGCGTGTACGGCATTCCGCCCGAGCAGGTGATCGGCAGCACCGTCAAATACAAGTACAGCCAGACGAACGGCGCCGTAGCGTTGACCCGGCTTGCACAGGTCGACACGCTCGTCGATGGCGCGGCCAAACCGCTTGCCATCGACCGCGTGATCGGCCGGCGTCCTGTGATCGCGTTCGGCAATGCGGACGGCGATGTGCCGATGCTCGAGTGGACCTCGGCTGGCGACGGCCCGCGCCTCGCGGCGCTGCTGCACCACACTGACGGCGAACGGGAGTATGCGTACGATCGCGCGGCGAAAAGCGGCAAACTCGACAAGGGTCTGGACGAAGCCGGCGCGAAAGGCTGGCTCGTCATCGATATGAAGGACGACTGGAAGACGGTGTTCAAGCCGGATAGCGCGGCAACGGCTGCGGCACCGTCCAATTAAGGGCGGCTTGTTGGGAAGGCCGCGGTTACGCGGCTTTTGTTGCGGTCTCCCCGCCCTTTCATCACTCGCTCAGCGGCTCAGCGTGATCGCCAGATAAGTGGCGTAGAGCACGCCACACACCAGCAGCGCCCACACCGGCACGCCGCGCGCGCGCACGTTGATCCGCAGCCACGCGGCGGCAGCGAGCGTGATCACGATGCCGGTCACCACCTCTATACGCGGCGTCCATGGCGTAAGCAGAATTCCGATTGCGGGCAGCAGCGTGCCCTGGAACACCATCGCGCCGGTGATGTTGCCGAGCGCCAGCGTGTCCTTGCCACGGCGAATCCACAGGATGCTGTTGACCTTCTCCGGCAACTCGGTTGCAATCGGAATGATCAGCAGCGACAGTAGCAGGGGCGAGACGCCGAGCACCTGCGACACGCCCCGCACGCCGTGGATGAAGCCTTCCGCGCCCCACACCAGCAACGCAACCGCCAGTGCCAGTTGCACCACGATGGTCGCAAGATTGGTGGGCAAACCAAGACGCGACAGCAACATCCTGCCCGGCGCTTCGGTGCCGTGACCGGCGTCGACCAGTTTGTTCGATGCACGGAACGTCATCACCACATACGTGATGTACACACCGACCAGCGCCGCGCTGAACAGGCCCCGCACGATCATCTGTTCATGCGGCACGTACATCGCCGCGGCCGCCAGCACAAACGCGCACAGGAAGTAGTTCAGATCGCGCGTGAAACCCGTGCGTTCCGGCGTGACCCAGCCGCCGGCACCGCGTGAACCGAGAATCGCCAGCGTCATCAGGAAGGTGGAGAGGGTGGAGAGCATGAGCGGCGCGCCGAGAATCGCGCCAACGCCGATCTCCTGGTTGACCGCGCTATCGGTCGTGCCGCCCGCAATCGCGAGCAGCGGGACGAGGGTTTCGGGCAAGGCGGTACCGACCGCCGCGAACAGCGAACCCGTCACGCCCTCGGAGATGTTCAGACGCTCGCCGAGATGTTCGAGTGCATTGGTGAAGAGCTCGGCCGCCACCAGAATGACGATCAGCATGAGGGCGAGTTCGAACAGGAGACCGGTCATGCGCGGCTCCCTGCAAATGCAATGGGGAAACGGCACAACGGGCAGGCAAGTGGGGAGACTGGCGGGGCACAACGATGTTTCACAGGGCAACTCCGCGGTCGGACGCAAGTAACGAACCAATGACGCACCGCGCCCCGTCCGACCAGAACGAAGCAGTGCGCCAATGGTCTCGCCAAACCGACCCGGTCGAACGCGCCATGACCCGCAGGCCAAGTATGTTGACGCGCTCTCCTTCAAAGGATGAAGGAAGGCTACTCCCCAATGACCGGAGGATTCTAACGGGACGGGCGGCTTTCAACAAGCTTGGGATCTGGCGCATGCGCCGCCTTCCGGTTTCACCGCGCCCGTCCGGCGCTGCGACGTCAGGCGGCCGGGCGCGTGATCGCCCCACTGGTAAGATCACTCACCGTCTACGACAGCAGTGAGTCCTCACATGAACTACCAGAATCGCCAGTGGTTTTACGTCAAACGTCCGGAAGGACGGGTTGGCGATGAACATTACGAGTTGCGCGAAAGCGAGCTCGACGACAATTTGTCATCGAATGAAGTGTTGATCCGGGCGCGTATCGTCAGCGTCGATCCGTACATTCGAATCCAGCAGCACGAACGCAATACTTACGACGTGCCGCATCCGCTCGGGATTGTGCAGCGGGCGGGTGTGGTGGGTGAAGTGGTGGCGTCGGCGAGCCCGCTATTCAAGCAGGGTGACTGGGTATCGGCTTATAGCGGCTGGCAACTGTACGCCAAGTGCCATCACAGCGAGCTGACCAGACTGAACCCGGACGCGGCGCCGGTTTCAACCGCGCTCGGCGTGCTCGGCATGCCGGGACGCACGGCGTGGTTCGGTTTGATGGAAGCGGGCAAACCGCGTCCGGGCGACACACTGGTCGTGTCCGGTGCCGCTGGCGCGGTCGGCTCGCTGGTCGCGCAGTTCGGCAAGCGAGCCGGGTGCCGCGTCATCGGAATCGCCGGCGGCCCGGACAAGTGCGCGTTTCTGACCGACACGCTGAAGCTCGACGGCGCGGTCGACTACCGGGCGCATCCGACACTTGAAGGCTTGCAGTCGGCGCTGCAGGCGGCGACCGGCGGCGTCGACGTCTATTTCGACAACGTGGGCGGCATGGTCACCGATGCGGTGATCCCGCTCATCAAGCGCCGCGCGCGAATCGTGATCTGCGGCGCGATCGCTCAATACGACGGCGGTCTCGACACGCCGGACCTCGCGCCGCGCTTCCTGCAGCACATGCTGTTTCAGCGCGCGTCGATCCAGGGCATTCTCGCCCGCGACTTCACGCACCGGATGGACGAGATGTTGCAGACCGTCGCTCCATGGGTGAAAAACGGTGAAATCGTTTACCAGGAGACGTACGTCGACGGTTTCGACGCGTTGCCGAACGCGCTCAATAGCCTGTTCGAAGGCAAGAACCTCGGGAAGCTGCTGGTCAGAGTGTGATCGCGTGAAATGCGCCGGTGGCGGACGGTCGTGACTACGGCAATCACAGGCCAATTCGCTATCAGAAATATTGGATTGAAGATTTTCTGGTCGGCGCGAGCCGCGCGTGGCCCATTGCGGGCACGCAGACCGAAACGCACGGCGGGAGGCACCGGCGGCGACCCGTCGCAAGTCGAGCCAGCGGGTTACATACCCTGCTGGCTCGGCCTGTTCGATGAGTCATTGTGTGAAAAGAGAGTGACATCACGTACAGCGCGGCGCGTGCTCGCGCGGACGCTTGTCGCGGCCCACTGCCCCAGATTCAAGCGAAGCGGATGTCCGGAACTCGCTTTTAAATCATGGATGGCAGTGGATGCCTCTTCTTACTTGACGGGCGCCAGGTAGGAACCCGACAAGAACCGCTGCGAACGGGGAATCGTCGCGCTATAAGCTTGAATGGCAGCGGCGAGCTGAGGCCTGATCAGGTTTCGATTGGTATCGTAGATCGAATAGCCATCGCCTTCGCCATTGCTCGGATCACCATTGCGCACGACATACCAGAACGCCTTCTGCACGGAGCCGTTGTTCATCAGCACTTTCAACTGATTGAAGGCCGCGAGTTGTCCAGCGTCCGTGCCATCAGTCCCATTGTTGGTTTCCGTCAGCCAAAGCTTTTTAGGCCCGTTCGGAACAACGCTCGACATCGTTTCGATAAACGCTTGCACCAGCATGACGTATTCACTGCTGTTGAAGTAGGGATGAATATCGACCACGTCAACGGAAGCATTCAAGGGGCTGGAGGCACTCGCCGTGTTGTTTCCGATGGCTTTGATGTCATCGGTCGCCTGGATCAACATGCTCGAAGCAGGCGGTTTCCAGCCATTGTTCGGGTAGGCCGAGTTGTAGAAGTAAGAGATTCCCTGGGTATGCAGGACCGTCCGGTAGCCGGACTGCGCCTTGGTGTTCAGGATTTTCCTGGTGTTCGTATAGAGCGTTTTCTCACGCGCCAGCATGTAGCCGGTGATTCCCTTCGCATTGCCGTACGACGGATTGGACGCCGAAAAGCCCCAGTTGACTTCATTGAACAGCTCGATATCGGCGGTGAACGGCAAGACCACGTCCATCAGCGAGCTCATGTATTTCGAAAAGGCAGCGTCACAGAAGTCGAGCCGCGGCGAAGAGCCGCTCGGTGGACTCTGAGTAGCGGCACATTTGTAGGCGCTGGCAGGCGCGTACATACCGACCTGGAAGAGAATCTTCATGCCACGCGTCCTGGCGGCATTGAGAAGCGATTTGAGGAAGGCCACTTTGTTCGGATCCAGCGTGCTGCCATCAGCTAGCACCATGAAATCCCAGGAAACACCAAGGCGAACCGTGCCGACGCCCAATCCGGTGATCAGGTCGAGGTCTTTTGAGCATTCGCTCAGCGCCGTCTGGTCCGCGCTCCACAGGTTGCAATTCACGTCCATGGCAAACCGGTCGGCGCCATTTCCGTTCACCGGGGGTTGGAGCGCGACGAGTTGTGCGATGGGCGTAGTCGTCTGTGCGAGGGCCGACAACGGCTGCCCACACAATATTGTAAGGAAGGCGAATAGTGCGAGTAGCTTGAGTTTCATTTCTCTACTATAAAAAATTGCTCGTGCCCGGATTGAGTCCACAAACGTCAACCTCGCTAGCGAGGATGGAGACACCCATGCCCGATTCGCTATCGTGCGGGTTGTCGTAGGCGGAGTTCAGTTCCGTGCTTCCGTCAATGTACGGGCTTTCGAGCGTGACATTCTGCACTGCCCAAATCTGCCTATCGCGAGGGTCCGTCGAGTCGCGTGTGAACAGCTTGTTCGACGCACCGCTCGCAAGGCGGATGTGGGCATTTGCGTGCAGCGTGAGATCCGTTAAATCGATATGGCTCTGGTCAGTGATCTGCAGAACGTTACCGACCGTTCCGTCAATCGCCTTGTCCAGACTTTCGCAGCACGACGCGGTTGTGGTTCGGGCTGTCGCCGTTCCCGGAAGTGGTGTCACCGTTGACGCCGGAGGGGGTGTCGTTGGCGACCTCGCCCATGCCCGCGACGTTGGTGGCCGCATTGGCGACGGCACCGGGAGCGACGGCGTCAGCGGCTACTGCAGGTGAATTGACGTCGCCTGAGCCCTCACCCCCGCAACCAGCGAGGGCCAGTGCTCCCGCAGCGAGTGCGAGGATTGTCAGAAATTTTCTGCGTTGAGGCGGTTGATCGGATGAAGTATCGAGTCTTGGGAAGTATTTGCTGGAATTGGGCATCTCTGTATCAAGGCCGATTGAGCCCGGCCATTAAAACGAACAACGTTCGCGTCTTAAGGACGTCGCTACGCGAGGTACGCAACAACAGGAAGTACACCTAAGTAGTGTTCGGCGCTCAAGGGACAGAGTGTCTGCCGGCAGAATGAACTGAGAATGGTCAGGTCACATATAATCGTCTGACTTAATGTGAGATGACGTTAGTTCGATTGCATTCTTGAGCTCAGGCCATAAAATGGAGCCGGATCGACAGGTAAATTACGGTGACGAAATGGATTATCACTCCGAAAAAGGCATCTTTTACCGGTCTGGCCTGATGAAAAGCAATGATACATAAATGAAACAAAATTTTAAGGGCGAGTCGTAACGAAGCGTAACGAGCCGATTTGTGGTATGAGGATTGTCGGCGATAATTTCATGTCGCCTGCTCCACCCCGTTCAGCAAGGGTTTTCAGCTTTTAAGCGCAGCCCGACAAAATGCCTCCCAGCATATTAAAAATAATTACCAAGCGGCTTTGAGTGCGTTCTTGACCTATATTAAAACGCCACCAAATACATCAGACGAATACGATGCAGTCCCGGTATATTTAATTAGTGCCGCACTCTATTAAACTTCAGACAAATATATGCGGTCGGTTTTAAATAGTAAGGGTCGCATGCATTTAATCGAGCCAACAGCCCATAATCGCGCTGGGGTTCGCCAATGTATAAGGCGTGTGTCATGTCTGTGATGGAGCCGATCTTCAATGATTAATCTGTGATCCTAAATACGAGGCCCAAGACTGGGACGAACGTTTTTGGATTCTTTGACTGTCCGGCAGTTGAAGTCGTCATGCCGAACCCAACAGAACAGAACGGGGGCCACGCGACGACAAGAAAGTTCGAGATGATGAGCGCGGTCGAACCGATGCAAAAAGCCGGGAATGTTGCGCGGGATGCGACAGGGACATTCAGGGACAAAGCGGGCGCCCCTGAAAGGGGATTTTGTACTGAAATATTCGGATTTGATGCAGGCAGGTCGTTAACTTATAACGACCTAAGTTGGTGCGCCCGGCTGGGATCGAACCAGCAACCCCTGCCTTCGGAGGGCAGTACTCTATCCATTGAGCTACGGGCGCTTCAACACGAAAGCGCGGCAACCTGAACAGGAGCGACGCCAAAGCGAGACCGAAAGGATACCAGGTTTCGGCCAAACCGTCCACCGGACGGCCTATATGGCGGGATTGGGCGCCTGTCGCCTTCCATGCCGGCGGTGCCAGCCGCACCCCGCGATGCGGGTAAACGCCTGCTGAACACCTCGCCGCGCCTCTCGCCGCCGCCGAAATGTTGCGTCTATAATCGTCCGTGCCTGACTAAAGAACAAGAAGTTGCCGTCACGCTGTACCGCTCACATACCCACGGAGACGAGACAAGCATGAGCGAAGCACCACACGGAGCCCCAATCAAAACCCCCGGGCAGCTCATCGCCGCGATCATTGCCAGTTTTGCTGTACCGATCGTCATCATCGTTCTGCTAGTGATCTACGTCGATAATTCGACGCGCACCGGCGCCGGCACAGACAGTCTTTCCGACGCCGAGGTCAGCGCGCGCATCAAGCCACTCGCACAAGTCGACATTCGCGACGCCAATGCGCCGCGCGTCTACAAGACCGGCGAAGAGGTCTATAAGGCCGTTTGCTCCGCGTGTCACGCGTCGGGTGCGGCAGGCGCGCCGAAATTCACGAATACCGCCGACTGGGCGCCACGCATCGCGCAGGGCTTCGACACGCTGTGGCACACGGCGCTCGCCGGCAAGGGCGCGATGCCCGCGCGCGGCGGCACCAGCCCGGACGACTACAGCGACTTCGAAATCGCCCGCGCAGTGGCTTACATGGCGAACAATTCCGGCGCGAGCTTCCCTGAACCGGCGCAACCGGCCGCGGGTGCGGCAGCCGCCGCGTCTGGCGCTGCTGCCGCCGCGCCGGCGGGTGCTTCGGACGCTGGCGCCGCACAAGCCGCTGCCGCGATGGCGGCCATGGCAAGCGTGCCGCAAGCGGCTGCACCGGCAGCAGGTGGGACGAGCGCGGACGCCTCGCAAGCCGGCAAGGCGCTGTATCAGCAGGTTTGCCAGGCGTGTCACGCGGCCGGCGTGCTGAACGCACCGAAGTTCGGTGACAAGGAAGCGTGGGCGGCGCGCCTCAAAGACCCGATCGACACGGTCTACAACTACGCACTGCACGGCAAGGGCGCGATGCCGGCCAAAGGCGGATCGACTACTGCCTCTGATGCGGACGTGAAGGCCGCCGTCGATTACATGATCAGCGCGGCGAAATAACCCGCTTGCGAGACCGCTTCCGGCGGTTGCCGCAAAACGAAAAAATCCCTGCACCGTGGCGACACGGGCAGGGATTTTTCTTGTACGGGCGCTCGGTGCGCTGTCAGGTCAGGTGCCTGACGGTGCGACGGCAGGACGGCTAAACGCCTCAACAAATGCCAACGCTGGCGTGCTGCGAGCGAGCGACGTGAAATGCGCGTGCAAGTCAGCGGGTACGAGCCACGGATAGCTCAATCCATCTTGCAACGCTTCGAGCAATGTCCCGTCGGCGTCGGGCACGACGTCCATGCGCGCGATGTGGATGTGAAAAGCCGTGACGGCCGGCGTCCCGTCGAAACTCCACCGATACACACCGTGGCCGACGCGCAATGCGCCGGTTGCCCGTTCGCGCATCACCACCAGCCAGGGCAACGCCTCGATCGTATCGTTTTCCACCGCGAGCGAATCGCACACGTAGTACGTACGGCACTGCGCGTACTGCGCGCCGAAGTCAGTGACGAGCGTTTTCGCGATCGCATTGGCGCCGACTGTACGCGCTGGAAACGCGATATTCGAAGTCGCGAGCGAAATGGTCAGGACCGCGTCCGGCGCAAAGGCCTCGGCAATGCGATTAGCGTGTGTGTTGTCTTTCGCGTCGATGTAGGTTTCGAGCGCGCGGCGATAGTGCGCGAGCGGGGGTGTGGGCATGCAAGCGGTCTCCGATTGACGCCCGATCGACATCCGATTAACGGGCCGTGTCACAGTAGCGTGCGTACGTCGAAAAACCGCCGATGCACCTGCCGCGCACGGGGTCTTACGGTCACTCCTACGTTCAAGGCTTCTGCAACAACGCCTTCAAACTCGCAAGCCGGTCTTTCGGCGACATCGGCGCTTCTTCGGGCGTCGGCGGCGGGGCGTCGTCGAGCAGCATCTCGGGGATGAAGCGCGAAGGCTCGCACACCACGGTTTCGCGCGCGCGCTTGCGCTTCTTGCACCAGTTCAGATGCAGGCTGCGCTGCGCCCGCGTGATCGCGACGTACATCAGACGGCGCTCTTCCTCGATACGCGCGTCGTCGATCGGCTCGTCGTCCGGACCGCCACGGTGCGGCATGATGCCTTCTTCGACACCGACCAGAAACACGTGCGGATACTCCAGCCCCTTCGACGCGTGCACCGTCGAAAGCCGCACGGCGTCCGGATCTTCTTCGCGGCCTTCGAGCATCGACATCAGCGCGACGGTCTGGATCAGGCCGAGCAGACTCTTACCCGTGTCGCCGAAGCCGTCGGCGGTGTCGTAGCCGGTTGCCTCGCTCTTCTCCGAACCTTCGGGCTCAGCCTTGGTGCCTTTGCGCTTCAACCACTCCATGAACTCGAGCACGTTCTGCCACTTGGACTGCGCCTGACGTTCGTCGAACGCGTCGTAGAGATACGCTTCGTAGTGAATCGCGTCCATCAGTTCGTCGAGCAAGGTCCCGGCGGCATCTTTCTCGGCGCGATCGGTGAGACGCTGCATGAAGTCGCAGAACACGCGCATCGGTTCGATCTGACGCGGCGACAGGCGCGCCTCGATGCCGCCCATGTACACCGCTTCGAACAACGACACCTTCGCCTGGCCGGCGAACGAGCCGAGCGCTTCGAGCGTCGTATTGCCGACGCCGCGACGCGGCGTGGTGATCGCGCGAATGAACGCCGGGTCGTCATTGGCGTTGGCAATCAGGCGCAGATACGCGCAGATATCCTTGATCTCGGCTTTGTCGAAGAACGACTGCCCGCCCGACAGCACATACGGAATCCGTTCACGACGCAGCACCTGTTCGAAGATACGCGCCTGAAAGTTGCCGCGGTACAGGATCGCGTAGTCGCGGAAATTCGCGCGCCGCTCGAACTTGTGCGCGGACAGGCGGAACACCACGGACTCGGCCTCGTGCTCTTCGTCGTTGCAAGGTGTGACAGTAATCGTGTCGCCCATGCCGTGTTCGGACCAGAGCTTCTTTTCGAACAGCTTCGGGTTGTTCGCGATCACGTTGTTCGCGGCGGTCAGAATGCGCACCGTCGAACGGTAGTTCTGCTCGAGCTTGATCAGATGCAGCTTCGGAAAATCCTTGCTGAGCTGCCCGAGATTTTCGAGCGTCGCGCCGCGCCAGCCATAGATTGCCTGATCGTCGTCGCCGACCGCCGTGAACGCCGCCCGCTTGCCGGCCAGCAGCTTCACCAGTTCGTACTGGCACGCGTTGGTGTCCTGATACTCGTCGATCAGCAGATAGCGCAGCTTGTTTTGCCAGCGGTCGCGCACCTGCTCGTTCTTCTCGAAGAGCTCGGCGGGCAGGCGGATCAGATCGTCGAAATCGACCGCCTGATATGCATGCAGCGTCGCCACATAGTTGCGGTAGACGATCGCGGCCTGATGTTCGTCCTCGTTCGCGGCGATCGCGATCGCCTGCTCGGGCATGATCATGCCGTTCTTCCACAGCGAGATGATCGACTGGATCTTGCGGATAAAGCCCTTGTCCGTCGAGCCGACCTGCTCCTGGATCATGCCGAAGCAGTCGTCCGAATCCATGATCGAGAACTGCGGTTTCAAACCGACGTGTTCCGCTTCCTGCCGCAGAATCTGCACGCCGAGCGAGTGGAAGGTACAGACCGTCAACTGGTTGACGGGTACCTTGCGGCCTTCCTTGCCGGGCGTGGTCAGCGTCTTGCCTTCGAGCAGCTTGCCCACGCGCTCGCGCATTTCCAGCGCGGCCTTGTTCGTGAACGTGACGGCGGCGATATGGCGCGGCTCGAAGCCTTTGGCCTCGATCAGGTGGGCGATTTTCTGCGTGATCACGCGCGTCTTGCCGCTGCCTGCGCCGGCGAGCACGAGACACGGACCGTCAAGATAACGGACCGCTTCATTTTGAGCGGGGTTCAGGCCTGCGGACATCGTCAGTGGATGGGTAATGCGGTTGAGGGCGCTTGGGTGCGGAATTGCGAGACCGAAGGCCCGGGGGCATGCTGCGCGGGGCGGGCGGCTGGCGCGCGCCTCGGTGTGAGGGGCGTTCCTCGCTACGATCCGCGCGAGAGGAGCGATGTTAACACGGATGCCCGATGCTGATGCCGCGACAGACGCGCTATCGGACGGCCAGGAAAGGGGGCCGCAATGGCAGCTCGCCCGACGACAAAAACGGACGCTCGACCTGGCTGCCCGGAACATGGCCGCAACTGCCGTCCGAGCGCCGCCTAACAGGCACCGCCGACAAACGCCTGCGACGATGCTGACAGTCCGCCTTCGGGACATGCCACAATTACGCCGTTGCGCGCCGTCGCCGCGGTGGCAAAGCGGCGCGCCGTTTTTGCAGGAAGACACGCATGTCCGCATCGCTGAAGATTGGATTGATGGGTTACGGTTTTGCTGGCGCGACCTTTCATGCGCCGGTGATCGAGCACTGCGGGCGAGCGAGCATCGCAGCCATCGCGACGAGCCAGCCCGAGCACGCGCTGGCCGATTACCCGCACGCAAAGGTGGTGGCCGATCTGGACGCCCTGCTGGCGCTCGAAGAAATCGACTGCGTCGTCATCGCGACGCCCAATGACACGCACTTCGACCTGGCGCGCCGCGCGCTGGAAGCGGGCAAGCACGTGGTGGTCGACAAGCCGGTCACGCTCACCGCCGCCGACGCCCACACGCTTGCCAACATTGCACTTGCTCGCAGCAAGCAGTTTGTCCCCTTTCATAACCGCCGCTGGGACGGCGATTTTCTGACCGTGCGGGATCTGCTCGCCAGCAGAGAGTTGGGACGCATCACGCAATACGAATCGCATTTCGACCGTTTCCGGCCGGAGGTTCGGCAGCGTTGGCGCGAGGAGGCTTCGCGCGGTGGCGGTTTGCTATTCGATCTTGGACCGCACCTGATCGATCAGGCGCTCGCGCTGTTTGGCGCACCGCAGACCGTGTCCGCGACGGTTCGAACGCATCGCGACCAGGCCAGTGCGCCGGACTACGTCCATATTCAGCTGGGCTACGGCGAGTTCGAGGTGGTGTTGCATGCCAGCGCGTTGACTGCGTACGTCGCGCCGAGGTTTACGATTCACGGCACGCAGGGGAGCTACGTGAAATACGGGCTCGATACGCAGGAGGATCAGTTGAAAGCCGGCTTGCGGCCGGGCGATGACGGATTCGGCGCCGGCAATGCGGCAGGCGTGCTGCGTGTGCTCGAAGGCGATCAGGAAGTCGAGCGGGAGGTGCCTACGCGCAATGGGGAATACGTCGGCTTTTATATTGCCTTGGCGGATGCCATTCAGAACGGCGTGAAATTTCCCGTCAGCGCTCAGGACGCGGTCGACGTCATGACGATTATCGAGCTTGCAGCACGGAGCTCGGAGGAAGGCGTCCGGCTGCCGTTTGAACGTATTCGCTAACTTTTCCCTGCGCTACGAGGCGCTTTCTGCACCATTGGCGGCAGCACGCGGACCATGCCACCGCCAATGGCAGAAAGCCTGACAAGCCCGAAAGGAACATAACGTTACAAATAACCCCGCCCCCGCGGTCAGCGTGAATCCCCGGCAATCCGTTGCTACCCCAGTAGCACCACAAAACGACAACGATTTCCCGGAGAGTCCATGCCCCGTATCGTCCGCGCACTAGCAGCATGCGCATTGCTCAGTTCTCTCGCCGCCTGCGTGGTGGCTCCTCAGCAACCCGCGCCGGCGCCGCGCCCTAACCCGCAACAAATTGCGGATCAGCGCTTCAACCAGGTCAACGGCCGCATCGACAACCTGAGCCGCCGCATCGACGTTCGCGTCAACCAAGGCTACTACCCGCCCCCGCAAGGCGGTGCGCTGCATCACCGTCTGGACGTGATCCGTCAGGAAGCGCACGACATGGCGGCGCAACACGGCGGCGGCCTGTCCGGCGACGAACAACACGTGCTGAACCAGGAACTGGACAACGCGGCACACGCCATCGGCGAATAATCGCGCCGGTTCAGGCACTGAAGCAAAGAAGCGCGGGCATCACGTCCCGCGCTTTTTTTGACTTTCGCGAACCCGCAGCGCCAACCCCCATGCCCCTTGCGGGCCTTTATTTGACAAGCCCCCGGCCCTCGCGTACATTCGCCGCACGCGTCGGGAGAGCGTGCTGGCCGCAGACAATCGCAGGCCGCGCCGCCGAAGGGGCACACCCGCAAACTCTCAGGCAAAAGGACCGACTGCGTCGAAGAACCCGCGCCCAGGCAACATCAAGGCACCGGTTTTTCGCACTCTGGAGAGCGGCAGTAGCCGTCTGCGTCGTTGATAGCGAGCAGATTCTGGCAAGCTGCCCACCGAAGGGGCGCGCGTTTCACCGTAGCGATCATGGCTTCACCATCGCACGGCAGCGCAATCTCTCAGGTATCGAGGACAGAGGGGTCATGCAACGCAATCGCTCGCAGGCATCAGCCGCGAGGCGTAGCGCCGCATGGCCTTTTTTGTTTCGCGAGACGCCTGAGGCCCCATGACCGAACTCAAACACACCCCGCTCAACGCCACCCATCGTGCGCTCAACGCCCGCATGGTCGATTTCGGCGGCTGGCACATGCCCGTCAACTACGGCTCGCAGATCGACGAACACCGCGCCGTGCGCACCGACGCCGGCATGTTCGACGTCTCGCACATGTGCGTCGTCGATTTCACCGGCGAACGCGTGCGCGCCTTCTTCGAACACGCGCTGGCCAACAACGTCGCCAAGCTGCAAACGCCGGGCCGCGCGCTCTACTCCTGTCTGCTGAACCCGAATGGCGGTGTGATCGACGATCTGATCGTCTATTTCTTCAGCGAGACGCACTTCCGTCTGGTCGTCAACGCCGGCACCGCCGAGAAAGACGTCGACTGGTTCAGCAAGCTCAATGCCGAAGGCAGCTACGGCCTGACCATCACGCCGCGCCGCGATCTGGCGATCGTCGCCGTGCAGGGCCCGAACGCCCGCGATAAGGTCTGGCAAGTCGCGCCGTCCACCCGCACCTCGACCGAACTCCTTAAGCCGTTTAACGCCGCGATCGTCGACAACACGCCGTTTGGCGAATTGATGATTGCCCGCACCGGCTACACCGGCGAAGACGGCTTCGAAATCGTCCTCCCCGCAACTTCCGTCTGCGAGTTCTGGGACGCATTGGTGCGTCAAGGCGTGCGCCCCGCGGGTCTCGGCGCGCGCGACACGCTGCGACTCGAAGCCGGCATGAACCTGTACGGCCAGGATATGGACGACAACGTCTCGCCGCTTGACGCCGGCCTCGCCTGGACCGTCGATCTGACCTCGCCCCGCGAATTTGTCGGCAAGGGCAAGCTTGAAGCCGAGGGGTCGCAGTCCGCGTTCGTCGGTCTGATCCTGCTGAAGGAGAACGGCAAGGCGGCGGGCGTGCTGCGTGCTCACCAGAAAGTCGTCACGCCGCAGGGCGAAGGCGAAATCACCAGCGGCACTTTTTCTCCCACGATGCAGGAATCGATCGCCTTCGCGCGCGTGCCGAAAGGCGTGCAGCCGGGCGACATCGTTCACGTCCAGATTCGTGACAAAAACGTACCCGCAAGCGTGGTAAAACTGCCGTTCGTACGCAACGGCAAAGTGCTCGCAGTTTAAGCAGCCGTCGCGTGCGTCTCACTTTTTAAGTTCATACCGAATAACACCGCATAGGAGCATCCGATGAGCATCCCGGCCGATCTGAAATATACCGAATCGCACGAGTGGGTCCGCACCGAAGCGGACGGCACGCTGACGGTCGGCATCACCGACCACGCGCAGGAAGCGCTCGGCGACATCGTCTTCTTCGAAGTCCAGGAACTGGGCAAGACCGTCAACGCTGGCGACACCGTCGCCGTGATCGAGTCGGTGAAAGCCGCTTCCGATATCTACGCGCCGGTCTCGGGCGAAATCATCGAAGCGAACCCGGCCGTCACCGACACGCCGGATGGCGTCAACAGCGCGCCGTACGAGAACTGGCTCTTCAAGATCAAGCCGGCCGCGGACGCATCGCAGGATCGCCTGATCGACGCGGACGCGTACGCAAAGGCCGTCGGCGCCTGATTCACCGCAAGTTGCACCATTACGTTTAAACCCGACAGGCGCGGCGCGTCCGATTCAATCGTCGAACGGACGCCCGCACCGCCAGGAATACCTCATGAAGCTCGAACACCCGGATCGTCTGATGAACCGCACTCCTCTCTCGCTCGCCGCGCTCGAAGTGCATGACGCCTTCGCCGAACGGCACATCGGCCCGGATTCGGCCGACCAGCAAGCGATGCTCGAAGCCCTCGGCTTCGCGTCGCGTGCCGCGCTGATCGACGCCGTCATTCCGAAGACGATCCGCCGCACCGAAACGCTGCCGCTCGGCCCCTTCGCCCAGCCGAAAAGCGAAGCCGAAGCGCTCGCCGCGCTGCGTGAACTGGCGGACAAGAACCAGGTGTTCCGCTCGTACATCGGGCAGGGCTACTACAACGCGCACACGCCGACCGTGATCCTGCGGAACGTGCTGGAAAATCCGGCGTGGTACACCGCGTACACGCCGTATCAGCCGGAAATCTCGCAGGGCCGACTGGAAGCGCTGCTGAACTTCCAGCAAATGATCGTCGACCTGACGGGTCTGGCGATCTCGAACGCCTCGCTGCTCGACGAAGCGACCGCGGCCGCCGAAGCGATGACGCTGCTGCAACGCGTCGGCAAGCCGAAGTCGAACGTGTTTTACGTCGCCGACGACGTGCTGCCGCAAACCATCGAAGTGGTGAAGACGCGCGCCACGCCGGTCGGCATCGAAGTGAAAGTCGGCCCGGCTGCGGACGCCGCGAACGCGAATGCGTTCGGCGTGCTGCTGCAATACCCCGGCGTGAACGGCGACGTGCGCGACTACCGCGCACTCGCTGAAGCCGTCCATGCAGCAGGCGGCCACGTGGTGGTCGCTGCCGATCTGCTCGCGCTGACCGTTTTGACGCCGCCGGGCGAATGGGGCGCGGACGTGGCCGTCGGCAACACGCAGCGTTTCGGCGTGCCGGTTGGTTTCGGCGGCCCGCACGCGGCTTACCTCGCCGTGCGCGACGAATTCAAGCGCCAGATGCCGGGCCGTCTCGTCGGTGTGACTGTCGATGCGCAAGGCAATCCGGCACTGCGTCTCGCGCTGCAAACGCGCGAACAACATATCCGCCGCGAGAAAGCGACCTCGAACGTGTGTACCGCGCAAGCGCTGCTCGCGATCATGGCCAGCATGTACGCCGTCTATCACGGCCCGCACGGTCTGAAGACGATCGCGCTGCGCGTGAACCGCATTGCTGCATTGCTCGCGGCCGGCGCGAGGAAGCTCGGTTACACACTCGTCAACGACACATTCTTCGACACGCTCACGTTCGAAACCGGCGCACGCACCCAGGCGCTGCATGACGCGGCGACGGCGCGGCGCATCAACCTGCGCCGCGTGAGCGACACGCGCGTCGGCATCTCGATCGACGAAACCACCACGCGCAGCGATCTGGCCGATCTGCTCGCAGCGTTCGCACAAGCGGCATTTGTCGACGAAGTCCCGCAAATCGACACCCTCGACGCAGAACTCCCCGCAGAGAACACGGTGCCCGCCGCGCTCGAGCGCACCAGCGCGTACCTCACGCATCATGTGTTCAACCGTCATCATTCTGAAACGGAAATGCTGCGCTATCTGCGCAGCCTGTCGGACAAGGACCTCGCACTCGACCGCTCGATGATCCCGCTCGGCTCCTGCACGATGAAGCTGAACGCGACCTCTGAAATGCTGCCGGTCACGTGGCCCGAATTCGGTCAGATTCACCCGTTTGCACCGGCTGAGCAAACGGTCGGCTACCGCGAAATGATCGATCAGCTCGAACAGATGCTCGTCGCGGCCACCGGCTACGCAGCGGTGTCGCTGCAGCCAAATGCCGGCTCGCAAGGCGAGTACGCGGGTCTGTTGATCATTCACGCCTACCACGCATCGCGCGGCGAAGGCCACCGCAATGTCTGCCTGATTCCCGCTTCGGCGCACGGCACGAACCCGGCATCGGCGCAGATGGCCGGCATGCAAGTGGTCGTGGTTGCTTGTGACGCGCAAGGCAACGTCGATATCGAAGACCTGAAGAAGAAAGCCGAACAGCACGCCGAGAAGCTCGCGGCGATCATGATCACGTACCCGTCCACACACGGCGTGTTCGAATCGAACGTCCGCGAAATCTGCGAGATCGTGCATGCGCACGGCGGCCAGGTTTATGTGGACGGCGCGAACATGAACGCCATGGTCGGCCTCTGTGCGCCGGGTCAGTTCGGCGGCGACGTCTCGCACCTGAATCTGCACAAGACCTTCTGTATTCCGCACGGCGGCGGCGGACCGGGCGTCGGTCCGGTCGCGGTCGGCGCGCATCTCGCGCAATTCCTGCCGAATCAGATTTCGTCGGGCTACGAGCGTGCGCCGAACGGTATCGGCGCTGTGTCGGGCGCGCCGTATGGTTCCGCGTCGATCCTGCCAATTTCGTGGATGTACATCGCGATGATGGGCGCGAAGAACCTCACGGCTGCCACCGAAACCGCAATCCTCAACGCGAACTACGTCGCGAACAAACTCGCCCCGCATTACCCGGTGCTGTACTCGGGCCCGGGCGGACTGGTCGCGCACGAATGCATTCTCGATCTGCGCCCGCTCAAGGAAACCAGCGGCATCTCCGTCGACGACGTCGCCAAGCGCCTCGCCGACTATGGCTTCCACGCACCGACCATGAGCTTCCCGGTGCCGGGCACGCTGATGGTCGAGCCGACCGAATCGGAATCGAAGGAAGAACTCGACCGTTTCATCGAAGCGATGATCGCGATCCGCGAGGAAATCCGGGCTGTAGAGGACGGCCGCTCGGACCGCGAAGACAATCCGCTCAAGCACGCGCCGCATACGGCGGCGGTAGTCATCGCCAACGACTGGAAGCATGCGTATGCGCGCGAAACCGCCGCGTATCCGCTGGCCACGCTGATCGCGAAGAAGTACTGGCCGCCGGTCGGCCGTGCGGACAACGTGTACGGCGACCGCAATCTGTTCTGCTCCTGCGTGCCGATCGCCGACTACGAGTAAGCGAGGCCGCAAATCGCGCATCGCCTGAAGGTTGTAAGCAGGCGTTGCGCGGTTCTGTCGCTTGTGTCCGCAAACGGCTAACATCACACACCGAATCAGCCTAACGAGGAGTTTCGCATGGCGCGAAAGGTGCGATTGATGCAAAGCCGGACCGAAATCAGGCGAACCCAAACGTGGCAGCAAGCTTGCACGCTATTGCTGGCTGGCACAGCGGTGCTGCTGCCGCTGCGACAGGCGCAGGCCGCAATGAATTTTTGCGCGGCGCCCGCGCTGCAAACCAGCGAGCGCACGAATGCCGACCCGGGCGTCAAGGCGCTGGTGAGCAATGTACTGGCACATCTGAACGACGCGCCGCACGCGCTGGCGAAACTGCATACCGAAGGCACGCTGCCGCACGAGGGCATTTACGATCAAAGCGTCGAGGCAGAGAAGGATCTGGATCTGCTGCGCGACGCCGCGCTCGCCTGGCGCGCGACCAGTGACGACCGTTATCTGAAGCTAGTCGACCGCTTGCTGTATGCGTGGGTCACGACTTATCAACCCAGTTTCAATCCGATCGACGAAACCCATTTCGAAGGCCTGATCCTCGCCTACGACATGACCGCGAGCGCGTTGCCAGTGAAGACGCGAAATGCTTCGATGGCGTTCCTGACGAAGCTCGCGAGCGGCTATATCGCGCAGATCGACGCGCAGCCGCGGCCGCTCACGGGCACGTTCAGGAACAACTGGCAAAGCCACCGGATCAAGCTGATCTCGATGGCTGCGTTCACGCTGGATAACCGCAAGATGATCAACGCGGCGCAGCGCCTGTTCGACGAGCATATCGGCGACAACATTGCGCCGGACGGCTCGACGTTCGACTTCGGCGAGCGCGACGCGCTGCATTACGTCACCTATGACCTGCAGCCGCTCGTGACCGCCGCGCTCGCCGCGCGCCGCCACAACCGCAACTGGTTGCCGGAAAAGGGTGCGAACGGCGCGTCGCTGCAAGCCGCGCTGAACTGGCTCACGCCGTACGCGGACGGCAGCAAAACGCATGAAGAATTCGTGCATTCGAACGTTCCGTTCGATGCCAAACGTCGCGAGGCCGGTTTGCCCGGCTATTCGGGTCAATGGGATCCGAAAAACGCGACGGAACTGTTTCACCTGGCGGCGCGTCTCGACGGACGCTATACGCCGATCGCGCTGCAGCTTGCACCGACGCCGCCCGCATGGCTCGCCGTGTGCTTACCGCTGCCGGCGCGCTAAACTAACCTTTATCAGCAGGGAGCAGTAAATGGCAGTCAGCGTGTTCGACCTCTTCAAAATCGGCATTGGTCCGTCCAGTTCGCATACGGTCGGGCCGATGCGTGCGGCGCTGATGTTCGCGCAAGGGCTCGAACGCGACGGGCTGCTTGGCGCGACGGCATCGGTGAAAGTAGATCTGTACGGGTCGCTCGGCGCGACCGGCAAGGGCCACGGCACCGATCGCGGCGTGATGCTCGGCCTGATGGGCGATGCGCCTGACACCGTCGATCCGGACACGATCGCGCAGCGGCTCGAAGCGGTGAAGGCGTCGCGCAAACTCGCTTTGCTCGGCACGCACGACGTGCCGTTCGTTCAGAAAGATCACATTTCGTTTTATCGCCAGGCGCTGTCCGAGCATCCGAACGGCCTGAAGTTGCGTGCGTTCGACGCGCAAGGCGAGACGCTGCGTGAGTCGACCTATCTGTCGGTTGGTGGCGGGTTCGTGGTGACGGCGGGCGCGCCGAACACGAAGGTGCTGAGCGCCGTCGAACAATTGCCGCATTCGTTCCGCAGCGGCAACGAATTGCTCGCGCTGTGCAAATCGACCGGCAAGAGCATCGCGCAACTGATGTGGGAAAACGAGCGCGTCTGGCATACGGAAGAAGAGACGCGCGCGGGCCTGCTGAAGATCTGGAACGTGATGCAGTCGTGCGTGTCGCGCGGTTGCGGCATCAACAATCCGGATGCCGAAGGTCACTTGCCCGGTCCGTTCCAGGTGAAGCGCCGCGCGCCGCAGCTGTATCGCGCGCTGTCGGGCAATCCCGAGCTGGCGCTGCGCGATCCGCTGTCGATGGTCGACTGGATCAATCTCTACGCCATCGCCGTGAATGAAGAAAACGCTGCGGGCGGGCGCGTGGTCACGGCGCCGACCAATGGCGCGGCCGGCATCATTCCCGCGGTGCTCCATTACTACACGCGCTTCATGCCGGGCTCGAACGAGCAGGGCGTGATCGACTTCCTGATGACGGCGGCGGCAATCGGCATTCTGTACAAGCTGAACGCATCGATTTCAGGCGCGGAAGTAGGGTGCCAGGGTGAAGTGGGCGTGGCCTGCTCGATGGCCGCAGGTGGACTCGCGGCGGTGATGGGCGGCACGCCTGAGCAAGTCGAGAATGCTGCCGAGATCGGAATGGAGCATAACCTCGGGCTGACGTGCGATCCGGTCGGCGGGATGGTGCAGATTCCGTGTATCGAACGCAATGCGATGGGCTCGGTGAAAGCCGTGAATGCGGCGCGAATGGCGTTACGCGGTGACGGCACACATTATGTATCGCTGGACTCTGTGATCAAGACGATGATGCAGACCGGCGCGGATATGAAGACCAAGTACAAGGAAACCTCGCGCGGTGGGTTGGCGGTGAATATTGTGGAGTGTTGAGAACACAACGCGACCCGACCGCACCGATCGCACCCATCGCAATGCCTGGAGGCTTCATCGTAATGCCGCTCGCTTCTGAATCTTCTTCCACTGCCCGAACTACCGGCGCACGTCTCGTCGTCGACGCCTTGCTGACGCACGGCGTCGAACGTGTTTTTTGTGTTCCCGGCGAGAGCTTTCTCGCCGTGCTCGATTCGCTGCACGACGAAACAGACCGCATCCAGACCATCGTCTGCCGGCACGAAGCGGCGGCCGCGAATATGGCTGAAGCCGTCGGCAAATTGACCGGACGTCCGGGCATCGCGATCGTCACGCGCGGACCAGGCGCGACGCATGCATCGATCGGCGTGCATACGGCGTTTCAGGACTCCACGCCGATGATCCTGCTGATCGGCCAATGCGCGCGCGAGCATCTCGATCGCGAGGCCTTCCAGGAAATCGACTATCGGCGCATGTTCGGTCAGATGGCCAAATGGGTCGCGCAAATCGACGATCCGAAACGCATTCCCGAGTATCTGAGCCATGCGTTTCACACGGCGACGTCGGGACGTCCGGGCCCGGTCGTGTTGTCGTTGCCGGAAGATGTGCTGAGCGATGCGTGCGACCTCGTTGCCGGCGCGCCCGCGTACAAGCGTGTGGCGGCGTCGCCGTCTGCGGCTCAGATGGACGAGTTGCGTCGATTGCTGGAAGGTGCGCAACGGCCAATGGTCATTGCCGGTGGCAGCGGTTGGACGCCTGCGGCATGCGCCGACCTGCAACGCTTCATCGAGAATTGGCAATTGCCGATCGGCCTCGCATTCCGCTTTCAGGACACGCTCGACAATGAGCATCCGAACTATGCGGGTGATGTCGGACTCGGTATCAACCCGGCGCTTGCTCAGCGTATCCGCGATGCAGACCTGCTCCTCACGCTCGGTCCACGGCTAGGCGAAGCAACGACAAACGGCTACACACTGCTCGACATTCCGAAGACCAAACAAACGCTGGTGCACGTGCATCAAGGCGCGGAAGAACTCGGGCGCGTCTATGCGGCAGATCTGCCGATCGTCTCCGGGATGCCGGAACTGGCGGCACTGCTTGCCGCGTTAAAGCCGTCCTCCGGCAAGCTCGCATGGAACGGCGCTGCGGAAGAAGCGCATCAAGCGTATCTCGACTGGCGCAAACCACGCCAGATTCCCGGCGACGTGCAAATGGGCGAAGTCATCCAGCAGTTGCGCGCGCATCTACCGGAAGACGCAATCCTCACGAACGGTGCGGGCAACTACGCCACGTGGCTGCATCGGCATTTTTCGTATCGGCATTTCCGCTCGCAACTCGCGCCGACCAGTGGCGCGATGGGCTACGGTGTCCCGGCGGCGATTGCGGCGAAGTCGATGTATCCACAACGCGCAGTGGTCGCACTAGCCGGAGACGGCTGCTTCATGATGTCCGCGCAAGAACTTGCGACGGCAATGCAATACGACTTGCATGTGATTTTCATCGTCGTGAACAACAGCCACTTCGGCACGATCCGGATGCATCAGGAACGGCACTATCCGAATCGCGTGCATGGCACCGGTCTCACTAATCCGGACTTTGCGGCATTTGCAAGATCGTTCGGCGCGCATGGTGAAACGGTGGAGCGGACCGAAGATTTTCTGCCGGCATTGCAGCGTTCCATGGAGGCGAAGCGCGCTGCAGTGATCGAGATTCGTATGCCGCAGGAGGCGAGCACGCCGGGCGCGACGTTAGAGCAGATTCGGGAGCAGGGAAGGAAGCTGCGAGGGGAGTGACGACACATGCGAGTCGAGCCTTTACGGCTCACTCGCGTCTGTCTTGCTCATGTTGAACGCGGATGTGGACTGAGTTTTTTCGGGAGAAGGTTAACTAGTCGAGCTCACGCAAGCAGCGCGAACTCGACGCGCCATAAAAAACCCCGCCGAAGCGGGGTTCCCTGACGTCAAAGCAATCACTTAAACCGCTTACTTCCCGCCCACGCTTTGCAGCGTCGTCCACTTGCCGTCGACAACCTTGTACAGCGTGATGCCGCCGTTCTTCAGGTCGCCCTTGCCGTCGTACGCAAGATTCGCTGCCGTCACTGCCGGCATCGAGGTCTTCGCGAGCAGCGGCAGATACTTGGCCGGATCGGTCGAGTTAGCCTTCTTCATGGCGTCGAACATTGCCATTGCGCCGTCGTAAGCGTACGGCGAGTATGTTTGCACGTCTTCGTTGAAGCGCTTCTTGTACTTCGCAACGTAGTCCTTGCCACCCGGCATTTCTTCCAGCGGCAGGCCGGCGAGCGAAGCCACCGTGCCGTTCGCTGCGTCACCCGCGAGCTGGATGAACGTCGGCGTGTGGACCATTTCGCCACCCATCAGCGGTGCCTTGATGCCCAGTTGCTTCATCTGCTTGACCATCGGCGCCGCTTGCGAATCCGCGCCGCCGTAGTAGACCATGTCCGGGTTGACCGACTTCAGCTTGGTCAGGATCGACTTGAAGTCCACTGCCTTGTCGTTCGTGTATTCACGATCGACGATCTGGCCGCCTGCTGCCTTCGCTGCCTTTTCGAACTGATCAGCCAGACCCTGGCCATAAGCCGTGCGGTCGTCGACGATCACGATCTTCTTCATGCCCAGGGTCTTCACCGCGAACGTGCCGGCGACCGAACCTTGTTGCGTGTCGGACGTCATCATGCGGAACGTGGTCTTGAAGCCTTGTTGCGTGTACTCAGGCGCCGTCGCCATTGCGATTTCGGGGATGCCCGCGTTCGCGTAAATGCGCGAAGCCGGAATCGTGGTGCCCGAGTTGAAGTGGCCGAGCATGCCCTTGATGCCGTCATCCACCAGCTTTTGTGCAACGGTTGTGCCGGTGCGCGGGTCAGCCTGGTCATCGGCCGAATCCAGCACGAAGCGAACCTGCTTGCCGCCGATCATCGGCTTGGTTGCGTTCATGTCTTCCACAGCCAGCGTGATGCCGTTCTGGAAGTCCTTACCGTAGTGCGCCTGTGCGCCCGTCATCGGACCGGCAAAGCCGATCTTCACGTCTTCGGTCGATTGAGCGTTGGCCGTCCCCGCCAGCGACATTGCTGCAACCAGCGCTGCGCCTGCCAGCTGTTTCATCTTGTATTGCATAGCTTCTCCTTGGTACCAGGTGTGGATGGAGCGGTTTTTCGGGGTCGCCGTACCGCTTCCGTTTTATTGAAGTAATCGATGAGGTTCGCTCAACCGATCGTCATCAAATTTGCATTACCGCCTGCTGCTGCCGTATTCACGCTGACCGAGCGTTCCGTCAACAGACGCTCGAGCGCGTAGTCATCATCGCCGCTTTCCAGCGCGCGAGCCGCGACGCCCTGCACCGAGACGATCGGCCCCGCACGTTTCGCAACTTCCTTCACCAGCGCCAGCAGCTCGTCGCTGTCGCCTTCGAACAGCACGGCGTCGAAGGGCGTATCGGCGCTCTTCTTCACGCTTGCGTAGGACTTCAACGCGGCGGGCAGCTGCGACACCAATTGTTCACCAGCCGCGCCTTCGAACAAGGCGCGATTTCCCGTAGCCAACGCCGCGGCAAACTGCACGCGTGCACCGCTCGCCGTCGACGCGATACACAGCACCGTGCCGCGCGCGCCCAGCGTGTAGGTGTTGCGCTCGCCGGTCGGCCCAGACAATACCGCAGTTGCGCCCGCAGGCACATGCGACAGATAACCGTCGCAGCGCGCGGCCAGCACCGGCTGCTGTTCGCTGATCAGCCAGTCGCGCAGCGCCGTCAAGGCAGCGGACGGATTATCCCCGTTCACGCCCGCTTGCGGCACATCAACGATCAATGCATCGGCCAGCGACTTCGGCAACCCTGCCGGACGCGTAGCCAGCAGACGCTGCAGATACAGCGCGCCACCTGCTTTCGGACCCGTGCCCGACAAACCTTCGCCACCGAACGGCTGAACACCCACCACCGCGCCGATCACATTGCGGTTCACGTAGATGTTGCCAACATGCGCGCGGCTGATCACGTGGGCGATCGTTTCGTCGATCCGCGTGTGAATGCCGAGCGTCAGGCCGTAGCCGGTCGTGCGGATCTGTTCGAGCAGCTTGTCCAGCTGGCTGCGGCGGTAACGCACCACATGCAGCACCGGGCCGAACACTTCACGCTTCAATTCGTCGATGCTGTCGAGTTCGATCAGCGTCGGCGGAACAAACGTGCCTTGCCCCCCGCCTTCCGGCATCGGCAGCTGCTCGACCTTGCGGCCTTTCTCGCGCATCGCCGCAACGTGCGCGTCGATACCGCGCTTCGCGTCGAGGTCGATTACCGGGCCGACGTCGATCGACAGGCGGTCCGGATTGCCCACCGACAGTTCGCGCATCGCGCCCGTCAGCATTTCGAGCGTGCGGTCCGCAACATCCTCTTGGAGACAAAGAACGCGCAACGCGGAACACCGTTGACCGGCGGAATCGAACGACGACTGCAGCACGTCCGCGACCACCTGTTCAGCAAGCGCCGAGGAATCGACGATCATCGCGTTCTGGCCGCCGGTTTCGGCGATCAGCGGGATCGGCTTGCCTTCCGGGTCGAGACGATTCGACAGCGTCTTGTTGATCAAACGCGCGACTTCGGTCGAACCGGTGAACATCACCGCACGGGTGCGCGGATCGGCCACCAGCGCTGCGCCGACCGTTTCGCCATTGCCCGGCAGCAGTTGCACCGCGCCCGCCGGCACGCCGGCTTCGCGCAGGATACGCACGGCTTGCGCGGCGATCAGCGGCGTTTGTTCGGCCGGCTTCGCGAGCACGGTGTTACCCGCCGCCAAAGCTGCAGCCACCTGGCCCATGAAAATCGCCAGCGGGAAGTTCCACGGGCTGATACAGACAACCGGGCCGAGTGGGCGGTGCGTGTCGTTGGAGAACTCGTTGCGGATCTGCGTGGAGTAATAGCGCAGGAAGTCGATCGCTTCACGGATTTCCGCGACCGCGTTCGCCAGCGACTTACCGGCTTCACGCACCACGAGACCCATCAGCGTGTGCATCTGGGCTTCGAGCAGATCGGCGGCACGCGCGAGGCAATCGGCGCGGGCATCGACCGGCGTCGCTTGCCAGATCGGTGCGGCGGCAACTGCATGGGCCATTGCGGCGCTCACATGTTCCGAGGTCGCTTCCACAACCGTACCGACGAGGTCGCGGTGATCGGCCGGGTTGCGCACATCACGCGCGACGCCCACGGCGATCTCGTTGTCTTCGAGCATCGGCGCGGCGCGCCACGGATGATGCGCGCTCGCCAGCAACGCCGACGACAGCGAGGCCAGACGATGTTCGTTCGACAGATCGAGGCCCATCGAATTGAGACGCTCGGCGCCGAACAGATTGCGCGGCAGCGGAATTTTCGCGTGCGGAGCGCCGAGCGGGACGATCTTCGAGGCTTCGTCGACCGGGTCGGCGATCAGGTCCTTGATCGCGACGTTTTCATCGGCGATGCGGTTCACGAACGACGTGTTCGCACCGTTTTCCAGCAGGCGGCGCACGAGGTACGCGAGCAGCGTTTCATGCGTGCCGACCGGCGCATACACGCGGCACGGACGGTTCAGCTTGTCGCGACCGGTGACTTCCTCATACAGCGGCTCACCCATGCCGTGCAGGCATTGGAACTCGTACTGGCCGGGGTAGTAATTGTTGCCCGCGAGGTGATAGATCGCCGACAACGTGTGCGCGTTGTGCGTGGCGAACTGCGGATAGACCGCATCGGGCGCGCTGAGCAGTTTCTTTGCGCAGGCAACGTACGACACATCCGTGTAGATCTTGCGCGTGTAGACCGGATAGCCTTCGAGGCCGTCCACTTGCGCACGCTTGATTTCGGTATCCCAGTACGCGCCCTTCACGAGGCGGACCATGATGCGGTGACGGCTGCGGCGCGCCAGATCGATGATGTACTCGATCACGAACGGGCAGCGCTTCTGATACGCCTGCACCACGAAACCGATGCCGTTCCAGCCGGCCAGTTCCGGATCGAAGCACAGCGCTTCGAGCAGATCGAGCGAGATTTCGAGGCGGTCGGCTTCTTCAGCGTCGATGTTCAAGCCGATGTCGTAGCGGCGCGCGAGGATCGCCAACGAGCGCACGCGCGGCAGCAACTCGCTCATCGTGCGTTCCTGCTGCGAACGCGAATAGCGTGCGTGCAGTGCCGACAGCTTGATCGAGATGCCCGGACCTTCGTAGATGCCGCGGCCGCCGGCGGCCTTGCCGATCGCGTGGATCGCCTGTTCGTACGACGCGTAGTAACGTTGCGCGTCGGCTTCGGTGGTGGCCGCTTCGCCGAGCATGTCGTACGAATAGCGGAAGCCGCGTGCTTCGTATTTGCGGCTGTTGGCGAGCGCTTCGGAGATGTTCTCGCCGGTGACGAACTGCTCGCCCATCAGGCGCATCGCCATATCGACGCCCTTGCGGATCAGCGGCTCGCCGCCCTTGCCGATCAGGCGCGTGAGCGCCGATGAGAGGCTCGCCTCGCTGTTGGTCCCCACCAGCTTGCCGGTGATCATCAAGCCCCACGTCGCGGCGTTGACGAACAGCGACGGCGCCTGGCCGACGTGCGATTTCCAGTCGCCCTTGCTGATCTTGTCGCGAATCAGCGCGTCACGCGTGGCGCGATCCGGGATGCGCAGCAGCGCTTCGGCGAGGCACATCAACGCCACGCCTTCCTGGCTCGACAGCGAGAATTCGTGGATCAGCCCTTCGACGCCACCACCCTTGCTCTTGGTGCGCAGCGTTTCGACCAGCTTGCCGGCCATGGCCTGCACGTCGCCCGCGAGATTGGCAGGCAGACGCGCCTGGCCGAGCAGGAACGGCACGCATTCCGGCTCGGGACGGCGATACGCAGCGGTAATCGCCGCGCGCAGCACCGATTGCGGTTGCACGTTCTGCGCGAATTCGAGGAACGGATGCGACGCACCGTCTTCCTCCTGCTCCACCGCGGCGCCGTCAGCCAGATCGGCCGAGCCGGTGTGGCCCGACAATTCAGGCGGCAATTGGCCGTGCTCGATCTTTTCGAGGTACGCGAAGATCGCCTGCTTGATCAGCCAGTGCGGAGTGCGTTCGAGCCGGGTGGCGGCATCTTTCAGCCGGGAACGCAGGAGGTCGTCGACCTTGACGCCAAGGGTGGTGCTAGCCATGTTTCCTTCTTCGGATACCAGACGAGTTCGCTGGGGAAAGACTAAAAGTTGGGCGAATCGTACGCCTCCAAATAAAAAGGTGCAACCATGCACTGAGCATGGTTGCACCTTCTTGAACGCCCTGTACGGCGGGGGTTTGCGCCGAATGGCGCTGCGCGTGGCGACAGCGGTTGCGATCAGTACTTTCCCTGGCGTGATTCTTTTCGCTTTTACCCTTATCAGATTGCCCGGCGCGCCGTTATACAGAATATGGATGGTCGCGGCCGCAAGGCACGCACATAAAAACGGTACGGGGTTTTAGAGGACTGGCGAAATGGAAAAGTGGTTAGTGATATTGGGCATCTGGGCGATGTGCGCGACGTGCGGCGTGCTTTTCATCCGCGGCGCGACTCGCGGCCCGGGCAAACGTGAGACGGAAGAAAGGCGGGCGCGTCCGGCATCGCGCGCATCGGCGGGCGATGCGCGGGCAGCTTTGAACGATTGAGCGACTAAGCCCGACGGTTAATGATGAACATCAAGACGCCGTTCCCCGACTGACACGGAAGAGTCAGTACGCGCCGCACGGCTCACGCCTGGCGGCGATGCAGACGCGCGCGTCAATACCGTGGAATGGGGTCGTACTGCGCGCAAGCGTCGTCGGGCGAAACGAGCTGGTCGTGCAGACGGCAAAGCCGGCTGTCCGCCACGCTCGCGCCAAACCCGGAACTGAAAACGGCGAGACCCGGAATGCTCTGCTCCAGTGAATGCCGATCCTCGGCGCGATGCCGGCAGCTTGCACAGCGCGGCGCGCACGCGTCTCCGCGTGCGTGGGCCGTGCCGGCGATGCGGACCGCCTCGCTCATTGCGAGCCCTGCCCCAAGCTATTCCAGTACGGTGCGAACACGTGCGCGGACAGCGCGTAGCCGATGGCGATATTGACCGCGACGCCCGCTGTGAAGGCCAGGAACGGCTTCAGGCCGGTGGCCGAAAGTGCGCGCAGGCGTGTGGTCAACCCGATGCTCAGGAAACAGAACGTGAACGCCCACGTGCGCAAGGCAGTGATCGGCGCGACGAAGTCAGGCGTGACGACCTTGCGGTAGTCGGCCAGCGAGTAGTGGCTGGCGATCCACGTCACCAGCGCCGATGCGATCACGAAGCCGATCACGAATTTCGGAAAACGCGCCCAGATTTCACCGACGTTGGCCCTGGCTTTGACGCCGCTGTCCTGCGACTCCCAGCGCGTCGTCGCGACGATTGCGAGCACGAAGGCCCAGATACCGATCCAGATATCGCGGCCGACCACCTTCATCAGCGTGAACGCCTGCAGCGATGCCTCGGGGGCGCCCGCAATCGCACCGCCCGCGTGCTTCGCGAAGTCGCCGTAAGCTTGCGCCGCGGCAATACCCGCGGCGTCGGCGAATTCGGACGTGCCGATCCATGCGCCCGCCACTGCTGTCGAGAGTCCCAGCAAGCGCGACGCAAAGGGCAGTACGAAAATCATCACGATCGCCCACAAGACCACCAGCGTAATCGCTACCGATGCGTGTTCGCGTTTGGCGCGCACCGCACCGGCAATCGCGATCGCCGCCGACACACCGCACACCGCGCCGCCCACGCCCAGCACGGCCGCAAACCGCCGATCAAGACCGAGCGCCTTGGCGGCAAGGAAGATCACGAAGAACGTCACGAGCGAAACGATGGTCGCCTGCCCGACCGCGACCGGCCCCGCCCATACCAGCAAGGTGAACGGCAGCGTCGCGCCGAGCAACACGATGCCGACCTTGATATAAAACTCCACACGCAAGCCAGCTGAAAACCATTCGGGCAACGTGAACACGTTGGAAATCAGGAGCCCGAGCGCCAGCGCCACCAGTGGCGGTTCGAGGTTGTACTTCGACGCATTGACCCACGCGCCCAGTGTGAAGATCAGCGCCGACGCGATGAACAGGATCGCGAACGAGCCCAGGAAAACGCCGACCCGCTGCTTCAACGCGGCAACGCCCACGCCGAATAGCACGGCGAACACGACGAACAGCGCGACATAGTTCGGCAGATGCTTGCCGATGTCCTGCGCGGCCTGTCCCACGCTCGCCCATTTGGCCGGCGCCACCGCCAGCCACTTGATGCTGCTGCCGGAGGCGAACAGCGCCCAGGCAATCACGATCACCAGCAGGCCGATCCAGACGGCCCACCAGTCTTCAGTTGAAAAGATCCCGCCGCCGTGTGCGCTATGGTCACTGCGTGGTTTCCCGGGCGCGGCGCCGGTCGGCAATGTCTGGTTGGTATCGCTCATCGCAAATGCCCCGAGGAAGTTGAGGTGCATCGGCGCGGGATTTTTGAGTTTTACCTGAAGATGCGCCGATTCGGCGAAATATAGGCGAGCGGCGGTGCAAAACGAAACGACCATTCGCTCTATGAATATGACTTAAAGGAGTAATGCCGCGAAGTTGTCGCAAAGCGGGCGGCAACGGCCGTCAGATGTCGAGGGGATCGACTTCGAGATTCCAGCGCAGCACGCCTTTCAGGCCGCGCAGCATCGGTTGCCATGCGCGCAAAGTGGCCTGCAACGCGGCCCGCGACGCGCTTTCGATCAGCAATTGCGCCCGATGTACGTGCATCACCTTGACGATGGTGAGCGGCACGGCGTCATAGACCGTCACGCGCCCGGCGGCCGGAATCTCCGTCAGCGCGGCGGCGGCCTGCTGCAGGAACGCGAGCGCGGCTTCGAGTGTGCGACCTTCGGCGCGCAGCAAAGCCTGATAGGCGAACGGCGGCAGATGAGCGTCGCGCCGCTCGGCCAGCGTCGAATTGGCAAAGCCGACGTAGTCGTGCCGCCCCAACGCGTGATACAGCGCATGGCGCGGATAGCGCGTCTGCACCAGCACTTCGCCCGGCAAACCGGCGCGGCCCGCGCGGCCGCTCACTTGCATCAATTGCGCGAAAAGGCGTTCGCTCGCGCGGAAGTCGTGTGAAAACAAGGCGGTGTCGGCGTTCAGCACGCCGACCAGCGACACCCGCTGAAAGTCATGGCCCTTTGCGATCATCTGCGTGCCGACGAGGATGTCGACCTCGCCGGCGTGGACGTCGGAAAACAGCGCCTGCGCGCTGCCTTTGCGGCGTGTGCTGTCGGCGTCGATGCGCAGCACGCGGGCGCCAGGCACCGCGCTCGCCAGCGTTTCTTCGACGCGTTGCGTGCCGCGTCCCATCGGCGCGATGTCGACATTGCCGCACTCCGGGCACGAGCGCGGAATGCGCGATTCCCAGCCGCAGTGGTGGCAGCGCAGTGCACGCTCGGGTTTATGCAACACGACGTAGGCGCTGCAACGCGGACAACCGGCCACCCAGCCGCAGGCGTCGCAGGCGAGTTGCGGCGCGTAACCGCGTCGGTTCAGGAACACGAGACTTTGCTCGCCGCGCTCGAGCCGCGCCTTCAACGCTGCGATCAATGGCCCGGACAAACCCTCCACCGAGGCCCGCCCGCGCCGCCGCTCTTCTTCGAGATCGATCAGCCTGACGGTCGGCAGAACGGCCTCGGCAACCGCACGGCGCGACAGCGTGAGACGCTTATAGCGTCCCTGATCCGCCTGCCACCAGCTTTCCAGCGACGGCGTAGCCGAGCCGAGCACAACCGGCAAACCGAGTTGCTTGCCGCGATAGATCGCCAGATCGCGTGCCGAATAGCGCAAGCCTTCCTGTTGCTTGTAGGCGGGATCGTGTTCCTCGTCGACGACGATGATCGCGAGTTTCGGCAGCGAGGCAAGCACCGCCAGCCGCGTGCCGAGCACGATGCGAGCGCGCCCGGTATGCGCGGCGAACCAGTTGCGGGCGCGTTCGCCTTCCGCGAGGCCGCTGTGCAGCGTAACGATCGAGGTGCCTTCGAGCGCGGCAAAGCGCGCACGGAAGGCCGACTCGAACTGCGGCGTCAGATTGATTTCAGGGACGAGGACGAGGGCCTGCGCGTCCGGCTTCGCCGCCAGAATCTCGGCGAGCGCGCGCAGATACACCTCGGTTTTGCCGCTGCCCGTCACGCCGTGCAGCAGGAAGGGCGCGAAGCCGTTCGCGTCGCGGATCGCTTCGACCGCAGTCGCCTGTTCGTCGGTGAGCGTGGGCAGGATAGGTGCGGGCGTATCTGGCGACGCGGGGCTGGCGAGCACCTCGGCGGCCTCGATCACCTCCAGCGCAACCCAGCCTTCGGCTTGCCATGCGTCCAGGGTTGCAATGGCTTTGGGATGAAGCGCGCGAGCGTCGGCGGCGCTCAGAAATTCGGCCTCCGCCAGGGCTTGGGCAAGCTTGCGCAATGCGCTTGCACGCGCCGGCAACGCTTCCGGCAACGCGGCGCGACCCTCAGCAGTCAGGCTGTAGCGCTCCTCAGGTGCGAACAGGCGCGACCAGCGCGCAGCGTCACGCAGGGCTTGCGGCAATGCAGGCAGGGCCACTTCCCCGAGGCCGCGTTGATAGTAATTGGCGGCGAAAGCTGCGAGCCGCAACCATTCGGTCGACACTGGCGGGCAGGCGGTACAGACATCGGTGACCGCTCGCAGGCGGTCAGGGGGTACGTCACTGTGAGCGGTCACTTCGCAGACGAGACCCACCACGTGACGCTTGCCGAACGGCACGCTTACCATCATGCCCGGCACGACACTTTCGGGCGTGTCGCAGCGGTAGTCGAACAAAGTCGGCAGCGGATGATCCAGCGCGACGCGAACGAACACTTCGCTCACGCGACGGTGTGGATCGGGCGAACGGATGCGGCATGACGCCGCGTCACGGTGCACATCGAGCAAACGACGAGCTCATCGAAGTTAAAGTAAAACTTCAATTTCGGCGCTAAGTTTTGGATTCGGCTGAACAATTGCAATCGGTCCGCTTGCCTGTGGATAACTTTGTTGAGAACTTCGTTCAGATGCGCCGGGAACCGCGCTGCAGCGGCCTTCTGTGGGATTCCGCACATTTTGTCGTGACCCCGTGAAACCCTTGCCAGACAAGGCTTAGATCAAATGCGCCTGCAAAGTGCAAGGGCTAGGGCACGACGAAAGCTTCTACCGCGCCGCAGCGTGATCAATGTGCATAAGTCAAGTCTTGACTTTCCCAAGACCGCCATCTGACGGCCTGCCGACTACAAATATTCCCTTAGGCCGAGAGCCCAGTTCGCTGCGTTGCAGCAAAAATGGCAACGTTTTCGGCGTCAGGTTGGTGCATGCGCGCCGCTGCGAATCGCGCGGCTATGACGATGTACTTCATCCACGAGCTCGGCAACATTCTCCGGCGGCGTGAACTGCGAAATGCCATGGCCGAGATTGAAAACGTGGCCAGGATGATTACCAAAGCTGTCGAGCACGGCGCGCGCTTCCATGCGGATCGCGGCCGGCGGCGCAAACAGCACCGAAGGATCGATATTGCCTTGCAACGCCACCTTGCTGCCCACGCGCTCGCGCGCCTTGCTCAGGTTCACGGTCCAGTCGAGGCCCACCGCATCCACGCCGGTATCGGCGATCTCGTCGAGCCACAACCCGCCGCCCTTCGTGAAAGTGATCACCGGCACTTTTTCTCCGTCGTGATCGCGTTTCAGCTGGCTCACGACCTGCTGGATGTACTGCAACGAGAAGCGTTGGTAGACGCCGTCCGCGAGCGCCCCGCCCCACGTGTCGAAAATCATCACGGCTTGCGCGCCCGCCTCGATCTGCGCATTCAGGTACGCAGCAACCGACTTCGCATTGACGTCGAGAATTCGGTGCATCAGGTCCGGACGTGCATACAGCATCGATTTGACCGTGCGGAAGTCCGCCGAACCGCTGCCTTCGACCATGTAGCACGCCAGTGTCCACGGGCTGCCCGAAAAGCCGATCAGCGGCACGCGCTGGCGACCTTGCGCATCGGTCAGCGCGGTGCGGATTTCGCGCACCGCGTCGGTCACGTAGCGCAGTGTGGCGTCGATATCCGGGACTGCCAGGCGCGCCACATCGTCTTCCGTGCGCACCGGACGAGCGAATTTCGGGCCCTCGCCGGCGACGAACTCGAGACCCAAGCCCATGGCGTCAGGCACGGTGAGAATATCGGAGAACAGAATCGCGGCGTCGAGCGGATAGCGCTCGAGCGGCTGCAGCGTGACTTCCGTTGCGTACGCCGAGTTCTTCGCCAGACCGAGGAAACTGCCCGCGCGACCCCGCGTGGCGTTGTATTCCGGCAGGTAGCGGCCCGCCTGCCGCATCAGCCAGATCGGCGTGTAGTCGGTCGGCTGGCGCAGCAGCGCGCGCAGGAAAGTGTCGTTCAGGAGTTTATGGGCCACGTTGCGTACGACTGAAGGCAAAGGAGCATTTTACCGGACCCGGCTGGCCGCATCGCGCTTGATGCGGGCAATAACTGTGGCGCGCCTTGCTTGCAGCCGGCTTTTTTACTGCCCGGTGCGGCGCCATGACTCAGCTGAACGGCCAATGTTCAAGCGTGAATTGCCGGGCTATCATCCGACGGCCTTACCAAACAATTACGCGCAACCAAGGAGACTCGATGAACAAGGCAGCACTCGCACTGCTCGGCGTTTTGGCCAGTGTTTTGATGCACGCAGGTGTGGCTGAGGCGCAGACCGCCACCACCGCCGCAGCGCCCTCGCGGCTTGACGAAATTCTCACGCGCGGCACGCTGCGCGCCTGTACGACCGGCGATTACAAGCCTTATTCGTTTTACAAGGCAGACGGCCAGTTCGAAGGTATCGATATCGACATGACCGAGTCGCTCGCCAAATCACTCGGCGTGAAGGCGGAATTCGTCAAGACGTCGTGGCCCAACCTGATGAACGACTTCGTCGCGAAATGCGACGTCGGCGTGGGTGGTGTTTCACCGACACTCGAGCGCCAGAAGCGCGCTTTTTTCACGCAGGCGTACATGATCGACGGCAAGACGCCGATCGTTCGGTGTGACGACGTCAACAAGTATCAAACGGTGGCGCAGATCGACCAGCCGGCGACCCGCGTGATCGTCAATCCGGGCGGTACCAACGAGCGTTTCGCCAAGCAGTATTTCCCGCATGCGAACCTGACCGTCTATCCGGACAATGTGACGATCTTTAAACAGATTCTCGCCGGCAAGGCCGACGTTATGGTGACGGATGCGTCGGAGACCTTGCTGCAGCAGAAGCTGAATCCGGGTCTTTGCTCGGTGCACCCCGACAAGCCTTTCCAGTACGGCGAGAAGGCCTGGCTGCTGCCGCGCGGCGATGTCGCCTTCCAGCAATACGTCGATCAGTGGTTGCACCTTGCGCGAGCGACCGGCGAATATCAGGCGATCTCGGATAGGTGGCTGAAGTGAAGGTTGTGAGGTACGGCCTGCGTCGCGTTCAATTGGAAAAGCCCGGCGTCTTGAACGATTAATAGGTTCGCATGGCTGCCACAATCGTGTAACCAGACCCCAAGGTGTTAAACAAAATCCGAACAATCTGGTTGAACAGGAGGCCAACGAACCGGCCTCTTGCACGTCTTTCCCGCATGCGCGGGGTGTTGCAGCGCAGCGCACACACTTGTCCGCAAAAAGACGGACTTCGTAACGCTGGAAAAGCGCCTGTAATACAGCCGATTCATGCAGAAAAAGATGAGCATGCAACCATTTCATGCGGAATCGACTGAACGGATTACCCCGCAATATGCGTCGCGAATAGCATCAATCAAGCGTATGAAATTGCGCAACAGTCATCGGTAAAAATTACGTTTAAAATGTTTCGGATTGGAAATAAGTCCCGCAACGCCTTATCTGGCGGGCGTTACAACCTGAAACACTTTGTTACCGCGCTCGTAGGCTAATTCGCCCACAATGCCCTCAACGGTTTCAACACGGATGTGGCTGGGTGCGTGGTGTGAGCGGATACGATGCACTTGCCGGTCGGCGTATGCCGAAGCCCTGTGAAGGGGCATCCCTGCTGGGGCCGTAGTCGACGCAGGGTCGTCGTCTCAGTTGGTTCCATCTTTGGTCTCCTCGCGCTAACCCCGTAGCGTGTGGTTTTTAGCGGGCTCCAGGCCCGCTTTTTTTTCGTCTGGTCAAACGTTTGCGAGCTTCCCGGCGGATCGATTTGGCGGTTTTCCAGCCGCGCGTTCTTGCCGCTCAGTAGTTCATTCCATAGCAAACGGTTTTCCCCAACATGCCGGTCGGCGTCGCGCGAAGATTCGCGCGACGCCGAACCCGCCTAGCCATCAAGCCGTCTTGTCTTCCTGCACCTTCAATTCACTGATCATCCGTTCGCGCATGACGAATTTCTGCACCTTGCCGGTGACGGTCATTGGCAATTCGTCGACGAAACGGATGTACTTCGGCACCTTGTAGTGCGCGATCTGGCCCTTGCAGAATTGCTGGATTTCCTCAGCTGTGGCCTGCTCTCCCGAGCGCAATACGATCCACGCACACACTTCCTCGCCGTACTTCGCGTCGGGCACGCCAAACACCTGCACGCTCTGGATTTTCGGGTGGCGGAACAAAAACTCTTCGATCTCGCGCGGGTAGATGTTTTCGCCGCCGCGAATCAGCATGTCCTTCAGGCGGCCGACGATGTTGCAATAGCCTTCGGCATCGAGTGTCGCCAGATCGCCGGTATGCATCCAGCCGTCGATGATGCTTTCCCGCGTCTTCGCTTCGTCCCCCCAATAGCCCTGCATCACCGAATAGCCCTTGGTGCACAGTTCGCCCGTCTCGCCGACCGGCACGATCGCGCCGAGCGGATCGACGATCTTCACCTCCAGATGCGGCTGGATGCGGCCGACCGTCGTGGTGCGTTTGTCGAGCGGGTCGGTGGTGGAACTCTGGAAGGACACCGGGCTGGTCTCGGTCATACCGTATGCGATCGTGATCTCGTTCAGATGCATCTTCGAGACGACCTTCTTCATCGTCTCGATCGGGCACGGCGACCCGGCCATGATTCCGGTGCGCAGGCGCAAGAAGTCGTAAGTGGCGAAGTTCGGATGATCGAGTTCGGCGATAAACATGGTCGGTACCCCGTGCAGCGCGGTGCACTGCTCTTCGGCGACGGCCGCCAGCGTAGCGGCTGGGTCGAAGCCCTCACCCGGGAACACCATATTCGCGCCGACCGATACGCACGCCAGCACCGCCAGCACCATGCCGAAGCAGTGATAGAGCGGGACGGGAATGCATAGGCCGTCCTGCTCCGTTAGGCGCATCGCCATCGCAATATAGCGCGCGTTGTTGACGACATTCCTGTGGGTCAGCGTCGCGCCCTTCGGATTGCCTGTCGTGCCGCTGGTGAACTGAATGTTGATCGGGTCGTGGCAGGAGAGCGTCGCGCCGATGGCGTCGAGCCTGGCGACGTCGAGCGTTGCGCGGCCCTGCTCGATCATGTCGGAGAAGGTCAGCATGCCGGGCGTTTCGGTGTCGCACATGCGGATCACAAAGCGCAGATCGGGCAGGCGAGCGGCACGCAGTTCGCCCGGCGCTTGCGTTGCCAGTTCCGGCGCCAGTTCCTGCAGCATCTCGAGGTACATCGACGTTTTGAAACGCTCCGCGGCGATGATCGCCTTACAGCTCACCTTGTTCAGCGCGTACTCGAGTTCGGAGAGCCGGTAAGCCGGGTTGATGTTGACAAGCACGGCGCCGATGCGTGCCGTCGCGAACTGGGTAAGCAGCCATTCCACGCGGTTCGGCGACCAGATGCCGACGCGGTCGCCCTTCACGATGCCGAGTGCGAGGAGCCCGGCCGCCAGCACGTCGATTTCTTCGGCGAACTCCTTCCACGTCCAGCGGATTCCTTGCTCGCGAAACACCACGGCCGGGCGGTCAGGGAAGCGCGCCGCAGTGTCGCACAGAAACTGCCCTAGCGGTGCTTCACTCAACGGGATCTCGGTCGACCCGCGAACATACGACAGGTCGTCTTTGGGTTCGATGAGTGCGCCTTCGCCTGACATGTGCGTTGCCATGGTGTTGTCTCCGTGAGCGGAAGCTCGCCCAGTCTATTGAAATGAAATTGAAATCGATTGTGCCACCGGCACGTGTCTGTACGGCATCAAGTCTTACCCGCAGCGCATTGGCGGCTAGAGGACTCGCTTCGACTGCTCACGCTCGATCTGACTACACGATTTTTCTGATCTTTCCGTAAACGTCAAGTACAGATCAAAAAAAAGCAGCCACGAAGGCTGCTTTTTCTCTGAAACGTGTTGCTTAGTCCCGACCGCGCAGCTTGCGCAGACGCTGGATCGCAGCGAGCTGAGCCGTCGCATACGTCAGTTCCGCTTGCGCAGTGGCGTATTCGAGGTTCGAACCCGTGTTCTGCAGCGCTTCTTCTGCGCGCTTACGTGCATCTTCGGCTTTGGCTTCGTCGAGATCCTTGCCGCGGATCGCCGTGTCGGCGAGAACCGTCACTGCGCCAGGCTGGATTTCGAGGATACCGCCGGCGACGAACACAAACTCTTCTTCGCCGTTTTCAGCTTCGATGCGCACCGCACCCGGACGAATCCGCGTGATGAGCGGCGTGTGGCCCGGCAGAATGCCGAGTTCACCTGCTTCGCCCGGCAGCGCGACGAATTTCGCCTGGCCCGAGAAGATCTGCTCTTCCGCGCTGACGACGTCTACCTTGATTGTTGCCATAAGTGTCGACTCCTGGTTGAGCGTAGTAAGAGGCGCCGGTTTTACGTTCCAATACCGCTTGAGTATCGAGACGCGCGAGGCCGGCGCCCGCTTCGTTACACCCGACCTTTACTGGATCTTCTTGGCCTTTTCGAAGGCTTCGTCGATCGTGCCGACCATGTAGAACGCTTGTTCCGGCAGGTGGTCGCACTCGCCTTCAACGATCATCTTGAAGCCACGAATCGTTTCCTTCAGCGGCACGTACTTGCCCGGCGAACCCGTGAACACTTCAGCGACGTGGAACGGCTGCGACAGGAAACGCTGGATCTTACGAGCGCGCGCAACGGCGAGCTTGTCTTCCGGCGCCAGTTCGTCCATACCCAGAATCGCGATAATGTCGCGCAATTCCTTGTAGCGCTGCAGCGTTTGCTGCACGCCGCGCGTGATTGCGTAATGCTCTTCGCCGATCACGTTCGGGTCGATCTGACGCGAGGTCGAATCGAGCGGGTCCACTGCCGGGTAGATACCCAGCGAAGCGATGTCACGCGACAACACGACGGTTGCGTCCAGGTGGCCGAAAGTCGTAGCCGGCGACGGGTCGGTCAAGTCATCCGCAGGGACGTACACGGCCTGCACCGACGTGATCGAGCCGGTCTTGGTCGACGTAATACGCTCTTGCAGCTTACCCATTTCTTCAGCCAGCGTCGGCTGATAGCCCACTGCAGACGGCATACGGCCGAGCAGTGCCGACACTTCCGTGCCTGCCAGCGTGAAACGGTAGATGTTGTCGACGAAGAACAGCACGTCGAGGCCTTCGTCACGGAAGTGCTCAGCCATCGTCAGACCGGTCAGCGCGACGCGCAGACGGTTGCCCGGCGGCTCGTTCATCTGGCCGTACACCAGCGCGACCTTGTCGAGAACGTTCGAGTCCTTCATTTCGTGATAGAAGTCGTTCCCTTCGCGGGTACGCTCGCCAACACCGGCGAACACGGAGTAACCACCGTGTTCCTTAGCGATGTTGTTGATCAGTTCCATCATGTTCACGGTCTTGCCCACACCGGCGCCACCGAACAGGCCAACCTTACCGCCCTTGGCAAACGGGCAGATCAGATCGATAACCTTGATGCCGGTTTCGAGCAGTTCCGTCGACGGCGACAGTTCGTCGAACGCCGGAGCCTTCTGGTGAATACCGCGAACCACGTCCGAGTTGATCGGGCCGGCTTCGTCGATCGGGCGACCCAGCACATCCATGATCCGGCCGAGGGTCGGCTTGCCAACCGGCACGCTGATCGGCTTGCCGGTGTTCTTTACCGTCGTACCACGGCGCAGACCGTCCGAGGCACCCAGACAGATGGTACGAACGACGCCGTCGCCCAGCTGCTGCTGGACTTCAAGGGTCAGTTCCGAACCTTCGAGAATGAGCGCGTCGTAAATCTTCGGCATGTCCGAACGCGGGAATTCCACGTCGATCACCGCGCCGATGCACTGTACGATCTTGCCTTCTACCAAAGCAGTAGTACTCATCGCATTTCCTTTAGATACTCAATTCTTCACTCGCGCAAAGGCGCTGTTTCGATGGGGCCGCCTGGGCGGGGTGCGCCACGAGGGCGCACACGAAGCGGCGTGCTTGACCGTTATGGTCAGACTGCCGCCGCGCCACCGACGATTTCCGACAGTTCTTTCGTGATCGCGGCCTGACGGCTCTTGTTGTACACGAGCTGCAGTTCGTTGATGACCGTCTTCGCATTGTCCGAAGCGGCCTTCATTGCGACCATTCGTGCCGACTGCTCCGATGCCATGTTTTCCGCGACGGCCTGATAGACCAGCGCTTCGACATAACGCACCAGCAGCTCGTCCACCACTGCCTGTGCATCCGGCTCGTAGATGTAGTCCCACTGCGTGCTCGGCGTCGCGCGGTCTTCGTCCTTGCGCTCGAACTGGTCTGCCGACAGCGGCAGCAGTTGCTCGATCACCGGCTCCTGCTTCATCGTGTTGACGAAGCGCGTGTACGCGAGGTACACCGCCGAAACCTTGCCTTCCGAGTACAGGTCGAGCTGCACCTTCACCGCGCCGATCAGCTTTTCCAGATGCGGCGTGTCGCCCAGATGCACGACATTCGACACCACCTTGGCGCGCAGACGATTCAGGAAACCCAGACCCTTGGTGCCAATCGCAGTTGCTTCGATCGTCTTGCCCTGGCCTTCCAGTTCCTTGAACTTCTGCAGCGACGCACGCAGCACGTTGGTGTTCATCCCACCGCACAGACCTTTATCGGTCGTAACGAGGATGATGCCGGCCATTTTCGCGCCTTCGTTCGACACCATGAACGGGTGACGATACTCCGGGTTCGCACGGCTCATGTGCGCAGCGATATCGCGGACCTTGTCGGCATACGGGCGAGCAGCGCGCATGCGCTCCTGAGCGCGGCGCATCTTCGATGCGGCCACCATCTCCATCGCTTTCGTGATCTTGCGCGTGTTTTGCACGCTCTTGATCTTGCCGCGAATTTCCTTCATTCCAGCCATTGCTTGCTCCTTGTCGGCCCGAGTTAGCGCTTCAGCGCTTACTCGGGTCCCATGCAAAGCGATCGAAGCAGCGCGGGTTCAGTTGCCTGCGGCCCGCGCCGCTTCAAGGTCCGTTTATGCCTTGCGGATCACTCGCGGATCAATAAGCGCCGGACTTCTTGAAGTCTTTGAGAGCCGTATGCAGCAGGGCTTCGTCGTCCTTCGAGAGTTCCTTGGTATCTTCGATGCGCTTGATCAGGTCAGCGTGCTTCGACTTCAGGTAATCACGCAGGCCCTTTTCGAACGGCAGCACCTGCGCGACTTCGAGGTCGTCCAGGTAACCGTTGTTCGCAGCGAACAGCGCGACAGCCAGTTCCCACACTTGCAGCGGCTGATACTGCGGCTGCTTCAGCAGTTCCGTCACGCGGCGGCCGCGCTCCAGTTGCTTGCGGGTCGCTTCGTCGAGGTCCGATGCGAACTGCGCAAACGCTGCGAGTTCACGGTACTGCGCGAGGTCGGTACGGATACCGCCCGACAGCTTCTTCACGACCTTGGTTTGAGCCGCACCACCCACGCGCGAGACCGACACACCGGCGTTAATTGCCGGGCGGATACCTGCGTTGAAAAGGTCGGTTTCCAGGAAGATCTGGCCGTCGGTAATCGAGATCACGTTCGTCGGAACGAATGCGGTCACGTCGCCTGCTTGCGTTTCAATGACCGGCAGCGCCGTCAGCGAACCGCTCTTGCCCTTCACTTCGCCGTTCGTGAACTTCTCGACGTACTCTTCCGAGACGCGAGCAGCACGCTCCAGCAGACGCGAGTGCAGATAGAACACGTCGCCCGGGTAAGCTTCGCGGCCCGGCGGGCGGCGCAGCAGCAGCGAGATCTGACGGTATGCCCAAGCTTGCTTGGTCAAATCGTCATAAACGATCAGGGCGTCTTGACCGCGGTCGCGGAAGTATTCGCCCATCGTGCAGCCAGCGTACGGTGCGAGGTACTGCATCGCAGCCGATTCCGAAGCCGAAGCGGCCACGACGATCGTGTACTCCAGCGCGCCGGTTTCTTCGAGCTTGCGGACCACGTTCATGATCGACGAAGCCTTCTGGCCGATCGCGACGTAGATACAGAAGAGGTTCTTGCCCTTCTGGTTGATGATCGCGTCGACTGCGACTGCGGTCTTGCCGCACTGGCGGTCGCCAATGATCAGCTCACGCTGGCCACGGCCAACCGGCACCATCGCGTCGATCGACTTCAGACCGGTTTGAACCGGCTCCGAAACCGACTTACGCCAGATCACGCCCGGAGCAATCTTTTCGATCGCGTCGGTTTTCTTCGCGTTGACCGGGCCCTTGCCGTCGATCGGGTTGCCGAGTGCATCGACCACGCGGCCGAGCAGTTCCGGACCCACCGGCACTTCGAGAATGCGGCCCGTCGTCTTGACGATGTCGCCTTCCGAAATGTGTTCGTACTCACCCAGAATCACGGCGCCGACCGAGTCGCGCTCGAGGTTCAGTGCGAGACCGAAGGTGTTGCCCGGGAATTCGAGCATTTCGCCCTGCATCACTTCCGACAGGCCGTGAATACGCACGATACCGTCGGTCACGGAGATCACGGTGCCCTGATTGCGAACGTCTGCGCTCGCTTCAAGGCCCTGGATCCGGCTCTTGATCAGCTCGCTGATCTCAGAGGGATTGAGTTGCATTATTCGCTCCTGATAGTCAATTCTGTTGCGTGCCAGCCGCTTCAGCGCTTTCGGCGCTTCAGGCCGTCAGAGCCGTCTGCATGCTGGCAAGCCGCGCGCGGACCGAGGTATCGAGCACTTCGTCGCCGACCGTCACGCGCACGCCGCCGATCAGCGACGAGTCGACTTCGACCGTCGGCTTCAGCTTGCGCTTGAATTTGCGTTCGAGACCTGCGACGAGTTCGTTCAACTGCGCGCCTTCGAGCGGGAATGCGCTGACGATCAGCACATCTGCCGCCCCTTCGCGGGCGTTCTTCAACTCTTCGAACTGCGTGGCGATTTCCGGCAGCAATTGCAGGCGATGGTTATCGACCAGCATTTGCACCAGATTCTTCGCTTGTGCATTGTCCTTGAGCGGCGACTTAACCGCGGACAGCAGCAAATCGCTGACCTGTGCGCGGCTCACTTTCGGGCTCGAGGCGATCGACAGCACTTCGGGCAGACGCGCAACCTGTGCCAGCTCCTGCACGAGCGTGGACCAGGCGGCGATGTCACCAGCTTCGGCCACGCCAAACAGCGCTTCTGCGTACGGACGGGCGATGGTTGCAAGTTCGGCCATGATCAGAGCTCGGCTTTCAGTTGATTCAGCAGGTCAGCGTGAGCTGCCTGGTCGACTTCGCGCTTCAGGATCTGTTCAGCGCCCTTCACTGCGAGTGCAGCAACTTCGCCGCGCAGCGTTTCGCGGGCCTTCACAACTTGCTGTTCCGCGTCGGCCTTCGCTTGCGCGATGATGCGAGCGGCTTCAGCTTGTGCTTGAGCCTTGATTTCGTCGGCGACTGTCACTGCGCGCTTTTCTGCGTCAGCAATACGTTGTTGACCGTCGTTGCGTGCCTGAGCCAGTTCCTGGTCGACGCGCTTGTGGGCGGCTTCGAGTTCAGCCTTGCCCTTTTCAGCGGCAGACAAACCGTCAGCAATCTTCTTTGAGCGCTCGTCGAGGGCGTTGATCAACGGCGGCCACACGAACTTCATCGTGAACCACGCGAGGATCAGGAACACGACCATTTGCGCAAACAGGGTTGCGTTGAGATTCACGGTGTTTCCTTAAACGTTGCTAGTTCGGAAAGTGAAACGGCAAGGCGCTCATCGATTCTGTATTCGATCAGCGCCCAAGTGCCCGTTCCGCCCTGCGCCTTTACCAGTTATAGCTCAGGCGCAAACTTCCGAGGAACCTCAGCCTGCCAGCTTCGACAGCAGCGGGTTCGCGAACGCGAACAGCATTGCCACACCAACGCCAATCAGGAACGCCGCATCGATCAGACCAGCCAGCAGGAACATCTTGGTTTGCAGCGGGTTCATCAGTTCCGGTTGACGAGCACATGCTTCGATGTACTTGCCACCCATCAGGCCGATACCGATACAGGCGCCGATTGCACCCAGGCCGATGATGATGCCGATACCGATGGCGGTCAGACCCTGGATGTTGGCGATGAAAGCTTGCATGATCACTCCTTTGTGAAAAGTCTTTTAGAACTGGTTGGAACTGGGATTTAATAAAACAAAACTAAAACAATTCGTCGTTCGACACGCCGTGATTAGTGGCTGTCGTGTGCCTGTCCGATGTACACCAGCGTCAGCATCATGAAAATGAACGCTTGCAGCAGAACGATCAGGATGTGGAAGATCGCCCAGACCGTGCCTGCGATGACGTGGCCGATAAAGCCGAGCACTGACGCGTCCGCGCCGAAACCCCACATGCTGCCGAGGAGAGCAATCAGCAGGAACAACAGCTCGCCCGCGTACATGTTGCCGAACAGCCGCATGCCGAGCGAAACCGTCTTTGCGACGAACTCGATGATGTTCAATGCAAGGTTCGGGATCCACAGCAGCGGATGCGCGCCGAACGGAGCCGACAGCAGTTCATGCACGAAGCCGCCTGCGCCCTTGATCTTGAAGTTGTAGTAAATCATCAGCGCGAACACGCCGAGCGCGATGCCGAGCGTGCCGTTCAGGTCGGCGGTCGGCACGATGCGGTGATGGGGGATGGCTTCCGACAGGCCCAGCCAGCCGATCACGCGGCCCGGCAGGTCGACGGGGATGAAGTCGAGCGAGTTCATCAACGCGACCCAGACGAACACGGTCAGTGCCAGCGGTGCGATGAAGGTGCGCGAGCCGTGGATCATCGACTTCGATTGATCTTCGACCATCTCGACCAGCATTTCGATCGCGCACTGGAAACGACCCGGCACGCCGGACGTCGCCTTGCGAGCCGCCAGATGCAGGATGGCGATCGTGGCCAGACCGCAAACGATCGACCAGAAGAGGGTGTCCAGATTCCACACGTGAATGTCGAAAATCGACGTCTGGTGCGCGGTGGAAAAGTTCTGCAAGTGGTGCGCGATGTACTCGGACGGATCCAGAGCGCGCGTGCCTTCGCTAGCTGCCATATCGTTAATGCCACCCAAATTGTCGAAAATCGTCTTAGGCCGTTCCCGCCGCAATTCTGTATTGCGGGAACACGCCGGGTGCGGATCGTGTCATATCCGCACTCCTTACGCCAGCGCTGCGCGCCAGCCTGAATTTTGCGTTGCTACTCTCTGCTACTACCTTAGCGCCACGCGAGGGCGATCCAGTAAGTCTTGAGCGCGATGAGGTAAGTCACGAGCAGCGGCACCCAGCGTACGTCGTGATACCAGAAAGCGATGGCTACAAACATCGCGATCGTTGTCCCCATCTTGAGCGCTTCGCCGATCATCCAGCTCATCACTGTTTCGGCGCCGCTCAGCGTTCTAAGTCGTGCCGCGAACAACGCGCCCGGCACCCAGCAGATCGCTCCCCCCAGGAACGCGGACAGCGCAGCAGCGCCCGGCGGCTTGTAGAACAGCCACCACACCAGCGTAGCACCCAGGGACAAAACCATTTGCGCCACCACGACCTTGAAAGGCGTGACGCGCGATGGACGACTCACATTCGGACCAAACAGCTTTTCAGCCTCAGCCCGCGTGAGCGGAACGATATTGTTATCTTGTTGCTCGACATCCCACGCATCGTCAGTTGTAACGTGCAGACCGGTGGACGCATCGGAAACGGTGCGTTCAGCGCGGTGGTCGTCACGCCCATTCTTCGGCGCTTGATTCGACGTTTTAACCGCCATCGCAGTGTTCCGAAAGTCTTGTTCCAGCCCGCAAGCTTACGCTGCGCTTACGGGGTTGCCGTGCAATTAAATCCGGGCGATTGTAAGCGATAGTTGCAGGCAATTCAAGACTTTAGGCCGTTCAATAACCAGCATGAAAACGGCCTTCACGATACGGGAACGCGATCTCGGGCGAGCTGTACACGACAAATGTAAGGCGGCCGGGGGGCGGCAAAACATGCGCGATGAATCAGGTCGCTTGAAGTGCGCAGATGCGTCGTTTCGACGCTGCTACGGACGTCTCAAAAATGCAACAGACGATGTTTTTTGCCGCCTTTGGTAGACATGATGGACGGCGCCGGTTAGAAGCGCGACGGCGACTGCAGGCCCTGGTCCTCCCCAATGCGACCAAACATCACCGGAGCCTTCTCCCAGTCCGGACGGTCGACGCCGCGAGCAGTCAGGCGCCTGCCACTTCATGCCGGTCCTGCCCTGCCCTCGCACCCCACCAATCCACGCGTAGGCATCCAACGCCCGCTGCCAGATCCCAGTCCGTGAAAGGGCGGAGTATGCAAAACCCGTTGCAGCGTCGCGGCAGCGAGGCCAAGCCTGCGCGGCCAATTCAACTCATCGCACAACCCGGCCACGTCTGCGTCATCACGAAAATATCCGCGCAAGCTGATACATCGCAATCCTTATTATTAAACGGGACATATAGTTAGGTATCCAACTGATATCCACGTGGGTTATCGATCGGGCAGGGAGACCATCAAACGAGCCATGCTTGTGGCAGATACGACCGCTGCCCTACCGCTACCGCCGGAAAAAAACACACCAGGTGCGCCAAACAGCTTGCGAGCGAGAGCCGGAAACCAGATCCGGCCAGGCCGCACGCGTGCTCTCAACATCCCTCACATTCAAGCCGTCAGGATCAGACCGTAGCGTTACCACGCAACCGGACAAGAATCCCTTCTAACGCGTCCAGATCGCCGAAGTCCACCAGCACCTGGCCACGGCCGCGTCGGCCGAGCTTGATCTTTACCGTTGCGGCGAGCAGATCGGACAATTCCTCCTCAAGCCGTCGCGTGTCGCGGCCACCGTCCTGATTCGCTCGTGCCTTGACCGCGGGCGCAACCTTGGTCGTCGTCGTCACCAGCTTTTCAGTTTCGCGCACCGACATGCGCTTGTTGACGACCTGGTTGGCCAACGTGATCTGCGTCGCGGCGTCGACGGCCAGAAGCGCGCGTGCATGCCCCATGTCCAGATCGCCGGCCAGCAACATCGTCTGCACCGGCGTCGCCAGATTCAGCAAACGCAGCAAGTTCGATACAGCACTGCGCGAACGGCCAACCGATTCAGCCGCCTGTTCGTGCGTGAAATTGAATTCGTCGAGCAGGCGCTGAATACCCTGTGCTTCTTCCAGCGGATTCAGATCTTCGCGCTGAATATTCTCAATCAGCGCCATCGCTGCGGCGGCCTGGTCCGGCACGTCCCTCACCAGCACCGGCACCTCATTGAGACCGGCGATGCGTGCCGCACGGAAGCGCCGCTCGCCGGCGATGATCTCGTACTTATCCGCGGACACCGGCCGCACGAGAATAGGCTGCATGAGCCCCTGAGCACGGATGCTGGCGGCCAACTCCTGCAACGCGCCCTCGTCCATGCGCGTACGCGGCTGGTACTTGCCGGCCTGCAGCTTACTGAGTGGCAGCACGTTCGGCGCACCCTCGATCACGACGGCCTCGGTAATATCCGCACTGCCACCCAGCAATGCTTCCAGACCGCGGCCCAACCCCTTCTTTCTTGCTACTGCGTTCATTGTGCTTCCTCGATCCGCTTAGGACGCCTGGCGCGCGTCATTCAATGTGCGCACCCGCTCAATCATCTCTGCACCGAACTGCACATACGCCTGCGCACCGCGCGAGGCCTTATCGAACACAACGCCCGGCAACCCATAGCTAGGCGCCTCGGCAAGGCGTACGTTGCGCGGGATCACTACATCGAACACCTTGTCGCCAAAGTGCTCTTTCAGTTGATCCGAGACTTGCTGTTGCAAGGTGATACGTGGATCGAACATCACGCGCAGCAGGCCGATCACCTTCAAGTCGCGATTCAGGTTCGCGTGCACCTGCTTGATCGTGTTGACCAGGTCGGACAGTCCCTCAAGCGCGAAGTACTCGCATTGCATCGGGATCACCACGCCATGGGCAGCGCACAAACCATTGAGCGTCAGCAGCGACAGCGCCGGTGGGCAGTCAATCAGCACGAATTCATACTCGCTTTCGACCTCCGCCAAGGCGACTTTCAGTTGACGCTCGCGATGCTGCACGCTGACCAGTTCGACTTCGGCACCCGCCAGCTCACGGTTCGCGGGCAGCACGTCGTAGCCGACGGCTTCCGGGCGCACTCGCGCATCCGCCACGGATACGCCGTCCACAAGCACTTCGTAGACGGTGTTCGCACACGCAGCCTTGTCGACACCGCTGCCCATCGTGGCGTTGCCCTGCGGGTCCAGATCGATGAGAAGGACTCGCTGTCCCTGCGCTGCCAGGCTCGCGGCCAGATTGACTGCCGTCGTCGTCTTGCCGACGCCGCCCTTCTGGTTCGCAACGCAGAAGATTTTTGCCATCGTTGGTGTGTCCCTTTTGCTGCTTGAATAAAGTAGAAAGCGCTCGTGGTATCCGGTGCGTGCCCGGCACCTACTGGTGGCGGCCCTCAGCTGTCCGCGTCCACCAGCACCTTGATCAAATGCCGCTCCGCATCGAGCGACGGCACATTCAGCCGGATGATCTGTTCCACGCGGGCACCCGCCGGCAGGCGCTCGATCTCACCATCCGGACGTACACCCTTCATTGCCCAGATCGCACCCTGCTCCGCAACGAGATGACGGGCCAGTGTAACGAAATCCGCGAGCTCTGCGAATGCACGCGACACGATTACGTCGAACTTTGCCGGTACTTCGGCGCCCGGCTGCAAAGTCTCGACGCGGCCCGTGACGACCGACAGATTCGCAAGGCCGAGCTCGGCTTTGGCCTGGGCCTGAAAAGCCGTCTTCTTGTGCACGATGTCGTTCACGGTGACGGTCCACTCAGGCAGGACGATAGCCAACACGATGCCGGGCAAGCCGCCACCGGAACCCACGTCCAGCACCGAAGACGCACCGCGCGTCGCGAGATGCGGCACGACCGAAAGCGAATCCAGGATGTGCTGGATAAGCATCTGCCGCGGATCGCGAATCGCCGTCAGGTTGTAGACGGCATTCCATTTGGACAGCAGCGCAACGTAGTCGAGCAGTTTGCCGAGTTGTGCGTCGCTGAGATCGAGGCCGAGCTCGCGGACGCCGTCCGCTAACAGCGGTGCCAATGCCTCACTACTGCTTCCCTTCTGACCCACCGTCATTGCGCCACCGGCGTGCTGTCGGCGCCGGGTTCGGCGGGTTTCGTCGAACGGCGTCCCAAGCCACGCTTCAGGTGAACCATCAGCAAGGAGATCGCCGCCGGCGTAATGCCGGAGATACGCGACGCCTGGCCGATGGTTTCAGGGCGGAATTGCGTCAGCTTCTGACGCGCTTCAAACGACAGCCCCCTTACCTCGGCGTAGTCCAACCCGTCAGGCAAACGCGTACTTTCGTGCGATTCATTTCGCTCGATCTCATCGGCCTGGCGATCGATATAACCTTGATACTTGATGCCGATCTCGATCTGCTCCTTGATCTGGGCGAGCAGAACGTCGTCTTCGGCCAGCGTCTCAGGCGCAGCACATGCACCCGCGCGCAAACCGCAGACGCCGTCATACGTCACGCCCGGACGACGCAGCAGATCCGCCAGACTGTATTCGTGGTCGATCGGCTTGCCGAGCAAGGCAGTCGCTTCTTCCGCCGGTAACGTCTTAGGATTGACCCACGTCGTGCGAAGGCGCTCTGTTTCACGTGAAACAGCATCGCGCTTGCGGCTGAACGCGTCCCAACGGACGTCATCGACCACCCCGAGTTCGCGGCCGATCTCCGTCAGACGCATATCGGCGTTGTCTTCGCGCAGACTCAGACGGTATTCGGCGCGGCTCGTGAACATGCGATACGGCTCGGACACCCCTTGCGTCACGAGATCGTCGACCAAAACACCCAAGTAGGCCTGATCGCGGCGCGGGCACCACGCATCCTTGCCCTGCACGTGCAAGCCAGCGTTGATCCCCGCCAGCAAACCTTGTGCAGCCGCTTCCTCGTAGCCGGTTGTGCCATTGATCTGGCCCGCAAAGAACAATCCGTTGATCACCTTGGTTTCCAGCGAAGCCTTCAACCCACGCGGATCGAAGTAGTCGTATTCGATGGCATAGCCCGGCCGCAGAATGTGCGCGTGCTCCAGACCACGCATCGAACGTACGAGTTCCAGCTGCACGTCGAACGGCAGGCTGGTGGAAATCCCATTGGGATAGAACTCGTTCGTCGTCAGTCCCTCCGGTTCGAGGAAGATCTGATGTGATTCCTTCGACGCGAAACGGTGAATCTTGTCTTCGATCGACGGGCAGTACCGCGGCCCCACTCCTTCGATCACGCCGGTGTACATCGGCGAGCGGTCGAGGCCACCGCGGATGATGTCGTGCGTGCGTTCATTCGTATGCGTGACCCAGCACGGCACCTGGCGCGGATGCTGCTCGACTCGCCCCAGAAACGAGAAAACCGGCACCGGATCCAGATCGCCCGGTTGCTCTTCAAGCTTCGAAAAGTCGATGGTCCGACCGTCGATACGCGGCGGCGTCCCGGTCTTGAGGCGGCCTTGCGGCAGCTTCAGCTCCTTCAGGCGAGCGGATAGCGACACCGCTGCCGGATCGCCAGCACGGCCACCGGTGTAGTTGTTCAAACCCACGTGAATCTTGCCGTCGAGGAACGTCCCGGCCGTCAGCACGACTGCACGCGAGCGGAAACGAATTCCCACCTGCGTCACCGCACCGACCACCCGGTCGCCTTCCACCATCAGATCGTCGACTGCTTGCTGGAACAGCCACAGGCTCGGCTGATTCTCCAACCGGTGCCGGATCGCCTGCTTGTACAGCAGACGGTCCGCCTGCGCGCGCGTCGCGCGAACGGCAGGCCCCTTCGACGAATTGAGGATGCGGAACTGGATCCCGCCCTCGTCCGTCGCAGCCGCCATCGCACCGCCGAGCGCGTCAACTTCCTTCACCAGATGGCCCTTGCCAATGCCGCCAATGGACGGATTGCAGCTCATCTGACCGAGCGTCTCGATGTTGTGCGTCAGCAGGAGCGTCGTATTGCCCATGCGCGCCGAGGCCAGGGCGGCCTCTGTGCCGGCATGACCGCCGCCGACGACGATTACGTCAAATTCTGTGGGAAAAAGCATCGCGGATCTCACGCCAGATCGTCGCGTGAGCCTTTCAAAGGAAAATGTATGGGCGAATTATAACGGGTTCGGTTTAGGCCCGAATTTCGGCCGAATGGCCAGACAAGAAAAAAGCGGTGTGTTTCACGTGAAACACACCGCTTTGAACGACGGCGAACCGACTGAAAATGGAGAACTAGGCCACTTTCTTGGCCAACCCCAGATACGTCTCGATCACGCGCGGATTCCGCGCCAGATCCGCGGCCGGCCCTTCCAGCGCCAACTCTCCTGTTTCAAGCACATAGCCGTAGTCGGAGATCTGGAGCGCGGCACGCGCATTCTGCTCGATCAGCAGCGTCGCAACGCCCATCTGCCGCAGCGCACTAATGATGTGAAAAATTTCCTTCACGATCAGCGGTGCGAGACCCAGGCTCGGCTCATCGAGCATCAGCAGATCGGGTTTGCCCATCAACGCACGGCCGACCGCGAGCATCTGCCGCTCCCCACCCGATAGCGTCCCGGCCGCCTGCTTCCGTCGCTCTTTCAAGCGAGGAAAAAGCGTGAAGACCGGCTCGAGCTGATCGAGAAAGTTGCGGTCCCCTGCCCGCTTGCGCCGATATGCGCCGAGGACCAGATTGTCTTCAACGGTCATCGACGCGAACAGTTCGCGCTTTTCCGGCACCAGGCACATGCCACGCGCGACCCGCTTTTCAACCGGCACCGCGCTAACGTCTTCACCCTGATAGAGGACCGAGCCCTTCGCATGGCCTGTCGTCGGCAATGCACCCATGATCGCGTTCAGCAACGTGGACTTGCCCGCACCGTTCGGGCCAATCACTGAGACGATCTGGCCGGGCCGCACCTTGATTGCCGCACCGTGCAGCGCTTCGACCTTGCCATAGCGGACCGACAAACCGTTCACGTCGAGAATCGGTGCAGCATCATTCATCGTGTTCTCCATCACTCCACCCCGCCCAGATAAGCTTCGAGCACAGCCGGGTCTTGCTGGACATCCTGCGGCAAGCCTTCCGCGATGCGCGTGCCGAACTCCATCACCACCAGCCGATCTGTGAGATTCATCACGAAATCCATATCGTGTTCGACCAACAGCACGCTCATGCCTTCGGCCTTGAGGCGGCGCAGCAAGTCCGCCAATTGCAGCTTTTCCTGATACCGCAAACCGGCGGCAGGTTCGTCCAGCAACAGCAGGGTCGGGTCACAGCACAGCGCGCGTGCAATTTCGAGAATCCGCTGCTGCCCCAACGCCAGGCTACCCGCCTCGTCGTACATATGCTGTTCGAGTCCAACGCGACGAATCTGGCGAGCCGCTTCGGCCATCAGGCGCGCTTCTTCCGCACCGTTCAGACGCGCGACACTGCGCCAAACGCCGGCCTGGCCGCGCAGATGCGCGCCGATCGCAACGTTCTCCAGCACCGTCATCCCAGGCAGCAGCTTGACGTGCTGGAACGTGCGGCCGATACCGCGCTTGACGATTTCACGTGAACTCAGCGAATCGATACGCTCGCCGCGGAAGGTGATCTCCCCGCTCGTCGCCTGTAAGACACCGGTGACCAGATTGAAGGTAGTCGATTTGCCGGCGCCGTTCGGTCCAATCAAACCGATGATCTGCCCTGCTTTCACCTCGAAACTGACGTCGTTCACCGCGACCAGCCCGCCGAACTGCTTGCGCGCCTTATTCACCGTCAGCAGGTTTTCGCCCGCCGTCGGCTTGCTGCGCTGCGGCAACGGCTCAGCATGATCCGACAGATGCGCACGCGGCCCCTTCGGAAAAAACCGCGCGACAAACGGCCAGACGCCCTGGCGAGCGTATTGCAGCAACAGCACCATCAGGATGCCGAATACGATCACTTCGAAGTTGCCGTTCTCGCCGAGGAGTTTCGGCAACAGCGTTTGCAGATAATCCTGCAATACGGTCAGGATCGCTGCACCGAGCACCGCGCCCCAGACATGCGACACGCCCCCCACCACCGCCATGAACAGAAACTCGATGCCGTGGTTCAGACCAAAGGGCGTCGGATTCACAGCGCGTTGCAGGTGCGCATACAGGAACCCTGAAATCGACGCCAACACCGCGGCATAGACAAAGATCACCACACGCATCCAGCCCGTGTTGACGCCCATCGCTTCGGCCATCATGCCGCCGCCGCGCAAGGCGCGGATCGCCCGCCCAGGCCTGCTATTAAGCAGATTTTGAACAGAAATCACCGCACCGAGCACCACCACCCAGATCAGGTAATAGATATGACGGCCGGACTCCAGCTTGATACCAAAAACATTCAGTACCGGAATCCCATTGATGCCGTCGTACTTGCCGAGCATCTCCAGGTTGCCGAACAGATAGAACAGCGCGAGCCCCCACGCGATCGTGCCGAGCGGCAGAAAGTGACCCGATAGCCGCATCGTCACGAGCCCCAGCATCAGCGCGATCAACGCCGTCGCCACCACGCCCGCGATCAGCGCGAGCCACGGCGACACGCCGTACGCGGTCGTCAGATACGCGGTCGCATACGCGCCGATGCCGACGAACGCCGCCTGCCCGAAGCTCGTCATCCCGCCGATACCCGTCAGCAGCACGAGACCGATCGCGACGATCGAATACAGGCCGATGTAGTTGAGCAGCGTCACCCAGTACTCAGGCACATGAATCGGATGCGGCAGCACCGGCAACGCGAACAGCACCACGAGGAACAACCAGAAGAACTTGTTTTGCATGATCCGTTTCATCGTGTCACTCCTCTTCCTCTTCCGAGTGCGGGCTGGCCAGACTCCGCCACAACAGCACCGGGATGATCAGCGTGAACACGATCACTTCCTTATAGGCGCTCGCCCAGAACGACGAATACGACTCCAGAAGGCCGACGAGGATCGAACCCGCGGCTGCCAGCGGATAGCTGACCAGACCGCCGATAATCGCTCCCACAAAGCCCTTCAAACCGATCAGGAAGCCCGAGTCGTAGTAGATGGTGGTCAAGGGTGCGACAAGGATGCCGCACAGCGCACCGAGGCCCGCCGCGAGCGTGAACGCGAGGCGCCCTGCTTGCGTCGTGCCGATGCCGACGAGCCGCGCGCCGAGCCGGTTCACGGATGTCGCGCGCAAAGCCTTGCCGGAGATCGAGCGATCGAAGTACAGATACAGCGCGCCGATCAGCACCACCGCCGTGCCGACCACCCACAGGCTTTGTCCGGAAATCGACAGCGTGCCGAGGTTAAAGGTCGCATCGGAGAACGCCGTGGTGCGCGAGCCTTCCGCACCGAACATCACGAGCCCGAGACCGACCATCGCAAAGTGCACTGCCACCGCGACGATCAACAGCAGCAGCGTGGTCGCCTCTGCGATCGGTTCGTACGCGAGCCGGTAGACGAACGGCCCCATCGGAATCACGATCAGCAGCGTCAGCGCGATTTGCGCGATCATCGGCAGCGGATGCAGGAAAACACCTTGCGTGAGCGCGTACACCGCAATCGGAAACAGCAGATATTTGCCGACCAGCATCACCAGCGTGCGCGCCGCATGCCGGCGTCTTTCTGAATGCCGCACCAGCCCCGCTATCTCGACGACAAAGCATGCCGCGCCCATCGCCATCAACAACCAGCACGTGGCCGGAAATTTTTGTGTCTGAAGTGCGGCGAGCGTCAGCGCGCCGTACGAAACAAACTCGCCCTGCGGGATGAAGATCACCCGCGTCACGGAGAACACCAGCACTAGCGCAAGCGCGAGCAGCGCGTAGATCGCGCCGGTGGTGATGCCGTCCTGCGCGAGGATCGCCGCAATTGATAGATCCATACTTCCTCGTCCTGAAGCGTCGAAGTCAAAACCGGGAACAGTCGTGGCGGCAGAACCCGCGGCCGGCCACTAACCAGCAATGTCAGAAAAAGCGACCGCCGCGCCGGAATACGGCGCAGCGGTCGTTGCCATTGTCATCGAACAGAATGGCAATGCGGCGTCATGCGCCGCATGCTGCGCGAGAGGCGCGTACCGTTTTTGTTGTTAGTCGTTCAGCAGCTTCCACTTGCCGTCGACGATCTGCACGATCACGCGTGCGCGCTTGTCGAGGCCGTTGTGGTCGGTCGTCGTGGTGTTCATGATGCCGTGCGAGACCGGCAGTTCTTTGATGTTTTCCAGTGCACCACGCAGTGCCACGCGGAACGCTTCGCTGCCCGGTTGAGCAGTCTTCAGCGCGACCGGAATCGCCGCTTGCAGCATCTGGCCGGCGTCCCATGCATGACCGCCGAAGGTCGCCACCGAGCCTACGCCATACGCTTTCTCATACGCTGCCTTGTACGCTTCCGCTGACTTCTTCACCGGGTTCGATTCCGGCAGTTGATCCGCCACGAGGATCGGGCCGGCGGGCAGGAATTCACCTTCGCAGTCCTTGCCGCACACGCGCAGGAAGTCGTTATTGGCGACGCCGTGCGTCTGATAGACCTTGCCCTTGTAGCCGCGCTCCTTGAGCGTCTTGGCTGGCAGCGCCGACGGCGTACCCGCGCCCGCGATCAACACCGCGTCCGGGTTCGCTCCCATCGTCTTCAGCACCTGGCCCGTTACCGATGCGTCGGTGCGGTTAAAGCGCTCGTTGGACACGATCTTCAGATGGTGCTCCGCAGCCGCAGCGGTGAAGACGTTGTTCCAGCCTTCACCGTACGCATCCGCGAAGCCGATGAAACCAACCGTCTTCACGCCATGCCGCTCCATGTAGTCGGCGATTGCGTCAGCCATCAGGCTGTCGTTTTGCGGCGGTTTGAAGGCCCACGCGCGCTTGGCATCCATCGGTGAAATGATCGCTGCGGAGGCCCCCAGCGAAATCACAGGTGTCTTGCCTTCGGCTGCGGGGTCGAGCATCGCCAGCGAGTTCGGCGTGGTCGTCGAGCCGATGATAGCGTCCACGTGGTCTTCATCGATCAACTTACGGGTGTTCTGTACGGCTTTGCCGGTGTCCGATCCATCGTCAAGCACGATGTACTGCACCGTCTTGCCACCGATCTCTTTGGGTAGCAATGCGATCGTGTTCTTTTCAGGAATCCCGAGCGATGCGGTCGGACCGGTCGTGGACAGCGTGACGCCGATTTTCACCTGCGCGAGAGCAGCGCCCGCGCCGCACATCAACGCCATCGCGATACCGGTGCGTACCCATTGCTTTGTCTTTTTCATTGCAAGTCTCCAAACGCTTTGAAGCGCGTATCTGTAATCCGGCGCACGGGCCGGGTGTCTGAATCTAGTTATAGGGTTCCGGCATGCCAAGCATGGTTTTCCCTGCTCAGCACCAATGCCGTCGCCGTTCTGGTGCCACTCCCCTGCTGCGAACCACTACTGCGATTTCCAATGCACGAAACACTAACATGTTAGTAGTATTGCGTTCTGCATCATTCACGGTCAATAGACTGTCGCCCGAATGCGGGTTTGTCCTGAAACGGGCCGCTTAGGCCGCGCTTTGACCGCGTTTTCATCACCGATCCTTCGCTTGTCCAACCCGCTTCAGGCACCGCCACTCATCAAATGCGGGCAATAAAAAAGACGCGGCAACTGCACGCGTCTTTTTTGAGTGGGTCCCGTATCGCTTCGCCTTCGCTCAGTCGCCGGACAGCTTCCACTTGCCGCCGACGATCTCCACCATCACACGCGCCCGCTGGTCGAGACCAGCGTGGTCGTTCGTGCTCATGTTGAAGATGCCGTGGGAAGCGGGCATGTCCTTCGTATTTTCGAGTGCCGTACGCAGCGCTTCGCGGAACGCAGGCGTGCCCGGCTGACCTTTCTTCAGCGCAAGCGGGATCGCGCGTTGCAACAGCAAGCCTGCATCCCATGCGTGACCGCCGAATGTCGACACCGAACCGGCGCCGTACGCAGCTTCATATGCATGCTTGTATGCGAGCGCGGTCTTCTTCACCGGGTTCGAATCGGGCAACTGGTCAGCGACCAGCAGCGGACCGGCCGGCAGATAGGTGCCTTCGCAATCCTTGCCGCACACGCGCAGGAAGTCGTTATTGGCGACGCCGTGCGTCTGATAGTACTTGCCCTTGTAGCCGCGTTCCTTGAGGGTTTTTTGCGGCAACGCGGCCGGTGTGCCCGCGCCGGCGATCAGCACCGCATCCGGATTCTGCGACATGATCTTCAGCACCTGGCCCGTCACCGAAGCATCGTTGCGCGCGAAGCGTTCGTTCGCGACGATCTTGATCTTCGCGAGATCGGCGGCCTTGCCGAATTCCTTGAACCAGCTCTCGCCGTACGCATCTGCAAAGCCGATAAAGCCGACCGTCTTCACACCGTGATTCGACATATGCTGCGCGATCGCGGTGGCCATCAGAATGTCGTTTTGCGGTGTCTTGAAGACCCACGCGCGCTTCGCATCCATCGGTTCGACGATGCTCGCCGCGGCGGCCATGGAGATAATCGGTGTGGTGCTTTCGGCAGCGACGTCGGTCATGGCCAGCGAGTTCGGCACGACGGTCGAGCCGATCAAGGCATCCACATGATCTTCGCTGGTGAGCTTGCGTGCGTTCTTGACAGCCTGGGTCGAATCGGTGGCATCGTCGAGTACGATGTAGTCGATCTTCTGCCCTGCCACTTCTTTAGGCAGCAGCGCGATCGTGTTCTTTTCCGGAATACCGAGCGACGCAGCCGGCCCCGTTGCCGACACCGTGACGCCGATTTTTACGTCCGCGAATGCGTGGCCACTCCATGCCGCGGATACCCCGGTGGCGACTAATGCCGCGCTCATCCAACGCAATGCCGACTTCATCCCGCTCCTCTGTCTACCCCGTTATTCATTTGAATTCAAATCCGCAGATTCGAATCACCGACCGAGCGGTCGGTGAATGGCAAGTTTAGCGGACGAAAGCCCCGCGCTGCAAGCATTTTGCAGGGTAACGGCAGATGAAATTGGGGGTGGCTCGGTGAACAAAAAAGGGTCACCGAATTAGCGGAGGAATTGAATGGCGAATAACGAAAAATACAAATAAAAAGCGCTGTTGGATATCAATCCAACAGCGCTTTCGTCTGGGCACTGAGTGCCTCATTGTCTCCTCGTTCTCCACCTGCAAAATTCGTGGTGCATCAAAACTGCATGAAGATTAAACGAGCACCTGCCCCCTTACAACTAGCAATTACCCTAGTGGTGCACTGCGGCACAAATGTGGGGCACGTTTTGTGCCGGTTTAGCGCGAGCCCGACCCGTGCGCAACGCAACATCCAGTCTGGCCGACTTCGCGAGCGCCGAATTATATCGGACGCCAAAGCAATTTAAAATTCAGTGCCGCTTCAGGCCCGCAATGGCCGCACTCGCGCGATGATCTCACCGACAATACCGCGCCGGAACGCCAGCACGCAGGCAATGAAAATCACGCCCGTCACAATGGTCACGGATTCGCCCAGCGAGCGGAACCATTCGACGCCCGTCGACGAAGCCAGCGCCGTGCCGATATCGCCGAGCCGGTCTTCGAGCGCAACGATCAGCGCCGCGCCGAGCAGCGGCCCGAACAGCGTCCCCATACCACCCACGAGCGTCATCAGGATCACGAGACCTGACATGGTCCAGTACGCGTCGCTCAATGTCTCGAAGCCCTGCACCAGTACCTTGAGCGAGCCCGCCAATCCGGCGATCCCAGCGGACAGAATGAACGCCAGCAGCTTGAAGCGATCGGTATCGTAACCGAGCGACACGGCGCGCGGCTCGTTCTCCTTGATCGCCACCAGCACCTGTCCGAACGGCGAGTGCACGATCCGCACGATCAGCAGGAATGCCAGAACCATCACGGCCAGCACGACAAAGTACAGCGTCACGTCCGACGACAGGTTCAGCAAGCCGAACAGCTTGCCGCGCGGCACGCCTTGCAGGCCGTCCTCGCCGTGTGTGAATGGCGCCTGCAGGAACACGAAATAGACCATCTGCGCCAGCGCCAGCGTCACCATCGCGAAGTAGATGCCCTGCCGACGGATCGCGAACAGGCCGACCACCAGCCCAAGCAACGTTGCGGTGGCGGTGCCCGCCACCACGCCGAGCTCCGGAGAGAAGCCGAGCGTCTGCATCGCATAACCGGTGACGTAACCGGCCGAGGCGAGAAACATTGCGTGACCGAACGAGAGCAAGCCCGTGTAGCCAATCAGCAGATTGAAAGCCGCGGCGAACAACGCGAAGCACAGCACCTTCATGACGAACAGCGGATAGATGCCGAGCACGGGCACCGCGAGAAGCGCGATCAGCAGCAGACCGTAGAGCACTTTTCTCTGCATCATTTTTCCTTGCCGAAGAGACCCGCCGGGCGCACCAGCAACACGAGCGCCATGATCACGAAGACGACGGTCGCCGAAGCTTCCGGGTAAAACACACGCGTCAGCCCTTCGATCACACCAAGCATCAGGCCGGTCAGGATCGAGCCCATGATCGAACCCATGCCGCCGATCACGACCACCGCAAACACCGTGATGATCATCGGTTGGCCCATCAACGGCGAGACCTGAATCACCGGCGCGGCAAGCACGCCGGCGAACGCAGCCAGCGCAACGCCGAAGCCATAGGTAAGCGTGATCATCAACGGCACGTTGACACCGAACGCCTCGACCAGTTTCGGATTCTCGGTGCCCGCGCGCAGGTAGGCGCCGAGGCGCGTCTTCTCGATCACGAACCACGTGGCAAAGCAGACCACCAGCGACGCCACCACCACCCACGCACGATAGTTCGGCAGGAACATGAAGCCGAGATCGGTCGCGCCGGAAAGCGCAGAGGGCACATCGTATGGCTGGCCGGACGAACCATAGATCGACCGGAACACGCCTTCGACAACCAGCGTGAGCCCGAAAGTGAGCAGCAGCCCATAAAGATGATCGAGCTTGTACAGCCAGCGCAGCATCGAGCGTTCGATCACCATGCCGAACACGCCGACGATCAGCGGCGCGAGCACCAGCATGACCCAGTACGGCAGGCCGAAATACGACAGGCCCATCCACGCGAGCATCGCGCCGAGCATGAACAACGCGCCGTGCGCGAAATTGATCACGTTGAGCAAGCCGAAGATCACCGCCAGACCCAGGCTGAGAATCGCATAGAACGAGCCGTTCACGAGCCCCAGCAGCAACTGGCTCAGCATCGCCGGCAGCGGAACGCCAAAGATTTCCATTGAAGCCTTAATCCCTTAAGCCATCGTCAGGGTGAGATCGGTTACGTATGATCCCGCCGGCGTGAGGCCGGCGAGCCATCCGCCCGATCGCGCGCGGCATATGAAACAGCTTGCCGTCGGTCTGTGTACCAAAACGGCGACATGTATCGCACGCCAGGCAATGCAGACAGACGGTCATCTGGTTATCAGTCAGCGCTCATTTCCACATCGCGCAGCGCGTTTCAGCCTTGGTCGTGAACGCCTGTTCGCCGGGAATCGTCGCAGTGATCTTGTAGTAGTCCCACGGCTCTTTGGATTCGGCCGGCGTCTTCACCTGCATCAGGTACATATCGTGGATCATGCTGCCGTCCTGACGGATGTAGCCCTTCGCGTAGAAATCGTCGATCTTGGCCTTCTTCAGTTGCGCCATCACCTTGTCGGAGTCGGTCGAGCCGACCGTCTGCACGGCCTTCAGGTAAGTCATGGTTGCGGAGTAGTCGGCAGCCTGCAGGCTGGACGGCATCTTCTTCATCTTGTCGAAGTAGCGCCGCGCCCACGCGCGCGTGGTGGCGTCCTTGTTCCAGTACCAGCTGTCCGTCAGCACCAGGCCCTGGGTCGTTTCCAGACCCAGACTGTGGACGTCGTCGATAAACATCAGCAGTGCGGCCAGCTTCATCGTCTTCATGATGCCGAATTCTTTGGCGGCCTTGATCGAGTTGATCGTGTCGCCGCCCGCGTTGGCGAGGCCGAGGATCTGCGCCTTCGAAGCTTGCGCCTGCAACAGGAACGACGAGAAATCCGATGCCGAAAGCGGATGACGCACGGCACCCAGCACCTGGCCGCCGTTGGCCTTCACCACGTCCGACGTATTCTTTTCGAGAGCCTTGCCGAACGCGTAGTCAGCGGTCAGGAAGTACCACGTCTTGCCACCCTGCTTCGTCACCGCCGAGCCCGTGCCCTTGGCGAGCGCCGTCGTGTCGTACGCGTAGTGGATCGTGTACGGTGTGCACTGCTCGTTGGTCAGGGTGTCGGCGCCCGCGCCGATGCTGATATAGACCTTGTGCTTTTCACCGGCCACGGTGTTCATCGACAGCCCGGTTGCCGAATTCGTGCCGCCGATCAGCAGATCGACGCCATCCCGATCGAACCATTCGCGCGCCCGCGACGCCGCGATGTCGGCCTTGTTCTGGTGATCGGCATAGACCACGGAGATCGGCTTGCCATTGACCTTGCCGCCGAAGTCGGCCACGGCCATGCGGATCGCTTCGAGACCGCCCTGGCCATCAATATCCGCATACAGACCCGACATGTCGGTGATGAAGCCGATCTTCACGGCATCGTCAGCGGCCTGCGCGCTGCCCATCGTCAACGCGGCGCCGGCGGCAACCGCGAAACATCGTGTGGCAAGCCGCGCGAGTGGGTTCTTTTTCATTCCTGTCTCCTGGTTTCTTCGCTTGTGGTTATCAGAGGCAATCGGACGCTTCTCGTTACTTCCTGTCTATACGCCCAGTAGGTCGTGCAGTACGGGCATCTTGCTTTCGAGCTCACCGGCCTCGAAGTGCTCCACGATCGCACCGTGCTCCATCACGTAGAAGCGATCGGCGAGTGGCGCGGCAAAGCGGAAATTCTGTTCGACCATTACGACCGTGTAGCCACGCGCCTTAAGCGTCATGATCATGCGGGCGAGCGCCTGCACGATGACCGGTGCAAGCCCTTCCGAGATTTCGTCGAGCAGCAGCAAACTCGCGCCAGTGCGCAGAATACGTGCAACCGCCAGCATCTGCTGCTCGCCACCCGAGAGCCGCGTGCCCTGGCTCATACGGCGCTCCTGCAGATTCGGAAACATCGAATAGATTTCTTCGAGCGACATCATGTGCGCCTTGTCGCCGACGGGCGGCGGCAACAGCAGGTTTTCCTCACACGAGAGACTCGAGAAAATCCCACGCTCTTCCGGGCAGTAACCGATGCCGCAATGAGCGATACGATGTGTGGGCAGATTGATGGTTTCGCGTCCGCCGATGCGGATCGAGCCGGTGCGCCGGCCGGTCAGCCCCATGATCGCGCGCAGTGTGGTGGTGCGCCCCGCGCCGTTACGGCCCAGCAGCGTGACGACTTCGCCGCGGTTCACCGTCAGATCGACGCCATGCAGGATATGGGACTCCCCGTACCATGCCTGCAAACCCGCGATCTCCAGCGCGGGGGCACCGCCAGCCGTGCCGGTCACTTCGAGACTTTCACGCTCGGCAATCGTATTCATGCGTGGGCTCCGGCGAGCGCCGCGTCGGCGCTGCCCATATAGGCTTGCATCACGAGCGGATTCTTCGACACTTCGGCATAGCTGCCTTCCGCGAGCACTTCGCCTCGTTGCAGCACGGTGATGGTGTCTGAGATGCCCGCGATCACGTTCATGTTGTGCTCGACCATCAGGATCGTGCGGCCGCTCGATACTTTCTTGATCAAAGCCGTGACGCGATCAACGTCTTCATGGCCCATGCCTTGCGTTGGTTCGTCGAGAAGCATCAACTCGGGCTCCATCGCGAGCGTCGTGGCGATTTCGAGCGCGCGCTTGCGGCCGTAGGACAGTTCTACCGTGAGCACGTCGGCGAAATCGGTCAATCCGACCTGGGTGAGTAAATCCATTGCCCGATCGTCGAGCTGACGCAGCGTGCGTTCGCTCTTCCAGAAGTGAAATGCCGTGCCGAGCACGCGCTGCAAACCGATGCGCACGTTCTGCAATGCTGTCAGATGTGGAAATACAGCAGAGATCTGAAACGAGCGGATGATGCCGCGCCGGGCGATTTGCGCCGGACGCTCATTGGTGATGTCGATTCCGTTGAAGACGATCTGACCCGCGGTCGGTTCGAGGAATTTGGTGAGCAGATTGAAGCAGGTGGTCTTGCCTGCCCCATTAGGGCCAATCAGCGCATGGATCGAGCCACGGCGCACGCGCAGGTTCACCCCGTTCACGGCGATGAAGCCTTTGAACTCGCGGGTGAGGCCGCGCGTTTCGAGAATCGTATCGCCGAGAATCATGTTCCCTTCCATACGGAGTAAGGCGAAGCATTACGATCTTCCGCGCGAACGACTGCGCGACTTTTATGTGACGGCGGCACCCCGTGCCGCTCGTTGGCGTACTGCACCAATCCGGACGGTAATCCATGGGCGGCACGCAGCATGGCTGCCATTGTCGCGCCAATGATGCAGCGCATTCATTGGGATTTGCACTTAGTGGATGACGACTGTTTGAAGCAAGGTCGAGGCGTGTTCACGCGCTGCGTCAATCGTGCTCGAGGCATGCCAGGGAAAGTCCGAGGCGCGCGCCGCGGCCTCGGCTCCTGCGGTCACACGGTGTGTCACACGCCGGACATGGACGGCGCAGCGCTCGTCTGGATCAGGACACTGCCGGGCGCGCGTGCGCGACGGTCTTCGCGGATCATGTCGCCTGCGCGTTCGGCGATCATCAGCGTCGGCGAATTGGTGTTGCCCGAAGTGATGGACGGCATGATTGATGCGTCGACCACCCGCAAACCGTCGACACCGATAACTCGCAGGCGATTGTCGACGACCGCGCCAGGATCGTCGGCGGCGCCCATCCGGCAGGTGCCGACCGGATGAAAGATGGTGGTGCCGACCGCGCCCGCGGCCTGCCGAAGTTCTTCTTCGGTCTGGTACTGGATACCGGGGAGAATCTCTTGCGGCCGATAGGGCGCGAGCGCAGGCGCCGCGGCAATGCGGCGTGTGAGACGCAATGCGTTGGCAGCGACGTGCCGGTCATAGTCCGTGGACAGATAGTTGGGGGCGATCAACGGAGGCGCCGACGCATCGGCCGATCCGATGTGAATGCTGCCACGCGAGGTCGGCCGCAACTGGCATACCGACGCGGTGAATGCATTGAAGCGATGCAACGGTTCGCCGAAGCGATCGAGCGAGAGCGGCTGCACGTGATACTCGAGGTCGGGGCGCGTGAGTGAGCGATCATCCGGATCGGATTTGGCGAACGCGCCGAGTTGCGATGGCGACATCGACATGGGGCCGCTTTGAAAGAGTGCGTACTGCATGCCGATCATCAGCTTGCCCCACCAATGGGCGGAGGCGGTATTGAGCGTGCGCACGCCATCGACTTTATAGGCCATGCGCAATTGCAGATGGTCCTGCAGATTTTCGCCGACGCCGCGCAGATCCTTCACGACCTCGATGCCGAGATTCTGGAGGCGCGCGCCATTACCGATACCGGAGAGTTCGAGCAATTGCGGCGAGTTGACCGCGCCGGAACTGAGGATCACTTCGCAACGGGCTTTGGCGAGATAGTCCGTGTTGTCGCCACGATATTCGACACCGGTGCAGCGACGTCCTTCGAACACGACGCGCTGGGTATGGGCACCGGTGATAACGGTGAGATTGGGGCGCTTGAGCGCCGGACGCAGGAAGGCTTTCGACGCATTCCAACGGATGCCACGTTTCTGATTGACGTCGAAGTAGCCGACCCCGGTGTTGTCGCCGCGATTGAAGTCATCGGTGGCGGGTATGCCGGTTTGTTGCGCGGCTCGTGAAAACTCTTCGAGGATTTTCCATTTCAGGCGTTGCTTTTCGACGCGCCATGGGCCGCCCGCTCCATGCGATTCGGAGGCGCCGGCGTGGTGGTCTTCGCTGCGTTTGAAGATGGGGAGGACGGCGTTCCAGGACCAGGAGGCATCGTTGGTGACGCGTGCCCATTCGTCGTAGTCCTCGCGCTGGCCGCGCATGTAGATCATGCCGTTGATCGATGAACTGCCGCCTAATACTCTGCCCCGCGGGTATGAGAGGGAGCGGCCGTTCAGGCCGGGTTCTGATTGCGTTTTGTAGAGCCAATCCGTGCGGGGATTGCCAATGCAGTAGAGGTAGCCTACCGGCACGTGGATCCAGTGGTAGTCGTCTTTGCCGCCGGCTTCTAGCAGGAGGACTTGTACTTCTGGATCTTCCGATAGGCGGTTGGCGAGGACGCAACCTGCCGTGCCGGCGCCGACTATGATGTAGTCGAATTCGCCTTCCAGGCGGTGGGTTTTTGTTGGTGAGTTTTCTGGGTTGTTCATCATTTTGTCTCCTAAGCTTTTTTGCCTTCGCGGCGCTTTTTGTCTGTGTTCTTAGGGCTTTGGCCTTTCCTTGATTTGTTAGTGGTCTATTAGTGTTGCCCCTGTGCGGGGGGGCACCTACTTTTCTTTGCCAGCTGCAAAGAAAAGTAGGCAAAAGAAAGCAGCTTAAACCGCCAATGCTAAGTGGGTACCGTGGTTTGCAACGGGTAGTGGTGCATCTGGAATCTGTGTTCGTGCACCTGCATACGCCAGTGACAAGGGCGTCATACTTCCGGCGGCGCTGCGCGCGCCGAAGCGTACTTCATAAAACCATCGGTCCACTCAGTCCCACCCCATCGGCAATCGCTGCCTTCACATCGAGCCCTCTGCAACTCGCCACTAACCACCAGGCACCGCGCCGAGGCGAAGCGACAGTCCCCACAAACCTCAACCGAAGCCCGTGGTTTCCCATGCAGACCCGTCCGCGACGCACGTAGTGCGGAGTGGGAGCTGATGAGCCCTTTGTCACTAACGCCGAATGTGCGAGAACACGGATTCCAGATGCACCACGACCCGTTGCAAACCACGGCCCCCGCTTAGCATTAGCGGTGTGAGCTGCTTTCTTTTGCCTACTTTTCTTTGCAGCCGGCAAAGAAAAGTAGGTGCCCCCCCGCACAGGGGGAACGCTAATAAACCACTAACAAGTCAAGGAAAGGCCAAAGCCCTAAGAACACAGACAACAAGCACCGCGAAGGCAAAAAAAACTACTTAGCCACTGGCATAGTGAACTCAGCCCCCTTCCCGATGCTATCGGGCCACCTCTGCATGATGCTCTTATAGCGCGTATAAAACCGCACCCCCTCCTCCCCATACGCATGGTGATCACCAAACAGCGACTTCTTCCACCCACCAAAAGAATGCCAGGCCATCGGCACAGGAATGGGCACATTAATCCCCACCATCCCAATCTGGATCTGCCGCGAAAACGCCCGAGCCACTCCACCATCTGAGGTAAACAACGACACCCCATTAGCAAACTCATTAGCATTAATGAGCTCAACAGCAGAAGCAAAATCCGGCACCCGCACCACACACAACACCGGACCGAAAATCTCCTCCCGATAAATCTTCATATCAGTCGAGACATCATCGAACAACGTGCCGCCGAGAAAGAACCCCTTCTCATGTCCAGCCACCTGATGGCCACGCCCATCAACCACCAGCTTCGCGCCAGCCGCAACGCCGGCATCGATATAACCCGCCACTTTCTCGCGATGCGCCGCAGTCACCAACGGCCCCATCTCGGCTTCCGATTCCATTCCGTTTAGAATCTTCAGACTCTTCACGCGCGGTGTCAGTCGCTCGATCAGTTCATCGGCTATATGCCCGACCGCAACCGCAACCGAAATCGCCATGCACCGCTCGCCAGCGGAACCATAGGCTGCCCCGATCAACGCATCGACCGCCTGATCGAGATCCGCATCCGGCATCACCACGAGGTGATTCTTCGCACCGCCCAACGCCTGCACGCGCTTGCCGTGCTTCGTGCCTTCCGTATAGATGTACTCAGCAATCGGCGTCGAACCAACAAACGACAACGCGCTCACCTCGGGATGAACAAGCAACGCATCCACGGCCACCTTGTCGCCATGCACGACATTGAACACGCCGTCCGGCAAACCGGCTTCCTTAAACAATTCCGCGAGGCGGTTCGATGCCGACGGATCACGCTCCGACGGTTTCAGCACAAACGTGTTGCCGCATGCGATCGCCACCGGGAACATCCAGCACGGCACCATCATCGGGAAATTGAACGGCGTAATGCCGGCGACCACGCCCAGCGGCTGACGCAAATTCCAGTTGTCGATGCCGCCGCCGATCTGGTCGGTGAAGTCGGTCTTCAGGAGATTCGGAATGCCACACGCAAACTCGACGATCTCAATGCCGCGCATCACCTCGCCCTTCGCATCGGAAAAAACCTTGCCGTGCTCACGCGTGATCAACTCCGCCAGTTCGTCATGGTGACGGTCGAGCAATTCCTTGAACTTGAACAGCACGCGCGCCCGCTTGATCGGCGCGGTTTCGCTCCATGCAGGAAACGCAGCACTGGCGGCAGCGACCGCCGCGTCCACTTCAGCGACGCTCGCCAGCGGCACGCGTGCGCTCACGCTGCCAAGCGCGGGATTGAAGACGTCGCCGAAGCGGCCGCTCGTACCGTCGACAGTCTTGCCATTAATGAAATGGGTCAGCACGCGCGCACTCGTCTCGCTCCGGACAGTCTCGTCCTGATATGTCTCGCTCATCTTCTTGTCCTCTTCCTGTGAAGGTCTTCGGCCCACCGCGAACGGTGTGATAAACGCAAGCGTACGGCGCTTCGGGGCGACAAATCCAATGAGTAATGCTCAACTGCGCTATAAGCCGAGCTAATATCAGGATATGGATCTGACTCTGCTACGGGCGTTCGTCACCGTCGCACGCGAGGGCAACCTCACGCGTGCCGCGGTGCAGCTTCACCTGACCCAACCTGCCGTCAGCCTGCAAATCAAGCATTTGCAGGAGACGCTCGGCGTGACGCTGTTCACGCGGACCTCGCACGGGCTTTCGCTGACACGAGATGGTCAGGCCCTGCTGCCCCACGCCGAACGCGCGCTGGGCGCCGCGAGCGACGTGCAGCGTGCGGCGGCGTCGCTGCGCCACGAAGTGCGCGGCCGTTTGCGGATCGGCACGATTCTCGACCCGGCGTTTCTGCGCCTCGGCGGCTTTCTCAAGCAACTGGTGGAAACCTGGCCGCGCATCGAGACGGCCTTACGCCATGGCATGTCCGGCTGGGTGCTGGAGCAGGTCCGCGCGGGGGAACTGGATGTGGGCTATTACATCGGCCTTCCATCCGATGACGATGCCCGCGACGGCGCCACCTTTCATGCCGTCACGCTCACGCACTTCCAGTACCGCGTGCTGGCGCCGGCGGGCTGGAAAGATCGCGTGAAAGGCGCGCGCGACTGGCGTTCGCTCGCCGCACTGCCGTGGATCTGGACGCCGCCCGCGTCCGCGCACAACAGGTTGTTGTCGCGCTGCTTTGGTGAGGCCGGCGTCAAACCGGTTAAGGTGGCGGAAGTGGATCAGGAGCCGTCGATGCTCGATCTGGTCAAGTCAGGCGTCGGTCTGACGCTCGCGCGCGATGCCACCGCGATCGCCGAAGCGCATGCACACGCGTTGACCATCGTCGAAGGCGTCACCGTGCCGACCCAGCTCAGCTTCATTACGCTCGCCGAGCGGAAGGACGAACCCGCGATTGCAGCGGCATTGAAGCTGATCGAGCAGCAATGGGCGACTTGAGGACGGCATGAAGGCCGGCGTGGAGCCAGCCTGAGCGCAGTACAACCGCGAGGGCGATATGAGCCGTTCTCATGACAGCTATGCACCGTGCGACCAATTGTCATTTCGCCGCGCCTCGTCGCAGACCGCTTTCGGCTGGTGGCGCAAGCAGAGCAGCCTCGCTGGCGGTCAATCAAGGTTCATCTCGAAGCCCGCATTTACTGGCCCCGTCATCTGAAACCACACCGTCACGCACTTTTTGTTAGATTGAGGGTTCGCGCTCACGCGCCGGCCCGCATCGTTTTTGTTCCGTCTGACTTCGTCCTTCCCGGCAGCTTCGCCCCGGCAACACCGGAAGCTGCCGACCACGCCATCCTTCGACAGGAGCCTGACATGGCACGCAACATTGAAATCAAAGCCCGCGCCCAGCATTTCGAACAGCTGCGCGAACGCGCCGCGAAGCTTGCGCCGGACGCGCCACTGATCTTCCGCCAGCAGGACTTTTTCTACGACGTGCCGCGTGGCCGACTGAAGCTGCGCCAGTTCGACGACGGCACACCGGCCGAACTGATCTTCTACCAGCGCGACGACCGGGATGGTCCGAAGGCGTCGTATTACACGCGCAGCCCGGTGACCAACCCTGAGGCAATGCACGCGCTGCTCGCCACGGCGCTGACCACGCGTGGCATCGTCACAAAGGAACGTCACGTTTATCTGACTGGCCGTACGCGGATCCATCTGGACCGCGTCGACGGTCTCGGCGACTTCGTTGAACTCGAAGTGCTGCTGGCTCAGGACGACGACGAAGAAGGCGGTCACGCCGAAGCACACGCGATGTTCCAGACCCTCGGCGTACCGGAATCGGATCTGGTGGCAGTGGCCTACGTGGATTTGTTGAGCCCGGACACCGAGCCGAAGCAGGCTGCGTAAAACTTAAGCATTCAGGGTCGCGGTGACGTCAATCCAGAAGCCGCGGCCCTTCTTACCCCCCAACACCAGAAACCCCGGGAAGCCCCGGTATCAAGCGGCGGCCGCTCCCGGCGAAAGATGGCCGAGCGGCAACGGTCCATTGCGCTTGAACGTGGTCAACACGATATTTGAGCGCACGCTGTCGACGCCCGGCACACGCATCAACTTCTTCATCACGAACGTCGACAGATAGTTCAGATCGGGCGCGACAATGCGCAGCAGATAATCGGCGTCGCCAACCACCGCGTGACATTCCAGTACTTCCGGCAGCACCTCGATCTGTTGCTGGAATTGCTCGATGATCGAGTCACCGTGATGCTTCAACTTCAGACTCGTAAAAGCCGTCACGCCGAGCCCAAGTTTTTCCGGGCGCAGCACGACGCGATAACCGTCCACCACCCCCACCTGCTCCAGGCGCTGCAAGCGCCGCCCAATCTGCGACGGTGACAGCGGCACCTGCTCAGCCAATTGCTGATGCGGAGCCCGGCCGAAGCGCTGAAGAACGTCCAGCAGCGCGAGATCGAAGTGATCGAGTTCTAACATGATTGATATCCGCATTAAAGGCTCAATTGATGCACGATTATTGCATATTGATACATCATAACGCCATCATTGCGCCCATTCCGCACGCCCACCGCTCTACACTTGCATCACCGTTTCAACCCGCAGACACCGCAGAGCGCGCAGCATCATGTCCACCGCCAATACCGCCAAACTCAAAGAGCAATTCGACGCCGGCCTCGAAACCCGCGCCGACTTCACCATCGACCAGCCAACCGAACGATACGGCGCAGTCGACCACGCTGTATGGCAGCAGCTTTACGCACGCCAGACAGCGTTGCTCAGGGGCCGTGTGTGCGATGAGTTTCTGGCGGGCGTCGACTGTATCGGCATGCCGCACGACCGCGTGCCCTCCTTCGACGAAATCAACGCAAAGCTGACGCCGGCAACGGGCTGGCAAATCGTCGCCGTGCCCGGACTCGTGCCCGACCAGGTGTTCTTCGAGCATCTGGCGAACCGCCGTTTTCCCGTGACATGGTGGATGCGCCGCCCCGACCAACTCGATTATCTGCAGGAACCGGACTGTTTTCACGATCTGTTCGGCCACGTACCGCTGCTGATCAATCCGGTGTTCGCGGACTACATGCACGCGTACGGCCGCGCGGCGCTTGCCGCCAATGATGCCGGTGCCCTGCCGCTGCTCGCCCGGCTCTATTGGTACACCGTCGAGTTCGGCCTGATCCGCGACGCGGCGAGTCCGAACGGCGTGAAGATCTACGGCGCGGGCATCGTGTCGAGCAAAGGCGAGACGCTCTACAGCCAGCAAAGCGCGGCGCCGAACCGGCTCGGTTTCGATCTCGAACGCGTGATGCGTACGCGCTATCGCATCGACACGTTCCAGAAAACCTACTTCGTGATCGACGACTTCGCGCAATTGTTTGGCGTCGCGCAAACCGATTTCGCGCCTCTGCTGGCCGGGCTGGCCGCGCAGCCGGCGTTCGCGGCAGGGGACGTGCTCGAGTGCGATCGCGTTATCACGCGCGGCTCGCAGGAAGGCTGGCAAGCCGACGGCGATATCTGACAACCCAGCCTGAGCAGGCTGACAGCATCCGTGAAAAAATAGCGGATACGCGCGCCTGCCGGCGCGCCTGTTCAGATCAACGAGGTAGCATCATGATTAACAAACTGACTTCCGAAGAACGCGCCACGCAGGTCGCCGAACTGCACGGCTGGCAAGCCGTGGCGGGCCGCGACGCGATCCAGCGCCACTTGAAGTTCGCCGACTTCAACGAAGCATTCGGCTTCATGACGCGCGTGGCGATCAAGGCGCAGGAAATGGATCACCATCCGGAATGGTTCAACGTGTACAACAAGGTGGAAATCACCCTGTCGACGCACGAGGCTAATGGCCTGACCGAGCGGGACATCAAATTGGCCCGATTTATCGACAGTATTACTGCGTAATACAAGCGATCAGGTGCCTCGACACGCCCCGCATCGCGCGATTTGACGGTAATGAAAGGGCATTGCAGGCAATCTCGCGCCCAAACCTTCAGTTCTACAGGCTATTATTAAGGCGCACGTAAGAATCCCACGCTTGCCTGGCAAACCCGTCTAAACGATCCGGTGATAGCGTCTGCTGACGCTGTACAATCATCAGCGCATACGGCTTGGAGAGCGCGCTTGCCTCCTTGCACAGAACGAGTTCGTCGCCGCTCGAAGGTGAGCGGGCGCGCCAGAAGTTGATCGCGGCTTCCAGTTCGTGGATCGTTATCTCGGACATGACTTCGTGGTCGCTCAGTGGCTGCCTGATGGCTACTTCATGGCTGCTCGATAGCTGTTTCGTGGCCGCCTGGTGCCAGTTCGGCACGGCCACGCGGCACGCTGCCTGTGCAGCAGGCGCCCCGGCGAACCGCTTGCCCAAACGCCTAAAACCATTGTACTTGAGCGAAATCCATGCGACTCCTTCTGATCGAAGATGACCGCCCCATCGCACGCGGCATCCAAAGTAGTCTCGAACAAGCCGGCTTCACCGTCGACATGGTCCATGACGGCATTTTCGCCGAACAGGCCCTCACCCAAAACCGCCACGAGCTGGTGATTCTCGATCTGGGCCTGCCCGGTATCGACGGCATGACGTTGCTCGCGCGCTTCCGTCAGAGCAATCGTCACACGCCGGTGATCATCCTCACCGCGCGCGACGAGTTGAACGACCGCGTGCAAGGCCTGAATTCCGGCGCGGACGACTACATGCTGAAGCCGTTCGAACCCACCGAACTCGAAGCGCGCATCCGCGCCGTGATGCGCCGCAGCGGCCCGCATGGCGACATGCCGCGTCCGGAAGTGTCGTTGGGCGGTGTGCGTCTGTCGGGCGTCGATCGCCGCATTTTCAACGACGACAAGCCGCTCGAACTGTCGCCGCGTGAATTCGCGGTGCTCGAAATGCTGCTGCTGCGCCACGGCCGCGTGGTCAGCAAGGCTCAGTTGCAAGACCATCTGACGCACTTCGGCGGCGATCTCGGCGATACCGCGATCGAAGTTTATGTGCACCGGGTGCGTAAAAAGCTCGAAAACTGCCGTGTCGAAATCGTCACGGTGCGTGGCTTCGGTTACCTGTTGCAGGAAATCCGCCAGGCCGCATAATCGTTGCAAGGGCCGCAATCTGCATTGCGGCCTGACAGCGCCGGGCCGGCGCCGCGCACCCGGTGCGCAATTCGCCGGCTTCCGGCGAATTTTCACGGTGCTACGTGCTTTACGCCGTTGCTCCTTTCCCGCGCGTTCGATCATGCCCCAGCCGGCCGCCAATAGTCTGCGCCGCACGCTGCTGCGGCGCCTCGCTGCTCCCCTTTCGCTGCTCGCACTGATGAGCGGCCTGATCGCTTACTGGCTGGCGTGGCAATACACGCAGCATGTGGTCGACCGCTCGCTCGCCGATCTCGCCACCGCGATTTCCAAACAGATCCAGATTGCCGGCCCCGACGCCAAGGTGACGGTGCCGCCGCTCGCGCAGGCCATGTTCTCCGATCCGGTCGAACAACTCGTCTATCGGATCAGCAACGGCGAAACCGAAATCGCCGGCGACCACAACCTGCCGCTGCAAGGCACCAGTGTGCGGCGCATGCATTACGCGTACGTATTCGAAACGCAGCACCAGGGTGTGACGGTGCGCGTGGCCCAGGTACGCGTCGATCAGCCCACCGGCAATCCCATCGTCGTCGAAGTGGGTCAGCCGGTGCATCACCGGTTTCAGATCGCCGCCGAGTTTCTGGTCGCGATCATGATGCCACTGCTGTTGCTGCTGCTGGCGGGCTGGGTAATCGTGTGGCGCGTCGTCAATCAGCAGCTCAATCCGCTGACCGATCTCGCTGACTCGCTGAACCGGCAGACCCACACGTCGCTCGAACCGGTGGACGAGACCTATGTCCCGGTTGAGATCCGGCCGCTCACCGGCGCGTTGAACGCGCTGCTCGATCGCCTGAAAACCGCCCTCGACGGCCAGCGCAAATTTATCGCCGACGCCGCGCATCAGCTGCGCACGCCGCTCACCGCCGTCAAGCTGCATGCGGAACAAGCGGCGGTCGCGCGTGATCCGCAGCAAACGCTCGCCGCGGTCCGTGAACTGCGTGCGGCGGCCGACCGCGCCGTGCGGCTGTCGAACCAGTTGCTTTCACTGGCGCGCGCGGAGCCGGGCGAACAGGCGGCACGTTTCGTCAACGTGGATATGGCTGCGCTCGCTTTCGATACGGGTGCGGAATGGGTGCCGCGCGCGTTGACTTTCCACGTCGACCTCGGCTTCCAGCGCCTCGACGATCCGGGTAACGATCAACCTCTGATGGCGCGCGGCAATCCGGTGCTGCTGCACGAAGTGATCGCCAATCTGCTGGATAACGCGCTCAAGTACGTGCCGCCTTCGCGTTTCGATGGCGGCCGCATCACCGTGACGGTGTCGCAAACCGTGATCGACAATCTGCGCATGGCGGAGATCATCGTGGAAGACAATGGGCCGGGCGTGCCGCTCACGCAGCAAGCCGATCTGTTCAAACGGTTCTTCCGCGGCGACGGTCAAAGCGACGCCGGTGTGGACAGCGGCGCCGGTCTCGGTCTCGCGATCGTTCACGACATCATGGTGCTGCATCACGGCAGCGTGCATTACGAGGACGCGCCGGAGGGCGGTGCGCGCTTTATTGTGCGTATTCCGCTGATACCGATCAGCGTTCAGCACGACGTTGATCCCGAGGTGCGGCGTCCGGCAAAAAAATCGGCGCACTCGGCGCCGATCGATATGTGACGTTGCAGTCGGTTAATGTACTGCCACGGGTTGCCTTGAGCTCACTTACGTACAACTCAGGCAGCCCGCGTTTCATTTCTTCTTCGCTTTTTTCGCAGACGTCTTCGCCTTCTTCACCGTCTTGTCGGACCTGGAAGCGCCCTTCTCTTTCTCCGCCGGCGCCAGCATCGTGCCGCGGCACTTGCGCGCGCCGCAGCGGCATTCGTATTCCTTCTTGAGCTTCTTGGTCTGGCGCGCGTCGATGACGAGGCCGTAGTCGTAAAAGACTTCCTCACCCTCGGCGATGTCGCGCAGCGCGTGCACGTACACGTGACCGTCGATCTCTTCGGCTTCGCAATTCGGCGCGCACGAATGGTTGATCCAGCGCGCGCTGTTGCCGTCCACTTTGCCGTCGATCACCTTGCCGCTATCGAGCGCGAAGTAGAACGTGTGATTCGGTTCGTCCGGATTGTGCGGATGACGGCGCAACGCTTCTTTCCAGGAGATCCGCTCACCCTTGTATTCGATCAGCCGTTCGCCGGCCGCAATCGGCTCGATGGCAAACACGCCTTTGCCGTGCACACCCGAACGGCGCACGGCGATCCTGCGTGAACTCATTGAATGAATCCTTGTGAAGAACTAGGGGTGAAGATCCGGCAACCGTCAGAAATGCCCGCGTCTAACGCGCTGCTTTTTCCGACGCGGATAGCAAACGCGGCGCCTTGCGAGCGCCGCGTCGACCTGCGACGCTCATGCGCCACATCCGGCATCCTACACGCTCAAGACGGCTTCGTTCAACCGTCAATAAGACGTGCACGCACAAGGCGCGTTGGCACGTTCACCGTTGTCCGAACGAAATATCGCCGAACAGGGCTTTTTGCTCGCGCGGTTGCGAACGCCAGTACTGCGGCGGCGCTTCGACCGTCGCACCGAGTTGCGCCCCGGCATGCCACGGCCAACGCGGGTTGTAGAGCAACGCGCGGGCCATCGCGATCAGATCGGCATCGCCTTCTTCGATGAGCTGTTCGGCATGCAACGGATCGGTAATCAGGCCCACGCCGATGGTAGTCAGGCCAGTTGCCTGCTTGACGGCCCTCGCGAAAGGAATCTGATAGCCCGGCTCAAGTGGAATCTTCTGCAATGGCGAAACACCGCCGGACGACACGTCGATCCAGTCGCAGCCGCGCTTTTTCAATTCCTGCGCGAACGCGATCGTGTCCTCGAGCGTCCAGCCGCCTTCGACCCAGTCGGTCGCCGAGACGCGCACGCCAACCGGTTTGTCGGCGGGAAACGCGGCGCGCACGATGTCGAAGATTTCGAGCGGAAAGCGCATACGGCTTTCGAGCGAACCGCCGTAGTCGTCGCTGCGTTGATTGGCGATCGGCGACAGGAACTGGTGCAGCAGATAGCCATGTGCCGCGTGTACTTCCAGTGCATCGATGCCGAGGCGCGCGGCACGACGCGCGGAGGCCGCGAACGCTTCGCGAATCCGGTTGAGTGCGGGCGTATCGAGGGCGAGCGGCGGCTCTTCACCCGCCTTGTGCGGCAACGCCGACGGCGCATGCGGCAGCCAGCCGCCTTGCGACACCGGAATCAGTTGCCCGCCTTCCCAGGGCACATGGCTCGACGCCTTGCGCCCCGCATGCGACAACTGCATGGCGACGCGAATCGGCGAATGCTTGCGGATCGCGGCCAGGACCGGCTTCAGCGCGGCTTCGGTGGCGTCGTCCCACAGTCCAAGATCGCCCGGCGTGATGCGGCCATCCGGTTCGACGGAGGTTGCCTCGATGCACAACATGCCGGCGCCGGATAACGCGAGACTGCCGAGATGGATCATGTGCCATGCCGTCGCCTCGCCACGTTCGGCGGAATACTGGCACATCGGGGACACGACGATACGATTGGGAAGCGTCACGCTACGCAGCGTGAGCGGGGAAAAAAGCGCGCTCATGGATTACGCCCAGTAGAAACCCGAGAGCGATCGAGCATAGCACCGCAGATGATTGTCTGCAGGCGCGCGCGGATCAGGGTTTCGGCTCGACCTGATCGAGCCACTCGCCGAACATCCGGCACGCGGCGGCTTCCAGCGTCGGACCGAACTGTGCGGTCTCGGCCCTCAACTGCCGCGCATCGATGCCGTGGCCAGCAATCTCACCGGCATTGCCGATCAGCCAGGGTTCGAACCGGTCAGCGCGAATCTCCGGATGACATTGCAGACCCAGCACGTGGCCGCCCCAGGCGAACGCCTGGTTTTCGCAGGCCGGTGTCGAGGCGAGACGTGTGGCGTTGTCCGGCAGGTCGAAGGTGTCGCCGTGCCAATGCAGCATCGATGTGTGGGCGCCGTCCAGATGACGCACCGGCGAAGCACGGCCCGCATCGGTGAGCGTAAGCGGTGTCCAGCCGAGTTCGGTATGGCCCGCGGGGTAGACGCGCGCACCTAGCGCACGCGCGATCAATTGCGCGCCGAGGCAGATGCCGAGCGTCGGCAAACCGGCGGCGATGCGCTTTTCGATCATGGACAATAACGGGACAAGCGTCGGGTAAAGCGCGTCGTCCGTTGCACTGATCGGGCCACCGAGTACGACCATGAGCGATGCGGCAACCGGGTCCGGCGCTTCGATACGGGCAAAGCCGACGTCGAGATAGCGCACCGGGCGCCCCCGTTCGCCGAGCTCCAGTTCAAGACTGCCCAGATCCTCGAAGTGCACGTGGCGAATGGCCAGAACTTCGCGATTCATCAGCCTGTCCCACCTTCAGGTTGCCTAAAGACTTGCCGCTACACGGCGCGAACCGGCCGGCGGACGGCAATCGCCGCCCGCCGGAACACGGCTTGGCAGTGTAACGGATTGTCCCAGGAGAAGCCGCCTTATTGGGCGAAGATCTTCCAGGTCTTCTTTTGGGTAGCGACGTCGGCCACTTCGTACACCGAGCAATCGAGACGCAGATCCGTGTCCGACATCTTCATGTCGAGCAGCGCGCAGTGGTGCGGCGTCTTTTTCGGATTCTTGCTCGGCTCAAAGTGCGAGCAGCTCAGGCACATGCGGTGGGGCGGAATGGTGCCTTGCGCTTCCAGCTGGTGGATGGTCTTGAGCAACGTGCGATAAAACAGCGTCTGCTCTTCGTCGCGCAGCGTGCCGACCGCTTTGGCCAGGAAGTCCGGCCATTGCGCAGCGCGCTTCGCGGCCGTGCGGCCACGCGCCGTCAGACGGACCGCGAGGGCGCGGCCGTCGTCAAGGGCGCGGCGCTTTTCGACCAGGCCTTTGGTCTCGAGCGTGCTCACGGCATCGCTGGTGGTCGCGGCAGTCAGGGCCGTTTCGCGGGCAATTTCGCCAAGACGCATCGGGCCCTTGCGTTGCATGAGCAAGACCAGGATTTCGCCCTGGGTCGGCGTAAGGCCTGCGCCCTCCGCCCATTCCCAAGCCTGGCTCCGCATGGCCGTGCTCAATCGCAATAGGCTGTGGGTCACTCGCCCGGTTGCCTGTTCTCCGTATACGCCTTCGCTCATAATCTTCGTTTGGTTTATTAAGCTTGCGAGCGATGTCGGCGAACCGCTGCCGAACACGCCCGTAGCCTGTGTGGGGTAGCCTCGCCCTAATGCAGACGAGACGGTTTCTACTATCTCAAAAATTTACCGCCTTGCAAGCCAAAGGCAGCTGAAACGACATTCTATGCGAGACCGGCCAATCGTACAGCTAAGTTATCCAACGCAAGCTGTGGATAACCATGGGAAAACACAGGGGATGGCGTGTGTGTCGATTCTTGATAAGCAACTTGCGCCCTCTTTCCTTACCAAAGTTGTCCTCGTTTACCGGCATCGATGCGCCTCGGATCAGCCCAGTTATGGTTTACGTAGCACTTTGACTTTTCAGGGAATTATTCAGTTGTCCACAGGCAGACGCAATGCTTGTTAACTACTACTACGTTTGTATACGTAAACTTTAGAAAAACCTGAAGCCCCGCGAGCTGGAAATTTATTTACGAAAAAAAACCCGCACAAGGCGGGTCTTCCTTACGGTTTAACGTAAGCAATCCTCTATCTGGCTAGGCTCGCCACTGCAGACACTGCTGCCTGACAGCTTCATGCAAGGACTTTTCCTGCTCGAAGACGCCGCGCAGCCACGTCGCGTCGTTGACCTGACCGCGCGCAATCGCACCGATTTCGGCGAGCGCGTTGCCCGAACCCAATGCTTCGGCGTGCGGTGCAATCAGATCCAGCGTTTCGAGGATGTCTTCGGAAATCGTCTTACGTTCGCTCGTTTGCGGATTGATGCAGTTGCCGGCCAGACCGAAGCGGCATGCTTCGAAGCGGTTGAACGTATAGACGAGGTAATCGTCTTCCTTCGGCGTGATCGGCTTGTCGAGCAGCAGATGCCGGGCAAGGGTCTGGATGTAGCAGGCAATCGCCGCGGCGCGATCCACCGAAAACGGCGTATCCATCACGCGTACTTCGATCGTGCCGAAACCGGGCTTCGGCCGGATGTCCCAGTAAAAATCCTTCATGCTGTTGACCACGCCCGTGTGGACCATCTTCGAGAAATATTCCTCGAAGCTATCCCACGTCAACACGAACGGTGCACGGCCGGACAGCGGGAATGCGAACACGGAATTCAGTCGTGCCGAATGAAAACCGGTGTCGACACCCTGCACGAACGGCGACGAAGCGGACAACGCGATGAAATGCGGGATGAAGCGCGACATCGAATGCAGCAGATACAGCGCGCTGTTCGGATCCGGACAGCCGATATGCACGTGCTGGCCGAACACCGTGAACTGCTTGGCAAGATAACCGTACAACTCGGAAAGATACTGAAAGCGCGGCGTATCGACGATTTGCCTTTCGCTCCATTGCTGGAACGCGTGCGTGCCGCCGCCGCACAAACCAACATTCAGACGGTCGGCCGCGGACACCAGCGTGTCGCGGATCGTGCGCAAATCGGTGACGGCCTGTTCATGCGTCGTGCAGATACCGGTCGACAGCTCGATCATGCTTTCGGTGATCTCCGGCGTGATGTTGCCGGGAATTTTTTCGTCCTTGATGAGGCGCATCAGATCCGAGCCGGCTTTGGTCAGATCATAGTCGTGCGTATTGACGATCTGCATCTCGAGTTCGACACCGAAAGTGAACGGTTTCGAATCGATGAAGGGTTCGAGTGACATGGCGTCCCCTGAGTCAGGTCGGCCGATGTGTGTCACATGTCTGTGTCACACGCCCGGCCGTTTTTGAATCGAATAAGTTGGATAAAGCGCGCATATGAGGCGCATGAAGCATCGGACAGCGGCGTGCGCTTACTCTTCGCGCCGTTCAGCCACCAGCGCCAGGCTGCGATACACGAGCCACGGCCCGAGAATCTGCAGCACGAAAATCGAACACATCACGATCGCGCGCAGTTGCGGATCGAAATTTGGATAGAGGTTGTAGGTATCGTCGACGAGCAGGTACGCGAGCGCCGACATGGGCGATAACGACAAACCCAGCGCCATGCCCTGCTTCCAGTTCAAGCCACTCGGCTTGGCGAAGGCCATCACGCCCACCAGTTTCGCAACCAGACGCGCAACAATCAGACCTAGCGCCGCGACACCGCCGAGCGCGATATCTTTCCATTCGAACGAAGTCAGCGTCAGCACGAACAGAATCACGGTCAACAACCAGCCGGCCGTGCCGAAATGTTCCGGCCACAACTGCGGACGGGCTTCAAGATTCTTCACGATGATGCCCGCGGCCAGCAACGCGAGAATGGTGGAAAGCTTGAACACATGCGCCACCGCAATGGCGAGCAGTACGAGGCCGAACAGCGCGACGAACGAATGCTCGTCCTGCATGTTCAGGCGGCGATAAAAAAACGTGCAGGTGCGCGCCAGCAGATAGGCCAGCACGAGCGAGCCGACCAGCAGATACAGCGGTTGCAGAATCGTGGCGTAGACGTTGCCGTAAACCTCCTGATGCAACCAGCTCGAGACGAGTTTTTCGATCACCACCGCATACATGCTGTTCAGCGCGGTAAGGGTCAACAAACGTTGCGTGACCTGGCCTTCCGCGCGCAGCTCGGTTTTGAGCTGGATCACCATCGCCGGAGAAGTCGCCATGGCAATCGCGGCGAGTACCGTTGCCACCATCAGCGGCACTTTCAGGAACAACAAAACCGGCAAAACCAGCGCGAACGTCAGCGTGGCTTCCGCGACGCTCGACAGAATCAGCCACGGATTGCGACGAATCCAGCGCAGATCGAGCCGGCTACCGAGTTCGAATAACAACAAACCGAGCGCCACGTCGAGCAATGGCCGCGCGGCGCTCGCGGAATCGGCGTCGATCACGCCGAAACCGGCTGCGCCGGCTACCAGACCAATGACCGCGTACCCGGAAATGCGCGGCAAACGCCATGCGCGATAGCACAGTTCACCGCACAGACCCGCGGCGAGCAATGCAAGACCAGCCCAAAAAATGGCGTCGGGTGTGAGTGGCCATGCTGGAAAAAATGAAAACGCCGACTTCATCGTGATGGGTTCTCCTTGGCAGCAACGGCAGACAACACGAACCGGCGCAAACACCGGCGAGCGGATGAACGCATGAGGCGCTCACTGTCGCGATCGCTTCGCGTGACCCGCGTTGCGAGTTTTCAACGATCGGATGATCTGAATGTGCCGCAGCCGCAAGGGGCGCAGCGCATTCTGGGGGCGGCCGTAGCTACCGGCCCGGCACGGTGAAAGAACGCCGTCGACTTTGAATCAGATTCTGATTGCGCGGCACCGTTCCATTGCAGCGTGTGCCGCCAGCGGCGAGGCACGACGCGGAAAAGAACGGCGATTGTGCCATAGCTTTTTCAGACTTGACCGAAAAGACAGGAACATGCAGGCAAAACGGTAAAAACGTACGTTATCTTCGCGAGATGAGGAAAAAGCGACCGTTTTAAAACCGGGTCGGGCTCTCATAGCGTACAGATTCGACGTTGCAGGTGTGTTTCCTGGGACACGGCCGGAAGCGTTTTCCTCCAACTTTCGACGATTCGGGCTCAACGATTGCGCTCGATCTCGGTACGGCCTTTCTGTTTACAGGTTTACTGTATGTATACGTAGTAACAGTTAACAAGGTGCCTCGTTTTCTGTGGATAACCCCGGTTTACCGAATCGATTCATCGGGTTGCCGCTCGCATAACAGGATGAACAGCATGTGCGGCAGCGGCGGGTATACAAGGGTAACTTTTCGCGTTTTTCGGCCGCAGCAAAGTTACCCCGTTTACGTCCACAACGGTTCCACATGAGTTGTGCCGGTAAACGGCGCGGTTATCCACACGTTTCGGTGGATAACTTTTCTCGTCGCCGAAGTTCGGCGCGTGCGCAGTTAACCTGGTTAACTCACCGTACCCTGGCGCAACGCACGCAAGAGGAAGCGGGCAGGATCGATGTCTTCGGCCAAGTCCCGTTCGAGCGGCCACGGCTCACCTTCGATCTGCGAGGCGATCAACTCCGCCCCCAGTGCCGCCCATACCAGACCGCGAGATCCGTAAGCGAATGCGCCGTACAAGCCGTCGACGCGTGGCAGGTCGAGTGGCCATGCGCCACGCAGGCGCTGGGCGTCGCGCGCCGAGGCGGCTTCATCGGCGAAGTTGCCGATCATCGGCATCCGGTCGCTCGTGACGCAGCGAAACGCGACGCGCCCGGCGAGCGCTGCCGCTTGTGCCGGGTCGACGATGCCGTCAAAGGCCGGCAGCATCTGCGCGACACGCTCGAGGTTCTCCAGATGGCCGTCCGGTCGCAACGCGGTGTCAGGGTCGTCGAGTTCGTAGGTGGCGCCGGTCAGCGTGACGCCGTCGGCTAGCCGGACGGCGTAGCCTTCGCCTATAACCGGTATCTCGAGTGGGGGTACCGTGCCTGGCGGCAGTAACGTCAACTGGCCGCGGATGCTGCGGGTCGGCGCGTGCTGCAAACCGGCGAGGCGCGCGGCGTCGTGCGCGCTCGCGACAATGACCACCGGCGCGCGCGCGACGGCCTGCCCCGCGGCGTCGAAGACGGTCCATTGATTGCCGGACCGCTCGAGGCGCGCCACGTCCACGCCGAAGCGGCGTTCGAGCAGCCCGCCCGCGGCTGCGCACTGCGCGGCGCAAAGCGACGCCGGGTCGATCCAGCCGCCTTGGGGAAAGAGCCAACCGCTTTGCGCGAGCGGCATGCCCGCAAGCCTTTGCGCTTCGCTCAGCGAAATGGGCGTCACATATTCCGCCGGGTAACCGAACGCTGCGATTGCCTCGCTCATCGAGCGTGCTTCCTCTTCGTCCGCTGCGATCTGCAACAGTCCTGGCGCGCCGCGCAACGGACGATAACCAAGCCGTTCGAGCGCTGCCCAGCGTCTGAGCGTATAGAGAAAGCCCGCACGCGTGACGCGTGAAGCGACGCTGTCGTCGCGCGAGATCATGGGGTGGAACACGCCCGCCGGATTGCCCGAGGCGTCCTGAGCCACCGACGCGTGCCTTTCCAGCGATGTGACGCGCCAGCCACGCGCGGCCAGACGCTCTATCGCCGCGCAGCCCGCGAGCCCGGTGCCGATCACGATCGCATGCCGTTCGTCCACGTCAAGCGGCGCGGGCGGTTCATAACGGCGTACGCGCCAGCGTGGCGCGAAATGGCCGACCAGCATCGCGCGCTTCCAGCCAAAGCCGTCGACTTTTTGGTACACAAAGCCGTTTTGTATCAGTGCACGTTTGATGTCGCCGGCGCTGCTGTAGGTCGCAAATGTGGAGCCTTCGCCGGCGAGTCGAGCGAGCGCCTTGAAGATCGCGGGTGTCCACATTTCGGGGTTCCTCGCCGGTGCGAAACCGTCGAGATAGAACGCATCGGCGCGCAACCTCAATGCTGGCAAGCTGTCCGCGACGTCGGCGAATACCAGCGTCAACGTGATTCGCCCGCCCTCGAATTCGAGCCGGTGCGTGCCGGGGACAAGCATCGGCCATTCAGCGGCCAGCGTTTCCGCAAGCGCGGAGATATCCGGATCTGAAATCGTCTTCGCATAGACGCTGCGCAAATCGGCTTGAGTAAACGGATGCTTCTCAGTCGAAACGAAATGCAAGCGTTCGCAGCGCGCCGGATCGGCACGCCAGGCGGACCAGGTCATCAGGAAGTTGATGCCCATGCCGAAGCCGGTTTCGAGCACGGTGAAGACGCGGCGGCCCTGCCATCGCTGCGGCAGTCCATTACTGCGGAGAAAGACGTATTCAGCCTGTTCGAGACCGCCGACAGCACTGTGATAGATGTCGCCGTAGAGCGGCGAAAAAGGCGTGCCGTTGTCGCGAAATGCGAGGACGGCGGGGATCAGCGGATCGGTCATGCGCGGCGGAAAATGACGCTCGAAAGAGCGGGTCAGACGTTACCGCCAGCGTGCGCAGCTCGCCGGGCGGCGAAAAAGACGCGCTGCAACGTTGGCAAAAACCAACGCTAAGCCCCGTCCATACTGGGTTTCAGCCTTCGATTGAGGCCCGGGAGGAGAAAAAAGAAGGGTTTCCCCTCGATATCTGCCCCGGAACCGCTTAAATCTTCGAAACCCTTGTCCTGATTGGGTTTGCGCTGCGCTATCATAGCAAGCGCCGCGAAGGGAGCGGCAGCACGGCCGACGGGCAGTCATCGCCCGGCGCTAACTGTCCGGAGGGGATCCGGAGCCGCAGCTGCTCGACGGCGCGGCCCGCGCACGTATAATCGGCGCGTTCGCGCTGTTCGTGTCAACCTAAACTCAGAAAGGAACCTTAATGAACAAACAGGAACTGATCGACGCCGTCGCAGGACAGACCGGCGCCAGCAAGGCTCAAACCGGTGAGACGCTGGACACGTTGCTTGAAGTGATCAAGAAGTCTGTGTCGAAGGGTGACGCGGTCCAGTTGATCGGCTTTGGCAGCTTCGGTTCGGGCAAGCGCGCAGCACGTACGGGTCGTAACCCCAAGACCGGCGAAACTATCAAGATCCCGGCCGCCAAGACCGTCAAGTTCACGGCTGGTAAGGCGTTCAAGGACGCAGTCAACAAGCGCTAAGCAGATTACTGCCTGGCAGTTGACACCCGCCAACGGCGGGTTTTTTTTCGTCTGCGATTTCTGTTTAGCCGCGACGGGCGTCGCGGCTAAACAATCGGCAACGGGCGGAAAGGCCGCTCGAGCTTAATCGTGGCGATGCACGATTTCGCCGTGGCCATGACCGTCGTGGTCGTGATCATGATGATCGTGGTCATGGTCGTCTTCGTCGAAGTCCCATGCCGGGAACGGATCGGCGAATTGTTGCCACGCTTGCGGTCCCGCCGCGTATTCCTCATCGGTCACGAGGCACGCGTCGAACTTCGCTTGCCAGACAGCCGGGTCGATGCCAACGCCGATCATCACCAGTTCCTGGCGGCGATCGCCGATGCTCAGATCGTCCGGATCGCCGTACCAGTCGGCGGCAATTTCGGCGGCGAGCTCGTCATCGCCGTCCGGCCATTCGCTGCGATCCTGAGCGGCCCACCACATCCCCGCCGGACCATGCCGGCAAGCGCCACCCGCCTGCGACAGCGAACCGGCAATGTCGTTACGCGTTGCCAGCCAGAAGAAGCCCTTGCTGCGCAAGACGCCCTTCCACTCCTGATGCAGCAGTGCCCACAGGCGCTCCGGGTGAAACGGCCGCCGCGCGCGGTAAATGAAATTGCCGATGCCGAATTCGTCCGCTTCACCGTGATGGGCATGGCCGTGTTCATGGTCGTGCTCGTGATTGAGCGACGCCAGCCCGCCCGGTGCGCTCGATGCCTCATCGAAATCGAAGCGCCCAGTGTTCAGCACTTCGGCCAGCGGTACCTCGCCGAAACGGCTCACCACCTGCACGGCACGCGGATTGATGCGGGCGAGGATGCGTTGCAAACGCGTGAGTTCGTCCGCGCTCACCAGATCGGCCTTGTTCACCACCAGCACGTCGCAGAATTCAATCTGCTCGATCAGCAATTCGACGAGCGTCCGATCGTCCTCTTCGGTCGCGGCGATGCCCCGCTCGGAGAGCGCGTCGGCTGAACCGTAGTCGCGCAGGAAGTTGAACGCATCGACCACCGTCACCATCGTATCGAGCTGCGCGACATCGGATAGCGACGCGCCGTCATCGTCGACGAAGGTGAAGGTTTCGGCGATCGGCATCGGCTCGGCCACGCCGGTCGACTCGATCAGGATCGCATCGAAGCGCTGTTCACCCGCAAGCCGCTTGATCTCGACCAGCAAGTCATCACGCAACGTGCAGCAGATGCAGCCGTTCGACAGTTCGACGAGCTGCTCTTCGACATGTGAGAGCGCGGCGGCGTCGCGCACGAGCGTTGCATCGATATTGACGGCGGCCAGATCGTTGACGATGACGGCGACGCGCAAACCGGCGCGATTCGCGAGAATGTGGTTCAGGAGCGTGGTCTTGCCGGCGCCCAGAAAACCGGAGAGCACGGTGACGGGCAATAGCGGCTGGTTCATCGCAGTACGGAAAAACAAGAGGATTGGAAGGCGTGCCGGGTTGGGGTCGCATGACTCCGGGGCCGGAAGACGGCCGAACACCGACGGCAGCACGAAGCCGCATTGTGCATCAAACGGGGAACGGCCGCGTGACGGGCCGGATCGGGACGTGCGTGAGTCAGCGTGCAGCAGCCGGCATCAGATTCCACTTGCGCAGGATCGCCGCGATCTGCATCGCATACTTATCACGCAGTGCCGGCGTCTCGGAGTGATACGCGCCGACCGCCTGCCAGGTATTGCCGTACTTGTTCATCTGGCGGCGCAGATGCCATGCCGCTATGTAGACGTTCTTGCAAGGCTCCATCAGCGTGCCTTGCGAGATGCCGTATTGCGCGAGTACCGGCAGATGGATCGAGTTGATCTGCATCACGCCGTAGTCGGTCGAGCCGTTGGCGTTCTTGTGCTGCGCGTCAGGCCGATTGTGTGACTCCTGCCACGCAATTGCGCGCAGAATCAATGGGTTGACCTTCTGATACTTCGCCGCTTCGTCAAAGCAATCGGCGCGTGCCTGCCCTGCTGCGATCAGCACGGCAAGTCCTGCGGCGACGGTGACGAAGGTTCGTTTCATCAGTCAAGACGACTAAACAAATCCCTAGGGTAAGGTCTGGTAAGGCAATGCATCGGCCATACTTCAGCCGCTGGAAGCCGGTGAGCCGTACTGGCCGGGCCTTCGTCGGCCATCGGGGAAAACCCGCGTTGCCAAGTCACAACCAGTACCTCGAACGGCTCGTATCATACCGGCAGACTTACATGCGTCAAGTTGGCTAACCGACATAATCAAGCGTAAAACGAAGCGCTTCTGCGGTTCGGCGCACACAAGCTTGTTTGCTTTCAATTGTTTGACAGTCTGCCACGGTCTTTAGAGTAATCGCACGGAGCCGTTCGTTTTGTGACAAATCCGACATGAAAAACTGTTACTGTTCCTTTTTTTCGGGCATTGGATGTAAGGCGTCCAGAGCGTTGATCGCCTGTGAAGCCGGCTGGCAGACCGACAGGGCGGCGGCCTGCTCCAATGTTCGCACTGCATGACCGTTGGCGGCTGTGGCCGTCGGCATCGATCCCACATTCCATGAGAAGAAATCGTATGGCATTGCGTCGCGTCGCAACGGCGCTGCTGGTGGCTGGATTGATCACCGCGCAGACAGCACAGGCACAGGTGACACTCAACTTCGTGAACGCCGATATCGACCAGGTGGCCAAGGCGATCGGCGCGGCGACCGGCAAAACGATCATCGTCGACCCACGTGTGAAGGGTCAGCTGAACCTCGTGTCGGAGAATGCAGTGCCTGAAGATCAGGCGCTCAAGACCTTGCAATCCGCTTTGCGGATGCAGGGCTTCGCGCTGGTTCAGGACCACGGCGTGCTGAAGGTCGTACCCGAGGCCGATGCCAAGCTGCAAGGCGTGCCGACCTACGTCGGCAATACGCCGGTGGCGCGAGGCGACCAGGTGGTCACGCAGGTGTTCGTGCTGAAGAACGAATCGGCCAATAACCTGTTGCCGGTGTTGCGTCCGCTGATCTCGCCGAACAACACCGTGGCGGCCTATCCGGCCAACAACTCGATTGTCGTGACCGATTACGCCGACAACGTACGGCGTATCGCGCAGATCATCGCGGGTGTCGATACGGCGGCGGGCCAGTCGGTAGCGGTGGTGCAATTGAGGAACGCCAACGCGATCGACATCGCCACGCAGTTGACCAAGATGCTCGACCCCGGCGCGATCGGCAGCACCGACGCGACGCTGAAGGTGTCGATCACCGCGGACCCGCGCACCAACTCGCTGCTGATTCGCGCGTCGAACGGCGGCCGGCTCGCGGCCGCCAAGCAACTGGCGAAGGAACTCGACTCGCCGACCACCATGCCCGGCAACATGCACGTCGTGGCGCTGCGCAACGCTGACGCAACGAAGCTCGCGAAGACCTTGCGCGGGATGCTCGGTAAGGGCGGCGACACCGGCTCATCGGGTGGCTCGAACGAAGCGAATTCGTTCAACCAGAACGGTGGTGGTGGAGGTGGCTTGGGCGGCAATTCGACGGGCACGTCGGGTACGCCGCCGCTCCCGTCGGGCGGACTCAACAGCAGCTCGGGGGCGTCACCATTGGGCGGTAGCGGTGGCGGATATGGTTCGAGCGGCGGTTCGGGTTCAGCCGGCCTGCTCGGCGGCGACAAGGACAAGAGCGACGACAATCAGCCGGGCGGCATGATCCAGGCGGACTCGGCGACCAACTCGCTGATCATCACGGCGGCTGAGCCGGTGTACCGCAATCTGCGAGCGGTGATCGACCAGCTCGACGCGCGGCGCGCGCAGGTCTATATCGAGGCGCTGATCGTCGAGCTTAACTCGAACACGAACGCCAATCTCGGCATTCAGTGGCAGGTCGCGAACAATTCGATCTTTGCCGGCACCAACCTGGCGACCGGCAATGGCAACAGCATCGTCAATCTGACGGCGGCCGCCGCGGCAACCGGCGCTACTGGCGGTCTCGCCGGGGCGCTCGCAAGCGGGGGGGGTATCCAGCAGGGGCTCAACGTCGGCTGGATTCACAATATTTTCGGTGTGCAGGGACTCGGCGCGCTGCTGCAGGCGCTGTCGCAGACCGCCGACGCGAACGTGCTGTCGACGCCTAACCTCATTACGCTCGACAATGAGGAAGCCAAGATCGTCGTCGGCACGAACGTGCCGATCCAGACGGGTTCGTATTCGAATCTCACGAGCGGCACCACCAGCAACGCGTTCAATACGTTCGATCGCGTCGATGTCGGCCTGACGCTGCACATCAAGCCGCAGATCACCGACGGCGGGATTCTCAAGCTGCAGCTCTACACCGAAGACTCGGCGATCGTGAACGGCACGACCAACGCGGCGACCAACCCGGCCGGCCCGGAGTTCACCAAGCGTTCGATCCAGTCGACGGTCCTCGCCGATAACGGCGAGATCATCGTGTTGGGCGGTTTGATGCAGGACAACTACCAGGTCAGCAACAGCAAGGTGCCGCTGCTGGGCGACATTCCGTGGCTCGGGCAGTTGTTCCGCTCGGAACAGAAGACTCGCCAGAAGACCAACCTGATGGTGTTCCTGCGCCCCGTGATCATCACCGATCGCGATACCGCACAGGCCGTGACGGCGAACCGCTACGACTACGTCCAGGGCGTGACCGGCGCGTACAAGTCGGACAACAACCTGATCAAGGACAAGGACGATCCGGTGGTCCCGCCGATGCCGATTGGCCCGAGCCAGGGTGGCTCGCCCGCGATGAATCTGTTTAATCTCGACCAGATGCGTCGTCAGCAGATGGCGCCGCCGCCAGTTTCCGCTCCGGCGCCGGTCACGAATGGCGGCGCTGTACAGACGAATCCGGTACCCACGGCACCGTCCACGGCGTCGCCTGGAGTGAAGCCGTGAGCACGCCGTCCACGCCACCGTCAGCTTCGGGATCGCCCGCAGCGGCGCGCGTCGCAGCGTCGACGCAAGCCGCGGCGATTTCGCCCGCAGTCGTGGCGGAGCATGCCGAACGTATCGCACCGTCGGCGGTCGCTGCGCGCCTCGTGCCCTACGGCTTCGCCCGCAGTGGCCAGATTCTGGTCGCGCATCAGCACGCCGATAGTCTCGAAGTCTGGATCAGCGAACGCACCAGTGACGCGGCGCTGGCCGAAGTCGCGCGCAACTTCGGCGCATTGTCCGTGGTGCGTGTGCCGGCCGACGAACTGGCCCAGGCGATCAACCAGGCTTACGCGCGCCAGGACGGCAGCGCGGCGCAGGTGGTCGGCGAAGTGGAAGGCGAAGTCGATCTGTCCCGCCTGATGCAGGACATTCCCGAGATCGAGGATCTGCTCGAGTCGGAAGACGACGCGCCGATCATCCGCATGATCAACGCGCTGCTCACGCAGGCCGCACGCGAACAGGCCTCGGATATTCATATCGAGCCGTTCGAGACTTCGTCTGTGGTGCGCTTCCGTGTCGACGGTACGTTGCGCGACGTCGTGAGACCGAAAAAAGCGCTGCATGGCGCGCTGATCTCGCGGATCAAGATCATGGCGCAGCTCGACATTGCCGAGAAGCGTCTGCCGCAGGACGGCCGGATCACGCTGCGTGTCGGCGGACGTCCGGTCGACGTGCGTGTCTCGACGCTGCCGACTGGCCACGGCGAACGCGCGGTGCTGCGTCTGCTGGAAAAAGACGCGTCGCGCCTGAATCTCGAAGCGCTCGGCATGGCGCCCGACACGCTCGTCAAGTTCGACAAGCTGATCGGCAAACCCCATGGCATCGTGCTGGTGACCGGCCCGACCGGCTCGGGTAAGACCACCACGCTGTACGCGTCGATGTCGCGGCTTGAGACTGCGACCACCAACATCATGACGGTCGAAGACCCGATCGAATACGACCTGTCGGGCATCGGCCAGACACAGGTCAACGAACGGATCGGCATGACCTTCGCGCGGGCGCTGCGCTCGATTCTGCGGCAGGACCCGGACGTCATCATGATCGGTGAAATCCGCGATCTGGAAACCGCGCAGATCGCGGTGCAGGCCTCGCTGACGGGTCACCTGGTTCTAGCGACATTGCACACGAACGATGCGGCATCCGCCGTGACCCGTTTGACTGACATGGGCGTCGAGCCATATCTGCTGGCGTCGTCGCTGCTCGGCGTGCTGGCGCAGCGGCTGGTGCGGCGCCTGTGCCCGGTATGCCGCGAAGAGCGTGTCGAAGAGGATGGCAGCGTGCGCTGGCATCCGGTCGGTTGCGACAAGTGCGGCCAGTCCGGCTATGCGGGCCGGCGCGGCGTCTACGAACTACTTCTGATCGACGACGAAATCCGCGCGCTGGTTCACCGCAATGCGTCCGATGCGGAAATTCTCACTTCGGGCCGCGCACAAGGTATGCGCACATTGCGCGAAGACGCGGACCGCTGGCTCGCCTCCGGGCTGACGTCGCTCGAAGAAGTGATCCGCGTGACGGGCGGAGCGTAAGCGCATGCCGGCATTTCGTTTCGAAGCGATCGATGCAGCGGGCAAAGCGCAAAAAGGCGTGCTCGACGCGGACAGCGCGCGCGGCGCGCGGACCAATCTGCGTTCGCAGGGACTGACGCCACTCGTCGTCGAACCGGCTGCGACGCGCACGCGTGGTGAGCGCAATCAACGCTTGTCGCTGGGACGGCGTTTGTCGCAGCGCGAGCAGGCGATTCTCACGCGGCAACTGGCCAGCCTGCTGATTGCCGGTTTGCCGCTCGATGAAGCGTTGTCGGTGCTGACCGAGCAATCAGAGCGCGACTACATCCGCGAGCTGATGGCGTCGATTCGTGCCGAAGTGCTCGGCGGCCATTCGCTCGCGAACGCGCTGACGCAGCATCCCAAAGACTTCCCCGAGATCTATCGGGCATTGGTGGCCGCCGGTGAACATACCGGCAAGCTCGGTCTCGTCCTCTCGCGTCTGGCCGACTACATCGAGCAACGCAACGCGCTCAAGCAGAAGATCGTGCTCGCGTTCACGTACCCGGCGATCGTGACCCTCATCGCCTTCGGCATCGTCACGTTTCTGTTGAGCTACGTGGTGCCGCAAGTGGTGAACGTGTTCGCCAGCACCAAACAGCAACTGCCGATCCTTACCATCATGATGATGGCGCTGTCCGGTTTCGTGCGGCACTGGTGGTGGGCGATGCTGATCGGCGTGGTCGTGTTGGTGTATCTGGTGCGCTCGATCCTGAAGCAGCCCGGCCCGCGCCTCGCTTTCGACCGGTGGCTGTTGACCGCCCCGCTGCTCGGCAAACTCGTGCGCGGCTACAACACCGTGCGCTTTGCCAGCACGCTTGGCATTCTGACGGCGGCGGGTGTGCCGATCCTGCGCGCGCTGCAAGCCGCAGCCGAAACGCTTAGCAATGTCGCGATGCGCGAGAACATCGACGATGCGATCGTGCGTGTGCGCGAAGGCACGTCCTTGTCGCGAGCGCTCGGCAATACGAAGACATTTCCGCCGGTGCTGGTTCACCTGATCCGTTCGGGTGAAGCGACCGGCGACGTGACGACCATGCTCGATCGTGCGGCTGACGGCGAAGCGCGTGAGCTGGAGCGTCGCACGATGTTCCTGACGAGCCTGCTCGAGCCGTTGCTGATTCTGGCGATGGGGGGCGTGGTGCTGGTGATCGTGCTGGCGGTGATGTTGCCGATCATCGAGTTGAACAACCTGGTGCAGTAAGGCGGAGAAGTGCTTGGATTGCGCGGCTGCAGCGGATGGTGTGGAAACTGCGGTGGCAACTGCGGTGATAACCGAGGTGACAACTGCCGTGGCAACACGGTGACAGCCGCTGCGGCAATCACGGTTTCAGCCGCATGTGGCGGCCGCAACAGCGCCGACCCAATCAGCTGAAGCCGTGCAGAGCGCCTGGGTCAGCGCACGTAGATCGTAGGACCTGCCGGATTGGCCGGCAGGAACACTTCGGAATGCGCGCCATTGCGGTCGATGATGATCGAGCGGGCGCGGACTTCGGAGAGTTTGGCGCCTTGCATGAGCGCGCTGCCGAGCGATACCGCATGCGGCGGTTCGCCGCCGACGCTGACGATGGCCGCGGCGCCTTCCCGCAAAGCGAGGATGCCGAACAGATGGACGTCCTGGTTGGCGCTGCGGGTGAGCTGGCCGCCGAATAGCGTGGCAGCCTGTTCGGTCGAGACCTGCGTATGCGCGGCGGCTGCGGGCAACGGCGCGCCGGATGTCGTGGAGATCGTGATGACCCAGTAGGTCAGCGTCGCGCAGAACACGGCGAACAGCGCGAGCGACAGAAGGCGGATTTGGATAGCGTTCATGCGCATATTGTACGGACTATTGTGAAAATTGCGTTGGGGGAAAGTGCCTCTAATCTGGTGCTTCGCGCCAGATCCCCGAACGGAGGCGATCCCCCAAGGGGACTTCCTTCGGAGCGGAAACTTGCGGGGCCGGCGGTTTCTCGCAACCCTTCAAGAACATGACATTAAAATGACCGGCCGGGCGTGTTCAATGGCACCTTGATTGCCTGACGCGCGAACCCCGCCCGATCGAAAATTTCACCTGAAAAGAGGTAGCAAGCTATGCAACTGTCGACCCTTCGCCGTCATGAAATCGCGGGTCCGCGCAGCCGTCGTCAACGCGGTTTCACGCTGATTGAAATCATGGTCGTGATCGCGATTCTGGGTATTCTGGCCGCGTTGATCGTGCCGAAAATCATGAGCCGTCCGGACGAAGCGCGGCGTGTCGCCGCCAAGCAGGACATCGGCACCGTGATGCAGGCGCTGAAACTCTACCGTCTCGACAACGGCCGTTATCCGACTCAGGAGCAAGGCCTGCGCGCGCTGATCGAAAAGCCGAGCACGGACCCGGTGCCGAACAACTGGAAGGACGGCGGCTACCTCGAACGACTGCCGAACGACCCGTGGGGCAATAGCTACCAGTATCTGAATCCCGGCGTGCATGGCGAGATCGATGTGTTCAGCTATGGCGCCGACGGTAAAGCGGGCGGCGAAGGCAACGACGCCGACGTAGGGTCGTGGCAGTAGTCGAGTAGTTCATCGTTCGTGGCCGGCACTATGCGACTGTCCGCTTGCAAGTCCCGTGTGGACACTCCGTGTACGGCGTCGCTGCCGGGCACGGCGTGCGCCGGCGCGCGCGTGCGCGGCGCACGTGAATTCAGCGCAGGCCGCCGGAAGCGCGCGGCGGGTTTCACGCTGCTGGAAATGATGGTGGTGCTGGTCATCGCGGGCATTCTGGTATCGCTGACCGCGCTGACCATGACGCGCAACCCGCGCACCGATCTGAACGAAGAAGCGCAGCGTCTCGCGCTGCTGTTCGAATCGGCCGGTGACGAGGCCCAGGTGCGCGCACGGCCGATCGCCTGGCAGCCGCTCGATAGCGGCTTCCGCTTCGATCTGCGTACCGAAGACGGCTGGCGTCCACTGCGTGACGACCTGCTTGGGCCGCGCAACTGGGAAGGTGGTGTGACCGGCGTCACGATCGATTACCCTGGGTCGGACTCGCACCCGAGCCGTGTCGTGTTCGGCACTGAAGCGATCGACGTGCCCGTGCAGATCACGCTGTTTTCTGCCGCGGGGCGCGCGACGATCATCGGCACCGGCAATGGCCGCTATGAGGTGCACTGAGATGCGTCGTTGCAGGAACAGGGGCGCTCGCGAGATGGTCCACGGCGCGCAGCGCGGTTTTACGATGATCGAAGTGCTGGTGGCGCTGGCGATCATTGCGATTGCGTTGGCGGCGTCGTTGCGCGCGGTGGGAAGTCTGGCGAGCGGCGAAGCCGATCTGCATCGGCGGCTGCTGGCGGGATGGAGCGCCGACAATACGTTGGCGCAGTTGCATTTGACGCATGGCTGGCCGAACGTCGGTTCGACGAGTTTTGACTGCTCGCAGGGCAATTTGGAGTTGATCTGTACCGAGCATGTGACGGCGACGCCGAATCCGGTGTTTCGTCGGGTGGAAGTGATGGTGACGACGCCGGGGCGTTCCGGCAATCTCGCCCAGATGGTCACGGTGGTCGCGAATGAAAACAACCGTTCGCTCTGAGCGCCGCGGCCGATCGGGCGCGCGTGGTTTCACGTTGATCGAGTTGCTGGTGGCGATCGCGATCATGGCGGTGATTGCCGTGCTGTCGTGGCGCGGGCTGGACCAGATCATTCGTGGCCGACAGACGATCACGAACGCGATGGAAGACGAGCGCGTCTTTGCGCAGCTGTTCGACCAGATGCGGATCGACGTGCGGCAGGCCGCATCGGATGATGAATCCGGACAGGCGGCTGTGTCGGTCAGCGGCAGTGTGTTGCAGATCGTGCGGGAGATGGTGTTGCCGGGGACGGCGCCGCGTTTGGAGGTGGTGAGATATCGCGTGTCTGAGGGGCGCGTGGTGCGGTACGCGTCGCCGCCGTTGGGGAATGTGGGCGAGTTGCGGAGTGCGCTGCGCGGTGGCGAGGGGAATGGCTGGACGGCGGTGCCTTTGATGGGGGGCGTCGGTGCTATTTCTGCTCGGCTGTATGTGCCGAAGGTTGGCTGGACCACGCAGATGAAGGATGTGCAGAGTGCGATTACGGAGAACGATAATAATTTGAAGGTGCCCCAGTTGGGGAATGCGCCGCTGCCGCGGTCGGTGACTGGGCTGGAAGTGAGTGTTGGGGGTAAGTCGTTGGCGCGGCCTGTTACGCGGGTTTTTCTCGTCGGAGAATGAATATGAAGTTCTCTTTTTTGTCTCCGCGACGCTCTGGGGTTTTGGTTTTGTTGTTGTCTTCGCGACGCTCTGTGGCTGGGTGCGTGCGGATGTGCCTTTCGTTCGGGTCTTTGCCTGCGCGGCGCTTGTTTCTGCACGCTTGCGGTGTTGGCCTTTCCTTGATTTGTTATTGGTCTATTAGCGTTCCCCCTGTGCGGGGGGGCACCTACTTTTCTTTGCCGCCGCAAAGAAAAGTAGGCAAAAGAAAGCGGCTCAAACCGCTAATGCTAAGCGGGCACCGTAGCTTGCAGAGGCTAGTGGTGCATCTGGAATCTGTGTTCGTGCACCTGCATACGCTAGTGACAAGGGCGTCATACTTCCCGTCTCGCACTGCGTGCTCGCCGGAAGAGCAATTCAACAAACCAGTGGTTCGCCTGGTTCTACCCCACTTGCAATTGCTGCCTTTCACTTCGGGCGCGCGTGCAACGTGCGACCAACCAATCAGGCGTATCGCCGAGGCGAAGCCGACGGCTCCCGCAGCAAACAAACCCGCCCCCTGGTTTTCAGAACTACTCTTCGGCGCGCGCAGCGCCGCCGGAAGAATGACACCCTTGTCACTGACGCTGAATGCGAGAGAACACGGATTCCACGGAGCCACTGGCCGTTCTGAGCTACGGTTCCCACTTAGCATTAGCGGTTTGAGCTGCTTTCTTTTGCCTACTTTTCTTTGCAGCCGGCAAAGAAAAGTAGGTGCCCCCCCGCACAGGGGGAACGCTAATAGACCAATAGCAAATCAAGGAAAGGCACCAAAGCCAGAAGCACAGACAAAAGCGCCGACCAGGCAAAAAAGCCAATCAAACACCAACGCCGTAGGCAAACAACCGCGCGCCGCGCAGGCAAAACAACAAGGCGCAGCCATCATCAGCGCCCTACTAGTAGTCGCGCTATCAGCGATATTAGTATCGGGCATGCTCTGGCGCCAGCAAGTCCAAATCCGAAGGATAGAAAACCAACGCCTCCTCTCCCAGGCACAATGGGTCGCCCGCGGCGCGCTGGACTGGACGCGTCTGATCCTCCGCTCGGAGGGTGACACCTCAGCAGGCATCACCTACCTGGGCGGCCTTTGGGGCGTCCCCATCGCCAAAACTCGCCTGTCGGATTTCCTTGGACAAATAGGGGAAGTCAGGGCCGAACAAGGCCAGGCGACCTATCTGTCAGGTTCAATCGAAGACGCCCAGGCGAAATTCAACCTCCGTAATCTGGTCTCGAGCCCCGCGCCGGGCGTCATGCAGATCAACACGGAGCAGATCGGCGCCTATCAGCGCCTGCTGGTATCCCTCGGCGTGAATAGCCAACTGGCAAAGAACACCGCCGTGCAGATGCGCGCGAGCCTCGGTCAATCGGCCACACGCTTCCAGACCATTACGTCCACCACCGGCGCGCCGGCAGCCCCGATCACCGCGGGCGGTGGCGCCACGAGCGGCAGCTTCACCGACAAACCCGGTATGGAAGACGGTGACGACAACGCGGCCGTCGCGCCGCTGCAAATGACCAGCGTCGATTCGCTGCTGGATATTCCCGGCTATACGCCGGAAATGATCGCGCGCTTGCGGCCGTTCGTCACCGTGCTGCCGACGGTATCGGCGGTCAACATGAATACGGCCTCCGCCGAAGTGATCGCGGCGATCGTGCCGGGGATGAACCTGTCCGCCGCGCAAGCCTTCGTCGCGCGTCGGCAGACAGTGTTTTTCCATAACGTCAGCGATGTGCAACTCGCCTTGCGCGGCGCCGGCGTACAGTCGGTCGCGATCGATCCGAATGAAATGGATGTCAACACGAACTACTTTCTGATTCACGGCCGCGTGCAGCACGAACGCGCGGAAGTGGACCGCACGACCCTCGTCTATCGCGACGCATTGACTCACACTACGCGTATCGTGCGGGTACAAGACCAACTATGAATAACGCCTTTCCCAGAGAGAGTGGCCTTTGAGCACACTGATCGTCCTATTGCCGCCGCGTGATCCGGCGGTGCCATCGCAGGAATGGCAACTGCCGGAGTTGCCGTTCGTGCTGCTCGACAAGTCGGGCCGCACCCAACGCGCGGGTCGTTCGGCGCTCGCGCTACTGCCGCGCGCTACGTCGACGGTGCTGATGGTCGCCGCCCGCGACCTGCTGCTGATGCCCGCCAAGCTGCCGCCCTTGCGCGGTCCGAGGTTGCGTCAGGCGTTGCCGAATGTCGTCGAGGATCAACTGATCCAGGACCCGCAAACCTGTCATATCGCCGTCGATCCGCAACCGATCGCGGGCGGCCGGCAGTTGCTCGCGATTATCGACCGCGGCTGGTTCCGCTTCATGTGCGAGGCCTTTACCGCCGCCGGCCACCGCAGCATGCGCGCCGTGCCGGTCACGCGCTGCCTGCCGCAAGCCGTCGCGCTCGACACGCCCGCCGAAGTCGCGGAAATGGTCAACGCGGGCGAGCCGGTCATGGCGGGCTCGGCGAACGTAGCAACGTCGCTGCCGGGCGTGGCGCCGGTGGTGGCGCCTGGCGTCGCGTCGGTGGTGCCAATGGTGGCGGCCGTGCTCGGCGCCGTCGTCCAGACCGCGCCCGCATTGCTGCTTGGGAGTGTGGTCGAAAGCGCGGTGGTCAGTGGTACGCCGCGCGTCGAACTGGCTATCGCCCGCGGCGTGCAAGGAGAAGGGCTGGCGGTGCCGGCTAATGCTGTCAACGCGACGCTCAGCGCGCTCGCCGGCGCGGCACCGGTTTCGCTGTACATGTTGACGGAAGTGCCCGGCAACGAGCCGGGTCTCGCGGCAACCAGCCCGGCGAAGCTTGCGGCCCATATCCGTGGGGCCAGCCCGCTGCCGTTCGAGCAACTCGCCCGCCGCGCGCTGGACTGTCGCTTCGACCTGTGTCAGTTCGAGTTCGCCTCGCAGCCGTGGCGGCTCGACCGCGCGACGCTGCGGCGTTTGCGCCTGCCGGTGGTGCTGGCGGTCGGCGCGCTAGTGATTGCGATTGTCGGCGCGAACGTGCAGTGGTTGATGCTCGCGCGCCAGCGCGACGCGATCAACACGCAGATGACCGAGCTGCTCCTCAACGCTTTCCCCAAGACGACGGTCGTGCTCGATGCGCCCGATCAGATGTCGCGGCAGTTGCAACAGTTGCGGGTGGCGGCGGGTGAGTTGTCACCGGACGATTTTCTATCGCTCGCCGATGGTCTGGCGCGTTCGTTGGCGCCAGTGCCCGTCAACGGCATCGCAGCGCTCGATTATCACGACCGGCGGCTCGATGTGACCTTCAAGCCCGAGGTGAAACTCGATCCCGATCTCGCCAAACGCCTCGCGCGCAACGGCCTGACTGGCGCGATCGACAGCAATACCGGCAAGTGGACCATCAGGAACGCACAATGAAAGCTGAACTTGCCCAAAGCTGGGCTGGATTCTGGGACCAGCGCACCGAGCGCGAAAAAACGCTACTGGCTTGGGGCGGCGGGGTGCTGGCCGTTGTGATCGCGTGGTCGGTACTGTGGGCGCCGGCGCAGGATGGCCGCGCGCATCTGCGTGAATCGCTGCCCACCTTGCAGCGTCAGCTGGCGCAGATGACTGCGCAGTCGAACGAAGCGCGCCAGCTCTCCGCTGCGGCTCAAGGTGTCGCGCCGACCGGCGCGGCGCTGAAGGACGCGCTCACCGCCTCGCTCGGCGATCACGGTCTCGCTGCGACCCAGGTGCAGGTGATCGGCAACATGGTGCAGATCCAGATGAAGAACGTGGCGTTCCCCGCGTGGACGAGCTGGGTCGACGATGCGCGCAAGCAGTTCAAGGTGCAGGTCGCCGAGGCGCACGTGACCGCGCTCAAGGAAGACGGCCAGGTGGATCTGACGGCGTCGATGCAGCCGTCTACCGCGAAATGACCGCGCTGTTACAGGATTTCGCATGACTTACTGGATGCGGCGCCTGCGCGTCGCGCTACCCTGGCTGGCGGTCGCGGTGCTGGCGAGCGCAGTCGTGATGCTCACGTTGTTGCCGGCCGCCTGGATCACGCCGCAGTTCGCCAGACAAACCCGTGGCCACGTCAATCTCGTCAATCCGGCCGGCTCGTTGTGGCACGGCTCGGCCACGCTAATGCTCGCCGCCGGTTCCGACATGAGCGCGGCGACCCTGCTGCCGGGGCGGATCGAATGGCGCACGGCGTTCTGGCCGCTCTTCACCGGCCGTGTGCGGATGATCATGCGGCACAGCGAAGCGATGCCCGACCCGATCACCGTCGATGCGACCCTGCGCAGCGCGACCATCACGCCGGGTGCGATGGCGGTGCCGGCTTCGCTGCTGAGCGGCCTCGGCGCGCCTTTCAATACGCTCGATCTGCAAGGTGACGTGCGCCTCGCATGGTCCGATTGGCGCAGCTTCAATCAGGAAGCGTTCGGCCAGTTGACCGTGACTCTGAACGATGTCAGTTCGCGCATCTCGCTGGTCAAGCCACTGGGTTCTTACCGGTTGCTGTTCCAGGCGCAGGGTGTGTCGTCCACGCTGGATCTGACGACCCTCAAGGGGCCGCTGATGCTGACCGGCAATGGCACGGTGTCAGCCGTCTCGACATCGTTTCGTGGGACGGCCAGCGCGGCCCCGGACGCGCGCGACAACCTGGCGGGACTGCTGAATCTGTTGGGCCGGCCAAGCGGACCGGATACGGTCGCGTTGACGTTCGCGCACTGAGGCGCGGGTCGTAAAAAAGAGGCATGGCTGCATTTCGCGGCCATGCCTCTTTTGCTTTGACTTTACGAGTCCTTTGCCTAATTGCTCTGCGCCGATTGCGACGCGGCTCCGCTTTGTGCCACCGGCATCGCCGACGCTGCCTGCTGCGGCGCCGGTGCCGCCATATCGCCCGTTTCGCGGTTCATTTGCGACGCGTCCCAGCCACCGCCGAGCGCCTTCACCAGACCCACCGACGACACCATCCGCTGCCCGGCGATGTTCTCCAGCTTCTGCTCAGCCAGGAAGGCCGTGGTCTGCGCGGTCAGCACGTTGACGTAGCCGACCGTACCCGCCTTGTATTCGTTCGTGACGATGGCCAGCGCCTGACGCGCTGAATCCACAGCTTGTTGCTGCACGACGATTTCCTGTTCGAGGATGCGCTGCGAGGCGAGATTGTCCTCGACGTCCTGGAACGCGGTCAGAATCGTTTGACGGTACGTTGCGACGTTCTGGTCGTAGGCAGCGCGCGCGGCTTCGGTCTTTGCCTCACGCAGGCCGGCGTCGAAGATCGTGGCGGCGAGTTGCGGGCCGAGCGTCCAGAAGCGCGACGGCGCGGTCAGCAATTGCGAGAACACCGAACTCTGGAAGCCGCCGGTGGCCGACAGCGTCAGCGTCGGGAAGAACGCCGCAATCGCGACGCCGATCTGTTCGTTCGCCGCCGCCGCCTTGCGCTCAGCCGATGCGATGTCCGGGCGCCGCTCGAGCAGCGCCGACGGCATTTGCTCGGGCACGGCGGGCGGCGTGGCGGTGAGCGGCATTGGCGGAATCGAGAAGGTCGAGGCCGGTACGCCGACGAGTACGGCGATCGCGTGCTCGTCCTGCGCGCGCTGCACACCGTTGTCGATCGCGGCCGCCTGTGCCGATTGCAACTGCGTTTGCGCCTGGATCACGTCCGAGCGCGCGGCGACGCCGGCCGCGTACTGGTTCTGCGTGAGTTGCAGTGACTTCTGATAGGCCGCGACGGTGTCGTCGAGCAGCTTCTGGGTGGAGTCGAGCGCGCGCAGCGAGAAATAGGTTTGCGCGAGCGTGGCCTGGGCGGACAGTCGCGCATTCGCCAGATCGGCGGCGGCGCCCTGCTGGCCGGCTTTCTGCGAATTGACCGAACGCGTGACCGAGCCCCACAGGTCCGGCTCCCAGCTTGCGTCGAGTTGCACGTTGAAGCTGTTGCTGATGCCGGAGCGGCTCGAGGCGGTTGTCGAGTTGCCACTGGACGACGAACCGTTGCCGGAGCGCGTGGCGCCTGCCGATGCACCGATGGTCGGGAAATACGCCGCGCGCGCTTCACCAACCAGCGCACGTGCCTGGCGATAGGCGGCGGCAAATTGGGCGATGGTCTGGTTCGACGCGTTCAGCTGGTCTTCGAGCGCGTTGAGTTGCGGGTCCTGGTAGATGGTCCACCAGTCGCCGCGGTCATGCTGATCGGCCGGCTGGGCGACTTTCCAGCCGGGCGCGGCTTCCTTGTAGGAAGCGGGGATCTCGGCCGCGGGCCGCTTATAGTCGGGGCCGACCACGCAACCGGCCAGCACGGTGGCGAGGGCCGCGGCTACCGCGATAGTCAGGGCGCAGGGCGCAAGCGTCCGCGCGCGCGAGATTCGTTCAAACTGCATGCAATGGATTCCTTCTGGACGCCGCAGTGCGGCCGATGGCGGCACTGCCAGCCGGCGAGATCATGATTCTCGCCGGAATGTTAGCGTATGGGGCCGCTTGGGCGCGGGAAACTGAAAGGGTAATGCGGGGGGAGGCGGAGGTGTGTTACTTAGCGTGTCGGGATGGTTACGTGCTGTTACCGGCCTGATTGCCTTTGGCGATGGAAAAGCGCCGCACAGGCAATCAGGACCGGCTTTACGAGAACAGAATTAAACCCGCGAATCCGATGACGCAGGTTGCCGGGCCAGCTTGCCAGCCGCAGCCCGACACGGCGCGCCTGAGCGTGCCGGGCAAGGCCCAGCCGGGCTTGCAGCAGCAGCGGCTGTCGCGGCACTGGCACTCCCCGCCGCAATGACGGACCCCACCGATTCCACCGGAACTGGCTTGGTTCCCTTCTGCCCTCGCCGATGCTCCACCCACGCCAACACCGCGACGCCCACTGATCCACCGGGCAGTACGAACAGCACGGCGAACAACGCCAGCTTCCACCAGCGATGCGGCCCTTGAAAGCTGTTCAGCGCGGAATCGGTCAGAGAGCGGCTCAAGCCGCCAAGGGTGTTTTTGAGGTACAGCATCGGGGAAATCCTTTTCGCACGGCGCCATTGCGGCGTGCAGACAATCGGTCAGAACATGGTCTCGGGTGGCGCGGGTCGCGCGTAACTCGTTGCCTATAATAATATTGACTATGCAATTAAATTTCAAGATACTTTGCTCCGCGCGCAGTCGCGGTGTTGTTTTTTGCGCTGTTCGCACGACACGAATGAAATTTGACTTGTCTGCTTAGGCAGCTAGAATTCGTTCTGCTTGACGATGTTCCCGGATACACGATGCCCGACGGCCCTTACAACGCGGACGAGATTCACCTGGAATCGAGTCTCGGCTATTACCTGACGAAAGCGCGAAACGTGCTTGTCGAGCGGATGGACCGTGCGGTCAAACCGTTAGGACTGACCGCCCAGCAAATCGGCGTGATTCTGGTGTTGTCCGCGCAACGCGCGAGCACGCCGTTCGAGTTGTCGCGCGTCATGTCATACGACAGCGGATCAATGACGCGTCTGCTCGACCGCCTTGAAAAGAAAGGCTTTATCGTGCGGACGCGCAGCGACGCCGACCGCCGGATGGTCAAGCTGGAGCTGACACCGCAGGGCTGCGAAGCGGCGCGGCAATTGCCCAGTCTGGGCGCAGCCGTATTGAACGAGCAGTTGCGCGGATTTTCCGCCGCGGACCACGCCACCCTGCTCGACCTGCTCGGCCGTTTCATTGCAAACGGGACCGACGAGGGAGCAAGCGCGTGTTGCGGCCTCGGGCCATCGCTGGAATCGCTGGAAGATTCACCCGAAGGGCCTCCGCCAGGTCACGGCGGACAGTAACCAAGAGGCGCTTTTGAAAGCGCCATCGTTTGAAAATGTCTGTCTGGGCAGAGGGTGATCCGGCATGTAAACGCGCCACTTGGAGGGTGCGATAAAGCTGCCGCGACAAGCTTTCCCGGCTGAGGAGAAACACACATGGCTGCCACGGCGCCTGCCAACGCCCTACCCGCCGCCGAACCCGCTCCGCTCAAAGGCGGGACGCTGGCGTTGCTCACCGTCGGCCTCGCGCTTGGCACGTTCATGGAAGTGCTCGACACATCGATCGCGAACGTTGCTGTGCCGACCATTTCCGGCAGCCTCGGTGTGGCGACCAGTCAGGGCACCTGGGTCATCTCATCGTATTCCGTGGCCTCGGCAATCGCCGTCCCGTTGACCGGGTGGCTGGCGCGTCGCGTCGGCGAGGTGCGGCTATTCACGCTGTCCGTTCTGCTTTTCACGATCGCCTCGGCCCTGTGCGGCTTCGCGCACAACTTCGAGTCGTTGATCGCGTTCCGGCTCTTGCAAGGGCTCGTCTCCGGGCCGATGGTCCCGCTTTCGCAGACGATTCTGATGCGTTCGTACCCACCGGAAAAGCGCGGGCTCGCGCTCGGCCTCTGGGCAATGACCGTGATTTGCGCGCCGATTTTCGGGCCCGTAATGGGCGGCTATATCACCGATAACTACACGTGGCCGTGGATCTTCTACATCAATGTGCCGATCGGGTTGTTCTCGGCGGTGTGCGCGTTCCTCCTGCTGCGTGGCCGCGAAACCAAGGTCACCAAACAGCGCATCGATGCGGTCGGCCTCGCGTTGCTCGTGATCGGTGTGTCGTGCCTGCAGATGGTGCTCGATCTCGGCAAGGATCGCGACTGGTTCAACTCGACGTTTATCATCACGCTGGCGATTATCGCGGTGGTGTCGATTGCGTTCCTGCTGGTGTGGGAGATGACGGACAAGGAACCCGTCGTCGATCTTTCGCTGTTCAAGGATCGTAACTTCGCGCTCGGCGTGGTGATCATTTCATTCGGGTTTATGGCGTTCTTCGGGTCAGTGGTGATTTTCCCGCTCTGGCTGCAGACGGTGATGGGGTATACCGCTGGGCTTGCCGGTTTGGCGACGGCGCCGGTCGGCATTCTCGCGCTGTTTTTGTCCCCGATGATTGGCAAGAATATGCATCGGTTGAACCTGCGTGTGGTGGCGAGTTTTGCGTTCATCGTGTTTGCGTTCGTGTCGTTCTGGAACTCGACTTTTACGCTCGATGTGCCGTTCAATCATGTGATCTGGCCGCGGCTGGTGCAGGGTATTGGCGTCGCCTGTTTCTTTGTGCCGATGACTACTATCACGCTGTCCAGCGTGTCGGATGAGCGGCTTGCTAGTGCTTCCGGGTTGTCGAACTTTTTTCGGACTTTGTCTGGGGCGATTGGGACGGCTATTAGTACGACATACTGGGAAAATGACACGATTTATCATCATGCGATGTTGACTGATTCTGTGAACGTCTATGCGGCTAATACCAATGCTTATACCAATGCGTTGGGGAGTCTTGGGCTTTCTGGAGATAGCCTCACTGCTCAGTTGAATCAGGTTGTTACCGCGCAGGCCTATATGATGGCCACCAATGATTTTTTTCGTATTTCTTGTGCGGCGTTTCTTGTACTGGCTGTGCTTGTTTGGGTTACTAAGCCCAGGAAGGGGCTTGGGGCTTCTATGGGGCATTGAGGGTTTTTTTGCCTGCTCGGCGGTGGTGTTGGGTGGTGTACTTTTGGTGTTGGCTTGTTGTCGGATTGTTGGTGTGCTTGAGTTCTATGTTTGTGCTCCTGCGGTGGTGCCTTTCCTTGTTTTGTTAGTGGTCTATTAGCGTTGCCCCTGTGCGGGGCGGCACCTACTTTTCTTTGCCGGCTGCAAAGAAAAGTAGGCAAAAGAAAGCAGCTCAAACCGCTCATGCTAAGTGGGAACCGCAGCTCAGAACGGCCAGTGGCTCCGTGGAATCTGTGTTCTCGCACATTCGGCGCTAGTGACAAGGGTGTCATTCTTCCGGCGGCGCTGCGCGCGCCGAAGAGTAGTTCTTAAAACCACTCGTTGTGCTTTTGCGCCCTCTTCCTCCCTCACTGCGTTATCGCTTCTCCGCTCGTTCCCGGGATTGATTGTCCCTGCGAGGCGTCGGGGTGCATCGCCGTTGGTGCCGGTTGCGATGGTTTTGCGTCGCTCTGCGGAGCGCCCGCCGTATTGCCTCGTACGTATTGCTTGAAGTCGGCGCCCGCCTCCCATGGGTTTGGTTTGCAACCCATTGAGCCGTCGCAATGCGCCGCGAAACCAATCGTCGCCGTGCCGTCAGGGTTCGAAGTGCGTGTTATCTGGTACGCCAGCGCACGCTTGCCGCCGTCCGGACCCGCTGTCTGGATCAGCGTGTCAGTCGAAGACTCGATCTTGTACGTCGAATGGCCCGATACCCACGTCTGCGCACGCTGCCACCAGATAGCACACTCTGCCTTGCTCGAACACGTCAACGGCGTCGTCGCGATCTGCATCACGTCCGGGTTCACCTGACCCTGCGTCGAACACCCCACCGCCACTACGCACACTACGGCCAACAGACCTTTTTTCATCGCGTTGAAGCCTCCCTCTCTGGAGCGTGTCGTCTAAGTTGGACCGCATCCCCGGCACGGTGTTTCATACGCATTTGCGAATGGTTAAACGAACGGAGATTTTGCCGATACAGTTGGGCCGACGGAGGCGCTTTGCGTAGACGTTACCTGGGCGCAAAAAAAGCGGCCCTTCAAGGTCGCTTCGCGCTTCACAAATGAAAATGCCGTTCAGCGTTAACTGAACGGCATTAGTTCTTAGCCTGCAATTTCCGGCGCGCTGCCTACATTCGTCGTTTAGACGCTAAACCGGTTCAGCGTGTACGCCCTGTAGGCCGCGACGAATGCGTCGAATGAACCCACCTCTTCCCGTTCAAGCTTGGCCTGCTCTGCGAGCGATTGCGTAGCAAGGTCGGCGAATTCTTTCGTCTGCGCGGCGTCCAGCGGACGTGCGCGGAAATAGGCGGCGTGCGCTTCGCTTTGCTCGAGGCCAAAGGTGAGGAAGCTCTGCTGCTTGTCGCGCATCGTCTGTAATACGCGTGCTGACGGTGTCAGCGATGCATCCGCCAGCTTCGCGCGTTGAACCGCCACGGCGCGTGCGTGTGAGTCGCCGCCGTGCAGCGCGTCGAGCGTTGCCGCGGCTGCGTCAATCTTGACCAGCAATTCGTTCGCCCAATCTGTCATCGCGATCGGGTTGCCGTCGCGCGTCAGTTCGAGGCCCGGTTTGCGGCCTTCCATCGTTACGCGGCCGAAGTTCTGATTTGCCTCCGCGTACGCGTCCGGCGGCAGCGGCGCGCTGTCGTCGAGCGCGCAGACCAGCAGGTAGGCGTCGAGAAAACGCGACGTCTCAAGTGAAATGCCGGTCGGCTCGAATGGATCGATGTCCATGCAGCGCACCTCGACGTATTGCACGCCGCGCGCAGCCAGCGCATGCAGCGGGCGCTCGCCGGGATACGTAACGCGCTTCGGACGGATCGTCGAATAAAACTCGTTTTCGATCTGCAGCACGTTCGTGTTGATCTGCACCCACTCGCCGTCGCGTTGCGTGCCGATCGCCTCATACGCGGGATACGGCTGGCTCACGGCCTTCGCGAGCGCGTCGAGGTAGCCCGGCAGCGTGTCGTAGTCGGCGTGCAGCGCGGCTTGCGCCGTGGTGTTCGAGTAGCCGAGGTCGCTCATGCGCAAGCTGGTCGCATACGGGCGATACAGCGTGTCGGCGTCGAATGTTTCGAGCGTGTGCTGGCGATCGCGCAGGAAGCGGCGATCCAGCGCCGGCGATGCGCCGAACAGGTACATCAACAGCCAGTTGGTGCGGCGGAAATTGCGGATCAGCGCGAGGTAACGGTCGGACTGGAAATCAACGGCGTTTGCCGTGGATTGCTGGTCGGCATGCAACGTCCGCCACACTTCTTCGTTCAGCGAATAGTTGTAGTGGATGCCCGCAATGCACTGCATCGTGCGGCCGTAACGGAGCGCGAGGCCAATGCGGTACACGTACTTCAGTTTGCCGATATTCGACGTGCCGTAATGCGCGATCGGAATGCCGTCGTCCGTTTCAGGCAGCAGGCCCGGCATCGAGTTGTTCCACAGGAACTCGTCACCGAGTTCCGCGTAGACGAAGCGATGCAGCGCATCGAGCTTCTCGAGCGTGATCTCCACATCGTGTTCCGCCGGCGTGATCAGTTCGAGCAGCGCTTCGGAATAGTCGGTGGTGAGCGACGGATGTGTGAGCGCCGAGCCGAGCGCGCGCGGATGCGGCGTCATGGCGAGCTTGCCGTCGTGCGTCACGCGCAGGCTTTCCTTTTCGATGCCGCGCAGGCCGCGTATCAGCACGTCGCGCTGCGGGCCAGTGGTCAGCACGGACAGGCGGTGCGAAAACGCGTCGTTCGTGCGGGAAGGTGTGGTGTTTGGCATTGATGCGAGTCGGGCGTTGTCGGCCGCCATGTGCCGCTTCACTGCTTACGTGCAGCACTGCGCGGTTGACAACGTTCGGCGGAATTTTCGGGTAGCGGGCACTTTAACATCTCGCCACGACGCCTGCTTGAGGCCGCTTCGGCAGGCCTTCCGACGACACAACCTGGCCTGATTTCAGTGCGAAATGGGCTGCCCTGCGTCTTACGCTACCCTTCACGCGCCCGACGCGCGCTTCGCGTTTGTCCCCGACTGCCGCACCCCATCAGCCGCCGCGCGCGGCGCCTGCCCGATCCGCTACCTCGTTCCACAGATGCATTGCTGCATACGCGCGCCACGGCCGCCACGCGTCGGTGCGGGTGCGTTGTTGCGTGGGCCGCACGAGCGAGGGGTCGCGCGCGCAGATCGACTGCATCAGCACGAGATCCCATGCGGGCCAGGCGTCGGCATCACGCCATGCACGCATCGCCACATACTCGACGGTCCATGGCCCGATGCCAGGCAGTGCAAGCAACGCTGCGCGCAGGCTGTCGGCATCGGCGACGTTGCTGTCGAGCGGCACGTCGCCTGAAGCGACCGCCTGCGCGAAGCCTTGCAACGCCGCTACGCGTTTACCCGGCATGCCGATTTTTTCCAGATCCACCGCCGCGAGCGCGGCGGGCGTCGGAAAGCGCCACGCGGTGTTCTCATGGGGATGACCGTCGATGCGCTCGCCTGCACGCTGGACCAATCGTCCGATGATGGTGGTCGCCGCTTTCACACTGACCTGCTGCCCGACGATCGCGCGCACCACCAGCTCGAAGCCCGACCACGCGCCCGGTACGCGCAATCCCGGCACGGCTTCGATCAACGGCGCGAGCCAAGGGTCGGCGGCCAGTTCATTGCCGATTTTCTTCGGGTCGGCGTGCAGGTCGAACATCCTCGCGATCGGCGCGGCGAGCGCGTCGGCGTGACGGCTCGCGGGACCGTCGATGTTCGCGACGATGCAGCGCTTGCGCGGATGCAGGCGTACGGTCAGCGTGCCACTGTCGCCGGCCCAATCGATCGCGCGGCGATAGGCGCCGTCTTCGACGGCTTCGACGCCGGGCGTCGCGCGTCCGCCGAAAAAGCGCAGCAGGCGCGGCCAGTCGAAGGGTGGTTTGAAGGGCAGTTCGAGTGTTGCGACGTCGTCAAGCGTGCTCACGCGGCATGGTCCAGGTTGGTGGCGGTTGCGATGGCCGCGTGCTCGCGGCGATTGGGTTCATCGCGCGAAACCTCGCCTGCGTGCTGGGCTTCGTTATCGAGCAGTGCAGCCTTGCGTGGCAGGCCCCAGCGGTATCCCGCCAGCGCCCCGCCCTTCTGCACGACCCGGTGACATGGAATCGCCAGCGCGACCGGATTCGTCGCGCACGCGCTCGCTACCGCGCGCACGGCCCGGGGTGAGCCGACCGCTTCCGCGATCTGGGAATAGCTGCGCGTCTCACCGTATGGGATACGCCGCAGCGCGTCCCATACACGTTGCCGGAACGCGGTGGCGGCGATATCCAGCGGTAGATCGAAGTCCTGGCGGGTGCCGCGCAGATAGGCGTCGATCTGGGCGATGAACGGTGCGAGCCGCGTTGCGTCCTCGACCAGTTCGGCGTTGGCGAACTCGCCGCACAGATCGTCGACGAGTATTGCGACATCGTCACCGAAACCGATTTTGCAGATGCCTTTGTCGGTTGCCGCTATCAGCACGAAGCCGAGCGACGTTGGCGCACTGGCGTAGCGCACAGTAAGCCCGGCGCCTTTGCGGCGAAACGCGGATGGCGCCATGCCCAATTCGGCTGAAGCGCTGTCGTACATGCGCGATGGCGAGCCGAAGCCGGCATCGAGCGTGGCGCGCGTCACATCCGACCCGCTCTGCAGCGCATCGCGCAACGCGGCGCCGCGCTGCGCGGCCTGATACTGACGCGGCGACACACCCACCACGCGCTTGAACAGGCGCTGCAAGTGGAACGGGCTGACGTGCACCGCGTCGCTCAATTGCGCGAGCGTGAGGCGTTGCTGCGGATCGGCATCCAGCGCGGCACACGCGCGATTGACGATCTCCAGCTCGCGCGGCAGGCCGCCGGGCTGGCAACGCTTGCAATCGCGATAGCCGGCGGCACGCGCGGCGTTTGCGTCGGTGAAGAACGCGACATTTTCGCGACGCGGCTGGCGCGACGCGCACGACGGGCGGCAGAACACCCCTGTCGTTTTGACGGCGTAGAAGAACACGCCGTCGGCCTGCGGCTCGCGGCGGGTGACGGCTTCCCAACGCTCGGCGTCGGTGGTCCAGCTGTTGGTGCCGACGGCGGTTTCGCTGCCGGTCTCGGTACGGTCGGTGCGGTTCATGACGGTCCCGGAAAGTCGGTGTCGATGCTCACCAATGTAGGCCGCATGCCAACACACTACGCCCCGGTTCTTGCTCTGTCATTGCGCTTCCTCGTAGGGCCGGAAGCCCCGCCGGGCGCCCGTTTCGCCTCAAACTGCGACAATTTTGCCCGATATCGGGTTTTCCCTTAAAAAGTTATTGCGTCGCATCAACCCGATGTGTATATTAGTACTTGTCTCCTCCATGTCTCCTCCTGATATGGATTCAGCCCGCTCCACATAGAGCGGGCTTTTTTTCGTCTGAACATTTCTGATCTGCCCCTCGTGGCCGGTCATTACCCGCTCTCGCAGCGCCGTTCTTTCTCCTACACTGGTGGCTGTTCATCCGTTCTGCGAGCCAGCCTTGGGGCGTTCGATATGAAAATCCACATTCGCGAGATCGATCACATCGTCATTCGGGCGTCGAACGTTCCGGAGATGACGCGCTTTTATTGCGAGGTGCTCGGTTGCAGCATCGAGAAGGAGCAAGCCGATCTGGGCCTGACGCAGTTGCGCGCGGGGCGCTCGCTGATTGACCTGTTAAAGGTCGGCGCGAAGCTCGATCACCCCGAAAACGGCGTGCCAGGCGCGGGGCGGAATATGGACCACGTGTGCTTGCGGGTTGAGCCATTCGACGCCGAGGCGCTCACGGCGCATCTGGCCGAACACGGCGCGCGGCCTGGCGAGGCGGCTTTGCGCTATGGCGCGGACGGGTTTGGGCAGTCGCTGTATCTGTTCGACCCGGAAGGCAATATGGTCGAACTCAAAGGGCCGCCCGAAGCGGCGCGTGTGACGTCGCTGTAACGGGCGCGCTACCAAGGCCCCTACCACGCGTTAGCGGGCGCCTTCAACACCGTCCACTCGATCTTCACCGCATCGGCGTCGGCGCTGCCGAGCCATGCTTCGCCGTCCTGCACGGTGCATTGCAGACGCATGGTCCGTTCGGCCAGCGAGCCGAGCGCGGCGGCGATGTCTTCGCCGAGCGTCCACACCGTCACATTGCGCATGCGTTCGACCTTACCGCGCACGCCTTGCCACCAGATGTCCGACGTGCGGCCGCCGTAAGCGATCACGATCACCTCGTTCGAGCGGCCGCTCGCCTTGGCAATGCGCCGTTCATCCGGCTGGCCGACTTCGATCCAGGTTTCGATCGCGCCGGTGAGGTCCTTCTGCCACAGGTCAGGTTCGTCGACGTCCGACAAACCTTTGCAGAACTCAAGGCGTTCCTGCGCGAACAACGCGAATGCGGCGACGCGGACCATCATCCGTTCGTCGGTTTCCGAGGGATGGCGGGCGATCGTCAGGGAATGGTCGGCGTAATAGTGCCGGTCCATGTTGGCGATCTGGAGTTCCGCCTTGTAAATCGTCGATTTGAGAGCCATGCCGTTACTAAACCAGGCGTTCGCTCCACCGGAGCGAACAGAAAAAGAATCGTCGACGGCGCGTTGCCGTTTTCCGTGTTTGTTGTACATCGCTGTTCCTCCCGAGCCTAACGTCGGCTGCAATTGCGCTATTGCAACGGGAGAAGCATTTATCGCGCCACTGTTGGCTCGAAAGCAGTGCCATACACTTCGGCAGCGGCTTCCCGCAAGGCTTCGAGCACGACGGAGGCCGCCGGCGAAAGCAGATGCGACTGGCGCGTGATGATACCGAATGTATCCATTCTGCACGGTAAATCGACCGGTACCTGCTTGAGGACACCGTACTGTTGGTACTGACGCGCCACTTCGTCAGGTAAAACCGCCAACATGTCGCTTTGAAGTAATAAGCTCGAAATCGCCAGAAAATTGTTGGTATTGACGACGTTTTGGGGCGGATTCAGTCCGATCTGCGAAAACATCAGATCAAAGCGATGGCGCAAAACGCTGCCCGGCGGGTGCAAAACCCAGCTCGCGTTGACGATTCCGCGCAGTGTCAAACCTGTTTCATTTTCGAGAGGATGGCCGGGACGCGCCACCACGCATAGCGGCTCGTCGGCGAGCGGCTCGTAGCGGACCTCCGTCTTGAACTGGTTCTGCCGCTCCAGTACCCGGCCGATCATGATGTCCAGTTCGCCTTCGGCGAGCCGCGGCAGCATCACGTCCGACGTTTCCACTTCCAGCCAGATTTGCAGCTGTGGATAACGTTCTTTCACGCTGGCGATGGCGCGCGGCACCATCGTCGCGGCGGCCGCGGCGATCACGCCGATTCGCACCTGGCCGGCCAGACCGGCGCGCAGTGCCGAGATTTCATCGTGTGCGTGGCTGAGATTCGAGAGCACCATGCGCGCGTGACGGATCATCACCTCGCCATACAGGGTGGCGTGCATGCCGTGCGGTGTGCGGTCGAACAGACTCACCTCCAGCATGTCCTCCAGCTCTTTCAGGAGCCGCGACGCGGCGGGCTGGGTCATTCCAAGCACGTCGGCGGCACGCCGGACGTTGCCCTCCTCTTCCATCGCTGCGAGCAGCAGCAACTGCCGCGTCTTGAGCCGCGCCCGCACGAACCAGTTCGAGTAGCTACGCGTCATGGCCTGTCTCCCTGTGCGGCTCGATGCCGTCTATCGGACGATTTGCCGTCGTGAAGTCTCCATGATGCCATATCGAAAATGATATCGGGATGGCCGAAAAAGGGATTGGAAAGTTATTGGGGCGGCTCATACCATTCGTGGACTTTCTGAGCTTCCCCATGTGGCGCCCTCCCGTCGATGAATCGCGATCCGCTCGTCCCGCTCGTTGCCAGTCCGTTCCGCCATTACATCAATGGCGGATGGGAGACGGGCGCGACCACCGGCGTGTCGCTCAATCCGTCGGATCTGGATGAACCGGTCGGCGACTACGTCCGGGCCGATGCAAGACAGACCGATACGGCCATCGAAGCGGCCAGCGCGGCGTTCCGCGAATGGTCCCAGGGTTCGGCGCAGCGCCGCGCGGATGCGCTCGATGCGATCGGCAGCGAGATGCTGGCGCGGCGCGACGAACTCGGCCGGCTGCTCGCGCGCGAGGTCGGCAAGCCGTTGCCGGAAGCCTTAAGTGAAGCCACGCGCGCCGGCCAGATTTTCAAATTCTTCGCCGCCCAGGCGCTCCGCGCGTTTGCCGAGCCCGTGGCGTCGGCGCGTGCCGGCGTCGAGATCGACGTGACGCGTGAACCGCTCGGCGTCATCGGCATCATCGCGCCTTGGAGCGCGCCGCTGGCGATTGCCGCCGCCAAGATTGGCGCTGCCCTCGCCTACGGCAATTGCGTGGTCTTCAAACCGGCCGAATCGGCAGCGGGTTGCGCGGCGGCGCTGGCATCGATTGTCAGCCGCGCAGGTTTGCCGGCCGGCGTATTCAATCTGGTGATGGGCAGCGGCCGGCAGGTCGGCGCGCGGATCGCCGCGCATCCGTTGGTGGCGGCGATCAGTTTCACGGGGTCGGCAGAAACCGGCACACGTGTCCTGCAGGTTGCCGCTGCGAGGCAAGCACGCGTGCAACTGGAAATGGGCGGCAAGAATCCCTTCGTGGTGCTGGCCGATGCCGACCTCGACGGCGCCGTCGATGCAGCCCTCAGCGGCGCCTATGGTTCCACCGGCCAATGCAGTACGGCTGCGTCGAGGTTGATCGTCGAGCGTGCGGTGTTCGAGCCGTTCGTCGACGCATTGCAGGCGAAGCTCGCCAGACTCAGCGTCGATCACGCACTGAAGCACGGCACGGATATTGGCCCGGTCGCCAACGCCGCGCAGTTGGAGCGCAATCTCGATTACGTACGCGTTGGTCAGGAGGAAGGCGCGCACTTGCTGCACGGCGACGGCGGTCGCCAGCTGGAGCGCGCGACACGTGGCTACTTTTTCGAACCGGCTTTGTTTATCGGCGAACCTGAACACCGCATCGCACGAGACGAGATATTCGGTCCACTCGCTGTCGTGCTGAAAGCCGACGACTACGACCACGCGCTGCAGCTCGCGAACGACACCGCTTACGGTCTATGCGCCGGCATCTGCACGCGCTCCTTGAGTCGCGCGCGGCATTTCCGCCGCCACGCGCAATGCGGCCTCGTCACGATCAATCTGCCGACAACCACCGTCGAGCATCACGCGCCTGGTGGCGGCCGCAAGGCGTCGGCCTACGGCGCAACCGATGCAGCGTTCTGGACGGCCGTGAAAACGGCCTACGTTGCGGATTGATGGCGATGAGACGTGCTTACTTCGCCACTCCTCCCACGGCTCAGTCCACTGCCCGTTGCAGCGCCGTAGCCGCCATGTATCTCGCAGTTCACTCGGCCGCGAATCTCACCGCTCAGCACGCATGGCGTTGCACGGCGCACGCTGCCGCGATTCGAGGCGCTCACGCTATCGCCCATCCACGCCCCGGCTGACGCCACCGTGCATTCCCCGCTGCAAATAAACGAAACCAATGCAGCTTTTCAACCTCAGGAGACAAGTATGACCAGCAAGCTTCGCCGTTTGACGCTATCCGCGATCGCCGCCGCGACTCTCGCCGCGCCCTTTACCGCACAATTCTCCGCGCACGCCGATCAGCCGCTCAAAGTCGGCTTCCTCGTGAAGATGCCGGAACAGGCCTGGTTCATCAACGAACAGAAAGCCGCCACCGCGCTCGGCCAGAAGGACGGCTTCGCGGTGGTCAACATCGGCACGCCCGACGGCGAAAAAGTGCTGGCCGCGATCGATAACCTCGGCGCGCAAGGCGCCAAAGGTTTCGTGATCTGTGCGCCCGACGTGCGGCTCGGACCGGCGATCCAGGCGCGTGCGAAGCGCTACAACATGAAGTTTGTCACCGTCGACGATCAACTCGTCGACTCCACCGGCAAACCGCTGCCGAACGTGCCGCATCTGGGCATGTCCGCGTTCAAGATCGGCAATCAGGTCGGCACGGCGATCTCCGAAGAGATGAAGCGCCGCGGCTGGAAGCCGGAAGAAGTCGGCGCGCTGCGCATCACGAACTACGAACTGCCGACCGCCAAACTGCGCACCGACGGCGCAACGGAATCGCTGTTGGCCGGTGGCTTCAAGAAGGAAAACATCTTCGACGCCCCGCAAAAGACCACCGATGACGAAGGCGGTTTCAACGCATCGTCGCCGGTGCTCGCGCAGCATCCGAACATCAAGAAGTGGGTGATCTTCGCGCTCAACGAGGAAAGCGTGCTGGGTGGCGTTCGCGCGACAGAGCAGCTTCACATTCCGTCGGCGGATGTGATCGGCGTCGGCATCAACGGTGCGGGCGAAGCGTTTGCCGAGTTCCAGAAGAAGGAACCGACGGGCTTCTACGGCACGATCGCCGTGAGCTCGACGATGCACGGCAAGGAGAGCACGGAGAACCTCGTCGAGTGGATCAAGGACGGCAAGCAGCCGCCGGCCGACACGCAAACCACCGGCAAGCTGATGGTGCGTGGCAACTGGCAGGACGTGCGTAAAGAGCTCGGTATTTAAGCGGTATTCGAGTCTGCACACTGCGGGCCTTTTTCACGTTCACGCTGACATCAACGCGAGATCGGCCCGTACAGCTTGTCTACCCGCTAAAGGCTTTTGATGACGGTTTCTCACACTGGCGAAACAGCGCAGCAGCACGTGCAAGCGCCCTCACCTACGCTTGCGTCGACTGACCCGTATCTGCAACTCGACGGCATCACCGTGCGCTTTCCCGGCGTGCTCGCGCTCGACCAGGTGTCGCTCGACGTGCGGCGCGGCGAAGTACACGGATTGATGGGCGAAAACGGCGCCGGCAAATCGACGCTGCTCAAAGTGCTGTCCGGTGTAAACCAGCCGGCAGCGGGTACCTTGTTGCTCGATGGTGTCGAGCAGCAGTTTGTCACCACCAAGGCGGCCATTGCGGCGGGTGTCGCGATCATCTATCAGGAACTGCATCTGGTGCCTGAACTGACCGTCGCCGAAAACCTGATGCTCGGCGCCCTGCCCAACCGCTTCGGCGTGCTCGATGAAAAGGCGCTGGTTGCACGTGCGGTGCGCGAGCTGGAAAGACTCGGCGAAAAAATCGACCCGTCGCAGCAGGTGAAGAATCTGTCGATCGGTCAGCGGCAGATGATCGAAATCGGCAAGGCGCTGATGCGCGATGCGCGTGTGATCGCGTTCGACGAACCGACGAGTTCGTTGTCGTCGCGCGAAACCGCGCAGCTGTTCCGGATCATTCGCGCGTTGAAGGCCGAGGGCCGCGCGATCATCTATGTCACGCATCGGATGGACGAAGTCTACGAATTGTGCGACCGCGTGACGGTGTTTCGCGACGGGCGCCGCATCGATACGTTCGAAGCCGGCGACGGACTCGATCGCGATCGCCTGATCAGTTGCATGGTGGGCCGTTCGATTGCCGACGTGTACGGCTACCGCACACGCGAACTGGGTGGCCTGCAACTCGAAGTCAGGGACCTGATGGGGCGCGGCTTGCGCGAACCGGCCTCGTTTACCGCACGTAAAGGTGAGATCGTCGGCTTCTTCGGTCTGGTGGGTGCAGGCCGTTCGGAGCTGATGAAACTGATTTACGGCGCCGTCAAACCGAGCGCCGGTGAGATCGCGCTCAAGGGAAAACGCGTGCGTTTCGCCACGCCGCGCGATGCCGTGCGCGCGGGCGTCGCACTGTGTCCGGAAGATCGCAAACAGGAAGGCATCGTCTCGATTGCTTCGGTGTCGGACAATCTCAACATCAGTTGCCGCCGTCACTTCAGCCGTTTCAACGTGCTTAACGGCCGCAAGGAAGCGCAGACCGCGAAAGAGTTCATCGGCAAGCTCTCGATCAAAACGCGTAACGGCGAAACGCCGATCGGCACGCTTTCCGGCGGCAATCAGCAGAAGGTGATTCTGTCGCGCTGGCTCGCTGAAGACATCGACGTGTTCCTCATGGACGAACCCACGCGCGGCATCGACGTCGGCGCGCGCAGCGAGATTTATGGCCTGCTGTATGGGCTCGCTGAAGCGGGCCGCACGGTCATTGTCGTGTCGAGCGATTTGGCCGAAGTGATCGGCGTGGCGGATCGCGTGATCGTGATGAAGGAAGGCCGCATCGTCGGCAATCTGCCGAAGGCGCAGGCCACGCCGGATGCACTGATCAAGCTTGCGCTGCCACGCTGAGGACGCCGCGCCCGCCAGTCAACCAAAGGCCACTGAATGCAACCGACGGCAACTGCGTCGCGCCATCGAAAACGGAATAGACATCATGCACACACCCTCAACCGACTCCTCCACGCCAGCCATCGCTTCGTCGGGCCTGAGCGCGCGCGCCGCGCGCACCTGGGACCTGATCAACAAGTCCGGCATCGTGATGGTGTTCATCATCCTGTTCGCGGCTTTGTCGTTCACCGTGCCGGATTTCTTGAGCTCGCGAAACATCCAGGGCTTGCTGCTCTCTGTCACGCTAATTGGTTCGATATCCGTAACAATGATGTTCGTGCTCGCGCTCGGCGAAGTGGATTTGTCGGTGGCGTCGATCGTTGCGTTCGCGGGCGTGGTGGCGTCTACCTTGATTACCGCGACGCATAGCGTGACGCTCGGCATCGCCGCCGGCGTGCTTGCGGGTGGCGCGGTCGGACTGGTTAACGGCGTGCTCGTCGCGCGCTACAAGATCAACTCGCTGATCGTCACGCTCGCGATGATGGAGGTCGTGCGCGGCCTCGCCTTCATTACGTCGAACGGCGACGCGGTGATGATTTCCGAAGAGCGTTTCTTCGACCTCGGCGGCGGCGCGTTCCTCGGTATTTCCTATCCGATCTGGAGCAACATCGTCGGCTTCGTGCTGTTCGGTTTTCTGCTGAAGAAAACCGTGTTCGGCAAAAACGTGCTGGCCGTGGGCGGCAATAGCGAGGCCGCTTTGCTCGCGGGCTTGCCGGTCACCCGAATCAAGATCACAGTGTTCGTATTGCAGGGCCTCATAACGGGCTTTGCAGGCGTGATGCTGGCGTCACGCATGAGCCTTGGCGACCCGAAAACGTCGGTCGGTCTTGAACTCGGCGTGATCTCCGCATGCGTGCTCGGCGGCGTCTCGCTGACGGGCGGCGTCGCAACGATTTCCGGTGTGCTGGTCGGCGTGCTAATTATGGGTTCCGTGCAGGACGCAATGAGCCTGATGAATGTGCCGACCTTCTACCAATACCTGATTCGCGGCGGGATTCTGCTGCTCGCGGTGTTGTTCGATCAGTACCGCCGCAGCAAGCGCGTGCACTGACGCTGACACACGCCCCGGGCCAGGCGCCCCCCCTATATGCTTGCCAACAGGAGATTTCATGGCTGATTCCAACCAGACTAAAAAGCCGCTGCGCAGCCAGGCGTGGTTTGGCCTCAAAGATCGCGACGGCTTTCTGCATCGCTCGTGGATGAAAAACCAGGGCATTCCACACGACGAATTTGACGGACGTCCGGTGATCGGCATCTGCAATACGTGGTCCGAGCTGACGCCCTGTAATGCGCATTTTCGCGAGCTCGCCGAGTACGTGAAAAAAGGCGTGCACGAAGCGGGCGGCTTGCCGCTCGAATTTCCGGTGATGTCGCTCGGCGAGACCAATCTGCGGCCTACCGCGATGCTGTTTCGCAATCTGGCTTCGATGGATGTCGAGGAGTCGATTCGCGGCAATCCGATGGACGGTGTGATTCTGCTGGTGGGTTGCGACAAGACCACGCCGGCGCTGCTAATGGGTGCGGCGTCGTGCAATCTTCCGGCACTGGCCGTGTCGGGCGGACCGATGCTCAACGGACGGTTCCGCGGCAAGAACATCGGCTCCGGAACGGGCGTCTGGCAGATGTCCGAGGAAGTGCGCGCCGGCACGATGACACAGGAAGAGTTCACTGAGGCCGAGTCGTGCATGAACCGCTCGCGCGGCCACTGCATGACGATGGGCACGGCCTCGACAATGGCTTCGATGGTGGAGTCGCTCGGCATGGGCCTGCCGCACAACGCGGCGATTCCCGCAGTCGATGCACGCCGGCAGGTGCTCGCGCATCTGGCCGGCCGGCGCATCGTCGATATGGTTCGCGAGGATCTGACGATGGACAAGATCCTCACGCGTGAGGCGTTCGAAAACGCGATCCGCACGAATGCGGCGATCGGCGGGTCGACCAATGCGGTCGTGCATCTGATTGCGCTGGCCAAGCGCATCGGCGTGGAGCTTTCGCTGGAGGACTGGGAGCTCGGCTCGAACGTGCCGTGCCTGGTGAATCTGCAACCGTCAGGCGAGTACCTGATGGAAGACTTCTACTACGCAGGTGGTTTGCCCGCGGTGCTCAAGCAACTCGGCGAGCAAGGCCTGCTGCATCGCGAAGCGCTGACGGTGAACGGCAAGACGATCTGGGACAACGTGCGCAACGCGCCGAATCACGACGAGAAGGTCATCACGACGTTCGCCGAGCCATTCAAGCCGAAGGCCGGCATTGCGGTGCTCAAGGGCAACCTGGCGCCGAACGGCGCGGTGATCAAGCCGTCGGCGGCGACGCCGCATCTGCTGAAGCATCGCGGCCGCGCGGTGGTGTTCGAGAACATCGAGGAGCTGCACGCGAAGATCGACGACGAGTCGCTCGATATCGACGAGCACTGCATCATGGTGCTCAAGGGCGCGGGGCCGAAGGGATATCCTGGTTTCGCGGAAGTCGGCAACATGCCGCTGCCAAAGAAGGTGCTGCAGAAAGGCATCACGGACATGGTGCGCATTTCGGATGGCCGCATGAGCGGCACTGCGTACGGCTCGGTGGTCCTGCATGTATCGCCGGAAGCGGCCGCGGGCGGACCGCTCGCGTTCGTGCAAACCGGCGACATGATCGAACTCGATGTCGACGCACGCCGTCTGCATCTGGACGTCACCGACGAAGAACTCGCACGTCGCCGCGCCGCCTGGCAGCCGCCTGCGCCGCCTGCGCGTGGTTACTACAAGCTCTACGTCGACCACGTGTTGCAAGCGGACCAGGGTGCGGATCTCGACTTCCTGGTCGGATCGAGCGGCGCACCCGTGCCGCGCGACTCGCATTGATGACCTTTTGAAAGGTTAGCCGTTTCTCCCTGCGCTTTGCGAGAAGGCGTATTGCCGATGCGGATCGAAAGCCCGCATCGGCTTTTTTATCGGCGTTACGTTATGGAAAACGCGCATGGAAAGCGCGCGCAGAAATAAAAAGCGGCCGGGCATTCAATGCCCAGCCGATTTTTAACTCGCAGGTTCGCAGCCCCTCAGTTTTTTATCAGAGGGTTTATAGCGTAAATTAAAACCCGTCAAACCCGGCGTTTACCCGGGGTGTTGGCGTTTAGGTTATTGTTTGATGAATCGATCGTTTGCCCAGAGGCCTTGCGTATCGCTATTGCCGGCATTCACGAATTCGACGTCGTGGCCGACCACGCGCACAACGCGGAAACTCGAGTTTTCAGGCGTCGAAACGCACTGATATCCCGAGAAGAATTCCTGCATCTTTTGCTGTTCGCCGGCTTGCGCGTGTACATCGGCGGCGTCGAGTTTATCCTTCGACAGACAGCCATACGCGTTGGCCTTGAACTGGATGGTTTGCTGCGGCTTGACCATGGCGTCTTGAGCCTGAACAGAAGCGGCAGCCAATCCCGCAATGGCGAAAACAAGGGCGATTCGCGTTTTCATATTTTCCTCCGGTGCGGGTTAAATTACTCAGGTTAGCTATGTATTTAACTTTAACGTCGAACCCGCATCTTGCACTTTAGGAGAACGCGCAAGAAGGACAAGCACATCTTGTGTGCGGTCGCAACAGCGGCGAATTGTCGCACCACCTGTCGCACCTGCTTACGCCTTTAGCAATCGCTTAAACCGGACGGATTGAAACGGATAACTAAAAGACGGGCAGGGTGCACCGCTTTAACCAGTAAAGCTTTGCGGTGCGTATTGGCGTAAACGAGAGGCACCAATTAAGTGAATTACTACAATTAATGCGGGCATTTGGTGCGTTGCACACAAAGTCATTCACCCGACTAATCAAAAATCACGAAATAACGGTGTGTATACAGAAGATAAACGGTGCCAGGTGTCCTAGGCGACGCAGCGTGGCGTCCCTGGATGACGCAGGTTGAGGTCACTCAGCCGTGCTGATGGGTCTTGAAGAACTCGGACTGGAACATGCACATGCGCAACGCATTGTGATAGCGGCCATTGCCGAAAAACTCCTCGATTAACTCGGCCTCGTGCCGGAAACCGCACTTCTCATAGACGTGGATGGCCGCGGTATTCGACTTGTCGACGATCAGGTAGACCTTGCGCAGGTTCAGCACCGAAAACGCGTAGTCGATCGCGAGCTGTGTGGCGACGGTGGCATAGCCGCGGCCCTGCGCATGCGGCGCGATGATGATCTGAAACTCGCCGCGGCGGTGGATATAGTCCAGCTCGATCAACTCGACGACGCCGACGGTCTGGCCGTCGTTGTCGATCGCCACGAAGCGGCGCTCGCGCAGGTCGTGTACGTGCTGGTCGTACAGCTGGGTCAGTTCAGAGAACGTTTCATAAGGCTCTTCGAACCAGTAACGCATGATCTTTGCGTTGTTGTTCACTTCGTGGACGAAGCGCAGGTCGGTGCGCTCGAGCGGGCGCAGGGTCAGTTCGCTGCTGCGTTCGATAGTCATTGGATTCCCCTTGAGAATTATTGGTTTGATTCCGCAGGCTCAGCGTGAGAACTCGAGCTTGCGTTTCCTGTTAGTCCGGCCTCAGCGCGGGGAGTTCTTACAACGCCTCGCGCCCGCGTAGCGCGTTCTTGCGAAGCGCGAGGCGTCACGCGGGTTTGGCGAGGGAGGGGCGTCGCGTTGTCGCAGGCCGCTTGTCGCAAATTTGTGAGGGGCTCGGCACCGTGCGGGCACATGCGGTGCTCTACAATGAAATCATGCTCTTGCGATGGAGGCTACCGTGATCGAGCACTTGATATTAGGCGCCTTTCTGGTCATCCCGCTGCTCATCGTCGCGTTTCTTTTCTCCGACGAATTGTGGCAGGAGCATCGGCATCTGCACGATCTGCATCTTGAGCCCACCAAGCCGCGCCGTATCGACTCGCGGCATCCGCTGCGCCGCTCGCGGCATCGGGTTTGACCCTTTCAGTGGAATGCATGGATCATCGCGCTGCAAGCGTCGCTGCGAGGCGAGGACGGTTCGCGAATGAGATTCGCAACTCAGACCCGCAAATAAAAAAGCCTGCCGTTTCGGGCAGGCTGAAAAGAGATCCACACTCAATGCCTTGTGGGTACAAGGCAGACGCCAGTCTAGTCACATTGCGCGCGCGGCTGGTTTCACCGGCCATTACACATATTACGGGGCGTGACCAGTTGCGTCGTCCCTGGCGTTCGCGCCGTCAGAGGGGGCGCGCCAATGGTTGCGAATGCGCGTGGCGAGCGCTTCGAGCGTGGCCGCATCAGCGACTTCGCGTGCGTGCATGCGCAGCGGCTGTCCTTCCCAGCGCGGGATCACGTGAAAATGCACGTGCGGCACCGTTTGTCCCGCCGCCGCGCCATTGAACTGTCCGATGAACACGCCGTCGGGGCGCAAAGCCGCGCGAACGGCGATGGCGAGTTTTTGCGTCATGCGCATGCAGGCCACCGTCGAGGCATCCGACAACTCGAAAATCTCAACCGCCGCTTCCTTCGGCACGACCAGCATGTGGCCGTCGGCTTGCGGCATCAGGTCCATGAAGGCCAGCGCGGCATCGCTTTCCGCCACTTTGATGCAGGGTAGTTCGCCGCGCAGAATCTTCGCGAAGGGATTGCTGTCGTCGTAATTCATCACGCGTCCTCTAGTTGCCGTACGGTTCAAGGTGGAGATGCTGTCGGCGATATTGTCCACCACCTCTGTTACAACGCGCAGTTACACCGCACGCGCTGCGCGTTTGATCGCTTGCGGCGGCTGGCCGAACGCGCGCAGAAAGGCGCGCCGCATCCGTTCGGTATCGATAAAGCCGGTTTCGGCCGCGACGGCTTCCATCGAGTGACGACCTGCTTCGAGCATGGCGCGGGCGGCTTCCACACGCAGCGCCTCGATGGCCTTGGCCGGCGATTGGCGTGTTTCGTCGCGAAAGGCGCGGCTGAACTGGCGCGGACTCAGATGCGCGACGTCGGCCAACTGTTCGACCGTCAACGGTTCGCGCAGATGGTTCCTGGCGTATGAAAGCGCGTCCTGAATGCGGTCGGATTTCGGCTCCAGATCGAGCATGGCCGAGAACTGCGACTGACCACCGGTGCGCCGGTGATAGACCACGAGTTTCTTGGCGATGGCGCGCGAGACCTCGACGCCGAGATCGCTTTCGATCAGCGCCAGACACAGATCGATGCAGGCCGTCATACCGGCCGAGGTCCACACGGTGCCGTCGACGATAAAGATACGGTCTTCGTCGATACGCGTATCGGGAAAGCGCTGCTGCAAGTCGCGGGCGTGGAACCAGTGGGTGGTGGCATGCCGGCCGTCGAGGATGCCCGCCTCGGCCAGCACGAAAGCGCCGGTGCAGATGCTGGTGGTGCGGCGCGAGGCGGCGAGGGCGTCGTTCAAAAACCCCAGCAATCCCGCCGTTGACGGCTCGATCTGCATGGCGCCCGTCACGACCACCGTGTCATACGCCGGGTCGCCGAACGCCTTTGTCGCAATCTCGACGCCCGCAGAGCTGCGCACCATCCCGCCCTGTTCAGAGATGACTTCCACCTGGTATTCCAGCTGACCGACCTCGAGGTTGGCCAGCTCGAACACGGAGATCGCCACCATATCGAGGATCTGGAAGCCGGGAAAAACCACCACGCCGACGCGTTTCATTGCGATGTCTCAAAACGAGGTAAATACGACATTTGAGACAACAGACTACGCGCCTAGACTTCGCTCGTCAACACCGCGATGCCCACAAAAAGGCGCAGCGGCGGCGGCTTCAGTTTTCCGCATTCATCGATCAGGGCTCAGGCGTGACGCGCCAAGCCCGCAAGGAGATTCACCATGGCAACGCAAGCAAACAAGGGCACAGCATTGATTACGGGCGCATCGTCGGGCATCGGAGCGGTTTATGCGGACCGCCTCGCACGACGCGGTTATGACCTGATTCTGGTGGCGCGCGACGTCAAACGTCTGACGGGCGTTGCCGAGCGTCTGGGCGCGGAAACCGGCCGCCATATCGAGACCATCGCCGCGGATCTGACCGTCAAGGCCGACCAGCGGCGTATCGAGGAGCGTTTGCGCGCCGACCGCAGCATCACCATGCTGGTCAACAACGCGGGCGTCGGCGCGACGGCTTCGCTGATCGACTCGAATATCGACGAACTCGACAGCATGATCGAGTTGAACGTGACAGCGCTGACGCGGCTGACGGCCGCAGCCGTGCCGGGTTTCGTGGAGCGAGGCAACGGTATCGTGATCAATATCTCGTCGATCGTCGCGCTGTCGCCGGAGACGTTGAACGGCACCTACAGCGGCACCAAGGCCTATGTGTTGAACCTGACGCAGTCGCTGCATCATGAAGTGGGCGGCAAGGGCGTGCAATTGCAGGCCGTATTGCCGGGCGCCACCAGTACCGCGTTCTGGGACCGCGCCGGTCTCGCAGTCGAACATCTGCCGTCGCAGATCGTGATGACCGCCGAGGACATGGTGGACGCCGCGCTCGTGGGCCTCGACCAACATGAGCTCGTGACGATTCCGTCCTTGCCGGATGCGGCCGATTGGGAGCGCTTCAACACCGCTCGCCAGCATCTCGGGCCGAACCTGTCGCACAGCCTGCCGGCTGCGCGTTATACACGCGGGTAATCGCTGGTTTAGTGCGGCTGCCGAGCGCCTAGCGCCAGTCGGTTGAAACGTCGTCGGGATCGACCAGCGTCAGTCCCGACGACGGCAGCGGCAAGGCCGTCTTGTAGCGCACCTGCTTGAGCGCAAAGCTCGAACGAATGTTGGAGATGCCCGGAATCTTCGTCAGATGGTCGACGATGAAGCGCTCCAGCGTCTGCATATCCGGCATCACGACGCGCAGCAGATAGTCGGCGTCGCCCGTCATCAGATAGCACTCCATCACCTCGGGGCGCTCCGAAATCGCCTGCTCGAAGCGAGTCAGCGCATCTTCCACCTGCTTTTCCAGACTCACCTGAATAAACACGTTGATGCGCAATCCGAGCGGCTCCGGATTCAGGAGCGTGACCTGCTGCTTGAACAGGCCGAGCTTTTCGAGCGCGCGCACGCGGTTGAAGCAGGGCGTGGGCGACAGATTCACCGCGCGGGCCAGATCCGCATTGGTGATGCGCGCGTTCTGCTGCAACTGGCTCAGGATGCCGATATCGATGCGGTCGAGTCGTCTGGGTGGCGTGGTCATAGAGTAAATATTCTGTAGGGCGGGCCAAATCCGGAATAAATAGCCTATCGCAGTGCGGGATCACAAGCAAATGAGACGCTCATTTTGTGAGCACGTGGTTACCATTGACTCACTCGATCTTGAGCCGAACGCGTTGATGCGGGAGTGGTGCCATGACGGATTTGTCCAGCGGTAGCGAGCAGTTGCGGTCTTTGGATCTCCAGCGCGCCGAACATGCGGAGCGTGAAGATACCGATCCGCAGGAAACTGCCGAATGGCTGGAAGCGCTCGATGCCGTGGTCGCGCATGTCGGCCGTGATCGCGCGCAGTTTCTGTTCGACAAGCTCGCGGGGCATGCGCTGTCGCTGGGTGTGGAATCGGCGCGGACCAACGTCACGCCGTACCAGAACACGATTCCGTTCGATCAGCAGCCGCGCTATCCGGGCAATCTCGAACTTGAAGAACGTCTGGCCGGCGCGCTGCGCTGGAATGCGCTGGCGATGGTGGTGCGCGCGAACCAGGCGTACGGCGAACTCGGCGGCCATATCGCGAGCTATGCGTCGGCGGCAGATCTGTTCGAGGTGGGTTTCAACCATTTCTTTCGTGCCGCGGCGCCGGGCGGAGAGGAGGGCACGGGCGACCTCGTGTACTTCCAGCCGCATTCGTCGCCGGGTGTGTATGCGCGGGCTTATCTCGAAGGCTTTCTCTCTGAGGAACACCTGCAGCATTACCGTCGCGAGATCGGCGGGCCGGGGCTGTGCTCGTATCCGCATCCGTGGCTGATGCCTGACTTCTGGCAGTTTCCCACCGGCTCGATGGGCATTGGTCCGATCAACGCGATTTATCAGGCGCGCTTCATGCGCTACCTCGCCAATCGCGGCCTCGTGCAAACGGAAGGCCGCAAGGTGTGGGGCTTTTTCGGCGACGGCGAGATGGACGAGCCGGAATCGACCGGCGCGCTCTCGATTGCGGCGCGCGAAGGACTCGATAACCTCGTGTTCGTCATCAACTGCAATCTGCAGCGGTTGGACGGACCGGTGCGCAGTAACGGCCGCATCATCGACGAACTCGAAGCGCATTTCATCGGCGCCGGCTGGAACGTGATCAAGGTGGTGTGGGGCTCGGACTGGGACGCGCTGTTCTCACGCGACCGCACCGGCGCCTTGCTGCGCGCATTCGCGCACACGGTCGATGGCCAGTTCCAGACCTTCTCGGCCAATGACGGCGCGTACAACCGCGAGCGTTTCTTCGGCCAGAACCCGGAGCTTGCGGCGCTCGCCGCGCAGTTGAGCGACGACGACATTGACCGTCTGCGCCGCGGCGGCCACGACGTGCGCAAGCTGCACGCGGCGTATGCGAAGGCGCTCGCGCATCGCGGCCAGCCGACGGTGATCCTCGCGAAGACGATGAAGGGCTTCGGCATGGGCACGTCGGGCCAGGGCCGCATGACCACGCATCAACAGAAGAAGCTCGGCTTCGACGACCTCAAGGCGTTTCGCGATCGTTTTCGCCTGCCGCTCACCGATGAGGATGTCGAACAGGTGAAGTTTTACAAGCCAGCGGACGACAGCCCGGAGATGCAATACCTGCATGCTCGCCGGGCTGCCCTGGGAGGCTATCTGCCCAGAAGGCGGAGAGTGGCGTCGAAGGGGCTGATCGTCCCGCCGATGTCCTCCTGGGGGCAATTCGCGCTGGACTCGAACGGCCGCGAGATGTCCACGACGATGGCGCTGGTCCGCATGCTGACCGCGCTGCTCAAGGACAACGAAGTCGGCCCGCGCGTGGTGCCGATCGTCGCCGATGAGGCACGCACCTTCGGCATGGCGAACATGTTCCGTCAGGTCGGCATCTATTCGCCGCTTGGGCAGTTGTACGAACCCGAAGATCTCGGCTCGATGCTGTACTACCGCGAGGACACCAAAGGGCAGATTCTCGAAGAGGGGATTTCGGAAGCGGGCGCGGTATCGTCGTGGATTGCGGCGGCGACGTCGTATAGCGTGCATAACCTGCCAATGCTGCCGTTCTACATCTACTACTCGATGTTCGGCTTCCAGCGGATCGGCGATCTGATCTGGGCGGCTGCGGATCAGCGCGCAAGAGGTTTCCTGATCGGCGCAACATCGGGTAAGACGACGCTCGGTGGAGAAGGGTTGCAGCATCAGGACGGCACGAGCCATCTGGCGGCATCGACGATTCCGAACTGCCGCGCGTACGATCCGGCGTTCGCTTATGAGGTTGCCGCGATCGTCGACGAAGGGATGCGCGAGATGGTCGAAGAGCAACGCGACGTGTTCTATTACGTGACGGTGATGAACGAGAACTACGCGCAGCCTTCGGTGCCGGGTGGTGATTTGAAGGCGCTGCGTGAGGGCATTCTTAAGGGTATCTATCCGCTTGGCGCGGAAATGCAGCCGGCAACTTCGCCAGTTTCAGCGCAGGTGCAGTTGCTCGGTGCGGGCGCTATTCTTGGTGAGGTCGTCGCGGCGCAGCAACTGCTCAAGGACGACTGGCAAATTGAAGCCGCGGTGTGGAGCGTGACCAGCTTCACCGAGTTGCAGCGTGACGGGATGACGTCGGAGCGAAACGAGCGCCTTGGCGAACCGACAGAGGCACCGTATGTCACGAAAGCGCTCGAAGCATCGCACGGCCCGATCATCGCCGCGACCGACTATGTCCGCGCGGTGCCCGAACTGATCCGCGCCTACGTGCCGCGCCGCTATGTGACGCTCGGCACGGACGGCTTCGGTCGTAGCGACACCCGCCAGGCGTTGCGCGAGTTCTTCGAAGTGGACCGCAAGTCGATCGTGATCGCGGCGTTGAAGGCACTCGTGGACGAAGGCGCAATCGATGCGAGCGTGCTTGCCGAAGCACGCAGCAAATATCGCGGCGATGCGCCTGTAGGCACTGCTTCGTGGCAATGCTGATCAGCCGCTCACGGAGACCTGATTCTTCCCGTCGCGTTTCGCCCGATACAGTCCGACGTCGGCGGCTTCGATCAACGTTGTCACCGGGTCGGTTGCGGACGGCACGATGTTCGCGGCGCCGATGCTGATGGTCACGACGCCCGCCGCCGATCCTGCGTGCGGAATCGCGAGCCCTTCAATTGCTAGGCGGATTTTCTCGGCAAGCAAGCGCAGGCCGCCCGACGACGCTCCCGGCAACACCACCGCGAACTCTTCGCCGCCAAACCGGGCCGCGAGATCGGGTGAGCGTCCCAGGCACGACTCGACGGTGTGCGCGACGCGCTTCAGCACTTCGTCACCGGCAACGTGTCCGTAGGTGTCGTTGTAGGCCTTGAAGTTATCCACATCGATCATCAGAAAGCCGAGGGCCGTCTTGTCGCGCGTGCCGCGACGCCATTCGGCAGCCAGGTACTGATCGAGGTAACGGCGATTCGACAAACCGGTCAATCCGTCCGAATGTGTGAGCCGCTGCAATTCCAGATTGGTCGCGAGCAACTGCTGTTGCGACTGGCGCAGGGCCTGATACGCCTCGTCGCGCTGCAACAGGTTCAGATACGAGCGCGAGTGATAGCGAATCCGCGCGATCAACTCGATGCGATCCGGCAGCTTCACGAGGTAGTCGTTGGCGCCGGCGGCGAAAGCCGCGCTTTTCACCAGTGGCTCTTCCTTGGTCGACAACACGATGATCGGAATATCGCGCGTCGCCGGATTCTGCCGGTATTGCCGCACAAGCGTGAGGCCATCGGTGCCGGGCATCACGAGGTCCTGCAGGATCACCGTCGCGCGGGTTTCCTCGGCGCAGCGCACCGCCTCTTCAGGCGACGCGCAGTAATGGAAGTCGACGCTTGCTTCGTCGGCCAGCGCCTGACGAACCGCCTCGGCGATGATCGCCTGATCGTCGACCAGTAACACCATGATCGGGCACTCGGCGGCGGGTGGATTGCCGAGGATGCGCGCTAACGCGTCATCGATGGCGCTGTTGGGTGCATCCTCCGCGTATGCCTGCGCGTTCGCGTCCTGTTCTGCGAGCTCCGGCGCGGTGGCGGCCTGATGCGGTTTAGGAGTGTCCATGTTGGTCAGCCAGAATGAATGTCAATGAGTCGTAGCGGGCTAGTGTGCGCCTACCGGGCGTTAGCGTGTACCGACGGCGGCGGCGAGCGCAGCGGCAATGCGGGGCAGAGGCAGGATCGCGGCGGCAGCGTCGAGCGCCGCGGCCGCCTTCGGCATGCCATAGACGGCGCAGGTCGCTTCGTCCTGCGCGATCGTGTGATACCCCTTGGTGCGCATCGCCTTGAGCCCGATCGCGCCGTCGCGGCCCATGCCGGTCAGCAGCACGCCGATCGCCCGCGCCGGCCAGCGTGCCACGACACTATGAAAAAACACGTCGACGGAAGGCCGGTAGGGTGTTTCCGCCGGCACGTTCGTGTAACCGAGTACGTCGGGCAGCTTCAGGTGCAAATGATCGTCGGTGGCGGCGAGCAGCGCGACGCCCGCTTGCGGCCGGTCGCCTTCGCTGGCGATTCGTACCGGCAGCGTCGACTGCTGGTTCAGCCAGTCGGCCATGCCGGCGGCGAACGCCGCGTCGACGTGCTGGACGATGACGATTGCCGCCGGGAAATCCTTCGGCAAGCCGGCGAGCAGGGTGGCGAGTGCCGCCGGGCCGCCTGCCGAGGCGCCGATTGCAACCAGCGGGGTGTCGCGGTTTGTCGCGGTTCCGGGCGCCGCCGCGGTTGCTGCGCCAGGCGCGTTGCGTTCCGTAACCAGCGCGGCGATGCGATCGATCTTGGCGATCAGGGTGGCGATGCTTTTGTTCGCGTCCGGACCGCTCAGCGAGGGCGTATCCACCGCATCGAGCGCGCCCGCGCCCATCGCTTCGTAGACGCGCCACGCGTTCGCGCCCACGTCGACGGTCACGATCAGGATCGCGCACGGTGCCTTCGCCATGATGCGGCGCGTGGCCTCAATGCCGTCGACGTTCGGCATCACCAGGTCCATCAGCACGATGTCGGGCCGCTGCGCCGTGCAGAAATCGACCGCCTGCTGGCCGTCTTGCGCGACCCACAGCACCTCGTAGTCGTGGCGGGCAGCAAGCGCGCGGCGCAGTGCCTCGACGGCGAGCGGCAGGTCATTGACGATTCCGATTTTCATCCGTTTTACCCGTGGGTTTAACCGTAAGCTTCGCCGATCAGATCACGCACCGCATCGAGCAGTGCTTCGTCGTGGAAACTGCCTTTCGCCAGATAGTAATCCGCGCCCGCGTTCAGGCCGGCGCGGCGGTCCTCTTCACGATCCTTGTACGAGACGATCATCACCGGCAGCGACTGCAGTTGCGGATCGCGCTTGATGAGCGTGACGAGTTCGATGCCGTCCATGCGCGGCATGTCGATATCGGTAATCACGAGGTCGAAGTGCTCGCTACGTACCGCGTTCCAGCCGTCCATGCCGTCGACGGCGATCGTCACGTCGTAGCCGCGTGTAGCCAGCAGCTTGCGTTCGAGCTCGCGCACGGTGAGCGAATCGTCGACCACCAGCACGCGTCGCGTGACGCGCCGGGCTGCGAGGGCAGCGCCGTGCTGCGTATGTTTCAGATCGCCGCCCGCCACGAGCCTTTCGACCGAGCGCAGCCAGTCGTCGACATCGGCGATCAGCACCGGGTCGCCGTTTTCCATCAACGCGCCGGCGGTAATGTTCCTGATCTTGCCGAGGCGTCGGTCGAGCGGCTGCACGACCAGCATCCGCTCGCCGAGAAAGCGATCGACCACCACGCCGTAGGTTTCTCCACCGTCGCCGATCACGATCAGGCTGACGGTATCGCCTTCGTTGGCGGGCGGCGCGGTGTCGAGAATCTGATGCGCAGTGACGACGCCGATGCGGCGGCCGTCGAAGGCAATGTGCTGGTGGCCTTCGAGCAATTCGATATCCGCGCGGCTCACGTGCAGCGTGCGGTTCACATGCGCGAGCGGCACGGCGTACGGCTCGCCCGCGACTTCGACGAGCAGGCTGCGAATCACCGAGAGCGTGAGCGGCAACTGCAGCTGCACGCGCGTGCCGACGCCGGGTTCGTGTGTGATGCGCACGGCGCCACGCACGCGCTTGACGACGTCGTGCACCGCGTCGAGTCCGACGCCACGACCGGACACCTCGGTGACCTGATCGCGCAGCGAGAAGCAGGGCAGGAGGAGGAACTCGAGCAACTCGGTTTCGGACAGACGCGCGGCCGTTTCCGCACTCGCCAGTTTTTTGCGGACGATCGACGTGCGCAATGCGTCGAGATCGATGCCGGCGCCGTCGTCGGAAACGGTGATGAGCAGGGCGCCGGCGGTGTGACGGGCGTCGAGCGTGAGCGTGCCTTCTTCGGACTTGCCGTGCGCGACACGAACCGCAGGCGCTTCGATGCCGTGGTCGATCGCGTTGCGCAGCATGTGGCCGAGCGGCGCTTCGAGCAGATCGAGAATGTCGCGGTCGACCTGAGTCGATTCGCCGACCAGTTGCCAGCGCACCTTTTTGCCGAGCGAACGCGCGACGTCGCGCACCATGCGCGCGAGGCCGCTGGTGCCGTCGCCGAAGGGGCGCATCCGGCATTGCAGCGCGGCGTCGTAAAGCTGCTGCGATAGATGTGTCGAGCGGCGGTCGAAGCTTTCCAGATCGGCCAGGCGCTCGGCGAGCAGGTGCTGCGATTCTGCTGTGAGGCGGCGCAGTTCTTCGAGTGCGGCGTGCGCGCGCGGGTCGAGCTTCAGGTCGGCGAGCGTTTCGTGCAACTGATCCAGCGCGCGCGTACCGTCACGTTGGACGCGCTTGACGCGCAGCATCGATTGCGCGAAGGGTTTGAGCCAGCGCGATTCGACCAGCGATTCGCCAGATAGGGACAGGAGCCGGTCGAGGTTGTCGGCGCGTACGCGCAGCATGCGGCTGGCGTCTGTTGTCGGGGCGCTTGTTTCGTTCGGGGTGGATGCGGTTGCGGTCGAGGGCCCAGCGGCGCTTGCAGGAGCGCTGGTCGGTGCGGCAGAGGCGGGTGCGGCTTCGGCGCGCAGGGCGCTGGCTAGTAGATCGAATGCGGCGTCAGCGTCATGGTCAGCGTCAGCCGATGCGGCTTGCGGTTTGGTGGCTACGCTGGGTGCAGAAGCAGATCCGTCGACGCGAGCAGGATTCGTGGCAGGCATAGCGGCAGCCGGCGGCACAGCGTCCCGCCGCATTGCCGTGCCATGCGGCACCACACCCGCCATCCGCGCTTGCAGCGACGCCACACACGCACTGACCGCATCACGCGCCGACCCGTGCTCGTCATTACCGATGCGCGCAACAATATCGACACCGCGCAGCAACTCATCGATCCAGGCGGCGTCGAGCAACGCGCGACCTTCCTGCGCGGCGACGAAACAGTCTTCCATCGCGTGCGCGAGTTCGACCCCGACCTGCACGCCGACGATACGCGCTGCACCCTTCAGCGAATGCGCCGCACGCATGCAGGCCTCGAGCGCGGCGGCATCGCGCGGTGCGCGGTCGAGGGTGAGCAGGCCGTCGTTGAGCACGCGCGCCTGGGTCCGCGCTTCTTCGCGGAAGAGATCGATCAACGACGGGCGGCGCGGTTCGTCCGTCATCCGAGACTCCGGTTCAAGGTATCGAACAATGCATCGGCGTCGAGCAGGCCGACCGTCATGCCGCGCCACGGGGCCACGGCGCGCGTATGCGCAGCGGCGGCTTGCGAGAGCGTCGCGGGCGGCGGGCAAAAAGTGGAGACCGCGATCCGATGCACACCGTCGACCTGATCGACGGGCAACACTGCGTGCTCTTCGGCGCGCGAGACCACCAGCAAACGCGGCAGATCGTGACGCGCTTTGTCGTCGCCTGCAGTGGTGTCGCCCTCGAAACCCAGCAGATGCGCGAGCGACAGGCACACCAGCAAGTCGCCCTGCACATTCACCACGCCCAGGACCGCGCGATGCTGCCGATGCGGCAACGTATGAATCGGCCGCGTCTGCACGATGCGCTTGAAGATCGGCGTGGGCAGCGCGAGCCATTCGCCGCCGATACGGAAGATGAGGAACGACTCACTCGCGCCTTGCTGATCGTGTCGTTGCGGCTGCGCCGGCATGCGGGATTCATGCTGCGAGAGATCCACGAGTGGAATTGGACGCTCTAGCAATTTGGCCGCGGCCGCTTCGAACACGGGGCAATTCAGACAGCGCACGTATTCGACCAGCCGCTCGCACGACGAATCGCCACGCACGCCGATGCGGTTCCAGCAATCGTCAAAGGTCACCGTGCGGTCTTCAACCACGTTGCGCTCCCTGCGCGCGCGACGCGCGGTCCATCAATAGACGCGCGCCGTTGCGGTCGCCTTCGAGTTCGAGCAGCGTCGCCAGATGCGCGAGCGCCTCGGCGTGCTGCGGTTCGAGATAGAGCGCCTTGCGATACTGGCCGCGTGCGAGGTTCGTATCGCCGCTGGCGTCGGCCAGCACGCCGAGCAGATAGAACGCGTCGGCGTGCGGGGCGTGCTGCTCCAGATAGACGTTGATCGCATTCGCGGCTTCCGTCAGACGGCCCGCGTCGGCCAGCGCGTGCGCCGCTTGCAGCGTGTCGCGTGCGGCGTTGGTCGGCGAGGTGATGTGCGGTGACATGAACTCGTGCGACTGCGACGCAGCGCTGAACGGCTTCGGCGTGCGTTGCGGAATACCGCTTAAAGGCGTGCGCGCAATCGGATCGGGCCACGCGAAAGGCTCGGCTGAAAACACCTGCAGTGGCGCGAGCGTGGGCACTGGCAAATGCGTCATCGCGAGTGCCGCAGCGGTGGCGAGCGGCGCGGTGTGCCAACTGTTCAACTGCGCTTCAGCAAGCGTGCCGTGGTGGAACGCGAACGCCAGGGGAATCTTCGCCGACTGCATGCCATAACGCATCAACAGCCCGGTTTCCGCAGGACCGACGAACAGTGTGCCGTTTTCAGCCAGCACGCCGTTGAGCGCATGCAAGGCCGTCTGCTGTGCGTCGCGGGCGAAGTAGATCAGCACGTTGCGGCAGAACACGAAGTCGTAGACGCCGAGCGCCGTGGCATCGAGTTGCATCAGGTTCGCGCGCGAGAACCGGACCGCATCGACGATGCGCGGCGCGAGACGCCAGCCGTCTTCGGTGCGCGTGAAGTGGGCGTCGCGGAATGGGAACGCATTGCCGCGAAACGAGTTGCGGCTGTACACGGCGCGCTGCGCGAGGGCCAGCGAGCGCTCACTGATATCCATTGCGTCGATGCGCATGTGCGCCGCGTCGATGCCGGCGTCGAGCAGCGTCATCGCGATCGTGTACGGCTCTTCGCCGGTCGAGCAAGGCAGGCTAAGAATCCGCAGCGGCAGCGCGGTGCCGCGCTCGTCGAGGCGTTCGTGCGCAAGACGCGCGAGCGCCCTGAACGCGTCGGCGTCGCGATAGAACCAGGTTTCCGGCACCACCACCGTTTCGACCAGCGCCTGCAGCATCGAGGGCGACGCGTACGTGGCTTCCCAGTAGTCGGCGAGCGTGGCGTCGGCGTGACCGTCCGCGCACCAGAGCGCGGCGCGCTGATCGACCGCTCGCTCGATCGACTGATGACCGAGCGACGCCGCATCGAGCCCGATGGTTCGATGCAGCAGATCGACGAAGCGTCGATAGAGCGGCGCGTTGTCGTGTTGCGCGGTCATGCGTGCGCCTCGGGAAACAGCAGGGCTTTGACGTCGTCAGGCAGCAGATGCTCGACGCGAATCCATTGCACCAGACCGCCTGCTTCGCTCGCGACCGGACCCAGATAGCGCGCGTTCGGCACGTCGATGCCAGCGTCATGAAACGCGTCGGCGTTCAGGCGGATGGTGCGCGTTGCGCCTTCGAGCAGGAGCGCGAGCAGGCGCACCGTGCCCGCGTGCGGATAGCGCACCAGCACGACGCGTGTCGACATCAACTGTTCGGCGGGGCGGCCGAGCGCGAGCGCCGGCAGATCGATCACCGGCAGCGGCGCGCCTTCGTGATCGAGCACGCCCGCGACCCACGACGGCGCGCCGGGAATCGTCTTCGGCGGCGACTGCGGGGTGAGCGGCATCAGACGCTCCACCTGCGTCGCGTCGATCACGTAGCGTTCGTTATCGAGCGTGAAGAGGATGAAGAGCATCGGCGTGGGCTTGGGCGGTAGAAGAGGCGTGTGGGTGGATCGGCGTCAGCGTGCTTCAATGAGCCCGCCGCGCGCGTCAGGCCACCACCTTGAAGCGCGATACGCCGGTGCGCAGACTATTGGCGACGTGCGTCAGATCGTCGATCGCCTGGGTCGACTGGCGCAGCGATTCCGCCGTCTGCTGCGCGGCCTCCGAGAGCTGCGTCAGCGCCTGGGTAATCTGCTCGGCGCCGGTGGCTTGCGTCTGCATGCCTTCGTTGACCATCGAGAAGCGCGGCGCGAGTTGCTGCACCTGCTGGATGATCTGGGTGAGATGGCCGCCCACGTTCTGCACGTCGAGCATGCCGCGGCGCACTTCTTCGGAGAACTTGTCCATGCCCATCACGCCCGCGGCCACCGCCGACTGGATCTCCTTGACCATCTGTTCGATGTCATAGGTCGCCACGGCGGTTTGATCCGCGAGACGGCGAATCTCGGTCGCCACGACCGCGAAGCCGCGGCCGTACTCGCCGGCCTTCTCTGCTTCGATTGCTGCGTTCAGCGAGAGCAGGTTGGTCTGATCCGCGACCTTGGTGATGGTGGCGACGACCTGATTGATGTTGCTGGCCTTCTCGTTGAGGATCGCGAGCTTCGCGTTGACCGAGCCGGCCGCTTCCATCACGAGGCGCATGGTGTCTTCCATGCGCGCGAGACCGGCGTGACCGGTGCCGGCGAGCGCGGCCGACTGGCCGGCTACTTCGGAGACTTCGTTCATCGTGCGTAGCAGATCGCGTGAGGTCGCGAAGATTTCGCGCGACGTGGCACCGATTTCGGTGGTGGTCGCCGCGGTTTCGTTCGCGGTGGCCTGCTGTTCACGCGAGGTCGCAGCGATCTCCGTCACCGACGTGGTGACCTGGACCGCCGACTTCTGCGCCTGGCCGACCAGCGCGGTGAGCTCATCGGTCATGCGGTTAAAGCCCGCTTCGAGCGCGCCGATTTCATCCGCGCGGTTCAGTTGCAGACGTTGCGTGAGGTCGCCCGTGCGCATGACGTCGACGACTTGCAGCACCTTCGCCATCGGCGTGGTGACCGCGCGCAGCAGCCAGTAACCGGCCAGCACGGCGGCGATGGCGGCAATCAGCAGCATCACGAGCAAGACGACACGCGTCGTCTCAACCGAGCTGCGGATGTTTTCGGCGGCCTTGTCGGCGTCGGCCTTGTTGTTTTCGACCAGATTGCGCACCGAGACGCGGCCTGTCTCCCAGATCGACGTGAGTTGTGTGTTGAAGATGCGCGCAGCGTCTTCTTTCGAACTCGGCAAGGCATTCAACAGGGACGTCTGGATCGGCAGGTACTGTGCGTGTTGCTGGCGGAAGTCATTAAAGAACTCGCGATCGTTGTCGCGGAAGATGGTCGCGCCGTAGTCGCCGAGGAGCTTCTGAAGTATTTGCTCGGTCTCCTGCAAACGGGCGTTGTCGCGTTTGATGGAGTCGGGGTCTGCGTCCACGTAAATGAGACGCTGCGTGACGGTGTAGTTCTCGAACCAGGCCGCGCGCATCGCGGTCGCGTAGTAGAGGCCGGGCATCGAGTCCTCTTGCTGACTCTTCGCGTCGCGGTCGATGCCGCCGAGTTGCTCGAAAGTGACGATTGCCATTGCCAGCATCACGATCAGCACGATCCCGAAGCTGCACAGAATCCGTTGCCGGATGGTCCATTGTTTCACGCGCACGCCCCTTAACTTTTTTGGCTTGGGCTCGACGCCCGATGTCGACTTGTGGGTCTCGGGGTCGAAGGATCGGAAAGCTTTGCGGATCGCGTCGGATTTGTCCGACGGGTAATGCGGCGAATTTTACATTGATCGTGGGAATGGGGGGCTGCCGTCGTTCTTGCGCGGCCGGTGCGGACGACAGCGCTCGATGATTTAGCCCTCCGGTTTTTTGCTTTCCTTTGCAAGGTGCCGAATGCTTGTTTTTGGCGTCGGCAACGCTTCGGGCATGGTCCCGCCTAGCTCGCGGATCGTGTCGCGGACTTTGCCGCCAACTTCGAAGTGCGTTTGATTGGCTTGCTGCTTGCCGTGTACGCCATCACGCCGGAGTTTTTCTTCGGTTTGTGTTGCGCGGAAAAGGTTGGCTGCGAGTTCCGTGCTGCCCATGTGGTCGAGAATTTTCTGGCTTTTCTTCAAATTCTTGTGCACGTGAATGTCCTTCGCACCCAAGCCGCCGTATAGGCCTCGATAGCCATGGTCCTGGAAGACCGCGTAGTCGAGCGTGGTTTGCACGCCAGCAGTGCGGGCCGCTGCGCTTAGTTTTTTGTTGTGGTGAGTGAGTTCGCCTCGCAGCATCAGTCTGCGCTGATCTTCCACCATGCCGGCGAACGCCTTTTCGTCGCGGAGTTCCTGGCGCCGTGTCTGAAGGGCAAAGTAAGTCTGGCCGTTTGCGATGACGGGCTTCGATGGGTCACCGTTTTGGACGACCAGGTAGCATGCGTAGCGGGAAAGCCGGAAATCTTCGACGGTACGCTGGGCGCCTGAACCCAGGATGACCATTTTTCCCACTTGGGAAAAATGGTCATCAACGCGATGGCCTGAGCGCTCACAGGCCTCGCTTGCCTTTTCGATGACACGCTTGAATTTGTCCCATGTCGCGTATTCGAGAAGTGGCTGAAGTTCTCGCGCCGACCAGAATTCGGCATTCACTTCGCTGACTTGCTTGATTTTGTCAAAGCTGTGATTCGTCATCGTGACTCCCTAACCAGTTGCGCAGGAAGGCAGCTATAGGCTTTGTGAACCTTCCTGAGTTGCGCTGTGATTCTATACAGTGGGCCCCGCCTCGGCGATCAGGCGGAGACGACAGAGCGTCAGCGTATCCCTAGCCGGAAAGAGCGGATTTCTTACGCCGTTCCTTGTCAGGTCATAGCCGCCTTGCTCGCGCGACGTTACATCGGTAATGCTCCGTTACCAACTGCAGCATCTATTTCCGCGCGCGCCCTACACAATCCGTTCCATGCCTGAACGGCGGGAGCGAAACATGAAAAAGATTGCGGTTGCGTTGTTGATGGTGGGGAGCCTGAGCGCGGCGGGTCAAGCGTCGGCGCATGGCAATGGCGGCGATGTGGTCGGTGCGCTGATCGGCGGTGCCGTGCTGGGCGCGGTGGTGACGTCCGTGTTGAATCCGGCGCCTGTGGTCGCTTACCAGCAACCGGTTTATGCGCAGCCGGTCTATGCGCAACCCGTGTATCAGCCGGCGCCCGTGTACGCTGGGCCGCCGCCGGGATACTGCTATGACCAGTACCAGCGCGCGTACGTCGCGTGCGGTGCGCCGCCGCCCGAACAATATGGGTATCCGCAGCAGCCGCAACAGGGCTGGTAAGGACGTGCTGAGGCGCGCGCAGGTGCGATGCTCGCGCGCTACAGAGAAAAAGGCCGTCGCGGGGTGCGACGGCCTTGTCTTGTTGGGTATCTCTGCTCAGTGCTTGTGATGCAGCCACTCCGCATAATGTGTATCGAGCCAGCGTTCGAGGCGCTCCGGCTTCGTCTTCTCGCGATAGTGGGACGCGGCCCAGATTGCCACGCCGACCAGCAGCATCACCAAAGGTCCCAGCAAATAAGCCATTAACGGTTCAGACATAGGAGCCTCCGTCCCGACGTGCATCGATGTTTTAGTTTAGACGATGAACGGCAAGAAAAAAGGACGTTTTAAACGGTTGGCTGTCGGCGCGCCGGGATTGACGTGATTGGGCTTGCAGGGCGTGGTGTAGGGAGATTGAGAACCTAGTGGGGAGGGTATTTTTCTTTTTATAGGAAGGTGCTTACCTCTGATCCTTCTTTCTCTGTGTACCATAAAGCGTACGGTTGGCCAATGGCGAGGAGAGTTGCGGCAACCGGCCTGACACCTGCGGCGTTTGCCGCACCCGCCGCACTTAGCCGGCCACGCCTTGTCGGCTGCCCTCGATCTGGGCGTCGACAAAATCCGCCCACAGTTGCAAGGTCGGACGCCGCTCCGCGGCGTGTTCAGCGTGATCGTTTCCACCCGGGGCGTCTTTGACGGTATGCGCCAGCGCATTCTCTATCACGTCCACAGACTGCCCCATCTCGCGTAAGTGGGTCGCGGCAGTGCGTCTAAAGTCATGTAGGACGAAATGCTCGACGTCGAGCCCGAGCGATTTGACGGCTTGATTGAGCGTGCTCTTCGCGATCGGCCGGTCGTCGCCCCTGACACTTGGGAATACGAAATTCCGGCTGATTTTCGTCTCCTGAAGCTCGCGAAGCAGAGCGACCGCCTGAAGCGAGAGGTGCACCACATGCTTCCGGTCCTTATTCATGCGCTCAGCCGGGATCGTCCATCGAGCTGCGTCGAGGTTGAATTCGGACCAGGCCGCCTCGACGAGGTCCGATTTCCTCACCATCGTCAGTACCAGCAGGTGTAAAGCCAGTTTCAGCGGACGTCGAATGTTCGAGGCGTAGATCGCCCGGAGCGTGGCGCCTATTTCGTCAGGATCGAGCACGCGGGTGCGGCTGTCCGGCGTCGCGATGAAGCGTGCCGGGATGAGTTCTGCCGGATTGGCCGTGGCGAGCTGCCGGGCGATCAGGTACTCATAGAGCCGCTTGACGGCGTTGCGCGTGTGCAGCGCCATCTTGGGCGAGCCGCGGCTTTTGATCTGGTCGCATATCGCGCGGATGTCGTCGTCCGTCACGGCTTTGATCGGCTTGGCGCCGATGGCGGGAAGGACGTCCTTTTCGAGCGCGCGCCGCGTGGTGCGCTGATACTCCGCCGACTTGCCGGCCATCTCCGTCGCGAGATAGAGCTCGGCGCCTTCGCGCAGCGTCTCTGCCTTGCTTTCGGCACCGCGGTCGCGACGCGCCGTGGCTACCGGCGAGACGCCGCTCGCGACCATCTCCGCGTACTTCTGCGCTTTGGCGCGCGCGACCCGCAGCGAAATCATCCGGTAGTCGCCGATCGTGGCCAGCGGCTGGCGCTTGCCGTTCAGTGAATAGCGGAAGCGCCAGACTTTGGTGCCCGTCGTCATGATTTCGATGACGAGGCCGTTGCCGTCTGCGACGCAATACCGGGTGGCGCGCGGTTCGAGCGCGCGGATCTGCCCTTCGGTGAGAGGGGTGGCTAGTTTTGGCATGGCGGATCGTTTGATACACGGACAGCGGGGATTTTAAACCGGTTGTCTTCTGTGTACCAAAGAAATGTGTGGATTTAGGTCAACAGATGGGGCACGGCGCATAGCCGGAAGAGCGTGTTGAAAGGCTGTATGAGCCATGCCACATAAGCCTTTCGCCCGACAGCCGTGAAACCTTCCTACTTACCGATACAAAACCGGCTGAAAATCACCCCGAGCAGATCGTCCGAGCTGAATTCGCCAGTGATCGAGTTGAGCTGATCCTGCGCGAGACGCAGCTCTTCGGCAAACAGATCGAGCGCCTGAGAATTCTGATCGGCGTGTGCCGCAGCCGTTGCCAGATGCTCCTGGGCCGCGCGCAGCGCAATCAGATGTCGCTCGCGCGCGAGGTAGACGCTCTCCGCGCCAGCTTGCCAACCGGCGATGCGCAGCAATTCCTCACGCAGCAACGCAACGCCATCGCCCCGTTTCGCCGACAGCCCCACTTCGCTGAGTTCGAGGTCCGCGTCGAGCGGCGTCACCGACGGCGCGAGACCGGTCAGATCCGTCTTGTTCAGCACGCGCACCACCGGTACGCCGCTGGGGAAACGCGCAGCGATCGTTTCGTCTTCGGCGGTCATGCCGGTGCGTGCGTCGAGCAGATGCAGCACGACGTCCGCGCGTTCGATTTCGCTCCATGTGCGCGCAATGCCGATTTTTTCCACCTCGTCTTCGGTATCGCGCAGGCCGGCCGTGTCGATCACGTGCAGCGGAATGCCTTCAATCTGGATGGTCTGCGCGACTTTGTCGCGCGTCGTGCCGGCGATCGGCGTGACGATGGCCAACTCCGCGCCGGCCAGCGCGTTCAGCAGCGACGACTTGCCGACGTTCGGCTGCCCCGCCAGCACCACCGACAAACCCTCTCGCAGCAACGCGCCCTGGCGCGCTTCGCTCAGCACGTGCACGAGGCGCTCGCGGATCCGCGTGAGCTTGCCGCGGGCGTCGGCGGCTTCGAGAAAGTCGATTTCTTCTTCGGGGAAATCGAGCGTCGCTTCGACCAGCATCCGCAGCGTGATGACCTCTTCGACCAGCGCGTGGATGTCGCGCGAAAACGCACCGTCGAGCGAGCGACCCGCCGAGCGTGCGGCGGCCTCGGTGCTGGCCTCGATCAGATCGGCGACGGCTTCCGCTTGCGCCAGATCCAGCTTGTCGTTGAGAAACGCGCGCCGCGTGAATTCTCCCGGCTCCGCCAGACGCAGACCGAACGCACGGCCGGCGTCGATACACCGCTGCAGCACCAGTTGCAGCACGACCGGACCGCCGTGGCCTTGCAGTTCGAGCACATGCTCGCCGGTGTAGGAGTGCGGCGCGGGAAAGTACAGTGCGATGCCGCGGTCGAGCGCGTTGCCGCTGTCATCGAGGAAGGGCACATAGCTCGCGTGACGCGGCGCGAGTGCCTGACCAGTGAGCGCTTGCATCAACGGCTGTGTGGATGCTTCTCCGGCACGGCCGAACGAAATCCGCACGACCCCGATCCCGCCTCGGCCGGGTGCGGTGGCAATGGCGACGATCGGATCGGAATCGGTGGCGAGCATGGGAACGAGGCTGTCAGAAGGGATTGAATGCGCATGAGTAAGCGCCGGGCATTGTAACGCGGGCATCCTCCGGCTCTGGACCCGGGCCCGACTCCTAAAGTGACATGCGTCTCATAAGACAAATAGGGATTTATCTCACACAAGCTAAGATAGCCTAAGACACATTTGCGACAGATGGACGCGGCAGAATGCCTAAAACGCACGCTACACAAGGAAAAGACGGAATTCTATAAAATCGTGAAACGCGTTATTAGCTGGTGATTTCAGGCTAAAAATAGCCTATTTAAGCAATAAAATAGCGCGTTTGGTTGTCCACTGATTATGCGCCGAATTGCACAATCGGGCCCATGCCGACCTCCAAAGAAAAAGCAGCTTTCGCCAAACGGCTGAAAGACTCACTCCCCAAAGACATTAAGGGTGGGACCGATTTAGCCAGGGAATTCAATCTGCTTTATAGCAGTGGCCCTGCCGTCTCACCACAAACCGCGCACAAATGGCTCGCGGGTACGACGATTCCAAAGCGCGATAAGTTGCAGGTTTTAGCGACGTGGCTGCAAAAGGACGTCCACTGGTTGCACTACGGGCCGACGCCCTCGGGCAAGGCTAAGCCGCTTGCGCGCGGCGAGAAATATCCGATGACGCCGGAAACGGTCGAGCTGGTTACTAAGATGGCTAACCGCTTCGTGGGTTTGTCGCCGAGGCAGCGCAATCTAGTGGAAGAACTGATGACGGAATTTGACGGCGGCATGCAACAGGAAACCGACGCCTCGCCTGAAGACGCACCGACATCGAAAGATAAGGGCCCATCGGCCGAGTCATAAAAAAAGCCGCCCGGCGCAAACCGGGCGGCTTTTCTACAGCCAGCTTCTGCTTCAACCTGCCTGTCAGTCAGCGGGCGCTACCACCACCCGCTGTAGGCGAGCTATCAATCAGGCCGTTTTCGCCTTCGTCTGCCCCATCATCCGTGTGATGTAGTACTGCTGGGCGATCGACAGCACGTTGTTCACGACGTAGTACAGCACCAGACCGGCCGGGAAGAAGAAGAACATGACCGAGAACGCGATCGGCATGAACATCATCATCTTGGCTTGAACCGGGTCCGGCGGCGTCGGGTTCAGCTTGGTCTGCAGGAACATCGAGACGGCCATCAGCACCGGCAGGATGAAGAACGGATCCTGTTGCGACAGATCGTGAATCCAGAGAATCCACGGCGCGCCGCGCATTTCAACCGACGACAGCAGCACCCAGTACAGCGAGATGAACACCGGAATCTGAATCACGACCGGCAGACAGCCGCCGAACGGATTGACCTTCTCGGTCTTGTACAGCTCCATCAGCGCCGAATTCATCTTCTGCGGATCGCCCTTGAAGCGTTCGCGCAGGGCTTGCATACGCGGCGTGATCGCCTTCATGCGCGCCATCGACTTGTAGCTTGCTGCCGACAGCGGGAAGAACACAGCCTTGATCAGCAGCGTGAGCAGCACGATCGACCAGCCCCAGTTGCCGACATAGCTGTGGATCTTCTCGAGCAGCCAGAACAACGGCTTCGCGATGATCGTGACCCAGCCGTAGTCCTTCACCAGTTCCAGACCCGGGGCGATGCCTTCGAGCATGCGCTCTTCTTCCGGACCGGCGAAGAGACGAGCGGATACGTCAGCCGACTGGCCCGGGGCAATGGTCGCCACCGGTTGCTTCACGCCGACGCGATACAGCGTCGGATCGATCTTCTCGACGTAGATGTCGCGCTTCGCACCTTGCTGCGGAATCCAGGCCGACGCGAAGTAATGCTGCACCATCGCGATCCAGCCGTTGTCGGCCGAATTGACGAAGTCTTCCTTGTTCTTGTCGATGTCGCTGAACGTCATCTTCTGGAAGTGGTGCTGGTCGGTGAAGACAGCCGGCCCGATGAACGTGTGCGAGAAGCGCGGCGTTTCCACCGGCGTATCGTCGCGCACCAGCTCCATATAGACCGACGGCGTGACCGGCGCGGTGCCGACGTTCTCGATCTTCGTGTCGACGCCGATCACATAGCTGCCGCGCGTGAACGTGTAGGTCTTGATGACCTTCACGCCACCCTTGACCGGCGACTCGAGGCTGAGCTGGAACGACTTGGCGTCGCCCGTCAGATCGTGCGGCTGGTTCGGCACCGGCGTGAAGATGTCGGTGTGGTTCGGGAAATCGCCGCCGAGCAGACCGGTGCGCGCCAGATACGTATGGTTCGCGGTGCGGTCGAACAGCGTGATGACCAGATCGGGTTGCTTGCCGTCGCCTTGCTTGACGAGCGACAACTTCGACAGCGTGCCGCCGCGGGTGTCGATCTCGCCGTTATAGACGTCGGTGCTGAAGCTGATCAGCTGGCCCTGAGCCGCGGCAGCCGGCGCATTGCCCGGCGCGGCAGCGTTGGTGGCCGGCAGATCGGCGGATTGGGTTCCCGGCGTCGTGGTTCCCGGTGCGGCGCTACCGACGGTCTTGGTCGGGTTGGCGCTCGGGAAGAACATCGACGGGCGTCCGTGGTCGCGTTGCCAGTTGTCGAACAGCATGACCGCTGACATGAAAAAGATGACCCATAGGACGGTGCGTTTGATATCCATGCGTTGTCTCAGTGTCGATGGAACGGCGCGTCAGCGCTTTTCAGAAGTGGGAGGCGGGACGAGATCGATGCCGCCCGCGGAAAACGGGTGGCAGCGGCAAATACGCCTGGCGGCGAGATAAGTCCCGCGCGCGGCGCCATGATACTGGATTGCTTCGCGCGCGTAATCAGAACAGGAAGGGTAAAAACGGCACCGGTTGCCGAGCATGGGGCTCACAGCAACCTTGTAGAAACGCAGTAAAGCGATGAGTACCGTTTGCATGGCTGGTGCGGCCGGACGGCGCCGCGCAACGTGGAGTACCGGGCGACGCCCGCGCAGCCTGGCTGCACAGCGGGCGATCACTTGAGCGTCATTCCGTCTTGGGCGCTTCCGCGGGCGGCGCCTCGCGACGGACAATTTCGCGCGCTGCCTTGTCGAGCAGTGCCTCTATCTCGCTGCGGCACAGCGCCCTCAACGGCGGCGACGAAGCGCTCGGCAAAGCCTTCTTGTCGAAGCGCGTGTGCAGACGCAGCAGTACATCCCAACCGCCGAATTCCGCGCGACGCAGCCGGAAGGCTTCACGCGCGAGTCGACGTACCAGATTACGCGTGGCCGCGCGCGGCGCATACTTCTTGCCGATCACGAGGCCTAAGCGAGCGTCGTTGCCGGTGGGCCGGCCGTACACCACGAAGTGCGCGGTGCGGCGCCACGGGCGCAAACGAAAAACGGATGAAAATTCATCCGTTTTCAGTAGCCTTGCGGCTTTGGGGAAGGCGGCTTGCGCTCGCAACGGAACCGAGCCCAGTTGCGGCGCCCCTGCCGCTCCCGCTTCACCGCGGGCTTCGCTTGTCACAGACAGAGCGCGCAATCCGCTCGCCAACCTTAGATGGCGAGGCGCTTGCGGCCCTTCGCGCGACGTGCGTTGATGACCTTGCGGCCACCTGCGGTCTTCATGCGAACGCGGAAGCCGTGGGTGCGCTTGCGACGGGTAACGGAAGGTTGGTAAGTACGTTTCATGTTGCTCTCACTTGATCGACTGATCGAAAATTAACCGCACGATCATCGCTGAAGCGGCAATGGCCGGAGGTTTACAGAATTGGTTTTCGCGGAACCCGCTATTTAAACCGGTTTTCTTTTGGCCGTCAATAGTTTAGCCCCTTTCGGCCTCGGGCCAGGAAGACTTCGACAGATGATCAGTCCCTGTGGATAACTCCCTTTCGCCGACGTTTTGGCGTTAGAATCTCGCCTTACTTCCCAAAAATTCTGCACGCCGCTCCGGCTCGCTTGCCCCGCAAACCCTTGTGGCACAAGCGCCTGGAGCCATTACGCCTGGTTCGGCCTAACTGCTCAGGGCCTTGTTGCGTACGCGCGACAGGGGCAGCGGCGAACCGCCGTGCACACCATAACGACAGCAACTCGATGAACGATTTCTGGCAACACTGTTCCGCATTGCTGGAGCGCGAGCTAACGCCCCAGCAGTACGTGACGTGGATCAAACCGTTGGCCCCGGTCGCCTTCGACGCCGCTGCGAACACGCTTAGCATCGCTGCGCCGAACCGCTTCAAGCTCGACTGGGTCAAGAGCCAGTTCTCCGGCCGCATTTCCGATATGGCACGCGACTTCTGGCAGACGCCGGTCGACGTGCAATTTGTGTTGGACCCCAAAGCCGGCATGCGCGCGCCGGCGGCGACCTCGTCGCCGGCTCCGTCGCGTCCGTCTTCCGCACCGGGCGCAATGGGCGGTGGCCATTCGTCGGGGTCAAACGGTGGCGGTGCCGCAGTGGACGCGGCTGTAGGCGCCGTGCAATCGGCACATGCCGCGCGCGCCAATGGCGCGAACAGCGCGATGGCGACCCTCAACGCGAATGCACGCGCGGCGGCTGACCACAACGCGAACGCACGCGCGGCGGCTGACGATGCCGCCGACCTCGATCTCCCCAGCCTCGACGCGAACGAAGCCGCGGCCGCCCGCCGCACGTGGCGCCCGGGCCAAAGCGCGAGCTCGAACGGCAACGGCGAGAACGACTCGATGTACGAGCGTTCGAAGCTCAACCCCGTGCTGACCTTCGACAACTTCGTGACCGGTAAGGCCAACCAGTTGGCGCGCGCCGCGGCGATTCAGGTCGCGGACAACCCCGGCATCTCGTACAACCCGCTGTTTCTGTACGGCGGCGTGGGTCTGGGCAAGACCCACCTGATCCATGCGATCGGTAACCAGCTTCTAATGGACAAGGCCGGCGCGCGGATTCGCTACATCCATGCGGAACAGTATGTGTCCGACGTGGTGAAGGCCTACCAGCGCAAGGCGTTCGACGATTTCAAGCGCTACTACCACTCGCTCGACCTGCTGCTGATCGACGATATTCAATTTTTCTCAGGTAAGTCCCGCACGCAAGAGGAATTCTTCTACGCGTTCGAGGCGCTGGTCGCGAACAAGGCGCAGGTGATCATCACCAGCGACACGTATCCGAAGGAAATCTCCGGCATCGACGACCGCCTGATCTCGCGCTTCGACTCCGGCCTGACGGTGGCGATCGAGCCGCCCGAGCTGGAAATGCGCGTCGCGATTCTGATGCGCAAGGCGCAATCGGAGTTCGTGAGCCTGAATGAAGACGTCGCGTTCTTCGTCGCCAAGCATCTGCGTTCGAACGTCCGTGAACTGGAAGGCGCGCTGCGCAAGATTCTCGCTTATTCGAAGTTCCACGGCCGCGAAATCACGATTGAAGTGACGAAAGAAGCGCTGAAAGACCTGCTGACGGTACAGAACCGGCAGATTTCGGTGGAAAACATTCAGAAGACCACGGCTGACTTCTACAGCATCAAGGTCGCGGATATGTATTCGAAGAAGCGTCCGGCGAACATTGCGCGGCCGCGGCAGATCGCGATGTATCTGGCGAAGGAGCTGACGCAGAAAAGTTTGCCGGAAATCGGCGAGCTGTTCGGGGGCCGCGACCACACCACCGTGCTGCATGCGGTGCGCAAGATCGCCGCCGAGCGCGGCACGGATGCGCAGCTGAACCACGAACTGCACGTGCTGGAGCAAACGCTGAAGGGATAAGCAGGCCGGACGTAAAAATCGACCTGTTTATTTCGGAACTCACCCCCATTTTAGGGGAGCGGTTCTGTTTTCAGGCACAATACAGGTTTAACCGCCCGGCGGCCGCGGGCGGAATTCACGCCGTGACAGGCGCTGCGTGGCGCCGGCGGGGAGCCGCGGGTGCGCGCTGTAAGGCTGGCAAGTCAGGCGCGCAGGCCGTTATATCAACGAAGGAACTCTATGCAACTGGTCAAGACCGAACGCGATAACCTCCTCAGGCCGCTGCAAACCGTGAGCGGCATCGTCGAACGCCGCCATACGTTGCCGATCCTCGCCAATTTGCTGATTACCAAGAACGGCCCTGAAGTGTCGTTCCTGTCGACCGACCTCGAGTTGCAGATCACCACGCGTGCCGATTTTGGCGTGGGCGGCGATTCGGTCGCGACCACGGTGGCAGCAAGAAAGCTCCTCGACATTCTGCGCGCCATGCCCGACGGGCAGGTCACGCTGACCTTGAACGACAAGCGTTTGACCGTGCAATCCGGCAAGAGCCGCTTTGCGCTGCAAACGCTGGCGGCCGACGAGTTCCCGACCGTTGCTCAGGCTAAAGACTACGGCGCGAACCTGGTGGTTCCCCAGAAAACGTTCCGCCAGTTGCTCGGCATGGTCCATTTTTCGATGGCCCAGCAGGACATTCGCTACTACCTGAACGGCATGCTGCTGGTGGTAGACGGCGACCAGCTGATGGCAGTCGCAACAGACGGCCACCGCCTCGCGTTCTCGTCGATGAAGATCGAAGGTTCGTTCGCGCGCCAGGAAGTGATCATTCCGCGCAAGACGATTCTCGAACTGCAGCGTCTGCTGGAAGACATCGACGACACGCTGAAGATCGACATCGCGCCGACGCAGGTGAAGTTCACGTTCGGCCAGGTCGAACTGGTGTCGAAGCTGGTGGAAGGCAAATTCCCCGACTTCCAGCGCGTGATTCCGAAGTCGCACAAGAATCAGTTCTTGATCGGCCGTGAAGAACTGCAGCGTTCGCTGCAACGCGCCGCGATTCTGACGTCGGACAAATTCAAGGGCGTGCGCTGCATCGTCGAGCCGGGCCAGTTGAAGATCATGTCGACCAACGCCGATCAGGAAGAGGCGCAGGAAGAACTGGAAATCGCGTACGACGGCGACAGCGTCGATATCGGGTTCAACGTCACGTATCTGCTCGACGTGCTCGCGAACCTGAAGGTCGACATGTTGCAAGTGAGCCTTGGCGACGCCAGCTCCAGCGCGTTGATCACGATTCCCGAGAACGACGAATTCAAATACGTCGTGATGCCGATGCGCATCTAACGCGTCCAAAAACCAAGAACACACCAAGGGGCGCAGCGCCCCTTTGGCGTTTTTATGGTGTTTTGAAAAGTCCCGAGCAGCAACCTTGCAGTAACGCAGAACCGGAAAAAATCCATGACTGAAACGAACAATTCGCAACCCGACAATAGCGGCTATGGCGCCTCGTCCATTCAGATCCTTGAAGGTCTGGAGGCTGTGCGCAAGCGTCCCGGGATGTATATCGGCGATACATCGGACGGCACCGGCCTGCATCACCTCGTGTTCGAAGTGCTCGACAACTCGATCGACGAAGCGTTGGCCGGGTACTGTAACGACATCCAGGTCACCATCCACGCGGACAACTCGATTTCGATCACCGACAACGGCCGCGGTGTGCCGACCGGTCTGAAGATGGACGACAAGCACGATCCGAAGCGCAGTGCCGCTGAAATCGTGATGACCGAGCTGCACGCCGGCGGCAAGTTCGACCAGAACAGCTACAAGGTGTCCGGCGGCCTGCACGGCGTGGGTGTGTCGTGCGTGAACGCGCTGTCGTCGTGGCTGCGCCTTGTGGTGCGCCGTGACGGCAAGAAGCACTTCATGGAATTCCACCGTGGCGTGCCGCAGAACCGCATCATCGAAGAGATCGACGGTGTGGCTGTCTCGCCGATTCAGGTGGTTGGCGATACCGAAAACCGCGGCACCGAAGTGCACTTCATGGCCGACGAGACGATCTTCGGCAATGTCGAATATCACTACGACATTCTGGCCAAGCGGATTCGCGAACTGTCGTTCCTGAATAACGGCGTGCGGATTCGCTTGAGCGATCTGCGCTCGGGCAAGGAAGAAGATTTCGCGTTTGTGGGCGGCGTGAAGGGTTTTGTTGAGTACATCAACAAGAATAAGGCCGTGCTGCACCCGAACATTTTTCACATCAGCGGCGAGAAGGACGGCATTGGCGTTGAAGTCGCGATGCAATGGAACGACAGCTACAACGAAAACGTGCTGTGCTTCACGAACAACATTCCGCAGCGCGACGGCGGCTCGCACTTGACCGGTTTGCGTGCGGCGATGACGCGCGTGTTGAACAAGTACATCGTGGATCACGAAGTCGCGAAGAAAGCGAAGGTCGAGACGGCCGGCGACGACATGCGCGAAGGGCTCTCGTGCGTGCTGTCGGTGAAGGTGCCGGAGCCGAAGTTCAGCGCGCAGACCAAGGACAAGCTGGTGTCGTCGGAAGTGCGCGCGCCGGTGGAGGATGTGGTCGCGAAGGCGCTCGAAGAATTCCTGCTGGAAACGCCGAACGACGCGAAGATCATTTGCGGCAAGATCGTTGATGCTGCGCGGGCGCGGGATGCGGCGCGCAAGGCGCGTGAGATGACGCGTCGCAAGGGCTTGCTCGACGGCGTCGGCTTGCCTGGGAAACTGGCGGATTGCCAGGAGAAAGACCCGGCGAAGTCCGAAATTTATATCGTCGAGGGCGACTCCGCAGGCGGCTCGGCGAAGCAGGGGCGTGACCGGAAGTTTCAGGCGATCTTGCCGCTGCGCGGCAAGGTGCTAAATGTGGAGAAGGCGCGCTATGACAAGCTGCTTTCTTCGGAACAGCTTGTGACGCTGATTACGGCGTTGGGTTGCGGGATCGGCAAGGACGACTACAACCTCGACAAGCTGCGTTATCACCGCATCATCATCATGACCGATGCTGACGTGGACGGCGCGCACATCCGCACGCTGCTGCTGACGTTCTTCTATCGTCAGATGCCGGACATGATCGAGCGCGGGTTTATTTATATCGCCCAGCCGCCGCTGTACAAGATCAAGGCGGGTAAGGACGAGCGGTATCTGAAGGATGCTATCGAGCTGAACGCGCACATGCTCAAGCTGGCGCTGAATGGGTCAGAGCTGCTGCCTTCTGAGAACGCGACGCCGATCGCTGGCGATGCGTTGGGTGAGCTGGCGCGTTCGTATCTGCTGGCGCAAGGCGTGGTGGATCGGCTGAGCCGGTTGTACGACGCTGGCGCGCTTGAAGCGGTGATGGATGGGGTCGCGATCGATCTGTCTTCTGAGCAAGCGGCTGAGAGCTCGGCGAAGACGCTTGAGGCGAAGCTTCGGGACGATCCGTTGAAGCCTGAGGTGAAGGTGACGACGATGTATGACCCGGTGCGTGAGCTGCGGTCACTGCGTGTTTCGCGGACGCATCATGGTAATCAGAAGGTTTCGGTGCTGGATCAAGAGTTTCAGCTGACTGCGGATTATCAGCAGCTTTTGACGACTGCGGATACGTTTAAGGGGTTGATCAGCGCGGGTGCGATGATCAAGCGCGGCGAGCGGAGTATCGCGGTTACCGACTTCAAGAGCGCGATGCGGTGGTTGATTGCCGATGCTGAGCGGAATGTTTCCAAGCAGCGATACAAAGGCCTGGGTGAGATGAATCCGGGGCAGCTTTGGGAGACTACGATGGATCCGGCTGTGCGTCGTTTGCTGAGGGTGCAGATTGAGGATGCTATTGCGGCTGATGGGATCTTTACTACGCTTATGGGGGATGATGTGGAGCCGCGGCGGGCTTTCATTGAGTCGAATGCTTTGCGGGCGGGGAATATTGATGTTTAATACCTGTGTAGCGGGAGCCATAACCTGAGATTTTGGGAAGCATCCACTGAGACATTTATTGATGGATGTGCTCCGATAGCTAACATGACGGCATCTAACTGACGTCACATCCGCAGGAATGACGGCCACCGTGTTGAAGTGGCCGTCGTTTTCTCAGACCCGGCAAAAATCATGAGGTGGCTTTTCAGCCCATCTTCTGCTGCCTTCGCTGGTCCGCGGTTCTTGCCTGTGCTCCAGCCCGATGTACTGAAGGCGATGCCGCCTCCAACAGCGTCGCCCAGTTCACGCGCAGCGGCTTCGTTGGTCGCCAGAGCATCGTAGTTCAGGGAGCGCAGGGCGCCGACCTCACCGGAAGAGTTCAAGCGGAGATGGCCGTTGATGTCCTCCTATCTGACGCCGACAAAACGTGGAATCTGGAGAAGTCGGTGACGGTGGAGTGACTGGGCGGCTGGGGCAGGTGTGCTTGCTCACGTGGAATAGTTTGGCTTACGCGCCCCCGAAAAAGTTTCTTTTACGGGGGCCTCAGTGGCCACGGAGCCTTACCCGGCAAGGCGTAAGTGAAAGTATTTAACAGGAGGCGCTGAAGCAGTTTTCAGCGCCCTTTGTTTGCAACCGGCCCTGGATTTTTGCGTCCGCCCGACGGGCAAGGCCTTCAAGATAGCGTGGCCGGCGAAACGGATGCGGCATCAGCGGTTGGGTACACGGCAAATCCGTCGATAGTCAACCACTCCACCACCACTCCGGCCGGATAATCTTCCGGTCACTCCCTTGCCAGCAATTCCACGGCTTCCCGCATCGCTGCAGGGATTGCGACCATTGAATCGTCGGCCTCGGCCTCGCCCTCGACCGTAGACTCTCGCGTCCCACCCGCTGCGCCGCCGGCAATTTCCCTCACTGTTTCCAGTAGCCTTTGCGCGCAAGCAACTCGGTCATGTGCACGCAGTAGCCGAAGAAAGCTGGCCTCAGAAATCTGCAGGTCTCTTGCAACCACTTCAATATCGATGACTACGGCTGAGAGACGCGGGCGACTAGTATGGAGCGCGTGGTGCCGCCGCGTCGTTGTCCATTTGCTGGCAAAATAAGGGACGAGTTGGGCCGCGTATTTGATTACCCGTTTGGGAGCGCTAATGCATGCGGAGGTAACCTTCACATTTAAGGCTGACTTGGAGCCAGATACGGACGCGCTGCTAACCAATCGGCTCGGTGCTTCTGCCGACCGCCAAGCTTGCATAAACCTTACGGCGCTTGCCGGCCTGCGGACCCTTTCTCCCCACGTAAGCTTCGCAACGCACTCCAATTCAGCCGTCCGCCTGTTTTTCCGTGGTGAAGCTCGCGTGGTAAAAATCCACATCCAAAGCACGAGACGTTGCACACTGAAAGGTATGCGTCGAGAAATTGACGACACCATCTCAGACATGGAACGTTTAGCCAAGCAGGCAGGGACCCGGCTGAAATCCATCAGGGCAATAGTTGGCGTCGAAGATTGTGACTTGCAGCAGATGCACCCACGCTCGTTCAAGGATAAGCTTGTCGTCAGCGCAACCGAGAATATCTGGCCGAAGGTTTACGTGCCGTTGGCGACGTTTGTCGTTACCTATATGACCAATCCCACCGGAACGGACTACAAAAAGGCGGGTTTCAACGCGCTGGTTGCCGTCGCTGCGACTATGGTGTGGGTCGTTTTCGATGCCGTAGTCCTGCAGCCATCGACAGCATATTCCGAGGTTTGAGCCATGCACGAAGTCCAACTTGTCGACAGCCTTATCTCGTCACTCCAATACGAACTGAGCCCGCGGTTTCGCGTAACGCCTGCTTATGCGTCAGCCTCGGTCGAAGGGCTGTCACCGAGCGTTCGACCAGATATAGTCGTGATGAGCGGGGACAATCGGGCATTCATCATTCAAGTAAAAAATACCGGACAAGGCCAAGAATTGCCGCTATCGACTGCTCACACGACTCGGGTCCTAAGCGAAGCTAACGCCGCGTTCCACTCAAAGGTTGTATTGGTGACAGCGTCAAAAATCAGTCCCCTTCTGCAAGATGAGCTGGACGACCAGAACGTTTCGGTCTTCCACTTTAAAGACCTCAACTCGCTTGTCAGACAGCTTTCAACGTATATTTCCTCAGACGCGGAAGAGGAAAAAACTCACGGTTCGCACTAGCGGTCTCCGCCGCGGCAGTCGCCGAGCAGCAGACGCCTTGATTGGCGGCCAGCACTTCGCAGGCTGAGGTGTGTGTGCCGCGGACCACTTGCTGAGGCCGCGAACTTCACACTTACTGCCGGTCAAGCTTGGTCGACAATTGACCGCTGCACCGCCCCGACCAGATAGTCATCTGGACACTTCCTTGCCAGCAGTTCCACCTCCGCCCGCATCGCCACAGGGATTGCTTCCATTGAATCATCGGCCTCGCCCTCGAACGTAGAGGCTCCCGTCCTGCCCGCTGAACTGCCTGCAATTTCCCTCACTGTTTCCGTGGATTTTGGGAACTCGCACCGTTGCAGCATTTGCGCGCGCTAGGGACGATGAACTGCGGAATAGTCGCCTACACCCGCGGCGCTGCGCCTCTATTGTCCGAAGGTGAGGTACGCTAATCGGCGGTTTTCACCTATGGCGACGCTGGTCAGCGCGAAAACCGGTAATATTCGTCTCCATAACGTGCAGAATTGCGCGCTTTCGACGCTGGCATCTGGAAGAGGTGCATAAGCAAGCACTTGCGCGGCACGCGCGTCACACAATCATTCGAAAAAGCATATGGAATTCACCGCAGAACGATTTTCGGGTCATGAATCGTTTGTCTGCCGCTACGGCTGGTTGCGTAAGGTCTTCGACGCTGTCAACGCGTCACCTGAGATATTAAGAAAAGACGCTGAAGCTACCGAGCGGTTATCGTTCACGAATTGCAGAGAACGACACGCAACACTCTCGCTGAGCTCACCGGCGGGAATCGCAAGAAAGACCCGGCGCTCGAGCCACTTTTTCAGCAATTGAAGTCTCTGGAGAAGCGTCTGAGAATCTTGGACCCAAACTCCACTCCCGGTCGGCAACGCCGCGCCGTTATCGATGTAACGAAATCTATTCGGTTCCTGCTGGAGGGGCATGCCTTGCAGGCTCAGAATGCTTTTCTCTCAAACACCGGTCGCATAGGCGTTCCGATTCGCCCTCTGCATCAAACGTGCTTTACTCAAGTGACCATCGGAGTCGGTGACCACAAGAAGAATATCGTCGATGAGACGACCGGCCAAAACACTGTATGGGCCGTGCTATCGGCCGACAAGGAAGAGCAGGAGTATCGACTCATCTTCACGCCGGAGTTCTGTCTTTTCATTCGCGAATATCTCGATGAGCGGAAGGAAAACCACACTGCAGACGCAGACTTTGTCTCAAAAATTGAGGCTGTCGCGGATTTCTTCGCTTGCAAATCGGTTGTTGCGCTTGCAAAACGGACCAGCACATTTGATTCAATTGAGCTCGATAGCAAGAAACAGGCAGGTCAATTGCTTTCTAGGTGGTTGGTTATACACGTCGACGACATTGGAAAGCCGCACAATGCGGCGCAGTTGCCAAAAAAGAGAATTGAAATCTCATTTTCGGCGAAAATATAGCGGCTACAAGTGAGGTCTATTCGCCTTGCCGCACTTCAAGCGTCATGTGCAGCGTTGCGTCCAGGGCTCGCGCGTCAAGTGAAAGTTGCGGTGAGGTATCATCGTTCTCATCACTCCCCAAGGACGCCCTCCGGGACTCAGTCGCCGAACTGAGCTACACCATTGGCGGCTATCGCGAGCCACTGTTCCACAAGAAGGTGAAGCTGGTCACTCCTTGTGCCTTCGCAGTCAGGCCAAATCATGGCCATCCTCTCAATGGCCTTCGCGATGGAGGGCATCGCATATTGTAGTGGTATTGACGAAAGCCGAATGGCCTCAGGCTCCCCCGCGCGTAGATGCATCAGTTGGTGCAGCGACAGGGGAAGCGAATGCACGTACTGGGAAAGAAACATAGTGGCCGACTCATAGTAGCCGTGGTCGATTCCATTCGCCGCATTCAGCTCGCGGTGAGTCAAGTGGCACGCCTCACCTCGAGCGACCCTGTGCTTCGCTGTACCCGATGCGCTGGCGTAGAAAGGGTGGCTGGTAATTTGCATCGCCAGGACATCACCTTTCGCTCGGATGCTTTCGACTTGCGGGTGTGCAGAACGGATTCGTTCAAGCATGGCGAGACGACGCTTCTGGTCGTGCAGCTCCCACATCAATACGCGAAACTCTCGCTCGGGGGGGCTGATATCCACAGCTCCGATGTACCCCATGGCGTCGTAGGTTTCGATAAGCGCCCGGCCAACTGCGCATGCGGACGGCAAATCCCACATTTCACCTGCTCGATGGACGTCGGCCGGCGGGGAAAGCTTTCTCAGACTGATGCCATGGCAAATCAGCTTGGTGAAAATCGTATCGACATACTGCATGGACTCACCGTCAATACGGCGCCCTGTGAGACGCTGGGATATCGAGGCGGCGTGAGCAATCAACGCATCGTATTCGGAGAGAACTGCCCGGTACCTTTCTGGTGTCATGGCACAACTCGCTAGCGTGGATTTAGACGTACTGTTGCCAGGTGGCACGGGGCTTCGCTGCCAAAGTACAGAAGCATTCATCCATGGCTACGCGATGGGTGCGCGTGCGACTACAGTTCGACTCCTGCCTTCTTCAATGCAAGCAGGGCCGACGCCCGAAACGGCATCTTGTTGTTGGTTCTCGACTGGCTATGCTTGAACGCTTCGATGAAGTCGGGATGTAACGATTCAAGCTCCACTACATGGCCGGCTATCAGTTCAGAGCAAGCTGACGAGGCGCTGAAACTGGGTGCGCAAATTATTGCATCACTCAGAGAACATCCCGCAGGTCGTGATAGCTGACCTTTGCGTCGTGAAATCACACTCCCGAAGCGACTGCTAAAGTTGAGTGGCCTGGCTAGCTCCACGCCTCTCCGAGCGCCTGTGCCTGCTGTAGGACAAGCTCCACCGCGCCGTCCTGCTGGTCCGGCGGGTATTTGTATTTACGGAGGATGCGCTTGACCATCAGCCGCAGTCTAGCTCGCACGCTTTCCCGCTCCGACCAGTCCACTGTGATGTTCTGACGCAGGTTTTCGGTGAGTTCGTGCGCAATTTTCTTTAGCGTCTCGTCGCTCAGCTCGCGGACGGCTGACTCGTTATTGGCGAGTGCGTCGTAGAAACGGATTTCGTCTTCAGTCAGGCCCAATTCCTCGCCCCGGGTCGCGGCAGCGCGGAACTTCTTGGCCATGTCGATGAGCTCTTCGATGACCTGGGCTGTTTCAATCGCCCGGTTCTGGTAACGCGTCACGACGTTGGCGAGCATTTCAGAGAACTTCTTCTCCTGCACCACGTTGCTCGCAAAGCGACTCTTGATTTCGCCTTCCAGCAACCGCTCCAGCAGTTCGACGGCGAGGTTGCGTTCGGGCAGGTTGCGGACTTCAGCGAGGAAGGCTTCATCGAGAATACCAATGTTCGGCTTTTCGAGCCCGACCGCCTCGAACACATCGACCACCTTCTCGGACACCACGGCCGAACTGATGATTTGTCTGATGGCGAGTTCACGCTCCTCGTTAGTCTTCTTCTTGTCGCTCAGCTCGCGCTTGGTGAGAATCACCTTCACCGCCTGCATGAAGGCCACTTCCTCGCGCACGTCTTTGGCTTCGTCGAGTGTGCAGCACAGCGTAAAGGCCTTGCTCATGGCGAGCGCCGTGTCGGCAAAGCGCTTCTTGCCGTCTTTCACGCCCAATAGATGGTTGGCCGCACCAGCGAGGCACTTGTGGCCGCCGGTCAGAAAGCCGCCGTAGTCGTAGCCATGCAACATGCCGCGCAGGATGTCGAGTTTTTCTGCGAGCACCGAATACGCCTCGGCGGCGTCGACCGTCGGACGGCCTCGTCCATTGCTGGCGGTGTATTCCTTCAGCGCGCTCTTCAGCTCGTTGGCGATGCCAATGTAGTCGACTACGAGGCCGCCTTGCTTGTCCTTGAAGACACGGTTAACCCGGGCAATTGCTTGCATCAGGTTATGACCTTTCATGGGCTTGTCCACATACAACGTATGCACGCAAGGCGCATCGAAACCTGTCAGCCACATGTCGCGCACGATGACGATGCGCAGTAGGTCAGCGGGGTCCTTGAAACGCTTTTCCAACCGCTTCTTGACCTGGCCGCTGTAAATATGTGGCCGCAGCAGCGCTTTATCGCTCGCTGAACCTGTCATGACAATTTTGATGGCGCCTTTCTCCGGGTCGGGGTCGTGCCAGTCGGGGCGCAGCTTGATGATTTCGTCGTAGAGGTGGACACAAATCTCGCGGCTCATGGCTACAACCATGGCTTTGCCGTTCTGCGCCTTGTTGCGTTCCTCGAAGTGCGCGACGAGGTCGGCTGCCACGGCTGCCACGCGGGGTTCCGCGCCGACTACCTTTTCGAGCGCGGCCCAGCGGCTCTTGAGTTTGGCCTGCTGGCTTTCCTCTTCGTCCTCGGCCAGTTCGTCCACTTCGGCGTCGATATGCGGCAGGTCCTCGGCCTTGAGCGACAGTTTGGCCAGACGCGACTCGAAGTAAATGGCGACCGTGGCTCCATCCTCCTTGGCCTGCTGCATGTCGTAGACGTGGATGTACTCGCCGAACACGGCGCGCGTGTCACGGTCCTCGCTCGAAACAGGCGTGCCGGTAAACGCCACGAAGGTGGCGTTGGGGAGTGCATCGCGCAGATGTTGCGCGTAGCCCACCTGATACTTTTCCTGACCGGGCTTGCCTTTCAGCTGCGCCTCGAAGCCATACTGGGTGCGATGCGCCTCGTCGGCGATGACCACGATGTTAGTTCGGTCCGAGAGCACGGGAAACGTGTCTTCGTCCTCGCCGGGCATGAACTTCTGGATGGTGGCGAACACGATGCCGCCTGAGGGCCGGTTGGCGAGCTTGGCGCGCAAATCCTGGCGGGTGCCGGCCTGTACAGGCTGCTCGCGCAACAGGTCCTGCGCCAGCGAGAAAACGCCGAACAGTTGTCCGTCGAGGTCGTTTCGGTCGGTGATGACGACGATGGTCGGGTTTTCCATCGTCGCTTCCTGCATGACGCGCGCTGCGAAGCAGGTCATGGTGATGCTCTTGCCACTGCCCTGCGTGTGCCACACTACCCCACCCTTGTGGCTCGCACCGGGACGCGATGCCGTCACCACCTGTTGGATAGCCGCGCGCACCGCGTGGAACTGATGGTAGCCGGCAATCTTCTTGACCAGTACGCCGTCGTCCTCGAACAGCACGAAGAAGCGCAGGTAGTCCAGCAGGTAGGTCGGTGCCAGCACACCGCGTATCAATGTTTCCAGCTCGTTGAACTGGCCGAGCGGGTCAAGCGTGGCGCCGTCGATGGTGCGCCACTGCATGAAGCGCTCCGAATCGGCTGAAAGCGAACCCATGCGCGCCTGCGACCCATCCGAAATCACCAGGACCTCGTTGTACTGGAAGACGTCCGGAATCTGCGCCTTATAGGTCTGAATCTGGTCGTAGGCCTTCCAGATGTCGGCGTTTTGGTCGGCGGGGTTCTTCAGCTCCAGCAGTACAAGCGGCAGGCCATTGACGAACAGCATCACGTCGGGCCGTCGTGTGTGGTGCGGGCCTTTGATGGCAAATTGATTGACCGCCAGCCACTCATTACCCGCCGGCTCGGCCCAGTCGATGAGCCGCACGAAATCCCCGCGTGTCTCACCGTTGCGTTGATATTCCACCGGCACGCCACCGACCAGCAATTGATGGAAGTGCCGGTTAGCCGAGAGCACCGCGGGAATGCTCAGGTCCTGCACCCGTTGCACGGCATCCTCCCTCGCCTGAACTGGGACTTCGGGGTTGAGCCGCGCGATGGCACTGCGAAGACGTTCGACCAACAATACCTGACGATAGTCGGAGCGCTCGGCGCTGACACCGTCCGGCGCGAGGTCCGGGCCGAACCGCCTAATGTAGCCTACATCGACCAATCATCCCAGCGTCTCCTGTTCGAGTTGGTCTTCGGTCATGGTCGTTTTCACGCGACGACCGCCTCGGTTTCGGGCAGACGGAGTCGGCCGGAAATCAGGCGGGGAAGGAGGGTATCGCGGAGAGTAGCCAGGTTTGCAGCCATCTGCTTTCCTTCGACTATTTGCCGATAGAGCGGTGTCACCACATCGTTGAATGCATTCAATACCTTATTGGTCGGGCGCACTACACGGAATCGGTCAATATCATTCTTGCCTAAATGGATGACCGTTGTTGCGGTCTCGGATGCCTCGACGGCTGCAAGCAGAGGACGAATCGAGAAAAGTACGAACGCGTGGCTAAACCCCGGCAAAGGCCGAAACACACACACTCGTTGATTTAACCACGCCGGCCCTCCTGCCCAAACATATGCTCTGAACTCACCATCCATGCCTACGATTATGTCACCCGGTTGCGTCATATAGCCTTTCGGGTGGACTTCATCAGTGAATATTCCAGGTTTTTCGTCCTTTAAATCCCTGATGCGGATTAGTGGACTACCTACCAGTTCGGTGTTGAATCGTTTTGACGAAAATGGGGCGCCATATATAACCGTGGAAATGTCATATATGCTTTGGGTACCCCACCCGCTCGGCACCAACCCCAACGCGGATTCATCAAATCCATCCGGAAACAGCGCAGCAGTGGCTTCGTCCATGCGCCTCCGGCGCATGCCCTTTCTGCTTAGCGTGGACGGGGTCGAAATTGACAAACCAGGACTTGAACAGGGCTTGGACGACGTCTTCCAGGGTGGCGTTGGTTTCGCGCAGAAGGGCGATGCGCTCATCAAGAACAGAAAAAAGGGCCGCAAGCTCCTTCTGCTCATTCAATCGCGGTACGCGGACAGGTATTTGACCGAAAGTAGATTTGTTTACAATTGGGGTTCTAGTAGGTGTCGCTCCGAGTTCAAAAATATGCTTGCGCATACTCGTAAGCAGGTAGTAGGCAAAAGACAAGTCGAAACGTGACTCATCGACCACGAGCGTATTTATTTGTTGATTGGTTACTGTTGGCTCAGACACCAAAACGGATTTCCCCATCTGCCAGCCAATGCAAGAAACCGAAACGCCTTTCGGGATTAGGCAGTTCTTTACAGTTGCTAAGCCTGCTTCCGTGAGCGTGCGGGAAGCCACAACTGTTTTCATGCCATTAACCATATCCGTTGGCGTCAAGAACGGAATATCACCGCCAAAGTAATCGGCGCGTGCGGTCGCTGGTGTCTTTCCTGTAACGATTCTTCCGAGGTCCTTGATTTGGAGGCGCATCCATTCAGAACTCATATCCCAGCTCCCCCAGCTTCTGCCGAATCAACTGGTCTAGTTCTGCGCCCTTCGCCATCTGCTCACCCAGCCTTTCCGTGAGCTTCTGCATCTTCTCGGCAAACGCTTCGTCATCGTCCTCGACCTCCTCTGTACCGACGTAACGCCCCGGTGTCAGCACATGGCCGTGTTCGGCAATTTCGGCGAGCTTCACGCTGCGGCAGTAGCCGAGGACGTCCGCGTATGCGCCAACGCCATCAGTCGCCTCGCCACGCCAAGCGGCGACGGTATCGGCGATGCGCTTGATGGTCTTGTCGGTCAGTTCCGCCTGAACACGGCTAATCATGCTGCCGAGCTTGCGAGCGTCGATGAACAACACTTCGCCCTGCCGGGTGGTTTTCTGCTTGGCGAGGAACCACAGACAGGCCGGAATCTGGGTGTTGAAGAAGAGCTGGCCCGGCAAGGCCACCATGACTTCGACCACGTCGGCGTCGACCATGGCACGGCGGATGTCGCCCTCAGAGTTCTGACTGGAGCTCATCGAGCCATTGGCGAGCACGATGCCGGCGCGACCATTGGACTTGAGGTGATACAGCATATGCTGGAGCCAAGCGTAGTTGGCGTTGCCCTGCGGCGGCGTTCCATACACCCAGCGCGGGTCACCTTCCAGGCTGCCGTGCCACCAGTCGCTTACGTTGAAGGGCGGATTGGCAAGCACGAAGTCGGCGCGCAGGTCCGAGTGCTGGTTGCGTACGAAGGTGTCGGCCGGTTCGCGCCCGAGGTTGTAGTCGATACCCCGAATGGCGAGGTTCATCGCCGCCAATCTCCAGGTGGTGGGGTTGGACTCCTGCCCGTAGATGGACACGTCCCCCAACTTGCCACCGTGGGCTTCGATGAATTTTTCAGACTGCACGAACATTCCACCGGAACCACAGCAAGGGTCGTAGACTTTGCCGTGGTGAGGTACGAGCACAGCCACAAGCGTCTTGACGATAGATGCCGGCGTGTAGAACTGCCCACCCTTCTTGCCTTCAGCACTGGCGAACTGGCCGAGGAAGTACTCGTACACCTGGCCGAGTACATCGCGCGCGTTGCTGGCGTCCTCGCCAAAGCCGATGGTCGAAACCAGGTCGACCAGCTCGCCCAGCTTGCCATCCGGCAACTGCGAGCGGGCGTAGCGCTTGTCCAGGATGCCCTTGAGCTTGGGGTTCTCGGCTTCGATTTCCGCCAGTGCCTCGTCAATGCGCTTGCCGATGTCGGTCTGCTTGGCCGCGCTGCGCAGGCTCTCCCAACGCGCAGTTTCGGGCACCCAGAATACGTTGACCTCGCGGTAGTAGTCACGGTCTTCAAGTTCGTCGGCGAGCAGTTCGTCGTCACAGCCGTGCAGGAAGTATTCGTCGCCTTCGTCGGCAAAGCGGCGGCTCAGCTCGGCGCGCCGGGCGGCAAAAGTATCGGAGATGTACTTAAGGAAAATGAGGCCGAGCACGATGTGTTTGTACTCGGCAGCGTCCATATTGGCGCGTTGCTTGTCGGCGGTTGCCCAGAGGGTCTTTTTGATGTCATCAAGCATCAGAACTGGTTCGTCCGGTCGTAGTCAGGCGTATCTCCAGGCACGAGGCCCGGCATCTCGCCATCAAGAAATTGGAACCGATTCTATCTTGAATGACACATGGACTCGCCAACGGGCTTAAGTACGGCGCCGTGGGGTGTCGTGCGAACGATGACGGCCGACCAACAGCTCGGCGTGCCGTCATTGCGCCGTGGCACCGTTCTCTGGAGGCAACCCGGCGACGTCGTCTGGCGTCCACGCCCGGGTCCCAAGGTGAGTGGTCGGCTGCCGGGCGCCTAGCCGGCGGAATTTTGGTCAGCTTGAAAATTCCCCCAGCATTGCCTACGTTGGTAAACCCAAGCCGGTGCAACGCCGGCGCGCAGTACCAGGAATGAGCCTTTATTCGTCGCGTTGACCGCCCGCCAGGTCAGGCCCCCATTTTATGAGAGGGTACGGTGGGAGCAGGCGATGAAACAGGTCTGGCTGCGGGCGAGTTCGGCGACGTGGGTAATCAGTCACCTATCCCTCTTTGTTCTGCCCTTGTTTGAACTGGTGGAGCGCGATGTTCTCCACACCCATGACACGCAGGCAGGCGATGAGGAAGGCTGCCGAGAACCGCTTTCGATTAATTTTGCGGTTGAGCTGGTCGGGCGATTCGAAGACGCCCAGCTGCTCGAGCATCCGGGAAAGCTGTTTGTAGCGGATGCCGCGCCGCATCATCTCTTCCTCTATCAACCCCTTCGCTTCTTCTTCCCACTGCCCGTACGGTTCAGCCGGCAGCCGACCACGCTTGTGCGGCAGTCCTTCCATCGTTCCCCCTCGACCTTTTTCGAGCTTCTGCTTTTCTGGTACCGCGATTCTCTCACGGGTATTTTCGGTCGTATACGACTGATTTCAAAGCAGGCTCTCTACACGTCCTTAGCAAGCCATTTTTTTGCGAGGACAGAATGCTGACAATAACTTTACAAGCCAGTTTGCCGGCCCGACGGGCCGCAAGTGCGCCGCAGACGACCAGCCAGACGCGCAGCCGGTTGCAGACTCCGGACGGAGGTGCGAAATGAGAAGCGCACCGTCCTATGGCGTCCGTAGTCGCCGGAGCGCTGCGAACGCTGGCGTTCGACTCACGGCGCGAACGTATGGCAAGGCCCGCATCGGCACCTATGCCGAAAAGGCCGACGGCCACATCACGGTCGAATCCGACGCTGAACGTCTGGTTGCGCACATGCTGAGCGTTGACCCGCGCGTGCGCTCTTTCAGGCAGCAACCGTTCACCGTTGACCTGGTCGGTGAACGGCTGCTGTTCACGCGTGAGGAGCTGTCCGAAGCGCGCAAAGCGCGTGGTGGTCGCGCCGGGGAGGCGGAGTACACGCCAGACTTCGCTACCGTTCAGACAGACGGCCTGCAGCGCGCATACGAGGTCAAGCTCGAAGGCTTCGAGGGCGATGGTCGTTACTGGGCCAAGGTCGAGCGGGCCCGGGCAATCATGGAGGCGTACTGCTATCCGCTATCCACGGTAGTCGTGCCTGCGGATGAGCGGCACCCGGTCGTCGTCAACGCACAACTGTTGAAACCGGCGATGGCGCGTGCCCGCGAATACCTGACGCCCGACATCATCGACCGGGTCGAAAGCTATTGCGAATCGGGCCCGGTGCTGCAGCGCGCGCTGTGCGCTGACCTCGAGATTCCGACGGGCCTGATTCCACCGCTGCTCGCCCGGGGCGTGCTGCAGGCCGACCTCGCGCATCACCATATCTGCGCAACACTGGAACTGTCGGCCGCGTATGGCGACCTGAGCCACCTCTGTCTGATTGAGGAGCTGCGGCCATGATGTCCGACCTGCGCACTGGAGACAAGCTGGCGCCCCCAGGCAAACCGGAAAGGTACTTCGAGGTGCGGGACAGTCGCCTGCATGCTGGCACCATCCAGCTCTTCGATGCCGAGAAACGTGCGGACCAGTATGTCGAGTACGACGACATCCGCGCCCGGATTTCGGAAGGCAGTCTGGTCCTGCATCGAAAGGGGATGCCGCGAGTCAGCATTGCCGCCCAGCACGACGACCCGAAATTACACGGCAAGGTCCGTTTGCTGAACGACGCACTGCGGCGCATCGACGCAATCCGGGAACAACGGGGTCTGTCGTTCAACGCAGCGACAACTCTGGCGCGTGAAGCCTATGTGATGGAGAACGCGCACGAGCCCCTTGTCTGCCCCTTTCCGTCGCGCGCAACCCTGTACCGGGCTCACAGGAATCAACTGCTCGGCCTGCCAGTTCTCAAGGGTGACAAAAATAAAGGCAATGCAACGGCCAGGTATTCAAAAGACCTTGTCGAATTCGTCAAAGAGGCAATCGAGAACCTATTTCTGGTCACCGAATCCAGGTGGACGGTCCTCGACCTGACGAAATACATTAACCGTCAGGCAGTTAGCCTTGGCCTGCTTGTTGCCGGGCACCACATCAGCCGCAAGTTCGTGTGCGCCAGGATTGATGACCTGACCGTCGATGCCGAATACGACCGGATGGACCCGCTCAATCGGGTTGCCGGCAAATCGTTCGCGAAGAAGCGCATCCGGGCGGCGTTCCCATTCGCCCGAATAGAGCAGGACGCTCTGCACCTGCCATTCGTTGTACGCAATGGCGATGACATCGCCCGGGAAGTCTATCTGGTGCTGGCGATTGATGTCTGCACCGGATACCCGGTTGGATGGCATCTCGTCATCGGTTCGCCGCGCGAGATGGATTCGCTGTCGTGCCTCCAGATGTATCTGACGCCGGCCAAGGCGGCCCGATTCAAAGAGCTGGGCATCGACCATGCGCTGAATATATATGGCACGCCTGTACAGGTCATTTTCGACAATGGCCCGGAGACGAAAGGCGGACGAATCGTCCGCCTCGAGCGGTTGGGAATGGATGTCAAGCACTGCAAAGCAAAGGAAGCTCAAGGCAAGCCGTTCATCGAGCGCCTGAACAGGTCGCTCAAAGAAGCACTGCAGCGTCTCCCAGGCTGCACGCGCTTCGAAGGAAAAGATGGCGTGCGCGACCCGGAGGCGCTGGGCGACGAGTTGATAACCATCGAGGCGCTCGAGAAGTGGAGTGTGAAATGGCTCTATGAGGTCTGGGTCAACGACCCGCTCGACCGGCTTCGTTGGGACGAACTTTTGGTCGATTCGGTCAAAGGAAAGACACCGCGCGAGCGCCTGACTCACCAGCTTGAGGAGTTGGGACAACCCATCTCTTTGCCGCCACCGCGCCATGAATGGATGGCCGCACTCTTCGAGCACAAGCCTTGCGCGTTGAGCGCGAAGACGGGCATTACGCTTGGGCATGGATTCAGGTACCGCGGCGAAGCCATGTCGTACCTGCTGGCCAAGTATGGCGACCACGCGCAGCTCCATGTGGTCTACAACCCCGACGATTTCCGCCAGGCGTACGTGTACGAGGGCGATGACCTCCCGCTCGTCACGCTGACACACGAACACGTCCGTGAGAAAACGCCGGCGTGGACCTTTGCTGAAGCCAAAAAGCGGTTCGACTCGGGCATGGCTAACTGGGCGGTCCCGGAAGAAAAGGTCCAATTCGAGCGGGACATGGACGAGGCGGTCACCGGAAGCGGGAAAGCCAGTAAGCGCAAGACCCGCGGCAAGCGCGAGGAAAACAAGGAAACCGTGCGCCGCGCCAAAAACAGTTCAGCCGTCCAGCGGTCCATCGACCGGCCGCTTTCAGCGGCAGCGCCGTTTGGGCCTGCACCTTCGACCAATTCGTTGTTGCCGGCGGAAGACCTTCAGGCCGACGTCATCTCATACGACGACGCGCCTCTAATGAACATCGTAAACAGAAACACTGGAGAAAAACTGCTGTGACGCCAGCTCAACAGCTACGCCGGGACATCGAGACCTGCGAGCTTCCGCACCCAATGTTCATGGAGCACCTCACTGTGCTCAAAGGGCGCATCGATGACGCCCTCGCTGGCTTTGCGCCCAAAATCGCTCGCGTTCCTGGTCCGAGCCGTGTGGGCAAATCTTCGCTCATCGCCAAACTGTCGCGTGACTACCCTGAAACCCGCATCGACGGCCGCCGCCAAGTGCCGGTACTGGTTGTTGAGGTGCCCCCATCCGCAACGACCAAACTGCTTCCTAAAAGTGTGCTGCGTGCGTTGGGCATCAGGGCTCCCCGCAACATGACGGCGGGCACGATGGACGACCTGATGGTGGAGCAGCTGCACCTGGCCGGCACACGTGTCGTGATTTTCGACGAGACATCGCACCTCGTTGATGAAGGGTCGCGGGTGCTTCCGCGGGCAGCCAGCGACTGGCTCAAGACTCTGACCGACAAACTCGACATGACGCTGGTTCTCTTCGGTATTCCGCGACTCGAACGACTTTTTTTAGCTAATGAACAGCTGCGCAGCCGGGCTTATCCGGCGCGCAACTTTCTGCCGTACGACGCCACGGATGCTGACCAGATGACCGCCTACGTCTCGTGCGTCGTCAATTATGCACGCCTGTTCTCGGCAGCGGGCTATCCCATTGACGTGCCTCCCCGCGTGTTGACGCAGCAATGCTATCTGCTCACTGGTGGCCTGATTGGGGTGCTCTCAGACTTCATGCGCGAGTTGGCCAGTGTGATGAAAAACGAAGCGCCGCGCGCCATTACATACGCAGACTGCCAGAAGGCGACTGAATCCGTCAACCATGCGGGGTCGCCGCACAGACTGGCTTTCCAGGACTCTGGCATCGACGACGCGGGCGTGGAGCCGGCGGCGCTGAAACAGGCATACGTTCATGTCCTGACCAGTAACGCGGCGTCCGTACCAGTTCGTAAAAAATCAGGAGATAAACAATGAGTCTCGTTATCACCTACGCGCCCAGGGACGACGAGTCCGGGATGGGCTACTACCGACGCCTTGCCGCAAACAATGCGCTTTTCCACTGGCGTGACCTCGCGAGCACAGCGGGTGTCGAGCGCAATCGCCGCGCGTTGCTGACTCGCACGGACGACGTAGCCCGTAACCTCGGTCTGGAACCGGCGTGGACCGAATTTGCCCGAGAGCAGGAAAACCTCTGCCGGGATTGGGGGCGTCTGCACCGTGCGCAATCTGACGCCGTGTGTCCTGCGTGTCTGGCTGAATCGCCTTACCTGCAACACCATTGGGAACACGCCTATGTCACGGCATGTCCGCAACATCGAATCCTGCTGGTCGACCAGTGCAAAGCCTGCGGGGAGCACCTGTCGCCGGAGCGGCTCTACATTGGGTTGTGCTCGTGCGGTAATGACCTGAGCAGCCTGCCGCGTGTGCCGGCGACCCGGGGTCAGCAGTGGCTGTCGACGCTGATTTCGAGCAACGGGCAGCAGTCTGGCGGCGTGAAGCCGTCTCTGCACGGCGTGGACATCAAAGTGCTGGTGAAGGTCATCCGCACGCTCTGCCAGTATGCGGACCCGACGCGCGCGGGGTTGCGGCACAGCGCGGCATTGCCGAAATTCGTCACCGAAGCGGTCGACTTTCTCTCGCCGCTCGACGCCTTGCTGACCGACTGGCCAACGGGTTTCCGCAATCACGTCGAGCAGCGCATTGCCGTCGGTCGCAAGGATGCCCGCACGCTGAACACGTTGCTCGGTGACTGGTACATCAGTCTACGCAAGCTTTGCCAGGGCACTACGCTTGAGCCTCTGCTCCAAATCATCATCGACGTCGCTGCCCGGAAGTCCGATTGTGTCCTGGGCCTGGATTCGGCCAAGGAAATGGCCGAGGATGCGACCGGATACACGCGCGCGCCGGATGCCGCCAGGGTCATCGGCATCAGCGTTTCACGTCTGCATGACTCCATTGTCGCTGACGAGTGCGAGCACCGCGCACGGCGCATTGGCACGCGTGGCAAGGTGTTCGAAATTCCGTGCGCTGAGGTTGAGCGTATTCAGCGGCAACGTGCCGAATGGATTTCCGACATCGATGCCTGCGAACTTGCGGGCGTTCCGGCGGCCGTGCTCGAACGCATGAAAGCAGTCGGCGTTATCCGGTCAGACGTCCGCTGGCGCGAAGACCTGATGAAGGGCGGTCCGGTCGAGCGCCAATCCATCCCGGATTTATATGAGCGTGTGGAACGGTGGGCTCAACCCACTGCGGTAGCCGATGATACGACGCTCATATGGGCGGAGCTGACCAGCCGGCGTATGGGCGACCGAAGGGCTATCGAATCGCTGATGCAGGCCATCGCAAGCGGCAAGGTGAAAGCCGTCGCGCGTGGTCGGACACTGGGCGAAATGTCCTTCCTGAGGTCGGATGTGTCGCAGTATTTCGGCACGCCGCTGCTCGAGGCCGGCATGTCGATTCAGCAACTATCCAAAGCGACCGGATGGAAATGGGAGTCCATCCAGAACTGGGTGGACGAAGGGCTACTGGCGTCGGAACGTATTCAGCGACGTGGCCAGCCTTGTCGCGTCGTGCTGCCGCACCAGTTGCTGGAATTCCGGCAAGCCTATGTTCCGCTGGCCGACCTCGCCCGTGCCATGGATACGAGGTCGTCGGCGCTGTCCCGCTTGCTGCCCGGCGTCGAACTGGTCGGTGCGAAACAGCTTCCTGACGGCGCCATGCGGGGCGCGCTGATTCGTATCGCTGACCTCGGCCGGCTGGCGGTTATCGGTGCGAGAGCCGGGCACGACCTGTTTGTGCCCGCGTCGTTGACGCCATGAGAGGGCCAGCGATAGGTCTAACCACCTGCGTGTCCCGACCGGCGATGTATGCGCCGGTCGGGACATAGCTGGGCTCGCACGTAGTGCCGCCAGGTCCACGACAGAACCGAAAGATATGACTTTCCACCACCAGGAGACTGCGATGCCTATCTGGAGACCTCGCCCCGCTTCCGAATTGCCGAGGATTCCGTTGTCTCGATGGCGCATATTCGAGACGGAGGACGGAAGCCGGCATTTTGTTGGCGTCGATATGTTTGACTCGTCGGGGCGCGTCAGCTCCCCGATAGTGACGTTCGACCCGGTCACTTTGCGGGGTACGACTCAGACGGGACGTATTTACGAGCTGGTCGGCAGGAAAGGCTCGTCATTGAACGTTGACTACGTCTGGATGCGGTGGTGCGAACTGTACGAGGTCACGTCGTACACCGACGTCACCGAACGTCTGCTTGACGGAGCTGATGATGACAACCCCGTATGAACGAACGAAAGCCGTTGTTGATACGCGAGAGTTGCTGCAGCTGCTCGCCTCTTCCGATGGCGTAGCCAGCCGCATCGACATTCACGCAATCGCAGTACGGCTTCTTCGGCACTACCCGCTGGACGTCGACCTCGACATTTCTGCTGCAGCACTGCCGGGAGTCTGGGCCCGGCCGGCACGCTAGCGAGGGGCGCGACGCCAGCTTCGGATATCCGGGACGTGTCCGGGCCGGCGCGGTGCGAACGATATGTGGCAATCTGGGAGCAACTGATGACCAGGCAGCATGCGATTCCTGACGATTTCCCGAGAGAACCGCCAACTGGGCTCGTGCCCGGTGCGCCGCCCAAGCTTCTGGTGCGCGAGAAGGATGGCCGGTATTACACCGGCCTCGCGGACGATGAGTTGCAGACGCATTACGAGGTCTGCGAAGACCTCGCGCGCCAGCTTTCTGCGTACACATCGCGAAAAATGCTTAGGTCCGGTTGGTCGTTTGCCGATGCGTTCGCAAAAGTCGAAAGGAGCGTGAACGGCAAGGTCGGCACTGGCGAGTGGGAGTTTTCGCCTGCCGAGGTTGCCTGGGTGATGAAGCGCAGGCGTGAGCTACTGTCGGGTACGGCGAGTAGCGATTGAAGCAGCCGATGAACAGGAACTGCGTTCTGAAAAGGTGCGTGGGCCGGGGATGCCCTGCAGTCGCGCGGGCAGTACGATTAAAAGACGATGCTCGGGTAACGCCGTCGCGGCTGCGCTGCCGCCGGTTTCCCCGTCAGACAGAGGAGGTGTTCGCCATGACCGTCGAAGAAGCCGCAAAATATCTTTTCGTCAGTCGCACGCATATCCACACGCTTCTCGCCCTTGGAAAACTGGTCGAGGTTTTGCCGAGAAATCCATCCGGCACGCCCGATATAGAAGAGACTTCACTGGAAGCGTACTGGGCGGAGAGAGATGCTGCGCGGAGAGCGTATCAGGACTCCCAGACCGAGGATAACGACCCGTTGGGACTATGATGGTTGGTCCCGCCAGACGGTCCCCGTAAACCGAGGGCAAGGTTCACTTCTGGCCGTCCCGGTCGCGCCGGCTGCGTCATTTCGTTGCTGCACGAAGCGCACTTTCGGTAATTCATCAGAAGCCGACGCCACTCCGTCGCGTGGCAGCCCCCTTCAGCGACAGGAGGTTAAATCACGCCATTCTCGCGCCATTATCATGGTCAGGTTCCAATCGCGCGAGCCCATGAGCGATGGATTTGATTAGGCCAACATTTCTCATCAAGGCTCAGCCTTGAGCATATCCCTAGGTTTGAGTCGCTGGGTGGTGAGGCTGAGCCCAGCCCTCCCTACGGCATACGCCCGGGAAAGCCTTCCACTCAGCCTCCCCACCCGCATTGTCACCGGTATGGAGCCGCCTCGCCCGCCAGCCTGTACGCGCCCTCCGGGACGCTAGCTTCGCCATCCCGTTGCCGATATCTCAGACGCTAATCCCCGCAGTCTCGGCTGTCCCTTGCGCGCTGCCGGTGGATTCAGCCCCCGTTCACGCAAGCGGCATTGCGTCGTGCCACCGAAGCCAACCAGTCGGGTTGGGCGGCCCTCATGTCCGGCGGCGCGATGACTCGGCGGGCATGCACGAATGCACTGCAGAACCGTATAGGGCTGGAAGGCGCCACACTGAGTATCAATTCGAGCATTGTATTATTCAATTGGCTGGCGCCCCCTAATAGCGACTCGTTCAACGCGTGCTGCTGCTCGTCGGAAGGACCTCCTCGCAACAGGGACACCGTCGTAAAGCGATTCCGAAGCGTTCACTCTGACTCCAGAGCGCGGTAGCGATTCTGAGCAACCGTATCCCGTTACCGCCCCAATCCTCACTGCGGTGCTCTCCCCATGTCCGCCACACGTGTGGACACCACTTCTTCACGGAATCCGCCAGAATTTCCTTGTTTTACGGGCAGTTTTTCGCACAACGCTCTGGTCGATATTGCGGGCTTTTGTCAGCAGCGTTTATGTTCTTCGCTCAGTTACGGCGTAGTCGTCTTTTCAGGGAAAATCAGCCTGTAGTTCTTCAAGTCTTCCTGAAACGCGTTGCTCAGTTCGAGCTGTTGCTTCAGGCCTGCCCGCGGCTGGCGATAGTCGAATCGCGAGGTCCAGTCTTGTGCGCGCGTCATCGACCTTATGTATGGCCCCGCGTCCCGGTCATTTGACAATCGCTTCAAGGGAAGCAGGTAGTCCTCGCGATACACGGTAGGCACAATAATGCGGCAAAGGCCGGCTTCCGTTAAGGCGCCGTTCATTGCCAGTCGCGCCGTACGGCCGTTGCCATCCTTGAACGGATGAACCTCCGTCACTACGAACATCGTCATCAGCGCTCGTGCCACGGGGTCCGTCTGTGCAGCAATGCGCTCGTACCCTTCTTTCAATGTCCCCGGCACCAGTTCTGGTGCAACAAAATACGTGTTCCCTGCCTGATTTGCTTGCTCCTTCCACTGTCCCGGCAACTTGTCGGGGCGGCCCGACATCACAATTGCATTGATGTTTTTGAGCCAGGCGAGAAACTGGTCGGCGTTCGGCGCGGTCCTGTTTCTCCACGGAGACGAAGTCGCAACATGGAATGTTCCGAGAATATCTTGCGAGTCCTCAGGACGGTCTTGAATAATGGCGCCCTCGAAAACGATTTGCTCTGCTTCGGCTACCTCGAACGTTGTGCCTTCGATGTAGTTCGAAAAGTATGCCTCGAAGAAAGCAAAATTCTCCATGGCCCTGCCTTCTGCCGCTGGGTCTGCGACGTGCGGAAACACATTCGCGGTCAACTGCGCGAACAACGCATCAAAGAGGTCGAGCCGCTCAGGGTCATATGGCTTGCCTGCTGCTCTCGCCAAGGCTTGTTTGCTTTTGAGGTGTTTCTGTTCATGTGTGCCCAGCAGCGCGCCGATAAGACCGTCAAGACGCTTGAAAGCCGGTTGCATGTCCAGCTTGTCCGCGACCACCCGAGCGCACTCTCGCAAGTCGTTAAGCTTGAACTTGCCCCTGATGGTGAGAATGTTGTCGAGCCGTTGCTCAACCGCTTCCTGATGCATCACCCGCTCGGAAGCTCCGCGTCCCGTTGCCATGTTCTCGAGGAAACCCCGTGCCTCGCTCGGCAAATAAATGCCGCGATAGGGAACGTCCGGCGCCGGCGGCTCGAGCAACGGTCCCGCTCCAGGATACACCTCGACAAGAAGTCCGGGCAGCGCGAGCGTGCGACGCGTGCGCCCACGGCGCACGTGGATGACACCGTCAACCGGACGATGCTCCAACGCAGACCGGTACGCCATCACTGCGCCCGGAAGCAGGTGGCTTGCAATTGCCGCCCAGTTTCGGGTAACGACCGATTCGAGTGGACTGTCCAGGTTTTGCGTGAAGACGCCAGCGTAAATGCGCCTGAACGCGCCACTCTCTACCTGGCGGCGCAGCGCGCGCGCTTGAGCCTCGTCTTTCCCGGAAAAGAAGACCTCTGCCGTGCTCACGTCCGAATTTAGCGTCATCGTCCGTTCCGAGATGGCCAGTTTGTCCGTAAATTAGCGAAATGATACGCCGCACTGTCCGGAACGCATGCAATACGCCGGAATAGTGTGGCGCTACGTTTAGCCGAAAATTATCTGAATTACCGGCCCGTTACCCATCGTTTGTCCGAAAACAACTCGAATTACGATGGAGTTTGTCCGATTATGGACTGATTGGCCAGTCTGAGTGTCTCGTTCGCCTGTGTGGTCGACGGTCTTACCCCGGCATGGGCAGACACTCTGCGCGGACCAAACATGGCTGAACGACGTACCTATCGCCCATGGAGGGCGCTCACATCGGGTCTGAGATGAAACGGTCGTTGTGCGGTTTGCTTGGCAGCGCTGCCCCGTTTGCTCGAATGACGGCAATGAGTTCCGACGGCGTTATCTCGTACCTCACCTCGCGGTGTATGCCGGGTTTGCGCTCATCGACTTCCAGCAGCAGAACGGCTCTTCCATCGGTCGCAGATTCCAGTCGCAGCACGCGGATTGGGCTGCCCGCTACGTCGTATTCCGTTATCAGCGTCATCGCGCCGGCGGCGCCTCTTGCAGGCATGATGATTTTCCCCGTCCTTCTCGATGCGCCGATTTTAGCGGCTGTCGCGGCCAGGTCGGAGAAGCGCGCGCGAACGCCACGCGCCCGTCTTCCCCGGTCACCGGCCGGCCACTTGCCACGGTGTTTTCCGGTCACTCGTTGCGAATCGCAATAGCCGCCTTTGTGCCCCGAGCATGACGCCGACAGGCGTATTCGCCAGTTGCTCGTCATGAAGTGCCAGCAGCCGTTCGAGAATCGCCGCTTCGTCCGGACTGACCTGCCAGACATCGTCTGCTGTCGCCCGCGCCGCGCTGCTCTCGAGCGCCTCTGCGGCTTCAGGAAAAAATGCGTGGTGAATCGTTCCGAAGCCTGCTTCACGAAGATACCAGGCTAGGTACAGCGCACGTATGAGGTCGCTTAGCAGGTGCCCGTTTCCACTGCCTGCTCGTAATGCGGTGAGCGCAAGGTGATTGCGTAGTGAAAGCGAGCGGACAGCTTCTAGCGTCGGTGGTAGAAGCGTGGCCTTTGCGGATGTCTTAGTGGATACATAACGAGCACCGCCTCTCTTTCTATTCATTTGGCATAAAAATCGCAAATCGACTGATTCTGGTGCTGGCCCATGAAATCCATACACGTTGTACTCGTTTTCAATCTTGTGGAGTTTTGTTGTCAATGACTCGCTGAAAACATAGGCACTATGAATCCAAAAACGAAAATCGCTGCCGTGGATTGCAATATTTAACAATCTGAAAGTGATGCTTAGGTGAACATCATGTGTCATTCATCGGCAGTTGCCCCGGAAAACTGTTTTTCCATAAAGTGCGGGATGGGGCAACGAATGTTGGCTGGGAACGTAAATGGCGTGTCAGTCGGAGCGCGGCGCGTACTCGGCATGGGCGATATTTGTGTTTGTCCATGATTCGGACGCTTCGATATTTCAATTTTTGCGGGAGATTGCTGCGACAATCAACGCAGCCTGTTCATCGCATAGCAAAACTATCTCCCGCCGCGCAGATAAACGCCAAAGCGGAAAAAGCTACCTTTCATGCTCGCACCTGCAAATAATTCCGAATCGCAAACTGATTGCACGCGTTCATTGACAAAAATTGTCTGGAAAAGTTTTTCATCATATTATTCTGCGTGGCAATCTGCGGTGGAGTCTGAAAATGACGGTAAATGACCTGGCAACGGTGCTGGGCGCGGGGATGGACCAATCTCGACGCTTGTTGAAGCTGGATACTGCGTTGGGCGGAAATACGCTGGTGCCAGTCCGCGTGGTTGGCACTTCACGTATTGGACGCAACTACGACTTCACTGTCGATGTCGCATCCCTAAAAGATTCTATCGAGCTCAAATCCCTCATCGCGAAACCGGTGACGCTCTGGACTCAACAGACTGACTCGTCGTATTTACCGCGTCACGGCTACGTTCATACTGCGCGATTTCTGGGCTCCGACGGCACCGTTCAGCTTTACCAGATTAGCTTTTCGTCGTGGTTGCACTTCCTGAAATTTCGCAGCGACGCCCGGATATTTCAGGACAAGACGGCAGAGGACATAATCTCGGCGGTATTCAACGAGCATCCCCAGTCAAGTGGCGCTTATCGCTTCGACCTCCGTAACCAGCTACCTCCGCGGTCGTTCTGCGTTCAATATGAAGACGACTGGAACTTCGTGCACCGGATTATGGAAGCGGAAGGTCTCTTCGGCTATTTTGAACAGGCGGATGACGGCAAAGCGCACACGCTGGTCATCACGGACGACCTCTACACCGTTAAAGCCCTTGCTCCGCAAGATGTGTCGTTTTATCGAGCGGGCGCTGGAAGTGAAACGGATGCGATAGTCCAGTGGGGCGGAGCACGCACATTGCAGAGTGTGAGCTACACCACGCGCACATTCGACTATAAGAATCCAACCTTCAAGAAAGAGCTGTCCACGCCGACAGTCGACAAGCAAGGTGACTTGCCCGACCAGGCCGAGGTCTACGAGTACACGGGCGCTTATACCTACGGCGACAGTGCTCGTGCCGACACTTTGTCGAAGACCCGGATGGAAGAATGGGAGTCCCGGGCAAAGCGTTTCTTCGCGACGGGCAGCGTGCGGCGAGCCGATGTGGGACGTTGGTTCCAGCTTGAGGGCGCAACCGCTCTCGCATCCGACAGCGCGGAAAATCGTCAGTTTGCGATTCTGGCCGTGACCTGGTACATCGAGAACAACCTGCCGGTTTCGACGGGAACACAGTTCCGCCATAGCCTCCAGTCACAACTTGCTGAAGCTCGCTCATATCACGCGGGTTCGTCCGACGTCTTCAATGTAAATGACGCGTTGGGCGGCGAAGGTTTCTTCCTCGTCGAACTGGAAACGCAGCGACGCACTGTTCCGTTTCGCAGTCCCTTCGAACACCGTAAGCCCCTGATGCATACCCAGACCGCGACAGTGGTCGGCCCGAATCAGGAGGAAGTGTTCACGGACAGCCTCAACCGGGTCAAAGTGCTAATGCACTGGGACCGGCTGAACGGCGGTGATGAAAAGGCTTCATGCTGGCTGCGCGTCATGTCACCAAATGCCGGTGGGACGCTCGGCGGAGTATTTGTCCCGCGTGTGGGACATGAAGTGGGAATCGTCTACCTGGACGGCGATTGTGACCGCCCGGTCGTCAGCGGAAGTCTGTTCAACGGACAGCAGACGCCGCAATGGCATTCCAACGGCTTGCTGTCGGGTTACAAATCGAAGGAATTTCAGGGCACAGGCTACAACCAGCTCGTGATGGATGATTCGACGGGCCAGAACCGCGCTCAGCTTTTCAGCAGCACTTCACAGAGCTACTTGCATCTCGGCTACCTCGTTGACCAGCAAGGTAATACGCGCGGCAACTATCTTGGGACCGGCTTCGACCTGAAGACCGACTCGTTCGGCGCTGTGCGCGCTTCGCAGGGTATGTATCTGTCGACGTACGCGCGGGTCGGCACGTCGACCCAGCCGCTCGATGTCAAGGAGGCACATCAGCACCTCGTCGATTCGGGCGGTGTCGTTGAGCGGCGCTCTGAAGTCGCAACAGGCAGTAAGGCCGAAGGCTTGCAGGACGCTCAGAACACCATCAACGATTTTGCAGCCGCGACGCAGAGCCCGCGACAGGCGAACTCGAATGGCGGCAACACGGCCGGCGGTGGAACCGGCGAGGCGAACGGATTCGCTCAGCCCGTGATGCTGTTGGCCAGCCCCTCCGGTATCGGCCTTTCGACGCAGAAATCCATCCAGGCCACAGCGACGGAACACGTAAACATAGTGAGTGGCGCCAGCACGCACATTGCGGCGTCCAAGTCACTCATCGCAAGCGTGGGCGAAAAACTCAGTCTCTTCGTGCAGAACTCGGGCATGAAGCTCTTCGCAGGCAAAGGAAAGGTCGAGCTGCAGGCCCAGTCCGATAACGTCGAGATTACGGCCGACAGGACTGTCAAGGTTGTGTCGACTTCTGATGCCGTCAATGTGATGGCAGACAAGGAAATCAAACTGATGGCGGGTGGTGCAACGATTCGCCTGGCTGGGGGCAACATTTATGTACATGCGCCCGGCCTGGTCGAAATCAAAGGTACCCAGCATTCTTTCCAGGGCCCGGCGAGCGAGAACGCCGCAGCACAACTGCCCGTGACCGAGGCGTGTGCGCAGAAATTTGCTTCTGCCTCGCAGGCCGGTGCGGCCATTGTCGACTAGGCGTACCCATGGACCATTACCTGATTGTGGAGCCCGACAACGGCCTAGTCGACCTTGGCACGGCGCCACGGATGTATGAAGTCGGCGAGATTGTCCCGGCTGCGATGCCGGAACTCAAAGGGGTAATGCCGATGCTTTACGCAGTGGAGCACCCTGAACAGCAACTTCCGGCTATCGAGACCATCGCGGCTCGGGACCTGCAGGAGGGCCTCCCACCGCGCGTCTGTGCGCTGCTTGAGACTGATGCAAGTGCCGAGACATTGATGCGGCACGTCAGTGGCATGATTGCGCTGCCGCGCGAACCCGAGGGACACTCGGTATTCCGATTCTACGACCCTCGCGTGGTTCGCAACCTTGGATGGGTGCTTCGACCGGAGCAGCTGTCGCTCGTGTTCGGACCGGTGCTGCGCTGGCGCTATTTCTCTGGTGGTGGATGGCTGACGGTGGAACGCCCGGCAGTTGCCCCGGCTGAACACCTGTTCCCGTCGACTGACCAGTGGGCATCGCTGCGCCGCCTGCATCTCATCGAGCAGGCACTGCAGTCCATACGAGACGCTGGGGAGGTTGTTGATGAGCGCACTCCTCGTCAGCTCGACGCCCTGTTCACGAAGGGAGCCCTATATCGCCTCGCGGGAGAGGACCTGACGGTGTTTGCCGTACAAGGCTTGCTGGTCTCACCGAATTTCGACCGACATCCCAAGGTCGCCGCGGCGCTTCAGCCGGGACAGACGTCGTCGTACTCGGAAGTCACCGCTCTGTGGACCGATGAAAACTGGGCGCAGATTGCACAGGAAGCGGCGCTGTACGCGTAACGCAACAACACATAACGCAAGGCAGAGAGAATAACGATGGGAACCATTCCGAAGGTCCAGGCCGCATCGGCAAACGCCAAAGCCAATGCAGCGTGCCAGAAGTCCTGCAACATGTGCGAAAAGAAGGGGCTTCTGATTCTGCCGGTACGGTATGCGGCAGCTGCCGCGACCAATGCTCACAATCTCGGCGCGGCCACGGCGCTTGCGTTGCCGAAGGGACCGTTTGGTGACGGCGTCACAGGCGTAAGTGCCAAGAAGGCGGCCTACTTCCTGCGCGCGGTGCGCAAAGGGTTCATCCACGTCTATTACCCGTCCCAAAGCACGTGGCAAATCTACGGCGTGACGTCGGAGGGCTATGTCTTCAACTACCCGCTCGATGTCGACCTGCCCGAAACGCAGGAGAAAGGATTCAACTGCCAGCAGACGGGGCACAAGGAACTCGCACAATGCATCAGCATCGACCATCCACAGAAAGCCGGTAAGGTCTATCTGGCTTTCAGCGACGTGCGCTGGACTGCCCCCGTGCGCAAGCGCTATGAAGCAAATGAGAACGGTTGCCGCGATTACCGTATGCAACCGTTCGACGCGGCAAGCTGGGCAAGCGGCGTCCATTCGCAGAAGCATGCCCAGACCATTTCGCATGTCACCGATTATGTGCTCGAGTACAAGGGTGGTGTGGACGTCGCAGCATCTTGCTCGCCGTTTGCCTTTAAGGACCGTGCAAGTGAAGCGAGCGGGCTCAAGCAATTTACCGACGCTCATGACAAAGGTGATGGAGTCTTCTTCGCACTTTGGGACCCCGCTGGCATCACGCAGGAACTCAACGCCGAGCAGTTTGTAGCGATGGGTGCGGCCATGAAGCCGTATCAGAGAAAGATGTGGGCGGCGAGCGCAATTGACGGAATGAAGTCCTCCATCGAAGAAAGTGCAGAGGAGGACGAGAACGCCGCCGCAGAGCAGCTCAAGGGACAGTCGGCTGAAACGTACGCCCTTTACTCCCTGTTTGATGGCGGGAAGGCCTACGAGAAGGAGGTCAAGTCCATCGACGAGCAGAAGGAACGGGAGATGGATTCGGTGAAGGCAGAGGCCTGGAAGCCGTACACCGAATCCTACAGCCAGAATGCGGTGACGCAGTTCCGCAATGACATGAAGAAGCAGATGCAACAGGTAGAAGACACGGTGCTCAACCCGCTCGCAGACGACTATGTCGCTTGGCTGAAGGGCACGCAGATGAGGACAGTGTTTGCGTGGGACTACCATGAACTCGATGTAGCAAAAGGCGTCGAATACGCCGAACTCTTCTACACGTGCATATTTGGGTCGGCGGACCGCAAGGTGGTCTATGACCTGGTCCTCGAATGGGCCAAAGGCGACTTGAAGGACCGCCACAATCCGCTTCTGCGCTCGATGATTCTGAACCACGACCCGTCGGCTGAAAAACTGAAGGAAGCGGCAGGATTCCCTCTTGGTGAGGTGCGGGAGCCGGCCGCGAAGCTCATTGAGCTGAACAACGCTGCCAACGAGATTCTCGAGAAGAAAGGTCAGGGCCTGCTTCTGCGGGCCGACAAGGCAGTGGCTGGAATGCTGCACGAGCTGGGCGGCCCGATTGCCGGCTTTATCGCCAAGACTGGTGATACAGCGGGTGTCCGGGTTTTCACGGCGTGCATGAGTCTGCGTTCACGCACCACCATCATCTACAAGCCCGTCGAAGGAACCGTCAACCAGTGGATTTCCTATATGGCGCGCCAGATGTACGAACAGATGCCCCCGAACAAACGTCCAAGTCTGGGTTCGTTGAACGCGAACCTGCGTAAGACCTTCCAGAGCTCGTCTCCCAAGGATGGTCCAATCAAGGTTCCACAGTTCATTGTCTTCGACGCCAATGAGGCTATCCAAGCGTCGTCGGGCGCTACTTCCCTTAGTGGCAGGGGAGCGGCAATCTTTGCACCCGGAGTGCGAGCGGTACTGACGGAAGAAAATATCAATGCGAGCTTTCTTCCAAAGTTTCGAGCTGCAACACAGGGTGAAGTCGGATACGGCATCATCGGGATTATCTTCAATGCGGTGAACTGGATGTTGGCGAGCAAGGAGTTGGCAAAGTCCAGTGCGTTGAACCGCAAGGAGAACCATGACAAGTTCGTTGCTGCTATCGTCTCAACGTGCGCAGCGACCTTCCAGACGGTTGGTCATGGCATGCAGGCGTTTGGCAAGCTGGGGGGACGATATTCGCAGATGTTGCTGAAATGGGGCACCGTTATCGAAATTGCCTTCCGTGTCGTAGGCGCGGTAGCCGGACTGGTCGGGGCGTGGTATGACTTCCAGCAATTCAAGACCGAGCGAGAGTCCGGACATGCCGGCTTGTCCTTCCTGTATGGTGCATCTGCCATTACGAACGTCCTGCTTTGCCTTGCCATGATTGCCGGTGCGACTGTCCTGGTTTTTGCGCTTATGGCTGTGCTTGTCATCATCGGTCTTTTAATAGCATGGAAGAAGCACCGGGAAATCGAGGAATGGCTCAGCAAGTGCATCTTCGGTACAGCGACGGAAAAGTTCTCAGAACTCGACGAACGCAAGCAGTTCGAAGCGCTGACATCATAAGCGAGTCACTATGGCATACGATTACCTGACAAAGATTCGAATCAACCGTCCGCTAACCGAGGAAGAGGTTGCACGGCGGATTGATGTTCACAAGCCAGTCGTCAACGAAGCCGCCGATGCTTACACCGTGTTCGGAATGAACGATGTCTATCTCGAGGTCTGCGATTCTTCCTATCCGCAGGTTGGCTGGGGCCTTCTTGCCTTCCTGCTTTGTTTCCCGGCATTCGCTTTCCTCACCATGGAATTCGCTCAGAGCGCGGTCGTCGATACGCCGGCCATGGTCAGGAACGGTGAACAGGGGATGTTCAGTACAGGCATGTGGGTCTTCGTTGCAATAACGCTACTATGCTGCGTGCTCACCGTCGTGATACTTCTCCGCGATTGCTTCAACTACAGGCACAAGGCCGTGCGCTTCAATCGCCAGACGCGCATGGTGTACGCCTTCCGGCACAACGGGCCTGGCGGAGTAATCGCAGTACCTTGGGACAAGGCGTTTTTCTACCCACATCGGCTGCCCTCCAACAGGCTAGCCGGGGGAGCGCCAACACTAATACGCTGCTTTGCCCTTGACGACGCCGGAAAGAAAATCGTCAACACGTTCAGCTTCGGTGCTCGTACGGTCAACGGCGCAGACGAGTCCACTCCGATTGGCAAACAGGTCCTCTATCAGGTTCAGGCCAACTTCGAGTTCATCCGGCGGTACATGGAGCAGGGCCCGGGCGCGCTACCGAAGGTCGAGCGGTATCTTCCGCGAGGCCCGTCTCTGCGCGCCTCAATGAGCGTCTGGTTCTATGGCATAGGAGCTGTCGGCAGTGCCGGCGGTGCCATGCGCGTTCTCACCATCCTGCTTTCGGGGCCGATATTCCTGTTGTCGATACTGCACTACATTGCGCAACTGACGAGCCGGGAGCCAGTATGGCCGACCGAGGTAGAAGCCGCCTGCGGCAACTCAGCGTCCGCCGCAATGGCTCAAGCTTGAGGTTAGGGGCTTCCTATGCTGTCTGAACGTGCTGCCGCTGTCTCGCCCGGAATCGCCTGAGTGAACTGCAAGAACTTGCTTCGTGGCCGAGGTCAGCACGTCAATCCGTGTCGTAACGTCACTCTCTCCACCGCACTAATTCGCACGCGGGCAAACACGTCCACATTCAACTTGCCACCATGTATCCGATGCAAAAGAAATGCGGCCTTCTCTTCTGTGCCATAACGCTGATTTTCCTCACAGCCTGCCACAGCGCATCAGACAGCCCACTCGCTCGCGCAGCCGCCACGCTCGCGAAGACGGAGGCCCCACATGACGCCCAGTGGGTCCAACTCGGAAGCAGTGACGCGGCCGTGCAGGAGTGTGCCATCAAGTTCCCCGACGCTGACCACCCCTGGACCGCGCGTATCGGACTCAAGCCGGGGCAGTACGCTATTCACGCCCGCATCCAACAGGATGGGACAAGTGGTTCCTGGTCGTCAGGCGAGGTATGGTCGGACGCGAAGACCGATGATGGCAAAGACACGCTGGATGAGAGCACGCTCAAGGCGAGGTTGCATGACTGCGCCACGCATGTAATGTCCGTCGGTTTGCTTGAGAGCAATCTTGGCCCCGACAACGCCGTCGTAACGGGACTACGTGCGCTGGAAAAGCAGGATATCGAGAATGCGAAGGCGCTTCGCAAATCGGCGCAGAGCGGCAGCTAGGCCTGGTGCGCCGTCAAACAGCCAATTCGTGGTCACAGCATCGCGACATCACCGAAGCGGCGTTGAGGTCATCTGATATTCGCCGTCAGCACCGACGTTAAACCCGAAGCCGCGTTTGATGCGATTCCCGAGAGTCCTGACCGCAAGAGTCTCGGTGCAGAAATGCGCAACGTCATTCGCCGGAATGTATCGAGCGAAAGGAGGATGTCTTACCATGACCCGCAGATTCATCCTGAAAGACGACACGACTACCCATAACGGTGTGGTGCTCGACGGCATCGCCGGTTCGTCGTTCGACGGCCGGCCGTTGGCCTATCTTGGGGCTCCTGTGTTGTGCCACACGTGCAACACCGAGGGCATCATCGTCAGCGATGGCTCGCCTCATACGATGAGCGTGATGGGCAAGCAGGTCGCGCTTGAGAACGATTTATGCCAGTGCAAATGCGAGCCTCTTCCGAAGCTGGTGGCGTCGCAGACCATGGGCTCACTAACATCCTGATTGGCGCCAGCTCATTGCGGTCCTGCGTCGACTTAACAGTTTTTATTCAAAGAGAATCGGCGGTCGATAGGACATGGACAAAACGCAGCAGCTAGGGTGAACCGCTGCCGCCCGCCGCGTCGTTTCGCCAGTGGTCTCGGGGCTTAAGAGAAATCGGTATGGCATGGGAAGGAAGTCTCTGGGTTAAGCTGAATCGGCCCCTGACAGACGAAGAAAGGCAGCGCCATTTGACGTCGCAAGCGAAAAGATATGGCGTATGACTACATGACCAGGGTGACCTTGAATCGCCCAGTTGACGAGAGTGAAGCGGCACGGCGCATAGACGTCCGAAATCCGGTCGCCGACGAGGCCGCTGACGCCTATGCCGTGTTCGGCATGAACGATGTCTACCTGGAGGTGTGTGACGCCTCGTATTCGCAGGTCGGGTGGTGTCTGCTTGCCTCCCTGATTGGTTTCCCTGCGTTCGTATTTTTCACGGTCACTGCGATACAGGGAGCTGTGGAGGTGAACCCGGCTATGGTCAGGAACGGTGAGCAGGGCGCCTTCAGCATCGGAATGTGGGTCCTTGCGGTGGCGGGAGTGCTCTGCTGTGCGTTCACGGTAGTGCTTCTCCTGCGCGACTGCTTCAACTACCGGCACAAATCTGTGCGGTTCAACCGCAAGACTCGCACGGTGTATGCGTTTCGGCACAGCGGCCCGGGCGGTGTCATCGCCGTTCCATGGGATAAGGCATTCTTCTTTGTACACCGGTTGCCCTCCAACGCCACGTTTGGCGGAGCCCCCACTCTGATGCGCTGTTTCGTTCTTGACGACTCGGGCAAGAAAATCGTTGACACCTTCAGCTTCGGGCTTCGGACAGTCAATGGGGGGAGAGAGTCCACGCGCTACGGCAAACAGGTGCTTTACCAGGTTCAGGCCAACTTCGAGTTCATTCGCCGCTACATGGAAAGCGGTCCGGATTCGCTGCCACCTGTGAAAAGGTATCTGCCGCGCGGACCTTCTCTTCGCGCCTCCATGAACCTATGGTTCTACGGACTGCGCGACATTGGCAGCGTTAGCGCGGGACTCCGTATCTTTTCCCTCTTACTCAGTGTCCCGGTTTTTTTGCTGTCCGTGCTTCACTACATTGCACAGCTAACCTGTCGTGAACCGATATGGCCGGAGGACGTCGAGGCAGCATGCGACAACCTCCGGCCATCATAAGCGACCTTCTCGGCCGTAGCTGTTTCGGAATCGACAAGAAAGACGCTCGGCATACTTCGTTCGATGAAGAACATAAGGCATATAACGGACCTGGAGCGTAACTATGGCTTGGGATGGCACCGTTTGGATTAAGCTGAAGCGCCCACTGACCGACGAAGAAAAGGCTCACCAGCTAAAAGTGGACGTGGTCGCCAGCGAAACGCCGAAGGACGACTTCAACGTGTTCTCGATGAACGACATCTTTCTTGAGAGCACCAACGCGGCATTCAAGCAACGAGGGCTGCTCACGTACGGCTGCCTCGCGATTGTCGCGGCGGCAGGGTTTCTCGCATGGGTTGCACTCTGGTGCTTGCAGAATCCACCGAGCCACGGGAGCGTGCAGGGGCCAGAGTTGGCAGTGGCCTACACTGGCGCGACCTTCTTTCTGATAGTCTCACTGGCAATAGTCTCCGTTGGTCTGTGGGGACTGCATCAAGAGAACTTCACCTGGACGCGCTTTCCAGTGCGATTTAACCGCCACACGCGAATGGTCCATGCGTTTCGGGGTGCTGGCTCAAAGGGCGTGATATCGGTTCCATGGGAAAGGGCTTTTTTCTTTGTTGAACCGCGCCCGCGAGACCCGATTTCGCACGCGTATGTATTCAACATCCGGTGTCACATCCTCGATGAACGGGGGCTTGTCGCCCAATCGTTCTCGGTCGGTAGTCGGGTGGTCACCGTCTCCGATGAAAACACGGAAAATGGTCGGTCTATCGTCAAACGCCTTAGCAGTCAGTTCGAATATATCCGGCGCTTCATGGAGCAGGGACCGGGCACCCTGTCTTATCCCGACCTAGTGCCGACTCAGGTTTCCCTAGCCAACTCGATGCGTATCTGGGGGCGAACCGACAAGGCGATTCTGGCTGAGCGCAATTTTTTTACAACGTTATTCGTCCTGGTGTTGAGCCCCTTCACCTACTTTACGGCCCTGCTTCATTACATCGGTCAACGGACCAGCCGGCAGCCCTTGTGGCCTCCGGAGGTGGAAAGCGAATGCGAGCGGGCCCCACTTGCCGAACCCGGTCGGGCGTAAAAGTGACGTCCAGTGCGCATGTATAGCCACGTGGCCTGGGTGGCCTTGAATCGCCCGGTTGAGGAGGATGAAACCGCCCGCGGCAACTCAGCGTCGACCGCAATGGCTCAAGCCTGAGGTTGTGGCCTCTCTATGCTGTCGGAACGCGCTGCCGCCGTAGCAGCCACGATGTCAGGGTTCGGCTAGAGGACCGCGCTGAATTGCTGCTGGTCGAGAGAAATGGTTGCAATGATGGACTCGAACTCCACCATCAAATCCGGATGGCGTTGGGCAACGTATTTACGTGCAGAATCGTTTTCGAGGAGCTTGGCGAGATATCCTTTCGCAAGCACCAGATTCAACACGTCTTGACCGTAATTCTGTTCAACGAGCTTGTACTGCCCCTGCAGATTGCTCATCTCCCGCTCCATTTTTGCCATCTGCTCCGGGCTAACGCCGGTCAGTTTGCGTGGCTTCTTTCCCTCTACAAGCCGTGCTGCAGGCGTAGCCACCAACAATGCCTCGGCGTAGGAGACAGACACATTGTTCGCGGCCACCATCAGCTCAACGCATTCGACCTGCCGCGTGGGCTTCATTTTGCGAATAGCGCGAACAAGCTCCGGCGAGAACTGCCGGTCTCCGAGAAGTTCAGCCGCCTCTGGGCATACGCCGTCGAGCAGAGACATCTTCTTTATAATCTGGGATACATCCACGGAAAGAGCTTTCGCCAATCGTTCGGGCGATACGCCTCTGTCAATTACACGCCGAATCATATAGTGCTCCTGGACTGTCGAGAGGCGATTGACCCGGTTGTTATAGGTGTAGCTCTCGTCATCGGTCGCGACCAGGCAGGCAGCCCGCTCGTACCCCAAGTCCTGGATGGCAAGCAAGCGTAGATGCCCATCCAGTAGAACATGCTGGCCGGAAGACTGGTCCGCAGGCGTTACAGAGAGCGGTTCGATGAGACCTACTTCCTCAATGGAGGTTCGTATCTGCTTGAATTTACGCGATTCGACCACGGGCGCCGGTATTCTGCGCGATGGCAAGATGCTGGAGACCAGCACCGACAATGGCTCGGGGATGAATCCAAGGGTTACGCCAGTCATGTGGCACTCCCGGTTGGCCAAACGCGTTCGGCAAGATACTTCGGCAGACTGGCCAGTCCCTCCGCGCGCAAGAGGTTGATAAAGTTCTCATCGACGAACAGTTGCCTCAACGCACCGACGACAAACAGCAATCGCTGTTGTGTGAATTCGGCTTTTCTGACCATGGATTTCTGACGTTCTACCTCGCGCTCATACGTCCGCACGAGACTCGATGTCGTGACGGCGGCAGACTTGCTGGTCATATTGTGCGCAGTGCTTCGCCCGAGTGCCTTTCTGCGCTCGATGACGCGGCGAGCGCTCATCAGTTGCTTGCCCCGCAATTTTCCCGACTCGTAGGCCTCCTGGAGCGCTGCTTGTATTTCAGCGTCGTCGTCGCCGGCGCCAACAATCATGAGGGCGGCATTCAGGGGAACGAGGCCTTTCTCTACTGCAACCACAAGCCTCTCTTCTCCCTGATGCAGCAGTGTGAGGATGCCGTGAACGTAAGCCGGTGTGAGACCTGTTTTTTCGGCAATAACCTTCGGCGCATATCCCTGCTCCTGCAATTGCCGAATGCCGGCGAGCCGTTCGAGTGGGCGACACTGTCTGCGCGCGATGTTCTCAGTCAGACTCATTACGAACGCGTCCTCATCGCTGACGCTCACCACGAGTGCGGGAATAGTCGCTTCTCCGAGCGAGCGGAATGCCTTCAATCGCCCCTCGCCGCACACAAGGAGGTACTTTTCTATGCCGCTGGCCGTTGCTCGCGGCGTGACCACGATAGGTTTCTTGAGGCCGATGGTCTTGATGTTGTCGACGATTTCATGGAAAACTCGAGCGTTACGTTCTCGCGGATTGATAACTTCAATCTGGGAGACGGGGACCATCCGGATTTCGCCGGGCTGCTGCCGCGAGTTCACGCTACTCTCCTGAGGCGGGCGCGCTCGGCCATGCCATAGAGGTAGTCCAGCGTATCAAAGCGATAGCTCTCAAACTCGATTGGATTCTGGTCGGCGAGGTGAATACGCGGTTGCCCAAAATCCAGACGTGGTAACAGGTAGTAGTCCAGCGCCGAAGCATTCGTTTGGTCGAGCCGCACTGCAACAGTGATGTCCGGCAGAAGGCTCGTATCAAAGCGCACCTTCCAATGATTGCGGCCATTGTCATGCGCCTGGCAGCGCGCGAGCACAATGCAGGCCGTGAACTCGTCGTTGACGGTCAGCCGGTCGGTTGCCGGGTCGCGTATCACCGTGCCGCCCAAATCCGCGATTTTCCTCTCCGTCTGCGCAATGATTTCCGGATGCAGTCGTCGCAGGAAGCGGTTGGTCTCAATGTATCGATAATCTCGGCCGGGGGTAAAACCGACTGTCTGATAGGCACGAATTAAACTGCCGAATCGGTACACATAGACCGACGTAGAAGGCATGCCATCTGTTTCATCAATCACGACGCCGGACAGAAAACCGCGACTGCGGAACAGGTTACGCAATCGCTCGATTAGCTCCTCGTTCGAGTAGTGACGCGCTCTTGCCCTCATGATGCCCTGGGCCGTGTAGAACGTTTCGCTTTGCACAATTGCCTGAAATGCCCCCTCCTTTCGAATCCACATGTCCGGTGTGTTGGTCACCCGCATCTTCTTCAGCTTGAACGACACCCGGTTGTATACGTTGTTGCCGATGTATTTCTCGTTGGTCAATACTTCCCGCACCGTTGCTCGTGTCCACTCCCGGTCAAGGTCAGTCCGCACGTTCATGCCGTTCAGGCGAGCCGCGATTTCGTATTCGTCGAGCGACTCGTCGATAAACCAGTTGTAGATTAGATTGACGGTTCGCACTTCGCTTTCCGGCCCCGGCATGAGGATTATCCGCTCCGTCTGCAGGCTTTTATGTTCGCCGCGGCGCAGTTCCGCCTTCATGAGACCGTGTTCATCGACCAATACGCGGCGTAGCCCGTAACCGGCTGGGCCTCCTTGCCGGAAGCCCATCTCAATTAAACGGCACTGGCCGGCGAATACTTTCGCGGACAATTCTCGGCTGTACTCGCCAGCCATTGCCCGCTTTACCCCTTTCACGATGGTCGAGACAGGCGACCCGTCGTTCTCGAACTGCTCGGCGCAGTACGCAACCTGGATGCCAGCACGGCGGCAGATGTACTCGTAATACGCGCTCTCGTCGGCATCCTGGAATCGCCCCCAGCGACTCACGTCATAGACGAGGATTACGCAGAAATCGGCCTTGCCATTCGCGACATCGGAGATGAGATTTTGAAGTGCCAGGCGACCGTCGATTCGAAGACCGCTTTTACCCTCATCGGCATATGTGCGGACGATTTCGAATCCGCGGCGGGTTGCGTAGTCTCGAATTCGGTCGCGCTGGTTCTCGGTCGAATACTGCTGGTGTTCGGTCGACATGCGGACGTACTCAGCTGCCTGTCCTGCCGGGGAGCCGGCTACGACTGCTGCACCCGCGTTATTGAATGACATTCTCCGCTCCGCAACTCAGACACAAACACGCGGTAGGCACCGAGCGCAAGGGGAGCCCCAAATGCGAACGCCGTGGATTCACATCAGGCGGTGGCGTTTGAAAACGAACGGTGACAAGGCAAAGGTAGCAGGCCCGACGCCAATGTGTATCACGTCATCTCTTTGCAATCATATGGGCGGTGCTGTCGGCGCAGACAGCACGGCTATGTGGACGGTCCACACGTCCATTTTTGCAGCGCCTGCATCATCCGCATGACGCAGCACGTAGAAGCCAGAGCCCAGCGGCCGAGGGAGTTCGATGACATCCATCTTTGCAATCGGCTTGAAACTCCGTCGTGCATTGCGCATCCGCTGCATGCTGCTGTTGCGCTCTCGATACGCCGGATGTGCAGCTCGATATTCGCGCCAATAGCTTGAGTGGCCTGCGCGCCATCTCGCTTGGGCCCGGGCCTGGTTGTCGCGATAGTCTCGGTCGATTCGGAGCCGGTGGTTCTGCCAGTCGCGTCGACGTGCGCGCTGGCAAGCTTCCGACGAGCAATAACGCTGACGGGGAACATGCGCCAGCGGCAGGAACGCGCTGCCACAGGCGAGACAGAGGCGGGGCGATTTCATGAGTGCCCTCCAGGTCGGGTTGCGACGGGCGGACGCCGACGCCTCGACCAGCCACCGAAAGCACTGGCTCGAGACAGATTAGAGAGCGGCTTACTCGGTAATCGCTTCGTTAAACGGCCATCGCTGTTCGCTTGGCGCGTTAGCAGGCCAAGCTCAGAAACTTGGACATTTCTTGATGGCGGAGGTGCATCGAGATGGTTCGCTCACGAGCGCAAATTGCCAAAATTGCTGTGTCGGACACGCAACTTTTTGCGGCTCCAGGTACAAACCTGAGCGACGGCTGCTGATGGGAGAGGACCCGTCCCGTTGTGAACCCCCGTACATGTCGGAGACGGCCCCGGACGGTTGTTCTCAGTTTATGCGTCCACTTTCTCGCATTATGCGTTCGCCCCCAGCGCGAAACCCTTGTCCCATAAGGCGCAATTTCTCGGGTTATGGGTCTCGCTACAACCTGAAGGATTGCAGGGAAACAGAAGTCGTTAGACCATCGCCGGGTCGTAGGTGTAACCCGAGCGCTGTTACTTCAGGGAGGTAGTAGAACAACGCCTTCGCAATGCGAAGGTTGAGGGTTCAATCCCCCCCTCTCCACCACGAAATATCAAAGGGTTACAGGTGATTTGCCTGTAACCCTTTTCTGTTTCTGCGGGCTGTGTAATCAGTAGGCTCGACAGATCGTGCGCCGAGGCCGTTGCGTCATGTTCCTGTTCCAACATCTTTATCTCACGAAAATGACTCGTGGCAGGCTTGCCTGCCGGGTCTGCTGTTCGCCGCTGTCCTTCCGGCTGCCCCAGACGATGGTCTCGCTGACCTGCTCGTCCACCACCGTGCTGAACGTGTCGCCGGCAAGTTGCAGGTAGGCGATCTTTCAGCGCGGTGTCGTCCAGAATCGAAATGTCGCCGGCCTCTGCACGGGCGATTTCCGCATCGATCTCGGCGCGGCGCTTATGCAGTTCGGCAAGCCGTGTCTCGGGATCGCTTTCGCTGCCCTCGCTCATCTGTTTGAGCAATTCGAACAAAGTAAGCAAGCGCGACTCAGTACCGACGAAGCTACGTGCGGTCAATGTGCCAAGCCACGCAATGGCCTTTTCTGTCGCGGGCGTGAGATCGAAATGCGGTTCGTCCGAATCCTGACGATAAAACTTGCGCACCTGATACCGCGTTGCGCGATATCAGCGAACTCGTCGCATTCGGTGTGTTGAAAAAATCAGCAGCAGGGGGCCGCAGCACGTCGTACGAGTTAGCGGATTGAGCGCTACGTAAGTAGCCCCACTTATCCACAGCCCCCTCTGGACAACTTTTGTACAAGCCGTCTGACACGTTGTGGGCGAAACTTTGATAAACCGGCGACCTCGCCAGGTCAGTCAAAAGTTTTCCCTGGCTCCTTGTTCCTGTTCGCCCGCGCTCCGCAGGGTTATCGATTCCGCAGTCCCTTGATCCGTAAACGAAGATTCAAGTTATCCACAGCCAGGTGCGATGCTTGTTAACTATTACTACGTATACATATACAAAGACTATAAAAACCAGAGAGGCATCCATGAAGCCCGCTGCGTAAACATGCACAAAGCAGGCAGAACAAACAGAGCCACGCCCAAACTATCAAACCAACGGCAAACAAATCTCCGTCAGCAACTCAGCCGGCGAAGTCTCCTTAGGGCTATTCAAATACTCCTCGAACACCGGCGCATCCGCAGCCTCACGACCCGACTGCACGAGCCACGTCCCGTACAACCACTCATAAGCCGCCCGCATATCGCTATACGGCCCCTTGTGACGCAACACCGCGTATTCACCGCCTTTCACATGCGCTACCGAAACCGGCGGACTCACCGTTACCGAAGCCTGAACCGGATGCGGCAACAACACCCCAGCCTTCGACCGCAACTCATCCTCAGCAATAACACCAGGATCGTCGTAGTAAATCCCGATCATGCGCATCTGCCCCGCCAGCAAATTATGTTTCGCCAACCAGCCGAACAGCCCATCGAACGCCTTGCCGATCTGCATATACGGCCCGACGTGATCCACCGACAAAACCTCCATCGGCTCCACCTGACGAATCACCACTTCACGCATCGTCATTTGATCGTCTCCTGAAAGCGCCGGACGAAACCGGCTATGCGTACCCTGCTTGCGATACTGCGCCGGCGGAATGCCAAAAACCGCCCGGAAGGTGCGAGAGAAAGACTGCAAACTGCTATACCCCGAGCGCTCGGCAATTTCAGCGATGGACATCGAGCCATTCGCCAGATATCCCGCCGCGCGATGCAATCGCAAACGCCGCACGGTCGTCGCCACCGTCTCGCCGTACATCGCCTGAAAGATGCGATGCCAGTGATACGGCGACATGCAGGCGATTTGCGCGAGACGATCGATATCCAGCGGCTCGTCGAGATGATCGTAAATATGGTCCAGCACGCGGCCCAGCCGAGTTTCGTACCGCGCCCGATTGTCCGATTGGTTCATAAGTGAGGTAGCCCAACCAAAAGAAGAGTGCCGAAGGGATGCGAACCAAAGTACCACGTCCCCATTTACCAAATCCTGCGAACTTCACACACCGCACACAAACGGAATTAAGTGCCCACTGACACAATCGCGCCCTAACTTTGCCGAATTTCGATAACACCTCGAATAATGGCTCACTACCATCGGCTGAAGCCTGTCGGCCCATGCACCGCAAAGCCTTGCGGCGTCGAGCAAGCGGCAACATCAGGAGCGCCCGATGAAATCAGAATCCAAAAGTCAGCACGTCGGTAAAGTCACGCATCACGAGTTGCAACAGACGCTCGGCACGTGGCAACTGTGGGGGATCGCGGTCGGTCTGGTCATTTCCGGCGAGTATTTCGGCTGGAGCTACGGCTGGGCGAGCGCCGGCACGCTCGGCTTCGTCATCACGGCGGTTTTCATCGCCGCGATGTACACCACCTTCATTTTCAGTTTCACCGAACTCACCACGTCGATTCCGCATGCGGGCGGCCCGTTCGCCTACGCACGTCACGCTTTCGGCCCGACCGGCGGTTATCTGGCGGGCGCAGCGACGTTAGTCGAATTCGTGTTTGCGCCGCCCGCCATTGCACTCGCGATCGGCGCCTATCTGCACGTGCAGTTTCCGGGTCTAGAGCCGAAACACGCGGCGATGGGTGCGTATCTGGTCTTCATGGCGCTGAATATTGTTGGTGTGCAGATCGCCGCGGCCTTCGAGTTGTGCGTGACGTTGCTGGCGATCTTCGAATTGCTGGTGTTCATGGGCGTCGTGTCGCCTGGTTTTCAGTGGTCGAACTTCACGAAAGGCGGCTGGTCCGGCGCGGACACCTTCAGCATGGGCTCGTTCCACGGCATGTTCGCGGCGATTCCCTTCGCCATCTGGTTCTTCCTCGCGATCGAAGGCGTCGCGATGGCCGCCGAAGAAGCCAAGAATCCGAAGCGTTCGATTCCGATCGCCTATGTCGCCGGTATTCTGACGCTGGTCGTGCTCGCCATCGGCGTGATGGTGTTCGCAGGCGCCGCCGGCGATTGGACCAAGCTGTCGAACATCAACGATCCGTTGCCGCAGGCCATGAAGTTCATTGTCGGCGAACATAGCGGCTGGATGCATATGCTCGTTTGGCTCGGCCTGTTCGGGCTCGTCGCGTCGTTCCACGGCATCATCCTCGGCTACTCGCGCCAGATTTTCGCGCTGGCTCGCGCAGGTTATCTGCCGGAGTGGCTCTCCAAGGTGCATCCGCGCTTCAAGACGCCGCATCGTGCAATCATCGCCGGTGGCGTGGTTGGCATCGCCGCGATCTATAGCGACGAGCTGATCCAGTTCGGCGGTCAGACGCTGACGGCGAACATCGTGACGATGTCCGTATTTGGCGCTATCGTGATGTATATCATCAGCATGTTGTCGCTGTTCAAGCTGCGCCGCTCGGACCCGAACATGGAGCGCCCATTCCGCGCACCGCTGTTTCCGTTCTTTCCGGCGTTCGCGCTGGTGGCCGCGGTGATTTGTCTGGCAACGATGGTTTACTTCAATTTCCTGGTCGCCATCGTGTTCGCGATCTTCCTCGCGCTCGGCTACGTCTACTTCCTGTTGACGCGCCATCAACGCGAAGCAGCACCGGCAGACGCTTTGCTGGAAGAGTGACGGATCGAGCCGCTGCGCAAGCAGCGGCGATGGAGTCGTAAAGATGAGCTACACCGAGACAATCGGCAGCCGCACTTATCGCTTTGCCGACCTGAAAACCTTGATGGCGAAGGCCAGTCCGCAGCGTTCCGGCGACCAGCTCGCGGGCGTCGCGGCGGCGAGCGAAGAAGAGCGCGTCGCGGCCAAGATGGCGCTCGCGCAGGTGCCGCTGCGCACGTTTCTCAATGAGGCGCTGATTCCCTACGAAAGCGACGAGGTCACGCGCCTCGTGATCGACGATCACTCGCCGCAAGCGTTCGCCGAGATCTCACATCTGACGGTCGGTGATTTCCGCAACTGGCTGTTGAGCAGCACGACCGATGCGGACGCGCTCACGCGTATCACCGCCGGCCTTACGCCAGAGATGGTGGCGGCGGTCTCGAAGTTGATGCGCAATCAGGATCTGATCGCAGCGGCGCGCAAGCGTCCGGTGATTACGCGCTTTCGCAATACGATCGGCTTGCCCGGTCACATGTCGGTGCGTCTGCAACCGAATCATCCGACCGACGATGTCAAAGGTATCGCTGCGTCGATGCTCGACGGCCTGATGTACGGCTGCGGCGACGCGATGATCGGCATTAATCCGGCCAGCGACAATCTTGCTGCGATCACCAAGCTGTTGCTGATGATCGACGACTTCCGCCAACGCTATCAGGTGCCCACGCAATCGTGCGTGCTGACTCACGTCACGAACACGATCGCGGCAATTGAAAAAGGCGCGCCGGTCGATCTCGTGTTTCAGTCGATTGCCGGTACAGAGAAAGCGAACGCGGGTTTCGGTATTTCGCTTGCGTTGTTGCAGGAAGCGTATGAAGCGGGGTTGTCGCTGAAACGCGGCACTGTCGGCAATAACCTGATGTATTTCGAAACGGGTCAGGGCAGCGCCTTATCGGCCGATGCGCATTTCGGCGTCGACCAACAGACGTGCGAAGTGCGCGCCTATGCAGTCGCGCGCAAATTCAATCCGTTTCTGGTTAACACGGTGGTCGGTTTCATCGGACCGGAGTATCTGTACGACGGCAAGCAGATCACGCGCGCGGGTCTCGAAGATCACTTCTGTGGCAAGCTGCTCGGCGTGCCGATGGGTTGCGACATCTGCTACACGAATCACGCCGAAGCCGATCAGGACGATATGGATAACCTGCTCACGCTATTGGGCGTGGCGGGCATCAATTTCATCATGGGCATTCCGGGTGCGGACGATGTGATGCTCAACTATCAAAGCACGTCCTTCCACGACGCCCTTTACGTGCGCGACGTGCTCGGTCTGCGCCGTGCGCCGGAATTCGAGGAATGGCTGGAGTCGATGCAGATCACGGACGCGCGCGGCACGTTGCTGAGCGCGTCGTCACAGCAACCGCTGCTGCAAGGCGCGAATGACTGGATAGGTATCGCATGAGCGACTTCCTCGAAAAAAATCCATGGAACGCGCTGCGGCAGTTCACCAATGCGCGCATCGCGTTGGGTCGCGCGGGCAACAGTTTGCCGACCGCACCGTTGCTCGCGTTCAACCTGTCGCATGCGCAGGCGCGCGACGCCGTGCATCATCCGCTTGATACGGACGTGCTGCACGAACAACTGCGCGCGCTAAGTTTCAGCACACTGGACGTGCACAGTGCCGCGCCCGATCGCGAGCATTATTTGCGGCGTCCGGATCTCGGCAGACGCCTGAGCGACGAGAGCCGCACAGCGCTCGGACAACTCAAGGTCGAGACGCCCGAGGTGGTCTTTGTCATCGCCGACGGCCTCTCCGCATTCGCTGCGTCGAAACAATCGATTCCGCTGCTGCAAGCGGTTTGCGCAAAACTCACGGACTGGAAGATCGGCCCCGTCGTCGTCGCGCGGCAAGCCCGCGTCGCACTCGGTGACGAGATCGGCGAACTGCTCAATGCCAAACTGGTTGTTATGTTGATTGGCGAGCGTCCAGGTTTGAGTTCGCCCGATAGCCTCGGTATCTACCTGACGTACGCCCCTAAGGTGGGTTGCAGCGATGCGCAACGCAACTGTATTTCCAACGTGCGTCCTGAAGGTCTTAACTACGAATCAGCCGCGCACAAATTGCATTACCTGCTGACGCATGCAAGACGTTTGGGTCTCACCGGTGTCGGCTTGAAGGACGATAGCGACACCTTGCTGGCGAGTACGCCGCCAACACCCGCGGTCAGCGACGATTCAAAGTAGGCGCGCAATTCAAGCATCCGCCCGTTCCACCGGATGCGTCTCCAACCAAGCGTTCTCTTCATCCTCGAAGAGCCGCGAGCGCGTCAAGAACCGCAACCCGCTCGGCCGCTCCAAAGAAAACATCCCACCATTCCCCGGCACGACATCGATGATCAACTGCGTGTGCTGCCAGTATTCGAACTGCGATTCGCTCATATAGAACGGCACAACGGCAATCGTGCCGAGTTTCACATCGGACGAGCCGACCATGAACTCACTCTGAGGAAACATCATCGGCGCGCTGCCGTCGCAGCATCCACCGGATTGATGAAACAACACGGCCCCGTGTTCGGCGCATAGCTTATCGATCAAATCGACCGCGGCAGGCGTGGCTATCACACGCGCTACTTGCTTCTCATCAGCCATCACAAGCCCTCGCTGAAAAAGAGCGAGCCGCGCAAAGCAGCCCGCTCGAACAGAAATGCTAACGCCTCGTCAAGCTTAGAAGAAACCGAGCGGCTTATCGCTATAGCTGACGAGCAGGTTCTTGGTCTGCTGATAGTGATCGAGCATCATCTTGTGATTTTCGCGGCCGATACCCGATTGCTTGTAGCCACCGAACGCAGCATGTGCCGGATACGCGTGATAGCAGTTGGTCCACACGCGGCCCGCCTGGATTTGCCGGCCGAAGCGATAGGCGCGCGTACCGTCGCGCGTCCATACACCGGCGCCCAGACCGTAGAGCGTATCGTTGGCGATCTCGAGCGCTTCGTCTTCGTTCTTGAAGGTCGTCACGGAAACGACCGGTCCGAAGATTTCTTCCTGGAAGATGCGCATCTTGTTGTGGCCGCGGAATACGGTCGGCTTCACGTAGTAGCCCTTGCTCAGTTCGCCGCCGAGCGTATTGCGTTCACCGCCGATCAGACACTCCGCGCCTTCCTGCTTGCCGAGATCGACGTACGAGAGGATTTTTTCCAGCTGTTCCTGCGAGGTCTGTGCGCCGATCATCGTCTTCGTGTCGAGCGGATGGCCTTGCGTGATCGCAGCCACTCGCTTCAACGCGCGCTCCATGAAGCGGTCGTAAATCTTTTCGTCGATCAGTACACGCGACGGACACGTGCACACTTCGCCCTGATTCAACGCGAACATCGTGAAGCCTTCGAGCGCTTTGTCGAAATAGCTGTCGTCCTCGTTCATGACGTCGGCGAAGAAAATGTTCGGGCTCTTGCCACCGAGTTCAAGCGTCACCGGAATGATGTTCTGGCTCGCGTACTGCATGATCAGGCGGCCGGTCGTCGTTTCGCCCGTGAACGCGATCTTCGCGATGCGCTTGCTCGAGGCGAGCGGCTTGCCGGCTTCGAGGCCGAAACCGTTCACCACGTTCAGCACGCCCGGCGGCAGCAAATCGTGGATCAGTTCGAGCAGCACGAGAATCGACGCAGGCGTTTGCTCGGCCGGTTTCAGCACGACGCAATTTCCGGCGGCCAGTGCAGGCGCGAGCTTCCACACCGCCATCAGGATCGGGAAATTCCACGGAATGATCTGGCCGACCACGCCGAGCGGCTCATGGAAGTGATACGCGACGGTGTCGTCATCGATCTGGGAGAGCGAGCCTTCCTGCGCGCGCACGGCGCCGGCGAAATAGCGGAAATGATCGATGGCTAGCGGGATATCAGCCGCCATCGTTTCGCGCAGCGGCTTGCCGTTATCGATCGTTTCAGCCACGGCGATGCGTTGCAGATTCGCTTCCATCCGGTCGGCGATACGGTTCAGGATGTTCGCGCGATCGGTGGTCGACGTCTTGCCCCACGCTACCTTCGCACGATGCGCGGCATCGAGCGCGAGTTCGATATCGGCTTCGCGTGAACGCGGGATCGACGTGAACGGCTCACCGGTGATCGGCGACACGTTGTCGAAGTACTCGCCGCCCACCGGTTTCACCCATTCGCCGCCGATAAAATTCCCATACTGTTTTTTGTACGGGAATTCGGTAGTCAGAAACTGCATCTCTGCGTGATTCATCTGTGTGCTCCTCACATGTTTGAATGGGCTATATTCGGCGCGATATTTCGCTGGCCGCGACAGACTAGAGCCAGAACTGTGCCAATGCACCGCGCTGGTGATCTGTGCACGCGCAGCAGGCACACCCGCAGGCATGGCGCGTAGACCTGTTCACCTTGTCAAACGATGAACGTCTCGTTTCTGACCAGTGTGCGCAACCCTGTTCACGAATTGAACAGGGCGTGAGCATGTGCCGCCGCGATCACAGCAACGTAAGCGGCGAATCCGTTCGGCATGAGAATTGCCTTCCAGATCTCCTCAATACTTCGATTTCGTAGATCCGGTATGACGATTGAACTCCGAAGCGACAGCCTGACAGCACCGACGCACGCGCAACAGCCGAGCTTTTGCGTGCAGACCTGCGTCGCCTACGACGCCGACGAGCAAGCGCGCAACCTCCATGGCTGGAGCCAGACCTACGACCAGCTGACCGCGGGCCGCTTCGTCGGCGGTTTGACGGAGTTGTGCCTTGATCACATGCAGGTGTTTGTCGAAACCACCAGCCACACGCTGCGGCAGACCTGCGAGGTGCAGGAGGACGCCTACTGGTTCGGCATTCCGACTTGCCCCGAGGGCTCCGGTCGTATCGACACGCAGATGATCGCGGGCGATGCGCTCGCATTTCGTCCGGGCGGGATCGAATTCGAATTGCTGACGTCGGCAGGCTACGAGATTTTCGGTGTGGTGGTGAAGGGTGAAGTGTTACGCCGCTACGCGGCCGAAGTGGAGCGGGTCGGTCTGGCAGATCATCTGCCGAACACGGAAGTCGTGTCGATCGGCACGGCTCGCAAGGAGCGCTTGTGCGCATCGCTGCGCCAGCTTCTCGATGACGGCGCGGCGAACGGCGCGCCGCTGTCCTCGTTCGCACGTAACAATTTGCAGGCGTCGGTGCTGGCGTCGCTATTCGACGTCGGTGCGTTGCCTGCCGATGGACAGGTTGAAATGCCTACGCGTGGGCGCCGTCAGTCGATCGTGTCGGAAGCGCGCGAGTATGTGCTGGCCAACCGTGATCGCGCGATCAACGTGCCGGAGTTGTGCGAGCGCTTGCATGTGAGCCGCCGCACGCTGCAATACTGCTTTCAGGATGTGCTCGGCATGGCGCCCGCCACGTATCTGCGCACGATCCGCCTGAATGGCGCGCGACGCGATCTCTGCAACGCATCGCGTGAATCACGTTCGGTGCAGGATGTGGCGGCGGCGTGGGGTTTCTGGCATCTGAGCCAGTTTGCGACCGATTACCGGAAGCTGTTCGGCATGCGGCCTTCCGATACCTTGAAGGCCGCGAACCACGGCCTTGCGCGAAGCGAAGGCTATTCGTTCGCGCATTAAACGCGTCATCACATAACGGCGCATTGCCGCGAATTGCCCTAAAACGTGTCATGCGCGGGGTGTTTCTTTAAAGTCCGATGCCAATCAGCGCGCATCGAAAACCGTTTTCGATTATTCAGCGTCGGTCTATCCGGCATCTCCTTTCTGGATGCACGATTAACGAAGCCTTAAGTTTCACATTCGCGTGCCGATATAAACGGTTTGCGCAGCGGTATCGAACGGCTTTCGAATCAGATAAAAACGAAAAGTCTTTGATTAATAAAGACAATTCGCATCTGATGAAATTCGATTAATCCGCGATGCATAAAGACGAGCAGACTCGAATGCGGCCACCTGGAGCGCGCGCATCGAAGTCCGCCGGGGCCAGCATAACAAAGCGAATCGGGGAAAATGAAGAAACGTACCTTAAGCGCCGTGACGCTCGTCATGGCGATGACCGGTTGCGCGACGGTATCCGATCAACCGGCCAAGGTTGAAGCGCCGCAGCCGCGTGTCCAGCAGGCCGCCGCGCAACAGGCGCAAGCCGCGCCCGCGCTGAAAACCTTCAAGCGGAAGATCGCGATCGGCCGCTTCTCCAACGAGACGCGCTATGGTCGCACCTTCGTCACCGACTCGAGTCTCGACCCGCTCGGCAAACAGGCGAGCGATATCCTGGCGGCGCGTCTGGTCGAGTCGAAGCAGTTCATGGTGTTCGAGCGTCCGGATCTGACCAAGATCGCCGCCGAGCAGGGGTTGAACAAGGACGGCAAGATGATCGGCGTCGACACGCTGATCCTCGGGTCGGTGACCGAGTTCGGCCGCGGCACGACCGGCAAGGCGGGTTTCCTCAGCTCGACCAAGGTGCAGACGGCGCACGCGAAAGTCGAACTGCGTCTCGTCGACGTGAAGACGGGTTACGTGTTCTTCTCCGCGCAGGGCAGCGGCGAGGCGAGCACCGAGTCAGGCGAGATCGCCGGCTTCGGCAGTCGCGCCGACTACGACGGCACGCTCAACGACAAGGCCATCTCCGCCGCGATCTCAGATGTGATCGGCGCGATGATGACCAAGCTCAACGAGCGCCAATGGCGCACCGACATTCTCAAGGTCGACGGCAGCACAGTGTTCATCACCGGTGGCCGCGTCAGGGCATCCAGCCGGGCGCCACGTTGCGCGTGTACAAACCGGGCGAATCGGTGCAAAGCGGCCAGACCGGCTTCCAGATCGCCTTGCCGGCCTCGCCGGTGGCGACCTTGCGCGTGCTCAGCTCGTTCGGCGACAACGAAACCAATGAAGGGTCGGTTGCGCAAGTCACGAGCGGCACGCTTGCCGCGAAGAGCGCGGCCACCTACTACGTCGCGGAGTAAGCCATGCTCACAAGCCAAATGAAGCGCCGTTTCGGCGCGCTGGGAATGTCGTGCGCGCTCGCCGCGACGCTGTTGGGCGGCTGTGCGATGCCTCAATCGAAAGTGGAAACCGGCGGGTCGCGGCCTACGCTCGCGCTGATCGGCGCACCCGCAGACGCGACGCTCGTGATCGACGGCACGGTGATCGGCCAGGCGTCGCTGTACGACGGCGTGCACCGTGTGCTGACCGTCGAAGAAGGCGCGCATACGGTCGAAGTGAAAAGTAATGAAGGTGTTGTGCTGAGCAAGAAGGTCTTCGCGTCGTCCGGAGAGACGATCAAAGTCGATGTGGCAAATGGTGTGAACGGGGAAAAACAACCATGATGAAAGCCTGGGTAAAGGGCGGCTGCGCGGCCGCATTGGTGGCATTGGCGAGCGGCTGCGTGCAGCAGCCGGTGGCGAAGTACAACTGGGGCGACTACGAGTCGGCGATGTATAGCTACTACCAGACGCCGGCGGACAGCCACGCGTTTGCGGAGAAGCTGCAGGCCGCGATTCAGGCGTCGGAGTCGGCAAACAAGAAAGTGCCGCCGGGCATGTACGCCGAGTATGGCGAACTGCTGTTCGAAGCCGGCGACAACGCCAACGCAACCACGTATTTCGAAAAAGAAAAAGCGACCTGGCCGGACTCGTCGGTGTTGATGACGAACATGATCCGCCTCGCATCCACTAACCCGACCAAAAAACCATGATGCGCATTCATTCCTTACTTCGCACGGCCTTTGCCGCCGTGATCGTGGCCGCACTGGCCGCCTGCGCGCCGGTCAAGACTGCGCAGAGACACACCGACTACACCGCGTTCCGCGCTCAGGCGCCGCATTCGATCCTGGTGGTGCCGGTGGTGAACGAGAGCGTCGACGTGAGCGCGCCGGACTTCTTCCTGTCGACCATTTCGCGTCCGATCGCGGAGCGCGGCTACTACGTGTTTCCGGTCAATCTGACCAAGAAAGTCATGGCCGATGATGGTCTGTCCGACGCCAACATGGTTCACTCGAACGATCCGACCGTGCTCGGCAAGATGTTCGGCGCCGATGCGATCATGTACATCCGCATCAAGCATTGGGAATCGAAATACGTGGTGCTGAAAACCACCACGACGGTCGAGCTCGACTATTCGCTGAAGAGCGGCACCACGGGTGAAGAGTTGTGGAAGAACCATGAGGTGCTGAATTATTCGCCGCAGGTGAATTCGAACGGCGGCCTGATCGGCGTATTGATTTCGGCGGCGGTCGCGGCAGCCATCGAAAAGGCGAAGCCGGACTACATTCCGCTTGCCCGTCAGGCGAATTTCAGCGCGGTGGGTGTGTACGGCACGGGTTTGCCGGCGGGACCCTACGACAAGGCCTATGGCACGGATACAGCGGCATTCTGATGCGCTGACGTAAGGTGATAAAAAAGGGCGACCTGTGGGTCGCCCTTTTTTTCACTCGTCGTTGGTCCGCGAATGCGTGCTATTTGCGCAACAGCCGCAAGCCATTCGCCACCACCAGCAGGCTCGCGCCCACATCGGCGAATACGGCCATCCACATCGTGCCCAGACCCATCATCGTCAGCACGAGGAAGACGCTCTTGATGCCCAGCGCCAGCGTGATGTTCTGCACCAGAACGGAATGCGTCGCCTTCGACAGGCGGATGAACTGCGGAATCTTGCGCAGATCGTCGTCCATCAACGCGACGTCGGCGGTTTCGATCGCCGTGTCGGTGCCCATCGCACCCATCGCAAAGCCGATGTCGGCGCGCGCCAGGGCGGGGGCGTCGTTGATGCCGTCGCCGACCATGCCCACCGTCGCACCATCCTGCGACCACCGCGCCACCGCGTTCAGCTTGTCTTCGGGCAACTGATTGCCGCGTGCTTCGTCGATACCGACCTGCTGCGCGATCGCGGCGGCCGTGTGCGGGTTGTCGCCGGTGAGCATGGCGGCCCGCACGCCGAGGTGCTGCAACTCGGCGATGGCGGCGCGGCTCGTGTCCTTCACCGTATCGGCGACGGCGAACAGGGCGAGCACGCGTTCGGCATCTACCAGCATCACGACGGTTTTGCCTTGTCCCTCGAGCGCATCCAGCCGCGCTTCGAGCGATGCTGAGCAGCGGCCGAGCTCTTCGACCAGCCGATGATTGCCGAGCCAATACGGCAAGCCGTCGATTTCGCCGCGCACGCCGCGTCCCGCGAGTGCCTCGAACGCCTCGACCGTGGCACTGGCGCTAACGATGTTTTCGCTTTTCGCTGCGGCCGCTATCGCCATCGACACGGGATGATCCGAGCGGCCCGCAAGGCTCGCCGCGAGGGTCCTGCACCGAACGATGTCGACGTCGGCCAGCATTTCGAACTCGGTTTGCACCGGCTTGCCGTGCGTAATCGTGCCGGTTTTGTCGAGCGCGAGCCAACTCAGCTTGCGGCCCTGTTCGAGATAGGCGCCGCCTTTGATCAGAATGCCCTTGCGGGCGGCAGCAGCGAGGCCGCTGACGATCGTCACCGGCGTCGAGATGACGAGCGCGCACGGACAGGCGATCACCAGCATCACCAGCGCCTTGTAGACCCATTCGTGCCACTGTCCGCCGAACAGCAGCGGCGGCAACACCGCCACGGCGAGTGCGGCAGCGAACACGATCGGCGTGTAGACGCGCGCGAACTGATCGACGAAACGCTGCGTCGGCGCTTTGGTGCCTTGCGCTTCTTCGACCGCGTGAATGATGCGCGCGAGCGTCGTGTTGCTGGCCGCGGCCGTGACGCGATAGTCGAACGAGCCGGCCTGGTTGATCGTGCCGGCGAACACCGCGTCGCCGACGGCCTTGTCGACCGGCAGGCTTTCACCGGTGATCGGCGCCTGATCGATGCTCGAGCGACCGGCGACGATTTCCCCGTCGAGCGCGATCCGCTCGCCTGGCTTCACGCGCACCACCGCGCCGAGCGCGATCGCCTTGAGGTCTATGAGACGCCAACTGCCGTCCGCTTGCTGCACGCTGGCCTGTTCGGGCGTGAGTTGCATCAGCCCCTGGATCGCATTGCGGGCGCGATCGAGCGATTTCGCTTCGATCAGTTCGGCAATCGTGAAGAGCACCATCACCATCGCGGCTTCTGGCCACTGCTGCAGGATCAGCGCGCCGGTTACGGCAATGCTCATCAGTGCGTTGATGTTGAGGTTGCCGTTGCGGATCGCCACCCAGCCCTTCTTGTACGTCGTGAGGCCGCAGGCGGCGATCGCGAGGAGCGCCAGACCCGCAGCCAGCCAGACAGGCGCGCCAAACCAGCCCGCGGCCTCTGAGCCCACCGCAGCGATGCCTGCGAGCGCCAGCGGCCACCACGGCTTGGCCGGCGCGCGAGGGGCGGCTGCTGCCGAGTCCGGGTTCGCGTCTGCCAGTTCAGGCGTGAAGTCGAGCGAACGGATCGCGGCGAGGATCGAATCGAGGGCGTCCGGCGCGTGCACGACGGTCAACACGCGCTGCATCAGGTTGAAGTCCATGCTGCGCACGGACGGCATGCGGCTGAATTTCTTGCGGATCAGCGCTTCTTCGGTCGGGCAGTCCATCTGCATGATGCGGATCGCGGTGCGCAGGTCGCCGCCGACAGCTTCCGATTGCGGGAGCTTGACCGGCGCGGCTGCAGCGTGCGCCGTTCCGCAGCAGGCTGCCTCGGCGTGGCTGTGGGCGTGTGCGTGACCGTGGTCGTTCGCTGCGTCGCCATGGCTGCAGCTTTCACCGTGAACGTGGGTGTGCGCTTCGTGGCCGTGACCGGGGGATTCGCTATTACCGTGACCCTCAGCGTTTTCATCGGCATGGTCGTGGACATGCCCTTCGTGCCCGTGGGCACAGGCTTTGCCCTGTTCCGGGCGGTCCGCTTCGGCGAGGTTGGCGTGAGGCATGGGTGGCTTCCTGGTTCGATTTGTGGTCTAGTAAACACCTTGAAGCCACTACAAGGTCAAGGCCGCAATCCGGAGGGACCATGAAAATTGGCGAACTGGCGAAAATCGCCCATTGCACGACCGAAACCATCCGTTTCTACGAAAAAGAGGGCCTGTTGCCCGAAGCGGAGCGCACCGAGGCCAATTACCGCAGCTATTCGGCCAGACACGTCGAACGGCTTCGCTTCATCCGCAACTGCCGCGCGCTCGACATGACCCACGACGAAATCCGTGCGTTGCTGCGTCTGACAGACGCGCCAGCAGATGGCTGCGGCGGCATCAATACCTTGATCGACGAGCACATTGCACACGTCGACACGCGTATCGACGAATTGAAGCAACTGAAGGCGCAACTGACCACGTTGCGCGAGCAATGCCACGGCGAGCAGGCCGTTGAAGACTGCGGCATCGTCCAGGGCCTCACCGAAATGGATGTGAGCGCCACGCGTGCGCGGCATACGCATCTGGGTTGAAGCGCTCTGCCCGTACTGCCGGCGGCGTCGAACACGACAGTGACGGCATTCACGGCTGGACCATTTATCCGGCCCACCCAATAAACAATCGAATCCAGTTGGAGAGTCAACGTGTTTACCTGTAGAAACCAGCCCTGCGGCGAGCAGTGGGAAATGTCGGACGTCGTCATCAAGAATGAAGGGCAGGGGCTCCTGTTCCGTTGCCCGATGTGCGGCGCGCGCAATTACGTCGAACGTTTCGACGCGGAAGATGGCTCAGTGCTGTACGAGCAGATCGAAGGCCGTCCCGCCACCGGCCCCATGGCCGAATAGTCCACAGCCTTCAGCCTCTACAGTCGATAGCGAGCCCTCACCCTATGAACACTCCCACTCAAGCCGGCGCACCGTTTAGCCAGCTACCGCTACCGCCCGCCACGCTTGCCAACCTGACGCAGCTCGGCTATGTCGAGATGACGCCGATTCAGGCCGCGAGCCTGCCGATCGCGTTGGCCGGCAACGATCTGATCGCCCAGGCGAAAACCGGCAGCGGCAAGACCGCGGCGTTTTCGCTGGCGCTGCTCAATCGCCTCGACGTGCGCAACTTCGCCGTGCAGGCAATGGTGCTGTGCCCGACGCGCGAACTTGCCGATCAGGTCACGCAGGAAATCCGCCGTCTGGCGCGTGCCGAAGAAAACATCAAGGTGCTGACGCTGTGCGGCGGTACGCCGATGCGTCCGCAGACCGCCAGTCTCGAACACGGTGCGCATATCGTGGTCGGTACGCCGGGCCGGATCATGGATCATCTCGAGCGCGGCAGCCTGCCGTTGCAGTCGCTCAACACGCTGGTGCTCGACGAAGCCGATCGCATGCTCGACATGGGTTTCTTCGACGACATCGCCACCGTCGTAAAGCAATGCCCGAAAGAGCGGCAAACGCTGCTGTTTTCCGCGACGTACCCGGAGGGCATCGTCAAACTCAGCCAGCAATTCCTGCGTAATCCGAAGGAAGTGAAGCTCGCCGAGCGGCATGACAACACCAAGATTCGTCAGCGCTTCTATGAAGTAACCGAAGACCAGCGTCTGCACGCCGTCGGTCTGCTGCTGAACCACTATCGTCCGGTGAGCACGCTGGCGTTCTGCAACACCAAGCAGCAGTGCCGCGATCTGCTCGACGTGCTGCGCGCGCAGGGTTTTCATGCGCTCGCGCTGCATGGCGAACTCGATCAGCGTGAACGCGATCAGGTGCTGATCCAGTTCGCGAACCGCAGTTGCTCGGTGCTGGTGGCCACTGACGTTGCCTCGCGCGGTCTCGACATCGCGGAGCTCGAAGCGGTGATCAACGTCGACGTCACGCCGGATCCGGAAGTGCACGTGCACCGCATCGGCCGCACGGGCCGCGCCGATCAGGAAGGCTGGGCGCTCAGTCTCGCCAGCATGAACGAGATGGGCCGCGTGGGCAGTCTCGAGCAGGCGCAGAAGCGTGAAGTCGAGTGGCACAAGCTGGCCGATCTCAAGCCGGCGAGCAACGAGCGGTTGCTGCCGCCGATGGAAACGCTGCAGATTCTCGGCGGCCGCAAGGAAAAGATTCGTCCGGGCGATGTGCTCGGCGCGCTGACTGGTGAAGCAGGTTTCGCCGGTTCGCAGATCGGCAAGATCAACGTGACCGAAATGTCCACCTACGTGGCCGTGGAGCGCAGCGTCGCACGCGACGCATTGCGCAAGCTCAGCGCCGGCAAGGTGAAGGGCAAGAAGGTCAAAGTCCGCATGATGGATGACGCCTGATCGTTGATTAGTTTGCTTTTGACGGCTGTGACCGCCCGGTCGCAGCCGATTTGGTCTGCAGCACCACTGAGCGCCGTCGTAGCAAATAGCAGTAAATCGCAACTTCACGTCATCGCCCCGCATCACATTACGTCATACCTCTGCTGTTTTCGGCGCTCCCCGCGCGCCTGCATTTCTCCCGCTAAACCCCCGATTTCATTGCCTTAGCCTACGCCAGCACGGCATTGCGCGAGCCATGACGTAAACGCATGCCGCGCATGACAAAGTTTCGATTGTGACCGTTCTTTGGCTGATGCCTAATCATCGAACCGGATGGGACCGCCGCGCTGTGGGCAGTCCGCGAATCCGCTGCCGGATGGAGAAAGGGAGAAAGCCTTATGCAGAGCGCCATGCAAGCCCGCTCGAAACTGCCTGATGTAGGCACGACGATTTTTACCGTGATCGGCCAACTGGCCGCGCAACACGATGCGCTGAACCTGTCGCAAGGTGCGCCTAATTTCGCGCCCGACGCGAAGTTGATCGACGGTGTCGCGCAAGCCATGCGCGCCGGTCATAACCAGTACGCGCCGATGGCCGGCATCGCCGCCCTGCGCGAAGCGCTCGCCGACAAGGTCGAGACGCTGTACGGCGTGCGCTACGACCCGTCGAGCGAAGTCACGGTGATTGCCAGCGCCAGCGAGGGGCTCTATTCGACGATCAGCGCGTTGGTGCATCCGGGCGATGAAGTGATTTACTTCGAGCCGTCATTCGACAGCTACGGTCCGATCGTTCGCCTGCAAGGCGCAACGCCGATCCCGATCAAATTGTCGCTCGCCGATTTCCGCGTGGACTGGGACGAGGTCGCCGCCGCGATCACGCCGAAGACGCGCATGATCATCATCAACACGCCGCACAACCCGACCGCGACCGTGTTCAGCGAGGCCGACATTGCGCGTTTGAAGGCTGTGACGCGCAACACCGACATCGTGATTCTCTCCGACGAAGTCTACGAACACGTGGTGTTCGACGGCGCCAAACATCAGAGCATGGCCTGCGATTCTGAACTCGCTGAACGCAGCGTGATCGTGTCGTCGTTCGGCAAGTCGTATCACGTGACCGGTTGGCGCGTCGGCTATTGCCTCGCCCCCGCCGCGCTCATGGACGAGATTCGCAAAGTCCATCAGTTCATGGTGTTTTCTGCCGATACACCGATGCAGTACGCGTTTGTCGATGCGTTGGTCAATCGCGAGAGCTATCTCGGTCTGTCCGAGTTCTATCAGAAGAAGCGCGACCTGCTCGCCCATGCGCTGCGCGAGTCGCGCTTCGAATTGCTGCCGAGCGAAGGCAGCTTCTTCATGCTCGCGCGTTTCCGTGGTTTCTCCGAGGAAAGCGATAGCGATTTCGTGCTGCGTCTGATTCGCGATGCGCGTGTCGCGACGATTCCGTTGTCGGCGTTTTATACCGACGGCACGGATTCCGGTTTGATCCGCCTGAGCTTCTCGAAGGACGACGCGACCTTGATCGAAGGCGCGCGGCGTTTGTGCGAAATCTGATTCGCCGCGTGTGCGAGGTGGTCACGGTGGCCGCATGAAGACCTGATCGGATCGCAGAAGGGCGCGACCAGATCAACGGCCGCGTGAACCGGCAGCATTTTTGACAGCAGTATGATCGTCGCGCGGTCACGTCGTTACGCATCAGCGCGCAGTATGCTGCGTTACAACAATATCGAAGGAAAAGGGACCCGTTATGAAATTGCTCAAGCCTCTATTGGCGCTGGCCTGCGCATTCGCGTCGATTGCTTTGTCGTCAGCCGCGATCGCCGCCGACACTTCGACGCTGCGTTTCGGACTCGAGGCGCAGTATCCGCCGTTCGAATCGAAAGGGCCGAACGGTGAGTTGCAAGGTCTCGACATCGAAGTCGGCAATGCCGTATGCGTCGCGGCGCATATGACGTGCAAATGGGTCGAAACCTCGTTCGACGGCTTGATTCCCGCGTTGCAAGGCCGTAAGTTCGACGCGATCAATTCGGCGATGAACGCCACCGAGCAGCGCCGTCAGGCGATCGATTTCACAACCGTTGTGTATCGCGTGCCGACGCAACTGATCGCGAAGCGTGACAGCGGTTTGCTGCCGACGCCGGCATCGTTGAAGGGCAAACGCGTCGGCGTGTTGCAGGCGTCGATTCAGGAAACCTTCGCTAAAGCGCATTGGGAGCCGGAGGGCGTTACCGTCGTGCCGTATCAGGATCAGAACCAGGTGTATGCGGATCTCCTGGCGGGCCGACTCGATGCAACGCTCGTTCTTGCGCCGGCCGGCCAGACGGGATTTCTGTCGAAACCTACTGGCAAGGACTACGCGTTCGTCGGGCAGCCGGTGCGCGATGACAAGATTCTCGGCAGCGGCATCGCCTACGGGGTTCGCAAGGGCGACACCGCGCTGCGTGATCAGCTGAACGCGGCGATCGCGAAGGTCCAGGCCGACGGCACCGTGAAGACGCTGGCCGCGAAGTATCTCGGCAATATCGACATCACGCCGAAGTAACTTATTGACCGTATTGTTAACCGTGTGCGGCGGGTGCCGCGTGACGATCGGCGCCGCGAAATTCGTTCTCGGCGTCGATCATGCGGCGCTTCAGCATCGGCACGTTGTTCACCACACGCAAGCTCGTGCGCATGGCGCTCAACGCCATTCTTCCGACCACCGGCCGATGCAGCGCGCCGCGCGCGTCGAACTGCTTGCGCGATTCCGCGACCGCGTGAAAACCGTAGCGGCGCATCTCCTCCTCGTAACCCGCGACGGCGTCGTGACCCGACAGCTTGCCCCGTTGTGCATCGGCGAGACGCGCGGCGAGTAGCGCGGCATCGCGCAACGCGGTGTTCGCACCGACGCCGCGGCCCGGCGTCATCAGATGCACCGCGTCGCCCAGAACCGTGACGTTGGTGGTCGGCCATGCATCGACGGGCACCGACGTGCGCACATCGACGTTGAAGATGGTGGATGGATCCGACGCGCGAATCAGGGCGCGTAAATTGGGATGCCAGCCATCGGTGATCTCTGTCGCGAGCGCGAGTAATGCGGCCGGTCCGAGCGATTTGGGATCGGCCGGCAAGTTGTGCAGTGCGCCCCAGACACCCCACATCAGATAATCGCGCGTGTTGTCGTAGAGCAGTCCCGGCCAGCCCGAGAGCAACTCGGCGTCGTTACTGCCGATGCCTTCCTTCATTCCGCCGCCGTCCGCGCGCCACGGAAATTCCATCACATGGACGATGCCACCATAGCCCTTCGGCGCGTTGATCAGCGTTATGCCGTCGAGCACCTTGGGCGGCAGCAGCGCGCGTGACGTTTCGTCCATCGGCACCTTCGCGCCGATGCTAACGATGCCGGTGTTTTCAAGTCGCGCGTGCGGCAGGAATTGACGGCGCACCTTCGAACGCGCGCCGTCCGCGCCGACCAGCAGATCGGCGGTCACGCGCGTGCCATCGGCGAAATGCGCGGTGACGCTGCCGTCATCGTTCTGCTCGTACGATGTGAACGTCTTGTCGAAGTGCACCTGCGTTTCGAGACCTGTCAGCAGGACTTGCCTGAGCGTCATCCGGCTGACGGATTTGCCGCCGCTCATCGATTCGTCTTCGAGCGGCACCGTGAGCAATTCGGTCATGCGCTCGGTCAGGATGTTGAAGCGGCCGGGTGTGCGCGCACAGGTCGCGAGAAAGGTCGCATAGAGTTCCGGCGGAAGGCACGCTTCCAGCGACGCGAGTCCGTGCGGATTGATGCCGACGCAATAGCCCTGCAAACCGTCCGCACGCGTGCGGTCGCGTTCGTAGACATTCACGTTGATGCCGGTGCGCTTCAACCCGTGCGCAAGACAGAGGCCGCCAGTGCCGGCTCCGATCACGATCACTTCCATGGGTTCACGATTCATGACTTCGCTTCCTTCTTCGTGGCAGGTTGGGCCGGCCTGTACTTGTTTTCGCCGGGCGGCAGCGTGAAACGTTGAGCAATTTCTTCGAGCCATTCCGGGCTCCAGGTCAGCGTGCCGGTCTTCAGATCGGCCACCACGCTGCGCACCCAGTCCAGTTCGACAACCAGTTGCGCCCGCACCAGTTCGCCTTCGAGCAGGAACAGTCGCGGCACCTGCGTCTGGGTGGCTTGTGCGGTGACTTCATCGAGCCGGACCAATTCCCGCTCGAGCGCGCCAATGCGGGTGTCGAGCTGACGGCACACGTCGTCGGGCGAGAGCAGCGGCAGGAACGAGAGTGCGGCCGGAAAGGCCGGGAAATCGCGGGCGGGCTGCGCAAGCTGCTCGCGCAGCCACAGACGGCCGGTGTCACGGCCGGCTTCGGTGATTTCATAGACTGTGCGTTCGGGGAACGCGCCGTCGCGTTCCGTCTCGCGGATGGCGATCAGGTCGCCGCGCACCAGGCGGTCGATAGTTTGGTACAGGCTGTTGCGCTGACCGACGTTGATCACCTCATCCTTGCCGCGTGCCTTGATGAGTTGCTGCATCCGGTACGGATGCATCGGCGCTTCGGTCAGCATGGCGAGGACGGCGAGGGCGAGCGGAGAGTGGCGGACCATAGTCGAGGTGGCTGCAAGCTAGTCTTTGTTTATCTAGTCATAATATAACTATTGATTTCGAGATTGGCAAGCGTGGAATGTCGGGCTTTCCTACGGACGCGATGCTTCTGGCTCTGGTCCGTGGCGGACAGCACCGTTACGATGGGTGTTCGCGTCGACTTGCACAGGCGACGAAGTTGCACTGGGACAGCGCGTATGACCGAGGAGCACGTGATGAGTGGGACGAATGACCGGAGTGATTCAGCGGTGATGGCTGCGGCGCCGAAATTCTGGCGCGACGACGCATTGCCGTTCATCGAGGCGCGTTCCATCGAAGACGGCCGCGAGGTCTGCTATGCGAAACACTCGCACGAGACGTTTTCGATCGGCGCTGTCACTGGCGGGCGTAGCGTGTACGTGAATCGTCACGCGAGTGAATGGATCGGCGCCGGTGCGGTCGTGATGATGAATCCGGACGACGTGCACGCGTGTAACCCGGTTGCCGACGAGCGCTGGTCGTATCGGATGCTGCATGTGGATGTCGATTGGCTCACGGGTCTGCAACACGACCTGGGTTTCAGCGACAACCACGCGTTTCGCGCTTTCTCACAGACCATGACAACGGACCCGGCGTTGTTCGACGGTTTGAACCGTCTCTACGCGATCCTCGTCGATGACGATAGCGAGTCCATGCGCAAGGAAAGCGCTGCGCTCACGTTCTTCTCGGAAGTACAGCAGAAGTTGAATCCGGTGCGCTTGCCGGATCACGATGCTAGCGGTCAACTCACGCGAGCCGCGGAATTCATCGCCGAAAATTGCACCCGTCCGCTGAAGCTGGAGGATGTTTGCGAGGCGGCTGAGCTTTCCGCCTCGCACTTGATCCGCGCGTTCAAACAGCGTTATGGCATGACGCCGCACGCGTATCTGATCAATCGACGCATCCAGTACAGCCGCGCGCAACTCCGGCGCGGCTACCCGATCGCGGACGTCGCGCTCGATGCGGGCTTCGCCGATCAGGCGCATTTGCAGCGGACTTTCAAGCGGCTGGTCGCGGCAACGCCGGGCCAGTATCGGAGTTGAATTGCGGATGCGTGTGTTGCGTCACGCAATCAGCAGATACAGCGCGCTAGCCGCGAGCAAAGCTGCCATCACACGATTGAACAATCTCACGCGTTTCGGCTCCTGTAAGTATCGACGCAGGAACGTGCCGGCATACGCCCAGCTGGCAATCGACAGATAGCAAACTACGAAGTACACGACGGTGAATTGCCAGACGAGCCGGCCATCGCCATCGGCCGCGTAGGCGCCCATCCCGGCTAGCGACGCGAGCCATGCTTTCGGATTGAGCCATTGCATCGCTGCGCCGTAGGCGAAGGATGGTCCGCGGGTGGGCTTGTCCGCGCCGAGCTTGCCGTCATCGACGGCGAGTTTGTAGGCCATGTAAAGCAGGAACCCGACGCCGGCCCATTTAACGATATCGATCAGATTGGGGAAATGCGCGAGCAGCGCATGCAGACCGAGACCGATGAGCAACAACAGCAGCGTGAACCCGACGGTCGCGCCGGTTACATGCCGCATGCTCGCTGCGAACCCGTGCTGTGCGCCGGCGCTAAGCGCGACGACGTTGACCGGCCCGGGAGAAATCGACGAGGCCAACGCGAAGGCGGCCATGGAGAGTAAGACGGTCATCTGATGCCTCGATACGTGAGTGCGCAGGATTTGCGACGCTCAACGGTATCGGGCGGAGGGGCGGGGTGTATTGAAGGAAATTGCTTTCAGTGAAGCGTATCCGCAGCGCCGCAGCACTTCTTGAATTTCTTGCCGCTGCCACAAGGACACGGGTCGTTGCGGCCCACCTTAGGTACGGTGCGCTGCATCGTGGCGGCGAGCTTCCGCTCATGGATGGCCTTGCGGTGGGGAAGCCAGTAACGATAGATCGCGGCGACACTGGCGGGAATCTGTTTGGTGAGGGCTTCATGCTTTTCCGGCGTGTTGCTCAACTGCGCCTCTTCCAGCGTCAACTCCTCGGAGCCCATCAGGTGTAGCGGATCCAGCCATGCCCGGCCCTGCTCGCTATCGAACAGTGGTTGCCAATCTGCCCGAACCAGCGCGAGGCCCTGCATGAAGCCGAAAGCCCACGCTTCGCCGTCGATGTATTCGCGACCGCTCTCGTCGACGCGGACAAAGCCAAACACCGGTTCGAACTCATCGGGGTCATCTTCCAGGCTGGTAATGATGCCGTTCATGTTCCGCAAGATCAGCCCGAGAATGTGCTGCGCCTGATCCATCGTTTCGAATGCAGGCGCGTCATCCTCGTTGGGGCCCCAGACGCCTGGCAGCCAGTAACTGGGCGGCACGGTAGTCGGCCCGATGGCCATCGCGGTCAGATAGCCGTCGAGCCCCTCGATCGTCAGTGTCTCGTCCGACGTTACGTCGGAAACCAGAAACTCATCGAGTTCGTCGAACTCTTCCTCGGAGAGCGGGATGGCCAGATCGGCGGGGGCGAGTTTTGATTTGGACATGGTGAGGCTCCGGCGCTTCGAATCGTGGGTCCCGATGGCATGCGGGAGATGCGGCGTCGGCGTGCTTACATGGCACCCGTGCCGCAAGGCGCAAAGCAAAAAGCCCAGTCGCAAGGACCGGGCTTTTTGTTGAATCTTTGGTGGGGCGTGACAGATTCGAACTGTCGACCTACGGATTAAGAGTCCGCTGCTCTACCAGCTGAGCTAACGCCCCAAACAGAAGCGAAATTATGCAGTAACTTTCCGAGATTGCCAACCCCCTTTAGCAGATTTCTTAAAAAATCCGGGAAGGGCGGCGATCCGGCACCCGCGCTGCCGGCCGTCAGACAGCGGGAAGGCGCGCGGTTCGCCGTCCCGGTATCATGTCGCGGACACCTGCCGCGCGAAGCGTCGCGCGGCTTTCGACCGGGGACGACCATGGATGACAAAGAGATTATCGAGCTGCTCGACCGCATCCTCGCGCCCTGGGTTCGTGCGCTCACGCTGACTCCGGTCAAGGTCGACGAAGAGAGTGCGACGTTGCGCCTGCCGTTTTCCGGCGGGTTGCGCCATTCGGGCGGCGTGATCTGCGGCCAGGTCTTTATGGCGGCCGCCGACACGGCAATGATCGTCGCCATCTCGGCCGCGCTCGGCGGCTTCAAGCCGATGAGCACCGTCTCGCTCAACATCAGTTTCATGCGCGCGGTCCGCAACGGCGACGTGCTGATCACCGCGCGCGTGCTGCGCATGGGCCGCAATCTCGTGTTCGGCGAAGTCGAGTTATTCGACGAGGCCGGCAACATGGCCGTCCACGCCACGACCACCTACGCGCTGCTCGACTGAAATCCGAATCGGGCCCGCAAGCCGCATTAGAGGAAAAAGCCAAGATGTTCGATCAGGTCGTATTCGCCGGCGGCGGCAATCGCTGCTGGTGGCAGGCGGGATTCTGGGACGTGGTGCAGCCGGAACTGGATATCCGTCCGCGCGTCATCGCTGGCATTTCGGCCGGCGCCGCCACTGCGTGCATGCTCTACACGCGCGATTCCGACTGGGTCATGCGCTATTACGAAGACGCGCTGCGCCACAACACCCGCAATGCCTACTGGGGCAATCTGCTGCGTGGTGAATCAGTGTTTCCGCATTACCGGATCTACCGGCAGGCGCTGCTCGATATCTACCGCGACAAATTTTCCACGCTCGCCGACGCGCCCGAAATCCGCATCGGCGTGTCGCACCTGCCGCGCTGGCTTGGCGCGCGCAGCGCCGTTGCCGCGGGCCTGATCGCGTACAACATCGAGAAATACGTGCGCAAGACGCTGCATCCGACACTAGGTCAGACGCTTGGCTTTCATCCGGAATTCGTGCGGGCGCAGGATTGCGCGACGGTCGAGGATCTCGCCGATCTGATTCTGCAATCGTCGAGTACGCCGCCGTTCACGCCGGTTTTACGGCGCAATGGCCGGCCGGTGCTCGACGGCGGGATGGTCGACAACGTGCCGGTCGGCGCGCTCGACGCCGATGCACCCGGCGACGTGCTGGTGATGGTCACGCGTCTTTATCCGCGGCCGCAGATGTTCGTCGTGCCACACGGCGTGCAGCAACGGCTCTACGTGCAGCCGTCGCGCAAGGTGCCGATCTCGAGTTGGGATTACACGAGCCCATCGCAGATGGTGCACGCGTACAACCTCGGCCGCGCCGACGGCGAGACCTTTCTCGAACGCATGCCTGATCTGCTGGAAGCCGGCGCGCACGAAGCGCGCTGAGGTGACCGCCTAGCGCCGACGCCCGCCCTGCAACGCTTCCGGATTTGCCACGCTGGCCGTATCGCCGGCGTCGAAAGCCAGAATGTTCTGGAATGCCGCGGTGAAATACAACTCATAGCTCTCGCGTTCCACGTAGCCGATGTGCGGCGTGCAGATCACGTTCTCCATGCGCAGCAGGCTGTAGCCTTGCAGAATCGGCTCGCTTTCGTAGACGTCGATCGCGACCATCCCCGGACGGTTGTGCGACAACGCATTGACGAGTGCGTTGTCGTCGAGCAGTTCGGCCCGGCTCGTGTTCACGAGCAACGCGGTGGGCTTCATCCGCATCAGCTCCTCCTGCTTGACGATGCCGCGCGTGTCGTCATGCAGTCGCAGGTGCAACGACAGCACATCGCTTTGCTCGAACAACGCCTCGCGGCTCTCGGCCACGCCATAGCCGTCCGCGCGCGCTGCTTCGCGCGAATGCTCGCGGCCCCAGATCAGCACGTTCATGCCGAATGCCTTGCCGTACCCGGCAAGCAACCGGCCGATCTTGCCGTAGCCCCAAATCCCCAGCGTCTGACCGCGCAATACCTGACCCAAACCGAAGTTCGGCGGCAGCGCCGACGTCTTCAAGCCGGACTGCTGCCAGGCCCCTTGCTTAAGGTTTGCTACGTATTGCGGAATCCGCCGTTGAGCCGCCATGATGAGGGCCCACGTCAGTTCGGCCGGCGCGGTCGGCGAGCCGCTGCCTTCCAGCACGGCAATGCCGCGCTCGGTACAGGCTGCCAGATCGATATGGCTGGAGACTTTGCCGGTTTGACTGATCATGCGCAAACGCGGCAACTTGTCGAGCAGTTGCGAGCTGATACGGGTGCGTTCGCGAATCAGGACGAGTGCGTCGACTTCGGAAAGACGGCTCGCCAGTTGGCCGAGACCGCGGACGGTGTTGTTGAAAACCTTGACCTCATGGTCGGCCAGCAATTGAAAGCAGTCGAGCTTGCGGACGGCGTCCTGGTAATCGTCGAGGATGGCAATCTTCATGGTATGTGTCTTGCGACGCACCATAGCGGTGCGGAACGGAGTGTTATGCTGACTGTCCCACCATGTGACCCAGGTCACATGCCGGTCTGGCTGAATGCCTTACCGTAGAAGCTGCCGCGTAGACGGCAGCGCCACGGCAAGGCCGATTGACATCGTTTTTAACAGTTTGTTGCAGGTTGAGGCAAGTCGCTTTACAGACGGTTGCAGAAGGCCGTCGGCGGGAACCTCCGTGCAACAGGCTGTATGGCCCATGATGACCTGCACAAATTACGCGTCGGCTTGCAGGAATGTCGTCGCGATGAATTGAACGCCTCTCGCATGCAGCGTCGCTGGGCTTGTACCGTTTTTCTATTGCTTTCAAAACGGAGACAGGTCGATGAATCATCCCTCATTCGAAGGACAGCCCACTATCGAGGCGTCCGCAGGGGCGCCCGAGTGGGTCAAGCACCGAAAACTGATCGAGTGGGTCCAGCGCGTGGCCGCCGTGACCCAACCCGATCGAATCGTCTGGTGCGACGGCTCACAGGAAGAGTACGACCGCCTGTGTGCCCAGATGGTCGAAGCCGGCACCCTCAAGAAGCTCAATCCCGCCAAACGTCCCAATTCCTATCTCGCATGGTCCGATCCATCGGACGTGGCGCGTGTCGAAGACCGCACCTATATCTGCTCGCAGCGTCGTGAAGATGCCGGGCCAACCAACAACTGGATCGAACCGGCTGAGATGCGCTCGACGCTCAACGGCCTCTTCGACGGCGCCATGCGCGGCCGCACCATGTATGTGGTGCCGTTCTCGATGGGGCCGCTCGGTTCGCCGATCGCGCACATCGGTGTCGAGTTGAGCGACAGCCCGTACGTGGTGACCAACATGCGCATCATGACGCGCATGGGTCGCAAGGTGTACGAGGTGCTGGGCGAAGACGGCGAGTTCGTGCCGTGCGTGCACTCGGTCGGCGCACCGCTCGCGGCAGGCGCGAAAGACGTGCCGTGGCCGTGCAACGAGACCAAATACATCGTCCATTTCCCCGAATCGCGCGAAATCTGGAGCTACGGCTCGGGCTACGGCGGCAACGCGCTACTCGGCAAGAAGTGCTTCGCGCTGCGCATCGCATCCACGATGGGCCGCGACGAAGGCTGGCTCGCCGAACACATGCTGATTCTCGGCGTTACGTCGCCGCAAGGACATAAGCATCACGTCGCGGCGGCGTTTCCGTCGGCTTGCGGCAAGACCAACTTCGCGATGCTGATTCCGCCGGAAGGTCTGAATGGCTGGAAAATCTCCACGATCGGCGACGATATTGCATGGATCAAACCGGGTAAGGACGGCCGTCTGTACGCGATTAACCCGGAGGCGGGGTATTTCGGCGTCGCGCCGGGCACGAGCGAAAAGACCAACTTCAACGCAATGGCCACGTTGAAGGAAAACGTCATCTTCACGAACGTCGCGCTGACTGACGACGGCGACGTCTGGTGGGAAGGCATGACCGACGAGCCGCCCGCGCACCTGGTCGACTGGCAGGGCAAGGACTGGACGCCGGCGAGCGCGAAGGAGAGCGGGCGCAAGGCTGCGCACCCGAACGCACGCTTCACGGCGCCGGCTTCGCAATGTCCGTCGATCGATGCCGACTGGGAGAACCCGGCGGGCGTTGCGATCGACGCGTTCATTTTCGGCGGCCGCCGTTCGACCACCGTGCCGCTTGTCACCGAAGCGCGCAACTGGGTCGAAGGCGTCTACATGGCGGCCACCATGGGCTCGGAAACGACCGCAGCGGCGGCGGGGCAGCAGGGCGTGGTGCGCCGCGACCCGTTCGCAATGCTGCCGTTCTGCGGCTACAACATGAGCGACTACTTCGGGCACTGGCTGAAAACCGGCGAGCGTCTCGAGAAACTGAACGCGAAGCTGCCGAAGATCTTCTGCGTCAACTGGTTCCGCAAGGGCACGGACGGCAAGTTCGTCTGGCCGGGCTTCGGCGAGAACATGCGCGTGTTGAGCTGGATGGTCGGACGTATCGAAGGCAACGCCCAAGGTGAAGAACACGCGTTCGGCGTGTCGCCGCACTATGAAGACATCAACTGGAGCGGTCTGGATTTCAGCCGCGAGCAATTCCAGCAGGTGATCTCGGTCGACGACGCAGCCTGGCGCGCTGAACTCGCGCTCCATGCCGAGCTGTTTGATACATTGCAGCAAGGTCTGCCGCCGGCTCTGACCGAGGCAAAACGCGCGCTTGAAGGGAAACTCGCTGCCTGATTAGGTGAGTATTCACTTCGCACAGAAGCCGCCTTCGGGCGGTTTTTCTTTGTCGGTCCGACCCCGCATTGCGATTTTTTCTGATTTCACAATGCCGGGATGACCGTTGCATCTGTTCGAACAAAAAAGGCAGTGCAAGCTGCGGTGCAGCAGATTGTTGCTCTTGCGGGAACAATCGAGGTTCGGGCCCCACACTGGGGAACACAGTCGCACAAATATCGACAATATTTCGTCTTTCGCGGGCAACTTCTGCACGATTTCGCGAGTCGTAGGAGAATTCCAAGTTCGCTTCACTGGTTTTCACTAATTGTCAGGAAGCAGTAACACGGCAGGAGTTGTCTTATGGATCATTTGCAGTCGATGCGAGTTTTCGTCAAAGTGGCGGATCTCGGCAGTTTTGCCCGCGCTGCGAGCGCGATGGATATTTCCAACGCAGTTGCCACCCGTCACGTTGCCGATCTCGAAGGCCGTCTTGGTACGCGGCTGCTCAATCGCACAACCCGCAGCTTGTCTCTGACCGAATCCGGTCAGGTTTATCTCGAGCGTGCGCGCCAGATTCTCGACGAACTGGAAGACGTCGAGCAGATGGTGGTCGCGCGCAATCACGAACCCGTCGGCACGTTGCGAATAGTCGCACCGGTCGTGTTCGGGTTGCATAACCTGGCTCCCGTGCTGCAGACGTACGCCGAGCGCTATCCGAAAGTCATTCCCGATGTCACGCTGGTCGACCGTCAGGTTGATCTGGTCGAAGAAGGTTTCGACGTGGGCGTCGTGGTCACACGGCAGATGCGCAGCGCGAGCATTGTCACGCGGCGTTTAACCACCGGTTGCATGACGGTGTGCGCGACGCCTGCGTATCTGGAAAAGCACGGCACGCCCACGCGTCCCGAGCATCTGCTCGAGCACCCGTGCCTGAGCTTGCCGTCCGAGTATTGGGGCGACGAGCGGGTGTTCACGGGTTCGGAAGGCGAAGTGCGAGTGCGGCCGGTCAACGTCATCGTGGCGAACAACACGGAAATGCTGCGGCAGTTCGCGTTGCTCGGCATGGGCATCGCGATTCTGCCGAGCTACCTGATTGGCCGCGACATGACGCGCGGAAGGCTTGTGCGTTTGCTCGGCGATTTCCGTTTGCCGCAGGTCGAGATCAACATTGCGTATCCGAGCCGCCGTCACTTGCCGGCGAAGGTGCGTACGTTCATCGATCATCTGGTCGAGCATTTCAGCCAGACGCCGAACAGTCTGCTCGGTGAGCAGTGGATCAAGGATGGACTTGGCAGGCCCGCCACGTCCGCGGCGCTCGATTCTGCGGACCCCATGCCGCCGGAAGCGTTTGATGGCGCTGAACCGTTGTCACGGCTGCTGGATAGCGAGTTATCGCCGCTACCGAAGACTTTGGCAAAGACAACGAATCGTCCGCGGCCCACTGCTCTGTCGCCGCTGTAACTAGTCGGGCGATGGTGCCGGCAGCGCTTGAGGCAAGCGCAGTCGGGCCAACAAATAAAAAGGCGCAGTCACGTAAGTGACTGCGCCTTTTTTAGGCAAGTTCGAAGCTGGCAGGAAGCTGAATTTCCTCCGGCCACCCGCCGGCCCAAATTACGAGCCAGTCTTGCGCGCTACCGTTTTCTTGGCCGGCGCCTTCTTGGCAGCAGCGGACTTCGCAGACGCAGTCTTTGTGGCCGGCGCTTTCTTCGCTGCGGCCTTCTTCGCGGGCACCGCTTTTACTGCGACCGCTGCGTCGTCGTCATCCGACTCCGGCGCCGCCTTGGCTGCCGCTTTAGCTGCCGCGGTTTTCGCTGCGGTCTTGGCCGACGGCTCTTTCTTCTCGAATTCGAAGCCGATCTTGCCGTCGTTCTGCTTGACGAGGAACGCCTTGAAGTTGCGGCCGGTGCGCGACGACTTGAAGTTCGTCAGCAGGTCGGTGCGTCCTTCCTCGAGCAACTTCGCCATCTGCTCGCGGGCGATTTCCTGCTGCAGAATCACCTTGCCCGAGCGGAAGTCGCAAGTCTTCGGATTCGCAACCGAGTTCTCGCAGACATAGCTCATGCCGTGTTCGAACACGCGGCCCTTGCACTTCGGGCACGCGCCGACCGCCTGTTGATCGGAGAAATCAGGCGGCTCGCCGTCTTCGCCGCCCGAATCCTGACCGAAATCGAACTCGAGCTTGTAGTTCTTGATCTCGTCATCTAACGAGAGCTTGAGGATCGCGGAGAACGGGCGGCCCATCTTGCTGCGGAAACCCGACAGCGGTCCGATCGTCTTGTTCTGCAGGAGCTCTTCAACTTCGGGGATTTCGAACTGACGGCTGCCCGGAATCTTCGAGATCGAGAACTCGCACTTCGAGCACGCGAAGCGCCGATAGTTTTCCTTCACCTGACCGCCGCAATTCGGACAAGGCGTTTGCAACGTCGCGTAATCGCCCGGGATCGTGTCGGAATCGTACTCTTTCGCGCGCTTGACGATGGTCTGCGTCATGCGGGCGATTTCCTGCATGAACGCGTCGCGCGGCAGGTTGCCACGCTCCATCTGCGAGAGCTTGTATTCCCACTCACCGGTCAATTCCGGCGCGGTCAGTTCCTTCACGCCGAGGCCGCGCAGCAGCGTCATCAGCTGGAATGCCTTGGCGGTCGGAATCAGATCGCGGCCTTCACGGATCAGATACTTTTCACCGAGCAAGCCTTCGATGATGGCGGCGCGCGTGGCCGGCGTGCCGAGCCCCTTGGCCGCCATCGCTTCGCGCAATTCGTCGTCTTCGACCAGTTTGCCCGCGCCTTCCATGGCCGACAGCAAGGTCGCTTCGTTGTAACGCGCGGGCGGTTTCGTCACCAGTTGCTGGGCGGCGATCTTGTCCGTCTTGACCTTCTCGTCCTTCTGCACCGGTACGAGGTTCGCGTCTTCACCGCTGATTTCGCGGCCGTAGACCTGCAACCAGCCCGGTTCGACCAGCACCTTGCCTTCAGTCTTGAAGTGATGACCGACCACTTCCGTGATCCGCGTCGTCACCTTGTACTCGGCGGCCGGGAAGAACACCGACAGGAAGCGTTTCACGACGAGGTCGTAAAGCTTCTGTTCCGGCTCGGACAGATTCTTCGGCGCTTGTGCAGTCGGGATGATTGCGAAGTGGTCGCTGATCTTCGAGTTATCGAAGATGCGCTTGTTCGGCTTCACCCAGCCCTTGTCGAGCACCTGCTTGGCATACGGGAGATAGTTGTTGCTCTCCTTGAGCATGCCGAGCGTTTCCTTGACCGTATCCATATAGTCTTCCGGCAACGCGCGCGCGTCGGTCCGGGGATAGGTCAGCACCTTGTGCTTTTCGTACAGCGCCTGAGCGAGGCCCAGCGTGTTCTTCGCCGAGAAGCCGAAGCGTCCGTTGGCTTCACGCTGCAAGCTGGTCAGGTCGAACAGCGCCGGCGACAGTTGCGTGGACGGCTTTGATTCTTCGGTTACCTTGCCGATCTGGCCGCGGCAGGCGGCGACGATCGTTTCGGCCGCGGGCAGTGCCCACAGGCGCGAATCGCGTTTTTCCGGATCGAACTCGTCGCGCTTGAATTGCGGATCGAACCAGCGGCCTTCGTAGAAACCGGCCGCGCAGACGAACTCCGCCTTCACTTCCCAGTAATCGCGCGGCACGAAGCGGCGAATTTTTTCTTCGCGCTCGACGACGATCGACAGCGTGGGCGTCTGCACCCGCCCGACCGTGGTCAGGAAGAAGCCGCCGCCCTTGCTGTTGAACGCCGTCATGGCGCGCGTGCCGTTGATGCCGACCAGCCAGTCCGCTTCCGAGCGGCAGCGCGCTGCATCCGCGAGCGGCTGCATTTCTTCGTCGCTACGCAGACGCGCAAAGCCGTCGCGAATCGAGCCGGCTGTCATCGACTGAAGCCACAGGCGCTGTACCGGTTGCTTGGCTTTTGCATGCTGCGCGATCAGGCGGAAAATCAGCTCGCCCTCGCGCCCCGCGTCACATGCGTTGATCAGACGATCGACGTCTTTACGTTTGAGCAGCTTGGTCAGCACCTTCAGGCGCGACTCGCTCTTGGCGATTGGATTCAGATCGAAATGCGGCGGAATGACGGGCAGGTTGGCGAAACTCCACTTGCCGCGTTTGACTTCATAGTCTTCGGGCGCGGCGATTTCCAGCAAGTGGCCGACTGCCGAGGAAAGGACGTAGTCGTCGCTTTCGTAGTATTCGTCATGCTTGGTAAAGCCGCCCAAAGCGCGCGCGATGTCGTTCGCGACGGAAGGCTTTTCGGCGATGATCAGTGCTTTGGACATGACTCGATGTGAGGTTGGTAGATCCGGGTTGATGGCCTTGAGTGCGCATTAATTAGCGCGACCCTCGTTTGCGACCTTTGCGACCCAATAACGACCGCTTTATAGCACACGGCGCGAGCGCGGCGTGTCAAGTGCCATAAAAAGCGCGCCATGATAATTGCGCGCCCAGTAACTGGGCAAGCTGCGGAAAACGCGCTGTGTGTCGCTCGCAACGCCCGTGCCGCAAGGTTCAGCGGCTGGCGGCCACATTCACGCGACGGCGAGCGCGGGCCGTAGTTTGGGTGCGCCGCTGACGCCGGGCACGGCCGTCAGATCGGACAACATCCTCTCCACAATCGCCGCCTGTGGCAAAACCGTGCCAAAAAAACGTGTCGTTACCGAGTCTTCGATCAGGATGGTCGGGAAATTCTCGACATCCAGATCGTCGAAGCGGTCGGCATGGGTTTCGATGTCGATCCATGCGAAACAGATCTCCGGATGCTTATCCGCCAGCCGGTCAAAGGCATCCCGATACTCACGGCAGGTTCCGCACCACTCCGCGCACAGGCAGGCCACGAACAGCGTGTCGGGTTCGTTGACGCGCTCGGCGATCCGGTCTTGGTCGGTGTCGAGATTCAGCGCGGGCATGGTGGTTCCTTGCGTACTTTTGTCAGGTGCTTTGGCGCGAATGTAGCATGGCCGATCCCGAATGGTGGTCAACCCTGGTCGATGCGGGGTCAGCCGTGGGTGGCTCGCGTGAAGCGGCCGCCGGGCAGCGCGGTCACCTGGCCGGCGAGTTCGAGCTGCAGCAGCGTGTTTTGCAATGCCGCGTCCCCCATCTCGGTACGGGTGGCAAGAATTTCAAGCGTGGCGGGGGCGTGGCCGAGTGCGTCGAGGAGTTGCAACGCCTCTGCGCTCATGGCCGGCGGGGCCGTGGATACTGCCGGCGCCGTCGACAATTGTGGCTGAGTCGCGGCTGAGGCTGGCGCGGCTACCGAATTCGCTTGACCTGCCACCGACGCCAGCCCCGTTGAGGAATCCCGCGCGCCCGCGCAGTCCCAAAGAACCACCTGCTTGCTGGCGGCCTTCGTTGCCACAGGCTTGGCGAAGCCCAGTTCCTCCAGCACCTCGTCAGGCGTTTCCACCAGCTTGGCGCCCTGCTTGATGATTCGATGACAACCGCGCGACAACGGCGCGTGGATCGAGCCGGGCAATGCGAAGATATCGCGCCCCATTTCATTGGCGAGCCGAGCCGTGATCAGCGAACCCGAGCGCATGGCGGCCTCGACGATCACTACCCCGCTGACGAGGCCGGCGATCAAGCGGTTACGTTGCGGAAAATTGGCGGCGCGCGCCGGCGTGCCGAGCGGCCATTCCGAAAGGATCGCGCCTTGCGTTGCAATCTGCCGCGCCAGTGCATGATGCGCGGCCGGATACACGAGGTCCGCTCCGGTGCCGATCACGGCCACCGTACCGCCGGCGCCTTCCAGGCCGCCTCGATGCGCCGCACCGTCGATGCCCAGTGCCAGTCCAGACACGATCGTGACGCCGGCCTGCGAAAGCTCACGCGCGAAGCGCTCCGCGTCTTCAGCGCCTTGCGGTGTCGCGCTGCGGCTGCCCACCAGGGCGACCGCCCTCGTATGCAGCAGATCCAGCCGGCCCTTTATATATAGTAGTGGCGGCGGATCGGGCATGGTCAGTAGCGCGGGCGGATAGGCGGGATCGTCGAGTGTCACCACGTGGTTGCCGGGTAGCTCGCGCCATGCCATTACCGCGTCGAGTTGCGCATCGAAATCTGGGCTGGACGGCGCCAGCACGGCGCGTGCCGCGGCCTCGCCAGCGATCTCGGCAAGTGCCTCGGGCGATTGATTGAAGATCGCTTCCGGCAGTCCGAAAGCGCCCAGCAGTAGACGCAGGGCAGCGGGTTTCAACCCCGGCGCGAGCGAAAGCCGCAGCCAGGCGGCGAGTTCAATATCGGTTGCGGGCAAGGTACGCATTGAGAGTCGATCCTCTTACAGGGCCAGCGGGCAGGCGGGCGCCATGCTAAAATTTTCATCATCCGAAATAACTGCAGCGCCGCGCCCACCCGCGCGGGCTCGTCGTTTGGCGCACGTGGCGCGTTGAATCGAACCGGTTCGACAGCCTCTATCCTCTGCGTAACGCGATGCGCCCACAACCTGGCCGAATGGCCAACGCTAGCCTTCCAGCGGGCAGCGGCGCCGAAAAAACACACTCAAGATCATGGCTTTACTGAACATTCTCAATTACCCGGACAAGCGGCTGCACAAGGTTGCGAAGCCGGTCGAAGTGGTCAACGACCGTATTCGCCGGCTCGTCGCCGACATGGCCGAAACGATGTACGCCGCGCCTGGCGTCGGCCTCGCGGCGACCCAGGTGGACGTGCATGAGCGCGTGATCGTGATCGACGTGTCGGAAACGCACGACGAACTGCTCGCGCTTATCAACCCGGAAATCCTCTGGTCGAGCGACGAGAAGGAAGTGTCGGAAGAGGGCTGCCTCTCGGTGCCGGGCATTTACGACAATGTCGAGCGCGCCGAGAAAGTGCGCGTGCGGGCGCTCAACGAGAAGGGCGAAACCTTTGAGCTGGATTGCGAAGGGTTGCTGGCCGTGTGCGTCCAGCACGAAATGGATCACCTGATGGGCCGTGTGTTCGTCGAGTACCTCTCGTCGCTCAAGCAGACGCGCATCAAGAGCAAGATGAAGAAGCTCGCCCACGCGATGTAATGCGCGTCCACATCGTCTACCGCACCCCTTCATGAGTCATTCGTTGCGCGTCATCTTTGCCGGTACGCCGGAGTTCGCCGCGGCCGCGCTGGCCGCGATCCACAGTGCCGGTTTTCCGGTGCCGCTCGTGCTGACCCAGCCGGACCGGCCCGCAGGACGCGGGATGAAATTGCAGGCGAGTCCGGTGAAGCGTTACGCGCAGGAGCATGGGCTCGCCGTGGCGCAGCCGCCTTCGCTGCGCCGCGCCGGCAAATATCCGGCCGAAGCCGCCGCCGCGATCGATCAACTGCGCGCCACGCCGCACGACGTGATGGTAGTGGCCGCTTATGGTCTGATCCTGCCGCAGGAAGTGCTCGATATTCCACCGCTGGGTTGCATCAACATTCACGCGTCGTTGTTGCCGCGTTGGCGCGGCGCGGCGCCGATCCACCGCGCAATCGAAGCGGGCGACGCGGAAACCGGCATCACGCTGATGCAGATGGACGTCGGCCTCGACACCGGCGCGATGATTTCCGAAGCACGCACGCCGATTTCCGCCGACGACACGACGGCCACCTTGCACGACCGCCTCGCACAAGACGGCGCGAAGCTGATCGTCGAAGCGCTGATCGAACTCGAGCGCAGCGGCAAGCTGGCGGCAACGCCGCAGCCCGCGGAAGGCGTGACTTACGCGGAAAAGATCGGCAAGCACGAGGCCGCACTCGACTGGCGTAAGCCGGCCGCGGTCCTCGCGCGTCAGGTGCGCGCGTTCGACCCGTTCCCCGGCGGCGTGGGGACGCTGGAAGACGGCACGTCGATCAAAATCTGGGCAGCGGTCCCGGCCGAGGCGCAAGGCAACAAAGCGCCCGGCACGATCGCCGATGTCTCTTCGGAAGGCGTCGTGGTTGCCTGTGGCGAAGGCGCCTTGCGTCTCACGCAATTGCAAAAACCCGGCGGCAAGCGCTTGCCGGTGCGCGAATTCCTGGCCGGCGCCACGCTGGCCGCGGGTCAGCGTTTCCAGCTTCCCGAAGCAAAATAACCGCCTTGCGCATAGCTTGAGCACCGTCCGTTCAGCCGGTGTTCAAGAGCCCCGCTGCAAGTCTGCAGCGCGTTAGAATCCTCTATGCAACAGCCCGCGTTTAGAGGATCCCCATGTTTGGCATCACCCATTTCGAGTTTTTCGTCGCCGCGGTCTTTCTGCTGAACGTGACGCCCGGTCCCGACACGGCTTACATCGTCGGGCGCAGCGTCGCTCAGGGCCGTGGCGCAGGGCTCACGTCCGCGCTCGGCATCTCCGCCGGTTGCTGCGTTCATTCGCTTGCCTGCGCGTTCGGCCTGACGGCGTTGCTGGCCGCGTCGGCCACCGCGTTCACCGTCATCAAGTTCGTCGGCGCTATTTATCTGATGTATCTCGGCGTGCGCCTGATTTTCGCGAAGCCGGCGGCAGACCAGGCGGTGGGCGAAGCGCGCGCGGCCGGAGCGCCGAAATCGTTGCGTCAGTTGTTCCTGCAAGGCTTCTGGACCAATGTGCTGAATCCCAAGGTCGTGCTGTTCTTCGTGTCGTTCTTTCCGCAATTCGTCACAACGGGCAGCGACCATAAGGCGCTGGCGTTCCTCACGCTCGGCGGGGTGTTCGTCGTGATGAGCATGATCTGGAACAGTTTTGTCGCGTGGGTTGCCGGCAGCGTGACCCAGCGCTTCTCCGGGCAGCCGTTGATGAAGCGGTGGCTGGATCGCGGCGTCGGTAGCGCATTCGTCGGCTTGGGCATCAAGCTCGCCACCGCATCAACATGATTGAATTTTCCTCACGCGCCCATATCTAACATTTTGCTTACAATCAGCTGCCGCGATCACGCGGTGCAGATATGAACCCGCGTCAGGGCAAGGAGTAGCAGACATGTTCAATTGGGTCAAAACCGCGATGTTGATGGCCGCGATCACGGCCCTTTTCATCGTGATCGGCGGGATGATCGGCGGGTCGCGCGGCATGATGATCGCGCTCGTGATCGCCCTTGGGATGAATTTCTTTTCGTACTGGTTCTCGGACAAGATGGTCCTGCGCATGTACAACGCGCAGGAAGTCGACGAAAACAGTGCGCCGCAGTTCTACCGCATGGTGCGCGAGCTTTCCACGCGTGCCGGCCTGCCAATGCCGCGCGTCTACCTGATCAACGAAGACGCGCCGAACGCGTTCGCCACCGGCCGCAATCCGGAGCATGCGGCTGTCGCCGCCACGACCGGTATCTTGCGCGTGCTATCCGAGCGCGAAATGCGCGGCGTGATGGCGCACGAACTGGCGCACGTGAAGCACCGCGACATCCTGATCTCCACGGTTTCGGCGACGATGGCCGGCGCCATTTCCGCACTGGCGAACTTCGCGATGTTCTTCGGCAGCCGTGACGAAAACGGTCGTCCGACGAACCCGATCGCGGGCATCGCTGTCGCGTTGCTCGCGCCGATCGCCGGCGCGCTGATTCAGATGGCGATTTCGCGTGCGCGTGAATTCGAAGCGGACCGTGGCGGCGCGCAGATTTCCGGTGATCCGCAGGCGCTCGCCTCGGCGCTCGACAAAATCCATCGTTACGCGAGCGGCATTCCGTTCCCCACGGCCGAGCAGCACCCGGCCACCGCGCAGATGATGATCATGAATCCGCTGTCGGGCGGCGGCATCGCGAATCTGTTCTCGACGCACCCAGCCACCGAGGAACGCATCGCGCGTTTGATGGAAATGGCGCGCACGGGGCGCTTCGAGTAACGGTGCGCTGATCCGGCGTGACGAAAGGCGAGTCTGCGGGCTCGCCTTTTTTGTTCAAGCGTCACCGCCAGTCCGCCTTCGGCGGCCTCCGCCCTACGCCACGCTACAATGTGTGCTGTTTGCGCCGCGCGTACCGCACGGCCTGCCTTTGCCTTTTTCATGACTCCAAAACCTTCTTCGCGTTCTGCTGCACCACCGACGCGTCCGCGCGAATCCCGCTTGTCGATGCTGCATCTCGCGCCCGAATCGCTCGGTTTTGCGCTCGACTGCGCAGGCCAGGCAGTCGGCGCCGTGCGCCTCGGCGCGGCCTTGCCGGCCGCGTTGCAATCCGTATTCGTATCCGCGCCCGAAGGCAGCGTCGCCACTGCGCGCGGCGCAGTGCAGGACATCGCGTACCGCACCATGCGGCGTCTGGCGACGGCCGAGTGGCTGATCGCGAGACTGGTGAAGAAAGCACCGCCGCCGCACGTCGGTCATGTGCTCGCCTGCGCGCTCGCGTTGCTCGTCGACGATGAAGCGAACGCCGCCTACGCGCCGTTCACGGTGGTCGATCAGGCAGTGGGCGCCATCGCCGCGCGCCGTGAATTCGCGTTCGCAAAGGGTCTCGTCAACGCCGTCCTGCGCAATTTCCTGCGCGAGCGTGAGGCGCTGCTGAGCGCAGCGCAAGCCGACGAAGTCGCGCGCTGGAACTACCCGGCGTGGTGGATCGGTGCGGTCAGAGTCGCGTGGCCCGACGCATGGCAAGCGGTGCTCGCTTCCGGCAATACGCAAGGTCCGCTGACGTTGCGAGTGAACGCACGCCGCTCGACCGTCGATGCCTATCTGCAGGTGCTGCAAGACCATCACATTCCCGCGAGCCGAGCCGGCGAATACGCCGTCAAGCTCGCCACGCCGATGCCGGTCGACCGGATCCCCGGCTTCAACGACGGTGTTGTGTCGGTGCAGGACGCCGGCGCGCAACTCGCTGCGCAACTGCTCGGCGTGCGTGACGGCATGCGTGTGCTCGACGCGTGCGCGGCGCCTGGCGGCAAAACCGGCCATCTGCTCGAACTTGCCAACCTGCAGCTCGTGGCGCTCGAAAGTGACGCGTCGCGCGCGCGTCGCATTGGCGAAAACTTGCAGCGGCTCAAGCTCGAAGCGGAAGTGCGTATCGGCGATGCAGGCGCGTCCGCAAAATGGCACGACGACATCGACCAGCCGTTCGATCGTATTCTGGCCGACGTGCCGTGTTCGGCCTCGGGCATCGTGCGGCGTCATCCCGATATTCGCTGGCTGCGTCGCGTGTCGGATATTCCTGCGCTGGTCGCCGAGCAGCGCCGCATTCTCGACGCGCTATGGCCACTCGTGAAGCCAGGCGGCGAGTTGCTCTACGTTACGTGTTCGATCTTCCCCGAAGAAGGCGAGTTGCAGGCGCAGTGGTTTGGAAACAAGTACCAGGATGCGGTACGATTGGACGCGCCGGGGCAACTTTTACCCTCAGTCGCCCGCGCGCCCGCCGGCACATCGGCCGGGTCCCATGCCGGACATGCCGCTGAAGATAGCGCCGGCTCGAACTCAGACCACGACGGATTTTTCTACGCGCGCTTTCAGAAACGGTGACCATCAAACGCTTCTTCCCGCTTCGGCTCGCTGCCGTGCTCTGGATCGTGCTGGCCGTGTGGCTCGCCGTACCGGGCGCGGCGTATGCCGATTCGATCGCGGTGCAGCGCGCGTCGCTGCAATCGGACAACACCGGCTGGAGCATCGACGCGCGTTTCGACTTCGACCTGAACAGCAATCTCGAAGACGCCGTCAACAAAGGCATTCCGCTGTACTTCACGACAGACTTCGAACTGAGCCGACCGCGCTGGTACTGGTTCGACGAACAGCCGGTGAGCGTGTCGCAGAGCATCCGCCTGTCGTTCCAGCCGCTCACGCGTGAGTATCGTGTGTCGAGCGTGTCGTCGGGTGGGTTGCAGCTCGGCTTCACGACGCTGAAAGATGCGCTCGCGGTGATCAAGCACATCACGTCGTGGCACGTGATCGACCGCAATCAGGTGCATGTTGGGGAGACGTACAACGCGTCGGTGCGCATGCAACTCGACATCGCGCTGATGCCCAAGCCGTTCCAGATCGACGCGGTGAACAACCGCGACTGGAGCCTCTCGTCGGAGTGGAAACGCTTTACCTTCACGGTGACCGAACGTGCTAAATAGAGTGCGCCGAGCCACCAGCGTCAGCAGCATCGTCGTGCGCGTGCTGGTGTCCACGGTCGCCGTGACGGCCGTGCTGCTGCTCGTGCTGCTTGCAGCGGCGAGTGCGAATACCGAATTTTTCGACCGCTATTACCAGTGGCTGTACGCGGCCAACCTCGTGGTCGCGATGATCTTTTTGCTGGTGGTGGCGACGCTCGTCATCATCATCATTGCGCGGCTCAAAAAAGGTAAGTTCGGCACCCGGCTATTAGCGAAACTCGCGTTCTTCATGGCGCTGGTCGGCGTGGTGCCGGGCGGCATCATTTATGTGGTCTCGTATCAGTTCGTCTCGCGCAGTATCGAGTCGTGGTTCGACGTGAACGTCGAAACCGCGTTGACCTCGGGCCTGAATCTCGGCCGCGGCATGCTCGACGCGTCGCTATCGGATCTGCAGACCAAGGGCCGCCTGATGTCCGAGCAGCTGGCGAGCGCGGATGCGGCCGGCACCACGCTCACGCTGCTGCGCTTGCGCGATCAGTTCGGCGTGCAGGACGCAACGATCGTCGAACCCACGCGCAGCATGTCGGGCGCGACACCGGACATGCACGTGGTCGCGCAGGCATCCGGCAATTACGCGACGCTCGTGTCGAATGACTTGCCCACGCCGCTGATGATCGATCAGGCGCGTGGCCGTGGCTATGCGGCGATCGAAGGGGAAGTCGACGGCGATCCGCACGCGCATGGCAGCAAGGGCGCGTTGCGGCTGCGCGTCGTGCAGCGCATTCCCGATTCGAACGCGTCGTTGCTGCAGCCGACCGAACGCTTCCTGCAGCTCACGCAGCCGGTGTCGCCGTCGCTCGCGCGTAATGCCGACGCGGTGCAGCGGGCCTATCGCGAATATCAGGAGAAGGCGCTGGGCCGCACCGGATTGCGCAAGATGTACATCGGCACGCTGACGCTCGCGCTGTTCCTCGCCACCTTCATCGCGATGATGCTGGCGCTCGCGCTCGGCAATCAGCTTGCGCGGCCGTTGTTCCTGCTCGCGCAGGGCACCAAGGAAGTGACCGAGGGCGACTACACGCCGAAGCGCGAAATCAAATCGCGTGACGAACTGGGCTTCCTCACGCAGTCGTTCAACGCGATGACGCGGCAGCTCTCCGAAGCGCGCGCGGCGGTCGAGAACAACCGGATCGCGCTCGAGCATTCGAAAGCCTATCTGGAAAGCATTCTCGCGAACCTGACCGCGGGTGTGTTCGTGTTTGACCGGCAGTTCCGTCTCACCACTGCAAACCGCGGCGCCGAGCGGATTTTCCGTCAGCAGTTCCAGGAGGTGCTGGGTTCGGCGCTCGAGCAGATTGGCGTGTTGAGCGAATTCGGCGGCATGGTGCGCAAGGCCTTCGCCGATCGTGAGGCCGCAAGCGGCGACGGTCACGACGACCGGGGCCACTGGCAGCAGCAGTTCTCGGTGCAGGTGCCGGGCGAAACCGAGCCGCTTACCTTGCTCGTGCGCGGCGCGCGTCTTGTGTCCGCGACCGACCGCGATGCGGAAGACATGCAGACCTCCGGCTACGTCGTCGTGTTCGACGATATTTCGGATGTGATCTCTGCGCAGCGTTCGATCGCCTGGGGCGAAGTCGCACGGCGTCTCGCGCACGAGATCAAGAACCCGCTCACGCCGATCCAGCTCTCCGCCGAGCGTTTGCAGATGAAACTTGCCGACAAGCTGTCGCCATCGGATGCCGATGTGCTGAAGCGCGGCGCGACCACCATCGTCAATCAGGTCGCGGCGATGAAGCAGATGGTCGACAATTTCCGCGACTATGCGCGCACGCCCCCGGCGGTGCTCGCGCATCTGCAACTGAACGAACTGGTCAGCGAAGTGCTCACGCTGTACGGTATCGAAGAAGGCAAGGGTGCGATTCAGGTAGAACTCGCGGATTTGCCGGCGATTCGCGGCGACGCGACACAATTGCGACAGGTAATTCACAACCTGCTGCAGAATGCACAGGATGCCGTGGCCGACGTCGAACAACCGCGTGTGTTGCTCGAGACGAGGACAGTAGAATACGGAGACCCCGACGCGGAAGGCAAAGTACACGTCGCGGTGCGTCTGACAGTGTCGGATAACGGACCGGGCTTCCCCGCGCGTATCCTGACACGGGCATTCGAACCTTACGTGACGACCAAGGCCAAAGGTACGGGTCTCGGTCTTGCGATGGTCAAGAAGATCGTCGACGAACACGGCGCGCGCATCGACATTCGCAACCGCATGAAAGCGGGCGATGTGATCGAGGGTGCGCAGATTTCGATCCTCTTCCTTCAACTGGCAGACGATGCCGCGGCACCTGGAGCAGGGTCGCGGCCGGCGCATGGCAATGCGTCGCAGGGAACGACAAAAGCAACAGTGCAGACAAGGGCAGCGTAAATGGCAACCATCCTGGTGGTAGATGATGAAATGGGCATCCGGGAATTGCTCTCGGAGATCCTGAGCGACGAGGGACATGTCGTGGAGGCTGCGGAAAATGCGCAGGAAGCGCGCGAATTCCGCTTGCGCCAGGCGCCGGACCTGGTGCTGCTCGACATCTGGATGCCCGATACCGACGGCGTGACCCTGCTCAAAGAATGGGCCGCGCAGGGGCAGCTGACCATGCCGGTGATCATGATGTCCGGTCACGCAACCATCGACACGGCGGTCGAAGCGACCAAGATCGGCGCACTCAATTTCCTCGAGAAGCCGATTGCGTTGCAGAAGCTGCTGAAGGCCGTCGAGCAGGGCCTCGCCCGCGGCAATGCGGCAGGTGCGCCCGGCGGCGCGGTCGCCAAGCCGGTGTTGCCGGTCAGCACTTCGGCCGTGGCATCGGCGGCTGCGTTGCCGATGCTATCGTCGGATGGCATCGGCAGCGGCGCGTTGGCTGCGCAAACGGCGTCGATTTCGTTCGACATCCCGTTGCGCGATGCGCGCGATGCGTTCGAGCGTGCTTACTTCGAATATCACCTCGCGCGTGAGAATGGCAGCATGACGCGCGTCGCGGAAAAGACAGGTCTCGAGCGCACGCACTTGTATCGCAAGCTCAAACAGCTCGGTGTCGATCTCGGTAAGAACAAAGGGGAGTGAACGGCCGCGCAAAGCGCGCAGGTTCGGGCCCGGCAGATTTTTTCGAGAGGGGGCTTGCCGTGCTGCTGACCCTTTGATATCATTTCGTTCTTCGTTGGCCCGGTAGCTCAGTTGGTAGAGCAGCGGATTGAAAATCCGCGTGTCGATGGTTCGATTCCGTCCCAGGCCACCAGGATTCAGCCCCAGGAAATCGCAAGATTCCTGGGGCTTTTCCTTTTTTTGTCCCGTTTCTGATGGTCATGCGTGGCGGCATGGCCAGCTTGCCGCTGCGGCGGGTGTGCTCGGCGGCATTGGGCATCGCGTGATAAAATCGCGCCAGTTCAAGGACTTGCATGCGAGGGTGCTGCCGGCGTTCCACTGGCGCGCCACCGCGCCAAACGCGTCTTTTCGTATCCTGAAGCGACGCCTTTTGCGCACTCTGCCGCAACACGGCAAGGCCGCAACAGGTGCCGAACCCTTCGCCCGACGATTAACGGTATAAGCGCCCAGCGACTCTGCATGCGGAAGGCGCGGCCTATACTGCTTTGGGTCGGCAGCAGTGCCGGCACGCGTCGCGCCGCGTTGCTTGCATGGCGCACCTCGCGCAGCGCGACGTGGCACTCATCATTCACGGAGTTTCACGGTGATCCGCAAAGACGCTAAACGTAGCGCTCTGGTGCTGTTTTCCGGCGGCCAGGATTCCGCCACATGCCTCGCCTGGGCCCTCGAACGTTATGAAACGGTCGAGACGCTGGGCTTCGATTATGGCCAGCGGCACCGAGTCGAACTCGAATGCCGCGAAGGGTTTCGTAACGCGGTGACGCGGGCATTTCCGGCTTGGGCTGAGCGCCTCGGCGAGGATCACATGATCGATCTGTCGGTCCTCGGCTCGATCAGCGATACCGCGATGACGCGCGAGATCGAGATTCACGCCACGGCGAACGGTTTACCGAATACATTCGTGCCGGGCCGCAATCTGATGTTCATGACGATCGCCGCCGCCATCGCCTATCGGCGAGGTTTGCAGGTGCTGGTCGGCGGCATGTGCGAGACGGACTTCTCGGGCTACCCCGATTGCCGCGACGATACGATGAAGGCATTGCAGGTCGCGCTGAACCTCGGCATGGATACGCGCTTTCTGCTCGAAACGCCGCTGATGTGGCTCGATAAGGCCGACACGTGGCGTCTTGCGCACGAGTTGGGCGGCGATGAACTGGTCGAATTGGTACGCGTCGAAACGCACACCTGCTATGTTGGCGAGCGCGCCGAGTTGCATGCATGGGGTTTCGGCTGCGGTGAATGCCCGGCGTGCCGCTTGCGCAAGCGCGGTTACGAAGCGTATCTGGCCGGTGAGAAGGTGACCGAGTCGGTCTGACGCTCTCACCAAAGTTTTACGCTGGCGCACCGTGCGAACGGGCGCCGCGCAGGCAATTATTTTCAGGAACACAAGGCAGAAAGCAGCATGACTTACGCGGTCAAGGAAATCTTCTACACATTGCAGGGCGAGGGCGCGAATGCCGGGCGTCCGGCCGTGTTCTGCCGGTTCGCCGGCTGCAATCTGTGGTCGGGCCGCGAAGAAGATCGTGCGGATGCGGTCTGCCGTTTCTGCGATACGGACTTCGTCGGGACCGATGGTGAGAACGGTGGCAAGTACCGTACTGCCGAAGAGCTGGTGCAGATGATCGCGTCGCAATGGCCGGAAGGCGAAGGCGAGCGCTTCGTGGTGTGCACGGGCGGTGAACCGATGTTGCAGATCGACCCGCCGTTCGTCGACGCGCTGCATGCCGCCGGTTTCGAAATCGCCATCGAAACTAATGGCTCGTTGCCGGTGCTCGAGACGATCGACTGGATATGCGTGAGCCCGAAGGCCGACGCGCCGCTCGTCGTCACCAAGGGCAACGAACTGAAGGTCGTGATTCCGCAGGACAACCAGCGTTTGTCCGAGTATGCGAAGCTCGACTTCGAGTATTTCCTCGTCCAGCCGATGGACGGCCCGTCGCGCGACCTCAACACCAAGCTCGCGATCGACTGGTGCAAACGCCATCCGCAATGGCGCCTGTCGATGCAGACCCACAAGTATCTGAACATTCCCTGATTTGCCGTGCTGACGATTACACGAAAACTCGAATTCGACGCGGGCCACCGCATCCCCGATCACCGCAGCCAGTGCCGCAATCTGCACGGCCATCGCTATGTGCTCGAAATCACGCTGCAAGGCGATCTGGTCGATACCGAAGGCGCGCCGGATCGCGGCATGGTGATGGACTTCGCTGACGTAAAGTCGCTCGCGGTCGAGCATCTGGTCGACAAGTGGGACCATGCGTTCCTCGTCTACGAAGGCGACACGCAGGTGCGCGGTTTTCTGGAAACGATGGCGGGCCACAAGACGGTCGTGCTCGATCGCATCCCGACCGTTGAAAATCTCGCCGCCGTCGCGTTCGATATTCTCGCGAACGTCTATGACGCGCATTACGGCGTGAATCTGCGACTGCATAAGGTGCGTCTGTTCGAGACGCCGAATTGCTGGGCCGACGTGGTCCGCGATTAAACGCAGGGCCGCGCAGGCCAACTCCGCGGCCCAACCTCCGCGTTATTGTCACGGTATGATCGCTCCGATAACCACACGGAGCGAGACATGCCGGTCACCGCATTGCGTCGCAGCAGGCATTTGGGCCGTCACGGCCTGGGCGTTGTTCTGTCCTGCCACGCCAGCATCCTCATCCGCGTTTCAGGCGATGTATCCCATCGCCAGGGAGCGCGGCAATGAGTACCTTCACGAATCCCCTCAAGCAACGTCTGAAAGAAGCCGATCCGCTGTTTGGCCTGTGGCTTTCGCTCGGCAGCGATTCTGCCGCCGAGGCGCTCGCGCACGCCGGTTTCGACTGGCTGCTGATCGACATGGAGCATGCGCCGAACGATAGCGGCGACGTCACGTCGCAATTGCGCGCGATCGCTGCGGCGCATCTGCCGAGCGAGCCGGTCGTGCGCGTGCCCGCCAGCGAGGCGTGGCTCGTCAAGCGCGTGCTCGACGCCGGCGCCCGCACGCTGATGTTCCCGAATATCGAAACCGCGGAAGAGGCGGCACACGCCGTGCGTCTGACGCAGTACCCGACCGCCGGGGCACTCGACGGTCAGCGCGGCGTGGCGGGTGCCGTGCGTGCTGCGTCCTATGGCATGCGACGCGACTACGTGCAGACCGCCAACGCGCAGATCGCGACCATCGTCCAGATCGAGTCGGCGCGCGGCCTGCAGGAGGTGGAGAAGATCGCGGCTACGCCGGGCGTCGATTGCCTGTTCGTCGGCCCAGCCGATCTCGCCGCGAGCCTCGGCCATCTCGGCGATTCGAAGCACGCCGACGTACAGGCGGCGATGGCGCGCATTGTCAGTGCCGCCGACAAGGCCGGTATCGCTGCGGGAATTTTTGCTATGGATGTCGCGAGCGCAAAGCAGCATCGCGATGCCGGTTTTCGTTTTATCGCCCTGGCCGCCGACGTCATGTGGATGTTGCGCGCGACCCGCCAGGCGTTGCAGGAGGTGAGGACATGAAGGGGATGGTGCAATGCGTCGCGGTGCGTCTGGCGGTTACTGCGGCGTTGATAGCGAATGTGGCGGCGTATGCGCAGGACAACCGCGTCGCGAAGTCGAACGATCCGGAGACGCAAACCGCGGTCGCCGATTACAACGCCGGCAATCTGGCCGCGGCGCTCGCCGAGTTCCGTAAAGCCGCGGAGCGTGGCAGCCGGCTGGCCGAGTTCAACTACGCGATGATGTTGCTCAACGGTGAAGGCACCACAGCCAATGTCGACGAAGGCAAGAAGTGGCTACGCAAGGCCGCCGACGCCAACATGTCGCACGCGCAGTACGTGTACGGCAAGATGTACGACGACGGCGAGTTCGTCGGGCGTGATCCGATCGAGGCGCACCGGTGGTTCCTGAAGGCCGCGCAGCAGGGGCACGTGCAGGCAGAGCTCGCGCTGGCCAACCAGTTTCTCGATGGCCGCGGCACGACTCGTGATAACCAGCAGGCGTTCGTCTGGTACAAGAAGGCTGCGCAAGGCGGCGACATGACCGCGCAGTACGTGACTGGCTCGTTCTACGAACGGGGCGGTGATGGCGTGGACAAGAACCTGAACGTGGCGCGCGCGTATTACGCGGCAGCGGCGGCACAAGGCGATCCGGCAGCGAAACTCAAGTATCAGCAACTGAGCGCGCAACTGCGGGATCAGAAGGAAGTGAAACCGCAGTAAATGAGACCGCATTAAATGAAAAGGGGCGCTCCTGACGGTGCGCCCCTTTTCATATCGGCCTTGCTGTGGTCCGCTTTGACATTGCCTCGTTCGGCTCTGCATCCTTCGCTTCTGCTGCTTTCGGCTCCGCAGTCTGCGCCTTGAGCCTTACGCCCTGAGCGTCGCTTCCGCTCTAACTCTGCATCAATCGTTTCTGCCGCGCGACGTTCATGATGAGGCCGATCGCGACCCCCAGCGTAGTCAGCGCAGTGCCGCCGTAGCTCATGAACGGCAACGGCACGCCCACCACCGGCAAGATCCCGCTCACCATGCCGATGTTGACGAACGCATAGGTGAAGAACGCCATCGTCAGCGATCCGGCCAGCAGCCGCCCAAACAGCGTCGCCCCATTGGCGGCGATATACAGACCGCGCGCGATCAGCAGCATATAAAGCGTGAGCAGCACGATCCCGCCCGCCAGCCCGAACTCCTCGGAAAACACCGCGAAGATGAAGTCGGTGTGCTTCTCGGGGATGAACTCCAGGTGCGCCTGGGTACCCTTCAGCCAGCCCTTGCCGAGCGGACCGCCCGAGCCGATTGCAATCACCGCCTGGATCGTGTGGAAACCCTTGCCGAGCGGATCGGAAGTAGGATCCAGCAGCGTACAGATACGGTGCTTCTGATAATCGTGCATCAGCGGCCACTGCACTTCCGGCTGACAGATCTTGTCCTGGAACGCCGCGATCGAGCCGACGGCGATCACGCCGGCAATCAGCACCGGCACGATCAGCTTGAAACTCAGCCCCGCGAAGTAGATCACGAAGAAGCCGGCCGCGAACACCAGCACGGCGGTGCCGAGGTCAGGCTGCTTGGCGATCAAACCGACCGGCACAATCAGGATCAGGAAGCCGACCAGAAAGTCATACCAGCGCATCACGCCTTCGCGGCGCTGGTAGTACCAGGCGAGCATCAACGGTGTGGCGATCTTCAGAATCTCCGACGGCTGGATCACCACGCCGACGTTGATCCAGCGCTTCGCGCCCTTGCGTGTGAGGCCAAACAGCGCCACGGCCACCAGTAACGCGATCCCGAACGTGTAGAGCGGGACCGCGAAGCGCATCAGTGTGGTGGCTGGCACATTGGCCAGCGCCCACATCAGCACGAACGTCAGCATGATGTTGCGCAGTTGGTCTTCCACGCGGCCGGGCATGTCCAGCGTCGCGCTGTATAGCGTGACGATGCCGACGCACAGCAGCAGAAACACGATCAGGGCGAGCGGACGGTCGAAGCCCACGAACATCCGCTTGATGCGGTCGAGCCAGGCGCGCTTGTCGAATTGCATGCCTTTCTCCTTACTCGTCGATGCCGCCGGAAACCGGCTGGCGTGGCGACGTAGGCTGAATACTGTCATCCCGCGACGGGGCGGCGGCGGTCGGTGCCGGCTCGCTGCTCGGGCGGGGTTTGCGCGGGACGCCGGATTTACGCGGCGCCGGAATCTTTGCGGCAGCGGACGCGGAGGCGGCGGTCGCCGCCGATACGCCGGTTGCGCCGGATACGGAAGCAGTCGCCGTAGCCGGCGATGTCACAGCCGAAGGCGCCGATGCAGCCGCCGAAGCCGACGCAGCCGACGCAGCCGATGCAGCCGCCGCCGCGGAAGCTGCCGCCACGGCTGAAGCGGCACCCGGCATCGGCAGTGCCGTGAAGCCTGCCGCGACCTTGACCGGCTGCGCCGCGTCCTGTGGTGCCGGTGCGCTACCCACTTCAGGTGCGGACGCATCCTCCGTCGCCGAGGCCGCTGCTGCAACAGCCGCCGCTTCAGCGCCGGGCTTGTTCTTGCCGACCAGGTAGTAATCGAGCACACGCCGCGCGATCGGACCGGCCGCTTCCGCGCCCCAGCCGCCGTTTTCGACGATCAGTGCGAGCGCGATCTTCGGTTGCTCGGCTGGCGCGAACGCGATGAAGAGCGCGTGGTCGCGCAGATGCTCGGCGATCGCATGGCCCTTGTAGTTCGCGCCTTGCAGCGAGTAGACCTGCGCCGTACCGGTCTTGCCGGCTGCCAGATAGGGTGCGCCGATGAACAGCTTCGACGCCGTACCGTTGGTCACGACGCCTTCCATCGCGCGCTTGATGATGTCGATGTCCGATTGCTTCACTGCGATCTTGTCGCTCGGATCGCGCACGACCGGGCGCGTATCTTTGGTGATCGGATTTTCGATGTCACGCACGAGGTGCGGCTTCATCACGACGCCGTTGTTCGCGAGCGTGGCCGTGGCGTGGGCGAGCTGGAGAATAGTGAACGAGTTATAGCCCTGGCCGATGCCCAGACTGATCGTTTCGCCTTCATACCAGCGCTGCTGCTCGGGCTTGCGGTATGCCTTGCGCTTCCAGTCCGTCGACGGCAGGATGCCGCGCGCTTCGCCCGAAATGTCGATGCCGGTGATCTGGCCGAAGCCCCACGGCTTCATGAAGCCGGCGATCGCGTTGACGCCGAGATCGTGCGCGAGCATGTAGAAATACGTGTCGTTCGACACCACGATCGCGCGGTTCATGTCGACCCAGCCCTGGCCCGAGCGCACGTCGTTGCGGAACGTATGGCCGCCGAACGTGTACGAGCCCGGATCCTGGAAGCCCCAGCCCGGCGTGCGCTTATGCAGCGTCAGCGCGGCGAGCGCCATGAACGGCTTGTAGGTTGAGCCCGGCGGATAGGTGCCATGCAGCGGACGGTTCAGCAACGGATGGTCGGGCGAGTTGTTGAGCTCGTCCCAGGTCTGCTGATCGATGCCGTCAACAAACGAATTTGGATCGAAGCTCGGCGCCGAGACGAACGCGAGCACGTCACCCGTTGCCGGTTCGATCGCGACCAGTGCCCCGCGGCGCCCCGCGAAGGCCTGCTCGGCGACCTGCTGCAGGCCGATGTCGATCGACAGTTCGAGGTTATTGCCCGGCGTTGCCTGGGTGCGCGACAGCGTGCGTACAGGCCGGCCACCAGCGGTGACTTCGACTTCCTCAAAACCGGTCTGGCCGTGCAGTTCCGTCTCGTAGCTCTGCTCGACGCCGATCTTGCCGATGTAGTCGGTGCCCTTGTAGTTGTTGGCGTCGAGGCGCGGATCGTAGTGGTCCGGATCGCTGTCGTTCTGATCGCTGGCGTCGTCGATGCGGTCCTGATCGCGCTGCGAAATCCGGCCGATATAGCCGATCACGTGTGCTGCAGTCGGTCCGAGCGGATATTGGCGGAACAGGCGCGCGCGGACTTCCACGCCCGGAAAGCGGAAGCGTTGCGCGGTGAAGCGCGCGACTTCGTCGTCGGTGAGGCGGGTGCGGATCGGCAGGCTCTCGAAGTTCTTCGAGTCTTCCTGCAATTTCTTGAAGCGGCGTCGGTCGCGTGCGTCGATCGAGACCACCGCAGCCAGGTTGTCAATGACGTTTTCGAGCGTGTCGTTCAGCTTCGACGGTGTAAGTTCGAGCGTATACGCCGAGTAGTTCTTGGCCAGCACCACCCCGTTGCGGTCGGTGATGATGCCCCGGTTCGGCACGATCGGCGCCACCGAGATGCGGTTTTCGTCGGCTTGCAGCGAGTACTTGCTGTAGTGCCAGACCTGCAGGACCAGGAAACGGAAACCGATCAGCCCGAAGCAGACGAACACGAACACGCCCGCCGCCGCGACGCGCAGGCGGAACTTCGAGAGCTGTTGCTGAGTGTCCTTGAATTCGGTCATGCGATTCTGCAAAAGGCCGCGTGACGGCCATCATGAGTGTGCGCCCAAACCGGCCGGAACCGGGAGGCATGAACAGCGATGCGCGTCGAGCGGGCCGGGAGCGTGGATTCCATCGGAACGGCCGGCGGGCTCGATGCGTAATTAAATCGGCCGCGTATCGTCCGGATCGGCGGGGCGGCGCTGCGGCATCAGCAGCAGCATGCTGGCGACCGGCCACAGCGCGGCTTCGACGAAGCCGTCGATCAGGTAACTCCAGCCCGGAAACGCCGCACCCGTCAGCAGACGGATCACGAACGGCACCAGTTGCGCGACGACGAGAAGCGGCATCACCGCGAAAGTCTGCACGCCGAGCGACATCCACAGCACCCGGCGATGGATCGTAATCGCGCCATACGACAACAACGTATACGCCAGCGCGTGCTCGCCGAGCAGGCTGGCGTTGTGCACGTCCATCAGCAAGCCGAGAAAGAACGCGATGCCCATGCCGACTTTGCGCGGCTGGTGCACGTTCCAGAACAGCAGCACGAGCGCCACGAAGTCCGGCACGCCGGCGAGGCGCCCCCACGGCATCAGGTTCAGCAAGAACGCCGCAGCGAGGCTGAACGCGATGAAGTACGGATTGACCGGCTGCAGGATGTATTGCGGACGATTCATGGCTGGGCCCCCGGCGTGGCTTGCGGCTTCACGCTCTTGTCAGCGGCCGGTTTCTTTTCGGTTGCGGTTTTCTTTTCCGTGGCCGTGGCCGTGGCTTTGGCCGGCGGCTTTTCAGCGGGCTTGGCAGCAGCGGCGGCGGGCTTTTCGGCAGGCTTGGCAGCGGATTTATCCGCTGCGGCCTTGCTGTCCGCGGGCTTGCCACCCTTCTTCGCTTTCGCGTCCTTGGCGGTCGTGGCCGCGTCGGGCTCTTCCGCCGGACGCGGCGGCACGTTGTTCAGATAGTGCAGCACCAGCAACTGACGCGCGCCGCGCACGGGCGCAACCGGCAAGCAGATCACACGCGCGAACGCCGTATCGGCCTGTTTGTCGACCCGCACGACCTTCGCGACCGGCAGCCCCGGCGGATAAACGCCGTCGAGCCCGCTAGTGACGAGTTCGTCGCCGGTTTGCACATCGGCGCTGATCGGCACGAAGCGCAGATCGAGCGTATCGCCCTTCGGCGTGCCATAGATCACGCTGCGCAAGCCGGTGCGCACGATCTGCACGGGCACTGCCTGATCCTTGTCGGTGAGCAGCGTCACTTCGGCTTGCAGCGGGAACACGCGCGTCACCTGACCGATCACGCCGTCTTCGTTGACGACCGGCGACCCGTCCTGGACGCCTTGCTGCGCACCGCGGCCGATCACGACCTTCTGCGTGAACGGATCGCGCGTGTCGTACTGGATTTCGGCGGGCAGCGATTGCGTGGTCGAGCGCTGCGAGAGTTGCAGCAGCGCGCGCAAATGAGTGTTTTCCGCAGCCAGTTCGGCGGCCGTATTGGCTTGCTGCGAGAGCTGGAGATCTTTGGTGCGCAGCTTGTCATTTTCGCTGCGCAACGTGGCGCTGGTCACGGCCAGGTCGGCAGCGCCCATGAAGACGTCGCGCGGCACGAGGGCTGCGCGTTGCAACGGATAAAGACCCGCGCCGAGCACGCCGCGAACGATTTCGAGCGTTCTGAAGCGCGCATCGGAGATCAGCAGGGCGAGCGCCAGCACGACGAAAAACACCAGCCGTGCGAGGGCGGACGGGCCTTGCTTGAACAGGGGCGGCGGACTGTATTCCATGGTCGGCGCCGGGGGCGTGAGCGGTTGGGTGAGACGGCGGCGCGCGAGGGACGCGCGTTCAGCGCACGGAGGCTGGCAGGCCCAGCCAACGGCAAACTGGCCCGCAAGGGGCCGTTTGCCAGATCCGCGCTACTGACATGGAGACGGGCTCGCTTACTCGTACGAGAAGATGCTGCCCAGCTTGTCCATGCGTTCGAGCGCCATGCCCGAGCCGCGCACAACACAGGTCAGCGGGTCTTCGGCGACGAGTACCGGCAGGCCGGTTTCTTCGGCGAGCAGGCGGTCCAGATCGCGCAGAAGTGCGCCACCGCCGGTGAGCATCATGCCGCGCTCGGCGATGTCGGCGCCCAGTTCCGGCGGCGTTTGTTCGAGCGCGATCTTCACCGACGACACGATCTGGTTCAGCGGATCGGTGAGGGCTTCGAGAATTTCGTTGCTGGAGATGGTGAAGCTGCGCGGAATGCCTTCCGACAGATTGCGGCCCTTCACTTCCATTTCCTTGACTTCTGAACCCGGGAACGCGGAGCCGATTTCTTTCTTGATGGCTTCTGCGGTTTGTTCGCCGATCAGCATGCCGTAGTTGCGGCGGATGTAGTTGACGATGGCTTCGTCGAACTTGTCGCCGCCTACGCGCACCGAACCCTTGTACACGATGCCGCCGAGCGAGATCACGCCGACTTCGGTCGTGCCACCGCCGATGTCGACGACCATCGAGCCGGTTGCTTCCGACACCGGCAGGCCCGCGCCGATTGCCGCTGCCATGGGTTCTTCAATGAGGTAAACCTGCGAAGCGCCGGCACCGTGCGCGGCTTCTTTGATGGCGCGACGCTCGACCTGGGTCGAACCGCACGGCACGCAGATGATGATGCGCGGCGACGGCGAGAACATGCGCGATTCGTGAGCAGTTTTGATGAACTGCTTGATCATCTGTTCGGTGACGGTGAAGTCGGCGATCACGCCGTCTTTCATCGGGCGGATCGCCTCGATGTTGCCCGGCACCTTGCCAAGCATCTGCTTGGCCTCCTTGCCGACTGCCTGAATGGTTTTCTTACCGTTGGGACCGCCTTCCTGGCGGATCGAGACTACCGACGGTTCATCAAGAACGATACCCTTGCCACGCATGTAAATGAGCGTGTTGGCAGTGCCAAGGTCAATCGCCAGGTCGTTGGAGAAGTAGCTGCGCAGAAAACCGAACATTCAAAATCCTGTCTCGCTTGGGGCCAGCCCTCGCAACGGTTGCGCAGGGCGGCAGCGGAAAAAATAACAGCTTCAACCGGGCGGAAGCGGCGCCACAGGAACTTGAAGCTGCGAGGGAGTCTACCGGAGGCCGGTGCAAGGCCCAGTCAGAAAAATCCAAACTATCTTTGGGAATTGTTCAGAAAGGCCTTGGTAAGTCGGTCCGGGTTTGGGTCGAACGCGTAATGATACCTTATAATTTTGGATGTTTTGAAGGAAACGGACGGCACTTTTTGCCGCCGCTGGCCCCTTTTTCGAGGTCTTCCTCCAGTGTCGTAACCCGCTGTCGCAGCATCGTTTTTCCCGCGCTGCGGCGGTCCACCACATTTTCCGGTGACTGCATGGCTCTGACCCTGACCGATGTTAAACGCATCGCGCACCTCGCGCGGCTCGAACTGGCTGACGCCGAAGCTGAGCACACGCTTGCCCAGCTCAATGATTTCTTCGGCCTTGTCGAGCAGATGCAGGCGGTCGATACCACCGGCATCGCCCCGCTTGCCCATCCGATCGAGCAGATCGAAGACGTCGCGCTGCGTCTGCGCAACGACGCGGTGACCGAAACGGTCGACCGTGAAGCCTTCCAGCGCCCGGCGCCAGCCGTTCAGGACGGCCTGTACCTCGTGCCGAAGGTGATCGAGTAAGACCCGCGAATCAAGCCCAGGATAAAACGCAATGCATGAAAAAAGCTTGACCGAACTGCGCGCCGCACTGGCAGCCAAGGAATGCTCGGCAGTCGAACTGGCGCAGCTCTACCTGAAGCGGATCGACGCGGCCAACAGCCTGAACGCCTTCATTCAGGTCGACGCCGACCTGACGCTCGCGCAGGCGAAAGCGGCCGACGCGCTGCTTCACACCGGCCACGCCGGCCCGCTGGTCGGTCTGCCGATCGCCCACAAGGACGTGTTCGTCACCAAGGGCTGGCGCTCCACGGCCGGCTCGAAGATGCTGTCGAACTACGAAAGTCCGTTCGACGCGACGGTGGTCGCGCGGCTGCAGAACGCCGGCATGGTGTGCGTGGGCAAAACCAACATGGACGAGTTCGCGATGGGCTCGTCCAACGAGAATTCGTACTTTGGCCCCGTGCAGAATCCGTGGGATCGTAAGGCTGTGCCGGGCGGTTCGTCGGGTGGCTCGGCGGCTGCGGTGGCAGCGCGCCTCGCGCCCGCTGCCACCGGCACGGATACCGGCGGCTCGATTCGTCAGCCGGCGTCGTTCTCCGGCATCACCGGCATCAAGCCGACGTATGGCCGCGTGTCGCGTTACGGCATGATCGCGTTCGCATCGTCGCTGGATCAGGGCGGTCCGATGGCCCAAACAGCCGCGGATTGCGCCACGCTGCTCAATGCCATGGCTGGTTTCGACGAACGCGATTCGACCAGCCTCACGCGCGAAGACGAAGACTTCACGCGCTACATCGGCAAGACGTGGAAGGAAGACGGCGCGGACAAACCGCTCGCGAGCCTGCGTATCGGCCTGCCGAAAGAATATTTCGGCGCAGGCCTCGCCGAGGACGTGCGTGCTTCGATCGACGCCGCCTTGAAGCAATACGAAGCGTTGGGTGCCACGCTGGTGGAAGTCTCGCTGCCGAAAACCGAACTGTCGATCCCGGTGTACTACGTGATCGCGCCGGCGGAAGCGTCGTCGAATCTGTCGCGTTTCGACGGCGTGCGCTTTGGCCATCGCGCCGCGGAATACCGCGATCTGCTCGACATGTACAAGAAGTCGCGTGCGGAAGGCTTCGGTCCGGAAGTGAAGCGCCGCATTCTGGTGGGCGCGTATGTGCTGTCGCACGGCTATTACGACGCGTACTACCTGCAGGCGCAAAAGATTCGCCGCATCATCGCGCAGGACTTCCAGGAAGCGTTCAGGCAGTGCGACGTGATCATGGGACCGGTCGCGCCGTCGGTGGCGTGGGACCTCGGCGCAAAGGGCGACGATCCGGTGCAGATGTATCTGGCCGACATCTATACGTTGTCGGTGAGCCTCGCCGGTTTGCCGGGCATGAGCGTGCCGTGCGGCTTCGGCGCGGGCGCGAATGCGCAGCGTCCGGTGGGTCTGCAGATCATCGGCAACTATTTCAATGAAGCCCGGATGCTGCAAGTGGCCGACGCGTTCCAGCGCGCGACCGACTGGCACCGTAAAACACCGGCAGGAGTGTGAGCACCATGGCCAAGCAATGGGAAGTCGTGATCGGTCTGGAGACCCACGCGCAACTGTCGACCCAATCGAAGATTTTCTCGGGCGCCGCCACGCAATTCGGCGCTGCACCGAACACGCAGGCCAGCCCCGTCGATCTGGCCTTGCCGGGCACGCTGCCGGTGATGAACCGCGGCGCCGTGGAGCGCGCGATCCAGCTCGGCCTCGCGATCGGCTCGACGATCGCGCCGCGCAGCATCTTCGCGCGTAAGAATTATTTCTACCCCGATCTGCCGAAGGGCTATCAGATCAGCCAGTACGAAATCCCCGTCGTGCAAGGCGGCCAGGTGACGATTCAGGTCCCGGCTAACGAAAAGACGGGCAAGGAAGCGTACGAGAAGATCGTCAACCTGACGCGCGCTCACCTCGAAGAAGACGCGGGCAAGTCGCTGCACGAAGACTTCGCGGGCATGACCGGCATCGACCTGAATCGCGCCGGTACGCCGCTGCTCGAAATCGTCACGGAGCCGGAAATGCGCAGCGCGGCCGAAGCGGTCGCGTATGCCAAGACGCTGCATACGCTGGTCACCTGGCTCGGCATCTGCGACGGCAATATGCAGGAAGGCTCGTTCCGTTGCGACGCGAACGTGTCGGTGCGCCCGGTCGGTCAGGCCGAATTCGGCACGCGTGCCGAGATCAAGAACCTGAACTCGTTCCGCTTCCTCGAAGAAGCGATCCAGTACGAAGTGCGCCGTCAGATCGAATTGATCGAAGACGGCGGCACGGTGGTGCAGGAAACGCGACTGTACGATCCGGACAAGCGCGAAACGCGTTCGATGCGCAGCAAGGAAGACGCGCACGATTACCGCTATTTCCCCGATCCCGATCTGATGCCGCTGGTGATCGACGCGGCGTGGGTCGAGCGCGTGAAGGGCGAAATGCCGGAACTGCCGGTCGCGATTCAACAGCGCTTCGTCACGCAATACGGCCTGACGCCGTACGACGCCAACGTGATGACGTCGAGCAAGGCCATGGCTGCGTACTACGAAGCGGTCGTCCTCAAGGTCGGTCCGTCGAACGCGAAGGTCGCGGCAAACTGGTTGATGGGCGAAGTGTCGTCGCAACTGAATCGCGAAAACCTGGACATCGCCGACAGCCTGGTTTCGTCCGCGCAACTTTCGTTGTTGCTGCAACGTATCGCCGACGGCACGATCTCGAACAAGATCGCCAAGGAAATTTTCCTCGCGATCTGGGAAGAGAAAGCCACCGACGAAGCCGCTGCCGATCGCATCATCGAAGCGAAGGGTTTGAAGCAGATTTCGGACACCGGCGCGCTGGAAGCGATCATCGACGAAGTGCTCGCCGCGAACCCGAAATCGGTTGAGGAATTCCGCGCCGGCAAGGAAAAGGCGTTCAACGCGCTGATCGGCCAGGCGATGAAAGCGACCAAGGGCAAGGCCAATCCGGCGCAGGTGAATGAACTGCTGAAGAAGAAGCTGTCCTGAGTTGAAGTAATGTGACCGGTGCGGGTGCGCCGGTCATCGCGGGCTGTTGCCGGAAACGAAAGTGGGGCAACGGCCCGTTTCATTTTGCGGGCCCGCTTTTATACCGCTGAACGCAGATCACGGAGTGTGAATGGCGAAGCAACCCGAACTCGACGATTTCCGCGTACCGTATTTCGACGAAGGCAAGAAGAACAGCAAATTCTCGCTCGACGCCTTCGACCCCGCCGCGAAGCCTTTTTCGAGCGGTTCGAAAGATGCCGATCGGGCGCGATTGTCGGAGATCGGCGCGATCCTCGACACGCAGCAGGAGTGCCTGCACGCGCAGCAGAAACGCCGGGTATTGCTGGTGTTGCAAGGCATGGACACGAGCGGCAAGGACGGCACGATTCGAGCGGTGTTTCATGAGGTCGATCCGCTCGGTTTGCGCATCGTGCCGTTCAAGGCGCCGACGCCCGTCGAACTGGCGCACGATTTTCTCTGGCGCGTGCATGCACAGGCGCCCGCTGCCGGTGAGCTGACCATCTTCAATCGCAGCCACTACGAAGATCTGCTGGTGCCGACCGTGCTCGGCAATCTGGATGCCGAAGCATTCGAACAGCGCTGTGGCCATATTCGCCAGTTCGAAAAGCTGCTGGCCGACAGCGGTACGGCCATCGTCAAGTGCATGCTGCATATTTCGAAAGACGAGCAGCGCGCGCGTCTGCAGGCTCGCATTGACGATCCGAACAAACACTGGAAATTCGACGTCTCCGATCTCGAAGCGCGCAAGCAGTGGGACCAATATCAGGCGGCGTACCGCGATATGCTGGCCGTGACGTCGACCGAATACGCACCGTGGTACGTGGTCCCGGCCGATTCGAAAACCCATCGCAATGTGATGGTCGCCGAGTTGTTGCTACGCACGTTCGAAGCGCTGAAGCTCGAATATCCGCCTGCCAAGGAATCGCTGAAGGGCGTCAGGGTCGAGTGACCTCGTTGCGTTTTCCCCTTTGCTCCAACAACGAATCGAACACAAAAGGAACGACATGTTGCGTGTGATTACCGCCAACCTGAACGGCATCCGCTCAGCGGCGAAAAAGGGTTTTTTTGAATGGTTCGGCGAACAGAAAGCCGACGTGCTGTGCGTGCAGGAAATCAAATGCTCGCAAGACGACATGACGCCCGAATTCATGGCGCCGCACGACTACACCGGTTTTTTCCAGCATGCGGTGAAGAAGGGCTATAGCGGCGCGGGCGTGTACACGCGTCACGAGCCGGATGAAGTGGTGATCGGGTTCGGCAGCGAGGAATTCGATCCGGAAGGGCGCTATGTCGAGCTGCGTTTCGGCAAGCTGTCGGTGATCTCGGTGTACGTGCCGTCGGGGTCGAGCGGTGAAGATCGCCAGCAGGCCAAGTTCCGCTTCATGGACGAGTTCATGCCGCATCTCGCTGAGCTGGCCCAGGAGCGGGAAGTGATCGTGTGCGGCGACGTGAACATCGTTCACAAAGAGATCGACATCAAGAACTGGAAGAGCAACCAGAAGAATTCAGGTTGCCTGCCGGAAGAGCGCGAGTGGCTTACCAAGCTGTTTGACGAAGTTGGTTACGTCGACGTCTTTCGCACGCTCGATCAGCGGCCCGAGCAATACACGTGGTGGAGCAATCGCGGTCAGGCGTATGCGAAGAACGTGGGGTGGCGGATCGATTATCAGATCGCGACGCAGGGCATCGCCAGCAAGGCGAAACGCACCGACGTGTTTCGCGATATCAAGTTCAGCGACCATGCGCCGCTGACGGTCGATTACGACCACAAGGTCAAGAAGTAAGCACGGGCCGGCCTGAACTGCAAAGGAACCGCGCAAGCCGCAAGCGCCGCGGCTCGCGCAACTCACTCGCTGACCGGTTTGCGGCGCGGGCGGCCCATGCCGGCATAGTCCGGCAGCGCATCGACGCTCTTGCCGATCGCCTTCGCATAGAGCGGGAGCATATCCGGCAAACGCTTGATGATGTCCTGACGCCGCGCCGGCGTGTACGGGTGCACGTAGATATAGCCCTGCTCGCGATTGCTGCGCGTCGCTGTGGCTAACTTGTCCCATAGCGTGACCGCCGCGCGCGGATCGAAGCCGGCACGCGAAGCGATATCGCTGCCGATCACGTCGGCCTCGGTTTCGTCGGTGCCCTCGTACTTCATCTCCAGCAACCGCGAACCGATGCCGAGCGGCGCGGCGCCCAGATCGGCGAGCCCGAAGAGCTGCGGGATCGTGCCGGACGAGTCGAGCTGGCTCGACTGCAGTTCGCCGAGCCGCTCACGTGCATGTTCGCGCAGTGCGTGCGCGATCTCGTGACCGATCAGCATGCCGAGTTCGTTGTCGTTCAGACGCGCGCGGTCGAGCAGGCCGCTATACACGACGATCTTGCCGCCCGGCAGGCAATACATGCGGATATCGGGCGAGCGCACCACCGCCACATCCCACTTCCAGCCCTTGGCCCGCTCGTTCCACTTCAGCGAGTAGGGGACCATCTTGTCGACGATCGACCGCACCCGCGTGACGTGGGCATCGGTGTCGCCGTACAGGCGGTTCGCGTGTTCTGCGCCGTACGTGATCTGGCTGAACTCTTCGGCAGCTTGCGCCTCGAGCATCGGCGACGGGATCAGGTTGCGAAACACGAGGTAGCCGCCGTAGCGCAACTGCGTGTTCGGCGCACTGTAAGTCGGCGGCGTGGGCGTGTTGGCGGCTGCGGCGGGCGTTGACGTCGCGGCAGGCGATTTTGCGGCCGCAGCCGGTGCCGAGGTGGCTGCAGGCGTTTTGGCCGTTACCGGTGCAGGTGGCGGCTGCGTTGAAGCGGGCGGCGTGGCGGCCGCAGGTGCGCTGCCAGCGTTCGTGGCGCTAGTCGTGCCAGCCGCCGCCGAAGTCGCGTTTTCGGGGCTCGCCGATGACGGTGCCGACTTTGCCGCCGTCGCTGGCGCGGTGGGGGTGGCCTGCGCCGCTGCACTGGAGCCGACCGCAGGCATGGCGGTCGCGTAGGCGCTCAACGGCGCCGCTAAACTCAGGCTCGCGCAACCGAGCGCCAGCGCTGCACGCAGCACAGCGCGGCTGGCCTTGGGCGAAGGAATCCGCGAGGCATCCAAAACCGGGCGCGCCACGCGCTTTGACTGAAGCATCGTCACGACCGGGTTCTCCAGGGCGCGATCCGCAGCAGAAGCAGCATGCCGGGCAGCCCCAGCGCGGTACACACGATGAAATAGTCGAACCAGCCGATCCGCGCGACCACATAGCCGCTTGCCGCCGATGCCAACGTGCGCGGCACCGAAGCCAGGCTCGTGAAGAGCGCGAACTGCGTAGCGGTGTAACGCGGATCGGTGGTGCTGGCGATGTAAGCGGTGAAGGCCGCCATCGTCAACCCGGTCGCGAAGGTTTCCAGGCCGTAGACCAGCGCCAGCGCGACTGAGCGCGGATCGAGCTGCACGGTCCAGTCGACGCCGACCAGCGCGAGCAGCTTCGAGGTGCCCTGGCTCAGCCAGACGGCGATGTCATAAATCACGGTCAAACCGGGCGATGCCGGGCCAAGATGCGCAAGCCATGCAAAGCCGAGCGTCGACACCATCTGCAGGACGCCGAAGATCCAGAGCCCGCGGCCGATGCCGACCTTCATCAGCCAGATCCCGCCGACGATCCCGCCCGCCAGACTCGCGCCGAAGGCGGTGGTCTTGGCGATCACGCCAATCTGCGTGCGCGAAAAGCCGATGTCGAGAAAGAACGATGTGGACAGCGTGGTCGCCATCGTGTCGCCGAGCTTGTAAAGGAAGATGAAACCGAGCACGAACAGCGCGCCGCGCCAGCCGTCGCGTTGAATAAATTCGCTGAACGGCTGCACGATCGCTTCGCGCAGATTCTTTGGCGGCGTGCCGTGCACCTGGGGCTCGCGCACCACCAGCGTCATGATCATGCCGGGCAGCATGAAGGCGGCGGTGACGATGAAAACGGTGGTCCACGGCAAATGGTCGGACAGAATCAGCGCCAGCGAACCCGGCACGAGTGCCGCAATCTTGTAGGCATTCACATGCACCGCATTGCCGAGACCCTGCTGCGTGTCGCTCAGCAACTCACGCCGGTAGGCGTCGATGACGATGTCCTGGCTCGCGCCGAAGAACGCGACCAGGGCTGTCAACGCCGCTACCGTCCAGATCGAATCCTTCGGCGACACGAAACCGAGCGTGGCAATCGCACCTGCCACCAGAATCTGCGTGACCAGCATCCAGCCGCGCCGTCTGCCGGGACGCCAGCCCGGAAAACGCGGCACGTAGCGGTCCATCAGGGGCGCCCAGATGAATTTCCAGGTGTACGGGAACTGAATCAGCGCAAAAAGGCCGATTTCCTTCAGATTGACGCCTTCGGAGCGTAGCCACGCCTGCACCAGATAGACGAGCGTGAACAGCGGCAGTCCCGACGTAAAGCCGAGAAAGACGCAGATCAGCATGCGCGTATTCAGGAACGCGCGCCAGCCGGGATGTTCTTCGTGAGCGGTAAGTGCAGGCGCCTCGTGCGGCGGGTTCGACATGTGGATAAGTGGCGTTAGCTTTTCTTGACGCGATAGACCGCAAGACTACCACGCCAGTTCACGCCCCATCGCACCACCTGGCCTTCGTGAAGCACCACGCGGTCGAGAATCTCGATGCCGACTTCCGGCGCCAGCGCCTCGAAATCCTTGATCGTCAGCACCCGCACGTTCGGCGTGTTGTGCCACTGGAAAGGCAACGACTTCGACACCGGCATGCGGCCTTGCAGCACGGACAGCCGATGCGCCCAGTACCCGAAATTCGGGAACGAAACGATGCATTCCTTGCCCACCCGCACCGTCTCGCGCAGGATTGCGGCGGTCTGATGGATGGTTTGCAGCGTCTGCGACAGAACCGCAAAATCGAAGCTGCCGTCTTCAAACAGGCGCAGGCCGTCTTCCAGATTCTGCTGGATCACGTTGACGCCGTTCTGCGTCGACGCCAGCACGCCGGCGTCGTTGATTTCGATGCCGTAGCCCTGCACGTCCAGTTCTTCAGTCAGGAGCGACAGCAGCGAGCCGTCGCCGCAACCCAGATCGAGCACGGTGGCGCGCGGTTCGACCCAACGGGCGATCGCGCGGAAGTCCGGGCGCAGCGCAAGGTAATCGAGTGCTCGCTGGTTCATGCGTTCACCTCGTTCGCAATACGTTCGTAATAGGCGCGCATCAGGTTGTGATAGCGCGCGTCGTCGAGCAGGAAGGCGTCGTGGCCGTGCGGCGCATCGATTTCCGCGTACGTCACCGTGCGCTTGTGGTCGAGCAGCGCCTTCACCAGTTCGCGCGAGCGGGCCGGCGCGAAACGCCAGTCGGTCGAGAAACTGGCGATCAGGTATTTCGCCGTGGTGTGCGCGACGGCGGCGGTCAGATCGCCGTCGAAGGCCTTGGCCGGATCGAAATAGTCGAGCGCGCGGGTGATCAGCAGGTAGGTGTTCGCGTCGAAGTAGTCGGCGAATTTGTCGCCCTGATAGCGCAGATACGACTCCACTTCGAATTCGACGTCGAAGTTGAAGTTGTACGCGTCCACCGCGCCCTCCGCGCGGCGTAACGAACGGCCGAATTTCTCGGCCATGTCATCGTCCGACAAATACGTGATATGGCCGATCATGCGCGCGACGCGCAAGCCGCGTTTCGGCTTCACGTTGTGCGCGTAGTAGTTGCCGCCGTGGAAGTCGGGGTCCGACAGGATCGCCGAGCGTGCCACCTCATTGAATGCGATGTTCTGCGCGGACAGTTTCGGTGTGGACGCGACCACGATGCAATGGCCCACGCGCTCCGGATACATCATGCTCCACGCGAGCGCCTGCATGCCGCCGAGGCTGCCGCCCATGACCGCCGCGAAACGCGTGATACCGAACTCATCGGCGACGCGTGCCTGGGCGTTCACCCAATCTTCAACCGTGACGACAGGAAAGGTCGCGCCGTACGGATTGCCGGTCGCCGGATCGATGCTCATCGGCCCGGTCGAGCCGAAGCACGAACCCAGGTTGTTCACGCCGATCACGAAGAACCTGTCGGTGTCGAGCGGCTTGCCCGGGCCGACCATGTTGTCCCACCAGCCGATGTCCTTCGAATCGTCGGCGTATACGCCCGCCACGTGGTGCGACGCGTTGAGCGCGTGGCACACCAGCACGGCATTGCTGCGCGCGGCGTTGAGCGTGCCGTAGGTCTCGACCATCAGGTCGTAACCGGCCAGCGAGCTGCCGTTCTGCAGCGGTAGCGGCTCGGTGAAATGCATTTTTTGGGGAGCGACGATGCCGATCGATTCCATTCATTCCGCCATTTAACAAATACAGGGCGGCTAGATTGGCGTCGGCGAGGCACGGAGGAGAAACGATGTGCGCGGCTGACGACCTCTTTAGCCGCATTTATAGTGAACCGCGGGATCGTATGTTCCCGGTAGTTCGCGCGCCCGCAATCGAGTCAGCAAATCGGCGCGTGATAGGTGTTCAGGGTGTTCTGGACAGCGGCTTCAGGCGTAGTGAGTTGCCGAAGTCAGGCGCAAAGTATAGCGGAAAATTTCATGCGGCAGCGTCGCGGGCGCTGCCGTGCCGCTGCGCTTGCCGCGCGGACTACTGAAGAATCAGCAGCAATTGCGCGTCGGCGTGTTCGGCGGGCGGCCGCGCAAAGCCACTGCGCACATACCGATGCCAGCGGCCGATGATGTAGCTCAGTAGCAGGCTCGCGCGGATCGCGGGATCGTAGCCGGCGGGCAACGGCGCGGCGGTCTGCGCGCTGGCGTTTGTGTTTTCGCTCGTGCTTGCGTTTGCCTCCATTTGAGCCAGCCGCAAACACTGCTTCAACGATGCCTCGACCCGCTCCAGCATCTGATTGACCCGCTCGGTCAGCCGTTCGTGCTCGCCGACCAGCGCCTCACAGGTCAGCACGCGCGTCATGCCGGGATTCTTCGCGGGGAAATTGAGCAGCATCAGCGCGATCGCGCGGGCTTGCAGCACGCCGTTGCTTTCCTTGTCGGCGATCTGGTTGATCAGGCCGAAGATGGTCTGCTCGATGAACTCGATGAGCCCTTCGAACATTTGCGCCTTGCTGGCGAAATGGCGGTACAGCGCGGCTTCCGAGACGCCGATCCGGGCGGCGAGCGCCGCCGTGGTGATCTTTTCGCTCTTCGGCGCCTCCAGCATCGCGGCCAGCGTCTGCAGGATGTGCACGCGACGCTCGCCCGGCTTCAGACGCTGCGCACGTGGGGCGCCCGACGGGGCGGGTTCGTGTTCGGCTATGGCTTCGTCAGGCTTGTCGATCGGCTGCATGGCTGTCGCCCCGTCTGCTGTCTCTTCAAACGAACCGAGCGGTTGCCCAGTCGTAGTGATTTTAACGAACGAATGCTTCGATCGACATAGTGCGGCCGACCGGCGCCCGGCAGACGCGTCGGCACGCCGTCCGCATGCGGTTTGCGCGGCAGATGGCCGGTGATCCACACCGTGCGGATGCCGAGCCGCCGGTAGTTCTTCAGATGCGAGCGCGTGTCTTCCACGAGGATCACGTCTTTGAGCGAGACGTGCGCGTCGCGCATCGCCTTGCGTAGCATCGAATGATCAGGTTTGGCGCGCCAGTTGCGGCGATCGCGCATATGTTCGATCGCAATCACCTGTTCGAACAGACGCTCGATGCGCAGCTTCGCGAGCACCGCGCGCGCATAGGCCTCGGGCGCATTGGTCAGCACGATCTTGCGACCGGGCAATGACGCGACGAGGCGCGCGACGCCGCGTTCGTGACGGATCATCGAACCGAGATCGGGGAACGTGTGGACGACTTTCAGGAAGTCGTTCGGGTCGAGCGGATGATGGCGTGCCAGACCGAGCAGCGTCGCGCCGTAGCGTTGCGTATAGCCGGTGCGCAGACGGTTGGCTTCGTCGATATCGACTTGCAATGCGTCGATGATGTACTGCGTCATGCCCTGATTGATCGCCGGAAAGATCGCGTGCGAGGCGTGATGCAGCGTGTTGTCGAGATCGAACAGCCAGACCGGACTGCCGCCTGCGATGTGCGGACGACGGCGTCGGGAAGTGGGGGTGCGCATGACGGAGGGCGCCGTTCAGGCGCGGGCAGTCGCTTCACGCAGCAAACGCGGACGACGCTTCGCGATGCGGAAGGCGATAGAAGAGGGGAGAGCGTTTTTGCGCCAGAGGGCGGCGCGTTGTGTACTGCTTGATGCGGCGACAGCGGCAGCGGTAGCGCAACTGCACGGCACACATGGCACGCCTCGCTGGCGTACCGTGTGTGCCGGGTTTGAGGCAGGAATCAATGCGAGCGGATCATCGTGCCGAACGGCTGTTCGGTGAGAATTTCCAGCAGCACCGAGTGCTCGATGCGGCCGTCGATGATGTGTACCGAACGCACGCCGCTCTTCGCCGCGTCCAGCGCCGACGAGATTTTCGGCAGCATGCCGCCGGAGATCGTGCCGTCCGCGAACAGGCCGTCGATTTCGCGCGCCGACAGATCGGTCAGCAGATTGCCTTCCTTATCCATCACGCCCGGGATGTTGGTCATGATGACGAGCTTTTCGGCGTTCAGCACGACCGCCAGTTTGCCCGCGACCAGATCCGCATTGATGTTGTACGACAGGCCGTCTTCGCCGAAGCCGATCGGCGAGATCACCGGAATGAACGCGTCGTCCTGCAGCGCTTTCACGACGGCGGGATTGATCGCCTCGACTTCGCCCACCTGGCCGATATCCACGTACTGGCCCGGATTGTCGCGATCCGGCATCTGCATCTTGCGCGCGTGGATCAGGCCGCCGTCCTTGCCGGTCAGGCCGACCGCATGGCCGCCGAAATGGTTGATCAGCGTGACGATGTCCTGCTGCACTTCGCCGCCGAGCACCCATTCGACGACTTCCATCGTCTCTTCGTCGGTGACGCGCATGCCCTGAATGAACGTGCCCTGCTTGCCGATTTTCTTCAGCGCCTGGTCGATTTGCGGACCGCCGCCGTGCACGATCACCGGATTGATACCGACCAGTTTCAGCAGAATTACGTCGCGCGCGAAGCCCTGCTTGAGTCGCTCCTCGGTCATGGCGTTGCCGCCGTATTTGATGACCACGGTCTTACCGTGATACTGGCGAATGTAAGGCAGCGCCTCGGCCAGGATTTCGGCCTTCAGGGTGGGCGCGATCTGCGAAAGGTCAGGGATCTCGGACATGGCGGCAGGCTCAGGCACGGAACAGTTAAAACAGGGCGAATTGTACAGGACTGGCGCGCTGCAACAGGGTTTTCGATAGCGGCGCCGGTGACGGGCGGCGCCGGCTTTGCGCACTGCGCAATGAGCGGCCCGAAGCGGCGGCCGACAATCAAGCTTACCGCCGTTCAGATATGCCGGTGAATTGGCCGAACGGCCGACTCACGGCGGCGCGCCAGTCGTGGCATCATTTCCTTATCCAGGCTGAAGCGAGATCATCCGGCCCCTCATGAAACAATCAGCTTCCCGCTCCGCAAGCAGCGCGCTTTGCCCGCGCTGCGGCCATGCATTCGATTGCGCCATGCATGGGGTGCCGTTCGATTGTTGGTGCCGTGAGATGCCGGCCCTGCCGGCAGACCGGCTCGATCCGTCAGGACGCTGCCTGTGTCCTGAATGTCTTGCAGCGGAAATCGCGCGAGCCGTGCAATCGGGTCCGGGAGCCGGGTCACTTTGAACGTGGCGCGGCCTGGTGGCCGCGTTGCCAGCCTATGCCGCGTGGTGCCGGGCCGCACGTGCGCTCAGATCACGTGCAACAGCCTCCAGCGCCGGATCCCATTGGCCGAACTGCGGCGGCCTGTAGAGCGTCGCGCTCGGATACCACGGGCTGTCCGGCCGGTCGAGCAGCCAGACCCAATGCGGATTGACGTCGAGCAGCACCCATGTGCGCTGGCCGAGCGCGCCGCTCAGGTGCGCCACGGACGTGCAAACCGTGATGACGAGATCGAGCGCGCTGACAAATGCCGCTGTGTCGTCGAAGGTGGTGAATTCGGCTGTGTGGTCCAACATTGGCAGGCCCGCGGCCCGGGCCGCCGCGACGTCCGCCCCGGCACCCGGTTGCAGCGAATAGAACGCCACGCCCTGCATGCCGCCGAAATGTTCCGCGTAGCGCTCCCAGCCCACCCGCCGGAATGGATTTCGCTGATGCCCGGCACTGCCTGTCCATGCAAGTCCGACCTTGAGCCTTGTTTCGCCGGCAAGCGTCTGTTGCCATGACGCGCTGGCTGCAGCGTCCGCACACAAATATGGAGTCGCTGCGGGGATTGTCTCTTCGCGCGTGTCGAATATCAAAGGCAGACTGAGTAACGGAATTTCGAAGTCGAACGGCGGTAAAGATTCGACGCCACCGCCGGCCGAATAGTGTCCACCTGGCCACTGAGGCTGCGCGCGAGCAGCGCACCCATCTGCGGAAATGAATTCCAGACGAGACGGCCACCGTCGCGATGAACACGTTCGGCGAGCAGAGGGATATAGCGGCTGAACTGCAAGACATCGCCCATCCCCTGTTCACCCCATACCAGCAGCGTTTTTCCGGCGAGCGGTTCGCCTCGCCAGGTCGGCGCCGGCATCGCCGGACGGTTGCCGCCCAATTCGAGCGAGCCATCCCAGCGCGCTTCGTGGGCTCGCCATCCGTACGCGTAATCGCCGCGCATGAGTTGCAGCATGGCGAGATTCGAGCGCATGGTCGCGTCGTTGGGCGCTAATGCGCAGGCGGTCCTTTCGGCGTGCTCCGCTTCGTCCCAGCGTTGCGCTTCACGCAGCGCCAGCGCATAGTTGTTGTGCGCCAGCGGGCTATGCGGCGCGCATTGCACGGCATTTGCGCCGGATTCGAGCGCGCGCGGGAGATTCAAATCGACGCGGCTTGCATGAGTGAGATTGGTCCACGCGTCGCCGTTGCGGGGTTCGTCATGAACTGCACTTTCCAATAGTGCGAGTTGCTCGTTGAGGTCGCCGCCAGTGAGCGCGAGGGCGCCGGCGAGATTGTTGCGCAGCTGAGGCAGTTTCGGATCGATGGCGAGTGCATGACGATATGGCGCGATTGCCTCGCTATGCCGGTTTGCCCTCTGCAGTGCGTAGCCGAAACGGAAGTGTGCAAGCGCGCGGTGCGGATCGAGTTGGGCAATAATGGCGGCGAGTTCGATCACGTCGTCGTGACGATGTTCTTCGAGCAAAGCGGTGATGAGCGAATCGACGGACTCGTCGTCGAGCGGATGGCTTTGTGCCACGGCATCGAGCCACCTGGCCTCTGCTTCTGCGGTGCCGTTTTGCCGGGCTGCGGCGGCATGCCGCAGGAAAGTCAGGAAAGCTGATGAGGCAGCGGTCTCGCTATCAGAGATTGGCAGCATGGATGAGTTTAGGTGGCGCGAGAACCGATGTTGGGCAACCGGCTCGCGCAACGCTGTCGCAAAATTCCATGTTACCGACGCAAGGCCGCGAGGTAAGTCAGACTAGTCCGAACAGTTAAACTAAAGTCATGCATCGTATAACTAACACCGGCCGCGTTAACCTCGGCCATCTGTTCTGGCTGCGCAGCCTCGCCATCATTGGCCAACTGGTGACGATTGCGTTTGTGCAGGCCTTCTTCGGCGTGCACCTGCCGTTGCCCGCGATGTTGCTTGTGATCGCCCTCGAGGTGATCTTCAACGGCCTCACATGGTGGCGTGTCTCGCAGCAGCGGCCCGAGTCCAATCTCGAACTGTTCGGCCAGATCTGGGTCGATCTCGGCGCGTTGTCGGCGCTGCTGTTCCTCTCCGGTGGCACCACTAATCCATTCGTTTCGCTGTACCTGCCATCGCTCGCCATTGCCGCCGCCGTGTTGCCATGGCATCTGATGGCGTGGCTCGCCGCGTTCGCCGTGGCCTGCTACGCCGTGCTTGGTTTTGATTCCGTACCGCTCAATCTTGACAATCCGGCGAACCTGTTCGACTACTTTCGCGCCGGCATGTGGGTGAACTTCATGGTCAGCGTTGGCCTGATTGCGTGGTTCGTCGCACGCATGTCACGCGCTCTGCGACTACGTGACGCAGCGCTCGGAGAGGCGCAGCAGCGCTTGCTTCACGATGAACGCGCCGTCGCGCTCGGCGTCCAGGCCGCCACTGTCGCGCACGAAATCGGCACGCCGCTGTCTACAATTGCGATGTTGTCCGAAGAATTGCGCGACGCCGCGCGAACCGACAAGGGGCTCGCGCCATACAGCGCCGATCTGGAACTGCTCGAACGGCAAATGACGCTGTGTACTTCGGCGCTTGCACGGCTGCGCAGCCGTGCATCGACCGCGACCAACCGGCAAACGGTCAGCGAATGGCTTGAGTCGTTTGGCGAACAATGGCGCTTGCGTCATCCGCATGTGAAGTTCGAGCGGATCGGCGTGCCGCCTGAGGGTGTCAGTCTTGACGATACGGTTGCCGTCAGTCAGATTCTGACGATTCTGCTCGACAACGCCGCGCGGGCGAGCCGCGATCACGTCACGCTGTCGTGCACGCTCGCGGCACGCGGCGACCAGGTCGTATTCGAAGTCTGCGACGCAGGCCCTGGCATTCCGGCCGCGTTGCGCGGGTCACTCGGCACGATGCCAGTCGATAGCACACAGGGTGGACACGGCGTGGGGCTGTATCTGGCATTTTCAGCGGCGGCACGTCTGAAGGGATCGATTGAACTGGCCGATGTCAGCGAGATCAAGCCGCGTGGCACGCGCGCAGTGTTGAGACTGCCGCTTGCGGCGCGCAAATTATCAGGTGCGGGCCGTCAAGGCACTACGCCATCCAACACGGAGAAACAGGCATGAGCGATATGAATTTTCTGGTGATCGACGACGATGAGGTGTTCTCCGGCATCCTCGCCCGCGGTTTGACGCGGCGCGGTTATACGGTGGCCGAAGCGCACAACGCGGATGAGGCGATCAAGTTGGCGAACCGGCAGAAGTTCAGCCAGATCACGGTGGATCTGCATCTAGGCAATGACTCCGGTCTCACGCTCGTCGCTCCCCTGCGTGATTTGCAGCCTGACGCGCGCATGCTGGTGTTGACCGGTTATGCCAGCATCGCCACGGCGGTGCAGGCGGTGAAAGACGGTGCCGATAACTACCTGGCGAAGCCTGCCAATGTGGAGACGATCTTGTCGGCGCTGCAAAGCGAAGCGAGCGCCCTGCAAGCTGAAGAGGCGATTGAGCACCCCACGCCGTTGTCGGTGGCGCGCCTGGAGTGGGAGCATATTCAACGTGTGCTCGCGGAGCACGGCGGCAATATTTCGGCTACTGCGCGCGCGTTGAACATGCATCGTCGAACGCTGCAGCGTAAGCTGGCAAAGCGGCCGGTCAAGCAGTAAGCGCTGGGGCCTGCTCGTCTTTGCGGGCCGGAAAGCAAAACGGGCTGTCTTTCACAAGACAGCCCGTTTTTTTTTGCGCCTCACACATGATCGGCTGCATGCGAGGCGCGCGGCTTTAACGCGGCGTCAGTATCGACATCGACGCCAGCATCGGCATCGACGTTTACATCGCCTCAAAGCACGTAGCGCGACAGGTCCTCGTCTTCCGCCACTTCGTTTAGCGCGCGATCGACATACGCAGCGTCGATCTGCACCGTCTTGCCCGAGTGATTGCCGGCTGCGAACGAGACATCTTCAAGCAGTTTTTCGATCACCGTGTACAGACGGCGTGCGCCGATGTTTTCAGTCTTCTCGTTGACCGAGTACGCGATTTCGGCCATACGGCGAATGCCGTCGTCGGCGAACTCGAGGTGCACGTCTTCGGTGGCCAGCAATGCCTGGTATTGCTTCACGAGGCTTGCGTCAGTCGATACGAGGATCGATTCGAAATCGCCCACCGACAGCGAATCGAGTTCGACCCGAATCGGGAAGCGGCCTTGCAGTTCCGGAATCAGATCGCTCGGCTTGGCCAGATGAAACGCACCGCTCGCGATGAACAGAATGTGGTCGGTCTTCACCATGCCGTACTTGGTGTTGATCGTGGTGCCTTCGACGAGCGGCAGCAGATCGCGCTGCACGCCCTGACGCGACACTTCACCACCGCCCGCTTCATTGCGCGAGGCGATCTTGTCGATTTCGTCGAGGAACACGATACCGTTCTGCTCGACGTTCTGCACCGCCTTGGCTTTCACCTCTTCGTCGTTGAGCATCTTGCCGGCTTCTTCGTCGGTGAGGACCTTCAGCGCTTCCTTCACCTTCAACTTGCGGCGCGTTTTCTTGCCGCCGCCGATGTTCGCGAACATCGAACGGATCTGCTCGGTCATGTCTTCCATGCCCGGCGGCCCCATGATGTCCATGCCCACTTGCGGCTGTTCGACGTCGAGTTCGATTTCCTTGTCGTCGAGCAGGCCTTCGCGCAGGCGCTTGCGGAAGGTCTGGCGCGTGGTGCTGCCTTCGTCCGCCGTGTCGACGGCGCTCGAGCTCGCGCCGAAACCGACCGGCCGGGCGCTCGGCAAGAGGATGTCGAGGATACGGTCTTCGGCCTGATCTTCAGCCTTGGTCCGCACTTTGCGGATTTCCGTTTCGCGCGTCTGCTTGATTGAGATCTCCATCAGATCGCGCACAATGCTGTCGACGTCGCGGCCCACGTAACCGACTTCGGTGAACTTGGTGGCTTCGATCTTGATGAACGGTGCGTCGGCCAGTTTCGCCAGACGCCGCGCGATTTCGGTTTTGCCGACGCCGGTCGGTCCGATCATCAGAATGTTCTTCGGCGTGATTTCCTGACGCAGCGGGTCTTCAACCTGCTGACGGCGCCAGCGGTTGCGCAGCGCCACGGCAACTGCTTTCTTCGCGCGGCCTTGGCCGATGATATGTTTGTCGAGTTCCGAGACGATCTCGGCAGGGGTCATGGTGCTCATCGTGGGTCCTTACTCGATCGTCTCGATGACGCGGTTATGGTTCGTATAGATGCACATGTCGCCGGCAATCTCCAGCGACTTCTCCACGATCTCGCGGGGCGACATCTCGGTGTTGTCAACGAGCGCCTTGGCGGCGGCTTGCGCGTAAGCGCCGCCCGAACCGATCGCGCAGATGCCACCTTCCGGATCGAGCACGTCGCCGTTACCGGTAATGACGAGGGTGGTGGTGGCGTCCGCCGCGATCAGCATTGCTTCGAGGCGGCGCAGCATGCGATCGGTGCGCCAGTCTTTGGCGAGTTCGACGGCGGCGCGGGTCAGATTGCCCTGATGTTTTTCCAGCTTCGCTTCGAAGCGGTCGAGCAGCGAGAAGGCGTCGGCCGTGCCGCCGGCGAAGCCGACCATCACCTTGCCGTTATAGATGCGCCGGACTTTCTTCGCACCGCCTTTCATGACGATGTTGCCCAGTGTCACCTGGCCGTCGCCGCCAAGCGCGACCTTGTCGCCGCGGCGCACGGAAACGATCGTTGTGCCGTGAAATTGCTCCATATGCGTTCCTCTTTGCAAAACGGGTAGGACACGGCAGCACAATGTAATGCACCACCGCATGAATCCTGGAAGCGGACGGCGCGCAACGCTGAAACGATCAACCGGCCGGCGCGCGCTCGTGCAACGCATGTCCGACTTATTTTAGGGCGTGCGCGGTCATATCAAGAGCCGGCAAACGGCATAAGACAAAAACACGGGATTCAGAGCGGGGGACTGTGCGCAGGGGCACACAAACGAAAAAAGGCGCACAGGTCACCGTGCGCCTCTCGACGAAGCAGCTTAAAAGGGCGCGGAGCCGAAGCCGCGCCGTGGGCGTTCAGTCGCCGAACAGCTTCTGGCGCAGTTCGCGGCGTTCCTGCGCTTCGAGCGACAGGGTTGCCGTGGGCCGTGCGAGCAGACGCGGAACGCCGATCGGCTCGCCGGTTTCTTCGCACCAGCCATAATCGCCCGAATCGATGCGCGCGATCGATTGCTGCACCTTCTTCAGCAGCTTGCGCTCGCGGTCGCGCGTGCGCAGTTCCAGCGCATGCTCTTCTTCGATCGTTGCACGGTCGGCCGGGTCCGGCACGATTACGGTTTCGCGCAGGTTCTCGGTTGTCTGGCCGGCATTGCGGAGAATGTCCGCCTGCAGCTGTTCGAGCTTGTTCTTGAAGAAAGCGAGCTGATCCTCATTCATGTAATCCTTGTCGCTCATCTTCAGGATTTCGGCTTCAGTCAAGAGTCGTTTCGTCGTCATCTGGCTTGCTTCTTCAATGTGAGGCAAAACTCTTACATAGTGCCCGCACTTTCGTATTGCCCGCAAAGGCGCCACGAGGACGCTGAGCGCTGGGCGGGCACGGACGGTGGACTGTCGGTAACGCCGAAGCGCCTTGCGCCCACGCGCCGGGCGTCGCTACGCCAATGCGGGGCCGAACTCCTCTGGAAACCGTTTCTCAAATGCTCCTGAGGCATTGCTTGCCGGCAGCGAGCATTGTCTGCTGTGCCAGCCGGCATTGTCGGCGTGATTTCCGGATAAGATTTTCCGGCGCCGTTTCAGGCCCGGCGCGGAATACGCGCTGACCGGGCAATTCGTTGTCATTCTCCAGTGGGCACGTATTGTAACTGAATCACAATCCGGCACCGCAACTGGTGAAAATACCCCGGCGGCGCACTGATATCCCGAAAATATAACGCGCGCACGGTCAAAAAGCGATGGTCGTGCACGCTTTAATACAGCAGGGTTTTCACGTGCTTTTCATACGGCCGACATTTCAGCAGGCTTTCGGGCCGCTGCCCCCGGCATTCTGCAGACAATTACCGCGATACCCGCCGGACATACGCTTGTGATAAGCGCGCGCCAGCATGCCGCGTGCCGCGCCATTTGCCCGGCACGGCACGAGCCGGCGCTGGTGACGACTTGTGACGTTTACGCCAGACAGGCGTCCAGGCCGTCGGTGATCAGGTCCTGCGGCAGTTCGATGCCGATGAACACCATCTTGTTGGTCTTCTTCTCGATCGGCTGCCATTTCGCGGCCAGGTCGCTGCCCATCATCTGATGCACGCCCTGAAACACCACCTTCCGGTCGACGCCCTTCATATACAGCACGCCCTTGTAGCGCAGCAGGCGCTCGCCGTAGATCTGCAGAATGCCGCCGAGGAAGTCCTCGAGCTTGTTCGGATCGAACGGACGGTCGCTGCGGTAGACGAACGATTTGATCTTGTCGTCGTGGTGCGCGTGATGGTGATGCGCGTGGTCGTGGCCTTCGTGGTCGCACTTGCCGTGGTCGTGATCGCAGTTTTCGTGATCGTGGCCGTCGTGATCGGCATGGGTGTGGCCGTGCTCGTCATGCGCGTGAGCGTGGCTGTGCGCATGTTCGTCTTCAGCGAGGAAGTCCGGGTCGATTTCGAGCTTCGAATTGAGGTTGAAGCCGCGCAGGTCGAAGATTTCCTTGATGTCTGCCTCGCCGAAGTTGACGATTTTGATCGCCGCCCGCGGGTTCATGTGCAGCAGGCGATGGCGCAGATCGTCCACGTGCTTTTCGTCGACCGTATCGGACTTGGTGATGAACAGGCGATCGGCGAAGCCGACCTGACGTTGCACTACTTCATGCTCGTCCAGCTGGTGGTTCGCGTGCTTCGCGTCGACCAGCGTGATGATCGCGTCGAGCAGGAATTCGTTGGCAATCTGGTCGTCCATGAAGAACGTCTGCGCGACCGGACCCGGATTGGCGAGACCGGTGGTTTCGATCACAACACGGTCGAAATCCAGTTCGCCGGACTGCTTCTTCGCCGCCAGATCGCCCAGCACGCGCGACAGGTCGCCGCGGATCGTGCAGCAAATGCAGCCGTTGCTCATCTGGATGATCTGCTCGCTCGTGTCCTGCACGAGGATTTCGTTGTCGATGTTCTCTTCGCCGAACTCGTTCTCGATCACGGCGATCTTCATGCCGTGCTTTTCGTTCAGGATGCGCTTGAGCAGGGTGGTTTTGCCGCTGCCGAGAAAGCCGGTCAGGATGGTGACTGGGATCATGTTGGTCGCCTTGTACGTGAGTCTGTGCGTAATCGAAATGTGCAGCGCGAAATGTGCAGCGAATGCGTCTGCGAATCCGGTTTGCTGGGCGCGGCAGCCTGACGGCGCGCGACCCGATCTAGCCGGATATTGAAACATATCTGTCAAACCGGCGCTGGCAGCGGGGGCGAACCTCTCCGCGGCACGCGGGAAATAATCCTGAAGCTATGGGCGATCAGGCAATTTGCAACAGCAGGCCTTTCAGGTATTCGCCTTCCGGGAAGGCGGTGAGCAGCGGGTGGTCGACCCCGGCGCCGAGGCGCTTGAGGATCCGCGCATCGACACGCGCATCGGCCGCCGCGCCGGACACGATCTTCTGGAACAGTTCGGAGTCGATTGCGCCGGAGCACGAATAGGTGAACAGCAGGCCGCCCGGGCGCAGCAGCTTCAGGCCGGTCAGGTTGATGTCCTTGTAGGCGCGCGAGGCGCGGTCCACGTGTTCACGCGACGGCGCGAATTTCGGCGGATCGAGCACAATCAGGTCGAAGCGTTCGCCTTCGTCGTACAGGCGGCGCAAGGTTTTGAACGCGTCGGCGTCGAGCCAGGTGGCGCGTTCGGCGTCGAAACCGTTGGCAGCTACGTTCTGTTGCGCGATCGCGAGCGCGTCGCCCGACGAATCGATCGACACCACGCGCTTCGCGCCGCCTTTCAATGCTGCCAGCGAAAAACCGCCGGTGTAGCAGAAACAGTTCAGTACGTCGCGATCTTTCGCCAACTCCTGCACCAGCAAGCGGTTGTCGCGCTGGTCGACGTAGAAGCCAGTTTTGTGGCCGTTGCGCACGTCGACGTGATAACGCACGCCGTTTTCGCTCGCGATCAGCGCTTCCGACGGCGCTTCCCCGGCCAGTACGCCGGTGATCTGCTCGAGCCCTTCTTTCTGGCGGATCGACACGTCCGAGCGCTCGTAGACGTTCGGGCAACCGGTCGCGTCGGTCAGCGCCGCGACGATCGCTTCCTTCCATGCTTCGACGCCCGTCGCCATGAACTGGCACACCAGCTGGCTGCGCTGGCCCGCATCCTCCGCGACGTAGTGATCGACGATCAGGCCTGGCAGGCCGTCCGCTTCGCCGAAAATCAGCCGCACCGCGCCGGTGTTGTGCACCATCGTTTGACGATGCGCGAGCGCGCGCTGCACGCGGCGCTTGAAGAACGCGTGATCGATCGGCTCCATTTCGTCGAAGCTCCACACGCGCGCGCGAATCTGCGAATGCGGGCTGTAGGCCGCGCGGGCGAGGAAGCGGCCGTCGTGCGCGCGCACCAGCACGGTCGCGCCGGGAGCGGGATTGCCGTCGACGCGATCGATCCCGTTGGCGTAGACCCACGGATGGCGGCGCAGCAGCGATTTTTCTTTCGACGGTTTGAGCGTAACGGTATTCATCAGGGTGTCAGCAGGAGCAGTAGGCCGCGTGGACAAAGAGCACATGGCAGGTGAAGCGAAGGCGGAGACCGCAAGCCGCAAAAAGCAAAGAGCGGAATCAGTCGCGTTTTTTGGCGCGCGGATGCGCCTGATCGTAGACGTGCGCGAGATGCTGGAAATCGAGCGCGGTGTAGACCTGCGTGGCGGTGATACTGGCGTGCCCGAGCAGTTCCTGCACGGCCCGCAGATCGCCGCTCGACTGCAGCACATGCGTGGCGAACGAATGCCGCAGCACGTGCGGATGCACATTGGCTGGAATGCCGGCGACCAGCGCCGCGCGCTTCACGCGATCGCGCACGACATTCGGCGACAGGCGATTGCCGCGCGCCGACAGAAATAGCGGATGCGGATCGTGTTTGATCATCTGGTCGCGCACGGCGAGCCACGCGTTCAGGGCGTCGAGCGCTTTGCTGCCAACCGGCACGATGCGGCGCCGATTGCCCTTGCCAAGCACTTCGACTTCGGCGGAATCGAGCTTGAGCCAGCCCGCGGAGCGGTAGCCGCCGGCATCGGCAAAACGGGCGTCGAGGCCGACCAGTTCGGACAGACGCAGGCCGGACGAGTAGAACAGTTCAAGCATCGCGTGGTCGCGCAAACCTTCAGGCGTCGCGGCGGGCGGGCTGTCCATCAGGCGCGTGGCGTCGTCGACGGAAAGCGCTTTCGGCAGTGCTTTGGGCTGCTTCGGCGCCCGCACGGTGGCGACCGGGTTGGCCGGCAGATCGACGCGGCCCGCGAACCAGCGGTAAAACGCTCGCCAGCACGACAGGCGATGGCTGATCGAGCGCGCCGTCAGGCCACCGGCATGCGCCCGCGAAACCGCGCCGCGAATATCGACTGCGGTGAGGCTTTCAAGCGGCCGGCCTTTGGCCAGCAGTTTGAGCTCTTCGAGTTCGTGGGTGTAGCCGCGCAGCGTGTGCGCCGACAGTCGCCGCTCATGTTCGAGATTCGACAGATAGGCGGCGATCGGGTCGGCTTCGGTCACGATGGCCTTTTGCGGGATCGGCGGCTCAGCGGCATTAGCGCGGCAGCAGACGGCTCAGCGCCGCGCTCGCCAACGCGCCGATCTGCGTCAGGAAATCGGTTGCCATGCCGTCATGGAAGCGGCGGGCATCGGCCGAACCCATGACCAGCAGGCCGAAGGTGGGTGCTTCTTCCTTGCCTTCGGGGTCGCGCAATGCGAGCAGCGCAATCGACTCGGTGGCGTGCGCGGATTCGCCTGTACTGCCTGCGGACCCGTCGTCGCTCACCGCCGACACCGCCGGCACCAGCCACTGCGCCGCTTCGAAGCCGGTGTTCGCGCCACAGTACGGCGTGGTGAGGCTATTCGCGAAGATTCGCACTTCCTCGCCGACATGGCGCGCGAACTCGGCCTGTGCATACGGCTCGGAGACGTCCCACACGCGCAGCGCGGCTTGCGGCACGTCGAAAATATCGCGCAAACCGTTAGAAATCGTGCGCGGCAACGCGTACGGATCGCGCTCGGCCATCACGCGGATAGTCCAGCGATTGAATTTCGAGGCGATGCTGTCGTTTTCGTGCCCGTAGCGCAGCAGCTCGGCCAGACGCCGTTCGAGATGCTTGTTCTTGTCGCGCAGCATTTCCATCTGCCGTTCCTGCAGCGACACCGCGGCTTTGCCGTGCGGGTTCGCAAGCCGGATCGTCGCGAGCATTTCCGCGTGTTCGGCGAAGAATTCGGGGTTGGCGAGCAGGTATTCGGCGACTTCGCGATCGTTCATGGTTTCGGCTTAAGGACTACGGGACGACGCCTTCGGGCGGCGCATCGGTCATGAGTTCGGTCGGCCGGTGAAAGCGCTGTTTCGTCCGGCTTTTCATCGGCCTTCATTGGCTTCTTCATGGGCCTGTTCGAGGCCACTTGTCTGGTACTTCCCGGGCCGATTGCTCGGCCGCTGAATCGGGTAATGCGCTGGCGCGGGTCAGTCGGCCAGTTCGATCTCGCCTTCGAAGACGGTTGCCGCGGGACCTGCCATGAACAGCGGCGCGCCTTCTTGCGTGCTGTCCCACGTGATGGTCAGCTTGCCGCCGTGCGTGTGCACCTGCACCGGCGCGTCCAGCAGCCCGCGGCGAATGCCGGCAGTGACTGCCGCGCACGCGCCCGTACCGCACGCAAGCGTTTCGCCTGCGCCGCGTTCGTAGACCCGCAGCTTGATCTCGCTACGGCCGACGATCTGCATGAAGCCCGCGTTCACTCGCTGCGGGAAACGTGCATGCCGTTCGATCACAGGACCTTCGACGAGGACCGGAAAATCTTCGACGTCGTCGACCACTTGCACCGCGTGCGGATTGCCCATCGACACCACCGAAATCCAGCGCGTCACGCCGTTCACGTCGAGCGGCCAGAGCGTGTCCGCACCCTCGCGGCGGCCTTCGAGCCCTTTGGTAGCGAACGGTACGCGCTCCGGTTCGAACACGGGGGCGCCCATGTCGACCAGCACCTCACCGTTTTCCTGCAGGGTCAGCAGGATGGTGCCGTTCTGCACTTGCACGCGCACGCTGCGTTTGTCGGTCAGGCCGTTGTCACGCACGAACTTGACGAAGCAGCGCGCGCCATTGCCGCAGTGCTCGACCTCGCCGCCGTCGCAATTGAAGATGCGATATCTGAAATCGACGCCGTCCACGGTGGGCTTCTCGACCAGCAGCAACTGGTCGGCGCCAACGCCGAAATGCCGGTCCGCGAGCGCGCGCACCTGCGCCGGCGTCAGGTTGACCGGTTGGGTGTAGCCGTCGAGCACGACGAAGTCGTTACCCGCGCCGTGCATTTTGGTGAATTTCAGTTTCATCGCGCTATTGTAAGTGACGCGCCTGCGGGTGGGCCGAACGCATCATTATTTCCGCGTTCTGGCGCTTTTTTCGAAGTCCGCTCAATACACGCTCGGTTCGCCCGGCGGACGGGTCTTGAAGCGCTTGTGCACCCAGTAGTACTGCTCGGGGATCAGCGGAATCTGCTCTTCAAGGAAGGCGTTCATACGGCGCGCGTCGGCTTCGTCGTCGCCGGTGGGGTAGTTGTCCCACGGCTTGAAGACCTTCAGCCGGTAGCCCTTGTAGTTCGGCAGCACCTCGCCGATGAACGGCACCACTTGCGCATGGCCGACCCCCGCGAGCCGCCCGACGGCCGTCAGCGTGCACGCCTGTACGCCGAAGAATGGCACGAACGTCGAGTTGCGCGCGCCGTAGTCCATGTCGGCGCCGAGCATGACCGGCTTGCGGGCGCGCAACCAGCGCAGCACGATGCGCGCACTGTCGGCGCGGCTTGCCATGTCCGCGCCGAAGCGGCCGCGTGCGGCGATCGCCACGTCGTCGAGCACCTTGTTGGACATCGGCTGATAGAGCGCGCCGCACTGCCGGCGCAGCGCGTGATTGATGAACACGGAGCCCGCCTCGATACCGACGAAATGCGCGCCAAGCAACAGCGTAGGCGGCATGTCGGGGTCCAGCAGGTCGATCTCGCTATCCACCTGGACGAGCTTTTCCAGCTTCTCCGCAGACGCAAACCACTGGACGCTGCGCTCGACATAACTGCGGATCGCGTGGCGGAAGTGTTTCTGCGCGATCTCCTCGCGGTGCTCGGCGCTCCACTCCGGGAAGCACAAGCTCAGATTGATGTGGACGACGCGCTTACGGTTGCTGGGGATCTGATAGAGCAGCCAGCCCAGCCCGTCGCCCAGTCGCGCAACGAAACCGTACGGCAGCAACGCCAGCAATTTCAGCAGTCCAATGGCCAGGTGGGCACCAAGACGACTCAGCATGCCGCCCCTCCGTGTAGGGCGTCGAGCGACGCTTTGCTCAAGAAACCTGAAGACGGGTCGAAATACAGCACGGGTGATCACTCTGTGACAATCAAAGGAAGTCGCTATAATAAGGGCTTCGCCGAGTTAATAGACAACTTGCGGGGCGAAGCTGGCGGGTGCGATCCATGGGATAGGCCCCCTGCCGGTAAGGTAATCCGCTAAAGCGTCGCCGCTTCAAGGCTCCCGAAGCTGGCTACGTGAAACTCAACCGTAACCACACAACAGGAGTCTGCAACGTGGCAAACGATTATCTCTTCACTTCCGAATCCGTGTCCGAAGGCCATCCCGACAAAGTCGCGGATCAGATCTCGGACGCCATCCTCGACGCCATCCTGACCCAGGACAAGTACTCGCGTGTCGCAGCCGAAACGCTGTGCAACACGGGTCTCGTCGTGCTGGCCGGTGAAATCACCACGACCGCGAACGTCGATTACATCCAGGTCGCGCGCAACACGATCAAGCGCATCGGCTACGACAACACCGATTACGGTATCGACTACCGCGGCTGCGCGGTGCTGGTGGCGTACGACAAGCAATCGCCGGACATCGCCCAGGGCGTGGACCGTGCGCACGACAACAATCTCGATCAAGGCGCCGGCGACCAGGGCCTGATGTTCGGTTACGCGTGTGAAGAAACGCCGGAACTGATGCCGCTACCGATCCACCTGTCGCACCGTCTGGTGGAGCGTCAGGCGAATCTGCGCCGCGACGGCCGCCTGCCCTGGCTGCGTCCGGACGCGAAGTCGCAGGTCACCGTGCGTTATGTCGACGGCAAGCCGCACGCAATCGACACGGTCGTGCTGTCCACGCAGCATTCGCCGGACATCGATCTGGCCACGTTGCGTGAAGCCGTGATCGAAGAAGTCATCAAGCCGACGCTGCCGGCTGACCTGATCAAGGGCGACATCAAGTTCCTGGTGAACCCGACCGGCCGGTTCGTGATTGGCGGCCCGCAAGGCGATTGCGGTTTGACGGGCCGCAAGATCATCGTTGATACGTACGGCGGCGCAGCGCCGCACGGCGGTGGCGCGTTCTCGGGCAAGGATCCGTCGAAGGTCGACCGTTCGGCGGCTTATGCCGGCCGTTATGTCGCGAAGAACATCGTGGCGGCTGGTTTGGCGTCGCGCTGCCTGATTCAGGTCTCGTACGCGATCGGCGTTGCCCAGCCGACTTCGGTCATGGTCAACACGTTCGGCACGGGCCGCGTGTCGGATGCGACGATCACGAAGCTGGTGCTGGAGCATTTCGACCTGCGTCCGAAGGGCATCATCCAGATGCTCGACCTGCTGCGCCCGATCTACGAGAAGAGCGCGGCCTACGGTCACTTCGGCCGCGAAGAGCCGGAATTCACGTGGGAAGCCACGGATAAGGCTCTGGTGCTCGCCGAAGCTGCAGGCACCGAACCGGTTGTCGCGCTCGCCGAATAAGCGCACGCAGTCCGCTTCAGCAAAAAACCCCGCCGGCGTAAGCCGGGCGGGGTTTTTTTAATGCCTTTGCAGTGCGCCGCGACTCACTCGGGCACTCACTTAGCCACGCACTCAGCGGCTCGCAAACGCGAACGCGAACCAGCCGGTGCTACCACTCGTCGACATCCGGCGCGGGCGGCGGCTCCTGCTCTGGGGGGCGGCGACCGGTGCATTGCGCGTAGCGGTGAGGCGCAGCGGCGTCGGTTTGCGCAGCAGCGTGCGCAGTGAAAAACGGCGCGAGCTGCCTTGCAGGCGCAGCGCGGAGAAGAAGGTGTGGAACCACGTGCGAATGCCGTCGACCGCTTTGGCTTCGCGCCATTGTTCGCCCAATGCGCGAGTGCGGGTGGCATGGTGACGCAGTGCATGCACGACATGGCGGCGTGCCGGACGCGCCGCTTTCAATGCGGCGCGGGTAAGACGGGTGCTCAGAAGAGTATGCATGGCTTCACAAGTAGGCAACGTGTCGCGCGACGGAGTGTGCGCCAGAAGGAGCACCAAATGTGCCAACGGCGGTGTCGCGATGGACGGCGCGAAAGCCCGGAATTCGACGGGAAAGAACTCGGAGGACGGCGGAGTCGGCCTTGGCGGCCTGTGCGTGCCGTAAAAGTGCGGGAAGAACGATCAACATGTGTGCAGGCTACACGCGATTCATGACGTCAGAAAGTCGGTTTTTACCCTGCGAATGCGGGTTTTTACGGGGTGAACGGGATGTGGGCGTTTGCGGGGTCGCGCCCTTTGCGGTCGATTTTCGTGCGTGCGTGCCCAGACAGCGTGCCATGCAAACCGCCCATTCGCGTGAAAGTAGTGCGTAAGGCCCCGGCTTCCCGACAGGTGAAACAGCGCACAGTCCGATCGCGCCCGTTTTACAATCGAGCATCAGTCAGTCGAAAGTAACGGAACACCATGTCACTTCACTCGAAGAAAGAGCAGATTCAAACGTTGCGGGAGCGGGGATTTATCGTCGTGCCGGGACTGGTTTCGCCCGAGCGTTGCGCTGAACTGAAGCAGATTGCGGAGCGGCAGTTGCGGGAAGCGGCCGCGCCAATCGAATTCGAAGCGGATCTGCGCTATCCCGGCGCACCGGAATCCAAATACGCGCCGGGCGGCCATACGGTTCGCCGCCTGCTGGATGCGTACGGGCGCCATCCGCATTTTGCGCAATGGGCGACCGCGCCGGAAATTCGCGGCTGGATGGAGTTGTACTTCGGCGAGGAGCCGCGCCTATCGCGGGCGCATCACAATTGCATGATGACCAAGCACCCTGCTTATGGCAGTCTGACCGGCTGGCATCGTGACGTGAGGTATTGGTCGTTCGAGCGCGACGACCTGGTGTCGGTGTGGCTCGCGGTCGGGTCGGAGACGATCGACAACGGTGCGTTGTGGTTGGTGCCGAAGTCGCACAGCGCGGCCCTCACTTCCGACCGTTTCGACGAGGCCAAGTTTTTCCGCTCCGATCTGGAAGAGAATCAGGCGTTGATTCGCACGGCGGTTTCGCCCGAACTCAAGGCCGGCGACGTGGTGTTCTTTCATTGCAACACGCTGCACTCGGCTGGCAAGAATCTCAGCGATCAGGTGAAATTTTCTTTGGTGTTCACCTATCACGGGGCGAGCAATGTGCCCCTGCCGGGATCCCGCTCGGCGGCCAAGCCCGAAATTGCCTTTTAGATTTTTTTGCCTCGCGCGGCGCGGAGGTCCTTTGGTCCCGCGCCGCGCGGGCAATTGACGCTCTACCGCTTGCGCCCGGAAACAGCCACCCCGGTCAGGCCGGCAATCGTGGCGATAACGCCGCCCACAATCAGCATGATCGCCTTGTTGGTCGGAGATCCGGTGAACACGCGGGACACCTCGCTGCTGACCGAGTTGAACGCCTGCCCGCCGAAATACAACAACACAATACCGCCGACAATCAGCGCGATTGAAATCGCCTTCGTCATGAACCCATCCCTCCGCTAAGCTTTGATCGGCCAAAGTGTAGGGGAGCCGCAAGCCGTCGTCCATCCCGCATACTGGGCGCCTGCAAGCATCGCGGCGATTGGCTACCATAGCGGTCTGGCCTCACCCATACCTGAATATAAAACCTCCACGCCTCCCGCAGCATGTGATTTCCTCACGCCCGTGATCGCCCGGCGACTTCAACATCAAGGACACTAGCAATGGCTTACGAAGCAGCTTCAGAACGCTATTCGGACATGAAATACCGCGTCTGCGGCAAGTCGGGTCTCAAACTGCCGGCGCTGTCGCTGGGCCTGTGGCACAACTTCGGCGATACCACGCCGATCTCCACGCAGCGCGACATCCTGCGCACGGCCTTCGATCTGGGCATCACGCACTTCGACCTCGCCAACAACTACGGCCCCCCGTACGGTAGCGCCGAAACCAATTTCGGCCGGCTCTTCAAGGACGACTTCAAGCCGTATCGCGACGAACTGCTGATTTCGTCGAAGGCAGGTTGGGACATGTGGCCGGGTCCGTACGGTCAGGGCGGCGGCTCGCGTAAATACGTACTCGCGAGTCTCGATCAGAGCCTGCAGCGCATGGGCCTCGACTACGTCGATATCTTCTATTCGCATCGTTTCGATGCCGATACGCCGCTCGAAGAAACCGCCGGTGCATTGGCGAGCGCCGTGCAGCAGGGCAAGGCGTTGTATATCGGGATTTCGTCATACTCGGCCACCAAGACGCTCGAAATGGCGAAGCTGCTCGCCGAGTACAAGGTGCCGCTCCTGATCCATCAGCCGGCGTACAACATGCTCAACCGCTGGATCGAACAGGAATTGCTGGACACGCTCGAGAAAGTCGGCGCGGGCGCCATCGCGTTCACGCCGCTCGCACAGGGCTTGCTCACCGGCAAATATCTGAACGGCGTGCCGGAAGATGCACGCGTCAACAAGCCGGGCGGCGGCTCGTTGAAGCAGGAGCATCTGAGCCCGCAAAACATCGAGCACGTGCGCAAACTCAATGACATCGCGCAGCGTCGCGGTCAAAGCCTCGCGCAGATGGCGCTCGCTTGGGCGCTGCGCGATCCGCGCGTCACGTCGGTGCTGATCGGCGCAAGCCGCGCGGAACAGGTGCGTGAGAACGTCGGTGCACTGAAGAATCTCGCGTTCTCGAAGGAGGAACTGGCGGAGATCGATCGCTACGCGACCGAAGGCGGCATTAACCTGTGGGAAAAACCGTCGACGGATCAGGCGATCTGATCCCGTAGCGTTTCAGGTCGTAGAGACGCGCCTTAGAAACGAAGAAAGCCGCCCGTGAGGCGGCTTTCTTCAACGCACTTCAAGCGCACACGCTTCCCGCGCAATGGCCGAAGCGACTGCGTTCAGTCGACCGAACCATCGGCGAAGCGTATAGGCCGCCTTCGCCGGACCCCGTTACACTAGCGCAGGCAAGCCTTCGACCAGCACGACCGCGAACACCACGCCGATCAGCGCGCCAAGCACGCGTAACGCGTTGTGCCGAAATTCCGTCTTGCAGGGGAGCGCGCCGACAAACAGGGCGCCGGCCAGCGCCATCGGAATGACCAGGATCAAATCGCCGATCGTAAAGTAGGTCGTCATACCCGTCTCCTTATGTAATACCAACGCGGGCAGCGGCTCGATTTCTGGAGTCATGCACTGCCAACGGTCGATTCGAGTATAGGCGACGGTTAGATCAACATAACAACGTTTTGCGGCGCTGCAGCGCGTCTTCGCAGGCTGCTGAACCCAGTGCTGCAAGGGTCGCCGCGATTGGCGCGTTGCAGCAAAAATCCCGTAAAAAATGAAGTGTTTGCTTACACAGGCCTTACTTTCCAGGCCTTTTCGATGCGCTGCGGATAGTTCTCGCCTGACTGGGATGCACCTCATGCAGGCCCGGTTTCACGCTGAGTTCAGGTTCGGCTTCCCCAAAGCAGATCAGTAGCGTTCCCTCATGCTGTAATCCGCTCGCGCTGACGCAAGCGCATGGCCGCAACGAGGCCTACGACAAGCAGCACGCCGACCAGTCCGGCGACACCGTTCCAGCCATCACCTGCCCATACGCGCCCGCCATAAGAACCGACCACGCTTGAACCGATGTAATAAGCGAGCAGATACAGCGCGGCCGCCTGGCCTTTGGCTTCTTTGGCGAGGCGTCCGACCCAGCCGCTCGCCACCGAGTGTCCGGCGAAAAAGCCGAACGTCACGAAAGCAATGCCGGTTGCAATGGCTGCCAGTGGATGCAGCATCGTGAGTGCAAGTCCGAATGCCATCAGCAGCAAGCTGGCGGTCAGTACGCGCGCCCGGCCGAAGGTGTCGGCCATGCGGCCCGACCACGGCGAGGCAACCACGCCCGTGAGATAGACGACGAAAATCGCGCCGATTTCCGTCTGACTCAGCAGGTAAGGTGGCGCGAGCAACCGGTAACCGATGTAGTTGTACAGCGTGACGAAGCTACCCATCAGCACGAAGCCGAGCAGAAACAGCAGCGGCAAGCCGGGTCGCGTGAATTGCTTCAGCAATGCAGTGCGGTGATGTGTAAAACCGAGCCCGCGACGCGGCACGAAATGGCGCGACGGCGGCAGCAACGCGCGAAACGCGAGCATCGACAGAATGCCGAGCACGCCAATCGTGCCGATTGCCGCGCGCCACGAAAACAGATCCGCGACGACGCCAGTGATCACGCGCCCAGCCATTCCGCCGATCGCCGTACCGCCGACGTACAGCCCCATCGCCAGACCGAGTCCATCCGGGTGTACTTCTTCCGCGAGGTACGCCATCGCGACGGCGGGCACGCCACCGAGCGCGAGGCCCTCGAGCGTGCGCAACACGAGCAACTGATGCCAGTGCGGCGCGATGGACACGCCGATCGTCAGCAGCGCTGACAGGGTGAGCGATGCCGTCATCAACTTGTGACGGCTCCAGCCTTCCGAGACGAACCCGGCCACGAATATGGCGAGCGCGAGCGCGGCTGTCGTCAGTGAGAGCGACAAGCTGCTTTGTGCCGGCGTTACGTTGAACGCCGTAGAAAACGCCGGCAGCAATGGCTGTACGCAATACAGCAGTGAGAAGGTGGCGTAACCGGCGAACAGCAGCGCGATGCTGGCACGCCAATAGACCCGCGTGCCGCGTTCGAGATAGGGAATGTCAGGGACGCCAGGCACAGCAGCGGAGGTGAAGGAAGCAGACGAAACAGGAACAGCCGAAGCAGCAGTCCGGTGGGAATCCGGCGATGCGGTCACGAAAAAATCTCCTTAGGGAGCGCAAAGTACTCAAAAGAGTTAAGGATACGCTGAAAAGTTTAACCGTGCGTCGCAGCATCGCTCGCAGGCGCTGCGGGATGCACGATCTGTTCGTCGGTCGGCAAGGCGGACGTGTCCCAACCGCCGCCTAATGCCTTGATCAACGCGACGCTCGCGGCCATGCGGCGGCGCGCGATCGACACCGCATTCCGTTCATTGGTGAGCGCGGTGGTTTGCGCGACCACGACGTCGAGATACGTAATCGCGCCGTTTTTATAGCGATTCGACACGACCGCGAGCGAACGCTGCGCGGCGGCCACGGCGTCGTCCTGCGCTGCTGCTTCCTGTTCCAGCACGCGCAATGCGGCGAGGTTGTCTTCGACCTGGCCGAACGCGGTCAGCACCGTTTGGCGGTACTGCGCGACGCTTTCGTCGTAGTGCGCACGGGCTTGCTCTTTCACCGATGCACGTCCGCCGAAGTCGAGCAGCGTGCCGGCCAGCGTTGGCCCGAGCGACCACAGACGGCTCGGCGCCAGCAGCCATTGGCTGTAGTTGGTCGCCTCGAGCCCACCCGTCACCGACAAAATCAGGTTCGGAAAGAATGCCGCCGTTGCCACGCCGATCTGCGCGTTCATATCGGCGACGTGCCGCTCGGCCGACGCGATGTCGGGCCGTCGTTCGAGCAACGCGGATGGCACGCCGGCCGCCGCGACCACCGGTACGGCGGTGAGCGGAGCAACCGGCAGGGAAAACGTCGAGGGCGTCTGCCCGATCAGGATCGCGATCGCATGTTCGAGTTGCGCGCGCTGCACGCCGAGGTCGAGCGCTTGCGCCTGAGTGGTTTGCAACTGCGTCTGCGCCTGCGCGACATCGGCGTCGGTGGCGATGCCGCCGGTGTAGCGGTGTTGCGTCAGATCGAGTGCTTCCTTGTAGGCCTTGATCGTGTCGTCGAGAAGTTGGCGTTCCTGATCGAGACCGCGGAGTTCGAAGTAGTCCGTTGCCAGTTCGGCCTGCATCGAGAGGAGCGCGGCTTGCGCATCGGCGGCGCTAGCCTGCGCTTCGGCTTTCGCACCCTCGACACTGCGCGACACGCGGCCCCACAAGTCCGGTTCCCACGAAGCGTCGGCTTGCACGAGGTAATCGTTCAGCGTGAGGCCGGCGGTCGATTTGTGCAGCACATTCTCCGAGGTCCGCCCGCGTGAATAATCGCCGTTCGCGCTGACTATGGGGAAGAAATTCGAGCGGTATTGCGCGACCGTCGCGCGAGCGGCGCGAAAGCGCGCCTCGGCGGCCTGCACGTTCTGGTTCGCGCTCGCGACCTGCTGCTCGAGCGCGTCGAGCGATGGGTCTGCGTAGACGCTCCACCATGCACCGCGCGTGAAGGTGTCGGCGGGTTGCGCCGGCTTCCAGCCGGTGCCTTCGAGTTCCTTGTAGGTTGCGGCGGTGGTGGCAGGTGGTTTGACGTAGTCGGGGCCTACGGTGCAGGCGGTGAGCGCGTACGCCAGTGTTACGGCAAGCAACGAGACACGCGTGACCGGCGGCGCGAAACGGTGACGTGATGCCGGCGCGTTCACAATGCGCCCCTCACCGCTTGCAGACTGGCGAGGTGCGCAGCGGGCGCGCCACCTGCCGCTGCGCCAGAAGCGCCAGCCGCACCCTCGCCACTTGCCGCTGCGCCAGAAGCCCCCACCGCGTCACCCGCTTTTGCCGGCACGATCCGCACCGGCGCGCCATCCACGATCGAATCCTGCGGATTCAGAATGACCTGTTCATTGCCTTGCAAACCGGATGCGATTGCCACGCGCGTGCCAAAGTCCGTTCCGAGCGAAACCGGCAGCAGTTTCACCTTGTGCTGCGGATCCACGGTGGCCACTTTCACGCCGTCCGGGCGGAACAGCAACGCATTGCCAGGCAGCGTAAACGGCGCGGCGCCGGCGCCTAAAGCGAAATGCACCTGCGCGTACGCGCCCGGCAGCAGATCGCCATTGCGATTGTCGACATCGACTTCGACGAGCATGGTCCGTTGTTGCGGATCGACGGCGCCCGAGGTGCGCGCCACGGTCCCTGGATAATGTTTAGAGGGCGTCTCTGTCAGCGTCAGAAACGCCGTCTGCTGCGCGCGGACCTGCTGTGCGTAGGCCTGCGGCACGTTCACATAGACGCGTAATCTGTCCGCCTGCGCGACATGGAACAGTTCCTTCGCCGGTCCGCCTGAACTCCCGGCATCGATCAGCGCGCCGACATCGATATTGCGCGCCGTCACGATGCCGTCGAACGGCGCGTAGACCTTCTGGAACGACTGCGTTTTTTCGAGCCGCGCCACGTTGAAGCGAGCGGCATCCAGCGTGCCTTTCTTCGCGAGCATGTCGCCGACCTTCTCGTCGGTTTCCTGCTTCGAGACCGATTTGCTTTTCAGCATGTCCGTCCAACGGTCGGCGGTGCTTTTCGCGAGCGCGTAGTTGGCGTCGGCATTCGCCCGATCGGCGCGGGCGGCGCGCAGTTGATCGTCCACTTCGGGCGTGTCGATTTCCGCGAGCAACTGGCCGTTCCTGACGTGCGCGCCGATGTCCGCGTACCACTTCTTCAGATAGCCGTTGGTGCGTGCGTAAATCGGCGTGTCGAGAAATGCCTGTACGTTGCCGGGCAGCACGAGGTCGAGTCCCGCCGTCGACTTCTGCGGACGCACGACTTCGACGTTCGTCTGACTGGCGTGCTCGGCATCGCGCTCGAGTGCCGCATGCGCGTCATGGCGCGACCAGATGCCTTGCGCCGCGAGCACGAGGATCACCACGACCACCGCCACGATTACCCAGCGTGTGCGTTTCCCTTTCGCCGGATCGAGCGTGGTGTTGGATCCGTCTGGACGTTTTCCTTCCATCAAGCTTCCCCTATCAGAATGCCTGGGCAGTCGAAGCTGCCTCTTGTGCTTCGCGTTGCGTGTATCGCGCGAGTCGTCATGGCTTTTGCACCACATGCTCGGCCGCACGCTGACGCCGCGCCGCGAGCCGCCGGTAGATCATCGAAAACACGACGGGCACGAAGATCAGCGTAGCCAAAGTGCCCACCGTCAAACCGCCGATCACCGCGCGCCCAAGCGGCGCATTCTGCTCGCCGCCCTCGCCGAGACCAATCGCCATCGGCACCATGCCGATCACCATCGCGAGCGCCGTCATCAGCACCGGACGGAAACGCGTGAAGCCCGCCTCGATCGCCGCGCGCGTCGCGTCGCCGTGTTCGAGCAGTTGTTCGCGCGCGAAGCTGATCACGAGAATCGAGTTCGCGGTGGCGATGCCGATACACATGATCGCGCCCGTCAGCGCCGGAATCGACAGCGTGGTGTGCGTGAGAAACAGCATCCACACGATCCCCGCCAACGCGCCCGGCAGCGCCGTGATGATGATGAAGGGATCGAGCCACGACTGGAAATTCACCACGATCAGCAGATACACCAGCAGGATCGCAAAAACCAGGCCGGCGAACAGGCCCGAGAACGAATCGTTCATCGTCTGCACCTGGCCGCGTACTTCGATGGTCGAGCTTTTGGGGAGATCGGCTTTGGCGTTGTCGATGATCTTGCTGATGTCGTCGGAGACGCCGCCGAGATCGCGGCCGTCGGCGGTGCCGAAAATGTCGATGGTGGTTTGCGCGTTGTAGTGCGTGAGCACCGCGTTGCCCGCTTCACGCTTCATCGTGGCGAGCGAGCCGAGGATATTGCTGCGGCCGTTGGCATTCAGCGGAATGTTCGCGAGCGATTGCAGCGAATCGATCGTGTATTGCGGTGCTTCCGTGATCACGTTGTAGCTGACGCCGTTGTGCGGATTGAGCCAGAACGTCGGCGTGGTCTGCTGGCTGCCGGACAGCGTAATCAGCAGATCGCTCGCAATGTCGCGTTGCGAGAAGCCGGCTTGCTGTGCGCGCGTGCGGTCCACATCGATAAAGATACGGGGCAAATCGGCAGGCTGCTGGATGCGCGCATCGGCAAGACCCGGCACCGTGCGCAGCCGGTTCAGCAACTGCGCGGCGAAGGCGCGATTGCCGGCGACGTCGCGCCCGACGATCTGAATGTCGATCGGCGAGGGCATGCCGAAGTTGAGTGTCTGGCTGACGATATCCGCGGGCAGGAAGGCGAACTGCACGCCGGGGAATTCATCGGTGAGCGTGCGGCGCAACGTGCGCACGTAGTCGGCGCTCGGATGATGGTCGGGATTCAGCGTGATGAGCACGTCCGAATCCGAGGTGCCGATCGTGCCGGTGTTGCTGTACGAGAGGTTGATGCCCGAGACCGGCAAGCCGATATTGTCGATGAGCGAATGCAGTTCACCCGGCGGTATCAACTGACGAATCCGCGTATCGACCCGATCGGTCACCACCGCGGTTTCCTCGACCCGCATGCCGGTTTTCGCGCGCAGATGCAGCGCGATGGTGCCCGCATCGACTTGCGGAAAAAAGTCGCGGCCGAGAAACGGCATCAGCAGCATCGACGCGCCACAGCAGACGAGAAACAAAGTCACGAACAGACCCGGTCGCGCAACCCGTGCTTCGAGAAACACGCGATAGCGGTCGCGAAAACGTGCGAAGCCGCGCTCGAAGGCATAGTGCACGCGCATGAACGGATTGCGCGTTTGCTCGGGCGCGTGATGCAGATCCGCTGGCTTGTGGTGATGGCGCAGCAGGTATTTCGCCATGGTCGGCACGAGCGTACGCGAGAAGAAATACGAGGCCAGCATCGCGAATACCACCGCTTCGGCGAGCGGAATGAACAGGTAGTGCGCGACGCCCGTCAGCAGAAACATCGGCACAAACACGATGCAGATCGACAAAGTCGAGACCAGCGTCGGAATCGCGATCTGGTGCGCGCCGTCGAGAATCGCCTGCTCCAGCGTCTTGCCTTGCTCGAGTTGATGGCTGATGTTTTCGATCGCCACTGTCGCGTCGTCGACCAAAATACCGACCGCGAGCGCGAGCCCGCCGAGCGTCATGATGTTGATGGTTTCGCCTAGCATCGACAGCGCAATGATCGAGGTGATCATTGACAGCGGAATCGACACGGCGATGATCAACGTCGCGCGCCAGTTGCCGAGGAACAGCAGAATCATCAAGCCAGTCAGGCACGCGGCGATCAGCGCTTCGCGCAGTACGCCCTGCACGGAGGCGCGCACGAACAACGACTGATCGGCGACCGGATCGATATTCAGCGAAGCCGGCACGAGGTTGCGCAGCGCCGGCATCATCTTCTTGATGCGGTCGACGATTTCGAGCGTGGACGTGTTGCCGCTTTTGTTGATGGTCAGCAAGGAGGCGCGCTGGCCGTTTACGCGCACGATGTTGGTTTGCGGCTGGAAGCCGTCGCGCACATGAGCGACGTCGCGGATATAGACGGTGCCGTTAGCGGTGGATTTGATCGGAATGTTATTGAGGCCGGCAAGCGAATCCGGACTGCCGTTCATTTCCACCGAATATTCCGTCGAACCGATTTTCGCGGTGCCCGAGGGCAGGATCAGATTCTGCGCGGTGACGGCGCTGACCACGTCCATCGGCGACAGATTGCGCTCCTGCAGTTTGCGCGAATCGATATCGACCATGATCTGACGTTGCTTGCCGCCGTACGGCAACGGCGCAGAGGCGCCCGGCACCGTGGCGAGCTGGGTCTTCAGGAAGTTGTTGCCGAAGTCGAACAGCTCCTGCTCGGTGAGCGAAGCGGACGACAGCGCGAGGCGCAGGATCGGCACCGTCGAGGCGTTGTAGCGCAGGATGAACGGCGGGTTGATGCCAGGCGGCAGCGAGCGCAATTGCGCCTGTGACAGCGCGGTGACTTCGGCGAGCGCTTCATCGATATTCGCGTGCGGCTGAAAGAAGATCTTGACCACCGCGATGCCGTTCAGCGACGTCGATTCCGTGTGCTCGATGTCGTTGACTGCTACCGACAGCCCGCGCTCGTAGTTGAGCACGATGCGTTTTTCCATTTCATCGGCGGGCAGGCCGTTGTACGACCAGATCACCGACAACACCGGAATGTCGATATTTGGGAAAATGTCGGTCGGGGTGCGCAGGATCGTCAATGGACCGACGATCAGCAAAAGCAGGGCCAGCACGACGAAGGTATAAGGGCGCCGGAGCGCCAGACGAACGATCCACATGGCTAGTGAAGTGGATGAAAGCCGGCGTCGCCGGCGCGGCACGCACGGCGGGCATGAGGCATGCCGCGACGGCGGCCGGCGGTCGCAACGGGCGGATTAAGCGGATCGTTCTGACGGTGCATGATTTTGATATATCGCCCCGGCTGGGTTTATGATGGTCTCGTTACGACGCTTTACGCCCAGATCATCGGCCCGGCGCGCTGTAATGGGAATAGGGCGAAACGACGGGTGAACAGCCTTGAGTTCGCGCTTTCCATGGCCCCGCAAAACGGGAACAATGACTCGAACCTCTTACGCTCTTACGCGCAGCAGATTGGGTGCGTACGCAACGTTATTGGCGAAGCGGCGCTTTTATCATCACCTTGACCGGCGCGGAAACCATAAAGCCGGCTATAGGAGAAACGGGGAAACATCATGCAAATCGGTTCCATTGTCCGATCGGTGCATATCGCTGTGCCGAAAGACGCACGTGGGATTGTCATGCGCATTCTTGGCGACATGGCGATGGTGGCCTGGTATGCCGGCGAACCCGGCACATCGGAGCATCTGAACACTGAACCCTTTTTCCTTGAAGATCTGATCGATACGGGCGAGCAGGTTCGCCCGTCGAGCGCACAGGTGCATTGAAGCTGGTTTGAGTCCGATTCATGGTGGTTGCAGGTGGCTGTAAGCCGCAAGGTGAGCCGACGCCCTCGTCTTTGACGGCGGCGCGGCGCACAATGCGGACATGAACGACGACAATTTCGACCCACAGGACGGCGCCGATAGCGCCGTGCCTTTCGCCCGGCTCAAGCCGGAAATCGTGCTCGACGCGCTCGACAGCGTGCTCAGCAGCGTCGGTGTGTACACCGACGGCCGCATGCTGCCGCTCAACAGCTACGAGAACCGCGTCTACCAGGTGGGCGTGGAAGACGGCCCGCCGATGGTCGCCAAGTTCTATCGTCCCGAGCGTTGGACCGACGCCGCCATTCTCGAAGAACACGCCTTTGTCGCCGATCTCGCCGCGCGTGAGATTCCGGCGGTGCCCGCGCGCGTTTTCGAAGGTCGCACGCTGCATACCTTCGACGGTTTCCGTTTCTCGATCTTCGAACGCCGTGGCGGCCGTGCGCCCGATCTGGACCGGCGCGATACGCTCGAATGGCTGGGGCGTTTCATCGGCCGCATCCATGCGGTTGGACAGACTCAGAACTACACCGAGCGTCCTACGCTCGACATCAACACGTTCGGCTACGAGCCGCGCGACTTCCTGCTGTCGCACGACTTTGTGCCTGACGATGTGCGCACCGCCTGGCAGACCGTGGTGAATCTCGCGCTTGAAGGCGTCGAGCGCGCCTTCGAGCGTGCCGGCGATATTCGCATGCTGCGAATGCACGGCGATTGTCATCCGAGCAATGTGTTGTGGACCGACGCGGGTCCGCATTTCGTCGACTTCGACGATAGCCGCATGGGTCCGGCAGTGCAGGATTTGTGGCTGCTGCTGCCGGGCGATCGCGTCGAGGCTTCGCGTGCGCTGGCGGATCTGCTCGCTGGTTACGAAGACTTCTGCGACTTCGAGCCGCGCGAACTGTATCTCGTCGAAGCGTTGCGTACGCTGCGGCTGATTCACTACCAGGCGTGGCTCGCGCGCCGCTGGGACGACCCGGCGTTTCCGGCGGCGTTTCCGTGGTTCAACACGCAGCGCTACTGGGAAGACCGCATCCTCGAACTGCGCGAGCAGCTCGGCGCGATGGAGGAAGGGCCGCTCTGGCCGGTTTGAGCGGTAGCGGTCCTACGGCGCCTGCGACGCCACACTCGACGATTCCACCAGTGTCGATTTGACAATCACTTCGGCGCGCACGTCGCGCCCGATCGCTTCGATCGCGGGACGCATCTGCGCGAAGTCGTCGGGCGTGCAGACCTCGCTATCGAAATGGGTGGCGCCCTCGCGCGTCATCGTCACCACGTTGCTGAGCGGATCGAACGTGTACTGCGACTGGAAATCGACGAAGCGGTCCTGGGTTCGTTTCGCTTCCGGCATCTCGAGCACGTGGAAGTTCGCGGGCAATTCAATGCGCGCGCGTTCATGCAACGCCAGGTTGTGGCAGATGAACGGCTGCGTGCGCTGCCGTTCGCCGAGCCAGTAGCGGGTGTCCGCTTCGAAGCCGCCGGCCAGACTCGTCAGCGCCGGAATCGATGCCGCGGCGCCCGGCACCACCAGACTTTCGAGCGTGCCTTTCATCGTGATCGTCAGTGGGCCGTCGGCAACGCTGAGATCGCTGGTGGTCAGCGTGGCGGTGCCGCGCAGGTTGGCGCTGCGCAGTTCCGCCTGGATCGAGTCCTCACGTTGCGCGGGCGACTGCGTGCGCAACATCGCGCGCGCCTGTTCGGCGGTGGCGCCCGATGCTTCCAGCCGATAGGTGAAGCTCGCCGAGCCATCCGGTTCGACCTTGATCGACAGGTCGGTGCTACGCGTCATCAACTCGGTGGCCGGCGTTTGTGCGACCACCCCCTGATTGACGAGGACGGTAGGCCGGTTCATATCGGACGAAGGCAAAAAACCGAATTCGACATTCGATGCGGTCGAGTCCGCGTATTGCTGCAAATCCGGCAGCCAGGTGATTACGTGATTGATGACGCCGTAGCCCGGCACGCTGGGCAGCGTATAGATCGAGCCGCTGCTGATCAAGGCCGGCTCGTTGCGAACGCCGACGGCGTCGAGCATCGCGCCAAACAGGGCCACGTGATCCTTGCAGTCGCCATAACGGTTCGCGAGGATCGCGCTTGCACTGTGCGGCACCACCGAACCGCGCCCGACATAGATCGCCACGTAGCGGACGTTGCGGCGCACCCAGTCGTACAGCGTTTTGGCTTTGTCGTGCGGGGTGTGGTCGCGCGCGGTGAGGTTTTGCGCAAGACGCGTGACGGCGGCGTCGCGCGCGCTCGGGTCGACGGCGGATGTCCTGTAGCTGGCGGCGAAAGCGGCGTAGTCCGGAAAGGTCGAGACCATTAGCCGGTCGCCGTACGACACGTACGCGATCGAGCCGCGCTCCAGCCGGCTGAAATGCGCCTTGTCGTAACGGTATTCGTAGCGTGTGCGGCCGTCGCGCGTAACCGGTTGAAGCGCGCTGAAGCCGCGTGCATCGGCATAAAGCGGCTTGCCGGCGGGCAGGTCGTAGATGAGGTGAAAGTTGTGGGTCGGCGCGAGATCGGGCGGCGTGAAGTCGCTGAATTCGCCCAGCTCGATCGGCTGCTTTTGCGTCTTGCGATAGGTGAGGTGCACGCGCGAGCCGGGTTCGACGGCGGGGAACACGATCACCTTTTCCTGGATGTCCTGGAACATCGGCGCGTCGAACGAGCGGGCTTCCTGCACGTCGCGGATCTGCTCGGGCTGCACGTCGTGACGCGCACCGTCGGCCGTGGTCGTGTAGGCCTCGATGATCTGCACGTCCGCCATATTGCGGTTGAACCAGACGTATTGCTGCGCCACCCGCGCGACGCCTGCTTCGTTGTTCACGTGCAGCGTCATCGAATCGAGCTTCGAGAAGGAGCCGTCCGCGTTGACGGTGAAGGTCTGCGTTTCGCCTTCGTTGGTATAGGGATCGTCCAGTTTGGCCGCGATGCTCGCGCTCGCGCTATGAACGCCGGCAAGCCAGCCGAGCGAGGCAAGACAGACCAAAGGGGTGAGGCGCATGGCGGGCAGGTATCCGGAACGGCAACGTTGACGGGATCGCCAGCTAGAGTCGGTTTGCGCCGCCTGGATGTCAAGCGGATACCGAGCATTGCGATTGAGCAAATGCCATAATTATGTAATGATATCCATTCTCAATTGAAAGGCATCGCCAGCTTTCTGTCACATTTCTCCTCCTCTGTGACTGCCAGCCAGCCTCTCAGCCGGACGGCCTGGACCGCAAGCCGGGTCTGTCCGGCCTTTCTTTTCGAACTTTCCTTTACCGCTGGTGAGAGCGTGCGCCTCGTCGCCGCGCGTCGGCGAGGGTTTAACTTGCTGCACCTGGAGCGTGGATGTGAACGCGCCTGATTCGATCGATATGAAACCTGCTGCTGGTGGCAGCACGCAATACACGGCACATACGCCGGAGCGCGGTCATCATTTGATGGACGACGCCGAGCAGGCGGCGCGGCGCCGGCGTTCGCGGCGGGCGAATTTCATCAAGTGGTTGCGTAAGGTGCACGGCTGGGTTGGCCTGTGGGGCGCGGTGTTGGGGCTGATGTTTGGCGCGACGGGTTTTTTGATGAATCATCGGGGCGGGCCGTTGAAGGTGTCGTCGGGTGAGCCGCAGGTCGAGGAGATGCAGATTCCCGTACCGCAGAAGAAACTGGGTTCGCCGATGGAGATGGCGAAGTGGCTCAAGGGCGAGTTGAAGATCGACGGCAAGCCGGGGCGGGTGAAACGCGAGCCGGCGCATCCGGTGGCGTGGGGCGATCGCAGTACGATGCAGCCGGAGTTCTGGCAAGTCGGGATTTTTGGGCCTAGTCAGAATGTGCAGGCTGAGTATTGGGTTGGGAATGGTTTTGTGGCGGTGAAACGCACGCAGAACTCGTTTCTTACTACGATGAATAATCTGCATCGTGGCGTGGGGTTGAGTGTTGGGTGGGTTTTGTTGATCGATACGATCGCGGGTGGGATGATTTTGCTTTCTCTGACCGGTGTCCTGCTGTGGACTGAGTTGAATAAGCGCCGCGTGGTGGGTGTCATGTTGATTGGCGGCTCGGTGGTTGCCGCTGTGGTTTGTGGGTTAATGTGAGTTGGTTTTTTTTGCCTGCGCGGCGCTTTTGTCAGTGTTCTTAGGGCTTTGGCCTTTCCTTGATTTGTTAGTGGTTTATTAGCGTTGCCCCTGTGCGGGGCGGCACCTACTTTTCTTTGCCGGCTGCAAAGAAAAGTAGGGGCGGTTTCAAATACCAAGTGCAACAGCCGGGTCAATAACAATTCCTTGCCTGGCGCAGTTTTCAATGAAGGCTTCTCCAGGCCTGCGCCAGCCAAGCGTTTTTCGAGGTCGCCGATTCAGGTTCAGCGCGATCGCATCAAGCTCGCGCTGCGAGAACTTCGACAGGTCTGCTCCTTTGGGCAGGAACTGGCGCAGCAGCCCGTTGGTGTTCTCGCAGATACCGCGTTGCCAGGGGCTATGCGGATCACAGAAGTAGACCTTGATACCTGTAGCCTCTGCCAGCTTCTTATGTAGAGCCATTTCCTTACCCTGATCGTAAGTCAGGGTCTTGAGCAGTTCCGGATCAAGCGGCGCAAACGCCGCGCTGTACGCCTTCAGCGCGGCCTCAGCGGTGCTGTCTTCCATCTTCACCAGCATCACGAACAGCGTGCTGCGATCGATCAGTGTGCCCACGGCTGAACGGTTGCCCGCCCCCTTGATCAGATCGCCTTCCCAATGCCCCGCAATCAGCCGCTCATTGGCCTCCGGAGGCCGGATATGAATACTGGCCATATCGACCAGCTTGCCGCGCCGGTCCTCGCCTCGCGTGCGCGGCTTGCGCGTACTACGCCCCTGTCTTAACAGGCCCACCAGCTCGCGCTTGAGCTCGCCGCGTGGCATGGCGTAGATGGCGTTGTAGATGGTTTCATGTGAGGCGTTCAAGGCGGGTTCGTCTGGATGGGTACGTTTGAGTTCGGCAGAAATCTGTTCGGGAGAGTGGCACTCGTCCAGATGCTGACGCACTTCAGACCACAGGGCTCCTTCAGGCTGGAGCTTGCGCTCGCGACGCGGCTTATGGCGAAGCTGCGCTGCTCTGCGCCCGGCGGATGTTGCATTGTATCCACCCGCAACCGGGGGCCTGCCCAGCGCGCTGCGCTCGTGCTTCGGCTTCCAGTTATTGCGCCTCAACTCCCGACTGATCGTGCTGCGCGAGCGCTGCAAAGCAAGCGCAATCTCGCTTGATTTGCGGTTCTCCATCTTCATCGCAAAGATCACGCCGCGCTCTTCGGCGCCCAGATGTTCGTATATTTTTCCCATGCAACGCATCCTAACTGAGGCTGTTGCACTTGTATTTTGAAACCGCCCCTACTTTTCTTTGCGGCATGCAAAGAAAAGTAGGGGCCGCCCCGCACAGGGGGCAACGCTAATAGACCACTAGCAAATCAAGGAAAGGCCAAAGCCCTAAGAACACAGACAAACAAGCGCCGCGCAGGCAAAAAACTAAACACTACAAGCAGCACCACCACCAGAAGCCGCAATCTCCCGCGCGGCCTTAGCGCCTTCAACCTGCAACAAAGTCGGCAACGAAACCCCATTCTTAGCCGCAGTAACCTCAGCAAGAATAGAAACAGCAATCTCAGGCGGCGTCCGGCTGCCAATATAGATCCCAACCGGCCCATGCAGCCGGGCCAACTCGGTATCGTTCAGATCGAACTCTTTCAACCGCTCGCGCCGCGCCTGATTATTCCTTCTCGAGCCCAAAGCACCGACATAAAAAGCCGGCGTCTTCAACGCCTCCATCAGCGCGAGATCGTCCAGCTTGGGATCATGCGTTAAAGCAATCACTGCACACCGCTCGTCGAGCTTCATGTCGATCACGGTATCGTCCGGCATCGTCCGCACGATCTTCGTGCCGGGAATACTCCACTCCTCGGTGTACTCCTCGCGCGGATCGCACACGGTGACCTGATAATCAAGCCCGACCGCAATATTGCATAGATAGCGCGACAACTGCCCCGCACCGATCACCAGCATCCGGTAACGCGGGCCGTGAATCGTCAGCAGACGCTCGCCGTCGAAATGCACGCCGTCGGTTGCCAGCGCCGCATCGAGCCGTACCGCCCCCGTCACCATGTCGACTTCGCGCGCCACCAGACGGCCGTCCTCCACCGCATGGCACAGATCGGCAATGCCGCTTTGCGGCGTCAAAGGCTCCAGCACAAGCTGGATCGTGCCGCCGCAAGGCAGGCCGAAGCGATGCGCTTCTTCCGCGGTAATGCCGTACTTCACCGCCTCCGGGCGTGTCTGCTCAATACCCTTTTGCCGCACGCGGTCGATCAGGTCGTCTTCGATGCAGCCACCCGAGACCGAACCCACCACAAGGCCATCGTCACGCACCGCGAGCATCGCGCCCTCGGGACGCGGCGACGAGCCCCACGTCTTCACCACCGTTACCAGTAGCGCGCGATGTCCCTCTTCCAGCCAACGTGCGCTGGACTTCAGAACTTCGAGATCCACGCTCTCCATGATTTCTTCCTTTTGGTTCCGTCGCTGCCGGACTCAGTGTCCGCAGCCTCATCCGAATCCGTATTTTGCGCCGCTGCTTCAGTTACTGCAGTGACGCCCTCATCCGGGGCCGCTGCGCCGTCTGCGTCGCCGCCGACCTGCACGCCGAAGCGCTTGAAAAATTCGCCCGCGATTTTACGCGCCGCGCCGTCGACCAACCGGGAACCGATTTGCGCGAGCTTGCCACCGACCTGCGCGGTCGCCGTGTACGTGAGCTTCGTCGCAGCGTCGCCTTCGGGTTCCAGCGTGACGTGCGTGGTGCCCTTGCCGAAGCCTGCCACGCCACCCTGGCCTTCGAAAACGATGGTGTATGTGTTCGGCGCCTCGATGTCGGTCAACTCCATACGCCCTTTAAAGCGTGCCTTCACCGGACCGACCGATGCGCTCAACACCACCGCATACGCGTTTTCGCCATCCGGGTCGATGCTCTCGCAGCCGGGAATGCACGCGCGCAGAATTTCGGTATCGTTTAGCGCATCCCACGCGCGCTGCTGGGAAACCGGCAGCGTATGGGTCTCACTTAATTCCATGGCGTTGCTCCTGCGGTTGTCGTGACGGAGACGGTCAAACGAGGCGCGCGTGTGAGTTGCGCGAGGTCGCGGCCGAACGCCGTCAGACTGTCCAGATTGTGAACCGGACGATGTGCGTCGACGTACGGCAGGATCGCCTGCACGCCGCGCGCTTTCGGTGAAAAACCGCTGAAACGCAGCAGCGGATTGAGCCACACGATACGGTGTGCGAAGCGGCGCAGGCGAGCCATTTCGGTGTCGAGCACGTCGATCGCTTCGTGATCCAGGCCGTCGGTGACGAGCAGCACCGTGGCTCTGCCGGTCAGCACGCGACGTGCCCAGCGCCGGTTGAATTCGGCGAGCGCCGCGCCGATCCGTGTACCACCCGACCAGTCGACCACCTGATCGGTGAGCGTCGCGATCGCAACGTCGGGATCGCGCTCGCGCAGCGCGCGCGTCGCGTTGGTCAGGCGCGTGCCGAAAAGGAACACCTGCAGACGCTCACGCGATTGCAGAAGCGCGTGGCAGAAGTACAGGACCGCGCGCGAATAGCTGCTCATCGAGCCGGAGATATCCAGCAGCAACACGAGCGGCGGTTTGCGTTCCACTACCGCGCGATACTTCCACACCGTCCAGTCGCCACCGGCGCGCACCGCTTGTCGTGCGCTCGCGCGCAAATCGGCATGCGTGCCGTGCGACGCGGCCTTCAGGCGGCGCGTCGGCTCGGTGGCAAGTGGCAGACGTTGGCCGCGGATCAGATGCCGCAACGTCCGCCATTCGTCAGCGGAAAGCGTCTCGAAATCGCGATGACGTAGCCGCTCTTCAGCACTGAAGGTGACGTGCGCGTGTACATCGTGTTGTTCGGTTTCCTGTGGTGCCTTGCGGTGCGACGAGGGTGGCGTGCGCACGGCAAGCGCGTCGGCGAGACGGTTGTTGCGTTTGGGGGGCGGCAACCCATCGCGGACTTTCGGCAACAGCAGCGCGCGCAGCTTGCCTTCCCAATCCGGGTCGCGCCAGAACAGATCGAAGGCGGCGTTGAAGAGGTCGCGTTCGTCCGGGGCGGAGACGAGGAGCGTGGCCAGCGCGGCGCGTACATCGTCGCGCCGGCCGAGGTCGATCCAGTGCAACGCGGCGAGTGCATCGACGGCTTGCGCCGGCGACATCGGCAAGCCCGCACCGCGCAGCACGCGCACAAAGTGGACGACGTTGTGCGCGAGCGTGGGCGTATCGATCGGTGCGGCCGACGGGTCGACGGAGGCGGTCATCGCCGTTATCCCGGCGTCGCAAGACATTGCGCGATCTGCGCGGCATCGACGCGCGCCAGATCGTCCTGATACTTGAGCAGCACACCCAGGGTGTTCTGTACCGATTGCGGATCGAGTTCCGTTACCGACAACGCTTCCAAAGCCCGGCACCAGTCGATCGTTTCGGCAATGCCGGGCGCCTTGAACAGATCCATGCCGCGCAGCCGATGCACGAAATCGACCGCACGCCGTTGCAATTCAACCGACGTCTGCGGCGCACGCGCGGCGACGATCTCCAGTTCACGATCGCGCTCGGGATAGCCGATCCATTGATACAGGCAACGGCGTTTCAACGCGTCGTGCACTTCGCGCGTGCGGTTCGACGTCATCACGACGAGCGGTGGCTGCTCCGCGCGCACCGTGCCGTATTCGGGAATCGATACCTGGAAGTCCGAAAGCAGTTCCAGCAGGAAGGCTTCGAACGGTTCGTCGGCGCGGTCGATCTCGTCGATCAGCAGCACGCGCCGCGCACCCGGATGATTTTCGTCGGGCATCAACGCTTGCAGCAGCGGACGCTTCAGCAGGAATTCGCTGCGATACAGCGTGTCGTTGCCGGGCCGCTCGCCGGCGGCTTCGGCCAGACGCAGCGCCATGATCTGGCGCGGATAGTCCCATTCGTAGAGCGCGCTGGCAGTGTCGAGTCCTTCGTAGCATTGCAGACGCAGCATCGAGGTGCCGAGCATCCCCGCCGCGGCTTTGGCGAGTTCGGTCTTGCCGACGCCCGGCTCGCCCTCGACGAACAACGGCCGCTCCATGCGCAGCGCGAGATACAAGGCGGTCGCGAGTTCGCGGCTGGCGAAGTAACTTTGGGCGGCGAGTTGCGCGAGAGTGTCGTCGATTGAAGCAGGCTGCATGGTGTTCCTGAATCTGCAGAGTGAGGCGGGTGAAGTGCGGGGCGGCGTGGCCGCGGCGCAACGGGCAATACGATCATGACCGCAGCCGCAGCCGCAGCCGCAGCCGCAGCCGCAGCCGCAGCCGCAGCCGCAGCCGCAACGGTGACGGCGACGGACGGCGTGGGCCGCGAACGCGGCTGACGCGCCACGCCGAGGCACGTCACGTCAGCCGTCAACCTCCAACCCCAAGGATCGCTAACCGTTCGCCTTCGTCACCGCTCGCGCGGCCAGCACCGGAATCAGATGCGCGCGATATTCTGCGCTCGCGTGCATGTCGGTGTTCAGGTCGGCGTCGGATACTGTCACCGCTCGCGCGGCCTCGGGCGTGAAATTCGCCGATAGCGCGTTTTCCAGTTCCGGCACGCGAAATACCGAAGCCGCTGCACCTGTTACCGCGACGCGCACACCGCTCGCGAACTTCGCGACGAACACGCCGACCAGTGCAAAGTGCGACGCCGGATTTTCGAATTTCACGTAGGCCGCGCGTTCGGGCACCGGAAACTCGACGGCCACGATCAGTTCGTCGGGCGCCAACGCGGTCTCATACATGCCGACGAAGAAATCGCTCGACGAAATCCGCCGCCGGTCGGTGACGATGGTCGCATCCAGGGCCATCGCCGCAGCCGGATAGCAGGCAGCCGGATCGTTGTTCGCGAGCGAACCGCCGATGGTGCCGAGCGCGCGCACCTGACGATCGCCGATGTGCCCGGCAAGGTCCGCGAGCGCCGGCAGAACGCGCCGAAGCTCGGCGTGATCGGCGACGTCCGCGTGACAGACGGCGGCGCCGACTGTCACCTTGCCGGAATCGACGGTGATCGCTTTAAGCGCCGGAATTCGCGTCACGTCGATCAGTTGCGACGGCTGCGCGAGCCGCAGGCGCATGGTCGGCAACAGGCTCTGCCCACCGGCGAGAAACTTTGCGTTGCTGTCGGCGGCGATGGTTGCGGCAGCCGCTTTCGGATCTGCCGCGCGTTGATACTCGAATGAATACATGTCGAATGCTCCGCTCAGGATCTTAGTGGGGTTGCTTGGCAGCGTGGATCGCGGACCACACGCGATGCGGCGTCGCCGGCATTTGCAGGTCGGTCACGCCGAGCGGCGCGAGCGCGTCGAGGATCGCGTTGATGACCGCCGGTGGCGAGCCGATCGCGCCCGCCTCCCCGCAGCCTTTCACCCCGAGCGGATTGTGCGTGCATGGCGTGCCCTTCGCGGTTTCGACGGTGAAGTTCGGCAGATCGGACGCATGAGGCATCGCGTAGTCCATATAGGAGCCGGACAGCAACTGGCCGCTCTCGTTGTCGTACACGCAGCGCTCCAGCATCGCCTGCCCAATACCCTGGGCGAGCCCGCCATGCACCTGACCTTCGACAATCATCGGATTGATCACGTTGCCGAAATCGTCGACCGCGGTGAACTGCTGGATACGGCAGACGCCCGTCTCCGGATCGACTTCGATTTCGCAGATGTACGAACCCGCCGGATACGTGAAATTGCTCGGATCGTAGAACGCGCTTTCTTCGAGGCCCGGTTCGAGCACGTCGAGCGGATAGTTGTGCGGCACGTAGGCGGCGAGCGATATGTCGGCGAATGCTTTGGTGCGATCGGTGCCCGCGACGCGGAACACGCCGTCCTTGAACTCGATGTCTTCGGCCGCGGCTTCCAGCAGATGCGCGGCGATTTTCTTCGCCTTGGTTTCGATCTTGTCGAGCGCCTTCATGATGGCCGAGCCGCCGACCGCGATCGAGCGCGAGCCGTACGTGCCCATGCCGAAAGGAATGCGCCCGGTGTCACCGTGAACGATCTCCACGCTTTCCAGCGCAATGCCGAGCCGGTCCGCCACAACTTGTGCGAAGGTTGTCTCATGCCCCTGGCCATGGCTGTGGGAGCCGGTGAACACGGTGACCGAACCGGTCGGATGCACGCGAATCTGGCCGACTTCGAAGAGCCCGGCGCGTGCGCCCAATGCACCGGCGATGTTCGACGGCGCCAAACCGCAGGCTTCGATGTAGCACGAGTAGCCGAGGCCACGCAGCTTGCCGCTCTTTTCGGATTCCTGTCTGCGTGCTGCGAAGCCTTTCACGTCAGCGAGTTCGAGCGCACGGCTCAGCGTGGCTTCGTAGTCGCCGGTATCGTAAGTGAGGCCGACCGGCGTGGCATACGGAAACGTGCGGATGAAATTGCGGCGACGGATTTCCGCGGGATCGAGCTTCATCTCGCGCGCGGCGGTTTCGACCAGGCGCTCGACCACGTAGGTCGCTTCCGGACGGCCGGCGCCACGGTAGGCATCGACCGGGACGGTGTTGGTGAAGACCGCTTTCACCTCGGCGTAGATCGCGGGCGTCGCGTACTGGCCGGCGAGCAGCGTTGCGTACAGGATGGTCGGCACGCTCGACGCGAAGGTCGACAGATACGCGCCCATGTTGGCGATCGTATGAATGCGCATCGCGAGGAACTTGCCGTCGGCGTCCATCGCCAGTTCGGCTTTGGTCACGTGATCGCGGCCGTGCGCGTCGGACACGAACGCTTCCGAGCGCTCGGCGGTCCATTTGATCGGACGGCGAATCTTCTTCGATGCCCACGTCAGCGCGACATCTTCGGCGTACAGGAAAATCTTCGACCCGAAGCCGCCGCCGACATCCGGCGCGATGACGCGCAGTTTCGATTCCGGCAGCGACAGCACGAAAGCGGCCATCAACAGGCGTTCCACGTGCGGATTCTGGTTCGCGACGTAGAGCGTGTAGCTGTCGTCCTGCACTGAAAAACTCGCGTTGACCGCGCGCGGTTCGATCGCATTCGGAATCAGGCGGTTGTTGACGATGTCGAGCGTGGTGACGTGCGCGGCTTTGGCGAAGGCGGCGTCGGTCGCGGCTTTGTCGCCGTGGCCCCAGTTGTAGCAGACGTTGTCCGGCACTTCGTCGTGAACCGCGGCCTGGCCCGGATCGGCCGCGTGCGCGGTGTTGACCACGGCCGGCAGCACGTCGTAATCGACCTCGATCAGTTCGGCGGCGTCTTTCGCGGCCTTGATCGAATCGGCGATGACGAGCGCGACCTGATCGCCGACGTGGCGCGCTTTCGTGTGCGCGATGATTGGATGTGGCGGCTCGTTCATCGGCTTGCCGTCGGTGCTGTGGATCAGCCAGCCGCACGGCAGTCCGCCGACGTTGTCCGCGGCCATGTCCGCGCCGGTGAAGATCGCGACGACGCCGGGCGATTGTTTGGCTGCGGTGGTGTCGATGCTGTTGATTTTTGCGTGCGCGTGCGGCGAGCGCAGGAATACTGCGTAGGTTTGCTGCGGCAGGACGATGTCGTCGGTGTACTGACCGTTGCCGGTGAGGAAACGATAGTCTTCCTTACGTTCGACGGAAGTGCCGATCAGGTGGGTGTCGGGTGCGTTCATCGTCGGCTCCTCAGGCGGTGGCTGGCGCAGTGGCCGCGGCGTTGGCGTTGGCCGTGCCGGCGGACTTCATGCCTGCGGCGCCTTCGAGCACTGCTTTGACGATGTTGTGATATCCCGTACAGCGGCAGAGATTGCCGTCGAGCTGGGCGCGCACGTCGTCGCCGGTGAGATTGGGCTGACGCTCGACGAGCGAGACTGCGCTCATGACCATGCCGGGCGTACAGAAACCGCACTGCAGGCCGTGGCAGTGTTTGAAGGCGGCTTGCATCGGGTGCAGGGCGCCGTCTTTGGCGAGTCCTTCGATGGTGGTGACGTTCGCGCCTTCGGCCTGGACCGCGAGGATGTTGCAGGATTTTATTGCGCGGCCGTTCAGGTGGACCGTGCATGCGCCGCACTGGGCCGTGTCGCAGCCGATGTGCGTCCCTGTGAGGCGAAGTTGATCGCGCAGGAACTGGACAAGCAGGGTGTTAGGGTCGATTGAGGCGCTGATGGGCGCGCCGTTCACCGTCAGACTGATGCTGATCGCCATGAAGTTGTCTCCTTATGGGGTGAAACCGGACCTTTGTTTTTTCCTGCCTTCAGCTGCCTGCTCGTGGGGTCCGATGAGGGTGCTGCGGGTTTACTTTTTTATGGGTCTGCCGAAAAGTAAAGCACAAATTGGGTGGGGGCGCTATTGGGTTGTGTGCCTGCTCGGCGGGGTTTGGGTTGTTTTTTGCCCGTTCGGGCTGGGGATTGCCTGACGGCGCGGGTTTTGGGGTTTTTGCCTTTGGTGGGGGGCGGTTGCCTGCGCGGCGCTTGTTTGTCTGTGTTCTTGGGGCTTTGGCCTTTCCTTGATTTGTTAGTGGTTTATTAGCGTTGCCCCTGTGCGGGGCAATGCTCTCAACTTAAGCCCCACTGCATCAAGCGAGTTTGTACGCGAGATGGAAGTGGGGCTTGGCTTTTCTGGGTGGCCTTGGATAGGAGCGTGAGGGCTGTATCCGGCATCGGGTCTGGTGAATCATTTCCAGCACGCCGGCGAGGCCGTCCAGACAGCGCCGGATGCGCAGAAGGCACGCGCCGAGGATGGGCTTGAGTGCGCCCAGTGCGTACACCCGGTTAGGACGGCTGGCATGTCTGTCGTCGTGCGGCGCATCGAGATCGCTGAGCAATGTGCACAGGTTGTCGGCAAGGATTTTTGCGCCGAAGTCCTGCTGCAATGCCAGGTAATCGAGGCCTGTGACGGCTTCCAGCCGCAGTCGGTGCTTGAGTCGTTTGAACGCTTCTTCGACCCGCCAGCGCTGGTGATAGAGCGCGCCGAACGATGCAGCCGGATAACGCTCGCCCTCGAGCAGCGAGGTCATCAGCACACGCACGCGACCGCTCGGCGTGACGTCGCGGATCAGGCGCACGGTCGTCGGTGTACGCGCCAGTTCATAGTCGCGGGCATCCAGCTCGCTGGGCGCCTCCAGTGTCACCACACGCTCGGCTTTACCGCTGCGGGCAAAGGCGCGGACGCACTTCCAGTTACGCGCATCGACGCGCATGCAGAACGGGATCTCGCGCTGTGCGAGCGCCGCCACCATCGCGTTGCCGATATAGCCGCGATCGAGCAGCAGCAGGTCGGTATGCGGCTGCAGTACATCGAGGGCTTCGAACAGCATCTGCCGCTCGCCGCCGTCGGCGGGATGAAGTGCGGCGTGCAGGGTCAGTTCGGAGCCCGGCAGGAACAGCGCAAACGCGTAGTGATCAGCGCGCAGTTCATGGCCGCGACGCGTGCCCACGCGCAGGCGGCTGCCGTCAGCGGCGACCAGCCTCAGGCCGTGCCAACGCATCGAATCGATATGGGGTTGGGCCAGCGAAATCAGGCGGGCGCGGGCCAGCTCGAACAGTTCGGCAGACAGCCCCCGTCGCGCCTTGCTGAAGGCCTGTGCGCTGACAGCGCGGGTGCGCCCGCCGCGGCTTCCCAGTGCGCCGAATAGCGCGTCAAGTTCGGTCTGCACGCTGGCGCACATGCCAGACATCATCAGCGCGGCCATGCGCGGCAAGGTCAGTGTGCGATTGCGGGTAAAGGCGGTGGGAGAACGACGCACGCGATCGGCGAGCGCCGGATCGAGCAGGAAATCGGAGAACTCAGCCAGAAGCCGCGAGGACGCTGGTATTTGAGTTCATATCGTTGACTTATCAGTGAGCTATGCGATGAAGTTTACAGGGGCAATGCCTCGTTTACAAGCTCTTTGGGGCTTAAGTTGAGAGCATTGCCCCGCACAGGGGCAACGCTAATAGACCACTAACAATTCAAGGAAAGGCCAACGCCCTAAGAACACTGACAACAAGCGCCGCGCAGGCAAAACCCCTCAGAACCTTTATTTCGCCAACTTGGAATGCCGGCGGGAGTAACCAAAATAAACAACCATCCCAATCAGTAACCAAACCACAAACGCCACCCAGGTAACAGCCTGGAGATTGAGCATCAAAAACAAACACGAGGCGACAGCCAACACCGGCACCACCGGCACACCAGGACACCGGAACGCTCGCGGCAACTCAGGATGCGTCTTCCGCAAAACCAGTACCGCAATCGACACCATCGAAAACGCGGCCAACGTGCCGATATTGATCAGCTCCGCCAGCACGTTCAACGGCACCAGTGCACCAATCAGCCCGAAGAAAATCCCCACGAGCCACGTCGTAAAGAACGGCGTAGCAAACTTCGGATGCACACGGGAAAGCCGCGCAGGCAACAACCCATCCCGCGACATCGCGAAAATCACGCGCGTCTGGCCATACGCCATCACCAGAATCACCGTCAGCATGCCCAGCACGGCGCCAAGGTCGATAAAGCCCGCCACCCACTTCTGACCCGCCACCTGCAACGCGTACGACACCGGGTGTGAAATGTTCGCGAACTGCGCTGACGGCACGATGCCGGTGACCACAGCCGCCACAGCGACGTACAGCACCGCGCACACGCCCAGCGACGCAATGATCCCAATCGGCAGATCGCGCTTGGGATCCTTAACTTCCTCCGCTGCCGAAGACACCGAATCAAATCCGATGAACGCGAAGAACATCACCGCCGCCGCGCCGAACACGCCGTTCCAGCCGTTCGGCATAAACGGATGCCAGTTCGCCGGCGTGACGTGGAAAACGCCCACGCCTATCACCAGCAGCACCACAATCACCTTGATCGCCACCATGATGTTGTTGATTCGCGCGGATTCACGCACGCCAAGCGACAACAGCGCCGTGATCGCCATCATCACAAGGAAAGCGGGCAGGTTGAACCATGTCTCGTGCCCGGGCAAAGCGCCCGGCGCCGCCGTCAGCGCAACCGGCAAGCTCACGCCGAAGCCCGACAGCAGCGATTGCAGATAGCCGGACCAGCCGACCGATACCGCCGACGTTGCCAGCCCGTACTCGAGCATCAAGTCCCAGCCGATGATCCAGGCGGCCACTTCGCCGAGCGTCGCGTACGAATACGTGTAGATGGACCCCGCAACCGGAATCGTCGATGCGAACTCGGCATAGGCGAGCGCGGCGAACCCGCAGGCAATCGCCGCGATCAGGAACGACACCATCAGCGCCGGGCCGGCTTGAACCGCGCCCGTGCCGGTGAGCACGAAAATGCCGGTGCCGATAATGGCGCCGACGCCGAGAAAAGTCAGGTCTAGCGCGCCAAGCGCTTTCTTCAGGCCGGCGTTCTGAGCGCTCGCGGCGATCATGTGCTCGACGCTCTTTTTACGAAACAGGGACATTGGCGGTGGGTCTCCAGTAGTGCACGCATCTTGCGCGCCGAATGTCGGGGAAACCCTCGATTTTAACGGATGCACGCCTCTGCACCATTTTGGGACGATGTTTTTAGCGTCTGGAGAGTAGGCGAAAAATGCCCGGTGAAAGCGATTTGGGCGTGACGTTTGTCTGAGCACAACGTGCGGCGGAAAGGCTTTCGCGCGTTGCATGCCCAGTCGGGTGGCATCGAGCCCTTGCGATCGCCCGCGGGCTGGTCGGAGGCTGTTTAGCTATCTGGGGAAGAACGCTTCAACCGGCCATCGCCGGATTCAAGTCGACGAGACGGTTGCTCATCACATAGAAGGTCAGCTCGGCGTTATTGCGCAGCTTCATTTTTTCGAGCAGCCGGGTGCGGTACACGCTGACGGTCTTCACCGACAGCGATAACGCCATGGCGATATCCGTCAGCCGCTTGCCGGACGCGAGCATGCATAGCGTCTGGTATTCGCGATCCGAGAGCTTTTCGTGCGGCAATTGTTCGCCGTCGAAGGAGACGTAGTCCGCCAGCGCTTCGGCCATGGCCGGGCTGACGTATTTGCGGCCCGCCGCGACCTGCTGGATCGCGCCGATCATCTGCGCGGCGTCGACCGTCTTCGACAGGTAGCCGGCGGCGCCCGCCTTCAGCGCGCGTACGGCGTACTGGTCCTCGCGGTACATCGAGAACATCAGCACGGCCACGCGCGGCGCTTTGCGCTTCAGACGCTTGAGCACTTCGACGCCATTCATGTCCGGCAGCGAAATGTCGAGCAGCACCACGTCGTAGCTGTGTTGGGTAACGGCCTCGAGCGCTTCGGCGCCGCTTTGCGCCTCGGTGACTTCGCGCGCCACGCCGCGGTCGAGCAGCAACTGGCGGACGCCTTGGCGAACCACCGCATGGTCGTCGGCGAGCAGGATGCGCAGGCTCATGATGGCGTGCTCACGATTGCAGCGCGCGAAGCTCGGCGCCCGGTGCGCTCGCCAGCATCGCATCCCACGCAAAGCGTGCCTGCACGAGCGTGCCGCGCGACGCGGTGCCGCTGTCGCCGCGGCCCGAGCCGATTCGCCGGGCGCTGATCCGTAGCGTGCCGTCGAAGGCGGCGCAGCGCGCCTGCATGCCGCTCAGGCCGAAATGGCCGCGACGGCTGCGGGCGGTGCGCGTCAAGCCGATGCCGTCGTCGCTAATGATCAGCGTCAGGTGACGGCGGCCGGTTTCGATCCGCACGTCGGCGGATTCGGCGCGCGCGTGCTTGGCAATATTGTTCAGTGCTTCCTGGGCAACCCGGAATACGGCCAGTGCCGCGTCGGTGGGCAGGCGCGTGAGCCGTACATCGGCGGCACAGACGAAACTCGTACGCAGGTTCGTGCGCGCGGCGAAGTCGCCAGTCCATTGCGCCAGCGCGCCGACAATGCCCACTTCGAGCGACGGCGCATGCAATTCCGCGACGGCCTGGCGGCTGGCGGCGCACACGGCGTCGAGCGAACGATTTGCAACGGCGAGCGCGGCCGCACACTGCGGCGGCGCATCGGAAGGCAGCCAGGTTTCGACGCCGGCAAGGGCGAAACGCGTCGCGGTCAGCTCGGCGCCGACGCCGTCGTGCAACTCGCGCGCCACATGGCGGCAGGCAGCTTCCTGTGCCTGAACGAGCTCAGCCGACAGTTCGCGCACGCGGGCGCGCAGCTGCGCGAGTTCGCGCTCAGCAGCGGAGGGCGGCGCAGCGTGTGCAAGCGAAGGCGGAATGTGGGCGCTAAACGGGACGACAGTCGACGTATCCATGACTTTCCCTCTCAGGAAGCAGTGTGAACGGCGAAGCGGGTGCGCATCGGCGGCGCGAAGACGAAAGAACGCATGCGAGTCTCTGGCCTCCAGTGACGTCCTTTCGCGTCGTCCGCGACGGACAAATCGCTACGGCGCGCCGTAACGAAATTTACATTCAGTAACATGCTGATCGTGCTGCGGCCGACGTTTAAAGCGACCGATCATGCGCCGCGATGATATCTCATTAAAAGAAAAAATGCAGGTACACCAAGGGTTAGAGCCTACATTTCACGCAACGGTTGATGTTTTGCAACGCACGCAATGTAGGAATAATGCTGACACCAAATGTCAGGACGATGGCTTCGATTTGTAACTGAGCAACAAAAAAGGAGCCCGAAGGCTCCTTTCTGCTGAGTAGGCGGCGTGAGCCGCTCAATTTGAGCGTCCGCTTAGCCGACGAACGCCTTTTCGACCACGTAGTGACCCGGCGCATTGTTGCTGCCTTCCTCGAAGCCCAGGTCGTCAAGCAGCTTGCGTGTGTCGCGCAGCATGTGCGGGCTGCCGCACAGCATCACGCGGTCGTCTTCGAGCGAGAAGCCCGGCACGCCGAGGTCGGCGAACAGCTTTTCGGTTTCGATCAGTTCGGTGATGCGGCCGCGGTTCTGGAACGCCTCGCGCGTCACCGTCGGGTAGTACAGCAGCTTTTCCTGCACCAGCTCGCCCAGATGCTCGTGCGCCGGCAGGTGATCCGTGATGTATTCCTTGTACGCCAGCTCGTCGACGAAACGGCAGGTGTGCGTCAGGACCACGCGCTCGTAGCGCTCGTAAATGTCCGGATCCTTGATGATCGACATGAACGGCGCGAGGCCCGTGCCGGTGGACAGCAGCCACAGCGTCTTGCCCGGCAGCAGGTTGTCGGCCATCAGCGTGCCGACCGGCTTCTTGCCGATCAGGACTTCGTCGCCGACCTTCAAATGCTGCAAGCGCGACGTGAGCGGGCCGTCCTGCACCTTGATGCTCAGGAATTCGAGGTGCTCTTCGTAGTTCGCACTCGCAAGGCTATAGGCGCGGATCAGCGGCTTGCCGTCGACTTCGAGGCCCACCATCGTGAACTGGCCGTTTTCGAAACGGAACGACGGATCGCGCGTGCAGGTGAAGCTGAAAAGCGTATCGGTCCAGTGATGGACGCTCAGGACTGTTTGTGAATTCAGGTTGCTCATGGCTTCTTGGATAGTGCGAAAACAAAGGCGGCCAGTCGTTTTAGCCGGCCGGCACGGCAAGGGCGATGCTGCGCTAACCCGAGATCGGGAATCACGCGCAATCCGCTATTTTACCGCGCCCGCTGCCCGAGGGCTCTGACGCGGCGGTTGAGCGTGGTGAAGCGGGTTACCGGACCTGGAAGCGTCGACGCCGGCGGTTGTGACGATCGGCGCCGCGAAGTACGTTGGCGTGGTTGCAGCCGCGCTTCAGCAAGGGTACGGCGATGGGCGAAAACCGCGCAGGGCAGCTGCCATCGGCTGTCCGGCATGCGCCGGATAGGCGCGCCGCGCGGGCAACATTTTCAGGATGATACCGAAACCCGCCGTGCACCGCAGCATTGACCCTGCTGATAAAACTGGCAAAAGGGCGGGCGACCGGTGCGAAAGGTGAGGAAATTGGGCCGTAAAGGCGAGATGCGCAGGGCGAGCGCGCTCACTTCTGTTCGCGCTGCCTGACCTTGCCGGGTTGGTACACAAAGGTTGACCGGCGCTCGAGCGAGCAGCCGGAATCCACCGTAATATAATGATTCCAGCGTTTCCTGTTTTGTTTACGCCGGAGCCGCCACGCGCTTCTTGCCGCGCTGTTTCAACACCCTCGCCTGCAGCACGATCACCAGCAGCAGGAACACCCCGCGAATCACCGATTGCCAGTACGCCGACAGGCTGATGAACCCTAGGCCGTTTTCGAAGTTCAGCAGATTGAACACCAGCCCAAGCAACAGCACGCCGGCGATCGTCATCGCAATCGAGCCTTCCCCACCGGTGAGCAAGGTGCCGCCGAGCACCACCGCGGAGATCGCGAACAGTTCCCAGCCGACGCCTTCGTTCGGCTGACCGGCGCCGAATTGCGCGGCCAGGATCACGCCCGCCATGCCGGCGAGCAGCCCGCTTACGGCATAAGCCATCACCAGCGTGCGGTCGACGTTCAGGCCCATCAGCCGCGCCGCTTCCTCGCTGCCGCCGATGGCGAGCGAATGCCGTCCGAAGCGCGTGCTGCGCAGCGCGAGCCAGCCGGCCACGGCGGCGACCACCGCCACGATCCCTGGGATCGGCAGGCCGAACAGATCGCCTTGACCGAAGTTGCCGAAGTTCGAGTTCGCGGCAATCGACACTGCGTCGTTCTTGCCGAGCAGCAGCGCGACGCCGTGCGCGCCGAGACTGGTCGCGAGCGTCACAATGAAGGGCAGGATTTTCAGCCGCGTGATGATCAGGCCGTTGAGCACGCCCACGGCCATGCCCGCCGCGCAGCCGGCCACGACGGCGACCCAGCCGCCGTACACGCTGGTCAAGGCGGCGACGACGCTCGCCAAAGCGGCTACCGTGCCGACTGACAGGTCGATCCCGCCCGTGATGATCACGAAGGCCATGCCGATCGAGATCAGCGCGAACATCGAGTTGTAGCGCCAGAACGAGGTGATGTTGTAGGCCGAGCCGAAATGGTCGTAGCGCACGAGGCCGAGCACGATGAGCGCGACGAGAGCAAGCAGGATAGGAAGGTTCTTTTTCATCGCATCGGGTCCGAAGTGTCCTGGAGGCGTTAGCGCGAGCGCCGTTGCACATAAACCGCCGCGACGATGATACCGGCCTTCACGACCAGTGCCGCCGCGTCGGGAATGCCGTGCGCGAGCAGCGTATAGCGCAGCAACTGGATGATCAGCGCGCCGATCAGCGTGCCGCCGATATACGCCTTGCCGCCCGTCAGCGCCGTGCCGCCGACCGCCACCGCGGCGATCGCGTCGAGTTCGACGCCGAGTCCCACCACGTTCGCATCCGACGAAGAATTCACCGAGATCGAGATCAGCCCCGCCAGTCCCGCGAGCGTGGCGCACAACGTGTAAGCGATCAGCTTGACGGTGGCCGTCGGCACACCGCACAGATAGGCGGCCTTTTCGTTGCCGCCGGTGATCAGCAGATACTGGCCGAACAGGGTCTTGCGTACGATCCACGCGAACAGCACGACCAGCGAGAGCATCAGCAGTACCTGGAACGGCACGCCGGCGACCTTGCCCAAGGCGATCCATTGGAATGCGGGTGTGTTGAACGCCTGCAGGCTGCCGTCGGTGACGACCTGGGCGATGCCGCGTCCGGCGATGAACAGCACCAGCGTCGCGACAATCGGCTGGACGGATAGCCTCGTCACCAGCAAGCCGTTGAAGACGCCGCAGGCGGCGGCCGCCAGCACCGGCAGCACGAACGCGAGCGCAATGCCGCCTGGCCCCGGAATGTTCAGGAACAGCATCGGCGCGAGCGCGCCCGAGATCGCCATGGACGCGCCCACCGACAGATCGATGCCGCCCGTCGCCACCACCAGCGTCATGCCGATGCCGACGATCACGATCGTTACCACCTGCGTCATGTTGACGTTGAAGGTTTGCAGCGACCAGAAGTGCGGGGTGAAGATCAGGTTGAAGAGCACCATCGCGAGCAGCACGATCACTTCGCGTTGCATGGCCAGGTGCCGCCATTTCTTCACCGTCGATGCGGCCGTGATGCGTGGCGCGGCGCCGTCCGGCATTGGCGCGGCGGTTTGGGGTTGCAGCGGCTCGGTGCGCAACGACTCGGTGTGCAACTTAAGCGCCATGACGGTCGCCCTCCAACGCGTCTTCGATATGTGCGGTCTGGGCGGCTTCGACCAGTTGCGATTGGCCTTCGCTGCCGTAGGCGATGGCGTCCATGATGGCGGTCTCGCTCATGTCGGCGCCGTTCAGTTCGGCGACGGTGCGGCCGTCGCGGATCACCACCGCGCGGTCGGCCACCGCCGTCAGTTCTTCGAGTTCGGATGCGGACAGCAACACGGCGAGGCCCGCATCGCGCAGTTCACGCACGATCTTCGCCACGTCGGCTTTGGCGCCGACGTCGATGCCGCGCGTCGGCTCGTCGAGCAACAGCAACGACGGTTCGGCAGCGAGCCAGCGGGCGAGCAGAACCTTCTGCTGATTGCCGCCCGAGAGTTCGCGAATCGGCTGATCGGCCGAACGCAGCTTGATGCCGAGCGACGCAATGAAACGGTCGACGATCACCTGCTGTTTCTTCACGTCGACCACGCCGTTCTTCGCCAGCGCGCGCAAGCAGACGAGGGTGAGGTTGTCGCGCACCGAGAGCTCGGGGACGATGCCTTCGGCCTTGCGGTCCTCGGTGAGGTACGCGAGGCCACGCGCGATGGCGTCCTGCGGCGACTTCAACGCCACCGTTTCTCCGCCAATCGACAGTGAACCTTGTTCGAGCGGATCGGCGCCGAACATCAGGCGCATGGTTTCGGTGCGGCCCGAGCCGAGCAGGCCCGCGAGACCCACCGCTTCGCCCGCATGCACTTCGAGCGATACGTCGCTCACTTTCGGATGGGCGCTCAGGTGCGTCGCGGCGATCGCCTGTTTGCCGCGCCGCGCGAGGTTGGCTTCACGCGCAGCGCCGTCTTCCTGTACGACGGCAGCGAGCGTGCGGCCTAGCATCGTCGTGACGAGTTGCAGCTTGTCCATCTCCGCCATCGTGCTTTGCGCGACTGTCTGACCATCGCGCATCACGGTGACGCGGTCGCATAGCGCATACAGTTCGTCGAGCCGGTGCGAGACGAAGATCACCGCGCGGCCGTCGTCGCGCAGTTTGCGCACGACGGTGAAGAGCAATTCCACTTCGCGTTCATCGAGCGACGAGGTGGACTCGTCCATGATGACCATCTTCGCGTCTGACGAAACGGCGCGCGCCAGCGCCACCATCTGCTGGATCGCGGTCGAATAGCGGCCGACGGGTTTCTTCACATCGATCTGCAAACCGAACGAATCGAGCAGGGCGGCGGCGCGTTGCTGCACCGCGCGCCAGTCGATCAGGCCGAAGCGGCGTGGCTCGCGGCCGAGGAAAATGTTCTCCGCCACGGAGCGGAACGGCACCAGGTTGATCTCCTGGTAGATCGTGCTGATGCCGGCTTCGCGTGCCTGCTTCGGGGTGCGAAAATCGACCTCGCGGCCTTCGAAGCGCACGCTGCCCGAGCCGCGCCGATAGGCGCCGGTCAGGATCTTGATCATGGTCGATTTGCCGGCGCCGTTCTGGCCGATCAGCGCGTGCACTTCGCCGGCTGCGACGCTCAGATTGGCGCTGCGCAACGCGGGAACGCCGCCGAAGCTGATGCCGATGTCTTGCATCTCCAGCAGCGGCGAACGGGTAAGGGGAGCGTGTGGTGTCTGCGTGCCGGATTCCGTCACGGGTGTCCTCCTGATGCGTGTGCTGCTTCACGTGCTGCCTCATGCGCTCAATGAACTGCATGCATTGCGCAGTGCGAGCCGCTGTGGCCGTTCGTTCGGGCTCCATAAAGGCGGTGTCGCCAAACCATGTTACGCCGCATAAAAGCGAAGCGACGGTCCGTGCTGCCACGAACGCGTCGCTCCGAACCCTTCCCGTCACCCGCCCCCGAGGAGACTGATTCGGGGCGGGGACGTCCTGCGGGCACAGCCCTCAAAGAGGCTTTCTTCGAGGTATGGAGCGCGCGGACACTCCGCTAAAGCGCTGCCCTCAAGCTACACAACCGCGTGTACGACAGCGGCTGTCGATCAATAGCCGTACTGCATGCTCTGCTGCACGTTGCTCTTGTCGTAGAAGCGGTCCGAGACCTTGACCCACGTCGGGATCTTTTCGCCCTTCGCATAACGTTGGGCGACGTCGCAGGCGAGCGGGCCGAAGAACGGGCTCGACTGTACGCTCGCGCCGAGTTCGCCGGCGGCGATCGCGTCCATGCCGCCCTTGGTGCCGTCGATCGTGACAATCTGGATGTCCTTGCCCGGCTGCTTGCCGGCGGCCTTGATCGCGGCGATCGCGCCGAGCGCCATCTCGTCGTTATGCGCGTAGACGGCGGTCACTTCCGGGTGCGCCTGCAACAGCGTTTCCATCACCTGACGGCCCTTGTCGCGCGCGAAGTCGCCGCTTTGCGAGGCGATGATCGTCATGCCCGGGTTCTTCGCGATGATTTCGTCGAAACCCTTCTTGCGGTCGTTCGCAGCGGACGCGCCCGTGGTGCCTTCGAGTTCGATGATCTTCGCTTTGCCGCCGGTCGCCTTGACGAGCCAGTCAGCCGCGCGATGACCCTGATCGATGAAGTCGGAACCGATAAAGGTGATGTAGTCGCGACCCGCCTTGGCCACCGATTGATCGACGTCACGGTCGACCAGGATCACCGGAATGCCGGCCTTTTTGGCTTGCAGCACGACCGGCGCAAGCGGCTTTTCTTCGCGCGGCGGGAATACCAGCAGATCGACGTGCTGCGCGATCATGCTTTGAATGTCAGAGACCTGCTTGGAGTTGGAACCGTTGGCGTCGGTCATCACGACCTGCCAACCGCACTTCGCGGCGACCTCCTTGAAGCTCCTGGTTTCCGCGAGACGCCACGGATTGTTGCTTTCGGTCTGCGCGAAGCCGACCTTCAGCGGAGTCTTGGTGGGCAACTTCGGCAGCGCGTCGTCGGCGTGCGCCGTGGCGACGCCGAAGCCGATGGCCAGAGCCAGCAGCGAACCTGCCAGCGGACGAATCTGCAGCTTGCGCGCGTGCTTGCGCGACTGCGTGTTGAGCGACGCCATTGTCTTCCTCCAGTACCTGGTGAGGTGTATTTGCTTTTTAGTGTTTCTCCTGTCGGCCGAGCTGTTTCACCCTGACCGGACGTGCCGATTATTCCACCGGGAATTATTATCGGTCAATCACTAATAATATTAATTATTGGCTTTTCTGCCTCGGTAATTACCCTGACCGAGCCGCGTTCGACGAGCGGTCCGTCGAGTTTGACGAGGCGATGCCGCACTGGCGCGCCGGCTGCTCGGTTGTGTTCTTCCTGCAGCAGGGTTTCGACGGCCCAGCGTCCCAGTTCGTAGTTCGGCAGCACCACGGTCGACAGTGGCGGATGCGTGTGGCGGGCAATTTCCTGGTCGTCGTAGCCGAGCACGGAAACGTCCTCGGGCACGCGCAGGCCGAGTTGCTTCAGGGCTTCGATCGCGCCCAGTGCGGTCAGATCGTTGGCGCAGAAAATGGCGGTCGGCGGATGCGCCTCGCGCATCAGGGATAGCGTCATTTCAAAGCCGACCCCCGAACTCCAGTCACCGTCGCGCACCAGTTCCGGCGCGTACGGCAGGTCGGCGGTGGCGAGCGCGGTGCGATAGCCCTTGAGGCGATCTTTCGAGGCGTCCTGCCACGGTTCGCCGTTGATATAGCCGATTCGCCGATGCCCCGACTGCAGCAGATAGTCGGTCGCCAGATGGCCGCCCGCGACCTCGGCGGGCACCACCGACGAAAACCCGCCTTCGCCCGTGTAGCAGTTCAGCAGCACGGTGGGCACCTGCGAGAGCGCCGCCGGCAGGGTGACCTTGCGGGTGTAGACGGTCGCGTAGATCACGCCGAATACATGCGGGTTCGACAGCGTCGCGTCGAGCACCTGCTTTTCGATATCGGCGTTGCCGTGCGTCGAGTAGACGGCGAGCATCTTGCCGCTCGCATAGGCCGCATCCCGTGCGCCGTCGACGTTGACGACCGGGTGTGGACTGGTGGAAATCTCGTCGGCCAGATAGACGATCAGGTTGCGTTCATTGTCCGAAACCGATACCGGTTCGCGCAGCGACAGCCGGTAGCCGAGGTCGTGCGCGGCCTTCAGCACCTTGTTGCGGGTGGTCTCGGAGAATTTTGCGCCGGTCGCGTTGTTCAGGACGAGCGAGACAGTGGATTGCGACACGCCGGTGAGCTTGGCGATGTCGGTCATGGTCGGACGGCGTTGAGTCGATTTTTTCATTGTGCGGGCCGCGCTGCAGCGGCGCGAAGACAGGAGCATGCCGGTGGCATTCGTGGTGTTGACGGTACCACTAATAATATGCGCGCGGCAACGCGCGCTAACCCGCCATTTGGGAGTTTTGGTAAGGCATGATTCGGCGTGTTCGGGCGAATTTATTACTAATAATATTGACCGATGCGCTTTGGCGTGCGATTCTCGGTCGCGCGGACCCTGACGGTTCCGCCGGTCGCGCGCTGTGCGCGGCACGTCATAGGAGACATCGATGGGCGTTCATGCCGCCATCCGCCTAAGGCACCGCTTTTTCTGACCATGCGCGACGTTTCCTCGAATCCGATCCGGCCATTCGTCACTGAACACACCGGGCTCACGTGGCTCGACGACCCTGCAATCGCGCCGTCGCTTGTCACGCTAACGGCAGGCGCCACGCGAGTCGTGATCGCACCTGAGATCGGCGGCGCGCTGGCGGCTTACTACGAGTCGACGCCTGAAGGCCCGCTGCACTGGCTGCGGCCGGCCACGCAAGCGGCGTTCGATGAACGCGATCCCCTGCGTATGGCGAGCTTTCCGCTCTTTCCCTACTGCAACCGGATTCGCGACGCGCGTTTCCAGTTCGACGGCGGCACAGTCGATCTGAACGGCAATGACCTGCGTTTTACGCACGCGCTGCACGGCAATGCGTGGCGGCATCCGTGGCGGGTGGGAGCGCGCACGGAGCGCTCCGTGGAATTGCACTTCGACCACAAACCGGATGCACAGCAGCCCGGCGACTGGCCGTTCCGTTATCGCGCGCGGCAGCGCATCGAGTTGATCGGCGGCGCGCTGCGCATCACGCTGTCCGCGCAGAATCTCGGTGACCGGCTGATGCCCTTCGGCATGGGTCATCACCCGTACTATCCGCGCACCGCGCAGACCCGCGTCTACGCCGAAGTGCAAGCCATGTGGCATGCCGACGCCGACGTGCTGCCCACGCATCTCGGTCCTCACCCTGCGGTCGAGGCGTTGCGCCACGGCATGTCGCCGGACGCGTTCGCGCTCGACAACAACTTTGCCAACTGGTCGCGCGAGGCGACGATTGCATGGCCCGACGAACACCGTCAACTGACGATGACCGCCGATGCGCCCTTCGATCATATGGTGGTATTCGCGCCCGCCAGCGATGCGCAACTGTGCGTGGAACCGGTGACCAACACCACCGATTGCTTCAACGCGGTCGGCACGCGGGAGCAGGTGGGCGGCTGCGTGTTGCAGCCGGGCGAGGAGATCGTGGCGGCCCTGAACTGGACGCCGCGAAGAGGTTAAGGCACGTTCGTCGGCGCTGCCCTGGCGGCTTCATTTTCGTGGCGGACAAAAAGAAAAAGGCGGCTATGCCGCCCTATAACCTGGCTCACTCGACCCGCAACCGCGCCATATACGGCAAGTGATCCGATAGCCACGCGGTTTCCTGCGTCGGCTGGATCCATTCGACCGGCTCCATGCCGCGCACAAACATTTTGTCGAGCGCCAGTGCCGGCGAGAAGGCCGGAAACGTCCGGCCCGATTCGCCGAGCAGCGTGGCCACTTCCCGCAGGCCGTGTTCAGCGAACAGCGGCACCGAGTCGTTACGCCAGTCGTTGAAGTCGCCGGCCAGCACCAGCGGACCTTCCGGCGCTTCCTTCGCGATCCAGTGCGCGATCCAGTGCATCTGCCGCAAGCGCGCCGAGCGCGTGAGCGCGAGATGCGCGCACAGCAGCGTGACCGAATGACCGCCGAAGGTTGCCCGCGCCACCAGCAGTCCGCGCTTTTCGAAGCGATGCGCGGAGATATCCCAGCGCCCGCCGAGATCGAGCGGATGCGGCGACAGAATCGCATTGCCATGGCGCCACGACGGCTTGAATACGTTCGGCCCAAGCGCGATTTCGAGTTCGGCCGCGCGCGCGATCTCAGTGGCCTGACAGTGCCAAACGTCGCTCAACGGATCGGCGAGCGGCGAGCCGAAACTACTTGCCAATATCGGCGAGGGCATGCGCCGCGCCATCGCTTCCTGTAAGAAATACGCGTCCGCATGGGTCGACTGAACCCAGCGTTGCATCGCCTGCCAGGCCTGAAAGCCGAGCGGTGTGCGGCCCTTGTGCAGATTCCAGCTGACCGCAATGAAATCCTTGGGCGCTACGCTCTCGCGGATCAATTCTTCGGGGTTTCGCATGCCGCGTTGTCCACGTGTTCTGTTGGGGGCTTCGGTTGTTCGTTTCAGTTCGTGCGGTTCGCATTGCACTAGTTCGCGCTGTTCGCGAGGCTCGCACGCACGCGATAAACCAGGTTCGGATTCTTGTCGACGATCGTCCAACTGACCCACTGACCAGGCGGCAGCTTCAGGCCCGGATGGCTCGCGCTCACCTGACGCGGTTGCGGCGGCAACTTGCAACCGGTGTCGGTTTGTTGCGGGTCGTCTTCCTCGAATGTTTCCTGGGCTTCGATCGACAGCGTGACCGCGCTCGCATCCGCCTGCAGCGGCGAGATCGTCAGCGTGCGCGCCAGATCGATGCTGCCGCCGGGCTGGTCCTTACAGCCGACGTTATGCTGGACCATCTTGTGATGCGTGTCCGTGCGCGCCTGGCCGACGGTGGTGGTGCCGTCGAACGAATCGATCTGCTGGCCGTCGCGCATGACCTGCAATTGCCATTGCACGGTCTGTTGCGCCGCCCCTTGTTGCGCGTTCGCAAGCAGCGAAGTGCCGAACAGCGCGGCGGCTAGCACGGCCACGATACTGGTTTTCCACATGGAAGGATTCTCCGGTCACTGCGTCCGGCAGAGTAGACAGAAGGCCATCTTACGCCTGATGGGCTGAACGCCTTTCTGACACGTCAAACGGGGCCGGGTTCAGCAAAACACCATTTCCGATGAAGAGGTGAATCCTCGAGGGGAGTTCCTCCGGGGCGTCGCAGCAAACACGCCGTTGTTAGCAGCAGACCCGCATGACTGCTGGCTTGCACGCGAATATGTCCTCGCTACACTGGACCTGAAACGGTGCCCATCAGGCGCCGCAGCAGCAAGACCAGCCAGACGGGGTGAGCGATGACAACAGCAATGGTCAAACAGGAAATCGCCGTGGCATCTTTCAGTCGGGTGTACGACCTCGATCAGGTCGAGACCGCGCTGAACGAGCTCAGCGAAGGGGCGAACGAGGCGCTGCGCGCCACGTACGAAAAGATGCTGAAAACCGGCAATCTGCGCTTCTGCGTCAAGCCGAACCGGATGCCGTCGATCGACGATCTGATCGACGCGCTGCCCAACTTTTCGGATCCGCTCGACGACATCCGCAAGCAGGTCGCCTTGTGTCTCGAGACTGAAGACCGGCTCGAACTGATGCCGATCCTGTTGCTCGGCGACCCGGGCATCGGCAAGACGCACTTTGCCAAGCAATTGGCGCGCATGCTCGGCACCGCGTACCAATACGTGGCGATGAGTTCGCTGACGGCCGGGTGGATTCTGTCGGGCGCATCGTCGCAATGGAAGAACGCGAAGCCGGGCAAGGTGTTCGATGCGCTCGTGAACGGCAGCTACGCAAACCCCGTGATCGCCGTCGACGAAATCGACAAGGCCACTGGCGATTCGCAATACGATCCGCTCGGCGCGCTTTACGCGCTGCTCGAACACGACACGGCGCAGACTTTCATCGACGAATTCGCGGAGATTCCGATCAATGCCGGCCACGTGATCTGGATCGCGACCGCGAACGACGAGCGCTCGATCCCGGAGCCGATTCTGAACCGGATGAACGTGTATGAGATTCCGCCGCCGGATCGTGACGGCGCACGCCGTATCGCTCAATCGATCTATGACGAGATTCGCTCGGCGCATAACTGGGGCCTGCGCTTTCCCGAAACGCTCGGCGACGCCGCGCTCGATGCGTTGAAGCTGGCCTCGCCGCGCGAAATGCGGCGCGCGATTCTGAATGGCTTCGGCGCGGCGCGCATCGACGGGCGCGATCGGATCGAAGCAAACGACATCCGTCTGGATTACGGAAATCGGAGGAAACCGATCGGTTTTTGAGCATTTTTGCTCTGTTTTTGACAGAAAACCGCCTTCGGGCGGCTTTCTGCGGACACGAAACAGGCCGTTCGACACTTGAAACAGGATGAATGTCGCAGCAATTGTTGCGAGTTTCGCGATTTCGGAGGTTTGCGTCGATCTGTCTTCCGCCGGACAGGCGTCCGGCGGCAAGGTGCCCGCTATGGCCGGCAGCGCTCCGAGGACGCGGGGCAATGCCATCGCGCGCTTGAAGAATCGAGCGCGACAATCGTCGACGGCGTACACTGATCTTGTCCGGCCCATACGTTTAAGCCCTGCTCAAGACCGAATGCCCGCAGTCGTCCGACTGCGGGCATTTCTGTCTGTGCAGCGTCGTACAATTTTGTATAGCGGTTGCGTAAGGCCAGGTGCGTTCGACAGCAAGCGGTGTGCGGTCCTCGATAGCCGCACCCTGTCTTCATGGTTATCGGGTGAACGAGGCAGCGCGCGGCGAGGTCAGCCGCGTCAAGGGACATGGATCAGATCGAATGTGTAGTGATCGGCGCTGGCGTCGTCGGTCTTGCCGTGGCGCGCGCATTGGCGGCGCGCGGGCGCGAGGTGATCGTGCTGGAAGCCGCCGAAGCGATTGGCGTGGGCACCAGCTCGCGCAATAGCGAAGTGATTCACGCGGGGATCTACTATCCGCGCGGTTCGTTGAAAGCGGCGCTTTGTGTGCGCGGCCGCGAGATGCTCTACGACTACTGCGTCGAGCACAACGTGCCGCATTCGCGCTGCGGCAAACTGCTGGTCGCCACTTCGCGCAATCAGATTCCTCAGCTCGAAAGCATCATGGCGAAGGGCCGTGAGAACGGTGTGCTCGACCTGATGCGAATCAGCGGCGACCAGGCGCAAGCGCTCGAACCCGCGCTCGAATGTGTCGAGGCCGTGTTCTCGCCGCAGACGGGCATCGTCGATAGTCACCAGTTGATGCTGGCGATTCAGGGCGACGCCGAGCGCGACGGCGCGGTGTGTGCGTTCCATGCGCCGGTCGAGGCGATCGAAGCGAGCAACGGCCGCTTCATCATCAAGGTGGGCGGCAGCGCGCCGACCACGATCAGCGCCGCCTGCGTGATCAACAGCGCCGGTTTGTACGCGAATGCGCTGGCGCGCACGATTCGCGGCCTCGACGCGCGGCATGTGCCGCCGCTTTATCTCGCGCGCGGCAACTACTTCAGCATCTCGGGGCGCGCGCCGTTCAGCCGTCTGATCTATCCGATGCCGAACGAAGCCGGCCTCGGCGTGCATCTGACCATCGATCTCGGCGGTCAGGCGCGTTTCGGTCCCGACGTCGAATGGGTCGATGTAATTAATTACGACGTCGATCCGCGTCGTGCGGATTCCTTCTACGCGGCGATTCGCGCGTACTGGCCCGCGCTTCCCGACGATGCCTTGCAGCCTGCTTATGCGGGCATTCGTCCGAAGCTTTCCGGCCCAGGCGAGCCGGCCGCGGATTTCGTGATTCAAGGTCCGGCCGCGCATGGTGTGCGCGGGCTCGTCAATCTGTTCGGTATCGAGTCGCCGGGATTGACGGGTTCGCTCGCGATCGCTCAGCGTGTCTGCGAACTGAGTGGGCGTGCTTAATTGTCGCACCCCTCGCGGGGTCATCCCGCTGCTCACGTCATGCGATCAACGGGCATTCCGAGCGCGTAACGAGCGCGCGGGGTAGTACCGATTCGGTTATCTCTATCATTTGGGCTGTCACGCGCGACGGCTTCATTGCTATCCTTGGGGACCGCTGTCATCAGAACGGCGATCAGTTCAATATAAATGGAGTGAGTCCCCCATGAAATCTTCCCGTCGTACGTTTTTGATCACCAGCATTGGTGTGGTATCCACGTTTGCCCTGTCGCGCCAGGCTTTCGCCGACGCACCGAAGGTCGCCGAGACCGATCCGACCGCACAAGCGCTCGGCTACAAGGCCGACGCGAGCAAGGTCGACAAGGCCAAGTTCGCGAAATACGCAGCGGGCCAGGACTGCGGCAACTGCAGCTTCTATCAAGGCAAGGCAACCGACCCCTACGCGGGCTGCCCGATGTTCGCGGGCAAGCAGGTCGCGAGCACGGGTTGGTGCAGCGCATATAACAAGAAGGCCTGATTACGTTTCAACCGCATACAGATTCAGTGTCGCGGTAAATGCGCCGCAACATTGCGGCGCCGGACTACGGTCCGATCATCGAGGCGTCTGCCGCCCTGCGCGACAGACGCCTTTTTGTCGCTTGAAAACAGCTTGCGCGCTCTTTACACTCCAATGCGATTGCCACGGCGGGCATTATTTTTTCGCTCGCACCAGGGCGCACTAACGCACCCTGAAGCACATCTACGCTGAGACGCCGTACCACGCGACATTTTTCGCAGGCTGGAGATTCGAATGGCACCAGCGTCACGGAGCCTCAACACACGCGCCGTCGTGGCGGCTGTGATCGGCAACGCGCTCGAATGGTACGACTTCACCGTGTTCGGTTTCCTCACGGTGGTGATCGCACAGTTGTTCTTTCCGGCGGAGAACGACTATTCGTCGATGCTGCTGACTACCGCAACTTTCGGCGTCGTATTCGTCATGCGGCCGATCGGCGGCATCGTACTTGGACTTTACGCGGATCGCGCGGGACGCAAGGCGGCGCTGTCGCTCGTCATTGCGCTGATGACGCTCGGCATTCTGCTGCTGGCGATTGCCCCGCCGTATTCGGCGATCGGCATCGGCGCGCCTTTGATGATCGTGCTCGGGCGTCTGCTGCAGGGCTTTTCCGCCGGTGGCGAATTCGGCAGTTCTACGGCTTTACTGATCGAGGCAGCGCCGTTCTCGAAGCGCGGCTTCTACGGCAGCTTGCAGATGGCGGGCCAGGCGGCGGCGCTTCTGCTCGGTGCCGTGGTTGGCGCGTTGATCACGCACGGTCTCTCGCCCGAGGCACTGAAGTCATGGGGTTGGCGCGTACCGTTCATTCTGGGGTTGATCATCGGGCCGATCGGCTTTTATATCCGCCGGCATCTCTCCGATTCGGAAGCCTTCCTGCTTGCGCAAAAGACGGCGCGGCGCGCGACGCTCGGCGAAGTGTTCAGGAGCCATAGCCGCGACGTGCTGTGTGGGCTCGGCGCGGTGATCGCGCTCACCGTGACGATCTACGTGCTGATCAGCTATCTGCCGACCTTTGCGGTCAAGCAACTGAAGTTGCCTTATGCGCAATCCTTTTGCGCGGTGATCGTTGGCAATCTGCTGCTCACCGTGCTCTCCCCGTTGACGGGCGCTTGGTCAGACAGGATCGGACGCAAGGGACTTTCGCTGTGGTCGCTGGTACTGACGCTCGTGATCATCTATCCACTGTTTGCGTGGCTCGCGGCGGAGCCGAGCGTGTCCAAACTGATTCTCGTGCAGGCGCTACTGTCGATTGCGCTGTCCGGATACTACGGGCCGTTTGGCGCGTTGATCGCCGAACTGTTCCCGGCGAACGTGCGCTCGATCGGGTTATCGCTCGCGTACAACGTCGCGGTGATGCTGTTCGGCGGCTTCGGGCCGTTCGTCGTGACGTGGCTCATCAACACCACAGGTTCGCCGCTCGCGCCGATTTACTACGTGATGGGCGGACTGGCGTTGTCGATCGTGGCCGTGGCGTGCATTCCTGGCAAGCGCCATGCGGATCTCGACGCGCGGCGCAAACCGGCTTGAGGGTTCAGTCGCTCGGCGCCCGTTCGTCTAGCTGCGCGCCTGTATCAACGGCGGCCGTTTGTCGAACCACGGCCGCGCCGCTTCGAGTTGCGCGGCCAGTCGCAACAGCGTTGCTTCACCGCCATCACGCGTGGCGAACTGCACACCGACAGGCAACCCACGCGCGTTCCAGTAGAGTGGCACCGACATCGCCGGTTGTCCGCTCAGATTGAACAACTCCGTGCATCCCGCCCACGCGAACGCCTTGTTCGACGCTTCGGTCAGCAGCTTCTTCATCAGGGCTTCGAGCGGCATCGCCGTGACGGCGCGCATTTGCATGCGCTCCGCAGAGGTGGGGTGCATTTCGCCAATCTTGATCGGCGCGCCGGCGAGCGTCGCGCACAGGAGCACGTCGTAGCGGCTCAGCAAATCGGTGAGACGTTCGGTGATGCGACGCTGTTCTTCGAGCGCGCTGGGCAGGCCGCGTTCGCCGAGTTTGCGGCCGACGTGCGCCATTGCCCACGTCGAGATTTCGAATTCGTCGCGCAGCGGTTTGCGGCCGGTGATGCGATCGGCGTGCAGCACCATGTCTTCCGCTGTCACGGACCAGAGCATCAGGAACGCATGGCGGACTGCCGCGAAATCGATGCCAAGCGACACCGGTTCGATGTTGTGGCCGAGCGAACTGGCGAGTTGCGCGGCGTCTTCGAGCGCGGCGCGCGAGTCGGCGGAGAGCGAGGGCGCCAGCATCGAATCGGTGACGTAGGCAATGTTCAGCGGCTTGCATGGCTCGCGGCTGGCGCCAAGGAAAGTGCCCGGCGCGCCGAGCGGTCTGTCCGCGTTGCCCGCCAGCAGATCGAGCAGCAACGCACTGTCGCGCACGCTGCGCGATACCGCGTGATCGATGCCGAGCTCACCGACGGCGGCGGTCGGTGTCGCGCGTGGCACACGTCCGCGCGAAGGCTTGAGGCCGAACAGTCCGCAACACGAAGCGGGAATGCGGATCGAGCCGCCACCGTCCGATGCATGCGCCAGCGGCACGATGCCCGCGGCCACTGCCGCCGCCGCACCGCCGCTCGAGCCGCCAGGCGTGTGGTCGAGATTCCACGGATTGCGACACGCGCCGAACAATTCGGGCTCCGTATAGGGCATCTGACCGAGTTCGGACGTGCTGGTCTTGGCGAAGATATTCAGACCGGCCGCTTTTGCGAGCGCGACGACCGGTGCGTCCTCGGTAGGAATGAAATGGCGATAGTGACGGCTGCCCATCGACATGCGCAGCCCGGCGACCGCCGCGCCCAGGTCCTTGATCAGATAGGGCACGCCCGCGAGCGCTGCTTGCGTGCTTTCATCATCCGTATGGTTCGCGCCATTCGCGCGGTTTGCATCATCACGCGAGGCACGCTGACGCGCGGCGTCGTAGTCCTTCAGGACGATCGCATTGATCGCGGGATTGACGGCCTCGGTGCGGGAGATCGCGATGTCCAGCAACTCGCGCGCGCTTGCTTCGCGGCTTCGAACCAGTTCGGCGAGGCCGATGGCGTCATGGGCGAGATAGTCTGATTGCACGACGGAGGGACCCTCGCTATCGAGTGTTGAATCTGCCGGTTGCCTATGCGCATGATGAACGGCCTGGCTGGACGTCCGGTCGTTTCCGGTTCATCGGTACGCATGGAAGAAGACGACGCGCCGATGGCACGTCGTCTTCGAGAGAGTAACTCAGGTACAGGTGCGAGTTACGGGCGCCGATCAAAGCCGCGAGTGACAGGCGCAAACTACAAGCACAGGTTAAAGCCGCGAGTGACAGCCGCGAGTTACAGCCGCTCACCGAGGAAGGTCAGCGTGCGGCCGTGCGCGAGCGCTGCAGCGGGCTGGTTATACGACGCGCGGTCCGAGCAGTTGAAGCCGTGATCGGCGTTCGGATAGATATTGAATTCCGCATCGGCGCGGCCGGCGAAGCGCTCCTGAATCTGGCCGACAGCCGACAGCGGGATATGCGCGTCGAGTTCGCCGTAGTGGAATTGCATCGGCACTTTGATCTTCGCGGCCTGATCGAGTTTGTTCTGGATGCCGCCGCCGTAGTACGCAACCGCGCCGTCGAGTGAGCCTTGCGCGGCTGCCAGATACGCGAGCTGGCCGCCGAAGCAGAACCCGATCGCCGCAATCTTGCCGGTCACTTCCGGCATCGCGCGCAGCGCCGCGGCGGCTGCGCCGATATCAGCTACCGCCTGGTCGACATTGGTCTTTTGCATCAACTCGATGCCTTTCTCGCGATCCGCGCCGTCATACGTCAATTCGACGCGCGGCTGCACGCGCCAGAACACGTCTGGGGCGAGCGCGACGTAGCCGTCTTGCGCGTACTGATCCGCGACCGAGCGGATATGGCTGTTCACGCCGAAGATTTCCTGAATGATGATGACGGCCGGTCCCTTGCCGCCTTTGGGCAGTGCCAGATAGCCGCCGAAACTGTCGTTGCCGACGGGAATGTCGATCCAGCGGGAAGTCGTGCTCATGTTGCTCTCCATTTACTCGTGTGTTGATGCGTGGGGGCGGTCTGAATGACTGCCAGAGGCCTGAATGCCTGAGACGGGCGGTCAGTTTGCCATCAAAAGAAACGGCTTGCAGTGAGGCCGCGCGCTGCCTGACGACGCCCGCCGCGCGGCGATGATCTCGTAAGGCGATTGAAACATTCTCGATAATTCATTTCTCCACGCGCGCACGGCTCGGTAGAGTCCAAAGTCCTGGCTCGTCGATGCAGCGAGCGCTTTGCCGGAGAGGGAATCGATCATGAATGAAGGCAGTTTTGTGACGCCGTTTGCGGCGCGTTTCAAGTTGCGGGTGCCGGTCGTGCAGGCGCCGATGGCCGGCGGCGCGACGACGCCTGCGATGGTGGCGGCGGTATCGAATGCCGGCGGTCTTGGCTTCCTCGCGGCGGCGGCACTGTCCCCCGAGAAGATCGCGAGCGAAGTCGCGGCGATTCGCGCGCTGACGGATCGTCCGTTCGGCGTGAATCTGTTTGTACTGGAGCCGGCCGCGCCGGACGAAGCCACCGTGCGCCACGCGCTCGAAGCAATCGATCCATTGCGCACGGACCTCGGTTTGCCACCGGGCCAGCCGCTCGAACGCTATGCGCCGGATTTTCGCGCGCAACTGGAAACGCTGATTGAATTGCGCGTGCCGGTGGCGAGTTTCACGTTCGGATTGCTCTCCGCCGCCGCCGTTGCCCGTCTGCATGCAAACGGCCTATATGTAATAGGCACCGCGACGCATGTTGCCGAAGGTGTCGCCTGGCGCGACGTGGGCGCAGACGCAATCGCCGCGCAAGGCGCGGAGGCAGGCGCGCATCGCGGCACCTTTATCGGCGCATTCGAGGAGGCGCTGGTCGGCACGATGGCGCTCGTGCCGCAACTCGTCGATGAAACCGGCCTGCCGGTGCTAGCCGCCGGCGGCATCATGGACGGACGCGGCATCGTCGCCGCACTCGCGCTCGGCGCGCAAGCCGCGGTGATGGGCACTGCGTTCCTCACTTGTCTGGAGAGTGCGGTACCGCAGGCATGGAAAACCCGAGTACGTTCGATGTCCGACACATCGACCTCCGTGACGCGCGCGATCACCGGCCGTCATGCGCGCGGCATACGCAATCCGTTGATGCAGCGGTTAAGCGAGTCGACGCAAAAGGTCGCGCCTTATCCGGTGCAAAACGCCTTGACGCACGAGTTGCGGCAAACCGCGAGCCGCGCGGATAACGGCGACTATCTGTCTCTATGGTCAGGCCAGGGCGCGCCGCTTGGCCGCAAGCGTCGGGAAGGCCTCGGCGCCGCCGAACTGGTCGGGCAACTCGAGCAGGAATGGCATGCTGCGGCAGCACGGATCGGCGCGCTCAAACGTTGATTTGGCATGGCTCAGACGCGCGTCGCAGCAACTGCGATGCGCTTTGCTTTTACGCATAAAGCCTATTCGAAACATTAACGGTTTAACACGCTAAAAGCTTTAGGCCGTGCTGTTAGACGATAGGCGAACCTAGCGGAAACCCGCATGGGCTGGTGCTTTCCAGCCTGTCTTTCCAGCCGGAATCGGCTCTTGTTGGATAAACGCTATTAGTGTTCATCCCACTTCCTCAAAAAAGTCCCACAATTTAATTTGATGGCCTACACTTGCGCGCAAGTACGGTTTGCCGTCTGCCACAAACAGTCCGGTGAACGTGCTGGCCAAGTGCATGAACGATGCAACCGGCGTGGTCGTCCACGGGACTGAGCGACACGTGTAGGGAAGCGGGGGCACAGGGCGATTACGTTGTTTTTGGGACCGAAACTGGAGACTTACATGAACATCAAGATTCAAAAGCTTTTGCCGATCAGCGCTGCGGCCATGTTGTTTGCGTCGTTGGCAACGGGCGCGGTGGCGGACGAGGTCGTCAAGATCGGCCATGTTGCACCGTTGACCGGCGGTATCGCTCACCTGGGTAAAGACAACGAAAACGGCGCGCGTCTGGCTGTTGAAGAAATCAACGCCAAGGGCCTGACGATCGGTGGCCAGAAAATCACGCTTCAACTCGACGCACAAGACGACGCAGCTGACCCGCGTACGGCTACGCAAGTCGCGCAGAAGCTGGTTGACGATAAAGTCGTCGCAGTGGTCGGCCACTTGAACTCGGGCACCTCGATCCCGGCTTCGAAGATCTATAGCGATGCTGGCATCGTGCAGATCTCGCCGTCGGCAACGAACCCGGCTTACACGCAACAAGGTTTCAAGACGACGTACCGCGTCGTGGCGACCGATGCGCAACAAGGTCCGGCACTGGCTAACTACGCATCCAAGACCATGAAGATGAAGAGCGTCGCAATCGTCGACGACTCGACCGCTTATGGCCAGGGTCTCGCCAACGAATTCGAGAAGACCGCCAAGTCGCTCGGCATGAACGTGATGTCGCATGATGCGACCAACGACAAGGCTGTCGACTTCCGCGCAATTCTGACGAAGATCAAGGGCGAAAACCCGGACGCGATCATGTACGGCGGTATGGACGCAACCGGCGGCCCGTTCGCCAAGCAAGCCAAGCAGCTCGGCCTGCGTGCGAAGGTGCTGGCAGGCGACGGCGTGTGTACCGACAAGCTGTCGGACCTGGCTGGCGATGCAACCGACAACATCGTCTGCTCGGAAGCCGGTATGGCGCTCGAGAAGATGGCTGGCGGTGCAGCGTTCCTCGCCAAGTATCAGAAGCGTTTCGGTCAGCCGATCCAGATCTACGCTCCGTTCACGTATGACGCTGTGTACATCGTCGTCGACGCTATGAAGCGTTCGAACTCGACCGATCCGGCGAAGATCCTGGCAGCAATGCCGGGGACCGACTACAAGGGTGTGATCGGCGAAACCACGTTCGACTCGAAGGGCGACCTTCAGCACGGCGTGATCTCGCTGTACAACTACAAGGGCGGCAAGAAGACGCTGCTCGACGTAGTGAAGATGTAAAAACCGCATGACCGAAGACAGCTTTGTTTGTCTTCGGTCAAGCAGTTAAAAGGCACGCGCGCCGTATGGCTCGCGTGCCTTTTCTTTTGGGCGTTTGCATGAGAGGCTGGCGGGTTTGAGAACATCGTTTGGGAGAGTGCCGTGACCACTGTGATCCGTTCGATCGACAACGGCTGGCGCCGCTGGATTGCCGAGAATCTGCTGCTCGACGCACCGCCGCCTGCCCTGCACGGTGCGCTGGTCGGACATGGTTTCGACCCTGCCGAAGCCGCGCGCGAAATCGAGACGGCGCTCGCGAGTCCTTACTTTGAGGGCGCCGTGCGTTTGCGCAATCGTTTGCGCAAACGCGAATGGATATTGTCGGTGTACGGCACGCTCAATCGTATGCGCGCTGGAAGCGGTGTGATCGAACGGCGCGAGCGTTTATCGCGTGACGAGTTCTTTGAGCAGTACTACTTTCAGAACCGGCCGGTCATCATCACCGGCGCTTTCGATTTCTGGCCGGCGCGCACACAGTGGAATTTCGGATACTTTCGCGAGCGGTGCGGCGATTGTGAAGTCGAAGTGCAGTTCGGCCGCGAGTCGGATGCGAATTACGAAATCAATCAGCCGAAGCTCAAGCGCATGATGCGCTTTGCCGATTATGTCGATCTCGTCGAGCGTAGCGGCCCGACTAACGATTTCTACATGACCGCCAATAACACCTCGCAAAATCGCGCGGCCCTCGCGGCGTTATGGTCAGACGTGCCGACTATCCGCGAATATCTCGATGCCGAGTCGCCCGATACGGGTTTTTTCTGGATGGGGCCGGCAGGAACGAAGACGCCGTTTCACCATGATCTGACCAATAATTTTATGGCGCAGGTGATCGGCCGCAAACAGATCAAGCTGGTTCCGTTGTGCGATACGCCGCATATGGCGAACATGCTGCATTGCTATTCGCAGGTGGACGGCAGTGCGATCGACTACGAACGTTTCCCCTCGATGCGCAATGCGCATTTGATCGAATGCACGCTCGGACCGGGTGAATTGCTGTTTCTGCCGATCGGCTGGTGGCATTACGTGGAAGGACTCGATGCATCGGTGACGATGACGTTCACCAATTTTCTGCAGCGTAACGACTTCTCGCGCGATTACGTGACGTATCACGAGCTGTGATAAAAAAACGGCGAGCCGGTTGACCCGGCTCGCCGCCCCCCTTCGACGCTTGTTTATTTCGCGTCTTTATTTACTGTCGTTATTCGTATTCGTTACTTCTTGGTCGTCAGGCCGCCCAGACCGCCCAGCAAGCCACCGCCCGTGGTGCCGCCGGTCGAGGTCCCCGAACCGGTCAATGCACCGGTGACGGTGCCCAGCAGGCCGGTGATCGGCGCAAGCGGGTTGCTGGTGCTGCCAGTGCCACCTGAACCCGCAGCCGACCCGAGTGCGCCTGTCAGCGACGACACCGCCGAAGTCACCGGTGCCAGCGGATTGCCGCTGCTGCCGGTCGCGCCGCTCAATGCGCCTGTGACCGAGTTCAGCACACCGGTCAACGGTGCAAGCGGGCTGCCGCCTGAGCCACCGCCGATGCCACCGAGACTGCCAGTGACGGTGTTGAGGACACTGGTCAACGGTGCAAGCGGGCTGCTGCCTGAGGCGCCGCCGAGGCCACCGAGACTCCCGGTCACCGTGCTGAGGACGCCGGTAATCGGCGCAAGTGGGCTGCCCGAACCGCTGCCGCCGGTCAGGCCGCCGCTCAAGGTGCCGGGCAGCGCGGTGAGAATGCTGGTCAACGGCGCCAGCGGATTGCCCGTTGCGCCGCCGCTGCCGCCCGGATTCAGGATGCCGGTGAGGCCGCCGAGCGGATTGCCGCTGCTCGTGCCGCCCGCGGTCAGCAAGCCGCCGGCGGACGTGACCGTGTCGCCGAGCTTGGTCACGACATTGCCGAGGTTCTGACCGATCGGGTTGTTGGTCGCGCTGCTGACCTGGCTGCCCGCCGTGTCGAGGCCGTGACCGATGGTCGACAGCAAACCGTTCAGCGGTGCGCTGAGTCCGGTCGTATCGCCGACGGTTTGGGTCGTTTGCGCGAGCGTGGCGGTGATCGGCGTGATCGCGGTGCTGACGGTCTGCGTCACTTGCTGGATCGGGCCGTTTGTCAGCTGCGAGGTCAGTTGCGTGCCAAGGCCGCTGACTGCAACGCCGAGCGTTGAAACCGTGCTGCCGAGCGGCGTGGTCAGCGGACTGAGCGGCGCGGTGGGACCGCTGCCGAGACTCGTCACGAGCTGGCCGGCGCTGTTGACGGCCTGGCCTGCGTTATAAACCAGGCCGCCGCTGCTCGCCAGCGTCGTGCCGAGCGGATCGGTTGAATTGCCGAGCTGGCCGAGGCCGTTCACCGCACCCGTGCCGACTGCAGTGACACCGGCGCCGAGATTCGAGACGACGTTGCCGAGCGCGGTCGTAGTGGCCGGGTTTGCGCCGGGGATCGGCGTGAGGCCAATCTGGCTGCCAATCGCGGAGACGGTTTGGCCGGTCGAGGTAACCACGTTGCCGGTGTTCTGGACAACGACGCCGATCGGATTGGCGCTGGTTGGTGTGGGTGTGGGTGTCGGAGTCGGAGTCGGAGTCGGAGTCGGAGTCGGAGTCGGAGTCGGAGTCGGAGTTGGCGTCGGTGTAGGCGTCGGAGTGGGCGTCGGCGTCGGTGTAGGCGTCGGTGTAGGCGTCGGAGTAGGCGTGGGTGTGGGCGTCGGAGTCGGCGTTCCGCCTCCGTTCCCCGAGCCGGAACCTGAGCCGGAACCTGAGCCGGAACCTGAGCCGCTGCCGGAACCACTACCCGACCCGCTCGAGACGCCCGGCCTGACCAATGTGCTTCCGCATCCGGTCAGTAAGATCATCGACGTCACGCACATGGCGATCGCCGACAGTTTGAAATTGCGATTCATGGTCTGCTCCCCCGTAATTTGAAAATTGCTGGGAAGCTAACTGCAAGGCCCATGCCATTTGTGTTTACATGGTCTTCGAGATAAGTAAAGTCATACAAATCAATGGGTTGAGAGCCTGTGCGCGAAGCGGTGAAGGTGTTCAGGTCACCGATGTGGCGAGGAACACATCACCGCGCGTGGCTCGCGTAACGTAACGTAAGAACGCCAGTTTTCATATGGTGTGGCGCCCGCCGATACAGCAGCAGCGCGCGTCTGCGTCAGATCTTCAAACGCCGCAGCACCTTCGGACCGGCGATCGCGATCAGGGCTGAACACACGGCTACCACGGACAATCCGATTGGCAAGCTGGTCGCCTGCGTTACCGCGCCGATAATCACCGGCCCGAGCAGCAGCCCGAAATACGCCAGCCCTGCGACATGCGCGAGACCTTCGGCCGCGTGGATGCCTTTGACGCTCGCCGCTGCCGCAAACAGCACGGGCATCATGTTCGCGAGGCCGAGACCCATCAGCGTGAAGCCGACCAGGGCGACGACCGGATTCGGCAGCAGCAGTGCGCCGACCATCCCCGCGCAGGCAAGCGACGCGCTCGCCATCACCAGTTGCGGTGCGCCGAAGCGGGCGCGCACGGCGTCGCCGGCGAAACGCGCCGCTGCCATGCCGCCCGAAAACGCCGCGTAGGCCGCGCTCGCGAGGGCTGGCGTGGACAGCACGACGTCGCGCATGTAGACGGTAGCCCAGTCGTACATCGCACCTTCGGCGATCAGCGCGACCAGCGCCATGGCACCGAGCGCCCACAAGGCCGGCGATCGCCAGCGGTTGGCGCGCGGCGTGGCGGCGTCGGGATGGTCGGCGTGCGGTACGTGCGGCAGTACGGAAGGACAGGCCGCAATTAGCACCAGTGCGCTGATCGTCGCGGCCAGCGTGAGATGCACCGCCGGCGCCATGCCACGCGACAACAGGACGCCGCCCACCGCCGCGCCGACCATTCCGCCGACGCTGAACATGCCGTGCAGCGCTGACATGATCGGCTTGCCGAGCGTTTTCTCGACAGCGCTGGCTTCCGCGTTCATCGCGACGTCGAGCGTGGCCATGCCCGCACCGAAGACGGCCAGCACGATCAGCAACATCCAGTAAGCCGGCACGATCAGGATCAGCACTGCACATACCGACATCACCAGACCGCCCGTCAGACAGGCCCGGCGCGTGCCGACCCGCGCAATCCAGGACGCACTCGCCGCCATCGCGCCGATCGAGCCACCGGCGAGGGCAAGCAGCGCGTACGAGAGCATCGCTGCGTTCAGATGGAAGCGGTCGCGTACTGTCGGCACGTGCACCCCCCACGATGCGTACATCATGCCGGCGATGAAGAACAACGCCATCGTGGCGATACGGGCACGCTGCCGTGCGGTGCCGGAGAGATCGCGATGAGCAGCGGGGAGGGTGGCGAATTCGGAGGAGCGGTCGGACACGGAAATCTCGAGGAGGGAGCACGCGCGAGAAAGCGCGTTGAAAGCGAATTTCCGATTCTAACGAAGCGCGCTGTCTTATGCTTGGAGCGAATTGAACCAATGCCTGACCATCGAGGAACGCGCACTTGAACATTCCCGCTCACGCTCCGCTGCATCTGCTTCATATTGCCGCTATCGGTACGCTCGCTACTCACGCGCGTCAGCCGGAAGGTTTTCCTTATCCTTCGGTGTTGCCGTTCGCGCCGGACCCGCAGCATCGTCCGACGATCCTCGTGAGCCGGCTCGCCGAGCATACGCACAACCTGCACGCCGACCCGCGCGCCGGCTTTCTGGTCGTCGACGCACCGGACGGCGACGTACTGAGCGGCCAGCGCGTCACCTTGCTAGGCACGTTCGAACCGATCGACCCGACCCCCGAAGTCGTGCAGCGCTATCTGCGTTATCACCCGGATGCCGAACGGTACCTGGTTCTCGGCGATTTCACGTTCTGGGCAATGAGGCTCGAACGGCTGCGCTACATCGGTGGCTTCGGCGCGATGGGCTGGCTCGCCGGCGCCGACCTCGATCCACTGCCGCCACTCGGCTTCGACGAAGAAAATGCGTTAATCGAACATTTCGCCGGTCATTCCCCGGGCGCCAGCGGATTTCAATTGCTCGGCGTCGATCGCTATGGCGCTGATCTGAAGCTGGACGGCGCGCGCACCCGTTTTGTCTTCGACGATGCGAAACGCAATACCGAAACCTTGCATGCGGCGCTCGAAGATTGCATCCAGCGCCACGCTAATTAAGTTCCGATTGCTGTTTCGGGAAAACACTCATGCCGCAATAACAGGGCAGAGCGTGGGTCGTAATATGTTCCGACGTTTCATGTTAAAGCTTTCATGGGGTGAAATGTTGGGACAATTTTCTCATCTTAAATTTCATTTTTTGATAATTAATCCAATAATGACTGATGCGCGGCCGTGCTTTTCAGCGGAATGCGAAATTAGCTATTTGAAAGGGTCCGCGTAACATCGCACTGGCGTGAAATTTTTTGAAACGAATTGAGATTAATTTTACGGCGCCGCTTTTGTAGTTTTTCTATTTTGTGTTAATCTCGCCATCAAATTCCGAGGCATGATCACTTCAAAGGGCAAGCTAGCTTAAGACTGGCAGTCATTTATCCAAACCATAAGGGAACCTATGTCTTCCTACAAGGAACTACTCGCACAGCGCGAGAAGCTCGAAAAGCAGATCGAAGAAGCAAAGTCGCGTGAATATGCAGAAGTGTTGAATGAGATCAAGCAAAAAATGGCCGATTACGGCATTTCGCTGACTGAACTCGGTGGTGGCCGTGGTGCCAAGGCCGCTAAATCAGGTCGTCCGCGTGCAGGCGTCGCGCCGAAGTATCGTGATCCGGATAGCGGTAGCACGTGGTCGGGCCGCGGCAAGCCGCCGCGCTGGATCGCAGGTCTGGATCGCGAGAAATTTCTGATCCAGAAGTAATAGTTATACGGTCAATCAGCGGCGCCTATAGCGCCCGCTTCTGCCAGAAAAAACCGCGTACCGTCAAGGGCGCGGTTTTTTTATTTCCACGGAAAATTACGGCGACTCTTTGTCACACGCGTTCCATGAAACTGGAACGCGAATGCTTTTCGTTTAGATAAGCGTCTGATTTAAAAGGTTTTTTTGTGATTTATCCCGCGCATATTGAGATGCGCCGGGTAGAATGCAGGTATTGAACTCTTCCCTTTGTTTCAGAGATGCCTTCCACCGCCGCCGTCCAGTCCGTCGAGAAACATCGCGTTGCGCGCAAAAGTACCTTTGTCAGTATTGCGCTCAATACGGTGCTGATGGCGCTGCAAATCGTCATCGGGGTGTTTGCCCATTCGCAGGCGCTGGTCGCCGACGGTATCCATTCGTTAGCCGATCTGATTTCCGATTTTGTCGTGCTAATCGCTAATCGGCACAGCGGGGCCAAGCCCGACGCGGATCACAATTACGGACACAGCCGCTATGAAACGGTTGCGTCATTGTTTTTGGGTGCGCTGCTGATTGTGGTCGGCGTTGGTATGTTGTGGCGCGCCGGCACGCGTCTCGCCGATTTGGAAAGCATCCCCGCCGTGCATATGAGTGCGCTCGCGGTCGCAGTGCTGGTGCTGATTTCCAAAGAAAGTCTGTTTCGCTACATGCTGCGCGAAGCGCAACGCGTGCGTTCAGCCATGTTGATTGCGAATGCATGGCACGCACGTTCGGACGCCGCTTCGTCATTGGTGGTCGCGCTCGGCATTATCGGCAGCCTTGCAGGCGTGCGCCTGCTCGATCCGATCGCCGCGGCGATTGTCGGTTTCATGGTGGCGCGCATGGGCTGGATGTTCGGCTGGGACGCGCTGCAAGATCTTTCCGACCGCGCGCTCGACGAAGCCACCTCCACGGACATGCGCGCGCTGTTGCTCGAGACGCCCGGCGTACGCGACGTACATGAAATGCGCACCCGCAAGATGGGTGATTTCGCGCTTGTCGATGCGCACATTCTGGTCGACCCGCTGATCTCGGTATCGGAAGGGCACTACATCGCCGAATCGGCGCGCTTGCGCGTGCTGGCCGACAACCGCGTGCTCGACGCGCTGATCCATGTCGACCCGGAGAACGACGCGGTAGCGCGCCCGCCCGTCAATCTGCCGACCCGGGAGCGGGTCGTCGCCGAAGTCAACGCGGCGTTCGCCGCGGGTGGCGTGAAGGCCGCGTCGGTCAATATGCACTACTTGAGCACGGGGCTCGACGTCGAAGTGGTTTTGCCGGCGCCGGGCTTGCGCACCGCCGAAAGCGATGAGCCATGTCTTGCTCGTGTCGATCTGGATGCGCTCAGGCGCCGTCTGGGTGCCCGCAAGCTGGACGTGCTGCAGGGGGTGGACGCACTGCAGGCCGAAAGTAGCGTCTCGACGGAAGCAAGGCCCGGCGACGCCGTCGCCAGCGCCAAGGCTGAGCAACCGCATAGCGCTACGTGAGTGCGGTTACAGCGGCAATTGCGTATCGAATTTGATCTCGCGCAGCACGACGCTCGTACGCACTTGCGCGACTGCAGGAATCTTGAAGATGCGTTCGTGCAAAAAGCTGTCGTACGCCTTGATGTCCGGCGCGACGATCTTGAGGATGTAATCGGATTCGCCGGTCGTGCTGTAGCACTCGGTGACCTCCGGGCAGGTAGCAATTTCCCGCTCGAACTGTTCGACCCCGCCCTCGGTGTGGCGTGTGAGATGGATATGCGCGAGCGCGCAGACGTGCAGCCCCAGCTTTTCGCGATCCAGCAATGCCGTGTAGCGCTGGATCACCCCTGATTGCTCCATATCCTTGATACGGCGCCAGCACGGGGTGCTCGACAGGCCGACCTGGTCGGAAATCTCTTGCACGGACCGGCGTGCATCGAGCTGCAGCAGGCGCAGGATTTTTTGCGAGAACGTATCGAGTGTCAACTGCGCCTCCGTTGGCGTCGCCCTATCAACGCATGGTAGAGGTCTCGAAAACGAAACGCAATGTAAAACGGCTTCAGCGAGGGAGATTACCTAATTTGCCGGTTCCTCAGCGGCGTTTTGTCCTGAGCCGTCCCCATCTTTGGCGGCCGTCAGCGTGGCCGCCTGAACGGCGCGCAGATCCTTGAGCATGTTGCAGAAAAGCGCGCCCTGTTCGATCGCGTCATCCAGCGCGACATGCGTGTGCGGATGTTCGTCGAACCAGTGCTTCGGGAAGCGTGGCTTGATGTTCTTGCGGTACGGCAGGCCAGTCAGTGCGAAAGCCAGTGTCTTGATGTCGAGCGCCGACCACGAAAACGGGCAGCGGCCCACAAACCGCATCATGTACCAGAACATATAGGTGAAGTCGAAACCGGCCGGCATCGCCACGAACACCGGCTTGCCCGGCAACGCCTCGACCCATTCGACGTAGGCAGTCAGCGCGGCCAGCGGATCCTGCAAATCCTTGCGGCAGGCTTCCCACGCATCCGGCTGCGTCTTCCACCATGCTTCCTGCACCGGATGCGGTGTGGCGCCGTCGAGCAATTCCAGATTCGCGGAGAAGGTGGCGATCAGTTGCTTGTCTTCCGTGTATGCGGCGGAGGCGAAACTGAGCATCGAATGCGGACCGGGAATCGGCCCGTCCGCTTCGACATCGGTGCTCACGTAGATTTCGCTGCTCATGCTTTGACTCCGTCGGCGACATACGGATTGGTGCGGCGCTCGGCGCCGAACGTGGAGGTGGGACCGTGGCCTGGAACAAAGGTGACGTCGTCGCCAAGCGGCCAGAGTTTTTCGCGGATCGCGCGTACCAGGTCTGCGTGATTGCCGCGCGGAAAATCCGTGCGGCCGATCGAGCCGGCGAACAGCACGTCGCCCACCAGCGCGAGCCGATGCGCGCGGCTGAAGAACACCACGTGGCCCGGCGTGTGGCCGGGACAGTGATAGACCTCGAGGGTTTCGTCGCCGAATTGCACGGTTTCGCCGTCTTGCAGCCAACGGTCCGGTTCGAACGCTTCGGCAGCAGGAAAGCCGAAGCGCGTGCTTTGATCCGGCAGCTTGTCGAGCCAGAAACTTTCGTCGGGATGCGGGCCTTCGATCGGCACGCCGTAATGCGTGGCAAGTGTCTTTGCGCCGGCGCAGTGATCGATGTGGCCGTGCGTGAGGAATACTTTTTCGACCGTCACATTCTGACGCGCGATTTCACCCTGGATGACGTCGAGGTCGCCGCCCGGATCGACGACGGCCGCGCGGCCGGTTGCCTCGCAAACGAGCAGCGAGCTGTTCTGCTGGAACGGCGTGACGGGGATCAAGGTGACTTTCATGGATGACGGCGCCGCTGGAAAAACGTCAATTGTACCGGCGTCTCGTCGACGCTCGTCGAGGGCGCTGAGGCCCCGCTGCCGCGGGCTTTGGGCTGCTCATTTTTGCGGCAGGAGTGAAAATTCATCAAGGTTTTCAGTCGCTTGCCATCCCAAAATTTTCTTTTGGGTATAATGGCCTCCATGCACAGGGAATTGTGCATGCCACACGGCGATGCGTCCCCATCAAAAATGGGCACGCGGATTGCCACTCAAGTATGGGCTGTCGCGTTTTGTCGGCGGCCATCAAGTATCGATGCTTTCGATGCACACGTCTTACCCAGCCAGGCGCCACGCGCCTGCAACGGACTTAAATGCCGTGACGCTGGGTGGGGCCTACGCCGCTGTTCCTGCGCGCTGAGTTCCGCGTGCAAGAACGTGTTTGCCACGTTCGATGGCGGCATGTGGGGTCTGGTCAGGCTGCCGGGGACAGGTTGCGCCAGACGTGAAAATTAACCGTGCGGTAGCGGCTGGGTAAGCCGCGTGCGGGCTTTGACGTACTGCGCTCTTCTGCGCGGCGCGTTGTCGTCCTTTGCCGCCGGAGTCGCAGGCAACACGCTCAACTTTTCGCGTGATGCGGCTCGACAATTTGATTGCACGTCTTATGAAAACTCGGTTATCCCGTGGTCTGGGGACTCTTTTTGCCTTTTTTGTGCTGGCCGGCTGTGCCACGCCTCCGGGCGCGAGTAGCACGTCTGACAGCGGTGCGCCGCTGAGCACGAAGAATGCGCAGGCAGGTTCCTTCGGCCCGCAAGCTTTCGGTAGCGCGCCGGCATCCGGCGCAGCCGCCAAAGGCTCGGCGCTGGCCGATGCGCAGCCGCTTACTGACGACAATTCCAGCATTTCGGACTTTCATCAGATCGGTCGCGCCTCGTGGTACGGCCGCGGCTTCCACGGCCGCCGCACCGCCAACGGCGAACGTTTCGACATGCACGCGCTGACCGCGGCACATCGCACGTTGCCGCTCGGCTCGTATGTTCGCGTGACCAATCCGGCCACGTCGCGCTCGGTTGTCGTGCGCATCAACGATCGTGGCCCGTATGCGCGTGGCCGGATCATTGACCTGTCGATGGCCGCTGCCGCAGCGCTTGACATGCGCCACGCCGGTACGGCGCGGGTCAAGATCGAAGGGCTGACGCGGCAGGAAGCACGCGCTGAGCTGAATGAAACGCTGGCGTCGAACTCGGGTTCGAGCGCAGAGAAGTAATGTAATGGCCGCGGGCGCACCTCTGATGGCTCGTGACGCCGGGCAACATGGCGCCAACTCGCGCTGTTGTTCGCCGAAAGACAAAGGGCCGCTTCGCGCGGCCCTTTTCCTTGACCCATCAAGCGTGGCTGCACGCAGCCGCTCATTCCCCACGGTCTGGGCTCGTACTGCGAGCCTGATCCACAGGCGGACATCCCTCCTCGTCCGCTTTATTCCTCGTCTTTCTTAAGCGCCAAAGCACGCGTGTAGAGCGCGTTGCGCGACGCGCCGGTGAGGGTCGCCGCAACTTTCGCTGCGCTGCTCACCGTCAACTCTTCCAGCAGGATGCCCAGCAACGCGTCGTGATCGTGTTCGCCTGCGGCTTCCGGCTGCGCACCTTCCACCACCAGCACGAACTCACCGCGTTGCCGGTTCGGATCGGCCGCGAGCCACGTTGGCCCTTCGGCCAGGGTGCCACGGTGCAGCGCTTCATGTAACTTCGTCAATTCCCGTGCGATCAGCAGCTTGCGTTCGCCGCCGAATGCGTCAGCCAACGCCTGCACCGTTTCGACGATCCGGTGCGGCGCTTCGTAGAACACCATCGCGTGCGGATGGTTCGCGAGCGCTTGCAGTGCCGCGGCGCGCGCTTTTGCCTTCGGCGGCAGGAAGCCGAGGAACGAGAACGTCGCGACCCAGTCGCCTGCCGCGCTCAATGCGGTGGCGAGCGCGCTTGCGCCGGGCAGCGGAATGACCGGAAAACCGGCTTCGCGCACTGCGTCGACGAGTTTCGCGCCGGGGTCCGAGATGCCGGGCGTGCCGGCATCGGATACGTAGGCTACGCGTTCGCCCGCTTGCAGATGCTCAATCAGGCGCAGCGCCGCGGCCCGCTCGTTGTGTTGATGAACCGCGACGAGCGGCTTCGAGATGCCGTAGCGCGCGAGCAGTTGGCCCGTGTTGCGGGTGTCTTCGGCGGCGATGCGGTCCACCAGCCCGAGCACATGCAACGCGCGCAGCGTGACGTCGGCGATGTTGCCGATCGGCGTGGCCACCACATATAGCGCGGCGGCAGGGTACTGCTGCCCTTGCGCGAGTTCGGAGAGAGGAGTCATGAGGCAGAAGACGCAGACAGACGGAACGAGGCCGCCATTGTGCCACGCAGCGGCGCGTGAACCGGGTGGTGGGCAGGTGAGTGCACGGGCCGCTGGCCACAACTTTTCGAGACCAACCGGGTCCAAACTCGTCGGCGCGGCGTTCGAGGCGCGTGCGATGGAGTTTTTACAGCGGCAGCGTTTGCGTTTCGTCGCGCGCAACGTGCTGTGCCGGGGCGGTGAGATCGATCTGGTGATGCGCGACCGTGACGGCGCGCTGGTGTTCGTCGAAGTTCGCGCGCGTGCGCAGCAGCATTATGGCGGCGCGGCAGCGAGCATCGGCTGGCAAAAGAAGCAGCGGATCGTGCGTGCCGCGCGGCATTACCTGGCAACCCGCAGCAGGCGTTCGCATGATGAGCCCGCGTGCCGTTTCGACGTGATTGCGTTCGAAGCGGGCCGGCTGGTGTGGCTGCGCGATGCGTTTCGCGCCGACGAAGTCTGATGCAGTGCGCGGAGAACAGGCGTGAGTGCGATAAACTTGCGCTCGCGTGCGGACCTCGTAAATCACACCGGCGCACAGAAAGGAGCGACCAGGTAGCGCATTTCGCGATGTTTTTGCGCATCCGCACTGTGTTGCCGGCATGGTTCATCAGAGCGGCACGACTTCGCAATACGACTTCACAACACGGCCGCGCATTGCGGTTCATTCGCGGTAGAAACTAGAGACTCGATGTCAGTCGAACGCATTCAACAACACTTCCGCGACAGTGCGGCAGTCAAACTCGAAGCCCTCGAAACCCTGTCGATGCCGATCGCCGCAGCGATCGACACGATGTTCGCTGCGCTGGCCAACGGCAGCCGCATTCTTGCGTGCGGCAACGGCGGCTCGGCGGCCGACGCGCAACATTTCGCCGCCGAACTGATCGGCCGCTTCGAGCGTGAGCGCCCGGGCTTGCCGGCGATCGCGCTGACCACCGACACGTCCGTGCTCACCGCCATCGCCAACGACTACTCATTCGAGCAGATTTTTTCGAAGCAGGTGTGGGCCCTCGGCCAACCGGGCGATGTGCTGCTCGCCATCACCACGTCCGGCAATTCCGCCAATGTGCTGGCCGCGATCGAGGCCGCGCACGAGCGCGAAATGATTGTGGTCGCGCTGACCGGCAAGGGCGGCGGCCGTATGCAGGAAGTGCTGGGCGATACCGATATCCACATTTGTGTGCCGTCCGATCGCACCGCGCGTATTCAGGAAGTGCATTTGCTGACCATCCATTGTCTGTGCGACGGCATCGATGCCATGTTGCTGGGCGAAGACTGAGATTGATTCCGAAGGAGATCTAGTTGATGAGCGTATTCCGCGTCAAGAAGACACTGGTGAGAACCGTGCTGGTGGTCGGGTTCGCCGCGGGACTGTCCGCGACGTTGCAGGGTTGCTTTCTCGCCGTTGCCGGCGCGGCGGGCGGCGGCGCGCTGGTGGCGACCGACCGGCGCACGCTCGGTGCGCAGACCGAGGATCGCGAGATGCAGGTGAAGGCGTTGGCGCAGATCAGCCAGAACTTGCCCGACAACGCCCACGTCAACGTGACGGTGTTCAATCGCCGCGTGCTGCTGACCGGCGAAGTGGCGGGTGACGTCTCGAAGCAACGCGCGGAGAGCATCGTGCGTGGCTTGAACAACGTCAACACGATCGTCAACGAACTGGCGATCATGCCGGCTAGCTCGTTCTCGTCGCGGACCAATGACACTTATCTCGAGACGCGCGTGAAGACCGCGTTGATTGCCGAGAAGAACATTTCGGCGAACAACTTCAAGGTTGTGGCCGAGCGCGGCTCACTGTATCTGATGGGCCTTGTCACCATGGACGAAGGCAATCGCGGCGCCGACGTCGCGAGCCGCGTGCCGGGTGTGACGCAGGTCGTGAAGGTGTTCCAGTACATCCAGCCGCAGGAAGCCGCGGCGGCTGCCGCTGCAGCGGCGACCGCACCGGTTGCCGCTTCGCAGCCGGACGCGAGCACGCCGACTGTCGGTGCGATCCCCGATTCATCGGTGAGTTCGCGTCCGCTCGATCAGCAGGCGCCGGCGCCGGTCAGCAATTCGAACGCGGTGCATCCAGGCAATCCGAAGGCGACGACGCCATGAAGCGGGGCGTTGCTTTCGTTGCCGCGATGTTGACGGCTGGCGCGTTGGCCGGCGCTTTTGCCTCTTCAGCGCGTGCGGCCGATGCACCGCGTGGTCAGATCGTTGCTAACTCGAATGCCTGTATGGGATGTCACGCGGTGGACCGCAAACTGGTCGGCCCGTCGTTCCAGCAGATCGCTACGAAGTACAAGGGCGATGCGCACGCGCCGGCAAAATTGTCGCGCAAGGTGAAGGACGGCGGCTCTGGCGTATGGGGGATGATTCCGATGCCGGCGCATCAATCGATGAGCGATGCTGACATCCGCACGGTAGTGGACTGGGTGCTGGCTGGCGCGCCGTCGAAGTGATGTTTTGCCAGTCATTTTGCCTCCGGGTTTTACCGCCGTGGGGGCTTGGCAAAACGCAAAATGCCTGTGCTAGAATTGTTTGCACGTTGGGGGGGTAGCTCAGCTGGGAGAGCGTCGCGTTCGCAATGCGAAGGTCGAGGGTTCGATCCCCTTCCTCTCCACCAAAGTATTTCTCGGAAACCCGCACAGCCCAAGGCTCTGCGGGTTTTCTTTTTGCATTGATACTTCCACTCGCATCCCTACATTTCCTCTGCCGATGTCCCAAACTTGTCCCAAAACTCGCGGCGTTTTGCTTGCGTGCGGACGTGCAAGGAGGTATAAAAACGGCAATGCTGCTCTACCGGACCGCCGGTAGTGAGATCCTCAAGGGACACCGATCAACTTGGGGTGCTGATCCGGCTAAAGTCGACGGGGGTCGACTCATTGGATGGGTTGGAAGAGCGCACAGGTTGCGCTTGCGGCAGGGCTTAGCGTGTGCTCTCGCCATGTGCCCATAGGGCAACGGATTGATCCAACTGGCCGCGGCCTAATGAGGACCACTCCTGCATGGCGACTCGTGTGCGGTCGGATCCAAGCGTTGTAGTCACCACCGCTTGGGACAAATCCCCTATCTCTAGCAATGACGCCGCGGCGTCACCCAGGTTGCGCCTGGGCGCTGGGGATAGCCGTGTCCAAATCCAATGTTGTTTCATCAAATCGGTTCGCCGACCGAGTTCTCAATGCCTATGAGCTCGCGACAACGTACCTCTGTATCGCACCTCAAACTGTCTTCAAAGACCTCAGTCGAGCTCCGCACCGACTTCCTCCTGCCATCCAGATACCCGGACGACGTGGTCGCGTCTGGCTCGAGTCGGATGTTATTCACTGGCTCAAGAATTATCGACAAGAAACCGATTTGAGTGCGGACGAAAGTCCACATCAGGCCCAGATCACGTCGTCACAGCGCGCACAAGGCTCCCTGTCGCGCAAGCTGGGTCGCCCTACCAAAATCGAGCAGCTGCGCCGAAAGGAGACGGCGGCCGCACAGCATCTTCAGCGTCGACCGAGGAGATCCTGATGGTCTTCCTCGCCACGTCCGTATTTGAAGCGCGCGACCAATCCCAGCCTTCACAGAGTCTGACTCCAGCCGCACGTCGAGTTTTGGAGATTGCGCAACGCGTGACCGAGAACGCGACCCCGCAGAGGGCTGCGTCTTCGACCACAACGACCATTGTCGGGAAGAGTCTCCCGCTCTTCCCAGAACTTGAGTCGGCCATGCCCAATCATCTGGCGCGCTCTAGTCTTTTCGCTCCGCTCAAACCCGGTCGTCGAAAAATGCACGACAAGGCACAACTCGCGAGCCGTGACGATGTAGAGATCCTCTTCAGTGGCAAACAATTCGACATGGCTGACAACGACGTTCTATTGCAGGCGTTTCGCGTTGCGCAGTGTTTTCCAACTGGGCATGACGTGACATTCAAACGGGCCGCGTTCCTCCGAGAGATTGGCCGGTGTACCGGCAAGAACGACTACACGTGGCTTGAGGAGAGTATGGACCGCTTGGCGACGGGCACTCTCTTCATCAAGACCAAGCATTACAAGGCAGTGCTGCACCTCGTTGACGCATACGGACGCAGTGATACCACTGGCGAGTATTGGCTGCGCATCGATCCCGAAGTGCTGAAATTGTTCAGCCGGCGTGAGTACGGATTCATCGATCTTGAAGCACGCCGACGGATCGGGCGTGGACAGGACCTTGCGAAGTGGCTGCAAAACTATGTTGGTAGTCACGAAGCGGGGAAGCGACACACTGTTGCCGTCCAATTCCTGAAGGAGTGGAGCGGCACAGAAGGCCGCATACGCGACTTTCTGACACGTGGTCTACCTCGAGCGCTTGCTGAGCTGAAGCAGGTCGAGGTGATTCTCGATCCCGTCATTCGTGAAGACGGGCGAGTGACTTGGTTCAAGCCACCGCGATCAGCGCGCGCCTCGGGATAGCTGCGCGAGCATGTCGGGATGGCTGCGCACAGTATCGGGATGGCCGCGCGCAGCGTCGGGATGGCTGCGCATGGTCGTCGCCAAGAACCATGCTGCATAAGGCTTCTGGCTTGGTGCTGGGTCGTTAACCTAACTTAACCTTTCTTAACCGGAACAGGGCTGTGAACAACTTCTGTGATGGGCGCCTTCAAGCATTGCAATGCGTGGAGCCGAATCGTTCCAGTTTCACCAGTTCGGCGCTCTCCTTGCGCCTGAGGTACGGGCTCCGATGTGCCGCAGTTCAGACGTGCGGCGCGCGTGCGGGCATTGGTCATCTACGTCTGTGCTCGCAGGAGAGGGGTTCTCCGCCCGTCTTAATTTTTTCGCGACAGGGCAAAGCGCCAGCGGCGCGCGTCAGGCCCGGAGGGCTCGGTCGCGGGGAGTCGGTGGGCGGGTGCGGCATCCCGGCAAAGCCGGGACTGTCCACACCGCAGTGTGGGCAGCGCAGCCGTCCACGGACGGGCGCGGGTGCACCGCAAACCTATTTTACGCAACGTTCTTACGCCCTGCCCGCGCATACGGGGATCTCTATTTCGTGTCGGTCGTCAAAACTGGAAAATAATTATGAGTGAAATTCTCGGAGCCCTGTTTGCCGTATTGGTCGGCATGATGTATCTGCCGCAGGTTCAAAACGGGATCGCGACGCAGCGTCACGTCATGGCCGACGTCACGACTGCCCAGCAACAACAGCAGTGGGTGCTAGCGGTGTCGAGCTATGTGTCTCAGAACAATGCCGCGTACCTGTCGACGGCCAACGCGGCGACACCGCTTCCGATCTCGGTCGCGGCCGTGAAGGCGGCCAATGTGGGCCTGCCGGTCAGCTTTACGGGTACAAATCCCTTCAATCAGACGTGGGCGGCTGCCGTCACGCAACCGTCTGCTGGCAATTTGCAGGTACTCATCTATACGACGGGTGGCACGCCGATCAAGGATCAGGAGTTGGGCTTAATCGCGCGCGCCGCAAATGGCGTAGGCGGCATGATTCCGACGAACAACTCTGGTGTGTATCCGGGCGGTGCAGCTACCGCTTACGGCGCCTTTGGTGCGTGGCAGATCCCGACTGCTTCCTATGGTGTTGCAGGCGGCAGCCCGGCATCGCTTCTGACCTTCAGCAACGGCGCGCTGACCAGTAATTACCTCTACCGCAACGCGGTGCCTGGGCAGCCGCAGTTGAACACGATGAGCACGAACCTGGACATGGGCGGCAACACAATCACCAACGCCCAGCAGATTCAGCTTGCATCGGGCAATGGCGTTCAGGTCGGGGGCTCGTATTACTACGGGGACGGCACGAACTCGGCGATCCGTCAGAGCGGCACGCTCTATGTGCAAAACCAGGCGGGGACAGCGGCTGCGTCTTTGAACGCGGGAGATACCACGACCCAGAACCTCACTGTCAACGGTAACACGACGATGGCTGGTGGCAGCATCATCTACAACCCGAGCACACAGTACATCGAAACGGGAGGCGGAAATCTTTATCTGAAACCGTGGAATGGCAGTGGGATCACTGTAGTGGGCGGAGGGGGCGGTAGCGGCCAGCTGGAAGTGACGGGGCATCTTCAGGCTGATCAGGCCATTGATGCTAACAACTACATTAAACCTGGGAATATCGCATCTGCCGGCGGCGGTTGCGGGCCGTCGGGGGCAATAGGTTCCGACGGCAGCCAAACGCTATTTTGTCAATCCGGCGTGTGGAAAACGGCAGGATCGCCCGACGCGGTGTACGTCTTCACAGGTGCTACCTTCAATACGAGCGTGACGCTGTCGAACGGGTATGGGAAGTTGTTGTTCGTCACGGCGTTCGGCGGACAGAACACGTGCAATAACTCGAATGCGTATGATCTACAGGCCTACGTCAACGGCGGATACGTAGGCGGTGTATCGAGCAACCAGAGCGGCGGCGCAGCGACCGACTCATACACGTTTCTCGTCCCAATTGGCGCGACCTACACAGTCACGTCGACCCCCTATCTCTGTGGCAGCGGGGTCATCCAGTTGACCGCGGCGACGGTCGGGTGATGGACGTCGATCGCCTTGTCAATCCGGTGTCTGGAAGACGGCCGGCCAAGAATCCTCGGGCACGATGTGCAGCGGAGTCACGATAGATGGATTCACGGGGCAACCGGCCGGCGGCGGTACTCTCTTTGACACACGCCAGGGGCTCGCGTTCATGACCCAACAGTGTCCTTCCGGATATCACCTCTCGACGCCATACGTGGTTTCTGCAAATTGGTTTTTCACGTGCGTTAACGCGTAGGTCACACGTGACGCATTTGGCCACCACATAAACACGCGATTCGGTCACAAGTGACTCATATTTGAATGACCGGTAATGCGAAGGAGTCACCTGTGACGCAAAGCCAGAATCCAACTTGAAAGTTCGCAATCACATGTGACGCATTTTTGTGATCGATGTTCGCCGCCGGTCCGTTTTCCGGAAAGAGAATCCACGTCATCAAGTCACATGTGATGCATTCCAACAAACCCAAAGCGTTACTCGGCGCCCCCTAGGGAGCTGAGTAACGTACGGACACCAAGCTAATAACTCCGATGACCAGCTCTAGAACTTCGAAAACAGAAATGGCGTACGCGATCAAGTCAATGCAAATCCGCTCGCGAGCTGCCCGTGAACTCGGCTACTTTTCACCCTTTTCGCTACCCCCAATGGCCATCGTCGATCACCTGATCGGACGTAAGCCAACGATCGCAAAGAACACCTGGAAGCAATACAAGAACGCTCTTCGTAGCCATTTTCAGGATCTCGCCAACGAATCAGAGGAATCCGTCGCCGTCGAAGAGTTGGAGGCCGCGATTGCCGCGCTTGACTCAGAGCCCTCGACTGGCACGCTCAAGCACGGCACTAGAACTTCGGCGACCAAACAAAAGCACTTCAAGCGCACGGACCTCGACAAATTCGTCGACTATCTCGGCGCCCATGTCGGCAGCCACAAGTTCGCGAATGCCCTTCGCACCTGGCTGCTGGCCGCCCGATTGACTGGACTGCGCCCTAGCGAATGGGAATATGCCGGCCTCACTGAGATCGATGGTCGAACATGCCTGACGGTACGGAACGGGAAGGCCACGAATGGTCGGGCAAACGGCGAGTTCCGAACGCTGGATCTGTCGAAGGCGACGGCGGCCGATATCGCGGGACTACAGGACATGATGGAGATGCTCGAGGGCTATCTGCGCGAGATGACGTTCCAAAGGCTGCAAGAGTGCCTCATGCACTACATGAAGCGCGCAACGCGGGCGTGTTTTGAACGTCGCAAGCGGTACCCAACTTTGTACTCCCTCAGGCATCAGTTTGCGGCCGACGCAAAATCGTCGGGTTGTACGCAGGCAGAGGTTGCTGCGTTACTCGGACAGGCCACCGATGAAACCGCCGGGCGGCATTACGCGAGAGCCGTTAGCGGGGAGTCGGCGGTCAGAGTCTCGCCGACTGAAACCGACACAAGCCGTGTCCGTGCCAAAGCGCGCGTGTATGCGCCGCGGCGTGCGCAATCTCATCGTCCTTAAACGACGGCAACGAGCACTGCCCATAGACTTTCACCATCCGGCGTCCAGAATCATCGGCATCTGTCACCGGATCAAAGGCAAAATCCGCTCGCCGCGTGGCACTGTCCGGGGGCTGCGTGGCAGCCCCCGGACATGCCGGGAGCGTTGGGCCTCGTTCCGCGCCTCAAGGGTGGCTCTATGAGCCACGGGCTACGCCCGCTGCGCCCTTGACCCACGGCCCAAGGCCGAAGGCGAGAGACCTCTCATCGGCCTGTCGCAGCCTGTTTGCGGCAATTGACTATTCGAGCGTTCTGCATCGCTCGGAATCGAAATATTCGGGACCAACTGTAAAAGGTGAAAGCCTTTGGGGCTCGCATCGCATCAAAGTCGTTTCGGGATACATAAAAGATGACTTTCGTTGCTTTATACAAATATAATAATCTACGTAAACCATTGATTTTAATGGAGTTTCGTTAGGCTATAACGAAATAAAATCCCCATAAGCTTTCACCTTTGAAAATGGCATGATGTCTATCAGATCTGAAAAAGCCACGCATTCAATGACCGCCCGTTGGTTGCTACGAACTGGATTAGCCTATGTCGTCCTACTCGTTGTCTCGCTTTGGCTCCCTCTTGGTCTTCATCGAGTCATCATGGGGCGCCGGAGGGCGTGGTTATTTCCGGCGGCATACGCTCTGCTCGGCGTCGGTGTAGTCATTTGGTTTGCTCTCGGCCGTCAGCTCGTTGGCGCAGCGGTGCTGCTGGCCTGCGGAGCGCCCTACTACGTAATTCTCGTGCGAGACTTGTTCGGTATGGCGTTGTGGGGCTGGCCGTTCGAATGGACCGTTGCCGAGAAATTTGAGGCATTGGACACCCGCTTCCATATTCGCCTTAACTTGTCCCTTGCCGTGATCATCGCGGTCGCAATGGCATGGTTGGCGCGGGTCGCCTAGCCGGCAGAGACAAGCATGAAAATGAAAAAAGTCCTCCTTCTCGCTGTGCTTCTCACTGCGTCCGGTCTGGCGTTCGCCGACAGCGGCGCGACTATCAACCTGCACGCGTTTTCACCGCCGGCGGGGGACGCCGCAGTAGCCTATCTGCGGCAGGTTTTCGGTACGGTCATTGATTCCATCGTGTCCGACAGCAACGCCAAGAACGCCCCCACCGACTCCGCGCTCGGCGCGATGCTCCAGCCTTTCAATGCGGCTGTCCTTTTCCTCGGCATGCTATACATGGTGTACACGACCGTCAAAGGGACGGTCGACTCCGCGCACGATGGCGAGTTCCTCGGCAATCGGATGTCATCGGTCTGGGTGCCGATCCGCGCTGTCGCCGGCACAGGCATGTTGCTCCCGCTCGCGTCGGGCTATTCATTGATACAGGTGCTGGTACTGTGGCTTGCAATTCAGGGTGTAGGGATTGGCGATGCGACACTGACAGCAGGTCTGGACTATGTTCAGAGCTCGTCCCTCGTTGCACGTCCGAACCTCCCTGAGACGCGCCCACTGGCAGCAAATATTCTGCGATTCGAGACCTGCATGGCTGCAATGAATCAGCAGTATCAGGCGTCCGGCCGCACCACGCGAATCACTGAGCAGGAGCACACCGAAACGCTTAGCAACACGGGCGAGGTCGGTTTCGGCGACGTGCTTACCGCCGGCGCCGCCGGCGCGGCGTTCGGACCGCTTGGCGCTCTGGGGTCGACGGCCAACTCGATTGCCAACACCACATATACGGTCACCGACTACGATTGGGCGGCCAACGACAACTCCTACACCAACCCGGCTGTCTGCGGCTCACTCAGCTGGAGCCAATCTGCTGCTTCGTCGCAGGGAGACGGCAATTCGTCAATATCAAAGTCGACAATCATGCAGGCACACGCGAACGGCGTGCGCGCGATGATTGCCTCCTTGCGGCCGGTGGCCGCGCAAATCGTTGCAGGCCAGAAGCCTGCTCCGGGCGCCATTGAGCAAGCGGCGGCAGCGTACGAGAACACGCTCTTCACCGCCGCGAAAACGGCCCTGGACGCGTCAAATCAAAGCGCCAATCGGGCCAAGTTTCTCGACGATGCCAAGAGCGCCGGCTGGATTTACGTGGCCACCTGGTACAACCAGCTCATCCAGCTGAATGACGCGATGCAGAGCACACTGAACACGCTCCCGTCATCGAAACCGGTGAGTATCGACGACAAGGAGATCGGTGATGTGCTCGTGGACTACAGAGACGCGATGACCGTCGCCGACGAATACATCAAGAACCATAGCGCGGCGGTTCAGGATGCATATCAGCAGCAGGCAGATGACGCCGTCACCGTGCCACACTCATGGGAGGACATGAAGCGACTTCTGTCACGTCCTGCGATCGCGGCGATAAACCAGTTCACCCAGCGTCTGGCCGGAGGCAACATGTCTCATGTTGCGCAGGTGAAATCGGTCGGAGACACGATTATCGGTGGCGGCGAAGCTTTGATTGCGGCGACATTTACCGCAAATGGGCTGGCGGCATCCAATGCCTCAAAGCTGACAATCGGGAATGTGTTCGACATCGGCGCTGCGCTTTCTTCGATCAGCGGCATGGTGACATCGTTGGTCCTTGTGGTGCTATCGTTCGGCGCGGTGTGTGCGTTTTACATCCCGATGATCCCCTACATCTCGGGAATCGCTGCGGTCATCAAGTGGTTTGTGCTCGTGTTCGAGGCAGTCATCGCGGCCCAGCTTTTCGGTGTCGCTCACGCCCACCCGGAAGGTCATGACGCTGTAGGCCAGGCAGGTCCGGGCTACATGCTTCTGCTCGGTGTCGCATTGCGGCCAGCGCTGACTGTTCTTGGGTTCTTCGGATCGATATGGCTGGCTCAGCCTATATCAGAGTTCGTGAATCTCAGTTACGCAACGGCCATCGCCGGCGCCGAGCACAGCAGCCTCACCGGTATCGTTGGCTTCATCGCCTACATCGCGATCTACGCAATCATCATGACGACTGTCATGCACGGCGTATTTACGCTCACGAACTGGGTGCCAGACAACGTTCTGCGCTGGATCGGTGGGCGCCTTGGTGCCGACGGCGTGGCCGATCGCGAGCCTAGTGAGGCTGCGGGTCGTTTCGAGGGAGGTTCAAAAAATGCGGTTCAAGGGGCGATGGCTGGCTTAGGGAAAGACGATACTCGCAGCCCACCAAACGGCGCGCCGCCCGTTATGGACCTGTTGCCGGAGCAACAATCGCAAGCCCCCTTGGATTGAGTGCCCTGAATATTGCTCACACCTTGCTGAGTAGGCGCTTTTGAGGATCGAACACGTATCCGTTGTCTGAAAAGTGCTTAACCATAACTTCAGTGGCGACCCGTCCAAGCTCACCCTCGCGAAGCAGCGGATGCTCCGGAACGGCCTGGCGAAGCGCCGCACGCAGGGCTTTTTGCTGCGCGTCGCGCCCGGCCAATTCGGCTGCGCGCTTCAATTCAGCCAGCCGAGCCTCTTGTAGCTGCCGTTCCAACGACTCGCAATAGCTCTGCCATTGACGAGCAGTCGCCTGTGCTTGACCTCTCGCTTGGAGTGATGCCGCCCAGGTGGCATCCGCCGTTCCACGGTTGTAATCGCGTATGCTCATTTGTGGCTACAGTCTTAGATCTGCTCAGTCTTGCGCGTGCGAGGGCAATCAATCAGACCAAGTTGCCGCGCACATTGTTGGCGAACGACTCAAAAGCTGCGATCACCGGGCCCGCGCTGAGCTGCAAGCGGTTCCGCTCCTCTTGAATCACTCGAGATAGTTCACCCGGATCTCGGCTCGCCCTTGCGACCCGGTCGGCTGACGCCCGTAGCGGGCGCCGCATCTTGCGAACCAAGCGCTGCGAGCTAAATTCAAGTGCAGGATCCGCTTCAGTCAGCAGATCGTCGAGAAGCGCGTTGGATACCGATGCTACACCAGACGTCGTCATTTCATCTCCCTAGGATTCACAGTTTCCACAGATGCGTTTAGCAATGCTGCTGCCCGACATGCGCTGCTCTTCAACTTTGAATTTCATCGTCATTCTTCGTTAGGTTGAGCTTCCCGTGCAGTTATTGTGATTCTCAAACTATCAAATCGCAAGAAGTTTTTGTGATTCATTTTCCTGTGTACAATATGCCACATGGAAACGAAATCCAAACACCCTGGCGGCCGCCCTCGACTGCCTGACGGGCAAAAACTCGTCCAGCGCTCGATTAGACTCTCAGCCGAGCAATGGACGAAGATTGACCAATATGGGCTAGAGTGGCTGCGCCAACTTATCCAGCGAGCCAAGCCACCTCGAAATCAGCCGCCGACGGACGAATGACTGACGGTCTCCGTGCGACGCTGCACGAGTAGGTTCGCGCCGTGCGGCCGACGAATGCATAGGGCGCGTGAGCGCCTCTCTGAAAGTGGGGAACCTGATGACCGACAAGAACGAAGACAAACAGCACAAGGCGTTGATGACGGCCTTGGAAAAGATGCAAGCGCCGCTCGAAGCTATCGCCCTGTTAAAGCTGGCCGACGAGTTTTACACGAAGGAAGAACGGGCGCAGCTCTACGTCGAATACAAGAAGCTGTTCGAGGCCGACGCGGCCGCCTACGAGGTATTGGAACAGGCGACCGCTGGCGGCGATCGGGACGCCCAGATGGCCGCGTTTGAGGCGAAGAAGGCAGCGAGCGAAGCAGCGACGGCATTCGAGAAGAAGCACCGGCTCGTGATCCGCCTTATGGACGCACGAGACAGGTTTAGCAAGAGTCGGTACGAGTAACTGTCGCAGCATGCGTCTGACGAGGCACCGCGGGACAAAAAGGCTACCTGTACAGCCGGCTGTCAGATGAACCGCCACGGGAACGGTTGCCCCACTATGTACCTGTCCGAAATCGCACTATTAGTTGCAGCTCGGCGTGCCGAGCTCAGGCTTTCTGCCCCCCAGCTGGCGAAGCTCGCAGGGATCGACGCGGGCATGCTCGAGCAGCTCGAGGCCGGCTCGCTCGATGACATGAGCTGGAACCAGGCGCAAGCCCTCTTACGGGTCGTGGGCGTGAGCCTCAACAGCTATCGGAAGTCGGGCGGCGCTTTGCAAAGGTGCGCCACTACGGCCAGCGTGAGCCATCGGGAGTCGTTGACCCCGGAGCTTCTCAGACAGGCTTTGACGAGTGGGATGATTCCCGCCGGTTTCGAGTCGCATATTGCGGTGCTGCTCGACGAGGCGCCACCGGCGATGCTCGTGGCCGCTGTCGAGGAAGCAGCCCAACAGGGCGACGAGCTGCCCCGGATCTGGCGGACTCTCGCCGGCTGGTCCGACGCGTTGAAATCCTATCGGCCGATTTGGTAAATGAAAGCGCGCGCAAGCAAAGCGGCGCGCTGACCTGGCTCGGCGATGCTATAAGCGTACTCACCTTGCCGTCGATCACCGGAGGCCCGAACGCCAATGGCGGCCGCCGATGCTAGAATTCGTGGAAACCGCCCTGCGCTGAAATGACTGACGCTCTTCATCTATCCCCGCCTGTGCTCGACTGGGCCGCCCACAAAGCGGGCAGCTCCTTACGCGAGCTGGCGGAGCGCGTCTCGACGCGAGCTGCTGCAAATATCGAACGCGGCGAGCTTACTGCTGCGCAGGCGATGAAGTTCGCGAAGGAAGCCGGCGTCCCGTTTGGATACCTGTTTCTGCCGGAACCACCACCTCAACGCGAGCCGTTACCCATCGCGGACTTTCGGACTCTGCCGGACAAACACCCGCTGAGCAAAGATTTCTACGAGGTTTTCGACGACATCGAGTTCAAGCAGGCTTGGTATCGGGAGTACCTCCTGCGCGAGGGCGCGCCCCCACTTCCATTCGTCGGCCGCTTCGCCGGGCAACGGGTCAAGGCTGGGATAGTTGCGGAGGATATTCGCGGTACTTTGAAACTTGAACTTAACGGCGTTGCAGCCCGCAATGCCGATGATCTTTACTCGTATCTCGTCACAAAAGCAGAAGCTGCCGGGGTTCTCATTTTCAAAAACGGCATCGTAGGAAACAACACTCATCGCCCCCTTTCCGTGTCCGAGTTTCGCGGTTTCGTAGTCAACGACGATTTGGCGCCGGTGGTGTTTGTCAATGGGGCAGATGCGCCTGCCGCTTGGACGTTTACGCTGGCGCACGAGCTGGCTCATATCTGGCTCGGCGAATCCGGTATCTCTGATAGCGCCCCGGGGAACCAAAACAAGCACGAGATACTTTGCAACGCAATCGCCGCCGAGGTCCTCGTCCCACAGGTCGAATTTGCAAAAGCATGGTCGGCAGTTCAAGGCACGGTGCCCGAGAAGATCTCGTTGCTGCGACAGCAGTTCCGAGTAAGCAGCCTAGTGATTGCGCGAAGGGCGCTTGACCTGCAGCTTGTGGCACATGATATCTACGATGCGTTCTATCAAGACGCACGTAAGCGGTCGGCCAGCAAGGGCAAGGAAAGTGGCGGTGATTTCTATTTGACGCTGGCTGTCCGCAACAGCAGGTCGTTTTCGCGCAAGGTTGCAGCGCTGGCGACGTCCGGCGGGATCAGTTTCCGGGAAGCAGGCCAACTGCTCAATACGAATCCAAATAACGTAGCGGTCTTCCATGCCAAGCAACGAGCGCTTTCTGCTTGACTCCGATGTCTTGATCAGCGCGAAGAATCTCCACTACAGCCCCAAGTATTGCGGGGCGTTTTGGGATTGGATCTTACAGGCGCATCAGGTCGGAAAGGTCCTCAGCATCGATAAGGTGCGGGACGAGCTTCAGGTCGGTAAGCAAGAAGATCTGTTGCATGCTTGGTCGCAACGCCCCGAGTTGTCAGATTTTTTCGTGTCAAGCAAGCCGGCGACAGCACAGTGGGGAAAATTAGCTGTGTGGGCAACTACTCGTACGCCAACATATCTCCAAGCGGCACAAGACAAGTTCCTAGATGTCAAGTCGGCTGATGCATGGCTGATCGCGTACGCCTCTACGCAGACCGATGTCACAGTGGTCACCAACGAGAAAGCCGAACCTGCCAGCAAGAGATCGATCAAGTTGCCTGATGCGGCTAACGCCTTGGGCGTGAAAACTATGACGCTGTTTGAGCTGCTTCATCTCCACGCGCATGGGACGTTTTCGTTCCAGATGTAGGACGGCCGCCGACAAACGAAATGCGGATTATCGCTGCCAGAGGTGACCTATAGATTTCTCGACGCCCCGTACGAACCTGACGCAGGTCGGACCGTCAAGGCCGAACAGCCCTCAGCACAACGCCATCCCATCCGAACAGTACCCGGCGTTCATCCATCCGATATACCGCCGTACAATTCGCGCTGTCGAGTAGTTCGGTCCTTGCCGGAAGTCCTGTATCTTCAAGGTTGATGGCCTGCTGACAGGCGCCGATCTGGCGGTTGCTCTGTGAATTCAATTTTAAATTCACAGAGTAAGTGTGGTAAGCGCATGATTTTAAAAGGAATTTCCGTAACGCCCTGAATACAAATTACCTAGTTCGGGCGAGTTTCTTGTCGTGCCAATTCAGTAGCCGCTGGATGTCGCCTTCCTTGAAATCGCGGGGGCATTGCACCTTCAGGCCGAGCGCCTCGCGCACTTCCCGCATGAACTTGATGAAGCCGAACGGGTATATCTGATGCTCAAACAACAGTGTGAACCCGCCTGCTCGTCGGATGTCTTCGATATAGCTCTTCGGAGCAAATCGCATGATGAACAGGGGGCGCAGTCCCAAGTGTCTGCACATTTCCAGCTTGATGCGTAGTTCGCCTCGTTGAATGTAGTTCTGGGTGTTCTTGATTTCGACGCCGTAGGCGATTTCATCCTTCACTACGACTCGATCAAGGTTGTGTTTGGTCTTGGTCCACGAGACACCATTCCATTCCCTCGTGTCTTGTCCGCGGGGTTGGAAACCGGCGCGTGCCAATGCGCTGTCGAGCAGCATCTCGCAGTGACGGCCAACCGCGTGCGTAAAGTCAGGGTCGTACATCTGGGTCAGATAGCTCTGCAACTTCTTGGCTTCCCGCTTGAAGTAGCGATAGCCGGGATGCGTATAGAAGTGCACTTTCTGTGTGTTCGCGATCATCCGCGGGTCGAATGCGAGTTTTCTTTCTTGGGCAAGTTCGGACAGCCCCTTGTTGGTAATCCAATGAAAATAGTCGCGTTCGAGCAGCGTTTCAATCTGGACTGAGTAGAAGACGCGCTCTGGCTCATTGTCAAAGATCGCCATGATGGCGAGCTTGGCCTCGTCAATCTTGACGTCGCGTGGCCGTTCTTCTTCGTCGGGTTCGTTTTCGTAGTGGTAGTCGTCCATCGTGCGGCGCTCCGGATTGATATGAAAATATCATGGCCGACATTTCTTGATGTCAAATCTCTGCGAATTTTCTCTTCTCTATATCTGATAATGTCCTCTATCACATATAAAAAAGGAGAGACCATGGCTTCCCGTCGTCCCGCTGCCCCGCCACCAGTTGCACCCAGGCTCAGGCTTCAGCCGGTGGACCTTGAAAAAGGCATTGATCGTCTTGGCCAACGTATCGCTGAACTACAAGCGTTTGACGTGGCAGCCGTGCCGACAGGCAATTCGCCGGGACTGACCGCTCTTTCTGCCGCGATTAAAGACACTCTTGAGCGCTGCTTTGGTGAAAATACGTCAGCCTTCAAGCGATTCGAGGGCGCCGCATCGTTGTCTTGGCATCCCATGATCATCATGTATGGTGGACACACTACCCCGGCGCATGAGTACCTTGCAGGGGTTAAGGCCAAGATCGAGCATTCCGTCGCGCTGCTACAGGAAGCTCAACGTGTCTTGCGGGAGGATCTGGCTGATGTCCAGCATGAAGCCGCCCCAGTAACAGCCTATGTCGAAGAACCCAAACTGCTTTCCCGACGTGTGTTCGTCGTTCATGGCCATGACGGCGAGGCGCGCGAGCTAGTCGCACGCTTTCTAAAAGCGATGGACTTCGATCCCGTCATCTTGCACGAGCAAGCGAATCAGGGTGGCACCATCATCGAGAAGTTTGAAGCGAACAGCGACGTTGGATTCGCCGTGGTGCTACTGACCCCAGACGATGTGGGACGCAGCATCAAGGAAGATGATCTGAAGCCGCGAGCGCGGCAGAACGTGCTGCTCGAGCTTGGGTACTTCATCGGCCGTCTTGGACGTACCAAGGTATGTGCACTTAAACGCGGCGATGTCGAGCTTCCGAGCGACTATGTCGGTGTCGTCTGGGAAAAGATGGACGACGGCGGCGGCTGGAAGCTGGCCCTGGCGCGTGAACTCAAGGCAGCGGGCCACGAGGTGGATCTAAACAAGGCGTTCTCATTGTGAATCCGCTCGTCTCGCTCAATGGTGTTTCCGCTCCGACGCTCGTCGTAGCCGCTGGCGAGCGCGCGGGTGTACGTTTTCTGGAATTCTTCGCGTCGGCGATCCGCAACCCTCACACGCGCCGCGCCTATGCGCGCGCGGCCGGGGATTTCCTCGCGTGGTGCGCCGGCGCCGGCGTGCCGTCGATCGCGGCCGTGCAGCCGCTGCATGTGGCCGCGTGGATCGAGCTGCAGACGCAGACCCATTCAGCGCCGACCGTCAAGCAGCGGCTCGCGGCGATCCGTCATCTCTTCGACTGGCTCGTCACCGGCCAGATCGTGCCGCACAACCCGGCCGCGTCGGTGCGTGGTCCAGCCCATTCAACGAAAAAAGGCAGGACGCCGGTGCTCGATGCCACCGAGGCGCGGCAGCTGCTCGACAGCATCGATGCGACGACACCGGCCGGGCTGCGCGATCGTGCGCTGATTGCGTTAATGGTGTTTTCGTTCGCGCGGGTGGGCGCCGCGCTGGCGATGCGGGTCGAGGATGTCTACGTGCAGCAGCGGCGGCTGTGGGTGCGGCTGCGCGAAAAGGGCGGCAAACGCCACGAAATGCCGTGTCACCACACGCTCGAGGCGTACCTACACGCGTACCTCGACGGCACCGGCATCGGCGATGATCCGAAGGGGCCGCTGTTCCGCACAATTGCGCGCGGCACCGGCCAGCTCAGCACCACGCCGCTGCCGCAGGCGAATGCGTATGCGATGGTGCGGCGCCGGGCGCTGGCTGCAGGCATCGTTACTGCCATCGGCAACCACACGTTCCGGGCGACCGGGATCACCGCGTACCTGAAAAACGGTGGCACGCTCGAGAACGCCGCGGCGATGGCGAACCACGCGTCGACGCGCACCACGCAGCTGTACGACCGGCGTCGCGACGACATCAGCCTGGACGAGGTGGAGCGGATCCGCGTCTAATGTTTAAAGACGAAAAATCAGGAAAGGAAAACTAAGGTTTCCTAGGCGCCTGGTAGGCGCGCGGTTCGAATGTCGCTGATCGACCCGAATGTGCCATTCGCCCCCTCCGAATCCGCTGGCAGCTCGTAGCATTCCAACCATTGGCTGGCCGGTGGGGCTGGCAAAAGCCGGCTATCGTAAACATTCCCCCATGTCTCGAATGCGATGTCACTTTACAAAACCGTCGATCGATGCGCTCACAAAAATCGATGCCGCTCCCCGATCAGGCAAGTACTTAACATGATATGTTTCAGATCTATCTGGCATGACGCCACGGTATGAAAAGGTCTGACACTGGATAGCGCATGTATGGAAAATAACATGCCATTTTATCTAATGGTGGTCCACAATAAAGAATTATATCGATTAGCGAAATAATTGGTGAATAGAGAGGAAAAAATGAACGAGCTTGATGATATTGACGAAGACTTCGAATCGTTAGCCGTTGGTTCGATGGTGGTTCCCACAGGTGCCTCTGATCGGGCAATTGAGAAACATTTCGAGTCCGGCCGGCTTCGGGTCGTCCAGGAAAAAAACGACATATTCATGTCGCACATTATTGACTTCATAAAGGGCAGTAACCAAGACCGTGTTTGGGGAAACTTGCGGCCTGAATATCAACGTCGTCTTCGATGGGATACTAAGAAAAAATCCAAGCTTATCGAAAGCTTTATAATGAATGTCCCTGTGCCTCCAGTTTTTTTGTACGAAAAGAGTTTGGGGAAATTTGAAGTAATGGATGGGCAACAGCGATTGAATGCCGTCGCTGAGTTCATGAGCGGGGAATTTGCTCTTGAAGGGTTGGAGATTTGGCAAGCACTGAATGGAAGGACCTACTCAGAAATTCCCCCGCTGATTCGTCGAGGATTGGAAAGGGCGAAGATTTCCGCCATTACGCTGATGTCAGACAGTTCGTCCGCCGAAGAGGATAGCCTTGACCTAAGAGCGCAGGTTTTTGAGCGATTAAATACCGGTGGTGAGCGGCTCAACGCACAAGAGCTTCGCAATTCGCTTTATTCGGGGCCGTTCAATGAACTGCTTATTGAACTGTCGAAGGATCGCCTGTATACCGATGCATGGGGAATACCGAATCACCAGGATAACACCCGTGGAGATGGGACGGTTAGTGAGATTCTTAAGAACGATGCACTTTACAAAAGAATGACGGATGTTGAGATTGTCCTCCGTTTTTTTGCGTTCGAACATCCTGATAGCATTTCCGGTTCGGTTCGAGCAATGCTCGACAGTACGATGAAGCGTAATCGATACTGCAATAGCGACGACGCGGATCGGCTAAGGCAATCGTTCAGAGGCGCGTTGTCTTTGTGTGTTGAGGTCTTCCGCGACATGGTGTTTTGTCTTCCTGCGGGTGGTAAGAGCAAATCGTCAAAACGTTCAAGGCCCCTGTTTGATGCAGAGATGGTCGCAATGTCCATGCATATGGCCGACAGGGCTCGGATTCTTGAACAGAAAGACGCCATTCGCGATGCTATTCTCAAGCTGGTTACCCCAGAAAGTGAGCATTATGCGCTCATGGTAGGTCGCGGAAACACTGCAGCTACTATTAAAGATCGCATATCTAAGGTCTATGAGGTTATTTCGGATGTGCTGAATAATGGCTAGCCTAAATAGTGCAAAAACGACCGCCGAAAATTATCTGGATGAAATAATCTCTACAGTTCGGATACGGCAAAGCTATAGCGATATCATTGTGTCGCAATCAGGCGCGTTGTTTTCTGCTTTGGCACATGACTCCGTCGCGAAAGGAAAGCTACAAGAGGCTCTTAAACACAAGGATACCGACACGAATTCTCTATATATGGCGCTAGTTGTTCAGGCGAATGGGGCTTTTGAGCAGTACATCAGAACTTTCACATCTGCGGTTCTGGAGGCAAGACGTGCTGATTGTGAAAAATATTCTGAACTCGAAGAAGATCTTCGATTTGAGCATATTATTTGCTCGGCCCGAGTTTTATCTTTTTTAAAAAAAGGTGATGTAAATGGACAAAAATTCAATTTTAATCGACTGATGTCCCAGCTTGGATCTTGCTTTTCGGATAGTTCTGATTTTTATTTAAGCGGTGACGTTTTCACGATTTTACTTGGAAACTGCACTCCGGCTCGCTTGGAGGGGCTTTTTAAAGCGCTTGGTCTTGGCGAGCCATTTTCCGATGTGGTAGGTGAAAATTCAAAGCTCAAGAAGAGAATGAAGGAGACGAAGAGAGCAAAGGTGGCGAAAATGACCCGAGATGAGCTGGATCGACAGATCGACCTTAGAAACACTATAGTTCATGGTGATTTGCGTCCAACTGTCACTCTCACCGACGTTAATGAGTCTGTTGAATTTTTCTCCGCGCTGATAGACGCATTTGATAACCTGGCACAAATGAATACAGTTCAGCAGTAAGGGTATCCCCCTCGTTGGACAACGCCGGTTCTTAGTCCTGGGAGCAGCGCTACAAATCCTTCGTAGATAGCCCGCGACAGCCGCCACAGGCGGCTCCCGTCTACGAGATGCGACCAATCGATCGTCAGGTGTCGGAGCGAGAAACAACGTCCGAACGTCGGCACGAGACAGTGGATGAACGTCCGTAACTGGCCGAGGCCGTGTGAAAACGGGCGCCGAATGTGGCTTTCTGAAAAATCGACCGTTCAGATCGCGCTGTAATGGCTTGGCAGCAACTCGGGAAGGGTAAAGCGACGCCCGAAAACGGAGTGCTTTCGCGTTTTCACACGGCCTCGGCCGCTTGGTGCCTCTTGCGATCTCGCGAGCCGGGTGGGTTCTTAAGGTGACGGCGATGTCTTCAGACGTGCTGATCACAGGATGCGCAGCTTAGCGACGCGACTTTAGCGCGCTGCAGCGTTCGGTGATGTCGTATCTTGGGATATTCGTGCTATCTGGTTCGTCAAGTCCGCGAGGGGCGTTATGAACAAAGCGAAGCATCGAAACATCCGGCGTGAGTTGCTGAGCCGCTATGGGCGCGTCACCAGTTGGCACTCGAGCCTGTCAATTCGCGCGGACCGGCCTCGAGGTTATCCTCCGGAGCGAGAGAGTCGCGCATCGATTCAGTTAGAGGGGGAGTTCACTGAAGCGGTGGGCGGCGTAGTCAGGTTCTTGATCAAGGTCTCTCCGAAGGACAAGCCGGATTTGGGCAATGCCGCGGTGCCGAACATTGGCGCGTTCATTTCGGTCAAGCCGGAGTTACAGGGAGTGGTAGATATGACGGAGGGCGAATTTCAGCGGTTGTTAACGTTGACCGCGTCAAACCACCTAGCGTGGTGCTTCGTCGCATTCACGGTGCCATTTCGCCGGTCCGCTTTGATCGTTAGCATCGACTTCAGCACCCGCGCCCCCGACGACGAGACGTAATACGTCGAAGTCGAATCTGATGTTGAGGTCGGTGTCGGCCTCTTCCCGGCACCCCCCGGTGTTGCTGCGATGGGCCAGACACGCGGTTTCAGGTCGGGCTGAAAATTTTGTTGGCGAGCGCTCAAGATAAGCGGTGGCGCTAATCCAGCTTCTTCGCAAGATCCTCCGCCCTCGGATGGTAGTACCGCATAAGCATCTTCGTGTCGCGATGGCCTGTAATCTTCGCCAGCTCATGGAGTGGAAATTTTTCGGCAAGGCGTGATGTTGCCTCGTGTCGCAAGTCGTGAAAGCATAGGTCGACTAGGAGATTAGGGTCTGCGGCCACGCCCTTGTTCGCACAATCCTCCTCGTAGGTTTTCCTGGCCCGTGCGACCGCTCTCTCGAACGCTCGAGTTACCGCGTCGGGACGGAGCGGGAAAAACAATTCGCGCCCATCTTTGACGAGATCTTCAAAGATTGCGATCGCTTTGCTCGAAAGGGGAACGTCGCGCGAACTCCCATTCTTCGTCATGGCAAGACGCGCAACGCGTTTTGTAAGATCAACCTGGCCTGGGCCGAGCGAGATCAACTCACCTCTACGCATTGCGGTTTCGACTGCAATGTCGATGAGGGCTGGCAAGAAAGCAGACGCGGACGCTGCTTTGACGTATGCGAGTTCGTCGGTCGAGGCGCCTTTTACGGTATCTGGTTCGATGTTGGCGATGCGGCGGGTGCGCTCGTTTTTGACCGTAGGCTTGCGAACTAACTCGACAGGATTGGAGAGGCTTTCCAGCCCCCACTCCTTTCGCGCAATTGTGAAAAGGTGAGAGATGATAGCTAGGCGGCGAACAACTGTCGCCGGGCTATGAGTGACACACCATTCGTCGCGCAGCTTCGCAATGTCAGCCCGCCGGATTCCTGCGAGTGGCCGCTTTGCGAGCCATGAGTCGCGCAGTTGGCGAATGATCGACTTCTCCTGCGTTGCGCCTCGTTTGTTCGATGCGATCTCGCGCTCGTAGCGATTCAACGCTTCGGTGAAGGTTGTGTTCTCAGCTTCCGCGCTGCTAACGAAGCGTCCCCGGTCCATCTCGCGTTCGATGGACCTCGCCCATCTCTCAGCATCCGCCTTGCTGTCGAAGGTCTTCGACTCTTGGGGGTAGCCCTTTCTGCGAATCTTGGCTTGCCACTGAAGGTCGCCGCGTTTGGTAAAGGTCGCCATAGGCAAATTAGCCGCTAGTTGTCGTTTTCAGGACAGGTGTGTCTCAAAATTGTCCCAAAAATGCCAAAATTGGTCAATAAGCCTTTATATTTAGGAATAGGCCTTCTGATTCGCAATGCGAAGGTCGGGAGTTCGATCCTCCTCCTCTCCACCAAAGATCACATCGAAAGTTGTCCAAGTGAGACTGGAAGGATATTTTTGCGCGAAGTGCAACGATATGCTTCCGTTCACAAAGTGCAAAGTTATGCTTCGACTACAAAGCCGACCTCGAGTCGGCTTTGTAGTTTCAAGGTCCAAGAATTTCCAGTGAAGAGGGCTAAGACGAGGCGACGAGCGGGACCGCGGCCGCCGACGGCCGCGGTGGCGGGGACGAATGCGCTAGATATCCTTCGGGACGGCGACTACCCTCGTCTTCTACGTACTTGACCGGCTTGGTCTCAGCATCATTGCCGCGCTGGATGCGCGCGGAGTGTTGCTGGTGATCCTCCAGCAACAGTTCGACACTGGGACGCCAGCAGGCAACTGGCGCAGACGATGTTTTCTGCGTTCGCCGAGTTCGGGAACCGCATCAGGAAGGTTCTGTGGGGTGATGGGATCGATCGCGCACGTATGGAACGGAGAAGTATCTGGGGGGGGGCGCAAGCCGAAGCTCACGATTGATTCGCGGGCGAGTTAAAGCGGTGCTTCGACGCGAGGGAGAATCGCAGTCAGCTAGCTCGTGACTTTGGTATCAATCGCGTTACTGTCCACAGGTATTGCTCGGGCACGGCACTTAAGGACCGAGGCGGGGTAAAAAGGGGCACGTGGAATGTTCCGGTCGAAAAACATGGTCAATCAGCACGGGACGCTGAACGCCTTGGCCAGCCGTCTGCTCAATTGGTTCGGGTTACGGAGCTCGCACTCCGTATGCGGTCCTTTGTAGGCGTCTAGCATTTGGCCGCCTCAGTGGTGAACATGTGTCCACGTAAATTCAACGTGGACACATATGACTGATATCAACTCAGAGTTAAAAGCGCGACTGGTCGTCGGTCGCAAACAAGACGGTCGTTGCCGTTACGATCCGCAGGCTAAACGCGAACTGATCGAGGCCTGCCTGGTGCCGGGCGTATCAGTCGCACGCTTGGCGCTGGAACACGGGCTGAACGCGAATTTGCTGCGTTCGTGGGTCAGCGCTTATAAAAGAAAGTGCGATGGCACCGCGATCGTACCGGCGTCGAGGACCGCGAAGCCGACGCCGGCTGCGTTCATACCCGTGATTGCCGGACAAGAGCGGCCGAAGGAGGCGGTGCCCCGGCTGCAAGTCCGATTGCCTAACGGAGTGAAGATCGAACTAAATGATGCCCGTGACGATCAGGTGCTGTCACTACTACAAGCGCTGAGTACATTGCCATGTTCCGATTCGACGAAGAGCTGAAGGTATTGCTTCATCGCGATGCGGTGGACGGTCGCAAAGGGATCAACGGACTGGTCGCGCTAGTTGAGCAGGCCCTGGGGCTCGATCCCTTTGCCCCGACGGTCTATGCCTTTACCAATAAGCGCCGCGATCGCGTTCGGTTGTTGCTCTGGGATCGCTCGGGTTTCTGGCTATTGATGAAACGGTTGGAGGCAGAGCGCTTCGCATGGCCCCGCGAGGCGGCGGTTCTTGAACTGACGGTTGAGCAGTTGCATTGGCTGCTCGACGGTATCAACCTGGCGGCCATGAAGAAGCATTCGGCACGGCACTACGCGCGCGCGAGTTAGCCAGCGCACGCGTCTGACGAACGCGTCTCGTGCATCGCCTGTTGCCGTCATGAGACGCCGGTTAGATAGTTACAAATTCCCGTAAACCTACGGGGACTCGCGATTGGCTATTGTTACGCCATGGCCCGCGACATTCACCAACCCCACTCGATCACCGCCGACGCACTCGCCGCGCTCATCGCTGAGCGTGATGCGGCTCTCGCGGCGCGCGACGCGATGCATGCCGATCGAGACGCGGTACTTGCCGAGCATGAATTGGTGCGCGGCGAGCTACGGGTAACCAAGGTCGAACGCGATCTGCTCAAGGAACAACTCAAAGCGTTTCAGCGACAGTTGTTCGGCGCCAAGAGCGAAGCACGCAGTGCCGAGCAGCGGGACCTGTTTCTGAACGAAGCCGAAGCGCTGGCGCCCACCACCGCGACTTTGCCGGCGCAAACTGACGAAGCTCAAACCGAGGTGGCGGGTCACAAACGCAAGAAGCCCGGTCGTAAGCCGCTCGATCCGGCGCTGCCGCGTGAAGTGATCCGCTACGAATTGCCGGAATCGGAACGTACCTGCCCGAACGATGGCACGACATTGGTCGAGATCGGCGTCGAAGTCAGCGAGCAGCTCGACATCATCCCCCAGCAAGTACGGGCGATTCGTCACGAGCGAGTGAAGTACGCGTGCTCGCAGTGCGACCAGGGCATCAAGGTTACGCCGGCGCGTTTGCGCATCATCCCGAAGGGCTTGTTCACCGAAGCGGCACTGGCTTGGTTCGTTGTGTCGAAGTTCATGGATGGGTTACCGCTGTACCGCATTGCAGCGCTGCTCAGACGCTTCGGCGGCGACATCTCGCGTAATACACTCGCGGCCAGTGTGGTGCGCTTGGGGGAAGCGGTGCAGCCCATCATTAATTTATTGCGAGATCACTTGCTCGACAGTGAGATCGTGTTTGGCGACGAGACCACCGTGCAGGTGCTCAAGGAACCCGGGCGAGCGGCGCAAACCAAGAGTTATATGTGGGCCCAAATGAACGGCAGCGGGCCGCCTGTTCGGCTGTTCGGATACGCGCCAGGGCGAGGCATGCGACATGGGGCAGACCTATGGACAGGCATGCGCCGTGGCGCCGTGCTGATGACCGACGGCTACGAGTCGTACAACGCGATCGCGCAAACCAATGGCCTCGTGCATTTAGCTTGTTGGGTTCACGCCAGGAGGTATTTCGTGAAAGCCGAGGACGTGGTGCCCAAAGAAGCGCGGGGCGTCCATCAGCCTTCCACGCAGTTCATCCATCTCATCGGCAAACTCTACGCGGCAGAATCGCACGCTCAGAAGAAGCCGGACTGGCGAGCACGCCTTCGTCGGCGCTACAGCGCTGCAGTGCTTAAGGAAATCAAGAAACTATTAGACCATCATCTTGAGACAACTGCACCGAGCGGCAAATTGGGCGAGGCCCTGAGATATCTCGCCGGGCAGTGGCCGAAACTGATTCGCTATGTCGAAAATGAGGCGTGGCCCATCGACAACAATCCCTGCGAAAATTCGATCAGGCCATTTGTAATCGGACGCCGCTCATGGTTATTTGCAGACTCGGTGGGCGGTGCCAAAGCGAGTGCGAACCTATACTCGCTCGTTCAAACGTGTGTCGCAAATCGTGTCGACGCTTATCGATATCTGGTCGACCTGTTCACGGCGCTGCCCTATGCCAAGACCGCCGACGATTACGAGGCATTGTTGCCTTGGAACCTCGGCAAGCCTGAAAGGGACGTCTCGGCATAATCTATTCCAGTCCGAGGAGTGTCCTTCGCGGACCGCTTACCGCACTCCCATACGATCAAGACTTTCCACCCTTGTGCTCTCAGGCGCCGCGCATTATCCAGATCGCGCTCGCGGTTGCGCTGTAGCTTCGGGATCCAGAACTCAGGCCGCGTGCCCGGCATTTTCCCTCTGGGGCAATCGTGTCCATGCCAGAAGCAGCCATGGACGAACACGACCGTTACGTGGCGCTTGAGCACAATGTCGGGTGTTCCGGGAAGCGCCCTTTGGTGCAATCGGAATCGCAGCCCCAGCCTATGAAGGATGGAGCGCACAGCTTTCTCTGGAGTCGTGTTCGATGAGCGAACGGCCGCCATGTTGCGGCTGCGTTGCGCCCTAGATACGCGATCAGTCATCGACGCGGCGGAGAGTCTGTGAGTTCCATGCCGCCACACCGAGGCTCCTAGTATGCGCGGGCCGCTTCCAGCCCTTTTCTTAGGGCACTGGCATGAGCGGTGATAAAGGGTGGAGGCAAGGCATTGCCGATCATGAGCGCGATCGACTCCTTGCCGTGAGCTACATTGAACCGGTACCTTCGAGGGAAGCCTTGGAGAATCGCCGCCTCGCGTAGGGTAATGGTCCTATTCTGCGACGGATGCAGGAAGCGGCCCTTTGAGGGATTGTGACAGCCGCTCGTAATTGTTGGGGCAACCTGATCCCAAGACATACGTCCGTAAACGTCACGGAAGCCGTTGCTACGCTTGTGACACTCGAGTTGGTACTCTGCCGGCAGGTCAGTGCGACTGCCACCGTTTTTGGGTATCAACGCGATGAGCTCGCGTACTTCCTTCGACCGGTTTTCTCCCAAGGCGTGCAGGTCGTCCCGTGTCGTCTTAGGGTTATCTAGCCCGTCCAGGGCTTCGCGGACAGTTACGCGCGCGCTTGCTTTATCGGCTGGTATCCTCAAAACTGAAGAGCGGCGACCGAATGGGACGGTCGCTCAACGACATTCTTCTCCCTTGTGCCGCGTACAAATAATTATGCGATCAGCATAACGATCGAAAATCGGCGAGACGCTTGCTAGACGATCCCAGCCTGACTATGGGCTCCAAAGGACCTCACAGGCCAGATACTCACTGATAACCAGCTTTATTCTGACCGTATCCCCATAGTCAATGGCGTGGTAGCGGTATCGTCCCTCTTGCACCTCCACCCAATCATTAGCAGGCCGTTGAAATATCCGTCGTTGATGCGCCCAGATGCATTACGACGGATGCTGGGTTCGCACTTTTGAAACGCGGAACACGTTGCGGGCATTCGACGTTGCTCGCGGGTTCGCCATATCGATGTTATCCATTGCTTCCTGCCCCTTAACCGGCAAGTGTGCGCATACGCGTCAGGTTGTAGCCGACCTGCGTCAGCACGAAGAGCTGGTCTACGCGTTCAAGTCCTCGATACATCGCTTGTCGAATTCGTCCGACTGTCTTGCCCCATCCGAACACCTGCTCAATGCGTTTACGTTTTTGCTGGCTGACCGCGTAACCCGGCCAGCGCGTAGTTCGCTCGTCAATTGCTGAGCCTCCTGGACGACCATCGTTTTGCGCCACATGCGGCGTGACACGATTCGCGCGACAACTGCCGACGAAGCCGGCGGTGTCGTAGTTCTTGTCCGCACCGACCGTGATGGCACGCGACGCAACACTCGCGGCATCAGCAAGCATCTGCCCGGCCGCGTCGCGCTCGGCGGTGCCCGTCGCCAGCGTCACCTGTGCGTTGACCACCAGGCCGTGCCGGTTGTCGGTCAGCACGTGGCCCATATAACAGAGCATCGCTCCGGTTCCTTTGCTCTTACGAAACAGGCGCGCCTGCTCGTCCGTCGTGGATTGGTGCGTCTCGTTACTGCGCTTCTGTCCATGCCAGTTGTCATTCGGCGCGGGCGGTTCGTCAGGGGGCCTGTCTTCTTTGTCCGGACTTGCCTTGGGCACAAAGCTCTTGTGCCCGGCCCATGCCTGAATCAACGTGCCGTCGACGCTAAAGTGCTCCCCAGAAAGATATCCGCGCTCGCGCGCGGTCTCGACTGTCTCGTTGAACAGCAACACCAGCACATCGTGTTCGAGCAACCGGTCGCGGTTCTTGCTGAACGTCGAGTGGTCCCACACGGTCCCGTCCATCGGCAGGCCGACGAACCAGCGGAACAACATATTGTAGGAAATCTGTTCCACCAGCATGCGCTCGCTACGAATTGAGTACAGCACCTGCAGCAAAAGAGCTCGCACCAGCTTCTCCGGCGCAATGCTCGGCCGACCTCCTTTCACGTCAGCCTCGTACATCCGCGCGAACACATCGTCCATGCGTTTAAGCGCGTCATTGAGCCAGGTGCGAATCGGACGCAACGGATGGTCCTTCGGCACAAAATCGTCCAGCTTCAACACCGTGAACATTGATTCGGTAAAACCATCTGGCCCACGCATCCGTTCCATCTCGCTCTCATTGATGACATACGTTCAACGTTTACGCCTGCGTTCCGGATGACCGCTACATGAGGTATTTCACCGGCCTGTTAGTCAATAAATCTACCGTTTTCGTTTCGCCACTGTCTGACTGAAGAGTGAATTGTGCGACAAGCAATCGCTGCATCCCACGCGACCCGATCTCTCCGTAGCTCTCAACTACATGGCTTGACTCAAACTCGTCCCGGTGTGCTTCATCCATCAATACGAGCGGATGCCACCAAACAGAGGATGGTTCATTTTTGCACGGTTGACTCAACTCGTACGCGGCGTGCCCCCTCGCCAACTTCACAACGACATTTTTGACTCTTTCTGGCTCAATAGCGAAATGAGTCTGACCATGTACACAGGTCTTTGCGGCCTCAATTCTGGCGCGTAACGTTGGAGTACGTCTGAGGATGTTTGCCACCCCGGGGCGTTTGATGTGTTTCGGATCAGTGGATCCGGCGATCACTGACTCCACAAGGCAGGCAAAATATTCCTCGTCCAATGAGAATCCGTTATTGCACGATCTACATGCCCCGACAACGGGAAGATTCTCAGGAAAAGGCGCATCCAGAAATACTCGTGACGGAACGTGCTCGCGGGTATTTTCCAGGCCGCCACAATAAATGCACCCGACGATTAGGCGACCATCTGCGAAGCTGTTTAATTGATCCAATCGTGTCCTCACCAAAGACTTAGTCAGGCAGAATTCACTTTCGATAGCCGCGGAATTCGACGTATTCCTTGGCGATGACGCAGAAGATGTCAGCCGTCGTGTCGGAATACTACGCCTTTGCACCAGCGCACGATATGTCCCTGCGTCGCGTCGAAGTACCCCCAAGCCGACTCCGTCGTCGTGGAATGCAACTGCATTAGCTACCCGGTATGGTGATCTAGGAACTCCACTCTGGCACATTGATGCCGATCGGTTCTGAGGCGCCTCTCAGTTCCTGAGGATCTCGCTTCCCCGAAGGGAGGGCGGTATCCATTCCATCTCGGCCGAACCCGGAAATCGAAGTCAGAAGTCGGACATCCCGTCGCAGTTGACTCTGAACTCTTTGAGCCGTCACAGAGAGCCCGCTCAACCCGATATCGCGCCCGCCGTTACGCCGAGTTGCAATGCGCAGCGGCGGGCAGAGTCTGTCATTCCACCTTGGTAGGCTCCCTCCTCAGCGCCATTTGCTCAGCCCGGACATCATAGAAAGCATCTCGAACAGCGGGATCTTTCAGCGAAAGTCCCAGTTTCCGCAGTTCGGTATGGACAAGGCCGCGCGTGACACGCAGATGGCCTGCGTACAGTTTTCTGACTGTAGCCACTGTCAGATTTCCGCGCTCGCCGGCCCGCTGTTCAACCTGCTCACTCACCCATTTTCTGTGTAACTGCGATATCTGTCGACACGGCTCCGGGAACCAGTAGATTAGATAGCGACCATCGGAGTGCCTTGCGCCTGAGGCGAGATCGAGTACAAACGGCTTCGCCTGGGGGGAACCCATTCATTCTCGTTCCATAGCGACAAAAGAGTATCTTTCATAGGTCAGCCCCCACTTTATCCCTGCTGGGACCCCGTACTCCAGGCTTTTTACGCGAGCGAGTCGGCTTGCTTTCTGATGTAGCTGGCTGGCCCGTTGGCAAGGTAAGTGAGGGACGCTGCCACTCTGAAAACGACGGAAGTATTGTCCTTTGTAAATTGCCTTACACTCTTCGCGAATACTCTTAGGTCCCGCGCTGTCTAGGCCGCGTGAGTGTTGGAAGATACCATCGGGATTGTCACGTGCGAGTCCATTTTGTTGGGCGCACATCCCCCGCTTCGACTGCCCACCTGGACCGAGTAGACATCGCAGGACAGAAACGGGCGGAACCGCCTCACTGAGCGCGCATCCGACTCCTTGACCCGGACCATCCGGGCCGTGCATTTCGGCCAATGGATGCGCGCGGGATACCCTGCTTATGAAGTGAACCGATAGTCAGAAAGTTGACTTGCGTTGGCCTCTTCAACGGCCACGAGCGTGTCCCGAATGAACTGCACTGGCAATTCCGGATTATCTTCAACGGCCTTTCCGAGGTGCGCCCAATACTCGATCTGTCTCGTGACAGACCAATGTTTTTCCGCGGCGTGCGACCTTGCCAGTTCGATCAGTTCGTCAGATAACTTGAACATTGTCATGATGTAGCCCCTAGCCGAAGATACCAGCTTAGCAAAAAGCACATTAGATCAACCTTGTCACATTCCGTGTTGCACTTTGCGTAGTAGTTACGCTGATGGCTACGCGATTCAGTCAAGCGGACGGCGACAACTCAAGACATGCTCGTTGTTGTTAGCACGACCAGACCCCGGATCATAATAGTTGCTCAGCCTGGCGCACGCTCTCTACCCTATACCCCATGGCTCGATAACCCGTCTGGCGCTTGTCCCACATCCGCAGCAGTCCCGGGTGTCCAGCGTCTACGAAGTCGATGACACGCACATCGACCTTGGTCGCATGTTCTCTGTGAAGGCGGCCGGCATACTGCTGCAGGGTCCCTTTCCACGAGATTGGCATCGCAAGAACGAGCGTGTCGAGCGGCGGATGATCAAACCCTTCGCCGACCAGCTTGCCCGTCGCGAGGAGCACGCGAGGCGCATCAGCGGCAAACGCATCGAGCTCTCCAATTACCAGATTGCGCTGCTTCTTCGACATCCGTCCATGCAATGTGAAAATCTTTTCGACTCGCCCTGCCAAGGCTTCTTCGATGGCTGCAATATGATCGGTGCGCTCAGTTAGTACGAGAATCTTCCGCCCGCGGGAGAATGCATCCGCGACCTCGTCCGCGATCGCTACCGTCCGCTGCATATCGGCCGCGACCTGTCGGAACACGTCCTGAATGCCGGCCTCCGCTGGCAGATCAATTTTTCTCGGCCAGATCCTTGGTATTACTTCAAGATCATGAGGGGCCGTCTCCGCGCGGGAGGCGGTATGCCGGATAGGGCCGCACTGCATGAATATGATTGGATGCTGGCCGTCCCGGCGGATCGGCGTCGCCGTTAATCCCAAAACGTACCTCGCCTTGACCCGCTTTAACAGTGCTTCGAACGAAACCGCCGATATGTGGTGACACTCGTCCACAATCACGTGCCCATAGTGTTCGACCAACTCATTCGTCTCGCCCTGTCGCGACAGTGACTGCATGACAGCAATATCAATTTTCCCACTACGCTTCGCCTTGCCGCCACCAATTGTGCCGACGATGCCTTTGCCGACACCGAGAAACGACTGCAGCCGCTCTTGCCATTGCTTGAGTAGTTCGGTCCGATGGACAAGCACCAGCGTGTTCACACTTCGTCGGGCGATCAGAGCAGCGGCGCTTACTGTCTTCCCAAACGCCGTGGGCGCGCATAGCACGCCGGTGTCATGTTGCAACATTGCGTTTACTGCGGTTTCCTGGTCCGGGCGCAGTGTGCCCGCGAATGTAACATCGAGCGGCTCCCCTGCGAACCGTTCATCGTGGATGTCGCAGCGGATCTTGTTGTCACGAAGCAGATCCTGCGCTGCCTCAAGACACCCGCGCGGCAATGCAATGTGCTTCGGGTAGTTTTCAGCGCAACCGATTACCCGCGGTTTGTCCCATACTGGAAAGCGCATTGCCTGAGCTTTGAAGAACTCGGGATTTGGAAACGCCGCGAGACGAATCAGCCGGTTAAGCAGAGGCTGGGGAAGCGTCGTTTTCTCGAAGTAGGCCAGGTTTGCCAAGGTGATAGCGAGCGATTCAGGCATTGGGCCGGGTAGCTTGCTCCCCAACATCGGGCTGGACTTCCACGGTTCCTGTTCGTCCTCGTTCGTGATGAACGTGACGTCGAGTGGGTGCGTCCCACCTGTAGCACCTGAAATTGCCGATTCGATTGCCTCAGGGGCAAGGAGCTGGAGTGAGGCCAGATACGCCTATTGGTCTCCATAAGGCCGCAGTTGTTCGTCCACGAAGACGCTGCAACCGCTCTCGCGCGGTGTCTTTTGTAACGGTAGTGCAATCAGATTGCCGAAGCCGCCCTTGGGTGTCGTGTCCTGGTTTGGGAACAGCCGGTCGTAGGACGCCAGTTTCAGTTGCCGCGTCCTTGCGCATGTGTGACTGATGATCGCGGTACCCAGGCGTCTCGCATCGCGGGCGGGTACAGCGGACTGGAAGAAAATCCATACGTGTGCCCCGTTGCCGGAACGCGAGACCTCGAGCGCCGCCGGCACACCCAATTCACGGCATGAGGACCTGAAGGCTTGTGCGTCTTCCCGCCAGTCGGTGTCGTCGAAATCGACTGCGAGGAAGCGACAGGTGTCATTTGCCAGCAGGGGATAGACGCCAATCGTATGTCTGCCGGCAAGGTGGTCATAGATGATCTGGTCAGATAGCGGTATGAGGAGCCGGTTTCCGCAATCAGAGCATTTGATGCGGGGTTTCTCGCAGATACCCGGTCGCCATTCGTTGGCGCATGCCGGAGAGTAGCCCGACTTGCCTGCCTTGCTCTCCCATCTGATCGGGTACGTATCGATGCGGCCCTGAAACAGCCGACGGAACAGGACGACCTTCTCATCCGTGTTCAGGCGCGAAGGCTCAGGTTGCGGCGAGGCAGCTGGCTTGGGCAAAGGCGGTCGCGCATCGATCCCGTGCGCGTCGAGCAACGCCAGAAGTCGCGCATTCTCGGCGCGTAGCTTTTCCACCTCGTCGGAGTCGGATGTCATCGAGAACGTACTTCGCAATTGGTGTGTTGCCAGCTCTGGCGATGGGCTTTAAGCCGCGGCGCAGATGAATCGTGCGTCGACGATCCATTTGCGCCAGGCCAGGCTGCCGGGGTGTCCCGTTTCCGCTTTCGTTCAGGCGCAAACTCCGTATGCGAGCCGCAGCAGGATGCTGCGAACGCAGTCGTAGCCAGTTTGCGTATCGAGCATGTCGAGCGGTGCTTCGTCGCGCAAATGGATGTTACGTTTGAGCATCCATTCGCTGGCTAGCTTTGGATTTTCGAGAACATCTGTTGCCAGTTCATGAATCAGGACGGTTCGAGCTATTAGATCTGATTCGCTGGCGCTGAGTGGTTTGCAGGATGAAATTTTGCGTCGCACGACGCTGCGGGCGACGTTGGCGGCCATTCCCCGTCTGATTTGTTGTGCCTGTTCTATGGGGGCCATCGCCAGGAACGCGCCTATGACGTTTCCGTGGGGATCAGCAGCAGACCGACTCTCTCCCCGGTGTGTCGGACAATCATCTGCTTCGTCAACTTTCTTCGGCGTTGCTCGTGGACGTGATTTCAGCGCCTTGCCCATGTGCCGCCTCCTTTCGCTTCGCGCTCTCCGACTTCAGCCCGCTGATCCAGTGAGCACCGTACCATCGGGATTGTCGCGTACGCGTCCGTTTTGTTGGACGGACGCATCCCTCACATATATGCGCCGCTTTGCATTCGCGCAATTGTCGAGGAAACCAGCGCGACACCCGCCGGTGTTCCAAGCAGTTCGATTGGTGGTCGCGACCCGAGCGCAGGGGCTGGGGTGTGCAACCAGCGATTCAGCCATGAACTGGCGTCGAATCCGTCCGGATTGCCCGATTGTTCGGCTATCGATTGAACCTGCGCCAGCAGTGTCGCGATTGTTGCTGCGGATTCGTCGTCGTCGCAGGTCGGTCCCTGGTTAGCCGGATTGATCCTGTTCGATTCCATGATGCCTCGAATGTCAACGGTTACCAGCCGATCATAGCCCTATTCAAGTACCCAATAAACAAGGGGCCGCGCACGCCTGTCGGGCCGCGGCGGAACAAACTGCAAAGAAATACGGCTAGTTTCGACAAAGTGAAAAAATATGCTTCAAGGTGCGTTTTTTCGCGAGGCTGAGAGCCCTATCGCGTCGTTATCGCAGTGCAAAAATATGGTTCCGGGTCACTGCAAGAATATCCTTCCTGTCTCACAAGCTTGTCCGGAAACCCCGCAGCCGAAAGGCTTGCGGGGTTTTCTGTTTCTAACGAAGTCCAATCGCCTCCATCGCCTTCAAAGGGCGATGTCGAGAATGCGACCTGCCCCTACTCCCGAAACTCCACCCCATCCAAACGCCTCAACTGCGCGATGTCGCGAAGCGGCGGCGCGCCGAAGTGCCGGCTATATTCGCGACTGAACTGCGACGGGCTGTCATACCCGACCCGGATCGCGACCGACCCGACATCTCCGCTATGCCGGAGCAGCAATCTGCGCGCCTCGTGTAGCCGCAGTTGCTTCTGATACTGCAGCGGAGTCAGTGTCGTGACGTTCTTGAAGTGATGATGGAGCGACGACACGCTCATGTTCACCGCCTGTGCCAGCGTCTCCATCCGCAAAAGCTCGGTGTAGTGATTCTGGATCCACTCGATTGCCCGTGCGATCCGGTACGTCTGACTCCCGTTCACCGCGACTTGCCGCAGCCGTTTCCCTTGCTCGCTCGTCATCAGCCGGTAGAGCAATTCCTTTTCGATGAGCGGTGCGAGTACGGGAATGTCACCCGGAGTATCGAGCAATCGCACGAGTCGCAGCGCCGCATCGAAAACCGGTGCCGACAGCGGGGCCACAGCGATGCCTTCGCCTGCCGACGCGGCATCCGGCTCAGGCAGACGCAGTTGCGTCGCCAGTTCGACGATCCGCTGCGGATCGAGCGTGAACTTCACACACAGATAAGGCGCGTCGGGCGACGCCCGCGTCACCTGCGACATCACTGGCAGATCGACGGATGTCACGAGGCAATGCAGATGATCGTAGACATACGCCTGCCCCGCGACCATGACCCGCTTGGCGCCCTGTGCCGCGAACACGAATGCGGAACTCGTCACGCCGCAGCCGAGATCCACGGGCTGCGAGTAGCGATAGAACGTCAGCGACGGGATCGGCGTCTGATGGGTGCCGTCCGTCGGCGCGAAGCGGCTGATGAGCGCGGCGAGTTCGCGGCGCGCGGTTTCGCGTGCCACCGAAGGATCCGGCCGGGAGGAATGCTGTTTCATGCGCATGGAGCTCCGTGGACGGAATCGAGCATACCCAACCGCTGCCGGGCAAGCGCGGTTGGTCGGCTGGATTTGCAGCATTGTTCAATAAATTTGCAGGATTGTGTAAGCGCAACAGCAGGCAGTCGGTACACACTGCCGCGTACACCCGGCGCCAAGTCCGGGCTTTCCCCACGGAGAGGTTCCATGTCCACATCGTTTGTCCTCAACGGCAAGAACGTTACGCTCGATGCCGATCCCACCACGCCGCTCCTCTGGGCAATCCGCGAGGACGCGGGCTTGCACGGCACGAAGTTCGGCTGCGGCATGGCACAATGCGGCGCCTGCACGGTTCATCTGGAAGGCGAGGCCACTCGCTCGTGCGTGCTGCCGCTCGCGGCTATCGCCGGCAAGCGCATCACGACTATCGAGGGTATCGAAAGCCGGCCAGCAAAAGCCATCCAGGCCGCATGGGTCAAGCTGCAGGTGCCGCAGTGCGGGTACTGTCAGTCCGGACAGATCATGTCCGCGACAGCCTTGCTCGAACATAACGCTACGCCCACTGACGCCGACATTGACGCCGCGATGAACGGCAATCTCTGCCGCTGTGCGACCTACACCCGCATTCGCGCGGCCATCCACGAAGCCGCTGCGACCTTGAAGGCCTGACCATGACGACCGATCTCGATCTCGATCTCACGGATGCGGTACGCCCGTCGCGCCGAGCCTTCCTGAAAGCAGCCGGCGCCTTCGCGGCAGTTGGTCTCACAATCGGCTTCGAATGGGCGGGCACGGGCCGCCGCGCGCTCGCCGCCACGATGCCCGACGCGACGTTCGCGCCCAATGCGTTCCTACGCGTCGCGCCGGACAATAGCGTCACCGTCATCGCGAAGCATGTCGAGATGGGCCAGGGCGCGTACACCGGCATCGCGACGATCGTCGCGGAAGAGCTGGATGCGAACTGGCAGGACGTGCGTGTCGAAAGCGCGCCCGCCGATGCGAAGCGCTATGCGAATCTCGCGTTCGGCACAATCCAGGGCACGGGCGGCAGTTCGGCGATGGCCAACTCGTGGATGCAATTGCGCGAAGCCGGCGCCAAAGCGCGCGCGATGCTGGTCTCCGCCGCCGCTGCGCAGTGGCAGGTGCCCGCGTCCGAGCTGACGACGCGCGACGGCAGCGTTCATCACGCGGCCACGAACCGGACCGCGACCTACGGTTCGCTCGCGTCGGCCGCGGCCCGTTTGCCGGTGCCGGATACGGTCACGCTTAAGTCGCCGAAGGATTTTCGTTTGATCGGCCATCAGCTGCCGCGCGTCGACGTGCCGCCGAAAACCAACGGCACCGCGCAGTTCACGCTCGACGTGACGTTTCCCGGCATGCTGGTCGCGCTGCTGCAGCGTCCGCCGCTCTTCGGTGCGACCGTCAGGTCGTTCGATGCGTCGGCCGCGAAAGCGGTGCCCGGTGTCGTCTCGGTCGTGCAGGTACCGGGCGGCGTTGCGGTGGTCGCAAAGGGCTTCTGGGCGGCGAAGCAGGGCCGCGATGCGCTGAAGGTCGAATGGGACGATTCGAAGGCCGAAAAGCGCAGCTCGGACACGATCATGGCCGAATACCGACAGCTCGCCGAGCAGCCCGGCGCATCCGCCCGCAAGGAAGGCGATGCGACGCAGGCGCTCGCCGGCGCGGCGAAGAAAATCTCGGCCACCTACGCGTTCCCGTATCTCGCTCACGCGCCGATGGAACCGCTCGACGCGGTTGTCAAACTCACCGCTGACAGTTGCGAAATCTGGGCAGGCGATCAGTTCCAGACGGTCGACCAGGCCAACGCCGCACATACGGCGGGGCTCGATCCGCAGCAGGTAAAGATCCATACGCTGTATGCGGGTGGAAGCTTCGGCAGACGCGCGAACACCCAGTCGGACTATATCGTCGAGGCCGTATCGATCGCGAAGGCGCTGGGGGCGAACGGCACGCCGGTCAAGCTGCAGTGGACCCGCGAGGACGACATCCACGGCGGCCTCTACCGGCCGATGTACTTCCACAAGCTCGACGCGGGCTTGAGCGCCGACGGCAAGCTCGTCGGCTGGCGGCATCGCATCGTCGGTCAGTCGATTCTTGCCGGCACGCCGTTCGCCAGCGTGATGGTCAAGAACGGGATCGACGGGACGTCCGTCGAGGGGGCCGCTAACGTCGCCTACGCAATTCCGAACATCTCGGTCGAACTGACGACCACGCAGACCGGCGTGCCCGTGTTGTGGTGGCGGGTGGTCGGCAGCTCGCATACGGCATTCGCGGTCGAGGCGTTCATCGACGAAGCTGCGCACGCCGCGGGCAAGGATCCGTTCGTCTTCCGTCGCGATCTGCTCGCACATGAACCGCGCATGCGGAGCGTGCTCGAGCTCGCCGCGGAGAAAGCGGGCTGGGATCCGGCCAGGCCGTTGCCGAAAGGCCGCGGGCGCGGCATCGCAGTAGCCGAGGCGTTCAAGACGTTCGTCGCGCAAGTCGCGGAAGTCTCCGTCGACAAGGACGGTAACGTGAAAGTGGAACGCGTTGTCTGTGCAGTGGATTGCGGCACGCCGATCAATCCCGACGTCATCGCCGCACAGATGGAAGGCGGCATTGGCTTCGGTCTCGGCGCGGCGTTGCACAGCGCGATCACGCTAAAGGATGGCAAGGTCGAGCAGAACAACTTCGACGGCTACCAGGTGCTGCGGTTTGCGGAGATGCCCAAGGTCGAGGTGCATATCGTGCAGTCGGGCGAAGCGCCAACGGGTGTCGGCGAGCCGGGTGTCGCACCGGTCGGGCCGGCGGTGGCGAACGCGATCTTCGCAGCCACCGGCAGGCGGATTCAGTCGCTGCCGTTTCCTGTCGCTTCGGAAAAGACGGCCTGACGGGCTGACCTAAGACGACGTGCCGCGTCGTGATTGACTGCGCTCCCGCGTGCTTGTCATGCGGGAGCGTGGCGCTTTCCCGAATCAGAACGATCCGATCAGAACTTATCCCACCCCTCATCTACAGCCGCGGTCGCAAGCGCAGTAACCGGCGCAGCGGCCGTAGCTCGCGCAACGCGCTTCGGCGCAGCCGCAACCGCCACCTCGCGCCGCGGCGCCTCCCGCCGAGCAGGAGCCGCCCGAGCCACAGGTGCCGCATCCTTCACCTGAAAAAACGCCACGGCTTCATTCAACTGTTCCCCCTGGTCTTCCATCGACCGCGAAGCCGCTGCCGCCTCTTCCACCAAAGCCGCATTCTGCTGCGTGACGTTGTCCATCTGGGTAATCGCAAGATTGACCTGCTCGATCCCACGGCTTTGTTCGGTCGATGCCGCCGCGATCTCCGACATGATGTCGGTGACTCGTGCGACTGCCTGAGTCACTTCGGTCATCGTCTTGCCCGCCTCGCCGGCAAGCGCGGACCCGTCGCGGATCTTGTCCACGGAGGTGGCGATCAGGTCCTTGATCTCCTTGGCCGCACTCGATGACCGTTGAGCGAGGCTTCTGACTTCGCTTGCCACTACCGCGAAACCCCGCCCCTGTTCACCTGCTCGCGCGGCTTCGACCGCTGCGTTCAGCGCGAGGATGTTCGTCTGGAACGCAATGCCTTCGATGATGCCCGTGATGTCCGCGATCTTCGTCGAGCTGTCGCTGATGTCGTGCATCGTGTTCACCACCTGACCGACAACCTCGCTACCCTTTTGCGCCACCGACGATGCATTCGCTGCCAGCATGCTGCCTTGCTGCGCGTTGTCGGCGTTCTGCTTAACCGTGGAGGTGAGTTCTTCCATGCTGGAAGCAGTTTCCTGCAACGAAGCAGCCTGCTGCTCGGTACGCTGGCTCAGGTCCATGTTGCCCGCCGCGATCTGACGTGCCGCGCCGGCGATGCTGGTGCTGCTGTCGCGCACCCGTCCGACTGTCACCGTCAGCCGTTCATTCATCTCGCGCAGGGCGGTCAGCAGTTTGCTGGTTTCGTCGCGGCCCTCGACCGTGATGCGCGTGCGCAGATCGCCTTCCGACACCGTGCGCGCGACGTCGATCGCAAAACGCAGCGGTCTGGTCACTGCGCGCGTGATCACCACGCATGCGCCGACGGCGAGCCCCAACGCGATGAGGCAGATCGCGATCAGCAGATTGCGCTGGTTTTCGTAATGCGCCGTGTACTCGTTGACCAGCTGTTCCTGGCGTGAGCGCGTGTAGTCGGCATACGTATCGGTCGCGCGAATCAGCGCGGCGAGCAGCGGCCGGCAATGCTCGTCCATCTCGACGATCGCTTCGTCCCGCTTGTTGGTGAGCGCGAGATTGACGATGTTGAGGGCAACCGGACCATAAGCCGATTCGACCCGGTTGATCTCGGCGACGAGACTGCGTGCTTTCTCCGACGTATCGGTCGCGCTAGCGATCATGTCGTTGAGCTTTTTCAGGTCGGTTTGCACGTCTTCGTGCGCGCGCGTCACATCAGCTTTCTCTACTTCAAGATCCTGGGGTTTGGTCACGAGCACAAGGTTGCGCGCCGCGATCGCTCTGCGGTCCACGGCGGTTCGAACCTGCACCGCCATATCGGCGCGTGCGTTGATGCCGTGGACGAAGTTGGAAAACCCATCGGTGGAATCGCTCAGCGCCTTCAGGGAAAGGCCAGAAACCGCAACGACAATGAGCGACAGCATGCCGAAGCCGGCAATGAGCTTGGTCTTGATGGTGAGGTTTTTGAGTGTCACGATTTTTTATTCTCCAATTACGAAACGTTAAAGCGTTCGCAATGGACTCTCAGGTCCGGGCATGGGAGCGTCTATCTGGCTGCCAATCTTCGCGACAGCCCCGCGCGGTTTACCCTTCGTGCCCTCCCTCCGACGCATCCCTGAAGCGCGTCGAACGTCAGGCGGTAAATGGGTATCCCATTTACTGGTTGTCGGATCGGGATCTTACATACTTAAGAAATCTCGGGTATTCCTCTGCCAAGCTTGCGTACGATGCGCGAAGAAGACATCGTTTTCTGTTGATTTGAATATATTTAGGCGCATGATGACAACATTAACCTTACATATTCATTCCATTTTTCGCCGGTGTACGGGCAAATGATCTGCTGGCGAGCATCGGGCAATAAAAATGGCTTGAACAAGCGCTCATCTATGGATATGATTGAGCAATCACTCATTAATTGTTTGTAGTCGAAGCGAACCGTATGGCCCGTCCGAAAAGCGAAGACAAACGCAACGCCATCCTTGCCGCAGCGGCTGAGGTCATTGCCGAGCAGGGTTTGGGGGCACCCACCGCGCGCATCGCAAAAGTCGCGGGCGTGGCTGAAGGAACGCTGTTCACGTACTTCGACAATAAAGACGAGTTGCTGAACCAGCTCTACCTCGACATCAAGGCGGAGCTGCGCGAAGTGATGATGACGACCTATCCGAAACAGGCCAGCGTGCGCGAGCGCATCCAGCACGTGTGGAACAGGTTTGTCGACTGGGGCGTGGCGCAACCGCAAAAACGCCGGGCAATGGCGCAACTGTCGGTGTCGGAGCGTCTGAGCGACTGCACGCGTGCAACTGGCATGGAGTCCTTCGCAGATATCAACGCAATGATTCAGGCAAGCGTGGCGAGCGGCGCTTTGCGTGATCATCCGCCGGCTTTCCTGTCGGCAATCATGGCGGCATTGGCCGAAACCACCATGGATTTCATCGCTCGCGAACCGGCCAACGCCGACCGTTATCGCAAGGCCGGCTTTGAGGCGTTCTGGCACGCGATTGCTCAGAACTAAATTTTTTGTCTTATTAATGAGCGCTTGCATGCTCATTTAAATGTAAGGAGCACACTATGTCGAAGGTCTGGTTGGTTACGGGAAGTGCCCGTGGGCTTGGGCGCGAAATTGTCGAAACGGCGTTGCGTGCCGGTGAGCGGGTGGTTGCTACGGCGCGCGATCCGCATCAGTTGGCAGATCTGCTGACACGCTACGGCGAGCAGGTTCGCGCGGTCGCGCTGGATGTCACGGATCCGGCAGCGGCGCGCGAGGCTGTGCAGGCCGCAGTCGATGCTTTCGGCCGGCTCGATGTGGTCGTCAACAACGCGGGCTTCGGCCATCTGGCGCCGTTCGAGCAAACCACGGAGGACGATTTCCGTGCGCAGATCGACACCAACTTCTATGGTGTGGTTAACGTCACGCGTGCGGCGCTTCCGGTGCTGCGGAAACAGCGCGCCGGCCACGTGATCCAGATTTCGTCGGTGGGTGGCCGTGTCGGGATCGCGGGTTTGAGCGCGTATCAGGCCGCGAAGTGGGCGGTCGGCGGGTTCACCGAGGTGATCAGTCAGGAACTCGCACCGTTCGGCGTCCACGTCACTGCGCTCGAGCCAGGCGGCATGAAAACAGAATGGGGTACTGGGGCGATGGGTGAGGCGCCGGCGTTGCTGCCGGACTATGTGCCGTCGGTCGGCGCCATCACGGATATGCTGTCCCAGTACGTCGGCCATGAAACTGGCGATCCCGCAAAGGTTGCGCAAGTGGTGCTGAAGCTCGCGTATCACGATTCGTTGCCGGCGCATCTCCTGCTCGGTAGCGACGCATTGCATTTCGCCGGCGAAGGTGACAAGGCGCGCGCTGCCGCCGCCGAAGCGTGGCGAGCGGTCAGCGCGGCCACCGATTTCTCCGCGCCAACGCCGCTGCCGGCCTTTCCGGGTGCACCGGCGAAAGCCTGAGCGCGCATACAGGCAACTGGGTAACGGGCAACCTGAGGACGAGCGACATGGCAAATTGGACCACTGCGGACATTCCGCGTCAGACCGGCCGCCTGGCGGTCATCACCGGCGCAACCGGCGGCCTGGGTTTCGAGACGGCGCTTGCGCTAGCCGGTGCGGGCGCAGACGTCGTATTGACCGGACGCAACGCGCAAAAAGGGCAGGCGGCGCTCGATGCGATTCGCGCGCAGTATCCGGCCGCTTCGATCCGTTACGCGCATCTCGATCTGGCGAGCCTCGCTTCCGTGCGACAGTTCGCCGAACAGTTCGCGGCTGAGCACGCCGCACTCGATCTGCTGATCAACAATGCGGGCGTGATGATGCCGCAGAAGCGGCAAACGACCCCGGACGGTTTCGAGCTGCAATTCGGCACCAACTATCTCGGTCACTTCGCGCTGACCGAGCGCTTGCTGCCGATCTTGCGCGCGGGCCGGCAGCCGCGCGTCGTCAACTTGAGCAGCCTCGCGCACCGGACCGGCGGCGCGATTCATTTCGACGATCTGCAATCGCAGCGCAGCTATAAACCGATGTCGTCGTACGCGCAGTCGAAACTGGCGATGCTGATGTTCGCGCTGGAGTTGCAACGCCGTAGCGACGCGAACGGCTGGGGGCTGCTGAGCAACGCGGCGCATCCGGGTTACGCGCGTACCGCTCTGATCGCCAACGGGCCGGGCGACGACACCTTGCTGCAAATGGTCAATCGTCTGACGTTCGAGCCGCTGGCCAGTCAATCAGCCGCGGACGGCGCGTTGCCGACGCTGTTCGCCGCGACGGCGCCGGGGGCCAAGCCCGGCGGCTACTACGGACCGAGCGGCTGGTTCGAGTTGAAGGGGCCGCCGGGCGACGCTCAGATCGCCCGCCACGCTCAGGACAAAGCGGTCGCCGCCCGCTTGTGGGACATATCCGAAGGTTTGACCAATGCGCGTTGGCCGAGCGCGATCATGGAGCACGCATCATGAAGGTTCTGATATTCGGCGCGACCGGCATGGTCGGGCAGGGCGTATTGCGCGAATGCCTGCGCGCTCCTGACGTCGAGGTGGTCCAGACGGTTGGCCGCACCCGCACCGGCCAGCTCGATCCGCGTCTGAACGAACTGATTCAGCCGGACCTGATGGACTATCAGGCGGTGGAGGAGTCGCTGAAGGGTTTCGATGCATGCTTTTTCTGTCTGGGCGTCTCGTCGGCAGCCCTGCAGGAGGCCGAGTATGCGCGCCTCACCTATGACCTGACGCTGGCCGCTGCGCAGACGCTTGCCCGTCTCAATCCGCAGATGACTTTCGTCTATGTGTCGGGCGCGGGCACCGACAGCACTGAACACGGCCGCACCATGTGGGCGCGGGTCAAGGGCAGGACGGAGAATGCGCTGCTACGGCTGCCGTTCAAGGCCGTCTACCTGTTCCGGCCCGGCGTGATCGAGCCGCTGAACGGCGCCGTTTCGAAAACTCGCTCGTACCGTTTGTTCTATACGGTGGCGAGGCCGCTTCTGTCGACGCTGCGCGCGCTGTTTCCCAACCACATTCTGAGCACCGAAGACATCGGCCAGGCAATGCTGGAGGTCGCGCGCCATGGCGCCGCCAAAGCGGTGCTCGAGGTCGCTGATATCCGGGCGCTCAGCCGCGCCGCATCCGAGCCGGCGCTCGATCTGCACGCGGGCTGAGCGTCCGGATGGGGTGACGTCCGCGGGCCGCGCGGCGGCCCGCGACGTCCTGTAGTCGAAAAATTTCGCTTAATCCGCCAAAAACCGGTCTTTTCCCTCATTCGACGCGCCTCAGCGTCTGGTAGGCTACCGTTTCACGAGACGCGCCTTCCGGACGCGCCAGATTTCTCCACGCGCGTAGGCCAGCGCATGCTCGAATGAAACGCTCATGGTGACGCGCCGACCGAACATCGTGATTGCCATCAGTATCGTGCTGGCCAGCGCGATCCTTGCGATCGCGGTGTGGGTATTGGCGCAGATGCGCGACGATGCGCTGCGGCGCGCACAGGATTCGGTCTTCAACGTCTCGCTGCTGGTCGAGCGCGACGTGTCACGCAATCTCGAGATCTATGATCTGTCGCTGCGGGCCGTCATTGAAGGCCTGAAACAACCCGGCGTGCTGGACTTGCCGCCGGCGATCCGCCAGATGGTGCTGTTCGACGGCTCCGCCAGCGCAAAAGACCTGGGTTCGATTCTCGTACTCGACACGGCCGGCAACATCGTCTTCGATTCGCAATCCACGCCTCCGCGCGCGTTCAATCTCGCCGAGCGTGATTACTTCCGCGTTCAGCGCGACTCTCCCAATGTCGGCCTGTATGTCAGCCATCCGTTCATACCCAAGGTACACGGCAAGGAAGTGAGCATTGCGTTGAGCCGCCGTATCTCGCGGCCGGACGGCAGCTTCGGCGGCGTGGTGGTCGGCACGATGCGCCTTACTTACTTCAGGCATCTTTTCGCCGGCATGAATCTCGGCGCGGGCGGCTCGATGGCGCTGATGCTGAGCGACGGCACGATGCTGATGCGGCGCCCCTACGATCCGAAAATCATCGGCCGGAGTTTGACTGGCACCGCGAACTATTCACGCTTCCTCCTGCAGCCGAGCGGGGACTTCTTCGGCACGGCGGCGATCGACGGTGTCGAGCGCTGGTACGCGTTCCGCCATATCGATATGTATCCGCTGATTCTCGACGTGGCGCTCTCTACGCACGATATCTACGTGGAGTGGCGGCATCGCGCGTGGATTATCGGCTCGCTGATCGCGGCGCTCGACGTGGTGATCATTGCGCTCGCTCTCCTGTTCTCGCAGCAACTGCGGCAGCGCCGCGCGGCCGAAGAAGAGTTGCGCGTGCTCGCTCGTACCGACGGGTTGACCGGCCTGAACAATCGCCGCACGTTCGAGGAACACGCGGAGGACGAGTGGCGCCGCGCGCAACGTAACGGCTGGCCGTTGTCGATGCTGCTGATCGATGTCGACACGTTCAAGGGCTTCAACGATCTATACGGCCACTCGGCCGGCGACGATGCGCTCATCGCCGTGGCACGCTGCATCGGGCAGAGCGTGCGGCGCCCGGGCGATACCGCTGCGCGCTATGGCGGCGAAGAATTCGCCGTGCTCTTGCCGGATACCGACGAAGCCGGGGCGGCGACCATCGCCGAGAAAATTCGCGCCGCGGTTCAGGCGCTCGAACTTCGCCATGTCGCGAGCTCGCACCATGTGCTGACCATCAGCATCGGCATTGCGTGTACCAGCCGCCAGGTATTCGCGACGAGCCGCGCACTCGCCATCGCCGCGGACGAGGCCCTCTACGAGGCCAAGGACGCCGGCCGCAACCGCGTGCTTTGCTATCCGGTCGCGGCGCGGGCGGATCGGCGGAGTGCCGTGGCGTCGCCGGCGCAGTGAGGCAGGACAATTTCACAGGCGTGCCGGTCCGCGGATCGCGCCGAGTTCGAGCAGAGGGGCAGCGCTGATCTCTGCGGAACTTGCCGGTGCGCTGTCTTGAATAATTATACCCGGGTAATATGTTGCGTTTAATTTATACCCGGATATAATTCGACAAATTCATCTTTCTGGAGTTTGTCATGACCCCCCACCCTACAACCTGTACCGCCTTCGAGGGGCACCGCCGTATCGCCTCGGGCCCCGTGTCCGAGGTGGCGCTCGCTGTACGCGAAGTGCTGGCGCGCGGTGAACAGGCCCCCGTGCTGATTTTCGACGACGTCACGAGTCGCCCGGTCGAGTTTGATTTGCGCGGCACGCCTGAAGAGATACTGGCGCGGCTGGCAAGCGAGCCGCCCGGCGAACAACCCGCATCAACCGCCGACGCTGGGGAAGACAGCACCCCGCGCGGCCGCGGCCGGCCCAAGCTCGGTGTGGTGGCGAGAGAGGTCACGTTACTGCCGCGTCATTGGGATTGGCTCAATGGGCAATCGGGTGGCGCTTCGGTCGCGCTGCGCAAGCTGGTCGACGCGGCGCGGCTCGCGGGCGAGGACAAGGACCGCAAACGCGCAGTGCAAGAAGCGGTGTATCGCTTCATGACCGCGATCGCCGGCAATCTGCCTGATTACGAAGATGCGACGCGCGCGCTTTATGCCGACGATCGGGCTCGGTTTGACGGCATCGTCGCGGCATGGCCGGAGGATGTGCGCAATCACACGCTGCGCCTTGCTGATGGTGCGCTCGTCACGCATCTGTAAATTCAACCGCGCATCAAACGTGTCGAACGCGTCGAGCGCACTGGCGAGTGCGCCCGACAACGAAACGTATAGACAAAAAAAAACCGCTCACGCCGGGGAGCGTGAGCGGTAAGTCGGAGAGTTACAACAACATCGCGTGCGCTCATGGGGGAGAACGCAACAAACAAAGTCTAAAAGCCCGGCTCATCCCCAAATATCAGACAAATCCCAATCATCATCGCGCCGACATGCAAAGCACGTTGACGTAGCGATCCGGCCCTGTGTTCCGGGCATTCCTTACATCATCCTGTCCCGGTTATGCCCGCCATTTATCGCATCAAGTCTCTGTTACGCACGCCGTAAAAGAGGTGGGAGCGTCGCCACGTATCTGAAAAATGGCGAAATGTTTTGCCATGGCGCAGCGACGCGAGCGTCCCCTTAGGACTTATGAAGGATGGTGAGATGAAGTGGTTCGACCGCATGACCGTATTCAGGAAGCTACTGTTGGCATTTGCCGTCGTGATCGGGTTCTGCGTCGTGATCGGCGGGACTTCGCTGAAGACGTTGTCGTCGATGCACGCCATTACCGACGCCATCTGCGACCAGCACATGAACGGCCTCTACTGGATGGAAGAGGCGAACCGTCACAAGATCGATTCCGATCTTGCCGCCGCGAATCTCGGCTACGCCGCCGACGACGCCGGCCGTCAAAAGTTGAAGGACAGTATCGTCGCATCGCTCAAGGAGATGCACGGCGCCTACGACCAGTATCGCGAGACCATCGCGACCAGCAAGGGTCAGGAGATGTTCGACGAAGTGCTGCGCAAGTCGGGCGTGTGGGAGGGTATCGTGCATCAGCAGATCGGTCTCGAACCGATTCCGGCCGGCGTCGACAACAACGAACTCGTGCGCCGCGCGATTGCATCGAGCGAGGCGCTGCGCGATCGCATCACTGCGCTGATCGACTATCGCCGTCAGCAAGCCAACGAAGCCCAGCAGGAGGCGAGCGCCGACTATCAGCACATGCGTATCGTGATGCTCGCGCTGGTGTTGGGCGCGATCGCGGCGGGTACGCTGCTCGCGACGGTGATTGCACGACGCCTCGCGCGTCAGCTCGGCGGCGAACCCGATTACGCCATGCACATCGCCAACCGCATCGCCGATGGCGATCTGCGTGTGCGCGTCGACACCCGTGCGGGCGATACCAACAGCATGTTGTTTGCGCTGGGCAATATGCGTGAGAGGCTGGCGGGCATCGTCTCGGGCATCAGCGAGTCGAGCGAATCGATCCTGATGGCTTCGGGCGAGATCGCGCAGGGCAACACCGATCTGTCGCAACGCACCGAAGAGCAGGCTGCCGCGCTGCAGGAAACCGCGTCGAGCATGCATGAATTGACGTCGACGGTGAAGATGAATGCCGAGAACGCGCAGCAGGCGGGTGGTGTCGCGCATGGCGCGTCGGAAGTAGCGGCGCGCGGCAGCAACCTGGTCGGCGACGTGGTCGAAACGATGCGCGAGTTGGCGGCCGGCTCGAAGCGCATGACGGACATCATTGCGGTGATCGAAGGGATCGCGTTCCAGACCAATATTCTCGCGCTCAACGCAGCCGTAGAAGCAGCGCGAGCGGGTGAGCAGGGTCGCGGCTTTGCAGTGGTGGCGGGCGAAGTGCGTTCGCTCGCGCAGCGCAGCGCGGTGTCCGCCAAGGAGATCAAGGAGCTGATCGAAAGTTCGACGGCGCGTGTGGGCAGCGGCGCCGAACTGGCCGAGCGGGCCGGTCAGACGATGGCGGAAGTCACGCATGCGGTGAAGCGCGTGACCGACATCATGGGTGAGATTTCGTCGGCGTCGCAGGAGCAGAGCACCGGCATCGAGGAAGTGAACCGTGCGGTCGCGCAGATGGACGACGTGACCCAGCAAAACGCGGCGCTGGTCGAGCAGGCGGCGGCCGCGGCGGCGTCGATGGCGGACCAGGCGAGGCAGTTGCAAGCGGCGGTCACTGTGTTCTCGCTGGACGCGCGGCGCGCGTAGTGCTCTTTACACGCGTTTTCGCCACCCTTGCCAGGCCTGGTGGCTCTCCGTACACTCGCGCGTAATTCCCAGACGGCGCAGTTCCGCTGCGCCGTCCACTAAAACGCCGACAGAGGAGAACCCCCGCCATGGCCGATTCCTATTTCCCACGCTGGCGCGCCCAGCCGAACGCTGCCGAGGGCCGCATTGTCGGCACCGACGAGCGTCTCGCGTGGCCGCAGATGTTTGCAATGGGTATTCAGCACGTTGTCGCGATGTTCGGTTCCACTGTGCTTGCACCGTTGCTGATGGGCTTCGATCCGAACCTGTGCATCTTCATGTCGGGGATCGGCACGCTGTTGTTCTTCGTGCTCGTGGGTGGGCGCGTACCGAGCTATCTCGGTTCGAGCTTCGCGTTCATCGGTCTCGTGATCGCGGTGACGGGGTATGGCGGCCACGGTCCGAACATGAACATTCCGGTGGCGTTGGGCGGGATCATCGCGTGCGGGGTGGTGTACGCGATCATTGGCCTGATCGTGTCGGCGGTCGGCACCCGATGGATTGAAACGCTGATGCCGCCGGTGGTGACGGGCGCGATCGTCTGCGTGATCGGGTTGAATCTCGCGCCGATCGCGGTGCATGGCGTGAGCGGCAGCAACTTCGACTCGTGGATGGCGCTGGTGACGGTGCTGTGCGTCGGCGCGGTCGCGGTGTTTGCGCGCGGCATGCTGCAGCGTTTGCTGATTCTGGTCGGTTTGCTGATGGCGTACGTGATTTACGCGATCGTCACGAATGGTCTCGGCATGGGCAAGCCGATCGACTTTGCGATTGTGGCGAACGCTGCATGGTTCGGTATGCCGCAGTTCACGGCGCCGGTTTTCAACATACAGGCGATGACCTTGCTTGCACCGATCGCGGTGATTCTTGTTGCTGAGAATCTTGGACACATCAAGGCGGTGAGCGCGATGACCGGTCAGAACCTCGACCGTTATGTCGGCCGTGCTTTTATCGGCGACGGACTCGCGACGATTCTGTCTGGTTTTGCCGGCGGCACGGGGGTGACGACGTACGCCGAGAACATTGGCGTGATGGCCGTGACCAAAATCTATTCGACACTGGTGTTTGTGATTGCCGCGGTGATTGCGCTGGTCTTGGGCTTTTCGCCGAAGTTTGGCGCGGTGATTCAGACCATTCCTGGGCCTGTGCTGGGTGGCGTGTCGATCGTTGTGTTCGGCCTGATCGCGGTGACCGGGGCACGCATCTGGGTCGTGAATAAGGTCGATTTCTCAGACAACCGGAATCTGATCGTAGCGGCGGTGACGCTCGTGTTGGGCGCGGGAGATTTTTCGTTGAAACTCGGCGGGTTCGGACTCGGCGGGATCGGTACCGCAACCTTTGGCGCGATCATTTTGTACGCGCTTCTGAGAAGGAAACCGGCGCAGGGGCCGGTGGCCTGATTGGCCTGGGCGATGGCCTTTTCTCTTGTGATCGGAAGATCAAGCGATCCAGAGAAAGGCCATCACCGCGTCGAGACGCTGACTGCTACCGCTACCTCTATCGCTTCCGCACGGTCAGCGCCGTCTCCGACAGATCCACTTCGCGCATGAGCTTGTTCAAAGTCTCGTCATTGATTTCCTGACTATTGCGCAGCGCAAGCAGCACCTTCCGCTCGGCCCGCATCGCCGCCAACTTCATCCGGAATTCCAGCGCATCGGCACGGCGCGCCAGTTCACGTGGCTCCTGTTCGTCTTCCAGTGTGGCGAGCCGTCGTCGATAAATGTCCATGACTCGCGCGGTGACATCAGCGGCGTATGCCGATGCCGACTCGTCCAGATCCGCGCAATCTCTATCGTGCACTTCGTCCACCGCGCGAATCGCGGCTTGCGCCGCCATCGTGCGCGCCATCGCCTCTTCCGCGGCATGCGGATCCTTACCCCGCCGCCAGCCCCTCAACAATAGCGGCAACGCTACGACTGCCACCAGCAGCGATAGCAGAATCACGCCCGACGCAATGAAAATCGCCAGGTCTCGCCCTGGCAACGGCGCACCACCTGGCAACACCTCGGGCAACGACAACACACCCGCCAGCGTCACCGCGCCACGCACGCCGGCCACCGTCGTCACCGTGACCGTGCGCAACCCCGGCACAGCGTTTGCCACGCCGTGCTTCGCCGCGCCGCGGCTCGCGAACCAGCGCAGCAGCCATACCCACACGAAGCGCAGCGCGTAGAGCGCCGCCGCCACCGCGGCGATGTAACCGATCAGCCGCCACACCTCCACATCGCTGGTCTCGTGCGCGTCGAGCAGCGCGCGGCCGAGAATGTGTGGAAACTGCAGCCCCAACAGAATGAACACCATGCCGTTGAAGACGAATTCGATCATCGTCCACGTGCTGTTCGCGCGCACCCGCGACGACACCGGCCCGGCGTTCGCAATGCTCGCGTAGTTCATCATCATGCCGGCCGAGACCGCAGCCAGAATGCCCGACAACTCGAAGCGCTCGGCGATCAGATACGCGGCGAACGGAATCAGCAGCGTCATCACCACACCGGGCGCCGGATCGCCTTCTTCGTTAAGACTCAGAAAACGCGCCGCTACAAAGCTGAACAGCCAACTCACCGCCGCGCCCGTCGCGAGACCGCCTACCGCGATGATCACGAAGCTGATCGACGCGTCGCGCAGCGAAAACACCCCCGTCAGCGCCGCGGCAATCGCGAACTTCAACGCGACAAGGCCCGACGCGTCGTTCATCAACGCCTCGCCTTCGAGGATATGCATCAGCCGCCCCGGAATCTTGCCCTTGCCGGCGATGCCGGTCAGCGCCACCGCATCGGTCGGCGACAGCACCGCGGCAAGCGCGAACGCAACCGGCAGCGAGATCGACGGCACTAGTGCATGCACGAAGTATCCGACCGCCAGCACCGTCATGAAAACCAGGCCGAGCGCGAGCATCAGGATGGAGCGGCGCGCCATGAACAATTCGCGCTTCGGGATTCGCCATCCATCCGCGAACAGCAGCGGCGGAATGAACAGCATCATGAAAATTTCCGGATCGAAGCTGACGTGCAGTCCGAGCCTTGGCCATGCGAGCAATGCGCCGATCGCGATCTGGACCAGCGGCAGCGGCAAGGCGACCGGCAGCATCCGGATAACGACGCCGGAAGCGGCGACGGCGAGCAAAAGAATCAGTACGGTAAAGACAATATCCATCGGTCTATTTCTGGAGATATAGCGGTGCTTCCTCTACGGTCGTCGACGATGCCGCCGCATATCGGTCGGGAGGCGCGCGTGAGGCACAAGGCCGAAGTTTAGCCCGACGCCGCATCACGTCATTGCCAACCCGGCAGGACCCCGCAAGCGCGGGCGGCAAGCGTCCTGGTAAGGCGATGCACCTTAACGGTGCGCGCCGCGCCCCCGTGCGGCGCATCGGCTCGTCCACCGGTGCAATCTTTCATGCAAATTTCATTCGAATGTGCGCCAGCGTGCGCATGGAGCTTGCTTAAGGAATATCGATGACGCACATTTTGAGAAACGGTGCCGAGGTTGTTCGCTTCCGCGTTCGGACCGGCCCGGCTCTCGCGTGAGAGGATTGCATGACAATTGCGCAACAGGAAAGGACGGCCAGCGCGCCGCATGGCTTCGATGTCGAGGTGACGTCGGGGCTCGAACGTTTTTCGGTGCAGCATGGCGAGCTGACGTTGACTAGCGTGTTTCAACCCATTTTCAGCCTGTCGCATATGCGGGCAGTCGGCTATGAGGGACTGCTGCGCGCGCACGATGCGCTCGACCGGCCCGTGTCGCCACTCGACGTATTCGGCGAGGCGGCGCGTCTGGGCGACGTGCTGCAGGTCGACCGGCTCGCCCAGACCCTGCATCTGGAGAACTTCAAGGTACTCGGCGCCGAGCGCGAATGGCTGTTCCTGAATGTCCATCCCGGCGCGCTCACCGACCCGTATCTCGCCGCCGCCTTGCTGGCTAACCTCAAGCGGCTCGACCTGTCGCCACGGCGCATCGTGCTCGAGGTGCTCGAACAACGCGCGGAAGATCTCGAACGTCTCGCCGACGCGGTGCGCCAGTTCCGCGAGCGTGGCTTCCTGATTGCGCTCGACGACTTCGGCGCGGGCCATTCCAACGTCGAACGGATCTGGCAGTTGAATCCCGACATCGTGAAGCTCGATCGCATCATGCTGTCGCACGCCGCGCATCGCGCCGATATGGCGACGATTCTGCCGGGGTTGGTGGCGCTGCTGCACGAAGCGGGCAAGCTCGTGCTGATCGAAGGCGTCGAAACGGAACATGAAGCGCAGATGGCGCTCGCCTGCGATGCGGACTTCGTACAGGGGTTTTTCTTCGGCCGGCCGAATCCAGGGGCGGCCGACGCGGCGCACGCCACGACTTGCATCAGCGAAGTCACCGACCGTTATCGCGATCAGGCCGAAGCGCGCGAGCGCCGCAATGCGAGCCGTCTCACACCGTATCTGCGGGCGTTCGAGCGTGCCGCGGAAAGGCTCGCCGCCGGCGAACCGCTCGAGGAAGTGTGCTGGAATTTCCTCGCGCTCGATCATGCCGCGCGCTGCTTTCTGCTCGATGCGAAGGGCAAGCAGGCGGGCCGCAACGTCGTGTTGCGTGCCGATCGCGCGGCGCATGAGACGCGCTTTTTGCCGCTTGCCGACGCGCAAGGGGCGAACTGGTTGCGTCGTCCGTATTTCCGAGCGGCGATTAACGCGCCGGAACGCGTGCATGTGACGCGTCCGTATCTGTCGATCAACGAGGCGCTGCCGTGTGTGACGCTGTCGGTGGCGACGCGCGTCGGTGAGCAGACGTGCGTGTTGTGCGGCGATATCGATTGGGTCGAAGAATAGCGGTTCGGATGCTTCGCTCTGGAGGGTGAGCGGCGGTCCTCATGGTTCAGATTGGCGGGGCGCGCGGCGGTTCTGAGATCATGTCGTTTTTAACGACCCACAGCCGCGCTTATGTCAGTCCTACTCGAAGTCATCGCCACGACCGTTGCCGACGCCCAGCTTGCCGCGCAGGCCGGTGCGAACCGTCTCGAACTCGTCACCGCGATGGGCGAGGGCGGTTTGACGCCGAGCCTTGGCTTGATCGAAGCGGTGATTGCCGCGACAGCCATACCCGTCAACGTGATCGTGCGACCGCATAGCCGCTCGTTCGTGTATGACGCCGACGACTACGCCGTGATGCAGCGCGACGTGCGTGCAGTCAAGGCGGCCGGCGCAAACGGCGTGGTGATCGGCATGCTGACGGCGGACGGTGAGATCGACCGCGAAGGCCTCGCGCGTGCGATCGATGCGGCAGATGGCCTGGCGATCACCTTCCATCGTGCATTCGACGAAACGCGTGATCTGCAGAAAGCGCTCGACGTGCTGCTCGGTTTCGACGCCGTGACGAATGTGCTGACCTCAGGCGGCAAACCTTCCGTGCTGCAGGCAGAGTCGATCATGCGTGACCTGGTACGGCAAGCGTCCGGCTCACATTGCACGGTGCTGGCGGGCGCGGGTTTGACCGTCGATGCGGTCGCCGGCTTCGTGAGCAAGACACAGGTCGAAGCTGTGCACTTCGGCTCGGGCGTGCGAGTCGGCGGCAACGGCCTCGCGCCGGTCGATGCGAGCAGGGTCGCGCAGGTTAGAGCGCTGCTCGACGCAATGCGTAACTGACCGCAGCTAAGCGTAGCTAAACCACCAGACAAAAAAATGCCGCTTCGAGGTTCAACCCCAAGCGGCATTTGTCATCCACGTGCGAAATGATTACTTCGCGACGACCACGGGAATTCCGCGCAACTGCCCGGCGCCCTTCATCTCTTCCAGCGACTTCTTCACCGACTCACTCGTCGCTGCTTCGATCTGCAAGCGCACCGCGAGATCGCGTTCGCCGCGCTTCACGCCCGCCAGATTCGCCAGCTTCACGTGACCATAACCGCGTACACGCGCATGCAGATCGGCCAGCTGCGCGACGTCTTCCAGATTGTTCGCGTTGAGCTTCGCGAACGCACGTTGCAACGTGGTTTCGTAGTCGTCAGCGAGTTCGCGCTCCATCTTGCGTTCGAGCGTGCGGCCGAACGGATCGAGCATCGTGCCACGCAGACCGCTGAATTTCGCCATCACGCCGAGAACAGGCCACATCCACTGACCGAAGGTCTTCTTGGTCGGATTCACGCCCGGTTGAGGACGCGTGAGCGTCGGCGGCGCGAGGTTGAACTTGATGCCGAAGTCCTTGCCCGCGACACCTTCGAATTGCGCTTCCAGTGCTTCGCGGAAGGCGGCATCCGTATGCAGGCGCGCGACTTCGTATTCATCCTTCACCGCGAGCAAGCGATAGAACGTTGTCGCCACGGCACGCGTGACGCGCTCGCTCTTCGCATCGACCGCGGTTTCCGCACGGCGCGCCGTATCGACCAGCGCGCGATACCGCTTCACATAGCTCGCGCCACCGTACGTTTGGAGGCGACCTTCGCGATGCGCGATCAGCTCATCGAGCGTATCGACGCGCACCGCCTGCTTCGCCAGATGCCGGGCCTGCCACAGCGATTCGAGCGCAGCGGGGTCTTCAGCAGCAACACGTCCGATCGAAAACGCCAGTTGATTCATCTGCACCGCGACGTTGTTCAATTCGATCGCACGCATCATCGCGGCGAACGACACCGGCACGAGGCCAAGTTGCCAGGCATAACCGAGCATCAGAATGTTCGCGCCGATGGTGTCGCCGAGAAAACGCGTGGCGAGCGCCTGGGCATCGCACGTCGACATGCGATCGTCGCCTGCCGCGTGGCGCATCTTGTCGATCAACGCGTCGGCATGCAGCGTCGCATCCGGGTTCTGCACGAAGGTCGCGTTCGGGATTGCATGCGTGTTGACGACGATGCGCGTGCGGCCATGACGCACCGTTTGCAAGGCATCGGCGCTCGCGCCCACCACCATATCGCAGGCGAGCAGCACGTCGGCCTGTTGCGTGTCGATACGCACCTGATTGAGCCACTCGTCGCGCGCCGCGAAGCGCACGAACGACAGCACTGAGCCGCCCTTTTGCGCGAAGCCCATGAAGTCGAGCACCGACGCGCTCTTGCCTTCCAGATGCGCGGCCATGCTGATCAATGCGCCGACCGTCACGACGCCCGTGCCGCCAACACCTGTTACCAGGATGTCGTACGGCGCGGCATCGAGATGCGTCGCGGGAATCGGCAAGGCGTCGACGCGTGCGGCGAGTGCGGCCGGATCGAACGCGGCGCCCGCGGCTTTCTTCAGCTTGCCGCCTTCCACCGTGACGAAGCTCGGACAGAAACCGTTCACGCAGGAATAGTCTTTATTGCACGACGATTGATCGATGCGGCGCTTACGCCCCAACGCAGTCTCAAGCGGTTCGACCGACAAACAGTTCGATTGCACGCCGCAATCGCCGCAGCCTTCGCAGACTTCCTCGTTGATGAAGAGACGCTTGTCCGGATCGGGAAACTCGCCTTTTTTCCTGCGACGCCGTTTTTCCGCCGCACAGGTCTGGTCGTAGATCAGTACGGTCACGCCGTCGATATCGCGCAATGCGCGCTGCACCGTGTCCATTTCGCTGCGATGGTGGAACGTTGTGCCTTTCGGGAAGAGGTCGTGGTGACCGTCGTATTTCTCCGGCTCGTCGCTGACCACGACGAAACGCGATACACCCTCGGCTTCCACCTGACGCGCGATCTGGGGCACCGAGATGCTGCCGTCGACCGGCTGGCCGCCCGTCATTGCGACGGCATCGTTATAGAGGATCTTGTAGGTGATGGTGGTGTTCGCGGCCACCGCCTGGCGGATCGCGAGAATGCCCGAGTGAAAGTAGGTGCCGTCGCCGAGATTCTGGAATACGTGGCGCGTTTTCGTGAACATCGAATGCGAAGCCCAATCGACGCCTTCACCGCCCATCTGAATCAGACCGGTGGTGTCGCGCTCCATCCACGACGCCATGAAGTGACAGCCGATCCCCGCATGCGCGATCGACCCTTCAGGCACTTTGGTCGATGTGTTATGCGGGCAGCCCGAGCAGAAATACGGCGTACGTTTCACACTATCCGCCGCATTCGAGAGGATTTGTGGCGCAACCAGATCGACCACGCGCTCGCGGCGATCGAGTGCGGGCTTGTGCTTCGCGAGCCAGTTCGCGAACACCGGCAGAATGCGCGACGGGCGCAATTCACCGAGCGACGACAGCAGCAGCGTGCCGTCTTCAGCGTTCTTGCCGACCACGATCGGCCGCGTGCCTTGCGTGCGGTTGTACAGGTAGTCTTTGATCTGCTGCTCGATGACCGGGCCTTTCTCCTCGATCACCAGCACTTCTGACAAACCGGACACGAACGCGTCGATGCGCGTCATTTCCAGCGGGAACGACAAGCCGACCTTGTAGATGCGTACGCCGACGGCTTCCAGATCGGCGACCGTCAGATCGAGCCGGCGCAGCGTTTCCATCAAATCCAGATGAGCCTTGCCGCACGTGACGATACCCACATTCGCATGCGGACTCGGCGCGATCCATTTGTCGATGCTGTTGGTGCGCGCGAAATGACGGACCGCGTCGAGCTTCGCGTGCATCCGCGCTTCGATTGTCAGGCTCGGCAGATCGGGCCAACGATTGTGCAGGCCGCCAGCCGGTGATTCGAAATCCTGTGGAATCGTCCATTCAGTTTGCAGCGCATCCAGATCGACCGTCGAACCGGATTCGACCGTTTCCGAAATCGCCTTATAACCGACCCACGCACCCGAGAAGCGCGACAGCGCCCAGCCGTACAGGCCGAATTCGAGCATGTCGGCGATGTTCGATGGATTCACCACCGGCATATGCCATGCCATCAACGCGAAATCGCTCTGATGCGGCATCGACGACGACACGCAGCCGTGGTCGTCGCCCGCCACCACCAGCACGCCGCCGTGCGGCGACGAACCGTACGCGTTGCCGTGCTTCAACGCATCGCCCGCGCGATCCACGCCGGGGCCTTTGCCATACCACATCGCGAACACGCCTTCGACGGTGCGCTCCGGGTCCGATTCCACCCGCTGCGTGCCGAGCACCGCGGTGCCGCCGAGTTCTTCGTTGATCGCGGGCAAAAAGCGAATATCACTCGCCGTGAGCAGTTTCTGCGCTTTCCATAACTGCTGGTCGACCATGCCGAGCGGCGAGCCGCGATAGCCGCTGATGAAGCCGGCGGTGTTCATGCCGTGCGCGCGGTCGACTGCGCGCTGCATCAGCGCAAGGCGCACCAGCGCCTGCGTACCGGTCAGGAAGATCCGGCCACGCGTGGCGGTAAGGTTATCGGACAGCTTGTAGTCGGCGAGAGCGGGCGTGCCGTCGATGGGCAGGCGAGCGGTCATGGGTGAGTCTCCTTGTTTTGCATCCGCGTGCCGTGGGGTGGGGGCCACAAAAGGCGACGCGGCGAAAGAGACTCTATTTTTTAGCGCCAATTGGAGTGAATTTTTTCTACTTGGCGAGGCGTTCAACGAAACAGCGCGACGGGGCGCGCGTTTTAATGAAGTTTTGAGATGGATCTGCTGCGCGATGGACGGGGTTCGGGTATGCCCTGGTGCGTTTCAGTCCTGTTTTGACGGCGCGGGCGCCTTCGCCATAGACGCGGCGACAGGCGCCGAATCGAGCGGCACGACCTCGTCGAAATGCGAGTAGTCGATGTGACTCACGCCGTTTTCCTCGCGCATGACATCGACGAAGCGGTGTTGCCAGAGGATCTGCTCGCAGGGCCACATGTGACGCGCCTGCATGGTTTGCGAGGTCGATTCGTCGACCCCTTCAAGCGTGAGCAGCAGCGACGCGTCGCGCCCCTTGAGCGTCTCGGCGCTTTCGCCGAACAGCGGGCTGTTTTCGTCGATGACGTGCATCAGGACCCAGCCCAGTTTGAACACGGGATGCTGGTCGCGCACGAGTGTCAGATCGTAGAGCTTGCGCAGCGTAAAACCTTCGATGGTGGTGTCGAGGCGCATGATGCGCAGCCTTGCACGCGCTTCGGCGATGACATTCTGGCGCGCGTTGGCAGCGCGCACCATCAGCGTCATACGGCCGTCGAGCGGCCGCACGACTGCATAGCGGGCAAACATGATCTTTGCGTGCGGGCGGGAGAAGCGCGCGAAGATCAGCCCCGTTGCCAACGCGATGCTGGACATGCCGACAAAGATTTCGAACGTCGCGACCCAGTGAGCGTAGACAGTTTGCGGATGCATGTCGCCATAGCCGACCGTCGCGAGCGTTTCGACGCTAAAGAAAAATGCGCCGCCGAAGCCCGATGGAAACTGATTGGCGATCGGTGCGTTGCCGAGCATGTAGAGCGCGGCAAAAAAGGTATTGAGCAGCAGGAACAAGACGCCGAGCGAGATAAAAAACATCGGCCAGCGGACGACGAGTGCACGGTGATAAAGATCCTGCCAGAGCGGCGTCGGCATGCCGTGGGCAATGACCACGCGATCATCCAGGCGCATCTCGCGGCTACCGCGCGGGTGACGTTTTCGCGCTTGTGCCTCGGCTTCGGCTTCGGTGTCGCCGATGGCGGAAAGGCGGTCTGACGGTTCGGTAGCCATCGCGTGCTCGTGAGTATGAAAACGCGCAAAGCGTAGCACGCCGCCTCGCGTGCTAAAGCTGATTTTCGGCGTGCGGCGCAGGCGGTGAAGGCGGCGTCCGGGCGGGGCGTTTAGCGCGAATTGGCTCGCGCCCGGAGTGTGCCGCCGCTACGCACGCGTCGCGCGCACGCGCCGCCTGGTGCGCCTGTTTTGCCGTTACGGAAAGGCTCGCGGCTTCGGAATGCCGGCACCGTGTTCGATATCGTCGACCGCTTGCTGGTGCGCTGCGGCGACGGCTTCGGTTTCGTCCGCGTAGCCGTCATCGCCGCCAACGGTAGTCCACGACTTCACCGCTTTCTCGCGATGCCGGATCTCGTATTCCGCGTCCCAGCGTGCACCGTTGAGTTCGAGAGGGCGGACGTGAATCGAATACACGCCGTAGAGGAAGAGCTGTTCAGCCATGATCGCCTCCAGCCGGTTGATTCAGGAATGGCGCAGCGGGATGGGCGCGACGCCGGGTTGCCTAGAGTTCGATTTCCCCGAGGATGCGGTGGGCGAGCGCCTTGGCTTCCTCGAGGGCTTCCTCGGGCGTAGACGAGGTGGCTTCGACTTCGTAGACCGTGGTCTCCTGGTCGGTGCCTGCTTCGCCGTCGTCGCGGGAAAGGGTAACGATGCCCTGCCACGTGTCGCTTTGTACTTCTCTTATCGAGGCGGTGGCCGTGTAGATACCTTTGGTGTAGGTGATGTCAACCATGGCGACGCTCCTTCTTCCAAAGGGTTGGGTTTTTTCATCCTAGCACGATGACCGAGGTTCGGTTTTTCGTCGTGCGGCGCCGGATGTTGGCACACGATATCGACAACGATACGCGCCGCACAAGGCAAAAAAACTACAGCAACGCCACTACCTCGTCCAAAGAAGGTGCATGCGCGCCAGCATGGCGGCACGCCGCGGCACCGGCTGCCAGAGAAAAGGCCAGGTGCTCCGGCCACGCTCGCTGCGGTGCGGTCATCAAGCTGAACAGCAGGCCGCCGATCGAGGCGTCGCCCGCGCCCACCGTATCGACCACTTCCACCCGTGGCGGCCGGGCCTCCACCACCATGGCGCCGTCGATCAACATGGACGTTTCCGGCCCACGCGTGACCAGCACAGTGGCCGCCGGATTCATCGCCCGCAACTGGGCAAGCGCGCCGGCCTCGTCGTCCGTCTTGAACAGCATGCGCAAATCTTCGTCCGACACCTTGATCAGATCGGCCAGCGCGGCCATCTTCCGCAACGTAGGCTCGTAGCCGTGCTCCATCAGATTCCGGTAATTCGGATCGAAACTGATCTTCACCCCGCGCGAGCGCAACTCGGCTGCCAATGCGGCAAGCGTGTCGCCAAGTGGCTGACGTACCAGGCTGATACAACCAAAATGCGCCCACTTCACCTGCCCGATCCAGCCAGCCGGCAGGCGCGTCGGGTCGAACGCCAGATCGGCGCCGTTCTCACCCATGAAAAAGTACGCAGGCGGATGGGTCTGATGAACGATCGCCAGCAGAGGCGGGCGCTCCACGCGCTGCATGAAGCGCATGTCGAGCCCGGCGGCGATGCTCGCGTTCCACAACTCGTCGGAGAAATTGTCGACGCCCAGCGATCCGGCGCAAGCGGTCGGCAAACCGAGTCGCGCCACGCAGCGCGCGACGTTCCAGCCGGCGCCGCCAGGACGCGAGAGCCATTGCGAGGCGCCGGTCCGCACGAGATCGGTGAGGATGTCGCCGGCCGAGACGAAGAGGGGGAGTTCGGTGTTCGCGCTCAAGTTGCTCATTTTGTTTACTCCGCGGATTCGGACGCAGCGGCCGCGCCGTCAGGCAGTGCGTGCGCCAGTACCTCGTAGCACGCGCCCATCGTGTGATAGTCGGTCTTGCCGGCGGGACTCTTTTCGTCGCTGTACTTACGGTTGTCGCACGTGAGGATGCGGTACCACGCGCCATACTTGTGATCGACGAAATGCGCCCAGCTGTAGCGCCAGATCTCGTCGTACCAGTCCCAGAAGCGTTCGTTGCCGGTGCGCTTGCCGAGCAGCGCCGCGGTCGCGAACGTCTCCGCCTGAACCCAGAAATACTTGTCGTGGTCGCACACGGTGCCGTCCGGGCCGAAGCCGTAGTAGAGACCGCCGTGATCTTCGTCCCACGCATGCGTCATCGCGGCGTCGAATAGCTCGATGGCCCGCGGCAGCAGCCACGGTAACGGACGATAGCGCTCGAGAATCAGCAGCAGCTTGGCCCACTCCGTCTGGTGCCCGGGCTGGAAGCCCCACGGACGGAAGATGTTCGAGCTGTCTTCCTCGTTGTAATGCCAGTCGACCGACCAGTCCGCGTGAAAGTGCTCCCACACGAGGCCTTGCGATAGCTTCGCCTGGCGCAGCGTGATGTTCGACGCCACCCGTTCCGCGCGATCGAGATAGACCAGGTGTCCGGTTGCCTCGTGGGCGGTCAGCAGCGCCTCAGTGGTGTGCATGTTCGCGTTCTGGCCGCGGTACGAACTGACGCGCCAGTCGGGCGTCGCTTCGTCGGCGTAGAGGCCGGCGGCGGCGTCCCAGAAGCGATGCTCCATCAACTCGAAGGTCGCGCCGATCATCGGCCTGGCTTCCTCGATGCCGGCCATCGCCGCATGCGAATACGCGAGCAGCACGAACGCGAGGCCGTAGCAGTGGCGCGTCGCGTCGAGCGTGTGTTTGCGGCTGTCGCGCCATTCGAGTTCCCAATCGTAGCCTTGGTGCTCAGCGTCCCAATGCGCTTCGCGCAGGAAGCGCAAGCCGTGACGCGCGTACTCGAGATGCTGCGGGTCGCCGAACTGGCGATACGCCATCGCGTAGTTGAAGATGTAGCGGCACGTGCTTACCAGATGTCGCGTGGTCTTGTCGTAGACCGAGCCGTCGTCGCGGAAGAAATGGAAGAAGCCGCCGCTCGGATCGAGCGCGTTCGGCGCATAGAAGCGCAGCGTGTCCTGCACATGAGAGAGCAGAAAGTCGCCGCTGCGAAAGCTGTCGACGGGCGGCGCCGCGGCGGCGCCGTTGGCGGGGTGAAGCGGATCGGATTGCGTCATGGCGTTTTTACCAAAGTACTGGCACGGGCAATGAGATAGACGGGCAAGCGGACTTCGAGTTCAGCGGGTGTGTCTTCAAGCAGCAACTCGACGCCGCGCCGGCCGAGTGCTTCCTTATCGACCGAAATGGTCGACAAGGGCGGCGTGGCATGCGCGGCGGCGGGAATGTCGTCGAAGCCGATGATCGCGATGTCCTCGGGCACGCGGATGCCGCGCGCGAGGCACGCGCGCAGCGCGGCGAGCGCTGCGGCGTCGTTGTAGGCGAATACGGCGTCGGGTCGCGGGCCGGGTGCGTCGAGCAACTGCTGCATCGCGCGCGCGGCGCCGCTGTCGGGATCGAGGCCTGCGTCGATCGTGAGTTCCAGCGATGGGTCGAACAACAAGCCTGCTTCGAAAAACGCGCGCCGGTAACCGAGCGCGCGCTGGGCGATGCTGAAGTGCGCGAGCGAGCCGCCAATGAACGCGACGCGCTTGCGCTGCTGTTCGAACAGATGCCGCATGGCGAGCGTGGCGCCCGCGGCGTTGTCGAGATTCACCGAGCGCAGGCCCGGCGCCCACAGGTCGATCAGCACGAGCGGGCGTTGCATCGCCACCAGCGTGGTCAGCGTTTCGGGCTCCACGAAACCGGCGATCGCTACCGCGTCCGGCGCATGCAGGCGCATCTGCTGGATCACGTCTTCGGTCGGACCGGCGGTCAGCACGGAGGGCACGATGCCGCGTTCGCGGCACGCGTCTTCCACGCCATGCAGCACGTGCGAAAAGAACGGGCTGACGGCGAAGTTGTTGTGCTGACGGTGCAACAGGAAGGTGAGGCGGCGGATGCGCGGCCGCAACTGGGCGGCGTCATAGCCGAGCTGCCGCGCCGCTTCGACCACGCGTTCGCGGGTGGCCTCGGAAAGGCCGGGCTGGTTCTTCAATGCGCGTGAGACGGTGCCGATCGACACGCTGGCCGCGCGGGCGACGTCGCGGATGGTTGTGGCCATCGAATGAAGCGGCCGCAAGTGGGGCGGCCGCACGGTGTTTGAGTTCGGCCGATTGTATAGTAAAACGTGGCTAAAGCAGCCTCGCAAACGTGTGGTCCGTACCCGGAAATACCCGTAGAAAGCGTTGTTGGCCTGATTTATGTTGTTTAGTAAAATAAACTAAACAAGCCGTGGATCGGGGCTTGGCTTTGGCGCGGGCACGCCCACGCACTCAGTCGACGGGCATCGTCGCCATGTCGGCTTGTCCCCGTAACAGCGCCACGCTCTCATCCGCGTCGATCAGCACGAAGCCGCTCGTCTCGTGCTTCGCGCGCCGCTTCGCCAGCGCCGCGACGGAGGCGATTTCCTCGCTGCTGTAAAACGACGGCCCGCCGTCCGACTCGACGCGCACACAGCCGATCGCCATCGTCACGAAGCCGAAGAAGGTCGGATTGCCGCGCCGGTCTTCACCGTGGATGCCACCGGCCAGCCGGTCGGTGGGCGCGTAGAAGCGTTGCGCGCCTTCGTTGAACAGGTGAATCGCACGCAGTACGCGCTCCTGCCAGTCCTCGCTCTGGAACAGGATCAGGAAGTCGTCGCCGCCGACGTGACCCAGGAAATCGCGGGTCGGGTCGCAGACATCGGCGAGTACGGCCGCGGCGAATTTCAATACTTCGTCGCCCTGCCAGTAGCCGTACTGATCGTTGAAGGGTTTGAAGTGATTCAGATCGACGTAGCACGCGTAGAAGCCCGCGTCGTTCCCTAACAGGCGGGCGATGTGCGAGCTGATCGGGATGTTGCCCGGCAGGAAGGTCAGCGGGTTCGCGTAGCGCGCGGCTTCGATGCGCACCTCGGTCACCGCGCGCACCAGCTTCTCGCCGGTACCGAGACCGGCGTACTTGCCGTGGTTGTCGGTGATGACGAAGCCGTCGGCGAGATAGCGCTGATCGTCGCTTGCGAGAAGTTTGGCCATCTGTTCGACGGTCATCGATTGCTCGATGATCACCGGCGACGCGTTCGCAAACTGCAGGCACGGCCGCTTGCCGAACAGCTCGCGGTGGTAAGGCAGCGCGTAGCGGTCCATGAAGCTGCGGCGGTTGATGAGCGCAACCGGTTCATCGTGTTCGACCACTGCTACCGCGTGCAGATCGGGCAGGCGGTTGAACAGTTCGAGCACGTCGTTGTTGGTGGCGTGGCGCGGCAGCGCGGGCGCATGCACCATCATCTTCGCCGATGCCATGCCGCCCGACGGCGACGCGCTGCTTGCTGTGCGCGTGGTCTCCGGAAATACGGCGATGTGACCGGCGCGTAGTGCGTCGCGGGCGTCGTCGGTGACGCTGCTGGCCGGCTGGGCATGCGGCCGGCCGAAGAAAAACCCCTGCCCGCAGCCGATCCCCATGTCGCGCACCACGATCAGATCTGCTTCATCTTCAATGCCTTCGGCCACGAGCCGCGCGCCGCTCGCGCTGGCGAAGTGCTGCATCGCGCGCACGGCTTCGAATTTCAGCGAGTCGCTTGCGATGCCGTGGATAAAGAAGCGGTCGATCTTCACGACGTCCGGTTGCAGGCGCACCCAAAGATTCATGCTGGCGTTCGCGGTGCCGTAATCGTCGAGCGCGAACTGCGCGCCGGCCGTGCGCAACGCCGAAATCACCGGCAGGAAGCTGGCGATATCCAGAATCGTGCTTTGCTCGGTCAGCTCGATCACGATCCGTTGCGGATCGACACCGCGACGACGCAGCAGCGCGAGCGTGTCGTCGTGCGCGTCGGCCAGCTGACGGATCGCTCCCGCGCTGAAATTGAGAAACAGCTTGCCGTCGAAATCGAGCTTCGCGAACGCGTCGATACAGGTGCGCGCGGCGGCCTGCTCGAGTTCAAGCGCACAGCCCTCAGCGAGTGCCTGCGAAAACAGGGCGAACGGCGCTTCGAGCGGTGTACCGGCCGGGCCGCGGATCAGACCTTCGTAGCCGAGGATCGCGCCGTCGTCGAAATCGATGATTGGCTGGAATACGGCGGACAAGTCACGCCGGGCGATCAACTCCTCGATGCGCGGCGTAGCGGATCGGGAGGGCGAACGAGGTTGCATGGCAGTTAGGCGTAGCGATCAACCTTCGTCTTATCGACCCATCCTGGCTGGAGTTAAGTGAAATTTTAGTGAAGCGTTGCACCGGCGTGGTGCGTCGTGGCCTTGGGCCCGCTGGCAGCGGGTTTTGCCACGGCCAGGACTTTGCCTATGCCATCCGGCTGAGGCGACAGCGGCGGCGTTTGAGCGCGAAATAACAAAAAAGCCGCACGAGGCGGCTTTCTTCAAATGACGCTCATGGAGGGCGCTTATGAATGTCCTGTTTGCATTGCGCGCGTATTCAACGGCGCGCGACGGCGGCGGCGGGCCGCTCGCGCGAAGCAGCGCGGGTTTCGCCGCTGGTGTCGCGAGCCCCCCAGCGCTGCGCGAGCGCGGCGCACACCATCAGCTGGATCTGGTGGAACAGCATCAGCGGCAAGACCACGGCGCCCACCGCATGCGAGGCGAAAATCACCTTGGCCATCGGCACGCCGGCAGCGAGGCTTTTCTTCGAACCGCAGAAGATGATCGTGATCTGGTCGGCGCGGTTGAAGCCGAGCCGCTTGCTGGCCAGGATCGTCACGGCCAGCGCGAGCGCGAGCAGTACAACGCTGATCAGCAGCAGGCCGGCGAGTGCGGACAACGGGATCTGGTGCCACAGGCCTTCGTCGACGGCTTCGCTGAACGCGCCGTACACCACCAGCAGGATCGAGCCCTGATCGACGAACTTCAGCACGCCGCGATTACGCTCGATCCATTTGCCGATCAGCGGGCGCAGCAACTGCCCGGCCACGAACGGCACCAGCAGTTGCAAAACGATGTTGCCCACCGTATGCCACGGCGAGGCGCCGCCGCTCGCAGCCTGATTGGTGACGACGAGGCTGACGAGTGCGGGGGTGATGAAGATCCCCAGCAGGCTCGAGGCCGACGCGCTGCATACGGCCGCCGGCACGTTGCCCTTGGCAATGGACGTGAACGCGATCGACGATTGAACCGTCGACGGCAGCGTGCAGAGGAAGAGGACCCCCGCGTAGAGCGCCGGCGTGACAAGTGGCGAAAGGAGCGGCTTAAGCGCGAGGCCGAGCAGCGGAAACAGCGCGAACGTGCTGAGCAGCACTACCAGATGCAAACGCCAGTGCGTCGCGCCCGCAACGATCGCTTCGCGTGAGAGCTTGGCGCCGTGCAGGAAAAACAGCAGGCCGACCGCAACGTTCGTCACCCAGTTGAACCCGACGGCGGCCTGCCCGTGAACCGGCAGGAAGCTGGCAAGGATCACGGTGCTCACGAGGCACAAGGTGAAATTGTCGGGAAGCAGTTTCGGGCGAGCCATGGCGGAATCTCGATTCGGTGATGCGGAAAGCAGGGCGCGCGAATGTGCCCGCCTCAGGCTATGGAAAACGCCTATTGTTGTTGAAAACCGATTGAATATGCAAATTCATTTACCGAATCGATTAATGAGCGTTGTGCATCAGATCGTCGCTTCAGTGGTCTCATGCCGGGGCCCGCGGGCAGTTCCAGTATTGGTGACCGTATCCGTTTGGTCCATTGCTGTTTTAACAACCCGGCAAAAAACCCGCGTGGATTTGTCATACGCAAACACCTTCAGCTGATCTCGCAAAGGCCGCTCAGCCAAGCTGTTTCAAGGCTTTCGCGCAAGGGCTGTGTCGCGGAAAAACGTCGCAGTAACAAGGTGTTACAACAGCGGTCGGGGCCTAACACTTTTTGGCTCGACACCCTTTGCCGGGGCCCATAAATTACTGCTCAAAGGCCATCGGGATGCCCCGCGCCGCGACAGATACGCAGCGCTCGTGCCGGTCCCAGAACAAGTCCATCGCAGCTCGAACGGTGGGCTTCAGGCAGGTCTTCGGGCATGTGAGTCACTTGGTGGACGGGTTGTCGAGAACGAAGCACTGGGCGTTAGGCGCGGTTATCGCTGCGCTGTGCTCGTTCGCCTATGCAAAAGTGCCGGGCGTACCGCACAGCGGCGGTGGTGGCGGTTATGCGCATGCCGCCGCGGGCCACGCAATGCGTGGCGATGCGCGCAACGGCGGCTATTACTATGGCACCCCCAATGCAAGACCGGCTCGCAACAATGTGACCGACAACAACGCACGCTTGCCGCATGGCGGTGCGAACTTCGCTGCCGGCAACTACGGCAACGGCTTTGGCGGTTACAACCCAGGCATGCGTCGTGTTACCGGCCCGGCCGGATATCCCAACGACGGCCGCGGCGGCATGCAGTACGCCGGCGCTATCACCCCTGTCAGCGCCGAATCGCGCGCAGTGCCGCGTCCGCCGCCCAACGCGCCGGTTCGCGCCGGTTCGATTCGCGCCGATGTCGCCCGCTACAACGAAGAGCGCGGCGCCTCGCGCGCAATGCAGCGCCAAGGGGACGACCCCCGCCAGCAGGAAGGTTCGCCGTACCGTAACTAACGGCAGCGTCGGAGTCACGCTCCCGCCCAATGCGGTTTAACACCGCTCCTCGTCTCACCGCTCGTCTCGCCGAATTCCACGTCCACGGTTCATCGAATCCGCTTCTCCGGTTCTTAAGCTGGTTTGCTGCGGCATTCCGCTTTGCTGCCGTCCGATAAGCCCCTGTCAATGTGACGTTTCGACGCCACACTTTTTTGAAAACATTCGGCAGTAAATCGCTTCCCGTCGTCAAATTTGATCGTTTTCGCCGCGACGCGTCATCCGCATCTCATCTGAACCGTTATCACCCAGTCGGGCGCAATGTCAGTAACGCTTTGCGCCGAACCGCGAAGTCCGTGGCGATGCGGCGATGACGTACGTGGTCACCGCTTTATCAGGCCGATAAGTGACAAAACTAATCAGATCGCTATACCCGCAATAACCCACGATATTTTTGTCCATAAAAATGGTCCGCAAAGATGGTCCCGCCCAGATTGGCTCGATGATCGAACGGACAACAACAATCATTCGCGCGAGCTCCCCCTTTCGCACAGCCGCACCCTTTTTGACAAAGACAGGAGAACCCATGAAAACAAGCATCAGCAGTGCGCTGAAGACCACCCTCAAGGTAACCGCGTGTGCCGCCCTGCTGGCCAGTGCATCGTCTGCTTTTGCGCAATCGAGCGTACAACTCTACGGTCAGGTCGACGAATGGGTTGGCGCGCAGAAATTCCCGGGCGGCAAGACGGCGGTCCAGGTGTCCGGTGGCGGTATGTCGACGTCGTACTGGGGCTTGAAGGGGGCTGAGGATCTGGGCAACGGCTACAAGGCGATCTTCACACTGGAAGGCTTCTTCCGTGCGCAGAACGGCCAGTACGGCCGCTTCCAGGGCGACACGATGTTCTCGCGTAACGCGTATGTCGGTATCGAATCGCCGTACGGCACGGTCACGGCAGGCCGCCTGACGACGCCGCTGTTCGTGTCGACGATTCTGTTCAACCCGTTCATCGACTCGTACGTGTTCTCGCCGATGGTGACCCACGTGTACCTCGGGCTGGGCACGTTCCCGACGTACTCGACGGATCAGGGCGTGACAGGCGATTCGGGCTGGAACAACGCGGTGTCGTACTCGTCGCCGAACTTCAACGGCCTGTCCGCGACGGCGATGTACGCGCTCGGCAACACGGCGGGTCAGAACAGCGCGAAGAAGTGGAGCGGCCAGGTGTTGTACTTCCACGGCCCGTTCGCGGCAACCGCGGTGTACCAGTACGTGAACTTCAACAATGTGCCGGCCGACCTCGGCAGCTTCAATACGTCGGGCGTTCCGGGCCTGAAGAGCCAGAGCGTGGCGCAAGCCGGCGTCTCGTACGACATGAAGTTCGTGAAGTTCTTTGGGCAGTACATGTACACGTATAACCAGCAGACCATTTCGAGCTGGCACGTGAATACGGCGCAGGGCGGCGTGTCCGTGCCGGCCGGCCCGGGCACGGTGATGGCGTCGTACGCCTATTCGCGCGACGGCGGCGGGCTGGACCAGACCCGTCAGACGGCTGCAGTCGGCTACGACTATCCGCTGTCCAAGCGCACGGACATCTACGCGGCTTATATGTACGATAAGATCACCAGCCAGTCGAGCGGCAACACGTACGGCGTGGGCCTCCGCGCGAAGTTCTAAGCCTCTGGAGTCAAGGCGGGCGGCGCCTCTGAGCAGGTGCCGCGTGATGCCAATCACGTCGGATCAGGCAATACCTGCAAAGCCCACCTTCCCCGGAAGGTGGGCTTTACTGCTTCTGGCGTCCGTTTTTGATGCTCGCGTTCGTCCGATTTGCCGCCCAGTTTTTGATAAACCCGGCAAAATGGCGTCGATTGATTCCTGAGGCGAGCGATTGAGATGGACACCCTGGTCAGCATGAAAGTGTTTCGCCACGTGGTCGAAGTCGGCAGCTTTGTCGGCGCGGCCGAACGGATGGAGATGTCGGCGGCAATGGCGAGCAAGCACGTGATGCACCTCGAGCAGCAGCTCGGCGCGCGTTTGCTGAACCGCACGACGCGCCGTGTCGCACCGACCGAGGCGGGCCGCGAATACTACGAGCGCTTGAGCCAGGTGCTCAGCGAACTCGAAGAAGCCGAACAGGTGGTCGGCGCGGCGAGCGTCGTGCCACAAGGGCGCTTGCGGGTGTCGTCGCTATCGGCATTCGGTTTGAGCCACGTGATGGCCGCGGTGGCCGACTACGCCGCGCAGTATCCGCAGGTCACCGTCGACATGACCCTGTCCGACCGTGTGGTCGAACTGATCGACGAAGGCTTCGACGTCGCGATCCGGGCTTCGCCGAACGGACTGAAGTCGTCTTCGCTGATCGCGCGGCAGATTGCGACCGCCCATCTGGTGCTATGCGCGTCGCCGGCCTATCTGCGCCGGCACGGCACGCCGAAGACCGTCGCCGATCTGGCGCGCCACAATTATCTGCAGTACGCGGGCGTATCCGCGCTCGAAATCGCGCCCACGACCGGCGATGGCTCGCCGCGCGTGCGTCTGTCCGGCAATCTGATCGTCAACCACCTGGAGGCGCAGCGCGTGATCGTGCTGCAAGGCGCAGGCATCGCGATGCTCGGCACCGAGGTGATCGGCGACGATCTGGCCACGGGGCGCCTCGTGCCGCTGCTGGTGGACGACGTGCCACCGCGCGAGTTACCGATCCATGTGGTCTACGCGAGCCGCCGGCATCTGTCGGCCAAGGTGCGTTCGTTTGTCGACTTCCTGGCCGAGCGGTTCGCGAACGAATCGCTGTGGCCTTCGCTCGAGCAGATCAAGGCGCTGGCGGTGCGGTAGGCGCCTCACCCCGTTTAGCTATACTGGTTGCCAGCACCCATACGCGTAACGATCTGGGGGAGACATGACCGATCTGTCCACGCCGCAGCGCGCCGGTGGCCACAAGCTGCCCGCGGGCCGGCGCCTGCGTTTCGTCACTGCTGCAGCCTTGTTCGACGGCCACGATGCGTCGATCAACATCATGCGGCGCATCCTGCAAGCGAGCGGCGTCGAGGTGATCCACCTCGGCCACAACCGCTCCGTCGATGAAGTGGCCACTGCCGCGCTGCACGAAGACGCCGACGGCGTCGCCGTGTCCAGCTATCAGGGCGGCCATAACGAATACTTCCGCTATCTCGTCGACCTGCTGCGTGCGCGCGGCGGCGAGCGCATCAAGGTATTTGGCGGCGGTGGGGGCGTGATCGTTCCTGACGAGATTGCCGAGCTCGAGCGTTATGGTGTCGAAAAGATCTATTCGCCGGATGACGGTCAGCGGCTCGGCCTGCAAGGCATGATCGACGACATGATTGCGCGCTGCGCTGAAGTGGCGCGCGCCGCAGCCGCCGTACGGGAGAGTCCGGTTGGCGAGTGGGTGGCCGATTTGTCGGCGTGTGGGCTGCCGCGCTTCGAGTCACGTGCTGCGTCGGACGTCGAGAAGCGGGCTGACGATCACGCCAACGGGCGCGATTCTTCTGGCAAGGCGCGGCAGGCGGGCGGAGCGCTCCACGGCAGCGAGATCGGCGGCGCGGTCAGTTCCGCCGGCACCACCGGCATCGCCAACACCGCCGAACAACCCGACCCTGCAGCCTTCACCTTCCGCCGACTTGCGCAACTGGTCAGCGCGTACGAAGCGGGCCGCGTCAAATCGGCCGAGCGGGAAATATTATCGGTCCTCGCTGAAGCGATCGAGGTTCCCGTCCTCGGCATTACCGGCACCGGCGGCGCGGGCAAATCCTCGCTCACCGACGAACTGATTCGCCGTTTTCGACTCGACTATGGCGACGCCCTCACCATTGCCGTGCTGGCTATTGATCCGTCGCGCCGCAAATCCGGCGGCGCGCTGCTCGGCGACCGCATCCGCATGAACGCGATCGGCGATTGGGGCGGCGGCGCGCGCGTCTATATGCGCTCGATGGCGACTCGCGACGCATCGAGTGAAATCACGAGTTCGTTGGAAGACGTGCTCACGCTGTGCAAGGCCGCAGGTTTCGATCTGATCATCGTCGAAACGTCCGGGATCGGGCAGGGCAATGCGGCGATCGTGCCGTTCGTCGACGAATCGCTGTATGTGATGACGCCGGAATTCGGTGCGGCGAGTCAGTTGGAAAAGATCGACATGCTCGACTTTGCCAGCTTCGTCGCGATCAACAAGTTCGACCGTAAAGGTGCGCCGGATGCGTTGCGCGATGTCGCGAAGCAGGTGCAGCGCAACCGTGGCGACTTCGCGAAGGCGCCGGATGCGATGCCGGTGTTCGGCACGATCGCCTCGCGCTTTAACGACGACGGTGTGACCGCGCTGTATCAGCACGTCGCCGAGGCGCTGCGCAGGCACGGCCTGCGTTCAGGCGGCGGGCGTTTGCCGTTGCTCGACGATCTGCGCTTTTCCAGCGGCCGCAATGCCATCGTGCCGCCCGCGCGTGTGCGCTATCTGGCGGATGTTGCGCAGACTGTTCACGCGTACCGTGAGCGTGCCGACGCGCAAGCGCGGGCGGCGCGTGAGCGCTGGCAACTTACAGAAGCGCGCCGCATGCTCGCCGAAGCTGATGCGGGTACAGGTGCAGAAGCATCCTTTGATGCCGCTGCCGCCACCTCCGCAGGCGCTGATTCAAGCGCCTCGGCAAGCTCCGCGAACACGCCCCAAACACAACTCGACACACTCATCGCCCAACGCACCGCCGCCCTCGGCGAACGCGAACGCAAACTCCTCGACGCCTGGCCTCAAACCGTGACCGCCTATTCCAGCGACGAACACATCGTTCGCATACGCGACCGCGAAATTCGCACCGCGCTCACCGTCACGACGCTATCCGGATCCAAGGTCCGCAAAGTCGCACTGCCGAAATTCGTCGACCACGGCGAAATCCTGCGCTGGCTGATGCTCGACAATCTCCCTGGCTACTTTCCGTTCACCGCGGGCGTGTTTCCGTTCCGCCGCGAAAACGAAGACCCGACACGGATGTTCGCCGGCGAAGGCGATCCGTTCCGCACCAACCGCCGCTTCAAATTGCTCTCCGAAGGCATGCCGGCCAAACGTCTTTCGACGGCCTTCGATTCGGTCACGCTCTACGGCGAAGAGCCACACGAGCGTCCCGACATCTACGGCAAGGTAGGCAACTCGGGTGTCTCCGTCGCGACGCTCGACGACATGAAAACGCTCTACGACGGCTTTGATCTGTGCGCGCCAGAGACGTCGGTATCGATGACGATCAACGGGCCGGCGCCGACGATTCTCGCGATGTTCTTCAACGTCGCAATTGATCAGCAGATCGCGCGTCTAAACGACAGGCTGCAACAGGAAGGACGCCAACCCACCGGCGAAGAACTCGCCGCCGCTCGCCGCACAGCGCTGGAAAACGTGCGCGGCACAGTACAGGCCGACATCCTGAAGGAGGACCAAGGCCAGAACACGTGCATCTTTTCGACCGAGTTCAGCCTGAAAGTCATGGGCGATATTCAGGCGTATTTCGTCGATCACGGCGTGCGCAATTTCTATTCGGTGTCGATTTCCGGCTATCACATCGCCGAGGCGGGCGCGAACCCGATCTCGCAGTTGGCCTATACGCTCGCGAACGGCTTCACGTATGTTGAGGCCTATCTCGCGCGCGGCATGTCGATCGACGACTTCGCGCCGAATCTGTCGTTCTTCTTTTCGAACGGCATGGACCCGGAGTACACGGTGCTCGGCCGTGTCGCGCGACGCATCTGGGCCATTGCAATGCGCGAACGCTACGGCGCGAACGAACGCAGCCAGAAGCTCAAGTATCACGTGCAAACCTCGGGGCGCAGCCTGCATGCGCAGGAGATCGACTTCAACGATATCCGCACCACGCTGCAGGCGCTGATCGCGATCTACGACAATTGCAATTCGCTTCACACCAATGCATTCGACGAAGCGATCACCACGCCCACCGAAGATTCGGTGCGCCGTGCGGTGGCGATCCAGTTGATCATCAACCGCGAATGGGGTCTGGCGAAGAATCAGAATCCGAATCAGGGCAGCTTCGTGATCGAGGAGCTGACCGATCTGGTGGAAGACGCGGTGCTGGCGGAATTCGATCGACTGACCGAGCGGGGTGGTGTGCTGGGCGCGATGGAAACGGGTTATCAGCGTGGACGCATTCAAGACGAGTCGATGTTGTACGAGCATCGCAAGCATGACGGCTCGTATCCGATCGTGGGCGTGAACACGTTTTTGAGCGCGCATCCGCATGAAGCGCCGCAGCCGATCGCGCTCGCCCGCTCCACCGACGAAGAAAAACAGAGCCAGTTGAAACGCCTGCGCGGTTTTCAGGCGCAGCACCGTGACGATGCGCCCGCAGCACTTGAGCGCTTGAAGCGCGCAGTGATCGACGATGACAACGTGTTCGCGGTGCTGGTGGACGTCGTGCGCGTCTGCTCACTCGGGCAAATTACGCACGCGTTGTTTGAGGTGGGCGGGCAGTACCGCCGTAATATGTAAAGTCTGGGCGTGATGCCAGTATGTGAGGCCGGCTTAAGAGGCCTCGTATAACGCTCGAGTGTAAGTGCCGGACATGCTGCGGCTCCAGAATCGAGCCGCAGCAAAACGCCTTAACGAGGCGCTTACCGCGCGATCCCCAGCCGCGCTTTCGCGTCGTCATATTCCTTCGTCAAACGCCGAACCAGCTCACCAACGCTCGGCACGTCGTCCATCAGGCCGACGCCCTGGCCTGCGCCCCAGATGTCTTTCCACGCCTTCGCCTTGTCGCTGCCGAAGTTCATCGCGGTCTTGTCCGATTCCGGCAGCGCGTCCGGGTCCAGCCCTGCGTTCAAGATACTTTCGCGGATGTAGTTGCCGTGTACGCCGGTGAACAGGTTCGTGTAGATGATGTCCGACGCTGTGGAATTGACGATCGCTTCCTTATAGCTGTCGACCGCGTGCGCTTCTTTGGTCGCGATGAAACGCGTGCCCATGTAGGCGAGGTCCGCGCCCATGGCCTGCGCGGCGAGAATCGAGCCGCCGTTGGCGATCGAGCCGGACAGCACGATCGGGCCGTCGAACATGCGCCGCACTTCGCCGACCAGCGCGAATGGCGATGTCGTGCCCGCATGGCCGCCGGCGCCCGACGCCACCAGGATCAACCCGTCGACGCCCGCTTCCAGCGCCTTCTGCGCATGCCGCAGGTTGATCACGTCGTGCAGCACGATGCCGCCGTAGCTGTGCACCGCGTCAACGATTTCGCGCGCCGGAGCGCGCAGGCTGGTGATGAAAATCGGCACCTTGTGTTCGACGCACACACGCACGTCGTGCTCGAGCCGCGTATTCGACTGATGAACAATCTGGTTGACGGCGATCGGCCCGATGATGGCGTCGGGATTAGCCGCCTTGTGCTCGGCGAGCTGTGCCTGAATCTGTGTGAGCCATTCGTCGAGCAGTTCGGCCGGGCGAGCATTCAGCGCGGGGAACGAGCCGACGATACCGGCCTTACATTGAGCCAACACGAGTTCGGGATAGCTGACGATGAACATCGGCGAAGCGACGACGGGCAGCGCGAGTTTTTGCAGGACGGCGGGCAATGCCATGGTGCGAGTCTCCTGATGAACGGGCCGGTGCGGTGTAGAGCGCCCGGCGATAATGAGTTTAGCGGCCTATGGCCCATGGTGCGTCGAGACTGACCAGCAGCTGTGCTGCCGCTGCGATCCCACCACGCACCTGCCACGCGTTTGCCATGACCGCCCGAAAATTTAAGAACGATCGTTCGATTATAGGCGAAGCTGCCGCGTCGTGTCCGTTTAGAACAGTTGGAAGGAGTGTTCAGGTTCTATGCTTGCGTGGGCTATCCCACCCCGCATCGACACATTGCGCTTCTACAATGGTTTGACTCCCAAACGACAAGAGACCCGCTATGGCCTTCGAGGATTTCACGCCCTTTCGTGTCGCCGTGGACGACGTCGATATTTTCGGAGTGAGGGGCGGGTCAGGGCCGCCCCTGCTGTTGTTGCACGGTCACCCGCAGTCGCATCTGATCTGGCAGCGGTGCGCGGCGCAACTGGCGGAGCACTTCACCGTCATCGCCACCGACTTGCGCGGCTACGGCGCCTCGGGCAAACCGCCCAGCGACCCCGACCACACGCCGTATTCCAAACGCACGATGGCGGCCGATCAGGTCGCCGTGATGCGCCACTTCGGCTTCGAACGGTTCCTCGTGTGCGCCCATGATCGCGGCGCCCGCGTCGCGCACAGGATGGCGCTCGATCATCCCGACGCCGTCGAGCGCTTGATGCTGCTCGACATCGCGCCGACGCTCGCGATGTACGAAGCCACCGACCGCGCCTTCGCGACCTATTACTTCCACTGGTTCTTCCTGATCCAGCCGGAGCCGCTGCCGGAAACGCTGATCGGCGCGAACCCGGCCGCGTATGTCGATGCGGTGATGGGCAGCCGTCACGCGGGCCTCGCGCCGTTCGCGCCCGAAGCCCTTGACGCTTATCGCAGCGCGCTGGCGCAACCTGGCGCCGTGCATGCGATGTGCGAGGACTACCGGGCGTCGGCGAGCATCGACCTCGAACACGACCGTGCCGACATCGAGCGCGGCCACAAGATCGGCTGTCCGCTGCGTGTGTTGTGGGGCGACCAGGGGGTGATCGAGAAGTGCTTCGACGCGTTGGCGGAATGGCGTCACGTCGCGCGGGACGTGAGCGGGCGCTCATTGCCGTGCGGGCATTACATTCCTGAAGAGGCCTCGGACGAACTGGTCGCGGAGATGCTGTCGTTCTTCGAGGCGGTCGAGCAATAAGCGGCTTGGTTCATACGCAATGCGGCCGCCGTTCGTTCACGCGCGACTTGGCGCGACACGCGACGCGGCCGCGCGTTCCGCTCAGCCTAGCGGCGGCAAGCGGCGCGCGACCGGCGTCGACTTGACGATGGCCGTGCTGGTCTCCGCGCGCTCGGTCACCTTCGACAGAATCTCGTCGAGCTGGTCGATCGAATGCAGGTAGAGGCGGCAGATGAAGCAGTCGTCGCCCGTCACCTTGTCGCATTCCACAAACTCCGGAATCCGCCGGATCACGTCTTCCACCAGATGCAACTGCCCTGGCAAGGGCTTCACGCGCACGATTGCCTGTAGCGTGAAGCCCAGCGCGCGCGGATCGATCTGCACGGTGAAGCGCTCGATCACGCCTTGCGCTTCGAGCCTTCGGACACGCTCCGCCGTACTCGGCGCCGAAAGGCCAACCAGCCGCGCCAGTTCGCTGACCGGCTGGCGGGCGTCCGCCGCCAGCGCGGCGAGCAGCGCGCGGTCGGTTTCATCGAGTGTCGCGGGTGCTGCGGGAGCAAGGCGTTTGGTCATGGCGGCCTTCGATTATTAGGTTTCCGCGCGGGAAGACTTAAGTTTAGCACTGTATTCGGGCGATCGGATTAATTACACTGCTTCTCATACAGGAATCAATTCGAGGATCGAATCATGGCGTCCAATGAGATTCGCCGCGGCGCGGCGGAAATGACCATGGCCATGCTGATGTCCGGCACCATCGGCTGGCTGGTGGTGTCGTCGCAGCAGAGTCCGTTCAATGTGGTGTTCTTTCGCTGTATTTTCGGCGGCGCGACGCTGGCGCTCGTGTGCGCCGTGCTCGGCCTGTTCAGGCGCAAGCTCTTTTCGTGGAAGATGCTCGGCCTCGCGCTGCTCGGCGGCGCGGCGATCGTCATCAACTGGGTGCTGCTGTTCGCGGCCTATTCACGCGCTTCGATCTCGATGGCGACCGCCGTCTACAACACGCAGCCGTTCATGCTGGTCGCGCTCGGCGCGCTGGTGTTTCGCGAGCGTGTCAGCGCGTCGACGGTGGCCTGGCTGGTGGTCGCGTTTATCGGCCTCGTGTTCGTGGTGAAGGTCGAACCGGCGGTATTGGCGGTGCCGGGCCAGTATCTGGTCGGGGTCGCCTATGCTGTGGGCGCGGCGGCGATGTACGCAGTCTCGTCGATTATCACAAAGCGCCTGAAGGGCACGCCGCCGCACCTGATCGCGCTGATCCAGGTGTCGCTCGGCGTCGTGATGCTGGCGCCGTTCGTGCGCTTCGATGCGCTGCCGACCAACGGCGTGCAGTGGCTCGAATTGATCGTGCTCGGTATCGTCAATACGGGGCTCATGTACGTGCTGCTCTACGGCGCGATCCAGAAGCTGCCGACCTCGATGACCGGCGCGTTGTCGTTCATCTATCCGGTGGTGGCGATCATCGTCGACCGGGTTGCGTTCGGACAGACGCTCGCGTGGATTCAGGTGCTCGGTGCGGTGCTGATCCTGCTCGCGGCCGCCGGCGTGAACCTCGGCTGGCGGATCGTGCCGCAGAAACGCCTGTCTTCGACCTGATGGAATGGCTGGGATGCCGATGGATCAGCGGGCAATAGTACGGATTCCGGAGCAATCGGCGCGCGGCATTATTCATATAGACGGACCAATGACGTTCAGCGCGCGCGACTACGAAGCTTCGTAATGCCGTCTGTATGCGGGTTTAAAAGACGGTGTCAAGCTTCTGTAGGGAAATCACTGATGCGGTCAAAAAACCGGTACGCGTATCATTCATATCGACGCTGATCACGTCCGACAGAATTTCCGCCGCTCGCCTTGATGGTCGAGCGGCTTTCTTTTTGGGGCGACGGTTTTGGCGTTGTGCTTGCCGCCTGCTGCCGGCCGCCAGCACCGTGCGCGTCAAGCCTGGCGCGCGACGATGCGCTCGCCATTGATCTCCAACGGCCCGTTTTTGGCCGCCAACTCCTCGACGATCGCGTGCACCAATGTGGACCATTCGCCACTCGGCTTGAGCATGGCGGCAGCAGCGCGCATCGCGGCGGCATCGTCGAGCATCCGCAGCAACGTGTCGAAGCTCATCGCGCGGACTTCGAGCAGCTTGAACACGATCAACACCTTCAACGCATTCTTCGCATTGCGCGCCGGATCGGCCCTTAGCCACGCGACGCGTGAAAACGCCCGTTCCAGCGCCTGCTCGACATTCGTGAAGGGCGAACCATGGCCGGGAATCACGAGCTGCACGTCGAGCTTCGCAATGGTTTCGAGCACCGCCTGTTCTTCGGCGAAGCCGCTTTCACCTTCCAGTTCGGGAAAGATCACGCCAAAGCCGTTTTCCCACAGCGCGTCCGCGCTGATCAGGATGCGTTCGTCCGGGCAATACAGCATCAACGAATGCGGATCGTGGCCAGGCGCGCCGAGCACTTGCCAATCGAGCGCGCCGAGCCGCAGTTGCGCGCCGGGCGCGATCGTCTCGGTGAAGGTGAAGCGCTCGCAGGTCTGGCCGGTGGCGCGAAACGTCAGACGGGTTTCGTCCCAATCTCGCACCGCGTCGGCTTCGGATGCGGGAATCGCGGTACGGCACGGCCACGTCGACTGCAACAGCGCGTTGCCGCCGCAGTGGTCCGAATGCAGATGCGTGTTGACGATCAGATCGAGCGCCCGCGCGCCGAGCGTTTGCTGCACGAGCGCGAGGGTTTGCGGCGCGTGCGTCGCGTAGCCGGTATCGACGAGTGCGGCACATGTGTCATCGACCAGCAGCACATTGTTCGACGAAAGCCAGCCGCGTTCGAAGACCCGGATCGATGCCGGTAGGTTGATCATGGTGCGCCTGTGTCCGGGTTTGTGCTCGCGTTGGCATTCGCCGATGCTTCGGGTTTCGGCATCACCAGGATTGTCGACGTGCCGATCAACATGGTGTCGCCGCGTTGATTCACCACGCTTCCTTCGAGATGTGTCAGATCGCCGTTCAGACTCGGCTTCCAGTACGCGTCGCGCACACGCCACGTGATCGTCAACGTATCGTTCGCGTGAACGGCTTTCTTCAGCTTGATATCGAACTCGAGGCCGAGCGGTTGCGCGTACGTCGAAAAATAGGTCGCCAGTAGCGCCATGAAATACGCGGTCGGTTGCGTGCCGGACGCGATCAAACCGCCGAAGCGGCTTTGCGCGGCGTAGGCGTCGTCGTGATGCAGCGGGTTGAAGTCGTTGACGAGCGTGGCGAACGACTTCACCGATTCCGCCGATAGCTCGAGCGTCGAACTGAACGTCTCGCCGATCGTTACGATGCGCGGCGCGGCGTTCACCGCTGCGCCTTTGCCTGCCTGGCCATGAATTCCGCGTGGCGTTCCTCGATCGCGTCCCAGACTGCGCGCTTCGCGTCGTCGTCGAACGACGACCAGCTGGCAATCTCGTCGATCGTGCGCAAACAGCCTTCGCACCAACCAGTCGAAGCGTCCATCCTGCACACGCTGATGCACGGTGACGGCACGGCAGCCTCGTCGTCTTCGCTATCGATGCCCGCTGTCATTGCGTCACGCCGTCTCGCGTAGCGCCACATCGATCGCCGGCGCACCCGTCAACGCAATCAGTTCCTGCGCTGTCAGATTGAACACCGCATGCGGATGACCTGCGGCGGCCCACAGGCTATCGAGTTCCAGCAGATCGGCATCGATCAGCGTGAAGGGTTCGGTGGCGTGGCCGATCGGGCAGACACCGCCGATCGCATAACCCGTTTTTTCGCGGACGAACTTCGCATCCGCACGGCCGATCTCGCCGACTTGCGCCGCGACCTTCTTTTCGTCGACGCGATTCGCGCCGCTCGCGACCACCAGTACTGGCGCGTCGTCTTCGCGGCGGCGAAACAGGATCGACTTGGCGATCTGCGCAACGGAGCAGCCAAGGCCGGCCGCGGCTTCGGCGGAAGTCTTGCCGGTTTCCGGCAGCATCACAATCCGTCCCGCGTGGCCGCGTTCGCGCAACAACAGGGCGACGCGGCGTGCGGAGTCAGGCAATGCGGTGAGATCGTCGGAGTCGAGGGAGGCGTGATCCGTCATCGTTTCAGGTCCTGAATGATTTGGCGAAATGTGTGCTGGAATGAATTGCCAAATGAGTGGCGAGCGTCAAACGCAGTTGGCCTGTTCGCTGCGGGCTTTGGCAAGCAACGCTTTGCCGGCGCGTGAGACATTGGGCCGGCCGATCGACGTCGAAATGAAATCACCGATCGCGACGACTTGCGCGAGGTCGACGCCGGTCTCGATGCCGAGGCCGTTCATCAGATACAGCACGTCTTCGGTCGCGACGTTGCCGGTTGCACCCTTCGCATACGGGCAGCCGCCAAGCCCCGCCACCGACGCGTGATAGATCTCGATGCCTTCCTGCAACGCCGCGTAGATGTTCGCGAGCGCCTGACCGTAGGTGTCGTGGAAGTGCCCCGACAGGCGTTCGCGCGGAAACACCCGGGTGACTGCCTCGAACACTTCGCGCGTGCGCTTCGGCGTGCCGACGCCGATCGTATCCGCGATATCGATCTCGTCGCAGCCGAGCGCCGCGAAACGTTCGACCACATCGACCACCGACGCCACCTGCACTTCGCCTTGGTACGGACAGCCGAGCGCACACGACACGCTGCCGCGAATCCGCAGGCCATGTTCCTTCGCCGCCTGCGCGACCGGCGCGAATCGATCGATGCTTTCCGCGATGCTGCAGTTAATGTTCTTCTGCGAGAACGCTTCGCTGGCGGCGCCGAAGATCACGATCTCGTCCGCCCGCGCGGCGAGTGCGCCTTCGAAACCGCGCAGATTCGGCGTCAGCACGGAGTAGATCGTACCGGCGCGGCGTTCGATGCCGGCCATCACGTCGGCGCCGTCGGCCATCTGCGGCACCCATTTCGGCGATACGAACGACGCGGATTCGACGTTGCGAAAGCCGGCCGCCGACAAGCGGTCGATCAACTCGATCTTGATCTCGGTGGGGACGAATTCTTTCTCGTTCTGCAGTCCGTCACGCGGACCGACTTCGACGATTTTGACGCGTTGGGGCAAGGCCATGATGTGTCTCCAGTGTCGACCGGAGTTTGCGCTTTAGCGCGTTACTCCGGTCCCATGCAATGAGCCCGCGCGTGGCGGCGCTCCTTCAGATGAATTCGGTGGTGTTCAAAATCCGTGCTCGATATTTTGCTCAGTATCCGCGTTCAGTATCCACGCTCTATATCGACCACACCGCTTACCGTTTCGCCGCGCATCAGCGCCGTCATTTTCCGCGCGACTTGCGCGACGCTCTCTTCGCGCAAGGTGAGCGCCGACATGTGCGGCGTAATTGTGATACGCGACTCCTGCCAGAACAGATGATCGGGCGGCAACGGTTCTTCGCGGAACACGTCCAGCGTCGCGGCGGCGACCTGGCCGCTTGCCAGCGCTTCGAGCAAATCCTGTTCGACCAGATGCCCGCCGCGTGCGACGTTGATCAGATATGCGCCCTTCGCGAGCTTCGAGAAGGTGCGTGCGTTCAGCACGTCGCCCGTATCCGGCGTATGCGGCAGCAGATTGACCAGCACTTTCACTCCATCGAGAAACGCATCGAACTGTGCCTCTCCGGCGAAGGTCGTGATGCCGTCGATTTGCCGCGCACTGCGGCTATACCCGCGCACCGGCATGCCGAACGCCGCGACTGCTTGCGCGACATGCGTACCGAGGACGCCGAGGCCGAGCACGCCAACCGTGAAGGTCTCGCGTGGATGCGGATCGAGCACTTCCCAGCGGCGTTCGCTTTGCAGCGTCTGGTATTCGTCGAAACGGCGCAGGTAGCGCAGCACTGCATGCGTCACGTACTCGGCCATTTGCAGGGCCATGCCGGTGTCTTCGAGCCTGATCAACTGGGCGCTGCGCGGCAACGTACCGGGCTGCTCGTGTTCGAGCCCGAGGATCGCGTCGACGCCCGCGCCGAGATTGAAGATTGCGCGCAGATCGTCGCGGCCGGCCAGCATTTCACGCGGCGGGCGCCACACGACCGCGAAATCGGCTGGTTCGGTGTCGCCCGTCTGCCATTCGCGCAGTTCGGCTTCCGGCAGCGCACGGGCGAAGTCGTGAAGCCACGCGGCGGCGTCGGTGTGCTGCATGTAGAAGAGGATTTTCATACGGTCCGGAAGGCGCGTGCGTGGTCGAGTCGGATGGCGGGAAAGGCCCGAAAGTACCGCTGCAACGCCCGCGGCGCTTCAGACGACGCTTGCAGCATGAGGCATCCTCCTTTTCTGGATAGGCTTCATTCTACTTTTTCGACGCGGATCGCGCGCGTTTGCGCACGGGCGTGCGGTTTGCCCCTGCAACGTGGCCGCGCATTTGCCCCATAAACAAAGCACAAAAACTTGGTTCGCCCTTGCAGCGCCCAGCGGGACAATCATCTCCCGGATTCCGGCAGCGAGGGACAGACATGCTTTCATGCACCAAATCGACATGGCCGCCGCGGCTCGTCACCGTTCCCGGCCTGCACGGCAGTGAGGGCGCGCACTGGCAAACATGGCTCGAACGGCAATTCGCGCGCTCGCTCCGCGTCGAACAAGCCGACTGGGACGCCCCGGAGGTCGCCGCCTGGGCGAAGTCGCTGCGCGATCTGCTCGCGCGCGAACGCGGGCCGTTCGTGCTGGCCGCCCACAGTTTCGGTTGCCTCGCGACTGCGCACGCGTTGCAGCAGGCGTCGTATGCGAACGATGTGGTGGGCGTGCTGTTCGTCGCGCCTGCAAGCCAGGAGAAATTCGCCTTCGCCGGACCGTTCGACGCGCGGCGTCTCGGCGTGCCGTCGATTCTGATCGGCAGCGAAACCGACCCGTGGATGTCGCTCGCCGGTTCGCGCGACCTAGCGCAGCGTCTCGGCAGCGCGTTCGTTAATCTCGGCGACGCGGGACACATCAACACCGCGGCGGGATTCGGCCCGTGGCCGCGCGCCAAGTATTTCGTCGATACGCTGGTGCATTGCGCGGCGCCGCTGCGCTTTCGCGAGGAGTCGTTGGAGGTCGCGCAGCACGCGTTCGTCTGAGTGTTGCGCCTGGCGTTTGGGCAACCTCTGCCTGACAAGCGATCGAATCCCGGGGCGCGCAACTGAATGCGTCATTGGGCGAGGAGTGAACGCGCAGTTGAGCGCGAGTGAACCAGTAAGCGATCCGTTAGAATCCCGCTTCACGTTGCACGTTTGTGCGGCTGCAGATTTTCATCATCGATAGGCGGGGACAAGATGGCAGGAAAGACGGGGACATCGCGCTGGCTGGCAGCCGGCATGACGGCAATGACGCTCGCGCTCGGCGGCATCTCGACGGCGCACGCGGACACGTCGCTGCTCAACGTGTCGTACGACGTGACGCGCGAGTTGTACAAGGACATCAACGCCGGCTTCATCACGGCCTACAAGCAGAAGAGCGGCGAGACCGTGTCGGTTCGCCAGTCGCATGGCGCGTCGAGCGCGCAGGCGCTGTCGGTATTGCAAGGGCTGCAGGCTGACGTCGTGACGATGAACCAGCCGAACGACATCGACTTGCTCGCCGAAAAGGGCCAACTGGTGCCCGCCAACTGGCGTACCCGTCTGCCGGACGACAGCGCTCCGTACACCACGACGATGGTGTTTCTCGTGCACAAGGGCAACCCGAAGCACATCAAGGACTGGGACGACCTCGCCAAACCCGGCATGCAAGTGGTGATCGCCAATCCGAAGACGTCGGGCAACGGCCGCTACACGTATCTGGCCGCATGGGGTTATCGCAAGCAACACGGCGGCACCGATGCACAAGCGCTCGACTTCGAAAAGGCGATCTTCAAGAACGTGCCGGTGCTCGACACGGGCGGCCGTGGCGCGACGACGACCTTCACGCAACGCGGTATCGGCGACGTGCTGGTGACGTTCGAAAACGAAGTGTCGTTGATCGACACGGGTGTGGGCGCGGGCAATTTCGAAGCGGTGTATCCGTCGGTGAGCCTGCTGGCTGCGCCGCCGGTGTCGATCGTCGACAAGGTGGTCGATAAACGCGGCACGCGCAAGGAGGCGCAGGCGTACCTCGACTATCTGTGGTCGCCGGCCGCGCAGGAAATCATTGCGCAACACCACCTGCGTCCGCGTGACAAGAACGTGCTCGCGAAGCATGCGGCCGAGTTCAAGCCGATCAAGACTTTCACGGTCGAAGAAATGTTCGGCAGCTGGCAGAAGGCGCAGCAAACGCATTTCTCGGACGGTGGGACGTTCGATCAGATCATCGTGGATAAGAAGTAAATCGCTGCGTCAGAAACAAAAAGGCCGCCTCGTTTCTGAACTGCACCCCAGGTAAGTTGGACATTAGTCCGACGATTCGAGGTGCTGTTCATTTTCGGGGCGGCCTTTTTTTAGGCGTGTGGGTGATCACACACGCCTGGTCCTCGCAGTGCTTTAGTTTTGCGCAGCGTGCTTGTCGCAGCCGTGCTCGCAACCGCTCTGATCCAACGGCATCTGCTGCGCTGCTTCTGCGCGAATGCCAAGGCGTTCGAGCAGCTTGCGGTCCGCTTCGGCTTGCGGGTTGCTGGTGGTCAGCAACTGGTCGCCGTAGAAAATCGAGTTCGCGCCGGCGAGGAAACACAGCGACTGCAACGCTTCGTCCATCTGCTCGCGGCCTGCCGACAGACGCACCATCGCGCGCGGCATCGTGATACGTGCAACTGCAATCGTACGGACGAATTCGAACGGATCGATTGCTTCGGTGCCGGTCAGCGGTGTGCCTTCCACTTGCACCAGGTTGTTGATCGGCACCGATTCCGGATACGGCTCCATGTTCGCCAGTTGCGCGATCAGGCCGGCGCGCTCACGGCGCGATTCACCCAAACCGACAATACCGCCGCAGCATACGTTGATGCCCGCATCGCGCACGCGTTCCAGCGTGTCGAGACGGTCCTGATACGTGCGCGTCGAAATGATCTGGCCGTAGAACTCCGGCGACGTATCGAGGTTGTGGTTGTAATAGTCGAGGCCTGCTTCGCGCAGACCTTGCGCCTGATGCGTTTCCAGCATGCCGAGCGTCACGCAGGTTTCGAGGCCCATCGCCTTCACGCCGCGAATCATGTCCTTGATCGGCTCGAGGTGACGGTCCTTCGGATTGCGCCACGCCGCGCCCATGCAGAAGCGCGTCGCGCCGTTTTCCTTGGCGACCTTGGCTGCAGCCAATACTTCATCGACCGGCATCAGCTTGTCGGCTTGCAGGCCCGTGTCGTGATGCACCGACTGCGGACAGTACGCGCAATCTTCTTCGCAACCGCCGGTCTTGATCGAAAGCAGCGTCGACAGTTGCACGGTGTTGGCGTCGAAGTGTTCGCGATGGGTTTGCTGCGCGCGGAACATCAGGTCGTTGAACGGCAGTTCGTACAGCGCGACGATGTCGGCGACGCGCCACTTGGCCACCGGCTTGGCGCCTGCCGATGCGTTATTGTGGGCGGCGGTTGTGTCGGCTGGCGTCGGAGCGATGTTCAGTTGCGTCATGTCGTCAATCCTCATGGATGGATGTGATGGGTTTTCAGCGCTGCGCGTGACGCAGCGTCTGCAGGAGTCGGTTGATGTCGAGTTGATCCGCCGCGAGCCCGGGCGAAGCCGGGCTCAAATGCGGCACGATGCCGAGCAAGGGTGCATCGTGTTCACGCGCAAGATGCTCGCGAATCGAAGCGATGTTTTCGTCGGGGAACGTCATGTCCGGATCGACGCGATTCGCCACCCAGCCGGCGAGCGTGAGGCCGCGCGCGGCGATCGCTTCGGCAGTGAGCAGCGCATGGCTAATGCAGCCGAGGCGCATGCCGACCACCAGCACGACCGGCAGCTTCAGCGCGACGGCGAGGTCGGCGGTATCTTGTGTTGCGGTCAGCGGCACGCGAAAACCGCCGACGCCTTCCACCACGACGATCTCGGCTTGCTTCAAAGCCTGCGCATGGCAATCGACGATGTGGTCGATATCGAACGTGACGTTTTCCAATGCGGCTGCGATGTGTGGCGCGGCCGGTTCTTTCAGCAGATACGGCGTGCGAATCTCCGGCGGCAGCAGGACGCTCGATGCGGCGTCGAGTTGATCCGCGTCTTCGTTATGCAGCACGCCGTTGACTTCGAACGCGCCCGCGGCAATCGGCTTCATCGCGGCGGCTTGCAGACCTTCGCGAACGAAACCGCGCAGCAGCGCAGCGGACACGAACGTCTTGCCGATTTCCGTATCGGTGCCGGTGACGAATAGCGACAGCGCGCTTTTACTCGCGCCAATCATGCCGCCTTCGCACCGAGTTGTTGGAAGCCTGCTTCGAGCCGGTCCAGATCCGCTTGCGAATGCGCGGCGGAAAGCGAAATACGCAGCCGCGACGTACCCACGGGCACGGTCGGCGGACGGATCGCCGGCACCCAGAGACCGGCACGATCGAGCGTGGCGGCGATGTCGAGCGTGGCATCGTTCGCGCCGATGATCAGCGGCTGCACGGCAGTGTGCGAATCGACCGGCAGCCATGGCGTCGCTTTCAGCATCGCCCGCGTGCGTTCGATCAGTTGCCGGAGATGCGCACGGCGCGCATCGCCTTCTTCGCCACCAATGATGCGCAGGCTCGCCGACACCGCATGTGCCGCAGCGGGCACCGACGCAGTCGTGAAGATGTACGGGCGCGCGCGCTGCACGAGCCATTCGATCACGGTCCCGTGAGCGACGACGAATGCACCCGACACGCCCGCGGCCTTACCGAGCGTTCCGATCGAAATCAGATTCGGCGAGCGCAGCGCGGCTTCTGCAATCGCGCCACGGCCTTGCGGACCGAGTACGCCGAAACCGTGCGCGTCGTCGACGATCAGCCATGCGCCGTGCTGTTCTGCAAGTTCAAGCAGACGCGGCAGGGGCGCGATATCGCCGTCCATGCTGAATACCGTGTCGGAGACGATCACTTTGACTTCGGCGTCCGAGGCATCGAGCATCGCGCTCAACGCTTTCGTATCGCAATGCGGATAGATCTGCACGTCAGCGCGAGACAAACGCGCGCCGTCGATCAGCGATGCGTGGTTCAACGCGTCAGAGAAGAGCGTCGTGCCGCGGCCAGCGAGCGCAGTGAGCGTCGCGAGATTCGCCATGTAGCCGGTGCTGAAGTAGAGCGCGCGCGCATTGTCGACGAAACCGCCGACGAATTCGGCCAGATCGTCTTCGAGTTGCGCGTGCGCGCGTGAGTGGCCACCGAGCAGATGGGAACCGCCGCTGCCGGCGCCGTAGCGCTCTGCGCCTTCAGCGATAGCGGCGATCAGTTTCGGATGCGCGGCGAGGCCAAGATAGTCGTTGCTGGCGAAGCCGATGATCGCGCGGCCGTCGACTGTCATGTGCGCGGCGCACGGCGTGTCAGCGGTACGACGACGGCGGCGCAGACCGCGCTGGTCGATTTCCTTGAGGCCTTCGGTGAGCGTGTCGAGCAGATGCATTAGCGGGTCTCCGCGAGCGTGGCTTCGAAAGTTTCGCGTGTGCGCGAGGCGAGTAGCGCGATTTCTTCGTCGTCGAGGATGTAGGGGGGCATCAGATACACCGTGGTCGAAATCGGGCGCAGCAGCAGTTCGCGCTGCAACGCGTTTTCGAAGAAGCGGCGCGAGAATGTTTTGGCTTGCTGAGCGTCGTCGATCACTGCATCGAACGCGAAGATCGTGCCGCACTGACGCAGATTGCGCACTTGCTTATGTTCGGCGAGTGGCGCCAGCGCGGACTTTAGCCTGGCGGATTTCTGTACGTTTGCGGCGAGCACGTTGTCGCTCGCGAACAGATCGAGCGTGGCGAGCGCCGCGCGGCAGGCGAGTGGATTGCCCGTGTACGAATGCGAGTGCAGAAAGCCGCGCGCGGTGTCGTCGTGATAGAAGGCGTCGAAGATTTCATCGCGTGACAACACGATCGAGAGCGGCAGATAGCCGCCGCTGATCCCTTTCGACAGACACAGGAAGTCCGGCCAGATACCGGCTTGTTCGCACGCGAAGAACGTACCGGTGCGACCGCAACCGACAGCGATTTCATCGGCGATCAGATGCACGCCGTATTGATCGCACAGCGCGCGCAATCCGGCGATATACGACGCGTCGTGCATCGCCATGCCAGCCGCGCATTGCACGAGCGGCTCGACGATCAGCGCCGAGATTTTCGTAGCGCGTGCTTCGAACAACGAGCGAACCTGATCGAGCGCGCGGCGCGCGACGTCGGCGGCGGTTTCGCCCGCTTGTCCGAGGCGCGCATCGGGCGACGCGACGACGTGCGCGTTGCGGATCAACGGATCGTAGGCGTCTTTGAAGAGCGCGACATCGGTGACGCCGAGCGCGCCGATGGTTTCGCCGTGATAGCTGTTGGCGACGCAAACGAATTCCTGCTTGTCCGCGAAGCCGCGATTGCGCCACGAGTGGAAGCTCATCTTCAGCGCGATTTCGACAGCGGATGCGCCATCAGACGCGAAGAACGCGTGGCCGAGCGTGTTGCCGGTGAGCGCGCTGAGGCGCTCCGCGAGTTCGATGGCTGGCTCGTGCGTGCAGCCGGCGAGCATTGCGTGTTCGAGCGTATCGAGTTGATCTTTCAATGCCGCGTTGATGTGCGGGTTGGCGTGGCCGAACAGGTTGACCCACCAGGAGCTGATCGCATCCAGATAACGGTTGTTCGCGCGGTCGTAGAGCCACGCGCCCTGGCCCCGTGCGACCGGGATGAGCGGCAGGCGCTCGTGGTGTTTCATCTGGGTGCAGGGGTGCCAGACGGCACGCAGGCTGCGGGTGATCCAGTCTTCAGGGGATGCTGACTTTTCCAAAAGGTACTCCGAGGTGCTTTTTTGCCGTTGCACGGCTGGCTTTTTTAGGGCCATTTCATTCGCGCTGCGGGTTTTTCGTTGCGCTGCGCGCGGCCTTGGGAAGGCTTGCGGGGTCGAGATTAGCGGTTTATTTCTCGCTGTGCACTAGGGGTTGGGGGGTGGTTTTTGCCTGCGGCGCTGGGGTTTGGTGCTGATCGCGACAGGTGGTTTCTGTTTCGGTCTGAAGGTCGCTGATCGGCGGAGTTGACGACGTCAAAGTAGTTGAGCCCTACGGGCGGGAATTTGGGGTTTGCTGCCTGCGCGGCGGTTTTTGGCGGGGTTTTTGCGTGCTCGGCGGGTTTTGCTTGTTTGCCTGCGCGGCGTTTTTGTCAGTGTTCTTAGGGCTTTGGCCTTTCCTTGATTTGTTAGTGGTCTATTAGCGTTGCCCCTGTGCGGGGCGGCACCTACTTTTCTTTGCATGCCGCAAAGAAAAGTAGGCAAAAGAAAGCGGCTCAAACCGCTAATGCTAAGTGGGCACCGTGGTTTGCTGCGGGTAGTGGTGCATCTGGAATCCGTGTTCTCGCACATTCGGCGTTAGTGACAAAGGAGTCATCAGCTCCCACTCCGCACTACGTGCGTCGCGGACGGGTCTGCATGGGAAACCACGGGCTTCGGTTGTGAGGTCCGTGGGGGCCGTCGGCTTCGCCTCGGCGAGGCGCTCCTGCATTCACGCGAGAATCCCACTTCAAACGATATGTCGGTGTGTTGCAATGCCCATTGCCATTGCCATTGCCATTGCCATTGCCATTGCCATTGCAGTAGCAGTAGCAGTAGCAGTAGCTGCGCCTGTGCGTGTGCGTGTGCGTGTGCCTTTGGATATGCAATGGCAACAGTGGTGCCGAGCGAAACGGGGGAGTTGAAACGTAGAGGGAGGTTTTGTGAAGTACTCTTCGGCGCGCGGAGCGCCGCCGGAAGAATGACTCCCTTGTCACTGGCGTATGCAGGTGCACGAACACAGATTCCAGATGCCCCACTACCCGTGGCAGACCACGGCGCCCACTTAGCATGAGCGGTTTGAGCCGCTTTCTTTTGCCTACTTTTCTTTGCGGCATGCAAAGAAAAGTAGGTGCCGCCCCGCACAGGGGCAACGCTAATAGACCACTAACAAATCAAGGAAAGGCCAAAGCCCTAAGAACACTGATAAAAAGCGCCGCGCAGGCAACCAAACAAACCCCGCAAAGGCAACCTTAAACCGTTAATTCCGGCTAGCAATAGCCCGCCGATCATTAGCAGCCCCAGTTGCCGCCGAACCCCCAGAATCCGCCGTCTGCGAAGACCCACTCCCCCATACAACGGAGTTGTCCACCGCATACAACCGGCAAGGCGCCGAACTCTGCTTCTGGCAATTAGCAATGGCAACGGACATCGGATTATCACCACCTTCCGCCCACGACCAGGCCCCCGAATCCGACACAGCGAAAGCCCGGCTAGGATACTGATGCAAGAAGTTGCGATAACCATTACGTCCGGCTTCATCAACAAACGGGACAGAGTCGACTGCATCCACAGCAGCAAAGCCGCTCGCCTTCGGCGCCGAAGGATCATCGACCCGATACTGCACACCCGTAGGCATCCCGACGCGCGCAAGAAACGCCTCGACAGCAGGCCACCAGATCTGCACGCCATCGCGATCGCCCACGAGCCGATGCGCGTCATTCTTGTAGTTGCCGAAATCCACCATCTTCGCGCTCGCGCCGTGCGCGGCGTACGCCGAATACATGCCGGCCACCAGCGGCGCCGTCCACACCGAATCGTTATCGCCATACAACCACAGCGACGGCACCTTCGTTTTCTCGCCATACGCGCCGAATGCGCGCGTCAGGTTGCTCTGCCAGTCGGCGCACGCGTCCTGCCGCAAGCCACCCGAGAAATTGATCAAGGCCCGCACGCCCGATGCAGCCTCGGGGCCGTAAGCGATCGTCGCCAGACCGCCGTGCGAGGTGCCGGCCACTACGATGTGCGTGGCATCCACGTACGGCTGCTTCGACATGAAATCGATCGTCGCGGCCACGTCGCCGGCCTGGCCGACACCATTGCGCTCGACGTCGCAGCCGTCCTGCTGATACGTGCCGTCCGAATGGCCGAAGCCCTGGCGGTTCGGCGCCACCACCACGTAGCCACGGCGCACGAATTCGCGCGCGAACGGCCGCGGGTCGCTGCGCTCCTGCGTGCGTGGGTCGCCGGGAATCTTGCCGTGGTTGAAAACGATCATCGGAAACGGGCCTGCGCCGTCCGGTTTGTAGACCGTGGTTTCGAGCGTGACGCTGCCGGCAGCGTTAACCGGCACGCGGATGATCTGTTCGTTGAGTCCTGCGGTGGGCAGGTAGACGTCGTCGTCGAGTGCGATGCGCGGCACGTGCGCGCGGGTGAGGGGCCCCGCCTGAGTGTCGGCGACCGGCTCGGCATGCGCGAGTGCGACGGCGCACATCGCCGTTGCACACATCACCGCACACTTCGTCAGAACCTTGCTGAACACCATTGACGCACCTGCCCCAAAAACCTGCCCTGAACACCGTGACGTTTTGTTTGCCGAATATCGTCGCTGACAATTGCCTTTCATCGGCGTTTTCGACAAACAAAAACACACTCGCGTACGTAGTGCGCAAAGCGCACGCACGCTGATCGAGATCGCACGGGATGAACCCAAACGGCCGACGCGACCCCACGCGCCGATGATGAGCGCCACACATGCTGCCCGGAACCGCCGCCGAACCCTTACTGGTGGGCTATCGGCAGCTACCTGCGCATTTTGCGGAATCGGTATGGACCTGTTCTCGCAATGTGACGTCACAAACCTACGGCCTCATCCTGGCACGACAATTTTGTTTTGTGCAATAAAGGAGAACCCGCGACGCAATAATTGCCGGGTGCGGATCAGGGCGCTTTTGCCCCACCGAGAGGCTGCAAAGCGCCTGTCTCGCGGTGCCTGGCTGCACGAAGTAATTTGTCGAAATGCGCGCGCTGTGGTGTCGAGCCAACACGAAAAAAAGCCCTCGTTTGAGGGCCATATGTGATCACGGCGTTAGCTGCGCCGCCGAGTTGTGTAAGGCCTTTGGAAGGCGTGGCTTACTCGTTCACGTCACCGTCGACATAGCGCCAGCGTCCGTCCTCACCGCGTACGAAGCGGCTCAGCTCGTGCAGACGGTGGGCGCGGCCACCCACCTTGTATCGTGCGACGAATTCGACTGTCGCATGGTTGGCGCTGGATTCAGCGAAGGCCTTGATCTGCAGTCCGAGCCAACGCGGCGCGTCGGGGGCGGCAGGATCGGCGTCGAGATCCGCGGGGCAGGTGTGCGGTGCCCAGGTTGCGCGCAAATAATCCGTTGCGCCCACAACATACGCGCTGTAACGCGAGCGCATCAGTTCGAGCGCGCGTGGCGCGGTTTCACCGCCATCGATATAGCGGCCACAGCATTGCGCGAAGCGGGGCGGTTTGGCGCCGTTGCGGTGGTCGGGCGCGGCGCCGCCGCAGGGGCAGTCGGACGGTCGTTGCGTTGACAACAATGACTTATTCATCAGACTTTCAGGCAAGACCGCGTGCGATCAAAATTTTCTGGATGTCGCTAGTGCCTTCGTATATCTGGCACACGCGTACATCGCGGTAGATGCGTTCGACGGGGAAGTCGCTCAGATAGCCGTAGCCGCCATGAATCTGCAATGCAGCCGAGCAGATTCGCTCGGCGGCTTCGGAGGCGAACAGCTTGGCCATCGCGGCTTCAGTCAGGCAAGGCTGCCCGGCGTCTTTCAGCGAAGCCGCGTGCCAGATCAACTGGCGCGCGGCTTCGAGCTGGGTCGCCATATCGGCGAGGCGGAATTGCACGGCCTGATGCGAAAACAGCGGCTGGCCGAAGCTCTCGCGCTCCTTCGCATACCCCAACGCCGCCTCGAACGCGGCGCGCGCCATGCCGACGCTTTGCGCCGCGATACCGATGCGCCCGCCTTCGAGCCCCGATAGCGCAATCCGATAGCCTTCACCTTCCGCGCCGATCAGATTCGCGGCCGGCACGCGGCAATCTTCGAAAATAATCTGCGCGGTGTCCGACGAATGCTGACCGAGCTTTTCTTCGACTCGCGCGACGACGTACCCCTTCGTATCGGTGGGCACGATGAACGCGCTGATGCCGCGCTTGCCCGCCGCCTTGTCGGTCACGGCCATCACGATCGCGACGTTGCCGTTCTTGCCGCTCGTGATGAACTGCTTGACGCCGTTCAACACGTAGCTGTCGCCATCACGTGTCGCCGTGGTGCGCAGCGCGGAGGCGTCCGAACCCGCCTGCGGTTCGGTCAGACAAAACGCGCCGAGCATCTCACCGCGTGCGAGCGGCGTGAGCCAATCGCGTTTCTGTGCGTCGTTGCCATAGGTCAGCAGGATGCTGCACACCGGGCAGTTGTTGACCGAGATCGCGGTCGAGGTGCCGCCGTCGCCCGCAGCGATTTCCTCGAGGATCAGCGCGAGCGCCAGCGCGTCCATGCCGGCGCCGCCGTAAGCTTCGGGCACCAGCACGCCGTACGCGCCGAGCTCGGCGAGCTGGCGATGCACGTCCTTTGGAAAGGTGCGATCGCGGTCCCACTGGGCCGCATGCGGCGTAACGGCTTCGCGGACGAACGTGCGCACCGCGTCGCGGACCATCAGATGATCCTGATCAAGCACCATGGCTCGGTCTCCTCATTAATCTCCCCATCTGTCTCTTCGCCAGTCGCTTCACCAGTCGAGCGCCGTGCCGTCGTATTGGTAGAAGCGGCCGTTGAATGCTTCATGTGCGGCCGCGGCCTGCGCAAGCACCTCACGCATGCCGGTGACGCTGCGCGCCGGATCGATCGCCGCTTGCGCGCCACCCATGTCGGTGCGCACCCAACCAGGGTGCAGCGAAATACAGGTTGCGCGCGTGGCTTCCAGTGAAGCGATCTTCAGCGCGTCGTTCAGTGCGGCCTTGCTCGCCCGATACAGCCAGCCGGTTGTGCCGCTTGCGTCGCCGATGCTACCCATCTTGCTCGAAATCACCGCGAACACACCACCCGCTTCTTCGACGAGCGGCAGCAGGATCGGCATCAACTGCATCGGCCCGCGCACGTTGGTATGCATGACCTGGTCGAAGTCTTCCGCCGTAATTGTCTCGATGTCCTCGGTGCGTGGGCCGTACACGCCGGACACCAGCACCGCTGCGTCGAGCCGTTCGCCGTCGAGCTTCCGGCCGAACGCGGCGATTTCATCGGGTGCGGTGACGTCGAGTGAAAAAGTCTCCGCCCCGAGTGCCTTCAGCGCGTCGAGCGCAGCGCCGTCGCGCGCGGTGGCGAGTACGCGCCAGCCGCTCTTCATGTACTGCCGCACGAACTCCTGGCCGATGCCGCGCGATGCACCGACGATCAACACTGTCTTCATCGAATCACCTCAAGCTTGCAAACGCCTGGTAACAGCGCGTCAAACCAGTTCAATGCCCATCGCGGTCGCTTCGCCGCCGCCGATGCACAGCGTCGCGACACCGCGCTTCAGACCGCGATTTTTCAACGCGCCGATCAGCGTGACGAGAATCCGCGCGCCCGAAGCGCCGATCGGATGGCCGAGTGCGCAAGCGCCGCCGTTCACGTTGACCTTGTCGTGCGGCAGGTGATGTTCCTTCATTGCGGCCATGGTGACCACTGCGAACGCCTCATTGACCTCGTACAGATCCACTTCGTCGGCGCGCCAGCCGTTCTTCTCGAACAGCTTGCGAATCGCACCGACCGGGGCGGTGGTGAACTTCGCGGGTTCTTGAGCGAAGGTGGAGTGGCCGACCACGCGAGCAAGCGGCTCGACGCCGAGACGCTTCGCGGTCGATTCACGCATCATCACAAGCGCTGCGGCACCGTCGGAAATCGACGACGAGTTCGCCGCCGTCACCGTGCCGGTTTTGCTGAACGCGGGCTTGAGTGTCGGAATCTTGTCGAGGTTCGCTTTGAACGGCTGCTCGTCGTGATCGATGGTCACGTCGCCTTTGCGGCTTTCCACTTTCACCGGCGCGATTTCCCACGTAAACGAGCCGTCTTCATTCGCGCGCTTCGCACGATTCAGGGACTCGATGGCGAACGCATCCTGCGCTTCGCGCGTGAAGTCGAACGAGGCTGCGCATTCCTCGGCGAAGGTGCCCATCAAACGGCCTTTTTCGTAGGCGTCTTCCAGACCGTCGTAGAACATGTGGTCGATTACCTGGCCGTGGCCCATGCGCATGCCGTTACGCGCCTTCGGCAACAGGTACGGCGCGTTCGTCATGCTCTCCATGCCGCCCGCGACGATCACGTCGACCGAGCCTGCGGCGAGCATGTCGTGCGCGAACATCGCCGCGCGCATGCCGGAGCCGCACATCTTGTTGACGGTGGTGCTGCCGGTGCTCAATGGCAAGCCAGCGCCGAGTGCGGCCTGACGTGCGGGTGCCTGGCCGAGGCCGGCGGGCAGCACGCAACCCATCACCACTTCGTCGATCTGCTCGGGCTTCAACCCGGCGCGTTGCACGGCGGCTTCGATCGCAACCGAGCCCAACTGCGGTGCGGTTAGCGTTGCGAAATCGCCCTGAAATGCTGCCATCGGCGTGCGGGCCACACCTACGATTACGATCGGATCAGACTTTGTCTCGCTCATGTTTGCCTCACTCATGCGGGTTTCATTCATGCTTAAGTTGTTTGATCACACCTTCGACGATGGCCGGCACATCGCCGAGCTGGGCCGCATCGGCGGCCGCTGCATCGTTGTCTGCCTGGTACGCACCGCCGGCCGATACGGCCGCGATGCAGCGCTTGTAGGTTGCATCGAGTGCCACGGGGTCGTTGATTGTCATGCCGAGGTCGCGCACCTTGCCGTCATGGACGCCATACACCCAGCCGTGCACCGTGAGTTCCTGGCCGCGCGCCCACGCGTCGTTGATGATGGTGGTGCGGCATACGTTCATGACCTGTTCGATCGCATTCAGTTCGACCAGCCGCCGATGGCGCGCCTCACCGAGCGGCCATTCTTCGATCAACGCAGCATGCTTGGTGCGCACGTCCTGCACGTGATGCAGCCAGTTATCCGCGAGACCTACGCGCCGGCCGTGCAGCGCCGCGCCGACGCCCGAGCAGCCATAGTGACCCACCACCATGATGTGCTTGACCTTCAGCAGATCGACGGCGAACTGGATCACCGACAGGCAGTTCAGATCCGTATGCACCACCACGTTGGCGATATTTCTATGCACGAACACTTCGCCTGGCGGCAGGCCGATGATCTGGTTGGCCGGCACGCGCGAATCGGAGCAGCCGATCCACAGATACTCGGGTGTCTGCTGGTGCGCGAGGCGCGAGAAGTACTCCGGATCTTCGGACAGCTTGCGGGCCACCCACGCGTCGTTGTTGTCGAACAGATGAGCTAGCGGATTGGCAGCGGGAGAAGCGTTCGTGTTCATGTCGAGTCTGGCGGTTGCTCGACCGATTGACCGGTCGATGTCGTTGCATAAAGTTCGGACGATGCATTCAACGATGCGAGCGGGGCATGATGCTTACGCCGCGCGCACGGTGCGTTCATCTGCGGGGTTCCCGGCTAGTCCGGACGCCGTATCGGCGAATCGTTCCGGGTAGCGGATGCAGAAGCGCACGCTGTTGTCGTACGGGAAAAAGTCGGGCAGTTCGCCTTTCAATAGATGATCCTTGTGCCGTTGCCACAGCGCTGGATCGAAGAAGTCCGCGTGATGCTGCATGAAGGACCGGCGCACGCGCGGATCGCCGAGCAGAAACGTGCCGTATGTCTCCGGGAAAATGTCGTGCGGGCCAACCGAGTACCACGGCTCGCCCGACATTTCGTCTTCCTCGTTACGTGGCGCCGGCACCGCACGCACGTTGCATTCCGTCAGGTATTCGATTTCATCGTAGTCGTAGAACACGACGCGGCCGTGACGCGTCACACCGAAGTTCTTGTACAGCATGTCGCCAGGGAAGATGTTCGCCTGCATCAATTCCTTGATCGCGTTGCCGTATTCCTTGATGCCATGCTCGACGTCGTCGTCGCTGCCGTTTTGCAGGAACAGATTGAGCGGCACCATCCGGCGTTCGATATACATGTGACGAATCACCAGGTTGTCGCCGTCATATTCGATCAAAGACGGCACTTCCTTTTCGAGTTCGCGCAGCAGCGCTTCGTCGAGCCGCGAAATGGGCAACGCGACGCTCGAATATTCGAGCGTGTCGGCCATGCGGCCCAAACGGTCATGCCGCTTGACGAGCAGATACTTTCGCTTGATCTGCTCTCGCGTGGTTTCCTTCGGCGGCGGAAAGTGGTCTTTGATCAGCTTGAATACGTACGGAAACGAAGGCAGCGTGAACACCAGCATCACCAGCCCCTTGATGCCGGGCGCGATGATGAACTGATCGCTGGAATGCTTCAGATGGTGCAGCAGATCGCGATAGAACAGATTCTTGCCCTGCTTCTGCAAACCCACCGACGTATAGATTTCCGCCTTCGGTTTGCCCTGCATGATCGTGCCGAGAAATTCGACGTAAGCGGATGGCACTTCCATGTCCACCAGGAAGTACGAATGCGAGAAGCTGAAGATGATCAGCAACTGGTCGCGTTTGAGCAGCACCGTATCGAGTGCAAGCACGCCGGGTTTCACGTGACGCAGCGGCACTGCGAATGGCAGCAACAGGTCGCCGTTGATGATCCGTCCAACGATATACGCCGACTTGTTCCGATAAAACAGCGACGAAAGCACGTGAATCTGGAAGTTGGGCGCTTCATCGAACACGCCGAACGCATCGCGGATCGCCTGCATGACGCATTCGACGTCGCGCGTCAGATCTTCGAACGGGGGTTCTAGCTGGAAGTTCGTGACGATGCGCTCGAGCGTCGCGGCAAGACCGTCCTTGCCGGGGTAATACGCACGGTAGGTCGGCTTCGCCGCCGGTTCGTCGTTCTCGATGTATTCGGTCGAGATCGCCGGGCGCACGAAAATGAAGTCGTTGTTGAAATACGAACGGTGCAGGATCTTGCAGCACACCGAATTGAAGAACGTCTCCGCGCACTCGGGCTGGCGGTGCGTGGTCAGGAGGCCGATGTAGTGGAGCTTGATCTGCTGCCACACTTCGTCGTCGATATTCTCGGCGTCGTATTCGTCTTCGAGCAGTTCAACACACTCCTCGACGCGATCGTCATATGAGGTAATGCGCTCGCGTGCCAGTGTTTGCAGACCATGCCAGTCGGCAGCCTCGAAGAGCGTTTTGGCATGGATCGCGGCGTCACGGAAGATGCGGTAGTGCCGATCGAATCCTTCGAGCATCGTTTGGGCGACGTCAAAGCCGATCTGTGACGACAGCAGTTTGGGAAAGTGATTCATGTCGACCGTGCATTCGTCCCATGTCGTGAAGACACCCGTGATTGTATCGTCCGGGTGGACCCGCGGCGCCTCGCGCCGAACTCCGCTCAGGCGGACCTGGTTTCGCGTGCGCCGCTCTCCAGCATCGCGCGCGCCTGGGTTTCGTATTGCGCGAGGTCTTCGAGCGTTGCGTTCAGATCTTCCAGTTGACGTTCGAGCACCTCGCGATGGCGCGCCACCGTGGCAAGGAAGGCGTGCAATTGCGGCACGGTGTCGGTCGGCGACTCGTAGACGTCGAGTAGATCGCGGATCTCCGACAGCGTGAAGCCGAGCCGCTTGCCGCGCAGCGTGAGCTTCAGGCGGGTTCGGTCGCGGCCCGAATAGACGCGCCGCAAACCGCTCGATCCCTCGCGGCTGGGTGAGAGTAAACCCTGGTCTTCGTAGAAGCGGATCGCCCGCGGCGTGACGTCGAATTCCCGCGCGAGCTCGGTGATCGTGTATTGCGTGTTCATCGGGGCATCCCGTAACCGGGCAGAAAATCGGATTGAACGATAGAATCGACGTTTACGTTATCGTCAACTTGATCGAAACGCAACTACGGCGCACTACGGCACCGGTATGTCCCGGCCGGGCCGCAACCACGCTGTTCGGCATCGCATACCTCGCCATGCCGCACGGCCGACGGAGGAAGACAATCACAATGAATGCACTCGAACATCAACTCGACTACCCGTTCAACGACACCTTGCCCGAGCCGGGCCACACGATGGCAGTCGCGCCCGGCGTGTTCTGGCTGCGCATGCCGCTGCCTTTCGCACTCGACCACATCAATCTGTGGCTGCTACGCGATGAGATCGACGGTCAGCAAGGCTGGACGGTAGTCGACTGCGGTATTACGTCGGACACGATCAAGGAGAACTGGGAGAAAGTGTTCGACTCGGTGCTCGACGGCCTGCCGGTGCTGCGCGTGATCGTCACGCATTGCCACCCGGACCACATCGGCCTCGCGCACTGGATTTGCAGCGGCGGCGACAAGAAGCGCTGGAACGTGCGCTTATGGATGACGCTTGGCGAATACATGCAGGCCCGCGTGATGGCGGCCGGCGACGGTTCGAATGCGGGCGGCGAGGGCGCAGCGCGCCACTTCGCGCGTCACGGCTTGAACGACGAGGCGTCGCTCGAGAAACTGCGCAATCGCACGAGCTACTACTCGAGCCTCGTGCCGGCGATTCCTGGGCAGTACCGCCGTCTGCGCGAAGGCGATGGTGTGAAGATCGGCGGCAAGACGTGGCGTGTGGTAACGGGCTTCGGCCATTCGCCGGAACACTGCGCGTTGCATTGCGAAGAGACGGGCACGCTGATCTCCGGCGACATGGTGCTGCCGCGTATCTCGACTAATGTCTCGGTGTTCGACATGGAGCCGGAAGGCACGCCGCTCGCGCTGTATCTGGAATCGCTCGGCCGCTACGAGACAATGCCGGAACACACGCTCGTGCTGCCGTCGCATGGCAAGCCGTTTCGCGGCGTCCGTACGCGTATCAAGCAACTGCGTGAGCATCATGACGCGCGTCTGGCTGAGGTGCGCGAGGCCTGTGCGGAGAAACCGCAGAGCGCCGCGGATATCGTGCCGCTCATGTTCAAGCGCCAACTCGACATCCATCAGATGACGTTCGCGATGGGCGAGGCGTTGGCGCACTTGCATCTGCTGTGGCTGGCCGGCGAGTTGAAGCGCACGCAGGATGCGGATGGGGTGATCCGGTTTTCGGCGTGAGCGAGTTGGTCTGCTGATAAAAAAAGCCCGGTGCTTTCGCAACCGGGCTTTTTTGCAAGCGGCGACGCTGATGCTACCGCGCAGTTTTACTGCACCGCCACCGTCCCAAAGTTCTGCCGACCGAACGGACTCACGTGATAGCCGCTTACCGTCGTGCGCGTGATCGCTGCGGCAGTCGGGTAACCCAACGGAATCCACAGCGCCTGATCGTGGATGATCTGCTGCGCCTGCTCGTACGCCTTCGCGCGCTTGGCCTGATCTGGCGTCGCTTTGCCGTCGGCGATCAGCTTGTCCAGATCCTGATCGCAGAAGCGCGCGAAATTGATCCCCGACTTCACCGCATTGCAACTGAAGAGCGGTGACAGATAGTTGTCCGGATCGCCGTTATCGCCGGCCCAGCCCATGAACAGCGTGTCATGCTGGCCTTGTTTGGCCTGCTTGATCAGCTCGCCCCATTCGATCACCTTCACGTCCGCCTTCACGCCGATTTTGGCGAAGTCGGCTTGCAACAGTTCGGCGCCGGCCTTCGGATTCGGGTTCAGCACGCTGCCGTTCGGACGCACCCAGATCGTCGTTTCGAAGCCGTTCGGATAGCCCGCGTCCGCGAGCAGTTTCTTCGCCTTCACCGGATCGTACGGCCACGCTTTCACGGCTTTGTCGTAGCTCCACGTGTTCGGCGGATACGGATTGACGGCCGGCGTCGCGGTGTTGTCGAAGATCGCTTTCAGATAGGTGGTGCGGTCGAACGCCATGTTCAGGGCGGCGCGCACCTTCTGGTTGTCGAGCGGCTTCTTCTGCGTGTTCAGTGCGACGAAGGCGGTCATGAACGCGGGCGTCTGCACGATGGCGAGCGACTTGTCGTCCTTCGCTTCGGCGAGATCCTGCGGCTTCGGCGACAGCGCGATCTGGCATTCGCCGGCCTTCACCTTTTGCGCGCGCACCGTGGCGTCCGGCGTGATCGCGTAGATCAGGCGGTCGATCTTCGGTTTCGCACCCCAGTACGTCGGATTCACGTCGTAGCGGATCACCGCGTCTTTGGTGTAGCTCTTCAATTCGAACGGACCGGTGCCGATCGGTTTCGCATTCAGGTCGACCTGTTTGCCGGCCTTGAGTAGCTGGTCGGCGTATTCAGCCGAATAGATCGAAGCGAAACCCATCGTCAGGATCGACACGAAGGTCGCGTCCGGTGCGTTCAGTTCGAACTTGACGGTGTTGTCGTCGACCTTGCTGATTGACTTGATCAGCTTCGGCAAGCCCATCGATTGCGCGTGCGGGAAACCACTCGCCCCCGTCACCTTGTGCCACGGATTGCTGTCGTTAAGCATGCGGTCGAACGTGAAGACGACGTCGTCTGCATTCAGCGCGCGGGTGGGCTTGAAGTAGTCGGTGGTCTGGAATTGCACGTTCGGGCGCAGATGGAACGTGTAGGTGAGGCCGTCGGCGCTCACGTCCCATTTGTCGGCCAGCGAAGGCACGACTTTCTTCGCGGCCTCGTCGTACGAGACCAGCGAATTGAAGATCACGTCGGCCGACGCATTGGTCGTCACGAGCGAATTGAACTGCACGACATCGAAGCCGTCGGGGCTCGACTCGGTACAGACGGTCAGCGGTTTGGCGAGCACGAGCGCGGGCGCCGTGAACAGTACGGCGGCTGCGAGCAGTTTGAAGCGCATAGGATCTCCCATAACAAGCGCAGTCAGGCAGTGCGTCTGGTTGTGTGGTTGTATTCCGTTGACGGGTGGCGACCGGTCTGGCCGTCGTCTTTATTGTGATACGTTTCCGGCGCTGGCGCATGGTTTGGCTGCTGCGGGACATGCACGTTCTCGCCTTCGCGAAAGCTTATCGAAGGGTGGTTGCGGCGACAACAATTTAATCCGCATATCCATATGGGCAGCGGGAGCCGGTCTTCATGGCGCGGCTGCGCGCCCGAGCAGATAGCCAATGCCGTCAATCGCGCGCACGCCATACCACGACACCAACTCCCCATCGATCAACTCAATGCGCTTGCCGGCCAGCCGCGGATCTCGCTTCAGCGCGTCGCAATGTGCTTGCGTAAAGCGGTAGGGCTCGCTGGAAAGCAGGATACGATCGACACCCGTAAGCCACGGCGCGTCACCAAAGTCGAGCGTGGGATAACGCGCGGCGCCCGCCAGTCCGCCTTCTACGTCAGGCAGCGTCTGCCAGTTCACGAGCCGCAGCATCGCGGCGATATAGGTATCGCGCGCCACCGTCATCCATGGTTCGCGCCAGATCAGATACAGCACGTTTTGCCTGGGAAACACCTGCGTGGCGGCCTCATGCAGACGTGTTTCGAGCGCCTCGCTCAAGTGCTGCGCTTCTTGTGCGCGGTCGAAGATCGCGCCCAGCAACGCGCACAGCGAGAGATTGTCCTGCGGTGTCTGCGGATGGGTGACGACGACATGCGGCACGAACGTGCGCAACTGCTCGACGGTATCGCGTTCGTTTTCGTCGATATTGACAATCAGATGGGTGGGCCGTAAAGCACGAATCGCGTCGACATTGACGGCCTTGGTGCCTCCGACCTTGCGTACCTGCCGCACCTTGTCATGCGGATGTACGCAAAAACCGGTGCGTCCGACGATCTGCCTGTCGAGCCCCAGAGCGAACAGCAATTCGGTGATGCTCGGCACCAGCGAGACGATGCGGGTAGCGGTGCCGCGCGTATCGGCGCCCGACGCATGGGCGCCCCGCGCATCGGCACCCGCAATTCCGTGCGCGACGCCGGCTGCATCGACCGCACGAGGCTGCATGACTTACTCGGTGGCGGCGCGCGGTTTGCGCGGCGCGCGCTCGAAGGCGCGGTCATAGAGCCAGCGCGGCAGCACGTGCAGCAGCATCGCCACGATGCGCATCTGCCATGGGAACACGGCAAATGCGGTTTGACGCTCGACCGCCCCGGCGACCTTCACCGCGAAGCGGTCGGCGTCCATCAGGAACGGCATGGTGTACGGGTTGTGCTCGGTCATCGGCGTGCGGATATAGCCGGGGGCGATCGTGACCACGCCGACGCCGAGGGGCCGCATCTCGACGCGCAACGCTTCCAGATACTTGAGCGCCGCCGACTTCGACGCGCTGTACGCGCCCGACCCCGGTAAGCCGCGCACGCTGGCGACGCTGGCGATCCCGACCAGCGTGCCTTTCTTCGCCGCGACCATCGCGGCGGCGAACGGCTCGAAGGTGGCGACCATGCCGAAATAGTTGATATCCATCACTTCGCGGAACGTGCGCAGGTCGCCGTGCCCGGTGACGGCACCGCGGCTGATGCCGGCATTGGCGATCACGACGTCCGGCAATCCGTGCTGCGCGATGAACTGCGCGGCCGCTTCGGCGAGCGCCTCGCAGTCGCGGACGTCGACGGAATAGGTGGAGATGGAATTCTGCGGATGGGACTGCCGGAAGGCGGCGAGCGCGTCGCCGCGGCGGGCGACCAGGCCAAGAATCGCGCCGCGCCGCGCATATTCGGCGGCGAGCGCGAGGCCGATGCCACTCGAGGCGCCGGTAATGAAAACCTTCAGGGGTGAACTCATTCCGGCGCCTCGGCTTTACATCTTCTTGGCGCGGATCTGCTGCACCAGATAGTCGAGCACCTGGGTTGTGCCCGGCAGGCTGTTGGTTGCAGCCGGACCGGTTTCATACTTGCCTTGCACGGCGAGCGTCGGCACGCCGTCGATCTTGTAGTCTTCCATCAGCTTCTTGTCTTTCTGCAGCGCGCTTTGCGTCGAGAACGAGTTGTACGCGTCCATGTACTTCTTCGGATCGACGCCGTTCTTCGCGAGGAACTTGGCCTGGTCTTCCGGCGTCAGCAGGTAGTTCTTGTTGACGTGGATTTCATTGAAGACCTTCGGCGTGAGTTGCGTAGCGAGGCCGAGTGCGTCAAGCGCGTGGTACATCTTCGAGTGCGGAATGAAGTCGTCGCGGAAGGCAACCGGCACGCGCTTGAACACCACATCCGGACCTTGCTTCTTCACCCATGCTTCGAGGAACGGGTTGAATTCGTTGCAGTGCGGGCAGCCGTACCAGAAGAATTCGGTGACTTCGATCTTGCCGGCCGGCACGTCCGTAGGTTGCGGCGTGGACAGCACGGTGTAGTCCTTGCCGGAAACCGGCGCGGGCGGCGATGCATGCGCCGTGGCGGCAACCAGGCCCAGCGAGAGGAACAGAATGCTCAGCAGTTTTTTCATGTTGTGTTGACCCAAGTAGGCGGTAAAGCGGTGGCGCCACGCAAATGCCCGTCACCGTTTTCAATGTCGGCGTTGGACGCTCTGGTCGTCCGTTGTGCTTGTCGGTTGTGTTTGTCGATTTTGCTTGTGACCCGCGCCGCACGCCGATAGTTCGGCGGCGGCGCGTTCCGGCAAATCACGGTTTGTTTATTGTTTGCTTATTGCTTCGTAAAGCGGATCACGGCTGTATCCACGCCCGCGTCGGACAGACGCTGACGGCTCGAATTCATGTCCTCGAACTTCGAGAACGGGCCGATACGCACGCGGTAGTACGTCACACCGCCCGCGTCGCGCTGCGTGACCTTCGATTCGAAGCCCTGGAAGGCGAGACGCGCACGCTGCTGCTCGGCGTCGGCCGAGGTCTTGTAGGCGCCCACTTGCAGGAAGTAGCCGGTGTTCGCATCACCCGCTGCCGGCGCCGCGCCGGAACCCGGCTTGGCGTTGGCGGCCGTGGTGGGCGACGTGCCCTTCGGCGCCGAGCCTGCCGCGGTGGCGGCCGGTGCGCTGGCGCCTTGCTGCTTCTTCACCGGTGCGGTGGCCGTGCCGTTGCCGTTATCCTGCGCGGGCTTCGGTGCGACTGCCGTGCCGTTCCCATTACCGCTCGACGGCGGAACTTCGACGATTTGCGGTTCTTCCAGCATGCCCGACTGCGTCTGCGCGTTGGTCTGGCCCGGCGCGGTGTTCGGCGGCGCCGGTTGCGCGGCTTGCGGCACCGGCTGGCCCGGCGTCTTGCCTTGCAGGGGACGGTTCGGGTCGTATTGCTGCGCCTGGCTCGCACCGGTGTCGGGCGACGCGGGCGGCGCGACCTTCGAGACGAACGGCGTAGGCGCACGGGTGATATACAGCGCCACCACTACCGCGATCGCGAGACCGACGATCAGGCCCAGCACGATGCCGAGAAAAGTGCCCCCGGTTTGTTTCGATTGCGATTGCTTTGTTGTGCGGCGTGGTTTTGCCATCGTATGAATCACCTGCAAAAAGAATCCTGGAACGGCCGTCGATTATAACGACGGCCGCATGCATGTTGCGCCGGAGGACTTACATCTTGACGGGAGCGGAGACGCCGATCGTCGCGAGACCGTTGGCCAGCACCTGACGCGTGGCGGCAAGCAGCGCGACGCGCGCATTGCGCTCGGCGGCGTCGTCGACCAGCACGCGTTCGGCTCTGTCATTGTAGAACGAGTGGAATTCCCCGGCGAGGTCGCGCAGATAGAACGCGACCGCGTGCGGCGCGAGTTCGCCGGCGGCGTGCTCCAGCATGTCCGGAAACTCGGCGAGCTTGTTCAGCAGGGCCATGGCGCGTTCGCTGATGAGCGGCGACACGTCCACGGCGGCCAGCGTGCTTTCGTCCGTGCTGTAGCGCGCCTTGCATTCCGCGATGACCGAGCAGATCCGCGCATGCGCATACTGCACGTAGTGCACCGGATTTTCGTCGTTCTGTTTCAAGGCCAGGTCGATGTCGAACACGAATTCTGTATCCGCCTTGCGCGAAATCAGGAAGAAGCGCACGGCGTCGCGGCCGCGGCGAATCGTCTCTTCGTCGATCAGGTCGACGGCGGCTTCCGAGCCCGGCGTCGCGCCGCCCGACCATTCGATCAGGTCGCGCACGGTCACATAGCTGCCGGCGCGCTTGGAGATTTTCACCTCTTCGCCGTTGCGCATCACCGTGACCATCTTGTGCAGGATGTAGTCGGGATAGCCCTTCGGAATGCCGATGCCGAGCCCTTGCAGGCCGGCGCGCACCCGCGCGATCGTGCCGTGGTGGTCCGAGCCCTGAATGTTGATGACCTTGGTAAAGCCGCGTTCCCACTTGGCGACGTGGTAGGCGACGTCCGGCACGAAGTACGTGTAGGTGCCGTCGGTCTTGCGCATCACGCGGTCTTTGTCGTCGCCGTCGTCGGTGGTGCGCAGCCACAGCGCGCCTTCCTGTTCGTAGGTCTTGCCGGCGGCGATCAGCGCCGCGACGGTCTTCTCGACCCGGCCTTCCTTGTACAGCGACGACTCGAGGTAGTACTCGTCGAACTTCACGCCGAAGGCCTGCAAGTCCATGTCCTGCTCGCGGCGCAGGTAGGCGACCGCGAAGCGGCGGATCGCTTCGAGGTCGTCGACGTCGGCCGCGCCCGTGACGGGTTCGCCGTCGCTCGCGGCAACGGTGACGCCGTTCAGATAGTCTTTGGCGATGTCGGCGATGTACTCGCCGTTGTACGCCGAGGCCGGCCAGCCTTCGTCGCCTGGGGCGAGGCCGCGGGCGCGTGCCTGGGTCGACAGGGCGAGCGTCTGGATCTGCACGCCGGCGTCGTTGTAATAGAACTCGCGGTGCACGTCCCAGCCTTGCGAGGCCAGCACGTTCGAGAGCGCGTCGCCGAGCGCGGCCTGGCGGCCGTGGCCGACATGCAGCGGCCCAGTCGGGTTGGCCGAGACGAATTCGATCAGCACATGCTTGCCGGCTTCGCGCTGCGAACGGCCGAAGGCATCCTTTTCAGCGAACACGGCGGCGATCACCGCCTGCTTGGCGGCGGCCGCGAGGCGCAGGTTGATGAAGCCGGGGCCGGCCACTTCGGCGGCTTCCACGAGACCCTTGGCTCGCGGCTGCGCAAGCAGCGCGTCGACGATCTGTTGCGCCAGCTGGCGCGGGTTGGCGCGCAGCGGCTTGGCGAGTTGCATCGCCACATTGCAGGCGACGTCGCCGTGCGCGGCGACCTTGGGACGTTCCAGGGTGATCGTGGGCGACACGAAGGCGGCTTCGCTCGCGCCTTGGGTTGCATCAGCAACCTGCTTCACCGTGTCGGCGAGCAGTGTTTCGAGAGTAAGTTTATGTGCAGGCAGCATGCTTGTTGCGAGTCCAGTGAGGCAATCCGGTGATGCGGAAGAAGCGGCGGCCGCGCGCGAGGCGCAGCCGATTCGTCAGAAGCGTGGAAAGCGGCGATGCACCGTCCTGGACGCGCCGGGCACTCCGGGGCGTCATCAGGCACGTAGCGTGCAACGCGTCTAGCGCGGTGCCAGGCCGGGACGCTTGCTGCGGCGGCCTGGTGCGGCAGCAGGCGGGGTTGCGGCCAACCGGCCCAGCCACGCCACCTTCGCTATGCCGCGCGCGGCGCATTGCGGCGCGCTTTTCCGTCCAGACGGATTTTAGCAGGTGCTAATATGTTCAATGAGATGCCCACCAAGGGCCGTGGCCGCCGTGCCTGATCGGCGTGCCAACGTAACGCGCGCCGGTGGCGGATGTCGGGCTGCCCACGCGTCGATCCAACATAACGAAAAGGGAACAGTCATGCTGATTACTTTCAAATGCCGGGCCGCGCCGGACGTGATGATGCTGGAAAATCTCGCTCAGTACCTGGTTGGCATTGTCGGCAAGCGCCTGGGTGAGCGAGGTGTCATCACCCACGACGAACTGAGCGTTGCGATCACGAAACTCGAATCGGCGATCAGTGTCGACAAACAGGAACGTGCCGAGCACGACGGCCATTTTCATGAAGGCGAAGACGGCCACGAGCATCATGAGATTCCGCCGGGACTCGCCCAGCGCGCGTATCCGTTTCTCGACATGCTGCGCGCCGCGCAGAAGGAAAACGCGGATATCGTCTGGGGTCTCTGATCCCGCAGCGGTCCGCCGGCGGTGGCGTTCGCCGCGTCTCGCGGCGCTGGTCGTGACGTGTCAATGAAAAGAGCCCGCATCAGCGGGCTCTTTGTCGTTCACGGGTACTGCGGCCCGTCTGCCGAACCTGTTTACTGGCTGGCGGCGTCCGCCGGGGTAGCCATCGGTGCCGACGCACCCTTCTTCATTTTTTGCTTCTTGGGCTTCTTGACGTGCTTCACAGTGGGCGGCGAATACGAACTGACCGCGCTGGAGCCGGCCGGAGCGGCGGGCTGGGCCAGCGCCACCGAGGCGCCTGCGGCGAGCGAAACAGCAGTCAATAACAGCGTCAGCTTCTTCATACGATTTTCTCCGTTGACGATTGCAATTTGATAAGCCGACGCGTTTTGGCCGCGTCTGGCGGGTTGATGCCGTTTCAGTCTACAAAGCCGAAAATTACACTGCCGCAAATATTCAGCCTAGCGTGCCCGATATAGTAGGTCGCCCGCCCCGCAATGCTTACAGCAAAGGCGCGAGCGCCCGCTCAGCGTCTGTTTTCGACAACGACATGCGTTTTGCGTAGTCTTCCACCTGGTCCTGGCCGATCTTGCCGACCGAGAAATAGGTGCTGTCCGGGTGCGCCAGGTAGAAGCCGGAGACGCTAGCTGCCGGCAGCATGGCCAGCGATTCGGTCACACTCATACCGATTTCAGTGGCTTGCAGCACGTCGAACATGTCGCGTTTCACGAGGTGGTCGGGGCAGGCGGGATAGCCCGGCGCCGGGCGGATACCGTGGTACTTTTCAGCGATCAGGTCTTCGTTGGAGAGTGTTTCGGCGTTCGCGTAGCCCCACAGGTCGCGCCGTACGCGGGCATGCAGTCCTTCAGCGAAGGCTTCGGCGAAGCGGTCGGCGAGCGCCTTGAGCATGATCGCGCTGTAGTCGTCATGATCCTTTTCGAACTGCTTCTCCTTCACGTCCACGCCCAGACCCGCCGTGACCGCGAACATGCCGATGTAGTCGGCCACGCCCGAATCCTTCGGCGCGATGAAGTCGGCCAGCGACCGGTTCGGCCGCATCACGCCGTCCACCACCGGTCGCACGCTTTGCTGGCGCAGGTTGCGCCACGTGAGTGCCACTTCCGAGCGCGATTCGTCCGTGTAGATCTCGATGTCGTCGTCGTTCACCGTGTTGGCCGGCAGCAAGCAGATCACGCCGTTAGCTTGCAGCCAGCGGCCCTGGATCAGGCGCGCGAGCATCGACTTGCCGTCCGAGAACACGCGGCGAGCCGATTCGCCGACGATCTCGTCGTTCAGGATCGCCGGATACGGGCCGGCCAGGTCCCAGGTCTGGAAGAACGGACCCCAGTCGATGTAGTTCGCCAGCTCGTTCAGATCGAAGTTCTTGAACACGCGGCGGCCGATGAACTTCGGCTTGACCGGCTGGTAGCCGGCCCAATCGACCTTGGTTTTGTTCGCGCGGGCTTCGGCGAGCGTGACCATGGGCAGGGCTTTCTTGTTGGCGTGCTGATCGCGGATGCGGTCGTAGTCGGCCTTGAGGTCGTCGACGTACTTCGCTGCGCCTTCATCGGACAGCAGGCTCGAGGCCACGGAGACCGACCGCGACGCGTCCGGCACGTACACCACGGGGCCTTCGTAATGCGGTGCGATTTTCACCGCGGTGTGCACGCGCGAGGTGGTCGCGCCGCCGATCAGCAGCGGGATCTTCTTCACGCGGAAGTAGTCGTCGCGTTGCATTTCCGAGGCGACGTAGGCCATCTCTTCGAGGCTAGGCGTAATCAGTCCGGACAAGCCGATGATGTCCGCGCCTTCGACTTTCGCTTTGGCGAGAATGTCGTTGCACGACACCATTACACCCATGTTGACCACTTCGAAGTTATTGCACTGAAGCACCACCGAGACGATGTTCTTGCCGATGTCGTGCACGTCGCCCTTCACCGTGGCGATGACGATCTTGCCCTTCGCGCGCACGTCGGCGCCGGCTTCGGCCATCAGCTTCTTTTCTTCTTCGATGTACGGGATCAGATGCGCGACCGCCTGCTTCATCACGCGCGCCGACTTCACGACCTGCGGCAGGAACATCTTGCCCTGACCGAACAGGTCGCCGACGATGTTCATGCCATCCATCAGCGGGCCTTCGATCACGTTGATCGGACGGCCGCCGGCAGCGGTGATCTTCGCGCGCACTTCTTCAGTATCTTCGACGATGAAGTTGGTGATGCCTAGCACCAGCGCGTGCGCGAGACGCTTCTCGACGGGCTGGTTACGCCACTCGAGGTTCTCTTCCTTCTTCGCGGCGCCGGTTTTGAACTTGTCGGCGATTTCCAGCAGACGATCGGTGCCGTCTTCACGGCGGTTCAGCACGACGTCTTCAACCCGCTCGCGCAACTCCGGGTCGAGGTCGGCATACACGCCGAGCTGACCCGCGTTGACGATGCCCATGTCCATCCCCGCCTGAATCGCGTGATAGAGGAACACGGTGTGGATGGCCTCGCGCACTGGATCGTTGCCGCGGAACGAGAACGACACGTTCGACACGCCGCCGCTGATCTTCGCGTAGGGCAGCTTTTCCTTGATCCAGCGCGTCGCGTTGATGAAGTCGACCGCGTAGTTGTTGTGTTCTTCGATGCCGGTCGCAATCGCGAAGATGTTCGGATCGAAGATGATGTCTTCCGGCGGAAAGCCGACTTCGTTGACGAGGAAATCGTAGGAGCGCTTGCAGATCTGCGTCTTGCGTTCGAACGTATCGGCCTGACCTTTTTCGTCGAAGGCCATCACGACCGCCGCCGCGCCGTAACGGCGGATCAGGTTCGCGTGATGACGGAACGCTTCTTCGCCTTCCTTCAGCGAGATCGAATTCACGATCGCCTTGCCTTGCACGCACTTCAAGCCCGCTTCGATCACGTCCCACTTCGACGAGTCGATCATGATCGGTACGCGTGCGATGTCCGGCTCCGACGCGATCAGATTCATGAAGCGGACCATCGCCGCTTTCGAATCGAGCATCGCCTCGTCCATGTTGACGTCGATGATCTGCGCGCCGTTTTCGACCTGCTGCCGCGCGACCGCGACCGCGTCGTCGAACTGGTCGTTCAGGATCATTCGCGCGAACGCCTTCGAGCCGGTCACATTGGTGCGTTCACCGACGTTGATGAAGAGCGTCCCGGACGTGACGTTGAACGGCTCGAGGCCGGAAAGGCGCATGGTGTGATCGGTCATGGCGTAGGTGCGGTTCGGTTGCGTGCGGTTACGTGCGTCGGGTTCGATAGCGGAAGAGCGGCGGATCAGGATCGAGCCGCCGGCTCAGGCTGCGTCGCGGTATTGCGTCGGCCATTGGCGCGGCTTCACTTCAGCCAGCGCCTTGGCAATCGCAGCAATATGCTCCGGCGTTGTGCCGCAGCAGCCGCCGGCGATATTCACGAGGCCGGCCTGCGCGAACTCCTTCAGCAATCCCGACGTATCCGCCGGCAATTCGTCGAAGCCCGTATCGCTCATCGGATTCGGCAAACCGGCGTTCGGATAGCACGACACGTAGGTGTCGCACAGCCTGGCCAGTTCGGCGATGTACGGGCGCATCAGCGCCGCGCCCAGCGCGCAGTTCAAACCGAAGGTGAGCGGCTTTGCGTGACGCAGCGAGTTCCAGAAGGCCTCGACGGTTTGTCCCGAGAGAATCCGGCCCGATGCATCGGTGACGGTGCCCGAGATCATGATCGGGAGGCGCTCGCCGGTGTCTTCGAACAACTCGTCCAGCGCGAACAGCGCGGCCTTTGCGTTGAGCGTGTCGAAGATCGTTTCGACGAGGAACAGATCGCAGCCGCCGTCGAGCAATGCCTTCGCCTGTTCGTAGTACGCGGCGCGCAGTTCGTCGAACGTCACGTTGCGTGCGCCCGGATCGTTCACGTCTGGGGAAATGCTCGCCGTCTTCGGCGTCGGTCCGATCGCGCCGGCGACGAAGCGCGGCTTGTCGGGCGTCGAGTACTTGTCGCAGGCGGCGCGCGCCAGCTTCGCCGATTCGAGATTCATCTCGATGGCGAGGTCTTCCATTCCGTAGTCGGCCTGCGCAACCGTGGTCGCACCGAACGTGTTGGTTTCGATGATATCCGCGCCGGCCGCGAGGTACTGCTCGTGAATCTCGCCGATGATCTGCGGCTGCGTGATCGACAGCAACTCGTTGTTGCCCTTGATGTCGCGCCCGTAGTCCTTGAAGCGCTCGCCACGATAGCGGGCTTCGTCGAGCTTGTAACGCTGGATCATCGTGCCCATTGCGCCGTCCAGAATCAGGATGCGCGACTTGAGCAGCGCGGGCAGCGCCGTGCCGCGCGTGTAGGCGGCGTCGGGACGGACTGGCGTGGCGGATTGAGCAGGCTGGTTCATGGCGGACGAGGGCTTGCGCCGGCTTTTTCGGGAAACCTGTCATTGTAGCCGCTGTGAGGCGGTCCCGCCCGGCGCCCGCCCAGTAGGCGGATGCGCGTGCCGCGGCAACGGTCGCCGGGGCTGTGGCCGCAGCGGAAACAAACAGCGGAAATAAACAGCGGAAACGACAGCGGAAATAAACAGCTGAAACTGCAGGGGAAACAAAACGGCCCAGTCAGGTGAAAGCCTGCTGGGCCGCGTTACTTCTGCTGACCGCCTTATAAAGGCCGCCGGCTAAGCCGGTCGGCGCGGTCGATGGTTGTCGCCAAAGCGTTACGTTAAACCCTTCAGTTAGTGAAGAATCACCGGTTGATGCATCAGGCTGTCGAATTGCCCGAGGAATTCGTCTACCTCATCCAGCGACGGTTCCTCTTCGATCAGCTTTTGCACATGCTCGCGGAAACGCGCTGCCATTGCACCGTCAATGTAGATTTCGCGCTGCATGTTCTTGTCGACGATCTCGTAGCCGCCTGATTTCATGGCCAACGGGCCTTCCTGCGGCGGAAACTCGACGACACAATAGTTGGGGCTGTTATAGATCATTTGCATGGCGACACTCCTTATTTCCGTTGGCTCCTGGCCATTCCTGCGCCATAGGTGGAGCTTGTGGTGTGGAATTCAAGGGGTGGGTCCGGATTGACGCTTGTACAGTTCCGAACCTACCGGTTAGACCGGCTTTCCAAGAAACGTTTCAAGCAGTGCAGCAAAACGGTGAGATTGCTCGATGGGCGCAAGATGAGCGGCCTCGAGTATTTCGAACTGCGCGCCTTGGATGGCGTCTGCTATTGCCTGCGTAGCAGCAGGTAGCGTGCCCGTGTCGTGGCGGCCTCCCACGGCCAACGTCGGGCAACGTATTGTTCCCAGCTTACCGCGTAGATCGAAATCGCGCAGGGCTTCGCACGCCATGGCGTAGCCTTCTGGCAACGTATGGCTCAGCACCTCCCGGATCTGCTCGACCGCTTCGGGATGCGCCGCCTGGAAATCGGGCGTCAGCCAGCGGCTCAATGTCGCAGGCACCAGTGATGCCATACCGTCCGCGCGCGCCGCCGCCGCACGTTGATCCCATATCGCACGGCCTTCGGGCGGAGTGCCACACGTGGTGTCGGCAACGGTCAGCGTGTCGACACGTGACGGGTGGTCTAGCGCGAATTGCTGCGCGATCATGCCGCCCATTGACATGCCGACAAGATGCGTGGTGAGTGCGCCGACCGCATCAAGCAACGCGGCGAGATCGCGGGACAGATCGGCGACGCTGAACGGTTCGCTCGATACCGCGGCCTTGCCGTGGCCGCGCAGGTCGTAGCGCAATACGGTGTACTCGTCGCGGAAATAGCCGGCGAGCTGGTCCCAAACAGACAGATCGCCGCCGAGCTGATGAATGAACGTTAGCCACGGGCCGCCGCCCTCATTGCTCAGGACATAGCGCGTCTCGATACCGTTGATTTTCACTTGCATGCGGGCTCCTTGAAAGGGAACGCAGTGGAAAGAGCCGTTTGCGCGCTTCTCCCTCCTTCACTATACCTACGTGGCGGCCGCGCGAACGGTTGCAGTTCATCGTGCGAGTGAGTCGCGTCACGGAAGTTTCAGCGATCTGTTCGAGACCCTGCTCGGGTTCAGGGTTTTTCGGGCGCGCTGCCAGGCACAGTCGAATCGACCGCGGGGGTGGTTTCGGGCGTCATCGCGGGTGGGTTGGCGGGTGACGGATTTGCCGGATTGTCAGGCGAAGTATGGCCAGTGCTATCGGTGCCGCTAGAGCCGCCGGCCCCACTAGAGCCACCAGAGCCACTCGTGCCGTCGACGCTGTCGGCCGGACTGCCGGTGCCGTCTGCATTGAGCTTGCCGCGCCACACCAGTTCGAATTGCGTGCCATTTGGCTCGGTCTGCATGATTCGCGCGGGTAGCCAGCCAAGCGACGGCGCGAGCCAAACGTCGATGCGGCGCAGATCGCCGTCATGGCGAGGCAAGCGTTTGAAGCGGCGCGTCTCGAGGTAGCCCTGCGCGGTGCGGATGGTTTCGTCGCCGATCGTCTCGACTGGCCAGTTCTCGCCGCTGTTGTTATCGACCACGAAGAATTGCCGCGTCACACCCGGCTTATAGGCGGCGGGGTCGCCGCGCACGAGGCTGGCGAGTTGCATCACCATGCTGAAACGGTCTTGCGCGCCGTCGGGCAGCGGCAGCGTGGCCGGGGTACGCGTGAAGGCGATCTTTTTGTCGGTGCGATTGAAGATCGCCACGTCTTCCGGACGACGGCCGCGCTTTTCGACGTATTGATCCGGCGCGAGGCCGAATGCGTCGATGCGGCCATGGCTCGAATACACGAACGTGCCGACGAACGGCAACGGCACGGAGACGACCATCTCGTAACTTTGTGCGTTGCTGGTCCAGTGGATCGTGCCGGGCTGGTTGCGCACGCCGTTGTAGAAGGTGTCGTACTGCAGTTCCCCGGATGGCGGAACGGAGAACTTCACGCCTGCAGCAGCTTGCGGCGCGCTCGCAGCGACGGGGGCGCTGGCCGTGCCGGCGGCGGTTGCGCCCGCATTGGCGTTGGCATCGGCGTGACTCGCTGCAGCCGTTGCGCTCGCCGCGGCATCCGATGCGGCCGTGACCGCGGGTGCCTGCTTTGCCGGTTGTGTCGCCGTCAACACGTGTTCGCGCGGCTTGCTCGCGACGGCCTTGTGCGCCGGAGCCGGCGTTGCCGCTTGCTGCGCGTCGGTAGCGGGTTTGCGTTCGATACGCTCGGGTGTCAGCAGTGCAACCTGCACGGGGACATGTTCGTTGTCTGATGGATTTAGCGTTGCGCGGTTGCGCTCGACCCATTGAGCCGCAATCCAGTGCAGGACGGCCACCGCCAGCAGAACCGCAAGCCATCGCCCCACCCGCAAACCGGCGCGCGGGCCGACGGGCGGCGTGCGATCAGAGCGGCGTGTGGCAGAAGGTGAGGACATGGGCAAATCGTCAGCGTGGCGACGCACTATACCCGAGCTCATACGAAAGCTTTTGCGCACATTCGCGCAGCGCCGTATCGATCTCACCGCCCCAGCGGATATCGAATGCGCCTTCGTGACCGAGCGCGATCAGGCCCAGCGCAAGATCGCCGGTCGAGTCGAACACCGGCATGCAGAACGCGTGGATGGTCGGCAGCAACATGCCCTCCACACGCGCCGCTTCGTGCTGCCGCACTTCCGCCAGCACCCGCTCGACCTCCTCCCGCGTGCGCGGGCCGCCCATGTGCGACGAGCGGCGCGAATCGGCCAGTTCGCGCTCCAGCATCGCGGCGGTCTTGCTCGACGGCAGATAGGCGGCAAACAGCAGGCCGGTGGCGGAACTGAGCAGCGGCATCACGTCGCCGAGCTTGAGCGATGCCTTGGCCGGATGACTCGATTCCATCCAGTGGACCATCGTCGGCCCCTGATTGCCCCACACCGCGATGCCCACCGTCAGATCGAGCCGGTCGCGCAGTTCGGCGAGCGCAATACGCGCGAGCTTCACGCCGTCGACGCGGGCAAGCCGCGCGAGCCCCAGTTGCAACGCGAAGCCGCCCAGCTCGTAACGGCCCGACAGCGGATCCTGCGCCACTACGCCGAGGCGCAGGAAGCTCACCAGATAGCGGTGCGCTTTCGCCGGGCTCATACCGGCACGCTGCGCCAGATCGCGTAGCATCATCGCGCGCGGTTCGTGGGTGAGCACCTCGAGCAATCTGAAACCGACTTCGATCGACTGGATGCCGGAGCGCAGCTTTTCCTCGCCGGTCTCGACGCCTTCGTCGTCGGATTCGGGCGTGTCGAGCGGTTCAGCGGAGTCGGTGTCGGTACGGATCGCGCCGGAGCGGGCAATTGGAGGCATGAGCGAGGCGCATGGAGCGCATTCAAAAGACAGTGAGAGAGGCGTTAGGCGCAACGGCGCTTGGGCCGCGCCGATTCACCATCGTAGAATAGATTCCCTCTATCGTCACTAACGGTTCACTTCCCTATGAAACTTGCCACGCTGAAGGACGGCACGCGCGACGGTCAGCTGATCGTTGTGTCCCGCGACCTGCACACCGCGGCCGTCGCCGACGCGATCGCGCCCACCATGCAGCGCGTGCTCGACGACTGGGCCTTCTACGCGCCGCAACTGCAGGATCTGTACGACGCGCTCAACCAGGGCCGCGCGCGCAACACCTTCCCGTTCGACGCCAAAGAATGCATGGCGCCGCTGCCGCGCGCGTTCCAGTGGGCCGACGGTTCGTCGTACGTGAACCATGTGGAGTTGGTGCGCCGCACGCGTGGCGCGGAAATGCCGCCGGAATTCTGGACCGATCCGCTGATGTACCAGGGTGGCAGCGACGACTTCATCGGCCCGAAGGACGATGTGCTGTGCGCCTCTGAAGAGTTCGGCATCGACTTCGAAGCGGAAGTCGCCGTGATCACCACCGACGTGCCGATGGGCGCCACCCCCGACCAGGCGCTCAGGAGCGTGCGTCTGGTGACGCTCGTCAACGACGTCTCGCTGCGCAATCTGATCCCCGCCGAACTCGCGAAGGGCTTCGGTTTTTTCCAGAGCAAGCCGGCCACGTCGTTCGCGCCGGTCGCAGTGACGCCCGATGAACTCGGCGAGAGCTGGCGCGAAGGGCGCCTGCATCGGCCGATGATCGTCCACTGGAACAACAAGAAGGTCGGGCAGCCCGACGCCGGCACCGACATGGTGTTTCACTTCGGCCAACTGATCTCGCACGCGGCAAAGACGCGCAACCTGCGCGCCGGCGCGATTGTCGGCTCGGGCACGGTGTCGAACAAAGATGCGAAGCGCGGCTATTGCTGTATTGCTGAGAAGCGTTGCCTCGAAACCATCGAGCACGGCGCGCCGCAAACCGAGTTCATGAAGTTCGGCGATACCGTGAAGATCGAGATGTTCGACGAAGCGGGCAAGTCGATTTTCGGTTCGATCGATCAGGGCATCGCGCCGCTGGATTGAGGCGCTGTTTTGGTGCGGACCGGGGCATCAGGACCGCGCCGCGTGCGTTTCATCGTTTACGAAAGGGTTTCGCCCGATGCCGCCGTTACGGCGCGCCGCTACACTGACTGGCGCGGCGGCGGCCCCGGGATAGCGGCTGTCCGTTGATCGCGAAGCCGCACGTGAGCAGGACACAAGCAGCACATCGGCGCTACATCAAAACGAAAAACTGAGGTGAGGAGACAGCATGCCGCGATTTGAAACCATCGAACGAGGACTCCGAGGCGCTCGCACATCGAGCGTGCGCGCAACACCATCGCGGCGCGGGCTCGCCCGTCTTGCCGCCGCGCTGTGTGCCGCGCTGCCCGCCATCGCCATTGCGCAGGTAAAGATCGGCCTCGTGCTGTCGCTGACCGGGCCGGCCGCCTCGCTCGGCATTCCCGCGCGTGACACCACCACGTTGCTGCCCAAGCAGATTGGCGGCCAGAGTGTCGAATACATCGTGCTCGACGACGCGTCCGACACCACACAGGCCGTGCAGGACACCAAGAAGCTGATCTCCGAGAATCACGTCGACGCGATCATCGGCTCGTCGATCACGCCGAATTCGCTCGCGATGATCGACGTGGTTGCCGATGGTGAAACACCCATGATCTCGCTGGCCTCGTCGGCGAAAATCATCGAACCCGTGGATGCGAAACGCCACTGGGTATTCAAGACCCCGCAGACAGACGCGATGATGGCCTCGGCGATTGCCGAGCACGCCAGTGCGCACGGCGTCAAAACGATCGCGTTCATCGGCCAGGCCGACGCGCTCGGCGAAACTTTCTACACCGAAGTCGCGAAGTTCGCGGAACTGCATCACATCAACGTGGTGGCGAGCGAGCGCTTCAATCGCACCGATCCGAGCGTGACCGGTCAGATCCTGAAAATTATCGCGACCCATCCGGATGTGGTGGTGGTCGGCGCGGCCGGGACGCCCGCCGCGCTGCCGCCGAAGACACTCAGGGAACGCGGCTACAAAGGGCTGATCTATCACAATCATGGCGTTGGCAATAACGACTTCCTGCGAGTGTGCGGCGCCGACTGCAACGGCACGTTCCTGCCCGCGAGCCCGGTGCTGGTCGCCGCGCAATTGCCGGCGGACCATCCGGCCAAACGTCTCGCTCTCGACTACATCGCGCGCTTCGAGGCATTGCGCGGGCCGGGCAGCGTGTCGGCGTTCGGTTCGTACACGTGGGACGCCGGCATGCTGCTGAGCAACGCGGTGCCGATCGCGCTTAAAGCGGCCGCGCCCGGCACGCCGGAATTTCGCGGTGCGTTGCGCGATGCGCTGGAAGCGACACGTGGTCTTGCGGACACCAACGGCGTGGTCAACATGAGCGCCACGGATCACCTCGGACTCGATCAACGGGCGCGTGTGATGGTCGAAATCAAGAATGCGAAGTGGGTTTATCAGCCGCATTGAAATTTTGCTGGGTTTGCGCGGGGCTAGCGCGGAATATGGCGAATGTGCCCTCAGGTTAGGGCGACGGTTTCAACCGACATACCGATAGACGGATTGCTCATCATGTCTCAGGCACCACACAGTAACGACGCGTTTTATGCGCACTACCACTCGCTGCAATTGCACCGCCATCCGCATGGCGTGCTCGAAGTCGTGATGAGCGGCGAGGGCGCGAACAAGAGCGGCCTCGCCACCGCTAATGCGCGGATGCACTTCGAACTCGCCGAAATCTGGCGCGATATCGATCGGGATCCCGACACGCGTGTCGCGATCATTCGCGGCGAGGGCAAGGGCTTTTCAGCCGGTGGCGACCTGCAACTGGTCGAAGACATGGCGACCGATTTCGACGTCCGCGCACGCGTGTGGCGCGAGGCGCGCGACCTGGTCTACAACGTGATCAATTGCAGCAAGCCGATCGTTTCGGCCATGCACGGTCCGGCGGTCGGTGCGGGGCTCGTGGCCGGGCTGCTTGCCGACATCTCGATCGCGACGAAGTCGGCGCGCATTATCGACGGCCATACGCGTTTGGGCGTGGCCGCCGGCGATCACGCGGCCATCGTCTGGCCGCTCCTGTGCGGCATGGCGAAGGCCAAGTATTACCTGCTGCTGTGCGAGCCGGTGAGCGGCGAGGAGGCTGAACGGATCGGCCTCGTGTCGCTCGCCGTCGACGAAAACGATCTGCGGCCCAAAGCATTCGAAGTCGCGCATAAACTGGCCAACGGCTCGCAAACGGCGATTCGCTGGACCAAGTACGCGCTGAACAACTGGCTGCGCTCGGCGGGGCCGGCGTTCGATACGTCGCTGGCACTGGAATTCATGGGTTTCGCCGGGCCGGATGTGCGCGAAGGCGTGAACTCGCTGCGCGAGCGGCGCGCGCCGGATTTCGGCGGCGCGGACCCGTGGAGCGGACAGCCGCGGCACACGCGGCAGACGCCTGGTGGCGGCGCATCGGGCGATGGGCGTTCCTGAAACCGGAGACCGGCGCATATTGCGCAACGTCCCGCCGGTCGGCACCTTGAGGTGCGGCGTGAGCGGGGCAAACAGCAGCCCAAAACTAAGCGCGGTTCGCAGCGCCACGCGCGGTATGCTCGAATCAAACGCGCGTGGGACGGCGCTATTTCCTTCCCTTTATGCAGCGAGGCGACAAGCATGATCGATACATCTGGCAACACGCCGCCCTTTCCCGGCTTTCCTGGTTTTCCGCCCGCTGAAATGCTCGAACAGATGTGGGGCATGATGCGTCTCTCGCCGTTTGGCTCGGCGTTTTCGGGTGCGCAGCCTGGCAGCAGCCTCGGGCCGTCACTGTCGATGATGTCCGACATGATGGCGCCGCTCACCAACGTCGAAGAACTCGATAAACGTATTACCGATATGCGCGCGGTCGAGCAGTGGCTCAAGCTGAATCTGAACATGCTGCAGTCCGCCATTCAGGCGCTCGAAGTGCAGCGCGCCACGCTCGCGACGCTGCGTGCGTTTGGTGCGTTCGCGCAGTCGTCGATGGCGCAACCGGCTTCCGCGGCTGCCGCGCCGAGTCCCTCGCCGACCGGCTGGCCGCATCCGGAAGCTTCTTCGGCTTCGACCAGTGCAAGCCCAAAGGCCGCGCCCGAGCCGGCAGCCGAAGAAGGCGAGGCCGCCGAGACACCACCGTTCGACGCCTCGGGCTGGTGGAATCTTCTGCAATCGCAGTTCAATCAGATCGCCCAGTTTGCGATGACGCAGCCAGGTGCGGCAGCCGACGCTTCGGGCGGTTCGACAACGGGCTCGCCAGAAGGGGCGAGCGCTTCGGCATCGGCAGGCGAAGCGGCTGACGCGCCTGACGGCGCCGCAGCGGACGCCGGGCCCGCAACCAAACGGCCGGCAGCGAAGCGGGCAGCGGCGTCAACTTCAACGTCCGCGAAGCGCGCAGGCAGTGCGAGCGCCGCTCCGCGAGCGACAAAAAAGGCTATCTAGCCGCAGGAATGAAACGGGTCGGGCGATCCACGCGGCGACGGCGCAAAGCCCGACCGACCGGCGGTGCCAACGAAGTGAATTCGCCGCCTGTCATGGTTTTGACCCCGATCGTCAGCCACACTCCGTGAATCGGTTCGTTTATTGAGAGAAGTCAATCAGGCGTCGGAATTGCGTCTGCTACGGCACGGGAACCGTAAAGTCAGCGTGCTATTATTGTGTAAGCTTCATTTGGCTTTTGGGCGTGCGCTGAAAACAACCAATCCGGCCGCCCTTGCTCCATTCGCCGCCGGTACCACCGGCGCAGGGCTGGACGGTGCGGATTCATCGCAAACTGGCTCGACCTCAGGCATAGGGTATCCCTCACCCACGGTTGGCCGCGCAGCGCGTAACTTCTGGTTAACAGCGCCGCGCAAACGCCGGACTTCTTTGCTGCCCGGTGCATCTAGGCGGCCGATTACCGCGTAAAATTGAATGCTTGGCCGATAAACGGTGCACAAAACGGTGCGTTTCGTTCGTCATAAGCAAAAGTGCTACACGTAGTAGTTACAGACACAGACAGTATGCGCAGAACAGGGGTGGGACTATGAACACCATGCTTTATCCGGAACTTTATAAATCGCTCGAATCCGTTCGATGGGACATGGAGAAAGACATTCCCTGGGACAAGTTCGATGCATCGCTATTGACCGACGAGCAGGCCGCGACGATCAAAATGAACGCGATCACCGAATGGTCGGCGTTGCCCGCCACGGAAATGTTTCTGCGTGACAACCATCACGACAGCGATTTCTCCGCATTCATGAGCGTGTGGTTCTTCGAAGAACAGAAGCATTCGCTGGTGCTGATGGAATATCTGCGCCGTTTCAAGCCGGAAATGTGCCCGACCGAAGAAGAACTGCACGCCGTGCGCTTCGAATTCGATCCGGCGCCGCCGCTCGAAACGCTGATGCTGCACTTCTGCGGCGAAATCCGCCTGAATCACTGGTATCGCCGGGCTGCCGAATGGCACACGGAGCCGGTCATCAAGGCCATCTACGAAACCATTTCGCGCGACGAAGCGCGTCATGGCGGCGCGTACCTGCGCTACATGAAGAAAGCGATGGTGCAAACCGGCGACATCGCGCGTGCTGCGTTCGCCAAGATCGGTGTCCTGATGGCATCGGCGCGCCGCACGGAAAAGCCGCTGCATCCGACCAACCTGCACGTGAATCAGGCGCTGTTCCCGCGCGACACGATTCAATCGCGTCTGCCGGATCCGGAATGGCTCGAACGCTGGCTCGACGAGCAGATCCGTTTTGACGACGGCTGGGAAAAGAAGGTGGTCGAGCGGATTCTGCACAACCTGTCGATTCTGTTCGAGCGCACGTTCAACACGGCGCAGGAATTGAACCGTTATCGCAAGGAAGTGGTCCTGCGCTTGCAGGCTGATCAGAAATCGGCTGAACAGCCGGCTTGATGGGTTCAGGCTCGCGGTTTTAAGTTTCAGGAACGGCCCGGCAGGCGTGAGCTTGCTGGGCCGTTTTGCTTCATGCCGTCCGGCGTGTATCGTGGCGGCACTTCTTTTTTCTTTGCGACTCCGTCATGGCTGCCACTTTTGAACGCAAGATTTTTACGCGCGATGCGCTGGTGGAGCTTCGCGCTTCGATGTCCGCGCCGGTTGTCTTTACCAATGGCGTGTTCGACATTCTGCATCGCGGACATGTGACGTATCTTGCCGACGCCAAAGCGCTCGGCGCTTGCCTGATTGTCGGCGTCAATAGCGATGCTTCCGTGCGCATGCTAGGCAAAGGCGATGACCGGCCGATCAATAACGAGGCTGACCGGATGGCTTTGCTGGCGGCGCTGGAGAGCGTCGATTACGTGGTTTGTTTTGGCGAGAAGACGCCCGTGGAGCTGATTTCGGCGCTGCGGCCGGATGTGCTTGTCAAAGGCGGCGACTACGACATGGATGCTTTGCCGGAGTCGGCCATTGTGCGGGGCTGGGGCGGCAAGGTTTTGGCGATTCCGTTCGAGCATGAGCGCTCGACTAGCGCGTTATTGAAGAAGGTTCGCGCGCAAGGGTGATCTTTACTGCGGCAGCGCCGATGCCGCGATCGGCGCCGTCGGCGCCGGGCCGCCTACGACTGCCTGGTCGGCGGCTTCGGCTGCCGTGACGGGTTGCACCTTCAACCACTCCGCATGGAACTGGCGGTTCAGGTGGTTCGGCTCGCGGCCGCCGGCTGTGGGCGTGGGGCCGAATACGCCGCGCATCGCGACGAATGCCAGCATATTGGCAAGAAACAATATGGCTATCAGCCAGCGCAGCATCGTTAGTATTCCCCGTTAATGAGTTCAGCCGCCGTTTTATCCCACCGCTATCCGGAAGGCCGCGGCTCAGGCGCCGCGTTCCATCGCGCGTTCGGCAGCAATGAGCGCAAGGCCCGACAGCACCAGCGAATCGTGGCGAGTATGCGGCACTTTTAGCGCGCTTGTCACTTCGTCCACGGCGCCGCCGCTTACCACCAGGCGCACCGGCACCTGCCATTCGTCCTGCAAGTCACGCCACATGCGCTCGATCAGACCGGCTTGCGCCAACGTGCATCCGGCCGACAACGAACGCGGCGTGTCCGTCGCGAAGAACGGGTCGCGGCGATCGCGATCAGACGGGGTGTCCGCATGGAGCAGGCCGCGCGCGGCGTGGGCGTCGAGCGTCGGCAGTTGCGCCGTGTGCTCGCCGAGCGAGCGCATCATCAAGGTCCAACCCGGCGCAATCAGGCCGCCGACAAAGCAGCCGTCCGCACGCAGCGCTTCAAGCGTGGTCGCGGTGCCGAACGTCGCAATGAGCAGATTCTCGCCGGGAAACGCCGCGTGCGCTCCAATCAGACCCGCCCAGCGATCGCTGCCGAGTGTATGCGGCGTCGTATAGCTATTGGTCACGCCGCATTGCTGCGAAGAGGCACGGATCGTCGTGCTCGGCAGTTGCGGCCAGTGAGCCTCGAGTAGCGCGGCAATCCGTGCCGCGACGCTTTCGCCCGCCACGTTGGATAACCATGCGCTGCCCGGCGTCGGCAACTTCGACCAGTCAGGCTGGTCAGCGCCACCGTGCGTGAGCGCGCCGGCCGCGATTTGCACACCATCCGGCTGCACCAGCGCCCACTTGACGCGACTATTGCCCGCGTCGATCAACAGATAAGGCGCGCCGCTCGTCATGCCGTACCGTCGGCCAGACGCAGCGAGACATCACCGGTCGCGACGGTCAGACGCCCGGCCGCCGTGTTGAGCAGCAGTTGTCCGCGTTCGTCGACGCCTGCCGCCACGCCGCGCGCCAGCTCTTTACCTTGCTCCAGCAGCACGACTTCGCGGCCTGCGTAGGCGTGCACGGCGTTCCAGCGCGCCTGGAACGGCGCGAAGCCTTCAGCGCCGAAGCGCTGCAGTGCGGGTTCGAGCGCGTTCAGTTCCGCCGCCAGCGTATCGGTGAGGTTCGCATTCGGCAGTGCGCGTTGCAACGCGGTCGGCGTGGTGCCGCGCGCTTGCGCCGGCACGTCCGCGTTGAGCGCCCCAACCTTGGCGGCGAGCTCGGCCGCACCCTTCACATTGGTGCCGATACCGATCACCACCGCGCTTGCGTAGTCGGTGCTCCATGCGGTTTCGATCAGGATGCCGGCCAGCTTGTCGCCTTCGAGCAGCACGTCGTTGGGCCACTTCAGCGCGATCTGTCCCGGGCCCGCGACCGGCAACGAGCGCAGCCCGTCGACCAGCGCCACGCCCACCGCGAGACTCAAGCCCGCCAGTCCTTCGAGCGGGCGCGGCAGCACGCATGCCACCGAAAACAGCAGCGCATTGCCTGGCTCCGCATACCATGGGCGGCCACGGCGGCCGCGGCCCGCGGTTTGCAGATACGCGACCCGCACGATCGGCCGCGGCAGCGCGCCGGCCTTGCGCGGCAATGCCTTGACGCGCGTCATCAGGTCGGCGTTGGTCGAGCCGGTTTCCTCGACGATTTCGATTGGCCAGTCGTGTGCATGCGGACCGAACAGCGCGACGGCGCGCTCGCGGTCGATACGCCAGTCGGAAGCCGCAGCGGCTTGGGGTGGGGTCTTGGAAGCGTTCATGTCTCATATTGTAGCGACAGCGAACGCGACGAGTCCGCGAGCACGGTTCAAGCGCCGCGCCTTCGTTACAATGACCCCTAATCCGATAACCAGATTGCAGCGATCCTTGAACTACGACACTCCGCCCGGCCTTGAAGTCGCGGCTGGCAGCCAAGGCAAGATCGTCCGGCTCTCGGGCCAGTGGACGGCGCTCGCGCTCGCACGCGACAAGGCCACCGGTCATGTGATCCCTTTGCTGCGCTCTCTGGTCGGCGCTGAAGGAATCCGCCAGTGGGACCTGTCGCGCATCGACCGGATGGACCACGTCGGCGGTCAGGCGTTGTGGCGCGTGTGGGGCCACAAGATGCCCCCGGACACCACGCTCACCGATACGCAACGCGACATTTTCGAGCGCATCGCACTGCTCGACACGGCGCGCGAAAAGGTCGAGCCGGTGATCAAGTTCGATCCGTTCACCCGGCTGGGCCTCGCGATCTTCTCGTTCTTCGAGCACCTGTACGGCGGATTCGGCATGCTTGGGCAGGTCGTGCTCGATATTCTCGCGATCGCGCGCAAACCGAAAATCACGCCATGGACCGAGATCTCGGCGAATATCTATAACGCCGGCACCAAGGCGTTGCCGATCACCGCGCTGGTCGCGTTCCTGATCGGCATCGTGCTGAGCTATCTGTCGGCGCAGCAACTGCGGCTTTTTGGCGCGAATCAGTACATCGTCAATATTCTCGGGCTGTCGGTGATTCGCGAACTGGGGCCGGTGCTGTCGGCGATTCTGGTGGCGGGGCGCTCGGGCTCGGCGATTACCGCGCAGATCGGCGTGATGCGCGTCACCGAAGAACTCGACGCCATGCGTGTGATGGGCATCCCGCACGGCTTGCGGCTGATCCTGCCGCGCGTGGTCGCGCTCGGCGTGGCCATGCCGCTCCTCGTGATGTGGACTAACATCATCGCGTTGACGGGCGGCGCGCTCGCCGCGAAGATCGTCCTCGGCATCGACATGAGCTATTTCGCGCGCGCCTTGCCGAGCGTGGTGCCGGTTGCGAACTTGTGGATCGGCCTGGGCAAGGGCGTTGCGTTCGGCATGCTGATCGCGATCGTCGGCTGTCACTTCGGCTTCCGTATCAAGGCCAATTCGCAAAGCCTCGGCGAAGGCACGACGACCTCGGTGGTGACCTCGATCACCATCGTGATTCTCGCGGACGCGGTGTTCGCGATCCTCTTCCAGAACGTGGGGCTAGGATGATCGCGCCACTCACGCAGGCCGTACGCGGCCAACCGATGCCCGAGATTGCGGAGCCGGTGATCGAGGTGATCGACATCACCAAGCGCTACGGCCGCAACATCGTGCATCAGCATCTGAATTTCGACGTGCGGCGCGGCGAGATCGTCTCGATCGTCGGCGGGTCGGGCTCGGGCAAGACCACGCTGGTGCGGCAGATTCTCGGCCTGGAGCGGCCGTCGTCGGGAACCATCAAGCTGTTTGGTCAGGACATTGCCACCATTTCGTCTGAAGACGCGCTGCTCATGCGCAGCCGCTCCGGGATGCTGTTTCAGCGCGGCGCGTTGTTCTCGTCGCTCTCGGTGTTCGACAACGTCGCGCAGCCGTTGCGCGAACTCGGCAAGGTGCCCGAAGACCTGCTCCGCGACATCGTGATGCTCAAGCTCGAGATGGTCGGCCTGCCGTGCAAGCACGCGTCGAAGATGCCGTCCGCGCTTTCGGGCGGGATGATCAAGCGTGTGGGTATTGCGCGCGCCATCGCGCTCGAGCCCGAACTGCTGTTTCTCGACGAACCGACCGCCGGCCTCGATCCGCAGGCGTCGGATGAATTCGTCGAACTGATTTCCGCGCTGCATCGCGCGCTCGGTCTGACGGTGGTGATGGTCACGCACGATCTCGACACGATGATCGCGCTGTCCACCCGCGTCGCCGTGCTGGCGGATCGCAAGGTGCTGGTCGCCGCGCCGGTCGAAGAGGCGGCGGGCGTCGATCATCCTTTTATCCGGGAATATTTCCTCGGCCTGCGCGGGCGTCGCGCGCTGCAGGCGCTGCCGCCGGAACGCCGCGCGAAATTGCCGCGCGCGGCGCTCGAATCGGCATCGTCCGAATTGCCGCTGTGAACCAGGGAACCTGACAATGGAAAACAAATCACATGCCTTCTGGGCAGGGCTCTTCACAGTGGCCTTGCTGGCCGCAATCGCAGTGGCGGCTTTTTTGTTCAACGTCGACCGTTCCGTGCGGGTGCCGTACGATCTGATTGCGCGCACCAACGTCACGGGGCTCTATACCGACGCGGCGGTGCGCTATCGCGGGCTTGACGTCGGCAAGGTGCAGTCGATCAAATTCGATCGGGATCATCCGGGACAGATTCTGATCCGCATCCTCGTCGACACGCACGCGCCGATTACGCACTCCACGTTCGGCAGCCTCGGGTTCCAGGGCGTCACGGGTATCGCCTTCATCCAGCTGGATGACAGTGGGCGCGATCCGACGCCGCTCGCGTCGTCGGTGAAAGCCGTGGCGCAATTGCCGATGCGTCCGGGCTTGCTCGATCAGTTGCAGCAGCGCGGCGACGTCTTGCTGCGCAAACTCGAAAGAGTCACTGACGACGTCGACAATCTGTTGTCGCCGGAAATGGTTAGCCAGTTGCAGGGCACGGCAGCGAGCCTTCAGAAGGCCGCCGACGGCGTCGCTACGCTGACCCAGCAGATGGCGCCGGCAGCCGGCAAGCTGCCTGCCACGATCAACGCACTGGATCGCACGCTGGCGTCGACCAATCAGTTGATCACCAGCCTGAACCGTCCGGACGGGCCGTTCGAGACCAACCTGAACAAGGTCGGGACGGCGGCGCAGCAAGCGGGCGACGCGCTGGTGTCGATGGACAGTTCGATCCAGGAGTTGTCGGCGCGCGTCGGTTACGACACGCTGCCGCGCGTCAATTCGCTCGCTGAGGACGTGCGCTCCGCGGCCCGTTCCGTGGACCGCGCTGCCGACACGTTCAGCACCAATCCGCGCAGCGTGCTGTTCGGTGCGCCGAGCGCGGCGCCGGGCCCAGGCGAAGCCGGTTTTTCGTGGCCCGCCGCCCGCGCCGCCGCGCACGCTGCCCAATGAAATGATTTGCAGGTTTTGAAGAAGGAAGATTGTCATGTCACGCTTGACCCACCGATTGTTGTCCTCAAGCGCCGCGCTTGGGATGCTGCTCGCGTTCGGCGTGCTGGCCGCAGGCTGCGCCGGCACCCCCGCGGCGATCTCGGACATCCGCTACGACCTCGGGCCGCCGAACCCGGCGGCCTCGGCCGGCACGCTGCCGGCCGTGAAGGTGCTCGATGTCACCGCGCCCGACAATCTCGAGTCCGACAAGCTGATTTACCGGCTCAGCTACGCCGACGCGCAGCAGACGGCGTCGTATGCGAATAGCCACTGGACCATGGCCCCGTCGCAACTGCTGACCCAGCGTCTGCGCGGCGCGCTCAGTTCGCGTGGCACCGTGCTGACCGGGGCCGACGGTGTGCACGCGGCGGTCCTGAAGGTCGATCTGAGCGAGTTCGAACAGGTCTTCGATAGCCGTTCGGAAAGCCACGCCGCGGTTACCGCGCGCGCCACGTTGACGCAAAACGGCAAGGTGATCGGTCAGCGCACCTTCCTCGCGCGCGCGCCGTCCAGTTCGGCGGACGCCGCCGGCGGCGCGCAGGCGCTCGCCGCGGCCAGCGACGACCTCGTCGCGCAGATCGGCGCATGGCTCGGCGTGCAGGCCCTGGTCGCCGCGCAATGACCCGCATGCAGCGCACGCAACGGAGCGCTGCATGAGCGTTAAGCCCTGGCAGCGCCGTCCTTCGGCGCTCGCCCGGCAGGCGCTGGGGCTGTACACGGCGCTGATCGTCTACGGTTCGTGGTATCCGTTTTCCGGCTGGCGTTCGCTCGGCCTCGCTCCGTTTGCCTATCTGTCCGATCCCATGCCGCAGTACCTGACGACGTTCGACGTCGTCACGAACGTGCTCGGCTACATGCCGTTCGGCGCGCTGGTGGTGCTCGCGGTGTATCCGCGCTGGCGCGGCACGCTGGCGGTCGCGTTGGCTTTCGTGCTCGGTGGGTTGCTGTCGGGTGTCATGGAAGCGGTGCAAACCTATCTGCCGACGCGCGTGGCCTCCAACCTCGACCTGGCCGCCAATGCGCTCGGCGCGCTGCTCGGAGCGGCGATCATGTCGCCGGCCACCGGTGCGTTGCTCGATCGCGGCTTGCTTCGGCGTGTGCGGCTGCTCTGGTTCGAGCGCGACACGGCGGCGCTCGCCTGTCTCGTCGCCTTGTGGCCGTTCGCAACCATGTACCCGGCGCCACGGCTTTTCGGTCTCGGCAACTGGCCACGCGAGCTGTGGCTGCGTTTCGATTCGACGACGCAAGATGCTTTGCTCGCGTGGACGCCGACGGCCTGGCACGTCGGCGCGTGGCCGGCGCTGGTGGCCGCCTGGCTGCCTGACGACACCTGGGAAGCCGTCATCACCACGCTCAATCTGTTCGCCGCACTTGCCCTGGCTTCGCTGCCGGTGCGCCGCCATGCGCCGCTCGTGCGTCTGTTGATCGTGTTTATCGTCATAACCTTGTGCGTGAAGGCGGGCGCGACCTTTCTGCAATCGCAATCCGGTCTTGCGTTCGACTGGGCGACGCCCGGCGCGCTGGCGGGGCTCGTGTGCGGCACCGTTGCCGCACTGCTGGCGTTGTGCTTGCGGCGCAGGTCGCGGGCGGCGCTCGCGGCCTGCGCGCTGACGGTCGCGCTCGTGTTCGTCAATCTGCTGCCGGTCAATCCGTATTTCGATGCCGTACTGGCGGACTGGCGCCAGGGACGGTATCTGCACTTCAACGGTCTCGCGCACTGGATCGCGTGGATCTGGCCGTATGCGGCGCTGGTGTGGCTCGCCTATCTCGTCGAACAGGTGTGGCTCAAGCGGCGCGTGAAGCGCGCATGAAGCAAGGCCGTCGCGTGCGTGCGGCCGAATGAGTCGCATCACGTTGCGCCAGGTTGCATTGGTTTGCATCAGGGCGCACGCCGCAACGTGCAGTGCCAACCCGGCCGGGCCGCGAGCGGCCGCCAGCCCCGCTCGCTATAATCTTCAGCACAACAGGCGCGCTGCGGCGCTTCCAGCGCCGTTCCCACTCTTACAGTCTCGCCCCTCCGGACATCATGGACTCCTACTACAAGTACCACGTCTTCTTCTGTCTCAACCAGCGCGATCCCGGCGCGGAGCGCCCGAGCTGCGCGAATTGCAACGCGCAGGCGATGCAGGAACACGCGAAAAAGCGCGTGAAGCAACTCGGCCTTGCAGGCCCCGGCCAGGTGCGTATCAACAAAGCCGGCTGTCTCGAGCGTTGTGAACTCGGCCCGGCGCTCGTCGTGTATCCGGAAGGCGTCTGGTACACGTATGTCGACGAGAGCGACATCGATGAAATCGTCGATTCGCATCTTGTGAACGGCAAAATCGTCGAGCGTCTGAAAATCGATCAATAAGCCTCGCCATGAATGCACATACGAAGAAGTATCTGATCGACGGCCCAGTCGGCAAGATCGAGGTCGCGCTGGATCTGCCCGATGACATGCGTGAGAACGGCGCCGCACCGCGTGGCATCGCGCTGGTCGCGCATCCGCACCCGCTGTTCGCCGGCACGATGGACAACAAGGTCGCCCAGACGCTCGCGCGCACGCTCGTGCAGTTGAACTACGTGACGTACCGGTCGAATTTCCGGGGTGTCGGCGAAACGCAGGGCGAGCATGACGCCGGTATCGGCGAGCGCGACGATCTGCGCGCCGTGCTCGATCACATGCGCGCGCAAGCAGGACAGGGCGATCTGCCCCTCGTACTGGCGGGTTTTTCGTTCGGCACCTTCGTGCTGTCGCACGTGGCCGCGAAGCTGCGCGAAGAAGGTCAGGCGATCGAGCGAATCGTGTTCGTGGGCACCGCGGCGAGCCGGTGGGAAGTCGCGCCTGTACCGGAAAACACGCTCGTGATTCACGGCGAAATCGACGATACCGTTCCCATTCAGTCGGTTTTCGACTGGGCGCGGCCGCAGGAATTGCCGGTCGTCGTGATTCCGGGGGCAGAGCATTTTCTGCATCGCAAGCTGCACGTCCTGAAGCGGATCATCGTCGACGCGTGGCGCTAAGGGACACACGCGGAGGGCGCCGCGTGTGTTTTCCGGGGTACAGGTATGGGCAAACGCAAATTAATCGCCGCCGTTTGCTCAAAGATACCAGGATAGCACGCGTATAATGAGCGCTCTTTTTTGGGCGCAGCATCGCCCACCCGGCAGTTCGCGCGACGCGTAGCTTCATTGCGTGCGCAGCGGTGCCGGATGCGAGGCGTGCTGCGCGAACCGATCGCGTCGCCGGAAGTCCAATGGGCGCCGCGCCGTTTTTACGGCCTGACGCTCGCCGACCGGCTCCTCCAAACTGTGCGCCCTGCGCGCGATGTATTTTTCCGCACGAATCGACCCTATGCGTTTCTCCACCTCCGGCCGCACGTCATTCCCGTCAGTTTCTTCTTTCGTTCCCCCTACGCTTAGCCGTGCCGTGACTCTCGGCATCGTGCTGCCGGCAACGCTTGTTGCCAGCACGGCGTTCGCGCAGGTGCCGCCGCCCGCGGTGAACGCGCGCTCGTGGGTGCTCGTCGACGCCACCAGCAATCAGGTGCTCGCATCGGGCAATGCCGACGAACGCGCCGAGCCGGCCTCGCTGACCAAACTGATGACCGCGTACCTCGTCTTCGAAGCACTGCAGACGAAGAAGATCGCGATGGACCAGACGATTGAGCCGAGCGAAGCGGTGCGCCGCGTGAAAACCGACGAATCGCGCATGTTCATCGAAGCGAACAAGCCGGTGACCGTGCACGATCTGGTGTACGGCATGATCATCCAGTCCGGTAACGACGCGGCGATCGCGCTGGCCGAACTGGTGGGCGGCAGCGAAGCGCAGTTCGTCAACATGATGAACACCGAAGCGCAGAAACTCGGCATGACGCACACGCATTTTGCTGACGTGAACGGTATGCCCGACCCGCAGCACTACACCACGGCGGGCGACCTCGCGATTCTGTCGGCGCGTCTGATTCGTGACTTCCCCGACTACTACAACATCTTCTCGGTCAAGGAATTCACGTACAACAAGATCAAGCAGCCGAACCGCAACCGTCTGCTGTGGATCGATCCGACGGTGGACGGCCTGAAGACCGGTCACACGCAGGCCGCCGGCTACTGCCTGATCGCCAGCGCGAAGCGTTCGCTGCCGGGCACGACCGACGGCTCGCGCCGGCTCGTCGCGGTGATGATGGGCGAGACCAAGGAACACGACCGCGTGCAGGACGCCCTGAAGATGCTGAACTACGGCTACACCGCGTATGACACGGTGCGGCTGTACAAAGCGAACCAGGTGGTCGGCACGCCGCGCGTCTACAAGGGTGCGCAGGACACCGTGCAGATCGGTGTGAAGGGCGATCAGTACATCACCGTGCCGAAGGGCATGGGCGACAAGGTGAAGCCGCAGATCGAACAGATCGATCCGCTGATTGCACCGATCGCGAACGGTCAGCAGGTCGGCACGGCGAAGCTCGTGGCCGACGGCAAGGTGCTGGCGCAATTCCCGATCGTCGCGCTGCAGGCCGTGCCGCAAGCCGGCGTGGTCGGCCGCGTGTGGGATTCGCTGATGCTGATGTTCAACAAGAAGAAGTAAGAGCCTGATTGCGATGACCGCTGTTTCCGATGTTTCGCTCGACCCGATCGTTTATCTGAACGGCGAGCTAGTGCCCTTGTCCGAAGCGCGTGTGCCGGTTCTCGACCGCGGTTTTATTTTCGGCGACGGGATTTATGAGGTCGCGCCTTTGTATCCCCACGCGGGCGGGCGTACGGCGTTTCGCTTCAGACATCATCTGGCGCGCCTCGCGCGTTCGCTGGACAAGATCGGCATCGTCAATCCGTTCGACGACACCGGCTGGCGCGAGCTGATCGAACGCGTGGTCGCGGCCAATGAAGCGGACGCCGGCCTGCGCGCCGATCAGGAAGCGATTGCCTACGTTCAGATCACACGGGGCGTCGCGAAGCGCGGTCACGCGTTCCCGGCCGGCATCCAGCCGACTGTGTTCGTGATGGTCACGCCGCTGAACTTGCCGGACGCTGCACAGCGCGCGAAAGGCGTGCGCTGCGTCACTGCTGAAGACCGTCGCTGGCTCAATTGCGACATCAAATCGGTGTCGCTGCTCGGCAATGTTCTGATGGCGCAGTACGCAGCCGAAAACGACGCGTTCGAGACGATCCAGTTTCGCGACGGCATGCTGACCGAAGGTTCGTCCTCAAATATCTGGATGGTGAAGGACGGTGTGTTGTACGCGCCGCCGCGCAGCCACAAGATTCTCGAAGGGATTCGCTACGGTCTGATCGAGGAGCTGACGAGCGAATGCGGCATCCGCTTCGAAGCGCGCGAGATCGCCGAAGCCGAGTTGCGTGCCGCCGACGAGATTCTGGTCAGTTCCGCCACCAAGGAAGTGCTGCCAGTCACGCAGCTCGATGGTCAGCCGGTTGGCGACGGCAAGCCGGGCGCGGTGTTCGCGGCGTTGTATGCGGCCTATCAGCGTGCCAAGGCCAAGGAAGCGCAAGAGGCGCAGCAAGGAGTAGAAAGTGAATCCCGCGAAAGAATCATTGCTTGAGTTTCCGTGCGACTTTCCCATCAAGATCATGGGCAAGTCGCATCCCGAGTTCGCCGAGACGATTGTCACGGTGGTTCGGCAGTTCGATAACGAAGTCGACCCCGCTCGCGTGGAAACGCGACCGTCCAGCGGTGGCAATTACACCGGTTTGACGGTTACGGTGCGCGCGACGAGCCAGGCGCAGCTCGACGATATTTATCGCGCGCTCACCGGCCATCCGATGGTGAAGGTGGTGCTTTAAAGCCTGGCAGGGTGTCTTTGGTTTACGGTGTGACGCGCAATGCGTCCGCCGCCAGATCGGCGCTTGCTGCGGGGCCTGCCTCGCAAGCTCGGTCGAAAAGCTGTTTGAACCGTCCCACTTCTTCGAATACCCAGGCGCGGAACGCCTTGACGCGCGCGGTTTCGAGCATCTGCGGCGGGCAGATGAAGTAGTACTGCCACGGGCTCGGTCCATCCACATCGAATAGCCGCACAAGGCGGCCTGCCGCGATCTCGTGCATCGCCAGCGAACGGCGCGTAAGCGCGACCCCCTGACCGTCGATGGCCGCCTGCAGCAGGTTCGACGAATCCTGATATAGCACGCCACGCTTCGGCTCAGGCCAGTCGGTGAGGCCGGCGGCGTCGAACCACGGGCGCCAGAGTTCGTCGTCCGAGCGCAGCAGCTGAACCTTGGCCAGATCGGCCGGCGTTTGCGGCAGCTTGCCGCCGTTGAAATTCGGCGCGCAAGCCGGAAAGAAGATCTCCTCCAGCAGTAACTCCGCGTGCAGCCCCGAATATTTACCGTAGCCGAAGCGGATCGCCACGTCGACGTCGTCGCGCGCGAAGTCCGTCAGCGCGTTGGTGGACAGCAGTTCGAGGTCCCACTGGGGATGCGCCTCGATAAAGCTGCCGATGCGCGGCGTCACCCAGCGCGCCGCAAACGAAGACAGCATGGACACGACGAGGCGCCGTTCGCGGTCGCCGGCGCGGACTTCGCGGGTGGCGTCAGCAAGCCCCATCAACGCGGTGCGCACGCGCGTGGCATAGCGGCGGCCCGTATCCGTGAGCCGTACGCGCTTGCCGTCGCGGGCGAACAACGTGATGCCCAACTCAGCCTCCAGTGCGCGAATCTGGTGACTGACGGCGCCGTGCGTGACGAACAGCTCGTCGGCGGCGCGCGAGAAGCTCTCGTGGCGGGCGGCGGCTTCGAACGCCTTGATGGCGTTCAGTGGGGGGAGTTGCCGGAGATCCATCGCAATATTTCTCACATAGAGGTGAAAATAGATCGTTTTGCGTAAACCCTTGCTACGCCTAGGATTGTAGCCATGAAACGAATTTTGGCGAGGGCATCATGCGAGAAATTTCCTCTAGTATCGCTTTTGAAATCCGCAACGGCGAAACCATTCCTATGAAGGTAGCACGCAGCACCAAGCTGGTCGTGCACGGCGGCGCGGTGTGGGTGACGCGCAGCGACGATACCGAAGACTACTGGCTGCAGCCGGGCCACACGCTACGGCTGCGGCGCGGTGAACGGTTGTGGTTGAGCGCCGAGGGCAGCGCGCATGCGAAGGTCGCGTTTTCGGTGCCGACGCGCTGCGATGAACGTGCGCTGAACTGGCTCGCGCGGGTGGGCGAACGGCTGGCGGCCCGCATGCGCGGAGGCTGGCGCACGGTGTGAGCGCGGACGGCGACGTGACGCGATGGCGGGCAGGCGCTGCAGTTGAACGGCGCTCCGGCGCGCAACGAAGTGCGAATCCGGCTAAACGGAGCTCCGGTAGGAAGCGAAGCGCCGCCGAATCCTGAAGTGAGCACTTCCGGCGGCGATTGCCAGATTTCGGTAAACTGTCGGGATCATGTGCACCACCCCGGTTTCCCCGTCTCCTTTGCCCGCCACGGCGCCGCTTACGCTGCGCTGGCTCGGCAACGAACCTTACGAAGCCAGTTTCGAAGCGATGCGCGCGTTCACCGACGCGCGCACCGCCGATACACCCGACGAGATCTGGCTGGTCGAACACCCCCCCGTCTTCACGCTAGGCCAGGCCGGCGACCCGGCGCATCTGCTGGCCGCCGACAGCGGCATTCCGCTTGTCAAAGTCGACCGGGGCGGGCAGATCACGTATCACGGGCCTGGACAGGTGGTTGCCTACCTGTTGCTGGACCTGCGCCGACGCAAGCTGATGGTGCGCGAGATGGTCACCCGGATCGAGCAGGCCGTGATCGACACCCTCGCGGCGTATAATCTCGCCGGAGAACGCAAGGCTGGCGCCCCCGGTATCTACGTGGCGCCCGGGCCGGACGCCGGGTTGCATGCCGGCGCCAAGATCGCCGCGCTGGGTCTGAAAATCCGCAACGGCTGCAGCTATCACGGCGCGAGCCTGAATGTGAGCATGGACTTGCGGCCGTTTCTGGCCATCAACCCATGCGGCTACGCGGGGCTCGAGACAGTCGATATGGCAACGCTGGGCGTTGCCGCCGGCTGGGACGAGGTGGCCCGTACCTTTGCAGCACGCCTCACCGCAAACCTCGACGGCAGTCCCGCGGCCGTCGCCCAACCGCAGGCCGGTGCTCTCACCGCCTGACTGGACCGAACGAATGACTGACGTTACCGCGAACCTCGCAGCTTCTCCCGCTTCTGATGCCGTACCGGCTTCCGCCGCTGCCTACGACGCCACCGCGAAGCAGAAGGCGCAAGCCAAAACCGCCCGCATTCCGATCAAGATCATCCCGATCGAAAAACTGAAAAAACCGGACTGGATTCGCGTCAAAGCGGCCACCGGCAATTCGCGCTTTTCGGAGATCAAGCAGATTCTGCGCGAGCACAATCTGCACACGGTGTGTGAAGAAGCGAGCTGCCCGAACATCGGCGAATGCTTCGGCAAGGGCACCGCGACGTTCATGATCATGGGTGACAAGTGCACGCGCCGCTGCCCGTTCTGTGACGTCGGCCACGGCCGCCCCGATCCGCTTGACGTGGATGAGCCGGGCAATCTGGCGCGCACCATCGCCGCGCTGAAGCTGAAGTACGTGGTGATCACCAGCGTCGACCGTGACGATCTGCGCGACGGTGGCGCTGCTCACTTCGTGGAATGCATCCGTCAGACGCGTGAACTGTCGCCGGAGACACGCATTGAAATTCTGACGCCGGACTTCCGCGGCCGTCTGGATCGCGCGCTCGGCATTCTGAACGCCGCACCGCCTGATGTGATGAACCACAACCTCGAAACGGTACCGCGTTTGTACAAGGAAGCGCGCCCCGGTTCGGACTATGCGCATTCGTTGAAGCTGCTGAAGGATTTCAAGGCGCTGCATCCGAACGTCGCGACCAAGTCCGGCCTGATGGTCGGCCTCGGCGAGACCGAAGAAGAAATTCTGCAAGTGATGCGCGATCTGCGCGAGCACGACGTGGACATGCTGACAATCGGCCAGTATCTGCAACCGTCGGAACACCATCTGCCGGTGCGCTCGTATGTGCATCCGGACACGTTCAAGATGTACGAGGAAGAAGCGTACAAGATGGGCTTCACGCACGCCGCTGTGGGCGCGATGGTTCGCTCGAGCTACCACGCCGATCTGCAGGCGCATGGAGCCGGAGTGGTTTAAACGGTTTAGTGTGTTGTCAGTTTGAAAATGCAAAGCCCGTACATGTTGCGGGCTTTGTTTTTTTTGAGCGCGGGAGTAGGCGGTTCAGCAGTTCCGCCCTGCGATCTGCCTGCATTGCCTAGCGGTAGTAACGTGCGAGCAGACTGCAAGTAACGGATATCATTGTGCCGATGATCGTGAACGGGTAAAGAAAGAGGATGAAGCGATGGCGCAGTGCGCGGTCTTCGATGAGGCGGTCGATCAAATTGGGCATGCTGGATCTCCTTGAGACTAGGATGAAAATTATAGATCAGAGTGCCGAATTTAGTTAGGTAAACGAATAATGAGATGCGGAAAAGGAGACTGCGACGGCAATGGTTGTGAGCAGCGAAAACCACATCAACCAACCATCACGCTCCTGTTGTCCCGCGTGACGCGCTGGACGAACCGCTGCATCGGCTGCACCCAGGCACATCAGTATTGACGCTGCGACGATGAAGAGCACGTGCCAGAGAAGTGCGGACAACATGAGCGCCAACGTGCTGCGCATCGGCGCTTCGCTCAAAGCACTACCAATCTCGTAGCATGCGCTGGCACACATCGAAATGACGACCCAGAAAAAGCTGGCCATCCTGAATGGATCGCCGCGTAATACCTCGCGCCGCGTGCCGGTAGTAGCGCGAAAAGCTCAATAGAGGAAGTAATGCGATCGGCGCAAAAACAGGCACACCGACATTGAAAAACAACCAGCTCAAGCGGTTAAGAAAATCGACCATAGGAATGCGAGTTGAAGGTAACCCGCTGATCATGCCGCTGCCGCGGCAGTGCGACAATCCGCCGAATGGCCAGCTTGTGCAAAGGCATCCCAATCCGTAACCATTCGCTGGAACCCTTCTACTGGCCACCGCAGCAGTCGCGCCGATCCAACTCAGCGTGAAAAGCAATGCTCGAACAGCGTCATTAGCAATCGCGGATTAATTAGAACCGTCCGCGGACAAACTCCCTATAGTCAAAAGCCTCCCAGACAACACCCACTAAAGGGGTTTCTCGATGAACCGCTTCCTTCGTCCGCTCGCCGCGTTCGCTACGCTGCTGGCGCTGTCCGCGCCGTTTTCTTCCGCTGCACACGCCGACACCAAAGAAGTCGTGATCGCGTATCAGGACATGGTCGTGCCGTGGCGCTATGCGCAGGCCACGGGCGAAGTCGAGAAAGCCACCGGCTACAAGGTCACCTATCGCAAGCTCGGCAGCGGCGCTGACGTGATCCGTGCGCTGGCTTCCGGCTCGGTGCAACTCGGCGAAGCCGGGTCGAGTCCGATTGCCGCCGGGCTGTCGCAGGGCGTCGATATTTCGCTGTTCTGGATTCTGGACAACATCAACGACGCCGAAGCGCTGGTCGCGCGAGACGGTTCCAACGTCACCAGCGTCGCGGGTCTGAAGGGCAAGAAGATTGGCGTGCCGTTCGTGTCGACCTCGCACTTTCATACGCTGGTTGCGCTGCAGAACGCCGGCGTAAATCCGTCCGATGTGAAGATCGTGAACCTGCGCCCGCCTGAAGTCGCGGCGGCGTGGGAGCGCGGCGACATCGACGCGACTTACATCTGGGACCCCGTGCTGGCGAAGGTGAAGAAGAACGGCAAGGTGCTGATCACATCGGGTCAGGTTGCGCAGCAAACCGGCAAGGCGACTTTCGACGGCTTCGTTGTCGACCGCAAGTTCGCTAGCCAGAACGCCGAGTTCGTCGCGCGCTTGGTGAAGGTGCTGGCCGCTACCGATGCGAGCTATCGCGATCACACGTCCGCATGGACCGCGACGTCACCGCAGGTCGAGGCGGTTGCGAAGGAGTCCGGCGCCACCGCGCAGGAAGTGCCGGCGAGCCTCGCGTTGTATGCGTTCCCGACACCGGCCCAGCAGGCGTCGAATGCATGGCTTGGGGGCGGTGCGCAATCTGGTGCGGCTAAATCGCTCGCCGCAACCGCTGCGTTCCTGAAGACGCAAGGCACGATTCAAAACGTGCTGGCCGATTACTCGACTGGCGTCGATCCCCAGTTCGTGCAGCGCGCGGCGCACTAATTTGTGAGCATGGTTATCCATCCGCATCGTGAGGCATGTCGATGAGCGGTCTTGAGATCCGGCGGCTGCACGTCGCCTACGAAGGTGCACGCGGCGCAGCGCCGCACATCGCGCTCGCTGACGTCGATCTGCATATCGAACCGGGCGAGTTCGTCGTTGCGCTGGGTGCGTCCGGTTGTGGCAAGACGACCTTGCTGAACTGCATCGCCGGTTTCATTCAGCCGACCGAAGGCGAGGTGCGTCTGAACGGCGAACCCGTGCTTGGACCTGGCGCGGACCGCGGTGTCGTGTTTCAGAAGTACGCGCTGATGCCTTGGCTCGACGTACTCGGCAATGTCGCGCTCGGCCTGCGTTTTCAGCGCGTGCCGAAGGCGCAGCGCGAGCGCATCGCACTGGAGATGCTGGCGCTGGTTGGCCTCGAAAAGTATGCGCGCTCACGGGTCTACGCGCTGTCGGGTGGCATGCAGCAGCGCGTGGGCATTGCACGCGCGCTGGCAAGCGATCCGCAAGTGCTGCTGATGGACGAACCGATGGGCGCGCTCGACGCGATGACGCGCGAGTCGATGCAGGAACTCGTGCTCGACGTCTGGGGCCGCACACGCAAGACGGTGTTCTTCATTACACATAGCGTGGAGGAAGCGCTGTTTCTGGCGACTCGCCTCGTCGTGATGACGCCGGGGCCGGGCCGTATCGCCGAGAGCTACGACCTGCCGTTCGCGCGGCGCTTTCTCGAGACACGCGAAGCACGCGCGGTGAAGTCGTCGCCGGATTTCATCGAATGGCGCGAACGGCTGGTGCGCCGTCTGCACGAACGGGGTGAGCGCAACCAGGACCAGGAAGATGTGCTGTCGTGACGGCTTCACGTGAATCGTTGGGCACCGTGCCCCTGAACCAGACAAGCGAGCCGCCGCGGCGCAAAGTGCGGCCGGTACGCGGCTGGCGTATGCCGGGCGAAGGCCCGACCGCGGCACTGAGCGCGGTCTCGGTCACGACGCTCGCGGCGCTATGGTGGCTTGCCACGCATCTGCACTGGCTGCCCCCACTCTTTCTGCCGACGCCCGAGGCGGTTTGGGCCGCGTTTCTGGACGCCTGGCACGGACGCATTCAGGGCGGTTTGCCACTCTCAGAGCATCTCGCGTGGAGTGCGCTGCGCGTGTTCGGTGCGTTCGCGCTGGCGGCGGTCACTGCGGTGCCGGTCGGGATCCTGATGGGCGTAAGCCGGGTTGCACGCGGCTTGCTCGATCCGCCGCTGGAGTTCTACCGGCCGTTGCCGCCGCTTGCGTATCTGCCGCTGGTGGTGATCTGGTTCGGTATCGACGAGACGGCGAAGATCGTCGTGATCTATCTCGCCTGTTTCGCACCGATTGCAATGGCGGCGCGTGCCGGTGCGCGTAGCGCGACCATCGAGCAGATTCATGCGGCGTATTCGCTGGGTGGCCGCTTCGCGCAGATCGTGCGCTACGTGGTCCTGCCGGCGGCGTTGCCTGAGATCCTGACCGGCTTGCGGATTGCCATTGGCTTTGGCTGGACCACCCTGGTTGCAGCCGAGATGGTCGCGGCCACCGCCGGCCTCGGTCAGATGGTGCTAAACGCGTCGAGCTTTCTGCGTACCGACGTGGTGGTGATGGGCATCGTACTGATCGGGCTGATCGCGTGGCTGTTCGATCTCGGCATGCGTGCGCTGGAGCGGCGGCTAGTGCCGTGGAAGGGGCGTGTATAGCCGCCGGCCCGAGCAGTCTCAAGCAAACAATTCAATCACCGGCCAGCCGCGTTCCGTGGCAACGGCGCGCAGACGCGGGTCGGGATTGGTCGCGACCGGATGCGTGACGCGCTCGAGCAACGGCACGTCGTTGATCGAATCGCTATAGAACCAGCTCTGCGGAAAATCCTGCAGACGATGGCCGAGCGACGCCAGCCAGCTCTCGGTGCGCGCGATCTTGCCTTCGCGGAAGGTCGGCACGCCGACGGCGTTTCCGGTAAAGCGCGCCAAAGGATCGCCGCCTTCGGTGCCGAGATCGATCCCCAGCAGATGGTCAAAGCCGAGCGCCTTGCCGATCGGCTTCGTAATGAACACATTGGTCGCGGTGACGATGCAACACAGGTCGCCCGCTTCAATATGACGTTGCACAAGTTCCCGCGCTGCCGGCAGGATGGCCGGCGCAATCACATCCTCCATGAACTGCGCATGCCACGCGTCGAGCTGTTCGCGCGAGTGGCGAGCGAGCGGCGCCAAGGTGTAGTTCAGATAGGCGCTCATATCGAGCGTGCCGGCCACGTACTGCCGGTAGTAATCGTCGATTTCTTCCGCGTGCTGCGCAGCGCCTTCTATGCCCAATCCGGCGATGAAATGGGCCCACGCCTGATCGCTATCGAGCGGCAGCAGCGTATGGTCCAGGTCGAACAGCGCAAGGTTGCGGCTCATCCAGAGTCCTTGTGATGAAGTGGGCGAACTAAACGATCGAGTGAATTGCGTTCCGGACGATGAGCCGGTACACAGCAATCCACAGTTCGGCACGAGCGTATATTTAAAAGCACAAAATTACAATAAGGCAAAAATGTGCAACACTACTGTCATAAACGCCCCGGGTGCCGGTTCACGCGGCATGCGGTTCGGGTCATGGCAGCAGGAACGGATGCGCAGTGCCTTATGTTGATTCTCCTTAACCTTCTGGCTGGTGTGGCGCTCCTCGTGTGGGGCTCGCACATCGTACGTACCGGTATCCTGCGCGTGCTCGGCGCCGATCTGCGCAGTGTCCTTGGGCGCAGCACCAGTAGCCGCTGGCGTGCTTTCCTTTCGGGCGTCGGCGTCACAAGCCTCGTGCAAAGCAGCAATGCAACCGCAGTGATCGTCACGTCGTTCGCTGCGCAAGGACTCCTGCCTCTCACCAGCGGCCTCGCAATCATGCTTGGCGCCGACGTCGGCACCGCACTGATGGCGCGCTTGTTGACACTCGATCTGACATGGCTGTCGCCGATCCTGATTCTGTTCGGCGTGCCGCTTTTTCTGTCGCGCAAGCAAACGCGCCTCGGTCAGGTCGGCCGTACGCTGATCGGGCTTGGCTTGATCCTGCTGGCGCTGCACCTGATCGTCGAAGCCGCCCAGCCGATGATGCAAGGCGCCGGCGTACGCGTGATGTTCGGTGCGCTGACCGGCGACACCATGCTCGACGCGCTGGTCGGCGCGGCATTTGCCATGCTGTCCTATTCGAGTCTTGCGGCGGTCCTGCTGACAGCGACGCTTGCCTCGTCCGGCGTGATTTCGTTGAAGGTGGCGTTGTGTCTCGTGATCGGCGCGAATCTCGGCAGCGGCTTGCTGGCGCTGATGGGCACGCTCGCGCAGAACGCCGCGGCGCGGCGTCTGGCGTTGGGCAGTCTGGCGTTCAAGCTGGCCGGTGCGCTGCTGATCCTGCCGTTCGCGCCGCTGCTCGCGCGCGGCCTGCCGGTGTTGATCGCGAATCCACGCGAAGCGGTGGTCGGCTTTCACGTGATCTACAACACGCTGCGTTGCTGCGCATGCCTTTCGCTGATCGATCCGGTGGCGCGCATCTGCACGCGGGTGTTGCCGGACCGGCCGCAGCCCAACGGCGAACTGCGGCCGCTGCATCTGGATGCCGCCGCACTTTCCACGCCCACGCTCGCACTCGCGAACGCCGCCCGCGAGGTGCTGCGCATTGGCGACATCGTGCGCACCATGCTCGATAACGTCGCGGATCTGATCCATGAAAACAGCCTCGAAAAGGCCCGCGAAACGGTCCGTATGGACGACGACGTCGACCAGCTCTACGCCGCGGTCAAAACCTATCTGACGCTGATCTCCCGCGAGCAACTCGACGAAGCCGATAGCCGCCGCTGGACCGACATCATCTCGTTGACGATCAACCTGGAGCATGCGGGCGACATCATCGAGCGGATTGTCGGGGATATCGAGGAAAAGAAGATCGCGCACCGGCTGTCGTTTTCGGAGGAGGGGCTGGGCGAGCTGGACGACCTGCAGGCACGGCTCGTCAGCAATCTGCAGCTTGGCCTGTCGGTGTTTCTGAATAACGATCTGCGTTGCGCCGAGCGGCTGCTGGCGGAGAAGGAGCGTTTTCGCGATCTGGAGCGCGCGTATTCATACAAGCACCTGGATCGACTCGCTGGACAAACCTTGCGCAGCATCGAAACCAGCGCGTTGCATCTGGATCTGATAAGCGACATGAAACGGCTTAATTCGCTGTTCTGTTCGACGGCCTATCCGGTGCTCGAAGCTGCCGGCGCGCTGCGCGACACGCGCTTGCGCAAGCGCGTGCTCGACACGATGCATGTGAAGGAATAAGCGGCTTGCGCAGCACTCTTGCAGCGCTCCCTGAAGCGTTCGTGCGAACCCGGAACACACCGGCGCCCTAAGCCAGAACGATCTCTTCCAGCTTCTTTTTCAGCGAAGCAAAGTCGGCGGCTTCGGCCGCCTTTTTGTTGGTGACCAGCACATCGATCCGATCAACCGGACAGTACGAAATCCGGCTGCGCTGACCAATCTTGCTGTAGTCGGCGAGGATCACCACGCGGTCTGCGTTGGCGACCATGGCGCGCGCCACTTCGGTTTCAGCGTGATCGTAGTTGGTCGCGCCGTGGCGGTGATCGATGCCGACCGGCGAGAGCAAGGCCATGTCCGCACGGTAGCGCTGGATGTCGAGCACGGTGGTGGCGCCGGTGGTCGCCATCGCCCGATCGCTGATCGAGCCGCCCAACAGAATCACTTCGTTGGCTGCTTCCGCTTGATCCACGGCGCCACGCATTTTCAGCGCGACGTCGATGGAATTGGTGACGATCGTCAGGTTTGCCAGTTTCGCCAGCTCTTCAGCGAGCGCTGCGGTGGTGGTGCCCGCGTCGATGAAAAGCGTCTGGCCGCTCGCGATCAAACCGATGGCCGCCTTGGCAATCGCCGTTTTGGATTTGACGCGCATGTGGGCGCGCTCGGCGATCGGCGCTTCGTCGGCGGGTTTGATCGCGCCGCCATGCACGCGCCGCAATTCACCGAGCGCCTCCAGGTCGAGCAGATCGCGCCGCACCGTTTCGCGCGACACGCCGAGGTCCGCCATGATCCGTTCGGTCGACACGCGCTGAAGCGTGGACAGCAACGCGCGAATTCTCTGATGACGGTCTTCCTGCCACATGCACTTTTTCCTTGAATGCGAACGCGCGTTCACACGGCTTGTTTTAATAGTGTCATCGTGGACACGGATGTGTGTCCGGACAATGACAAGCGTACTACTTTAGTCGAATTGTGTTGTATTTTTTTGGCAGCTTGCAAGTTTGTGTATTTCATCTTAGCCTTCGCAGATCGAAGCGCGACGCATATTTCGAACATCAAATGTTCGAAAAGGAATTGAAATGTCCGATTTCGAGCATTCCGCGGCGTTTTTTGGCAATTTGATAGACACATGTCATTGCCATAATGGATCTTGGGATTTGCCGTCTGAACCATTTGCTGCTGCATGCGGCGCTGCCGGGAAGCCGCACGGTTCGGCATCCTGACAATAAGATTGCAGCAGTGCGCGGCGTTGGCCGTGCGGCCAGCTATCGCAGCGTCGCCCATTGGCGCGATACTACGCGCGGGGCTCACGCGTTGAGGCTGCATGGCGCAGTTGTAGCATGACGGCAGTGGCAGCCTGGAACGTGTCGAGAGCATACTTAACCCGCTCTATCTGGAAGGTAACGAGACGTGGGAAACGGGATTGATCAGACCTCATCCGCAGACTGGCCCTATCCGAGGCTGGTTGCACATCGCTGCGGCGGCACGCTGGCGCCGGAAAACACGCTGGCCGGCTTCGACGCATGCGTGCGTTATGGTTACCGCATGGTCGAGTTCGACGCCAAGCTCTCCGCTGACAACCAGCTCTTTCTGTTGCACGACGACACACTGGAACGCACGACCAATGGCCATGGCGCCGCTGCTGAACACACGTGGAATCAGCTGGCCGCGCTCGATGCCGGCGCCTGGTTCGGGCCTCAGTTCGCCGGCACGCGCCCCCCGACGCTCGCCGAGGCCGCCGGACGTTGCGCACGAGATGGCATTGCCGCCAACATCGAAATCAAACCCTGCCCTGGTCGTGACGAGATCACCGGGCGCCTGGTCGCAAGCGGCGCACTGACTTTGTGGCAAGGGCAAACGCCGCCGCTGCTGTCATCGTTTTCGTTCGAGGCGGTCGCTGCGGCGCGCGATGCGGCACCCTCACTGCGGCGCGGTATGCTGTTCGAAGAGGTGCCGGCGGACTGGCTGCGCATCGTGCGGGAACTGGATTGCGTATCGTTGCACGCGAGCCATCGGTACCTGACCGAGCCGTTGGTCGCCGGGATCAAGGCGGCCGGACTGCGCGTGCTGGCCTACACGGTGAACGACCCCGAGCGGGCGAGGCTGCTCGCACAATGGGGCGTCGACATGATTTGTACAGATCGCATCGATAGACTGGAACACGACATGTTTTCGGCGCCGGTGAATCCAGACTGAGCCGGACTGAGCATGGCCCGGGTGCGAGCTTGCACAGGCGTGTACCCGTAGAGCTAGAAATTAGAAATTTTCCAAACGTAGCAATTTCGGCAGAGGATGGGGAAGACTATGAAGCGCACCGCGTTAGCTCGTTTACTTTCGATGTCGGCCGCTGCGGGTGTCGCCGCAGCCGGTGTGAGCAGCGCTTCGGCCGCGCCGCTCGACGCACTGGTCGCAGCCGCCAAGCAGGAAGGCCAACTCACCGTGATCGCGTTGCCGCACGACTGGTGCAACTACGGTCAGCTGGTGGCCGGCTTTCAGAAGAAGTACGGCATCAAGATCAACGAGCTGAATCCGGACGCGGGTTCGGGCGACGAAGTCGAAGCCATCAAGGCGAACAAAGGCAACAAGGGTCCGCAAGCGCCTGACGTGATCGACGTGGGTCTGTCGTTCGGTCCGACCGCGAAGGCCGAGGGTTTGCTGCAACCGTACAAGGTCGCTTCGTGGAATTCGATTCCCAAAGAGTCGAAAGACGCCGATGGCTATTGGTATGGTGATTACTACGGCGTGCTGTCGTTTGAAGTGAACGCTGACATGATCGACAAGGCGCCGTCCGACTGGAGCGATCTGCTCAAGTCGGACTATAAGAACGCCGTCTCGCTGGCTGGCGACCCGCGCACGGCCAATCAGGCGATCCAGGCCGTGTTTGCAGCAGGTCTGTCGCAAAGCAAGGGCGATGTGAGCAAGGCCGACAAGGCCGGCCTCAAGTATTTCGCCGACCTGAACAAGAACGGCAACTTCGTTCCGGTGATCGGCAAGGCCGCATCGCTCGCGCAGGGCACCACGCCGATCGTCGTGCGTTGGGACTACAACGCGCTGGCCGATCGCGACACGCTGAAGGGCAATCCGAAGGTGCAGGTGGTCATTCCGAAGACGGGCGTGGTCGCCGGCGTGTACGTTCAGGCGATCAGCGCCTACGCACCGCATCCGAATGCCGCCAAGCTGTGGATGGAATACCTGTATTCCGATGAAGGCCAGATCGGCTGGCTGACCGGCTATTGCCATCCGATGCGCTATAACGAACTGGTGGCGGCGAAGAAGGTTCCGCAAGCGCTGCTCGACAAGCTGCCGCCGCCGTCGTCGTACAAGAACGTGGTGTTCCCGACGCTGTCCGAGCAGGACGCCTATAAGGACACCATCACGAAGCACTGGGACGAAGCGGTCGGCGCGAACGTCAAGTAATCGTCGCGGCGCATGCGGTTGCGGCGGCAGTGGGGCGGCGATTTATTGCGTGCCGCACACGCCGCCGTTTCTAACCGCAACGCGCAGTTTCAAAGGTAGCGTGCCGCTCCACGAGCGCGGCGCGCCAGGCGTTAGCCAGATTGCCTAAGGGTGAGCTATGAGCGCTTCATCGGATGCTGGGTCGGTGCAGCCGGAATTGCTGGTTCCGCCTGTGCCCACGCCAACGCCTCGCGTCAACGGTCCGGGCCGCGCGTCGCAGTTCCTCGCCCTGATCGGCGTGGTGCCGTTTTTCACCTTCGCACTGCTGTTCCTGATTCTGCCGACCGGTTTTCTGATGGTCGGCGCGTTTCAGGATCCGCAAGGCCACTTCACGCTCGGCAATTTTCGCGACCTGCTCCAGCCCACGGTGCTGGACGCCTACTGGATCAGCTTCAAGGTGAGCGCCGCTTCCGCGCTCGGCGGCGCGTTGATCGGCTCGCTGCTCGCGTGGGCGGCGGTGCAAGGCAAATTGCCGGGCTGGATTCGCCCTACGTTGATGACGTTCTCCGGCGTCGCCTCGAATTTTGCCGGCGTGCCGCTCGCATTTGCCTTCATCTGTACGCTGGGGCGCGTCGGTCTCGTGACCGTATTGCTGAAGAAGTACCTCGGCTTCAATCTGTACTCGACGGGCTTCAGCGTTCTGAGCTTTTCCGGGTTGACGCTGACTTACCTGTACTTCCAGATTCCTTTGATGGTGCTGATCGTCACGCCCGCGCTCGACGGCCTGAAGCGCGAGTGGCGCGAAGCCTGTGACTGCCTCGGCGGCACGGCCTTCCAATACTGGCGCCACGTAGCGTTGCCGGTGTTGTGGCCGAGCGTGCTTGGCGCGACACTGCTGCTGTTCGCCAATTCATTTGGCGCGGTCGCTACGGCTTACGCACTGACCGGCAGTTCGCTGAACATCGTCACGATCCTGCTGTATGCGCAGATTCGCGGCGACGTGATGCACAACCAGAACCTCGGCTACGCGCTTGCGCTCGGCATGGTGCTCGTGACGGGGTTGTCGAATGGCGGCTACATCTGGCTGCGTTCACGCGCTGAAAGGGGCCGTCGATGAAAAGCCAGTCGCGTGTGGGTGCGTGGACCGCGATGATCGTCGGTTCGCTGTACTTTCTGATTCCGTTGCTCGCCACCTTCGAATTCAGCCTGCGCATGAAGCGCGGCGTCTACAGCTTCGAGGCGTATAGCGTCGTGCTGAGCGATCCGCGCTTTCAGGCCTCGTTCGGCTATTCGATCCTGATGGCGGTGCTGACGATCATTGTCGGCGTATTGCTGGTCGTGCCGACTGCGTACTACGTGCAGTTGCGGTTGCCGAAGCTGCGGCCGGTCGTCGAATTCATCACGCTGTTGCCGCTGGTGGTGCCGGCGATCGTGATTGTGTTCGGTTATCTGCGCATCTATAACAGCAGTTCGATTTTGCCGCTCACGGCCAACGAACGCGCGACCGACCTGTTGCTGGTGTTCGGCTACGTGACGCTCTCGCTGCCGTACATGTATCGCGCGGTCGACGTCGGTTTGCGTGCGGTCGACGTGCGCTCGCTGACCGAGGCCGCCGAATGTCTCGGGGCGAACTGGCCGACGATTCTGTTCAAGGTGATCTTCCCGAATATCCGCTCAGGCATTCTGTCCGGCGCGTTTCTCACCTTTGCGGTGGTGATCGGCGAGTTCACGCTGGCAAGTCTGCTCGACCGCCCCGCGTTCGGCCCGTATCTGCAATTGATCGGCGCGAACCGCGCGTATGAACCGTCGGCGCTTGCGATCATCGCGTTCGTGATCACATGGGCGTCGATGGGTTTGATTCAGGTATTCGGCTCGGCACGCGCGCTTAGCGGCCAGAAAATTTGACGGACTCATTTGACGGACTCATGTGTCCGACTAAGGCAGCGAATCATGGCATTCCTTGAGATCGAAAATCTGCATAAGTCCTTCGGGGCGAACACGGCGCTGCATCACTTCGACATGAAGATCGAACGCGGCGAATTCATCACGTTCCTGGGGCCCTCCGGCTGTGGCAAGACCACGGTGCTGCGGATGATCGCCGGCTTCGAAACGCCGACGCGCGGCATCATCCGGCTGGATAACAAGGACGTGACGCATTTGCGCACGCGGCAACGCAAGGTCGGCATGGTGTTCCAGTCGTACGCGCTGTTTCCGAACATGACGGTGGCTGACAACATCGGCTTCGGACTGAAGATCACGCACCGTCCGCAGGCGGAGATCAAGAAGCGCGTCGAGGAGATGTTGCAGTTGATCAAACTGCCGCATCTCGGCGAGCGCTATCCGTGGCAGTTGTCGGGTGGTCAGCAGCAGCGCGTGGCGTTGGCGCGCGCGCTCGCGGGCAAGCCGCAGGTGCTGTTGCTTGACGAACCGCTGTCGGCGCTCGACGCGAAGATCCGCATTTCGTTGCGGCAAGACATCCGTGCGTTGCAGCGCGAGTTGGGTATCACGTCGATTTTCGTGACGCACGATCAGGAAGAGGCGCTGTCGATTTCGGACCGCATCGTTGTGATGAACGAAGGGCGCGTCGAACAGGTCGGCACGCCTTCGGAGATCTACAACTATCCGCGCACGCGCTTTGTCGCGTCGTTCGTCGGCACGCTGAACATTCTGGCGGGGCATGTGGTCGACCCGAAAACCGGCAGGATGGCCGTCGACGGTCAGGAGCTGACCACCACGCAGGAACTGCCGGCAGACGACGCGGGCAAGAAACGCATGCTCGCGCTGCGACCCGAAGCCATCGTGCTGGAGCCGGCCGCGCCGGGCCGTAACACGCTGAACGCGACCGTCGAAGAAGTGAATTTCCTCGGAGCGGTGGTGCGTATCAGAACGCGCGTGAAAGACGCGGTGATTTCACTCGATGTGTTCAACGACCCGAATCGCGGCTTGCCCGAACGGGGTCAACCGGTATCGCTGGGTTTCTCGCACGAGAACTTGCTGGTGCTGGAAGAGGGCGATGCATAGGAGCCGAACAGCAGTGCCTGACGTGGGCGAAAACCTCGCGTACAGACCAGGCGGTTTCGGCTGAAACAGGCGAAACCCGCAACCCCAAAGACTCTCCGGGTTTTCCCGGATTCGCGGCCTGTGCGGATTCCGGATTCCCCGACACCCCTCGTCCGGATTTCCGGAATCCCGGACGGCGTGTGCTGTAACACGTCAAAAAACCTATAGAAATCAAAGTGATTCGCTTTGCGTCAAGCTGGCATCGACCTTGCAATTTAGATCACGCGGCCGCAACGGTCCGACAACTAAAGCAAGGAGACAACGATGTCTGATTTCCCCTCCCGGTATTTCTGAATTCGTCGTCTTGTCGCGGCCTAATGCCGTGCACAGGCGTGACGACTATTCGTTCGCATGATGCGCAGCGTGACAGGCCTTGAGCTCACCCATATCGCAGGAAACATCGTGAAGAAACCTATCCACAAAGTGCTGTACGTCCAGGTGATCGTGGCGATCATCATCGGCATCGCGCTCGGCCATTATTCGCCGGACTTCGCCGTCGACATGAAGCCGCTCGGCGACGGCTTCATCAAGCTGATCAAGATGGTGATCGGGCCGATCATCTTCTGTACGGTGGTGACGGGTATCGCCGGTATGGAAGACATGAAGAAGGTCGGGCGCGTCGGCGGCAAGGCGCTGCTGTACTTCGAAGTCGTCTCGAGCTTCGCGCTGGTGCTCGGTCTGATCGCGACGCACGTGCTGAAACCGGGCGTCGGCTTCAACATCGATCCGGCGACGCTCGACGGCAAGGCTGTCGCGTCGTATGCCGCGAAGGCGCACGGCCAGACCACGGTCGACTTCCTGATGCACATCATCCCGGACACGCTCGTGTCGGCGTTCGCACAGGGCGAAATCCTGCAGATCCTGCTGATCGCGCTGTTGTTCGGTGCCGTGCTGGCCACGGCCGGTGAGAAGGGCAAGGTCGTCACCAACTTCATCGACGGACTTTCGCATGTGCTGTTCGGTGTCGTGCGCATCATCACGAAGCTGGCGCCGATCGGCGCGTTCGGTGCGATGGCGTTCACCATCGGCAAGTACGGCATCGGCTCGCTGCTGCCGATGCTCAAGCTGATCGGCACGTTCTATCTGACTTCGATCGTTTTCGTGGTCGTCGTGCTCGGCATCATCGCGCGTGCGGTGGGCTTCAACATCTTCCGCTTTGTCGGCTACATCAAGGAAGAGATGCTGATCGTGCTCGGCACGAGCTCGTCGGAAGCCGCGCTGCCACAACTGATGCTGAAGCTCGAAAAGCTCGGCTGCTCGCGCTCGGTGGTGGGCCTCGTGGTGCCGACCGGTTACTCGTTCAACCTCGACGGCACCAACATCTACATGACGATGGCGGTGCTGTTCATCGCTCAGGCCACCAACACCGATCTCACGTGGACGCAGCAGCTCACGCTGCTGGCGGTGACGATGCTGACGTCGAAGGGCGCGAGCGGTGTGACGGGCGCAGGCTTCATCACGCTGGCCGCCACGCTCGCTGTGGTGCCGACCATTCCGCTGTCGGGCATGGTGCTGATTCTCGGCATCGACCGTTTCATGAGCGAATGCCGCGCGCTGACGAACATCGTCGGCAACGGTGTGGCGACGGTGGTGGTGTCAGCGTGGGAAAAGGAACTGGATCGCAACAAGCTGAACGCCGCGTTGCGGGGTGAAGTGGCGGTCAAAGAGCCGGCCGGGGCTTAAGCCAGGTAACCGTCACGAGCACCACTTCGGCCGCGGACGCCCACCTATGAAAGCGGCGACCGCGAGCCGGGACCCCGCGCCGTCGGCCGACGAAGCTTACGCCGACGGCGCGGCGCCTTATGCCACAATATCTGATCCTCACCGATCGGGAATTGCCAACGTGACGCGCCGCCTGCTGATCCTCTTCGCGCTCGTCGCCGGGCTCGTGGTGGCGTGCGGGCTCACGTACAGCATCGCGTGGCAGAACGGGATCGACAATTTGCGGCGCAATGCCGCGGTGCGGGTCGATCGCACGACCAGCGCGCTGAAAAGCACGCTCGAGCGCTACGAATCGCTGCCTTATCTGCTGGCCGAACATCCCATTGTGCAAGACGTGCTGGTCGATCCCAGCCCTGCCAACGTCGAACGCGCCAATCTCTATCTCGAAGACCTCAACCGCCACGCGCGGGCAACGGTCACCTACATCATTCCGCTCGACGGCTATTGCGTCGCCGCGAGCAACTGGCACGGCCCGGGCAGCTTCATCGGCGCGGGCTATCAATTCCGGCCGTATTTTCTCGATGCCGTCAAAGGCGGTGTGGGCCGCTTCTTCGGCATCGGCACGATTTCGCAGGCGCCGGGTTACTACATCTCGCAGCCAGTGCGGCGCGACGGCAAGATCGTCGGCGTGGCGGTCGTCAAACTCGATCTCGAATGGTTTCAGGGCGCGGATGCGTCCGAGCCCCTGGTTGTCGCCGACGATCACGGCGTGATCTTTCTGTCGTCGATACCGGCGTGGAAATATCATACGATCCGGCCGTTGTCGGGACGGGTCGCCGACTCGATCTACCAGGCGCGCCAGTACGCACAACTGCCGATCGCGCCGCTGCCGGTGACGATTGAGCGCACGCTCGAAGGCAACGCGCAGATCGTGCGTATCGGCGGTGGCCGCTATGCACCGCGTTATCTGGCGACGCGGCGCGGCATGGGTGAGCCGGACTGGCATCTGATTACGATGTCGCCCGTCAATCCGGTCGACGCCGACGCGCGCAATGCGACCATCGTGACCGGCTTCGGCTACGTGTCGCTGGTGTTGCTCGCGTTCTATTGGAGAATGCGCCGCGCCCGGGTGCGCGAAGTGATGCGCAGCCGTTCGCTGCTGCAAAAGGCTTACGCTGAACTGAACCGGCGAGTGGCGGAGCGCACCGCGGATCTCTCGCAGGCAAACGAGCAGTTGCAGAAGGAAGTCGCCGAGCGAACGCGCGCCGAACAGGAACTGCGCGCCGCGCACGATGAACTGATCCAGGCCAGCAAGCTCGCCGCGCTGGGTCAGATGGCGGCGGGCATCACGCATGAATTGAATCAGCCGCTTGCGGCGCTGCGCGGTTTCTCGGACAACACACGCGTGCTGCTCGAACGCGGCGACCAGGCCTCGGCGTTTGAAAATCTCGAAGCGATCGCGGCGCTCACCGAGCGCATGGGCAAGATCACCAATCAGTTGAAGCTGTTTGTCGGACGAGCACGGCCGCGCAGTGCGCGTGCGCCGGTGATGCGAGCGTTGCGTAACGTCATCGCGCTGCTGCAAAAGCGCCTGCAAGGCGTCGAAGTCGAGTTCGCCTTGCTCGATGCCGGCACCGGCGCGCGCACGCCGCTGAATCTCGCTGATGATCCCCCCGATCTGGTTGCCAATTGCGACGATCTGCGGCTCGAACAGGTGTTGATCAATCTGCTCGGCAACGCGCTCGACGCAACGGCGGGGAAAACGCCGCCGCACATTTCAATCGAAATCGAAACCGCTGAGTCGAGCGTGTCGTTCGCCGTGCGCGACAACGGCCCGGGCATTCCCGACGAAGTGCTGCCGCGTCTGTTCGAACCGTTCTTCACTACGAAGGAAATGGGCCACGGGCTGGGGCTCGGCCTCGCCATCTCATCGTCGATTGCGCGCGACTGCGGCGGCACACTGGTGGCGCGCAACGCGCCGGACGGCGGTGCATTATTCGTGTTGACGCTGCGCCGCGCGCGCGTGCAGACGAGCCATACATCGGACCCGCTCACCACGGGTTCCTGAATCAGACGAGAACAACATGCTGAACGACGGCTTGCAGGTGCTGTATATCGAAGACGACGAACTGGTGCGGCGTGCCAGCGTGCAGAGTTTGCAACTGGCGGGCTTCGACGTGATCGGCCATGCGTCGGCGGAATCCGCGGCGAAGATGATCAGCGCGGATTTCTCAGGGGTGATCGTCAGCGATATTCGCTTGCCTGGCGCGAGCGGGCTCGAACTGCTTGCGCAGTGCCACGAGCGCGCGCCCGACGTGCCGGTGATTCTGGTCACCGGTCATGGCGATATTTCGATGGCCGTGCAGGCGATGCGTGACGGCGCGTATGACTTCATCGAAAAGCCCTTCGCATCCGAACGTCTGATCGAAACCGTGCGACGTGCGCTGGAGCGCCGCAAGCTGGTGCTGGAGAACCTTGCGCTGCGCCGTGAACTGGCCGGGCAGAACACGGTCGCACCGCGCATCATCGGCCGCAGTCCGGCGATCGAGCAGGTGCGGCGGCTGATCGCGAATATCGCGCCGACCGACGCGTCGGTGCTGATCAACGGCGACACCGGCGCGGGCAAGGAGTTGATCGCGCGCAGTCTGCATGAACTGTCGCCGCGGCGTGACAAACCGTTTATCGCGGTGAACTGCGGTGCACTGCCGGAGCCGATGTTCGAGTCGGAAATGTTCGGCTACGAACCCGGTGCGTTCACCGGCGCGGCAAAACGCCGGATCGGTAAGCTCGAACACGCTTCAGGCGGCACGCTGTTTCTTGACGAAATCGAGAGCATGCCGCTCGCTTTGCAGGTCAAGTTGCTACGCGTGTTGCAGGACGGGGTGCTGGAACGGCTTGGCTCGAATCAGCCGATTCGTGTGAATTGCCGCGTGGTGGCTGCCGCGAAGGGCGACATGGCCGAGCATGTCGCGGACGGCTCGTTCCGTCGCGACTTGCTATACCGGCTGAACGTGGTGACGATTGCGCTGCCGCCGCTGGGTGAACGTCGCGAGGACATCGTGCCGCTCTTCGAACACTTCCTGCTGGACGCGGCCGTGCGTTATCAGCGTCCCGCGCCGATTCTCACCGACCGGCAGCGTGCCAGCCTGATGCAACGGGAATGGCCGGGAAATGTGCGCGAACTGCGCAATGCCGCCGACCGTTTCGTGCTCGGCGTGGCCGACGATCCGGTCATGTCTTTCGCCGACGACGGTGTAGCGACGCAACCCTTGAAGGAACGTGTCGAGCAATTCGAGCGGGCGGTGATCGCGGAGGCGTTGGAGCAGGCCGGCGGTGTAGTCGCAGTTGCAGCAGACAAGCTGCAGCTTGGAAAGGCGACGCTCTACGAGAAGATCAAGCGATATGGCCTCGCGGCCAAAGGGGAAGGGGAGCGGTGAGGATTTGAAGCGCCGGCGGCTAGGCGGTATGACCTCGGCGCCGGCGTGTTTGAATCTGGCAGTTTTACTTCAGGCATCTCGTGGCGATCAGGCAGCAACCAGCCAGCAATCAGGCCGCGTTCAGCGCTTTTTCCAGCAACTGGTCGAGTTCCGCGAATTGCGGTTCGCCGACATAGCGCTTTAGAATCTTGCCGTCCTTGTCGACCAGGAAGGTCGTCGGCGTGAGCTGTACGTTGCCGAACTGCTTGGCGGCCGAGCCGTCGTCCATTGCAACCTTGAACGGCAACTGGCGGGTTTGCGTGTAGTTGGCCACGTACATCGGCGCGTCGTAGTTCATCGCGACGGCGACGAATTCGAGCCCTTTGCCCTTGAAGCGGTTATAGGTCTGGACCATCTGCGGCATTTCTTTCATGCAGGTGTCGCAGCTGGTCGCCCAGAAATTGACCAGATAGACCTTGCCTTTCAGGTCGGCAGTCGAGACTTTCTGTCCCGACAGCAACGTGAAGGTCGCATCGGGCACGCGCTGCTGGCCGGCGAACGCGAAATAGCCGGCAATCGCAATCGCGACGGCCACCACGGCGATGATGATGATACGAAGCGGATTCGCGCGCCGTGCGGCGGTGGACGGGGTGGAGCTCATGAACGGAACCTCGAGAGTCGCGCAGAACGCGCGGAGCAGTACGTGGGTTTGGACTGTTAAATCCGGTATTGCTTGACTGCACTATTGTAGCCCCATTCCTGCCGCGCGGCAGCGGGCGGCCCGGGAGGAGATAATAGGACTTTACGTTCCTGTCAGCCCGATCTTCTGTCCCCATGCTCCGAACCGCATTTCGCTTCCTCGCCCGAGTCTCGACAATCCCGTCTGGCCGCCCCGTTAGCTGCTCCCCTCGTGTCTTCCTGGCAGACGGCCGCCCGGCCGGCGCCACTTTCCTCTTGCGGCGAGCGCGTGCAGTTCTCCGTACGGTGGCCTGCACGCTGGCGTTGGGGGGCGCGTTGGCAGCGTGTTCGCCGACCTTCGACTGGCGCACCATCATGAATAACGACAACGGCTACACGGTCGACCTGCCGGCCAAGCCGGACAACGATCAGCGCGCGGTCCAGATCGACGGCAAGCCGATGCAGATGGCAATGCAGACCGCCGAAGCTGGCGACGCCGTGTTCGCGGTCGGCACCGTGATGCTGCCAAGCGATGACGAAGCTACGCAGCGTGCCGCCCTCGAATTCCTGCGCACGGGCCTCGCCCGTAACGTCGGCGCGGCGCCGGACGCGCACGCGGTGCAAATCCCGTTGGCCGCAGGTGGCAAGGTGCTGGGTCTGGAAATGAAGCTGAACGGTGAGGCTGGTTCGCAACATGAGACGCGCACCGTCTATGCGCGGCTGGTCGCGCGTGGCCGGCATGTGTATCAGGCCGCGATCATTGCTTCCAAGCCCTTGCAGCAGGAGCAGGTCGACCAGTTTTTTTCGTCGTTCCAGCTCTATTGAAAGTTTAAAGCGGCATGTTTTTTGGTCGACCCGGCGCACGACAAATTTGTAGAGGACAGTGAAAGTTCCTTCGTAGCATCGCGCGCTAATTCCCGGTTTACGTTGAAGTTTTCCGGTTACTCACAGGTCCTGTGGATAACTCTGTTGAGAACTTCGCGTTTTTTGCCGTAGATGCCCATCCCGTGGGCATTCTGTCAGAAGGAGTTCGCTCCGATCAGTCGAAAAAGTTCAATCGAATCAATGCCTTTCGGATGCATGCTTCCGTGTGCCTTTCAGATGTTTCAAAATCTATCTGGAACGCGTACATGTGCATAAGTCAAGTCTTGACAGCCGATTTTTCGCCTTATACCGACCCGAAAGCCCGACGATATTGGATCGCTTCACCGACTTGCGCGGCGCTCGGCATGGCGGTGCCGGCCAGGTCGGCGATGGTTCGCGCCACCTTCAGGACTCTGTAGTAAGCACGCGCCGACCAGCCGAAGCGCTCGCCGGCCTGGCGCAGCAAAGCTTCACCGTCTGCGTCGGGGCGGCAGACCTCGTCCACTTCCCGTCCGCCCAGTTCCCGATTGGTTTTGCCCTGCCGGACTAGTTGCCGCTCACGAGCGGCGTTCACCCGTAGTGCGATCGCTGCACTGGATTCACCGGTGGTCGGTGAGATTCGACATACTGCGGAAAGGAGGTAAGGACGCGACCGTTTACGTGCCGGTCTCTTTGGTTGAAGAAACACATTGGCATGTTTTAACGACTCGGCCAACCCCTCGATCCGGATTTGAGGATTTCATTTTTCTGGGCGCAGGCGGCCTGCCGCTTTCCCGTCAATCGTTTTCAAGGGAGTTCAAGCGGTGCTCTGATCTCATTGGCGTCCCCGCGAATCTGCATCACCTAAGGCATACCTACGCAGTTAATGTCCTACGTTATCTTGATTCCGTCGGTGGCCGAGAAGGCAAGGAACCGCAAAATAGCCTCAAGACGCTTCAGGTACTGCTCGGTCATTCGAGTTCAGAAACGACAGCGATATATCTTCAAGCAATGGAGGTCACTAGGCCAGCCGTCGTTGATGCACTAGCGTACCTGTATGGGGCCACCAATGTCACATAGGCGCGAATTCGGCGAATTGTGCTACTCGTTGATTGACGAACACGGACATGTCGCAGCGAAGTTCGACTGCTCGAAGATGGACGTGGCTCCGGCGATCGCTAAGGCGTTGCTACGGGCACATGCTGCGCTATACGGCCACACTGCTATTGTGACGCAAACGCAAAATTGGCGATTGATCCGCAAGTTTGTTCTATGTTTGCAGTGTTTGAACCTGAAGAACCGCGTGCCGCTTGCCGCGTCAGTTGCAAGTGACTTTCACATTTGGCTTAAGGGGACGGGCTTAAACGGATCGACGATGCAGAGTACCCAGAATACGGTGCTTTCCGTGTTGCGTTGGTGTAGCAGGAATGCGTTCGACGTAGTCCAGCAAAAAACCTCCTTTGCTGTTCCACCCTTCGCCCGAGACGAGCCCCGAGCGCGAGAAGCGCTGTCAATGAACACCGCAGTGACTGTACTCGACATCTGTTACTCGAAGATCGAAATTATCGAGGCACGAATTCTCAAGGGACAAGCGTTGCTTTCTGATGAAAGCGACCACAGTCCGGGGGATGCCGAAACTGCAAAAACACTAAGAGACCTGCTGCTTCTCGGAAATGGGCGAATCCCGGGACAAAGAGCTGTAGCGCGTGCGAAGCAAAACCTCGCTCGTCGAGTTGTCGATTGCGGCGGACTTGGAACATTGAAGTCGCTTGTTTGCGTGACAACATCCGACATATTGCCTTTCTACCTTTCCGTCATAGTTCAGACTGGAGGCAATCCAATGGCGATCCGTAGATTGGAGGTCGATTGTATAACAACCCATCCTTTACGAAGCGATATCGAATATCTCAACTGGGAAAAGCCGCGGGCCGGTCGCGTGCAGAGAGTTGACTTCCCCGTCGGTAAAAAATGGGCTGCTCCGAACATTGTTCGAAGGCTATTGACCATGAATAGCGGCCTACGTCCATATGCACGTGCAGCCGACAGTAACAGCGTATTTCTGTCGTTAGGTTTGCGAACTGATCAGCCGACAGTTCCCAGCGTCCAGTCGCTTCATAACTACCTTTTCGAATTCATCGAGGAGAATGGTCTGCCAGACTTTGATTTTGAAGATTGGCGCCTTACCTCCGCTAGGTTACATCATGAGGCATCAGGCTCTATCGAGGTTCCCAAGAAAAGATTGAACCACAGGGACACCCGAACCACGTCGCTATATACGAGTATCGATAAGTTTCCCGAGACGTTACACCGAGCTATCACACGGTTTCAAGGTCAACTTGCGACAGGAGATGTCGTGCTGCGGTCGAGAGACAGTAAGGGGCGTAGCGCAGCAGGAGCAGAAAAAGTGGCTGGAACAGTGTTTGGATTTGATTGTTCCAATCCATTCGAGGGGGCAGACGGAGTGACGCCAGTTGGAGTTCGATGCGAGAACTTCACTCGATGCAGTACGTGCCAAGGAGCGATTGTGCCGTTGGACGATCCAAAAATCATTGCACGCATCTTAGCAGCGAAGGCAGCCCTCGAGGAGGCAAAGGAGCGTGCTTTGCGCCGCGGCTGGATGCCGAGATTCATCGCTTTATATGCGGATACACTCGAAATTATTAATAAAGAGATAATTCCTGCAATAACTCCGCCAGTTATGAAGCAGGCGGCTGCGTTGGCGAAATTGATGAAAATTCCAGATCTGGAGTGACCATGTCCGGCCGAATTGTAAAGATGGGGCGAGAAGTTTGGGAAGTCGAGGGAGACGAATTGTCTCCCGGTGAAGTCATTCTGCTTCAGTGGAATTCCATCTTGCCAATAGGGCATGGTACGAAGCATGACCGTGCCACACTGCTTTGCTCTGCAAAGCAATTATTCATTGCCAGATATGGACAAGACAATGTCTGGCGTGAGACTTACAGTCCACGGACTCTTCGAGTAGCGTTTAATGATTTGAAAGCTATTTTGCGCTGGATGGCTTCCAAGTCGATCTGGCGATTCTCAGATATGGGTGCAGGTGAAATCTTGGAATTCTTCTCCCGCATACGATCGCGGTCCAACAAGAAAAGTGATCACCCTTCTCGTAAAACTGTTGAGAAGTGGATTCTTATCTTCAGACGCATGTGGGAGATCAGACATAAATATTCGCAATCGCTGAAAATTGACGTAGACGAGTTGGCGGACGACATATTTGCATCTGTTAAGACGCGTGAGGGACGACCCTGGAAGGCATTGGATGACGATGTGGCGATGTCTCTTATTAGTGGGGCTCTTGGCTGGATAGATGAATTTGGAGAGTTCATCGTCGAGGTTGTGCAAGCATCTTGGGAAGAAGGAAAAAAGGAACTTGGGAAATCGAGGAAAGTTCGCAAAGTAATGTCGAAGAAATTTTATTCCGAAATCTCGGAGCGCGATGAGTTTGAGAGATTGTGCGAGAAACTAGGTTACGTTGGTCAACTCCACAAATTCGTGTCAACAGCCCTCTCCGTGACGGAAGGGGCCTGTGCTTTCCTGTTGCTGATGCTTGTGGGATTCCGGGTAAGTGAGCTACTTGCTTTGGACATCGATTGCCTGACGACGGAGCCCGCGAAAGACGGATCTTCTCTGGCGTACATAAGTGGAATTGCAGCAAAGAGGGGCGCACAGCGCAGAAAGTGGGTGGCGGGTGACCCGGTTCCAAGAATTTTGCAGTACTTAGAAATTCTAACGTCATTCCGGAAATCGGTAGCGGGAAGGAGCAACGCACTATTTTTGGGGCGGTCGCCAGGCGCTCCGCTATTTAGACACAATGTGCGGATGAGGCGGTTAGCAAAAACTGGTTTGGAACGACGTATCAGGTTGTTTGTCCGCAGTGGTTTAGTCGGAGGTATGATCAAAGCAGAGAAGTTTCATTGCCATATGGCAAGGAAAACCTTCGCGCAACTGGCTGTACGACGTGACAAGAGCAATCTTGAGCCAGTAAGCTCAACTGGGACACGTATATCAAGCGTTCACGGACAAGCACTACGTTGGGAGCGACCATGACCTCGCTAAGCTGCTGGAAGAGGCGGACCGTGAGGAACTTGCGCTTGCACTCACCGATTTATTAACCAGTTCCGAGCTGGGGGGGCGAGCAGCGCCAGCGTCCAAGTCTGTGCGGCAACAGGTTAGCCGCTTCCGGGGTAAGAAGAGCCTGAAGGCACTTGTAGACCGGCTCATTGAGGAAAGCGTAGTAATTGCACCTTGCGATTGGGGATATTGTGTGTACTCGCGCGCGCACTCGCGATGTGAGGGAGACGCGAAAGGGCCAAACGAAATAAGGCGATCACCCGATGTCTGTTCTGGATGTAGCAATTTGAGTGTTACATCGAAGCACCGTGCACGGTGGGAGCGCAGAGCACGCGATCAAGAGGTTTTTTTGACCCGAGATTTATGCACGCAAACGCGTTCGCTCGTAGAACGGCGACTCGACGGCGCGAACACGGTACTCGCTGGCTTCTTGATCGAGCCAGTCGACATTGAGACTAACAAAAATGAACAATGAGCAATGAGCATGCAGGCTCCGATGGCGGACTGAGCGTTCTTGAACGGGTCGAAGCCGCGATCTCCTTCCTGGCTAGCGATACAGGGGGGAGGAAACTGTCAGTATCCGCAGTTTGCAGGGCTGCGGGGGTTAGTCGTGCAAATTTGTATAGCAGCCATCCGGAGATTGTTAAGCGAATCGTCGGTTCGAAGCAGTCGCTGCAGGAGTCAATAAAAGCGGGGAACTCGAGACGCGACGGCGAGGCTCTCAGTGGAGTGAACCGGTGTGTATTGGAATGCGAGGATAGATATCGTGCGCTGCTGACCGTTTGCTTGGAGCAGCAGGCCGAGATCAACTTTCTGCGACTGAAGCTGGAGAAGGGATCGGGTCGAGAGGAGGCAAATAACACAAAGTCCCAGCGAAAACGTCGATCGTAATCAGCGGTTTCCATAGAAACTCGCTGACCAGCTCAACGTCGTGTTACCGCTTGCTCTCTTTTTAGCCAGAGCCTGCTATGCCAGGAGGTGAGGGTTAGGGCAGGGAGTGGCTGGCTTACGTGTCGGTACGGACGCGCCGGCTACGCTTCCCTGTCGGGGAACCTGCCTGCACTTTCCCGACGGCCGCTGTGACGCGCCTGGCTTGGGACGCAGTGCGGCCAGGAGCAGACGGTCGACGTCAACGCTCCGATCGGTGACAATCACTTCTCTACAATCGCGTCCTTCCCATTTCAACTCGCACGATTGTGTCCTATAAGCGGAGAGTCACACAGTCGATGACCCAAGATAAACAGAGCGCGGGGATCGACAATAGGAATGATCCGTTTGGGGAAATGCCTCTTCCACAGCATTGCTTCGCGGCGTTTGTTGCCACGTCCGTGGCATTGATCTTCGCCATTTCGGCGCACAACGGCTACCGACTAACGCAAGCGTTCGAACAAGAGTCAGCCGTTGTTAACGGAAAAGTAATTCGATTCCAGCAGGGACAAAACGGTAACCTTAGCCCCGTTGTCGCATATTCGTTCCAAGGGCAAAGCTACGAGCATCCTGTTCCGTCAAAGGATGGCCGATACAATATGGAAGCCCTTCGCGCCGGAAGCTTTCACGTGCGACTTCTCAAATCAGACCCAGAAGTGGCGCTTGTGAGCAATTGGGAACAACCGCCCGTTTATTGGCCGTGGGCGACTATCGCAGGAGCGGCAGGACTCGTTTCGAGCTGCCTTCTGTTGAGTTTGATCAGGCGAGTGGTCCAGCGATTCATTTAGAGCAGGCATGGCTTTCACGGCCGCGGGCAAACTTTTCCTTATTGGGACAATGTCCGCTCTGGAGAAAAGTGACCGTCCCAAACGGGTCGATTTCGGTGGTTCGTCGGGAGCCCAGGTTCGGCCAGCAGCGGATCGGTAACTCAGTTGTCCGGTGAATGGTATTTCGCATTCGCCGGGGTTCGCCGGCCTCAACCGATTGATGGCGCCCCCCCTTATCCAGTACTCTGGCAAAGACCTGCATATCGCGATCGGCGGTTGTGATGAATCTAGATTTTCGGCTGGCCGTACCCGGAGACTCGGAATGGTTATTTGACACGTACCGGCGAACGATGAAAGGTTTCGTTACCTCAGCGTATGGCTGGGATGACGACTTGCAGCAAGCGGGGTTTGCAAAAAGCCTTCGCCAGGGCACTTGTCAAACGGTTACGTGGGAAGGCAGCCGATGCGGGTTTGTGCACTGGGACGTCGAACCGGATCTCGTATGGCTGAGGATGCTTTGTATCGTGCCGGAGATGCAAAACAAGTCGATCGGAAGTACAGCGATTGCCAAGGTCATGTCTTTGTCCAGTTACTTACAGAAGCCGTTGTACTTGAATGTCTTCGTATGCAACCGAACTGCCTATGACTGGTACAGCAGAATCGGTTTTGTCGAAATCGAAAACGACGGGAAGGTCTCCACTTTGGTGCTTGCTCCTTCGTCGTCACCAGCCCTTAGTCTTACTGTGTCATATAAATATTTGCATCAAAGCGATACCTGGTACTATTGAATAATACAGACTTCGGGCGATCGCGATGAGAGAAGATGTCGACGAATTTGACGCGTATTTGAACCATCTGGCGCAGGCGTTAGGGCACGCCGATCGCCATGCCGGCCTCAAGGGCTACTGTTCGGGCCTGGTATTGCCGTTGTCACGCAAGAGCGTCGAGCCGATGGCCGCGCATATTGACCCACTTCACGCGAGTGCGAAGCACCAGTCACTCCACCACTTTGTGGCCAAGGCAGAATGGTCTGACCGGGCGGTCTTGCAGCGGGTACGCGAATGGGTGATGCCCGCGTTAGGCGCGCACGCTGCTGAAGAAACCGGCTACTACTGGATTGTTGACGACACAGGTTTTCCAAAGAAGGGGCGTCATTCGGTCGGGGTTGCACGTCAGTACTGTGGGCAGCTCGGCAAACAGGACAACTGTCAGGTCGCCGTGAGCCTGTCGATCGCGACGCAACGCGGCAGCCTGCCGATTGCCTGGCAGTTGTATGTGCCCAAGGAATGGATTGACGACCGGGAGCGGGCCCGTCGTGCGGGCATTCCCGACGATCTGGCTTTCGAGACCAAGCCCCAGATTGCGCTGGCCCAACTTCGCGAGGCTGTAGCGTCCGGCGTTGCACCGGGCATCGTGCTGGCCGACGCCGGGTACGGCGACGAAACCGCTTTCCGGGATGGCGTAACTGAACTGGGTTTGTTGTACGCGGTAGGGATCCGGCCTGGCACCTCTGTGTGGGCGCCAGGTACGGCGCCACTTCCGCCCGAGCCCTGGAGCGGGCGCGGCAGGCCACCGACATCGTTGCGCCGTGCGCCCGGCCACGAACCGCTCGCGGTGAAGGAACTGGCCATGCAATTACCCGTGAGCGCCTGGCAAACCGTAACCTGGCGGGAAGGCAGCAACGCAGCACTTTCCTCTCGCTTTGCCGCCGTACGGGTTCGTCCCGCACATCGCGACTATTGGCGAAGTACCGTTCGCGACGAAGAATGGCTGCTCATTGAATGGCCTGATGGCGATACGGAGCCGCTCAAATACTTTCTCACTACCGCCCCTGAGGAGGCGACCCTTGAGCAGCTTGTGTTCGTGACCAAGATGCGCTGGCGCATCGAGCGCGACTATCAGGACCTGAAACAGGAGTTCGGGCTCGGTCATTACGAAGGGCGAGGCTGGCGTGGCTTTCACCACCACACCACACTGAGTATCGCTGCATATGGGTTTCTGATGGCCCAGCGACTCAGGATGCAATCAGATGTGCGCGATAAAAAAAACTTCCTCGAACGCACGCTGCCTGCCCTTCCCCAGGATTACATCCCTCGGGGCAGTCCAGCGCGCACAACGCCACGTTCCTGATTCCATTACCACGTTGCGTATCCTGCTTGGACTACGGCTCATGCAACGATGGCACTCTTCCTCTGTGGCAATAGATTGCACGAGCATTTATATGACACAGTAAGATTAGCAGGCCGTTGAAATATCCGTCGTTGATGCGCCCAGATGCATTACGACGGATGCTGGGTTCGCACTTTTGAAACGCGGAACACGTTTGCGGGCATTCGACGTTGCTCGCGGGTTCACGATATCGGTGTTACCCATTGCTTCGTGCCCCTCAACCGGCAAGTGTGCGCATACGCGTCAGGTTGTAGCCGACCTGCGTCAGCACGAAGAGCTGGTCTACGCGTTCAAGTCCTCGGTACATCGCTTGTCGAATCCGTCCGACTGTCTTGCCCCATCCGAACACCTGCTCAATGCGCTTACGTTTTTGCTGGCTGACCGCGTAACCCGGCCAGCGCGTAGTTCGCTCGTCAATTGCTGAGCCTCCTGGACGTCCATCGTTTTGCGCCACATGCGGCGTGACGCGATTCGCGCGACAACTGGCTACGAAGCCGGCGGTGTCGTAGTTTTTGTCCGCGCCGACCGTGATGCCGAGCGGCGCAACACTCGCGGCATCAGCAAGCATCAGCTCGGCCGCGTCGCGCTCGGCGGTGCCCGTCGCCAGCGTCACCTGTGCGTTGACCACAAGGCCGTGCCGGTTGTCTGTCAGCACGTGGCCCATATAACAGAGCATCGCTCCGGTTCCCTTGCTCTTGCGAAACAGGCGTGCCTGCTCGTCCGTCGTGGATTGGTGCGTCTCGTTACTGCGTTTCTGTCCGTGCCAGTTGTCATTCGGCGCTGGCGGTTCGTCAGGAGGCGTGTCGTCTTCGTCTGGACTTGCCTTCGGCACGAAGCTCTTATGCCCGGCCCATGCCTGAATCAACGTGCCGTCGACGCTAAAGTGCTCCCCAGAAAGATATCCGCGCTCGCGCGCGGTCTCGACTGTCTCGTTGAACAGCAACACCAGCACATCGTGTTCGAGCAACCGGTCGCGGTTCTTGCTGAACGTCGAGTGGTCCCACACGGTCCCGTCCATCGGCAGGCCGACGAACCAGCGGAACAGCATGTTGTAGGAAATCTGTTCCACCAGCATGCGCTCGCTACGAATTGAGTACAGCACCTGCAGCAAAAGAGCTCGCACCAGCTTCTCCGGCGCGATGCTCGGCCGACCTCCTTTCGCGTCAGCCTCGTACATCCGCGCGAAAACATCGTCCATGCGTTTAAGCGCGTCATTGAGCCAGGTACGAATCGGACGCAACGGATGGTCCTTCGGCACAAAATCGTCCAGCTTCAACACCGTGAAAATTGATTCGGTAAAACCATCTGGCCCACGCATCCGTTCCATCTCGCTCTCATTGATGACATACGTTCAACGTTTACGCCTGCGTTCCGGATGACCGCTACATGAGGTATTTCACCGGCCTGTTAGGGAACGGCACGCGTAGTCTCCCAAGCACCGTGCCCCCCGCGGGAACAGCCGGGTTCGGCCAATTTCGGCCACTCGACGCTGCGGCGTAGATCGCTAACAATAGCTAGTCTCTTCCACAGCAACTTTTAAGAAGGGGAGCCTCTATGAAATTTGACTGGCACCGAGACCCGATTAATCGGGCCACCAAAATTGACGAGACTTACAAGAACACGCAGAACGTTCGTCGATTTCTGACGAGTGAGTGTGGTGAGACGTTCAGGTTCGATCGTTCCTTCATGGCCTGGATTAAAAGCGGAGTACCGAGGAACATGGGGGAGGTGGCAGACGAATGGATCAGGTTGCGTAAGGTGGGCGTCGAAACTTAACTGCCCTATGCTGAACGCATCAGGCAGCGCGCGGCCAATTTCGGCCAGTCGTCACGGTCGCGTAGATCGTCAACAATCCGTCCGATTGGGACAGCTGTGGGGAGACAATTTCTGCGTCCTGAAAGAGGCCGTCACGAAAGTGATCTATCGCTTCCTTCCGATGCTTCGATCGCTTTGCCCAGCTTGACCAGATACCGCTTCGAAGCGGCGTAATCTCCGCGCCACAGCCACTTCAAGCAATTAAAAAGCTCCCATGCCAAGAATCGATCACCGTAGCGAAAGACAGTCATGTCTCGTTTCGTTGCAGCAAGGCGCGGTGACGTTCTGGACTCAAGGTACGAATCTCGATTCACAATCTCGACGAACGGCTGCTCCACGGTAAGTTCCGTCCTAGAGGATACGACATGAAACTCGACAGAAGACATATCCTCGAAGATGAGCTTTTGGAACGGGCTGTCCGCATCGTGCATGCCGTCGAACGTGAAGAGAACTTTCGACGGCGCGATCTGCTGCTGTATCGTTTGGAACAGTGAATGCCCGGCTCCTTTCGAGCAAAAGGCAACGAGGTCGATGTCAGAGAGGCGGTCTGCGCTCTCTTTCGCAAAGGACCCGACGACCACCGCACCGGTGCAATCAGGCGATTCTCGAAGGGCATCCGCGATCCGCAAAAGAAGTGCGACCTGTAGTGTCGTGGAAGGATTGTTTTGCCACCTTTCAAGAAACTCTTGAAAGCGCATGAGAGACTCCGCATGATTGCAATCTTGAACACCATACTTAATCAATGATACGTTCGATTGCCTGCATCTGCTATCTAACCGCGTCAGCGTCAGTTATGCGGGGCATGCACGGCGGCCCGTAACATCAGGCTGGGTTCGGCCAACGGTGGTCAATCCCGAATTGCTTCAGAACACCGACTGTTGAAGCGGCTTCCTAGCTCTGTATAACCACACTCCACTGAGGGAACAAATGATCGATTCGTCTGCCGTTGCGACGGTTTTTTCTGTCTATGCGGCAGGTGTCGTCATACCTGGCCCGAACTTCGTCGCAGTCGTTCACAAGGCAGTTTCCGGCAGACGCTCCGATACGCTCGCGCTTGTCGCTGGAATCGTGACAATCAATCTGTTCTGGGCGACTTGCGCCATCTTCGGTATCGGAATGGTGTTCGCCATTTTCCCGTGGCTCGCTGTGGGCGTTAGGCTTGCTGGCACTGCGTATCTGATCTGGTTTGGGCTGCGGCTCGTTGTGTCGGCGCGGGCAAGCGACATAGCAGTACCTCACCCTCCGAAGTCGCCGCTATTTCGTGCCGCATTCCTGCAAGGCGTCGCGACAAATATTGCGAACCCGAAGTCCATCGCCTTTTATGCGGCCGTGTTTTCCTCAGCAGCACCCGCCCACGTCTCCACGCCGACCTTCTTCGCCATGCTTGCTACTGTCGGTGCAACTGCGACGTGCTGGTACGGAGCAGTCGCACTTGTTCTATCGCACGCGGGGATTGCGACGGCGTATCGTCGCGTGAAGGCTTGGATCGACCGTGCATGTGGAGGCCTCATTATCGCGCTGGGTATCCGGCAGGCGTTTCGTTAGTAAAACGCCCGATGGAGCCTATCTGAACGGCCGCTTTGCGCGCGGACGACCGTCCCTTTCGGGTCGCGTGCAGCCGATCGTCGGCTTGCGAATTTCAGCCCGCGTATGCCGATTACATGAGGTGGCCCCCGGCTAGTAGCAGTCATTCGACATAGGCGGCCACATCGTCGACAATCTAAAAGGCTGGTAGCGGCATATGACGCCCCGGGCGTGGATCGTTGCGGCGACATCTTCAAACAAATGAACCACGTGCCGACGACCGGGGCAGTTGCTCGTTGAGTTGCAGATGGGCATCTGAATGCCCACCCGCCGACTTCACGATCGACCAATCCGGCGATCAGTCATCGTCCCGCATCGCCATCTTCTGCGTGCTACCCTTGATCCGCGGATAAGGCTTGCCCCCCATCATGCCCTTCCACAGCACGCGGTTGAACTGATCCGCCGGTACTTCGTCGGCGTCATCGAAATTGAACTTCGCGGTCACCCTGGCCCAGTACGTCGCGTCATGCTTCGGCGCGACGTCTGCACCGGCCGCAAACTTCGTACCGGCTTCCTCTGTCGTCTGGGCCAGTTGGGTGGTCTTCAGTACCGTCGAAGCGACGGCCGTGTAGTTCCACGAGGCCGAACCATGCACGTCGAACACGTCGGCCATCGGACGCTGGTAGGCGGTGTTGAGGTTCATGTGCTGCGTGCCGAGCACGTCTTCGATCGTGCGCAGCGCATTGACCTGGCTGTAACCCGTCCGAATCACCGCGCCCTGCTTCACGTAGGGGCCGACGATATACGCCGGGCCACGGTGCGAGTCCACATGGTCAGGACCATCCTGGACATCGTCTTCGGTCACGACAATCAGTGTGTCGTTCGCGTACGGGCTCTTTGCGACCGCTTCAACCAGGCGGCCGACGGCGAGGTCGTTATCGGCCTGCTGCGTCTCCGGTGTGTTCACGCTCGCGAAGGCGGTGCCGAACGAACCCATGTGGTCATGGGACAGGCGAACCAGTGACAGAGTCGGCAGACTGCCGCCCGCGACATACTGGTCGAATTCGCGCTTCCACTCGTTGAAACGCCACTGATCCGGATAGTTCTGGTCGAAGCCGCGGAAGTAAGCGTCAGTCAACGACGCGAGTTTCGGATCGAGCGGCGCGACCTGGACGACGCCCGCTGCGTGCGGATCCGTCACGGGATTGGCCGCGGTGCCGATGCTGCCGATATTCTTCACGAGGAAGCCGTAATTGCGGACCGTGCCGCCGGCCGCGAGTACTGCGTCGAAGATGTAGCCCTGCTGGTGGCCGAACGGTGCGTCAGACGACGCATGGTTGCCCGTGCCCGTCAGCAGGTTGTCCGTGCCGCCCGTGACGCTGGCCGAGTTGTTGCTATAGTTCGCGGTGCCGCTGGGACCGGCGGCCGCGTCGCGCTGCTGGACCGTCGCCCAGTTGACGGGCACGTTGCGGTTCGAGCCCTCGCTGTCATATGACAGGCCGCGATTGACCGCCGCATAATTCATCTGCTGCGTGAGCGTCTCGGTATTGGTGACTCGGCCCTGCAGCGCCCACGACCAGCCGTCCATGCTGCCGTCGCCGGGGTTCATGAAATTGTCGAGCGTCACGAACTGGCTCGCCAGACGATGGAAGTTCGGCGTGATGGCCCGGCCAAACTGGCTCAGTCGCGGATCGCCGTTGCCGCCGTTGCCGAGATCGCCGAGGATCTGGTCGTACGTGCGGTTTTCCTTGACGATGTAGATCACGTGCTTGATGTGATTGTGCAGGAAGCCCATCACCTCGTTGTCCTGGTCATTGGATTCCGGGCGATAGAAGTTGTTGCGCGCGACCTGCTGCGTGAGCCGCGGAAGGTCGTTGTCCGTCGGCACTGGTGCACTGACCAGCGATGCGCGCTCGAGCTGGAACTGGTATTCGTTCGACGCGCGCGCGGCGGCGGCCTGTGCCGCGGTGCCGCCCGACAGGTGGTCCGGGTTCGGACCGGTCACGCTCTTGCCGTTCACGACATACATCCACGAACCGTCTGCGCTGAACGTCACGTCATGCGGTTCGAACGCGGTTGGGATCAGGCCGGTAACATGAAATGCGCGCGGGCCGCTCAGCGGAATCACCGCGATCTCGTTGGCGCCGGCATTCGTCGCGTACAGCGTGCCGCCGTCGCGTGACAGCGTCACCGAGTAGGTGCCTGCGCCGGTATGTTCCTGACGGTGGTCGAGCACGCCGGCCGGCGCGCGCGCATCGATCTTGGCCACCACGGTATTCGCGTTGGTATTGATCACCGCGACCTGGTCTGCATTGTCCTGCGCGACGTACAGCAGCGACTGCGATGCGTCCAGCGTCATGCCGAGCGCGTTGCCGTCGAGCTTGATGCGCTTGACCAGGCGGCCGTGTGACGGCGACGAGATATCGATTGCGACGATTTCGCGATCGCGGTCCGACGAGATATAGGCCGTGTTGTTGCCCTTCACGACCACTGCGAACGGATAAGTGCCGCCGACACCGCCCGGCGTGCCCTCGTTGCCCGAGAAGAACGGGCGTAGATCGTGCTCGTAACGCACCGAGTTGGAGGCGGTATCGATCACGCTGATCGAATCGTTGTAGTTATTGACCACGACGAGCGTCTTGCCGTCGGCCGAAAGCGCGAGACCGCCCGCGTTCGGCTGCACGCCTATCCCCACGCCCTTGCCATTATGGTCGAGCGCGATCGTGGCCGACTGCACCCATGCGCCGCCGCGTTGGGTGTAAACCTGAACGACGTCATCATTGCCGCCCGTCGCATATAGCGTGTTGCCGTCGTGCGAGAACACCAGGCCCACGAACGCATTCGTCTGGTGGATCACCTGCTTGAGCTGCGGCCGGGTCTTGTTCGCGCCCGACACGTCGTACAGGAAGATGTACTGCGTCGAGTTGGCCGTGTCGACCGAACCGTCCGCGTTGTACAGCGAGTTCTGGCCCGCGGTGATGATCGCGAGCGTCTTGCCGTCCGGGCTCAACTGCGAACGCACGGCTTCCCCAGCCACGAAATTCGGATGGGCCGGCAGGTCCGGATTCAGATATTGCTGGACCGCGCCGCGCACGACCAGCGGCGTGATCGACTGACCGCTGGGCACGCGTGCGGTGTCGACAGCGCTGAGGTTGTCAGCGTGAGACTGCGCTGCGAGCAGCACGGCCGACATGATGACGCCGAGCCGGAGCCCAGTCACGATATTGTGGGTTTTCATTTTCATAGGATTCCTCATTACGCAATGGCCATGCCGGACCGGCGACAGGTCTGGCATGACAGGCATGACCCGGCGCCGCTGCGTCGCCGTACGCTGCGGAGATGTGCCGGAATGTAATTTCTGGATATGTCGAACAGGACCTGTCGAGCGAACCTCTCATCGGCCAGTGCGGCCAGTGGGGCTTGACCAACAAAGCAATATTAAGTCACTGCCGAATGTCAATCGGATGACGTGTTCTAAGCAAGATTCGATGATTACATATTGTTACAACAACAATTGTCATATGACACACGGTCGGTCGCTCGCGGTCGTAATGCAACTGGCCGCTCACGGCTACAGAGCCGCCGTACAGCGAGGGCAACCTTGTGAATACTTATAGCGCTTTGCAAAGATCGAACGGGACATGCCGACACGCCGTACCAGTTCCTGAAGCGTCTAGGGATAAGAGGAGTTTTCATGCATGCACGCGATCGTCGATCCGATGGCTTTATCCACACTGTGTTCTACCATGCGATAACGCGCATGCCTTTTGCCAAGCTACTTCACGTGATGTTGGGAGGTGCGCCAAATGGCATGGTGTGCAGGTTCACTGTAACCTTCATCGGAGGCCGTAGCGCTCTCGCGCTCGCGATTGGCGCGGCGCTGCTCGCGACCCCGTTCTACGGATTTGCGATGAACTATTCCAAACGTCATCTCGCGCGCGTGAATCCATTCGTTGTGGCCTGCGGCAGTCAAGTGTCTGCTTCAATCCTGCTGGTCCCGCTCGCGCTGTTCTTCTGGCAGAAGCACTCGGTCGCGCCGTCGACCTGGGCGTGCGTCGCAGCGCTGGGCGTCATATGTACAGGCTTTGCGTACGTCTTGTCTTTCAGGCTGATTGAACGTGTCGGCGCGGCCTACGCTGCGTCTGTCACGTTTACCATCCCTATCTTTGGAATGATCTGGGGCGCTGCTTTCTTAGGGGAGGCGATCACACCGGTGATGATCGCTGGATGCGCGATCGTCCTCTTCGGAACAGCCTTGGCGAGCGGAAAACTCGGTTGGATGCTGACCCGCAGCGCACGAACGTCCGCTCTGGAGAATTGCGAAGGACCGGCGTGGGTGTGCGCCGTGAAAAGGTGGCGCTTTCCAGCGGGTGTGAGTCCCGCCCGGCAACTGCTCCAGCCGGAAGCAACCGGAGCAGCTATGGAGGCAACGAAGTGGCTGAAGCCTTCGGTGATGCGTGTCACAAATTGGTGACAGCGCGAGTGTGCAGGCCGTAACGCGAGTGAACGCCGAGCAAACCTCGAAAAGGTCGATGCGCAGGCCGACCCGACAACCCTATCGGGGAAGGCTGATACGACTGGGCGAATGAGCAGGCTGGACGCCCAGTCGCTGCGCCGGGGTAGTGGCGACAGCATGTACACAAGGAAAGCGTACGCAACACGGGAAGTCCCTCGGCGTGGTCAGGGATGACTAACCGGACGCCCGCGAGGGACAGGCCGGGCGCCTTGGGATGACGGAGAGGCCCGTAGTACTGGTGAAGCCGGGTAATGCCGGTGGAGGGAAGGGGCCTCAGTTCAAGACCAACGCAACACGTAGTGAGGGACCTGGAGATTGGGCAACCTATCAACTCCGATCAGTGTTCAGAAGCTGCAGACGGCGTTACACGCGAAAGCGAAGGCAGAAGCCAGGTACCGCTTTTACGCTCTGTACGACAAGATCTACCGTGAGGATGTGCTGGCGCATGCGTACGCCCAGTGTCGCTCGAACAGGGGCGCGCCGGGTGTCGATCGGCAGGACTTCGCGGCGGTCGAAGCGTACGGGGTGCAGAAGTGGCTCGGCGAACTGGCGCTTGCGCTCAGGCAGGAGAGTTACCGGCCGGACCCTATCAGAAGAGTGTTTATCCCGAAGGCCAATGGCAAGCTGAGGCCTCTGGGCATCTCGACCTTGCGTGATCGGGTGTGCATGACAGCAGCGATGCTGGTGCTCGAACCGATTTTCGAAGCTGACCTTCCACCAGAGCAGTACGCTTATCGCGCGGGGCGAAATGCCCAGCAAGCGGTGATCGAGGTGGAGGAACGGCTGCATCGAGGGCAAACGGACGTTGTTGATGCTGACCTTGCGGACTACTTCGGAAGTATTCCACACGCTGAACTGATGCTGTCGCTCGCGCGGCGCATCGTTGATCGGCGCGTGCTGCATCTGATCCGGATGTGGCTGGAATGCCCCGTAGAAGAAACCGATCACCGAGGCCGGAAGAAACGTACGACGGGGGCCAGAGACAGCAGACGTGGCATTCCGCAAGGTTCACCCATCTCACCACTGCTGGCGAATATTTACATGCGCCGGTTTGTGGTGGCATGGAAGAAGCTCGGACTTCAGCGCAGTCTTGGCAGTCGCATCGTGACCTATGCGGACGATCTGGTGATCCTGTGCAAACGGGGTAAGGCTGAGGAAGCTTTATCACGATTGCGCGAGATCATGGGCAAACTGAAGCTGACGGTCAACGAGGAGAAGACACGAATCTGCAAGGTGCCAGAAGGCGAATTCGACTTCCTGGGTTACACGTTTGGGCGGCTGTATTCTGCGACGACTGGTCAGGCCCGTATGGGCATGCGCCCGTCGAAGAAGGGTATCCGGCGCATGGTCGAAAAGATTCATGCGATGACTGCCCTCAAGACGGTATGGCAAGAGACCACGGAGCTGGTGGGCAGGTTGAACCGTACGTTACGCGGCTGGGCGAACTACTTCAAGGTAGGCTCGGACAGACGCGCGTATCGCGCGCTCGACAGCTACACCGCTACGCGGTTGCGTCGGTGGTTACGCAACAAGTACAAGCTTAGGCGTCGCAGGGGCGGGACCTATCCATCCCAGCACCTCTACGGGCACTTCGGTCTCGTTCGCTTAACTGGTCCCTGGCTGTAACTTGCCGTGTACGAAGGCGTGATGTCCTGTCCGAGAGCCGGATGCGGGAGATCTGCATGTCCGGTTGTGCGTCCAGCTAAGGCTGGCGTGTTCAGCAGGGGATAGACCTGCCGGGGTAGAAGTCAGAAGCCCCGTAGCTTGGATAGCAAGGTGGCGGGAAACCAAGACCTTGAAGCCTATCGACAGGCATTTCCTTGGGGAATGCGCGAGTCATCGGGCCGTAACAAAAGTGAACGTGGATGTGGCCTCGTAAATGAAAAGTTCCGAGGGCCGAGCCCGCAACCGTGAGGGTGAAGGCAGCATGGGTAGCCGAAGTCTGACCGATACGGCTATTCCACTTCGGCGGGGTGGAAGCGACGGCACGATGACAAGGACATGCCAAGCAACTGGAGAAGCCCTCCTCGCCCCGGCGCGAAATCGCCGGAGCAAGGTAGGCCCTATAACCGGCTAACCCGGGAAGTGGGCCGAAGGCGAGAGGGTGGCGGATGGGTCCGTAGTAGCCGTGAAGCCGGGTAACGCCGGTGGAGCGAAGGGGCCCTGCTGTTTGTAGTTTCCTCGACAACACGGGAGGCAAGGACGAGATGACAAAGGCGTCCAGCAGTTTGCAGGACCTGAGGCGGGGAATATACGTCAAGGCGAAGGCTGAACCGTCCTGGCGTTTCTGGGGGTTGTACGTCCATGTCTGCAAGATGGACGCACTGCGCGAGGCGTATGCGCTGGCCAGAAAGAACAACGGCGCTCCGGGTATCGACGGGGTGACGTTCGAGGCCATCGAGGCGCAAGGCGCGGAGGCGTTTCTTGAGCAGATACAGGGCGAACTGATCGGGCGGACCTACGTGCCGTTACGGGCGCGGCGGCAGGAGATACCGAAGGACGGGGGCAAGGTCCGTGTCCTTTCGATTCCGGCTATGCGTGACCGGGTGGTTCAAGGCGCGCTCAAGCTCATATTGGAGCCGATCTTCGAGGCAGACTTCCAACCGGGGTCGTACGGGTATCGTCCCAAGCGTACCGCGCATGAAGCGGTGCATCGGGTGGCGACGGCGATTGTTCAGTGCAAGACCCGCGTCATAGACCTTGATTTGCGCGCCTACTTTGACACAGTTCGGCATCATCTACTGCTTGAAAAAGTGGCGCGTCGGATCAAGGACGACGACGTAATGCATTTGCTGAAGCTGATGCTGACGGCGTCGGGCAAACAAGGCGTTCCGCAAGGCGGGGTGATTTCACCGTTGCTCAGTAACATCTATCTCACTGAGGTAGACCGTATGCTGGAGCGGGCGAAAGAAGCCACGCGCAACGGGAAGTACACCTACGTCGAGTATGCCCGATTCGCTGACGATCTGGTGGTGCTGATCGATGCCCATCCGCGCCATGCGTGGCTGCTGAGGGCGGTGACCACGCGACTTCGGGAAGAGTTTGCCAAACTGCAGGTTGAGGTCAATGAAGAGAAGAGCCGCACCGTTAATCTGGACCGCTCAGAGAGTTTCGGCTTTCTGGGATTCGACTTCCGTCGACTCCGCAGCGTACAGAGGCAGGTGTGGCGGGCGCACTATACGCCAAAGCTGAAGAAGCGCACGGCGTTATTGCGCAAGCTCAAAGAGGTGTTTCGGCGATACCAGTCGCAGCCGGTAGACCGGGTGGTAGAACTGATCAATCCGGTGTTACGCGGTTGGGTGAATTACTTCGCCGTTGGACATTCCAGCGAGTGCTTCAGCTTCATCAAAGACTGGGTAGAAAAGAAGATCAGGCGCCACATGGGGCGCTCCCGGAATCGACGGGGCTTCGGCTGGAAGCGGTGGAGTAGGCGCTGGTTGTATGAGGAACTGAAGCTGTTCAACGGCTATCGTGTTCGTCGTGCTGCCGCACCGAAAGCGCGCCCAGCATGATAGGTCCCATAAATCTTGACATGAAGCACACAGGAGAGCGTAGTGCCGGAAATCGGCCCGCTGCGTTCGACGTGGCGGGAGCTGGAAACGTGACCATGGTTGCCGGATTGCGGGCCATCGCGAAAGCGGTGGAATCACCACCGGCGCCTACCGGGGCGCGCGCCAGTTCTCGACCCTACCGATGAGCGGGGTGTGGAAACGGGGTTAGGGCAAGGTTATTCGGGCACCGCCAGACGAAAGAGGCGGCAACAGACAAACCGAACCTACTGCTACCGCGCCACATCTCGACTCTACCGACATGGAGCGGTCGTCGTCGGGCTCCCTCGCAATGATTGACCGGTCGTCGCTGAAACAATCCTACCAAGAGAAATCGCTATGCTGCGCAGACAGCCATTAGTGCCGGAACTGGTTGTTCTAGATTTAGCTCGGAGCTTGTCTTTCTGGACCGGACTCATTGGCTTCGAAATATTATTCGATAGGCCGGAAGATAAGTTTGCCTATCTCGCTCTTCATGGAGCCCAGGTTATGCTCGAAGAACTCGACGACGAAGCTCGTTGGCTCACCGGAGAGGCCGAGCCGCCCCTAGGACGGGGTATCAATTTCTGTGTCACGTTGCCCTCCATTCAGCCTGTGCGTCAGCGGTTAACCGCGGCGACGTCGGCAGCTGAAGCCTTCGTGGTCCTTGCGACGTCGACCTCCGCCGAGGCCGTTCGCCGTGCCCACACACTGCGCGCCAAAGCAGACCCCGAAGTTCTGCATAAGCTTCGGGTTGCGCTGCGTCGATTGCGTTCACTCTGGTGGGCCTACGAGCCATTACTCGACAGGAAAGACGCCAAACTTCAGCGCGAGGAGTTCAAGTATTTGGCCTATGCCGCGGGTAGAACCCGCGACTGGGACGTGCTCCGCGACATTCTGACGGGCGACCAGCTAGCGCGGCTGTCATTGGGACCGCTTCTTCGCGCAGTGGGCGAGCATCGCGCCGACGCCCTGTCGTTCAGCCGCAGGACGATTCGGAGTGCTGGCGTCGAGGAGATATTGCAACGGGCAATGACGGGCGCCCGGCAGCAGCTGGATTCGCACGCTGCGAGTCCGACTTTGGCAGAGCCGTCGAGCCGGCGCCGGCCGCTCCCACGGATGAGGTGAAGGTGCCTGCGACGCGAGCGCAGGCTCGACAACGGTCTACGGCGATTGCGTTGGTTTAAGTACGGCTTTCACTAGGTCCGCGACCGCTTGCCTCGCCTGCGTCGCCGCATTTTCGTCATATCCGATGGTCGTGCCGCGCTCCACGCAAGGGTCGCTGTAGGAGAATGGCTGCTTCGTTTTCACATCTAGAATTTGTCCGTTTTCCGCTTCCTCCAGCTCGCAGTGACGTACAGTCTGGGCTTGCGGGAGCGTCGTGCCCGGTTTGAACGCACGCCCATCGAAAACATGCGTTGCTCCGGGATACTCGGTGAGGCCGACGTCTCTGCCCTTGGCCTTCAACCGGTCGACGTATGCCGTGCATGGCGCCACCGGGTCGTAGTTGTCGGCGCTTCCGTGAAAGATGCGCACTGGCTTCGCTGCGAGGTCTTCGTCCTCACGATAGCGCGTGCTGCAATCGGGGTAAAACGCGACGTAAGCCGCGAAGCCGGGCGCCGACGCGGATGCGTGCATCTTCTGGAACCGGGTCATGCTCGCATAGAGCGCATTCTGGCCGCCCCGGGAGAAGCCGATTAGCATCACCCGGCTCGCATCAATCCTCGGATGCTTTGCCAGCAGTGCGAGTGCGCGGTAGGCATCCTCTGTTTGGGCCAGCCGACCCAGCTGACTCTGGTCATTGATGGTGCTGACAATACCCCGACTGGTGAAGCTGTCGATAACAAACGTGGCTACACCCATCGACAGAAAATACTGTTCCCAGTCCGTCACCGCGCCGCCGATTCCCCCGGATGAGTGAAGCAGAATAACGAGCGGGAATCGCTCGGTACCCGCGCGTGGCAACCGGAGTTCTCCGGCCACCGTCACAGGTTTGCCGTCTTCGCGGCCGCTCAGGAATTCCTGGTCCGTCAAGGTCAGGGACTCGAAGGGGATGACCTCCATCCGCGCAACCTGCGCATAGCTCGTTTCCGGCGGTGCTAGAAGCAGCACGAAAACCGCCAGCAATGGCAGAAGATGGCGAGATGCCCGATGGTCCTGGAAAGCGCCCATGGCCGTGTCCTTTTTTAGCAGCGAGTCCCTATCAAATGATTTATAGGTGGCGTGGCCGGATTTACCAATGCATTTTGCCCGCCTTAACTGCTAAACGGCGTTGGATACGAGGCCTGCCGTGCCTCGCGTCCCGCAAGGGCTAATGCTTGAATTTGCCTTAAGGTTTGGACTGCCAGCGAATCGACGCAACCTTGGGGGAAGTCAAGGCAATCGATACCATCTTGCACATCGATATGTGCGTCGGCGGTAACCCTCATGGTGCTGAAGCGATTGGCATGATGGCGGCCGGCGATGCGAAGAAGGCATCTAAATCTGTTGGCGCGACCGGTGGCAAGGGGCAGCGAAAAGGTCCGCAGCCGACGCTTTACCGTGACCCCAAGTCGGACGCAACCTGGAGCGGGCGCGGGCGCGCTCCGGCCTGGCTCGCATCGTTCAAGGACCAGTCGAAGTATCTGATAGGTTAAGCGCTCATCGGTGTCGTCGCGGGCCGCACCGAGGCGTCAATGTTTGCGGTCGCAAAGGCCATCGCAAATAGCTGCTCGAGGAGTGGGACCCGCGTCGGACTTCAGCGCGCGGGGTGACTGCGCAACGCTACCTGTCCTTTTCGCGTGCGCTGTATTGCACCAATGGCGATATGGTCCGGGGCGTGCCGGCCACAGAACCGTCATTGGGCAATTACGGTGGTGGCAATAGCGAACTTGCGACCGCCGTCAAAAGGTGACGACAGTCGCCTGCATGAGAGGGCGCTCTGCGGTCAGCTTCCGCCTGTTGGCAGTCTGCGGGAATACGTACCAACTGCCGTCATCGTGCCTGAAGAAGAACAATGCGCGCGCTCCGGCTGGTGACGACGTTTCGACGCACACGTAGCGTCGCCCCTCCATCCGGTGCGACTGAATCTGGTTACATGAACGGGTATCGCGGGAGCCGGTGCGAGCCACTTTTCGACCTGCCAACGCCGGGATTGCGCATTCGTGTTTTCATGTTCCGCTCCAGCAAGTTTCCCATTCAGGTAACGGGACGGTTTCTCACCGTTTATCTCCTTAACGCCGCAGACGCCGACAATGTTGACGAGGGGGTTATGAGTTCTGAAACCGAATATTTCGCGGCGAGTCAGCTGCAGAAAATTGCCTGAAGGCGGACGGGCAGAGGCGAAGTCTAGTTCGCATCATGGCCATCGAAATCCGCGCGTGGCTGCTCAAAGCGACGCTGTGTCTGCCGTTAACCGTCATCATCAAAGAGCGGTTGATGCTAGTGGCGGCTCCTATATGTCGGCCACTGGCCAAATCCGCCAGACGGCCGGCGTTTAAACCAGGACTGGCGTAAAAAGCCGCATGCGAGTTTGCGGGGGGAACTCGACCTGAATATTCACTACCGTTTCGGCATCCCAAGTCCTATAACTTAGTTGCAGGGCGATTATTACGTGTCGAGGGTCCACAAAATCCGTTGACATTGCCAGTTCGCACGCCACCTTGCGCCCCGGGACTTCGGTTCGGCGCACTGCTCTCCCAATTTTCCCAATGACCTAGAACTTTCGCCTCGGCATTTGGCCCGCAGACGCGAAGGACGCATTGCGCGTCCGAAAATCCCGGGACGACGTCGACTTCGGGCGCGCGAATAACGAATCGCATGATTGGAGTTCAACGCAATTTAAGGAGCTAACGTGAAATCAAAACTGATGGTCACTTCTGCTGCCGGGTTGTTTTTCATGGTCGGCTTTGCACATTCGCAAGGCATGCCAGATACGCCACAACCCGCGCCACAGGAAAACGCTGCGACTCAGGGTGCCGCCCCCGGTGCGGGGACGCAGGCGTACGGCGGCGTACCCGACACAAAGGTGCAGGGCGGCGTAAAACATGCCAGGCCCTGTGGCACGGACCCACAATGCAACATCTTTTTCGGGGGGAGCTAGATACAAACTGATGGCGCCGGGACAACTACGGAAAACACCGGGTGTCCGCATCGGGCGGGATGACCGACGCTGTCTGTGTTGCGGTCGCATTCATCCGCCGTCCGTCCCTTCTTTACCCCACCGGTGCCCCCCGAATAAAAACACAGTTCAGGGTGCGAGTTGTCCACGGACCTCTTAACCGGCAAATAGGAGATGAAAAATGACCCGCAAATTCTGGAAAGGGGCGGTGCTTTTAAGTACCGTATTGTTGACCCTAAGCAGTGCGGCGCGTGCAGAGGATGAGTGTTCGAACGCGACGCTCAAAGGCCTCTATGGTTTTTCGCTCCGCGGCGAATTTATCGGCTTCTTCGACGCAGGCGGCAATCCACACCGAATACCCAATCCCGACATCATTGACGCAGTGTTTATCCAGAAGTTTGATGGTACTGGTGCCTTCACCCGGTCTGACTACGTCTCTAGTGACGGGTTTAAACGGCCCGGATTGACAGACCCGACTACCGGATTTGATACGGGCGAAACCGGCACATACACCGTCTTCCCGAACTGCACGGGCATCATGCACATTACGTTTCCTGCTCCCATCGCTTCAACCATCATCGACGTTAGATTCGTGCTGACCGAAGGGGGCCACCGATTTCACGGAGTTGTAAGCCATCAAGAAATTGCCGGCCCTTTCACTGCGTTGGACGGAACAACAACGTGCGGCCCAACGCCGGCGTGCAACATGCGGGCTCAGGAAAGCGTGATTGGCGAGAAGTTCGACGTGGGAGGAGGAGCTCGTTGAAGAGGCGTTGGCGATTACTGGGTCGCTCTGCTCGAGAGGTAAGGGCAGAGCCATGAGTGCAACCTGCGATTTCCGACCGATGTAATGCACCAGATGGCCGGGCTTATCAAGTTATTCGCGCGCGCCTGGTCGCTGGAGCCACGCGTCTACGCCACCGCAGTGGGTCGCGGCGGCGTAGGCTCTAGAGTGACAGACTAGCCGTCCGCCTGGCACGAGTTACCCGTTGGTGCTTTTCAGTGCTCGCTCGGCCTGATGGCAGGGTCGCTTTCCACCACCTCATGGGTCGCTAACCAGTACGGCTGCCGATTGTAGTAGCTATACGTCGACTCTCCCCATTTCGCATCTGCCATCGTCGGCCAGTGGTCCTTGTCGAAGCCCGGGTCGTCCTTGAGGCGCTGTGCCGTAATGTCGACGACGAAGCACTTCTCGTCCGTATCGAGAGTCAGTGCGCTCCACGGGATGGCATGCAGGTTAGAACCCATTCCGAGGAAACCTCCCTCAGAAAGTACTGCATAGGCGATGCGTCCGTTCCTGACGTCGAGCATGATGTCTGAGATTTTCCCGACGTGTTCGCCATCAGAGGACATGACCTTGTCCCCATCGAGAGTCGCTGCGGCCATGATGTCCGGCCCCGGTCCTTCACCCATGCCACCGCCGACGATGTCAGCTCCGCGTCGGGTGCCACCTTGCGGGTTGATTGAGCCCATGATTCACCTCCTTCGAAAAAGGTAATCCAGAGGCGCGCAAGCGGTGTTCCCGAGCCGCCGGCGGCAGAGATGCGGCCATTGCCAGAACTTCGAGGGGGCGGTGTTGCTTTCGCCATCAATGGCTTGCCCGCAAGTGAAGAGGACGCTCCATTTCAATCACGATGCCGGGGCAACTTGCTTGTCGGCGTTTTTTGTCGAGCGCAACCTGTGACAATCTGTCGTTCAGATGCTTCCCGTCCAGGAGGTGACCATGCACGGCGTCGTAGTAGACGTGCGTTTCGACAATACACATCTCTTTCTCAACCTGTCCGACGGTCAGACCGTGCGATTCCCACTGAACTGGTTTCCTGTTCTGAAGGTGGCGACGGCAACGGAGCGCGAGCATTTTGCCATTTCGCTGGACCGACAGCAGTTGTTCTGGCCTGAAATCGATGAGGACCTGAACGTTGCGCGCTGCTTTCATTCCTGTCCAACACGATAAGGCGCGAGCGCTTCTACACAAGCTTCCGGCTTCGGGCTCACAGACCGCTCGGTTGATGGACGGGGCAAAGCGTGACGAGCGAGGGCTCTTTTCCACGGAACCGGAAAATCAATGCCTGAGCGTTTGCCCGATGACGTTTCGTGCATCGCAATTGCGTCCGCACCCGTTCCTTAGTCTGCGAAGAAGCGACCCGCCGCCCCGGTGGTAGAGGGTCAAGCGACGATACCGGTTCTTCGTCTGTTCTCTTACGCGATTCCCCGTTGGCGTCGGCCGCAAGCCTCTGCGGCTCTCATTGCAGCATCCCGTCAGGGAGTCGGTGTTGCGTCCGTGTGTCTGCACACAGAATCATCTGATAAAGGTTCGACGAGCTCGGCGTGCAAGCAGGCTACGAAATGTTCCTCTATGAATTCGAAGGGCTGGCTTTTCCAGTCGATGCCGCAACGTCCGCTGCTTAGCAGTTACTCGGGCGCCGGCTTAAGCCGGGAGTCCGGCATTGACGCTGGTCTGTTCGATGAACAACTTCGGACGAGTTATGCACAGATTTGTGAACAGATTTTGTGGATAACTCGTGCTTCCCGCAACGCAAGTGGATAAGTCTTGACTCCCATGTGTGCGGACCAATGGCCAGCTCTACCCCGAGCTTTCCTGTGGATTCTCGAATCACATTAGTTCTTGAATGCCGCTCGGCCGCGACCTATCTTTATGATGATTTCGATTTCAGGAGATGACCATGAATCGCGCTGCGGTGGACGTGCATTTCGACAGCATGCACCTGTTTCTCGACATGTCCGACGGTCCCGCCGTTCAATTTCCACTGGACTGGTTTCCTGTGCTGCAGGCGGCTACAGCGGCCGAGCGCGAACACTTTGCCATCTCCCTAGACCATGAGCAGATATTCTGGCCTGAAATTGATGAAGACGTGAACGTTCCGGCGTTGCTTTCATATCGGCCCGAGAACGCGGGTGGCTAGCGTTCGACCTTGTGGTTTCAGATAGCCTGCCAGCAGACGAGACCCATACGCTGTCGAGAAAGAGTGGTCAAGTATCCACACCCTTGCCAACAAAATGTGGGGATAAGCTCGGGAATCGCGATGCACGCGAGAGTCGTCAACGGCTACGGCGAGACGGTGCTCAGACCTAAATCCGGCGACTGTCGCGTTTACAACTTCGGTCTTCGACTCCGTGATGCTTCTACCGCGCTTCTTTCAACTTCCTATTGCCACCGCTGCCTGCTGATTGAACTGCAACTGTTCGGGCTGTTGTCACGGCACGGTTCAACCCAGCGCGGCGGGAAACCGCACCGATGGGGCTCAACACCACTTGGCTCCATGAAAACAGGTTTAGCGATGAGGTACGCAATGTGATTCGGCGGGTCGAGGCCGATTTGCGCTGCAGTTCAACGAATTGCGGTCCGGTGGTCGCTCTCTCGAGGCGCGGACGTGCACCCCTATCCAACTTCAGCTTCCGTGTCCGTATCAATCGTCGAGAAGCCACGTGCCCCCACTTCCGGCCGTCTCCGAGAGCAAGTTCGATGTTTTGTCATCGAAGCGCTGCTTGACCCGCTGGGGCGAACGAAGGCAGTATCAGAGACGCGGCGCATTGCCATACCGGCGAACTGGCAGTGGGCATGCGCCTGCCGGAACCCAACTCCATCGGTGAGGAGACGTCCATGATAGAGGTGACGAATACGTACGACCTGCAGCCAGGCGTGAATCTGGAGTCTTACGCCGAATGGGCCAGGAAGGCGGCGGAAACAATTGTGCAGCAGCCAGGTCTGGTCGAACTTCGCGCGAACCGGAATATGCTCGGCGCCCCGCAGATTCGAACGACCACCTGCTGGAGGTCTACAATCGACTGGGCGACGTTCGCAGACGGACCATGGCGCGCGCTGGAGCAGGAATTACGGACCTTCGCGACCAATTTCAAGGTTGAGATGTGGGGACCGTCGCAGCTCCTGCCGACGCCACTTCGTCCGGACCCAACCGGCGGTGCTGGTGCATGAGCAGACCTACGCGCGTCGTCAGCTTCGAAACCGGTCGCGGCAGTCCGTCCGAAAGAGCTTTTTTCTGGCCGTCTGCCTCACCTGACCCAGATGCTCGCGTGCTGTGGTCACGCATTGCAGTCGGTTGGACACCGACTGCTTTCGTCAGAGGCGCGGTAACCGTCATGCGCCACGGGACTGTGTGACGATGCGAATTGCACACTGCTTATGGTGCTCATCGCTCCTCAGTCGCCGTCATGGCAGAGAAGAGGACGTCGAACTCAGAACCAAAACATTGGACCTAGTTCAGTTCGCGCCGGCGCCGCGACGATATAGCCTGATGCGTTCCTGTTTGACGACGAGCTGCGGGATTGTGCTATCTGACAATCGCATTGCACCAGATGCCAGCATCGCGCGCAGAAGCGCTACGGGCCCGAGCGCTGAGACACGATAAAACTTGAGCCAGCGGCAACGGGAGCCAGCATGTAGTTGCTGCGCATCGGCTGCCGGTAACCACCCGGGGCGGGTAGATTACAGCCCTCTCCACCGGAGGGGCGCCTCTCGAAGCGAGAGGCGACGTAACACCAGACAGAGTCAGTGAGAAAAGTCTGTGGCGTGCAGTTTTATCGGCTCGTCCGAGCCTCTCAGCACCTTTCGTTCAACAGCCACTACAATCCGCTTGTGTCCGTCCATATAAGCTTTTAGCAGGTGCGCGTCGTCTGCTCCGATGGGCGCCCAGAAATGCTGTTCCAGTGTGTCGCGAGTAATCGAACATTGCACTACACGTCCACGGACATGTGCGACAAAAACGACCAGCTTTTTGTCTGCGGAAACGCTGGCTTCGGCGGCGAGAGTGCTGTCCATGGTTCATCGGCATTTTGTTGACCCAACCACCGGATTGCCCCGGAGGGACTCGCGGCAGCAACAGCATTATCTTAAGTCATGGAGCCGCAGGCTCAGAAAATTAACGCACCCATTCGTTTGGGTGACCACATGCACCAGGATTGCGGCTCCAGCCGCCGGATTATCCAGCGTTTAGTATCCGCAACACGGCATTTCCTTCGTTTGTAATCGCGAACCGGGCTGTGCCTTGTCCAGAGTCAACCAGTTTGGCGAAGCCGGCATCGCGAAGTGCCATTACGTCCGGCGTCACCGCCATCGCATCGCAAGGTGCTTGAAGGAGCACCAGGAGCGTCGCCAGTTCATGTGCACTCAGGCACTGCACTGCTTCGGTTGCATCGTTGCGTTCAATAATCTTCATGGCCAACCTCCTGTTTGGCGCAGATGCTTTGCACGTTGTATGTCAATCGCCCGCATGCATGTTGTCGCCGTTGCGATGCCGACGCGGAAACGTCAAGATGTATTCAGCACTCGCTGTCTGCCAGTTGCACTAGCTTGTACTTGACATTCTTGCGTGTGCCGAATTACCGCTGAAAACTATGAGACGAGAGTTTTGAGGCGCTGCCAGAAGGCGGCGAATCTGTGCGGGTCGCGGGTTTGCAGCGCGAGCATGGCGTCGTAGTGGACGCGCGATTCCTGGACGTGGGGCAGTTGCGACACGAGGAGACCGAAGTTCATGATATTTCTCCGAGCGTTTGGTTTAATGTGATTCGCGGAAAGCCAGCAGACTCGGAGCTTGGGCGCATCATGCGCGGAGACGAAGGTCTACTCGCTTGCCTCAGGCAAAGGTAAAAGTGAGCGGCATATGGGGTAACTGTCACTGTCCGGCATGGCGGCTCCTTATTGGCGTCCGGTACGCACGTGTTTATCCACGCGCCCGACCGCACCAATGATTCAAAAAGGCGCGAACGAACGACGCCTCGAGTTGACGCTTGCGACGCGGTGCCTGGCGGACGCACGCAATCGCTACGTCCGGATGGCGCTAATCAGGGTGCACGGAGAGAAAGTTCTACGGCGCGCACCGTCTGCCTGCTGGCAAGACGGCGGCTGGGAAAAGGAGCGCGGACGTCCTGCCGGCTAGGCAGCGAAACTGTTCGAAGGTCGACGACATCGATTACGCAAGGCGTCACTCCCTTGTTGGACGTTTTTCAAATTTTGGCGCGCTTCAAACCCGGCGGCAAGTAAAAAGGCGGTAAAGAAAGTGCTCCTATCCGCGCAGCCCCGTAGGACCGCAAACACCCAGAAGGCTAGACCGATGACTGAATTAGTTTCCGGGCGGCTGCCGTTGTACGATTGAACAGGTCGAACGTATTGCTCGGCGAGCGTACGTTGTGAAAGTATGTTGAAAGTAGGTCACGGCCTTGTGCAGTTCCTTTTCCACGTTGCCGTATTCGAGGGCGTCGCAGAAATGAGCTCCCGCTATTCCGCTTCGGTGGCGAAGGAAGAATCTGACGTCCCAGCTTCGGGCTCCGGACAGGACGGGCCTTGTGCCGATTCGATAACCGCGGCGACGTCAGCAGCTGAAGCCTTCGTGGTCCTTGCGACGTCGACCTCCGCCGAGGCCGTTCGCCGTGCCCACACACTGCGCGCCAAAGCAGACCCCGAAGTTCTGCATAAGCTTCGGGTTGCGCTGCGTCGATTGCGTTCACTCTGGTGGGCCTACGAGCCATTACTCGACAGGAAAGACGCCAAACTTCAGCGCGAGGAGTTCAAGTATTTGGCCTATGCCGCGGGTAGAACCCGCGACTGGGATGTGCTCCGCGACATTCTGACGGGCGACCAGCTAGCGCGGCTGTCATTGGGGCCACTTCTTCGTGCAGTGGGCGAGCATCGCGCCGACGCCCTGTCATTCAGCCGCAGGACGATTCGTAGCGCTGGCGTCGAGGAGATATTGCAACGGGCAATGACCGGCGCCCGACAGCAACTGGATTCACACGTTGCGAGTCTGACGCTTGCAGAGTTTGCTCAAGAGCGTGTTGAACTGGCTGAGAAGGCGCTGAAGAAGCGGGTCAAGCGCGCAATTCAGCCTGAACATCCCGGCTACGCGGCGCTGCACGAGGTGCGAATTGCAGGGAAGAAGCTTCGATATTTGCTGGAGTTCTTTTCGCCAGCGCTCGACGGTAGCCATCAGGCAAACCTCGAACTGCTGACTGCGGTGCAGGACGAACTTGGTAAACTCAATGACCTGGTCGTCAGTGAAACGTTGCTGCGACAGTATTCGTTCCAGCTGGGCGAGCCGGACGTTGTCAAGGAGGCTGTGGTATTTCTTGGAGCTCAGAAAAAGCGGCACATGCGCGCCGCTCACAAAATGCTGCGCAATGTGTGGTGACCCGCTCGCCGTCGTGTACAGGCCGGCTAGTCGCCGCCCGATTTTCTCTTCTTCGCTTCGAGTCGGCGCGATAGGTCGGTTAGCAGCCACTTCGCCACGACTTCGGGCCCATTTATGCCGTAGTCTGCAAACTTGATGTCATTCTCGTAATAGACGATGACCGTACCTCTCATAACGCGATACCGGCCGCGATAGCGCGACCCATTCAGTTCGATTTCAATTTCTCTGGTCGTTTCATAGTTATCGGCCATCAATCACTGCTCTGCGGTATCTCTGATTTAACAAAAGGTACAGAACCGGATTGTCTTCGTCAACGACAGGCAAACCCGGGAATGCCGGGACCCTGAGCGGCCTTCCCGGTATACGCCATCGACGCCGGGTACCGTGAGGCGATTTGATGAGCTTTGTGGCGGCCGCCTAATGCCGGACTTCGCGAACACCGCGCAGATTTTCACGGACTCGTTTGGTGACCAGGACGGTCAGGTAGTCCAGGATTCGCGCACCGTCGCTGTATTCGGCCCACGTCTCCGCGTACATCTTCGATACGGTCTCTGTCGGGGTATTGGTGTCGGAGGCGATTGCTTTGACTACATCGTCAAAGTTGAGCTGGGTCATGGTGCGCTCCAAGTGTTCGAAGAGTGGGGGTCGGCGCCCGCGGGAAGTCGATTAAACGATGTTGCCGACACACATGCAAATTGAATCGACCTATCGTTGACACAGGTCAGTTGTCTTCATTTTGTCTAACGGATGCCGTCGCGTTTCGGTCCCGTGGTGTGCTTACTCCAGAGCTCCGTGACTACCACTGGTGGCCCGTCAAATGCACGTGTCAAGCGCGCACAGCACCAACCCAGTCGCTTCAGTGACTTGCTCCGCTTGCCCGTGAGTTATCCACAACTTTGCAAACAGATTATGTGGACAACTTGTAGACCATGGGCGTTGGGTGGCATCGCCAATGCAGCCTGGGGATTGCCAAAAACTGTATATACTGTTTATATCGTTTTTCACTCAGGAGAGGGGCATGAGCGAAGCCAGTATCAGGAAGCCGACTAAGAAGGCCTTTCACTTTCCCAAAAACGCAAACGGCCATGCGAAAGCCGGTGACAAGCAGTCAAATGAGTCAAACGCGCCGGCCACCGAAGCCGCGGAAGCGAAACCGGTCTCGACAAAAGTCGCAAAGCAGAAGCGCGCTGTAGCGGTCGATGCGGCACCAGTCGCTCCAGCAATTGAAGTCAAGGCAAAGCGCGCGAAGAAGGAAAAGGTCGTGCGTGACAGCTTCACCATGCCGAAGTCCGACTACGAAAAAATCGCGACGCTGAAACAGAAGTGTCTTGACGCAGGCATATCGGTGAAAAAGAGCGAGCTACTGAGGGCTGGCCTTCTCCTGCTCGAATCCGTGCCCTCCAAGCGTCTGCTTGCAGCTATTTCTGTGGTCGAAACAGTGAAGACCGGTAGGCCAGCGAAATCGTAGCGGGGCGGTATCCGCGCTGGACACGACAAGCGCCTTGCGCATCACGCGCGAGCAATTTTTCGTGGCTCATGTCCGCCTCGCGCGACTTGCACTGCCGCTCATTCCGGCGCAGGTGTTTAGAGATTCGCGTCGCTCGTGAATCTGCTTGAGCAACGCGACGTAGTCGCGCCGCCGCTTGCTCGCACGAACCACGGCACCGTGTGACTGAGCATTGCGTCAAAGGCAAGTTTGTCCGAGGAGCGAAGATGTCGGATAAGCATCTTTCCAGCAGGTTTGACCTCGACCTCAACCTGCTTTTAACCCGGTTGCTCGAAATGGGCGGCTTGGTGGAGGCGCAGATTGCATGCGCGGTGGAGGCACTGAACACGTTCGATTTGACGCTTGTTGAGCAGGTCCTCGAGGGCGAACACCGGCTCAACGCGATGGAAATAGAAATCGACGAAGACGTTAGCAACATCATCGTTCGCCGGCAACCCACCGCTCGCGACCTGCGACTCTTGATGGCCGCCTCGAAGTGCATCACGAACCTCGAGCGTGCTGGCGATGAGGCACGGAAGATTGCGAAGCGAACACGCCGCATTGCCATGGAGACCACCGCGCGGACCGTTAACATCTCTGAAATAAAGGCGTCCGGCAAGATGGCCGCAGATATTCTTCGTCACGCGTTGGATGCATTTGCGCGGATGGATACCGTTGCGGCTGCACAGATTTTGCGGGACGACGAAGCCATCGACAACGAATTCGAGGCGTTCGTGCGCAGGCTCATCGCGTCCATGACGCAAGACCCCCGGACAATCCCGATGGGGCTTGACTATCTGTCTATAGCGAAGGCCATCGAGCGTATCGGCGACCACGCCACCAACATTGCTGAGTTTGTGGTCTACGTTGTTAAGGGTACCGACGTTCGCCACGCGCCCCGAGAGCAGATTGAGCGTTGCTGAACAGTTCGGACGCCTCGCGCTGCTTCGGCGAGACAGCGTGCAGTCTGGCATTTGTTGCGCGATTTCGCCCGCTTGCAACCGAAAATACCGGATGGTAGTCTGTCGTCGTCTTGGGGTACCGCTACCTACCTACCTACGCTTGCTTCGACGTTCGGTATAAACGTCGGGCTCGCGAGGTATCGACATGCTGTCCCAACAGCTCGCTTGGCTTATTCTTGCTGCCAGTGTTATCGCCGAAGCGCTCGGCACAGCAGGACTTAAACTCTCTTCGGGCTTCTCCAGGCTCATACCCTCGATTCTCACTGTCGTCTGCTACATGGCCGCCGTGTGGCTGATGGCGCTTGCCACCAAACGGCTTGAAATGGGCACGGCATACGCTGCATGGGCAGGTACAAGCGCGGCGCTAACCGCGTTGATTGGAATCGTGTGTTTCGCCGAGACCATTTCACCGCTCAAACTGATTGGTCTGGGCACGGCGGTGCTCGGAATCGTTCTGCTGAACATGAGTGGCGGCACGTCGTGAGGCGTACGACCACGCACGTGGAAATTGGCGTGTCGTGTCGGTGAGACGAACGCAGCATCAAAGGGTGGCGATTTGCCTCGTCAAGGGCTGGCGGCGACGACCTGTTTGACTGGGCGCATCGCGGTCAGTTTCCGCGTGTCGGCAGTCGGCGGGAATACGCGCCAACTGCCGTCATCGTGCCTGAAGAAGAACAATGCCCGCGCTCCGGCTGGTGACGACGTCTCGACGCACACGTAGCGTCGCCCATTCCATCTGGTTCGGCTGAATCTGGTCACATGAACGGCTGTCGCGGGAGCGGGCGCGAGCCACTTTTCGACCTGCGAACGCAGGGACTGCTCGTCCGTGTTTTTCATGTTCCGCTCCAGCAAGTTTCCCGGTCAGGTAACAGGGCGATTTCTCACCGTTCATCTCCTTAACGCCGCAGACTCCCACCTTGTTGACCAAGGGGTTGTGAGTTCTGAAACCGAATATTTCGAATTGGGTGAGGTTCAGAAAATTGCCCGAAGGTGGACGGCCAAAGGCGCAGTCTGGTTCGAACCCTGACCGTCGAAATCCGTGCGTGGCTGCTCAAAGCGACGTTGTGAAGTCCGTCAACCACGCGGGGCTTGCAGACAGCAGCGCTGTCTCCAGCGTCTTGTCCAGCCCCGTAAGGACGAGCATGCCAAAGGCGATGAACACCACTCCGAGAACAATTTTCCCAACCATTCCCGCAGAGCCGAGTCGACCTCGGAGCCTCAATATCGATGTCCGGGAAAGGGAACCAAGAATCGCAAGCGGAAGGCCCGCTCCGATGCCAAATATGCCCATCAGCAGCGCGATACCACCGAGACTCCTGCTTTGCGAGGCGAGCGTGGTTGCCGCGCCCAATGTTGGGCCGACGCAGGGACTCCAGACGGCTCCCAGAAGCAGTCCGACCGCGAACTGGCCAGGCAGGGTGTCGCCCTTTATCCGGCTGAGCCAGTTCTGGCTCGGACCACCTATCCCAGCGGTCGCTCGGTTCAAGACGGCCTGCAGTCGCTGGGAAACCATCGCGAGCCCAAACAGAATCATCAGCACGGCGGCCACGCGACGGAACACTTCGTTATCCAGTCCCAGCGACAAACCGACTGTCGCTACAAAAATGCCGATGACTGAGAAGGACACACCCAATCCGGCTGCAAGTGCAACCACGCCCAGCCGACGTACCGCCAATGCAGACACAACGAGTATGGGAACGAGGGCGAGCACGCACGGTGACAGCGTCGTCAGGGTTCCGGCGAGGAACCCGAGCGCGTACGTACCCGGAGTGAAATCCATTACAGTGCTTTGGCGAACGTGTTTCTTATGTCCTGTTCGCGCGTCTGCCCCGTCGAGCGCGCAACTTCGCGGCCGCCCTTGAATACAACGAATGTCGACTGTTGGCTCACTTTCATTGCTCGTTTCAGGGCAACTTCCTTGTCGTAGTCGGCCACGAAAATGGTGATGTCTTTCATTTCCGGGCTCACTGCAAGTCGGTCCACGATGGGCTGTTGGACCTTGCAGGTCGGGCACCAGGTCGCATGGAAGTAGACGACGTTTGGCTTCCCGTCGGCGTTCAGCCTGTCGAACTGGGCCTGGTTGAATGGCTGCTCGCTGGCGAAAGCGGCACTGACGACCAGTAACAAGCTCGACGCCAGCAAATATCGGCGCGTAACTTTCAACACTACGGTCTACCCAGAGATAAGCACAGTGTCATTGTTAGACGTCCTCGAGACGAAATGATTGCGCCTCTTGCTTTGCGGGTGTTGGTAAAGCTCGGGTTGTCTGCTGACCGCCAGACTCGTCACGCTCGTTAGCCCTGTCCCGGTTGTGTCGGTGGCGGTGTGTGCTACCGACACGTCTGGCGCTAACGCGTTCACCGGGTCAGCTCATCGCCGTTCATGAGCGCGTCGATGAGAAGGCACGACACCTTGCCTTTCGACGTCGAACAGCGCTGTACCAGTGTCGCTAACGGGGCTTCCAGCATGGACAAATCCTGGATGCGCTGGCGCACATCGACGAGCTTGTGTTCTGCGATAGCGCGCGCGGAGTTGCACGCTTGACCATCGTGCAGGGACAGCAGTGCCTCCACCTCATCCAGCGAAAAGCCGAGCGACTGCGAACGCTTGATGAAGCGAAGCCTCGTCAGTACGGCTGTCGAGTATCGGCGGATGCCGTCTATTGGGCGGGGTGGTGCCGGCAGTAACCCGCGACGATGGTAGTACCTCACTGTTTCGACGTTGACCTCTGCCGCTTCAGCCAGCTGTCCGATGGTCATTTCCTGCATGGTGCGCTTGACTCCGTACTTAGGTACGCACCTAGACTAGACCCAACCTGTCCGAAAAGGAAGTGCCATGCGACCTCGCTGGGCCACCGCCGGCTCCCTGCTCGCCGGAGCCGCTGCGGCATTTGGTGCATCCGCCTGTTGCGCCGGCCCCTTGCTCCTTGTCGTGCTGGGAGTCGGGGGCGCCTGGGGCTCGCGCCTGACCGCGTTGCAACCGTCCCAACCCCTGTTTGTCGCCATATCCATCGCCTTTTTCGGGGTTGCTTTCCGCAGGCTCTACGCCAAATCCGAAGAATGTGCAGTGGGTGAAGCTTGCGCGGTGCCTTCGGTGCGACATCGTCAGCGCTTCATTTTCTGGGTCGTGATGCCGGCCGCGCTCGCGCTGATGTCGTTCCCCCTGTATGCGCCGCTCTTCTATTGAGTACCTGCCATGAAAAAACTGATTGCTGTGCTTGTCGCGACGGCGCTGACCGCCTCCACATCACTGGCCGAGGGACTTCGCACGGTCACCCTTGACGTCACGAACATGGATTGCGCTGCGTGTCCGATTACGGTTCGCAAGGCACTTGAAAAAGTGCCCGGCGTGACCTCGGCAAAGGTCGACTTCGCAAGCAAAACCGGGGAGGTGGTATTTGACCCGAAAAAGGCTTCAGTCGACGCGTTGACGAACGCCACGACCGATGCTGGCTATCCGTCTCAAATCACGCAGGTGCAGTGATGGCTGCGGTCGTGCTGGATTCGAGCATCACGTGTCCGGCGTGCGGGCACAGGAACGACGAGACGATGCCCACCGACGCCTGTATGTGGCTATATGAATGCGAGCAATGCAAGACAGTACTCAGGCCGAAACCCGGGGATTGCTGCGTGTACTGCTCATACGGCACCAACAGGTGCCCGCCTATGCAGCAGTCTGGCCCCTGCTGCGCCTGACCAGGCTTACGCAATACGCTAGGCGCGACGCTGAGGCGGGTCGACCCGACAGTCACAGTTTCCGGAAGCAGCAGTAAAGAAACTGCTGGCTGGAGGCAGCCGGCGTGTGGTGGTCTTCGAGTGTGCTTGTTACTAATTCGAACTCTGTACCGAATTCGTCGGAGAGCTGCTGAGCGTCGTATCGCCTTACGTCCAGCCCGCTGCACCGGTTCGGTCCCAGTGGCCCGAATGTCGCAATCACAACGCGGCCATCTGGCCTGAGTGCTCTCGTCAGCAGGTGGATGTAGGCGTCCCGTTGCGATGGCTCCGTCAGGAAGTGGAATACGGCGCGGTCGTGCCACACGTCGTATCGATGCTCAGGCAGGTCGACCACCGTAATATCGGATTCGACCCACGTTACCTGCCCGGAGATAGAACCAAAACGCTTCCTTGTCGAATCGAGAGCGACGGCGGACATATCGAGCACTGTCAGGTCCCGGTATCCGCGCTGAAGTAAATCATCGACCAGTGTCGACTCTCCTCCCCCCACGTCAATAATCGCGGCGTTCCGGTCCGGCGCGATTTTTTCAATCAGCCTCAGTGAAGTATCGAGGTGTGACCGATACCAACTGACTTCATCAGGAGCTTTGGACCGGTACACGTCTTCCCAGTGATTTTTGCTGTCCATCTCGCATCCTTGAACGCCGCACCTCGGGCAGTTCCATGATAAGCGAAGCCATGTGGCCACGAAACCGGTGCTGTTAGTCGAATAGCCGCACCTGCCTACGCGAAGCTCGATATTTTGGTATAGTCGGTCCAGAATCACTTCTGGATGTGACATGGCAAGGCCACTCGAGTTTGACCGAAACCACGCGCTTACATGTGCGGTCGACGCGTTCTGGCGAGACGGATACGCGTCCCTGTCTGCAAACGACCTGGCGGCACACATGGGCGTGGCCAAGTCGTCCATGTACAACACCTTCGGGTCGAAGCGGGACGTTCTGATTCAGGCAGTTACCAATTACGCAAGCACGCGAACTGCCGCTGTGCGTGCCACGCTTGGCGCTGGAAGCACAGGCGCAAAACTGCGCGCGATGCTGTTTGACGTCGCTAGCCACAATGACGGCGGACGGGGTTGTCTGCTGGTCAACACGGCAGTCGAACTGGGGCCGCACGACGAAGGTGTGAGGCAACTCGTCAAAGCGGGCTTCGAGGGCATGATGGGCAGCTTCGAGGAGGTTATCCGGTCCGGCCAGGCACGGGGAGACATCGATTCGAAAGTCGACGCCGCGAAGCAGGCCATGACGCTAGTTGCGGGCATCGCCGGTTTACGCGTAATGGCGAAGAGCGGCTTCACCAAAAAGCAGCTTGTACCCTTCGTGGAGACTTTGCTCGTTGGGCTGTTGCTCTAATTTTTTTCTCCGTTTTGGACCGAGCGGCTCAAAATATGGGGCTCGAGACCAATCCCTCGCATAAGGAGTTCACATGAACGCTACTGCAAAGCTTTCTTTTCGGCACCTTACCGTAGACACAGCCGATGCCCGCGCACGGGAAGTCCTGGAGACGGCACGCAAGGCAACTGGTGGCATCCCGAACATGTATGCGGGCATGGCCAACATGCCTGCATTGCTCGACACATATCTGCACGGCTATCAGCTCTTCCGGAAGGAGTCGACGCTCACATCCGCAGAGCAGGAACTGGTTTTTCTTGTCATCTCGCGCGTGAATGGGTGCACCTATTGTGTTGCCGCGCATAGCTGGATTGCTGACAAGGTATCGAAAACCCCGGAGCAGGCCATCCAGGCCGTGCGCGACGACGAAATGATTGAGGACCCAAAGCTTCGTGCGCTCGCCGAATTCACACGGACGATGGTGATATCCCGTGGAAATCCGATACAAGCCCAGTTGGAGGCATTCGTGAGCGCAGGTTATACAGAGAAGAACGTGTTGGAAATCATTCTGGCCCTAGCCGTCAAAACCATCAGCAACTATTCGAATCACCTGCTCCATACTCAGGTTGATGCGAAGTTCGCGAGTACGGCCTGGGCGCCGAAGGAATAGCTCAAGGCCCGCCTGGTCGCCGGCCGATGAGCAGAAGCGTCTTTGAGGTGCAGCGAGAAGGGAACGCTCGAACGCGTAATTTTCTTGAGGACGCTTCGTTTGCCGTCGTGCGGGGCATCCGGGCGTCAGCGCTGCACCACCCAATTCAAAAGTCGATGACCATACCGGCCGCTCAACGACAGATAAAGCGCGGCGACGCCAAGGTTCCAGAGCAATATCATCGCCGTTGCGTCGAGCGGGTGGAGAATTGACAGCGCGACCGCAGTCATGGCGGCAACTGCGAGACTACCTACCATCGTGACCGGACCGGGTGACAGTCGAGCGACGTGGCGCAGCAAAATCAGCATCACGAGCGATAGGGGCATACCGACCAATACCAGGGTCGCAAAGCATCTGGCTGTTTCGCCAAGTGACATGCCTTCTGGTCCAATCGTGACCCAATTGGTCAGGCAACCATAGCCCATCGTTGCTACCCAAACGAGGGACGCCGGTGCCGGCAACAGAAGCCAACGGCGCGACATACCAGGTACGCTGGCAAGGAAGGCACCCATGGCGGCCAGAATACCTGTTGCCGTTGCCGCAGCTACGCTGATGACAAATGGGGGCTGATGCAGTTTGATTGCCAGGTCGGCACGCACCCCATGGGCAATACCAACGAAGAACATCACAGTTGCGGCAAGCAACAACCAGCATGCAGCTCTTGCCACTGGGGACCGCAGTCGCCGGACCGGTGTTGCGTCCGCGACCAGCACGTCAATCAGGTCGGAGGTTCGGGTCATGATTTGCTACCTCGCTGCTGGAACATTTCCCGTAATCGTTTCATTGCCCGGTGAGTGGCTACTTTCAACGCCGCAACCGACATTCCACTTACGGCGGCCGCCTCCTGCAACGACATTTCTTCCAGTTTGAGCATTCGCATCGCGTCGCGCTGTCCGACAGACAATTGCTCGATAGCTTCCCTTACCAGACGGGCATTCACGGCCTCCTCCTGTAAGTTCGCTTCATCAGCAGCAAAGGTTTCCAGCTCCATTTCCCCTGAAGTTTCGTGTGCGCCTACGCGTCCACACCGGCGCAGGCTGTCGACGATGCGTCTGTTTGCGATAGCGACCAGCCACGGCCCGAAAGGACGGGACGGGTCATACGTGTGACGCACTGAGTGCACGGTTAGCAGCACATCCTGAACCGTGTCCTCAATGTCGTCGGCATTCCGGATGTGCCGCGCAGCGAGCGCACGAAGATAGGGGGTTATGTCTCGGAGCAGCCGACGATAGGCTTCCTGGTCGCCGGTTTGCGCGCTGGCCATGGCGATGGACCAGTCCAGTTTGCCGTCAGCACGGCTGACCAGCGGCTCAGCCTGGCGGGCCGACGTGAACGACTCCGGGTTGCCTGTCTCGGAACCTGGAACGGGATGGGGTAGGTGTGGATGCCGGAGCATGCGGCGATTTTGAGGCGCGGACGACAGGTTGTCACGCAGAAAAAGTTTGTATTGTCTGTAACCTTTTGCCGCGACCGGCCGAACCTTCCCACACGGCCAGAATGCACGGCCGCAACCCTCAGGAGGAAGCGTGATGAACAAACATTTGATGACCGCCTCGACGTTTTCGTCGGCAATCGGCCTTGCACTCGCCATGCAGGCAGTACCCGTTCAGGCCCAGGCCATGAAGGACATGAGCGGAATGCCGCAGGTTGTGAAGGACAACATGGCAAGGATGCAAGCGAACAAACTGGAAAAGTGCTACGGCATCAATGCCGTATCGAAAAACGACTGCGCTGAAGGGGCCCATTCCTGCGCCGGACAATCTACGCAGGCACGCGACCCCAAGTCATTCGTTCTGCTGCCCGCCGGCGATTGCAGCAAAATCCAGGGCGGCAAGCTGAAGCCGGCTTGAGCGAAGGGGAATGGTCATGGATGCCGCTTCTGAAGCCTCGCAATATGCGCATGGTGTGATTCCGGCGTGCGCTGGGGTCGGGCTGCGCTTTCGCCACCATCACGAGGTCGTCGAAGGGCATCCGCCCGCCGCCTGGTTCGAGGTTCATACCGAGAATTACATGGGAGGCGGGAGCGCGCCAGCTTACCTGGACGCCATCCGCCGGGATTACCCAATCTCGCTTCACGGGGTGGGCCTTTCGTTGGGGAGCGCCGAAGGGATGGATGTCCGGCATCTGGAGCGTGTGCGCGGCGTCATTGAGCGTGTTGAGCCCGGGCTGGTTTCCGAACACCTGTCCTGGAGCGTCAGTGGCGGCAACTACCTCGCCGACCTGCTGCCACTGCCGATGACGGAAGAAGCGTTGAGCATGGTCTGCACGCATGTCGACCAGCTCCAGACTTACCTGCAGCGGCGGATTTCATTGGAAAACCCGTCCACCTATCTGCGTTTTCACCACTCAACCATCCCGGAATGGGAATTTCTTGCAGAGGTCGCGCGGCGTACGGGGTGCGGCATCCTCTGTGACGTCAACAATATCTATGTCAGTGCCAGCAATCACGACTGGAATTCATTGACCTATCTTGATGCTCTGCCGGCGGAGTCGGTTACCGAGGTTCACCTTGCTGGGCACAGCGTGCGTCAGCTTGACCACGGTCAGATTCTTCGCATTGACGACCACGGCTCGCGCGTCGCGCCTCCCGTGTGGGACCTGTTTGAGCAGGCTCTTATGCGGTTTGGACCGGTTCCCACGCTAATTGAATGGGACACTGACGTGCCGACGCTTGAGATTCTGTTGGGAGAAGCCGCGATTGCAGATTCCGCTATTGAGAGGCTGCGAAATGACAACCTGTGCACCAACGTTGCTTGAGTTGCAATGGGCGGTCCGCCGGGATTTGCTTGGGCTTGCCGATGGCGACGCATCCGGGTATGTGGTACCCGACGGCCTGGCTCCGCAGGCACGGCTCGCCATTTATAGAAATACGGCGAACAGCACGCTGCTTGCGGCATTGCGGCTTACCTATCCGGCGGTGCAGGCTCTGGTCGGGTCTGAATTTTTTGAGGGCGCAGCCCGACTGTTCATTGAGCAATGCCCACCGTCGAGCGCACTGCTAGACAGCTACGGCGAATCGTTTCCGGAATTTCTGGCACAAATGCCGGAAGCGGCGTCTCTTGCCTATCTGCCAGATACGGCGCGACTTGAATGGGCCGTGAATGAGGTGCTGCATGCACGAGACGCGAAGCCACTTGACCTGCAACGCCTTGAGCAACTGGATGAAGCCGACATGCAAGCCGTACGGTTTTTGTCGAGCCCTGCAGCGCGAGTGCTTGAGTCGTCCTTTCCGGTCGATGCCATCTGGCACGCGGTGTTGTCCCGGGACGATTGCGCATTGGCAGCCATCAATCTGGCCGCTGACCCAGTCTGGTTGTATGTCCACCGAGGGCCTTCGGGCGTCGGGGTGAACCGGATGGCAGAAGGACAATGCCGGTTCACGGCTGCCTTGCTTGCCGGGCGCGCCTTGCATGATGCCCTTGTCGACGTGCCGGACGCAGAGACATCTGTCTGGCTCGCACACCTTCTTGCATCGGGATGCTTTGCCGACATCTGCCTGTCAAATGAGGCGTCCAGCCAAACAATTGGGAGGCAAGTCACATGATGCCGGAATCTCAATCCGCTCATCGTCGGTCGAAACTGACTGACCGCATCCTGCGTGCCGTCGGGTGGCTGGAGCGAGTGCCGCACACGGTTCTTGCGCTTCCACTGAGGCTCGCTGTTGCAACGGTCTTCTGGAACTCGGCGATGGCCAAGCTGGCCGACTGGAATGCGGCGCTCGAACTGTTCAGGGAAGACTATCGACTGCCGTTGCTTGCTCCCGAGGTCGCCGCCTACATGGCGGTGTCAATCGAACTGACTACACCTGTTCTACTTGTGCTCGGCCTGGCGACACGACCTGTGGCGTTGCTTCTGCTCGGCATGACGACTGTAATCGAGGTGTTCGTGTATCCGCAGGCATGGCCTACGCACATTCAGTGGGCTGCGATGCTGCTGGTCCTGCTGTGCCGTGGCGCTGGCAACTGGTCATTGGACTACCTGTTATATAGACGCTTTAATAGCCGCCCTGCATCAAGGACATAACGTGATGAAAACGATTGCCCTGGAATCGACCATCGCCTGTCCAGTGTACGGACACCTAAAGGGCGCGACCATGTCGACATGCACGTATGGCGCGTGGGTCCCGGTCATATGAGCGCCGTGGTGTCGGTGGCGACAAGTGAGTCCGAGCGAGACTCGCGCTTCTATCATGCGGAGCTCGAGCGCTTCACGGCACTATCGCATGTCACCGTTGAAGTGCAACCTTCACAAGCGGCGGCCTGAGCCATGGCAGTCAAGTCGCCGTGCATCGATGTGTGCGCCTTACCAGGTGCAGGTAAGAATGCAGGATGGCAGCTACCGGAATTTCAACTACTCGACGCAGCCTCCGGTCCAGGTCGGTGAGCGTGTCCATGTCTCGGGCGACTCACTGACAGCGTCGTAAGCATGGCCAGGACCAGCGGCACACCACAACGGGTTACCGTCGGTTACAGAATTGACATTTCAGCCGCACCTGCGTCCGCGCGCCCCTCCTAAAATCCGCGTTGTTCGCCATTGTCTGGTAGCCGCCAGAAGTGGGCATGACAGGAGAGCTCCATGAAACGCATGACCTTTTTTTCGCAGTGGGCATTTCCGCTGCGTGCGCATCTAGCGCAGCTCTCGCCCACGCGGACATTGGAGTTTTTCTGGGCGTGCCCGGCCCCGTCTATGTCGCACCTCCCCCGGTCGTGTATGAGGCCCCACCGCCGGTGGTCTACGCACCAGCTCCGGTCTATGGCTATGGATATCGATATGAAGGGGATTACGGCGACGAGCGCAGGTGGCATGACCACGGTCGCCACCGCGGATGGGACCACCATCATCATGGTGACGACGACTGATTTACCGATGGCTGCGCCCCGATAGCGTTTGAACGGTCCTGAACGGAGTTCGACGCGCCGCACATTGAACGCTCAACCTATCACAGTGACTTCAATCGCGTTCGAATCTCACTCCAGATGCTGTGCGTTCCTGGCATCGACGCACACGGTCACTTGCCGACATGTTTCGCCTGCTGTCTCCGCATGAAGGCGATTTCGTCGCGCTGGACGTTGATGATGTTTCTAGTCAACCGCTTGAGCACCGGCCTTTGCCATACTCCAGCTTCACTTTCCCCGTCTCGATGGTCCACTGGTGATGGGCAATCATGTGAGACACAATCCTTTTCGGCATCCGACGTGTACGCAGGCGAACTCAAGCGGACATGGTGCACTTCCTTCCCCCGTCCGCCTGCGCCAGCAAGAGGATTGCAACCGGCTACCTATGGGCATAGAGAGTCATATCCATACCGTGTTGCATGATGATGTGAACCGTCGCACTGATGACAAAGGTCACGAAGGACGCCACGCCAAGGGAAGAGGCGTCACTTTCGTTTTCATCGCCTACACGATGCAGCACTGCTGCCGTTGCTATCCATGCCACACCGAAACTGATTCCGGCTAGTACATCAGAAAACCAGTGCACACCCAAATAAAGGCGTGAGAACGAAATCAGGAGAATGAACAGTGCCGTGGCAGTCGCAATACCTAGCCGTGCGGCGTTGCCCCACGCGCGCGCAACGAACAACGCCAGAAAGCCATAAGTGACGACGCTCAGCGTTGCATGATTGCTGGGAAAGGAAAACCCCTGTAAGCCCTCGTACATCGATGACGGTCGCGCACGGCGCATCGCAAACTTTAGTGTTACCACGAAGACCTGTGCAAACACGACCGCCAAAATCCAGTAAGTAGCGCTTCGCAGCCGCCTTTGCCAAACGAGCCATGCAAGGACGACGAGAATGACCGGGATGGTGACAGCACCATCTCCCAGTTCCGAGGCCGCGACCATCAGGGAGTCGAGTAACGGGAAGCGCATGGATTGCAACGCAGCGTGAATCTTGACGTCGACGGCAACAAGCGGGTCCCCACTAATGACATCCTCCAGCACGCCAAGGAAGAGCCACGTACCACCTACGGCTAGTACGCCAGCAACGAGCAGGTTGCGAATTCCGATGCGCTCAAAGAGCAAACGCCAGCTCATGTTTCACCGCCGCGCGTTGTTGTCCTGGCGACGAGCACAATCAGCGTCGCAATACAGAATCCAGCTCCCGCATAAAACGTTGTGCCTGCTCCAAACCGGTCCCAGAGCTCGCCGGCGACGAGCATTGCCAATCCGCTCGTGAGGTTGAAGAAGCCAAACGCTGTCCCTTTCAGCTCCGGTGGCGCTACTTGCGCGACCATGGTCGCCAGCAGACCTTGCGTGAGCCCCATATGCAGGCCCCACAGAGCGACGCCGAGCAGCACGATTGGCCAGTGACTTCCGTTCGCAAGCACGACATCGGACACAATCAGCACGACGAGACCAATGGCTAGCAGTCTGGTGTGGCTCATCGAGTCGGCTAGCTTGCCAAAGGGGTAAGCCGACGCCGAATACACCAGGTTCATCACGACCATGACGAGTGGCACTAGCGCCACGGGTACGCCGCCCTGCATGGCGCGCAGGACGAGAAACGCCTCACTGAACCGTGCGAGTGCGAATACCGCGCCGACAAATACTACCCACCAGTACGGCTTGCACAGCTTCTTCAGGTTTTCGAGATTCAACGGATTGACGCGCTTCGCACCTGACTGATGCGCCGGTTCCCTGACTCCAATTACAAGCAATGTCACGGCGGCGATGCCTGGAATAACGGCCACCCAGAAGACCCTGCGGAAGTCGTTTGCCCAAAGCAGCATCAGCACGACGGCCAGCGACGGACCGATGAAGGCGCCGACGGTGTCCAGCGACTGGCGCAGACCATACGCGGCACCGCGCAGATGCGGGGGAGCGATATCCGCTACTAGCGCGTCGCGCGGCGCCCCCCGCACACCCTTCCCGACTCGGTCCGCGACGCGCGCCATCAGGACAATTCCCGCCGTAGGCGCAAGTGCAAAAAGCGGCTTGCTGAGTGCGCCCATGCCGTAACCAATGACAGCGAGCCATTTCCTGTTTCCAAGATAGTCGCTCAGTGCGCCGGAAAAGATTTTCACGATGGGTGCGGTCGCTTCCGCGACACCTTCAATGAGGCCAACCATCATGGCGCTCGCCCCAAGGCTCGTCACCAGGAACATCGGTAGGAGGCTGTGGATAATCTCCGAGGAGATGTCCATGAGCATGCTGACGAAGCCGAGCATCCAGATGCCACGGGGAATCTGGCTGAGCGTGCGTGCGCGAGGCTTGATGTCGGTCTGCATTTTCCTCGATTCTGGAATCGTCTGGTTCGACGCGGTGTGGTTGCACCTCGATGAAAAAGCAATATGAAGCGCCACCGGTGGTATCGGGCGATGCTCCGGCCTGAACGGGTCTAGGTTACCTGCCGACGCTGCTTCTCACACCTATACACATAAAGCGCCGGTAGCAGGTTTGTACTTAGCAGACCGCTCCAGACCAAACCGCCCAGCGTAACAATGGCCAGTCCCTGTTCAGGAGCGGCGCCCTTGCCGAAACCGAGCGCGGTCGGCAGCAGGCCCAGTGAGGCTGTCAGCACAGTCAGGAGAATCGGCCGGAAGCGCACGTCAACAGCGTCGCGCACGGCGTCGACCACCGGGAGTCCTTGCGCTTCGTTTCGCTTTACCAACTGCAGCAAGACGATGCCGTGGTTCAGGCTCACCCCAATCAGGGTAAGAAACGCAATCAAACCGATGGCGTTGAGACCGACACCACTGACCACCAAGGCGATTGCTCCCCCGGAGAACGCCAACGGCATCTGTAGCAGAAGCAGACCGGGCACGAGGAGGCCATCAAATTGCAGCGTCAGGATGCCCAACATTAGCGCGAGAGCCACTATGGCCGCCACGCCTACATTGAGCGCGGCGTGTTCGAGTTGCGGATACAGGCCACCAAACCTCACCTCGTATCCCGCCGGTAAGTGAAGCGTCGCCAGCGCTTTCTTTGAAGCAGAAATGACCTGGCCAAGCGGCGCAGTGGGTGTCGCCAGTATTTCGACCGCCCTCAGTCCGTTCAGATGCCGTATGACGTTGGGTCCGGTCGCCATGTGGACGTCTGCCACGTCTTTCAACGCGACCCACCCGCTGGCCATCACCGGAAGCTGATTGAGTTGCTCAATGGACAAATGCGTTGGGTCGGCGAGTCGCAAGAACACATCCAGGTGACCATTACCCTCCGGAACGGTCGCGACCGTTTGTCCGGCCAACAGGATGTGCAACTGGGAAAAAAGGTGTGCCGGCGTAATGCCGTGGAGCGCGAGACCATCGGGGTTGGGCGTGATTCGCAACTCGGTCACGGGATAGGCATCGTTGTTGAAGACGTCCGAGAGGTCGGATACGCCTGCGAGCCGATGCGTGACTTCGTTCGACAGCGATTGCAACGCTTCAATCGAATCGCCGTAGACGTCGATGACAAACGGCTGCGGCAGGCCCGAAAGCGTTTCGCCCACTCGCTCAAGGGTCGGCGTTCCAATCACAGTCTGGACCGCCGGGAGCTTTGAAGCATCGAGAACCTGTTTGCCGATTTTGTCGAGACTGCTCGCGTTCACATCAGGCTTTAGCGCAATCTGAATCTCCCCTGCATAGGCAGGCTCGGTGTATGACGTCCCCGACGCAGAGCCGACCCGCGAAAATACATGCGCCACAGGGGCGAGGCCGAGCAATCGCTGGGTAATGCGGTCCGATGCGTCTTGGGCATCATGCAATGATGTTCCGGGGGGGAGCGTAAAACTTTCGAGTAGTACGGCCTCGTTCGGCAGAGGCAGGAAATCGACGGGAACCAGCACAAGCCCTGCCACCGAGACCACGAAAATGGCGACGCAAGACCATAGTGAGACTCGGGGACGACGCAGGGCAAAGTCGAACAGACGCAAGTTGTGGCTCTTGAGCCACGCGACCGCGCGCGAACCGGAAGTCGCGCGCTTCTCGATATGCGGCCCGATGAATCCCAGCACGAGCGGAATCAGACTGAGCGAGATGAACAGTGATGCAATGAGACTCACCGTCATCGCAAGAGAGAACGGGACAAAGAAAAGTCCGGCGAGGCCGCCCACAAACACAAGCGGCAGGAATACCGCGACGGTCGTCATCGTTCCTGAAATGTCGGGACCGGCTATGTCGCGCAAGCCACGCTCCACGCCTTCCCAACGGCTGTCACCCGCCTCCCAGCGGTGATAAATGCTCTCGAGTACGATGATGGCGTCGTCGGCGAGCAGGCCGACCGCCACGGATAACGCGCCGAACGTCAGCAGATTCAGCGTCTGTCCCATCAGGTATAGCCCTGCGATACCAAGGAGCAGGGACAGCGGGATGCTCAACGCAAGAGCCCAGATACCACGACTCGCACCCAGCATCCAGAACAGGACCCCAACCGCGAGTACGGCTCCAATGGCCAGATTCCTGGTCAAATCGGAGGCGACCACGCCGACAATGTGTCCCTGGCTGTAGATGCGCACGAAGCGTGCGCCGCCGGGCAACTGGGGTTCGAGCTCCTGCAGAGTCTTATCAACCTCGTCGACGACAGGTAGCGTTGAGGCACCTGGTTGCTTGAACACGACGAGCGCAATCGTCGGCCGGTTGTCGAGCTTCACCGAATGGTGAGACGGGAGCGCGGACCGGACGACATCCGCAATCGAGCCCAGCGGAACAGTAATGCCTGATGCTGCGACAGGTACGTGAGCGTAGTCGGATGGGGTTGTCGGCAGACTTCTGCCTTCCATGAACACATCCTGATGACCGAGGTTGACGTATCCGCTCGGCACCATTGCAGTCGTCGCGTCGAGTGATGCCGCGAGCGCCGATGCAGAGACGTTGAAACGCTGCAGCTTTGCCAGGTCGGGACGCACCCAGATGGCATCCGCTCCTGGCCCGGCGACCGACACACGCTGTACGCCTGGCACCGCCCGGATACGCGGCGCCAAGTTTGATTCGACAACGCGTTGCACCAGCGACGCATCCACTCCATCAGGAATCTGGATTGCGTAGTCCGCGACCTCGTTTATTGCGTTGCCGGAGATTTCCGTCGTCAGGCTCGTGCCCTTCGGTAGCGAACCGTTGATACGTCCGATGACCCCGTTGACGTCCTGCAGCGCACTTGCTGCAGTGGTCCCCTCCGAGAATCGCGCTTCAATCTTGACGGAACCCTGTCCGACGACGGTTCGCACGTCGCTCAATGACTGTAGCGAAGACAGCTCGGCTTCGACGGGGCGCGCAATCAGTCCTTCCAGGTCCAGCGTCGTGGCGCCTGGCAGTTGTGCGACGATGCTCACCTGCGGCATGTTGAACTGCGGCAGGACTTCTGCGTGGATATTGAGCAGCGCGTAGATGCCGTAAGCAATCAGGGCTGCGTACAGCATCACCCAGAGCAGCGGCCTTTTGACGATATCATTTAGCATTTTTATTCTTGGCGGTAAGCGTCAATCGGTTTGCTGGTAGCGGGTAGCGAAGTCCTGATGAAAGAGTAAATAGGCGTCCTGCGTCACGACTCGCTCGCCTTGCTGCAGCCCTTGCCTGATTGATGTCCAGCCGCCGTCGGATATTCCTGGGGTGACCTGTCGCCGACGGCTACCGCTTTTGTCTCGCACCAGAACCCACCATTGGCCGCCATCAAGGACGAGTGCGGTGGTTGGAATAGCCAGCCGCTTGTCGTCGGACGCCGTTAGCGAGACCGTACCCACGCTTGCTGCCACCAGACTGTGTCCCGATGCAGCATTGAGCCAGACTTCCAGTTGACCAGGTGTGGTGACGCTCAGCGACATGCGCTGCACAACCACGTCGATAGGTGTGTCCGTGCCCTCCGCCAGAAAGACCCCCTTCATTCCAGCGATGACCGATGAGGCGTCGTTTCCAAAGAGATTCGCGACGACATGAAGACCACGTGAAGGGACTGCGGTTACCAGAGTCTGGCCGGCAGTTACGTATTGACCGTCGGCCACATTGACCGCAGTCACGACGCCGGATTCGGGTGCGCGAATCACGACAAGACTCGCATAGCTCCGCATGGCTGACTGCGCCGCTGCGACTTGCTGGCGCGCAGTGTCGAGTTCGGCGCGTGCGCGAATGACGACATCACGCGTGCTGAGGTGTTCGTCGAGCTTCTGTTGTTCGATGGCGGCGGCCTGGGTCGCGGCAGTCACTCGAATCTGGGCCGACTTCAGGTCCGCTGCAAGGCGCGCGGTATCAGTCGATACGGTGGGGCCGGTCAGGCGCGCAATCACTTGCCCAGTCCGCACTTCTTCACCTGGAAGTACGCGCAAGCTGGAGACGACGCCGGCGGTAGGTGCACTTAGTACGGTATTGGATGCTGCCTGCACGCGCGCCGGTGCTGAGAAGCGGGATGCAAGGTGCTTCTGGACCGCAGGCATCGTCACGACGTCCTCGGCAATCGCAGGATGACTAGCGACGGAGCAGATGCCGATGGCTGCAACGAAGACTAGCAGGCGGACAGATGTCATAGGTAGCCTATTGAAGCGGTTGGTGGTCAATCGCGCTCACACCAATCAAGGTACAGAGTTCGACTTGCTGTCGAAGGACGGCGTTGGCGAGCTTTGCTGTCACAATGCGTTGATTCAGCTGCCGGACTTCAATGTCGGCCAGGACCGGAAAAGTGACGTCGCCGGCACCATAGGCGACACGTAACTGTTCCACTGATGCATTGAGCGCGGCCTCCGTCGATTGCGAGCTTTGAAGACGTTCGGTTAGCAAAGTCAGTTCCGAATTGATGCCGTCGACGGCCGTATATGCGTCGTCGAGCCGTTGCCCGTATTCCTGATAGAGGCTCTCCCGGGTGGCTTTTTCGATGGCGATATTGCCCCGGTTGCCGTTGAACAGCGGTAGGGTTACAGCGACGGTAAGTCCCGAGGTATAGATGGCTGACGTGTCGCGGCCTCTTGTGACGCCGACATCGAGCCGCGGAAACTGTGCAAGGAGCGCTGCGCGATAGCGTTCGTCCTGTTCGTCGTATCCCGCACGCAGAGCCAGCAAATCGGGCCGACGCTGCCCCAGGTCTGAAAGCGCACGGGCGACGAGGTCCTGCGGAACCTCCGATGGCTCGGGTGGAGCCGCGAGCGTCAAATGCGAACCGGGGGGAAGGTCAAGCAGCCTGCTGAGTTCCTGCTCGGTCTTTAGATGTTCCTGTCGTAGTGTGCCTAGCTGCTGCACGTTGTCGCTGTACGCTACTTCTGCCAGCAAGGCCGCGTCTCGCGTTACGTCGGAGCGCGCGAGGGCCTTTTGCAATCGCTTGGTACCGTCCTTCTGATATGCCACAAGCTGCTCGACTTCCCCTTCGAGACGCTGGAGGCTCACGTTAGTGACGTAGAGCGCATAAGCGCGGTTCGCGACCTGCCATTTCATCCATTCCAGAGCAAGCTGTTGCTTCTCACTGGCTTTTTCCGCCGCTCGCTTCTTAGCTGGGCGGTCAACCAGTGCCGACACCTCATAGCTGAGCCCGACCATGAACGCAGGTACAAAACCCCCGGCGCCAGGACGGTCGGTACCGAAGCTGAGCGTTGGGTCTGGCAGTAGGCCGTCCGCGTATTGTCTGGCGGTGGCGATATCGAGTTCACGTTCAGCATGCCGGATGTCGGGACTGTATTCGAGTGCCCGCTCAACCACCTGGTCCACCGTCAGCGGGGCATCCGTACCCGCTATGTCGTAAGACCATTGCGGCGCCTCTGGAAGAGGCCTGGGTGCATACGAAGCACATCCACTTAACGCTACAGTCAGCGTCAGCTGAGCGAACCGTGCGAGCGCACTTGCACCTCTACGTCGCTGACCGGTTGCGGTAACGCGGTTTTGCAACCTACTATCGTAAGTACGATGGGTCACGATGGGTATCCGGCGCAAAAAACGCTTCAGATACTACTTCGCGAGACTTAGTGTTGCCTTAGCAAGTTGCTGCCGACCGGTGAGAGGTATGAGAATTCTGCTCGTAGAAGACGACGAAATGATTGGCGGCGCAATCGTGCAGGCGTTGAAGGATGCCGCCTATGCGGTCGACTGGGTATGCGACGCTGATTCGGCCACAGGTGCGCTGATAGGACGCGAGCACGACGTGGTACTTCTTGACCTGAACCTGCCGAAGAGTGATGGCATCAATGTACTCCGGTCCTTGAGGGTACAAGGTAGCAAGACTCCCGTCATTATTCTCACCGCGCGCGACAGCCTCGACGACAGAATTGCCGGACTCGACGCAGGCGCCGACGATTACCTGGTGAAGCCGTTCGAAATCGGTGAGCTGCTCGCCCGACTTCGGGCGGTCACGCGTAGACTCGGTGACCATGGCGACACAAAAATGACGACCGGAAATCTGACTCTGGATTCAAATACACACCTTGCGGTGTATGGCGACACCGAGTGCAACCTGACCGGTCGCGAGTTCGCACTGCTGAGCGCACTAATGATGAAGCCTGGGACAGTCCTGTCGAGAAGCGAACTTGAGCAAAAGGTCTATGCGTGGGAGGAGCAGGTCGAGAGCAACGCTGTGGAAGTGGTGATTCACGGTATCCGCAAGAAGTTGGGCGCGTCCGTCATTCGCAACGTACGAGGTGTGGGATGGTTGGTAGACAAGGAAAGCAATCGCGCTCCCTGACGTTGCAGCTGTCTGTCTGGATTGGCTGTGTAATAGTCGGAGTTGGTGTGATTGCCTGTGGGCTGTCGTTTTTGTTCGCCTATCAGGAAGCCAGAGAACTACAGGACGGACAGCTGAAGGAAATAGCCGCTCTCATCGACAACGGGGCGCTGGCGTTTACTGGTTCTCGGCCTTCTATCGAGAGTTCGCAAGATGCAGACGTCAAGGTGGTCATCGACAGGCTCAGTGGAGAGGCGACAGGTTTCGCGCAGGCGGCGGGACTCATCGTACCCAACACATTAGCGGACGGTTTTCATGACCTGGAGGACAAGGGGCAAAGATGGCGCGTCAACATCAGAACGCTCCGCGGCGGGGAACGCATAGCATTGGCTGAGCCTTCCGCGCTGCGCGACGAAATTGCGCGGGACGGTGCAATGAGAACGCTTGTCCCCACGCTCATTCTTCTGCCGGGGTTGTGCATCGTCATAGTGGTGATTGTCAGAACGAAGCTGGCTCCTCTTTCACGTCTGGCGAATGTCGTGGACCGGCAAACTGATATATCGCTTGAGCCGCTGTCTGAGGAAGGAATCACCAACGAAGCGTTGCCGTTTGTGAGGTCAATTAACCGCCTAATTTCCCGATTGCGTGAAGCAATCAGTCTCCAGCGTCGGTTTGTCGCGAGTGCTGCGCACGAACTGCGCTCACCGCTCGCGGCATTATCGTTGCAGGCGGAAAACCTCCGCAAAACCATTACGTCACCTGATGCTCGTGAGCGACTGATGGCCTTCCAGTCCGGATTGCGCCGAACCCACAGGCTCGTGGAGCAATTGCTCACGTTGGCGAGGTCCGAACAGGGAGGGCTAGAACAGCCAACCAGGGTATCGCTGCGCGCGGTGGCAACTGACGTCATCAACGCGACGATTGACATGGCTCGCGAAAGAGACATCGACCTCGGGTTCGAGCATTTCGAGGAAGTTGATGCCGTTGTAGATGTGTCGTCCCTCTCTGTCGTGCTGAGAAACCTTGTCGACAACGCGGTGCGATACACGCCGGTCGGAGGAAGGGTAGATGTATCGGTCGTCCAGTCGGGCGACGAGGTGGTGTTTGAAGTAGCCGACTCGGGTCCGGGCATTCCGGAGGACGAACTCGCGCAAGTATTGGAACCGTTCTATCGCCTGGACCACTCGGCGCAGTCGGGAAGCGGACTGGGTCTGTCTATCGTATCGGAGATTGCACGGCGAACCGGTGGTCGCCTCCTGCTCGAAAACATTGAAGGCGGCTTTCGTGCTCGCTATTTTCATCCGTTACGACGGAAAGGTTGATGGCGTGAGGAAGCGGTCCGGTTCGCGGGTTGCCACATAAAAGCCGAGCCACTAGCCGCGATTGGCATCGAGGCTCCAATCGCGCGCGACAGCATTTGATACTCGCTGCCATACCTCGTGAACTCCCGTTGCCACTGACACGACGTACGCTCGAATACCTAAGTAGGACAGGCACTATCCGTGGTTATCGACCCAGGCTCGTGCCCAGCCTAGTCCCGCGAGCTGAGCCTCTTCTTCCGTATCAAAAACACCGAGTACCCCGGAGGCTTCAACCATCTTTGTGTCGCGGGTGATGGTCCCGCTGCCTGCGTAGCGCGCAGGCGAAAGGATGTCCTCTTGCTGAAGAATGGCGTGACCGAAGATGCGGTATCCCTTATAGCTTCCCGATTCCATCAGCGCACGACCTCGACATGCGAGTCGTGAGCATCAACGCGCAGCACATTCCCCTCGGGCGTTATCAGACGGGGAATTTCCGACACGTCAGGAGTAACGCGTCGCGTACCTGCATCGGCAGCTCCCTGCTTCACGGCCAGCTTCGTGGCGGTGGTCGGCGTGCGATGCGCACGTGTTTTCACCAGATGAGGCACACGCCGCTTATGCGTAAGCGACTTGGGCGCGCCTGCTCCCTGAGACAATCCACCCCGAGCTTCGGGCGGATTCCAGATTTCTATGTAGCGCTCACCTGCAAACGCAGACGAAGAACACGCCAGTAAAAACAACCCGCATCCAACCAGTTTCACTATCGTTTCTCCTTGGCGATGCGATTCAATCTGTCGCTACAGGTTACATCGCCTCCGACGCACGACCCGTCGCAACCGTCACAGTAGCGGCGGTCGCGCACGGCGCCGTCAACACGCCAGACATCCGTTTCCACCGGACTAGCGGTACCCACCGAGCGACCATTTTCGCACGTAAAGAACGTCGGCTCCCCGGCTCGGCCGCGACGAATGGCTTCATCGACTTCCCGCTCGCCAAACGCAGATTTCATGTTGGCGACAAACGCCGCAATCTCGGGCATTGGGTGGTTGACGGGCTTGCGAACGCGCATATCCACGGAGCGTCTCCCGAAAAAAGTGTCTGTTCGCCGCTACGGAAATCCGTGTAGGATACTGTACATCCATACAGGTATTTTCGCAATCCAATGACTGTCCCGTCCCCCATTCCGGAAGCCATACACCCGTCCTTGTGTTATTCCCCCCAAGGCGGGATACATAGTTGAGTCGAGTAGAGCGTCTATCGAACGTGCGCGCTCGTCCGGAGGACGTGTCTGAGTGTAAAGGGCGGCAGCGGGGGGCATCGGAATCGCTCACGTAGATACTGTATAAATATACAGTAATTCTAGCGCAAGAATCCTAGGGCCTGTTGACAATCATCGCCGAGGGGGCTGTTAACTTGTGAGGAAAGCTGTTTACATCCTGTCTTTTGCGGAAAAACAGGATGCCAAGACTGATGCTCAGCGATGACCAATACGAGCGGATCGCCCCCTTGCTGCCGGGCAAGTCCACCGACCCGGGTCGGACCGCAGCAGACAATCGGCTGTTTGTTGAGGCCGTGCTATGGATCGCGCGCACTGGCAGCCCATGGCGCGATTTGCCGCCTGATTTTGGAACGTGGAATAGCGTGTACCAACGCTTTGCCAGATGGTCGCGGGCGCAAATATGGCATACGGTACTCGCCGAGCTTGCGGGCGACGCGGACCTTGAGGAAGTCTTCATTGACAGTACGATTGTGCGTGCCCACCAGCATGCCGCCGGCGCGGCGAAAAAAAAGGCGAACAGGCAATCGGGCGCTCGCGTGGCGGATTGAGCACCAAGATTCACGCTCTGGTCGACGGCTTGGGGATGCTCGCTCGCTTTCATCTGACGGGCGGACAGGCTGGAGACAGTCCGGAGGCCCTGCCTTTGCTGGGCGAGTTGAAACCCGTCAGTCTGGCTGCCGACAAAGCCTACGATTCGAACGCGATCCTGCAGCATCTGGAATCGGCGGACATTCAAGCTGTCATCCCCAGTCGCGCCAATCGTGTTGAGCAACGTCCTTTGGATGAACATCTGTATGCCTCTCGAAATCTGGTCGAACGGTTCTTCTGTCGCATCAAACAATTCCGTCGCGTGGCTACCCGCTACGACAAGCTCTCCGAACGATTCTCATCATTCGTTGCGCTCTCCGCTGCTTTCATCTGGACCTGCTGATTGTCAACAGGCCCTAGGTTGCCAGCGGAAAGTCAACGAAGCCGACTCCGAGCTAGAGTCGGGGCCCGCCCAGTTTTCCCAAAGTCGGAGATCGACCCTCTCCGGTCATCGGCACCCTCACCGCCTCGACGGCGGCTATGTGCGTGCAGCGGTCATTCATCCCTCCAGGTCGGTCGACAATTCATCGGCCAGACCGAACGGACGCGCCTCATCGTTATCACCCGCGGGCGAGCAGAACCAAAGTCTTGAGCGCCTGCTCGCGTGCGAATTTGCTGCCTCCAGACCGCGTACAACCTCAGCGAGCGCCGCGCGAAGCGGCTGTCGCGCCGACATCTGGACATGCTGATCGCCTTATCTCCCTTGGCCAGGTGAATTGCGCCAACAAGGCCACCATCCATAATCAATCAACTATGACAGTCCAAATAATCTTTAATTATCGTGAATACATCTCCGGCTCTATGCTTGGCTCATGCAGGTTGCAGCTGGGAGTCGAATCATGGGACACGCCACTATCGCGTCGCTTACCAGTGCGACGATACAGATGCAGTGGCATCTCGGAGTTGGAAGCGAACCGGCTCTCGGCGCACATCTCGTCACACCTCGCGGCGCATACCGCCACCATGGCATCTATGTAGGCGAAGGCAAGGTAGTGCACTACGCGGGTCTTGCCCGGTCGTTGCATCGCGGACCTGTCGAGGAGGTGACGATTGCATGCTTCGCTGCCGGAAGCGAAGTGTGGATAAAGCCGGGCAATCGTCCAGCTTACGCCGACCGGCAAGTTGTAGAACGGGCGCGCTCGCGCCTTGGCGAGGATCGATACAGGCTGCTGACCAATAACTGCGAGCACTTCTGTACGTGGTGCCTGTATGGCGAAAGCCGCAGCGAGCAAGTGCGCGCGTGCCTGACCTATCCGCGTGCGGCAATCGGCGCAGCGGCCGGCCTGTTCAAGATGTCGATCAATTACTTCGCTGGGATGGTCAGCAACCGCGCGGGTGCGTTGCTCGATGTAAAGAGCGACTGCGTCGGCGCTACCACCAAAGAGCGCTTGATGGGTCAGATAATGTCCGGCCAGGCGTAAGCGTGCCCATGCATGGAGATTAGTTCAGCCCGAGGTCCGGCAAGCATACGTAAACATTGCGGCCGACGGTCTGCGTAAGCGAACGTTCCTGTTTTTGCCATGCACAGAGCCATGAGCCACCGAAGCGGGCCGGCACTCAGCATCCGATCTTCTACAAAGCGGCCGTTCGCAACCAAGGTGATACGCGAGTGTGCAAACGGCGGCGTTGGTCGATGACTTGACAAGCGTGACCGTGGCCGTTGTCAGGCGGAGCGAACGCTCGAATGTCCGCCCGAGGGCGTGGTCGAACGGCCGTAGTTGGCCGCCCTTTGCCTGTCGGCGATCGGCAGCACGCGACCCACAAAAGACCTTCGCGCATCTTGGAAGCGGACATTCGCTACGCTCTCAAAACCCCAACCGGTTTTGGATGGCAAATCATGCCACACTAACCTAATTGAATTTGTGCGCCGCGTTGATGGCATTCATCACAGTCACGATCAAGGACGAGGTGACAATTACCTATGTCTGAGTAGGCGGCAATGCGGAGCACTCTGCCGAAAAAGGAAAACGGTATAGACGACTTCCTCCCGCGATCAAAGTAATGGCAATGTCGGCCGGGCCGACAGCATAAAAGTGCGCCAATTAAGGATTATTAATCTGAAAAGCCCAGCCGTCCTCTGTTCGATAAGAGCGCTGCCAGTTGTATGAATTCTTATTGTCCACTTCCATTTCTGAGAATGGTCCTGAACAGTCGTTGCCGTGGGAACACAGGGGCTGGATCCAAGACGGTGCCGGGACTCCATCAGCATAGGTGAAGCTCCATCCGTCACTAGACAGGGTATATGCGTAGAATTGCCCGTTATACCAATCGCTGCCAGACAACTCGCGATGCGTCACACCCAACCAGCCAGGCCATGAATCGGGGTCATCGTCGAATCGGAACGAGAACCCTGCGAATTTGTCGCGGCCTGCGCAATTCTTAACAAACCAGTTGTCCGTGTCGTGCCATTTGATGGTGCCACGGCTGCCAGCCGCGATGAACCCCGGAGCATCAATTTCCGTTACGCACCGACCTACCGTACCGACGATATTTATCCCGCGCGATGAGTTGTTGATTACGTCGAACTGATGCCATTGCTCGGCCCATGCCGGAGAGACGCCCATTAACAGGCAACATAAGCCAATGGCTGCAAGACTAATTCGACAGAATATTGTCATGCGGTTCCGAAAAACTTTATTGAACATTTTCATTCTCCGGTGATGCCATACTTGTTTTCGCAGCGCCTTGAGCCTGACACAGCGGAATGTGTCTATCTCTCATAATTAGCTTGATAAGCGCGATTGATCATACGATATGAGCTGAAACATAAGTGAGGGTCGCTGCGGCTGTCAAGAGAATTAGCGCGCCAGGCCTCACCAAGGGTTTTAGCGTGAAGTAAATATGCCCATTGAATGGCTAAAATGCATTCAAATCGTTTACGTATATGCGGGATGCGCGTTAATCGCACCATGCACCAAAATCCGAGCGCGCTTTTACGAATTTGAGCAATCACACACGCTTCATCGCGCTCGCCAGGACTATTGGTTAATTCGACACGCATACTAGAGTTACCGAAAAGCGTAGGTCTTCATCGTCAGCGATCTGCCCGGTGACTTCCATCGACCGCTTATGGCCGAGGGCATGCGTGACCCCTACCCGCTGCCGATGCGCCTGACCGTGCACCACCCCAAGCCCAACGTGCCCGTGCTGTGGTGGCGCAGCGTGGGTTCCACCCACACCGCTTACGTGATGCAGACCTTGCTCGACGATATCGCGCGCACCACGAAGCAGGACCCAGTGGCCTACCGTCTTAGCCTGTTCGGCGACGAGCATCCGCGTCACCGCGCTGCGCTGCAACTGGCGGTGGACAAGAGCGGCTATGGTAAGAAGCAGCTGCCCACCGGGCGCGCATGGGGCGTGGCCGTGCATGAGTCCTTCGACTCGGTGGTGGCCTATGTGGTGGAGGCCTCTGTGCAGGAGGGTCGTCCTGTGCTGCACCGTGTCACCGGCGGGGTGCATTGCAACCTGGCCGTGAACCCGCGCAGTGTGGAGGCACAGGTGCAGGGTGCGGCGGTCATGGGGCTGTCGATGTGCCTGGCAGGCTCGGCCATCACGCTGAAGGACGGCGCGGTGGAGCAGAGCAACTTCGGCGACTTCAGGGTGGTGCGCATGACCGACATACCGGAGTTCGATGTCCACATCGTGCCCAGCGCCGAGCCGCCCACTGGCATGGGCGAGCCCGGCCTGCCGCCGCTGGCGCCGGCGTTTGCCAACGCCATTGCGAGCCTCACCGGCAAGCCGCAGCGCCAGTTGCCGTTCAACCTGGCCTGACCCGACACAGTCAGCGGCGGATATCCGCCCAGATGGAAGCATGATTCACGATATGTATCTGATGCGGGTTAAAACGCCTGCCGAGCCACTATCCCTGGCGAGCAGGCCTTTACCACCAAGGCAGAGACGCGCTGCAAACTATGGGGTTAATTTCTCGCATTTTAGGTCTTTAAAGGTACTGATTTGCAAGCAAAGCTCGGACTGTGATCGGGCAACATGATTGCGCCTGCAGCCGATTCACGGAGTTCCTTTTTTACGGAACAATCGGCACCAAAGGCCGGGCGCCCGCATCGGCAATTCGGAGAGACGATATGAAGGACCGCGTAAATGAATCAGTCAGTGCCGGTTACCGTTCGGTGTTTCGACCGGGCCTGTTTGACGGAAAAGTTGTGATGGTGACCGGTGCCGGAAGTGGCCTTGGTCGCTGCACGGCGCACGAGCTTACCTCACTGGGCGCGACGCTGATCATGGTCGGACGGAATCCGGACAAACTGACTGCGGTTCGTGACGAGCTTAATGTGGACTATCCGGAAAGTGCGGACCGAATCGGCTTATATGCTTGCGATATTCGCGATGAAGCCAGCGTGAAACAGACGGTTGCGGCGGCTCTCGCGGACTTCGGTCGCATCGATGGCCTGTTTAACTGTGCCGGCGGACAATTCCCGGCAAAGCTGGAAAAAATCTCACTGAATGGCTGGGACGCTGTAGTGCGTAACAACCTGCATGGGACATTCCTCATGTCGCGGGAGTGCTTTACCCAATGGATGGCGGGTCACGGTGGTGCGATCGTGAATATGCTCGCGGATATTTGGGGGGGCATGCCCGGAATGGGGCATTCGGGCGCCGCACGGGCGGGTGTCTGGAACTTGACCGAGACAGCAGCCTGTGAATGGGGGCATGCCGGCGTTCGGGTGAACGCCGTGGCGCCGGGGTGGATCGCCTCCGCAGGCATGGACAGCTATAACGAAGAATACCAGGCATTGCTTCGCCAACTGAAGTATAAAGTGCCGCTTCAACGTTTTGGTACCGAATCTGAGCTCGCGAGCGCTGCGGTTTTCCTACTTTCGGAGGCCTCGGCCTTCATTAACGGTACAGTGATCCGCGTGGACGGCGGGGTTCCCAACGCCCGACATTCCTGGCCGCTCGCCAACGCTGAGCGAATCACCGAATATAACGGGTTCCCTCGCTACGAACCGCCTAAAGGGCTCCAGGACTAAGCACAGAGGTACTTTGATGGTTGGGGGCGGAGATGAAGCTAGAAGGACAGACGTACGAGAGTGTTACAGCGGACTTTGCGTGGAATATCCCTGCAAACTACAACATTGGTGTGGACACCTGCGACAAGTGGGCCGACGGTAGCGGGCGCATTGCCCTCATTTATGAGGACCATGATGGGAAGGCGACGAAGTATTCGTTCGATCAGTTGAAATCGCTGTCGGACCGTTTTGCAAATTCGCTTCTGCGTCATGGTGCGCGTCGCGGTGACAGGGTCGCGATTTTCCTTCCCCAGTCTGCTGAAACGGCGATAGCGCATCTGGCTGTGTACAAAGCGGGCATGATTGCGGTTCCACTCTTTGCCTTGTTCGGCGTCGATGCTATTGAGCACCGCTTGGGTGACAGCGGCACCGTCGCGCTAATTACCGATCTTTCAGGCGTCGAGAAACTACGGGACATCCGACAGTCGCTGCCAGAACTGCAAAGCATTTATAACGTCGACGGTGGGGAGGCGGAAACTCAAGCAGGGATTTATTCGTTCTGGAGCGAGTTGCAAGCTGCGTCCGGTGATTTCACGCCCGTCGAAACGACTGCCGATGACCCCGCCGTCATTATTTATACGTCTGGAACTACCGGAAAATCCAAAGGGGCGCTTCATGCCCATCGGGTGCTGCTGGGACATCTTCCGGGCGTCGAGCTTTCACAGCAAGGATTTCCGATCGATGCAACCTTGATGTGGACCCCTGCTGATTGGGCCTGGATTGGGGGGCTCTTTGATGTCCTGCTCCCGGCGTGGCATCACGGCGTCCCGGTGCTCGCGAGGCGATTTGCGAAATTTGATGGGGAGGCGGCATTCGATCTGATGGAGCGTCACGGTGTATCGCATACGTTTCTTCCTCCGACAGCTTTGAAGATGATGCGTACTGTCGAGCGGCCGGAACGCTGGTCGTTGTCGCTTAAATCCGTTGCAAGTGGTGGTGAGACTTTAGGCGAGGAGCTGATCGAGTGGGGTAGGAACACGCTGGGTGTGACAATCAACGAGTTCTACGGCCAGACCGAGTGCAACGTCGTTCTCTCATCTTGCGCTGCTCTCTACGAGCCACACATTGGCGCAATCGGTCGGTGCGTGCCGGGGCATCACGTTAAGATCGTTGATGATGCGGGACAGGAGCAGCCACCCGGGACGATCGGGAATATCGGCGTCGAGAGCCCTGACCCTGTCATGTTCCTGGGCTACTGGAAACATGAAGCAGCGACCCGTGAGAAGTATCGGGGCCGGTATCTCGTCACGGGAGATCTGGCGACCTGCGATCAGGATGGTTTCTTTCGCTTCGTCGGCCGCGACGATGACGTTATAACGAGCGCAGGATACCGCATCGGACCCGGAGCAATTGAGGACTCTTTACTGCGCCACCCTGCTGTCTATATGGCTGCGGTTATTGGGGCGCCCGATAGTGCGCGCACAGAGATCGTGATGGCGTTTATCGTCCTCAACCCAGGGTTTGTCGGTGATGAAAATCTGGCGCGTGATATCCAGCAACATGTGAAAACCCGGCTTGCTGCTCACGAGTATCCTCGCGAAATTCGCTTCGTTGAAACCTTGCCAATGACCGCCACCGGTAAGGTAATGCGGAAGGAATTGCGTCTGCAAGTTGTCAGCGAAAATGGGACTTAGTCGTCCAGCTGATATGACTCCCCGCGTCAATAGGGGTGGGTTTTTAAATTTTATTCATAGGCGTTTTTGAATTTCCTGAGGGCGACGTAGCAGTAAATCTCGACGGTGGATCACGCTGATATTCGCGGATTGGGTACCGCATTACAGAGGTCCGTGTCATGAGCCTGCCGCTTTCTTACGCCGCAAGTCGGCCTTGCCGTTGCCAAACTGGAACGCGGATTACCCAGATACCGGGCTACGCCGCCTTCAGGAAACTCTCGCAGTGTTTAATCTGTTGGGTGGTGGGAGAAACGCGTTACGCAGGCTGTTCGCTTTGCGGTACCGCCAGGGTCATCCCCATCCGGCCGACGTCCCAGATGAACGCGGCAAGTTCACGAGCTACAGCAATGATTGCAACCTGCCGGCTCTTTCCTCTGGCCACGAGCCTGCGATATCGGCCACATAGGCGTAGCTGGGCATCCCAGGCTCGATCGACAATGGGCTTGGGTATGCCTTCCTGCCGGCTCTGTATGTCTTTGCTCACGCGCGCCGGATGCTGGTAGCTCCAGGCTGATTCGACCAGCAACTTTCTCGCATAACTATTGCCTGCCTTGGTGATACTGCCCTGGCGCCGTTTGCTACCGGATGAATGTTCCGACGGCGTGACGCCCAGCCACGCCATCAACTGCCGCGGGTGTTCAAAGCGCGACAGATCTCCCAGTTCGGACACCAGCCCCACTGCTGACGTGAACTGGATGCCGCGCATCGCCTGCAACGCCAGCACGACCGGATAGAACCGCCAGCCGGCAACTGCTTCGCGTAGCGCTGCCTCCAGTCGGTCACACTGCGCGAGGCGATCTTCGATGGTGCGGCGGTGTTCGTTGAACGCCAGTTGCTGCCAGGCACTGTTGAACGAAAGGGTGCTCAGCCAGCGCCGGTGCGCGGGCCCCCAGTTCGCCAGGCCGCAGTAACGTACGCCGTGGGAAAGGAGGAAAGACTTCAATCGCTGCCGTGCCTGCTTCAGATCGTCCCGGGCGGACGACCACGCCCTGGCCAGATCGCGAAACGCCTCGTCTTCCACGCTCGGCACATGCACTGCGGATAGATCGCCGGCTCGCAGCGAACGCACCAGTTTGAACGCGTCGCGCCGGTCGGTCTTGACGCGATCACCGGGCTTTCTCGGAATCAACGATGGCGCACACACCATGCTATCGAAGCCTTTCTCGACGAGCCGGCGATTCAGTCCATAACCACAAGGGCCCGCCTCATAGACAACGTGAACATGCCGAGCCTTGGATTGCAGCCGCTTACATAGACGATCGACTTCTATCTGTGTCGTACCGATCTTGCCGAACAGTTGAACTTCGTCCAGGCCCATCGCGTAGGCGACCGTGATCGAGTCTTTGTGAACGTCGAGCCCAACGTATAACGTGCTATCTTGGTTCATGCTGGCCTCCGTATCGGAAACAAACCGTCGAGTGGTGGCTCCCGCCACACTCTTGCGGCTCTGGCAACATGCTAACCCGCGCTTCACTTCCCTGCGGCGGCCAGCCTCGCTGCCACGGGAGTCATACTGACTTACTCTCTGTTCCGAGCAGTCGAAACATCCAGGTACAGAGGAAATCATCGAGCCCAAAATGCCGCTTACAAACGCTTTCCTCGCTCAGCGTTTTACTAGCGCTCAAAGATGTGATGGGAGACGTCGTAGAGACTTGACCGCTCGCGTAGCTGTCACGCGGTAGCTCGGGGAGCGGCCCTCGGGCGCATCGTATGCGGTGCAAACGCCTGTAGACAACGCTCCAGTCGAGCGGATAAGCGCTTGATTCCAACGGCAGGCGTCCGACCATCACCAGCCATTCGACGCGAGTATAGCCGCTGGCTGCGAAGGGTCGAACTGAGCCGGTCGTCGTCAGGCTCAGTGCGGCCACGAGCCGCCGGTCGAGGTCGCCATCCGATTTGAATAGCCAAGGTCTCGTCCGCCCTCGCTGAATGGCCGGTTTCCGGCGAGCGAATTGCGGTGGTACTGCCTCAACCTGGCCAACAACGGCCTGTTGTGAAGGGCCGCTTCGGAGTCGCCTGCACGGAACCCTAGAAGTCTCATCGGACACGAGCATGCGCCACTACAACGGACGTTGGACGAAGATCGAGGTGACGAGTTTGCCTCGTAGGGAGCTTCCGACTGGTACTTTGAGGTCAGCCCGAAGAAGACCGTAGTGCGGCAGATGGAGGTGTACGACGCGGCAGTCGTTCTGCAGCACGACCAACAGCATCTTGAGATGATTCGGAGTTGTCACAGACAAGCCGTGCGATGCCGCGCGGTTTCCAGTTGCCGAGATTGCGCGCAACGATTTCGAGAGGGCATGGTCAACTCATGCTGCCGCGAATCGCCACCCGAGAGGGACCGCGCTTGGGGCCAACTGGCTTACGGTCTTCGATTTACAAATCAAGGTGATCCATCCTATCCGAAACGGGAAACGCTTGATCGGGTTTGAGGGGCGCGCGGAGCGGCAACTACCAAAGCCTACTGCCCCGCAACGCCCCTTAACGTCGGTGTCAACTTTCTGGCCCCGCGTTTCCACGTCGCGGCTGGAGCACCAGGTCGGCCGCTTCGTCAGCATCTTTCAGGAGCGTCTTGCGCGGCGTGCCTATCTGCGCACGCATGGTCAGGCCACGAGCAAAATCCGTGACTTGCGTTGCGCGCGCGACTACGGGAAAGTCAGATGCGATTTCTCCCGCGCTGATCCCATCCCGGAAACGGCGCTCCACTAGCGCCGTACCGCCAGCGACCGCGCTCTGCAGGAACCGCTGAACCTCAGCGTCGTTCACAAGTGGCGCGACGCACACCATAAGGCAGCCCCGGGCGGACCCTTTCTCGGTCGCACTTTCGACGGCGTACCTCAAAAAGCCCGCGATCGAGTCGCGAAGACTCTGTGGCGAGAGGAGTGCCTTCGCGGCTCTTGCGCCCTTCCGTTCTGCATATGCCTTAAGGACGCGCAAGAATATCGTCCGCTTGTCGCCGAAGACGGCATACAGGCTCGGCCGTCCCACGCCCATCCCGGCGACAAGATCGTCGATCGTGACACCATCATAGCCTTTCGACCAGAACACCTGGGTCGCCTTTTCCAGCGCGTCTATCTCGTCGAAGCTGCGCGGCCGTCCACGCGGCACAGGGAGATTATGAACCATTTAGTTTAAAACTCCTTGACACCTGTTAATGCACCAATATATAACTGAATAGTTCTAAATTAGCAAGTTGGTCCCAGCCTCGCGGGGCCTTACGACTCGACCTTAACCATTTACCACGGAAACGCCCTTGGAACATTCGATCGCTCTCGTAACCGGCACCACCTCCGGACTCGGTCATGCGGCAGCCCGCCTTCTTGCCGGAGCGGGCTGGCGCGAAATCATCATCACCGGGCGCAGCCTGGCTCGAACCCAGGAAACGGCCGCACAGCTTGCGGCGGAGACCAAAAGACAGGTCTTCACGCCGCTGGAGCTGGATCTGAACACGCCCGCCAGCGTTCAGTCCGCCCTCGCCGAACTGGTCAAGCGAGGTCGGCCGATCGATTTCCTACTGCTCAATGCCGGGATGGTTCCAGGTAAGAAGCGCGTGCTCACCGCGGCGGGCGTCGAGGCTTCTCAGGCCCCGCTCATTGGCCATCATCAATTGACTGTCGGGTTGCTCCGCGCCAACCTGCTGAGCCCCAACGCGCGGATTGTTATCGCCGGCGCGGAACCTGCCCGAGGGGGCGTACCCCTGTTCCGCTACACCGACGTGGACGCATTCGCTGCCAAATACCACCAGGGCGACCTGACCGCTGCTATGGAAGCCCTGATTCGCAACGGGCCGAACGTGAAGTACGTGCCCAACAACGCGTATGCCGACGCGAAGCTCATTATCGCTTGGTGGGTCGCGGCACTGGCGCGCCGGCTACCCTCCGGCATGGCCGTGTACGCTGTCTCGCCCGGTGCGGCGACCGACACCAAGGTGGTGCGAAACGCTGGCCCGGCGTTGAAGTATCTGTTTATCCCAATCGCGAACCTCATTCCCGGCATGAATCAGACGCCGGAGACCGCGGCCCGTCGGTACCTCCAGGCGTCGGAGTTCGGAACCGACGTCTCAGGGCAATTCTTCGCCTCGGCTCAAGGGAAGTTCACAGGCCCAATTGAGGCGCAGCGCCACCCACACCTCCACGATGGCGCTAATCAAGAAGCCGCGTGGCAGGCCGTCGTCAACGTCTCTGGCGTCAACTTGTCTTAAGCGATCACGAGAGCCACCGGGCTTTGCGCTCAAACGAGAAGGAAACCAAAATGTCACTATTGAAAAACAAGATTGCGGTCGTCACGGGCGGCACCAGCGGTATTGGCCTCGCGACTGCCAGGAGGTTCGTTGAAGAGGGCGCCTACGTCTTCATCGCCGGTCGCCGCCAGGCCGAACTCGAAACGGCCGTCGCGGGGATCGGCAGGAACGTCATCGGCGTAAAGACCGACATCTCAAAGCTCGATGACCTCGACCGCTTCTACGAAACCGTCGCGAAGAAGGGCAAGATCGACGTTATTTTTGCGAGCGCGGCCTTCGTTGAAAAAACGATGACCGCCGAGGCGACGCCCGAGCATTTCGACAATACATTCAACACCAACGCCCGCGGCACTTATTTCACCGTTCAAAAGGCTCTGCCCCACTTGAATGACGGAGCCTCCATCATCCTCGTGGCGTCCGCCGGAAAGAACAAAGGCTTACCGGGCCGCAGCACCTACAGCGCCTCCAAGGCGGCGCTGAGGTCACTAGCCCGGACGTGGACCAGCGAGCTTAAAGATCGGAAGATCAGAACCAACGTGTTAAGCCCCGGCGCCGTCGAAACGCCGATGTTCAACGATCAATACCCCTCTCAGGATGCCGCCGCCGAAGCCCGCAAGCAGATCACTTCGATGACCCCGCTCAACCGCCTGGGCCGCCCGGAAGAGATCGCCGCCGCAGCGCTGTTTCTTGCCTCGGACGAAAGCAGCTTCATCGCCGGTATCGACCTTCCGGTCGATGGCGGATTAACAGCAGTTTGAGCAAAGAACAGAAGCCACCTAGCGGTTACAGTATTTTGAATTAAATAGTTCTAATTTCCTTGACACGGCCATCACGTCTATTTTTTTACCAAACAGTTCAAAATCCGCAAAACAACCTCAACCTCGCAAGGAGAATACACATGAAACGGTATCAAGGTAAAAAGGTGGTAATTATCGGCGGCACGAGCGGCATGGGACTCGCGACGGCGAAGATGCTCCTCGATGGAGATGCGCGCGTACTGGTGACGGGTCTCTCGAAGGTCGGCCTGGAATCGGCGCAGAAAGAGATTGGAAAGAACGCCATCGTGGTTTCGAGCGACGCGCGGTCGTTGACCAACATCGACGCCCTCGCCGCTCAGGTAAAGGCCGAGTTCGACACCATCGACCTGCTTTTCGTCAACGCCGGGTTCAGCATTCCAACGCCTGTCGCGAACGTGACAGAGGCCGTCTACGACGAGATGTTCAACCTGAACGCCAAGGGCCCCTTTTTTGCGGTCCAGAAGCTCGCGCCGCTGATCAATCGGGGAGGCGCTGTCGTCCTCACGACCTCCGTCGCCAACGTCAAGGGACTGCCGGGCCAAGCCACATACGGAGCCGCCAAGGCTGCGCTGCGGTCATTCGCCCGGGTGCTTGCCGCCGAGCTGCTTCCTCAGGAGATCCGCGTAAACGCGGTGTCGCCCGGCCCCATCGACACGGGCATCCTCGAAAAGGTGTTCCCTACGGAAGAGATGCGTACACAGGTCAAGGGGCACACCGTCGGCATTATTCCCATGAAGCGCTTCGGGACGTCGGAGGAAATCGCCAAGGCCGTCCTATTCCTTGCGTTCGACGCGACCTTCACGAACGGTGCGGAACTGCCGGTTGACGGCGGGTGGTCGCAGCTTTGAACGCGGTACAGGCCGCACGCGTCACCAGACGGGGGCTTCACGATGAATAGGTTGGCAGCCATCCGCTACTCGACCGGATGAGCGTCCGCTTCCGGGCGCTCGGTGCGGCCAGGCCGATGGCAGCTATCGGGTCGGGAGACGCACTGCCGACCGGTCGCTTCCGGGAAGCGGAATTCCACTGGCCGCTTTCCGGCGATGCATTTGAAGAGCGGGCTGACGCAACCCGACCCGGAGCGGACAGCCGGGAAATTGGCGCGAACGTCGCATGTCGGACCCGAAGGAGACGACCACGTCGATCAAGGTCGTTTGCGAATCGTCTATGCAACACCTTTCAGCGTGCATTGAGCATGTCGGAGTTCAACGCCCATTGCTCATGATCCCGCCATTCACGGTGGCAAACCAGGACGGCTTCTCTACCGCCCGCGCCGAGTCGCTCTACTTACGCGACGCAAATACCCGATACCGAGACCTTCTGAAACAAGTGTGGGGAAACGGCCGCCGAGGCAGGGTACGCCGATAGTTTGGCCACGAATTCCGGGTGCGTGAACGCAGCCCGAAAATCAGCGGTCGACTCCCAGACGGCATAGTTCAGATAGGTCGGGCTCTCGCCGATTGCCCGATGTAGCTGGGTGGAAATGAACCCCGGTTGCCGCTTCATGAAAGCCGCATCATCCTGCCAGGCTTGCAGGAAAATCTGTTCGTCAGGGGCTTCGAGCGTGAAGACATTGATCAGCACAACGGGGGAGGCGTCGATTGCGAGCTGGCTCTGGATCGGGAAAGCTGGATCCATAGGATGAAAATGTGGCATAACGGACTCCGTTCGAGATGGCTGTAAGGCGTCTACGTGGTACTCACGTCTGTCAAACATACACAATTGACATCATGATGTCAATTTGGATATAGTGCACCAATGCGAAATACCAAGCGAACCCCGGCGGGAGCTGCCTTGTCCGATCTCATTCTCGACTTGTTCCGGGTCAACAATCGAATACTTACGGCAGGAGACAGGCTGGTCGCGAGCCTGGGCCTGACGAGCGCTCGCTGGCAAGTGCTTGGCAGCATCGTCGCCGCAGATCGGCCGCAACCGGTCGCGTGGCTCGCGCGCGATATGGGAGGCAATCGGCAGAATGTCCAGCGCATCGTCAATGATCTGGCAAAGGAGGAATTCGTCTCCTTTGCGACTAACCCCCACCATCGACGGGCCGCGCTTGTTGTGTTGACGGAGAAGGGGCGGCAGACGTTCGACGCTGCCATGCGCCTGCAGGCTCCGTGGATCAATGAGCTCGCGCAAGGACTTCAGTGCGGGGACATCGAGACAACTCGTAACGTCTTAACGGCGCTACGCCGGACGCTAGAAGGAGACGGAGTCACCGAAGAGTAGACCTGTGCGCTACGGCGCCGTCGCGGTCTCGACTCACTGGTTGAGCGCCATGCTGATTGTGGCGCTGCGCGGCTCGGGCTTCCGAGCCGCAAATGCCATGGACCCGAGCATCAAGGCGGGGATTCTGCGTTGCCACATCCCGATCCCGATCATCATTCCGCTCCTCACGACTTTTCGCATAGCCTGTTCGCTTTGCGTTACGGATTCAACCGGTCATGAAGGAGAGACGCCTTTACGGCGCTTGGCCTACGTAAAAGTTCCTTTCTTGAGGGTACCGCCTAACGGACTGTTTAGCCCGGATGTCGGTTGGCGAAAGATACCGGATTCTCTTGCGTAACAAAACACGGGTCCACGAATGGCCGAGGCGAAGCAGACTCCCGCCACTACAGGGGCAGCATTCGTCTCTTATTGGCCGACTCGAAAGCTCAGCGTCCGACCACATCCGATCAACCCCGACGCCACGTCGAACTGCCGCAGTCGCCCCATTTCCACACCTGAAAAGCTGTGATCAATGAGTAGCAATCAGGTGTATTGCGTTCAGTCGCGGTAGTACACGAAGAAAAGCGATATGAGCACTGGGCCCATATCGCCCACTCAAATCTTCGTGGGAAAAATCGCTGGCGGGTGGAGTTGCCGGCAAATTGACAGCTGGTTGCCGGCGCAAAGCGATACGATCAGCACGCTGGTTAGTACAGCACGACCGAGCGGATCGACTCGCCCTTCTTCATCAGATCGAAACCTTCGTTGATGCGCTCGAGCGGCAGCGTGTGCGTGATCAGGTCGTCGATATTGATCTTGCCTTCCATGTACCAGTCCACGATCTTGGGCACGTCGGTACGTCCGCGCGCGCCACCGAACGCGGAACCCTTCCACTCACGCCCCGTCACGAGCTGGAACGGCCGCGTGCTGATCTCCTCGCCCGCCGCCGCCACGCCGATGATGAACGACTGACCCCAGCCCTTGTGCGTGCACTCAAGCGCCTGGCGCATCACCTTCGTGTTGCCGATACATTCGAACGAATAGTCCGCGCCGCCATCGGTCAACTGCACGATGTGATCGACGACATTCGGCACTTCGTTCGGGTTGGTGAAATGCGTCATGCCGAATTTCTTCGCAAGCTCTACACGACCCGGGTTCAGGTCAACACCAATGATCTTGTCCGCCCCGACCATCTTCGCGCCCTGGATCACGTTCAGGCCGATACCGCCGAGACCAAACACCACAACGTTGGCGCCGGCTTCGACCTTCGCCGAATACACGACCGCGCCCACACCGGTGGTTACCCCGCAGCCGATGTAGCAAATCTTGTCGAAGGGCGCATCTTCACGCACTTTCGCCACCGCGATTTCCGGCACGACGATGTAGTTCGAGAACGTCGATGTACCCATGTAATGGAACAACGGCTTGCCGTCGATGGAAAAACGCGACGTGGCGTCGGGCATCAGGCCCTTGCCTTGGGTCGAACGAATTGCCTGGCACAGGTTGGTCTTGCGCGACAGACAGAACTTGCACTGGCGGCATTCCGGCGTGTAGAGTGGAATCACGTGATCGCCCTTCTTCAGCGTGCCGACACCGGGACCCACGTCCACGATCACACCGGCGCCTTCATGGCCGAGAATCGCCGGGAAGAGGCCTTCCGGGTCTGCGCCCGACAACGTGTAGTAGTCGGTGTGGCAGATGCCCGTCGCCTTCACTTCGATCAGCACTTCGCCGGCACGCGGCCCTTCCAGATCGACTTCTTCAATCGTCAGCGGTGCGTCGGCTTTCCATGCGATGGCTGCTTTTGTCTTCATACTGCATCCCTCTACCGAAGCGTTTGTTGTTCGTGGTTTGCGTGGTCCGGCGGTCGGGCGCCGCACTGGACGTCTGCCCACACCTTGCGGATCATGTCCTGCAGCAGCAGCGATTCCGCCCAGCGGTCGGTCGTGTCGTTGCCGTCGCGGTCAATGATCGCGTACGGCTTGGGCCCGAGTTCGCAGGTGAAGGCGAGGGTGTCGTCCGCGCCCGTTCGTCGACACCAGGACGCGAAGCCATAGCCCCACCAGGCGAGAAACAGATCGACCCACTTCCGGTGCGGCTCGAACGATAGCTCTATCTGCACCTGCTCACGACTCGCGACGCGCCCGTGAAAGGCCCATGACTGATCGAGGATACGGTGCATCAGCGCATGATTCTCGTCGGACACCGGCCACGCAAATTCGCGTCCGACGAGGTAGTGCGAGATGTCCCCAAGCAGCTTCATATCGGGCCGCGCGTCGAGCAGGTCGAGCGTGAAATACAGGTCCGTGGTCATGCGATCGCGGTGGGTCTCGATGTAGACCGGGAAGTCGACCTGTTCGGCCAGCCTCTGCCAGCCATCGAGCAGCGCCACGCATTCTGCGACGGTGCGAGGACGCACGTCGGGCTGCAGATCGATGTGATGCACGCCAAACTCGACGGCGTTTTCGAGCACCGGCTGCAAGTCGTCCACCTTGCGTGGAAAGCACTGGCCCTCTGCGTGCAGTCCATGTGCGGCACGCAACTGAGTCAGCCTCTGAACGTCTGCACGCGTCGTGTAATGCGCGCTCACACCGTCAAAGCCCGCATCGGCAATCATCCGCAAATTCTCTTCGAGCGTGCGTTCGTAGCCGTCCGTGTGGCGACGCTCCATCGCCCACAACGACTGAAACACCAGCAGTCGTTGACTCATTGCACCTCCGCGGCGAGTAGCGATCTAAGCTTCGTTGCGCGATCGGCAAGCAACCGAGGCTCGACACGCGCGCGCCGCGCAATCAGCTCCTGAGCGAAGCGTACATCCCGCGCAATCTCGCCTACCTGACCAACCCCGCTCGCGCCGACGAGCACCGCGTCACCATCCAGCGCAAAGAACACGCGCGAGGCCGACCCTGTCTCGCGCACCACCGTCGTCGTTCCGAGCGCGGGCATGCCGGCGATCTGGATCGTCATGTCGTATTGATCGGACCAGAACCATGGCACCGAAGAACAGGTTTCGCCATGGCCGAGCATATTGCGCGCGGCGATGCGCGCCTGATCCTCGGCGTTTTTCCAGCATTCGAGGCGAATCCGTCGGCCAATCAGCGGGTGGGGAAACGAGCAGACGTCGCCGGCTGCGAAAATCTGCGGGTCGTTTGTGCGCAATGTCGCGTCGACCGCGACACCATTTTCGACGTCAAGGCCCGCCGCCAGCGCAAGTTCGGTGCGCGGCGTCACCCCGATCCCGGCGATCACGGCGTCGCATGCCATTGTTGTGCCGTCGATAGGCTGCACACCGCTCACGCACGCTGTCCCGACAATGCGTTCCACCTGCACAGCGAAGCGCACGTCTACGCCCCGCTGTCTATGCTGCTCCACCAGGTAGCCCGCAACAACTTCAGGGACCGCACGCATCAACGCCCGAGGCGCAGCTTCGAGCACGACCACCTCGCAACCGCGCGCCACAGCCGTCGCTGCAATTTCGAGGCCGATGAAGCCTGCCCCAATCACTACGATGCGACGCCCCGGAGACAGTTCGGCGCCAATCGCAAGCGCGTCGTGCACGCCGCGCAGCACATGCACGCCGCGCAGCGTCACCCCCGGCAATTCCAGCCGGCGCGGCCGCGCACCCGTCGCGATCAGCAAGCGGTGATAGCCGAGCGTATCGCCGCTGGCGAGGACCACCTTGCGTCCCGCACGATCGATGGCAGCCACAGGTGCATCGATACGCAGATCGATGCGCTGGTCCCGATAGAACGCTTCGTCGTAGATCGTGCACTGGGCGGTCGTCTTTTGCCCAAGCAGCACCGACTTCGATAACGGCGGCCGTTCATAGGGCGACAAACCTTCGTCGCCGAGCAGCGTGATGGCGCCGTCCCAGCCGTTTTCGCGGAGCGCGTGCGCCGCGCGCGCTCCGCACTGGCCCGCGCCGACGATCACCATTGTATCCGTCGTGCTCATCTGCGGCTCCCGGTTCAGCTTAGCGGTAACGTCCGGCCAGCGCCGAGACCTGTTCGATGTTTTGCGGCGTAATGAAGCCCGGTCCTGAGCTGATGTTGCGCGCCTCGTAGACCGGCTTCAACCCATAGGCCTGAAGGCGCTTGATGAAGTTCGGATCCTTCTCGAGTTCCGTGCGAGCCGCGACCACGTCCGTATTGTGATTCTTGTGCATGATGGCCAGCATCGCGATGGGAATGTACCCCTGCAAATACGGCTGCTGGTCGGTGCAGAACTTGATGGTGCCGTCCTTGATCGCCTTCGCCACGTCGGAATCGATGTCGAACGTCGCAAACCAGATCTTGCCGGCGAGACCCAGCTTGGTCACCGCGCGAATCGTGGGGTCCGCAGAAGTCGGTCCCAGCGCCAACACAGCCTGCGTATCCGGATGCGCACGCAAATAGGCCCTGACCTTCGACTCGATGCCGGTCGGATCGGTGCCGACATCGAGCGTCGATGTCTTCGTATCGGCGCCGATGGCTTCAGCAAACCCGCGGCAGCGCTCGAAGGAAAGCGGATTAGTCGCGTAGTGATTCACACAGAGGAACGTCTTGACACCATCGGTCTTCGCACGCAGTCCGGCCTCCTTGCCTGCCAGGTATTCGGGTTGGCCCACGTGCATGATTGCCCCGAGGTCAGCACTCTGCTGCTCCGTGCCGGTATTGGCGGTGATCAGCGGGATGTTTTTCGCCTTCAGCTTCGCGACTGAGCCCTTTAGAAGATCGAAGTCGGCGATCGTGGTGACCACACCGTCGTAGTTGCGCGCTGCCGCCTGGTTGATCAACTGCACCATGTCGGCGATGTCGCCGTTCGGCGGATTTCGGTAGTCGGTCTGCACGTTGAAATCTTCATCGGCCTGCTTGATGCCGTTCTTGACGGTGTTCCACCACGCATCCGAATCCGGCGCATGCGTGATGAAATCGAAATGGGCAACCGGTTCCGCGTAAGCGCCAGTGCAGAGTCCCAGACTCAACACGGCAGCGCTCAGGCCAAGCACCTTTCCAATAGCATGTCTCATAGCTGTCTCCTTGTTTATGGTCTATTTGCCGATGTGACGAAATCGGCCATCCTTGCCTTGCTTCACATGAGAAGCGCCGCAGTTAATCAGTGGGCAAACCGATGAACACCTTGTTGTCCTCGACCTTCACGGGATGAGTGGCGAGATTGACGCAAACGGGTGCACCTTTCGCAGCGCCCGTCGGAATGTGGAAACGCCCCATGTGCATCGGACATTCGATGATGTCGCCAAACACGAGCCCTTCGGTCAGACGCGCCGTTTCATGGGTGCAAAGACCTGCCGACGCGTAAAAGCCCGTCGGCGTGTGATAGATCGCATACAGCTTGTCGTCGTGACGAAACTCGATGACGTCCTCTTCCTCGATGTCGTCGCAGGCGCAAACGTGGTGCCATTGCAGGATGTTCATTACCGTATCTCCGCGGCTCAGCGAGCCTGGGCCGCGCCAAGCGGCGCATCGATGGTTTGTCCTGCAGCCTCGGCGGACAGCTTGCTGGGCACGGGCGGCGTCACCATATAGTCGGGATCGCTCCGCTGCATCCTGAACACATGGAGAATTTCGCCCCACGCGCTAAAGAGTCCCTCATACACTGGCGCCAGATCCGCCTCAATGGCCTCGCGCAGTTTCGGCAATGCATGGAACGGTACGTTGGGAAACATGTGATGCTCGACGTGATAGTTCATGTTCCAGTACAGGAACTGAAGTAGCTGGTTGAGCTTGATCGTGCGTGTCGAGAAGCGGTGATCCAGCTCGTTTTCACGCAGTCCCGTGTGCTGGGTAATCGCCAGCATTTCATGTAGCCATGCGCCGTATGAGCGCGGCAACAGGAGGAACACCACGGGCAACCAGCTATGGGCGGCAATTGCCCACCCAGCCACTCCAACGTAGAGCAGCAGAATCACACGTGAATTGCGGCACATTGCGCGATATTCAGTGGGTGGCACTACGGCTTTCGCGCTCTTCGACACGGTGCCGAAGGTGTGCAGAACGATGTTGCCAAGGTGATGAATGCCGTGCGAAACACGCAGAAAATCCGTGACGAGCTTCAGGTAGTTCGGCGGCCGCTTGACGGCGAGTTCAACGTCGGACGGGACGGTTGCCGTCAGGTGCGTGTACGTGTGATGTTGCGCGTGTGACCAGCGGCTATAGATCTGCTCGCGCCATGTCATGAAGCAGATTAGCCAGTGCACCGACTCGTTCAGCCATTCGCTTTTGAACGGCGTGCGATGGCGCAACTCGTGTTCCATCGCTTCGGCGAAGGCATAGAGCGTTCCGTATAGAAAGAACGCCGGTACGCACCAGAGCGTACCGAGCGACAGCCACGCGAGCGCCCCGCTTGCCGCCACTAACGCGATGAAACCGCCAAAGTGCAGCAACGCGGCCGTATCGTTGCGCCGCGTGACCTCCTTGAGCACCTTCCTGTCGAGCCGGCATTTATACCAGTCGTCCATGGTGATCGTTTTTCTGCTGTCTTGCTGATTGGACATGAATCGCACCTGTGCCTGATGTTGACCGTCATGATGGAGATGAGCTGCGTGATGCATTGATCATCATTGAGTACATTTAAGGCTCTTTATGAGCCATCGTCAAACTCTAAAATGACTCATTTTGATTTAGTCAGGGTATTCCACAACGCGACCACCCGGCCCTGCAAGACTTTGGAACTCACGTTACGAAAAGCCTCAAAAGGATCATTTATTGAGGCAAAATGATGCATGCGCGGGCGGTTCCGCGCTACGACGACGGGGAATGCACGATGCAGGGCAAGCCGACACTCAAGCAATTGATGGAAATGACGCAGCTCAGCAGGGCGACGATCGATCGCGCGCTGAACAACCGACCGGGGGTGCACCCGCGTACGCGCAGCGCTGTGGATGCGGCGTTGAGGCAATTGGGCTCGGGTTTGTCGGCACGCTCATCGATCCCTGCCGGGCAGCGCAATTACTCGTTCAGGTTGCTGGCCCAGGCGGGGGACGCGTTTACCGAAGAATTGACACGCAGCGTGGTCGAACTCGAAGCGGAATTTGCCGCGTCAGGCACGCGCCTCGAGGTCGAGAATTGTGTCGGCGCATCCGACGACGAGGTTGCGGCGAGGGTGCGCAAGGCTGTCGATGACGCAGACGGCATTGCGATCATCTGCACGAACACGGCGGCAACGACCGCAGCACTGCGCAAATGCATGGCGGCTGGCAAATCGGTCGTGACGCTGATTACCGATGTCGATGCCGACGCCCGTCACACCTATGTGGGCGTCAATAACCGCGCTGCCGGGCAGTCTGCGGCGTTCCTCATCGGGCGTCATTTGCAGGCGCACACATCACCCGACGTCGCGGTGGTCGTCGCAACGTTTTCCTATACATGTCACGAGGATCGCGAGATTGGCTTCCGTTCACTACTAAGACAGCGGTTCCCGAACGTGAATCTCGTGGAGGTCATCAAGGGCGCTGATTCCGGCGCCGCGACATATGAGGCGACCACGCGCTTTCTGGAAGAGCACGGCAAGCTTGACGCCATTTACAACGTGGCGGGTGGAAACGAAGGATTGGCTACAGCGCTCCGCGAACACGACCTTGTGGGTCGGACGGTCTATATCACTCACGAAGTGAACCGGATAACGGAGCCGCTTTTGCGTTCCGACACGATCGACTATTTGCTCACACAGGATCTTCGGCTCCTGCTGCGCACCGCCGTCGAACAGTTGAGAGCGGCACGCGAAGGGAGCGGCGTTCCCGCCCAAGCGATCATTCCAATCGAGACCTATTCTCGCTACTCGTTGTATTAGCAAGTGTGTACCCATGCGCGGCAAACTTCCACCGTGCGTTTCAGTCTTGCGAGTGGCACTGGTTCCGTAAAAAGACGCATGTAGCCCGCTGATCGTCGCACTTGGGGAAACGCGTTGATCAGCGTTCCGTTGTCTCTTGTCAATCTGCGAGCGGACACTCAAGCGATTTTGCCGAACGCCCGTTGATGGCCGACTGGGTGAGGTCGCCAACGGCCGCTTAGTGGCACTCCAGTTTGCAAAATCTGGATTTGGCTGACTGACCGGTTTGGAGAAAGTTGTCTGACCGGAGTGGGTCGAACAGAGCCATTGAAGGTCACTTTGGCGGGTCTTCTCAGGCGGAGACTACCCGAAGCGTCAGTCCATCGCGATGTGATGCACGTCGTCGGCAGCGTACGCGGCGTGAAAAAAAACCGGCGCGAAGCCGCCTTGAAAGGATCTAGCATCCGAGTGAGCTAGAACCTGAGAGGAGGTGAGGCACTGGCGCGACCTTCACACAGGCGCTGAACGCGTCTGGGAAGATCTGACATGAACGGAGCCGCGCATGCTACCTGAAAATCGCCTGGGTATGCTTAAGGAAAACTGAAGGGTAAATTTCAAGGCGCCACGCGAAGCGAAGACGGGGATCTCGCCACGAAAGATGTCGAAAATCGTGTATAAATATTGCCATTACCAGAGCGATATAGCCGCCAAAGTACTTCCGAAATTTACAATGAGCAAACACTTGGACGATGCTCCGCTCGCGCGACGTCGCGCTCTCGCTGCTGAGCTCCTGTTGAATGGTGAAGGTATCAGCGAAGTATCCAGGAAGGCCCGGTTGAGTCTTCCGACCGTGAGCAAATACAAGAACCTGATAGAGAAGGGCGGACCTGAAGCCCTTGCGCGGCTTCGTATCAATGGAAACGTCCCGCGCCTGGATGATGCTTCTCAAAGCTGGCTCGTCAGCGCGATCAAGCACTCACCTGGGCTCCTCGGCTATCCAGGGCCGACCTGGACTATAAGCCAACTGCGCGAATTGATCTTTCGGCGCTTCGGCGTCCAGTTTTCAGCTTCGCATGTTGGCCACCTTGTTCGGGGCTATGGCCTCGCATACCGACTCACCTATTCAACGTCAGAAAAAGCGTCGCCTGCTACCGCTCAGAAATCGCAGAGCGACGTCTATGCCGCGCGCCGAAAGATTGCAGCCAAAATGTTGCTGGACGGGGACAGCGTCGAGCACGTTTCGAAAACGCTCAACATCAGCGTGCGCACCATTACAAAATACAGATCAATGGTAGTTGCTGATGGCGTTAAGGCTGTTGAACAGCTCAAGTCATCCGGGCGCAAGGCTACGCTTGGACCCGAAGCTCTTGAGTGGTTACGGGCGACTTTGGAGGGTAGCCCCATGGCCCACGGCTATGAAACTGAACTCTGGAGAAACGGGGATATCCAAAAGCTGATCAAGGAGAAGTTCGGCGTTTACCATTCCACTGGACACGTTAGAACGGTCGTCGGGAAGCTTGGAATGGACCACCGGATGCGATCGCCAAAGCAGCGCACGGAGAAGCGGCCTTCCGCGATGAATGACGAAACGCTGGCATGGGTTGCCGCAGCGCTCAGGCAGTCGCCCCGAGCACACGGCATAGAGGCTGATCACTGGACGAACGCACGTTTGCGCACCGTGCTTCATCAGCGAGTGGGCGTTGATTATTCTCGCGGATATATCTGGGAAATTGCCGCCCGTGCCGGGGTGGCAGACCTGCTTACAAGACGCCGTAGCTGATCAATTCATTCTGGTCCTGGCCTTTGCCGTCGAAGTTAGCGGCGCCTGATGGCTCGCGCAAAATGCCGAAGAGAGTCCGATGCGTAAAAAAAGGCCGCAGACATTGCTGCGGCCCAAACACACACGCCGCGCGAGGAGCGCTGACGTTGGTTCCATCCTACATATCCCCGGTTCTCAAGCGATCGGGTATCTCGTCTGAATATTTTCGAGAAGCCGCATTGCCGCGCCTGTCATAGAGCAAGTCTGGTTATCGCCGACGCAGGTGTTGCGGAACGGCTACAGCTCCGGTCGTCCGGCATCAGGATCATGTGTCCGGACTTTCATCTGGCCGGGGTCTTCGCCGACATGTCGTCCTGCCGCGTCGATGAATCAATCTCGGTGCAGGCGAGGTTATCGTCGCGCGCGTCGATCCACTCAATCGCCCATTGGCGCGCAAGCTCGATCGCCTCGTCTTCGTTTTCGAACCAGGCGAGATTGCGCTCGATGTGCATTTCAGTGTCCGCATCATCGTCAGGCGATGCCCGGATGATCCGCGCATGTGCGAAGAACTGTCCAAGCGAAAATTCCGGGGTCGCGTCAATGACCCAACCGCGGTACTCGTACTTCATGATTACCTCCGATACCTGGCCAATCGAGATTTAAACCGACAAAGCATGGATTCATCCGGTTGTGATCGCTAGACCTCCTGGGTTGAATTTGCCCGCTTCTGGGTCGATGGAGCAGCACGTCGCCTTCGGGTAAAACCGTCGCGATGTAGTAACAAAACCAGACACCGTAGGGCGACGTTTCTCTGAAAATTCAAAGCGATAGAAAGCAATGCTTATCATGCATCACTTGCGTCCAGCTTTCAATTGGCATCATCACAGGGGCGTTAGTGCTGCCCGCAATGGACGGCGATGTATCACCGACGAAACGCGGATTAAGCTGCCATCCGATGTTCGTAGTAAGGCCGCTCGCGGTCATCGAGAATGGCATATTGGGCAGCCAGATCAGACGGATTCGGATTGAGGCACGCATCGACGTTTTCCGGCTTGATCGGGACGATGCAGCGATCGTGACCGGCGCTGTGCGAACGGATCGGCCGCGTCAATGTAGCGCATTGCCGAGCGCACATCCTTCCAGCCGACGTACTCCATCAGCATCTTGAGATCCCACTGGTTCGAATTGGCCCAGGTCGCGAAGCCTCGCCGTAGCGAGTGACTGCTGTAGCTGTCGGGAGCCGGCACCCCGGCCGCACGAAACAGCGCGCGCGGCAGCGGCACGAAGCTGCCAGCGTGCAGGCCTTCGTCGCCGATGTGCCCCCAGCGATCAATGCTGCGAAACACCGGTCCTTCAGTGAGGCTGGAAGCCGCGATCCACGCCTCGTAGGCGGCGACCGGACACAGGGCGTGAGAGCGCCGGTGCCCTGAAGGTCGTGCCGCGCTGCGCGCGATCGCCCTTGGTACGCGGCAGGAACAGCGTCGCGCCTCGGCCGGGCTCGACCACGACGTGCCTACTGCTCAGGCGGCTGAGTTCGTCGGAGCGAAAGCCTCGCCAGAAGCCGAGCAGCCAGCGCCTTGTTGCGGATGTGGGTAGTACCGGTTCGCGTATCGCCCACCCTCGACGCCTGCGCGATCTGCGCGTCGAGCCAAGCGACCAGCCGCTCGAGTTGGGCGAGCTGCAGCGGCTTCGCACTTTTCTCGGTTGCGGGATGCAGCGCAGCGATTCCCTTGAGCACCTTGCGCACATGCGGCGTCTTCGTCGGATCCGGAAAGCCCTGCGTTTGATGCCACTGGGCAAGCGCCGCGAGCCGCGCACGCGAGGTATTGAGCGCGTGGTCGGCGAGATAGCGCCCGATTGCATCGGCGCTGGCTGGCAGGAAGGCGCCCCATCCGACTTCAAAATGTAGGATCGCCGACTGGTAGCTGCGCCGCGTATTCTCACGTGTCGCAGCTTCGAGATAGCGATCGATGACAGGCATGGCTCGTGAGTACAATCAGGTAATCAACATGGGAAACGATGATATCGGATATCCCTGCAACAACGCACATGTCTGCCAACTGGCTGGCGACACGTGAGATGTGATTCTGACGGATGACGTAATGAATGAAGTGAGGCTGCCGCACCCAGGCTGGGATAACCTCACCCGTGAGGGACTGATGGCGGAACTGACGCGGCTGCAGGCCGAAAACGCCAGGCTGACCGTGTTGCTACCGGCACCTTCTCCATTGCAGGGCGATTCCGTGCAACTGGTTCAGCGCGAACTATCGCGAGCAGTGCGAAACACGGATGCGCCAACGCTCTCGCCGCAACAGAAAGTGCAGCTTTTCCGGCGACTTTTTCTTGGCGCATGCCGGGCGCACAAAAAAAGCCAGGGCGGTGAAGCCCTGGCCGAGGGGATTCTGCTGGTTGAGAGAACCAGCAGAATCCGAGGGCGGCCACCGCGCCTGAGAGCGCGGCAGCCGAGTCACAAGATATCGCCGTTTCGTCGTCGCCCGAATTGATCTTTACCGCCATGGCGTACGAAACGGCGACAAGCCATTGCGTAGGTATTGCCCGTGCGCGTTTCCTGACGAAACCCGTGTGCGCATACGTGCCGGCAACAATGCGCCCCCCAGGTACCGCAACAGCAGCGCAGCGAGCGCGAAAGCTCAATGCCGGGCGTTGCTCCAGTGCGGCCAGTAGTGACAGTGATCCAGCTGCCTGAGCCGCTTTCGACGCATTTGCTCCCGGTAATAATGAGCGGCGACGAACACGGGTGCCATTGCCAGCACGAACGAACCCACAACGATTCCCACTGCTTCACTCATCGGAACCTCCATTGCAGAACTATCGGCTTTACTGCAGGTGCTGCCCCCCGTTGATTGCTATGTTGGCGCCGGTCACGAAGCCCGCCTCGCGCGAGCATAGGTAGAGCACGAGCGCGGCAACTTCGTCCGGCTGTCCGAGCCGGCCGACCGGAATCTGCGGAATGATCTTCGTCTCGCGGATGTCCTCGGGCACCGCCATCACCATCTTCGTCGCGATATAGCCAGGCGAGATCGTGTTGACGGTGACGCCTTTCTTCGCCACCTCGAGCGCCAGCGATTTCGTGAAGCCATGCATACCGGCCTTTGCCGCCGCATAGTTGGTCTGGCCGAACCCACCCTTGGAGCCGATGATCGACGACACATTGATGATGCGGCCCCAGCCGCGCTCGACCATGCTGTCGCACACCGGCTTCGTCATGTTGAACACCGAATCGAGGTTGGTGCGGATCACCGCGTCCCAATTGACCTTGTCCAGTTTTTTGAAGCTGGCGTCGCGCGTGATGCCGGCGTTGTTGATCAGGATGTCGACCGGTCCGACTTCCGCTTTGATCTGCGCCATGCATTTTTCGCACGAGTCGTAGTCGGCGACGTCGACCGCATACGCGCGGAACTGTCGTCCCTCGGCTTCCATGCGTGTGAGCCACTCGTTCGCTCCGGTGTTGCCGGGCGAATAGGTGACTACGACCGCATAACCGGCGTCATGCAACTTGATGCTGATCGCCTCGCCCAGTCCACCCATGCCACCCGTTACTACCGCGATCTGCTTTGCCATCGAATCGTCCTCACAAATACCAGCGGCGTGCCCGTCTGGAGCAACACTGCTTTCAGTCAAAAACTGGATGCATTGAAATGCCGGATTCTTATCCAAAATGAATAAAAGGAATCCTACACATAAATATGGAACCGATAACGCGGGCATCGCTGCCCGCGTGAGTCTTAGTGCTTCGCGCTCGCGGCTATAGCAGCCGACTAGGCGGCACTACGTTTGGCGGCCTTGGACGCTGAGGCCGTGACGGCTTCGAGATTGGTCCCGGCCATCGCCACGGCCTGTTGCCCTGTCTTCTGTAGCGATTCGACCAGGGTCGTAGTGGCAGCAATCGCGGATTTCCACGCAGCGATCGCTGCTTCGGAACCTGCAGGAGCACTCTTCGCCGCTTCCTCGATGAATTCCTGCACGCGTGCGTTATGCCGTTCGTACTGCGTCTGTGCGAGTTGCGCGACCTCAGCCTGCGTGGTTGACGCGATGTCGAAGAGTTGACGGCCGTACGAAAGTGATTTCTCCGCGAAAGGCGCGGTGAAACCGGCTTGCAGCGTGAACCACTGCTGCGGGTCTGTTGTGCCGGGCGCCTTCGTCAGGTTCTCCTGCGACTCCGCCAGCGTGGACCTGACGACCTGCAGGTTCAGTGCGACCAGCTTTTCGACGCCTTCGAAGACCTTGCCGGTCAATCCGAAGAATGCGTCGAGGCCGGCCTTCTGCGATGCGGCGATTTGCTCGGGACTCGATAGAGCCATTATTGAAATTCCTCAGGATTCAGTCCGCCGCGCGAAACCCCGGTCGACCGGATGTAGTACGGCGAATGGCGATAATGGATGGACCAAAGCGCAAGGACGCCTGCCAGGCAGCATGCGTCGCGAATACTTCGGAGGGTCGTTACAGCAAGAGGCACTACTCATTAAAGTCCAACAGAAGCTACTTCGCTCACTTTTTCTTCGGCGCACCCGCCACGGGGTGCAGCGGTGCGCGCCGCGATTTCCTAGCGCCTGCGCGCGACCGCCTTGAGAATGGAAGCGCCTTCGCTGGTGACATGAGGACGGGGGTGGCCCGACGCGAGGCTTTCCAGTGATATGAGTTGACGCTCCAGCAGCGTGTCGAGTTCGGCGCGGCCCAGTTCAATCTGATCCGGCGCGTCCTTGATGAGCATCAAGGTGGCGAATTCATGGGGACTCAGCATATCGTCTCCTCGATTTAGTCTTGTCTGCGCAGGGAGCAATAATTAGCCTCCGCGGCGAATGGCGGCAAATATATCCTCGGCCATTGCCAAGCAAACGTTCGGGAAATCCTTACAGAGACGTCATCATAACCGCACAATTTTCAATTGCAATATGTGGAGTACATTTTTAATTTGTCTGTTTATTTAGTCTGCATATCGACGACAACGCATTGCCTCGCCATGCCGGCGCGGAGGCCATGGAAGCCCTGACTGGCGTGGCCCAGGTCGATCTGGCCGCGCACCCGATGTCTGAATTGGCAGTCCAATCAACGGCACCGCGCAGCGTCTCCATTCACGTTTGAATACGTCGTTTATAGGTAAGCATTGTCTTTTTCAGGCAGGGCCGCTTATAACCTGTTATTGAGAAATATTTATTACATCGTATGCGAATCGCTTATTTTCAGAATTCTGACCAGCGAAACGGCTCACGAAGCATTGACTTCTCCCGCTGTTGTGAAGGACCAGGAGATGTCGGCAAAACCACATCGGCTCGTTGCACTTTCATCATGTCCGATTCCGCCTCTGCGGCACGGGATCGCTCCGAGATGCATCGATAGGTAGTCCTTGATATATTGTTCGAGTATCGCGAAAGGGTGGGTTCGGGCTGAAGAGGCAATCCGTGAGGCATTAGTCCAATTACCTGGCGCTTATGAAACCTACCCGCTCAAGCCGATTGACGTGGAGTTGGTAAATCTTTCTATAGTCCTGGCGCATCCGTGGGGGGCTAGAGTCGTGAAGCGTCCCTTGTGGGTCACAGTATTTCGACTGCATGAGGCAGTGACCGGCCATCAAGAGTCTTTCGAGCACTCGGCTTAAATGGCCGCAACCCCTATCTATAGCGGACGGTCACGCTTACTGAATTCGTCGCAGACGGTCTGCATCATGCTGGCAAAGGGCAAGAGCAGGCGTTAGCGAGGTGGTTGGCTGAAAAGATCATCGACGATTCTTTGCGCGGCGCTATACCCACCCATCAGGGCGTCGGCCTCCGTGGCGAACGGCCGCCCCCCGGCATCACCGAAACGCAATGGTGAAAATAGAGCGACCGCCGTACCCGCCCGAAGAATTCTGACGGTTGACACAAAGCCCGCTCGCCTATCAGGATTGGCGCTCCGCTGCCAGCTAAAGTCTGATTCGACGTCCACCACGATGGTGAACCCGTGATACTCATATGTACGTGTCATGGGTTGCTCGGTCTCAGTCCGCGTAAACGTGCGGATCCCCTTCGGTGACGACTGCGGACGGATTTTTACGACGATTTTCGAAGCGGACAAAGAGATCAACGATCGCGCGAGTGGGTATGCTGGTTGACAAGGTCGCTATCTTGATCGGGCTGAACCAGTGACATTGTGAGATTTCGTTGCAGGGCTCGGGCGACGCGTCCCGCGCGAGGTCGACGGCGAAAACATGATGCCGTTTGTTCAGTCCGCCAAACTGGAACAGGTATGTCAACCCGGTCTCAACAAGGTTCGTTTCTTCTTCCAGTTCGCGTCGAGCCGCATCGATGGGTGTTTCGGACATTTTTATCGTACCGCCGGGTAGCGACCACCGTGAGCGCGCGCGGGCGACCAGAAGCACCTTGCCGTCCCGTACGCATACGATTGTGGATCGATCTTTCATGCTCTTCAGTGTAAGAGGTGATGCTTCCGCGTTTAGAACCAGTTGTGAATCAGCTTAGGGCTTTCAGCGTGAAGAATAGCCCACCGAGGGACATCCGCACTTGGTGGTTCAAAAATGACAAAAACCCTGGTCGGTTGCGCCCCGAGAAATGCTGTAAGCTGAAAAATCGAAGTGATTATGCCGGAGCGAAACGACATGAAAAATCGCTCGCCACTTATCCTCTGCTTGCCGCTCGCGTTGTTCATTGCCGCCTGCTTGCTGTCCCTTCCCACTTTCGTGGTTGCTGTTGTCTGGATGACGATCGGCGTGATGGCGCTCGGACACCGTACCCTTGAGAGCTTTCCTTCAACCGGTATCCGCCAGGAGTGGCTCCGAGGGTATCGCGCAGCGTTCGTGTGGTTCTATCACCTGGCGTGGTGGCCCTGGTACATGCGCTCGTCTATCCGAGACATCGCCGGTCAAATCGGAGCGACGCTGCGTCGAGCGAAGAAATCGCGGGGTAAAGCGTCGGACAGCCCAACGGACCACCAGTCAAACGGTGATCGTGAGTGAACACGCGAGGAGAGAGATGGCGGCGACGCGCCCAAATCTATCGTTGTCCGCCGATATGCGGAAAGCTGACATTCACTAATCTTACTGTGTCAATAAAATACGATACCTGGTAGTATGAACTAATAGAGACTACGGGCGATCGCAATGACAGAAGATATCGACGAGTTTGAAGTGTATCTGAACTATCTGGCACAAGAGTTAGGGCACGCGGATCGCCACGCCGGCCTTAAAGGCTACTGTTCTGGCCTGGTGCTGCCGCTGTCACGAAAGAGCGTCGAGCCAATGGCCGCGCATATTGATCCGCTCCACGCGAGTGCGAAGCATCAGTCGCTCCACCATTTTGTTGCCAAGGCAGAGTGGTCCGACAAGGCGATCATGCAGCGGGTGCGCGAGTGGGTGATGCCCGCGCTAGGCGCGCATTCCGCTGAAGAGGCCGGCTACTACTGGATTATTGACGACACCGGTTTTCCGAAGAAGGGTCGCCATTCGGTGGGGGTTGCACGCCAGTACTGTGGCCAGCTCGGAAAACAGGACAACTGCCAGGTCGCAGTGAGTTTGTCGATCGCGACGCAACGCGGCAGCCTGCCTATCGCCTGGCAACTGTATGTTCCCAAGGAATGGATTGACGATCGGGAACGCGCCCGTCGCGCGGGCATTCCTGACGATCAGGCCTTCGCAACCAAACCACAGATTGCGTTGGCCCAACTGCGCGAAGCGATGGCATCCGGGATTGTGCCGGGTATCGTGCTGGCCGATGCAGGATATGGTGATGAGACGGCTTTTAGGGATGGGATAAGCGAGTTGGGTTTGCTATACGCCGTGGGGATTCGCCCGGGCACCTCAGTATGGGCGCCGGGTACGGCGCCGCTGCCGCCCAAGCCGTGGAGTGGGCATGGCAAGCCACCTACATTGCTGCGTCGTGCGCCAGGCCACGAACCGCAAACGGTCAAGGCGCTGGCCATGCAATTACCCGCGAACGCCTGGCAAACCGTCACCTGGCGAGAAGGCAGTAACGCGGCACTCTCCTCGCGATTTGCCGCCGTGCGGGTTCGTCCCGCGCATCGCGACTATTGGAGCAGTACCCAGCGTGCTGAAGAGTGGTTGCTCATTGAATGGCCCGATGGAGATACAGAACCGCTCAAATACTTTCTCAGTACGGCTCCCGGGGAGGCGACACTTGAACAACTCGTATTCGTGACCAAGATGCGCTGGCGTATCGAACGCGACTATCAGGATCTAAAGCAGGAGTTCGGACTGGGGCACTACGAAGGGCGCGGCTGGCGCGGTTTTCACCACCACGCCACACTGAGTATCGCCGCATATGGGTTTCTGATGGCCCAGAGACTCGGGATGGGATCAGGTACCGGCGATAAAAAAAACTTCGCTGAACGCGCGCTGCCTGCGCTTCCCGCGGATTACATCGCACGCGGCAGTCCAGCGCGCACAACGCCACGTTCCTGATTCCATTACTACCTTGCGTATCTTGCTCGGACTGCGCCTCACGCAACGCTTGCACCATTCATCGAAGCAGTGACCCGCAGAATATGTGACACAGTAAGACTAGCAACCAGTTGTTATTAAAAGGAATGCTGGATGCTCACATAGGCACCCGACTGCGTATGCCCTGGTAGCGGGTTATCGGGGTTAGTTGGCGAGTTCGCTTCGAGGCTGAAGTTCGCCGTCGAACTGTTTCGCACGCTTGCCAGCTGGACATCCAGTTGCGTCCGTTTCGAAAGGAAGTACGCGGCGCCCACGGTGTACATCGTCGCGTTGCCGCCGCCCCCGTTGGCGTTCACATGGAACACAGCGGCCTTCAGGTCGATCTCCGGTTGCACAATCCAGTTGACCGCCCCCCACTCCTGCTGAAGGGTAGTCGTACTGCCCGAGTCTGCGTGCAGCGTCTGGAATGCGCCCTGCAGCTTGAACTGGCCGAGGTACAGATTGGCGCCGACGAAATATTCCCGCGAGTACTGGAAGATATTGTCGAACTTGCCGTTCGCCGGGTCCCGGATTTCGTCATAAATGCCCCGCACCATCACCCACGGCGATGTATACGTGACCTGCAGGCCGGCCATACGGCCCTGGGACGTCGTGCCGTTGCCGTTCCAGTTGGTCGCGTTCGACAGCGCATATTGCCCGTATACGTCTATGCCCGCAATCTTGGGCGATTGGTACGAGACCGCGTTGCTCGCCTTGATCCAGCTTCTGCCACGCGTCAGGGAGGTCGATGCCCATGACCCGAGCAGGTATGGATCGAAGCTGACGATGTTGTTGGCGACGAAGAGTTGGCGCCCGATCTGGAACGCACCGTATTTGTCGTTCGCGAGACCGACGGTGGCCCATCGGTTGAACAGTCCGTCGGGCGAGCCCTGTCCGGTGGTGGCAAGAAACGCACTTTCCAGATGGAAGGTAGCCTTTGTTCCTCCGCCGATGTCTTCTGCGCCGATCATGGCGAAATAGCTTCCGCTCCAGTTGCCGCTTTCGGCGCGCAGGCGTGATGTGGTGCCGCCGGTCGCCGTCGGGATGCCTGACATATACTCGATGCCGCTATCGATCCGGCCATAGAGCAGGACGCTGCTTTGTGCATGGGCGGAGATGCTGGCGATCGTGCCGGCCGTGGCCGCGATGCACTGTATTGCGAGGAATTTTGCTTTACGCATGGTCATCTCTTGAGTAGCTATCGTCCGAATCAGCCGCGCGGTAGCGGTGCGTTCAATCGCAGATCGCGGGACGAAGCCCCAACGAACACCTGACGTCCATCACGCATGGTCACCCAGCCATCCTGCTTCGTGGACCAGTACTGCAGCCGTCGCGGACCAACGTGCAGCACGACCCGCTTATGTTCACCAGGCTTCAGAGCGATGCGATCGAAAGCCACCAGCGCACGGACCGGGAACTGGGCGCCCTCGGGTGCATCTTGCGGCGCGCCGAGATAGACCTGCGGTACTTCGTCCCCCGCCACCGGGCCGGTGTTGCGGATGTCGACGCCGACATCGATCCCGCCGTCCTTCGAATTGCGGACAGTGAGCGACGAATATTTGAAACTGGTGTAGGAAAGCCCATAGCCGAATGCATACAGGGGCTCTATCTTTTGACTGTCGAACCAGCGATAGCCCACATCGACGCCTTCGGAGAACACGGTCTTGCCGTTCACACCCTGTCCGGAGCGTTCAGGATGGGCCGGGTCCGTGGCGGCATAGTTCTCGAGGTGGTTGGCCCAGGTGAATGGCAGACGGCCCGCGGGGCTGCGCTTGCCGAGCAGCACATTCGCCGTCGCCACGCCACCAAGGTCACCCGACCACCACATCTCGACCACGGCGCGCGTCTTGTTCAGCCACGGCATTGCGATCGGCTGGCTGGTGTTGAGCACGACGATCGTGTTCGGGTTCACGGCAGCCACGTCGTCGACGAGCTTGTCCTGGTCGGCCGGCAGCTCGAATGCAGGAGCGCCCCGGCTCCAGAGGAACACCACGGCAGTCTTCGCCTGCTTCGCCGCCGCGATCGCCGCTGCGTGATTGGCCTCGCGTACCTCCGGTGTCACCCAGTTAAGCCGGACCTGTTGAGGCTGGTTGGACGTGTCCCCGGATATCGACACAGCGATTTCATGTGCGCCTGCGGTGAGGTCAACGGCTGAGCGCACGTTGTCCAGACCATCGGTAGTCGGCAAAAGGCTGTCGAGGTTGCCATGTACGGTGTCGCCATGCAGTGCGCCTGTCATCGAGCCGGTGCCGGAGACGCGCTTGCCGTCGATGAACAACGTGCCACGTGCGCCGAGTATCTGCAGGTAGAGCCAGTACGAACCAGCCGAAGGCACCGTAAGCGTGCCCTTCCAGGTGACGTTGCCGTTTGCAGGCAACGCATTGCCGCCCCGGGTGGTGAAGTCGATGGACGGGTCGATCGTTGTGCCAGTATTGTCGGCGACCGTGCGAGCGAGGCCCGGCTGGCCGTTGTGAGACAGCAGGGATGCGGGGATCGGCGAGCCCGTCATGTCGTCGTCGACGGCATACGTGATGTTTGTGCCGGGCACATTCGCCGCCAGTTTTCTGATCGCGTCAAGCGGGCCGACCTGATTCGCAGAAATGCCGACCGAACGCTCGCCCGCCTTGCCGATCGCGACGACCTGTCCCGCGCCCGGGCCGATCAGCGCGAGCGATTGCAGGTCGCTTGCCTTCAGCGGCAAAGCGCCGTTCTCGTCGCGCAGCAGTACCGCGGAATCCTCGCTGGTTTTCTGAATGACAGCGTTGACTCGCAGATCCGCGGCTTTCTGCGCGTTATCGCGGGCTCTGGCGTGCACGCCACCGAGGTAGCCGAACCGATCCATCTGGTTCAGCACGTGCCCCGCCGCCCGCGTGATCATCGCCTCGTCGGCCGTGCCGTCTTTCATCGCGTTCCAGAGGTTCTGCGGATCAGGATCAGCCGGGAACTCGGCCGCCCACTTCACGGGAGGGTGCTTCGGTTCCTCCGGGATGCTTCCTTCGAACAGCGCTGCCAGCACGCCGAACTTCGGGTCCATCGCGGCCTGTTTTCCACTGGCGATGTCGAAGTAGGAGTTCATCATGCCGGCGAACGGGCTCGACGCGGGCACGATACCGGGCATCTCCATGTCGAGGCCGTTTTTCAGGTAGTCGTTGCCGTGCACGGCGCCCCAGTCGGAGGTGACGAAGCCCTTGAAGCCCATTTCCTGCTTCAGCACCTTGTTAAGCACCGCGTTGTTGCCGCATGCAAACGCGCCATTGATCTTGTTGTAGGAGCACATGATCGACGAGACGCCAACCTTGATGGCGTCGGCAAACGGGGCGAGATAGACCTCGTGCAGCGCCTGTGCGCCGATGGTCACGTCGTGTGCGTTGGTGTCGAAGCCGACGAAGTGTTTCGCCTGAGCCATTACGCCCCGGTCCTGGATCCCGCTGATTTGTGCGGCGCCGATCGCACCGGTGAGGACGGGATCCTCACCGTAGGTGTTGTAGCCGCGCCGGAACGTCACGTCGCGGTCGATATTGATGAACGGTTCGAGTACCACGTCGATGCCGAGGCGCCTCGCTTCCTGCGCGATGACTTCGCCATTTTTGCGAGCGTCGCTTTTATTGAAGGTGGCCGCAAGGCCCATGGTCGCGGTCAGCGCGGGCGAGGGAGTGCGGGTCAGGATGCCCGGGGGGCCATCGGCGAGACGCAGCGGTGGAATGCCGAGGCGCGGCACGCCCGGCAGATAGCCGGCCTGTCCCTGGTTCGTTGCCGCCGGCTCTGCGATACCGCGAATCATGGCAATCTTCTCGCCCAGCGTCATCTGCTGGAGCAATGCGTCGACCTTCGGATTGCTGGTGCCGGAAAGCGATGTTGCGTCGGTGGCTGCGACACAAAAGGACGAGGCCAGCAACATACCTGCTACGACCACGGAAGTCTTGAGTTTGCTTACTTTCCTTACACGAGATATTTTAATATACTTAGGCATACGAAATACTTCGTCCTGTACATCGATTTTCGGGTGGGTCATTGCGGCTTCCAGTGAATTGGGAGGGGTTCTGGGCGGCTACATGTGAAGGTAACGGTCCGCCTTGGAGTCTCGAGGCAGAGGCGCGTCGAATTTGGACGCGGATGCTGGTGGGACGGCACTCCTGATGGCGAACATAGGGGTGTCTCCTTGTAAGGTACTCATGCTGCGGAGTCTAGAAGTGCCAAAATTCGTGAACAATTGGGGGGGCGGCCAGATCGTCTAGGTAGCACGCGGGGAAAGAGTAAAGAATTCTTTATGTGTGTCCGACTCGTGCATGCTGTCAACTCGCTGACATCTCGCGACGCGCTTATTGGCATGGGAGTGACGGGGATTATTGGTTGCTATTGGGGACTATAGAAAGCCAAATAGTGGCGGCCCTTCGCCGTGGCGCCTGTACCGGGCACTTTGGACCCCAGAAGGGGGGAGCCGCAATTTTTGACGGTATATTTTCGGCAACCGGGTTGAGGTGTGGTGCGATACCGTCAGCCGGATCCGGACGGTCAACTGGTTGCTAGTTTTTCGAGGTCATCGAATTTGTCTGTGATCCGCGCCGGGACTGGATTTGTGATAGGCGAAGGCAGATCGGTTAGAGTCCAGATGTTTGGACTCAGCGAATGACGGGTAACCCATGCTGGCAAGCGATTCCGACGAAATTGAGCGAAGCGCAGTTCGAAGAATTTCTCTTGCCACACCTGAGTCGTGGCCGACGCGGACCGGCACCCACACTGTCGTTGCACAAGATCTTCGACTACATCCTGCAAATACTGTACATGGGCTGCCAATGGAAGATGCTGCCGATCGAAAGGAATGCAAAAGCTCTGCCTGAAATCCACCACACGCGTATCTACCGGATGATGCGGCGCTGGCAGGCTGATGGCAGCATCGACCGGATCTTTGCGGGCACGGTACATAAACTTCATCAGGACCAGCTCCTCGACCTTTCCGTCATCCACGGCGACGGCACGACGACTGCAGCGAAGAAAGGCGGCGACAACCTCGGGTATAGCGGACACAAGCATCTCAAGGGTTGCAAGGTCGTCGCCTTCTGCGACCGCGACTGCAACATCATCGCGCCGTTCGTGACGGCGCCGGGCAACCGCAACGAATCACCGCTGTTGCGCGACGCGCTGCCCAGACTAACCGAAATGGCCCGCGCCATTGGCGCGGACCTGCAAGGTTTAACCCTCAGTCTGGACGGCGTCTACGATTGCCGGCCCAACCGCAAGGCGATCTTCAATCGCGGCATGACCCCGAACATCCCCGAGAACCCGCGTGGGCGAAAAACACCGAAGCGGGGCCGCAAGCAGCGCTTTGATCCGGCGATCTTCGAGGAGCGCTTCAGGACCATCGAACGCGTCTTTGCCTGGGAAGATAAGTTCCGCCGTCTGCTGCTGCGCTTCGAACGCATCAGTGACGTGCACTACGCGTTAAAGACGCTCGCGTATACGATGATCAATCTGCGGCACTACTGCCGAAACTGATCTCACGCCAAAGCCTTGCGTAACATCGTCGGCGCTCTGCTCAGCGTCGCGATTGTGCTCGACCTCCTGATGCCTTCATCTTCGCATACCGACACATATCGTCGCATCTTCAGCATGCCGTACCCGATATGGATTTGCGCCTCCGGTTTGTTCGACCGCTCTGTACAAAATCAGCGGCAAAACTAGCAACCAGTTGTCAGTTTGACACCAGTGCTTAGTTGGACGGTCGATGAAAATCGCAGGTGCTTTTGATCAATGCGGCGATCTTCGACATCGGGTCGTTCTGTCCACCTCGATAGGTCGCGTAGTACTTGATTTGCGGCAGGTCCTGGTCGATATCGAGCACCACAAGCACCCCTTTCGAAATTTCCTCACGAAAGAATTCCGTCGGTAGCACGCTGACGCCGAGGCCTGCGATTGTCAATTGCCCGAGCACTGGGAGGCTGTTCGAGCGGGTGGCTAAACGGGCCGAGACGCCGTGCTTCCTCAACCACGCTTCATGAATGCGCGAGGTGACCGACGACGCGGTTTGCAACAGCAGCGGATGATCGGACAGTTCGCTCGGCTCGATGCGACGGCCACGGCCAAAGCGCGAGGGACTGGCAACCCACGCGGTCTTCAGCGTACCGACGGCGATGCTGCGATAGCTGCCAGGCCAGAAACTGCCTTCCGGAATCACCGCAATATCCAATGCGTTGTCGTCGAGATGCTCGATCAGTGTGACGCTCGAGTTCACTTCCGGATCGACCGTCAGACGTGGGTAGCGTTCGCGCGCAAGTTCAATGAAACGCTGCAACCACGTTAGTGCCGAGATTTCGGTCACGCCGATGCGTAGCCGTCCGGAGAACGGGTCGGGATCGAGTACTTCGTCGTGGATGCGCCCGAGCAGACCGACGACCTGCTCGGCAAGCGGCAACAGCGCGCGGCCTTTTGCGGTCAACGCGGGCCGCTTCTGACTGCGGTCGAACAGGGCGACCGACAAGGCCGTCTCCAACTCGGCAACCCGCTTCGAGATGGCCGACTGCGTGGTGTGCAGGCTCTCCGACGCAGCGCTGAAGCTACCCAGACGTACGGTGGACAGGAAGGCTTCGAGCTGTTTGACGGTTGGATACATCGCATCTTCCTGGAATTTAATTCTTGGTACGTTGAGAAAATTTATCGCTTTTTCGCATTTTTGTCGAAGCCTAAACTGCTCCTCGATGACGGTGAAGGGCAAATCACCTACCTACCAGGAGACGGATATGACGGAGACGGTGCTACGCATCGAGGCACGCGTGCAGGGAGTGAGCGGGCGGCAGAGGGATGCATTCCGCGATCTGCCGGTTGCGGCGCTGAGTGATTGCATGGGGCGCTGCACGGGCACGAGGCATCTTGGGCCTCGGCACGGCGACGTGCCGCTCGTCGGCAACGCGGTGACCGTGAAGACGCGCCCGGGCGATAATCTGCTGATCCACAAGGCGTTCGACATGCTCGAAGCCGGCGACGTGCTGGTCGTGGACGGCGGCGGCGCGACCGACAATGCACTGGTCGGCGATCTGATGATGCAGATGGCGCAGCACAAGGGCGTGGCCGGCTTCGTAATCGATGGAGCGGTGCGCGACGTCTCGGCTTTCCGGCGTGCGGGTTTTCCCTGCTTTTCGCGCGGTGTGACGCACCGCGGACCGCACAAGGACGGACCAGGCGAAATCAACACAGTGATCACGGTCGACGGCATGGTGGTGTTTCCCGGGGATCTGATCGTCGCGGACGCCGACGGCGTGCTGGCGATTCGTCCTGACGACGCCGCCTCGGTGCTCGAGCGCGCAATCCGCCACGTCGAAAAGGAAAGGGCGTTCAGTAGCGCCATCCTCCACGGGGCGGTTGATCGCTCGTGGGTCGATGCGCGGGTGGCCGCGTTGCGTGGAAAATCCCGATGAGCACACCCGTTATTCTTCAGTCCGATCGACTTTCTCGAATCCGGCCGTCAGCCAGCGGCTCCGCGCGCGAGCGCGTGATGCAGTTGATCCGCGAGGGGCGCACGATCCTCGATCTGACGATCGGCGAGCCGGATCTCGATACGCCCGATCACGTCAAGGCCGCGGCGATCGAGGCGATCGCCCGAGGCGATACGAAATACACCAGTGCTGTGGGCACTGCCGAACTTCGCCAGGCTGTTGTGGACAAATATCGCCGTGAAAACGGGATTGCCCTCGACGCGGCGCAGGTCTTTATCGGCAGCGGCGCGAAGCAGGTGATCCACAACGCCTTTGCGGCGACCTTGAATGCCGGCGACGAAGTGGTGGTGCCGGCGCCGTATTGGGTTTCGTATCCCGACATGGTTACGCTCAACGATGGCGTGCCGGTGATCGTGCGCACGTCGCCGGAAAACGGCTACAAGCTGACGGCCGAGGCGCTTGACCGCGCGATCACATCGCGAACCCGCTGGGTGGTGCTGAATTCTCCGAACAATCCCACCGGTGCGTCGTACAGCGACAGCGAACTACGCGGTCTCGCCGAGGTGATTTTGTCTCACGAGCAGGTATGGCTGCTGAGCGATGATATCTACGAGCATTTCCACTACGAAGCAGACGGCGCTGGCACTACTAAAACCCGCACCAAAGCCCGTACACCGCTCGAGGTCGTCCCCAAACTACTCGAACGCTCGCTCTCGGTGAACGGCGTGTCCAAGACATATGCGATGACCGGCTGGCGTATCGGTTACGGCGTGGGTCCCAAAGCGTTGATCCGGCAGTTGGGCGTGCTGCAATCGCAAACCGTCAGTTGCGTTTGCTCGATCAGTCAGGCAGCGGCTGCGGCCGCGTTGAATGGCCCACAGTACTTCGTCGCGCATTGCGTTGCGACGTTCCGCGAGCGGCTGGACGCCGCCATGAGCATTCTCGGCGAGATCGCGCTGATCGATTGCGTGCGTCCATCAGGTGCGTTCTACATCTTTCCGAACTGTGCTCGCGTGATCGGTAAAACGACACCGACGGGGATGCGCATCACGTCGGACGTCGATTTCGCCGCCTATCTGCTCGAGTACGCGAATGTTGCGGTGCTCGATGGGTCTGCGTACGGCGTCTCACCATCGATCCGCCTCTCGTTCGCCACGGCGCTGGATACGGTGGTCGAAGCGTGCAATCGCATCAAGGATGCCTGTGAGGCGCTCTCATAACAGCAGCACACAACAGCACGACGGAGACTCGACAACATGAAATGCCTCATCACACTTCTCATTGGCACGCTGACGCTTATTCATGGCGTGGCCGCGAACGCCGACGTCCTGAGCGACATCCGGCAGCGCGGAACGCTGATATGCGGCACGCTCGGCACTGCACCACCGTTTTCCTTCCAGGACTCGAAGAGCCGCGAAACCGTCGGCTACGACGTGGATTTCTGCAAAGGCATCGCCGACGCACTCAAGGCCAAACTTGAGATCAAGCTCATTGCCGTCGATACACGCATTCCGGAGTTGATGCAGGGGCGGGTGGACATAGTGGCCGCTAACCTCGGCTATTCGAAGCAACGTGCAGGGCAGATCGATTTCAGCGATGCCTATTTCGCCGGGCCGTCGAAGCTGCTGGTGCGCAAGGACGCGAATCTCACCTCGCTCGCGCAGATGGCGTCGAAGCGCATTGCCGTGGTGAAGGGTTCGACGGCGGAGCCCGCCGTACGCAAGGTTTTGCCCGCGGCGAGCATCATCAGCTATCCGGACCCGACGAGCGGATTCCTCGCGGTCCTTCAGCGCAAGGCGGATGGGCTTTGCGCATCCGAACTCGCCCTGATCAAGATGCAACGTCAAGCGGATGCGTCGGCGCCGCTTGTGATCATCGATCAGCCGGTGTACTCGGAGCAATGGGGTATCGGTATCAGGAAAAACGAGCCGGCGCTGCGTGACGCTGTTAATCACGCATTGGAAGCGATGGAGAAATCCGGCCAGGCAGCGGCGATCTTCGACAAGTGGCTGGGTGTCGGCAGCGAGTACAAGATCCACCGCGATTTCCGGATCGCGCCCATTCCGGACTGATCGCCAGCGTCTGCGAGGAGCCTTCCATGCATTTTCAGTTCGATTTCGCGTCTGTGCTGCGCGGTGACTATCTGCACTGGTTTATCAGCGGCACCGCAGTGACGCTGGCGCTGTTCGCCGTGGCATGGGCCGGCAGTTTCGTGCTGGGCATCCTACTCGCGATCGTTAGACAGAGCGGCCTGCGCGGCGGCGCCCAGGTCGTTGCGGCCTATGTCGAATATCACCGCAACGTGCCGCTCGTGGTGCAACTCCTGTTCTGGTATTTCGCGGCACCGAGTCTTTTTCCGGCGCCGTTGCGCGACTACCTTGTGGCGCATGGCAGCGAGTTTCCGCTCGCCGCTGTCGCGCTGATCCTGTGTGCGGCCGCTTACGTCTCCGAGGATCTGCGTAGCGGATTCCGTGCGATTCCGCTTGGGCAGATGGAGGCAGGCCGGGCGCTCGGCATGAGCTATGTGACGACGATGCGCACGGTGGTCATGCCGCAGGCGTTGCGCATTTCGCTGCCATCGCTCGTCAATCAGGCATTGTTGCTCTTCAAGAACACCAGCCTCGCGATGGCGGTGGGCGTGGCGGAATTGACGTACGAAGCCAAAGAGGTCGACAGCAATACGTTTCGCACGTTCGAAGCATTCGCCGTGGCGACGGTGATCTATCTGGCAATCTCGTTCGCGATCATGTTCTGCGGATCGATGCTGGCGCGCCGGTTCGACACGGCAGGAGCCAGACGATGATCGACATTCTCAGCCAGTACTGGCAAACCTTCCTCGTCGGCCAATATCCGCAGGGGCCGCTGGGCGGCGTGGCGATGACGCTGGCAATCGCGACGGTGGGCATTGCCGCGTCGCTGCCGATCGCTCTCGCGATTGCGATCTGCCGGATCAGTAAGGTCGCTCCGCTGCGCTGGCTGGCGTTCGGCATCGTTCAGTTCGTGCGCGGGATGCCGTTACTGATGCTGATCTTCTGGGCGTACTTCCTGTTGCCAGCGCTCACGCATGTGACGGTTTCGGGCCTCGTCACGTTGATCTGTGCGCTGATCGTCTACCAGGCGGCCTACCTTTCCGAGGTGATCCGGTCCGGCATCGAGGCGATTCCGCGCGGACAGACAGAAGCGGCACGCGCGCTTGGGCTCGGCTATATAGCGACGCTACGGCTGGTGGTGGTGCCGCAGGCGCTCTATAACGTGCTGCCGAGCATGCTTAGCGAATTCATTTCGACAATCAAGGAGACTTCGCTGGGCTACGTGATTGGCGTTCAGGAGCTGACGTTCGCCGCCAACCAGGTCAACAGCCAGTTGCTCACGCGTCCGCTGCAGACGTATGCGTTGCTGGCGGGGGCCTATTTCATCATTTGCTTTACTTTGACGCGCAGCGTGCGCCACGTCGAAGTGCGACTGAACCGCAAGCGCACGGCGCGTCGTGTGGCGAGCATCGCGGCGCCTTCGCTGCCGGTCATGGCAGGAGAAAAAATTGATTGAACTGAGCAAGGTCGACAAATCATTCGGTCAGCATCGGGTGCTGTGGTCCATCGAGGAGACCGTGGCCCGTGGAGAAGTCGTTGTAATCTGCGGGCCGTCCGGGTCCGGCAAATCGACGCTGATCCGCACCATCAATGGGCTCGACAGCATCGACGGTGGCGAGATCGTACTGAACGGCGTGTCGGTGCACGCCAGTGGCACGAATCTGAATGCGGTGCGTGAGCAGGCTGGATTCGTTTTCCAGCAGTTCAATCTGTTCCCGCACATGAGTGTGCTCGCGAACCTGACGCTAGCGCCTCTGCATTTGTCCAAATTGAGCCGACGGGACACACAGGAGAAAGCCTTGGAGCTGCTGGACAAGGTCGGCTTGAGTCATAAGGTCAATGCGTATCCCAGCACGCTCTCGGGTGGCCAGCAGCAGCGTGTCGCGATTGCCCGCGCGCTCATGATGGATCCCGCCGTGATGCTATTCGACGAACCGACTAGCGCGCTCGACCCCGAGATGGTCGGCGAAGTGCTGCAAGTGATGAAACGTCTCGCTCGCAGCGGCATGACCATGGTTTGCGTCACGCACGAGATGAACTTCGCGCGCGAGGTGGCGGACCGGGTCATTTTCATGGACGACGGTAAGATCTGTGAACGCGCATCACCCAGCGATTTTTTCCAGAACCCGCAGCACGAGCGGGCAAGGCGCTTCGTGATGGACATCAAGACGGAATGAGGATCCGATGATACTTGCCCGATCCAGTCAAAGCATTTTCCGTGATTTCCGATGTTTTGAGAGCTAGAGTCCGCTTCCCGATGCCGGCTGAGCGGCTGCAACTATTTGGGTGACGTAGCTCATCGATACTTTGCGCATTACTCCGAGTTTGACCGCGCTTAGCAGTCGTCCCCGCGTCGTGCGGTACGAACCAGATCGCGTCGGTCTGAGCAACGCTTAGCATCCTCGTATACTCTCACGCCGCAGGGCGAAGGACAGGCCGTGGACCTTTCGTAATCAATGAAATCCGCCGATGGCTTCGCTCCCGGGCCTGCCGTTCCGGGGAGGCGGACCCGCAAACGGCAACTCAGGGTCGAACTGGGACATCGAGTCGGTAGCAGTCGCTCGGACATTGGTCATTCCTGCCTTGATGGTAAGCCTGCTTTGCACAGCAGGGCTTCGTGAGAATCGGTCGAAGCGAGGTGCCGTTGCCGCTCTTGGCGTCCAGCCAGTTCATTGGCGTCTGCCCGAGCTCTGCGACAGCCGTGCTGAAAAGGCTTTAGCCAGCCCAGGACGCCCCGGACGTGTTCCCGATAGCGACCTTCAACGTGGTGACTTAATGCGTGCGTAGGATGTTTGTTTTTTCTCCGTCGAGCCATGTTCGTCAGCATCAAAGCACGGGTCCTTACGGACGAAACCAACGTCTACACCGAGATTCCCGCACTTCTTACCGCGTCAGGGATTCTTGAACCGCTGATTGACTACTTCCTGCACCGGAGCCACGATCGGAGTCTGGAATGGATGCGGAAGGTAACGCGGTCGATTCGACTCTTCCTCGAATACCTTCAAGTCAATCCGGCTGAACGCGATCCCCATCGTCTGTTTCAGAATTTCGCACAGCGCCTGTACACGGGCACCTTCAATCGCCTAACTGGAATTGACACCACCGGGCTTTGCTGGCTGCCCCGTTCGCCGCACGACGCGGCGCGCATCGTTACCCACTTGACCGACTTCTTCAATTGGCTGGGGGAGATCCGTCCCGAAGCGTCGACGGTCAATCCACGATATGCCGGCGGGGCCTTCGATCGACAGACCGATGACGCCGCTTACCAGTACCGCAGAAGCAAGGCGTTTCTCGGGCATACATGGGCGTCGAACGCGACTCCGCGGTCGACAGGCTATCGGCTTCGCTATCGCAGACTGCCCAAGGTTACTCGAGGCGAGCCACCAGCATTTCCTGAGGGCCGCTTTGAAGATTTGCTATTCAAGGGCTTTCGTACCGGTGATCAATACGACTACCGAGGCATCCTGATTACTCTGCTGCTACATGGTGCGGGATTTCGAGAGTCGGAGCCCTTCCACATCTATGTCCAAGACGTATTTCCTGATCCCGCGAACCTTCGACAGGCCAAGGTCCTCATTCACCATCCACACTACGGAGCCGCACCGTCCGACTGGTGGGACGAGCGAGGACGGCCGAAGAAATCGAATCGGGCTGAATACCTCGCCCAACGCTTCGGCCTGGTGCCCCGCACTGATCTGATGGATCGCCGGCATGCGGGCTGGAAAGGTGGCATGCATGATGGCCCTTACTACAAACAGGCGTACTGGTTCGTACCGGAATATGGCGAGTGGTTTCTCGAGTTATGGCACTGCTACCTCAAACAGGTCGCGCGTTTTGAAAGGGCCCATCCGTTTGCCTTCGTCAACATTAAGCGCGAGCCGCTCGGGGCGATGTATACGCTCACCCAGTACAACAAGGCTCACGCAGCTGCGTGCAGACGCATAGGCCTCAACGTCGGAAAGGCACTCGGCACGACGCCTCACGGGCACCGACACGCCTATGGACAGCGCCTGAAGCGCGCTGGAATCGAGAAGCCACTGATCCGCCGCTTCATGCATCACTCGTCCATCGAAAGCCAGGAAATCTACACGCAGGCAAGTACTCGCGACGCCAGAATTGCACTCGAGGCGGCCGCGCTGCGGCTGCAAGGAGACCAAGCCGAGCTCTTGTCCCGATTCGGTCCGTTCGTCTAATCAGCCCCCCCATAACGATCGAGCGATTTCCATGTATAAAACTTCCCCAACCAAACCCAAGGGACGCCGTAAGGCCGCGAGGACCGAGCGCAGTCTGCGACGCGACTCAGATTCAACGCTGACATGGATGGACGAATTCTATCCAGAACTCGCTGCCTGGCGTGTTCTGGCGTTAGAGTGGCTGAGCGGCGAAACGCATAATCTCGGCCACAAACTACAAGCTCTGTCCCTGTTCTTCGAGCGTTACCTCGTCATTCAAGGGCTGCCTCTTGACCCGACCGCCTTCCTGACGCAAACCACCCAAGTCCCCGACTTCCACCAGACAGCTTGCCCAGACTCTCCGTACGGCATCAGCGCAAACAATCTAATTCACGCCTTCCTGCAATTTGTGCTGTTGCGGCACTTCAGTCACATCGACAAGGACGACAAAGCTGTCGTAATGCCTGCATTTCGAAATCCGGTGCTTCGCATGTCGAAAAGCGGATTGCCGAAGCGCGACGAGAGCGTGCATTCACCGCTGCCATACGGCTACATCGACCAACTACGGCAAATCCTGGCACCAGGGCCGCACTTTCGCGACTGGCAATGGGCGCAGGGAGCGCTTGGAAGCAAACTCGGTCACCTTGGCGCCAGCGCTCCCGACTGGTTCACGGTCACCGAAGACCAGATTGATCGCGATGACCCAGATTGCGTCTGGCGTATACGAAAGCTGAGTGGGAACTATCGCGGTGGGCAGGTTTTGCAGATGTGGAGTCCAGTGCGATGGGTTGCCCTGCTCGTCAAGCTCATCCTACCGCTGCGGACCTCTCAGGTCCGCGTGCTCGACTCTGGGGAAGCGGAAACGTGGCGCTACATGTCTGGTCGTTGGGAACCGAACTCGAGCGGGATCGCTCAGGGAAGTATCTCGAGACCGCTACAACAGGGGGTGTTCCGCCGCACCAGCGATCTCGTCGCCGGTGAGGTACCTTCGGTGGCCCTTTACATCAATACAAACAAGACCGCCGATATTTCAAGGTCCGGGCCTGAGAAGGGCTATGTGTTGCCATGGATTCTTGGCGGGGCGGTCCATCAGAATGTCTTCTACTGGTTTGAGAAACTGCGTGACTGGCAGGAGAAGTACAACCCCATCTCGCGCCGGACATCATGGACGGAATTAGATCGTCGCCACATCATCGTCAAAAGCGATGTGCAATTGGCGGGTTACCCTGATGCGTGCTTTCTGTTCCGGTTGCCCGAGTACCCTGCACATATGCGTCATTTTCCGCTCCAGGATAAGGTGCTCGATCTATGCTGGTTTCGCTTGCTGAAAGCTCTCGAACTGCGTCTGGCTGACCGGGTCGAGACTCATCGCAACGGGGCACCGATTCGGCTCCTTCCGCCGCAGGAAGAAAAAGTTTCGAGGAGGACCTTGTTCCCGCTACACAGTCTGCGAGTCTCCTTGATCACTGCGCTGGCGCTCGAAGGCCAAGTGCCGTTTCCGGTGCTGCAAAAGCTTGTCGGCCATAGTCGCCTGGTTATGACCTTGTACTACACCAAGCCCGGGGCGACCTATATTCGCGACGTGCTACTCGATGCGAAGGCGCGGCTGGACGCGAACAAAGACGTGAGCATTCAGAATTTCTTGCTCGACACGAAGCACGAGGAGCTTCTGCAAACAGCAATCTGCAACAGCGTAGCCAGCGTTGCAAGTATCATCCCGGAGCATCCCGCAGCAAGAAACCCGGTCGGCTGGATGCCGATGCACCACGGCCTCTGCATGGTTGGCGGCAATACCAGTGACTCGGTGGAAAGCGGTCTCGGCCGATCACCTCGAGAAGCAGGGGTTACGAGAGGGCACCCACGGCGAGATCTTAAACGAGAGAGGCCGGACGGTGTTCGATATCGGCTTTGCACGCGCTATACGCAAGGTCCTCGGGAACTGACCGACTACCCACTGGCGTCTATTGTGGGAAGACACGCGATACAAGGATGGGGTGATTACGGACGAGTCACAGTATTTCCTCGTTGCGAAGCGCGAAGATGCACCAACTGACCTTGCTGACGTTCCAGACGTCAAGACTGGGGACATGTGTCCTGTTTCTGGGGTGTGGCGTGCAGAAAAATACGAGGACTCGTCTATTCACATAGTCGCAGGAGCGGTGATGCCGGACCTGATGGTCACAGATAACCTGGGCGAGAGGAAAGTGCATTGGGTGACCTGGCACCTAGTCAAGAGAACGTGACAATCTTCCGGGGGGTAACGCGACGCCGCTGGCAAAGACATTGCTCACGGAGATAAAACATGGGACGTAGATTCATTGTCCAGGGCGACACGACTGACCGTAACGGCATCGTGATGGACGGCATAAGTGGGTCATCTCTGGACGGGAAGCCGCTGGCTTACATCGGCGGCATTGTCAAATGCCGTAGCTGCGACAAGGAAGGTGTCGTCATCACTGACGGTACGCCACATACCGTATCAGTGATGGGCAAGCAAGTCGCATTGGAAAATGACCTCTGCAAATGCACTTGCGACCCACTCCCCAAGCTCATTGCATCTCAGATACGTGGCTCGCTATCTGCTTAGTGACGACCGCCATATCAAAATGATGCATCGGCCTTGTCGAATTGCCAAGGCAAAGGGCGCCAGGACCGAAACCCGACTTCCTGCTTGAATAGGCGCTCACGGTCCAACAGAAATATTTAAAAAAGGCGCTGACGAACTCGTCGGTGGATACATATAGTTTCGGGGAGGAAAGCGAAATTGTTCAGAATGCTTCCAAAGATGAGTTTAGGTCGCCGCCTGGCTGTCTGGTGGTCATGCCTGTGGCGACAGTTGTTGGCCACCTTGCCGCTGTGGGGGCTTGGCCTCGGACTTGCCGCCATATGGGTATTCCAGCGTGACCGAGGGCAGTATCCCTCGATTGCGACCGTCCTGATTGCACTGGCTGTGGTCGCGCCAATCTGCTTTGTGGTCTGTCTGCCATTCATTGGTTACACGGTGCGTCGGGGGTTTATTGCGCAAAGGCTGACTGCCCCCGACAGGCTGACGTTCTGGCAGGCGGTTATGGTGGGGCTCACGACGGCGGGATGGACTATCGTAGCGTCGATACCGGTCAATCTCGCCATGTCGCCGTTCAGCCGAACAAGCTACGCTCTACCGTGCGAACTGCTAGGACTCGTCATCCAAGCAGCCGCCGCACTCTACGTTGTTCTTCCGAGGCAAGCGCGCAGGTTGCGTCTGTTGAGCGGTGCGACGTGGTGAATATTAAGGACACGTCGCTGCACGGCCTCCCTGCCGATACCGACAAGAAGGGGTCGATGCAACCGGTATGCACCGTCAGGTCAGAAGACACTGTGCTGGTTCAAACAAGCGATTCCATCATGAACGAGGCACCATGGCGTACGATTACCTGACGAAGATTCGAATCAACCGTCCACTAACCGAAGACGAGGTCGCGCGGCGGATTGATGTTCACAAGCCAGTCGCCGAGGAAGCCGCCGACGCATACACCGTGTTCGGGATGAACGATATTTATCTCGAAGTCTGCGACGCTTCTTACTCGCAGGTTGGCTGGGGCCTTCTTGCCTTCCTGCTTTGTTTCCCGGCATTTGCTTTCCTCACTGTGGAAGCCGCTCAAAGTGCGATTGTCGATACGCCGGCAATGGTCAGGAACGGCGAACAGGGGATGTTCAGTGCCGGCATGTGGGTCTTCGTTGCAATAACGCTGCTGTGCTGCGTGCTCACCGTGGTGATACTTCTCCGCGATTGTTTCAACTACAGGCACAAGACCGTGCGCTTCAATCGCCAGACGCGCATGGTGTATGCCTTCCGGCACAACGGGCCGGGCGGCGTAATCGCGGTACATTGGGACAAGGCGTTTTTCTACCCGCACCGGCTGCCTTCCAACGGGCTGGCCGGGGGAGCGCCAACAGTAATGCGCTGCTTTGCCCTTGACGACGCGGGAAGGAAAATCATCAACACGTTCAGCTTCGGTGCCCGTACGGTCAACGGCGCAGACGAGTCCACTCCGATTGGCAAGCAGGTCCTCTTCCAGATTCAGGCCAACTTCGAGTTCATCCGGCGATACATGGAGCAGGGCCCGGGCGCGCTGCCGAAGGTCGAGCGGTATCTTCCGAGAGGCCCCTCTCTGCGCGCCTCAATGAGCGTCTGGTTCTACGGCATAGGAGCTGTCGGCAGCGCCGGCGGTGCCATGCGCGTTCTCACCATCCTGCTTTCGGGGCCGATATTCCTGCTGTCGATACTGCACTACATCGCGCAACTGACGAGCCGGGAGCCAGTATGGCCGACCGAGGTAGAAGCCGCCTGCGGCAACTCAGCGTCGACCGCAATGGCTCAAGCCTGAGGGTTGCGGGCGTCTGCACGCGCTGCCGTAGTCTCTCCCGGCATCGCCTGGGTGAACTGCAAGAGCCTGCTTCGTGGCCAAGGCGAGCACGTCGAACCAAGAAGAAGGCCGACCGATAGCCCCATAGATTCGGGAGTAGGTTTCCCTTGGTGTCCGCCTCGTAGAGCGAAACTACGGGTTGACTGTGTCGGGGGGGCAGCCCCTTCGCGGAAATTTTCATCGCATAGGATAGCTTGAAATGGATAACTCCAGTCGATATTAACGACCCACCACGACAACGAGGTGACCACATGCGCGACTACTACGCAGAATTCGCAGGGCGACTGCAAATGGAGGGTGTCCAGGCGCTGGTATCCAGCCCGGTGATTGTCGACGAGGACACTCGCCATCAGGTGCAGTACGTCCCGTTCGAGTATATCAATCCGGTTGCGAAGCTCGTCATCGTCGGCATCACGCCGGGCAATACGCAAATCGGGGGAACGCTGGCCACCTTCGCCAAGTTGCTGCGCGAGGGCGCCGCCCGTGAAGACATACTGCGCACGGTCAAGCGCCTGAATTCGTTCGGCGGCAATAGCATGCGGCCCAACCTGCTGAAGATGCTGCGCCACTTCAAGTTCGAGCATCTCCTCGGCATCGACGACGTCATCGACCTATGGGGCAAGAGCGATGCTCTGTTTCAGGCGACCTCGGTGGTGCCCAACGCGGCATTCAAGTGGGGCACCAAGCGCGGAGTGAAGGGCTGGTGGATGTTCGCCGGAGGCTTTGATGAGGTGCTGAAGTCGCGCATCTATCGGCAGCAGTTCGAGGAGGTGTTCCTGCCCTCGGTGCGTCGCATGAACACGCACGCGCTGTACGTCGGACTCGGGCCCACGCCGCACGCCGCCTTGCAGCACTGTGTCGACGCGGGGCTTATCCGGCAGGACCAGTTCCTCGGCAGCTTTCCGCATCCGTCGACGAGCGCCGGCGACCAGGTGCCGTTTTTCCTGCGTGAAAAGACGCGCGAGAGCATCACACCGGGCAATCCCCTTCTGTCGCGCGCGGACTGGCTGGACCAGGCGTACACGCACATGAGCGCTGCGTCCTCGACATGGCGGAAGCACGTCGCTTAGGGCGCGCAGCCCCGCGGTGGAGCCGTGCCCACGCACTCGGATAGAATCGGGCGATGCTAGCCGACAGGTGTCCCATGACTAACAACTGTGCGCTCAAGCCCGTGATATTCCCAGAGACCGCTGCGGAAGGCTACTTCGTGCACGCGCGCTACGGCGACGAGCAGTTGATGAGCCCGGAGGCCACGACGTTTTATGTCGAACTAGAGACAGCGATTGCGCTGGGCCTTGCCTGGGTCAATGACCGGCATACCATCGACCCGAAAACCATGCGCGTTTCGTCGGTGCGCCGGCGCAACCAGGACATCATCGCGATTGCCTTCCGATTTCGCGACGTGCCGAGTTGCGGCGTGCTCATCGCGAGTTCGGGCTTCGAGCCCCCACGCCGCGAGAAGCCTCTGCAACTCCGCCAACGTTGGTGGGAAAAGCTCATGCGCTAGAGGCGACCACCCGCGGTAACAACCAAGCCAGCGGTTGCGCCCTCTCCGGCGGACTTACGAAACCGGCGTTGGAATTTCTGGCACCTCGCCTACACGGTCGTCTAGTTTGACGAAGCGGCATTCTTCAGTAGGCTCGGTGAGAAAACCCGGTCCAGAGAGGGGTTGAGGACGAGGCTACTTAGCCTAACCACGAGTACGAGACAGCTATTACATGGCGCTTACGACGGCCTAACCGTCGCCAGTCGTGTGCCAGCGAACGGGTCCCGACTCCAGTCAATTGCCGGACGCCCACGGCTAGCTGAAGTTGACGACTTCTCAACAGCAAAATGCGCCAGTGACTGCCCGGCGCTGGTCGCTTGCCTCAGCCACTGAGGTATATCGCCCTTGCCATCCCATGTGTCGCCGAAAGCACTGCGATATCGCGCCGACTTTTGGCGCGCCCTTTCTTCGGCAATTGCCGCCGCGACGTCACCCACTTTGATGCCAACCTTCGCCATCTTGTTGCGCAGGTATGCAATCATACTTTGGCGTTTTTGCTCATCCATGTCGGTCTCCCCTTCGAAGTTCCAGCCTCGTAGCGGTCTCGTGTCGTCTCGCCGACGCGCCTTGCCACTAGGTGATTCGGACATGCGAAGTATCCTGTTGAGAAAGACGGCCGTCGATGTGCGATTCCTGAAAACAGTGTTGCAGCCAGACTGACAAAACCGGCTGGCTCGTCCGTTTCAGGTGGTTTGGGATAGAGTGCGCCGAGACCGTGCCGTTTCAGTTTCAATTTCCGACAGAACGTACGATAGGTGACGCCAAGCTTCCAGACAGGGCGTCGCCATCGGTGTTAGCGTGACCTGTTTGCGACGCGCCGAACGGAGATACTGAAGAACCAGCGAGCCCCACCCGGCGTGGCTTTTCCAGAACGGTATATCGACCGTAAATGATAAAAAGTCAGGCTTGAAGGCGTAGCGTTTGTCGCGACAGTCGCGCGGCGATGATGCCGCCAATCGCGCCACCGAGATGACTTTGCCACGATACGTGCGGATAGAGGGGCAGCGCGCCGAGCACCATACTCAGTCCGTAGCTACTGACCACGAACAGGGCGACGAGAATCGAGAGGATGCTACGCGTGTAGAAGCCACGTGCGACGAGATATCCTGCGTATCCGAACACCACGCCGCTCGCGCCGATGTGTACGGAATAAGGCGCGCCCAGCAGCCATGCGCACAATCCCGCGCCGAGGATGGCCCCGGCGGTCACCTGCCAGAAATTTGCGATGCGCGGCCACATCGTAAGCCAACCGAGCACCAGCAGACCACCCGTGTTGGCAGTGATGTGCCACAGGCCGGCGTGCAACCACGGCGCAAACAGGATGCCCTGCAAACCGTCGAGCGTGCGCGGAACAACGCCGTGACGGTTCAGATGCAGGAAAGGCATCGACACCGACAGAAAGAACACCGCCCACATCGAACCGACAAAAAGGGCGAGCAGCGCAATCCGTGTCTTGAGCTGGTCGACGAAAGAACCAACGGCTCGCGATGGGGCGGTTGAAACACCGGGTTGCGACATGTCCAACTCTCCCGGGGGGGGGTATGGGTGGGTTACTGGTAACTACGTCAGTGGGGCTCACAGCCGGCACTTTACCTTGCACCCACGTCTAGCGCGACCTGGAGCGGGCGCGGCCGAGCTCCGGCGTGGCTTGCTCGTGCCAAAGAGCGGTTCAAGTTTCTGATTGACGGCACTGCGCCGGTTCCGTCTGAGGTTGCGCGCATCGGTGGTCGTGGCATTGGCGGCAGGGGCGTCGGAATTGTCGCGTACTGACTTACTTACGCACCTCGACGAGCCAAGCCGCCAGTTCCCTCTCGGGCACTTTGCATGTCAGCGGCACGTTGCGGAGCGCCTCACTTGCGCTAGACTGGCTTGGGCAACCGGAAGGAGACATGGATGATACGCAAGACGCTCAATGCCTCGCAGCTTCAGCAGGAGGTCAACCGGCGAATCCATCGACTGCAGGAAATCGTCGAGGATGGCGTGAAGATTCGTGTGCCGCGGCCGCAGTTGCAGCAACCTGACAAGACAGGCTGCAACTGGAACATGACCCACTTCGGTAACGCGGTCGGCTTCGAGCGCGACATCGAGGGCGTGCTCAAGGTCGTGCGTGCGGAATACAACCTCAATACAGAAGTGAAAGACACCGGCAACCCGTTTGGGGACTAACCGCGGAAGACATCGATTCGTTGTTCGTAGTTGACGGAGTGCGCACTAATGACGCGCTTACCTCATCGCGGAATACCCGCAGACGTCTTGTAGTGCCCACGACGGAAATCGCGGCTCATGATGCGACGATGCTCCCGTCAGAACCATAAATCTCGCAATCATCGCCTTGCACCCGAGCGCCCAGTTTCTGAGCGATTTGCCACATCTTGCTGAGAATGGCGACATCGGGATTCTTGACGACAGCATTACCGGACCGGAAATCGAACCACGCCATGTTTCCGCCAGCCGTGCTGCCGCGATATGAGGTCCAGACAGCCAGCCCCTCGCTGTCCACACGCAGCACATTCCCATCGGGCAACTTTGCCTCCGCATAGCCATCGAGCCGCATTTCGTCATCCGCATCTATAAAGGTCTTCCACTCGTGAAGACTGATTTCCGGCCCGTCGTCGAACCAGTTCTCTTTGCGCGTGATGTGGACGTCGTATCCCATTTCAGTGGTGACTCCGATATTCGTTTATTCGGTAGAGCCAGCTTCGGCCCACGCCCTGAAACAGTTCAGCCGTGAGCGTGTCTGTCGCTGGTACCAGAGACCGGCAATCGGTTCCATCGCCCAACGAAGCCAAATCGGCGCTGTTCTGAAATTGTATGTGAACGTTACACGGCAGTGCGTGGGGGATATTTGTCGGAATTTCCATCCCCCGCTGAAGCTGGCCAGCAGACGTGGTCCTTCAATCATCGAGACCGCTGCCACGCGCGGTGGCTGGAACGACACATAGCGCGACACCATAACCAGACCACCGGCACTTTCGATGTATTCGTCGACACCGACCGCCGGCACCGTCGCCCCATTAAGCAATTCGGAGCGGGATGCAACGGGTCCCACTCTTGTCGGCGGGAGTAGTCCTGAGAGAGTGCGAAGAGCCAATCGGCGGTTCCCGACACCATTGTGCTGACGGAAAATTTCATTGCATCTTTCTGGATGCGCGTAATAACACTTGCGCCCAGTATAAGTGTTCCCGGACTCGCTCCCTAGCGGGAGCGTATGCTGTCGGGAGGCGAGAGACCTTGCCTATGATACCGAGGTTCGCATCGAGAGCCGACCCGCGTGCACGTTATTGAGGCCGGGACGGGGAAGATTCCGTGGACAGCTCGCCGACCGGAACGTTCTGTGGGAATTTTGGTGGTGCGCGCTCAGCGCTGTACCAACTCGGCGCTGCTCTGTCACTTCCGGTGTCGGAGGCCGGTTGCCGTCACGCACGAAGCCTAGGACCAACGGGTAGTAGATTCAACTCCCCCAAGTGCCACGTGAAGCTTCGCAGCGTATAGGCTCGTAGCCAAACCAAAACCGACAAGAAGGTGTCGAAGCAATCGACAATCACATTCCAGGAGGACTGGTGTATCTGAGACGACATTTGGTCTTGTTGCTGTCAATGGCAGCGTTTGGTTCAACCACGGCATGGGCGAGCGATATTCGATGTGCGACCACGCGACAACCGGCGGAACGCGTGATATGCGACCACGCCATCCTGAACAATGAATACGACGATGTCTTCGCGCAGCAGCAGGCTCTGCTGAGCAGTGGGAAGCTCTCGCCCGAACAACTCGCCCGGTGGAGGCAATCGCGGAACGCCTGCACTGACGTCCACTGCATCGACGGCGTATTTGTTCGGTGGGCGGTGATAGCCAGGTCTGTCGAAACAACTTCTCGCGCTGCAGTGGCTCCGGTTATGGCCTCAGCTACTGCAATGGCCCCTGTTGGACCTGCTTCGGACGCAATCGTCCTTCCCGCATCCCAGGCCTTGCCGACTTCGGAAGCATCTCTGGTGCGCCAAGGGAGTGCCGCCGGCGTGGCGCTTCCGAAACCCGTGGAGACGCAAGCCTCTTCGCCTACGGTCGCGTCTGCTCCTTCTAGCGCAAGTGAATCCCGTAGCGCGACCGGCATGAGCGCCGGCCTGATGACGGCTTTGCTTGTCGCGGTTGGATTCGGCGTTCTCTTCCAACGCCGAAGGAGGAACGGCGGAAACACCGGAGAGCCACCAAGTAATGTTCGCGGCAAGGACAAGCCTTGAACGGACCACATTGAAGGGCATGGAGCGCGACGACGCAGTGTTGTGATTTTTGGTGATACGCCGCTTTAGTCAATGCACTAGCCTTTTCTAGCGCGACCGTGGCATATTGCGACCACATTTATGAGGAGGCCACTTGATGGCAACGACTTTGGAAGCAATGCAGGCGAAGATTAAAAAATTGCAGGCCCAAGCGGATGCGCTGATTGCAAAGCAATCGTCGGGCGTCATCGAAAAGATTCGCGAGTTGATGGCGAAGCACGGCCTGACCACCGCCGACATTGACGCGCACGTTGGCGGCAAGCAGCGCGCCACGAAGGCAGTTGCTAAGACCATGAGCAAAGGCAGCGCTGTTGCGGTCAAGTATCGCGACCCGAAGAGTGGTGCAACCTGAACCGGACACGGCCGGGCTCCAAGTTGGATTGCCGCCGCGAAGAACCGAGACAAATTCCTGGTTGACGGAAGTACAGCGACAACGAAACCGGCTTCTGTTAGCAAAGCGAAGGCGGCTGGCAACTATGTCCGCGGGCCGCAGCCGGCGATGTTCCAGGACCCAAAGTCGGGCGCGACGTGGAGTGGACGCGGCCGCGCGCCGGCGTGGATTGCCGAAACCAAAGACAGGAGTAAGTTCCTGATTGCAGGTGGTGCTAAAGCAACTGTTGCGACGACCGCAGCTGTTCTGAGCAAGACGAAGACTGCGGTGAAGAAGGCCTCGAAGGCAGTTGGTGCGACCTCTACCAAGGGTCAGCCAAAAGGTCCGCAGCCGGCCAAATACCGCGACCCGAAGTCTGGCGCTACTTGGAGCGGACGCGGTCCGGCACCGGCGTGGCTATCTGGTGCCAAAGACCGGGCGAAGTTTCTGATTGTTGGCGCAAGTGCGGCGGCGGATGCGAAACCGGCGGTCACGAAGGCTGTTGCGAAGAAGGCCGCGACTGCGAAGAAAACTGCTGCCAAGAAGGCCGTGGGCGCGAAGGTTCCGATTAAGAAGGCGCCGGCGAAGAAGGCGCCGGCGAAAAAAGCGCCGCGCAAGAGCGTGGCCGTGCCCGCTCCGGTAGCCACAGTCGAGTCTGGCGCCGGGTTGACGACCTAAACGTAGTTGTCAAATACCCGGTGGACCAGCAATTCTCTGGTTCCACCGGGTACACCAGGCCGACGACGTTTTATTGCGCCTGCGCTGCCTGACGTTCCGCGGCTTGCTGTTGAGCGTGCTGCTTCGCAAGGTGCCTGCCGACCATGCAGCCGCCGACCGCACCAACCACAGCGTGGTGCCCCGCGTAATGCCCGGCGACCCCACCTACCACCGCGCTCTTGAGGCAGCCTGCGGCGTTTGCCGTGCCTGCCGTTGCGAAGGCCAGCGTCGTTGCAATCAAGGCGATTCTTATCTCGCTAGCTTTCATTCGAAAGTACTCTGAGGCCGGATTTATCGGATGTGGCGCCTTCAGGCGCCGTTTCAATACCCGCGCCAATCACGATGCTCGCGCCACTCGTGCTCACGCCATTCCCGGCGGTGCCATTCACGTTCACGCCACTCGCGACGTTCGCGCCATTCACGGGCTCGCCAGTCGTCACCACCGCCGTACGCGACGGCGACAGGGGCGGGAGCATACACGATTGGACCGGCCTTTCTACGAGCATCGATTGGCTGCATGAACGCTCGCAATTATTGACAATTCCCGAATGGACCTTTTGGATTCAAACCTGCGCCTGGTGCGCCGACCTCTACGGGAAGGCGGCCGTTGAGCCCCCGCACCAAGACCTCAAGCTAAACGGTGCTGGCGCAGTGAAGGGGGGGGCGAGTAGAAGAGCACTACACCAGTGTTCGGTGCTGCGCGGCGTTTGCGCAAATTCTTGCCGGGCCGCCAACACGGCAGATTTGGGTACTGCTGAACGCCGGCCAGCATTGACGCAAAGTTGACGCACGCTTGGATGCGCCGGATTTGGCGGCGCCCCGTGCCATTTATGATGACATGGACCGGCCTTTCTATAGCACCGGTTGGCCGCTTGACCTCTAGCCCAGAACTTATTTACTGCTACGTCGCATGCCACGCACCGCCTGCGCCATGGCCTCGAACCTTGAGGACTAAATGCTCGACTTCGGCATCGGGGGCATGGACAAGCCGCGCATACATCGCCTGGCGGGCATTCGGGCAGTAATGGTGTCGCGGTCGCGGCACTGCGTGCCGTTCAGGTTTTCCCAAGACACGACATAACCAGATTACCAACGCTCGATAGTCGGCAGATTGAGGGTTGTAGAGGACTCGTCCTTCCAGGATTCCTTCGGCTTCGGCAAAGTGTCCGATGGTCGGCAGCGAAAAATCGCGGGGCCCTGGTTCGTGGTGCCTAGGACAAATCTCATGCGTCGCCGTCAGTTTGGCGCGCCGGTGGGAGCCCTCGCCGTTGGATAGCAGCGTGTCTAGAAGGGCGTTGGGGTAGTCGATCGTCATGTCATTCCTCGAGCGTTCGAGCTTTGCGGGCCAACGTCGCAACGGAGGTGCTCTTTGGCAAGAGGATGGTGAGATCGACACCAAGTCGCTCGCTCAAGCTCTCACCGGCGTCCATCAGATTAATCACTTGCCCCTGTGCGGTGGCGATCGGGCGTATCTAGGCGCAATGAGGCTGAGTTATCCACAGACAAGCTGGCTTCGTCTCCCCCGCACCCCCTCCATTCCTAGTTGATATACGACAGACATCCTCGAAACACCTAACCTCAAGCTCGTCGAGAAACAGCACACCCAGATGCGCCAAGGTGATTTCGCCGGGTTGCGGCGGATTGCGCCCGCCGACCAGCGCCGGCCCGCTCGACGAATGATGCGGCGCGCGAAATGGCCGCCGCCGCCATTGCGAGGGCGTGAAGCCCGCCCGGCTGGCGGACAGCAACGCCGCCGAGCTTAGCGCCTCGTCGTCGGTCATGGGCGGGAGCAAGCCTGGCAGGCGGGCGGCGAGCATCGATTTGCCCGCGCCAGGCGGCCCGACCAGCAAGACGTGGTGTCCGCCGGCCGCGGCGACTTCAAGTGCGCGGCGCGCGCCGCGCTGGCCGATCACGTCAGTCATGTCCGGAACGGCGACGGGCGCGGTCTCGCTGAGGTCGGGTGCCGCGACAGGGTAAAGCCGGGCGTCGGGCGCTCCGGCCAGATGTGCGCACAGCGACGGCAGATCGGTGGCGCCATAGACATCGACACCCGGCACGAGCGCTGCCTCGGCCGCGCTTGCCGCGGGCAGATAGAGCTGCGGGGTAGATTGAGCGGATGTCTCGAGCGCCGCCGGTTCGGCTGAAGCAATACGAGTAGACGCAGACACGCCCGCCAGGCCGCCGTGAGAAGCGCCGCTGCGAGCCGTTCCGCAGGCCATCGCGAAAGCCCCGCGCATTGGCCGCAGCGCACCGGTCAGTGACAGCTCACCTGCGAATTCGCGATGCAGGAGGGACTCGGCAGGAATCTGCCCGCTCGCCGCCAGAATGCCTAAAGCGATGGGCAGATCAAAGCGGCCGGACTCCTTCGGCAAATCGGCAGGAGCCAGATTGACAGTAATGCGCCGCACAGGGAAATCGAAGCTGCAGTTCTGCAGCGCCGCGCGCACGCGCTCGCGGCTTTCGCGCACTTCCAGATCCGGAAGGCCGACGATCGAAAAAGAGGGTAATCCGTTCGCGAGGTGGACCTCGACGGTTACTTCGGGCGCGCGGCCAGAGGCCGGCGCGCGACTGCGCACCACGGCAAGCGACATGTTTTCTCCCGTCGGACGGCGCGCCGAGGGCGCGCACGAGTCCCCTAAAACGCTGATGACGTCACGGCTCGCTTGCCAGTGATGTGCAGCACTGCGCAGCTAAAGCGCTGCGAGCAAAGCTTCAGGGTGTAGTCGTTGTGACCGGCAGCTTCTGTTCGAGCTCGGCGACGCGGCGCTCCAGCTCCTCGAGGCGCGCGCGGGTGCGGACCAGCACCTGGGTCTGCGTATCGAATTCCTCACGCGTGACCAAGTCGAGCTTGGAAAAGCCCTGCGACAGCATGGCTTTCACGTTGCGTTCGACATCTTTGGCCGGCGAGTTCTTGAACAGCTCGCTCATGCGGGCCTGAAAATCGTTAAAGACATCGTTCGGTTGTTTCATGGTGTTCCCCTTAATGCACAAAAAATGTGCATGTTTCATTGCGCCTGTGCTTTGTCACGTTGAATGGGCCGTCTTGGTGCATGGCTTGTTGCCTGCCGCTGCCGCATGAGCCCGTTTGGTGCGCGCTCAAACGTTAAATGCCTTCGAACACTCTAGCAACGATCCATACGCCGCGCCACCGTGCCCCGCCAACGTTGGCCATCCGGCCAGGGCCGCTTGCGCGCCTTCTGCAGCATGCCCCGGACGAAGTCTGACACAACATGGCATGCGAGTTGCTGTTACTGCCCCGCGCGCACTGCCGGGTGCTTTTTACCGGCAGCGGAACGAGACCACGCGAACGGGTTACAGGGTACGCAAACAGGGTTACGCAACGGGTTACGCAACTTAGCGAGGGATTTCATGAAACTCATTACCGCAATCATCAAGCCGTTCAAGCTCGATGAGGCGCGCGAAGCCTTGTCGGCCATCGGCGTCTCAGGCATCACGGTGACGGAGGTCAAAGGCTTCGGCCGTCAGAAGGGCCATACGGAGCTGTATCGGGGCGCTGAATACGTCGTCGATTTCCTGCCGAAGGTGAAGATCGAGGCGGCTGTCTCGGACGACATCGTCGACCAGGCGATCGAGGCGCTCGAACGCGCGGCACGCACCGGCAAGATCGGCGACGGCAAGATTTTTGTCACCCCGATCGAGCAGGTGATTCGGATTCGCACCGGGGAGACCGGCGCGGACGCTCTGTAATACCAAAAGATAGCGACACAGATAGCGACAAGAGGAAACGAAGATGCGCAAATTATTGATGTCCATGCTGATGGCCGGTTCGCTGCTCGCGGGCGGTATCGGCGCCGCCCTCGCGGACGACGCTTCCGCCCCTGCAGCCGCCTCGGCGCCTGCTTCCGATACGACGGCGAGCGCGCCGGCGCCTGACGCCTCGGCAGCACCTGCTGCCGCCGCGGCTTCGGCACCGGCCGCTGATGCGTCCGCCGCACCGGCTGCCAGCGCCGCAGCAGCCGCGCCGGCAGCATCGGACGCCGCGCCTGCTGCACCGACCGCGCCGTTCTCGGTCGATTCGTCGAAGATCAATTCGGGCGACACCGCCTGGATGCTGACCTCCACCGCGCTCGTGCTGTTCATGACGATCCCGGGTCTGGCGCTGTTCTACGGCGGCATGGTCCGCAAGAAGAGCGTGCTCGCGATCCTGATGCAAAGCTTCGCGATCACCTGCCTCGTGTCGATCATCTGGGTCGTGGTGGGCTACAGCCTCGCCTTCACGCCGGGTAACTCGTTCATCGGCGGCTTCTCGCGCTTCTTCATGGCGGGCATGAACTACATCAAGGGCGACAAGGCCACGACGCTGACCGTCAGCCACCTCGCACCGACGATCCCGGAAACGGTCTATGTCGTCTATCAGATGACGTTTGCGATCATTACTCCGGCACTGATCACGGGCGCGTTTGCCGATCGCATGAAGTTCTCGGCGATGCTGGTGTTCATGACGCTGTGGTCGATCATCGTCTACTCGCCGATCGCGCACATGGTCTGGGAACCGAGCGGCTGGCTGGCTGCTGCGGGCATCCTCGACTTCGCGGGCGGCACGGTGGTGCACATCAACGCCGGTATCGCGGCGCTGGTCTGCGCGCTGGTGCTCGGCAAGCGTGTCGGCTACGGCAAGGAAGCGATGGCGCCGCACAACCTGACGCTCACGCTGATTGGTGGCGCCATGCTGTGGGTAGGCTGGTTCGGCTTCAACGCGGGTTCGGCAGTGGCGGCAGACGGCCGTGCCGGTTTCGCGATGTTCGCAACGCAAGTGGCAACCGCAGCAGCAGCACTCGCATGGATGTTCGCCGAATGGGCAACCAAGGGTAAGCCGTCGGTACTCGGTATCGTGTCGGGCGCCGTGGCAGGTCTGGTGGCGATTACGCCGGCTTCGGGCTTCGTCGGTATGGCGGGTTCGCTGGTGATCGGTATCGCGGCAGGCGTGATCTGCTTCTGGTCGGCAACGTGGCTCAAGCACAAGCTCGGTTACGACGACTCGCTCGACGCGTTCGGCGTGCACTGCATCGGCGGTATCGTGGGTGCGCTGCTGACCGGCGTGTTCGCGGTCAAGGACATCGGCGGCGCGGACGGCAGCGTGATCCTGCAAGCCAAGGGCGTGCTGACGACGCTGGTCTACAGCGGCGTGGTGAGCTACATCCTGCTGAAGGTCATCGACATGGTGATGGGTCTGCGCGTGACGGAAGAAGAGGAACGCGAAGGCCTGGACGTGAGCCTGCACGGCGAACACGTCGAATAAGGATTTATCCACGGGCCCTGGCTCCAGGGCTCGCTGGATCACGAATCAAGCGCAGCGACTTTGGCCCGCCTTCATGGCGGGCTTTTTTCTTGCCGCGTCTCTTGTGAACAGCAGTTTTCCCCGCCTATCATGGCGATAGCGAGAATGCATTCGCATCCGCTTGCGAATGGAGAAAGCGTCCCCAAATGGACAAAGCATTTGCTCTACAATCTTTTTTCTCCAGTCTGCGAGTGATCAATGGTTCCGCACCTAGTTACGGCGTTAAACGGCCCGCTGCTCGACCTCGAGCGGAAGATCCTCGACGCTACCCCCGCCATCGAACGCTGGTTCCGGCTCGAATGGCAGGAGCACACGCCGCCGTTCTACTGTTCAGTCGACCTGCGTAACGCGGGGTTCAAGCTCGCGCCGGTCGACACCAATCTGTTTCCCGGCGCATTCAACAATCTGCCGCAGGAAGTGCTGCCGCTCGCCGTGCAGGCCGCGATGGCGTCGATCGAAAAGATCTGCCCGGACGCGAAGAATCTGCTGGTGATCCCCGAGCGCCATACGCGCAACGCGTTTTATCTGGAGAATGTCGCCCGTCTGGCCGCGATCATGCGCCAGGCAGGCTTGAATGTGCGTTTCGGCACGCTCGACGAAAGCATCGTCGGGCCGGTCACGATCGCATTGTCCGACGGCCAGAAGCTGGTGCTTGAACCGCTCGAGCGTACGCCGCGGCGCCTGGGTCTGAAGAATTTCGACCCGTGCTCGATTCTGCTGAACAATGACCTGTCGGGTGGCATTCCGCCTGTGCTGGAAAATCTGCACGAGCAGTATCTGCTGCCGCCGCTTCACGCGGGCTGGGCCGTTCGCCGCAAATCGACGCACTTCTCCTGCTATGACGACGTCGCGAAGAAGTTCGCGAAGATGGTCGAGATTGATCCGTGGATGATCAATCCGTACTTCGCGCATGTCGAAGGCGTCGATTTCCAGGAGCGCACCGGTGAGCAAGCGCTGACGGATGCGATCGACGGTGTCCTGAAGAAGATCGCCAGGAAGTATCGCGAGTACGGCATTTCCGAGAAACCGTATGTTGTCATCAAGTCGGATGCGGGTACCTATGGCATGGGCGTGATGACCGTGCACGACGCGTCGGAAGTGGCCGCGCTCACCAAGCGCGAACGCGCCAAGATGGCCGCCACCAAAGACGGCCTCGAAGTGCATGACGTGATCGTGCAGGAAGGTGTGTACACCTTCGAGCGGATCGGCGAAGAAGTCGCCGAGCCGGTCGTGTACATGATCGACCGATACGTGGTGGGTGGCTTCTACCGCGTGCACGGCAGCCGCGAGCGCGATCAGAACCTGAACGCGCCCGGCATGCACTTCGTGCCGCTCGGCTTCGAGCATACGGCCCTGCCGGATGCGCACGCCAAGCCGGGCGCGGCGGTGCCGAACCGTTTCTACATGTACGGCGTGGTGGCGCGGCTCGGGTTGCTGGCCGCATCGGTCGAACTGGAAAAGACCGATCCGGAAGCGATTCAGGTTTAAGCCTCGCGAGGTGGTCGATGGCGGCATGCGTGCCGCCATCGTCATTTTCAGCGACTATATTGACGATCAATGCCAAGCCCTAAGGGCGCACCGGAATCCCCATGGACATTCTTTTCATTGCCGATCCGCTTACGCAGTTCAAGATCTACAAAGATTCCACCTACGCGATGATGGCGGAAGCCGCGCGCCGCGGTCACACGCTTTACACGTGCGAGCCGAAGCATCTGGCGTGGACCGGCGGCGACGTCGAGGCGAACGTGCAGCGCTTTGCGATTACCGGCGACGTGACCGACCTGCATCGCGAGACCTGGTACGCCGCGGAAGCGGCCACGCCGAAATCGCTGAAGAGTTTCAGCGCGGTCGTGATGCGGAAAGACCCGCCGTTCGACATGGAATACGTGACGTCGACGTGGTTGCTGGAAATGGCCGAACGCGGCGGCGCGCGCATTTTCAACAAGCCGCAGGCGATTCGCGATCATTCGGAAAAGCTGGCGATCGGCGAGTTCGCGCAGTTCGTCGCGCCGACTCTGGTGACGCGCGACGCAACCCGTTTGCGCGCCTTCCATGAAGAACACGGCGACGTGATCCTGAAGCCACTCGACGGCATGGGCGGCATGGGCGTGTTCCGCGTGAAGGCCGACGGCATGAATCTCGGCTCCATCATCGAGATGCTGAGCCACGACGGCGCGCGCTCGGTGATGGCGCAAAAGTTCATCCCCGAGATCAAGGACGGCGATAAGCGCGTTCTCCTGATCGGCGGCGAAGCAGTGCCGTTTTCGCTCGCGCGGATTCCTCAGGGCAATGAAGTGCGCGGCAACCTCGCGGCGGGTGGGCTGGGCGTGGCGCGCCCGCTCACCGAGCATGACCGTAAGATCGCCGACACGCTCGCGCCGGTGCTCGCTGCGCGTGGTCTGCTGCTGGTCGGGCTGGATGCGATCGGCGACTGGCTCACCGAGGTGAACGTGACGAGCCCGACGTGTTTCCGCGAGATCATGGATCAGACCGGCTTTGACGTCGCCGCGATGTTCATCGACGCATTGGAGCGAGCGGCCGCTTGAGGCGCAACCCTTGAATGGCCGCCAAGGCCCCCAAACTGTGTAGTAAATCCGCATCAAGCGAAACACCGGCTTTGGCGTGAAAATGAGCCTGATACAATGCCCGCTCTTCCGCGCCAAGCCGAGTGGAAGGTGTCTGTCAGGCGCCACTGGCATGGATTGCGGACTGTGAACGAGCTGTTTCCCGCCTGTGTCCCTGGCGATATCAGGCACGGCGGGCCGCTCGTCGGGTGATGCGTTCCGGCCCTCACGACCCACGGCCAGTCGAGGGCGCTTACGAACCGGGCTTCGTCCCGGTCCACGGTTCGGGGCCGTTCTTTTGCAGTAAGGCTGACATGGCAGGCATTCTGATCATTGCGCACGCTCCGTTCGCCACCGCGTTGCGCGATTGTATTTCGCACATCTACGGTGGCTTGCCGGCTCGCATCGGCGTGATCGACGTATCGCCGGATTGTGATCCCGCACAGCAGGTCGCGTTCGCGCATTCGGAAATCGAGCGGCTCAAGGAAGAAAACGGCGCGCTCGTGCTCACCGACATGTTCGGCGCCACGCCGGCGAATATCGCCGGGCGGCTCGCTTCGGTGCCGAACGTCCGCGTGCTGTGCGGCGTCAATTTGCCGATGCTGGTGCGCGCGGTCTGTTATCGCGCGACGCCGCTCGACACGCTGGTCGACAAAGCGCTCGCCGGAGCCACCAAGGGCGTGCACGCAATCGGGCCCGCCACGCCGGCGCCGGTTGCGCCGCCTGCGGAGTCCGGCGACTGTTTGCCGGCTTTGCCGCCTGTTGCCGCCGCCGCTGACTGTTTGCCCGCGTTGCCGGCTGAGGCCGACCTGACTCAGAAATCCGGCTCGACCGGGTTGTAAGCGGATATCACGGCTTTAAACGATTGCGATTGGGTCGCGCCCAATCGCAGCTGGTTTGCAGTTTCACCTTTCACTACAACACTTACCCGCGCTTCGGACCATCACATGCTGCAACAGGAAACGACTATTGTGAACAAGCTGGGGCTGCACGCGCGCGCGTCGGCCAAGTTGACGCAACTCGCGGGCAACTACCAGGCGGAAATCTGGATGAGCCGCAATGGCCGCCGTATCAATGCCAAGAGCATCATGGGTGTGATGATGCTGGCCGCGGGTATAGGCAGCTCGGTGCTGATCGAAACGGAAGGCACCGACGAAAAAGAAGCCATGGACGCATTGTTGAAACTGATTGCCGATAAATTCGGCGAGGGTCAGTGAATTCGCGCATCCCCCTTGCCTGAAGCAAAATGCCGCGACTGTCCGCGGCATTTTTTTTAGCGCGTGACAATTGGCCCGTGAGAGGCGCCTGCCCGCGGCGCGCAGGGGTTCGCGTTGGCGGAGCGCAAGCTCGACGAAGGCGCGTTGTTGCGGTCGGTTACGGTATTTCGTGCTGCGCTGCACACAGCCCTGACGTATCTAGAACGGGCGCGGAATTTATAATGGCGAAGAGTGTCTGAGAGCATTGCAGCGGTTTGCCGCGGCATCACACAACTAGAGGAGGTGCGCGTGTCCTTCACGCTGCATGGAATTCCCGTGTCACGCGGTATCGCCATCGGGCGGGCTTATCTGATCGCCCCGGCCGCACTTGACGTAGACCACTATCTGATCGAACCCGCCCAGATCGAGGGCGAGATCGAGCGCTTTCGCGTGGCCCAGCAACACGTGCATTACGAGCTCGACGCGTTGCGCGCCGATCTCGCGGCAGACGCGCCGAGTGAAATGGGCGCGTTTATCGATGTTCATTCAATGATCCTGAACGATGCGATGCTCGTGCAGGAAACTATCGACCTGATTCGCACACGCCGTTACAACGTGGAGTGGGCGCTGACCGAACAGCTCGAGCGCCTGTCGCGCCATTTCGACGATATCGAAGACGAATACCTGCGCGAGCGCAAAGCCGACATCGAGCAGGTGGTGGAGCGCGTGCTGAAGGCGCTCGCCGGCGCTTCGGTTGCGCTGGTGGACGGCGTGCACGGGACCTGCGACGAGATGATCGTGGTCGCGCACGACATCGCGCCGGCCGACATGATGCAGTTCAAGACGCAAACGTTTCAGGGGTTCGTCACCGATCTCGGCGGACGGACTTCGCATACGGCGATTGTCGCGCGCAGCCTCGGCATTCCGGCTGCGGTTGGTGTGCAACATGCGAGCCAGCTGATCCGGCAGGACGACCTGATCATTGTCGACGGTGATCACGGCATTGTGATCGTCGATCCCGCGCCGATCGTGCTGGAAGAATACTCGTACCGTCAGAGCGAAAAAGCGTTGGAACAGCGCAAGCTGCAACGGCTGAAGTTTTCGCCCACGCAGACGCTTTGCGGCACACGCATCGAACTGTGCGCGAACATCGAGTTGCCGGAAGACGCGCGCGCGGCCGTCGATTCGGGCGCAACCGGGGTGGGCCTGTTCCGCACCGAGTTCCTGTTCATGAATCACAAGCACCAGTTGCCGGAAGAGGAGGAACAGTTTGCGGCCTATCGTCGCGCCGTCGAGTTGATGAACGGCTTGCCGGTGACGATCCGTACGATCGACGTCGGCGCCGACAAGCCGCTCGATTCGATGAGTGGTGGCGACGGCTACGAAACCGCACCGAACCCCGCCTTGGGGCTCAGAGCGATTCGCTGGAGCCTCTCGGAACCGCAGATGTTCCTGACGCAACTGCGCGCAATTCTCCGTGCGTCGGCGTTCGGCAAGGTGAAGATTCTGATTCCGATGCTCGCGCACGCGCAGGAGATCGATCAGACGCTCGATCTGATTCGCGAGGCCAAGCGGCAACTGGACGATGCCGGTATCGCCTACGATCCGAACGTGCAGGTCGGCGCGATGATCGAGATTCCGGCCGCCGCGATTGCGTTGCCGCTGTTTCTGAAGCGGCTGGATTTTCTGTCGATCGGCACTAACGATCTGATCCAGTACACACTGGCGATCGATCGCGCGGATAACGCGGTCGCGCATCTGTACGACCCGCTGCATCCGGCGGTACTGCATCTGATCGCCTTCACGCTGCGCGAGGCGAAGCGGGCGGGTGTGCCGGTGTCGGTGTGCGGCGAGATGGCGGGCGACCCGGCGTTGACGCGTTTGTTGCTCGGCATGGGTCTCACCGAGTTTTCGATGCACCCGAGCCAGTTGCTGGTGGTCAAGCAGGAAGTTCTGCGCTCGCATCTGAAGACGCTCGAGAAGCCGGTGGCCGACGTGCTGGCCTCGTTCGAACCGGAAGAAGTGCAGGCGGCGCTCAAGCGCGTGGTGCTGGCCTGAAACTGACAACCCGGATCGGGCTCAAATGAGAAACGCTGCACACATGTGCGGCGTTTTTTATTCGGCGTCCTGGCTGGGCTCAGGCCTGATGCTGTTGCCCACATACCGGGCAATCCGGCTGACGCGCAATGCGCATCGTGTTCCATTCCATTCGCAGCGAATCGAGCATCGTGAGGCGGCCCACCAGCGGGGTACCGATTTCGCCGATCACCTTCAGCGCTTCAGCCGCTTGCATCGAACCGATGATGCCGACCGTGGGCGCGAACACACCCATTGTCGAACACGCGACTTCCTCGAACGGCTGGTCTTCCGGGAACACGCATGCGTAGCAGGGCGACGCTGCGTCGCGGAAATCGAAGGTGCTGATCTGGCCGTCGAAACGTAAGGCCGCGCCTGAGACCAGCGGCACGCCATGCTTCACGCAGGCGCGGTTGATTGCGTGGCGCGTCGCGAAGTTGTCCGTGCAATCGAGCACGACCGTGGCGCGCGGCACCTCGCGATCGAGCCATGCATCGTCGACGCGTTCGGCCACCGCGTTCACCACCACCTCAGGATTGATCTGCGCGATCGCATCGCGCCCGGACTCCACCTTCTTGCGTCCGACCGACGCTGTCACGTGCAAAATCTGCCGCTGCAGGTTAGTCAGGTCGACCGTATCGGCATCGACCAGCGTCAAGCGGCCGACGCCTGCCGCCGCCAGATACATGGCTGCCGGCGAACCCAGGCCGCCCGCGCCGACGATGATCGCGTGCGCGTCGATAAAGCGCTGCTGCGCCTCGATGCCGATTTCGTCGACGAGGATATGGCGGGAATAGCGGAGGAGTTGATCGTCATTCATGGCGGGGCGCGCGGAGTGTCGCGCAATGAGATGCAGGACCGGTGGCCTGCCATGCGCGGTTTCGTTATCTTAATCGCGCGGGGGAGCGGGTGTTCTTGCTGGTGCCGGGTATAGCAATGTAGACCGCAGCGTGTACTGCTACGTGCCTTCGCAGCATGTTCGGCTGCGAAGGCACGTTGGATTTGCTGCTTAGTTGCTTTGCGTAGCAGGCGCCGAGGCCGGTGCCGTCGTGCCCGGTACCGGTTGCGTCGGCTTCACCGCGACCGGTGCGGACGCTGACGTTGCCGGCTTATTCTGCGCCAGACGCCGCTCGGTCAGCGACTTCGATTCTTGCACCGGCTTGCCTTCCAGCTTGTTCAGTGCCTGCGTCAGCATGAAGTCGTCGGTCGAACCGAACTCCACCGGCTTGCGCTCACGATCCTTCTGACGCTGTTCCGGCGTCTTCTTGTCGTTCTGCTCTTCAAGCTGGCGCAATTGGTCCATGCGCTCCTGTTCGCGCTGGTCCGCTTCCTTCTTCTCGTTCGGATCCTGCGTGTTCGCAAGGTGGTTCGAGTAGTCGACTTCGCGGGTAACCAGAGCGTCGTCCGGATCGCCTTCCGCGTATTGATCGACCGCGATGTCAGGACGGATGCCCTTATTCTGGATCGAACGGCCGCTCGGCGTGTAGTAGTACGCCGTGGTCAGGCGCAGTGCCGTGTCGGCCGTCATCGGACGGACGGTTTGCACCGAGCCCTTGCCGAACGTGGTCTTGCCGACGATCAGCGCACGATGCTGATCCTGCAGCGCGCCCGCGACGATTTCCGAAGCCGACGCCGAGTAGGCGTTGGTCAGTACGATCATCGGCACAGTCTTGAAGATCGGCGCTTCGTCCTTCAGCGGATCGCTGTCGAACGATTGCAGGCGGTAGTTATCGTATGTGTCGCGATAGACCTGCTTCGAATCCGGGATCTGACCGTTGGTGGACACCACCACCGAATTCGACGGCAGGAACGCGCCCGCAACGCCGACCGCGCTTTGCAGCAGACCGCCGCCGTTGTTGCGCAGGTCGAGCACGAGACCCTTCAGGTTCGGCTGTTGGCGGGCGATGTCTTGCAGCTTGGCGGCCAGGTCAGGCGTGGTGCGTTCCTGGAAGCTGGTGATGCGGACATACGCGTAGCCCGGCGCCAGGATCTTCATCTTGACCGACTGGACCTTGATGATTGCGCGCGTCACCGTGAGCGGGAATGTACGGTCGTCGGTCTTGCGGAAGATGGTCAGCGTGACCTTGGTGCCCGGATCGCCGCGCATCTGCTTGACGGCCTGATCGAGCGTCATGCCGCGCACCGGCTTGTCATTAATGCGGGTGATCAGGTCGCCCGGACGGATGCCGGCGCGGAAAGCGGGCGTGTCTTCAATCGGCGAGATCACCTTGATCAGGCCGTCTTCCGACGAAATTTCGATGCCGAGACCTGCGAAGCGACCCTTGGTCTGCTCCTGCAGTTCTTCGTAATCGGTCTTGTCGAGATACGACGAGTGCGGGTCGAGGCTCGACACCATGCCCTTGATCGCGGCGGTGAGGAGCTTTTTATCATCTACCGGTTCGACGTACTCATGCTTGATTTGCCCGAAAACTTCGGCAAAGAGCCGGAGTTGGTCCAGTGGCAACGGTGCGACGGCGCTCGAGGCGGCGCTGGCGGGTTGCTGGGCCGAGGCGGAGAGTTGCAGGGTGGCAAATGCGCCGGTAGCAAGGCCCGCGGCAATCAGGCCGATATTTTTCAGGTTCTTTCGCATAGAGTCTGTTGCGGTCGGGAGCGCGTGGCAGCGTCGATAGAGATGGGGACGGACAAGTATAACTGCACACCCGCCCAGTCAGGGCGCAGCACAGGCAATCGTGATTCGACAGCGCGGGCGGGCCCTGGTTCTTGAGTCGGAGGTCGCGAAGCCGAAGTAATGTGCGGTAACGGCAAGATGGCAGTGCGATGGCGCAATTGACAGCCGGCGGGCCGCGTACGCCGGTAGGTCTTGCCGGTGGGCCGGCCCGTTTGCCGGGCCCCCCGCTGCACATTTCCACTACAGGCGGGGGCCGCGGCGGCCGGTGGCCCCGGTTTAGCCCGCCTTGCCTTGCTTGGCCACAGCGGCCTGCGCCTTTGCAATCGCGTCCTGGTCGCCCAGATAGTAGTGCGTGATCGGCTTCAGGTTTTCGTCGAGTTCATAGACGAGCGGCACGCCGTTCGGGATATTCAGGCCGACGATGTCGTCGTCCGAAATGTTGTCGAGGTACTTCACCATGGCGCGGATCGAGTTGCCGTGCGCGGCGATCACGACCTTGCGGCCCGACTTGATGGCCGGCGCAATCGACTCGTTCCACAAGGGCAAAACGCGTGCGACGGTGTCTTTTAGGCACTCGGTGAGCGGCAATTGCTCGCGCGGCACCTTGGCGTAGCGCGGATCGTTGTAGGGCGCGCGGTCGTCCGCCGGATCGAGCGCCGGCGGCGGTGTGTCGTAGCTGCGGCGCCAGACCAGCACCTGCTCGTCGCCGAATTTGGCGGCAGTTTCCGCCTTGTTCAGACCCGACAGCGCGCCGTAGTGGCGTTCGTTCAGGCGCCATGAATGCACCACCGGCAGGTACATCAGATCCATCTGGTCCTGCACGTGCCACAGGGTGCGGATCGCGCGCTTGAGCACCGACGTGTAGGCGATATCGAACGTGTAGCCCGATTCCTTCAGCAGCACGCCCGCTTGCTGCGCTTCACGATTGCCCTGCTCGGTGAGGTCGACGTCGACCCAGCCCGTGAAGCGGTTTTCCTTGTTCCACGTTGATTCGCCGTGGCGGATGAGAACGAGTTTGTACATGAGATTGCCGGTCGGTAGTAAGGAAGCGGTAAAGCGTTGCGAGGGTCCTCTAGAGGAGCGTCGCCATCGCGTCAGACGGTTATTTTATAATGGGTGGATTGCCCTTTTCGATTTCTCTCTTTTTCGGCGGATTTTCCGTGAAGTTTTTCACTGATTACACAAACCTTGTACTGATCGCAATCGTCCTCATCTCCGGTGGGTTGCTGCTTTGGCCGACGATCAGCCGGCGTGGCCGCGGGGGCCTGTCGGCCGCTGAAGCCACCCAACTGATCAACCGGCGCAATGCGGCGGTCATCGATCTGCGTTCGTCCGCCGATTTTGCCAAGGGCCATCTGCCCGCGGCGCGGAACCTTGAATTTGCTGAATTGCAGGCGAAAGTCGCGCAACTCGTGAAGAACAAGAACAACCCGGTGTTGCTGGTGTGCCAGACCGGCCAGCAGTCGAACAAGGCAGCGCGTATCGTGCAGGATGCGGGATACGGCGAAGTCCATGTTCTCGACGGTGGTGTCGACGCCTGGCAGAAAGCCGGTATGCCGGTTGTGAAACAAGGAGCAGCCAAGTGAACAAAGTCATCATGTACAGCACCCAGGTGTGCCCGTATTGCCAGATGGCCGAACGTCTTTTAAAGTCGCGCGGCGTCGAGCACGTTGAAAAGGTACTGATCGACAAAGACCCGGCCCGTCGTGAAGAAATGATGACCCGGACCGGTCGTCGTACGGTGCCGCAGGTGTTCATCGGCGAGACGCATGTCGGCGGGTACGATGACCTGTCCGCGCTCGATCGCGCGGGCGGTTTGATGCCTCTGCTCGAACCTGCCTGAACGAAGCTGCCTTACTCATGCGCCGGCCGGCGCGTGAGTGGGGCAGGTGAAATACAAGTCGGTGCATGCTGGCCCTTCAAGGACAACTTCGAGGGTTGGCGATGCGCCGCAATGATCTGGCGGCCCGTGGAGTCATGGGCCGCCGCCACGCATACCTATCAGGGAATCACTCAATCATGTCCGACGAGAATAACCAGCCGTTCTTCAACATCCAGCGCATCTACCTGAAGGACATGTCGCTCGAGCAGCCGAATTCGCCGGGCATCTTCCTCGAGCAGGAAATGCCGTCGGTCGAAGTCGAAGTCGACGTGAAGGCCGAGCGCCTCGCCGACACCGTGTTCGAAATCCTCGTGACGGGCACGGTCACGGCCAAGGTGTCGGACAAGGTTGCGTTCCTGATCGAAGCCAAGCAAGCCGGCATTTTCGACATCCGCAACATTCCGGCTGAACAGATCGATCCGCTGGTCGGCATTGCCTGCCCGACGATCCTGTTCCCGTACCTGCGCTCGAATATCGCCGACGCGATCACCCGCGCAGGCTTCCCGCCGATCCACCTCGCCGAGATCAACTTCCAGGCGCTGTACGAGCAACGTCTCGCGCAAATGGGCGGCCAGGAAGGCGCGGCGCAAAACGGCGTCACACATTAACGCGTCCGTCCGGTGCCGGCTATGAAGGTTGCTGTCCTCGGTGCCGGTGCATGGGGCACAGCCCTCGCCGGCCATCTGGCCGCACGGCACGACACGGTGCTGTGGGCGCGCGAACCCGCGCTCATCGCCGATCTCTCCGCTTCGCACGAAAACGCCCGCTATCTGGCGGGCGTTGCGTTGCCACCGTCCCTTCGCTATGAAGCCGAGCTGAACGCAGCGCTCGACCACGCGCTCGCCGACGACGCGTTATGTGTCGTGGCGACGCCCGTCGCCGGTCTGCGGGGTTTGTTCCGGGCGATGCACGACGCGGGCAAAGTGCCGGCGCATGTGGTGTGGTTGTGCAAAGGTTTCGAAGCGGACTCGCAGTTGTTGCCGCATCAGGTGGTCGCGGCTGAATTGCCGGGGCATCGCAGTAACGGCGTGCTGTCGGGTCCGAGTTTCGCTCGTGAAGTCGGGCAGGGCTTGCCGGTCGCGTTGACGATCGCGAGTACGTCACTGACATGCCGGGAGCGCACGGTTGCCGCGTTCCATCATGGCGCAATGCGCATCTATACCGGCGATGACATCGTCGGCGTGGAAGTGGGCGGCGCGGTGAAGAACGTGCTGGCGATTGCCACGGGTATTGCCGATGGCCTCGGCCTCGGTCTGAATGCACGCGCGGCGTTGATTACGCGTGGTCTCGCTGAAATGTCGCGCCTCGGCGTGACGCTTGGCGGACGGGCGGAGACGTTCACCGGCTTGACCGGGTTGGGCGATCTGATCCTGACTGCCACGGGCGATCTGTCGCGCAATCGCACGGTCGGCGTGCAGCTCGCCGCGGGCCGTACGCTCGACGATATCCTCGGCGGCCTCGGTCACGTGGCCGAAGGCGTGCGTTGTGCGCAAGCCGTGTTGGCAATCGCTCGCGCTCATGCGATCGAGATGCCGATCACGCAGGCGGTCTGTGCCGTGCTGTTCGACGGCGTAGCGCCCCGCGACGCCGTCAGCGCCCTGCTGCGGCGCGATTCGAAAGCAGAATAAGTCTTGTCTTTCAGCCGTTTGGCGCGAAAAAGCGCTGAACGGCTGCCCGCTATCGCTGTCCACGTTTTATCGACGCTTCGGACCAGCGAGGTTCTCATGCTCCGTTTTAACAATTGCACGCTAGAAGCTCGAGTGGTCGACATCACGACACTCGCCGTGGATGCGATCGTCGATGCGGCGAATACTTCGTTGCTAGGCGGGGGCGGCGTGGATGGCGCAATTCACCGCGCGGCCGGCAAGGAATTGCTGCATGAGTGCGAGACGCTCGGCGGCTGCGCAACCGGCGATGCGAAAATCACCGGCGGATATCAGTTGCCGGCGAGGCATGTGATTCACGCGGTCGGCCCGGTCTGGCAAGGCGGCAGGCGTGGCGAGGCGGACCTGCTTGCCTCGTGTTATCAGCGTGCGCTCGAAGTGGCGCATCAGGCGCATTGCAGGAGCATTGCGTTTCCCGCAATTAGTTGCGGTGTCTACCATTTTCCTGCCGACGAAGCCGTGCAAGTCGCTGTGGGCGCCGTGCTTGAAACTTTGCCACGCACCCCGAAAATCGAGCATGTGGTGTTCGCCTGTTTCGACGAAGCCATGCTTGAGCGCTACGAAGCCGAATTGGGACGCCGTCAGGCGCCGCCATCGAAGCCGGTCTGACGCCACGCTTCGAACACGACCACGGCAACGGTATTTGAGAGATTCAGGCTGCGGTTGCCTGGTCGCATCGGCAGACGCACGCGTTGTTCATTGGCGAATTGATCGAGCACGGTGTCAGGCAGGCCGCGCGTTTCGGCGCCGAACACGAACCAGTCGCCGGATTGAAACGCATGCTCGTGAAACCGGCCCGAGCCACGGGTGGTGAAGGCGAACATCCGCGCCGGATCGGGCGCTTCCTTGGTGACAAACGCTGCCCAATCGGCATGGACGTTCATCTGCGCATACTCGTGATAGTCGAGACCGGCGCGGCGCAACTTGGCGTCGTCGAGTGGAAAGCCGAGCGGCTCGATCAGATGCAGCCGCGCGCCGGTGTTGGCGCACAGGCGGATAACGTTGCCGGTGTTCGGCGGGATTTCGGGTTCGACAAGAACGACATTGAACATGATGGCTTCAGGTAGAGACTAGTTTTTCGGCGTACGCAGCGCGACGAAGTTGGTGACGCGCCGCGCACCGGCAGCCTTGAGCGTACGCGCCAGCGCTTCGAGTGTCGCGCCGGTCGTCATGACATCGTCGACGATGCCGACATGCAGACCTTGCACCGGTTTGGCGACTTTGAATGCTCGGCCCACGTTCAACCGGCGCGCGTCCAGGTCGAGCCGCGATTGTGGCGCGGTGTGGATCACACGACGCAGCAAGGTGGCGTCGCCACGTACATTCAGCGCGCGGGCCAAGGGCCTGGCGATCTGCCAGGCCTGGTTGTAGCCGCGCTCGGTAAGGCGTTTGTTGGCCAGCGGCACGGGCGCGAGCACATCGGGTTTTTCAGCCGCGTCTACCCATGAGTCCCCCGCGAGGTGCGCAAGGCGTTGCGCAAACTCGCGCGCCAGCATCAGCCGGGCGCGGAATTTCAGCCCGAGCGCCAAGGCGTCAAGCGGCTGGCGGTAATCGGCGAGGGAAAAGGTCGCCTCGAACGGCGGCGGCTCGCCAATGCAATCCGCACAGCGATATTGCGCGTGGCCCGCCCAGCGCGTTCCGGACAAAGGGACGGCGCATACCGTGCAACGCAGCCGGCCTTCGTTCCAATACGCCTCGTCACAACCGGCACACAGCGTCTTGTGCGACAAATTGCCGCATAGTGCGCACAGGTTCGGCAAAGCGGCGTGCATCACATGCGGCCACGCCGAATATATGCCGCGCGTGAAGCGTGCAAAAAGTGCGTTCGAGCCGCCGGGAGACGAAGAATTTTTTCGGAATGGCATGATTGGACCGCCCGCAAAGGCCTTTCACGCTGAAGGGGAGGAAGCGAGCGAGTATACTTCGTGCTCTACGCCAGTACGACACCCATGCCCCCAACTTCGTCTCAAACTGGCCGTCCGGCCTATGACTCCCGGCGCCTCAGGCAGATTTTCGACCGCCGTGCGGCGACCTTCGACACCGTCGCGTTCCTGCCGCGCGAAATCGCGCAGCGCATGCGCGAGCGCCTCGACTACATCAAGGTCACACCGTCGAGCGTGCTCGACGCCGGTTGCGGCGCAGGCGAAGACATCCCCGCACTGCGCGAACGTTTCCCTGAGGCGCCGGTGTTCGGCACCGACCTGTCGCACGGAATGCTCAGCCGCGCGCTGCGTCACGATTCCGGCGACACAAGCTGGCGGCGCTTTCTGCCGGCCACGCTCGGCAAGGCGCTCGGCGTCCGCGGTCCTCGTTTCGCACAGGCCGACTTCTCGGCGCTCCCGTTCGCGGCCGGCGCCTTCGAATTCATCTGGTCCAATCTCGCTCTCCATTGGCACTCACGGCCTGATCTCGTGTTTCCCGAGTGGCAACGTGCGCTGAAAGTGAGCGGCCTGCTGATGTTCAGCACGCTCGGCCCCGATTCGCTGAAGGAATTGCGCGGCGCTTACGCCGAGGTCGAGGCCGCGCATGGCGTTGCCTCGCGCAAGCATGTGATCGACTTTGTTGATATGCATGACCTCGGGGACATGCTGGTCGAGAGCGGTTTCGAGATTCCTGTGATGGACCAGGAAACACTCACTATTACGTATAAGTCGCCCGGGTCGCTGCTCGCGGATGTGCGCCGCTGGGGCGCCTATCCGTTTGAGCGCGAGGCCACCTCGAATGCCGTCGCGCGTAGGCTGTACAAGGCTTTGCTGGCGGCGCTCGAGGCCCGCCGGCGCGCCGACGGCACGATCGCGCTGACCTTCGAAGTGATCTACGGCCACGCCTGGAAAGCCGTGCCGCGCACCACGGCCGAAGGGCATGGGATCGTGCGGATCGAGGATATCGGACGTGGCTCGTCGCGGAATCGATGAGGAATCAATGAAGCGGTAAAGAGGGCATCTGTTATGTCTGAAATTACCGCTTCAAAAGACGCGCGAAAGCTGCGTCAAAACGGCGCGGAGGCTTGTCGCACCGGGCTTGTGAGCCGATTGAGGCTTGCTTGTGGATGCCATGGATCGCGCCTATAATGCGTCAGTTTGTCGCCCGGAGTTCCCACATTTGGGGCGGCAGGCCCGAGGCATAGGGCTGCAACATGAAGTGACGCGGTGGCAATTAAGTGACTGGATTCTGCGGTCGCGAGCAATGGTCGCAGGCGGTGGTTGGCGAAGGTCGGCGGGAGGCAGCGATGGAAGCATCAGATCTGCTGGCGGATTCAGAACCAGTTCTCAAAGACTGGACGATGAAGCGCAACTGTTCGATATCGCCGCGGCAGTTCGTATGTTTCTACGTGTCGCTTGCGTTGTTCTCGTTGGCAATTGCTTTCATGCTGGTTCTGGTCGGCGCCTGGCTGGTGTTGCCGTTCACCGGTATTGAATTGCTGGCGGTGGGCATCGCGTTTGCCATATATGCGCGTCATGCTGTCGATTACGAGCGCGTCCGGCTGTTTCAGAACCGGCTTGTGATCGAGCAGGTCAGCGCCGAGCGGCTCACGCAGTTCGAATTCAATCCGCGCTGGGTGCGGATTGAACCGGGCGCAACGCCGCGTGACCAGATCAAACTGGTCTCGCGCGGACAGACGATCATGATCGGGCAACATCTCGCGCAGTATCGGCGCGCGCAGTTCGCAGGCGAATTGCGTATGTGGCTCACACGTTGTTAGCGGGTGCAGTTGACGTGTTGAGACGCGCGGCGTTCACGGGGAGCGCGAGACAGCCTGCCAGCGGGGTCGAGGGTTTGAATGGAAATTTTGGGTAAGGAAGCTATGAAAACAATCAAGCGAGCCCTCATGGGCGTGCTGGCGATGAGCGGACTGCTTTTCGCCGGTGCGGCCCTGGCAGTGGGCGATGTTCCGGGCGGCCCTGCCGTCAACGAGATCAATCTCCAGCCGCCGGCGACGAAAATCGCTGAGGAGCTCTACAGCCTCCACACGTTCATGCTGATCCTGTGCACGGTGATCTTCGTCGGCGTGTTCGCAGTGATGTTCTATTCGATGTTTGCGCACCGCAAATCGAAAGGCCATAAGGCTTCCCATTTCCACGAAAGCACTACCGTCGAAATCATCTGGACGATCGTGCCGTTCGTCATCGTCGTGCTGATGGCGCTCCCCGCCACCAAGACCGTCGTCGCGATGAAAGACACCACGAACGCCGACGTCACCATCAAGGTCACGGGCTACCAGTGGAAGTGGGGCTACGACTACGTGAAGGGCCCGGGTGAGGGCATCAGCTTCCTGTCCACGCTGGCCACGCCGCGTGCGCAAACCGATGGCCGCGAGCCGATTTCCACCACGTACCTGCAGGAAGTCGACAATCCGCTCGTCGTCCCGGTCGACAAGAAAATCCGCATCATCACTACCGCGAACGACGTGGTCCACTCCTGGTACGTGCCGGCGTTCGGCGTGAAGCAGGATGCGATTCCGGGCTTTGTGCGCGACACGTGGTTCAAGGCTGACAAGACCGGCACCTTCCGCGGTTTCTGTACGGAACTGTGCGGCAAGGAACACGCTTTCATGCCGGTGGTGGTCGAAGTGCTGTCGGCAGACGACTACGCGAAGTGGGTCGATACGCAGAAGAAGAAAATGGCCGCAGGCCAGGACGATCCGAACAAGACCTACACCACGGCTGAGCTGATGGAGCGTGGCGGCAAGGTGTACGCGGCGAACTGCGCGGTCTGCCACCAGCCGACCGGCAAGGGCGCAGGCGCATTCCCGGCGCTGGACGGCAGCAAGATCGCCAACGGCCCGATCGCTGAGCATGTGAGCCTGGTGCTGAAGGGCAAGAACGCGATGCCTTCGTGGGCGCCGACGCTGAACGACGTCGAGATCGCTTCGGTCATCACGTACGAACGCAATTCGTGGGGCAACCACACCGGCGACATTCTCCAACCGAAGCAGATTCTGGACGCCCGTAACGGCAAGTTGCCGGAAGGCGGCGACCATCTGGCCAGCGCGGGTGCAGCAGCTAGCGGCGCAGAAGCGGCTTCGGGCGCAGCAGGTGCGTCGGGTGCCGAAGCGGCTGCGGCCGGTTCGGACAGCGCCGCCGCATCGCAGGCGGCACTCCCGGCAAACATCTACTTCGACATCGGCAAGAGCACGCTGCCGGCCGACGCGAAAGCGGCGGTCGACGCAGCAGCGGCCTACGCGAAAGCGCATCCGGACGCCAAGTTCACGCTGTCGGGCTTCACCGACGCCACCGGCTCTGCCGAAGTCAACGCGAAGCTCGCAAAGACGCGTGCCGAAGCCGTGCGCGACGCGCTGAAAGCAGCCGGCATTGCCGAAGATCACATCATTTTGAAGAAGCCGGAAACGATCACGGGCGGCGGCGACGCGAAAGAAGCCCGGCGTGTCCAGATCAGTCCGGCTGCCTGACGTGTTCATGGTCAGCACCGCAGTATTCGCATTAGGAGATTGTCATGTCTAGCATCGGACACGATGTAACCGCGGGCCACGAGCACGTGCACGGCGACCATGCCCACGAAACGCCGCATGGCTGGCGTCGTTGGCTGTTTGCAACCAATCACAAGGACATCGGGACGCTGTACCTGATCTTCTCGTTCACCATGTTCCTCTCCGGGGGCGTGATGGCGCTGATGATCCGTGCCGAACTGTTCGAGCCGGGTCTGCAGATCATGCGTCCCGAGTTCTTCAACCAGTTGACCACCATGCACGGCCTGATCATGGTGTTCGGCGCGATCATGCCGGCCTTCGTCGGCTTCGCTAACTGGATGGTGCCGCTGCAGATCGGCGCATCGGACATGGCTTTCGCACGGATGAATAACTTCAGTTTCTGGCTGCTGCCGGTGGCTGCGGTGTTGCTGGTCGGTTCGTTCTTTGCACCGGGCGGCGCGACCGCCGCGGGCTGGACGCTGTACGCACCGTTGTCGACGCAGATGGGCCCGGGCATGGACTTCGCGATTTTCGCGGTCCACTTGATGGGTGCTTCGTCGATCATGGGCGGGATCAACATCGTCGTGACGATCCTGAACATGCGCGCACCTGGCCTCACGCTGATGAAGATGCCGATGTTCGTCTGGACGTGGCTGATCACCGCGTACCTGCTGATCGCCGTGATGCCGGTTCTGGCGGGCGCGATCACCATGGTGCTGTTCGATCGCCACTTCGGCACGTCGTTCTTCAACGCGGCAGGCGGCGGCGACCCGGTGATGTACCAGCATATTTTCTGGTTCTTCGGGCACCCCGAGGTGTACATCATGATCTTGCCGGCTTTCGGGATCGTGTCGCAGGTGATCCCGGCGTTCTCGCGCAAGCCGCTGTTCGGCTATAGCTCGATGGTGTACGCAACCTCGTCGATCGCGATTCTGTCGTTCATGGTCTGGGCGCACCACATGTTCGCAACCGGCATGCCGGTGACGGGCCAGCTGTTCTTCATGTACGCGACGATGCTGATCGCCGTGCCGACGGGTGTGAAGGTGTTCAACTGGGTGGCGACGATGTGGCGCGGTTCGCTGTCCTTCGAAACGCCTATGCTGTTCGCGGTCGGCTTCCTGCTGGTGTTCACCTTCGGCGGTCTGTCGGGTCTGATGCTCGCTATGGCGCCGCTCGACATCCAGTATCACGGTACCTATTTCGTGGTGGCCCACTTCCACTACGTGCTGGTGGCGGGTTCTCTCTTCGCGCTGTTCTCGGGGTGGTACTACTGGGCGCCGAAGTGGACCGGCTGGATGTACAACGAAACGCGCGGCAAGATCCACTTCTGGGCGTCGATGTTCTTCTTCAACCTCGCGTTCCTGCCGATGCACTTCGTCGGTCTCGCCGGTATGCCGCGTCGTTACGCTGACTACCCGGCACAGTTCACGGACTGGAACCAGGTCATCTCGATCGGCGCCTTCGGCTTCGGTCTGGCACAGGTCTACTTCCTGTTCGCGGTTGCACTGCCGGCCTACCGTGGCGGCGGTGAACTCGAAAAGGCTGGCGACAAGCCGTGGGACGGCGCAACGGGCCTCGAATGGACTGTGCCGAGCCCGGCTCCGTTCCACACGTTCGAAAACCCGCCGACCGTCGAGTAATCGGCGTTCAGCGAGGTTGCCGGTTCCGGCGGCGCGGTGTCAGTCGCCGACGGAACCGGGCAGCCACGCGAGCAGTGGTGGCACCTTGTAGTCACGAAAGTATTCAGAAAGTCGAGCATGACGCGCAATCCTCAAGAAAGACGTACACCCGAGCAGATTCGCGCGGGCAACCGGCGGATAGGTTTTGTGATGTTTGTCATCGCCGCGGTTTTTTTTGCGAGCGTCATCATCCATCAGAAGTGGTTCACCTGACGCTGTGGTTCGAGTCTGTGTGCAGGATTGTTGAGGATTGAGATGTCGACGCAACCGCCGGCTCAGGCCGATCGCTCTTTTAACCGTTCGATGCTGATCAAGCTGTTCGTCGTCGCGTTGATGATGTTCGGTTTCGGTTTTGCGCTGGTTCCGATGTACCGCGCGATCTGCCAGATCACCGGTATCAACAACCTCGTGCAGCGTGATGCCACGGTGCGTGAGGCGAAGAATACGCAGGTCGACATGAGCCGCACGATTTCGATCGAATTCGATGCGAACGCGCGCGGCCCGCTGGGTTTCAAGCCGGAGCAACGTAGTCTCGACGTCCATCCGGGCGAAGTGACGACAGTGATGTACGAGGTCAGCAACGAACAGGCGCGCACGATTCAGGCGCAAGCCATTCCGAGCTACGCGCCGAAGCAGGCAACCGAGTACTTCAAGAAGATCGAGTGTTTTTGCTTTACGCAGCAGACGTTGACTGCGAATCAGACGAAGCGGCTGCCGGTGGTGTTCGTGGTCGACCCGAAGCTGCCGAAGGATGTGAAAACGATCACGTTGTCGTACACATTCTTTGAGTTGAATACGCCGGCGGCGGCGACGGCCGGGAGCGTAGCACCCACGGCCAACACGGCGGCAACCACCGCCAATCCCGCCTGACGGCATTGGCAGCAGGCGAAGGAAGAAGACGTTAATGAGCGATAACCGCGGCAGCCCACGCAAGAGCAGTTTCGGCCAGTCGATGAAAGCCGTGTTCTGGTCGTTTTTCGGGGTGCGCAAGCGTCGTGATCTGGAAGCGGACGCAACGCAGTTGAACCCGCTGCATGTGCTTGCAGCAGCGCTGATCAGCGTAGCCATCCTGATCGGGGTGCTGATCCTGATCGTGCACGCCGTAGTGGGTTGAGCCGGCAGGCACACTAGTCGTACCGGGCGAAGCAGAGCCCACGAATTAGAGAGAAGCGGTGCGGTAACGACGCGCCGCCGAAGATACAGCCGGAGATTCCGGAACAACTGGACTGAAGTGGAGAATCAAGAATGAGCGGTCAAAACGAGAGCCCGTACTATTTCGTACCGCATCCATCGCGGCATCCGATCAGCGCCGCCGCTGCGTTGCTGGTCATGCTCGGATCGCTTGCGGCCTGGATCAATGACCATGACTGGGCGCCGCTCGGCGTCGTCGTCGGTTTGCTGTGGCTGCTCTATACGTTGTGGCACTGGTTCGGCGACGCGATTGCAGAATCCGAAGGCGGCATGTACGGCAAGAATGTCGACAAGTCGTACCGCTGGAGCATGAGCTGGTTCATCTTCTCCGAAGTGATGTTCTTCGGCGCTTTCTTCGGCGCGCTGTTCTATGCACGTGAAATCGCGCTGCATCAGCTCGGCAGCCTGGACTACAAGCTGATCTGGCCGGATTTCTCAGCGGTGTGGCCGAACAACGGCCCGGCAGCGCTGGTTTCGACCTTCAAGTCGATGCAGCCGTGGCCGGTGCCGACCATCAACACGGCGCTGCTGCTATCGTCCGGCGCTACGTTGACGGTTTCGCACCACGCGCTGCGTGAAGATCATCGCAAGAAGGCGATCATCTGGCTGGCGGCTACGCTGGTGCTTGGCGTCTGCTTCCTTTTCCTGCAAGGCTTCGAGTATTTCCACGCGTACAACGAACTGAACCTGACGCTGTCCTCGGGTGTGTACGGTTCGACGTTCTTCCTGCTGACGGGCTTCCACGGTTTCCACGTGTTCCTCGGCGGTACGATGCTGGCCGTGGTGCTGGTGCGGATGATTCGCGGCCACTTCACGGCGGAGCATCACTTTGCATTCGAAGGCGCCGCCTGGTACTGGCACTTTGTGGACGTCGTGTGGCTTGGGCTGTACATCGTCGTGTACTGGCTGTAACGCAGTCTGGCCTGCGCCGACCGGTTTCCGGAACGGTGCGCAGGCCGTTCGCGCATCGCCATCCAAGGGCGCGGCGCACGAGCAGTACGCAAGTTATGCAGCGCCGCCCTCGACCCTGTCAGGGCGGCGTTTTGTTTGGTGGGTTTGATGACGTAAAGCTTTTTCCGCCGAGCTCAACGCCCGTAAGGAATGCCGGTCGACTGAATCCAACCCATCCAGTGAGCGAACAGGATGAACAGAAACAGCGAGATCGACAGACCCACCCGTGTGGCGAGCGACCAGACCATCCGCTTGGTTTTGCCCTTGTCATGCATCATGAAGTAAAGCGCAGACACCATGCTGGCGATGATCAGGACGAAGGCGATGGGAACGAGAATGTGCATGGAACCAACTGAAACCAGAAAGCGCAGAGGCAAGACGTTTATTATCGCACCGCGCGTCGGCCTCTGCCGTACGTTCCAGACGCCGGCGCGGACGGTGATGCCGGAGAGTGTTCGATGAAATTCCGCCTCGTTCCCGCGCTGCTGATTCTGCTGGTGATTGCAGTGACGGTGCGGCTCGGTTTCTGGCAACGCGACCGCGCGCATCAGAAGGAAGCACTCGAAGCTCACATTACGCAGTTCGAAGACGCGCCCGCGCAGCCTGTGAGCGCTACGCCGGTTGAACTCAAGGACATCGAATTCCATCGCGTGAAGGCGCGCGGCAGTTTCGTCGCGGACAAAGTCGTCTATCTGGATAATCGCCCGTATAACGATCAGCCGGGCTTTTACGTCGTGATGCCTTTTAAACTGGCCGACGGCGGGTATGTCCTGGTCAATCGCGGCTGGCTGCCGCGCAACATGAACAATCGCGAGACCATCGCGCCGTACGCCACGCCGCAAGGCGAGATCGAAATCGAAGGCAATGCGCGTGCCGATGCCTCGCGTGCATTCGAGTTGGGGCAGGGCGGATCGGCTGCGCATCAGAAGATCCGCCAGAATCTGGATACGGCGGCCTACGCCGCGGAAACCGGGCTGCCGTTGCAATCGTTCGTGATCCAGCAATTGAGCGACGACGGCGACAAGCTGGTGCGCGACTGGCCGGCGCCAACCACCGGCGTCGAAACCAACTACGGCTACATGTTCCAGTGGTGGGGCATGGCGGCCGCGGCCCTGGTATTCGGCTTGTACGCCGCGCGCCGCGCCGCGAAGAAAGAGCACGCCCCGGGCGTGTAACGCATCGCCTGTGGTTTCGCGCCCCGAGAGAAGGGGCTCGAAGCCGCGCAATCATTGAAAGAGGTCCTGTAGTGTCGACGCAATCTCCCCGTTCGCCGCAAGCCGGCAAACCCGCAGCTCCGAAAGTGATCCCTGGTCAACCCAATGGCGAGGGATCGTGGAAGCGCGGCCGCTGGATGCTGCTGTTGCTAGCGATCATCTGCGCCGCGCCGATCGTCGTATCGTATTTCGTTTACTACGTGGTCAAGCCGGCCGGCGGCAGCACGAGCTACGGCACGCTGGTCGAACCGCAGCGGCCGATTCCCGATTCGCTCGTCGTCACGGGTGAAGACGGCAAGCCGCTCAAGCTCGCGTCGCTGCGCGGGCGTTGGCTGCTGATCTCCGTCGACAACAGCGCATGCGACAAAGCCTGCGCCACCAAGCTGTACTTCATGCGACAAATCCGCGCAGCTCAGGGCCCGGAACGCGAGCGCGTCGTCGAAGTGTGGCTGCGCACCGATGCAGGCAACGTGTCCGACGTGATACAAAAGGCCTACCCCGACACCAACATGCTGATTGCCAACCCGGCGCAGGTGTCAGCATGGCTGCCGACCGACACCGGCACCCAACTCACCGACCACATCTATATGGTCGATCCGAACGGCAATCTGATGATGCGTTTCCCGAAAGATCCGAACCCCAGCAAGATCAAGGGCGACGTGACCAAGCTGCTCAAATGGTCGAGCATCGGCTGACGCCGCAACTAGGGTAAGAAAGATGTTCGTACTGCAACTGGCCCTGATCGGCTTGTGTATCGCGTTGTTGCCGCTGTCCTATGTCTGGGTCAAGGCCGACGACAACAAATTCCGCAAGCTGGTGTGGCTCACCACTTTCCTGACGCTGGACCTGGTGATGTTCGGCGGCTTTACGCGTCTCACCGATTCCGGTCTCGGCTGCCCGGACTGGCCCGGTTGCTATGGCACGTCGTCGCCATTCATCGCGCATGCCGCGATTAGCGCCGCGCATCAATTGATGCCGACCGGACCGGTCAGCATGACCAAGGCCTGGATCGAGATGATCCACCGATACTTTGCGATGGCGATCGGCGTGCTGATCATCGCGCAGACGGTGATTGCGTGGACTGCACGTATCAAGCGCCGTCCGCTGCATGTGTCGCCGTGGTGGCCGACTTCGTTGCTGCTGCTGATCCTCGTGCAGGGCGCATTCGGCGCGTGGACCGTGACCATGAAGTTGCAACCGATCATCGTGACGACCCATTTGCTGCTCGGCCTCGCGTTGCTCGGCACGCTCGGCTGGCTGGCCGCGCGCCAAACACCGCTGCCAGCCTATGAGCCCGAAGCCGCGCGCTGGCGCGCGGCGGCGATCGCCGGTCTCGTACTGCTGGTCGTGCAAATCGCATTGGGCGGCTGGGTCAGCACCAACTACGCGGTGCTCGCCTGCACGGACTTCCCGACCTGCAACGGCCAATGGGTTCCGCCGATGGACTTCGCGCACGGCTTTCACCTGTGGCGCGCGCTTGGCATGACCGGCGACGGCGACATGATCACGCAAGATGCACTGGTCGCGATTCACTGGACCCACCGCACGTTCGCGATCGTCGTGGTCGCCTATCTGGTGTGGTTCGCGCTGAAACTGCGCCGTTTCGAGTCGCTGCGGCGGCCGGCAAACGGCGTGTTGCTGGTGGTGCTGGTCCAGTTCATCACGGGCCTGTCGAACATTGTCCTGCAATGGCCGTTGCCCATTGCGGTCGCGCATAACGGTGGCGCCGCGATCCTGCTGCTTCTACTCGTTATGTTAAACTTTCGGATCGCTTATAGCCGTCCCGGCCGCGCCGTGTTGCCTGCGCGCGATGCCGCGCCAGCGTGACCCCACATGGACAGCACAACTCTCTCCCAAACGCCCGGTAGCCGGGTCTCCCAGTACATCGCCCTGACGAAGCCGCGCGTCACGCAGCTCGCTGTGTTTTGCGCAGTCATCGGCATGTTTCTGTCGACGCCCGGCATGGTGCCGTGGGCCGTTCTGATCGGCGGCACCGTCGGCATCTGGCTGCTGGCCGGTGCGGCGTTCGCCATCAATTGCCTGATGGAACAGAAGATCGACGCGAAGATGCGTCGCACGTCGTGGCGGCCGTCCGCGCGCGGTGAAATCACGACCCCGCAGATCCTGCTGTTTTCGGCCGTGCTCGGCGGACTCGGCATGTGGACGCTTTACATGTTCGCCAATCCGCTGACCATGTGGCTCACACTCGCCACCTTCGTCGGCTATGCGGTTATCTATACGCTGCTGCTCAAACCGGCCACACCGCAGAACATCGTGATCGGCGGCGCGTCTGGCGCGATGCCGCCGGCGCTCGGTTGGGCCGCCGTCACTGGTCACGTACCGGGCGACGCATGGATTCTCGTGCTGATCATTTTCGTGTGGACGCCGCCGCATTTCTGGGCGCTCGCACTGTATCGCCGCAAAGACTACGAAAACGCCGGTCTGCCGATGCTGCCGAACACGCACGGCGAAAAGTACACGCGCCTGCATATTCTGCTGTACACGGTGATTCTGTTCGCAGTCACGATGATGCCGTTCATCTCCGGCATGAGCGGCGTGGTGTACCTCGCGGCGGCCGTGTTGCTTGGCGCCGTGTTCCTCGCGTATGCGTGGAAGATCTATCGGGACTATTCCGACGATCTGGCGCGCAAGACCTTCCGTTACTCGATCGTTTATCTGTCGCTGCTCTTCGCCGCGCTGTTGATCGACCACTATGCGCGCGTCGTGATCGGCGCGTAACCCCCATGCTTACACAACGCTTTGTGCGCACGGCGCGTGCCGCCGCGCGTGTCACCGTGATCGCTTGCGCACTCGGCGGTGCGTTGCTGGTGGCCGGCTGCGGCAAGCAGCCGCCGGCGTTCCAGAACCTCGACATCACGGGCAACACGCAATTCGGGAGCGACTTCTCGCTGCCCGACACGTCCGGCAAGGTCCGCACGATGGCGGATTACAAGGGCAAGGTAGTAGTGCTGTTCTTCGGCTACACGCACTGCCCGGACGTCTGCCCGACCACGATGGCCGAGCTCTCGCAAGCGCTGCAGCAACTCGGCCCGGAAGACGCGAAGCGCGTGCAGGTGCTGTTCGTCACCGTCGATCCCGACCGCGACACGCCGGCCCTGCTCGCGCAATACGTGCCGGCGTTCAATTCGACGTTCGTCGGCTTGCGTCCGGCGGACCAGGCGCAACTCACCAAGATCACGAAAGACTTCCGCGTGTACTACGCGAAAGTGCCGGGCAAGACAGCCGATAGCTACACAATGGATCACACGGCAGCGAGCTATGTGTTCGACCCGGACGGCAAGCTTCGGCTATTCGCGCGTGACGGCCAGGGCGCTACGCCGTGGGTGCACGATATCAAGCTGCTGCTCGATTAATGCATTGATGCAGACGGGCGCGCGCGTCTGCCGCGCGCCCGGATTCAATTTCCTTCGCAGTTATCCGCAAGCCGGCATCGGCAAATTCATTCCCGGCGCGAGGCGCGTCGCCTTGAACTCCGTCACCTCGTAACGCGCGAGCTTCTGCTCGGCGAACGGGTCGCTGGCGAGAATCTCATCCAGCTTATCGCGCGCGATGCGCACCGCCAGAATGATGCCGCCGTCGCGCGGCACCTTCGGTCCGGCGGCTACGAATACCCCTGCTTCGAACTGTTGTGTCAGAAATGCGCGGTGCGCTTCGAGTGCGTCGTCGACGCGGTCAAGCGATGCGGTGTAGATGAGGTTGATAACGTACATGAGCGTTCTCGTAAGCGATTGAATGGGGCCGCCTGGGTTCGCGGCACTGACCTTCGATTATCGGTCAGCGGCCGATTCGTTGCGCACGATCAACTTCGGTTCATGACGATCGTCGACACCGAGAAGGCGCGGCGAAGGTGACGGTGTGCGGCGGTTCCCGCTCGCGGCCCCGTCCCGGGCGGTTGCCGTGGCATATCCATATGCGATCGTGATATTTCCCATCTCGCCGGGCGTATGAGACCATTTGCGGTCCAGTTGGCGGCGCGTCCACGAGATGCCTGCCGCCGGCTTCCACCCGAATCTGACATCGATCAGAACAAGCGAGAATCACATGCAGCGCAGAAATATCCTCAAAGCCCTCTCGGCAGTAATCGCCGGCGCAGCGATCGTCACCAGCTTCGGCGCACACGCCGACGACAAGGTCATCAAGGTCGGCACGATCGGCGGCCCGGACGCGCAGATCTGGGAAGTCGTCACGAAAGTGGCGAAGCGCGATGGCCTGAATGTGAAGGTCGTCGAATTCAACGACTACGTGCAGCCGAACGCCGCGCTCGACGCCGGCGACCTCGACGCCAACAGCTTCCAGCACCAGCCGTACCTCGACAGCCAGGTCAAGCAACGCGGCTACAAGATCGTCAATGCGGGCCTGACGTACATTTCGCCGCTCGGCATCTATTCGAAGAAGCTGAAGTCGCTGAAGGATCTGGCGCAAGGCGCGAAGATCGCTGTGCCGAACGATCCGTCGAACGAGAACCGCGCGCTGCTGTTGTTGCAGGCGCAAGGCGTGATCAAGCTGAAGGCCGGCGCTGGCACGAACGGCAATAACGCTACGGCGCTCGACGTCGCCGAGAATCCGAAGAAGATCAAGCTGCTCGAACTCGACGCAGCACAACTGCCGCGCTCGCTGTCGGATGTCGACGCTGCCGCGATCAACACGAACTTCGCGCTCGCCGCCGGTTTGCAGCCGACCAAAGACGCGATCGCGCTCGAAGACATTCGCAGCCCGTACGCGAACCTGATCGCAGTGCGCGCGCAGGACAAGGATAAGCCGTGGGTCAAGAAGCTGGTCGCGGCTTATCAGTCGGAAGACGTGCGCCAGTTCATCAAGACGCAGTTCAAGGGTTCGGTGGTGCCGTCGTTCTAAGCGACACCCTGCAACCCGTTTCGCAAAACGAAAACGCCACAGTGACAAACCGTCGCGTTTTTTTGCATCGCACATTCGTTGGCGATCCTACAACTCCAACTCCCACCTCTCGATTATCAGATCCTTGCCGAAGCGCCGTTCTGCCGTCGTACAGACGAGCTGGAAGCCGGCGCGCTCGCATAGCCGACGCGGCTCATTGAGCGTGCTGGCGGTGGTCAGCGTGAGTTTGGTGTACCCCGCGCGTCGCGCGAAGCGCACGCATTCGCTCATCAATTGTGTGCCGATGCCAAGGCGCTGCACGTCCGGCTCGACCCATAAGAGCCGCACGCCTGCCACGGTCGTCGAGATTCCGACGATACACACCGAGCCGACCGCCATGCCGTCCTGATCGGCAATCCAGCACATCTCGCGCACCGGATCATTGCGCTGCAAGTAATCGGCGACGACGCGCGCGAGCAAGCCTTCGAACGATTGATCCCAGCCGTATTGCGCGGCGAACCACTGCGCCTGCCGATGCACGAGCCAGCCGCACTCGCCGGCGCGTGGCTGCCGAAGGATCACGAGTTCGTGCTGCGGCTTGCTGTCGAGCAGGCGCTCGATCACCTTCATCGCGGCGATCAGGTGCTCCTGGGAAAGCGCGGTGAGGCCGTTCAGCAGCGCCGAAACTTCTTCGATCGCCGCTGTATCGAGCGGCGCGTAGGCCGCGTGGCCGTTGTCGGTGAGGGCGATCAGCGACTGGCGCGCGTCCGTGTCGGATGGGCGCCGCGTAATCAGGTTGCGCCGTTCGAAACTGGTCAGAAGGCGGCTGAGATAGCCGCTGTCGAGGCCGAGGTTGCGCCCGAGCACCGAGGCTGTCTGCGCGCGTCCGCGGGACAGTTCGTGCAGAACGCGCACTTCCGTCAGCGAGAAGGCGCTCTTTGCCAGATGCTCATGCAGAGCGCCGATGAGCTGGGTATAGAAGCGGTTGAAATGGCGGACGGCCTGAGCACGCCGCAGCGCCTCGGAATCTGTCAAATGCTGCTCCCCGGGGGAATTTTTATGGCTTGCTACGCATCACTATATTGGAACGGAACCCATTAAAAAAGCCGTGCGGCCACGGGGCGTCCCTAAGTGGTATCAGAAAGGTATGGATTTTGGGGCGTCTCGCCGGCGAGGAAGAGAACCAATATGGACCACCCGGATGTCGTCCGGCATCCCGAATACGGGTAAATCCCGATCCCTGTAAACTGCTCTCCGAAGCCCTCAAATCACCTTCTGACGCTTATCCAGCAAGGCTTTCCGCCGATCCATACCAACATGGGACCAGTTGATTGACTGGTATTATGTTGGTTATATAATGGGCTCTCATTTTCGTAGGCCGCATTCTTCTAGACGACCGCCGGAGCCCCATGGAAACTCGCTGGTCCGCACTGATGCCTGACGCTCGCAACGTCACGCCGCTCTATCTGCAGCTCGCGCGCAATCTGGCGACGGCGATCCACTGCGGCGTGTGGTCGGCAGGTGAAGCGCTGCCTTCGGAGCGCACGCTTTCGGATGCGATCGGCGTGTCGCGCATCACCGCGCGCAAGGCGATCGAGCTGCTGGTCGAACAAGGCTTGATCCGACGGGCACGGGGCGCAGGCAGCTTCATTACGCCGCGCGTCGAAGACCCGCTGTCGCGGCTCACCGGTTTCACGAAGAAGATGCAGCAACGCGGGTTCCGGCCGGATTCGGTGTGGCTCGAGCGCGATATCCGCGCCGCCAACCGTGATGAGCTGGTGCACCTCGGCCTGTCGCCCGGCGCGGCGGTGGCGAGCCTGCGGCGCCTGCGGCGCGCGGACGGCATCGTGATGGCGGTCGAACATTCGGCACTGCCCGCGGCGATCGTGCCCGATCCGCTGGCCATCGGCGTGTCGCTCTACAGCTATCTCGAACAACGTGGCGCTGCCGTCGTGCGCGCCTTGCAGCACTTTCGTGCGGTCAATGCTTCGAGCGAAATCGCCTCGTTGATGGATATCGAACCGCGCTCGGCGCTGCTGGTCATCACCCGTATCGGATATAGCGCGGACCAGCGTGCGATCGAATTGACCGACACCTATTGCCGCGACGATTACTACGACTTTGTCGCTGAATTGCGCACCTGACCGGCATGCCTGAGCGGGCCGCCGTCACATGCGGCACAGCCGAACGCAATTCAGTCACACCCGCATTACGCCTCACCAGAGAGACTCATGCTGACCGGAAACATACTCACCACCGATGGGTGGATTCACGGCACGCTCGAATACGAAAACGGCCGCATCACGGCGCTGACCGGCGAACGCGTCGATCCGGCGAAGAATGACGCGCCGTACATCCTGCCCGGCTTCATCGACCTGCACGTGCATGGCGGCGGCGGCTCCGACGTGATGGAAGGCGGCGACGCGATCGAAACCATCACCCGCACGCATGCGCGTCACGGTACGACCAGCCTGCTCGCCACCACGATGACGGCGCCGCGCGACGAGCTGATGAATGTCGTCGCGGAGCTGGGCAACAACGCGCGCATTCGCACGCCAGGCGGGTCGCGCGTGCTCGGCGTCCATCTGGAAGGACCGTACATCAACCCCGGCAAGCTCGGCGCGCAGCCGGACGCCGCGGTGTCCGCGGTGATGGACGAAGTGCTGAAGTATCTGTCGATCGCGCCGATTCGCGTGGTCACTCTGGCGCCCGAAATCGCCGGCCACATGGAGATCATCTCCGAGATGGCGGCGCGCGGCGTGCGCGTGCAGCTCGGCCATTCGCTCGGCACCTACGACGACGCCGTCGCCGCGCTGAAGCACGGCGCATGTGGCTTCACGCATCTGTTCAACGCGATGTCGCCGCTGCATCACCGCAATCCCGGCCTCGTCGGCGCCGCGCTCGCGCATGCCGAATTCGCCGAAATCATTCCCGACTTGCTGCACGTCCATCCGGGTGCGATCCGCGCCGCGTTGCGCGCGATCCCGCGTCTTTACGTAGTGACGGACAGCACCTCGGCTACCGGCATGCCCGATGGCGAATACCGCCTCGGCAGCCAGCATGTGACGAAGTGCCTCGGCGGCGTGCGTCTTGCCGACGGCACGCTCGCCGGCAGCACGCTGACGATGGATCAGGCGCTGCGCAATCTCGTATCGATCGGCTTGCCGATCGCCGATGTTTCAAACCGTTTGTCGCGCTACGCCGCCGACTACCTCGGCATCGAAGACCGCGGCCGCATCGCGCGCGGTGCGTGGGCCGATGTGGTCGTGTTCGATCGTGAACTGGCGTTGACCGCGACTTACGTCGAAGGAGAATCAATTGTCGAATATGCTTAAAGAGGCGCTGGCGTCCGCTGAAACGGTCGCCGCGCAGCTCAGGGATACCTCGCGCGTGGAAGCATTGGCGGCGAAGCTCGCCCAGCAACCGCGCCATGTTGCGCTGACGGTCGCGCGCGGCAGCTCGGACCATGCAGCGAGTTACTTCGCAAGCCTGACGATGAGCCGCCTCGGTGTGCCGGTCGCCTCGCTGCCGATGTCGGTCGCGACATTGCAGCAAGCGCCGCTGCAGGTGCGCGATCAGCTCGCGCTGGCGTTCTCGCAATCGGGCAAGAGCCCGGATCTCGTCGGCACGATGGAAGCGTTGCGCAAGGCCGGCGCGTTGACGGTGGCCGCAGTGAATGCGCCAAGCTCGCCGCTGGCCGACGCTTGCGAATTTCACCTGCCGCTCGTGGCGGGTCCGGAATTGAGCGTCGCGGCGACCAAGAGCTACATCGCCATGCTGTCGATCTCCGCGCAACTGGTCGCTCACTGGCAGAAAGACGAAGCACTGCTCGACGCGTTGAACACGTTGCCCGACGCGTTGCAGGCCGCCGGAAAGCTCGATTGGTCGAAGGCGGTGGACGAACTGCGTGGCGTCGAGCGCATGATCGTGATTGGCCGAGGTCTGGGCCTCGCGATCGCGCAGGAAGCCGCGCTGAAACTGAAGGAAACCTCCGGCATTCAGGCCGAAGCGTTTTCGAGCGCGGAAGTGCGACACGGTCCGATGGAACTGATCGACCGCGACTATCCGCTGCTGGTCTTCGCACCGCGTGGTCCCGAACAGGCCGGCTTGCTGCAACTCGCGCGCGACATGCAGGCGCGCGGCGCCCGCGTGCTCCTCGCTGCACCAGACGACGTGCCGGAAGCGACCCTGCCGCTCGCCACCACCGCTCATGCGGCGCTCGATCCGATCGCCGCAATCCTGTCCTTTTACGTGATGGCTGCCGGCCTTGCCGCCGCCCGCGGGCGCAATCCTGACGCGCCACGCCATCTCAACAAAGTCACCGAAACTCACTGACGAGAAATCAGATGCGACGTGTCGAGGAGTCCCGCTTGATGAGCCATTCTGAAGGCCATATTGTTTTGCTCGCGCCGATGACCGGTCCGGTCGTGCCGCTGGCGAATGTGCCCGACCCTGTGTTTTCGGGCGGCATGTTCGGCGACGGCATCGGCATCGATCCGCTCGAGGGGCGACTCGTCGCGCCGTGCGACGGCACCATCACCCATCTCGCGCGCACCGGTCACGCGGTCACGCTCGCGACGGCCGAAGGCGTGGAGATTCTGCTGCACATCGGCATCGATACGGTTGAGCTGAATGGCAAGGGTTTTGCGCCGATGGTCGCGCAAGGCGCCCATGTGCGCACCGGCGACATCCTGATCGAATTCGACCAGGACCAGGTCGCGCTGAATGCGCCGAGTCTCGTCTCGGTCATCGCGATTGCCAATTCGGATGCGTTCGAGATTGTCGAGCGCGCGCAAGACGGCATGCTGAAGGCAGGCGAAACGCCGTTGCTGATGCTGCGCGCTCGCGGTGGCGAGGCGGCGCACGCCTCGCGCCAGGCGAGTGCCACTAACGTGACCGAAGAAGCCCGTCTGCAAGTCACGCTGGTCCACGCAGGCGGTTTGCATGCGCGGCCGGCGGCGCGCGCTCGCGAAGCGGCACGCGGTCTCGATGCGCGCGTCGAAGTGCGTTACGAAGGGCGCAAGGCGGCGATCGAGAGCGTGGTCGGTTTGCTCGGCCTCGGCGCTGGCGAAGGTGCGACTGTCGAGTTGCTCGGCGTCGGCCCGCAAGCCCAAGCTGCGATCGAAGCGATTGCCCACGAATTGACGCGTGAAGCGCACGGCGAAGTTGAAGAAAAGCCCGCACGGCAGAGCTCGCCGGCGCCGCAAGCACTTGCCCGCGCCGCGGGCGAAACGCTCGCGCCGAATACGCTCGCGGGTGTGTGCGCGTCGCCGGGCGTCGCGGTCGGCAAGCTGGTGCGTTGGGACGATGCGGATATCGATCCGCCGGAAAAGGCGAACGGCACGTCGGCGGCCGAAAGCCGGTTGCTCGACAAGGCGATTGCTACCGTCGACGCGGACCTCGGTACGACAGTGCGCGATGCGTCGCAACGCGGTGCGGTGGGCGAGGCGGGCATTTTCGCGGTGCATCGCGTATTGCTCGAAGATCCCACTCTGGTGGACGCAGCGCGCGATCTGATCAGCCTCGGTAAGAGCGCCGGCTTTGCATGGCGCGAAGCGATCCGCGCACAGATCGCCATCCTGACGAATATCGAAGACGTGTTGCTCGCGGAACGTGCCGCCGATCTGCGCGACATCGAAAAGCGCGTGTTGCGCGCGCTCGGTTATACGAATGCGGCGGCACGCACATTACCGGAAGAGGCTGTATTGGCGGCTGAAGAGTTCACGCCGTCGGATCTGTCGTCGCTGGATCGTACGCGTGTCACCGCGCTGGTGATGGCGCGCGGCGGTGCCACTTCGCATGCGGCGATTCTCGCGCGCCAGGCCGGCATTCCGGCGCTGGTGGCAGTCGGCGATGCGTTGCACGCGATCCCTGAAGGCACGCAAGTGGTGGTGAACGCCACTACCGGCCGCCTCGAATTCGCGCCGACTGAGCTCGACGTCGAACGTGCCCGTCTTGAGCGCAGCCGCCTCGCCGGCGTGCGCGAAGCGAATCGCCGTACGTCGCAACAGGCGGCCGTGACTTCCGATGGCCGCGCGATCGAAGTTGCCGCGAACATCGCCACGCTCGACGACGCTAAAACCGCCGTCGACAACGGTGCCGATTCCGTCGGCCTGCTGCGCACCGAGCTACTGTTCATCCACCGCGCCTCGGCGCCGACCATCGACGAACATCGGCAGAGCTATCAGGCCATCGTCGAAGCGTTGAGCGGCCGCACCGCGATCATTCGCACGCTGGACGTGGGCGCGGACAAGGAGGTCGATTACCTGACGCTGCCGCCCGAACCGAACCCGGCGCTCGGCCTGCGTGGCATCCGCCTCGCACAGGTGCGCCCGGATCTACTCGACGATCAGTTGCGCGGCCTGCTCGCGGTCCAACCGCTCGGCGCCGTACGCATCCTGCTGCCGATGGTCACGGATGTCGGCGAGTTGATCCGCATCCGCAAACGCATCGACGAATTCGCCCGTGAATCGGGCCGGACCGAACCGATCGAAGTCGGCGTGATGATCGAAGTGCCGTCGGCTGCCTTGCTCGCCGATCAACTGTCGCAACACGCGGATTTCCTGTCGATCGGCACCAACGATCTGACGCAATACACGCTCGCCATGGACCGTTGCCAGGCTGATCTCGCGGCGCAAGCGGACGGCTTGCATCCGGCGGTACTGCGCCTGATCGCAGCGACCGTGCAGGGCGCGAACAAACATGGCAAATGGGTCGGCGTATGCGGCGCACTGGCGGGCGACCCGCTGGCCGTGCCGCTGCTCGTCGGCCTCGGCGTGACCGAGCTCTCGGTGGATCCGGTGTCGGTGCCGGGCATTAAGGCGCGAGTGCGCAACCTCGATTATCAGCTGTGCTGTCAACGCGCCCAGGATGCCCTGGCGCTCGAATCGGCGCAGGCGGTAAGAGCAGTAAGCCGCGAAACCTGGCCTTTGGACTGAGCTCCACACGGTCCGCAACCAGCTTCGCATAGTCACTACGTATAGCTACAAAACTCAACGACGACTGTCGACAACGAGACAAGGATTGGAGGTGTCAATGGATGGGAATCCGTTTCTGAAGATTCAGCGCCTGGGACGCGCGCTGATGCTGCCGATTGCAGTGCTGCCGGTTGCCGGTTTGCTGCTGCGATTGGGCCAGCCCGATGTGTTCAACATCAAGATGATCGCCGACGCCGGCGGCGCGATCTTCGATAACCTGCCGTTGCTGTTCGCAATCGGTGTGGCGGTCGGCTTCGCGAAAGACAACAACGGCGTGGCCGGTCTCGCGGGTGCGATCGGTTATCTGATCGAAATCGCGGTGATGAAGGACATCAACGATAAGCTCAACATGGGCGTGTTGTCCGGGATCGTGGCGGGTATCGTCGCGGGCTTGCTGTACAACAAGTACAAAGACATCAAGCTGCCCGACTACCTCGCATTCTTCGGAGGGAAACGCTTCGTGCCGATTGTCACCGGCGTGGTCTGTCTGGCGATAGGCATTGTGTTCGGCTACGTATGGCAGCCGGTGCAAAGCGTCATCGACACGGCCGGCCATTGGCTGACGACCGCGGGTGCGCTCGGCGCGTTCGTGTTCGGCGTGCTCAACCGTTTGCTGCTGGTCACGGGTCTGCATCACATCCTCAATTCGCTGACGTGGTTCGTGTTCGGCAGCTTCACGCCGCCGGGCGGCGTCGCGGTGACGGGCGACCTGCATCGTTTCTTCGCGGGGGACCCGACCGCGGGCACGTTCATGACGGGCTTCTTCCCGGTCATGATGTTCGGCCTGCCGGCCGCGTGTCTCGCGATGTATCACGAGGCACCGAAAGAGCGCCGCGCGATGGTGTTCGGCCTGCTGGCGTCGATGGCGCTCACCTCGTTCCTGACGGGTGTGACTGAGCCGATCGAATTCAGCTTCATGTTCCTCGCGCCGGTTCTGTATGCGATCCACGCGGTGCTGACGGGCTTGTCGCTGGCGATCTGTTCGGCGCTCGGGATTCATCTCGGCTTCACCTTCTCGGCAGGCTTTATCGACTACGTGCTGAACTACGGCCTGTCGACCAAGGGTTGGTGGGCGATTCCGATCGGCCTCGTGTACATGGTCGTGTACTACGGCCTGTTCCGCTTCTTCATCCGCAAGTTCAACATGGCAACGCCGGGTCGTGAACCTGCTGCCGAAGAAGAACAGATCGAGTCGTTCGCGGCTGGCGGTTTTGTGTCGCCGGTTGCGGGTGCCGCCGTGCCGCGCGCACAGCGTTATATCGCCGCGCTGGGTGGCGCGTCGAACCTGTCGGTGGTGGATGCCTGCACGACGCGTCTGCGTCTGTCGGTGGTCGATTCCAACAAGGTCTCGGAAAGCGAACTGAAGACGATCGGTGCGCGTGGCGTGCTCAAGCGCGGCTCGACCAACGTGCAGGTGATTATTGGACCGGAAGCGGACATCATCGCTGATGAAATTCGCACGGTGATCGCACAAGGCGGTGGCGATGCGGTGAAGCCGGTGGCTGCTGCTGCGCCTGCTGTCGTTGCAGCGCCTGTGGCAGCTGCAAGCGGTGCTCAGGGCGGTCCGCTCGACCCGGATCCGTCGCGTTGGCTCGCCGTGTTCGGCGGCGCCGGCAACGTCGTGTCGTTGGATGCTGTGGCGGCAACGCGTCTGCGGATCGTCGTTCGCGATCCGTCGGCGGTTGATCGTCAACGTCTTGCTACGCTCGATACTGCATGGGTTTCGGCCGACACGTTCCACATCGTCGTTGGCGACGCAGCGCAGCGCTATGCCGCACAGCTGGCGACACGCCTGTCGCCCGATACGGGTGCCGGTACGGTGCCGCAGCCCGCGTAATGCAACGTTGAGGAGCCGCCTGCGCCGCTCCATGACTGCGTTTTTCTTCCGATGACGCAGCAATAAAAAAGCGGCACCTTGAATCAAGGTGCCGCTTTTACGTTTACCGGCTTGAGCCTAACGGCGCGCGACCGGCAACGGATCCATCAACGTGCGTTCTGCTTACCCGCTTCCAAAGGCCGACGCGTTTCCAGCCACATCACGTTGATAATGCCGAATGCCAACGCCACGCCGATGCCGAGAAGCCAACTGAAATACCACATCACAAACTCCTGTTATCCGTATTCCTGATCAATACATTGAATGGTGATTTTCTTCGAGCGCCGCGGCGGTCACCTTGCCTCGCATCACGCGATACACCCAGCTCGTGTAGATCAGGACGATCGGCAGGAAAATGATCACGGCGATCAGCATGATCTGCAGCGTCATACGACTCGAGGTCGAATCCCATACGGTCAGGCTGCTGCGGCCGTCGAGCGAGGAAGGCATGATGAAAGGGAACATCGAGAAGCCCGCGGTCAGGATCACGCCGATGATCATCAGCGAGGTCGACAGGAAGGCGCTCTTTTCAAAACGCGAGCGCGCCAGCAACAAGGCAAGTACGCCACCCACGAGGCCGGCCACCGGCGCGATTACCATCCACGGATAGTTTGCGTAGTTGGTGAGCCACAGGCCGGGTGCGCCAATCACGTTCTTCAGCAGCGGGTTGGCCACCGTATCGAGCGGCGCGGCATCGACGATCTGATAGCCGCCGATCATCGTGGCGATCAGTGCGCCGGCAAGCAGGAACAGCACCACGGCGGCGAGCGAAGCGATCCGCAGTGCCAGCGAAGCACGCTCGGCGACGACCTCGTCCGCCTTCATCTTCACGAAGGCTGCGCCGTGCGCGGCCAGCATCGACACGCTAACGAGCCCGCACAGTACGGCGAACGGGTTGAGCAGGGCGAAGAAGCTGCCGTGATAGGTGACGCGCAGATCGGTGTCGAACGAGAACGGCACGCCTTGCAGCAGGTTGCCGAACGCCACGCCGAACACCAGCGCCGGGACGAAGCCGCCGACAAACAGCGCCCAATCCCACGCACTGCGCCAGCGCGGGTCTTCACGTTTGCTGCGGTAGTCGAAGCCGACCGGCCGGAAGAACAGTGAGAACAACACCAGCAGCATCGCGAAGTAGAAGCCGGAGAACGACGCGGCGTACACCAGCGGCCACGCGGCGAACATCGCGCCGCCTGCTGTGATGAGCCACACCTGATTGCCTTCCCATGTCGCGCCGACCGTGTTCACGACGATGCGCCGCTCGGCGTCGGTCCTGGCGATGAACGGCAGAAGAATCGCCGCGCCCATGTCGAAGCCGTCGGTGAGCGCGAAGCCGATCAGCAGTACGCCGATCAACACCCACCAGATCAGTTTGAGGGTTGCGTAATCCATGATGATCTTTCCCTTGGAACAGAGTGGCGGCGAATCATGCGGCCGTGTTGGTCGGCAGCGACTGATTCAGCGGCTGTTGTTGTTCGTGGTGATAGCGCCCCGTGTGCAGTGACGAAGGCCCGAGTCGCGCGTACTTGAACATCAGCATGATTTCGATGATAAACAGCACCGTGTAGAACACGACGAAGCCGGCAATGCTCAGGTACAGATCGCCCGGTGTCAGGCTCGAGGCGGACAATGCGGTCGGCAGAATGCCGGCAATGGTCCACGGTTGACGGCCCACTTCAGCGACGATCCAGCCGAATTCAGCAGCGAGCCACGGCAACGGAATCGCCCACACAGCCCAGCGCAGGAACCAGCGGCGTTTCTCCAGCAGCAGGGAGCGCTGCGCGCAAAACCAGAACGCCAGTACGAAGGTCGCAAGGAACAGGATGCCGAGGCCGACCATCAGGCGGAACGAGAAGAACACGGGCGCCACCGGCGGAATCGTCTTCTTGGCGGCCTGCACGATCTGATCCGGCGTGGCGTCGGTGACGTTCGGGGTGAACTGCTTGAGCATCAGGCCGTAGCCGAGATCCTCCTTATGCGCGTCGAAGGCGGCTTTGACTTCGTCCGTGGCGTCGCCCTGTTTAAGCCTTTGCAGCGCGGCATAGGCGAGCATGCCGTTCTTGATGCGCACTTCGTTCTGCGCCATCAGTTCTTTCAGACCGACCACCGGTTCGTCGATCGAGCGCGTGGCGATGAGGCCGAGCGCATACGGAATACGGATCGCATAGTCGGTGCGCTCTTCTTTCTGGTTCGGAATGCCGATGATCGTGAAGGGCGCGGGTGCGGGCGCCGTTTCCCATTCGGACTCGATGGCGGCCAGCTTGACCTGCTGAACTTCGCCGGTGCGGTAGCCGGATTCGTCGCCGAGCACGATCACGCACAGTGTCGAGGCCAGACCGAAGCCGGCGGCGATAGCGAACGAGCGCAAGGCGAATTCGGTGTCGCGGCGCTTCAGCAGATACCACGACGACACACCGAGCACGAACATCGAAGCGGTTACGTAACCGGCCGACACGGTGTGCACGAACTTCACCTGCGCGACCGGATTGAACAGCACCGAGAAGATGCTGTCGAGTTCCATGCGCATGGTCTGGTAATTGAAGGTGGCGCCGACCGGATTGTTCATCCAGCCGTTGGCCACCAGAATCCACAGTGCCGACAGGTTCGAGCCGAGCGCGACGAGGAACGTGACGCTCACGTGCTGTACTTTCGAGAGCCGCTTCCATCCGAAGAAGAACAGGCCGACGAAGGTCGACTCGAGGAAGAACGCCATCAACCCTTCAACGGCCAGCGGCACGCCGAAAATGTCGCCGACATAGTGCGAGTAGTACGACCAGTTGGTGCCGAACTGGAATTCCAGCGTGAGACCGGTGGTGACGCCCATCGCAAAGTTGATGCCGAACAGCTTGCCCCAGAACTGGGTCATGTCCTTGTAGATCTGTTTGCCGGTCATCACATAGACGGACTCCATGATGACCAGCAACCAGGACAGACCGAGCGTGAGCGGCACGAATAGAAAGTGATAAAGCGCCGTGATGGCGAACTGAAGGCGCGACAGTTCTACGACTTCGCTAACGGGCATGTTGATCACCTTGGGACGGATGCGAGGCAGGCACGGACAGCAGCGCCTGCGCGACTTGATCAGGCGGCAGCGACATATGCTCCGCCTGTGGATGATTGAAAAATGCGTACTTGAGCGCCATCAGCAGTGCGAATTTGATGGCGAGGACGATGGCGATATCCCGCGCCAGCGTCGGACCGCGCGCCCAGGCGGCGAGCCGTTTGCGCAGGCTCGAGCGAGGGTTGCTATTGCGATTCAGGGCTATGGTCATGATCGGTAGAAGGCAACTTCACACCGGTGAGTCCGGCTGGAACCAGACAGCCTGAGCGGTCTGGCGAGTGCATCCCGATTCTAGGAGCAAGGACCTTGCGCGCGTAAGTCCGGCACTGCGGCATTGGGTCGCGAACGTCGCCCCGTGCGGACAGTATTGCTATGAGGGTTGTGATACGTCAAGAAACACGTGTTTGGCGGGCATGTTCTTGAGTGAGCGAATGCGAGCGCGTTTGCGATTGAGCGCATGCATCGGCGAGTGGGCACAAAAAAGCCCTGCCTTCTTGCGAGGGCAGGGCTTTGCGGCTAAACAGCGCGCGCCAGACAAGCCAGCACGGCTCAAGCTTTAAGTGTTAGGCATATTCAGTCAACGCGCCGCGCATTTTCTTCATTGCGCTCGCCTCGATCTGGCGAATGCGTTCGGCCGACACGCCGAATTCGTCCGCCAGTTCGTGCAGCGTCGAGCCGCCCGAACCGTCGTCTTCCACCTTCAGCCAACGTGCCTCGATGATGCGGCGGCTGCGGGCGTCCAGCGCGTCCAGCGCGCTTGCGATACCGTCGCTTTGCAGCTTGTCGCGTTGACGCGAAGCCAGCACGGCAGTCGGTTCGCTATGCGAGTCGGCGAGGTAGGCGATCGGCGCGTACGACTCTTCGCCGTCTTCGACCTGGCCCTCCAGCGCGATATCGCCGCCGGACAAGCGCGTTTCCATCTCGGCCACTTCTTCACGCTTCACGTTCAGCTCTTTGGCGAGACCTTCGATCTCGTCTGGCGTGAATGCGCCCAGACCCTGCTTGTGGCTGCGCAGGTTGAAGAACAGCTTGCGCTGCGCTTTGGTGGTGGCGACCTTCACCATCCGCCAATTACGCAGAATGTATTCGTGGATCTCAGCCTTGATCCAGTGCATGGCGTACGACACGAGGCGCACGTTTTGCTCGGGGTCAAAGCGCTTCACGGCCTTCATCAGGCCGATATTGCCTTCCTGAATCAGGTCGGCGTGCGGCAGTCCGTAACCAAGGTAATTGCGCGCGATCGACACGACCAGCCGCAGGTGCGACAGGACGAGACGGCGCGCGGACCCAAGGTTGTCCTGCTCGCGAAATTCGGTGGCGAACTGGCGTTCTTCCGCCGGCGTCAGCATCGGAATCCGATTTACGGCCTGGATGTAGGCGTCGATATTGCCCAGTTGACCGGGCAGCAGCGAGGAATGCGAGAGCGCCAGCGCACCTGCCGAAGCGGCCTTAGCCGACGACGGGCTCAAAGTACTCGGAAGGGTCATTGCATGGCTCACGTAGGAAACTCCTTTGGAATCAGACAAAAGCGTATTCAGTTAAAACGACTCCAGCGTTGGATGTTAGCACTCTGATTTATCGAGTGCTAATACTTAGAGGTCGTAGGGGCATCCAAGTTCCGCAAATTCCTATTGAAATTTTGCTTTTGATAGTCATGGTATACCTTTACGGTCGCCTGTGTGCGAGCCGTAGAACTTACCTGGCGAATGGCTTTCATTCTTATAAATGGCCGATTTTTTCTGAAATCGAAGTGACTAATTGCGCGAATTTATCTTTATTCATACGATTCGCCGGATGTACATTATCTTTAAAATAAGCGGGACAGTGCCCGCTGATCAACGTTCGGCTAGCTCGGGTGTGCGATGAAGAACAAAAAAAGCGCGTTGCGTGGTCTGGCGCTAAAAGGCGCTTCAGCGGCTCTTCTGTTTGGCGCTTCGGGACTGGCGGCAGCTGACCAGTTCGGCGTGCAGATTGCCGGCAGCCTGGGCGATCACCACATCAAAAAACTCGATCTCGGCCTGGTCTGGGATCCGAATCTGACGTGGTGGCAGATCGGCGATTGGCATTTCTCGCTGATCGGCGAAGCGCACGTGGCCTGGTGGCATACCGACGAGGGGAATGTGCACGAGAACATCGGCGAGATCGGTGTGACGCCGATCATTCGCTTCATCGACGGAGCGGGTGCGATTCGCCCTTACATCGAAGCGGGCGCCGGTATCCGCCTTCTGTCGAGTCCGAGAGTCTCCACTGACCTCACGCTCGCGACTGCGTTCCAGTTCGCCTCCATGGTGGGCGTCGGCCTGCAATTCGGCAGTCGCCAGCAGTACGAGGCGGGCTACCGCTTCCAGCATATTTCCAATGGCGGTATCAAAGAGCCGAATCCTGGTATAAATTTCCACCAGCTATATTTGCAATATAACTTCTGACGACCGTGGCCACGTTCGGCTCACCGGTGCAAGGGGCTGAGCAATGGCGGCAAAGATAATCGAAGCGATTCGCGGGCTCGAGCGAGAACGCTTCCGTGCGATGGTCGACGGCGACGGGCAGTCGCTCGATGCGCTGCTCGCGGACAACGTGAGCTATGTCCATACGAACGGCAAGCGTGAAACGAAGCGACAGTTCATCGACGGTATTACCGCTGGGCGGCGTCGCTATCGGCAGATCGAGGTGCAGTCGCAAGAAGTGCTGCCGGTAGGGCGCGAGACCTGTGTCGTCACCGGGCGCGCGCTGATCGAAATGGAAGCGAACAACGGCGCGCTGCTGTTTCCGATCGCATACACGGCGATTCACACACAGGAAGATGGGCAATGGCGTCTGATCGCCTGGCAGGCGACGCGTTGCGCGATTGAGTGAGCCTTTTGAGCCCACTCCGTTTCGCTAGTCGGGCTGGGTGAGCGCCTTGTGAGCGCTGGGACTGCACGAGCAGGCGGGTTGCGCCGCTCATGCTGAATGTGCTGCCTGGTGGGGTCGGCCGGGCAGATTTTGATGCGATCGCGCTGCCCTGAGCGCGGTCCCGACTGCCAGGGGCGGCCCCGCCCCCCGCCTCAAGTCACTCAGGCCGCTACGCGCTGCAGATCCTCATCGCTCCACACCGGCCGCTCTGCAGCATCACCCGCATACGGATGCTGCGGATGCACCGGAATCTGATTGCAGCGCTCGACCACGCGCCGCACCTCATCAATATCTGAGAAGTCGAGGCCCGGGTCGATGCCCTGCGCGTAAAGGTTCATCGCGAGCGTAACGAGGTCCACGTTGCCAGTGCGCTCGCCGTTGCCGAACAGACATCCTTCGACGCGATCCGCGCCCGCCAGCAGCGCCAGTTCCGTAGCGGCCACGGCGGTGCCGCGATCGTTATGCGGATGCACCGACAGCACGATGCTGTCGCGATAGCTCAGATTGCGGTCCATCCATTCGATCTGGTCGGCGAACACGTTGGGTGTCGCGGCCTCGACGCTCGCGGGCAGGTTGACGATCATCTTGTGGTCGCGCGTGGGCCGCCACGTCTGCGCCACCGCGTCGCATACTTCGCGCGCGTACGGGAGTTCGGTCGTATTGAAGGTTTCGGGCGAATACTGGAACGTCCAGTGCGTGTCGGGCCGGGCTTGCGCATGTTCCCTGATGAGGCGCGTGCCTTCCACCGCCAGTGCCTTGATCTGGTCCTTCGACTGGTTGAAGACGATCTTCCGAAACGACGGGCAGATCGCGTTGTACAGGTGCACGATGGCGCGCGGCGCGCCCTTCAGAGACTCGAACGTGCGCGCAATCAGTTCGGCGCGTGAGGGCACGAATACTTCGATCGTCACGTCCTCGGGAATGCGCTTTTCTTCGATCAGTTTGCGCACGAAATCGAAGTCGGTTTGCGAGGCAGACGGGAAACCGACTTCGATCTCGTTGAAGCCGATCGCTACCAGCATCTCGAAGAATTCGAGCTTTTGCGCGGCATTCATCGGCTCGATGAGCGCCTGATTGCCGTCGCGCAGATCGGTGCTCATCCAGATCGGCGCCTGGCTGATCGTGCGGCTCGGCCATTTGCGGCCGGTGAGGCGCACAGCGGGGAAGGGACGGTATTTTTCAGCGGGATTGCGCAACATGAAATTGACCCTCGCGCTTCGTCCGAACGGTAAACGGACGAATGCAAACGACTACAGGTTGTGAAGAACTACGGTCGGGAGTGAGACAGTAACTGCGAGGAACAGCGGGACTGCTTTGAGGACCGCGCTTTGGGCAACTAATCTGGGTGATTCAACCTGCCAACGCGCGGCGCTACGTCTGACTTACGCTAGACGTAGCGATAGGGGCCGCGCTAGGCGGCCGGAGGTAATTCGGAGGGTGTTCGGAAGGGAACGCATGGGTCTAATGTATGACGGCTCGCAGCGGCGTGTCAACCCGCGACCGTCATCCTGGCGTGGGCATGCAATGCCGCAAGCGCTGCGTTGCACTCACGCCGCGCACGTCACACGGGCATTTTCGCGACGTCGACGATCAGCTCCACCTGTCGTTCGATCGCGCTCGGGACAGGCGCTTCGCCGCGCAACACGGCGTCGATCCACGCGGCTGTGGTCGCGGCGTCGCGAGCTTCAGGCAAGTCGACTTCAGGCGCGTCGGGCGACGAGCGCTCGTGCGGCACGCGCGTTTCGCAGATGCCGTCGTGCAGCCAGTCCACTTGCACCTGGCGCCGCGTGTCGGCCACTGCTTCGCCTTCGGTGCCGCGCGCGAGCAGGGCGCCGCCCTCCGCGGCAGCCGGGTGCGTGTTGAACAGCTGCGTGAGACTGTCGCGATACGGCGGATGCGTGTAGTTCACGAGCCGCAGCCCGGCGGGCGCGAACGGCTGCAGAATTTTCACGAGCGTGTGCGTTGAATTGCGCACGCCCATCCGCCGGCGCAGCGAGAGGAGATGCGCGAGCTTCGGCGCGAGTACCTCGATCGATGCGAACGCGAGACGGCGCTCGGCGAGACCGTCTTCGATGTCGGCGTGCGATCGCGCGTGCGGGATCTGCAGATGTGTGAAGATTTCAGCGCTGGTCACGCGGCCCGGATCTTCCGTGACGCCATGCACCAGCACCGGCACACCTTCGCGTGCCAGGAGTAGCGCGAGCAGCGGCACCAGGTTGGGCTGTTTGCGCGCGCCGTTGTACGTGGGTATCGACACGGGCCGGAATGCCGCGTGCGGCAGATGAACCGGTTCGAACGACGCCTGCGCGCCGGCCAGCATGGCGGCGAGTTCGTCAGCGGTTTCGCCTTTCACGCGATAGGCGAGCAGCACGGCACCGAGTTCGAGATCGGCCACGCGGCCGTCGAGCATTGCGGTGTAAAGCGTGCGCGTATCTTCGGCAGTCAGCGCGCGGGCGCCGTTCGGGCCGCGGCCGATTTCCTTGATATAGCGGGCGCAGGGGAAAAGATTGGCGGTGTCGGCGGAGTCGGTCATCGGGCGCAGTCGGACGGGGGCGTGCCGCCTTGGGGCGGTCGGCCAGGGAATTCAAAGGACGCTATCCAGTGTGAGTATCGCATCTATAGCGACCAGGCGGTCCGCGCGTGCCGATGCCGATCCGCTGCGCGGCGCTTTGCCGCGCGTTACACTCGATGTTTTATCGCCGCGCGGGCGCGGCGCAATCCAGAAACGGAGAACGGGATGAGTTACGTATTTGCACCGACACCGGTCGTTGCGGTGCCGGTCATGGGGTCCAGCGAGCAGTTCGCGGTGCGTCGCATCTACTGTGTGGGCCGCAACTACGAGGCGCACGCGCGTGAGATGGGGCACGATCCTGACCGCGAACCTCCGTTCTTCTTCGCCAAGCCGGCCGATGCCGTGCTGTATGTCGCGCCGGGTGCGACGGGCGAATTCCCCTATCCCTCGCAATCGAAGAACGTCCACTTCGAGATGGAACTGGTGGCGGCGATCGGCAAAGGCGGCAAGAACATTCCGGCCGAAAGCGCACTCGACCACGTGTACGGTTACGCGCTTGGTCTCGACATGACACGCCGCGATCTGCAGGCCGAAGCGAAGAAGCTGGGCCGTCCCTGGGTTACCGCGAAGGGTTTCGATCACTCGGCGCCGCTCGGTCCGATCCATCCGGTCACGACGGTCGGCCATGTCGGCAAGGGCGCGATCTGGTTATCGGTGAACGGCGAGGAAAAACAGAATTCGGACGTGTCGCAACTGATCTGGTCGGTGGCTGAGACGATCGCCTATCTGTCGACGCTGTTCGAACTGCAACCCGGCGATCTGATTTTCACCGGCACGCCGGAGGGTGTAGACGCGGTGGTACAGGGCGACCTCATGAAGGGCGGTGTGGATGGGCTCGGCGAGCTCAGCGTACGCGTCGTCTGAAGCGCGGTGGGAGGAGACACATAACATGAAGCTTTACAGCTATTTCCGGAGTTCGGCGTCCTATCGCGTGCGCATCGCGCTGAACGTGAAGAATCTGCCGTACGACTATGTGCCGGTGCACCTCGTGCGAGATGGCGGCGAGCAACTGAAGCCCGAGTATCGCAAGGTGAATGTGGACGGCATCGTGCCCACGTTCGTCGACGGTAACGAAGTGATGCCGCAGTCGCTCGCGATCATCGAGTACCTGGAGGAAACGCATCCCGAACCGCCGCTCTTGCCCGGCACGCCGGTTGAGCGCGCATATGTGCGTTCGGTGGCGCTGCAGGTGGCGTGCGAGATTCATCCGCTGAACAATCTGCGCGTGCTGAAATACCTGAAACACACGCTGTGTGTCGATGACGACGCGAAAGATGCGTGGTACAAGCATTGGGTCGAAGCGGGCTTTGCGACGCTCGATGCACATCTGGCGGGCGATTCGCGCACTGGCAAGCTGTGCTTTGGCGACACCCCGACAATGGCTGACGCCTGTCTGATTCCACAGGTGTTCAACGCCCAGCGCTTCAAGGTGGATACGGCGAAGTTTCCGACGATTCAGCGCATCTACGATCACGCGATGCAGATCGACGCGTTCGCTCGCGCAGCGCCTGGTGTTCAGCCTGACGCGGAATGACGCGGTGGTTTGAATGAAAAAAGGGCGCTCGGTGAGCGCCCTTTTTGCTTGTTCTGCGACGAACGTTGCTGTGTTCAACCGCCCAGCAACGCGTCCGAAAACTCTTCCGCGCTGAACGGCTGCAAGTCCTCCACCTTTTCGCCGACGCCAATGAAGTACACCGGAATCGGACGCTGCCGCGCGATCGCCGCGAGAATGCCGCCCTTCGCCGTGCCGTCGAGTTTGGTGACGATCAGGCCGGTGAGGCCGAGCGCGTCGTCGAAGGCTTTCACTTGCGCGAGACCATTCTGGCCGGTGTTCGCATCGATCACCAGCAGCACCTCATGCGGTGCGCCGTCTTGCGCCTTGCCGATCACGCGCTTTACCTTGCGCAGTTCTTCCATCAGATGCAGCTGGGTCGGCAGACGGCCGGCGGTGTCCGCCATCATGACGTCGATCTTGCGCGCACGCGCGGCGCCGACCGCATCGTAAATCACGGCTGCCGGGTCGCCGCTTTCCTGCGACACCACCGTCACGTTGTTGCGCTGGCCCCAGATTGCAAGTTGCTCGCGCGCGGCGGCGCGGAAGGTGTCGCCCGCAGCCAGCAGCACCGACTGATCGAAGCTCTGGAGATGCTTGGCGAGCTTGCCGATGCTCGTGGTTTTGCCTGCACCGTTGACGCCCGCGATCATCACGACCAGCGGTTGCGCGCGACCGAGCATCAGCGATTTTTCCAGCGGCTTGAGCAGGTCGATTAGCAGCGTGCGTAGCGCCGCTTTCACCTGTTGAGGATCGGTGAGGCGCTCGGTGCGCACTTTCTCGCGCAACGATTCGAGCAGGAATTCGGTCGCTTCGACGCCCGCATCCGACATCAGCAGGGCGGTTTCGAGTTCTTCGTACAGATCCTCGTCGATCTTCGTGCCGACGAAAATGCCGGTCAGGTTCGAACTCGTTTTCGACAGACCGGTTTTCAGGCGCGTGAGCCACGAGCGCTTCGCGCTCGCGTCCTGCATTGGCGGCGGGACGATTTCGACGGTTTCGGGCGCGGGTGCCTCAGATTCGGGCTCATTTTGGGAGGCAGCGGCAGCCGGCTGCGTGTCGACGCGAGCCGGGGCCACCGGGCGCGGCGCCGACGGCGCGACGGGCGCTGCCGGTGCCTCTACGGCGGGTTCGGGCGCCAGGGCTTCCGGCGCCGTCTGCGATTCCTCTGGCGCGTTATCGGACTCTTTCGAACCCTTGAATCGTTTGAAAAAGCTGAACATGATCTGGCGTGGTGAGAGCGCGCGCCGATGCGCGCAGCCGGGACGGGCCCGTGGGAGCGGCAGGCAGCGTTGCGATGCGGGATGCAAGGCGCTGGAAGCCGCACATTTTATCAGGCGCGCCGCCGCCCGTCGTATTGGCCGAACGGCCAGGCTGGACGCCGTGCGCCCCTGTGGTAACGTTGGCGCTCCAGTCCGCACGCACCGGCGTCGCGGGCGCCTCTATCACGCAATCGAAACTGCATGCCCCGTTCTGCTCCTTCACGCGCCCACGGCGCTTCGTCCAAAGGCGGCAAGCCGCACGCCATCCGTATCATCGGCGGCGACTGGAAGCGCACGCCGCTGCCCGTGCTCGACCTGGACGGCCTGCGCCCCACGCCCGACCGTGTGCGCGAAACAGTGTTCAACTGGCTTGGCCAACGGCTGGATGGCCAGCGCTGCCTCGATCTGTTCGCCGGTAGCGGTGCGCTCGGCTTCGAGGCTGCCTCGCGCGGCGCGGCGCGGGTGCTGATGGTCGAGCGCAATGCGCGGGCCGCCAGCCAGCTGCGCGCGAACCAGGAACGCCTGTCGGCGCGTACGATCGAAATCGCGGAGGCCGACGGCTTGCGCCTCGCGGCGAGTCTCGCCCCCGGATCGTTCGACGTGGTTTTTCTCGATCCACCGTTCGATGGCGATCTGCTCGACAAGGCGCTCGCTCTTGCCGTGCCGTTGCTGAGCCCGGAAGGTTTTCTGTACGTGGAAGCAGGCGACGCGCTCGAGCTGGATGGGAATGAGACGCTCGCCGGTTGGGAAATCGTGCGGCAAGGCAAAGCGGGCGCTGTCCACTTTCATTTGCTGCAGCGCGAAAATAAGGAATAATGCGCGTTCCAAAACAAGCAGCGGACGGTTACCGTCACGCGTGCGGTCGGTGCCAAATGCGTCGCGTGGACGCTTTGACGTGCCTATTTGTCTGAAGAGAGGAGAAGTCTCATGGTAGTCGCCGTGTACCCGGGCACGTTCGACCCGCTGACGCGCGGTCACGAAGACCTCGTTCGACGCGCGTCGAGCATTTTCGACACGCTGGTGGTGGGCGTTGCCGATAGCCGCAACAAGAAGCCGTTCTTCACGCTGAAAGAGCGTCTCGACATCGCTCATGAAGTGCTCGGGCACTACCCGAACGTTCAGGTGATGAGCTTCAAAGGGCTATTGAAGGACTTTGTCCGCAGCAATAACGCTCGGGTGATCGTGCGTGGCCTGCGTGCCGTCTCGGACTTCGAATATGAGTTCCAGATGGCCGGCATGAACCGCTATCTGCTGCCGGACGTCGAAACCATGTTCATGACGCCGTCCGATCAATACCAGTTCATCTCCGGCACCATCGTGCGTGAAATCGCGCAACTGGGCGGCGACGTCAGCAAGTTCGTGTTCCCGTCGGTCGAAAAATGGCTGAAGGAGAAGGTTGCCGCGCTGGATCCGGATGATGGTGTCTCGGCGGGACAACCGTAACCGGCGTAAACTGTCGGATTGACGGATCAAAGCCGGCTTCGGCCGGCGTGAAGTGAGAGAAGTATGGCCTTGATGATTACCGACGAGTGCATCAATTGCGACGTGTGCGAGCCCGAGTGCCCGAACGACGCGATTTCGATGGGCCCGGAAATCTACGTGATCGACCCGAAGAAATGCACCGAGTGTGTCGGCCATTTCGACGAACCCCAGTGTATTCAGGTGTGCCCGGTCGAGTGCATTCCGCGCGACCCGGAGCATCTGGAGACGGTGGAAGGTCTGATGGCGAAGTACCACGCGCTGCAGGCTGCGAAGGGCGCGTGAGAGTTGAATGATGGGAACGGCGAGGCGTCTGCCTCGCCGTTTTCTTTTGCTGCAACGCTTTGTTTCGCGCGTGAAGTTATTCCGGGCGCTATCCGAGCGTCATCCGACGTAAGCGCTGAAAATGTCGTGCAGCGCGGCCAGCAGAATGTCGCATTCGGCGTCGGTGCCGACCGAGATTCGCAGATGCTGGTCGATTCGCGCCGCCTTGAAGTGGCGCACGAAAATTTCCTTTTCCCTTAGTCGCGCCACGAGCGTCGCGGCGTCGTAGCCTTCGTGACGCGCGAACAGCAGATTCGCTGCCGAAGGCACCACTTCGAAACCCAGCGCCGTCAAGCCCGCGGCCAGCCGCTCACGGCTCGCAATTACCTTGGCGCAATTGTCGCGGAACCACGCATCGTCTTCGTACGCCGCGACGGCCGCGACTTGCGCCAGGCGGTCGAGGGGATACGAGTTGAAGCTGTCCTTCACGCGGTTCAGGGCGTCGATCAGTTCCGGATTGCCGAATGCGAAGCCGACACGCATGCCGGCAAGCGAACGCGACTTCGATACCGTTTGAATCACCAGCAGGTTGGGATAGCGGTCGATCAGCGTGATGGCCGATTCGGCGCCGAAATCGACATAGGCCTCATCGATCACCACGACCGATTCGGTATTTCTCGCCACCAGACGCTCGATATCGGCGAGCGGCAGCGGTCGTCCGGTCGGCGCGTTCGGATTCGGGAACAGGACGCCGCCGTTAGGCGCCGTGTAGTCGTCGACATTGATGGCGAAGCTGTCGTCGAGTTCGATGGTCCGATAGTCGACTTCAAAGAGCCGCGCGTAGGTCGGGTAGAAGCTGTATGTGATATCCGGAAACAGCAACGGCCTGTCGTGCTTCAACAATGCCTGAAAGGTGAGCGCGAGCACTTCATCCGAGCCGTTGCCCGCGAATACCTGTTCCGGGCGAATGCCGTGGTACGCGGCGACCGTTTCGCGTAACTTGCGCGCTGTCGGGTCGGGATAGCGCCGCAGCGACTCGCCCGCGTCGCCCAGTTCTTGCCGGATCGCTTCACGCACGCGCGGCGACGGCGGATAGGGATTCTCGTTGGTGTTCAGCTTGACCGGATGCGCAACCACGGGCTGCTCGCCCGGCACATATGGCGTCAGACGGTGAACGATGTCACTCCAGTAGCGGCTCAAGCGATTTCTCCTGTCGATGGCGATACGGGCGATATGGCGATATGGATGCGGGCAGGGCGCGCTCAGGGATTATTGCGGTGCAGTTGCATCATCGCCCGCTCGAGCTCGCCTTTGATGATCTGCGGCATTACCGCCAACGCACGTTCGATCGACGCATCGATCACGTCCTGCTCTTCCCGCCGCGGTGGTTTCAGCACGTAATTGGCGACGTCCGGTTTGGCGCCGGCACGTGCGCTTTCGGGAATCAGGTCACGCGGATGGCCGATGCCGATCCGCAGCCGCCAATACTGTTGCGATGACAGATGCGCGGTGATGTCCTTCAGCCCGTTATGGCCGCCGCTGCCGCCACCGAGCTTCAGCTTGACGCTGCCCGGTGGCATATCGAGCTCGTCGTGTGCGACCAGAATTTCGTCCGGAAGAATCTTGAAGAACTGCGCGATAGCCACAACCGACTGCCCCGAGCGGTTCATATAAGTCTGCGGTTGCAGCAAATGCACTTCTTCGCCGTGAAGCCGGGCCTTCGCATAGAAACCGTGAAAGCGCCGCTCGTCGCGTAGCGTCGTGCCTGCTTCGCGCGCCAGTTGATCGACCAGCCAGAAGCCGGCATTGTGGCGCGTCGCGGTGTATTCAGCGCCCGGATTGCCGAGCCCGACGATCAGCTTGATCATGATTGCGTAGGTCCATCTGGCCTCGGCGTCGAACGCGGCCGAGCCGAAAAAACCGAAAAAAAACCCGCCGGGGAAAACCTCGGCGGGTCACATCGACCGTTTCATTGAAACGGATCGAGAGGATTGCTTGCTCAGCGCCAGGAAGGCCCTTAGGCAGCCGGCGTTTCGCCTTCGCCTGCAGCAGCAGCAGCGGCGTCGCCTTCAGCGATCGCGCCAGCCGGGATCGTTGCGGATGCGACGACCGGGTTTTCTGCGTCAACGTGAGCAACCAGTGCCACGCCTGCCGGCAGGACGATGTCCTTAGCGTGCAGCGAGTGACCAGCTTCGATCGTCGCCAGGTCAACTTCGAGGAATTCCGGCAGTGCCGACGGCAGGCACTCGATTTCGATTTCGTTGAGGACGTGCGAGATCACCGCGCTCGACAGCTTCACTGCCGGGTTGGTTTCCTGGTTCATGAAGTGCAGCGGCACCTTGGTGTGCAGCTTCTTCTTCGCGTCGACACGTTGGAAGTCCACGTGCAGCACGAGCTGACGGAACGGGTGATATTGCACGTCGCGCAGCAGAACCTGTTGCGACTTGCCTGCCACTTCCAGTTCGAGGATCGACGAGTGGAAAACTTCTTTCTTCAGCGCGTGCCAGAGTGCGTTGTGGTCCAGTTCGACCAATTGCGTTTCAGCACCAGCGCCATATACGATGCCCGGGGTCTTACCCGAGATACGCAGGCGGCGGCTCGCACCCGTACCTTGCAAGGAACGCTCGAAAGCGACTACTTTCATGTTGAATCTCCAATGCACTGCCCGCGACCAGGCAGTAAAAACGGGGCCTCCAAGCCATTACGGCTGAGGCCCCAGAGCGATGGCACGAACCTTCGTTCGTTCATGCCAATTGTGCAAAAGCGCAGCGTGCGGTACTGCAATGCGCGCTGCGCCTTCGCAAATACTTAACTTTCAGCGAACAGCGACATCACCGAATCGCCGCGGCGAATCCGCGAGAACGTTTCGGCGAGCAGGCCGGCGCTGGTCAGCGAACGGATCTTGGCGCACGAGCGGGCTTCTTCGCCGAGCGGGATCGTATCGGTAACAACGAGTTCGTCGAGTGCCGAAGCTGCGATACGCTCGCCTGCCCCGCCCGACAGAACCGGGTGGGTGGCGTAAGCGAACACCTGCTTCGCACCGCGTTCCTTCAAAACCTGAGCTGCCTTGCAGAGCGTGCCTGCGGTGTCGACCATGTCGTCCATGATCACGCAGGTGCGGCCTTCGACTTCACCGATGATGTTCATCACTTCGGCAACGTTCGCCTTCGGGCGGCGTTTGTCGATGATCGCGAGATCGCAATTCAGTTGCTTGGCCAATGCACGGGCACGCACCACGCCGCCGACGTCCGGCGAAACGACCAGCAGGTTCTCGTAGTTCTGCTTGCGCAGATCGCCGAGCAGCACGGGCGTAGCGTAGATATTGTCGACCGGGATGTCGAAGAAGCCTTGAATCTGGTCGGCGTGCAGATCCATCGTGATGATCCGCTCGACGCCGGCGATTTCCAGCATGTTCGCCACGATCTTTGCCGAGATGGCGACGCGCGCCGAACGCGGGCGTCGATCTTGACGGGCATAACCGAAGTAGGGGATGGCTGCGGTGATCCGGCCAGCGGATGCGCGCTTGAGCGCATCGACCATGATCATCAGTTCCATCAGATTGTCATTCGCCGGCGCGCAGGTGGACTGCAGGACGAAAACATCCTTGCCACGCACGTTTTCCTGAATCTCGACCTGGATTTCACCGTCCGAGAAACGGCTGACCATTGCTTTGCCGAGGGGAATACCGAGGATTTTGACGACTTCCTGTGCAAGCGCGGGATTTGCGTTGCCAGTAAAAACCATCAGGCCGTCATGGCTGCTCATCGTGCACCTACTTCAGGCTGGGGGCGAGGGAAATGCGAGAATTTTTGGCAGGGGAGGAAGGAGTCGAACCTTCGAATGCCGGAATCAAAATCCGGTGCCTTAACCAACTTGGCGACTCCCCTACACTAACTTTGAGCTTCACCGAACGAGGGAACGTTCGACGACGCAAAACTTATGACGCGAAAGTAAAGAGTGGATGCTGATCGAGACTTGCAGTTACTGCGCTGTTCCATTCGCCCGGCAGTTTGGCTTGCGCCGCTTCTGCTTCAGCTTTGCTACGGAACGCTGCAAATACACTTGCACCTGATCCAGACATCCGCGCTGGTGCGATGTTTTCAAACCACCGCAGCACTTGCGCTACTTCCGCGTATTTTCCCACGACAACCTGCTGCATGTCATTCCGGCCAAAACTTTCTGGCCATTCAGTGTTGCAGCTAAGTTCTGCAGGAAAGTCCGTAATTATGAGGGGTTTCGAATCTCTTGTCAACGCTTTTTCGGAAAAAATCGCTGCAGTTGGAACGTGAACCCTCGGTGTCACCACCAGGAAATGGCGCGGCGGCAATTGTACAACGTCTAAAGCTTCTCCGACACCCTGTGCAAACGCATTTTTCCCAAAAACAAAAAATGGCACGTCCGCACCGAGTTTCAACGCCAGCGCCTGCAACTCCAGTCGTGGCAAATCGAGCTTCCAGAGACGGTTCAGCGCGAGCAGCGTGGTGGCCGCATCGGAGCTGCCGCCGCCCAGGCCCGCGCCCATCGGCAGGCGCTTGTCGATTTCGATATCGACACCCGCGGGCGAGCCGGTATGCGCCTTCAGGAGCGTTGCCGCTCGCACGGTGAGATCGTGTTCCGGCGGCACGTCGGCGATCTCGGTGCTGCGCGTGATGAGACCGTCGTCGCGCAGCTTGAAGTGCAGGATGTCGCCCCAGTCGAGCAACTGGAAGACGGTTTGCAGCGTGTGATAGCCGTCCGGCCGGCGGCCGGTGATGTGCAGGAAGAGGTTCAGTTTCGCTGGTGCGAGGCAATCGCGTAGCGAATCGGTCGTTTCAATCATGAGTCAGGGCTACATGCGCCATAGCGGCGCCGAAGAAGCTGCAAGGGGGTGCGCGAACAGGCGCGGCTACTGATCCAGCACGAGCTTGATGTCGAGCGGCGGTTCCGAGCGGCTCAGATTCAGGCGCTTCACGCCGGTGGCCGGCGCGTCCGCATACGCCAGGTAATCGATCGTCCAGCCGTCCTGCGTGATCTGCTTCAGACGCGAGGGCTGCTCCGGATCCTTCTCGGTTCTCGCGCGCGAAGTCGGCGCAGGCGACGGTTGCAGCCAGTAGCGCAGCCCTTCAACCGGCAGCGCAAATCCGAGCGCGTTCTGCATCAGCGTGGAGACGTTGTCGGCGGTGAGCGGTTGGCGATTCGGCAGTTCGAGCGTGGCCGAAGCCGGCGACGAAGTCACGATGGCGAGCGTCTGCCCAAGCGGATTGCGCAATTGCAGGGTGACCGTGTCACCCGTTTCCTGCCAGGTGAAATTGCCATAGGCGTTGCGCTGCTGGCCGTTCTGATCGTTGTACTGGACCGCGAAACGGCCTTGATAAGCACGCGAGGTCTGTGCCGTGACGGACGTTGCAGCATTCGACGTGGACGGCCCTTGCGGCTTAACCGATGCACAACCGGCCAACGCGACAACCGCTGCCGCTACGAGTCCGAGCGCCGCGCCACGCGGCGCCCGGGGATAGGAAATCAAGCGGGAAAGACGCATCAAAGATCGTTTACCTGAAGACGTTGCAGCGTTTTGACCAGGGTGTCGTTGTCCGGTTCGAGCTTGCGCGCGTCGCGGAAAGCGGCGCGAGCCTGATCCTGCGCGCCGGTTTTCCACAACACTTCACCGAGATGCGCGCCGATTTCGGCGTTCGGCTGGAGGTCGTACGCTTTGCGCAGCAGCGCGATTGCATCCGACGTATCGCCCATCCGGTACTTGACCCAGCCGACGCTGTCCATGATGAACGCGTCGTTCGGCGCCAGCGACGAAGCCTTCTCGACCAGCTTGTCCGCTTCCGGCAGGCGCTGATTGCGATCGGCCAGCGAATAGCCGAGCGCGTTATAAGCCTGCGGATTGTCCGGCTGCGTCTGGATCAGCTTGCGCAGTTGCGCTTCCATGACATCGTAATGGCCGGTCTTTTCGGCGGCCATCGCGTAGTCGTAGGTCAGATCGGGGTCGTCCGGGAAATTCGCGGTGGCTTGTTGCAGGCGTGTCTCCGCTTCCGGATAGCGCTTCGCGTCGAACAGAATGGCCGCGTCGGTGCGTGCAATCAACGCCTGGTCGCGCGGATCGGGCGCCTGCAGGTTGGCCAGCAGCTTGCGCGCGTCTTCAGTCTTGCCCTGCTTGGCGAGCAATTGTGCCCGCGTGATCTGCGCCGGCACGAATTGCTGACTCGCCGGCGAAACCTTGTTCAGCCAGTCGCTCGCCGCTGCTTCGTTCTTCTGTTCGAGCGACAGTTGCGCAAGATAGATATACGCCTGGCCCGGATCGGCGCCCGGCGTTTTTTCGGCTTGCTGCGCGTACTGGGTCAGATAGGTCTGCGCTTCGGTGAAATTCTTCTGCTGGATCTTGATCAGCGCGAGCGCCATCAGCGGCGTGAGGTCAGTCGCGTTGTTCTTGTGCATGATCTCGAACTGCTTCTGCGCGTCGTCCAGACGGTCGCTCGCGAGATACATCTGCGCGAGCGCGAGACGCGCGTCATGCGATTTCGGATTCTGCTGCACGTACTTTTCGAGCGACGCGATGCCTTCCTTGCGCTCCTCCGGACCCATCTGCGACAGCATCAGCGCGGCCGGCAAATAGTCCGGCTTGAGCGTGAGCGCCTGCTCGAGCGACTTGCGCGCGCCGGGTGCGTCGTCCGAAACGAGCTGCTGGCGCGCGATGGCCAGCTGCGCTTCGGGCCGGTTCAGGTCGTTCTTCAGCAGATCCTGCAGCACATGCAAGCCGCCGATCCGGTTCGGACCGCGCGAGAGCAGCAACTGCAGCGCCAGAATCGCGCTGCCACGATTGTCGGCGGGCACTCTCGCGAGTTCGCGGGCGAGGATCGGCGCGGCGTCGTCAGGCTTGCCGGACAGCACGAGCAGCGACGCGTCGAGTTGCGCGGCGCGTTCCGAATTCGGCGCATACTGCTGCCACAATTGCGCGGCGGCCAACGCGTCCGACGGGCTTTGCGCGGCCAGCGCGATTTCCGTGGCGCGTTGCGCCATGCGCGGATCGTGCGTGTCGCGCGCGAGCGCGAGGTAGGTCTGATAGGCTGGCGCCGGTTGGTCGCGTTGCAATGCGACTTCAGCGGCGAGCACCTGGAATACGATCTGGCTGGACAGCGGCACGCCCGGCAGAGACTTCTGGTCTTCTGCCGTTGCCGGGCCGAGCGGGTCTGGCAGGGTGACGGACGTGTCATCCGAGTCTGGCGACGGGTCCTGCGCGTGCGTGGGCACGGCTGCCAGTGCCCAGACGGCGAGCGCGGCGGCACCGAGCATGCGACGAGCGGACACGGCGTGCGGCACGCGGGATGCGCTAGCCGGGCGCTTCGAAAACAGCTTCACGAAGGACAAGTTCATGGAAATCCGTTCAATGTTTCGGACGATTGTAACGCGCTCGCTACAATAAGCGCACAACCACTCACGCAAGTTGCAGACCAGTTAGACATGCCAGAGTTGCCAGAAGTTGAGGTTACCCGAAGGGGAATCGAACCGTATGTGTCCGGGCGCAAGGTTGAACGCGTCGATGTGCGTACGCCCGCGCTGCGTTGGCCGATTCCGGCGGACCTTGCGAAAACCTTGCGTGGCAGCGTAGTGCGCAAGGTTGAGCGGCGGGGCAAGTATCTGCTGTTCGAAATCGACGCCGGCTGGTTCATTGTGCATCTGGGCATGACCGGCACGTTGCGTGTGCTGCGCCATGTGCCGCGTCCACCCGCTGCGGCGAAACACGATCACATCGACTGGATTTTCGACGAATTCATTTTGCGCTATCGCGATCCGCGGCGCTTTGGCGCGGTGCTGTGGCACCCGCGCGAAGCCGGCGACGTGCTCGAGCATCCGCTGCTCGCGGGCCTCGGTGTCGAGCCGTTTTCGCCGGCGTTCTCCGGCGCGCTGATGCACCGGCTCACGCGTGGGCGCAAGGTGTCGGTGAAGCAGGCGTTGCTGGCGGGGGAGATCGTGGTCGGCGTGGGTAATATCTATGCGTCCGAAAGCCTCTTTCGCGCCGGTATCCGGCCCACCACCGCGGCGGGCCGCGTCTCGCTCGTGCGCTACGATCTGCTGGCCGACGCGGTGCGCGTCACGCTCGCCGCCGCGATCGAGAAGGGGGGCAGCACGCTGCGCGATTTCGTCGGCAGCGATGGCGAAAGCGGTTACTTCCAGCTCGACTATTTCGTCTATGATCGCGCGGGGCTGCCATGCCGCGTGTGTGGAACGCCGATCAAACAGATCGTGCAGGGGCAGCGTTCAACGTATTTCTGTCCCACCTGCCAGCGCTAAATTTTCGATGCCTTCTCGTTTAAGCCCGTCTGCTCCGTCCGCTGCGCCTGCTTTCCCGGCCATGTCTGATTTTTCCACGCGGCTGATTATGTGGCAGCGCCAGCATGGCCGTCATGACCTGCCCTGGCAGAACACGCGCGATGCGTATCGCATCTGGCTGTCGGAAATCATGCTGCAGCAGACCCAGGTATCAACGGTGATTCCGTACTACGCAAAGTTTCTTGCGCGTTGTCCGGATGTTGCCTCGCTCGCCGCCGCGCCGGCAGACGATGTGATGGCGTTGTGGGCCGGCCTCGGCTATTACTCGCGCGCACGCAATCTGCATCGCTGCGCGCAGGTGGTCGTCGAGCAGCATGGCGGTGCGTTTCCCGCGTCGGCCGACGAGCTTGCTGAATTGCCGGGCATCGGTCGCTCAACGGCAGCGGCGATCGCCTCTTTCGCGTTTGGCGCGCGCGCCACGATTCTCGATGGCAACGTGAAGCGTGTGTTGGCGCGTGTGTTCGGCGTCGAAGGCTTTCCGGGTGAAAAGAAAGTCGAGAACGCGATGTGGACGCTGGCGGAATCGCTGCTGCCGTCCAATGCATCGGACGACGATGTCAGCGCGTACACGCAAGGCTTAATGGATCTCGGCGCAACGTTGTGCGTGCGCGGCAAGCCGGACTGCCTGCGCTGCCCGTTCGCCGTCGACTGCGTGGCCAATGTGAGCGGACGTCAGCGTGAATTGCCCACGGCACGACCGAAGAAAGCCGTGCCGACGCGCCGCACATGGATGCTGGTGCTACGCGACGGTAACGCCGTGATGCTGGAAAAGCGCCCGCCTTCGGGCATCTGGGGCGGCTTGTGGAGCCTGCCCGAAGCCCTCGACGAAACCGCGCTCGCCGAGCGTGCGCGCGCCTTTGGTGGCGACGGTGCGGTCTCCCCGCTCGCGCCGCTTACGCACGTCTTCACGCATTTCAAGCTGGATATCGAGCCGCGGCTCGCAGAACTGGACCGCGGTGCGGGCGCATTGGCCATGCTAGGCGACGCGGAGACCGCATGGGTCGCGTTAAGCGATCTCGATTCGTTCGGTGTGCCCGCGCCGGTGCGCAAACTACTGGATAGTCTGCACGGCTCGCTGCTCTAGCCAGCCCCGAACCGAAAGCCCGTCAAATCAAAGCAGCTGATGCTGCTGCATATAGTGATGAACCACGTCGATTCGCGCGCCGGCGTCCTGCAACTCCATCAACTTTTGCCTTGCACGAAGGGCGATCGGCAACACCTCCGCAAGCCGGTTCGACACCCATGACGGATCTTCCAGCCTGAACGGTTCGGCGAACGGCAAGCTGTCCGGGTCGCGTTCGCGGATCGTTGCGATGATCCGTTCGAGCACTTCCGCGCACGCACCGAATTTGGCCAGTTGCTCATTGCCCTCGAGCGGTATGTCTTCTCCGAGCGGCTCCGCCATGCCGACCAGCAAGCCGCTGCTTTCCACGCGATGCGACAGCAGGCGAAACCGCCGCGTGCCGCGCGCCCGAATCAGCAGCATGCCGAAGGCTTCGACATCGCACTCTTCGATTTCGGCAAGACAGCCAATTGCTTCGGGCACCGAAGGCTCTTCTTCGCGCGCCACTTCTGCGCCGCTTTTCAGCAGACACACACCGAACGGCGTTTTTTCACGCAGACAATCGCGCGCCATATCGAGGTAGCGCGCTTCGAAGATTTTCAGCGGCAGTAGTCCATCGGGAAACAGCACCGTATGCAGCGGAAACAGCGGCACATCGGCAAGCACAGTAGAAGAAGACATGGCGCAACGCTTCGAGTTGAGGCCGCGCGATGCGGCCGGTTAAGCCACTAACTTCGATGATTCGCCGGCATGAACCGGCGCATCGCGGTGCCGCACAATGACATTCGCCGACGTTGCGAGACGCGCGGCGAGCGTCTCCGCAATGAATACCGAGCGGTGCTGGCCGCCCGTGCAACCGATCGCGACCGTCAGATAACTGCGGTTGTCGTCACGGAAATGCGGTAACCATTTGGCGAGAAATTTTTCGATGTCGTCGATCATCTCATGCACGACCGGCAGCGCGTCGAGAAAATCCCGCACCGGTTTGTCGATGCCCGTGAGTGGCCGCAATTCATGATCGTAGTACGGGTTCGGCAGCGTGCGTACGTCGAAAACATAATCGGCGTCGAGCGGCACGCCACGTTTAAAGCCGAAGGACTCGAACATCAGCACGAGCCCCGTATCTTCCTGCTCGATGAAGCGTTTGACCCACGCGCGCAGCACATTCGCGCGCAGATTGCTGGTATCGATCTGATGGCCGAACTCGACGAGGCCCGCCACGAGTTCGCGTTCGCGTTCGATCGCTTCGGCGAGCGACGTCAACAAGCCGACGTCCGCATCGTGCGCAGTGGAGCCGGACAGCGGATGGCGGCGGCGCGTTTCGGAGAAACGTTGAATCAGCGACTGCGTGCTTGCGTTCAGGAAGAGTACGCGCACGTCGTGGGCACGCGACAGGTCGCGGATCATCGCCGGCATTTCGTCGAGCGAAGCGCTCGAGCGCGCGTCGATGGCGACCGCGAGGCGTTCCTGGCCGTCGTCGGCGAGATAGTTGGCCAGTTGCGGCAAAAAACGCGGCGGCAGATTGTCGACGCAGTAATAGCCTGCGTCTTCAAGCGCGTTCAGGGCAACTGACTTGCCGGAGCCGGAAATACCGGTGATCAGGATTATGCGCATGGAGTCGTGAAATCCGTACAGTTCATCATAGCATCTGGTCCCCGTGTGCGCGCCGCCGCAGCCTGCCGTTGGCTGCGGGCGTCACACGGTGCCGCGGGGGCGAGCGGATTTAGATCAATTTGCCGGGAAACTGGCTGTCCGGGTCCTGCATGGCCAAGCGCTGGCGATCCATGAAGTCGCGCAGCGTATCGATGCCGCGCAATTGCAGGATCGTGTTGCGCACGGCCGCTTCGACCAGAACCGCGAGGTTGCGGCCGGCCGCCACCTGAATTGTGACTTTGCTGATCGGCAAGCCGAGCACGTCGACGGTTTGGCTTTCCAGCGGCAGCCGCTGGAATTCACCGTCGGGACGGCGTACCAGTTGCACGATCAGTTTCAGCTTCATTTTGCGGCGTACCGCGGTTTCACCGAAGATCGTCTTGATGTCGAGCAGGCCGAGACCGCGCACTTCAAGCAGGTTTTGCAGCAGCGGCGGGCAGCGCCCTTCGACAAAATCCGGCCCAAGGCGCACAAAATCCACGGCGTCGTCGGCGACGAGGCCGTGGCCGCGGCTGATCAGTTCAAGGCCGAGTTCGCTCTTGCCGAGGCCGGAATCGCCGGTGAGCAGCACGCCCATGCCGAGAATGTCGAGAAACACGCCGTGCAGCGTGGCGCGCGGCGCGAGAATGCGCGACATGTAGAGGCGCAGGCTGTCGATCACCGCGGCGGCGGACATCGGCGTGGTGAAAAGCGGCGTAGACGAGCGCGTGCAGCGCAGCACCAGTTCCGGCGGAGCGGCGACGCCGCCCGCCACCACCAGAAACGGCGGTTCCAACGCGATCAGCTCGGCCATGTGGCGCGAGCGGTCTTCGTCGGTTTGGCGCTTGTAGTAGTCGATTTCGGCGTCGCCGAGCACCTGAATCCGGTTGGGGTGGATCAGGTTCAAGTGGCCGACGAGGTCGGCGCTCGACGTGGCATTGGCGACCGATTCCGAAGAAAAGCCGCGCTCCCAGCCTTCATGCCCCGTCAGCCAGCTCAACTTCAGCATGGCGGCGTTGTCGTCGAAAATGCTCTGGGCGTTGATGCTGGACGTATCCATGAGTCGGTGACTCCCGTGTGGACCGCTTGCTTGGGAAAGGATGCGGCCTCGTTAACGCGGACCGCGCACCTCGCCTGGCTGTACCCGCCTGCAGGCGGGAAGCCGGGTGAATAGGCGACGTGCGGATAACCGCCGATGCATCAAGGTTGCCACTGAGTGAGCAGGCGATGCAACGATTCGCGGTCTTCTTCCGTGTGCAGGCGCTCGCGGGCTTCGCGATCGGACAGCAACTGGGCGATTTCCGAGAGAATTTCGAGGTGCTGCTGGGTGGCCTGCTCGGGCACGAGCAGGAAGATCAGCAGCGAGACCGGCTGACCGTCGGGCGATTCGAAGGGGATGGGTTCGGCAAGACGGACGAATGCGGCGAGCGGCTGCTTCAAGCCTTTGATCCGGCCATGCGGAATCGCGACGCCTTCACCAAGCCCCGTCGATCCGAGGCGCTCGCGCGCAAACAGATTGTCAGTGACCGTGCTACGGGCGATGCCGTTCTGGTTCTCGAAGATCAGGCCCGCTTGCTCGAACACGCGCTTCTTGCTGGTGACCGATAGTCCGACGACGACGTTCTCGAGGGGAAGAAATTTGGCTAAACGATTCATGTTGACAGGCGAAAACGTGGCCTGGGTTCTCCTCGCTGGGGCGTTTGAGTGATGTTCCATTCGTTTGATGCTCACGGCGACGTGCGTTGGAGTCCGAAAGCGCAGGACTCCGGCCGACCGATTTCCGTTTGAGCTAACTTGACCCCGATGGGTAGGGTAGCCCCCCATCCTTGCGGATGACGGGCCCCCTAGGAACTGTACGTGCGAGTTTCCCCGCATACAGCTCGAGCCTACAGATCAAAATTCCACTTACTGCGGAACCGGCTTAGTTACAACAATGTTACCAGTATGCACTTGCTGATGGCAGTGCGGGTGGAGCAGTACCCGATTGGACAACGCGTCGGTTCCTCCATGCATCTTGTATTCCAGATGATGGTCGTGCCAACCCGTCTCGTCCGTCAGTGCACAGCCGCAGTGGGCACAAAGCCCGCTTTGTGACATGTACAAGGTCGCCCATTGCTTGCGGTAACGCATCGATTCCCACACGCGCTCCTGCCGCAACTGCTCGCCGTACTGCTCCCACGTCGGATCAAAGGGATTGAACTCCCCCTTGATCTTTTTGTGTCGCCTGATGACCGTACCGCTAAGTTGGTACAGATCAAGCAAGCCCTTACTACCATCGTCGCGAACTACGGCAGCGCCAAACACCCAGCTGCGCTCGCCGACAGCGTGAAAATACTTCTTCTTCACCCAATCGGCGTTCTTCTGCGGATGTCGCCGCTTCGACCACCGCCAGAGTCTCTGGAAAACCAGATGCTCCATGCGGCTGTACGCCTGTTTGGCAGATACGGGGCGGTGATACTGCGCCCAGCCCCGTAGCATCGGGTTCAGCAGGCGAATCAAGTTCTCCTGCTTTACCGTCTTTCTGCCGCTGATGGTTTCCGCCACCTTGCGGTAGAACGCTTGCGCGTTCTTCCTACTCGGCTTGATGAGCAGTTTTCCCGAGTACTTCCGGAAATTCCACCCAAGGAAATCGAAGCCTTGGTCAATGTGCGTAATCCGCGTCTTCTCCTCAGAGAACTGCAGTCCTCTAACAGCGAGGAATGCTTCCACCCAGGGCCGGACTTCCTGCTCCAGTAACTCTTGCGAGTCGCCGGTGATCACGAAGTCGTCCGCGTACCGCACCACGTTCACCTTCAGCTTCTGGGCCTTCGTGATTCCTAGTTTTGCACCGAGGTGCGCAGCCAGTTCTCGCTCCATCCCGTTCAGCGTCACATTTGCCAACGTCGGGGAGATGATGCCTCCCTGTGGCGTACCGGCCTCAGTCGCCTGTAGCTGACCTTGGTAAATCAGGCCAGCCTTCAACCATTTCCGGAGGATTGCCCTGTCCATCGGGACATGGTTCTCCAGCCAGTCATGATTGATGTGGTCAAAGCATCCCTTGATATCCGCTTCCAGTACCCATTGGGCGGAGCCCTTCTGGGACATGCAAACGCGTATCTGAGACATGGCATCGGCCGTCGAGCGGTTTAACCTGAACCCATACGAGTTCGCGTCGCTCGTCGATTCCGACACCGGCTCCAGTGCCAGCAGATACAAGGCTTGCATCGCCCTGTCCCGCATGGTCGGAATGCCCAGAGGGCGCTCCTTTCCATTGGCCTTGGGGATAAAGACTCTCCGTAATGGCAGGGGCTTGTATCCACGCCGCTTCAACCTGCCGATGGCTTCCCACCGGCGTTCAGGCGAATCCCATAGTTCACGATCGACTCCAGCCGTTCGCGCACCCTGGTTCTGCGTAACACGTCGTACCGCATATAGCTTTGCGGACAACGTGCGGGTCAGCATCCGTTGCAGGGCTTTCACCCTGCGCCAGTCACCTTCCCGCGTCGCCTTCGCAATTCGAATCTGCATCCCTCTCACGTTCCGTTCAACACGACGCCAATCTACGGCGTACCAGTTGTCCGGCGCGTGGGAAAGCGCAGATCCGGTCTTTCGACCAGATACTTTCATGCTGCTCTCCTACTCGAAGAAGTGAATCCCGAGCGGAGAACAGATCGCCCCCTTGCGGGAGCGATCTGCTCCCGCAAGGGGGTTAAAAACATACGCTGACGGCTAAGAAACCGCCAGCAATCACCTTTTCCAGCTAAAGGGCTAGTCAGCCGTCTTGCGACGGTAGACCAGACGGAAGTCAGCCCGCTTTCGCGTGAGGTAATATCTCAACCCCTATCCGGACCATTACAGCCCGGCCTTCGCTTTTTCCGTCCTCCCATACCTGCACAATCAACAGCGTCCCTCACGGTTCGCCTGCCAGCCGTACTGCGCTGGCAACCATACAGGCTTACCACGTTCCCGGCATGTCACACGACTGATTTAGGTTCCGCCTCTTCCCCGGTGGTGTAACAGCGACGTACCCCGACAGTTAAACGAGGTAACTAACCACATACCGTTTGGTTGATGCCACCAGCAGCTTCGGCACCTCAATGTTTACGGGGTTTATCAGCAGTTCACTTACATTAACCATCTCAGCCAGCCTAGCTCCTCAACCCCATTGCTGCTAGGAGTCTCCAAAGCGCGACCTCACGGAAGCGCCTTGCCCGAAACATCCGGGGGCTACGTTGTCGGAGAAGCTTCACACCCCACCGTTACCAGTGGCGCATGTCCTCCTAGGCTACTGCTGGTCGCGCAGCAGGTTCACTACCTCAACTTGAAACCGATGAGGCCGAACAATGACACACCGAGCTTTCGCTCGACCTTGCACCAAACCGTTGCCCAAGGGCAGGGGAATTACATACTCCAATCCGCTTGGTTAGCGGAGTTGAAGCCGCTAACCGGCGGAACCTGACGGTAATCAGGTTAATGCAATTACGTACATCAGCGCGAAGGCTGCTGCACGTCTACGGCAGTGACCCTCTGATACATCGAGAGCCATTCGCTACTAACAAGGGTGACCTCAAGGTGCCACCAAATGGGAAGGCTTTCGCCCGCCTAAAGTCGATGCGACGTGTCGCACTAACCGGAACATTATAGAACAGGGTAGCCACGGATGGTGCGGCGCGCCATCCATGCATCATGGGTTTCTTTGCGGGATTGATCCGGTCTGCGCGGCCGCCTGAAAAAGGCGGCCTGAAACGAAAAACCGCCCGGTCTCGGGCGGTTTGGCTGGGGATACGCAAATGCGAGCAAATGCGGGCGAATGAGGAAAACGAAGGAAAGTAAACAGACCTTCTAATCTTCCTTATTGCGGCGGCACGTCCAGTAGCGGTGCCGGCTGGTACTTGATCGCATCATGCTGATGGCCTTGCAGGCGATCCTTATGGCGTATCACTTGTCGGTCGAGCTTGTCGATCATCAGATCGATCGCAGCGTAGAGATCGCTGTCACAGCTCTCGACGAAGATATCTTTGCCCTTCAGATGCAGGTTGATTTCAACCTTTTGACGCTTTTCCTTTTCCTTGTGGTTGTCGACCGAGAGGACCACACTGCCGTCGATGACCTGATCAAAATGTCTTAGCACCCTATCCAGTTTGGTGATCACGTATTCGCGCAACGCAGGCGTTACTTCGAGGTGGTGTCCACTGATCTGCAGATTCATAGTGCTTCTCCAAGCTAGAGGCCGCTTGTTCCGCACGATGACGAAGGTCCGGTCGATCTGTCGGCTTGCCTGAGTCGCCCCCCGGTGACTGACTTCTGGCAGGTCGCATCGGCCGGCCTGTCCGCCAACTGCGGAGCGGCCGGTAAATGCCCGTCGCGGGAGGCGGCGGGCTACAGAGACTTGCGCAGGTTGACTGCCGGAATCTTGAGGGCCTCGCGATACTTCGCAACGGTACGCCGTGCGACCACGAAGCCCTGTTCCGCCAGCAGTTCGGCTATGCGGCTGTCTGAAAGAGGAGATTTCGGGTTTTCCGCTCCTATCAGTTGCTTGATGAGCGCGCGAATCGCCGTGGAAGAGGCCGCGCCGCCCGTGTCAGTCGAAACGTGTGATCCGAAGAAGTACTTAAATTCAAGCGTCCCGAATGGGGTCAGCATGTATTTACCGGTTGTCACACGCGAGACAGTTGACTCGTGTAGGCCCAGCGTATCAGCAATTTCTCGCAAAACCAAGGGGCGCATGGCAATTTCGCCGTGGACAAAAAAGCTCTTTTGACGCTCGACAATGGCTTGCGCGACCCTGAGGATCGTTTCGAAACGCTGCTGGATATTTTTGATCAACCAGCGCGCTTCCTGCAGTTGCTGGCGCAACGATCCGCTGCCCGGATCGCCCCGGTTATTGCGCAGAATATTCGCGTACAGATGGTTGATGCGCAGCTTGGGCACCACTTCCGGATTCAGCTCCGCCTGCCAGCCCTGTGCCGTTTTGCGCACCATGATGTCCGGCACGACATAGTCCGCTTCCGCCTTGCCGTAAGCGGCGCCGGGAAACGGTTCGAGCGAGCGGATCAACACATGCGCATCGCGTAGATCGTCGTCGTTCGCCTTCAGGTGTTTGCGCAGGCGCGTGAAATCGCGTGCCGCGAGCAGTTCCAGATGATGAGCGACGATGTCGAGCGCAAGCGTGCGCGTAGACGACTGTTCGAGCCGCAGCAATTGCAGCTTGAGGCACTCGGACGCGGAGCGCGCGCCGACCCCTGCCGGGTCGAAGCTATGCAGCAATGCAAGCGCGGCGTTCATTTCGTCGAGATCGACCTCGAGCTCTTCGGGCAGATCGGTCAGCACTTCCTCGAGCGTGGCGGCAAGATAGCCGTCGTCGTCGAGCGATTCGATCAGGAAGGTGATCAGCGCCCGGTCGCGCTGGCTCGCCTGCGTGACGCGAAGTTGCGCCATCAGATGATCGCGCAGCGAGGTGCTTGATTCGTGGATTTGCAGCGGCGGCAGGTCGTCGTCGTCCGAGGCGTTGCCGGAGCGGCCGTAATCGCCAAGATCCCATTGGGACGCGTCGCCGTTGTTGTCGCTCGCGAGGCCGTTGTATTCGTCGACCCCCTGCGGCTCGCCGTTCTCGGCGCGCTCGCTGCTGCTGGTGGACGAAGACGACGTATTGCCGCCCATCTGGTCGGGCGGTGGGGAGGAATTGGGCGCCTGGGCGATCAGTGAGCCGTCGGCCGCCACGCGCAGGGGACTCGCGATCCAGTCGTCCTCATTCTCGAGGAGCGGATTCTGCGAGATCGCCATTGAGACTTCCTGCTGCAGTTCGAGCGTGGACAGCTGAAGCAGCCGGATGGACTGCTGCAGTTGCGGGGTCAGCGCAAGATGCTGCGATAGGCGGAGTTGGAGGCTGGCTTTCATGGCAAGTTGAGATTCATTGTAGAGAGTTTGCCACGACCGCGATACATTGCGACATTCGCAATTACGCGTGCGCCCGTTTTCGGCGGCGCTGGGCGCGGGACGGCCCAGGTCAAAAATGCTGATGTGCGGATGCCGCAAAGGGTCCGGCGGATGCACGCTCGCACCGCCGGCAATCCTTTGTGCACTTACATGCGGAAGTGCTCGCCCAGATAGACGCGCCGCACGCTTTCGTTTTCGATGATGTCGCTCGGCGCACCGGCGGCCAGCACGCTGCCGTCGCTGATGATGTAGGCGTGATCACAGATGCCGAGGGTTTCGCGCACGTTGTGGTCGGTGATCAGCACGCCGATATTGCGCTGCTTCAGAAATTTGACGATCTTCTGGATTTCCAGCACCGCGATCGGATCGACGCCCGCGAACGGTTCGTCGAGCAGAATAAAGCTCGGATTGGTGGCCAGGGCACGGGCGATTTCAACCCGCCGGCGCTCGCCGCCCGACAGCGACAGCGCCGGATTCTCACGCAGGTGAGCGATCTGCAGTTCGTCGAGCAAGGCTTCGGTGCGGTTCGTGATGGTGTCCTTGCTGAGCCGCTTGCCGTTGTCTTCGACCTGCAATTCCAGCACCGCGCGAATGTTTTCCTCGACGCTGAGCTTGCGGAACACCGACGCTTCCTGCGGCAGGTACGACAAGCCCAATGACGCACGCTTGTGAATCGGCAGCAAGCTGATGGACTTGCCGTCCAGGTCGATTTCACCTGCATCGAGCGGCACGAGGCCGACGATCATATAGAACGAGGTGGTCTTGCCGGCGCCGTTGGGGCCGAGCAGGCCGACCACTTCGCCGCTTTTCACGTCGAGTGAGACGTCTTTGACGACCGTGCGTGAGCCGTAGCGCTTCTTCAGGTTGCGGACCACCAGCGAACTGCTGGTGCCGGCCGGTTTCCGATTGGGGAGGGACGCGGAGGAACTCACTGGTTCGGTGCTCCCTGGATCGTGGTGGACGGTGCGAGCGTGGCCGACGCGCCGTTCAGTGGCGCAGCACCGCCATTGCGCGGCGCCAGCATCGCGCGGACGCGGCCGGTCGGGTTGCCCGGGCCGGCGACGTCCTTGCCTGCCTTCGCGGTGTAGAAGTCGCTCTGGCCGTCATAGGTAATGACGCTGCCGTGCACCTGATCCATCACCGTGGAGAGGCCTTGCAGGCGTTTGACGGTGGCGTTGGTGGTGAGCGTGGTCAAATCCTGCTTGCCGTCGTAGTCAATACGAATGGCCGTGCCTTCGATGTATTCATCGAGGCCTTCGCGTTTCTGGCGGAAATACGACAGATTGCCGCCGCTCGACGTGCCGGTGGCGTACTGATAGCCCTGCGGGTCTTGCGTCACTTCGACCCGATCGGCTTTGATCACGATCGTGCCTTTGGTGGCGACCACATGGCCCGTAAAGATGTTGACCTGTTTGAGGTCGTCGTAGGTCATGTTGTCCGCTTCGATGTTCAGCGGCTTGTCCTTGTCGGCGCGGTCGGCGTGCGCAAGCGGCGCGAAGCCGGCAAGCGGCAACGCGACAATCAGCGCAGCGAGTCCGGCGCGGCACGCGGACAGGGTGCGCGAGCGGCCGGTATCAAAACGGGGGAACGATTCGTTCATGCAGTCACGCCTGGAATGGATTACCCGGGTTGCTTGGGCGAACTGACGGAGCCTTCGGACGCGGCAATCGCGCCCTTCACATTGCCGAACAGCTGCATCACCCGGGTGACGTTGTTGTAGTTCATGCCGCTGGCAGTCATCACAGACATGCCGCGCTGAAGTTTAACCGGCTTTTCGGTCTCGATCACATCGTCGTTGACCAGCACCCTAAAATGCTGCGAATCTGCTTGCATCTGCGGATCGCCGTTACCGGCGGCCCGCAGGATGCGCGCGTTGTCGTACAAATCGACGATCGAGGCGTCGCCGTTCACCTTGCCGGTGTCGCCGGTCGCGGTGACGATCGGCTTGCCGGGCTGGAAGGCGCGCATGGCCGGCTTGACCAGATCGCTCAGTTCGTCGTCTTCGTAGTGGATCAGGCTGGTGGCGGTCAGGCGGTATTGCGTCGAGCCCGACTGATCGAGTTCGGAAACCGAGAAGTTGTCTGCGAAGTAGTCGGGCGTGTGCTCCTTGGGGCGCACCACGCTTTCGTTCTGCCGCGGCAGCGTGGCTTGCAGCAGCCACCATGTAATGCCGGCGAGCGCGGCCATCGCGACGAGTGGAATCAGTGAGGTCCAGCGAAACCGATTCATCCGACGAGGCCTCGCTGTTCGCCGCTACAGGCTGCCGCGAGCAGCGCCTCATATTTGTGCTGCGCGCGCAGCAGGGTGTCGCAGACTTCGCGCGCCGCGCCGTGGCCGCCGCGCGCCTCGCTGACCCAATGGGCGCGCGCGATCACTTCAGGATGCGAATTGGCCGGCGCCGCCGCGAAGCCGACCTTTAGCATCACGCCGAGGTCGACCCAGTCGTCGCCCATATAGCCGCATTCTTCCGCCGTCATGCCGGTTTGCTTGAGCAGGTCGGCGAACGCCTGGGGTTTGTCTTGCACGCCCTGATAGACGTGGGTGATGTTCATTTCCTTCGCCCGCGCCGCGACAATGCCAGACTTGCGCCCGGTGATGATCGCCGTTTCGATGCCGGCCTGGCGCAGCAGCTTCATGCCGTGGCCGTCCATCGAGTTGAAGCCCTTCATCGTGTCGCCTTCCGCCGTAAACAGCAGGCCGCCGTCGGTCAGCACGCCGTCGACGTCGAAAATCATCAGCTTGACGCGGCTTGCGCGTTCAGTGGCGGTAACGGGGGCGACGGGCATCAGATCACCTTCTTTGAGAACAGGTCGTGCATGTTGAGTGCGCCGATCAGCTTGCCTGCTTCGTCGACGACCAGCATCTGATTGATGCGGTGGCGCTCCATCAGTTCCACGGCTTCGACAGCAAGTTGATCCGGACCGATGGTGCGCGGGCCGGCGGTCATGACCGAGGCAATCGACAGTTCGCGGAAATCGCCGTCGCGTTCGAGCACGCGGCGCAAGTCGCCGTCGGTGAAGATGCCGGTCACGTGATCGTTGTGATCGACGATCGCCGTCATACCCATGCGCTTGGCGGTCAACTGGAACAACGCGTCGCGCACGGTCGCGTCAGGCGTCACCTTCGGCACCTGGTCGTCAGTGCGCATCACGTCGCGCACATAAGTGAGCAGGCGGCGGCCGAGTGCGCCGCCCGGATGCGAGCGGGCGAAGTCGTCCCGGCCGAAGCCGCGTGCGTCCAGCACCGCGACCGCGAGCGCATCGCCAAGCGCGAGCGCGGCGGTGGTGCTGGCGGTCGGCGCAAGATTCATCGGACAGGCTTCTTTTGACACGCCAGAATTCAGATGCACGTCGGCCAGTTGTGCGAGACTCGACGACGGACGGCCCGTCATCGCAATCAGCTTCGCGCCGAGCCGCTTGATGAGCGGCAGGATCGCCACGAGTTCTTCAGTTTCACCGGAATTGGACAGCGCGAGGAACACGTCGTCTGCGGTAACCATGCCGAGGTCGCCATGACTCGCTTCCGCCGGGTGAACGAAGAACGCCGGTGTGCCGGTGCTGGCGAGCGTGGCCGCGAGCTTGCGGGCCACGTGGCCGGATTTGCCGATGCCGGAAACGACGACGCGTCCACGGCAACCCAGGATGAAGTCGACCGCCCCGACGAAACCATCGTCGAGTTGATCGCGAAGCGCGCGCACGGCGTCCGCTTCGATGTCGAGCACGTCGCGAGCGAGCGCGAGTGCCCGGTCGCCATTGATTTTCGCTATCATTCGCGGAGTATAGCAAAGGCGCTTGTTCGCCGCGCCGGGCCTGCTGTGCCAAGCCGCTGCCTTTATTGCTGCCTTTACCGGCCCCTCAACCTTGTCGCACGGCGATTGCGTGCGCGGTTCCGCTGACGAACGAGGACGCTTTACCGATGCGTTTTTGCCGATGATTTCCCCCCTCGAAATGACGCTATTCCTGCTGCTGGCATCAGTGGCCGGAGTGGTGACCTTTCGCTTTCTGAATCTTCCACCGATGCTGGGCTATCTGACGGTCGGCATCGTCGTCGGGCCGCACGCGTTCGGTCTGATTCCCGACTCGGCGGGCGCGCAGAATCTGGCCGAGTTCGGCGTCGTGTTCCTGATGTTTTCGATCGGGCTGGAGTTTTCGCTTTCCAAATTGCGCTCGATGCGCCGGCTCGTGTTCGGCCTCGGTCTGTTGCAGGTGATCGGCACGATTGCGGTGGCGGTCACGCTCGGCTTCGTGCTGGAGCGCTGGGTGCACATCACGTGGCAGGCGAGCGTGGCGCTGGGCGGCGCGTTGGCGATGTCGTCGACGGCGATCGTCAGCAAGATGCTGGCCGAGCGGCTCGAAATCGAAACCGAGCACGGCCGCAACATCTTCGGTGTGCTGCTGTTCCAGGATCTGGCGGTGGTGCCGCTGTTGATCGTCATCGCCGCGCTGGGCGGCGATTCGAAAGATCTCGTCAGCGCGCTCGGGGTGGCCGCGATCAAGATCGTCGTGGCGTTGGCCCTATTGTTAATAGTGGGGCAGCGCTTCATGACGCGCTGGTTCAACGTGGTCGCGCGCCGCCGCTCGCAGGAACTGTTCATCCTCAATCTGTTGCTGGTGACGCTCGGCGCGGCGTTCATCACGGACAAATTCGGTCTGTCGCTCGCGCTCGGCGCGTTCATCGCCGGCATGTTGATCGCCGAAACGCCTTACCGCCATCAGGTGGAAGAGGACATCAAGCCGTTTCGCGACGTGCTGCTGGGCCTCTTCTTCGTCACGACCGGCATGCTGCTGAATCCGCGCGTGATCTGGGAGCACCCGTTCATCGTGCTCGGCTTCCTGGTCGGCCCGATCCTGCTGAAGGCGGTGATGGTGACCGGACTCTCGCGCCTGTTCGGTGCGTCGCCGGGTGTCGCGATGCGCACCGGTATCGGCCTCGCGCAAGCCGGCGAGTTCGGCTTCGTGCTGCTGAACCTGATTCTCGACAAACATCTCGTCGATGCCACCCTGTTGCAGGCGATTCTCGCGGCGATGCTGCTGTCCATGCTGGCTGCGCCCTTCATGATCCAGAACGCCGATCGAATCGTGCTACGGTTGTCGTCGACTGAATGGATGATGCAGTCCTTGCAGATGACGCGCATTGCGACGCAGAGCCTGAAGCAAAGCGGTCACGTGATCATTTGCGGCTACGGCCGGGCCGGGCAGAATCTGGCGCGCATGCTGGAGCATGAAGGTCTGTCGTATGTCGCGTTGGACCTGGACCCCGATCGCGTGCAGGCCGCCGCGGCGGCGGGTGAGTCCGTGGTGTTCGGCGATGCGGGGCGGCGCGAATCGCTGCTTGCCGCCGGTATCCATCGCGCCGCGGCGATCGCGATTACGTACGCGAACACGCCGTCGGCATTGCGCGTGTTACACAATATTCACGAACTGGAACCCACGCTGCCGGTGATCGTTCGAACAGTCGACGACGCCGATCTGGAAAAGTTGCTGGCCGCCGGCGCGACCGAAGTGATTCCAGAAATCGTCGAGGGCAGCCTGATGCTGGCCTCGCACACGCTGGTGCTGATGGGCGTGCCGATGCGACGGGTGGTGCGGCGGGTCGAGGAAATGCGCGACGAGCGCTATGCACTGCTGCGCGGCTATTTCCACGGCGCGGACGACATGGAAGACGACGACGGCCACGAACAGGTGCGGCTACAATCGGTGCCGGTCGACGAAAACTCGGACGCGGTGGGCCGAACGCTGGCGGAATTGGGCCTGTTCGAACTGGGCGTTGAGGTGACGGCGATTCGCCGGCACGGCATTCGCGGCGTCGAGCCGGACCCGTCCACCAAGCTGCGTGCGAGCGACATCGTGGTGTTGCGCGGTCTGCCCGAACAGTTGGCCGAAGCCGAAGAGCTGCTCTCGAAGCATCGCCGCGCGGGCGCCGCTGCGGCCTAGCAGCGGGTACGGCCGGCGTGGCGTTGCTCGGTGTGGTTTCGCCAGGCCTGCGTTGCCGGCCGCGCCTAAGCCGGTCGCACCTGGCCGGCCGCACCTGATTTAGCCTTTCATCGGACCCGCCGAGGTCCATCCGGAGACATCATGTCCAACGCGCTCGCGAGCGCGCCGCTCGATGCGGCCGACTACATCAAAAGCCACATCCGCACGGTGCCCGACTGGCCGCTGCCGGGCGTGCAGTTTCGCGATATCACGCCGCTCCTGCAGGAGCCGAAGTCGCTGCGCGTGCTGATCGATCTGTTCGTCCAACGCTATATCGACGCGAAGCTCGACTACGTCGCCGGGCTGGACGCGCGCGGCTTCATCATCGGGCCGATTCTGGCTTACGAGCTGAACCTTGGCTTCATTCCGATCCGCAAGCAGGGCAAGCTGCCGTACAAGCGGGTCGCGCAATCCTATGAGCTGGAATACGGCACCGCGACCGTCGAGATTCATGAGGACGCCTGCAAGCCGGGCGACCGCGTCGTGATCATCGACGATCTGATCGCCACCGGCGGCACGATGATGGCCGGCAAGATTCTGCTCGAGCGGCTCGGCGCAGTGGTGATCGAGGGGGCGGCGATTATCGATCTGCCTGAACTCGGCGGCTCAGCGTTGCTGCGCAAAGCGGGCCTGCCGCTCTATACGGTGACTGAATTCGGCGGCCATTGAGCGCCGGATGCCAACTTTTTCCTGCACACAACGAAGGTAAGAAAAAATGCCCAACTTCCTGTTGTTCCTCGCGACCTCGATCGCTATCACGATGGCGCCCGGCCCCGACAATCTGCAAGTGCTCGCACGTGGCATCTCGCAAGGCCGCGCGGCGGGACTCGTCGCCGCGCTCGGCTTTGCTGCAGGCATCACGTTTCACACCACGTTGGCCGCGCTTGGCGTGGCCGCGTTGCTGCGCTCGTCGCCGGTTGCGTTTGAAGTGATCAAGCTGGCCGGCGCCGCCTATCTGGTCTGGATCGGCATCAAGGCGCTGCGCAGCCAGGGTCTCGCCACCGCGCACGAGCGCCCGCCGCAACCGTTGAAGGCGGTGTTCCGCCAGAGCGTGCTCGGCAATCTGCTGAATCCGAAGGTGACGCTGTTCTTCGTCGTGTTCCTGCCGCAATTCGTGCAGCCGCACGGCACGCAAAGCGTCACGGTGCAGATGCTCGAACTCGGCGTGTTGTTCATGTTGCAGACCGTGGTGGTGTTTTCGCTGTTCGGCGTGTGCGCGGGGATGATCGGCGGCTGGCTGAAGCGCCGGCCGCGTGTGGGCGTGTGGCTCGATCGGCTCGCCGGCGCGACGTTCATCGCGATTGGGATTCGTGTCGCCTTGCGTGATTGAATCTATTGACGCGGCTGACACGACTGCCGAAAACCGAGCGCGGCCGAAGACCAGTTTGGAGCTTTAAATGACTTTGCCTTGCATCACCGATGCGCGCCGCTTCGACGTACACGCGCATCTGCCGTTCTGGATCGACGCCGAGCAGGTCGGCTGGATTCGCTCGACTGATGTGCCCTTGCTCGCGCGCTGGCCCGATGTGTTTGCAATCGACAGTACTCGCATCACGCTCGCACCCGTGTTCAACACCGTCGATCTGCGTAGCGCGGCACTCGGTTCCGTGATCGGGGCGCTTGCCGCCGAGGGTCGTATTCCTGGCTGGCGCAACGAGACTTACGCGATCCGCAATGCGTTCGATGCGCCGCCGCTCGCCTACATCGAACGCGCGGCGTCGCGCTTCTTCGGCACGATGACCTACGCGGTGCATCTGAACGGCGTCGTAGAATACGCGGATGGCGCGCCACGGAAGGCCGCCCCGCAATTGTGGATCGCGCGCCGCAGCGACACCAAGGCCACCGACCCGGGCATGCTCGACAATGTCGTCGCAGGCGGGATCGGCTGGGGCTTCGGCATCGAGGCGACGATCATCAAGGAGTGCTGGGAAGAAGCCGGCATTCCCGAGGAGATCGCTGCGCGCGCCACGGCCGGGCGCACCGCGCATGTGCTGCAATCGTTGCCGGAAGGCACGCAGGCCGAACAGATTTTTATCTACGACCTCGCGCTGCCGGCCGATTTCGCGCCGCGCAATCAGGACGGCGAAGTGGGTGAACACCGGCTCGCGCGCATCGACGACGTGGCGCGCTGGATCGAAGAAGGCGCAATGACCGTGGATGCGAGTCTCGCCACGCTGGATTGCCTGCTGCGCCGTCGCTGGATCGACGAAGACGCATGTCCGGGCATCGAGACGCTGTTCGCGCCACCGGTGCTTGCATAAGCGCTAGTCAGGCGCCGGTGCGGCGGACAAGCCGGGTCACGCTGTAGCACGCTGCATCGAATAAGACACACCGAACAAACTACGCACTGAAGAAGGGAGTCACCCAGGTCATGTCGACCGATCACAGCTTTATCCTCAAACTGTCGTGCGCCGACCGGCCCGGCATCGTCCACGCGGTTTCGGGCTTTCTGTTCGAGCGTGGCAGCAATATTCTCGACTCCGCGCAGTTCGGCGACAGCCGCACCGGCGAGTTCTTCATGCGCGTGCATTTCCAGCAGGTCGGCGGCGATCCGGGCCTGGACGCGTTGCGTACGTCGTTCGCCACGCTCGCTGAGCAGTTCGGCATGCGCTGGGAAATGCACGATGCGTCGGTGAAGCCGCGCGTCGTCATCATGGTGTCGAAGATCGGTCATTGCCTGAACGACCTGCTGTTCCGCTATCGCACCGGTCAATTGGGTATCGAGATTCCTGCGATCATCTCGAACCACAAGGAGTTCTATCAGCTCGCGGCCAGCTACGACATTCCGTTCCATCACTTCCCGCTGATGGGTGGCACGCCCGACGCGAAGGCCGCGCAGGAAGCACGCGTGCTCGAAGTGATCGACGAGCATCAAGCGGATCTGGTGGTGCTCGCGCGCTACATGCAGATTCTGTCGCCGCAACTGTGCGAATCGCTCGCCGGCCGCGCGATCAATATTCACCATTCGTTCCTGCCGAGCTTCAAGGGCGCGAAGCCGTATTACCAGGCGTTCGACCGGGGTGTGAAGCTGATCGGTGCAACGGCCCACTACGTGACGACGGATCTCGACGAAGGTCCGATCATCGAGCAGGGCGTGGAGCGCGTCGACCACAGCATGACGCCGGAGCAGCTGACGGCGATCGGCCGCGACGTCGAATGCGTGACGCTTGCGCGTGCGGTGAAATGGCACGTCGAGCATCGCGTCGTGTTGAACGGCAGCAAGACGGTGGTGTTCCGTTAAGCGTAGTTGATGCGCTTGCAGTGGGGCGGCCAAACCGTGGCCGCATCACCCCGCTGCAGGCTTGCGCCGAATCAGTCGGGCGCTCCCTCTTCAGATCAGGACCGCATTGCGGAGCCACCCGCATCCCGCGTGTCCTGTGCGCCCCGTGCGTTTTGTGCGGAACGGCGGCGCGCATTCAGTTTCTTCAGCCAGATCAATAGTCCCGTTGCGCTCAGCACGGCGACCGCAATCCCCATGGCGCTAATCAGAATCCGCCCGCCGAGACCGAGGATGCGTCCCGAATGCAACGGGAATTGCACCTGCATGAAGATGTCGCCCGCCGTGCCCTTGCCGGGAATCTGCGCGCCGAGTTGCTTGCCGGTGGCCGCGTCCCAATACATCCACGGATTGCCGAGGCCGAGATCGCCGTGATCGTTGCCGGTTGCGTAGAAGCCGACGCCATAGGCGTGCAGGAATTCCGCGTAGTAGACGCCGCCCGGCGGCACCTTCAGGTTCTGTGCTTTACCGGCTTGTTCGGCTAGCTGCACGATGCGCTCGCGGCTCAGTACCTGATCGCCGGGCTGGGGTTTGCGCAGAATTTCCGGGTTGTTGATCGGATCAGGCGTGAGCGTCGAGACTAGCGATACAACGGGTCGAACGACCGGCCCGGAGAGATTCATCGACACCGACGTTAGCGCGACGATCACCAGCAGGCCCCAGATCCACACGCCGCCTGATCGGTGCAGATCGAAGGTGAGCGCATAGCCGCCGCGCCTGAGGCGGAATGCGAACGACTTGCGCCATGCCTTGAAGCTCGGAAACGACAGCCATAGGGCGACCACGCTGTCGAACAGCCACACGATCCCAACGATGCCCATTAGCCACGTGCCGATATCGACGCCACCGGTGAACGGCAATTGCAGCGTGTAGTGCAGCTTGTAGATGAACGGAATCAGATTGAGCCGCGCGAGTGAAACGGCGCCCCATTCGCGCCGCCCCTGGACGTCGCCGGTGGCGGGGTCGACGGCAATCTGGTTGAAGTCGAGCGGGTAGGGCTGCTTCGTCGCGGGGTTGGTGCGCGGTAGCACCATCATCTGCAGCGTGTGGCCGGGTTCAGCGTCGAGCGGCAGATACGTCACCTGCAGGCGCAGATCGGCCGCTTCGACGCGGCGTGCCAATTCGAGCCCCGACAGCGCCGGGCCGGCGGTGCGCGCCTTGAAGAACGACGGGTTCGGCGCCGCATCGAGTTCGTGATCCCACGCGATGATCGCGCCGGTCAGGCCGGCGACGAACAAAAACAGCGCAATGGCGACACCGAACCAGCGGTGCAGGCGGACGAGTTGCCGCCTCATAAGTGAGCCGGCGGAGCGGAAAACGAGTGGAAACAGCGAGTCACAGTGTCAGGATGCAAATGGGAATTGTTCGCATCTTATGCGAATCAAGTGGTCTGCTGCAAGTTTTCTGTAAGTGATTGGCGCCGCGTGGATGTGGCCTCCTGAAGACCGTTGGCGTAAAAAAAGCGGCACCGAAGTGTCGCTTTTCGCCCGTCCGCTAAGCCTGCATCGCAGGCTGGTCGACGCTCACACCAGCCGCAGATAAATCAATTCCCGCTTGATATACGCATAGAAAATCGGCGCCGCAACCACGCCGGGGAGGCCGAACGCGGCTTCCATCACGAGCATCGCGATCAGCAGTTCCCAGGCGCGCGCCTCGATCTGACCACCGACGATGCGCGCATTCAGGAAGTACTCCAGTTTGTGAATCAGGATCAGGAATACCAACGACATGATCGCCGCCGGAAAGCTCACCGAGAGCGCCACCGCGACGATGATCGTGTTCGAGATCAGATTGCCGATTACCGGCAGCAAGCCGACGATGAACGTCACCAGCACCAGCGTTTTGGAGAGTGGCAGCGTGTCGTGAAAGATCGGCAGGATCACCAGCAGGAAGATGCCGGTGAAGACCGCATTGATCGCGGAAATCTTGACCTGAGCGAACACGATGCGGCGGAAGGCGTCGGCGAAACGCGTCACGCGCGTGACGAACGCCGTGGACAGCGGCAGCCGCTGCATATGCTTCTGCGCCCCGACCGCGATGATCGCGCCGATGATCATGCCTATAAGGATGTGCGTGAAGCCGCGCGCCGCGGTCTTGCCGCTTTGCTGCAGCATGTTCGCGTGCGTCTGCATCAGCTCGGCCGCCTTGGTCTTCATCTGGTCGGTATCGACCGGCAGATAGTTGGCGACGAATTGCGGAATCCGGCCGCGCGCCTGGTCGATCAACTGCATCGCCTGGTCGAGCAGTTTCTGCACGCTCGGCACGTCGCTCTCGAAATGTTCGATGATGCCGAGCGTCAGCCCCGTCAGTGCGCCGACTATCACCGTGGAGAGGATCACCACCGCGAGCCAGCGCGCGCGTTGACTCGACATATGCCGTTCGATGCGCGGCGCGATGGTGTGCACGAGTTGAAACACGAGCAGCCCGGCCAGCAATGCGCCGAGTAGCTTCAGTTCGATGACCGCCCACATTCCGATCAGCATCAGCACGTAACTGCCGATTTCGACCGCCGACAGCTTCGGCAGGCTCATGTCGCTAGTTAGCCTGACCGGGCGTGGGCGTAGGTCCTGCACTTGCCCGTCGTCGCTCGCCTGATTCCGCTTGGCCATGGCTTATTCCGTCTCCAACCCGTGTTGTGCAGCGTTACTTTCTACTGGCAATGCGTTTCAGCAGAGGCGCCAGATACTTACCGGTAAAACTTGCCTTCGACTTGGCAACCTGCTCCGGCGTGCCTTGCGCAATGATCTGACCGCCGCCGGCTCCGCCTTCGGGGCCGAGATCGATGACCCAGTCGGCGGTCTTTATTACATCGAGATTATGCTCGATGATCACGACGGTATTACCCTGGTCTCGCAAACGATGAATGACTTCCAGCAGCAATGCGATGTCGTGAAAGTGCAAACCGGTGGTCGGCTCGTCGAGAATGTATAGCGTGCGACCGGTGTCGCGCTTGCTCAGTTCCAGGGAAAGTTTGACGCGCTGGGCCTCGCCGCCCGACAGGGTGGTGGCCGACTGGCCCAGCCGGATATAGCCGAGACCCACGTCCAGCAGGGTTTTCAGCTTGCGCGCGACGACCGGTACCGGCTTGAAGAACTCGTAGGCGTTCTCCACCGTCATGTCGAGGACTTCGCTGATGTTCTTGCCTTTGTACTGGACGTCCAGCGTCTCGCGGTTGTAGCGCTTGCCGTGGCAGACGTCGCAGGGAACGTAGACGTCCGGCAAAAAGTGCATTTCCACCTTCAGTACGCCGTCGCCCTGGCAGGATTCGCAGCGGCCGCCCTTCACGTTGAATGAGAAGCGGCCCGCTTCGTAGCCGCGTTCTTTCGCCGCAGGCACGCCCGAGAACAGTTCGCGGATCGGCGTGAACAGGCCCGTGTACGTGGCCGGATTCGAGCGCGGCGTGCGGCCAATCGGCGACTGGTCGACGTTGATGACCTTGTCGAAGTGCTCCAGACCTTCGATCGATTCGTACGGCGCCGGCTCGGCGGAGGAGCCATACAGGTGATGCGCGACCGCGTGATACAGCGTGTCGTTGATCAGCGTGGACTTGCCCGAACCGGACACGCCAGTCACACAGGTCAGCAGGCCGACCGGCAGATCCAGCGACACGTGCTGCAGATTGTTGCCGTACGCCTCGACGATGCGCAGACGGCGTTCGTCCGGTTCCTTGCGCTCGTCCGGGAATTCGATGTTGCGGGCGCCGGACATGTACTGCCCGGTCATCGATGCCGCGTTCGCCTCGACCTGCTTGGGTGTGCCCTCTGCGATCACCATGCCGCCGTGTTCGCCCGCGCCCGGCCCCATGTCGACCACATAGTCGGCCATGCGGATCATGTCTTCATCATGTTCGACGACGATCACCGAGTTGCCCAGGTCGCGCAGATGCTTGAGCGTGGCGATCAGGCGATCGTTGTCGCGCTGATGGAGACCGATCGACGGCTCGTCCAGCACGTACATCACGCCGGTCAAACCCGAACCGATCTGCGAGGCGAGGCGAATCCGCTGCGCTTCACCGCCCGACAGCGTTTCCGCGCTGCGTTCGAGCGACAGGTAGTCGAGCCCGACGTTATTCAGGAACATCAGGCGCGCGACGATTTCCTTGACGACCTTGTCGGCGATCTCGCGTTTCGAGCCTTCGAGCCGCAGCGTCTGGAAATAGCCGAGCGCATCGCGCAACGGCCAGCCGCTGATTTCGAAGATGCCGCGTGCGTCGCTGTTCGAGCCGATTCGCACGAAACGGGCTTCGCGACGCAACCGCGTGCCGGCGCAGGCGGGGCAGGACTGGTTGTTCTGATACTTGGCGAGTTCTTCGCGCACCGCGACCGAATCGGTCTCACGGTAACGCCGCTCCAGGTTCGGGATGATCCCTTCGAACACATGCTCGCGCACGGAAGTGCGGCCGCGTTCGTTGATGTACGAGAACGGAATCTCCTGCTTGCCCGAACCGAACAGCAGAATCTTGCGGACTTTTTCCGGCAGGTCTTCGACGGCCGTGTCGATGTCGAACTCGTAGAACGCCGCGAGACTCTGCAGCATCTGGAAGTAAAACTGATTACGCCGGTCCCAGCCCTTCACCGCGCCCGCCGCCAGCGAAAGCGACGGATGTGCGACGACCCGCTTCGGATCGAAGAAGGTGATCTGGCCCAGGCCGTCGCATTCCGGGCACGCGCCCATCGGGTTGTTGAACGAGAAGAGGCGCGGCTCCAACTCCTGCAGCGAATACGAGCAGATCGGGCAGGCGAACTTCGAGCTGAACAGATGCTCCTTGTCCGTATCCATTTCCAGCGCGATCGCGCGGCCGTCGGCGAGACGAAGTGCCGTTTCGAACGATTCGGCGAGGCGCTGCTTCATATCGCCGCGCACTTTCAAGCGGTCGACGACAACGTCGATGGTGTGCTTGTCGTTTTTCTTGAGCTTCGGCAGCGAGTCGACTTCATAGATCTTCGCGACGCCTTCGTTGGCCGTTCCGCCGCCCGAGCGGACGCGAAAACGGATGAAGCCCTGCGCCTGCATCTCTTCGAACAGCTCGACGTGCTCGCCTTTGCGGTTCGCCACCACCGGCGCGAGGATCATCAGTTTGGTCTCTTCCGGCAGCGCGAGCGCCGCGTCGACCATCTGCGAGACGCTTTGCGCTTCCAGCGGAATTTCGTGGTCCGGACAGTACGGTGTGCCGACCCGTGCGAACAGCAGCCGCAGATAGTCGTGAATCTCGGTGACGGTGCCGACCGTGGAACGCGGATTGTGCGAGGTCGCTTTCTGTTCGATCGAGATTGCCGGCGACAGGCCTTCGATCAGATCGACGTCCGGCTTTTCCATCAATTGCAGGAATTGGCGGGCGTAAGCGGAGAGACTTTCGACGTAGCGCCGCTGTCCTTCCGCATAGAGCGTGTCGAACGCCAGCGACGATTTACCCGAGCCGGATAGGCCCGTAATCACGACGAGCTTGTGACGTGGGAGGTCGAGATTGACGTTCTTCAGGTTGTGGGTGCGAGCCCCACGGATACGGATTTGTTCCACGCGTTATTCCAAGACTTGGCCCGTGACCTGGCGGAAAGAGGAGGAGGCTAAACCTGCTACTATAACGACTTTTCAAGACCGCCGTTACGGCTTCCTGACAGCCCGAAGAAGGTGCAAGGCAAGCTGTAAGGCTGCGGTCCAGCGCCGCGGGAAAGAGCTCTAACTGGGGCCATTTTTCGCGAGTACAAGGCGCCGCGAGGCGCCGGACGAGCGTCTGGCAAGGCCGCCGGCCCGAATGCCGCGCCGTATGTTTGCCGCCCCGCTCATTCAAAGAACGCTCCCGATGTCCAATCCGTCCGCTACATCCTCACGCATGAGCGCGCCTGAAATGCGCGCGACCGTGTCGCTCGCCGCCATCTTCGCGCTGCGCATGCTCGGTCTCTTCATGATCATGCCGGTGTTCTCGATCTACGCGAAGACCATCCCCGGCGGCGACAACGTGCTGCTGGTGGGGATCGCGCTGGGTGCGTACGGCGTGACGCAGTCGATGCTGTACATCTTCTATGGCTGGATCTCCGACAAGATCGGCCGCAAACCGGTCATTGCGACCGGTCTCCTGATTTTCGCGCTTGGCAGCTTCGTCGCGGCGGGCGCGCACGACATGACGTGGATCATCGTCGGCCGGGTGATTCAGGGCATGGGCGCGGTGTCGTCCGCGGTGATCGCGTTTATCGCCGACCTCACCTCCGAAGAGCATCGCACCAAGGCAATGGCGATGGTCGGCGGCAGTATTGGCGTTTCGTTCGCGGTGGCGATCGTCGGTGCGCCGATTGTGTTCCAGTGGGTCGGGATGAGCGGCCTGTTCACGCTGGTCGGCATTTTCTCGATTCTGGCGATTGGCCTGGTGCTGTGGGTTGTGCCGGATGCGCCCAAGCCCGTGCACGTGCGCGCGCCGTTCGCCGAGGTGCTGCATAACGTCGAACTGCTGCGCCTGAACTTCGGCGTGCTCGTGCTGCACGCCACGCAAACCGCGTTGTTCCTCGTCGTGCCGCGCATTCTCGAAGCCGGCGGCCTGCCGGTCGCGTCGCACTGGAAGGTGTATTTGCCGGTGATGGGCCTCTCGTTCGTGATGATGGTCCCGGCGATCATCGCCGCGGAAAAGCGCGGAAAAATGAAAATCGTGCTGCTTTCCGCGATCGGTCTTATCCTGATCGGACAGTTGTTGTTGGGCGTCGCACCGCATACGATTCTGACTGTGGCGGCGATCCTCTTTGTCTACTTTTTGGGCTTCAATATTCTTGAAGCGTCACAGCCTTCGCTGGTGTCGAAACTGGCGCCAGGTACCCGCAAGGGCGCGGCGGCGGGCGTGTACAACACCACGCAGTCGATCGGTCTTGCGCTGGGTGGGGTGGTCGGCGGCTGGCTGCTTAAAGTGGACGGTCAGAGCGCGGTCTTTTTCACTTGCTCAGGGCTCGTCTTTTGCTGGCTTATAATCGCGGCAAATATGAAACAGCCGCCGCGCAAGAAGGCGTAACAGAACTCACCCGGTGGCGGGCAGAGGCGCAGTTCTGGTCTCCGGCCTGCCGGCCATGAGACGCGAACCGCGTGTTGCCGCGCCGCCCGTAACAGAATCAACAGGAGAAACTCATGGCATCCGTGAACAAGGTCATTCTCGTCGGCAATCTCGGAGCCGATCCGGAAGTCCGTTATCTTCCGAGCGGCGACGCACTGGCGAACATCCGCCTTGCGACAACGGACCGGTACAAGGACAAAACGTCCGGCGAAATGAAGGAAGCAACCGAATGGCACCGTGTGGTGTTCTTCGGCCGGCTTGCTGAAATCGTGAACGAATATCTGAAGAAGGGTTCGTCGGTGTACCTGGAAGGGCGCATCCGCACCCGCAAGTGGCAGGCTCAGGACGGCACCGATCGTTACTCGACCGAAATCGTTGCCGAGCAGATGCAAATGCTGGGTGGCCGTGGCGGTTCGACGGGCGGCGGCGGTGGCGACGAAGGCGGTTACAGTCGCGGTGAGCCGTCGGAGCGTAGCGGCGGCGGTGGTGGTGGCGGCCGTGCGGTCTCGGGCGGCGGCGCTTCGCGCGGCGGCAGCGGCGGCGGCGGCGGTGGTTCGAGCCGTCCGAGCGCGCCGGCCGGCGGTGGGTTTGATGAGATGGATGACGATATTCCGTTCTGATCAACCCGCACGCGAGTTGAACGATGCAAAAAACCCCGCTCGAAAGGCGGGGTTTTTATTTGCACCTGAGCATCTGCAAGACGGAAAGAAGTGCGCGTTGTACGCACGCGGCGCGGATAGCTCCGCCGCCACGGTCAAACAACCATCACCGCCTAAGGTGCTCCAGCGCATCTCTCATCGGCAAACTGGAAACGACAATCGGCCCGGTGAACGGCGTATCCAGATCGACGATCACATAAATGGCAGAAGCAATCGATACTGCCCCAAGTGAAATGGTCACCCAGGCCAAAGCATTGCGCGGCGCAATCAATCCGAAGCTGAGAAAAATCACGCACAGCCAGAACGTCAGCGTCATCAGGAACGGCAAAGAAATTGAACTGTGCGCTTCCTCGATGATCTTCCATCGAGCATCCACGGTTCGCCGATATTGCGTCAACGCATCCTCGAGCGCGCGCTGTTGTAACGGATCATGCGCCTGCAATTGCCGCAACTGCCTGCCAACCGCAGTCAGCATATCGCCAAGCCGCACGTTCTCCAGCTTCTGCGAGTTGTCCTGCGTTCCGATGTTCCTCGGATAATCACCGGCTGGAGTGGGTTCGTCGGGCCACGTCGATGCAATCGCGGCAGCGGTGTACACGCGCAGCAGGTGCCGGGCCTCATCGGTATCGCCGCCGTATTCCCGCAAGGTTGTGTCGAATTCGATCAGGTCAGCCGCAAAGGTGCGCAAATCATTCGACTCGGTATCGAAACTGGATTTCGCGGACGCCGTCATCAATCCGAGCACCAAAGCGGCGAACGTCACCAGCATGCCGATAACCAGCTGGATGAGTTGCACGGTTTCGTGAGCCTTGTGCTCCTCAGGCAGCAACGGTCGCACCCACACGCCTAGGCCGGTTCCGACAAGCAATAAAGCGAAAACCAGCAGGGCCGAGCCTATTTCTGACATAGAAATGCTCCGGAGACGCGCGCCTCGTCACTTTCTACCAACCACCGCCTGCCGACCAGCCGGGGAGTCCCGCAAATGCCCCTGCTCAAGCAGCGGCCGACTTCCGCTCGTATGTTGATGTATCGCAAACGTATGCGCCATCAACCATAAAGTTTTCTGTAATCCCGCCGTAGACCATCTATGTGGCGTTCGCTTAAATTTTAATCAAAGGTTGCGGACCTGGCCGTATGGGCTTGGGCGCAGCACGCGTGGCCGAGGCTAGTTTTCTGAACATTCGGTCAGGCAGCCCAATGGAGACCAGCCCGATGTTGAAAAATCTATCGATTCGAACCTGTCTTACCCTGATGATCGTGTTCTTTGGCCTGGTGCTGCTGTTCGGCGCCGCCGCCGGACTGCTGTCGTTGCGTTCGAGCAACGCGTCGCTGCAGCAGATGTACACCGTGGACACGCCCGCAGTCGCTGACCTCGAAGGTAGCGCTGGACAGCTGCTGCGCCTGCGTCTGGCGCTGGCGACTTACGCATCGTTGGTCGACCTGAACGATCAGGACGGTGCGAACGCGGTGCTCAAGCGCTTTGATCAGTACCAGAAAGCATCGGATGATCGCCTTGCCCACTATGTGAGCCGTGCGAGCGCGGATGCTGACGAACAGCGCCTGATCAAGGACATGCAGGACAAGCGCGACACCTTCCTGCACGAGGGCGTCGAACCGGCGCTGGCCGCGCTCAAGGCGGGTGACAAAAACGCATTCGAGCAGTTGCAGGCGCACAAGCTGCCGTCGCTCTATAGCGCGTACGAGAAGGCGATGCTCACGCTCGAGCAATTGCAACTCGATCACGGTGCGCAGCGTTATCAGGATGCACAGGACCTGTTCTACGCGATCTGCGTTGCGGTGGCGATCGGCATGGGGCTGTCACTGCTGGGCGCATTGATCGGCCGCGCGGTTATGGTGCGCGCAATTGTCAGCCCGGTCGATGCGACCATTGCGCAGTTTCAGCGGATTGCCAATGGCGATCTGACGAGCCAGATCGACGTGACGAGCAATAACGAAATGGGGCGTCTCGCGGCGGCGTTGCGCAAGATGCAGGACTCGCTGATCGAGACGGTGAACGCTGTGCGTCACGGCACGGAATCCATCGATACGGGCGTGAGCGAGATTGCCGCGGGCAATACCGATCTGTCGCAACGTACCGAGGAACAGGCTGCGTCGCTCGAAGAAACGGCGGCGAGCATCGAGGAGCTGACCTCGACAGTCAAGCAGACGGCGGACAACGCGAAGCAGGCGAGTTCGCTGGCTCAGGGTGCGTCGAGCCTGGCTGCGCAGGGTGGTGATCTGACGGAGCAGGTGGTGGGCACGATGCATGGCATCGTCGACGACTCGCGGCGGATTGCCGACATTGTTGGCGTGATCGAAGGCATTGCTTTCCAGACCAATATTCTGGCGCTGAACGCGGCGGTCGAAGCGGCGCGCGCGGGCGAGCAGGGGCGTGGTTTTGCGGTGGTGGCGAGCGAAGTGCGATCGTTGGCACAGCGAAGCGCTGCGGCGGCGAAGGAGATCAAGGGGTTGATCGATGCCTCGACGGCGCGGGTGCAGGCGGGGTCGCAGCTGGTTGAACGCTCGGGGTCGACAATGACCGAGATTGTCAATTCGATTTCGCGCGTGAGTTCGATCATGGGTGAGATCGCGGCCGCGGCGCTTGAGCAGAGTACCGGGATCGATCAGGTGAATCTGGCTGTTGCGCAGATGGATGAGGTGACGCAGCAGAATGCCGCGCTGGTTGAGCAGGCTGCTGCTGCGGCCAGTTCGTTGGAGGAGCAGGCTCGGAGGTTGACTTCGGCGGTGGCTGTGTTTCAGACGGGGAGTGGGGATTCTTCTTTTGCAGGTCGGCGAGGTGGGGCTGCAGCTGCGCAGCGGAAGGTCAATGCGGGTGAGTTTGTAGCGGCTTGATGCGGTAGACCGCGTAGTGTGCTGAAGGGTGATCGAGCGCTTGCGTGCGCTGCATGAAAATCAGTACAGGGTGCGCGCCAGGCCAAATGTAAAGATTAGTTATAATTCGCGCGTTTAGCCTGTTTGGTTGATCGTCTTAAAAAATAGGTGCGTTAGATTGTTCCTGCCGTTAGACAAAACGGCGCGGGTTTAGCAGCCTGCAGTAGAGAATCGCACTACCTGCGAAAGCGGGTAGTGCCCAGTCATGCACGCCTTTTCTATGGGCGGGCCGTTGGGGGAGAGCCGCAAGGCTCGCCGGTTCTGATTCTCTACCCGGTCTGCTAATCCGCCTTCGTGCCCGCTCACCCCATCTTTCAGCGAGTGTCGGGCGATTCAGGAACGAACCGGAAATCGCACCATGAGCAAATCTGCCAAGAAACCTCAAGCACCCTCACGCGCGCCCGTTGATGCGCTCCAGTACGAGAAACTCGCGCTTTCGGCCTTCGATTTATGCAACCGGCAGTTGGATCAACTTAAGAGACTGGTTACGCTTGCGGCGTCAATACGCAGGACTCCCTGCATGACAAGAGAAGAACGGCAAAGCCAACAGGCGTTGCTGGAACTGCTTGTCGAAACTGGCGAAGGATACGAGTGCGAGATTGAATGCGACCGCGAACTGTACCAGGTGATCGCGCTTGATGCGAAGGACGTGCCTCATAGCCGCATCACCGCCAAACGTGCCGCGAGTCTTCTGTCTGAGGCAGTGCGGAAGAAATCAGATGACAAGCTGAACGCGAAACCCGCGGATACAGCGCGACCTAAACCGGTGCGCGCAAAAGTCGTGTCGCGAGCAGAAGCGGGCGCACAGGCCTCTGGCGTTGCACATTAGCCGGCACTAGCGGCCACCACGCAGAAGCAATGGAAAAGGTGTGAGCCGCGCGTATGACATTGGGCAAGAAAAAGGCCCGCTGAGTGCGGGCCTTCTGACACGTCATTCGCGGTTAAGCACCGCGAAGGCCAAACCAGGTTCAAACGGTTACTGCATAGCAGCGTAATACTTAGCCACGCTATCAATCTCCGCCGAAGTCATCTGCCTCGCCACATTCCGCATCTGCTCATTAATATCGTTATGCCGGGCACCAGAAGCAAACGCCCGCATCTGCGCAGCGAGATAAATAGAAGACTGCCCACCAAGCCAGGGCGCCGCACCCTTACGATCCAACTGCCCATGACAAGCAGCACAAGGCGCAATATTCCGCTGCGGATCACCCTGCATCGCAAGCTTCACCGCATTCGCATCCGGTCCCACGCCTGCAGGCAAAACCTCGGCCGCCGGCGCGCGAGACAGCGAAGCATAATAAGCCGCCAGATCATGCAGATCCTGATCGTTGCGAGCGGCGATAATCGGCTGCATCACCGCGTTCTGCCGCACGCCGTTCTGATAGTCGCGCAACTCTTTATAAACCACGTCGGCATACTGCCCGGCCAACGCAGGCGCCGTCACCTGCACCGTGCCCAGCACGCCATGACACATCGAGCAATTCTGCGTCGCGATCGTCGCGCCGCGGCCAATCGAATTCGCATCGGCGCGCACGCGCCGCAAAGGCGGCAAGACCACGACCTCGCTCGGCGCCGGGCCAGCAATATTGGCGCCACCGTACCAGCTCGATGGCGCGCCCGCGGCGCTGCAAATCGTCGCCCATAAACCACGCTCGCTAAATCCGCTATTGGCCGATGGCAACCAGACAAAGCCGATCAATATCGACACCACGGCAATCGCAATCGTGCCGCCCAAGCTCACCGTGAACCACGGGTTGCGCAAGCTGAAGACGCGTTCCTGACTCATCGCTGCGCTCCAACAACAACTGCCGGCACCGACGTCTGCGGCAATCTGAGCAACTGAACGATCGGCACACTGTAGTTGACGACCGTCAGCCCGATCATCAACGCCACCCACAAGCCGAAACTATTGAGCGCGGCAGGCACGTGCTCCACCGGTTGCACCGCGCTCGCGAAGCGGAAACTCTGTTGCTGTACCTGCGGCCCGAATTGCGACTTCGCGAGGATGTAGATGAACAGCACACCGGACACCACCAGGATCAGTCCGCCCACCGCTGACATACCCACCCAGAACGCCTGCGATTCCATCCCCGGCATGTTGTAGTCGTAGTAGGCCATGCGGCGCGGCGCACCGAGCAAGCCGACGTAGTGCCACGGCAGCGTCACCACCATCATGCCGATGAACCACAGCCACAATTGCGTACGCACCAGCTTCACCGACGCAATCGCGCGGCCGGTCAGTTGCGGCCACAGTTCGTACGCGATCGCGAAGTACATGATGACGATCGCCCCGCCGAAAATCAGATGGAAGTGTCCGGTCACCCACTGCGTGTTGTGCACCGTCGAGTTCAACTGGTAGCTCATGTTGATCAGGCCGCCCGCACCGCCGAGCCCCAGCATCACGAACGAAAACGCGATCACCAGCATCATCGGGTTCTGCCACGGCAACGCGGTCAACCAGCCGAACGCGCCCTTGCCGCCGCGCAACCTGCCGGCGATTTCCACCGATGCGCAGATGGTGAACACCGTCAGCAGCGTCGGCACGGACACCATACCGGTGAACACCGCATGCAGGAACTTGAAGCCCGAGCCGACCTGCGGATCGGCGAACAGGTGGTGAATGCCGATCGGCATCGCGAACACGAGGAACAGAATGAACGACACGCGCGCCATCGAGTCGCTGTAGAGCCGTCCGCCGATCGCACGCGGCACCAGCGTGTAGTACGCGATGTAAGCCGGGATCAGCCAGAAGTAGACGATCGCATGCAGCGTCCACGAGAACAGGATGCGTGATAGGCCGGCATCGATCGTATTGGTCAGACCGAAAGCGACGGGCAAGATCTGGAACAGGATTTCGAGCGCCGCGCCGACCGCGGTCCAGGCCCACAGATATGCGCCTGCGACGTTGGCGAACATCGCGAGCGGTATGGGCTTGCCGGGATTCGCACGTTTCCAGATGCGCAGATTCACATGCATCAGCGCGACCCAGATCCACGAGCCGACCACCACAAGCACCACGCCAAGGTAATAGAACGGACTGCCGATCATCGGCGGATAGAAGGTGTAGAGCACCGACGCCTTGCCTAGCGCGACAGGCACCATCGCCATCACCGCGCCAACTGCCAGCATGATGAATGCGGCCCACGCCCACTTGAGACCGACGAGCCGCTGTGCAAGCGCGAGTTCGACAATCGCGTAGCCAAAGCCCATGGAAACCAGCGTGGGCAGCACGTAAGCCATCACCGAGCCATGCGCGGTCACCGATCGATAGTAGAGCTCGGGGTCGCCGACCCACGGCACCAGCGGGCTGCGTACCAGCATCTGCCACGCGCCGAGCAGCAGCGCAACCAGAAACGCGATAAAGGCCAGCCAGAAATGCGCGAGAACGAGTCGCTTAGCGTGAAACACAGCTGAGCCTCCGTGATTGTCGGGCTTGTTCGAAGAACGTGGCTTTGTCGACGACCTTGACGTGCGCCCACATGGTCTGGTGGCCGAAGCCGCAGAACTCGTGACACGGCATGGTGTGATCGGCGGGTTTGTCGAAGCGCGTATTCAGCGTCGCGACATAGCCGGGCACGACCATCGTGTTGATGTTGGTGTCGGTCACTAGCAACCCGTGCACGACGTCGGCGCTGGTGGTGCGGATCGTGATCGGCGTGTCGGCGGGTACCAGCAGACACTGCGGCGTGAATGAATATTGCTGCGCAATGAAACGCACGACGACCGAGCCATCCGGCTCGACGGCGCTGCCGAGGTTGTCTTCGACGAATTCGCCGGACAGTTGCAGGCGCGAAGGATCGATCGTCTCGACCCGCGACGGCGGCATCATCGCCCAATGCAGCCCGGAGAACACGATGACGACGAGCATCAGAACGATCAGCGCCGTGGCGAAAATCGCCCAGCGGCGTTCGGCGCGTAAGGCGACTTCGTGACCGCTGCCCGGTTGGTGATTGGAATCAGTCGACATAGTCAGTGAATGACGCCGCGCGGCAGAAAGACAAGAAAGTAGAAGCCGAACCAGATCGCCATGACGATCAGCGTGGCGACACCGGCCACGGCGATCGCGCCATGCGGGCCGGCCGCGACGACGCGTTCCACTTCTTCATCCGTAGGTGGGGGCGCGCTGCGGGTATCGTTCGCTTCCATCTGGAGATTCTCCGGTGCAGCGGTTCAGGTTCAGTGCAGTGGCGCTTTGCGCAATTCGTTGACCTCGCGGGACGTCACCGGCTGGCCGTGGTTGCCCCACGCAGTGCGGATATACGTGACGACGGCGGCGGCATCGGTGTCATTCAGCTCCTGACCGAACGGCGGCATGCCGTACGGCTCGGGATTGCGCATGGTGCCGGGCGGGAAGCCGCCATTGAGCACGATGCGGATCGGGTTGACCGCGGAGTCCATTTCGATCGACTGGTTACGTGCGAGCGGCGGATAGTGTTGCAACTGGCCCTCGCCGTTCGCGCCGTGGCATAGCGCGCACTTGTCGGCGTAGATCTTTTCGCCGAGCGCGAACACGTTGGTATTGGTCGGCGCGGACGGGCCCGATTTGCGGCCGCGATTGTCCGGTAACGTCTTGAGATAGACCGCCATCGCCTTGACGTCTTCTTCCGTCATGTACTGAAGGCTGTGATAGGTGACTTCGGCCATCGGCCCGTACACGGCGCCGCGATCGGAAATGCCCGCCTGCAGCAGGTCGACGATGTCCTTGATGCTCCAGTCGCCGAGACCGCCGTCCTTGTCGGAGGTAAGCGATGGCGCGTACCAGTTCTGCACCGGAATCAGACCGCCGGCGAACTGCTCGCTTTGTGACGAGCCGCCGAGCATGTTGATCTTGGTGTGGCACATCGTGCAGTGCCCGAGCCCATCGACGAGATACGCGCCGCGATTCCATTCGACCGATTTGGTCGGGTCCGGCTGGAACTCGCCTTCACGGAAATACAACGTGCGCCAGCCGTACAGCAGCTTGCGCTGGTTGAACGGGAAGCGCAGCGTGTGCTTGTGGTTCGGCTCGCGTACCGGTGTCACGGACTTCAGGTACGCGAAGATCGCGTTCGAGTCTTCGCGCGTGACCTTGGTGTATTGGGCGATCGGCATCGCCGGGTAGAGCAGGGTGCCGTCCGGCGTGCGGCCGGTGCGCATCATCCTGAAGAACGCTTCCTCACTCCAGGTGCCGATGCCGTACTGCGCGTCCGGTGTGATGTTCGGCGAATACAGTGTGCCGAATGGCGTGTCCATGGCGAGGCCGCCGGCGAAAAGCTTGCCGCGCGGCGCTGTATGGCAGGCGACGCAGTCGCCGGCACGCGCCAGATACTCGCCGCGTTTGACGATGTCGGGACGGGTGTCGGCTTTGTCGGCAGCGGCCGTTGCAGTCGTGGCAGCAGGCACGGCTTCAGCCGCGCTCGCTTCAGCGATCAACAACGCATGCGGTGCGCTGAAAAGCGCGGCGCCGCCAGCGACGATCAAGCCGGCAACCAGCAAGCTGGCGACGAGCGAAACAGCGGTGCGACGGTGCTTCGTCATGGCCTGCGCAACAGGGCGGATCGAGCGGAAGGTCGGCTTCATTGCGGTTGGCTCCCGCATGCGAGAGGCAGCCGCTCAGCGGACGCCGGCGCGGGCCGCGGATCGGCAGGGCGCGGCTGGCGCGCGAGCCAGTTCGATACCGCGGTGATGTCCTTGTCGGTCAGCTTGACGGCGATCGAATGCATGCAGTCCGGCGCAAGCGCGTGACGTGTACCCGAGCGCCACGTGCCCATCTGCCCGGCGATATAGCTCGCATGCAGGCCGAGCAGCCCCGGAATGCCAGGCTGCGTACCCGTCATGCGTGCGCCATGACACGCGATGCACGCCGGGATCTTGCGTGCCGGGTCGCCTTGGGTGACGAGCCGTTGTCCGGCTGCGAGCACTGCCGGTGCGACGTCGGTGTGATCGGCATTGGGGTAGGGCGGTTGCAGGTCTGCGAAGTACTGGCTGATCTTGCGCAGGTAGTCGTCGGGCAGGAAGGCGAGCAGATAGCCCATTGGCGGATAAGTGCGGCCGCCGTCACGAAACGCGGTCAACTGATTGAACAGATAGTCGGCCGGTTTGCCGGCGATGCGCGGAAAGTAATCGTTGTTCAGGCCTTGGCCTTGCACGCCATGACACGAGGTGCAGGCGCGCACGCGCTCGTCCATGGCCGAGGGCATCGCGGCTGACGCGTCGGTGGCTGCGAACGCCGCGCCACGCCACATGACGTAAAGCACCACCAGAATCGAAAATCCGATAGATCTACGATGCACGCCAGGCCTCGCCGGGGGAACGGTTATTTTCACTATTTATTTCTCATGCATTCGCTCGTGAATTCACTCATCGGATTCGATGAACGATGCATGACAAGCCTGCCAATTCTTTTTCATCACGACTGCATGAACAGAAAATCGAAACGGACTTATTAAGGAGGCACAGTATTGAGGCGATGCGGCAATGCAACTTCTTTATGAAGCAATGATCTGCCTGAGTGCGCCAATGGGTGGCGGCTTTTGGGCTGCAGTAATAACGCTTGATGCGTCTCGAAGACGTGTAGCAGGTTGCAGGAATTTATCCGATGCGTCAATAAAATTTGCTAGACCAATCGGTGATGTATTTGATCAGCATAGGCGTCGATTAGAGCGCCTTCAATATTTATTCTTTGTCTCGTTCGAGTGCGGACTGCATCGCCGAATGGGATTGATGCACTGCGTTTCTGTCGTGTTCCCTGAGTCGCAGTGCGTGCATCGACGCGGGGCGCGTCAACTGAAGAGATGCATCAACGCCGTGCGTGCATTACTGACGCGTTCGCTTTCGCCGATTCGCCCCGGCAACAGATGAAACTCGACAGCGGGCAGTGCGGGCAACCCGACGCTCGGCGGACAGGCCACCAGGCCCCCGCCGATCGACGATTCGTTCAGGCAGGAAATGCCCAGCCCGGCCTTCAGCGCCAGTTGCAACCCAGCCACCCCGGAGGCCGAATGCGACACCAGATACGGCACCTTGTGCTCATCGAGGAGCTTCACGACGAAGCGCTGCAACTGACAACTCGACGGTAGCAATACCAATGAATAAGGCGTGGCAGGCCGAGGACTGGCATCGGCCGCGCAGACCCATAGCAGTTTCTCGCGCCGCACCACGGTGCTTTGCGCGCTGCCGCGCCGGTTGGTGGAGCGTGCGCTCCCGGTGACGAGCCGCAACGAGAGGCCGATGTCGTACGACGCATCGTCGCCGGCGCTGCTGTCGATCACGGCGCTCGGCTGCACGGTGACGTGCAGTTTCAGGCGCGGATGCTGTTCCGAGAATGTCTTGAGAATGCGCGCGATGTCGAGCGGACGGTAGTAGTCCGTGATGGCGATGCGCAGTTCGCCGTCGAGCGAGCGGCCTTGCAGGTCCTCGAACGCCGCCTCGCTCATGGCGATGATGCGGCGCGCGTGATCGAGCAGGCGGCTGCCGGCCGGCGTGGCGGTCACACCCTGCTTGCTGCGCACGAAGAGTGGCTGGCCGGCGCGTTCCTCGAGTTTCTTCAACTGCTCGCTCACTGACGACTGCGACAGGAACACGCGCTCCGCGCCCGCCGAAACGCTGCCTGATTCTGCGACGGCGACGAAGGTGCGCAGCTGTGTCAGGTCAAATCCGCGTTGGCTCATGATTCGGTATATCCGATGGAAGTCATCTGATTTTCCGGCTTTTCCGATGGGTTGCCCAGCCGTAGGATACCTCCAATTCATTCATTGCAGAGGCTGTCATGGGAAACGATTCGATTGCCGCCGCGCGGGTACCGACTGTGCGCGCAGCAAGCCATCGGTGGAAGGTGCTGGGAATCGGCTTTGCGGCGAATGCGAGTTTTTCGGCCGCTTTCTCAGGGATTCCGACCACGGCCGTGTTTTTGCGTTCGGGCTATCACCTCGGCAACGAAGGGCTGGGGCTGGTGCTCGGCATGCTCGGTTTGGGCATCGCGGTCAGCGAGTTGCCATGGGGTCTCCTGACCGACCGTTGGGGCGACCGCCGCGTGCTGTTGCTCGGACTTCTTTCGACTGCCGCGGCGCTAGCCGGGCTGGCATTGTTCGTGGTGCCGTCCGGGGGGCATGTGCCAGGCGTGGCGACGCTCGCGCTGGGCCTGCTGCTCGTCGGCCTGCTCGGCGGCAGCGTTAACGGGTCGAGTGGCCGTGCGGTGATGGCGTGGTTTCGCGAAGGTGAGCGAGGCCTCGCGATGAGCATTCGGCAGACCGCGGTGCCGGCCGGCGGAGGACTGGGCGCGCTGATCCTGCCGGCGCTCGCCTCGAGATTCGGCTTTGCCAGCGCGTACACCGTGCTGGCCCTCGCGTGCGCGATTACTGCGGTGTTCGCATGGTGCTGGCTGCACGAGCCTTCGCATGTCGAAGGGAGTGGTGCGAGTACGCCTCGCAACGCGAGCGCTGCGGGTGCAATGCCGGCGAAGGTTTCGCCGCTACGCGACGTCGGCATCTGGCGTGTGGCGCTTGGCGCCGGTGCGTTGTGCGTGCCGCAGATTGCCATCGTGACATTCGGGACGGTCTTCCTTCACGACTTCAACCGCGCCGGCGTGCTGGCGATCAGTGTGACGATGGCGGCCGTGCAAACGGGCGCTGCAATTGCACGGGTCTGGAGCGGTGCGTGGACCGACCGGCGCGGCAATCGACGCGCTTATATGCGCGCCTGCAGTGTGCTGACCGCGGTGCTGTTCGCATCGCTCGCCCTGATGACGGGTCTGGCCGGCATGCACCATACGGCGATGACGGCGGTGGTCGCACTGATGATCGTGCTGGGCGGCATAAGCGCATCCGCATGGCACGGCGTTGCCTTCACGGAACTCGCGACCCTCGCGGGGACGAGTCGTGCGGGCACCGCACTCGCGATGGGCAATACCTGCGTCTTTCTCACGCTGTTCCTGACACCGCTCGCGATTCCGCTGCTGTTGTCGGTGGGTTCGTGGCCGATGGTGTGGGCGGTAGCGAGCGTGTGCGCCTTGATCGCGCTACCGGTATTTCCGCGCACTGCTCGCGTTAGCAAGCTGACGGCGGCACGTGCTTGTGATGCCACATGATGGGGTAACGGTGGCCGGTGGCGTCATGCTGCTGGTCAAATTCGTTATTTTCCACGCGACGAGAGCGGCGGCGCGCGCTCTCGTCGCTGCGTTGATTTTCAGAAGGAAACAAACAGCAAGAGAAAAACTCTCGCATATTCGATTTGCATAATTGCGCATTCCTGCTTTGATAGTTTCGCGATGGACTATCAAATTGTTGACGGGTTTCAGAGCGCTCCGATTTTCTCCGGTTTGTAGCAGTGGTTTTATGGCCGCCCTTGGTGCGCCATCCAACGCCACTGGACCATTAGAGCACGTACGAAGTGAGCGGCATCTCCCTACACGTTCGCTGAGTATGCCTACAACAACGGAGACAAATCATGACGAACCTTCGAGTAATTCTTGCAGACGATCATCCTTTCGTTCTGCTTGGCGTTCGGGTCGCACTGGAAACGCACGCCGGTGTCGCCATTGTTGGCGAAGCGACTACCCCCGCTTCACTGATCACCCTGTTGCAGAGCACGCCATGCGACGTGCTCGTCACCGACCTGACGATGCCGGAGGCATCCGACACGGTCGAAGATGGCCTGGATCTTGTCAGGCGAATCCGATCCACGTGGCCATTGTTGCGCATCGTCGTGATGACGGCTCTGACGAACGCGGCAATTCTGCGCGCCATCGTGTCAGATGGTGTAGTCGGCGTGCTCAGAAAAATGGAAACAATGGACGAGCTTTGGCAAGCGATCGAGGCGGGCAGGAAGGGGGAGGTGTACGTGGGCCACTCCATCATCCAGGCGCTTGCACAGCCTCGAGACGACGCGAGCGAGCTACCGCCTGCATCGCGATTGTCCCCCAGGCAGGCAGAAGTTATAAGAATGTTTGTACGTGGCCAGTCGATCTCCGAGATCGCCGCGGCGCTCGGATGCCATCGTCGCACCATCAGTCGTCAGAAACGCGAAGCAATGACTAAACTCGGCGTCGCCAACGATCCGGGTCTTTTTGCTTATATCCGCGCACATGGAGTTTGCGGAAGTTAGATCGTATATCTAATCAATTTTAAGAGTAGGAAAATTGCTCATTTAAGAGGGCGATCTTATGTCTATCGGCCAAAATATGATTAATGATCGCGACACGGCCAGTTGCTCCGGAGAGAGCGACAGGGAAACTGGGTACGGGGGAGAAAAAGACGATGAACGATAACGTTGAATTGAGTCTACCTGTGCGTACCATCATCGCGGACGATCATCCACTGGTTCTGTTGGCGATCGAGAATCTGATGGTGGGCTATCCGAATATGCGAATCGTCGGTCGTGCTACCGACGCCACAGAACTTTTCAGGGAAGTCGATCGTATTCCATGCGACCTCGTTTTCATGGACCTCTACATGCCAGGGGGCCTCTACGGCGACGGACTGGAGGCCGTCAGGCAGTTCAAGGTGCGTTACCCCCAAGTCGCACTCGTAGTACTCACCATGGAAACTGAAGCTGCCGCGCTGAGAAAGGTCATCGCGCTCGGTGTCAATGGGCTGATCAGCAAACGCGACCGGATCGATCTGATTCACGTGGCAGCTGTCACGGCGCTGGCTCGCGAGTGCTATCTCGGGCCGGTGGTGCGATCGCTGATTGCAGATGCAACGCTCGCGCAGCGGCTGGATTTTGTCCGGCAAATGTTGTCGCGCCGCGAACTGGAGGTGTTCACGCAGTACGCTTCCGGGCTTGGCGTAACCGAGATCGCCTCGCGCTTCGGGCGCAGTGTCAAGACGATCAGCGCCCAGAAATGTACTGCTATGCGCAAGCTCGATCTGCACAGCGATGCGGAACTATTCCGCTTCGCCGTCGAGCACGGTGTGATCTCCGAAGATTGCCTGCTAAACCGGCGCTAAGCCGACGAGACGTCATGCCGGTTCAGCGGCATGACTAACAGAAGATGTACTTGGCACATCCCGGGGATGCACGTCGTGTGCAGGGAGTGCCAGTCGATAAGACAACAAAAAATGACACAAAAGATCCGCGTCATCGTGGCCGACGATCACGATTGCGTTCGTGTTGGCGTGATGCGTCTGCTTCAAGCAGCGCCCCACATCGAGATAGTCGGCGAGGCGCCTGATACTCAAACGCTGGCCGAATTGCTCGACACCCATGCGTGCGACGTCGTCGTATCGGATATCGGCATGCCGGGCATTCACGGTGCCAACAATGCCGTCTCGTTTCTCCGCCGTCTGTTGCGGGGGCGGCCGCGTCCCTGCGTCGTCGTGCTGACCATGATCTGCCATGTGCACATGCTTTCAGGATTGTTGCACCTCGGCGTGGCCGGAATCGTCGACAAGCGCGATACCGCCGCGGTGTTGATCGAAGCAATCGAGGCAGCGGTTACGGGCCGTGTTTATCTATCGGACCAGGCGCGCATTGCGATAGACGCATGCGATGCGCCGCCGCAGCCGCGCGCGGGTGTGCTGAGCGCGCGCGAATGGGAGGTCTTCCAGCTTTATGTGCAGGGTCTGGCGGTCCACGAGATTGCGGTGCGACTGCAGCGCAGCGGCAAGACCATCAGCACTCAGAAGCGAAGCGCGATGCGCAAGCTCGGTCTCGAGACAGAAAACGACCTCATCGATTACGCGAGACAAATAGGGTTGGCCTGACACCCGCGTCAGAGAACTGGCCTTCGGCCAAGGCGGTGATTCTTAGGACTTTAGGAGTCTTCTGATTGGTTGGGTGAAGTTGCCGCTTCATAGTTATGAACTAGCTGAGGCTCGACTTCCAATGCCCGCCTGACGAAAGCAGTCATTTCGCCATGCTGAGCAGTGCCGAGCCTGGAAAATTCAGGCAGATGTCTAGCGGCTGGAGTGGAGCGCCGTCTGCCAATTGCACAAATACTGGGAGGCGGGATGGTAGGGCTAGGCAAGCGGTTATGGGTCGAAGGAGTCGGGACGGCCTGGGTGGTGTTGATCGGCTGCGGCAGCATTGTATTGAACACTGGCGCGGTCCAGCAAGGTTATGGCGTGCTCGAGGTATCACTCGCATTCGGTCTCGCGCTGGCCACGGCGAGCTACGCATTCGGCGCCATCTCGGGCGCGCACTTCAACCCGGCTGTGACGATCGGTTTCACGGTCGCGCACCGTTTCCCGGTTCGGGATCTGCTGCCCTACATTGCCGCGCAGATTCTCGGGGCCATCGCAGCCGCAGCGCTGCTCGCTTACGTGGCTAGCGGCCGCCCCGGCTTCGAACTGGCCGCGAGCGAATTCGCAGCGAACGGTTTCGGCGAACATTCTCCGGCCGACTATCAACTTCATTCTGCGCTGGTCGTCGAGCTTGCACTGTCGTTCGTTTTCGTCATGGCGAGCCTGATGGTGGCCTGCCGGCGAAGGTTGCAGCCGATCGCACCGTTGGTCGCCGGCGCGTGTCTGATGATCGTGTACATGGTGTCGATGCCGGTTACCAACGGTTCGATTAATCCCGCTCGCTCCACCGGTCAGGCTTTGTTCGTCGGCGACTGGGCACTCGACCAGCTCTGGCTGTTCTGGGCAGCGCCCTTGCTGGGTGGTGTCGCCGCCGGTGCGCTGTTTTCCTTTCTCCGAGGCAAGTCCAACCGGCATGCGGCGTCGCTCGCTCACGGGCAGGGCGAAGTCGCGTGAGCGCCGCTTCGTCTAATTCCATGGGGCCCGCTATGAAACGCCAACACGGTGTCGCGGTGCGGCGGGTGGTCCGACGTGTATTGCACTGCCTGCTTGTAGTATTCGCCTTTGTCGTCGCGCAGATGCAGCCGGCGGCAGCCCAGCCCTTCGCCGGTTCATCGCATCCGCAAGTCGCAGGCGCATTTCCTGGCAAATTGACCGTCGGTGTGCTGGCTAACGGTTGGTTGCCTTTCGAAGGACTTCAGGACGGTCAGCTAACTGGCTTGAGCGCTGACTATCTGCGTGCGCTGGTTGGGCCGAACGTCGTGATCGAGCCGAAAGCGTTTCCTGACATGCCGCAACTGCTGGCCGCGGTATGCGCAGGCAACGTCGATCTGGTTATGAGCCTCGCTCGTACACTCGAACGGGAGCGCTGCCTCAGCTTTACCGCGCCGTACTTTCAGGCGTCCGCTTCGGTCGTGGTCCGCCGCGACGGCAATGCATACGGAAGTGCCGCTCAGCTTGCCGGCGCGCGCCTCGCGGTAGAGAAGGGGTTTGCGCTGGAACGTTCGCTGCGTGAGCGCTTTCCACGTGCCCAGCTCGTGACCTTCGCAAGTACGCACGCGGCGCTCCAGGCGGTCGCGCAAGGCAATGCCGATGCCTATCTCGGTTTTAGTCCTTCCGTTCAGTACGCGCTGGCCACCGAAGAATTCCGCGGACTGCAAGTCGCTTTCGAGGAACGCAGCAGACTAGCTGAATTGCGCCTTGCTGTGCCGCGTAACCGGGAGGCGTTGCGCGACCAGCTCGACCGCGCGCTCGCGTCAATGAACCCCGCCGACGACACGGCGATCCGTGTGCATTGGCTATCCAGCAGCTTCGACGCGCAAGCTGTGTCCACTGCGCGGCGCCTCGCGTTCACAGCCGAGAAGCCGCACATCCGGCAGAAGTGGGTGACCGGCAGTACGGTGGAGTCGGGAACATGGAGCGTTACCGCCGTGCGCCTTTTGCCGTTACTGATCGGTATCGGTCTCGTGTTGCTGGTTACGCTACGCGCGTATCTGCTGCTGCAACGCGAAGTCAGGCTGCGCAAACGGACCGAACGCGAACTGGCGCTACAGCTGAACTTCCAGGAAACCATGATGGAGATGGTCCCCTATCCGCTCGTCGCCAAAGATCTGGATGGACGCTACATCGCGATCAACCGGGCGTATGAAGAGGCGTGTGGTTTGCGCCGCGAAGCGGTGATCGGACGCACGGCCGTGGACGTCCAGGCATGGGGTGAAGCCAATAGCCACGTTCTGGATGACCTCACACGCAAGATGCTGAGAGGCGGCGAGCCTGCGCAGGCGGAACTCGAGTTTGAACGCGACGCAGGCGACCTGCGGCACGGCCTGTTCTGGACAAGGATCTGTCACACCAGCGATGGCAAGCCCAGTTGCGTACTCGGAACGATGGTCGACATTACCGATATCCGGCGTGCCGAAATGCTCGCACGCGAAACCGAGCGGCGCCTTTTTGACGTCACGCGCTCATTGCCGGCTGTCGTATTTCAGCTGCGGCGCACCGTGGACGGCGCGTATTCGTTTCCGTATATCGGCGGCGACACGCGACATCTGCTGGGTGACGGCCCGGCCTCGTCGATGAATCGCGAAGAGATCGATTTCAGCCGCGTGTGCGAAGAAGACAGGCCTTTCGTGCTGGCCGAGCTGGAGCGGTCGGCGCGCTGCGAGTCGCCCGTGATATGGAGTTTCGCTTCGAAGTCGAGCGTGAGATCAAGTGGGCGCGCGCGGAGCTGGTACCGCGCCGCGAGAAGGATGGCAGTGTTGTGTGGAGCGGCTACTGGGTGGACGCGAGCGTCGAGCACGCGCGGTCCGAGGAACTCGCGCGAGCGCGCGATGTGGCCGAAGCCGCCTCGCGCGCAAAGGATGATTTTGTCGCGATGATGAGTCACGAAATCCGTACGCCGATGAACGGCGTGCTTGGCCTCGTCGAAGTGCTGGAGCGCACGCCGCTCCACGCGGACCAAGGGGAAATGCTGAGCATGATCCACGAGTCGGCGGGTGCATTGCTGCAGATTCTGGACGACTTGCTCGACTATTCGAAGATTGAAGCGGGGCGGCTGACTATCGAAGCCGAACCGATCGACATGCGCGAACTGGTCGACAACGCGGTCGGCTTGCTCGCGGGCCGCGCCCACGAAAAGGGGCTGAAGGTACGCGTGGATATCGCACCGGAAGTCGCGGCTACGCTCCGTGGAGACAGCGTGAGATTGCGGCAGATTCTGTTCAATCTCCTCGGCAACGCCATCAAGTTCACGCCGGAGGGCGAGGTCGACGTGCAGGTCGCGGTCGTCGATCAGGCCGGTAACGCCCAGACACTCGAGATGACTATCGAGGACACCGGCATCGGCATTGCACCGGAGGTGCAGGCGCAGCTGTTCGAGCCGTTCGTGCAGGCGGAGACGTCCACCACCCGCCGCTTCGGCGGTACCGGTCTTGGCTTGACGATCTGCCGCAAGCTGATCGATCTGATGAACGGCACGCTCGAATTGCGTAGCGAACCTGGGGTCGGTACGCGCATGACTGTGCGCCTCACCATGCCAGTGGCATCGCAGCACTACTCGGTGAGCGGCTTGCGCGGCAAGCGCGGCGTTGTGGCGACGGACGACGCGCGGGTCGCACAGGCGCTGATGCATTTCGGCCGGGCGCTCGGACTCGAGTTGAGCCGCGTGTCGCCGCATGCAGCCGAACTGTGCGATCCAGCCGGCCTGGAAGGCGTGGATATGATTTTCGTGAGTGAAGATGTGGTGCGGCCGGCGAGCGCCGGGCCCGGATCGCAGATCATCTGCCTGACCGAGAAGCCGAAGCCGACTGGTTACCGCATCCTCGACAACAACGTGCGCGTCAGTATCAACCCAATCTCGTGGCGCGGTCTCGGTGCGGCGTGCGCCGCGGCGATGACGGGGTTGCCTTCCGTGGCGTCGCGTTCCACCGGCATGCCGCGCATGGGGGAAGGCGCCGCCGTCCCGCCGGACCGCGAACGGGCGATTGCTAGCGGACGGCTCATCCTCGTTGCGGAAGACCATCCGGTCAATCAGGAGTTGATCCGCCATCAACTGGCCTTGCTCGGTTTTGCCTGCGACGTGGCGAACGACGGCGTCGAGGCACTGACCGCGCTCGAGCAAACCAGCTATGGATGTCTGATCACGGACTGCCACATGCCGAACCTGTCCGGCTACGAGTTGGCGCGGTGCATCCGGGAACGGGAGCAGGAACAGGATGGCATGCATCATTTGCCGATCCTCGGGATTACCGCGAACACCGCGCCGGAAGACCTGAAGCTATGTCGTGACGCCGGCATGGACGACTGCCTCGTCAAGCCGACGCGGCTTGCTACGCTACGCGAGTACCTGAGCCGTTGGTTCGGCACTGACAGCGCATGGCAAGCGGCTCCCGCTCAAACGGTCAGCTCCCCACCGGTTGCCGGGCCGGACGCGCATGGCGGCGCCGAGCCATTTGTCCCGGTCGATCTGAGTCACATGACGCAGTTGTGGGGGAGTGAATCGACCGTTAAGGCCTTGCTCGATTCATTCGTTTCATCGGTGCGCGAAGACGTGCAGGCATTGTCGCCGCTGCTCGAACGCGTCGAGGTCGAGCGTCTGCGCGAGTGGCATCATCGCGTGGCAGGGGCGGCGAGCGTGTTGCAGTACCCGCCGCTGCTTAACGCGTTGGAAGATTACCGCCGGGATATCACCGTCAAGACGCCGGAACGCTTGCGTAGCGATGGGCAGGCATTGGCGCGCAAGTGCAATGCGATGCTGGATGGAATCGAGGAGCAGGCTGCATTACTTGCATGACGCTGCTTCGCACAGCACAGCACAGCACAGCACAGCACAGCACAGCACAGCACAGCACAGCACAGCACAGCACAGCACAGCACAGCACAGCACCGAGGCGGCCTGTAGCGCCTCGCTTGGGCGATCGCATTGGTGCGTGCTCGTGAATCAATCGAGGCGGCGAATCGAGAGGACGAAAAAAAACGCGGCCGAAGCCGCGTTAAAGATTTGGAGACATCCCTCGATGAAGGAGTCACTTCTCGCAGTCGGAAGCATAATCGGGATGACGCAAAAGATTCAGTACGAATTGCGCAATTAACTGTTTGTAAATATCAATGAAGGCGTCGCGCAGATCGCCGCGATGTCATTTGACCCTGACGCAAACAGCTGCAACGGATTTGCACTAGTATGTGGTGGCTCTGCGCGTGACCGAAATGTCGGTGCGGCGGTGCATCAAAGTCCGGAGAAGACCATGATTGCGCTTCGAAAACTGAATCTTGCTGTGGTGGTGTGGGCGTTGGCGTCGGGCGTCGCCTTTGCAGATACGGTGGCGTTGAAGGCCGATCTCGAACCGTCGAGCGAAGTGCCGCCGCGCGTGAGTCACGGGCACGGCATGTTGAACGCTACCTTCGATACGTCGACCAAGTCCCTGCAATGGACGATCACCTATGAAGGGCTGAGTGGTCCGGCAACCGCCGCGCACTTCCACGGTCCCGCGCCCGTCGGGCAGAACGCCAAGGTCCAGGTACCGATCGGGAAGGACGCGCTCGCGAGCCCGATCAAAGGATCGGCGGCACTCACTGAACAGCAGGTGACGGACCTGATGGCGGGACAGTGGTACTTCAACGTCCATACCGAGCAGAATCCGACAGGCGAGATTCGCGGGCAGGTTTTGCCGGCGAATTAGGCAAGAGGAAAACGAGGAAAACCTTGCGCCGGTGGCACGGGCGCTTTTTCGGGATTAGAAGCCGCCGTCCACCGGCGCGGCGGCGAACGCACGTACCATGATGGGACACTATCGAAGGAGCGTGTCCCGATGAGTTGGCAAAGTGCACTCGCGTGCTGGTATCTGCGTAGGCAGTTTCGACCGCAAACCCTCAAGCCGACTATCAATGTCGAGAAGGCGCGTGCGCTGACAGCCAAGCGCGCCTGGTCGCCGCGCGTGCCGGGCGGCTGGCGTCTGCGCGAGTCGTACGGGCCAGGCGATTGGCCGCTGCAGGGTGAATGGATCGAGCGCGCTGACGGCGTGTCCACATCCGGGAATTGCCCGACGGTGCTGTATTGCCACGGTGGTGGCTACTACTTCTGTTCGCCGCGTACGCACCGGTCGCTCGTATTCGGCCTGGCCGTGCGTGCGAATGCACCGATCTTTTCCCTCGACTACCATCTCGCTCCCGAGCATCGCTTTCCGGCCGCGCTCGACGATGCAACCGCTGCCTACCGTCAGCTGATCGCGAACGGCACGCCGCCCGAGTCGATCGTAATCGCGGGGGATTCAGCGGGCGGCGGCCTTGCGCTCGCTACGGTGGTCGCCTTGCGCGACGCTGGCGATCCGCTGCCGGCAGGCTGCCTGCTGTTCTCGCCGTGGACCGATCTGGCCGCTGCCGGCGCCACCATCCGCACCAACGATGGCCTCGATCCCATGTTCAGTGGCGCCGCGATTGCTCGGGCTGCGCAGGTTTATCTCGGCGACACGCCTGCGACGCATCCCTACGCTTCGCCGGTCTATGCCGACCTGCAAGGTTTGCCACCGCTCTTCATCATGGCGGGTAGCACGGAGGTATTGCTCGACGACTCGCAACGCGTTGCCGACAAGGCGTGCGCGGCGGGCGTCGATTGTGAACTCGACGTGTGGAAGAAGATGCCGCACGTCTGGCCCTTGTTCACGCCGTTCATCCCGGAAGGCGGCCGCGCGCTCGACCGCGCCGCAGCCTTCGTGCGGCGCGTGACGAGTGCAACGAGCGGGCGCGGCACGGCCGCTCAGCCATCCAGGGTGACGTCGATCGCCTGATAGGCGGCTTCGATCGTTTCCTGGCCGTATTGCCGCTCCAGTCGCCGCACGGTGAAGTGACCGTGCGCGACCTGCTGGAAGTGGTCGATGAATACCGTATTGACCATCGCGCCGAGCACTGCGCCGATCGCCGGAATCGACTTGGCGGCGATCTGCTCGCTCACCTGCACCGAAAAGCGCGCGGCAATCGTGTTGAGGAGACGCAGCAAGGCCGCGGAGCCATGCGCGGTGAATCCCTTCGTCGCGATTTCGGAAGAAGCCTTCGATACTGCCTGCGCCAGCGCGCCGCGCATGATGAAGTAGCCGAAGTCGGCGTCGTCGTCGGCTTTCGAGGTGCCGCCCATGCCGAGCACCGTCAGGCATTGCAGCTGCGTGTCGATCGACGACAGATCCTCGCCCTCGCTGCGCGCGATGTCGCAGATCGAGCGAAACATCAACGTGGTTGTGACTGGCAACTCGACGGGCAGCGCGAACAGACCGAATGCGCCGCCGGCCGCGCCGGTGGTGGCCACGGCGAACTTGTGCAGCAGGTTGCTCGGCTTGTCGGGCACCACCAGGGGCGTGGCGCCGGCCTGCCGCCCCAGCGTGCGCAGCGCGATCGAAAGGCACTTGCGCAACGCCAGTTCCGTCGCATCCGTGATCTTTTCGTTGGCAAAAGCAGGCATGCGCGCGAGCAGCTTCTCGAGCGGCGAGCCGACGATACTCGCCAGTTTCATCGCCAGCGCGGGGCTCTCCAGTTCGTGTTTCGCGCGTCGCAGCGCGCTCAGGTCGTCGTCCGTTAACGATTGTGCAGCGAGCGAACTCGGCTCCATGTGCCTCCCTGGCGTCATGTATTGTCCATTCTTCAGTCGATTGCCGAGGCGGTGAACCGCCTCGGCGGGTTCCAGCTTAGAGCATCACCTCATGGTATGATTCCCGATCGTTTGACGAGTCAACTGTTGCTCTATCAAAAATGGCTGTCCATACCGCGGCCCACCACTCGAGTGGGCAAGTTTTACCTTTCCGTGAGTCGCTACTGGCGATGCTCGGCGTTTCCTTCGTTTCAATGCTGGTCGCACTCGACCAGACCGTGGTCGGCACCGCGTTGCCCACCATCGTTGCGGAACTGAAGGGTTTCGAGCTCTACGCGTGGGTCGGCACGTTGTATTTGCTGACCTCGGTGATCACCGTGCCAATCTTCGGCCGCCTCGGCGATTACTACGGGCGCAAGCCATTCGTGATCGCATCGATCGTCGTGTTCACGGCGGCTTCGGTGCTCTGCGGCGCTGCCAACAACATGCTGTTCCTCGTGCTCGCGCGCGGCTTGCAGGGCATCGGCGGCGGCATGCTGGTCGGCACCGCCTTCGCGTGCATTCCTGATCTCTTTCCCGACTCGGTCGTGCGACTGCGTTGGCAGGTACTGATGAGTTCGGCGTTCGGGATTGCGAACGCGGTGGGGCCGTCGCTCGGCGGTTTTCTCACGCAGTATTACGGCTGGCGCTCAGTGTTTTATGTGAATCTGCCGGTCGGCTTGCTGTCGCTATTTTTCGTCTGGCGCTTCCTGCCGCATCTGCGGCACATCGAGCACGAAGGCAAGATGCGGCTCGATTGGCCGGGTGCGTTGTTAATCGCGGTGGCGCTCGGTTCGCTGCAATTGTTCGTCGAGTTGTTGCCGAAGCACGGCGTCACTTTGAGCGCCTTCGCGCTACTCGCTTTGAGCGTTGCCTCGGCATACGGCTTGTGGCAGTGGGAAAAGCGCTGCCCGACGGCGATTCTGCCGGTGGATATGTTTCGCAATCGCAGTCTGGCCGCGCTCTTCACGCTCGCCGTGCTGGGCGGCTTCACGATGTTCTCGTTGCTGTTCTACGCACCGTTGCTATTCCAAGGCGGCTTCGGGATGTCGCCGAAAGAAGCGGGACTCGTCATTACGCCACTCGTCGTGTTCATCACGATCGGCAGTATCGCCAACGGACGCATCGTCTCGCGTGTACGCAATCCGAATCTGATGCTGTACGTCGGCTTCGCGCTGGTGGCGCTGGCGTGCCTCGGCGTGGTCGTCGCGACGCGTTCCATGCCGCAATGGCTGCTGATGTCGTTCATGGTGCTCGGCGGCCTCGGTCTCGGCTTCGTGATGCCGAATCTGACGATCTTCGCGCAGCAGACGGCGGGCCGCGAACACCTTGGTATCGCCACCGCGCTGCTGCAGTCGCTGCGGATGATCGGCGGGATGATCGGCACGGCGCTGACCGGCACGCTGATCAGCCATATGTACGCGAGCGGCGTGCGCAGCGCGCTGGAAAACGATCACGCGTCGCAATGGTTCGCCGATCTCGGCGACCCGCAAATCCTGATCAATCGCGATGCGCAAACCACCTTGCTCGGCCAGCTGACGCATGCGGGTCACAACGGCGCGATGCTGCTTGAGAGTGCACGCGAGGCGCTCGTTTCAGCCATTCATCTGGGTCTCGCGCTCGCGGCGATCATCGCCGTGGTGTCCGTGTGGCAAAGCCGCCGTGTGCCGCCGGTCAAGCTCCAGCGCAAGCTCGAGCCTGTGATTCACGCGGATTGATTTTTTGGCCTTACCGTTTTACTGACAGATCATGGAAGAACAGGACCGCGTCGCCGTCATGCAGCAATTCGGCCGCACTTATCGAGCGTTCATGTCGGCGTTCGAGGCCCACGTGGGCCATCCGTTGCCGCGCTGGCGCATTCTGCTCGCGCTGCACGAACAGGCTGGCGAATCGTCTCAGAAGCGGCTGGTCGAGCGCTTGCGCGTCGATCCGGGCGCGCTGACCCGGCAGCTGAAAACGCTTGAGGGTTTAGGCTGGATTGCTCGCAGCATGGATACACGCGACAACCGCGTGACCAATGTGCGTTTGACCGAAGCGGGACGGTCGGCGACCGAAGCCAGCCTGCCGCGTCGCAACGCTTTTTTGCACGACACGATGGCGGCGTTGCCGGACGAAGCGCTGAGCGCGTTGTCGGGGGCTTTGAAGATACTGGAAGTGCGGATCGGCGAAGTGGCTGCTACGAGTGGCGCTGCAGCGGCTTCCCAGGTGCCCGACACCGCGGAGGCGGACCCGGCTCGCTAAGCTTAAGCCCGACTCAAAGCCGCGGCGATTGCCAAAGCAACCGGCGCGGATACTATCCAAACTGCGACTCGCCGGAGACGCGCCGCCGGGCGAAATCCAGCGAGGATCGAACCTGCCGATTGAGCGGGAAGGCTGCAACAAACGGCGCGTCACCTTGCGGTGAAACGCGCCGGTTCTGTCACGATCAGAAGAACGTTTCGATCACTTCAGTGACGCGATACGACGGATCGACCACCAGCACCTGGCGCCACTTGTCGAACGTCAGGCACGGATGCGAGATGTCGAACGCGATCATGTCGCCTACCTTCAGATCGGCGCCCGCGGGAATCCGCAGATACGCGTGCTGATCCATCAGGCCGAAAATCTCCCAGCCTTCGCTCGCCGCGATATCGCGTGGCGCTTCGGTGCCCGGACGATAGTGACGTGATGGCTCCGGCATGCCTGCATCGAAAGCGGAATCGCGCTTGCCGAGGCCGATAATTGCGCGATCCGGTTCCGGAATCGACTGCACATACGCCCACAGTTGCAGCGCCGGCAGCAAGCCTTCGCCCATTTTCTTCGCGACCGGATTGCGCGCGAAGATGTCCGTCTGCGCCTTGCGGTACACGCCGACATCATGCGTCAGATAGCAGCCGGGCCGCAGCACGACTTCGACCTTGCCGGTCTCCGAGGCCTTCACGAATTCTTCCGCGACCACGTCGTACCAGGCCGAGCCGGCGCCTGACAGAACGGCCGGCGTGCGGGCGAATCGTCCTTCGTCGACGAGCGCGCGCGTCACAGCGACGGCGCTCTGCAGGAACTCGCGCACTTCGTGTTCTTCTTTCAGCACGCCTTCATACAACTCGACGCCTGCCAGCTTCAACACATCCGGATAGCGCGCGATCGCTTCGAGCACCGCGTTGCGCTGCGCTTCGTCGCGCACGCCGGTGCGGCCGCCCGGCACGCCGAGCTCGAGCAATACTTGCAGCGGCTTGCGTACCGACGTGAAAAATTGACCCAGTTGCTCGACGCCTTCGACCGAATCGACGAGGCAGAAGAACTCGAAATCCGGGTCGCTTAGCAACTCGGCGATCATCATCATGTTGCGGCGGCCAACCAGCTGGTTGGCCATCAGGATCCGCGAAACACCGCCGTGATACGCCGCGCGCACCTGATGCGCGGTGGCGAGGGTGATGCCCCATGCGCCGGTTTCGAGCTGACGGCGAAACAGCTGCGGCGCCATGGTGGTTTTGCCGTGCGGCGCGAGCTTGACACCGTATTCCGCGACGAACGCCTGCATCCACTTCAGGTTGTGTTCCACACGATCCGCGTACAGCACGGCGGCGGGCAGGCTCACGTCTTCGTTCAGCAGGTTCCACTCGAGGCGCGCGGCATCCGTGAGTTGGATGCTGGTGCCCGGAACCATGCCCAAGCCCTTGCTATAAGGATCAATCGTTGCGCCCTGATAGTTTGTAACTTTCATGTCTCCCTGCTCCATCGTCCAGTTAAATCGAATCAAAGTTGACTTTACCATGTTACCGAAAGTACGATGGTCGAAGGAATGTTATTTAGTACCACGGTTTTCCGGAAGCGCTTTGTAAGCGTTCGCGAGACACCCCACAGCCTGCAATGAACTTAACCGCCGAACCGCTGGCCTTCGATATCGTCGCTCGCATTGCCGAATGCGCGCCGGAACTGCGTTCGGCCGAACGGAAGGTTGCCGCGCTGATTCTCGACGACCTGACTGGCGCATCGCGCGCCAGTATTGGCGCGCTCGCCCAGCAGGCAGAGGTGAGCGTCGCGACCGTGACGCGCTTTGCCAAGGCGGTCGGTTGCCGCGACGTGCGGGAGCTGAAGCTGCGGCTCGCGCAGGCGGCGGCCGTCGGCCAGCGCTTCCTGCAGGCGGGCGGGCCCACCGACGCGCCCGAACCGATTGCCACCCGCGTGTTCGACGAACTGCAGACCGCGCTTGCGCATAACCATCAGCTTCTTCGTCAGGCGCCTTTAGCCGAGGCCGCGGCCGCGTTGCGCGCGGCGCGGATGATCTACGTGTTCGGCATGGGCGGCGGCTCGACTGCGCTCGCCGACGAGATGCGCTTCAGGCTCGTGCGCCTCGGCCGGCCCGTTGCGACCTATCAGGACGGCTTGTTGCAGCGCATGGTGGCGAGCACCGTGTCGCGCGAATGCGTGGTGATCGCGTTGTCCACCACCGGGCGCGTGCCCGAGATGGTCGAGAACTGCAAGATCGCGCGCAGCTACGGGGCGACCGTGATTGCTCTGACCGCGCCGGCTTCGCCGTTGGCCAAACTGGCCGATTGGGTGATCCCGATCGTCGCCTTTGAAACCGATTTCATTTACAAACCGTCGTCGTCGCGCTACGCGATGATGATGGCGCTCGATGTGCTCGTCACCGAACTCGCCGTGAGTCAGGGTGACGAGAGCCGCGAATTGCTGCGCCGCATGAAGCACGCGCTCGACGCGCACCGCGGCGGTGGCGACCGACAACCGTTAGGAGACTGATCCATGCATTCGCATCCCGAAGCTGCCGATACGCTGATCGTCGGCGCGCAACTGTACGACGGCACGGGCGCACCGCCGGTCGAGCGCGACGTTGCGATCCGCGACGGCCGCATCGCCGCGATCGGCAACCTGTCGAACTGGCTTTCCGAAGAGGTGATCGAGGCGAACGGCCGCGCGCTGGCGCCCGGCTTCATCGACGTTCATACGCATGACGATACGCACGTGATCCGTTCGCCGCAAATGCTGCCGAAGATCACGCAGGGTGTGACGACGGTGATTGTCGGCAACTGTGGGATCAGTGCGTCGCCGGTGTCGTTGAAGGGCGATCCGCCTGATCCGATGAATCTGCTTGGCGAGCGTGACGCATTCCAGTACCCGACTTTCGCAGCGTATGTCGAAGCGGTGAACGCCGCGCGCCCTGCGGTGAATGTCGGCGCGCTGATTGGGCACACGGCGTTGCGCAGCAATCAGATGGACCGGCTCGATCGCGCGGCGACCGCGGCGGAAATCGATGGAATGCGCGCGCAACTCGAAGAGGCGTTGTCGAACGGGGCGTTGGGCCTGAGCTCGGGGCTCGCGTACGGCTCCGCGTTCTCCGCGCCGACCGAAGAAGTGATGGCGCTGGCCGAGCCGCTCGCCGCCGCAGGCGCGCTTTACACGACGCACATGCGCACCGAGTTCGACGCGATTCTCGACGCAATGGACGAAGCGTATCGGGTGGGCCGTCACGCGCACGTGCCGGTGGTGATTTCGCATCTGAAGTGCGCGGGGCCGTCGAACTGGGGGCGTAGCGTTGAGGTGCTGGAGTCGTTGGAGGGTGCGCGCCGGTTGCAGCCGATCGGCTGCGATTGCTATCCGTATAACCGCAGCTCGTCGACGCTCGACGTGAAGCAGGTGACGGGCGACATCGACATCACGATTACGTGGTCTGAGCCGCATCCCGAGATGGCGGGCAAGCTAATCAGGGAAATTGCCGCCGAGTGGGGCGTCACGCAGCAGGAGGCCGGCAAGCGTTTGCAGCCGGCAGGCGCCGTGTATCACAACATGTCAGAGGAAGACGTGCGGCGCATTCTGTCGCATCCCGCGACGATGGTCGGCTCGGATGGATTGCCGAACGATCCGCTGCCGCATCCGCGGTTGTGGGGCGCGTTTCCGCGCGTGCTTGGGCACTACGTACGTGACGCCGGTTTGCTGCCGCTTGAAGAGGCGGTGCGCAAGATGACCAGCTTGTCGGCGCGCCGGTTTGGGTTGACGCAGCGCGGCGAGGTGCACATCGGTTATCACGCGGATCTGGTGTTGTTCGACCCGGCCAGGGTGCGCGATGCGGCGACGTTCGAGAAGCCGCAACAGGCGGCCGATGGAATCGATGCGGTGTGGGTGAACGGCGTGTTGGCGTATCGCGATGGCGCGGTGACAGGCGAACGGGCGGGGCATTTTGTGGCGCGGGGTGCGGCGTCGAAGGGTGATGCGCACGGCGCGTTTTGATTTTTTGTTCTGATTGATGTGGCAAGCGGTTGTGGCATTGCTCGCGCCGCGTGCCGGACTTTTTAAGGAGTTGGATGATGAAGCGATATGGCGTTGAAGGTGGCAAGGGTACCGGTGGTCAACATATGCCCTTTGCTCGGGCGGTCGAAGCGGATGGCTGGTTGTTCGTTTCCGGGCAGACGCCGATGGAAAATGGTGCGGTGATCAATGGCGGGATTGTTGAGCAATCGCACAAGGCGATTCAGAATGTTTTCGCTATTCTGAAGGAAGCTGGGTATGCGGCGGAGCATGTTGTCCGCTGTGGTGTGTGGCTTGATGATCCGCGGGACTTTGCTTCGTTCAATAAGGTGTTTCGGGAGTATTTTGGGGAGAATCCGCCGGCGCGGGCATGTGTTGTTTCTTCGATGGTGATTGATTGTCGCGTCGAGGTTGACTGCGTCGCTTATAAGAAACCTTCGGCTTAAGGGTTTTTTTGGTTTGCCGCAGGCGGTGATTGGGGTTTGGTTGCCTGCTCGGCGCTTGTTTGTCTGTGCTTCTGGCTTTGGTGCCTTTCCTTGTTTTGTTAGTGGTCTATTAGCGTTGCCCCTGTGCGGGGCGGCACCTACTTTTCTTTGCATGCCGCAAAGAAAAGTAGGGCAAAAGAAAGCGGCTCAAACCGCCAATGCTAAGTGGGAACCGTGGCCTGCACGGGGTAGTGGTGCATCTGGAATTCGTGTTCTCTCACATTCCGCGCTAGTGACAAAGGAGTCATCAGCTCCCACTCCGCACTTCGTGCGTCGCGGACGGGGCTGCATGGGAAACCACGGGCTTCGGTTCGGGGCTGTGGGGGCCGTCGGCTTCGCCTCGGCGACGCGCCTCTGCCCCCACCCGGGAACCCCCGCTTCAAATGATATGTCGGTGTGCTGATCACCGTCCCGGTCCCGATCACGATCACAGCCGCGGTTGCCGTTGCAGTCGAGGCTGCAATTGCCGGTCCAATCGCAATCGCAATCGCAATCGCAATCGCAATCGCAATCGCAATCGCGATGGTGATGGTGATGCAATGACGAGTCACGGTTCGGTGGCGAGGCGCGAGCGACAAAACGTAGCGGGGGGGTATGAAGTGCTCTTCGGCGCGCGCAGCGCCGCCGGAAGTATGACGCCCTTGTCACTAGCGTATGCAGGGGCACGAACACAGATTCCAGATGCACCACTACCCTGTGCAGACCACGGGACCCACTTAGCATGAGCGGTTTGAGCTGCTTTCTTTTGCCTACTTTTCTTTGCAGCCGGCAAAGAAAAGTAGGTGCCGCCCCGCACAGGGGCAACGCTAATAGACCACTAACAAATCAAGGAAAGGCACCAAACCCAGAAGCACAGACAAACAAGCGCCGAGCAGGCAAAAAACCCACGCTCCCTTATTGCCGCGCCAACCGAAAATTATCCGGCATCGGCAAATTAAAATTCGTCCGAAACGGATTGATATCCAGCCCACCGCGCCGCGTGTAGCGGGCATAAACAGCAAGCTTCACCGGCCGGCAGGCCTTAAGCACATCGATAAAAATCCGCTCGACGCACTGCTCATGAAACCCAGTGTGATTCCGATAGGAAATGATGTACCTCAGCAAGCCCGCGTGATCGATCTGCGGCCCAACATAATGAATCTGCACACTGCCCCAATCAGGCTGCCCCGTCACGGGACAATTCGACTTAAGCAAGTTGGAAACCAACGTCTCCTCGACAGGCGACTCGTCGAACGCAGCCTTCAGCAACGAAGCGTCAGGGTGATAAACATCGGTATCGAGATCGAGCCGATCCAGCGACAAGCCTTCAAACTCTTCCATCTGCAACTTGCCGAACTCATACGGCGCCGCCAAATGAACCGACACCGTCGCACCGCATGAAGCGGAAACATCCCGCTTGATCGTGTCGCGCACAACTTCCATCGATTCAAAAGGCGTCTGCGCAAATGACCCCAGATAAAGCTTGAACGACTTCGACTCGACAATATTCGGCGAATCAGCCGGTACAAAGAAAGTCGCCACTGCAATCTGAGGCTTGCCGCGCGCGTTCAGCCAGGAAAGCTCGTAAGCATTCCAGATGTCCGTGCCGAAAAACGGCAACTGCGCGCCAATCCCAATCGCCTCGCGCGCATTCTTCCGGGCAATCGGAAAGAGCAGTGAAGCGTCATATTGTTCGGTGTAAGTGGAAGCCTTACCCAGCGGTGATTGTTCGGGTGTCATGATGCGTTCACTATGCCACTCAGCACGTGCCCCGTCGCCGTCACGACGCGGGCCGATTCGCAATGGCCAATTTGGTCGTCGAAGAAAAAGTCCGGCTCGAACTCGCGCAAAAACGCGCTCTTGTCGAGGCCGCCGAGGAACATCGCTTCGTCGATTTCGATGTTCCACGCCATCAATGTGCGGATCGCGCGCTCATGCGCCGGGGCCGAGCGCGCCGTCACCAATGCCGTACGAATATGCATCGGTGCGGCTTCGTCCGCGAGTTTCTGCAGCCGGTGCAGCGCTTCGAGCAACGGCTTCAAAGGTCCATCCGCAAGCGGCAAATCCTTGTTGTGAATCTCATGGCCGACGAACGCCCGCAAGCCATCTTTCTGAAAGATGCGCTCGGCTTCGTCGGAAAACAGCACGGCGTCGCCGTCGAAGGCAATCCGGATCTCGTCAGGATACTTGCTCGCCATTTTCGCCGATTCGGGCAAGACGCGTGCAGCCGGAAATCCGGCAGCCAATGCATCGCGCACGTCGTGCTGATTCGCGGACAAAAACAGCGAGGCGTTCAACGGCTTCAGATAACCAAATGGCGCGCGCCCACGTGTGAACACGCCGCGCTCGATCGCCAGCCCATACTCCCTGCACGAATGAAATGCGCGCAATCCACTGATCGGATCGCTGCGCGACAGGATCACCACTTCGACCCGGTGACCGCCGGCATTCAAGGCCAGCAGCTTGCGGATCAACGGAAATGCGACGCCCGGTTTGGCGGGCACGGTCAGCCGCTCGCGCTGCAACGCTTCGTACGCCTGCAGGTTGCCTTCCTCGTACACACAGTTCTCTTCCTCGAAGTCGAACAGAGCGCGCGACGAGATTGCCACCACCAGTTTGTCGACAAGCGAAAGTGCCATCTGCGCGTTTTAGTCCAATAAGATCAAGCGAGAAACAATCGGTACACCGGGTTCTGCGTCTCTTCCCAGCACGGGTAACCAAGCGTCGTGAGAAAGCGTTCGAACTCGCTGTTCTCGCTTTCCGGCACCTGAATGCCGACCAGAATCGAACTGTAGTCCGCACCCTGGTTGCGATAGTGGAACAGGCTGATATTCCAGTTCGGCGCCATCGACGACAAAAACTTCATCAGCGCGCCCGGACGCTCCGGAAACTCGAAACGGAACAGGCGTTCGTCGTGGGCCAGCGGCGAGCGGCCGCCGACCATATAGCGGATGTGCTGCTTCGACAGTTCATCGAAGGTCAGATCGACGGTGGCAAAACCGTGCGCTTCGAATGCGCCCGCGATCTGCGCCGACTCGCTGCGATTGCGGATCTGTACGCCGACAAAGATATGGGCTGAATTCGCGTCCGCAATGCGGTAGTTGAACTCGGTGACGCTGCGCGTCCCCACCAGTTCGCAGAACCGGCGGAAACTGCCGCGCTCTTCAGGAATCGTCACGGCGAACACCGCTTCACGTGCTTCACCCACCTCAGCACGCTCCGCCACGAAACGCATGCGATCGAAGTTCATGTTCGCGCCGGACGTGATCGCAATCAGCGTCTGGTCCTCGATGCCTTCGCGCTCGGCATACTGTTTGGCGCCGGCCACGGCCAGTGCGCCGGCCGGTTCCAGCACGCTGCGGGTGTCCTGGAACACATCCTTGATCGCGGCGCACAGCGCATCGGTGTTCACGAGCAGCACGTCGTCGAGATATTCGCGGCACAGGCGGAAGGTTTCCTCGCCCACCAGCTTCACTGCCGTGCCGTCCGAGAACAGCCCGACTTCGTTCAATGTGACCCGTTCGCCTGCTTGTAAAGAAGCGGCCATCGCGCACGAGTCGTCGGTCTGCACGCCGATCACCTTGATCTCCGGGCGCACCGATTTCACGTACGCAGCGACGCCCGCAGCCAGGCCACCGCCGCCGATCGGCACGAAGATCGCGTGAATCGGGCCCTGATGCTGGCTGAGAATCTCCATCGCGACCGTGCCCTGGCCTGCGATCACGTACGGATCGTCGAACGGGTGGACAAACGTCAGGCCGCGTTCTTCCTGCAGTTTCACTGCATGTCCGTACGCGTCGCTATAGGACTCGCCGAACTGCACGACTTCGACGGTCGCGCCGCCATGCGCGCGCACCGCATCGACCTTCACCTGCGGGGTCGTCACGGGCACCACGATGATCGCCTTCACCCCCATGCGGGCCGCCGACAACGCCACGCCCTGCGCATGATTGCCCGCCGACGCGGTAATGACACCCCGCGCGAGCGCATCCGCCGGAATATGCGCCATCTTGTTGTACGCGCCGCGCACCTTGAACGAGAACACCGGCTGGTTGTCCTCACGCTTCAGATAAACCGGATTACGCAACCGTGCCGACAGATTCGGCGCGCGTTCGAGTTCGGTCTCGCGGGCCACGTCGTAGACGCGCGCGGTCAGGGTTTTCTTCAGGTAGTCGTGGGAAGCCATGCGGGTGGCGCGGTGCGCTTTGTGAGGCTGGAAAGGGTCAATGATAGCGCCAACGGTGTGCACACTGGCCCTCTGTGAACCTTCGGCGTATCCCTGCGCGCCGCCAGCAAAGTCCAACCCGACCGTTCGGTCGGAGAATTGTTCGTAGGCGCTCACGAGCGCCGTTCAGCACAAAAACGCCAAAAGTCCTGCCACAACCCTGATTTCAGGCGTCAACGCGTGGCTTGATCATGGGGTAGAATTCCATTTTGGAATAAGGATCGGAAGATGCACTGGCAGCCTCGGATCGCCCATTTGATGCCCGTCCCGCGTGAGTCTTGCCCCGCGGCGGAGCGTCACGTCCGCCAGCGGCACCTCCGTCGCGCACGATCGTGTAGCTTTCTCTGAGCGCCGTGAAGCGACCGATGTGGGTAGGCCGTCGGTTGCGCTTCGCTCCCCTAGAAGATTTCCAGCATTGCGCCCCACGCGCACCGTCCGCCGACGCCTCACAGAGATGAGCGCGCCCGGTTGACCCACCGAGTCGTCCGAACATGAACGCACCTCAAGTTTTCGATCCGCACGGGGCCGCCACTGTGGTGGCCGCCGACCCCGAAGCGCGTCTGCGCGAAATTCCCTATAACTACACGTCGTTTTCCGACCGCGAAATCGTCATCCGCCTGCTCGGCGACGAAGCCTGGGCGGCCTTGGCCGAACTGCGCGCGGAACGCCGCACCGGCCGCTCGGCGCGGATGCTGTACGAAGTGCTCGGCGACATCTGGGTCGTGCGCCGCAATCCTTACCTGCAAGACGACCTGCTCGACAATCCGAAGCGCCGCGCGTTGCTGATCGAGGCGCTGCACCACCGCCTGACCGAGATCGAGAAGCGCCGTCGCGCCGATCTGGTCGAGCACGGCGATGAAGCGGGTGTCGATCGGGCTGCCCGCGTTGAAACGCTGGTCGCGGCTGCACGCGGTGCCGTCGACGATTTCGAAAGCGAATTCCAGAAGACCTTCGATCTGCGCCGTCGCGCGAACAAGGTGCTGGGCAAGGTCACGGAAAAAGACAACATCAAGTTCGACGGCCTGTCCCGCGTGTCGCACGTGACCGACGCGACCGACTGGCGCGTCGAGTACCCGTTCGTCGTGCTGACGCCGGATACCGAAGCCGAGATCGCCGGCATGATCAAGGCGTGTTTCGAGCTCGGTCTGACCGTGATTCCGCGCGGAGGCGGCACGGGTTATACGGGCGGCGCGGTGCCGCTCACGCCGTTCTCGGCTGTCATCAACACTGAAAAGCTCGAACAGCTGGGCGCGGTTGAGATGACCGAACTGCCGGGCGTCGATCGCAAGGTGGCGACGATTTTCTCCGGCGCGGGCGTGGTCACACGCCGCGTGACCGAGGCGGCCGAGCAGGCCGGCTTCGTGTTCGCCGTCGATCCGACTTCACTGGATGCGTCCTGCGTGGGCGGCAACGTCGCGATGAACGCGGGCGGCAAGAAAGCGGTGTTGTGGGGCACGGCGCTGGATAACCTCGCCTGGTGGCGCATGGTCGACCCGGAAGGGAACTGGCTCGAAGTCACGCGTCTCGACCACAACATGGGCAAGATTCACGACATCGAAGTCGCGCGTTTCGAGCTCAAATGGTTCGACGGCAACTACGCGCCGGGCGAAAAGCTGCTGCGCACGGAAGCGCTCAATATCAAGGGCCGCGTGTTCCGCAAGGAAGGTCTCGGCAAGGACGTGACCGACAAATTCCTCGCCGGCCTGCCGGGCGTGCAGAAGGAAGGCTGCGACGGCCTGATCACGTCGGCGCGCTGGGTGCTGCACAAGATGCCGGCGCATACGCGCACGGTCTGCCTCGAATTCTTCGGTCAGGCCCGTGAAGCGATTCCGAGCATCGTCGAGATCAAAGACTATCTGTTCGAAACGTCGAAGCAGGGCGGCGCGATTCTCGCCGGCCTCGAGCATCTGGACGAACGCTATCTGCGCGCGGTCGGTTATGCGACCAAGAGCAAGCGCAATGCGTTTCCGAAGATGGTGCTGATCGGCGACATCGTCGGCGATGACGCCGATGCGGTCGCCCAGGCCACCTCGGAAGTCGTGCGCATGGCCAACGGCAAGAGCGGCGAAGGTTTCGTCGCCGTCAACGCCGAAGCGCGCAAGCGTTTCTGGCTCGACCGCAGCCGTACCGCCGCGATTGCCAAGCACACCAACGCGTTCAAGATCAACGAAGACGTGGTGATCCCGCTCGACCGCATGGGCGAGTACACCGACGGTATCGAACGCATCAACATCGAACTGTCGATCAAGAACAAGCTGCAACTGGTCGACGCACTCGAAGCGTTCTTCAAGGGCGGCAAGCTGCCGCTCGGCAAGAGCGACGACGCCAACGAAATCCCGAGCGCAGAGTTGCTCGAAGATCGCGTGCAACAGGCGCTCGATCTGCTGAAGAAGGTGCGTATGCGCTGGGAGTTCCTGCGCGACAAGCTCGATCTGTCGCTGCGCGAGGCGCAGCACTATCTGGTCGGCCTCGGCTACGAAGGGCTGGCGGAGAAGTTCGCCGATCGCGTCGACGCGCAGCCGGATGCGACCGTGTTCCTTATCACGCAGGACCGTACGGTGCGCGTGTCGTGGAAGGCCGAGATCCGGGCTGAGTTGCGTCAGATCTTCAACGGCGGCGAGTTCAAGCCGATCCTCGAGGAAGCCCAGGCGATCCACAAGAAGGTCCTGCGTGGCCGTGTGTTCGTCGCGCTGCACATGCACGCGGGCGACGGCAACGTCCACACGAACCTGCCGGTCAACTCCGACAACTACGAGATGCTGCAGGACGCCCACACGGCGGTCGCGCGCATCATGAAGCTGGCGCGTTCGCTCGACGGCGTGATTTCCGGCGAACACGGCATCGGTATTACCAAGCTCGAGTTCCTGACCGACGAAGAGATCGGCGAATTCCGCGCGTACAAGCAGCGCGTCGATCCGCATGGCCGCTTCAACGCGGGCAAGCTGCTCGAAGGCGCCGACCTGCGCAACGCCTACACGCCGAGCTTTGGGCTGATGGGCTACGAATCGCTGATCATGCAGCAGTCCGACATCGGTGCGATTTCCGAGTCGATCAAAGACTGTTTGCGTTGCGGCAAGTGCAAGCCGGTGTGCGCGACCCACGTGCCGCGCGCGAACCTGCTGTACAGCCCGCGTAACAAGATTCTCGCGACCTCCTTGCTGGTTGAGGCGTTCCTGTACGAAGAGCAGACCCGCCGCGGCGTGTCGATCAAGCACTGGGACGAGTTCAACGACGTCGCCGATCACTGCACCGTCTGTCACAAATGCGTGACGCCGTGCCCGGTGAAGATCGATTTCGGCGATGTGACGATGAACATGCGCAACCTGCTGCGCAAGATGGGCAAGAAGAAGTTCAATCCGGGCAACGCGGCCGGCATGTTCTTCCTCAACGCCACCAATCCGCAGACCATCAACCTCGCGCGCACCGCGATGATGGGCATCGGCTACAAGGCGCAGCGCCTCGGCAACGACATGCTGAAGAAGTTCGCGAAGAAGCAGACGGCGCACCCGCCCGCAACCGTCGGCAAGCCGAAGGTCACGCAGCAGGTGATCCATTTCATGAACAAGAAGATGCCGGGCAATCTGCCGAAGAAAACGGCGCGCGCATTGCTCGATATCGAGGACAACAAGATCGTCCCGATCATCCGCAATCCGAAGACGACCACCGCTGATACGGAAGCGGTGTTCTACTTCCCGGGCTGCGGCTCCGAGCGGCTCTTCTCGCAAGTCGGTCTGGCGACGCAAGCCATGTTGTGGGAAGCGGGCGTGCAAACCGTGCTGCCGCCGGGCTACCTGTGTTGCGGCTATCCGCAGCGCGGCTCGGGCCAGTTCGACAAGGCCGAGCAGATCGTCACGGATAACCGTGTGCTGTTCCACCGCGTCGCGAATACGCTGAACTATCTCGACATCAAGACGGTGGTGGTGTCGTGCGGTACGTGTTACGACCAGCTCGCCGGTTACGAATTCGAGAAGATCTTCCCGGGCTGCCGGATCATCGACATCCACGAGTTTCTGCTCGAAAAAGGCATCAAGCTCGAAGGCGTGAACGGCGTGCGCTACATGTACCACGACCCGTGCCACTCGCCGATCAAGACGATGGACCCGGTCAAGCTCGTCAATCAGCTGATGGGGTCGGAGAACGACGGCTACAAGATCGAGAAGAACGATCGCTGCTGTGGCGAATCCGGCACACTCGCGGTGACACGCCCGGACATTTCGACGCAAGTCCGTTTCCGCAAGGAAGAGGAAATGCGCAAGGGCGCCGCGAAGCTGCGTGGCATTCCTTTGGTGGCTGAGGCGGGTGCGAATGGGATCAACGCGGCCAATGCGTCGGCCGGCGCGGCGGGTGCGCCGGACGGCTCCGTGCTCAAGGCGGGCGACGGGCCGCAACCGAACGGCGCCACGCAGGTGAAGATCCTGACGAGCTGCCCGTCCTGCCTGCAAGGTCTGTCGCGCTACAACGAAGACGCGGGCACCGAGGCGGACTACATCGTCGTCGAGATGGCACGTCACGTGCTCGGCGAAGACTGGATGGCGGATTACGTCCAGCGGGCGAACAATGGCGGAATCGAGCGCGTGCTGGTTTAATGGCACGACTGACGATTTTTGCCTGAGGACGACGATGGAATGCGTTTTTTGCCGTGAAGATGGCGGCGATGTGCTGTGGCAGGACGACACCCTGCGTGTCGTCCTCGCCGACGAACACGATTACCCGGGCTTTTGCCGGGTGATCTGGAACAAGCATGTCGCTGAGTTTTCCGATCTCGCCGAGACCGACCGCGATCGCGTGATGCAGGCCGTGTATGCGGTCGAGCGTGCGATCCGGCGCATTCTCCAGCCGGTGAAGGTCAACCTGGCGAGCCTCGGCAACCAGGTGCCGCACGTGCATTGGCATGTGATACCGCGTTTTTCGAACGACGCTCATTTCCCGCTGCCGATCTGGGCGCCGCGCCAACGCACGGTGTCCGAAGCCATGCTGTCGTCGCGCCGCGCGCAAGCTACCCTGCTGCGCGAAGCCGTACGGCAAGAAATCGAACAGGCGTTTGGCTGAGCGTCCCAAACCTGTCGCCTCGCGCCAGAGGTGGCCCGGCGCTTTCTAATGAGGTCAACATGAGTGGACTGACTCGCGATACCCCGGTGCCGACCGGCGTGGTCGTGCATTCCAAATCGCGCGTGCTCGAATTGCAGTACGCAAACGGCGAAACGTATCGCCTGCCGTTCGAACTACTGCGCGTGTATTCGCCGTCGGCAGAAGTGATGGGCCACGGGCCTGGCCAGGAGACGCTGCAAACCGGCAAGCGCGACGTCACGATCACCATGATCGAAGGCGTCGGTAACTATGCGCTGCAGCCGACTTTCTCCGACGGGCACGCCACCGGCATCTATTCCTGGGACCTGCTGCACGACATGGCCATCCGTCAGGATGAACTCTGGCGCGACTATCTCGCCAAACTGGCAGCGGCCGGCGTCGACCGCGATGCACCGATGGCGCCAGCCGGTGCTGCGCACGGGCACTGTCACTGATACGATTCGCCCTGATCGCCGCACTGATGCGGCGCAACATTTCAGAATACGCGAAAGGACGAGCGCGATGAGCAAAACCCACTTCGGCTTTCAATCGGTCGACGAACAGGACAAAGCGCAGAAGGTGGCGGGCGTGTTCCACTCGGTCGCCTCCAACTACGACTTGATGAACGACCTGATGTCGGGCGGGTTGCACCGGGCGTGGAAGATGTTCACGATCGCCCAGGCCAACGTCCGGCCGGGCTTCAAGGTGCTCGATATTGCGGGGGGCACGGGCGATCTGTCGAAGGCGTTCGCCAGACAGGCGGGCGAAACCGGCGAAGTCTGGCACACCGACATCAACGAATCGATGCTGCGCGTGGGCCGCGACCGCCTGCTGGACAAGGGCGTGATCACCCCGGCGCTGCTGTGCGATGCCGAGAAAATTCCCTTTCCGGACAATTACTTCGACGTAGTGACCGTGGCATTCGGCCTGCGCAACATGACGCACAAGGATGTGGCGCTCGCCGAGATGCGACGGGTGTTGAAGCCGGCAGGCCGTTTGCTGGTGCTGGAGTTCTCGAAGGTGTGGGATCCGCTTAAAAAGGTCTACGACGTCTATTCGTTCAAGGTGCTGCCGTGGCTTGGCGACCGGTTTGCGAAGGACGCGGAGAGCTACCGCTACCTGGCGGAATCGATCCGGATGCATCCGGATCAGGAAACTTTGAAAACAATGATGGAACAAGCGGGCCTGGACGGCGTCAAATATTACAATTTGTCAGCTGGCGTGGTAGCTTTACATGTGGGGACCAAATACTAGGGTTCCTAACCCATCGATTTTTAAAGGAAAGTACGAAAATGTCCGATTCAGGTGTGTTATCTCCCCGTAAGGTTACGAGGTCATTGGTGAGAAGAATCGGACTGATCGCGATGGTCGGTCTGATCATGGCCGGCTCTCTCGCCTCGCTCGATGCGGAAGCCCGCCGCATGGGCGGCGGCCGTACCATTGGCCGTCAGTCGAACACGGTTCAGCAGCAGTCCGCTCCGTCGCAACCTTCCCAAAGCAATCAGGCCATGCAGCAGCGCGCGCAGCCGGCACCGGCGCCCGCGCCGACTCCCGCCGCAGCGCCTAACCGCTCGCGCTGGCTTGGGCCGATCGCGGGTCTCGCGGCCGGCCTCGGTATCGCTGCGCTGTTGTCGCACTTCGGTCTGGGCGGCGCGTTCGCTGGCGCCATGGCCAACATCATCGTGATCGCGGTCATCGCGATGATCGGCATCTGGCTGATCCGCCGCTTCATGGGTCGCAAGCGCGATACGGCGCAACCGGCGTACGCCGGGGGCTCGCCGTCGTTGAACGCAGGCGGTACCGGCTACACGCAGGAACCGCGTTACACCGCTCCGCCCACTGGCTCGTACCTCGAACCGCAAGGCAACCCGCTGACCACGCCGTCCATCAACACCGCCCCGTCAGTGCCGGCCGGCTTCGATTCGGAAGCGTTCCTGCGCAACGCGAAGGTGTACTTCGTGCGCCTGCAAGCCGCGTGGGACGTAGGCAACACGGAAGATATCCGCGAATTCACCACGCCGGAAATGTTCGCCGAAGTGAAGGTCGATCTGAACTCGCGCGGTGCCGAGTCCAATCAGACGGACGTGGTGCAGCTGAATGCGGAGCTGCTGGGCGTCGAAGAGCGTGCAACCGAATACTTCGCCAGCGTGCGCTTCTCCGGTTTGATCCGCGAGTCGGCGGGTGCGGCGGCAGAGCCGTTCGTCGAGGTCTGGAACCTGACGAAGGCGAACCGCCCCGGCGAAGGTTGGCTGCTGGCCGGCATTCAGCAGGTGGCGCAGCACTGAGCCAGCAGCGGGATAGGGCCGGGACAGCCCTGCTCGCCCTGACTTTGCACAAAGCATTGGCCGTTCGGCATAGCAAGCCGCGAAGCGAACGGACGTTACAATAGGAACCCGCGCGGGCACCTCGCCCGCGCGGGTTTTTTCTTGCCACTTTCAATGACCCTCGCCGCCAAGCCCTTCGCTGCTGCTGTCAATCATCTGCTCGCCCGCGAATCGTGGGCTCGAGAGCGCCTCGCCCCGTACGCGGGCAAGACCGCCAGACTGTCCTGTCCGCCAGTCGTGCTGATGCTGCTGGTGCAACCCGACGGCTACCTCGGCGCGGTCGACGAAACCGATGCGCAACAGTTCGATGTGACCATCTCGGTGCCGTCCGATGCGCTGCCGGCCTTCATGCAAGGCGGCCAGGCCGCGGTGATGAAGCACGTGAAGATCGAAGGCGACGCCGAGTTTGCGACGGTGATCGCCAAGCTCGCCGAGCATCTGCGCTGGGAGCCCGAAGAGGATCTGGCGAAGCTGATCGGCGACGGTCCGGCGTGGCGAGTCGCGTCGGTCGTGCGCACGGTCGGCGAACATGCGCGGCGTACCGGGCGCAATCTGCTCGACACCGCCGCCGAGTATCTGCTCGACGAAAACCCACAACTGGTGCGCCGCGCCGCGCTGGAAGACTTCAACGTCGAACTGGCCCGCGCCCGCGACGCTTTGGCGCGCGTGGAAAAGCGCATCGAGCGTCTTGAACAGAAGGTCGAAGCCCGCGGTGCAGAGGCGCCGGGCAGCGCCGCCACGTCGCGCGGCACGCGCTAGTCATCGGGCACAACTATGCGTTTTCTGCGTTTCCTCAAGATTTTCTTTACGGTCATCCGCTTCGGTCTCGATGAGATGATGCTCAGCCGCGTTAATGACCGGCGTGTGCGTTTGCTGCTGCGTATCACCACCATCGGCCGCAAGTTCGACGCGCCTCCGGGTGTGCGTTTGCGGCTCGCGCTCGAAAGCCTCGGGCCGATCTTCGTCAAGTTCGGCCAGGTCCTGTCCACGCGGCGCGATCTGCTGCCGGTCGATATCGCCAATGAACTGGCCAAGCTGCAGGATCAGGTGCCGCCGTTCGATTCGGCGGTGGCGATCGGGTTGGTCGAGAAGTCGCTCGGCGCACCGGTCGACGTCCTGTTCGACGATTTCGAGCGGGTGCCGGTGGCGAGTGCGTCGATCGCGCAGGTTCACTTTGCGAAGGTGAAAGCAGGGCAGCACGCGGGCAAGGCGGTCGCCGTGAAGGTACTGCGGCCGAACATGTTGCCGGTGATCGACTCCGACCTGGCGTTGCTGCGCGACATTGCCGTCTGGGCCGAGCGCCTATGGGCCGACGGCAAGCGCCTGAAGCCGCGCGAGGTGGTCGCCGAATTCGACAAGTATCTGCACGACGAACTCGATCTGATGCGCGAGGCGGCCAACGGCAGCCAGCTGCGCCGCAACTTCGCTGGCCTCGATCTGCTGCTGGTGCCGGAAATGTACTGGGAGTTCTGCACGCCCACTGTGCTGGTGATGGAGCGCATGGTCGGCGTGCCGATCAGCCAAGTGGAGACGCTGCGCGCGGCCGGCGTCGATATTCCGAAGCTGGCGCGCGAAGGTGTCGAGATTTTCTTCACTCAAGTGTTCCGCGATGGCTTTTTCCACGCGGACATGCACCCGGGCAACATTCAGGTAAGCCTCGATCCGGCGCACTTCGGCCGCTATATCGCGCTCGACTTCGGCATCATCGGCGCACTGTCGGACTTCGATAAGAACTACCTCGCGCAGAACTTCCTCGCTTTCTTCAAGCGTGACTACCACCGTGTCGCCACGCTGCATCTGGAGTCCGGCTGGGTGCCGCCTACGACTCGGGTCGAGGAACTGGAAAGCGCAATCCGCGCGGTTTGCGAGCCCTATTTCGACCGTGCGTTGAAGGATATTTCGCTCGGCCAGGTGCTGATGCGCCTGTTCTCGACTTCGCGCCGCTTCAACGTGGAAATCCAGCCGCAACTGGTGCTGCTACAAAAAACCATGCTGAACGTGGAAGGGCTCGGCCGATCGCTCGATCCTGAGCTGGACTTGTGGAAGACCGCCAAGCCGTATCTCGAACGCTGGATGAACGAGCAGATCGGTCTGCGCGGCTGGTACGAGCGGCTGAAGATCGAAGCGCCGCAGTGGAGCAAGACGCTGCCGCAGTTACCCCGCCTGATCCATCACGTGCTGGCTCAGCGTCACGATCACACGCGCGGCGCGAACGACGACATGATTCGCCAGATTCTGCTCGAGCAGAAGCGTACCAACCGGTTGCTGCAAGGCTTGCTGCTGTTCGGCGTGGCGGTCGGTGTCGGTGCGGTGCTGGCGCGGGCGTTTCTGGCGTTCGCCTACGGCGGCTGATCCCGATCCTGATCCCTAGGAGGCATCTCATGAGCGACCCGACCCAGCCTTCCGCGCCCGACTTCGCGACTCGCGATCCCAACTCGCCTGAGTTCTGGGACGAGCGCTTCGAGCGCCATTTCACGCCGTGGGATCAGGCGGGCGTGCCTGCGGCGTTCCAGTTTTTCGCTAGCCGGCACAGCGGCGCCGCTGTTCTGATTCCCGGCTGCGGCAGTGCGTACGAGGCGCGCTGGCTGGCCGAGCAGGGCAATCCGGTCCGGGCGATCGATTTCTCACCGGCCGCCGTAGCGGCAGCGCGCGAGCAATTGGGCGCGCAGCATGCGCAACTGGTCGAGCAGGCTGACTTCTTCACCTACGAACCGCCGTTTACGCCGGCGTGGGTCTACGAGCGTGCGTTCCTTTGCGCGTTGCCGGTAGCGCGCCGTGAAGACTACGCGCGACGAATGGCCGAGCTGTTGCCTGCCGGCACGCTGCTGGCGGGTTTCTATTTCATCGGCGCGACGCCGAAAGGGCCGCCGTTCGGTATCGAGCGCGCTGAACTCGACGCGCTGCTCACGCCGCACTTCGATCTGATCGAAGACGAAGCCGTGAACGACTCGATTGCCGTCTTTGCCGGTCGCGAGCGCTGGATGACCTGGCGCCGTCATGGTTGAGTGCACCGCCGCGTTTGACGATGGCGCGGGCCGCACTTGATTCGATAGCGGCCGCCCCCATTTATGTAAACGGCGGCTGCGCCTGGCGTTTGTCCCCGAAATTCGCGGGTGACTAGCCATATGCGGCTATAATTCAAGGCTTTGCAAGCGTTTACAAGATTTCAGTAGGGAAAAGTTCATGCCGATCTACGCTTATCGTTGCGAGTCATGCGGCTTCGGGAAGGACGTGCTTCAGAAGATGAGCGACCCCCAGTTGACGCAGTGTCCCGAGTGCGGGAAAGACACATTTCGCAAGCAGGTGACTGCAGCCGGTTTCCAGTTGAAGGGCTCCGGCTGGTATGTAACCGATTTCCGCAGCGGTAACACCGGCGCGAACGCGCCGGCCAAGCCCGACGCGAATGGCGGCTCGAATGCGAATTCGGGCGAAAACGCCGCAGCCGGGAATAATGGCGCAGCGAAATCCGACACGGCTTCGGCCAACGGCACGGACGCCGCCGCTTCATCGGGTGCAGCCGCAACGCCTGCCGCACCCGCCGCATCGGCGAGTTCGAGCGGTTCCGGCAGCGCCTAGTGGGACTGCCGCCCTTCGGGGCGGCGCACACGCCGCGCGTCGGGTATCGGCTCGCGCGGCTTTCTGGCGGTACACATGACGACGAAAAAAACGACGCTCAAATCGGTGTTCCTGACTGGCCTGCTGGTGCTGGTGCCTCTGGCTATCACACTGTGGGTGCTCGGTCTGATCATCGGCACGATGGACCAGACGCTGTTGCTGCTGCCGACCTCATGGCAGCCGGAGCGCGCGCTCGGCTTCCGTTTGCCGGGCCTCGGCGCGGTGCTGACGCTGGCATTCATCTTTGTCGTCGGGCTGTTGACGCAAAACTTCATCGGGCAGAAGCTCGTGAAGTGGTGGGAAGTCGTGGTTGCTCACATTCCGGTGGTCGGCCCGCTCTACACCAGCGTGAAACAGGTGTCAGACACCTTGTTGTCGAGCAGCGGCAATGCGTTTCGCAAGGCGCTCCTGATCGAGTACCCGCGCCGTGGTTCCTATACGATTGCGTTTCTGACCGGCATTCCGGGCGGCGACGTGGTCAACCACCTGAAAGAAGATCACGTCAGCGTGTATGTGCCGACGACGCCGAATCCAACGTCCGGCTTCTTCCTGATGGTGCCCAGGAGCGAAGTGATCGAACTCGACATGACGGTCGACGCTGCGCTCAAGTACATCGTCTCGATGGGCGTCGTGGCGCCGTCCGCGCCGCCGGCGCCGGTGCGCCGCACGACAGTCGAGCCTCCGCTGTAATGCCGGTGCGCAGCGTTTATCGCCGCGCGCCGTCCAACCAATGCATAACGAAAGACAAACATCATGTCGATGAGATCTGAATACTGCGGTCTGGTGACCGAAGAACTGCTGGGCCAACCCGTCTCGCTGTGCGGTTGGGTAAGCCGCCGCCGTGACCATGGCGGCGTCATCTTCATCGACCTGCGCGACCGCGAAGGCCTCGTTCAGGTCGTCTGCGATCCGGATCGCGCGGAAATGTTCAAGACGGCCGAAGGCGTCCGGAACGAGTTCTGCCTGCAGATCAAGGGCGTGGTTCGCGCCCGCCCGGAAGGCACGACGAACGCCTCGCTGAAGAGCGGCAAGATCGAAGTGCTGTGCCACGAGCTGATCGTGCTGAACCCGTCGATCACGCCGCCGTTCCAGCTCGACGACGACAACCTGTCGGAAACCACGCGCCTTACGCACCGTGTGCTCGACCTGCGTCGTCCGCAGATGCAGCACAACCTGCGTCTGCGTTACCGCGTCGCGATCGAAGTGCGCAAGTATCTGGACTCGCTGGGCTTCATCGACATCGAAACGCCGATGCTCACCAAGAGCACGCCGGAAGGCGCGCGCGATTACCTCGTGCCGTCGCGTACCAACCCGGGTCAGTTCTTCGCGTTGCCGCAATCGCCGCAGTTGTTCAAGCAACTGCTGATGGTCGCTAACTTCGACCGCTACTACCAGATCGTCAAGTGCTTCCGCGACGAAGACCTGCGCGCCGACCGTCAGCCGGAATTCACGCAGATTGACTGCGAAACCTCGTTCCTGTCGGAACAGGAAATCCGCGATCTGTTCGAAGCGATGATCCGTCACGTGTTCAAGGAAACAATCGGCGTCGAACTGGCCGAGAAATTCCCCGTTATGGAGTACTCGGAAGCGATGCGCCGTTTCGGTTCGGACAAGCCGGACCTGCGCGTGAAGCTCGAATTCACCGATCTGACCGACGCCGTCAAGGACGTTGACTTCAAGGTGTTCAGCACGCCGGCCAACACGAAAGACGGCCGCGTCGCGGCGATCCGCGTGCCGAAGGGCGGCGAGCTCTCGCGTGGCGACATCGACAGCTACACGGAATTCGTGCGCATCTACGGCGCGAAGGGTCTCGCATGGATCAAGGTCAACGAAGTGGCGAAGGGCCGTGACGGTCTGCAAAGCCCGATCGTCAAGAACCTGCACGACGAAGCGGTCAAGGCGATCATCGAACGCACCGGCGCGCAAGACGGCGACATCATTTTCTTCGCGGCGGATCGTGCGAAGGTGGTGAACGACAGCCTGGGCGCGCTGCGTCTGAAGATCGGTCATTCGGAATTCGGCAAGGCCAACGGCCTGGTCGAATCCGGCTGGAAGCCGCTGTGGGTGATCGACTTCCCGATGTTCGAATACGACGAGGAAGACAACCGCTACGTCGCCGCGCATCACCCGTTCACGAGCCCGAAAGACGAGCACCTCGAGTATCTGGAAACGGATCCGGCGCGCTGCCTCGCCAAGGCCTACGACATGGTGCTGAACGGCTGGGAAATCGGCGGCGGTTCGGTGCGGATCCACCGTGAAGAAGTTCAGAGCAAGGTGTTCCGCGCGCTGAAGATCAACGCGGAAGAAGCGCAAGCCAAGTTCGGCTTCCTGCTCGACGCGCTGCAATACGGCGCGCCGCCGCACGGCGGTATCGCATTCGGTCTGGACCGCATTATCACGATGATGGCCGGCGCCGATTCGATTCGCGACGTGATCGCGTTCCCGAAGACGCAACGCGCGCAGTGTCTGCTCACGCAGGCGCCGAGCGAAGTGGACGAGCGCCAGTTGCGCGAGTTGCACATCCGTCTGCGTCAGCCGGAACCCAAGGTCTAAGCTGGATCAAACTGGAGCTGTCTGAAAACGACAGCATGAGGTGACGAAAAAGCGAAACGAAAAAGGCGCGTGATGCGCCTTTTTCGTTTTTTGCGTTACAGTCGCAGCAACCGGTCTCGACCGCTTATTGGACCATTCGCCGACATGTACCGCGCAAGCGTTGCGCCCAGTCTTTACGCCATGCCGAAACCGCCGAAGATCCCGCAATCCGTACTCGTCGTCATCCATACGCCCGCGCTCGACGTGCTGTTGATCCGGCGTGCCGATCACGCAGATTTCTGGCAATCGGTGACCGGCTCGAAAGACCAGCTCGATGAACCCTTCATCGAGACGGCGGCGCGCGAAGTGGCCGAGGAAACCGGCATCGTGATTGGCAGCACGCTCGTGCCGCACAGCGCGTTATTCGACTGGCAGTACTCGATCGAATACGAGATCTACCCCCAGTTCCGGCATCGCTATGCCGAGGGCGTGATCCATAACACCGAGCATTGGTTCAGCCTGGAAGTGCCCGAGCAGCTCGAGGTGGCGCTCGCGCCGCGCGAGCACACGGCGTTCCTGTGGCTGCCCTATGAAGAGGCGGCCTCGCGCTGCTTTTCGTCGTCGAATGCCGACGCGATCCTGCAACTGCCGAAGCGGCTCGCTGGGCGCCTGAATGGCCAGCCCGAGGAGCGTGCCCGGTGAGCGTCGGCGGCGCGCGCCGTTTCGCGCGACTCCGGCAATCGCTGCTCGGCCGCCGCTACTGGCAGCGCTACCGCTTCACCAGCGGCAACGACGTCAAGCTGTTGCGTTCCGGCGACGAATTCTTCGCCGCGCTGGTCGAACGCATCGACGCGGCGCAAAGCGACGTGGTTCTCGAAACCTATATTTTCTGTGACGACAGCGCCGGTCAGGCCGTCAGCGCGGCTTTGCTGCGCGCAGCCTCGCGTGGCGTGAAGGTGCGCGTGATTACCGACGGTATCGGTACCGAGCGCCTGCCGATGTTCAACGAATGGCCGCTCGGTGGCATCGACCATCGCATCTATAACCCGCATCTGTTCGGCCGCTTTGGCTTCTCGCGCACGCACCGCAAGATCGCGGTGGTGGACGATCAGTTCGGCTACTGCGGCGGCATCAACATCGTCGACGATTACGAGAACAACGGCGAGAAGCTGCCTTACCGGCGCTGGGATTTCGCGGTGGAACTGCACGGGCCGGTGGTAGCCGATATCCGCCAGGCGTTCGAGGTGCAATGGCGGCGCATTCGCCTTGGGCATCGGCCTCTGGAGTCGCTTGAGCCCGATCTTGGGCCGAAGACCATGGCGTCGCTCGGCACCTTGCGGCGCCGGCGCCGCAATCGCAACGAGGCGCTGTGGGCCGGCGGTCAGCCATGCGTGGCCTTCGTCGCGCGTGACAACCTGATCAACCGCCGCGCTATCGAAAAGGCGTATCTGACCGCGATCGGCCAGGCGCGCAGCGAGGTGCTGCTGGCTAACCCGTACTTCATGCCGGGCCGCAAACTGCGGCGCGCGCTGGTGTTCGCGGCGCGGCGCGGCGTCGACGTGAAGCTCATCATCGGGCGCAAGGAATTCAGGGCGCTCGATTACGCGGTGCCGTTCCTGTATCGTGCGCTGCTCAAAGCCGGCGTGCAGATCGCCGAGTACGAGAAAACCCTGCTGCACGGCAAGGTCGCGGTGGTGGATTCGAACTGGGGGACGGTCGGCTCGTCGAATCTCGACGCATTGAGCCTGATGCTCAACAATGAAGCCAATGTGGTGCTGGTGAACGACCCGTCGATCGGCGCGCTGCGCGAAGCGATACTGGCAGCGTTCAAAGAGTCGCGCCGGATCGACGAGGCGCGCTACGAGGCCCGGCCGGCCGGCGAGCGGCTGCTCAACTGGCTGGCCTACACCGCTTACCGGGCGGCGATGAAACTGTTGACGGTGGGTGGCTATGATTAGCTCATCAGCACCTCGCACATAACCGCAAGGGCGCAGCGTCAATGAAAGGGACAAAAAGAAGGCAAACGCCTCTAAAAAATCTCCTTCCTCTGATTGACGGATGCCGCAGAATTGAAACCGGGTTAGAAACCGGTTTCTAATAAAGTCCTTGTTTCGCGGACGGCAGCACTCAATAATAGTACGGCCGTTCGATTTTCTTTCGGTCACATTAGAACGGTAAAAAAGCTATGCGAAAAGGCGAACAAACACGAGTCGCGATTCTCGAAGCAGCACTTGATCTGGCAAGCCGCGACGGACTGGAAGGTCTGACGATTGGATTGCTGGCCGAGCGCATGCAGATGAGCAAAAGCGGTGTGTTCGCGCATTTCGGGTCGCGCGAGGATTTGCAGGTCGAAGTCGTGCGCGAATACCACCGTCGTTTTGAAGACGAGGTGTTTTTCCCGAGCTTGCGTGAGCCTCGTGGATTGCCGCGCTTGCGCGCGATGATTTCCCGCTGGATCGAGAAACGCATTCAGGAAGTCACCACGGGGTGCATCTACATCAGCGGCGCCGTCGAGTACGACGACCGCGGGGACAACCCGGTGCGTGAGCAACTGGTGTCGAGCGTGACGATCTGGCGCGCGGCGCTCACGCGTGCAATTTCGCAGGCGATGGAAGAGGGGCATCTGCGCGCTGATACCGATCCGCAGCTGATGCTGTTCGAACTGTACAGCTTCACGCTCGGCCTGCATCACGATGCGCGTTTCCTGCACTTGCCGGACGCAGTGCGTCTGACGTGGGCCGCGCTGGAAAAATTGATTGTTTCGTATCAGAGCGAAAGCCGTTAGCAGAGCCGCCGAACTTCAAGCAGATTCAGCGGCGCTGAAAGATCCGATCCACGGACTCAGCTAACGGCCTGGCTCCTTGTCAAACTTGGGAGAGAGAGTCATGGGACAGTACGCCGCGCCGCTGCGCGACATGCAATTCGTGTTGCACGAGCTGCTTAACGTCGAAGCCGAGATCAAGCAGATGCCGAAGCACGCGGATCTCGATGCGGACACGATCAACGCCGTGCTCGAAGAGGCCGGCAAGTTCTGCTCCGAAGTGCTGTTCCCGCTCAATCACAGCGGCGACCAGGAAGGCTGCACGTACGTTGGCGACGGCGTCGTGACCACGCCGAAGGGCTTCAAGGAAGCCTACAAGCAGTACGTGGAAGCCGGCTGGCCGGCACTCGGCTGCGATCCGGACTACGGCGGCCAGGGCCTGCCCGCATTCGTCAACAACGCGCTATATGAAATGCTGAACTCGGCGAACCAGGCGTGGACGATGTACCCGGGCCTGTCGCACGGCGCGTACGAATGTCTGCATGCGCACGGCACGCCAGAACTGCAGCAACGTTATCTGCCGAAGCTGGTCGCGGGCGTCTGGACCGGCACGATGTGTCTGACTGAGCCGCACTGCGGCACCGATCTCGGCATCCTGCGCACCAAGGCTGAACCGAGCAGCGACGGCTCGTACGCGATCAGCGGCACGAAGATTTTCATCTCCAGCGGCGAACACGATCTCGCGGAGAACATTGTTCACCTGGTGCTCGCGCGTCTGCCGGGCGCGCCGAATGGCACCAAGGGTATTTCGCTCTTCATCGTGCCGAAGTTCATCCCGAACGAAGCCGGTGAGCCGGGCGAGCGCAATGGCGTGAAGTGCGGCTCCATCGAACACAAGATGGGCATTCACGGCAACGCGACCGCTGTGATCAACCTCGACAACGCGAAGGGCTGGCTGGTCGGGGAGCCGAACAAGGGCCTGAACGCGATGTTCGTGATGATGAACGCAGCGCGTCTGGGCGTCGGCATGCAGAGCCTGGGCCTCACCGAAATCGGCTACCAGAACTCGCTGGTGTATGCGAAAGAGCGTCTGCAGATGCGTTCGCTGACCGGCCCGAAGGCGCCGGAAAAAGCCGCCGACCCGATCATCGTCCACCCGGACGTGCGCCGCATGCTGCTCACGCAGAAGGCCTATGCCGAAGGCGCTCGCGCGTTCTCGTACTGGTCCGCGTTGCACATCGACAAGGAACTGTCGCACGCCGACGAATCGGTGCGTAAAGAAGCTGCCGACCTCGTCGCGCTGCTCACGCCGATCCTGAAGGCGTTCCTCTCGGACAACGCGTTCGAGAGCACCAACCACGCCATGCAGATCTACGGCGGCCACGGTTTCATCACCGAGTGGGGCATGGAGCAATACGTGCGCGACGCGCGTATCAACATGATCTACGAAGGCACCAACGCGATTCAGGCGCTCGACCTGCTCGGCCGCAAGATCCTCGGCGACATGGGCGCGAAGATGAAGAAGTTCGGCAAGCTGGTGTCGGACTTCGTCGAGGCCGAAGGCGTGAAGCCGGAAATGCAGGAGTTCGTCAACCCGCTCGCCGACATCGGCGACAAGGTGCAGAAGCTGACGATGGAAATCGGCATGAAGGCCATGCAGAACCCGGACGAAGTCGGCGCCGCCGCCGTGCCGTATCTGCGCACCGTCGGCCACCTGGTGTTCTCGTACTTCTGGGCGCGAATGGCACGTATCGCGCTGGACAACGAAGCATCGGGCGATCCGTTCTACAAGGCCAAGCTTGCTACCGCACGCTTCTACTTCGCGAAGCTGCTGCCGGAAACGGCGATGACGATCCGTCAGGCACGCGCCGGTTCTAAGTCGATGATGGACGTCGAAGAGTCGCTGTTCTAAGGCACACACTTCACGGCAAGCGTCACGCCCTCAAGAGGCGTGGCGCCTTCCACCGCCACCAGTCACACATCGCGAAACATAAGAGACACCTTCGCGACACCGCATAACTCCCCGGAGGAACGACGTGAGCAATCTGATCATTCGCAAGGTAGCCGTGCTCGGCGCCGGCGTGATGGGCGCGCAGATCGCAGCGCACCTGATCAACGCCAAGGTGCCCGTGCTGCTGTTCGACCTGCCTGCCAAAGAAGGCCCGAAGAACGCGATTGCCCTGAAGGCGATCGAGAATCTGAAGAAGCTGTCGCCTGCGCCGTTCGGCGTGAAGGACGACGCGCAATACATCCAGCCCGCGAATTACGACGACGACATCGAGAAGCTCGCCGAATGCGACCTCGTGATCGAAGCGATCGCCGAACGGATGGACTGGAAGCACGACCTGTACAAGAAGGTGTCGCCGCATATCGCACCGAATGCGATCTTCGCGACCAACACGTCGGGCCTGTCGATCACCGAACTGTCGAACGGTTTCTCGGATGAACTGAAGGCGCGCTTCTGCGGCGTGCACTTCTTCAATCCGCCGCGCTACATGCACCTGGTCGAACTGATTCCGACCGCCACCACGCGTCCGGAAATCCTCGACCAACTCGAATCGTTCCTGACGAGCGTGGTCGGCAAGGGTGTCGTGCGGGCGAAAGACACGCCGAACTTCATCGCTAACCGTGTCGGCATTTTCTCGATCCTCGCCGTGATTACCGAAGCCGCGAAGTTCGGCCTGCGTTTCGACGAAGTGGACGACCTGACGGGCTCGCGTCTGGGCCGGGCGAAGTCGGCAACTTTCCGCACGGCTGACGTGGTCGGTCTCGACACGATGGCTCACGTCATCAAGACGATGCAGGACACGTTGAAGGACGACCCGTTCTTCCCGGTCTACGAAACGCCGCCCGTGCTGGCCGAACTGGTGAAGAAGGGCGCGCTCGGTCAGAAGACCGGCGGCGGCTTCTACAAGAAGGAAGGCAAAGCCATCAAGGTGCTCGACCCGAAAACGGGCGCGTACGTCGACGGCGGCGCGAAAGCGGACGAACTGGTCGGCCGCATTCTGAAGCGCCCGCCGGCAGAGCGTCTGAAGCTCTTGCGCGAATCGGAGCATCCGCAAGCGCAATTCCTGTGGTCGATTTTCCGCGACGTGTATCACTACATCGGTGTGCATCTCGAATCGATCGCTGACAACGCACGTGACGTCGATCTGGCCATTCGCTGGGGCTTCGGCTGGAACGAAGGTCCGTTCGAAGGCTGGCAGACGGCCGGCTGGAAGCAGGTCGCCGAATGGGTGCAGGAAGACATCGCGGCAGGCAAGGCGCTGTCGAACGTGCCGCTGCCGTCGTGGGTGCTGGAAGGTCCGGTTGCCGAGAAGGGCGGCGTGCATACGAACGAAGGTTCGTGGTCGCCGGCTTCGAAGACTTTTGTGCCGCGCTCGTCGCTGTCGGTCTACGACAGGCAGGTGTTCCGTGCACCGCTGGTCGGCGAGACGTCGGCTGATCCGAAGACCTACGGCAAGACGCTGTTCGAAACCGATGCCGTGCGTGCCTGGGTTGATGACCGCGCCGGCGAGAACGACGTCCTGATCGTGTCGTTCAAGAGCAAGATGAACACCATCGGACCGTCGGTGATCGACGGTCTGACGCAAGCCATCGAACTGGCCGAGAAGGACTACAAGGGTCTGGTCGTGTGGCAGCCGACGTCGCTGAAACTCGGCACGCCGGGCGGCCCGTTCTCCGCAGGTGCGAATCTCGAAGAAGCCATGCCCGCGTTCATGATGGGCGGCGCGAAGGGCATCGAGCCGTTCGTGAAGAAATTCCAGCAAGGTATGCTGCGCGTGAAGTACGCGAGCGTGCCGGTCATCTCGGCCGTGTCGGGCATCGCGCTCGGTGGTGGTTGCGAGCTGGCGCTGCATAGCGCGAAGCGTGTCGCGCACATCGAAAGCTATATCGGTCTGGTTGAGGTCGGCGTGGGTCTCGTGCCGGCGGGCGGCGGTCTGAAGGAAGCGGCACTGCGCGCGGCGGAAGCCGCAACCGCAGCCGGCGCGACCAACGACCTGCTGAAGTTCGTGCAGAAGTCGTTCGAAAACGCGGCAATGGCGAAGGTCTCGGCCTCCGCGCTCGACGCCCGTGCAATGGGCTATCTGAAGCCGTCCGACACGATCGTCTTCAACGTGTTCGAACTGCTCGACATCGCGAAGAAGGAAGCGCGTGCGCTGTCCGCCGCGGGTTACCGTCCGCCGCTGCGTGTCACGCAAGTGCCGGTGGCGGGCCGCTCGGCGATTGCCACCATCAAGGCATCGCTCGTCAACATGCGCGATGGCCGTTTCATTAGCGAGCACGACTACCTGATCGCCAGCCGCATCGCGGAAGCGGTGTGCGGCGGTGACGTGGAAGCGGGCAGCCTGGTCGACGAAGAATGGCTGCTCAAACTCGAGCGTCAAGCGTTCGTCGATCTGCTCGGCACGCAAAAGACGCAGGAACGGATCATGGGCATGCTGCAAACCGGCAAGCCGGTGCGCAACTAAGCGACGAACGAACACGGAGCTTTAAATGACAAAGCAATTGCAAGACGCATACATCGTCGCCGCGAGCCGCACGCCGATCGGCAAGGCGCCGCGCGGGATGTTCAAGAACACGCGCCCGGACGAACTGCTGGTGCACGCGATCAAATCGGCTGTGGCGCAAGTGCCCGGCCTCGACACCAAGGTGATCGAAGACGCGATCATCGGCTGTGCGATTCCGGAAGCGGAACAAGGGCTGAACGTCGCGCGCATGGGCGCACTGCTGGCGGGCCTGCCGAACACGGTGGGCGGCGTCACGGTGAACCGCTTCTGCGCTTCGGGCCTCACCGCGCTGGCTATGGCGGCTGACCGTATCCGCGTCGGCGAATCGGACGCGATGATCGCGGGCGGCTGCGAATCGATGAGCATGGTGCCGATGATGGGCAACAAGCCGTCGATGTCGCCGCATATCTTCGATCGCAACGAAGATATCGGCATCGCCTACGGCATGGGCCTGACCGCGGAGAAGGTCGCCGAGCGCTGGAAGATCAGCCGCGAAGCGCAAGACGCGTTCTCGGTCGAATCGCATCGCCGCGCCATCGCCGCGCAGCAAGCCGGCGAGTTCAACGACGAAATCGCCGCGTACACGATCACCGAGCGTTTCCCCGATCTCGCCACCGGCGAAGTGCGTATCAAGACGCGTGAAGTCGCACTCGACGAAGGCCCGCGTGCGGAAACGTCGCTGGAAGGTCTGGCGAAACTGCGCGCGGTGTTCGCGAACAAGGGTTCGGTGACGGCGGGCAACAGCTCGCAGACGTCGGACGGCGCGGGCGCGTTAATCGTCGTGTCGGAAAAGATGCTGAAGGAATTCAACCTGACGCCGCTCGCCCGTTTCGTCAGCTTCGCCGTGCGCGGCGTGCCGCCGGAAATCATGGGTATCGGTCCGAAGGAAGCGATTCCGGCCGCCCTGAAGGCCGCGGGCCTGAAGATCGACGACATGGACTGGATCGAGCTGAACGAAGCGTTCGCCGCGCAATCGCTGGCGGTGATTCAGGACCTCGGTCTCGATCCGTCGAAGATCAACCCACTCGGCGGCGCGATCGCACTCGGCCACCCGCTGGGTGCGACGGGCGCGATTCGTGCGTCGACGGTTGTGCATGGCCTGCGCCGCCGCAACTTCAAGTACGGCATGGTGACGATGTGCGTCGGCACCGGCATGGGCGCGGCGGGCATCATCGAACGTCTGTAATCATGTTCGCTCAGGTTCCCTCGGTGATCCTTGTAGTGATCCCTGCGGTGATTCCCGCAGTGATCCCCTAGGAACCGCGAAAACGGTTCGCAGGCTTTCCGGCTTGCGAACCGTTTTTTCCATTCAGCAGTAACCAGCAGCAACCAGGAGTACGAGGAGATGACAATGGATATTCTGGTCGAGCGCGCCGACGGCGTACTGACGATTGCCTTCAACCGGCCCGAAAGGAAAAACGCGATCACGGCCGCGATGTATCAGACGATGGCCGACGCATTGGTCGACGCGCAGGGCGACACATCGATCCGGGCGATTCTGATTCGCGGCAGCGCCGGCATTTTCAGCGCCGGCAACGATCTCGAAGACTTCATGAAGAAGCCACCAGGCGGCGAAGACGCGCCGGTATTCCAGTTCCTGCGTGCGATCAGTTCGGCGGAAAAGCCGGTGGTGGCGTCGGTGGCGGGGCCGGCAGTCGGCATTGGCACGACGCTCCTGCTGCACTGCGATCTGGTCTACGCAGCCAATACGGCGAGCTTTTCGCTGCCGTTCGCGCAACTCGGGCTGTGTCCGGAAGCGGCGTCGAGTTTGCTGTTGCAGCGCATAGCCGGCTATCAGGCCGCAGCAGAAAAGCTGTTGCTCGGCGAAGCGTTCGACGCTGCCGAAGCACACCGTATGGGTTTCGTGAATCGCGTGCTGCCCGCAGCTGAAGTCGAGGCGTTTGCTTCCGCGCAAGCGGCGAAGCTGGCGGCGCTGCCGGCGTCGTCGCTGCGGGTGACGAAGAGTCTGATGAAGCGCGCCAGCCAGCATGAACTGCAAACGCAGATGAGCGAGGAAGCGGTGCACTTCGGCAAGATGCTGATCGCGCCGGAAGCGCGCGAGGCGTTCAAGGCGTTCTTCGAGAAGCGCAAGCCAGACTTCCGGCAGTTCGACTGACCGGCTGCGTTCAGGCGCTCGAGGGCGCCTGAAAATGCTTCAGGCGTTTGAGCATGCTTCGGACGCTCAAGGTTGCGTCGGCTGCAAGGTGTCGTAGTCGACGTAGCTGGTTTCCCGGCAGAAGCTGACAAGCCGTACGCCCGCTTTGCGCGCGATCGCAATTGCGAGCGACGACGGCGCCGAAATCGTCGCGACCATGGGCACGTCGACACGCGCCGCCTTGCGCACCAGCTCGTAGCTGGCGCGGCTCGACAGAAACACAAAACCCTCCCGGGTATCCGCGCGGTCGAGCACCAGCTGGCCGATCAGTTTGTCGAGCGCGTTGTGACGGCCGACGTCTTCGAACGCGTAGCGGATCGCGCCTGCCGCATCGCACCATGCGGCGGCGTGGAGGCCACCGGTCAGACGCGTCAGCGCCTGGTGTTCCGGCAACTCGCGCGCGGCACGAGCGATCGCATCCGGCGCCAGCCGTTGCAGAAAGCCGGTGTCCGGCACGCGTTCCGGTTTCAGATCCAGCAGATCGATGCTTTCGATCCCGCATACGCCGCAGCCGGTGCGCCCGGCGAGCGCGCGGCGCTTTTCCTTCAGCGCGACGAATGCCTGCTGCACCACCTTCAATTGCACTTCGGCATGCGGCAATTCGTCATCGTCGTGCAGTTCGACCTCGATGTCCTGAATGTCGCTGCCGCGTTCCACGATCCCTTCCGAAATCGCAAAACCGACCGCGAACGCTTCCAGATCGCGCGGTGTGCACATCATCACCGCGTGCGAGATGCCATTGAAGACGAGCGCCACCGGCCATTCCTGACCGACGTGATCGGTGACGGTTTCGACCGCTGCGCCGCGATGCCGGTGCACCTGGCGCTCCACAGCGCCCGTCTGCCCGTCTGTGTCCAGTTCGTTCAAGCGACTTCACTCCTTTCATGCTGCGCGCGTTTCTACGGCTTGCAGCCTTGCCCGGCGGCGCGAAGCAGCGCCAGACCACGCCGCTATCGCGCGAATAAGGTTCTAAAATACCTCAAGCTGGGCTTGCGCGTTGCCCGCCACCAAAGAGGAATACTGTCATGGGACTCAACGAAGCACCGCTTCTGTTTAACTTCGAAGTCGCGTCCTCGGAGAATTTCACTTACATCCCGATGTCGGTGCGCTTCAATCTCGATCGCTTCGGGCTGCGCATCACCCTTGAGCAGTGGCAAATGCTGCCGCTCGAAGACCGCAAGCTGCTGGCGCGATTTCCGGTCGAAGAAGATGCGGAAATCGAGCCGAATTTCGACCACGCACTGTTCGAGATGCTGCGCACGCACGCGAATATCGAGCCGGAGTGGTTCACGCCCGAGGAAGCGCCTGCCTGGCGCCGCACGGATGCCGTGCCGGACGGCGTCGTGCATCAGGCGGGGCTGGCCGGCCTGGCCACGCCGCGTGTCGCTCAGTGGGCCGAACTCGAGCCGTTCAAGCGCTACGTACTCGCCAAATTGTCGCGCAAACCGGAAAGCAACCACGACTTCGTCCCCGCGATGAAGGAATTTGGTGCGGCCGGCTAGGCGTGGCCCGCTAGTACAGACCGCCCAGGGACGTCCGGCCAGGCGCTGCGGCCCAGGCACCTCCAGCCAGACGCCCCCCCGCTAAATCCGCGAAATATTTCGCCTCGCTCCCTCAATCTGTTCCGAACCCTGCCGTTATCCATGGGTTGGCGCGTAAAAAAAACTCGACTCGATGCGACCCGACGCACCGAAAGCGACTCCGCGCTCCCGCCCTCAGAACGATTGACGTTCGGAATCCATGACTCCTTTTTTATCGAAGCGGCTGCTGATCAATCTGGCGGTCGTCGCCGCGGCGGTCGGCGCGAACGCGTTCGTCGCCTATACGCAGATTTGCGGCCAGCGCGACGCCGACGTGCGTATGCTACGTTCGACGAACGTGCGAGAGAATCTCGACGCCTACCATACGGTGCTCGACGGCGGGCTGGCCGCGCTCGGCCGTTTCGAAGCTTCGGGTGAAGCCGCGCCTGTCAACGAGGCCGCCGCCATGGCGGCTTCGCTGGCCGGTCTGGAGCGCGAGTTGCGCAAAGCGCTCGCTGGCGAACCGGCCATGCTCGACACGCTCGCGAGGCTGAGCGTGGACAGTCACGCGCTGCAACACGATATCGACGATGCGCTCCTGAAGAGCGCCAGCGCCACGCCGAATGAGTCGCGCGCCTGGGCGGCGTCGACCTATACGCATCTCGGGCTGGGTCTCGGCCGTGTGGAAGACGGTCTGGCGGCGTTGCGCAAGCAGGAGAACGGGGCATTGCAGGCGTCGCTCGCGACTTCCTCGAACGAAACGCAGCGCGCCATGTTTCTGCTGATCGTGACGATGCTGGCCGGCAGCGCGCTTCTGATCTTCACGTTCGGAGCCCGCGAAAGCAGCGCGCGCGAGAAACTGCGCACGGTGCGCGCGCTCGGCCGCAACGACGAGCGCTTCCGCGGTCTGTTCGACGAACATCCGGTGCCGATGTACATTTTCGATCGCGAGACCCTGCGCTTTCTTGCCGTCAACGCGGCCGCGATCCAGCAATACGGCTACTCGGAAAGCGAATTTCTCGGTATGACGATTCGCGCGATCCGCCCGAATGCCGAAATCTCGCGCCTCGAATCGCACATGCAGCGCAGCGACGTCCTGCAACAGGGCCGCACGATGGCGGGCGTCTGGCATCACCGGCGCAAGGACGGTTCAATGATCAGCGCCGACATTTCGTATCACGCGCTCAACTTCATGGGCCGCGCCGCCTTCTTCGTGCTGGCCGACGACGTCACCGAACAGATCAACACCGAAGCCGAAGCGCAGCGTTCGAACCAGATGCTCGAAACGGTGATGGACAACATCCCGCAGCGCATTTTCTGGAAGGATCACGAATCGCGTTATCTCGGCTGCAATATGGCGTTCGCGCGCGATGCGGGGCTTGCTTACCCCGAGCAGGTGGTGGGCAAGAGCGACAGCGACATGCCGTGGCGCGCCTTCGCCGATCTGCTGAACGAGCACGATAAGGAGGTGGTGACCACGGGCGTGCCGAAGATGAGTTTCGAGGTCGACCTGGTGATCGACGGCGTGCACCGCACCACGGTCACGAGCAAGCTGCCGTTCACCGACAGCGACGGTCGCGTGATCGGCGTGCTCGGTTCCTACACGGACATCACCGAGCGCAAACGCGCCGATCTGGCCTTGCGTCTGCAAAGCCGGGCGCTCGACGCGAGCGTCAACGCGATTCTGATTACCGCGCCGTCGCCGGCGGGCAATCTGATCGAATACGTGAACCCCGCGTTCATGCGGATCACCGGCTACGATCCCGCGGAAGTGATTGGTCACGATTGCCGTGTGCTGCAGCGCGACGACCGCGACCAGGAAGGCGTCGCGTTGATCCGCCAGGCGCTCGCCGCGAACCGTGAGGTGAGCGCCGTGGTGCGCAACTATCGCAAGGACGGCGCGCTGTTCTGGAATCAGCTGTTCATTGCGCCTGTGCCGAACGCGGAGGGCGTGATCACGCACCACATCGGCGTGATCAATGATGTGACGGATCTGATCCGCTATCAGGAACAGCTCGAATATCAGGCCAACTACGACAGTCTCACGCGGCTGCCGAACCGCAACCTGCTGCGCGATCGCCTGCAGCATGCGTTGATCGTCGCGCAGCGGCATCACAAGGGCGTCGCGGTCGTGTTCATCGATCTGGACGGCTTCAAGAACGTCAACGACAGCCTCGGCCATAGCGTCGGTGACCGCTTGCTGGGCGTGGTGGCCGAACGGCTCGCCCGTTGCACGCGAACCAGCGACACGGTTGCACGGCATGGCGGCGACGAGTTCGTGATCGTGATGACCGATACCGTCGACGAGCAGTCGCTGATCGCGTGGATGGAGCGGGTGCGCGCGTCGATTTCCGAGCCAGTGTGGCTCGACGGCACCGAGTTGTATGTCGGCTGCAGCATGGGCGCAAGCCTCTTCCCGCAGGACGGCGAAGACGCGGAAACGCTGATGAAAAAGGCCGACCTCGCGATGTATCGCGCGAAGGACATGGGCCGCAATACGTTCCAGTTCTATCAGCCGGAGATGAACGCGAGCGCGGGCGCGCGCCTGAATCTCGAACGGCGTTTGCGCCGCGCCTTGCGCGACAACGAATTCCTGCTGCACTACCAGCCGCAGGTGGATATCCTGAGCGGGCAGATCGTCGGCACCGAGGCGTTGGTGCGCTGGCGCGATCCGGAAGTCGGCTTGGTGCTGCCGTCGTTGTTCATTCCGGTCGCAGAAGAGAGCGGGCTGATCGGGCCGCTGTCGGAATGGGTCTTGCGTGAGGCGTGCCGCCAGAACAAGGCCTGGCAGGACGAAGGATTGCCGCCGGCGCGGGTGTCGGTGAATCTGTCGGCGCGCGTTTTTCAGCAGCGCGATATCGCGAAGCTTGTCATGCAGGTGCTCGCCGAGACGGGGCTCGAACCGCAGTATCTCGAACTTGAGCTCACCGAAAGCACCATCATGCGCAACGCCGAGGAGGCGGTGTTGATGCTCAACGAGCTGCACGCGCTCGGCATCGGCCTTGCCATCGACGACTTCGGCACCGGCTATTCGAGTCTCAGCTATCTGAAGCGCTTCCCGGTGGACCGGTTGAAGATCGACCGCTCGTTCGTGTCGGATATCGGCGTGTCGGGCGACGATGAAACGATCACCTCCGCGATCATCGCGCTCGCGCATTCGCTGAAATTGCAGGTGATCGCTGAAGGCGTGGAGACGTCGGCGCAACTCGACTTTCTGAAGGAGCGTGCGTGCGACGAGATGCAGGGCTTCTACTTCGCGAAGCCGCTGTCGACCGACGCGATTTCGGCGTTGTTTCAGAGGGGCGTGGGGCGGGAAGCGGAGACGGTGTAGTTCAGCGTCACGCTCCCCGCTGCGCGTGCCTCAGACGGCCGGCGTATCGAGGAACACTGGCAGTTGTTCGGCGACCTCGGAAAATGCCTGCAAGTGGGGATGCGCCGCCTTGGTGACGATTTCCGAAAAGTACATTTGCGTGAAATTCCACGCGACGGCCACCGTCACGTCCACCGCGCCGAAATGGTTCGGTTCGACCGGCAACGGGGCCGACGCAAGTTCCTCTTCGAGTTCGCGGTAAGCGGCGTGCAATTGCTCGGTCACGCGATTGACCCACGGCTCATGCTGTTTGTCCGACGGACGCAGATTGCGTTCGTAGACGATCTGCACGGTCTTTTCACAAGCGGCCAGCGCCAGACCTGTCAGGCGCGCGGCGCGCAGGCAGTGCTCCGGCTGTGACGGGAAGATCTGCTGATCAGGCCCGGCGAGCGTGGCGAGATACTGCAGGATCACCGTCGAGTCCATCACGCTCTGACCGTTGTCGAGGATCAGTGTCGGCGCTTTCACAACCGGGTTGATCTTCGCGAACGCCTCATACGTGCTGAACACGGAAACCGACTGGTGCTCGAAGTCGAGCTTCAGCAACTTCATGCAGATAGCGACGCGGCGCACGTAGGGCGAATCCAGCATTCCGATCAGTTTCATCTTATTTCCGTTAGAAGATCTATATGGCTGGCTTGGGCGGGTGCCCACGCGGCTGTTCGCTTGCCAGACGGTGCTTGTGATGCATTAGGCCAATAGATTAAAGCGCTCCGCAAGTCAAAAAAAGCGACATTAATCGACGGTTTACGTCAGAATTTCTTACATGAAGCCGATCCCGCCCCTCACTGCTCTGCGCTGTTTCGAAGCCGTCGCCCGCCTGGGCGGTGTGACCCAGGCCGCGCGCGAATTGCATGTCACGCACTCTGCGGTGAGCCAGCAGATCAAGGTGCTGGAAGATTCGATGGGCGTCGCGCTGTTCGTGCGCGAAGCGCGCGGCCTGCGGCCTACCGAGGAGGGCCGCCTCTACGCGCTAGAAATACGGTCGGCGTTGCGCGACATTACGCGGGCGACGCGCCGCGCGCAGGCGCGCCCACACGAAAGCGAGCTGGTCATCGCGACCGTGCCGTCGTTTGCGCAGCATTGGCTCGTGCCGCGCCTCGCGAGCTTCCGCGAGACACATCCGTACTATCGAATCCGTCTGCTGACGAGTCTGCAGGTCGAGGATTTGCGCCAGGGTGTGAGTGACATCGGCATTCGAATGGGGCAGGGGCATTGGCCCGATGTTGCGCAGCAGAAACTGTTCGACGACGAAGTGATGGTGGTCGCGGCGCCGCATTTCACGCTCGGGCCGGACGGCCGTCTGCCCGTCACCGCTGAGGACGTGATCACGTGTCCGTTGATCTCCAGCCCCAACACGCCGTGGACCGAGTGGTGTCAGGCGGCGCAGGTGGCGGAGCCGGCCGCCGAGGCGGTCGTGCTGTCTGCAAACGATTCGAACATCGTGCTGGGCGCGGTTTTGCTGGGGCAGGGCATCGCGCTCGAACGGCGCAGTCTGGTCGAGCATGCGCTGGCGCGCGGCGATCTGGTGCAGATCACCGATATCCGCGTGCCGTACCGGTATCCGTACTGGCTGGTGTGGCAGCAACGCGAAACCCTGAACGCGAAACAGGCGCATTTTGCGCAGTGGATCGAAGCGCAGGTCGACGCCTATCTGCGTAGCGGCGGGTGAGATTCCGCGTCGATTGGCGCGCGCAGGCTGCCGCTCGCGGGGGATTACCGGTTTGCGCGCGAGGGTCAGTCGTATATATTCGGGATTCCCATCTCTGACTTCGCTGGGAACCACGAAGCATCGATTCACGTGGCGTTGCGCCCGCTTTTCGCTGCTCGCACTTAGGTCATGGGCGTTTCGCCATCGAATATCTGCCAATCCGACTGGAGAGAAAAATGACGTCTTCACCTGCAAAGAAATGGGCTGTGCTGTTGGCATCGGTTGTACTGAGCGTGGCTTCGGTTGCACCGGCGTTCGCGCAAAGCGGCGGTAGTGCTCCGGCGGGCGATGAAGCCACAGCCGCCACTCCCGCCACGCCGTCGGCCGCGTCCAAGGCAGCCGCCAAGGCGCAACGTAAGGCTGCCCGCAAGCAGGCGCGGGCGAAGAAGAACGCCGAGTTGAAGCAACTGGAAAGCAACGGGTACAACCCGGCGCGCAACGATCCGAACTATCCGACGGATCTCCAGAATGCGCAGAAGAAGGCGGCAGCCGGCGCGGCGGCGAGCCAGTAAGCGGCTGCGGGCCGGATGGAGGTTGCCGGCCCGGTCGTGCTTGCGCTGGGGGATCCTCGCACATGCAGCCTGGCAAGTACAACCCGGCAAAGTACGACGTATGAAACTGAACGAGGCGCCCAGGCGCCTCGTTTTTCGTTCAAAGTCCGGCGCTCAATCCAGCACCGGCAGCGCGCGCGGGCGCCGGTCGCTGTCGGTTGCGACGTAAGTCAGGGTCGCCTCGGTGACCTTCACGAGGTCTTCGGTCAGGCTCATGCGCTGCGCGTAAACCTCGACCGCCACCGTCACCGACGTGGTGCCCGTCTTGACGATATCCGCGTAGAAGCTCAGCAGATCGCCGACGAACACCGGCTGCTTGAAGACGAATGAATTGACCGCGATGGTCGCCACCCGCCCGTTGGCGCGGCGGCTTGCCGGAATCGAACCGGCGATATCCACTTGCGCCATGATCCAGCCGCCGAACACGTCGCCGTGGACATTCGCGTCAGATGGTTGCGGCATGACGCGCAGCGCGCAAGGCTTTTGCGGAAGTTGAAGGAGATCGGTCATGGGGATGAAAAGCGGCGCCAGCCAGCTTCTGCGACAATAGAAAGATCAGGAATTGTACGGGAAAGCGCCCAGCCGGGTCGCGCGACATAAAGCAGGATGCCAGGTTGGCACGCTGCCGGTCGGCGCGCCGCTGCGAACTCCGTCGCTTCCACACTCTCCCCAGCCGATCCCATGCGCCGTACGCCCTCGTCCGAACCTTCACCGATCTCGACCCAGCCGCGCAACGACTGGCAAACGATCCTGTCGCTGCTGCCCTACCTCGCCACCTATAAATGGCGCGTCGGTTTCGCGCTGAGCTGCCTGATCGGCGCGAAGGTCGCCAATCTCGGCGTGCCGATCGTGATGAAACGGATCGTCGACAGCCTCGCGTCGGTGCAGCATCTCACCGCGCTCGGCCGCGCGCACGATTCGCCAGCCATCGTGCTGCTGGGCGGTGTCGGTTTGCTGGTGGTCGCCTATGCGGTGGTGAGGTTGTCCACTTCGCTCTTCACCGAACTGCGCGAAATCCTGTTTTCGAAGGTGACCGAGAGCGCGGTGCGGCAGCTCGCGCTGAAAGTGTTCCGCCACTTGCATGCACTGTCTTTGCGGTTCCATCTCGATCGGCAGACGGGTGGCATGTCGCGCGATATCGAACGCGGCACACGCGGCATCACGCAACTGATCTCGTATTCGCTGTACAGCATCTTGCCGACCCTGGTCGAAGTCGGCCTCGTGCTGGGTTTTTTCGTCGTCAAATACGAGGCGTATTACGCGATCGTCACGTTCATTGCGCTCGCCGTGTACATCACGTTCACCGTGAAAGTCACCGAGTGGCGTACACATTTTCGCCGCACGATGAACGACCTCGATTCAAAGGCGAATTCGCGCGCGATCGATTCGCTGCTCAACTACGAGACAGTGAAGTACTTCGGCAATGAAGAGTGGGAAGCGCACCGTTACGACGAAAACCTCAAACGCTATCGCACGGCAGCGATCAAATCACAGCGCTCCTTGTCGGCGCTGAATTTCGGGCAGCAGGCGATCATCGGCACGGGGCTCGTGTTCATTCTGTGGCGCGCGACCGAAGGCGTGATGGCCGGACGCCTTACGCTCGGCGACCTTGTGCTGATCAACACCTTCATGTTGCAGCTCTATATTCCGCTGAATTTTCTCGGCGTCGTGTATCGGGAACTGAAGCAAAGCCTTACCGACATGGACCGCATGTTCACGCTGCTTGGCGCGGCCCAGGAAGTGCCCGATGTGCCGGACGCATCCGAGTTGCGGGTGAGCGGTGCGCAGGTGCGCTTCGAGCATGTGAACTTCTCGTATGAGCCGGCGCGGCAGATTCTGCACGACGTCAGCTTCACGATTCCGGCGGGCGCGACCACGGCGGTGGTCGGACATAGCGGCTCGGGCAAATCGACGCTCGCGCGGCTGATGTTCCGCTTCTACGATCTGGACCGCGCGCCGGGCGGTGCGATCACCATCGACGGTCAGGATATTCGCGATGTCACGCAGGATTCGCTGCGTGCCTCGATCGGCATCGTGCCGCAGGACACGGTGCTGTTCAACGACTCGATCTACTACAACATTGCTTACGGCCGCCCGTCGGCCACGCGCGAGGAAGTGATCGCGGCAGCGCGCGCGGCGCATATTCACGACTTCATCGAAGGGCTGCCGAAGGGGTACGAGACGCCGGTCGGCGAGCGTGGCCTGAAGTTGTCCGGAGGAGAAAAGCAGCGTGTGGCGATTGCACGGACCATCCTCAAGAATCCGCCGATCCTGCTGTTCGACGAGGCGACGTCGGCGCTCGATTCGCGTTCGGAGCGCGCGATCCAGCACGAGCTCGATCAGATTGCCCGCGAGCGCACGACGCTGATCATCGCGCACCGGCTTTCAACGGTCGTGCACGCGCAGCAGATCATCGTGATGGACAAAGGACGGATCGTCGAGCGTGGGACGCACGCCGAGTTGCTGCATGCGAACGGGTTGTTTGCGCAGATGTGGGCGTTGCAGCAGCAACGTGCCGCAGAGGCGCCGGAGTCGGCGGAAACGGTCGGTGCGGGGGATGGCGGTCGGTGAGTTTTGCGGTGGCGGCACGGTGCGGTAACGCCGCGCTATCGCCGCGTTATCGCACCGTGCCGCTCAACACGCTGCTGAACTCAGCGCGCGCTCACACGCTGATCCAAAACTTGCAGTTGGGCCGGTGTACCGACGTTTTCCCACAATCCTTCATACAACTCGCCGCTCGCGAGACCGTTTGCAATCGTCTTGCGATAGTAAGGCGTCAGCGCGCGCCGCGTGCCGCGCGGCAGATCGCGAAACATGCGCGTGTCGTACAGCCCGATATTGCCGAACGTGAAGCGCGGTTGCGCCTCGAGCGACAGCACGCCGTCGACCAGACCAAAGTCGCCGTTCGGATGAAACGCCGGGTTCGGCACCATCACCAGATGCATGCCGGGTTCGGTTTGCGCGCTCAGCGCTTCGGCGCGCGTATTCAGCGTCGCGTAATCGAAATCCGCATAGACGTCGCCACTGACTGCGACGAATACTTCGCTCTTACCGTCATCTTCGAGCAGCGGCAGCGCCTGCACTATCCCGCCGGCAGTTTCCAATGCTTCATGCTCGGCCGAATAGCGCAATTGCACGCCCCAGCGCGAACCGCCGCCGAGCGCGGCTTCGATCTGCTCGCCGAGCCACGCGTGATTGATCGCAATGGTTTGAAAACCGGCGCGCGCGAGGCGTTCGATCTGCCACACGATCAACGGCTTGCCGCCCACTTCGAGCAAAGGCTTCGGGCACGTGTCGGTCAGCGGACGCATGCGCTCGCCGCGCCCGGCGGCGAAAATCATCGCTTTCTTCAGAGACATCGTCATCGGTCAGAACGTGTAGCCGACTTCATTCGCACGGCCTTCGAGCTCGTCGAGCAGCTTCGCGAACGGACGCAGCGGCGCATAGCGTTCCGCGACCTTGCGGGCATAGCCGATGAAACGCGGCAGATCCTTCATGTAATGCGGTTTGCTGTCGCGGTAGTTGATCCGGCAGAACAGCCCCAGCACCTTGATGTGCCGTTGCAGACCCATCCATTCGAGCTGGCGATAGAACTCGCCGAAATCCGGATCGACCGGCAGGCCGGCTTTTTTCGCGCGCTCCCAGTAGTACACGAAGCAATCCAGCTCGAACTCTTCGTCCCAACTGAGGAATGCATCGCGCAGCAACGAGGCGACGTCGTAAGTGATCGGGCCGTATACCGCGTCCTGGAAGTCCAGCACGCCGGGATTCACCGGGTTGGGGGCGGCGGCGACCATCAGATTGCGCGGCATGAAATCGCGCAGCATGGACACCTGCGGTTGCGCCCGGGCGCTCGCGATCAGCAGCGCGAAGGTGCGATCGAGCAGCGCACGGGTCTTGTCGTCGACCTCGCGGCTCAGATGGCGGCCGATGAACCACTCTGGCATCAATTCCATCTCGCGGCGCAGGAAGGCTTCGTCGAACGGCGGCAGCACGCCTTCGCGCGAGGTGAGCTGCCAGCGGATCAGCGCATCGAGCGCGTCGCGCATCAACGTGCGGGCGCGACGCGGGTCTTCGTCGCTCTGCGCCCCGGTCAGCGCGCCGAGGTACGAATCGGTGCCCAGATCGGTGACCAGCATGAAGCCGGCGTCGAAGTCGACCTCCAGCACGCGCGGCACATGCACGTTGGCGGCCTCGAGCAATTGTGCGATTTGCACAAATTCGCGGCACTTTTCGGGCGGCGGAGCATCGACGGCGATCAGGGTGCCGGCGCTTTCACCTTCCGCCGCCTTACCGGCGAGCCGGAAATAGCGGCGAAAACTGGCGTCGGACGAAGCCGGGAGAAGCGTGCCGGGATCAAGCGCATAGCGCGTTGCGTGGGCGTTCAGCCAGCCCTTGAGCAGTTCGAGGCGGCTGTCGGAGGAATCTTGGGTAGCGTTTTTGGCAGGGGGCAGCGTCATGAAAACCGGCGGCAAATTCAGAGGGGCAACGTCTTGCCATATAATACCCCACGACTTTTTTGACGCGACTCACGCCAGCTTTCGCGTGTTCCGCTTTACCGCCCGCCTCATCGTTCGACAGATTGTAAATATTGATGTGCAGCCGACTGTCACGGTCGGGATGTGCAGGCGGTGGATCGTGACTACAAAAGCTGACGGACGGGCCGATTCGCCAAACGATACATGCCGCTTAGACAGCTTTCCCAAACGACTCCCTCTTGTGCTGTAGTGCCGCGCAAAAGGCGGCTCGTCGCGGCGTTGATCGCCGTTCCGGGCCTGATGCCCGCGCTTGCGCACGCCCAGTTGGTGGGGGAGGCCGCGCAGCCGCAGCCTATCGACGCGCCATGGGGCATGCAGCTCGCCCCGCAGCTCGAAGAACATCCGTTGCAGGCGGGCCAGAAGGCGGCCACCTTTGTACTCGGCGACACGACGACCGGCACCACCGACCAGGACATGGCCGCGAAAGGCTCGGCCGAGGTGCGGCGCAATACCTTCGTGATCAAGGCCGACGCGCTGCACTACGATCAGGACACGGACATGGCCGACGCTTACGGCCAGGTTCACCTGAACAACAACGGCGCCACGTTTGCCGGCCCGGAAGCGCATATGCGGGTGGACTCGAGTGAAGGCTTCATGTCCGCGCCGAAGTATCACTTCAACGTGACGGGTGGCTCGGGCAGCGCGGAGCGCGTCGACCTGCTCGACAGCGAGCGCTCGGTGTTCACGAAGGGCACGTACACGGCTTGCTCGTGCACGGACAATCCAGGCTGGTATATCAAGGGCAGCGAGTTCGATTTCGACACCGGTGCGGACGAAGGCGTCGCGTACAACAGCGTGCTGTTCTTCCAGGGCGTGCCGGTATTCGCTTCGCCGTGGCTGTCGTTCCCGCTGTCGGGCGAGCGGCGCAGCGGCATCTTGCCGCCCACGTTCTCGCTCAGTTCGTCGAACGGCTTCGAACTGTCGGTGCCGTACTACTTCAACATCGCGCCGAATCGCGATCTGACCGTGACGCCGCGGCTGATCTCGAAGCGCGGCGTGCAGTTGCAGTCGACCTTCCGTTATCTGTCGCCCACCTACTCGGGCTCGATCACCGGTGAATACCTGCCGAACGACCGCCTGACGAAGACCAACCGCTACGCGCTGTACATCCAGCACAACCAGAACTTCGGTAACGGGTTCGGCGGTTACATCTACTACAACAAGGTCTCGGACAACACGTATCCGGAAGACCTGTCGTCGTCGGTCAGTCAGTTCCAGAACGGCACCCAGCTCCTGTATCAACAGGAAGCCGGGTTGACCTATAACAACGGCCCATGGTCCGTGCTCGCCCGCGAACAGCACTGGCAGACGCTGACGCCTTCGGTGGCGCCGTACGGCCGCGAGCCGCAGTTGAACGTGAAGTACGCGAAGTACAACGTCGGCGGTTTCGACTACGGCGCGGAAGCCGATTACACGAATTTCCGCATCACCACCGCGGACACGACCCAGGGTCAGCGGGTGATGTTCAACCCGTACCTGTCGTATTCAGTGGTCGGGCCGGGTTACTTCGTTACGCCGAAGGTGCAGTGGCACTTTGCGTCGTACAACCTGAACAATATCGCTACAGCCGGTACGCCGAAGAATTTCACCGAGTCGATCCCGACGCTCTCCTTCGACACCGGGCTGATTTTCGACCGTTCGGTGCGGATCTTCGGCGAGGATTACATCCAGACGCTGGAGCCGCGGCTCTACTACGTCTACACGCCGTACCGCAACCAGGAAAACGCGCCGCTGTTCGATACGGCCGACTCCGACTTCGGGCTGGCGGAAATCTTCACGCCGAACACGTTCGTCGGTAACGACCGGATCGCCGACGCGAACCGTCTGACCGCGGCGATTACCACGCGCTTCATCAACCCGGCCACGGGCGACGAACGCGCGCGTTTCGTGATCGCGCAGCAGTATTACTTCCGGGATCAGCGCGTCACGCTGCTGCCTACGCAGACCAGCACGCAGGCCACCCATTCGGACCTGATCGCGGGTGCGTCGCTCAAGCTCGGTGCCGGTTTCGCGTCGGAAACGGCGTTCCAATATAATGCCGACAACAACCAGTTGACGAAGACGAGCATCGGCTTCGGGTTTAGTCCGGCCAGCGGCAAGGTGATCAATGTTGCGTATCGCTACACCCGCGCGAACACCACGCTGGACAACCAGCCGATCAACCAGGTGCTAATTTCGGGGCAGTGGCCGCTGACGCACCGTGTGTACGGGGTAGGCCGTTTCAATTACGACCTGGGCGGGCATCGGATCGTCGACGGTCTGGTCGGTCTGCAATACGACGCCGACTGCTGGACGCTCGGTGCCGGGATCCAGCGCTATGCGAACGGTCTGAATACGTCGGGGCAGAATCAGTCGAGCACGCGGTTTCTCGCGCAGTTGACGTTCAAGGGCTTGTCGAGCGTCGACAACGGGCTGATTTCCGCGTTCCGCACCAGCGTGGCGGGCTATACGCCGTTGCCCCCGCCGCCGCCGCCGGAAGCGCGTTTCACCAATTACGAATGACGCTCGCCCGATCATTTATAGAATGCGAAAAGACGGGCCAGGCGCGCCCGACATCATTGGAGTATCTGTGGCAATCATGAAAAAGCTTCGCTTGGCAACGCTTGCGGCCGGTCTTGTCGCCGCGGCGTCTTTCCTGTCGGTTGCGCCGGTTCAGGCGCAGGCGCTGTCCAGCAATAGAGGCCAGACGGTCGACACCATCGCCGCAGTGGTCAACAACGGTGTCATCACGCGGCGCGAGCTCGACGACCGCATCGGCCTGATCACCCGCCGGCTGAACCAGCAGAACGCACCGGTCCCGCCGATGGACCAGTTGCGCCAGCAGGTGCTCAACCAGATGGTGCTGGAACGCATCCAGTTGCAGAAGGCGAAAGAAGACGGCATCAACATCGACGACGCCGCTGTGCAAAAAACGCTCGAGCGGCTCGCGCAGGCGAACAACCTGACACTCGACACGTACCGTGCGCGTATCGAGGCGCAAGGCGTGCCCTGGACCACCTTCACGAACGACGCGCGCACCGAGCTCACGCTCTCGCGTCTGCGTGAGAAGGAAGTGGACAGCAAGGTCACGGTGTCGGACGCCGAGGTCGCGAACTACATCGCCAGCCAGCGCGGACCGAACGCCGGCCTGACGAGCGATCTGCGCCTTCAGCACATCTTCCTGAAGGCGCCGCTGAACGCCTCGGAACCTGACATCGAAGCCGCGCAGCAAAAGGCTAAGGCCCTGCTCACAGAAGCCAAGGGCGGCGCCAACTTCGAAAAGCTGGCGAAGTCGAATTCGCAAGCGCCGGATGCGTCGAAAGGCGGCGATGCGGGTTTCCTGCCGCCGTCCAAGCTGCCGCCTGAGTTTGTCAAGGCCGCCTCGGCGCTGCGTCCGGGCGAGGTCAGCCCGGATCTGATCCGTACCAACGACGGCTTCGAAATCGTGCGCCTCGTCGATCGTCGCGCGGGCCAGGGCGCCAGCTCCGATGCACCGAAGCTCGTACAGACGCACGTTCGCCACATTCTGTTGCGCGTCGGCGACGGTATGTCCGAGCCGCAAGCGCGTCAGAAGCTGCTTGAAATCAAGAACCAGATCGCCGCAGGCGGCGACTTCGCGAAGTTCGCCCACACCTACTCGCAAGACGGTTCGTCGTCGCAAGGCGGCGACCTCGGCTGGATCAGCCCGGGCGAGACCGTGCCGGAATTTGAGCGCGCCATGAACAACCTGCAGGACGGTCAGATCAGCGACCCGGTGCGCAGCGAATACGGCTATCACCTGATTCAGGTGCTGGGCCGTCGCGAGTCGGAAGGCTCGGTTTCGCAGCAGATGGATCTGGCGCGTCAGGCAATCGGCCAGCGCAAGGCGGAACAGGCCTACGCCGACTGGTTGCGCGAACTGCGCGACACCGCCTATGTGGAAGTGAAGCCGACGCTGACGAGCGCGCAATAAACGTCATGACAACCGCCGCGCAGTCCGCCAGCCTTCCGTTGCAGATCGCGATCACGACCGGCGAGCCTGCCGGCGTCGGTCCCGAGCTGACCGCGCAGGCGCTGGCGGGCGCGGCGGCGCATTGGCCCGGTGCCGAGTTCACCGTGCTGGGCGACGCGGATTTGCTGGCTGAGCGGGCGCGTGCGGTAGGCGTCGATTGGGCTGCGCTGGTGGCGGATGGCAAGCGCGTGCGGGTGCAGCATCGGCCGCTCGGCGCACCCTCGCTGGCCGGCAAGCTGGACGCCGCCAACGGCCGCTACGTGCTCGATCTGCTCGATAGCGCGATCGACGGCGCCGTGGCCGGCACGTTCGACGCCATCGTTACGGCGCCGCTGCAAAAAAGCACCATCAACGATGCCGGTGTACCGTTCACCGGACACACGGAATACCTCGCCGAGCGTACGCACACGCCGCGCGTGGTGATGATGCTGGCCGGCACCGGCAAGCGTCCGTTGCGCGTCGCCCTCGCTACCACACATCTGCCGCTCAAAGACGTCTCCGCCGCGCTGACGATCGAAGGTATCGTCGAGACGCTGCGCATCGTCGATCACGATCTGCGCCACCACTTTGGTCTGCCTGCGCCGCGTATCCTCGTGACGGGGTTGAACCCGCATGCGGGCGAAAACGGTTATCTGGGCCGCGAGGAAATCGAGGTGATTTCTCCCGCTCTGAAGCTCGCGAACGAGCAAGGCATCGACGCGCCTGGCCCCTATCCGGCAGACACCTTGTTCCAGCCGCGTTATCTGGAGCAGGCCGACTGCGTGCTGGCGATGTTCCACGACCAGGGCCTGCCGGTGTTGAAGTACGCAACGTTCGGCGAAGGCATCAACATCACGCTCGGCTTGCCGATCATCCGCACTTCGGTCGATCACGGCACCGCGCTCGATCTGGCCGGCACCGGCCGTGCCGACTCGGGCAGTCTGATCGCCGCGATCGATACGGCGGTTTCGATGGCGCAACACCGCCGCGCGGGCTGATCCAGCGATCGCGGCGCGGTTTCGTCCGCGCTTCCCTGGATTTTCCCGGTGCCTGACGTTTGTGCGTTCGTTGCGCCTTCGTTGCGTGTATTCCTGGTTTGTTCCTATTCTTAAGCAGTTCTCTTTTTAGCGTTTCTTCGATGTCCACCAGCAGACAGCAACCGGGCCGACACCAAGGCCATATCGCGCGCAAGCGTTTCGGACAGAATTTTCTGGTCGATATGGGCGTGATCGATTCGATCGTCGACGTGATCCGGCCGCAGCGGGGCGAGCGCATGGTCGAGATCGGGCCGGGGCTTGGCGCGCTCACCGAACCCCTGATCGAGCGTCTGGCGACGCCCGAAGCGCCGTTGCACGCCGTCGAGCTGGATCGCGATCTGATCGGCCGCCTCAAGACAAAATTCGGCGACCTGCTCGAGCTGCATGCGGGCGACGCACTCGCGTTCGACTTCGGCACGCTGGCCGCACCTGGTGAGAAGGCGTCGCTGCGCATTGTCGGCAATCTGCCGTACAACATTTCAAGCCCGCTGCTGTTTCATCTGACCGCATTCGCGCATCGTGTGATCGATCAGCACTTCATGCTGCAGAACGAAGTCGTCGAGAGGATGGTGGCGGAACCGGGCACCAAGGCGTTCAGCCGCCTCTCGGTGATGCTGCAGTACCGCTACGTGATCGACAAGCAACTCGACGTGCCGCCTGAAGCATTCAACCCGCCGCCGAAAGTCGATTCGGCGATCGTGCGGATGATCCCGTACGAACTGCATGAACTGCCGCCCGTTGACGAGCGCGTGCTCGGCGAAGTGGTGACGGCGGCTTTCTCGCAGCGCCGCAAGATGCTGCGTAATACCCTGGCCGCGTTTCGTGACTCGGTCGATTTCGAGGCGCTCGGCTTCGATCTGCAACGCCGGGCTGAAGATGTGCCAGTGGCCGAATATGTGCGCGTCGCGCAGATCGTGGCGGCTTCGCCGTCGCGCGGCGCCGCGGCCGCGGAAATTGGGACTGACGACGCCTGAGTGGCGTTGCACGGTCTTGAAGGAAGCGCGCTGCGTCCTGCAGCGCGCGTGAAACGCCCCACGCCTTAAGCGGCGACCCGCTTCGCCGGCAGGTTGACCAGCGCGATGCCGGTCAGCACCAGCGCCGCGGCCATCAGAATCATAAGTCATACGATATCAAAGCCATCTGCCCCGTAATGCGATGACCCCATCGCCTACGCGTGCTTCTTTCAGGCTGCAAGCACTTCGATGACATAACAACACTTACTTCAGTCTATTTCCTTACAGCCCCTATTTCGCGCTAAGGTTCACCCACACGCATTTCGTCAGCTTATTCAAACAGTCTGAATTGGCTGTTGTGCAAGGTTTGGACGCGGACTTCGCATCCTGCCTGTCGATTTGCGCGGCCTCAGATGAACAGCGTGCCGGTACTTTGCAGCAGGCGTGGCGGTGTCGAAATATCCGTGAAAAGCGGGAATCTGTATGAGGAGACGAAATGAAGCGCGTAAGCAGGTGGGCGATGGCGGTGGTGCCGGCAGCGCTGGCGTGTCAAATAGCGCACGCTCAATCGAGCGTGACGCTCTACGGTGTGATCGACGAAAGTGTGCACTATCTGACCCACGCAAACCAGGCCGGCGATTCGTCGATCGGACTCGGTAACGGCGGCATGACGGAAAGCCGCTGGGGGATAAGGGGCGTCGAGGATCTGGGCGGCGGCTGGTCGACGTTCTTCAAGCTCGAAAACCGTTTCTACATGAATACCGGCCAAAGCGATCCCACCTTGCCGTTCTTCAATGAAGCGCAAGTGGGCGTGCGCTCGGATTCCCTTGGCCAGGTGATCTTCGGCCGTCAGTACAACGTGATGATCGAGGGCATTACCATCGGCGGCTACGGCAGCAATATCTGGATTCCGTACGATTTCAGTTTTCAGCCGGAAGTGACGATGACAGGCGGCATCTGGACCAGCAACCAGGTGCAGTATCAGGCGAAATATAACGGTTTCCATATTGCCGCCGGCTATGCATTTGGCGGCAACGCGGGCAATTCGTACGGCAGCCAGATCGGCATGGCAGTCGCTTACGCACCGGGCGGTCCGTTCACCTTCGGCGGCGCGTATCAGGAGTCGAAAGATTCGGTCAACGGTGCGGCCGCGAAAGCGTGGACCTTCGGCGGGTCGTACACGTGGAACCTGACCCGGTTCTCCGTCGGCTATATCGTCGATCAGAATGACGCCGGTTTTTCCAATTTCGCCAACGGGCCGTTCACCGCGCCCGCGTTGGCCGCGCTCAAATACACGGACTTTTCGCGGCGCCGCATGATCATGGGCGGCATCACGCAGCAGGTCAGCAACAAGTGGCACTTCGCAGCGAATGTCTGGCGCACGCTGCAGGACGGCAAAACCGCCGCTCAGAACGGTTCGGCGTGGCAGTATCAACTGGTCGCCGACTACAACTTGTCTTTGCGTACCGATATCTATCTGGAAGGCGATTACTCGCTGTACCGGGGCGACCTGATCGGCGCGCAGTTGCAGGGCGTCAACGGTATCGGGCTTGCGCAGAAGGGTAGCCAGATCGGCCTGATGGCTGGCATGCGGCATCAGTTCTGAACTCTCACCAACTCCAGAGCGCGCCCAGATTGCCCTCCACCGTGCTGCGATGTCCGCGGTTCGCGTTCATGGTGTAACTCGCGGTGGCGAACACGCTGCCGCGTGTCTCACCCCGGCGTGCCTTCCATACGCCGCTTCGACCGTTGCGGATCGATCAATGCGAAGCCCGCTGTGCCGACGATCAGCAGCAACACGCCAGTCACCATGAAGCCGATCTCATAGCCACGCACGTCGCCTGCCGCGCCGAGCAGCTTGCCCATCGCGACGGGTCCGATCAGTCCGGCGGTGGTGACGATCGAGTTGGTAACCGCAAGCAGGGCCCCGCGCCGTGCCAGCGGCGCGACTTCGGCAACCAGCATCGGACCGAAGGTGAAAGTCTGGATCGCCAACGCGCTGGCGAGCCCCATCAACGCGACTTTGACGAACGGCGGCGCACCGAACAGCAGTGAGCAGTACGCCAAACCGCTCACCACGCATGCCGCGCTGATCAGTTTGCCGCGCGCCACCTTCGACGGCACGCCGCGCTTGAGCATGCGATGCGAAGCCATCGCGAGCGCGATGCCGAGCGGGATCTGCGCCGCGACTTGCAGAGCGAACAACCAACCCGCCTGGGTCGCGCCAAAGCCGAGGCCGAGCCGGAAATACGCGGGCACCCAGGTGAAGCCGATTGCGATCACCGCATAGCCGACAAAGCATTGCAGCATCACGCCGATGATCGTGCGGTCGCTCAGCATGCGTCGAAAGCGCAATGATGTAGCACGTGGACCGGCCGCCGCGGCGGCAAACGCGGGTGATGGGTTGTGCTGACGATTGCCCGTCTTGCCCAGGCACAGCCACAAAACGGTCCAGGCGATGCCGACGGCGCCTAGCGTGAGAAATGTCGCGTGCCAGTGCCACCGCTGCGAGATATAGGTGAGCAACGGTCCGGCGATGATGACGCCCGCAGTCGCCCCTTGTTGAACGATGGCTGTGGGGAGATTGCGTTCGTGGTCGTCGAACCAGGTGTAGACCACATGCAACGCGAGCGGCGAGGCTGGCCCTTCGCCCGCTCCCAGCAGGACGCGACACAGCAGAAGCACGGCAAAGCTGGTCGGCCATGCGAGCGGCAACTGCGCTACCGCCCAGATCAGCGCAAGCGCGGCGAGCAGCCGTTTCATATTGACGCGGTCGGCGATCAGACCGACGGCGATACCCGAGATCGAGAACAACAGGAAAAACGCGCTGCCGACGAGGCCGAACTGACTGTGCGTCAACTGCATGTCATGCATCAGCGGGATCGCGACCAGACCGAGCACGGCCTTGTCGGCGAAGTTGATCAGCATGAACAGGAACAGCGAGGCGACGATCACCCAGCGGCGGCCTTGCGCGGTCTCGCGTGCCTGGGTGGGATAAGCCGACGTTGTGTCTGCGGCAAGCGCCGTGCAGCGCTTCGTGCTGCTGAGGAAAGTGGGCAAAACGTGTCTCCATTTCTGGCGCGGGGCGCTGGGTTTTCGCCCATTTGAGGTGGTATAACTGAATTGTTCAAGTGCATTCTCGTTATCGGGAGCTTGCAAACTATGCATGAGGTCAATTCCCGCCGCCTTACCCATCTGATCGCGCTCGCCGAGGAGGGTAGTTTTGCGCGCGCGGCAGAGCGGGTTCATCTGAGTCAGCCCGCATTGAGCCGCAGCATTCAGGCGCTCGAAGAGGAAGTCGGCATGAAGCTGTTCGATCGCGCCGCACGCGGCGTCGCGATGACGGCGGCCGGGCGGCTGCTGGTCGAGCGCGCCCGGCGCGTGCTGTTCGAAACGCGCTGCCTGTTCCGCGACGTCGAACTGCTGAAGGCGCACGAGCTCGGCGAAGTGCGCATCGGCCTCGGGCCCTATGCGGCCGTTGTGCTGCTGCCGGACCTGCTGGTGGAGTTCACGCGGCGCTTTCCGAAGATCAAGGTGTCGATCGAACTCGGTGAAGGCGATGCGCTGTTTGCCAAGCTGCGCGCCGAACAGGTCGACTTTCTCGTCACCGACCGCCGTGTGCCTCCCGTGACGCCCGATGTCACGTTGCAGCGTTTGCCGCGTCACGAGGGCGGCTGGTTCGCACGGCCGGACCACCCCCTGTTTGCGCGCGGTACGGTGCAGCTCGCGGCGTTGCGCGAGTTTCCGCTGGTCTCAGTGACCTTGCCCGCGTTCATGAAGGACGCCCTGCATCGTCTGCTTAAGTACCGTGCGCACGAGCAGATTCCGTTGCAGATCGAATGTAACGACGTGGCGGTGCTGAAGGACGTCGTTGCGCAGACCGATGCCGTGCTGTTTTCCACGGCGTCCGCGGTGCGGCGCGATCTGGAGATGCGACGGCTGGCGCGCATTCCGCTTGTCAACCCGCCGCGTCTCGCGCTGGAATTCGCGCTGGTGTATCTGGCCGAGCGCACGCCTTCGCCCGCCGCGTATTCCGCGTTGGGACTCGCTGAACAGGTGATGGAGGACGCCAACCGCGCCGCGCGGGGCTTGCTGCATCCCGACTCATTGGCGACATGAATGGACCGCTGAACGGCCGGTCGGATGATCGCATGGCCGACCTCCGTGATTACCCTGGATGCGGTTGACACAGCGATCCCAATCGCGGACGATCCGGAATCCAGATTCCGGTTTTCCGTGAATCTTCATTTTTCTCAGAATGGCGAACCGAGGCTGAACACCGCATGACGACGACTTCACCGCGCGGCCGCGAAGCGCAGCCCAGCGCTATCGCGGCGCCGCGTCAGACGCGCAGCCAGCAGGGGCTCGTTCGCATGCTGCAAGCCGGACGCGAGTTGATCGAAGCCAGCGGCAATCTCGATGATCTGTCGATCAACGACATCGTCGAGCGTGCAGGTACGTCGATCGGTGCGTTCTATCGGCGCTTCGACAACAAGGACAGCTTCTTCGAGGTCGTCCAGGACGCGGCGATGGAAGAGGGGCTCGAGCACATCCGCGAGACCGTCGAGCGTGACCCGGCCTGGCGTTCGAACGATGCGGGCACGCTTGCCGATGCGGTCATTTCGTTTTACGTGATGACGTTCCGGCGCAATCGCGGGCTGTATCACGCGTCGTTGCTGCGGGCGTCGCAGCGCAAAGCCAGCTGGGACGCCGTGAAATCGACCAATCACGAGGTGCTGGCGATGATCGTGCCGCGTCTCGTCGGCGCATTGGCGCAGTCGCGCGGCATCAAGGCCGGCGGCGACGCGACCCAGTCGCTCGAATTCGAAGTGCGCGCCACCCTGCAAATGATCCTCGGCATGCTGGTCAACAGCGTGCTGAACGACCCGGGTCCGTTGTCGCTCTCCAGCCGGCAATTGCGGTCGTGGCTGCAAATCCGGCTGCGGCGCTGCCTTGGTTTGCCGGACGGTTGATTTTTTTACCTGAAAATCGGAATCAGAATTCCGATTCCATTAATTGAAGACCGACTCGCAAGTGCAGCGCGATTCACGCGATGCGCAGCCGAACAGTCAAGGAGACACCGCATGAACTCATGTTGCCCCGAACGGGTCCGCAATCCCGCCTTCGACGCGCCGCATATCGGCGAACCGCTCGATGTCGCGTTCGACGCCGGCGTGAACCTCGCCTACGCTATCGCTGCGCCGACCGTGCCGCCGCGCCTGACCGAACACTCGCGGCGCATGGCGCAACGTATCTATCGTGTCGCCGAACGCGTGTATTGCGCGGTCGGCTACGCGATCGCGAACATCATCTTCGTGGTGGGCGACGACGGCATCGTGGTCATCGATGCGACTGAGGCGGTATCCGCTGCGAAGCGCATCTATGAAGACTTCTGCGCGATCGATCCACGTCATGCCAAGCTGCCGGTCAAGGCCGTGGTCTATACGCACAACCACACGGACCACACCGGTGGCGTGCGGGCTTTCGTCGATGAAGCCGCGCTCGAGGCGGGCAACGTCGAGATCATCGCGCACCGCTCGTTGATGGACACCGTGATCAACAACGCGAACCTCGTGGCGCCCATTCTTGCCACGCGTTCGGCCTACAGCTTTGGCACGCTGCTGCCGGCCGGCGCGACCGGCAAGGTCAACGCGGGCATCGGTCCAGTGTTGATCGCCGAGCCGGCGAGCTTCTTTGCGCCGACCCGGGTGTTCGACGACAAGCTCGATATCGTGCTGGCAGGCGTGCGTTTCGAGTTCCGCTACGCGCCTTCCGAAGCCGACGACGAAATCGTCATGTGGCTGCCCGAGCTTGGCGTGCTGCTGTCGGCGGAAGTGATCCAGGGCGAGTGTCTCGCGAACGTGCATACGCTGCGTGGCACGCGTTATCGCGATCCGGTGCGCTGGTATCAGACCATCGACATGATGCGCGGCTTCAACGCGGCGCATATGGTGCCGGCGCATGGCCGTCCGGTATCGGGCGAGCAGTATGTCGCCGAGGTGCTGTGCGTGTATCGCGACGCCATCCAGTTCATCCATGATCAGACCATTCGCCACATGAACTTCGGCCTGAGCCCGGACGAACTCGCCGAGGCCATTCCCGCGCTGCCGCCGCATCTCGCGGAGCATGCGTGGCTTGGCGAGTACTACGGCACGGTCAAGCATTCGGTGCGGCAAGTGTACAGCGGTCAGCTCGGCTGGTTCGATGGCGATCCGGCGTCGCTCGATCCGCTGCCGCGTGCCGAACGTTCGCAGCGCATGGTGAAGATGATGGGCGGAGTGGAGGCGGTGCGCGCCGCTGCGCGTATCGCCCTGGGTGACGGCGACTGGCGCTGGGCTGTGGAACTGGCCACGCTGCTGGTGCGCCTCGATACAACCGACGCCGACGCGCGCAACATTAAGGCGAGTGCGTTGCGCGAGTTGGGCTACCGTACGGTGAACACCAACTGGCGCAACTGGTATCTGAGCGCGGCGCGCGAACTCGAACACGCCTACGACGAACTGCCGTTCGCGGGCAGCTCAAGTCTCGCCTCGACGGATGTGTTGCGCGCCCAACCGTTGCGCAATGTGTTCCAGCGCTTTAGCGTGAACGTCGATCCGGAACGTTGCGCCGGCGTGCAGATGACACTTGCATTCCGCGTGACGGATCGCAACGAAACGCATGCGCTCGAATTGCGACGTGGCGTGTTGCAGATTCACGAGCGCACGCCGTCGGCGATCGATGTTCAACTCGCGCTTGAAACCAGCACCCTGTACGGCATGTTGCGCGACATGGCGTCGCAGTTGCCCAAGTGCGTCGAGAGCGGCACAGTAGTGCTGGAGCGCGGCACGGCCGAGCAGTTGCGCAGATTCTTCGATTGCTTCGACCGGCCCGCACAGCGTATGCCCGCGCTTACTACGCGATAGAAGCGGCTCGCATCGGCGTGTCTGCGCAGCAGCACATCGTGCATTGGCGCATCGCGATGCGAAACCCAAGGAGGAGACATGGAAAAAATCTGGTTGAAGTCCTATCCGCCAGGCGTGCCGGCGGTGGTCGACACTACGCAGTTCAGTTCTGTCGGCGACTTGCTGGAGCAGAGTTTCCAGGCGCACGCTGCAGAACGCGCGTTCGTTTGCATGGGACACGAGTTGACCTACGGCGAACTCGATGCGAAGTCGCGCCATCTTGCGGCGTGGTTTCAATGGCTGGGTCTTGCGCGCGGCGCGCGCATCGCCGTGATGCTGCCGAACGTATTGCAGTATCCGGTGGTCATGGCGGCCATCCTGCGTGCCGGTTACGTGGTGGTGAACGTCAATCCGCTGTACACGCCGCGAGAACTCGAGCATCAGTTGAACGACAGCGGCGCGGAAGCGATCGTGCTGCTCGAACCGTTCGCGAAGACGCTCGACGCCGTGCAAGCGAATACGTCGATCAAGCATGTCGTGCTGACGTCGATCGGCGAGATGCTCGGCGCGGGTAGTCCTGAGGTTGCGGACAATGTGCCGCCGACTTCGTGTATTGCACTGAACGATGCGATCGCGCGCGGATCGGACGCGGGCTTCACGCCGGTCACGCTCACGCAAAGCGATGTCGCAGTGCTGCAATACACCGGTGGCACCACCGGCGTCTCAAAGGGCGCCACCTTGCTGCACGGCAACCTGATCGCCAACGTCCTGCAATCGGAGCTGTGGCGCGAACCGGTTTATCGCGGGCGCACCGACATCAAGCAGTACATCACGGTCGTCGCGCTGCCGCTGTATCACATCTTCGGGTTGACGGTCTGCGGTTTGCTGACGATGCGTTGCGGCGGCATGGGCATCCTGATTCCGAATCCGCGCGATCTGCCGGGGCTCATCAAGGCCTTGCAAGGCTATGCGATCAACTCGTTCCCCGGCGTGAACACGATGTACAACGCGCTGCTGAACGAACCTGAGTTCAAAACGCTCGACTTCTCGAAACTGGTGCAATCGAACGGGGGCGGCATGGCCGTGCAACAAGCCGTCGCGCAACGCTGGCAAGCGCTGACCGGCGTGCCGATCGTCGAAGGTTATGGGCTCTCGGAGACATCGCCGTGCGCCACCACCAATCTGCCGACGTCCACCGCGTTTACCGGGGCGGTCGGCTTGCCGTTGCCGTCCACGGAAATTTCGATTCGCGACGACGCCGGCAACGACGTTCCGCTCGGCGAGCGCGGCGAAATCTGCATTCGCGGGCCGCAGGTGATGGCCGGCTACTGGAACCGCCCCGACGAAACGGCGAGGGTGATGACGCCGGACGGCTTCTTCAAATCCGGCGACATCGGCGTGATGACGGAAGAGGGTTTCGTGAAGATCGTCGATCGCAAGAAAGACATGATTCTGGTGTCGGGCTTCAACGTCTATCCGAATGAAATCGAGGACGTGGTGGCGAAGCATCCGGGTGTGTTCGAAGTGGTGGCGGTCGGCGTGCCGGACGCGGAGGCGGGCGAGGTGGTGAAGCTTTACGTCGTGAAGAAAGACCCGGCGCTCACCGACGCGGACATTCTTGCATTCTGCAAGGAGCAACTGACGGGTTACAAGCGTCCCAAGATTATCGAGTTCCGCAGCGAACTGCCGAAGACCAACGTCGGCAAGATTCTGCGGCGCGCATTGCGCGACGAGGTGAAAAGCGCGAGTTGAAAACGGGCGCGCCGCGCGTTTCGCCGCGTGTGGCGCGCTCTGCAGCGCAGCGTGATTCCGGGTACATTGTTGTTCTCGACATCACGCAATAGGGAGTACACGATGCGCCTGCTTCACACCATGCTCCGGGTCGGCGACCTGGACCGTTCGATTGCCTTCTACACCGAGCTGCTCGGCATGAAATTGTTGCGCCGCGATGACTATCCGGACGGTAAATTCACGCTGGCTTTCGTCGGCTATGAAGACGAACGTGACGGCACCGTCCTCGAACTCACGCACAACTGGGACACGCCGTCGTACGACCTCGGCACCGGCTTCGGGCACCTCGCTGTCGAAGTCGCAGACGCATACGCCGCATGCGACAAGATCAAGGCCCAGGGCGGCAAGGTTGTACGCGAAGCCGGCCCGATGAAACACGGCACCACCGTGATCGCTTTCGTCGAAGATCCGGACGGCTACAAGATCGAGTTCATCCAGAAGAAAAAGTGACGTAAGCGGCGGGGCGAGGACAGGCAATGAATAACGGCAATCCCTACTTCAAAGAACTTGACGACATCCACGTCGAAATCCAGTCTTTGTTCGACGGCTCCGCGGATCACGGCGCGCTGGATCGCATCATGGCGCGCTTTGCTCCGCAATTCACGCTGGTGATGCCGTCCGGTCTCGCACTGGACCACGCCGGCCTGCGCGAGATTTTTGCGAAGCTGAACGGCGCGCGCCCCGGCTCGCAGATCACGATTCGCGATATGGAGATCGTGTCTGAGTATCCGTCGGGTGCGGTGGTGAAATACCGTGAGTATCAGCGCGACAACGCGGGCAATGCGAACGTGCGGCGCTCGACGGCGGTGATGGACCTGGACGCGCACGGCAAGGTGACATGGCGTCACTTGCAGGAAACTTTCTGCACGGAGTGAGCTGCGGGTTTCAGAAGGCCGGCGCGGCAAGTTGAGGCGCCGGCTTCAAGGCTTCATGGCCGAAGACCGAAGCCTTGAAGGGCCGACGAAGGCCAGAAGGCTAGAAGGCTTTAAAGCGTCGGCAGCAATTCCGGCGGATGCGACTTCAATGTCTGCCGTGCTTCGCGGAATTCCGGAAAAATCGATTCGACAGTCTCCCAGAAGCGCGGGCTGTGATTCATCTCGCGTAGATGCGCGAGTTCGTGCGCAACGACGTAATCGATGATCGACAGCGGGAAGTGAATCAGCCGCCAGTTCAGGCGGATTTTCCCATCGCTCGAACAGCTGCCCCAACGCGTGGCCGCCGAAGAGAGTGCATACGCGCGATAGTTGACGCCCAGCTTTTCCGCATAGATTGCAAGGCGCTCGCCGAACAGGCGCTTTGCTTCGCCTTGCAGCCAGCCTTGCACACGATCCTTGATCTGCTGCGGGTCCGCTTGCAACGGCAGTGGCACTTGCAGTGCGGCTTCATCCGCGTTGAACGCGAGCGTGCCTTGTGGCGCACCGAGCTTCACGCGCACCGGCTGGCCGAGATACGGTACTTCCGCACCATCTTTCCAGTCGACCTTGGGCAACGCGCGCTGTTCGACACGCGTTTGCCATTCGATCAGCTTCGTAAAAATCCAGCGTTGCTTTTCGGTGATCGCGGTTTCGATATCGGCGAGCGTGACCCAACGTGGTGCGGTAATCATCAGGCCGGTGCTGTCGATCGCAAAGCCGATCGAACGGCGCGCCGAGCGCTTGAGCGCATAGTGCAGCGTGCGCGAACCGATGGTGAGGCTGCGCAGCCTGGTACCGTCCGGTGCGAGCGGCACGGCCGGCTGCTGCCCGCTCTGCGAGCCTGCTGAAGGTGCGGAGGGTGTTGGGGACGACGACGTCGACCCCGGCTCGGCGAAGAGCGGGAGATCGAGCTGCCGGTTATCGAGCGCCGCAGCGGGCTGCGACGTAGGAGACTTCTGCATCGGATTCGGCTTCGCGCAAATGCGCCTTCGAGGGCGCGGGCGCGTCAGATTGGTGCGGCGGCGGAGCTACTTTCCGCCGCGCGGTACGCGGTAGGATCGATGCGACGCATTTCAGCTTCGATCCAATTTTCGACGCGCGTGTTCACTTCATCGGGCGTGAGCCCCGTCGTCTCGATCGGCTTGCCGATCGACACTGTGACTATACCCGCATATTTGAGAAACGAGTTGCGAGGCCACACACGTCCGGCGTTGTGCGCGATCGGCACGACCGGCGCGCCGGTGGCAATCGCAAAACGCGCGCCGCCGGTTTTGTACTTGCCTTGCTTGCCGGTCGGCGTGCGTGTGCCTTCCGGAAACATGATGACCCAGGCGCCTTCAGCCATGCGCGCATTGCCTTGCTTGATGACCGAATCGAACGCGTACTTGCCTTCCTTGCGGTCGATGTGGACCATCTTCAGCATGCCGAGCGCCCAGCCGAAGAACGGCACATATAGCAGCTCGCGCTTGAACACGTAGCACAGCGGCCGCGGCATCAGCGCCGGAAACGCCAGCGTTTCCCAGGCCGATTGATGCTTCGACAGCAGCACGGCGGGACCATCGGGCAGGTTCTCATAGCCCTCGATCTTGTAGCGGATGCCGTTCAGCCAGCGCACCGTGTGGAGCGTGGCGCGGCACCAGCCGGCCGCCATCCAGTAGCGATTGTCGGCGCGCATGAACGGAAACGCGATGAAGCATGCGGTCGCGTACGGCACCGTGAACAGCACGAAGTAGATCAGCAGCAGCAAAGAACGAATGAAGCGCATCGGCGTGGTCGTGAGGGTTGGGGACGCGCGTGTTGCGCGTCACTCGTGAGCGTCGGAAAGGAAGTCGAGCGCGAACGCGCGCAGGTCGTTGTGCACGCGCGTGCCTTCGGGCAGGCCGCCGGTTGCAAGCGTCTTACGGCCCTTGCCGGTCAGCACCAGATGAGTCGGGTGGCCGAGCGACGCGCCGGCTTGCAGGTCGCGCATCGCGTCGCCGACCACCGGCGTATGGTGCGGATCGACTTCGAAACGTTCAGCGATCATCTTCAGCATGCCGGGCTTCGGTTTGCGGCATTCACAGTGATCTTGCGCCGTGTGCGGACAGAAGAACACCGCGTCGATGCGCCCGCCGACCGCTGCCGCCATGCGATGCATTTTCAGATGCATGGCATTGAGCGCGTTCATGTCGAACAGGCCGCGGCCGATGCCCGACTGGTTGGTCGCGATTGCAACGCGATAACCCGCCTGGTTCAGCCGCGCGATCGCTTCGAGCGAACCGGGCAGGGCGACCCATTCGTCCGGCGACTTGATGAACGCGTCGGAATCGACGTTGATCACGCCGTCGCGGTCGAGGATCACCACTTTTTTGGTCGGCATGGCGCGGGGCTCAGGCGGCGAGTCGGGAGATGTCGGCGACGCAATTCATCTGCTGATGCAGCGCGCCGAGCAAAGCCAGACGGTTGGCGCGCAACGCCGGATCTTCGGCGTTGACCATCACGTCGTTGAAGAACGTGTCGACCGGTTCGCGCAACGCGGCGAGCGCGGTGAGTGCGCCCGTGTAGTCGCGTGCGGCGAGTTGCGATTGCACGCGCGGTGCAACCTGTTCGAGTTGCGCAGACAAGGCTTTTTCGGCCGCTTCGGTCAGCAGTGCAACCTGCACACCGCCGGTCGCTGAACCTTCCGATTTCTTCAGGATGTTCGAAATCCGCTTGTTGGCCGCTGCGAGCGATGCTGCTTCCGGCAGCGCAGCGAATTCGCGGACTGCATCCAGGCGCGCGACGACGTCGTCGAGGCGCGTCGGGTTCAGTGCCAGCACCGCGTCGATTTCGCCTGGCGCGTAGCCGCGCTCGCGCAGCAGGCCGCGCAGACGGTCCATGCTGAATTCGTAGATCGCTTGCGTCGAATCGGCGACGCCCGGTACGGCGGCGAATTGCGCGTAAGCGGTGCGCAGCAGTTCGATCAGGTCGACCGGCAATTGTTTCTCGATCAGAATCCGCAGCACGCCGAGCGCATGACGGCGCAGCGCGAACGGGTCTTTCTCGCCGGTGGGTTGCAGGCCGATACCCCAGATGCCGACCAGCGTTTCGAGCTTGTCGGCGAGCGCGACGACGGTGCCGGTTGCAGTGGCCGGCAAGGCATCGCCGGAGAAGCGCGGCTGATAGTGTTCCGAGCACGCCAACGCGACTTCTTCCGGCTCGCCGTCGTGGCGCGCGTAGTACGTGCCCATCGTGCCTTGCAGCTCGGGGAATTCGCCGACCATGTCGGTGATCAGGTCGGCCTTCGCCAGACGCGCGGCGCGCTTCGCGAGCGCGACATCTGCGCCGATCAGCGAGGCAATGGCTCCAGCCAGCGCCTCGACGCGCTCGACGCGTTGCAGCGCCGAACCCAGCTTGTTGTGATATACGACGTTCGCGAGCAGCGGCACGCGGTCGGCGAGCGGCTTCTTCTTGTCCTGCTCGAAGAAGAACTTCGCATCGGCCAGACGCGGACGCACTACGCGTTCGTTGCCTTCGACGATATCGCCAGGCGTCTTCGTTTCAATATTCGACACGATCAGGAAGCGCGAGCGCAGCTTGCCGTTCGCATCCGTCAACGCGAAGTATTTCTGGTTCGTCTGCATCGTCAGGATCAGGCATTCCTGCGGTACTTGCAGGAATTCGTCCTCGAAACGGCAGGCGTAGACCACCGGCCATTCGACCAGCGAATTCACTTCATCCAGCAGCGATTCCGGCATGACGACCTGATCGCCGTCGGCTTGCGCGAGCAGATGCGTGCGGATGGTTTCCTTGCGGTCGGCGAAATTCGCGACCACGTGGCCCTTGTGCATCAGCGTGTCGGCGTACGAATCCGCGTGCTGGATCTGCACGAGGCCTTCGGACAGGAAGCGGTGGCCGAGCGTGGTGTCGTCGGCATCGACGCCCAATGCCGTGACCGGCACGACCTGTTCGCCGTGCAAGGTGGTCAGACGATGCACCGGACGCACGAACTGCACATTGGTGCCGTCCGGGCGCTGATAGGTCATCACTTTCGGAATCGGCAACTTGGCGAGCGTTTCGTCGAGCGCGGCTTGCAGGCCTTCGGCGAGCGTGGCGCCCGGCGCGGCGTAGCGCAGGAAGAAGGCTTCGGCCTTACCGTCCTGCGCGCGCTCCAGGTCGTTCACCGAAAAATCGGGGAAGCCGAGCGCGGCCAGTTTCTTCGCGAGCGGCGCGGTGGGCTGGCCGTCTTTATCTAGCGCGACGGAAACCGGCAGCACTTTTTCGCGCACGTGTTTTTCCGGCGCGACCGAACGCACGTTCTTGATCGTGACCGCGAGGCGGCGCGGTGTCGCATAACGTTCGAACGACAGTTCGCCTTCGACCAGGTCGCGCGCCGCCAGGCGCTGCGCAATGCCTTCGGCGAAGGCGTCGCCCAGACGCGCGAGCGCTTTCGGCGGCAGTTCTTCGGTCAGCAGCTCGACGAGCAGGGTAGCTTGATGGGGTTGAGTCATTTCTTGATGTTCTCGTCAGTCCGGATCGATCTTGCGTTCGATTTTCAGCGGCGGCGCCCACGCGGGCATTGCGGCATCCTGCTCGTCGGTCGTGAGGCCGGGCACACCGTGCACCGGATTGCCGAGCATCGGGAAACCGAGCTTCTCGCGCGAGTCGTAGTAAGCCTGCGCAACCAGACGCGACAGCGCGCGAATCCGGCCGATGTACGCCGCACGTTCCGTGACGGAGATCGCCCCGCGGGCGTCCAGCAGGTTGAACGTGTGGCCGGCCTTCAGCACCAGTTCATAAGCGGGCAGCGCGATCTGCGCTTCGATCATGCGCTTGGCTTCCGCTTCGTAGCTGTTGAAGAACGTGAACAGCAGATCGACGTTTGCGTGCTCGAAGTTGTAGGTCGACTGTTCGACTTCGTTCTGGTGGTACACGTCGCCGTACGTCAGGCGGCGCAGTTCCGGGCCGTTCGGGCCTTGCTCTTCCCACTCGGTCCAGACCAGGTCGTAGACGTTCTCGACCTTCTGCAGATACATCGCGAGACGCTCGAGACCGTAGGTGATTTCGCCCAGCACCGGCTTGCAATCCAGGCCGCCGACTTGCTGGAAGTAAGTGAACTGGGTCACTTCCATGCCGTTCAGCCACACTTCCCAGCCAAGGCCCCACGCGCCGAGCGTCGGGTTTTCCCAGTCGTCTTCTACGAAACGCACGTCGTTCTGCTTCAGGTCGAAGCCAAGGGCCTCCAGCGAACCGAGGTACAGGTCGAGGATGTTTTCCGGCGCAGGCTTCAGCACGACCTGGTACTGGTAGTAATGCTGCAGGCGGTTCGGGTTCTCGCCGTACCGGCCGTCTTTGGGACGGCGCGACGGCTGCACATAGGCTGCTCGCCACGGTTCCGGACCGATCGCGCGCAGGAAAGTATGGACGTGGGACGTGCCCGCGCCGACTTCCATGTCGATCGGCTGGAGCAACGCGCAACCCTGCTTATCCCAGTAGGACTGCAGTGTCAGGATGATTTGCTGAAACGTGAGCATGAAGTGCCTTTCGGGCATAGGGCCGCGCCGCAAACGCCGGAGCGCGCGAGCTGGCCGTGGAGCGAAGTGCTAAACCGTAGATTTTAACGGAAAGGGAGGGGGGTGTCCGTTTTGCTGGGGCGGACGGTGCGAGGAGGGTTCGCCAAACGAAAAAAGGCCGCATCAGGCGGCCTCTTGTTGTTTGTCGTCCCGGGAAGTGTCCCGTCCGCTAACTGCTCAAACTCATCAACGCATGCGTGGCGGAATCCGAATCCGTCACTTCGACAAACCCGTCAATCTCCATCTCCATTTCCCGCGGCAGCGCGAGCATATTGCACGACAGCAACCTGTCGTAGATATTCTCCGCGCGGTCAAAGAAGTTGCCTGGGTTGAACAAAGGCGGCAAGTGCCACCACAACCGGTATTCCTTCGACCACAACCACTCGATCAACGCCTGTGACCGGTCGAGCCGGTCGTTCTCGACGTAAATCACCGGTCGCGAGCGGGCGATGGTTTCCTGTGCGCCTAGCAGCGCGTTCAACTCGAACCCTTCCACGTCGAGCTTCAGCAGCCCGACGGTATGTGAGCGCAGCGCATCGTCCAGCCGCACGCACGGAACCGGCAGCGTATTCGCCGCGGCCTCGGTCTGCATCGACACGCCGCCAAAGTTGCCCGGCGCATCGTAGTCCGGCCGCTCAAAATGCAGCGTCCCCGCAGTCGCACCGCACGCGTACGGCCAGGCCAGCACGTTACGCACACCGTTGGCCGCGAGATTCGCGCAGAGGTTCTGAAAGATCACCGGTTGAGGCTCGAAGGCGACGAGCACCTGGCGACGCGCCTGCGCCTCACGCGCCAGCATGATCGTATGCACGCCGATATTCGCGCCGACTTCCACGACGATGCCCGGCTGCACCAGCAACTGCCGCAACACGGCAGATTCGAGTTCGCTGCATTCACCGTATTCGATGAGCGCGCGGCCGAGATAGAAGTCGTTCGGATTGGCGAGCATCCAGCCATGACGGGTCTGGACGAGTTGCGTGTGTTCGCTGAGCGGCAACGGAGCAGGAGGGGCTGTAACCATGGACATTGAGCGGGAAAAAAGACCACGCAAATGTACGGTCCGCCGCTGTCCTTGTATATAAGACAAGCTCTCAAGGATTCTTATTTTTCTGCAAGAACTCGCCGTCAAAATCTAAGACTCGGGCGGCGACCGGCTCACGAGCCAATCGCCGCTAGAACTGCCTTACGTCGCGGCCAGTTCAACTTTCGGCGCAAACGAATCGCTTTGCGCCATAGGCCAGTATTTCTCGTACAACGTGTAGCGATAGTTGCCCTTCAGCAGATCGTTCGGATCGAGATACTTCAACAGATCGGACATCAACCGCACTTCATGCGACGACACGCGCCGTACGATGTGATGCGCGCGCAGTTCCGCCGGATGCTTGAGCCCCGCCGCCTGAATGATTTCCTTCAGCGCATGCAGCGTGTTGTGATGGAAGTTGAACACGCGATCAGCTTTGTCCGGCACCACCAAAGCACGCTGACGCACCGGATCCTGCGTCGCGACGCCCGTCGGGCAGCGGCCGGTGTGGCAGGTCTGGGCCTGAATGCAACCGACCGCGAACATGAAGCCACGCGCCGCGTTGACCCAATCCGCACCGATCGCCAGTGTCTTGGTGATATCGAACGCAGTAATCATTTTGCCGCTCGCGCCGATCCGGATGCGCTGACGCAAGCCGATCCCTACCAGCGTGTTGTGTACCAGAAGCAACCCTTCCTGCAACGGCACGCCGACGTGATCGGTGAACTCCAGTGGCGCTGCGCCCGTGCCGCCTTCCGCACCGTCGACCACGATAAAGTCCGGCAGAATTCCCGTCTCCAGCATTGCCTTCGCAATGCCGAAAAATTCCCACGGATGCCCGATGCACAGCTTGAACCCGGTCGGCTTGCCGCCGGACAGTGTGCGCAAACGGTCGACGAATTCGAGCAGGCCGCGCGGCGACGAGAATTCGGAGTGGGTGGCGGGCGAGATGCAATCGCGGCCCATCGGCACGCCGCGCGTTTCCGCAATCTCGGGCGTAATCTTCGCGGCCGGCAGCACGCCGCCGTGACCAGGTTTCGCGCCTTGCGAGAGCTTCACCTCGATCATCTTCACTTGCGGCTCGGCGGCCTGCTTCGCGAACTTCTCCGCGCTGAAGGTACCGTCGTCATTACGGCAGCCGAAGTAGCCGGAGGCGATTTCCCAGATGATGTCGCCGCCATGCTCGCGGTGGTATTTCGACATCGAGCCTTCGCCGGTGTCGTGCGCGAAGTTGCCTTTCTTCGCGCCGAGGTTTAGCGCCATGATCGCGTTCGCCGACAGCGAGCCGAAGCTCATCGCGGAGACGTTGAAGATCGACATCGAGTAGGGCTGCGCGCGGTCCGGGCCGACGACGATACGGAAGTCGTGGTTATCGAGCGTGGTCGGCGCGAGCGAGTGGCTGATCCATTCGTGCGCGACGGCTTTGACGTCGAGCTCGGTGCCGTACGGACGGCTATCCACGTCGTTCTTCGCGCGCTGATAGACGATGCTGCGTTGCGCGCGCGAGAACGGTTTCTCGTCGGTATCGTCCTCGACGAAATACTGGCGGATTTCCGGGCGGATGAATTCAAACAGGAAACGGAAATGGCCCCACAGCGGATAGTTACGCAGAATCGCGTGGTGCTGCTGCGTCAGGTCGAACAGGCCGAGCGCGACGAGCGCCACCGGCACGATGATCCAGAACCACGAAATGTGCTGCGTCGCGGCAAGCAGAGCACAGACGGCGACCAGCACGACTGCGCACCACATCGCCAGATAACGTCGAGAAAACATGGGGACTCCAGTGCAGTGAGGATCGTCGCGGAGGGATCGTCAACGCTGTCGGCGCAGACGGAGTCTGCCGCGAGGGGAACGAACACCTGCTTGTTATGGTGAAGCTAGCTGCGGCTCGAAGGTGAAACGCACGGGTGAAGCGTGAAGTCTGAAGCTTGAAGATGAGGCATGCAGGTGAAGCAGGTGCGGCGACGCGAGGCGTTGCCGCACGGTAAAACTCATGGCTCAACGGGCGGTCAGCAACGCTGCCTGTTGCGGCTGGCGCGCCGTTGGCTGCCCGGTCATCGCGTGTTCGATGATGCCGCCGCCGAGACACACGTCGCCATCGTAGAGCACCGCAGATTGCCCCGGTGTGACAGCCCATTGTGCGGCGTCGAAATTCAGCTCGAAGAGGCCTTCGCCCGCACCTGCCGCGCTGAAGGAGCACGGTGCGTCCGCTTGCCGGTAACGGGTTTTAGCGCCGCACGCGAAACCGTCGGCCGGCGGCTCGCCTGCGACCCAGCTCGTATTGCCCGCTGAGAGCGTATGGCTCAGCAGCCACGGATGCTCGTGGCCTTGCGCGACATACAGCGTGTTCGACGCAATATCTTTACCGGCGACGAACCACGGCTCGCCGCTGCCCTCCTTGCTGCCGCCGAGGCCGATGCCCTTGCGCTGCCCGAAGGTGTAAAACGCGAGGCCGATGTGTTCACCGACCACGTTGCCGTCGGTGGTTTTCATCGGGCCGGGTTGGGTCGGCAGATAGCGGTTCAGGAAGTCGCGGAACGGCCGTTCACCGATGAAGCAGATACCGGTCGAATCTTTCTTCTTCGCATTCGGCAGCGCGATCTGTTCGGCAATTTCGCGGACTTTGGTTTTCGGAATCTCGCCCAGAGGAAACAGCGTTTTCGACAACTGCGCCTGGTTCAGCCGATGCAGGAAGTACGACTGGTCTTTCGTATGATCGAAGGCCTTCAGCAGTTCGAAGCGGCCGTTGTTCTCGCGCACGCGCGCATAGTGGCCGGTCGCGATCGTTTCCGCGCCGAGCGACATCGCGTGATCGAGGAAGGCCTTGAACTTGATTTCGGCGTTGCACAGCACGTCCGGATTCGGCGTGCGGCCGGCCGAATATTCGCGCAGGAATTCGGCGAACACGCGGTCTTTGTATTCGGCGGCGAAGTTGACCGCTTCCACGTCGATGCCGATCAGGTCAGCCACCGAGACGACGTCGATCCAGTCCTGCCGGGTCGAGCAGTACTCGCTATCGTCATCGTCTTCCCAGTTTTTCATGAACAGGCCGACCACGTCGTAGCCCTGTTCCTTCAGCAGCCACGCGGTAACCGACGAATCGACGCCGCCCGACATGCCTACTACGACTTTCTGCTTGCTCATAAGGTGCTCACTGGGTACTGCGTGACTTCATTGATCGTGGGTTGACCGTGTTGCCCGGTCGCCTGCCTGGCCGCTCGTGACGGATCAGGCCCGCTTGTGACGGGGTACGCCTGGCTATACCTGCTTTGCGTCTATTTACGCCTGTTTTCGCCCGACCGAATGCGTGTGCACGAAGTCGAGCGGGAAACGCCGTCCCGCGAGGTAATCGTCGACGCATTGCATGACGAGCGGCGTGCGATGCCGTTCGGGGCAGGCGCGCAATTCGTCGGTGCTCATCCACAGCGTGCGGACAATGTCGGGATCGAGCGCGCGCCCGGTATCCGCTTTGCCGCTCGTGCCGCAATAGGTGAAGCGCAGGTACGTCACGCCCTCACTGCCGGGCCGCTCGAAATGCGTCATGTACATGCCGACCAGCGCCTCGGGCATGAACGGATGCGCGGTTTCCTCGAGCGTTTCGCGGATGACCGCTTCCAGAAGCGTTTCGCCCGCTTCCAGATGGCCGGCGGGCTGATTCAGGCGCAGGCCGTCGGCGGTATGTTCCTCGACCACGAGAAAACGCCCGTCACGCTCGACGATGGCCGCAACGGTGACGTGCGGCAGCCAGGTTTCCGGTTTCATGGGTGCGCATTTTACCGTTTATGGGCCTGGGCTGCCGGGAACCGGGCGGGCGGCTGCCAGGGCCACTCAGCCCCAGCCAACGAGCCGCTCCGCTCGCCGGGCACCCCCGGATTGTCCCCGATTTCTGCGCACCCCCATGTTTCGGTTAAAGTGACGCCGTTAGCCGTTGCACTTGCAAGCCGGCGTGCCTCGTCGGCAGCTCTGTCGTAAAACAGGAAGTCGAGGAGGAGAAAAGATGCACATCGGAGTGCCAGCCGAGACGCGCGCGCACGAAACCCGCGTCGCCGCGACGCCCGAAACGGTCAGGAAGTATGTGACCCAGGGCCACCGGGTCACGATCCAGAGCGGCGCCGGCACCGGCGCGAGCTTTCCTGACGATGCCTTTACAGCCGCCGGCGCGGAAATCGTCGACGCGGCCACCGCGTTTGGGGCGGATCTGGTCCTCAAGGTCCAGTCCCCGACCGATGCCGAGTTGCCGCTTCTGAAGCGCGGCGCGACGCTGGTCGGCATGCTCGATCCGTTTAATACAGAAAACTCATCAAAGCTGGCGGCTGCGGGCGTCACCGCGTTCGCTTTAGAGGCCGCACCGCGCACCACGCGTGCGCAGAGCCTCGACGTCTTAAGCTCGCAGGCGAACATCGCCGGGTACAAGGCGGTGCTGCTGGCTGCCACGCTTTATCCCCGCTTCATGCCGATGCTGATGACCGCCGCCGGGACCGTGAAAGCGGCGCGCGTGCTGATTCTGGGCGCTGGCGTAGCCGGTCTGCAGGCTATCGCGACTGCCAAGCGCCTTGGCGCCGTGATCGAAGCCTCGGACGTGCGTCCGGCGGTGAAAGAGCAGATTGAATCGCTCGGCGCCAAGTTTCTCGATGTCCCGTATGAAACCGATGAGGAACGGGAGGCCGCGCAGGGCGTCGGTGGCTACGCGCGGCCGATGCCGCCTTCGTGGCTCACGCGCCAGTCGGCACTCGTTCACGAGCGCGCGAAACAGGCCGACATCGTGATCTCGACCGCCCTGATTCCGGGCCGCGCCGCACCGACGCTGATCTCGGTGGAAACCGTGCAGGCGATGAAACCCGGCTCCGTGCTGGTGGACCTCGCGGCAGGGCGTGGCGCCGAATACGAAGGCCGGCGCGGCGGCAACTGTCCGCTCACCGAAGCGGATCAGGTTGTCCTGAAACATGGCGTACAGATCGTCGGCTATACGAATCTGGCCTCAATGGTGCCCGCCGACGCGTCGTCGCTCTACGCACGCAACCTGCTCGACTTCCTGAAGCTGATCATCACCAAGGAAGGCGTCCTGAACATCGATCTCGCAGACGACATCGTCGCGGCCACGCTGCTGGCCCGTGACGGCGAAGTCACGCGCAAGGCATAGAGGAGAACGGCGATGGAAGTCATCAACCACACCGTCATCAACCTGATCATTTTCGTGCTGGCGATTTACGTCGGCTACCACGTCGTCTGGAACGTCACGCCCGCGCTGCACACGCCGCTGATGGCGGTGACCAACGCGATCTCGGCGATCGTGATCGTCGGCGCGATGCTTGCAGCAGGCCTCACCGTGGGCGACACCGGCAAGTTCTTCGGCACTCTGGCCGTCGCGCTTGCAGCGGTGAACGTGTTCGGCGGATTTCTGGTGACAAGGCGAATGCTGGAGATGTTCAGGAAGAAAGAGCCGAAGAAGCTCCCCGCAGCCGCCAAGGAGAACGCGTAATGAGTCTGAATGTCGTCACGCTGCTTTATCTGGTTGCGTCGGTCTGTTTCATTCAGGCGCTCAAAGGGCTGTCGAATCCGAAGACCGCGCGCACCGGCAATACCTTCGGCATGGTCGGGATGGCGATTGCGATCCTCACCACCATCGCACTGATCGTCAAACAGGCGAATGCGCTCGGCTCGAATCTTGGGTTAGGGCTCGGCCTGCTGCTGGTCGCGCTGGTGATCGGCGGTGCGATCGGCGCGTTTGTCGCCGCGCGCGTCGAGATGACCAAGATGCCGGAACTGGTCGCGGCGATGCACTCGCTGATCGGTCTCGCGGCCGTGTGCATCGCGTACGCGGTGGTGTCGGAGCCGTCGGCGTTCGGTCTTATCGATCCGGACAACACGGCACCGGGCTTCCTGCCATACGGCAATCGCGTCGAGCTGTTCATCGGCACGTTTGTCGGCGCGATTACGTTCTCCGGTTCGGTGATCGCGTTCGGCAAGCTGTCGGGCAAGTACAAGTTCCGGCTGTTCCAGGGCGCACCGGTGGTCTATGCGGGGCAGCACCTGATCAACCTGTTCCTCGCGCTCGCGATGCTCGGCTTCGGCGTGATCTTCTTCCTCACGCAGTCGTGGCTGCCGTTCATCATCATGACGCTGATCGCGTTCGTGCTGGGTGTGCTGATCATCATTCCGATTGGCGGCGCGGATATGCCGGTGGTCGTGTCGATGCTGAACTCGTATTCGGGTTGGGCGGCGGCGGGCATCGGCTTCTCGCTGAACAATCCGATGCTGATCATCGCGGGCTCGCTGGTGGGTTCGTCGGGTGCGATCCTGTCGTACATCATGTGCCGCGCGATGAACCGCTCGTTCTTCAACGTGATTCTCGGCGGTTTCGGTAACGAGGCGGGTGCGGCAGCAGCAGGTGGGTCGGCGGAGCAGCGGCCGGTGAAATCCGGGTCGGCTGATGATGCGTCGTTCATGCTCGGCAATGCTGAAACCGTGGTGATCGTGCCGGGTTATGGTCTTGCGGTGGCGCGTGCGCAGCATGCGTTGAAGGAGCTGACCGACAAGCTGGTCGAGAAGGGCATCGAGGTGAAGTACGCGATTCACCCGGTGGCCGGACGGATGCCCGGGCACATGAACGTGCTGCTCGCCGAAGCCGAGGTGCCGTACGACATGGTCTACGAAATGGACGACATCAACGGCGAGTTCGGTCAGGTGGATGTGGTGCTGGTGCTTGGCGCGAACGACGTAGTGAACCCGGCCGCGAAGAACGATCCGAAGTCGCCGATCGCGGGCATGCCGATCATCGAGGCGTACAAGGCGCGCACGGTCATCGTGAACAAACGTTCGATGGCGGCAGGCTACGCCGGTCTCGACAACGATCTGTTCTACATGGACAAGACGATGATGGTGTTCGGCGACGCGAAGAAGGTGATCGAGGATATGGTGAAGGCGGTGGAATAACGCGCCTCGGCGGTTCGCGGCACGCCTCGCGGCGGGCCGCGAACCGCATCATCGACGTCTTCACGGCGGCTTCGCATTCACATGCCGCAGCAAATCCGCCAGGCGTCGTCCTTCCTGATCCGGATACGATTCGAGCACCTGAAGCGCCTGGATCTTCTCCAGACCGAAATTGCGGAAGTCGCTGCGCAATTCGCACCACGCGCCAAGCGTCCAGCGCGCACCCCAATACGCCAGCGCCAGCGGCCACACGCGCCGTTCAGTCGCTGCGCCGTTCACATCGGTATAGGCAAAGCTCACGACGTGCCGGGCGTCGATCGCGCGATGCAGGATATCCACCTTCGCTGAAAAATCCGCCTTGATGTGAAACGACGGCGCGAAGATCGCCAGACGTTCGATCGTTGCGCGCTTGTCGGCGGGCATGGCCGAGGCAATCTTCGCCAGCGCCCCGCGTGCGCCACTCGCGAAGCCGGCGCCGCCCCACGATTCGATCATCCGTGCGCCTGCTGCCAGCGCGGCCAGTTCATCCGCGGTGAAGGTGAGTGGCGGCAGGCTCGCCGCGCGGCTCAACCGGTAGCCGATGCCTGCTTCGCCTTCGATTGGCACGCCTGACAGTTGCAGATCACGCACGTCGCGATAGACCGTGCGCAGCGAGATATGCAGCCAGTCGGCGAGTTGTTGCGCCGTGGTCAAACGCCGTCCGCGCAACAGTTCGGCGATCTGGAACAGGCGGTCGGCGCGGCGCGTCATCGTGGGCGTTTTGTAGAAAAGGACAGGAACAGTCCCGCGATGATAGCGCCGCATGCCGCGCTCCGGTCGGCGTTCTGCGCGGTGCCTGCTGGCCGCCGTGCTTGTGCGCCGGGTCGGGTGTTAGCCGTTGGTCAGCGAATGCAGGCCAAGACGGTTGCCCTCCGTGTCGGTGAAGAACGCGATGTAGCCGATGTCCTGCGGCAACTTGATCACCGGACCATCGGTCTTGCCGCCCGCCTTTTCGATGCGGGCGAGGGTGGCGTCGACTGTCGGCTGCGCGTTCAGGTAGACGAGCACGCCGTCGTCGGAGGGCGTCATCGACGGGCTATGGATGATCGCGCCGCCGGTGGCCGGTTCCTCGTAGCCGAAGATGGCGATCGGTTGGCCGCCGATTTCCTCGCGAGTTAGTTTGACGTCGAGCCCAGCTTCGTAAAAGCGAACCGCGCGATCGAAATCGACGGACGGAATCTCAAACCATGCAACAACTTTGGATGATGCGGACATGACACTCTCCTGGGGATGGCGGTAAGCCGTGCAAAGCGCCGGATGGCGTGAGAAGGAGTGTGCTTGGGGGCTACTGACAGCGTAGTGTCAGTAGGGAGTGGCGGGGGGCGCAAAAGGATGTGGCGGACGATGAGCGGACATGGGCGCCGGCCGATCGCCGAACTACCGGCGAAAAAAAACCGCGGACTAGGATCCGCGGTTTTTTCGATGCTGCTGTGCTCCGGCTTACGCTGCCGGTGTGTCGTTGTTCTGCGGCCGCTGGCGGACGCTGCCCGCGATCAGATCGAAGCGGAACAATCTGCATTCGAGCGCGCCGTTGAAGAGCGGCGTCTTGGTCGATTCACGCAGACGCAGTTGGCCCGGCAGTTTGCGATCCGACGTCAGGATGAACGCATGCCAGCCGGTGAAACGCTGCTTCAGCGCATCGCCGAGGGACTGGAAAAACTCGCTGTCCGGTGCTTCTTCCTGGGCGCGGTGGAAGCTGTCGTCGTCGCGGCCTTCACGCGTGGCGCGGCCTTCGCGGATTTCACCGCGCGCGTTGCGGCCGCGCACTTCGATCCGCTCGCCATACGGCGGATTCGCGACGAGGATGCCAGGCTCAGCCGACGGCGACGTCATGCCGCGCGCATCGACCTGTTTGAGCGGAATCGACGGCAGACCGGCGCGCTGGAAGTTCGCACGCGCCTTGTCGAGCATGTCACCGGAAATATCGCTGCCGAAGATCTGCAGATCGGCGCGCGAGGTGCGGGCGGCGTGCTTGGCGTCGAGCGCGGCGGCCTTCAGCGTTTGCCAGGTCCTGGCTTCGAATTGCTTGAGCTTCTCGAAGCCGAAGCGGCGTTCCGCACCCGGCGCGATATTCAGCGCCACTTGCGCGGCTTCCGCGAGGAAGGTGCCGCTGCCGCACATCGGGTCGTACAACGGCGTGCCGGCGGTCCAGCCGGTCAGCCGCAGGATGCCCGCCGCGAGGTTCTCGCGCAGCGGCGCCGCGCCCTTGTCCAGCCGCCAGCCGCGCTTGAAGAGCGGATCGCCTGAGGTGTCGAGGTAGAGCGTGCATTCGGTGGCGGTGAGGAACGCGAATACGCGCACGTCGGGTGCGGCGGTGTCGATGTTCGGCCGCGCGCCGCTGACTTCGCGCAGACGGTCGCAGATCGCGTCCTTGACACGCAGCGTCGTGAATTCGAGGCTGCGCAGCGGCGACTTGATGGCCGTGACGTCCACGCGCAGCGTTTCGTTCGCCGAGAACCACTGTTCCCAACGTTGTTCGAGCGCGAGCGCGTAAATGTCCTGTTCGCTGCGATACGGCCGATGCGCGATTTTCAGCAGCACGCGGCTCGCGAGACGCGAGTGCAGGTTGGCGGCCATGCCGGCAGCCCAGCCGCCGCGGAAATGCACGCCGCCGGGCACTTGCGCACCGGCCGTGAACGGCGCGCCGTTCAGGTGCTTCGCGGCAATTTCGGCGAGCTCGGCGGCAAGCGAGGCTTCAAGGCCGCGCGGACAGGGAAGGAAGAAATCGAAGGACATTGAGGTTGCCGGAAGGCGTTAGATAAGGCGCTATTGTACGCGGTCGGGGTGCGGCGCCGCTTTGGCCGGCCATACCAGCTCCAGCGGATGTCTGAACACCCGCAGCCAGATCGCGCCGCGCAGCGAGCGCACCGCGTTGCGCCGCAAGTCGCGCGATTTCACCGCCATGTAGAAGGCGAGCGCGAAACTCACGGCCACGTTGAGGATCGCCATGCTGCCGACGCCCGCGACCGCCCACCACAGCTCCGGCAACTTCAACGCGTCCTTGCCCAGCACGCCGAGCGCGATGCCGATCGAGCCGGCACTGAGCGTCACGTGACGCACCTCGAAAGTGAAGGCGAAGGCGGTGAGGATCGCCGGCACGAGCCCGAGCATCAGGCCGAGCGTGATGTTGCCCACGACACCCGCCACATTCGAGCGGCAGAACGCGGCGAGCCGGGCGGTGCCGGCCGCGCCGAGCGTCATGCGCAGGCGCCGGTTGTAGGCGAGCGCGTCCGCCACGCGATGCAGGACGAACCAGTTGTCCGCCCATCCTGACAGCAAACTCGACGACCATAGGAGCACGCCGGTCAGCGCGGCGTAGAACGGCGTCGGTCCCAATAGCGAGAATGAGTGCAGTGTGGCGTGGGCCTTCTCGGGCGAAATGATGTTGGCGTTGAACAGCGCATGCCAGACCCATTGCACACCGAAGCACACGGGAAACACCAGCAGCACGTTGCCGAGCACCGCGGCTGCCTGCGTGCGCATCAACGCGGTCACCGAACTCACGAAGCTGTCGACGCCCGCTGGCGTGCCGGTACCGTCGAGTTCGCGGGCAAGCGTGGGCGCGGTCATCGCCGGTTGCTTGGTGGCGAGCGAGAAGTGCAGGAAGTGCATCAGCAGGAAGCTGGCCGCGTAGTTGATGCCGGCGAGCAGCCCTTCGAACATCGACTGCAGATGCGCGCCGGTGATGGCGAATTTCACGCAGACCGTGACGACGGTTACGAGCCCGCCGCCGGCCGCCATGCGCAGCATCTTCAGGTATTCGGCGCGATCGCGGGCGATGTAGTGTTCGCCGGTATCGGCGCTGTATTCGACGACCTTGCGCGCCAGCAACGAGAAATTGCTGCGTACGAGGTACGCCACGCTCTGGCTCGCGTGATTCGCGTTCACCAGTTCGGCGGTGAGACGTGCGCCGGCATGCGGATCGTCCTGCGCCATCCAGGCGTTTAGCAGGTGCTCAGCACGCACGATGCGCATGCGCATTCGTTCGACCTGGAACACGATATCGACACTGACGCCGTTGCGATAGAGATGGGCGAAGACATTGTCGGTGGCGCTGCGGCATTCGTCGAGCAGCAGGCGCAGATAGTTGACCTCATGCAGCAGCTTCTCCTGCGGGGCGCCTTCGCTGACTGCCTGATGGGCAGCTTCGACGGCGAGCATGGCGCGCGTGAGCCGGTAGAACGGCTGCTTTTCCATGGCGACGCGCACGTCGCCGGCATCGCCGACGTCGACTTCGCCGAGACGGCTGCGGACGGTTTGCGACAGACCGGTCGAACTGATCTGGCAGGTGAGGTTGTGCAGGGCGGCCAGTAGGTCGAGCGAGAATGGGGTGGTGTCGTGTTGTTCGCTGTCGTCCTCTTCGTAATCGAAGAGCGCTCGGATGCGGGTGAGCAGATCGGTTGGCAGATTGGCGATCCATTCGGCGTCGCGTTGCTGGTTGAACATCAGCGTGACGATCGCTCTCAGATCGCGCCGGTTTGGCGCGGGCGGGATCAGTGAGGCTTCGAGGCGCTCGAAGAGTGCGCCGAAGAAGCCTGAGTGCACGGGCATGCCTGCATCGCAGAGAAGCGAGAGGCCGTCGCTTTCGCGGAGGAGCGCGCGGAGAATGCCGGCGACGTTGGTCTTCCAGGCTGGGTTGCGGTCCAGCACGTGGAGCATGTAGCGGATTCTTGTGTGTGCTGGGGTGGTGTTGGCGGTGCCGGGTTGTTCGGGGTGGACTGCGCGGCCGCGGTGGATCCAGTGGGCGAGTTCGATCAGCCATTCACTACGGTCTGGATAGGGGGCCGTTTTGTCGGCTATTGCCAGTAGCGCGTCTAGTTGGTGGCCGCCGTCGCGGGAGGCGCGCCATTTCTTCAGGAGTCTTTTGATTGAGGTGAGCATTTGGTTTTTTGCCTGCGGCGCTTGTTTGTCCGTGTGCCTGGGGTTTTGGCCTTTCCTTGAATTGTTAGTGGTCTATTAGCGTTCCCCCTGTGCGGGGGGCACCTACTTTTCTTTGCCGCCGCAAAGAAAAGTAGGCAAAAGAAAGCGGCTCAAACCGCTCATGCTAAGTGGGCACCGTGGTCTGCTGCGGGTAGTGGTGCATCTGGAATCTGTGTTCTCGCACATTCGGCGTTAGTGACAAAGGACTCATCAGCTCCCACTCCGCACTACGTGCGTCGCGGACGGGGCTGCATGGGAAACCAGGGGCTTCGGTTGCGCGCCGTGGGGGCCGTCGGCTTCGCCTCGGCGACGTGCCTCTGCACTCACCCGGGAACACCCACTTCAAATGAAATGCCGATCATTCCCACTTCCACTTCCACTTCCACTTCCACTCCCGCTCGCACTTGCAGTGGCAATGCAATGACGAGTCACGATGCCAGCAAAAACGTGATCCCAAATCCAAAAGCACAAACGCAAGAGCACAAACGTAAGCGTACAAATGCAAGAGCCAAAACGTAACAGGAGGTTTTAAGAAGTGCTCTTCGGCGCGCGCAGCGCCGCCGGAAGTATGACGCCCTTGTCACTAGCGTATGCAGGGGCACGAACACAGATTCCAGATGCACCACTACCCTGTGCAGACCACGGGACCCACTTAGCATGAGCGGTTTGAGCCGCTTTCTTTTGCCTACTTTTCTTTGCGGCAAGTGTATAGACCGGAGACATGGTTGACAGACGTGCGGGGACATCATTGACACTTTATGGTCAGTGATTTTCGCTCCTCAGGTCAAGGGTGAGGATGCGATGATGGGCAAACCAGAATTCAAATACGCCGTCTTCGCCCAGCTTTGCGCGTGCCGCAACCGGCAGCCCATAAAGTGCTTTCGAGACCCTAAGGTGCTGTCCCTCAAAGCGTAGCTGACCATTCGCTTTGACCCGCAGTACCACGTCATCCGGGCCGTACTCCGGCTCCTGCAGGGTCGATGGATACGCCCGGGGGCTGGGCCGGTAACGGCTGATCGGCGTGTCCATGCCGATCGCCTCATGCGGGCGCTCGCAGTTATATACGGTGCGCCAGCGGTCCAGTTCCTGTTGCACGTGCTGCTGGGTGGCGAAGCTTCGTCCGTTCAGTACTTCAGCCTTCAGCGTACGGTGAAACCGTTCGTCCTTGCCGTTGGTCTGCGGGTGGTAAGGCCGGCTGTAACTGATGCGGATACCCAGCTGGATCAGCCAGACGGCCAGCTCGGTGAGCTGCCCCGGACTGCCAGGTGAACCCCACGGCGAGCCGTTATCGGTATTGATGCGTAACGGCAGGCCATAGTGCCCAAACGCCTCCCGTAATCCCGCCTGCACGGTAGCGGTATCGGTGGGCCCACAGGCGCGTAGCAGGATGCTGAAGCGCGAGTGGTCGTCGAGCACCGTCAGGGGACTGCACCGCTCCTTCTGGAGGGTCTCGAAGTGCCCCTTGAAGTCCATCTGCCAGAGTACGTTGGGCTGCTCGTGCTCAAAGCGCTTCCAGGGTTGGCTCATCGCTGAATCGGCCGGCAGGATCAGGTTGTGCCGGTGCAGGATGTCGGTCACGGTGCTGGCCTGTGGCACCGCCTCAAAGCCCAGATCCCGCAGGCGCCGGCTGATCTTGCGTCCGCCCCAACGCGGATGGGCCTGGCGCAGCCGCACGACTTCCTGCTCCATGGCAGCGGGGGTCTTCGAGGGACTGCTGGCAGGGCGCCGGGATCGATCGGACAGCGCGTTCTCGCCGCGATCAAGCCATTTGTAGCCGGTCTGCCGGCTGATGTTAAAGCGCTGGCACAGCTCAGTCATCGTCAGCGTGTCCTGACTGGCCAGATGAACAAATTCCTGTCGGAGGCTCATGGTGTCTCTTGCGTTCCAGGGCATGGTCGGGACCGGGCGTTTTAATACCCGGAAGTGTCAACCATGTCCCCGCACACCTGTCAGCTATGTCTCCGGTCTATACAGGCAAGCAAAGAAAAGTAGGTGCCGCCCCGCACAGGGGCAACGCTAATGGACCACTAACAAAACAAGGAAAGGCCAACGCCATAAGCACACAGACAACAAGCGCCTGCAGGCAAAAAAACCTCAACTACTCACAACAGCAGAAGGACACGCCGGCACGGCAAAAGCAGCCCCCTTCCCAGCAGCGCCGCCCTTAGGCGCACCAGCCGCCATCGCCTGCACAGCAGCAGCCACCTGCAAAGCAACCTGCTGCAACGCCGCCCGATGCCCATTAACAAGCGCATCGTAGCCGCCGCTAACCGGCTCACTAACCACACTCCGACAGGTCATCACCGCAGTACCACGTACAGCCCGCACACTCCAGACCGCATCGATCAACGCATGCGACCCCGGCCATGACTCGAATCGCTGCACATTCATGCCGACCCGGTACACCGGCGTCGTATCCGGATACGCAGTGCCATACACATCGATCGTGCCTAACTGTTGCGTAAGACTGGTCGACAAAGCCCGACGAATCTCGTCACCCGGCAACGAAGCCCAACGCTCCTGTTCGAGCACCTGAACCTGCGTAGCCCCCGTCTGCACCACAAGCTGATTCTTCGCCACTTGCGGCGGTACATCGATTGGCGCGACTTCGATCAGCCACGCCGGCGCCGCCGAGGTCCGGGCGCTAACCGGCGCCGCGGAGCCCGCAGGCGCACCCTCAGCGCCGAGCGTATAAAAGCGGCTGCTCGGCGACGAACACGCCGCCATCGCCACCAGTCCGGCCAGAGCGCCGACATAAACAGCGCCACGCACAAGCCCGCGCGGCGGGCGGGGGAGCCGGGCAAACATCATGGTTTATCTCCTGTTTTACCGCGCAACAGCGATTCCGGATGACGCTCCAGATAATCCGACAACGCATTCAGCGACTGCAACGTACGTGTCAGTTCCTGCAACGCCTGATGAACATCCGACTGCAACGGCGAGTCCTGCTGCAACGTTGCCTCGGCCGAACCGAAGGTCTGCTTCGCCGCGGCGAGGGTGTCGCGCGCCTCCGGCACGACTTCCTTGTCGAGTCGCGTGAACAGCTGGTCGGCATTCTTTAACGCGCTGTTCAGGTTCGAACCGATCTGGTCGAACGGCACCTTGTCGAGCTTCTTCGCAATGTCGGCAACCTGCACCTGCAGTTCGTCGAGCGAGTTCGGAATGGTCGGCAACTCGAGCGGATCGCCCGTGACGTCAACCGTCGCCGGCGGCGCTTTCGGGAAGATATCGAGCGCCACGTACAACTGGCTCGTAATCAGATTGCCGGTGCGCAGCTGGCCGCGCAGACCATGCTTGACGAGCTGTTGCAGCAAGCTTTGGCCCGCGAGGCTGCCCGGCACCGGCGCGGTTTCGCGGAAGCGCTTGCCGAGGCGGTCCGGGTACAGGTTCATCGTCACCGGCATCGTGAAGCTACGCGTCTTCGGATCGTAGTCGATGCCGATGTTGGTCACCTGACCGAGCACGATGCCGCGGAAGTCGACCGTCGCGCCAACCGACAGCCCACGCAGCGACTGATTGAAGTTCATCACCACGCGCAACGGCACGCCGTCCGGTTCGCGCATCGCGTCCGTTTCATCCGAGCCGAGGCGGAACGTCATGTTGTTCGGGGCCTGTGCGCCCACGCCCTGGCCCGGCGGCGACTGGAACGACAAGCCGCCGACGATCACCGTCGCAAGCGACTGCGTATTCAGCTTGAAGCCGCTCGAGTCGAGCCGCAGATCGACGCCGCTCGCATGCCACCAGCGCGAATTGGTGCCGACGTACTGGTCGAATGGCGCCGACACGAACACCTGCATCGTCACACCGGTACCGTCCTTGTCCAGCGAGAAGCCGACCACCTGGCCGACCTGCACGCGCCGGTAGAAAATCGGCGAGCCGATGTCGATCGAGCCGAGCGAGTCGCCGTGCAGAACGAACTGGTGGCCCTTCTGATCGCCCGTAATAGGCGGCGGCGTTTCGAGGCCGACGAAGTTCTTCTCGGTGTCCGGTGAATGGCCGGCGTCCGCGCCGATGTACGCACCCGAGAGCAGCGTGGTCAGCCCCGACACGCCACTCGCGCCGACGCGAGGGCGCACCACCCAGAAGCGCGAATCCTTGACCGCGAAGTCTTCGCCTTCCTTGGTGAGCTGCACCTGAACCAGCACGTGCGACAGATCTTTCGAGAGCGTGATGGTCTTCACCGAGCCGACGTCGACGTCCTTGTACTTGACCTTGGTCTTGCCCGGCTCGAGGCCTTCGGCGCTGGTGAACGTGATCGTGATCGTAGGACCCTTTTCGGTCACCGACTTGATTACGAGTGCGAGGCCGATCAGCGCGGCGATCAGCGGAATCACCCAGACGAGCGAGGGCAGCCAGCGGCTGCGCGGCTCGATGTCGGGGTCTGGCAGTTGGGGCGGCAGCTTCGGTCCGTTCGAATCGTTGCGCGGCGCATCGGAGGCGGGCGTCGGTCCTTGCGGGCTAGTCATGGTCGAGGTCCTGAGGTTTTGGAGTACTGCCTTCCACGTTGTCCCAGATGAGCCGTGGATCGAATTGCATGGATGCCATCATCGTCAGAATCACCACCGAGCCGAAGGCGATCGCGCCCGGTCCGGCCGTGATCACAGCAAGCGACTTGAAACGGACCAGCGCGACGGTCAGCGTGACGACGAACACGTCGAGCATCGACCAGCGCCCGATCCGTTCGACCATCCGGTACAACGTGGTGCGTTGCTCCGGCCGCCAGCGCGAGCGGCGCTGCGCGGTGGCGGTGAGCAGTACCAGCACACTGAGCTTGAGCATCGGCACCATGATGCTGGCGATGAACACGATCACGGCCAGCGGCCAGTCGCCCGAGGTCCAGAAGTACACGACACCGCTCATGATGGTGTCGTCCTCCGAACCGAGGAGCGACGAGGTATGCATCACCGGCAGCAGATTCGCGGGAATATACAGCAAGGCGGCGGCGATCAGCAGCGCCCACGTGCGCATCAGGCTGTCGGGATTGCGCCGGTGCAGCACCGCGCCGCAACGGCTGCAGTGCTGCGGCGTGACGGAGCGGATGCGCGGCTCGACGCGTCCGCACGCATGGCAGGAGACCAGACCCGCGCGCTTCGCGGTGACGTATTTCATCGTGCGCTCATCCCTGATGCGGGGCCGGCGGCACGCCAGGCGGCAATGCGGATTGCGACCCGGCTTGCACCTCCGGTGGCGCGGGCGGCCCGGCGACCGAACTGACGGCAGCCGCCGCGCTGTCCGCGGAGGTGCGCGGCAACGGCCGCCGGCTGCGGTCGCCCATTTCGTCGGCAACATCCCACAGCACGCGCGGATCGAACGTGAGCACCACAGCGATCATCAGCGTCAGCACGCCGAACGCGAATAGCGCCGCTTCGGGAATCACGCGCGCGAGACTCACCATCTTCACGATGGTGATCAGCACGCCGAGCATGAACACTTCGATCATGCCCCACGGCCGCACGAATTGAATTGCGCGCAACACGCGGTTGAAGGCGGGCGGCACATAGCCGGCGCGTAGCGGGATCAGCACGTAGAGCAGCGCGACCAGCTCGGTCAGTGGGAACAGGATGGTCGAGCAGAACACCATGACCGCAACGATCTGCATGTCCTCGCCCCATAACGCGACGAGCGCGCCGAACAGCGTGGTTTGCGAGGTGATGCCGTTGGTTTCGAGTTCGACGATCGGGAAGGCCTGGGCGATGACGAAGGTGATCAGCGCGGCCAGCGTCATCGCACAGATGCTGTCGAGCTTGCGGGAGGCGCCGCGATAGAGCGTCGCGCCGCAGCGCGGACAGCGTGCGACCGCCCGCCCGACAAGCCGGGGCTTGCGGAACAGCGTATCGCATTCATGGCACGCGATCAGGTTGTCATGGTCCATACGGCAGAAGGGCTAACGACGTGATGGGAGGCGTGCAATGCCCGTTTCAGGGCAGGGCTGCAAAAGCGTGGAGCAATAGTACCAAACACGCTTCGCCGCGGGGCCGGCCACTGCACCCGGCGCAACCGCTCAACCAGGCGGCTTCAGAACCAGGAATAGTCTTACACAAAAGTTTACTTCTGACACCGTCCGTCCCCAATTGTTCAATACCGTTCTGCACGTGGGAAAACTTTCCGCGTGACCGCATTCGGGTCGACACAGCCAGCTTTTTCCGCTTGCGGTAGCATGGCGGCCTTGGCGTGTGCCGCAGCCGCCATGTTTTTCTATCGCGTCGCGCGATGCAGCATGCATCGGCGGCGCGGAATAGCAGGGCCGGCTGCGCCGTTTACCTCTCTTAGCTTGCGTTGACCTGTCATGGCACTCAATCCTTCTTTCGGTGGCCGGGAGTCGTACACGCGGACTGCCATTGCCTTTCACTGGCTGATCGCGCTACTGATCGTGTGCGGCTTCGCGCTTGGTTGGGTGATGACCGACATCCCCGGCTTCACGCCCACCAAGCTGCGCTACTTCTCCTGGCACAAATGGATCGGCGTGACGGTGTTCGCGCTCGCCGTGCTGCGCATTCTGTGGCGCGCCACCCACGCGGCCCCGCCGATGCCGCGCCGCATGCCGACCTGGCAGCGCGGCGCCGCGCATCTCACGCATCTGTTGCTGTACGTGCTGATGATCGTGATTCCCGCTTCCGGCTATCTGTATAGCTCGGCGGCCAACATTCCGGTGGTGTACCTCGGCCTGATTCCGCTGCCGCGCCTGATCGCACCGGACCCGCATCTCAAGGAGTTGCTGAAGAACGTGCATATCGCGCTGAATTACACGTTGCTCGTGCTGGTCGCGCTGCATGTTGCGGCGGCGCTCAAGCATCAATGGTTGGACCGCGATGGCCTGCTGTCGCGCATGCTCCCTTTCATCAAATAAGGATAACCATGAAAGTTTCGTTTTATCGCTACATGCTCGCCGCGTTCGCTGCGGCCTCGCTGACCGCAGCCGGCAGTGCGCTGGCCCAGGTTGACGTCGCGAAGAGTTCGGTGACGGCAACCTCGAAGCAGATGAACGTGCCGGTGGAAGGCAAGTTCGGCAAATTCACCGCGCAAGTGAAGTTCGATCCGGCAAAACCGGCCGACGGCAGTGCGCAGTTCAGCATCGATGTGGCCAGCTACGATCTCGGCGACGAAAGCTACAACGATCAGGTGCGCGGCAAGGACTGGTTCGACGCGAAGACTTATCCGACTGCAACTTTCGTGTCGAGCGCGATTGCGCCGGCCGGTGGCAATCAGTTCAAGGTCACCGGCAAGCTGACCATCAAGGGTAAGTCGCAGACCGTCGTGGTGCCGGTCACGGTCACCCAGCAGGGCGCGGTCCAGACGTTCGCCGGTTCGCTGCCGATCAAGCGCTCGCAATTCGACATCGGCACGGGTGAATGGAAAGACACCTCGGTGGTCGCCGACGACGTGGTGATCAAGTTTCATATCGTTGCAGCACGCTAGTGACGTTCGCCGCGCTCTCCGGGCGCGGCCGCTTTCCTTCAAGTCAGGAATTCCGGAAACATAAGGAGCATGAATTGAAAACATCCCTGTTGATTGCCGTCGGCGCATTGGCTTCTTCTTTCTCGCTCGGCGCGTTTGCTGCAGCCGATACCTATCAGCTCGACCCGACCCACACGTATCCGAGTTTCGAGGCGGATCACTTCGGCGGCCTCTCGGTGTGGCGCGGCAAGTTCGTCAAGAGCTCCGGCACGGTCACGCTCGACCGCGCAGCGAAGACCGGCACGGTGGACGTCACGGTTGACCCGGCTTCGGTCGAAACCGGCAACACCAAACTCGACGAGCATCTGAAGACGGACGCATTCTTCGACGTGACCAAGTATCAATCGGTGACTTATAAGGGCACCGATATCAAGTTCGACGGCGACAAGCCGGTTCAGGTGATCGGCAGCCTGACGATCCGTGGCGTGACCAAGCCGCTGAATCTGACGGTCGAATCGTTCAAGTGCATGCAGCACCCGGTGCTCAAGCGCGAAGTGTGCGGCGTGGAAGCGAGCGCGCATTTCAACCGCGCTGACTACGGCATGGATTTTGGCGCGAAGTACGGCTTCAGCATGGATACCAAGCTGCATATTCAGGCCGAAGGCATCAAGCAATAAGCGCCTTAACGAGCCTATTGCGTATTCGTATTTAATGACACTGGTGGCGCGGCCGTTGCGCCGCAACAAAAAAACCGCTTCGTTCGCATTTGCGATGAAGCGGTTTTTTATTGCCTGCCTGAAACGCCGGAAGCCTTGTGCAATGGCCACAGGCGATTTGCCGCTCGCGCCGTTTTAATTTTTCAGGTACATAGAGCGCTGACACCGCATTGGTTGTGCGCGCACCCAGTTCGGCAAGATCCGGCGTAAAACCTACGTCAATAATATTTCGCGCGCATTGGAGATCTGCATGAATGCAACGACAGCGGCAAGCCTGGCGGGGAGCCGGCGGAATTCGTGGCGCGCGGTGGTCGCCGCTTCGATTGGCAACGCGCTGGAATGGTTCGATCTGGTGGTGTACGGCTTTTTCGCGGTCACCATCGCGAAACTGTTTTTCCCGGCCGGTAACGACACGGTCTCGCTGCTGCTGACGCTCGGCACCTTCGGCGTGTCGTTCTTCATGCGGCCGCTCGGCGCGATCGTGATCGGTGCTTATGCCGACCGCGCCGGACGCAAAGCAGCGCTCACGCTGTCGATCCTGCTGATGATGTGCGGCACGCTGATCATCGCGTTTCTGCCGACGTATCAGAGCATCGGCATTGCCGCGCCCGTGATTCTCGTGGTGGCGCGCCTGATGCAGGGCTTTTCGGCGGGCGGCGAGTTCGGCAGTGCCACGGCTTTTCTCGCGGAACACGTACCGGGGCGGCGCGGTTTCTTCGCGAGCTGGCAGGTCGCGAGCCAGGGACTCACCACGTTGCTCGCGGCCGGTTTCGGCGTGCTGTTGACCGGCAAGCTGTCGCCGGAGCAGATGGCCTCGTGGGGTTGGCGCGTGCCGTTCTTCTTTGGCCTCCTGATCGGGCCGGTCGCGTGGTACATCCGCACCAAGCTCGACGAAACGCCTGAGTTCCTCGCGGCGGAAACCACCACGACGCCGTTGCGCGACACGTTCGCGAGCCAGAAGCTGCGCCTCGTGATTGCGATCGGCGTGGTGGTGCTCGGTACGGTGTCGACATATCTGGTGTTGTTCATGCCGACTTACGGCGTGAAGCAGTTGGGTCTGGCGCCTTCGGTCGCGTTCGCGGCGATTGCGCTGACCGGCGCGATCCAGATGGTGTTTTCGCCGCTGGTCGGCCATCTGTCGGACCGCCACGGGCGCACCACGATCATGCTGATCTCGGCGCTGCTGCTGCTCGTGCTGATCAATCCGGCGTTCGTGTATCTGGTCGCGCATCCGACCTTCGGCACGCTGATTGCGCTGCAGGTCGTGTTCGGCTTTCTGATGACGGGTTACTTCGCGGCGTTGCCAGGTTTGCTCTCCGAGATGTTCCCGGTGCAGACACGTACGACCGGCATGTCGCTGGCCTATAACATCGCCGTGACGATCTTCGGTGGGTTCGGGCCGTTCATCATCGCGTGGCTGATCAGCTTTACGGGTTCGAAGGCCGCACCGAGCTACTACATGATTTTTGCCGCGGCTGTGAGTCTGGTGGCGCTGATGGCAGCACGGCGTAAGCTTGGGTTTCGCTAAAGCGCTGCCGCGTTTTCCTGCTGCGCGACAGGGCTCGCTGAGCACGTAGCGCGCGAGGACAGCGAGACAGAACAGCGAGACAGGACAGCGAGACAGGACAGCGAGACAAAGGCGGTAAACGTAAAAGGCCAGTTCGAGAGAACTGGCCTTTTTTATTGCGAGGTCTGCCTACAGCAAGCTCAGACTTGCGCGCCTGCGTTTGGATCGTCCGGATCGGTGCGTTCCTTCTTGTCCTTCACCAGATCTTCGCGCTTCACGCCGAGCCACATGGCGAGCGCCGCGGCCACGAACACCGACGAGTAGATACCGAACAGAATACCGACCGTCAGCGCCAGAGCGAAGTAGTGCAGTGTCGGGCCGCCGAACAGGAACATCGACAGCACCATCATCTGCGTACAGCCGTGGGTGATGATCGTGCGCGACATGGTGCTGGTGATCGCGTGGTTGATCACCTCGATCACGGTCAGCTTGCGCTCGCGGCGGAAGGTCTCACGAATCCGGTCGAAGATAACGACGGATTCGTTCACCGAGTAGCCGAGCACCGCGAGCACCGCGGCCAGCACCGACAGCGAGAACTCCCACTGGAAGAATGCGAAGAAGCCGAGAATGATGATCACGTCGTGCAAGTTGGCGATCACACCGGCCACTGCGTATTTCCACTCAAAGCGGAACGACAGGTAGATCACGATGCCGACCACCACACAGGTCAGCGCGAGCAGGCCGTCGGTAGCGAGTTCCTTGCCGACCTGCGGGCCGACGAACTCGACGCGTTGCAACTGCACCTGCGGATCCTGGCCCTTCAGCGCGCCCATCACCTGGTCGCTCTGTTGAGCCGACGTGTAGCCCTGCTTGAGCGGCAGACGGATCAGCACGTCGCGCGAGGTGCCGAAGTTCTGCACCTGCGCGTCGGGATAGCCGAGCTTGTTGAGCGTGCCGCGCACCGGTTCGAGCGGCGCGGCACCCGGATACTGCACTTCGATGACGGTACCACCGGTGAATTCCACCGACAGATGCAGCCCGCGATGCAGCAGGAAAAACACAGCAGCGACGAACGTCAGCAGCGAGATTGCGTTGAACAGCAACGCACGCTGCATGAACGGAATGTCTTTGCGAAAACGGAAAAATTCCATGGTCTTGTTCTCCGGGACTCAGCGGGATGAACCCGGTTTCTGCGGCGTATTGGACGCGTCGCGGCGGCGCACGGTCGGCTTGGCGCGCGTCTGGGCCGCAGCTTTGGCCTTCGGCTTGGCGCTGGCCGCGGCGACGGCTCGTGCTGTGTCGGTGGCGGCGTCGTCGTTGCCGAGGTAGGCGGCAGCGCCATCGATACCTTCCGGCTGCGGACGCCACACCTGGCCGATGGCCAGCGACTTGAGTTTCTTCTTGCCGCCGTACCAGAGGTTGACGATGCCGCGCGAGAAGAACACAGCCGAGAACATCGACGTCAGGATGCCGATACAGTGGACCATCGCGAAGCCGCGCACCGGGCCGGAGCCGAAGGCGAGCAGCGCGAGGCCGGCGATCAGCGTGGTGACGTTCGAGTCGAGAATCGTCGCCCATGCATGCGCGTAGCCGTTCTGGATCGCCAGTTGCGGCGGCGCGCCGTGGCGCAGTTCTTCACGCACCCGTTCGTTGATCAGCACGTTCGCGTCGATCGCCATACCGAGCGCGAGCGCGATAGCGGCGATACCCGGCAAGGTGAGTGTGGCCTGCAACATGGACAGCACGGCGATCAGCAGCAACAGGTTGACCGACAGACCGATCATCGAGATCACGCCGAACAGCATGTAGTACGCGATCATGAAGACGGCGATTGCCACGAAGCCCCACACCACCGAGTGGAAGCCCTTCTTGATGTTGTCCGCACCGAGGCTCGGGCCGATCGTGCGTTCTTCGATGATGTCCATCGGAGCTGCTAGCGAACCGGCGCGCAGCAGCAGCGCGAGATCGGCGGCGCCTTGAGGCGTGGCCTGGCCGGTGATCTGGAAGCGGTCGCCCAGTTCCGACTGGATGGTCGCCACCGTCAGCACTTCGCCCTTGCCCTTTTCGAACAGCACCATCGCCATCGGCTTGCCGATGTTGTCGCGCGAGACACTGCGCACCGCGCGGCCACCCGCCGAATCCAGACGGATGTTGACCGACGGACGCTGATGTTCGTCGAAACCTGCCGACGCGTCGATGATGCGGTCACCCGTGAAGATGATCTGCTTGCGCAGCAGCACGGGCGTCTGGTTGCCTTGCGTGAACAGCTCGTCGCCCGGCGGCACCGGATCGGACGGATTCGGATGCGTGTTCACCGGGTCGGCGAGGCGCGCTTCGAGCGTTGCCGTGCGGCCGATGATGTCCTTTGCCTTCGCCGTGTCCTGCACACCCGGCAGTTCGACGACGATACGGTCCGAGCCTTGCTGCTGGATCACCGGCTCGGCCACACCGAGTTCGTTCACGCGGTTATGCAGCGTGGTGATGTTCTGCTTGAGCGCGGCGTCCTGCACGGCTTTCTGAACCGCCGGCGTGAACGTGCCGACCAGTTGCACACCGCCGTCCGGGTTCGCTTGCGAGGCCCACTGGAGTTCACCGATGCCGCGGCCCAGTTGCTTGGATGCCGCGTCTGCCGTGGCCTGGTCGGCGAAATTGATCACCACCGTCTGGTTGACGCGGTTCACGCCGCCGTCGCGGATGTTGTTGTCACGCAGCATGGTGCGTGCATCCGATGCGTCGGAGTCGAGCTTCTTGTTGAGCGCGCCGGCCATGTCGACCTGCAGCAGGAAGTGCACACCACCGCGCAAGTCCAGACCAAGATACATCGGCAGCGCATGCAGGGCGGTCAGCCAGCGCGGCGACGCGCTTTGCAGGTTCAGTGCAACGATGAATTGCGGGTCGGTCGGGTCGCTGTTCAGCGACTTCTGCAGCAGGTCCTTCACGCGCAATTGCGTGTCGGTGTCGAGAAGCCGCACGCGGATGTTCGCGTTGGTCGACGAATTGTCGAACGTGACTTCGTCAGGCTTGATCTGATTGGCGGCAAGCGCCGTTTCGACTGCCGACAGCGTGGTCGAGTCGAGCTTGACCGTTGCCTTGCCGCTCGACACCTGCACCGCCGGCGCTTCGCCGAACAGATTGGGCAGCGTGTACACGAGGCCGATGACCAGAGCCACCAGCATCACGGCGTATTTCCAGAGGGGGTAACGATTCATGAGTGGTCCAACGGGAAGGTTGGCTTGGAAGCGATGCGTCCGGCGATGAGCGCGGGCAGTTCAGCGTTGTTCTGCGAGAACCGCCGGCGAGGCCGCGCCAGACGCGAGAGAGCAGGCCTTACAGCGACTTGATCGTGCCCTTCGGGAGAATCGTCGTGACCGACGCTTTTTGCACGGTGATTTCCGTGCCTTCCGAGATTTCGACGCCGACGTAAGCTTCACCCACCTTGGTCACCTTGCCGACGATGCCGCCGTTCGTGACCACTTCATCGCCCTTGGCCATTGCGGAAAGCATGTTGCGATGTTCCTTCTGGCGCTTCATTTGCGGGCGAATCATGATGAAGTACAGCACGCCGAACATCAGGATCAGCGGCAGGAAGCTCATCAGGTTCGATTCAATGCCACCAGTTGCTGTGCCTTGGGCGAAGGCATTGGAAATGAACGACACGTTGGTCTCTCCGTTATAAGTCAAAACGATCAAAAAAATCAGCCGATTATTCTACCACCGGCCAGACAAGGGTCGGCGCGGCGAATCGGCTTTGCGATCAACCGTTTAAAGCCTTTTTTGCCATGCGCGAAAGTTAATTGTAAGGTTTTCCGCGCGAAGCTGACGGATTCTTCCGGCAAATTCGTCAGCTGATTTCCGATTGCCGGCTAGTCGATGCCACGCGCGCGGTTCTCGTGGAAGCGCTTGCGGAAGGGCTCGAACAGTTTTGCGTCGATTGCGTCGCGCATTTCCTGCATCAGCTCGAGGTAGTAGTGCAGGTTGTGGATCGTGTTCAACTGCGCACCGAGGATTTCCCCTACACGATGCAGATGGTGCAGGTAGCCACGTGTGAAATTTCGGCAGGTGTAGCAACCGCACTGCTCGTCGAGCGGGCGCAGCGAGTTCTTGTGCGCGGCGTTGCGGATCTTGATGTCGCCGAAACGGGTGAAGAGCCAGCCGTTGCGCGCGTTGCGGGTCGGCATCACGCAGTCGAACATGTCGACGCCGGCGGCCACGCCGGCCACCAGGTCTTCCGGCGTGCCGACGCCCATCAGGTAGTGCGGCTTGTCGGCCGGCAGCTTGGGGCCGATGTGGTTCAGCACGCGCATCATGTCTTCTTTCGGCTCGCCGACCGACAGGCCGCCGATTGCGAGGCCGTGGAAATCCATCTCCGTGAGACCCGCCAGCGACTCGTCGCGCAGGTCTTCGAACATGCCGCCCTGGACGATGCCGAACAACGCGTTCGGATTGCCGAGGCGGTCGAATTCATCGATCGAGCGTTGGGCCCAGCGCATCGACATGCGCATCGAATCGGCCGCCTCCTGGTGCGAAGTTGGCACGTTGTTGGTCGCGTAGGGCGTGCATTCGTCGAACTGCATGACGATGTCCGAGTTCAGCACTTTCTGGATCTGCATCGACACTTCCGGCGACAGGAAGAGCTTGTCGCCGTTGATCGGCGATGCGAACGTGACGCCATCTTCGGTGATCTTGCGCAGATCGCCGAGCGAAAACACCTGAAAACCACCCGAATCTGTCAGGATTGGCTTCTTCCAGCCCATGAAACCATGCAGGCCGCCGTGCGCCTCGATCGTTTCCAGACCAGGGCGCAGCCACAGGTGGAACGTGTTGCCGAGAATGATCTGCGCGTGCATTTCTTCGAGCTCGCGCGGCTGGACGGCCTTCACCGTGCCGTAGGTGCCGACCGGCATGAAAATCGGCGTTTCGACCACGCCGTGATTCAGCGTGACGCGGCCGCGGCGGGCCTGGCCGTCGGTGCCGAGCAGTTCGAATTTGAGGCCGTTGTCAGGGCGCGAGGGGGTGCTTGCGCAGGTAGTGCAGGTACCGCTTGTATCGTGGGTATGACCGTCGGTCATGAGGGACTCCTGTGCCACCGGAGAACAGTCCGGCGCAAATGTTGAACGCCGCCGGGTAGGCCACGGCGGCTGGGTAAAGAAAACTTGAAATGCGGCGCCGATATGCCGCTGCACGTGGGTGCAGGAGGTCAGCAACGACTGCCGCTACATCCAACGTAGCAAGGAGCGGCAGACTACCGTGCGCGCTGCCGGCGCGCAACGCTATCGCACGGGATATCGCCGTGCGACACGGAACGGTTCAGACGTCGCGGCGCGTCAGCAGCATCGCGTCGCCATAGCTGAAGAAGCGGTAACGCTGTTCGATCGCGTGGCGGTAAGCCTCGCGAATCGTTTCGACGCCCGCGAACGCCGACACCAGCATCAGCAACGTCGACTTCGGCAAATGGAAATTCGTCACCAGCCGGTCGACCACGCGGAATTTGTAGCCCGGCGTGATGAAGATGTCGGTTTCCGTGCTGGCTGCACCGAGCGGGCGTCCGGCCGCGTCCGCATCGCGCGCGGCGGCTTCGAGTGCGCGCATCGACGTCGTGCCAACGGCGATCACGCGGTTGCCGCGCGCACGCGTCGCCGCGATCTTGTCGGCAAGCGATTGCGGCAGGTGATACCACTCGCTGTGCATCTTGTGCTCGGCCAGATTCTCCACCCGCACCGGCTGGAAGGTGCCCGCGCCGACGTGCAGTGTCAGCGTTGCGCGCTCTACGCCGCGGGCGTCGAGCCGCGCGAGCAGCGCGTCGTCGAAATGCAGGCCGGCGGTGGGCGCAGCTACCGCGCCAGGGTTTTGCGCGAACACCGTCTGGTAGCGGGTTTCGTCGGTCGCGTCGGGATCGTGCTCGATGTACGGCGGCAGCGGCAGGCGGCCGAATTGCTCGATCAGCGTGAGGCAGTCGTCCGGGAAATGCAGCGTGTAGAACGGCTCGACGCGGTCGCCGACCGTCACGTCGAACGCGTCGGCGAGGCGGATCGTGGTGCCCGGCTGCGGGCTCTTGCTCGCGCGGATCTGCGCAAGCGCCGTGCGCTCACCCGTCAGACGCTCGACCAGCACTTCGACCTTGCCGCCACTGGCCTTCTGGCCGAGGAAGCGCGCCTTCAGGACTTTGGTATCGTTGAAGACCAGTAGATCGCCGGGCGTGATGCACTCGGGCAGCTCGGCGAAGCGGCGGTCGATCAGGCGCGCGGCGTCGGTAACGTCGGCCGTGTTGGCCACTTCGAGCAGACGGCTGGCGCTGCGCTCGGGCAGCGCGACTTGCGCGATCAGCTCGGGCGGCAGATCGAAATCGAAATCGGAAAGCGTAAACATGCGGACGACTGGAAGCGAATTGGGACTGAATTGAGCCGAAGCCGGAGCCGGGCGGCTATGATTGCGGGACGCCAGAGCGGCCCGCGAGCCCGCGCGCTGTATGGCGGCGACACCCTTGACAGCCGATATTGTACTTGCGAAGCAACCCATGCCTTTGTCCGAACGCCGATTGCCCTCCGCTACCGATGAAGTGAGCACCGAGCCGAAGCGCCGCGTCTCGCGGGGCAAAGCAGCGGCGGCCGACCTGAACGACCTCGGCGGGGGTGTCGCGCCGGAAAGCGACAAGGCCGCGCGTGAAGGTGAAACGGTTGACCCATTCGGTGACAAGCCCGCCGGCAAACCCGCGGGCAAAGCCGCCAGGAAGCCTGCTGCGGAAGCCAGCGCCAAGCCGGCGGCCAAACCCGTCGACAAGCTCGCCAAACTCGGCCTCACGCGCGACATCGATCTGGTGTTGCATCTGCCGATGCGCTACGAAGACGAGACCTCGCTGACGCCGATCGGGCACCTCCTGCCGGGTGGCATCGCGCAAACGGAAGGCGTGGTGTTCGACAACGAAATTGCTTATCGCCCGCGCCGCCAGTTGCTGGTGAAACTGCGCGACGACGCCGGCGACGAACTCGTCCTCCGCTTTCTGAATTTCTACGGCTCGCAGGTCAAGCAGATGGCGATCGGCGCGCGGCTGCGAGTGCGAGGCGATGTACGCGGCGGTTTCTTCGGCATGGAGATGGTGCACCCGGCGGTGCGCGTGGTCGACGAAGACACGCCGTTGCCGCAGGCACTGACGCCGGTCTATCCGAGCACCGCGGGCGTGACTCAGGCGTATCTGCGCAAATCGATCGACAACGCGTTGTCGCGCACCTCGTTGCCGGAGTTGCTGCCCGAGCCGATCGCGCAAGCTTATTTGCAGCCGCTCGGCGTGCCGGCGCTGATGGAGGCGGTGCGCACGCTGCATCACCCGGGCGTGCAGTCCGATGAAAGCGCGCTGATCGACGGCACGCATCCGGCGTGGGTACGGATCAAGTTCGAAGAATTGCTGGCGCAGCAGATGTCGTTGAAGCGCGCCCACGACGAGCGCCATACGCGTGCGGCGCCGGCCATGCCGCGCCGCAAGCTGGGTGACGAAGCGGCGCTGGTGGCGCGGTTGCTGAAGGCGCTGCCGTTTTCACTGACGGCGGCGCAGGAGCGCGTGGGCGGGGAGATCGCGCTCGATTTGACGCAGCCTCATCCGATGCAACGGTTGCTGCAGGGTGACGTTGGCAGCGGCAAGACGATCGTGGCCGCGCTGGCAGCGGCGCAAGCAATCGACGCTGGCTACCAGGCCGCGCTGATGGCGCCGACCGAAATCCTCGCTGAACAGCACGCGCGCAAATTGCGCGGCTGGCTGGAGCCGCTCGGAGTAAGCGTCGCGTGGCTCGCCGGCAGTCTGAAGACGAAGGAAAAGCGCGCCGCGATCGAGGCAGCGGCGCTTGGCACGGCCCAACTCGTCATCGGTACGCACGCGATCATCCAGGACGCGGTCGAGTTTGCGCGGCTGGGGTTGGTGATCGTCGACGAGCAGCATCGCTTCGGCGTGGCGCAGCGTCTTGCCTTGCGCGCCAAGGCGCAGAACGCTGCCGACGGCGCGCGCGATTTCCAGCCGCACCAATTGATGATGTCCGCCACGCCGATTCCGCGCACGCTGGCAATGACCTATTACGCCGACCTCGACGTCTCGACCATCGACGAATTGCCGCCTGGGCGCACGCCGATTCTGACCAAGCTCGTCTCCGATGCGCGGCGCGAAGAGGTGATCGGCCGCGTGCGCGAGGCTGCGTTGACGGGGCGCCAGGTGTACTGGGTGTGTCCGCTGATCGAGGAAAGCGAGACCTTGCAGTTGCAGACCGCGGTAGAGACTTACGAGACGCTGGTGGCCGCGTTGCCCGAATTGAATGTCGGACTGGTGCACGGACGTCTCGCGCCCGCGGAGAAGGCCGCGGTGATGGATGCGTTCACGCGCAACGAAGTGCAGCTGCTGGTGGCGACGACGGTGATCGAAGTGGGTGTCGATGTGCCGAATGCGTCGCTGATGGTGATCGAGCATGCCGAGCGGTTCGGTCTCGCGCAGTTGCATCAGTTGCGCGGGCGGGTGGGGCGCGGGAGTGCGGCTTCGGTCTGCGTGTTGCTCTATACCGGCCCGCTGTCGATGACGGCGCGGGCGCGCTTGCAGACCATGCGGGAGACGACTGACGGCTTCGAAATCGCCCGGCGTGATCTTGAGATTCGCGGTCCGGGAGAGTTTCTTGGCGCCCGGCAGTCGGGCGCGGCCATGTTGAGGTTTGCCGATCTCCAGAATGATCAGTGGCTCATCGAGCCGGCCAGAGAGGCTGCCGCGGCTTTACTCGCGACGTATCCTGAGGTGGTGATAGAGCATCTGGCCCGCTGGCTCGGGGCGCGAGAGCAATATCTGAAGGCTTGAGGGTGCGTCCTTGACGGCAGACATGCCCGTCTGTCCGGCCGGCAAAGGACCAAAAGGTTGGCGAACCGACCCTATAGGTGTATAACTAGAACCTATCGAACTCATCGCACTGATTGGTCCCCCAATGACGCTCACCGAATTGAAATACATCGTCGCGGTTGCCCGCGAACGGCACTTCGGCCGGGCCGCCGAAGCGTGTTTCGTTAGCCAGCCGACCCTGTCGGTGGCAATCAAAAAGCTCGAAGACGAGCTCAACGTGCAGATCTTCGAGCGCGGCACCAGCGAAGTCAGTGTCACGCCGATCGGCGAACAGATTGTCACGCAGGCGCAGCGCGTGCTCGAACAGACGCTAGCCATCAAAGAAATCGCGAAACAGGGCAAAGACCCGCTGGTCGGGCCGCTGCGTCTCGGCATCATCTATACGATCGGGCCGTATCTGCTGCCTACGCTCGTCAAACAGATGATCAAGCGCGTCCCGCAGATGCCGCTGATGTTGCAGGAAAATTACACGGTCAAGCTGATCGAACTGCTCAAGCAGGGAGAAATCGACGTCGCCATCATGGCGCTGCCGTTCGCGGAAACGGGTCTCATGCAACGCCCGCTCTATGACGAACCGTTCGTTGTTGCACTGCCGTCCGGTCACGCCTGGGAAAACCGCGCGAAGATCGACGCAGAGGATCTGAAGCAGGAAACCATGCTGCTGCTCGGCAGCGGCCACTGTTTCCGCGACCATGTGCTGGGCGTCTGCCCCGAACTGATGCGCTTCTCGCAGAACGCCGACGGTATCCAGAAGACCTTCGAAGGTTCGTCGCTGGAAACCATCCGTCATATGGTGGCGAGCGGCGTCGGCATTACCGTGCTGCCGCGCATGTCGGTGCAGGAGGTCAAGCCGCACGCCGGCGGTATCGACGCCGGCCTGCTCAGCTACGTCGCCTTCGACGAACCGGTGCCGGATCGCCGCGTCGTGCTTGCCTGGCGCAAGAGCTTCACGCGGATGCCCGCGATCGACGCCATCTGCGACGCCATCAACGCCTGCGATCTGACGGGCGTCAAAAAGCTCGATCTGCCTGTCGGCGTCAACTGACCGGCCAGGCCCGCGCCCAAGCCGGGCCGCCGCGCACCCTCTGCGGCCGGTCCGGCGGCACTCAAGGCGCCGATAGTCGCAATCCCTATCGAATAGATAAAATTAATTAAACACGTTAATTCGATAGCATTGTTATAGTTTCCTCCATGGATCGCCCGATCCCATCAGACCCGGAGGAAATCATGACGCAGCCGAACTCGCAGCAAGTCCAAACCGTCGCCGCTCAACCCGCCCGCATGACCACTGGCAGCACCGGCACGTTCGCCGCGTCGGTGCGCGGCATGGGCACGGTTGCATTGTCCTTGCTGGTCGATCGGGCCCTGTCCGCATAAGCCGTAGGCATCAGCGCGCCGCACCTCTCCCCGCATTCCGTTTCCGATCAAAGCCACACAGGAGTCACGCATGTCCGAACGTAAGCTCACCAATGCAGCCGGCGCACCCATCGCCGACAACCAGAACTCGATGACCGCCGGCTCGCGCGGTCCGGTCGTCCTGCAAGACGTCTGGCTGCTCGAAAAACTCGCTCACTTCGACCGCGAAGTGATTCCGGAACGCCGCGTTCACGCCAAGGGTTCGGGCGCATTCGGCACGCTGAAGGTCACGCACGACATTTCGCGTTTCACGAAGGCGAAAGTGTTCGCCCAGGTCGGCAAGGACACGCCGCTCTTCATGCGCTTTTCGACGGTGGCGGGCGAACGCGGTGCCGCCGACGCGGAACGCGACGTGCGCGGTTTCTCGATCAAGTTCTACACGGAGGAAGGCAACTGGGACGTGGTCGGCAACAACACGCCGGTGTTCTTCATCCGCGATCCGCTGAAGTTCCCGGACTTCATCCACACGCAAAAGCGCGACCCGTACACCAACATGCGCAGCAATATCGCGGCATGGGATTTCTGGTCGCGTCATCCGGAGTCGTTGCATCAGGTCACCATCCTGATGAGCGATCGCGGCATTCCGCAGAACTTCCGCCAGATGCACGGCTTCGGCTCGCACACGTACTCGTTCATCAACGCGAACAACGAGCGTTTCTGGGTGAAGTTCCACTTCAAGTCGATGCAAGGCATTGAGAACTTTACCGATGCCGAAGCGGCACAAGTGGTCGCACAGAATCGTGAAAGCGCGCAACAGGATCTGCTCACGAGCATTGAAGCAGGCAACTTCCCGAAATGGCGTTTTGCCATTCAGGTGATGCCGGAAGCAGAAGCCGCGAACTATCGCTTCAATCCGTTCGACATCACGAAGGTGTGGTCGCAGAAGGACTACCCGTTGATCGACGTCGGCACGATCGAGTTGAATCGCAACGCGGCGAACTATTTCGCGGATGTGGAGCAGGCAGCGTTCACGCCGGCCAACGTGGTGCCGGGTATCGGCTTCTCGCCGGACCGTCTGTTGCAAGGCCGGTTGTTCTCGTATGGCGACACGCAGCGCTATCGCCTCGGCGTCAATCACCATCAGATTCCGGTGAATGCACCACGCTGCCCGGTCCATCATTCGTTTCATCGCGACGGCACGATGCGCACGGACGGTAACCTCGGCGGCAACGTGAACTACGAGCCGAATCGCTTCGGCGACTTCGCGCAGGACACCAACGCGGCGGAGCCGCCGCTCGCAGCGGGTACGGTCGATCGTTACGACCATCGCGAGGACGAGGACTACTACACGCAGCCGGGCATGTTGTTTGCGCTCTTCGATGCGGCGCAGCGCCAACGGCTGTTCGGCAACATCGCACGCCACATCAACGGTGTGCCGCAGGAGATTGTCGCGCGTCAGATCGAGCATTTCCGTCGCGCCGATCCGGCCTATGCGCAAGGCGTGATCGCCGCGATGGCCGAGCTCGCTGAAGGCGGCAAGAAGTAAGCAGTTGAAGTGAGTTGATGCAGCAGGGCGGGGTGCATCGGCGCCCCGCCGGTATTGATACGAATCGAGGAAGCACGATCATGATCCAGATGATGATGTCCACCATTGGCGGCTCGTCGGCCGCTCGCGGCAAGCAACGGCAGTACGTATTGACGCTGCGCAAGGCTGTGGGATTCGCGATCGTCTCGAGCGGACTCGTGGTGATAGTTGCGCAAGCCGTGCAACATGCATTGGGTGCGTGATTGAACGCGAGACTGCGGGTGCGGTAAGCGACCACGCGTCACACGAACGCTGCTGCTTTCTAAGCTAAACTGGCGGGCGTTCGGCGCGCCGGGTTTGCTATCCGCACGCCGTCACTCTACCGACCGGTTCGTATCACTCTTCAAAGGAGTCATCATGGCCAAGAAAGAAGCCGTACAGCACGTCAATATCGGGATCAGCGACAAGGATCGCAAGAAGATTGCAGAAGGTCTGTCGCGACTGCTCGCCGACACCTACACGCTTTACCTGAAGACCCACAACTTTCACTGGAACGTGACGGGTCCGATGTTCAACACGCTGCATCTGATGTTCGAAACGCAGTACAACGAGTTGTCGCTCGCGGTCGATTCGATCGCTGAGCGTATCCGCGCACTCGGCGTGCATGCGCCGGGCAGCTACAAGGAATTCGCGAAGCTGTCGTCGATTCCGGAAGCGGATGGCGTGCCGGCCGCGGAAGACATGATCCGCCAGCTGGTGGAAGGTCAGGAAGCCGTGGTGCGTACCGCGCGCGCGATTTTCCCGTCGACGGAAGCCGCCAACGACGAGCCGACCGCTGACCTGTTGACGCAACGCATGCAAACGCACGAAAAGACCGCATGGATGTTGCGCTCGATGCTGGCTTAAAGGCTTTAGCGTTCCGGGCCATGTGCTCGGGATATCAGCGCGGCGCTTGAGTGTCGCGTTGAGTTGAGTTGAGTTGAGTGGCAAAACAAACAAAGCCTCCCTTTGCGGGAGGCTTTGTTTTTTTCGGCGCCGGATCCGGATTCAGCTGTAGCTCAAGGCCCGGCTGCGGTTGCGGCCTCGGTTCTGGCTCCCGGCAGGTGAGCTTCGCCCTCCTGAGGGCCGCCTTCCGTCCGCATCCCGTAAAATAGCGGCACCGCCTGCACTTCACCGAATCCGCCCATGTTCGCCCGACTTCCCCTGTATCTGCGCCTCGTGCGCATGGACAAGCCGATCGGCAGCCTGCTGCTGCTGTGGCCGACGCTCAATGCGCTGTGGATTGCCTCGGACGGTCATCCGTCGTGGCCGCTGCTGGTGATTTTCACGGTGGGTACCGTGCTGATGCGCTCGGCGGGTTGTGCGATCAACGACTACGCGGATCGCGACTTCGATCGCTACGTGAAGCGCACGGAAAACCGGCCGATCACATCGGGCAAGATCAAGGCATGGGAAGCGGTGGCGCTGGCGGCCGGCTTGTCGCTGCTGGCCTTTCTGCTGATTCTGCCGCTGAATACGTTGACGAAGGAGTTATCGGTGGCGGCGCTGTTCGTCGCCGGTTCGTATCCGTTCACGAAGCGCTTCTTTGCGATTCCGCAGGCTTATCTGGGCATCGCGTTTGGTTTCGGTATTCCGATGGCGTTCGCCGCAATTCAGGATCACGTTCCGATGCTCGCCTGGGTCATGCTGTTGGCTAACGTGTTCTGGTCGGTTGCGTACGACACCGAATACGCGATGGTCGATCGCGACGACGACATCAAGATCGGCATCCGCACGTCGGCGCTGACCTTCGGCCGCTTCGACGTGGCGGCGATCATGCTGTGCTATGCGGCGACGCTGGGGATTTACGTCGGCATCGGCGTGATGCTCAGCTTCGGCGCGTTGTATTGGCTGGGATGGGCGGCGGCTGTGGGCTGCGCGATCTATCACTACACGTTGATCCGCAATCGCGAGCGCATGGCGTGCTTCGCGGCGTTCCGTCATAACAACTGGCTGGGCGGCGCGTTGTTTGTCGGTATCGCAGCGCATTACGCGGCGGCTTCGTTTTAATTCTTCTGCGGTTCTCTAGCGCTGCGGACGCCGCCTCGGTTCGATTCGAGGCAGTGCGTCCTTCGGCGTCACTCGGCTCCTGACTGCTGAGCGCGGGCTTCAGACCGCCCTTACAGCTTGCCGAACTCGTCGCCCATTTCCTTGGCGCGCGCATCGGCGGCGAGCACGCCGCGCACGATCGCATCCTTGATCCCGCTTGCGTCGAACGACGTCAGCGCGGCCGCCGTGGTGCCGCCCTTCGACGTCACGCGTTCGCGCAACAGGCTCGGCGGCTCGTCCGAGTTCGCCGCCAATTGCGCGGCACCCGTGAAGGTTGCGACTGCCAGCGCGCGGCCTTGCGCTTCATCCATACCGAGCTGGCGCGCGGCTTCCTGCAGCGCTTCGATGAAATAAAACACGTAAGCAGGACCACTGCCCGAAATCGCGGTGACGGCGTCGATTTTCGCTTCGTCGTCGAACCAGACGGTTTCGCCAACCGCGCCCAGCACCTGCGACGCGAGCGCGCGGCCGGTTTCGTCGACGCTGCCGGTCGCGACGAGGCCCGTGACGCCCATGCCGATCAGCGCCGGCGTATTCGGCATCACGCGCACGATGCGTGCATGGCCGTTCAGCCAGCGCGACATGTCATCCATGCGAATGCCCGCGACGATGCTGATTGCCAGTTGCGACGCCGTCAGATGCGGCGCCAGTGCCTCGGCGACACTCTTCAGGATCTGCGGCTTCACCGCCAGCACGACGGCGTCATAGGATGCGAGCACGGCGTCCGCGGCGGCGCCGGTTTTGATGCCGAATTGCTGCTCATTGCGTTGGCGCGCGTCTTCGTTGGGGTCGATCGCGTACAGGTCAGCGGGTGCGACGCCGCGTTTGATGAGACCGCCGATCAATGCGGCGGCCATATTGCCACCACCGATAAAAGCAATTTTCATAATGTTCCGAAAGAAGTGCCGTGAGGTGTCGGGAAGGGAAAGATCTGAAACGGTCAGTGGGAGTAATCGCGCGCACCGAAGATCGCGGTGCCGACGCGCACGATCGTCGCGCCTTCCAGCACGGCGGCTTCGAGGTCGCTCGACATGCCCATCGAGAGCGTATCGAGTTCCAGGCCGTCGTTGCGCAGACGCTCGAACAGTTCACGCAGTTGCCGATGCGGCACGCGCTGCTCCTCGAGGCTGCCGGCCGGCTCCGGAATCGCCATCAGGCCGCGCAGATTCAGCTTCGGCAGCGCGGCGATTGCCTGCGCGACCTCGACGGCCTCGGGAATGCTCGCACCGCTTTTCGACGCTTCGCCGCTAATGTTGACCTGCAGGCAGACGTTCAACGCCGGCAGGTTGTCCGGGCGCTGCTCCGACAGCCGCTGTGCGATCTTCAGGCGGTCGACCGAATGCACCCAGTCGAAATTCTCGGCAACCGGGCGCGTCTTGTTCGATTGCAACGGTCCGATGAAATGCCATTCGAGTGCGGCCCGCAGATCGGCCAGCGCTTCGATCTTGGTGATCGATTCCTGCACGTAGTTCTCACCGAACGCGCGTTGGCCGGCTGCGTAGGCGGCGCGCACGTCTTCGGCCGGAAACGTCTTCGAGACCGCGAGCAGGGTGATCGAACGCGGGTCGCGTCCGGCCACCTGCGCGGCGAGGGCGATGCGCTGCTGCACCGCTTCGAGGTTGTGAGTCAGATCAGGCATGGAACGGGTCCGGAAGTCCGGCGAAAGGCAATGATCGAATTATACGGACGCCGCCACCTCGCGCCGCTTTATGCCGCTGCCGGATAGGCGAACGCGCTTGCGGTGAGGTACCGCAAGCCACGTGTCGTGCTTCTCGTCAAAATCGATCGCCTCAGGTGGACAGCATGTGCTCCACGAGTTCGATCCAGTGCGCGACCGGTGTGGACGTGCCGCTTTGCAGATGCGCAATGCAGCCGACGTTGGCCGACACGATCACCTGCGGCTCCTGCGCCTGCAGCCGCTCGAGCTTCTGGTCGCGCAATGCGTACGAGAGCTTGGGCTGGGTCAGCGAATAAGTCCCGGCCGAGCCGCAGCAGAGATGATTGTCGACGGGCAGGCGCACTTCCACGCCGAGCGCCGTTAGCAGGTGTTCGACCTTGCCGCGCACCTGCTGACCATGCTGCAACGTGCACGGCGGATGGAAGGCCACCGTATGGATCGCGCGGCGGCGTGTCACGGCAACAAGCGCTTCTTCGAACTCCGGCAGGATCTCCGCGACGTCGCGCGTCAGCTCGGTCACGCGGCGCGCCTTCTCCGCATACGCGGGATCGTTGCGCAGCAGATGCGCGTATTCCTTGACCGTCGCGCCGCAGCCGGACGCGTTCATCACGATCGCTTCGACACCCTGTTCGATATACGGCCACCACGCGTCGATGTTGGCGCGCAGGTCGTCGAGCGCTTCGTCGTTGTAGCCCAGGTGCAGACGGATTGCACCGCAACAGCCTGCTTCGGGCGCGATCAACGTTTCCACGCCGAGCGCATCGAGCACCCGTGCCGTCGCGACGTTGACGTTCGGCATCATCGACGGTTGCACGCAGCCCGCGAGCATCAGCATCTTGCGCGGATGTTTCGCGGTTGGCCATTCGAGCGGCCGCTGGCGCGCGGGCACCTTGTCGCGCAATTTTCTGGGCAGGAGCGGGCGGAAGTGCTGACCGAGGCGCATGACCGGCGTGAACAGCGCGCTGTTCGGCACGAAGCTCGCGAGCAGCCGGCGCACCATCCGCTGACGGAGTGGGCGCGTGACCTTTTCCTCGGTGATCTTGCGGCCGATCTCGACCAGCCTGCCGTATTGCACGCCGGAGGGGCAGGTCGTTTCGCAGCTGCGGCAAGTGAGGCAGCGGTCCAGATGGACCTGGGTGCTGCGCGTGACCGCCGCGCCTTCCACCATCTGCTTGATCAGATAGATACGGCCGCGTGGGCCGTCGAGTTCGTCGCCGAGTATCTGATAGGTCGGGCAGGTCGCGGTGCAGAAACCGCAGTGCACGCAATTACGCAGGATGGCTTCGGCTTCGTCGCCATCGGGCGTGTTGCGAATGAAGTCCGCGAGGTTGGTTTGCATCGCGTCGCTCAGAAGTCGGGGTAGAGGCGGCCGCGATTGAAGATGCGGGCCGGGTCGAAGGCGGTTTTCAGGCCGCGATGGATTTTCATCAGCGGTGCGGGCAGCGGCGTGAACACCCCGGCGCTGCGGTCGTAGCCATAGCCGGTACGAAAGATGGTGGCGTGGCCGCCAGCCTGTTTGGCGCTGATGCGCACGGTTTGCGCGTCGGTGTCGGTGATCCACCAACGCTGGCCGCCGCCCCATTCCATCAGTTGCGCGCCGGGCAATTGCATCGGCTCTGTGATCGACGGTAGCGCGAGGCGCCAGAGCGCGGCCTTCGGCGGGATGGCTGCAAAGAACGAGTCGGTCTGTTCGCGCAGGCCGGCCCAGAAGCGCTCCGCTTCAACGGCATCGACGACTTCGCCGCCGAGCGCCGTGCGCGCCGCTTTGACCGCGGCTTCCGCGCCGGCCATTCGCACGGCCAGCGTGCCGTGACGCCATGCGCTCGCCGTGATCGGCAGTGGGCGGCCGCCCCATTCGTTGAGCTTGCGGACCGCATCGGTGCCGTTCATGTCAAATTTGAGCGTGGTTTCGGCCTGCGGCAGCGGCAGTACCTTGACCGACAGTTCGAGGATCAGCCCAAGGGTGCCCAGCGAACCCGCCATTAAACGGGAGACGTCGTATCCGGCGACGTTCTTCACCACCTGGCCGCCAAAATGCAGCGCCTGGCCCTGGCCGTTCATGACGACGGCGCCCAGCACGAAGTCGCGCGCCGCGCCGGCCGCCGGGCGGCGTGGACCGGCGATGCCCGCCGCGATGCAGCCGCCGAAGGTGGCCTGCGGCCCGAAGTGTGGCGGTTCGAAGGCGAGCATCTGGTGGTGTTCGGCGAGCGCGGCCTCGATCTCCAGCAGGGGCGTGCCCGCGCGCGCCGTGATGACCAGTTCGGCCGGGTCGTAGGCGATGATGCCGCGATAAGCGCGCGTGTCGAGGATGTCACCTTCCAGCGTCTGACCGTACCAGTCTTTGGTGCCGCCGCCACGGATGCGCAGTGTGCGCCCTTCGGCGCTGGCTGAACGCACGCGTTCAGACCAAACGGCGACGATGTCGTCCTCTTCCATGGTGTCCTGCTTCGTTGTGTTTCGATTGATTGTACCGGGCGGCGGCGCGCTGGCAACCCGGAGCGGACCCGCATCGGGTAATCAGGGTGGGAGCGGGGAGGCGCTTGGGGCTTGGGATTTGTGGAGGCGTCGGCGGGGAGCGCGCGGGCAGGGAGGCGGGCTGGTGGCGTTTGGGAGTCCCGCTATGTGGACAGGCGGCGCAGAGCCGGTCGGCGGCTGCGCCATGTGACGCTGCGGGCCCGCTTTGGGCCGGCAGCGTCATAAGCCGTCTTAAAACCGCGGCAGGTCCGGGTGCGGCAGCAAACCGCCGCGCACATGCATCTTGCCGTACTCGGCGCAACGCGCGCGGGTGGGAATGCCCTTGTCGGGATTGAGCAAGCCCGGCGCGTCAAAGGCGCGTTTGACCGCGTGGAATGCATCGCGCTCTTCGGGCGAAAACTGCACGCACATCGAATTGATTTTCTCGATGCCCACGCCGTGCTCGCCGGTCACCGTGCCGCCCAGTTCGACGCAGGTTTCGAGAATGTCGCAACCGAAGGCTTCGGCCCGGTGCCACTCGTCCATGTCGTTGCCGTTGAACAGGATCAGCGGATGCATGTTGCCGTCGCCGGCATGGAACACGTTGATGCAGCGCAGGCCGTATTTCTTCTCCATGACTTCGATGCGCGCCAGCAGCGGTCCGATACTGCGGCGCGGCACGGTGCCGTCCATGCAGTAGTAGTCGGGCGAAATGCGGCCTGCCGCGGGAAACGCGTTCTTGCGCCCGGACCAGAAGCGCAGCCGTTCATTCTCCGAGCGCGAAATCTGGATGCGGGTTGCACCCTGTTCGCGCAGCACCGCGGTCATGCGCACGATTTCGTCGGCCACTTCCTCAGCTGTGCCGTCCGATTCGCACAACAGGATCGCCGCCGCGTCGAGGTCGTAGCCCGCGTTGACGAATTCTTCGACGGCGCGCGTAGCCGGTTTGTCCATCATCTCCAAACCGGCCGGAATGATGCCTGCTGCAATGATGCCGGCGACCGCGTTGCCGCCTTTCACGACGTCGTCGAAACTGGCCATGATGACCTGCGCCGTTTGCGGCTTCGGGATCAGCTTGACGGTGACTTCGGTGACGATCGCGAACATGCCTTCACTGCCGATCATCACCGCGAGCAGATCGAGCCCGGGCGCGTCAGGCCCGAGCGACCCGAATTCGACGATGTCGCCTTCCATCGTCACGGCGCGAACACGCAGCACGTTGTGCACGGTAAGGCCGTACTTGAGGCAGTGCACGCCGCCCGAATTCTCAGAGACGTTGCCGCCGATCGTGCAGGCGATCTGCGACGACGGATCGGGCGCGTAGTAAAGCCCGTAGGGCGCGGCGGCTTCGGAGATCGACAGATTGCGCACCCCCGGTTGTACGGTCGCGGTCCGGGCATACGAGTCGACTTCGACGATCTTGCGGAAGCGCGCAAGCGACACCACCACGCCGTGACGAATCGGCATCGCCCCGCCGGACAAACCGGTGCCCGCGCCGCGTGGCACGATCGGCACGTCGAGCCGGTGACAGATCTGCACGATGCGCTGGACCTGCGATTCCGTCTCGGGCAATGCGACCGCGAGCGGCAGACGCCTGTATGCGGCGAGACCGTCGCACTCGTAGGCGACGGTGTCTTCTTCGCGATACAGCAGACAGTGGTTCGGCAGCACGGCCATCAGCGCCTGCACGACTTCGCGCTGGCGCTGGGCGAGAACTTCGGCCGTCAGTTCGACGGGTGCGTTCATATGACTTGTCTCCTGGTGTCTTTCACGCTGCGTGCCCGGTCAAGCCCGGTTGTGCGGCAGGAGGCGTTGCCGCTGCCGCGCCTTTGAGCGTCGATGATCTCTCAAGCCGCCCAGGAAAAGATCTTGCCCGGGTTCATCAGATTGCGGGGATCGAGCGCGTGTTTGATGGAGCGCATCGTGTCGACGGCGACTTCACCGTGTTCTTCGAGCAGGAAGTTCATCTTGTGCAGACCGACACCGTGCTCGCCCGTGCAGGTGCCGTCCATGCGTAGCGCGCGTTGCACGATGAGATGGTTCAGGCGCTCAGCCTCGACGAGCTCTTCAGGCTTGTTCGGATCGATCAGGATCGCGACGTGGAAGTTGCCGTCGCCGACATGGCCGACGATCGGGCAGGGCAGTGGCGACGTCTTAAGATCCTGCTCGGTTTCCACCACGCATTCTGCCAGGCGCGAGATCGGCACGCAGACATCCGTCGTAACGGCGCGGCAGCCGGGCTTGAGTTGCAGCATCGCGAAATAGGCGTTGTGGCGCGCGTTCCACAGGCGGCTGCGGTCTTCCGGCCGGATCGCCCATTCGAAGCCTTCGCCGGCATTCTGTGAGGCGAGCTCCTGCACCAGTTCGGCTTGCTCTTTCACACCGGCTTCGGTGCCGTGGAATTCGAAGAAGAGCGTGGGCGCCTCGCGCAACGTCAGGTTCGAATGGCGATTGATCGAGCGGATCGCGAGCGAGTCGACGAACTCGACACGCGCAATCGGCACGCCCATCTGAATCGTTTCGATGACCGCGCGCACCGCATCGCCCATCGACGGGAACGTGCAGACCGCAGCCGAGACCGCTTCCGGCTGCGGATACAGCCGAACGGTGATTTCGGTAATGACGCCGAGCGTGCCTTCCGAGCCGACGAACAGGCGCGTGAGGTCGTAACCCGCCGACGACTTGCGCGCGCGCGTGCCGGTTTTGATCACGCGGCCGTCGGCGAGAACCACCGTCAGCCCGAGTACGTTTTCGCGCATCGTGCCGTAGCGTACGGCGTTGGTGCCCGAGGCACGCGTGGCCGACATGCCGCCGATGCTTGCGTCAGCGCCCGGGTCGATCGGGAAAAACAGGCCGGTGTCGCGCAGTGCTTCGTTCAGCTGCTTGCGCGAAATACCGGGTTCGACGGTGACCGTCAGGTCTTCGGCGTTGATCGACAACACCCGGTTCATTTCCGACAGATCGATCGACACGCCGCCTTGGACCGCCAGCAGATGCCCTTCGAGCGACGAACCGTTGCCGTAGGGGATGATCGGGACGTTGTACTGGCCGCACAGCCTGACGATGGTTTGCACGTCTTCCGTATTGCGCGCGAATACGACGGCGTCGGGCAGTTGGGGATCGAACGGCGATTCGTCGCGGCCATGGTGGGTACGCACGGCTTCCGCGGTGGACACGCGTTCGCCGAAAGCGGCTTTGAGGGCAGTCAGCAACTCGGCGGGAAACGGCCGGCGTAGCGGGGCCGGCGGCACGGGATGATTCACGCATGTCTCCTGATATTGGGGCGGAGCTGTTCTACAGCTTGTGCTTCATTTTACGCCGATCACCCGCGGGTCGGCGTTGGGGACGGCTGCCGCTCCTATAATGGCGGCGACCTCACGATGCGCGCAATATGGATAACCCGGTGGCCAACCTGGTGGCTTACTCACCGGATTCACCGGCGTCGCGCAGACGCATCGTTACTGAATGAATGCATGGGAGACATCATGGGCAACCGCTTGAGCAAGATCGCCACCCGTACGGGCGACGACGGCAGTACCGGTCTCGGCGATGGCCGGCGCGTGCGCAAAGACAGCGCGCGCATTGCCGCAATCGGCGACGTCGATGAACTCAATTCCAATCTCGGCGTGTTGCTGTGCGAAACGCTGCCCGACAAGGTGCGGGCGGCGCTGGTCGCGATTCAGCACGACCTGTTCGATCTTGGCGGTGAGCTCTGTATTCCCGGCCACACGATGATTACCGACAAGCATCTCGGCCAACTCGATGACTGGCTGGCCGACTACAACGCCACCCTGCCGCCATTGAAGGAATTCATTCTGCCCGGCGGTTCGCGCGCGGCCGCACTTGCACACGTGTGTCGTACTGTGTGCCGGCGCGCCGAACGATCGATCGTGGCCCTCGGTGAAAGCGAGGCGGTCAATGAGGCGCCGCGCCAGTATGTGAACCGGCTGTCCGACCTGCTGTTCGTGCTCGCGCGCGTGCTCAATCGCGCGGACGGCGGCAGCGACGTGCTATGGCAGCACGATCGTAGCGCCGGCTAATACGGCGCTTCAGTCCCTTTAAGGGCTGTGACAATCTGTCCGGGGCAAAACTTCTCCTTAAAGATGTATTGTAAATGCATCTTTAAGGAGAAGTCATTATGACCGCACTCACCGCCGACCAGATCGCCCGCGTCAAAGCCACCGTTCCCGTGCTTGCCGTACACGGCACGACCATCACCAAACGCTTCTACAAGCGCATGTTTGCGCATCACCCCGAGTTGAAGAACGTCTTCAACCAGACGCACCAGAAGAGCGGCAATCAGCCGGAGACGCTGGCGAAGGCGGTATATGCCTATGCCGCCAATATCGATAACCTCGGCGCGCTGGGTCCCACCGTCTCACGCATCGCGCATAAGCATGTGAGTCTGAATATCCGGCCGGAACAGTATCCGATCGTGGGGCGCCACCTGTTGGGTGCAATCGTCGATGTGCTCGGCGACGCAGTCGATCAGGAGACGCTCGGCGCATGGGAAGTCGCTTATGGGCAACTCGCGGATATTTTCATCGGCACAGAGGCCAAGCTCTACGAAGGTGCGGCGTGGAGCGGCTTCCGGCCGTTCAAGGTTGCGCGCAAGGAAGTGGAGAGCGATGAAATCACGTCGTTCTATCTGACGCCCGCCGATGGCTCGCCGGCCTGTGGTTTCAAGCCTGGTCAATATCTGAGCGTGAAGCGTTTCGTGGATCAACTTGGCGTCGATCAGCCGCGGCAGTACAGCTTGTCGGATGCGCCGAACGGCAACTGGCTGCGCATCTCGGTGAAGCGCGAAGCCGGTCGCGAAGATACCGCGCCCGGCCATGTATCGAACCTCCTGCACGACGGCGTGGAAGTGGGCGCGGTGGTGCATGTCAGCGCACCAGTGGGCGACTTCACACTGGACTGCAAGAAGACGACGCCCGTGGTGCTGATGAGCGGCGGCGTGGGCGTGACCCCGATGATCTCGATGCTCTCCACGTTACTCGTCGACCAGAGTGAGCGTAGCGTGACCTTCGTGCATGCCTGCCGTAATGGCCGCGTGCATGCGTTCCGGCAGTGGTTGAACGATATGGTCGCGGCGCATCCCAACGTCACGCGTGCGGTGTTCTACGAAGCTATTGAAGCGTGCGATCGCGCTGGTATCGACTACGACTTCGAGGGCCGCCTCGACCTCACGAAAATCGCCGGCAAGGTGATCGTTCCGGATGCGGATTACTACATCTGCGGGCCGGTGCCATTCATGCGCGCGCAATGCGAGGCGTTGGCCTTTCTCGGTGTGGATTCGGCGCGGATTCACACCGAAGTGTTCGGTTCAGGCGTGGTGGAGTGAAACAAGGGCGCACGGCGAACGACGTGTGAAAGCACGCGAGGGCGTACCGTGCATCTTATCCAACCGCCAGTGTGACCGGCTTGCCGATCCGGCTCATCATTTCGACCAGGGTATCGATGGTGAACTTGGTGGTCTTCTTGTTGACCACGTCTGACACGCGCGGACGCGATACCATCAGAATCTCGGCCGCCTCGGCCTGCTTCAGATGATGTTGTTCGATCCAGCTGGACAGCTCGGTCATCAGCTGTTCCTTGAGCAGCCGTGTGTCGTTGATCTGTTTTTGCGAAGCGGCGTGCAAGCGCTTCGCTTCTTCGGCGGAAAAGCCGAGTTCGAGAAACAGATTTGCGCCGGGTTTTGTTACGTGACGGATTTTCGTGTCGATCGTCATTTGTTAAATTTTCCTATCATTGATGATGGCGCGGTACCGCACCTCGGCAATCTTTCTATCCTGCGGCGATAGCTTCTGCGTTTTCTTCTGGAAGCAATGCAGTACATACAGCGCTTCCACAAACTTGGTGACATACATCACGCGGTAAATACCGTCAGCCTCCTTGATGCGAATCTCGCGTGTTCCAGCGCCGATCGAATCAAACGGCTTCCAGTCGTCTGGGTCGAGACCTGCCTGAATCTTGCCAAGCTGAAATCCGGCCCGCCGGCGTGGCTCTTCGGGAAAGGCGAGTAAATCGTGATAGCTGGAGCCCATCCAGCGAATTTCTTTTTCCTGCTCCATAGCCACCTTTCATGTACAAAATCTTATACGCAACACCCAGCCGGGTCAAGTCGTATCCGACCCGGCACGAGTTGTTACGGTGCAGAGGCGGCGCATGGAGCACCATTCGTCCGTTTGGCTAACAAAAAACCCGGCTGCATGAGCCGGGTTTTCGTTGAGTCAACTACAGCGATCGCGCAGAGGCGCGTAGAGACTTTTTAGTTGCCGCTGCCGCGCGCCACACGCCGTTGCTTGACGGCTTCGGCGAGACCTTCCAGCACGGCGATGCTTTCGTCCCAGCCGATGCACGCATCAGTGATGCTCTGGCCGTACGTCAGCGCGCAGCCTTCCTGCAGATCCTGGCGGCCCGCGATCAGATGCGATTCCACCATCACGCCGACAATCCGTTCGTCACCCGAAGCAATCTGGCGGCCGATGTCCGCGCACACCGGAATCTGGTTCTCGTGCTTCTTCGAGCTGTTCGCGTGGCTCGCGTCGATCATCAGACGCGCAGCGAGGCCAGCCTTGCCAATGTCGGCGCATGCCGCATTGACGCTTTCCGCGTCGTAGTTCGGCGTCTTGCCGCCGCGCAGGATGATGTGGCAGTCCTCATTGCCGGCGGTCGAGACGATCGCCGAGTGGCCACCCTTGGTGACCGACAGGAAATGGTGTGGCTGCGACGCGGCCTTGATTGCGTCGACGGCGATCTTGACGTTGCCGTCCGTGCCATTCTTGAAGCCGACCGGGCACGACAGTCCCGAAGCCAGTTCGCGGTGCACTTGCGATTCGGTAGTCCGTGCGCCGATTGCACCCCACGAGATCAGATCGGCGATGTACTGCGGGCTGATCATGTCGAGGTATTCGGTGCCGGCCGGCAGACCGAGTTCGTTGATACGCAGCAGCAATTCGCGCGCGGTGCGCAGGCCGTCGTTGATCTTGAAGCTGTTGTCCATGTGCGGGTCGTTGATGAGACCCTTCCAGCCCACCGTCGTACGCGGCTTTTCGAAGTACACCCGCATCACGATTTCGAGTTCGCCGGCGAAGCGCTTGCGCTGTTCGACGAGGCGCCCGGCGTATTCCATCGCCGCCTTCGTATCGTGAATCGAGCACGGTCCGATGATGACGATCAGACGGTCTTCCATGCCGTGCAGGATGCGATGCATCGCGTTGCGCGAGTTGTAGATCACGTCGGACACCGTTTCGTCGCAAGCGAATTCGCGGATCAGGTGAGCGGGCGGCGTGAGTTCTTTCAATTCGCGGATGCGGACATCGTCGGTGTTGTGCGGGGGCATGCTTGTTCTCCTGAATCGGGTCGTAGCGTGTTCGCGCGGGCAACGAAGGCTGCGATCAGAAGCGATCAGGCAGCGATGCCAGGGCGGACAACAATCAAAAAGATTTCAACGGCAAAAGTTTCAAAGGCGTGAGGCGAAAAAAAACCGCCAGGCTAGCTGGCGGTTTTCGTGAATTCTGGGTGTCTTGCGTGCACTAACACCCCTCTCGATCCGCCAGCGGTCTGAGATGCCAAAAAAAGTAAAAGTAAAACTTGGCGGACATGGCGAAATAGGTCGCTGGTCAAAAAGGGTGAGTGACTTTATAACCCGTGCAAGCTCGGCTGGCAAGCTGCAGGGTGCAAAAATGCGGTAAATCCGCATACTTCGAGCATTATGTGCACGAAGTATGCGTCTACATCAAAATCAGGCTGTACCGCCGACCGTCATCTTGTCGATACGCAGCGTCGGCTGACCGACGCCCACCGGCACGCTCTGGCCTTCCTTGCCGCACACGCCGACGCCCGAATCGAGCTTCATGTCGTTGCCGATCATGCTCACGAATTTGAGCGATTCCGGCCCGCTGCCGATCAGCGTCGCGCCCTTGACCGGGTACGTGACCTTGCCGTTTTCGATCATGTACGCCTCGGAGGCCGAGAACACGAACTTGCCGTTCGTGATGTCGACCTGGCCACCGCCGAAGTTCACCGCGTACAAACCGTTCTTCACGGACGCGATGATTTCCTGCGGGTCTCTGTCGCCGTTGAGCATGTACGTGTTGGTCATGCGCGGCATCGGCAGCGCGGCGTACGATTCGCGGCGCGCATTGCCGGTGACCGGCATTTTCATCAGGCGTGCATTCAGCGTGTCCTGGATGTAGCCCTTCAGGATGCCGTCTTCGATCAGCGTCGTGCACTGGGTCGGATTGCCTTCGTCGTCGATGTTCAGCGAGCCGCGGCGGTTCGGCAGCGTGCCGTCGTCGACCACGGTCACGCCCTTGGCCGCAACTTGCTCGCCGATTCGACCCGCGAACGCCGAGGATCCCTTGCGGTTGAAGTCGCCTTCGAGGCCGTGGCCGATTGCTTCGTGCAGCAGCACGCCGGGCCAGCCCGGTCCGAGCACGACCGTCATCGCGCCGGCCGGAGCCGGGCGGGCGTCGAGATTCACGAGCGCCGCGTGCACGGCGTCGTCGACATAACCCGACAGCACGTCGTCAGTGAAATAGCCGTAGTCGAAGCGCCCACCGCCGCCGCCGCTGCCGATTTCGCGGCGGCCGTTCTGCTCGGCGATCACCGTGACCGACACACGCACGAGCGGACGGATATCGGCCGCAAAGCCGCCGTCGCTGCGCGCGACCAGCACCACGTCGTATTCACCGGCGAGGCCTGCCATCACTTGCTGGATACGCGGGTCACGACCGCGCGCCATCTTTTCGATGCGCTCGAGCAGCTTGACCTTGGCGGTCGCGTCGAGCGAATGCAGCGGATCGGAGGGCAGGTACAGATCGCGCCCGGCGATGCCGGTCAGCGACGAGGCCGCCTTGATCTTCTGCTTGCCGCCGCCGACCTTTGCGATCGCCCGCGTGGCGATCGCCGCCTGGCGGATCGCTTCGGGCGACAGGTCGTCCGAATAGGCGAAGGCCGTGCGGTCGCCCGACACGGCGCGCACGCCAACGCCCTGGTCGATACTGAAGCTGCCCGACTTCACGATGCCTTCCTCGAGACTCCACGCTTCGCTGCGCGTGTACTGGAAATACAGGTCGGCGTAATCGATCTTGTGCGTGAAGATTTCGGCGAGCGTGCGGGTGAGCAGGGATTCGTCGAGACCGTAGGGCGTCAGGAGGATGTCCTTGGCGGTGGCGAGATTACGGATACCGGGTTCGATGATGTTCATGCGAAGTATGTTCTGCTCGATACGAAGGATTCGGTTAGCGCTTGCATCACTACTATATGAGTGACGGGCGCCGCACTTTCAATGTCAGGTAACACATCAGCAGCTCAGCACGCGGTGACGCCAGGCGGGCAGACTCTGCCGCACTTCGTCGATGCGCGCACGCTCGAGATTGCCGGTCACCACGCCGGCGCCTTCGTCGCGCACCGCGACGATTTCGCCCCACGGGTCGATCAGCATGCTGTGGCCCCATGTCCGGCGGCCGTTTTCATGTTTGCCGCCTTGCGCGGCGGCCAGCACGTAACACTGGTTTTCGACCGCCCGGGCGCGCAGCAGCATCTCCCAGTGCGCGCGGCCGGTGGTGTAAGTGAACGCCGACGGCACCACGATCAGCGCGCAGTCGCCCATGCGCCGGTACAGCTCCGGAAAGCGCAAATCGTAGCAGACCGACAGGCCGACCCGGCCGAACGGCGCTTCGAAGGTGCGGACCTCGCCGCCGGGGCAGATGGTGCGTGCCTCGTCGAACGATTCTTCACCCTTTTCAAAGTTGAACAGATGGATCTTGTCGTAGCGCGCGGCCTCGTTGCCTTGCGGGTCGAACACCAGCGTGGTGTTCAGCACGCGCGACGGTTCCTGCGACATCAACGGCAGCGTGCCGCCGATCACCCACACCTTGTGGCGGCGCGCGGCGTCGGCGAGAAAGCGCTGGATCGGGCCATCCTGGTAGGGCTCGCGCACGGCGAGCTTGTCCGTGTCCTTGAAGCCCATGAAGCAGAAGTACTCGGGCAGCAGGACGAGTTGCGCGCCGTCGGCGGCGGCTTCGACGATCAGGCGTTCCGCTTCGGCCAGATTGCGTTCGCGATCCGGCGTGCTCACCATTTGCAGCGCGGCCACGCGGAACGCGCTTTCGGAAGACCCGCTGGACGCCGCGCTGGGCGAGGCAGTGGGCGAAGCGGTGGACGAGGATGAAGAGACGTGTGTTTCGCTCATGAGCGTTTCGAAAAACTCCCGGCAAGGCGGCGGCGCGAACCGTTGGCGCCGCATACGTCGTTCAAGGCTGGCTGGCGACGGTGGGGCGGCACGGCGCTCTTCTGATCAAACACAGGATCGGATCGGGCTCAGTGCGCTTCCACGGTCGAAGCCGGAGCGTCCATCTTACCGCGATCGCTCTTCACCCGCTCGATGTGCGGTTTGGACCACGGACCGGTGATCGCGTACTCGCGTGCAAACGCCGTGGAGACCGATTTGCTGAACGCCAGATCGGCCACCAGCGCACCCAGCCCGAGCAGCGGATTGATCACGGTTGCGGCGATCACGGCGGCGCCGGCACTAACGGTCGGCACGATCTGCACGTGCAGATCCTGGGTTTCCTGCGCCAGATCCAACGAGCCCTTCATCTCAGCGCGGGCGGGCGCCGTCACCATCTCGAAGTTTTCGGTGCGGCCAATGCCATTGTGGATCTCGCCCGTGCCGGTGACGCGCTCGAAAGGCAGCCCTTCGCCGATCACGTCGCGGAAATTGAGCGTGGCGAAGCGCGCGAGGCTTTGCAGGCTGAGCACACCCAGCAGTTTCGCGACGCCCGGGTCGACCTTGAGAATCTGCCCATGGCGCAGATCGACGGCAAGATTACCGTTGAGCGTCGGATAGTCGATGGTGGTCGGGCCGCCGCGCCACACGACCTTGCCCGACAGCGTGCCGTTGCCGGCCTTGAGCGTGTGCGGCTGGCCGAAGCGTTCCAGCAGCGCGCCGGCGTCCTTGATGTCGAGCTTGAAATCGAACACGGTACGGCGCGGCGTCGCTTCGTCGGCGGTGTTGCCGAGGCCCGTCGACGTGCGCCAGTTCGCGGTCGCGGTCAGCGTGGCGGCGGGGTTGGTGATGTCCAGCTTGTCGAGCTGCCAGACCGGCACACCGTCTTCTTCGAAGTTGTGCGCGTCGACTTCGAGCCGGCCTATGTTGCGATCGCGCACGATCAACTCATTGACCACCAGATCGATCGACGGCATGTTCTGCGCCGGCGCCGAAATGGCCTGGCCGAGCAGGTCTTTATCCGTGGCCGAGGGGATCACCACACGGGCAAAGCGCGCTTGCAGCGTGCCGGGCGATTCCTTATTGGCGCCCGGCAGCCAGGAGACGTGGCCCGACACCTGGTTCGATGCGATGTTGGCCTGCCATTTGCCGTCCGCATGCGACGCGCCGACGATCACGCTGTCCCAGTGGCGCTTGAGCAATGTCAGCGTGCCGACGTGCACCGCGAAGCGGCTCGGCAGGAATTGCGCGAGGGTCGGATTCGGCGTGGCCGGCGCGGCGGCGGGAGCGGGAGTGGGCGCGTCCTTGTTGCGCATCTGCGTGACGAGCGCGCGCCAGGCATCGGCGTCAAACGCTTCGAGGTCGACGGCGGCGATCACGCCCTCGGACGGCAAGTCGGCGGGCTTGTTGACGCCGATCGCGCCGGTCACAACCGTCGGCGGCGTTTTCGGCTGGTAACGCAGCAGATAAGTGGCTGCGATCGGGCCGAAGGTGAGGTCGGCGCGTTCCAGACCGGCTTCGCTCGCATCGGCGAAGGGGCTGACCGCGAAGTGCAGCGGCATCGGCGTGCCGACCGGTTTATCAAACGGCGCGGGGAAGTCGAGCGCGAGGCCAGTCAGATCGGAGTTCGCCGTGACTTCCGGCAAGCGCCCCTTGGCGCCGCGCACATTGACCGCGTAGGGCGCGCTGCCGCTCATGCGGGTCAACACCTGCGCGGCCGGACCATGCAGATTCAGGCCGCGCGCGGCGTCGACGGCGATATGGCCGCCGAGGTCGAGTGCATACGTGCCGTCCTGCTTCAGGCCGCCGTTCGCGTGCACGTCACCACCGAGGAACTGGCCCGAGAGCCGGTCGACCTGCGCCGTATGCTCGGTAAAACGCACCTTGCCGTTGAGTTGCGACAACGGCGGCACGTTATCGACCGTCAAACGATTGTTCTGGAAGCCCACTGCGCCTTCCACCGCGATATGCGGCTTCGGCGTGCGCGGCACGGTCAGCTTGAGCGCCAGCGCGGCGGGCCCTTCGGCGTGCACTTTCTCGGTCGCATGTTTGGACATGATGCCGAGCGAGCTTTCGTTGACGTAATCGAGCATGTCGGCGAGCGGCCCACGGCCGTTGCCATCGATGACGAGGTTCGACGCCTTGGTGCCGAGATCGTCGATCCTGCCGTTCACCTTGTTTAAAGCGACCCGCTTGTAATGGGCGCGGTCGATATCGAAGCGCAGCACGTTCTCTTTGAGTTCGAACACGCCGTCGATGCCATCCAGCGGCGGCCATACATTCGGCGTGCCGTTCTTCATCTTGCGCGGCGGGTACGGCGAAGGGTCGAACTTGCCGCCCTTGAATGGCGCGACGATATGGAAGACCCCGGCCTCCGGGGCGCGCGAGTAGGGGAACTTGGTCAGATCGCCGTGTATTTCGATCGTCGCGCCGCGCGAGACGCCGGCTTGCAGCCCATGGCCCAGGTAGACGCGCAGCTTTTCGCTGATGCTGGTCGGCAGGTAGCGGACGATGCGCGTGACCTGCGCGCGCTGGAAGTCGGCCTTCAGCTCGAGCGAGCCGCGCCCATGACCTGGGTTGCTGTAATCGACGGTGGCGGTGGCGTCGGCGTCCGCGTTCGAGATGCCGAAGTCGGCCAGCTTGACGGTGAAGGCGGGGTGATTTTCGCCCGGCGCCTTCGGCGTGATGGTCCAGTCTGCCCGGCCATGCAGGCGGTCGAGTGTCAGGCGCGGGTCGTCGAACACGCCCGGCAGCGTAATCGCGACATTGGAGGTGTTGAGCGTCGCGGTGCCGTGGTTTTCGTCGGCGTCGACGGTGCCCCACAGGTTTTCGATGCCGGGAATGCCCGCGCGCGGGTGGTTCAACGGGGTGAGCCCCGGCGGCGGTTCCTGCGCGGCGACGCTGATGCCCTGCAGATCGCCCTTGAAACGATAACGCTCGATCGGCTCGGCGCCGCTTGGCCGGTGGTCGCTGCCCGCTTCGCCCGACTCCGGTTTGCCGCGTTCGACTTCGATCACATAGTTCGACACCATGCCGCGGGGATTGAAGCGCACCAGATTGTTCAGCAGCGGGCGCGGCAGCGGCAGCGCGCGGCTGAATTCGGCGAGGATGCCCAGGTCGACACGGTCGCCACTGACGCTGACGAGTTGCCCATGCTGCAGCGAGGCGGTCCGGTAGCGGCCGTGCAGCGTGGTTAGCGCGAGGGTGCGGGTGAGCGGCGTACCGTCGTCGAGTGGCGGCTGGCCGAGCTCGGCGTGCAAGTGGTTCAGTTGCAGCGTGTAGTCGCCCTGGTCGACTTCGAGACCCCACGAGAAATTGGCGATCGGCACCACCAGCTTGGGCTGGGTCGGGCGGACCCGCATCGAGACATCCGTGCCGGCCAGTTGCCCGCTCGCCGACTTCATGCGCCCATCGGCGAAGTCGGCCCAGATCGCATTGTCGATGCGGCCGGCGAACATCTCGATCGGGAAGTTGATGTAGCGCGCGAGGGTCGGCAGATCGACCGGACCGGTCGACATATAGACCTGGCCTGCCCAGTTGACCGGCTTGCCGATCGCGGAGAGGCGGGCGTGTCTGAAATGCGTACGGAAGTCGATTGGCCCGTGCAGGACCTGGCCGTCGGCGGGCGCCTGCAACGCGAGCCGGTGGTCGTAGCCGTCGTTGAGAATCGCGATCCGGATGTCGCGCAGGGCGAGTTCCGGCGCGTTATGCGTTGCATCGCGCCAGCGCAGCACGCCGCCGCGCACCACGATCGCCTGTTGGCGCAACAGCCACGTAGACAGGGTGTCGTTGCCGCTGTGCCGGGTGGGCACCGGCACGCCCGCCACCGAGATTACGCCGTCGCTGCTGCGCGACACCAGCACGTCGGGCTGATCGACGATCAGACTGGAGAGCGCGGGATGGAATTGCCAGAGCGACTTCCACGAGAGCGTGGCGGTGGCGTGCGGAATAGTCAGCGCCGCTTTGCCTTCCGGGTCGCGGATGACGATATCGGTGACGTCGAGGCCCGGCTGAAAGCCGCTCCAATGCGGCGCCAGCTTGCCGATGGTGAACTGTGCGTGCAGCTTCTCGGAAACCGTGGCTTCGATGCGCGGGCGGAACGAGTCGACGCGCGGCAGCAGTACATAACGCAAACCGAGAAACAGACCCGCCGCGATAAAGTAGAAGGCGAGTGCGAGCGCCAGCACTACATGGGACGTCCGATGCAGCACCATGTGGGCGCTTCCGCTCGCGGGCCGGACCTGCCTGGTTTCGTGCGGGTCGGCGGATTCGTTTCGCTCGGACATGCTGCGGCGGGTGGGCGTATGGTAGTTTTGCGAATTAACGACGAAATGTAACACACGGGAAAGCGTCGGCGGACCTCCGGCAAACCCTTTCTCCATGCCGTCTCGCGACCTGCGCGAGGCGGCCGGACCCCGCATGGACCCGTGTGCTGCGGCGAACTGAACAACGCTGATAAAGCAACGAGCGAGCCAGACCCTTGATGACTGACGCAACACTCCTGAGTTCCAGCTATTCACATTACGCGGCGCGTGCCGCGGCGGCCCGTCCGCAAATCGTGGCGCAGGTGGTGGCGCTCGCGTCCGCGCCCCTCACGCGCGAACGGATCGACGCGCGCTTTGATGCGCTGTGTGCCGAGGCAGCCGGCGCGGGCGACGGCCCGTTGAGTGAGGATGCACTCAAACGGGCCTTGCGCCAATTGCGCACTGAGGTATTTTGCGCCGTGATGGAGCGTGATCTGGCGGGCGAGGCGGATGTTGCCGAAGTCACCGGCGCGATGACCGACCTGGCGGAGACGACGATCCAGCGTGCGCTCGCCGTCGTGTCCGCCGAGCTCGAAACGCTCTACGGCGAACCGCGCGGACCACAGGGCGAGCGGCTCGCGCTCGGCGTGGTCGGGATGGGCAAGCTGGGCGGGCGTGAGTTGAATGTGTCGTCGGATATCGACCTGATCTTCATTTATGAAGAGGACGGTGACACCGCGGGCGGTCAGCGTTCGCCGATCGCGACGCAGGACTTTTTTACGCGTCTGGGTAAACGCCTGATCGGCGCGCTGGCCGAGGTGACCGCCGACGGTTACGTGTTCCGGGTCGATATGCGTTTGCGGCCGAACGGCGATTCGGGGCCGCTCGTGTGCAGCCTCGGCATGCTCGAAGAGTATTTCTACGTGCAGGGCCGCGAGTGGGAGCGCTATGCGTGGATCAAGGGCCGGCTCGTGTCCGAAGGCGCAAGCGACGCGGCGCGGCGGTTGCAGAAGCAACTCGACGCAATCGTCACGCCGTTCGTCTATCGACGTTATCTGGACTTCGGCGTGATCAGCGCGATTCGTGCGCTGCATTTGCAGATTCGCCAGGAAGCGCAGCGGCGCGCCTCGATGCGCCCCGACAAGGCCGACGACATCAAGCTGGGCCGCGGCGGCATCCGCGAAATCGAATTCAGCGCTCAGGTCTTTCAGCTGATCCGCGGTGGTCAGGATGCCGGCTTCCGGGTGCGTCCGACCCTCGCCGTCTTGCGGCACGCGGCCACGCACGGGCTGCTCGATACCTCGGTCTGTGTGAAGCTTTCACAGGCGTACCGCTTCCTGCGCGAACTCGAGCACCGCCTGCAATACCGCAACGACGCGCAAACTCACGCGATGCCGGTCGATCCTGAGGAGCGTGTGGCGCTCGCGCAAGCAATGGGTTGCGACGACTATGCCGCGCTGATGCTCAAGCTCGACGCGCACCGCGAGTTCGTCGAACAGCAGTTCGACCAGATTTTCGCCGACAAGGTGAGCGGCCGCGATGGCTGCGGCGCACCGGAAGACGGCGCGGCGGCGTGGGTCTGGAGCAGCGCGCTCGCCGACGACAGCGCTGAGGAAGCGCTTCGCGCGCGCCTGATGGAACTGGGTGTGTCCGAGCCGGACGAGCTGCTGGCGCGGTTGCGCGCGGTGTGGCAGTCATCGCGTTACGCGGGGCTCGCCGAGCGTAGCCGCCAGCGCTTCGATATCGTCGCGCAGCGTGCGCTGGAAGCCGCGCGTACCCTGGAGCCGCTCGAACGGCGCGGCGATACGGTGGCGCGTTTCTTCGATCTGCTCGAAGCCGTGAGCCGGCGCGGCGCGTACCTTGCGCTGCTGACCGAATATCCGCAGGCGCTGCATCGGGTGCTGTCGGTGCTGGGTGGTTCGCGCTGGGCCGCCGGCTATCTGATCCGCCACCCGCAATTGCTCGACGAACTCCTCGACGACGAGGCGATGGACAGTCCGTTCGACTGGCCTGAATTCAAGCGCACGCTGCGCTTGCGTCTGGCCGCGGCGGATGGCATCGAGCAGCAGATGGACTTGCTGCGCCACGCGCACCAGGCCGAGGTGTTCCGTATCCTGCTGATCGATCTGGCCGGCAGGCTGAGCGTCGAGCATGTGAGCGACCGCCTGTCCGAACTCGCCGACGCCGTGCTCGACGTCACGCTCGAAGCAGTCTGGAAGCAACTCGCCAAACGCCACCGCGAGGTGCCGAAGTTTGCGGTAATCGCGTACGGCAAGCTGGGCGGCAAGGAGCTTGGTTACGCGTCCGACCTCGACGTCATCTTCCTCTACGACGATCCGGACGATGCCGCCGCCGACGTCTACTCCACCTACACCCGCCGCCTAATCACCTGGCTGACGACGGCGACCGGCGCGGGCACCTTGTTCGATGTCGACTTGCGGCTGCGGCCGAACGGCGAGTCGGGTCTGCTTGTCACCGATCTGGACGCATTCCGCCGTTATCAACTGCGCGAAGGCGATGCCGCCAATACGGCGTGGGTGTGGGAGCATCAGGCGTTGAGTCGCGCGCGCTACTGCGCGGGCGACGCCGAAATCGGCGCGAAATTCGAGCAGATCCGCGAACAGGTGCTGACCACGCCGCGCGAGGCCGCGCCGCTCGCGAAGGAAATCGTCGAGATGCGCGAGCGCGTCGAGGCGGGGCATCCGAACCATACGGCGCTGTTCGACCTGAAGCACGATCGCGGCGGCATGGTCGATATCGAATTCACCGTGCAGTACTGGGTGCTGCTGCATGCGGCGAGCGATCCCGAACTGATCCGCAATACCGGCAACATCGCGCTGCTGCGTGAAGTGTCGCGCTTCGGCTTGATGAGCGAGGCGGAAGCGGAGACGGTCGGGGCGGCTTATCGGACCTACCGGAAGTTGCAGCACCAGCTGCGGCTGGACGGGATGGAGAAGGCGCGGGTCGATCCGGCGCTGGTGGTGACTGAGCGTGAAGCGGTGCTGGGGCTGTGGAAGCGGGTGTTTGGCTGAGGCTCCGCGATGATTTCCAGCCCGCGTTCCTAGGCCGCCAGCATTTCCTTCGCGTGCTTGCGGGTGGTGGCAGTGATCTCCAGTCCGCCCAGCATCCGAGCGACTTCTTCGACGCGGCTCGCGCGGTCGAGCGAGGTCACGCTGCTGACCGTGCCGCCTTTGCCGTTGCCCGACTTCGTCACCTGGAAATGATGGTCGCCGCGCGCGGCGACTTGCGGCAAGTGCGTGACGCACAGCACCTGACGCGCTTGTCCCAGTTGATGCAGCAGCCGTCCGACCACTTCAGCGACGCCGCCGCCGATTCCCGTATCCACTTCGTCGAAGATCAGGGTGGGTGTCGGGCTCGCGGCGCTCGCAATGACAGCCAGGGCGAGGCTGATCCGCGCCAGTTCCCCGCCTGAGGCGACCTTCGCGAGCGGCCGCAGCGGCACGCCGGCATGACCGGCGACGCGGAATTCGACCTGCTCGAGCCCGTGCGCGCCACCTTCCGGCAACGGCACCAGCGCCACTTCAAAGCTGCCGCCTTTCATCGACAGTTCCTGCATGCCGGTGGTTACTGCTGCGCCCAGGGCTTTGCCGGCCTTGGCGCGCGCCTTCGAGAGCTTTTTCGCTTCGGCGAGGAAGGCTTCTTTAGCTTTGGCTTCGGCCGCGTGCAGGCTGTCGAGATCGGCGGCGGCGTCGAGCGCGGCCAGTTGCGCGCGACGCGCTTCATGTTCTTCAGGCAGCGTCTCGGGTCGCAGGCGGAATTTGCGTGCGGCCGAGTGCAGCGCGTCGAGACGCTTTTCGACCTGGGCGAGCCGGTCGGGATCCAGTTCGAGCTTCTGCGCGTAGTGGCTGAGCGAATAGGCCGCTTCCTGCAACTGGATCTCGGCCGGTTCCAGCGCCGCCAGCACGTCGTTCAGCGCCGGGTCGATCTCAGCGAGGTCGCGCACTTTCGACACGATCGAGGCGAGATGCGTGATCATCGCCTCGTCCGATTCGGACAGCGCGCCGAGCGCCCCTTGCACGCCGTCGATCAGGTTGGCCGAGTGCGACAGGCGCCGGTGTTCGGCGTTGACCTCTTCCCATTCGCCCGGTTGCGGCGAAAGTTTGTCCAGTTCGGTGAGCTGCCAGGCGAGGCGCTCGCGCTCCAGTTGCAGCTCGCGGTCGCGCGTTTGCGCATGCTCGACGGCCTGAACCTTTTCCCGCCACGACCGCCAGGCACGCGTGACGGCTGCAGCGGTTTCCGTGAGGCCGGCATGGGTGTCGAACAGTTCGCGTTGCGCGTCCGGACGCATCAGCAACTGATGCGCATGCTGCCCGTGAATATCCACCAGCATCTCGCCGACTTCGCGCAACTGTGTGAGCGTCGCCGCCGTGCCGTTGATGAACGCGCGCGAGCGGCCGTTTGCGTCCACCACGCGACGCAGCATCACGGTGCCGCCGTGGTGGTCGTCGTCGGAGGTCGTGCCGAGCGCCTGCTCGTCGAGCCATCGCTCGACTTGCGTATGCGTCTCGAACTCCGCGGTGATGTCGGCACGGCTCTCGCCGGTGCGCACCACGTTCGCATCGGCGCGGGCACCGAGCGCGAGGGCCAGTGCGTCGATCAGGATCGACTTGCCGGCGCCTGTTTCGCCTGAGAAAACGGTAAAGCCGCTGTCGAATTCGAGATCGAGCGCGGCGACGATGACGAAGTCGCGTATCGAGAGGTGGCGAAGCATGGAGGTCGTCTGATGAGCTTGAGATTCAGGGTTCGGCAGCGGTGGCGTTCGCATTCCGGCGCCTGGCGTTCCAGTATTCCGGCGTTCCGGTGGTCCGGCCGCTCAGGGCTTGGGATCTTCTTCGTGTGACGGGTATTCGTTCCAGTGCAGTTTCTTGCGCAGCGTCGCGAAATGGCTGTAGCCGACCGGGTGCAGCATCGGCACCGTATGACGCGAACGGCGCACCTCGATCGTGTCGCCCAATTCCAGCGAGGTGAACGACTGCATGTCGAAATTGACGTTCACTTCGCGCCCCGAGACGATCTGGATGCTCACCTTCGAGTCGTCCGGCAGCACGATCGGCCGGTTCGACAACGCATGCGGCGCGATCGGCACCAGCACGATGCCTTGCAATTGCGGGTGCAGGATCGGCCCCTGGGAGGACAGCGCGTAGGCGGTTGAACCCGTAGGCGTGGCGACGATCAGGCCGTCCGAGCGCTGGTTGTACATGAAGCGCCCGTCCACTGAGACATGCAGTTCCGCCATCCCCGAGAAGCCGCTGCGGTTGACCACCACGTCGTTGAAGGCCAGCGCGTGATAGATCGGGTTGCCGCCGCGCATGATGCGCGCTTCGAGCAGCATGCGTTCTTCGCGCTCGAAGTTGCCGGCAAGCATTTGCGGCACGATCTCGCGCATGTCGGAGATCGGAATGTCGGTAATGAAGCCGAGCCGGCCGTGGTTGATGCCGATCAGCGGCGTGCGGTAGGGCGCAAGCTGGCGGCCAATGCCTAGCATCGTGCCGTCGCCGCCTAGCACCACGGCAACGTCGGCACGCGCGCCGATCTCAGCGGGACGCAGCGCCGGATAGTCGGTGACGCCGATTTCGGCGGCGGTGTCGGCTTCGAATACGACCTCGAAGCCGCGCTTCGCGATGCACGAGGCGAGTTCGGTCAGCGGCTCGCCGATGCCCGGCGTATTGTTGCGCCCGACGAGCGCGACGGTCTTGAACTGGCTGGTCACTTGCATGCCGGCATTACACCATAGGTAGGGCCTGAAAAGAACCGCAGACAGACCCGGTAGCGGCCCCGCGCAAGCGGGCTGCCGGCGCATTGAGCGATTATCGTTAGAATGGTGAAACATTGATGACAGGCTTCACCCCGCCAACCGGCGGCGCGATAGCCAGAGGTTGGCGCCGTTAGCGCTCGCTGTAGTCGCGTCATTGAGCTAAAATTTTCCGTCATGCTAGATCCTCGCGCACAAACCCTCCTCAAAACGCTGATCGAGCGCTACATCGCCGAAGGTCAGCCGGTCGGCTCGCGCACGTTGTCACGTTATTCCGGCCTCGAACTGAGTCCGGCGACGATCCGCAACGTGATGTCCGATCTCGAGGACCTTGGGCTTGTGATCAGTCCGCATACTTCAGCGGGCCGCATCCCGACGCCGCGCGGCTACCGGCTGTTCGTCGATACCATGCTGACGCTGGAATCCGCCGCGGACGAAGAGGCGGTGATGCGTATCGTCAAGACTACGCTGCAGGCGGGCGAACCGCAGAAAGTCGTCGCCGCGGCGGCCAGCGTGCTGTCCAATCTGTCGCAGTTCGCCGGTGTGGTGCTTACGCCGCGCCGCAGCCACGTGTTCAAGCAGATCGAATTCATGCGCTTGTCGGACAAGCGCATTCTGCTGATCATCGTGACACCCGAGGGCGACGTGCAGAACCGCATCATGGCAACCCAGCGCGACTTTTCGCCGTCGCAACTGGTGGAAGCCTCCAATTACATCAACGCGCACTTCGCGGGCCTCTCGTTTGACGACGTGCGCCGCCGCCTGCGCGAAGAAATCGACGAATTGCGTGGCGACATGACCACGCTGATGCACGCCGCGGTCACGGCCAGCACGGATGAGTCCGACACCGGCGAGACCGTGCTGATTTCCGGCGAGCGCAACCTGCTCGAAGTCGCCGACCTGTCGTCGGACATGGCGCGCTTGCGCAAGCTGTTCGATGTGTTCGACCAAAAGACCAGTCTCCTTCAGTTGCTCGACGTGTCGAGTCACGCCGCGGGCGTGCAGATTTTCATTGGCGGCGAGTCGAATCTCGTGCCGATCGAGGAAATGAGCGTCGTCACCGCGCCTTATGAGGTGAACGGCAAGATCGTCGGCACGCTCGGCGTGATCGGGCCGACCCGCATGGCCTACAACCGCGTGATTCCGATTGTCGACATCACCGCGCGGCTGCTTTCCCTGACGCTCAGTCAACAGTAAGCAGCGGTATTCGCTGGCTGCGGCACCTCATGCTGCAAATGATGCGCGATGGCGCGCGGCTTGCCAATTGGCCGAATGGCCAGGGGTCCCTGGCGGACCCCGCAATGGACCGCGCCGCTATAATGAATTCCACCTGAACCGACTCTCCGCCCAAAGCGGTTACTCCTGCTGACTATGCGCTTCGACCTCGAGCGGCCATCGCAGAACGCCACGTCACACCGTGTCGCCGTGTTGCTGATCAATCTCGGCACGCCCGACGCGCCGACGCCGCGTGCGGTCCGGCGCTATCTTGCGCAGTTCCTGTCCGATCCTCGCGTGGTCGAAATTCCGGCGCTGCTCTGGCAGGTGATCCTGCGTTTCTTGATTTTGCCGTTCCGGAGTCCCGCGTCAGCGAAGAAGTACGCGGCCGTGTGGATGCCGGAAGGCTCGCCGCTGCGTGTCTTCACGGAGAAGCAGGTGGAGGGTTTGCGTCATCTGCTGCAATTGAACGACTACACGGTGCTGGTCGACTACGCCATGCGCTACGGCACGCCCGGCATTCCGGCCATGCTGAACCAGCTCAAGCTGGCGGGCGCGGAGCGCGTGCTGCTGATGCCCATGTATCCGCAATACTCGTCGTCGACCACGGCCACGGCTTTCGACGAGGCCTTTTCGGCCCTCAAGCGCATGCGCAATCAGCCGGAAATCCGCACGGTGCGGCAGTACGCCGACCACCCGGCGTATATCGCCGCGCTTGCCGCTCAGGTGCACCACTACTGGCATCAGCACGGCCGGCCGGACTTCGCGGCGGGCGACAAGCTGGTGCTGAGTTTTCACGGCGTGCCCAAGCGCACAATGGATCTCGGCGATCCGTACCACGAGCAATGCCAGCAGACCGGCGCGTTGTTGACGCAGGCGCTGGGATTGACGCAGGTGGAATGCCGCATCACGTTTCAGTCGCGGTTCGGCAAGGCCGAGTGGCTGCAGCCGTATACAGCACCCACGTTGAAGGAATTGGGCTCGGCCGGCGTGCGGCGTGCTGACGTGTTCTGTCCGGGTTTTACCGCCGATTGCCTTGAAACGATTGAAGAAATCGGCATGGAAGTACGTGACGAGTTCCTCCAGGCAGGCGGCAAGGAATTTCATCGGATTCCCTGCGTGAACGCCTCGCAGCCGTGGATCGCCGCGCTCGGCGAAATCGTCGCGCAGAATCTGCAGGGCTGGCCCGTGCAAGCGGTGCCGGTGCCGCACACGACCGGGGCTTAAGCAGGCTCATGAATTACAGGATTTCAACCGAACCGGGCGCGAAGCTGCGCATCGACAAATGGCTTTGGGCGGCGCGTTTCTTCAAGACCCGCTCGCTCGCGGCGGATGCCGTTGACAAAGGGCACGTGCGCATCGGCGGCGCGAGTGTCAAACCGGCCAAGGATGTGCGCGTCGGCGACCTGGTCGAGATCGAGATCGAGCGGATTGTCTGGCAGGTGGAAGTGCTGGGCGTGTGCGACGTGCGCGGCCCGGCCAGCGTCGCGCAGACGCTTTATGCGGAAACCGACGAGAGCAAGGTGAAACGGCAGGTCGAGCAGGAGCGGCGCAAGACATACCGCGAACCGGCCGCCGCTTTGCACGGCAGGCCGACCAAACGCGACCGGCGCACTATCGACAAACTTTCAGGTGGGGATTGAACAATTGTTCCATCGTCGCGTGCACACCGCCGTACTCGGTGGTGTGATCGTTGACGGCCCCGGACATGCAGATGGTCGTGGTGCCCGCGATCAGTACCAATGCGACCACCGATATTGCAAAGGTCAGTTTCACGGTACTCCCCTTGGGAAGATTCAGGACGGAAACAGGCGAATCAGGTGGAATTGAAAAATGTCGGTAAGGCCTACGTTAGATTAGGGTTAACGTGTCTTTTCCGACGCTTTATTGGAGCATAGGCCACTTGTCGGGCGCACTCAATCTCAATCTGATTGCGACGCAATAATGGTTGTAACCGGGCATTTCTGCCGCCTGCCCGCGGTGTGAAAAGTTCAGGGAGAGGCGCTTGAATTGGGTCTTTCCGGCCCCATCTGCCGTTTCGATGCGCGTTAACGTAGCAAGTTGTCTGTCGCAATTTTGCAACGCACAAATTGCGGCCGCTTTGACGCGTTGCCGCCAACGTTAGCTTTAACCTTTTAACGACTTTCAGCGACATGGAAAACACGCAAGAGAACCCGACGAGCCAGAATCCCACGCCCGCCGACGAAACCGCGCGCCCGGCCGCCGAGGCTGCGACATCCCAGCAGGACGCGGCTGCAAACGCTGCGCCTGAAGCGCCGGCAACCGGCGCGGAAGCCGCATTGGCCGAAGCAGAGGCGAAGCTTGCCGAGATGCAGGAAAGCTTCCTGCGAGCGAAGGCGGAGACTGAGAACGTGCGCCGCCGTGCCCAGGAAGATGTCGCCAAGGCCCACAAGTTCGCGATCGAGAGCTTCGCTGAGCATTTGCTGCCGGTGGTCGACAGCCTCGAAGCGGCGGTTGCCCACTCGTCCGACGACCTGCAAAAGGTGCGTGAAGGTGTCGAACTCACGCTGCGCCAGCTCTCCGGCGCGCTGGAGAAGGGCCGTGTCGTCGCCCTGAACCCAGTTGGCGAGAAGTTCGATCCGCACCGTCATCAGGCTATTTCAATGGTGCCGGCTGACCAGGAACCGAACACGGTCGTTGCTGTGCTGCAAAAAGGTTTCGTGATCGCCGACCGCGTGCTGCGTCCGGCCCTCGTGACTGTCGCGGCACCGAAGTAAGCAAGCGTCTGAGGCCGCACGAGCTGCCTCAGGCGCCGCATCAGCGACCCGGTTATCAGCCGGTCCGCCTGACAGCCGCCGTGATGGCCAGCATTCCCGTCGACGCCACTGCGTTCATGCTTCACGGCGTGTCCACATGGTTCTTTTTTTACCGAGGCAAGCGGCTCGGCCGGGCAACCGGCTGGCACGGCCTTGGGCAGTTCGAGGCGGCGGTCGCGGTCGCGCGGGACAAGATCCGGGTGGCCAATGTGATCTGCGGCGCAGACGAATGGCGAAAAAAGCGGCAAAAGTTCGACCGATTGAAAAAAATTAAAGACCGCATCGTAAAAGAGGTCTTGAAAACGATGCGGACGCACTTATGTTGAGTGCAGGTAGGAATTCAGAGCGGATCGCCGTACCGCCAGATGGGCAAAAACGGCGATTCCCGCAGCGATCAAAGTCAGGAGATTAGTAAAAATGGGCAAAATCATCGGTATCGACCTCGGCACGACGAACTCGTGCGTGGCGATCATGGAAGGCAATTCGGTCAAAGTGATCGAGAATTCGGAAGGTGCGCGCACCACGCCGTCGATCATCGCTTACATGGAAGACGGCGAGATTCTCGTCGGCGCGCCGGCCAAGCGTCAGTCGGTCACGAACCCGCGTAACACGCTGTACGCCGTCAAGCGCCTGATCGGCCGCCGCTTCGAAGAAAAAGAAGTGCAGAAAGACATCGGTTTGATGCCGTACAAGATCATGAAGGCCGACAACGGCGACGCATGGGTTCAGGTGCGCGACGACAAGCTGGCTCCGCCGCAAATCTCGGCGGAAGTGCTGCGCAAGATGAAGAAGACCGCTGAAGATTACCTCGGCGAGCCGGTCACCGAAGCCGTGATTACGGTTCCCGCGTACTTCAACGACAGCCAGCGTCAGGCCACCAAAGACGCAGGCCGCATCGCCGGTCTGGAAGTGAAGCGGATCATCAACGAACCGACCGCAGCCGCTCTGGCGTTCGGTCTGGACAAGGCCGAAAAGGGCGACCGCAAGATCGCAGTGTATGACCTGGGCGGCGGTACGTTCGACGTGTCGATCATCGAAATTGCTGACGTTGACGGCGAAATGCAGTTCGAAGTGCTGTCCACGAACGGCGACACGTTCCTCGGCGGTGAAGACTTCGACCAACGCATCATCGATTACATCATCGGCGAGTTCAAGAAGGAACAGGGTGTCGACCTGTCGAAAGACGTGCTCGCGCTGCAACGCCTGAAGGAATCGGCTGAAAAGGCGAAGATCGAACTGTCGTCGAGCCAGCAGACCGAAATCAACCTGCCGTACATCACGGCCGACGCGTCGGGTCCGAAGCACTTGAACCTGAAAATTACGCGCGCCAAGCTCGAAGCACTGGTTGAAGAACTGATCGAACGCACCATCGAACCGTGCCGCACGGCGATCAAGGACGCAGGCGTGAAGGTTGGCGAGATCGACGACGTGATTCTGGTCGGCGGTATGACGCGTATGCCGAAGGTGCAGGACAAGGTCAAGGAGTTCTTCGGCAAGGAACCGCGCCGTGACGTGAACCCGGACGAAGCCGTGGCGGTTGGCGCCGCGATTCAAGGCCAGGTTCTGTCGGGCGACCGCACGGACGTTCTGCTGCTCGACGTGACCCCGTTGTCGCTCGGCATCGAAACGCTCGGCGGCGTGATGACGAAGATGATCAACAAGAACACCACGATCCCGACCAAGCACGCACAGGTCTACTCGACGGCTGATGACAATCAGGGCGCCGTGACGATCAAGGTGTTCCAGGGCGAACGCGAAATGGCAGCGGGCAACAAGCTGCTGGGCGAGTTCAACCTTGAAGGCATTCCGCCGGCACCGCGCGGCACGCCGCAGATCGAAGTGAGCTTCGATATCGACGCCAACGGCATTCTGCACGTCGGTGCGAAAGACAAGGCGACTGGCAAGGAAAACCGCATCACGATCAAGGCGAACTCGGGTCTGTCCGAAGCCGAAATCGAGAAGATGGTGAAGGACGCCGAAGCGAACGCGGAAGAAGATCACAAGCTGCGTGAGTTGGCCGATGCCCGCAACCAGGGCGACGCGCTGGTCCACAGCACGAAGAAGGCGCTCGCCGAATACGGCGATAAGCTGGAAGCCGCGGAGAAGGAAGCAATCGAAACCGCGCTGAAGGACCTCGAAGAAACGCTGAAGAGCGGTTCGAGCGACAAGGCCGCGATCGAAGCCAAGATCGAAGTGGTGGCGACCGCCTCGCAGAAGATGGGCGAGAAGATGTACGCCGACATGCAGGCTGCACAAGGTGCCGAAGCTGCGGCAGCGGGTGCGGCAGGTGCTGGCGCATCGGCAGGTGGCGCGAGCCACCAGCAGCAGGACGACGTGGTCGACGCCGAGTTCAAGGAAGTGAAGAAAGACTAAAGCCCGGTCGCAATCTGACCGTAAAGCCGCACACAGCGATGTGTGCGGCCTGGCTGCAAAACGGTTTGCTCCCGTCCGGGTGCATGAACCTGCAAAGCGGTTATCGCGCCTGGTGAGCCTTTTTGGGCTCTCCGGGCACATTTGTTTTATGGAGGGCGTTGTTTGAGCCGCGTAAAAGCGGCGTGAGCAGCGGCCGGACGAGTCGCAAGACTCCAGCATTCAAGAGGAGCCACCGCGTCGCATTGCGCGAGTGGCGTTGAACCGATATGGCGAAACGGGATTACTACGAGGTTCTGGGCGTCGCAAAGAACGCGAGCGACGACGAAATCAAGAAGGCTTATCGCAAGCTTGCGATGAAGCACCACCCCGACCGCAATCCCGGCAACAAGGATGCGGAAGAGCATTTCAAAGAGGTGAAGGAAGCCTATGAAATGCTGTCGGACTCGCAAAAGCGTGCCGCGTACGATCAGTACGGCCACGCGGGCGTCGATCCGAACATGGGCGGAGCCGGTGCGCAAGGATTCGGCGGTTTTGCCGATGCGTTCGGCGATATTTTCGGCGACATCTTCGGCCAGGCTGCCGGCGGTGCCGCACGCGGCGGCGCAGGCCGTGCCGGTCCGCAGGTGTATCGCGGCGCCGATCTGCGCTACAGCATGGAAATCACGCTGGAACAGGCCGCGCACGGCTACGACACGCAGATTCGCGTGCCGAGCTGGGTGTCGTGCGAAATCTGTCACGGCTCGGGCGCGAAGCCCGGCACCAAGCCGGAGACCTGCCCGACCTGCAGCGGCTCGGGTTCGGTGCGGATGTCGCAGGGCTTCTTCAGCATCCAGCAGACCTGCCCGAAGTGCCACGGCACCGGCACCTATATCCCTGAACCGTGCGGCCATTGCCACGGCGCGGGCAAGGTGAAGGAAACCAAGACGCTGGAAGTGAAGATCCCGGCAGGTATCGACGACGGCATGCGCATCCGCTCGGCCGGCAACGGTGAGCCGGGTATCAACGGCGGTCCGTCGGGCGATCTGTACGTCGAGATTCACATCAAGCAGCACTCGGTATTCGAGCGCGACGGCGACGACCTGCATTGCCAGATGCCGATTCCGTTTACCACGGCGGCCCTCGGCGGCGAAATCGAAGTGCCGACCCTCGCGGGTCGCGCGAGCTTCACGGTGCCGGAAGGCACGCAGTCGGGAAAGACGTTCCGTCTGCGTGGCAAGGGTATCAAGGGGCTGCGTTCGAGCATTGCCGGCGATCTTTACGTGCACGTGCAAGTCGAAACGCCGGTCAAGCTCACCGAGCCGCAACGCGAGTTGCTTCAGCAATTCGAGAAGGCACTCGTGGAAGGCGGCGCACGGCATAGCCCGCAGAGCAAGAGCTGGTTCGATCGGGTGAAGAGCTTCTTCGATTAATAGCGGTTTGATGTGGCGGTAAGCATGACGGCAGATGAGCGCGACGCTGTTTTCGCGTTGCTCGACGATTGCGACGCGACGGCGGCGCGCCGTTCGAGTCGTCTGTACACGGGTTTTGTGCATGAACGGGTTTGCGCGGACGCCGCGCAACTCGAAACCGTGTGCGAGACCGTGGCCGCGGATACACGGCGTGGTTTGCATGCCGTCGTGCTCGCCGACTATGAGTTTGGCCGGCATCTTCTGGACGGCGGCCTTTCTCACCAGGCATTGAAAGAAACGCAGCGTGGCGATGCCACGCTGCGTTTTTTATTGTTCGAACGTTGCGAGAAGCTGTCGCGTGACGGGGTCGACGCGTGGCTCATGACGCATGACGGCGGGACGGCTGAGGCGTCGGTAGCGGGTACTGCAAACGTGCGTGCGAGCGTCGATCCAACGCAATTCAACGAAGCGATCGATGCGATCCATTCCGCCCTGCGCGCGGGCGATTCTTATCAGGTTAACTACACGTATCGGCTTGGTTTCGATGTATTCGGCTCGCCGACCGCGCTTTATCGGCGCCTGCGAGGGCGTCAACCGGTTCCATACGGCGCGTTGATCGCGTTGCCGGGCGACGAGTGGGTGCTGTCGTGCTCGCCGGAGTTGTTCATCGAGAAGGAAGGCGCGTTATTGCGCGCCCGGCCGATGAAAGGCACGGCGCCGCGATCAGCCGATCCCATGGCCGATCGTGATGCCGCCGCGTTCCTTGCAAACGACCCGAAGAATCGCGCCGAAAACGTGATGATCGTCGACCTGTTGCGCAACGATCTGTCACGCGTGGCGCAGACGGGCTCGGTCAATGTGCCGGCGCTGTTTTCGGTCGAGCCGTATGCGTCGGTTTGGCAGATGACGTCGACGGTGCATGCGAGGTTGCGCGCCGGGACGTCTTTCGCTGAGATCATGCGTGCTCTGTTTCCATGCGGCTCGATTACCGGTGCGCCGAAGCATCGCACGATGCAGTTGATCGAGGAGCTGGAAAGCACGCCGCGGGGTCTTTACACGGGCGCGATCGGTTGGCTGGACGCTCCTGCGATTGCCGTCGATGTCGCTGCTGCTTCTGACGCCCCTGGCGTCTCGGACGATGCCGCCGCTACCATCAGTGCTGCTGTCGTCCCGGTTGCGGCCACCGCCCCCACGGCGACCGCTGCCGATACCCTCTCAGCGACTGCAAGCGAAAACATTTGCGGTGACTTTTGCCTATCCGTTGCAATCCGCACGTTGGCCTTGAACCCGGCGGCACAGCCGGGAAAACTGCGAGGCAAGATGGGGGTCGGCGCAGGCATCGTGCTCGACAGCGTCGCTGGCGACGAATATGCGGAGTGCCAATTGAAGGCCAGCTTTTTAACCGGCGCCGAGCCGGGTTTCGAGCTCTTCGAAACGATGTATGCGACGCGGGAAGAAGGCGTGCGGCATCTGTCGCGCCATCTCGCGCGACTCTCGGCGAGCGCCGCGACGCTGGGTTTCAAACTCGACGACGAAAACGAAATTCGCGCGCAAATCGCGGAGAGATGTGCGGCGTTGCCAACGCAAACCCCACACCGTATGCGTCTCGCGTTGAGCAAAAACGGCACGGCACAGATAACAGCGGCAGTGCTGATGCCGCTGGCCGACTCGACGGTCGGTGTGCTGCTCGGGCCGGATCACAATTTCCCCGCGACAGACGCCAATGATCCGCTGCTGCGCCACAAAACCACGCGCCGCGCCGAATACGATCGCGGTTGGCGCGAAGCTGAAGCGAAGGGCGCATTCGACACGCTGTTCTTCAACGAGCGCGGCGAGTTGACCGAAGGCGGCCGGTCGAACGTGTTTGTGAAGCTGGCGGGACGGTGGTGGACTCCGCCATTAGAGGCGGGCGTGCTGCCCGGGATCATGCGGGGCGTGTTGCTGGAGGATGCCGGCCTTCGCGCTGCTGAACGCGTGCTGACTCGAGTCGATGTGCAGAATGCCGAAGCGCTTCTGGTGTGCAACGCACTGCGAGGCGCGGTAAAGGCACACGTGCTGGGCTAAGGCGGGGAGCGCTACTAAGGCAGGGCTAAGCTTAAGGCGCGGTCGTGCTGCCGGTTTTGAGCGGCGCGAGCCCCCGCGCCAGCTTAATTGTGGCGAAAGTGCAGTACGCGGATCACCCATCCGGACAGGCGTGCGCGCCAGGTCGATTGCCGCACGTCATGCGGTGCGATGGCGTGGTTGCGGATTCCCGCTACGTCGATCAGGCAAAAGGGGCTCATGGTCATCTCTCTTCGGCTCGCGGCAGCGCCGCATTAACAAGTAGACGAAGATAGACGACCGGGTTTTCGAACAATATCGAACTGATCTCAAAACAGACGTGAATCTGCCCGAATAGTCCTATTCGTTCTTGGCGTTATTCAGAACGTGTGCTCTGTTCCCGGGAACGAGCCGTCCTTCACGGCACGCACATACGCTTCCACGGCAGCCTGGATGTTCGGCTGCCCCTGCATGAAATCTTTCACAAAACGCGGCCGCTTGCCGGGGAAAATCCCCAGCATGTCGTGCAGCACCAGCACCTGACCCGAGCAGTCCAGACCCGCGCCGATGCCGATCGTCGGAATCCGCAACTGCTTGGTGACTTCACTGCCGAGCAGCGTGGGAATCGCTTCTATCACGATCAGTTGGGCCCCTGCATTCTGCACGGCGAGCGCGTCGCGCAGCACCTGGCCCGCGCCGGCGTCGGTCTTGCCCTGCACCTTGAAGCCGCCAAACGCATGCACCGATTGCGGCGTCAGGCCGACGTGCGCGCACACCGGAATCGACCGTTCGACCAGAAAGCGCACCGTGTCCGCGAGCCACTCACCACCCTCGAGTTTCACCATCTGCGCGCCGGCACGCATGAGTTCCACGGAGCTCCTGAAGGCGTCTTCGGGCGTGCCGTACGTGCCGAACGGCAGGTCGGCGACCACCAGCGCCGAGGGCCGCGCCCGCGCGACGCTCGCCGTGTGATACGCGATGTCGGCAAGCGACACCGGCAGCGTAGTCGTCTGGCCTTGCAGTACATTGCCGAGCGAGTCGCCGATCAACAGCACGTCGACGCCCGAGCGATCCAGCAGCGCGGCGAAGCTCGCGTCGTAACAGGTCAGCATGGCGATCTTTTCACCAGCGTCGCGCATCGCCTGCAGTTTCGGCACGGTGATGGCGTTCCGGCTCGCTTCCTGCAAATAGGTCATGGGGAAATCCGTTGGAAAGAAGAGCGGCGCGCCGCTTAAAGCGACGTGCCTTTGACAAAGAATTCCTTGCGGCCGCGCATGGTTTCGATGCGTTCGGCGAGTAGCGCAAGGTCCGCGTCCGAGTCGAGCGGATTCAGGTGTTCGGCGTTGACCGTCAGCACGGGCGTGCGGTCGTAGTGATAGAAAAACTCGTTGTAGGCGTCGCAGAGCGCGTGCAGATACGCATCGGAAATCTGCAGTTCCATTGGCACTGCGCGTTTCTGGATGCGCGCGAACAGCACTTCAGGACTGGCTTGCAGGTAGACCACGAAATCCGGTGCCGGCGCGCTCACGTCGATTCGCGCGGCGAGGGCGCGATAAAGCTGCCACTCGTCTTCCTGCAGTGTCAGACGCGCGAAGATGTCGTTCTTCTGCGTCATGAAATCGGCGATCAGCGGTGTGCCCGCCACGTGCGCGGTCACCACGTCCTGGGCCTGCTGCGCGCGCTGCAAGGCGAAGTGCAATTGCGTGGGCAGCGCATAACGCGTGGTGTCGCGATAAAAACGTTCGAGAAACGGGTTGTCCTGCGGCCGCTCGAACAGTTCCTGCATCGACCAGCGCTGGGCGAGCCGCCGTGCGAGCGAGGTCTTGCCGACACCGATCGGCCCTTCAATCGCGAGATAGCCGAAGGGCGGTCGTAGTTGAGGGGCGGTGACAGTGAGTGGCGGCGAATTCATTCGCAACGGCCCTTGTCCCTGGCAGGGGCGTCGGCGGTCAATGCATTGAGCATCGGACACTGGCACGGCCCCTTCACCTTTTCGATGCGTTGATCGCTCACGCCACCAAGCAGCACCTCGGCACGGCCGTGTTGCGGGATGATCAGCGTTGGGTCGATCTCGACGAGCGGCACGAGTGCAAAGGCGCGTTCGATCAAGCGCGGATGCGGCACGATCAGATCGGCTTCGTCGATCGATTGATCGCCATATAGCAGGATGTCCAGATCGAGCGTGCGCGGGGCGTTGCGAAACGGCCGCTCGCGACCGAACTGGTGCTCGATCTTATGACACAGCGCGAGCAGATGCCGCACGGGGAGCGTCGTTTCGACCTTCACGACACAGTTGAAATAGTCGTCACCGCCCGCGTCGATCGGGGCAGTGCGATACAGGCTCGACTTGGCGAGCACGGAGATGGTGTGCTGTTGTGCCAGGCACACCACCGCGTCTTTCAGGGTCTGGCGCGCGTCCCCGAGATTCGCGCCGAGGCCGAGATAGGCAACCGTCATGGCATAACTTCCTGCAACTGTCGTTCGACGGCAACAGCCAACGCCGAGTCAGTCTTCGTGCGGGCCGTCGTGGCCCGCGTCGCTGGCTGTGCGTTCGGCTTGCGTGCCGCCCTCCATTCCGTCGCCCGGTTTGCGGCTCCTGGCGCCACTGCTGCGCCGCCGTCGTTTTCTGGGGCTTCGGTCCTTCCCGCCTTGCGTGAGCAATGTCTCCCGCGCAGCGACGTCTCCTTCGATGAACTCCGTCCACCACCCACCGACCGACTCATCGAGTTCGCCCGATTCGCAGCGCAACAGGAGGAAATCATACCCCGCTCTAAATCTTTGGTGTTCCAGCAGCTTTAGCGCGCTTCTTCCCGAGCGTTTCTCGAGGCGCAGTTGCAGCCCCCAGATCTCGCGCATATCCGACGAAAAGCGCTTGTGGATCGCGAGTTTCTCGGTTTGCATGTCGAGGACTTCGTCCATCGCGCGATGCAGGGCCGGCACCGGATATTCGCCGTTCGCTTCAAATTGTTGCCAGCGCGTCTGCACGTCGTGCCACAGCAGCGTGGCGAACAGGAAGCCCGGCGAAACGGGCTTGCCGGCACGCACGCGGGCATCCGTATTGGTCAGCGCGAGTGTGATGAATTTTTCGCCGATCGGTTGCTCCAGCACCACGTCGAGCAGCGGCAGCAAACCGTGATGCAGGCCTTCCTGGCGCAGACGCTTCAAACAGGCGAGCGCGTGGCCCGACAGCATCAGCTTGAGCATCTCGTCGAACAGACGCGCGGCCGGCACGTTGTTGATCAGATCGGCCATTTTGGCGATCGGCGCACGGGTCGTGTCTTCGATCTCGAACTCGAGCTTGGCGGCAAAACGCACCACACGCAGCATGCGCACCGGGTCCTCGCGATAGCGCGTGGCCGGGTCGCCGATCATGCGCAGCAGACGCGCGCGCATGTCGGCCATGCCGTTGTGATAGTCCAGCACGGTTTGCGTAGCCGGATCGTAGTACATCGCGTTGATCGTGAAGTCGCGGCGCGTGGCGTCTTCGTGCTGTTCGCCCCAGACGTTGTCGCGCAGCACGCGGCCGCTGGCGTCCACCGCGTGCGTGCGGCGGTCGAGCTCGTCTCGCTTCAGGCGGCGCGGCGGCGCCGCGTCGGCTGCAGGCGGATCGACTAGCGCCCGGAACGTCGAGGTTTCGATGATTTCCTGGCCGAACTGCACATGCACGATCTGGAACCGGCGGCCGATGATGCGCGCGCGGCGGAACAGCTTCTGCACCTGTTCGGGCGTGGCGTCGGTCGCGACGTCGAAATCTTTCGGCTTGATGCCGAGCAGCAGATCGCGCACCGCACCGCCCACGATAAACGCGCGATGCCCCGCTTCCTGCAGACCCTCGGTGACGCGAATCGCGTTCCTCGAGATCAGCGTCTGATCGATGCCATGCACGTCGTGCGGGATGATGACCGGTACGTCGGGGTCCCGCACGGTTTTGACGGCAGGGCGCGCCGGTTTGCGGCGCGCTTTGGTGGCGCTGGACGCGTTGCGTGCCGGTGCCTCGCCGGCTTCGTCTGCTTCGGCGGGCGGGGTGTCGTCAGCGGGTGCCGAGTCCTGGCCGAATAGCTTGCGGATAAGTTTTTTGATCACGAGGGTTGAAAGAGTTCGAGGATGCGCCAGCCTTTGGCCTGCGCATGGGCGCGCAATGTGTCGTCGGGATTGGTCGCGATCGGATCGGTGACCTTTTCGAGCAGGGGGATGTCGTTGTGCGAATCGCTATAGAAATAGCTGTGCTCGAAGTCGCTCCAGGTCTTGCCGAGCGAGGCCAGCCACGCTTCGGTACGGACGATCTTGCCTTCCTTGTAGCTCGGCGTGCCGGTGGGGCGGCCGGTGTAGGGCGAATGCGGCTGGCCGTCGACGGTTTCCGCTTCGCAGGCAATCAGCGCGTCGACGCCGAACGCCTGAGCGATCGGACGGGTGATGAATTCGTTGGTCGCGGTGACCACGCAGCAGAGGTCGCCTGCTTCACGGTGCTCCCTGACCAGCTCCAGTGCGACCGGAAAGATCGCCGGCTTGATCACTTCGTGCATGTACTGCGCATGAAGATCGGCAAGCTGTGCGCGCGTGTACTTCGCGAGCGGTGTGAGCATGGCGATCAGATAGGCGTGAATGTCGAGCTTGCCGGCCTTGTAGTCGGCGAAAAAGCGGTCGTTTTCACGAGCGAAGTTTTCAGCGTCGACCATGCCTTGTTTCACCATGAAGCGGCCCCATTCGTGGTCGCTGTCGGTGGGGATGAGCGTATGGTCGAGGTCGAAGAGTGCGAGGTTAGCCATGGGGGCCTATTTTACTTGAAGCGGCGGCGGGGGACGCGGATGAGGCGGATGAAGGGGGCGCCGTTCGCCGATCGTCGGCGTCGGGCGAGGCCAGCATGGTGCGCAGGAGCGGCAGCGTAACCGCGCGTTTCTGTTCGAGCGAGAAGCGGTCGAGCGCGTCGAGCAACGCCATCAGACTCGGCATATCACGGCGAAAATGCGTGAGCAGGTAGGCGGGCACGTCGTCGGCGAGCATGATGCCGCGCTCACGGGCCGCGTGTTTCAGCACCGCGGCTTTGCCTTCGTCCGGCAGCGGCGCGAGATGAAACACGAGGCCCCAGCCGAGACGTGTGCGTAGATCTTCGCGCACCGTCATGCCGATCGGCGCCGCATTGCCCGCGGCGACGAGCGCGCTGGTGGGATGCGCGCGCACTTCGTTGAACAGGTTGAACACGGCAATCTGCTGCGCCGCGGACAGGCCGTCGCAATCGTCGATCGCATACAGCGCGACGCGCGGGTCGAACGTGAAAGCGGCGAGGCTGCTCTGTGGACCGGCAAAACGTGCATGACCCGGCGGCGCTTCGTGGACCAGCGCCTGAAGCAGATGTGTGCGGCCGCTGCCGGCTTCGCCCCAGACGTAGAAGGTGCGGTCGGCCACTGGCCCGGCGGCGAGCGCGTTGTCGAGCTCGCGCAGCCGCGTGACCAGCTCGGCGTTGGCGCCGGCGAAGAAATTGTCGAATGTCGATGGCGGCGGGGTGCCGAGATCGAGCGTCAGTTGACGAAGCACAGTAGGTTAATGCCGAAAATGAGGCTTAGGCCGCAAATGGCCCGGATCGCGGGCCCTAAAACGTCCATAAATAGTCAATGAGCAGTCAGTGACTCAGTTGTTGTAAAGCGTGCTCGTCAGATAGCTTTGACGCAACTCGCGCATGGCTACCGACAGAATGGCGCTGACCGGCAACGCCAGCAATACGCCGAAAAAGCCGAATAGTTGGCCGAACGCGAGCAACGCGAAGATTACCGCGAGCGGGTGCAGGCCGATCCGTTCGCCGACGAGGCGCGGCGTGAGATAAAAGCTCTCCACGATCTGGCCGACGCCGTAAATCAGCGCGACCGCGCCGAAGCCGTACCAGTCGCCGAACTGTAGCAGCGCCGCGAGCAGCGCCAGCGCGAGACCGGTTGCAAAACCAATGTAGGGGATGAACACAGCCAGGCCCGTGAAAATACCCACCGGCAGCGCGATCTCGAAGCCGGCGATGGTCAGCGCAATCGCATAATAGACCGCGAGCACGCCCATCACGAGCAACTGGCCGCGCAGGTATTGCGACAGCATCTGATCCATGTCGCGCGCGAGTTGCAGCGTCTTGTCGAGCCAGCGGCGCGGCACCACGATCTGCATGCGAGCGAGCATGCGGTTCCAGTCGTACAGCAGATAAAACAGCACGAGCGGCACCATCACGAGGTTGCCGACCACCGTCATCATCACGTTGCCGCTGGTGCGAACGGAGGTCCATACATACAGCGCGACCTGCTGCGCGCTGCCTTCGAGCTGGCCCATCACGAGATCGCGGATGCTGGCGAAATCGAGCGAGTCGGCGAGGCCCAGCAGCGCAAGCTTGGGTTGCAGCCAGGCGCTCACGTGGGCGAACAGCACGGGCACCTGCTGTTTCAACTGCGGACCTTCTTTCTGGATGACGGCCAGCACCAGCAGTACGAGCAGCGTCATGAGCAACGAGAACAGCAGCATCATCAGCAAGGCGGCGAGTCCGCGCGGCACGCGCCGGCGCACCATCCACGCGACTCCCGGTTGCAGAATGTACGCGAGAATGGCGCCCAGCAGGAACGGCGTGAGGACCGGGCTCAGTAGCCAGAGCAGAATGCCGACGACTAGCGCGATCGCCAGCCAGATGAAGGCGCGGCGCTGCACAGGCGTCAGGATCGAGGAGTTCTGTTGCAAAGTTGTTTCCCTAGTGTCGTCGTGACCGGAGGATTCAGGATGATTCAAATTCCAGCCAGCCGGCCGGCATCGGGTAAAATCGCATTTTACCGACCTTCGAGCTCTTCCCCATGAATCAACCGAAATCCGCCCAGCATTCAACTGATTCGGCCCAAGGTTTGTCGTATCGCGACGCCGGCGTGGACATCGACGCGGGCGACGCCCTTGTCGACGCGATCAAGCCCTTTGCCAAAAAGACGATGCGCGACGGCGTACTGGGTGGCATCGGCGGGTTTGGCGCGCTGTTTGAAGTGCCGAAGAAATACAAGGAACCGGTGCTGGTTTCGGGCACCGACGGTGTCGGCACCAAGCTGCGCCTCGCGTTCCAACTGAACAAACATGACACCGTCGGCCAGGATCTGGTGGCGATGAGCGTGAACGACATCCTGGTTCAGGGCGCAGAACCGCTGTTCTTCCTCGATTATTTCGCTTGCGGCAAGCTGGACGTCGGTACCGCGGCGACGGTCGTAAAGGGTATCGCGCATGGCTGCGAACTGTCGGGTTGCGCGCTGATCGGCGGCGAGACGGCTGAAATGCCGGGCATGTATCCGGACGGTGAATACGATCTGGCCGGTTTTGCGGTCGGCGCGGTGGAAAAGAGCAAGATTATCGACGGCAGCACGATCGCCCCGGGCGATGTGGTGCTGGGTTTGGCTTCCAGCGGTATCCATTCGAATGGTTTTTCGCTGGTGCGCAAGATCATCGAGCGCGCGCAGCCGGATCTGAATGCGGATTTCGATGGCCGCTCGCTGGCCGATGCGCTGATGGCGCCTACGCATATTTATGTGAAGCCTTTGCTGGCCTTGATGCAGCAGATCGCTGTGAAAGGTATGGCGCATATCACTGGCGGCGGCCTGGTCGAGAACATTCCGCGCGTTTTGCGCGAAGGTCTGACCGCTGAGCTGGATCACCGTGGCTGGCCGATGCCGCCACTGTTCTCGTGGCTGCAGAAGCACGGCGGCGTGGCGGATGCGGAAATGCACCGCGTGTTCAACTGCGGGATCGGCATGGCGGTGGTGGTTTCCGCCGCGGATGCCGACACTGCGATCGCGTCTTTGTCGGCGGCTGGCGAGCAGGTCTGGAAAATCGGCGTGATTCGCGAAAGCGCCGCCGGTGAAGCTCAGACGGTAGTCATCTGATCAGCCCCAGCTTGACCCAAGGCTGGTTTGCTTGCGCGGCGTACAGAAAGAACGCGCCGCGCGGGCAAAACCTCAAATTAACGCTTCAATCAAGCTCACGACCTGCCCGGTAGCATTGGGGTCGCAGCAATCAACAACAACCCGCTCTGTCATGCTGCGCAGCCATGTGAGCTGCCGCTTGCACAATTGCCGGGTAGCAAAGACCCCCTTATCCCGCATGGTCGAGTAATCGACCGCCCCGTCGAGATATTCCCAGACCTGCCGATATCCCACGCAGCGCATGGACGGCATCTCGGGCAACAGATCTCCGCGTTCGCGCAATTTCACCACTTCGTCGATAAAGCCGTCGGCCAGCATGGCGTCGAAGCGCTTTTCGATGCGCGCATGCAGCACGCTCCGATCGGAAGGCTCAAGCGCAATGGGCACAAAGCGCCACGCCAAAGCGGCGTCATCCGTTCTAGCGGGCGCGGCTAGCAAAGCGGACATCGCTTGCCCCGTCAGCATGAAAACTTCGAGCGCGCGTTGAATTCGCTGCGAGTCGTTCGGCGCCAGACGCGCGGCCGTAACGGGATCGACAGCGGCAAGCCGCGCATGCATTGCCGGCCAGCCGTCGCGTGCGGCATCGGCATCGAGCGTCGCACGCACATCGGCATCGGCGGCTGGCAGATCGTTCAGGCCCTGAGTGAGCGCCTTGTAATACAGCATCGTCCCGCCGACCAATAACGGTAGCCGCCCGCGCGCGCTGATCTCGCCGATCAGGCGCAACGCGTCGCTGCGAAATTCCGCCGCCGAATACGCGTCCGCCGGATCGACGATGTCGATCAGATGATGCGGCGCCACCGCGCGTTCTTCCGCCGTCGGCTTGGCGGTGCCGATATCCATCTCGCGATAGACCAGCGCCGAATCGACACTGATGATTTCCACCGGCCGTCGTGTGGCCAGCGCCAGCGCGGCGGCGGTCTTGCCGGATGCGGTCGGGCCGAGCAGGCAAGGGACCGGCGTGGGTGTGCGTGAAGTGCTTGAGGTCATGGGCAAGACGGCGCGCGCCAAATCAACGTAATCAGGCGCACCGTCACTGCCCACGCATGAACAGCCGATCGAGATCGGACAGCGTCAGCTGATACCACGTCGGACGCCCGTGGTTGCATTGGTCGGCGCGCTCGGTCGCCTCCATCTGGCGCAGTAGCGCGTTCATTTCGTCGAGCGTCAGACGCCGGTTCGCGCGCACCGCGTGATGGCAGGCGAGCGTGCCGAGCAGTTCGTGCTGACGCTCGGTCAATACGCGTGAACCACCGAACGCATGCAGGTCCGATAGAACCGCGCGGGCCAGCGCCTGCAGATCGGCATCTTTCAGCAAGGCAGGTACGGCGCGGATCGCGAGCGTAGTCGGCGACAGCACGGCGAGGTCGAAGCCGAGTGCGTCCAGCGTGTCGCGCTCTTCCTCGACCGTGCCGATTTCGATCGGATCGGCCTGCATGGTCTGCGGGATCAGCAGCGGCTGCACGGCAATCGTGCGATCGGCCATGGCGTTCTTGAACTGCTCGTACAGGATGCGCTCGTGCGCGGCGTGCATGTCGACAATCACGAGTCCATGCGCGTTCTGTGCGAGCACGTAGATGCCGTGAATCTGGCCGAGCGCGAAACCGAGCGGCTGCTCGTCTGAGGCATTGAACGCAGGCGATGCGTATGGCCCTGAAGCGTTGTACGGGGACGGCGCTTCCGTAGCCGAGTCGCGCGCTTCGAAGAGCGTCGCGCCTTCCCCTGTGCCGGGGTTCGTGTCTCTGCGGCCGAAGAGGGCGTCGTAGAAGGCCAGCGGCTGGGCAACCGGCAGCGTGCCTTGTGTCATGCGCGCCTGGCGCATCCAGGTATTGCCGGGCTGCGATGAGCTGAATCCGCTTCCCATCCCGCCGCCGAGGCCGCCTGCGCCGGTGCCGAAGCCGCCGCCGCTTGCGCCCGCACCGCCCAGCGGCGTAGCGCCGAACGAAGCCGGCCCACCCGTCGTCGACGCTTCCAGATGCGCTGCATGCCCACCGGCAGTCGTTTCCGGCGACGCGCCCGCGTGCCGCGCCAACGCACGCTGCACGGCGTGGAACACGAACTGGTGAATCGAACGTGAATCGCGAAACCGCACTTCGATTTTCGACGGATGCACGTTCACATCGACCGCTTCTGGCGGCAGATCGAGAAACAGCACGTAGGATGGATAGCGGTCGCCGTGCAGCACGTCTTCGTAGGCGGCGCGTACGGCGTGCGTGAGCAGCTTGTCGCGCACGAACCGGCCATTGACGAAGAAATACTGCTGATCGGCGCGTCCGCGGCTCGCGGTCGGCAGGCCGGCGCAGCCGTAGACGGCGAGCGGTCCAGCGGATTCGTCGAGCGGCAAATGCGCCGTCGCAAAGGTTTCGCCGAGGATCTTGGCGACCCGCACGGGCGGTTCGCTGGCGTTCCAGTGTTCGACCGCCTTACCGTTATGCAGGACCGAAATCGCCACATCCGGCCGCGCGAGCGCAGAGCGACGAATCTGTTCGAGGCAATGGCCGAGTTCGGTCTGTTCGCTTTTCAGGAATTTGCGGCGCGCGGGCGTATTGAAGTACAGCTCGCGGACTTCGATCGTGGTGCCCTGGGTGCCTGCGGCGGGGCTCAGCACTCCCGTCTGCGCGTCGACGCGCACGGCGTGCGGCGCGTCAGCCGTGCGGCTTGTGATGGCCATCTGCGCGACGGATGCAATCGACGCCAGCGCTTCACCGCGAAACCCCAGCGTGGCGACCGCTTCCAGTTCGGCGAGCGAGCGGATCTTGCTGGTCGCGTGACGCATCAGCGCGAGCGCGAGTTCGTTTTCGGGGATGCCACAGCCGTCGTCGGTGATCGAGACGCGTTTGACGCCGCCTTCGTCGAGCAGGATGCGCAGCGTCTGCGCACCGGCGTCGAGCGCATTTTCCAGCAATTCCTTGACCACCGAGGCCGGCCGCTCGACCACTTCGCCGGCGGCGATCTGGCTGATCAATTGGTCGGGCAAGGGCTGGATCGCCCGCAATGGGCGTGGGACGGGCGCGGCGGCGGAAACTGCGGCCGCGTCGGCGGTGCCGGCAGGCGTTTCGGAGAATTCTGACATGGCGAAATTATAGCGATTCGGCGCGAACAGGCTGGATGCGGGCCGAAGGTAGGAATCGCCGCGGTTTTGCGGCCGGTGATCGCAGAACTGCCGAATCGCCGCACGGCGTCGAAATTGTCCGCACACGGCAGATTTTTAATCGCAGCCGGGCACTTTCGGTATCATGACGCGGTCAATTTCCAGCGGCGAGCACGCACTCGCTGCTCACCACCCGCAAGGCTGCTGACGCGGCCGCGCCCGCCACGCTCACTTCGCTTAATAAAGGACGCTTTTTGGACACGCTGCTACAGTTCGCCAACCTTGTCTTGCACATCGACAAGTTTCTGGGAGTCTTTATTCACGAGTACGGCGCCTGGGTCTACGCGGTGCTGTTTCTGATCGTGTTCTGCGAAACCGGGCTGGTCGTCCTGCCGTTTCTGCCGGGCGATTCGCTGCTGTTCATCGGCGGCGCTTTTTGCGCGACCGGTGAAATGAATCTCGGTTTGCTGATCGTGCTGTTGCTCGTCGCAGCGATCACCGGCAACACGGTTAACTACATGGTCGGGCGGTCCATCGGGCCTCGGGTGTTCAATTCGCACATCCCTTTCCTTGAGCGCTTCCTCGACCGCACCGCGCTGCAGAAGACTCATAACTTCTACGAAAAGCATGGCGGCAAGACCATCGTGCTGGCGCGTTTCATTCCCGTGGTGCGGACATTTGCGCCGTTCGTCGCGGGCGCGTCGGAGATGACGGTTAGCCGGTTCCAGCTTTTCAATGTCCTGGGCGCGCTGCTCTGGGTGTTGCTGCTGGTGTTCCTCGGTTACTTCTTCGGCAACATTCCGTTCATCCGGCAGTATTTGAACCTGATCGTGCTGGTGGGTATCGGCGCGGCCGTGGTGCCGGTTGTGCTCGGCGCGCTGTGGAAAGTGACGCGCAAGAACGCCGCAGGCAAGCCGGATAGCCGCTGACGCTTCACGTAGTCCGAAGCTGGATGGAACAAACGGCGTCGCGAATCTTGCGACGCCGTTTTCGTTTTGCGCTCCAGCTTCTGGTCAGTTGGAGTGCTGAGGCAGCGAAAAACGCTTCGCCTTAGCGGACGTCAGCCTCGATCCGGAGACCTGAGTCCCGGTCGTGCTCAACTGACGATACGCGGTGCAATCGGTGTTTCCGGTGTCGGATAACCTGCATCCTTGAAGGTCTGGATGATCGCGCGGTTGGTGTCGAAGTAGACCTGCCAGTAATGGTCGGTGTGCGTGTAGGGCCGCACGCACAGCAACGGTCCCTCCGGCGTGAAGCTCAGCACTTCGATATCCGGTGTGGGGGTCTCGGCCACGTTGGGAATCTGCGTAACGGCCGCCTTCAGCCGGACCATCGCATCCGTAGGATCGACGCCGTTCGCGATCTTCGCGGTCAGCTCGACGCGTCGCACCGGCAATGCGCTGTAGTTCGAGATGGTGTCCGAAAAGATCTTGTTGTTGCCGACGATGGTGACCACATTGTCGGGCGTCAAGATGGTCGTGCCGAACAGCCCCAGTTCCGAGACCGTGCCCGTGACGCCGCCCGCCATGACGAAATCCCCCACCTTGAACGGCCGCAGTACCTGCATGAAGATGCCCGCCGCAAAGTGGGCGAGCAAGCCGCCCCACGCCGTGCCGATCGCAAGACCGAGGCCGGCGAGCAACGCGGCGAACGAGGTAGTCTGGACGCCGAACACTTGCAGGATCGCGAGGATCAGTAGCAGGTTCAGCAGGGCGCCGAGAATCGAACCGAGGTAATGAGCGAGTGTTGGATCGACGCGGCCGTTTTTCGACAGCAGTTTGCGAAGCAAGCCGGTGATGAGGCCAATGACCCACCGGCCGACGATCCACAAGACGATTGCGCCGAGTACCTTGGTGCCGAGGTCGATGCCTCGGGTCATGATGAATACACGTACGGTTTCGAGATCCAAGATGTTCCTCGCTGGTTGAGTTGCCTTCGACTGATTGAACGGCGGTAGTGCAATACAGCGGCAAATGCCCGGCGACGGGCGCAAACGGTAAATCTCGATCTTCGAAAGTTATACGCGACGGCGCGCGCAACCGCAAGGTCCGTTCCTGTTGATGATGCGGATTGCGTAAAGGAAGAAAACGGGCCGCGTGGGGTTACATCGGCAGTTGAGATTCGGAATACGGGGACGTGCGAATGACCAGCGTGTTGTGGTTAGTTTTGGCGGCGCGTGCGCGACGATGCGCCACGTACCGCGACGCCAATGCGGCAATGGCTGCCAGCACATACGCGCTGGCGCGTTCGAAGAATGCGCTCGACGTGCTGAACTTGCCATAGCGGCTCTGCGCATCGGCAAACACGAGAAAGGTCAGCGCGGCGTCGAGCAGCAAGGCGGCCGAAACCAGCGCGACGAAAATGTGCGCACCATTGAGCGCGGCGCCGGGTACGAGCCGGTTGCACAGATGACATGCGCTCAGCACGATAGTGAGCAAAACAAGGTTCGAGACGAGGTCGAACAGAAAATTGGTCATGTTGACGGAATGAAAGCGCAGGGGTCTGCGGCGTTGCCGAAGCGTCTGCTCACGCAGCGTTGCAGCGTGATGCGCAGAATCGGCGGCGATCATTGCACGTCTTTATGTCTCAATAAATATCAATGTTCGGAGTCCGTTGTATCTGTTTCGTATCGAAGAAGCGTGATGTAAGAGGGGGCTCGTGGTTTCGTGGGGCTTTGTGATTTGCGCTGTGAGGATGCTTCGCGCGCGTGTAAAGAGTGCGGCGATATCGTTCCGATTTCGTCGATGTCGCTCGTCACTCAAACGGCGTTTCTTGGGACGCCATTCGGTTGGGGCGATACGAGGCGAACGGTGACGGCGTGATTCGCCGAGACCTCGCGCGGATTCGAGCCGCAAAAAAAGAAAAGGGCCTGCACGCTGACGCGTGCAAGCCCTTGAATCTTTTGGTAGGCCGTACGGGATTCGAACCTGTGACCAACGGATTAAAAGTCCGCTGCTCTACCAGCTGAGCTAACGACCCAAAAGAGAAGCGAAATTATAGCGATGACACCTGCGGGTTGTCAACCCATGGTGGTTGGTCGAGTTCTCCGCACTTCAGATAGTGAAAAGCCCGAGGTATTGTTACCCCGGGCTTTCCAGCGAGAGGCGCGCGTGACTGTTGATTTGGAGACTGCGTGGCCACTGCGCGTTACGCCAACTGCTAAACCTTGTACGAATTACTTGATCTGCGACAGCTTGCTCTGAGCCGACTGCGCGACGTCGGAGCCGCTGTACTGCGCAACGATCTGCTCAAGCGTCTTCTTGGCCGCAGCCTTCTGACCTTGCTCGAGCTGATTGTTCGCAATCGCGAGCAGCGCTTCCGGCGCACGCGGATGCTGCGGATAGTTCTTCACCACACCTTGCCAGGTCGCTGTCGAGCCCTTGTAATCACGCAGCGCATACAGTGCGTTGCCGAGCCAGTACTGCGCGGTCGGCTGGTAGGGGCTGTTCGGAAACTTGGAGATGAAGCTGCGGAACGACGCCGCCGCATTCTTGAAGTCGCCGCTGCGGAACTGCTGTGAAGCCGCATTGAACGAATCGGTTTCGCCCGGCTGCACCTCACCCTGGACGCCGTCTACCGTCTGTTGCTGCGGCTCGAATTTCTTCAGCCGCGTGTCCAGATCGGTGTAGTAGTCCTTCTGCTGTTTTTGCAGCGTGGTGAGCTGGTTGCCCATATCTTCGTTCTGCCCACGCAGCGTCGCGACCTGCTGATTCAGCTGATCGAGACGGTTGGACTGATCGAGGATCGTGCGTTGTGCGGCCGACAGTTGGCTCGACAGGCTATCGGTCTTCGAACGTAGATCGAGAATGGCCTGACGTGCCTGATCGTCGTCGAAGATGCCCGCATGCGCGGGCACAGCCGCGAAGGCCGTGCCCGCGACACAGGCCGCTGCGGCAAACCGCAGCCAGGAGAAACGATGCGTCATTCGGCTCATCACCTGTTACTTACTGTTGGTACACGAGGTCGGCGCGGCGGTTTTGTGCCCACGACGATTCGTCATGACCCGTAGCTTGCGGCTTTTCCTTGCCGAGGCTCACGGCTTCCATTTGCGAGTCCGTCACGCCCATCAGCGACAGCGAACGGCGCACTGCTTCAGCACGCTTCTGGCCGAGTGCCAGGTTGTACTCGCTGGTACCGCGTTCGTCGGTGTTGCCCTGGATCAGGACGTGACGTTGCGGATGGCTCTTCAGGTATTGCGCGTGTTGTTGCAGCAGCGATTGATAGTCGTCCTTGACCGAGTAGCTGTCGAAGTCGAAGTAGATGCTGCGCTTGGCGAGCGGGCTGTTCGGATCGTTCAGCGGATCGACGTTGACCTGAGCGACATCGGTCGGATTCGGTTGCGTCGAAACTGCACCACCCTTGTTAGCGTTTTCGTCGAGCTTGACGCCCGAGTGACATGCGGCCAACGCACCGACCATCAATACGGCAAATGCGAAACGAAGTTTTGACATCATTTTGTTACTCTCCTTGTGTTATTGCATCAACATTACTGCATAAACGGGCCCCAGGATGGCTCGCGCACGCTGCCACCCTGAACGGACAGGACCTGCCGAGTGCGACCGTCGGTCGATACTGCGGCCAACACGCCACGGCCGTTCACCTGTGTGGCGTAAAGAATGTACTGACCGTTCGCCGCGAAGCTCGGCGATTCGTCATGTGTGGTGTCCGTCAGGCCCGTTGCCGTATTGCCCTGCAGGTCCTGGATATACAGCTTGAAGCCGCCGCCGACACGCGAGATATAGGCGAGCTGCTTGCCATCCGGGCTGACGCGCGGGCTGGTGTTGTAGTTGCCCGTGAAGGTCACGCGTTGCGCGGCGCCGGCGTTCTCGCCCTGGGCCGACATCTTGTAGATCTGCGGTTGGCCGCCACGGTCGCTGGTGAAATAGATCGACTGGCCGTCAGGAGAGAAGCACGGTTCAGTGTCGATCGAACTGCCTTGCGTCAGGCGCCGCAGGCCGCTGCCGTCCGCATTGACGGCGAAAATCTGCGTGTTGCCGGTGCGCGAGAGCGCGACGGCCAGCGTGCGGCCATCCGGCGACCACGCCGGCGCACTGTTGTTACCCTTCTGGTCCGATACGACCACGCGACGGCCCGTAGGCAGGTCGTGGATATAGACGATCGGCTTCTTCTTTTCGAACGAAACGTAAGCGACCTTGGTGCCGTCAGGCGACCATGCCGGCGAGATGATCGGCTCGGGGCTCGACAGCGCGATGTGCGCGTCCTGGCCGTCCGAATCGGAAATCTGCAATTGATAACGGCCGCCCGTCATGATGACGTACGAGAGGCGCGTGGCGAACACGCCGCGGCCGCCCATCAGCTTCGCGTAGATGTAGTCCGCGACTTTGTGCGCGCTCATGCGCAAGCCGCTTTCCGGGCTCACCAGCACGAGGCCACCCAGGCTTTCGCCCTTGACGGTGTCGTATAGCTTGAAGCGCACTTCGTACTGGCCGTTCGGCAAGCGGTTCACGCTGCCCGACACGAACGCGTTGGCGCCCTTGGCCTTCCAGCTGCCGAGGTCGACGGAATCGGTTTCCGCGACCGGCGCGCTGCCCGCGTCGATATTCGTGAATTTGCCGCTGCGTTGCAGATCCTGACGCACGATCGTACTGACCTGCTGCGGCGAGTTCGCTTCATTGGCGAAATTCGCCGTTGCGATCGGAAACTGGGTGGATCCGACGCCTGTCACGAGGACGTTGAGTTGTGCGTGGGCGGCGCCGCCGACGGCGATCAGGCACGATGCTACAAGTGTCCGCAGGCCTAGCTTGGTCATCAAACTCATGCTGAATGGTTTCCCCAAAAACGGTTTTACTAACGCTTCACGACAGCAGAGAGACCCGAAAACATCTAATTCGTTCCCGGGCGCGCCGCGCTGGGCGGGGCGCTACGTCTGCTGTCAACTGACTGTCAAACTGCTGCAATCAACTTGCCGGGCGCAACGTGATCTTGAAGCTCGTCGGCGTCTTCCCGTCGATGTCCTGAGGCATTGGATTAGAACGCTGGACGGCCCGCAGCGCCGCATCGTCCCACGCCGAGTTGCCGCTGCTGCGCGAGATCTGCGCGTCTAACAGCGTGCCTGTCGGCGAGCAGCGCACGGAGATGACAGTCTCCAGACCCTCCGTTTCGCCACCCCACGAGATGTTCGGGCGCACCACACGACGCACCTTGTCCGCGTAACCCGGCGATGTTGCCGTGCCACCCGAGCCGCTACCCGTGCCGCTCTTCGCAAGTCCATTGCCGGTCGAGCCTGGTGCGCCTGCCGAACCTTGCATCTGGGCAAGCCGCTCACGACGTTCCGCATCCAGTTTCTTGGCTTGCGCCGCTGCATCGGCCTGGGCCTTGGCCTTCGCCGCTTTCTGCGCATCGGCCTTCTTCTGCGCGTCAGCGTCGGCCTGTTTCTGCTGCTCCTGCTGCTGCTTTTGCTGGTCGGCCAATTGCTGTTGTTTCAGCTTGTCGGCCTGCTGCTGTTGCTGTTGTTGCAACTGTTTCTGCTTGGCCGCCGCTGCTTTTTGCGCAGCCTGATCGGCCGCCAGTTGCTGCTGGCGCTTCGCCTCGGCTTCCTGCTGGGCTTGCAGCTTTTGCTGACGCAGTTGCTCGGCCAGTTGCGCCTGACGGGCCGCTTCCTGCTGCTGGCGTTTCTTTTCCTGCAGCGCGATATCGGCCTGTTCATCCGGCAGCGGCGGGGCAGGGGCGACGGGCACGGGCGGCGGTGGGGGCGGGCGCGGAATCGCCGAGTCCGGCACCTCCGTCCACAGTTCCGCCTCAGCGCCTGCTGGCGTGCTGTTCTGCCATTGAATGCCGTGATACAGGAAGAATCCGAGCAGCGCGTGCATCACCAGGGCGAACACAAAGGCTCGCCAGGTGCCGCGTTCACGCGGCGGCTGAAGCGGGTATTCGGAATTCTTGCGGATCATTGTGATTTGACGAGCAATCCAACGCGCCTGACGCCCTGAGCCTTCAACTCGGACATCACGTTCATCACGACTTCGTACTTCACGGTCTTGTCGGCGGCGATCACGACAGGCTGGTCAGGGTGCGACTGCGCGCGGTCGGCGATAAAGCCGTGCAGATCGGCCTTGGTCATGTCTTCCTGCTGCTGCGCGCCGGCATCGTCCTTGTATTTGACGCTCATATTGCCGTCCGCGCGGATGTTGACGATGACGGGCGGCGTCTGCTGCTGCGGCGCGGCGCCGCCGACGGTCGGCAGATTGACGATCGACGGGGCGACGAGCGGCGCGGTCACCATGAAGATCACGAGTAGCACGAGCATCACGTCGATGTACGGCACGACATTGATGTCGGCCATCGCGCGGCGCTGACGGGAGCCGCGCATGCTGGAGGAAGAGCCTGCCATCGTGGACTCCTTACTGTGCCTGACGCTGCAGAATGTTCGAGAACTCTTCGATGAAGGTCTCGAAGCGGATCGCCAGACGGTCGATGTCGTGCGCGTAGCGGTTGTAGGCGACTACGGCCGGAATCGCAGCGAACAGGCCGATTGCGGTGGCGGTCAGCGCTTCGGCAATGCCCGGCGCGACGTTCGCAAGCGTAGCCTGCTGCACGTTGGCGAGGCCGCGGAACGCATTCATGATCCCCCACACTGTGCCGAACAGACCGATATACGGGCTGACCGAGCCAACCGACGCGAGAAACGCCAGATTTGCCTCGAGCACGTCCATTTCGCGCTGGAACGCGGCGCGCATGGCGCGGCGTGCGCCGTCGAGAATCGCGCCTGAATCGTTCAGGCGCTTTTCCTTTCCTTTCAGGAATTCGCGCATGCCGGACTCGAAAATCCGTTCCAGTGCGCCGATCGTGTGGCGGTTGTTCGCGGCGCTTTGATAGAGCGCCTGCAGGTCGCCGCCCGACCAGAAATCGCGTTCGAAGCGTTCAGTTTGCGCGCGCGCCCGGCGGATCGCAAACCACTTGCGGAAGATGAAAGTCCACGACAACAACGACAGCAGAAGCAGCAGCGCCATGACGGCCTGCGCCAGCAGGCTCGCATTGAGTACGAGAGAAACGATCGACAGATCTTGTGTAGTGTTCATAAAGGTTCGTTTTAACGTCCCGGAAGGGGGCGTCCGGCTGCAAGGTCACTCGAAGCTTGCCGTGAGCAAAACGGAAGCATCGGCGATATTGCAAGCCGAACCATGCTTTGTGTTGCTTGATCGATACGAGTTCACTGGCCCCGTAACAACGGGGTTCAGTCGTTGTCCGTTGACATGCCACCGTCGTTCACGCCTGGCCCGCGCCGCAAAGCCGCGAGAACCGGGGGAGGAATCGCGGCCGGCCGCAGCGCAATGCGGTCGACGCAGCCGACCCGGATGGAACCGGTAGCAAGCAGCGTGCCGTCCCGCCACGCTTCCTGCGCAAAATCGACAGATGCGCGGCCAAGACGTTCGATTCGGCTCACCACCTTGACGACATCGTCGAGCCGGGCCGGTGCCCGATAGTCGACTGCGGTGCTGCGCACAATGAAGATTGCACCCGCTTCGCCGGCGAGCCGGTTCTGGTCGACTCCGCACGCGCGCAGCCATTCGGTGCGCGCACGTTCAAAAAACTTCAGGTAGTTCGCGTAAAACACGATGCCGCCGGCGTCGGTATCTTCGTAGTACACGCGGATTGGCCACGTGAAGCCGATTTCCGTGCCGGGCTGGCTAGTCGACATATTCATGCCGCGCATTTTACCGGAACGCATACCCCGAGGTCTGTTTCAAGATGTGCGCCCCGCCTGGCGGGCCTCAGCCGGAATTTCAGCCGCGATGAACGGACAAAGCGGAGAAGGATTGGGCCACCGGCATCAGTTCGATCGTGTTGATGTTGACGTGGGCGGGACGCGTGGCGATCCAGTAAATCGAGTCGGCGATATCTTCGGGTGTCAGCGGTTGTACGTTTTCGTACATCTTGGCCGCTTTTTCGTCGTTCCCACGGAAACGCACGTTTGAGAACTCGGTGCCGCCGCACAGGCCCGGCTCGATGTCGGTCACGCGCAGTGCCGTGCCGGCCAGATCGGCCCGCAGATTCAGACTGAACTGGCGCACGAACGCCTTGGTTGCGCCGTACACGTTGCCGCCCGCGTAAGGCCAACTGCCGGCCGCCGAGCCCAGATTGAAAATGTGCCCGCGGTTGCGCTCCACCATGCCGGGCAGGAGTGCATGCGTGACCTGCACGAGGCCCGTGCAGTTGGTCTCGATCATGGTGTTCCACTCGTCCAGACTCGCTCTTTGCGCCGGCTCGATGCCGAGCGCGAGCCCGGCGTTATTGACGAGCACGTCGAGTGCGGCGAAATCGGCGGGCAGCGAAGCCGGCACGGCCTCGACAGCGGCGCGGTCGCGCACGTCGAGCTCAAACGGCAGAAGGGCGTCGCCGAGTTCGTCGGCGAGTGCCTGCAGGCGGTCCTTGCGGCGCGCGGTGGCGACGACACGATGGCCGCCCTTGACGAAAGCACGAGCGATAGCGGCGCCGAATCCTGCGGACGCTCCGGTGACGAACACGATCATTGCAGTTTCCTAGTTGGTAAGAGAGAAAGGTCCCAAGCCTACTTCCAATGCGGCGCTGCGGCAAGGATGAACCAGCCGCACAAGCGGCTGAAGCAGTGACGCGGAGCGGGTTCCGGACGCGCTATCGTCAGATGTTTGCGCGCCGCTCGCAGCGGCGCCAGGACCGGCTTCGCGGGTGCCCGCCGGCCCGGCAGGAAGCCGGTTGCCTATTCGATCCTCTTCCAATAAACTAACGCGCTCATCCCTGCGTGACTGGCGATAGAACCGATTCGAGCAATCGGGTTCAAGGTGGAGCAACCCACCGTGAAGCGCAGGGAGCCGTTTTGCCGTTCGCCTGGGCAGCCGTGATCCGCGCGCATTGATCTGCGCTGACGGTGGCTGTCCTGCCTCGCGTGTGCGGCGACTCTCCATCCGCCACGTCAGGGCTGGCCCAGCCGCCAGCAGCGCTGCGTACCCTCTACGCAAGATTCGGCGCACGATCCGGTCAACCTGAACACACTCAACGGAATCCGTATGTTTGATAGAGCCCAAAGCACCATCGCCAACGTCGATCCTGAACTCTGGAAGGTCATCGAGCAGGAAAACCGCCGTCAGGAAGAGCACATCGAACTGATCGCGTCGGAAAACTATACGAGCCCTGCCGTGATGGCTGCGCAAGGCTCGCAACTCACCAACAAGTACGCCGAAGGGTATCCGGGCAAGCGCTACTACGGCGGTTGCGAATTTGTCGACATCGCCGAGCAGCTCGCGATCGACCGCGTGAAGCAACTGTTCGGCGCTGAAGCCGCCAACGTGCAGCCGAACTCCGGCTCGCAGGCGAACCAGGGCGTGTTCTTCGCCATGCTCAAGCCGGGCGACACGATCATGGGCATGAGCCTCGCGCATGGCGGTCACCTGACGCACGGTTCGCCGGTCAACATGTCGGGCAAGTGGTTCAACGTGGTGAGCTACGGCCTGAACGAAGCCGAAGACATCGACTACGACGCTGCTGAGAAGCTGGCTCAGGAACACAAGCCGAAGCTGATCGTGGCCGGCGCGTCGGCGTTTTCGCTGCGCATCGACTTCGAACGTATGTCGAAGATCGCCAAGTCGGTCGGCGCGTATTTCATGGTCGACATGGCGCACTATGCCGGCCTGATCGCCGCGGGCGTCTACCCGAATCCGGTGCCGCACGCCGATTTCGTCACCACCACCACGCACAAGAGCCTGCGCGGCCCGCGCGGCGGCGTGATCCTGATGAAGGCCGAGTTCGAAAAGCAGATCAACTCGGCAATTTTCCCGGGCATTCAAGGTGGTCCGCTGATGCACGTGATCGCCGGCAAGGCCGTCGCGTTCAAGGAAGCACTGTCGCCGGAGTTCAAGGCGTATCAGCAGCAAGTTGTCGAGAACGCGCGCGTGCTGGCTGAAACGCTGGTCAAGCGCGGACTGCGCATCGTGTCTGGTCGCACCGAAAGCCACGTGATGCTGGTCGACTTGCGCGCGAAGAAGATCACCGGCAAGGCAGCGGAAGCGGCGCTCGGCGCGGCGCACATCACGGTCAACAAGAACGCGATTCCGAACGACCCGGAAAAGCCGTTCGTCACGAGCGGTGTGCGTCTTGGCTCGCCGGCCATGACCACGCGTGGCTTTGGCGTCAAGGAAGCGGAGCAGGTAGGTAACCTGATCGCCGACGTGCTGGACAACCCGGAAGACGCAGCCACGATCGAACGTGTTCGTGCGCAAGTCGCCGAGCTCACCCAGCGCTTCCCGGTTTACCGCTAAGCCGCCATGCACTGTCCCTTCTGCCGTCACGCCGATACGCAAGTTGTGGATTCCCGCGTATCCGAAGACGGCGCGACGATTCGCCGGCGCCGCCGCTGCCCGGCCTGCGACAAACGTTTCACGACGTATGAGCGGGTCGAGCTGGCGTTGCCGTCGGTCGTCAAGAAGGATGGCAGCCGCACGGAATTCGATCGCCGCAAGATCGTCGCAAGCATGCAACTGGCGCTGCGCAAGCGCCCGGTGGCAGCGGACGCGATCGACGCGGCAGTCGCCCGCATCGAGTATCAACTGCTCGGCAGTGGCGAGCGCGAGGTGCGCAGCGAGCGCCTCGGCGAACTCGTGATGAACGAGTTGCGTGCGCTCGATACGATTGCCTATGTTCGTTTCGCATCTGTCTACCGGCGCTTCGAAGACGTCTCCGAATTCGAGGACGTGATCGAGGAATTTCGCCGCGCCTCTTCTCCACCCAAGCCGTCCCGCAAGCGCTGATTGCTGTCGCGCCTTAAGTTGCGCGCCAGGTTCTGTTTTCCGCTGCGTAGGTTCGCGCATCTGCATCTCCGCTCCCGTTATAGTTCGTTACGCGTGCATTTTTGCGCGGGATGGCGTCTGAGTGCCACCTGGCCATTCGGCCGATTGTTGACCCGCCTGTGAATCGCTAGATTGGCTGCATTCTTTGAAACGATCAGGGATGCAGATGAAATGGGATGCAGTCTGTTTGCGGCCACACCGCGGCTTTACGCTTGTCGAAACACTGGCTGTTGTCGCGCTGCTGGCGATAGTCGCGGTGATGGCGACGCCGTCGTTCGTTGCGTGGCACCTGCGTGATCAGGTTGACGCACGTGCGAAAGCGTTTGCCTCAACGCTCGCCTATGCGCGCAGCGAGGCATTGCGCCGCGGTGCTCGCGTCACCGTGTGCCGGATTGACGCGGCACGGCATTGTCTTGCCGCCGGGCAAGCTTGTGGCAATGGCGTCACGGACTGGTCGTGTGGCTGGGCTGTATTGGCCGAACGGGTGGCACGCTCTCACTACTGCGTGCGCATCCTTTGCTCGCAGCAGTCAGCATCGCCGGGACGCAGACAAATCTCACGTTTACGCCACCGGCGGGGCAGCTGATCGGCACCTTTCGCAGCTTTGAGATCGCGCCGCGCGTGCCGTCGAAAGCGACGCAAGGCGACAAGTGGCGGCGCTGCATCCGCATCGCGGCGGGCGGGCGCGCGCGGATTGTCGAGGGCGCGTGTGGAGCGGCATCGTGAGTCGATATCCGTCGAATTCATGCGCGCGCAACTGCGCAACAACGCGCTCAACAAGGCCTAAGGGTAGTTCGCTGATCGAAGTGATGCTGGCCGTTGCCTTGATGGCAGTGACGGCGCTCGGGTTGATCGCCGGTCAATTGTGGACTGCGCGCGAAGCCCGTGCGATGGCAATGCGCGAACACGCTGCATGGATAGCCGATTCCGTTGCCGAAGCGATGCGCGAGCCTTCGGCAGGCGATTCTGCGATCAGGCAATGGAGCGCGCGTGCAACGGCCTTGTTGCCGCATGGTGAAGCGTCGGTAGGGGAGAGTGGTGGTGTATCCGCCGCACGTGTCACATGGACGGCCCTGCGTGACACGCCGCGCGCCGACGATGTCATAGACAAGCCCGAGTCGTGCGGTGGTGCAGATGTCCCCACGGGATCCTCATGCGTTGTGCTGGCGTTTGCGAAATGACGCAGCGTATGGTTATCGCGCGTGGGCATACGCTCGTCGAGTTCGTGATCGCCATTGCGTTGGGGCTGGTGGTGACCGCCGGCGCGGTCGCGCTTTATACAACGCAGCGTAACGTGTTCGAGCGCGCGGGCGATGCGATGCGGATCCGCGAAGCCGGCCTGAGCGCGCTTATGCTGATGGGCCAGCAAATTCAAATGGCCGGGTTCGTGCCCGCGGACGTCGTGAGGTTCAATAGTCCGCCGCCATTGTTCGGTTGTTCGGGTGGCCGCCCGACCGGCACGGACGATAGCGTTGCCTGCGAGGCGTTGCCGGGCCGCTCGGACGGCATCGTGGTTCATTATGTCGGGGACACCGTTTCGACGTGGCCGTCAGCGACCGGCCAAACGACCGACTGTCTCGGCCAGGCTGTAACGAACAACAACGCGGCACTCGGCGGGCAGGGCGTGTTGGTGGTCAACCGATACTTCGCCAGGGTCAGCGGGTCCACGGGTGAGCCGGAGCTTTACTGCGAAGGCAATGGCAAGGCAGGGTCCGCGCAGCCGTTGGTCGAAGGCGTCGAGCGCGTGCGATTCAGGTACTGGCTTGCCGGCGGGCTGGCTGCAATAGATGCATCGGCGGTGATGGACGGCCAATGGGCAAAGATCGTCGCGGTCGATCTCTGTGTGCTCGTTCGGGGAGCGCCGCAAGGACGGCGTGTGCGCTACGTCGATTGCGACGGCGCGAACGCTCTTGGTGCCGACATGCGGGCGCGGCAGGCTTTCTGGCGGCGGGTGGCGATACGCAATCACGCGGAGGATCTCCTGTGACAGAAAGGCTTCGCAATCCAACGCACCGCGCGTCGTCGACACATTTGCCACGTCTTATCGGCACTTGGCGTCGCTCGCGCCCTCGCAATAGCGGCACCGTCCTGCCGATCGTTTTGCTGATTTCCGCGATGATGCTGACCACCTCCGCGGCCTGGTTCGAGACATCGCTTGCAGCGGCGCGCGGCGCCAACAACGTGCGCGACTATTTGCAGGCATTTCATGCCGCGGATTCGGCGCTGACCTTATGCGCCCGGAGCGTCGTCGCCGCGGCAGCTTTTGAGCCGCAGCCAGTGGCGTCGCTCTCACCCGGCGAGCCGACGCAATGGAAGCAGGAATCCGCCTTTGAAGCCGGCGCCGTCGCGCCTGTCGCGCAATGGCCCGGATCGCTGCGTGCGCCGCAATGTCTGATCGAAGCGTGGCGTCTGGGCACTCGCGCCGATGCCCGAGCCTATTTACTGACTTCACGTGGCTTCGGCCAGGCGAAAGAATCGCAGGTGTGGTTGCAGATGGAACCCGTGATCGCAGGCGAGCAGATCGAGCGCCATTGGCGTCGCGTTGCCGCCCGCCCATTTTGACGGGAGGCTCATGATGAGGCCGCACACATCCGCATTTACGCTACTGGAACTGATGATCGCGTTGGCAATAGCTGCCACGCTGGTCGTGTTTGCCGTGCCCTCGTACCGGAGCCATGTCGCGCGAACACACCGGATCGATGCGGCGTCCGCCCTTTATCGCGCAGCGCAGTTCGCCGAGGGATCGGCAAGCGATAGAACCGCGACATTGCCGCCGGGCCTGGATCAGGCGCCGCAATTCGGCACACCGATCTACCGGTTGCAAGTACTGCCGGCAGACGATGCAAACGGTGGCTATTCGGTAGAGGCGGTGCCGACCGAAATCGGCCCTATGCGGGACGACGCTTGCGGTACTTTCACTCTGGATGCCACAGGGTTGCGAGGCAATAGAAGCGGCGCAAACGGTACAGCGCCAGCAAGCAGCGAGTGCTGGAATACAAGCTAGCGACCGTTGCTGCAGAACGCGAGTTGGCGGATTGAGGCGTGCTAGTGCTTAGGGCCAGGCGACAAGCTGCTGCTGCTCGGCGCACGCAGGGAGCGAGCTGTCGGCGATCCCCACTCAGTACCCGCTGTCAACAGCCTCTTCCTTGTTGTCGGCAGACGCGGCGGATTCACTCTTCATCTGCTTCCAGATTCGATACGCTTCCCAACCGGCAAGTGCAAGGCTGCCCCATTTAAGTGCGGGTTTTGCACCTGCTGCAATAGTCGCGCGCAGCGGCTTCGCCAACAGCAGCGAAGCGATCGAACTGATGAGCGGATATTGCTTGAGGAGTGCGCCAATGCTCCCTGCGTTGAGGAAGCTCGCCTTCGATCCGCGGCCCATGCGCATGCCACCGAAGCCCGGCAGAATGAATTTGAGCCAGCTGAAGTGCGTGACCGCCTGCCGCAATTCGATGGTCGCCTGTGCGAGTTCCATGCGCTCGACATCCGCGCGCACCAGCAACAGTTCCTTGCGTAGTGCTCGCAGGTGCGGCGCACTCAGATCTCTGACCTGGTGGCGTTTGTTGCGGAATGCGGTATCGGAATGGGTTTGGCTCATGGCGTGTCGGCGGCAATGGAGGTGGGGCGGTCAAACTGTGCTGCAAATCGCTCGAGGTATTTGCGAAGTCTCTTCGAAGGCGCAGGGCATTTGACGTCCGCCCATAAGCTCGTTATGCCTGCTGCGTCACGGTTTGCGGAACACGTCGCGGTCTTTTTCGAACTCGGCAAGGGTGGCTTCGAACACTATCGGGGCATTGCGCAAACCGCTGCGCGCTTTCAGTGCGCAGGCTAATCCCGCGACGGCATAAACCACCGTGATGCCGGCGAGCGCTTGCCACCGGTAGGTGTCCCAGAACGCGATGGCGACCAGTGCCGTCAATGCGATCAAGGCCATCGTCGCGAGCATCATGGCCGCGAGGCCGAGGAACAGCACGCCGAGCAGACGGTCTTTCTCTTCGGCGAGTTCAATGCCGACCAGTTCAAGCCGTGTTTGCAAAATGCCAAACACGGATCCAATGATACGGCGCAACGGACTATGTTCGCCGTGCTGCGATTGTGTTTCGATCGTCATGGCTTTGGGCGTTGCGCGTGAATGCCTAACCGGCGCGTGAAAACGAGCGCGCCAAAAGAAGCGGACCGGCCAGACGTGCACCGGTCAACTCGATTCGCTGATGTGCCGGACGCGGATTCGCCCCGGCAGCGTCACCAGTGTTACTTGCGGTTGATCAACAGCCCCAGCAGTACGCCGGCGCCCGCGGCGATGCCAATGGATGCCCACGGATGCTCATGCACGTAGTCGTCGGTGGCGCGTGCGGCCTTCTTGCCTTTCTCGACCACCACGACCTGCACGTCAGCCGCCTTTTCCTTAGCCTGCTTCAGGCGCGTAAGCGCCGTTTCACGCAGTTCCGAAGCGCGCTCGCCAGTAGCGCTCGCGGCCTGTTTCAGCAAATCTTCAGCGTCCGCGAGGACGGTTTTGATATCCGACATCAATCTCTCCTTGTTGACTTCCGACATTGACAGCTCCCCTTCGTCTCACGCCACGCGTGAATCGTAACCAAAGAAACGGCCGCTGGCGAGCGCAGCGCTCGATTCATGGAAACAATCGCACGAACCGTTCCTGGTTGAAGCAAAGCCTTAAAAACTCCACCCTTGCGGCACTGTGCTGCAAAGTTCGCTTAAGATGGAGTTGATCTGTCCCGCAAAGTTTCCACTAAATCGGTGAAAATTACAAAAACGCATAAAGTAGTGACGCGATGTTGGTTCGTTGTTCACAGTCACTCCCGTATGCTGTACTTTTGCTGCGCGTCGCGGGCGAATGCTCGCGCGGAATGTCCGAATACAATCAAGGAGCTGCAATATGAGTCTACGTCTTGGCGATATCGCGCCGGATTTCGAACAGGAGTCGAGTGTCGGCCGCATCAAGTTTCACGACTGGCTGGGCGATAGTTGGGGCGTGCTGTTCTCGCACCCCGCTGACTTCACGCCGGTCTGCACGACCGAGCTGGGTTTGACGGCGAAGCTGGCCAGCGAATTCGAGAAGCGCAATGTGAAGACGATTGCGTTGTCGGTCGACAGCGCCGAGTCGCACAAGGAATGGATCAAGGACATCAACGAGACGCAAGCCGCCAATGTCGGCTTCCCGATTCTCGCCGACGGCGATCGCAAGGTGTCTGAGTTGTACGACATGATTCACCCGAACGCCAATGAAACCTTTACGGTCCGGTCGCTGTTCGTGATCGACCCGAAGAAGAAGGTGCGCTTGACCATTACATACCCGGCCAGCACCGGGCGCAATTTCGATGAAGTGCTGCGCGTGATCGACTCGCTGCAACTCACCGACAACCACTCGGTCGCTACGCCCGGCAACTGGAAGCAGGGCGACGACGTGGTGATCGTGCCGTCGTTGAAAGACGAAGAAGTCATCAAGCAGAAATTCCCGAAGGGCTACAAGGCCCTGCGTCCGTATCTGCGTCTGACGCCGCAGCCGAACAAGTAGGCGGCTGATGCGTCACGAAGCGCACCGTTAGCTGCAACGCGGCGGCGCAACGAAAAAAGGCCGGTTCAAAAGAACCGGCCTTTCCTTTTCTACTTTTCGATTTTCCATTCAGCGGCCAGGACGAAACGCCGCCATCGAGGCACTCAGCGCATCAGAAAAACGCCTGAATCCCCGTCTGCGCGCGCCCGAGAATCAGCGCATGAATGTCGTGCGTGCCTTCATACGTGTTCACGACTTCCAGATTGACCAGATGACGCGCGATGCCGAACTCGTCCGAGATACCGTTGCCGCCGAGCATGTCACGGGCGAGCCGTGCGATGTCCAGCGCCTTGCCGCACGAATTGCGTTTCATGATCGACGTAATTTCGACGGCGGCCGTGCCTTCATCTTTCATGCGGCCGAGACGCAGCACGCCTTGCAGGCCGAGCGTGATTTCGGTTTGCATGTCAGCTAGCTTTTTCTGGATCAACTGGTTCGCGGCGAGCGGCCGGCCGAACTGTTTGCGATCCAGCACGTACTGACGTGCCGTGTGCCAGCACGCTTCCGCCGCGCCGAGCGCGCCCCAGGCGATACCGTAGCGCGCCGAGTTCAGGCAAGTGAACGGACCGCGCAAGCCACTGACTTCGGGGAAGCGGTTTTCTTCCGGCACGAACACTTCGTCGAGCACGATCTCGCCGGTGATCGACGCACGCAGACCCACCTTGCTATGGATGGTCGGCGTGGACAGCCCCTTCCAGCCCTTCTCGAGAATGAAGCCGCGGATCGAATCCTTGCCGTCCTCTTCGAGCTTGGCCCACACGACGAACACGTCGGCGATCGGCGAATTGGTGATCCACATCTTCGCGCCTGACAACGAATAGCCGCCGTCGACTTTCTTCGCCCGCGTGATCATGCTGCCCGGATCGGAGCCGTGGTTCGGTTCGGTCAGGCCGAAGCAGCCGATCCATTCGCCGGTGACGAGCTTTGGCAGGTACTTCTGCTTTTGTGCTTCCGAGCCGAATTCGTAGATCGGGACCATGACGAGCGACGACTGCACCGACATCATCGACCGGTAGCCGGAATCGACACGCTCCACTTCACGTGCGATCAGACCGTACGCCACATAGTTCAGACCGGGGCCGCCGTATTGCTCGGGAATCGTCGGGCCGAGCAGGCCGAGTTCGCCCATCTCGCGGAAGATCTCAATGTCGGTCTTCTCGTGACGGAACGCTTCGAGCACGCGCGGCTGCAGCTTGTCCTGCGAGTACGCGGCGGCGGCGTCGCGCACCATGCGTTCGTCTTCGGTGAGCTGCTGATCCAGCAGCAACGGGTCTTCCCAGTGAAACTGCGCGGCCTCTGCCATGACGTATCTCCTGATTTCCTGCTTGACTAAAACGTGTTTGAGCTTGACTTAAGTTCCGCTATGCGAAACAATGTTTTGCAAACCACGCCCGAGTGTATCACCACATGACGCCCATATCTACTCTCGCTGAACCGCTCGACGAGCGCAAATTTGTCGTCGCCCTCGCACGCGGGCTGGATTTGCTGCGCGCGTTCAAGCCGGGCGAAACGATGCTCGGCAATCGCGATTTCGTCGAACGCACGGGGTTGCCGAAGGCGACCGTCAACCGTCTGGCCTACACGCTGACCGTGCTTGGCTATCTGCGGCTCGACGAAACGCTAGGTAAATATGCGCTGGACGCCGGCGTGCTGTCGCTTGGTTTCGCGCTGCTCTCGGGCACCGACACGCTCGAACTCGCGCGTCCGCACATGCGCACCTTCGCGCGCGAAGTGGGCGCGGCTGTGTCGCTTGGATGCCGTGACGGCCTCGACATGATTTATCTTGAGACGATCCGCAGTGAAACCGCGCTGACGCTCGGACTCGCCTCCGGTTCGAAACTGTCGATGCTGACCAGCTCGATGGGGCGCGCGTATCTCGCGGTGCAGCCATTGGACGTGCGCGCCGCCTTGCTGGCCGAGCTTAAGAAGTTAGCGGGCAAAGAGGGCGCTGCGTTGCTGGCCGATGCCGGAAAGGAAATCGAAGCCTTCGCCCATGAACGTTGCTGCTATTCGTTCCGCGCATGGCATGACGACGTGAACGCGGTTGCAGTGCCGTTTCGCGAGCCGCGCGAAGGCCGCTGGCTGGTGCTCAGTTGCAGCGGGCCGGCGTCGTCGATGGGAGAGGACGTGTTCCGGGAAAGCGTCGCGCCGCGGCTGAAGGCGTTGGCGCGGCGACTGGGCGATACCGGTTGAGGCGCCGGCCTGCGCCGCGCAGCGTCAGCGCAATACTCACACCGCCCGATCGTGATAATGCGCGGTGAACAACGGCCCTTGCACGAAGCGCACGTCGTACTGCTGCAGCGCGAGGAACTGCGGCTCATCCATCACCCGATTGAAGATCAGCGGAACCCGCAGCCGGCTCGCATAGCCGACTAGCGGCTTCACCATCGCGTCGCGCAACGCCACCGCCGCGTCCATCTTGATGAAGTCGAGCCGCGCCGTTTCCGACACCGACAGAATCTGCCCCGCGTTCGAGAGATTCCCCGCCACCTTGAAGCCGTAACGCTGATAGCTCGTGGTCAGATAGCCGAGGAATGTCTTATGCGCGACCGCGGCCGCCGGCAACTCGATCACCACCCGCGACGGGTTCAGTCCGAACGACAGCAGCACGCTGGAGAAATGCCGTCCGTGGTCGTACTTGACGCTCTTGAGCAAGCGCTCGTGCACGCGCAGAAATAGCAGCCCGTGCCGTTGCGCGCCGAAGAAATTGATGGCGTGCAGCGCGCGTGACATGCGGTCGAGGGCGACCAGTTCCTGATCGTCGGCGATACGGTCGAAGGGATCGAAGGCATCGAAGGGCGCGCCGTCGAGACGCTGCGTGACCGCCTGGAACCCGAGCTCATCGCCGAAACGATCCACGCCCTCGGCGCCCGACGACAACGACTGCGCCAACGCATGCACGCTGATATCGAAAATCGGCTCATAGGCACTGGCGAGCTCGAAGCCGTCGAACTGCGCCAACGCGACATCGCTATGCACGCCGGTTCCCATCACCAGATGTTCGCCGAGAAATGGGTGATCAGTGGCGCGTGCAATCAGGTTGGGGATGGTCGGCGGAATCATGTAGGCGAATGGATGGCGATAGGTGCGCACTCGGCGCTCAGCAACGCGACTCGGTTGCCGCATCCATTGATGGTAGCAGTCCGCGCCGCGCGCACTTGAACAAAATGCTCATAACGTTATCGGCCGAACGCTTGTCACTACAGGCTGCCAAGGTTTGCGTGGCGGATTTTCAGGGTATACGTTAATTTCACTATTCGTAATTCGTTTTACTATACGTAAATTGCAGTGCGGCTGCGATGGTGGGCGCGTTTGTGTCTCCTTTGCGGGAAAGGGCGTGATTCCTGATCGCCGACCGGGCGCGCGCCGCGACCAAACAATCCAGTCAGGAAGAGGGGACGACCCAATGAGCGCCAAACCGGCCGTGGCCGCCGCCAATGTGATCGAAGTCGAGCGCGTGCTCGGCGAAACGCATCACCCGGCATTCCAGTTGATGCTGCTCGCGCTATGCGGGCTGTGCCTTGTGATCGACGGCTTCGACGCGCAGGCGATGGGCTACGTCGCGCCCAGCGTGATCGGTGAATGGCATGTCTCGAAGGCGGCGCTCGGGCCCGTGTTCAGTGCCAGTCTGTTCGGCATGTTGCTGGGTGCATTGGGCTTGTCGGTGCTGGCTGACCGCATTGGCCGGCGTCCGGTATTGATTGGCGCGACGTTTTTCTTTGCGCTATCGATGCTGGCCACGCCCTTTGTCACGACGGTCCCCGCATTGATCACGCTGCGCTTCATCACGGGCCTCGGTCTCGGCTGCATCATGCCGAATGCGATGGCGCTGGTCGGCGAGTTCTCGACCCCCGCGCATCGCGTCAAGCGCATGATGCTGGTGTCATGCGGCTTCACGCTGGGCGCGGCTTTGGGTGGTTTCATCAGCGCCGCGCTGATCCCCGCGTACGGCTGGCGTGCGGTGTTCTGGGTGGGCGGCGCGGTGCCTTTGTTGCTCGCGTTCGCGATGCTGGCGGCATTGCCGGAGTCGCTGCAGTTTCTGGTCCTCAAAGGGCGCAGCGATCGCGCGTTGCGCTGGCTCGCGAAGTTCGATCCGGCGCTGCCGATCGATGCCAACACACGCGTCGTCGTGCGTGAGAAGGGCAACGGCGGTGCACCGGTCGCCGAGTTGTTCCGCGCTGGTCGTGGCCCTGTCACGCTGATTCTGTGGGCGATCAGCTTCATGAACCTGATCGATCTTTACTTCCTGTCGAACTGGCTGCCGACCGTGATGCGCGATGCCGGCTACTCGCCGGGCACGGCGGTGATCGTCGGCACGGTGTTGCAGACGGGCGGCGTGGTGGGCACGTTATTGCTCGGCTGGTTCATCGAGCGGTTTGGTTTTGTGCGCGTGCTGTTCGTGTGTTTCGCCGGCGCGGCGCTGGCGGTCGGCACCATCGGAACGGTCGCGCATGCGCTGCCGTGGCTGTTGCTTGTCGTATTCGCGGGCGGTTTCTGCGTGGTCGGCGGACAGCCGGCGGTCAACGCGCTGGCCGGCCATTTTTATCCGACCACACTGCGTTCCACCGGCATCGGCTGGAGCCTCGGCATCGGCCGCATTGGCTCGGTGATCGGGCCGCTGGTCGGCGGCCAACTGATCGCGCTGAACTGGTCGAATGAATCGCTGTTTCATGCGGCTGCTGTACCGGTGCTGTGCTCCGCGCTACTGGTGATCGCACTGGCCGCTGCCACGCGGCAACGCGGCAGCCCATCCGAACCGCGGACGGCCTGAGACAGACAGCGCACGTCGACAGATCAAGTATCAAAGGAGAACCTTGCATGGATACTCAAACACGCACGCCGAATACCGCCAGCTCGCGACTCGAAATCGAGCCGGGCTATCAGTCGGGATTCGCGAACGAATTCGCTACGGAGGCTTTGCCGGGCGCGCTGCCCGAAGGTCGCAACTCGCCGCAACGCGCGGCCTATGGCTTGTACGCCGAGCAACTGTCGGGCACCGCGTTCACTGCGCCGCGCGGCCATAACCGCCGTTCGTGGCTGTACCGGATTCGTCCGGCGGCCGTTCACAAGCCGTTCACGCAACTGCCCTCGGACCGGCTCGTCGCCAACTTCGCCGAGGTCCCGCCTACGCCGCCTAACCAGTTGCGCTGGGATGCGTTGCCGATGCCCACCGGGCCGACCGATTTCGTCGACGGCTGGGTGACGATGGCGGGCAACGGTTCAGCCGAAGCGATGAACGGCTGCGCGATCCACCTGTACGCAGCGAATCGCTCGATGAAGGATCGCTTCTTCTACAGCGCCGACGGCGAATTGCTGATCGTGCCGCAGGAAGGCCGTCTGCATATCGCCACCGAAATGGGCCAACTCGATGTCGAGCCGTTCGAGATCGTGGTGATCCCGCGCGGCGTGCGCTTCGCGGTGAGCCTGCCGGACGGCACTGCACGCGGCTATATCTGCGAAAACTTCGGTGCGTTGCTGCGTCTGCCGGACCTTGGCCCGATTGGCTCGAACGGCCTCGCCAATCCGCGCGATTTCCTCACGCCGCATGCCGCGTACGAAGACCGCGAAGGCGACTTCGAACTCGTCGCCAAGATGAACGGCAACCTGTGGCGCGCGGACATCGGCCATTCACCGCTCGATGTGGTCGCGTGGCACGGCAACTACGCGCCGTACAAATACGATCTGCGCCGCTTCAACACGATTGGTTCGATCAGCTTCGATCATCCGGACCCGTCGATCTTTCTGGTGCTGCAATCGCAAAGCGATACGCCGGGCGTCGACACGATCGACTTCGTGATCTTCCCGCCGCGCTGGCTCGCGGCCGAAGATACCTTCCGGCCGCCCTGGTTCCATCGCAACGTCGCGAGCGAATTCATGGGCCTCGTGCATGGCGTGTACGACGCGAAGGCGGAGGGCTTCGTGCCGGGCGGCGCGAGTCTGCATAACTGCATGTCGGGTCATGGACCGGACGCGGACACCTTCGAGAAAGCGTCGCATGGCGATACGTCCACGCCGAAGAAAGTCGGCGACACGATGGCCTTCATGTTCGAAACGCGCACGCTGATCAAGCCGACCCGTTTCGCGCTCGAAACCGCGCAACTGCAAGCGCATTACTACGAGTGCTGGCAAGGTCTCAAGAAACACTTCAACCCGGAGCAACGATGAGCGCATTGAGCGATCTTCAGGCGACGCTCGATCCGTCGCGCAAGAGCTGGGTCGAGTCGGCCAACGATTCGACCAACGATTTTTCGATCCAGAATCTGCCGTTCGGTATTTTCAACGACAAGAACAATGACGCGCGCCGCGTGGGTGTCGCGATTGGCGATGAGATCGTTGATCTGAGCGTTCTCAAGTCCGCCGGCTTGCTCAAGCTCCCGATCGCCTCGGCCGATCCATTGATTGCGATCAAAGACCGGGCGTTCGAGCAGGACACCCTCAACGATTTCATCTCGCTTGGCCGCGATGCATGGCGCAGTGTGCGCATCCAGTTGAGCAATCTGCTGGCGCGGGACACCGCGACCTTGCGCGACGACCCCGCCTTGCGTGCGAAAGCACTGGTGCGTCAGTCCGATGTGCAACTGCATCTGCCGGTGCAGATCCCGGGTTACACGGATTTCTATTCGTCGAAGGAGCACGCGACGAATGTCGGCTCGATGTTCCGCGACCCGAAGAATGCGCTGTTGCCGAACTGGTCTGAAATGCCGATCGGCTACAACGGCCGCGCATCGTCAGTGGTGGTGAGCGGTACGCGGGTGCGGCGTCCGAACGGTCAGTTGAAACTGCCGGATCAGGAACGTCCGGTGTTCGGCGCATGCCGCAAGCTGGATATCGAGCTGGAGACGGGGTTCGTGATCGGCGGCGGCAATACACTGGGCGAGCCGATTGCCTGTGCCGATGCCGAAGCGCACATCTTCGGCATGGTGCTGCTGAACGACTGGAGCGCGCGTGATATCCAGCAATGGGAATACGTGCCACTCGGCCCGTTCAACGCAAAAACATTCGCGACGACGATCTCGCCGTGGATCGTGACGCTCGACGCACTAGAACCGTTCCGTGTCGAGCAGCCGGTGCAGGAACCGCAGCCACTGCCGTACTTGCACCACGAAGGCAAGCACGCGTTCGACATCTCGCTGGAAGTGACGCTGCGGCCGCAGACGGCAAAGCAGGCCACCACGATCTCGCGGACCAACTTCAAGTACATGTACTGGACGATGGCGCAACAGCTCGCGCATCACACGGTATCGGGCTGCAATACGCGGGTTGGCGATCTGATGGGTTCGGGCACGATCAGCGGCCCGACCGCCGACTCATGCGGCAGCCTGCTCGAGTCCACATGGAACGGCAAGAATCCGTTGGAATTGAAGGAGGGTGGCACACGCGGGTTTATCGAAGACGGCGACGAACTGACGCTCGCCGGATGGTGCCAGGGCGATGGGTACCGTGTGGGCTTCGGCACGTGTGTTGGGGAGATTCTGCCGGCGCGGAAGTAGAGTAGAAGTAGCGGAAATCACGCGGAAGGAAGCGCTATGCAAAACGGGGAAGCCATCGTGGCTTCCCCGTTTTCGTATCCCGACGCGAGCACGGCTCAACGGCTCAACCGCCCAACACAACAGCACCGCAGCCGCACCGTCAGCCGATCGCCCGTGCGGGCGCACGCCGCTTTTCCCACCAAGCCGCACCGAGAAACGCCAGCGCAGCAGCCAAAAGCACGCCGACCATCGCATCATTGCCAACCCCCTTCATCAACGCGCCGGCCACCAGCGGCCCACCGAAACTGGCCGCGCTCCACGACGCCCCCACCAGCGAACTTGCCGACACCAGCGCGACACCGCGAAACCGCTCGCCGCAGGCGACCAGCGACAGCGTATAGATCGCCCCAGCCGTCGCGCCGAGCACATAGAGCAACGGCCAGCACAGCCATGGCGAATTAACCGCCCAGGGCAGCAACGGCAGCAGCACCACGACGATCACGCCGCAGCCGATATGCACGCGTTCGCGGCCGAGCCGGTCGGCGAGCCAGCCGATCGGAAACTGCATCGTCGTGTCGCCGAGCAGCAGGGCCGACGCGAACAGCACGGCCACCTCGCTGGTGATGCCGTGCGACATCGCGAAGAGCGGCAGCAGCGACAGCGCGATCGTGTCGAACAACGCGAAAAAACCCGTACCGATCACGAGCGCCGGCATCTGCGGCAACACATGGCGCCAGCTACGGTGCGCGGCGTGTTCATCCTTCGACGCTTGGGGCGTCTTGCGGATGCTGGCGAGCGCGGGCAAGGCCAGCAGGAAGATCGCGCCGCAAATCAGGAAGCGCCAGTGCGTGAAGTCGGCGATCTGGCTCACCAGCACCGGACCCGACATCTGGAATAGCGTGAAGTTGGTCGCATAGATCGCGATGACCCGGCCGCGGGTGGCGTCGTCAGCGAGCTGGTTGACCCATGCTTCGCTGATCGTGAAGAGCAGCATCAGCGCCGCGCCGCAGAGTACGCGCAACGCGGCCCACAGCCACAGGTTCGAGGTGAGTTGCATCAGCGCGGTGGCGACCCCAACCATCAGTACCGCGCCGACGATCACCTGGCGGCCGCCGCAGCGCGCCGCGATCCATGCTGCCACCGGCACGACGATCAGGCCGCCGCCCGCTTGCGCGGCGGTCAGGAGACCGACCACGTCGGTGCCATAGCCGGCTTGCGTCAGCGCGAGGGCAGTGAGGGGAAGTGTGGCGCCGCTGCCCAGTCCGACAACGGCAACACTAAGGATCAGAGCGAGGAAATCGCGAGTGAAGATGACTTTCATCGGCGGAGATGCTACTACGGCCGCGAGTCATTCGCACCTGTGTGCGGTTTGCATGAGCGCGGTCGAGGGCCGCGTTCGCTTGCTATCGAGGCGCTACCCGCTGCCCGGTCCGTAACGGCACGTGGCCAGTGGCGTTGGCCGGCGGCGGAGAGACGAAACCTGTCCTGGCTGAAGCCGTCCGCGCAGTCTGCGCGCTCGTGCCTCGGTTATCCGGCCACGGCCATCCGTTGCGCGCGCCGGTCGATCGACACCGACCACAGCGTCAGTGTCAGGGCCCCAATCGAGGTCGCCACGCCGACCCACGGCAGCGTGGTAAGCGGCGCGCCCGCGCCGATCGCCATGCCGCCGAGCCACGCACCCGTCGCATTGCCGAGGTTGAAGGCGCCTTGATTCAGAGTCGACGCCAGATTCGGCGCGTGGCTCGCGCGGTCGACGATCAGCATTTGCAGCGGCGGCACGATCGCGAAGGCTAGGATGCCCCACACGAAGATCGTGATCATGGCCGGAATCTCAGCGTGCATCGTGCCGGCGAAGATAGTCAGGATGACGACGATCGCCAGCAGAAACGCGACCAGCGAGGGCATCAGCCGCCAGTCCGCGAGCTTGCCGCCGAGCGTGCTGCCCACCGTCAAGCCGAGGCCGAACAACAGCAGCACGAAGGTGACCGCGTGCGGCGTGAAGCCGCTCACGTCTTCGAGAATCGGCGTGATGTAGGTGAAGGTGGAAAACAGGCTGGCCGACGCGAGCACGCTGATGCCGAGCACCATCAGCACTTGCGGGTTCTTCAGCACGCTGAATTCGCGCACGAGGCTCGCCTTCTGCATCTCGATCTTCGCCGGCAGGCACATAGCGAGCGCGCCCGCGGCAAGAATACCGATGCCGGTCACGGCCCAGAAGGTCGCGCGCCAGCCCACCGCCTGGCCGAGCGCGGTGCCGAGCGGCACGCCGAGCACGTTGGCGAGCGTCAAGCCGGTGAACATCAGTGCAATAGCTTGCGCGCGACGGTTCGGCGCGACCAGACCGGCAGCGACCACTGAACCGATGCCGAAGAACGCGCCATGGCAAAACGCCGTGACGATGCGCGCGGCCATCAGCACCGCGTAGCCCGGCGCGATCGCGCACAGCAGATTACCGACGATGAAGACCCCGATCAGGCTCATCAACGCCTTCTTGCGCGGCATGTTGGCCACGGCGATCGCGACGATCGGCGCGCCGATCGTGACGCCGAGCGCGTAAGCGGACACCAGCATGCCGGCTGCGGGGATCGACACGGACAGATCGCGTGCGACATCGGGCAGCAGCCCCATGATCACAAATTCAGTGGTACCGATTCCAAAAGCGGCAACGGCAAGGGCGAGCAGAGGCAAAGGCATGGTGACGGAACGTGAATCGGCGCGACGGGAAGCGTCGTGCGGCAGGCGCGCATTTTTCGGGGCGAGAACGCATGCGCCATGCGAGGGGAAAACAGTAGGGGATTCTACCTAAGTCAAAACACCCTTGCTGAGCGTCAAGCAGGCTGTTGTTTTTTGCTGAAAGCCGTCCTGGAGTGCGCTTTGGCGTGTGCCTCCCAGCGTAATGGCGTCGTTCTATGGCCTGCTTTCGTCTGACTTGAGGACGTTGCCGTGACGGCCTGCGCCTTCGGCAAAACGCGCGGCACCTGCGACACCTTCGTCGAATACTGCCTGATAGCCGCCGGCGCCTTCGCGCTGCAGCGCGAGAGCAAGATCCTCGAGCATGCTGTTTTCCAACGCGGAGCGGCGGTCCGCTAGCAGCGCGGCTTGCGGAAAGGCCGCCAGTTCAGCGGCCAACTGTTCTGCCGCCGCGCGTGCCTCGCCCTTGCGCACGACGCGGTTGGCGAGACCGATGCCGAGCGCTTCCTGCGCCTCGACCGCACGGCCGGTGAGGATCAGGTCGAGCGCCCGCGACAGTCCGATCAGACGCGGCAAACGGATCGTGCCGCCATCGATTAGCGGAATTCCGACACGCCGGCAGAACACGCCGAGCACGGCATCTTCTTCGACGACCCGCAGATCGCACATCGCAGCCAACTCGAGGCCACCCGCGACCGCATAGCCGGCAATCGCGGCAATCACCGGTTTGCTGAAGTTCATGCGCGTCGGTCCCATTGGACCGGGACCGCTGCCGTCGGCGTGCAGTTCATTGCGGCGGGTCTCGTCGGCGAGCGCAGTGAGATCCGCGCCGGCGCAGAAAGTGCCGCCCGCGCCGAACAGCACGGCCGCGCGCCATGCCGGCTCCGCTTCGAAGCGGAGGAAGGCAGCGCTGAGCGCATCCGCAGTAGGACGGTCGACGGCATTGCGCCGCGCCGGCCGTGCGAGCACGATCGTGGCGACGCCGGCGTCCTCATTGGCTTCGATGCGCACATGTTCATTTAGATTTTGCGTGGTTATCATCGTTCTGTCCGTAAAGGTTCGCGTTCGGCCGCTCATGCCGGATGTTCATGCGCTGCGCTCATGCAGTGCGACTAATACCGTTGGTTGTCATGCATCTTTCACAATCGGCTCGTAGCGTTAGCGCTCTTTTAACGCGCTGGCGTTTTTTTGCCAGCTTATCGAGCCTGCCTTTGCCCTTGTCCAATTCATCACCCGAAACCGCGCCGGCCTCTGCCGAGACGGTCTGGAACGTGCCTCTGCATGAACATGAACATCCATGGTACGACCATGTGCGCCTGAAACGCGTCTTCGTGATTGACGGTACGCGCCATCAGGTGGTCATGGTCGATGCGCGCAAGTTGCTGGAATGCGCGGATCGCGACAACACCGATTACGTGTTGAAGCCGGTCGCCGAATGGCATTCGGGCAAGGTACGTGGCATTCGCGAATTTCTCGATCCAGAGAATCCGCGCATTCCGCCGATGCCGTACGTGACGATCTCGACGCGTCGCGCGCCGGGTCTGCTGGGCTGGTTCGGTCTCGAGCGCGAGGGTGTGGTGGCGTTTCGCAACGGACAGCATCGTGCGCGCTATCTGGCCGATGCGGGCGCGCGCTGGTTTCCGGTGGAAGTGCACGAGCGCGAGGCGGCCTTGCTGCGCGAGATGTGCGGCGCAGCGGATGACGCCCGCACGGTAATCCGCCCGACTACCGTGGATGGCAGCGGCAATACCTAACTTCGCGCCCGTACGACATTGCGCGGCGTGCCGGCCTGCCATGCCGCAACGTTCTCGAGCGTGGTCTGCGCGATCTCGTTCATCGCCTCGCGCGTGAAGAATGCCTGGTGCGCGGTCACGATCACGTTCGGGAACATCAGCAGACGCGCCAGCACGTCGTCCTGCAACGGCAGGTTCGAGTGGTCCTCGAAAAAGAGGCCGCCTTCTTCCTCGTACACGTCGAGCCCGAGATGGCCAAGCTGGCCATCCTTCAACGCGCCGATCAGCGCATTGCTTTCGACAAGACCGCCGCGCCCCGTATTGATCAGCATCGCGCCACGCTTCATCTTCGCGAGCGCGGGCCCGTCGATCAGATGGTACGTGCCCGGCACCAGCGGACAATGCAGGCTGACAACGTCGCTTTCAGCGAGCAAGGTGTCGAGCGGCACGTAGCGCGCGCCGAGGGCAAGCAGATCCTCGGCCGGCGTACCGGGGTCATGAGCGAGCACCTGCATGCCGAAGCCCGCCATGATGCGCCCGAACACGCGGCCGATCATGCCAGTGCCGATCACGCCCACAGTCTTGCCGTGCAGGTCGAAGCCGAGCAGCCCATGCAGCGAGAAATCGCCTTCACGGGTGCGCGCGACTGCGCGCGGCAAGCGCCGGTTCAGCGCCAGAATCAGACCGACCGCATGTTCGGCGATCGCGTGCGGCGAGTAGGCCGGCACCCGCGCAACCGGCATGCCGAGACGTTCGGCCGCGGCCAGGTCGACGTGATTGAAGCCCGCCGAGCGCAGCGCGATCATGCGCGTGCCGCCGGCATGGAGACGTTCCAGTACGGCGGCGTCGACGTTGTCGTTGACGAACGGGCAGACCACTTCATAACCCTGCGCGAGAATCGCGGTTTCGACATCGAGGTGCGATTCCTGGAAGTGCAGTTCATAGCGATGCGTGCCGTTGGCCTCGCCGAACGTGTCGCTATCGTATTGGCGGCTGCTAAACAGGATCATGCGCATGAGTGGCTCCGAAGGATGCGTGCCGGTGCGGCGAATTGACTCACGACACGGCATGCAGGCAAGTCAGTATATCGGCACTTAATGGCAATGACCGCCGCTTGTGATGCGCGGTCCGAAAACCATTCCGACCTTTACTAAAGATCACCTTTCGCGAAGCGAAAACGGCCGCAATTGAAAATAATATTGACAGCGATGCCGAACTACAATATTTATTAAAAAAGTAGTCCCAAAAAAGCATGTTCAATCATGCCAAGAGAGAACCGGCCGCCAGCAGAACATGCCATTTTCAAGGTGTCGGGCAAACTTCGCGAGGAAAGTGTGACTGTCGAACCTGCTGAAAAGTATTTCACTATCGCTATCGTCGCTGCACCGCGGCATATCTTCTTTGGCGCTGAAAGCGTCATGCCATTGCCATAAACTTTCCATTCAATGGAATCCGGTGATGCCGGATGAGTAATTCCTGAGTCGGGGGTGACTCGGATCGAATTCATTTCAAATTCCAGAGAGTTTTTTTCATCTCTTTGCTAATAAACCGTAAATCGGCGAGCCAATATGATCGGTGAATTGCTGAGGTCTCAACCGGAGATCGCGCTGTTCGCAAGCCTTGCAATCGGATATTTCATTGGTTCGTTTCGCGTGGGGCCCATTCAGTTGGGCGGCGTCTGCGGCACGTTGATCGTGGCCTTGCTGTTGGGGCAGACGGGCGCGCGGCTTGCCCCCGATCTGAAGAACATCGCCTTTGCGCTGTTCATCTTTGCGCTGGGTTTCACCGGTGGACCGCAGTTCTTTGCCAACATCGGTCGGGGCTGGCGCTATGGCTTGCTGTCGGTGGTCGAGATCGTCTCGGTGCTGGTGCTGATCATGATTGCGGTCCTCGTGATGCGGCTCGATGCCGGAACGGCGGCCGGTTTGCTGGCTGGCGCCGCAACGGAGTCGGCCGTGATCGGCACGGCTTCGGAGGCGATTGCCAAGCTCGGCTTCAGCGACGCTGAGACGCTGCGCCTGCAGGCCAACATCGTGACCGCGTACAGCGTGAGCTACCTGTTCGGCCTGATCACCATCGTTCTGTTCACGAGCCAGTTCGCGCCGCTGCTGCTGCGCGTCAATTTGCGCGAAGAAGCCGAGCGCGTGTGGCACAAGCTCGGCGGCGACGGTGCCTTCGGCGAAGGGCAGCGGGCCGCGGCCCCGGCGCTCGTGGGCCGCGCGTTCCGGGTCGGCACGGCGGCCGGCGGGACGATCCAGGCGCTCGAACAGAAGCACGGCTTTAACCTGACCATCGGGCAGGTTCGGCGCAACGGTGCCGACGTGCCGGTCGAGCCGCAACTGATGTTGGTTGCCGGCGACCTGATTCTCGTGGGCGGCCGGCGCGAAGCGATGGTCGCCGCGGCTGCCAGCCTCGGCGAAGAAGTGGTGGACGCCGGCTTCGGCCAGATCATTGCGGAGAAGCTCGACGTCGTGCTGACTCGCAGCGACGCGCACGGTCTGACGGTCGCGCAGCTGCGCGAACGTGCGAAGCCGGAGGAAGGGCGCGGCATCTACATCGCCGCAGTCACGCGGCTTGAAACCACGGTGCCCGCGCTGCCCGGCACCGAGCTCAATCGCGGCGACGTGCTGACGCTGGTGGGCGCGAAAGCCGACGTCGAGCGTGGCGCACGGCATCTGGGCTACGTGCTCACCGCGACCCAGAAAACCGACTTCGTCTATCTCGGCCTGGGCGTGCTGCTCGGCATGGCGATCGGCCATCTCGGCGGGCGCATCGGCGGTGTGTCGATCGCGCTTGGTACGGGCGGCGGCTGCCTGCTGTCGGGCCTGCTGTTCGGCTGGATCCGTTCGCGCCATCCGTTAGTGGGCTCGCTGCCTTCGGCCGCCGCGCAAATTCTCAAGGACTTCGGCCTTGCCACCTTCATTGCCGCCGTCGGTCTGTCGGCGGGACCCGATGCTATCAAGCTGGTGCGTGAATACGGCCTGGCGCTGCCCGTCGCCCGCATCCTGATGGTGCTCGTGCCCGGTCTGTTGTCGCTCTGGATCGGCCGCGCGTTTCTCAAGCTCGAAGCGCCCATGCTGCTCGGCGCCATTGCCGGTCAGCAATGCAGCACGCCGGCGATCAGCGCGCTGGTCGGCGTAACCGGCAATTCGACGCCCGTGATCGGCTACACGATCACCTATGCACTCTCGAACATTCTGCTGCCGTTGATGGGGCCGGTCGTGGTCGGCCTCGCCGGGAAGTTCGGCTAGGCGGGACAGATGGACTGCGCGCGGCGTGGCGCGCAGTTGAGCGCATACGGATGCCGTGAGGTTCGTATGCACATGCAGCACCCAGTACTCAGTACCGCAAACTATCCAGCGAGGGCATGATGGACTGGCTACATCATATTTTTCAGAAATCACCCGAGATTGCGCTGTTTCTGTCACTTGCAGCCGGCTATTTCATCGGGCAGATCAACTTCGGCAAATTCCAGTTAGGTGGCGTAGGCGGTTCATTGCTGGCCGCAGTCCTGATCAGTCAGGCGGGCGTGACGATCGACAACGGCGTGAAATCGGTGATGTTCGCCGTGTTCATTTACGCGGTCGGCTACGACTCCGGGCCGGGCTTCTTCAACTCGCTGAACCGCAAGACGCTGCGTGAGATCGCGATGGCGATATTTCTCGCCGTCACCGCACTGATCACCGTGGTGATCTGCGCGAAGCTGTTCCATCTGAACAAGGGTCTCGCAGCCGGACTCGCGGGCGGCGCGCTGACGCAGTCGGCGATCATTGGCACGGCCGGCGACGCCATCGCGCGTCTCGGTCTGCCCGCCGATCAGGTCAAGTCGCTGCAATCCGACGTGGCGATCGCCTATGCGGTGACCTACGTGTTCGGCTCGCTCGGCGCCATCATTGTCTGCGTGAACATCCTGCCGAAGTTCATGGGGCAGAGTCTGCGCGACGCCTCGATCGAAGCAGAGCGTGAACTATCTGCAGGTTCGTCGTCACTCGGAGCGGGGCAAATTCGCGCGTTGCCCGAACTGGTGGGGCGTGCGTACAAGATCGATGTCAGCGCCGGGAAAACGGTCAAGGCAGTCGAGACCCTGCATCAGGACATGTTGACGATCGAGCGGATCAAGCGTAACGGTAAGAATCTCGAGCCGACGCCTGATCTGGCCTTGCAACTCAACGACGAAGTGCTGGTGGTGGGCCGCCGGGAGGCGGTGGTCGCATTCGGTGCGAACGGCAACGAGATCGCCAGCGTCGACGACATTGGCGTCGTGATGCAGACGCGCGAAGGCGTGTTCACACGCAAAGGCATGAACCACACCACGATCGCCGCTGCACGCGAAGTCGTGGATCGCGACATGCGCCACGGCGTCTATATCCAGAGCGCCTCGCGTGCCGGGCAGCCGCTGCCGATCCTGCCCGAAACCAGGCTCGAGCACGGCGACGTGATCACCTTCTACGGTTCGCCCAAAGACACCAAGCGCGCCGTCGATGCAGCCGGCTACGAGTTGCCGTACAGCAACAAGACCGACTTCATCTATATGGGTGTCGGCATCGTGCTGGGTCTGCTGATTGGTCTGATCGTGGTCGACGTGGGCGGCGTTCCACTCACGCTCGGTTCCGGCGGCGGCTGCCTGCTGGCCGGCCTGCTGTTCGGCTGGATGCGCGGCAAGCATCCGATGTACGGCGCAATGCCGTCTGCAGCTTCGCAATTGCTGAAGGACTTCGGCCTCGCGGCGTTCGTCGCAGTGGTCGGTTTGAATTCGGGCTTGCAGGCCGTGGTGACCGTCAAGCAGAGCGGTATGACGATCTTCCTGCTCGGTGTGGTTGTCACTGTGCTGCCGCTGGTACTGACGATGCTATTCGGCCGTTACGTGCTGCGCTACAACAACGCGGCCATCCTGGCCGGCGCGCTGACAGGTTCACGCAGTGCCAACCCGGCATTCGGCGGTGTGCTCGACAAGGCGGAAAGCGCCGTGCCGACCGTGCCGTTCGCGATCACCTATGCCATTGCGAACGTCGCGTTGACGTTGCTCGGACCGCTCGTGGTCGGGCTGGTTTAGGCGGGTTTAGCGTACGCATTTATCGATCTCTCTTACGCCGGCGGCAACTGAACGTGTCACTCGCGACGCCGGCGTCATTCACTTGCACATTGGAGAACGCATCATGGCAAAAGAGAAAAGCGGCAAGAAACAAGGCGACATGGCTCAAGCCGGCTTTGCAGCGCTCAGCCCGTTCGAACTCAAGGACGAACTGATCAAGGCCGCGGGCGGCGGCGCGGTAGAGCGTGCCGCCAACGCATCGATGCTCAACGCCGGCCGCGGCAACCCGAACTTCCTCGCGACGATTCCGCGCCACGGCTTCTGGCAGCTTGGCCTGTTTGCGATGCGCGAATCGGAGCGATCGTTTGCGTTCATGCCAGAGGGCGTTGGCGGTTTCCCTCGACGCGAAGGGCTGACGGAGCGCTTCGATCTGTTCCTGCGCGAAAACAAGGGCGTGCCCGGCATCGACTTTCTGCGCGGCGCGGTGTCGTATGTGCGCGATCAGCTTGGACTCTCCGCGGGCGACTTCCTCTATGAAATGTGCGAGGGCATTCTCGCGTCGAACTATCCAGTACCTGACCGGATGCTCAAGTTGTCCGAAATGATTGTCGGTCAGTATTTGCGCAAGGAGATGATCGGCAACCATCCGTTCGTCGGCGAGTTCGACGTGTTCGCGGTGGAAGGCGGCACGGCGGCGATGACGTACATCTTCAACACGATGCGCGAGAATCACCTGATCAAGCCGGGCGACACGATTGCGCTGGGCTTGCCGATCTTCACGCCGTACATCGAAATTCCGCGCCTGAACGACTATCAGCTGAACGTCGTCAATCTCGAAGCCACGGTTGAAAGCGGCTGGCAGTATTCGAAGAAGGAACTCGACAAGCTGCGCGATCCGAAGGTGAAGGCGTTCTTCCTCGTGAACCCGAGCAACCCGCCTTCGGTGAAGATCGACGACGAGAGCCTTCAATATATCGCGGACATCGTCAAGGAACGCCCCGATCTGATTCTGTTGACCGACGACGTGTACGGCACCTTTGCCGACGACTTTGTTTCGCTGTTCGCGCTCGCGCCGAAGAACACGATCCTCGTGTACTCGTACTCGAAATATTTTGGCGCGACTGGCTGGCGTCTCGGCGTGATCGCGACGCATCGCGACAACGTGCTCGACAAGCTGATCGCCGAGCTGCCGAAGGACGCGAAGAAACAGTTGCACGAGCGTTATGAATCGATCACGACCGAACCGGACAAGCTCAAGTTCATCGATCGGCTCGTTGCCGACAGCCGCACTGTCGCGCTGAATCATACGGCGGGTTTGTCGACGCCGCAGCAGGTGCAGATGGTGCTGTTCTCGCTGTTTTCGCTGATGGACACGCCCGACGCGTACAAGAACGCGTTGAAGCGCCTGATCCGCAAGCGCAAGCAGGCGCTGTACGAAGAGGTCGGCATCTCGTTCGAAGACGACGATCCGAACCAGGTCGACTACTATACGATTCTCGACATCGAGTTTCTCGGCGAACGCATGTTCGGGCGCGAGTTCGTCGACTGGCTGCTGAAGAACACCGAGCCTTCGGAATTGCTGTTCCGCCTCGCGCGCGAAGCACGCGTGGTGCTGTTGCCGGGACGTGGCTTCGGTACGCAGCATCCGTCGGGACGGGTGTCGCTGGCCAATCTGAACGAGTCGGACTATCGCCAGATCGGCCGCGCGATGCGCAAGCTGATCGAGGAATACGTCGAGCGCTACAACGCGGCAACCGGCAAGAAGCTCGATAAGACCAAGGTGAAGTGACAAACTCCTTGCGCAATCGCGCGGATCGGTGAATGATCGAACAAGCGGCCCCGCCAGTGTCATTGTTGGCGGGGCCGCTTGTTCCTTTACGCTCTGACATTCACGTACCGATCATGCCGACTTCATCCACATCTGCCGCACCGGTTTCCTACGCCGTGCCTTGTCCGGTTGTCGAATCGCTCGACGCCATTCTTCCCGAAGAGCCGTTGCTGATGATGGGCGCCGGCCCCGTGCCGATTCCCGCGGCGGTTGCCAAGGCCAATACGGTGGTGATCAATCACCTGGGCAGCACGATGGTGAAGGTGATCGGCCAGGTGAAGACCATGGCGCGCTACGTATTCCAGACGAATTCGAAGTGGGTGCTGGGCGTCGCCGGCCCGGGTTCTGCCGCGATGGAAATGGCGATCTCCAACCTCGCGTGGGAAGGCACGAAAGTGCTGAGCATCAAGAACGGCTTTTTCAGCGAGCGGATGGCGGAGATGGGGCGGCGCGTCGGTGCGCAGGTGTCGATGCTGGATGTCGCCGATCGCTCGGTGGCGAGTCTCGAACAGGTGGCCGAGGCGATTCGCCGCGAGCGCCCGGAGATCGTGACGGTGGTGCAGGGCGAGACGTCGAACACGGTGTGGAACTACCACTTGAAGGACATTGCCGCATTGGCGAAAGCCGCGGGGGCGCAGGTGATCGTCGATGCGGTGTGCACGTTGAGCACGATGCCGCTGGAAATGGATGCGTGGGGTATCGACGCCGTGATCACGGGCGGGCAGAAGGGCCTGTCGTCGATTCCGGGTGTCTCGCTGATCGCGTTTTCGGACACTGCCTGGGAGCGAGTGAAAGGGCGTACGGCGCCGAATGCGCATTGGTGTCTGGATGCGTCGCTGGCGGAGAACTTCTGGCACAACGCGGGGTATCACTACACCGCGCCCGTGTCCGGCGTATTGGCATTGCACGAGGCGTTGCGGCTGGTTTGCGCGGAAACGTTGGAGAAGCGGTTCGCCCGGCATCTGAAGTGTTCCATTGCGTTGCAGGAAGGCGTGACCGCGTTGGGGCTGCGGTTGTACACGCCGCAGGCGTGCCGTCTGAATTCGGTGGTCGGCATCGAAGTGCCGGATGGCCTGAACCCGGGCGACATCTGCGGACATATTTCGCGGCAGCATCAGGTGGAGATATCGGGTTCGTTTGGTTTGCCGATCGTGCGGATCGGGCAGATGGGTGAGCAGTGCCGCGAACACAACCTGTTTCGCACGCTGCACGCGTTGGGCCGCACGATGCTTGATCTGGGCACGCCGGTGGATTTGCCGGCGGGCGTTGCGGCGCTTGAGAAGTCGTTGTCGGGCGGCGCGCGCACTTCGAAATAGAACGAGGCCGGCGGGAGGGCCGGCGCGAGCGTCCTCCCTCCCGCCGGTCCTGTTGCGCCGCCGTATCTGTCATATCGACCCCGAAGCCCGACCCGGGCGTTCAGGATGGCTTTCTTCATTTAGTTGTATCTCTTTCACGGCCTGAGAGAACACCGTTCCCTTTCAACGCCTGTCGGTTTTCATCCCCCGAATCTCTTGTTTCACATCCCCCGTTACAACTCGCGGTATCCCCTGCATTGCTGCTTTGGCGTTTTTTTCGGCTGCATACCATGGCCTCGGTTCTGGAGACGCCGGTCATATCGGCTCCGGAAGGACGCCGTTGCGGCTGGCGGCGCATAACGCGGCACATGGAGGGGACATCTGATGAAAAACGACTATTCGACCTCACCGGTTCCGGATGAGCAGACCGTCAGCGGCTGGCGAATCGCCATGATCCTGATGGGGGTCATCATCGCGCTTCCCGCGTTCGCGATGGGCGCGCAACTGGCGCATACGATGGGCGCGCGCGGCGCGCTGGCGAGCAGCCTGCTTGGCGGCATGCTGCTTTCCATCATCGCCATGCTCGCCGCGGTCGCCGGTGCGCGTTCGCGCCTGAGCAGCTATGTACTGATCGTCGAAGCATTCGGCACGCGCGGCGGAGCGTTGGCGAACGGCATTCTTGCGTTCTCGTTGCTCGGCTGGTTCGCGGTGATCGCGATGCTGTTCGGGCATGCCATGCAGTCAAGTACCGCCGCCCTGTTGCCGGGAGTGCCGGCTGCGGCATGGGCGTTTGCCGGCGCCATCCTGATGACGGTGACCGCGGCAGTCGGTTTTCGCGCACTCGACGTGTTATCCCTGCTCAGCACGCCACTCAAGATCGGGCTTCTGCTGGTCACGTTCTGGATTTCGCTCAAGGCATCGCATACGGACATCGGAAGCCTGGGAGCGGGCGACGGCACGGCGCTCGGCACCGGCATTTCAATGGTGGCCGGCGGCCTGATGGTGGGCGCCGTGCTCGCACCGGACATCTGCCGGTTCGCCCGCACACCGATGCACGGCGCGTTCGGCGTGTTCGTCGCGTATGGGATTGGTTTTCCGCTGGTGCTGACACTATCGGGATTGCCGAGCGTGGTGACAGGGCAGGCCGATCTCGTGGCGATCATGACGTTGCTTGGCATGGGTTTGCCGGCGTTGCTGATCATCCTGCTGTCGGCCTGGGTGACCAACGGCTACAACCTCTACGCGTCGTCGCTTGTGCTCGCTACCTTGTCCCCCCGGCGTTCGCGCGCGAAGCTCGCGTGCTTTGCCGGCGCGCTCGGCACGGTGTTCGGTCTGCTAGGGATCGGCGACAGCATGGTGCCGTATCTGCTGGTACTCAGCATTGCAATTCCGCCGATCGCTGGCGTCTATCTGAGTAATTTCTATCTGTCCGGCGGCAAGACCCTTGGGACGGGCGCGCAGTGGCGTCCCGAAGCGCTCGCCGCGTGGCTCGCCGGTACGGGTTTCGCGGGACTGGCGCAACTGTCGCACTGGAGCGTCACAGGTATTCCGGCGCTGGATTCGCTACTGCTGTCGGTCGCGGTGTATTTCGCATTGCGCTGGTTTCAGGGCCGGTCATTCGCAAGCAGGCAGGCTTGAAGCAGAGCGGCGGCTGAAGCGCACAACGTAAAAAAACTGATCGAAGGTAAGCCATGTATAGAGTGGGTATCGATGTAGGCGGCACCAATACCGATGCCGTGCTGATGCGCGGACGCGAAGTGTTGGCCGGCAAGAAAACCGCAACCACCCCGGATGTGACCTCCGGCGTGCTGCAGGCACTGACGCTGGTGATGCAGGAGGCCTCGATCGCGGCCGATGCGATCGGCGTCGTGATGATCGGCACGACGCACTTTACCAATGCGGTGGTCGAGCGCCGCGAGTTGTCGAGGGTCGGCGTATTGCGTCTCGCGTTGCCGTGCAGCGCGGATATACCGCCGTTCTCGGGATGGCCTGCCGATCTGGTCGGGAAACTGAATCCGCTGGTGCGTCTGAGCGCGGGGGGATATGAATTCGACGGTCGGGAGATCGCGCCCGTCGATCGCGACTCGATCCTGCAATTCGCGTGCGATTGTGGCAACGCGGATATTGGCCATATCGCGATCTCAGGCGTGTTTTCCTCAATGAACCCGGCGCAGGAGCGCGAGGCCGCCGACCTGGTGCGCTCGGTTCTGCCGCACGCGCATATCACACTGTCATCGTCGCTCGGCAACGTCGGTCTGCTCGAGCGCGAGAACGCGGCCATTCTCAACGCCGCGCTGGTGCAACTGGGCCGGCGCATCAGCGCGGCATTTCGGGAGGTGTTCCGCTCGACCGGCGTGCGTGCGCCGTTCTTTCTCACGCAAAACGACGGCACGCTGATCAGCGCCGAACGCATTGCCGATTATCCCATCCTGACCTTGTCGTCGGGGCCGACCAATTCGATGCGCGGCGCCGCGTTCCTGTCGGGCACCGCGGATGCAATCGTCGTCGACATCGGCGGCACGACGAGCGATGTGGGCATCCTGCAAAGGGGCTTTCCACGCACGGCCGGCGTGGCAGTCGAAGTCGGCGGCGTGCGCACCAACTTCCGCATGCCTGATGTGCATTGCATCGGGCTGGGCGGCGGTTCGCTCGTTGATTCCGCCGCGCGCACCATTGGCCCGGAAAGTGTCGGCTATCGGCTGTACGACGAAGCGCTGGTTTTCGGCGGCGACACGTTGACGGCCAGCGACATCGCCGTTGCCGCCGGAGCGGCGCAAATCGGCGAGCGCGCTCATGTCTCACACCTGGACGCAAAGACCGTCGATGCGTGCATGCGCCGTATGCGCGAAATGGTCGGTATCGCGGTGGATCGCATGCGCGTATCGGATGAGCCGATTCCGGTGATCGTGGTGGGCGGCGGCAGTGTGTTGATCGACGGCGACGTCGATGGCCTACCGACGGTCCGGCCGCCGTCGTTTGACGTCGCCAACGCGGTCGGCGCGGCCATCGCCCAGGTCGGCGCCGACGTCGACTCGGTCTACCGGCTGAGCGAAATCAGCCGTGAGGAGGCGATCGCGGATGCGACGGCCGTGTGCCGCCGGCGCGTTATCGATGAGGGCGCTTTGCCTGACAGCATCGTCATCATCAACGTCGACGAAACGCCGCTGGCCTACTTGCCGGGTAACTCGACGCGGATCCGGATCAAGATGGTCGGCGATCTGCCTATCTAGGGGAATGAGCGTGCCAATTTCTGGAGAACAACTCATGTGGACGATCGGTGCCGAGCAAATGGAAGCGATTGCGGTCGGAAGTGCGGTATATGGAACGGGCGGTGGCGGTGACCCTTATCTCGGGAAGCTTCTCGCGCAACGGCAACTTGATTTGCACGGGAGCGTGAGTCTGATCGACGTGCTTTCGCTGGATGACGAAGCGCTCGTGATTCCCGTCGCGGGGGTTGGCGCACCGCTCGTGCTTACCGAGAAACTGCCGGCGGTGGAGCCCTTGATGACTGCGTTGCATGCGCTGGAAAAGCATCTCGGCCAACGTGCGGACGCGACGCTGTGCGTCGAGGCGGGCGGCTTCAATTCGACGATTCCATTTTCGGTCGCGAGCCGCCTCGGTCTGCCGGTGATCGACGGCGATGTCATTGGCCGCGCGTTTCCTGAATTGCAGATGACGACCTGCACGATGCACGGCATTGCCGCCACGCCGCTTGCGATCGTCGACGACAAATCGCACGTCGTGCTTCTGCAATCGGGCAACAACGCATTTGCGGAGCGCATCACGCGCGGCGCGCTGACGGAAATGGGCGGAAGCTGCGCGGCCGCGCTCTACCCGATGACGGGCGCGCAGGCAAAAAAGGCCGTGATTCGCGGCTCGATCCGCGCACTTCAGCATACCGGTGAACTACTGATGAACGCGCGCAAGCGAGGCGTGAATCCTGTGAACGCGCTGGTCGAGGGACTCGGCGGTGTGCTGCTGTTTCAGGGCAAGGTGGGCGATGTCGAGCGCCGTCTCGAGGGCGGCTGGCAGCGCGGCGCCGTGACGATTCAGGGTCTCGACGCATTCCAGGGCAGTGTGGCGCGGCTCGAATTGCAGAACGAATTTTTGTTCGCCAGCGTGAACGGCACACCGGTTGCGATGACGCCGGACCTGATTTGCACGCTGGACTCGGAGAGCGGCGACCCGATTACGAGCGAAGCGATGCGTTATGGCCTGCGCGTGAGCATCATGGGTTTGCCTTGCGACGTTTCGTGGCGCTCAGCGAAAGGGCTCGAACTCGCGGGTCCACGCTACTTCGGCTACGACACGGATTACGTGCCGTTGCACGAGTGTTCCGCACTCGCATCCGTTTGAACTGACGCAGTAAGCCGCTACCGGCCTTTCAATATAATCAGCCGGCGCAGTATTCCTCCGGCCTGGATTGTTCATGCAATCAGGCCGCGGGTGAACTCGCGCCCGGCGAATGGAGATCTCTCATGTCGTTCACAATCTGGCTTCGGGGTACACGAGCGCTTGTCCAATTCACTGCCGCACTGCTTGTCTCGTTGTGGGCTGTGAGTGCGTCGGCCGGCAACTTCATCGGACTCGCGCAGCCCGGCACGCCCGGCACGTTCGGCGTGCTGATGTTCCCGACCTTCTCGCACACGAGTCCGAGTACGAACACCGGTAAGACATTTACCGAGTTGGCGTATTACACGAAGACGGGTTTTACGGGAACGGCTCGTGACCAGTTCGAACTGTGGACCGGTTTCTATGCTTGCAATTACCCACAGTTTGCGAGCTCGAAGCCGAGTTGGATATCGACTAGGCGGCGCAAGCCGCGCCAGATGACGGTATTGCCAGGAGGCGGATCGCTGGCACGGGCGAGGTAACCTCCGAGCTGTGCGAGCTTGATAAGACTGCGCGACAACGGCGGCGCATGGGCCGTTCGGGCCGTGTCCTTGACAACCTGGTCGAGCAGTTCGACCTCAGCCTGTGTCAGCGCAACTTGAGAGGGTGCATCGGGAGCGTATCGATTGATCATGGTCAACCAGAATATCCGCCAGCTAAGGATACAAAACACCGAAATCAGGTTGGCCAGCCGGTCGGCCGACCGCAGCCTCGACTCTTCGGCTTTGCATCCAGACTTCAGAATCTTGTGAAACGTCTCGATTTTCCATCGCATCGCGTACCAGTCGAGTTTTTCGATAGCGTCACGACGGGAGCGCACTGGCAAATCCGTGATCAACTTCCATTTGATCGGTTTCCTATCGGTCGGTTCGCCTCGTTCCGTAGCATGGATCACCGTCACTTGCAGCGCTGGATAGCGGCTTCGCTTACCGATCGGCGGCAAGACCGTGACCTGACGATATTTAATTTCGAGAAGTGCATGCGACGAATGGCCCTTCGCGTCTCGCGTCTCTACGCGGTGTAGCCCTTTGACCTGCACTGCAGACACTTCGTCACTCATGGTGTGCTCGCCGTCGCCGGCTAAACGGTCCTGACAAGTTCTCACCAGAAAATGAGTTCCTAACTCCTGTGCCGTACAGAATAATTCGTAGATGTCGCTCTCGCGATCGCCGACGTGAATGCAACGATCTGCATCGTTGAAGCGAGCTGTCGACTGCTGTAGATTACGCAGCCACCGAAAGCTCTCTTTCTCTTCGATCGGCACGCGTGTTGGATTGATTGCCTTTTTTAGTGCGTTACATCCCTTGAACTTTTTGCGAGTCCAGAACGTGATGGCCGCCAGTCCCAATGGCAAACCCTGAGGCGTGACAGCGAGGCTTGAATGCATGAGGATGCCGCATACGGTACGCACCGGTGGATTGCCGCTCACCTGTTTCCTGTAAGGCATCTTGCCGATCGCACCGATCGACTCTGGCTGATCTCGTTGGTATGAAAACTCCGTCGTATCCTGCAGCACCAAAATCGGACCTTCCGTTGCCTCGAAGCGAGCGCACGTTGCCTCGAAGTGTCCGCTCAAAATATCATGCTCGCTCACGCGATCGTTGGATAGAAATCGATAAGCTGCCTTGGTTTGGGCCCAATCCTGGCAAGCGAGCGGAATGCTCTGGCCTACGCTCCTCCACAACCGATCGAGTAATGTCCGAAATCGTGTGGCGAGTCGGCCGTCCCGGAAATTGCTACCCGCGACCTCGCGGTCCATCCACTCTCCGTCGTCCGGCGTCGCCACTTCGTCTGCCTGACGTACCGATTTAGGGTTAGTCCGATTTTTCATCTCATCGATATGTAGTCCTGATAGATAAAGTTAACAGAAAACCGCGGAGATGTGGGTAATTGCAAGGTTTCTATGGCGGTTACCAGACGCCGGCCCACGGGTCGCAGGATTCGGGCTGGGGTGCAGCGTTGCCGGAACTGGGTCTCGAGTATTACTACCAGATCGTGCAGCCCGATGGAAAATTCGGCACTCCGGAATACCGGACCTGGTGGATTAGCCCGTACGTTACGATGAATGCGCCGAATGGCAGCTCGAAGAGCAGCGGCTTTGGCGCCGGCTCAAATCAGTATTCCGCGAGCGCGACGGTCAACAACTACGTTGCCTATGGCTTGTGGCACGCCACCATCGCACCGGTGACAGCGCTTTATCTCTTTCGCAATCGCAATGAAACGTCGATGTCCGAGACGGAAAACGCGCGGCTGCGGGGCGGCCTGACTCTTGTTTTGATGGATATGGCCGCGGGCTATCAGATCAGGGACGATCTGATCGTCGGCGTGCATCACGCATTCAACATCTACGGGGTGAAGGATTCCGATTTTCCGCGCGCGACGGAAGGGATGGTCGGTCCGACTTTCACCTACCTGGGATTCGCCAAGGACAATCTCTACCTCGCGGGAACGCTGGACGTCGACTACCACCATCACAACACGCCACGTAATGTCGCGCTCAATTTCATGCTGGTGAAGTCGTTCTAGCCGTATTGTTCGGCGGCCATCGCCCGAAGAACCAGCCGATCGCTTTAACGCGGTGCACCGCTCAGGGGCGGTAAATAGCGACGGCGTCCTGGCGGCTGTTGACTTGCAGCTTCTGGAAGATCGCCTTCAGATGCTGCTTGACCGTTTCGGGCGACACGTCCAGCTTCCGGCCGATTTCCTTGGTCGTGCATGATTGCGCAAGCCAGATCATCACGTCGCGCTCACGTTGCGTGAGGCGTGCGTCCCGGCCGAGGCGCATTTGCAACGCGCGCAGATGTGCCGCTTTGACGCTGTCGAAAAGCGCATTGCGCCGCGGATCGTCGGCACCGCCGAGATCTTCCAGCCATTGCGGATCGATATTTTCATCGACGAATGGCTGCGATATCCCGCTTGCAGCGGCGAGCGTTACGGCGCTCGTCAACGCGGCTCTGGCATCGGCGGCATTCGGCTCGTGGCGCAACACGCGACACTTCAGTAGCCACTGTCTCAGGATGGCCGGCTGGTCTTCGCTGCGTTCGGCGAGCTCAAGCAGTTGATCCGCCATTTGCCTTGCGTCGGCCTGCCGGTGGTTGAGGAGCGCGAGCGCAATGTTTGCGCGGCCGATCGCTTCGACATCGACCCAGGGCAACGCACGAGGCACGGACGCCATGTTCCATAACGCTGGCAGATCGATCTGATCCGAAAGCGCTTGCGTGGCGGCACGCGAGCCGGAATCTGCGAGCCATTCGATCCGCACGCATTGGCACAGTAGCGCCAGATGCGGGAGATTCTCGAGCCTCGCGAGACGGACGCCTTCGTCGAGGCACGCGTGGGCACGCGTTTCGTCACCTAGCGCGCGGTGACAACGAGCCTGGTCGATATAGACCGCGGTACTGATTTCGAGCAATGAGCCATTCGGCTCCGGTTCAATGCCGTCCAGAATGACGGTTGCCTCACTAAGATCGCCCTTCAGGTAGGCGACCTGCGCGCGCAGCGCGTCGAGCATATTGCTGAACGAGCGTTGCTGAAACCTGAACACGTCCTGTTGAGTGTCTCTGCCGATATCGAGGAGACGCGTTGCCTCGTCAAGTTGGCCTGAGCCGACGCATTCACGGGCACGATTGAAGCGCACCCACGCGATGTTGTATTCACTCGCCTCCGAGCGGTAAACGTGCTCGATTCTTGTGATGTACCGGCTCGCGTCCGACAACGGTCCGTAACGATGCAAAAAAAGGATCTGCAAAGGAATCGACAGGCCGAGTAACCGCCAGTCTTCACAGAATCGTACGGATGCCAGCCGGTTGACGCGCTCAAGTTCTTCCCACGGTGACAGGATGAGCTCATGTTCCGCCCGGTTCACGAGGACGAGCGACTCGATGAATGCGAGCTCAAGGCCGAACTCGTCGTCTGCGGCGAGCCGCGCCTGTAGCGAACCGGGGCTCGCCTCGCGCAGGTCGCGCTGCAGACGCTCGAGGTCCCAGCGGGCTTCTTCGGCGTGGTCCTCGACCAGCAGGTGGGCGATATGCAGCAGACGCAGCCTTGGACGCGCGTGCCGCAGTGGCCCGGGCAATTGCGCGAGCAGCTTGCGCGTGCGGCCGAGGCCGAGGTCGGCGATCAGCCGGCACGCGCCGCGCGCTTCGATCGCGTCGGCCGCGATGTCCGGCCGCCCACCGGCAACGGCATGGCTCACCGCGCCGAGCAGATCGTTGTGCGCAGCGTACGCCGTCGCGGCACGCAGATGAGCTTGCGTCAGAAAACGTTCACCCTCGCTCCTGGCGTTGTTCAGCAGGATTTGCCGCAACAGCCTGTTGATGCGCACACGCGGCCCGCCCGGATCGCTCTGCACAAGCGGTGCAAGCACGTTCAACGCCCGCAAACATTGGGCACTGTCGGCTTTCTCGCGTACTGCGTCGGCGATGTTGGCGTCGATAGTGTCGAGAATGGCCGTCTCGATCAGAAAATGCTGTTCCCGGGGCGCGAGCCCGTCGAGCACTTGCCGGGTCAGATAGTCAGGTAAGCCGCCGCCGTAAATGAGCGCATCGGCGGCCTCATCGTTGCGCACGCTGTCGCTTTCTGAAGCGATGCGCAGACGCGCGGACGCCAGCGCAACCGGCCAACCGTCGCACTGTTGCGTCAGCGACGCAATGGTGTCGGGAGAGACGGTCGGCCCGAGCAGGGCGGCGGCTTCCTCGTCGGTGAACGACAGCATCGCGGCATCGATCATGCGCAAATAGCCCGCCAACCTCTGCTGATGCTGGTAGGTGTCAGGAACCCGCCTTCCCGTCAAATAGATGTGGACGCCCTCGGGTATGTCCCGGGCAATTTCCGCGAGAAGCGTGTCGGATTCGACGGAGGCTTGCCATTCGTAGTTGTCGATGAAAAGCGCAAGCCTGCCCGTTTGCCTGCGTGCCGCAAGGAGGCACGCGGCGAGACTGTCACGCTCGTGCGCGTCACCAGACAGGCCCGCGTGCCGCAACGCGTCGGCAATAAGGCCGGGGAGGTTCGGGCTGGCGTCTTCGGCCGCGCAGTTGAGCCACGCTGTCGCCACCCCGGTGGTCTTCAAGCGGCGGGCCCATTGCGCGTAAAGGGTGGTCTTGCCGAAACCGGCGGGTGCGCGAAGCACCGTGAACCGTGCTGCCGAACGGTGCGAGCGGTCTAAATATTGCAGCAGGCGTTCGCGCTCCAAGGTCTCGTCGACCCGGACATCAGGGGCAAATCGAGAACTTGGTAAACGAGGCGTGACACGCGGCACCGCGACTCTCCAGAACGCTGCCAGCAACGAAGTGCGGATGCACCCATGCCGCTGGCGTTGCGACGTTGCTGTTCATCAACGATTAGCCAAAAATTTCGAATTTCTCGACGCGTATTATGGAGCAAAGATTCGGGCGCTGTCATCGCGGGTATACGGTGCGCACGGAGTTGACAGGCATAAGCTCGTACGCGAGCCGGTGCGGGCACTCAGGTCGCCGCAGGTGCATTAGGCGCCCGTGAATTCCGCAAATACATCATCGTCGACAGCACAACCGCCATCGCGGAAGCAACCGCTGCAAAAAGAAACACCTGCGCGTAGCCAAACTCCCCTGCGATATACCCGGCCAACGGCCCCGTAATCCCCAGCGAGAGATCAAGAAACACAGAATAAGCCGACAAAGCAGCCCCACGGCTAGCAGGCGGCACAAGCCCAACCGCTTCCACGCCGAGCGCGGGAAACACCAAAGCAAACCCAAACCCCGTCAATGCCGCCCCCGCAAGGGCAATATGCGGCTCCGGCGCCAACCACAACATCAACAACCCGGCGCATTCAAACGAAAACGAAGCAATCGCGACCCGGAACCCACCGTAAGCCTTGATCGTATTAGCGAACAACAGGCGCGCACCGATAAACAGCGTGCCGAAAACAGTCAACGACAAAGCTGCATTAGGCCAATGCCGCGCCGCATAAAACAGCGTGATGAACGTCGCAATCGACCCAAAGCCGGCCGAGCCCAGCGCCAACCCGATCCCATGTGGCAGCACGCGCGTGAACACACTCCGGTATGACATCCGCTCGCCATGCACGATCGGAACCGGCGCGATGGGCCGCGCCAGATAAAAACCGAGCGCCGCCAGCAGAATCACCAGAATGCCCAACGCGGCGAACCCGATCGTGTGCGCAATCGCTACGCCAAGCGGCGCGCCAACCGCGAGCGCGCCATAAGTCGCGATACCGTTCCACGAAATCACCCGGGCATTGTTGCTCGTGCCCACCCGGCCGATACCCCACAAAATCGCACCGGTGCCGCACAGGCTTTCGCCGAAGCCGAGTACGAGACGGCTGCACACCAGCAGCCCCAGGCTCACCACGGGCCAGCGCCCGCACAACACGGCCAGCAGCAACAAGATCCCGCTCGCGCCGCAACCCAGCAAACCGATCGTTACCGTCCGCTTCGGCCCCAACGTGTCGGCCGAGCGGCCGGCGAGCGGCCGCGATGCGAGCGCGGCCAGGTACTGCACGCTGATCGCGGCGCCGGCCAGAATCGCGCTGTAACCCAGATCGTCGTGGACGTAGCCAGGCAGCACCGCGAGCGGAATTCCGATCGTCAGGTAGCAAAGAAACGTGAAAAAGACGACCGGAATGATCTGCATGGTCGTCGCAAATTCGCTGCGAGGTGTCGCTGAGTCGGTGGACATGGGGAAAACGAGACTTGAAAACGGCGGGAAGGCGTGATTTTCCCATGGAACCGATTCCCTTGCAGGGGTTGCTTAATAATTTCGGCAGCTAAATAACGGTGCCGGATCGATATAGTGAGCCGTTTTCACCCTGCACGAGCGGCCCTTTGACGCGAGACGGATGAGTGAACCCTGGTCATCAATGGCTGTAAAACTATAATTTTTCTATAAATATGGCAAAACGGCCATATCTGCATAAGCCAACCGACCCTCAAACCCATCTCTATATCGTTTCGCGAATATGTCCCGCATGCGATCCCCGCTATGGGTTGTATTTATTGATGGTGATAGTTTTCGAACCATCATCGCAGCACGTCCCAACGGACACAGAACATTGAGAGTAACGAGACATGACTGAGCCGATTCGCTTCTACCACCGCAACGCGATCCGTGAGATCAAGGATGCGCCCGTCACCCGCACCGTCCTGCAGTATTTGCGCGAGGACGTGCATTGCACCGGCACCAAGGAAGGCTGCGCCGAAGGCGACTGCGGCGCGTGCACGGTCGTGATCGGCGAGCGTAACGAGGCGGGCGGCGTCGACTTCAAGGCGGTCAACGCCTGCATCCAGTTCGTGCCGACGTTGGACGGCAAAGCGCTCTTCACCGTCGAGGACCTGCGTCAGCCGGACGGCTCGCTGCATCCGGTGCAGGAAGCGATGGTCGAGTGTCACGGTTCGCAATGCGGTTTCTGCACACCGGGTTTCGTCATGTCGATGTGGTCGCTGTACGAAAAGCACGGTCACGAACATAGCTGCGCGAACAAGACGGTGCCGTCGCGCGACGACATCAGTAATGCGCTGACCGGCAATCTGTGCCGCTGCACCGGCTATCGTCCGATCGTCGACGCGGCCGTGCGCATGTTCGAAGCGCCCGCGCCGAAAGCGCCGGTCAATATCGAAGGCCTGTCGAACACGCTCGCCACGCTCGAGCGCAAGGACACGTTCCATTACCAGCACGCCGGACAGCAGTTCGACGCGCCGCGCACCGTCGACGCGCTCGCGAAAATCAAGGAAGCCGAACCGGGCGCCCGCATCCTCGCCGGCAGCACGGACATCGGCTTGTGGGTGACGAAGCAGATGCGTGAACTGGGCAACATCGTCTACGTCGGTCAGATTGCGGAGCTGCAAAAGCTCGAAACCAACGACGACTGGATCGAGATCGGTGCGGGCGTGACCGTCGAAAAGGCTTACGCGGAAATTGCGAAGCAATATCCGGAACTCACCGAAATGTGGCAACGCTTCGCTTCGCTGCCGATCCGCAATGCCGGCACGCTCGGCGGCAACATCGCCAACGGCTCGCCGATCGGCGATTCGATGCCTGGCCTGATCGTGCTCGGCGCGCATGTGATCGTGCGCGGCGGCGAGATCGAACGTGAAATGCCGCTCGAGGATCTGTACCTCGCGTACCAGAAGAAGGACATGGCGGAGCACGAGTTCGTCGTCGGGCTCAAGGTGCCGACCCGGACCGGCGCGCGCAAGAATCTGCAGTTCCGCACCTACAAACTGTCGAAGCGTTTCGACTCGGACATCTCGGCGGTGTGCGCCGCGTTTTCCTTCATCGCCGACGGTAACGTGATCCGCGAGCCGCGCATTGCGTTCGGCGGCATGGCCGCCACCTCGAAGCGCGCGACGCACGCCGAAGCTGTGCTGCGCGACGCCGAATGGCACGAAGCCACCGCGCAAGCCGCGATGCTCGCGCTCGGCAACGACTACGCGCCGCTTAGCGACATGCGCGCGACCAGCAACTACCGCCTCGAAGCGGCGAAGAACACCTTGTACCGCTTCTGGCTCGAAACGCGTCCGAACAATCCGCTGCCCAAGAGTGCACTGGATGTTCGTGCGGTTGCCGCTGCCTGCGCACCTGTCGGCGCGAGCGCCTGAGAAGCCACAAGGATACGGAGAACACCAGAATGAATCAGCATGCCGAACCGTTCCTGAAAGACCTTCAGGATCTCGACGACTTTACCCAGGTCCACATCTCGCGTCCGCACGAGTCCGCGCATCTGCACGTGAGCGGCCGCGCCACCTACACCGACGACATCCCGACGCTCGCCGGCACGCTGCACGCCGCGCTCGGCCTGTCGCCGAAAGCACACGCGAAGATCGTCTCGATGGCGCTCGACAAAGTGCGCGCCACGCCCGGCGTGGTCGCGATCTTCACCGCGGGCGATATCCCCGGTGTCAACGACGTGGGTCCGATCATCCACGGCGACGATCCGATTCTCGCGGACGGCCTCGTGCAATATGTCGGCCAGCCGATGTTCATCGTGGTCGCGACCTCGCATGAAATCGCGCGCCTGGCTGCGCGCCGCGCCGAAGTCGTCTACGAAGAACTGCCGGCCATTCTCACCGCGCAACAGGCCCGCGCCGCGAACCAGCACGTCTTGCCGCCGATGAAACTCGCGCGCGGCGAAGCCAGTACGAAGATCGCTCGCGCCGCTCGCCGCGAAGCCGGCGAGATGCTGCTCGGCGGCCAGGAACAGTTCTATCTGGAGGGCCAGATTTCGTACGCGGTGCCGAAGGACGACGACGGCATGCACGTCTACTGTTCGACGCAGCACCCGACCGAAATGCAGCACATGGTCGCGCACGCGCTGGGCGTGGCGTCGCACAACGTGCTGATCGAATGCCGTCGCATGGGCGGCGGTTTCGGTGGCAAGGAATCGCAATCAGGTCTGTTCGCGTGCTGCGCGGCGCTCGCCGCATGGAAGCTGCTGTGCCCGGTCAAGCTGCGTCCGGACCGCGACGACGACATGATGGTCACCGGCAAGCGCCACGATTTCCACTACACGTACGAAGTGGGCTACGACGACAAGGGCGTGATCGACGGCGTGAGCGTCGACATGACCTCGCGTTGCGGCTTCTCCGCTGACCTGTCCGGTCCGGTGATGACGCGTGCGCTGTGCCACTTCGACAACGCGTACTGGTTGTCCGACGTAACGATCGACGGCTTCTGCGGCAAGACCAACACGCAGTCGAACACCGCGTTCCGCGGCTTCGGCGGTCCGCAAGGCGCGTTCGCGATCGAGTACATCATGGACAACGTCGCGCGTTCGGTCGGCGAGGATTCTCTCGACGTGCGCCGTCGCAATCTGTACGGCAAGACCGAGCGCAACCAGACGCCGTATGGCCAGGTGGTCGAAGACAATGTGATTCACGAACTGATCGACGAACTCGAAGCGACCAGCGAATACCGTGCGCGGCGTGCGGCGATCAACGAGTTCAACGCGAACAACGAAGTGCTGAAGAAGGGCATGGCGCTTACGCCAGTCAAGTTCGGTATCGCGTTCAACGTGACCCACTTCAACCAGGCCGGCGCGCTGGTGCACATCTATACCGACGGTTCGGTGCTGGTGAACCACGGTGGCACCGAAATGGGTCAGGGTTTGAACACCAAGGTCGCGCAGGTCGTGGCGCATGAACTGGGCATCGGCTTTAACCGCATCCGCGTCACGGCGACCGACACAAGCAAGATCGCCAATACCTCGGCGACCGCTGCATCGACCGGTTCGGACCTGAACGGCAAGGCTGCGCAAGACGCCGCGCGCCAGTTGCGCGAACGTCTGTCGGCCTTCGCCGCCGAGCGTTTCGGTGCAGGGCAGGTGGCCGCTTCGGAAGTGCGGTTCGTGCACGACCGCGTGGTGGTCGGCGAGATGATCGTGCCGTTCGAAGAAGTGATCGCGAAGGCCTACGTCGCGCGTGTCCAGCTCTGGTCGGACGGCTTCTACGCCACGCCGAAGCTCTACTGGGACCAATCGAAGTTGCAAGGCCGACCGTTCTACTACTACTCGTACGGCGCGGCCGTGTCGGAAGTGGTGATCGATACGCTGACCGGCGAAATGCGCGTGCTGCGCGCGGACGCTTTGCATGACGTGGGCGCATCGCTGAACCCGGCGCTCGACGTCGGCCAGGTGGAAGGCGCGTTCATTCAAGGCATGGGCTGGCTCACGACCGAAGAACTGTGGTGGAACACGGGCGGCAAGCTGATGACGCACGCGCCGTCCACCTACAAGATTCCGACCGTCAACGACACGCCGCCCGACTTCCGTGTGCGCCTGTTCAAGAACCGCAATGCGGAGGACAGCATCCATCGTTCGAAGGCGACCGGCGAGCCGCCGCTGTTGCTGCCGTTCTCGGTGTTCTTCGCCGTGCGCGATGCGGTGTCGGCCGTGGGTGACCACAAGGTCAATCCGCCGCTGAATGCGCCCGCGACCAGCGAGGAAATCCTCAAGGCCGTCGGCGCAGTGCGGGCAGCAACCGCAGCGGCGCGGCAGTAGACGTTGCGATGAACGTGTGACGCCGGCTAGCTGCCGCGTCACGCTGGAAATCGCGAGGAATTGTCTGTTGCCGCCAGAGCCTTCAGCGCAGCCAGCAGCCGTCAGAAACCGTCAGGCAGAGCCATCGTGCAAATATCGAAACTAACTGGATTGACCGCCATGAACGACTTTTCTTCCGTTCAGATCGGCCGGCGCAGCGCCGTGCAAGCGCCGCGTCCGGCGCCGATGCACATCGTGCTGTTCGGCGCGGGGCACGTCGGCCATGCGCTCGTCACGCTGCTCGGCAGCTTGCCGTGCGTCGTCCAGTGGGTCGATGAGCGCGACGAACTGTTCCCCGACGAAACGCCGGCCAACGTGCAGATCGAAGCAACCGACACGCCCGATGCAATCGTCGACACGGCGCCACCGGGCGCGTATTTCCTCGTGATGACGCATAACCATGCGCTGGATTTTTCGCTCGCTGCGCGCATCATGCGGCGGCGCGATTTCACCTACTTCGGCATGATCGGGTCGAAGACAAAGCGTGTGAAATTCGAGCGTCGATTGCTGGATCGAGGCGTGGATCTGGATCGGCTGGTGGAGATGACGTGTCCGATCGGCGTAACCGGCATTGTGGATAAAGCGCCTTCGGCGATCGCGGTCGCAGTGTGTGCCGAGTTGCTGCAGATCCGTACACGTCAAGCCGCAGCTCAGGCGGCAATGCAGAAGCTCTGCGCGAGCGTGTGAGTAGATTGACCGAGGCGCCTGGCGTAAGGAGTTCAACGTCGGGCTCGTAACTTGAACTCCCCAGACTTCAAACCAGAACGTCAGCCCTCCGCGGCTGACGTTTCTTTTTTCGCCGGCCGTTTCGCGCGCCGCACCTTCTGCGCGACCAATCCATCCGACACTTGCGACATCAACGTACGCAGCCAGCCGACATCGCTCGGCCGATCCGGCTGCGGATGCCACAGCTGATAGCACTTGATGCGCGGAAACGGAATCGGCACTTCGACCACGGCGAGCGGCAGGATGCTCGCATAGTGCATCGCGAAACGGCGCGTGGTCGTGAAGATCAGATCCGATTGCAACAGCGTTTGCGGCACGAGGCCGAAGTAGGGCAGCGTGGCGACGATGCGCCGCTCGGCGCGGGCCCTGGCGAATCCGATGTCGACGGCGCCGCCGCCTGCGCCGCTATAAGGCGTCGGCGCGAGATGCGGCGCGGCGAGGTACGCTTCGCGCGTCATCGGCGTGCGTGCGAGCGGATGATCGGCGCGCATCAGGCACACCACCGTATCGGAGAACAGATCGCTGCGCTCGAAACGTAGATCCGGCTTCGGCCAGTTGCCGATCACCAGATCGAGTTCGCCCGCATCGAGCGCGGCGGAATGGTCGAGCATCGGGCTCAGCGAATCGATCTCCAGGCGCGCATGCGGCGCCGCTTCGCGAAACTGTGCGATCACGGTGGGCATGAAGAAGTCGTTCAGATAGTCCGGCGCGGCCACGCGGAAGGTCCGGCGCGAGCGGCCGGGATCGAAGTCGCCGTGCGGCGTTGCCACGAAATCGACTTCACGCAGCACGCGTTGCGCCGAGGCCAGCAACGATTCGCCGTATTCGGTCGGCACCATGCCCGACTTGCCGCGCACGAGGATCGGATCGTTCAGCGTCTCGCGTAGTTTGCGCAGCGCGGTGCTGATAGCGGGCTGGGTCTGATTCAGACGCAGCGCGGTTTGTGTGACGCTGCGCTCGACAATCAGCGTGCGCAGCACGCGCACGAGCCAGATATCGAGGGAAGCGGCGGAATCGTCCATGGTTTAGGCGAGGCGATGCAAGCAGGTCGGGCCCGGATGAAGCGTCGTACGGAGCCGCCCGCGAGCCGGATCGCGAGAGCGGGGCGCAAAGGTTATAACCTTAGGCCCGTTTGCGGTGTGGCGGCATAGCAGGCACGGTATGGCCGGCATCAGGACGGCCTTTTTGACGCCATCACGTCCGAAAAGACCTGCGCAAGCGCGGGCACGGCGTGCCTGTTTGCACGAATATTACGTGTTGCTTTCGTTTTAGTCGTCTGCAAGGCCGGAAGGCAGCGAACTGATCCGCTTCACTTCCTTCGAGTCGAGCCAGTTCGGCGTGCGTGCGCAATACAGCACCATGGGCAACGCGTCTTCGCCCCAGAACAACTGGTCGTTCAGACGGAAGGTCGGCACGCCGTAGACGCCCAGACCGATTGCATCCGTGGTGTTGCGCTGCAATTGCGCCTTCACTTCTTCGTTCTTGATGAGTTCCGGGCCATCCGGCATGCCGACGCGCTCGCACAGTTCGGCGAATGCGCCATTGCTCGACGGATCGCGGCCTTCGCGCCAGATGAAACGGAAAATCTCGCGTACGAAGCTGATGTCGCCCTTCGCCGCGGTGGCGAGCAGGAGCGGCTTCATCGAGTCGAACGGATGGGCCGGCGGCATCTTGAACGGAATACCGAGCTGGTCCGCGCGAAACAGCGCGTGGCGATACAGGAAGGTGCGTTTGGCGGGCACGCTATAAGCGGGCCGCTGGCCCCAGTGGTGATACAGATCGTTCAGCACGACCGGCGTAAACGCGAAGTCGAAGCCCGGCCACTTGTCGTGTTGCTCGAGCAACAGGTAGGTGAACGGCGAGACAAAATCGTAAAACCACAGCGGTTGCCTGGCGTCGATGCCTACGGTCATAAGTGTCTCCCGGATTGCCCTTTCCGAACGGTGTCGTCTGCTGGACCGTCGGAATTGTAATGATCTTACGCGGTGCAGCCGCCGCTTGCACCGGTCAATGTGCTTTTGGACCGGGGATGGCCGACACGGCGGACGCCAAACTCGACAACGTGGGTCGATACCGGTCCCTAGGCGTGGCGGCCGGCCGAAGGCTCGTCGGCCTCGTCGGCTCCCCGTGCTTCAGGCGATTCCGTTGCGGCATCGGCTTCTGGTGCGCGCGCCGAAGCAGGTGGCCCGTCGTCCGGTGCCTCCGATGCGTCGCGCTGAGCCTCGCGGCTATGCGTGAGCCGCTCGCGCACAAAGCCGATATGCTCGCGCAGCACGTAGAACTGATCCGCATAGGCGAGCGGCATCTTTAGCCCGTTCACCGATTCTTCAATCGCATCGAGCCGCTCGATCAGCGTGGCGCGTTCTTCGGCCGAGTACTCGCTGAGTGCGCTGCGCTCGATCGCGATCAGCGCGCCGTACCAGCGGTAGATGCGCGATTTCACCCGCCACGTGTACAGCGACGGCACGACGCGCAGCGCCGGAATCAGCAGCACGATCAGCGGCACCACGACCACCAGCAGCCGGTCCGCGAGACTCGCCAGCCAGAACGGCAGGATCCGGTAGAGGAAGCTCTTGCCTGACTTGTAGTAGCGGGCAGCGTCGTCGCTGATCGGGAAATCGTGGGCGAGCGGCGCGGGGAATTCGCCGGCGCGCTGCATGATGTTTGCCTTGCCGTGGACCTCGCGTGCCGCTTCGATCAGCAGATCGGACAACGCGGGATGCAACGAGTCACGCGCCACCAGTTCGGCGGTCGGCGCCACCATATGAATCGGTGTGGACGGCAGATTTTTGCCGAGGTCGAACGCACCCATCGGCATTTGGAGCTGCGTCAGATACGGAAAACGGCGTGTGTAGGCGTCGGCCTGGGTGAAATCGTAGAACTGCACGTTCGGCGTGCGATAGAGCTTACCCATCACCGCGGGTTGCGCCGAATCGCCGGCCAGAAACGCCGCGTCGACTTTGCCGGCGACGAGTGCCTGGGCGGCGTCGTCGCCCGAGAGCGGCAGCAGCTTGGTCGGACCGCCCGGCACGATGCCGTTTGCCTTGAGCAGTGCGAGCGCCAGTTCGCGCGTGCCGCTGCCTTCAGCGCCGACTGCGAGGCGCAAACCCTTGAATTCGGAGAGCCGCGCGATCGTCGGCCCGTGATAGAAGATCGCCAGCGGGACATAGGCCACGCTGCCGAGCGACATCAGGCCCTCGCTCGCCGGGCCGGGCGCGACGCCGTCCTGCACGAAGCCGACGTCGACGTTCGACTTCGGGTCGGATAGCCGCTTGAGATTCTGCAGCGAGCCTTCCGAGGGCAAGACGTTCAAGGTGATACGGTTGCGCGCCAGAATCTCCTTGTACTTCTGGGCCGCGTTCCAGAAGGTGCTGCCTTCGGGGCCGGCGCTGATCGTCAGCGTGCTGGGCGGGGCGGGCTGGATCAGGCGCACGGCGACCCAGATCGCCGCGACGGCGATCAGCAGGAGCGGTCCGAACGAGACCGCCAGATCGCGCCAGGAGATCGCCACGAAACGGGCGACGAGACGGGGAGGGCGTTTGCGGCCGGTGGCTGGCTTCATCGGGTGACGTGACGGCTACGGTCGAAAGTGAACAGGATGGCGGCGTTCTGCGGCGCGCGAACCGGGGCGAGGCGTTCGCGCCATGCCGGGCTGGCTGTCGCGCAAGGCGCGCAAGCCGCGCGTCGCGCCGATGGTACCTGAGATTCGCGCGGCGGCGCAGCGTCCAGCTGGCGCGGGCGCCGTCAAACCCGTAACAATTCGTGAACGGCGCGTGACCGGTACATGAACGGCCGATGAACGTCCCATGAATGACACATGACCGGCCGGCCAGGCACGCCCGAACCAGAATATGAACGGCGCATGAACAAAACACGCCCGATGCCCCCAATGACAACCGGAACGCACCGCAACGTATGACTAAACCCTTTGCGCTTCTGGCGCGGCTAGATTAAATTGTGGATCGCTGCCGCGAACAGATGTTTGCACAGCGTGACCCGGCACGACAGACAAGAACCGGGCGCGCTGGCGGACTTCGCGGCTTGCCGGCTCCCGTACCGCGTTGCATGCGTGACATCGCATGCGACTAACGGCGGCCGGCCTCTCTCGCCTCTCGCACATCGTGTTGCAGCCATAGTCGGCCGTCGCTGAGCCGCGCGTTGTCGCGTCCCGAATGGCCGCCGGTAGTCGTAACGAAGCCGCTTGTACATGCGGTCCAATGTGTAGCTAAGGAGAATAGAAACTATGAAATCGGTCGGTTTTCTGAAAACGCTGGGCTCGGTTGTGGCAATGGTGGTGGCGTGCAATGTGTACGCTCAGGCAAGCGATGCAACGGCTACGGGCACGACCGCAGCGCCGGCTGCAAGCGCCAAGGCCGGCAAGAAGGCCAATAGCCAGCTGGGTCGCAAGGTGCGCGGCGCGCTTGCCAAGGCGCAAGGCATCGACGTCTCGAACATCGCCGTGCGTGCTCGTGGCGGCGCGGTGACCCTGACGGGTTCGGTGCCTGACCAAGGCCAGATCGACGCTGCCGGTGAAGCGGCCAAGGGCGTCGCCGGCGTGACGTCGGTGTCGAACAAGCTGACCGTGGTTCAGCAGTAAGACGGCTGCAATGAGCAGGCCGCGATAAGCGGCCTGGCATAACCGGCTTGCAGCAAGCGCACGAAGCGCCGGCAGGCGTGGAAGGCTGCAACAGGAGGTGGATGCGATTCGATATCGCCATGCGCCATCGTGTTGCATGCCGGTGCGAGGGTTCCGGCGAATAACCGGAGCCCTTTTTTTCGCTTTATTTTTCGTAGCGGTGATTTTTGAAACGGTGATGATGAGTCGGCCAGTGCCGGGCTGAACGCCGGCGCCGCAACAGCCCGTCTGTGCGCTGTGACACACTATCGACGCGGCGCGAAGCGTACTGTGATGCAAGCGGAACCGGAGTCAACGCCATGGAAACCACGCATTTGCGTTATACCGATCTACCGATCAGCGATCGGGCGGCTTTCGAACTGGTATGTGCGCGGCATGGTTTTGCGCCGGCGCATTTCGACATCAGCGCCTGCCCGGACCCGGGCGATGCCGCACACGAGCGCCTTGTCACGGTTCGGCGCGGCGGCTGGGCGCAGTCATATCACGACCATCACGGTCAATGGGTCAGGCAGTTCGAGACCGATCTGACCTGCCGGTTTTTCAAATAGCGCGGCTGCTTTATGACAGCACGAGGCGCACGCCGACCAGCGTGAGCGTGGCGGCGAGCACGTTGCGCAGTAGCGCGTCCGGTGCGCGCGACGACAGATAACTGCCGATCGCGATGCCCGGCAATGACCCCACCAGCAGCGACAGCAGCATCGACCAGTCGACCGAGCCCAGCAGCCAGTGACCGGCGCCCGCCAGCAGCGTGAGCGGCACCGCGTGTGCGATATCGGAGCCGACGATGCGCGTAGTGGGCAGCAACGGATACAGCAGCAGCAACACCGTCACGCCAATGGCGCCCGCACCCACCGACGTCAGCGACACCAGCACACCCAGCACCGCGCCGGTCAGCATGGTGAGCGCGAGCGTACGGCCTTGCCGGGGCGCACGCTGACGGCGCGCGCCGAGCGCTGCGAGTTGCGGGCGGAAGATCAGCGCCACGGCCGTGACCAGCAAGGCGGCGCCGAGCACGATCTGGATCAGCCGGCTCGTGCCCGGCGTGTCCATTCCGTACCGATGCAGCAGGATCAAGGTGAGGGTCGCCGCCGGTACGCTGCCGGCCGCGAGGCGCAGGGTGATCTGCCAGTCGACGGAACCCTTCAGGCCGTGCACCAGCGTGCCGGTCGCCTTGGTGGCGGCCGCGTACAGCAGATCGGTGCCGACCGCGGTAGCCGGATGCACGTTGAACAGCAGGACCAGGATAGGCGTCATCAGCGAGCCGCCGCCGACACCCGTCAGTCCGACCAGAAAGCCGACGAACAGGCCGGAGACGGAGTACAGCAGATTGATGTGGGGAAGAGCCATTGAGCAGACCGCTGACGGTCGGGTGGGTTGGACAGGTTAGACGGCAAGGCCGGCGCGCACTTGCCTGCGAGCGTCGGCGAATCTCGACGACAGGCCCGCGACCGCGCGGCGAAAGCCGCTATTGTCGCAAAACTGCCGCGCTTGCGTACGAAGTGCTATGGCAAGCCGTGCTGGCCTGCCTGCATCCGGTCGATCAGTGCCAGCACTTCGGGCCGGCTTTCGCCCTTGGCATGCACGACTTAATAAGTCAGCGGCGAGGCGACTTCGTGGCGGCTCACCCGCACGAGGCCGCTCTTCCGCAGATACGCGTCGGCGAACGGCACGCGCGCCAGCGCCACGCCGAGTCCCGCTTCGGCGGCGGCTAGCACCAGTGTGTAGTCTTCGAAGCGCCGGTCCTGCGCGCGCGGCTTCAGCGGAATAGCCAGCGCATCGAACCACGCGCGCCAGCCGGTCCCATCCGAGTCGTGCAGCAGCGGCACATCGAGTAGCGCGGCGTCGCCATGTTTGTGGCGCTGCTTCGCGAGGCGTGCCGCGAGCGCGGGATGTGCAACCGGATAAAGCGTCTCCGGCAGGAAAGGTTTGACCTCGAGTTGACGCCAACTGCCGCGCCCGTAGCGAATCGCCAGATCTGCTTCGCCGCTGGCGATGTCCACGTTGCGATGATCGATATCGAGCTGGATGCGCAGCGCCGGGGCGGCGCTCTCGAATACCGCCTGACGCTCGAAGAACCACAATTTGGCGAATGCGGGCACCACGCTCAGCTTGACCAGCTGCGGGCTGCGCGGCGAGCGCCACTGATCCGCCGCGCTGTCGATGATGCCGAACGCCTGCTCGATACGCCCGACGAAACGCTGCCCGTCCGGCGTGAGCCGCACGCCGCGCGCATGGCGTTCGAACAACGTCATGCCGAGCCAGTTTTCGACCGCGGCCACCCGCCGGCTGATCGCGCCGTGCGTCAAGCCGGCGACCTCGGCAGCGGCGAGAAACGAGCCTTCGCGGGCGACGGCGCAGACGGTTTCGAGGCTCGCGAGCGGCGGCCGCGCCAACAAGGTCGGTGAGGAGGTGTGAGCCATTTTCACATCACGATGTTCATTTGTGCGCTAGCTTAGCAGCTCGCGGCGCGGCACCATCGTCGCATGAACACACTCACTTCGTCCCCATCGCCCCGTTCCGCGCGGCAGCCGCTGCTGGCGGCAGGCGCGGTCGCCTTCACCATCGTGTCCTGGGCGTCCGCCTTTCCATTTATTCGCATCGGCTTGCAGGGTTTGGCGCCTTTGCCATTGGCGGCGGCGCGTTTCGCCACTGCGGCGCTACTGGTGATCGCATGGCTTGCCTATCGGCGCCCGCCGTTGCCGACATGGCGCGATGGCTTACGTTTCGTGCTGTGCGGTTTTCTCGGCATCGCGCTTTACAACGCGCTGCTCAATACCGGCGAGAAAACGGTCGCGCCAGGCGCGGCGAGTTTCATCGTCAATACGCTGCCGATTTTCACGGCGCTGCTGGCAGCCGTGTTTCTCGGCGAGCGATTCAATCGTTGGGGATGGTTCGGTTCGTTAGTCAGTCTCGCCGGCATCGCGGTGATTGCGCGGGGTCAGCCAGGCGGCCTGACGCTCGGCGCGGGCAGTACGCTGATTCTCGGCGCGGCGCTGTGTTCGGCGAGCTACTTCGTGCTGCAGCGGCGCCTGATTCCGGTCTACGGGGCATTGACGTGCACCGCCTACACGTTGCTGGCAGGCGCGGTGTTGCTGGCGCCGTGGCTGCCGGGCGCGTTGAGTTCGCTTGGCAGTGCGCCGCACGGCACGTTGCAGGCGGTGCTGGTGCTCGGCGTATTTCCGGCGGCGCTGGGTTATGCAACGTGGACGCTCGCGCTGGGCTACTTCGGCGCGGCGCGTGCGGCCAATTTCCTGTACCTGACGCCTGCGGTGGCGACGGCGCTGTCCGCCGTGCTGACCGGCGAGCGCCCGGGTCTCGCGACGCTATGCGGCGGTTTGATGGCGATTGCCGGCGTGGTGTTCGTGGCGTTGCGGGGGCGCTCGTGAGTGAGAAGGCGCATCGTTGAGCGCCCTTGCGCAGTCCCGCCAACCCTCTTCAAAGCGCGCGGCGAATCTCGACGATACCGAACGCCGCGAGCGTGATCCCGACGATCCGGTCGATCGCGACGCGCAGCTTGCTGCCGATCGCATGGCGCGCGAGCGACACCACGGTCACGAGAAAACACCACCACGCGATCGAACCGCAAAACACGCCGCCGACGGTGGTCAACGCGATGCTCGATGAAAATGCGCCACGCGGCGCGAGCGTCGTGAACAGCGCGGCAAACATGATGACGGTTTGCGGATTGGTCAGCGTGAGCAGCAATGAACTCGCATACGCGCGCAGTGCGCCGGCGCGGCCCACCTGTGCAAGCTTGATGTCGCCGTTGCCGTTGGCCGAGTCGGCGGGCGCTTTTTGCAGCAGCGTACGCACGCCGAGATAAAGCAGAAACAGACCGGCGAGTAGATGCAAGGGCCGGTCGTAGGCGAGCATGAACTGCGAAATGCCGACTAGGCCGAGCGCCGCGATCAGACCATAAACCGCGTCGCCGGTCGCAATGCCGAAGCCGATTGCGAGCCCCGCGCGCGGACCGCCCGTCAGCGTGCGGCGGATGCATAGCATGCCCATCGGGCCGACCGGTGCGGCTATCGCGAGGCCGACGCCTGCGGAGGTGACGAAGAGACTGGCGGTGGACATGGGCAAGCCTTTACGGGTTGTTCTGATTGCGCAGTTTGCCACACGATCAACCTTCGCCATTCAGCGCGCGATCAACGACGCAAACCGGCATGCCGGCCGTGAATACCCTGGGACGGACTCGGCCGCCGCCTTCCTCGGGCATAATTTTCTCACTTCAAACATCCAGGGCGCGCCCGTTCATGTGGCAAATCGATCAGGTGACGTTGCGCTTGTTCATCGCCGTCTGCGAGGAAGGCACGATCGCGCGTGCGGCTGAGCGCGAGTTCATCGCGCCGTCCGCGGTCAGCAAGCGGCTCGCCGATCTCGAAGCGCTCGTCGACGTCGCGCTGCTCTCGCGCAGCCAGCGTGGCGTGCGCGCGACCGCCGCCGGTGAGGCGCTGCTCAGGCACGCGCGGCTCATCATGCGCGGCCACGAACGGTTGCAGGCGGAGCTCAGCGAGTACGCGGCCGGCGCGCGCGGTCATGTGCGGGTGCTGGCAAATGTGTCGTCGATGGTCGAGTTTCTGCCCGAGGCGCTGTCGGTGTTTCTGAAGGCCAATCCGCAGGTTCGCGTCGATGTCGAAGAGCGCGTCAGCGGCGAGATCGTGCGCGGTCTGGAAGAGGGCGTGGCCGATCTCGGCATCTGCCGCGATGTGGTGCCGATGGGCAGTCTCGATGTGCTGCCGTATCGCTCTGATCATCTCGCGTTGATCGTGCCGCGCGATCATCCGTTGGCCGGTGAAACTGCGGTTGGCTTCGAGCAGACCCTGGCGTTCGATCATCTCGGGCTTGCATCGAACGCATCCGTGAATGCGCTGATGCAACGCATTGCGGTGGAAAAAGGCAGCGAGCTCAACTATCGAACCTATGTGTCGACCTTCGACGCCGCCTATCGTTTTATCCAGGCAGGCCTTGCCGTCGCGATCCTGCCGGGCGAGGCGCTGCCGAGGCATGCCGCCGATGAATACGGCATCGTCGCCGTGCCTCTGCGCGAAGCATGGGCGGAGCGGCGCTTCGTGATCTGCATGCGCGACCGCAAGGCCCTGACGCTGACGGCGGCGCACTTACTCGACCATCTGTTGCGTTCGGTTTGAGCGTGGGCTCCTGGCTGCCTCTGACGAGCGGTCTGGAGGCTCGCTCAACGTCCCCGTTCCAAAGCCCCTCAGAGTCATCCCGACGTCCTCCGCACGCTCTCCCAACACCCTTTCAGCGGCCGCGCTGCATCCTCTGAAAAGCCCTTAAGGGTTTCCCCTTTGCGGCGACACATGCCCGTCCCGCATGCCACTGCGGCCATCGCGAGCGGCGATGGAGTGCGTCGTCAACGCAGACTTTGCCGCACGGCCGCGCGCGGGCACGCTGTCACCCAGCGGCTTCATTTCCCGCATTCCACGCAAGACTCAAGACCGGGATTCAAGACCATGAGTGACACCCAGGAGAGCGTCGTCGTGACCGAAGTCGGCATGCGCGACGGCCTGCAAAGCATTGCACGCACGATGCCCACCGAGTTCAAGCGGCGCTGGATCGACGCCGCGTATGCCGCCGGTGTGCGGCATATGGAAGTGGCATCGTTCGTGCCGGCGAAACTGTTGCCGCAAATGGCCGACGCCGACGAAGTGATCGCCCACGCGCTCACCTACGACGATCTGATCGTGACGGCATTGGTGCCGAACCTGAAGGGCGCGCAACGTGCGCTCGATTCAGGCGTGCATCGGATCGTCGCGCCGATTTCGGTGAGCACGGCGCATAGCATCGCCAATGTTCGCAAGACGCCTGTGGAGATGATCGAGTCATTTGCCGCGATGCGCGAGCTGATCGATAGCGCGGCCAGTGCGAACGTGCGACGCGTCGAATTGATCGCAGGATTATCGACGGTGTTCGGCTGCACGTTGCAAGGCGCGGTGCCTTACGCCGATATCGCCGCGATCGCGCGCGCCGCGTTGCAGGCGGGCGCCGATGTCATCGCGCTCGGCGACACCACCGGCGAAGCGACGCCGCGCCAGGTCGGCGAGATCATCGAACTGGTGCGAGAGGTCGCGGGCAGCAAGCTGCGCTCGCTGCACTTCCACGATACGCGCGGCCTCGGTCTCGCGAACACGCTGATCGCGCTGCAGCACGGCATCCGTGAATTCGACGCGTCGCTGGCCGGCCTCGGTGGCTGTCCGCATGCGCCGGGCGCGACCGGCAACGTGAACACCGAAGACCTCGTATTCATGCTCGACAGCATGGGTTACGAAACAGGCATCGACCTCACCCGACTCATCGCGTCGCGCGACGTCCTCGCCGACGCGCTCCCCGGCGAACCGCTGTACGGCTATCTGGCGCGTGCCGGTTTGCCGAAGCAGTTCAGTGCCGCTGCTCAACGTTTTGAACCTTCCGAATCACAGGTGCTGCGATGAATCCGGTTTCTTCCTCGTCCGCTTCTTCTGCTTCTTCTGCATCTGGGTCTTCAGCAGAGCAACAGGGCGCGTTGCCGCTTGCGGGCATCCGCGTGATCGAGTTGTCGCATATGGTGATGGGGCCAACCTGCGGGATGATTCTTGGCGACCTTGGTGCTGAAGTCATCAAGGTCGAGCCGCCGCGCGGCGACGGTACGCGCCGTTTGCTCGGCACCGGTGCGGGTTTTTTTCGCACCTTCAATCGCAACAAGAAGAGTGTCGCCCTCGATCTCGATAGCGAAGCAGGACTGGCCGCGCTGCACAAGCTGGTTGATACCGCGGATGTGTTCGTCGAGAACTTCAAGCCGGGCCGCATGGCGAGCCTGGGCCTCGATTACGCGTCGCTTCGTGAACGCAATCCAAGGCTGATCTACGTCTCGCACAAAGGCTTTCTGAACGGTCCATACGAACACCGTCTCGCGCTAGACGAAGTCGTGCAGATGATGGCCGGCCTCGCTTACATGACCGGACCGGTAGGTCGTCCGTTGCGTGCGGGCAGTTCCGTCAACGACATCATGGGCGGCATGTTCGGCGCGATCGGTGTGCTTGCCGCGCTGCACGAACGGCATACGAGCGGACGCGGCAAGGAAGTGCAGAGCGCCCTGTTTGAAAACTGCGTGCTGCTTTCCGCGCAACACATGCAGCAGTTCGCCGCGACCGGCGTGCCCGCTGCGCCGATGCCCGAGCGCATCAGCGCGTGGGCCGTCTACGACGTGTTCAGGCTTGCCAACGACGAGCAGATGTTTATCGCCGCGACCGGCGACGGTCAGTGGCGCGCGCTGTGCGCGATTCTCGGTCGTGCCGACCTGCTGGCTGATCCGCGCCTCGCGACGAACAACGACCGCGTGCTGGCGCGCGAGTGGTTACTGCAGACGCTCGGCGAAACCTTGAGTCGCTTCGAAGGCGCGGCGCTCGTGCCGCTGTTCGAACGTGACCACATCCCCTTCGCGTCGATCACGAAACCCGAAGACCTGTTCGACGATCCGCATCTGAACGAGAGCGGCGGCCTCGCGCGATTGACGCTCGATGACGGAAGCGAAACCGCGATGCCCTTGCTGCCGATTTCGATGGATGGCGCCCGTCTGCAACCGCGCTCGCCGATCGCAAAGATCGGTGAGCACACCGCGGATGTGTTGCGTGGGCTGGGTTACGACGAAGCGCAGATCACGGCGTTGGGCGGCGGCGTGGCGCGGGCGCCGCGAGAAGCTGCTTGAGGGTAGTTGATCAATCGCATCCGGCGTTAGACCGGAATTCGGCAACTAGTTTGCATGGGATCGAAGTAAGCGCTAAAGCGCTAACTCTGATCGACAAAGGAGACAGACGGTGAAATCGTCGAATCATGTGGTGTATGCGACAGCGGTCGGCGATGCCGGCGCGCTGGGTGGTTTGCCCTCAGGCGCTGGTGCATCGGCCGGCGGCCGCGCTGAAGAGATCGCGCTGGATGGCGCGCGCATTTCCGCGCGGCTCGACCGCTTGCCCGCCACGCGTTCCATCTGGCAACTCGTGATGCTGCTGAGCCTCGGGCTCTTCTTCGAACTGTACGACCTGATGTTCTCCGGCTACATCGCGCCGGGCCTCGTGCGCAGCGGCATCCTCACCGCGACGACGCACGGTCTGTTCGGCACCAGCGGCGTGGCCAGTTTCATCGCGGCGTTATTCGCGGGCCTGTTTATCGGCACGGCGGCATGCGGCTTTCTCGCCGACCGCTTCGGGCGCCGGGCAATCTTCACATGGTCGTTGCTGTGGTACACCGCGGCCAACGTCGTCATGGCGTTCCAGGACACGGCGCTTGGGCTCAACGTCTGGCGCTTCATCGCGGGGATCGGCATCGGCGTGGAGATCGTGACGATCGGCACCTACATCTCCGAGCTCGTACCGAAACATGTGCGGGGCCGCGCGTCGGCCTTTTCGCAGGCAGTCGGTTTTTGCGCGGTACCGATCGTTGCGTTTCTATCGTATTTACTGGTGCCGTACCGTTACTTCGGTCTCGACGGCTGGCGCCTGGTCGTGCTGACCGGCGTAGTGGGTGCAATCGTGGTGTGGTGGATTCGTTTGCGTTTGCCGGAGAGCCCACGCTGGCTCGCACAGAAGGGCCGCATCGAGGAAGCCGACGCCGTGATGAAGCGACTCGAAGCGCGCGTCGAACGAGAATATGGACGGCCCCTGCCGGAGCCGGCGTTGCCTGAACCGGTGCGCGCGCGTGCGGCGTTTCGCGATCTGTTGGTGCCGCCGTATCGCAAGCGCACGCTGATGCTGATCATTTTCCACGTATTCCAGACGATGGGTTATTACGGCTTCGCGAACTGGATTCCGACGTTGCTGATCAAGCAGGGCATTACTGTCACGACGAGTTTGATGTACGCGAGCATCATTGCGATTGCTGCACCGCTTGGACCGTTGCTGGGGATGCTGATTGCCGACCGTTTCGAGCGTAAGACGGTGATTGTCTGCATGGCGGCGGTGAACGTGGTGTGCGGGCTGCTGTTCAGCCAGGCGCGGGAGACGGTGTTGCTCGTGAGTTTGGGCGTGTGTCTGGTACTGGCGGGCAACATTATTTCGTATAGCTACCACGCATATCAGGCCGAGCTGTTTCCGACCAGCATTCGGGCGAGGGCAGTGGGGTTTGTTTATTCGTGGAGCCGGATTTCGGCGATGTTTTCCGCGTTCGTGATTGCGGGGTGCTTGAGCCGGTTTGGCGTGAACGGGGTGTTTGTGTTTATCTCGGGAGCGATGATGATCGTCATGCTGGCCATCGGGACGCTTGGGCCGAAGACGCGGGATGTCGCGTTGGAGGATATTTCGAGGTAGTGCGGATGGTTGAGGCCCGCCTGGCGGGGCGGGCTTGCTGCTCGGTTGGCGCTTTCTTAGTGTTTCTTTTGCGTTGCCGAAGCAGTCGGCGCGACGCGGATCGGCGGCGCGCCCGACGGCGTCGTGGCCGGTGTGGGTTTCTTGGCCTGCTTCGGTTTCTTTACTTCTCGGTTACTGCGCATTTGACCTTTTGCCATGATGGGCTCCCCAATAGGCTTTTATCGCTCCGCGAGGGAGCAGTTGGATAGTGTGCGCTGAATTTGGTGTTTATGGGAGGGGTTTTGGTTTTTTTTGCCTTCGCGGCGCTTTTTGTTTGTGGTTCTTGCTTTGGTGCTTTTTCTTGATCTGGGTTTGGTGCCTTTCCTTGAATTGTTGGTGGGCTATTAGCGTTGCCCTGTGCGGGGCGGCACCTTTTCTTTGCATGCCGCAAAGAAAAGTAGGCAAAAGAAAGCGGCTCAAACCGCTAATGCTAAGTGGGCACCGTGGTTTGCACAGGGTAGTGGTGCATCTGGAATCCGTGTTCTCGCACACTCCGCGTTAGTGACAAAGGACTCGTCAGCTCCCACTCCGCACTGCGTGCGTCGCGGACGGGTCCGCATGGGAAACCAGGGGCTTCGGTTCAAGTCTGTGAGGGCCATCGGCTTCGCCTCGGTGAAGCGCCCCCACACTTGTGAGTGACCCCCACTTCAAATGAAATGTCGATCAGTCCCACTCACACTCGCAGCGGCCATGCGATGACGAGTCACGGCGCTGAGCAAAATGCGAGAACCCAAACGCAAGAGCCCAAACGCGAGAGCAAAAACGTGTGGGTACGTGTGAGTTAAAACGGAGCGGGCGGTTTTAAGAAGTGCTCTTCGGCGCGCGCAGCGCCGCCGGAAGTATGACGCCTTTGTCACTAGCGTATGCAGGGGCACGAGCACAGATTCCAGATGCACCACCACCCGTTGCAAGCCACGGTGCCCACTTAGCATTAGCGGTTTGAGCTGCTTTCTTTTGCCTACTTTTCTTTGCAGCCGGCAAAGAAAAGTAGGTGCCGCCCCGCACAGGGGCAACGCTAATAGACCACTAACAATTCAAGGAAAGGCCAACGCCATAAGAACACAGACAAAAGCGCCGCGCAGGCAAAAAAACCAAGCAAACCCCAACACCACAAGAAAACAAACAAGCACCGCAGGCACAAACCCCATCTTCAACCCGCGCGCACCCTACTGCGCCGCCAGGTCTCCGATGGCAACTCCCCAAACTGCCCCCGATACTCGTTGGAAAAATTCCCAAAATGCCAAAACCCCCACCGCGTAGCGACTTCGGTAACAGATGCAGCGGCGCTTAGTTCACGCCGCACATGATCAAGCCGAACAGCACGTACATACGCTGAAGGATTCACCCCAACCGTATCCTCAAACGCATACTGCAAAGTGCGCCGACTCGCGCGAAACCGCGCACATAACTCGGCCACGGACAGCGGGCAATCGGGCGAGTCTTCCACCAGTTCACGAACGCTACGCACGAGTTGCCAGTTCCGCGCGGTACGCGCTTCGACATTCCCGTGCGGATCCGCATCCCGCACTCCCTGCAATGCCTCGGCAAGACCGAATATCACCGACTTCTCGAACGACGCTGCCACGCCTGCATCATCAAGCAAAGTCGGCGTCGCAACCACGGCGTCGAGCAATTGCTTCAGTACTTCGCGAAAGCCCTGCAACCGCGCAGGATCGACATTCAACACACCAGGCCTCGCGCCCAACAGCAGCGCAATTCCATCGAGCTGCGAGCGCAGCAGACGATCGCCAATCGCACCAGGCTCGATCTCCAGATTCACCACCACATGCTTGTCAGGCGATAAAAACTCGAACCCGCCATCGCCGGAAAACACATGCAGGCCGTCACGATGACTCGTCTGCCCGCACAGCAGCGCATGCCCTTCGAGTTGAAATGGAATCCCTACGGCCAACTTGGATCGCGCCACCTGCCCGCGTTGATAGACCGTGCGGTTCAGCCGCTCCACCAACACCCGCACACCGCCCGCGGCGAACGAACCCACCGAGCCGTCGAAGTCGCCGCGCGAAATCTGGCAATAGCTCTGGTTCCACGCGTCGAGCAACATTGCCTGCTCATCGATGTTCCGGCAACAGCGAATCTCGACGGCGCTGCTTGTCTGACTGACCGCCTGCATAGCTTCTCCCGATTCTGTTGGCGCTCCCCCGAAAGCCTCGTGCGGATCAGTGTATGCGAAAAAAAATTTACGTCGCAGTGTTGGAGCGACCGATCCGGGGCACGCATGCGGCTTCCTGCCCCGTGTCCGCACAGATCACGAACACGGCGGCTGCCCGATACGGCAAGCATTCCGGTCCAGATGTAATGCATTTGTCAGCATGCCGGATTTTTACGGGATTTTTACGTTTTTGCCAATTTTGGATAGTCGCCGCTTTTTGCCGCCCCTACTTTGTGCACAACGCAACGTATTGCACTGGACACTGGAACGGGAGTCGCGCATGAGCAGATCGACAGGCAGGCTGGAAGGCAAAATCGCAATCGTGTCAGGCGGAGCGACCGGCGCGGGCGGCGCAGCGTCGCTGCTGTTCGCGCAGGAAGGCGCACAGGTCGCCGTGGTCGATATCAATACCGATGCGGGCGAGGAGGTCGTGACGCGTATTCGCGCGGCAGGCGGCACAGCCGAACTGTTTGCCGCCGATGTTTCGAAGCGCGCAGCCGTGGACGCAGCCGTGGCGAACATCGTGGCGCGCTTCGGGCGTATCGACGTGCTGTTCAACCACGCCGGCAGCATCGTCGTGAAGCCGTTCGTCGATACCACAGACGAAGACTACGACTGGCTCATGAACGTCAACGTGAAAAGCATGTTCATGATGACCCGCGCGGTGCTGCCGCACATGCTCGCGGCAGGCGGCGGTTCGATCGTGTGCACGGCATCAATTTCGTCGGTCGCGGCCACGCCGCTCGAAGTGCTGTACTGCACGACCAAAGGCGCATGCGCCATGTTTGCGCGGTCGATTGCCGTCGAATATCGCGACCGTGGCATTCGCTGCAACGCCGTATGCCCCGGTTTCATCGATACGCCGCATGGGCGCCGCGAAATCAGCGCGCTCGCGAAGTATGGCTTCGATGCGAGCGAAGCCGCGCTGTCGGTGCAGCAGGGCCGTCTGTGCGCGCCGGAAGAAGTCGCACGCGCCGCGCTCTTTCTCGCAAGCGACGACGCCAGTTTCGTCAACGGCGCACACCTGTACGTCGACAACTGCTTTACGGCTGCGTGAGCCGGTCCTTCGTCGCGCGGTCACGCCAGTTTGCCGCTTCGTCATAACCCTGTTCAAAGGATCGCGTCATGGACATCAACACGGCCGTGCCGTCGGTGGACCCCGCCGACAACGACGTCAAGCTGTTGCACAAGATGGGCTACGCGCAGGAACTATCCCGGCGCATGGGGGCGTTCTCGAACTTCGCGGTGTCGTTCTCGCTGATCTGCATTCTGTCGGGCGGCATCACGTCGTTCCAGATGGGCTTATCGGCGGCGGGCGGGGCGTCGATCGGACTCGGCTGGCCGCTCGGCTCGCTATTCGCGTTGATCGTGGCGGCAGCGATGGCGCAGATCGCGTCGTCGTATCCGACGGCTGGCGGTCTTTATCACTGGAGTTCGATTCTCGGCGGCAAATTGTGGGGCTGGCTCACGGCGTGGATGAATCTGCTCGGTCTCGTGTTCGTCGTCGCCGCGATCAACTACGGTACCTATGATCCGTTCTTTCGCACGCTGATCGCGCCGATGTTCGGTGTGAGCCCCGATTCGCTCGGCTGGTGGCAGCAGACGCTCTTTCTGACGGTGATCACCGCTTCGCAAGCATTCCTGAATCATCGCGGCATTCGCATTACCAGCAAGATCACGGACCTGTCGGGTTATCTGATCTTCGTGGTGACGGTCATGCTGGTGGTGTCCCTGCTGGTGTATTCGCCGGTCAAGATTGATCTGTCGCGGCTCTACACGTTCACCAACTTCACGGGTATCGATGGCGGCGCATGGCCCAAGCAGACCATCGCCATGGCGTTTCTGTCCGGCCTGCTACTGACGGCTTACACGATCACGGGCTTCGACGCTTCCGCGCATACCTCGGAGGAGACGCATCAGGCGGCGCGCAATGTGCCGCGCGGCATCGTCGGTTCCGTGTTCTGGTCGACGACCTTTGGCTACGTGATGGTGTGCGCGTTCGTGCTGGTGATGCCGGACATCACTGCGGGGGTGAAGCAGGGAACCGGGTTCTTCGAAGCGATCCTTGCGCCGATTCCGGGACCGCTGCGCATCCTGATCGAATTGCTGATGTTCTTCATCAACTACGTATGCGGTCTCGCAGCCGTCACGTCGACCTCGCGCATGATGTTCGCGTTTGCCCGCGACGGCGGCTTGCCCGGGTCGAAATGGCTGCGCAAGGTGAATGCGGCACACCGCACGCCGGGTGCTGCGATCTGGACCTCGGCGGTGCTCGCGATCGTGGTGACGTTGTACGGCGACGCGTTCACGGTGCTGAGCGCGGGGAGCGCGGTGTTCCTCTTCATCTCCTACGCGATGCCGATTGCAGCCGGTATTTTCGCCGAGGGGCGCACGTGGAAGGAAAAAGGGCCGTTCCAGTTGGGCATGCTGTCGAAGCCGTTCGCGGTGGCGGCGGTGTTCGGCGCGCTCGTGCTCGCCTATGTCGGCATGCAGCCGCCTAACCAGAAAGTGGTGTACGTGATTGTCGGTTTGCTCGCGGTGCTGCTGGCGATCTGGTACGGCGCGGGTGTGCGCAAGAGCTTTGCGGGTCCGCCGATCGGCAAGGTGTCGAAGGAGCGCGAGCAGGAACTGAGCGGGATGGAAGGGCAACTGGGGGAGAGCTGACGCTCTGCGAGTGCGCGGCTAGTCGCCGCTACCCATGTCTGAAAAAAATAACGTCAGCCGGCCCTGAAGCCGGCTGACGTTTTTACATCTGCCGCATGATGTCGCGGTTGCTAATTAGATGCCGACGTATCCCACCGGCACCGTCGCGTTGGACTTGGCAACCGACGCGTTGTTCGACACCACATACACCGGCGATTCGGTCAGGTTGAGCGTCAGCGTACCGTTGCTGTAATTCGCGCTCGACGCATTGCCCATCATATCGACCACCTTCACCGTGCCGCTCGTGCCCGGTGCATCCACCGTGAGGCTATACGACACGCTGTAGGTCGAGCTGAAGCCGGCGCTCGCGCTCCACACGCTATTGTTGTGTGCCCACAAGGCGGTGATCACCGAGCCGTTGCCCACCTGCTGGAACGCGTAGGCGTAGACGCCGGTCGGGGTACCGTTCACCGCTCCGAGCGTGTGCGTGCCGTCGAGCGTGTGCGTCATCGCGCTGATCGCCATCGCGACTGGCTTCGGACTGATGTTCGTCGCGCCGAATGCGCCTTGCGCGTCGTTCAGGTCGAAGAACGTGCCGTAGCCGACTTCGCCCGGATAGTCCGCTCCGTAGAACACGTAGGTCTGATCCGCGCCTTCACCGAGCGTGATGATGTGCATGCGGGCCGCGACTGCCGCTTGCGCGTACAGCACGTTCGCGGTCGGATAGTTCGGACCGTACGAGGTGCCGAGGTCGTAGCTGATGCCGGCTTCCGTCGAGAACAGCTTCATGCCCGTGCGATAGTCGGTAGCCATTTCCGCGCGCAGAGCGCGCATCTGGCCGCGTAGCGAACCTGAAGCGGTTGACGGGTCACTGTCGTAGCGCTCCGGCGGATGCGACGGCGAGGTGCCCGCGTCGTAGTAGCCGTGCGTTGACACCGCGTCGATGTATTGGCCGAAGCCGAGCGGCGCGAGGCGCTTCAGACGCGTCGTGGTCAGGCTCGGGAACGCATCGGCCGGGCCCATCACCACCGCGTTCGAATCGGTCGAATGGATGCCTTGATAGACGGACTGATACAGCGCGATGAAATTGGCGTCGGTGTCGGTCCAGAACTGGTTGGGCTCCCACGTCACCTGATAGTAGTTCGCCGACTGGGTCGGGAAGTACGCCGCGCGAATCGCGCTCGATTCCGTGCCGACGCGGCTCATGTAGCTCTGGTAATACGAAAGGCTGGCCGGCACGCTCGTGTCGTCCTGGAACGCACCGGTGCTGCTCGCCCAGGCCGGGATGCCGTCGAGACGGATCAGGCGCATCACGTTGCCGCTCTTGTAGAACGGATCGAGATTGTTCGCTGAGGGATTGAACGTGTTCGCGCCGTTCGGCTCCATCGTCGAGAGCTGGCGGTCGTCGATCGTCGACGAGATGCCGAGGTCGGCCAGCAGGGGGCCGTTGTCGTTCGCGCCCTGCATGCCGAAGCGGTGCTGTTCCTGGTGCGCATACGTGACCGCAGGCACGACCTGGGACAGGTTCGGCAGCACGCCGAAGGTTGCGATGCCGACCGGACGCGTACCGGCCTGCGGCAGTTGACCGCCGTTCTGCGCGAGTGTGCCCGTCGCGGCGAAATAGCCGGCGAGCGTCGAGGTGCAGTTGAGCGTGATGGTCTTCGAACCGCTCGGAACGGCGGTGCTGCCGCTCGCGGCCACTCGACCGATGGTGTCCGTGACGGCCCAGTTCAGCGTATCGGCGTTCGGTACGTTGGTGCTGAAGGCCAGCTGGAAGGTGCTGCCGGAAGCGAAGATGCGTGTGCCGTCCGCGCTGGGCGTGTCGGCGGAAATGGTGGCGCTGCCGGAGCCCGCCGAGACGGCCGGCGATGTACAACTGAGCGTCGCGACGGTGGTGCCCGCGCCGTTCACCGTGGCGGTGCCGCCGGTGCTGCTGTTGCCCGCCGCAGTCGAGTTGGACGAGCCGGAGCTGCCGTTGAGCTGGGTTGTTGCGTTGTTGCTGGCGCCGTTACCGCCGCCGCCGCCACCGCAGCCCGCTAGCGCCAGGGAAAGTGTCGAAAGTAGGAGTAGTTGTGATTTCATCAATCTCTAACCAATGCGTTTCTGAACATTCGTTCGGCTCTTCGCGCAAAGCGCGTAGGGAGACGGAGCGAACATCGGGGTTCAATTGCAAGCCAGCCGATCACCGAGGCTTCGACACTGGCCGTCCTGGATGCGCAACCATTCGGTTTGCGCGAAGGTGTGATCCCTTCCCGGGTTGTCGGCCCCGAACGCATTTCTCTGCAGAGAAATTCTTATCGTACGAATCCGTGCCACTCGTCATGGCTGATTTGGCGGAATCGGACGGCCGGGGAAGGTGTGACGAAAACAACCAACGTCTTGGGAACAGCGCAATCCACATCGAAGTGCTTGAGTTCATCGCGCCATTCGATGAACTTTTTACTGTCCTGTAAGCAAGAAAGGCTCTGATGGGAAGAATCGACAGCAACAATACGCATTAGTATGTTTAAAAGAAGTAACGAGTCGTTACGTATGAATAATAATGCAGTACTAATTGCATGGATCGCATCAAAAAATACGTATGAGGAGATTAGTGCTTATCCGCCAAACAGAAGTAGGGTCAAAAAGATTTGAAACGGATGCCTAACTATACGAATCGGGGTAAGCCGCGGAGAAATGGGTGATAGCGCTCATTGCATAGCCGATGGAACCTTGCAGATGGCGGAAAAGTGCTGGGCCTTCGGTGTAACGTTTCCTCGCGACAGTGACTTCGCGGCGGAACTGTCGCTGTTTTACGGAGACGAGGCTGCGTCCCGCGAAAGGGGCGCGCCAGATGAACGATGATGGGATGTCGACTTTGGGGGGTGGTACTTTCTGGTCGACATGTCCCCATCCGCTGCGCAAAAAATGCGGTTATCCAGAGAGATAAATCGTGAGAATTCTTCAGTTGGTTCATGCTCCGCGACTATCCGGGGCAGAAGTACTTGTAAAGGGTCTCGCGATTCAACATCAGCGAGGTGGCCATGAGGTCTGTATTACGTCTCTGCTTCCCCAGCAGGACGATTTCGTCGGCATTCGTGCGGAGCTGGAAGCCGCAGGCGTCACCTGCCTCTTTCCGAACAGCCACCACGGCAGGGTGGGCAAACTGCTGCACCTGTATCGCGTGGTGCGCCAGTTCCGTCCCGACTTCATCGTGGCGCATGCCACGCTAGCCGCACTCTATGTGCGGCTTCTGCCCGTGCATACGCCGATCGCCTGGGTGATGCACTCCGGCGTCAACGACTTCGAGAACGGCGCGCTCAAGCAGGCCGAGCGCCTGTTGTCACGGCGGGCGAGGGCGATCATCGGCGTGTCGCAGCAAAATATCGACGACTACCTGCGGGAGATCGGCAAGCATCCGGCGATGGTCGTGATCCCGAATGGCGTGGACGCGTCGCTGTTCGCTGAAGACAACAACACAACCGCACCGGATATCGCAGTGCCTGCAAAGCAGATTGTTCAGTTGGGCCGCTATATAGAAGGGAAGAGCCAGCTGGACACGATTCGCGCGTTCGAGCGTGTCGTGCAGAGCGAACCAGAAGCGCGCCTGCTGCTGTGCGGCGTTGTCGAAGACATCCCTTATCACGAGGCGGTGGTGTCGCTGGTTCATCAACTCGGCCTCGACAGCCGCGTGACGGTATGCGGACCGCGCCTGGATGTCGCCGCGATCCTTCGCACATCGCGTGTCTTTGCCATGCCTTCGCGTTTCGAAGCGCAGAGCATCGGCTTTCTGGAGGCGCTCGCCTCGGGTATTCCTGTCGTGGCGAGCCGGATTCCGTCGTTCGGCTTTGCCAGTGGATTTGCCGGCGTCAATCTCGTCGATACGGCCGATCCTGAGGCCTATGCCCGTGCATTGCTCAGGGCGCTCGACTTGCCGCGTGCGAAACGGCAGTTGGCGGGATACACGTTGCATGACACGGCGGATCGCTACATGACGATCGCGCGGCAGTTCGTTCAGCCGTTGCGAGTGTCGACCTGAACCGCGTCGGATCGACCGGCTCGCGCTACTGGGCCAACCGGTCGATCCGCACCGTCTCGGAGAACAGCCCCGGCAGTTCACCGAGATCCTGGGCTGGGCCCAGAGCGAAACCATCGCCTACCGGAAAGCGCGTCAGCGCTGGTGCGCCGCCGGTGAAATAGAAATCGCCGAGCGTCGCGTCGGTTCTTCGATAAAGCACGAGCGCCGCATTGCGCTTGTCACGCACGAAAGCCGGAAAGACATCCGACCACGACATGCCACGCAATGTCGCCGCCTGGACCGGCACGCCGGTCGCGTCCGCTGTGTCGAGCGTGGCAATGTCGATGACCGCGTCCTCGTTCGTCCCATCGAGATGCGGTGTCAAAAGAATCAGCGTATTGCTCGCTTTGCCTTGCACGGCCCCCACCGTCGCTTTGACGAAGTCGGGCAGGAAACTCGCCGGCAACAGTTTGCGTTCGCCGACGGTCATGCGCGTGCCGTCGTTGGTGATTGGCGTGAGCGCGAGCCGACCGTCCGCGCTATCCAACGCGACCAGGGACGCGCGTGATCCTGCAGTCTGGAATGGCAGAAGATTGGCGTTTTGCCGCAAGCTTTTGGCCTGTGCCATAAGCGTCGGCGCTGAGCCCGCTGAGCCCGCCGAGCCCGTGGACGACGCCACCCAGAGGTCGAGCCCGCTGTCGGCGCGTTTCTGTGCGATCAGCACGCCGGCACGTCCGGTTCCGCCGAAATCCGCCGCCACGTATTGCTGCGTCAACGCAGGCCTGAACTCACGGCTAGTTTGAAGCCAGAGACGCGGGGCCTCGAAGCGCTCGCCTGTACTGCGGAGCAACCAGAACGCGGTGCCGCCCTGGCGCGCGGTGATGACCATCAGGTCCGCCTTGCCGTCGCCGTCGAAATCGCCGAGCAGGAAGCGCGCGCTATCGAAGCACAGCGTGTCATCCGCGCAACTGGGCGCCGTGGCGTGGGGCTCGAAAGGGACCATGCCGGCGTACCAGAGGGCGGGAGGCGACGCTTTCACGAGCGACGCTGCATACACGTTGAAGCCGGGCCCGTCGTGTTGCCGTTGCACATAGACCGCGGCATGTTCGCCCGTGCCGCCGATGTCGCCGACCATCGCGGCAGCCAGTCGCAAATCGGTCGCCTGGGTGCGTTGCTGGGTTGCCCACCGGTAGCGTGTGGTGAGCAGCGTGCAGCCGCGCATGGTGAGCTTGCCGTCGTTTTCGCCGAGACAGTGCCGCTGCGGCGTGTAAACGAGGCCGAAGTCCCACGGCGTCCAGCGCTGCGCCATGTCCCATTGATCGCAGGTCTCGGAGATCAGATAGCCGTCGCGTTCGGCGATGCATTGCGAAGTCGCGACGCTCACGAGTGCGGCGTTGCGCCTATTGCCGGGATAGACAGTCAGCGGATCCCAGCGCCATTGTTGCGCGGATGAGCCCGAGCACACGGCGAGTGTCGGTGCCTGGCCACTGCCCGCGGAGGTCAGGCAGCGGGTCGCCGCCGCATTGAAGAGCTGAATGGGATGCGGCTGGAAATCCGCTATGCGGCGATCGTTGCGATCGGCGAAGGCATAGCGGCGCGCGACCCAATTACCGTCCCACTGAAACTCGCCGAATACGTGCGAAAACTCGCTACCGTCGACGGAAAAATAGCTGGCGACAATATCGCGCTTGCGCTGAACTTCAGCCGCCGGCACATTGCCGGGCCAGTCGCCGGTCGGATAGGTGATGTGGTATTCGATCGGTACGCTTTTGTTCAGCGTCTGGGCGACGTGGCGCGTGATGCGCGCGGTGTAGATGTGATCGGGATGCTCGAGAAACGGTACGGTGTCCGGATTGAGCGTGTAGATCTGCGACGCTCCGGCGAGTATCACTTTCAGTGTGGCCGACAGCGAGGCCCGATCATATTGCACACGCACGGAGCCGTCGGCGTTCATCGGATAGGTGGACAGCGTGGCGTGCTGTTCCCACAGGAGGCCGAGCGGTTCGCGGCCGCCGCGCACGGCGCCGCCGGGCAGGCGGAATTCGAGCAGGCGGACTTGCGGCTTGGCCTTCAGCACCATCTGATGCACGAGCTTGCCGGCGATCGGAATATTCGTTTCGATCCATTCGTCAGGCACCCCCGCCATGCGCGCATACGCTAGCCGCGAAGCCCGCTCGCGGGTCTGCACGTAAGCGAAATCAGCACCGTTGGCGCCGCCGATCAGATGTACGGTGGTGATGCACCAACCGGCGTCGAGCCGTTCGCTGATGGCGGGGTCCACAAAGAGCAGGTCGTCATCGAGGTGGGCGACGACCGTGACCAGCGTGCCGGCGCCGCAATCCGCCGCGCGCGCCGCACCAGGAAGGAGAGCGAAAAAAAGTAGCGCTAGAAAAGCAACGGATGAATCGCGAACGAGCCTGGCTGCCGATGATCGCATGTTGATTCGAGCCCTGACGGTGAGCTCGATCATACTGTACCGGTGTGGGCCGCCACGTTGGCGAACTCACAGTCGGCATCACTTTGCGCGCTGACATTGGGTCATGCGGATACCGGCGCGGTTGGCGCCAGCGGTTGCTCCGGCGCTGACGCTAGCGGAAATAAGCCTTGGTGTTCTCGTGGACATCGGCGCATGCGAGCAGCTCCGATGGTGCTAGCCAGAGATAGTCGCTGTGCTGGTCGAGCCGGCCCACTGAGATGGTGCTGGTGAATTGCAGCGCGTAGGCGAGCACGATGTAGTGCGTCGACACGTCGGGCTCGGCGGCGAAATTGTCTTGGTAATGGTGCTCGAAAACGCCCTCGAAGCGCGCGGTCGAGCGCGTCAGCCTGCCGATGCCCAATTCGGCATCGGCAATGCGCGTGAACGCTGCGTCGAGTGTTTCGTCTTTAAGAATGCGCCCGCCGGGAACGAACCATGTGCCACGAGCAGGGCGATTACGACGATGGCCGATCAACACGCGGCCCTCGGCGTCGCTGACGATCAGATCGATCGCGACCAGCGGCGTCAGACGCACCACGTCCAGGAAATCGATCTCGGTCAGCATGCCATCTCCTGCAGGGCGCGCGTCGGGTTGAGCGCGTGGTGATCGTGAGGCGATGCTGAAGGCGCTAGTAGTCGTCATGGTGCTCATCATCCCGGGTGAGACGGTTTGAGACATTCGCCAGTAGCAGGGCGACCAGAATCGCGCCGACCGTGGCAAAGAGAAACGCCCCGACCATTGCGGCCAGCACCAGCATTGTCCATGCGAGGCCGTTCATTTCTCGGCTCCAGCGCGTTGATATGCATGCGAGGTAGTCTCCGTCTGGATTTTACGGGTGCAAGAAACGACTTGCCCTGTCACATCACGCCGAAGTATCGTCGCGTCTCGACAGCAAGCGGTGCCTGTCGAAGGATCCACGGCGGCCGCCAGGCGCACTCCGCGCCCGCGCGGCACATCTAGCGAGGCACGTAACCCTCCGGAGTCGTGACCGCGTCCTTGAACACGCTCGCGTTGGCGGACACCACATAGATGGGCGTCGGCGACAGCTTGAGGTTCGCGACACCGTCGCGATACGGCAAGCTCGATGGGTTGCCCATCATGTCGAACACGGTCACGTCGCCCGATGTGCCGGGCGCGTCCACACGCAGACGATAGTCCACGCTCTGGTTCGCGCTGAAGCCGGTTTTGGCATTCCACGCGTCGTTGTCATGCGCCCACAACGCGGTCACGATCTTGCCGCCGCCAAGCCGGCGGAACGCATACGCGTAGACGCCTTTTGGGAGATTCTTCAGCGGCCCGAGCGTATCTGTCCCGTCGATGATCCGCGTCATCGCCGCCACCGCCAGCGCGGCAGGTTTAGGGCTGATGCGAGCAGCGCCGTAGGCGCCATTCGGATGATCGAGTTCGAAGAAGACCCCGTAGCCGGGCGCGGCGTCCGGCATGTCCGCGAGGTAAAACACGTAGGTCATGTCCGCGCCTTCGCCGAGCAGGATGAGATGCGTGCGCGCCACGACCGCTGCTTGCGCATACAGCACGTTCGCGCCCGGATAATTTTTGCCGTACGCGGCACCGATGTCGTAGCTGATGCCGGTTTCGGTGACGAACAGCGGCGCGCCGGGTTTCAGGTATAGACGCAACTCGTGACGCAGGGCGCGCATCGCGGCGGGCAGCGCGCCCGGCACGGTGCCCTGGTTGCCTGAGTCAGCGACGCGCTCGGGCGGGTGCGAGGGTGTCGTGCCGATGTCGTAATAGCCGTGAATGGTCATGCCGTCCATATAGCGGCCGATCCCGAGTGGGCCGAGACGGCGCATCTTCTCGACATTGACTTGCACCGAGGCATACGTCACACCCATCACCACGGCATGCGGGTCCGTCTGATGAATGCCCTCCCAGACAGCCTTATACATCGCGACGAAATTCGCGTCGGTATCGCGCCACGGCAGGCCGCCGTCGGCGTCCGGTTCCCACGTCACCTGATAGTAGTTGTCGCGCTGTTTGGGGAAGTAGGTCATCCGCGTGCGGTTGGACTCAGTGCCGACTTTGGCCATGTAATCCTTCATTTGCGCGAGCGAGGCCGGCGCATAGCTGTGCGTCTCCTTGCCGGTCGGACTTGCCCACTGAGGAATACCGTCGAGCTGGATCAGACGCATGATGTCGCCGCGCCCGAAGTAGGGGAGCAACTGCTTGCTCGCGGGATCGAACGTGCCCGCGTTTTTCGGCTCTTCCATATACCAGTTGCGATTGTCGTTCGCCCACGAAAGGCCGAGCGCGGTATAGACCGGCCGATAGCCGTCGCCGTCGCAGCAATGTTGCCCGGGTGCAAGGTAGGCGGTGCCCTGTCCGCCGAATCGGTGCCAATCTTCGTACGGAAAGCGGACGGCCGGCAACGCAGCGGAGGTGTCGGGCAGGACGCCGAACGTGGCGATGCCCGCAGGCCGTGTGCCGCGCGATTCGAGCTGGCCGTGTGCGCGTTCCAGCGAGGCGGAGACTGCGAAGTAGCCGGCAACGGTCGAGGCGCAACTGAGGGTCGACAGCGTGGCGCCCGCCGCAACGGGGAAGCGGCCGCTGGCCCGCACGGCATTCCAGCTGTCGCGGATCTGCCAGTTGAGCGTGTCGTTCTGCGTAGCTCGTGTTGTGAAGACGAGCGCGAAAGGTTTGTCCGCTGCGAACAGGCGCGTGCCGTCGCTCGGCGTGTCCGCTTCCAGCAGATCGCCGTTTGCGGCCGCGCGTACCTGTGAGGCGGGCGCGGCGCAGCGCAGACCCTGCCCAGGCGGCGCCTTCAATGAAGCGGACCCCGTGGCTGCGGATTCCGGCGCGGCGGCGGGCGCTGTGCCTTTTTTTGCCGAGGCGGCGGCCTCGGCCTCGGCCTTGGCCGCCGTGCTCGAATCAGCCGCGGTGACCGCAACCGCGCAGCGCTTCTCCACACCGGGAGCCGGATCGCCGAACACACCGTTATTGCAATCGGCGCTGGTCGTGAACGTCTTGATGACATGTTGCTCGACGGTGCCGTACAGCACGTCGCGCGTACCGCTGAACCGGCAGGTTCCGTATTCCGCCGCGCATGGTGTCCACTTTCTGCCGTCGACCGTCAGATCGGCGTTGCTTGCGATGTCAGGACCGGCTGAAGCCGCCGCCGCATTACACGAGGAGGCCACGATGGCCAGCAGGACAAATACCGCCGCCGAGGCGGCAAGGCGCAGCGCTAACCCGTGGGCGGCACAGGCGCCGGCGAGTGGTTGCAGCGCGCGATATTCACATACATCAGACATGTGTTTCCCGTGTCGTTCGACGTACAGGTTCCGGCATGTTCGGGCGATAAAGCGTCACCGGATTGCTAGTTGACCAGGCCAGACCCGCCTCAGGCTACCTCGTGTCGCAATCTGTTGCGGAAACCTCATAGGCTATTTCCGCAATTCGATGGCGGAAACATACCGGCTCTCATCCGACACAATCCGCCATTGGCCCGTCTATTGCCGGGCGGGCAAAAGTTGTCTTATTGCCGTGTTTCACGTTTGAAACATTAATCGTCTTGTTTATATTCTCCAGATCCAATAACAACGAATTAAATAATTTTCTCTCTCGAAAAGTGCTTATATTGGATGCTAGTTTATATGTCCCTGCCGACCAAATATATCGTCAGAAGAAAGCCCCTCGGGCATCCGGTAAGAGCAATGACTGGTGCAAGCAACGGGGCTGCTCTCATTCTGGTGATGTGACAGCAAGAAGTCACTTCAAATCTGCAGAATGCCGGGCAGATCAAATTGCAACTCAAGCATTTCGAGTTGCAATTGTATGTGTGCCAGCGCACAAAAAAATCACATTAATTAGCTTTAAGATTCGCGGAATGTAAATTCATTCATATGCAGAATCGGTATTTAATTCATTGAAAAAATAGTAGTGGATCGATTGTTCCGAAAATCACTGGCTGGCCACCATTTCGAAGCGCCAACATGTCTGCACTTTCGGTCATGGCGGCTAAATGCTTGATTGCGGATGGCTATGATGCACTGCACAGAGCATCCCTCTGTCTGGGCGTTCAAGGTTGAAAAGTAGATCCGTTTTCTGGTGAGAGGATGACTATGACCTGCGCGAGTCTCGAGTCTGCAATGTTGCGCTGGGTGCACGCACCGAACAAAGGTATGCGTCGCATCGCAATCCTGATGTTCAACGACTGCTCGCTGCAGGGCGCGGGCGTGGTTGCCGAGGTGTTCCAGGCTGCCAACGAACTGGCATCGTCCGGTTCGGGTGGCTGGTTGTATGACGTTTCCTTCCTGTCGGCCGACGGTGGCATGGTGACCTCGTCATCGGCACTGCGGGTCTGGACCGACGGCCTCGATGCGCGGCATTACGGCGGCTTCGACGCGTTGTATGTTGCCGGTGGCAAAGGCGCATTCGCCGCAGCCGGCGACGAGCGGCTGATCGCCTGGTTACGGCGCGTTCGCCGCAATACCGGCATGATCCGGCCGATCGCGGAAGGGCGCGCGCTGCTCGAGGCGGCGTATGTGCCGGACAGCAAGGAAATCGGCGATTTCCGCCAGCAGCAGTCGACGCCGTCGCGCCAGACCGACCAGAACGGCGATGCGGGTGACCGGCTCGAATCGATGAGAAGCGCGCTCGCCATGATCAAGCGCGATCTCGGCGGCGCGACCGCCCGCACGGTGGCCGAGCGTCTGCTTGCCGATTCGTGCTCGAACCTCGCACCACTGCTGGGTGAAGACGGCGGTTTGAGCCCCGGCGACAAAGTGCGCGCGGCGGCCCGCTGGCTGCAAGAGAATTGCCAGCAATCGATTTCGATTGCCGATGCGGCTCAGTTCGCCGCGATGAGCGAGCGCAACTTCCTGCGCCGCTTCAAGATGGAAATGGGCATCACGCCCTCGAGTTTCCTGTTGCATGAGCGCCTTGCGGTGACCTGCAGCCTGCTGACCGAGTCGGAATTGCCGGTGGACAAGATTGCCCGGCGCACCGGCATGGGTAACGGTGACCGCCTCGCGAAGGTCTTCCGCAAGCGGATGAGGATTTCCCCGACTGAGTTCCGGATTCAAAGCCGCCGCATGGTCGGCGGATAGCGCGCGCCGCGAACCGCGCCGAGCGCGCCTAACAGGCAGTTGTTTCGTACCGTGCTTCGGTAAGTGTTTCCTTGACCTTAAAGAATTATAAGGAATCCGAATATGTTGACTAAGGGAGTTGTGAGCGCTGCGTCGGTGAGCCCGGACGGCGCCAGTGCCGGGACCGCCGGTGCGCATTGCGCGCGCATCGTCCCGGTCATTCTTGCCGGCGGCTCGGGCACGCGGTTGTGGCCGGTGTCGCGTGAAAACTATCCGAAGCAACTGATCGACGTGGTCGGCTCCGACTCGCTGTTGCAGGCGACCGCGCGGCGTATGGATGGTTTTCCCGCCGGCTGGAACGTGGACGTGTCGCCGATCATCGTGTGCGGCGAAGAGCATCGGTTTGTGATTGCCGAGCAGCTTCTTGAAAACGGCGTGAACGCGCGTCTGATCGTCGAGCCTGCGCGGCGCGACACGGCGCCGGCGTTGACGCTCGCGGCGTCGCTCGCGTGCGCGGACGGCGACGACGCAATTCTCATCGTGATGCCGGCCGACCATTCGATTGCGGATGTGCCGGCGTTGCAAGGCGCGCTGGAACGTGCCGCCAGATACGCGGAACGGGGCTTGATCGCCACCTTGGGCGTGCCGCCTACGCGTCCTGATACGGGCTTCGGCTATATCCGCGTCGGCGCGGAATTGCCCGACGGCGGTCATGCGATCGACGGCTTCGTCGAGAAGCCGGCCGAGGAAATTGCCGCGCAATACGTCGCTGCGGGCACGTATTGGTGGAACGCCGGCATCTTCGTCGTGCGGGCACGTGTGTGGCTCGATACGCTGAAACGCCTGCAGCCTGAGATGCACGCAGCCTGCGAACGCGCATTCGCGAACGGCCGCAGCGAAGGCGCGTATTTCCGTCCGCTGGTGGACGCTTTCCTGAGTTCGCCCGCTGACTCGATCGACTATGCCGTGATGGAGCGCCTCACTGACGAGAGCGACGTAAGCGACGTGAGCGACGCAAGCACCACGAACGCAACGGCCGCGACCCACGCCACCGATCCGCAAGTGTCCGGCGCGAATCCGTCCGGTGTCGTCGTGCGGCTCGACGCGGGCTGGTCGGACCTCGGTTCCTGGGATGCCGTCTGGGCTGCGATGGATAAGGACGCCAACGGCAACGCCGGGCGTGGCCGCGTGACGTTCGAAGGCGCGGTGTCGAGCTATGCGCATTCCGAAGGGCGGCTCGTCGCCTGTGTCGGCACGACCAATGTGGTGGTCGTCGAAACGGCAGACGCCGTGCTGGTGGTCGACCGTTCGCATGTGCAGGACGTCAAGGGTCTGGTGTCGCGCATCAAGGCGCAGCACGCACCCGAGGCCGATGCGCATCGCAAGGTGCGGCGCCCGTGGGGTTTTTACGATTCCATCGACCACGGCGAACGCTTTCAGGTGAAGCGCATCGTCGTCACGCCGGGCGCGAAGCTTTCGCTGCAACTGCATCACCACCGGGCCGAACACTGGGTCGTCGTGCGCGGCACGGCGCTCGTCACGCGCGGCGAAGAGCAGTTCCTGCTGAGCGAAAACGAATCGACCTACATTCCGCTCGGCACACGTCACCGGCTCGAAAACCCGGGGAAAGTACCGCTCGAAATCATTGAAATCCAGTCAGGCACCTATCTCGGTGAAGACGACATTGTGAGGTTCAACGACAACTACGGCCGCTGCTCCTAACAGCGCCCCGAAATCATGTGCGGAAAAGAACGAACGGCAAGAACGAGGTAAGCAAAATGCGCAAATTTCAGGATTTGCTCGCGCGAGTTTTCGATGTCGCGTTGGTGCTCGCGGGTGCGGCGGTGGCGTCGCAGATCCGCTTTGATTACCTCGCTCAATCCGGGTTCTATTGGGCGCTCGTGATGTTTTCCGCCGCCTTTGCGCTGGCCATCTTTCCAGCGTTCGGCGTGTATGAATCATGGCGCGGCCGTTCCAAGCTCTCGCTGGCCGGGCAGGTGTCGCTCGCATGGTTGATGGTGCAGGGCAGTGCGCTTGTGCTGATGTATTCGCTGCACCGCATCGACTTCGTCTCGCGGCTGTGGTTCTCGTACTGGACTGCGGTGACGGGCGGCCTGCTGATCGCTTACCGGCTGATCACGCATGCGGTACTGGCGCGTGCGCGCAGTGCCGGGCTGAATCTGCATCAGGTGGCGATCGTCGGCAGCGGCTCGCAGTGCGACGCGATCATCCGCAGGATCGATTCGGCGCCCGGCACAGGCTTTCGCGCGACGGCCGTCTACAACACGCGCCCTGAGGTGTCTGCTGTGACCAGCACGCGGGTACCTGTCTGCGAGACGGTGGATGCGCTTGCCGACTACATTCGCACCAACGATGTGCACGAACTTTGGCTGATGTTGTCGCTCGCCGAAGAGCCGCTGATCTGCAAGCTGATCAGCGAGTTTCGCGACGATCTGGTGAATATCCGTTTCATGCCGGACGTGCGCAGCATTGCATTGTTCGATGGCAGCGGCGTGATCGATCTGCTCGGCGTGCCGGCCATCAACCTGGTCGCCTCGCCGCTGTCGGCCAGCTCGATGCTGAAGAAGGAAATCTTCGACCGCCTGTTCGCCGCGACGGCATTGATCGGCCTCATGCCGATCCTGCTCGCCATTGCGATCGCGGTGAAGCTCTCGTCGCGCGGCCCGGTTCTCTTCAAGCAGAAGCGTAAAGGCGCGGACGGCCGCGTCTTCACGATCTACAAATTCCGTTCGATGCGACTGCATGCCGAGCCGAAGGGCACGCTCAGACAGGCGACGCGCGACGATCCGCGCGTTACGCGCGTCGGCGCATTTCTACGCCGCACGAGCCTCGACGAACTGCCGCAATTCTTCAACGTGTTGCGTGGCGACATGTCGGTCGTCGGACCGCGTCCCCATGCACTCGAGCACGACGACCTCTATCAGAAAGTGGTCGCCGGCTACATCAATCGCTATCGGATCAAGCCGGGCATTACAGGCTGGGCGCAGATCAACGGCTTTCGTGGCGAAACCGACCGCATCGAGAAGATGGAGCGTCGCGTCGAACATGACCTGTACTACCTGGGGCATTGGTCGTTCGCACTTGATATGCGGATTATCGGCGCGACGATTGTTGCCGGACTGGCGCATCGAAACGCTTACTGAGTACTAAGTAGTTAACAAGCACGCCGGGCTCTACCTCCCCCGAGGACGGTCCCTGGCGCAAGGAGGAAACACCATGAGCTCGCTTGGTATACGCACGGGAAGTCTCGTGATTTTCACAGTTACAGCACTGCTTTCCGGATGCGGAATCGTACCGGGTCAACAGATGATTACCCCAGCCGCGGTTCAGGACACGGGTGGGGACTTCAGCACGGAAGCATCGCAGCAACAGCAGATTCCGATTACCGATATCAACCTCGCGCTGCTGCGCAAGATGAACGCGACGCAGACGGCCGCGGTGCTGCCGCCGCAGACGACCGCGCTGTTCGGCAAACCGACCGCTTACAAGGTCGGCCCCGGCGACGTGCTGCAGATCGTCGTGTGGGATCACCCGGAACTCGCCGCCGCGCTTGGCCAGCCCGCGCAGAACGCGAAGACGACGGATGCCGCGCCCGGTTTTCTGATCGACGAAAACGGCGACGTGCAGTTTCCGTATGCAGGCACGGTGCACGTGGCCGGCAAAGACGTCGGGACGATCCAGAAGGAACTGCACAAGCGTCTGAGCAACGTGTATCAGAAGCCTGAGGTGACGGTGCGGGTGGCCTCGTTCCGGAACGCGCAGGTCTATGTCGACGGTGAAGTACGCACCCCTGGCGCGCAGTCGGTCACCGACATTCCGCTGTCGTTGACGAGCGTGATCAACCAGGGCGGCGGTTTCAGCGCGAATGCGGATCGCAGCCGCGTTGAGCTGATCCGCAACGGCGTGACGTATCCGCTCAACGTGGACGACCTGATCAAGCGCGGCCGCAATCCGTCGGACATCTATCTCCAGGCCGGTGACATCGTGCGGGTGGCTTCGCGCGAAGACAGCGGCGTGTATGTGATGGGCGAGGTCAACAAGCCGGCGACCATCCTGCCGATGCGCAACGGCACGCTGACGCTTTCGCAGGCCATTTCCGACAGCGGCAGCTTCGACTCGAACACGGCGGCGGCCAGACAGTTGTTCGTGATCCGCAATTCGACCAGCGAATCACCGCAGGTCTACCACCTCGATGCGACTTCGCCGGTGTCCATGATCCTCGCCAATCAGTTCGAGCTTCAACCGAAGGACGTCGTGTATGTCGGTCAAGGCGGGTTGGTCCGCTTCAACCGTGTGCTGAACCTGCTGCTGCCGGCGATCAATGCGGCTGTAACGGGCGCCGTTCTTGCGAAATAACAACCGTGCAACGTGACCATGAACCGCCGGGCTTTGTTGGGTGAACAAAATGGCAATTAATTTCGAAAACCGCTATACCGACGTGTCCGGACCGGACGAGCTGCACCTGTCGGACTATCTGCGCACGATCGTGAGAGGTTGGCGCACGATCGTGATGGTGACGCTGATCGCACTCGCGCTGGGGTGCGCGTATGCGTTCCTTGCGCCGCCGACGTATCGCGCGGATGTGCTGTTCCACGTCGAGGACAAGACGGCCAATGCCAACGCGAACGGCAAGGATTCCTTGCCGCCGCTCACCGGCATGTTCGACACCAAGCCCTCGACGGCGGCGGAGATCGAGTTGCTCAAGTCGCGTCTCGTCACCGAGGAAACGGTCAAGAACCTGCACCTCGACATCACGGCTTCACCGCGTTATATGCCGTTCATCGGCGGGATGATCGCGGGCCTGGTGAACGGCCAGTGGGGCTTCAAGTTGCCTTCCTTCATCAACCTGTCGGGCTATGCATGGAGTACCGAGAGCATCGCCGTGTCGCGCTTCGACACGTCGAAGGATTTTTATGACACGACCTTCACGCTGATTGCCGGCGATGCGGGTTCGTACGTGCTGCGCGACAAGAACGGTATCGCGATTCTCTCCGGTCACGTCGGCGAGACCGTGCAAACCGACACCGCCGACGGCCCAATCGCGTTGCGTGTCGACAAGCTGGTCGGCGAGCCTGGCGCGCGTTTCGAACTGCAGCGCGCCTCGACGCTGGGCACCGTGGACCGCTTGCAAAAGGCGCTCGTGGTGGCCGAAACCACGCTGCAGTCCGGCGTGATTCGCACGAGCCTCGAAGGCGGCGACCCCGCGCTGACCGCGGCAATCGTCAACAGCATGGCGCGCGAATTCGTGCGTCAGGATGTGGAAAGCCGTTCGACCGAAGCGGAGCACATGCTGGCCTTCCTCGACCAGCAACTGCCGGGCTTGCGCAAGGAACTCGACGACGCCGAGCAACGCTACAACAAATTCCGCAACGCGCACGGCACGGTCGATCTCGGTGAAGAAAGCCGCCTGTTGCTTCAACAGGTCGTCGACAACAAGACGAAGCTGCTCGATCTGCAGCAGCAACGCGCGGAGATGTCGCAGCGCTTCACGGCGAATCACCCGGCGGTAGCCGCGCTCGATGCACAGATCGCGGCGTTGCAGGGCGCGGCGGCCACCATGAACCGCAGCGTGGCCGTGATGCCGGATACCGAGCAGACCGCATTGCGCCTGTTGCGCGACGTGCACGTCGACACGGAGCTCTATACCAATCTGTTGAATAGCGCGCAGCAACTCCGGGTGGCGAAAGCCGGCCAGGTGGGCAACGTGCGGGTGGTGGACTTCGCCGAAACGCCTGACGAGCCGGTGCGCCCGAAGCGCGTGCTGGCGATCCTGATTTCGCTCGGCGGCGGCTTGCTGATCGGCATCATGCTGACCTTCTTCAAGCGCGCAATGTACGGCGGCGTGGAACGTCCGGACGAACTCGAAGCGGTGCTCGGCGTGCCGGTGTTCGCGATCGTGCCGCGCAGCCAGACACAGCTGCGTTTGCAGGAAAACGTCATGCTGCGCCGTCGCGGGCTGCATGTGCTCGCACAGCAGGCGCCGGAAGACATCGCCGTGGAAGGCGTGCGCAATCTGCGGACCTCGTTGCAGTTGTCGCTCGATCACGCCGAGAACAACGTCGTGATGATCACGGGTTCGCGGCCCGACACCGGCAAGTCGTTCCTGTCGGTGAATCTGGCGGCGCTGGTGGCGTCGGCGAACAAGCGGGTGCTGATTATCGACGGCGATATGCGGCGCGGCGACGTCCATTCGCATTTCGGCATCGCCCATCAGCCGGGGCTCTCGGACGTGCTGAGCGGTGGCGATCTCGCGTCGATGGTCCAGCGCGACGTGCTGCCCGGACTCGACGTGCTCGCCAAGGGTACGCTGCCCTCGCATCCGTCTGAATTGTTGATGAGCAAGCGTTTCCAAACGATGCTCGACGAGTTGAAGTCGCACTACGACATCGTGATCGTCGACACACCGCCGGTGCTTGCCGTGACCGACTCGACGGTGATCGGCAAGCACGCCGGCACGACGCTGCTGGTGGTGCGCCATGGCCGCCATCCGCTGAACGAGATTGCCGAGACGGCCAAGCGGCTGCTCAACGGCGGCGTATCGCTCAAAGGCGTGCTGCTGACCGATGTGCCTCAGGAAGGGGCATTCCTCGGTTCCGGCTATCAAGGCGGTTATTACGGATACGACAGCATCGCCGGTTGAGGTGGCGGCCTCATGACGGGGCCGTTCATTTGATCGTGTTGTTGCACTGGTATCGCAAAGTTCAACGAGGGGAGGGGTTCATGAAACGCAAGGTCGCGCTGATCACCGGCATTACTGGACAGGACGGGTCGTATCTCGCCGAGCTGCTGCTCGCCAAGGATTACGACGTACACGGCATCAAACGCAGGTCATCGCTGTTCAATACGGACCGGATCGATCATCTCTATCGCGACCCGCACGACCCGGACCAGCGACTCTTCCTGCATCACGCGGACCTGACCGACTCGACCAGCATCCTGCGCGTGATCCAGCGTGTCGAGCCCGATGAGATCTACAACCTCGCGGCGCAGAGCCACGTGGCGGTTTCGTTCGAGGAACCGGAATACACCGCTAACGCGGACGGCCTCGGCGCATTGCGGATTCTGGAAGCGATCCGCATTCTGGGGCTTCAGCACAAGACACGTTTCTATCAGGCCTCGACCTCGGAGCTGTACGGCCTCGTCCAACAGGTGCCGCAGTCCGAGACCACACCGTTCTATCCGCGCAGCCCGTACGCGGTCGCCAAGCTGTTTGCGTACTGGACCACGGTCAATTACCGCGAGGCATACGGACTCTATGCCTGCAACGGGATTCTGTTCAATCACGAATCGCCGGTGCGTGGCGAGACCTTTGTGACGCGCAAGATCACGCGCGCCGTGGCGCGCATCGCGGTCGGCATGCAGAAGACCTTGTATCTCGGCAATCTGTCGGCGTTGCGCGATTGGGGCCATGCGCGCGACTACGTCGAGATGCAATGGCGCATGCTCCAACAGGAACGGCCGGAGGATTACGTCATCGCCACCGGCGTGCAGTACAGCGTGCGTGAGTTCGTTCAGCATGCCGCCGCCGAGTTGGGCGTCACGGTGCGTTTCGAAGGCTCCGGTGTGGATGAAGTCGGTATCGTCGAAAAGGTGGAAGGACGCGAAATCAAGATGTCGCCTGGCGACGTGATCGTGCGTGTCGATCCGCGCTACTTCCGGCCCGCCGAAGTCGAGACGCTGCTGGGCGATCCGTCGAAAGCCCATGCGCAGCTCGGCTGGAAGCCGACCACGCCATTCAGCGCGCTCGTCAAGGAAATGGTGCGGGCGGACTATCAGATTGCGAGACGTGACGCGCTTGTCACGCTGGCCGGTTTCACAGCACTGGAACATCACGAGTAACGGCGATGAACAAACAAGCACGCATCTTCGTGGCGGGCCACCGTGGCATGGTCGGCTCCGCGCTGGTCCGGCGGCTCAATGCCGAGGGCTATCACAACGTCGTCACGCGTTCGAGGGCGGAGCTCGATCTCAAGGATCAGGCTGCCGTGAACGGCTTCTTCGAGCGGGAAAAGATCGACGTGGTGCTGCTCGCGGCCGCGCGCGTGGGCGGCATTCTCGCCAATGCGTCACAGCCGGGCGAGTTCATCTATGAAAACCTGGTGATCGAAACCAACGTGATTCACGCCGCGTTTCGCGCGCAGGTGGAGCGGCTGGTGTTCTTCGGTTCGTCGTGCATTTATCCGAAACAGTGTCCGCAGCCGATCCGCGAGGAGTATCTGCTTACTTCGCCGCTCGAGCCGACCAACGACGCCTACGCGATTGCGAAGATCGCCGGCCTCAAGCTGTGCGAGGCGTACAACCGCGAATACAACACACAGTACGTCTCGTTGATGCCGACCAATCTGTACGGCCCCAACGACAACTACGACCTGAACAGCAGCCATGTTTTACCGGCTCTGCTGAGGAAGGCTCACGAAGCGAAGGTGAACGGCTCCCCGACCTTGACAGTGTGGGGCTCGGGCACGCCGCGCCGCGAGTTTCTGCACGTCGACGATCTCGCCGCGGCGACGCTCTTCGTGCTCGAACACAACGTGACAGAAGGCCTGTTCAACGTCGGCGTGGGTGAAGACCTGTCGATTCGCGAACTGGCCGAATGCATCTGCAAGGTGGCCGGCTTCGAGGGTGAACTCGTGTTCGACGCGTCCAAACCCGACGGCACGCCGCGCAAGCTGCTGGACGTATCGCGGCTCGCGCAAATGGGTTGGCACGCGACCATTGGCCTCGAAGAGGGCATCACGTCCACGTATCGGGAATTCGTTGAATTGCACGCCGGCTCGACCGCCGCCGCCGTCATGCACGTTTAGGCGCGCATTGAAGGGCTGTTGAGCGCGATTCCGGCAATGAGGGAGCGCGTGGAGCGTTTCGCGCGAATAGCGTGCAACGCACACAGGGACGATTTTCGAGGAGTGGCATAAAAATGACTGCGTCAGTCACGATCTTCCACAACGTCGTATGGTCGCGTCACAAGGGTGTCGTGTTCTCCGCCTTGCATAACATCTCGGCATCCGGCGCGATTCGCTACTCGATGGTGCAGATTGCGGATACCGAGCACGACCGTGTTGGTTTTTCGGACGTCGACTATTCGTACCATCGCTATCCGATGCAGAAGCTGTTCGATGGTTGCTACGAAGATGTGCCGACGCTGAAGATGATCGCGCGGCTCACCTGGGAAGTGTTGCGGACCAAGTCGGATCTGATCGTCCTGCCGGGCTACCACCGTCCGGAATACTGGGCGATGCTGGCGGCATGCATCGTGACCGGCAAGCGGCGCGCGGTGTTCTGTGATTCGACCGCGCGCGACCGGCCCAAGAAGCTGCTGACGTCGATTCCGAAGCGTGTGTTCTTTTCGCTCTGCGATGGCTATTTCGGTTTCGGCGAACGTAGCCGCGAGTATCTGGAGTCACTCGGCGCGAAGCGCGACAAGATTTTCGTGCCGTGCCAGGCCGCGGCAATGCCTGGATCGTTTTCGCCGGAGCGCGCGCTGGTCGAGCGGGTCGCGGCACGCGCCGGCAATCCGCCGGTGTTTCTGTACGTCGGCCGTCTCTCGGAAGAGAAGGGCATCGGCACGCTGATCGAGGCGTTCGCCGGCTTGCGGCGCCGCATCCCGGCAGCGAAGTTGCGTATTGTCGGCACGGGGCCGATGGCGGACGCGCTGCACGCGAAGGTGGCTGATCTCGAACTGGGCGACGCGGTAACGTTCGCCGGCAGTTTGCAGGACCAACCGCTCACCCGGGAATACTACGGCGCGACCTGCATGGTGCTGCCGAGCTATAGCGAACCGTGGGGACTCGTCGTCAACGAGGCGCTCGCGCATGGTTGCCCCGCGGTGGTCAGCGAGAGTTGCGGTTGTGTGCCGGAACTGGTGATCGACGGCGTGAGCGGTTATGCATTCACGGCGGGCGATGTCGCCGGACTGCAGCGCACGATGCTCAAGGCGATGGAGGCATTCGCGGACGCAGGCGGCACGGCGCGCCGTTGCATGGATGTGATTCGCCGTTTCGATCCGCCTTCTGCCGCCGCCAATATCGCGCGTGGCTGCGCCATGATGCTGAGCGACTGAGGCGCCTCACGGCCCCCGCACATGCGAAGCTCTAACCCGTCCTGGCAGCCCCAATGAAGATTCTGATCTACGGCATCAATTACGCGCCCGAACTGACGGGGGTGGGTAAGTACACCGCAGAGATGGCTGTGCTTCTGGCGAGGCGTGGCCACGAGGTCCGCGTGGTGTGCGCGCCGCCCTATTACCCTGAGTGGCGCGTGGCGGCGAACTATGTGTCATGGCGGTATCAGCGCGAAACGCGCGACGGCGTGACGATCTGGCGCGCGCCGCTGTGGGTGCCGGCGCATCCCAGCGGGCTGAAGCGGATGCTGCATCTGGCGAGCTTCGCGGTGAGTTCGTTGCCGCTGCTCGCCCGGCAGATGCTGTGGCGCCCCGATGCCGCGATGCTGATCGCGCCGACCCTGATGTGCGCGCCCGCTACGCTGGCGCTCGCGCGTCTCGTGGGCGCGAGTGCGTGGCTGCATATTCAGGACTTCGAGGTCGATGCCGCTTTCGATCTGGGTCTTCTGAAAAGCTCGCTCGCAGCGCGCGTGGCACGCTGGATCGAAAGCACGCTGCTGCGATGCTTCGATACCGTGTCGTCGATTACGCGGCAGATGGGTTCGCGCGCGGTGGTCAAAGGCGTCGAGCCTTCGCGGGTCGTGTGCCTGCCCAACTGGGTCGACGTGTCGACCATCTTTCCGCTGACGCGAGCGAGCGACTACCGGCGCCTGCTGGGCATTCCCGTCGGCCAGAAGGTGGTGCTGTACTCGGGCAACATGGGTGCGAAACAGGGTATCGAAACGCTCGCCGATGCGGCGGCATCGCTTGCCGCACGTACCGACCTCACCTTCGTTTTCTGCGGCAGCGGCGCGGCGAAAGAGAGTTTGCTCGAGCGCTGCGCAGGATTGACGAATTGCGTGTTCATTCCGCTGCAACCCGTGGAACGTCTGAACGAGCTGCTCAATCTCGCCGACATCCATGTTCTGCCGCAACGTGCTGACGCCGCGGATCTGGTGATGCCGTCGAAGCTCACCGGCATGTTCGCGAGCGGGCGCGCTGTGGTGGCCATGGCGCGGCGCGGCACGGGTCTCTACGACGCGGTGTCGCCGCGAGGCGTGGTCGTGCCGCCGGATAACGTCAAGGCTTTGGCGGCGGCAATCACGGTGCTGGCAAGCGATCCCGAACGCCGCACGGCGCTCGGCAAGGCGGCACGCAATTATGCGGAGCGCGCGCTATCGCCGGAGTCGACGATCGGCACGTTCGAAGCGCGGCTCGCGACGATGGTTCGTGGCACACGTGGCACGCACATGAATGGGGAGACACCGTATTTCGGTGGCCCGAGGCCTTCAACCGCTGCGGCCCGGCGGCGCAAGCCGGCTACAACGGAGGAAGCCGCGCCGGATTGATCCGGTACGCGGCCATCTCATGAATGCGATATCACCACGGGGATTTGTAGACGGCGTGCTTGCCCGCATCGAACGGATCGGCGTAGGTGGTTTTCGCGGCGCCATCGGGCATCAGGCGGGCGGCTGCATTCGGACCGCCTGGCTGGCCGGTCACGCGCACCTTGCCGTTGCCGGCGGCCTGCGCCTTGTTGGGTTGGCCCTTGCGCACGGCAGGCTGCGCTCCGCCCAGCACCGTCATGCGTTGTTCATCGAGCAGGGCCGCCTGCTCGGCGTCGGCGGTATTGCCTTTCTGCGCATCTGGCGAGCCGTAGTCGCGTGGAGCGCCGAGCAACTGCGCTTCGCTGTTGCGATGCGCCGCACCCGGGTTGGCGCGCGCTGCCGGGGCGGGGGTGCCGTAGCTGGTCGCAGCGGTAGCGGCAAGGGCCGGCGCAGCGGGCGCGGGCGCTGCGGCGTTCTGCGCGAGCGCTGGTACGGCATAGGTCGCGATGGCGAGAAGCAGCGAGGGTGTTATGTGCCGAAACGAGATGGTCATTGGATGCCCCAGGAAGATGCGGTCGCAATAGAGCTATCGTGCGCCAACCAGTACGCGTGCAGCCGCCAAAACGCTTGCTCGTACGGCCATGAAGCCGGATTCAGTAAGGAGTCGAAACATAATGTAAGTGCGACGCAGGGGTATGTCGATTCCCGTTCGTGGTCTGGAGAAATCTGATGGGTAACGCTGCCGACGATCCGCAGATCGGGCGTATGCCGGAAGTCGAAGGCGTTCGCGAGGATGGCCGTGTCATCGATCTCAGTCTGGCTGGAAAAGGGAACTATCGCGCGAAGCGCGGTGCCCTGATCGAGCTCATCTGGTTTGTCGTTGAAGCCTGCATCATCAACAACAAGCTGCTGCCGCTCTCGTCGGTCCGCGTTGCGCTGTTACGCCTGTTCGGCGCGAAGATCGGCACGGGTTGCCGCTTCGTGCATCCATTGCGCGTGAAGTCGCCGTGGAACCTCGAAGTGGGGGATAACTGCTGGTTCGGCGTCGACGTCTGGATCTACAACCAGGCGCTGATCCGCATCGGCTCGAATGTCTGCATTTCCCAGGGGACGTTCCTCAGTGCCGGCTCTCACGATATGAGTACCACGATGGATCTGCGCGTCGCGCCGATCGTCATCGAGGACGGTGTCTGGATCACGTCGAAATGCGTTGTGCAGATGGGTGTGACGATCGGCCGGTCGGCCGTGGTGACACCGTTGTCCGTCGTGCATCGCTCGCTTGATCCAGAGGGCGTGTATGGCGGCAATCCATGTCGTTTTATCCGGAACCGTTTCGATTCCGTGACTTGAAGCACAGAGAGAAAACCGCAGCGTTTATACGCTGAGGAGGCCAGGTCGTTGACAAGCCGGAATGTCGGCGGCCGCAATCGGATTGTCGATCGATGCCTTTGATCGATACCTGCGGCGACGCCGGTGACGCGTTCGGCAACGACGTGTGCGTGGTTTGCTTGCCAGCCCCGGTTGGATGAGTAGCCGGATTGACGCACTCAGACATGCATGAAGAAGATGGGGAGTAGGGATGTTCATCGATACTCGCACTGTTGAACACAACACGGCCATTGAAACGACGGTCTGCATCATCGGCGGAGGTGTGGCCGGCATTACGCTTGCATTGGAGATGTCGAGGACCGGGGTCGACACCTGCATGCTCGAAAGCGGGGGCTTCGGGCCTGATGACGAAACCCGCGACCTCTATCGTGGCGAGAACGCCGGGCTTCCCTATTCGTTCGCGGACGGCTCGCGCAGCCGTTATTTCGGCGGCAGCAGCAACTGCTGGGGCGGCTGGTGCCGCCCGCTCGATCCGTGGGACTTCGACAAGCGCGACTGGATCCCGCACAGCGGCTGGCCGTTCGGTCTCGAAGAACTGGCGCCGTACTATGCGCGTACGCATGAACTGCTGAAGCTCGGCCCGCAGAATTTCGACCCCGCCTACTGGGAGCGCGAGATCGGACGCCATGACGTGCGCCGCATACCACTTGCGACCGGCGATATGCGCGATACCGTCGCGCAATTCAGCCCTCCTGTGCGTTTCGGCAAGGCCTATCGTGACGAGCTCTCGCGTTCGGCGCGGGTGCGTGTGTTTCTGTATGCGAATGTCCAGAATATCGACGCCGACGCTGAGGGCACGTCTGTTTCGCGGCTTCAGGTGACGACTATCAGTGGACGCAAGATGACGGTGACCGCGAGGATTTTCGTGCTCGCCACGGGCGGTATCGAGAATGCGCGGCTTCTACTCGCTTCGAACAACGTGCAGGCGGCGGGCCTCGGCAATGCCAACGATCTGGTGGGCCGCTACTTCATGGATCATCCGCGGATGATGTCCGGCAAAGTGCGTTTTCGTCCGGGCAACGCGCGCAACAAACTGTATGACATCAAATATCACTATCAGAATGCCGCGGTGTCTGCGCACGGCACGAAGATATCCTCGCAGTTCGCACCGAAGCAGGAGTTGATGGAACGCGAGAAGCTGTTGAATTCGCGCGTGTGGCTCTATTCGCGCTGGTACGGTGAAGGAACCGCAGGGTCCGAGGCGCTGATCCACTGCAAGGAAGCGCTGCTGCAGAAGGACCAGCCGGGCCGCAGCCTGAAAACCGATATCGCGACGATGATCGCGCATCCGCTGCACACCGTGGGCTACGGTTTGACGCGGCTCCTGCAATGGCCCGCGCTGATCACCGACGTGACCTTGCAGGCGATCGTCGAAGCGGTGCCCGATCCCGATAGCCGGGTGACGTTGTCGGCCGATAAACGCGACCGGTTCGGCATGCCGCGCGTGAAAGTGGAGTGGCGGCTGGGCGAACAGGTGCAGCGCACCTTCGACAGAACGTTCGCCTTGCTCGCGCAGGAGTTGCAGATGGTCGGTATCGCGGACGTCGAACTCGACGCGCCGCTCGAAGGCCGGCGCTGGCCGGCGAAGCTGGAGGGCACGTGGCATCACATGGGCACCACACGTATGCACGATTCGCCACGTGAAGGCGTGGTCGATCGCGATTGCAAGGTGCATGGGATGAGCAATTTTTATGTGGCGGGCAGCTCGGTCTTTCCAACCGTCGGCGCCAACTTTCCGACCATCACGATCGCCGCGCTTGCGCTACGCCTCGCGGGTCATCTGGTGCGGCAACTCGATGTCCCGGATATCGTCGGCAATACGCGGGGCGACGCCGCCAATAGTTCCCTGATGTCGATCCAGACGCAGCAGCCTCAAGTCGAAACCCTGCCGATCGCAGCCTCGACCTTGACGCCGTTGATGAAGGAGCAATGAAGAACAACCGGTGACGGCACGCGCCTCGCGGCGCAGTCATCGATATTGATTCCGATGCAGGCCACCCTGCCGACGGTGGTCTGCATCGCGGCAAAGCCGTCGCCCGAGTGCTTTGCCGCGGCGGCATGAACTCTGCCTCCGACCGGGTGAAAGCCAAGTGTAGTTGGCCTGTGTTTCGCCATCCCGCTCACATAGCGGGAAATACCTCCTGAAGTTCTTTCGCTCCCACCCGTTATTTCGACGTTTCTGCCCGTGCGCCGCCAGCGATTTGCAGATGCACAAAACGCTCGCCGGACCTATCGCACGTGTCTCCGCGCCAGACAGACAGCCCGATTTCGGTACCGCTTTGCTGCGCGCGTACCGAGGGAAAAACCTAATGTCTGGAGAATCCCCGCTAAGTGCATATTTGCACAAAATATTTATAGGTGGATTTTTCGGGGAAACTTCGCGAACCAGGAGACAGGATGAAAACGTCCGTAAACCAGAAGCGTCGCAGGCTCCTCAAACTCGGCGGTGTAGCCGCCATCCTGCCGGTGGCAGGCGGCGGGACCGGCAACCATGCAGCGATACGTTCCGCACAGGCCAGCGAGACCGGCACCTTCCCGACGACCGATCCACTTTCCGCTTCCGCACAGGGCGCTTCACCGCTCCTCTCCGCCGATCAGGCGCTGCTGTTCCAGTACGATCAACCCGCCGTCGAATCCAGCATCCAGTTTCAGGGCCTGCCGGTCGGGAATGGTCGTCTGGGCGCGCTGGCAGGCGGCGCGAGCGAGAGGGAAGCGCTTTACCTGAACGAGATCACGCTATGGTCGGGCAGCAAGGACGTCGTCGACCTGTCCTATACGACAACCGGCATGGGCACCTACCTGTCGTTAGGCAGGCTCTATATCGATCTGCCGAGTCACGCCGGCGCCACGAGCTACCAGCGCTCGCTCGACATCAGCAATGCGCTCGTGCGCACGCAGTACAGCGTCGGCGGCAGGACCTACCGGCGCGAGATCTTCAGTAGCTTTCCCGACAATGTGATCGTCGTGCGGCTCACCTCAGACGGTGGCACCTATAACGGCACCGTGTCGCTGATCGACGGACAGGGCACCCAGACCGTCGGCGAGTCGAATCACGGGCTGTCGTTCTCGGGTTCGGTCAGCGGTAGCGGAGAGCTGTACGCCACGTACCTGTCGGTTATTCCGGATGCGGGCGTCGCGCAGTTCAACTCCGCCAGTGGGCAGATCACGCTGCAGAATTGTCCTGCGCTCACGATCATCGTTGCGGCACGCACCGACTACACCGGGCGCTACGTCGACAGTTACCTGACGGGCATCAACCCGCGCAGCGCCACGATCGCAGACGTGACAAACGCCGCGGCTCGGGGCTACTGGGATCTGCTGTGGCGCCACGTGCGCGACTATCGCGGTCTCTTCGGGCGCATGGAGCTGAACCTCGGCACCTCGAGCGCCGCGCAGAGGGCGCTGACGATCCCGGCCCGGTTGCAGGCGCGCGGGGCGAACCCCGCGCTGGCCGATCCCGAGCTCGAAGCGATGTACGTGCAGTTCGGACGCTACCTCACGATCTCGTCGTCGCGCGGCTCGATGCCCGCGAATCTGCAAGGCTTGTGGAGTACGACGAACAATCCGCCGTGGATGGCCGACTACCACACCGATATCAACGTGCAGATGAACTACTGGCTCGCCGACCGCGCCGGATTGCCGGAGTGTCAGCTGCCGTTTGCCGATTACGTCACCGGGCAATATCCTTCGTGGGTCCAGTCCACCCGGAATCATTTCAACGATGCCGCCAACGTGAATTACAGCAATTCGAACGGCAAGGTGGCGGGCTGGACGGTGGCGATTTCGACCGGCATCTACGGCTCGCTCGGCTGGGACTGGAGTCCGCCGGCAAGCGCGTGGTATTGCCGCACGCTGTGGAATCACTATCAGTACACGCTGGACAAGCGCTATCTGGCGAACATCTACCCCGTGATGAAATCTGCCTGCGAGTTCTGGCAGGCGCGCCTGATCCGGGATCCGGCGACGGGGCTGCTCATCGACGACAAGGACTGGTCGCCGGAGCAGGGGCCTCACCAGCAGCTCGGCATTACCTATGCACAGGAGCTCGTTTGGGATCTGTTCACCAACACGGTCGCGGCGAGCCAGCTGCTTGGCAAGGATGCGGATTTCGCCCAGACACTCGCGAGTCTGAAGGCGAACCTCTATCTGCCGAAAGTGAGCCCGACGACCGGGCAGCTTCAGGAATGGATGAGCGACAGTGTTGTCGGCGAAACGGGGCACCGGCACCTGTCGCCGTTGATCGGGTGGTTTGAAGGCGAGCGCATCACGCTCGACAGCGATCCGACGCTCGTGGCCGGCGTGAAGGCGCTGCTCACCGCGCGCGGTTTCAACTCGTTCGGTTGGGGGCTGGCATGGCGCATCGCCTGCTGGGCACATTTCCACGATGCCGCCACCTGCTATTCGATGATTCCGAAGCTGTTGAACTACTCGGCGGGCAACGACGGCGTGAACGGCACGTTTGCCAACATGTTCGACGCCTATGCGCTGTCGAGCAACTCGTCGGCGTTCCAGATCGATGCGAACTTCGGCGGTCCGGCGGCGATACTGGAAATGCTGCTGCAAAGCAGGATGGATCGCATCACGCTGCTGCCCGCGCTGCCGTCGCAATGGGGTACGGGAAGTGTCAAGGGGCTGCGGGCGAAAGGCGGGTTTGCGGTGGACCTCGCGTGGACCGGTGGTGCGTTGTCGTCCGTCAGGCTCACCAGCGTGGGAGGGACCCGGACAAACCTGTACTACGGCAATGCTTCGCGTGCGGTCGTGATCCCTGCGAATGGCACAGCAAAGTTCGACGGCAAGCTGCAGCCAGTTTCCTGGTAACCCCAAGTCGAAACCCTGCCGATCGCAGCCTCGACCTTGACGCCGTTGATGAAGGAGCAATGAAGAACGGCCGGTGACAGGGCGCGCCTCGCGGCGCGCCGTTATACCAACGTCACCGGCCTGGTTGAGTCGTGGCTTCGCGCAGCGTGGCGAGCGCGTTTTCGCGCGTTTCGCCGATGCTGCCTTTCGTTTCCAGCAGCGCGGTCAACGCGCTGACCATGGTCTCGACCCGGAAGCGTGCTTCGAAAGTGCGAGTTGCCTGAGCGCGCATGGCGGCGCGCGCGGTGTCGTCGAGTTCGAGCCAGCGCACGAGATTCTTTTCCGTACCGTCGACCGTATCGGCAGCCACCATCCCCGCACCGTCCGCTTCGATCTCGCGCCACACGTTGACCTTGTTGGAGATCAGCGCGGGCAGTCCGCAGCCGAGCGCCTCGGCAACCGCAACGCCGAAGTTCTCCTGATGCGAGGGCAGTACGAACACGTCGCTTGCATGAAACGCGCCCCACTTGAGATCGCCTTGCAGCATGCCCGGCAGGCTGAGGCGGTGCGCGATGCCGGCCGCCTGAGCCTGGGCGCGCAAGCTGGCCACCCAGCCGGTCTCGTCGGGACCCGCGATCATGAGATGCAGCGACGGGTCGCGGCCGGCGATACGCGCGAACGCATCGATCAGCAGATCGCAGCCTTTCTTCGCGTGCACGCGGCCGAGAAACAACACGATGCGTTTGCCGCGCAAGCCGGGCACGGCTTGCAGGAACGCTTCGCGCAGCGGCGCTGCGTCGAGCGGCGGCACGGTCGCGCCGTACGGCACGATCCGCTCATGCGCCCGGTACAGCCAGAACGATTGACGGGCGCGCGCACGTTCTTCCTCCGTCGTAAAGATGACGGCGCGTGCATCGCGCAGTACGCGGTATTCGGCCCACGGCCAGTACAGCCACTTCTTCAGATGCTTGAGCGGATAGGCCTGTTTGAACCAGGGGTCGAGCATGCCGTGCACGTACACGTAGTAGGGCACGTCGCTTTGGCGCAGCGCTTTCCATGCCGCGAAGCCGTGGTACTGCCACAAGCCGTGCACGATGACCGCGTCGAAGCGGTTGGCGTTGGCGGCGAGCCACGGCGCGAGTTGTGCGCTGTAGCTATAGCGGCTGTTGACAGGGCCGAATGCGTGGACCGGAAACGGAAGGGACGCGAGGTAGGCGTCGCCGGGCGCATCGCAGGTGGCCACTTCGATTTCGTGCCCGGCGTGCTGCATTGCCGCGCCGCTGCGGCGAACGCCTTCAACCGGGCCGCCGGCGCGGGGATCGACGCTTGCAAGCAGATGGAGAATTTTCATCGGACGATATTCCGTCGATTGGCGTTTTGCGTCGACGTGGTGCGCGACACGAGGGCGCCGAACTGGCTGGAGCCGGGCGCGGTGGTTGCAACGGGCGACATGCCGAGGGTCGTCGCGAGATCCGCGCGACCCGTGCCGGGCTGGATTCTACCTGGTAGTTCAGGCATGGCGGCCGGGCGCAAATGCGGCGGAGTCGGTGCGCGCCTCACCCGTGCCGGCAGCGCGCGCTGCAATCGCGCATGCGTTGCGATCATCAGTCCCAGGGCCAGGCCGAATATCAGCCCGGAGAAACGCGGCCCGAGCGGATTGCCGCCGATCGATGTGGCCGGTAGCGCGGCAAACAGCATGATGGCGCGGCCTAGCACCGGAAGCATGGGCGCATCGGGAACCACCGAGCGCCAGTAGCGGTACGAGAAAAAGCAGATTACCAGTGCGGCCAGCGTCGCCAAAGGCATGGCGATACCGAACAGCAGTCCGCCCGCGAAGAGTTGATAGACCCAGAAATTGTGACCCGCCGGCCATTCGTTGATCGCGTAAAAATCTTTCTCGCTGATCTGGCCGGCAAGGTCCGGCAGGTAGACGGGGGAATAGCGGTAGTAGTGTCCGTAGCCTTCGCCGAACAGCAGCGTTTCCGGCGACGCCGTCACCTGATCGTACTGGTCGCGCATCTCGGCGAGACGGGTGATCGTGGTTGGATCCTTGCCGGTGACGGTTTCCTCGGACGCGAAAATGCGCTGCGTCCAGTGCTCGGTGACGGTCGGAAAAGTCACTGCCACGATGCCGACCACGCCGGCCAGCACCGCACCGGTTATCACGCTGCGGGCGGCCGTGCGCCAGACAAGTTGGATCGACGGTGCGCTCAGTGCCATCGCAATGAGGAACAGCAGGACCGTGCCGACCAGCAAACTGCGCGTCACGCTCAGCAACTCGACGATCACGCTGAGCGCGAACACCGCGATCGTGAAAAACGAAAAGCGTTTGGCGACGACGAATTCGTGCAGTAGCACGCCCTGCAGCCCGAGCAACGTCACGGAGATGATGCGAAAGCGTGCGTCTTCGAGGTCGCCGGCCGTGGCCAGGCCGTAGACGAAGGTAAACACGAGACAGATCACGTTGGCGACGAACACGGCTTTCTCGAACTGCGAGATTCTGTATTCGCTCCACGGACGGCAGGCCACGAGGTAGGCAAGCAAGAACAGCAGGAACGGCAGGAGAACGCGCAGATAGTTGCCGGTGTCGTTATCCTGAACAAACTGGGCGACGATGCTGCCGAGCACGCACAGCAGCACGCTGAAGGTGACTGCCGAGCGCAGCCGCGAGCCGTTGTGAAAGCGTGGCGCGATCAGGGCGAGAGCGAGCCCCGCGGCGATCACGGGAATGACGAATACGAACTGGACGAAGTGGCCTACGTTGGCGTCGGGCGCTTTATAGTCCAGCGCAAGCGGTAACAGAAATAACCATATCCAGAGCGTCGCATACTGATGGCGCATTACTGATTCCTCCCCGTGCTGTCGATCCGCCGTCGGTTTAAAGCGGACAGTCTCGCATCGGGTCATTGTGCGGGAATATCCCCACGTGGCCGCTCCGTCCCCCCAGTTTCGTCTCCGATTGCCTGGGTTCTGGCGACAGTGGCAAGGGCGTTCCCTGCAAGACGCGCGCACACTTGTCGATGTTGTCGGCCAATGCCTTGATGTTGGCGCGCACGCACGCGTGCCGCCACCGAAGATGCAAAAAGGGACATGCGCCCACGAATGGCGACAGGGGAGAACAATATGAAATTATTCGGCGGGGCGAGATCCGTAACAGCCGGTCGGGCCATCGAGCTGGATTTCGTGCGCGGCATCGCCATTATCATGGTGATGGGCTTTCACTTTCACGTCGTTCATACCGACAATTTCCTGCTCCAGATCATCGAGTACCCCCTGAAGAATTTCGGGCGCGAAGGCGTTAATCTGTTCTTTACGCTGAGCGGTTTTCTGGTTGGCGGCCTGCTGCTTCGACAGTACGCCGAAACAGGTAATGTCGACGCCAAGCGCTTTATCGTCCGGCGGATTTTCCGCATCTGGCCCGCGTATTACGTGTTGATTGCGTTTCATGTGCTGGCCGGGCGCCATCCGTGGAATACGTTTCTGGTCCAGAACCTGACCCACCTGCAGAACTATCTGGGTACCTCGATTACCCAGACCTGGAGCCTCGCGGTCGAAGAACACTTTTATCTCGTGCTGCCCGCGCTGCTGTTGCTGTTCGCGCGCTGGCGCCTTGGCGCGTGGACGATTGTCGGCGTGCTCACCGGAATCTGCGCGGTAGTGTTCACCGCGCGCTGCTTCGCAGTGGCGGGCGGCAACCTGGAAGGGGCATTCGCGTACACGCAATACCGCATCGACAGTTTGCTGGTCGGCGTCATTCTGTCCGCGATCTACTGGATGAAACCGGGCGTCTATCATCAGATCGCGAAGCGCAAATGGTTGCTGGTCGCCAGTGTCGTGCTGCTGTGCGCATGGCTCGCCCTTGCGACGAAACACATCGCGCTCGACGAAAGCATCGGCTATACGATTCAGGCGCTCGGTTTCGCCGCGCTTATCGTGTTCGTGCTGGAGTATTCGGGATCGTTCAGGACGTCGTGGGTGTATCGCGGGATTGCCTGGATCGGCCTCTATTCGTACGGCATTTACCTGTGGCATTCGCTTGCGCTCGCCCCGGGCGACATGCTGATTCGCAAAGCGACCGCCATGGGTCTTGCGCCGAGCGTAATCTGGATCGTGGCGCTTACCGCGCAGTTCGCTTTCGCGATTGCGATCGGCTACGTGACCACACGCGCAATCGAGTATCCGTTCCTGCTGATGCGCAACGCGCTGTTCCCGGCAAAGCGCAACAGTTCGGTGCGCGAAGAAGTGCCTGTTGCCGGCGGCCAGTTGTCCTGAGTACGTTCAACCACCGTGTGCGGGCTGGCCTCGCGCCAGGCGCTCTGAGTTTCTGCCGAGGTGAGGGTGTGTCGAAGAAGGCGTGTTGCCGGATCAGGCCATCTGCCGAAGCAAAGTCTGCTTGAATTGCCCGAGCGTATGCCGTGACAGCAGATCTTCGCGTGCCGCCGGAACGGCCTCGGGCTCGTGCGGCCACGAGGTCATGGTTTCGGTGATCGCTTTACCGATCGAGGCGGAACTCAGGTCCTTCAGAATCGGCCCCAGTTCGCAGCGCCGGCTGAACCAGCCGATCAGTCCGTCTTCCGTTGCAATCACGGGCTTGCCGAAGCGGTACGCCTGCACGAGCACGCCGCTCATGCCGTAGTGTCCCTTGTAGCCTAGCCAGACTGCGTCGCAGGCGGAGAACAGATCGCGCTCGACGTCGTTCGCAATGAACGAGTCGAGCACCAGCGGCGCGGGCGTGAGGTTGCGCACATGATTGCGCATGAAATGGCGCGTGCCCGCATCCTGCTCACCCGCGACGATCAGCGTGGGCGCATGCTCCAGACGCGTCAACGCGTGAACCAGTTCGTAGATGCCCTTGCGTTCGGTGATCGAGCCGTACACCAGCAGATAACGCTGCGTGGGGTCCAGTCCGAGACGCTCACGGGCCAGCACCGGATTTTCCGCGTGCTCGTCCGGAAACGGGTCGGCGACATAGGCGACCGCTGCGCTGTTTTTCGACGTATTGTGCGCGGACCATTCCGGCAGAGTCGGGTCGATCGTCAGCAGTGTGCGCAGCCCGACGGAGCGGATGGCGCGCTTGAAAAGCAGCGCCTTGACCGCATTCACAATCGGTCGATCCGGCGACTTGATGCCGACCTTGTGGTGATGGAAGGTCGAGCGCATCGTGATGCCGATCCAGGGTGTCTTGCGAAAAGGCGAACCGAGAAACGGCAACGCATAGAAGAAGTAATCCACATAAGGCACAACCACCAGCCTGATCGGCTGGGCGTGGCTGACGATTCGATACACGCGCTTGAAATAGCGGTGAAAGCGCGAGTACTGGTTCGACTGGCGCAACATCCCGCGGGGCCGCTCCTCGGGATCGACGAACGCGATCTGCAGATCCGCGCGGTTTGCGGCGACGATCTGTCTGGCGAGCCGATGGTCTTCGTTGGCGGATTCCGTTGCGAGGATGCAGGGATAGCCGGCTTCCGTGCAGGCCTGCATCGTCCACTCGACATAGCGCCAGCGATGGCCGCTGAGGTTGGGTTCCACAATCAGGACGTAGTCTTGTTCCATTGATTCAGTGGTCTTCAGTGGTCGAATGCATTGTGGAAAAGCACCCTTGCGCCGGCTGTCCGGGGCGCTAGCTGAACAACGTTAGCATCGGCGGCGTCAGTGAATCCGTCTATTTGACCCGTTCTGTGGGTAAACGTACTAGCGCGCAATGGCTTCGGCTGATCTGACCTAGCTGATGGCGGTTGTTGCCGAATCTCTCGCGGTAAGGTCGTATATGGGATTCGATGAAAAAACTCGCCAGCTTGCTGGTGCAACCTAACAATTTATGCGCCGGCGGCGTTTCGCAGCGATGCATTGAATCGCTGCTCATGGCCGACTCAACGGCGCTCCGATTCGACGGAGATACAGCTTGCGGGCGATCAGGCTTCCGGCGCTCTCGATAGCGGCCAGCTTCGGCGCGAGCGCGGCGACGTGGGTGCTATTGCAGCAATTCGCCGTGCGTGGGCTCGTAGCAATCAAATTTCTTGCGATTGGCCGGATGCTCGGGCCGGCGGCGATCGGCAGCGTGAGCGTGGCCTTGCTCGCGGTGGCGATTGCCGAGGCGTTGTCGGACACAGGTCTCGCTCAAGCGGTCATCCAAGGCGAACATCCACCGTCGCGTTCGCAACTCGGCGCGGTGTGGACCACACTGACCGCGCGCGGCGTGCTCATCTCACTGTTGCTGGTCGCGCTTGCACCATTGCTGAGCAGTCAGTTTCATCTCAACGGTTCACTGGTGCTGATCCAGCTTGCCGCGCTGCTGCCGTTGTTGCGCGGCCTAGCATCGCCCACTTACTACCTCGTGCAGCGCGAACGGCGCTTCCAGCATATTGCCGGCGTCGAGGTCGGGGCGGCATTTCTCGATTGTTCAGTCGGACTGGGGCTCGCGTATTTCGGCGCCGGGGCGGCTTCGGTGCTGCTCGGTCTCGTGGCCGGCGAAAGCCTGAAAAGCATCCTGACCTGGGCGACGATGAAACCGCGTCCGCCGATCCGCGCCGCATGGTCGGGCATTGGTCACTACGTGGGCTTCAGTCGCTGGATCTGGGCGAGCAGCGTGATCAACCTGCTGCTCAACCAGTTCGACAAGGTCGTGGTCGGCAAACTGCTCGGCCCGGCGCAACTCGGTAGCTATCAGATGTCGTCGCGGCTCGCGCAGATGCTGCTCGCCGACGCCGCCATCGCGATGTCGCAATACCTCTTTCCCACTTTCGCGGCACGTCATCGCCGGAGTCCGCAGGCCGCATCGCGGTTGATCAAGATTTATCTGCTCGTGATCGCGATCGGGCTGGCGGGGTTCGTCGCGGTGCTGAGGTTGATCGCCGAACCGCTCTTCTCGCTGATTCTCGGCGCGGCCTGGTTGCCTGCGGTGCCGCTGTTCAGAATTCTGGTGATCAATATGGCGATCGGCGCGTTGATTGCCGTGCTGGTCGCTTATCTGCGCGCGGTGGGTGACGCGAAGGCGACGGTGCATGCGTCGCTGATTCAGGTTGTCGTGCTGCTGGCGAGCGTGCCTGCAGCGGTTCATTGGTGGGGCGTGACGGGCATTGCCTGGTCCATGACCCTTGGCCTTGGCTGCGCCGCGGCGTGGATGCTGTTCAGAACGCTGACTGCAAGGACTTCATGATGCGCGTCTTACATCTGGTTCTGGCGCCGCGTTTGTCGGGCGCCGAAGTCCTCGCCAAGGATCTCGCTATCGACCAAAGCGCCGAAGGCATGGCCGTGTGTGTAGCCTCGCTGCTGCCTGTGCACGCCGAATTCCTGACCTTGCAGGACGAACTGCAGCGGCACGGCGTGCAGTGCTGGTTTCCTTCACGGCGCAGGCGCCTCGCGGGCAAACTGTGGAATCTGTTCTTCACGGTGCGGCGGTTTCGCCCGGACGTGATTTTCGCGCATGCCACGATTCCTTCGTTTTATGCGCGCGCGTTGCCGCTGCGGGTGCCGGTCGTCTACGTCATGCATTCGGCGACCAACGATTTCGAGCGACCGCTGTTCCGGCGCGTCGAGCACATTCTGTCGGGACGTGCCCGGGTCGTGATCAGCGTATCGCAACAAGGCATGACCGATTACGTGCAGGCCATCGGGCCGCATCCTTCGATGACCGTGGTGCCCAACGGGGTCGACCTCGGCCGCTTCGCGTTCACCGACGGCGCCGAACATAACGGCCGGGCGCCCCAGGTCGTGCAGATCGGGCGGTATGCGTCGGTGAAGAATCAGCTTCTGACCGTGCGCGCCTTCGGCCAGGTGCTCGAGCAGGTGGCGGACGCGCGCCTCGTGCTGTACGGCGTGGTCGAAGATCCGGATTATCAGCGCACCGTCATTGGCCTCGTGCAGGAGTTGGGGATCGCGCACCGGGTCGTGGTGGCGGGTCCGCGCACCGATGTGGCGAGCGTGCTGTCGGAGTCGAACGTGTTTGTCATGCCTTCGCGCTCCGAGGCGCACAGCGTGGCGTTTCTTGAAGCGTTGGCTTCCGGTATCCCGATCGTCGCGAGCAGGATTCCGTCGTTTGCCTTCGCGAACGGCTTTCCCGGCGTGCAACTGGTCGATACGGACGATGTGCCGTGCTATGCGGATGCCGTGGTCGCGGCGCTAGGGCAGGCGCGGGCGCAACGCTCGCTTGCCGGTCTGACGCTCAGGGATACGGCGGCCCGCTATCGGGCAATCGCGCATCAGGTCAGTAGCCATCTCGCCGTGCCGGCCCGCTAGTTTTTCGCCTCGACACGCCCTATTGCTTGCGCCGGGACACCTGACATTCAGTGGTGGCTGATGGCGGAGCTGCGCTCGTCGGATGTCGTCTCGGGCGCGGGCGTCGACGGCCACGCGCTTGCCAGTTCGGACTCGCGCATCGCGAGGGTCAGCAGGCGCTGGGCTTCCTTGCTGCTCGAATCGACCTGCAGCGCATCGCCGGCTTTGTGCCAGACGCACGTCCATCGTGCGACATAGCCGCAACCTCGCGCCACGCTCAGGAGAGCGTCCCGCTGCTGTTCACGCGCGCTCACGGTTTCGCGCATGCGCAGTGCGTCGGGGTTGTCCGGCTGTGCTGCGATGGCTGCCGCCAACCGCGCTTTCGTCGCCGACAGATTGTTCTGCTGCAGATTGGCGCGGGCGGACCTGATCTGTCTCGACGCGTCTACGGGAGGTTTGACGGGCAGGTTGTTGGTCTGGCCGCCCGGGTTGTGCTTCGCCTCGGCCGATGCAGTCATCGTGCGCCGCGGAACCGGCGGCGGAGCAGCGGGTGCCGGGACAGGAGGCGATCGCACGGGTGCGGGCTTCACGGGCCGTTGAGCAACGAAGACCGGCGCGGACCGCTGAGCAACGGCAACCGGCGGTTTGACGTGCTGGGTCCTCACTTTGCCGGACACCGCGATAGGGGTGCCGTCGTCCGAGTCGTTGGTGTGAATGAAGCCCAGGTACACGGCGGACGCCACAACCAGCATCGACACGCCGAGCACGACGGGCTGGCGCAGTCTGTGCAGCACGGGGGTGGTGACCGGTGTCTCGCTAATGACGGAATACGGATCGGTTAGCGCTCGCGAAGATGGGCGCCAGATTCGCGGCGTCATCAGCCGGTTCGCCAGCATCGGCTCGGTGTCGCCCAGCGGCATTTTCAAGGGGGGAGGCGGCGTGCGGCGCGCGCTGAGCGAATCGACCGGACGCGCGCCGCACTCGGTGCACGGCGTAAAGCGACCGGCTAGCGGCGCACCGCAGTGCTCGCATTGGGGGTAATCATGCAGATCGGAAGTAACGTCGCTAAGCATTGCCGTTTCGCAAATGGGCGTCGAATGCCGGCGCCACAATCAAGAAGAACCAGGCACGGCAGCGAGGCTTGCAATCGGGATTACTGTGCGACGACGTAACCCCTTGCTTGCATGCACGCGCCATACGCGGCCCAATACTGTGTCATTGGCGGTTCAGGTGCCGGCAGCGGCGGCAGCTTCACGCCGGATGCCGCGGCCGTCTGCGCCGCCCCCGCTGCGGCCGTCTCCGAGGCGCTGTTATCCGCGCTGGTTGCCGATGCCGGCGTGGCGGCCGCGGTCGTCGCGGTTGCTGTGGTCGAACTTGCTGTCTTCGTCGTCGCAGCCGTCGTTGCCGTGCTCACGCCGGGTCCGCTTGCGGCAGGCGCGGCGGCGGCTGCGGGCATGCTTGCGCCAGGTGGGGTCGCTGAAAAACTGCTGGGGGGCAAGGGTGGCCGTGACGGCGCACCGGTCGACGATGTTTTGGTCGCCGCAGGTTTGCGCGGCGGAAGCTGCGACTCGTGCGCGATGTTGATCTTCGTCTGCTTGTTGGCAGTGGCGTAGCACATCGCGGTGTCGATGCTGCGCTGATAGGCGCTTTGACTTCGGATGGGATAGATGAGCGGCTGCCATGCGAAAGCAGCACTGCTAAACACCCACAGCGTCAATGCCGTATATGTTCTGATTCCCATCGCAGTCGCTCCCGCAGCGATGTTTCGCCGTTCGCCGGCAATCGCGCTTCGCGGTACGTTCTCGTGACTGCTGATTTTGCCGCTGAACGGCGGCTCACTGCCGCGAAGGCTGCTTTCTTGAGGGTAGCACCGCGCACCGTCGGCGCAAGGCGTCGTATAGCGCGCGAAAACGCCATCCTGCAGTCGAATCAAGACACTCCGGCGTGAAAGGGTGGAAAACGCGGCGAAAAGCCAGGGGAATTCCCTGGCCGCCGCGTGCCGCCACTCTGACTGAACGACCAGGTTGTCAGATTGCCATCTTCACCGGTTGGAAATCCGCTTGGTCCGCTGCGTTGCGATATTCCGCCAGCCATTTGTCGTGTTTCGTTGCAGCGGCCAAGACGTTGCGTTCCTTGACGTGGCCGAAACCGCGAATCTCGTCGGGGAGATTGGCAAGCCGCATCGCGACGTCCAGACGGTTGTTGTCCAGCGTGCGACAGAACTCGTCGATCAACGCGATGTACTGGTCGATCAGGGCGCGTTCACCGCGCCGCTCGGCGGTCTTGCCGAACACGTCGAACGTACCGCCGCGCAGGAATTTGAGCTTCGCGAGCACGCGGAACATCGGGAGTGTCCATTGCCCGAAGCGTTGCTTTTTCAGGTGACCGTGTTCGTCGCGTTTCGCCAGCAAGGGCGGCGCGAGGTGAAAGCCGAGCTTGTAGTCGCGGCCAGGTTCGCCTTCGAACTGTGCCCGCAGTTTGTCGAGGTACGCCGGGTCGGCATAAAGACGCGCAATCTCGTATTCGTCCTTGTAGGTCATCAGCTTGGCCAGATTGCGCGCGACCACCGGTGTGAGGCGTAGCTTCGAGCCCGCAGCGAGCGTGGTTTCCTTGGCCCGCATGCGTTCGATTACCGCTCGATAGCGCGCGGCATACTGTTCATTCTGGTAGAGGCCCAGCAGTTCGACGTTACGCTCGACGAGCCGCTCCACCGATTCCGGCATCTGCACCACGATTGCCTGTTGCTGATTGGCACGCGGTGCGAATGCATCGGCCGCTGCTTCGCCATGCTGCGCGGCAAAGCGGCCCCATTCGAACGCGAGGCGATTCTTGTCGACTGCGACTCCATTCAGTTCGATGGCACGGTCGAGGCTTTCGTAGCTGACCGGCAGCCAGCCGCGTTGCCATGCGAAACCCAGCAGCACCGGATTCGCGTACAGCGTGTCGCCAAGCAACGCGAGCGCGAGGCGATTGGCGTCGATGAAGTCGCAGTCCTCGCCGATGCTGTCGCGCAAGTCGCCCTGGATCTGATCGCCGGGAAAGGCCCACTGCGGATCGCGCACGAATTGCGCGGTCGGTGTTGCGCCGCTATTGATCGCCGCCTTGGTGACGCCGCGTTGCGTGCGCGCCAGCACTTCGGCGGACGCTGACACGATCGCGTCGCAGCCCAGAATCAGGCGCGCTTCGCCGGTCGCAATGCGGGTTGCGTGCAACGCGTGCGGCGTTGCGGCGATCTGTACGTGGCTTAGTACCGCGCCGCCTTTTTGCGCGAGGCCCGCCATGTCGAGCACGCTCACGCCTTTGTTCTCGAGATGCGCGGCCATGCCGAGCAGGCCGCCGATCGTCACGACACCGGTGCCGCCGACACCCGTGACGAGCACGCCATAGGGTTTGGCAAGGCTGGCGATCTCTGGGCGCGGCAGCGCGGTGAAGTCCGGAAGCGCGGAGCCACCAGCCGCTTTCGCCGGCTTCTTCAACTGCGCGCCTTCAGCGGTGACGAAGCTCGGGCAAAAGCCGTTCACGCAAGAGAAGTCTTTGTTGCACGACGATTGATTGATCTTGCGCTTGGTGCCTTGCGGCGTTTGCAGCGGTTCGACAGACAGGCAATTCGATTTCACCGAGCAGTCGCCACAGCCTTCGCAGACAGCGTCGTTAATAAACGCCCGTTTGGCCGGATCCGGATAGGTGCCGCGCTTACGGCGCCGGCGCTTTTCGGTCGCGCAAGTCTGGTCGTAGATCAGGATTGTGGTGCCCGCGACCTCGCGCAATTCGCGTTGCAGACGATCGAGCTCGTCGCGGTGATACACCTTCACGCCTTCCGGCAAGCGTACGCCCGTAGCGTATTTTTCGGGTTCGTCGGTGACGACGAGCACCTGCTTCGCACCTTCGGTGGTCACCTGGAACGCGATCTGCGGCACCGTCAGCACGCCGTCGATGGGCTGGCCGCCGGTCATCGCGACCGCATCGTTATAAAGAATCTTGTAGGTGATATTCGCACCGGCCGCGATCGAGGCGCGGATCGCCAGCAAACCCGAGTGAAAGTAAGTACCGTCGCCCAGATTCGCGAACACGTGACGTTCGTTTGTGAAGTGCATCTGGCCGGTCCACGCGACCCCTTCGCCACCCATCTGGCTGAAGGTTTCCGTGTTGCGGTCCATCCATATGGTCATGTAGTGACAGCCGATGCCGGCCAGCGCGCGTGAGCCTTCGGGGACGCGCGTCGACGTATTGTGCGGGCACCCCGAGCAGAACCATGGTTGCCGCTCAGTAACGGTGCGCGGCGTGGCGGCGTCGCGTTCCTTCGCTTCGATGATGGCGATGCGTGCTTCGATCCGGGCGCGTACGTCCGCAGGCAAATCGGCCTTCGCGAGACGGCGTGCGATCGCCTTTGCGATCAGCGCCGGCGACAGCTCGTATTGCATCGGCAACAGCGCCTGACCGCGCGGGACCGACCACTCGCCGCCTGCGTCATCGCGTTGATCGAACTTGCCGAATACCTTCGGGCGCACGTCGTCGCGCCAGTTATAAAGCTCTTCCTTCAGCGCGTATTCGAGGATCTGGCGTTTCTCCTCGACCACCAGAATCTCGTCGAGTCCCGTAGCAAAATCGCGCGCGTTCTGCGCATCGAGCGGCCACACGCAACCGACCTTGAGCACGCGAATGCCGATCCGTGCGCAGGTATCGTCGTCGAGGGACAGGTCCGCCAGCGCCTGACGCACGTCGAGATAGGCTTTGCCCGCGGTCATGATGCCCAGACGCGGCGTCGGGCTGTCGATCACCACGCGGTTCAGTTTGTTCGCGCGCACATAGGCGAGCGCCGCATACCACTTGTGGTTGAGCAGACGCGCTTCCTGTGCGAGCGGCGGATCGGGCCAGCGGATGTTCAACCCGCCGTCGGGCATTTCGAAATCATCCGGCAACACGATCTGTAAGCGGTCCGGATCGATGTCGATCGACGCGCTCGCCTCAACGACGTCCGTCACGCATTTCATCGCGACCCACAGACCGGAATAGCGGCTCATGGCCCAGCCGTGCAGGCCATAGTCGAGATATTCCTGGACGCTCGCCGGATAGAGCACCGGAATGCCGCTCGCGACGAACATGTGCTCGGACTGGTGGGCAACGGTCGACGACTTCGCCGCGTGATCGTCGCCCGCCAGCACCAGCACGCCGCCATGCGGATCGGTGCCTGCCGAGTTGGCATGCTTGAAGACGTCGCCGGTGCGATCAACACCCGGTCCCTTGCCGTACCACATGCCGAATACGCCATCGACTTTCGCGTCGGGCCACAGGTTGAGTTGCTGCGTGCCCCACACGGCGGTTGCGGCGAGATCCTCGTTAACCCCAGGCTGGAACACGACGTCGTGTTCCTTCAGATGCTTCTTCGCCTTCCACAGTGCCTGGTCGAATGCGCCGAGCGGCGAGCCGCGATAGCCCGATACGTAACCCGCCGTGTTCAGTCCCGCGCGACGGTCCCGTTCTTTCTGCAGCATCGGCAAGCGGACCAGCGCCTGGGTGCCGCTCATGTAGACGCGGCCTTTCTCAAGCGTGTACTTATCGTCGAGTGAAACGGTGGCAAGCGCGTCGTGCAGCGGGGGCGATAGGGGGGCGTTCATGGGCGGCGTCTCCGGTAGCTTTATTGTCCGGGTGAGTATAGGAAGCCGAATTCCCATCGTAAAATCACAAATACCGAACCCTGCTATGCGAAAAACACATGTCAAAAGACGTCACATTGCGGCAGATGCGTTACTTCGTTGCGGCCGCGCAAAACGGGCAGTTTTCGATGGCGGCGGCGACCGAACACGTGTCGCAATCCGCGATTACCAATGCGGTACTTGCGCTGGAGGAGACGCTGGGAACCCGGCTTTTCGAACGCCTGCCGCAAGGAGTCGCGCTGACGCCGGATGGGCAGGACTTTCTCAATCACGCGCGTCACATCCTGGATTCGGTACGCGACGCGATCTACAAGGCGCCGTTTCGCTCACACGACCTTAAGGGCACGGTGCGTATTGCAGCCTCGTACACCTTGCTCGGCTATTTCCTGCCGGAGCTGTTGGGGCGGTTTCGCGCGACCTATCCCCACGTCGAGCTGGATCTGCGCGACGCCGATCGTCCCGAGATCGAACAGGCCGTACTTGATGGTGACGTCGATCTGGGCGTGGCGTTGCTGTCGAATGTGGATCATCTCAAACGGTTTCAGCATCACGTGCTGATCCGTTCGCGGCGTCAGTTGTGGACGGCGCCGACGCATCCGCTGGCGCAGGTGAATGCACCGTCGCTCGCGGACATTGCGGCGTATCCGTATATCCTCATTACCGTCGACGAGAGCGAACGAGCGACGCTGCGTTACTGGAAAGAAAACGGCGTCGAGCCGAATATCGCATTTCGCACGAGTTCAATGGAGGCGTTGCGTGGGCTGGTGGCGCATGGCTTCGGCGTGACGATCCTGTCGGACATGGTGTTTCGGCCCTGGTCGCTGGAAGGCAAGCGGATCGATGCCCGGCCGATTCTCAATGCGATCCCGCAGATGGATGCAGGGATGTTGTGGCGTAAGGGCGCGACGCTGGATGCGCCGGCTTTGGCGTTCCAGCAGTTCCTGATTCATGCGTGCGGCAGCTAGATATCCGCGCACTAGTCCTGAGTGGCCACATCGGTAGCGTCGGCCTGTACCATTGCGCGCACGAGCAGGTACACCGCTGGCAAGTTGTCGTCGTCACGCCGCCAGTCGACGGGTTCGTCGAGGTCCATCCCGGACAACCGACTGTCCTCAAACCGGACAAACGTGGAACGCACCGTCTCGTTGTGCCTTGCCCGGAAGCCCCGATTCTCAAAGACCTGTTCGTCGATTGTCAGCAGCGTGCGCCAGGTCGGCAATCGCGTGCCGCTTGAGTAACGGCGACGGCCACTGTCGAGGTGACGACCTGCGACCGTGGCAATGATCTGCTGGAGGTCGAGCGACGCGCTGCGGAGTGCGCGTTCGAGGGCGACAGGATTGATGTCGTGGACATCCCTATCAAGAGCAGAGTCGTTAATCATACGGTTATCTTCCTGAGGACTCGCGGCAACTCGCAGCATCAAGGTTGATGCTTCAACAACACCTGGTTTCGCTGTGCCAACAACTGGCGGATCTGGGCAAGATAGTTATCGCCGACCGTGCAGTCTTCAACAGGCCGGATATGTTGATGAGGCGTTGGCGGGCGTACGCCGAGATAGCGGCACACCGCGGACAGGTATGGTTTGCCGTTGCCTCCCAGATGTCGCGCAGCGGCAGCCACACGCACGTCTCCGACATGCTTGCGCAACCACGCAAGCGTTTCGCGATCACCGTCGTTCAAGATGCGGATGAGCTGGTTCATGACCGATCCTGTATATAAAAACAGTACTGTTAATTTATACAGTATTTGACGAAGGTGCAAGTCAATTCGTAGGTCGTTGGACTCGGCGGAACGAGAAGATGGCGATCAAAGTCGATGCGCAGTCGGGCGTCGAGCACGCAGAGGCGGCTGGCCACATCAAGCGATCTGACATTCACGCGACTCATCACCCAGAAAACGGACGTTCGCACGGGGATGCTGACAACTTGTGATATTGCCGGATACAGGATTTGGTCCTTGACAGGTGGGTTGCAATTTGGGGAGGAGACTTCGCCGAGTTTTCCTGGGATGAGCAGGAGGACGTCAAGGCGGTACTCGCAAGCCGGGGACGTGACCTCCGAGAATTCAGGATCTCAGATAACGACGGGCGAGCGGACGGAGGATCGAAAGGGGCGAACCGGAAGGTCTCCGTAACACGGATCGCCAACGGCAAGACGGCGATCTATGACACCGACCACTTCGCCCCATGGATCACGGATTTCGACCAGGCGCTGCAGGCCGGTGAATTCGACGACTGAGCGCCGACTGAGTTTGCCGCGTAGCGCTTCTTCATCCTTCTTTCATATACAAGAGCCCCGGAGCGCTGTGGAAAACCACTTCTGTCACACCGCGATCGCCTATGTCGCCGGGCGTGACAGTCTTGCGGGTCAGCCGTGCGGGGTTTACCTCACCCTGTTTCCAGCCTTCTTTGGCTTTGGCGATGGTATCGGTATAAATATTCGACAGATTCATTTTGGTCGTTCCGGTTTCCGTATTTGTTGTGATGCCGATCCATTTCCTGTTTGAATATCTTTTGTACAGATAGTTAGATACGAAATGTCCGGCGATGGGGTTGAAGCCATTGCCGTTCCCGAGCAGGTAGCGGGTGACACTTTGCGGGCAGCGATAGGAATCGGTTAGCAGCCGCTTGTCAGGATCGCGCGCGGTGGTGCCGGTGGCAGGAAAACTGTCTACGAGAAGCTGCCATAAATTCATGGTGTCCACGCCCCGGCTCATGATCCAGTAGTCCACCGTTCTGGCGTACAAGTCGGGAATGGTGCTCGTTGTCTGGCCAGTCAAAAGCTGCGCGGCCACCAGCCATTGCAGGCTGTGACTATGTTCACCATGATCGGCGCTGATGGCATCTTTCCAGAACAGCTTTGCCCTGATCAAGGAGCCAATAAAGGGATCGCCGGCGATGAGCGTAGCCCCGATGGGCGCGGTATTGAAATCCGTTTCGGCGGAAAGCCCCTGTTGAAAAGTGAAGCCATATTGATGTGCCAGCAGACCCAGGCACCGCGTGAACAGATTGCCGGGGGGAGGCGGTGGAACAGTCGTGTAGAGACGCTGGTTGCGCTGATTGGTGATCGTGCGATAGTTCTCCCACAGTAAAGCGGACACGTTCTCCAGGCCCGTTCTGAAATTATCGAGATTTTCAAAGAGATCATAAATGCGCCCAAAGTCCCTGTAATCGGCGTCCAGCGCATCGCGGTCCTGCTTCACGATTTCCCTGTCCTTGCCCTTCTCCTTTTTGGTTTTCAGGAATCGATAATCTTTTATGATTTCATAGCCGGGCATTTGCTCTCTCCTTGTTCGCTGGCATGGAACGATCCAGATATGGCGTGCTTGACACGTTCTAACTGCTTGCTGAAATACCGCTTTCTGGGATGCTCGGAAGACCTTCCGGGGGGGATCTACCCCTTACTCGAGCCGCACGAGCGGCTTGTAGGGCTTCCTATACGGCTGGCGATATTTTGCTCGCCCCTCGCCGGAAGTATTTCAGCAACCTGCTAATCTTACTGTGTCATAAAAGTTATTTGCAGCGAAGCGATACCTGGTAGTATTGAATAATACAGACTTCGGACGATCGCGATGAGAGAGGATGTCGACGAATTTGACGCGTATCTGAATCATCTGGCGCAGGCGTTAGGGCACGCCGATCGCCATGCCGGTCTCAAGGGTTACTGTTCGGGCTTGGTAATGCCGTTGTCACGCAAGAGCGTCGAGCCGATGGCCGCGCATATTGACCCACTTCACGCGAGTGCGAAACACCAGTCTCTCCACCATTTTGTGGCCAAGGCAGAATGGTCTGACCGGGCGGTCCTGCAGCGGGTACGCGAATGGGTGATGCCCGCGTTAGACGCGCACGCTGCCGAAGAAAGCGGCTACTACTGGATTATCGACGACACCGGTTTTCCAAAGAAGGGGCGTCATTCGGTCGGGGTGGCACGTCAGTACTGTGGGCAGCTCGGAAAGCAGGACAACTGTCAGGTCGCCGTGAGCCTGTCGATCGCGACAGAACGCGGCAGCCTGCCGATTGCCTGGCAGTTATATGTCCCCAAGGAATGGATTGACGACCGGGAACGTGCCTGTCGCGCTGGCATTCCCGACGATCTGGCCTTCGAGACCAAGCCACAGATTGCGCTGGCCCAGCTTCGCGAGGCTATAGCATCCGGCGTTGCACCGGGCATCGTGCTGGCCGATGCTGGGTACGGCGACGAAACCGCTTTCCGCGATGGCGTAACTGAACTGGGTTTGTTGTACGCGGTAGGGATCCGGCCGGGCACCTCTGTGTGGGCGCCAGGTACGGCGCCGCTTCCACCCAGGCCCTGGAGCGGGCGCGGCAAGCCGCCGACATTGTTGCGCCGTGCGCCCGGCCATGAACCGCTCGCGGTGAAGGAACTGGCCATGCAATTACCCGTGAACGCCTGGCAAGCCGTAACCTGGCGGGAAGGCACCAACGCAGCACTTTCATCACGCTTTACCGCTGTACGGGTTCGTCCCGCACATCGCGACTATTGGCGAAGCACCGTTCGCGACGAAGAATGGCTGCTTATTGAATGGCCTGATGGCGATACGGAGCCGCTCAAATACTTTCTCACCACCGCCCCCGAGGAGGCGACACTTGAGCAGCTTGTGTTCGTGACCAAGATGCGCTGGCGCATCGAGCGCGACTATCAGGACCTGAAACAGGAGTTCGGGCTCGGTCATTATGAAGGGCGAGGCTGGCGTGGCTTTCACCACCACGCCACACTGAGTATCGCTGCGTATGGATTTCTGATGGCTCAGCGACTCCAAATGCAATCAGATGGACGTGATAAAAAAAACTTCCTTGAACGCACGCTGCCTGCCATTCCCCCGGATTACATCCCCCGGGGTAGTCCAGCGCGCTCAACGCCACGTTCCTGATTCCATTACTACGTTGCGCATCCTGCTTGGGCTAAGGCTTATGCAACGATGGCTCTCTTCCTGTACGGCAATAGAGCGCGCAACTAATTATGTGACACAGTAGTACTAAGGGATGGATAAATAAAACGCCGTTACGTGCCCGTGGCTCTGACCCTGGTTGCTCCTCAACGTTATACACACACTGTCACGACGTGTGCGTATCTGTTGACCAACACACGTACAAGGTAGCGGAGCCGCTCGACGTAAAATATCGAGGCAAGTTCACGGACGACCCAGGCGCCTGCGTGAGCGACAGCGAGTACCATGCGTGCAACTATGGCGCGAAGGACTGCGCAGACGGCCCCAGCAATTTTAAATCTCAACGAGAAGAAAGACACGGGAATACGCTGAAGATTTGCGCAATACTTAAGAACTACAATTCGAGGTCTGGACGATGTGAAGCGGTCATCTTGGAGGGGGTCACCTTGCGCGCGGCGTCAACCCATTAGCCTCTGAATCGATGTCAGGTCTCGCTTCGAAGCGAGTATTGCCCCGCAACGCCACTCCACCGACGATTGCGAGACTCGGCTCGCAAGAGGGGCGGTGCTTCTTAGTGATTTCTCAACGGCTAGAGAGTCGTGTCGTCGTGAGCTTCTGAGTTTGAGGAAAGCCGACGATAAGCCTAGTCGTCGACGAGTAGTGGATGACCGCTGGGCCCTTATTGCGGCCGTCGCACCACCATCGAACCGAACGCCGGAAACGGGTCGAACTGGGCCGCATGCCTTCAAACGGCACGTGAAGTTTCCGATGCTCGCGTGTCCTGCTCAGCCACGACATGGTGACGCGTCATGGCGCAACTGCTCCGTTGCACTCAGCTCGATCAGAGCGGTGAAGGCAGAACGCTCGACCAGTCAGGTAAGGCGTCAAGATCCGGCCGCATCGTGACGCTTTCCTGTTCGTTGGGATCGGTTCGGGCGATTACCGCGACGCAAGGCTCGTCCGCGCTCGCGTTGTACGGAACATGCGGCATCCCTGCGGGGATGTAGAAGAAATCTCCGGCCCGAACCACCGCATGGCGCTCCAATCGTTCGCCATACCAGCACCCCGAGATGCCGCTCAGCTGATAGATGGCCGTCTCATGCTCCGCATGGAGATGCGCTTTGGCCCGGGCAGCCGGCGGAATTGTTGCTAGCTGAAGATGCACATGCTTCGATCCCACACTTTCAGCTGAGATACCGACCGCATAGGTCAGCCCTTGCTTCCCCTCGAACTGTGGGCCAGCTTGCACCAGCTGACAGGTGGGAGTGCCCGGCTCGTGTGCGCTGATGTTCATCGCTTCTCCAAACAATGAGCGCCGACGTCGGCGAAATAGCGTGCATACGACCGCAGAATACACCCGCCCACTGTTTGAAAACGGTCATCCTTTATCGGAAGATGTAGGCCAGTTACGGCCGTTTACGCAAAAATTGGCGAGCGGCCGCTTGCTGGCCGAAGGGAGACCTCTGGCAATGGCCACTCTACTCGCTACGACATTTCTCAATAAAGGCTTGACCTTGCCCCAATGGGAAGGTTAACCATGCAGGCAAGAACCAGCCCATGTACGAAATCGCGGGTCCTAACCCCAAGCCATGGAATTCCTGACCAAACTGATTGCCTGTTTTCTGATCGCCTGGTTGCCGATAGTCGGCTATCCAGCACAGGCACCTGTTTGCTCCGGGATGTCGACAGTGGTTTCCTCATCGCATGAATACCGGTCGGTGACAGCCAGTTCGCACGACCGCAAACATGACACCAAAGCGCCATGCGTCAAGCTGGAGACCGCCTGTCAAGCCGACATGAATCGCCTATGTTGCGAGGCGCCGGGCTTGCTTTCCTCGTCACATCAAGCTATCGCGGTAATGACGTCGTCGTCCGAATATCGGCTTGCTAACCATGTCCTCGACGCGCAGTTCGTTCCCGAACCGCCGCAGCGCCCACCACAAAGCGCGTAAGCCTCCCTGGCAAACCGCCTGCAGACAGATATCCGGACGACGCTCACGCGCGCCCAGGTGTGCTGTCAATCTGAAGATTGCACGAAGCTTCCGCGGGACGATCAACGTGATCGGAGACGCGAGTTCGTCTGCGACTTCCTGATCCGAACATACAGCCCGAATTACCTCCTATTTGCGGAGTTCAAAATGAATATCAAACGACTGACGATGTCCCTCCTGCTGGTGTCTATCACTGGTTTCACCGGCGTAGCCATGGCCGCCGGTGGATCGCGCGGTGGAGTGTATCCAAACGATTCTCTTGCCGCCCCGGGCGCAGCCTCGATGATGGGATCTGCTGGAAACGGCCGGATGAACATGGACTCTTGCCCGATGATGAAGAACGGCAACTGTCCGATGCTGAGCCAACAGCATTCCAGTAGCAAAAGCTGACACGCAACGCCCGCCGAATAAGGTGGGCAGGGGGCGGCTTCGTAACGCTTTCGAATGAAGCCGACTCATAGCCTTATTGATCCACGCTTTACTGATGCCTCGGGATCGTCCTGATTCCGAGGCCGGAGCCTTCCATGAAATGCAATGCGAAATTCCTGTTGAAGATTGCCGGCGCGCTTGCGGCGGTTCTTGCAGTCTTATATTGGGCGCTGCCTGAATATCACGCTGAGATCCTGGCGTTGGCGCCTCTCTCTTTGGCGGTGCTGTGTCCGTTGTCGATGCTAATGATGATGTGGTTCATTCAACGCCCGGATGAGTCGGCCAGGCGTGTCCTGCCACCCGCTAACCAGGCGTTGTCCTCGGTGCAATCCCGGATTAACGAGCTGTAATCAACCGGAACGGCGTAGACCACGCTGCGCGTTCGCTCGCATGTTCGTACACGTCGTTTCATCTACAACGCACTCGAGCCCATTCAGAAGGGCGATATTGATATCGATAGCGCGCACGTCAATGCATCGGGCACGAACTTGCCGAAGCTGCGCAGCCGCGTCGGCACGGTGTTTCAGCACTTCGAGTTGTTCCCGCGTCTGAGCGTCACCGACAACCTCACGCTCGCACAGATGAAGGCGCTCGGACGCAGCCGGGACGAAGCCCGAACGCGCGGCCTGAAGATGCTGGATCGCGTCGGACTGATGGCGCGCAAGGACAAGTATCCTGGTACGTTGTCGGGAGGTCAGCACCAGCGTGTGGCCATCGCGCGGGCGTTGTCGATGGATCCCATTGTCATGTTGTTCGATGAACCGACGTCCGCGCTCGATCCTGAAATGGTTGGCGAGGTACTCGACGTGATGACCACGCTCGCGGAAGATGGCATGACGATGATGTGCGTGACGCATGAGATGGGATTCGCATCACGCGTCGGAAGCCGCATCGTTTTCATGGATGTCGGCGGACGCATTCTCGAAGACTGCACGCGCGGCGATGGTCTTGAAGTCCGGCGAAAGGCGGCCTGTTAGCCACATGAGTTCAACGTTGCGTTGAGTCTCACGTTCCAGGCGCCGACTCGACTGAATCCGGTTTAGATAGCCGTAGACGTAAATCTTGAGCAGCACGGATGGATGATATGAGGGGCGTCCCGTCATCGCGGGAGCGGTTCCGTCAAAGCCGAGATCATGAAGATCGAGCTCATCGACAAAGACGTCGACTACGCGCACTGGATTGTCGTCGGACACATAGTCCTCGAGATACTCGGGCAGCAAGACAGCTTGCCTACGGTCATCGCCTTCAACGAATCGCTTCATGTATTCGCCCGACCTGAATGCGTTACTTCAGTTTAGGCGATCAGCGTGCGTTTTCACACAAGCTGGGTCGGTTATCCGCTGAAGGCCTGAAGATCAAGGAAAAATCAAAAAACAGGGCAGACTTGCACCCGGTCTATCCACTTACAAGGGGTCGCGCGGGCTACTCTTTTGGTTTCGTGCACGCTGAACAAACCTGATTCGCAACCGATGAACAGAAGTTCAGCTCTCGACCTGAAGGTGGCGCCTTCGCGGCGAGAACGAAGTCCGTTTCCCCACGCCGACTGCTGACTGCTCCGAATGGCATTCCTGCTTGCCTCGACTTTCGCAGGAGCCGTCTGGTATGTCATTTCCTCCCATCCCAACAGGTCGTCCAACCGTCCTGCGCCGAGCCTGATCGAAACCCGCAACCAGTTGTTGGCAGACCTGTCGTTCGAAAACAAACAGTCAATGACAGATATGTTTGTCATAGCAGGACATGTTTTTTCCTCCAGCCCCTTCGGAAGGCTTCGCAACAGATCATCTTAAATTTTTATTTGTCTTTGTTTTCATGTGGTTAGATGGATTTTCCCGGTTCATGGATTGAGGTTGGCACACCCTATGCAAATGTACCTGTGAGCGCAACGAATAGTGCTCTTTTCCAAACCGAAGCAGATCCCAGGAGTTTTATCATGACCTCGCTGACCATCAAAGACCTCGCATACACCGAAGAACTGTCCGCCAAGGCCCTGTCCGCTGTACGCGGCGGCAGCAACTACAACGTCGGAAACCTCAACCTTGCTTATGGCGGCGGCTTCGCCAGCCCGGGCATCGTGGTGGCACCGGTCACCCAGACTGACACGCACACGAAGGTCGAGATTCCCACCATCCAGAATTTCGGTGGCCTGCAGTTTGCCCAAGTGTGAGTTAAGTGCAGAGGAGAGTCGCCCTGACAGGGATATCGTCCAATCTCACACAGGTGCGCTCTCCAGCGCTTGCGCAACAAATCGTGCTCTTCCAAACCGAAACAGATCCAGGAGATTTACCATGACCTCGCTGACCATCAAAGACCTCGCCCATGCCGAAGAACTGTCTGCCAAGGCTCTTTCCGCTGTACGCGGCGGCAGCAACTACAACCTTGGAAACCTCAACGCTGCTTATGGCGGCGGCTTCGCCAGCCCCAGCATCGTGGTGGCACCGGTCACCCAGGTTGACACGTACACGAAGGTCGATATTCCCACCATCCAGAATTTCGGTGGCCTGCAGTTTGTTAAGGCATAAGTTCAAGGGATGGGAGAGTCGCACACACAGGGATAGTCCGATCCTCTGGCGTGTGCTCTCCCGCGGCGCTCACAAGTGAGAGCTGCATCGACAGGATAGAGTGTCGGTCGGTTCTGGCATGTGAACACCATTTCCGATAATAGGGATTGGCGCTTTAAATCTGAATTGATAGTTTCATAACAGGGGGAGCGCAGAGTGGGGAGCCAAGCGGTTGGGTCCAATCAGCATAGTTCGTTCTCCTTCCGAACCGTCCGGACTTGTCACCGAGGTTTGGATTCAAAGCCCGACCGGCGTCTCCTCCGGCGGGCTTTTTTTTCGGCTCTCGATGATCGCGTACGTGCAGCCGCAATGTTGAATTAAACGACGAAGCGCACCGGTACGGTAATTGCATGGATAACGAACAGTCGCGAGCGGTTTCGGGTCGCTTCCGGCGACATTCGGACTACGGCCGTTGGCCATCGTCCTGAAATAGACGCTCGAACGCCCCTTCCCCGATTCGATAGGAGACGCTTGAGGACAAGTACGGGCCCCCTCAGAATTCGGATTTTCAAGCACGATAACCGAACCGCACAATCAAACGAATCAAAGATTTAGCTGCGACGACAAATGTCCGCACCGAACCTTGCGTCGTGCGGGTTCCCAGATCGCCCGCGTATGCAAAAATCCGAATCCTGAAGGGCCCCGTCAAGGGAAACCGGCGTCGCAGCGCCAACTCTTTATGCCACGTTCGGCACCAGACCAGTTGTTCATGGCTGCTCTGGATGCCTACGCGGTATCCGCGGGGTCACTGGCGGGGCCCGCACACTCACCGAGGCTGTGGGTTGTCTGCTGGACGAAGCGGTCAGGGCCGTAACGGATTCCACAGCGGGAGCGCGGATGCATGTTTGCGATCGGCATGCTGGCTTGTCATCCTGACCATAGTCGCCTTGCTCATGAGATGGCAACACGCAGGAATGTCCTGAGAAACGAGGTTGCCATCAAGCTGCAACATTGGACAAGTCCGGCAAGAGCTGCGTCGCTTGCCCGCTATCTGAGTACCGTGTTGCAGGGACTGTCGGTTCAGGCCCGTGACGGGGCAACACCTTCTGATTTGCAACTGGTCGCCGCGGAGATGGTTGCCGGACTTTTAGTGCAGACAGGTTTAACGCGGACATCTCCGGTCGAGTAGGGACGATTGCCTCGCCAATCCGTGTTTTCATTTCCAGTTCGAAGGATCTTCGCGGAAGGGGCCACCCAGACCATCCCCCGGTCATTCTGGGCCGGCGCCTACTACCGGCAGCAGCGCGCGAAGGGCAGCTCGCACCACATTGCCGTGAGGGCCCTCGCATTCAAGTGGATCCGCGTCCTGTGTCGGTGCTGGCAGACGCGCACGCTGTACATCGCGACCGTTTACCTCAACGTGCTCAGGAAACGCGGTTCGCTCCTTCTCGGCAAGCTGGGGGCTTAGGTTAAGGCCGGGTCCAGCTCTTTTATCTGATTGGGGCAAGCCGCGCAGCGCCGCGTCAGGCCGAAGGCAAAGCTCGCGGGGAGCCGGTGGGCAACGAAGGAACCGCCGTCAGGCGGCTGTCCACGGGCGGGCGCGGGATGATCGTCGTAGCGAGATGTAGACGTTGAACAAAAAACTTGATAGCGATCTTTTAATGATGACGTGAACGAAAAGATTCGCCTGGATTCGTGATCCTCCGTACAGGCGGATCCCTCCCACTCCGCCCAGACTGAAAGCGCATGGGAAATAAAAAACCCGCCGGCGGAGACGCCGGTCGGGCTTTGAATCCAAACCTCGGTGACAAGTCCGGACGGTTCGGAAGGAGAACGAACTATGCTGATTGGACCCAACCGCTTGGCTCCCCACTCTGCGCTCCCCCTGTTATGAAACTATCAATTCAGATTTAAAGCGCCAATCCCTATTATCGGAAATGGTGTTCACATGCCAGAACCGACCGACACTCTATCCTGTCGATGCAGCTCTCACTTGTGAGCGCCGCGGGAGAGCACACGCCAGAGGATCGGACTATCCCTGTGTGTGCGACTCTCCCATCCCTTGAACTTATGCCTTAACAAACTGCAGGCCACCGAAATTCTGGATGGTGGGAATATCGACCTTCGTGTACGTGTCAACCTGGGTGACCGGCGCCACCACGATGGCCGGGCTGGCGAAACCACCGCCATAGGCAGCGTTGAAGTTGCCGAGGTTGTAGTTGCTGCCGCCGCGTACAGCGGAAAGAGCCTTGGCAGACAGTTCTTCGGCATGGGCGAGGTCTTTGATGGTCAGCGAGGTCATGGTAAATCTCCTGGATCTGTTTCGGTTTGGAAGAGCACGATTTGTTGCGCAAGCGCTGGAGAGCGCACCTGTGGGGATTGGACAACATCCCCTGTCAGGGCGGCTCTCCCATCCGCCTAACTCACAGTGCGACAAACTGCAGGCCGCCAAAATTCTGGATGGTGGGAATCTCGACCTTCGTATGCGTGTCAGTCTGGGTGACCGGTGCCACCACGATGCCCGGGCTGGCGAAGCCGCCGCCATAAGCAGCGTTGAGGTTTCCGACGTTGTAGTTGCTGCCGCCGCGTACAGCGGACAGGGCCTTGGCGGACAGTTCTTCGGAGTATGCGAGGTCTTTGATGGTCAGCGAGGTCATGATAAAACTCCTGGGATTTGCTTCGGTTTGGAAAAGAGCACTAATCGTTGCGCTCACAGGTACATTCGCATAGGGTGTGCCAACCTCAATCCATGAACCGGGAAAATCCATCTAACCACATGAAAACAAAGACAAATAAATATCATCCATGAGTTTTTAAAAGGTTGGTGAAGGGGCTGGGTGGAAAAAGATGTCTTGCTATGGCAAACACATTTCCCGGTGACTGTTTGCTTTGACAGAACAGCCCTGCTCTACGTAAATGTCAGCTGACATGACTGCCGTTCTCGCGCGCGGATCACATCGCTTCAGACCGCGATTGGTTCCCTGCCCAACGGCGCGTGGCAAGTTGGGCGACATAACCCTTGAACCCGGGCACCCCTTACCGCATGGACCGGTTGATCCAAGGCTCGTCGACATCGCGGTCGACGGTCGATGCAATCACACGCCCCGGGGTCCGGCTAGCCGTGCACGTCGGGAGACGATGCCATCGTATCGGGGGCTCTGGCGCAAATAGGTGGTGTAGCCGGAATGTTTTTTATAGGTATGGATACCTTATCGATTGAACAGGACAGCATTCTAGACGGAGGGCGGTGCGGTGTCCTTGAGCCCGAGAGCGCAGAGGTCGAATTGCCCCTTGCGAATGCGATGCATCAGTTCGATGCCGCCCAGAAGGATCCGCGCACAGCGAAAAGTTTTGAATCCCAGCATGGGTCGCGTACGTCGCTTGATCGCCCGATGGTCCTGCTCGACGAGGTTGTTGAGATATTTGGACTGGCGGACCTTGATGGGCGTTTTACGATCATGATTGATGGCTTCGAGTGCAGCGAGATTGGCGCCGCTTTTGTCGATAGTCACGGTCTCGGGCACGCCATTCTGGGCTATCGATTTCTCAAAGTAACGCCGGGCTGCAGTCTTGTCCCGATGGGCGCGCAGCAGAAAGTCAATGGTGTTGCCGTCCTTGTCGACGGCCCGGTAAAGATACCGCCATTCGCCCTTGACGCGGAGTGGAGTAAGAGACAGGGCGTAGTCGAGCTATCTCCCTGCCTCTCCTCCCCGAACCGGACTTGCACCTCTCAGCGCATCCGGCTCTCCGTTGAAGTGTTGCTCATAGCAAAGGCGACATCGGCATAGCGCGACTCGATGGTACTGCGTGTCTCATCGCGCAGCATGTACGGATTTTCCGTCGGGGTACGCCAGGTGAATCGACCCTTGCGACTGGTAACAAGACGCCGAAGCGCCACCGCCCCATACCAACCTCGACTATTCTGGCCTTTTAACACCCATGTTGTAGCCTGTCCCGGCCCTGGTGCTCGGATAAGATCGCGCATCAGCGATCTGAAGCCTCGCCGATACTTGCGCGCGAGCCAATATCCGAGTTTCCAGAAGACGGTACGGTCCAGCCGGCCAAACAGGGTCGCCGTGTAGTCGGTGTATTGATAGAAGGCAGCCCAGCCAGCAATTTGCCGATTCAGGCTCTCCACCAGGTCCATCCGATTCATGCTGTAATTGCCCGACAGTTGTTTGACTAACCGCCCGGCAAAGCCCCGATACTTCTCCCACGGAATGGTCGTTACGGGCCGCAGGCGCCCGCGTGGTCCGCGCTTGCGGATGATGCGGTGACCAAGGAAGACGAAGCCGTCGTTCACATGCGTTATATGGGTCTTCTCCATATTCAGCGTGAGCTTCAGTTCATCTTCAAGGAACCCACGGCACGCTTCGCGTACTGCCTCGGCATGTTCACGGGTTCCCTTGACAACGATCACAAAGTCATCCGCATACCGACAGTAGGAGATAGCTGGTTTCCACTGCCGGTTTTCTCGCACAGTAATAGTCTTACTGTGTCATATAAATGCTCGTGCAATCTATTGCCACAGAGGAAGAGTGCCATCGTTGCATGAGCCGTAGTCCAAGCAGGATACGCAACGTGGTAATGGAATCAGGAACGTGGCGTTGTGCGCGCTGGACTGCCCCGAGGGATGTAATCCTGGGGAAGGGCAGGCAGCGTGCGTTCGAGGAAGTTTTTTTTATCGCGCACATCTGATTGCATCCTGAGTCGCTGGGCCATCAGAAACCCGTATGCAGCGATACTCAGTGTGGCGTGGTGGTGAAAGCCACGCCAGCCTCGCCCTTCGTAATGACCGAGCCCGAACTCCTGTTTCAGGTCCTGATAGTCGCGCTCGATGCGCCAGCGCATCTTGGTCACGAACACAAGCTGCTCAAGGGTCGCCTCCTCAGGGGCGGTAGTGAGAAAGTATTTGAGCGGCTCCGTATCTCCATCAGGCCATTCAATGAGCAGCCATTCTTCGTCGCGAACGGTACTTCGCCAATAGTCGCGATGTGCGGGACGAACCCGTACGGCGGCAAAGCGAGAGGAAAGTGCTGCGTTGCTGCCTTCCCGCCAGGTTACGGTTTGCCAGGCGCTCACGGGTAATTGCATGGCCAGTTCCTTCACCGCGAGCGGTTCGTGGCCGGGCGCACGGCGCAACGATGTCGGTGGCCTGCCGCGCCCGCTCCAGGGCTCGGGCGGAAGTGGCGCCGTACCTGGCGCCCACACAGAGGTGCCAGGCCGGATCCCTACCGCGTACAACAAACCCAGTTCAGTTACGCCATCCCGGAAAGCGGTTTCGTCGCCGTACCCGGCGTCGGCCAGCACGATGCCCGGTGCAACGCCGGACGCTACAGCCTCGCGAAGTTGGGCCAGCGCAATCTGGGGCTTGGTCTCGAAAGCCAGATCGTCGGGAATGCCCGCACGACGGGCCCGCTCCCGGTCGTCAATCCATTCCTTGGGCACATACAACTGCCAGGCAATCGGCAGGCTGCCGCGTTGCGTCGCGATCGACAGGCTCACGGCGACCTGACAGTTGTCCTGTTTGCCGAGCTGCCCACAGTACTGACGTGCAACCCCGACCGAATGACGCCCCTTCTTTGGAAAACCTGTGTCGTCAACAATCCAGTAGTAGCCGGTTTCTTCAGCAGCGTGCGCGCCTAACGCGGGCATCACCCATTCGCGTACCCGCTGCAAGACCGCCCGGTCAGACCATTCTGCCTTGGCCACAAAGTGGTGGAGTGACTGGTGCTTCGCACTCGCGTGAAGTGGGTCAATATGCGCGGCCATCGGCTCGACGCTCTTGCGTGACAACGGCAATACCAGGCCCGAACAGTAGCCCTTGAGGCCGGCATGGCGATCGGCGTGCCCTAACGCCTGCGCCAGATGGTTCAAATACGCGTCAAATTCGTCGACATCTTCTCTCATCGCGATCGCCCGAAGTCTGTATTATTCAATAGTACCAGGTATCGCTTTGATGCAAATATTTATATGACACAGTAAGAATAGGACGCTGCTTGAGAATGGCGAAGTTCCACGCCCACCGATCCTTCCGCACTTTCTTGTTCAGGTAGTTCGCTTGCATCCACGCATCGAATTCATGCAGCATGATGTTGGATAACAAGGGCGAGATGACACCGCCCTGAGGAACGCCTTCGCTCGTAGCGCGAAACAGATCACGATCAACGCAGCCCGCCTTGATGAACTTCCAGAGCAGGACAAGGAAGCGCTGGTCGGCGATCCGCTTGCGGATTCCCTTAAGTAGCAAACGATGATGAACTGTGTCGAAGTAGCTGGCGAGGTCGCCCTCAATAACCCAGCGTCCGGCAGTACTGCGTTCATCACCGTCTTGCAGCTGAAGCTTCACCGTGCGAATCGCGTGATGTACGCTACGGGCAGGCCTAAAGCCGTATGAAGCCGGGTGGAAATCACTCTCCCAGATAGGCTCCATCACCATCAGCATTGCCCGCTGCACGATCCGATCCCGCAGACAAGGAATGCCGAGTGGCCTGAGCTTGCCGTTCGCTTTCGGTATGTACACTCGACGTGCTGGCAGGGGTCTGTACGAGCCCCCCAGCAGCTCTTCGCGTATTGTCGCCAGTTCATGCTGGAGGTTCGCTTCCATCATGCGCTTGTCAACGCCGTCCACGCCCGGCGTGCGGGCTCCGCTGGAAGCAAGCGTGATACGAGCCGCTTCGCTCAGCCAATTCTTGTCGGCAATCAGTCTCAGGAGTCGATCGAACTTGCGCTCTTTGTTCTCCGTTGACCATGTCGCTAGTTTGCTTTGCATTTCACTGATTATCAAAGGTCTTCACCTCACTACGGTCAGTTAATTAACCAAGCAAACCACTTCAACTGCCTCCCTTCGCCATGTAGCCGGCTTTCCCGACCTCGGACTACTACGGAGGCTCCGCCAGCCTGCACATCATCGGGGGCACACTCCCTTAGCATCTGTGCAAGCCTTCCCCAGTTCACATGCTGGACTCAACGCATGGGCGAGGTTGCCTGTCGCAGTCTTTATCCTTGCTTTCCGCAAGTCGTCGCGAACACCACGGTCTAGCTGCGCGCTCCCCATGGTTCCTTGCTGCCCGGCATACATATCCAGTCAGCATTCGTGTCGCCGGGTCATACGTGTATCCGGCGACAGTTCGCGTCCTGCCTGTTAAGCGGTGTAGGCAGGGGTGACGATTCAACCCTCAGATGCGTTTAAACAGGTTCGTGTTCCTCAACCGTCCCATGCTCAGCCTAGAAGCTCATCTTGGCGTAACCGCTTCGCCTCAAGCTCCGTTTCCCACGGACTTCGTCACCTTGCCAGTGTCGGCAAGTCACCGCCGCTTCGGCTCACTTCCTCTCGCAGCAGAGAAAGGGCATGCCCCGGTACCGCAACATCAACTCCACCGGGTCTTGCATTCCAAACATGCTCAAGCAACTTCACCCCCATGCGGGCGGGCTACGTTGGCTGGGCGTACTGTACGTCTCGTCCATCCGCCAGCTCTTACCAACTGGCAGCTTGCGTCGCCGCAACGCTTTCTCCAGCACCGGCAGCAGCTTGATGGCCCAGCGGTGCACGGTCGAATGATCGACCGCAACGCCGCGCGCAGCCATCATTTCTTCGAGGTGCCGCAGGCTCAGCGGGTAGGCCACGTACCAGCGCACGCAAGTCAGGATCACGTCGAGCGGATAATGCAGGCGTTTGAGCACTCGAGCCGCCGCCGGATTCAACGTCGTCATCGAGCCTTCAGTCGTTCATATTATTGTTCCGCACATCATAGCGGACCGCCTTATTGCAACAGAACCGCGCGAAGACCATTCTTATCGCGACAGGCGCTACGCCGGAAAAGCCCCGCATTCCTGGCGCGGAGTTGATGACCACGTCGAACGATGTGTTCAGTCTTAAGAGCGCGCCACGCCGCGTTGCAATTATCGGGGGGGTACATCGCCTGCGAATTTGCCGGGATATTCAACGGTCTCGGCACCAGCGTCATGCAATTGCACCGGGGGCCGCAAATTCTGCGCGGATTCGACGACGAACTTCGGCATCACCTCGCGGCGGAAATCATAAAGACGGGAGTCGATCTGCGACTCGATGTCGACGCGCTAACGCTCGAGCGGCAACGAGGATCACTGTCTTTGTACCTTTCAACGGGGGAAGTCGTGGAAGTCGATGTCGTGATGGCGGCGACTGGCAGGCGTTGTAATACCGCCGGTATTGGCTTTCAGGAGGCGGGCGTGGCGCTAGACGAGGATGGTGCGATCAAGGTCGATGAATATTCCAGAACGTCGAATCCCAACATTTACGCCGTCGGGGATGTGACAAACCGGGTGAACCTGGCCTCGGTCGCGATTCACGAAGGGCACGCATTTGCGGATTCTGTTTTTGGAAATCGCCGCCGTCCGGTCGATCACGCGAATGTTCCTTTTGCTGTGTTTAGTCGGCCACAGGCGGCGTCCGTAGGTTTGAGCGAAACCGAGACACGGGCCCGGTATAGCGATGTCGCCGTGTACGGCAGCGCGGTCCGGCCGATGCGTACCGCTCTGTCGCGAACGGAGGAAAGGGCGTTGGTCAAGCTGGTGGTAGACGCATCCACTGACAGTGGTTATCGGCGCGCACGTCGTCGGGGCTGACGCGTCGGAAATCATTCAGGGAATCGCGATCGCGATCAAGGCGACGGCGACAAAGGCGCTCTTCTATGCGACGCTAGGTGTTCATCCCACACTTGCTGAGGAGTTCGTGACGCTGCGTACTTCGCGATAAGGATGGCTTATTCAGACTATCGCGTGACAATCTGATGTGAGCGTGAGTGAAGAGAGAGTGGCACGCCAGTCGGTCGTAGCAGCGCAGTTACGTCGCGCGTCCAATCTGCTCCAACGTCCATACACGGACTGCTCCTCGGTTTGCCGAGTTTTCAATTGGCAACGACCGGAAGGTGGAATGCGAGCGTACATTCTGGACTCCGCTTGCGGCAAAACGCACTCTCCCGGTACCAGCTATCGATCTGGACAACGATCTCGGCGACAGAAACATCCGTTGCGCTGCTGCCTTGCATGATCGTTGCGCCATCTCAAAGCGGGTAGATTCGATCGGCCACAGGCAAGCTGGCATTTTAGGGTACCACCTGCAGGCTACGGCTCTTAGCAGGCGGGAAGCGGACGTTGGTAAATGTAGCGCGAATGGCTCTGATGGGTCGAACAGAGCCGTTGAAGGTCACTTTGGCGGGTCTTCTCAGGCGGAGACTACCCGAAGCGTCAGTCCATCGCGATGTGATGCACGTCGTCGGCAGCGTACGCGGCGTGAAAAAAAACCGGCGCGAAGCCGCCTTGAAAGGATCTAGCATCCGAGTGAGCTAGAACCTGAGAGGAGGTGAGGCACTGGCGCGACCTTCACACAGGCGCTGAACGCGTCTGGGAAGATCTGACATGAACGGAGCCGCGCATACTACCTGAAAATCGCCTGGGTATGCTTAAGGAAAACTGAAGGGTCAATTTCAAGGCGCCACGCGAAGCGAAGACGGGGATCTCGCCACGAAAGATGTCGAAAATCGTGTATAAATATTGCCAATACCAGAGCGATATAGCCGCCAAAGTACTTCCGAAATTTACAATGAGCAAACACTTGGACGATGCTCCGCTCGCGCGACGTCGCGCTCTCGCTGCTGAGCTCCTGTTGAATGGTGAAGGTATCAGCGAAGTATCCAGGAAGGCCCGGTTGAGTCTTCCGACCGTGAGCAAATACAAGACCCTGATAGAGAAGGGCGGACCTGAAGCCCTTGCACGGCTTCGTATCAATGGAAACGTCCCGCGCCTGGATGATGCTTCGCAAAGCTGGCTCGTCAGCGCGATCAAGCACTCACTTGGGCTCCTCGGCTATCCAGGGCCGACCTGGACCATAAGCCAACTGCGCGAATTGATCTTTCGGCGTTTCGGCGTCCAGTTTTCAGCTTCGCATGTTGGCCATCTTGTTCGGGGCTATGGCCTCGCATACCGACTCACCTATTCAACGTCAGAAAAAGCGTCGCCTGCTACCGCTCAGAAATCGCAGAGCGACGTCTATGCCGCGCGCCGAAAGATTGCTGCGAAAATGTTGCTGGACGGGGACAGCGTCGAGCACGTCTCGAAAGCGCTCAACATCAGCGTGCGCACCATTACAAAATACAGATCAATGGTAGTTGCTGATGGAGTTAAGGCTGTTGAACAGCTCAAGTCATCCGGGCGCAAGGCTACGCTTGGACCCGAAGCTCTTGAGTGGTTACGGGCGACTTTGGAGGGTAGCCCCATGGCCCACGGCTATGAAACCGAACTCTGGAGAAACGGGGATATCCAAAAGCTGATCAAGGAGAAGTTCGGCGTTTACCATTCCACTGGACACGTGAGAACCGTCGTCGGGAACCTTGGAATGGACCACCGAATGCGATCGCCGAAACAGCGCACGGAGACGAGGCGTTCTGCGATGAATGACGAAACGCTGACATGGGTTGCCGCAGCGCTCAGGCAGTCGCCTCGAGCGCACGGCATAGAGGCTAATCACTGGACCAACGCACGTTTGCGCACCGTGCTTCATCAGCGGGTAGGCGTCGATTATTCTCGCGGATATATCTGGGAAATTGCGGCCCGGGCCGGGGTGGCGGACCTGCTTACAAGGCGTCGGGGCTGATCAATTCATTCGGACCCTGACCACAATCGTCCACCCTGCGAGCTGTCTGCCTTAGCGCGAACGCCGCAAAGGCGGAAGAGGGTCCGATGCATAAAAAAAGCCGCAGGGGGCGTGACCTTCCGGCCGGGTGGCCGGGTTCTCTCGCGGTATGGTTTCAGGTCCGTCCAGGTGGGGTCGTCGGGAACCTTCGACATCTTGGTAGGGAGCGTCTTCGTTTCCGCCCATCCGGTTTTCAGGTCGGTCGACGTCATCCACGACTGACCGGTGAACAGGTAGTACTGGTGGGCGGCGTTGTCGACGAATGTGACATCTGAATTCTGGATCGGCGCGGGTACTGGGTCGCCATCCACAAACAGCAGGACCGCCGGCCCGAAACTGGCGAAGATGGTCGGTGGATCGCTCTTGATAGCTACGGCCGGTGCGGCCTGTTTCTTGTCTATGCTCGCCACCAGCCGATCCATCGACAAGGTCAGCGAGGCCTGCGGATTGAGAAACTTTCGCACCAGCTGATCCAGCTTCTGGCTCGTTGCCTGATCCGTACCGGGGAAAGCGGTACCGGTAATTTGCGGACTGCTTAAAAGTACGTTTCGACTGTCGATATCCACGTCAGTGTGCATTTGCAACGTGATCACGCCTACCTGTGGCTTGCCACCGCGCGGGGTGATGCTGATCGCCATTCGACCGGTCAGTTCCTTGAAGTCTTTCCAGTCGTCGATCTGTGGCTGGTAGTAGGTGAGGGTCGCATCCTGCTGGACCATTTCACGCGGCCAACCAGGGTCTTGTGTCGCGGCGCGGGTCGGCGACATGGCCGACAACAGCAGTGCCAGCGCCAACATTCGGATGGGCAGTCTGGAAGTCACAATGCTTTGCTCCTGTCCGCCTCACGGCATTTCCGCAGCGCGACCCGTGCCAGGGACGGAAGGCGAATGGGCAGACACGGGGTACAGATGTTGGCTGCCGGGTCGCTGTTGCCGTCAGCAGCGCAGCTAAAAAGATAGGTTTACCAGGGCCTGTATGCAATTGGACCTTGGTCCAATTGCATACAGGCGTGCGGCGAGCAAGATGCGGAACAGTAAGAAAGAGGGATGACCAGACTTCGTCAATCGCGCGATTCGTGGAAACAGCGGTAACGTCGGCGCAGCGAAGACGCGGTGCCGGCAAGCGCTCCGATTCGACGACAGGCGCTATGCGCAACACCAGAACCAGAGACGGAGGATTGCAGGGTGAACCACCTCGTCGTGGCGTTGATTGTGTTCTTATGCGTTGTCGGCAGCGCGCTGCTTGGCTCGTATTTGCGCGTCGTGCTGCCGCAACACCACCTTAGCGATGAATCGATCAGTGTTGTCAAACTGGCGACCGGTCTGGTCGCTACTATGGCCGCGTTAGTGCTTGGCCTGCTGATCTCGTCGGCGAAAGCCTCGTTCGACACGACAAATAGCGAAGTTGTACATAGTGCCGTTGACATCGTGCGCCTTGATCGCGTCCTGGCCCGATATGGACCAGAAACGCAGGAGATTCGTGGCTTGCTTAAACGTATCACTGCCGCGTCGATCGAGGTGCTAGCTTCCGGCGATCCGTCGCAGTTGGCGGGAATGAGCGGGCCCGAGGCAGTGGGAAGGGGAGAGGACTTCCAGCGCAAGGTGGAGGAACTCTCGCCGCACAACGCGATGCAAAGTCAATTGCAGGCACACGCCCTCCAGATCGTCGATGAAGTGTTTGCCGCGCGCTGGCTGGCGCTACTCCAGCAGAAGGGCTCGATCCCCGTGCCGCTGCTGGTGGTTCTGGTGTCCTGGCTAGCCATTCTCTTCGGCACGTTTGGATTGTTCGCGCCTCGCAACGGTACGACCATGACAGCGCTAGCCATGTGTGCACTGTCGACTGCCGGCGCGATCTTTCTGATTTTGGAAATGAACACGCCTCTCAATGGGATAGTCAGAATCTCGCCTGAGCCCATGCGCGCAGCGCTCGCCATTCTTGGCCAGTAGCTGCTCGATCGCGCGGGCGTTGGCTCTACTAGTCCCGCACTCAGGCACGATCAGCGATTGAACCAGCGGTATTGGAGCGCGACCGAGACGGTCTGGAAGTTGCCGCCGACGCGTGTTGTCAGCCCACGCGACCATGCGAGCTTTGCGGACCACTTTTCGGCAAGCGGCACCGACAGCGTGACGCCGTAGCGCACACTGCGCTGGAGGTCCTGATCCTGGGCGCTGTTCACGCTGGTCCGGCCGCCCGTGAAATACGTCGCGTTCGCGGCGAGCCAAAGCCCGGGGCGCCAGGTGTAGCCGCCATGCAACTGGAATTCGGGTATCGGATCCTGGCTGCGCCTGCGTCCGCCGAAAAAATCGTTATTGTCGGTGAAGAACCACACGCCAGCTGCGCCCTCCACGAACCAGTTGCCAACCGGCTGGGACAGTCCGATTTCTGGCTTGAACGACCATCGGTTCGACCCCACGTTGATCAGGCGGGACGGCACATACTGGCCTGTCGGTGCCACGACGCTCACACTGACACCGAGGACCGTGGAGGGTTTGCGCCGTGCGAATTCCTCCGGTGTGAGCGCCGGATCGCCCAGCAGATTCACGGCGACCCTGAACCGCACGTCGCCCAGTCCAGAGCGGTAGGCGTGCTGCGGTACGCCTGCAACGTCGCCAGTCACATTCGCGCTCGCGTACGGCACGGACATCGCAACGGTCGTGGTATGTCCCGCGACACCGAAGCTGTGGGAGTAACCGAATGCATACGTGTTGATTTTGGCCTGCACATTGGCAATCGGCAACGAGGGGTCGACCGAGAAGCCGCCGCTCGATCGTGCATAGTCGAACACCACGAAATTCGTTCCGACCGGCGCGGCCGAATAGGCGCGTGGTTCCATTTCCTGGGCGCTTGCCAACGCGGACCAGAGCAAAGCAACACCGACACGTGCCGGCGCGAAAGCGCTGGGCAGCGCGCGTTGCCGAACGGATCTCAGCCTTGCAACCCGATTTGACTGTGCGATTCGAGTCGATCGATGGTTTTGGCATTGTCGTGACGTTCGTCTCTGATTGATGTATGAGAAGGCTGGATCATCGCTGCTCGCAATAGGACCAAGGTCCAATGTGCATTCGACCGCATGCGACTAATCTGGAAGATGCGCCAGTCCGGTCGCGTTGTTCCTGGGAGAGAGTCATGACGAGTTCTGTACGCACATTCGCGGTTCTGCTTGCGTTGGCGTGCGCCGTGCTGTCTTCGAGCGCGTTCGCGGATTGCGCCACTAACGCGCGCGGCGAGACCGCTTGCGGCAACGGACAGACGGCCGGCGGCTATAACCCGAATACGGGTAACGCGTGGAAGGCCCAAAAGAATCAGAACGGCGTCACGACGACCCAGACGAGCAAGGGCGGAGAGGCCAAGACAAAGAACGGGAAGGGCGTGTATAAGAGCCCGAGTGGGAAGACATGCTATCGGAGCGCCAACAGTCAGGGATGCAATTGAATGGTTGAAGCTACGAGCCGTTTGCGCGCGCGGTGCCTACTGTGGCTTTCCTCGCGCGCAGCTAATCCAGTCGATAACGGGCCGCCGGCAGATCGTAGGCTTTTCAGCGACCTAGCCCTTTATTCAGCGAGGTAGTCGTGCACCACGGTGCCAAGGCCAAGTGTGAGGTCTGACAGGATGTGCACGCCGGATATCACTTCAATGACAGGCAGCGACGCGACGGGCGCGAGTGCGTGATTGAACAGTTCGAGTGCGGCAGGACCTTCCCATGCCCCCTTTACCGTGATGTCCTCGCAGAAATAGCGCACCAGTTCGCAAATGCGTGGCGTGCCGTCCACGTGCGGAATGATCTTGAGCAAAAAATTGGGCGCGGACAGCGACGCGAGGATCTGGTCGTGCGGTAGCGCGCGATGCTTGTATCCCATCGTGGCAAGTGCGATTGGAACCGGGCCATATCTCAGGATGCCGCCGATGGTGTCCTTTTCGACCCGCAACTCCGGTGACGCGAGCTTCTTCGGGAATCCCCAGATTTCGCGGCCGCCGGCGATCGGCGGTTCGTCGTCGAGAAACATGGCGTGGACATAGCCGCCCCGCTGGCCCTGAAAGCTGACCGGGATGACCTGACCGCTTTCAGTGTAGTCGCCAAAGCCCGTTGAATCGGGCATTCGGATGAATTCGAATTTCACGAGCGGTTCGGTCATTTCGAGGGGGGCAGGAATGACTTCGGCTAGTGCGTCCGGATCGGTCCGGTAGGTGATGATCAGGAACTCCCGATCGACAAATCGATAAGGACCGGGCGGATACGCTGGGCTGGTGAGCGGCATGGCAAATGCGCGCTTCTTTACGTCGGCTTCGGTCATGGTGCACGCTCCTTATGTCGGCTGCGATAGTCCGACGTGTTACGCGGTCAGATCGTAGATACGTACGCCATTGCCCAGATCGGTGGCTTGACGCCATTGCGGGTTGGCGATCGACTTTTGGGCATCGCTGTATCCGAAGTCCCACAGTTCCATCACGGTCGCGCGTGAGAACTCGTAATCCTTGAAGTTCGACGAGCGTGTGTTGTGCCGGTTGATGAAATGGACAAGGGCGACGGCTCCTCGAGTGCTGATGGCGCCAAGTTTCTGGACGTCGGGGTCCGTTTTGAGCGTGGGTGGCAGCTTGTCGAGCAGCCGGTGCAGCGAGTTGCGAAGGTCTTCGATTTCGCTGATACGGGTCGTATTGAAACGTGTCTTGCTCGAATACTGGATATCCTTGGTGCGCTCCTGCACTTCTCTGAGGGTTTTGGGCAGTTCGCCGGCGCCGCTGAATACGTCAACCTGCAAGATCAACGCGCTCATTCTGTAGTCTTCGTCCAGAACGTACCAAAGTGGCGAGTTGCACGCGATACCGCCGTCCCAATACCATTCTCCATCTATCTGAACAGCGGGAAAACCCGGGGGCAGTGCACCGCTTGCCATGACATGCTTAGGACCGATCCGTGTCTTGCTGTTGTCAAAATAAACCGAGTTACCGGTGCGCACGTTGACAGCGCCTAGCGAAAGGCGCACCGCTTTCCGGTTGATCAGCTCGAAGTCGACCAGTTCTTCAAGTGATGCCCTGAGCGGGCCTGTGTCATAAAGGCTCAACGCCTCGAAGTTTCCCTCGTGCGAAATAAAAGGTGCCGGTATCCGCGGCGAAAAGAAACCCGGCACGCCAAATGCGACCGAGGATGCCGCACTCATGAAATTGAATAGTGGGCGCATCGGATCGAGCGACAGTGGCGGCACAAACGGGGCGTGTGCCGATACGCGTTCCCAGAACTCCCGCAATCGCTTTACACGCTGCTCAGGCGGATTACCTGCAATCAGCGCGGCATTGATCGCGCCAATCGACACGCCAGCGATCCAGTCGGGCGCGACGCCCGCTTCGGCAAGGCCGGCATGAACGCCGGCCTGGTAGGCCCCCAGGGCGCCACCGCCCTGCAGGACCATGACGGTATGGTCGAACTTGCCCCAACTCGTGGTTGCGCTTGAGGGTTCAGCCTGGTCCTGGTGTTTCTTTGCCATGACGACCCCACAAGTGGAGGGATGTTTGCGCACCACGGCCAAGCCGAAGAGTCTTTTCGTTGAAGCCCTGGTTTATCTAGGCATTGTTTGAATAGTTCTTAAGAATTACTTAAGGATTGCGCGTAGTGAGCGTATATCAGCGACGAGCCTGCGTTGGCATGGCTCCGGTTCTTTCGAACTCAACGATGACGTCATTCAAGCTACATGCTCTGCGGAGCGTGAACAATTGGACTTTGGTCCAATGCAACGGCTATCCAGTACAGGGGAATCGAGTTGAGATGTAGAAGAATATCCGTGCACGTCATTTGCTATTTTCTCACTGCGTACTAGGATTAATTTGCCGTTCGGTCTTATCCGGTCGCGGAAGTTTTTACTTGGATTTCCATCCGGCTGGCGGTGTCCACGTCCAGCCCTGCCATCTGCCGCGCCAGCAAATCGTCGGACGAGCAACGCACAACAAAGGTGACGACTCGAAAACTTGCCTATGACGCAGGCTTGGAGCGCACCCTGACGAGGGAACCACGATTCTGAGTTTCCGGCCCGCTTCGCAACATCTAGCGGCGGTAACCAGCCTGCCGGTCAAGGGGTGTTGCCTCCTGTCGACATCCAGAGCGAATTCCTGTCAGCCCATCTCGTGGTGCCGACCTTTGAGAGGCAGTTCGGCCATGAGCATCGTCATGCCAGTCATTGTTGTTCTGGAAACGGCAGCCATCCTGTGCTTGCTGATAATGCTGGCGCGGCGCCAGCGGGCGGCGGTATCGATCGCTAGTCATCATTCGCCACGTCTGTCAGCGCGTTACGCTGACCGCGTCATGCGCGGCCTGCGTGTGATGCGGGCACGCTTTTGGGCGATGGCCAAGGCGGCCAGTCCTTTCGACTCGTTGGCGAAAGCGGGTTCGCCACAAGGGACACGCGAGACACGCGCGGAGGGCTGTCCCGTCGCAGAAGCTTCCGGCGTGGCGGAAGCCGGTCAACGTGCGGCTCACGCCGGGCGTTCATTTACAAAGCGACTCCGCGCGATGGCTTCCGCGAGAGTAATCCGCCGGGACGCTTTTGAGAGTGATGGACGATCGATAGGTACACAGCGTCCTCACGCCGGCCCTGTCGAACACGAGAGCGGTGAGCGTTACTTTCGCGAGACGCTGGCAATATTGCCGTTTTCGATTCTGATGCTGGGCGAGCGTGGCCTCATAGTGATGGTCAATTTGCAAACCGCGAAGCTGTTTGGATACGAATGCGACGAATTGATTGGGAAACCCATCGAACTGCTGGTGCCTAACCTGCGTTTCGACAACAATGCACCCCTTTGGGCAGATCCGTTCGGCCGACAGCAATCCCGAAGCACGGTGCCTTTGCACGAACAGGTCGCGTGTCGCAAGGACGGCACGGAGTTTCCCGTCGAAATCGGGCTTAACCCGTTTCGCTTCGACGACGACAGCGCGACGCTCGCGTTCATCATCGACAGGACAGATCGGTTCGAGTTACACCGCAACCGCCAGGAGCTCGCGCATCTGACGCGTGTGTCCACCATGGGCCAACTAGCCTCATCGCTGGCCCATGAACTGAACCAGCCGCTTACCGCGATCCTGAGCAATGTGCAGGCTGCGCAGCGGTTTCTGGCTGCTGACCCGATCGATCTGGCCGAGATGCGGGATATCCTGAATGACATTGTTCAGGACGACTACCGCGCAAGCGAAGTCATCCGGCGCATTCGTGCGGTCGTCAAGAAAGGCGACCTGGAAGTCGCACCACTCCATCTCGCGGGAGTCATCCGTGACGTGGTCCTTCTGGTGCACAGCGACGCGATTGTGCGCGCAACGCGCGTGGTGCTCGACCTCGATGACGATCTGCCGCCCGTGTGCGGCGACAGGGTGCAGTTGCAGCAGGTCATTCTCAATCTCCTGCTCAATGCATTCGACGCGATGAACGATTTGCCGCCGGCTGATCGCGTGGTATCTGTGACGCTGAAGGCTGAGGACAACGACATGGTGCGCACCGCGGTTCGCGACAGGGGCCATGGGCTGACTTCCGACAGGCTCGACAAGATCTTTAAGCCATTCTTTACATCAAAACCCCAGGGACTCGGCTTGGGATTGTCGATTAGCCGTTCCATCATCGACATGCACCGCGGGCGGCTCTGGGCCGAAAACAACATTGATCGAGGCGCGACGTTCTATGTCACATTGCCCACTGGGGCGGCGACGGAGCAGGACGAATCGCGAAAGAGGCCATGACGGATTCCCATTCGCTGGTGTTCGTCGTCGACGACGACTCTGTGCGCCGCGGACTGGCGCGTCTGATCCAGTCCGCCGGTTATCGGGTGGAGACATTCGGTTTGGCCCACGCGTTTCTCGACAGGATGCGCGCCGATACCTGTCCTGCGTGCCTGGTACTGGATATTCAATTGCCGGATCTCAGCGGTCTGGAACTGCAGCGCGAGCTTAATGAGGCGCTGCCGATCATTTTCATCACCGGTTACGGGGACATCCCGATGACCGTAGGTGCAATGAAGGCGGGCGCAACCGATTTCCTGCCGAAACCGGTGCGTGATACCGATCTGCTGCGCGCGATCGGACAGGCGTTTGAGCGCCTGGCGCAAACGGACGTAGTCTGCCGCGAACTGGATGCAATCCGTCTGCGCCTCGGACGGCTGACACCTCGCGAGCGGGAAGTGATGGCGCTCGTCGTGACCGGCCGTCTGAACAAGCAGGTCGCCGGCGAACTGGGTACGGTCGAAAAAACGATCAAGGCCCATCGCGCGCGCGTGATGGCGAAGATGGAAGTCAGGTCGCTGGCCGAGCTTGTCCGCGTCGCAGACAAGGTCGGTCTCGGCGGTGCTGCCGAAATGCGCGCATCGCGCTAAGCAGCGGCAATCTGGCGCGCGTGGCGCCCGATGCCGGCATGCTTCGCTTTCCGGTGTCCACTCGGGACCAAGGTCCAATATCGGCAAGCCTGTGTGACTCGTAGGCTGTCGTATGGGGGAATGCGCTTGCGCGTGCATGCCCGGACACCGGACTACTCACAATGGGAAAACTCAAACCATTCGTTGTCGTCGTTGATGACGATGAATCGGTGAGCCGGGCGATCAAGCGACTGTTGCGCTCAATCGGAATCGCCGCTGAGACGTTCGCAAGCGGCGACGCGTTTCTCGACGTCCTGTCGTCCATGCCGTCATATCACCCTGACTGCGTGATTCTCGACGTGCAGATGCCGGGGTTGAACGGGCTGGAAGTCCAGCGACGTCTATCCGGCAGTGGCATACCCGTCATTTTCATCACCGCTCACGACGACATCGGCGTGCGCGAGCACGCGCTCGCGGCCGGCGCGGTTGCCTACTTGCGCAAGCCGTTCAACGACGAACTGTTTGTCAAGACGGTACGCGCTGCCCTTGAAGGCGATCAGCCGCCGTAGTGCAAGCCCGTGCGCTTGCGTATTCAGGCGATATGGGACCAAAGGCCAATTGTTTTAACGGGACGCAAACACCACTATTCACGTTGCCCGCGAAGAATTTGAGGCGGAAACGCGTTTCATACCGTGGTGTCAATTTATGAATGGAGCACGCATCATGATCAAGTACCTTCGGCTAATTCTCGCGGTTCCCCTCTTTCTGTTTGCCGTGGCGTGTTCGACGAACCCGACTGTTGCCAATGGTGGGGACCCCGAGTTAGACGCGCAAGCACGTCAGGCACTGCAGCAATTATTTGACAGCACTCCGAAGGCGAAAGATCTCCAATACCAGGCCAAAGCCGTCGTCGTGTTTCCGAGCATCGTCAAGGCTGGGTTGCTAGTCGGTGCGCAAGGTGGAAAGGGCGTGATGTTTAGTCCGGACGGCAGGATCCTTGGGTACTACAGGGCGCGCGGGGTTTCATACGGGATGCAAGCAGGCGCACAAACCTTTTCGGAGGCGATGTTTTTAATGACCGACTCGGCAATCACTGAGCTCACGAGTGGCACCGGGCTGTCCGTTGGTGTGGGACCGAGCGTCGTGGTGGTGGATGCAGGAATGGCGAGGTCGATGACAACTACGACATTGAAATCAGATGTCTATGCGTTCATTTTTGGCCAGCAGGGCCTGATGGCCGGTCTAGGCGTTCAGGGGCAGAGAATTGTCAAGTTTGACCAGTGAAGTGCGCAATATCCCCGCGCGGTCATAGCGGCCGATGCGCTTACGCGAATGGCCTCGGCAATGCACGCCGCGCCGGGCGCGCGATCGGGAAAGCTGCCCGGGGGAGCCGGGAAATGGTTCGCGCGTTGCGCAGACATTGACCGCCAGTAGTCAGTAAATAGGTCGACCGCAGAACATTGAGGACCTCAAGCCATGCAACGAATGCAGCGAGTCGCTATTGGTTTGGTGGTATGGGTGCTGACATTCGCCGCCGCCGCGCAGCAGCCGATCATCTATCCAGCCAAGGGGCAGAGCGCGCAGAAGCAAAACACGGATACCGCCGAATGCCAGTTGTGGGCAAAGCAGACGACCGGCGTGGATCCGGTCGCGATTGCACAGCAATCCGGTCAACCGAGCGCTGCGCCGAAGCAAGGCGGAGCGGTCAAGGGCGCGGCCGGAGGCGCCGCCGTGGGCGCAGCAGTGGGTGCCATCGCGGGCAACGCCGGAAAGGGCGCGGCGATTGGTGCGGTGACCGGGACGGCGGCCGGCGGCATGCGCCAGCGCCGCGCTAACCAGGCCGAGGCCGGACAGCAGCAAGCGGCTCAGCAACAGACGTCTCAGCAGATGGCGACATTCAATCGCGCAGTTGCTGCGTGCATGACCGGGCGCGGCTACACGGTCCAGTAGACATCGATCGAGACAGGAGAGACATCCATGAGCAGGAAATGGTCACGTCTCGCGTTTGCCATGCTCGCGCTGTGCGTCGCCTGTCACAAGGCGGCAACACTGCCCGCAGCCGGACAGACCGAAGTCACCGTGATGACGGTGGTGCAGACCGACACCCCCGTCGATTTCGAATATACCGCGCAAACGCAGAGCTCTCGCGAAGTCGAGATTCGCGCGCGGGTGGATGGTTTTCTCGACAAGCGGCTCTATACCGAAGGGCAATTGGTTCACGCCGGACAAACCCTCTTCCAGATGGACTCCAAGCCTTTTGATGCGGCGTTGCAAACCGCCAGAGGCCAGCTCGCACAGCAGCAGGCGCGTCTAACCGTCGCGAAGGCGAATCTCGCGCGTGTGATTCCGCTCGCCGCACAGAATGCGTTGAGCCAGAAGGATCTCGACGACGCGACCGGCAATGAAAAGCAGGCGGAAGCTGCGGTAATCGCAGCACAAGGACAGGTGCAAACCGCCCAGTTGAATCTCAGCTACACGACCATCAAGTCGCCGCTCACCGGTTTGTCCAGCTTCGCGAGGCAACAGGACGGCAGCTTTGTCACCGCCTCGGCGTCGGGCTTGCTGACCTATGTCTATCAACTCGATCCGATGTGGGTCAACTTCAGCATTTCAGAAAATGAGTTGTTGAAGTTCCGCGAAGAGGTCACGGCAGGCCGTTTGCGGTTTCCGGCTAATGACGACTTTGAAGTCACGGTGATCATGGCGGATGGCACCGAGTTTCCTAACCACGGTCATATCAGTTTCGCGAATCCCGCTTTCAGCACCGAGACCGGCACGTTTCTCGTACGGGCGTCATTCGCGAATGAGAAAGGCCAGTTGCGTCCTGGCCAGTTCGTGCGGGCACGCGTGTCCGGCGCTTCCCGGCCGAAGGCGATCCTCGTGCCGCAACGCGCGGTCTTGCAGGGTGCGAAGAGCCATTTCGTGTGGGTTGTGGACAAAGACTCGAAGGCGCATCAGCGTGTCGTGGAAGTGGGTGAGTGGCATGGCGACGACTGGTTCATCACCCAGGGGCTGCAACCGGGCGAGCGCGTGGTGGTGGACGGCGCGATTCGCGTGGCGGCCGACGTGCCGCTGAAGATCGTCGCGGCGCCGGCCGCGCATGCGGCGGCCAACGTGCCAGGGGGCGGGGAGAGCAGTTCGACGGGACGCCCGTCCGACACGACCGCCGCGCAGTAGGGGGATCGCGACATGAATATCTCCCGCTTCTGCATTGACCGGCCGATTTTTGCGTCGGTGATTTCGATTGTCATCACGCTCGGCGGCGCGGTAGCGATGTTCAACCTGCCGATCGCGCAGTATCCGGACGTCACTCCGCCCCAGATCACGATTTCCGCCAATTATCCCGGTGCGAACGCCGACGTGGTGGCCAACAACGTGGCCGCACCGATCGAGCAGCAGGTGAACGGCGCGGACAACATGATCTACATGAACTCCTCGAGTTCATCCACCGGCAACCTGACCATCAACGCATTCTTCCAGATCGGCACCAATCCGGAACTGGCGCAGGTCGATGTGCAGAATCGCGTGAACCTCGCGTTGCCGCAACTGCCTTCGTCGGTACAGTCGCAGGGTATTCAGGTGCAGAAGAAGTCGTCGGCCTTCATGATGGTGATTGCGATCTACTCACCGGGCGAGCGCTACGACGCGACGTATATCGCCAACTACGCGAACATCTATGTACTCGATGCGCTCAAGCGCATACCCGGTGCGAATCAGTCGGCCATCTTCGGTACGCCGGATTACGCGATGCGAATCTGGCTCAAACCCGACCGCATGGCACAGCTCGGTATCACAGCTGGCGATGTGCAGCGGGCGGTCGCCAACCAGAACCAGCAGTTCGCCGTAGGCCGTCTCGGCCAATCGCCGACCGGCTCGCCGGTCGAGCAGTCGTTCGCCGTGACCACCACCGGCCGCCTCAGCGAACCCGACCAGTTCGACAACATCATCATCCGGGCAGCCAGCGGCGACGCGGCGATCGTGCGTCTCAAGGACATTGGCCGCTCCGCGCTGGGTCAGAAGGATTATTCGATCCGCAGCCGCTTTCAGGGCAAGCCGGCCACGGTCATCGCGGTGTATCAGCAGCCTGGCGCCAACGCGCTCGACGTCTCGAAGCAGGTCCACGCGGCACTCCAGGAAATGAAAAAGACCTTTCCTGAAGGCCTCGAATACGACATCGCGTTGGACACGACCGACTTCACGCGCGCGTCGATTTCCGATGTCGTGTACACCTTCTTCGAGGCGCTCGTGCTGGTCGTGATCGTGGTCTTCGCGTTCCTGCAGAGCTGGCGCGCGACGATCATTCCCGTTATCGCGGTACCGGTGTCGATCATGGGCACCTTCATGGGGATGCTCGCGCTCGGCTTCTCGATCAATATGCTGACGCTGTTCGGCATGGTGCTGGCGATCGGCATCGTGGTGGACGACGCGATCGTGGTGATCGAGAACGTCGAGCGGAATATGAACGTGCACAAGCTGAGTCCGAAAGACGCCGCCAGGCGCGCGATGGACGAAGTGGCCGGCCCGGTGGTCGCGATCGTGCTCGTGTTGTGCGCGGTGTTCGTGCCGGTGGCTTTTCTCGGCGGCATTACTGGGCAGTTGTACAAGCAGTTCGCCATCACCATCGCGATTTCGGTCATTTTCTCCGGGCTGGTTGCGTTGACGCTCTCGCCGGCGCTGGCCGCCTTGCTGTTGAAGCCGGGGCATCACGAAAAGAAGGGCTTCTTCAAGTGGTTCGACAGGAACTTCGCGAAGATGACGGACCACTACACGTCCGTCGTCAAGCTGGTGATCAAACGCTTCGTGGTCGCGCTGTTGCTGTTCGCCGGCATGATCGCGCTGGCGGTGGTGATGATGCGCACCATTCCAACCTCGTTCCTGCCACCTGAAGATCAAGGCTATCTGCTCGGCGCGGTCATCATGCCGGACGCGGCGAGTCTCGATCGAACCGGTGACGTGTCGAAACGCGTCACCGATTACTTCATGAAGCAGGCTGCGGTGAGCAGCGTGACCATCGTCGACGGCTACAGCCTGCTCGACAGCCAGAACAAGAACAACGCGAGCACGTTCTTCATCGGTTTCAAGAGTTTCGATGAGCGCTACAAGTTCGCCAATATCAGGACCCAGAACGCGAAGGCCGTGCTGATCGATGCCTACGAGAATCTTTCAGAGGTCAGGGAAGGGATCATCCTGCCGGTCAATCCACCGTCGATTCCGGGGCTCGGCACGACGGGCGGCACCGAGATGTGGATTCAGAGCAAGGGCGACGCGACCACTTCGCAGTTGGCCGGGGTCGTGGACGACTTCGTCGCGAAGGCGAAACAGCGGCCGGAATTGTCACGTGTGACTTCCACGTTCAATGCGTCGTCGCAGCAGTTGCTGGCCGACGTCGACCGGGACAAGTCGGAAACACTGGGCGTACCGGTTGAAGAAGTGTACAGCGCGATGCAGACGATGTTCGGCTCGCTCTATGTCTCGCAGTTCAACCGTTCGAGCCGGCTATGGCAAGTGATTTTGCAGGCCGAGCCGTCATACCGCCTGACGCCGCAGGATCTGAGTCAGCTCTATGTGCGCAGCAGAACAAACAGCATGGTCCCGCTCAAGGCGGTGGTGACGACGAAGTACGTCACGGGTCCGGACCTGGTCACGCGCTTCAACAATTTCCCGGCTGTGAAGATTACGGCCAACGCCGCGGCCGGCTACAGCTCCGGGCAAGTCATCACTGCGCTCGAGGAAGTGGCCGATCAGGTGATGCCGTCCGGCTACGGCGTTGGCTGGAGCGGAGAGGCTTACGAGGCGCGCCAATCGGGTGGCACCTCGGGGCTCGTGTTCGTGTTTGGTCTCGTGATGGTGTTCCTGATTCTGGCCGCGCAATACGAGAAGTGGAGCTTGCCGTTCGGGGTGCTGCTGGCGGTGCCGTTCGCGCTGTTCGGGGCGTTGCTCGCGATTCTTTTGCGCGGCCTCGAGAACGATGTGTACTTCCAGATCGGCTTGACCATGCTGGTCGCGCTCGCTGCCAAGAACGCCATTCTGATCTTCGAGTTCGCGGTGCTCAATCGCGAGGCCGGCGAGTCGGTATACGACGCGGCGGTCACGGCGGCAACCGAGCGCTTGCGGCCGATCGTGATGACCTCGCTCGCGTTCATTCTGGGTTGCGTGCCGCTTGCCATCGCGCTCGGCGCGTCGGCCAACAGCCGGCATTCGATCGGCACGGGTGTGATCGGCGGCATGCTCGGCGCGACGGTGATTGCGGTGTTCTTCATTCCGATGTTTTTCTACGTGCTCGAAACCATGTCGGAAAAGAGCGGCGGCAAGAAGACGCCCGGAGCGAGCGGCGGGTCAACCGCGGTAGACGGCGTGGGGCCGAGCGCACCGATTGCGCCGGTGGGTTCCGGCGGTCCTACCGTCACGCCGTCCGCACGGCGCGAGGGCGACTGACATGAGAGGCTCTCCATTCCGGCTGCGTCTGGCGCCCGCGTTGCTGCTCGTAACGGGTTTGAGCGGTTGCCTGTTCGGTCCTGACTACGTGCGCCCAAACGTGGCGACACCCGCGAACTTCCGTTTCGCACCCGGTGAAACCACGGCGGTCGCCAATACGCCGTGGTGGGAACAGTTTCAGGACCCGGTTCTGAACGATCTGATTCTGGCCGCACTCGCGGACAACAAGGATGTGAAGATCGCGGCGGCCCGCGTCGACCAGTTTCTCGGTCAGTTCGTGACGACACGCTCGGCGCTGTTTCCGCAGATCAACGCCGGTTTCGACGCATCGCGTCAGCGTGCTTCCCAGGCCGGGCCGACGCCGTTGCCCGTGGGCTTCGGTCCTGTCTACAATACGTTTTCAGCGCCGTTGTCGGTGGCGTGGGAACTGGACCTCTTTGGCCGGGTGCGTCGTGAGACCGAATCGGCGCGTGCGAGCCTGCTCGCGAGCGAGGAGGGCCGTCGCGCGACGATTCTCTCGCTGGTTGCTTCGGTGGCCACCGCCTACATCAATCTGCGTGATCTCGACCAGCAACTGGCGATCGCCAAGGCGACCACCGACAGCCGCGCCGGATCGGTCAAAGTGTTCCAGGCGCGTTTCTCCGGCGGCGATGTCTCGCAGATGGAACTCGCGCAGAGCCAGTCCGAATACGAAGCATCGCTCGCGACGATTCCACAGCTCGAGACGCAGATTGCCCAGCAGGAAGATGCTTTGTCGGTGCTGCTCGGGCGCAACCCGGGTCCGATTCTACGGGGCCGTGAGCTGACCGAACTGGCGCTGCCCGCCGTCCCTGCTGGTCTGCCGTCCGATCTGCTCGAGCGACGTCCCGATCTGCTGCAGGCCGAGCAAAACCTCGTTGCGGCCAATGCGCTGATCGGTGCGGCGCGCGCGCTGTATTTTCCGCAAATCTCGCTGACAGGTCTGTTCGGTTCGACGAGCGGACAGTTCTCGAAGTTGTTCACGGGGCCCGCGCGGGTCTGGTCGTACGCCGGCTCGTTGACGGTGCCAATCTTTACGGCGGGCAGCATCAGCGGTCAGGTCAGTCAGGCCGAGGCGCAACAACAACAGGCGCTGATCCAGTATCAGCAGTCTATCCAGACCGCGTTCCAGGAAGTCGACGACGCGCTCATCGCGCTGCAGAAGTCGCGCGAGCAACTGGTCGTGCAGGCACGCCAGGTGGAGTCGCTGCGGACTTATGCACGGCTTGCGCGGTTGCGTTTCGAAGGCGGCTATACGAGCTATATCGAGGTGCTCGACGCCGAGCGCAGTCTGTTCAACGCGCAGTTGAGTTACACGCAGACCAATGGTCTGGTGTTCAACTCGCTGATTGGTCTCTACAAGGCGATGGGCGGCGGGTGGGTCGTGCAGGCTGAGGCCATGACCGGGCGAGTGATGGGGCAGAAGGCGGTGGCACAGGTCGCCAGTCAGGCTGGCGATCAATCAGGGGCTCAGTTGGCGAATCCGTCAGCGAGTCCGGCGGTGAGTCCGTCAGCGAATCCACCAGCGAATCCGTCAACCACCTCGCCCGGCGCGGAGCAACCTGAATGATCACCGCCACGACCAGCGAGCCAACCGAGGCCGCTCCGATATCCCTCGTCGCCTGCCACGAATGCGATCTGCTGCAGCGCGAATCCGCGGTGCCGCCCGCCGGCACGCTGCGCTGCTGCCGCTGCCACGCTGAACTCTATCGCGCGCATCCCGACAGCACGGCCCGGGCGCTCGCTTTTACGCTAACCTGCGTCGTGCTGTTCTTCATCAGCAATCTGTATCCGATTGTCGGTCTCGCGGTGAACGGCGATCTCGTCGAGACGACGTTGCTCGGTGCGGTTCGCGTGCTCTACAAAGACGGCATGTGGCCGATCGCGGGTCTCGTGCTCGCCACCACCTTCCTGATGCCGTTGTTGCAGATGACAGCGATGGCGTATCTGCTGGTGCCGTTGCAACTGAACCGCCGCCCGTATCACGCCGATCTTGTGTTTCGCCTGATGCATCTCGCGCAGCCGTGGGGCATGACCGAGGTCCTGATCCTCGGCATGCTGGTGGCTCTCGTCAAGCTCGCGCACATTGCGAGCGTTGTGCCGGGTGTCGCGTTATGGTCGTTCGGCGCGCTCATGCTGCTGCTGGCGGCCGCCGCTTCCGCGTTCGATCCGCGCGCACTCTGGCAGCGCATGGGCAGCTTCGACGATGCAGCCTCGAAGACGGAGGCGGCCGCCGCCGCGGCGGCCCATACCGCGTTGCGTTGCGGGCTGCTGAGCTGCCATAGCTGCGGTCTGCTGGTGAAGTCGGCGGCTCATGTGCACGGCGCGGCGTGCCCGCGCTGCGGCGCCCATCTGCATGCGCGCAAACCCGAAAGTATCGCGCGCACCTGGGCCTTCCTGATTGCCGCCATCGTGCTGTATATCCCGGCGAACGCGTTGCCTGTGATGACTACCAGCTCGCTGTTCGGCGCGGAGAAGGACACTATTCTGAGCGGCGTCGTCTATCTCTGGACTTCGGGGTCATGGCCGCTCGCGGTGGTGGTCTTCATCGCCAGCATCGCGGTGCCGATGCTGAAGATCCTGGCGTTGATGTACCTCGTGATCTCCACGCAACGGGGCTCGGTCACGCTCGTGCAGCAACGAACCCGCATCTACCGGCTCGTGGAGCTCGTGGGCCGCTGGTCGATGCTGGATATCTACGTCATCACCATTCTTGTCGCGCTCGTGCAGTTCAATGCGCTCGCCACGATCCAGGCGGGACCGGCTGCGGTCGCGTTCGGCTCGGTGGTCGTGCTGACGATGTTCGCGGCCATGTCGTTCGATCCGCGCCTGATCTGGGACGCGACGGAGCACCATCATGTCTAGACCTCCCGGGCCGCCCGAGCTTCCCGAAGCTGTGGCGACGCCGCGCTCCCGCTGGCGTATGCAGGTGGTGTGGCTGGTGCCGCTGGTGGCGGTGCTGATCGGCGGCTGGCTTGCGGTCAAGGCGATTCTCGAACAGGGGCCGACCGTCACCATCAGTTTTGAAACCGGCGAGGGGCTCGACGCGGGCAAGACCAAACTCAAGTTCAAGAACGTGGATATCGGCGTAGTCAAAAGCGTGACGTTGTCGGGTGATCACCAGAAGGTAGTCGCCACCGCCGAGCTCTCGAAAGACGCGACCGGTTTGCTGGTGGACGACACACGTTTCTGGGTCGTGCGCCCGCGAATTTCCGGCGGCACGGTGTCGGGCATCGGCACCTTGCTTTCCGGTTCATTCGTCGGCATGGATGTGGGCAGTTCGCCCAAGTCCCGGCGCAACTACGTCGGGCTCGAGTCGCCGCCGGTGTTCGCGAGCGGTGTGCCGGGCCGTGAGTTCATCCTGAAGGGTGCCGACATGGGTTCGCTCGATATCGGCTCGCCGATTTTTTTCAGACGCCTGCAGGTCGGCCAGATCACGTCATACAAGCTCGATGACAATGGTAAGGGCGTGACGATGCATGTGTTCGTCAACGCGCCGTACGACAAGTACGTGCAGAACGATACGCGTTTCTGGCAGGCGAGCGGTATCGACGTCTCGCTCGACGCGACCGGTGTGAAAGTCAATACGCAATCGCTAGTGGCCATTCTGATCGGCGGGCTCGCTTTCCAGTCTCCCGACGACACGGCCGATCAGCCGGAGGCGAATGCGAGCACTGAGTTCGCACTGTTCTCCGACAAGACCGAGGCGATGAAACGTCACGACAGTATCGTCGATAACTATGTGCTGAACTTCAAGGAGTCGGTGCGCGGCTTGTCGGTGGGGGCGCCGGTCGATTTCCTCGGCATCGTGGTAGGCGAGGTGTCGGGGATTCACACGAGCTTCGATCCCGTCACCAAACAGTTCAGCATTCCGGTCGACATCAAACTGTTTCCCGAGCGCTTCACGTCGCGCTTTGCGTCGGGAGCGGCCGGCGGCAGGCTGGCCACCGATGCCAATCGGCAGCAACTTGCGCAAACGCTCGTAGACCATGGCTTGCGAGCCCAACTGCGCACCGGCAATCTGCTGACCGGCCAGCTCTATGTCGCGCTCGATTTCTTCCCGAACGCGTCCAAAGCGACGACGGACTGGAGTGCGAACCCGCCGGTGTTTCCGACCGTTCCGGGCGGATTGCAATCGCTGCAGGATTCGGTGACGGCGCTCATCGCCAAGCTGAACAAGATCCCCTTCGAAGCAATCGGCAACGACGCGCATCAGACCCTGCGCGATGCGGATGCATTGCTCAAGCGGCTGGATAGCGAGGTCGCACCGCAAGCGGCTCAGACACTGGCCGCGGCGAAGTCCGCGCTCGACTCGGCGAATAGCGCATTGCAGCCCGATTCCGCGTTGTCGCAGAACACCGGCGACGCGATGAAGGAACTGGCGCGTACGGCGGCAGCATTCCGCACGCTGGCGGACTATCTCGAGCGTCATCCAGAGGCACTGATCCGCGGCAAGCTGGAGGATAAGAAATGATGCGCTCATCCGTAACCGTAGCCGTAGCGTTGGCGCTCGCCGCGTTGTTCGGTTGCGCCGCTTCGCCCAAGTCGGACTTCTACACGTTGAGTCCGGTCGCGCCACAGACGGGCAACCCGCCCGCCGCGCCGATCGCAGTGCTGATCGGCGTGGTGACGGTGCCCGACCTCGTCGACCGGCCGCAGATCGTGGTTCGCAGCGGCGACAACAAGGTGGATATCGACGAATTTGCCCGCTGGGCCGATCCGTTGAAAAGCCAGATACCACGCGTGATAAGTGCCGACCTGGGGCAGTTGCTGAACAGCGCGCTGGTGTCCACCTATCCGGTAGGCGGTGATCCCGCGTCGGCTTACCGGGTCCAACTCGACATCCAGCGCTTCGATGCGGCGCTCGGCGACGCCGTGACGGTCGACGTGTTGTGGTCGGTAGCGCCGCCGGCGAAAAGGCCGCCGCTTAGCGGCCGGAGCACGGTCCACGAACCTTGCACCGGTGCTGGTTTCGATGCGGTGGTGGCGGCATACAGCAGGGCGCTCGGAACCGTGAGCCGCGATATTGCCACCGCGATCCGACCGGCTTCGCCTTGATGCGCGGCGTGGCATGACGTCGTGCGTCAGTCAGTGTGGGTGAACTGGACCCTTGGCGGCGCGTCGCGACACTGGAGAGATATCGTGAGACGCGTGGAAAATCTGTGTTGTAACGGGGCCCTTCTCAGCCCCGTGCTGATGGTTTGCACCGATGCAGTCGCTCAATCCGTGGTGGCGGGGCTGATCGAACAGCAACACTGCATGTTCTGTCATACCACCGACGGGGCCGATCTGGCTCCGTCATTCCCAAAGATCGCACAACGCTATCGCACGTCGCCAGGGGCGAGCGTGATGCTCGAAAAGAAGCTGCTGGCCGGTGGAAAACCTCACTGGGGCGATATCACCATGCCGGAGGCCGATCCCGTTCCACCGCTTTCAGGTGACGATGCCCACATGCTCATTCAGTGGGTCTTGCGCCAATGACGGATTGCGTTGGCCTGGTCGATCAACGTTGCTGCCCGCCGGTGGCGTGCCCTGCTCAATTCGAACGTGCGGCGATCCGGCTGCAACGCGAAGCAACGCGCGATCAGGAGAGCCGGCCATGACAAAGTTGCTGATCGATGTGGTCATTTTTCTCATCGCGGCGCTGATCGCTGTTCCGCTCGCGACGCGGCTCGGTTTTGGCGCGGTACTCGGCTATCTGGTGGCCGGCATCATGATCGGACCGTGGGTGTTGAGGCTCGTGACTGACGTCGATGCAATCCTTCACTTCGCCGAGTTGGGCATCGTGCTGATGATGTTCGTGATCGGCCTCGAAATGCGCGTGGAATTGCTGTGGGCCATGCGGCGCAGCATCTTCGGTTATGGTGCGATGCAGATGGCCCTCTGCGCGGCCGTGTTGACGGCAACGTTTCTGATCTTCGGCGCACCGTGGCGCATTGCGCTGACGGGTGGGCTCGCGCTGGCGTTGTCGTCCACGGCGATGGTGATCGGCGAACTCCAGCAACGCAAACTGATGGACACACCGACCGGCCGCGCGGGCTTCGGCATTCTGCTGTTTCAGGACATGGCCGCCATTCCGCTGATCGCGCTCCTGCCGCTACTCGGGCCGGTGGCCAACGCGGCGGCCGCGGAGCCGGGCTGGCTGGTAGCAATGAAGGCCATCGCGATGCTCGGGATTGTGTTGGTGGTCGGCCGCTATGTACTGAAGGCGGTGCTGCCTCTAATCTCGCGCACCGGTGTGCATGAGATCTTCACGGCGTTTGCATTGCTCTGGGTGATCGGCATCGCGCTGCTCATGGAGAGCGTGCATTTGTCGATGTCGATGGGCGCGTTTGTCGCCGGTGTGATGCTTGCGGACTCAGAATTTCGTCACGAGATCGAAGTCGATATCGCGCCGTTCAAGGGCCTGTTGCTCGGCTTGTTCTTCATCGCGGTGGGTATGTCGATCGACTTCCAGGTGCTGGCGCGAGAGCCAGTGAGGGTGGTGGGGCTCGTGTTGGTGCTGGTCGGAATCAAAACCGCCGCGCAGTGGCTTCTCGCGAGCCGGTTCGACGTACCGTCGTCGCAACGCGGCTATTTTGCTGTTCTGCTGTCGCAAGGAGGGGAGTTTGCCTTTGTGGTTCTCGCGGCGTCATTGGCGGCGCGTGTCGTCGACCTGCGCCTTTCGTCGCTCGTGACGCTGGTCGTCGCGCTCTCGATGGTCTCGACGCCGCTCCTGCTCCTTTTGCAGCGCCGGTTCTCGCATTTCGATGGCGATGGTGAACTGGATAAAGTGGCTGAGCACAAGATCTAGGAATGCTAAGGGCTAAATCGGCGCGGACCGATCGGTCCTATGAGTTTCTTTTTCTGCTGCCCTGCGATAGTCGCTCGCGCTACGGCGTTTCCAACGCTTTGATGCGCGAGTGAAGTTACTCGAGTCACTAGCTCCCAGCAAGAAGGTAACGCCTGAAATCAACAGCGTAGGTTGCTGCGCGTAGCTGCAGGCCAGTTCTCAACGAGAGACATTTGGAGCGGCAGAATCTGTTTGATGTCGTTACATGAAGGTCCGTTCTCGCGTCGATAGCAGACGTTTGACTACGACGTTCGATTGGCCGAAGAGGGTCGAAGAACTGATATGACTTTCCGTGAGTCAGTGGCTGGCTCGCCGTGAGGAATCAGACGCGGGTTAGCATTACTGCCAGAGCCGCACGATGTGCACACGGCACATCCCGGCGATTTCCAGCGCGGAGGCCAGCATGAACCACGATAGCACGGTGTTTGTCGGTCTGGATGTTCACAAGGAGTCGATCACGGTGGCGTACGCGATCGATATGGGCGACGTGGAACTGCTGGGCAAGATCGGGACGCTGAAGGCGGATATCGTCGATTGTGCAAGCGCGTTCAGTCGAAGGCGCACCATGTCCGCGTTGTCTATGAAGCCGGCCCCTGTGGCTACGGACTCTACAGGGAACTCATCGAAAGAGGATTCGACTGCGTGGTATGCGCGCCGTCCCTGATTCCGAAGAAACCGGGCGAGCGCGTCAAGACGGACCGACGGGACGCGGTCAAGCTCGTGCGCGCACTGCGCGCTGGCGACCTGTCAGCGGTACACGTACCGGATGTTGACGACGAGGCGTTCCGGGACCTGGCTCGAGCATGGGCGGCAGCGAAAGCAGATCTTAGACAGGCCCGCCAGCGGCTGAAGTCCTTCCTGCTATCGCATGGAGTTCGCTACTCAGGTAACGCCAACTGGGGGCCCGCGCACCGGCGATGGATAAGCGTATTTGCATTCCCGAACCACTGGCAGCAACTGGCTTTCGACGAGTGCCGTCGCACGATTGAAGACAGGTTTGCACAATGTGAGCGCCTCGAGGCGACCTTGCACGAAGCTGTCGTCGGCTGGCGATTCTATCCGGCCATACTGGCTCTGCAGACCATGCGCGGCATACAGTTCATCACCGCCGTGGGCATGCTCTCCGAATTGGGGGACCTCTCCCGCTTCGAGCACCCGCGCCAGCTGATGGCCTGGCTGGGCGTGACGCCCTCAGAACATTCTTCGGGTGAGAGGCGGCGTCAGGGCAGCATCACGAAGAACGGTAACAGCTATGCAAGAAAGCTGCTCGTCGAGGCCGCCTGGAGCTACAGATACCCGGCACGCGTGAGTCCGGAAATCCAGCGCCGACATGAGGGTATTCCCAAACGCATTCTTGACCGTGCCTGGGACGCACAGGTTCGACTCTGCCGCAGATACCGCAAGCTGGCAGCACGCGGCAAGAATGTGAACATCGCTGTTGTCGCCGTCGCACGCGAACTTGCGGGGTTCATCTGGGACATCAGCAAGCTCGCAATGTCGCTCGCCGTAACACGAAATGAGCAGCCGGCGTAGCGCTGAGCTTTGCTACACAGACTCGACGAGTTTCCTGAAGGCGGCGTAGCCCGGCACCCGAGCAACCCGCGGTTGGACTATGCAACGGACATCATTCGATTTGCGGCTTTAGATAGCGGCAGGCTCAAGGGGCGGACCTCTGTAATGCGGTAACCAACCCGCGAATATCAGTGCGATCCACCGTCGAGACTTACTGCTACGCCGCCTCCAGGAAATTCATGTGCCCATCAGACGAAAAACGAAAACCGATCCCGATTGACACGGAAAGTCATATCAGTTCTTCGGCCATGAACGGCCTGTCAGGATCCTTTCGCGGATGTCCGTTCACACCGAATAAGCTGTCCTTCGACGGGATAGACGTGACCTGCCACTCGGCGACCGTAACCGCCGGACCGGAGCGTGTCCGGGTCAATGATCCTGCCGTATGGGCATCCACTAAGACAACGCGCGGTTATGCCGATCGATCCGTCGAGGCTTTGAAGGCGTATCGGATTCCGGAATCGTACCAGGAAAGGGCTGGAAGAAGCTCCGGTGGGCTCGCTCGATGTAGGACCAAAGGCCAATTGACTCTAACTGGCACTGGCACCGAAACTCAATTTCGGCGGGTGCGCGCGAACTACAGGCAAGAACTGCAACGCCTTTCATACGGGGCGGCATTTTTTTTGACTGGAGCGAGCACCATGATCAAGCATCGTCGTCTCGTCTTCGCCATCCCGCTCTTGCTGCTCGCTAAGGCCTGTTCGACACAGCAGACTTCAACTTCGGGAGACCCCAAACTTGAAGCGAACGTACGTGCGGCTTTGCAGCAACTATTCGACACGGAGCCCCTACGGAAATATTCAGTCAGATGACTCCAGAGCGCGAAAAGGGACTCTTGGCGAGGGTGCCACCCAGACGATTCGTCAGAACTGATGATGCCTAGGCACAACCCGGTGCTTCACCGTAGCCGGAAAGTCCCCATGACACAGGGGCGCAGGCGGCTTCTCATCATTGGCGCGATACTGCTGCTAGCCGCGCTAGGCTGGGCGCTGGCGACAGTACTCGAGCCAGCCATCCAGCGCACGATCGTCATCACAACCGGGGCGGACAAGGGTATCTATCGCGGGTTTGCCGATCGCTATGCCCCCATCCTGAAGCGAGACGGCATAAAGCTTGATATCCGCAGCTCTTCCGGTTCGGTCGAAAATTATGAGCGGCTGAAGAATCCGGACAGCGAATATGAAGTGGGCTTTATCCAGTCGGGCACCACCAGTCCGAAAGAAACCGACCATCTGCAGACCATCGCTGCCGTCTCCTATGAACCGATCTGGGTGTTCCATCGGGGCGACGCCACCGTCAACCGGCTGGCGGAACTGCGCGGCAAGCGGATTTCCATTGGCGTTCCCGGCAGCGGATTGCTCAATGTCTCGCAGGTGTTGCTCGGCTATAGCGGCGTCACCGGCGACAACACCACGCTGCTGCAAATGGATGCGGCGCAGGCCTATCAAGGTCTCGAAAACGGCCAACTGGATGCGGCGTTCTTTATCGGCCGACCCGATGCGCCGATGCAAAAAACGCTGCTTAACAGCGATCTCAAGCTGATGAGTTTTGCCCAGGCCGATGCGCTGGTGCAAAAATTCCCGTCCCTCTCAAAGATTATCTTCCCGCGCGCATTGACCAGTATCGTCAATGATCGTCCGCAGGCTGACGTCACGCTGCTGGCCGCTACAGCTCTGCTGGTGTCCAAAGACACCCTGCACCCTGCCCTAGTCTACCTGCTGCTGGAAGCGGCCAAAACCGTCCACGGCGGTGAAGATTATTTCACGCCGCTCGGCACGTTTCCGAACCTGAACACCGATGAATTTCCCGTTTCCGACGAAAGCACGCGCTACTTCAAATCCGGCCGCCCCTTCCTGCAGCGCTACCTTCCATTCTGGCTGGCCAGCTTTGTCGAAAGGCGCCTGCTGATCCTGCTCCCCTTTATGGCCTTACTGCTAGGTTTGCTGCAGGCGTTGCCGCGCATGGCGGAGGCGCGGATAAAAAACCGGCTCGTGGTCTGGTATCGGGAAATCAAAGCGCTGGAAGATGAAATATGGAGAAACGGGCAGCCGACCCCAGACCAGATTGCGCAATGGCACGATGAAATCGAGAACATTGATGCGCACGCCAGCCAGATACGGATTCCGCAGCGATATTTTCAAAATATTTACGCCCTCAAGCAGGCGATTGGCGTCGTACGGGACCGGATTTCCCAGGTGGGTGGCAAGGTGAAGGAACAGCCGGGCTCTCGGCGAACTCGCGGAGGTTGACGCGGATGCACGTTCGAGGGCATGGAACATGACATACATACAACGATGGCAAAAGCACGTCGCGCTGCTGCGCAACTACGGTATGGGCATTCTTCTGACGCTGCTTATCATCACAGTGTTCGTTGTCCCGGTCGTCGTTACGTCGAACAGCGTGATCGACCGAATCTCACAGGAAGTGCTTCTGTCGTCGATTCTCGTGAGTGGAGTGGTGGCGGCCTCAGACCGCTCGAAAGTGTTCGGGTGGATCACGCTGGTTGTGCTCGTCGCGATCGTCGTGCGCTGGATGGGATGGCTATCGCCGAATTGAGGTTGGCCAGCGACCTCGCCGCGCGTGCTGCGGGCGTGATGTCGCCATACCCTATGGTGGCCAACGTGACGAAGCTGAAGTACACCCAGCTCGAGCGATCTACGAGACCGTCACGCGCCGAAATACCCGCAAAAGAGCCTGGAACCGCTGGTTTCCCGCGTGCGCAGACTGTCGACGACTACGAAGCCTTGCTGCCTTGGCGACTGATCGCGCACGCCGCCTAATGCGCAGCGCCTCTCGGTGCGCGAGGGACGCCCTTTATCGCGTGCCTGCCGTAAATTATCGTGTCGTGCCTGAAGCTGAACTAGCCAACAACCTGCCCAGTCGGCTTCGTGGGCATGGGACCGAAGAACATCGCCTTGAGTTTGTCGCGGCCGATCACGCGGGCCAGTTCGGCGAGCACGCAGTAGTTGGCGATCAGCGTCACCAGCAGGATCTGGATCGCCCAGAAATGCGGCCAGTTGAATTCGGCAAGCAACTTGTGGTTGGCGGCAACCAGACCGGGTGCCTCCTTCCAGTAGTCATACAGGTGCTCGAGGTAGTGCACGAACAACGCCACGACGGTGTATATCGCCGTCTTCCAGCCGGCATTCCATATCAGTGGCTTCTCGGGAAAGCAGTTGATGAAAGGCAGCATGTTGGCGACCAGCACCGATTTGCCGAGAACCAAGGCGGCGATGGTCACTGAGGCCGATGTCGGCAGTGAGATGCTGGTGCCCCAGGTCATCAGCGCGCGAATGATCGCGACGATGTGGAGGATGACGAAGAAGAAGATCGTCGGCGGTAGTACTTCCATGAATTCATGCTTGATCCTGGCGATCAGCTTGCTCATGTTGCTCTCCCGATGTGGTTGGCTTCGCCAGCATCCACTGGATGCCGCAGCATGCAAAGTTTCCGGGAATGCAAGTCAGATTGACTCCCGTGCTAAGGCTGGTCTCCATGGGGAGACAGGCGCGGGTTAGCGTTGCTGCCAGATCTGCGTTGAGTGGGGCGGAATAGTCACTCAATGGATTGTTTCCGACTCGGAACCCAGTGTGAGACACGATAGCACGCTGTGCCTGGGGGCTGAACTTTCACAACGCCCTGATCGATCGCGGTCGCTTACGCGATCGGCATTGGACGAAATAGAACTGTTTGGTGTCCAGGGACAGCTCGAAAGCGGAGCTGAACTGCCGACGCTGTTCGTCCGCGTTGGGTCGTCATGCGCCGCTCTGTCATGGCGCGAATGGTCCTCCGGCTTGCGTCGCACCTGCGCCGCGCCACGGCAACGTCTCCGCCCGGCCATCGGACGACATTCGCGCGGTCACAATGAATGGCCGAAGACGAACGCAAAGCGATCACCAGGTCGGCTCGCTTTCAGGCATCAGCAGGTGCTACTGACGCGCCAGGTATCTGGTGCCTATCGAACGCACTTTCTATAAAGCCTGACGTCTTCATTTCTTCGATGAACTTTGTCGAGGTCCAACGGCACCTCGCGGGTAGGGCCACTCCCGTGCTCTTACCACAGCGCACGATGAGACCCGCGTTAGCGAACAAGCACTCGCAGCCGGCGGCGCAACCTATTTGCGTAAGTCCTTCAACGACGAAGCCCTAACAAGGGCGTGTGCAGGGCCATCAGTCCCACCCATCATCCGTCGTCGACTGAAGTCTTAGTCGGCTGACTCAGGATACCGCTATTGGACCAAGGTCCAATTGTTTGATCGGAACGCAACTTCCACTATTCATGTGAGCCCCGACGTCGAGGCGAAGACGCGTTCAATACAGCGACATACGATATGTTTAATGGAGCCTGCATCATGATCAGGTACCTTCGGTTTGTTCTCGCGATCCCCGTCTTTCTGTTTGCCGTGGCCTGCTCGACGAACCCGACCGTTGCTAATGGCGGAGACCCTGAGTTAGTCGCGAAAGCGCAAGCGGCACTACAACAACTATTCGACAGCACTCCAAAGGCGAAGGAACTCCAATCCCAAGCGAAGGCCGTCGTCGTGTTTCCAGACCTTGTCAAGGCCGGGTTTATCGTCGGTGCGCAAGGCGGAAAGGGGGTGATGTTTGGTCCAGACGGGAAAGTCCTTGGATACTACAGAGCACGCGCAGGTTCGTACGGCCTGCAGGCTGGCGTCCAGTCGTTCTCGGAGGCCTTGTTTCTCCATGACCGACTCGGCTATTACTACGCTCACCAGCGGCGCCGGATTGTCGGTTGGTGTGGGGCCGAGCGTCGTGCTGGTGGATGCAGGGATGGCTAGGTCTATGACCACTACCACGTTGAAATCCGATGTCTATTCGTTCATTTTTGGCCAAACTGGCTTGATGGCCGGTCTTGGCATGCAGGGCCAGAGGATTGTTAAGTTTGATGATAAGTGAAATGCGAAATATCCCTGCGCAGGCAGCGCAGGTGACCTTTCAGTTCATCCTTGTCCTGGACGCGTCGTCATATGCCGCGGCTGCGGCGGCGTGAAGTCGCCGCAACGCGACAACTTGCGCCAGGCCTCGATATCGACGACGTCGGTCTATTTGCACAGCGACGATGTACAGCGCGGCAAGCAGATCCAGGAGGCATTTGCTGACCGGTAAGCTCCCAAGTCGGAACTGCGGCGTATTGGTATCAAGAAGCCTCCAATTTGTCTCCGAAGGTTGCCTTCACAAGGACTACCGAATCTGCGCCGCACTTCTCTCAGGGCGCGGGCACCACGCGGTAGTAAACGCCGTTCGCGCCGTAGGCGGGTTGGAACCACGTATTGCCGTACAGGTAGTAGGTGCCGCCCCGAACCTGGGTCGAGGTGCATCCGGCCGGGAGCGCCGCGTACACCGCACCCATTGCAAACGTGGTACTGACGGGGGCGGGCGCAGGCGGGGCGGTCGTCGCCCCAGCCACGTAGCCAGCGTTGTAAGCGTTTGATGTCGCTGCTGCCGTGTTGGCGGACGCCACCGCGGCACCGGCCACCACACCGACCGCTACGCCTGCGGCAGCTGCCCCCGCGGTGGACCAGCCGCCGCAGTTGTAGCAACTGGACCCGTAATTATTCACCGTGACCGGTGGATGGTATGCGGGGTACTGGGCGCCGTAGTAAGCACTGTGGTAGGCAGTCGCGCCCGAGGCGCTCGTATAGCTCGTATAGCTGGAGCCCGCAGCGTGGCTCGCAGTGCCGCCATACGCGTTAGTGGCAGTGGTGCCCTGCCCGTAGGTATGGGTCGCGCTGCCGCCGTAGGGATTGGTGGCGGTCGTCTGTCCCGATCCTTGCGCGTGGGTTGCCGTATCGCCATAGCGGCCGGTCGCGGTCGTGCCCTGGCCGTAGGTGTGAGTCGCGCTGCCGCCGTAGGGATTAGAGCCGGTCGTCTGTCCCGATCCTTGCGCGTGCGTAGCCGTATCGCCGTAGCGACCGGTCGCGGTCGTCCCCTGACCGTAGGTGTGTGTTTCGCTGCCGCCCGCCGCATCGCTGCGGGTGGTCGACTCCGAACCCGGCGCGTGCGAGGTCCCACCGCCGTAAGCGTTGGCATGCGACCACGCGCCGGCTGGACCCGCTGTGAGCGCCGGGATCAGAAGACCCATCAGACGGATGACGACTTGCTTCATGATGCGTCTCCTTACTGCGTCCTGGCGGGTTTGGTCTTGGGCGGAGGCTTCATCCCCGGCGCATCACTCGCATCCGGACGCGCGAACGCAATGTGCGCCGCACTGGCTGCCTTGTCCGATGCGAAGGCGTCCGCCGCAATCGCGGGGTCGAGTTGCCAGTCGGAGAGTTGCAGCACATGGCGCAGTTGCGCGCGATCGTTGAGGTAAATGGCGTAAACGCGGCGCGGGAGTTTGTCCTGTGCGCCGATCCAGGCCTGCACGAACACGTCCCCGGTGACATACGCGACAATATCCGTGGTCGTGTCGCCTACCACGGTCGATTGACCAATGTAGAACGCGATCTTCAGTTCGTCGGCGATGTCCTTATAGGGATCTGCGACGATCACGTCGGTAAACGGGAAATAGATTGCGCCGGTATTGAAGGCCGCCTCGAGCGCGGCGTCGATGGTCGGTGGCGCGTCAGCTATGGCGACCAGATTCTCCACAGGCGAAAACGCGACCATCGTTTTACCGTTGTAATAGAACTCCGACGCTGGCCCGTCACCAAGGGTAATAACCTTGAGCTTGTCCGGTCGCTGCATGGTGACCTGCGACTTCGTCGAATAGACCAGCGGAGGACCGAGACGGCTCGGGCTCTCATAGGAGACGACAGCCGTAAAAGTCATCGACTTTGCGGCAGCAAGACGGGCACTCGTGGCCTTAAGGATCGCGATTGCGCGCGGCTCGAGGCCGGGCTGGAAAGCCGGCGCGGCAGCCTTCGCTGCCGGCCTTGCCGCTGGTTTCGCCGCATGCTGCGTTTGTCGCGGCTGCTGGGCGTTGCCGCTTGCGGCCAGGAACACGCCAAGCACGACGACGGTTACGGCCCACTTCAATTTCTCGTAGGTCATCGCGGCCTCGGTGGGTAACCCGGTTTAGCGGCGCCCTGTCGCGTTCAGGGGATCATTCCGCACTCAAACATCTTGTTGGCAATCGGCGCTGCCACCCTATCGATGAACGCCGCACGCATCTGCGGATCGGTGTGCAGCAACTGCACGGCCTGCTGCTCTTTCTCAGGCTTCGGCTGGCCCTGTTTGTGAGCCCGCTCCTGCCACAGTTGCTCGCAACTCGATTGCTGATACTTTTGGACGATCTTGTTGGCCACCATATCCAACATCGGGAATTGTTGACCGATGGCGGCACTCGCCAGCAGCAGCGCCGGCACCATCGCAAACCACAAGAGACGCGTGTTCATGGGATTGCCCCTCATTTCGTCATCAACCGGTCGTCCGTCAGGTAAAGAGCCCGGATCATCGCTTCTTCAAGGATGGCCTAGCTCTTGATCTCCTCCGCGCAACTTGTCTCAGGACGCAGGATCAATCGCTTCATCGCAACATGTAGGCTAGGAGATTGGTAGTCATGTCGATATTGGACCTTGGTCTAATATGTGCCTGATGGAACCAGACGCTTGTCGCGCATGCCCGAACGTTCTCGTCCATTCGCGGGCGTTCAGCAAAGCGCCCTTTGGTCGGGCGCACCGCGATGCCGACCTGGTCTGCGATACGGACAAGCTGGGCCAGTTAAGTGATGTCCGCCTTCAAACTCTGCGACGACTTCGTTCGATGGTAGCCGCGGTTCAGAACCAACGACGATGCGCTCCGTTGCGCGGCATACTAAGAAGTGAGGCAGGCCGTTCCTGTCGAAGATGCCGAGTTACGCGATTTTACTTTTCGAATTAGCGATATTTCGGCTGACACCGCTCCACCCGACGTAGTAAAGCGTACTTTCGCGACACGCTCAGTCGGCGGAGCATATCGCAGGTCATTGATAGCTTTTTATCCCCGCGCCGGCCGTTTGCAACGCTTGACAAAATGAGCGTCTCTAAAGGGCGGAAACAGTACACTGTGATTATGGTTCACATCTGCTGTCCGCGCGCATGCGTGCTCTTCTACTGGCAACCTCTGCAGGCCAGCGGGCGCGATCGATGCTTCCAAGTGGCATGCTGTCAGGTGTCGAATTCCCCGTGACATCGAAATACGTCGCTTCGCCGGCATCAAGCGGAAGCTGCGACTTCGACAGGAGGGTAAGTCGCGCGACCGTGTGGAAAGGGGCTTCCCCTTCGTCCCACTCGACACTCGCGTTTTCGATCCAGAATTGGGCGTCCTTACGCTTGCGCCAATAGGTCATCTTCCCGGCGTCGAGGAACTGGAGCCCAAAGTCGAAGAAGCTCGTCCTGCCATCTTCCTCAAGGTGTCGGATCAACTCGTCTTGCAGGGCGTTCGGGTTACTATTTTGCAGAGGACGCGCCGCATTGTCTTGGGACGGTGTAGCCGAATACTTCACCACATCGATCGGTCCGTGACGAAACGGGACGGTGCTCCAATAGCGTAGTTGCTGATAAGGTCTGATTGTCTGGCGTGCCTGCAATTGTGCCAACACGAGGGTCCTCAGTACCCGCAACTTGTCCCTGAACGGCAGGGACCACAGGCCGGCAACCGGGCTCGATGCCGTAAGGAGCTTCATGGTCGCCAGAAATGCACGTGAGTCGTTTATGGGCAGAGTCCTCGCGTTCTGCAGCGAGAAATCCTGCCGGCCAACGCTTGCTTCATGAACAGCCGTGCCGCCCTGAGTGAGGTCGACCGAGAAAGATAACGATCGGACGTCGCCCTTGAGGTCAGAGTTCACTTTCGAATCCGCGTTGCCAAACCGCACGATCGCGGGATACAGGCCAGGTGTCGCAAAGATCCCCTTCGCAAGCCGCGCCGCCAGTGCACGGTCCCGTCCCGCGGTAACGTCCAGGACCTCGAATTGGGCTCGGAAGCAGACACCCTTCGCATGAGTTCCACGGCAGAGCGGCCGGTGTTGTTGGGCAGCAGCATTCGCTTGCATCAAGAGAACTTTCTCGACGATCTCCTCGATGTCAGACTGTTCCGTAGCGAGGCTCCGTTCAGCATCGCTTCCGGTTACGCCAAACCATCTGGTCAGGAACAGCATGGGTTGAGCACTCCTCGTCGCGGGTTTCTATAGTCAATGAGCATGGCACATGTGCTTGCCCACGCATCGATATGCCAGCCTTACGAGGCTCCTGTTTTCAGTCGGCGATCAAGGTAGAACCACGGAGCTCATTCCAGCCCGGAGATGAATTTGATTGCGGTGATGCTTGGCAGAAAGCAGTAGGCGGCGGCTTTCGTCGTAGTGAAACTTGAGAATCCTGTGATCTTGATCGGCGGCGCTCCATTTGGCTGCGGAATCACGAAAATGCTTTCCGTCGGGTCCTGAGTGCCAATCAATGGATCTTTCGATTTAGGGTGCAGCCTGACCGCCCCCGCGAACTCGCTGTCGTTCACCCAATGCCCCAGCACGAACTCGTATTGATTCTCGATGCTTGAGTTGATGAAATAGCCGAGAAGCCCGCGCTCGATGCCGTCGTAGGGTTGCATCGGGTCATAGACCGGCCCGTATGGCAAGCCACGGCGGATCAGCCGGTGAGTATTATTGCTGCCACCGGGTTGGCCCTGGCCCGTGACTGGCTGGCCACGAGGGTTGATGCGACGCATGTGCGCACCGACGGGACAGCGCAGTCCAACTGGATCGCCTGAACCATCCGCGTTTACATATTCGTAGTTGTTCAACTGCTCGAACGGTATCCCGCCCGGAGGGCTATCTGTGTCCGGCGACAACGCGAGCGGAACGCCGTTGCGCCACCGTCCACAAATCTTGGCGGCAAGGAGTTCGGGATCTATTTTGTCCTTGTTTGACTGCAGGAAATTCTCGAATCCAACCACGTCCGTCATGATCATCTTGAACACAGCAAAGCTGCCGTTCACACCAAGTTCACGAGGCTCCGGCACGAAGTAATTCTCGGCGTCGTCCAGCAGAACGAATAGCCAGGGTTCGCATGGCTGCTGGTGATCCGGCGGATATCGTTCTGGACCACCGTGAATGGTGGTCATACTGAGGCCGTCGCTGTAACCGAAGGGAACCCTGGAAGTGAAGACGGGCTTGCCATCCTTCATTTCCATCAACGCCATCCCGTCGCCCCGCCAGATTTCCCGGAAGGCGCCCCCTTCGGCAAACAGGGCGGATAGCCGGGCGCTATAGCTCGTCATCGCCTCCGGGCTGATGGCATGCAGCGTCACCAGGACGTGATCGCTGCCATTCCCAAAGCCGCTGATCCAGTTCTGCGGCGCACTTGCTCCGGTATCACCTACCAATTGCGCCCGTTCGGCGGCTCCAGTGGTGAACGCGCCGAACGACTTGAACGAGACCGTCGGAACTCGATCTTTGATCTCAAGCGCGATCAGTCCGGGCCAGGTAATGCCCACGTTCAGGCAATAGTCCGGTTTGCGGCGCGGGGCATCGGCGAGATTGTCTCCTGGTCCCGGCTCGAATCCTACGTGCCAGTCTTCGGCGGTGGTGATCTGCGGCGCGTCAGACTCGTCGCCGCTGACAAGCCGTCCAAGCAGTTTGCGTGCCTCTGCGGGAACGCCCACCGTCAGCAGGAAATGCCGCACCATCGGCATCCTGTATCCGCGGAGAATAAACCCCTGAATATCACCGAGGTCGAGCATGGTCCTCGTAGGTGTTCCAGAACGGACGTCAGGCCCCGGGGTCTCATGCCCGCTGCGCCCGAACATACGGCGGAGGAGTCCTCCGCTTTCTTTTGCCTGTGGTTTGTTGTCCTGACTCACTGCGAGTCTCCTATTTGGTCCGGGCGCGTGACTGCGCGGCCGTAGCTTTGGATCGACGGAGGTCCTGGAAGTCTCGCTATCGATCCGGGCGCGATGGCGACCTGCTATCGGCGATCAGGGCATGGATGTCCTGAACCGTCAGGCCTGGATATGCCTGGTAGAACCCGATCGGATCGCGGCTCGCCCCCGCCGCAAAGTCAATGAACTCCTGGAGGTGCTTTCTGCATGGAGAGGGCGGCGGGTCCTTGGTGAATTTGAATACAAGATCGAAGACCGGTCCAATGTATTTGGTGAAGTCGGCAATATACTCATCGAATGAGCCGTCATACACAGTAAAGAATCCAACCCGGTTGTTCCCCAGCGGCACAAACTGGGCGAAGTGGGGGGTGCCGACAGCGGCTAGATCTTTCTGGGTCCAGTGTGCCCTCGCGCGCAGGAGCAGTTGTACCTCGATGTAGGCGAGTGTTGATTTGATAGGCAGGATCACCAGGAATGGGAGTTGTTTGCCGGCGCCAGTGACGTCTGCGGCAGTCGCCAAGGCCTTAATCTGCCTGGCAGTCACGTCCGGGTAGGCGCTGAAGAGAGTTGCCGCCTGGAGAAGATGCGCCGCGGTCCATTCGACGAACGCGTCTGCGTTATTAGTCACAGGAGTGGACGGCGGATTCTCCACATGCTGGAAGATGGCGTCGAACACCGGCCCCGCGGCCCAGGCCAGTTCGCCCATGAGCTCACCGAATTCGCCGTCAAAATCGCCAAGAAAGAGCAGCGTCTTCTCGTCCAGAATCGTGAAGCGCGAGGCGTGGATTCGGCCGATGGTAAGCGCATTGGACTTGTGGTCAACGATACCGGCTGGCGAAACACGACCGCGTTCGATCTTGGCATTCAGTCCATGGGCGGCCTATGCGTGCACGCGCCCTTGCGCTGGGACACCCGTGAGGGTCTGGAAGAGCTCGCCGCATACCTTGACAACTGGTTCGACGGTATCGTTACGCGTGCGCCAGACCTAGCTGTCCTACGCATGCTTTCGGATTTATCGCGAGGACCGGTCATCAATGCACGCACTCGGCAAAATCATCCGTGTGAGACTCTTGGAGATCTCGCGTTTTACTTCCATCGACATGGCACGATCGATGGGATAAAAGTGGGCGTCGTATCCCCCGAATCGAATATTCTAGGCTCCTGGATCGAGGCTGCCGAGGCGCTGCCGATCACGGTTGTCCAAGTCTATCCGGAGAGGTGGCACGCGCCGACATCGCCGAGCGCTACGCCTCGTTTCTACACGAGCACTGACCTTGATGAACTTTCGGACACCAACATTCTAGTTACGGACTGTTGGCCTGCGGAAGCCAAACCAGAGGAATTATCCAGCTATCAAATCACGGCTGAAATTTTGGAGAGACGGCGATCAGACGCCGAGTTCTTGCCGTGTCCACCCGTTTCTCGCGGCGAGGAAGTTTCGGAAGGCGCGATGATGCACGCCAGCTGTCGCGTCGTTCAAGCGAAGGCATTTTTGCTCCATGCCCAGAATGCGGTCTTGGAGCAAATGTTTGAAGCGATTTGAAACACCGAGAACATTCGATAGGCAACGGACAGGCGATGGTGCTTTATTACCTCGATCCTGATGCTGCAGCAACGCTCAATCGCCTGGCACATGGCACACTGCAGCCAGCGCTTGGCGATGTTTGAAGACGAAATCACGGTTTAAAGACCTGCTCAGATGAGAGTAACCCTTGGCTACCTGCATGACGTATGGCTATGTCCAGACGAGCGCGGCAACTTACTGCCCGCGTGCATCCCACATGGGCCGGATGGAGACGCCGCGCGTGCGCTTAACGAGCCGGGTAGTGAATGGGTTTGGACGTTCTGGGCGCGTTCCCACGCTGAAACCATGACCCTCTACTACGAATTCGCTTCCTACGAAAAGTACGTCGTTAAGAGCGATGTCGAGCATCAACCATATTCACGTGCTACATGCGAGTGCCAATTGGCACATTTGAGGCGCAAGTAGTTTCGCGTTTTGGTGGTTGAACGGAAGAGTCAAACGGCCGCTTTGGAGGCATACGAATGTCCTCTCAGGGTCGAACTGCGCCGCTCAAAGTCACTTTGCCGGGTCCTCCCCGGCAGCGATAGTTCAGGGGGTGGAATGACAGGCGCAACGTCCGTCAGATATGGATTGCTACCATTGCTGTAGCAGATCTGTAGCACGCGAAAACCTCCCCTCCGAGATCATCAGCCAACTGCCACTTGGCTCCGGCTCGAGAGTGCTCATCGGAAAAAAAGCCGGCGCAAGCCGGCTGAAGGATTCTGGCGCGTCCGAGGGCCTGCTAGAACTTGAGAGTGGCGCCATTATGCTCTACCTTAGAGACCGCCTTGTTTTGAGAAAGCCCCGAAACAGGCTTCTAATTCGCGTTTTGCGGTGTTCGCTTCTTGACGCGTGTCACCGGTTGCCTGCAGGCAGGGAGCGGCCGATTGTGTTTGCAAGGACCTCCCCAAAAAGTCAAGATCGAGGAAGTCCTTGCAAACACAATCGGTTAGTTACGGACACTCGCCGCGTCCTTCAGAATCGTCACCACTGGTCTACCCGTGACAGAATGAAGCGAGTCCGCATGTAAAAAAGGCCGCAGGCATTGCTGCGGCCCGAAACACACACGTCGCGCAAGGAGCGCCGACGTTCGTTCCATCGTACACGTCTGCGTTTCTGACGCAATCAGGTATTTCATCTGAATATGTGCGAGAGGCCGCAGTGCCGCTTCGACCGTGGGCCTAGCCTGTATTAATCGCGGCCGCAGGCGTTGCGAAACGACCCCAAGGTCAGTCAGCTGGCACTAGGCATAATGTATGCGGACTTTCACTTGACCAGAGTCGTGGTCTGTATAGATGAATTAGTGTCCGGGCTGGCGACGTTACCTTCGCGCGCGTTGATCCACTCAATCACTCATTGCCGCGCAACCTGGACCGCCTCGTCTTCGTTATCGAACCAGGCAAGATTGCGCTCGATGTGCATCTCAGCGTCAGCATCATCGTCAGGTGACCCGTGGATCAGTCGCGCGTGCGCAAAGAACTGACCAAGCGAGAAATCCGGGGTTGCGTCAATGACCCAGCCACGGTACTCGAACTCCATGATTACCCCCGATACTTAGCTAGTCGAGCTTCGAACCGATAAAGCATGGATTCATACAGACTGTGTTCGCTAAACCTCCAAGGTTGAATTGCCGACGTCGCGGCCGGCAAGCAGGTAGCACGTTGTCTTCGGGCTGCGATACTGTTATAGATCCGCGCCGGCGCTTTTGCCATCGATATGTTCTGGCAAGCAACGCGCCTCCAGCGAGACATTCGTCCGCTAATGGAGCGGCTCATTTTAGCCTGGCCGGACGCGATACCCACGTCTCCCCCGTTCCTATAGGCCTTCACCCAACGCCGATCAGTCGGGCTTCGCATAGTCGTGCCTGCTGCCCTCGTCCTTGCACGCCCGAAGCCACGCCACGACGAGCACGCCGAGACTGGCGCCCAAAGACGTCCCCATTGCCAAGCCAAGCAAGAATTCCATCGCTTTCCCCCATTTTGGGTGATTGCAAAACTGTGCACGAGCGTGTGTGGGTGATCGTCTGCCTGCATAGTGGATCCGCAGCATGAGATAGATGCGCCTCATGATCGCTTTTCCGGCCGTAGCCAGCGGGCATCGAAGCCCGTGATTTCATTCTTGTACACTTCGACACAGCCTCGAAGTAGGAAGGCTCGCGGAAAAGGACGGGTAAAGACCCGCAAATGTTTTCGGCCACTGCTGCTGCCAACTCTGCCTCGAGTCACCAAAGCTCGCAATCATTCTTCCTACCGCTAGCCGTAGCTGCGCAGCCCCGAAAGGTACATGCGAAGGTCATAACTGGCGATCGGTTTTTTGCGTTGCATCAATGAATGTGTCACCCGCTGCGTCGGCGCGTGCTGACATCCGTTCGGCCTTGGCAGACATGCTTTGCAGGCGCAAATTAAACGTGTTACCGGGCGATGGAAAGCCGGTAGGAGTGACTCCTGTCAGCGTTGGGGCGTCCACCTCGGCTCGACTGACTGCGCGGCCGTGCGTCGCGAGCGCGAGGCGGTTCGGTCGCACAGTGCGCTCGGCTCGCACAAAACATATTCCGATGCGGATCGGTAACCAGGAAACCTGAGAGAAAAGCATGCGGGCAGGAAGCCCGGTGTCCAGTATTAGGGGGAAAACGCGATCAAACTTGCCCCAAGGAGTGACCCAGCACGTGGCCCGTCTTGGCGAGGCCTCGGCGACCTTGCTGACACCACACACAATGGCGGAGCGCAGCCACGCGGCACCTCTGCAGGTACAGGAAGCGACGCTGGATCTCGAAAACGTGACCTTCGCGTATTCCGGCCGCAGGCCGGTTCTCAGCGGACTCAACCTGCACATCCGCGCCGGTGAGCGCGTAGATCTGATCGGTCCTTCCGGCGCCGGCAAATCGACTATCTTCGCCTTGATCCAGCACTTTTACGAACCGGCATCCGGCTGTGTGCGCATTTCGGGACAGGATATCTCGCACGTCACCCTGCAAAGTCTGCAGTCCGCGATTTCGGTCGTACCACAGGACCCCTCGCTGTTTCACCGCTCCCTGCTGGATAACATCCGCTACGGTTGCCCGGACGCGACCGAAGCCAACGTGCGCCGCGCCTGCGGGGATGCAAACTGCCTGGAGTTCCTCGTCGCCATGCCGGAGGGACTCAACACGATCGCGGGCGACCGCGGCACGAAACTCTCGGGCGGCCAGCGGCAGCGGATCGCCATTGCGCGCGCCATACTCAGGGACTCGCCGATCCTGTTGCTCGACGAAGCGACCTCAGCGCTCGACATCGCATCCGAGCTTGCAATCCAGTCAGCACTGGAACGGTTGATGAAAAACCGTACTGTCATCGCGATTGCCCACCGCCTGTCCACCCTGCAGACCTTCGACCGCATTGTGGTGATCAATCGGGGCCACGTGGTTCAGGATGGTTCTCCGGCCGAGCTGGCGGCCATACCGGGCATCTATCGCGATACGCTAGCGCGCCAGCTCAAGCGCGCACCGGCACAAGATATTTGCTGACCACGAGCCGCGTGGCTGCGCCGCGGTCACGTCTCACTGCCCGGCCGGGTGCACGAGAGAAAATCACCGCCAATGCGTCATCGCGAGTTCGACGATCTCATCCCGCGGTCACGCATGATCGCGCAGCATGAACAGCCCCCTCCGCCTGTGCTAGCTCCACTCCTTCGGTGGGGCGCCATGACGCGAACGTGTGGCGTTGCTGACTGGATGCTGCATGCCCGTGGGCGACACCCGGCGCACGACAATCCTGGGCGCAGTGCCGGCCTTGCTCGCATGCCATTGATGAAGTAGATTTTGATTGGGAGATGCATCAGGTGGGAGGGACTGTCATGGAACTGGGCGTAGAACGTGTCGATGTTTGGGCAGCTTCCATCGAGGATAAGCCGGGCGGCCTTGCGAAAGTATTAAGCGCTTTGCGGGATGCTGGCGCAGACTTGCAGTTCGTCGTTGCACGTCGCACGCCGGAAGCATCGGGCAAGGGGATCGTGTTTGTCGCACCGGTGCAAGGGGAGACGGAAATTCGTGCCGCCACACAGGTGGGGTTCAGCGTCACCCCGAGCCTTCACTCTGTCCGTGTAATGGGTCTGGACCAGCTGGGGATCATCGCGCAATTGACCCAGATGCTGGCAGACGGGGGGATCAACCTCCGTGGCGTTTCGGCCGCGGTACTTGGCACACAGTTCATTGCTTATCTTGCGGTCGACTCGCTGGACGATGCCGAAAAGGCGATGGACATTCTGCAGAGGGCCTGAAGGACCATGCCGGACCGCGAACTGACTTGATTCTTCCTATCGAGGCGACTGGGTCGCCCTGTCTGACACGACTGCCCTGGACGACCACTTCAGTTCGACAGACTGCGCGGCCGTGCGTGCACGCGAGCGCGAAGCGGCCGGGTCTCAGTCTGGGCCGGCCTTGAGCTTATTGCCTTTGATTTAACGGGCACCGCTCCATAGCCCGTGCTGGCATTTGATGGTATAGATCCAGACGGCTCTGTCAGGAGCGTGGCTGACGATTTCACCAAATTTCTCCAACTCATCGGTTCTTCGAACAGTCATGGCTATTCGTGCATTCGAGCGCGAATGAGGGTTTCTGGAAGTTCCGACGGGCCGTTGTGGGGCGATCCATGCCGCTCGCGTAAAACCAAGGATCGAGGCCGTCGGAATGCGCGATCATTGACCGGCATTCTTGAGCGCGCGTCTCTGCCTGCACGCGGGGGCGCAGCCATATAACGAGTACGGCATTGACGCGACCTCAATGGCACTCAGCGGACCGCGTGGCGAGACGGGCCGCTCACGCAAACGAGACGTAGAATGAAATCAGTACTCGCGATTGCCTTCATCGTTTTTTTTAGCGTGGCTGCGATGGCCACCACTTCCATGGGATCCTACTCGAAGAATGGCAGCGACCAGCAGGACGCTTGCCGTTCTGCAACCGCTGCTGCGGAGCAGGACAGGGTTAATTGGCTCTCCAGGGGATGGATCTTCGCGGGGACGTCAAGCTGCACCTGCTCCGGAAGCGGAACAAGCTGGACTTGCTCAGTCAATGCCACGTATTTCCGCCGGTAACCGCAGAGCGACGCCTGCCGGCAACGCGGGAGTCATCGGTCGTGTTGGGCTTCGCTCGCAGCACGTCCGTCACTATTCGGGCGATGTGCCGCGGCCGGGCGCCGAGACGTACTTCAATAGCTGTGCTAAATACCACCGGTTGGACGGCACGCGTCGCGTTATATTGTGCTAAAGGGATCGGGCCGACGCGCCAAGCTCCGCCGCGTCGCTACCTTGCCAGTTGGTCTTGCTGCTCAAATGCCAGACGTTCGCTGGCGGCGCATTCAGCCAGACTGTTTTGATGCGGTGCCAACACAACCCTACAGGGGCCGTAAACGGGACTCCCGGTTGATACGTGAACTGCACAAGACGTCGAACCCGGTCCGCGTAAAGGAGTTCAGCGAATGCGGCAACCGTGGGTTCGACGACATCAGACGAAAGCGAACGAAACGGCAGCCCGGACACAATAATAGTCTTCGCTGGTTGCGAGTGGGGATCTTGTCGGAACTACCAGCTCTAGAGATCGAGGGCGAGGTGCGCCAGCGATGCATTTCCTAACGAATTGATCACGTCAACAAAGATATGTCGATGTTCATCTCAATGAGCATCGATATCGAAACTGTGCACGGTCATGTCCGGTTAGCCAAAAACGGTGATACTCAAGGTCTGAAAAATCCGGTCGCGCATCCCGACTACTGTCGGAAGCGGATCAATGTGTTGCTGACGACGCCGGCGATTTCCGCGTCCATCGCCCGCCGGGCGGCAGCGTTACTGGCGCAACTGGATCGGATTGCGGATGCGTTGAAGAAAAGCGGGTAATTACGCGATTATTTGACGGTCACCACCTACACTGAAATTTTCACGGGCGGTCGCAGGCGAAAAGGAGTTCGTCATGATCGACTCCTGGATAGGCATGGTCGTCGGTTTGTTCGTGCTTGCAATCGCAGCGACGCTGGTCATTGGCCACTATCGCCGTGAACGCCTACTCAGCCGGATGGATCATCGGCACTGCTGGGAGATGATGCGGCGCCGGCGTTGACAGCGCTGCCTGCCGGTGTCGGTTCGTGCCCGGCAGCCCTTCCTGCACTCCACAGGCAAGACGACGGGCGACCGTTGAGCCGGCAATCACTGCAATGACATCCCGACACGAACATCCGGTTGAGGCCACCCCGCCGAGCATCACGGTGCGAGCAGCGGCGGGCCAGTTGAGGATCATTCCAGTCTGGCAGGCTTTGGGACGACACGCCCCGCAGGCGAAACGGACCCGGGTTCACTGCAGCAGGAAGCACGACTTCGACGAAATGACGGTCACATTCGAATCGGTTTCACCCGCGGAGCTGACCGATATCGCGAGGCGGTTGCGCGCGCAACCGTGGGTCATCGCGGCCTCGCTTCACATTACGATGACATCATCGACACACACTGAGACCGGTCCCGGAACCTGAGCGAACGCATCAACTGCGGCCAGAGCACGACCGTGATTTTCATGGTGGACGTGTCGCGATGGCGCCGACCCGCGCACCATTCGTCAGGCGACCGGGATACGGGGACAGGCGTCTGCCGGGGAGTCCGTGTGAGATTCCGTGCGCGTCATGCGAGGTGAGTTCAGACGCAGCCATCACAAAAAAAACGGCGCCCCACATGACAAGGGCGCCGCGAAGCAGTTCCGGCGGCTTCCGAGGGCCAGATACCAGAACTGGAGAGATCGTCATCTTGCAGAAATCAGGTATCGTTTTCGGGACCCTCGATCACACTGGAGCCGCAGCCGTGCGCGCATGCAGAAGTGCGCCGAACGCTTCGGCCGTCATTGGCCTGCCGAGGAGGAATCCCTGCACCTCGTCGCACAGCATCGACTTCAGTTTGTCGTGCTGCGATGTCGTTTCGACCCCTTCGGCCACCACGTCCATCTGGAGGGAGTGGGCGAGCGCAATGATCGCCGAGACGATCGCGTTGCCTTCGGCACCATGTGCGTCCAGCCCGTTGGTGAAAAACCGGTCGATCTTCAACTGCTTCACCCGGAAGCGCTGCAGGTAGGCGAGGCTCGAATAGCCGGTGCCGAAATCGTCGATCGCAATCTCGAAGCCGCTGGCCTGGAACGCGCGGATCATCTCAATAGTTCGGGGGGCATCCTGCATCGCCACGGTCTCGGTGATTTCGAACATGATCCGGTCGCACGGCACCTGTTCGGACCGGACGATATCGAGCATCGTGGCGACCAGATCTCGCTGCGTCAGCTGCCGCGGCGACAGGTTGATGGCCACCTTGACCGCTGGCAGGCCGCTGGCCTGCCAGCGGCGGATCTGCCGGCACGTTTCGCGCATCACCCAGTAGCCGATCTGCACGATCTGGCCGGAACGTTCGGCAATCGGGATGAATTCCAGCGGCGGCAGGCTTCCGATCTCCGGATGGTTCAGACGGAGTAGCGCCTCGGCTCCCGCCAGTTCATCGTTGTTGCCGCGAAACTTGGGCTGGAAGTGCAGCGAAAAATGGCCAGCGCCGAGCGCCTCATGCAACGCGCGCTGGATCTGCAGGGTGCGGGTGGCCGCCTCGTTCATGGCCGCCTCGAAGAAGCGGTACGTGCCACGGCCGCCCCGTTTGGCTTCATACATCGCCGCATCGGCGTGTTTCAGCAGCACCTCGACCGTCTCGCCATCCTGCGGGAACAGCGCAATGCCAATGCTCGGCGTCACCTGCAGCGGCTGGCTGTCGGCCCAGACGCCCTTGCGCATCCGTTCCAGCACGCTTTGCGCCATTTTTTCGGCGTCGTCCACCGAGTCGAGGCTGTCGAGCAGCACCACGAATTCGTCGCCACCCAGGCGGGCCACCGTGTCGCCGCCGCGCACGCAGCGCAGCAGCCGCTGCGCGAACGCCTTCAGGACCTCATCGCCAACCGAGTGCCCGAGCGAGTCGTTGATGGTCTTGAAACCGTCAAGGTCCATGAACAGGATCGCAAACCCATGCGGGCCGCGCTTCGAGTTCTGGATGGCGTGTTCGAGCCGTTCGGCCAGCGTGCGGCGGTTCGGCAGATCGGTCAGCGTATCGAACGTCGCCATGCGGACAATCTGGCCGTTGAGCTGCGAGACCGAACCGGCGAGCACGCTGGTCCGGGCATCGAAGCGCGACAGTATCAGCGTCACGGTCAGGATCGCGAACGTGAACACGGTGATCGTAACGGCGAGCCAGTGCGAATCGACACCGCTTGCCGCGCCACAGATCGACCCGGGCAGGAAGATTGCCGCGGCGCTCCCGGTGTAGTGCATGCCGGTGATCGCAATCCCCATCACGAACGCCGCGCCGACCCGCTTGGCGATCACGTGGTACTGATCCGCGTCGCTCAGGGTGCGCGCGATCCACAGGGCCACGCTGGACGCGACGATGGCGATTCCGACCGAGGCGACGAACAGGACCGGGTCGTACTGGATGCCGGGCTGCATCCGCATCGCGGCGTCGCCCGTGTAGTGCATGCCGGTGATGCCGAAACCCATCAGGACGCCGCCCGCGACGAGCCGGCGCAGCGTCAGTTTCGCACGCGTGATCACATACAGTGCAAAGTACGACACCAGCACGGCGATCACGAGCGAGCCGACGGTAATGACCGGATCGTAGCCCAGCGCGATCGGCAACGAGAACGCCAGCATGCCGATGAAGTGCATCGACCAGATGCCCACCCCCATCGCGGCGGCGCCGCCCGCGAGCCAGGCATGGCGCAGTCCCGGCTGTTTTAGCTGCGAAAGGCGCCCCGACAGATCCAGTGCGGTATAGGAGGCCAGTGTCGCGACCACCAGCGACAGCGCCATCAGCCATAAATTGTATGTGCCGTGCATGCCGATTCCGTTTTTCAGGATTTTGATTGCTATCAGTCCAATAACGGCCGCGCGAGTATTTACTTTATGGCATCGCATACCCGATTCGCTCCAGGTATATCGTGCGTTGCCTGTTCCTGATTCGCGTGCTAAAACCCGCACTGGAGGGCTGAGAAATGGGCCATTCGAAATGGACTCCTATTGGCGATTGCGTGATAGAAAATAAAAACACGATGAGTACCGATACTGAAGCAGTCTCATCCGGGAAGCCTGAATCAGGCCTGCAGCCCGACGAGGTACCGGTCGGCATGCCGCTTGACTGGCCGGTCGTCGGCGCTGACGGCATGCCGCTGCTTGATCGCGGGGCGATCCTCGCGCGTCGTGAAGACCGCGATTTCCTGTTCCGGCACTTCCAGCCACGCCGGGACGACCGGGGCGCGCAGCCCGCACCGGCTGCCCCAAGTTCGGATGCGATCGACCCGCATGCCCCGGTCACGATCGAGGACCTGGGCCTGTCGATCGGCATGCGACTGGGAATGCGGCCGCAGATCGGCATGGGCCGCGAGATGCACGCCAGCCGGGTGATCGGCTTCGCGCTACACCATGCGCTCTTCGTGACGCCGCTACTGATCAACGGCCAGCCACTGGCGCTTGCGCCTGGCGAGCAGCTCGAAGTGGTCGCGATTGCGAGCCGCGCGGTGTTCCTGTTCGTTTGCACGGTCGAAGCGGTCTGCACGTCACCGTTTCCCTATCTGGTGCTGTCGGAACCGGGGGCGATCCGGCGCCTGCGGATGCGCCGGTCGGTGCGCGTGCGGGTCAGGCTGGCCGTACGTTATACGACGGTGGCGACCGGGGCGACGGGCAGCACGTATGAGGGCCTCGGTGTGACCCACGATCTCAGTCCGCTGGGCATGTCGCTGGCCGTACCGGCCGCGCTCGGGCAGCCCGGCGATCATGTGCACGTGGCCTTCCGGATCAGGATGGACGACATCAACCTCGACATCGAGGCCGTGGCGGTCCTGCGCAGTGTGCAGACTGGTCAGGCGCCCGACGGACTGACTGTACACGGTCTTGAATTCGACCAGCTTGAGCCGACCCAGCAGATTGCGTTGAAATGCTTCGTGCTCGAGCGCGCCCAGGCTGCCATCGGATGACCCCGCGATGCCTGATGGAGCTGGCCACCAATTGTGTGCAGCGGGGACGACACATGACCGCGCCGCTACAGCGCGAAAAAAAGCCAGCGCGACGGCGCACTGGCTTGACAGGGTCTACTGGTTGAGAGAACCAGCAGAACTGAGGGTGGCCACTGCGCCTGAGAACGCAGCGGCCACCCTCAGGATAGTGCGGTTTCGGCGCTTGTCGAATTGATGTTTACCGCTATCGTGCATGACATCAACGCATAACCGCATGCGCGTGAGGCGCATCCTTAACGTGCGCAAGCTTCCTTTTCTTGAGATGACGCCAAAGTTGGCTATGGTGGCTCTCGTCGCCTGAAAGGCTGTTGCGGGTCGCACTGAGAGGGTTGTCATCTGTCTCTGTGCGGCCATCTCCTGCCGGTCGACCCCGAGCTCGGGCTGACGTTCAAACGACGGGATAGCACCAGATATCGGACGCACGTTCTGTGCTCCACGCGTCGGTCGGGCAAAGCAGTCGTCGAGGATACGCTCCGGATTCGCCAACCATTGCGCACTTTTGCGGGGGGATTGGCACAGCATTGACTTTGGTAGTTCTATACGGCACTGGTGCAAACGGAGGCGGTGAATGGGTTAGAGTCGTCCGACTACACGAATTGATGAACGATGATGAGTAAGCTGAAGCGCCTGGACAAGCTGTTCGATGGGCGACACTTTGATCGCAAGATCATCCTTCTGTGTGTTCGCTGGTACCTGCACTACAAGCTTAACCTGCGGGATCTTGACGAGATGATGGCTGAGCGGGGTGTGTCACGCGCACACGACGATCCTGCGTTGGGTGCAGCGTTATACGCCTGAATTTGTCAAACGCTGGAGCCGGTTTGGTACACCCACAGGACAGTCGTGGCGTGTCGACGAAACGTACCGTACGCCCAGCCAACGTAGCCCGCCCACATGGGGGTGAAGTTGCTTGAGCATGTTTGGAATGCAGGACCCGGTGGATTTGAAGTTGCGGTACCGGGGCATGCCCTTTCTCTGCTGCGAGAGAAAGTGAGCCGAAGCGGCGGTGACTTGCTGGACACTGGCAAGGTGACGAAGTCCGTGGGAAACGGAGCTTGCGGCGAGGCGGTTACGCCAAGATGAGCTTCCAGGCTGAGCATGGGACGGTTGAGGGACACGAACCTATTGAAACGCATCTGAGGGTTGAATCGTCACCCCTGCCTACACCGCTTAACAGGCAGGACGCGGATCGGCGTCGGTCACAGGTATGGACTGGTGCCGCGAATGCTGGCTGGAGATGTATGCCGGCCAGTTGGAATCACGGAGAGCGCGCAGCTAGACCGTGGTGTCTGCGACGACTTGCGGCAAGCAAGGATAAAGACTGCGATAGGCAACCTCGCCCGTGCGTTGAGTCCAGCATGTGAACTGGGGAAGGCTTGCATAAATGTCAAGGGAGTGTGCCCCCGATGATATGCAGGCTGGCGGAGCCTCCGTAGTAGTCCGAGGCCGGGAAAGCCGGTCACATGGCGAAGGGAGGCAGTTGAAGTGGTTTGCCTGGTTGATTAACTGACCACAGTGAGGTGAAGACCTTTGATAATCAGTGAAATGCAAAGCAAACTGGCGACATGGTCGACGGAGGACAAAGAACGCAAGTTCGATCGACTTCTGAGACTGATTGCTGACAGGGATTGGCTGAGCGAAGCGGCTCGCATTACGCTGGCTTCCAGCGGGGCTCGCACGCCAGGCGTGGACGGTGTCAGCAAGCGCATGATGGAGGAGAATCTCCAGCATGAATTGACGACGATACGCGACGAACTGTTGGCGGGCTCGTATAGTCCGCTACCGGCGCGCCGCGTGTACATCCCGAAAGCGAACGGCAAGCTCAGGCCACTCGGCATCCCGAGCCTGCGGGATCGAATTGTTCAACGGGCCATGCTGATGGCGATGGAGCCGATCTGGGAGAGTGATTTCCATCCGGCTTCACATGGCTTCAGACCGGCCCGCAGCGTACATCACGCTGTGCGCATGGTGAGACTTCAGTTAACGGCTGCAGATGAGCAGAGTGCTGCGGGACGCTGGGTCATCGAGGGCGACCTCGCCAGCTACTTCGACACCGTTCATCATCGCCTGCTACTGAAGGGGATCCGCAAGCGCATCGCCGACCAGCGCTTCCTTGCCCTGCTCTGGAAGTTCATCAAGGCGGGATGCGTTGATCACGGTCTGTTCCGTGCCGCGAGTGAAGGTGTTCCTCAAGGCGGAGTTATCTCGCCTCTGCTGTCCAACATCATGTTGCATGAGTTTGATGCGTGGATGGAAGCGAACTTCCTGAACAAGAAGGTACGCAAGGACCGTTGGGCGTGGAACTTCGCTGTTCTCAAACAGCGGCCCATTGCTGTGCGAGAAGATCGGCAGTGGAAACCAGCAGTATCCTACTGTCGTTATGCGGATGACTTTGTGGTGGTCGTCAAAGGAACTCGCGCGCACGCCGAAGCAATACGCGAAGCGTGTCGGGAGTTCCTCGAAGGCAAGCTGAAGCTCACGCTGAATATGGAGAAGACCCATATCACGCATGTGAATGACGGGTTCGTCTTCCTCGGCCACCGCATCATTCGCAAGCGCGGACCACGCGGCAGCACGCGACCGGTGACAACAATTCCGTGGGAGAAGTATCGCGGCTTTGCCGAGCGGCTGGTCAGACAACTGTCAGGCAATTACAGCATGAACCGGATGGATATGCTGGAAAGCCTGAATCGGCAACTGACGGGATGGGCAACCTTCTACCAGTACACCGACTACACGGCGACCCTGTTTAGCAGGCTGGACCGAACTGTCTTCTGGAAGCTGGGATATTGGCTTGCGCACAAGTACCGGCGTGGCTTCCGGTCGCTGATGCGTGATCATATCCGGGCCCCTGAGCCAGGGAGGGCCACGACATGGGTGCTGCAAGGCCGGGATAGTCGGGGTCGGTACGGTGAAGTGGCGCTTCGGCGCCTCGTCACCAGCCGCAAGGGTCGATTCACCTGGCGAACCCCTATAGAAAATCCGTACATATTGCGCGATGAGACACGCCGCACCATCGAGTCGCGCTACGCTGATGTTGCCTTTGCTATGAGCGACACCTCAATGGAGAGCCGGATGCGCTGAGAGGCGCACGTCCGGTTGTGCGTCCAGCTAAGGCTGGCGTGTTCAGCAGGGGATAGACCTGCCGGGGTAGAAGTCAGAAGCCCCGTAGCTTGGATAGCAAGGTGGCGGGAAACCAAGACCTTGAAGCCTATCGACAGGCATTTCCTTGGGGAATGCGCGAGTCATCGGGCCGTAACAAAAGTGAACGTGGATGTGGCCTCGTAAATGAAAAGTTCCGAGGGCCGAGCCCGCAACCGTGAGGGTGAAGGCAGCATGGGTAGCCGAAGTCTGACCGATACGGCTATTCCACTTCGGCGGGGTGGAAGCGACGGCACGATGACAAGGACATGCCAAGCAACTGGAGAAGCCCTCCTCGCCCCGGCGCGAAATCGCCGGAGCAAGGTAGGCCCTATAACCGGCTAACCCGGGAAGTGGGCCGAAGGCGAGAGGGTGGCGGATGGGTCCGTAGTAGCCGTGAAGCCGGGTAACGCCGGTGGAGCGAAGGGGCCCTGCTGTTTGTAGTTTCCTCGACAACACGGGAGGCAAGGACGAGATGACAAAGGCGTCCAGCAGTTTGCAGGACCTGAGGCGGGGAATATACGTCAAGGCGAAGGCTGAACCGTCCTGGCGTTTCTGGGGGTTGTACGTCCATGTCTGCAAGATGGACGCACTGCGCGAGGCGTATGCGCTGGCCAGAAAGAACAACGGCGCTCCGGGTATCGACGGGGTGACGTTCGAGGCCATCGAGGCGCAAGGCGCGGAGGCGTTTCTTGAGCAGATACAGGGCGAACTGATCGGGCGGACCTACGTGCCGTTACGGGCGCGGCGGCAGGAGATACCGAAGGACGGGGGCAAGGTCCGTGTCCTTTCGATTCCGGCTATGCGTGACCGGGTGGTTCAAGGCGCGCTCAAGCTCATATTGGAGCCGATCTTCGAGGCAGACTTCCAACCGGGGTCGTACGGGTATCGTCCCAAGCGTACCGCGCATGAAGCGGTGCATCGGGTGGCGACGGCGATTGTTCAGTGCAAGACCCGCGTCATAGACCTTGATTTGCGCGCCTACTTTGACACAGTTCGGCATCATCTACTGCTTGAAAAAGTGGCGCGTCGGATCAAGGACGACGACGTAATGCATTTGCTGAAGCTGATGCTGACGGCGTCGGGCAAACAAGGCGTTCCGCAAGGCGGGGTGATTTCACCGTTGCTCAGTAACATCTATCTCACTGAGGTAGACCGTATGCTGGAGCGGGCGAAAGAAGCCACGCGCAACGGGAAGTACACCTACGTCGAGTATGCCCGATTCGCTGACGATCTGGTGGTGCTGATCGATGCCCATCCGCGCCATGCGTGGCTGCTGAGGGCGGTGACCACGCGACTTCGGGAAGAGTTTGCCAAACTGCAGGTTGAGGTCAATGAAGAGAAGAGCCGCACCGTTAATCTGGACCGCTCAGAGAGTTTCGGCTTTCTGGGATTCGACTTCCGTCGACTCCGCAGCGTACAGAGGCAGGTGTGGCGGGCGCACTATACGCCAAAGCTGAAGAAGCGCACGGCGTTATTGCGCAAGCTCAAAGAGGTGTTTCGGCGATACCAGTCGCAGCCGGTAGACCGGGTGGTAGAACTGATCAATCCGGTGTTACGCGGTTGGGTGAATTACTTCGCCGTTGGACATTCCAGCGAGTGCTTCAGCTTCATCAAAGACTGGGTAGAAAAGAAGATCAGGCGCCACATGGGGCGCTCCCGGAATCGACGGGGCTTCGGCTGGAAGCGGTGGAGTAGGCGCTGGTTGTATGAGGAACTGAAGCTGTTCAACGGCTATCGTGTTCGTCGTGCTGCCGCACCGAAAGCGCGCCCAGCATGATAGGTCCCATAAATCTTGACATGAAGCACACAGGAGAGCGTAGTGCCGGAAATCGGCCCGCTGCGTTCGACGTGGCGGGAGCTGGAAACGTGACCATGGTTGCCGGATTGCGGGCCATCGCGAAAGCGGTGGAATCACCACCGGCGCCTACCGGGGCGCGCGCCAGTTCTCGACCCTACCGGGGAGGAGAGGCAGGGAAATAGTTCGACTACGCCCTGTCTCTTACTCCACTCAAGATCCGCGGTAAGTGGGTCTACCTCTATCGAGCGGTGGATCGGGCCGGCCAGACGGTAGACTTCATGCTGCGCGCCTAACGCGACGCGGCTTCGCACCGGGCCGTGCACGAGATGAAGGCCGACGGCTTACTTCAGCCCGCGACCGAGGTCAGATCTTCGAAATATCTGAATAGCCCGATCGAGCAAGACCATCGAAACATCAAGTCCAGGACGAAGGTCATGCTTGGCCTCAAGCGGTTTAAGAGTGCCGCGACCACAATTTCAGGCATCGAGTTGATGCATCGCATTCGCAAGGGGCAGTTCAATCTCGCGACGCTCGACCTCAAAGACGCCGCTATGCCAATCATTTGGAATGCGGTCATTTCGGCTAAATAAGTCATCCTATCAAAATAAACGTCCGCGACTATTTCCACTATTTGCACCAGAACCTCATTGACCATGTGTATGCCTTCGAGGAAGCGACGCAGGCATTCGATCATCTGGCGCGCAGCCCGTTTGGCAAAGTCGTGATCAAGATCGGCGATTGATCGCGCGCCTGGAATGACCACGCTCGCCGATCACCCATCGGTCCTGATCATAGCCCCTCGAAACGCGGCTTGCGCTTCTCGTTGAACGCAGCCACGCCCTCGACGCGGTCTCGACTCTTGACCATGCGTTGATAGGCCTCGATCTCGAACAGCATGCCGGTGGCGAGGTCGGTCTGCAGGCCATGGTGGATCGAATGCTTGGCTTGACGCACGGCGATCGGGGCGTTGCTCGCGATGCGCGTCGCCACCGCCAGCACCTCGTCCATGAGTGTAGCGGGCTCGCAGACCCGGTTGAGGACCCCCCAGGTGAGCGCCTCCTGCGCGCTGAATGGTCGCGCTGCCAAGATCAGTTCCTTGGCACGGCGCTCGCCCACGGCGCGCGCCAGAGTCTGCGTGCCGCCGGCGCCAGGCATGATTCCCAGCGACACCTCGGTAAGCGCGAAGCGCGCGTGCGCGACAGCGTAGGCAAAGTCGCAATGCAGGAGCAGCTCCAACCCGCCAGCGTAGGCCGCGCCATTCGCAGCAGCAATCACCGGCACCGGGCACTGGACGAAGGCGCGAACGGTGCGTTCCAGCAATTCATGCTGCAACATCCATTCGTGCTCTGTGAGGTGGCGGCGCTCCTTGAGATCGGCGCCCGCGCAGAAGGCCTTTTCCCCCGCTCCAGTGAATACCACGCAGCGGAAGCGCGTGCGTACGATCTCCAGCGGGGCGAACACCTCGTACAGCTCACGTGCGCAGCGGGTGTCGACTGCGTTGGAGGCCTCGGCGCGGTTGATCGTGACGCGCAGCACGTGCGGCTCAGGCTCGTCCACCTTCAATGTTTCGAATGGGCGGACGAGCAACTCTTCGGGCCACCGTTCGTAGCCGCTCCCGGTCCAGCCCGTGGAGTTGTCAAGGGCCGCAACGGGCGGGTTTGATGGAAGGAGCATAACTTTGTTTCCGGTTGAGCGGAGGTGTGGGCGCTTTCGTCAGCGCATGGGCCTATTAAAAACTGGCTGGGTCCGGCATCCCGCAGTTCGCGATATGCGGGGTAGGAATCGTTCAGGAAAGCGGCGTCGACAATGAGGCGGCAGGCGGTTGGCACATCCGCTTGAGTGGCAACTCCCGCGGGCCTCATGCCACCTGACCCGAGACGCGGATCCCCAGCCGTGTGAACAGGGCTTGGTCCCGTTGTGACTGCGGATTGGCCGTGGTCAGCAGCTTATCCCCATAGAAGACGGAGTTTGCGCCCGCGAGAAAGCACAGCGCCTGCATTGATTCGTCCATTGCCTCCCTGCCTGCGGATAGCCGCACCATGGTCTGCGGCATCGTGATACGGGCGACGGCGATGGTCCGCACAAACTCGAACGGGTCGATGGGCGCGGTGCCGGCCAGCGGTGTGCCGTCCACCTGCACCAGGTTGTTGATCGGTACCGATTCGGGATAGGGGTCGAGATTGGCGAGTTGCGCAATCAGCCCGGCGCGCTGCTCGCGCGACTCGCCCAGCCCAACGATGCCACCGCAACACACATGAATACCGGCGTCGCGCACGTGCGTCAGGGTGTCGAGGCGGTCCTGGTAGGTGCGCGTGCTGATGATGCGCTCATAGAACTCCGGCGCGGTATCGAGGTTGTGGTTGTAGTAGTCCAGCCCTGCGTCTTTCAACCCATTCGCCTGGTCCGCGTTGAGCATGCCGAGCGTCACGCAGGTCTCCATGCCCAACGCCTTCACCTCGCGGATCATGGCGGAAACGCGCTCCATGTCACGCTCCCTGGGACTGCGCCAGGCCGCCCCCATGCAGAAGCGCGTTGCACCCTGGGCCTTGGCCGCGTGGGCGGCGGCAACGACCTCTTCAAGCGGCATCAGCTTGCTGGCCTCTACGCCCGTTTCGAAATGGGCCGATTGAGGGCAATAGCCGCAGTCTTCCGCACACCCTCCGGTCTTGATCGAAAGTAGCGTCGACAACTGCACCTCGTTGGAGTCGAAATGCTGCCGATGCACCTCTTGGGCACGAAACATCAGGTCCATGAAGGGCAGGCCGTAGAGCGCCAGGATGGCCTCCACGCTCCACCGCGCAGCGGCACCTGACTCGCGTGCTTGCGCGGCGGCAGTGGTGGCGGTTACTGCTGCGGCCTCGGCGCGCAGCGAGGCAAGAGGAACGATGGCAATGGGTTTCATGATTGTTCCGTTCTACGTAGCTTTCTCAGGCGCTCGGTGCCTGGCCGGCGATGGTGACGCGCTGCCCGTAGCGGTTGAGCGGGTAGTAGTCCCAGACCGCATGGTGTTGTGTGCATCGGTTGTCCCAGAACACCATCGAGTTCAGCGTCCAGGGAATCCGGCAGACGAGCGGTGGCGTCAGTTCAATCATTCGATAGAGCATTTCGAGCACGCACCTGCTCTCGTAGCTGGTGAGCTGGACGATGCGAGACGTGAAGCCCCGATTGACAAACAGCAGTTTGCGGCCCGTCTCGGGATGGCGCACCACGATCGGATGCTCCGCGGTCGGAAACCCGCCTTCCGGTGCCTTGTGTCTGTAGCCACCGACGTACGGAATCGCGCCGTCGTGAATGGCGGTCATGCCCTCGAGCAAACTCTTGAGTCGATCCGACAGCATGTCGTAGGCGAGGTACATGTTGGCGAACATGGTGTCGCCGCCAATGCCTCCCTCTGGCATCTGCGTGACGTAGAGCATTGAGCCCATTGGCGGTTCGGCATCGCACGACACATCCGTGTGCCAGCCTTCGCCGGCCACACTCCTGGAATGCTTGCCAGCCTTGACCTCGAAGATCTCCGGGTCCTTGCCCGGCTTTGCGGCGTTGAGCGGATGCACGTGCAACGCGCCGAAGCGACGGCCGAGGCGCTTGTGCTGCTCGGGCGTCATCTGCTGGTCGCGGAAGATGACGACCAGATTCTCCAGCCACGCATGACGGATCTCGTCGAACTGTTGATCCGAGAGTTCGATGGACAGATCCACGCCGCCGATTTCCGCGCCGATCGTGTGCGTCAGCGGCTTGACGCTGATGGTTTCGTAGTGCCGGCGAGGACGGCTGTTCCACGCCTCGATGGCGCTCAATCCATAGTCATTCATTGTTTGCTTCCTTTCGTGATGCCAGGTATTCGTCTCTTAAGGTGTTCTTCGTGACCTTGCCCGCCCCGTTGCGCGGCAGTGCGTCGACAAACTCCACCACGCGCGGCTTCTTATAGCCGGCGATGCGCTCTGCGCAGTGGCGCTGCAGTTCTTCGGCTGTGGCCGTTGTGCCGGTGCGCGTGACCACGAAGGCCGCGACCGTCTCGCCCCACTCGGAGTCGGGCAGCCCCAGCACCGCGGCTTCCGACACTGCACCATGGCTGACGAGCGCGTCTTCGACTTCGCGCGCGTAGACGTTGAAGCCGCCGGAGATGATCATGTCCTTGTTGCGGCCGACGATGTACAGGAAGCCAGCCTTGTCGAAGTAGCCGAGATCGCCCGTGTAGTACCAGCCGTCACGTACCGATTCGGCAAGCAGTTCGGGCCGGCGCCAGAATTGCACCTGGCCGATGCCGCGATGCTCGATCGTGATTTCGCCGATCTCGTCCGGGGGCAGCGCGGCGCCGCCGGTGTCGCGGATCACGATGTGTACGTTGGCCGTCGGCCGTCCGCAAGACAGCAAGCGGTGCTCCTGCGCCGCATCACCGACCAGATGATCGTCTGGGTACAGCACAGTCAGCGGTTGCGCCGCTTCCGTCATGCCGTACTGCTGGCGCAGGATCGGCCCGAATGCGGCGATCGCACGCTTGATGAGCGCGGGCGGCGTCGGTGCAGTGCCGTAGTGGATGCGCCGCAACGATGACAGATCCGCCTTGGCGCCGCCTTCCACTGCGTCGACAAGGCGGTTCAGCATCGTGGGGACGAGCATGATCTGGGTGATGCGGTACCGCTCGATCAATGCGAGCACCGCCTCCACGTCGAACCCGTCCTCGATCACGTTGCGCGCCCCGCACAGGTAGCAGGGCAGCAAATGGACTCCTGCTGCGTGCGTCAACGGGCCGACGTGCAACATCGCGTCGTCCGGACCGAGCCGATACTCCATCGCGTCGAAGTGATTGGTGAGGCGGGTCTGCCAGCGCGCGAGCGAGTAGGCCACCCCCTTGGGCTTGCCGGTCGTGCCCGAGGTGTAGGCGAGGCGTAGCAGATGTTCGGAGCCGATCTCGATTGCGGGCGCTGTCTCGCTCGCGGTGCGGACAAGTGTCTCGTAGTCGATCGTTCCTGGTGCCGACCATCCGAGCGCGACAACGTGCCTGAGCGACGGCACCCGTGCTGACGGCAAACGGGCTGCGAGCCGCGCGCCGACGTCGCGAAACTCCGAGCCGACGAAAACGATGGCAGCTTCGCAGTCGTTGAGGATACCCACCTGCTCATGTAGTGTGTGGCGGGCATTCAGCGGCACGTAGGTCAGCGCCGCCTTCTCCGCTCCGAAGAAGCTGTCTACGGTCTCTTCTGAATTGGCAAGCAGCGCCGCGATGCGCGCGCCGGGCTTCAGCCCGAGCGAGATCAGAGCGTTGGCCAGGCGGTTGCTGCGTCGTTCGACTTCATCGAACGTCAAGTTGCGGCCCTGAAAGACGAGAGCGGTTCGGCTCGCGTGCTGGGCCGACGCCCAGGAGATCATGCGGCCTGCAATCTGAGTGCTCATGTTAAATTGTCCGATTGTCTACAATAATAGGCGGCAAAGCACCGAAAATCGGTGCGGTATGTCAGCCTTGCTGAAGATGCTTCACGGCTGCTACGCGCGACGCCTCGACGAGGCCCTCGAGAGCCGCCGCGGCGAGATCGGCGTTGCCGGCCTCAAGGGCGATGACGAAACTGCGCCAACTGGCGGCCGACTGTGTGCGGCGCTGCGGCTCGCGCAATCCGAGCCGTGTATATCGCGCAGTCTGGTTGACGAGCGACTCCAGCATCTCCACCAGCCGATGGTTGTCGCAAGCGGCAAGTATCAGCCGGCTCAGCAACAGGCTGATTTTCGCGTGCTCTTCTGTCGCGTTCTCCTGACCACCGAGCGCTTCCAAAGTACGAACTTGCTGATCCACCGCCCTGATCAGTGCCGGCGGCGCAGGGCATATCTTGCGGGCAAGCAGGCCGATGAGGGAGCGCCGAACCTCGAAGAGGTCGTTGACTTCCTTCGCGCTGAGTTGCGTGATGTGCGCGCCGCGTTGCGGCAAGATGCGCACGACGCCGCTCTTTTCGAGGATTCGCAGTGCTTCCCGGATCGGGCCGCGGCTGACCTGGAACTGCGACGCCAGCTCCTGCTCGCGCACGCGATCGCCTGGCTGGTAGTCGCCTCGTAGCACCGCGTCGGTGATGCTCTCGGCGATCTGTTCCGGCATGGTCAGGGGCCGCGGGCTGCCGCGTCCTCCGCGCGCACCGTTGGGGACCGCAACGTCGGCAATGTTGTCGTCAGTGATCGACATGATTCCGTTTGGCTTGTGTAGGGTTGTAGTACTGCAGCAGGAGTCTATCATAACGTATTCGTGTTGACAATATTACAATAATCAACGAAAGCTAGGCTGACCGCTGTGCGCGGCGCTGTCGCTCCTGAATCAATCCCTTAAGGACCACCATCTCGCCAGAATCGGCTTCCAGCCCTCGGTCGCAAGTTTCTTCAGTCGCGTCTTCACGCCGATTCCGGCGCTGGCGTCAACCAGGGCACGAACCTGGGACGCGTGACCATGAAAATCATGGGAGCACGGCCTCGCTGGCACCCTGGGGCGTCGGGGCCTTGCGACACAGGCGCCGCGCCGCCATCAGGAAGAACAGCGCCGACGCGATGGCCACGATATCGGCTCCCAGCAGTACCTTCGTGAGCGGCGCGCTCACGCCGGCGCGCGTCAGCGCGTCGCTCACCGAGCCAATGGCAAAGCTGCCGATGGCGGCAGCGAAGATGTTGATCAGCAGCATGCAACAACCGGTAATCGTCGAACGCATCTGCGGCGGAGTCAGGCTCTGGATGACGGTGATGGCCGGTCCATACAGGGCCAACGGGAGGAAGGAACCCGCGCACATCCCCGCGTAGAACAGCGGGGAGCCGGCCGGCGCCAGGCGGTAAGCGATCATCAGTGGTGCTGCCAGCAGCACGAGTATCAGCATGAACGTAGCGAGCCCGCCAGGGAGGCGGCGCGCATAGCGGTCGCCCAGCGCGCCGCCGGCCAGGGAACCCAGCGTGCCGAAGACGATCTGCAGCAGGCCCATCGTCCTGGCGATGCTGGCGCCATCGAAACCGCGCTCACGCACCAGCCATAATTGCGCGAACGAAAGCCCGGCCACGACCATGTGGACCAGCACGAAACCAACGATCGTCAGCACGATGGTCGGGTTCCCTCGCAGCAAGGCAACGACGGCGCCCACCTGGGCGACGAAAGGTTCGCCGCGCGCGTCTTGCGGCTGTTCCCCGCGGCGCTCGCGCAGCAGCGATAGCGGTATCGCGATGGCCATCCCAATTGCGCCCAGCACGAGAAAAGTCGTGCGCCAGCCATGTTCGGCGCCGAACGAGCCGGCGAGCAGGAAGCTACAGCCGATGCCAACCGGAATGCCCATGAAGAACAAGCCAATCGCTGCGCTTCGCCGCTGAGGGGCGAAGACTTCATACAGCAGCGCCACGGCGGCCGGGATCAACGCGGCCTCGCCGCTGGCGACGAGAAAGCGTGCCGCTACCATCTGCCCGAACGTGTGTGCCGTGCCGGAAGCCGCGGTGCATACGCTCCAGATGACGAGGCCGACGGCGATCAGGCGGGGGCGACTAAAGCGGTCGGCGAGTGTTCCCATGAGCACCGACATCACGCCATAACTCAAGACCCACACGGCACCGACCAGGAAGCCGTACTGCGCATTACTGAGCGCCAGGTCCCGAGTGATCTGCGGCGAGAAGCCGAGCAGCATGTTGCGGTCGATTTGTCCTAGAAGGTGAATCGTCAATAGCGTGGCGAGCACGGCGCCAGGCCTGTTCTTCCAGTTCATGCGTGTCTCCTTTTTCGGCTACATTGGCCGAATGTGTAGGAATGTCAACATACTGGACCCCAAAAATGCTTTTGCGGAGTCCGTGCGTCCTCAATCGTATTCGATCACCGCGAGATCCTGGCCCTCGCGCACCGCTTCGCCTTCCTTGACGAGTACGGTGATCAGGCGGCAGGTCTCGGGCGCTATAACCGGAATTTCCATCTTCATCGATTCCAGTGTCAGAACAACCTGATCTTCATCCATGTTGTCGCCGGGTTGCGCGTCGATCTTCCAGACCGTGCCGGTGATTTCCGATTTGAGTGCTCGTTGGGTCATGTTCGTTTGCGGTAGAGGTTAGAAGTAGGTCGGCCACGCCCGCATTTCATGCAGTCCCACACCGGCGCTCCTCGAGCGGCGATGAGTGCGGAAAGCCTCAATCAGGAATGAGCGTGTCTGCTCGGGGTTGATGACGGTCTGCACGCCGAACGCACCGGCCAGCGCGTAGGCAGAGGTGTCTCGCACCAGTTCAGATTTCAAGGCCTCGAATCGCTGCGCGTCGTCGCTGCGACTGACGCCGTGCAGCACACCGACTGCGACCTCGGGATCCATGAAGCTCACATCGGCGCCGGGCCACGCGGCCACTTCGTCGCTGTTGCGACCGCCGCCCATGTTGATGTAGGCCTGCCCGAAACTCTTTCGCAGGATGACCGACACCTTGGGTACGGAACACAGTTGAACCGCATGAATCATGTTCATGATGTGCGCGGGCGCGGCCTTGCGCTCGCCCTCGAGGCCGACCAGGAACCCCGGGGTGTCGACGAGGAACAGCACTGGAATATTGAATGAATCGCAGAGCACGAGAAACGAGGTGACCTTGCGGCACGCGTCGGGGTCCATCGCGCCTGCTTTGAACATCGGGTTCGAGGCGACGACGCCGACGCTCTCACCGTTCAGGCGCGCGAGGCCGGTGACGGCGGCACGCCCGAACCGATCCTTCAGCGGGAAGAAGCTGTCGCTGTCGACGATAGCGGGGATGACCTTGCGCATGTCATAGGTCTTTGCACGTGCGGCAGGTACCAGTTCGGTGAGCGGCGCGCTCAGGGGCTCGACGTCGACGCTAGCGGTGCGGCTGGGTGCTGCCTCGCCCGCATGCGAAGGCAGGTACGACAGGAAGCGGCGGATTGCGCCCAACGCCTCCTCATCGGTCGCCACCACCATGTCCACCAGGCCGGTTTGTTCCGCATGCAGCCGCCAGCCGCCGAGTTCTTCCGGATCGATCGCTTCGCCGATGGCCGCGGACGTCACGCGCGCGCTCGACACGGCGAGAAACGCGCCCTTGCGCATCACGACGAAATCCGACAGGCAGGTATACCACGTCGACGACCCGAGGCACGGGCCGAGCACGGCACTGACCCAGGGGATCTCGCGGCGGCGGCAATATTGCTGAGGGTCGAGGCCGGCTTGCGCCATCGCTTGCGCCCCGAGCGAATCGGGCACACGGGAACCCGACGACTCACCGAGGAAGATCAGTGGTACGCCATTGCGCGTCGCGGTCTCCTTGATCCACGCGATCTTGCGCATGTTGGTGCTCGACGAGGACGCCCCCTTCACGGTCATGTCATTCGAGACCACGGCGACGCGACGCTCCTCGATCCGGCCGAGGCCGGTGATTTTGCCGTCGGCCGGCGTCGACTCGCGATCTGCGGCGAGTGCCGACGTGGCAAGCATGCCGATTTCCTTGAACGAGCCTTCGTCGAGCAGACGCTCGACGCGTTCCCGGGCGTTCAGCGCGCCGGTCGCGCGCCGCTGTTCGAGCTTGGCGCTGCCGCCCATCGCCAGGGCATGGCGCAGGCGGGCGTCGAATTGTTCAGACTGTTCTGAATACGTAGCTGTGGTCACAGAAGGAGCTCCGAAAGAGGTGTCGCGATGATGGCTACAATAACAGCAAGTCTTATTGTTGACAATGACACAATCTGCAAATACCATTGAGTCAAAGGGGCAGCCCCGGATACTGAAATGGATATTGAGATGAGCACCGAAATGAAACTCGTTCTGGTCACTGGTGCGGCCGGCCTCATTGGCGACCCTCTGACAGAGTCCGAGGCGCTCGGCTTCTTTCACGACGGGACCCCTTCGCGACTGGTTGTTCGCGCCATGGAGAATTGAGAGATGTCACTGACACATTCAGACGTCACCCGGATCCTCGAGCTGCTCGATCGAGCAGCCGAACTGGATTCGCTGGAGGTAAGGCTGGGCGACTTCGTCGTTCAGGCAAACAAGCACGGTGCCGTCGCCCCGGACAGCGCGGCGGTGTTTCGGTCCGCTGCGCCGGCTTCGCCGGCAGCCACACAAGTGACGCCGAACGCTGCGCCGCCCGCGGAAACCGCGGTGCAGATCCCGGAAGGCATGGTCGCGATCCGTGCCCCGATGGTGGGTACCTTCTATAGCAGCCCGCGCCCGGGCGAGCCGCTGTTCGTCGAAGAGGGCGGGGTCGTCGAGGCTGACACGACCGTTTGCCTGGTCGAGGTCATGAAAATGTTCAATTCGGTGGAGAGCACCACGCGCGGCATCGTTCACAAGATCCTGGTCCGTAACGGCGAACTGGTGCAGCACAACCAGGTGCTCATGCTGATTGCGCCGCTTCCCGCCTGACCGAAACGAGGAGAGTCACTCATGGTTCCAGTCGTCAAGCACGACATCCGGCGCGTCTTCGTCGCCAATCGCGGCGAGATCGCCGTGCGTATCATTCGCGCCTGCCGCAGCCTCGGCATCGAGACGGTCGCTGGCCTCTCCGAGGCGGACGTCGAAAGCCAGGCCGCGCGCCTCGCCGACCAGTACGTTGTACTCGGCCCGCCCCCGGCTTCGGAGAGCTATCTCAAGATCGCCAATCTGGTGCGCGCTGCGAAAGAATCGGGCTGCGATGCGGTGCACCCCGGTTACGGCTTCCTTTCCGAACGCCCGGCGTTTGCTCGCGCCTGCGCTGACGCGGGGCTCATCTTCATCGGCCCGTCGCCCGAAGCGATCGACGCGATGGGCGACAAGATTACCGCCGTGGGCCTCGCCGCCAAGGCCGGCGTGCCGCGCGTGCCGGGCTCCGGCGCGTTGGCCGACCCTGAAGCCGCGCGCCGGATCGCCGCAGAAATCGGTTATCCGGTGCTGATGAAGGCGACCGCGGGCGGCGGCGGTCGCGGCATGCGCGTCGTGCGCTCCGACGACGAGGTCGAAGCCGCGTTCAAGTCGGCATCGTCGGAAGCACAATCGGCCTTTGGCGATGCGACGCTCTACGTCGAGAAGTTCATTGAGAAGGCGCGGCACATCGAGATCCAGGTGATGGGCGACCAGCACGGCAACGTCGTGCATCTCGGCGAGCGCGAATGCTCGACCCAGCGCAGGCACCAGAAGCTGATTGAAGAGGCACCGTCGCCGTTCCTGTCGAATGACATGCGCGTGCAGATGGGCGAAGCAGCGGTGGGCCTCGCGCGTAACGTCGGGTACTTCGGGGCCGGCACCATCGAGTTCGTGGTCGACGACAGGGACGGCAAGTTCTATTTCCTTGAGATGAACACCCGCATCCAGGTTGAGCACCCGGTCACTGAAGAGGTGACGGGGCGCGACCTGGTGGCCGAGCAGATTCGCGTCGCCTGTGGGCTGCCGCTGTCGTTCAGCCAGCAGGACATCGTGCTCGACGGTCACGCGATCGAATGCCGCATCAATGCCGAGGACCCGGACAAAAACTTCCTGCCGCGGCCCGGACGCATTGATCGGTGGCAGCCACCGTCAGGCGTTGGCGTGCGGCTCGACACGCATTGCCACGAGGGCTACACGGTGCCGCCGTACTACGACTCGCTGATCGCCAAGCTGATCGTTCACGCGCCGACGCGCGCCGAGGCGATCGCGAGAATGAGCCGGGCGCTGGCCGACTTCCACATCGAAGGTCCGGCTACGACGATCGCGTTCCACGAGGCAGTCCTCGAGCATGACGATTTTGCGAAGGGCCTGGTCACGACCCGCTGGGTCGAAGACACTTTTATTCCGGCCCGCAAGGCGGCGCTGAAGGCGGCCAAGGCCGTGGAGGTGCAATCATGATCGCGCGCGTTCAGTTCTCCGATGTGAGCTTGACCGACGGACAGACCGTCACCTGGTCGGGCGCGCTGACCACTGCGATGGCGCAGCTTCCGCTGGCGCGAATGGCGGGAACAGGCCTCGCGGAGGTCGAGGTCATCAGCACCACTGCATTTCGTGAGTGCCTTGCCCGCGACGAGGATCCCTGGCAGCGCGTCACGGCACTGAGGAGGGCCGCCGGGCCGCTGTTACTGCGCGCACGTCTGGACCTCCTGACCGAACACGGTGGCCGCGGTGCCGACGTGCTGTCGCCCGAGGTTGGCGAGGCCTGGATCGCCGAGCTCGCCGCGCGTGGCATCTCGCAGGTGGTCATCGTCGATCCGCTGTTACAGCGCGACCGGCTGCGCCCGATGTTCCTCGCGGCGCGCCGGGCCGGTGTCAGTGCCATCGGTGTGCTGCCGTACGACGCCGCTGAACGGCGCACGGACGCGTGGTACTGCACGCAGGCCGCGCACCTTGTGGCCGACGGCGCCGAGCGCGTGATGCTGCGCGACGAGGCGGGCGTGCTGACGGTGGACCGCATCGCGACCTTGATCCCCTTGCTGCTTGAGACGCTGCGGGCAACGCCGTTGCAATTGCATACGCGTTGCCAGACGGCGCTCGCTCCGCAGGTCGTCATCGAAGCGGTGCGCCTGGGCGTGGCGGGCATCGACACGGGACTGCCGTGCGTGGCCAACGGCGCGTCGGTGCCGTCGCTGACGAGACTGGTGCGCTCGCTCGCACTGCTCGGCGTCGACGCCGAGGTGCCGGACATGGCCGGTGTTGCCGAAGCCGACGCGGAGCTGGCGCGGATTGCGGACGCTGAGGGCTTGCCGGCGGGTGCGCCCTGGGTGTTCGACGTGGCGCCCTATGTCCACCAGTTGCCAGGAGAAATCGCGGCGCAGGCGATGGACGCGTTGACCCAGTCCGGTCAGCTTGCCCGGCTGCACCCATTCGCCGAGGAATGCGCTCGTGTGCGCGTCGAGGTTGGCAACCCGCCGATGGTCGCGCCGTTCGCCGGACCCATCGCGGCCCAGGCGTGGCAGCACTTCTGCGGCATGGCGCGCTATGCCGAGCTCCAGCCCGGCCTGCGCCGCATCCTGCTCGGCGCCTACGGGCCGCTCGATGACGCAGTCGATCGCGGACTGCAGCAACGCGTCGGAGCGCTTGAGAAGACCGAATGCAAGAGCTTTGAGGACATCCGCCGCTCGATGCCTCTGCTTGATGATGCGTCGCGTCTGCTGGCGCATGCTTTCGCGGCAAACCCGTCGTCACTGCCCCGTGCGTCGAGCGCCGCCGAACTGACTTATCGGCCGGCCTCACCCTGGGACCGCCTGGCGCGTGGGCTGGTCCAGCGCTCGCAGCGTTACGCATTCCTGAGCGTGACGGGCCCGGGCGTCGATATCCGCCTTCACCAGTGCAAGGAGTAGCCTCAATGTTCGAACACCTGAAGAGTCTCGTCGCGGCTCAGACCGCGCGCACTGGCAAGCGCCGCACCATCCACCTGACAGACGACACGCTGCGCGATGCCCAGCAATGCCTGTGGGCTACCCGCATGCGCACTGAGCACATGCTGCCCATCGCCGAACGCATCGACCAGGCCGGATTCGTCTCGATGCAGACGATCGCGCTGGTCCAGTTCGATGCGAGCGTGCTGTTCCTGAACCAGGACCCGTTCGAGCGCATCCGCCTGCTGCGTGAGCGGATCACCCGCACGCCGATGCGTGGCGCCGTTCGCAGCAACCTGATGCGCGGTTTCTTTCCGGTGGCCGACGACATCACCGACCTCTTTGTCGAACGGCAGATCGCCAACGGCATCCGCGAAATTGCGGTATTCGATGCCTTGCTGTGCTCGGACAATCTCGCCTCGAGTATCGGCACGGCGCATCGGCTCGGCGCCAATGTGACGCTCGGACTCGGCTACAACATCGCGCCCGGCTATGACGACGCGCTGTATGCGAGGAAAGCGCGCGAAGGCGTCGAGCGTTTCGGCGTACAGACCGTCGCGCTCGGCGATGCGGCCGGCATTCTCACGATCGACCGGGTCCGCACGCTCGTGCCGGCGTTGAAGCAGGCGATCGGCGACAAGCGGCTGGAATTCAACACCCACTGCCTGACCGGGCTCGGGCCATGGCTCGCGATCGAGGCCGCAGTGCATGGCGCGGACAGCATCCTGACGGCGGTCGATCCGCTGGCCAACGGCAATTCGCTGCCGGCCAGCCAGATGATTGCGCGCAATCTGCGCGAAATTGGCTTTGATGTCGTGGTCAACGACGGCTTGCTCGACGAGGTCGGGGACTACCTCGGCGCAGTTGCGCAACGGGAGCAGCAACCGGTCGGGGTGCCTGCCGAGTACGAACCCAGTCACTACGTCACCCAGTACGCGGGCGGCGCGATGAGCAATCTGGAATCGCAGCTCAGGCAGGCCGGGATCGCCGACAAGCTGCCTGCGGTGCTCGAAGAGATTGGCCGCGTGCGCGTCGAACTCGGCTCGCCGATCATGGTCACGCCTTATCCCGCGATCGTGGCCGCCCAGGCGGTGATGAACGTCCTGAACAACGAGCGCTACAAGGTGGTGCCTGACGAAGTGAAGAAGTACGTCTGCGGCTATTTCGGCGAGTTGCCCTTGCCAGTGGATCCTGACGTCAAGGACCGCATCCTCCAGAACGGCTCGCGCGATGTCGCGCTCATACCGCCGCCGCTCGAGCCGGTGCTGCCGGGCCTTCGCAAGCGCTACCCGAAACTGGACGACGACGGCATGCTGCTGCGCTATATGTATGGCGACGAGAAGATCGACGGTCTGGCACCCACGGGTAACGGCGACGAGTTCAGCGTGCGCAATCCGCTCGCCGATCTGGTCGCAGGCCTCGCACGGATTCGACGACGCGTCCAGGTCACTGGCGCGACCTTTGGAGCCCGCACATGAGCCGGCCGCTACCCCAACCGACCGCAGAGACCGCGCCGTTCTGGGATGCAGCCAGGGCGGGCAGGCTCGCGATACAGCGCTGCACCGCCTGTGCACGGCATCAGTTCTACCCCCGACCGTTCTGCACCGCCTGCCTGTGCGACGACATGGAATGGATTGACGCCTGTGGCCGGGGACTAATCTACACCTACACGATCTGCCGTATTGCCGCCAACCCGGCGATGGCCGACAAGGTGCCTTACGCGATAGCGATGATCGACCTGGAAGAGGGGGTTCGCATGCTCACCCAGATCGTCGATTCCGACCTGGATCAGCTCAGTGTCGGCGCGCCGGTCGAAGTGGTGTTCGAGTCGGTCAGCGACGACATCACGCTTCCTCAATTCAAACTTTCGGTGGCTTCATGATTACAGACTCGTTCGATGCCGGCGCGGTGAAGTTTCCCGACCGCGTCTGCCTCCAGGATTCGAACACCCGGCTCACCTACCGGGAGGTGGAGAGCGATTCGCATGCGGTCGCCTTCGCTCTCGGCGAACTCGGCCTCGGCGACGCCCATGTCGGTATCCTGACGCCGAATAATCTGATCGGCTTCGTCGCGATGCTCGGTATCCTTCGCTCCGGCGCCACTTATGTGCCGTTGAACGGCCGCGACGCCATTGACGACCTGATCTGGTTCATGCATTTCACCGAGGTGAGGGCGCTCGTGTGCCACGCGCAGTTCGCACCGCACCTGGCGCGCATTCGCGAAGGCGTACCGACGCTGAAAGTCGTGATCGGCCTCGACGAACCAGTTGAGGAAGGTGGGTCGTGCATCGCCGGCTGGAGCCGCGCCCACGCTGGCCGCCGCGTCGCCGTGCGCAAGCCGCTCGACGCCGTGGCGCTGATCAAGTCGTCCGGCGGCACCACCGGACGACCCAAGGCCATCATGCAGACCCATCGCTCGCTGCTGACGGCCTATCGCATCCAGAACCAGTTTGCCGTGCCCGAAAAGGACCCCGTGCATCTCGTGGTTGCGCCGCTTACGCATGCCGCCGGCGCGACCACGATGGCAATGGCGATCTTCGGCGCACGCAACGTGCTCACACCGTCGCCTGACGCCGGTGGCATCCTCGAGGCGATCGAGCGCGAGAAGGTCACGCACCTGTTTCTTACGCCGACCATGATCTACCGGTTGCTCGCGCATCCGGACGCCAGCCGTCGCGATGCTTCGTCGCTCGAATGCGTGATGTACGGCGCCGCGCCGATGTCGGTGGAGAAGCTGCGTGAGGCACTGGCCTTGTGGGGGCCGGTTTTCTTTCAGGCCTACGGACAGGCAGAAGTACCGGGCGTTATCACCTGCCTGTCGCGCTCTGACCATGACGTCGGCGACGATCCGAAGCACCTGAAACGCTTGAGTTCGGCGGGCCGGCCCACGGGCGCCTGCGAAGTGGCGCTGATGGACGATGACGGGCGCATCGTCGGCGTGGGCGAGCGCGGCGAGATCGTGGCCAAGGGCGAACTGGTGTCGCCGGGGTACTTCAACAACCCGCAGGCCAATGCCGATGCGCACCAGTTCGGTTGGCATCACACCGGCGATATCGGCGAGTTCGACGCCGACGGCTACCTGTACATCGTCGACCGCAAGAAGGACATGATCATCTCCGGTGGATTCAACATCTATCCCGGCGAGATCGAACAGGTGATCTGGGGGCATCCGGCCGTACAGGACTGTGCCGTGGTCGGCATCCCCGACGAGGACTGGGGTGAGCGCGTCACCGCAGTGGTCGAGATCAAGCCCGGCCAGTCGGTCAGCGCCGACGAACTGATCGCAATGTGCAGGCAGCGCCTGGGCAGCACCAAGGCCCCCAAGGATGTGGTGTTCTGGGAAACGTTGCCGCGCAGTACAGTCGGCAAGGTGCTCAAGAAGGACATCCGCTCGCAGTTCGGCGCGAAGAGGTAGTCGGCGATGAAGAAGCATGCACTCGCTCACCAATATGCGATCGTCGGCATCGACGAGGCTGGACTCGGCAAGGCCGGCCCCGGAGACACGGCGCTCAGCCTGCAATGCCGCTCCGCGCGCGGCGCGATGCTCGATGCCGGCCTCGCGCCGCACGACATCGATGGCGTGTTCGCCTACTGGGACGACCGCGCGGCCGGGCTGCTGGTTACCGAATACCTCGGCCTGAAGCCACGCTACGTTGACAGCACCCTGGTGGGCGGCCAGTCGAACATCACGAACCTCGTCCACGCGATCGGCGCCATCGAGGCCGGCCTGTGCAACGTGGCGCTGATCACCTACGGCAGCACGCAGCGGCTGGACCGCAGCCGGCGGGCGGGCGGCCAGACTACGGACCCACGCTCGCCCAATGGACAGTTCATCCAGCCCTATGGAATGCTGAGTCCGATCGGTTTCTACGCGATGCAGGCCCAACTGCACATGCATCGTTACGGCACGAAGCCGGAGGACTTTGGCGAAGTCGCGCTGGCTGCCCGCAAATGGGCACAGATGAATCCGAACGCGGCAGCGCGTGAGGACCTGACGATGGAGGCGTACCTCTCTGCGCCGATGGTGTCCGACCCGCTGCGCAAGTACGACATCTGCCAGGTGACCGACGGTGCCGGAGCGATGATCGTGACGCGCGCAGACCGCGCCCGCGACCTGAAGCACCGTCCAGTCGTCGTGCGCGGCTTTGACGACGCCTACCTGCACCATACGACGCCGCTACGCAGCAACGACTGGCTCGACGACGGTGTTCTCGCGACGTGCGGCGCCAACGCTCTTGCGATGGCGCAGACGAACCGCAGCGACCTCGACGTCGTGCAGATCTACGATGCGTTCACGATCAACGTCTTGCACGGGCTGGAGGCCTTGGGCTTCTGCGCGCCGGGCGAGGCAGGCGCGTTCGTGCGCGACGGCCGGATCGCGCCGGGCGGCGCATTCCCACTCAATACGTCGGGGGGCGGGCTGTCGTTCAACCACTCCGGACAATTCGGCATGCAGCTGATGATCGAGGCGGTCCGGCAGATGCGCGGCGAGGCCGGGGAGCGCCAGGTGAAGGATGCGCGATCGTGTCTGGTTCAGGCTGGCGGTATCGTCATGTCGGCGTACATGGTGATGGTCCTGGGCGCCGACTGAACATGCTGTTGGCGGTACTGATGGCGCACACCAAACGCTGTCGTGTCTGCCGATGCGGAGTTTCGTCGTGCTACTGGCAAGGTGTTGAAAAACTGCCTGTGTGGGCAGTTTGAGGACCATCCGTCACTGTCGTCTGATGGCAGCGACGAACTACGTTGTGAAGGTGGATCTTGCAGTTACGGGTTGAGCACATAAATTAATTAGGAGACAGAATGAAGTTGAAAGGAATCGCTGTGGCCGCGTTGGCCGCAATCGGAACATCCGCATACGCGCAGTCGTCCGTGACGCTGTATGGCGTCATTGATTCGGGTCTGCTGTATCAGAGCACCTCGGCCGCCTCCTTCAGCCCGGCGGCGAAGAACCTCGGGAAGGTCTATCGCTACAAGGACGGTGGCATCTATTCGAGTTTCTGGGGCATGAAAGGCACCGAGGACATCGGCGGCGGCTACCACGTCAACTTCAGGCTGCAGGGTGTGTTCGACAGTGGCACTGGCAAGTTCGGCCTCTCTGATACGCCAGGCGTTGCGGCGCAGTTCAATCAGGTCGCGACCGTCGGCCTGTCCGGCCCGTTCGGTTCGGTCAACCTGGGCCGCCAGATTGTGCCGATGGCCTACGCGATGGCGGAGACCGACGTTCGCGCGGGCCAGTACTTCGGCAGTATCCTGACTGCGTGGCTGGGCATGAACACGGCGGCGGGCTGGCCGGGCACCAGTACCAACGGACCGATCGGCGCGCTGTACGACAGCAATGCGATCGTCTACCAGTCGCCGAGCTTCGGCGGCGTGAGCGGTGCGCTCGAATACGCGCCAGGCGGCGTCGCGGGAAGCTTCCAGGGCGGTACGCGCGAGTCGGCGGTGCTGAAGTATTCGAATTACGGGCTGAAGCTGTCGGCGGTGTACTACAACGGTCATGACACCAACCCCGGTCCGACGACGGTCCCAACCGGGTTGGATAACAATCGCTTGTGGTATCTGGGGGCGCTTTACACCATCAAGAGCTTCTCGGTCTCGGCGTCGTACACTAACGGCAAGAATCCCGCGCACTCGAATCTGGTCGACCTGGACCTGTATTCGGTCGGGCTCGGCTATCGCTTTACGCCGGCATTCCAAATCACGAGCGGGCTGTACTACATGAAGGACAAGAATAACTCGGCCAACAAGTCGACTGAGATCGCCGCGGGAGCCGAATACAGCCTTTCCAAAGCCACGCTGGTTTATGGGCAGGTCGGCTACGTGAACAACAAAGGCAACGCAACCACGACCATCACCTATGGCGCGCCCGTGGCGCCTGGCATGGGCACCACCGCGGTCAACATCGGTCTGCGTCACTCTTTCTGACCGAACCCGGGACCGGCTCACACACCCTTCGTATGCGAGCCGGTCCCGTCGCAACGGATGCCGGTATCTCGCCGGCGCAGGATTCAACCATCCTTCGCAGAGATCGCCGAGTGCACCGCCGCACTGCGGGCAGCACACATCATCAGGCAGGTGAACAATGTCTTCGCGTGGCAGGTGCTCCGGTAGTAGCTTGCGTCCCGTCGGCTTGCCAGCTTCGGGGCAAACCCGACGAGTGACGGGCTAGAGTAACCGTTCTCGTTCGATCGATCAGCCGTTGCGAAGGTCCGCTCGGGGTTGAAATCGGCCGTTGAGGGCCAGCCGTTCCGAACGGCAGAGATGGGTCGACCTGAGACGGTCGCCATTCCTCCCGGGTCGGCCACAAGGGACCAACCGGCGCCCCGACCTGAGCGGCAGCTGTCCAGACCTTACTGGTCATTCCGCATTGCTGAGAACGCGTCGTCTACCCAGTGATGTAGTTCATGCCGCGTTCACGACGAATGCCAACTGTCACAACCAGGCGAACACGCAAACGCCAATTGGCAAACAGATCAAATGTCTGTGCCCGACCGGTTACGTTCGGACACACTTCGTTGCGAATCAGAATGCGCCCGCCATCTACAATCTGCGCACGGAGAAAAACCATGATCAGACTTTTGTGTGTCGTTGCGCTTGCGGCTAGCCTGTCAGGCTGCATTGTCGCTCCGCCGTACGGCTATGCGCCTGCGCCGGCCTATGGATATGCGCCAGCGTACTACGCAGCGCCTTCCGTCGATGTCGGCATCGGTTTCGGCGGTTACGGGCACGGCTGGCGAAGATAGCTTTGTTGCGGCACCGGCTCCGTTGACGAACTCGTCGCTCTAGTCGAATACAGGCACGGCATTCTTTAAGACGGTTCCAATCCACTGCCCTGACCGGGGCACCTATTGTTGAGAACCGAAAGATCGGCGCCGCAATGAACAGTTTCGATCGGCAGTCCAGATCTTCCCGACGCACAACGTTTTCCGCTCGGCGGCAAGGATTCACGCAACAAGGGTGATAGCGGGCCAGGTCATATTCTAAGGCCTCGTCCTTATACCCGTGTTGTGGTGGATGTGTTTCAAACCGGGTCCGCGTGGTGAATGGAAGAGTGAGATGATCATCGCGACGGACGCAAGTGGTCTTCCATCACTTGCGGGGACTCGACGCCGCGGAGGGACGTGCCGTACTGCAAAGCGGAGACTATGCCGATGAGGGTCGTGCGGAAGAACGGTGATACCAGGCGATGGGCATCCAGTCGGAGCCGGCGATCATTTAAATCGTCACTATCTGGTGAGCGGCGGACAACCCGTCGGAGCCTTCGAGCAAGTTATCCAACAGATTCTGGCCGAAGCGTAGAGTGGCATCTCTTGCATGGGAGAATCAGAGTGATGAAGAAGACGGGAATTTCGATCTTCCTGTTCGTACTGGCCGTGCTCAGCCCGCTGGCGCATGCGAGCCTGGCTACAGGTGCCCATGAGTTCAAGAACGATGTCAAGACGGCCGGAAAGACGAGCGGGCATGCTGTGCGCGATGCCACGCACGCGGTCGGCCGCGGTGCAAAGACGACCGGCCATGCCGTTGCCGGTGCAACAAAGCACGGCTATCACGCGACGAAAAAGTTCGTGACGGGGCACGCATAAAGGTCGCTTCGCGGCCACGACCGCCCGACCGTATCCAACTGTCGTGGAACCAGGGGGCCTGCAGCTACGTCACGTGAGGTTCGACTCCCGGCAGTTTGCGTGTGGCGTCATCGGGCAGAAGCCGGCCACAAAGCGACATTCGCGTGGGCGCTGCTCCTGCCATCCAGATGACGGCTCAGCGCGGCAGAACGGTCATAGACGGACGCGGGACGCGGTTGGGACGATGACCTTGTCACAGGCTCTGGAGCATGTCGCGATGGACTGGGGATCGGTGGGACAGCGCAGACTGAAGGCGGACACACCCATCTCTCCGGATTCTTGGTGGTACTGGTATGGGATGCAGGTCATGATTTCAAAGGATCCTTCGTCAGTTTTGGTTGGCGTGGCTCCGATTCGATGACTGAACTCGTCGTACGCGGATGCCCTCCACAATCTGGCAATACTGCTCGAAAGACATGGCGACTCCTAGGGCTTAGTCCGTCATTTGAACGCAGATCGCCGGCTGACTATCTAAACGGCGCAGAAGATGGTTCCGTGTTGAGAGGTCATCCAGAGATAGAAGGATCGTTATACAGTGTCGCGTATGCAGCCGCACTTACTGCACCCGAGCGATCCGCGGATCAGCGTTGCGGACGATTTCATCGGGGCTCGATTTGGCCAAGCCGCTCCGTCAGCGATTGCGGGTGGCCATCAAACAGCGCCGCGTAGTAAACCGTGTTCGACAATACATTCTTGACGTAGTCGCGGGTTTCGTTAAACGGAATTGTCTCCGCGAAAATCGCACCTTCCACCGGTCGCGGCAGGTTGGCCTGCCACTTACGCGGGCGCCCAGGGCCGGCGTTGTAGCCGGCGGTCGCGAGCACGGCAGAACGGTCAAGCTGATTGTAAATCATCGATAGATAGTACGTGCCAAGCAGGATGTTCGTGTCGATGTCGTTCATCCTGGCCCGCGAGATCGTGCCGAGCCCGATCTTCCTCGCGACCATCTCAGCGGTGTTCGGCATCACCTGCATCAGGCCGCCCGCGCCAACCTCCGAGCGCGCATTGATAATGAAGCGCGACTCCTGGCGAATGAGGCCATACGCCCATCCGACGTCGAACCCGGTGGACCGCGTATCGCGCTCGACAATCGTGCGGAATGGCGCCAGGTAGCGCAGCGAAAAATCATGTTCCGTCTGCGTCCTGTCGGCAGTGCTCACAGCCCGGTCATAAAGCTCGATGCGACGCGCGTACTCGGCGACTGCGAGCAGTTGTCGGTCAGTCATGCCGCGCAGCTGCCAGTTCCACTCACGGTTGCCTTCCGTACGCAGGTGCAGCGCGTAAAAGCGTTCTGCCAGCTCGAAGCCTGGTGTCCGGCCAGCCCGCTCAACTTCTTCGTCGGTCACCTTGGTCTGCGGCGGGATCACGATCTGCCGGCCGAGCGCCTCGGAGGCCAACTGGCCATAGAAGGTGTAGTTACCCGCGATCGTTCGGAATTTCTGGTCGGCTGCCGCCACCTCGCTGCTCTGCTTCAACGCGCGCGCGTACCAGTAGACCCATGCTGGCTGTGCGCGCAGCGCGGCCGGCATCTGCTCGATCGACCAGCGCACCATTGTCCAATCCCCGGCCAGCAGCGCGCTGCGCGTGCGCCACTCGTAGGCCTGACTCGACAGGGGCGCGTTCGCCGACAGGCGGTACCAGTTCACCGCGCCCGGTAGCTGCCTGAGCACCGCCTGATAGGCGATCGTGCCCCGACCGATAGCCCGTTCTGCCAGGGTGAGCGACGGTGCGATTACGGTGAAGGTGGCCTCGGCGGCCTCCGGATCGCCGACCGCCAACTGTGTGATGGCGAGCAGCGCGAGTTGATGGGACGCTGCGTCCAGCTGGATGCCTTTCGCGAGCAACAGGCGTGGCTGGTTCGTCGCCTGCTCGAGGAGCAGCTGATCCGGGCGCGCCGCGCCCAGCGCATCGACCAGTCTGCCGCCTGTCGTCCTCGCGCCCTGTTCATAGGCTTGGCGAATCAGCTGCCACCCATCGTCCGGAGTGAACTGCTGGTTACGGTCGAGCGCGGTGATCAGATCGACGCAGCCGTCACCGTACCAGTTCGGCTCGACGAGCAGCGCCCGCGCCGCGTCGGCCACATTTTCGCCTCGCGTGGCACGGGACTCGAGCGCATAGCACTTCACCTGCGTGTCGTCGTCCAGGACGAACTTTGAATATTGCGAATCGAAATCGTGCCAGTCGTGGCGCGCCCCGAGCACGCGAAGGTAGTCGTTGCGCAGACGGTCGGCAATCGCCTGTCCGTCGTAGCGTTGCAGAAATGACAGCACCGGTGCGTCCGGCGCGTCGAGATTCGCATGCCCCGCGCCGTTGAACAGACGCGGCTTGATCTGGAAATAGCTGAGATAAGCCGGCGCCGGATAATTCGGAATCAAGCTTGCCAGGTGCGCTGCGCGCGCGGGATCGTTGTCGCGTGCAGCGTCATGCAACTTGATGAAAATCTGATCGTCGGCGGATAACGAGGTGAACGGGGTGGGATGTCTGGCTAGCACCGTGCCAGACATGACCAACGTCACGGCGGCAAGGGCATGGCCGACCGTGCGAGACACCCGGTGAAGTCGTGTGGACATCGCTGTTTTCTCGTTGTTTCAGTGCAGAACATTGAACCAAAGCTTAGGCCGCTACCCGGCGAAGCGAAGCTTCGAAAAACACAGGACTCAACCCGCAATTCAGCTCTTTGAGAGCCGGATGCCTGGGACACATCGGCACTTGCGTGTCCGCTGTTTCGTAGCGTGGGCCGGGAGCTGGATTCGGCAATGCGATCCAGAAGGTCTTGAACGCGGCGTTGGTCGTTCTGGCCGGGATGCTCGCTTCTGGGTGGTTTTGGAGCGGGGGGTCGTCAAAGAACAGCGAGGACTAAATGAAACGGGCACCCACCTGGGTGGAGATTCCTCCGCTTATGTCGAGAAAGACTCTTGACTGACCAGCGCGGCTAGAGCTCACGAGTGCTGCGAGTGAGGTGGTTGTTGGACCCAACCACGGTAGCCAGGCAGCGAGCGCGGGGGGCACGGCCGAGACCTTGGCTAGTCGGATGGAAGTCGAGATCGACGAACGTGGCCGAGTTTGTGATCTACATCGTCAAAGGCCGTGACGTTCGAAGCAAATCTTTATACGACCGCTTTGCGCGCTGCGTCAGTATTTAACGGAGCACGGTAGTCTGCGACGATAGACGGCCAATTGCAGCAGTTCGCTCTCGTCGGCGCGTGGTCATTCGACCGGCGATTCAGCTTTGGTAAGAGACATTGAGACGGCCGAGCGTCGAGCGGCAGAGAAGGGTCAGACCCGGCCGATCACGGAAGGGCGTATTTACGCGCTCCCGTCAAAGCCACTTTGCAAGCTGGCCAATACGGACACTGCACGTTTTGCACAGCCCAGTGCAGTCGTCCGAATCGAGCGAAATCTGTAAGAGGTCGCATCCGGAGACCTTTGTAGCAAGACTCTGCTGCCCTGCGGCATTCTCCCAAACAGAGGATATGCAAATCATTGACCGGCAAGCATTGCCAGAATCAAGACGCTACGTTTTGCGCGGTCCGGAAAATTGCGCATTGATACGATCCGGTTGTCCCCCGTCATTTGCTGGGTACACCCGATCCTGACGAACCGCCAACCGCGGGACCGTAGCCGGTTTGGGCCGGCACCGTGCCGTTCTGCGCTGCGACGCGCGCCTGCGCGGCGCGGATATCTTCCGGATAGTTGGGGTCACGGCGGCCGGGATTGTAGCCGGCCTTTTCGAGTTGCGTCAGTTCTGCTTTCACCTGTTCCCGTGTGACAGTCGAACTGGATTGCTGAGCGAACGATACGGCCGGAGCGGCCAGAACCGAGATGGCAACGAGTGCATAGACCAATGATTTCATGATAGCTGACCTCCAAGGACGAAATCTGTCCTCCTTCGCACACTCATTCCTGCAGTGAGCAACTACAGTTTAGTTGTTAGGGACGATCCTGCACGTTGGACCCGTAATCACCTGTTCGCCTGATTGAAGTCCCAGGGTGTGATTGACATGAAGAAACTCGCCAGCGTGCTGCTTCTCGCCGCCGCACCGCTCGTGACGTCGGCCGGGACGCCGCTCCTCTATTCCCGCAGCGCGATCGCGTACGACGTCGGGCGCGGCGAAGTCCTGCTGGAAAAGAATCCTGACGAAGTTGAGCCCGTCGCTTCGCTCACCAAGCTGATGACGGCGATGATCGTGCTGGACGAAGCGCAGGCATTGGGGGAAACACTGATCATCGACGATGCCGATATCGATCGGCTCAAACATTCGGGCTCGCGTATTCCGGTCGGTGCGGCGCTCGAACGCGAGGAGATGCTGCGCCTTGCGCTGATGTCGTCCGAGAACCGCGCGGCCTCCGCGCTATCGCGCGCGTTTCCAGGTGGTCAGCCTGTCTTCATCCAGAAGATGAACGACAAGGCGCGCGCGCTGCACATGGCCGATACGCACTTCGACGATCCGACAGGGCTCTCACCAGACAACCTCTCCACCGCGCGCGACGTCGTGAAATTGGCGGGCGCCGCGTCCCACTATCCGTTGATCAGCGCATTCACGACACTTCCGCATTACGAGGAGGCGATCGGCAGCAGAACGAGGTTCTATCGGAACACCGACCCTATCGTCGATTGGCCGGATTGGGACGTTCAGCTCGCGAAGACCGGTTATACCGACGAGGCAGGACGCTGCATCGTGGTCGAAGCCAACATGCCGAATGGTCAGGTGATTATTGCGCTCCTCGGCGCGAGGTCTTCCCGGGCTCGTTCGGCGGACCTGGTCACGATTCGCCGTTGGCTGAACGGCGACGAAACGCCCGTCGTCATGCCGCCCATGCATTACGCGGGCGCGCAGCATCATCACCATCGGATGCTCACCCAATCGCATCGCGTCAAAGTGCGGCTCGCAGCGTATCGGGCAGGACCCGTTTCCAGTGCGCGGCGGCCGAATGTCGAGCACCATACTGGCAAGCGGCACCGCCGCGGGTCGTCAGGCGTCTAGTTCCAGTAAATGTCGCGCGCTGCGACTGTAACGATTTACGCGGCTTTCTGTCGACCAACAGCCGGAATTGCTTTTCGCCTTGCGCCGCGTGGATGCCAATGATCTCGTCACGCAGGCCGGCGCCGGTCTTCCCAAATCTAGAAAACGCCCGACTACCAGCAAGGTGCTCGACGACGCATTGTGCAAGCGCCCAGCCCGAGCAAGAACGCGGCCAGGTCGGCTATCTCGACAGGGACCCGGTGTCGCCGTTCGCCTTCCCCGCGACTTACACCTCGTGCCTGTCGGCCCACGGCAAAGCGCAACACCAGCCACTGTCGCAAGCCCTCGCGGAATTTTCGGGCGCGAGGAGCAAGGTGCAGCTCCTGTCGCTACTGCGGGGGAAGGTCCGTTGTCTGGGCGGAGCCGACGCTCGAATGTCCATCTGAGAGCTCGATCGAACGACCGTAGATGGCCGGTTATCGCCCCCAGTGATTCGCGCAGACTGGTACTCCCTTCACTTGAAAGGAGATCGTCATGGAAGCTACTGCCGCCGCCGGCCCGGTACGCATGCCCTGGAACAAAGGCAAGCTTACTGGGCAGAAGCCCCCGCTAAAACTGAAAGAGATCTGGGCGATACGGATTCGTCTGCAACTGGCCGCAAGAACCCGCGACCTCGCGATGTTCAACCTGGCCATCGACAGCAAGCTGAGGGCATGCGATCTGACCATATTGCGAGTGCGTGATGTCTGCCTTGGCCAGCGTGTAGCGTCACGGGCGATGGTCATGCAGCAGAAGACGCAACGTCCGGTCCAGTTTGAAATCACCGAACAGACCCGCGATAGTTTGGAGGCCTGGATCAAGCTGGCGAAGCTGGTGCCGGCCGACTTTCTATTCCCGAGCCGCATTCACGGGTCGCCGCACCTGTCCACGCGCCAATACGCCCGTCTGGTGCACCGCTGGATAGGGTCGATCGGCCTTGACGATACCGCATACGGAACGCACACGATGCGTCGAACCAAGGCGTCGCTAATTTACCGCAGAACGAAAAACCTGCGGGCGGTTCAGTTGCTGCTCGGTCACACAAAACTGGAAAGTACAGTTCGATACCTCGGCATCGAAGTCGACGATGCACTCGAGATGGCGGAGCAGACCGAGGTTTGAGCTACGGTCAGGCCGGATGGTAACGGTCGCTGTCCGGCCACAAGCGACCTGTCGCACTTCTGGTTGAACCCTTTGACAATCAGTAGCGACTCGGGATGTGCGAAACTCTGAGCGTCGTCCGTCGCGTTCGGAAATAGCATCCATATGGCTGCCATGCAGGCGGACCGGCAGCTTGATCGTCAATTTAGGTAATCGTGAAAAAGACAGCCAAGCCGTCGTGGGTTGATGTCAAAGGACATCTCTCGCAATTCGATCGTGCCGGTTTGCTTGCGCTCGTTCAAGACCTGTACGCGGCGAGCAAGGAAAACCAGGCGTTCCTGCATGCGCGATTTAACCTGGGTGACGATCTTCTGAGGCCATACAAACGCGCCATTGACAGATGGATATGTCCTGACGTTTTCCGGGATCAGGCCGCTTCGGTCTCGAATGCGAAGAAGGCGATCTCGGATTACAGGAAAGCTGTCGGACGGCCAGAAGGGTTGGCAGAGCTTATGGTGTTTTATTGCGAAAGCGCCGCTGGATTTTGCGCTGAGGTTGGCTTCGAAGACGACACGTTTTTTGCTGCGTTAGTACGAATGTATGAACAGGCTCTGAGATCGTCGGTTGCCTTGTCGCGTGACGAGCGCGATCGATTCTTCGCGCGACTCGACGCAGTATGTCGAGTCTGCAATAGCTTTGGCTACGGGGTCAGCGATGATATGCGGATCCTCTTTGCGGAATACGTCCCCGATGAGCGCTGATTGCAGGTTCACGCTTAATCGCTGTCGAGCGCGCGTTTGTTGATGAACCGGGGGGCGCGGCAAGGGCAAAGTTCGGCCCAGAGCGTGTCAAAACGCCTAGCCACTGGGAATTGACGAAACCTGTCTCGGCGCGGATCGCCGCATGTCAATGGCGGCAAGCCGAACGTCAAATCACAGCCGCACACATCACGAAGGCTCGACAAGCCCATACGGGCGTCACGCCCGCATCGCCTTCATAACCGCTTCGGAACCGAGTAGCCTGATCACTCGCTTGATGTTGTACGCCAGCACGTGCAAGCTCATCTCCGTGCTCACCCGCTCTATGGTCCGCGTCAGGAAATGAGTGGCGCCCATCCATGCCTTGATCGTGCCGAAGGGGTGCTCGACAGTCTGTCGCCGGATGCGCATCATCTCAGGCGCATGATCAAGTCGCGCCTGCATCTCATCAAGAACAGCTTCGTGTTCCCAGCGTGTCACGCGACGTTGAGGACCTGGCGTGCAGTCCCCTTTTAGCGGACATTGCTGGCAATTCGAACTCCAATACTTACTGATCTTCAGGCCGCGCTCAACGGTTGTGAATCGCCAGATGAGCCGCTCGCCTGCTGGGCACCGATACTCGTTCGTGTTTGCGTTGTAAATGAAGTCCTCCTTGCCGAAGCGGCCATGAGCCGTTGCGCTCGATGTCACCGTCTTCGGAACGAACACGCTTATTCCAGCCTCATGGCATGCGAGTATCTCTTCGCTCTTGTAGTAGCCGCGATCTGCAACTGCGGTGAGCTTGTCGACACCCATCTCTGTACGGGCAAGCTTCGCCATCGACGTCAACTGATCACGATCAATGCCGTCATTGGTAACGACGTGCGCGACGATCAGATGGTGCTTCGCGTCAACCGCCGTCTGGACGTTGTAGCCGACGACTCCCGTTCCTCGTGTCTTCATCGAACGGGCATCCGGATCCGTGAGCGATACCTGTCCGTCGGGTGCCGCGTTGAGTTGGACCTCGATCTCCTTGAGGCTTCGCATCTGTTCCTTCAAGGCCGCAATCTTGTCCTGCAGTCGCTCTGTCCTGACCTTCGCGATTGCAGGCTCCTGACGATCCGCTGTGTCCATCGCCGCAAGATAGCGAGCGATACTTGACTCGATGTCGCGCATGCGTCGTTCGAGCTTGGCGCTGGTGAAGTTGCGGTCGCGATGGTTCACCGCCTTGAACTTGCTGCCGTCGATTGCGACCAATGCATCGGAGAACAGGTCCAGACGCTGACAGAGCATGACGAACTGACGGCATACACTGCGAATGGCCTTGCCGTTGTCCTTACGAAACCGCGAGATGGTCTTGAAGTCCGGCGCCAGACGGCCCGTAAGCCACATCAGTTCGACATTGCGCTGGGCCTCCCGTTCGAGGCGACGGCTGGATTGAATACGGTTCAGGTAACCGTAGATGTAGATCTTGAGCATCACCTCGGGGTGATACGACGGCCGACCAGTCAACGCTGGTTCGACGCCTTCAAACCCGAGCTTCTGAAGATCAAGCTCGTCTACAAAGACATCAACTACGCGCACGGGATTGGTGTCCGTTACGTAGTCGTCAAGTGCTTCGGGGAGGAGAAAGCTCTGAGTACGACTGTCGCCTTGAACGAACCGCTTCATCTCGCTCATCCCCCGCTATAGGATGAAGAATTGTAGCGTTCCAAAAATGCGTTTTGACACGCTCTGGGCCATGAAGGGACACTCGATTACGCGACCTACATTGTCCACAATCGACCTTCATTTCGCTGGCAATACGGCGCTCGCGTCCCGGTTTGAGACGGACTCTTGGCGCTCGAAATTAAGACGCGCCTGTCCTATCAGAGCTGACCGCCGGAATTGGTGTGCCTCACTCGACCCCGAAACATCTCCAGGATCCGCTTCTATTCGATGTTAAGCGGCTTCCGTTTCCCCCCGGGGGCCGTGAGCGGGCCACCCTGGATGCGGTGAACGCGGCATGCCGGAATTGGGCGATCGCTGTGCTCATCGTTGACCCTCTGATTCCCGGAGCGGGCGCTATGCTGGTCTATCCAACGCCGCAAGGACGACGTTGCGCGCGTGGAGCAGGACAGATTTGAGCTCGTCTGAGGAAACCTCTGCAAACCCGAGTCCTCGGAGCAGAAAAATACCTTCAACAGCCAGCAGTGCGTGACGTACTTCAGCAACCCCACCATGTTCGGATCGAAGCGGATCGAGCAGTGCACGGTAAAGGTTTCGGACCGGCCCCAGCATGTCAGGGGCGTGCACCAGGGCGGTTACGAGAAAAGCCGCCATTTGCGTCGAGGCGTCGTCCTCGTCCAGTGCTTCCTCGATATGCGCGAGGACCAATTCGACCGGCCCAGTTGGCCCGCTGCCAAGTCGCCGACGCACTGCCTCCTGAAACCGAGCAACTTCTCGTTCTAGCGCTGCGTGTATCAATCCATCCTTAGTCGTAAAGGTATAGACGAGACCGCCCTTGCTGATCCCCGCACGCTCGGCCACGGCATCGAGCGTGAAATTTCGGCCACCTGATTCGAGGATGACGGCCTCAGCAGAATCCAAGACCCTGTCCCTGTCGATTTCCTTTTTTCGCGTCACAACAACCCCCTTGCTTTTCCGACTGGCCAGTCGCATAATATTTTCGACTGGCCAGTCAGATTAGCGCAGCGATGCTCGCGGCGCAAGATTGTTTCTCAGCTAACTCCCTGGAGTACGTTATGAACGAACATGAAAAAGAAGATCGATTGCCTGCCGTGACCCTTGGTCACTTTGTTATGAAAGTGCAAGATGTTGCGGCGAGCTATAGCTTTTATATTGGTTTAGGTCTGCGCGCATTCGGCTCCTTTCCCGGAACGGCGATCGTTGAAATGCGTGGTGGCACGCATTTGCTGCTGCTCGAAAAGGGCGATGATCAGGCTGCCGCTTTGCGGAACAGTCAGAATGGCCAGAGGCCTGATTTCAGTAGCGAAAAAATAGACCTGATGATCGCGGGGCGTACAAAAGCGGATCTGGAATCCTACAGGGTCGGCCTGATCGGTAAAGGATATTCACCGTCAGCTATCGCGGATGGCGAGCTATACGGCCACCACTATTTCTCGATGCAGGATCCCGATGGCAATGGCATCAGTTTCTATACCAGCCACTGCAGCGATAAGCCCGTTTGATATTGCAGTTGGTTAGTCGCGCAGCATCCGCCCATTTCTCTTTATCTAGCCCGCTCTCGGCGTCTCGCCATATCAACGTAGAACGGCCGCTTCCTGGTGATCTGAAGGGCCGTAAGGGGTCGGCTATGGAAGTTCGGCATCGACGCGAGCTCGCTCGGCCTTGGGGGCACGCCATCCGTCGCAGTGCGGCCAGTTTCGGACGTTCCGCGACCGTCCACCAACGGCCGCAATGCCTCCCGAAGTAGCCATCCAACGCGCTTATCTCACTAAGTTTTTTTCTCGGACTGGGACGCATCTTCCTCGGCTTCGAGTGCCGTCACCATCTCGTCCGCGGCCCGTTTTAGTTCGGGCACATAGCGGCGCTTCGCTTCCGCAAGCGTTACTGCGCGCGACAGAAAAACGACGTTCAGGCTCGCGAGTACCCGCTCACGCGAAACGATCGGAACCGCAACGGCGCCGATCTTGTTCTGAGCCGTCCAATCGCCGTGATTCGAACCGAATCCATCAGCGCGCACGCGTCGAACGAGATTGCGAACGAGCGCATCGCTGGAGGCCAGCGCCTTTTGTTCATCGCCGCCGGCACCCGATCGCAGCATATCGAGAATGTCCTCTCGCTCGCCGTCGGGGCACAGCGCGAAATAGGCACGGCCGGAAGCCGTCAGCAGAATGGGCAAGCGTCGACCGACCATTGACCGATGAAAAGATAGCTGACTGAACCGATGCGTCGTCTCGCGAATGATCATGGCGTCGCCGTCGGGCGTCGTCAGGTCGGATGGCCACGCGACTCTCTGGAGCAATCGACCCATGATCGGCGGGGCGATGGTCGCGATGCGTTCATCGTCCGTGAAGCCTTCGCTCAACGAACGGACGTCGAGCGTCAGGCGAAAGCTGTCGTCCGACGTACTCCGTCGAACGAACCCTTCTTCGACCAACGTCTCCAGTAAGCGACGCACCGTCGTGCGGTGCAAGCCAATTGCCTCGCTGATCTGCTGGCTCGTGGCGCGACCGCTTTCGATCGAATTCAGTGCCCGCAGGACCTGGAGGCCGCGCGCCAGCCCACGAACGTTCGTGTATTTCGTCACCGCTGAAATATCCTTGTAAATCAACTATGTGCATTCTATGCACATTTTTCAGATTTTGTTGAGCGGTTTGGGCGTGCTCCATAGACTGCATCAAAACCAACTATTCAAGGAGACGCGTGACGCATGTCACGCATGTTCTCCTGACTGTGACTGAACCAAACAGTACCGGACGCGACCACGAACCCCATCCGTCGCGAACCTTAGGAGACAGACATGCATCCCGCCATCGACACGGCGGCCGTCAGCGGCCGTCCCGAGAATGTGTCAACCGACATCGCCATCATCGGCGCCGGACCCGTCGGCCTCATGATCGCCAACTATCTGGGACTGCAGGGCGTACGCGTCGTGCTGATCGAAAAGCTCGACCAGATCATCGACTACCCGCGCGCTATCGGCCTCGACGATGAAGCCTTGCGTGTGTTCCAGTCGGTCGGCCTGGCAGAGGAACTGCTGCCCCATACGACGCCGGACCACTGGATGCGCTTCGTCACGCGCACGGGCCGCTGTTTCGCATCAATCGAGCCACGCACTGACGAATTCGGCTGGTCGCGCCGCAACGCGTTCATTCAGCCGCTTGCCGATCGCATCCTGTTTCAGGGGCTGCAACGCTTCCCGCACGTACAGGTGCTATTCGGACACACCGTATCGGGTTTTGCACAGGACGACACCGGCGTGACGATCGACGCGCAGGATGCGAGTGGCGCGATCAAGTCGATCCGCGCTGCCTACATGATCGGCGCGGACGGCGGCAACAGCTTCGTGCGCCGCGTGCTCGACGTACCGTTCGAAGGACGCACCAAGCCGAACCAGTGGATCGTCGTCGACGTGCGCAACGATCCGATCGGCTCACCCCATGTCTACATGCATTGCGACCCGGCGCGCCCCTATGTGTCGGCGGCGTTGCCGCACGGCATACGGCGCTTCGAATTCATGGTCATGCCGGGGGAAACGGAAGAAGAACTCTCGAAGCCAGAGAACATGGCGGCGTTGATCCGCAAGGTGGTCGCCAATCCGGACAAGGTCGATTACATCAGGAAACGCGTGTACACGCACAACGCGCGTCTTGCCAGCACGTTCCGCGTGAAGCGCGTGCTGCTCGCGGGCGACGCCGCACACATCATGCCGGTATGGCAGGGACAAGGCTACAACAGCGGTATTCGCGATGCGAACAATCTCGGCTGGAAGCTGGCGATGGTGGTCAAGGGTCTCGCCGGCGACAGCCTGCTCGATACGTACACGACGGAGCGGCGCGCGCACGCGCGTTCGATGATCCACTTGTCGGAGGTGGCCGGCGACATCTTTGCGCCGACGAGCCGGCTCGGCACGAAGTTCCGTGACGGCTTCGTCCGGTCGCTCGGCATGCTTCCTTCGCTCAAGCGATATTTCGTGGAGATGCGTTTCAAGCCGATGCCGCGTTATGAATCGGGCGTAGTACTGTTGCCCGAACGCGAGCAGCGCGACGGCTTCCTTGCGCGCCTGCTCGAACTCTTCGGTCATACGGCTCTGGGCCGGATGCTCGGGCTGATGAGCGAGAAGCGTGAGTCGTTGCTCGGCCGTCTCGTGTACGGGCGCGACTCTGCGAGCCAGTCGCCTGTGGGCCGCATGTTCATCCAGCCGCGCGTGCGTTCAGTCGATGGCGCCGTCTTGCGCCTCGATGATGTAATCGGCAATCGCTTCGCGATCATCGGATGGGGTTCGGACCCGACCTTCGGATTGACTCCGGAGGCACGCGAAACATGGAAGAGACTCGGCGGTTGCTTCGTGATCGCCAAGCCCGATACGCAGTTGATCTATCGCGAGGACGTTCCGGCAGGCGTGATCGCCATCGGCGACGTGAGCGGCCGCCTGAAGGACTGGTTCACGCGCGTGCCGCAATCGGTCGTGCTGCTTCGCCCGGACCGCTTTGTCGCGGGCATGTGTTCGCCGCAGGAAGTGTCGTCGGGCATCGAAGCACTCGCCGGCAAGCTGGGTTTGCAAACGCTCGCTTTCCCGGACATCCATCCCGCGCGTGAAGTTGCATGCGAAACGGCCATCGCAGTCGAAACGGGAGTCTGACATGCCGATCCTTCTCGAATGTCTGTCGCACACGCCGCTGCATGGTTATCACGATCCCGCGCCCGAGATCGTCGCGGAAGTGGAGCGTGTGCAGCGTGCCGCCCGCGCCCGCGTCGAAGCCTTCGATCCAGAACTGGTAATCGTATTCGCGCCTGATCACTACAACGGCTTCTTCTATGACGTGATGCCGCCGTTCTGCATCGGTATTGCGGCGACGGCCATCGGCGACTTCAACAGCCTTGCCGGCCCGCTTGACGTGCCTGAGGAAGTCGCGCTCGCTCTGGCGGAGGCCGTGCTTGCGAGCGAAGTCGATGTGTCCGTGTCGTACCGCATGCAGGTGGATCACGGTTGCGCGCAAGCCCTCGACGTGCTGACCGGCGGTCTTGATCGCTACCCGGCCGTGCCGGTGTTCATCAATTCGGTTGCATCGCCGATGGCATCGTCCCGCCGCTCGCGCCTGCTCGGCGATGCGATCGGCCGTTTTCTCTCGCGCACAGCCAAGCGCGTGCTCGTGGTCGGTTCCGGAGGCATCTCGCACGAACCGCCCGTGCCGGAGATCGCCGGAGCGAACGCCGAGGTCGCCGAGCGGCTGATCGCCGGGCGAAATCCGTCTGCCGAATCGCGCGAGGCACGGCAGGCGCGCACGGTGGCGGCAGCGAAGTCTTTCACCGCTGGCGACAGCCATCTGCATCCACTCAATCCTGAGTGGGACCGCACATTTCTGGATCTGCTCGCCGCCGGCGACCTCACCGCCGTCGATGGCATGACCAACTCGGCGATCACCCGCGACGGCGGCAAGTCCGCTCACGAGATCCGCACCTGGATCGCCGCGTTTGGCGCGCTTGCCGCGTACGGCTCTTATCGGGCGTCGCTCGATTACTACCGGCCTATCCCCGAATGGATCGCGGGCTTCGGCGCGATGCATGCACAACCCGGGACCCAAGGAGACTTTCATGTCCAATGAGCAAACGGTGCTTGCACTGGCCGCGCGCCTTCGCGATGCCGAATACGCAAGACGACCCGTCGCACCCGTACGCGACGAGATTCCCACCGGCGATGCCGCGCTCGCGTATGCCGTGCAGCGCGCCAGCGTCGACGCGCGATGCGCGCAAGGCGAACGCGTGGTCGGCCGCAAGATCGGTCTCACGTCGGTTGCGGTGCAACGCCAGCTTGGCGTGGACCAGCCGGACTTCGGCACGCTCTTCGCATCGACGGCCTACGGCGACAATGCCCCGATGCCGCTCTCGCGCCTGATCCAGCCGAAGGTCGAGGCGGAGATCGCGCTCGTGCTGCAGCGCGACCTCGTGCTTGAGAAGCACACGTTCGCTGACCTGATCGACGCGAGCGCTTACGCGCTTGCCGCGATCGAAGTGGTCGACAGCCGCATCCGCGACTGGGACATCCGCTTCATGGACACGGTTGCTGACAACGCATCGAGCGCAATGTTCGTGCTCGGTAGCCGTCCCGTACCGCTCGCACAACTCGATCTCGCAGCCTGCGCGATGACGCTCTCGCAGGACGGCGAGGTGCTTTCTCGCGGCAACGGCTCGGCATGCCTCGGCAATCCGCTCAACGCAGCCGTGTGGCTCGCCGATCGCATGGCGCAACTCGGCACGCCGCTTCGTGCCGGCGACATCGTGCTGACGGGTGCGCTCGGGCCGATGGTGGCTGTCACCGGACCCGGCACGTTCACCGCGCAAATCGACGGACTGGGCAGCGTCCGCGCTACTTTTACCGACTAGGAACCTCCATGACCACCGACAAACTCAAGGCCGCGATCATCGGCTCCGGCAACATCGGCACCGATCTGATGATCAAGATCATGCGTCACAGCAAGCATCTGGAAATCGCCGCGATGGTGGGCATCGACGCGGCATCCGACGGCCTCGCACGCGCCGCGCGCCTCGGCGTCGCGACGACCCACGAAGGCGTTCAGGGATTAGTGCGTCTGCCGGTATTCGACGACATCGAATTCGTATTCGATGCGACCTCGGCGGGTGCTCACGTGAAGAACGATGCGTTCCTGCGTGCGCTCAAGCCCGGCATCCGCCTGATCGACCTCACGCCCGCGGCCATCGGCCCGTACTGCGTGCCGGTCGTCAACCTCGATGCGCATATCGAGAGCCGCAACGTCAACATGGTGACCTGCGGCGGCCAGGCGACCATTCCGATGGTAGCGGCCGTGTCGCGCGTGGCGAAAGTGCACTACGCGGAAATCGTCGCGTCGATCAGCAGCAAGTCGGCAGGGCCGGGCACGCGCGCCAACATCGACGAGTTCACCGAAACCACCTCCAAGGCGATCGAAGCCGTGGGCGGTGCGGCGAAGGGCAAGGCCATCATCGTGCTCAACCCGGCCGAGCCACCGCTCATGATGCGCGACACCGTCTATGTTCTCTCCGAATTCGCGGACCGCGCGAAGATCGAGGCATCCATTGAGGCCATGGCCGCAGCAGTGCAGGCCTACGTGCCGGGCTATCGCCTCAAGCAGAAGGTGCAGTTCGACGAGATCACCGCCGATGCGCCACTCAACATTCCGGGCCTTGGCCGCTTTAGCGGCTTGAAAACTTCCGTGTTCGTCGAAGTGGAAGGGGCTGCGCACTATCTGCCAGCGTACGCCGGCAATCTCGACATCATGACATCGGCCGCGCTCGCCACTGCCGAACGCATGGCGCAATCTCTCGCGAACGCATAAGGGAGCATCAACATGAGCAAAAAACTCTATATCTCCGACGTTACGCTGCGCGATGGCATGCATGCGATCCGTCATCAGTATTCGATCGCGAACGTGCAGGACATCGCCCGCGCACTGGATCGGGCGAAGGTCGACAGCATCGAGGTCGCGCACGGCGACGGTCTGCAAGGCTCCAGCTTCAACTATGGCTTCGGTGCGCACAGCGATCTCGAATGGATCGAAGCGGCGGCGGATGTCGTGAGCCACGCAAAAATTGCCACGCTCCTTTTGCCGGGCATTGGCACCATCCACGATCTCAAGGCCGCATACGACGCAGGCGCGCGCATCGTGCGCGTCGCCACCCATTGCACCGAAGCCGATATCTCGAAGCAGCATATCGAATACGCACGCGAACTCGGCATGGACACGGTCGGCTTCCTGATGATGAGCCACATGACCACCCCCGAGAAGCTCGCCGCAGAAGCGAAGAAGATGGAAAGCTACGGCGCGACCTGCATCTATGTGGTCGACTCGGGCGGCGCAATGAACATGAACGACATCCGCGCACGCTTTCGCGCATTCAAGGAGTTGCTCGATCCCGCCACGCAAACGGGCATGCACGCGCATCACAACCTGAGCCTCGGCGTCGCAAATTCGATTGTCGCGGTGGAGGAAGGGTGCGACCGCATCGACGCGAGCTTGGCGGGCATGGGTGCGGGAGCGGGCAACGCGCCGCTCGAAGTCTTCATCGCGGCAGCCGAGCGCCTCGGCTGGAATCATGGCACCGATCTCTACACGCTGCTCGACGCCGCAGACGATCTCGTGCGGCCGTTGCAGGATCGCGCGGTTCGCGTGGATCGCGAGACGCTGGCGCTTGGTTACGCGGGGGTCTATTCGAGCTTCCTGCGCCATTCGGAAATTGCGGCGAAGAAGTACGGCCTGAAGACCGTCGACATTCTCGTCGAGCTTGGCCGTCGCCGCATGGTGGGCGGGCAGGAGGACATGATCGTCGATGTCGCACTGGACCTGAAGCGCGAACTCGAAGCGCGCGTCTGAACGAACACAGCCATACCCACGGCACGATCGCCACCAAGAGCGATGCCGAACCCACATCGGAGACTTTTCATGAACACCTCAGCACCGCGCCGCGCAAGCGGCGCCATCACCATCGGACTGTGCCTCGTCGTCGCGCTGCTCGAAGGACTCGATCTTCAATCGACCGGCGTCGCCGCCCCGCGCATGGCGCGCGAATTTCACCTCGCCGTCGCGCAGATGGGCTGGGCCTTCAGCATCGGTGCGCTGGGGCTCCTGCCGGGGGCCGCGATCGGAGGACGCCTCGCCGACCGGATGGGCCGCAAGCGCGTGCTGATGTTGTCGGTTGCGCTCTTCGGCCTCTTCTCCATCGCGACGACGCAGGTCTGGAACTTCGAGAGCCTGCTCGCCGCCCGCTTCATGACGGGTCTCGGGCTCGGCGCCGCGATGCCCAATCTGATCGCGCTCTGTTCCGAGGCCGTGCCGCCGCAGCAACGCAGCACGGCGGTGGGCGCGATGTATTGCGGCATGCCGTTCGGCGCGGCAATCGCGGCGGCGATCGGCATCGTGAGCCCGGGCGATGAAGGATGGCGGCATATCTTCTACGTCGGCGGCATCGGACCGTTACTGACCCTGCCGTTGCTCGCGCTCTTCCTGAAGGAATCCGCGCAATTCATCGCGACCAGGTCCGACGAAGCTGCGCATCATGAGGCGGCACCGGGGGTCACGCAGGCGCTGTGGAAGGAAGGTCGCGCCGGCACGACGCTCGCGCTGTGGGTCAGCTTTCTTGGCACGCTGATTGTGTTGTACTTCCTGATCAACTGGCTTCCGTCGATGGTGCTAAGCCGGGGGCTCACGCGTACGCAGTCGGGCGTCGTGCAGATGATGTTCAACGTCGGCGGCGGTATCGGCGCGATCGTCATCGCGGGTCTGATGGACAGAATCGGCCGGCGGCCCACGGTTATGGGTATGTATGCGGGTATAGCCGCGGCGCTTGCTGTGCTCGCCAGCGCGAGCACGGGCGCCACGATGGCGTTCGGCGGGCTGCTGGCGGGTCTCTTTCTCGTCGGCGGGCAGTCGGTGCTGTATGCGCTTGCCAGCAGCATCTATCCGACGCAAGTTCGCGGCACGGGCGTGGGCGTCGCCGTCGCCGTGGGCCGCATGGGCTCGATCCTCGGGCCGTTGATCGCGGGCCAGTTGCTTGCGATCGGGCAGAGTGCGTCGGTGCTGGTGGCCGCGAGCATTCCGCTGATCGCGGTGGCGGCCGTCGCGGCGCTGCTCGTAGTGGCCCGGTTTCCGCGCGGGCAGTTCATGGCTGTCGCGCACTAGCGCGCGTGCCTGCTAGACACACACGCGGGCCTTCGTCACGTAGCGCCTGCTCCCGGTACGAACACAAACGAGGTAACTGAAATGACAGCAGCGACGAAACTTCAAAGCGAAACCGCAACCAGCAAATTCGTGAGCATCGGCGAAGGCGATGCCGAACTGCGCCTGCATTACAACGATGCCGGCCACGGTGATGAGACGATCGTGATGCTCCACGGGTCGGGCCCGGGCGCGAGCGGATGGGCGAACTTCAACCGCAACGTCGACGCGTTCGTCGATGCCGGCTACCGGGTGATTTTGCTGGACTGCCCCGGCTGGGGCAAGAGCGACTCCGTCGTATGCAGCGGCTCGCGTTCCGATCTGAATGCGCGCATGCTCAAGGGATTGCTGGACGCGATCGGCGTTGCACGCGTGCATATCGTCGGCAATTCGATGGGCGGCCATAGCGCGGTCGCTTTTGCTCTGGCGAATCCCGAGCGGGTCGGCAAGCTGGTGCTGATGGGCGGCGGCACAGGCGGCCCTAGCCAGTTCGTGCCGATGCCCACCGAGGGCATCAAATTGCTGCAGGCGCTCTATCGCGAGCCGACCCTCGATAACCTGAAACGGATGCTGAACGTCTTTGTGTTCGACACCACCACGCTGACCGAGGAACTTATGCAGGCACGTCTCGCGAACATGCTGGCGCGACGCGATCACCTCGAGAACTTCGTGAAGAGCCTCGCGGCGAACCCAAAGCAGTTTCCGGACATCGGTCATCGTCTTTCTGAGATCGCAGCTCCAGCACTCGTCATCTGGGGTCGTGACGACCGCTTCGTCCCGATGGATGTCGGCTTACGTCTCGTGTGGGGCATGCCCAACGCAGACCTTCACGTTTTCGGTCGATGCGGCCACTGGGCGCAGTGGGAGCATGCCGCGAAGTTCAATCAAATGGTGCTTGAGTTCCTGGGGCGGTGAGGAGCTTCACGATGAGCAGGCGCGTGAAGCCGGTGCAAGATCAAGATGAAGCGTCGCCGTGCGGTGATCGTCGGCTCCTCCTCAGACAACGGACAGTCACGAACGGTACTTGAGAGGCCGCAAGGGGTCGACTTGCGCCAGTCGACGAAGGGCACGGACCAGGAGCAGTCATTGGCCCGTATCATCTATTCGACATCCAGGAGGCCGCTCGACTCCTGAAAGCGGTCGCCCAAGGGCGAAGCTGGACGATTGCTCGTTCTTTTATTTGATGCCGGGAAGCTGCTACGTCCCTTGACGCAGCGCATTAGCAACGACGACGAACGCAGGAGTCGGCTGGCGGCGGCTGGGATAGTACAGATGAAAACCAGAGAACGACGGGCACCAGTCGGACAGCACCCGCAATAGCTCCCCACTTGCGAGCTGCGATAAGACCCGTTGTTCGGGAACGAAGGCGAGACCGATGCCGGCAAGCGCGGCCTTGACTGCCATCGTCGCAGTGTTGAAGACAAGTTGTCCTTCGACGCGCACGTTCAACTCGCGTCCACCTTTCTTGAACTCCCACGCGTAAATACCACCGGCGGTTGGCAGCCGGATGTTGATGCAGTTATGCGCCGTCAAGTCTTGCGGCGTCTTCGGCTTTGAATGCCTGGTGAAATAGCCGGGAGTGCCAACAACGGCCATGCGCACCTCGGGGCCGATGCGAACGGCGACCATGTCCTTTGCAACTTGCTCTCCGAGCCGCACGCCTGCATCGAGCCGTTGTTCGACGATGTCCGTGAGTCCGTTGTCAATGACGATTTCGATCGTGATGTCCGGATAATCGGGCAGAAGCCGTTCGATCACCGGCCAGAGCAGCAGTTCTGCCGCGTGCTCGCCGGCGGCAATGCGCACAGTGCCCGCCGGCTTATCGCGCAATGCGGTGAGCGCACTCAGCTCGGCCTCGATCTCATCCAGCCGAGGGCCGACCGACTGAATCAGCCGTTCGCCGGCTTCCGTTGGCGAGATATTGCGTGTTGTCCTCGTCAAGAGCCGGAGTCCGAGCCGTGCTTCGAGATTACGCACCGTCTGACTCAGCGCTGACTGGGATACGCCGAGCTTCGCGGCCGCCTTAGTGAAGCTGCCTTCGCGTGCGACGCAGAGAAATGCCGTGATATCGGATAAATTGGAACGCGCCATTTATAAGCCCACCTTCTAACTTCATGCGGATTTTAGCTCTTTATCGAAGGGAGACGCGTTGATACATTGAAAGTCAAGGCAACCACCACAAGGAACATCCATGCAGATCACCCTATGCGGCTCGCAGCCATCGGCGACGGGGCCGGCTGACTACTTCAGCGGGACGGTGAGGATCGACGCGCCATTCGCTGGCGAGGCGCCCGCCCGGATTGGAGGCGCGACCGTGACATTTGAACCGGGCGCACGGACTGCATGGCATACGCACCCGTTCGGTCAGACGCTTATCGTGACCGCAGGCCGCGGCTGGGTCCAGCGCGATGGCGGACCGGTCGAGGAAATCAGATCGGGTGACGTCGTCTGGATCGCCCCCGGAGAGAAGCACTGGCACGGTGCGACCGCCACTACGGCGATGACGCATATCGCCATCGCTGAGAAGCTGAACGGCAGTCCGGTCGACTGGATGGAAAAGGTCACGGACGAGCAGTACCGGGGCGGCGTGACCGTAGGCGATCAAGGAGCTGAATGATGGGAAAACGTATTCTTGGTAAGAACGGACTGGAAGTCTCCGCGATTGGCCTCGGCTGCATGGGGCTGAGCTATGGCTATGGGCCCGCAACGGAGAAGGCCGACGCGATCAAACTCATCCGGTCCGCCTTCGAGCAAGGCGTGACCTTCTTCGATACCGCCGAAGCATACGCGCAAGGCGCGAATGAGGAACTGCTGGGCGAGGCTCTCGAGCCGTTCCGCGATCAGGTTGTGATCGCGACCAAATTCGGTTTCGAAGGCGGCGACGTTCAGAAGGGCGTCAACAGCAGGCCGGACAATATTCGCGCGGTGACGGAGGCTGCACTCAAGCGACTGCGCACGGATCGCATCGACCTGCTCTATCAGCATCGGGTCGATCCTGATGTCCCGATGGAAGATGTCGCCGGCGCGGTCAAAGATCTGATTCAACAGGGCAAGGCCAAGCATTTCGGCATGTCGGAAGCGGGCGTTCAGTCGATCCGCCGTGCGCATGCCGTGCAACCGGTCGCCGCGCTGCAAAGCGAATATTCATTGTGGTGGCGCGAACCGGAGAAGGAGATCCTGCCGCTGCTCGACGAGCTCGGCATCGGCTTCGTGCCGTTTAGCCCGCTCGGCAAGGGGTTTCTAACTGGCGCGATTGACGCAAGCACCGGCTTCGACAAATCCGACTTCCGCAATGTCGTGCCGCGCTTCTCTGAAAAGAACCGCAAGGCCAACCAGGCGCTGGTCGACGTGCTCAAGCAGATTGCCACGAGTCTGAGCGCGACGCCAGCGCAAGTCGCGCTCGCGTGGCTACTCGCGCAAAGGCCGTGGATCGCGCCGATTCCCGGCACGACGAAGCTGCATCGACTGAAAGAAAACGTCGGCGGAGCTGCGATCGAACTGACGGCCGGCAACCTCAGCGACATCGATGCCCAGCTCGCAAACATCCGCGTGCAGGGCGACCGCTACCCCGCACATCTGCAGGCGCGCGTCGGCAAATAACTCCCATCCGCACGACGATCATTTCACCGGGCGCGGTGCAGTCCGAACTGCCGCAGAGCGTCACCGAAGCGCAACTGGCCGCAGGCATCGCCGACTTTTACGAGAAATTCGCGATCCCCGCTGACAGCTTCGCCCGCATGGTGGCCTTCGCGATCCAGCAGCCCAAGGACGTGGATGTGAACGAAATCCTGTTCCGGCCAACGGCCCAGGAACTGTAAAGCGGATGAGAGACAGCCTCGAATGACAAGAATCCTGATTCTCGGCGCCAACAGCCAGTCGGCGCGCAATACGACAAGGGTGTTGGCGTCAGCGATCGGTGAATCGGAAAGCACGGAAGGAAATCATGCGAGAAGTTATCGTTGTTATTGGCCCGGGATCAATCGGGCAGGCCATAGCGCGTCGGGTGGGCGCTGGAAGGCATCTGCTGCTTGCGGATCTGCGTCAGGAGAATGCCGATGCAGCCGCCAGTACGCTCAGTGGAGCGGGTTTCGATGTCACGACGGCCGTCGTTGACGTTTCGTCGCGCGCGTCGGTCGAAGCGCTCGCTGCTAAAGCGATGTCGTTGGGAACAGTCCACGGCCTTATCCACGCGGCCGGCGTCTCGCCGTCACAGGCTTCGCAGGAGACGATCCTGAAAGTCGATCTATACGGCACGGCGCTGGTCCTCGAGGAATTCGGCAAAGTGATTGCCGAAGGTGGTTCGGCAGTCGTGATTGCGTCGCGGTCAGGCCATCGTCTGCCGCCACTCACGACGGACCAGAATGAAGCGCTTGCGACGACGCCAGTCGAGGACCTGCTGAAGCTGCCGATGCTTCAACCGGATCAGGTGAAAGATACACTGCACGCTTATCAGCTTTCAAAGCGGGCGAACTCGCTGCGCGTCATGTATGAAGCTGTCCGTTGGGGCGAGCGCGGCGCACGCGTCAATACCATTAGTCCAGGCATCATCATCACACCGTTGGCGAAGGACGAACTGTCGGGGCCGCGCGGTGCGGGCTATCGACGGATGATCGACGGCTGCCCGGCGAAGCGGGCCGGCACGGCAGACGAAGTTGCGAACGTGGCGGCGCTGCTGATGGCACGTGATGGTGCCTTCATTACTGGCAGTGACTTTCTGATGGATGGGGGCGTTACCGCGTCCTACTGGTTTGGATCGCTGGTGCCGCAGTAGCGATCGCGGAGCGGCTCCTGACTCGGAAGCGGCCATTGCAGCCTCGCGGCCCCTAACGGCCGAGTTGGATCGCGTGCTGCCGATCGCAGCCGTGCGAGGTTCGAGCTGTGTATCCCGATTGCATGAGGCGGCACCCGGCCGGGAGCCGCCGGTGGCTGATCACGGAATGCACACCTCCGATTGTCCGGAATTCTTCATAAAGGAGACATTCGCGGAGATAAGCGTGGCAACGTTCGGCCGAAGCGGCCGCTTATGCCTTTCCAGTTGCGACCACTCGAAAATGTCCGCTTCAATGCAATTCGGATAGATGCTTTCAACCATCGCTGCCTTGGAAAGCAGACCTTAAAGCAAGCTCTCTGGCGACGGTTCTATTCTTCACATGGGGGCGAGTCGCTTTCCTTTTTATTCTCACGCCAATACGTTTGGTTCGCCGCGCATTGATAAGGAAAACGAGGACTATGTGTGACGTTCAATCGCCGGGCGCGCGTGGAAAATACCGCGATCACCACGATCGGGACGTGAGGCTCTCGCTTCAAGGCTGAACCTCATACGGTGGACATGTGGACAGGCGCTGATCGTCTACCGCACGGCCGACGGTGAAGTGATACAGGCTTTGCCACGTGTGATCCTCCACGCCGAGCAGTGCGTGCATTTCATCATCGAAGAAGCAGCCAATCCCTGTCGCGCGCACACCGGCCGCTTCGGCTTCGAGATAGAGCGCCTGCCCAAGAATGCCGCACTCCCAGAACAGATGCCGATAACGCCATGGCTGCTTCAACGCGATTCCAAATTCCGCGATCATCCCCAGCGCAAAGCAGGAGTCGGCGCCGATATCCTGGTGGCAGCAGATCAACTTTGCCGTGGCGCGCAAATCGTAAGGCAGCAGAAGATAGAGCGGCAGACGATCGGGGCCGGTCTTTTGCCACAGCCATTCGGGACGTAGAGACCGCTTGAGATCCGGCAGCGCGTCCGGGTTTCTCACGAACATATACAGGCCCGGCTCCAGGTCGCCCACGCGGTGCACCATTAGCGCTGCATGCACTGCTGCAGGAGACATCAGCGCATTCCACGGCGGCGTGTCATGACGTGGCAACAGGCACGCCAGCATGCGTGAAAAACGCCGCCTTGGCGATGTACGTCGTACCGTCGAAATTCACCGCGCTGCGACGCTGCCGCGCGATCCGGGCAAAGCTGAGATCAAGGGCGGGCGGCGCGGGCGACGGGCGCTCTTCCGGATCCGGCAGGGTCGGTTCGCGAGTAGGGGCCTTATGCGTCGCGCGATGGATCGAATCGATATCCGGCCACTTCACATGTCCCGGACTCAGCAGATTCGCGCGTCCGTGCCACTGTGCGCTATCCAGGGCGATCAGCATGCGCTCAAGATCAGGCCGCAATTCAGGGTTGCCGATCCAGAGCAAGGCATCCGGGGCCTCTGCTTCTGCCTTGCCGAAATCTTCTCCGCGGTTCAGTCCAAGCAGGTTGGCCACTGCGTCGTCCGCAGCCGCCTCCACCAGCCGTGTCTGCCAGCCAAGCGCTGCCGCTGCGTAACTCACCGCGGCGATGACATGGCCGCAATCGTGCTGGCAGTAGCGCCAGGCACGCATGCCGTATTTCCACGCCTCGCGCCAGGGGATCGAGCTTATGCCGACCAGGACGCCACTTGGCGGGAACGCCTCGCTCCATCGTTCGTCATCCACGGCAGCGCGACATTCAAGGGAATGGTCCCGGCTCAGGTAATGGTAGACCCCACCGGACAAGCCGGGCAGAGTCGGACACAGAAGATAGCCCTCGGTCGGATGCAGATTTCCGCTCGAAGGGTTGCAGCGCAGTGCCCACCGCTGGGTGCCGTAGGATTTCCACGCCGACAGGCCGAGCGAAAGCTCGAACAGGATTGCCAGACTGGAAAGATCGAATCTGCGCGCGGGCAACAGAGCCCCGCAGCGCAGTTCGTTGTAGCGTGTAGTCAGGCTATCCGCGGCTAACGGCAGACCAGTACGTGGTGCGCCGTGAAACACCCGGAACGGATCCGGTTGGGTTGCCCAGTCGAGTTTCCCGGGGCCAGGGGCGTAGCCGCTGACGCGATGCTTGCTGCGCTCGTGATATTCAAGCATCGCATGCTTTAACCGGTCCATATTCCCCTCAGACCCAGGAATATCCGCACATGCGGCTGGACAAAACCGGCTGGCTGGACGTTGGGGCGCGGTCGTCATCAAGTCGTGGAATCGAACGCGCTTCGGTAAGCTGCTATTGCGTTCGGCACCTCCTGTGCGATGCCCCGGCAATCGGGTTGTCTTCACGAGAGCGGGGGGATGTTTCCAGCGCTTAGGTCACCCTTCAGGTCTCTTCGAAGGTATTCGGGACCGCCGACTTCAAAAACTCGTGGCCATCCCAGGTTAGCCGCCAGTCACTACCCATCGAGCGGACGAGATTTGCGTCGGCCAGCAGGTTCAACTGATACGACACACCCCGGTTCGAAACATCGAACGCATCCTTGAGCGCGCTTTCAACGTCAAATTCGCTGAGGTGCGGGGATTTGTTTTCCTCGAGCGTCTTCAATATTGCGAGTGCCAGATTCATATCGCGTTTCACGATCTCCTCCTGTCGCAGATAGGACATACATCGAAAGGGCGCCACGGGTACAACGTCCGCGCAATCATACCGGGTGTGGCTTGCTGCACGGCTCTTTGCGCTTTCGCACAGTTCCGCGAAAAGGGTGGCGCGACGCGAGCCCCGTCTTCTCGCCGGTGGGGGCGCTGATTGCAGAGCTGACCGGCTGCGCCGCAATCGATGTGATTCCGGGTTCCCAACAGGCTCATGCCACGGTCCGAACGCGTTGGGTGAATTTCAACACCAGTCGCGAGCGCTGCCTGGGATTTAACGCTTCGGTCCCCTCATACCCTCGGTTTCCATCGCAGCATTCCGCTCTTCGCAGGCTTCAATGGGTTCCATGGTCTCGTCGATGGAAGCTGTCGCGCGTTCTGTGGCCGCCTTCGTTTCGTCGACGGTGGAGCCGGGTCCTCCGTCGTCGTCGCCCGGAGGCTCCAGCATGTCTAGAAGCATGGTCTCCAGCTCCGGCGTGTCCCACGGCGCGCCATGCTGCTCTTTCTTCTTTATGTAGTGCCTGACTTCTGCGTCCTGCTCCGGCGTCAGGGGAAGACCGCGAAATGTGTTTTGGGGAGTAGCGTCGGTCATGGTATTGCTCCGGAATTTGTCCCATTTTGAGTGTAGGCCTGTTGTGGCCAGCGAGCCTCAACTATCGGTCTGCGCATGGACTGATCCGTCCATTCGCATCGGCTCTTCCAGCGAGCGGACGTTGCTATCGTCACAGATACGAGCCCGGGCGCTTTGCGCAATTGCGACTGATAGCGGTACCGTGCAAACAATCCCCGGGCGGGACAACGTCACGCGATGACATGGTTCAGCTTAGGGGCCTTACGCAGAAGGGACATACCTCGAGCGTGGCTTTGCGTCTTTTTGCGGCACCTGCTGGCGATTTCGACCGCTCATGGCGATGCGCGCACCGATGCAAATTGCGACGGGTCATGAAGGATGGCAGGAACTATGACAAAACTGTCCGGACAGTTTTCCATCGAGCGCATGCACAAAAGCTGTACGCTGGTGATTCCCGACTGCGACCTGATCGGACCCAGATGAGCGCATGGCATTCGGCTTTCACAACCTCAGCCGCAGCTATGACGCACTCGGGCACTGCGTAACGTTCTGGGGTTATGACAACGTCGTGGAGGGGACCACGAATATCGGTGTCGGACAGACGGGAGGACGGAAGGTGCGACTGATCGAAGCGGATGAACGCCAGGCTTTCCTGGCGACCTTGCAGCGCAAGGGACTGGCAGAAGGTGAATTCGAACTGCTGGAAACGGATACGACTGACCCCAAGGGCGACGAGAACGTCGGCCTGCAGGGATACGTCACCGTAACCAGACTATCAACACAAATTGCGAGGGAATACCCCATCGGCTTCGAAACCGGTTGGGTGCAGCATTTCAGACAGGATCTCGACGCTGGGGTCTTCGATCAGCCGGCATGAGATCCCGCATCTCATTGGGCTGCAGGTAAGCGTTGACCGCCCACCCGGTGCGGGAACCGGAGGTCTTCATGCAGCGAACGGTCGAATATCGCGGATTCGAAATTTACGTTGATTTGCTGTCCACATCGAAGGACATGTTCGACGTCTGGTTTCGTATTGAGGGACCCGTCAAGCCTCCCGGCGTAGCAGCGCTCGGCGAGCGCATCAAGATCCGGGGCGGACCGTTTTCCCGTCGCTGGGCCTACTTTGTTGCGGAGATCGCCGGCCAGGCCGCTATCGACGTAATCCTTGGCCCCGCTGAGTAGACGCAAACTCAGGGCGCGTCGTACCTCACGTGAGGGCCTGACACGCTTCGCGTGTCCTGCCTTTCGTCGCGTGCCACGACCCGTTGACCGGCCATGGTGGGTTCACATTCAGCGTTGGAACTGGGAGAACGAGTTGATGGCGCTGCTGTCGGCCTGTGTCGCTCGCCCCGTACATCGGTAGAAAGCAGCCCTTCCGAATTGATGGGCTGAAGCGCATGGAGATCCCGTCAGAACACGGGGCGCCATCTGAACAGATCACCCTGTGCATATGCGGTTTCTGGCTTTCCTTGATGAAGCGTCGGCATGACACGAGAAAGTCATTGCGTATTCGCACATGAAGCGTCTAATGAAGCATGCGTGCAGACTTCATCGGCTGTCGCTCGTACAAAAAAACACCCCCAGCATAGCGTTGCGCAGTGAGCGTCTGTCGGCGCTCCGCTCGCAAGGAGCAGGTCATGCAATATCCGTTGTATGTCCACCGGGATAGCAATACTGGCTTTCGCGCCAGTTTCCCCGATTTTCCGAACGCCGATGCGAGTGGCGATTCGTTTGACGAACTGACGCGCAATGCTCAGGCGGGAGTGGAGTTGATGTATGACCACAGCGAGCAGCTCATACCCGCACCTACCTGCAATACGTCGGAATTGCATGCGCTCGAGATGGATGACGGCGAAGGAATCTGGATATTTGTCGATATAAACCTCGCGCGGGTTACCTCGAAAGCCGTGGGCCTTCGACTCAGCCTGCTTGAGAGCTTGCTTCAGCAAGTCGATGCAGCGGCAAAAGAACGTCACATGACACGCTCGGCGTTCATCACACTGGCTGCCGTGCATGAACTGGAGAATCGACAAGGCAGGTAATCGTCCTGCTGGCCGGCCTCCTGGCGGGCTCTCTCCGATGCATGACACCTGTCACGTTGCGACGGGCGTTACAACTCGAATCCGAACTTACGATGTGGCGCCTCGTCTCAACTATGAAGGCGGGGGCAATAGCCGATTGGCAAACCGGTTTGTCTCACGGTGGGAGAGCAGCATGATAGATGGCCAGGTGAATGCGGAAGAACTGGCAGAAAGCAAGAAGCAGAGAGAAGCAGCAGAGACCGCGACCGATGATGGTATGCCGGTCGTGCCGGAAGTTAAGGCCAGAGACGTTGAGGTGATTCAGCACAGGATACCGAAACAATGGGTGAGATGCGCGAGGAAGTGGCCAGGAGTGGGAGGTTCCCCCCTGCAATCGGGAAGGTCGGTGATGGTTAGGCGGAAGCCTGATCTGCCTTGACATGGCGGAATTGGCGAGACCGGCGAAGCTCCGGCTTTTCGATTTCCGGGCCGCAGAATGCTTTTGATTGGAAATCCGTGATCGGGCGTCGCACCTTGACTACAGGCCGCGGCTGCGAGAAAAGAAGCATAGGAAACAAGGATCGGTGAATGACAATCGCCGCTTTTATTTCTCTGGTTACCTAAGATATAAGCATGGTTCTGACCTCAAAGGAGGCTGCCATGAGCCAGTCAATGATCAGTTTTGTAGTGGGGATCGTGGTGCTGCTATGCGTCGCGATATTCGCAGCGGCTCGGTACAGGCGAGAACACAAGGACGAGCCGGTTACCCGCTGGCTAGCCGCGCATCCGATTCGCGACTGGCTGCGCCATAAGCACTGAGTGACACAAAATATGATTTTTTGAAGCGCTGGGGTACGTGAGTGCTAATTCTCTACCGCGTAATCTGTCGCCCGGTGTAAATCGAGAACAAACTGAAAAGGATGATATGACGTACGCAATGTGGGGCATCCTGATCGCGATGGTGCTAATGTCCGGCGCATCGCTGCAGCGGTATAGGCACGGCCTCCAGCGGAGGCGGGAGATCCAGTGGCTGGATGAACACCATGTATTGGACAGGCTACGCAAGCAATTGGGATTGTCGCTCCAGAAATGACACTCGCTGGGCAGATTGGCAGGTTGCAAAGACTACTTTTTTGAGGAGTTGGCGAGATGACCATGAATTACGCAGGCAGGTCGCACGATGAAGCCGTGGCAGCGCGGCACAGACAGAAGCAAAAGGCACAGGAACAGGCAGGCGGCGAAATGGCGATAGAAGGGACGGAGGCGGACGCGGAGCATAGTTGCGGCGAGCTCTCCGAGCGGGGCAAGCAGGTATGGCGAAGTGGAAGCGGGATTAACGGCGGGGGGAAGGAGTGATGTGGCCCTGCCTCATCGGGCCCTGCAATCGCACAGGTGACCGTCCGCTTACGAGCGTCGAGTTCGAGCGTCCGAAACTGTGGCCGATAGCTCCGATGGGCCGGTGATTCCGCAAAGTCGACATTGGTGAGCGATTGGCAACCGTGTACCGCTGCCCGGAGCAGCCGAGGGACAGCCAATCCAGGCCGATTTCCCGAATTTCTGCTCAACGCCTGTGAGCGGACGACTGCGAGTTGGAACGTTGAATGTCGCTTCAGGGTCGGCCGCGGTCACAGACAATCAAGACGGGTTGACTGGCGGACGTCTGCCAATCGGAGCAGCTAGGCAAGGAACTCGGCGATACGCTCCCACATGCACACCGGGTTCGAATACATCGGGAAGTGCCCGCTGTGCGGGATTGGCGCCAGTTGCACGCCGTTTCGCAAAATGTGAGGCAAGTAGGAAAGCGATGCGTTCTGCTCTCCGTACATGAACATGCGCGGAAAGGGCAAGGACAGAAACTTCGTCATCAGGTCGCCGTGGTCGGATAGCTCGACCATCGACGTGAAGATGCCGCGCACGGCATCAGCGCGTACCTTGTGCCGCAGATTCGACGCATACAGCGCGCTGGAGTAGTACGGCGAATGCCAATTCCGCTCGATGAAGTCATCGAAGAAAGACTGTGTGTCGGCCGACGGATAGTCGACCACCTGGCGGCTCAGGAAGCAGTCTTCAGGCGCGACATTACCTTCGATGTCGATGAAGCTCGCAACACGCTGCGGCGATTCATGCGCGAGCATCAAAGCGGTGAGGCCGCCCATTGAATGCCCGACGAAGTGGAACCGATCGACATTGAAATGGGCGAGGACAGCCTTCGCCGTGGCGACGAGAAAAGGGATCGAAACTTTCGACAGATCGGCACAGCGCGTCTCACCGCAACCGGGCGCGTCATACGCAATCACCGGACGCCCGCCCAACGCGGGGTAATGCACGATGTCTGCGTAGTCTTCCTTGGTCGAGCCGAACCCGTGCAGAAAGACGATCGGCGGGCCGTCGCCGGGGCGATGCATCGTGGCGACCTCCAGCGCGACGCCTCCGATATTCAGTACGACCAATTCCTTCTTCAGCGGTTCATGCATCGACATTGCCCGGGTCCGAAAGTGAGCGGCAGAAGTCCCGAATCGCATGACAGGCTTCGCCGAGCGTGTCGTCGTCGAGCGCATATGCTATGCGAATATACGGCGCAAGCCCAAATGCGCTGCCTTGAACGACCGCGACGCCGACTTCATCGAGCAATGCGCCAGCCACGTCTTCGTCGGTCTTCAGCACTGTACCGGCGGCGGTGGTCTTGCCGATGAGCCCCGTGCACGATGCGAAGGCGTAGAAGGCACCACCCGGAATCTCGCATTGCAATCCGGGCGCGGCATTAAGTGCATCTACCACGAGATTTCTCCGATGCTCGAAGATCTCGCGCGTCTTGCCGATGAAATCCTGCGGCCCGCTCAGCGCGGCCAGCGCCGCATGTTGAGAGATGGAGCTAGCCCCCGACGTTTGCTGTCCCTGCAGCTTTTCCATCGCATCGAGCAGCCAGCGCGGACCGGTTCCGTAGCCGATGCGCCAGCCGGTCATCGCGTAAGCCTTCGAGACGCCGTTCATTGTCAGCGTGCGGCAAGCGAGCCGAGGCTCGACCTGAGCGATGGTGAAGAACGCCGCGCCGTCGAAGATCAGATGCTCGTAGATATCGTCCGACAGCACGAGAACATGCGGATGCCCGAGTAACACATCGGCCAATGCGGCAAGTTCGTCGCGCGTATAAACTGCGCCGGACGGATTCGAGGGCGAATTGAGGATGAGCCATCGCGTGCGCGGGCCGATCGCTTTGGACAGCGCCTGCGGCGTCAGTTTGAATCCGCTTTCGATGCCGCACGGCACGACGACCGCTTGCGCGCCGCAAAGCCAGACCATTTCCGGATAACTCACCCAGTACGGCGCGGGAACGATGACTTCGTCGCCTTCGTCGAGCGTCGCGGCGAGCGCGTTGTAGATGACCTGCTTGCCGCCGCTGCACACGATGGTGTCCAGCCAGCCGACGTCCAATCCGTTCTCGCGCTGAAATTTTTCGGCGACCGCTTCACGCAGGCTTCGCATGCCGGCGACTTGCGTGTAGCGCGTGTGACCTGCGCGAATCGCTTCGATTGCGGCTTCCCGAATGTGCGCCGGTGTATCGAAGTCGGGTTCGCCCGCGCTCAACGAGATGACGCTTGCGCCGCCCGAGCGCCGGGCCGCGACGCGATCCATCATTCGATACGTCGCCGATGGCTGCGCACGCGCGAGATTCGCATTGAGCCGATGAGCCGTTGTATCCATCACGACTTCCTCTGCAACGTGTGGTAGCCGAGCGCAGCGCGCGCATCGTCGAGCGCCTTGGCCACGTCGCGGCAAACGCCGTCGATCACCGTCGCCCCAATTTTCCGCGCGCCTGCATACTGGGTCACGATATCGCTCCAGACGGTGCAATCCGTCCGGCCATCGTTGTCGATGACGGTGACGTCGCCTTCAGCGACGTCATCGATGAAATCTCCGACGCTGCCGGGCGGCGTGCTCGCGCTCACGTACTTGACGGTGAAGGCCGGACCGACGACGGTCTTCCGATAATCGTCCAGCGCGACGATGCCGAGACATTGACCGGGCAAACCGAGCTTGTCCATTGCATCGGAGACGCCTGGCGTATCCAGTCCTTCGAAAAGGGCGACGAGTTCCCTGTCTTCAGCGCTCATTTGGCTTCCTTGACGTAGATGGCTTCGAATTCCTTGTCATGCATGACTTCCGCGACGGAGCGGCCCGCGCGAACGGCTTTCACCATGCCGTCCTGGCGCTTCGCGATGCGCTCGCCGAGCTCGACGACTTCTTCGATGGGCGCCGCAGGCACGAACACCGTGCCGCAGCGATCCGCAATGACGTAGTCGTCTTCATTCACGACGACGCCCGCGAACGTCACGGGCTTGCCCGAGCTGATCTGCGCGACGCGGTTGCGAGCGCTGATCATCGTGATGCCGCGCCCGAACACTGGATAGCCGACGGATTCGCTGCCTTCGATGTCGCGGCCGCATCCGTCGATCACGGATCCGCGAATCTTCTTCGCGGTCGCCGCGTTGGCGATGATGTCGCCCCAGCACGAAATACCTTCGAGCCCGCCCGCAATCACGAGCACGCGATCGTGCGTGCGAATTTCGTCGATAACGGGCGTGATCAGATGAACTGTTGGCGTCGCGTCGGTCTTCGGCCCGAGTTGAATCGTGCTCGCGCGTCCGACGATGCGCGGGCAATCCCAGAGTGGACGGATGCCGAACGTCGCGCCGGAGAGACCGAGGAAATCGAGCGCGTCGGAGACCGTGTTGGAGTCCAGCGAAGCGAGCCGGTCGAGCAGGGAATGGGTCATGGTCGGGACAGGAAGCGTTGCGGAGCCTGCAGTCTCGGCGTTAGAGTTACATATGTAAATTCCGAAGAACGGAACCCATTCATACGCCGAAACTATCGAAGCCATGATCAACTTTCGACTCGTCCGCCATTTGTGGTTGTTTCTCGCCGTCGCCGAAGAGGAACATTTCGGCCGCGCCGCGCAGCGGCTCGGCATGTCTCAACCGCCGCTGACCGAACAGATTCAGGTGCTCGAACAGGCGCTGAAGGTCAAGCTGTTCGATCGCGGACGGCATGGCGCCAGGTTGACGCAGGTCGGCGCGGCGATCTTGCCTGCCGTTCGAAAATTCGCCGAACAACTCGAGCGCCTGGAGTTCGCGGTGCAGGAAGCGACGCAGGGAAATAGCGGCGTATTGACGATCGGCGCTATCGCGTCGGCGATGATCGACACGCTTCCGCCTTTCATCGAGCATCTGAAGACGCAGTTTCCTCAGTTGACCGTATCGGTCAAGGAGATCGACAGCGTGGAGGCGGTGCCGGCGCTCGAACGCGGCGACATCGATCTTGCCTTTGCGCGTCTGGAAGGCGAGCTGGGGCCGTCGATTCAATCGCTAGCGCTCAAGCAGGATCGTCTTGCGGTGGCGTTGCCGAAGACGCATCGCTTTGCAGAAATGTCGCGTGTGCGTCTTGCGTCGCTTACCGACGAGGCGTTCGTCATGTTCTCGCGGCATTTCAGTCCGAACTACTACGACAGCATCATCGCAACGTGCCGAGGCGCGGGCTTTTCACCACGCGTGTTGCACGAAGTGCGCTCGGTCTCGTCGCAGATTGCTTTTGTCGGATGTGGACAGGGCATCGCGCTCGTGCCCGGTTCGCTGAAAAAGATGGCGGCCGAGAACGTCGTGTTTCGTCCGCTGAAGGAGTCGGTCACGGTCGTCACCACAGCGGTGGCGTGGTCTACCGAACGCGCGAATCCAATCGTCGATGCGGCTGTGGAGGCGTTATCGAAGAGCAGAATCATTCAGCCGACGAAGTCATCAGCCGCCGCAATGGGCTTGGTTGCGTAGCAAGCCAGATCGTTTCCGCCATTCAAAGAGTGCATGACTGAGGAATGTGATCGGTTCCTAGGTTTACCCTGGCGTGAACCTTGATCGCGAAGTTTTCGCGACCGGACGCAAGTAAGGAAGGGTCCGGCCTCGTACTGCACGCGCGATGCTGCAGAACAGCGATTTTGATCCTAAGTCTTTGTTTTGTATGGAAGATGCGCGTCGTCGCCGCGCACGGATGTGGGCCGCGAGTTCAAACTTAAGCGAGCAAAGTTCAAAGTTAAGCGAATCTCCACACCAGTCTCCGAACTGGTCTTGAATTTGTCACCGCCCGTCCATATAATTAGCACTCGCTGCACGAGAGTGCTAACAACATCGCCGGTTGGCTCAGCCAGCCGGGTTTTCTCAGCGTTCTTCAGTCTCAATCAAGAGAGGAGTATGTATGAACCTTCGTCCTTTGCATGATCGCGTGATCGTCAAACGTCTGGATCAAGAAACCAAGACTGCGTCGGGCATCGTGATCCCCGAAGCCGCAGCAGAAAAGCCGGATCAAGGCGAAATTCTGGCAGTCGGCCCGGGCAAGCGTGACGACAAGGGTGCACAAATCGCACTCGACGTGAAAGTGGGTGATCGCGTCCTGTTCGGCAAGTACGCAGGCCAGACCGTCAAGGTCGACGGCAACGAACTGCTCGTAATGCGCGAAGAAGACATCATGGCCGTGGTGCAGAAGTAAGCGCTGGTCGCTACTTTTTCCGGTCATATCCCAAAGAATTCAAGGAGTTAGAAGATGGCAGCTAAAGACGTCGTATTCGGTGATTCCGCCCGTGCCAAGATGGTTGAAGGCGTGAACATCCTCGCGAACGCTGTGAAGGTCACGCTGGGCCCGAAGGGTCGCAACGTTGTCCTGGAGCGCAGCTTCGGCGGCCCGACGGTCACGAAGGATGGTGTTTCGGTCGCGAAAGAGATCGAACTGAAAGACAAGCTCCAGAACATGGGCGCACAAATGGTCAAGGAAGTCGCTTCCAAGACCAGCGACAACGCAGGTGACGGCACCACGACCGCAACGGTTCTGGCTCAGTCGATCGTCCGCGAAGGCATGAAGTACGTTGCATCGGGCATGAACCCGATGGACCTGAAGCGCGGTATCGACAAGGCTGTGACCGCAGCGATCGAAGAACTGCGCAAGATCAGCAAGCCGTGCACGACCAACAAGGAAATCGCTCAAGTTGGCGCGATTTCGGCAAACAGCGATTCGTCGATCGGTGACCGCATCGCTGAAGCGATGGACAAGGTCGGCAAGGAAGGCGTGATCACGGTTGAAGACGGCAAGTCGCTGCAAGACGAGCTGGACGTGGTTGAAGGTATGCAATTCGACCGCGGCTACCTGTCGCCGTACTTCATCAACAACCCGGACAAGCAAGTTGCTGTGCTCGAAAACCCGTTCGTGCTGCTGCACGACAAGAAGGTTTCGAACATTCGTGACCTCCTCCCGGTCCTGGAACAAGTCGCCAAGGCTGGCCGTCCGCTGCTGATCATCGCAGAAGACGTCGAAGGCGAAGCGCTGGCTACGCTGGTTGTGAACAACATCCGCGGCATCCTGAAGACCGTTGCTGTCAAGGCTCCGGGCTTCGGCGATCGTCGTAAGGCCATGCTGGAAGACATCGCGATCCTGACCGGCGGTCAAGTCATCGCTGAAGAAACCGGCCTGACGCTCGAAAAGGCAACGCTGGCTGAACTGGGTCAAGCGAAGCGTATCGAAGTGGGCAAGGAAAACACGACGATCATCGACGGCGCTGGCGAAGGTGCAACGATCGAAGCGCGCGTGAAGCAAGTGCGCACGCAAATCGAAGAAGCAACGTCGGACTACGACCGTGAAAAACTGCAAGAACGCGTGGCCAAACTGGCCGGCGGTGTTGCAGTGATCAAGGTCGGTGCTGCGACCGAAGTCGAAATGAAGGAAAAGAAGGCACGTGTCGAAGACGCACTGCACGCAACGCGCGCAGCTGTGGAAGAAGGCATCGTGGCTGGCGGCGGCGTCGCACTGATCCGTGCACGTACGGCAATCGCTGGTCTGAAGGGCGCTAACGCCGACCAGGACGCAGGTATCAAGATCGTGCTGCGCGCGATGGAAGAGCCGCTGCGCCAGATCGTCGCGAACGGTGGCGAAGAAGCCAGCGTCGTGGTGGCAGCTGTTGCTGCTGGCACGGGCAACTACGGCTACAACGCTGCAACCGGCGAGTACGTCGACCTGGTTGACGCGGGTGTCGTGGACCCGACGAAGGTGACGCGCACGGCGCTGCAAAACGCAGCTTCGGTCGCTGGCCTGCTGTTGACCACCGACGCAGCTGTTTGCGAAATGCCGAAGGAAGATGGTCCGATGGGCGGCGGTATGCCCGGCGGCATGGGCGGCATGGGCATGGACATGTAATTTGATTGGGCCTCGTTTGAGGCTCAGTTGGAAACACATGGGGAAGTGCGTCGCGAGGCGTGCTTCCCAAAACAGAAAACCCGCAGAAATGCGGGTTTTTTGTTTTGGAGCAAGCGATAAGCCGGTTCGATATTAATAGCGCTCCGTGCAATCGGTGTTCATCAGACAGTTGTCGAGCAAGTAGCTGAATATATGCGCGACGCTCTCGGTTGGCGTCGACATTGCCGTATCTATCTTCAACTCAGGATCAGCCGGGACTTCATAGGGTGCCGATACGCCGGTAAACGACGCAATCTCGCCGGCGCGGGCTCTGGCATAGAGACCTTTCGGGTCACGACGGGCGCAAGCGTCGACGGAGGCGGAAAGATAGGTCTCGATGAAACGGCTGGGTCCAACGATATCGCGCGCCATCGCTCTGTCTTCACGCATGGGTGAGATAAGCGCCGCGATAACGATCAGGCCTGCGTCGTTCATTAACTGAGCCACGTGTGCCACCCGGCGAATATTTTCACGCCGGTCTTTCCTGTCAAAGCCGAGATCGGACGCCAAACCGTGGCGGATATTGTCTCCGTCGAGCACGTAGCACGCATGGCCTAGCGATGCGAGTTGCTGTTCGAGTTCGAAAGCGATGGTTGATTTACCCGCCCCGGATAGCCCCGTCAGCCAGATCGTAACCGGCTTGTGGCGGAACATTTGCATCCGGTCGTGGGCGGTCACTTCGCCGTGGAAGCGTTGCAGAAATGGCTGGGGATGTCCCATTGTGATGTCCACTCGCTTTCAGACGCAGTGTGAACGCTGCTGCCGGACTCCGGCGTTTTGCAGGGGCTCATGTGGACTTTCGATCATGACATGAGGGCGGTCCGGAGCGTCCACAGGCAGGGGAAATGGAATCGGCGAAGACATGGGGGCTGTATGACAGATTTACGAAATGTAAAGTTTAGCTTGAGGATAAGGCCGGTGCTGTAACGTTTAATTACAACTTCAAATGCATGTTGGCGTCGTGAACGGGGCGGCGGTTCCTTTCGGTTTCGCGAGGAAGTCGAGCTCGGCCTTGTGCCGAGGTAAAGCCGGAGGGAGGGATTCACGTACAGAGCAGATCCGCTGGCGCGGAGCTTTCCACGTCGAACATCGGCTAAGACGGTGAAAGACGAGTTGGGGGGGCAAGCCTCCGACAGGCGTGCTTCCCAAAACAAAAAACCCGCAGGAATGCGGGTTTTCTAGTGAGGCTGTTTGGCCGCGGCTGAAGTGGAAACGCTTGCCAGGCGCCTGCCGCTCGCGCAGCAGACGCTTCGAGTCGTCAAATTAATGCCGTGCTTCGCCCGGTGCCGCGTCCTTGCCGGTTGCAGGTGGCGTGTCGTCGTCGCTGCTGCGGGCCCAGAAAAAGCGGTCCGGCAGATACGCGCCCATGCCTGGCCGGAATGCGTTGCGCATTGCCTGATACAGATACTCCTGCGCCTCGCGCACGGCTTCCGCGGGTTCCTGGCCGTTGGCCAGCAACGCGGCAATCGCGGCGCCGAGCGTGTCGGTAATGCCCATGATCCGATGGGCGCCGCGGTCCCACATATCCTGACGCAGTTGGCCGTCTTCGCTGAACAGCGTATTGACGAGCCGGTGCGTGCCGGTTTCCGTCGACAGAATGTATTCGCAGCCTTGCGACAGCAGATGCGAGATCGCCGCATCAAGGCTCGGCGCCTCGGCGTCGCCGTCCGGCTGGGCGAGGGCGAGCAGCGTGGCCGAATCGGCGACCAGCAAGGTGGTTTGCGGCGCCAGCAGGTCGGCGATCGCTTCGCGCAGTTCGTCGGCGGCGAGCACATGTTCGTCGTCGAGCGTGAAATCGGGGGCGAGGATCAGCGGGATGTCGTCGTAATCGGCGACCACCTCGGCAATCGCGCTCACCACTTCCGCGCGCGTGCATGCGCCGACCTTGAACGCGGCGATCGGCATGTCTTCGAGCAGCATCCGGGCCTGGGTCGCAACCACTTCAGGATCGAGCCCGGTGACTTCGTCGCAGCTTGCCGAGTCGCGCACGGTATAGCCCGTGAGCACGGAGACGCCGTGGCAGCCCATACTGGCAAGGGTCATCAGGTCTGCTTGCAGGCCGGAGCCGCCGGTGGGATCGGAAAGGCCGAAGGTGAGGACGATCGGAGGCGTATCGCTGGGCATGAAGATTTACAAAAAGGAGCTGTATTTAGGCGCAGAGGGTGCGCAATCGGCTCAATTATGCGGCCTAAACTGTTATGAAGGCGTTTTTTCGCATTCTTCGGCGCGTTGCCGCAAGCCAGCAGCACGTAACCGGCAACCAGGCGCGACCCCACGCTCGAGCGCCAACCAAACCGACGCAACCCTCTAGCCAGAGGCCGCCGCACACTACGATTGCGCGTTTCTGATTGCTAGGCATTGGGGCGGCAACACGGTACCATCATGGCTCCCGTTTCCACGGACTCTACGACGCGACACAAGAATGGAATATCAAAGCTGGATGTGCCTGATTTGCGGCTGGATTTACGACGAAGAAGCCGGTTTGCCGGAGGAAGGCATTGCGCCGGGCACGCGCTGGGAGGACGTTCCTATTAACTGGACCTGCCCGGAATGCGGAGCGCGCAAGGAAGACTTCGAGATGGTCCAGATCTGAGGTCCGAGGGGCAAACGGCGGGATCCAGCTGAGCGCCATGCCATCTGCCTGCGGCGCGGCGTTTTGCAGGCGGCGTCGGCCGGATCGAACGCGATTCATGCGCCCGGAGCGCAGCCCCAACGCGGCGGCGCGGAACGTCCCCGCTTGCACCGTGTCGCAGCGGTAATCTGTGATTGTCCTGTCGCCAGTTCGCGCGTTAGCCGATCAGTCTCTCGAGCGGCGCGGAGCGGCGGCCCGTCAGCTTCCTGTCGCCTGCCCATGACTCTTCGATCCGCCACACCCGATTCCTTCGATGCATTGCCCAATCCACGCGGCGGCGCTGTGCGTTCCGCGGAGCTGGCGCTGGCAGAGGCGCTGCTGGCGTTCGAACAACACAGCGAGAGCACGTCGGCGCTGCTGCGTGCGTCACACGCGTTGCGCCAGGCCGGCTGGCTGAGCGCGCAGCGCTTCGCGGACGCGCTGGTGCGGCTCTCGCCTTTGGCCGCGGGCGATCCGGCTGACGCGGACAGCGCGCGCCCTGCGTTCGGCGCGGCATTGCACGATTTCCGCGCGGCGCTTGAGCGCCACAATCTGCGCGAGCTGTCCTGCTCGTCCACGCTGTTCAATCACTATCACGCGCTTTGTGCCCATCTGTCGGAGCACACGCCTGGCTCGAGCGTCGCTTTCGAAGATCTCGCACTGAGCGCCCGCCCGGTGCCACCGGTGTCGCTGCATAACCAGTCCGCGGATCAACTCGCCCATTTGCGGGCGCGCTACGAGCGCGCGCTGCTGCCGGTGTTGCGTTCGCAGCCGGATAGCAGTGGTGCTGCGCTGGCGTTCACGAACGCGGCGCTCGACGAACTGGATGCCGTCTTTACCGAACTCACCGGCCCGGACCCCTACGATTTCTGGCGCCTCGTCAAAGCGTGCGCCAAGGCGCTACGCGTGAGCGGCCGCGCCACCGGAGAAGCCGACGCGCGGCGTTTCTACGCGCGCTGCAACCTCACGCTGGCCGATCATGCGCACGGTATCGAGCGCGCGCCGCGTTCGCTGGTGCGCGCAACGCTGGCGCTGCTGTGGCGCGATTACGCACTGTTCGGCGCTGCAGCGGAAGACGCCGATCAGGTCGAAGTGCTGCATGACTATGGCTTGACGGTCGATTGGCACGTCGCGGGCACCCAGGCATCCGAAATGCTTTGGGAAGCTGGCGCCGTGCAGGCGCAGGCGGTCAGCGCGACCCGCAGCGCGCTGACGCGTGAGCTGGGCGTGTTGACCGTCAACGCGCACGCGTATGAAGATTTCCTGCAAACGGCCGATGCCTCGATTTCGGCGCTGACCGAGCACGCCCGCGCGGCCGATCAGCCCGAGAAAGCCGATCCGAGCGAAGCGTTGCAGGCGGGCGACGCCGCCTACCGGCTCGGTGCCGCCGCATGCGCGCTGGGCCTCGGCCACGTGGCACTGGTTGCTGATGCGCTCGGGCTCGCGTGGCGCCGCCGCGCGCACGCCGGCGTATCGACGCCGGCGGTGCGCTCCCACGTCATCGTCGGCGCGCCGGCGGCGAGTACGCTCGAACAGGCTGCCGAAGCGTTGCGTGCGATGCTGCATAAAGTCGCTGCGGGCGTCGCGCCGACCGGCAGTAACGCCGCGCTGGCCGCATTGACGCGTTCGATCGAGCAGGGCGGCGCCTGAACTGCTGCGCATCGGCAGCACGCCCTGCACACCGGTGCGCATCCCCAGCCGACCGCAGCGAGGCGCGATGCTCGAACCCGGAGGCACGCGATATGCGTGCGTCAACACCGCTAAGCGCACCGTGGACAAGGCCTGCGTGCGTGATAGAGTGGAACTTGATTCGCCGTCGATGGCTCGCGGCGCACTTCATCGCGCACATCGCGGTCCCGCGCTCAAAGCCCGCCATCCTGCATCGTCTTTGCTAAAATCCGAACTATGTCCAAGAGTACCGATCGCATCAATCTGACCAACCAGTTCCTGATCGCCATGCCGAGCATGGCCGATCCCACGTTTTCAGGAACGGTGGTCTACCTTTGCGATCACAGTGAGCGCGGCGCGCTCGGCCTCGTGATCAACCGGCCGACCGATATCGACCTCGAAGCGCTCTTCAGTCGCATCGATCTCAAGCTCGAGATCGAACCCCTTCTCCATGTGCCCGTGTATTTCGGCGGCCCGGTGCAAACCGAGCGCGGCTTCGTGCTGCACGATCCGAAAGACGGCAATGCCTATACGTCGTCAATGTCGGTGCCGGGCGGGCTCGAGATGACCACGTCGAAAGACGTGCTCGAAGCCGTCGCGAGCGGCACCGGTCCGGAGCGCTTTCTGCTCACGCTCGGCCATGCCGGCTGGGGCGCGGGTCAGCTCGAAGAAGAGATTTCGAAGAATGGCTGGCTCACGGTTGAATCCGACCCGAAAATCGTTTTCGACGTGCCCGCCGAGGAGCGTCTGGAAGCCGCGCTCGCGCTGCTCGGCATTTCACTGTCGATGCTGTCGGGCGAAGCAGGTCACGCATGAGCCTGGCAGCCGGACGTGAGGCGACGCTGCTTGCGTTCGACTATGGTGAAAAGCGGATCGGCGTGGCGGTGGCCAATTCGCTCACCCGCAGCGCACGGGCGCTCGTGATCGTGCAGAACCGCAGCCGCGAATACCGTTTCGAGGCGATCGGCAAGCTGATCGCCGAGTGGAAGCCGGACGCGCTGGTGGTCGGCTTGCCCATGCACCCGGACGGCACGCCGCACGAAATGACCCAACTCGCGAAGCGCTTCGGCAATCAGCTGAATGGCCGCTTCAATCTGCCGGTGACATGGATCGACGAGCGCTATTCGTCGGTCGAGGCGAAGGCGGAAATCCGCGCAGGCAACGGCCGCGCCGACATGCTCGACGCCGAAGCCGCCAGTATCATCCTCCAGCAATATCTAGACGGACTTCCCGACGATCATGAGTTCCATTGACGCCGAGGCGCTTTATCGCGCCGTGCTCGAACAGGTTCGCGCGGCGTATGGCGACGCGTTTGGCGCTGCCGATGGCCCCGTGCTGGCCGGCATCTACAGCGGCGGCGCGTGGCTCGCCGAGCGCCTCGCGCGCGATCTGAAGGCGCCGAGCTTCGGCGTGGTGAATGTCGCGCTGCATCGCGACGACTACGCGAAAAAAGGCCTGCACTCGCAGGCAAGCCCGACCTCGCTGCCGTTTTCCGTGGACAAGCGCCGCATCGTGCTGGTGGACGACGTGCTCTACACCGGCCGTACGATTCGCGCGGCGTTGAATGAGCTGTACGACTACGGGCGGCCGGCATCGGTCGAACTCGCGGTGCTCGCCGACCGCGGTGGACGCGAGTTGCCGGTGGCGGCGCGTTTTGTCGGCGGCGTGGTGGATGTGCCGGCCGATGCGACGCTCGTGCTCGCCCGCGAAGCAGGCACCGCCGATGGCGCGCCGCGTTTCACCTTTCACACCGAAGCACGCGTCGATTGAACGCAGCTTTGCGCATTGAGCCGCATTGAGCAATAAGCAGGTACCCCATGAACACTGCCACCCAGGCCTCCAAGGATTCAGCCGACAGCGCCACCGAGCGCTTCCGTTATGGCTTCCTGAAGGGCAATCCGCAGCTCACGAAGAACGGCGAGCTCAAACATCTGTTGTCGATCGAAGGTTTGCCGAAGGCGATCGTCAATCACATTCTCGATACCGCCGAGCAGTTCGTCAGCGTGACCGATCGCGAAGTGAAGAAGGTGCCGTTGTTGCGCGGCAAGTCCGTGTTCAACCTGTTCTTCGAGAACTCGACGCGCACCCGCACGACCTTCGAGATCGCCGCGACGCGTTTGTCGGCGGACGTGCTGAATCTGAACATCAATGCTTCGTCGACAAGCAAGGGTGAGTCGCTGCTCGACACGATCAACAACCTCTCGGCGATGCATGCCGATATGTTCGTCGTGCGTCATGCCTCGAGTGGCGCACCGTACCTGATCGCCCAGCACTGTGCGCCGCACGTGCACGTGATCAATGCCGGCGACGGCCGTCACGCACACCCGACCCAGGGTTTGCTCGACATGTACACGATCCGCCACTACAAGAAGGACTTCACGAATCTGCGCGTGGCGATCGTCGGCGACATTCTGCATTCGCGGGTCGCGCGTTCGGACATTCATGCACTGACCACGCTCGGCGTGCCGGAAGTGCGCGTGATCGGACCGCGTACGCTGCTGCCGGGCGGCCTCGAGCAAATGGGCGTGCGTGTGTTCCACAACCTCGACGAAGGCCTGAAAGACGTCGACGTGATCATCGTGCTGCGTCTGCAAAACGAGCGGATGAGCGGCGCGCTGCTGCCGTCGGCGCAGGAGTACTTCAAGAGCTGGGGTTTGACGCCGGAGCGGCTCGCGCTCGCCAAGCCCGATGCGATCGTGATGCACCCGGGGCCGATGAATCGTGGCGTCGAAATCGATTCGCAGGTGGCCGACGGTCCGCAATCGGTGATTCTGAACCAGGTCACGTTCGGCATCGCGGTGCGCATGGCGGTGATGGGAATCGTCGCGGGCAATCACGACTAAACCGCTTGGCTACACAATAAGGCAGCGCATGAAGATTCATATTGAGGGCGGCACGCTGATCGATCCGGCAGCGGGCACCGAACAGCAGCAGGACATTTTTATCGCAGCGGGCAAGATCGTCGCCATCGGCCAGGCGCCTGCTGATTTCAACGCAGCGAAGACGATCGACGCGAAAGGCCTGCATATCGTGCCGGGCCTGGTCGACCTGTCCGCGCGCTTGCGCGAACCGGGCTACGAACACAAGGCGACGCTCGAATCCGAAATGGCCGCGGCGCTCGCTGGCGGCGTGACGAGTCTCGTGTGTCCGCCGGACACCGATCCGACGCTCGACGAACCGGGCCTCGTCGAGATGCTCAAGTTCCGCGCGCGCAATCTGAATCAGGCGCATGTGTATCCGCTCGGCGCATTGACCGTCGGCCTGAAAGGCCAGGTCATCACCGAGATGGTCGAGCTCACCGAAGCGGGCTGTATCGGCTTTTCGCAGGCCGACGTGCCGGTGGTCGACACGCAGGTCCTGATGCGTGCGTTGCAGTACGCGAAGACTTACGGCTACACGGTGTGGCTGCGTCCGGTCGATGCGTATCTCGGCAAGGGCGGCGTGGCCGCAAGCGGTGCGCTGGCGTCGCGCATGGGCTTGTCGGGCGTGCCGGTGTCGGCCGAGACGATCGCGTTGCACACGATCTTCGAACTGGTCCGCGTGACGGGAGCACGGGTGCATCTCTCGCATGTGTCGTCAGCGGCGGGCATCGAATTGATGCGCGCGGCCAAGGCCGAGGGCCTGCCGGTGTCGTGCGACGTCACCGTGAACCACGTGCATCTGATCGACCTCGACATCGGCTACTTCGACGCGCAGTTCCGCCTCGATCCGCCGCTGCGCCAGCAGCGCGATCGCGAAGCGATCCGCGCGGGCCTCGTCGACGGTACGATCGACGCGATCTGCTCCGACCACACGCCGGTCGACGACGACGAAAAGCTGCTGCCGTTCGCCGAAGCCACGCCGGGCGCAACGGGCTTGGAGCTGTTCCTGTCGCTAACAGTCAAATGGGCCGACGAAGCGCGCGTGCCGTTGGCCAAGGCGCTGAACCGCATCACCACGGCGCCGGCCGACGTGCTGAAGCTGGAGGCGGCTGGCCGCATCGCCGTGGGCGCCGTCGCCGATCTTTGCGTGTTCGACCGCAACGCCTATTGGCGCGTCGAGCCCCGTGCATTGAAGAGCCAGGGGCACAACACGCCGTTCCTCGGCTATGAACTGCCGGCGCGCGTGCGGACGACCATCGTGTCCGGTCACGTTGCGTTCGAACAGCGCTAATATTCGCGGCATTGCCCAGTTACGGAAAGCTCCGACTATGAAGCTCGCGTTACGCAAGGCCCGTCTCGTCGCCCATCTGCTGCACGGCATGTGGATCGTTGCGACGCGCTTTTCCAAGGTCGGTGCGGATGGGCGGCAGACGCTCAACCGAGAATGGTCACTGAAAATGCTGCGTCTATGCGGCATGCGGCTCGTCGTGCATAACGACAGCGCGCGGCTCGACCGCGGCGCGCTGGTGGTCGCCAATCACATCTCGTGGATCGACATCTACGTGATCAATGCGTGGCGGCCCACGCCGTTTGTCTCGAAGGCCGAGATCCGGCAGTGGCCGGTGGTCGGCTGGCTGGCGCAGCAACTGGGCACGGTGTTCATCCAGCGCGAGAAGCGCAGCGACGCGAAGCGGATCATGCACGAACTGTCCGACCGCCTGGGCGCGGGCGAACTGATGTGCGTGTTTCCTGAAGGGACGACGACGAACGGTCTGGCACTGCTGCCGTTTCACGCGAACATGTTCCAGGCCGCCGTGTCGGCCTCGGCGCCGGTGCAGCCGCTGTGCATCATGTATGAAGATGCGCAGGGCCGGCAATCCACCGCGCCTGCGTATATCGACGATCTGACGCTGGCTGATTCGCTGAACATGCTGTTGAGCGGCGGGCCGTTGACCGCGCACGTGTATGTCGGCGCGCCGCTTGCGCCGGGTGCGGATCGGCGCACGCTGGCGGCGGAGGCGGAAGGGGTGATTGGGATGGCGTTGCGGGAGATGCAGAGTGGCATGACAAGGTCTGTTGCTGCGATCGCGGCGTCGATTTCATCGCCTACTAATTCGCCCAGCACGCACAATGCCTCAGATGCTTCCAACGTTTCGCCGGTGCTGATCGATCCCGTCGATCAGTCCGGCCGGTCGGCTTAGCGGGTCGGCTTAGTTGCCGCCTGGCGTGCGGCACGCCTCGCAGTCGACTTGCGTCAGCGTGCGCTCCGTGGGATTCTGCGCAAGGCGCACGGCCGAGAGTTTCTCACCCCAGACGCAGCCGGAATCCAGCCCGATCAGGTTGTCGCGCAAGGTCAAACCGAGCGCGGCCCAATGGCCGAACACCACGGTGATGTCCGCGGTCTTGCGCGACGGCACGTCGAACCACGGCATGCTGCCCGGCGGCGCGGAATTCAGGCCAGCGCTGCTGCTGAAATCCATCTCGCCTTCGGCATTGCAGAAGCGGATGCGTGTCAACGCGCTGCACGTCAGGCGCAGCCGCTCGATACCCTTGATGCCGGGCGTCCAGCGATTCGGCTCGTTGCCATAGAGCCCCGCGAGCGTTTCCTTCCAGTTCGGCGCGCGCAGCGCCCGCTGCAATTCGTCCGCGAGTTCCATCGTCAGGGCGGCATCCCATTGCGGCAACACGCCTGCGTGCACCATCAGCATGCCGTTATCGAAATGCGCGATCGGACGGTGGCGGACCCAGTCGAGCAGATCGGCGGCATCCGGTGCGGCGAGAATGTCGTCGATCGTGTCGCCTTTCTTCGATTTGCGAATTCCCGCCGACACCGACAGCAGATGCAAGTCATGGTTACCCAGCACCGGCACCGCAAGGTCCCCCAGCGCGATGATGTCGCGCAGCGTGGCGAGCGATTCGGAGCCGCGGTTGATCAGGTCGCCCGCGAACCACAGCGGCGTGCCTTCGGGCGGCGCGGCTTTGGCCAGCAGTTGCTGGAACGGCGTGCGGCAGCCTTGCAGGTCGCCGAAAGCGAGCGGTGGCAAATGCGGTTGCGGAACGGCAGTAGCCTCGGCACTAAACGCGGCAGAAGAAGCGACGGTAGAAGCGGTGGATGTCATCGGGAAGTCGGTGCAGTTCGATACACCCGGTTACGAACAAGGCGTGTCGCGTTGGGCGGTGCAGCAAGTTAGCGTGACATAATAGCCCGTTTGAAGCACGGATATCGTGACATGCGCCGCCGGAAGCCGCCAGCAACCGGCATTCCCGGGGGCGTTGTCAGGCGCACCGCAAGGGCCGCGCGCGATATTGCACTACAACAGGATGACCCTCGTGAACGGAGAAAGCATGCCGTCTTTTCATGCGAATCAACCTATCCGCACGCTCGTCACCGGGGCGAGCGGCTTCACGGGCCGGTATCTGGTCGACAATCTGCTCGGCCGGGGCCATACCGTGATCGAAACAGTGGCCGGGCGCGACGAGCCTGAAACGCCGACGCGCCTCAGGCTCGACATTACGTCACCCGATGCCTGCCGGCGCGTGATCGAAACCGCGCGGCCCGACTACATCGTGCATCTGGCGGCGATCAGCTTTGTGGGCCACAACGATCCGCTCGACTTTTACCGCGTCAACGTGATCGGCACGCTGAATCTGCTGGAGGCCTGTGCGGCCGTCGGCCATACGCCCCGCAAGCTGCTGATCGCGAGCAGCGCGAATGTTTACGGCAATGTCACCAGCGACGCGATCGACGAGACCTTCCCCGTCACGCCAGTGAACCACTACGCCGCCAGCAAGGCGGCCATGGAAACGATGGTACGGACCTGGTTTGACCGGCTGCCCATCCTGATCGTGCGACCGTTCAACTACACCGGCCGCGGCCAGGCATCGAACTTCCTTGTGCCGAAGATCGTCGAGCATTTCGCGCGGCGCGAGCCGGCGATCGAGCTCGGCAATATCGACGTGGCGCGTGATTTCTCGGATGTGCGCTACGTGGCGAACGCGTATGAGGCTTTGCTCGATTCAGCCGCCGCTTCTGAAACGGTCAACGTCTGTACCGGCACGCCTTATACGCTGCGGGACATTCTCTCGGCGGCTAGCGATCTGACCGGACATGAGATCGAGATCCAGGTCAATCCTGCTTTCGTGCGACAAACCGACGTGAAGATGCTGGCCGGGTCGCCGGCCAAGCTGCGCTCACTGGTGCCGAAGGTCGAGGCGATTCCGTTCATGGATACGCTGCGCTGGATGTTGGCGGCTTAATTGGCGCAACCGGCGGTATCTGTTCGCATCTGCCGTTATTTTATGCAGTAGGTTCGCTCGGGCGGTGCCGCAACGCGGCTGCCCGCCTAAGTGACCGGCCGGTCGGCCTCCCTACGTCCGTGCCCTCTGGAGGCGGCGCTTGCCGTCAAACTACCCCCTCGGTAGTGAATGGAAACCAAACTTGTCAAGCTGTTTCAAGTTGTTAGGGTTCTAGTTTTTGCCCCGCGCGGCTTTATAATCAGGCCTTTATAAGATTGGCGTTTGAGCGCCTGCCCGCTTTGCGAGGGGCGGCGCCGGGCGTTGACAAAATTCGGACTCCACCACGCGGGGTGCGTAGATCGGTGAACCGATGCCGATCTGCCGCCAACATCTAGAAGGGAAATTCATGATCCTGGTAACGGGCGGTGCCGGCTTTATCGGCGCCAATTTCGTGCTCGACTGGCTCGATGCGTCGGACGAAGCGGTGCTGAACGTAGACAAGCTGACCTACGCCGGCAATCTGGGTACGCTCAAGTCGCAGCAGGGCAATCCCCGGCATGTGTTCGCGCGGGCCGATATCTGCGATCGTGCCGCGATGGATGCGCTCTTTGCCGAGCACAAGCCGCGTGCGGTGCTGCACTTTGCGGCTGAAAGCCATGTGGATCGCTCGATTCACGGCCCGGCTGATTTCGTGCAGACCAATGTGGTTGGCACGTTCACGCTGCTCGAAGCCGCCCGTCAGTACTGGAATACGCTCGGCGAGGCCGACAAGGCCGCGTTCCGTTTCCTGCATGTCTCGACCGACGAAGTGTTCGGCTCACTGTCCGCTACCGATCCGCAATTTTCCGAAACTACGCCGTACGCGCCGAATAGCCCCTATTCGGCCACCAAGGCGGGTTCCGACCATCTGGTGCGCGCCTACCATCACACGTATGGCCTGCCGGTGCTCACCACGAACTGCTCGAACAACTACGGCCCGTACCAGTTCCCCGAGAAGCTGATTCCGCTGATGATCGCCAACGCGCTCAGCGGCAAGGCGCTGCCGGTGTACGGCGACGGTCAGAACGTGCGCGACTGGTTGTATGTCGGCGACCATTGCAGCGCGATCCGCGAAGTGCTCGCGCGCGGCACGCCGGGCGAGACGTACAACATCGGCGGCTGGAACGAAAAGAAGAACCTCGACGTCGTGCATACGCTGTGCGACCTGCTCGACCAGTTGCGTCCGAAGGCGGGTGCCTCGTACCGCGACCAGATCACCTATGTGAAGGATCGTCCCGGCCACGACCGCCGTTATGCGATCGACGCCCGCAAGCTCGAGCGCGAACTCGGCTGGAAGCCGGCGGAGACGTTCGAGACCGGCCTCGCCAAGACAGTCCAGTGGTATCTGGACAATCAGGTGTGGTCTGACGAAGTCGCTTCGGGTGAGTATCGGAAGTGGGTTGAGACCAACTACGCGCAGCGCGCGTAAGGGCACGGCAATGGCGCGCAAAGGCATTATTCTCGCGGGTGGATCAGGCACGCGCCTGTATCCGATCACGCATGTCGTCTCCAAGCAGTTGCTGCCGGTTTACGACAAACCGATGATCTACTACCCGCTGTCCACGCTGATGGTGGCGGGTATTCGCGACGTGCTGATCATCTCCACGCCGCAGGATACGCCGCGTTTCGAAGCCATGCTCGGCGACGGCAGCCAGTGGGGCATGAACATTCAGTACGCCGTTCAGCCTTCGCCGGACGGTCTCGCGCAAGCGTTCATCATCGGCCGCGACTTTGTGGGCAACGATCCGTCGGCGCTGATTCTCGGCGACAACATCTTCTACGGTCACGATCTCGCGAAGCAGCTGGAACGCGCGGACGCGAAAGACGAAGGCGCTACTGTCTTCGCCTATCACGTGCACGATCCGGAACGGTATGGCGTCGTCGAATTCGACAAGCAGTTCCGCGCGCTGTCGATCGAAGAGAAGCCGGTCAAGCCGCGCTCGAACTACGCTGTTACCGGCTTGTACTTCTACGACAAGCAGGTCTGCGATATCGCCGCGGACATCAAGCCGTCGCCGCGTGGCGAGCTTGAAATCACCGACGTCAATTCGCGTTATCTGGCCAACGCCGCGCTCAATGTCGAGATCATGGGGCGTGGTTATGCGTGGCTCGACACGGGCACGCACGATTCGCTGATCGAAGCGGCGACGTTTATTGCGACGCTGCAAAAGCGCCAGGGTCTGGTGGTCGCGTGTCCGGAAGAGATTGCGTACCGGCAGGCGTGGATCGACGGCGAGCAATTGCTTGCACTGGCCAAGCCACTCGCAAAGAACGCGTACGGCAAGTATCTGCAAAACCTTCTTACGGACCAAGTTGCATGGCCATCCAAGTAACCGCTACAGCGCTGCCTGAAGTCAAGATCATCGAGCCGAAGGTGTTCGGCGATGCACGGGGCTTTTTCTACGAAAGCTTCAACGGTCGTGAGTTCACCGAACATGTCGAAGCTGGCGTCGAGTTTGTTCAGGATAACCATTCGCGTTCCGCACGGGGTGTGCTGCGCGGTCTGCACTATCAGATCGTCCATGCGCAAGGCAAGCTGGTGCGCGTCGTGGAAGGCGAGGTGTTTGACGTTGCGGTCGACATCCGCAAGAGCTCGCCGAACTTTGGCAAGTGGGTGGGTGTGATTCTGTCGGAAGAGAACCACCGGCAGTTGTGGGTGCCGCCGGGCTTTGCGCATGGTTTTGTCGTGCTGTCCGAGTCCGCGCAGTTTCTGTATAAGACCACGGATTACTGGTTCCCCGAACACGAGCGCAGCATCGTCTGGAACGATCCGGAGATTGGCATTGAATGGCCGATCGACTTCGAACCGTTGCTGGCTGCGAAGGATGCGGCGGGTAAGCGGTTGGCGGAAGCCGAGCATTTCGCGTGAGATCTTCAATGACGAAGCGTGAAGAGCAAACCATCCTGCTGACCGGTGTGAATGGACAAGTCGGCTTCGAACTGGCGCGCAGTCTGCAAGGTCTGGGTAAAGTGGTCGCGCTGGATCGCAGTGTGCTGGATCTTGCCGATCTGGATCAGGTGCGGCGCGTAGTTCGCGAGGTGAAGCCTGGTCTGATCGTGAACCCGGCCGCGCATACGGCAGTCGATAAAGCCGAAACCGACGTCGAAGCCGCCATGCGTCTCAATGCTGAAGCACCTGGCGTGCTGGCTGAAGAGGCGAAGCGGCTTGGCGCGGCACTCGTTCACTATTCCACGGACTATGTGTTCGACGGCACCAAGGATGGCGCATACGTCGAAAGCGACGCGGTCAATCCCCAGAACGTATACGGCAAGAGCAAACTTGCGGGCGAGCAGGCGATTGCCGCGGCGGGATGTGCGCATCTGATTTTCCGCACTAGCTGGGTGTACGGCACGCGGGGCAAAAACTTCCTGCTGACCATGCTGCGTCTTGGCGCGGATCGCGACGAACTGAGCGTGGTGGCCGATCAATTCGGCGCGCCTACGTGGTCGAACACCATTGCCGCGGTGAGCGCGAATGTGCTGGCGCAGGCCCCGGCTGTGGGCGAAGGCGACTGGTGGCAGGAGCACTCGGGCATCTATCACCTGACGGCTTCGGGTGCTACGTCGTGGCATGGTTTTGCCGAGGCGATTTTCGAGTTTTCGGATCTGCCGAAAAAGCCGGTCGTGAAGCCGATTCCGGCGGCTTCCTATCCGACACCGGCCGCGCGGCCTGCTAACTCGCGCGTTTCGAACGACAAGCTCGCGAGTACGTTCGGTGTGCGTGCCCCGGACTGGCGCGAAGCGTTGCGTCTATGCATGGCGGTGAGTTGAGCGACAAGTCGACCATGCCGCGCACGGGCGCGGTAGTCGTTTTCTATAATCCCGATGCAGCCTGCGTCGAGCGGGCCAATCGGCTTGCGGCGATCATGCATTGCGTGGTTGTCGACAATACGCCTGCCGTCCGCGCGGCAAACGAGCTTGGGTTGTCTGAAGCGGTCGAATACTTGCCTAACGGCGAGAACGTAGGGATCGCGACGGCGATCAATCAGGGCGTCGAGGCCTTGATTCGTGACGGATTTGAGGTGGCGATCCTGTTCGATCAGGACAGCGAGCCGCCCGCGTCCTTGTTCACCGAGTTGCCGATGGTTATTGCCCGGGCCAACGAGTCGGGTGGTCGCGTTGCGCTGGCGGGACCGGTCTACGACGACGCACGCCTGCGCGGCGCCGCACCGTTCGTGCGCTTCAAATGGTGGAGGCTGGAGCGTGTCACTCCGGAAGGAGATCAGCCAATCGACGTCGACTTTCTGATCTCGTCTGGATCATGCATCAACCTTCAGTGGTGGTCGAGTATTGGTCCGATGGAAGACGCGCTGTTCATTGACTTCGTAGATCTTGAATGGTGTGTGCGAGCGAAACACGGGGGTTACCGTGTACTAGGTGTGCCTTGGGTACGCATGAGTCACGAATTAGGTGGAGAACCCGTGCGTGTTTTGGGGCGATCTTATCCGATGCATGGACCGCTGCGGCACTACTATCAATTCCGGAATGCTGTTGCGCTGATGAGGCGCCCCTATATACCGTGGACATGGAAGACGACGGAATTGATCAAGCTTCCCGTTCGGATTGTGATTTACTCATTTTTTCCGACTCAGCGCCGGCAACATCTGGAGATGGCGTTACGTGGTTTATGTGATGGTTGGCGCGGTCGGTTAGGGCGCTATTCCCGACTCCCCTAAGCGATCATTCCGACGACGGATTTTGTTTAAGCGTGTCGCGTCTGATCCATCCTGCACAACGTGCAGTTATTTGAAGCACGAAGACGATGCATACACTGTAAGCGCCGCCACCGAAGACGCGAGGCAGCAACTGCCGATGAAGTTGCCTTACCCAGAGGGTACTTGACGGACGAAAATTTTCGTCTTCGTGTCCTATACAATGCTCTTCAAATTTACTGAAAGCGAGAGCATACGTTGAATGCTTCAAAGAGTTGGGAGATTCATCGGGTTCAGAGCCTGTTTCTGATCATCGCGGCGACGATCGCTGTCGCCGCGTTCGCCTTGGCTTGGATGTATCAGTTCATCCCACCAAAAGCGCTTCCATCAGTTGATCTGATAATCGACGCATACAAAAGCTTCGTTTTGCCAAAGCCGAAGGAACAATTCGTATTCGTTCTGCTTGCGGGAGCAGCACCGATCTTGGTATATGCGGCGGCGTTTTCACCATTTCGACCTACTCCGAGTGGAGCGGCAGAGAAATTTCTACCAATCCTTGCCGTCGGGCTACTGTTCACCCCACTTTTGTTTTCTGATTTCGTCACAGCGGTCATCGGCGAATACGACAAGCCACGGTTACACGGTGGGCTTGCATTGGTCGGGGCGGCAGTGGTGGCAGCGCTGATTTCCCACGAATTTTTGTCTTTGTCGCAAGGCCGCGTTCGATCTCTCCAGGTCAAAACTTCCGCGCCGATCCTATGGGGCTTTTTTTTATCCGCGGTAGCACTTCAACTCGCTTCATGGCGTCTTGTCAGCATTGCTTCCGTAACGCGCGACGGCTACTGGTCGACCCATGCCGACCCTATATTTTATGCGTTGAGCCAAGTCGTCGCCGGTAGAACGCTTATGATTGATCTGCCGTCCCAATACGGCTTGTTTCCGGAAATTATTGGGCCGCTATTCAAGTTGGTAGGTCTGTCCGTGCTCAAGCTCAGCGTCTTCTTTGCTGTCCTGCAGGCCATATCGCTCGCGGCACTATATAGCGTTCTTTCCCGCAATATCAAGATCAAGCCATTGCTCATCGTCACGGGTTTAGCGCTTGTGCTGCTGACTTTTGAGACCACACTACACATTGCTGGGATCGACGAGCGCTACTATCAATATTGGCCAACCCGCTTCTTCTGGCCAGCGATATCGCTCTTCGCTTTTCAGTGGTTCTTGGCGAAACGGAATCTCACTCGAACTTGCATTGTCTCGCTGATCGGCGCAATCGGCTTGCTTTGGAATCTCGATTCCGGCCTCTTCATAACTGTAGTGTTTGCTGCCTATCTGGTAGGTCGGCTAGTTACTGCATTGGTCAATATGAAATCGTGGCGGGTTGCCGGTCCACCCGTGGACGCTTGGCGACCGACGAAATACATCGTCGCGATTGGCCTTCATGTTGCGGTGACCGTGGCCGTAATTGTCACTTTCTTAATGGCGATGTCGTGGAAGGCGGGTGAACCACTGAATTGGTTCTGGTTGCTAGCGTACCAAAAGATCTTCTACAGTCTTGGCCTGATGATGCTCCCGCTGCCAAATCACCCGGACCCGTGGATGTCGATCCTCGGAGTCTACCTAATTGGGCTTATTTCAGCTCTGGTGGCGTGGCGTGCGCGGTAAGCGACTCACGGCGGCCGTTTCCGCTTCCTCAAGAGGGTTGGGCATGATGTGAGCAGACCGTGGATATCCGGATGGATCGCGTCCACGATTCTCGATCATGGACGGGAACTATCTGCATGCCGAACGACACGGGTAACAAGATTCACCACCGCCACCGTACCTACACACTGGCGTTCAAGCAAGAAGTCATCAGAGAAACGTTGGAACCGGACACTTCGGTTTCTATGGTCGCCCGCCGACACGACATCAACGCCAACATTGTGTTCGCCTGGCGCAGCCAGTACCGCTCAGGCAAACTCGCTCTGCCCGAATCTGGGGTCGTCGAAGCGCCTCGGCCGGCGAACACTGAATTGCTGCCGGTCGTTGTAGTCGAGGCGGCTGACGGCTCCGCCGTGACGCACACCACGCCATCCGCTCAAGGAAGTTCGTCAGGGGCTCACGAGACGGTTGCGGCGATGCCTGCCTCAACACCGCAGTGCTGTGAAGTCGAGATCGAAGTCGGTAAGCGGCGGGTGCGCATCCGAGGTCTGCCGCTCGAGCGCGCCGAACAGTTTCTGCACGACTGCCTGCGATGATTGGCCTGCCCGTAGGTACACGCATCTGGATTGCGGCGGGCGCGACTGACATGCGCTGTGGCTTCCAGGGCTTGGCAGCAAAGGTGCAGACGACGCTCCAAGAGAACCCCTTGGGCGGCAATGTCTTTGTTTTTCGCGGACGCCGCGGCGACCTCGTCAAGATTTTGTGGGCGACTGACGACGGGCTGTGGTTGCTCGCAAGGCGGCTCGAACGTGGCCGCTTTGTCTGGCCGCAGGCCGACAGCGGCAAGATCTTCCTGAGCACCGCCCAGCTGTCGATGTTGCTTGAGGGCATTGATTGGCGCCAGCCCCGCCGTACCGCCGCATTGTCGATGTTGTAAACCGCGCCGAAGGCTCGTAAACTGCGTCGCATGACGACCGGCGCCGATCTTCCCGATGATGTTGCAACGCTCAAGGCCATGTTGGTCGAGGCTCGCGCGTCGCTCGCCGAGCGCGATCTCGAGATCGAACGGCTCAAGGTGCTGATCGACAAGCTCAAGCGCATGCAGTTCGGACGAAAATCCGAGCAGTTGGATCGGCAGATCGAGCGACTCGAGAAGGAGCTCGAGGATCTAACGGCCGCACGCGGGGTCGCTGACATACGACGGGCACAAGCATCGACATCGAGCGTACCAGCCGCAGAGAACGCGCCAAAGGAAGCGCTTGCCCCGCATTTGCCACGTGAGGATCACACGCTCGATCCCGAATCGAGTTGCCCCGACTGCGGCGTGCCAATGCGCACGCTTGGCGAGGATGTGTCCGAGCAGCTCGCTCGCGTCACGGCGGCGTTCAAGGTGATCCGCACGATCCGGCGCAAGATGATCTGCCCCTGTTGTAGCCACATCGCGCAGCCGCCGATGCCCGGCCTGCCGATTGAACGAAGCATCGCCCATCCGAGTTTGCTGGCCGACATCCTTGTCTCCAAATATGCGGATCATTTGCCCCTGTACCGGCAAGAGGAGATCGCTGCGCGCGACGGCGTCACGCTCGATCGAGGCAGTATGGGGCGCTGGGTCGGGCAATGCGAGGCACTGTGCGCGCCCCTGACCGAAGCATTGCGCCGCTATACGATGGCAGCCACCAAGGTCCACGCGGACGACACGCCAATCCCAGTGCTCGCGCCCGGCAACAAGAAGACCAAGACGGGGCGCCTGTGGGTCTACGTTCGCGACGACCGCCGCTCGGGCTCGACTGAACCCGCCGCTGTGTGGTTCGCGTATTCGCCGAACCGCCAAGGTATCCATCCGCAGGCCCACCTCGCCGATTTCGAAGGCATCCTGCAGGCGGATGCGTATAGCGGTTTTAACGAGCTATTTACCGACGGCACGATCCGCGAAGCTGCATGCTGGGACCACGCGAGACGAAAGCTGTTCGAGGTTCACGCCAGCACTCCATCGGATGCGACGCAGAAAGCGCTCGACATGATCGGCGAGCTCTACAGCGTCGAGGCAGACATCCGCGGCAAATATCCGTGCGAACGACTGCGGGTCAGGCAAGAGAAGAGCAAGCCGTTGCTCGCGAGCATCGAGACGTGGATGAAGGACAAGCTCGCAACGCTGTCGGCGAAATCCGAGACGGCCAAGGCGATCCGCTACTCGCTCAATCAGTGGGACGCGCTCATGTTGTACTGCGACGATGGCCGTGCGGAGATCAGTAACGTGCTTGCCGAGAATGCCTTGCGATGTGTCTCGCTCGGCAGAAAAAACTACATGTTCGCTGGCTCCGACAGCGGCGGCGACCGGGCCGCCGCGATGTACTCGCTGATTGGTTCGTGCAAATTGAATGGCATCAATCCGCGCGCCTACCTGGACTACGTGCTGACACACATCGCTGACCACAAGATCAATCGCATCGACGAACTCCTACCCTGGCGCGTTCTCGACCAGCTGCGCAAACAGACCAGCCCGCCGAGCCTTGACGCCTGAAGCTTCAATCCAGATAGATCCTGTCCATGATCATCCGATCGTGGACAGGATCTCACTCGATCTATCCCGAACTATCTGGATCATCATGCCTGAGCGCACGCGCGATAGACGATGGCCGTCACGAGCCGCTTACCGTGCGCGCCACCAACGGGCGAAAGATGACATGCTTTTTTACCTCAGCATGCTAGGGCTGGGACTCTTCGTATATTACGAAGGTCGGTCTCACGTATTGAATCTGATCACGGTGTGTTGGCCTGCAGCCGTACTAATTGCAATTTTTGCGGATCAATCTTTGCGATCAATCAGAGCGGGCTTGATTTCAAAAAGACAGATATGCATCCCGATCGCCGCCTTGAGTTTTTTACTGCTTGCATGCTGTGTATTTGTCATGAAAATTCCATCGTTTCTGGTCGAAGCGTCGCGAGAATACAAGTCGCGCGGCGTGATTGAAGAGCCGTTCGTCGCCAACGAAATTGACTTCATCAAAGCTCATTCGATCGAAAGTCGGAAATGCCTGATCGTGTCGCAACGGCAAGGGATATATCACGCGGAAACGGGCTTGGCATCTCCAGTTGAGGGGCCCGGGCTTGTCGAGATTTTGCTTAAATCAGATGAGCAGAAGTTTGTGAGTGACTTCCTGACGGGACACCTGCGTTGTGTTTTCTATGGGGTCGGTGGTTACACCGATGCGGGGCTAAAAATTCCTATGGAGGAAATCCTTGCCCATTACGTGGTGCGCGCTAAAAACTCGGATGGCACCATGCTGTATCTGGAACCGAACCATTAGACCATCAGGGCAGCCGTCGGTTACCGTTTTCGGATCAGTAACGATACTTCGTATCCGCTCTGCGGAGCTCGTGTTGACGGCATCGCGCGGCTAGATGTCCACAACCTTTGCAACAGAGCGTACGAGACCCGCCAAAGGCCTTCCGAATCACTGACGAGGATAGACGCAATGTTTTCTCGTTGAGTCGGACGATGATGTCGACTCGCCCGCTCAGATGTTTGGCGTGGGTCTTCGAACACCCATCACGTACCGACGCATGACCTCTACGAGTGGTCGGAGCAACGTACGGCACTGGCGGACCCGTCGACGAGTGTCGAACGGCTGCGCTCCATGTCGCCACACGCGTAAATCACTGATCGGCGATATAGAGGCAGGTGGTTTTAGCATGTGCCGTCTCCCCGGACAGCTAGCCACCAGTCGGCAACGAAAATATAGACTAACACTGTTGTCGAGCCAAGTGCTGCCGACCGCACGTTACGTCTAAGCAGTCACGCAGTCGGGGCAATAGAGTCGGTCGCAGGTTTTTCGGAGTGCTGCCTTGAAGACGTCAACCCAACTGAGTTGATTCGCTCTCGTTCTATGACCAAGGGCCGTTTTTGAGCATAGGTGAGAATGGCACCAACATATTCTCCAAGCAGCCCAATGAAAAATAGCTGCACTGAAGAGAAGAAGAACAAGCCGATAAGCATCGGTGCGCTGCCCATCGAAAACTTATTCCAGTATAGGAGCTTTAGTAGCAGATAAACTAACGAAACACAAAGACTGAGGCCCGATAGAAAAAATCCAGCAATGGTCGCGAGTCGCAGAGGCACCTTCGAATGCGATGTAATACCGAGCATCGCAATGTCGTACAAGGTGTAAAAGTTATTCTTGGAGATGCCGCGCTTCCGTCTCGGTTGAACATAAGGCAGTTGGACGACGTCGAACCCGATCTCGCAGATCAACCCCCGGAAGTATGGATATGGATCGTCGATCTCGCGCAAAATCTCAATCACTTTGCGGTCGTAAAGGCCGAATCCCGTGAAGTTCTGGATGAGTTTCACGTTCGCGATGCGCGTAACTAGACGGTAGTACATACGCCGAAGGGCGAAGAAAAGTGCAGACTCTTTTGCCTCGGGTTTAACGCCAATCACAACGGGTGCGCCCGCAAGCCAACTCTCAACAAAGTCATGCATCAACTCAGGCGGATCCTGGAGGTCTGCCACGAGCAGAATTACGGCATCTCCCCTGGCTTGCAGCAGCCCGTACATCGGAGAACGAATGTGCCCAAAATTTCGAGCGTTTACAATCACGCTCACTGCGGGGTCAGCGGCTGCAATGTCACGCAACTTGCTCACCGTGGTATCAGTGGACGCATTGTCGATGAAAAGGTGGTCGTAGGTAACGTTGGAAATCGTCGAGAAAATGCGACGAGTTTCGCTGTACACCGCCTCAACGTTTTCTTCTTCATTAAAACAGGGGGTGACGACCGTAATATGCTTCATGGCAAATTGAAAACAAACCGACGATTGAGAATGAAGGCGACCAAGCTCAGCGGAATCAGCATGATCGCGTTGGCTATGTAGACGTTGATGCCTAAGCCGAGGATCACACGGACACCACCTAGGTTGACCAGGTAGACGACGCAGTACACGCCGACAAAACGCCAGAAACGCGACCGTGGAGCCCCTCCGAATACCAGTCGACCGACGCTCTGAAAATTGAACAATACACCGCCGACTGTCGCGAGTCCGATTGCAATTGGATACCCCACTCCAATGTATGTCAGTGCGACAAATAGGGAATACCCGAAAACCGTGTTGAGTCCCCCGACGACGAGGAAGCGTAGCAATTGATACGGCGTTTTCGAGGGCAGTTCGCCGTCCGAGCCTTTACTATTGGTATTGAGCACTTGCATCAAGAGCCTTTCTGATCTGATCTTCCACGTTGTGGGGCGCCAAGCCGTGACTTTCCATCAGAAACGGGTAGTTTCCGCACAACGTACTGAACTGATCCTTAATACCCACACGCACAAATGTCCCGACAAACTTACCCATCAGTGTTTCGGCAACCACGCCACCCAATCCTCCGTAAATCGAATGCTCTTCGAAAGTAACGATTGCTTCGCGCCCCGCAGCTAACTTATGCAGGGATAAGGCAGGGAAGGGTTTCAGGCAAGGTACCGACACAACGTCTGCGTTACCGATTGCCGTTGCTGCCTTTTGAGCCAGCTTGACGCCAGACCCAGTGCCGACGAATAGATAGGGGGCTCCGGTATTCGTTATCGGGATCAGGTCGCCGCCTGTCCAATTGGTGAGGGCGCCGTCGTGTACGTCGCCCAGATCAGCCTTACCCATTCGGAGATAGGCAGGACGATGCTCACTTACGATATGTTCTACGCAAGCGGTAAGTTCGAATCGATCACTGGGCGAATAGATCGAAACTTGCGGGATCGCGCGCAGTGCAGCGATGTCCTCGGTACTTTGATGGCTCGTGCCTAGCTGAGCGTAGACCACGCCTGCGCCGTCACCAATGAAGGTGACTGGCAACTCCTCATAACACACGTCTATTTTGATCTGTTCGAGTACACGGATCGGAACGAATGCCGCAAGACCATAGACGATTGGGTGAAAGCCGGCCTTCGCAAGCCCGGCCGCAACTCCGACCATGTTTTGCTCCGCGATGCCGCAATTTAGATACTGATCTGGGCACGCTTTCCGGAACGCATCAAAGAGGGCATAACCGTGGTCGCCGGTCAGCAGGAGTACCTTCGGATCCCTTCTCGCGGCGGCGACTAAAGCATTCGAAAATGCGTCTCTCATGCTTGGCCTCCAAGTTCCGCAGCCGCAGCTTCGTAGGTCTGCGAGTTAAGTCGTGTGTAATGCCATATGTTCTCATGCTCCATGAACGACACGCCTTTCCCTTTTACCGTTTTGGCAATCAGAGCCTTCGGCCGACCATCCTTGCGATTTCTTAACTCCTGATATGCCCGGTCGATCGCGGACTCGTCGTGGCCGTCAATGGTTACAGCATCAAAATCGAACGCATTGAACTTTGCCTGAATGTCGCCCAGTCCGATAATTTCGTCGGTTGGTCCCATGGCTTGAAAGCCGTTCACGTCGATGATGACGACGAGATTGTCGAGCTTAAACTGCGCGGCGAAGAGTGCGGCCTCCCAGATGGGCCCTTCGTTCAGCTCGCCGTCGCCTACAAGTGCGTAGCACATCTGACCGGTCTTATTCATTTTGGCAGCTAGTGCGAGGCCGACGCCCACGGACAATCCATGACCGAGCGAACCCGCAGTGACTTCGACACCGGGTACATGTGCGTCGGCCAAACCTTTGAGCTTCGTGCCGTTTCTGAAGTAATGAGCGATATCGTCATCCCGCAGCCAGCCGATCTGATGCAAACATGCGTATTGCGCCATTACGCCATGACCTTTGCTGAGCACCATGTAGTCTCGTCGAGCGCTGTGTGGATCGTTTTCATCGAAGTGCAAATGATTGCGATAGAGTACCGCCATGAGTTCTACGATCGAAAAAGCGCAACCAATATGAACCGTAGAGCCAGCAAATGCCATATCGAGAATGGTCTTGCGGAGTCGAACTGCGTCGAATTTTTTCATGCTGTGACCGCCATACGGTTCCAGTTTATCGTCTTGGCCAGAGCCAGTTCTATAGGAGTAAATTCCTCGACATTGAGCGTTTTCCGTGCCTTTGCCGTATCGGGTACATATCGCGGTGCCGGACCGGCCTTGGGTGGAAGGCCGGGTACTGCAGGAACCGCGGAACCGCACAGGGATTCAATAGCGCGGGCGAGTTCTATAATCGAAATTTCGCGCTCGGAGCCGACGTTGTATGCGTTCCCGTGCTCACCGGCTAGGAGCACGTGCAATAGCCAGATGCAGGCGTCAGCCATGTAGAGATAACTGCGTAGTGGCCGTCCATCGCCTTCAATGGAAATCGGTCGTCCCGCCAGAGCATCGCGAATGAAGTTGCCTGCGGCGAACGGCCCGTCAAGGGGAATAGCCGGACCCACCAGAGCAAAAATACGGGCAATCGATACACGCAGATCGCTGTGCAGCGCGTAAGCCGATGCGAGCCATTCGGCTGCGCGTTTGCTCTGGCCGTATGCGGTAGCCGCATCGAGCGTGTCGGGTGCGCCTGAAAAGGTCTCTGGTGTCCGAGCAAGTGTCGCCGGCTGTGCGCCGTATACCGCGCCGCTCGAAGTCAAAAGAAAGCGTGATGCGCCGTTCGCCTGAGCAAAATCAAGGACTCGTCGTGTGCCGAGCACGCCGGTGTCGAAGACGCGCAACGTATCACCGGCTTTCGTCGAGTCCGCAACGTCGGTTGCGGCGTGGATGCACACATCAATCGTTCCGATATTGGCTTCGAAATTCGTGACGTCGCCCTTGATCAACGCTATGCCGGCCGCATTGAATAGATGTGGCGCTTGACCGATGGCCCTGTCAGGATCGCGACTCAAAGCAACGATCTCAATGCGGCTGCCTGTGACAACGTTGGCGTGCTGGACAACTTCAAGCAGCCATGAACCGATGAAACCAGTCCCTCCAGTGATGAAAAGCCGCGCCCGGTCAAAAGCGGACCAGACGTTGGCCGTTCGCTCGATGACAAAGTCTAAGTCCTCCCGCGGAAGCGGCTTTCGCATAGTTCGCTCTTAGAAATTGACGCCAAGGAACGTTTCGAGCTTTTCGACGACAAAGTCGAGCATTTCGCGGCTGAGACCCGGATACACGCCAACCCAAAACGTTTGGTTCATGACGATATCAGTGTTCTTCAATTCGCCACTTACGCGGTATTCACGACCAATCATATATGGCTGCCGCGTAAGATTTCCGGCGAATAGCAAACGCGTACCGATCTTGTTTTGATCGAGGTAGGCAAGCAAGTCGACCCGGCGAAATTCCGCTTCCGGCTTCAGAGTAATCGGAAAGCCGAACCATGACGGATCTGAATTTGGAGTTGCGTTTGGCAAGATCAGGAATTCCTTGCAGCTTTGCAAGCGATCGTGCAGATATGCGAAGTTGTCACGCCGTGCTTGGACAAAACCTTCAAGTCGATCCATTTGCGCAAGCGCACACGCTGCCTGCATATCGGTGATTTTCAGGTTGTAACCCAAGTGTGAGTAGGTGTATTTGTGGTCGTACCCTTCTGGCAGATTGCCTAGTTTCCAGCAGAATCGCTTACCGCAGGTGTTGTCCTTGCCCGGTGCACAGTAGCAATCGCGGCCCCAGTCTCGAAACGACTCGGCGATCAGCTTCAAATCCGGGTTGTTGGTGAATACGGCGCCCCCTTCGCCCATCGTTATGTGGTGCGCCGGGTAGAAGCTAAGAGTTCCGATATCGCCGAAAGTACCGACCAACTGGCCGTTATAAGTTGCGCCGAGGGCGTCGCAACAATCTTCGATTAGCCAAAGATTGTGCTTTTTGCACAATGCCGTAATAACCTCGAGGTTGTACGGATTACCGAGCGTATGCGCGAGCATGATCGCCTTCGTCTTCGGCGAAATCGCAGCTTCGATTTGGCTTGCGTCAATGTTGTATGTACCTAGCTCCACATCCACAAAGACAGGTACTGCGCCGAACTGCAGAATAGGGTTTACAGTGGTGGGGAAGCCGGCGGCAACGCCGATTACCTCGTCACCGGGTCGGATTGCACGATCTCCGAGTTTGGGCGACGTAAGTGTGGAAAATGCGACGAGATTGGCTGACGAACCAGAGTTCACGGTAATCAGATATTTGACGCCTAGAAAAGCTGCCAGCTTCTTTTCGAACTCATCGTTGAAGCGACCCGTCGTCAGCCAGCCGTCGAGCGATGCCTCGACCATCAGTTCCATTTCTCGGGCGCCAATTACCTTGCCGGAAGGCGGGATCGCGGTTTGACCGGGCTCGAACGCCGGCCGTTGAGTTGCCAAGGTGCCATATTGCTGCACGAGTTGGATAATTTGTTCACGGAGTTGATCTTTGTTCATGAGGGGATAGCTTTAAGATTGAGTGTATTCGTTGATTTGAGCGAGCGTAACGGCTCTCATATCCTCGTGACGACCAGCCGCCTTGTACCACGCCACGATATTGTCGAGGGTATGGCCGAGATCCCAGCGTGGCCGCCAGCCAAGGCGGGCATGCGCCTTCGAACACTCCAGTTTCAGGAACGTTGCCTCGTGCGGATGATCGCCCCCGTCGAGTGCCCAACGTGCGTTATCACCCCACTGCGACGTAAGTCGCTCAACGATCGCTTGCACCGGCTGAGCGTCAGAGTCATTCGGTCCGAAGTTCCATGCCTCGGCATAGCGAGTTCCCTCGGTGAACAACTTTTCTGCCAGGACAAGATAACCACTTAGCGGTTCAAGCACATGTTGCCATGGACGAATCGCATGTGGATTGCGGATGTTGACTATTTCGCCATTGGTGATAGCACGAATGATGTCAGGAATGAGTCTGTCTACGGCCCAGTCGCCACCACCGATGACGTTGCCGGCGCGAGCGCTTGCCACCGCGACTCCGTGTTCAGAGTACGTCGTCGGATTAAAAAAGGAGTTTCGGTATGCCGCGGTGACGAGTTCAGCGCAGCCCTTGCTGCTGCTGTACGGGTCATAGCCACCCATTGCTTCGTTTTCGCGATAACCCCACTCCCACTCGCGGTTCTCGTAACACTTATCCGTGGTGACTATCACGACAGACCGTACCCCCGGGACTTGTCGGATTGCGTCAAGCAAGTGGACCGTGCCAAGCACGTTCGTCTCGTACGTTTCCACGGGGGTTACGTATGATTCCCGCACAAGCGGTTGCGCGGCCATATGAATGACGATTTCGGGCTTTGCGGCCTTAACCGCGTTGAGTAGTTGTTCTCGGTTGCGGATGTCGCCTATGACCGAATCGACACCGTCGCTAACTCGCGCGAGCGAAAACAGATTGGGGCTGGTTTCAGGCGCAAGCGAGTAGCCCGTCACCTTTGCGCCGAGTGCATGTAGCCACAGCGTTGTCCAACTGCCCTTAAAGCCGGTGTGGCCGGTAAGGAAGATCTTCTTCCCCTGCCAGAATGAACCGCCCGTCATCACCACACCTTCCACGGCGCGTTGCCGGTTTGCCAGAGTTCTTCCAGATATGTCTTGTCCCGCAACGTATCCATGGGCTGCCAAAAACCCTCGTGACGAAATGCGGCAAGTTGCTGCGCCTCCGCGAGTCGCTCAAGCGGCTCGCGTTCCCAGACCGTCTGATCGCCTTCGATCAAATCAAGCACCTTTGTTGAGAGTACAAAAAAGCCGCCGTTAATCATTCCACCGTCGCCCTTTGGCTTCTCTTTGAACGACGCAACGAGATTGCCCTCAATGTCTAATGCGCCAAAGCGCCCGGGCGGGTATGTCGCAGTCAATGTCGCCAGCTGACCGTGCGATCGATGGAAATCAATGAGACTTGTGACGTCGACGTCGCTGACGCCATCGCCATACGTCATACAAAATGCGTCTTCGTCCGCAAGGTAGTTCCGAATACGCCCCAATCTACCGCCCGTCATCGTCGTTTCGCCAGTGTCGACTAGCGTAACCTTCCAATGCTCACCGTATTGCTGGTGGGTCTCCATCCGGTTTTGCCGGATGTCGAAGGTAACGTCTGACATATGAAGGAAATAGTTTGCGAAATATTCCTTTATTATGTAGCCCTTGTAGCCACAGCAAACGATAAAATCATTTATGCCATGGTGAGAATATATTTTCATAATATGCCACAAAAGTGGCTTGCCCCCGACCTCGACCATTGGCTTGGGGCGTACGTTGGTTTCTTCGCTAATCCGCGTGCCGAGTCCGCCGGCCAGTATCACTGCTTTCATTTCGATACACCCATATTGATGCTTGACGCGTTATGGAATTTTTTCATTTCTTGCTCGTCCTCGTGGCCACGATCGCAGATGCCTGCTACAGCCAATATGGACGCGACAACGCAGCCGCACACGGACCAAAAATTGTATCGGAGGTCTGCTGCTGGTGTAATGAAATACATCGGCATTAGGTATAAGTAGGCGCTGGAAATGGCCGTGAGCGCCTCGAGACGATAGCTACCGGCCTTTACCAGAAAGAGTGCGACCACTAAAATCAAAGATGCCGAGTAATAGATCCATGGGCGGCAAAAATTGGTACTCCCCGACTTCCACATGTATTCGGTAACGTGGCTTTTAAATGCCGTGGGAGTAAACGTGACGCCAAGATCGTTTGCGTCTACGCTGGGATGTGTCACGTAGAACACATCATGGCTGTGAAGGGAGATATATTCTCTAAATACAGCCGTGCGATGCCGTAAATAGGCTAATGGGTTCGACTTGATGGCGGAGAGCCAACGCGATGCGACATGATCCGGGTTGGGTGCCACTAGGTGTTCACGGTCATTATTCGCTGTGATATTGAGGTGCCGAGGATCGTAAATGCTCTTCAAATAATCGACCGGAACCGAGTTGCCGTTGATGTCCGGAACAATGGATTTATTTGCGAAAACAGAAATTCCAATTAGGTCATATTTCATGATGCTGTCGGAATTGGTGTTTCTTGCCAGTCTCTCAAAGCTCGGAAGTCGATAATTGTTCATCACCCACACGACAGCACAAAGTGCCAGAGTCAGCATGGCGCCGGACAGAATCCTTTTAATTGTCTGCCTCGCGCTGCTGGATGTGCCTAACAGTTTCCAGAGCGCGTACATGACAAGTGGGAAGGCTCCACTGGCCGCGTTAAATCGATATGCCATGCCGCACCACACCAAAAACAAGGCCAAAGCGACAAGCGTGCGTTTCCGATTGCCGGTCGATTCGGCCGTGACAGAGGCGAGCAGGGCAAGTGCTCCCATGTAACAGGCGCCCACGGCAACATCTTTCCATACAACCAGCATCGGCCCGAGTATTGGCGGCAGTGCTGTAAAAGCTGCCACGCAGAGCAGTTTTACACCCATTGGCATGCGTGTACGCCCCACCATATATGCAAATGAGAACTCCAATATTCCATTTTGTACGATTTGCATTAATGTCGGGCCAGGCGCGATCCAGTCGAATATGCGCCATACGTAGCTTCCAAAGGGCGGATATTGGGACCCATCGACGATCGTTCGCGCCTGAGCGAGTTCTTGGATGGAATCGTACGACAAGAACCCCGGGTACGACGCCAGACTAACGAACGCGGTCGCGACAAGGGCAGCGATCCACATCGGAACCATTGACCGAAATGCAGCATGCCCCGCAATGCGGGATGTAGTAATCGCCATGGGCCGGAGTTCCGCCATATTGTCCTCAAATCATTGTTCAGATGCTCGATGCGAGCGGGCAGCATTGTACATAACAGCCAGCGACGGATTCGGGCCTCGACCTGACGTCATGGTGCATTGCGCAGCCGAGGGAGCATGCAGTCGAGAGATGACGCGGCTATAAGCGACGAGCTCGACAAGAATTGTTGCATGGCATCGGCATTTTGCCCACGCTTTTGATCTCACGCGGCATGGAGACTATTGGCGCGTGCGCCTGCGGGGCTGTTCGGTCAAACTTACTGCACAGTCGACGCTACTACTTCACTTACCTTGCTGGCGCTCAGCTAAAAGCAAATTCGGCGGCGCAACCGAGTTGCATGGGAAAGGGGGCTCAATGAAGCGTGTCGCAAATCGACGCCCACGCCAAGATAGGCATGTGCTGAACGTCGCAAAGCGTGTGGCGAGCATCAAATTCGTGTTGCATCGTGATAGCCAACGCGATGATCGCCATGGCGGTGCTTTTGATGGCTTGTGCGGGTTGATCGCTGCGCGCAGAGCAATCTTGACGTTGGTCCAGACTTCAACGTTTATAGAGCTTCCTTCTCCGAAATCGACGGCGCGATTTTCGTGCCCTAGTGTCTGAGAGGGTGTTGAGCACCTAGGCTCGCAGCCGATTCATACCAGTTCACCATCCGTTGCCACTTGGGCACGCCGACTGCTGGATGTAGCGATTTGGTCACGCCGTTGGTTAAGCGGAATGAACACAAAGAGTGCGCGACATGGCTATATGATCAATCGCGGCGTGTAGAATCGCACGTTTAGCGGGAGGCGGTGAGCGCGTAACAAGGCAGCGGCGATTTGTGCACCACCGACGGCCTGGGCGGTATGTCATCGCGATGTGGCAGTCGTGGCCGCCTTTGGTTCTAGTCTGGGATCTATCTGTCACAGCAGCCTCGCGCGGCGTGCTTGGCGGCTGCACACGATCATGCATCGCGCGAGTCATATGCTGTGCCATTTGACTGGCAGTTCCGCCGATACTGCATGCATTGATGACCGGCGGGATGGCGAAGCTTGGTTCAACGTTTTGACCTGTGCGCAAATTGCTCCCTACATCGCGCGGGCGACCCAAGTCTTGTCATCAGCACTTTCGGACTCTACAACCGAACCGTAGCGCTCTAGGTGGACGAGATGGATGATTCCCGGCGCGTTTATGAGGGGGGCTGGGTTGCATGACCCATGTTAGGGCGTTACGGTTGGCGCGATTTCCCTGTGCGTCGATATATCGCGCTATGGATTCGGAATTCAGGCTTTTGCGTATGACGAACAACTGGGCTGCCGCCCCGGGGCGCCCGTTTTTTCGACATTCGCTACATTTCTAGACCACGTATGAATGAAGACAAGTTCCGGATTTTGCTGTTTGATACCAAGTATCGAAATCCGAATCATTACATTTGCCTAGCGATATTTGCTGCACTGAAACGGCACGCGTCAGTTGAGTCTGTGTGGAAAGCTGATCCCCTGGACGCCGTTTCGGTTGCAGTGCAAAATCGCTGCAACTTGTTCATTGCATTCGACGGTGAGGAGTTGGATGCTGCGCTATGCGCTCGCCTCGTGGGTATTTGCGGACGCTCAGCGCTGTGGGTGACAGAAGATCCCTACGAGCTTGAAGTAAACGTACGTCACTCACAGCTCTTTGACATTGTTTTTACCAACGATTCGTCGAGTGTCAGTGCCTACGGAGACAGAGGCCGACATTTGCCGCTGGCGGGCGCGACGGAGTTCCATTCGCTACCAGTGTTGGCGTCGGAGCAGTCGTTGCGCTACCAGCTTTTCTTCGCCGGAACTGCATGGCCTAACAGGAGCGAGTTTGTCCGGTCAATCCTAGGTCATATGCCTTCGGAGTGGAAATTTAAGCTAGCGCTGCCATCCAATCCTTTCTTGCCGCCTCATCGTGTCCCATTGCCGGAGAGTGTGCTGTCGTGGCGGACCTCACCTGTCGATTTCGCGCGTTTCGTCAACCGGAGCGCGGTGACGCTGCTGCTACCGCGAGTGTTTTCTGCCTCGGGGGGGCGCGAGTATGCTGAGACGCCTCCCCCGCGCCTCTTCGAGGCGGCGCTTGCAGGCGGCGTGCAACTGGTTCACGAGTCTCTCAGCGAAGTTGCGCAGTCGTTCGCGCCGGGTGAAGAGATCATTTTGTTTTCGTCTGAGAACGATTTTCTTGCGAAGGCGAGGCATCTTATTAATGATCGGGCCGCGCGGGATTCGATTGCCGAGGCTGCCCGGCTGCGCGGGCTACGCGAACATACCTATGATAATCGCGTGGAATCGATTTTGATGCACGTGCGCCATATTGCGTTCAAGCCATCCGAGATTGAAAGCGTCCAACGCAGGACGCTACTGTTCGTAGCACACAACGTCCTGCATCGCGGGAACTTTGGGGGTGTGGAGGTATACCTCGAGCGGATCAGGAAGGCATTGGCGTCTGAGTGGAACGTGCTCTTCTACATTCCCGGTGCAAATGGACGCGATCGCGAAGCGCACTTACTTGCTGAGGACTACACTGAAATTCGGCGGTTTGAGTTTTCGCAGCCATATTCGGCCGGGTTGCTGACTTGCGCAGAGCGCGAACACGCTTTCCGAACGATTTTGCTCGAATACGACGTCGATGTCGCCCACTTTCATCATTTCATCGGCCATGTGCCGTCGATGATTCATGTGGCCGCGCAAACCGGTGTTCCGACTGCTTTTACTGCCCACGATTTTTTCCCGGTTTGTCACGAATTTAATCTGCTGTCGTTCAAAAATGAATTTTGCGGCGCTCCCGATGTGCCCTTATCTCAATGCGACGTGTGCCTATGGCAAAAGCACGAGATCGCGCCGGGGTCGCAGGCCCAGCGCCGCGTCTTCTGGGACAACGTTTTGCGCCATATCGACTTGCTTGTATTTAACACGGATGGAACGCAGCGCACGTACTCGCAAATGTATCCGTCCGTGCGGCTGCACGCATCTGCGCATGTGCTCCCGGTTCCCATTCTCGACGGTCCGGTAAGGTCGTTGCAGCGCATCGTGAGTCCGCTGAAGATTGCTTTGCTTGGCAACGTCACCCATCAAAAAGGCGGTGATGTGCTCTGCCGGGCGTTGCCGCTCTTACAAGGCGCACCGGTTGAGTTTCACGTGTTCGGGCGCGTGGATGGCAACTATTCTCAACTTGGTGATCGCAGACGGTTCCCGAACGTCGTCGTGCACGGTCAATACGCCGTCGATGCGCCACCGCCGGAACTGCTTGAGTGTGATGTGTCGATTCACGTTTCCGTTTGGCCCGAAACATATTGCTTGACCTTGTCGGAAGCGTGGCAGCTTGGCTTGGTTCCGATCGTCACTGATATCGGGGCGCTTGGGGAGCGTGTCACACATCTTGTGAATGGCATTAAGATCGCGCCAAACAAAGAGGGACAATTAGTGGATGCTATTCGCCGGTTGATCGATGAGCCGGCATTGCTCAGCGTGCTTCGGGCACGGATCACAGAGCGCTTGTACATGGGATTGACAACGCACACCGCTGAGCTTGCTATTCGCTATCGAGCGTTGCTGCTAGCCCCTCGTCGCCCGTTAGCCAACGGCGAGCCGATACGGCAGACATCGCTAGCCGACATTGGCATCGTCTTGCAGGCGCCCACCTGGCAAATCGGATCCGATGCCGATGTCACGATGCCCCGCGGAGGCAAAGCAAGGTTGGAATTCAAAGTGCGAAGAGTGCTAGCGTTCTACCGCCGGCACGGACTTCGCCCGACCGTTCGTATTGTTGTCAATCGGGTAAGGAACCTTCTGTGACCGCTTCATTTCGCGTGCTGATTTGCGGCGCATCGCCTGACTCAGTGAACAACAACTCGGTGTTGCGCGGGTATGTGGCCAACGGCTTTCGTGCGCAACTGGCCGAGAGTAGCGTTCGCGTGTGCTCGCTCGAAGGGGCAGAGCAGGTGACGCGGGACTTTCTTCCGCAGCTGATCATAGTGTTTGGCTCATGCATGCCGGCCGTGGCCAACTACCTCGGGGTGAAGGCGGCGGCGCTCGATGTCGGGGCGTGTCTTGCATTTTGGCTGCACGACGATCCGTATGAATTCGACTACGGTTACAAGATTGTTCCGCTTGCAGACGTTGTGTTCTCTAACGATCGTTGGGCAGCCACACACTATTCACATCCGCGCGTCTATCACGTACCTCTTGCCGCGGATCGGACGGCTCATTTTCGCAAGCACAATCCAAACAAAGAGCGCGACGTCTTTTTCTGCGGTGTGGGCTTTCCCAATCGTGTCGCTTTGTTGCGCGACTGTGTCGACAGTCTGCGCCCCTTCAATGTGTTGGTTGCCGGCGCGGAGTGGCCGTCCGATCTACCATTTGCTGAGAACCGACGTGTTCCTAATTCTGAATTGCCGGACCTTCATGCCAGTTCGCTTCTTACATTGAATATGGGCCGTCGCTTTAATCTGGCGAACAGTCGATTCAACCTCGACGCCTCGACGCCTGGGCCTCGAACATTCGAGGCGGCTGCCGCGGGTACAGTTCAGTGCATGTTCGTTGAGGGGCTCGAAATTGACGACTACTTTAGCGAGCGCGCCGGGGAAATCCTCTTGTTTGACTCACCGCGCGAGTTGCGCACACATATCGAGATGCTCCGTGATGACCCGGCCCGAGCGGCTGCGATTGCGCTCGCCGCGCAGCGGCGCGCGATGAAGGACCATACGTATGAGAATCGCGCGGCGCGCATTCTCGATGCGATAGGTGATCTCCGGTCATGACTTGGTACTCGGCTATAATGGTCGGCTACACAGAGAACTCAGTAGTCCATGAACAAGCCAATTGATGATGCGCATCAGCGCGCCGGTACGCGAGAGTTGCTTGCTGCGTTGAGTAATCCCCATTTGTGGGCGCTGCTCGCATGGTACGACATTCGGCAACGGTATCGCCGCTCAGTCCTCGGCCCGTTTTGGGTAACTTTGTCGACCGGTATCATGATCGGCACGATGGGCATATTGTGGTCGTTCCTGTTCAAGAATGACGTGAAGGCGTACCTTCCCTTCTTCGCCGTCGGCAGCATCGTCTGGACCTTCTATTCGACACAGATCAATGAGGCGTGCCTCGGCTTCGTGCAATTCGAGCACACAATTAAGCAGATTCGCTTTCCCATGCCGGTGTACTTGCTAAGAATCATGGTGCGTAACCTAATTATTCTCGCGCACAACGGCGTCATCATCATCTTGGTTTTCGCGGCTCTGCGCGTCGGAGTCGATTGGCATGCTTTATTGATCATTCCCGGGCTCTTTATCGGTAGTGTTGCGATGTTAGGCATCTCTATGATTGTGAGCGTATTTTGCACGCGGTTCAGGGATATGCCGATGATCGTTCAGAACGCTACGATGGTTCTGTTTTACCTGACGCCGATCATCTGGCGTCCTAATAGCTTGGGTAAGCATGGGTGGATCGCTGAATGGAACCCCTTCGCGCACCTCGTGGAAATCGTGCGGGCCCCCCTGGTTGACCAGGTTTTTCCGGGTCAATCATATTTGTGGTCCATCGCAAGCGCGATTGTCTTCGTAGTGATCGGCGTTCTGTTGCAAGGACGCTACCGGAACCGGATTGCGTATTGGCTGTGAGGCAGGACATGAGCGAGTCATACATTAAAGCAGAAAACGTCGTTGTGGAATTTCCTATTTACAACGCATCGCATCGGTCCCTGCGAAAGTCGCTTTTGAGCGCCTCGACGGGCGGCAGGGTGGCTGCGGATGCCGGTAAGCACATTACCGTGCGTGCGCTCGATGACGTGTCATTTGAATTCAAACCGGGGGACCGTGTTGGTTTCGTCGGTCACAACGGCGCTGGTAAGACCACATTGCTGCGAGTGCTCGCGGGCGTCTATGCACCGATCTCCGGTAGGTTATCTGTCAATGGGCGTATCGTGTCATTGATTGATATGTCGCTTGGGATGGAGCCGGAGGCGACAGGGTACGAAAATATCTTCCTGCGCGGCATCATGATGGGCATAAAACCCAAAGAAATTGAGGAAAAGCTTCCAGCGATCGCCGAATTTAGCGAGCTCGGGGAACACTTTCTCAACATGCCGGTTCGGACGTACTCAAGCGGAATGCAATTGCGCTTGGCATTTGCCGTTTCCACTTCGATCCGTGCTGATATCGTTCTGATGGACGAGTGGCTTTCCGTCGGTGACAAGGCGTTTAGCGAGAAAGCGACCGAGCGCCTTAACGACGTTGTTCAGAATTCGTCTATTCTCGTCCTCGCTTCGCATTCGAGCGATCTCGTTGACCGAATGTGCAATCGCGTACTCGTATTCGAACACGGGAAAGTGACCGAGACCGTCACATAAACGGGTTGGCGAACGCGCTCAAGGCGATTACATAATTGGGAGGCGACATGAGTCAGAGCAGTCGCGAAGCGAACTCTATTTCGATCGGTGACGCTGTTGCGGAGGGTTGGGCGTATAGGAAGCCGGCAAGCCGCAATAAGGCGAGGATCCTCGGCGCTATTTCTCCGCGCGAACGAGCGCGCGAGTGGGGTACCGTATCAACGGAGGAGCCGCTGTCGCGCGATGTAGTGCGACAAGCGCTTATGATCGCAGTCGAAAATGCGGCCGCCGGGATCGTGATTGGGTTGAGCCACGACCATTACCTCACGATTGCTGGAGGAGTGCAGAACTGCATTGGCGACGAACAGGCGGCACTGTGTGAGGCGGGTTGGACTTATTTGCATATTTGCCCAAATCGGCCGTTGCCGTTACTGGCCGAAGTGGTGGATCCGGAGAGGTTTGAAGTCGTTGCGTCCTTGAATGGACAGACACTAGGTGTTGTTCTGATATCCGATATCGAGGCGATTGCTTCGGATCTTGTGCGCGCCGGTCGGCAACCTCGTTGCGTGGTTCACCACATGCTAGGGTTCGCGCCAGAGTTGATTGCACGATTGATTCGCGCTTGCGATGACGATCAGCCACTTGTCTGGCTGCACGATCTTTTCACGCTGTGCCCGAGTGTTCATCTGCTGCGGAATGATGCGACCTTTTGTTTTGCGCCGCCGGTCAGTTCAGCTGTCTGTCATATCTGCAACTCAGGCCCGGATCGCGCTTCGCACGTGCAACGGATGCAAGCATTTTTTACTTCGACGCATCCAAGCGTAATTGCCCCGTCTGCTACGCTGTTCGATTTCTGGGAGAAGCAAGGGAAGTATATTTATCGCGACTCGACGATCATCGCACCGTGTGAAGTGGTGTTTGATGGCAATTCCCAAGTATTTGACGCGGGCCGTCCGTTAAGGATCGCGTTTTTGGGTTCGCCCATCTATCACAAAGGCTGGGACGCCTTCGAGTCCCTCGCCCACTGGCATGCTCGAGATCAGCGCTATGCCTTTTATCACTTCGGTTCGGCCGATCCTGCGGTGCCGAGTCTCCAGCATGTACCGGTAACGGTCGCACGCGAAAGTCGATCGGCGATGATCGAAGCGGTGAAGGCGGCTGAGATTGACGTTGTGATCAATTGGTCGATGTGTTATGAGAGTTTTTCTTTCACAGCAATTGAGGCGGTCGCGGCTGGTGCATTTGTCGTCGCTCGCCGGGACGCAGGGAACGTCTGGCCGCTAGTTCGCGCAATCAATCCGAAACGCGGTTGCAGCGTTGTGAGCGAGACGGAATTGCTTGCGTTGTTCGCTGACGGACGGATACTCGAATATGTGTCCGGCGCAGATCGTCGTACGGGTTCGCTTAGGTTCGGCTCCTATACGGGCCAATTGCTCCAAAGCGAGGTGTCGAATGCGTAGGGTTCACTGCTACACCAGCGTTTCGTTCAGCTATCTCGATCGCGCGCGCGTGCTCGCTGAGAGCGTCCGCAAACATCACCCGGATTGGACACTGTGGCTTCTACTCTCTGACGAAGCACCGGAAGGTTTTCACTTCGACATCGGAGAAGAATGTTTTGATCACGTGGTCACGATTTCGGAGCTAGGTATTCCTGAGTGGAAGCAGTGGGCTTTTGAACATGACGTCGTCGAGTTGTGTACGGCCGTGAAAGGTACCATGCTATGCCGACTATTGGACGAGACGGCGGACGCAGTGATCTATCTTGATCCTGATACGGCAGTCTTCGCGCCACTGAGTCATGTAATCGAGCGTTTGGAGCAATCTTCAGTTGTTCTGACGCCTCACGTCGTACAACCTGAAACCACGCTTGCAGGCGTTTGCGACAACGAGATTGGATCCCTAAAGCACGGTGTCTACAATCTTGGTTTTGTTGCCGTTAGCAACACCGTCTACGGGCGGAAGTTCGCGGAATGGTGGCGAGATCGGTTGTTGAAGTTTTGTCGTGACGACGTACCCAACGGGCTCTTCACGGATCAGCGGTGGTGCGATTTGGTTCCTGCGTTGTTTGAAGGAGTTTTCGTTTTACGCAACTCCGGATACAACGTTGCGTCCTGGAATCTTGCAACACGTCCAATAGCGCTTCAGGCGGATGGAACAATCATGGCTGGCACCGATCAGCTCCGATTTTTCCACTTTACTAAGGTCAACTCTGTTGGAGAGGGCATGCTGGAGCGCTATTCCTTCGGGGCAAGCGAAGTTTTCGAATTGCTTCGATGGTACCGCAGTCGGCTGATTGTGCATCGGCCAATAGGTCTCCCGGCGAATTGGTGGAAGTACGGCACCTACACCAACAAGGAACCGATCCCGCGGTCGCACCGATTAGCTTGGCTGCAGCGCGTGGACTTGCGCGCTAGATTCAAGGACCCCTTCTTGGCTGGGCCGGATGGCTTTGGTGAATGGTGTCGTCAGCAGGGGCTCTAATAGAGAGTCAAACTGTCTAGGGCGTCGTATCGCGGCGTTTTAGAACCTGTTTCACTTTGCGTTTGAAAGAGAGAATTTCATGCAGGAAATAGCTACGCGCTACGGTGTACTCGAAGCATACGAAGCTGCTGACGATCTTATTTGTCGGTGTCTCTCCAAATATGGTGAGTGGGCGCAATATGAGCTTCAGTTCGTCGCAGACAATCTTGCGTCTGGTAGCAAGGTTGCTGACATCGGCGCGTTTATCGGCACCTTTGGTCTGGGACTGTCACAGTTAAGGAAACTGGACCGTTTGTGTTTCGTTGAAGCCAACGCCGTCACGGTCGAGTTGTTGCGAAAGAATGTGGCACGGAACGCTTCGGTGCCGAGCGCGGTGGTCGACGCGATTGTTGGCCCGTTCGCTCATCAGGACGGTGGAACCTTTATTCCGGGCAACAAGGGTTCGTTTTCCGTGACGAGCCACACTGATGGCAACGTACAGGCTGCCGCTGCTGGTTCGACGGCGTCACTCCAAGCGCTGTCGGAACGACATGGGCCATTTGATTTGTACAAAGTCGATGTCGAGGGCGCCGAAAAAGCAATCTTCAATGCCGAGCTCGAATTTGTTCAGACATCGAATTCAACGTTTTGGATTGAGTGTAATGAATCGGTAGATTCGCTCGATGTCGGCGAATTATTTATCGGTCTCGGATTTTCGGTGTTTTATTTCGCATTTCCCGCGATCTCCGTTAGGCCGTTTCGTGAGGGCGAGCCGAACGAATTCCCATTTGCCTATGAGGCGGGCTTGTGGGTTACCAGAGATCGTGAGCCACACCTCAGCGCAGAATTGCGCGAAGTGGGCTGTGTGCTCGAACGGGTGACAAGTCGAGAGTCGTTGCGCTCGAGTCTTTGGCGGACGCCACGCTGGGCGCCCGCTGATTGGCATGAGAGTGGGCGCACCGAACTCGCGGCGTTGGCGGTGCATCGGTTGTTCGGGGAGGCGTATGAGACGTTTCTCGCGCACTCCAATCCGCAGTCGTCAGGAAGCGCGCCGCGTTCATGGGCCGAGCCAATTCCAGTGCAAATGCAACTGCGAATCAACGAGATGCATGAGCGGATGAGACAAACTGAGAACGAACTCACGGCAGCAAAGATTGTTCTATTTGAAGAGCGCGGTAGAAGCGCGACCGCGATCACGCGTCTGGAAGACGAGCTACGCGGACTATACGCACGCATCGATTTGTCAAACAAGCAAAACGCGGAGCTATTGTCTTCGTCTTCTTGGCGTTTCACTATGCCGCTAAGAATGATTTCACGGCTGCTGCGCGGTGATTGGGGAGAGATAAGGCGAATTTTTAGGGCAAAGGTAAGCGGTCGTTAATTTGCCGGGCTTGATTCGCTGCGTGATGAATCTTCGTACATTTCTGTTGTGTCCAAAAAGGTACATTCGAATGTATGGTTCGAAACGGACTGGCGCGGGGGTATCTTTCAATCCGTATAACGGATTTCGTCGAATTTCGATCTTTGGGCGAGCGCGAATGAAATTAAAGACCCCGGCCCGCACGACGCACAACTGCTCTTAGTGAGGTCAATTTGAAGTCGGCGCATGGGATCTGAAGGCCGCGAAATTTTCAATCAAAAAGGGGGGGCGACGAACCTCAAGTTGGGCCAGAAAGTCGGCTCGCTCAGTTCTAAATCGGTGGCACCATTCTTCGCTGATTTCAGTCCTAAGTGTTTTGAGATTTTTGCTGTTCGCTGATACGCGCGTGGTTGAAGTCGGGTTAATCGTTTGATTCATCCACGTCAACACGTCCTCTGGGTCAGCAATAATGTCCTCGTAGGTGAAGCGAGCGGGCGATAGATTCAGCCGTCTGAATGTTGACTCGAAAAATACCTCGCCCGCAACTAGGTGTTCGCACCAGCCGGCGATAGCGGCGGCATTGTATTCCACGGCATCAAGTCGCGACTGCAAAACGGGATTTGCTTGATAGCTATGAAAGAATTCGGACCTCACGCTTCGATAAAGCGAGATTGCTTGAGCCACGAGATTTCGGCGTCTTAGGTAAAAAGGCTGCACAAGGCTGCAGATGTCTCTTGGCCGTTCTACCATGCTGCATAGACATTCCGTCTGATATGGGGACAGCTGGAGACCCATCACTCCGGATTGTGAGCGGTAATCCGCGACGGTGCGTCGAAGATACTCATCGACGTCACCGGTGCCAATTGCGACGGGAGGGCGACATCCTAAAGCCGGTTCGCAGGTGTGAATCCATCCTTCGTTGAACCATTCCTGCGGCGTTCCCAGAATATTAGAATTCTGCGCCATTTCCATAAGCCAAGTGCTGCCTGACCTTGCGATGATAAAGATCACGTAAAGTCTGGTTTCCTGAGAGATTTTTTGAATTGTATTGAGATGAATGACGGAATTATCCGGGAATGCCGCGGCTACTTTGTTTTCCATTTGAGGATTAGACCGACTTGTTTGGCTTGAGCCGCGTTGACAGAATAGAGCGATGCAATTGAATTTCTGCGTCGAGAGATAGCTTTTCCATATTCGACACAGCGTCAGGCGCAGGCGGTAGTTCGTATGTGTGCGACACACCTGCATCGCAATGGCTTTGCTCGGGCGAAATTGCGGCGACAATGGCCATGAAGCCTCGTCGTTGAAAAAGCTCGGCTACGTAGGCGAGCCTGCGTATAGGCGATTCGGCGTAGACCGTCGGCGGAGCTGTACCGGAGATCCGAGTTCAGTCCCGTACGGAGTGTGTCGCCGTCCAAGATGACGGCGTTAATTTTGAGTCCACGGAGCGGGCCAAGTAGCTCCTTCGCTATCGTTGATTTGTCTGCTCCAGATAGGCCGGCGGACCAAAGCACGCAGCCACGAGGGGAATGTTCGCCCACGACGCTAATATCTCCAAAAAATCACTGCGATCGATCTGTTACGAAGACTGTTTGGTTGATTTTAACGTTTGCCCAAAAAACGTAGCGGATTTGTAATTTTCCGCAACAAAGATTTTTTGACGCAAGTTGTGCTTTGGCGGAGAGCCTGCGCGGCCAGCGCGTTTGGCGAAGCACGCGAAGTGGGCAGCTGCTGTGCGCGAAGGCCGTTTTGAAAAAATTGAGATGTTAATCGGCTGCCCGGGGAACGGCGACAACGAGCAGCGCACTAGACACCGTGTGCGCGGCGCACAACACTTCCGGAACAACCCCGTAACAAATCGAAAAGCAGGTTGCTGAGGAAGGACAATTTGAGCAAACTTGCGTTTTGTTGCGACCACACAACGCAAGACAGTCCTGAAGTGTCATCCAAAAGACACGTAGTTTAATGAAATGAATGCCATAAGCGCGCTGGGTCTCAAATCCGAAGGTTTATCTGTCTCCGTTGTCGTCTATCGGCCAGATGTCGCGAAATTGAATGCGACGCTCGCGAGCCTTGGCGCCGCCTGCGAAGAATTGCGTGCGATGAATTGCTCGTTTCCCATCGCACTTTACTTGGTTGACAACGGTGGGGGGGGGGCTGATGCGTCCGCTACCTTGGACACGCTCCGTATCCAGAATGTTGTCATCACGCTCATCGCCGGGCATGGGAACGTCGGATACGGCCGGGGCCACAATCTGGCGATCGAACGCAGCAACAGCCGCTATCACCTGGTGCTGAACCCTGACATTGAACTTGCGTCCGACGCGCTCAAAGAAGCCATCAATTTCTTCGATTCCCACTCGGAAGCAGGACTGATCACGCCTTGGATCGGCGACGAACATGGCCAGCAGCAGTTCCTGTGCCGGCGCTACCCGACGCTGCTCGATCTGTTCGCGCGGGGGTTTTTACCGGCACGGCTGCGACGGTTGTTCACGCGGCGCCTCGCTCGCTACGAGATGCGTGACCGGATCAACGCGCGCGATATCGTGTGGGATCCGCCAATCGTTAGCGGTTGTTTCATGCTGTTCCGCACGTCCGTGCTGAAACAGCTGGGAGGTTTCGATGCTCGTTATTTCCTCTACTTCGAGGACTACGATTTGAGTCTTCGCGCGCATGACGTCACCCGGGTTGTCTACGCGCCCGCCGTGCGCGTGCTGCATCACGGCGGCGGCGCGGCGCGCAAAGGCTCAGCGCACATTCGAATGTTCATGGCGTCGGCGTACAAATTTTTCAACCGGTTTGGCTGGAAGTGGCTATGAGTCATGTGCTCGTCACGGGGGCTAACGGATTTGTCGGTCATGCGCTATGCCGCGCATTGCTTGGCGCCGGTCACACGGTCACCGGCCTTGTCAGGCGTGCAGGGCAGCTTGAAAGCGGTGTGGGCGAATGGGTCGACGTCAGCGTGGATTTCGCCGGCGTCGACGCGGCATGGCCTGCCACGTTGCAAGTGGATTGTGTCGTGCATCTGGCGGCGCGCGTGCATGTGATGCGCGAAGAGTCTGCCGATCCAGACGCGGCGTTTCGCGCGACCAACGTTGACGGCGCGCTTCGCGTTGCACAGGCCGCACGGCGTCATGGCGCGAGGCGTTTTGTCTTTGTAAGCAGCGTTAAGGCGCTGGCCGAAGGCGATTCGGGCCGTCCGTTACGCGAAGACGATACGCCGATGCCGCAGGACGCATACGGGCGCTCGAAGCTCGCCGCCGAGCAAGTGTTGTCGAGCTACGGCGAAGAGTCCGGCCTGGATGTCGTGATCGTGCGCCCGCCGCTGGTGTACGGGCCAGAGGTACGCGCCAATTTCTTGCGTCTGATGGACGCGGTCTGGAAAGGGGTGCCGCTGCCGCTAGCTTCGATCGACGCGCGGCGCAGCCTGATCTATGTCGAGAACCTTGCAGACGCCCTGATGCATTGCGCGGTAGATCCACGCGCAGCGCGCCAATGCTTCCACGTCGCGGACGCCGCTGCTCCGACGGTCGCCGAGCTGGCCCGTTCGCTCGCCGAGCATCTGCAAAAGACCGCGCGCTTGTTGCCGGTACCGCTGGGCTTGTTGCATCTCGCAGGTCGGCTGACAGGCCGCTCGGCGCACGTCGACCGGCTGGTCGGCGCTCTGCAGCTTGACACCACGCGCATACGCACGACGCTTGGTTGGCAACCGCCATATTCCACCGACGAGGGGCTGGCCGAAACCGCCCGTTGGTATCGATCCACGCATTGAGGGCGCGCATGTTGACGTACCTTTCGACCTTCCCCACGTGGGTTGCCGTGACCTTAGACGCGCTTGGCGCGGCATGTGCATGCGCCGCTATCCTGTGGGCGCTGCTCCGAACGGGCATGGCCTGGCGGCTCGCTACGGACATCCCTAACGACCGCTCACTACACGTCCAGCCGACGCCGCGCGTCGGCGGTTGGGGCATTGTGCCGGTGACCGTGGCGGCCACGTTGCTGCTGGCGCCGAGCCTTTGGTACGCCGCTCTCGGCACTGCTTTCCTGGCGGCGATTTCGCAAATCGACGACCGGCGTGGATTGCCTGCGAGGGTCAGATTCACCGCGCATCTAATCGCCGTGATCGGGCTGGTCGTACTTTTTCCCGCCGATGCTCCTTGGTGGGGCTTGGTAATTCTTGCGGTTTTGATGATATGGCTAGTTAATCTTTACAACTTTATGGACGGCGCGGACGGTCTGGCGGGCGGTATGGCGCTGTTCGGCTTCGCGGGTTACGCGGCCGGTGCACTGCTTAGCGACCATCCTTTGCCGGCACTGGCATGGTCAGCGACGGCGATCTCGGGTGCCGCGCTCGGCTTCCTGTTGTTTAATTTTCACCCAGCACGCATTTTTCTCGGTGACGCTGGATCGATCTCGCTGGGTTTTCTCGCTGGGGCGCTTGGTTACTGGGGTTGGCGCGGAGGGGTTTGGCCGGTTTGGTTCCCGATCCTGGTGTTCGCGCCGTTCATCGCCGATGCATCGATCACGCTGTCGCGTCGGCTGCTCCGTGGCGAAAGATTTTGGCAAGCGCACCGCGAGCACTACTATCAACGTATGGTGCGCTCAGGGATCGGGCACGCCAGGACAGCTTTGACGTGGTATGTGCTCATGGTAGCTGGCATAATGCTTGCTGTTTACGCACTTGGCCGCTCAGTGATTTTTCAGTCGTGTGTGCTGGCCCTTTGGATCGCCGTCCTCTGTGCAGCAGGCGCTTTGGTCGATATGCGCTGGCGTCGTTTCCAATCAACACTGTCCGATAACTGAGGTACGACGCTGATGCTAAGAAACAAGGCCACCTGGCTGTCTTTCAGCGCTTTCCTTTTCGATTTATGCGCAGTCGCCGCCGCCTGGCTGATTTCGTACGTCATTCGCTTCAACGGCTTGGTCCCGGAAGACTTCCGGGCCGGGGCGATGCACTCGCTCCTCTGGGTCCTGCCGACGTACGGCGTCATGTTCCGTATCTTCGGCTTGTACCGCGGCATGTGGGTCTTTGCGAGCTTGCCGGATCTCGTCCGTATATCGAAAGCAGTCATCGCTGGGGCATTCGTCTCCATGGTTGTTTCGGTGTTGGTCCAACCTATGCCGATCGTGCCGCGCTCCGTGCTGGTGGTGTCACCGCTATTTCTGTTTCTCGCGATGGGCGGGTCGCGTGCGCTATACCGTGCGACCAAAGAGTTCTATCTGTACGGTGGGCTTGTCGGTCAGGGTAAGCCGGTAGTGGTGCTCGGCGCGGGCAACGCCGGCGCGAGTCTCGCGCGCGAGCTGTCGCGTTCGAGCGAATGGCGTTTGGTGGGCTTGCTCGACGACGATGTCTCCAAGCACGGGCGCGAAATTTACGGCTACAAAGTACTTGGCTCGATAAGCGAATTGCCGCAATTGGCTGAGACGCTGAAGACCGAATACGCAATCATTGCCATTCCTTCCGCCACGGTGGATGTGCAGCGGCGTGTAGCGACGCTATGTGTTCGCGCCGGCGTACGAGCTCTTGTGCTGCCTGCGCTAACCGACGTCACGCAAGGCCAGGCGTTTCTGTCGCGCGTCCGACAGATCGACCTCGAAGATTTGCTGGGCCGTGATCCTATCAATATCGATACACCCCATGTAGAAGCACTGCTGCATGACAGGATAGTGATGGTCACCGGTGCAGGCGGGTCTATCGGCTCCGAATTGTGCCGCCAGATCTTGCGCTTCCAGCCGGCTCAACTGATTGCTTATGACTTGTCTGAATATGCGATTTATCGGCTTACTGAAGAGTTGAGCGAGCGTTTTTCAGACGTGTCGGTGATTCCGGTGATCGGCGATGCCAAAGACTCGCTGCTGCTCGATCAGGTGATGTCGCGTCACACGCCGCACATCGTATTTCATGCGGCCGCGTATAAACACGTCCCGCTAATGGAAGAGCAGAACGCATGGCAGGCCGTGCGCAATAACGTGCTTGGCACCTATCGGGTGGGTCGTGCTGCGATTCGTCACGACGTGAAGCATTTCGTGCTGATCTCGACCGACAAGGCAGTCAATCCGACGAACGTCATGGGTGCGAGCAAACGTCTGGCGGAAATGGCGTGTCAGGCTTTGCAGCAGACCAGCTCGCGTACGCAGTTCGAGACAGTTCGGTTCGGGAACGTACTCGGCAGCGCCGGCAGTGTTATTCCGAAGTTCCAGCAGCAGATTGCGAAGGGCGGCCCCGTCACGGTGACGCACCCCGAGATCACGCGTTTCTTCATGACCATCCCGGAAGCGTCGCAGCTGGTGCTGCAAGCATCCAGCATGGGGCACGGCGGCGAGATCTTCATCCTCGACATGGGTGAGCCGGTGAAGATCGTCGACCTGGCTCGCGATTTGATTCGCTTGTACGGCTTTAACGAGGAGCAGATTCGGATCGTGTTTACTGGTCTGCGGCCTGGCGAAAAGCTCTACGAAGAACTGCTGGCTTGTGACGAGACAACAACACGTACGCCGCATCCCAAGTTGCGGACCGCGCGTGCGCGTGAAGTATCAGACGATCTGTTGGACAAGTTGTTGCCGTGGCTTATGCAGCATCGCGTGTTAAGCGACGACGAAGTGCGCCGCGACCTGCGCCGCTGGGTGCCGGAATATCAACCGGCCAGCGCACCGGCTTTGCGTAGTGTCGGTAGCGTCACGCAAGTCACGCGGGCCTCCTAGAGCTTGCACAGGTGAGTCCAGTTGTTGTCACATGCGTAAAAAAAGGCGCCTCGTGAACTGCGCCCCAAAGGTTGGATCGGTGTCCAACTTCGCAGGGTCAGTTCACCGCAGCAACTCGCGACAATAATCAGTCACCTCGCTGGCGATTCTCTCGATCGGAACGCTGTCGATATCCTGCCCAGCGGAAACGGTCCGTATCGTCGATTGGGAATGGAGCCGCCACTCAGGCTTGATTTGACAGAAGATCGCGACACCGGGCTTTCCGAGTGCTGCAGCGATATGCATAAGCCCCCCATCCGCGCCAATAAAAAAGGAACTCTGCTTTATCAACTCGGCTGCCGCGGCGATATTCGGTAGGTCTACGTGCGACTCGACATGGCCGCAAGCAATGTCGTCACGGACCGCTCTCACAGTATCGAGCGCAATTTCGCCCGTGCCGAGCAAAATGAACCGCGGGCTCGGGGCCTCCTTAGGCCAGCTCGACGAAATCTGCTTGATAAGCATCGCCCAGTTTTCGTACGTGCGTCGCTTGTCGCCGCCCCCCACCGCGACCGCAATCGTAAACATCTCTGCGCTTCCGGCACCCTGGTCAGAGATCGTCAACGTGGGTGCGATCGGGCCAGATTCGTGCGTCGATTTGAACACGCGCGTAATCTGTTCGTACGAAAGCTGAATCCTCGAAAAATTCTCGCCCCTGCGGTGCCCCATAATCGAAAACCACGGAGTGAACGGATGGTATTGAATCTTCTTTAAGATGGTTTTCGTAGTGAGGCTTTGGACTATCACCATGTCATACCGCGCGTCGCAGTCGTCCAGCGAACGGGACACACGTCGGAACCGGGCATCCCTGACAAAAAGCTCAGCCGGACCGTGAGGCATGCATAGATCGATGGATATGCACGGGTCGATCAGAAGTCTTTGTGACAGATCCATAATGGAGTCACCGATAGTGGCCCAGTCGTAATACCACAGTATTTTTTTGACTTTTTGTGGCGCGGCATTAGCTATCAAAAGCTGCTGACCGGAGAGAAGCATCAAGGCGATTCGCTTGACGGACGAAATAGATATCATGTCGATCGGGATAACTCCAAAGTCCGGTTCGTTTCGGACCCTTGGCGATTCATGGATGCGTCTCATGATATTCGTGCCGCCTGCATTCAGGCGAATATGTGCTTTGACTATCGCTTCCCCTTCCTTACCACCATCCACCTCGGCGACTTGAACCGCACGATGCTCATATAGAGCCACACGTAAGTCGCCGCAAACACCACCACAAAGCAGAACAGATGCAGCGTATGCCGCCAGAACAACGTCGCCGGTACGACTGCGATTAGACATAGCAACCACAGATACGGCGACGTCAGCGAGTTCCGCCGCGTCAGCTCCCGCGCCGTTCTGGCGCCGACCTCCCAACGCATCAAGCACTTATAAACCAGCATATGCAGATGCACGCCATCGGGAATCCCAGGCGACATGTCGCGAATGAACTTCTTCCGGTAGATCGAGAAGCACGACTCGAAGATCGGATACATGAAAAGGAGCACCGGATACCACGCCGACACATCGCGATTGCGCATCACCAGCATGATCGACTGTGAGCTCTGGAGTGAAGGGGGCCACGGCCGAAACCGTTCTTCGGGAGTTTAACTGCGAGAACGTCCGGCCATCAGACCGTTTCCGTGTGTGCATCAGGAAGGGTAGAGGAGCAAAGCGACTCATTATCGAGTGCAACCACGCGGAATTCCTCTTCCGATACCGTCGCGAATTGGAACTCGCAATTGGCAGCGTGGTGAAAAAACTTACCGTGAGTCCCGAGTATATCTAGTACGCCCGCCTCCTGCGCAATCATCCTGACTTCAAGAAGGCGTTCGCTCGGAGATCCGGTCCGTGACAACCCACCGCGCAGCGCAAGGCTGCGCCCCCGGTATCAGCGCATCACAGCATGTGCAAAGTTCCAGCGTATGAAAAGCGCATTCCAGGCTTTGATCGCCCCTGGTCTCAAGGGTGCGACCGCGCTTCGGCGCAATGCGGAATAGTTGACGACCTTTACTCTGGCAGCTTTGTGCAGTCGCAGGTATGGCGTCTCTATTGAAGGGGTGTTCTCAAACACTGCCCTGGCTGCGGTCTCCGCACGCATCCGCCCCAATCCTGCCTGCTTCACAGGCGGCACATTCCTATCCTTCGTTGGGTCCACATTCATGTTGCCGCTCGTCACGGATTAGACGCTAACAGCTGCTGCCCCCGTGGCGGATAACAAGGCTGATGACGGCCGCGTTTCAGTTGTTTCCTTTTTCCGCAGCGTTGCCTTGACTTCCGACTGCACATGGCATGCTCAAGTTACTGAAAGTCGTTCTGCTCTGCGATGTGACTTATGCCAGCCGTCGGTCAATCGACAGTGCGAGCTTGCCAACCCTCGAAGTCCACGACCTGATGGAATGGAGTTGGAGTGGATCGTATCCGGCGAGCCGTTCTGCAGAAATCGAACGTACGACTTACGTTGTCTCACGCGCCTCGGTCTCGACATTAGCGATCCTAATGAAATATCTGGGGCATACACGCAGGCCGAAGGTGAATTTTTGACCGGTGCTCTGCAGTCAATGAAAGGAGAAAAAATGGAACACGTTAAGGCGTTGCTTTCTTTCGCGGAAAAGGATGCTTCAAATGACGCCTCCTGCTCTCGGGATCTAATCAAAGGTCCGAGAAACTTGGGCGGCAACCGCGATGGGTGGATGGCGTATCGACGTAGTTTGTGTTTGCCGTTAGCAAAAAAGGTTACATCGATACTGAAGGAAATGTCCGACGGTGCATTCGCTGTACGCCGCGGAGTGATGCTGGAGCACGCACCGGGCACGCTCAATCCAGTGACCTGGGTAGATTGTCTTGCTGTCTCTCCGTTCGGAGTGTTCATCATCGATCAATACGATTGGATCGGAACTATAAAACGATCGATGAGCGATGACGAGCTTCTTGTGCGTGAAAATTCTGGCGTCGTCTCCGTTAAAACCTCTCCGTTGTGCCGGGCAAAACCGGCTCTTCGACACCTGCGGCCGATACTCGGCGAATACAACTGCCCGGTTGGGTGCATCGCCGTATTTTCGGACTTGTATTGTGCGCTTGACCCCACGTTGCCGGAAACAATCCTGCAAGGTTCCGAGCTGCACCATTTTATGCGCACACGGTTGAACCGCTTCCGCGACAGTCACTTTCGATATCTCGACTCCAGGATGATCGTCACACATTTGCAATGGCGCTGTGCGGACTGGGGCAAAGGTTGATGCATGCAAAGCGGCGCCAATAAAGGCAAATGGCGAGAGAAAAGGAGTTGTGTGCGTCAACCAATGGCGCACCGGTATAGGAGGCAGTAGCGTGAATCCAGCGGCGTTGATCGGCAGGTACGTTTTTCATCGGGTTACGCGTCTGCCGACGGTGCGGATCCTATGTAGCGCAAGCACGCTCTCGGCGACACGTGACATCTCGTTGCGCGCGCAAAGACGCCTTCTTTTTCGCAGCTTTCTGCCCGACAAATGGCATGGAGGAGGCTATATTCTTTGCACACCCCGCGTTTTCAACGCATCGACCCGGAACGAGCCGAACCCTTCCATGGGGCGTCGGCCTTGCTTCCCAAGCCACCTATGCGAAGGTGCCGCTACGTGCCCTTTTTCCCCACAGCTGGGACTATTACTCGTGATTTCGTTGGGGGCAACGCGACAGCGCTTTCTATGGAGAAGCGTCTTTCTCGGGTTGTGACGCGTCGTAGGCTGATCGGGTTTTCGGACCCGGTCATCTAATTAATTTCTATCATGGAGTGGTTCATGGAAATAGTCGTTGTTGAACTGTGCTACGAAGGTGGGACCGTTCTTACCGATCGCGTCTTGTTAAATCGCGAATCAGCGCAGGTAACTCTGCCGCCGCGTTTGTCATCGCTTATGGAAATTCTCGATCAATCCGATCGGTGTAAATCGTTCATGGCGGAATGCGGCAGCGTTCGATTCCCGGTGGAGCATGATCGGGAACGTGGCTTTTTCATCGACTTCAATAGGGGGCCGCGTTGGAAACATGCTTTTGGTGTTAAGTGGGTCGTTTCTCCGACGGCCGAACAGCGAAAACTAAACGGTCGTTTCGCACATATGCTCAGCGCGTGCGCGTTAATTGGCGCGTGCTTCGAAATCGGAACTGCCGGGCCCCTGAGCTGGGAGTCTCTTCTCGAGCCTATCGTACTTTGTTTATTGTCGGTAGCGTTGTTCATTGTTGGGCATCGGTGCTTTTCCGTTGAAAGCTTGTGAGAGTGGTCGTCGTCGGTGAGCTAATAGGCGCTGATTGACGCAGCTCGCAATGAATCAGTATGTGCGTTGCTGCCAAGCAGATCGCTGTCAGTCGAGCCGTACCTTTAGGTGCGGCGAATCGACTATCCTGCCGCTGGATGGTTACTCGCGGCCGCGATGCGCCGGAGTCTCATGTGCTGCGTTTAGCAAAGAAGGCGACGGCCGATTTCGTTGTGGCCAAGAGACCGTTTCAAAAAGATTGTTCTGAACGCCTGAAGATGTTCCAGCAGACGAGGGAGCAACCGAGTTTGGGGAAAACTTCGTGAATGTCGGCGCACCGCTCAAAGCGAATGCGAAGACGACGAAAGTTGTGGAGCCATGCGCGAGTACGCTCGACGACCCAGCGAAATTTGCCGAGGCCACTGCCGTGCTCGGTCCGGCGCTTTGCGATCACCGGCTTGATGCCGCGTTTGCGAAGTTTCCGGCGATGTGGTTCGGAGTCGTAGCCGCGATCGGCGTAAACGACGTTGGGCTTCTGAGGTGGCCGGCCACTTACACCGCGAATCGGCGCAATGGCATCGACGAGCGGCAGCAATTGGGTGAAGTCGTTGCGGTTCGCGCCGGTCAGGATGGCACTGATGGGGACGGCATTTGCATCGACGAGGATGTGATGTTTGGAACCGGGTCACGAGCGATCCGTGGGATTCGGGCCAGTTTTTCGCCCGCCCCAACGGCTCGCACCGACGATGAATAGACGGCTGCTCGCGAGAATTCGAGCCGGCCGGCCTCGCGTAACTTCGCGAGCAGCACCTCGTGCAGCCGGTTCCACACGCCGGCCTTTTGCCAGTCGCGCAAGCGACGCCAGCAGGTCGGGCCCGAACCAAATCCCAACTTGATCGAGAGGTCGCACCAGCGGATCCCGGTCTTGAACACGAACAGGATGCCGTTCAGTGCAGCCCGGTCCGAAACCGGGCGGCGGCCTGGATATTTCCTGCGTCGCCGCTTTGGCGGCGTGTCGGCAGCAAAGGTTCGATTAATGCCCACAGTTCGTCATCAATGATCGGCGTGCCCATCCCCTTGGTTCCAGTTGTTCAGATGGCCAAGGTTAACCGCTTGCCGAAAACGATAGCAGCCCCCTCGGGGTCTTTTTGAAATGGTCTCTTAGGACTTTTTCAGTGGGCGATGGTGACGCCGTCATTGCGCCGCCTGCCGACTCCGCTCGGCGCGTGCTGCGCGATGTAGCAGGCGCGCGGCCGGAGCAGCGCTATTGACGCATCGTGATAGAGGCAACGAAACGAAAAAGGCGCCGCGGCGCCTTTTTTCACTTCTGCTTGCGAACGACCAGCCACCGCGGCACCTTAAACCGCACGATGCTCACATAAAGCCAAACGTAAGTTAGCGCGAACACCACCACAAAGCAGAACAGATGCAGCGTATGCCGCCAGAACAGCGTCGCTGGAATCACCGCGATCAGGCACAGCAACCACAGATACGGCGACGTCAGCGAGTTTCGCCGCGTCAGCTCACGAGCGGTACGCGCACCCACCGCCCAGCGCATCAACCGCTTATAAACCAGCATATGCAGATGCACGCCGTCGGGAATCCCAGGCGACATTCCGCGAATGAACTTCTTCCGGTAGATCGAGAAGCAAGTCTCGAAGATCGGGTACATGAAAAGGAGCACCGGATACCACGCCGACACATCGCGATTGCGCATCACCAGCATGATCGACAGCTCGGCGAGCATGAAGCCGATGAAATACGCACCGCCGTCGCCGAGGAAAATCAGCCCTGCCGGAAAATTCCAGATGAAGAAGCCGAGCACCGAGCCCATCATCATGAACGACGCCGACAGTACGATCGGATCGGACACCTGGAACGCCACATAAGCGAGCGAAGCGAACATCATGAACGCGACCATCGACGCGAGGCCGTTGAAGCCGTCGATGATATTGATCGCGTTGGCAAGCGCCGCGACGGCCAGCACGGTGACCGCACAGGAGATCACCGCATACGAGAGCAGAAAGTCGAGTGGCGGCACGCTGATGCGCGTCACGGCGATATTCAGCAGGAAGTAGGCGAGGGCGGCGGCCGCCATCGTGCAGACGAGCCGCGCAAGCGGCGAGACGCGCTTGGTCAGATCCTCGACCAAGCCCGAGCCGAATGCCGGCATGCCGCACGCGATCAGCCCCAGGATGCCGCCCGACACGGCCGGATACGCGTGATGCAACTGCACGGCGGACACGATCAGCCCGACCAGAATCCCGGCCCCGCCGATGCGCGGCACCGGGCGCACATGGAATTTCTGCACGCCGGCCAGATCGGTATCGGTCGAGAATTTTGCGTGCAAATGCGCATAGCGCACGATCAACAGCGTGATCAGCAGTGAAACGAGAAAGCCGAGCGCAAAACTAAGCATGAAAGTGGGCCTGAGCGAAGACGCCGAATTATACAAACGAAACGCATGGCGCCCAGAAAAGCAGCGCTCGCGCCAAACGGGCGAAAATCCCAGATAGTGAAGCTTTGGCTGCCCGCAAAGCCATGCCTGTCATGGATTCCACCTATGCGGCGAGGTCTCGCGAGGGCCGTTAACCTAGATGCGGTGAAGTGTTGGTTGCCGGCGAAAAAGACGATCGCCGACGCATCACGGGGTTCGCCGCCGATCAATGAGACGTTCCGGAGACCCAATGCTTAACAACATCACCATTCGCGGCGGCCTGACGCTAGTGATCAGCGTATTCGTCGTTTTCCTGCTGACCGTAATCGGCGTCGGCTATGGCGCGCTCAAGCTCGCGAATAGCAGCCTCGATGAAACGCAGCACAGCGCCGCGGCGCTGTCGCATCTGAAGGCGAGCTCGGAGAAGCTGCTGCAAGTGCAGCTCGCGCTCGGCTCCTATCAGACGCTGTTCAGCGTCGGCAAGCAGACGGACGACCTGTTGCCGGCCGCACACAAGGTGCTGGTTGAGTCGAACAAGGACTTCAGCAACTACATGGCCGGCCCGTTCGCAAGCGAAGACGAGAAGAAACTCGCGCAGAACGTCGAGCAGGCGCGCAGCGCGCTCGTCGATAAGGCGATCGAACCGGAGTTCAAGGCGCTCAACGACTTCGACTTCAATACCTTCCGGAACATCCAGGGTGAAACGGCGAACGCCTTCTACGCGACCTATTCGAAGGCCATCGACGCGCTGCAGCGCTTGCAGACGGATAGCCAGCGTAAGCAGGCCGAGACGGGAGCCCAGCGGTTCCAGCTTGCGACGCTGCTGTTCGCGGGGATCGGTGCGATTTCTATTGTGATCGGTGTGATGGCGCGGGTCGGTTTGTCGGCGGCGGTGATCAAACCGGTCAATGTGACCATTAAACACTTCGAGCGCATTGCCGCAGGCGATCTGACGATCGCCATCAAGAGCAAGTCGCGCAACGAGATGGGTCAACTACTCGGCGCATTGACAAAGATGCGCGATGGTCTCGTCGAGACGGTAGCGAAGGTACGCGGCAGTACGACGGCGATTACGCAGGGTGCCAACGAGATTGCGGCAGGCAATGCCGATCTGTCGTCGCGGACCGAGCAGCAGGCGGCGGCACTTCAACAGACTGCGGCAAGCATGGAGCAGCTCTCGGCGACGGTGAAGCAGAATGCGGATAACGCGAAGCAGGCAAACCGGTTGGCGCAGGGTGCGTTAGATACGGTAACGCGTGGGGGCGCCGTGGTGTCGCGTGTCACTGAGACGATGGATGGGATCAGCGAATCGTCACGGAAGGTGGCTGAGATCATCGGCATGATTGAGGGGATCGCGTTTCAGACCAACATCCTCGCCTTGAACGCGGCCGTCGAGGCAGCCCGTGCGGGCGAGCAGGGGCGCGGCTTCGCGGTGGTGGCCTCGGAAGTGCGTAGCCTCGCGCAGCGCTCCGGCTCGGCGGCGAAGGAAATCAAGGAATTGATTGGCGAATCGGCCGCCAAGGTAGAACAGGGGGCATCGCTCGTGTCCGACGCACAGAAGACGATTCACGAAGCCATGGACGCGGTCCAGCGCGTCACCGGCGTCATGAACGAGATCGAGGCTTCTGCGCACGAACAGAGCGACGGTATCGAACAGGTCAACAAGGCAATCACACAGATCGACGAGGTGACGCAACATAACGCGGCGCTCGTTGAGGAGGCCGCTGCCGCAGCAAAGTCCCTCGAAGAGCAGGTCATCATCCTGAAGGATGCTGTTGCGGTGTTTCATCTTGATGAGGCAGTCTAATTTACATCCTGTCTTTCCATAGCCGTCTTCGCTTGCTGCTGATTTCGCAAGGCTATTCGAAGAGTCGCATAGCCAGAACGACGTCGAAAGACAGCACCGCATTCGAATAACCTGAAAACAGGTGCTCCGTGCTCAAGGGGTGGGTGGCTTTTGTCGTCTCAGCGATTTGCGTGGCGCTGTTTATCATCGTGTCCGGGCAAACTTTCTCGTCCGTCCAGCTTCACGAAACCGGGGATTTTGCGGCGAATTCCCTGCTGGTACTTCAGGCCAAGCAATTCAGCCTGTTAGTCGGCAATTATTCTCGAATCGGATTCAACCATCCGGGCCCCGCGTTCCTTTACGTGCTCGCAGCCGGTGAGGCCGCATTTTTTGATCTGGCGCGGTGGGTTACTTCGCCGTTCTCCGGGCAGATTTATGCGATGGCGTTGCTTTCAGGATTCTGGATTGCATCGATTGGCGCGCTTTTGCGAAGGATGCAAGGGTCGATGCCGGCTGCCGTCACTACCACGGCTCTGTTTGTCGGTGTCACCGCGTATATCAACTATCAGGCGTTTGCGGGCACCTGGTTCCCACAACCGAAGGCGGGATTGGTCAGTGTGGCTAATGTCGCGGGTCTGTATTTCTATCCGCAAGGGGACGTGAAGTAAATGAGTTATGGCTATCTGGGCGCGCATGCGACCGCGCCCGGAGGCATCGAAATTTCATAGAAAATTGCGCGAGCTGATCGAAGCAGGGCCAATCTGCGATGATCGGCCCCCAACGCTACGTCTGCGCAAACTCCGGCAGATTACTCGACTGCCACTGCCAGTGATCCGCACACGTCCGTTCGATCCCAACCTTTACGCGCCTGTCGAGCATATCGAAAGCCGCCGCGGGATCGTCAAAACACGAAGCCACGTCGCTCGCTCTACGAACCAAAACCTCATAGGGCACGCTGGCCGGTGAAACGTCGAGTCGACATGCTTAGTCTCTGTTTCCTGACGTTGATTTGGTGCAGAGCTCGCCAACATCCGGCCACAAGACGGCCTGCGGCCCCCTTTGCGAAACTCCAACGATTGATCGAGGCGAGAGATGGCGGGTTGCCACGAGTTATCGCACCGCCGCGGCGAGTACCTTCACGAAGCGGTAATTGCCGTTCTTATCGTTGGCGAGTCGTTGTCGCTTTACGCCTACACTCAATGGCGTGAGCTGTTCTATGGCGCAACCTGATTCCAGCAGGATCATCCTGATTCCCACGAGCATCATCAAAAATAGTTCGACGTTTATACATTCCGACGATTGGCGCTCTACGAAGCCGGCCAATGTCGCTGCGTCGATGTCTTCGAGTCGAGAGGGGAGTTTGCCGCACTGGACGAGAAACCGTTCGAGCGACAGCCACGCGTCCAGCATGATCGTGCTCATGGTGCTATTGCTTCCAATTTTATCGATGCACTGCATTACCTGATTTTTAAGTGAGGTTTCCTGCATATCAAAACTCCATGGCCGTGGTTGGATGCGCTAGCTGGAATTCGAGCCGTTGTCAGCTCTTCGGACGTGAATCGTGCGGTTCGCACGCGAGATTCGATCGGCCAACGGGATAGCCGCTAAGGGCGCTGTGTCGAAGCTTGGCCTCCTTGCGCGCAGCAGCGCGAGGGAGCTTATTCGCAGGGCGCCGTCTGTGAGCTTCGTCCTGGGGAAGGGAAATATGGCCTTCGAACCTGATTTTGATAGGCTGACAATAGTGTTCGAGAATCATCTGGGTGCGAGTCGGTCCGTGGCCCATCGATTCGCTGAGTTGGACCAGTACTTCGTATGGTGCGATGCCGGCGTCCAGCATTTCGGAAGCGGCCGTTAGCGCGTATGTATAGCGGAGAGAGTGGCAACTTACCTGGCCGACCATCCCTGCGCGACGAAGTAGCGCTTTCAGTCGGTTCATCGCGGACTTGAGCGTTTTGCCGCTACCAGTGATGAGCTCGAAATCGTGCTCTTGGCAGTAGGTCAAGGCTGACCTGATTGCCTCGATCGTATCTTTCCGGTTGCTCTGGACTATCCGCACGTCTCTTGGTCTCGCGTTTTTCGCGCCTCTCATGAGCGGAATGCTGCTCTCGCCACGCATGAGCGCGTCAAGCCACATCTGCAGGTCGCGAGGGCACATCAATGCCTCTTTACGCCGTAGGCCAAGGTGCAGCGCAAGCGAGATCAGGTGCATCAGTCCAATGTCTGTGCGCCGCGCTCTCGCTAGCAGTTCCTGAATTTCGCTGACGGTCTGAGCGCGCTTTGTGCCTTTGCGCACCCTTCGTGTCAAGCGGAGTTTCCTGTTGCCGCATGCTTCGTCGATATCGCGTCCCGCGGTCCCGGACGTTACCCGGATTGCTGAAAATATGTTTGCCAGAGTGCCGGCAGCCTTTCCCTGCGCCATGCAGTACTGGGCGTAGGCATGAATTACCCATGTTGGCAGTTGGCCAATTGAAGCGTGTAGTTCCCCGACTTGCCTCGCGAAGCGCAGAAGACCGGTCGTATCAAAACGTCTGTTCTGCTGCGTCCCATAGCTTCCGCCTGCCTTTTTGCTACTGACTGCTGCACTGTGTATTGCTTGTGACATCATGCCCATCGCTTTTGCCTCCTTGTGGTCCGCAAGAAAACTTACGTTCGCGTGTGCGGGATGCGCGAACGGGCCCCTGTCACGATCAGTTCGTGACTTATCTTTATCGCCATGCGATGTCGTCAATAACGTGCCGACGGACTGGGGTCGCGAAGGAACCGGGCGCGTGCGTTGGAGGTGTTCGTGATAGGAGGAGGAAGGGCGGGTGAGGCGTTGAGCTTGGGGATCCGTGACGGATAGAGCCCTTCGGTGTGCAAGTCATGGGGGGGATGGATGCCCGGAAAGGACGCTATCGCTGGCTTAGTGAGCGACAGGCGCGAAAGCGCGTTGCTTCCAGGTGCTGTAAGACACCTGCCTTTTGAGCTGGTTGAGTGCCGAAGTCGGCGTTTGAGACGCTCGCTGGTTCCGTTAGCTTTAGCTACTAACGGGCAGGAGGTCGGTTGACTATTCTTCACGCAGCATGAACTGGCGCGAGGCGGGCCATATGTGATGAATGCGTGACCCTGCATCAGAGTTTCGCATTCGCCGCCGTGCTTGGCGCGGTAACCAGGCTGGAGCCATAGGCCGCGTTGTGCGCGGCGTATGGGAGGCGGCTAAAGGAATTTAACTTGAATAGTTTAAAGAGTCGGCCGGATATTGATGCCGTGCAGTCAGGTTAGATGGCTTGCTGATCTTAAAGCCGCGTCGCGTTGAGAAAAGCCAGTTCAACTGCGTGGCGATAGTTGGTATCGAAGCGAAGGATTGCGAACAGCGAACATTGGCTGTCGGCGAAGCCGCGAACCTTCTCTGTTTGGCAAGGTTCACTTGGAACCTTGAGTCAAGCAATGAATGTTTCCGAGCATCTCGCGGAACGCTTATTTGTCGACGCGTCAAATGGAGCCGTGAAGCGTCGAGCGGTTCCGGGCTGGCTCGGTTTTCGCGCTTCGACCTATGATTGCAGAAGTGAGAATGCCAGCATGGGCTGACAAGCGTATTGCAAAAAATTGGGGAAAAAATCCCCCAAACCCCCTGAAACAGAGGGTGTGGTTGTCGATGCTCGTGACGTGAGCGAACGGTGCATGTCGCACGGCAATACCTGTAAGAGTTATTAAATCATAGGAATGGAGCGGGCGCTAGAGGGTAGCGTGGAATATCGCTGTGGTCACTAAAGATCGTCTGTGGAAGGAGATAACCCGCCGCTCTCGTTCAGTAAGGCGCGATGTGCAATGACGCAGATTCCGGAGTCGGAATGGAGGCAGCAAACTCGCGCGCTCGCGAGCATTCTTGGGAGTAGAAGACTGTGGGAACAGCTTCCAGACTCTTGGGTCAGAGTGCGGATCAGGAGCCTTTCCGGCGAAACGCTACAGAGCGACGGGTCAACCCGCGCTCACACGCCGGAGACGTCTCCTCAAAAATCGTCCAGAGGTCTCGCGGGTACCCGCTGCGATAGCTACATCTACGGAGTACTCAGGTCGCGTTGCGATCGCGCCGGAAATAGGGCGAATCCCGCGGCGATGGCGGTACAAATGACGTGGGCTGATGCTTGAAATCTGCATCATCGATTTTGTGCCCGCAGTGCGGGCAATGCAGCCCAGGGGCATGTGCCGTGGCGGCACACTGTATGCCGGCAATGCGCCGTTCCCGCTCTTCACGAAGGCCTCGTTTCATCGACCAGTGAATTCCCATCATCATCAATCCGATGCCCAATGCCGGCAACCCGATGTCCATGGTTATTCTCCCGCTGTTATGGTGCAAATAGCATAGCATTGCGCTGTAAAGTACGCGTGCTTGCCTCACCCGCCATTCAGAATTTATACTGCTGCTCAGCGTCTTTGACGCATCGACTTTAACCGCCACAGCCGCCGCGTTTTTCTTGAGACGGCCTGACGGAGGGGGCGTTCGCCCGTTCTTCCTGCTTCATTTTTTGTGACGTCATCTGCGGCCAGCTTTGTGGTGTCCGCCGTATAGACCGTCTCCTGTTTCCTCTCCCCCGCGTGTCTGCATGCATCCCGCCACAGTCCTCTTGAGGATCTGCGGGTCCCTTGCGGCCAACCGCGCGCTGTCTTACCGGCCGTCGGCATCGTGCGACGGCTGGCCATATCCATAGTGAACGGCGCGCGCGGCCTGATAAACAGCGCACACAACCTACCCGGGCGGCGCCGCATCCTGCGCGCGCCGCTCATGGGTCGGCGTCTCACGCGGCGTCGACCGCCCAATTTCTCATTCAAGGGAAAACAGCATGCAAGCCGTCTACGACTACCGATATGTGATCACATGCAGCACCCTGCCGGCCGTATTCAAGCGGGAGTTCCGCAAGCTCGTCAGAAATAGAATTGATTCTTCGCTAGATGTGCGAACAGGCCGCTGTTACGCGGTTCCGGCCGAAGCGCAATGTCGGAGAGTTGCCGTTCTGCTCGAAGGGTTTCGGGTTCTGCGCGCGGGTGGCTTCACGCCCGAAACCCCGTGGAACCTCAAGGGCAAGCATCTTCACTATCTGAGGTCCCGCTGGTCAACCGAAGGCCTGCCGGAACAAGCCGTCGCCGAGAGACTGAGGCACTGGCGTGAATTCGTCGTGTGGATCAACAAGCTCGGGTTGCTTCCAATCCTAAGCCGGTTCCCGAGAGAAGCCGGACCGCGGTCGCGACATACGCGAGCGCCTGGCGGGGCGCCGGTACACGACAACACGCTTCTCGCGATTCCGGTACTCACGGAGGCCATCGTAATGGCCGCGCTTACAGAGCATCGCGGCAGCTTGCGGAGGGCGGCCCACGCGCTCGGTACCACGACGGGCGCGGTGTGCCATGCGTTGACTGGCGGTCGCGCACGCGATGAGGCCATTCCGGGGCTCACGATACTGAACTGACTGCGGAATCCGGATAGGCGCCGATAGGCCGTTTTCATTTTGGTCAGGGTGGGACCTGGCGCGCTGAAGAAACGGTTTGACTTCGTGGCTGTACCGCCCTGCGCCCTTGTCCGGGCGTATGAAGCCCGACGCGACACCTAAGGTGTCGCGTCGCCCCCGGCGATAAGGCCATGCACGCCCTTTGTGTAACGCGATTGCGGCGAAGCGGTGGTCCCGGTATCGCTACGTTGTAGCCCGAGTCCTCTGTACAGTGACGATCACTATTGCTCAATTGCGTCATCGTGGCCCACACACCGGGCGCCGGCCATATCGAAGGTGTCGTGCCACCTGCGTGATTGAGCGTATCTGCTGCCCGACGCGTTCGAACAACCGGCGGCCCGCTGATCACCGGATGCACGCATCTGAGTGCTTCGCTTCGACAATTCCTGGAAGTTGCGGCTTGCCTTAACGACAGGGAGGGGCCACCTCAGACCTGCGAGGCTATAGCAACCCCACGCGTAGAAATGCCCACCGACGTATCTCGCGAGGCGCGGAGCGTCGCATTTGAGGCTACAAGGCGCAACAAGCGAACCACCGCGATGCCGATAGACGTCTCCGTGCTTGCCTTTTGTCACATATTGACAGCGTATGCCAATAGCGAATCCAAACATCATCGCCCACAGGTCGGGAGGCATCGTATCGCGCGCTGACCAACGAATTAGGGCAAGTAAAGGGCGGCCAGACTCCGCTGGCTGCAACGGGGAAGTTTGGATAGGTTCTGGAAGGGCCTGGAGGCAAAGCGGGCCACTGGGGACGATCGGCAATTCTGAAATGGTGGGACGAGACAGGCAACCTTGACTTGGTGGCGCGAGCAATAAGCTGGTCTTACGTCTTACTACAAGGAGATCGTTATGCTTATTGAACTTTTCGGAGTTGGCGCTACGCTCGTGTGCGGCTACGCATGTTTTCGTCACGAGGAGCCTCCATTCGAGATCAGCAAAACAGTGCAACCCGCAGTGTCTGCTGATGCGCGCGGTGCATTGGGCGAAGCGCTCGTTTCCGGCGAATTGCGTCGGGTTTTGACCAGGCTCTGCGGCAATAACTATCAGATACTGGACAGTCTGATCTTGATTCACAAGCCCGGCACTGCGTTTCCGACTGCTGAAATTGATCATCTGGCGGTTACGCCGTTTGGTATTTTCGTCATCGAGACCAAGCACTGGAGCGGTGTTGTCACGCGCGGTGACAGCGATGATACGCTGCGACTTACCATGCCTGATGGCCAGTGTCTGGTGCGCACCTCGCCGCTCAAACAAAACGCTGCCAAGGTGCGCTTTGTGCGCTCGTTGTTACCTCCTCGATTGTGGGCGGTCGAAGGGTTGGGCGTCTTTTCTAATCCGGCGGCGCGGATCGACCCTGCGTTGCCGATGGCGTTGCTCGAATGTAGCGAGCTGTACCGCCTTCTACGTGTGCGGCAGCGGCAGTTTGGACTACGAGGCGTGGGACGGTTGCCAGTGAGGGTGATCGCCGAAGCGATACTTCGGTGCGCCGACACCCGGCCGGAGGCGGGAATCGATCACCGGGAGCGTATTCGGGCCGATTCGCGTGAGATAAAAGAGTAGGTGCAGCGTCCCAAATTGCGAGTCGTCTCGTTCAAGGCCGTGAACTCGATCGTGCACGGCTGCGAATGGCGTACTGCAAACTGAGACGACTAACTGCACCATTGTCCCGCTGCGATGGAGTCGGAGAAAGCGTTGGCATCACCCCGAGTGGCTTCATCTTTCGGTGCGCCGCCTGACCGTACGCCAAGATCAATGACTTGTCCCGAATGAGTCGCTTTCACCGAAAAATCATCTCGCGGGTTGCCCGCCAACCCGTGCGCGTCAATTCAGCCGTTCTCCAGCGCGTGCCCATGGTCGGCCACACAGGCCAGCAAACGCGCCGAAGATCAGGGTTGTCGGTTCCACTCATGGTCGCAAAAAAAGCGCCCACCTTCCGCCGAGTGCGCGAGTCCGAGCCGCGAGATGCGAATTCATCGCGTCGATGCGTTTGGCTTGACACCTACTCCATCGTGGTCTTGCCCGCTTGGTCCAATCCTGCAATCGACGGCGACGGAATCCCTGCGTGGCGATTCGCCATTCCACCGTCGATCTTCAAACCATTGCCGCAACGTTATCAGGCAAACCCTTGCGGATTCCCCTCCTGCCACCGCCAGTGATCCGCGCACATCCTCTCGATCCCGAACTCAGCGCGCCATCCAAGCACATCCAAAGCGGCTGCCGGATCCGCAAAACACGAAGCCACATCACCCGGCCGCCGCGCCACGATCTCATAAGGCACAGGCCGCCCCGAAGCCTTCTCAAACGCCTTGACGACGTCGATCACGCTATACCCCTGCCCAGTCCCAAGATTCACCACCAAACTGGCATCGCGCTTAACCAGCGCATCCAGCGCCGCCAGATGCCCGCGCGCCAGATCCACAACATGAATATAGTCCCGCACCCCGGTACCATCCGGCGTCTCATAGTCGCCACCAAACACCCGCAGCTTTTCGAGCTTGCCGACAGCAACCTGCGCCACATACGGCATCAGATTATTCGGAATCCCAGCCGGATCCTCACCGATCAACCCGCTCTCATGCGCGCCAACCGGATTGAAATAGCGCAGCGTCGCGATCCGCCAGGACGCATCCGCCACTTCCAGATCACGCAAAACCTGCTCTGCAATCAGCTTCGACTGCCCATAAGGATTGGTCGCCGACAGCGGAAACGATTCATCGATCGGCGAACTCTTCGGCACGCCATACACCGTCGCCGATGAACTGAACACGAACTGCTTCACATTGCGATCGCGCATCACGCCGAGCAGCGTTAGCAAACTGCCGACGTTATTGCTGTAGTACTCGATCGGCTTGGCGACCGATTCGCCCACCGCCTTCAGCGCCGCAAAGTGAATCGCGCCGGTGATCGGGTGTGCGTCGAAAATACGGTTGAGCGCCGCTTCGTCGCGTGCGTCGGCTTCGTAGAAGCTCACGGCCTTACCCGTGATTTTCTCCACGCGCCGCAGCGATTCGCGATTGCTGTTCACGAGATTGTCGATTACCACGACGTCGTAACCGCCGTTGAGCAGTTCGACACATGTGTGCGAGCCGATAAATCCTGCACCGCCCGTTACCAGAATCGTGCCCTTCGTGGTCATGCTGTTGCTCCGTTAAAGTAAAACGCCCGTCATTTTCTGCACCAGGTCTTTATACGTTTCGACGACCACGCGTTCGTCGAATTCTTCCGCGACTTTCTGTCGGCCGCGTTCAGCCATTGCACGGCGCCCGGCGCCGCTCATGTCGAGCATCTGCGCCAGCTTCTCCGCGAGACTCGCGGCATTGCGCACTTCGCACAGCAATCCATTGACGCCGTCCGCCACCACTTCACGGCAGCCTGGCACATCCGTCGTAACAATCGGCCGGCCCATCGCCGATGCTTCCATCAGCGTACGGGGCACGCCTTCGCGATAGGAAGGCAGGACGACGCAGTCCGCATCGGCGATAAAAGGCCGCACGTCGTGCGCTTCGCCAAGATACTCGATGATGCCTTCCTGCTCCCACGCGGCTACCTCTTCGCGTGTGATCGCGCTCGGGTTGTCGACGCCAACCGGACCGAGCAATTGGAACCGCGCCTGAGGATAACGTTCACGCAAGCGCCGCGCGGCTTCGACATATTCGGCCACGCCCTTGTCCCACAGGAGCCGCCCGATCAGCACGAACTTGAATTCCGCCCGCTCCGGCAGCGGCGTGAAGGCGAATTGTTCGAGATCGACGCCTTCGCCATGCAGAAGACGCGCACGCTCAGGATGCACCAACAAATTCTGCTCGACAAACGCGGCCTGGTCGTCGCGATTCAGAAACCAGATTTCGCGCGGGAAGCGGAAGGCGAAACGGTACAGTTTTTTGGCGACTTGCGCAGCGCGGCTCTGCTGGATGAACACGTAACCGAGCCCGGTCGTCACCGCCACCGACTGCACGCCCGCCAGTTTCGCGGCGACCGAGCCGTAAATGTTCGGCTTGATCGTGTAGTGGAACACAACGTGCGGGCGGATGCTTCGATACAAACGATACAACGACAAAAGTGTGCACAGGTCTTCCCGCGGACTGGTGCCTTTGGACGCAACCGGCAATTCGATGCAGCGGCACCCCATCGCGGTGAGCAGCTCGAACGTGCGGTCGCGCGGCGCGAGCACCGTCACGTCGACGCCGCGTCCAACCAGCATGCGGATCAGCCCTTGCCGATACGTATAGATTGCCCAGGCGGTGTTACAGACGAGTGTAATGCGTAGCGCGGGCGTCGACTTCAAGGCAGGCTTCATGCGGGAACGGGCTCGACGGTGAATAACAGGGTGAATGACGGAGTAACGGAATCAATGGCCCGCACGCGGCGCGAGTAGCGTGCGTTTGACCCTCTGCAATGCGCGGTAAGGCGTCACGAGATGCAGCAGATTTTTGGCGAGACCCAGCCAGTCGTACAGGTTGGTGACGTTGAAGTAGCGCAGTTGCAGCCGCAGCGTCGAGCTGACCTGGCGGCGCCGTTTGGTCGCGCTAATGCCGCCTTCGTTCAGCTCGTAGTAGAGCCCGAGTTCCGGCAGGTTCGCGCAGTCGTAGCGCGCCATCAGACGCACGAACAGATCGAGGTCTTCGGCGGAAGGATAGGCCGCGCGATAGTTGCCGACCGCGCGGACCGCGTCAACGCGCAGCATCATCGAAGGATGCGCGAGGCATGAACGGAAGAAGCGCAGACGCCGGATCTCGTTCGGTTCCGCGGGCGGCGTCAGCATGAAAAGCGGCTTGCCTTCACGCGTGACGACCTGCGTCCACATGCCGAGGCCGGCCACTTGCGGATGCAATTCCATGAACACGCGCTGTTTGGCGAGCCGCTGCGGCACGCTGCGGTCGCCTGCGTCGATGCGCGCTGCGTAACGAAAACCGCGCTGCGCAAGGGCGTCGATGCCGGTTTGCAGCGCGCGTTCGATGCCGCCGTTCTGCGGCATACGCAGCACTTCGATCTTCATGTTGCCGATCGCCGGCGCGACGATCGGCGGCGTGCTGCCGTCGTCGACGATCAGTACGTGGATCAGCGCGCTTTCGCTGAACGAGGCCAGCGTGAGATCGACGTCGGCCTGGCCGTTGTACGCGGGCATCAGGACGGCGACGTCGTCGAGAGAAATCTGCGCGGCGGCGGATGAATTCGTCATGGGCGCAATTTGAAACGAATGTAATAAAGATTAACTGACGCGGCGGCGAGATAACCGGCCGCGAGACCCACCAGCGCACCGTAAGCGCCAAGCCGCGGAATCGCCAGCAGATTGACCACGAACGCAACGGCCAGCGCCAGCAGCCACTTCGAGAGCAACACGAATTTGGCCTGATATTTCAGCACGATCAGATTGCCGATCGCCTCGATGCCGGCCGGCACGGAAAGCCATACCGCCCAGCGGAAAATTTCGATGGCGCCTTCGAAGTCCGGCCCGAACACGCGGCGGATGATGAAACCCGCCAGCAAATCCAGCACGATCGCGCCGCTCACCATCAGCGCGGCAGTCATGGCGGTCAGCCGCCACACATTGCGGCGCAATTGAGCCGCGTCCTGCACGCGGTAGACAAAGGCGGGCGCAATCGTCTGCGCGAGCATCAGCGCGAGCGTGATCCAGTTTTCGTTCAACTGCTGCGCGGCGGAATAGCGCCCGAGGTCGGCGAAAGAAATCGCCCGCTCGAGCATCAGTCTGTCCAGTTTCAGGAACAGATACATACAGATCAGCCCGATCCAGAACACCGTGCCCGCGGTCGCGAAGTGCTTGAAGAGCGAACGATCGAGGTGCCAGCCGAGCTTGCCGCCATGCCGGTGGGTGTAATAGATCAGCAAAACCGCGCCAATGACCGCCGATTCGACCGCCCACAGCCAGCCAAAGCGCGCGGGCGATGCCATCGCGCGCACCATCAGATAGACGACGCCGGCCTTCAGCACCGCGGTGCTCATGCTGGTGAGCAACTGCGGTTTGCTGTAAGTCATGCTTTGCAGCCACGCATTGATCACGCCGACGAACGGTTCGCGAAACAGCATCGTCACCGCGAGGCCGGCGAGCATGGCGCCCACCAGCGGGTCGAAAAAGTGCAACGCGATGCCGAGCCACGTGAGCAGCAGCGCCGCGAGGGAAACCGAAAAGCGCAGCGCGAAGGCGCTGCCGAGCACTGTGCCCAGCTGGGTTGGCGGCCGGCCGACGATGGTGGGAACCAGAATTTCCGCCCCGCACACCCAGGTGATCGGCGAGAGCACCAGCAGCAGCGTGTTCGCGTACTGCCATTTACCGAAGGTGTCAGGCCCGAAGTAGCGCGCCAGCATGCCGCTGATCGCGATCGCGACGCCAATCTGCGTGAGCCGCTCCAGCCCGAGCCAGACGATGTTGGTGAAGGCGCGCGTGACGTCGGGATTGGCGAAGCGTTTGAGCGTCAGCATCCGGTGGACACTCGCCAACGCGGTTGCACGCGTTGCACGTGTTGTAGGTGTTGTACGAGGGACGCAACGTGCGCCAGGGCGCAATGTGTAACAGCCGACCTGGCCGACTGTCGCGGCAACATTGCAAAAGCAGGGCGTCTAAGCATTAGAATGGGCGTCTATTAGGGCATGTCCGGAAGGCGCAATTATAAGTTGGAACCGGATTGCTTCCGGCAAGGGCGCATCGCTCGGTTTAACAGGTAGTTTTACCGATCCCTCGGCAATACGCCGGTCAAAATTTTCCATTGCACGCAAGTGAGCCAACATGATCTCCAAATCTATTTTCAAGGCGTATGACATTCGCGGTGTGATCGGCAAGACGCTCGACACCGACGCAGCGCGTTCGATCGGCCTCGCTTTTGGCAGCGAAGTGCGAGCGCAAGGCGGCGACGCCGTAGTTGTGGCGCGTGACGGACGCCTGTCGGGTCCGGAGCTGATCCAGGCACTATCGGACGGTCTGCGTGCGGCTGGCGTCGACGTGGTCAACGTCGGCATGGTGCCGACGCCGGTCGGCTACTTCGCGGCCAGCGTGCCGTTGAAGCTCGACGGTGGCGAGCGCCGCGTCGATTCGTGCATCGTCGTGACGGGCAGCCACAATCCGCCTGACTACAACGGCTTCAAGATGGTCCTGCGCGGCGCGGCCATTTACGGTGAGACGATCCTCGCGCTGCATCAGCGCATCGTCGATGAAAACTTCTCTGAAGGCAGCGGCACGTACACCGAGTACGACATCGCCGACGCCTATCTGGATCGCATCACGAGCGACATCAAGCTCGCACGCCCGATCAAGATCGTGGTCGATACCGGCAATGGTGTGGCAGGCGGCCTCGCGCCGAAGCTCTTCAAGAAGCTCGGCTGCGAACTGGTCGAACTGTTCACCGAAATCGACGGCAACTTCCCGAACCATCACCCGGACCCCGCTCACCCGGAAAACCTCCAGGACGTGATCCGCGCGCTGAAGGAAACGGATGCAGAAATCGGCTTCGCATTCGACGGCGACGGCGACCGCCTCGGCGTCGTCACCAAAGACGGCCAGATCATCTATCCGGACCGCCAGCTGATGCTGTTCGCCGAAGAAGTGCTGTCGCGCAACAAGGGCGCGCAGATCATTTACGACGTGAAGTGCACGCGCAATCTGGGCAAGTGGATCAAGGAAAAGGGCGGCGAACCGCTGATGTGGAAGACCGGCCACTCGCTGGTCAAGGCGAAACTGCGCGAAACCGGCGCGCCGCTGGCGGGCGAAATGAGCGGCCACGTATTCTTCAAAGACCGCTGGTACGGTTTCGACGACGGCCTGTACACGGGCGCGCGTCTCTTGGAAATCCTCACGCGTGTGGCGGATCCGAGCAAGCTGCTGAACTCGCTGCCGAACTCGAATTCCACGCCGGAACTGCAATTGAAGCTCGAAGAAGGCGAAAACTTCGAACTGATCGCGCGTTTGCAGAAAAACGCGAAGTTCACCGGCGCGGACGACGTCGTGACGATTGACGGTCTGCGTGTCGAGTATCCGGACGGCTTCGGCCTCGCGCGCTCGTCGAACACCACGCCGGTGGTGGTCATGCGTTTCGAAGCCGATAGCGACGAAGCGCTCAAGCGCATCCAGGAGGACTTTCGCCGCGTAATCATGGCGGAGAAGCCGGACGCGAAGCTGCCGTTCTAAAGGCGCAAGCGGCGGCGCGGTTCTTCGTGAACTGCGGTTGCCGTCGAACGCGGCGCGGGTTTCACTTACCGCGCCGCGTTTTTTCATGCCATTTACCCGTGTCGCGATAGAATTGCCGTCCTTTCATAGCATCTTCGGGCCGGATAGCCGGTTTTCCCACACTTGAGCGTGCAAAAGATACTAATCGTGAGGGTGTCGTCATTGGGCGACGTCGTTCACAACATGCCGGTGATCGCCGACATCCGACGCCGCCATCCAGAGGCCCAGATCGACTGGCTCGTCGAAGAAAGCTTCGTGGGGCTCGTGGAGCTCGTCAGCGGCGTGCGGCGGGCGATTCCCGTGTCGCTGCGGCGCTGGCGCAAGCGCATCCTTTCGGTCGACAACTGGCGCGAGATCGGCGCGTTTCGCCGCGCGCTCGCCGCCGAGAACTACGACCTCGTGATCGACTGCCAGGGGCTCATCAAGACCGCGTGGGTCGCGAGCATGGCGCGCGGGCCGCTGGTCGGCCTCGCGAACCGTACCGACGGCGCGGGCTTCGAATGGCTGGTGCGCTTCTTTTACGACAAGCGCGTGCCGATCGAGCCGCGCACCCATGTCGTCGAGCGCACGCGCCAGCTGGTGGCCGCGGCGCTGGACGACCCGCAGCCGCACCCCACCGACGAGATCGACTTCGGCGTCGACACCGGGCGCGCGGCGCTGGCTTTGTCGGAAGCGAATCTGAATCTGCCGGTGCCTTACGTGGTGTTTGCGCACGCCACCTCGCGCGCCGACAAGCAGTGGCCCGATGCTGCCTGGATCGACCTCGGTCAGGCATTGGTGCTGCGCGGCGCGTCGATCGTGCTGCCGTGGGGTAGCGAGGAGGAGCGCGTCACCAGCGAACGTTTGGCGAAGGAATTCGGCGCCGCGGCGATCGTACCGCCCAAGCTCTCGTTGCCGGCGGTGGTCGGTCTGATCGAAGGCGCCGCCGCGACCGTCGGCGTTGACACAGGTCTAGTTCACATTGCAGCGGCGCTGAAGCGGCCGACTGTCGAGTTGTACAATTTCGCCACCGCGTGGCGCACTGGCGGCTACTGGTCGCCGAACGTCGTCAATCTCGGCACGGCCGGCAAGCCGCCCACGCTGCAGGAAGTCAAGTCCGCGCTGGCCGGTTTCGGCCTGCTCTAATGCTGTAGCGCTGTAGCGCTGTAATGCGGTGTGCTTCGCCTTACGCTCCATCCGTTTTCAAGGGCGACCATGAACGAAACCCAGATCATCGAAGTAGCGAACGCTGACTGGCACGGACGCAATCTGTCCGCGCCGCGCGAGACGCTGCTGGCCGGCGTCGAACGCGGCAAGGTGCTGTATTTCCCGAATCTGCGCTTTGCCATCGAAGGCGGCGAACAGGCCTTGCTTGATCCCGCATTGGCCGATCCGAACCGCAAGAACATCAGTCTTGAGCCGAACGGCGGCGCGCTGCATGGCGTGGCCGGTGACGCGGTCACGCAATCGGCCGTGCGCGCCTTGATCGCGCGTTATCAGGCCAATGCGCGCACGCTGGTCGATGGGCTCTTTCCCGAATACAACAGCAAGTTGCGCGTCGCGCCGACGAGCCTGCGGTTGCATCAGGTGGAAGGGCGCGAGACTTCATGGCGTAAAGACGATAGCCGTCTGCATGTCGATGCCTTTCCGTCGCGGCCGAACTATGGCGAGCGCATTCTGCGCGTGTTCACCAACGTCAATCCGCATGGTGCACCGCGCGTGTGGCGCGTCGGCGAACCGTTCGAGGATATGGCCAAGCGCTTCCTGCCGCGCATCAAACCGCAGATGCCGGGCTCGGCGTGGCTGCTGAATCTGCTGCACGTGACTAAATCGCCGCGCAGCGAATACGACCATCTGATGCTGAATCTGCACGACAGCATGAAGGCCGACCTCGACTATCAGAAGTCGAGCCCGCAGGAGACTATGCCGTTTCCGCCGGGTAGCGTGTGGGTGTGTTTCTCCGACCAGACTTCGCATGCGGTGATGTCCGGCCAGTTCATGCTGGAGCAGACCTTCTTCCTGCCGGTCAAGGCGATGGCGCAGCCGGACTGCGCGCCGCTCGGCATTCTCGAGCGCCTGAAGGGCAGGGCGCTGGTTTGAGCGCCGCTGTCTTTTTCGATCGCGCTGTGACATTCGCGTTGGATTTCGGATTCGCGCTCGAGCGTGCGGAGTCCCGATGCTGAGGGCGATTTATAACGCGCTCTGGTGGATCATCGCGCCGCTTGCCGTGCTGCGCTTGCTGATCCGTTCGCGCAAGGAGTGTGGCTATCGCGAGCATATCGCCGAGCGTTTCGGTTACTCGCGTGGCCGGTTGCCGGAAGACAATGCGCCGCTGATCTGGGTGCATGCGGTGTCGGTGGGCGAGACGCGCGCCGCGCAACCGCTGATCGATGCGCTGATCAAGGCGCGTCCCGACGCGCGAATTCTTTTGACCCATATGACGCCGAGTGGCCGCGCCACCGGCGAGCAGATTTTTGGCGACTGTGTGTTGCGCAGCTATCTGCCGTACGACATGCCGCATGCGGTGCGGCGGTTTTTGCGGACGTGGCGGCCATCGCTCGGTCTGGTGATGGAAACTGAAGTGTGGCCGACGCTGATCGACGAATGCCGTCGCGCGGACGTGCAGTTGGTGCTCACCAATGCGCGGATGTCGGCACGCTCGTATAAGCGCGCAGCCAAGTTCGGCCATGCGACCAAGGACGTGTTCGGTGGGTTTGCGCGAGTGCTGGCGCAGAGTCCGTCGGATGCGGAGCGGCTCACTGCACTCGGTGCGCGTAATGTCGCGGTGCTCGGTAATCTGAAGTTCGATATGAGCACGCCGCCGGAACTGGCGGCGCGTGGCCATGCATGGCGTGCGGCGATCGGCACGCGGCCCGTGTGGGTCGCGGCGAGTACGCGTGAAGGTGAAGAGGAACTGGTGCTGCAGGCGGTCGCGGCACTCGGTATCGACGATGCGTTGCTGATCCTGGTGCCGCGTCATCCACAACGGTTTAATGAAGTGGCGGGGCTGGTCGAGAAGGCTGGTTTGCGTCTCGAGCGGCGTTCGACATGGGCGCCTGTGGCGACGGTGGCATCGGGGGCTGCTTCAAGTGCAGGCGGTGGCGTGCCGGCTTTGCCTGCCGATGTGAACGTGCTGCTTGGCGATTCGATGGGCGAGTTAGGTGCTTACTACGCGGCTTCGGATCTCGCGTTTATCGGCGGGAGTTTGCTGCCGCTGGGTGGGCAGAATCTGATTGAGGCATGCGCGGTTGGTGTGCCGGTGCTGATCGGGCCGCATGTGTTCAACTTCACGCAGGCTACCGCGGATGCGGTCGCGGCGGGTGCGGCGGTGCAGGTGCAGGATCCGGCTGATCTGGCGCGGGCGTTGCGCGAGCTCTTCGGCGACAAAGCGAGGCGGCTGGCGATGGGCGGCGCGGCTTCGGCGTTTGCCGCGCGCCATCGCGGTGCGACGGCACGGACTGTGGATGTGTTGATGGCGGTGTTGCCGGAGTGAGGAGAGGCGCCAAAGCGCCTCGACTTCAAAGATTCAAAGCTTTGAAACGCGTCTCTCGGGCTCAAGCCTTCAACAGCCCCTTCTTCTCGATAAACTTCACCACTACATCCAATCCGTCGAGCGCCTTCAGATTGCACATCACGAAGGGTCGCTCGCCGCGCATCTTCTTCGCGTCCGAAGCCATCACCTCGAGATTCGCGCCGACCATCGGTGCGAGGTCGGTCTTGTTGATCACCAGCAGATCCGACTTCGTAATGCCTGGGCCGCCTTTGCGCGGAATCTTTTCGCCGCCGGCTACGTCGATCACGTAGATCGTCAGGTCCGACAGTTCCGGGCTGAAGGTCGCCGCGAGGTTATCGCCGCCCGATTCGATGAACACGATGTCCGCGTCAGGGAAGCGCGTCAACATGCGGTCGACGGCTTCGAGGTTGATCGATGCGTCTTCACGAATCGCCGTGTGCGGGCAGCCGCCCGTTTCCACACCCATGATCCGCTCGGCCGGCAGCGCGCCTGCTACGGTCAACAGACGTTGGTCTTCTTTCGTATAGATATCGTTGGTGATCGCGACGAGGTCGTACTGTTCGCGCATCGCCTTGCAGAGCATTTCGAGCAACGTGGTCTTGCCCGAGCCGACCGGGCCGCCGACGCCCACGCGCAGCGGCGGCAGTTTCTTCGTGCGGACAGGCGGGTGAGCGGGGTGATGAGGTGCGTTCATGATGGATCTATTTATGAGCGGAAGAGCCGCGAATACTGCGACTCGTGACGCGCCGACAGAATGCCTAATTGCGGCGCGAAGGTGTTGATGTTTTCAGGTGGCGTGGCCAAGGCTCGTTTGACGGCGGCATCGATCGGTTCGCGTAACGCGACGATGATGCGCTGGCCGGCGAGTTGGCCTAGCGGCACGGCCTTCAATGCTGCGGCGGCCTGATTTTCTACCCAGCTGAATGCGTAGGCAGCGAGCGCGGCGTCAGGCGCTGCGTCGTGGGCGAAAGCGGCGAAGGCGAACGCCGTGGGTTGGGCCAAGGGCTTGAGCGATGCCAGCGTCATACGCCGTTCTGCGTCGCCCCATTCGAGCGACACGCACAATTGTCGTAGTGACCAGCCCATTTGTTCAGTCTCGCGTCGTAGTTCAGCAGACTCACGGCTTGCCAGGAATTCGCTGTTCGCCTCGCGCAAGCCGTCGGCATCGTGCGCGCGCCAGCGTTCCATCTGATGCGCAAGAAACGGCAACTCGCCACGCGCGAGCACATCGGTTAAACCGCTCGCGATCCAATTGCGTGCGGAATCCGCGTCGGTGATGAGTTGCGCTTCGATCGCGGCTTCGAGACCCTGCGAGTAGCTGAACGCGCCGATCGGCAGCGCCGGCGACGCGAGATGCAGCAGCGCTGTGAGTTCAGCGATGCGCATGGTGATGATGATGCCCGTGGCCGCACGATTCGTCGTGGACGTGATTGTCGTCTTTGGGATCGTGCGAGTGGTCGTTGCCGTGGTCATGGTCATGGTCATGCGAATGCCCATGATCATGATCGTGCGAATGCTCATGCCCATGATGCTCGCCGAACACCTGCTGAGCTAACGCATAGTCTTCCGCAAAGGTCTCATCATGACCATGCTTATGCCCACCGCCATACGCGCCCGATTCCGGCTGAAACGGCATCGACACCTGATCCACGCTTGCGCCGATACGCTTCAACATATCGGCCAGCACCGGATCATATTCGAGCTTCAGATAATCAGCGCCGACTTCGACCGGCGTATGACGATTGCCCAGGTGATACGCGGCGCGCGTCAACGTCAACGCATCTTTCGCGCGGACAACCAGCACCGCCTCGGGCGCGGCGACCACGCGCACCAGGCCGCCGTCATCAGCGACCAGAATATCGCCGTCGCGCAGCACGGTACCGCGCGGCAATAACAGCGCGACTTCCTCGCCGTTATCCAACGTTGCTGCAAGACGGCTCTTACGCCGGTCATCAAACGCGAGCGTCAAGGTCGGCGCGCGCTTCACCAGCACAGGTGCTAGTTTCAGATGCGGCGCAATCAGTTTGTCGATAGTGCGCATGGTTTAGAACAAAAAGTAACGTTGCGCCATCGGCAGTACAGTTGCTGGCTCGCAGGTCAGCAACTGACCATCAGCGATAACCTGATACGTCTCAGGATCGACGCTGATCGCCGGACGCCACGCGTTGTGAATCATGTCCGCCTTCGTGATCTTGCGGCAGTTCTTCACAGCAACGATACGCTTATTCAGACCATAGCGTTCACCGACGCCCGCATCCGCCGCCATCTGTGAAACGAAGGTCAGGGAAGTACGTCCCAGCGCACCGCCACGCGTCGCGAACATCTCGCGATAGTGGACCGGTTGCGGCGTCGGAATCGACGCGTTCGGGTCGCCCATCTGCGCCATCGCGATCATGCCGCCCTTCAGGATCAGCGACGGCTTGATGCCGAAAAACGCCGGTTCCCAGAACACCAGATCGGCCCACTTGCCCGGTTCGATCGAGCCGACTTCATGCGAGATACCGTGCGTGATGGCCGGGTTGATCGTGTACTTGGCGATATAACGCTTCGCGCGGAAATTGTCGTGACGTGCGTTGTCTTCGGGCAGCGCGCCGCGTTGCACCTTCATCTTGTGCGCGGTCTGCCACGTGCGGATGATCACTTCGCCCACGCGCCCCATCGCCTGCGAATCCGACGACAGCATCGACAATGCGCCGAGGTCGTGCAGGATGTCTTCGGCGGCGATGGTCTCGCGACGAATGCGCGACTCGGCAAAGGCGATATCTTCCGCAATCGACGGGTCCAGGTGATGGCACACCATCAGCATGTCGAGATGCTCTTCGAGCGTGTTGACGGTATACGGGCGCGTCGGATTGGTCGACGAGGGCAGCACGTTCGCTTCGCCGCACACCTTGATGATGTCCGGTGCGTGGCCACCGCCTGCGCCTTCCGTGTGATACGTGTGGATCGTGCGGCCCTTGAACGCAGCCACCGTTGCTTCCACAAAGCCGGCTTCGTTCAGCGTGTCGGTGTGGATCGCGACCTGCGTGTCGGTATCGTCGGCGACGGACAGACAGTTGTCGATTGCAGCCGGCGTCGTGCCCCAGTCTTCGTGCAGCTTCAAACCGATCGCCCCCGCGGCGATCTGCTCCAAAGCAGGCTGCGGCTGGCTCACATTGCCCTTGCCGAGAAAGCCGAGATTCATTGGATAACCATCGGCCGCTTGCAGCATGCGTTCGAGATGCCACGGACCCGGCGTGCAAGTCGTGGCATTCGTACCCGTTGCCGGACCCGTGCCGCCGCCGAGCATCGTCGTCACGCCGCTCGCGAGCGCTTCTTCGATTTGTTGGGGGCTGATGAAGTGGATGTGCGTATCGATGCCACCCGCCGTCACGATCAGGCCTTCGCCGGCGATCACTTCAGTGGACGCGCCGATCGCAATCGTCACGTTCGGCTGGATGTCGGGATTGCCCGCTTTGCCGATCGCAGCGATGCGGCCGTTCTTGATGCCGATGTCGGCCTTGACGATGCCCCAGTGATCGAGAATCACCGCGTTCGTCACGACGGTATCGACCACGTCGGCATGTACGCGTTGCGACTGGCCCATGCCGTCGCGAATCACTTTGCCGCCGCCGAATTTCACTTCTTCGCCGTAGGTCGTGAAGTCGCGTTCGACTTCGATCAGCAGTTCGGTGTCGGCGAGGCGCACGCGGTCGCCGGTGGTGGGGCCGAACATTTCCGCGTATGCGCGGCGGCCGATGCGTAATGTCATGGTGAGGGTCCGGAAATGAACAGGGTGGTCGGAGCGAGCGTGCGCGGTTGGCGCATCAGAGCTTGCCCATCACCTTGCCGTTGAAGCCGTAAACGACGCGGTCACCCGCCAGTTCGACTAGTTCTACAGTGCGTTCCTGGCCGGGCTCGAAGCGCACGGCGGTGCCCGCTGCGATGTTGAGCCGGAAGCCGCGCGCCGCTTCGCGATCGAAAGAGAGCGCCTCGTTCACTTCATAGAAGTGATAGTGCGAGCCGATCTGCACCGGACGGTCGCCGGTATTCGACACGATCACCGTGACGGTGGCGCGGCCCACGTTGAGTTCGTGTTCGCCGTCGTCGATGAGGAGTTCGCCGGGAATCATGGGGCTGCCTTGCGTGATTAGGGGATCGGGTGATGAACGGTGACGAGCTTGGTGCCGTCGGGGAACGTGGCTTCGACCTGGATGTCGGGGATCATTTCCGGCACGCCTTCCATCACATCGGCGCGCGTCAGCAGCGTGGTGCCGTAATGCATGACCTCGGCGACGGTCTTGCCGTCACGGGCCGCTTCCATCAGCGCGGCGGTGATGAAGGCGATCGCTTCCGGGTAATTCAGTTTGAGGCCGCGGGCGCGGCGCCGTTCGGCGAGCAGCGCGGCGGTGAAGATCAGGAGCTTGTCCTTCTCGCGAGGTGTCAGCTTCATCGGATATCGGGTTGGGTTACGCCCGTCCCAGTCAGGACAGGCGTCGGATGCGATCGGGGTCGCGTTTCGTTGCGCGCCATCGCGGTCGCTCGAAATACGGCGCGAAACAAACCGCGACAAGCTTACCGCCAGATCTGCTTACAAAGATATCAAGCTGAATTAACGACCCGCTTACAGGTTGGTCGGCAAGGGCGCGCCGAACCACTTCTTCGACATCGTGTTGAGCGTGCCGTCCGCCTTCGCTTGGGCGATGGCGGCGTTGACCTTCGTCTGCAGCCGGCTTTCATTCTTGTTCATGCCGACGAAACATGGTGAATCCTTTATAACGAACTTAGGTTCCGGACGACGCGGCGGATTCTTCGCATTGATGGCGGCGGCGACGATGTTGCCGGCAGCGATCAACTGCACCTGACCCGAGAGGAACGCCGCGATGGTCGCGTTGTTATCTTCGAAGCGTTTGATGGTGGCGTTCGGCGCCATTTGCGTGAGGCCGATTTCTTCGAGCGCGCCGCGCGTGGCGCCGACCGTCTTGCCGGTGAGATCGGCGGGGCCGGTGACCTTGATGTCGGCGGGACCGAATACGCCCTGGTAGTACGGCGCATACGCCGTCGAAAAGTCGATGACCTTGTCGCGCTCAGGCGTTTTGCCGAGCGACGAGATCACCAGATCGACCTTACCCGTTTGCAGATACGGAATGCGGTTCGCGCTGTTGACCGGCACGAGTTCGAGCTTCACGTTCATCGACTTCGCCAGCATCGCGGCGGTATCGATGTCATAGCCTTGCGGCTTCATATCCGCGCCGACCGAGCCGAACGGCGGATAGTCTTCGGGAACTGCAACTTTCAGCACGCCGGCTTTAGCGATGTTGTCGAGCGTATCCGCGTGGGCGGCGGGCGCATTGATGGCGAGGACGGGCGAGAGCAGCAGTGCGGCGAGCCAGGCGCGACGCGCAGGGCGAAGGGTCGATCGGGTCATGTTAGGCGAGCGGTGGTGGCGGGTGGTCGGCTGCCGTCAGGACGCGGCAGCATCGTGGGGGATTTCGACGCAAGGTATGTGCCATGGCGGTGCAGCATGGCTTGGCGGGGCGAAAGATACGAGAATGCACCGATTTGGCGCAGTCTGACGCGCCAGATTGGTGCGCGCGACGTCTTGCGAAAGTGAAAGGCACGCTGTACTACCAGGCGCCTATGTCGAGCGAATCAGGTCGACCAGATCCGAAGTGGCACAGCGTCGACGCCATGCACGATCGGGCGCAACTGAAGCCAGCACGCGGTCAAAGCCCGCTGCAGCGTCTCCATAGACCGCGAAACCGCCCGCACGAGTAAAACCCCTTCAGTGACACAGGAAGCCGCCGCCCGCAACGAATCGTCAAACGGCAGCTGGGCAGTGAGCGCCTCAGCGAGTGCATCATCGCAGGCCGCCCCGACTGCCCACAGCGTTCCATAAGCGGGAAACCCGGCAAGGCCTTGCGCGGCATCGCGCAATGAATCTTCCGCGCTGAGGCTCGCACGTTCGAGCCACAGCGCCTCGCCATTCGCGCCAACGATCCGCGACACAGCCCGCAAATGCCCGTCCGACCACCGCTCACCCGCCGCTTGCCGCCCAAGCTGAGTCGCGTCCCACCCAATCGCGGTAGCGCCTTCGCCAAGCGTCAGCGAAAAATCCAGCATCGCGTTGGCGTGATCGAAAACGATATTGTTCTGCGGCAGCCAGTCGAGCTTCGCCTGAGGGCCGACACGCACCGCAATATTCTGCCGTGCCGCACGTCCGTTGGACTTGTACCACTTGGTTGCGCCGGGCGTGGTGATAACGGCATGGGCGCTGTCGCCGACATCCACGTCGATATCGAGTTGATCGCCGCCCGCGATCCCACCCGGCGGGTGCACGATCACCGCGTGGCAGATCGCATGGCCTTCCGGATAGAGCGGGCGTTGCACGCGCAACGGCCCATCATGCAGCCGATGCTTGAGCGTGGTCCGTTCGCCGTCTTTGACGAAGCCGAGTTCGAGACGCGCACGCCATTGCGAGTGTGCGGTGGGTTGCGCGGTGGCGAGGGCGGCGTGGTTTTCGTGAAGCGACATGCGTGCAGACTTGCGAATGAATGAGCGGCTGGGCGCGGTATTGGGCACAGTAACGGACGCGGCAACAGACACGGCAATGCGCAGCGTGCCCGCACGCGTTAGGCAACGACGAGCCGCGTTGCCACAGGATGCGGCGAGAATAGCACGCTGTGCTGTTTGTGCTGCTTGTTCCGGTCAGACGGCGATCAGTGCACGCACGCCATCCGTATCCATGTTGGCGCCTTCACCGCCCGCGACGACTTCACCGCGGCTCATTACCCAATACCGGTCGGCGATTTCCTTGGCGAAGTCGTAATACTGTTCGACGAGTAGCACGGTCATGCCCATTTCTTCGACCAGCTGACGCAACGTGCGGCCAATGTCCTGAATGATCGATGGCTGGATACCTTCGGTGGGTTCATCGAGGATCAGCAATTGTGGCTCGCTCATCAGCGCGCGGCCGATCGCGAGCTGTTGTTGCTGACCGCCGGAGAGATCGCCGCCGCGGCGGCTGCGCATATCCTTCAGGACGGGGAAGAGTTCGTAAATGCGATCCGGGATTTTCTTCGGGGCTTTTTTGCTGGCCGCACCGACCAACAGATTTTCTTCGACGGTTAGCCGCGGGAAGATGTCACGGCCTTGCGGGACGTAGGCGAGGCCTTTCTCCACGCGCGAGTAGGTCGGCAGCTTGGTGATCGGTGTGCCGCGCCAGGCGATTGAGCCGCTCTTGGTTTGAACGACGCCCATCAGGCATCTAAGCAGCGTTGTCTTGCCGACGCCATTGCGGCCCAGCAGGACGGTGAGCTTGCCGTCGGGCACGGTGAGTTTCACATCACGAAGAATGTGGCTGCCGCCGTAGTACTGGTTCAGGTTTTCTACTTCTAGCATGTCGGTCGATCCTTGAATTCTGGTGGCTTGTTGCGGCCGTGGTTTGATTGCGGCCGTTACCGCCCGAGATAGGACTCGATCACCGTCTCATCCCTCTTCACCTCATCAAGCGTGCCGTGAGCGAGCACTCGCCCTTCGGCCATCACCGTGACCTTCCCCTTCTCACCCGATAGCGCTGCGACAAACTCCATATCGTGTTCGACAACCATCATCGAACAACTGCCGCGCAAGTGATTGAGCAGCTCAGCCAATTGCATGGTCTCGTCATCGGTCATGCCCGCTGCAGGCTCGTCGAGCAATAGAAGCGCCGGTTGCTGCATCAGCAACATCCCAATTTCGAGCCGCTGTTTCTGCCCATGTGACAGCTCGCCCGCAAGCCGTCGCGCCTCACTCTCAAGCCCGATCAAAGCCAACGTCTCTTCAATCCGCGCTTGCGCCTCACGATCCAATCGCGCACGCAGAGAAGCCCACCATCCCTTGTCAGCCTTCATGGCCAACTCAAGGTTCTCCCACACAGGATGCTGCTCGAACACCGTCGGCTTCTGAAACTTGCGCCCAATCCCGGCGCGCGCAATAGACGGCTCATTCATCCGCGTCAAATCGATCGACTGCCCCAAAAAAACCTTCCCGGAATCCGGTTCGGTCTTCCCGGTGATGACATCCATCATCGTCGTCTTGCCGGCGCCATTCGGCCCGATGATGCAACGCAACTCACCCGCGTTGATCGATAGAGTCAGCGCATTCAACGCACGAAATCCATCGAAACTCACGGTCACGTCTTCAAGGTACAGAATCGTCCCGTGCGAAATATCGATCTCGCCCGGCACCACCGCGTGCCCCATGCTGGCGACACCGCTCAGCGACCGTTCGGCAGGCTCTTCAGGTAATGCAAGATCAGGAACCATCGGGTTTTCGTTCATGAGCGGTCCCTCTTGCGCGTGACCATTTCGATCAGGCCCATGATGCCGTTCGGCAACAATAGCGGGACCAGCACGAAAATCAGACCAAGAAAGAACAGCCAGTATTCAGGGAAGTTCGCTGTAAAAAAGCTCTTCGCGCCATTCACCGCGAACGCGCCGATGATCGGTCCGATCAACGTGCCGCGTCCGCCCACCGCAACCCAGATCGCCATCTCGATCGAGTTGCCCGGCGACATCTCGCCCGGATTGATGATGCCGACCTGCGGCACATACAACGCGCCAGCGATCCCGCACAAAATAGCGGAGACGGTCCACACGAACAGTTTGTATGCGAGCGGGCTGTAGCCGAGGAACATCAAACGCGTTTCGCCATCGCGTACCGCAGTGACCACGCGGCCGAGCTTCGACGTGACGATTGCCCGCGCGCCGATGAAGGCCAGGATCAACACCGCAAACGTAATCAGCAGGAGGGCAGTGCGTGTGCCCGGATGCGTAATCGGAAAGCCGCCGATACGCTTGAAGTCGGTAAAACCATTGTTACCGCCGAAACCCGTTTCGTTGCGGTAGAACAGCAGCATGGCGGCAAACGTCATCGCCTGCGTGATGATCGACAGGTACACGCCCTTCACCCGCGAACGGAACGTGAAGAAGCCGAACACCCACGCGACAACGGCGGGCACCAGCACCACCAGCAGCAGCGCGTAACTGAGATGCTGCGTGCCTTGCCAGTACCACGGCAGTTGGTGCCAGTCGAGAAACACCATGAAGTCGGGCAGGTCGCTGCCGTATTTGCCTTCATGGCCGATCGAGCGCATGAGGTACATGCCGATTGCGTAGCCGCCCAATGCAAAGAACAACGCGTGTCCCAGACTGAGAATGCCGCAGTAGCCCCACACGAGATCGAGTGCCAGCGCGGCGATCGCGTAGCACATGAACTTGCCGGTGATCGTCATCGCGTACGCGGACAGATGGAACGCGCTCGTCTCCGGGAGCACCAGCGTGGCGAATGGCACGCCGAGACCGAACACGATGATCAATGCGATTAGCGCGAGCCACGCGCGGCGTGACAGCAATGCAGGACGCGGCGGCAAGCCGAGCGCGAAGCCGGACTGCGCTTCGCGTCCGGCAGAAGCGCCACCGCTCGCTGAGCCGACGTGAGCCGAAGAGGTAGCCGATGTCATCTCATGCCTCCGCGCTACGGCCCTTGAGGGCGAACATACCCTGCGGACGCTTCTGGATGAACAGCACAATCAGCACGAGCACCGCGATCTTGGCGAGCACCGCGCCCCAGAACGGCTCGATCGCCTTGCTGATCAACCCGAGACCGAAGCCGCCGATTACCGTGCCGGCGAGTTGGCCGACGCCGCCGAGCACCACGGCCATGAACGAATCGATGATGTAGCTCTGGCCGAGATCCGGGCCCACGTTGCCGATCTGCGACAGCGCGCAGCCACCCAGGCCCGCAATGCCTGCGCCAAACGCGAACGCATACGAATCGACACGCGCGGTCTTCACGCCGACGCATGCCGCCATGCGCCGGTTTTGCGTGACGGCTCGCACGAACAGACCCAGGCGGGTTTTAGTCAGGACGGTCCACGCAATCCCGACGACGATCAGCGAAAACGCCAGGATCGCCAGCCGGTTGTACGGCAGGATCAGGTTCGGCAGCACGGTCACGCCGCCGCTCATCCAGGCCGGGTTGATCACCTGGACGTTTTGCGCGCCGAACACCATACGTGTCGCCTGAATCAGGATCAGGCTGACGCCAAAGGTGGTCAGCAGGGTTTCGAGCGGACGGCCGTACAAATGCTTCAACACTAGCCGTTCGAGCACGATGCCGACCAGTCCGGCTGCAGCGAATGAAGCCGGCACGGCCAGCAGAGGATACCAGTCGAACGCACCGGGCGCAAAGCGCTGGAACAGGTTCTGCACGACGTAGGTCGCGTAAGCGCCGATCATCAGGAATTCGCCGTGCGCCATGTTGATGACGCCAATCAGTCCATAGGTGATCGCGAGGCCCAATGCAGCGAGCAGCAGCACGCTGCCGAGCGACAAGCCCGCGAACAACGTGCCCGCGATCTGGCTGCGGCGCTGGATCGAATCGAGTTCGTCGATGCCGCTTTGCGCGGCGGCACGCACCCGGTCGTCGGCTTCGTTGAAGGTGCCATCCGGCTTCTTCGCGACGAGCGGACGCAGCAGTTCGTTCATGTCGAGATCGTGCCGCGCGGCGACCAGTTGTACGGCTTCGAGGCGCTTGGCCGGGTCGGCGTCGTGCAACGCGGTCATTGCCCACAGCGTGTCGAGGCGCTTCTTCAGCGCCGGGTCGGTTTCCTTCGCGCGCGCTGCATCGACGAGAGGTTTGATCGACGGGTCTGGGTTTTGCAGCAATGCGGTGATGGCGGTGTCGCGTGTGGCGGCGTCGGGCGAATCGAGTTGCAGGCCCGAGAGTGCGCCTGCCACTTTCGAGCGCAGCAGGTTGTTCAGGGTGACCGGTTGCGCGTCGCCCGCGGCGACCGTTTTGCCGGTGACGGCATCGCGTGCCGTGTCGCCGTCTTGCAGCAGCACCGCGCCGGAATCGGTGGCGAGCGCGCTGTCTTCGGACAGCGCTTTGAGCACGGCGAGCGATTCTTTGTCGTGGTTGGCAATCAGTTTGTCGATTGCCGCGGATTTCGCGTCGAAGTCGTCACCGGCGAGCGGCGCGACATCGGCCGGAGCGAGCGCAAAGGCGGCAAGCGGCGCGCTAACGATAAGCGCGAGCGTGAGACCGCCGATGCTGCGTCGTGCGAATTTCGGAAATGAAAACGCCATGATGGCCTTTGAAGAAAAACCGGCGAGGCGGCGCGGCATCGCGGTGATGCACAGGTGCCACGCCGTTGTCTTGCGTCTTGCAGCGTCCTGTCGGGCAGAGCAGCGGTTCAGCCCCGGCTCTGCCCAGGAGGTTCAGGCTCAGGCAACCCGCGAGCGCTTCAGGAACGCGGGAATCGAACTGACCACATCCGGCTTGCTCGAATTGCCGGCGATGAACGGGCTCCACGGCTGCGCGCGAACCGCGGTCTTGGTGCGCCACACCACGTTGAACTGGCCGTCGGCACGCACTTCGCCGATCATCACCGGCTTGTGCAGATGGTGATTGCCGTCCATTTCGAGCGTGAAGCCCGACGGTGCCGCAAACGTCTGGCCGACCATCGCCACGCGCACCTTGTCCACGTCCGTGCTCTTCGCTTTTTCGACGGCCTGCTTCCACATATGGATGCCGACGAACGTCGCTTCCATCGGGTCATTGGTCACGCGCTTGGTGCCGCCCGGCAGGTTGTTGTCCTTGACCCACGTAGCCCATTGTTTCTTGAACTTCTCGTTGGCCGGGTTGCGCAGCGACATGAAGTAGTTCCATGCCGCGAGATTGCCGACCAGCGGCTTCGTATCGATGCCGCGCAGTTCTTCTTCGCCGACCGAGAACGCGACGACCGGCACGTCGGACGCCTTCAGCCCCTGGTTGCCGAGTTCCTTATAGAACGGCACGTTCGAGTCGCCGTTGACGGTCGAGATCACCGCGGTCTTGCCGCCTTGCGAGAAGGTCTTGATGTTCGCGACGATGGTCTGATAGTCACTGTGGCCGAACGGCGTGTAGACCTCCTGGATATCGGCTTCCTGCACGCCTTTCGACTTGAGGAACGCGCGCAGGATCTTGTTGGTCGTGCGGGGGTACACATAGTCGGTGCCCAGCAGAAAGAAGCGCTTGGCGCCGCCGCCTTCCGTGCTCATCAGGTATTCGGTTGCCGGAATCGCTTGCTGATTCGGCGCGGCGCCCGTGTAGAACACGTTGCGCGACATTTCTTCGCCTTCGTACTGCACCGGGTAGAACAGCAGGCCGTTCAGTTCTTCAAACACCGGCAGCACCGACTTGCGCGACACCGACGTCCAGCAGCCGAACACGACGGCACACTTTTCCTGGGTGATCAGCTGGCGCGCTTTTTCGGCGAACAGCGGCCAGTTCGACGCCGGGTCCACGACCACCGGCTGCAGTTGGCGGCCCATGACGCCGCCATTCTTGTTGATGTCCGCGATGGTCATCAGCGCGGTGTCTTTGAGCGATGTCTCCGAGATCGCCATCGTGCCGGACAGGGAATGTAAAACGCCTACTTTAATCGGACCGCTGCCCGATTGCGCCTGAGCAAACGGAACCTGACCTGCAAGCGCCAATGCGCCCGACATGGAGCCGAACTTCAACAGACTACGACGTTTCATGTATTTCCCCTTGCCATTGATGGTGACTGTTTATGGGCGTCGATTTCAGCCAGCAGGGCTTATCCCGCATGACTTGCCGCTTGTGTACTGCAAGGCACATGCCATGTAGTAATTTCGACTTGAAGTACGCGTGTTGCGTGCTGCGACGCGGTGATGCGCTCGGTCAGTTATGCGTAACGCGGCGCAAAATTGGTGCAGGAGCAGGGCGTGCGCCTCGTTCAGGTGCGTGCCGCGCCGCAACGAAGCGTGCCCATCGGCCAGTGGGCACCGGCGGTGCATGACCGCCGCCCCTTTGTGCATGCGCAGTGCTCTGCCTACACTGAAAGACCACCCACGCAAGGAGGCCCGCCATGACCGAGCGCGCCAGCGTCAATACGCCCGATATGTCCGCGTTCTGGATGCCCTTTACTGCTAACCGTCAGTTCAAGAGCGCGCCACGTCTGCTGGCGAGCGCGAAGGGGATGTACTACACGTCGCACGATGGCCGGCGCATTCTCGACGGCACCGCCGGGCTGTGGTGCGTCAACGCGGGCCACTGCCGCGACGAGATCGTGGCCGCCGTGCAGGCTCAGGCCGCCGAAATGGATTTCGCGCCGACGTTTCAGATGGGGCATCCGAAGGCTTTCGAAGCCGCGACGAAAATCGCGCGACATACGCCCGGCGATCTGAAGCACATCTTCTTTGTGAACTCGGGTTCGGAGGCAGTGGATACCGCGCTGAAGATCGCGTTGGCTTATCACCGGTCGCGCGGCGAAGGGCAGCGTACGAGGTTTATCGGACGCGAGCGCGGGTATCACGGTGTGGGATTTGGCGGGATTTCGGTGGGTGGTATTGCGCCGAACCGTAAGGCGTTTTCAGGTGGACTGCTGCCTGCTGTCGATCATTTGCCGCATACGTTGAATATCAAGGAAGCGGCGTTTTCGAAAGGGCAGCCGGCGTGGGGTGCGCATCTCGCTGATGAACTGGAGCGGCTTGTCACGCTGCATGATGCGTCGACGATTGCTGCGGTGATTGTTGAGCCGGTTGCGGGGTCGACGGGGGTGCTGATTCCGCCGCAAGGGTATTTGCAACGGCTGCGTGAGATCTGCGACAAGCACGGCATCGTGCTGATCTTCGATGAAGTGATTACTGGCTGGGGGCGTCTCGGTGCGCCGTTTGCCGCGCAGTATTTCGGCGTGACGCCGGATCTGCTGACAATGGCCAAGGGCACTAACAATGCGGCAGCGCCGATGGGTGCGGTGGCGGCTAGTGGGAAGATTCACGATTCGATCGTGAATGGGGCACCGGGTGGGATCGAGCTGTTTCATGGCTATACGTATTCAGGACACCCGATTGCGGCGGCCGCAGCTTGCGCGACGATTGATTTGTATGAGCGTGAGCAGCTATTTGAGCGGGCCGCGCGGATAGCGCCGATTTTCGAGAACGCGATTCATAAGCTGCGCGGTGAACGGCATGTGATCGACGTGCGCAATCTTGGACTCATTGGCGGTGTGGAATTGGCGCCGCGTGCGGGTGCGCCAGGGGCGCGTGCTTATGATGTGTTCGTGCGGTGCTACGAGAAGGGCGTGTTGACGCGTTATACCGGGGATATTCTGGCGTTCTCGCCGCCGTTGATTATTGAAGAGGCGCAGATCGATGAGATCTTTAAGACGGTGGCGGAGGTTTTGAAGGAGACGGATTAGCGGTCGGGTGGGACGCTGGTTTTCTACGGCGGGAGTAGTAACAAGAGAAGAGGCCGGCGCCTTGCGGCGCCGGCCTCATGTGTTGCTTGTGCCCTGTTACGGAAAGTCAGAACGCGGCGAACGGTCCGTCTTGCCTGCCTGCGCGGGCGCCATTCAATACCGTGTACACGTCGCGACCGAAGAAAAATGGCAGGCCCCAGATGAACATCCCAGAGTACGGGGTGACGAGACTGTCGTAGGCTGCATTCTGGTTCGCAATCAAGGCCCATCCATTCGCTACCGGGAATGGCACCGTGACCGGCGTGGCGCCCTTGGCAACGCCCGTCAGGATTGCGGATAGGCTAAGCGTAGTCGAAGGCGTATACATATAGCCCATATAGTCGTTGCCCGAATTGGGAATGGTCGCATCCCAGAATGCGGTCGTATTGCCGCCGCTGTCGATCGTGCTGCGATACGAGACGCCCTTATACGTGGTCGTAAAGTAGCCATCCTGATCAAGCGGCAGGATGTTTGCATTTGATGGCAACGCATTGTTCTGCTGCGTGCCGATGCCGAACACCATTTCGCCAGTGACTCTTGCCTGACCACCTGCGGGCAACGCGGGCAGACGGATAATCGTGCCGTTGTTGTCCGAAGTGAAGTTGGCGACCGGATTCATGACCTGCGTGTCGAGCGGTACTCGCGTGTTCGTGCATGAGCCCATGGACGGACAATAGTAATAGGTTGCCGATAGAGGGTATTGGGCTGCGCGCGGGAAGTCACGCACCATGGATCTGATGCCAAGCACTCCGTTGGCGCCGAGCCTGGCTACCGCGCCGATATCCGAGAGACCTCTCGACGCGCAATCCGACGGCACAGCAAATGAGCCGTCGCTGATGACCTGGATCGGCAGATTGCCTGCCGCTTTACCGCCGATCGTCACGTCGGCGCGCTTGATCGGTCCCCACGTGTAGCCCGACCCAAATTGCGCGCACTGGGCGATTGGTGCGGCACTGGTCGGGTCGTCGGTAGCACCGGTCTGCGCCGGCAAGCGGCCCGCGAGTGCCGAGCCCATTGCGCTTGCCAAGACACGCACGCCTGTTGATCCGGTGTCGATCAACATATGATCGATCGTCGCGCATTGGTTTGCGCCCTGCACACCAGGGATGCAGATAGTGACGGTCACGTACGGCTGGTTGGCGAAATTTCCCTCCCACCGCTCGATAGTGATCGGGACGGTGTTTGCATCGGCGACCGGCGTTGGCGTTGGCGTCGGCGTGGGACTCGGAGTTGGAGTCGGAGCCGGTGTCGGTGTCGGACTCGGAGTTGGAGTTGGAGTTGGAGTCGGAGTTGGACTCGGACTCGGACTCGGACTCGGACTCGGACTCGGACTCGGACTCGGCGTAGGCGCCGGCGCCGGCGAGGGCGTTGGACTCGGCGTTGCCGGTTTTTCGTTGTCCTTGGTCGCGTTCGAGTTGCCGTCGTCGCCACCGCCACCACCGCAGGCTGAAAGAGCCAAGCTAGCCGTTAGCAGCGCGAAGCAAAGTTTCTTATTAAGAGTCTTCATGTTTTTGTGTTCCGTGAAATCGATATGCCGCGTTACTGCAGATCGTCTACACGGACATTCGCAGGGACGAGGTGCGGCAGAACTGCCTTGCCGAAGAAGTTTCCAGCCGGCCCGCGGACTCGATCTGAAAATCGCCGTTGCGTTCGATCAATGGGCCGGTGCCACGCGCGCGTCCCGCACCGGCGGAGACCGCGTTCGGAAAATAGCTGCCGAGTAGCGCAACCATGTCGGGACGCACCGGCCCTTGCCACGTGACGGCAAACACGACATTGCTGGGCAGCACGTATTCGCGGATCCTGACACCGTCGGTGTCACGCGACTCACGTACGGTATAGGCCGCGTTGGATGCGGAAGAGGAGACAGGCGCTGCCGATTGGAGCAACGAACGGGGGGCCGAACCAGCGCCCGGTGCACCACCCAACGCCGCATAAGACGCGATTGGAAAAAGAGCCGACACGGCCAGCGCTATCTTTACAAATCTCATGACATTGCTCCAAAAAACAGGTCGGAGCATGTTGCCTGCGGGCAATTAATGAGAGGGGCGGAAAAGTCTCAATGAGATGTCAGAAACGACGTCGGGAGGCAGCGCTGGAATGCACTATCTCCCGGATCAACCACACCTATTCCATCAGAACGCGACAAACGGTCCGCTCTGCTTGCCTATCGTGCCGTTACCCACTGTCGTGTACACACTGCGCCCGTAGAAGAAAGGCAGGCCCCACATGAACATTTTCGAGCCAGAGTGATACCAGCCGACGTTGTCGTAAGCGGCGTATCCGCTCGCCGATACGCGGATTGCGTTGTCGATCGTGAAGGGCATGTTGACGGGCATTCCCTTGCCGTTGGTGGACTCCATCGTGGCAGCCAGGTTCAGCGCGTTTAGCGGCGTGTACCAGCCCGACGTAGTGGGAATCGAATCGTCCTGGAACGCGTACCCATTGGTGCCACTGTCGATTGCGCTCGAGTTGAACACCTGACCTTGGTACTGCGTCGTGAATTCGCCGTGTTCGTCTATCGCCAGGATGTTCACATTCGACGGCAACACGTTGTTCGACTGCGTGCCGATACCGAATACCAGTTCTCCGGTGACACTCGCCTGGCCGCCCGCAGGCAGCTTGGGCAGGCGGATGATCGTGCCGTTGTTATCGCTCGGGAAGGCAGCGACCGGGTTCATCACCTCCTTGTTCATCAGCATGCGCGTGTTGAAGCAAGCGTTGGCGGCGGTGCAATAGTAGTAATTCCCCGGCAACGCGGTGGTCAGCGCGTCTTTCGAGTCATACGTGCCGTAGCCGATGCCGAGAATACCGTTGGCGCCGAGTTTTTCGACGGTGCTGAGGTCCGGGCCGCCGTGCGCGACGCAGTCCGAGGGGATGGTGTACGTACCGTCGCCGACCAACTGGATGGGGATGTTGCTTGCCGTGCGGCTGCCGATTTTGACATCGGCGCGTTTCACCGAGCCCCAGGTCGTACCGGAGCCGAACGGCATGCATTCGGCGATCGGTGCGACTCCGCTCGCGTCGTTGACGGCGCCGACTTGTGTGAGCAACTGGGAACCGAGCGTTGGCAGTGCGCTGGCCATGATGCGTACGCCCACCGATCCGGTATCCACCAGCATGCGGTCGACTTTCGTGCACTGGCTCGCGCCTTGCGCGCCGGGGACGCACACGGTGATCGTCGCGGAAAGCATGTTGATGCTGCCCATCGAGTTGTCGACGTAAATCGGCACCGTGTTGCTGCCATTGCTGGGTGTATTGCCCGAATTACCTGAGTTGCCCGAGCCATCCGGCTTCTTGATCCAGTCGGGGTCGGCGGACCAGGCGATGGAGCCGTTGTTTTTGCTGCCGTTTCCATCACTTCCACCGCCACACGCGGACAGTGTCAGGCCGAGCGCTGCCAGCGCGACCCAGAATGTCTTGTTGCTTGTCTTCATCCTGTTGTTTTCCGCGAAATCGATGTGCCGTATTACTTCAGATCGCCTGGGCGGACGTCTGCCGGCATCAGGCGCGGTAGATACGCCATGCCGAAGAAATGTCCGAGGCGGCCGGCTGACTCGATGCGGAAGTCACCGTTGCCTTCGTTCAGTGGACCGGTGCCGCGCGCGCGACTCTCGCCGGCCGCGACGAAGTTGGGGAAATAGCTGCCGAGCAGCGCAGTCATGTCCGGACGGATTGAACCTTCCCAGGTGACAGCGAACACGACATTACTTGGCAGTACGTATTCACGGATCGTGACGCCGTTGGCGTCGCGTGATTCGCGCATCGAATGGGGCGCAGTGGTGGCGCCCTTGGCCGCGCCCGTGTTTGAAGCGGCGCTGGACTGCGGCGTAGCGCGCAGCATCATCGGAGAGGATGAATTGGAACTCGGGGCACCGCCCAATGTTGCATGCGATATAAGTGGCAACAACGTTGCGGCCAGCATCGCGATCTTAAGAAGTCTCATCACACTGCTCCCGAAAAATAGTCGGAGCATGGTGCCCGCACGAAGATCAGAAAACCGTGCGAAATTTCCTCGGCGGTGACGCGAAGGGTCGCAATGAAAGGAGGGTGTCAGGGATGTCGCAAACCCCCACATGCGGAGAAGATGCGAGCGAGGATGGATGCCGACACGCAGCAGCGGGTAACAGGCAGCACCACCGGCGCAACGAATCAAACGTCGCACCGGCAGAGGGTCAAGCGGGGAAGAAAGAGATTAAACGAATCGGCTCACTGAGCCGCCGCCGCGTTCGGCAGAGCCCGCCGCCCGACCTTGCCAGCAGCGCCTTTCGCCGCGACACCCGGATGCGGTACCGTCGGCACGTGTGGCAGCGCGGTCAACGCGCCATCGTCGACCGGCGAGAGCAGTGCGCTCAACTGCAGCACGTCCTGGTCGGTGAGATTCGCGGTGGAAGCCTTCAGCTTGAGACTATTGATCAGCGTGTCATAACGCGCCTTCGCCAGATCGCGACGCGCCGAAAACAGTTGGTCCTGTGCGTTGAGCACATCGATATTGATCCGCACGCCGACCTGATAACCAAGCAGATTCGATTCAAGCGACGTGTTCGCCGATCGCTCCGCGGTCTGCAGCGCGCGCACCTGTGCGAGTCCACTCACTACGCCGAGAAACGACTGACGTGCCGACAGCGCCGCGTTGCGCCGGGCCGTATCCAGATCGGCCGCAGCCTGGTCTTCGAGCGCGCGCGTTTGACGTACCCGGCTTTGCGTCGCGCCGCCCGCAAAGATCGGAATCGTGAGCTGCACGCCGATCGTGCTGTTCGTGTACGTGGACCCCAGGTTGCCCAGTTCCGCAGCAAGCGCCGGCGTACCGGGCGAGGGCGTGTTCGCGCCGCTGCCGAAGCCACCACCGAAATTGCCGCCGAAGTTACCCGCACCGGCCGCACCGAGACTGCTGCGCGAGCGGCTCGCCACCAGATCGACGGTCGGCAGATGGCCGGCCTTGGCTTTCGACGTTTCGCGCTGTGCGCTATCCAGCGCGATCTGCTTCAGCACGACCTGGTAGTTCGCGTCGGTGGCCGCATCGACCCACAGATTGATGTCCGCGGGCACGGGCGGCGGCAGCGGCGCGCCGACGGCGAGTCCATCCACATGCTCGACCGGATGCCCAACTATCTGCTGCAACGCCGCCAGCTTCACCGCAAGATCGTTCTGCGCGGCAATTTCCTGCGAAACCGCCTGATCGTATTTAGCCTGGGCTTCGTTGGTATCGGTGATCGTTGTGTTGCCAACTTCGAATGACCGCCTGGCCGATTCCAGCTGCTGCGCGATCGACGGACGCTTTCTGCGAGCGCACAATCGCGAGGCTGTCCTGTGAGGAGAGCGCGTCGAAGTAAGCCTGGCCAAGCCGCACGATCAGATCCTGCCGCGCCTGCGCAAACGAGGCCTGCGCCGAATCCACCGCAAGCTTTCCCTGCGCGTAGCCGTACCAGCTATCGACGTGAATCAGCGGCTGCGTGAGCGAAATCGTGTAACCGTTGCTGTTGCCATACGAGGCAGGAAAGCCGCCGCCGAAATCGGTGTTCTGGCGGTTCGCGGTGAGCGACGCGGAGACTTGCGGAAGCAGTTTGGCGCGGGCGAGCGGCAACTCTTCGCTATTGGCGGCAAGCGCCGCTCGCGCGCTTTGCAACTGCGCGTCGCTCGAGAGTGCTTCGTCGTAAAGCTGCGATAAGCCGACGGCGTACGCGGGGACTGGGAGAAATGCGAGAACTGCGCAATGAAGCGCCAGCGCGGCCGCGTGGACCGGCACCCGCCGACGGATCATCGCGACCGTTCGGTCAATAGGTGGGAACGGTCGGATCGACCTGACGCGACCACGCGTCGATCCCGCCTTGCAGATTGAAGACGTTGGTGTGGCCACGCGATTCGAGGAACATCGCGACCTGGGCGCTGCGCGCGCCGTGATGGCACACGCAGACGATTTGCACGTCGTCGTCGAGTTCTTCGCTGCGCGCGGGAATCTCACGCATCGGGATCGACACGGCGCCGGCGATCGACGCCGTCTGGATTTCCCACGGTTCACGCACGTCGAGCAGCACGGGTGCAGGGCGCGATTGATCGGCGAGCCATTCAGCGAGCGCGGGAGCGGTCAGATTTTGCATCAGCAGGACATCCAGTTCAGAGGACGGCGGCGTGCCGGCCGTCCAGAAAAACGTGCGAATTAAAACTTGAAGCGCGGCGGCTGCACGGCGTTGATCAGCGGTTCGACATAGGTTTCGAACACGTCGGCAATGCGGTACTGCTTCTCGTCGATGCGCGTGATGATCTGCGCCTTCATAACCGGCGCGGTGCCGACGAAAGCCGCCAGACGGCCGCCGACCTTCAGATGTTCGAGGATTTCCTGCGGCAGCACCGGCAGGCCGCCCGATACGCAGATCACGTCGTACGGTGCGGCGTTGGCCCAGCCGCGCGAGGCGTCGCCAGTGACGACTTCGGCGTTCAGCACGCCGTTGGCGATCAGGTTGTTCTTCGCCAGTTCAGCCAGTTCCGGTTCGATGTCGACCGTCAGCACGTGCTGCGCGCGGTGCGCGAGCAGGGCGGCCATGTAACCCGAGCCGGCGCCGATTTCGAGCACGCTTTCGTGTTTCTTCACCGCCAGTTCCTGCAGCACGCGCGCTTCGACGCGCGGCGCCAGCATGTGCTGGCCGGCCGGCAGCGGCACTTCGAAGTCGACGAAGGCCAGATCACGGTAGACGGTGGGGACGAAGTTTTCACGCTTGACGATCGAGAGCAGATTCAGCACGTCCTGGTCGAGCACTTCCCAGGGGCGGATCTGCTGTTCGATCATGTTGAAACGCGCTTGCTCGATGTTCATGGTGGATTCGGCAGTGTGGTTTGGCGAGTTTGCGATTCTTTGCCACTGACCGGCGGCCTCGGGGTGCGACTCCGGGTGTAACGCCGGGGTACAGCCCGGTATGCAGGCCACGGCAGGGTAACTGCGGGATTGTACCAAATGGCGGCGCGAATCCACGCCGTCGCGGGCAGTGCGCCGCCGGGCCGAACTCTGGACGGGCTCCCACCATGCCTGCTCGACCCCGTGTTAATCCCTAGCGATCTGTCCTTGCGATTCCCGCTTCCATCGCTCAAAAATGTAATCGATTACATTTTGAGGCAAATTCACTTGTCCAAGTCGGTGTCCAAAGCGGCCCGCGCGACTTCGTCGCCGTCGTCGAAAGCGCGCCCACAGCCTGACGGTCAGCCGCAGCGCCCAGCCGAGGGCCTTTCGATTGCTCAGGTGGCGGAGCAGGCGGGGGTCTCGGTGGCGACGGTGTCGCGCGTGCTGAACGGCCACGAGAACGTGCGGCCCGCCACGCGCGACAAGGTGTTGGCGGCGGTCGACGCCAGCGGTTATCGCGTCAACGAACTCGCGCGCAACCTGCGCACCGCCGAGAGCCGCCTGCTGCTGACGATGGTGCCCGACGTCGGCAACCCCTTCTACGCGGAGATTGTGCGCGGCATCGACAGCGTTGCGCGCCAGCACGGCTATTTCATGCTGCTATGCGACACGGGCGCCGATCCGGGACGCGAGCGCAGCTATTTCGATCTGCTGCGCCGCCGCCGCGCGGATGGCGCAATCTGTCTCGATCCCGCCACCATCCAGCAGGCGCTCGGCGAGGCATCCAGCGCGCTGCCGTGGGTCGCGTGCTGCGAGTTCGATCCGGAGATGGGCGTGCCGTACGTCGGCATCGACAACTATCGGGCGGCGGGCGACGCGGTGCGGCATCTGCTCGCGCGCGGCCACCGGCGCATCGGGCTGATCAATTCGGATGTCGACTATCTGTACGCGCAGCAGCGTCAGCAAGGCTATCTGGACGCGTTGACCGAAGCGGGCATCACGCCGGACGAGCGTTGGCGCATGAACCTGAACAGTCTCGACTACGAAGCGGGCGCATCGGCGGCGGCCTTGCTGATGCAGCAGCCTCACGCGCCGAGCGCGATCTTCGCCGTCTCCGACACGCTGGCGATCGGCGTAATCCACGGCTTGCGCAGCGTCGGCAAGCGCGTGCCGGACGACGTCGCCGTGGTCGGCTTCGACGATATTTCGCTCGCCGCGCAAATCGATCCGCCGCTCACCACCATCGCCCAGCCGATGCGCGAACTCGGCGAAACCGCCGCGCGCCTCCTGCTGCAACGGCTCGCGAATCCATTGGCGAACGTGCCGGGCGTGCTGCTGCCGCATCGGCTCGTGATTCGCGGGAGCGCGTAAGTCATGAGCCTCGCCATTCGTTTCGACGATATCCGCAAAGACTTCGGGCCAGTGCGAGTGCTGCACGGGGTGAGCTTTGACCTGGCGCCGGGGCGTATCTACGGTTTGCTCGGCGAGAACGGCGCGGGCAAGTCGACGCTGATGAAGATCCTCGCCGGCTACGAAACGGCGACCTCGGGCACTTTGCTGGTCGACGGCCACGCGCAGCAGTTCATCGGTTCGCGCGACGCGGAAGCGGCCGGCATCGTGCTGATTCACCAGGAGTTCAATCTCGCCGAGCACCTGACGATCGCGCAGAACATGTATCTCGGCCATGAAAAAAAGCGCGGCTGGTTCGTCGACGACGCTGCAATGCGCGCTGAGGCCGCACGTTTTCTGGCGCAGGTCGGTCTCGAGAAGGCGCCGGATACGAAAGTGCGCGAGTTGATCGTCGCGGAAAAGCAGATGGTGGAGATCGCCAAAGCGCTGTCGCGGCGCGCGCGTTTGCTGATCATGGACGAACCGACTGCCACCCTCACGCCGGCCGAAACCGAACGCCTCTTCACGCTGATGGCGAAGCTGAAAGCTGACGGCGTGACCATTGTCTACATCTCGCACAAGCTCGACGAAGTCGAGCGCATCACCGATGAAGTGATCGTGATGCGTGACGGCCGCTTCGTCGCGCGCAGTGAAACGACGGCACTCGCGCGGCAGCAGATGGCGAACCTGATGGTCGGACGCGACGTGTCCGATATGTTCCCCGACAAGATCACCGTGCCGGTCGACGCGCCGATCGCGTTAAAGGTAGAAGGCCTTGCTGTACCGGACTGGGTCGAAGACCTGAGCTTCGACGTGCGCGCCGGCGAAGTGCTCGGTTTCGCGGGACTCGTCGGCGCGGGCCGTACCGAAGCATTCGAAGCGCTCATCGGCCTGCGCAAACGCACGGCGGGCCGCATCGAGATCGCCGGCCGCCGCGCCGATCTGAAGAGCCCGCGCGACGCCATGCGCCACGGCCTGACGTATCTGAGCGAAGACCGCAAAGGCAAAGGCCTGCATGTGAATCTAAGCCTGCAGGACAACGTCACGCTGATGACGCTCGAACGCTACGCGCATCCGTTGCTCGATATGAAAGCGGGGCGCGCGGCGTTAGCCAAAGCCGTGAGCGACTTCGGCATTCGCACGGGCGATCTGTCGCTCCGCGCGCGCATGCTCTCAGGCGGCAATCAGCAGAAGCTAGCGCTCGCCAAGTTCCTGCAGCCCGATCCGAACGTGATCGTGCTCGACGAGCCGACCCGCGGCGTCGATGTGGGCGCGAAACGCGACATCTATTTCCTGATCCATCGTCTCGCCGCGCAGGGCCGCGCGGTGATCGTCATTTCATCCGAACTGATCGAGCTGATTGGTTTGTGCCATCGCGTAGCCGTGATGCGCGCGGGACGCCTGCAAACCACGCTCACGCTCGAACACCTGACCGAAGAGGAGTTGATCGCCCATGCGACCGGCACCCACTGAAGCCGTCCAATCCGGCCGCGCGTTGCGCTTCGCGCATCGTCTGTATGCGCTCGGGCCGCTCGTTGGGCTGATCCTGCTGTGCATCGTCGGCACGCTGCTCAACCGCGATTTCGCGACGCTCGACAATATGATGAACGTGCTCACGCGAACCTCGTTCATCGGCATCATTGCGGTCGGCATGACCTTCGTGATCATTTCGGGCGGCATCGATCTGTCGGTCGGGTCGATGGCGGCGCTGATCGCGGGCAGCATGATCTGGCTGATGAACGGACTTGCTGCGGGTGTCGGCGGTCACACGTTCGCGCCTTTGCTGATTGTGACGCTCGGCATTGTGCTCGCCCTGGTGCTCGGCGGTTTATTCGGCTGCGCGCACGGCCTGCTGATCACCAAAGGACGTATCGAGCCGTTCATCGTCACGTTGGGTACGTTGGGCATTTTTCGCGCGGTGCTGACGTGGCTCGCGGATGGCGGCGCGCTGACTTTGGATAACTCGTTGTCCGATCTATATGGGCCGGTTTACTACGCGAGCCTCTTCGGCGTGCCCGTCCCGATCTGGGTGTTTCTGGTCGTTGCGGCGGGCGGCGCATTGATTCTCAATCGTACGGCGTTTGGCCGCCACGTGCAGGCGATTGGTTCCAACGAACAGGTTGCGCGCTACGCGGCGATTCGCGTCGATACCGTGAAGATCGTGACGTACATGTTGCTCGGCATCTGCGTCGGCGTCGCGACGGTGCTGTATGTGCCGCGGCTCGGCTCCGCCACGCCGACCACCGGCCTGCTGTGGGAACTCGAGGCGATTGCGTCGGTGGTGGTGGGCGGCACTGCGCTGAAGGGAGGCGAAGGGCGTGTCGTCGGCACGGTAATCGGCGCGATCCTGCTTTCGGTGATCGCCAATATTCTGAATCTGACCAGCATCATCAGCGTGTATTTGAACGCGGCGGTGCAGGGTGTCGTGATTATCTTCGTCGCGTTTGTGCAGCGCGGACGGCGGTAGGTGGTGGGCGTTGAGCTTCAAGGGATACAACGGCAAGTTCGAGAATCGGGGCGCATGAATGCCTCATAAACGCAACTATGTTGCATGTCGACAGCGTTGCATGGGACCGGAGTAAGCGCTAATGCGCCAACTCTGATCGATATAGGAGACACAGCCATGAAGCAGGTCATTCGAGCGGTCGGCGCCGGGATGTTGGCGCTGGGAATACTGGGCACGGCAGGTGCTGCGCGTGCCGATGAAAAGGTCACGCTGGGCGTCGCGATTCCGACAGCCGACCACGGCTTTACGGGCGGCATCGTCTGGTGGGCGAACAAGGCGAAAGCCGATCTGGAGAAAGCACATCCTGATCTGAAGGTGATCGTGAAGACCGCAGCCGGCGCGCCCGAACAGGCGAACCAGTTGCAGGATCTGGTGACGGTGAACAAGATCAACGCATTGGTGATTTTCCCGTTCGAATCGGCCTCGCTCACGCAGCCGGTTGCTCAGGTGAAGAAGAAGGGCGTGTACGTGACGGTAGTCGATCGCGGCCTGACGGATACCAGCGCACAGGATGCATATGTTGCGGGTGACAACACCGCGTTCGGCAAGATTCCCGCCGAGTATCTGGCGAAAGCGCTCGACGGCAAGGGCGACATCGTCGCGCTGCGTGGCATACCGACAACGCTCGACAACGAACGCTGGACCGCGTTTACAGGCGTGCTTAAGGCGTATCCGAACATCAAGATCCTGGACGGCAAATACGCAAACTGGAATCGCGACGACGCCTTCAAGGTGATGCAGGACTACCTCACGCGCTTCAAGCACATCGACGCGGTCTGGGCGGCGGACGATGACATGGCCGTGGGCGTCCTCAAGGCGATCGAGCAGGCCAAGCGTACCGACATCAAGATCGTGTTCGGCGGCGCGGGTTCGAAGGGCATGGTGAAGAACGTGATGGACGGCGCACCTATGATCAAGGCTGACGTGTCGTACTCGCCGAAATTCATCTATGACGCGATCAAGCTCACCGCAGAAGCGCGCCTGAAGGGCGACAAACTGCCGCCGACCACGATCATTCCGTCGGTGCTGATCACGAAGGAAAACGCGCAGCAGTTCTATTTTCCAGACTCGCCGTTCTGATCCTGGGCATCCGGCGCGCGCTTGCCATGTCTCTGTCGTGGAGACGTGACAGGCGCGCCATAGTTCGAGGAACCGTACGATGAAAACCATCAAAGGGCCGGCGATTTTTCTCGCTCAATTCATGGGCGACGAGGTGCCGTTCGACAACTTCGCGCATCTGGCTGGTTGGGCCGCGAGTCTCGGCTTCAAGGGGATTCAGGTGCCGTGTGATACGCGTCTGATCGATCTCGAGCAGGCTGCGGCGAGTCAGACGTATTGCGACGAGTTGCGCGAGGTCTCGGAAGATGCGGGCGTGACGATCACTGAACTGTCGACGCATCTGCAAGGGCAACTGGTGGCCGTGCATCCGGCCTATGACGTGTTGTTCGACGGCTTTGCCGCGCAGCATGTGCGCGGCAATCCGACTGCGCGCACGCAGTGGGCGGTCGAGCAGATGAAGCTTGCGGCCAAGGCTTCGCAGCGCTTGGGTCTCGATACGCACGTGTCGTTTTCCGGCGCATTGGCGTGGCCCTATCTCTATCCATGGCCGCAGCGTCCGACAGGATTGATAGAAGCGGCGTTCGACGAACTCGCGCGCCGCTGGACACCGATTCTCGATGCGTTCGACGAGGCAGGTGTCGACGTGTGCTACGAATTGCATCCAGGCGAGGACCTGCACGACGGAGTGACCTTCGAGCGCTTTCTGGACGCAGTGAAGCAACACCCACGCGCGAACATTCTCTACGATCCGAGCCATTTCGTTTTGCAGCAACTCGACTACCTCGCGTTCATCGACATCTATCACGAGCGCATCAAGGCGTTCCATGTGAAGGACGCGGAGTTTCGTCCGAACGGCAAGCAAGGTGTGTACGGCGGCTATAACGGCTGGGTCGAACGCGCGGGGCGTTTCCGATCGCTTGGCGATGGGCAGATCGATTTCGGCGCGATCTTCTCGAAGATGGCGCAATACGATTTTCCCGGCTGGGCGGTGCTGGAATGGGAGTGTGCGTTGAAGCATCCCCAGGACGGCGCGCGTGAAGGCGCGGAGTTCATTCGCCGCCACATCATTCGCGTGGCCGACCATGCGTTCGATGATTTCGCGGGCAGCGGCGTGGATGCGGCGCAGCTAAAACGCGTGCTTGGCATTTGAAGGCGAGTTGGCTGCGAGCCAATCGTGAAGTTGTTGAAGCAGATCGCAAAGGAGTGGGTGCGATGGCACACAGAAGACTCAGGCTCGGCATGGTCGGCGGTGGGCAGGGCGCGTTTATCGGCGCGGTGCACCGGATCGCGGCGCGGCTCGACGATCGGTTCGAGTTGGTGGCGGGCGCGTTGTCGTCCGACCCGCAGCGCGCGCAGGCGAGCGCCGCTGAAGCAGGCATCGCGCGCAGCTATGCAGACTGGCGTGAGATGGCGCGCGCCGAAGCCGCCCGCGACGACGGTATCGACGCAGTCGCGATCGTCACACCGAATCATCTGCATGCGCCGGTGGCGACGGCTTTTCTCGAAGCGGGCATCCATGTGGTGTGCGACAAGCCGCTGGCGATCTCGTTGGCGGAAGGCGAGGCGCTGGCAAAGCTTGCTCGCGAGAAGAACAAGCTGTTCGCGCTGACGCATACGTATTCTGGTTATCCGTTGGTGCGTCACGCTCGTGAGCTCATCGAAAAAGGTGCGCTTGGCGAAATACGCGTGGTGCAAGTTGAATATGCACAGGACTGGCTGGCTGAGCCGATAGAAACGAGGGGCACGAACAAGCAGGCAGGCTGGCGCACGGATCCTTCGTTGGCGGGTCCCGCCGGCTGTCTCGGCGATATCGGCACGCATGCGTATCACCTCGCTGCCTTCATCACGGGGATGACGCCGTCGTCGCTATCGGCAGAGTTGCATACCTTCGTGCCGGGACGCCGTATCGACGACCATGTGCAGGCGATGCTGCGTTATCCGAACGGCGCGCGCGGCATGCTATGGGCGAGCCAGGTGGCGAGCGGCGCGGAGAATGCGCTGCGTCTGCGGGTGTACGGGACGAAAGCGAATCTCGCTTTCGATCAGGAGAATCCGAACGAATTGTGGTTCACGCCGCTCGGCGGATCGGCTGAGCGACTGACGCGCGGACGTGTGAAAAGTGCGATCGCGGCGCATGCGACGCGTGTGCCACAGGGGCATCCTGAGGGTTATCTGGAGGCGTTCGCGCAGTTGTACAAAGATGCGGCGTTACAGATCGAAGCGTTGAATGCGGGCCGCTCGTTGCCCGCCGAAAGCCTGCTGCTCACAACGGTGGATGACGGCGTGGCGGGCCTGCGCTTCATTGATGCGGTGCTGGCGAGTAGTGCGGCGGACGGGCAGTGGCGTGAGATAGACCCCGGTTGATCGTGGACACATGACGCGCACGCCCGGCAGCGAAAGGAGCCATACAATTTCAACGCCGCCTGATTTTCAACCAGGCCTTGAGCGTGCCGAGGTCCTGGAACTCCAGCAGATCGTACTCGAGCGAACTGATCTGTTCCCGCAGCATAAAAACGTCCTCCGACAGCTCGTGCATTGCCTTCTTCGGCGTGATGGACGCCATCGGGTCGAGCCCGTAGCGCTCCTTGAACGCCATTTCGGCAAACAAAATTTCGTCGTCGAGTTCGCCTACCTGCTCCTTCAGTATCTTGTTGTAATGCTTGAGTCGGTCTTCGCTCAGGTTATCGATCGCGTTCTGGTCGATGTGTTCCAGTTCCAGTTGCAATTCGAGCAGACGCAGCAGGTTGTTCTTGCTGTAGGCCTCGTTGACTCGTTGCATCAGCGCGGTTTTCCGTTTGCGTTCCTCTGGATCGCTTTCGCGATCGGGATGCAACGCGCTGGCCAGCTTGCGATATACCTCGCGAATCGAGCGGCTGAGTTGCGCTTCTTCTTCCTCGCGGCGCGTTTCGGCCGCTATCTGCTTCGCTGTCTTCTTTTTCGGGGCACTTCGCGCCTGGCGTGCCTGATGTTCCGCCGCTTGCGCAGCGTCGTCCTGATCGATATGTGCCTGCAGGCGATCCAGAACTTCATCGGGCGAGTTCATGTCGATGTCGTCCAGTTCGACGCCTAGTACTGTCTCGAGCATCGATTTCATTTCGTCTAACTGGGACGCTTTTTCGTCGTCGTAGTCGGACCCGCTGTGCCGGTTGTATAGCGCTTTCAACTCGTCGCTGTCTTCTTCCCCGAGACACCTCGCCGCCAGATCGACAATCACCGCTGAAAGGGTGCGCCGTTCGGCCTGGGTGATACGTTTCTGGTTGCTCTGCTCGTCGAGAAGATGCGCCATCCGCGCACGCAACTGTTGCATCTGCTGCTTCAGCGGCAGCAGTTCATTCACGTACTTTTGCTGGAAAGCCGGCGCGAACTCCTCCCACGCGCTCAAACTGGCGCGCCGCTTTTCGATCTGTTTGATCAGCGTGTTGAAGGCTTTCTGGCCCTTTGACAGGGTGGGTCGATTGTGGTCCGGCGCGATGCTGACGGACCTGGCGCTTGTCCTGGTCATGGAGCGGATATCTTCGGTCGTCAAATGGGGTACGGCAGCTTCCTAGCTGCGCTTACTCTTCTTGATTTGCTCTTCAAACGCGATATCGAGCTTGCTCGCCTTGCGCGGTTTCGGCGGTCCGAAACCATCGACGAATTTGACGAAGTCGTCGAGCGTCAGCGGATCGGAGACTTTCTTGTCCGTACCGCTCGATTTGTCGACTAGATAGAACAGGCCGCCGGAGAGGCTGATCGCGGCGAACTGCGGATTGCCGCTGCGGGTTTTCAGGCGCTCGACAGCGTGGATGGCTCGGGTGGTGCGCATGATGTGGGACGGCTGGTCGGGGAAAGACTTCTACTGTAGCAACTTCGCGCGGGGCGCGCGAAGTTGCGTCATTGCAGGGTCTTATCCGTTATGCCGTGGTCCTTCACGGTGTACGCTTTGCGTCCGAACTTGCGCCGCAACCAATCCCCCCAATCCTCCAGCACCGTGTACACCACCGGCACGACCACCAGCGTCAGAATCGACGACGTAATCACGCCGCCAATCACGGTCTGCCCGAGCGGCCCGCGTTGCTCCCCACCTTCGCCGAGCGCGGCCGCCAGCGGCAGCATGCCGAAAATCATCGCCAGCGTGGTCATCAAAATCGGCCGCAAACGCACGCGCGCCGCTTCGAGCAGCGCTTCACGCCGCTCCATGATTCGCCCCTTGCCGGACGCATCGAGCAAGGTGCCGCGCCGTGCCTGATTCGCGAAGTCGATCAGCAGAATCGCGTTTTTCGTCACAAGGCCCATCAACATCACGAAGCCGATGATCGAAAACATGTTCAACGTACTGCCGAACAGCAGCAGCGCGATCAGCACGCCGATCAAGGTAAGCGGCAGCGACGCCATGATCGCGAGCGGCTGCGCGAAGCTCGCGAACTGCGACGCAAGAATCATGTAGATGAAGATCACCGCGAGCGCCAACGCCTCCACCGCGTACACGAACGATTCGTTCATGCTCTTGGTCGAGCCTTCGAACCGGTAGTGGTAGCCCGCCGGCAGATGCATCGCGTCGAGCGTTTTCGCGACGTCCGCGGCCACCTCGCCGGGTGAGCGGCCATTCACGTTCGCCGACAGCATCACCTCGCGTTGCAGGTCGCGTCGGTTCAACACATCAGGGCCCGTCGTCTTGACGATATCCGCGATCTGCCGCAGAGGCACCAGCACCGGTGCACCGTTCGTATCGGTGCGGTTGGTCGCGATCATCAGCCTGGCGAGATCGTCGACGTCCTCGCGCTGCGAGCGCGGCAGGCGCACGCTGACGTCGTAGTCCTGGTCATCGGGCGCGCGCCACGTGCTGATGGCGTCGCCGGAGAGCAGCGGCCGCAAGGCGGTGCCGATATCTGCCACGCCCACGCCGAGGTCGGACGCCAGTTCGCGCTTCACATTGATCGCGACGATCGGCTTATCTGCCTTGAGACTCGAATCGAGGTCGACGAGGCCCGGGATCCTGGTCATCCGTGCCTGAGCTGCGTCCGAAAGCCGGCGCAGTTCGTCGATGTTGTCGCCCTGCAAGCTCAACTGGATCGCTTTCGTGCTGCCGGCGCCGTCGGGCACGCCGATTTCGGTAATCGACACGCCCGCCACGGAGGCGAGCCGCGCGCGAAACACCTGATTCAATTCGACCATGCCGCGCGTGCGGTCGCGCCGGTCTTTCAGGCGGACGGTGATCAGCGCGGTGTTTTTGCCTTGCGTATTGCCCGAGTTGACCGTCGCATAACTGAAGCGCACTTCGGGGTAGGTGGCGAGAATCGCCTGCACCTGTTTCACTTTTTCCGACGTGGCTTCGAGCGAGGTGCCCACCGGCGTGTTCAAACCGATCTGCGTTTCGGAGAAGTCCGCATTCGGCACGAACTCGGTGCCGACGAACGGCACCAGAAACAGACTGCCGAAGAACGTAGCTGCCGCCACGACCAGCGTGATCGCGCGATGCTTCAGCGACCAGCCGAGCAGGCGCTGATAAAACGCGGTGAGCTGGTCAATCCGCTTGTCGAACAGATGCAGGGAACGTTCGATGACACGTCCATAGCGATAGCCCTTGCGGCCGGTGTCCGCGTCATGCAGATCGGGGTCCGGCCAGATGGAGGACAGCATCGGATCGAGCGTGAACGATACGAACATCGAGATCAGCACGGCAGCGGCGACCGTGATACCGAACTGGTGGAAGAAGCGGCCGATGATGCCGCCCATGAAGCCAACCGGCAGAAACACCGCGACGATCGAGAAGGTGGTCGCCAGCACGGCGAGCGCGATTTCCTTGGTGCCGTCGAGCGCGGCGGTGCGATGGTCCGCGCCGAGCTGCACGTGCCGCACGATGTTTTCGCGCACCACGATCGCATCGTCGATCAGCAAGCCGACGCATAGCGACAGCGTCATCAGCGTGATCACATTGATTGTGAAGCCGCAGGCGTACATCACCGCGAAGGTGCCGATCAGCGCGATCGGCAGCGTGAGGCCGGTGATCACCGTGCTGCGCCACGAGCCGAGAAACAGGAACACGATCAGCACTGTCAGCAGCGCGCCTTCGAGCAAGGTGCGCTTCACCTCGTTGACGCTTTCTTCGATGTTGATCGACGAATCGTCGGTGATATCGAGTTTGACGCCCGGCGGCAGTTGCGGCTGCAGAAGGGCGACGGCGTCACGTACACCGTGCGCGACGTCCACAGTGTTCTCGCCCTGCGCCTTGATGATCGACAGGAACAGCGCGCGCTGTCCGTTGAGCAACGCCATGCTGTCCGGTTCCTGCTGACCGTCCACCACCTCGGCGACCTGGTCGAGCGTGACCGGTTGCGTCGCCGACGAAGCAGTGGGAATCGCCGACTGCGCGCCGCGACGCGCGACGATGATGCGTTTGAAGTCGTCCGGTTTCTCGAAACGGCCTTTGACCTGCACGGTCTGCTCGACATTGCTCGATGTGAGCGGCCCGGCCGGAATCTCCTGATTCTCGTTCTGCACCGCGCGGATCACCTGATCGACGCCGATCGAAAGCGCCTGCAGCTTCTCCGGATTCACGTCGATCTGCACTTGCCGCTTTACGCCGCCCACCAGCGACACGGAGCCGACGCCGCGCACGGTTTCGAGCCGCTTGCGCACGATCTGATCGGCCACGGTGGTGAGATCGCGCGTGGACAGCGACGCGCCCGGCGCGTTCGAGATGGCGACCGTGATGATCGGCATATCCGCCGGGTCATAGCGCAGCACACGCGGGTCCTTCACGCCGTCGCGCAGATCGGGGCGGATCAGTGCGATCTTGTCGCGCACGTCCTGGGCGGCCTGCACCGCGTCCACTGAAAGGTCGAATTGCACGATCACGACCGACTGCGCGTCGTACGAACGCGAAGTGATTTCGTCGATACCGCTGATCGTGTTGACCGCTTCCTCGATCTTGCGCGTGACGTCGGACTCGACCGATTCCGGCGACGCCCCCGGATACGCGGTCTGCACGACCACGACCGGGAACGCGATATCCGGGAACTGATCGACCTTGAGCCGCTGATAAGAGAACAGACCGATGACGAGCAGCGCCATCATCATCATCGTGGCGAGCACCGGGTTGCCGATGCTGATGCCGGTGAACCACATAGGCGAGGGCTCCGGTCAGCGTGCGCTGCTTGCGCCCGGCACGCTGGCCGCTTGCGGGGCAGCCTGCCCAGGTTGAACGGGCTGCACCACATGCACGGTGCTGCCGATCCGCAATGAGCCGAGATTGTTCTTCACGATCTGCTGGCCGAGTGCCAACGGGCCGCCGACGATTTCGGTCCACGTATCGCCATCGGTATTACCTGTCGCGCCGGTCTGCACCAGCACGTTCTGCCGGCTGCCGACCGAGATCGTGCCGGTGCCGAACATACCGACCCGCAGCGTGCCCGTCGGGTTGGCGACCTGCACATACACCATGATTGAACGCGAGCCGGCTTGTGCGGCCGGATTGATACGTGTGATCGCGCCTTGGATCGGTGTGTCGATACCGTCGAAAGCGATCTGGATCGGCTGGCCGATCCGAACGCGGCCGATCTCGCCGACCGGCACCGGCGCTTCCAGTTCGAGTGTGCGCAGATCGACCACGTCGAACAGTTTGGTATCGACGGCAACCTTCTCGCCTGGTTCAACCGAGCGCGACGCGATCTGTCCGTCGAGCGGCGAACGCATGACGGTATCGTCCAAAGACAGATTCGATGACGCCAGCGCCGCCTTCGCCGCATCGAGATTCGCGCGGGCGATTTGATACTGGCTTTGCGCGGTGTCAAAGGCGTTTTTCGAAATGAAACCCTTTTCGACCAGCACGCGGTTGTTGTCCAGCGTCTGTTTGGCGATGTCGAGCTGGCCGGCCATGGCCGCCATCTGGCCGCGCGTTTGTTCGGCGCGGGCGACGTAGTCGCGGGCATCGATCTTCGCGAGGATCTGGCCGATCTTGACCGGATCGCCTTCGCGCACCATGACGTTGAGCGCCGAGCCGGCGACTTTCGATTTGACCGCGGCTTGCGTGACTGCGCGCAGCGACCCGGTCAGCGGCAGCGTTTCGGAGAGGGTGCGGCGGCTGACGGTGGTGAGGTCGTCAGGCGCGAATTCGACGACGGAAGAAGGGGCCTCGACGCCGGCGGCAACGGCGCCGTTGCGCTTTCTGATGGCGTGGCCGATCGCAATGGCGAGGATCACAGCGGCTACAACGGTGGCGATGAAGATGCGTTTTCTGGTTTTTAGCATGCGCGGTCTGACGGACTTCACGGGCTGGCGAGGGGCGGTGGCCTTGTGGTCTCAAGGCGCCGTACGCTCGCACGGAATCGGCAAAATTAGCCTGTGCCTGCGCTCACTGCAAGCTGGCCGTCAGCATGGTACACGGAGCTTGCGCCGCGCGCGCCGCTCGAATGGTGTGCTCGCACGGCCGGCGTGCGTATTGACTCAAAATGACAAATTCAGACCGGCAGACTGCGGCTACGGGTGCTGGGATGCGCGTGGCTGAACCGGGGTGGAACCCGCCACGCGCATGGCCCGCTCACTGACTCAAATAAACGAACTTGCCGTTCCTGATGATGCCCATCACGCTCGCGCGTTGATCCAGACCGACGTGGTCCTTCGGGCTGGTATTGACCACGCCGTTGGGCACAACCAGTTCATGCGCGTGCTCCAGTTCGTCACGCAATGCGGTGCGGAAAGCCGGCGTGCCCGGCTGCGCCGTCTTCAACGCGCGCGCGACCGCATCCTGCAAACGCGGATACACACCCGCCGCATCGCCCGCAAATTGGGTCACGCTGCCCGGGCCGTATTTCGCTTCGTATTCGTTGGTGAACGCGAGCGCCGCCTTCTTCGCCGGATGATCGGCCGGCAACGTGCGCGCCACTACGACCGGCTGCGTCGGGAACAGCGTGCCTTCCACATCCTTGCCGCCCAGTTTGATGAACTCTGGCGTGGCGATGCCGTGCGTCTGATAGATCGGGCCTTTGAAACCGCGTTCGATCAGCGTGCGCTGCGGCAGCACGGTCGGCGTGCCGGCGCCGGCAATCAGAATCGCATCGGGCTTGGCGGCCATCAGCTTGAGGATCTGGCCGGTGACGCTGGCATCGGTGCGGTTATAGCGCTCGGTGGCCACCAGCTGGATATGCCGCAAGGCCGCGAACTTGCTGAACTCGCTGAGCCAGCTTTCGCCGTAGCCGTCCGCGAAACCGATGAAGCCCACCGTCTTCACGTTGTGGTTCGACATGTAGCGCGTCATCACGTCGGCCATCGCGCTGTCGGTCTGCGCCATCTTGTAGGCCCACACCTTCTTGCCTTCCTGCGGTTCGACCACGCTCGCCGAGCCGATCAGCGTGATCATGGGCGTCTGGTTTTCCGCGACCGGGTCGAGCGCGGCCATCGCCGCCGGCGTGATATTCGGGCCGACGATCACGTCGACGTGGTCCTCATTGATCAGCTTGCGGATGTTGCGCACCGCGTTGCCCGGATCGGAGCCGTCGTCGAGGAAGATGTAGTCGGCTTTCTGGCCGGCAATCGTGGCCGGCCACATCAGCATCGCGTTCTTGCTCGTAATGCCGATCACGGCCGCGGGGCCGGTGCTCGACAGGTCGATGCCGACCTTGATGTCGGCCTGTGCTGCGGTAGCGAGCAAGAGCGCGCCGAGAGCGGCCAGGCCGCGAAGTTTGTTCTTATGCGACGTCATCAAGGGTCTCCATAGCGGGAAGCGTGGTCAATTCAAAGTTCGTAGGTTTCGTGTTCGCCTTTGAGCGCCTGTTCGATCAGCTTGCGGTTCATGCTCGGCGACAGCAGTTCGACGAGCGTATACACATAGCTGCGCAGATAGGCGCCCTGTTTCAGCGCGACCCGCGTCACGTTGCTGCCGAACAGGTGGCCGACCGGCATGGCGCGCAAATGGCGGTCGCGCTCGGCGTTGAACGCGATATCCGCCATGATGCCGACGCCCAGACCCAGTTCGACGTAGGTCTTGATCACGTCGGCGTCGATCGCCTCCAGCACGATGTCCGGATGCAGCCCGCGCAGGCGGAACGCCTCGTTGATCTTGGTGCGGCCGGCGAACGCGTTGTCGTACGTAATCAGCGGATATTGGGTCAGATCGTCCAGCGACAAAAGTTTGCGGTCGAGCAGCGGATGATCCGGTTGCATCACGGCGACGTGGTGCCACTGGAAGCAGGGCAGCGAGACCAGTTCCTTATAGTTAGCGATCGCTTCGGTGGCGATGCAGAGGTCGGCCTGGTCGTGGATCACCATTTCAGCCACCTGGGTCGGGCTGCCTTGCAGAATTGAAAGGTGAACTTTCGGGAAACGCTTCTTGAATTCGGCGATCGCGGCCGGAAGTGAGTAGCGCGCCTGGGTGTGGGTGGCGGCGATCACCAGGTTGCCCTGATCCTGGGCCGCGTAATCTTTACCGACCCGCTTGAGGCTTTCGACCTCCTGCAGAATCCTCTCAACCGACTGAAGAATGATGCGCCCCGGCTCGGTCATCCCGCGCACGCGCTTGCCGTGTCGTGTGAAGATTTCGACGCCCAGCTCGTCTTCCAGCTCGATGATTGCCTTGGAGACGCCCGGTTGGCTTGTAAACAGTGCTTTGGCCGCTTCGGTCAGGTTGAAATTCTGCCGCACAGCCTCGCGGACGAAGCGGAATTGATGCAGGTTCATATATAACCTCTCCGCATATCAAAAGAATTTTTTAGTCGTTTGAAATATAAGGCGAGTTTATTACGATCTGTCCATCTTTTTCAATATGGATATCTGTATTTGTCATAAGCAAATGAGAGATGGGTCTAAACCCTCATTCGCCTGACCTGACAAACAGAGGTATTCAAGCCGCGGCGGAACCGGGTGGCCGGCCCCCGGACCGCCGTGTGTCACGCAAAAATTGGGGTCCCCGAATGTACCAATACGATCAGTACGACCAGACCATCGTCGATGAGCGGGTCGCGCAATACGCCGATCAGGTTCGCCGCCGCTTGTCGGGCGAATTGAGCGAAGAGGAGTTCCGTCCGCTGCGCCTGCAGAACGGCCTGTACATGCAGCGCCACGCGTACATGCACCGCATCGCGATTCCGTACGGCAACCTGCGCAGCGACCAGATGCGCGTGCTGGCCCAGATCGCTCGCGAGCACGACCGCGGCTATGGCCACTTTTCGACGCGCTCGAACATCCAGTACAACTGGATCCAGCTCGAAGAAACGCCGGAAATCCTGCGCAAGCTCGCGGCCGTGCAGATGCACGGCATTCAGACCTCGGGCAACTGTATCCGTAACATCACGGCCGACCAGTTCGCCGGCGTGGCGCCGGACGAAATGGTGGACCCGCGTCCGTGGGCGGAAATCCTGCGCCAATGGTCGACGTTCCACCCGGAATTCGCGTGGCTGCCGCGTAAGTTCAAGATTGCCGTGTCGGGTTCGAAGGAAGACCGTGCTGCCGTGCAGATTCACGACATGGGCGTGTATCTGAAGACGAACGAGCAGGGCGAGCTGGTGGCCGACATTCTGGCAGGCGGCGGCATGGGCCGTACGCCGATCATCGGCGCGATCATCCGTAAGGATCTGCCGTGGCAACACCTGCTGACGTACTGCGAAGCCGTGCTGCGCGTATACAACCGCTACGGCCGCCGCGACAACATCTACAAGGCGCGGATCAAGATTCTCGTGAAGGCACTGAGCCCGGAGAAATTCTCGGCGCAGGTCGAGGAAGAATGGCAACACCTGAAGGACGGTCCGTCGACGCTGACGCAAGCTGAAGTCGACCGCGTGTCGCAATACTTCCAGCCGCCGGTGTATGAAAAGCTGGCCGACACGGATGCATCGTTCGAAAAGCATTTGCTGGAGAACCGTGGGTTCGCTCGTTGGGTCGAACGTAACGTGCGTCCGCACAAGGTGGAGGGTTATTCGTCCGTCACGTTGTCGCTGAAGCCGACCACGATCGCTCCGGGCGATGCAACCGACGCGCAGATGGAAGCGGTCGCCGATTGGGCCGACGAATACTCGCTCGGCGAAATCCGCGTGTCGCACGAACAGAACCTGATTCTCGCGAACGTGAAGAAGCGCGATCTGTTTGCACTGTGGGAAAAGGCCAAGGCGCAAGGTTTCGCGACGCCGAACATCGGCTTGCTGACCGACATCATTGCGTGCCCGGGCGGCGATTTCTGCTCGCTCGCGAATGCCAAGTCGATTCCGATCGCGCTGGCGATTCAGGAACGTTTCAACGATCTCGACTACGTGTACGACCTCGGCGACGTGTCGCTGAACATCTCGGGTTGTATCAATGCCTGCGGTCACCACCACGTCGGCAACATCGGCATTCTGGGCGTCGATAAGGACGGCTCGGAGTGGTATCAGGTGACGCTCGGTGGCGAGCAGGGCACGGGTGCAACTGGCGCGCATCTCGGTCGCGTGATCGGCCCGTCGTTCTCGGCGGAAGAAATGCCGGACGTGATGAGCAAAGTGATCGACACGTTCGTGGAGAATCGCCACGAAGGCGAGCGCTTCATCGAAACGTACAACCGCATCGGCATCACCCCGTTCAAGGAACGTGTGTACGCCTCGCGTCAACCGGCTCACGCGTAACCGCGAAAAGGATACTGAACAGATGGCTTCTATCATCAAGAATCGCGCGATCGTCAACGATGACTGGACGGTGGTGCGCGCCGCTGAAGACGGCTCGCTGCCCGCAGTCGACGCATTGCCGGCCGGCAAAGTGCTGGTGCCGCTCGCGCTGTGGCAGGCTTCGCGCGATGCGCTGATCGCTTCGCGCAGCACCGCTGAAATCGGCGTGTGGCTCGCGCCGGATAGCGAACCGGCGGATATCGTCGGCGACTTCGACACGATCGCGCTGATCGGCGTGGACTTCCCGGTGTTCCGCGACGGCCGCGGCTATAGCATCGGCCGCCTGTTGCGCGAGCGCTATGGCTACAAGGGCGAACTGCGCGCGATCGGCGACGTGTTGCGCGACCAGCTGGCGTTCATGTTCCGCTGCGGCTTCGATGCGTATGCACTGCGTGAAGACAAAGACTTCGACGACGCGCTCAAGGCGTTCGACGAATTCAGCTTCAACTATCAGGGCGCGGTGAACTCGTCGCCGTTGTTCCGCCGACGCGAAGCGGGCGAACCGGCGAAGGCCTCGGCATGAGCGGCGCACAATTGCTCACGCCGGAACTCGCTGCGAAGGTCGAGCGCCTTAATGCGCTGCTCGATTCGATCGCCGCGCGTCACGCGAACGTGAAGCTTGCCAGCAGCCTCGCGGCGGAAGACATGCTGCTCACGCACGCGATTCTGTCGCGTGGCGTCAAGATCGGCATTTTCTCGTTGAACACGGGCCGCCTGCATGCGGAAACGCTTGGCATGCTCGATCGCGTGAAAGAACGCTACGGCTACGATATCGAGCAGTTTCACCCGCAAGCCGCCGCAGTTGAGGAGTACGTCGGCTCGCATGGTCTGAACGCGTTTTATGAAAGCGTCGATCTGCGCAAGCGCTGCTGCGAAATCCGCAAGGTCGAGCCGTTGAACCGCGCGCTGTCGGATGTCAGCGCATGGGTGACGGGCCAACGCCGCGAGCAGTCGGTGACGCGTGCCGAACTGCACGAGGAAGAACACGACGCCGCTCGCAATATCGCCAAGTTCAATCCGCTGACGGACTGGACCGAAGTTGAAGTGTGGGACTATCTGAAAGCGTTGGACGTGCCGGTCAATCCGCTGCATGCGCGCGGTTACCCGAGCATCGGCTGCGAGCCTTGTACCCGCGCGATCCGTCCCGGTGAGGACAGCCGGGCAGGGCGCTGGTGGTGGGAGTCGCGCGATACGAAGGAATGCGGCCTGCACATCACGACGATTACGCCGATCCCCGTCAGCAGTGGCGAAAACGCTTCGGCATAAAGCATTCAGGCGGTTCAGGCCTTGGTTTCCGACCTGAACGCCTCACATACCGATTTGAATACTTCCGCGACGCGAGCAACCGCTTGCGACGCGAATCAACGAAGGACCCAAACATGAGCACCACGCTCGATTCCACTGTGAATGCACCGCTTACCAACACGGCGAACCGGATGGATCACCTCGATTGGCTCGAAGCCGAGTCGATTCACATCCTGCGCGAACTGGTCGCCGAATGCAGCAAGCCCGCGTTGCTGTTTTCGGGCGGCAAGGATTCGGTCGTGGTACTGCACCTCGCGCTGAAAGCCTTCGGCATCGGCGCAAATCGTAAGACCGTGCTGCCGTTCCCGCTCGTGCATATCGATACCGGTCACAACTACGACGAAGTGATCGACTTCCGCGATCGCCGCGCGAAAGAGATCGGCGCTGAACTGGTGGTGGGTCACGTCGAAGATTCGATCAAGCGCGGCACCGTGCGTCTGCGCCGCGAACTGGATTCGCGTAACGCTGCGCAAGCCGTGACGCTGCTCGAAACGATCGCTGAACATGAGTACACCGCGCTGATCGGCGGCGCGCGCCGCGACGAAGAAAAGGCTCGCGCGAAAGAACGGATCTTCTCGTTCCGCGACGAATTCGGCCAATGGGACCCGAAGGCGCAACGCCCGGAACTGTGGAGCCTGTACAACGCGCGTCTGCATAACGGCGAGCACCTGCGCGTGTTCCCGATCTCGAACTGGACCGAACTGGACGTGTGGCAGTACATCGCTCGCGAACAACTCGAACTGCCGTCGATCTATTACGCGCATCAACGCGAGATCGTGCGCCGCAACGGCCTGCTCGTGCCGGTTACGCCGCTTACGCCGATGCGTGAAGGCGAGACTAGCGAAACCGCGCTGGTGCGTTTCCGCACCGTGGGCGATATCAGCTGCACGTGCCCGGTGGAAAGCGATGCGGACGATCTCGAGAAGATCATTGCCGAAACGGCCGTGACTGAAATCACGGAACGCGGCGCGACGCGGATGGACGATCAGGTCTCCGAAGCCGCGATGGAACAGCGTAAAAAGCAAGGTTATTTCTAAGCATGGGACCGGAGTAAGAGCTTTGCATGGGACCAGAGTAACGCGCTAAAGCGCGAACTCTGGTCGACAGCTGAAGCGCTAACTCCGGTCGACAGAGGATAAGGCAATCATGAGCGGTATTCACCAACCAGAAGACCTCGGCGTGCTGCGTTTCATTACTGCGGGCAGCGTCGACGATGGCAAGAGCACGTTGATCGGCCGCCTGCTGTACGACAGCAAGGCAGTGCTTTCCGACCAGCTCTCGGCACTGTCGCGCGCGAAGAATAAGCGTACCGTTGGCGACGAAATCGATTTGTCGCTGCTGACGGACGGCCTCGAAGCCGAACGCGAGCAGGGCATCACGATCGACGTTGCGTACCGTTACTTCGCGACGGCCAAGCGCAAGTTCATCATCGCCGATACGCCGGGTCACGAGCAGTACACGCGCAACATGGTGACGGGCGCATCGACCGCGCATGCGGCGATTATCCTGGTCGACGCAACCCGTGTGACGTTCATCGACGGCGTCGCGCAACTGCTACCGCAAACCAAGCGCCACAGCGCGCTGGTGAAGTTGCTGGGCCTGCAGCACGCGATCGTCGCGATCAACAAGATGGACCTCGTCGACTACAGCGAAACGCGCTTCAACGAGATTCGCGATGCGTATGTCGAACTCGCGCGTCAACTCGGTCTGAACGACGTGCGCTTCGTGCCGGTGTCGGCGCTGAAGGGCGACAACATCGTGACGGCTAGCGAAAGCATGCCGTGGTACGCGGGCGAGCCGCTGCTCGATTTGCTCGAAGCGTTGCCGGTCGATATTCCGACGGGTCAGGCGCTGCGTTTCCCGGTGCAATGGGTCGCGCGTCAGGACGGCAGCCAGGCTGACGATTTCCGCGGCTACATGGGCCGTGTCGAAGCGGGTGAGGTGAATGTTGGTGACACCATCGTCGTGCTGCCGGCGAACCGTGAAGCGACGGTTGCCGAGATCATCGCACCGGTGACGGGCGGTACGGCAGCGGTAGACCGCGCATTTGCCGGTCAAACCGTGACGATCCGTCTGGCTGAAGACGTCGACGTCTCGCGCGGCGACACCTTTGTATTGCGTGAAGGGGCGCCGGAACCGGCCAGGAAGCTGGAAGCCGACCTGTGCTGGTTCGACGACACGCCGCTGTCGACGCAGCGCAAGTATCTGTTGAAGCAAACCACCAGCACGGTGTTTGCCCGGATTGGCGCGATCAAGGAAGTGCTGGACGTGCATACGCTCTCGCAGGCAACCGATCGCAAGGAACTGATGATGAACGACATCGGCCGCGTGTCGCTGACGTTGCAAAAGCCGCTGGTGTGCGACGTGTACGACTCGCATCAGGGCACGGGTGCATTTGTGCTTATCGATGAAGCGACGCATCACACCGTCGCGGCTGGGATGATTCGGGCGTTTTCGGCGTAAGCGGGCGACGCGTGGCCGCGCACTGTTGGCACCCTAACGAACAGGTTGATGCAAATGGGTAAGGTTTATCTGATCGGCGCGGGGCCGGGTGCTGCGGACCTCATTACGGTACGCGGCGCGCGGCTGCTGGGCACGGCAGATGTCGTGTTGCATGACGCGCTTGTCGAGCCGGCAATGCTCGACTACGCACCTTCCCACGCGCGGCGGATTGCGGTAGGTAAGCGGTGCGGGCAGTTGTCTACGGCGCAGCAGTTCATCAACAAGCAGATCGTGGATGCGGCGCTTGAGCACGATGTGGTGGTGCGGTTGAAGGGCGGCGATCCGATGTTGTTTGGGCGTGCCGATGAGGAGATGCGGGCGCTTGAGGCGGCGGGTATCGAGTATGAGGTGGTGCCTGGGATTACGGCTGCACTCGCCAGTGCGGCAACGTTAAAGCGTTCATTGACGCTTCGCGGCGTGTCTCGCAGTGTTGCGTTGGCTACGCATAGCCGGGCGGCTGATACTGCGGCGATTCGGGAGCAGGTGAATGCTGATTCGCTCGTGTTTTACATGGGGCGGGATAGTGGGACTGAGATAGCGCAGGAGTTGATTGATGCTGGGCGCGATGGCGCGACTCCTGTGGCGATTGTCGAGGCTTGTAGTACGCCTCGTGAGCGGATGCTCACTCTTACGCTTGCGGGGCTTGCCTGTGGTGAGGCCCAGCAGTGGCTTGATGCTTCGCAGCCTAGTCTTCTGATGATCGGGGAGGCTTTTGCTGCTCGGCAGCAGGTTGTTCGCTCCGCGGATGGGATGTTGGTTGCTGCTTGATTTTTTTTGCCTTTTGCGGCGGCATTGGCAGTGTTCTCAGGGCGTTGGCCTTTCCTTGACTTGGTAGTGGTCTATTAGCGTTGCCCCTGTGCGGGGCGGCACCTACCTTGACACACACCGCATGCCGCAAAGAAAAGTAGACGGCGGTCGCGCAAACCGTTTGTCTGGAGCAGGCCAACTGATGAGATAGCGGCTCGCCTCGAACGGTTTTGTGTGCGGGGCCGGCAGGCTGCAGCAGGAGTTCCATGAATATCAATATCGATGCAATTGACGAAGTCGCCCTGGCCCTTCTCTACCTGACCCTGCATGATCGATACCGCGCATGGAAGGGCTTCGACTGGGATGTGCTGAACCGACTCCATGAAAGAGGCTTCATCGAAGACCCCGTCAACAAGACGAAGTCCGTGATCTTTACGGACGAAGGCCTACGCGAGTCCGAGCGGCTTTTTAATCAGCACTTCGTCATTCCGGAAAGAACGGAGAATTGATTCAACAAGCTTCTAACTCACGGCACTAGCTGCTTGATTCACCAAGCGTCAATTCAGCGCATCGCCGAGGCGAAGCCGACGGCCCCCACAAACCTCAACCGAAGCCCGTGGTTTCCCATGCAGACCCGTCCGCGACGCACGCAGTGCGGAGTGGGAGCTGATGACACCTTTGTCACTAACGCCTGAAGGTGCACGAGCCCGGATTCCAGATGCACCACTACCCGTTGGAAACCACGGTTCCCGCTTAGCATGAGCGGTTTGAGCCGCTTTCTTTTGCCTACTTTTCTTTGCGGCATGCAAAGAAAAGTAGGTGCCGCCCCGCACAGGGGCAACGCTAATAGACCACTAACAATTCAAGGAAAGGCCAACGCCATAAGAGCACTGACAAAAGCGCCGCGCAGGCAAACAAACCAAACCAGACCAAAAAAATCAAACCTGCCGAAGGCAATACTCAGCGACAGCGTCCAACACACCTTCATCCTCGCCAACCGCCGTAGCGCACCTAATCTCAACAGAAGGATACAACCCCCGACACCGCGCGATTACCTCCGGCAGATCTCTGCGAACATGCCCACCTTGCCCAAAAAACACAGGCACAACGGTCACAACAGAACACCCGTCGGAGACAAGATCCCCCACAGCGGTAGGCAAATCCGGCTCCATCAACTCAAGAAAAGCCAACAAAACCGCCCCGGCATCAGAGCCGCGCGTAGCGCGCACCTTCTCAGCGAGCCTCTCAAACGGCTCCCGCCACCGCACATCCCGCGCGCCATGCGCAAACAAAACAAGTCCATGCGTAGCCATGACAAAGGCCCCTAATGGCGATCAACCCACTTCAATCCGACCAGCCCGAGCACGAGATAAACGAGCCCAGGCGTAGCCGCAGTCAACGGCGCAGGCCACGTATTCAACGTGCCGATATGCGAGAACAGCGTATTGAACAGCTGGAAACTCATCCCCAGCATAATCCCGCCGAAAACCTTCATCCCCACCACGCCGGCACGCGTATGCAGATACGCAAACGGCAGCGACAACACCAGCATCACGAACACCGCGAACGGATACAGCAGCTTGCGCCACAGCGCGATTTCATACCGCTGCGTGTCCTGATGATTTTCGGTCAAATGCTGGATGTAGCGGAACAGGTTGAACATCGACATCCGGTCCGGCGACACCAGCAGCACCGACAAGATCTGCGGCGTCAGTTCCGAACGCAGCGAATACTCAGGCAACGCCACCTGCTTCGCACGGTACACCGGATTCAACGCATCGGCCGGCGTGCCCGGAGGAGGGGGGACGTCGATCAGTTGCGTGTCGGTCACGTCGGTCAGTTGCCAATGACCCGGCGGCTGATATGTGCCGCTTTTCGCAATCCGCACGTTCGAGAGACGGAACTTCGAATCGAATTCGTAGATGCGCACGTTGCTGATCGTCGCGTCCGGCTTCAATTCGCCGACGTTGACGAAGCGCGTCACCTGCTCGCCGTCCGCGCGCGCCGTGAGCGTGTCCTTCACCCATACACCCGACTCGAAGTTGCTCGATACCGACGACCCCAGTGCCTCGAGCCGCACGCGTTCCGACAACTGATCCGTGTAGGGGCCGACCACTTCGCCGATCAGGTAAGTCAGGAACACGAGCGGAATGCCGATTTTCATGAGCGAGCGCAGCGCCTGATTGGTGGCGAGGCCGGACACGCGAAAAATCGTGTACTCGGAGTTCGCCGCCATTTGCGCGAACACGTAGATCGCGCTGATCAACGCAGCAACCGGAATGATTTCGTAGAAGCGCGACGGCGTTTGCAGCGCGACGCGCAGCACCGCGTACTGGAGCTTGTAGTTGCCGTGGCCGACGGAATTCAGTTCGTTGATCAGGTCGAAGAAGAAGAACAAACCCGAAAACGCGAACAGAATAAAGATGAACGTGAGATAGATCTGACGCGCGAAGTACCTTTCATAGATGCGCATCGGTCAGGCCCCCTGCGAACGGCTGAACATCGCCCGCGTGAATAGCGGCCGGTTGCGCACGCGCAGCCAGAAGATGAACACGACGATCGCCGCCACGATAACGTGCAGGCCCACCAGTCCAACCCCGAACGACATCCTGCCTTGCTCGATCCATGCCTGCACTACGTTCAACAGATTGGAATACGTCAGATAGATCAGGACGGCCATCACCAGATTGATCGTGCGGCTGCGCCGCGGATTCTGGTGCGCAAGCGGAATCGCCAGCAGCATCAGGTTGATCGCGATCAGCGGCAGCCCCGCGCGCCAGGCGAATTCGGCGAGATTGTCGTCGGTGGGGTTACGCAGGAGCGTGAGCGTGGGCAAGCTGGTGGTAGTGGGCGTATTGACGACCGGCTGGCTCTGGATCTTCAGGCCGTAGCGTTCGAATTCCATGATGCGGAAATCGGGGTGGCCCGGTTCGCCGTCATAGCGGCGGCCGTTTTCCAGCACGACAAAGCGGTCGCCGTTCTTATGAGTTTCGGTGTGGCCGGTTTTCGACACGACCACGTTGACCTTGCCGTTCTCCGTACTGGTCACGAAGACGTTCTCGACACGCGCCTGGTCGGGCGACATCTTTTCGATGAAGAACACACGGTGGTTGGTGGTCGACTCGCGGAACTGACCCGGCGCGAGCAGCGAGACTTCGTCGCGTTGCTGGAAACGCGCGCGCAGCAGCTTGTTCTGCTGGTTCGACCACGGCCAGCCGACGAACACGAAGAACATGATGAGAATGATGATCGGCGTGGAGAAAATGGCGATCGGCTTGATGAATTGCGTCAGGCTGACACCGGAGGACAGCCACACGACCATCTCGGAGTCTTTGTACCAACGTGTCAGGACGAACAGGATCGACACGAACAGGGTCGCGACGAGCATGATCGCCAGGTAGCCGATCACAGTTAGGCCGATCAGGACCAGCACGTCGCGCGGGTCGATCTCGCCCGAGGCCGCGAGGCCGACGATGCGGATCATCATCGTCGTCAGCACGAGCGTGAGGAGAACCATGAACACGGCACCAGCCGTATACGCGAGTTCGCGCTGGAGGGAGCGTTCGAAGATCATTATTGATGATGAGGTGGGGCGCTCTCAGTGACGCACGGATTGGTTCCCGTCACGCCTCCGGTGCAGCCGCCGCGGGAAAAATAGCGGATAATTGCGGCTTTCATCCTAAGCCCAGATTTTATCCGAGGACAAGCGCGATGGACTTTAGCATAAAAGCCTGTGATTGGACCAAAGGCTCGTCAAACGGTTTCCTGACCGGGAAATCCGATTGCATCGTAATCGGCGTGTTCGAGTCGCAAACGCTCTCGGGCGCTGCGCTGGAGATCGACGCGGCCACCAAGGGCCTCCTGACCCGCGTCATCAAGGCCGGCGACATGGACGGCAAGGCCGGCACCACGCTGTTCCTGCACGAAGTCTCAGGCATCGGCGCTTCGCGCGTGTTGCTGGTGGGCCTCGGCAAGCAGGATGCTTTCAGTCAGAAAGCCTACGGCGAAGCCGTGCGGGCCGCCTGGCGCGCACTGCTTGGCACCAAGATCGTCCAGGTCACCTTCACGCTCGCCCAGCTGCCGATCCTCGAGCGCACGGCCGATTGGGGCGTGCGCGCCGCGATCCTGGCGCTGCGCGAGTTGAGCTACCGCTTCACGCAGATGAAGAGCAAACCGGACAACGCGCCGCGCGCCTTGAAGCGCATCGTGTTCAGCGTCAACACCGGCGACGAGAAAGTCGCCAAGCTCGCGGCCAAGCAGGGCGCCGCGCTTGCCAACGGCATGGATCTGACGCGCGACCTCGGCAACCTGCCGAGCAACGTCTGCACGCCGACCTATCTTGCCAACACCGCGAAGAAGCTCGCCAAAGACTGGAAGCTGAAAGTCGAAGTGCTCGGCGAAAAGCAGTGCGAAGCGCTGAAGATGGGCTCGTTCCTGTCGGTCACGGCCGGCTCGGTCGAACCGGCTCAGTTCATCGTGCTGCAGTACCACGGCGGCGGCGCGAAAGCCGCGCCGGTGGTGCTGGTCGGCAAGGGCGTCACGTTCGACACCGGCGGTATTTCGCTGAAACCGGGCGAAGGCATGGACGAGATGAAGTACGACATGTGCGGCGCCGGTTCGGTGCTGGGCACGTTGCGCGCCGTCGCCGAAATGGGCCTGAAAATCAACGTGGTCGGCATCATCCCGGCCGTCGAGAACATGCCGTCGGCCACCGCCACCAAGCCGGGCGACATCGTTACCAGCATGAAGGGCCTGACGATCGAAGTGCTGAACACGGACGCCGAAGGCCGGCTCATCCTGTGCGACGCGCTGACCTATGCCGAGCGTTTCAAGCCGGCGGCGGTGATCGACATCGCCACACTCACAGGCGCTTGCATCATCGCGCTGGGTCATCACAACAGCGGTCTGTTCTCGAAAGACGACGCGCTGGCGGGCGAACTGCTCGATGCCTCGAGTGAAGCGTCTGACCCGGCCTGGCGCCTGCCGCTCGACGACGAGTATCAGGAACAGCTCAAGTCGAACTTCGCGGACCTGGCCAACATCGGTGGCCGTCCGGCGGGCAGCGTGACGGCGGCGTGCTTCCTGTCACGCTTCACTGAAGCGTATCCGTGGGCTCATCTGGACATCGCCGGCACCGCGTGGAAGAGCGGCGCGGCGAAGGGTGCCACCGGCCGCCCTGTGCCCTTGCTCGCGCAGTTCCTGATCGACCGGGCCGCGGACGGTAGGGCCGCTGACGGTCGGGCCGCGGACGGTCGCGCTGCACAATGACGCATTGCAGTAAGGTTGCGGGCGTCGCTGTAGACGCAAAGCGGAGCCGCCGATGACGAGAATCGATTTCCATTCGAACGTCGGCGATTCGCTGCTGTATGCGTGCCGCCTGATCCGCAAGGCGTATCAGGCGGGCCAGCCGACCATTGTGCTGGCCGAGCCCGAGCGTCTGCGGGCTTTCGACGAGCAGTTGTGGACCTTCTCGCCCCTCGACTTTGTGCCGCACTGCATGGCGGGCACGCCGCTCGCGGCGCAAACGCCAATCGTGCTGGCGTCGAACCTCGATGATGTGCCGCACCATCAGGTGCTGCTCAATCTCGGCGCCACGGTGCCGGCGCAATTCGCGCGCTTCGAAAGATTGCTGGAAGTGGTCGGTAACACACACGACGAACTCGCGGCGGGCCGCGAACGCTATCGTTTCTATCGCGATCGCGGCTATGCTTTGAACAACTACAAGCAAGGCAGCTAGGCCCCCAGCTACGTCCTGTTTGGCCCGCGTCGCGTGGTGTTTTGTCGGATGGATTCGACGCGCGCGCGGCCTGCCTCAGCTTGGACTCAAACACGGAGAGCGCGCGTGTCCGATCCTAACGATAGTTCGATCCCGGTTCTGAACGAGATTCTCGTGCCGGGCAATCCTGCCCAGACCCGTCATACGGAGGGCGGCGCAGCGGCGCCGGCTACCCAGCCAGTGTCCGATCCCGCGACTGCGCAAGAACCGGTCCCTACGCCGGAGCCCAGGCACGAGCCTGAGCCGGTGCTTGCGCCAGAAACCATGCAGGCGCCAAAGGAGCCGACGCTCGCGCCGGAGCCCGCGCATGTGTCGGAAGAAGCGCATCCTGCCGAGCACGCTCACCCGAAAAAGCGTTCGAGGGCGCACCACGCTTCCGATCACCGGCACGGGCATGAGCATGAGCCGGCCTTTGCGCCGTCAGCGGGCGTTTTCGACCGGGCCGAACCGCATGCGCCGATCGAGGCGGGCACGATCGTGCCGCCGGATATCGCTCACGAAGCACTCGCACAGCCGCAACCGAATCTCGATGCCGATGTCATCGCCGAACGTCTGCGTGGACGGTTCGCGGGTTTTCTGACGGGCGAGGGGCGCGGCATCATCGAAGCACGTTGCCGCGATGCGTTGCAGGATCACACGTCCTGGCTCGTCAACCAGATCACGCGTGAAGTGGCGCTGGCGCTGGAGACTGAATTGACCGGCTGGGTCAGGGAAGCGGTCGATCAGGAGATCGCCCGGCGCTCGGGCAGCGCCTGATCATCGCCGAGGGCGCGCCGTTATCCGGGCGCTCTCACCGCTTTCATCAAGCGGCGTTCATTTGAGTTTTCGTTCAAGTGTGGTTATTTGAGCGTCATCACCCAGCTCGCCAGCGTAGCCGCCTGATCGGGCGTGAGTTGCGTATTCGCGGGCATTGGCACCGCGCCCCACACGCCCGTGCTGCCATCCAGAATCTTGTGCTTCAGATAGGTGGCGGCATCGTCGCGGCCGGCATATTTCGCGGCGACGTCATGCAGCGCCGGTCCCATGAATGGACGCGTCACCGAGTGGCAGCTCATGCAGTTCTGCTGCTGCGCCAGCGCGAGGGCGGCGGGCGCCTCCGCGTGCGCCGCCGGACTGCCAGCGCTTAACATTGCGCTCAGCACGCTGGCCGCCGCAAGCGCTGCATACGACATTGATTTCATTATGGTCTCCGTCGGTGCAGGTGCCCGACTCGTGGTGCACGCATTATAAAAGGAAAGGGGCGCACGGTTTCCCGTGCGCCCCTTTGCGCTTTTTCGTAACTGACGCAGCCGATGTGGCGTCGAGCGCTGCTACGGGTCCGCCCCGGCGAATCGAGGTGAATCGAGGCGGATCAGCGTAGCGTGCTCAATGCCCGCTTAGCCCGTCACTGCGCCCTTGTTGGCCGGCAGCGCCAACGCGGAGTACTTCGCCAGCACGCCACGCGTGTAACGCGGCTTCGGTTGCTGCCATCCCGCGCGGCGGCGTTCCAGTTCGGCGTCGTCGATGTTCAGTTGCAGGAGCAGCTTGTGCGCGTCGATCGTGATCGAGTCGCCTTCCTGCACGAACGCGATCGTTCCGCCCACGAAGGCTTCCGGCGCGACGTGACCGACCACCATCCCCCACGTGCCGCCCGAGAAGCGGCCGTCGGTGATGAGGCCGACGGTTTCGCCGAGCCCCTTGCCGATGATCGCGGACGTGGGCGCGAGCATTTCCGGCATGCCGGGGCCGCCCTTCGGGCCGAGGTAGCGCAGCACGACCACGTCGCCGGCAACGATCTTGTCGGCCAGAATGGCTTCCAGCGCGCTTTGCTCGTCGTCGAACACGCGGGCCGGGCCGGTGATGACCGGGTTCTTCAGGCCGGTGATCTTGGCGACGGCGCCGTCGACGGCCAGGTTGCCCTTCAGGATCGCGAGGTGGCCTTCCTTGTACAGCGCCTGCGCGATCGGGAAGATCACCTGCTGATCGGCGCGCGGCTTGCTCGGCACGTCCTTCAGTTCTTCGGCGATCGTCCTGCCGGTGATCGTGATGCAATCGCCGTGCAACATACCTGCGTCGAGCAGGATCTTCATGACTTGCGGAATGCCGCCGGCCTTATGCAGATCGGTCGCCACGAACTGGCCCGACGGCTTCAGGTTGCAGATCACCGGCACCTTCTTGCGCATGCGCTCGAAGTCTTCGATGGTCCATTCCACCTCGGCCGCGTGGGCGATCGCGAGGAAGTGCAGCACGGCGTTGGTCGAGCCGCCCGTGGCCATGATCACGGCCACCGCGTTTTCGATCGACTTCTTCGTGACGATGTCGCGCGGCTTCAGATCCTTCTTGACCGCTTCGACCAGCACACGTGCCGATTCGGCTGCCGAGTCGACCTTTTCCTGGTCGGGATTGGCCATCGTCGACGAGTACAGCAGCGACATGCCCATCGCTTCGAACGACGAGCTCATCGTGTTGGCGGTGTACATGCCGCCGCACGAACCCGTGGACGGGCACGCGTTCTTTTCGACCCCTTCGAAATCTTCCTGCGACATCCGGCCGGCCGTGAATTCGCCCACTGCTTCGAACGACGACACGATGGTCAGGTCGGTGCCCTTCCAGTTGCCCGGACGGATCGTGCCGCCATACACGTAGATGCTAGGCACGTTTGCCCGCAGCATGCCGATCATGCCGCCAGGCATGTTCTTGTCGCAGCCGCCGATCACGACCACGCCGTCCATCCACTGGCCTTGCACGCACGTCTCGATACAGTCGGAGATGACTTCGCGCGAGACGAGCGAATACTTCATGCCTTCCGTGCCCATCGACATGCCGTCCGAAATCGTCGGCGTGCCGAAGATCTGCGGATTCGCGTCGGCGCCCTTGACCGCGGCGACGGCTGCGTCGGCCAGGCGCTGCAGGCCGGCGTTACACGGCGTGATGGTCGAGTGGCCGTTGGCGATGCCGATCATCGGCTTGTCGAAATCTTCTTTCTGATAGCCAAGTGCGTAGTACATCGAGCGGTTCGGCGAACGCGCCACGCCTTGCGTGATGTTCTTCGAACGACGGTTGTATGCCATGGGGAACTCCAATCTGTTTTGTTTTGATCCGTGCTGCGTGTGCGGGGCTCAGGTGCTGCCACAGAGGCGGCGCTGACGCTGCCAATGCGTTGCCGGCGGCGTCGGCCGATACGGCGGTTCAGGTCAGTTCAGTTTAGTTCCGACGCGTTGCGCAAGGGTGCAGTTTTGCGAAGCGCGTGTCCAATATATTATTCAGGCTCGATTAGGTCGTAAAATGTATTAATCATGTTGCCTGCCATTCCTGACCTGCGCCAATTGCGCTATTTCGTGACCGTTGCCGAAGAAAAGCACTTCGGGCGGGCCGCCGCGCGTCTTTCCATGACGCAGCCGCCGTTGTCGCAGGCGATTCGGGCACTGGAGGAAACACTCGGCGTCGAGTTGTTCGCGCGCACCAAGCGCTCGGTGGAGCTGACCCCGGTGGGCGCTGACCTGTTGCCCGAAGTGCAGCGCCTGCTGGCGAGCGCCGAGGGGCTGAAGCCGCTGGCGCAAAGCCTCGCGCGAGGCGAGGCCGGGGCGCTGTCGCTGGCCTTCGTCTCGACGGCCGATTACGGCCTGCTGCCGTTGCTGCTGCGCGATTTCGGCGCGCGCCATCCACGGGTGCGCCTCGAACTGACTGAAGCCACCAGCGACGTGCAGATTGACGAACTGGTGGCCGGGCGCATCGACGCAGGCCTCGTGATCGCGCCGTTACCGTCGCGCCATGCCACCCAGCTCTCGTGGTTGCCGATCGCCCGCGAGCCGCTGGTGATCGCGATGTCGACGGACATGGCTGAGCGGATGGGCAGCGCCGCCGGCTCGAAGGCTGACCCGCACGCGGAGTGGCTGGACACGCCCATCAGCCTGCGCGACGTTGCCGACGAGCCGCTCGTGATCTTCCCAAGACGTCTGGCGCCAGGCTTTTATGACATCATTATGGATTGCTACGGCGTGGCGGGCCTTGCACCCCGGGTCGGCCAGGAGGCGATCCAGATGCAGACGATCGTGAGCCTCGTGTCGGCCGGGATGGGCGTCGCACTGGTGCCGCAATCGTTGCGTAACCTGCGCCGCACGGGTGTTGTGTACCGGCCGCTCTCCGAATCGGTGCCGGCGATCGAGACGGGCCTGGTCTGGCGCACGGCGGAGGTGAGTCCGGTGTTGGCCGGCTTCATCGAGATCGTGCGAGCGCACGCGGGCACCATGGAGGCGCAGTTCGCAGCGCCTCGTGTTTAGGCGCGACGCTGCGCGAACGCATTGCAAGCGGAACCGTCCAACGCATGCGCCGCATGATGCGCACACCGCCGGCTGCTACTTGAAACTCGACTAGAAATCCGCTTCTGAACCTGAACTGCCCATAACAACACGATGCTCATTCACCCGAATTTCGACCCCGTTGCCATTCATCTGGGGCCGCTTGCTGTGCGCTGGTATGGACTGATGTACCTCGTTGCGTTCATCGCGGCGATCGTCGTCGGCCGGTTGCGGCTGCGTTTGCCGTACGTCGCCGCGCAAGGCTGGACCGCTAAAGATATCGACGACATGCTGTTTTACGGCGTGCTCGGTACGATCCTCGGCGGCCGGCTCGGCTATGTGCTGTTCTATAAGGCTAGCTTTTACTTCGCGCATCCGCTCGACATCTTCAAGGTGTGGGAAGGCGGCATGTCGTTTCACGGCGGCTTCCTCGGCGTGACGCTGGCGATGGTGCTGTTCGCCTATCAGCGCAAACGCTCATGGCTGCAGGTCACCGATTTCGTCGCGCCGATGGTGCCGACCGGGCTCGCGGCAGGGCGTCTCGGCAACTTTATCAACGGTGAGTTGTGGGGTCGCGTGACCGATCCGTCAGCGCCCTGGGCGATGCTGTTTCCAGGCGCCGCGCCGGACGACGCCACGTGGCTCACCGCCCATCCGCAACTGGCCGCGCAATGGCATCTGAACGAAGTGTTCGCGCAATATCACATGCTGCCGCGTCATCCGTCGGAGTTGTATGAGATCGCGCTGGAAGGCGTGGCGCTGTTCTTCGTGCTGTTCTTCTTCTCGCGCAAACCAAAGCCGATGGGCGCGATTTCCGCGGTGTTCCTGATCGGCTACGGCCTCGCGCGCTTCACGGTGGAATTCGCGCGTGAGCCGGACGATTTCCTTGGCCTGCTCGCTATGGGTCTCTCGATGGGCCAATGGCTCTCGCTGCCAATGATTCTCGTGGGCATCGGGATACTGGTGTGGTCCTATCGCCGTGCGCGGCGTGAACCTGCGGAAGCGATTGGCGCGAACTGATCGCTACGGTTTATCGTAGTGAGCAGCCAATAAAAAAAGCCACGGCATGCCGTGGCTTTTTCCTTTACAGCGGTACGTTTAGCGTAAAACGCCTTACTTCATCTGTACCGAGCCCGACACGTTGACCGTTACAGTCGACGTGCCGCCTTCGATCGGCACCGGCGCGGATGCCTTCGCATCGGCACCCATTGCGCGTGCGCTCATCATCATCATGGGACGCGGCATGACGCCGTTGTGCCCGACGTTGACTTCACGAATCGAATAGCTGCTGTAGCCGAACGCCTGCGCCGACGAAGCGGCTTGCTCACGGAACGACTTGATGGCTTCGCCGGTGAGCTTCTGCTCCGCGGCACGCTGCGCTTCCGGCGACAGCGAGAACTGCACGTTGCCGACCTGCATGATCGATGCCATCTGGCCCGCGAGCTTCGACGCCGCGGCGAAGTCGTGCGATTCGAGCACAACTTCTGTACGGCCACGCCATGCGGAAATGCGACCGTCACGATCGGTGGACGGATAGATCGAGAAGGAACCGGTGCGAGCTGTTACACCGCTCACACCCTTGGCCTTTTGCAGCGCCGCGTCGGCGCGCTGATTCAGCGTGGAGGTGAGCACGGACGGATCGCTCGCTTCCTGCTCGTAGAACAGAGTGATATCGACGACGTCTTGCGGCACTTCCGCGCTAGCTTGCGCATTCAGCGACAGCACGCCCGCGGGCTGATACTGCGTCACGGCCTGCGCGCGAGCCATGGCCGGCGTCAGCGCGAGCGCGGCAGGAGCGACACAGATGAGAGCGAGAGCGAGTGCACGTGCGGTGTTTTTCGTCATTCTTGGACTCCTTGCTTGAACAGGTTGTGCACGATTGGAGCGAACGCCGTGCGATGGCACAACGTTTGCGAGTCCGTTAGGCGCTTGTAACCTGAGCTTGGTTCCCTAATTTGACGTTTGCTCAACGTTTGCTTTCATCCGCGCGCAAATTTGAGCGTGACTCAAGCGACAACGGGTCACATGTGCGTATGCAACGTCAAACGAGACGCTTTGTGATGAAGCGCCATTCGGCCTCAGTCACCGGTGTGATCGACAGGCGGTTGCCTTTGACGAGGACGCGCATGTCCTTCAATTCCTCATGCTCGCGCAGCGCGGCAAGCGGAATCAACGGGATCTTCTTCTTGAACACCACGTCGACAAGTAGCCAGCGCGGCGTTTCCTGCGACGACTTCGGGTCGTAGTAGGGGCTCTTCTTATCGAATTGAGTGGGGTCCGGATACGCGGTGGACGATACCTCCGCGAGCCCCGCAATGCCCGGCTCAGGGCAACTCGAGTGATAGAACAGCACACAGTCGCCGACCTGCATCATGTCGCGCATGAAGTTGCGCGCCTGATAGTTGCGCACGCCAGTCCACGGCAACGTATGGTGCGGTGCCTGGGCGAGATGGTCGATGCTTGCTTCGTCCGGTTCGGACTTCATTAGCCAGTAGCGCATGAATCGAATTGAACGTTAAAGGTTTGATACTGCAAGAAAAATCGAGGCCCAAAGAAAAACGGCACCGAACCGAAGTCCGATGCCGTTTGAATAAGGTCCCCGCCTTAGCCGCTAGGCCGGCATCCTGAACCGGGGGTTCAGAATTGGTCGCAGTTAGCAGCACTTCGGGTACATCAGACAGAGTGACGCGCACACCCGTGCTACAAATTTCCACAACCGTGCACATGGCATTGGTTCAAGGAATATATGACCTTGGCGAACCAGGCAGGGAAGTCAAACCGATTGAATTCAAAACGTTTGCATGAGCCTTGGCTCATGCATCTCGCTTGAATCCGCAGCCGATCTCAGGACCGGCTACAAGACACTTGCTACATGCTGTACTGCTGAATCACAGTACCCAGTTGTTCGTTCATTTGGTGCATTGTACGCCGGATTTCTTCAGCGGGAAATGCTTCTCCGTGTCGCACACTGCTTTGCAGCTTAAGCAGTTCTGATGCCAGCGACAGCGCGGCCATGACGGCAATGCGATCCGTGCCGCGCACGTTGCTGCTATTGCGGATCTTCGACATCTCGGCGTCGACGCGTGCAACCGCTTCAAGCAGCGCGCCTTCAGTTTCCGGCGAGCAGGCGAGACGATAGGGCACGCCGAGAATCGATACTTCGATCTGCTTGGTGGTCATGCATTTTCTCCATGGCGGGTCACGTCGCTCTCCGCTTCTTCCTCATGCGGCGCGGCCTCGAGCAGATCAAGCTGATTGTCCGGCTCGCTGTGCGCGCGGGCCCGCGGCAGTTTTTCGAGGATCGCATTGAGGCGCACCTGTGCGTCGTCGATCTTTGCAGACAGCGCGTCGCGTTCCGCCTGCAGCGCATCGCGCTCCTCGCGCATCAACGCGAGTTCCGTGCGCGTGGCCTCTGCTTCGGCACGCGTTTGGGCGAGCTGATCTTCGAGCGCGAGCCGCGCTTCATTGTGGCGTTGGCTGATCGTGATCAGCTTGCCGATATTCTGTGAAAGTGTTTCGAGTTCGGTGAGCATCTGCTGCGTCCTCTAAAGACATCGCATTTTAGCGCGGAATGTCGCAGGTTCCGACAATTGTCTCGTTTCGAGACGTAACAACATCGCTTTGTGCAGGCTTTTATCGACCATATGATGAAAAACAACTCATGCATCGGACAATAACCTGCACTTAACAGAACAGTTTGCGCACGGATTAACCATTCTTGACGGACCTGAAGGCCGCTCCTAAACTGGCCGCACTTTGGTGCCCGCGCGCGCTTTTCCACAGTGCGCGCAGTTAAACGGGAAGCAGGGCGCGCGCTTCGCCTGAACGCGCTAACCTGCGCTGCCCCCGCAACGGTAAGCGACCGCATTCGTCATGCAGGTCGATCCTGATCGCGTGTTTGAAGCTGAACACGCGAGTGTGCCACTGCGCGTCACGCGTGGGAAGGTGGGATCGATGTGTCGCCAGCCCGGATACCGGCCAGAGGGAGAGGCTCGTTCCCGCGCAAACGTAAAACAATGCGGGCGCCTCGTTACGCATCGGCCCGCGGGGAAGCGGGCCGCGCACGCTATCCACAGGAATGTCATCCCATGCTGTCCCCTATCGCTCGCGCGGCGTTGCTCGCCTTCGCGAGCCTGCCGCTCGTCGTGCATGCTCAAGCCGCTGCTTCTTCTTCGTCGCCGTCTTCATCTTCTTCTGCCGATATTGGGGCGAGCGGTTCGTCACCCACGGTGTTGTTGCCCGTTGTCGTGACCGCGGAGCGCGGGCCGCAACCGCTCGCCGATGCGATCCCGCAGACGACGCTGTTCGATCAGCAGGACATCGCCGATACGACCGCGACCGATCTGCCCGGTCTGCTGCAACTCGCGCCCGGCGCGCAGATTTCGCGCACGGGTGGCCCGGGTTCGACGACGAACCTGTTTCTGCGCGGCGCGTCGTCGACGCAATCACTTTTGCTGATCGACGGCGTGCGAGTCGACTCCGTGAGCCTGGGCGCGCCGCAACTCGCGCAGATTCCACTCGACCAGATCGATCACGTCGAAGTGGTGAATGGCAACGTGTCCGCGCTTTACGGCTCCGGCGCAATTGGCGGCGTGGTGCAGGTGTTCACCAAAGACGGCGGCGACCATCCGCCGCGTTTCAATTTTTCGGTGGGCTATGGCAGCTATCACACGCAGACGCAGCAAGCCGGCGTGAACGGCGCGCTGGATAAAGACGGCAACACCACCTTCAGCATTTCGCTCGCGCGCTCGAAAGACGACGGCTTCTCGTCGCTCAATCCGGCCCAGGCGCCCAACGCGAATCCGAACGCGAACGGCTATCTGAACGAAAGCATCTCCGCTTCGCTGCGTCACAAGTTCAGCGACAAGTGGGACGCGGGCGTCACGTATTTCCAGTCGAACGGCAATAACAGCTACGACAACGCGTACGGCGTGCCGACCGATCTGAACAACCTCTACAGCAAAGTGCGCCAGGTGTCGGTGTTCGCGAACGGTAAACTGACCAACTGGTGGACCACGCACTTCATCGTTTCCGAAGGCGACGACCGCAGCGTGTCGAATACCAACGGCCTCTACAACGGCCGCTTCGATACCGACAATCGCCAGTACACGTGGCAGAACGATTTCGCACTCGCCGCGCAGCAGAAACTGCAGGTCGGCTATGAGCATCTGGATCAGAGCCTCGACTCGGATACGTTCGCCGCGCCCGACCGGCATGTGGATTCGGGCTTTGTCGGCTACACGGGGCGCTTTGGGCGCAACCAGATTCAGGCCAACGTGCGGCGCGATCAGTATTCCGATTTCGGCGGGGCGAACAGTTACTATCTCGGCTACGGCTTCGACATCACCGGGCATTGGAAGGCGACTGCAAGCTATTCGGATTCGTTCCGCGCGCCGAGCTTCGACGATCTGTACTATCCGTTCAGCGGCAATCCGTCGATCCAGCCGGAGCGCAGCCATTCGATCGAAGCAGCGTTGCAGTACGCATCGAACGCGCTTGGCGTGATGCGTCTGAGCGCGTTCCAGACGCGTTATTCGAATCTGATCGACTACGAGCAGGTTAGACCCGGCATCTATCTGGCCGAGAACGTCGGCCGTGCGAAGGTGCAAGGGCTCGAAGGATCGTGGAGCGGCCATGTGGGCAAGACGGATGTGCGCGCGTCAGTGACGTTGCAGAATCCCGTCGACCTCGATAGCGATACCGATCTCGTGCGGCGTGCGCGGCACTTCGCCTCGCTGGCGGTGAACCGCAGCATTGCTGGGTGGCGGGTCGGCGGCGAGTGGATCGTCAGCGGCGCCCGTGAAGACAGCAGTGGCACGCTGGGCGGCTACGGCGTGGTGAATCTGTCGGCGCGCTACAACATCACGAAGGCGTGGTACGTCGCCGCGCAGATCCAGAACCTGTTGAACAAGGACTATGAAACGGCCTACTCGTATAACTCGCCGCGGCGCGGTGCGTATGTCACGGTCGGTTGGCAGCAGCAGTGACGAACGTACTTGCACGGGAACGCGCCGATGAACCGTAGCTCGAGCCCGCTGTCCACGACCACGTTGCGCGTGATGAGCGCGAAGCGCGCGGCCGCGATCTGGCTCGCGCTCGCGGCGATCGCGCTGGTCGTGCTGATGGCGTCGCTCGCGCTGGGCAGCGTGTCGCTCGCGCCAGCGCGCGTGTTGGCGGCGTTGCTGCCGTCGCACGCGGAGCATGTCGAGTCCGGTGATCTTGCCGGCGAGATCGTGCGCACGCTGCGGTTGCCGCGCGCGCTGGCCGGCTTCGCGTGCGGCGCGTTGCTTGCGCTGGCCGGTGCGCTGCTGCAAGTGCTGTTGCGCAACCCGTTGGCCGAACCCTACGTATTAGGTGTGTCGGGCGGCGCGGCGACGTTCGCGCTGGTCGCGATGATCGCCGGTTGTGCGTGGTGGATCGTCGACGCCAGCGCGTTCGCGGGCGCCTTCGTGTCGATCCTGCTGGTGCTCGGCCTCGCACGCCGTGAGTTGTGGCGGGGCGAGCCGCAGGATACGTCGCCGCGTTTGCTGCTGACCGGTGCGGTGATCGCAGCCGGCTGGGGCGCCGTCATTACCCTGTTGCTCAACCTTGCGCCGGACAATCGGCTGCGCGGCATGCTGTTCTGGCTGACCGGCGATCTGAACGGCGGCGCGATGCCATGGACGGCGCTCGCCGCGCTCGTCGTCGTGCTGGTGGCGATCGTACCCGCTGCGCCGCGCCTGAATGTCTTGCTGCGGGGCGACGCCGCCGCGCAGGCGCTCGGCGTTGCTGTGATGCCGCTGCGCTTGCGCGTGTATCTGGTGGCGTCGCTGGCGGCTGCCGCGGCGGTGACCACGGCGGGCACGATCGGTTTTGTCGGGCTCGTCGTTCCGCATATGCTGCGGCTCGCGTTCGGCAACGATCAGCGCATGCTGCTGCCTGCAGCTGCACTCGGTGGCGGTGTCGCTGTCATGGGCGCGGACCTGATTGCGCGTACCCTGATCGCACCGGCGCAATTGCCGGTCGGCGTGATCACGTCGATCGTCGGCGTGCCGGTGTTTCTGTGGATGCTATTGCGCAGGCGCCGATGATGAACGCACACAACGCCCAGCATTCGGCGCTCAGTGCGCAACGCCTGACCTTGCGTGCGGGCATGCGCACCTTGCTCGACGCGTTCACGCATACGTTCTACGCAGGCGAGATCTGGTGTATCGCGGGCCCCAACGGCGCGGGCAAGACGACCTTGCTATCCACGCTTGCCGGTCTGGCGCAGCCGTCGGCGGGGCATGTCGAACTCGACGGCGTGCGTCTCGCCGACTGGCAGCCATTGCCGCTTGCGCAGCGTCGCGCGCTGATGCCGCAAAGCGCTGCGGACGCCTTCAGCGCGAGCGTCCTCGACATCGTGATGCTGAACCGCTTTCCGCATTTGACCGGCTGGGGTTGGGAGGGGGAGGCCGATCGCGCTGCCGCGCATGCCGCGCTGGACGTGTTGGGCCTCGCCGCATTCGCTGCGCGCGACGTGCTGTCGCTTTCGGGTGGCGAACGTCAACGCGTTGCTCTCGCGGCGGTGTTGTGCCAGGAGGCGCCGTTGTTGCTGCTCGACGAACCGCTCGCGCATCTGGATCTGCACCATCAGATCGACTGTCTCGAAGCGCTGACCGCCTGGACGTACGAACCTCGGCGTACAGTGATGTTTTCGTGCCACGACCTGAACCTGGCGCGCCGCTTCGCGACGCATGCGCTGCTGCTCGACGGCAACGGCGGCGCGTATGCTGGACCGGTGCACGACGTGCTGACGCCCACGCTGACGAGCCGTGCGTTCGGCTATCCGTTGATTCTGATTCGCGACGGCGAGCATGAGGCGCTGATTCCCGCGCCGCGTCCGCGTCACGAATCGCCGGCAGCTTATGACATGCCGGCAGGCTAAGCGCTTTATAAAAACACTCTCTTTTTTAGAAATGTCTATGACTTCTTTGCCAGGTTTGCCGGGATTGACCGAAGTCGAACCGCTCGATCAAACGCTGCGTGCCGAACTCCAGCACATCATCGATACCAAGACCAAGCCGCCCGGCAGTCTTGGGCGGCTGGAAACGCTCGCGCGCCAGATGGGGCTGATCCAGCGTACGACGCACCCCACGGTCGAACGGCCGGCGATGATCGTGTTCGCCGGTGACCACGGTATTGCGCAGGAAGGCGTGAGTCCGTATCCGCAAGCGGTAACCGCGCAAATGGTCGCTAACTTTCTCACGGGCGGCGCGGCGATCAACGCCTTGAGCCGCGTCTCCGGCGTCGAGCTCGAAGTGGTCAACTCGGGTATTGCGACGCCGCTGCCGTCGACGGACGGTCTCATCGACATTCCGGTTGCGGCCGGCACGCGCAACTTTGCGCACGAACCCGCCATGACGCACGAACAGGCGCTTGCCGCGATGCAGGCGGGTGCGGCTCGCGTGCGGCATCACACGGCGCTCGGCACCAATGTGATCGGTTTCGGCGAAATGGGCATTGCGAATACGTCGTCGGCCGCGTGTCTGATGAGCCGCTTGTGCGGCGTGCCGATCGACGAATGCGTCGGCCGCGGAACCGGTCTCGACAATGCGGGGCTCGCAAAAAAGCGCAACGTACTTGCCTCCGCGCTCGCGCATCACGCTGCATCCAACGATCCGCTCAACGTGCTCGCCACCTTCGGCGGCTTCGAAATCGCCATGATGGTGGGTGCATACCTCGCTGCCGCGCAAGGGCGTATGACGATCCTCGTCGACGGTTTCATCGCGACCTCGGCGTTGCTGGTGGCCGATGCGTTCGCACCGAACGTCCGCGAGTATTGTGTGTTCGCGCATGCGTCGAATGAGGCGGGGCATCGGCGCATGCTCGATCATTTCGGCGCGCTGCCATTGCTTTCGCTCGATATGCGTCTCGGCGAAGGCACCGGCGCGGTACTCGCGGTGCCGCTGCTGCGCGCGGCAGTGGCGTTCATTAACGAAATGGCCAGCTTCGAATCGGCCGGTGTCGCAAATCGCGATGCGTGATCTGTTATACGAAGCGCTGTTGTACGACGCGCAGTCATACAGAAGCGTGCGTCCGGCTCACTCATGAATCCGCTCGCTGAACTCCGCTATTTCTTCACGGCACTCAGCTATTTCACGCGCGTGCCGGTGCCGCGCTGGGTCGGCTATGAGCCGCATTATCTGAATGCGGCGGCGCGTTATTTCCCGCTCGTCGGTCTATTGGTCGGTGGATTGAGTGCGCTGATTTATCTCGCGGCGTTGCATGTTTTTCCAGCGGGCGTGGCGGTGCTCCTGTCGATGGCGGTGTCGCTTCTCGTCACCGGCGCATTTCATGAGGACGGACTCGCCGATTGCATCGATGCGTTCGGTGGCGCCTATACGCGCGAGGACGCGTTGCGCATCATGCATGATTCGCGCATCGGCGCTTTCGGCGCCATCGCGCTCGTGATTGCGCTGGCACTGAAGTGGCAAACGCTCACCGCGTTGCCGCCGATGCGCGCCGCAAGTCTGATGATTGCAGCGCATGCCGCGAGCCGTGTGTTTGCCATCAGCTATCTGGCCACACTCGACTATGTGCGCGCCGAAGGCAAAGCCAAACCGGTTGCGCAGCGACTGAGCGGCCCCGCGTTGCTCTGCGCAGCGGTGTTCGGTCTGCCGTTGTTGCTCTGGCCGAATTTGCTCGATTCGCCGAATTGGCGCTTCGCCTGTGTGACGCTCGCCGTACTGGTGGCGCTGCGTTTTGCATTGGGCCGCTATTTCGTTAGACGCATCGGTGGCTATACCGGCGACTGCCTCGGCTTTGCGCAACAGATCTTTGAACTGAGCATCTACCTCGTGGGGCTCGCATGGATATCGTCCTGATCCGTCATCCTGCCGTCGCGCTCGATTCAGGTGTGTGCTACGGCCACAGCGACGTGGCGCTCGCCGAAGACGTCGAGGTATCGGCGAGTGCCCTTGCGCTGAAACTGGCGACCTTGCAGATACCGCCGCCGCGTGTGCTGATGTCGAGCCCGTTGACGCGTTGCGCGACACTGGCCGCGGTCATGGCGAACGATTTCGGTTGCGCGCTCAGTCATGACGATCGTCTGAAGGAAATGAATTTCGGCGATTGGGAGGAGCAGCGTTGGGACGCGATCGATCGCGAGCTGCTCGACGCCTGGGCGGCTAACTTCGAGCACGCGCGTGCGCATGGCGGCGAGAGCGTCGCGCAATTCGTCGCGCGGGTGCGGGCGTGGTTCGATGCGTTTGCGCAGACGCGCGAGTTGTCGCCCGCGTACGTGGTCACGCATGCTGGCGTAATGAGGGTAATCGCTTCGCTGGTGTTGGACGTGCCGGTGGAAAACTGTCTGCGCTGGTCGTTGGAGATGACGGGGATTGTCTGGCTGCGCAGGGATGATGAGTCGCAACAGTGGTCGTTGGTGAGGTGGAATGTGTGAGGGAATGGGCCTGGTCCCTGCAGTCCCCCGAATTGCGTCAGTCCAGTCCTATTCGTGACACTTTTTCAGGAAATTTGTCGCGAAAACAATAATCGTGACACTTTAAGACGTAAAAAGTGTCACGATTAGCTCGAGTTGTGCCACAATGCCATGAAAAAGTGTCGCGATTAGCATTTATCGCGCCACATTGGCAAGAGGGTGGCGCGCATGAACAGCAGTGGCATCAAGCAGGAATTGGATCTGATCGAGCAGCTCATCGCCGCAAGCGCCGAGGGGCGAGGAGTTCGTGCGCTTGCAACAGCACTTGCCGCGCGCCGCCATCCCATGCAACGCCGCACGCTGCAACGTCGTCTCGACGTGTTGCTCGAAGCGGGCCGGATCGTCTCGGAAGGTGCAGGCCGGGCAGTGGCCTACAAGCAGGCTGCGGCGCCAGGCGAGGCTGTTTTCCCCACCCAGGTTATTGCTGGCGCAAGCACTTCCGGCGAGGCCTACGTGCCCGTATCGAGTGCGGGCCTCGAGGTGCGCGCGGAAGTGAACAGGCCGTTGCACGAGCGCCGCCCGGTCGGCTATAACCGTGCATTTCTCGAACGCTATCGTCCGAATCAGGACGCGTATCTATCGCAAGCGCAGCGTGAACGCCTGCATGAATGGGGTCGCACGTCGGCGGACGTGCGGCCGGCCGGCACTTACGCACGCGACATCATGAGCCGGCTTCTGATCGATTTATCGTGGGCGTCGTCGCGGCTCGAGGGCAATACTTACACGCGGCTCGACACCGTGCGGCTGATCGAGCAAGGGCACATTGCCGAAGGCAAGGACGCTCAGGAAACGCAGATGATCCTGAATCACAAGGCCGCAATCGAAATGATCGTCGAGAGTGCGGACGAAGTAGGTTTCAATCGATTCACCGTATTGAACCTTCACGCGATTCTCTCTGACAACCTGATGTCCGACCCGTTCGCCAGTGGGCGTTTGCGCGCGCGCGAAGTGGAGATCAGCGGCACCGTATTTTTTCCGCTCGCGGTGCCGCAGCAAATCGCGGAATGCTTCGAGGCGGTGTTGAACAAGGCCGCACAGATCGACGATCCCTTCGAGCAGGCTTTCTTCAGCATGGTGCACCTGCCCTATCTGCAGCCGTTCGAAGACGTCAACAAACGGGTCTCGCGTCTGACCGCAAATATCCCGCTGATCCGGCAGAATCTGTGTCCGCTGTCGTTTATCGACGTTCCCGAAAAGGCCTACGTCGACGGTACGCTCGGGGTGTACGAGGGCAATCGCGTCGAGCTGTTGCGCGACGTCTTCATCTGGGCGTACGAGCGCTCGTGTCAGCGTTATCTGGCGATTCGACAATCGATCGGCGAGCCGGACGCGTTCCGCCTCAAGTATCGCAATGCGTTGATACAGGTGGTGCAGGAGGTGATTCGCGGCGGCCTTGCCGGTACGCGCGGCGAGATTGAAACGCTCGCGCAGAATCGGGTGGACGCGGCGGAGGTATCTTCGTTCGTCGATGCCATCCAGTCCGATCTCGATCAACTCTATCTGGGCAATGTCGCGCGCTATCGGCTGCGGCTTTCTGAATTCGAACGCTGGCCGTGCAAGCGGGCGGACGCCGTCGCGCGCTAACGCGGAGCTGCCCGCTTCACAACTTTCGCAGCGGCATCACTGCGCGCCATTCTTTCTCCGCGAGCGCGCTACGTCCAGGTCTTCGCACATTTGCTTTGCCCCTTGCGCGATACGCGGCGCCGGCCGGTTGATCAGATCGCCGTCGATGGCGAACAGATTGTTGTTCGCCACCGCTTTGAGGCTTGGCCAGGCGCGCCATGTGTCGAGTTGCGGCAAGGCGGTGTCCGGTTTGGTCGCGCCGGGCGCGGCTGTGACGATCGCTTCCGGATTCGCCGCGAGCACCGCTTCAGTCGAGACGGTCGGCACCAGCGGCTCGAGTTGCGCAAACACATTATGGCCGCCGCATAGCGTAATCACATCGCTGACCATATGTTCGCCGTTGAGCGTCATCAACGGCTGATCCCACACCTGATAGAACACGCTGACAGGCGGCCGGCTTGCATACTGCGTGCGCAATCGCGCGATGTCCTGACGGTACGCCGCTGCTGCGGCATCGGCGGTCGGCGAGGTGCCGAGCAATTGTCCGAGCTTCGTCAGCGACACGGCAACGTCGTCGAGATGATGCGGCTCGCTGAAGAACAGCGGCACATGCATTTCACGAAGACGATCGAGTTGGCGCTGCGCATTGCCATGCCGCCACACGACAATCAGATCGGGCTTCAACGCGACGATCCGCTCGAGGTCGAGCGCCTTGTTGTCGCCAACGCGCGGCAGTTGCTTCGCTTCAGGCGGGTAGTCGCTGTAGGACACGGCGCCGACCAGTTTCGCGCCACCGCCCGCGGCGTACAGCAGTTCGGTGACATGCGGCGCGAGACTGATGACGCGTTGCGCGGGAGCGGGCAGCGTGACGGTTGCGCCGGTGTCGTCGGTGACGGTGATCGCGGCGTGTGCGTGCAGCGCGCTTGCAAAAAGTGCCGCGGCGAGGACGAGGCGCGAGAGTCGAATCATCGAACAGCCTCGCGCAGACTCTCTTCAAAGCGTGCCCATTCCGCGTCGCTGGCAGGCAGCCCGAAACGCACACTGCCCGTTGCCGTGAAGAGCCGTGTCCACACGCCGCGTCGCGCCAACGCCTCATGCAGTGCTGCGGCGCGTGCATCGTCGGTCCACGCAAAGAGGGGCGTGCTGTGTGTGGCGAGGCCATGTGCATGTAGCAGACTTACCAGACGGGCGCTTTCCGTATCGAGTCGCGTGCGCATCTGCTGCTGCCACGCCACGTCTTCAAACGCGGCTTTGACGGCATGGCGAGCCGGTCCGCTAACCGTCCACGCCCCGAGCTTAAGACGCAATGCATCGAGCAAAACCGGCGCGCCGAGTACGAAGCCCGCGCGCACGCCGGCGAGCCCGAAGAATTTCCCCGGTGAGCGCAACACGATCAATCCGTCGCGATGGGTGCTTGCCGCGAGCGAGGCCGAAGGTATCGTATCGGCGAAGGCCTCGTCGATCAGCAGCGTGCCGCCGCGTGCGGCGAGTTGCGCATGCCAGTACAGCAGCTTGCCAGCGCTCAAATGCTCAGCGGTCGGATTGTTAGGATTCACGACGACCGCATGAATGAGCGCGTCGGGCAACGTGTCCCAGGACACATCCAGTGGCACGATCTCATGTCCCGCCCGCTCGAATGCGGGCGCATATTCGCTGTACGTGAGCGGCGCGATGCCGACCTGAGCACGTGGCAAAAGCGACGGCAGCGCGCGAATCGCTGCCTGGCTCCCCGCTACGGGCAGCACATGCGCTGCATCGGGCGCGCCATAGTAACGCGCGGCACAGGCGGCAAAACCGTCACCGTCGTCGGGCAGGCGGCGCCAGGCATCGGCAGGAACCGGCGGCACCGGATAGCCGTGCGGATTGATACCCGTCGACAGGTCGAGCCATTGCGCGTACGGAATGCCATAGCGCTCAGCCGCTTCATGCAAATTGCCGCCGTGAACCACGGCGTTGGGCGCGGTGCCGGTATCGGCCCTGTGGCCAGCCGTTCGATCAACCATGAAAGGGCACACTCAACAACGCCAGCACGATCAGTACCGCGAGCCAGAGAATGACCGTCCGTTCGACCAGCATCAACGCGGCCGTCACATGCGCGGCCTTCGCGGGGTGTCCGAAACCGAGTGTCGGCCTGTGTTCAAGCGCGCCTTGATACACCGCGGGCCCGCCGATCAACACGTTCAGACTGCCCGCGCCTGACGCCATGACCGGCCCGGCATTCGGACTGTCCCAACGCGGCGCCTGTTCGCGCCAGCAACGCAGCGCGGTGCGCGTGTCGCCGAGCAGGGCGTAGCTCGCTGCGGTGAGGCGCGCGGGAATCCAGTTGAGCACATCGTCGATGCGCGCGGCGGCCCAGCCGAAGCGCAAATAGCGCGGCGTGCGGTAGCCCCACATGGCATCGAGCGTGTTGGCCAGACGAAACCCCAGCGCGCCCGGGCCGCCCGCGATCGCGAACCAGAACAGCGCGCCGAAGATCGCGTCGTTGCCGTTTTCCAGTGCCGATTCGACGGCGGCGCGCGACAGCGCCGCTTCGTCGGCATGAGCGGTTTCGCGCGACACGATGCGCGAGGTCAAGAGGCGCGCTTGCGCCAGATCGCGCCGCGCCAGTGCCTCGGCGATCGGTGCAATGTGATCGTGCAGACTGCGTGCGCCCAGCGCGAACCACAGCAACACGACATGCACCGCACAGGCCGCAAAAAAAGGCAGCACGGAGACGAGCCACCAGGCGATCAGCACCGGCGGCATCACCGTCAGCGACCAGGCGATCAGCCCCTTGAGACGCAAGCGCCGGCCGGTGTTGTAGTGCGTTTCGAGGCGCATCGCCCATTTGCCGAAGCCGACCAGCGGATGCGCCGTGCGCGGCTCACCGAGCCAACGGTCGACGGCGACGCCCGCCGTTGCCAGCGTAACGATCAAAGGCAGCGACAGCATCATGCGCCGCCCGCTGTCTTCAAGGCGAGCGGCAAGCCCGCAACCATCATCGTGACCTGGGTGCTCAACGCGGCGATGCGCTGATTGAGCCGCCCGAGTTCGTCGACGTAGAGACGCGTTTCCGCGCCGAGCGGCACCACGCCCAAACCGATTTCATTGCTGACCACGATGATCTTGCCTCTGGCGTTGATGAGCGCTGCTTCGAAAGCGGCAAAGTGCGTGTGATAGTGATCGATCGGTAAGCCGTCGCCGTCGGGTGGGCACAGCAGGTTGGCGAGCCACAGCGTCAGGCAGTCGATCAGAATGCAGTGACCCGGCGCGTCGATTTGCGTGACGGCGCCGGCAAGATCGACGTCTGCTTCGTGCAAAGCCCAATGCGCCGGACGCCGCTCGCGATGATGCGCGATCCGCGCGCCGAATTCGGCGTCGTCGGCTACGCGCGCGGTAGCGATGTACGTGACGGGGAGGGCGCTGTCGTTCGCCAGTTGTTCGGCGTGCACGCTCTTGCCCGAACGGGCGCCGCCGAGAACGAAGGTAAGGTCGCGGGAAATCATCGCGTGATTGTACCGGCGTGCAGTGCGTGCCGGCACGATGGGATAATGCCGCGGTCATTGTCCGCATTCATTGTCTATTCACCGCCGAACCCGATATTCCGTGACCACCATTTCGAACCCGCATGACGCCGTACCTGTGCCGCGCGGCACGCTGATGATTCAGGGCACTACGTCCGATGCGGGCAAAAGCACGCTCGTTGCGGGTTTGTGCCGGCTGGCGCGCCGCGCCGGCGTGCGGGTCGCGCCGTTCAAGCCGCAGAACATGGCGCTCAATAGCGCGGTGACGGTCGACGGCGGCGAGATCGGCCGCGCGCAGGCTTTGCAGGCGGTGGCCGCCGGCATTGCCGCTCACACCGATCTGAACCCGGTGTTGCTCAAGCCGACGAGCGACCGTGGCGCGCAAGTGATCATCCACGGCAAGGCGCGCATGAATCTCGATGCACGCGCGTATCACGACTACAAGCCTGTCGCCTTCGAGGCAGTGCTGGAATCGTATGCGCGTCTGCAAGCAGCGTACGACACGATTTTTGTCGAAGGCGCGGGCAGTCCCGCCGAGATCAATCTGCGCGACCGCGATATCGCCAACATGGGTTTCGCTGAAGCCGTTGATTGTCCGGTCGTGCTGGTGGCCGACATCGACCGGGGTGGGGTGTTCGCGCACCTGACCGGTACGCTCGCCTGTCTGTCGGACAGCGAGCAGGCGCGCGTGCGCGGCTTCATCATCAATCGCTTTCGGGGTGACGTCAGTTTGCTCAAGCCTGGCCTCGACTGGCTCGAAGCGAAGACCGGCAAACCGGTGCTCGGCGTGGTGCCGTATCTGCACGGGCTGACGCTCGACGCCGAAGACATGCTGCCGCCCGAGTTGCGCGCGGCGCACAGCGGCCAAAGCGACGATCCGAACCGGATGTTGCGGGTAGTCGTGCCGGTGTTGCCGCACATCAGCAATCACACTGATTTCGACGCGCTGCGCGCGCATCCACAGGTCGATTTTCATTACGTGCGAAGCGGCACGCCGCCTCCGCCGGCCGATCTGATTATCCTGCCGGGCTCGAAAAATGTGCCGGGCGATCTGGCCTTTTTGCGCGCGCAAGGCTGGGACGCGGTGCTGCAACGGCATCTACGCTACGGCGGCCGTGTTATCGGAATTTGCGGCGGCATGCAGATGCTCGGCCATGAAGTGGCCGACCCGCACGGTGTGGAAGGTGCGCCAGGAAGGAGCGCGGGCCTTGGCTGGCTCGATTACTCGACGGTGCTGACGCGCGAAAAAACGCTCAAGAACGTGACAGGGCGGCTCGCGTTGCCGGGGGCGCCCGAGGTGGCCGGCTACGAGATTCACATGGGCGAGACGCAAGGCCCGGCGCTCAACTCGCCCGCGCTGCAATTGGGCGAAACGTCAAACGCGCATCCCGACGGTGCGATCTCGGCCGATGGCCAAATCCTCGCTACCTACGTGCACGGGTTGTTCGACACGCCGGCCGCATGCGCCGCACTGCTGGCGTGGGCGGGACTGAGCGACGCCGAGAAAATCGACTACCCGGCGTTGCGTGAGGCTTCGCTGGATCGTCTGGCCGACACGCTCGCCGAGCACCTCGATCTTTCGAAGCTTTTTGCTGCGATTGGCTGAGCGAAGTTGGCTGGATGAGGGCGATTAAATCCCATTGGGAAATAATCAAAGCCTAAGAGGCAGTTTTTCACCTCAATTGGTTCGAATACAATTTTGACGTCGACGCCCGATACGGGTCGTCTCCCTCTCGTAAAGGACTCGTCATGAACTCGAACCGCTCCGCCGATCTGGCCGCCTTGATCCTTCGTCTGGCCTTGGGCGTTCTATATCTCGCGCACAGCTTGCAGAAGATCTTTGTTTTCACGCTGCCGGGAACGGCGCAGTTTTTCGTTTCGCTCGGCTTGCCGGGTTGGCTCGGCTATGTGACGGCGTTCGTCGAATTGATCGGCGGTATTGCGCTGCTGCTCGGCGTGCAGGTCCGCTGGGTCGCGCTGGTGCTGCTGCCGTTCATGCTCGGCGCAACGTCGCAGCATCTGCATAACGGCTGGGGGTTCGCGTCGCCGCACGGAGGCTGGGAATATCCGGCTTTCTGGGCGGTGACGCTGGCTGTGCAGTCGCTGCTTGGCGCCGGTGCGCTGGCGCTGAGCGGTGCGAAGGCGCCGCGCGCAGTGGCCGCCTAATACGGTTCACCCAGGCACTAAACCGCACCGGCACTCCGCCTTGCCGGCAACAAAAAAGCACGCGCCGTGAGGCCGCGTGCTTTTTTTTGTTGCACTGAGCGAGGAGTAATACTTCGGGCGTTCCGGACATTTCGGACCCTGCGCCGCACCCCCGCGCCAATCAGTCAATACAACACGATCTGCGTGCAGCGAAACAGCGCCATCGTCTTGCCGTTCGGATCAGTGACGGTGGCGTCCCACACCTGCGTGCTGCGGCCCAGATGGACGGCCTTGGCGACCGCGCGGATCGTGCCTTCCGTCGCCGTGCCGAGAAAATTGCTTTTCAGCTCGATGGTCGTGAAATTGCGCGCCGTCTCGGGCAGGTGGGCAAGGCATGCATAGCCGCAGGCGGTATCGGCGAGGCCGATCACCGTGGCGGCATGCAAAAAGCCGTTCGGCGCCAGCAACTCCTCACGCACCGTCAATTCCGCGGTCAGGGTGCCTTCCTCCAGCGCCAGAACATGCACGCCCAGCAAGCCGGGCAGCTTGCCCTTCTGACGTTCGTGCAGGCGCTCGATGGAGTATTCCGGGCGAAGTTTGCTCATGAGATTCAGGTCCTCGATGGAAAAAACAGCGATGTAGGGCGGTCAATAGCCGTTTGGGGGCTTCGGCCCCGGTGAATTTGTCGATATTATCAACGGCTGGATCGGCGGGTGAACCTGAAACCGTTACGGATCAGGGCACATCTGCGCAAGTCAGAGCAAACTGCGCGGTAAACCGGCTGGCGGCGCCCAGCCTTCTTTCCGGGAGAATTCATGACGGTAATCGTGGTGGCGAATCCGAAGGGTGGCGTGGGCAAAAGCACGCTGTCTACCAATCTGGCCGGCTATTTCGCGTCGCAAGGGGAATGGATCGCGCTGGCGGACATGGACAAACAACAGTCTTCGCACGCGTGGCTGTCACTGCGGCCGCCTGCGCTACCGGCCATCGAGACGTGGGAGGTCGACCTTGAAAACCCCGCCAGACCGCCCAGAGGTCTGGAACACGCGGTCATCGACACGCCGGCCGGGTTGCATGGCAACCGCCTGAATATCGCGCTGGATCTGGCCGATAAGGTGATCGTGCCGCTGCAGCCGTCGATGTTCGACATTCTCGCCACCCAGGAATTTCTCGAGCGGCTGGCCAAGGAGAAGGCGGTCAGGAAAGGTGCAATCGAGATCGGCGTGGTGGGCATGCGCGTCGACGCGCGCACGCGCTCAGCGGAGCAACTGCATCGCTTTGTCGAGGGGCTGAAGCTGCCGGTGCTGGGCTACCTGCGCGACACGCAGAACTACGTGCAACTGGCGGCGCACGGCCTGACCTTGTGGGACGTCGCGAAAAGCCGCGTGGAGAAGGATCTGGAGCAATGGCAGCCGATCATCCAATGGACCAACGGCGCCGGTAAGAAGGCTTGAAGTGAATAGCAGGCGGCGTGGCCGCCCGCTACATGGAACCGTGCCGTGCGGCGGAAGGCCGCTTCAGATCCGGCTCAGGTCCAGTTCTGGGTCGGCACGTGATCGCGGCTGCCCTTGATCTTGTTGTTGTCGTCGACGAACACCAGATCCGGTTTCCAGCCTGCCTTCAGTTCCGCTTCGTCGACCACGGCGAACGCCGCGATGATCACCAGATCGCCCAACTGCGCGCGCCGCGCGGCCGAACCGTTCAGCGAAATCATGCCGCTGCCGCGTTCGCCCTTGATCGCGTACGTCGAGAAACGCTCGCCGTTGTTGATATTCCAGATGTCGATCCGTTCGTTTTCGATGATGTTCGCGGCTTCCAGCAAGTCCTCGTCGATCGCGCACGAGCCTTCATAGTGCAGTTCGCAGTGCGTGACCGCGACGCGATGGATTTTCGACTTCAGCATGTTGCGTTGCATGACTAATCCCTTGTGGCTTCTTATGCGCGTTTGCACAAACTAAGACGGCTTCAGATTTCGAGGTTGTCGATGAGACGGGTGGTGCCGAGCTTGGCGGCGGCCAGCACGACCAACTCCGCGTTCACGTCTTGCGCGCCCGGCGGCAGCAGATTCGAGCGCTTGCGCACCGCGATGTAGTCAGGCTGCCAGCCGCGCACGGCCAGTGCCGCCATCGCCGCCTGTTCGAGTTTTGCGAAGTCGCGGTCGCCGGCGAGCACCGCGTCGCGTACGCGATTGAGCTCGGCGGCCAGCATCGGCGCCTCGGCACGTTCGGCCGTTTGCAGAAAGCGGTTGCGCGAGCTGAGCGCGAGGCCGTCGGTATCACGCACGGTTTCCGCGGCGATGATGTCGGTCGGCAGCGCGAACTGGTGGCACATGCTGCGCACGATCATCAACTGCTGGTAATCCTTCTTGCCGAACACCGCGACGCGCGGCTGCACGCACGACATCAGCTTCATCACCACCGTGCACACACCCTGGAAGAAACCAGGCCGGAATTCGCCTTCGAGGATGTCGCCCAGATCGTGCGGCGGATGCACGCGGTACTCCTGCGGCTCCGGGTACAGATCCCGTTCCGTCGGCGCGAACAGCACGTAGACGCCTTCTTTCTGCAGCTTGTCGATGTCGGCTTCGAGGGTGCGCGGGTATTTGTCGAAATCTTCGTTCGGGCCGAACTGCAGGCGATTGACGAAGATGCTCGCCACCACCGGATCGCCGTGCTGGCGCGCGAGGCGCATCAGCGACAGATGGCCCTCGTGCAGATTGCCCATGGTCGGCACAAAGGCGGTGCGATTCTGGCCGCGCAACTGGTCGCGCAATTCATGGATCGAGCTGATGACTTTCATGATCGGACAGGGATTTCCTCGCGCGGCGCGAGACTCGGTTGGCGCAAAAACTCAGATTTTCGCGTGGCCCGCGGCCTCACTGGTAATGACAGGTTCGGAGCGCGGGATTGTAGTGGATTTGTTCCGGGGGTGCACCGAAACGAGGCGTCTGCGGCAGCGCTGGCGCATGCAGGCCCCGTTTTGCGGCATCAGGCCGGCAGATAGGCGAGGCGCACATAGATCGGTGCGAACGGCTCGGCCTGCGTGATTTCGATGAGCGATTCACGGCACAACTCGAGCATCGCGATGAAATTCACCACGACCACCGGCACGCCTTTGCTCGTGTCGAACAGGTCCGAGAACTCCATGAAGCGGGCGTTCTGCAGTCGCCGCAGGATTGTGCTCATATGCTCGCGCACCGACAACTCCTCGCGCGAAATCTTGTGATGCTGAACCAGCTTGGCGCGCTTGATCACGTCGGCCCACGCGGCGCGCAGGTCCTCGCTATCCACATCCGGAAAGCGCGGCGTGATGCTTTGCTCGATATACACCTCGGCGCGCAGGAAATCGCGGCCAAGTTGCGGCAGATGGTCGATGCGCTGGGCGGCGAGCTTCATCTGTTCGTATTCGAGCAGGCGGCGGACTAGTTCGGCACGCGGATCTTCGGCTTCGTCGCCGCTATCGGCCTTCTTCACCGGCAACAGCATGCGCGACTTGATCTCGATCAGCATCGCGGCCATCAGCAGATACTCGGACGCGAGTTCGAGATTGGTCTGGCGCAGCTGGTCGACGTAGCCGAGATATTGGACCGTGACATCCGCCATCGGGATGTCGAGCACGTTGAAGTTCTGCTTGCGGATCAGATACAGCAACAGGTCCAGCGGGCCTTCGAACGTTTCGAGGAACACCTCGAGCGCGTCCGGCGGAATGTACAGATCCGTCGGCAGCTTGAAGAGTGGCTCGCCGTACAGGCGTGCGAAAGCGATGCCGTCTACGGTGTCCGGCGTCGAATCGGTGGCGGGCGCGGCAAGCGCGGCGTCAGGCGCCTGAGTGGCGCCCTTTGCCTCGTCGGCGTGACTCACGCGCTTAGAAGTTTTGATAGTACGAGTAAGGCGTCTGCTCCACGCGCGAGGCTTTCTGCTCGGCGCGTTCTTCGAGGTCGATCGGCTGTTTGTCCCACAGCAGCGACCGGCCACGGCGCTGCTCAGCTTCCAGATTCGGTTTTTGTTGCTTGAGCTGGTTCAGGAACTGGGTGATGTCCGATTGATACATGGCTAGACGTCCGTGGTTTGGGGAATGGCGGCTGCTTGGCGGGAACAAGCACGAACCCGCGCGGCATCGCTCCTATTCCATAATTTTACCGCATGCGCCGCGCGTGGTCGAAAAACGATGGCCGGCGCGAGCGGCCCGCATGCAAAAACGCCTGGAACCCGCGCTGCTGCGACGCGTCAAAGGCGGGCACGTCGTCGGCGGAGCGGTGTGCGAACGGCATGAGAATCCGGATTATGCCGCCCGGGGGGACGTCACTACGCATGCCGTTTCGGGGCGGCGCACCAGATTAAGCGCCCGCCGGGTCCCATGCGGTAAACGCCGTTTTAAGAGATGGCGCGGTCTCGCCGATGTGGTCAAATAGCGAGCTTCGGCCGCCGCGGCGAGCCCGAGCGACAGAATTCATCAACCACGGCCGGAGGTCCTGTTTGGCGGGGTGTGCGATCGAAAAGCCGCCTATGCGGCGCGGCAAAACCGGTGACGAGCGAGGGCCTCTGACGCACATTCGGCGCTGGCTGCGCGCGTGGCTGGCGTTCGGCGTCGTCATGCTCATGCTTGCTTCGGTCGACGCACACGCGGCGCGGCGCGCGCCCGCCAGCTACAAGGTCGATATCGAAGCCACGCCGCGCTCGCTGCGCAAGCTGCTCGAAGCGCATCTGGATGTGGCGCGCTTCGCCAAGCGTCCCGACATCAGCGACGACCAGTTTGAGTTTCTGATTACGGCCACCCCGCAACAGGTGCGCGATCTGGCCGCCACGCAGGGCTATTTCTCGCCGGTCGTGCGTACCGACGTGCGAACCGTCGACAACCAGAAGCGTGTGACGGTGAGCGTCGATCCCGGCCCGCAAACCCTCATCACGTCGATTTCGCTGTCGTTTCGCGGCCCGGTGCTGACCGAAGACCCGGCGCAGGAAAATGCCGCGCGCTTTGCGTTTTCGCTGCACGAGGGCGACCCGTTTTCGCAAGGCGACTGGGACGACGCGAAAAACGCGTCGCTCAAGGCGTTGCAATCGCGCCGTTACCTGGGCGCGAAGGTCTACCACTCCGAGGCGCGGATCGACCCGCGTACGCACGAAGCGAAACTGTCGGTGACGTACGAGAGCGGCCCGACCTTCACGATGGGTAAGCTCGACGTATCCGGCACGCGGCGTTATCCGGAACAGATCGTCGACAACGTGAATCCGATTTCGGCCGGCGATATCTACGACGTGCAACGCGTCGCCGAATTGCAGCGGCAGTTGCAGAACACGCCGTACTACGCGAGCGTGGCGATCGACGTGGACAGCGATCCTGCCAAACCTGTCGAGACGCCGATGCATGTGAAGGTGTCGGAATATCCGTACAACAGTATCCGCGGTGGCGTGGGTTATTCGACCGACAACGGCCCGCTGATCCAGGGTTCGTATTCGTATCTCGACACATTCGGCAAAGCGTGGCCGTTCACGGTCGACGGCCGCATCGACCAGATCCAGCAGTACGGGCAAATCCAGCTGGCGATGCCGCCGGGGCCGCGCGCGTGGACCAATAGCGTGCTGGCTTCCTACACCACAACCGACGTGTCCGACACGCGCATCTACAGTATCCGCGGCGGCGTGCAGCGGGCCCGTACGTCGCAGTTTATCGACTACAACTACGCGATCCTCTATTACCAGGACCGGCTTGATCAGAACGCGATCGCGCCGACTACCAGTCGGGCGTTGGTGCCGTCATGGTCGTGGACCCGCCGCAATACCGACGATCCGCTGTTTCCGCGTTCGGGCAACCTGATTCACGTCGAAGCGGGCTTCGCGGTTAAGGGCGCGCTGACCGACCAGACGTTCGCGCGAGGCTACGCCCGTGGCCAGCAGTACCTGCCGATCGGCAGAGAAGACCTCGTGCTGATCCGTGCCGAACTCGGCGGCGTGTTCACGAGCGGCAGTTCGAGCGGGATTCCGGCTTCGCTGCTGTTCCGCGCGGGTGGCTCGAATTCGATCCGTGGCTACAGCTATCAGAGCATTGGTAATAACGTCGACGGCTCGGTGCTGCCCACCAAGTATCTCGTGACCGCGTCGGCGGAGTATCAGCATTGGTTCAATCACGACTGGGGCGCAGCCGCGTTCTTCGACGTTGGCACCGCCACCGATACCTGGGGCGAGAAAGTCTTTTATCCCGGTGTCGGCGTTGGGGCGCGCTGGCGCAGCCCGGTCGGCCCGGTCAATGTCGATGTCGCCTATGGGATCCGCAACCGGAGCGTGCGGCCGTACCTGACCCTTGGCATCGCCTTCTGATGGAAAGCTGCTTTTACATGTTCCACGCATGACCACGGACGTTTCCGCCCAACCTCCCGCGCAGCCGCCCGGTGCTCTTCCGCCAGGAGAGCCCGGACAGCAGCCTCCGCCCGATGCGCCGAAGCCCAGGCGCCGTCGCGGCCGGTTGTTGCTGAAAACGCTTGCGTGGATGGTCGCCGTGCTGGTGCTGCTGGTCGCCGTGGCGATCGGCCTGCTGTACGGCGCACTGACGACTGAGCGTGGGACGGCTTACGCGTGGCAGGCGGCCGTCAAACTGCTGGGTGGCAAGCTGACCGGCACGCTCGAGAGCGGCGCTATCGCCCACGGCGTGCAACTTCGCCAGGTGCGCTGGCGCAGTCTCGACGGCAGCGGCACCGATATCCAGATCGACCGCGTGGCCGGCCGTTGGGAACTGACGCACAAGCCTTGGCGCTTCGCGATCGACTATTTGCATGTCGGTACGATCGACGCCCGTATCGGCTCGTCGTCGTCGAGCAGCAGCGGGCCGCTGAAACTGCCGCAGGACTTGCGCTTGCCGATGCAACTCGAGGTGCGTGACGTACAGGTCGACAAACTGCTGTTGCGCGAGGGCGGGTCGACGACCGAGCTGTCCCGTTTCATGTTCCATGGCCGCAGCGACGGCCGGCACCACGAGGCCGCGATCGAGCGGCTTGACACGCCGTTCGGCGCCGTGACGGCGGCGGCGAAGCTCGACGGGGTGCGGCCGTTTCCGCTGACCGGCGATCTCGGCTATTCGGGCAAGGTCAACAACGAGGCGGTGCAGGTGGGAGGCCATCTGAGCGGCTCGCTGGAGAATCTGATCGCCGAACTCGATGCTAGCGGCATGAAGCTCGCCGGCCATGCGCGAGTCGAGGCCACGCCGTTCGGCGACGTGCCGTTGCAACGCGCCACGCTGACTTTTGATCACATCAACCCGCAGGCGTTTGCGCCAGGCGCACCGCTGGCGGATCTGGCGGTGCGGGCTGAACTGCAGCCGGTGGGACAGGATGCAACTGGTGCGGTGACGTTGGGTGCGGCCAGTGCGGCTGGTGCGGCCAGCGGGGTGAGTAGTGTTGCCGGCGCGGCGAACAAGGCGAGTTCGGCCGGCGCTTCCGGCGCCGCGAGCACCGCCGGTGCGAGCAGAGCGACCGGCATTGCCGAGCCGCAGCACGTTGTCAAAAACGGCAAAGGCGGCGTCAACACCGATGCAGCAGCAAAAGCCGCAGCGGGGTTCGCCGTCACCGGCCATGTCTCGATCGTCAACGCCAAACCCGGTGCGATCGACCAGAACCTGCTACCTGTGATCGATGCCAACGTCGACGTGCGGCTCGACGCGCAGGCGCAGCGTATTTCGAACCTGAAGGTGCGGCTCGTGAAGAGCGCCACGCTCACCGGCGGCGGCGCGCTAACCGGCAAACGCGGCCAGTTCGATCTGCAAGTCGCCGGACTCGACCTGAATGCGCTTGAAGCGACCGTGCGGCCTACCCAGCTTTCCGGTCCGATCGGCATCCGTTTGAACGACGACGTGCAAAGCCTGACCCTCGATCTCGCCGACCCGAAAGCGGGGTTGCGCGCGCAAGGCAAGGTGACCTTCGACCCCGCGCGCATGAGCTTCAACGACGTGCGGGTCACGTCGGGCAAAGGCCGCATCGATTTGTCCGGTGCGCTTAAGCACGACGCGAATTCCACCTACAACCTGAAGGCGCAGCTGACCGATTTCGATCCGTTGACGCTGACTTCGCAGATGCCGTCCCGCACGCCGGTAACGGGCCAGGCGCCTGCGGCAAGCGCTGCCAGAAGCGCGAAGGGCGCACAAGGCGCACAAGGCGCGGCAGAAGCAGGCAGCACCGCCGGTGCGAAAAGCGCGGCTCCTGGCGACAAGGCCGCCGCCGCGGTAAAGAACACCGCCAAGGCCGCAGTGCGGGCCGACGTGGTTCAACGCAAAACGCCGCCGCCCAGGCGCGCCGCGCCACCCGCCCACAAGATCGAGGCACGCGTGAACGGCACGCTCACCGCGGCCGGCATGCTCGGCCCGGTCTTCACGACCAAGGCCGAATTCAAACTCGGCCCGAGCGTCTACGACGGCCTGCCGTTGACGGGCGCCGGCGTGGTCCAGTTGTCCGGCTCGCGAACTCTGCCGAGCCGCGCGAATCTCTCGGTGGCGGGCAATCAGGTGGACTTGCAGGGCAGCTTCGGTGCGCGCGGCGACCGGCTGCGTTTCCATGTCGATGCGCCGGAACTTGAACGCCTCGGTTTCGGCCTCGCCGGTCTTATTGCCGCGGATGGCGACGTCACCGGCTCGTTCGCGCATCCGAATGTCGTGCTGAACTACAAGGCAGACAGTGTGGTGTTCAGCAGTAACCGCATCGGCCACGCGGAAGGTCACGCCGAACTGCGCGACGGCGCGAACGGCGCGCTCGTTTTCACGACCGACGCGCGCAATCTCAGCGCCGGCGGCGTCGATCTCACCACGCTCACGGCACGCCTGTCCGGCACGCGTGCCAACCATACGCTGGAGGCAGCGGCCACCGGCAAATTGCAGGACCGTCCGCTCGATCTGACGCTTGCGGCCAACGGCAAATTGACCGAAGCACGTGACGGCACGCGCTGGGACGGCACCGTGACCCGCCTGCAGAATCGCGGCACACCGGCGCTGAATCTCGAGTCGCCGCTCGTCGTGAGCGCCGGGCCGAACCGTCTGACGCTTGGTGCGACCCGCCTTACGCTCGAGGGCGCGGTGCTGAGCCTGAAATCGTTCGCGTTCGACCACGGCAAGATCCAGTCCGCGGGCACCTTGACCGACATTTCGCTCGCGCGCCTGCAGGATTTGCGGCGGCAAATCACTGGCGAGCCGCCGGCCGTCAAAACCGATCTGGTGTTCGACGGCGATTGGGATTTCGCGCTCGGGAGCACCGCGAGCGGCCACATCCAGTTAAAGCGTCGCAGCGGCGACGTCACGGTCGAGATCGGTCGTGGACTGGCCTCGTTGGGCATCACGGATATGAGCGCGCGCGCCGAATTCAGCGGCGGCAACCGGCTGAATGCGACGGTCCACGCACAGGCCAGCCGGATCGGCGTGGTCGACGCCGACGCGCACACCACGCTTGTGATGCGCGACGGCTTCCTGACCGTCAACGAAGAGGGCGCGGTCAGCGGTAATGTGAATGCCAACGTGCCGTCGCTGAAAACGACCGGCGGGCTGTTCGGCCCGAGCTATCTGCTCGATGGCCACCTCGCGCTGAAACTCGCGCTCGGCGGCACGGTCGCCAAGCCGAACCTGACGGGGTCGCTGATCGGCGATGGCTTGTCGGCGACGATGGTCGACCAGGGTGTGCAGTTGAAGGATGGCGTGGTGCGCATCGCGCTCTCGCAAAATCTGGTGGACTTCCAGCAGGTCGAGTTTCACGGTGCGAGCGGCACGTTGCGCGCCACCGGTCGTGTGCGTCTGGATGGCGCGCAACCGGATCTGTCCGCGAGCATCGTCGCGGACAAGCTGGAATTGTTTGCGGCGCCGGACCGCAATCTGTCGCTGTCGGGCAGCGCGAGCGTGGCGAATGCCGGGGCAGAGGGCGGCATGGCGATCAACGGCAAATTCGTGGTCGATCACGCGCTGTTCGACATGCCGGAGCAGTCCGCGCCGAAGCTTGGCGACGACGTGGTGGTGGTGCGTCCGGACGGCACGGTGGCGGGCGAGCGGCCACCGCCGCAGGTCGCGGGCACGAACAAGCCGATTGGTCCGTTTGCGCCACGCGCCAATATCGACATCAGTCTCGGCAACAGCTTCCGTTTCCGCGGCATGGGCGCCGACCTCGGCCTTAGCGGCACGATCACTGCGATGAGCGCGCCGAACCTGCCATTGCGGGCGGTCGGCAATGTCCGCGTGACGCAGGGCTCGACCTATACCGCGTTCGGCCGCAAGCTCAACATCGAGAACGGCTTCTTTACGTTCAACGGTCCGGTGGCCAATCCGGGCATCAACATCCTGGCCATGCGCCGCAATCAGCAGGTCGAGGCGGGCGTGCAGGTCACGGGCACCGTCCAGTTCCCGGTCGCGAAGCTGGTGTCCGAGCCGAACGTGGCGGATAACGAAAAGCTCTCGTGGCTGCTGTTCGGACACGGCACGGATCAGGGCAACAACCTCGGTCAGCAAAGCACCATGACAACCGCGCTCGCCCTGCTTGGCAGCGCGAGTGGCAAACGGATCGCGCAGACCTTCGGGCTCGACGAGTTTTCGATCGGGCGAAGCGAAGTCGGGCTGACCGATCCGCAAGTGGTGATGGTGTCGAAGGCGATCAACGAGTGGCTCGTGGTGGGCTACGAGCAGGGTCTGCAGTCGGCGAGCAATGCGATCAAGGCGACGGTGAACCTCACGCGCTATTGGTCGGTCGCGGCATACGGCGGCACGTTCGACGGCATGGAATTGCTGTACACGCGGCGCTTCGATCAGATCCGGTGGTGATGAGGGCGACGGCGGTGGTCGTGCTTTGAGCAAGACCACGACACAAAAGAAAACGGCACGCCTTTTAAAGCGTGCCGTTTTTGTTGAAGCCTGCAGCGTTCGACGCCGCGCGCTTTATTTCACGCGCATGCCCGGCTTCGCACCGCTATCCGGCTCGAGTACGTACAGGCCCGGTTCGGCTTTCTCGTCGGTGGCCGAAGCCGCCAGCACCATCCCTTCGGACAGGCCGAACTTCATTTTGCGTGGCGCGAGGTTCGCGACCATCACCGTCAGCTTGCCGACCAACTGCTCCGGCTGATAGGCCGACTTGATGCCCGAAAACACGTTGCGCGTCTTCTCTTCGCCGATGTCGAGCGTAAGTTGGAGCAGCTTGTCCGAGCCTTCGACGGCCTTGCAGTCGACGATCTTCGCGATGCGCAGATCGATCTTGGCGAAGTCGTCGATCGAGATGATGTCAGGCGTTTCATCCTTATCTGCGGCGGCTGCTTTCGCTGCCTTCGACTTGGCCTTGGCATCTGCCGGCGCTGCGGCTTCCGGCGTGGCTTGCAGCGAATCGCGATTCGCTGCGACGAGTGCCTCGATCTGCTTCGGATCGACGCGCGTCATCAGATGCTTGTACGTGTTGATCGGGCGCGTGGAGGAGAGCGGCACGTTCGCGTCGGCCCACACCAGCGGTTCGATGCCGAGGAACGCTTCGACCGCTTCCGCCAGCTTCGGCAGCACCGGCTTGAGCGCCAGCGACAGCAGACGGAATGCCTCGATACTCACGCTGCAGGTTTCGTGCAATGCGACTGCGTTCGCCGGGTCTTTCGCCTGATCCCACGGCTTGGCGGTGTCGACGTACGCATTGACCGCGTCGGCCAGTTCCATGGTCTGACGCAGCGCGCGGTTGTACTCGCGCGCTTCGTAGTTCGCGGCGATTTGCGGCACGGCGGCGCGCAGCGTGGCGAGCAGTGGGTGCTGCATCGCGCTGTCCTGCACGCGGCCGTCGAAACGCTTGATCAGGAAACCGGCCGCGCGACTCGCGATATTCACGTATTTGCCAACCAGATCGCTGTTCACGCGCGCCTGGAAGTCGTCGAGGTTCAGGTCGAGGTCTTCCATCGTGCTGTTCAGCTTGGCGGCGAAGTAGTAGCGCAGCCATTCCGGATTCAGGCCCGTGTCGATCACGCTTTGCGCGGTGATGAACGTGCCGCGCGACTTCGACATCTTCGCGCCATCCACCGTCAGGAAGCCGTGTGCGAACACGTTGGTCGGCGTGCGGTGGCCGGAGAATTCGAGCATGGCCGGCCAGAACAGCGTGTGGAAATACAGAATGTCTTTGCCGATGAAGTGGTACTGCTCGGCGGTCGAGCCCTTGCGAATCCACGCGTCGAAGTCGAGGCCGCGTTTTTCAGCGAGGTTCTTGAAGCTCGCGTAATAGCCGACCGGCGCATCCAGCCACACGTAGAAATACTTGCCCGGCGCGCCCGGAATTTCGAAGCCGAAATACGGTGCGTCGCGCGAAATATCCCAGTCGGCGAGCTTGGCTTCGCCGGCGTCGCCGAGCCATTCGCGCATCTTGTTGGTGGCTTCCGGCTGCGCGAGACCACTGACCCACGCGCGCAGGAAATTCTCGCAGCGCGGATCGGACAGGCGGAAGAAGTAGTGCGTCGAGGTCTTACGAATCGGCGTGGCGCCCGAGACGACCGAATACGGATTGATCAGTTCGGTTGGTAGATAGGTCGAACCGCATACTTCGCAGCTGTCGCCGTATTGATCTTTCGCGCCGCACTTCGGGCACTCGCCTTTGATGAAGCGGTCCGGCAGGAACATTTCCTTGACGGGGTCGTATGCCTGTTCGATGTCGCGCGCTTCGATCAGACCGGCTTCCTTGAGCGCAAGGTAAACCGATTCGCTCAGCACGCGATTCTCTTCGGAATCCGTCGAGTAGTAATTGTCGAACGAAATTCCGAAGCTGTCGAAATCGCGCTTGTGCTCCTGCCAGACGCGATCGATCAGCTGCTTCGGCGTCAGACCTTCCTTCTCCGCGCGCAGCATGACCGGCGTGCCGTGCGTGTCGTCGGCGCCCACGTAGTAGACCTCGTGCCCGTGCATTCGCAACGTCCGGACCCAGATGTCCGTCTGGATATATTCAACCAGATGGCCGATATGGATTTGCCCATTCGCATACGGAAGGGCCGACGTGACGAGAACCTGGCGACGGCCTGACGGCGCGCCTGCGGAGAGATCGGTTGCGGGTGCTGACATAAGGATGGTGGGAGCCTGCGGTGGGACGAAACGTTGATTCTAGCAGGGCAGGCGCCCGGCGCGGGCTGGGCCGCCTAGGTCGGTGCCGGGGCGTGACGGTGTGTCCCCCAGGGAGATTTCCTGCGGAGCGAAAACCGAGCGCCCAAAAAAAACCGGGGCTATTAACCCCGGAGCAACAACGACAAGAGGAGAATGGTGACGCGGCGGCTTCGCCAGCCACGTACCGTAAAGACAGACCGCGGATTTTCGGCAGAGTTCGAAATTTTTTTCGTTCTCGTGCGAGATTCTGTTTCCCGCGCTTTTTACGGCTTGCCGGACGCCGCTGGCCAAGATGGCAAGAGCAGGTGCATGACCTACCTGGCGCCCGGTTGCTTCTCCCTCTCAGGTTGTGTCGTTATTGCGTGGTGTGCTGAGCCGTAGCGCGCAGATAGATTTCCACGCGACGGTTTGCGGCACGACCGGCTTCGGTATTGTTGTCAGCGACCGGCTGGTTCTGACCCATGCCTTGTGCCGACAGGCGTTGCGGCGCGACGCCGCGTTGCCCCAGATAGCCCGTCACGCTTTGCGCGCGGTTGACCGAAAGCGTCTGGTTGTAAGTCGGCTGACCCGTGCTATCCGTATAGCCGATCACCTGGGCGATCAGTTCCGGATTCTGCTGCATGGTCTGCGTCAACTGATCCAGCACCGGTGCGAACGACGGCTTGACCGCGTAGCTGTTGGTGTCGAACGTGACCGAGCTCGGGATGTTCAGCTTGAGCGAGCCGTCCGGCTGCTCGGTGATCTGCGTGCCGGTACCCTTGGTGGCGCCCGACAGCTTGTTGTGAATGGCTTGCCAGTTGTAGCCGGTGATACCGCCCACCGCTGCGCCGGCGCCCGCGCCGATCGCCGCGCCCTTACCGCCGCCGAAGATCGCGCCGATCGCCGCGCCGGTGGCGGCGCCCACGCCCGTGCCGACGGCTGTGTCCGTACCTTGTTGGCTTGCGCAGCCTGCCAGCAACGAACCGGCAACGGCAAAGACAGCCAGCCGAGTCATGATTTTTGCATTCATTTTCTGATTCCTCTTGAGTGAAGCGAGTAAAGCGGGTGGAAGCGATCAATCTATCCGTCGAACGTGACGGCCGTAAAGCGCGTTACTCGACAATACGAGAATCCTGCGTCTTCCCTGGTCCCGGTCCGACAGTGGAGAAGGGTCTTCCGGCAAGGCTTGGCGCCAGCCACTACAATGATGACTGAAGTACGCAGCGATGCGACCCCATGGCGTTCCGCCTGCCCGAAGGGTGCACGGCGTGCCTGGTTTTAGCAATGCTGTCTAACAATTTTTTTCAAATTCTGGCGCGTGGCGGAGACTTGGATTCCACCGCGCCACAAGTGTTCCCCACGGAGTGTCAATGAGTATCGATCGGGCTTTGGTCGACGCTGCCCTCGCGGCCGTCACTGACCCCAACACGGGCAAGCCCTACGCGGCTGCGAAGAACATCAGGAACGTGGCCGTGGAGGGTGACACGGTTGGCCTCGAGGTGGTACTCGGCTATCCGGCCAAACGGCAGTTTGAAGCGATCCGTACGCAATTCGCAGATGCGTTGAAAGCCGTTCCCGGCGTGGCAAACGCACGCGTCGAGGTGTCCCAGCACATCGCCGCGCACACCGTGCAGCGCGGCGTCAAACTCTTGCCGAACGTTAAAAACATCGTTGCGGTGGCGTCGGGCAAGGGTGGAGTCGGCAAGAGCACGACCGCCGTGAACCTCGCGCTGGCGCTGGCGAGCGAAGGCGCGTCGGTTGGCATCCTCGATGCGGACATCTACGGCCCCTCGTTGCCGATGATGCTCGGCATTGTCGGCCGTCCGGAATCACCCGACGAAAAGTCGATGAATCCGATGACCGGCCACGGCTTGCAGGCCAACTCGATCGGCTTTCTGATCGAGCAGGACAATCCGATGGTGTGGCGCGGGCCGATGGCCACCTCGGCGCTCGAACAGCTGCTGCGGCAGACCAACTGGCACGATCTCGACTACCTGATCGTCGACATGCCGCCGGGCACCGGCGACATTCAGCTGACCTTGTCGCAGCGCGTGCCGGTGACGGGCGCCGTGATCGTCACCACGCCGCAGGACATCGCTCTGCTCGACGCGAAGAAGGGCCTCAAGATGTTCGAGAAGGTCGGCATTCCGATTCTCGGCATCGTCGAGAACATGGGCATGCATATCTGCTCGAATTGCGGCCACGAAGAGCATATCTTCGGCGCGGGCGGCGGCGAGAGGATGGGCAAGGAATACGGCGTCGACGTGCTCGGCAGCCTGCCGCTCGACATCGCCATCCGTGAGCAGGCCGACTCCGGCAAACCTACCGTCGTGGCGGACCCGCAAGGGCGTATCGCGGAGATCTACCGGTCGATCGCGCGCAAGGTTGCGATCCATATCGCCGAGCGGGCGCGCGACATGACCTCGAAGTTTCCCAGCATCGTCGTCCAGAACACCTGACTCGCCGTTCGGACAAGGGGTTAAAGCGGGGCCAAGTCGCCAATTTGCGTCTGGTCTCGCGGTATCATGTCGACTTCACAAGTTCGGCTCGGCGGCCGCAGGGGCAGCCACCAGGCCGGCAAGAGGATCGCATGGGAAAACGAATCGACGGGCAGGCGGTGCATGCGTTCATCGTCCTGGCTGCCAGCAGTGTGCTGTTATGCGGCTGTAGCACGTTCCTGAGACCACAGGAAAAGCGTGCTGACGCGCAGTTGCTGCCCACCGTGGGCAATCAGGCACGCGGTCTCGTCACGTTCATCGAGCGTTCGGACGGTGTGCAGGTCACCTACAATCTCGCGGGCTTGCCGCCCGATAGCGACCACGCGTTGCAGGTGCATGAGCGCGGCGACTGCAATGCCGCCGACGGCTCCAGCGCCGGCCCGGTGTTCTCGCCGGCAGCCGAGCGTCTGAAAGCCGGTGCCCGGGTCGAAGGCGATCTCGGCAACATCCACGCGGACGCGAACGGCGTGGCCACCGGCTTCATCGTTGCGCCGGACGTGTCGCTCGACGGTATCCGCTCGGTGTTGCAACGCGCGGTCCTGTTGCATCACGACGCGACCGATCCTTACGCGTATCCGCAGCATGGCGCCGGCCCCGCGCTCGCATGCGGGTTGATTCGCCAGTGAGGGCAATGCCCGGCGGGTTCCATCCGCCGCCGGGGATTAGCCGTTTGAATGGCCTCGCGGCAAGCCTTTTGAGGTGCCCGGAACGGCTCTCAGGCGCCGCTCGCGGCAGCGTTCTCCCGATCGCGTAAAATAAGCGCCTTTCGGCCGGGGCGCGTAGCCGGGGGCGCCTAGTCCGGGGCGCGTAGCCGGCGGTGCCCAGCCCGGGGCACCCAGCCGGCGGTGCCCGGACCGGACCTTACGCCGGATCGTTACCCGTCACACATCTGTCACTCAAGTCGAGCAGCGTTCACCTATGACTATCAAATCCGACAAGTGGATCCGGCGCATGGCCGCGTCGCACAATATGATCGAGCCGTTTGCGCCGGATCAGGTCCGCGTCTCCGAAGACGGCCGGAAGATTGTCAGCTACGGCACCTCGAGCTACGGCTACGACATCCGCTGCGCAGACGAATTCAAGATTTTCACCAATATCAACTCGACCATCGTCGATCCGAAGAACTTTGACGAGAAGTCGTTTGTCGACTTCAAGGGCGATGTCTGCATCATCCCGCCGAATTCGTTCGCGCTGGCCCGCACCGTCGAATATTTCCGCATTCCGCGCAGCGTCCTGACCGTGTGTCTGGGCAAATCCACGTATGCGCGTTGCGGGATCATCGTGAACGTCACGCCGTTCGAGCCGGAATGGGAAGGACACGTCACGCTCGAATTCTCGAATACGACACCTTTGCCTGCGAAAATCTACGCGAACGAAGGCGTCGCCCAGGTGCTGTTTTTCGAAAGCGACGAAATTTGTGAGACGTCGTACGCGGATCGCGGCGGCAAATATCAAGGTCAGCACGGCGTCACGTTGCCCAAGACGTGACGTCGGCAGCGTACTGACCCACCAGCTATTCGGGTGACCGCTGCTTAGTCAAATGCAGCGGTCGTTCTTTTTGGAGAATCGCCCATGAAGTTTCGTTTTCCCGTCGTCATCATCGACGAAGATTTTCGCTCCGAGAACATCTCGGGTTCCGGCATCCGGGCTTTGGCCGAAGCTATCGAGAGAGAAGGCGCGGAAGTGCTCGGGTTGACGAGCTACGGCGATCTGACTTCGTTCGCGCAGCAGTCGAGCCGCGCGTCGTGCTTCATCCTGTCCATTGACGACGATGAACTGCTGCCGTACGTCGATAACGTGGTGGTGGAAGGCGAGACGCCGGAACTGGCGGCCGCGATCATCGCGCTGCGCGGGTTCGTGACCGAAGTGCGCCGCCGCAACGCCGATATTCCGATCTTCCTGTACGGCGAAACGCGCACCTCGCGCCACCTGCCGAACGACATCCTGCGCGAACTGCATGGCTTCATCCACATGTTCGAGGACACGCCGGAGTTCGTCGCGCGCCACATCATCCGCGAGACCAAGGTGTACCTGGATTCGCTCGCACCGCCGTTCTTCAAGGAACTGGTGCAGTACGCGGACGAAGGCTCGTATTCCTGGCATTGCCCGGGGCACTCGGGCGGCGTCGCGTTCCTGAAGAGCCCGCTCGGCCAGATGTTCCACCAGTTCTTCGGCGAGAACATGCTGCGCGCCGACGTGTGTAATGCCGTCGACGAACTCGGTCAGCTGCTCGATCACACCGGCCCGATTGCCGCCTCCGAGCGCAATGCGGCGCGCATCTTCAGCGCAGACCACGTGTTCTTCGTGACCAACGGCACGTCGACCTCGAACAAGATCGTCTGGCACGGCACGGTTGCGCCGGGCGATATCGTGCTGGTGGACCGCAATTGCCACAAGTCGATCCTGCACGCGATCACGATGACCGGCGCGATTCCGGTGTTCCTCACGCCGACGCGCAATAACTTCGGCATCATCGGCCCGATTCCGCGCAGCGAATTCGAGCCGGAAAACATTCGCAAGAAGATCCTGGCGAATCCGTTCGCCCGCGAAGCGTTGGCCAAAAATCCGGAGCTGAAGCCGCGCATCCTGACCATCACGCAGAGCACCTACGACGGCGTGATTTACAACGTCGAGATGATCAAGGAAATGCTCGGCGATTGGCTCGACACGCTGCATTTCGACGAAGCGTGGCTGCCGCATGCCGAATTCCACGAGTTCTATCAGGACATGCACGCGATCGGCGCCGGCCGTCCGCGCATCGGCGCACTGGTGTTCGCCACGCACTCCACGCACAAGTTGCTGGCCGGTATTTCGCAGGCTTCGCAGATCGTCGTGCAGGATTCGAAGAACAGCCGCTTCGACAAGCATCGCTTCAACGAAGCGTATCTGATGCACACGTCGACCAGCCCGCAGTACGCGATCATCGCCTCGTGCGACGTGGCCGCGGCGATGATGGAAGCGCCGGGCGGTACGGCTCTGGTCGAAGAGTCGATTGCCGAAGCTTTGGATTTCCGCCGCGCGATGAGCAAGGTCGACGCCGAATACGGCGACGACTGGTTCTTCAAGGTGTGGGGGCCGGAGACGTTCGCGGAAGAGGGCATCGGCTCGCGCGAAGACTGGATGCTGCGCCCGAACGATGCGTGGCACGGCTTCGGCCCGCTCGCCGACGGTTTCAACATGCTGGACCCGATCAAGGCGACCATCGTCACGCCGGGTCTGGATATGGACGGCGGCTTCGGCGAGTCCGGCATTCCGGCTGCGATCGTTACGAAGTATCTGGCCGAGCACGGCATCATCGTCGAAAAGACCGGCCTGTATTCGTTCTTCATCATGTTCACGATCGGCATCACCAAGGGCCGCTGGAATTCGATGGTGACTGAGTTGCAGCAGTTCAAGGACGACTACGACAACAACCAGCCGTTGTGGCGCGTGTTGCCCAAATTCGTCGCGCATCATCCAATGTACGAGCGTGTCGGTCTGCGCGATCTGTGTGAGCAGATCCACAGCGTGTATCGCGCGAACGACATTGCGCGCCTGACGACCGAGATGTACCTGTCGAGCATGGAGCCGGCCATGAAGCCGTCGGATGCGTTTGCCAAGCTCGCGCACCGCGAGATCGACCGGGTACCGATCGACGAACTCGAAGGCCGCGTCACGTCGATCCTGTTGACGCCGTATCCGCCGGGCATTCCGTTGCTGATTCCGGGCGAGCGTTTCAACAAGACCATCGTCAACTATCTGCGTTTCGCGCGCGAGTTCAACGAGCGCTTCCCGGGTTTCCACACGGATATCCACGGGCTTGTCGGCGAAACCATCAACGGGCGCATCGAATATTTCGTCGATTGCGTGCGCGCCTGACGATGTGGGGGGTGAAGTCACCGCTGGACGCTGACGGCTGGCGGCGCGTGTTTGGCGCGCTGGCTCTGACGTCGGCGCTGTCGGTGGCGGTGCTCGGCGTCGCGCAGCTTCAGGCGCATGCCGAAGTCGCCGCCGCCGACCCGATCGACGCGTCGATGCGCACCTGTCTTGCGCGCAGCGACATGTCGTCGACGGCGGGGCAGGTGCAGTGTATGGACAACGCGCGGATCGGCTGGAAGGCCGCGTTGGACGGCGCGTGGCAGCAGCTTCAGGCGAAGTTGCCGCAGGCGCAACGCAAACCATGGGAAAAGAGCCAGGCAAGCTGGCTGGCCTCGCGCGATGTCGAGAAGCAGTTGCTGGCGGCCGTGTTCGCGACGACGCACGGCTCGATGTATGTGCTGGCCGAAGCCGATATGCAATTGCAGCCGGTGCGTGACCGCGCGCTTGCGCTGCGCAGCGCCTTGGCCAGGATCAGCGCCGGCGGCGGGGATCCGCCGCGCCGTCCGCGCGCCTGTACGGCGGACGCGCAATGCGAACACGCGATGTTCGATCTGAACCGCTATTACCGCCGCTTGCAATCGAAGATGCCGGCGCGCTCGCGCCCGACGCTTGCGCGCGCACAAAAGGCCTGGACCGCGTATCTCGACGCCACCACGCCGGTGATCGATGAAGGCAGCCGTATCGATATCATTGGTGCGCGGGTGGCGACGCTCAAGCGCTTGTCGGAAACGGTCGGCAACAACTGAGTGCTGACGGCTTACGTGAGCACGTGGGCTTCAGCTTGCGACGCGGGCCGCGCAAGTGCCGGTTCCCCTAGCAGGTCGCGCATGGCGTCTTCGATGCCGAGCGACATCGCTTCGAGCGCGAGGTCGTTGTCATCGGTGCCGAAGGGCTCTTCGATCTGTGCGGCGATCGCCTCATGCGCCATGAAGGTGTACGCGACGAACACCGCGAAGACCGGCGTGAAGATCCCGATGCTGTCGACCAGTCCGAACGGCAGGGACGCGCAGAAGAAATACACCGTACGGTGAATCATCACCGAGTAAGCGAAGGGCAGCGGCGTCGACACGATGCGCTCGCAACCGCCGATCACATCCGACAGACCATTCAGGTTTCGATCGAAGGCGAGCACCGCCATCGGATCGATCGTGCCTGCTTGCGCGTGGCGCTGCACCCATTCGCCGAGAAACAGCAGGAGTGTTGCCGGTTTGTAGCGCGACGCTATGACGCGGTCGAACAGCGCTTTGGGCAGGCGTGTTGCGAGATCTTCACGCGGGTCGCTATTGCGGAGCTGGTGACGCAGGGCATGGGGGAGGGCGCTGAGGGCGGCGACGAACTCCTTGATGTCTTCCTTCGGCAACTGCTTATTTTGCAGCGTCAGGGCCTGGCGGGTGAGCGAGCGGGAGTCGTTCAGCAACTGACCCCAGAGCTTGCGGGCTTCCCACCAGCGGTCGTAGCTGGCGTTGTTCCGGAAGCCGAGAAAGACCGCCAACGCTATGCCTAGCAACGAGAATGGGGTGGTGGTGTTGAGATTGAGCGAGACTGGCAGCAGGTGGTCGTGGGCGGCCACCGCGACGATCGCGATGCAGAAAATGAGGAATAGCCTCGGCAGTAGTTGCGGGAGGACGGAGCCTCTCCAGGCAAGCAGCATGCGGAACCAATGGAGGTGGGGGCGGATGATCATCGCAAGGGGTTTTTGCCTTCGGCGAGTGGGGTTCTATTATCGCTAAAGGTGTTGGACCATGGTTTTTTTGCCTTTGGCGGCGGCATTGTCAGGGTTCTTAGGGTGTCGGCCTTTCCTTGCATTGTTAGTGGTCTATTAGCGTTGCCCCTGTGCGGGGCGGCACCTACTTTTCTTTGCATGCCGCAAAGAAAAGTAGGCAAAAGAAAGCGGCTCAAACCGCTCATGCTAAGTGGGCACCGTGGTCTGCTGCGGGTAGTGGTGCATCTGGAATCCGTGTTCTCGCACATTCCGCGTTAGTGACAAAGGACTCATCAGCTCCCACTCCGCACTACGTGCGTCGCGGACGGGTCTGCATGGGAAACCAGGGGCTTCGGTTGAGAGCGGTGGGAGCCATCGGCTTCGCCTCGGCGATGCGCCTCTGCATTCACCGCGGAACCCCACTTCAAATCATATGTCAGTGCGAGGCAATCATCGTCCCGCTCTCGGTCCCGATCGTGATCGCAGACGCAGTTGCCGTTCCAATCAGAATAGCGATGGTAATGGCGGTGCAATGACGAGCCACGACCTGTTGGCGAGGCGTGGACGTCAAAGCGTAGCGGGGGGTTTTAAGAAGTACTCTTCGGCGCGCGAAGCGCCGTCGGAAGTATGACGCCCTTGTCACTGACGTCGAATGCGGGAGAACACAGATTCCAGATGCACCACTACCCGTAGCAGACCACGGTGCCCACTTAGCATGAGCGGTTTGAGCTGCTTTCTCTTGCCTGCTTCTCTTTGCAGCCGGCAAAGAGAAGTAGGTGCCGCCCCGCACAGGGGCAACGCTAATAGACCACTAACAAATCAAGGAAAGGCCAACGCCCTAGGCATACCGAAAAAAAGCGCCGCGAAGGCCAAAAAACAACCCTTAATCCCGCGGCGAAGAAGCCGCCCCATGACTTAACCAATCGAGCACAGCAGTAGCATCATCATCCGCACCTTGTCGCGCCTTAGCGACCGTCTCAGCCACATCCGCACTAGGCACAGCGCGCCGAATCGCCACACCAACAGCAAGAATATCAATCATGACAAGATGCAAAATCCGCGAAATCATCGACAACTGCGACTCGCGAATCTCAATGTGATCGGTCTCCAAAGCGACAGTAGCCCGCTTGGCCAGCGCCGTATTGCTGGACGTAATGGCAATCACCTTCGCCCCCGCCTGCATGGCGACATCGAGCACGCGCAGTAACTCAGGCGCACGTCCCGACTTCGACACGGCCACAATCACATCACCCTTGCCAAGCAGCGCAGCAGACGCCGCCTGCATGTACAGATCGCCATAGGCAATCGTCGGAATACCAAACCGGAAGAACTTGTAATGCGCGTCCTGCGCGACGATATTCGAATTGCCGAGTCCATAAAACTCGATCCGCCGCGCACCGTTCAGCAGATCAATGGCCCGCTCGACCTGGTCGAAATTCAAATGCTCGCGCAGCTGCAAAATCGCCGACACGGTGTTGTCCAGCACCTTCGCGCCAAAGTCCGTCGCGGTATCGCCGAGATGCACCTGGCTATGACTCACCGGAATCGTGCCGGTCAAACCCGTCGCCAGCTTCAGCTTGAAATCCGACAAGCCCTGGCAGCCAAGCGAACGGCAAAAGCGGATCACCGTCGGCTGGCTCACGTCGGCCTTGCGCGCGATATCAACAATCGGATCGTTGATGATCGAACGCGGATGATTCAACGCGAGATCGGCCACGCGGCGCTCGGCCGGCGTCAACGCATCGCGCATCTGGCGAATCCGCTCGAACACGGCCGATGAACTGCCGCCCGCGCGATTCGACAACTGCTCCGCGAGAATCGCCGAAACACCCAGAAACGCGGGGTATTCAGCGGTAATCACGTAGGTCGGCACGTTCTGCAAATACGCCTCGAAGCGGCCCTTCGCCTCGAACCGTTTGCGAAACGACGAACGCGAGAAGAACTCGCCGAGCCGCGGCACGACGCCGCCGCCAATGTAGATGCCGCCCAATGCGCCGAGCGTCACCGCGATATTGCCGGCGAAGGTGCCAAGAATTCCGCAGAACACGTCGACGGATTCGGCCGCGAGCGGCTCGCCTTCCATCGCGCGTTTGACGATGTCGATCGTGTCGACGTTCGCCGCCACACGCTTCTTGTCGCGGCCCGCCAGCGCGCGGTAAATCACTTCGAGGCCAGGGCCTGCCGCCACCCGTTCGAACGAGACGTGCGACCACTTCTTGCGCGCGTACTGCAGCACGATGTCTTCGCGTTCGTCGGCCGGCGCGAACGTGGCGTGGCCGCCCTCGCTGCCGAGCGCGATCCAGCGGTCGTCGGCGGGAATCAGGCCGGACACGCCCATGCCGGTGCCCGGGCCCAGCAAGCCGATCACACTGTTCGGGCGACGCGAGCCGCCGCCCACCTGCACGCGCTGCGCGTCGGTCAGGCCGGGCAGGGCCATGGCCAGCGCGGTAAAGTCGTTCACCACCAGCAACGTGTCGAAGCCGAGCGCGCGGCGCGTGGCTTCGATCGAAAAGCTCCAGTCGTGATTGGTCATGCTGACCTGATCGCCGTCGACCGGGTTCGCAATCGCAATCGCCGCGTGATTCACGCGGCCGATCTTGGTGTCCTTCAGATACTTCTTGATGACTTCAGCAACGCCCGGATAGTCCGCGCACGGATAGACCTGCACCGAGCCGATTTCGCCCGGGCTGTATTCGAGCGCGAAACGCGCATTGGTGCCGCCGATGTCGGCGAGCAGCCTCGGTCCATCGGCGTGCTGGCCCGCGCCCGGAACAGCCTTAGTTTGCACACCAGTAGACATCGAGTCTCACTCCCTTGTCGTTTGCCAACTGCGAGATGGCATTTTTTTGTAGCGCAGCGGCGGCGGCATTCAGCACGTCCATCTTGCGCGGTCCTGCGATCAGCAAAAACAGGTGCTTCACTTCTTTCAGAGCGGAGAGCGACCAGCTCACACGCGCATGCGGCGCGCTGCCGGGATGCACGGCAACGAAGCGCTCGGGGGTGGTGATCGCGTAGTCCCATTCGGGCGCATCCGCGAAAATCGACGCGGTGTGACCGTCTTCGCCCATGCCGAGAATCGCGACGTCCGGCACGGCGCTAAAGCGCGGGTCGGCGTTCAGCGCGGCAACGTGCGCGTTGAGGTCTTGCGTGGCGTCGACCAGCGGCCAGAATGCGGCATTTTTCGCGGCGTTCTGCAACAGCGTGTCGTGCACGAGTTGCGAATTGCTCGCGCTGTCCGTTTCCGGTACCCAGCGGTCGTCGACCAGCGTCACGGCAATGCGCGCCCAGTCAAAGGATTGCGTGGACAACGTCTGCAGGAACGGACGCGGACTGGTGCCGCCGGACACTGCAAGCATTGCCGGGCGCGCGTCGTTGGTTGACGCAGCCGTCTGTGCGGCGAGCGACGCATGTAACGCGTCGCCAACCGCTTTCGCCAACGCGTCGGATTGGGCGCGTTGATCGTCGAAAGCGTGAAGCTCGATCACTTCTCCTCCGTGCTGCTTTCTTGTTAGATCTGCGGAACGTGCCGTCCTGCTCTCACGCGATGCCTGCAAGCGGGATGACTTGCAGGCGCCTTCGTGATACCGGCGCCATTCCGTTTAGTTCGTCGGTGGGTCTTGCAGGCGCCGTGCCGTGCTTCGATCGGGATCGGGCATGGTACGACGCCGTAATTCAGTTGATTCAATTCTCTTCTTCGAGCCAGCAGGTGCCGTGCTGCGCCAACATCGCGCTCGCCGCTGCCGGCCCCCACGTGCCTGCTGCGTACGGCTTGGGCGGCTTGTTGGCAGCAGCCCATTCGTTGAGGATCGGTTCGACCCAACGCCATGCCGCTTCCTGCTCGTCGCGCCGCACGAACAGCGCGAGGCGGCCGTTGATGACATCGAGCAGCAGGCGTTGATACGCCTCCATTTGCCCTTCGCGGAAGAAGCGGTCGAACGCGAGGTCGAGGTGGACGCTGGCGAGGTTCATGCCTTCGCCTGGCTGCTTCGCGAGACAGTAGAGGCGAATGGTTTCGTTTGGCTGCAAACGGATCACGAGACGGTTCGCGCCGCCACGCAACGCGGACGCGCCCAGTGCCGAATGCGGCACCGCACGAAAATTCACCACGATCTCAGCGACGCGGTCCGCGAGACGCTTGCCCGTGCGCAGGAAAAACGGCACACCGGCCCAGCGCCAGTTTTCGATTTCCACCTTCACCGCAACGAAGGTTTCGGTCGTGCTGTCCGGCTTCACGCCAGGCTCGGTTGCATACGCCGGCACCGCGCTGCCGCGGATCACGCCCGCATGATACTGGCCGCGCACTGCGACCTTGCCGATATCGCGCGGATCGATCGGCTTCAACGCGCGCAGCACGCGCAGCTTTTCGTCACGGACCGAGTCGGAATCCATTGAATGCGGCGGTTCCATCGCGACGATGGAAAGCAGTTGCAGCAAATGGTTCTGCACCATGTCACGCAAGGCGCCGGTGTTATCGTAGAAGTCGCCGCGTGCTTCCACGCCGAGTTCTTCCGCAATCGTGATCTGAATGCTTTCCACCCATTCGCGGCGCCACAGCGGTTCGAACAGCACATTGCCGAAGCGCAGCGCGAGCAGGTTCTGCACCGGCTCCTTACCGAGGTAGTGGTCGATCCGGTAGATCTGTTCTTCAGCGAAGATTTCACCGACCGCATCATTAATTGCGTTGGACGACTTGAGGTCGTAGCCGAGCGGTTTTTCCAGCACGATGCGCGAATTTTCATTGAGCCCCACCGACGCGAGCGCGCGGCAGATCGGCACGAACAGCGACGGACCCGTGGCCAGATAGAACACCCGAATGCCGGGCCGGCCGCTCAACGCGTCGCGCAGCAGCGTGAAGTCTTCGGGGTTGCCGAGATCGATCTTCACGAACTCGATACGGTCGAGGAAACTTGCCCATGCTGTTTCATCCACACCGTTCTTCGACACGTGCGGTTTGACGTGCTCATTGACCCAGTCAATGTAGGCAGCACGATCGGCCACATGCCGTGCCACCGCGACGATCTTGCCACTGTCGGCCAGCATGCCGCCTGCACGGTGCGCTTCATACAGTGCCGGCAGGATCTTGCGCATCGACAGGTCGCCGGTTCCGCCGAAGAGAACGAAGGTGAAGCTTGAATCGGTTTGCATGTGTCTCCGTCGATATCCTGGGGTCGCCGTGGGGACCAAAAAAGGGCGACCGTAGTCCGATAAAATATTTTTTGACACTGAATTGTAGTTTAACTACAATCCAAATCAAGAGGTAGCGCTAATTCGATGAAAAAAGCGTGCGCTGTGAGGCTAGATGCGCGTTTTCCCGAATCGGCAGGCGTCCCCTGCATGTTAACGGACATTGCGTGCGAGCACGTGCCAGCATGCCCCCGGCGGCCCTTACGGAAGGCCGGAAAGCTGATCTGGCGTCAGGGTTAACGTGCAAGGCACCTCGAGTCTGCCGCGCGCGACGCGGGCAGGCAAAAATCAAAAGAGGAGACAGTCAGTTGCATCCCGAACCACTCATCTCTTGAGCTTCCAGCGGCCGGATATCGGTCCGCCGGCACATGCCTCAACGCATGCGCCCGACCGTGCTCGATCGCCCAGTGTTTTGCCTGTTTGAACCAACCACAGCACCCTGGCGACATCAGGGGCCATTTGTTTTTTGTTCAGGTGTCTGGAGGAGATAAGCAATGAAATTTCGCGCGATCATGGGCGCTTTGTGCGCCGCAGGTCTGATGTGTGGCGTCTCGGCTGTGCAAGCTGCCGAGTCGATCGAAGTGTTGCACTGGTGGACTTCGGGCGGCGAATCGAAAGCCGTCGGCGTCCTCAAGGACGACATGACGAAGCAGGGTTACACGTGGAAGGACTTCGCGGTTGCTGGCGGCGCGGGTGCGGCTGCCATGACGGCACTCAAGACGCAGGTGATCTCGGGCAACGCGCCGAGCGCTGCGCAGATCAAGGGTCCGCTGATCCAGGACTGGGCTTCGCAAGGCGTGCTGGTGCCGATCGACTCGGCCGCAGCCGACTGGAAGAAGAACCTGCCGCCGGAAATCGACAAGATCATGCACGCGGACGGTCACTATGTGGGCGCACCGTTCTCGGTGCACCGCGTGAACTGGCTGTACATCAACAAGGCAGCGCTGGACAAGGCAGGCGGCAAGGTGCCGACCACGTGGCCGGAGTTCTTCGCGGTGGCCGACAAGATGAAGGCCGCGGGCATCCAGCCGATCGCGATGGGCGGTCAGCCGTGGCAAGACCTGACGCTGTGGGAAGACGTGGTGCTGTCGCAAGGTGCAGGCTTCTACAAGAAGGCGCTGGTTGATCTCGACGAGAAGACGCTGACGTCGGAGCAGATGGTCGGCGTGTTCGACACGGTCCGCAAGATCCAGGGTTACTTCGACGCGGGCCGCACGGGCCGTGACTGGAACCTGGCAACGGCCATGGTCATCAACGGCAAGGCCGGCATGCAGTTCATGGGTGACTGGGCGAAGGGCGAGTTCGCCAACGCCAACAAGAAGGCGGGTTCGGACTACATCTGCGCTGCTGTGCCGGGCACGGAGAAGTCGTACACGTTCAACGTCGACTCGTTCGTGTTCTTCCAGCAGAAGGGCGAGAAGGCCGCAACGCCGGGTCAACTGGCACTGGCCAAGACGATCATGTCGCCGGACTTCCAGGAACAGTTCAGCCTGAACAAGGGTTCGATCCCGGTTCGTCTGGGCGTGTCGATGGCCAAGTTCGACGACTGCGCGAAGAAGTCGTATGCGGATGAACAAGTGGCGATCAAGTCGGGCGGCTATGTGCCTTCGCTGGCACACGGCATGGCGCAACCGGATGCAGCAGCCGGCGCGATCTCGGACGTGGTCACGAAGTTCATGAACTCGCAGCAGGATTCGAAGACCGCGGTTGCCGCGCTCGCGAAGGCTGCGAAGACCAAGTAAGTGACGTAAGCGAAGTGGCGCGCCTGGCGGTTCCCCTTGTGGGCGCCGGGCGCGTTCTTCAGATTGCTTGCTGCAGTTGTGTTAGGCAGTTGCGTTACTTTGGGCGAGACACTTCACCCCTGGTTTCATCGAGTCACACCTATGCCGTTCCGGCCTCGTGTTTTTATGCGTGAGCGCCCCGGCGGTACAGTTTCAGCAGGAGTCGAGTAGTGACTGCTTCTATCAGCGGAAACGGGAAAACGGCCACCGTAACCCGCCGCACGTCGCCGATGGCGGCCCTCGCCGATCGCTGGATTCCGAAGCTGGTGCTCGCACCCAGCGTCGTGATCAGCCTGATCTTCGTGTATGGCTTCATCGCTATTACCGGCTTTCTTTCGCTGTCGAATTCGCGACTGATGCCTCGTTATGAATTTGTCGGTCTCGACCGTTATCGCGAACTGTTCGATAACGATGTGTTCTGGACCTCGGCTGCCAACCTCGGCTGGTTCGGCATTCCGTTTATCGGTATCTGTATTGGCCTCGGTTTGTTCCTCGCGATCCTGCTCGATCAGCAGATCCGCAACGAAGGCGCGCTGCGCGCCGTGTTCCTGTACCCGATGGCGCTCTCGTTCATCGTGACGGGTACGGCGTGGCAATGGATCATGACGCCGAGCGTCGGTCTCGAGAAAGTGTTCCACGACTGGGGCTGGACGAGCTTCTCGTTCAGCTGGCTCGGCGACCCAGACAAGGCGATTTTCTGCGTCGTGGTCGCGGCGGTGTGGCAATCCACCGGCTTCGTGATGGCGCTGTTCCTTGCCGGTTTGCGGGGCGTCGACGCGGAAATTTTCAAGGCTGCGCAGATGGACGGCGCAGGCTTGCCCACCATCTATCGCAAGATCGTGATTCCGAGCATGCGCCCGGTGTTCTTCTCCGTGCTGCTGATTCTCTGCCACATCACGATCAAGACCTTCGACCTGGTCGTCGCATTGACCGCGGGCGGTCCGGGTACGTCTTCATCGCTGCCGGCCATTTTCATGTACACGTTTTCGTTCAATCGCGGGCAGCTAGGCGTCGGCGCGGCATCGTCGATGATGATGCTCGCCACCGTTGTGGCCGTGCTCGTGCCGCTGATGTATCTGGAATCGAGGAGCACCCGCAATGCAGCCTAAGATGACGATCAGCCGTGCCGTCATTTATGCGGCCTTGATTCTGTTCGCCCTGTATTTCCTGTTCCCGCTGTACGTGATGCTGTCCACGTCGTTCAAGGACGTCGACCAGCTGCGCACCGGCAACCTGCTCACGCCGCCTACTCACTGGACCATCGACCCCTGGATCAAGGCATGGAGCGGTGCGTGTACGGGTGTGCGTTGCGACGGCATGCAGCCGTTTTTCATGAACTCCGTGCGCATGGTGATTCCGGCTGTGCTGATCTCGTCGATCATCGGCGCGTTCAACGGCTATGTCCTCACGCACTGGCGTTTCCGCGGTGCGGATCCGATCTTCACGATGATCCTGGTCGGCTGCTTCATTCCGTTCCAGGCGATCCTGTTGCCGATGGCGCGCTTCGAAGGCTTGCTCGGCCTGTCGAATTCGATAACCGGTCTGGTGGTGGTGCACGTGATCTACGGTATCGCCTTCACTACGATGTTCTTCCGCAACTTCTACGTGAGCATTCCGGCTGAACTCGTGAAGGCGGCGCGGATCGACGGCGCCGGTTTCTTCACGATCTTCACGAAGATTCTGATGCCCGTGTCGCTGCCGATTTTCATGGTGTGCCTGATCTGGCAATTCACGCAGATCTGGAATGACTTCCTGTTCGGGATTGTGTTCTCCGGTGTCGATTCGATGCCGATCACGGTGGCGCTGAACAACCTCGTGAACACCTCGACCGGCGTGAAGGAATACAACGTGGACATGGCCGGCGCGATCATCGCCGCTTTGCCGACCTTGCTCGTTTATATCATCGCCGGCCGCTATTTCGTGCGTGGTCTGACGGCGGGCGCAGTCAAGGGATAACCCGGGGCTAAAGCATACGCATCGCGGCGGCGCTTCCTGCACAACACGCATCAAGTGCAATAAAACGCCGCCGTCATCCGACAAGATTTCAAGTAGTACCAGAGACAAGAGGATTCACAGCATGGCAAGCCTTTCCATCCGTGACGTGTACAAGACTTACCCCAACGGGGTGCCGGTTCTGAAGGGTGTCAACATCGACATCGAAGACGGCCAGTTCCTGATTCTCGTTGGCGGCTCGGGCTGCGGGAAATCGACGCTGCTCAACATGATCGCCGGCCTCGAAACCGTGACCAAGGGTGAGATCCAGATCGACGGCAAGACGGTGAACAACCTCTCGCCGAAAGATCGCGATATCGCGATGGTGTTCCAGTCGTACGCGCTGTATCCGTCCATGACGGTGCGCGAGAACATCTCGTTCGGCCTGGGTATCCGCAAGGTGCCGAAGCAGGAGCAGACGCAGATCGTCGACCGCGTGTCGAATACGCTGCAGATCACGCACCTGCTGGACCGCAAGCCGGGCCAGCTCTCCGGTGGTCAGCGTCAGCGCGTGGCTATGGGCCGTGCGCTCGCGCGCGATCCGGTGATGTTCCTGTTCGACGAACCGCTGTCGAATCTCGATGCGAAGCTGCGCATCGAAATGCGCTCGGAAATCAAGCTGCTGCATCAACGCCTCGGCACGACGATCGTCTACGTGACGCACGATCAGATCGAAGCGATGACGCTCGGCGACCGCATCGCGGTGATGAAAGACGGCGTCGTCCAGCAGTTCGGCGCACCGCAGGAGATCTACGACTCGCCCGCGAATCTGTTCGTGGCCGGCTTCATCGGCGCGCCGCCGATGAACTTCATCCAGGGCAAGCTGGTGGAGCAGGGTTCGGGCGTCGGCATCGAACTGGATACGGGCGGCATGCGCGGCGTGCTGAACCTGCCGTTCGACTCCGCGAAGGTGAAGTCGCACCTGGGGCGTGAAGTGATTCTGGGCCTGCGCCCGGAGCGGATCACCGACGCACGCGGTGCGCATGGCGACCACGCGAATCTGCAGCCGATCGAAGTGAAGGTCGACGTGATCGAGCCGACCGGACCGGACACGCTGGTGTTCGCGCAGGTCAACGGCAAGCGCATTGTGAGCCGTGTGCACCCGGCGTCGAATCCGCAGCCGTTGACGAATACGACGCTCTTGTTCGATGCGTCGAAGGCGGTGTTGTTCGACCCGTCCAATGAAGAACGGATTGCCTGATGCGGGTGATTCGCTGAGCGATTCGCGTTGAAGAAAGCCCCATGCGTCTCACAACGCATGGGGCTTTCTTTCATCTGCCAGGTGCTGTTTGCATTGGGCTGCATCGGGTCCGGAACATGGCGCCCCTACGCGATGACGTCAACCGTCTGTGATGCGCAGATCCGGATTGTTCCGCGCCAGCTCGGTGACCCACTCGGTGAAGGCGCGAAGCCGTGAACTCAGATTGCGGCGATGCGCGTACAGGATCGACAGCGGCGTACTGGGGCTCGTGTAGTCCGTGAGGATTTCCTTGAGCGCGCCTTGCGCGATCAGATCCGCGACCATGAAGCGCGACGGCTGGATGATGCCGTGGCCGAGCGCGCTCGCGCCGATATAAACGCTGCCGTCGTTCACCGCGAGCACGCTCTTTAGCGTGACCTTGACGATCTCGCCGTCCACGGCGTACTCGAATGGAAAGGTCTTGCCGCTGCGCGCGGAAACGTAGTTGACCGCGCGATGCTCGCTGAGCTCCGCGAGCGTGGTCGGCGTGCCGTATTTCTCCAGATAGGCCGGCGACGCGCAGGTCACGATCCGCGACTCGCCGATGCGCCGCGCGACGAGACTCGACTCTTCAGGCGTGCCCATGCGGATCACGCAGTCCACCCCGTCCTGAATCAGATCGATATTGCGATCCGCCAGCCCGAGCCGTACGTCGATCTCGGGGTATTGCCGGTAGAAATCGTCGAGCGCGGGCAGCAGCAGCGCACGGGCGAGCGTGCCGGAGGTATCGACGCGAATCGTGCCGCTCGGATGCTCGCGCTTGTTCGACAGCGACGATTCGGCATCGGCGACTTCGGCGAGGATGCTCACGCAGCGGTCGTAGAACAGCGCGCCGTCTTCGGTGACGCTGACCTGCCGCGTCGAACGGTTCAGAAGCCGCACGCCGACGTGCTCTTCGAGAGCCTGAATGGTGCGGCTGACTTTGGCGCGGGGCAGGTCGAGCGATTCAGATACTTTGGTGAAGCTGTTCGCTTCGACCACACGCGTAAATATCTCCATCGCTTCGAAACGGTCCATGTTTTGCCTTATGAGTGATGGGCGGAAGTGGCTTTCGAAGTGAAGTGTATCGCTTGGAAATCGTGTTGTCGCAATGAGGGTGGCCACGCGAGCGGGTTTGCCTGTTTGCCCGCCCATTTGTCTGCGCCGTCGCCTGATTGCGCCGGGTCCGTACGATCAATCCCGATCAGGCGCGCCAAGCGGGAACAGCGGGCGATACGGGCGTGCTTCGTCGACTGCGCGTGCGAACGATGGCCGGGCCAGCAGCCGCTTCCGGTAGGCGAGCACGTGCTCAAAAGCCGGGCCGATGCGATGGGTCCAGTCGGCGTAGAAGAGGAACGGCCCAGCGCCGCAATCGGCGAGGCTGAAGGTATCGCCGGCCGCCCATTCACGCCCGGCCATCACCTTGTCGAGCCAGCCGTAGGCGGTGTCGAGCATCTCGCGGGCTTCGGCCACGGCGCGCGGATCACGCTCCGGCTCGGCGCGAAGGCTGTCGTACACGATCTTTTGCTGTGGCGTGGAGATGTAGTTGTCGAAGAAGCGATCCATGCTGCGCACTTCCAGCGCGGCGCGGGCATCGGCCGGCAAAAGCGGCGCCGGCCCCGGGTGATACAGGCCGAGATACTCGATGATGATGCTCGCCTCCACCACGGTCCGGCTGCCATCGACCAGTACAGGAAAGCGCTTGATCGGCCAGAGCGCGGCGAATTCCGCCATGACCTGCGGGTCGTCGTGCGCGAGAAGACGCAGTTCGAACGGCGTGCCGTTTTCGTAAAGCGCGGTCAGCACCTTCTGGCAGTAAGACGAGAAGGGATGGGCATAGAGCTTCAGGGTCATCGTGGTCACCTATGGCGGTTGCGAGGAGCGCTGGGGCGCGATGACGGCCGGAGGGGCCGTTTACCTGACGACGAACGGCAGCGGTGAAAATCGACAACCTCGCGACAGCCCTGAAAATTTTGGCGGAGGACGAATGTCCATCCGCATCCGGTAAAGACCGGACGCTACAAAAAGCTTATGCGCCGTGATTTGTTGCGACAAAACGTCACAAACTCTCAAGAAACATAGTGTAACATTTGAAAAAATTGTAAGAAACCGACGTGACCGCGACGTAGCCGGTTTGCCGCCGTAATCAGAAAGACCACCGGGGCGTCACGCAATAAATAACGAATAACTCGACGCACGGAGCCTTTGCATGTCAACGATCACCACGACGTCTGTGAGCAGCGCGACTGCTAACGCGCAAAGCCAGGTGCAGCAAGCGGCGCAATCGATTATCAGTGGCTCCACCGGCAATTCGGCGATGGACGTGGCGTCGCTGGTGTCGGCCCTCGTGAATGCGAAGACGGCCGGTCAGACGGCGGCGCTGAAGGCCAAACAGACGAGCGATACCACGACCTTGTCCGCGTTCGGCGCCCTGAGGTCCGCGTTGAACGCCTTGCAGGCAGCGATCAAGAGTCTCTCGGACGGAACCACCCTGTCGACCTTCGGGGCCACGGCGAGCGGCAAAGGCATGGACCCCAAGGCCGGTCCCGGCGCGGTCGCCGGCAGCTATTCCATCGACGTCAAGCAAATCGCCGCGTCGCAGAGTCTGTCGTCGGCGGCGTTCGATTCCACCGCCAGGTTGGGCACCGGCAAGTTGACCATCGCGGTCGGCGGCAAGTCGATGGATGTCACGATCGACAGCACCAGCAACACGCTGAGCGGTATCGCCAATGCGATCAACAAGGCGGGCAACAATCCGGGCGTCACGGCCACCATCGTGACCGGCACGGGCGGCGCCCACCTGGTGTTGCGCTCGACCACTACCGGCGCGGCCAACACGATCAACGTGTCCACCAGCGACGTCCAGAACGACACCGGCCTGTCGAGTCTCGGCGTAACCTCCACGCCGGGTGCGAACGGCGCTGCGTCCACGATCGTGTCCTCGGATACCAACAAGGCCTGGCGGCAAAGCGAAGCCGCTCAGGACGCGCAGTTCACCATCGGCGGGATTGAGGCGAGCAGTTCTACGAACGCGGTCACGTCGGCGATTTCCGGCGTCACGCTGAATCTGTCGAGCGCCGCGGTCGGCACCACGCAGACGCTGACGATCGCACCGGATACGACCGCGCAGAACACAGCCATCACCAACTTTGCCAATCTTTACAACACCGTCGTCACGACCATCAACTCGCTGTCCTCGTACGACAAGTCGTCGAAGACCGGCGGCGCGCTGCTCGGCGATTCGACGCTGACGACCATCAAGAATACGTTGGCGTCGATCGTTGGCGGGGGTGTCGGCACGGGGTCATCAGCGGTGGGGCTCGCTTCGATTGGCATTACGCTGAAGGGCGATCCGGCGGACGGCACGCTGGTCATCGACAGCAAGAAGCTGAGTACGTCGCTTACCAACAGCCCGGCGCAGGTCGCCACGTTGTTCAACTCGACCAACGGCATCGGCGCCAAGCTGAACAAGAGCATTACCGACTTCGTGAAGACGGGTGGCATCATCGACACCCGCAGCTCGGCGTTGAATGCCGACCTGAAGAGCATCACCACGCAGCAGACCACGCTCGCCAATTACAGCGCGCAGTTGACGAAGCAGTACCAGAATCAGTTCACCGCGCTCAACACGCTGATGGCGACGATGAACAACAACTCCCAGTACCTGACGGCGCTGTTTGGCGGCTCGAAGAGTGCGGGGGCGTTGGCGACCAACAAGTAAGGCTGCTTTAAAGCGCGCGCAGCCTGATTCCGGTCGGCGCGTGTTTATTTAGTGAGGCAAGCTTAGAGGGTGTTAGGAACTTGGACAGTCGGCGCAACATGTACAAGCATGAGCATGGCGAAGACAACGAAGTGCAGGCCTGCTAACGTTTCAGGTAGGCGCTCGTAGTCTCGCGCCAGTCGCCGGAACCGGTTGAGCCAGCCGAAACTACGTTCGACAACCCATCGGCGCGGCAGCAGCACGAAGCCCTTCTTCGCCTCTGGTAGTTTGATGATCTGAAGTTCGATGCCTTCGTCATGCGCAGCCTGTCGAGCTGTGTCACCGGTATAGCCCTGGTCAGCGAATGCAAGCTTTACCGTCTGACCGGTTGCCTGCTGAACCTGACGCGCAAGCTCGGCTACCTGTGCGCGCTCCTGCTCGTTGGCCGGCGTGATGTGTACCGCCAGCAGCAGACCTAACGTGTCGACAGCCATATGGACTTTGCTGCCTCGCTTGCGCTTGTGACCGTCGTAACCCGCGCGCGGTCCGCTCTCGCAGGTGGACTGCAAGGTGCGCCCATCCAGGATCACCGCACTGGGCTGCCCCTGACGCTCCTGCGCGACCCGAATTACAGATCGCAGATCACTGACCATTGCCTCGAAGCAGCCCGCGTTCAACCAGCGTTGCGTTTGCTGGTAGACCAACTCCCATGGTGGAAAATTGGTCGGCAGCATACGCCACGACGCACCCGCTCGCGCCATCCAGCGCAACGCATTGAACATCTCGCGCAGTTCATACCGCCGCTGTGGTGCATCTTCATTCATCAACGTTAGATAGGGAGCCGCAAAGCTCCACTCTTCATCCGAGACATCTGTGGGGTATGGCTTGCGTTCTGTCATTCCGCCAGGGTACCAGGTCTGGCGGAAAGTGCCTAACACCCTCTAGTGAGGCAGCCGGACGTTGAACCTGAACGTCGCCAGCCTCGCTAGCAGGATGAAGGCGGTGGCGATCAACACGCTATAAACCGTATCGACGTCCATATAGTCCAGCAGCACGTACAGCCAGCACCCCACAAAAGCGCATGTGGCGTACGGCCGCGAATCGCGCAAAATCAGCGGCACTTCGTTGCACAGCACGTCGCGAATCACGCCGCCGAATACGCCGGCCAACACGCCCATCATCACCGACGTGAACCACGGCATCTGCGCGTCGTGCGCGATCGAGGTGCCTGAAATGCTGAACAAGCCCAGCCCGATCGCATCGGCCACCAGCAGAACCCGCTCGGACAGCAACCGCGACGTCATCTTCAGGAGCGTTGGCGCAAACAACGACATCACGAAGATCGCGATCAGATAGGCCTGATGCTCGACCCAGTAAAAGGGCCGCCGCTCCAGCAGCACGTCGCGCAAGGTGCCGCCGCCGAAGGCCGTCGCGACGGCCACGAGGAAGGTGCCCACGGCGTCGAGCCGGCGGGTCCTCGCTTCGATAAAACCGGAAATCGCGTACGCGAAAATAGCCAGCGCTTCCATGATGGTCAGCGCCAGCGTCAGCCTCGGATGGATCACCGGGACTCCGTTAGAATTTGGGGGAAGCCGGCAATGCGCCCGGTTGCAACAGCACGACCACCGCACCCGCGCCGCCGTCATGCGGACGTGCCTGACAGAAGGCGATCACCTCGGACTTCTGTACGAGCCACGCGCGCACTTTGCCCTTCAATACGGGTTCTTTTCCAATCGACCCGAGGCCCTTGCCGTGGATCACGCGCAAACACCGCAGGCCACGCTTCACCGACTCACGAATGAATTCGGCCAGCGCCTCTCGCGCTTCCTCGCGACGCATGCCGTGCAGATCGATTTGTGCCTGCACGATCCAATCGCCACGCCGCAGTTTGCGAACGACTTCCTGACTCACGCCGGGGCGGCAATAGGAAAGCGTTTCGTCGGTTTCGAGCAGGATCTCGGGATCGAACTCGTCGGAGATCGCTTCATGCAGCACGGCTTCTTCGTCGAGTCTGGTTTGCACCGGCAGCGGCGACGGAGGATTGCGCGGCAAGCTGGCGCGCGGCGGGACCGCCAGCGGCTCAACCGCGCCGATCTCGCGGCGAAACAGATCGGCGTCCGCCGACGCCTCCCGTTGCGCCGCCGCTGCGGCCGCGCGCTCGCGTTCACGCCGTTGCGTGTCGCCCTTTAACGCATCGCGCAACGCGCCGAGGCCGGCCAGACCCGCAGCCGGCTCGATCTTCGGTTTGACGGCGGGTGCGGCTGCCTCGGGCGCAGGCCTGGCAACGGCTCGCGCGCGCTTCGGTTCGCTAGGATGGGGCTGATTCTTCGGCATATCGGTAATACACAGAAAAGTAGATCGATCGCGCGAATCCGACGCGAACAGGATGCAAACAGGACGCAAAAAAGGCCGCCGGCTCCTCAGCCGCGGCCTTCTCCAAAGCATGCGGCCGGGCCATGCCCAGCCGCCATTTTACCGTTGCGCTTATCGTTACAGACGAGGTTGCAGATCAGCGGTCAGCTTCGGCGCTCATCACGTGTTCGCCAATCTCGTCGAGGGTTTCCAGATAACGTTGCGCGTCGAGCGCGGCCATGCAGCCCGTGCCCGCGCTGGTGATCGCCTGACGATACACGTGATCCTGCACGTCGCCCGCCGCGAACACGCCCGGCATGCTGGTCGCCGTTGCCAAACCGTTCAGACCGCCCTTGGTGATGATGTAGCCGTTCTTCATCTCCAGTTGGCCTGCGAAAATGTCCGTATTTGGCTTGTGGCCAATCGCGACGAAGATGCCTTGCAGCGCGATATCCGTGGTGTCGCCGGTTTGCGTGTTCTTGATACGCAGGCCGGTCACGCCGGACTGGTCGCCGGTCACTTCGTCGAGCGTGCTGTTCCACTTGATCTCGACCAGGCCTTCCTTTTCCTTCGCCAGCAAGCGGTCGATCAGGATCGGTTCGGCGCGGAACTTGTCGCGGCGATGGATCACCGTCACCTTTTTGGCAATGCCGGAAAGGTAGAGGGCTTCCTCGACTGCGGTATTGCCGCCGCCAATCACGGCCACATGTTGTTGCTTGTAGAAGAAACCGTCGCAGGTGGCGCAAGCCGACACGCCTTTACCCATGAACAATTCTTCAGACGGCAGGCCGAGATACTGCGCCGATGCGCCGGTCGAAATGATCAGCGAGTCGCAGGTGTATTCGCCCGAGTCGCCAATCAGGCGGATCGGCTTCTCATCCAGCTTGGCCGTATGGATGTGGTCGAAAATGATTTCGGTGTTGAAGCGCTCGGCGTGCTCGAGGAAGCGCTGCATCAACTCCGGGCCTTGCACGCCGTTGCCGTCCGCCGGCCAGTTTTCGACGTCGGTTGTGGTCATCAGCTGGCCGCCCTGGGCGAGACCCGTGACGAGCACCGGCGACAGGTTGGCGCGTGCCGCGTAGACCGCCGCCGTGTAGCCGGCGGGACCGGAACCGAGAATCAGAACTTTGGCGTGTTTCGTGGAAGTAGCGGGCATGATCGAAATCCTTTTACGGCGCCCGGCTCGCCCATGCGAGGCCGCGCGACTTGAGCTGAAACTATAGATGGGTATCAGAGCGGCATTATAAAGGGCGGCACGCCGGCCTGCTCCATGAAGCTTTCCGATCGTGGCGATAGCGTTGCCGCGGGCTTCGGCGGCCTTTCGTGTGGTCGATCGGCTAAGTTACCGTCATTTACAGCCTCGCGCGAGGCACTGCGTTTACAATAGGCCGCATCGATGGACCCGGTAGCCGGGACCGGGTCTGGAGCCGCCTTAAGCGCCGCTTCGGGCCGCGACTCCGGCGGCAAATCGGCCACACAAGCAACAGGATCAATGGCAAAAGCTCCCTATTCCGCGAGCGCGCAGGCATTGCCGCACCGCATGTCGCGCCTTTTCACCGAAATCCGCTGGATCTTGCAGGTCGCGCTCGGCGTGTTCCTGCTCATGGCGCTCGTCAGCTACAGCCGGCACGATCCGAGCTGGACGCATGCCGCGCAGGTCGACCACATCGCCAATTGGGCGGGCCGAGTCGGTGCGTGGACGTCCGACATCCTGCTGCTGCTGTTCGGGCTGTCCGCCTACTGGTGGATCGTGCTGCTCGGCCGCCATATCTCCGCCAATTACCGCCGGATCACCCGTCACGAGGAACTGCAGGAAGACGCGCCGCGCGATGCAGGCTGGCTCGCGGACGCGTTCGCGTTCATGCTGGTGTTGCTCGCCTGCGACGGTATCGAAGCGTTGCGCATGTGGTCGCTGAAAGTGCAGTTGCCGCGGGCGCCGGGCGGCGTAATCGGCGAGGCGGTCGCGCGCGGCATATCGCATGCGCTCGGCTTCACGGGCGGCACGCTGGCCCTACTTATCGTGCTCGGCATCGGTTTGTCGCTGTATTTCCGTTTTTCGTGGCTGTCGGTGTCGGAAAAGGTCGGCGAGTCGATCATTTCGGCGGTCACGTTCGCCAAGCTGCGCCGCGAGGCCGGGCGCGACCGTAAATTGGGTGAAGCCGCCGCCGTGAAGCGCGAAGGCAAGGTCGAAAAGGGCCGCGTGCGGATCGAGGAACACGAGCCGGTCATGATCGTGCCGCCCATCGTCACGCCCGCCAAATCGGAGCGCGTCGAGAAAGAACGGCAAGTGCCGCTGTTCACGGACCTGCCGGGCGACTCCACCTTGCCGCCGATCTCGCTGCTCGACGCAGCGCCTGCCGCGCAGGAAACCATTTCCGCCGACACGCTCGAATTCACCTCGCGCCTGATCGAGAAGAAGCTCAAGGATTTCGGCGTCGAAGTGAGCGTGGTCGCCGCGTATCCGGGCCCGGTCGTCACGCGTTACGAAATTGAGCCGGCCACTGGCGTGAAGGGCAGCCAGATCGTCGGTCTGGCGAAGGATCTGGCGCGTTCGCTGTCGCTGGTGTCGATTCGCGTGGTCGAAACGATTCCGGGCAAGAATTTCATGGCGCTGGAGTTGCCGAATCAGCGCCGTCAGACCGTGAGTCTCTCGGAGATTCTCGGCTCGGCGGTTTATGCGGATGCGGCTTCGCCGCTCACCATGGGCCTCGGCAAGGATATCGGGGGCAAGCCGGTGTGCGCCGATCTCGCGAAAATGCCGCACTTGCTGGTGGCCGGTACGACCGGTTCGGGCAAGTCGGTGGGTATCAACGCGATGATCCTGTCGCTGCTCTACAAGGCGAGCGCCGACCAGGTCCGCATGATCCTGATCGATCCGAAGATGCTCGAAATGAGCGTCTACGAAGGCATTCCGCATCTGCTGTGTCCGGTGGTCACGGATATGCGCCAGGCGGGTCACGCGCTCAATTGGGCGGTCGCCGAAATGGAGCGCCGCTACAAGCTGATGAGCAAGCTTGGCGTGCGCAACCTCGCCGGCTACAACAACAAGATCGACGAAGCCGCCAAGCGCGAAGAGAAACTGCCGAATCCGTTCAGCCTGACGCCGGACGAACCGGAACCGCTGTCGCGTCTGCCGAACATCGTCGTCGTGATCGACGAACTGGCCGACCTGATGATGGTGGTCGGCAAGAAGGTTGAAGAGCTGATCGCGCGGATCGCGCAGAAAGCACGCGCGGCCGGCATCCATCTGATTTTGGCGACGCAACGTCCGTCGGTCGACGTGATTACCGGCCTGATCAAGGCCAACGTGCCGACGCGCATGGCCTTCCAGGTGTCGTCGAAGATCGACTCGCGCACGATTCTCGACCAGCAGGGCGCGGAATCGCTGCTCGGTATGGGCGACATGCTGTACCTGCCGCCGGGCAGCGGCTTGCCGGTGCGTGTGCACGGCGCGTTCGTATCGGACGAGGAAGTGCATCGCGTCGTCGACAAGCTCAAGGAGCAGGGCGAGCCGAACTATATCGAGGGCATTCTCGAAGGCGGCGTGACGGGCGAGGGCGACGAAGGCTCTGCGGGCGCAGGGGGATCCGGCTCGGGCGACGGTGAGGCGGACCCGTTGTACGACCAGGCGGTCGACGTGGTGCTGAAGAACCGCCGTGCGTCGATCTCGCTGGTGCAGCGGCATTTGCGCATCGGCTATAACCGCGCGGCGCGCCTGCTCGAGCAGATGGAGAACTCGGGCGTGGTGTCGGCCATGTCGTCGAACGGCAATCGCGAGATTCTTGCGCCGGCGCGGGAAGCGGAATAGGCGATCTACACGGCTAGTTGACCGAACCAGCCGCAAAGCGCAGCGCATAAACCCGTATAAGCCCCGCTTAAGGCTTCTTGCTTAAGCTGTGACCCAAGGCTGAGGGCTCGTCCCTCGGCTGCGCGGTTCAAGCTAACCGCTACGGTCACGCGGCTGCAGCCCCCAAGGCCCGCCCCGTGACCGCTCAACAAATTCAATCAAGGGAGAAAACACCATGCAGCTAATCGCGCAGCAGCACGCTCGACAGAGTGCTCACCCCAGCCGTTTTGGCCAACTCGCTCGCACGATCGTGCGCAGCGTCGGCAGTGTGGCGATCGGTGCGTCGATGCTCGTCGCGTCGCAGGCATTCGCGAGCGGAACCGAGCAACTGAAGGCATTCGTCGCGCAAGTGCATTCCGCGCGCGGTACCTTTGTGCAGCAGGAAGTGCGTGCGCCGAGCAAGGCGCAAGGTGCAAGCGGCGCGAGCGGCGTGCTGTCTACCGCTGGCAAGACCGGCACATCGAGCGGCACGTTCACGTTCGCGCGTCCCGGCAAGTTCATCTGGCAATACGAGAAGCCTTATGCACAATTGCTGCAAGCCGACGGCGACAAGCTCTACGTGTACGACAAGGATCTGAACCAGGTGACGGTGCGCAGTCTCGGCGGCGCACTCGGCGCGAGTCCGGCGGCGATCCTGTTCGGCAGCAACGATCTGGACAAGAACTTCACGCTGCATGATGCGGGCGTGAAGGCCGGCATCGACTGGCTCGAACTGACGCCCAAGGCGAAAGACACGCAGTTTCAGCGCGTCGGCATCGGTTTCAAGGACGGCAATCTTGAAGCGATGGAACTGCACGATGTGTTCGGCAACGTGACGTTGCTGACGTTCTCGAACATTCAGAAGAACCCGCCGCTGCCGGCCGATGCGTTCAAGTTCACGGTGCCGAAGGGCGCGGATGTGATCAACGGTTAAGCCGCCCAGCTTGCCTTTGCAATGAAAAAGCCGCGCATCGATTGCGCGGCTTTTCTTTTGGCGGCGCGTGCAACGCCGAACCGCTACTCATCCACTTCCAGCACCTGCACCGGATGCGCGGCCTTCATATCGTCGATGAACGCTTCAACGATATCCGTTCGATGCTGCCGCGCCCGCGTGACCATATGAAACGCCACCCGGTACTTCATCTGTGCCGGATTCAACGCGGCCAACAAGCCCTGCTTGACGAACGGCGCCGCGAAATGCCCCGGCAAATAGCCGAGATGATGCCCTGACAACACCAGCATTGCGACCGCTTCCATGTTGTCCGCGAGGGCGGTGACGTTCTGCGGCGTGGTCGAGCTTTCGGCTTCGGGCAGGGGATAACTGCGCCACGCCCATTCGTGAGCCGCGGCTTCGGCAGGCGACACTTCTCCGGCAGAAGCGAACAGCGGATGCCCCTTCGCGCAATACGCGAACTGATCTTCGGCGAACACCTCGGTGTATTCGAGCGACGGCACGCGATGCCAGAAATAGCCGATGCCGATCTGAATGCGGCCATTCAGCAGCAGTTCTTCCAGTTCGCCCGGCGAGCGCACCAGAATCGAAAACCGCACCGACTGATCGCGCGCCCGAAACCGGCCGATCGCGTCACTAATGCGCGCGCTCGCCGACACCGGTGTGTGGCCGATCATGCCAATATCGAGCGTGCCGACCAGTTTGCGGCCGACATTGCGCGCCTGCATGCCGAAAGTATCGACGGCGGATAGCAAAGCACGCGCTGCGTCAATGAATTGCTCGCCGCGCGCGGTCAGGCTGAAGCCGCCGCGGCCGCGTTCGCACAGCCGGTAGCCGAGGCGTGTTTCCAGCGTGGCGAGTTGCGTGCTGATGGTTGACTGGCCGACGTTGAGCGTGGCCTGGGCCGGCGAGACGCCGCCGGCGTCGACGATGGCGAGGAAGACGCGGATTAACCGCAGGTCGAGATCGGTGAGTTGAGAGAACATACGGCAGGATACATCGCTGCGAATCAATGTGAAGTTTATTCTGTTTGTATTTTAACTTGCGGGAAACTGCTCAAGAATCGAGATTCGCCCGGCAAGGTGGGTTTTTTCTATTGATCCCTCGGCCGGTTGCACAAATTTGCTTACTGCCCCCCTTTTCATTGCCGAGACACGATGAATACCTCTTCTTTCATTTCCCCCGACGCCGGTGAACGTCCGCAGCCGCTGTCCGGCAACGCCATGCCCCGCTGCGGCGGCATTGCGACGATGATGCGGCTGCCGAACGTCGGCTCGGCCGAAGGGTTCGACGCCTGCTTCGTCGGCGTGCCGTTCGATCTCGGCACCTCGAACCGCACCGGCGCGCGCTTCGGGCCGCGCCAGATCCGCAGCGAATCGGTGCTGCTGCGCCCGTACAACATGGCAACGCGCGCCGCGCCGTTCGATTCGCTGCGCGTGGCCGATCTCGGCGACGTCGCGATCAATCCGTACAACCTGCACGATTCGATCAAGCGCATCGAAACCGCCTACGACGAAATCCTCCAGCACAACTGCAAGCCGATCACGCTGGGTGGCGATCACACGATCGCGCTGCCGATCCTGCGCGCGATTCATCGCAAGCACGGCAAGGTCGGCCTGATTCACGTCGATGCCCACGCTGACGTCAACGACACGATGATGGGCGAGAAGATCGCTCACGGCACGCCGTTCCGCCGCGCGGTGGAAGAGGGTTTGCTGGATTGCGACCGCGTCGTGCAGATCGGTCTGCGTGGCACGGGTTACGCGGCTGAAGACTTCGACTGGTGCCGCGATCAGGGCTTCGAAGTCGTGCAGGCAGAGGCGTGCTGGAACCAGTCGCTGGCGCCGCTGATGGCACGTGTGCGGGAACGCATGGGCGACGGTCCGGTGTACATCACCTTCGACATCGACGGTATCGATCCGGCCTTCGCACCGGGTACGGGCACACCGGAAATCGCTGGTTTGACGGTGCCGCAGGCGCTGGAAATCATTCGCGGCTCGCATGGTTTGAACATCGTCGGCTGCGATCTGGTCGAGGTTGCGCCGCCGTACGATCCGTTCGGTACGACCGCGTTGCTTGGTGCAAATCTCGCGTTCGAACTTCTGTGTGTGTTGCCGGGTGTCGAGTATCGGGCGTCGAAGCGTTGAATCGACGAAGGTTGATGACGCATGAAGAGAAAAGGCCTGCAAATACAGGCCTTTTCGTATTGCAGTGATGCTTAGGCGACTCAAGCGTAGGCAGTCTTCCGAGCCGACACCAGTGCCAGATAACACACCGCTCCAATCGCCAACGCGGGCAACGTAGCGCCCAGATTCGGCAGCCATTGATTGATCGCCTGATACGCCACGATCCCGATTGCCCACGACGCGAACGCGCTCAGATGCCAGCCGCCCGAGAAGCCGTAACGGCCACGCACGTCGCCGAGCACGGCGGCTTCAATGCGACGTTTGCGCACGATGAAGTGATCCACCAGCACCACGCCGAACAGCGGCGCGAACACCGAGCCGATCAGCAGAAGGAAGTTCTGATACTTCGCCATCGGCACGAGCAAGGCGATCGCCGTGCACAGCGCGCCGAATGCTGCCGACAACAACGGCACGCTGCCGCGTGTCCAGAACGTGCCGGTCGAGACCGCTGCCGAGTGGATATCGGCGAACGCGTTGTCCACTTCGTCGATCAGGATCAGCAGCAGGGCGAGGCCGCCGCCCGCTTGCGCCAGCGCGCCGGTCAGCAGCGCATCGCCACCGCCCGCCGCGAGACCGTAGATCGCGCCGAGCGCGTAAAACCAGATGTTCGCAATGCCATAGCCGAGCAGCGTGCCGCGGAAGGTTTCGCCGGGGCGTCGGCCGAAACGCGTGTAGTCGGCGATCAGCGGCAGCCACGAGAGCGGCATCGCGACCACCAGATCGATTGCGCCGCCAAACGACATCTCACCGGTGCCCGGACGGCGCATCAATTCGGCCAGATCATGCTTGGCAAGCAGATTCCACGAGAGCCACGCGGCGCCCGCCAGCAGCAGCCAGATGCCCCACGTACGCAGAAACCGGCGCACGAACGACAGCGGTCCGCTAATGGCCAGCAGCGTCGCGAGCAAACCGAAGATCACGGTCCAGATCAATGGCATCGAGAAACCGAAAGCCTGCTTGGCGAGCGCATCGGCGGAATCGCGCATCACGATCACCTCGAACGACCCCCAGCCGACCAGTTGCACCGCGTTCAACACAGCCGGCACCGAGGCGCCGCGCACACCGAGCGTCGGCCGCAGGGACGACATCGCCGCGAGCCCCGTATCCGTGCCGATCACGCCGGCGAGCGCCAACAATACGACGCCGATCACGCTACCGATCACGATCGCCAGCAACGCATGCGGCAGCGACAGCCCCGGCACCAGCAACGCGCCCGCCTGCGCGACCAGCAGACCGATGCCGAGCGAGAACCAGAGCGCGAAAGCGTCGCCGGTGCGGAACGCGCGGCGCGCGTCGGGCACCGGCGTGAGTGGTGCGTAGGTGGAGCCGGCGTCGCCGGCGAGTGGATCTTGTGCCATCTAATCTTGTCCCTGTTGGTGTTGCTTGTGCGTTCGGTATTGCTTGTATGTTCGCGTGCGATGCCGGTGTTGCCGGCCAATCCGCGCGCGATGTTAGCCTGTCAGGCTGTCGGCGAGATTACTGGCCAATCGGCGGGCTCATCGCCAGAGCGCCGTCACTGTCATAATGCAGGTCGTCGCCCGCATCCCTGCGTGCCGGCTTTACTCACCGGCAGCACGCCGCCTTCACACGGACCGCGTCCGGAAAAGCCGAGATTATCCCCAAAACGTCATGTTTGAAGAAACCCGTGCCAATGTTCCGCTCGCCGAACGCCTGCGGCCCCGCAATATCGACGAAGTGATCGGCCAGAAGCACCTGCTCGGCCCGAACAAGCCGTTGCGGGTCGCTTTCGAATCTGGCGAAGCCCATTCGATGATCCTCTGGGGCCCGCCCGGCGTCGGCAAAACCACGCTCGCGCGGCTCATGGCCGACGCGTTTCATGCCGAGTTCATCGCGTTGTCCGCAGTGCTCTCGGGCGTGAAGGATATCCGCGAAGCCGTCGAGACCGCGCAGATTCATCGCGCGAACGGGCACCAGACACTGGTGTTCGTCGACGAAGTGCATCGCTTCAACAAGAGTCAGCAGGACGCGTTCTTGCCGCACGTCGAGTCGGGGCTGTTCGTGTTCGTCGGCGCGACGACCGAGAATCCATCGTTCGAGGTGAATAGCGCGTTGCTCTCGCGAGCCGCTGTCTATGTGCTGAAAAGCCTCACCGACGAAGAACAGCGCGAACTGCTCGACCGCGCGCAAAAAGAACTCGGCGGCCTCACGTTCACCGACGAAGCTAGCGACGCCCTGATCGGTTCCGCCGATGGCGACGGCCGCAAGCTGCTGAACAACCTGGAAATCGTCGCGCGCGCGGCGGCGCAGCAGAAGAGCACCGAAATCGACGGCGCGTTGCTCGGCAGCGCGCTCGCCGAGAATCTGCGCCGCTTCGACAAGGGCGGCGACGCATTCTACGACCAGATCAGCGCGTTGCATAAATCGGTGCGCGGCAGCAGCCCGGACGGCGCGCTCTACTGGTTCTGCCGCATGCTCGACGGCGGCGCGGATCCGCGTTATCTGGCGCGGCGCATCGTGCGGATGGCGTGGGAAGACATCGGCCTCGCCGACCCGCGCGCGGCTCGCATCGCGCTTGACGCGTCCGAAACCTACGAGCGTCTCGGCACGCCCGAAGGCGAACTGGCGCTGGCGCAGGCGATCATCTATCTGGCGGTCGCGCCGAAGTCGAACGCGGGGTACAACGCGTACAACGAGGCTCGCCGGTTCGTGAGCAAAGACCAGTCGCGCGGCGTGCCCGTGCATCTGCGTAACGCGCCGACCAAGCTGATGAAGGAGCTCGGCTACGGTCACGAATACCGCTATGCGCACGACGAACCCGATGCCTACGCGGCCGGCGAGACCTATCTGCCGGACAACATGCGCGACCCGCATTGGTACGAGCCGACGGCGCGCGGTCTTGAAGGCAAGATCGGCGACAAGATGGCGCGTCTGGCCGAGCTCGACGCGCAGTGGCGCAGCGAGAACAAGCCGAAGAAGGGCTGAACCTTTTCGCCTGGGCTTCGGCGGCCGTTTCAGATGCCGTGTCGCCATTCCGCACGCCTTGACCATCTAACGCACCGGCCGCCCGCGCCGGTGCGCTAAAATCGCTGCTTCATACAACGAACACCCGCCCCATCCCATGCTCGACATCCAGCTGCTGCGCAAAGACCTCGACGGCGTCGCCAAACGCCTCGCCGACCGCGGCTATACCCTCGACGTGGCGGCCTTTACCGCGCTCGAAGCGGAACGCCGCGACACCCAGACCCGTACCGAAGAGATGCAGGCGCGCCGCAACACCCTGTCGAAGCAGATCGGCGGGATGAAAGGGCGGGGCGAGGATACGTCGGCGCTGATGGCGGAAGTGGGCGGTATCGGCGACGGGATGAAGGCGTCGGCGGCCAAGCTGGACGACATCCAGAAGCGTTTGTCCGACCTGCTACAGGGCGTGCCGAACCTGCCGCACGAAAGCGTGCCCGCAGGCAAGGACGAAACCGAAAACGTCGAAGTGCGCCGCTGGGGCACGCCGCGCCAGTTCGATTTCGAGGTGAAGGATCACGTCGACGTCGGCACGCCGCTCGGCCTCGATTTCGAGACCGGCGCGAAACTGTCGGGTGCGCGTTTCACGTTGCTGCGTGGACAGATTGCGCGGCTGCATCGCGCGCTGGCGCAGTTCATGATCGACACGCACACGCTGCATCACGGCTATACCGAGGTGTACACGCCGTATATCGTGAACCCGGAAATTCTGTACGGCACCGGCCAACTGCCGAAATTCGCCGACGACATGTTTCGCGTCGAGAAGGGCGGTGACGAGAACACGGTCACGCAGTATCTGATTTCGACGTCGGAAATTTCGCTGACGAACACGGTGCGCGACAGCATCGTCGAAGCGGACACGTTGCCGATCAAGCTGACCGCGCATTCGCCGTGCTTCCGCTCGGAAGCGGGTTCGTATGGCCGCGATACGCGTGGGCTGATTCGCCAGCATCAGTTCGACAAGGTCGAAATGGTGCAGATCGTCGCGCCGGAAGCGTCGTATGACGCGCTGGAGCAAATGGTCAGCCACGCTGAGGCGATTCTGCAGAAGCTTGAGCTGCCGTACCGAGTGATTACGCTGTGCACGGGCGACATGGGTTTCTCGGCTGCCAAGACGTATGACCTGGAAGTGTGGGTGCCTGCGCAGAATACGTATCGCGAGATATCGAGCTGCTCGAACACGGAGTCGTTCCAGGCTCGCCGGATGCAGGCGCGCTTCCGCAATGCGCAGGGCAAGCCGGAGCTGGTGCATACGCTGAACGGTTCGGGTCTGGCGGTTGGCCGGACGCTCGTGGCTGTGCTTGAAAATTTCCAGAACGCGGATGGCTCGGTGACGGTGCCGGTGGCGCTGCGTCCTTACCTCGGTGGGGTGGAACGGCTGGCAGTGCCGGCGGCTTGATGCCGCTACCGATTGCCAAGTCCCTTTGAAATTTTTTGGTCGAGGGGCTTGGAAATCGGATTCAGCTGTTCTATAATCTTTCTCTCCCAAGCAACGACCCGCTTGGATCTGACGAAATAGCCTTGTTGCTGTGAGTTGGAAGACCCGGAAAGGTGGCAGAGTGGTCGAATGCGCTGGACTCGAAATCCAGTGTACCTTTAGGGGTACCGTGAGTTCGAATCTCACCCTTTCCGCCAAATTTAAAAACCCCCGCTGAACGAAAGTTCAGCGGGGGTTTTGCTTTTTGGTCAGCCTTTGGGTCGTTTGAATCGCGTGCCCGGATCAGAAGCCGTGCCAAACAGAAAGCGTCGCACCCGTGTCGTGCGAATGGAGAACTGCCACACGTGCTGTTCCAGAAAAGACCCAGTCGTTGACGGTCAACGACAGCCTTCGCTGCGGTTGAGCACCGAGCGTTAGAGTCGCGTTCGGCAACTGGACTATCGAGAGTTGCGGCGCCGTCGACGGACCCAGATTGAGATAACTTGATGCCTGCTGCGGTGCCGCCTCAGGCGTCGGTGTGGCGTTACCCGCGCCAAATTGGAAATCGTGGGTCGCCTGCGTGCTATAGAAATTATCGATCTGCGCGTAAAACGGCTTTCCCTGATCCGACTGATATTCCATTTCATAGCGGAGCAGATATCGTTGCGGTTCCGGAATGGGCGGAACAACCGTCTCGGGCAGCGGCGCGATACTCGCAACTGTCATCTCTTCGGGCGGGTCGGTGGCAAGGCCACCCGCGAACGCATATCCGTTCAGAATAAGGAATATTGCGCCGACAATCCTTTCGTTCAGGCAGGTCATGACCATGCCTCCAATGAAGGAATTGAAACGTCACGCTAATGACCGCTATGCCTGAATGGACCGCCGACCGCCCCTGCAATTTCTTTTTTATCAATACATTGTAGTCAGCCATTCGCTTCTGGCTAGCAATGTATGCAACGCCCCCGTGCTCCGGAGATTGATGCGGGACACGGCACGGCCTGGCGCGCGAGCGAGCCAGGCCGGCGCCTTGAACACATTGGATATGAAACGTTAATTTGAATCGATCGACGTTCTCGGCCTTTGTCCCTGCTGTCGCTGACGAGGGGATCATTTGATCATTGCGCTCCCCGCATCGCCCGTTTGATCGCACGGAGTGGCTTCCTTCACGACTCAACTCCGCTTCATCCCAAACGAAGCAAAAAGAAGCAAGCACAGCACCGAATTTATGCCATTCACATAATTGACATGTATTTTCTCGATCGCATGGACGAATTCACTTGCCGCCGACGCACGAATTGAAAGCAACTAGAAAATAATCCGATGCCTTTTTGTCATAAATATTTCCGCCTGAATTCGACACGCGCAGCCATTGCCCACTAGATCGATTCGAGTTCGTGACCCACTGAATTATGGTGAAAAATAAGTCGCACTTCCCCAGTCGCCTGAGTGCCTGTAAAGTCATACAGCGTTTTCGCGTCGAGCCCAAAAACACAGACGCCAAACGCACCGCCACAACGATGTCCCGAACAGTTTGCAAGACCAGTTTTGTAAAACAGGCTTCAAAAGGGGATTCACATGTCAGTCGGCAATACGGTCGTTGACGCGACCAAAAGCAGCACGAAATACAAAGTCATCAAGTGGTCGATTATCGGGCTGTGCATCGCCATCGGTGCGCCGCTCGCCATCCTGCTGGTCAAAGGCCTGGTCGGTCTGATCCTCGCGGCGGTGATCGGGCTTGCGGCGATCAACTTCGGTCCCGTTCTCGCCATGAAGTTCGCGAACCAGAAGGTCAAGATGTTCGTGAACGAAGCGAAGTCGAACCCGATCGAGACGCTCTATAACGAACTGGCCGAAAAGCAGGAAGGCGCCGAGCGGTTCAAGAAAAGCATCACCGACTTCCGCACCGAAGTGAAAAACTTCGAAGATAAAACCGCGCAGTTCAAAAAGCAGTATCCCGAAGACGCGGCTCGTTTTGAGACCCAACTCGCGACGATGAGAAAACTGCTCGCGTTTCGCGAGGGGCGCTATAAGCAGGTTCAGGACGAACTCAAGCGATTCTCCGACGCGATCGATCGGGCCAAAGCGCTGTGGGACATGTCGCAATCCGCGCAACGCATGAACAAGATCGCCGGCATGCAAACCAGCGACACTTTCGCGCAAATCAAAACCGACGCCGCGCTCGACTCCGTGATGAACTCGGTCAACAAGGCATTTTCCGAAATGGAAACGTCGCTGATGGAAAGCGCGGAAGTGCAGCAAGCCAAGGCCGCTACCGAGATGGGCGCTATCAGTCCGCCCGCCCAGCAACTCGGCTCGCCTGCGGCACCCAAGTAATCAGGCGCGCATCACTCGACTACTCAACTCGATCAAAAAATAATGAAGAAAATTCTGGGTTCGGTTCTTTTCCTGATCTTGCTGGCTGCCGGTTGGTATATCCACGAAGGCGGCCTGAAAAATCCGCTTAACAGCAGCCAGAGCGCCGACAAAGACACTGTCGCGGTGAACGGTGGGGTTAACGGAGTAGACACCGGCAACCCCAGCAGCGCCGACACCAAAACGCCAGCCCCGAGCAATCCGGACGGTTTCGTGCCCAACAAGGACACGCTGAAGTCGATCTTGAGCAACGGTGTCGTGCGCGTCAGCGTCGAAAATCCATCGCGGCCGTTTTACTCGGAAGACAACGGCAAGCCGCAGGGCTTCAACGTCGACTTCGCCAATCTGCTGTTCGCGCAGAAAGAGTTCACCTCGGGCGACCATCCGACCATCGCGGTCGACACGCGTCACGGCGTGGACACGTATCCGGCGGTCCCCGATCAGCTGACGAAAACCGACAAGCAGGGTAACGCGGTCGTCGACGTTGCCATGGACGGCTTGACGTTCCCCGACAACACTCCGAGCGGCGTCGTCTATTCGATCCCCTATGTCGAGGACTTCGGCTATTCGTTGATTGTCGCCAAGGGTTCGCCGGTCCGCTCCGCAGCCGATCTGGCGGGCAAAACGGTCGGCGTGCTGCAGGGCGATCCGGACGTGAAAGCGTATGTTCAGAAAGCGTTCCCGAATAGCAAAATCGTCGAGTTGTCGGATGCGAGCATCGAAGGTCAGCGCTCGTGGATGTCGCACTTCCTGGACGAGCATCAGGTCGACGCCATCGTCTACGACTATCCGTTCGGCGTATCGGAGATCAAGGGCACCGACCTGACGTTCGCGGTCACGAAGTTGGACGGCTCTAACCTCGCCTACAAAATCGGCGTACGCAAGGAAGACAGCGCGTTGCTGATCTACCTGAACTCCGCGATCGCGAAGGTCAAGCAGTCGCCGGCATATCTGGACCTGTTGCGTAAATACTTTATCAGCGACCAGGTGCTCACCACCGCTGCGACCGGCGGCGAGAAGACCTACGTGGTCCGTTCCGGCGACACGCTGAATGCCATTGCCGCGAGTCAGTTGGGTAGCGGTGCGCGATTTGTGGACGTGCAGAAGCGCAATAACCTGCCGAACCCCAACCTCATCCTCATCGGTCAGCACCTGATCATTCCGGTGCGCTGACGCGGTAGATTTTTCTGCCGGGCCCTCGCGGCCCGGCATGAACAACGCACCCTGATTGGCAATGTGAGCATGCCGCACGCCGGCTAGCGCTGTCTCGCCGGGTCGCGTGCCCGTGTCTGCCGCGCAAAATCCGCCAGATTTGCATCCGTTTCAACCCCCACTGCGTAAATCCCCTCAAGGACGCGCAACCCCCGCCATACCCAACTAACCGACCGCGCGCCCCTGAGACCAGGAGACGCGCCCATGACCCATTCCGCACCGGCCTCACCACCACCGCGTGGCTCGCGGGTCGCGGTTATCGGTGCCGGTATCTCGGGTTTAGCCAGCGCCTATCTGCTGGCGCGCAACCATCAGGTCACCCTGTTTGAATCGGCAGGCTACGTGGGCGGCCACACCAATACCGTGGACGTCACGCTCGAGGGCCGCACGCATCCCGTCGACACGGGTTTCCTCGTTTTCAACGACCGCACCTATCCGAACCTGATCGCGCTGTTCGCCGAACTGGGCGTCGAGTCGCACCCGAGTGAAATGACTTTCTCGGTCTCGCTCGACGAAGGCCGTCTCGAATGGGCCGGCACCAGCCTGAACACCGTGTTCGCGCAGCGTCGCAACCTGTTCTCGCCAACCTTCATCGGCATGCTGCGCGACATCATGCGTTTCAACAGCAGCGCGCAAAGCAATCTCGATCTCGCGACACAAACGCGCGCATCGATGGGCGAACTGCTGACGGCCGGTGGCTACGGCGGCGCGTTCCAGCGCCACTACCTGCTGCCGATGGCCGCGGCGATCTGGTCGAGCGCGACCGCCGACATCCTCGCCTTTCCGGCCACCACGTTCCTGCGCTTCTGTCTGAACCACGCGCTGCTTCAGGTGAACCGCCGGCCGCAGTGGAAAACGGTGGTCGGAGGAGGGAGTGAGTATGTGCGGCGTATCGTCGGGACACTCGACGACGTGCGCATCGGTACCGCGGTCAAAGGCGTGCGACGCGATGCCGACCGCGTCGACGTGTTCACGGACAAGGGCACGGAACGCTTCGACGCGCTGGTGCTCGCTACCCACGCGCCGACCTCCCTGCGTCTGCTGGACAACGACGCCGATCAGGACGAGCGCAGCGTGCTGGGCGCCGTGCGCTACCAGCCGAACGTCGCCGTGCTGCATACGGATACGAATCTGCTGCCGCGTCGTCAGCGTGTGTGGTCGGCATGGAATTATCTGGAGAGCCGCGCGGTCGACGGCACGCATCCGGTGTGCGTCAGTTATCTGGTCAATCAACTGCAGCCGCTGCCGTTCAGGACGCCGCTCGTCGTCACGCTCAATCCGGTTGCGCAGCCGGCGCCGGGTACCGAACTGCGCCGCTTCGTCTACGACCATCCATTGTTCGATCTGGCCGCCATCGACGCGCAGCACCGTCTGCCGTCGCTGCAAGGCAAGCGGCGCACCTGGTTCGCGGGCGCATGGACAGGGTATGGTTTTCACGAGGACGGTCTGAAATCGGCACTGCGCGTGGCCGCCGATTTCGACGCGTCGCCGGCGTGGGCCAAACTATGAATCCCGCTCGCGTCGAAGCCAAGGTTGATCCGGCTGCCTGGCTTTTGACGGGCCAGGTGATGCACGAGCGTCTGCGGCCGAAGCATCATCGCTTCATGTACCCGGTGTTTTGCGTGCGCTGCGATCTGGATCGTCTTGCGTCGCTCGATAGCGACTGGTTCGGCGTCGATCGCTGGCGCCCGCTCAGCCTGCACCAGCGAGATCACGGCCCACGCGACGGCAGCGATCTCGCCACATGGATGCGCACACAACTAACAGCGGCGGGTATTGAAGCAGCGGACGGCAAGATCTGGCTGCAAGCGTTCCCACGTGTGTTCGGCTATGCGTTCAATCCGGTCAGTTTCTGGTTTTGCCACGATCGCGACGGTCATCTGCGCGTGCTGCTGGCGGAGGTGCGCAACACCTTCGGTGATCGTCACAGCTATCTGCTGAGCGCAGCGGGCAACGCGCCGATCACGGCTAAAACGGAACTCAAATGCCGCAAAGTGCTGCACGTGTCGCCGTTTTGCCGAGTCGAGGGGACCTACGAATTTCGCGTTAGAGAGACGCCGCACAGCGCATTGGCCTCTATCGATTACAAGGACGTTGACGGTTTGCTGATCCGCACGGCGCTGGGTGGCCGTTTAATACCCTTAACGCGCTCGACAGCACTTGCCGCGCTGCTCCGTCAACCGTTGCTGACCGTCGGCGTTGTCGCACGAATTCATTGGCAGGCGTTGCGTCTCGCCATCAAAAAAACGCCGTTTTACGGCAAACATCCCGCGCCTGGCCGCACCGCTGACCCATCCACCGACCACGCCGCAGCCGGCCAACCGTCCGCCGCTGCGCGCCCCATTTCGTCCGATTGAGGAGATTCAGCCATGGCGCTTTCAAGAACCCTGAGCGGGCACCGAACCGTCCCCGCGTCGGGCCGTCTGTTTCTATCTCTGCTCGAACGGATTCAGGTGGGGCATCTGGTGCTGATCACGCCCGATGGTCAGCAGCGCGTGTTCGGCGATCCGCACGCGGCGCCGGGTGCGCGTCTGGAGTTGCGCGACTGGCGCGCCTGCGGCGCGATTCTGCGCAAAGGCGATATCGGTTTCGCCGATGCATGGCGTGCGTTCTGGGTCGACACGCCCGATCTGGCCGCCTTGTTGCGCGTCGCGATCCGCAACGAACGCGCGCTGCAACGCACGGTCTATGGCGGCTGGCTCGCGCAACTGTGGTACGGGCTGCGTCATAAGCTGAGACCCAATACGTACTCGGGCAGCCGGCGCAATATTCACGCGCACTACGACATCGGCAACGCGTTCTACGCGCAATGGCTGGATTCGACGTTCACCTATTCGAGCGCGGTGTTTGACGGCAATTTCTATCAATCGCTCGAAGCCGCACAGCATGCGAAGTATCAACGCATCATCGATACGCTCGGTGTGCGCGAAGGCATGCGTATTCTGGAAATCGGCTGCGGGTGGGGCGGTTTTGCAATGCACGCGGCGCGCCAGGGCATTCACGTACACGGCATAACGATCTCGCCGGCGCAGCTCGAATTCGCCCAGCAGCGTGTGAGCGAAGCAGGCTTGAGCGACCGGGTGCATCTTGAACTACGCGACTACCGTACGCTGACCGGCCAGTACGACGGCATCGTATCGATCGAAATGTTCGAAGCCGTCGGCGAAAAATTCTGGCCGACGTACTTCCGCATCTTGCGCGAACGTCTCCAGCCTGGCGCACGCGCGTTCGTGCAAACCATTACGATCGACGACTCGCACTTCGCCGCCTATCGCGCGACCAGTGACTTCATCCGCGAATTCATTTTTCCGGGCGGCATGTTGCCGAGTCCGCAGCGCTTCATCGAAGCGGCGCGACGTGGCAAGCTTGCGGCGCGCACGTCGTTGGCGTTTGGCCGCGATTATGCCGAGACCCTGCGCCGCTGGCGCAGCGCGTTCGAAGCGCAACTCGATACGATCCACACGCAAGGCTTCGATGAGATTTTCGTGCGGACATGGCGGCTGTATCTGGCGTACTGCGAAGCCGGTTTCGACGAAGGACGCACGGACGTCATGCAATTCGTGCTCACATCGGCGGACTGATATGCGTGCGCTCGCGGCGATCCTGCTTTTGCGCGGGCATTTGTCGGCATCTGGCTTGATCCGTCGACGCGCGCGCCTACTTTGCGCAAGCAGTTGCTCGGCATGTCGCAGTAGGGCTGATTGTGTCGGCGCATTGGCTGTCGGTCGTCAAGCGCATTCTGCGTGCGGATCCAGCTCGCGGAGGCCTTCCGGCGATCCTCTGTACAATTGGCCGATCGTCAACATCGTTTCACCCCCACCGAATTCATGGCCATTACCTACAAGACTCCTGACGACATCGCCAAGCTGCGCATTTCCGGGCGCCTCGCGGCCGACGTACTGGCGATGATCGGCGAGCACGTCAAGGCCGGTGTCTCCACCGACGAGCTCGACGCACTGTGCAACGACTACATTGTCAATACGCAAAGGTCGATTCCGGCAAATGTCGGCTATCTGGGTTTTCCGAAGACGGTTTGCACGTCCGTCAACCAGGTGGTGTGCCACGGCATTCCCAACCGCAGCGAAATCCTGAAAGATGGCGACATCATCAATATCGACGTCGCGATCATCAGAGACGGCTATTTCGGCGACACCAGCCGCATGTATTGCGTCGGCCAGCCGAGCACGGTGGCGCGCCAACTGATCGACACGACCTATGAAGCGATGCTGGCCGGCATCCGCGAGGTCAAGCCAGGCGCCACGCTCGGCGACGTCGGCTATGCAATCCAGAAGATCGCGCAGCGCGACGGATTTTCGATCGTGCGCGACTACTGCGGGCACGGCATCGGCCGTGTCTATCACGAAGACCCGCAAGTGTTGCACTACGGTCAGCCGGGGCAGGGCGTGCGCCTGAAGCCGGGCATGGTCTTTACGATTGAGCCGATGATCAACGCGGGCCGCGCCGGCACCGCGGTGCAGCGTGACGGCTGGACGGTGGTCACCAAAGACCGTTCGCTATCGGCGCAATGGGAGCACATGATCGCCGTGACCGAAGAGGGCTACGAGCTGCTGACGCCGTGGCCGGACGGCACCGGCGCTTACGAAGCGCCTTGAACGCAGTGATCAGCGCGCCTGACGAACCGGCTATCAAGGCGGTGGGCGTGCGAATTGCTGCGCAGTTTGCGCGCGGCGCCTGCACCAGGAACTGCCGTTGCGGTCCGATCCGGTAAATAAGGATTTGACTCGCGCGCCGGTTCGGTTAAAGCTATGCCTTAGGGTTTCAAGGGGTTTTCGTCTGCATGAGTCCGTCATTGACCGTTCGCCGTATCGCCGCTGATCAGGGCGCCGTTTTCCGCGAACTCCGTACTGCGTCACTGCGGGAGGCGCCCTATGCCTTCGGCGAAACGCTAGAGGACGCGTTGTCGGCGGATGTCGCCACGTTCGACGCCACCGCTACCGAGCACGCTGTTTCGTTCATCGCCACCAGTTTCATTCTCTATACCGAGGGCCATCCGGCAGGGCTGGTCGAAGCCTATTTCGACGACACCGCGGCGCGGCGCGCGTTCGTCTGCGAGTTGTGGGTGGCGCCGGCCGTGCGTCATCTGCGAGGCGGCGAGTTGCTGGTCGACACGGCCAGCGCCTGGCTCGCCGGCGAAGGCGCCATGGAAATCTACGCGTGGGTCGCCGACGCCAACCGCAATGCAATGCGCTTTTACGAGGCGCTCGGCTTCGGTCCCACCGGCGAGCATCGGCGCGTCGTGCGTGCGCCCGAGCAGGCCGAAAGCCTGCTGGTGCGGCACGTGCCGACCACGTCGCAGGTATTTCAGCAGTGATCCCGCGAGCGGCGCGTCAGCCTGCCGCTCACATCCCATCCGCGTCGCTACAGCGTTCATGGCCGAATGACCGGCCTGAACGCGGCCTGAATGGCCGAGGCGTGGCCACGTCATGGGTATTCAGGCCGCAGTGGCGCGTTCTCTCGGCAAAAAAACTCGCTCCCCGCCTGGACGCCTGTAAAATACGCAAAATTTTTTGCCGAACGCTATGTCGCCCAAGAAATCGCCCTTTTTCGAACTCCGCAGCGGCTCTGTCGACACGCTCCTGTTTGTGGTCAAGACAACCGACCTCGACGCGATGCGTGCCGAACTGACCCGGCGCTTCGAGGCGACCCCCGAATTTTTCGCTAACGACGTCGTCGCGATCGACGTGCGCCGGCTCGCCGAGAACGAACGCGTGCCGCTCGCCGACATCGCGCAACTGCTCGACAGCGTGCGCATGCGCCCGGTCGGCGTGGTGGCCAATGCGCAGCAGGCGTGGGCGGCGGAATCCGCGCTGCCGTTGCTCGAAGCGCGCGACCGTCGTGGCGCGTCCGCTAAATCCGCTGACGAAGAAGCCGCCAATACGGCCGCTACGGCACCGGCTACCACTGCAGCGACGGCCACGCCGCCGGCCGATCTGTTTTCGGCAGTAGACGGCACACCGGCCACGGCCGCCGCGGTCGAACCTGCGCCGGCCGCCGAACCCGTGCGCCTCGCCACCTCGTCGCAAACCATGGTGGTCGACAAGCCGTTGCGCTCGGGCCAGCGCATCTACGCAAAGGGCGATCTGGTCGTGCTCGGTCTGGTGAGCTACGGCGCGGAAGTGATCGCAGAAGGCAACATCCATATTTACGCGCCGCTGCGCGGCCGGGCGTTGGCCGGCGTGCAGGGCAATCACGACGCGCGCATTTTCTGCACGTGTCTCGAGCCGGAACTCATCTCGATCGCGGGCATCTATCGTACGACCGAGAACCCGCTGCCGGCCGACGTGCTCGGCAAGCCGGTACAGATCTGGCTCGAAGAAGAAAAATTGATGATCGAACCGTTGCGGCTCACCTGATCGACGTGAAGCGCGCGCTGCCCTGAACGTACACGGCACGCGGCGTTCTACGGCAAATATGGCCGCACATAATTGACGAATTTGACGAACACAAGGTAAGGGTAATGGCAAAAATCATTGTGGTGACTTCGGGCAAGGGTGGCGTGGGCAAGACGACCACGAGCGCGAGTTTTGCATCGGCCCTCGCGTTGCGTGGCAGCAAAACCGCCGTGATCGACTTCGACGTCGGCCTGCGTAACCTCGACCTCATCATGGGCTGCGAGCGCCGTGTGGTGTACGACCTGATCAACGTGATCCAGGGCGAAGCCAACCTGAACCAGGCGCTGATCAAGGATAAGAAGTGCGAGAACCTCTTTATTCTCCCGGCGTCGCAGACGCGTGACAAAGACGCGCTGACGCTGGAAGGCGTCGAGAAGATCATCAACGACCTGATCGCGATGGACTTCGAATACATCGTCTGCGATTCGCCGGCCGGTATCGAATCGGGCGCGCTGCTCGCCATGCACTTCGCCGACGAAGCGCTGATCGTGACGAATCCGGAAGTCTCCTCGGTGCGCGACTCGGACCGTATCCTCGGCATCCTGTCGTCGAAGACCAAGCGCGCAATCGAAAGCAAGGAGCCGATCAAGGAACACCTGCTGATCACCCGCTACAACCCGAAGCGCGTGAGCGAAGGCGAAATGCTGTCGCTGACCGACATCCAGGAAATTCTGCGTATCGATCTGATCGGCGTGATTCCGGAATCGGAAGCGGTGCTGCATGCGTCGAACCAGGGGCTGCCGGCCGTGCACCTCGACGGTACTGATGTTGCCGAAGCCTATAAAGATGTCGTGTCGCGTTTCCTCGGCGAGCAGAAATCGCTTCGCTTTACCGATTACCAGAAGCCAGGGCTGCTGCAGCGCCTCTTCGGCACCAAGTAAGGGGAGCGCACGTAATGTCGATTCTTTCGTTTTTGCTGGGCGAGAAGAAGAAGTCCGCGTCGGTAGCGAAGGAACGCCTGCAGTTGATCATCGCGCACGAGCGCGCCGGCGGCCATGCGCCTGCCGATTACCTGCCTGCGTTGCAACGCGAACTGGTGGCCGTGATTTCAAAGTACGTGAAAATCTCCAATGACGATATTCGCGTGAGCCTGGAACGCCAGGACGATCTCGAAGTGCTCGAGGTCAAGATCGAAATACCGCAGGCTGGTTCCGCGTAACGTGCTGCGCGCTCTGTTTCGTTGCGTCGATGTGACGTGACGAGGTGGAGCGCGTAAGCGCGGTTGTTGTGGTGATGCCTTCTTTGTATCGTTGCGCGCTGCGCTGTCTTCGTTTGCGGTTTCGCGGTTTCGTTGTGTCCTCCCGTCGGTTTTCTCTCCGCCGTCCCCGCTACTTCTGTGTTCATGTGCGCTCGTACGGACCTTCTCACGTGCGCCTTTCGCGCATCGAAACGCCGTACTGGCGGTCATGCTGGCCGGTTGCGTGGTGGTGTCGGCACGGCCGGTTTATATGCGCGCACCGGCGGTTGTCGTTTACTGACGCGGGGCGCCGTCTTCAGCAGGCGCATCGCCCGTGGTCTCATCGACGACCGCTGGTTCGGGCGCGTCGACTTCGGGTACTTCCGGCACCGGCGCGGGTGCCGGCTGCGGCAGCGGCGCCATATAGCGCTGTGCCAGCGACTCATACAACGGTGGCGCGAAGAAACGCGCCACACGGCTTGCAATCAGCGCGGTGGCCATCAGCGAAATCACCAGAGCATGACCATCGATCATCTCCATCACGATCACGAACGACGTAATCGGCGACTGCGTGACGGCAGCCAGATAGCCGACCATCGCGAGCGCGATCAGCATCGGCAATTGCATCGAATCGAACACCATGTGCAGCAGATTGCCGAAGCCCGCGCCGATCGACAGCGAAGGTGCGAAGATGCCGCCCGGAATGCCCGGCAGATACGAGCCGACCATCGAGATCATCTTCAGAAACGGATAGAACACGGACAGGTGCTCATGCCCTTCGAGCAGGCCACGCGCTTCCGCATAGCCGCTGCCGAAGGTTGTGCCGCCGGAGATGAGGCCGACCACCGCGATCACGAAACCGCACAGCGCCGCGAACGCGACCGGCCGCTCACCGTGCAACTGACGCAGCGGCGCCGGAATCCAGCGCGCGGTGTTCAGCAACAGCCAGCCGAACACGCCGCCCGCAATACCGGTGACGATTGCCGTGAGCACGACGGCAACCGCCAGCAGATCGGGGAAGTGCGTGCCGATCTGGATGGTGCCGAAATAGGTGTAGTTGCCGTTCAGCCCCAGCGCGACCACACCGGCGATGATGATCGCCGTAATCAGCACGCCGCTCGCGCGGGCCTCGAAGCTGCGCGTCAGTTCCTCGATCGCGAACACGATCCCCGCCAGCGGCGTATTGAATGCCGCGGACAAACCCGCCGCCGCGCCCGCAAGCACCAACTGCCGTTCGATCTGCGCGTTCGAGCGTGGATACAACCGCCGCAGATTGAACATCAGCGCCGCGCCGACCTGCACGGTCGGCCCTTCGCGCCCGATCGTAAAGCCGCCGAGAATCGCCAGAAACGACACCGCGATCTTGCCGAACAGAATCCGGAAGGACAACAGCCGTGCGCCGTATTCGCCGGGCCTGGCATGCAGGGTGGCGATGACTTGCGGAATGCCGCTGCCTTCGGCACCGCGGAAGAACTTGCGTGTGAGCCAGACGGCGAGCGCCGCGACCGCTGGCGTGACGATCAACGGCGCCCAGACGTGCTGCTGCTGCATGGTGCGGAATTCGCCGTAGCCCCAGTCGATCAGCCTTGCATACAGCACCGCTATCAGGCCGACCGCGATCGCGCCGAGCCAGAAGATGCCGTATTGACGCCACAGGCGTTTGGCGCGACGCACGATGCCGGAAGAGAGGGGAAGAAATGCCCGGGACATGGGGATGCGCTGGTGCAAAGGGTGAATTATAGAGCGTGCTCTGTCGTTTCAACCGTATGAAAGTATTTTGAAATATAGTAAAAGGGCTGTTCGTAAGGCGCGCAGTGTAACGGCCTGTATTAATGCTGGTACGGCGCACTGGAGTGTTCCGCGAAGATTATTCCAATCGTCGGCTAAAATGTTTTGATGTTCGAACAATTAATAGGTCCTCAATGAAGCGAGTCCTTATCGTCAAGGTCACTTCGCTCGGCGATATCGTGCAGGCGTTGCCAGTCGCCGCTGACATCAAGCGCGCATTTCCCGGCGTTGAAGTGGACTGGGCGGCCGACGAGGCCTTCGCCGAAGTGGTGCATTGGAGCACGAGCGTCGACCGCGTGCTTTGCGCGCCCCTGCGCCGCTTCAAGAAGGCGCGCCGCTGGGGCGATTTCAAGGCGATCGCAACGTCGATCGCCGAATTGCGCGCCTACCGCTACGACTTCATCATCGATATTCACGGCGTGTACAAGAGCGCGATCATCGCCTTTCTGGCGCGGTCGTCGAAGCGTATTGGCTACCAGTCCCAGGATCTGGGCGAGCGGGGCGCCGCATTTGCCTATACGGGGCGTTTCGGCCCGCGTCCGCAGTGCGATGCGTGGCATGGCATGCGCATCAGCGCGAGCGAGGCGCTGGGTTACAAGGTTGAAGGCCCGGCCGTCTACAATCTGCGCCTGCCCGAGCCGGTCACCGCACCGTTCGCGGCCGACAGCGCGCCGGTCGCGGCGCTGTTTCACGCCACTTCCAAAGACGACAAGAAATGGCCGCTGCCCCATTGGGTGGCGGTCGGTCGCGAGTTGGCGCAGCGCGGTTTCCATGTGGTGTTGCCATGGGGCTCGGAGGGCGAGCGCGCGGAGGCGGAGCAAATCGCGTCGCAGGTGCCGGGTTCGACCGTCCTGCCGAAGCTGAGCGTGACCGAAATCGCGCAAATGATCGACGCCTGCGCACTGGTGGTCGGCACCGACACGGGTTTCGTTCATATGGCGCATGCACTGCTGAAGCGCACGGTCATGATTTTCGTGGCGACCTCGCCGTTGCATTGCGGCATTGACGCACCGTTCCGCTCGATTTCGATCGGCGACGGCCGTTCAGTGCCGTCCGTTGCGGAGGCACTCGATGCGATCGATTATGTGCACAGCGACGTGCACAGCGACGTGCACAGCGACGTGCACAGCGACGTGCACAGCGAGTCACGCGCGGTCGCCATGCAGCACGGATCGGCCGCAGCCTGAGGGCAGCTTCGCAGCGCTTTCGCGCAATCGTTTGGCTAAAAGAAAAGAGGCGCGACGCGCAGTCGCCTAATCAAACGAGCGCTGCCACGGAACGCCTCCGAAAAACGCCCGCGTCGGGGAACTACGGGCGGAGAGGAGTCGCTGCAATGAACAAACTGACTCACGCAGTGAGCGGCCATGTCGAGTAGCCGACTCGGTTCTCAAGAGACCGCCGGCCGACGGTCGAGTTCAATGGCGCATTCACCAAGCCATGCCGCGCGCGTGCCGGCGGATTCGTATGCAGCTCATCGGCGTCCTGCGGGCGGCTACTCGTGGCCGCTTCCAGCGTTTGGATAAGCGTCGCGCATTACACACCTGTTAAATCTGTCGCTTTTCGTAGAGTGCCTAATTGGCTTCGCGTGCGCGCTTTTGCGTGGCTATTGGCTCAGCCACGGCGCATGGAAACGTGTACCCAGCACCCATAATCAGCGCCTCGATTCGCGCACCCGCCACGGGCAGGACTTGCGCGGATTGTGCGTGTTCAAAGCAGTATAGGCGGTGTTTTTGTCTGACGTGAATCTGTCGTCGCTGTGTTTCGGGTGCAGCGGGTTTCGGGGTCCGAAGGTGTAACACCTCAGTGATTTTCCCTTACAAATCGCAACGTTCGCGCGAGGCAGGGTCGTGTTCAATCGAGTCATTCGGGGTTTCGGCTCGAATGAATCTGACTCGAAGGAGAATAATATGAAACGCTTAATCCTGACCCTGATCGCCGGCACGCTACTCGCAACGGCGCTCGGAGGCTGCATCGTTGCACCGGCGCCTGGCTACTACTACGGCGGCGGAGGCTATTACCATCACGGCGGGTATTACTACCGGTAACGGCTTGCGACGCGCACCAGGCCTGGACGGGTCCGGCCTGGATGTAGCGCCGCGCTGACGGCTGCCTCTTGCCTGCATAGGCACGGGCAGCCGCTCAACCGCTTCTTCGGATCAAGTCAGACAGCTTCTGTCCACCGCGCCCAACCGGGTATCGCGGCGTTCGCCCGCTCAGGCGAGCAGCATTTCGAAAGCGATCACCGCAGTGATGGCAGCCAAGTTCGCGGCCAGTGCCTCCACGACAATGCCTTTCCACGTCGCGGGACGAAAGCGTAAAGCCAGCAGCAGCGAACATAGCAACGCCAGCGCGATGATCATCACGATGTCCGCGTTGTGAAGATGAATATTCATCAGAGCCTCCCTGCTTGCCTTAGGGTTATTGGAATCGAGTATAGGCAAGTCAAAAAGACGCGCAAGGCAGGGGATTTACCAGCGCGCCTTTACCCTGATCACATCAGTTGCGAATCGCGGGTTTCGCGCATGCACAGCACACCGATCATGCTGACGGCCGCTGCAATCGACACGTAAGCACCCACCCACGGCAGCCCGCCGTGCGCGGCCAGTACCTGCGCGATATACGGCGCGACCGACGCACCGAGAATCCCGCCGAGGTTATACGACACGCCTGCACCGGTATAGCGCACGTTGGTCGGAAACAGTTCCGGCAGCAGCGCGCCCATCGGCGCGAAGGTTACACCCATCAGGAACAGTTCGATCACGAGGAACAGCAGCACCAGCGGCGTCTGGCCGCTGCCGAGCAACGGCGCCATCGTGAAGCCCGACAGGATCGCTGCGATGATGCCGACGATCAGCACCGGCTTGCGGCCATAACGATCGCTTGCCCAGGCCGACAGCGGGGTGGCGAGCGCCATGAATACGACCGCGATGCACAGCATGCCGAGGAAGGTCGGCCGGGGAATATGCAGGACCGACACGCCGTACGACAGCGAAAACGTCGTGGCGTTGTAGAACAGCGTGTAGCAGACCACCATCGCTAGCGCGCCGAGGAGGGTCGGCAGCCCGTGTTGCGAGAACAGCGTGGCGATCGGCACCTTCACGCGTTCCCGGCGTTCGATGGCCGCCTGAAAGGCCGGCGTTTCGGCGATCTTCAAGCGCACATACAAGCCGAGCGCGACCAGCACCGCGCTGACAAGGAACGGCACGCGCCAGCCCCAGCTGCGGAATTGCTCGTCGCTCAAAGACAACGCCAAGGCGAAGAACAGACCGTTGGATGCCAGAAAACCGATCGACGGCCCCAGTTGCGGGAACATCCCGAACCAGCCGCGTTTGCCGGCCGGCGCATTCTCGGTGGCGAGTAGCGCCGCGCCGCCCCATTCGCCGCCAAGGCCGATACCTTGGCCGAAGCGCAGCACGCACAGCAGGATCGGCGCGAGGCTGCCGATCGAGTCGTAGCCGGGCACGAAGCCGATCAGCGTGGTCGACACACCCATCACCAGCAGCGAAGCCACCAGCGTCGACTTACGGCCAATCCGGTCGCCAAAGTGACCAAAGATGAACGAGCCGATCGGCCGCGCGACGAACGCGATGCCGAACGTGACGAAAGCCGACAAAGCCTGGGCGGTCGCCGAGCCGTGCGGGAAAAACACCGGTCCGATGACGAGCGCCGCAGCGGTTGCGTAGACGTAGAAATCGTAGAACTCGATCGCGGTGCCGATGAAGCTCGCGAAGATGATCCGCGCGCTGCTGGTCTGCCCGGCCGCATTGGGCTGGGCCGCGGAAATCGGCGAAGTGGACATGCAGGGTCTCCTTATGTCGTGATGCCGTCGGGCGCCGTACTTCGATGTGCGGGCGGCGCGTGGTCAGGCGGCATCTTTGTTTAAGTTCGTGTGCTTCGGCGCGTCTCGCCGGCGGTTGAAGCCGGCTCGGCGCGGACGATGAAGCGACAGCTTACAACGGCGGACGTCAGCCGTCAGCCGTCAGCGCTCGCGCGCAAAAGCGGACATACCAGAGGAGCAACCAGGTGGGGAGTGTGAGGCGCGTGTTCAGTCGATGGTCTGCGCTTGCGGCGAGGCGAACTCGCGCAGCTGGAATTTGCCGTTGTCGTTGAACAGCCAGTCTTCGAACAGTTCGAGCTGGCCACGGCCGTTCAGCAATTTGCCGGGCGGTTGCGGCAGCGGCGAGGCGCGCCGCAAGGAGGCGAGCGCGGTGCTTTCGGCTTCGTCGTCGCCATTGGTGCGATACACCGACGACTGCAGCACCCGGCCATCGCGATCCACCGTGAATGACACCACGACCAGCGAGCGCAGCATCGCTTGCGGTGTGCCGCGCAACACAAAGGAAGGGCTGCGTTCGACGATGCGTTGCGCGACCGCGCTGCGGTACTGGTCGAGCGTCGCACTGTTGACGGCCGCTGGCGGCGTGATGACAAGCGGGCGATCAGGTGGCGTGATCGTGCAGCCTGCGAGAGCTGTGAGCGCCAAAACCGAAGCCATCGTCAACGCGGAAGTCGCGCTATGGGCATGCGAAAAGGATGCGCTCACGCGTGAAGCGAAGCGTCCAGTCAAGCGGCAAAGGTGACGCGCGCGGGTGAGCATCGTCGAGGAAAGCACGGGGACAGGATCTAACTTGATGGTAGTCAAAAAACGTCAGGATGCAATTGTCGTTGACCCGCTCCTTTGCGATTCGAGCGCTTGTAATAGGCTGAAATATGTCCGGATTTCTCTTCGACCAAAACACGCCTACACTTCGATGGCCTCTTTCGAGAGGCATTGGTGGAAGTCTTTCATTTAGCCCGCTTCGCGCGGGCTTTCTTTTGTGCGCCGAGCATGCGCAACAGCTTGGGGGTGGAAGTCCCCTGTCCAGCCTGATGGGGCGAAGGACTAGCGAACGCAAGGGCGTCGTCGCGAGGCGGGGTCTGAAGGAAGCGTGTAGCAAAGCCACGACCTGACGAACAGAAACCAGATATGAGGCCTACCCGGGCGGACGAGCGAGCAAATGATCGCGAAGTCCACAACCATCAAGGCTCGGGGTGGTAGATCTGGCAGGTGTGTGGTGAAGGCGGTTGCGATTACCTCGGGAGGCCTGTGCGGTGTCCTGGACTCAGGACTGAACAACTCGCAAGGGTTGTTGATCGCCGTGCAGGAGTCAGCAGCGGGCATAGTAGGGCGGTGACGTCTGAAGGCCCAAACGGAGAAGAGCGGCGAGTAAGCCGGAGAACTCGACATGGGAGAGCAGCAGAAAACGCAACGCGTCCTTGACAGCGGAGGAAGGGGTGAAGCCCCGGAGGCCGTTGATCGAGGGGCTGAACCTATGGCGGCGAACCCCGAAACTGAAAGCCCGTCGGCTTGTGACCGACTGATGGAAGAAATATGTGAACGGGAGAACCTGAAGCGGGCGTTGAAACGTGTGAAAGCGAACAAGGGTGCACCGGGTGTGGACGGTATGACGGTTCAGGCATTACCGGCGTACCTGCGTGAGCACTGGCCGTCGATACGGGCCACGCTGCTGAACGGCACATACAGGCCGCAACCTGTGAGACGGGTCGAGATACCCAAGCCGGATGGAGGTGGCGTGCGCAAACTCGGCATCCCCTCTGCGCTCGACAGGTTCGTCCAGCAGGCAGTGTTGCAAGTGCTGCAAAAGCAGTGGGACCCAACGTTCTCGGACTCTAGTTACGGCTTCCGTCCGGGGCGCTCGGCCCATCAGGCCGTGGCACAGGCGCAAAACTACATCCAGTCGGGGTATCGCTGGGTTGTAGATTTGGACCTCGAAAAGTTCTTCGATCGCGTGAGCCACGATATCCTGATGAGCCGGGTGGCAAAGCGTGTCAGCGACAGGCGTGTCCTGAAGCTGATCCGCTCCTTCCTGACGGCGGGCGTGCTGGAGAACGGACTGGTTGGAGCAACGGACGAAGGGACGCCCCAGGGCGGTCCGCTGTCACCGTTGTTATCCAATCTGATGCTCGACGACCTTGACCGGGAGCTTGAGCGGCGCGGACTGCGATTCGTGAGGTATGCAGACGACTGTAATGTCTACGTACGCAGCGAACGCGCGGGCCAGCGGGTGATGGCGGGGCTGAAAGCCTTCCTTACCGGCAGGCTGAAGCTGAAGGTCAACGAATCTAAGAGCGCAGTCGCGCGGCCACACACGCGCAAGTTCCTCGGGTTCACCTTCTTGATGCGGGAACAGGTCAAACGGCGCATTGCGCCCAAGGCACTAGCCCGCTTCAAGGCACGAATCCGGGAACTGACCCAACGCACGCGAGGGGTCAGCGTTGACCAGTTGATCGGCTCGCTGAAGCGATACCTGACGGGCTGGCGCGGCTATTTCGGTTTCTGTGAAACGCCTCGTGTACTTCAGCGTCTTGATCAATGGATTCGCCGCCGCCTTCGCTGCTTCCTCTGGAAGCAGTGGAAGCGCGGCCGGACCCGCTTCAAGAAGCTGATCGCGCGGGGTGTGAGCCGGGACCTTGCCGCCCAGACGGCGGGTTCGCCGCACAGTGCATGGCGTCTAAGTTGCAGTCCGGCGCTGAGCATTGCGTTGCCCAGTCGCTACTTCCGCTCGCTTGGACTTCCATCGGTCGGTTCATCATAGCCGGGTAACTGATCCGAATCGCCGTGTACGGACCCGTACGCACGGTGGTGTGGGAGGGGTCGGGCCGCGAGGCCTGCCCCTATCCCGATTGCGCGACGCTTCGCGCAATCAATCCAGCCGCGAAAATAAAAAGGCGAACCCGTCGATGAGTTCGCCTTTGTTTTCACGCTGTCTCGCGCCTGCGGTGAGCCATGCGGTCATGCCAATGCAGGCCGTCATGCACGCATGGCTCGACGCGCCCGTGCGCGCCGGGCCTTACCTTACTTCAACGCTTCCCGTGCAGCCTTGGCCGCCGCGAGCACCTGCTCGGGCGCCGTGCCACCCGGATGGTTGCGGCTCGCCACCGAACCTTCGAGCGTTAGATACGAGAACACGTCCTCGCCGATCAGATGCGCGACGTTCGGCAGTTCCTTACGCATTTCTTCCAGCGTCAGGTCGGCCAGATCGCAGCCGCGATCGGCACACACGCGAACCGCCAGTGCCACCGCTTCGTGCGCGTCGCGGAACGGCAGGCCGCGCTTGACGAGGTAGTCGGCGAGATCCGTTGCAGTGGAGAAACCTTGCAACGCGGCGTCGCGCATCGCTTGCGGCTTCACCGAGATGCCGGCGACCATTTCAGCGAAGATGCGCAGCGTGTCCGCGACCGTATCGACGGTGTCGAACAGCGGTTCCTTGTCTTCCTGATTGTCTTTGTTGTACGCGAGCGGCTGGCCTTTCATCAAGGTCAGCAGCGCGATCAGATGGCCGTTCACGCGGCCCGTCTTGCCACGCGCGAGTTCAGGCACGTCCGGGTTCTTCTTCTGCGGCATGATCGACGAGCCGGTGCAGAAACGGTCGGCCAGATCGATGAAGCCGACACGCGGGCTCATCCACAGCACGAGTTCTTCGGAGAAGCGCGACACGTGCGTCATGATCAATGCCGACGCTGCCGTGAATTCGATCGCGAAGTCACGATCGGACACCGCGTCCAGCGAGTTCGCGCAGATCCCGTCGAAGCCCAGCGTCTTCGCCACGGCATGACGGTCGATCGGATAGCTGGTGCCGGCCAGCGCGGCCGCGCCCAGCGGCAGGCGATTCACTCGCTTGCGGCAATCGACCATGCGTTCGGCGTCGCGCGAAAACATTTCGACGTAGGCGAGCAGGTGATGGCCGAACGTGACCGGCTGCGCGACTTGCAGGTGCGTGAAGCCCGGCATGATGGTCGACGCGTTCTTCTCCGCCATGTCGAGCAGGGCCGTGCGCAATTCCGTCAGCAGGCCACCGATGCGGTCGATTTCGCCGCGCAGCCACAGGCGGATATCCGTTGCCACCTGGTCGTTACGCGAGCGGCCCGTGTGCAGGCGTTTGCCGGCGTCGCCGATCAGCGCGGTCAGGCGCGCTTCGATGTTCAGGTGGACGTCTTCCAGATCGAGTTGCCACTCGAACTCGCCTCGCTCGATTTCACTCTTGATCTGCGCCATGCCGCGTTCGATCGCGGCGAGGTCGTCGGCGGCGATGATCTTCTGCGCGGCCAGCATCGAGGCGTGCGCGAGCGACCCTTCGATATCGACGAGCGCCAGACGCTTGTCGAAGAAAACCGACGACGTGTAGCGTTTGACGAGCTCCGACATCGGCTCCGAGAAGCGAGCCGACCAGGCTTCGCCTTTTTTGTGCAGTTGGGACGTCATGTTGTTGGGCAGTTGAACGAGGTGAGGAGGCTGACGGCGTTTGCGCAGTACGGTGTGCAGGCGCCGCCGAAGCGAAGAAAGAGAAGGATTTTAACACCTGCGGGCAGCGCCAAAGACGCCGCCCGCCCGGGACTGTTCGGGGCAAAAGCGCACCGGCCACGCGTTGCCGCCCGGCGCAGGCTATTCCCGCACCAGCACCACCAGCTTCAGATCCTCGCGGTGCGCGGGCTTGAAGGTGATCTGGTCGTAGACGATGCGGCCGTCGCGCGGATGGTTGAATTCGCGCCTGCCGCCTTCGCGGCCGCCGACGTCCTGCGACGCCCAGAAGCGTGCGAAAGCGTCGCTGGCGGCGGTGAGCGAGTCGATCAGCCCGCGGGTGGGGGCGTCGTTCAGATGGCGGATCGAGTCGGCGCGGAATTCGGCGGCGAGGCGCCGCGCGCGCGTTTCCCAGTCGACAATCAGTTCGCGGGCGGCCGGTTCGGTGAAGGTGTAGCGCAGCAGATTGCGGTCGTGCGTGCCGTCGAGCCAGCCGACGAACAGGTCGGCGGCGCGTTCGTTCCAGGCGAGCGCATTCCACTGCCGGTCGAGCACGTAGGCCGGCGCGTTCACGAGCTGTACGGTTTCAAGCAGGGTGGCGGGTGCGTCGGCGGCGGCCGGATCGGGTTCGGCCGGGTCACGCTGCGCGGCGAGTTCGAACAGATATGCCCGCTCCGCGCGCGATAGTTGAAGTGCGACGGCGATCCGCGCCAACGCGTCAGCGGAGGCGGAGACGGGCCGGCCCTGTTCGATCCACGTGTACCAGGTCGGGCTGACGCCGCATAGCTGCGCGACTTCCTCGCGGCGCAGACCGGGCGTACGCCGGCGCGGGCCAGGCGGCAGACCGAGCGCTTGCGGCGAGAGCCGTTCGCGATGCGCACGGATGAAATCGCCAAGTGCGCGGGCGGGCGTGGCTTCGAGCGGCGGCGGATTCTCGGCAGAGGACGGCATGGTCATTCTTGTCGGGCAGCGCTTGAAGGGGTGTCGAGGTGGTGTTATTGATACCAGAATAATTGCTTAACTTGTACTGGTACACGGCGGGCTCTATTGTAACGACTGGAACGACACAGTGCCGTCCAGACGAACCCGGGCCCCAGCCCGGCGCAACCCCACGTAAATAACCGGAGCCCCCCATGAAGCATCACGATCAGGTCGCCGACGCCTTCGGCTCGACCGCCGCCGCGTATTTGACGAGTCAGGCGCATGCCACTGGCGCCGATCTGCAGACGCTGGCTGAATCGATCGCCGCGACGCCGGATGCGAAGGTGCTCGATATGGGCTGCGGTGCAGGTCACGCGAGTTTCGCGGTCGCGCCGCACGCAAAACAAGTGGTCGCGTACGACATCGCGCCGCCAATGCTGGCGACGGTCGAAGGCGCCGCGAAGGATCGCGGCCTGACCAACATCCGCACGCAACAGGGCGCCGCTGAAACGCTGCCGTTCGACGATCATTCGTTCGACTGGATCATCAGCCGGATGAGTGCGCATCACTGGCACGATGTGCCGCTCGCGTTGGCCGAAGTGCGTCGCGTGCTGAAGCGAGGCGGCAAGGTGCTGTTCATCGATATTGCGGGCGTCGATCATCCGCTGCTCGACACGCATATTCAGGCAGTGGAATTGTTGCGCGACGGCTCGCACATTCGAGACTACCGCGCTGACGAATGGATCGCGCTCTTCGAAGCGGCCGGTTTCAAGGCATCGATTCGCGAGCGTTGGCGCATCGAGATCGAGTTCACGTCATGGGTGGCGCGTATGCGCACGCCGGAGCCGCGCGTGGTGGCGATTCGCTCGCTGTGGAGCAGCTCGCCCGATGAGGTGCGCCAGTATTTCGACGTGCAGGAAGATGGCTCGTTCAAGCTCGACGCGCTGATGGTCGAGGCGCAATGAGTTGACGCGGCGAGTCGCAACGCGTGAGCAAAGTGCGACTCGGCGGCGAACAATGCACAGGAACCCGAGGGGCGTTTCGGGGCAACGGTGCCGGGTTCGGTATTCGGCGCCAGAAAAACCGAAGCCGGGCACGGTCAATTGACCCATGCCCGGCTTCTTTTTTCGTCAATCTCAGCCGGACGCGGGTTAGTTCACCCTGTCCGGCTGAGACTCGAAACCAACTGCAACTGCTGGCTTAGCCCGTATTACGCAGCCCCGCCGCAATCCCGTTGATGCTCAAATGAATCCCGCGCCGCACGCGTGCGTTGGTATCGCCCGCGCGGTGACGCTTGAGCAACTCGACCTGCAAGTGATTCAACGGATCGAGATACGGGAAGCGGTTCTTGATCGAACGCGCAAGCAACGGATTCTCCGCGAGCCGTTCGCTCTTGCCGGTGATCTCCGACAACGCCTTCGACGTCCGCTCCCATTCCGCGACGATCCGCTCGAACACATGCTTACGCAGCTTCTTGTCGGACACGAGCTGTGCGTAGCGCGAGGCCACCGCGAGGTCGGTCTTCGCCAGCACCATATCCATGTTGGAGAGCAGAGTCGAGAAGAACGGCCACGTCTTGTGCATTTTCTTGAGCACCGCAAGACGGCGGCTGCGCTCGGCGTCGCTCGGCGCGCTGTCCAGATGCGCGGCCACCGCGCTGCCGAAACCGTACCAGCCGGTCAGCAGCAAACGGCATTGGCCCCACGAGAAGCCCCACGGAATCGCGCGCAGATCTTCGATCTTGCGTTGCTTCGGGTCCTGCAATTTGCGCGAAGCCGGACGGCTGCCGATATTCAGCTCGGCGATCTCCGAGATCGGCGTCGACTCGAAGAAATACTCCTTGAAGCCAGGCGTTTCGTAGACCAGCGCGCGATACGACGCCATCGCCGCGTCGGACAATTGCTGCATCGTCTCTTCGAAGGCGGGCAATTGCGCGGGCGCAATGCCGTGCGGCAACAACGAGGCTTCGAGCGTTGCGGCCACCACCGTTTCCAGATTGCGCCGGCCAATTTCCGGATTGCCGAACTTGCTGGCGATCACTTCGCCTTGTTCGGTCAAGCGGATCTGGCCGTCGACGGTACCCGGCGGCTGCGACAGAATCGCCTGATACGTCGGACCACCGCCACGGCCTACCGTGCCTCCGCGTCCATGGAACAGGCGCAGGGTCACGCCGCGTTCATTGAACAGCGACACCAGCGCCAGCTCGGCGCGGTACAGCTCCCAGTTCGACGTCAGGAAGCCGCCGTCCTTGTTGCTGTCCGAATAGCCGAGCATCACTTCCTGCTCGTTGCCCTGATGTTCGATCAGTGCGTCGACACCCGGCAGCGCGATCAGATCACGCATGATGTGCGGTGCGTTGCGCAAGTCGGGGATCGTTTCGAACAGCGGGATCACCATCAGTCCCGCTCGCGCCGGATCGTGCGCGTCGCCCAGGCGGCCGTGCAGCAGGCCGGTTTCCTTCTGCAGCAACATCACCTCGACCAGATCGCTGACGGTCTCCGTGTGCGAAATGATGTAGTTGCGCACCGCGCGCGCACCGAACTTCTCACGCGTGACGCGGGCCTCTTCGAGCACGCCGAGTTCGCTCTTCACGAGATCGGAGTACTCGGCGTAGGGCAGGCGCAACGCGCGCGGCTGCGAAAGTTCGGCGAGCAGCACCTTGAGCTTGTCTTCTTCGGAGAGCGACGCGTAGTCGTCTTCGACGCCCGCGCGCTTCAGCAACTCGGCGATCACCGCTTCATGGATGTCGGAGCTTTGACGCAAGTCGATGCTCGCCAGATGGAAGCCGAACACTTCGGCGGCGCGCGCGAGCGGCGACAGACGGGGTGCCGCGAGCGGCGCGCCATGATGCTCGGCGAGCGAATCGATCAGCACGTGCAAATCGCTCACGAATTCGGCGGAGTCATCGTACGGCTTGGCGCGTATCGGCGCCGCGCCGCGGCCTGCGCTGCGCACCGGCACGCTGCCTTCACCGAGACGCACGCGCGCGCTCGCCGCGAGTCGCGTGTACATGCCGATCAACGCACGGCGATACGGTTCGTCGGTACGGTGCGGGGACTGGTCGGGCGAGGCGGCCGCGAGTTCTTTCAACGCGTCGCTTGCGCCGGCCAGCAGGTTGGACACCGACAACTCGGCGCCCAACTTGTGCACCTGCTCCATATAGTGTTCGAAGATCACCGCCGCCTGGCGGGTGATCGCGTGCTCGAGCGTTTCGGCCGTGACGTTCGGATTGCCGTCGCGGTCGCCGCCGATCCAGCTGCCCATCTGGAGGAACGGCGGCAGGCGCGCAGCGAGGCCGTGCTCGGCGAGCGCTTCTTCGATGTCGGCGTAGAGCGCCGGAATTTCTTCGAGGAAGGTGGCGCGGTAGTACGACAGCGCGTTTTCGATTTCATCGGCCACCGTCAGCCGCGAGTCGCGCAGCATCCGCGTTTGCCAGAGCGACGTGACGCTCGCACGCAGCATCGCTTCGTTATGCGCGCGTTCGCGGTTGGTCAGCTGCTGATCGCGTTCGGCCAGGAGGCGCGCGACGTCGTGCTGCGCGTCGAGAATGCTCTTGCGCTGCACCTCGGTAGGGTGCGCGGTGAGGACCGGCACGATCAACGCTTCGTTGAAGAACTGCTGCAGGACCGGCGTCGCGGCGGTGCCCGCCTCGACGAGCCGTTCGAGCGCGTGCGCCATGGTGCCCGGTTGCGAGGTCGAGCCGGCCAGCGCGTGAATCCGGTGACGGCGATTGCGGTGGCGGTCTTCAGCGATATTCGCAAGATGCGAAAAGTAGCTGAACGCACGCACCACGCTGACCGTTTGCTCCGGGCTCAGCGAACGCAGTTTCTTGTCGAGCGTTTGCGCGGCGGCGCTATCGTCCTCGCGGCGAAAACGCACGGCGGTCTGGCGGATCGTCTCCACGACGTCGAACACCGCGTCGCCTTCCTGTTCGCGCAGCACGTCGCCGAGCAGGCGCCCCAGATAGCGGATGTCCTGGAACAGCGGGTGGTCCTTGTCCTCACGCGTGCGGCCGCTGCTTTTCGACCCGGGCACGACCGTATCCGGCGAAACGGCTTGCAGCTTGGGCGCCTTCGTGGCTTCTGGCGCGGCTTCGCTCGCGACGGCCTTGGTCTTCGGGGACTTCGCTTTGGCCGGTTTCAGCGCCTGGGCGGCGTTCGCGGCTTGCGTCGCCTTACCTGTCCTGACGGCCTTCACCGCCTTGTCCGCCTTGGCGGGCGTGGAGGCTTTGGCGGATTTGGAGGTTTTGGCGACGTTAGCGGCCTGGCTTGCCTTGGCCGCTTTGCCGGCGCGTTTGGCCGGTGTGGACTGGGCAGCCATTGCGGCGGAGGCAGAAGCGGCGGACGCCGCGGCGGCGTCAGCCGCTTGAGCGTTGGGCGATGCAGTGTTGCGGCGGGCAGGGCGCGCCGATCCGGAAGACGTCACGATGGGTTTCCTCAGGGAAGCCAGGGTCTGTTGAGTGATGAACTGCTACTGCGGAACTGCACTAAGAGTTGCAACGTGAACTGCGCGAAACCTGGACAAAACGGTATGCGCCGATGGCAATCCGCCGGAGAGGGTAGCCGCGTGCCCATTTGCATAATGCGCACGAGGTGCATGACGTGCATTGCGTGCACGACAGCCACGTTGCGCCGCATTGCATCATCCCGCATGCCGCGCCCCGGTGCGCGAACGACCGTGCTTGAACAGGCTGGGATGAGGCAGGCGCGCGCGCTGCGAGGCCCGTCTCCTCCATCGATACCGCGCCGGCACGGCGCTCCGCTGTGCCTTGAGACACAAGGGCGCGTGCTAACATTGATTGTTATTACATCCCGTCATTCGATCAGCAAGCTAATGAACACCGAGACGTTTTCTGCGCCACCCCACACGCTTGTGATTGCGTCGCGAGAAAGCCGCCTTGCCATGTGGCAGGCGGAGCATGTGCGATGTGCGCTGCACAAATTATATCCATCTTGTGACGTAAAAATCCTCGGAATGACGACACGTGGGGATCAAATTCTCGATCGCACTTTGTCGAAGGTTGGTGGTAAGGGCCTCTTCGTGAAGGAACTGGAAGCGGCGCTGGCCGACGGCCGCGCCGATCTGGCCGTGCACTCGCTCAAAGACGTGCCCATGGAGTTGCCCGCGGGCTTTGCGCTCTCCACCATCATGGAGCGCGAAGATCCGCGCGACGCGCTGGTGTCGAACGAGTACGATTCGCTTGCCGCGCTGCCGGCCGGCGCCGTGGTCGGCACCTCCAGCCTGCGCCGCGAGGCTATGCTGCGCATGCGTTATCCGCACCTCGTGGTGCGGCCGCTGCGTGGCAATCTGGACACCCGTCTGTCGAAACTCGATCGTGGCGACTATGCGGCGATCATTCTGGCGGCTGCCGGTTTGAAGCGTTTGGGTCTCGGCGAGCGCATCCGCGCGAATCTCGATCCCGAAGACAGCTTGCCCGCAGCCGGTCAGGGCGCGCTCGGCATCGAGATTCGCGCGGATCGCGCGGACCTCGCGGCATGGCTCGCACCGTTGCATCACGAACATACGGCAGCGGCCGTCGAAGCGGAGCGGATGGTCTCGCGCGCCCTCGGCGGCAGTTGCGAAGTGCCGCTCGCGGCCTATGCACACTGGCACGACGGCGCGCTGCATCTGCGCGGCATCGTCGCTACGCCCGACGGCCAGCGTGTGTTGAGCGCGCAGGCATCGGCGCCGGCGCCCACCATCGAACGTGCTGTGGCGCTCGGCCAGGAAGTGGCGAACGCGCTCGAGCAGCAAGGTGCGATGGAAATCGTCCGCGCATTGAGCACGGCCAGCGGCCCCGCCGCAGGGTCGGCGGACAGCGCGGCGACCGCCGAGTGATGGCGGCCGATATCCCGGGCAACGCATCCTCATCCGTCGGCAAGGCGGCGTTCACGGTCGTGATTACGCGACCGGCCGGTCAGTCGAACGAATTGATCGCGCAACTCACGGCAGCGGGCATTGCCGTGCTCGACTTTCCGCTGATCGACATCGCGCCTGTCACCGACGAGGCGCCGTTGCGCGCAGCGCTGGCCTCTCTGGAACGTTATGCACTGGTGGTATTCGTCTCGCCCAACGCGGTCGATCATGCGTTTGCCCGAAGCGATGCGATCTGGCCGCACGCACTGCCGATCGGCGTAGTTGGGCCAGGCAGCGTGCAGGCGCTGGCGCGCCACGGCGTCGCGGCGCCGGCGTACAACATCATCAGCCCGCCGTCTGTAGCCGACGACGATACGGCGCGCTTCGATTCCGAAGGCCTGTTCGCGGCGGTCGATACGGCGCTCGGCGCGGCGAGCCTCGAAGGCAAGCGCGTACTGATCGTGCGCGGCGACGGCGGCCGCGAATGGCTCGCCGACCGCTTGCGCGAAGCGGGCGCCGAAGTCGAAACGGTCGCGGCCTATCGCCGCCTCGTGCCGGAGCCGTCGATCGGTGGCTGGGCGCGCGTGCACGCGCTTCTGGCCGGCGCGCCGCACGCCTGGTTGCTCACCAGTTCGGAGGGTGTGCGCAACCTGCATGAACTCGCGCAGGAGCATCTGACCGCCGACGAAATCGCGCAACTGAAGCACGCCAGTCTGGTCACGCCGCATCCCCGCATCGCGCAGACCGCGCGGGCATTGGGTTTTGATAGCATTACGGTGTCCGGTGCGGGCGATGAGCGTATTGCCCGCGCCTTGCTTGCCGCCGTCCCGACCGTTGTTCAACCGGTACCGTCCAACCCGGCTCATTCACCGGCTAAATCACGCATGACTGAAACGAACGCATCCACGAACGCTTCACCCCAGCCGGCCGCAACCACTGCGTTGCCGCCGAATCCACCCTTCACGCCCTACGAAGCGCAGCAAAAGCGCCGCAGCGCGAGCGGACCGCTGCTGTGGTTTGTCGTCGTGATCATCGCTTGTGCGGCGGGGGTGGGCGGCTATGCGCTCAATCGCAAGGTGGAGCGCACCGTGCAGCAGATCGCACAACGCCAGCAGGCCAATGACGCGCAGACCAGCGAATTGCGCGTCAAGACTGACCAGGCGCTGGCCACGGTGCATCAGTCCGACTCGCAGGTGGCGCAACTCGAGGGCAAGCTTGCTGATGCGCAAACCGCGCAGCAGGCGCTGCAACAGCAATACACCGATCTCGCCCGCAATCGCGACGACTGGACGATGGCCGAAGTCGGCCAGATGCTGTCGGCCGCGAGCCAGCAATTGCAGCTCACCGGCAATACGCAACTCGCGCTGTTCGCGCTGCAAAGCGCGGACACGCGTCTCGCCGCCTCGGATAGCCCGCAGGCCGTCACCGTGCGCAAGGCGATCGCGCAAGACATCGACAAGCTGAAGGCCGCGCCGTCCACGGATCTGACGGGTATGGCGATCAAGCTCGACAACGCGATCGACCAGGTCGACAACCTGCCGCTCTCCGGCGAAGCACCGATTGCCCACGCAACGCCGAAGGCCGCCACCTGGGCCGATACGGCGAAGGTCGCCGCGGCCACCGGCGAGCCGCGCTGGAAAGTGTGGTGGCGCGAAGTCACGACCGGCATTGGCCAGCAACTCACCAGCCTCGTGCAGGTGCGCCGCATCGACAACGCCGACGCCATGCTCGTCACGCCCGATCAAGGCTATTTCGTACGCGAGAATGTGAAGCTGCGTTTGCTGTCGGCGCGGCTCGCGCTGCTCTCGCGCAACCAGACCACGCTGAAGTCCGACCTGCAGGCGGCGCAGGCCGCGCTCACGCGCTACTTCGACAACACGTCGAAGAAAACGCAGACCGTAATCGATCTGGTCAAGCAGGTGGATGCGGGCTCGGCCGCGGTTGAGCTGCCGAATCTGAACACCAGTCTGCAGGCCGTCCATCAATACCGGAGCCGAGGTTAATCATGGCAATCCGGGGACTTCTATGGCTCGCGCTGCTGTTCGCCATTGCGGTGGTGCTGGCGGTGGTCGGACGCTTCGACATGGGGCAGGTGCTCCTGATCTATCCGCCGTACCGCGTCGACATCTCGCTGAATCTGTTCGTGGTCGGGCTGGTGGTGCTGTTCATCCTGCTGTACGCGCTGCTGCGCATCGTGCGCAACATCTGGCGCATGCCGCAGCGCGTGGCTGCCTACCGTGCGCGCTCGCGTGTCGCGAAGGCGCACGCCGCTCTGCGTGACGCGATCGGCAATCTGTACGCCGGGCGTTTCTCGCGCGCTGAAAAAGCCGCGAAAGATTCGCTCACGAATGGCGACAACAAGGGCGCGGCCGGTTTGATCGCGGCCACCGCGGCGCACCGCATGCATGAATATGCGCGGCGCGACGAATGGCTCGCCCAGATCGAGGAAGCCGACTGGCAGGACGCACGCCTGATGGCCACCGCCGACATGCGTGCAGACGGCCGCGACGCGGACGGCGCACTCGCCGCGCTGACTGAAATGCAGTCGCAGGGCGCACGGCGGATCCACGCGCAGCAAATCACGCTGCGCGCGCAACAGCAATTGAAGAACTGGGGCGAAGTGCTCAAGCTCGTCAAGACGCTGGAAAAACGCGAAGCGATCCATCCTGCGGTGGCGGTGCGTTTGCGGCAGCTCGCGGCGGAAAACCTGCTGCGCGACCGGCGTCATAACGCCGATGCGCTGCTGGAGTTGTGGAATTCGCTGTCGGCGACTGAACGTCATTCGCCGCGTCTCGCCGATCTCGCCGCCGAACTGCTGGTGTCGTTAAATCGTCCGCAGGAAGCACGCAAGATTGTCGAAGAGGCGCTGGCGCAGAACTGGGACGCGCGTCTGCTGCGCCGTTATCCGGACACGACCGGGGGCGACGCGTTGCCGCTGATCCAGAAGGCCGAAGGCTGGCAGAAGGATCGCCCGGAAGATGCAGACTTGATGTTCGCGTTGGGCCGTTTATGCCTGCATCAGCAGTTGTGGGGCAAGGCACAATCGTTCCTCGAACGTGCGCTGAAACTGGCCGACAACGAGACGCTGAAAATTCGTTCGCATCGCGCGTTGGCGCGTTTGCATGAGCAGGTCGGCGATTCCGCCAAGGCGAGCGAGCATTATCGCGAGAGTGCGTTGGCGATGAATATCGTTTGACGCGTTGCGCGTTGCGCGCTGCAGCGAGCGGTTGAGACGCGCCGCAGTAGACGCAAAAGAAAAAGCCCCGGCATTGGAAGATGCCGGGGCTTTTTCTTTGAAACGTGGAGCGTTACGCGTAACTCAGGACTTTTGGCGGTGGTTGCTGTGTTACGTCGTCCGCGAGATCGTCGGTCAGCCGCGCTTACTTATTGACCATCTTCGCCGGCACACTGATCGCCAGCAGACCGCCGAGGATCATGAACGCCGCCAGCATATACATGCCGGAGTCGTTCGCGGCAGTCGCCTGTTTCAGCCAGCCGACCGCGTACGGGCTGAGAAAGCCCGCGAGATTGCCGATCGAATTGATCATCGCGATACCGGCGGCCGCGCCTGTGCCGGCGAGGATCGCCGTCGGCAAACTCCAGAACAGCGGCAGGGTGGTGAGGATGCCCATGGTCGCGAGCGTGAGCGAGGCCATCGCCAGCACCGTGTTGTGCGCCCACACCACGGAGAGCACGAGGCCGATCGCCCCGGCGAACGCCGGCAACGCGATATGCCAGCGCCGCTCGCGCTTGCGGTCCGCGCTGCGCGACACGAACACCATCGCGATCACCGCTCCCGCAAATGGAATCGCTGAGAGCAGGCCGATCATAAACGCGTCCGTCACGCCCGTCGCCTTGATGATGGTCGGTAGCCAGAAACTCACGCCGTACAGACCCATCACGAACGAGAAGTACGTGAGGCTCAGCATCAGCACGCGCCCACTCGTTAGCACCTGACGGATCGGCATGTCGTGCTTGGTCGCTTCTTCAGCGGAAATGTGACTCGCGAGCATCTGCTTTTCTTCCTCGGTGAGCCACTTCGCTTTCGAGATGCGGTCGTCCAGCACCACGAACACCAGGATCCCGACGATCACCGACGGAATCCCTTCGAGCAGAAACAGCCACTGCCAGCCGTGCCAGCCGTTCATGCCGTTGAAGCTCTTCAGGATATAGCCCGACACCGGGCCGCCGATCACGCCGGACAACGCGATTGCCGTCATGAACCAGGTGGTCATGCGGCCGCGCCGGTGCGACGGGTACCAGTAGGTGAGATACAGGATGATGCCGGGGAAGAAGCCCGCTTCGGCGAGACCGAGCAGGAAGCGCATCACGTAGAACATCGTCGGCGTGGTGACGAACATGGTCAGCATCGAGATCACGCCCCACGACACCATGATCCGCGCGATCCACACCCGCGCCCCCACTTTGTGCAGGATCACGTTGCTCGGAATCTCGAAGATGAAATAGCCGAGGAAGAAAATCCCCGCACCGAAGCCGTAGACCGCGTCGCTCAAGCCCAGGTCGGTGGTCATCTGCAGCTTGGCGAAGCCGACGTTGACGCGGTCGAGGTACGCGACCACGTAGCAGAGCATCAGGAGCGGCGCGAGCCGCCAGCTGACCTTGCGGTAGGTCGCCTCTTCAAACGTGGAGGGTGGCGCCCCCGCGCCGGGATGGTGGAGCGGATTTGCGGGACTAGCCATGGTGTCTCCTTTTTTCTTGTGGAAATGAAGTACCGCCGTCGATCGCGATTCTAGCCGTGCTGGATGGTTTGGTTTGCATGGCGTTTACACGCAGCGCCCGCCGTCCACTTCGAGGCACACGCCGGTGATGAACTCGGCCTCGTCCGAGGCGAGATACAGCGCCGCGTTGGCGATATCCTGCGGCGTCGAGAAACGCCCGAGCGGAATGCCGGCGAGAAAGCGCTTGCGATTCTCCGGTGTATCTTCGACACCCATGAATTCGGTCAGCAGCGCGGTCTCGCCCATCACGGGATTCACACAGTTCACCCGAATGCGGTCCGGGCCCAGTTCGACAGCGAGCGACTTGCTGGCGATGATCACCGCGCCCTTGCTGCCGTTGTACCAGATGAGGCCCGGCCGCGGCCGCACGCCGGCCGTCGACGCGATATTGATAAAAACGCCGCCGCCTTGCTGGCGGAAATACGGCACGAATTCCTGCACGCTCCAGTAAATGCTTTTGACGTTCACCGCATAGACGCGGTCGAACTCGGCTTCGGTCACGTCGAGCACCGGTTTGTTGCGATGCGTGGTGCCGGCATTGTTGACGACGATCTGCACGCTGCCGAAGTCTTCGAGTGCGGCCTCGCGCAGTTTTTGCCAGTCCTCGTGTTGCGTGACGTTGCCGGCCACCGCGATCGCCTTGCCGCCGGCCAGGGCGATTTCGCTCGCCACACGTTCGGCCGCGGCGCCGTTCAGATCGTTGATCACCACGTTCGCGCCTTCGCGCGCGTAGGTCTTCGCGATGCCTTCGCCGAAACCCGAGCCGCCACCCGTGACGATGGCTGTTTTACCTGTCAACCGCATGATGTCTCCGTTGCTTGTTGTGGATGATGATTTGACTAACTTCGCTGCGAATTCAACCGCACTAAGTCAGCCTGCCTATCCGTGACGAATGGCGATGGTTTTCAACACCGTGAAGCCATACAGCGCTTCGAAACCCTTTTCACGTCCATGGCCTGAATGCTTCACGCCGCCAAACGGCAATTCGACGCCGCCGCCCGCGCCATAGTTGTTGATGAACACCTGGCCGGAGCGTAGACGCCGCGCGAGGCGCATCTGCCGGGCACCGTCGCGCGTCCAGATACCCGCGACCAGGCCGTACTGCGTGCCGTTGGAGAGCGAGAGCGCTTCGTCTTCGTCGGTGAACGACATCGCGGCGAGGACAGGGCCGAACACTTCGTCGCGCGCGAGACGGTGGCTTGCGGGCACGTCGCGCAGCAGGGTGGGCGCCTGATAGAAGCCACTTTCGGGCGCTTCGGGGATGACTTCGCCGTGCGCCGCCATCGGGATGCCGTCGTGTTGGGCGTCGGAGAGGAAGTCCCACACGCGCTGTTGCTGCTTCGCATTGATCAGCGGACCACAATCGAGATCGGCGTGTGACGGTCCGACCCGCAGCGCGTGGAACGCGCTGCTCAGCCGGTCGAGCAACGGCTCGTAAATCGCCCGGTCGATCAGCACGCGGCTACCTGCCGAGCAGGTTTGCCCGGCGTTCTGCACGATCGCCGATACCAGCACGGGCAGCGCTGCGTCGAGATCCGCATCGGCGAACACGATCTGGGGTGATTTGCCGCCCAGTTCCAGCGTGACCGGCACGTGGTTCTCCGCGGCCATTTGCGTGACGAGTTTGCCGGTTTCGGGCGAGCCGGTGAAGGAGATGTGATCGATGCCCGGATGACGCGCGAGAGCCGCGCCCGCTTCATGCCCGTAACCGGTGACGATATTCAGCGCGCCCGCCGGCAACCCCGCTTCGGCCGCCAGTTCGGCGACGCGTAGCACCGAGAGGCACGCGTCTTCCGCCGGTTTGACGACGCACGCATTGCCGGTGGCGAGCGCCGCGCCGACGCTGCGGCCGAAGATCTGCATCGGGTAGTTCCACGGCACGATGTGGCCGGTCACGCCGTGCGGCTCGCGGATCGTCAGCACCGTGTAGCCGGCCTGATAGGGGAGCGTTTCGCCGTGCAGCTTGTCCGCCGCGCCGGCGTAAAACTCGAAGTAGCGGGCCAGCGCGGCCGAATCGGCGCGTGCCTGTTTGAGCGGCTTGCCGGTGTCGCGAGCTTCGAGTTGGGCGAGTTCTTCCTGATGGGCGGCCACCCGTATCGACAGCCGGTACAGCACGCGGCCGCGTTCGGCGGCGCTCGCTTCGCCCCATGCGCCTTCGAAGGCGCGGCGGGCGGCATGGACGGCGGCGTCGACATCCGCCGCGGTGCCGCGAGCCAGCCGGGTGAACGGCTGGCCGTCTGAGGGATCGAGCACGGCGATCGTTTCGCCGCCTGATGCAGCGGACCATTCGCCGCCGATGAAATGCCGGGCTTCTTCCATGCATGCTCCTTGAGGTGTCACCCAGCCGTGATTCAAGCCGTGATTCAGGCCGAGGTTCAGATACGCGGTGTTCACAAACGAGAGGCACAATCGGGAAACGCCAGAAGATTATCGCGCCGATCCAACCAGAGGTGCCATCGGCCGATTGGCTATAATGGCGTATTCCGCACTGTCCGGCCGTAGCGCCTCGTGCTGGCGAGTTTCACGATTCACGCCGCTCGAGTTCACGCGCCGCACGCCGTGTTCCGAATTCCATCTGATCAGAGAGCGCTCATGAGCTTCAATCACGTCCCCGCAGGCAAAGACCTTCCGCAAGATTTCAACGTCATCATCGAAATCCCGGCGCAAAGCGATCCGGTGAAGTACGAAGCTGACAAGGAAACGGGCCTGCTCCACGTCGACCGTTTCATCGGCACGGGCATGCGCTATCCGGCGAATTACGGCTATATTCCGCAAACGCTGTCGGGCGACGGCGATCCGGTCGACGTGCTGGTGATCACGCCGTTCCCGCTGCTGGCTGGCTCGGTGGTCCGCGCCCGCGCGCTCGGCATGCTGCAAATGACCGACGAATCGGGGGTCGACGCCAAGCTGGTCGCCGTCGCGCATGACAAGGTCTGCCCGATGACCGCTGATCTCAAGTCGATCGACGACGTTCCGGCATACCTGAAAGACCAAATCAAGCACTTCTTCGAGCAATACAAGGCGCTGGAAAAGGGCAAGTGGGTGAAGGTCGAGGGCTGGGCGGGCATCGAAGCCGCTCACAAGGAAATCACCGAAGGCGTGGCGAACTACAAGAAGTAGAGCGGGGTAATCGCGAAGTGAAAGATTGATTTTGCTTTGCGGGCAGTTGGTAGGACTTTAAGGGGCAAGCCAGAATGGTTTGCCCCTTTGCGTTTGTTCGGCTGAATCTTGGCGGTGAGACCTGCGCACCGCTGGTTTTAAGATAGAGAAAATTTCTTAAAGGTTTTCCGAGGCGCCCGGCAAGGCACTGAGGCCAATTGCACGTGCTGCGGAAGTTTTCGTGCAAAATTGCGTAGTTCTTTGAATCTGTTGAATTTTGTGTTTTTTCGGATAAGGTTCACCGGGGAAAAGCGGCTTTCGACCGGAGATTGGCAGGCGACAACTCGGGATTTACGGCAGTTGGCATCATCGTCGAGTCCGAACGCGACCGTCGCGCGCTAGAGAATCTGCTCACTGTCTGCGGTGCCGAAGCTGTCCTGCGCGGGCGCCAATATGCTTTTGTACATAAATCTCCAATGAAAAATCAGGCGTTGCGCCGTTGACGCGGGATGTCATCCTATCGCGTCTACTCGAAGCGAAAGGGAGAAATCGGGTTGCTCGGCGGCCAACTTCCGACTGTTGGCAGTCTGCGGGAACACGCACCAACTGCCGTCATCATGCTTGAAGAAGAACAGTGCGTGCGCTCCTGATGGCGACGACGTCTCGACGCACACGTAGCGTCGGCCGCCCAATCTGGTGCGGCTGAAAGCGGTCACACGAACCGGCGTCGCGGGCGCAGGCGCGAGCCATTTTTCGACCTGACAACGCAGGGATTGCCCATTCGTACTCTTCATGTCGCCCACCAGCAAGTCTGAAGGCCACCAAAGTTAGATAGAACGCAGACTGCCAACGCCAGCGCCGGCCTTACTCCGGGTTGTCGCTGGCGTTAGCGATAGGCGTTACTGCCCGATTTGCCGGCTCACGTGGTTTTCCTGCTGGTTCAACGCGTAGTCTTCGCGCCTGGTAATGTGGCTGCCGTTCTGGCTCGCCATGTCGCGCTCTTCCTGGCGAATCTGATGGTCATCGCGATGCAGTCTCGCCGCCTCGGTGTGCGACATCTCACCGTCTCGTACTTCCTGGTGAATGCGACGGTCCTGATTCGCGAGGCGATGGTTGACCTCAGCGCGGCGTGGGTGCGTCGCATCCCAGTGGGTTTGCGCCGACGCAGTGCCCACGAATGACAGGGCGAGTGCCGCAGCAGCAGCGATCTTGTAGGCAGCGTTGTGCATGGTCGTCTCCGATTCAGTTGAAGGGACGGTTTCTGGCCGTTCAACTGCTTAACGTTCCGGACGACCACAATGCTGACCGCACAGTTGTGAGTTCTGAAACCGAATATTTCTTACTGAACAGTCTTTGCTGACACACTGCTGTCTTCGGGGCGCATAGTGGACATGCTCATGCCACTCGTGTTGTCCGCGCTCTTGCTCATGTCGCCAGGAACCCGGTTCCACGGGCTCGAGACAGGCTCGCCGTGGTACGTCATTCCAGCGGTTGCGGCACCGTGCGCGCCTCCGCTGCCATTTCCACCGTTTCCATTCCCGCCAGCCTGCGCAAGCGTCGCTGCGCACGCGCAGAGTGACACGAGAGCGACACGTGCGAACAGCGCTTTCATCGTCAACTTTTCCATGATATTTCTCCTGTGATGTCGGCTCGTGCGTTTGCAGCGCCGAAGTCTCATATACCGCTAAAGGCTGACTGGTTGCGCAGCGGCAAAGCGCAACCAGTTACTCGCACCTGAGCGGGATAGACATGTGCTGTGTCCAGATGCCAGGCATGTGGGTCAGTCGTGGCTCAGTGCCGAAAATGACAACGCCGGGTTGAATTCGAACTTCCGACTGTGCGCGCTTGCCCTTTTACTTCGGCATGAGTACCTTATCGACGACCATGATGACGCCGTTGCTCTGGGTAACGTCGTAGGTCGATATGTCGGCAGTGTGGCCACTGGCATCCATTACTACGATGTTGTGCGGACCGTTTTCACTGAACGTCAGAAGCTCTCCATTGACTGTCTTCAGTTCCGCCTTGCCGCCACCAGCCTTGATAGCCTGGTCGAGCTTGCGGAAGTCATAACGTCCAGGAATAACGTGGTATGTCAGGATGCTGGTCAGCGTCGCCTTGTTTTCAGGCTTGACGAGCGTATCGACCGTGCCGACCGGCAGCGCTGCGAACGCTTCGTTCGTCGGCGCAAACACCGTGAACGGGCCGGGGCTCTTTAACGTATCGACGAGACCTGCAGCTTTGACCGCAGCAACGAGCGTGGTGTGGTCGGCCGAGTTGACGGCGTTGTCCACAATATCTTTGCTAGGGTACATGGCCTGACCGCCCACCATGACCGTGTCGCTAGCTGCGAAGGCGCCGGATATAGCTGTCGACAATGCGACAGCGACGAACATAGTCTTGCATTTCATGGTGTACTCCCCCTGAGTTGCCACGCGTAATTGCGCGGCTCTGACTGCATATACGGGGAATACTCGCGCCTGGATTCAAAAACGGGCTGCACCGCGACGATGTAGCCTGATGTGTCCCTGTTGAACGACGAGTTGCGGGATTGGCAATGCGGTCAATTTTCGGGCGCTCGCGCGTAATCCATTTCATGTTGGACAATTGAAACGCGAGTTCTTTCTCTCGGCACCGTATTCAGCTAGAAGGCGCGCTTTCGACGCAATCCTCCACCGATAGCCAGAGCGCACAGGGTCAGCAAACAGAACCCCGCTCCCGCATAGAATGTCGCGCCTGCCCCCAGACGGTCCCACAATTCGCCTGCGACGACGCTCGCCACAAGCATCGCCAGACCGCTCATCAAATTGAAGAAACCGAACGCGGTGCCTTTCAGGTCCGGCGGTGCTGCATGCGCAACCATGGTCGCCAGCAAGCCCTGCGTGAGCCCCATATGCAGGCCCCACAGCGCGACACCCAGCAGTACGACCGGCCAGCGGTTTCCATGCGCAAGTACGACATCCGATGCAATGAGTACCACTAGCCCGATCGCCAGCAGTTTGGTGTGGCTCATCGAATCGGCCAGTCTGCCAAATGGATAAGCTGACGCGGAATACACCAGGTTCATCGCAACCATGACGAGTGGCACCAGCGCCACCGGTACGCCACCCTGCATCGCGCGCAATACAAGGAATGCCTCGCTGAATCGTGCGAGCGTGAACACCGCCCCAATGAACACAACCCACCAGTACGGCCGGCTCAGCTTCTTCAGGCTTTCGAGCTTCATCGGGTTGACGCGTTTCGCGTCCGAATGGTGTGCAGGTTCCTTGATGCCAAACACCAGCAACGCCACTGCGATGAGCCCCGGGATCACAGCCACCCAGAATACGAGACGAAAGTTGTCTGCCCACAGCAGCATCAACACGACGGCGAGCAACGGTCCGAGAAACGCGCCGACCGTGTCGAGCGACTGTCGCAAACCATAGGCGGCGCCACGCAGGTGAGCGGGCGTGATATCGGCTACGAGCGCGTCGCGCGGCGCACCCCGCACACCTTTCCCGATTCTGTCTGCGACGCGCGCCGTCAGAACGATGCCAGCTGTTGGCGCGAGCGCAAACAACGGCTTGCTCAACGCACCCATGCCGTATCCGATGACCGCGAGCCATTTCCGGTTGCCAAGGTAGTCGCTGAGCGCGCCGGAGAACATTTTCACGATGGGCGCAGTCGCTTCCGCGACGCCTTCAATCAGGCCCACCATCATCGCGCTCGCGCCCAGACTCGTCACCAGGAACATAGGCAAAAGGCTGTGAATGATTTCCGAAGAAATGTCCATGAACATGCTGACGAAGCCGAGCATCCAGATACCACGTGGGATTTGGCTAAGCGTGCCGGCGCGCGGCGTGGAATTGGTCTGCATCTTGTCTCGATTCCGGAGTTGCCGGGTACAACAGCGGTATAGCCGTGCGCGGGTGTAATGCCATCATAAAGGCGTGCCAATGTCCGGGTGATGTTCCACACGAACTCAGCGCTTGCTACTAACGCGACGTACGCTCGACTACCTAAGTAGCGCAACCGAATTTCGTAGCCAGGTCGTTCAAATCCACCGCTACGAAAGCCCAAGCCTGCTCGGCATGCAGGTCACTCCGTTGGGCCGGTCCGTGTTCAGACGGCCTGGCGACGACCGCGGTCTTCGCGGTCCCGCTTCGGAAACGATGACGGATGATTGTGACCGCAACCATTTCTAGACCGAAGTTATCGGTCAAACTCCTTCGTTTGCTCGGCTTCTTCAAACTTCTTGCCCAGACCTGTTGGCACGAGAATCAGAGACCGGTCCGTCGGGTCATAGTTTTCGGCCAACTTGAACGCTTCAGAAATGATTGCTTGCACGTCCTGCCGCAACATGGTCACGTCGAAAGGTAGATTTGCCGCGAATGGGTCCCAGTCGAAGCAGCCAACAACCGCAGACTTCCACGCGTCGGGCGACAACGTCGACGTGAACTGAACCACCCCTTCAAACGCGGTAATCGAATTCATCAGCAAACCGGCTGGAAGTCGTCCAAGTTTTTCATAGCGAATTGAGAGTACGCGTTTGGCAGCAGCGGCGTTATATCCACAACAGTCGATTGCATCTGCAGCAGGCGTCATTTGACGGGCTTCGAAAGCGTCTCTGAATCCTGCGATACGCATCTCGGTCGCATATTCATCCGCTACACCTCCTAGCAAGACCAACTCGTCTGGCGCCGCGCCCCGTGCCAGCAGCTTTTCAATCAGCACATCCGTAATAGCCTGAGCGCCTTTGCGGTTATCGGTAACGACCGACGGTGCACCGTCTCCTGGCAGGTCCACATTGATGGAAGGGACACCTGCAGCCGAACAGAGCGCGTTCAGTGGTGTCGGGTTGCGCACGCCGGCGATAAATAGCAGCTCAACCCGCTGCGATAGAAGTGTTTCAGTAACGCTCACCTCGACTGCAGGGTCGCGCTGAGTGCCCACAACGATCGGACAAAGGCCACGACTACGAGCCTGCTCTTCGAAGGTCTCGGCGAGTCCCGCAAAAAAACGGTTCCGATAATGGGGAAGAACCATACCCACTAGACCCGAGCGCGACAACCTGAGTCCTCGAGCTTTCATGTTGACGTTGTACCCAAGCTGGCGGGCGCTTTCGAGTATTCGGTTCGCAGTTTCCTCCTTGATTCGATAGCGGACCCAACTGCCGTTCAGCACCATGCTGACCGTAGCCGTCGAGGAGCCTGTCGCCTTTGCGACGTCATAAATCGTGGACTTGCGTCCTGGGTTGCTGCTTGCCATCAACTTGCTCCGAGGGCATTGCGCCGTTATGTCCCGAAAAGGTAGCCGTTTCGCGACAGTGCCCAACACCAGGGTTTCTCCGGCTCGACCGAACTGCTAAATAGATTCAGCATACACCGACCCGAATTGCTAAATGGATTTAGCAACTTTAGCAAAATACGAAGTCGGGCCTTTTATCACTCATTTAGGGCGTCTGCGTGCCCAGGCGTCTACCGGAGGAGACATGTTCAAGAACATCATCCGCACCTTGGGTGCCGGCGCAGTCGCGCTCGCTTTGACGACGAGTTTTGCATCGGCCTCGCCTGACAAGCCCGTAATCGGTGTTGTTGTGAAGATTGGAGGCATTCCATGGTTCAACGCCATGGAAGCGGGAATCAAGAAGCGCGCTGACCAGCTCGGCGTCAAGGCATTCATGGTCGGGCCAACGAGCGCTGACCCGGCGCTCCAGGTACGAGCAATCGAGGACTTGATTGCGCAACACGTAGACGTCATCGGCGTCGTGCCGAACGACGCACAGGTTTTGGAACCCGTTCTTCAGCGCGCCAGAGCAGCCGGTATCAAGGTCATTACCCACGAGTCCCCGAAGCAGCAGAACGTGGACTGGGACTTTGAACTGGCCTCGGTCAAGGGGTTTGGCGATGCTTACGGAAAACGCCTCGGCGAGGCGCTGGGCGGGAAAGGTGAATATGCCGTGTTCGTCGGGTCCTTGACCGTACCACTCCATAACGCCTGGGCGGATGCGGCGATCGCCTATATCAAGGCCAACTATCCCGGGATGACGCTCGTCGGGGACCGCTACGGCGTCGCTGAAGACGTCGACGCATCCCGCAAAACTGCGCTTGACCTGATGCGAGCTCATCCCAACTTGAGGGGCATCCTTGCGTTCGGCAGCCAGGGCCCCATTGGGGCAGCTCGCGCGGTCGCGGAGCAGCAGGCCAAAGGAAAGGTCCAGGTTCTTGGACCGTTCTCGCCCGGACAGGGCCGAAAGCTCGTCCATGATGGCGTGTTGTCCGGAGGGTATATGTGGAATCCGGAAGTAGCTGGCGAAGTGTTTGTGACGCTGGGTGTGATGCTCGTAAAGGGTCAGCCGATTAAGGACGGCACGAACATCCCAGGTCTGGGCGTTGTTCACCCCGACGGTCACAACCTGATTGTCGACAACCTGGTGGACCTCAACGCCAAAACCGTTGACGACCTCGCGAAGATGGGCCTCTGACCGCAATCCTTTTGCCGAACGGGTGAGCGCAGTTGTAGCGCTGCTCACCCTGAAGTTAACGGTACGACACATCTGGTCGCCAGCCAGTTACGTGCAAGTACCATCGGAGCGTTTCCATGAGTCAACCAGCTTCCATCAACGTCCTCCGTTCTCAACGAGGTGATGCGCACACGGCATCGGGCGCGCTCGACACCGACCGCATGCCCCTGCTCAAGCTCGAGAACATTTCCAAAATCTTCGGCGGCGTTAAGGCGCTGCGGGCAGTGAAGTTCGACGTCATGCCCGGAGAAGTTCTCTGCCTTGCGGGTGAGAATGGCTGCGGCAAGAGCACCGTCATCAAGATTATCAGTGGGGTCTATCAGCCGGAACCTGGCGCAGTGATGCTCATGGAAGGTGAGTCAATCGAAGGCCTCGACCCGGCCAGGGCCCGTGACCTCGGTATTCAGGTCATCTGGCAAGACCTGGCGCTTTTCCCCGAAATGACCGTCGCGGAAAACATCGCTTTCGAGCAAAACCTGGGGTCTCGTCCGCGAATCGTTAGCTATGGAAAGATGAAGGAGGCGGCACGCCGGATTCTTGAGCGGCTCGGAGTCTCCATCGACCTCAACCGTTCTGTACGCGCGCTATCAATCGCCCAGCGCCAGGTCGTGGCAATCGCCAGAGCGCTTGTTCGCGACGCACGTCTTGTCTTCATGGACGAGCCGACTGCCTCGCTCAGTCATGCTGAGACTGAAGCGCTGCTGAAAATTGTCCGGCGACTTTCTGCGGACGGCATTGCCGTGGTGTTCGTCAGCCATCGCCTCGCTGAAGTGCTAGACGTCTGCACTCGCGTGACCGTTTTCCGCGATGGACAATACGTCGGCACCTTTCCCACCGAAGGGATGACGCAAACCCGCCTCACGGAATTGATGACGGGCCGCACTTTCGACTACGAAGTACGCACGACAGACCTGACGAAAGCGCCGGTTGTGCTAGAGGTACAGGGGTTGTCACGAGCTCGTCAATACCATGACGTGTCGTTCAAGGTGCGACGAGGCGAGATTCTTGGCGTCACGGGACGCCTTGGCGCAGGAAGAACGGAAGTCGCATTGTCGCTTTTCGGAATGACGCGCCCAGGTGCGGGTTCCATCCAGCTCGACGGAAAAGAGATTTCACTGCGAACAAATCGTGACGCTATCCAGGCAGGGATAGCTTACGTGTCCGAGGACCGACTTCAACTCGGCCTTATACAGCCGCAATCAATCGGAGACAACACGGTCGCGGCGGTGTTGGATAACCTTCTGGACGGCACCCATCTCATCGCTTCCAAAAAGCGAAACGTGCTGATTCAAGACTGGATTCAGCAGCTGGCCGTGAAAATCGGGAAACCGGACGACGCGGTCTCAACACTGTCCGGCGGGAATCAGCAGCGCATCGTGCTCGCCAAGTGGTTGGCAACAAACCCGAAGCTTCTAATTCTGGATTCGCCCACCGTCGGCGTCGACGTCGGCGCCCGTGCTGGCATCTTCGCCATCATCCACAAGCTCGCTGCCGAGGGTATGGCCATCTTGCTGATATCGGACGAGATTCCGGAGGTCTACTTCAATTCCGACCGAATTCTGCATATGCGCGACGGCCGCATTGTTAAAGAGTACGTGCCGGGAACGACAACGATGGAACAAATCGAGCGAGACGTCCATGCCTGATTTTCGCAAACTCGGAATCGGTTCGATTGAGGCTCTGCTGATTCTCGTTACCGCCATCATGGTGATTGGCCTCAGCCTTTCAACCTCGACATTTCTCACTCTTCCAAACCTGTTCGACCTGCTCAACCAGAGTTCCGTCAACATCATTTTCGCAGTCGGGCTACTGGTCGTGCTGATTGCTGGTGGTATTGATATCTCATTCGCCGTCGGCGCATCGGTGGTCCAGTACCTCACTGCGTTGACAGTGATGCGGCTCGGGGGTGGCAACTGGGCACTCGGCTTCATTGTGTCTGCCTGCTTCGGGTTCGTGCTTGGCTCCATCAACGCCACGATTATCTACAGATTTCGCATCGTCTCGATTGTTGTGACGATTGCCACGTTTAACGTGTTTTTCGGTGGATTGATGTTTCTCACTGGCGGGGTGTCCATCTACGACCTGCCGGACTGGTGGACCAATAGAGTCTCCATCATCAATTTCAACACCGCGAGTGGTAATGCGAATCTCGCGCTGCCTGTGGCCGTGATGGTCGTCATGGTCATAGCAACATGGTTTCTGCTACGGCGCACGACAACCGGTCGACAGCTCTACGCCATGGGCGACAACCCCGAGGCGGCGCGACGCGTGGGAGTCAACATAGGTGCGATGCATTACATCGCCTTTGGCTGGCTCGGCATGATGGCTGGGATTGCCGGACTCATGCAAGCCCACTACGTGCAGGAAGTCGTTCCGAACGCATTTTACGGCCGTGAACTGGATGTGCTCGCTGCTGTGGTGCTCGGTGGTGCAAGGTTAGGCGGCGGGCGCGGCACAATCCTCGGCGCAATCCTTGGCATCCTCCTGACCGCTATCACCGCCAACGGCCTCAACTTGCTCGGTATCTCGCCGTATGCGTTCAAGATGATTATCGGGGCCATCATTCTTATCGCTATTACGTTGTCGAGCGGCGGTTTCGCCAAGCTCGTCGGAACGCGATTCACGTCACAAATCGTAAAGGCCTCCTCATGAAAATGTCCTCATCTCAACGCGCGGCCGCGCCGCTCGTACCGGCAGACGTCGCCGGGTTGCTTGGGTTTCTGCTCCTGGTCATCGCGATCCTGAGTTTCGCGTCTGACCGATTTTTCTCGGCGAGCACATTCGTTTCGGTAGCGTTCCAGTTGCCGGAACTCGGGTTCTTTACGCTGGCCATGTTGATGCCCCTGATTTCCGGTGGCTTCAATCTCGCGGTGACTTTCACTGCGAACATATCGGGGTTGGCGATGGCGTGGGTGCTTCATACGTACGGCGGCGCGGACGCCGGCGCCGTAGCCATCATCCTCGGCATTGCTGCCGCATTGGCCACCGGTTCCGCAGCCGGTTGGGTGATGGGTGCCGTCATTGCGCGCACCGGAGCAAGCCCGATCCTCGTGTCTTTATCGATGATGATTTTCTTGCGCGGATTAGGGGAGTTCCTCACACGTGGGGGCGACATCTCCGGGTTTCCGCCGTTTGTGCGCGACATGGGCAACGGCGTCTTCCTCGGTGTACCGATTCCTCTCCTGATTTTTCTCGGTTGCGCATTACTTTGGCACGTTGTCATGACACGGTCGCGGCTAGGCTTCGCCACACGCATGATTGGTTCAAATCTGGAAGCAACGCGATATTCCGGCATCGCGACGACACGCGCCGTCACCCGAATCTACATGCTGTCGGGGCTGATGTGCGGCATTGCGGGCGTGGTGATGGCGGCCCAGTTCAATTCGGTTCGCGTTGGCCATGGCGAGGCCTTTCTGCTCATCTCCGTGCTTGCGTGCTTCCTGGGTCGCGTCGACCCATTCGGCGGCTTTGGCCGCGTGGTTCCGGTCGTGATTGCACTTGTGATTCTGCAGGTTATCGCTTCTGGCCTCAATTTGCTCGGTGCCAACCAACACCTGGCGACTGCGTTGTGGGGTGTCTTCCTGCTTGCCGTGATGCTCTTCCGTTGGGCATGGGCGAACGGCATTTCGAAAACTTTGGTCCGCAGGCGCGTGACCGCATCTGAAGGAGTTACACAATGAATAAGCTTGGCGTACACGCACTGGTATGGGCTGGCGACCTCACCCCCGAATCGACTCGCAGGGTTTTGAGCCAGACCAAAGCCGCTGGGTTCGACCTGGCTGAACTGTCCTTGCATGGTCCGAAGGTCATGGACCTGGCGCTCACGCGGGATTTGCTGCAAGAGCATGAGCTGGATATCGGTTGCTCGCGCGGTCTCACCTTTGATGGGGACGTGTCCAGCGAGGATTCTGCCACGGTCGCGCGCGGGGTTTCGATGTTGGAGGAGGGTATCAGCGTCACGGCAGAGCTGGGTGGAGGCTACTTCGGCGGGATTCTTTACGGCGCGATGGGAAAATACAACGCACCGGTTACCAAACAAGGCCGCCGCAACGCGATTGATTCACTCAAACGTATTGCTGATTTCGCGTTGAAGAAGAACGTGACGCTTGGGCTTGAAGTGGTAAATCGCTACGAGACCAATTTGCTGAACACTGCATCGCAGGCGCTTGCCATGATTGACGAAGTCGATGCGCCCAATGTTGTCGTTCATCTCGATACATATCACATGAACATTGAGGAGTCCGATTTCATGCAACCGGTTCTGCAATGTGGAAAGCGTCTTGGCTATGTTCATATCGGGGAAAGCAATCGCGGGTACCTCGGGTCGGGGACTATCGACTTCTCTCAGTTCTTCCATGCACTCGCCATGATTGACTACAAGGGCGTCGTGACTTTTGAGAGCTTCTCGTCGACGGTCGTCAACGAGCAGTTGTCCAATGCGTTGGCAATCTGGCGCAACTTGTGGGATGACGGTATGGACTTGGCGAAACATGCGCGGGAGTTCATCGCGGGTGGCATCAACGCCGCCGCGCGAGCAAAATCGCACCACTAGACGTCCACCGGGTGAAATAAGTATCGCGACAGCACAAAGCGTTGAGAAATGTTGACGCGAGCGGTTCGGCAATCCGGCCTCGGCGAGGCTAAGAATAGTTCTCGCCGACCGCCATTTTTTTGGAATACCTTGGATTATGTCGACGATTGAAGACCGCTACCTCGGTCGCCTCCACCAGTTAATTTCTGACGGGCGGCGCCAAATCCTCGGTTTGGTTGGTGCGCCGGGTGCAGGCAAATCAACACTGGCGCAAGCAATCCTTGATGCTTTTCCCGGAAAGGCAGTGGTTGTTCCGATGGATGGGTTTCATCTTGCGAATGTCGAACTCGCACGGCTCGGTCGCGCATCCCGCAAAGGTGCGGAAGATACGTTTGACAGTGCGGGGTATGTTGCACTTCTGAGGCGCCTGCGTGAGCAGCGTCACGACGAAACCATCTACGCTCCCACATTTCGCCGGGAAATTGAAGAACCCATCGCCGGCGCAATCCCTGTGGAGCCTGATACGCCGCTTGTAGTCACTGAAGGGAATTACCTCCTTCTCGAGCATGGCCATTGGAAAGCTGCGCGACCGTTGCTCGACGAAGTTTGGTATGTCAACGTCGACCCAGACCTGCGACGGCAACGTCTTGTTACCCGGCATATTGGCTTCGGCCGGGACCAGGCTGCAGCAGAACAGTGGGTTCAGAAAACCGACGAGGTGAACGCGACCTTGATTGATTTAACCAGGGAACGTGCCGATTTTCAATTTCATTGGTCGTCGTAAGGCACATTGAGGGATTTTGGCTCCCCACGAGGCGATGCATTATGCGTTGATCTCCTCGAATATCTATGGATTTCCGGGCAACTGATGGAGCAAAGCGGCCGCATGCTTACGCTTCAAATCGCCTACCCTTTTGACATCGAGATTGAGAGGCTTGAGCGCACGATTGAAGTTGAGCCTGACGCGCCCGCGCTGGTCGTCTCACTTACCGTCCATGCCCGTCGTGACGTGAATTTGCCGTTCGCCCTTCATCCAACTTTTGCTGTTCCGGCGTCAGGGCGAAGCATTTCTGACACAGCTTCGCTCGCCACCGCCAGCACGCATTTCTTGTATTCTTCGACCAATTCCATATTTGCAGGCGACCGGGCATGGCAAAAATGGAAGTAACTCGGGATTTCCGGTTTGAACGGTCGAACGTCGAGGCGGTCGACCATGTCGATGACGCATAGCGGGTGCGTCAATGCAACGCCTAACCCAGCGGATACGAATTCGCAGAGCGTAGGTACGGTCTCGCACTCCAGGACGGTATTTATCTCCACACCGTAATCGCGAAAAATGTCGTCGATTACCTGCCTGTCGAGGTTAAGCGTTGTGTAGGAAACGAAATCAACATTCTGCAGGTCTGCTGGAGAAACTTGGCTTAGCTGACTCAGTGCATGGTTCTTCGGCATGATGCACACAAGAGAGCTTTCCATGACCGGCGTTACCGACAGGTTCGGATTGGTCATCAGGCTCGTTGTCAGTCCGACATCCATCTGGCGTGTGGCGACTCTGTCCGACACAATGCTTGAAGAACGCATGTGAACAGCAGGATACACATCGGGGCAGTGTGAGAGGAACCTCATCGTCACCCGACGGATGAATGAGCCAGACAGTGCTGGAAGTACACCGATGGCGAAGTGCTTCTTGTTGTCGCGCTGGATTATCGATACGGCCTCTTCGAGTTGCCGCAGGCCGCCAAAGATACGGTCCACCTCTGCATAGAAGCGCATACCCTGAGATGTCGGGACAAGTCGGCCATTCACGCGTTCAAACAACGCGAGCCCCGTCTCTTCTTCCAGGTGGACCAGAAGTTTGCTGACAGCGGGCTGGGTGATATGAAGCACGGCGGCCGCCTGACTCGCCGTTCCCTGTTCGATAACTGCCTTGAAGGCCTCGACCTGCCGAAGCTGGAGTTGTCTTCTCAAATCAAACTCGCTGCGTAACTGCACGGTTGACTATCCGGCTTGCGGCATGAAACGGTCGCCGTGGGTCGGTTCGTAGACATGCCCCAGACCGGTATTCTTGCCCGGCGTCTAAAGTTGCGCGCCGTTGATTGGGAAGAGCGGCTTTGCGTCCTTGGGTGACAGCCCCCACTTTTTGAGCAGGGCGTCATACACGCCGTCCTTCTGTAGCTTTACAAGGGCCTGCTGCACCGACGTCGCCAGTTGCTTTCCCTTTTCATCAGAACCGAAACCGATGCCGTATGGAGCCTTATAAGTGAAGTATACGATTTTGTACTTCGAGGGGAACTTGTTCGCATTGTAGTAGCCGGAGGGCGAGTCTACCCATGCGACTTCGCTTGCTCCTGTCGTCAGTGACAGAAGAGTCATGTTCGAATCTGGATAGGTTGCCAGAACGAGCGGCCGCTTGCCTTCCTTTACGCATTTGTCGCTGATCCGTGCGCTTTCCGGAATTGTGCCCGACCCTCGCGGCACCGCGACCTGCAATCCGCACATATCCTCCAGTGACTTCAGCACCACCTTGCTACCAGGTGAGGCCACTACCGTCTCCCCCATGTTGAGGTAGTCGACGAACGTCACCACATTCTGCCGCGATTTGAAGTCGGCCAACGACAGCAATACATCGAAGCGATTTGCGCTCAATCCGGGAATCAGTGAATCGAACGATGCCTGGGTCAACCGGACTTTCAGGTTCAGAACTTGGGCTGCCGCCGAAAGAAGTTCTGGCGTGAAGCCGGCAATGTTGCCATCTTCGTCAACAAATTTGATGGGCGCAACATCTGGGTTCACACCAATCACGAGTTCTCCGTGGTCCCGATAATACTTCGGAACGGTCCCCGCTAGAGCTGCGTCGGCTTTAACATGTGGCACTGCAACCTCCGCTCGAGCGGACTGCACATAACCGCCGCACGCCACCAGCAGGGCCATGCCTGTGGGTAATACCGCTTCTCTTACGAATTTCTTCATCATTCAACCCCGTTTCTGTGGATTGCCTTCAGCAGAGAGATGACCTTCTGTTGTCGGCAGCAAGTTCATGCGGCGGACAAAACGCTATGTGCAAAGGTCCGGTTATGCCAGAGCAGGCAGCTCTCGGCCGACGGTAAGTTGACGCTCGCGTCTGCAACCAGTCCGACAATGATGCTATGACTGAATCCGTCATGTACCGCAACTACGTCGCAGTCGAATGCAACGGCAGCGTTTATCAGTCGTGGGCAGCCGGTTTCGCCTTCTTCCCACAGTCCAGGTTCGAAGCGCTCGGCGCCCCTGAAGGATGTGAACCTGTTTGCTATTTCCTTCTGACTGGCGGACAGGAGGTTGACCGAAAACCGCTTCGTGCGAAGGATGACATCGTGTGAGGACGCCGACTTGTTGACGCACACCAGTAGTGTGGCCGGGTCGACGGAAAGGCTGCAGACAGACGTTGCGATGAAACCCAAGGGCATGCCTGCCTCCTGCGTCGTGATAGCAGTGACGCCGCTGGCAAAGTGGGCCATCGCGTGGCGAAAGGCTGTGGCCGTCGAAGATGTGTCGTGTGTCATCTCAGTCACTCTCGAATGCAAATTGGCAATGGTTGGCAGAGCGCTAGTCACCGTACTGCAAACGCTTCAGACCGAGGTTGCCCCGCAATGTGGTCGTTTCATATTCGGTGCGGAAGAGTCCGCGCTTGCGAAGTTCCGGAAGAATCAGTTCCGCGAAATCGTCCAGCCCGTTGGGCAAGCTGGCAGGGCAGATATTGAATCCATCGGCCGCACCTTCCTTGAACCACCGTTCCATGTCGTCGACGATGTCCTCGGCGGTACCGACCAGCTGTCGTCCGCCGGACGCGCGCAATTTGTAGAGCTGGCGGATAGTCAGATTGTCGCGCCGCGCGATATTGAGGAGGTTCTCGGCAATGCTGCGAACGGGCTGGTTGCCGACGTCAGGAACCGGGCCATCCAGGTCATAGCCGGAAAGATCGCCAAGCACCCCATACAGGATTGCGAGACCGCTCAACGGGTCAATCAGGTCTTGCAACTGGTCGAACTTATCCTGTGCTTCCTGCCGGGTGCGGCCGACGTAAGGGGTAAGGCCCGGCATAATCAGCAGTTGGTCGGCAGTGCGCCCAAACTTTCCGAGGCGACCTTTAACGTCGTCGTAGTAGGCCTTCGCCGAAGCCATATCGTAGGAACTGCTGTAGACGACGTCAGCGTGTTGCGCTGCGACCTCCCGTCCCGCTTCTGCTGCTCCTGCCTGAACGATGATGGGTCGGCCCTGTGGTGTCCGCGCCGAGTTCAGGGGGCCGCGTACCTTGAAGTGCTTGCCCTTGTGGTTGGGAGTATGCAATTTCGCTTCGTCATAGAACACCCCAGTGTCCTTGTTACGAATGAAGGCATCGGCTTCCCAGCTGTCCCACAACTTCTTCACCACCTGGACAAACTCATCGGCACGCTCGTAGCGCTCTTCGTAGCCCAGGTGCTCGTCGCGGCTGAAGTTCCAGGCCTCCTGCTGCGACCACGAGGTGACGACGTTCCAGCCGGCACGACCGCCGCTGATGTGGTCTATTGATGCGTACTTGCGAGCGATGTGAAACGGCTCGTTGTAGGTTGTGGATGCGGTGGAGACAAGACCGATACGCGAAGTGCACGCGCCAATCGCCGAAAGCAGGGTCAGTGGTTCCAGTTCTGCGTTCCTGGAATCGCGAGCCAGGGACCCGGGCGGATTATCCGAAGCGCGGATGCCCACGCCATCGGCAAAAAATATCATGTCGAACTTTGCGGCTTCGGCCTTTCGCGCAGTGTTCAGAAAGTAATTGAAGTCTGTTGCGCCATCGGCCGGAATTTCCGGATATCTCCATGCTGCGGTGTGATACCCCAGATAACGCATTGAGAGGCCGAGTCGAATCATTTCTCTGAATTTCATAAGTTATCCTATTCGTTACATATGACATTAGGAAGCGGAAATATGGACGCTTATCTGTCTTTCAAGCTATGAATGAATCGCCTGCTTCGCTCTGTCCCGCCACCATTGAAGATGTGCGTTGGAGGGCCCTGGTCAACAATCCTGCCTCCATCCATAAATACGACACGACTGGAAACCTTTCGGGCGAAATCCATCTCGTGGGTCACTACCACCATAGTCGTCCCGGAAACCGCCAGCTCACGGATGACTTCAAGTACCTCGTTCACGAGTTCGGGGTCGAGTGCACTGGTTGGCTCGTCGAACAGCATCACCTCGGGCTCCATAGCCAGGGCGCGTGCGATAGCAACCCGCTGCTTCTGTCCGCCAGACAGTTGTGCCGGGTAGTGATTCATCTTGTCTGCCAGACCGACGCGGGAAAGCAGGTACTTCCCACGCTCAGTAACATCTTTCCGTGCTTTGCCCTGCACAATGCGCGGGCCGGCGAGAACGTTGTCGAGAGCCGAGTAATGTGGGAAGAGATTGAAGCTCTGAAACACCATCCCAAAGTACTTGCGTTGGCGGTCAAGTTCCTTTTTCGGAAGTCGGACCTGCAGTCCTTTGCGGGTTTCGGTACCCAGAATCTCGCCTCTGAATGTCATCGTTCCCGCGTCAATGAGTTCCAGCATGTTGATGCATCGAAGGAGCGTGCTTTTGCCCGACCCGGACGGCCCGATGATGGAGACCACCTCGCCTTTGTCTAGCGAGAAATTTACAGAATGCAAGGCTGTGAAGTCGCCAAATTGTTTGGTCACCCCTCGCATATCAAGGAGCGGTTGCGTCTCGACGCGTTCCTGCAGTTCGAAGTCGCTGGAAATCATCGCTTCACCCCTTTTCCAAATCGACGCTCCAGGATGTTCTGTCCGAGCATTGCGAGACTGGTGAGGAACAGGTACCAGATACAGGCAACTGCAAGCAGCGGAATCGTTTCGAAAGTTGTGGAATAGATGAGTTGGACTGTTGTAAGCAGCTCGACGTACCCAATAACCGTCACTAGCGAGGTGTTCTTGAACATCGTAATCACTTCATTTGCGAGCGGCGGAATGATGATTCTTATGGCTTGCGGCATGACGACGTACCACATCATTTTCAGGTCGCTCATGCCTAGTGCCTTGCACGCTTCGCGTTGACCGTGGTCGACAGCGTTCAGCCCGCCGCGGAAAATCTCCGCGCTGTAACCTCCAAGGTAAAGGGCCAGGCCGATAATCGCCGCGCTAAATCGCGAGATGATGTTATTCGTACTTATGTCGAACAACGTCCAGTGCACAACCGGAATCGAAATGAACAGGCGCGGAACCAGGGCTGCGGCAAAGAAAAGGAAGAGCAGCATGGCCAGGGGTGGCGTCGCACGGATAATCCAGACGTAGATATATGCGCCCCCCCTCAGCACCGGGTTCTCCGCCATACGGCAAGCCGCGACGATAACGCCGATAAAAAGTCCCAGCACACTTGAGAGTGCAGTCAGGATGAGCGTGTTTTTGAGGCCGTCGAGCACTCTTTTGTGGAAGAGGTAGTGCGCAACGATGTCCCATTGCCAGCGCGGGTTGTCGATGACCAGTTCATAAAAAAGTATGACGGCAACCACGAGCAAGCCGTACCAGACCAGGTCGGACTTTTTGCGCCGCGGGTATATCCGGGTATCCGGCATGTCGCTCTTAACCATGTTGCCGGGGTGACATGTCACCCCCTCAGGCGGACTAATAGAGTTTTGATTCATGCTTCGTCCATCGCGCGATCGCGCGCATCCATTCGGTGAGTTCCCGATGCCGGCATCGTGTAGGCCGTAGCACGGTGCCCGGCATCTACCAGACTCAACCCCGCCCGTCTCATAACTATGTCGCGGTCGGGGCAGTACGATGATTTATCGATGAAATTCAGAATATGAGCATCAAAATCGACTGTCAAAGTCCGATTTCCACACTGGGGCATTCCCACGGGTTATACCCTCTGTTTTCCTGTTGGTGTACGACGAGACTGACAAGCCATTGGAGCGTCCGACACATGGCGGCAGTCGTCTTTTCCGCAGATTAGCCGCGGGGCATCGCTTACAGGCTGAACGGCCGCGTTGGCGAGTCGCAGGTGACGCGACGTCGTAAGGGCACGTCGAATCGTCGTCGTGGCAACTTGGTCGGGGTCGTACGGTCCAAGAGCCGTGGCCCATTGGCTGCCCTCTGCGGGTGGCGATGTTCGCCATCACTGCAAGCCCATCGGGCTAAACGGAGGACTGGTGCGTCTAAAGCATTCCTTTGCATGGCTGCTGTGCTTTGCAGCAGTTGGTTCGACCGCTGCACGGGCGAGCGACATTCAATGTTCTACAACGCGTCAGCCGGCCGAGCGCGTGATATGTGACCACGCAATCCTGGACAACGAGTACGACGATATCGTTGCGCAGCAGCAGGCTCTGCTGAGTAGTGGAAAGCTCTCACCCCAACAACTCGCCCATTGGAGGCAGTCACGGAACGCCTGCACTGACGTCCATTGTATTGATACGGTATTCGCGAAGTGGAAGGCGATGGCCAAGTCGGTCGAAGCCGCTACTGCGGCTGTACCGGCTCCGGTTATGGCTTCGGCCACGGCTCTGGCCCCTGTCGGACCCACTTCGGATGCAAACGCGCTCTCCGCATCCCAAGCCTTGCCGACATCGGAAGCATCTCTTGTGCGTCATGGGAGTGCCGCAGGGGTGGCGCTTCCGAAACCTGTGGAGACGCAAGCATCTTCGCCTATGGTCGCGTCTGCTCCTTCTAGCGCAAGTGAGTCCCGTAGCACGACCGGCATGGGCGCCGGCCTGATGACGGCCTTGCTTGTCGCGGTTGGATTCGGCGTTCTCTTCCAACGCCGAAGGAGGAACGGTGGAAGCACCGGCGAACCACCAGGTGATGTTCGAGGAAAGGACAAGCCTTGAGCGAGCCACATTGAAGGGCATGGAGCGAAGCGACGCAGCGTTGTGATTTTCGGTGGCACGCCGCGCCAGTCAATGCACTAGCCTTTTCTGGAGCGCCCGTTGCATATTGCGGTCACGTTCATAAGGGGGTTACCCGGACCAGCAATTCTCTGGTTTCACCGGGTACACCAAGCCGACGACGTTTTATTGCGGCTGTGCTGCCGGACGTTCCGCGGCTTGCTGTTGAGCGTGCTGCTTCGCAAGGTGCCTGCCGACCATGCAGCCGCCGACCGCACCAACCACAGCGTGGTGCCCCGCGTAATGCCCGGCGACCCCACCTACCACCGCGCCCTTGAGGCAGCCTGCGGCGTTAGCCGTGCCTGCGGTTGCGAAGACCAGCGTCGTTGCAATCAAGGTGATTCGTATCGGGCTAGTTTTCATTCGAAAGTACTCTGAGATCGGATTTTTCGGAGGTGGCGCCTTCCGGCGCCGTTTCAATACCCGCGCCAATCACGATGCTCGCGCCACTCGTGCTCACGCCATTCCTGGCGGCGCCATTCACGTTCACGCCACTCGCGACGTTCGCGCCATTCGCGGGCTCGCCAGTCGTCACCATCGCCGTACGCGACGGCGACAGGTGCGGGAGCATACACGACGGGAGGTGGCGGTGCGTACACCGGTTCTGCAGGCGCATACACGGCCCCGGGGATGCCCAATCCAATGGCGACGTCGACGTGTGCCGATGCTGCCGTTGATGCTGCCAGTACTGCCAGACCGAGCGCTGCACCGAGAATTTTCTTGTTCATCTCCGCTACTCCTCGCACATTGAGTGCAATGTCAGTGACTATGGTTCGGAGTGTAAGGAGCGATGTCGGACACATGTGAAACGGCGGTGCGAGATTCGTAACGTGTGGTTACCTGCAGCTGTGCCGTATGGCAAGTGAACAGGGTAGCGCTACCACGCAACTGAACTTGAACAGGCATGTAACGTGAACTAGCCTTAACGTCTATCCGGAAGCAAGCCTTTGGTATCGAGCCTCGTCGGAGGTGCGGGCCCCCTGTAGCGAACGTTTGATCTATCCGGTGCCGGCTAGTGCGGTAGGACCTGGGTAGGAAACAGGTTCGTGTCACGAGACCTCCCGTGCCGCGCTCCCGGTGATTCCTTCGGGCTGGGACGTTTGTAGGCGACTTCGTCGCCCTGATGCCGTTATATCGGAGGGGGCATGTCAGTTGACAACATTAAGACCATCATCATAGTCATGATGGAGAATAGGTCTTTCGACCACGTTCTTGGCTACCTGAGCCTCGACGGGAAGGATGTCAACGGCCTCTCGGCCGACCCCACCTGGCAACAGAATTTCACGAACCTCTACGGCGGCAAAGCGTATGCCATACATGCGCTTTCGCCGTCGACCCAACTTATCCCCGACCCGCCGCATGACCGCACGCCGATTTCGATGCAAATAAACACGCCGTGTGCGAATGGAGGCTGTCCCGAACTGGGTGGATTCGTCGCGAGCTATGCGACACGAAACCCTGCGCCCGCCGACCTGTCAATGGTGATGGGCTACTACACGGCCGGTGCGTTGCCTGTTTATGATTTTTTCGCAAAAAATTTCACTATCTGTGATAGTTGGTTTGCGCCACTTCCGACGGGAACCCAGGCAAATCGCTTGATGGCAATGGCTGGAGAGAGTGCGATTAGCGACAACGTTTCTGGTTTTCTTCCCGAGCAGTCCCTGGTTTACGACTGGCTGACCACACACGGCGCAAGTTGGTGCGTCTACCAGTCGGGAGGCTTCTTCCCGTTCTTCAGCTTGATGCCCAAGTGGTTGCCCGAGATAGTAACTTCGCTTGCCTTGCCGCTGGATGGCAACGGAGGGAGGTTCAGGCGGTATTCGCGCTTCAAGGCAGACTGGACGAACAGTAGCAATTTGCCTCAAGTCATTTTCATCGAGCCGGAATACACGGACGGGCCGCACCGGGTCCCGAATGACGACCATTCGCCTACTGGCGTCTCCCCAGGGCAAGCGTTCCTTGCCGACATTTATCAAACGATTTCTGCGTCCGAGCGATGGGATGAGACGCTGATGATTGTCACGTATGACGAGCATGGGGGGTTCTTCGACCATGTAAGCCCACTTGAGATTTCTACCGACGTCGCCGGTTATCAGTTTCAAACTACTGGGCTGCGGGTTCCCGCATTCCTGGTCTCGCCCTATGTCGTGCCGGGGGGTGTCTTCTCCGGCGACCTGGACCATACGTCGATACTTCAGCTTCTCGCGGATAAATTCAATGCTGGCGGCACGTACTCTGCTCCGGTCAGCGCACGCACGCAACTTTCGAAGCTGAGTTCCGCCCTTTCTGAAGCGAAAACGCCGGGCTCTGCACCGAAGCTAAACGTCCCCGCACCGAGGAGCTCACCTGTACCGCCGCCCGTCTCGCCACCGACCGGCTTCTCGCCATGCGCGCAAGCGTTTCGTAGCGTCGCGCTTAAGGTCCAGCAGGACCATCCGGAGTTGCTGTCTTCGCCGAACTGGGGCGACCTTGCGAGCTTTGTTGCAACGTACAAGGGTGGAGCGTGAATTGGCGCGAAGTCTCCGTTAGAAGTCCATAGAAACGGACGTTGATGCTGCGGTCAAGCTGATAGAGGAATGGTCGACCCGGTTGCCGAGGAGACCCTTGGTCTGGTAGCTGACGAAAAAACCGCGTGAGCCTGCAAGGGCCACGCGGTTTTTTCCATGGGCGGCGTTTTCAGGGATTCCACTCCCTGCCCAGCGTGTCTTGTCGTCAGTGCGCCTGTCTGGCCGGGCGTTGCAGCGCATAGACACAACGCATCGAATGGATGAACCGAAGGCATTTTTAAATATCAGTGTTAACCCTTATCATTCGGCGGCCGCGGCAGGTTTTCTGCCGTCGGCGTATTAATGCGCTGAGGTAGCGCCAACGTGCGTTTTTTGGAAGCCCACCGCCCGGATGCTGAATCGCAAGTCCAACCCTTCGTCGCTGCGCTGGCCGAGCCGCCTGTACGCGAGCCTGTACGCGCTCGTCACCGCGATCTACCGCAGACGGCCGGTATGGATGGTGTCGTTTTCGACGAGCGAGGCCAATCTGTCGGAAGGGCTGAGAGCCGCCTGCGCGTCCACCGCCATGCTGGTGCTCGGCAATCTGCTGCATGACCCGGTATTTGCCTGGGCCGCGATCGGCGCTTTCTGGACCTGTCTCGCGGACGCGGCCGGTTCGAATCGCGCGCGCTTCGCCTCGATGGTGGGCTTTGCGCTTCTGTCCACCGTGTGCGGCGGCGTGACCGCCTTCGCGTCAGGCGAGGGGACGGTGTTCGCTGCGCTCGCTATTCTGGTATTCACGACGCTCGGCGCGTTCGGCAGGATCTGGGGCGCCGCGACGTCACAGGTGACGATTCTTGCGGCGACCGCCTGCGTGGTGATGGTCGACCGGCCGATGCACCACCTTCGCGAAGGCGTGGCGTTTCTCGGCATCTATCTGGCCGGATGCCTGTTCGCCGTTGTGCTGAGCTTGACCGTCTGGCGTATTCATCCGTTCGGCACGAGCCGCGCTTCGCTGCGTGCGGTGTATCTGCGTCTGGCTGACATCGCCTTCGACAGCGCGCGCCTGCTCGAAGAGCGCGCAGCGCCTGGCGAGTGGGCCACGCATGCCGCGAAATTTCGCGCCGATGCACGCGCTGCGCTGGAGCGCTCACGCAAGGCACTGGCGAACGTGCCTGGCTCGAGAACGGCCGGCCGGGAAGCCTACGACAATCTGCTCGCCCTGCTGACCGAGAGCGAAGCGCTCTTTGCATACCTGATTGCGGTCACCGGCGCCTGCGAAAAAAACCCCGAAGACGCACGTCGCGCCAGACGTGCGGCTCGGCTGCTGACCGGGCTGGGCGAGGTTCTGCGAAGAATCGGTGCGGCCACCAACGACGCGCAATGGAACCGTCTCGCTGACCTGCAACTCCGCTTGCGACGCCTTGCGCGGCGACTCGAATCCGCGCTGATGGAACCTGTGACATTGAAGTTCGACTTCGAACTGGTCGATTTCGCACCGACGACTGCCCAGCCGCTCGGGTGGTCGGACAGTGCCACCAGACTGCTGACGCGGGTGTGGTCGACCCTCAAGGCAAACCTCTCCGTTCAGTCGGTCGGCTTGCGCCACGCTGCCCGCGTAGGCGTCACGACCACGGCGGGCTTTCTGGTCATCCGGGCGCTCGGACTTCCCTTCGGCTACTGGGCAACCATGGCGACGTTGCTGATCCTGCAACCGTCCATTGCCGCGACCTGGCCACGGAGTATCGAGCGCGCTGCCGGGAGCATCGTCGGGGGCGTGCTGGCGGCCGCGATCGGCTATGCGATTCATTCACCTCTGGGCATTTCACTGGCGGTGTTTCCTCTGGTGGTGGCCACCATGGCGCTGCGTCCCGTCAGCTACAGTCTCTTCGTACTTTTCCTGACGCCGACCTTCGTGCTGGTGGCCGACTTCGCGACGCCCGGCGCCAGCGAATTCGCCTATGCACTCACGCGGCTCGGCAACAATGTGCTCGGGTGTGTATTGGCGCTGCTGGCAACGTTCTATCTGTGGCCGACGCGGGAAAAGGTCGACTATCGCGCCTATCTGAGCGAGGCGGTGCGGGCCAATCTTGCGTATCTGAGGGCGGCACTGGAGTCGCCGGACCGAAGCGAGAAGGACATGGAACGCCTGCGCCGAGCCGCGGGTTTGGGCAGCAATAACGCCGAGGAAGCAATCGGCCGCATTCGACTCGAAAAGCTCGAGGATTCGATGGTCGACACGGTGACGCTGACGGTGCTGAGCGTGTTGCGAAAGATGGCGGGAACCGCAACCCAACTGCGCTTGAGTACGAACCGGCGCAGCATGCACGATGAACTCGGCGCGTGGATCGACACCACGAGTGGCGACATCGACGCGGCTTTGAACAGGACGTTGCGGCCGATCCGGCGCGACCTTCCCCCGCGGGACCGGTTGACGTCGCTGGAGGCGGACGCGGTGGGCGAAATCGCGCTGATGCATCGGCTGTTGACTGAGCGGATGCGTGAGGCGAGAGGCTAGGGCCTGTTGACAATCATCGCCGAGGGGGCTGTTAACTTGTGAGGAAAGCTGTTTACATCCTGTCTTTTGCGGAAAAACAGGATGCCAAGACTGATGCTCAGCGATGACCAATACGAGCGGATCGCCCCCTTGCTGCCGGGCAAGTCCACCGACCCGGGTCGGACCGCAGCAGACAATCGGCTGTTTGTTGAGGCCGTGCTATGGATCGCGCGCACTGGCAGCCCATGGCGCGATTTGCCGCCTGATTTTGGAACGTGGAATAGCGTGTACCAACGCTTTGCCAGATGGTCGCGGGCGCAAATATGGCATACGGTACTCGCCGAGCTTGCGGGCGACGCGGATCTTGAGGAAGTCTTCATTGACAGTACGATTGTGCGTGCCCACCAGCATGCCGCCGGCGCGGCGAAAAAAAAGGCGAACAGGCAATCGGGCGCTCGCGTGGCGGATTGAGCACCAAGATTCACGCTCTGGTCGACGGCTTGGGGATGCTCGCTCGCTTTCATCTGACGGGCGGACAGGCTGGAGACAGTCCGGAGGCCCTGCCTTTGCTGGGCGAGTTGAAACCCGTCAGTCTGGCTGCCGACAAAGCCTACGATTCGAACGCGATCCTGCAGCATCTGGAATCGGCGGACATTCAAGCTGTCATCCCCAGTCGCGCCAATCGTGTTGAGCAACGTCCTTTGGATGAACATCTGTATGCCTCTCGAAATCTGGTCGAACGGTTCTTCTGTCGCATCAAACAATTCCGTCGCGTGGCTACCCGCTACGACAAGCTCTCCGAACGATTCTCATCATTCGTTGCGCTCTCCGCTGCTTTCATCTGGACCTGCTGATTGTCAACAGGCCCTAGGTGGAGGGTAGCTCGTCTGCGGCAGCCGGCTCGGGCTCGGGCAACGGCAACACCGATTCGAGCGTACGCAGTCCCGCTCCTAGCGCCCGCTTTTCGGCAGGCGGCAAACGCTTCACCCAATACTCGGCGCGCGAAGCGCTTGATCGGTCGGCCAACTCAAACGACACCAGCACCTGCACCGGCTTGCGTGAACGCGTATAGCGCGCGCCTTCACCGCTCACATGTTTGTCGAAGCGAGCCTGCACATCGGTGGCAATGCCGGTATAGACGCTGCCGTCCGAGCATTCGAGCAGATACAGAAACCACGCCATGGGTACGCTTTAGCCTTTGAACGGATTGTGTTCGCGCAGCTCGTCCACATACGCGTGGATGCTGTTCTTTTCGTTGTCGAGGAAGTGGGCGACCGCATCGGCGAAGGCCGGATGGGCGAGCCAATGCGCCGAGCGCGTCACGGTCGGCAAAAAACCGCGCGCCATCTTGTGCTCGCCCTGGGCGCCGCCTTCGAACGCACCGAGCTTTTCTTCGATGCAGAATTCGAGCGGCTGGTAGTAGGCGGTTTCGAAGTGCAGGCAGGGCACGTGTTCCAACGCGCCCCAGTAACGGCCATAGAGCGTGCCGCCGGTTTTCTCGTCGCGCTGATAGACCACGAGCGAGCTGGCAATCGGCTTGCCTTCGTATTCGGCGATCACCAGCAGCAGATTTTCCGGCATTGACGCGCCGATCATCCGGAAGAAATCGAGGTTCAGATACGGGCTCGAAAAGTGCTCGCGGTAGGTTTGCCGATAACACTTGCTGAAGAATCGCCAGTCGGCGTCCTGGATATCTTCGCCGCGAATCCGGCGCATCGTCACGCCGGCCTCCTGAACCTTGCGACGCTCCGCGCGGATGTTCTTGCGCTTCTTCTGTTCGAGCGTGGAGAGGAAATCGTCGAAGTCGCGATAGCCGTCGTTCAACCAGTGGAACTGCACGCCTTCGCGTTGCATCATGCCCATGTCGGTCAGCGCACTCGCTTCCGTTTCGGTCGGAAACAGTACATGCAGCGACGACACGTCGGCCTGCTCGGCGAACGCCATCAGCGTCGCGGCCAGATGCCTGAGCGCATGCGTATCCGCCGATAGCAGGCGGCTGCCCTGCACCGGCGTGAACGGCACCGCGCACAGCAGCTTCGGGTAATACGGCAGACCGTTGCGTTTGTACGCATCGGCCCACGCCCAATCGAAGACGTATTCGCCGTACGAGTGCCCCTTCAGATACACGGGCGCTGCCGCCGCGAGCCTGTTCGTGCGCGGGTCGGTGAGCGTGACGAATTGCGGCGCCCAGCCGGTATCGGCGACCGCGCAACGGGTCGCGTGCAGTGCGCTCAAGAACTCGTGCCGCAGAAACGGCGTGGGTTGCGCTTGCTGGGCGAGGAGGGCATTCCATTCCGCGGCGTCTACCTCGGAGGGCGACGCCAGAATGCCCGTGCGATAATCAAAGCGTTCCTGGTTCAATCTGTGTGACTGTTCCCAATGAGCGACCCATGCGTGGTGCGATGCGTCGTTCGTTTATCCGATTTGTCCGTTGCCGTCGAGCTAACCAGCCGCGGTACTCGCAAGCCGCCTGGCTTGCCTGTCGATCCTGCCATGAAGACCCGAATCGCTCTTGCTCAAATCAATGTCACCGTCGGCGACTTCGCCGGCAATGTCGCGAAGATTGTCGCTGCCGCGCGCGCCGCGCACAACGATGGTGCGAAGCTGCTGATTGCGCCTGAACTCGCGCTATCCGGCTATCCGCCCGAAGATCTGCTGCTGCGTCCCGCGTTCTACACCGCGAGCGCGGCGGCGCTCGCCGATCTGGCCACGCAACTGAAGCCTTTCGCCGGCTTGCATGTGATCGTCGGCCATCCGCTGCGCGACGTGGCACACAGCGTGGCGCACGGCCATGGTAATGCAAACGCGCCGATCGAGCGCGGCGTCCCGCCGGTCGATACCTTCAACGCGGCCTCGCTGATCGTGGGCGGAGACGTGGTTGGCACCTATCGCAAGCAGGATTTGCCCAATACCGAGGTGTTCGACGAGAAGCGTTACTTCGCTTCCGACCCGAAGCCGTTCGTGTTCGAACTGGACGGCGTCAAGTACGGCGTGGTGATTTGCGAGGACGCGTGGCATGCGTCGGCCGCGCAAATGGCGAAGGCGGCGGGCGCGCAAGTGCTGCTGATTCCGAACGGCTCGCCGTATCACCTGAACAAGGAAGCGGTGCGCTTCGACATTCTGCGCGCGCGGATTCGCGAGACCGGCTTGCCTATGGTCTACGTGAACATGGTCGGCGCACAGGACGAACTGGTGTTCGACGGCGGCTCATTCGTACTCGATGAAAAGGGCGAGCTGGTCGCGAAGATGGCGCAGTTCGAGGAAGGCAACGCGATTGTCGAGTTCGACGGCGGCAAGCCGGTGCCCACGGCGATCGCACCGGAGCTCTCGCTCGAAGCGCAGGTGTATGCCGCACTCGTGATGGGCGTGCGCGACTACATCAACAAGAACGGCTTCCCCGGCGCGCTGATCGGCCTGTCGGGCGGGGTGGATTCGGCGCTGGTGCTGGCCGTCGCGTGCGACGCGCTGGGCGCGGACCGCGTGCGGGCGGTGATGATGCCGTCGCGCTACACCGCCGACATTTCAACCACCGACGCCGCCGAGATGGCGCGCCGCGTCGGCGTGCGTTACGACGAAATCGCGATCGCGCCGATGTTCGACGCGTTCCGTGGCTCGCTCGCCGAAGAGTTCGCCGGCCGCGCCGAAGACGCCACCGAAGAAAACATTCAGGCTCGCATCCGCGGCACCTTGCTGATGGCGCTGTCGAACAAGTTCGGCTCGATCGTGCTGACCACCGGCAACAAGAGCGAGATGGCGGTGGGCTACTGCACGTTGTACGGCGACATGGCCGGCGGCTTCGCGGTGATCAAGGACATCGCCAAGACGCTGGTCTACAAGCTGTGCCATTACCGCAATCAGGCCACCACGTTCGGCAAGCAGAACGTGATCCCCGAGCGGATTCTGACACGCGCGCCGTCGGCCGAACTGCGCGACAACCAGACCGATCAGGACAGCTTGCCGCCGTACGAAGTACTCGACGCGATCATGCGCATGTACATGGAAGAGGATCGCTCGCTTGCCGAAATCATCGCGGCGGGCTACGCGGTCGACGACGTAAAGCGCGTCACGCGCCTCATCAAGATCAACGAATACAAACGGCGTCAGGCGCCAATCGGCATTCGCGTCACGCATCGCGCGTTCGGCCGCGACTGGCGTTATCCGATTACGTCGCGCTACACCGAGCCGGTGGAGTGAGCTTCAGGCAAACGGCTGCGGACTTACCCCATAGTAGACCAGAAGCGCGCGCCGGATTGCCGCAACGCATCCGGCGCGGCGTAGAATAAAAATCATCCATTTCCCTTTCAACCTTCCAATCACGAGATGAGGTCCGCCATGAAGCGCATCACTGCAGTCATCAAACCGTTCAAACTCGACGAAGTGCGCGAGGCGCTTGCTGAAGTCGGCCTCACGGGGTTGACCGTGACGGAAGTCAAAGGCTTCGGTCGGCAAAAAGGCCACACTGAGCTCTATCGTGGTGCAGAGTACGTGGTCGACTTTCTGCCGAAAGTGAAGATCGAAGTGGTAGTCGCGGACAACCAGTGCGATCAGGTGATCGACGCGATCATCGGCGCGGCGCGCACCGGCAAGATCGGCGACGGCAAGATTTTCGTCGCGGATGTGGAGCGTGTGATCCGGATTCGCACGGGTGAGGAAAACGAAGCGGCGGTTTGAGCGGTTCGACTCGTACTGTTGAAACGCAGAGTTAAAGCGCCGGTATTGGCATCCGCGGCACGCACGCACCGATCAGGTGCGCCGGGGCAGTGGCAAAACCGTGCGCGCAAATAAAAAACGGTGCGATACCCTTTCGGACATCGCACCGATACGCGCCTCTCGCAGCAGCGTGAAAAAGATTCTCTTGGAGAACTTGTTACTACGCCCCGAAGGACGTCCCCTCGGGGCACACTGTTCGATTAGAACGAGTGTTGAATACCTGCATACACGCCAGTCTGGCTATGACCCGGCAGCGGGTTCTCGTCGTACGTGCCTCCGGTAGCCGAGTTGCCCGTACCACCAACACCTGCGGTGTTCGCGTCGAGGCCGAAGTTAGCCGTCTTGCTGTTACGCACCGTTGCAACCTGGATGTCCAGCAGCGTGCGCTTGGACAGGTTGTACGAACCGCCGATCGTATAGATCGTTGCGTTACCCGCGCCCTTGTTCGCGTTCACGTGATAAACCGCTGCGATCAGCGCGGCAGCCGGCGTGGCTTGCCACGTCACGCCACCCCATTCGTGATCGAGCGAGGTCGGTGATGCGCCTGCTGCGGTGGCCGCGGCCGACGTGCGGATCGCCTGGTACGCGGCCTGGATCTTGAACTGACCGAGGAACACGTTGACTGCGCCCGTGTATTCACGCGAGAAGTTGAACGGGTCGGTGAATTGACCATTTGCGCTATTGCGGATTTCGTCGTACAAGCCGCGCACCTGGAACAGCGACGAGGTGTACGTGAGTTGCAGACCGGCATCGCGGCCTTGCGGTGTCGTGCCGTTACCGTTCCAGTTCGTCGCGTTCGACAGTGCGTACTGACCATACACGTCAAAGCCGTAGAACTTCGGCGACTGATACGCAATGTTGTTGCTCGATTGCGGCCAGTTGCGGCCACGCACCAGCGATGCCGACGACCAGTTCGACTGACCGAGCGGGTCGAAGTCCCACACGCCGTTCGAGATGAAGAGCATGCGGCCCAACGTCAGCGTACCGTACGCGTCGTTCGACATACCGACCGTTGCCCAGCGATTGAAGAGACCGCCGCCGCCAGGGCCCTGGCCGTTCATGGTGTTGAACGAACCTTCCAACTGGAACAGAACCTTGTTGCCGCCGCCGATGTCTTCGACGCCCTTCATGCCCCACAAGCTCGTACCCCAGTCACCGCTTTCCGCACGGAAGCGCGACGTGGAACCGGTATAGCTGTTGTTCGGGAGGCCGCTGATGTACTCCAGGCCAGCGTCAAGGCGGCCGTACAGCGTTACGCTGCTTTGGGCGTGCGCAACTACACCGGCTGTCATCAACGCAGCGGCGAGCAAAGCTTTCTTCATCTTCTCCTCCATACCCTGTCAAAAAGTGAAACCTAGTACTGCGAATGGTGTTCGGACGCAAGCGCGCCGAACAGAAATCGGTACCAGGGAGATTAGCGGGTGGATTGGGTCTCCTGCCGTGACGGATAGCCTCAGCGGGCTATTCTTCGCGCCATGCCGATCCCTCGCCGACCGGTTCTCCTCTGTTGCTTTGAAGTGAAACTACTTTTAATGAACTTTGTTTTGCTACTTTGGTTACTAATTTATCAAAAATACCCTGGAGTGGGAGAAGAAATTAGTACCGGCTTGGGCCGGTGTCTCCAAATTGCAATACGAATGTGTGCGAGGAATCGTTGCGATGTCCCCAAAAAGGCGGGAAACCCTTATGCCGCAAGGGAATCACGGATTGGGACGGGCAGCGTTAAGGATTGCCACTATTGACGCTTCAAATGCGGCAGAGTAGGGCGGAAGGCGGGTGGTTCGGGGCAGGTTCGTGCCCATTTTCGAGGCCAGAACGGCCCGAATGCAGAGGTGAGCGAAGTAAAAAAGGTGCTCGTAAGAACCTTGTAATGTTGCTTTGACTACAGCCCAAATACCAGGCTTTACGACACTCTTATTTGAGGCTGCCGGAGAGGAACTGTTTGAGCCGTTCGCTCTTCGTGTTCTTGAAGACTTCGTCCGGATGGCCTTCTTCTTCGACCCGGCCTTGATGCAGGAACATCACGTGATTCGACACGTTGCGCGCGAACGCCATTTCGTGAGTGACGACGATCATCGTGCGGCCTTCTTCGGCGAGCGTCTGCATCACCTTGAGCACTTCGCCGACCAGCTCGGGATCGAGCGCCGAAGTCGGTTCGTCGAACAGCATCACGTCAGGGTGCATGGCCAGCGCGCGCGCGATCGCGACGCGTTGCTGCTGACCGCCCGACAGATGCGATGGGTACTGCTTCTCGAGACGAGGCGCGAGGCCTACTTTCTCCAGATACTCCCGTGCGCGCTCTTCGGCTTCCTTGCGCTTCAGGCCCAGCACGTTGACCGGCGCCTCGATGATGTTCTCGAGCACGTTCATGTGCGCCCACAGATTGAAGTGCTGGAACACCATCGACAGCCTGGTGCGCACGCGCTGCAACTGCTTCGGATCGGACACGCGCAAAGCGCCGTTCCTGGCGAGCTGCGTGCGGACTTCTTCGCCGTCGACAAAGATGCGTCCGGAGTTCGGCTGCTCGAGGAAGTTGATGCAGCGAAGCATCGTGCTCTTGCCCGAACCGGATGAGCCGATCACGCTGATCACGTCGCCGGCGTTGGCCTTCAGCGACACGCCCTTGAGGACTTCGTTGTCGCCGTACTGTTTGTGAAGCTCGTCGACGAAGAGCTTTTGCTTCTTGGTGTTCATCGGGATCCTTGGCGGGCTTACTTGCTTGGGGGCGTAGCGCCCATCTTGTTTACTTGCCTTGCGGCCGCAGGTAAGCGAGCCAGCGGCGCTCGGCGCGGCGGAACAGCCACACGAGCGCAAAAGAAATCAACAGATAGAGCAGGGCGGCGAGGCCAAACGCATTGAACGACTGATACGTGGCCGAGTTCACGTCGCGGGCGATCTTGAGAATGTCCGGCACGGTCGCGGTGAACGCGACGGTGGTGGCGTGCAGCATCAGGATCACTTCATTGCTGTAGTACGGCAACGCGCGGCGCAGCGCCGATGGCAGAATTACCCGCCGATACAGCGTGAACGACGACATGCCATACGCGCGCGCCGCTTCGATCTCGCCATATGGCGTGGCCTTGATCGCGCCCGCGAAAATCTCGGTGGTGTACGCGCAGGTGTTCAGCGTGAACGCGAGCAGTGTGCAATGCATGCCGTCGCGGAAGAACGCGTTGGTCAGTTCGTGGTTGCGGATGATTTCGAGGCTGTACAGGCCGGTGTAGCACAACAGCAGCTGCACGTAGAGCGGCGTGCCGCGGAAGATATACGTATACAGCCATACCAGACCGGCGAGCCATTTCTTTTTCGACACGCGCGCAACCGAGAGAGGGATCGACAGGCAGAAGCCGAGTCCGATCGACACCACCAGCAGCCACAGCGTGATCACGACACCGGTGAGGCGGTAGCCGTCGGTATACAGATAGTTGCGCCAGTATTCCTGAATGATCTCGATCATAGATCCGCCTTTCGCACGCCGGTCGAGTAACGCTTTTCGAGGTACATCAGCACGAAGTTGGACACTGTGGTGATGACGAGATAGATCGCCCCTGCGAACAGGGTGAAGAAGAAGAACCGCAGCGTGCCCTTGCCCGCGTCCTGCGAGGCCTTGACTACATCGGCGAGACCGATGATCGACACCAGCGCCGTGGCTTTCACCATCACCTGCCAGTTGTTGCCGATGCCGGGTAGCGCGAAGCGCATCATCTGCGGGAACATGATCCGCGAGAACACCTGCCAGCCGGTCATGCCGTAGGCCGAGCCTGCTTCGAGCTGGCCGCGCGGCACCGCGAGGAACGCGCCGCGGAAAGTCTCGGTGAAGTACGCTCCGTAGATAAAGCCCAGCACCGCGACGCCGGCCACGAATGGGTCGATGTCGATCTGGTCCCAGCCGAGCAGGTCGGTCAGGTTATTCAGCCAGATCTGGATGCTGTAGAACAGCAGCAGCATCAGCACCAGGTCGGGCACACCGCGCACGAGTGTCGTGTAGACGGTGCCGGCACCATAGGTGAAGCGGTTTTTCGACAGTTTCGCCGCCGCGCCGAGCAGGCCCAGCACGAAAGCGAACGCCAGCGACAACACCGCCAGTTTGACGGTTTGCCAGGTGCCGTTAAGAAGCAGCGGGCCGTAGCCTTGAAGGAACATATGGGGTCCTTGACGATGCGTTTGTGACGCAGCGCGAAAGACGCGGCCAGCTCTGCACCGCGTTTGCCGCGAGCCTGGGCTCGCCGTTTCCTGCGGCGCACAGTGCACCGCTGTGCAAATCATGACTGCATGGCCGTTGCCGGCCTTGCAGCGCGCTTTTCGATTCTCGTTGTGAATCGGGGTTGAAGCTGCTTCTGAAACGGCTTTATAGCTATCAGCGACTGTATTACGAAGCCTCGGGAAAGCCCATGCGGGCGAGCCCCGAGTCAATGAGCAACTCAACGACCCGGATAGATATCGACGTCGAAGTACTGCTTTTCCAGCTTCCTGAACGTACCGTCCTGGTGCACTTGCGCCAACGCCTGATTGAACATCGCTTTCAGCGCGACGTCATCCTTGCGCAGGCCGATGGCCGTGCCTTCGCCAATCGTCTTTGGGTCTTTCACTTCCGGGCCGGCCCAGGCGAAGCCTTTGCCGCGCGGCGTCTTCAGGAACCCGGCGTCAGCTTGCAATTCGTCCTGCAGCGCGGCGTCGAGACGCCCCGAAGCGATGTCGGCGTACACCTGATCCTGATTCTGGTAGGACACCACGGTCACGCCTTTGGGCTCCCAGTACGCCTTGGCGTAGGCTTCCTGAGTCGAGCCCTGCTCGACGCCGACATGCTTGCCCTTCAGCGATCCGGCCGTGGGCAGCAGGGGTGAGCCGGCTTTGGCGATCATGCGGGCCGGCGCGTCGAACAGCGTGTCGGAGAAATCGATCTGTTCGCGGCGCTTGTCCGTGACGGTCAGCGACGACACGATCGCGTCGAACTTCTTACCCTTCAACGCCGGGATGATCCCATCCAGGTCCTGCTCGACCCACACGCACTTGACGTTCATTTTTGCGCACAGCGCTTTCGTCAAATCGACGTCGAAGCCGACGACCTGGCCGCTGGCCGCCTTCGATTCGAACGGCGGGTAGCTGGCGTCCACCCCGATGCGCACGGTTTTCCATTCTTTCGCCATGGCGCCGGTGGCCATGACGGTAAGCGCCACGCACAGTGCGGCCTTCTTCATGTTTCTCCTGGATCAAACTGATCGTCGTGGTGTGCCGATCTCGACGACCGCCGGCTCGTGGCCGGCCGTCGCTATTCTAGGCGGTCAAAATTGTCGCGCCGCGTGCGCGTGTCGCTTCGGGCCCGCCGGCGCGCCTTCGGCGCCCACGTGTCTTGAAAAGGGCGGTATTTTACCCGATCAGGGGCAGCGCGCCAGTGCGGGACGCCGCCGGCTGCCGGTGGGCGGGTGCATGCGTTGTGCATGCGCGACGGTGCCGGGCCGCAGCATGGTTGTTTTTGTGTGCATGGATTCGCGATCAGTGATCGACGAGCCGGCGACCGGTATGGCGAGGAGGGCCGCCAGCAGCCGGCTGGGTCGTGCCGCGCCCCACCGGTGCGCGATTGCACGGATTTATGGAACGATCCGGTGCGTCGTTGCCGATTGTTTAGTGCGCTTCGCGCCCATACATTCTGGGCATCGCTATTTACTCACCGGGAGACCCCCCATGATCGAGATTCGCCGTTCCGACGAACGTGGCCACGCCAATCACGGCTGGCTCGACTCGTATCACAGCTTCTCGTTTGCCGACTACCGCGACCCGCAACACGTGCATTTCGGACCGCTGCGGGTGATCAACGAAGACCGCATCGCCGGCGGCCAGGGTTTCGGCACGCACGGCCATCGGGACATGGAAATCGTCACGTATGTGCTTGAAGGCGCGCTCGCGCACCGCGACAGCATGGGCAACGGCTCGACCATCCGTCCCGGCGACGTGCAGCGCATGAGCGCCGGCACGGGCGTGCAGCACAGCGAGTTCAATGCATCGCAGGACGAGTCGGCGCACCTTTTGCAGATCTGGGTGATCCCGCAACGTGCGGGTGACCAGCCCGGCTACGAGGAAAAGCGCTTTGACGACGCCGACAAGCGCGGGCGTCTGCGCGTGGTCGCCTCGCCCGACGGCCGCGACGGCTCGGTGACGATTCACGCGGATGCATCGATTTACGCGGCGCTGATCGATGGCGCGGAACAGGCCACGTTTGCGTTGCCGAAAGGCCGGCTGGCGTATGTGCACGTGGCGCGGGGTGCGCTGACCGTCAATGGCGAAGCGCTCCAGGCCGGCGACGCCGCCAAGCTCAGCGAGACCGATACGGTGACGCTCGAAAAGGGCGACAACGCCGAAGTGCTGTTGTTCGATCTGGGTCCGCTCAACGGGTAAGCGCCGATCACCGGACGCTCATTCATCGCCCGATGGTTGAGGGTTGCTGGTTGCGAGCGCAACGAGTCCCCCGGCTTGAAGCGTGAGTTGCACGTAAACAGAAACGCCACGGAAGTTTTTTCGTGGCGTTTTTACGTTCGGACGACGGCCGCGCGAGCCGCCGTCCGCCTGCTTCGACCCGCTTACTGATTCGCAGCCGGCGCCGACGCTGCACCCTGATGATGTTCCCAGCGGTCACGCATCTTTTCGTGACGCGCTTCCATCTTCGCAAAACGCTGCTTCAGCGCCGTGCTGACGGTGGTCTTCTGCTGGTCGTTCAAGCCGTTATAGAACTTGAGCCACGCGTCCGAGGTTTGCTGACGCAGCTGCGCGTCTTTCTGCTCGACCTGCTGGTGCGCGGCAGCCATGGCGTTCAGGTCCAGAATCGGCTGTTGCTGCGCGGCCTTCATCTGGTTCTTGATCTGTTCATGATTGGCGCGCATGGCCTCATGGTTCTGTTTCATGGTGTCGAGCGCGGCCTGCCATTGTTTTTCCTGATCCGCGTTCAGTTTCAACTGGTCATGCAGTTGCGTCAGTTCCTTCATGAAGTGGCCATGCCAGCCACCGGGGCCGCCGTGATCGGCGGGTTGGACGGCATAGGCAGCGCCCGCACCGATGGCGAGGGCAGTGGCGGCAACGGCGAGAACGCGCGACATTTTTTTGGTGGACATGTAAGACTCCCTGTAATGGAATAGCCGACGATGCAACCGGTAATGTGGACGGTCTGCATTCGGTAAGTCACAGCGTAGAGAACTGCGCCCGGCGCTGTGTTACGTGGCTTGATGCGGCTGTTACGGGTCATTACGTACGGCTTTCACCGTAACACCCGGTAACCCTTGCGGGCCGTCTGAAATCGAAAACCCTTCCTGCTGCGCGTTAAACTTCATCCCATGGCTACTCAAATACTGGTTGTCGACGACGACGTCGAATTGCGCGATCTGCTGCGCGACTATCTGGCCCGTCAGGGCATCGAAGTTTCGGTGCTGCACGACGCGGGCACGCTCGAGCGCAGGCTTGAGCGCGAGCGTCCGGATCTGATCGTGCTCGATCTGATGATGCCGGGCGTAGACGGGCTGACCGCGCTGCGCAAGCTGCGCGCGTCGGGCGACGACATCCCTGTGATCATGCTTACCGCACGTGCTGACGACGTGGACCGTATCGTCGGGCTGGAGCTCGGCGCGGACGACTATCTAGGCAAGCCGTTCAACCCGCGCGAGCTGTTGGCGCGCGTGCAGGCGGTGCTGCGGCGGCGCCGCACGCTGCCGTCGGCGGCGGCGCCGGAGCAGCGCGAGCCGTTCAACTTCGGCCGTTTCACGCTGGATTTCCAGTCGCGCACGCTGCATCTCGAAGACAAGCCGCTCACGCTGTCGGGCAGCGAGTTCGCGCTTCTGAAGATTTTCGTCAATCACCCCATGCGCACGCTCACACGCGAGCGCCTGCTCGAACTGCTGCATGGGCCGGAATACGACGGCACCGACCGTGGCATCGACGTTCAGGTGTGGCGTTTGCGTCGCATTCTCGAAACCGACCCGTCCACGCCGCGCTTCATTCAAACGGTGCGCGGACGCGGCTACGTGTTCGTGCCGGACGGCGAACAGCATGCGCCGGCCCATTGATTCGCTGTTCGGGCGCCTGGCGCTGCTAGTCATTGCGGTGCTGCTGCTGTCGCATTTCGCGTGGTACGCGCTGATGCGGCTCGAGCGCAGCCAGTTGCAAACGCGCTACGCAGTCGAGGAAGCCACCTTCCTCGTCGACGCAGTGCGCCAGCACGTTGCACGTACGCCGGACCAGCCTTTGCCGTCGCGCGTCAGGCTGGTCGATCCGGCGAGCTCCGACGTGCCGCCGGATAGCACCAATCTGCCTGCGCCGCTCGAACGTTTCATCGAGGACGTGCGCGATCGCATGCCCACCGGTACGCTGGTGCGGATCGGCCAGCCTGGTCGTCCGCCCACGCTATGGGTGCGGGCCACCACGGATCGCAGTTGGATCGTGGTGCCGGTACAGCCGCTGCGCACGCCTCGTTCCCTCGATCGCACGGTGCTATGGCTCGCGATTATCTTTTCGTTCGCGGTGATGGCGGCGCTCTTTGCCGCATGGGCGCTGCAGCAGCCGTTGCGCTCGCTTGCCCAGGCGGTGGCGCGCTTTGGCCGCGGCCTGCCGGTGCCGCCGGTGCCTGAACGCGGTCCGCGCGAGTTGCGGCAGTTGACGCACGGCTTCAACCAGATGGTTCAGGAAGTGGCGCGCACCGAAAACGACCGGGCCGTCATGCTGGCCGGCGTCGCGCACGACCTGAAAACGCCGCTGGCACGCTTGCGGCTGCGCGCCGAAATGATGGAAGAAGTGAAGATGCGTGACGGCGTCGTGCGCGACGTCGATTCGATGACGCATATCGTCGAACAGTTTCTGGTGTTCGCACACGACGGCGCCGATCGCAGCGAAGCGGTCGAAGTGGACGGGCAGTGCGAGCGCGTGGTCCGTAGTTATCGTGCCGTCGCTGCGGGTGGCCCCACGGTGCGGACCGAGCTCAACGCGGGGCCGGGTTTCCTGCTGCCCGCGGCGACGCTCGACCGGATCCTGTCGAACCTGTTGGACAACGCACATGCCTACGGCGCGCCGCCGATCGTCGTTGCCACGGCGCGCACGGCGCAAGGCTTCACGCTTTCAGTGAGCGACAACGGTAGCGGTATCGCCGCGCAGGACCTGATCAATGCCAGCCGGCCGTTCGTCCGGCTCGACCCGGCGCGCGGCGGCAACGGTCATAGCGGGTTGGGGCTCGCGATCGTCGAGCGTCTGGTGCGGCGTGCGGGTGGGGAGTGGGAGGTCGGCAACCACGGCGGTCGTGGCTTGCGGGTCTTGATGAGCTTTCCCTTCGACGTGGTGCCGCGTGTCGTGGCGGCTTCGGAAAGCGCCTGGGGTTAAGCGGGGCAACGGCGGCAAGCGCCTGCCCCGCTATATATATGTCGCAACGTGACGTCCGAACGCGATGTTCGGAATGCGGCGTCTGAGTGCAATGCCGGATGCGCTGTCTGGAATGCGCGTCCGGCAAACTTTGCGCTAGTCTGAAAACAGCGTGTTCAACGCATTTGCCGCGTCGCTATCCACCGTATTCCACGTTACCGTTTCGGCCTCGAAAATGTAGTGCGTAGTGTACTTGCCGAGGCGCGTGAGTATCTCTTCCTGAATCAATTCCGGTGCGACCTCCAGCTTCAGATACCACGCGGTCGACGACAAGCGCGTCTGGAACGCGCCATATTCGGCCAGCAGATGGTCGAATGCATCAGCATCCTGATCGCGACAGACGATGACCAAATTTCCCTTCATGCGAATCTCCCGTTAGAGCGGTAGCGGCAACCTCAATGTCAGGGTTGATGATACCTGCTTCGTTACGGGACGCCCGAGGCCGGGACTTGCTTTGCATCAGCGAGCGCACGCATTGGGGCGCGCGTGGCGCATCGGATTGGACGGATGGCCGGGCGCAGTCGCCAGGCGTCACCAGGCGTTGACCACCGTCCGCGCGGGCGGTGCGGTGTCGTCGGGCGGAAGGGCTTCGGTGCGGTCGCGGCCGCCCGTCTTTGCTGCGTAAAGCGCCGTGTCGGCGCGGCTCATGATGCGCTCGGGCAGATCGTCGGACGAGAGTTCGGTGATGCCGATGCTCACGCTCAAGCCCACCGAGACCGGCAACTTCGGCGAAGGAATTGCCTTCAGACGCAGGCGCAAGCGTTCGACGACTTCGCGACCGCCGGCCAGATCCGTGGCCGGCAGCAGCAAGCCGAACTCTTCGCCGCCCAACCGGCCGATCGCATCGGTGCCGCGCAGCTCGGCGCGGCAGGTGTCGACGAAGTGTTCGAGCGCGCGGTCGCCGGCGGCGTGGCCGAAGCGGTCGTTGATCTGCTTGAAGTGGTCGAGGTCGGCGATCGCCATGCACAGCGGCTCATTGGCCGCATGCGCGCGTTCGATCTCGTGGCGCAGCAGGTCGAGGAAGTAGCGCCGCGACAGCGCGCCGGTCAGCGCATCGTGGCGCGCCTCAGCCGAGAGCAGCGTGTTGGCCGATTGCAATTGTTCTGCAAGGTCGCGCGTGGCGCGATGGTGGCGCCGCTCGCGCACGTACGACACGGTGATGACCCACGCGAGCGCGACGGTGCCGGCCAGCGTCAGAAACACCAGCAGATGGTCGCGCTTGTGATTGCGCAGCAGTTCGGGCCAGGCCGCGAGCGGATCGACCAGATGCGCCGACAGCCCGGAGTTCAGGCCGCCGCGTGCCTGGTACAGCGATGGCGCCGGCTGCTCGCTCATGCCGAACAACTGTTCGGCGACACTTGCGGGCACCCAGGGCGCCTGTTCGCACACCCGCGTGTCGACCTGAATCTGGATGTCGGGGAGGATTTCGCGGCGATAGATGGTCAGGCGCTCGGCGGCGCGCATCTGTGTAACGTGCGAGTTCGGCAGCGCGTGGCCTTCGAGTGCGCTGTTGTGCGCCATGATGATGACGCCGTTTTCATCGGCGACGAAGGTGCCGGCATGCGCGACCCAGTGGCGCAGCCGCGCGATCCCCACCTTGGCCACCACCACACCCACCAGCAGACCGTCGGCGTACACCGGCGCCGCGATGAAGATGCCCGGCTCGCCGCTCTGGCGGCCGACGCCATAAGCTTCCGAAAACGCGCCGAGCAGGGCATTCGTCAGGTAGCCTCGCATGCGCATATCGGCGCCGACGAAGGAGTGCTCCGCGGCAAGCGGCCTGTTGACGGAGTTGCTCGAGGCGACGCAGATGCCGTTGGTGTTGACGAGCCAGACCTGGTCGAGCCCGGAGAAGCCTTGCGCGTCGTGCAGGAAATTGCTCACGGCGAGCATCTGCGGGTCTTTTAACAACGTGGCGCGCAGGGCGGGTTCCGCCGCTTCACCGTTCGCGGCATAATTCTGGGATTGCATCAGCGCGTGCTGGACAACGTCCATTTCGGCCATGGTTGCGGGGATGGCCCGAGACATCGCGAGGTCGCTGGCGATTACCTCCGCCATGTTGTCGACGATCGACGTGGACATCTGGCGTTGCGTGCGCAAAGCCGCGTCCAGCTCTTGCTGTACCATCCGGTCCGCGACCATGCCGGCCACGAACCAGCAAACGAGCACGATCAGCACGAAGCTGATCGGTCCGGTTGCCTGGCGCAAGGTTGTCCTGTTCATCGACCCTCTGATTCGTCTGGCTGTGACATGCAACTAGCTCATTCGTGGCAGCGCCCCGGCGCTGTTTCGCCCCTGTGGAAGCAGCTGGCGAAACGCCCTCGGTGTGGGCCGCGTTGTGGGCCGGCAAAACCGCAAAGAGGCGTGCCGTCTCTTGATTTTAACCGTCATGGGGCCTGACGCCACCGTTATTGCGGGAATGCGAAGTACATCCGCTTTGCCCATCAGGTTCTTAACGGCAGCGCATCAGCTTTCTGAATGGCTGAGCGGGTTTTCCAGGTGTTTGAAACCCGCTCCGCGCAGCAATCGCGATTGCCGGGAAAGTGGAGTAGATGGTTCGCTGTACATGCTTCACCGTCGCTGGCCGGAGGCGGTTGCCCGGGTGTTCGACGCTATTTGTTGCTATTTGCCGTGAAAGGTTGTGCCTGAAACATAGGATGGTGTAGTGTCGTGCCGTCCAAAACAAGGAAAGCCCGCCAGCCTTCGGGCGGCGCCTGCGGCGACAGGAGCCCGGCTTGACGGTTGCGGTCCTGGGCGGGGCTTGCCCACGGACGCGTCCGCCGCCGGTCCACGTGTCTCCAACGCTAACGATTTACCGCGCACATGCGTTTTGCCATGCCTGATTTCCGCTGTCTGGACCGATCTACAGACTGCCGCGCCGAAGCCGCGGCCCCCTGCGTGCGTTTGAATACCTGTATGAATAGGGAGAGCGTCTGATGGATTTCAGCTTCAATCTGAAGCGCACCGCCAATGCCTCGGCATGGCGGGTGTTGCCCAATCGTTGGGACTTCGTCGCCTTTCCGCTGATCATCTGCATCATCGCGATGGCGGCGATTGGCTTTCACGAGACGCTGGCGCCGATGTCGACGCTCAAGACTCAGGCGATCTCGCTCGACCCGTCGAATTTGCCCGAGTACGCCATGCGCACCACACTGCGCATGCTGGCGGCGATGGTCGCCTCGCTGACCTTCACGCTGGTGTACGGCACGCTGGCTGCCAAGAGCCGCCGCGCCGGCATGGTGCTGGTGCCGATTCTCGACATCCTGCAGTCGGTGCCGGTGCTTGGCTACATTTCGTTTACGGTCACGTTCTTCCTCGCGCTGTTCCCGGGCCGCGTGCTCGGCGCCGAGCTGGCGGCGATCTTCGCGATCTTTACGAGCCAGGCGTGGAACATGACGTTCAGCTTCTATCAGTCGCTGCGCACAGTGCCGCGCGATCTGGACGAAGTTTCGCGCGGCTTTCATCTGACTTCATGGCAGCGCTTCTGGAAACTCGAAGTGCCGTTCTCGATGCCGGGCCTCATCTGGAACATGATGATGTCGATGTCCGGCGGCTGGTTTTTCGTGGTCGCTTCCGAAGCCATCACGGTCGGCAACAATACGATCACGCTGCCGGGGATCGGCGCTTATCTCGCGCAGGCGATTTCGGATAAGAACCTGCACGCAATCGGCTGGGTGATTCTTGCCATGACGGTCGTGATTCTTGCGTACGACCAGTTCATGTTCCGCCCGCTCGTCGCGTGGGCCGATAAATTCCGCATGGAAACCACCAGCTCGGGCAATGCGCCGGAATCGTGGCTGCTCGACCTGATCCGCCGCACCCATCTGATTCACCGTCTGCTGGTGCCGCTTGGCTGGATGTTCGCCAAGGCTGCGCGCGTCAACTTTACGTTGCCTGCGTTTGGCGGCCCACGTTTCCAGATTCCGCAGCGCGAGAAGACTTCGCGCATCGGCGACATTGTCTGGGCGGCTGTGGTGCTGCTTGCCACGGTCTTTGTGGTGTACCGCGTGATCACGTATGTGCGAACCGGCGTGTCGCTCGACGAAGTCTGGCACGTGCTCGTACTGGGGCTCATCACGCTGCTGCGGGTGGTGGTGCTGATCGCGATTGCTTCGGTGATCTGGGTGCCGATCGGTGTGCTGATCGGCCTGCGGCCGGCGCTGGCCGAGAAGATGCAGCCGATTGCGCAGTTCCTCGCCGCGTTCCCGGCGAACCTGCTGTTCCCGGTGTTCGTCATCGCCATCGTGCGCTTTCATCTGAACCCGGACATCTGGCTGTCGCCGCTGATCGTGCTTGGCACGCAGTGGTATATCCTCTTCAACGTGATTGCCGGTGCGAGTTCGTATCCGAACGACTACCGGGAAGCGGCCAAAAATTTCCACATCCGCGGCTGGCAATGGTGGCGCCAGATCATGCTGCCGGGCATTTTCCCTTATTACGTGACTGGCGCAATCACCGCGTCGGGCGGCGCGTGGAACGCCAGCATCGTCGCTGAATTCGTCCAGTGGGGCGACACCAAGGTTGCCGCGCATGGCTTGGGCGCTTACATCGCGCAGACCACCGCAGCAGGCGATTATCCGAAGATCATTGTGGGCATCGCTGTGATGTCCCTGTTCGTGACCCTGTTCAACCGCCTGCTGTGGCGTCCGATGTTCGCCTACGCCGAAGCGAAGCTCCGGCTAGATTGAGAATTAAAGGCTAAACGCGATGCAAAATCCTAAAGCTGCTATGACCGCCGCGCCGATCCAGACCCCGCCGATGCCGCCGCGCCTCGGTGAGGAGATTCTGCGCGTCAAGGACGTGTGCCGCGGGTTCAACAAGTCGCAGGGCGAACTGCTCGTCCTCGACGACGCGAATCTGTCGTTGCGCGAAGGCGAGATCGTCGGGTTGCTGGGCCGCTCGGGCTCGGGCAAATCGACGCTGTTGCGCATCATTGCAGGTCTGATCGAGCCGACCGGCGGCGAAGTCACGTATATGGGCAAGCCACTCGACGGCCCGGCCAAGGGCGTGGCGATGGTGTTTCAGACCTTCGCGCTGTTCCCATGGCTGACCGTGCTGCAAAACGTGGAAGCGGGACTCGAAGCACAAGGCGTCGGCGCGAGTGATCGCCGTACGCGCGCGCTGGCGGCGATCGACCTGATCGGTCTCGACGGCTTCGAAAACGCGTATCCGCGCGAGTTGTCGGGTGGCATGCGTCAGCGCGTCGGCTTTGCGCGCGCGCTGGTGGTCGATCCCACGCTGCTGCTGATGGACGAGCCGTTCTCCGCGCTCGACGTGCTGACCGCCGAAACGCTGCGTACCGACCTGCTCGACCTGTGGACGCAAGGCCGCATGCCGATCAAGGCCGTGTTGATCGTCACGCACAACATCGAGGAAGCGGTGTTCATGTGCGACCGGATTCTGGTGCTGTCGTCCAATCCTGGCCGTGTGATCGCCGAGATCAAGGTGCCGTTCAAGCATCCGCGTAACCGTCTGGACCCGGCATTCCGCCGGCTGGTCGACGACATTTACGCGAAGATGACCGCGCGTCAGACGGATGAAAAGACCAAGAAGGGCCTCGAGTTGCACAGCTGGCTGCCGCATGTGTCGACCAACCTGATGGCCGGTCTGATCGAAACGCTGGCCGCCGCGCCGTACCACGGCCGTGCCGACATGCCGGAAATCGCCCGTTCGCTGCATCTGGAGGTGGACGATCTGTTCCCGGTCGCCGAAGTGCTGCAGCACCTGGGCTTCGCCGACATCCGCGAAGGGGATATTTTCCTGACTCCGCCGGCGCGCGTGTTCTCTGAATTCGGCACCCAGGAGCGCAAGATGATGTTCGCGGAACATCTGCTGCGCCACGTGCCGCTCGCCGCGCGAATCAAGAAGGTGTTGAACGAACGGCCGGGGCATCGTGCGCCGCGCGTGCGTTTCGAGCAGGAGCTGGAGGATTTTCTGTCGGACAGCGCTGCGGAAGAGACGCTCGACGCAGTGATCAACTGGGGCCGTTATGGCGAGATCTTCTCGTACAACGACCAGACGGAAATTTTCAGTCTGGAAGACGTGGAGTCCTAAACCCGGTTGAGTCGATTAAGACGCTTCAGGCAAAAAAGCGGCAGGGGAGACCCTGCCGCTTTTTTTATTGCAGAGCGCCCCAGCGCTCGACTGCCGGTTCCGCCGACGCCCACTTCCAGCCTTTGTCCTGCCGGCACGCGCTCGCCGTGTACCAGTCTTCGTGGGCGTTCGGGCCGTCGCCGTCCTGAACCGAGAACACGAAATCCTTGCACAGCGCGAGCGCCGAACTGAACGCGCGCGTCACGCGCACCTGGCCGTGGCCGTTCTCGATCGGCAGCGTGTGCTTGACCGCCCAGGGCCGCGTCTCGCCGACCGGCATGGCACCCGCCAACGCGGCGATCAAGTTCTGCTGATCGGTGTGCATGGTGCGCATGTAGCGGCCGACGGCTTCGTCGGTCGCGGCCTGCACGGCGATACCGACGCCGATGCCGACTGCCGGATTGGAAGTCACGAGGCCTGACGCGACACCTGCCGCGGCGCCGCTCGCCGCGCCGACCGACGAGCAGCCGCTCGTCAGCAGGCTGGCGCCGACGCAGAGCGCTCCGGCCAGCACGAGCCGCAGCCGGTTGCCGGACAGCGCCGCCGCAGGCGTGCGCGGAATCAGGGCAGTACGCGCGCCGTCGATCAGCCGCTGCTCAGGCAGCGCGTGTTCTTTCCAGGGACGTGGAAGCCTCAACGCCTTCATTGCAGCGCGCCCCAACGTTCGGTAGCGGGTTCGGCCGACGCCCATTTCCAGTTGTCGCCGTCGCGGCAGATCGACGCGACGTAGAACGCGCTGCTCGCCGGCACATTCTTGGTAGCGGTCTGATCGACCGAGAAGACGATTTCCTTGCAGTCGAGCGCGCCGGCGCTGATCGTGCGGCTGACGGTGACGCGGCCGTGTTCGTCGTCTTCGATCGGCACCGAGTGGGTCACGCTCCACGGTGCGATTGCGCCGACGTCGAGCGGCCCGGCGATTTGGGCGATGCCGTCCTGCGTATTCTTGTGGACCACGCGTTGCGAATACTGCACGCCGGCTCGAGCCGCGGCCAGCGCGCCGAGACCGATGCCGGTAGCGACTGCCGCATTGCTGGTGACCTTGGCCGCGAGCGCTGCGCCCGCGATACCGGCGCCGGCGGTGGCGCCTTCCGAATAGAGCGAACTACAGCCGCTCAACGCCGACGTGATCGCTACTGCCAACGCGACAAGCGCCGTTGTATTCGGACGTCCGCGTTTGGCTGCGTTGGACGCTTTGGCTGTTCGTTTCGCCCATTCGACCCACACCATACTTTTTTGCATTTCCCTGTCTCTGCTCCTGCAAGTGCCTTTCGCTTACGCACCGTTCACACATGTGTTTCGCGTGTGTCGACGGTGCTTGAGCGAAAAGCACGTCTTCCTTATCGTTGCGCCGTGCGCTGCCGCATTTTGCAGGATGCCATTTGTAATTGGCAGTGGGAAAGTGCAAGCAATTGCAAAAGATGGTGCGAGTCAGATCGGTTTCTGGTGAGAAGAGGCCGATTTGATTGGTGGTGCGAAGGGATTAATTATGAGATGACAGGTGCGCAAAAAGGGCTGTTTCAGCAGAGCGAGGAATGCACGGCAAGCGCACAAGGAGCGTGCAAAAAGTAGACGGCAAGCGTACAGAAAACACCTGCTCACGCGAACGAACCGCGTGAGCGCCTGGCACGGCTTATTGCTCGGTTTCTTCGTCCGAGCCTTCGTCACCGCCGTACACGCTCAGGCGGTTGTACAGCGTTTTCAGACTCACGCCGAGCGCTTTGGCGGCGCGTCGTTTGTCGCCGCCGCAATACTTGAGCGTGCCGAGAATGATCTGCTTTTGAGCATCGGCGAGTGGCGTGCCGATCCACACGCTCATCGCATCGCCCTGCGTCACGGGCTTTTTCACGCGCGATGCGAGATGCGGATGCGGCAGTTCGACCGTCTTCTCCGCGAGAATGAACGCGCGATACACCGCGTTCTTCAACTCGCGCACGTTGCCCGGCCACGACCAGGTCCGCAGTGTTTCCATCGACCGTTTGCTGAAGCTCTTGCTCGCGCTTTCCTGCTGATTCAGCAAGGCAAGGAAGTGTTGCGCGAGCAGTTCGCGATCGTTTTCACGCTCGCGCAACGGCGGCGCGCGCAACGGGAAAACCGCGAGCCGGTACATCAGGTCTTCACGCAGACCGTTTTCCTTCACCGCTACCGCGGGGTCGCGATTCGTCGCCGCGATCACGCGTACGTCACCACTAATCAGTTCGTTGCCACCGACCCGAAAGAACGTGCCGGTCTCGAGCGCGCGCAAGAGTTTGACCTGGCGCACCGGTGCCATTTCGGTGATTTCGTCGAGAAACAGCGTGCCGCCGTTCGCATGTTCGAAGTAGCCGACGCGGCCCTGGACCGCGCCGGTGAAGCTGCCTTTCTCGTGGCCGAACAATTCGGCTTCGATGAGTTCGTCCGGAATCGCGCCGCAGTTCACGGCGACGAATGGTGCGTCCTTGCGGCTGCTTTGATCGTGAATCGTGCGGGCGATCAGTTCCTTGCCCGTGCCGGATTCGCCGATGATCAGCGCGGTCGCGTCGGTGCTGGCGACGCGTTCGATCTGTTCGTACAGATCGAGCATCACCGGCGACGAGCCATATAGCAGCCCGTACGATTTCAGTCCCGCGATGCCGTCCGCGACGCGCTGCTTCGCCTGAGCCGAAGCATTGCCGCCGGCGGAGACGGTGGGCGAGTCCAGCTCGATTGACGCCATAAACGGGGAGTCCTGTGCAAATGGGGTTCGGTGTTGCGGCGCGCAGGCCTTGGGCAAGACGGACCCGTGCGGCCACTATCTCACAGAAATTCGATTTAACCACTTTGACGCCGCTTCCGGCAATCCATGTGACGGTCGGCGAAATAGGCCGGCGCATGCCCGGTCGAAAGTGCCTGAGGCCATGCCAGTACCCAATGAGAACGGCAAAGTTACCGGGCACGGAGTTTGCGCCGTGTATCCGACATACGTGTGCTTTTGAGAGATTCTGTTCGAAGCGCGCCGGCGGCGGATGCGGCTCTCCGATTGTCCGCGACGTGCCGGAAACAAGATGCAAACGCCGAATTCAGACATGGGAGTGAATGATGACGGACACCACGCAACAGCTTGCACTCGGCAGGCAGAAGATTGTCGATGATCTGAGAGTGCTGCTGGTGGACTCGGAAGAGATGCTGCGGCTTGCCGCCAACGTGCCGGGCGAAGGCGTCGATGCGCTGCGCGAACGGCTGGGCGCGCATGTCGAAACGCTGCAATCGGCGCTCGGCGATGCGCAGCACACCGCGCAACAGCGCTACCGGGCCGCGGCCGTCAATACTGAGCGCTATGTGCGGCGCAACCCGTGGCGCTCGATCGGCATTGCCGCGGGCGCCGGCTTCCTGCTTGGCGTCCTCAGCACGCGCTAATGCGCAGTGCCCGACGCCGATCCGCTTGACGATAACAAGGAGAGTTCACGATGGCACGACCTAAAATTGGCATCTTCGGCGCGCTGGTGGCCCTCGGCGGGTTTCTGGCTGTGCGCCATATGCAGCGGAACCGTGCCGCGCAGGCTCAGGCGGCGCGCGAACTGAGCCGCTGGGAAGGCGAGGGCGGCACGGTGGCGACGCCGCCGGCTGCGCCGTCCGGCAGCGTGACGGCGGCGAGTACCGGTCCGTCTACGCCAGACACCGCGCATGGCGCAAATGGCTCAGCGCATCCAAATGGCAAAGACGGCGCATGGCCGTTTCCGCGCAGTTGAGGGTCAAAAACAGGACCTTACGTGCGCTGCCGTGCCTGCGAGCAGCTTCCGCAAGTGGCACCTGGCGCACATTACAAACTTGTCTCGATAAAGCCGTATAATAGGTTTACAGACAACAATGCCGCACTTCCCTCGGTGTTTTTCCTATTGATTGTTGCGGTATTGAATCAAGTCAGGGACCCGGCGCTGCTGCGAAATGTTAGCGTGTGCTCACATCCGGGCGCACCCGCGACGCGACGGCAAGCTGTCGGCCGGCTTCCCACCATGCGGTTTTGCATGTCCCCCATTCACGCTTTCGGGCTTTCGAGACGCGATGCCACACGTACTGATTGTCGATGACGATGCCGGTACCCGCGAGGCGCTTTCCGCCATCATCGGGGAAGACGGTTTGACTACCGCCACCGCGGGCGATTTGCGCGAAGCGCGCATTCAACTGGTCCGGCAGATGCCGGACGTCGTCTTTACCGACCTGAAGCTGCCCGACGGCAGTGGAGTCGATCTGTTCGAAGACCTCGATCCGCGCTCCGGCGTGGAGGTGATCGTGATTACCGGCCACGCCACGGTGGAGTCGGCGGTCAACGCGTTGAAGATGGGCGCCACCGACTACCTGGTGAAGCCGATCAACATGCAGCGCGTGAAGGCGATCCTCTCGCGCCTGCCGCGCGCCGGCGACCTGAAGGCGGAAATCGGCACGTTGCGCGGCGAGTTGCGCCGCATGGGCCGCTTCGGTTTGATGCTCGGCAATTCGCCGGCAATGCAGGAGGTTTACGACCAGATCGGCCGCGTTGCGCCGACGGCGGCCTCCGTCATGCTGGTGGGCGAGTCAGGCACCGGCAAGGAAGTCGCCGCCCAGACGCTGCACCAGCTCAGCTTGCGCCGTAAGCATGCGTTCCTCGCGGTGAACTGCGGTGCGATCTCGCCGAACCTGATCGAATCGGAAATGTTCGGCCACGAGCGCGGTTCGTTCACCGGCGCGGATCGTCAGCACAAAGGCTATTTCGAACGCGCGAACGGCGGCACGCTGTTCCTCGATGAAATCACCGAAATGCCGATCGAGTTGCAGGTGAAGTTGCTGCGCGTGTTGGAAACGGGCATGTTCATGCGGGTTGGCACGACCAAGGAAATCGAAACGGATGTGCGCCTGATTGCGGCGACTAATCGGGATCCTGAACAGGCGGTGCTGGAAGGCAAGTTGCGGCTCGATTTGTATCACCGCCTGAACGTGTTTCCGATCAGTCTGCCGCCGCTGCGCGACCGGGGTAAGGACGTTGATTTGCTTGCGCAGGCGTTTCTTGACGAACTCAACGAGCGGCACAGCACGAAGAAGCATTTTCCGGCTGCCGTGAAAGATATGTTGATGTCATATCCGTGGCCGGGCAATGTGCGCGAGTTGAAGAACTATGTGCAGCGGGCGCACATTATGTCGGGTTCGGATTCGGATAGTACGGCTACGGTGCCGTTGCAGATTACTTTGTCGAAGCCTGCTGTGGGTACGGCAATTACGATTCCGTTTGGCACTTCGCTTGCCGAAGCGGATCGGCAGTTGATTCTGGCTACGCTCGAGCAATGCGGTGGCGTTAAGACGCGGGCTGCTGAGATTCTTGGGATTAGTTTGAAGACGCTTTATAACCGGCTTGTTGAGTATGGGAATGATGCGCGGGATGAGGGGGATGTTGCTGATGAATCGCGAGTTGTCGGGGGCGCCGGCGCTTGAGGTTTTTGCCTTTGGCGGTGCTTGTTTGTTCGTGCTTCTGGCTTTGGTGCCTTTCCTTGAATTGTTAGTGGTCTATTTGCGTTGCCCCTGTGCGGGGCGGCACCTACTTTTCTTTGCTTGCCGCAAAGAAAAGTAGGCAAAAGAAAGCGGCTCAAACCGCTCATGCTAAGTGGGCACCGTAGTTTGCTAGGGGTCGTGGTGCATCTGGAATCTGGGTTCGTGCACCTGCATGCGCCAGTGACAAGGGCGTCATTCTTCCGGCGGCGCTGCGCGCGCCGAAGCGTAGTTCATCGAACCATCCGCTGGTTTTCGCGCCTGCCTTTAATTCGGCATACGCCTTGCTGCAGTCCAATGGAACGCAGGAAAAATCGAGGATAACCAACATGCCGGAATACGCCGCCGCTATCGAGCTCCCCCTCCCGCAGCACGCTCATCGTCCTGAGCCCAACGAGCCGCCGAATCCTAGTGAGCCCGACACCGTTCCAAGTCCGACTCCGGACCCCATCGAACCGGTTGCGCCGCCGATCGGCGATCCGCCATCGCAGCCCACGCAAACGCCACAAGCCAGTCGGCGTCCGCCGTCGCGAGCCGCCAGCATGCAACTCTGACACGTTCTGTGCGCTGCACCACAGTCCAGCGCAGCGAATTTATGTACTTGTTACAAAGTCGGCGCATCTTTTACCGGCAATTTACCGTCGTGAACCCTACACTGAATTGACGCCGCTCTTAATGGCGGCGGGCTTCCCCCGGAGGCATCGATCATGAGACACCCAGCACTGCGACGTTCGGCGCGCCACTCGAAGCGCGACTCCCGGCCAGGCAGCCAGAGCAGCCCGCCGGAGGAATCGCCGGACCCGGCCGCGCAGAATCGCGTCGCCCCCGATGCGCCGCCAGACGGCGAGCACAACCAAGGCGGCGTGCGTCGGGAAGGGCTGGAGTACCAGCGCGATCTCGGTTCGGAACAGGACGCCTGAGCCCGTCCGACGGCCGGTAAGAAGGGTTCCGGTTTCGTCACGCAAAGCAGAAAAAATTTCCTCGCGGTGCTCCGATGTCGCGCGTTTCTGCTCGTTTGTCACATTTACATACATTTTTATTTTCAGCATCTCATAAAACGGCACGCGACTTGCGTGCGCCTCTTTGGCACATATCCGTATGCAACGAAACAACTGACCAGGTGGAGCACCAATGAGCAGACTGATCGTGGTATCGAATCGTGTGGCGCCGACCCAGGAAGGCCGTCCCGCGGCAGGTGGCCTCGCGATCGGCGTGTTGGACGCGTTGAAGGAAACCGGCGGAGTCTGGTTCGGCTGGAGCGGTGAAACGGTAAGCGAGCCGTCCGCTCCGGTGATCGAAAAGCAGGGCAATGTGACGTACGCGACGGTGGGCCTCACCAAGCGCGACTATGACCAGTACTATCGCGGCTTTTCCAACGCGACACTGTGGCCGACGTTCCACTATCGCAACGACCTGTCGCGCTACGACCGCCAGGAATACGCGGGCTATCAGCGCGTCAACGCGACGCTCGCCAAGCAGCTCAAGGAGCTGCTCAAGCCCGATGACATCATCTGGGTGCACGACTATCATCTGTTGCCGTTCGCGCGCTGCCTGCGCGAACTCGGCGTGAAGAACCCCATCGGCTTCTTCCTGCATATTCCGTTTCCGGTTCCGGAAGTACTCCGTACGATTCCGCCGCACGAGGAATTGGTCAAGGCGATGTGCAGTTACGACGTGGTCGGTTTCCAGACCGAGGCGGACCGCCAGTCGTTCGTCGACTTTATCGAGCGCGGCCAGCACGGCACCTCGAGCGAAGACGGCATGGTGCACGCCTACAACCGTTTCCTGAAAGTGGCCGCGTACCCGATCGGCATCTATCCGGACGCGATCGCCAAGGCCGCCGAGCAGTTCACCGACCGCAAGCCGGTGCGCAGCCTGCGTGACGGCATGCGCGGGCGCAAGCTGATCATGAGCGTCGACCGGCTCGATTATTCGAAGGGTCTGGTGGAGCGCTTTCAGGCATTTGAACGGCTGCTGCTGAATGCGCCCGGGTGGCACGGACGCGTATCGCTGGTGCAGATCGCGCCGCCGACACGCGCGGATGTGCAGACGTACCAGCGTATTCGTCAGACGCTGGAGGGCGAAGCCGGTCGCATCAATGGCCGTTTCGCACAACTCGACTGGACGCCGATTCTGTACCTGAACCGCAAGTACGAGCGCAATCTGCTGATGGCGCTGTTCCGTCAATCGCAGGTCGGCTACGTGACGCCGCTGCGTGACGGGATGAACCTGGTCGCGAAGGAGTACGTCGCATCGCAGGATCCGGCCGATCCGGGCGTACTCGTGTTGTCGCAATTTGCCGGTGCGGCCGAGCAACTGCCGGGGGCGCTGGTCGTCAATCCGTTCGATCTGTCACAGATGGCCGAGGCGCTGGAGCGTGCACTGTCGATGCCGCTCGCCGAGCGTCAGGCGCGTCATGCCGACATGATGGCGCCGATGCGCGAGAACAATCTGTCGGTCTGGCGCGATACGTTCCTGGGCGATCTGCGCAACGTTGCGACTGCCTCTTCGGTGACGGCCAAAGCGGTAAAGCTCGCTGACGTGACGGCATCGTCGTCGTAGTCGTATCAACGGCGGCGCGGAGCCTTCAGGAACCGCGCGTGCTGGTCACGTCGAACTGTTTACCACGCGCAACATGCTGATCACGGCGGCGACGGCTGAAAAGCAGGCTGCCACATACAGCACGACAGTCGGGCCACTTTGCGGTGCGATGCCGAAGATCAGCGCGACCAGCGCCGCGCCGAGGGTCTGTCCGGTCAGGCGTGCGGTGCCGAGCATCCCGCTCGCGCCGCCGCTGCGCTCACGTGGCGCGGCGGACAACATGGTCCGATTGTTCGGCGACTGGAAGATCCCGAAGCCCGCGCCGCACAGCGCCATGCGCCACGCGATCTGCATGGGCTCGGGATGCGCGCCGAGGGTGGCGAGCAGCAGCAGGCCCACTGTCATCGCAACGAGTCCGACGCCGCCTAGCCAGCCGGACGACACCTTGTCCGACAGCACGCCGGCAATCGGCGCGGCGATGATGATCACCGCCGGCCACGGCGTCATCAGCAAACCGGTTTCTACCTGCGACAAACCCAGCGTGTCCTGCAACAGAAACGGCAACGACACGAACGCCAGCATCTGCGCGCAGAACGAACACACCGAGGTGCCGATCGACAGGGCGAACACCGGAATCCTCAGTAAATCGATCGGCAGCAGGGGCGCGGGTTGAGTCAACTGACGGCGCACGAAGAAGTAGCCGATCACAACCGCAACGAGCGCCTCAGCGACGACCCAGCCGATGTGCTCGCCGTGACCGAGACCGTCAATCGCAAAGATCAGCAGGCCGAACACGAACGCGTTCATCACCGCGCTCAGATAGTCGTACGGAGACTCGTGGCCGGGATTCATCGGCAGCGCCTTGAAGCCACCGACAATCGCCGCGATCCCGATCGGCACATTGATCGCGAACAGCCACGGCCACGAGGCGACGGCGAGCACGCCGGAGGCGACCGTCGGGCCGACCGCGGACGACACCGCAACGACCATCGCGTTGATCGCAACGCCGCGTCCAAGCTGCGTGGGCGGATAGATCATGCGCACGAGCGCCGTGTTCACGCTCATGACGCCCGCTGCGCCGAAGCCTTGGACCACCCGGGCGAGTGCGAGCGTCGGCAGCGAGGTGGACAACGCGCACCCGAACGACGCCACCGTGAACAGGATCAGCCCGGCCAGGTAGATACGCCGGTAGCCGATGCGATCGCCTAGCGACGCAAGCGGCAGCAGTGAAATGGTGATGGCAAGCTGGTAAGCGTTGACGACCCAGATCGAGCCGGCCGCGCTTGCGTGCAGATTGCGCGCGATGGTCGGCAGCGCCACGTTGGCGATCGCGCTGTCGAGCACCGCCAGCGTGAGGGCGAGGGCGATAACCAGCATCGCCCAGTAGCGTTGCGGAATCGGCAAGCCTTGTTCGGTGCTGTCCGCGAACGGTGTGCCGGCGGTGAGTGGAGCGGCGCGGGCGGCATCGGCCGGCATCGAGCCGTCCTTGCGCGATGGTTGTGCTTGCATCGTTCTTTTGATTTGGAATGGGGCGGCGCATCGGTCCTACGATGAGCCACGCGCGCTGCGTGCCGCCCTGGACAGGCAGGATGGCATGCAGCGACGATGCCGGCACTGTGACAGCGTACCGGCATCGCGTCTCACGCGTTATTTGAGTTCGTACAGACCGGTGTGGGTGGTCGAGTCGAGTTCGTTCAGATGCGTCATGAAGCGCGCGACCGCGTTGGTGGTCTCCGCATTGATCGGCAGATGCGGCACCTTCAGCGCATGCAGGCGGAAGATGTAGCGATGCGTCTTGTCGCCGCGCGGCGGCGCGGCGCCACCGAAGCCGACCGTGCCGTAATCGTTGCGCAATTGCAGCGCGCCTTGCGGTAGCAGCGAGCCATCGGTTTTGCCGGCGTTGCGCGGCAGCGATCGGGCATCCGCCGGAATGTTGACGACGACCCAGTGCCAGAAGCCGCTGCCGGTAGGCGCGTCCGGATCGTGAACGGTGAGTGCGAAGCTTTGGGTATCGGCCGGCGGCGCATCCCACTGCAACGCGGGAGAAATGTTCTCGCCGTCTACGCCGAAGGCCTTGTCGTGGTATTCGTGGGCTTTCGGCATAAAGCCGTTGGTGGGGAAATCGTCGGACCAGAGACGGAAATCAGCCATCGTGTGCCTCCCTTCTTGAGTGGTTCTGGGATGGTCGGAGCGTGCTCTTTTTGCTACCGGCTTGCCATTGAACTGCCGGCCAGTTGCTGCCTGATTTCTGCAGCATCGGCACGCAAAAAATGCCCCGAGCTAGCTAATCGAGTGTATCACCAGCGGCTCCGGAGTTCCCTCCAACCAGGCAGGCTACAAGCAGCTTTCAGCCGCGTTCCTCGAAGCTCGGCGCGTCGCTCTTCAGCCACTCGACGAGCCGCTGCAATACGCCCTCGATATCGCGATTCGCACCACGCAAAGCGCATTCCCATACCACCCCGACGCGCCAGCCGCTGGCGAGCAGCGCCGCGCGAACCTTGTCGTCATTGCTGCGATTGCGGCCGATCTTGTCGCGCCAGAACTCGGGCCGGGTTTGCGGCCATTTGAACAGATGGCAATCGTGACCGTGCCAGAAACAGCCGTGCACCAGCACGACGGCGCGATAGCGCGGCAGCACGATATCCGGCCGGCCTGGCAGGTCGCGCGCGTCTAAACGGAAACGAAAGCCCCGGCCATGCAGCAGGCTGCGGATCAGGATTTCCGGTTTCGTATTGCGGCCGCGAATGCCGGACATCATCCGGCTACGCGTTGCGCTGTCGACGATATCGACCATTGTTAGCGTCTGGGTGGCGGATCGCGCCGCTCAGGAATAGAGCGAAAGGGCTTGCTTCGAACCATTGTGCGTCTCCTCGGCGAGCAGGGTTTGCACATGCGGCAGCATGATGCGCGCCACTTCGCGCATCACCGGCATGACGACGCTGTTGCCGAACTGCCGGTAAGCCTGCGTGTCGCTGACCGGAATCCTGAAGGTATCGGGAAAGCCCATCAGCCGTGCACATTCACGCGGCGTGAGGCGCCGCGGCCGCAACTGCTCGCCTTGATAGACCAGGATCTCCGAGCCGTCCTTGTGATAACGCGCGGAGAGTGTGCGCGTGACGCTGTCGGGATAAGCCATGCCGAAGCCGAAACCATTGCCCGCCGCGCGATGCTTCGCCGCGTAGTTTTGCAGATAGGTCCAGAGATTCGGGGTGAGCGTGTACTTCGGTTGCACGCGTTTGCTCGCGTGGTCGAAGAAGCGATCGTGGTCCCACGGCAGCACCGGTTCGCTGCCGTCCGTGCGATGCAGGATCGAACCAAGGCGCGGGCCGCTTTCCGGTAGACGCAGATCGTCCCAGGAAAACGACGTCTTGCCGCGAAAGCCGACGATGATGATGCGCTCCCGGTGCTGTGGCGTGAAATGCTGGCCGTCGACCACACGGTAGTGCACTTCGTAGCCGAGTTCGTCGCGCAGGGTTTGCAGGATCACGTCGAAGGTGCGGCCTTTGTCGTGCGAGAGCAGATTCTTCACGTTCTCGAGCAGGAATGCGGCGGGGCGCTTTGCCGCGATGATCCGCGCGACGTCGAAAAACAGCGTGCCCTGCGTCGTGCATTCGAAGCCGTGCGGGCGGCCCAGCGCGTTTTTCTTGCTGACGCCGGCAATCGAGAACGGCTGGCACGGAAAGCCGCCGAGCAGAACGTCGTGGCTCGGCACTTCTTCGGCGGGAAAGGAGACGATGTCGCCGATCAGCGAATGGTCGCCGCCGGCGGGGTAGTTCTCGCGATAGGTCTTGGTGGAGAAATCGTTCCACTCGCTCGTGAAGACGCAGTCGCCGCCGTGCGCCTCGAAACCCATGCGAATGCCGCCGATGCCGGCAAACAGATCGATGAAGCGGAATTGGGCGTCGCCGGTGGCCGCGCCGGCCTTCGTCCGGCCGCTGCTGTGCAGCAGATCGCGCAAGGCCGGTTCGAGCATCGACGGACACGGTGTTTCGCCTTTTTCCCAGCGACGTACCGTCTTGATGTCCTTACCGACGTGCGCGGCGATTTCGCGTTGAGTGAAGCGGGCGCGCGCCTGTCTGAGCAGGTCGAGCGGTGCGGCGAGGGTCACGGATGTCCTTGCTGGGAATTTTTGCGGACATTATGACCTAAGGTCGTCCCTTTTTCCTATTTTCACTGAGTGTGAGCAGAAAATTTCCGGTCGCACGAACACTGTTTTTGCCTAAATGCGAATGTCACAGTTGGACGTGTAGGCTTACAGCGTGACGCGAAATCCCTGCGTTGCGACGTGTTCAGGCCGCGACAGGGTTCGCGGCCTTTTTTTAGCTGGGAAGAGTAGGGCTGACCGGCGCGGAAGAGCGGCCATCAAGACTTGCAGCGCGTCACATCAGATATGACGGCCGGCGGCGAGATTTAGCGGCTGGAACGGGGCGGCGGTTGCAGCGGCCGGCGCATTCCACACTGGCAGGGGTTCCGCTTCGAACTGGTCGAGCTGCAGCAGGAGGCTGTCGACTACGCACAGTTGCCCGCGGGACAGATTGCCGGTGTCGAGCAATTGGTACAGCCGCTTGCGCCAGTAGGTAACTGGCAGAATCGGTCCACCCAGATCGCCTTGTAAAGACGGCCGCATCACGCGCCCAATATGCGCGATATCCTGGTCGACCAGCGCCGCCTGGGATGACCCCGTCAGCGTAATGAGTGTCCGTTCCATAGCCCCTCCATGGCACCTTTACGGCAGGCCACGGCGGGACTTTAGTGCTTTTTTGAAATATTTTTCGCGGCTGGCTTCATTGGGCAAAACGGGCTGGCGGCCGGCGCGGGCACACCCGTTGCTGAATCGGGATACTGGCGTAATGACGCGCCGGCATTCCAGATATCGGAGCCGAACATGAACAAGGACCAGGTAAAGGGCGTAGGCGAGCAGATCAAGGGGAAGGTCAACGAAGCCGTCGGCAAGGCCACCAACAACCCGGGTAAGGAGCTTAAAGGCGACCTTCAGCAAGGCGCCGGCAAGGTGCAAAAGGCCTATGGCGACGCGAAGGAAGACGCCAAGGACAATGCAAAGCGCAACGCGCCGTAATTCGGTTCGCGGTATCGTTTTACGGGGAAAAGGCGCTTCGGCGCCTTTTTTTGTTTTGATGGGGCTTGGGTGGCGGGCTCTGGCTGTTGGGCGTGGGAGCTTGGCCGCCGGGCGCAAGGTGTGGCGCCGTTTTGGCCTGGGAGTAACCCGGGTTCGGCGACGCGGACGCTCCGCACGCCGTGCGCCGCCTTTAGACTTGGCGCATCCAACACGTAGGAGGCGCCTATGACACCCGATAAAGTGCTTTCGATGTTCGAACGGCAGTACCTCGAGGGCAAGACGCCCGTCGACCTTGAAACCATCTGTGCGAGTTTCGCTACCTGGCTGGCAGCGACATGGGACCAACACGATGGCGAGCAGAAGACGCTGTTGCTGACGGTCGGCTCGGCCTTGTGGCGCGAAGGGTATAACCTGCGCGCCGGTACGGCTACCAAGGATTTGTGGTGAGCTTGAGTGCCTTCGTGCGGTTAGGCGATGGGGAAAAGCGTCGCGTGGCAATCTTCGCGTTGGTGTGATTCGAGGCAACCCGCACTGAGGCGCTCACGCACGCGTTCTGCCGAGTCGGTTTATATTTGGCGGTCGCGTGTTCGGGTCTCTCCGTTCGGTCTTCTGGCCGATCGCTGATTCCCGAGTCCCATTTTCAGCCGCAGCTCTCGCACAAGGGTTACACCATCACCATGACCGATCTTTCCGTCTTTCCGATCACGAAGAAATGGCCTGCCGAGCATCCGGACCGGATTCAGCTGTATTCGCTGCCGACGCCCAATGGCGTGAAGGTGTCGATCATGCTCGAAGAGACCGGATTGCCCTATGAGCCGCACCTTGTGCGTTTCGATACGAACGATCAGATGTCGGCGGAGTTTGTGTCGCTGAATCCGAACAACAAGATTCCGGCGATCATCGATCCGAACGGCCCGGACGGCAAGCCGCTGCCGCTGTTCGAATCCGGCGCGATTCTGATTTACCTGGCGGACAAGGCAGGCAAATTGATTCCGCAGGATGCCGCTGGCCGTTATGAAGCGATCCAGTGGGTGATGTTCCAGATGGGCGGCATCGGCCCGATGTTTGGCCAGGTGGGTTTTTTCCACAAGTTCGCCGGCAAGGAATACGAAGACAAACGCCCGCGCGACCGTTATATCGCCGAGTCGAAGCGGCTGCTTGCGGTGCTGGATCAGCAGCTCGAAGGGCGCGACTGGATCCTGGGTGATAAGTACTCGATCGCCGATATCGCGACTTTCCCGTGGGTGCGTAATCTGATCGGGTTCTACGAAGCCGGGGATCTGGTCGGGATTGAAGACTTTTCGAATGTGAAAAGGGTGCTGGCGGCGTTCGTTGCGCGTCCGGCGGTGGCGAGGGGATTGGATATTCCGAAGCGGCCTGCGTGATGGGCTGAGGGCGGTTTGTGCTGCGATGACTGGCGAGACCCCTTGCCGCGGTCAGGGCAGCTCGGCCGGGTTGCCGCCCATCGCTCGGTAAAGGTCGCGCACAAACTCCTCGCTGACAACGTTCCACTCGGGTGAGGCATAGAGGACGTCTTCGGGATTCTTCTTGCCCTGTGCGTGACGCAAGGTGCGCACGGTCAATTCGAGGGCCATCGCTTCTTCATATAGAGGGTGGCCAGGGCGGAGGCGGTCGTCGTTATCCATGCCTGATTTTCGGCGTGCGGCGGGAATACTTTAGGTGTTGGTGGGTGGTGCGGTTTTATTGGCCGCATGGATTCCGTGGGTGCGGTCAGGCGGGTCCCGTTGGCACGCAGGGCAGAGGGAGATTTGGCTTCAACCGTCCTGTATTCAGCGAACGTGGGTAATGACGGCGGCGAAAAAAGCCCCGCTAGGCAATGCCGGGCGGGGCTTTTTGAGGTGTTTGGATGTTGCTGATTGGTCCCCCCGACAGGAATCGAACCTGTATCTAGCGCTTAGGAGGCACTTGTTCTATCCATTGAACTACGGGGAGATAGATGTTTTCAATGGGACGACTGGAGCCTTGCTTCCGTTGGCTTCGGCCTTGTCCCGTGGGCGTTTCCGGCCTTTCTGCTTCTTCCTAAATGAAGCGCCGTGACAGCCTGTGAACCCCAGTTTATAGCAGCCTCTGCTACACTTTTGCTACAAATTGACCTTGTAGCACCGAAAAGTGATCTGGCACTGCTACAGTTTTCGAACGGGGTAAAACATGGCTTCAATCCTGCCAGTCGGCAGTCGCTGGCGTGCCCAGGTGCGCAAGCGAGGGCAGAGTATAGCAAAAACGTTCAAAACGAAAGGTGCTGCCGAGGCCTGGGCACGGGCCAAGGAAGTCGAGATCGACAACGGCCAGAATGCGGTCGACTCGGCCACCGTCAAGGTCGGCGAGCTCGTGAGGAAATACCGCGAAGCGCGCGCAGAATCTGGCCGGCCGGTCAAGGAAAAGTCAAATGAGGACTACATCCTGAAGCGGCTGGAAGATGCGTTTGAAAGTGACTTTGCAGCGAAACTCACGACACAACGTATCGTCAAGTTTGCGCAGGATCGTAGGAAGGCCGGCGCCGGTGGCTATACCGTCGACATGGATATCTCGAAGCTCGGCACCGTCCTGCGGCACATGGGGTCATTGCTCGAATTGACGCTGCCCGATGCGATCGGTACGGCTCGACCCACGCTCCACCATCTGCGCCTGATCGAAGCCGGCGGCAAGCGTGAGCGCCGTCCAACACCCGAAGAAATCGAGAAAATCTTTGCGTGGTTCGCCGAGCATCCGGAGCGTCAACAGGCGATGCCGGATCTGTTGCGCGTCGCCATGCAGTGTGCGTTCCGCCGTGGCGAGCTGTTCAGCCTGCGCTGGGATGATATCGACGCCGAGAATCACCTCGCGCTGGTGCGTGATCGCAAGCATCCCCGCCAGAAGGTCGGCAACAACGAGTGGATCCCACTGATTGGCGACGCGTTTGAAGTCATCATGCGGCAACCGCGCTACCCGGTGCCGCCGGAATACGCTGAGAAGCGCAAGGCAGATCCAACGATGCCGCCGCACAGGAACGACTACATTTTCCGGTTTGACAAGGGCACCGCGAGCAAGTACTTCAAGCAGGCCTGCGATGCGAAAGGCATCGTCGATCTGCACTTTCACGACCTGCGCCATGAGGCGACCAGTGCACTATTCGAAGCGGGCTGGCAGATTCCGGAAGTGGCGGCCGTGACAGGACACAAGGACTGGCGCAATCTGAAACGGTACACGAATCTGGACCCGGCTCAGGTGGCTAAGAAGGGGCGACTTAAGCTAGTAAAAGCGGCTTAGATGTTTGCATATAATGACGCGTGGCGGCGCAGGGGCGTCGGCGAACGTGACCGGGCTAATAAATGGCTGATTCAGATTCTGATTCCGGGTCTGCTCTCGACGGGGCGAAGAACGCAATTGGCGCCATCGGGCAGTTAATAGAAATCGCCAAGGACGATCCGCAGGCCAAGGAGGCTGCCTCCAATTTTGGAAAGACTGCAGTGACGGTCACCCGGGCAGTTAATAATGTACTGTTGCCGTTGGCTGCACTTAATTTTGGAATTGAGAAGGCAAAACGCTATTTCGAAAACCGGTTCGCCAAAGATCTGGAAGAGAAAACTGCGGATATTCCAGCGGAGGAACTCGTCGAGCCGAAGGCGTCGATTGCTGGTCCGGCGCTGCAAGGGCTTGCGTTTACTCATGAAGAGCCAGACCTCAAGGCGATGTACCTGAGTTTGTTGTCCACGGCAATGGATAAGCGCAAAAACGGAACTGCACATCCTGCGTTCGTCGAGCTTATCAAGCAGATTGATCCGGACGAAGTCAGTTGGCTTCGCCCGCTTCTAACCGCTCCGGGTCGGCAATCAATAGTTGAGATCCGTCTGAGAAACAATGACGGATCGGGTTACCTGTCGTTCCGTTCGCACTACATGGACCTTTACACGGATTCTGGACGCAAGGAAGTCGACGTTCAGAACTTCACTGCGATGTTGGAAAACTGGGTCAGGCTCGGGCTGGTCGACGTGGATTACACGCAATTTGTGACCGCTCCGGAAGCGTACAGCTGGGTTGACAAGCGGGAGTATGTCCGGCAGCTAAGGAAATTTCACGATAACGACACCCAGGCAATAGTATTCCAGCGCGGCGTTGTCGGGCGCACCTCCTTCGGGGCCCAATTTGCTTCCGCCGTTGGAATGTATGCTGCTTTAGCCGAGGCTGCGGTGAATTCGCCGGAGGCCGGCGAGGATTAAGCTTGTGCATAAACGATATCGGCGGTGACTGAGAGTCCCTCTCCAGCGCCGCCGCCGTCTTCAGGCCGCTTTGCGACGCGCCTCCTCTGACATCTTGTCCAGGTACTCCGCCACGGCATCGTACGGGGCATACCGCGACGCGCCTTCCTTGTAGGTCGGGATGGGAAACGTTTCCGCGCTGACCTGATTCCGGATTGTCCCTTCTGACATACTGAGCAACGTGGCCAGCTGAGCCATCGTCAATCGGACACCAAAGCGTTCTAGGATGAATGCGCGGGTCAGTAGAGTCATTCGCGTTCCTCAGTCGATGCCGGCCGCATGGCGCGGTCGAGCATCATCAATCCTGTCTCGAGTTGGACGCCGGCGGCACTGGCCCATGTACGTGCTTCCTGTGCCGCTTTGTGTCGGCTATAGCTGCCTACCTCGTCGCGCATGAGATCGAGCAGCTCGATGTCCGCGCCATGTACGACGACGTCGACCAGTTGACGGATCTCGTGGCGAATCGCGTCGATCCGAGCGAGGGTGGACAGTCGGGAATCCATCTGGCCTTCGTTCATCTGGATAGCCTTGCGCTGCGTGAGCGGCGCCTCGTCCGTCTGGATCTCTATGGCGGGCGTGAGCCCGCTGCAGTTGATGTGGTCGTCCGATGCGTGCGCCGGGACGGCGACAGCGAGCGAAAGCCGTGGGCGTTTATCCGCCGGTTCCCGCTTACGCGGCAGCGGACGCGGGGTAGAAATGGCCGGGCGAACCATCTTCAATCTCCTCGCTTCGTATCAAGTAAATCCTTCAGGGGCAACAAGGCTGTGTGAACTCCGGCGATGGTCGGCTTTTCCAATTGGCCGAACGCGGCGTCATGGAGCACGGCCTGCAGCGCCTGCAAAAGTTGCTTTGCTTGCACGTCGCTGATCTTGGGAGCAACCGGTTTTCCGAGTGTCTTCTTCGTGACTTTGGCTTTCCCGCCCGCCTTCGCCTGTTGTGCCGCGTTCTGCAGGCGCTCAAGTGCCTTATCACCGCCGTGCGTGCGAATCTCGTCAATGGCGAGCGTCGACGAGACAACCTTGTTACGGACGAGCCTGTGAAGCGCTGCTGGCGCATTCGCGAGCAGCAGTACGTCGCGGATCGTCTGGTCCGTGATGTTCAGTCGTTGGCAAATGGTGGCATTGGGCTCGCCGAGTTCCTGGAGCTCGACAACCTTCTCGGCGAGTTGCAGCGGCGTGAGCTTCTCTCCATCGTTTGTCGTGATGCCGGCGTAAATCAGGTTTGTGCGGTTGACGGACTTGGCTTCGTCGATAACGATCGGCAGTCGATCGATCTGCGCCCCTTCTGAGATGGCCAGCAATGCGCCGTGGTAGCGGTGCTGCCCGGCGTACACATAGATCCGGTCTTCGCCACCAACTTTACGCACGAAGCACCCGAGCGGTTGCTTGCGGTCGTAACCGTTCACCTTGATGAGGTTCGCCATATGTCGAACGCGATCGGGGTCGAGCGGTCGGACGTTATCGCGCGGATCAAAGTGGATCTGATCCGGAGGTACGGTCCAAAGATCCGACGATCCGCCGCCGGCAGCTTTGACCGCTGCTTTCGTGTTGCCGGTGACGATCATCGCGTCGAGAACGAGTGGGCTGGCCTTAGGCATTGTTGGACCCTCCCGTCGACGGGATGCCGCCAACGTCGGCAAACGTGGCATCTGGTGCGTAGTGAAACAACGTACCGTCGAACGGAGCGATCGTTGTGCCGGCGAGCCAGTACACGAGGCGCTCGTCGGAGCGTCGGATGGCCTGCCGCACGACCGTTGCGCGCACAAGCATGTGCAGGTCGAGCCGGAGTGCCTGTCGATCGGCGTGAGGCAATGCGGCCTCAACATTGTCGATTGTGAGCGGATCGCGCTGACCGGCGAAAAGCGCGATCAGCGCTTTGCAGGTGGGGGAGAGATCATTGGGCATAACGTTTTGAGTCTGCTGCAGAACGGTCGGAGCATCTACAGCAACGGGTCGAGCCTTTACAACACGATCAGCCAATGGATGAGTGGCTATGGCTCGGCAGGGTCGGCGCTTGGGGCGTCTGCAATCGCCGGCGCAGGCAGTAGCGCGCTCGCCGGCGGTGGCGTTACCCTGGGCGGCCTGGGTGCAGGCATTGGCGGTGACGTCGCGGCTGGCTCGGCCTCGTCTATCGGCAGCCTCGTCGGATCCAACGCGTACGGCTTCACGACCGCCGGGAGCAGCGGGCTTGGACTGGGCAGTACGCTGGGATCGAGCGCCGGGCTGATGTACGGTGGTGCTGGTCTGCTGGGTGGTCTGGCCGGCGGCGCCCTGTTCGGCAATAAGGGGTACAGCAGCATGGGCGGCTCGCTGGGTGCTGTAGGCGGACTCGCGCTTGGCGCTTCGTCGGCAGTTGCCGGTACTGCGATTGGCGCGTCGCTTGGCTCGCTGGCTGGCCCGATCGGTGCTGTTGTTGGCATGGTCCTCGGGTCGCTGGTCGGCTCCCTGATCGGTGGCGGCGAGACGCGTTACGGCGCGTCGTACTCGACCAGTGATGGCACCAATATCACGAAGTTTGGCGGCCCGAGCGGTGGTGATCCTGCGGCAACCGATGTCCAGAATCAGATCAAGACAACGTACGCAAGCATCCAGTCGCTGACCGAACAGTTGGGCGGCTCGCTCGACGGTCTTGGCCAGTACAAGGCGAGCTATGAGGTCAGTCCGAAAAAGGGCAATTCGTTCGTCGCGGCTGGCTTCACGACGGGGGGTGACTGGTATCCGGATCGTCAGGATCTAGGTGGCGTCAAGGATCCGCAGACTGTCTTGCAGGACTTTCAATTGCAGTTGCAGCGTTCGGTGATTGATACGCTGCAGAAGGCGAATCTCGATACGCCGTATGCCCAGGCGTTGCAGGGCGTCGATGCGTCGAAACTGTCGGCGGACGACATTACGGCGTTGCTGACCGAGCTGTCGACGTTGAAGAGTCTGTTCGACTCGTTCCAGAAGCTTGGCAACGACTTCGACAACCTGAAGAACGCATCGACCGACGCACAACTGGCGGTGCTGAATCTGGCCGGTGGTGTGGACTCGTTCAACACCAGCGCGACGTACTTCTATCAGCATTTCACGTCAGCGGCGCAACAGGCTGATGACGCGGCGAAGTCCGTCACCGATCAGCTCTCGACTCTCGGCTATAGCGGAATTCACACGCGTGATCAGTTCCGGGATCTGGTCGAGTCGCTCGACCTCTCGACCGCTGCGGGGCAGCAGACGTATGTCTCGCTGCTTGCACTGGCGCCGGCGTTCGATAGCGTCGTCTCGTCGTATGAGTCGGCGGTGTCGTCCGCCTACGCCACGCAGTCGCAGGCGCTAACGTCGTTCAAGGATCAGGTCGACCAGTTCCGGGCATCGCTGACGTCGGGCGATCTTTCGACCGCGTCGCCTGAGCAGAAGTATGCCGACACGCGTCAGCAATTCGAGGATCTGTACAACAAGGCGATCGGCGGGGACGCCACCGCGCAATCGAATCTGACATCGGCCGCGCAGGATTTCCTCAATGCATCGAAGGCATATAACGCGAGCTCGGGCCAGTATCAATCCGATCTTGCTGAAGTCATGCGGTCGATGGACTACGCGAGCTCGTCGGCCGACGCGCAGCTCAACCAGCTGAAAGAGATGGTGAAGGGCATCGTCGACGTGAATACGTCGGTGCAAACGGTGGCCGAAGCGATCGCGCAGTTGCAGGGCTGGACGAGTGTGAACGGTTCGCACGCGCAGGGTCTGTACCGCGTGCCGTTCGACGGCTACATCGCCGAGTTGCATCAGGGCGAGCGCGTGCTGACCGCGAGCGAAGCGCGCACGCTCGATGCACAGCGGCCATCGGTGCAGACGGTTGATTTCACCCGTTACCAGTCAACGGGGAATGACGCACTGGTGCAGGAGATCAAATCGCTGCGCTCCGAAGTCGCCCAGCTTCGCGCCGAACGGCTGAAGGCGGATATGGGCCACGCCAACCAGCGCGCGACGCTCGTCAAGGAGCAAACCGACCGGCTCGATGAACAGACGGCGGTGCTGCGCAACAATGCCCGACCGGGGAAAAAGGCATGATCATTGCGATGGAAGTGGAGGCGTATCACCTGGCCGACGGACGGGTCGATACGCTTCGTTTTTCTGAAAGTGGCTTTGTCACGCGACCGGACGATACGCCGGCCAATGCGTGGTTCGAGCCGGTGATCAAGACGGCGCCGTCCCTCTCGCGTTTGCTGTTCGATGCCGCAGGCACGTACGGCGCGACGAAAGTGACGATCGGCAACGTGCAGCTCGTCAATGAAGGCGGTGATCTCGACTATCTGTTGACCGATTATGCGTTCGACGGACGTCGCTTCACGGTGCGCATCGGCGACATCGATACGCCGTTCTCGCAATGGCTGGTGGTGATGACGGGCACGCTGTCTGACGTCGCTGCGGACGGCGCCGCTGTCGACCTCATCATTCAGGACCGGTTAGCCGATCTGACGTTGAACGACTGGCCCACATATGCGGGCAACAATGTCGCGCCCAACGGGCTGGAGGGCACTGCCGATGATCTGAAGGATCAACCCAAGCCGCGCGTATACGGGGCCGTTCTGAACGTCACGCCAAAGGCGGTGAACACCTCAAAACTGATCTATCAGGTCAGCGATGCGGCGTGCACCGTTTCGGCGGCTTATGACAACGGCGTGGCCTTGACGCACGGCGTCGACTACGCCAGCGCAGCAGACATGCAGGCGAGCGCACCAGCGGCGGGGCAGTTTCGTTGCTTCGGCGGCTATTTCCGGCTGGGCAGCACACCGTCCGGCACTGTGACGTGTGTTGTTCCCGGTTGCGGCTCGGCGCCACCTGCGGCGATCTCACCTGTCGTCCACACGGAGACTGTTGAGGCGAAGGTGCAGGTGCCTGTGCCGTGCATCGATTCCGTTCCGCCGAGGCCTGTGTTCCTGTCCGATGCGGAATTGCTGGCCGCGCCAAACGGTTCGGCCGTCGACCGGCTCTGGCGGGATCATCTGCAGCGCAAGCAATGGGAGGGTCAACTTGAGGCGCTGGTGGTCGCGTGCGTGGGTTTGAAGAAGTGAAAAAGAAGCCCGCCGGCAGCCCAGCCGGCAGGCTGAAGGACTTACTTAAGGGAATGTGAGTTCGCCACAAACTCGCCCTCAAATAGTCCGAGGTGACGCGAATATAGGGCTATAGAAAGTCTGCCGGAAACAGGTTGCGGCGCAGGACCAAGGTTTGGCGGAATGGATCAACAAAAAATGGCCCATCAGAAACAGATAGGCCGAAACGTCAGGGGATCAGTCCATGTGCGTGGAAGCTATTCCCGCTGCTCGCGTCGACGCCGCGCATCGGCCTCGAACTTGACCGCATCCGGGTTGCGGGCGTATTCCTGGACGTTTTTAGGTACGGCATCGTGCCTCGGTGTGTCGTCGATGTCGCCGACACGCAGTACCTCCTGAGCGAGACGTATCCGCAGTTCCATGATTGGCGATTCACGAGCTATAAGGCTGCGGTCAATTTCCCTGGCGAGCCTTACGGCCGCGTCGGCTTCGCCTCGCAACCGTAGGATCAACAGCCTCAAATGCTGGACTTCGAGGATCAACCGTTCGACGTCTCCCTCGCCGCGATGGTCACGCCACCAGTTGCGCAATTCAGCAAGAGTCGGGGGTTTGAAGTCAGGGAGATTCACGATAAGCCTCGTCAAAATACTGTGTAAACATACAGTATTTTGACGGGTGGTATGTGTCCCTCAAATTCGCCGCTATCCAGCGGCAAAGTAACTTTTCTCCCGCGTGGGCGGAAAAGACAGGGCGACCGGGATGATGTTTGCGCATTTCCCCCGGCCGCCTTTCCACTGCACCAGCCAGTGAATTAGCCAAGGCCCTGACACCTACCGGTAGGCGGGGCGAATTCTAACAAATTCCCAACAAGGCAATCCACATATGGCAACCCCCATCGTTCCCTGGATCGGCGGCAAGCGCCGGCTCGCTGATCATCTGATCCCACGTTTTCCGAAGCATGAGTGCTATGTCGAGGTGTTCGCAGGCGGAGCCGCGCTGTATTTTCTTCGTCCGCCGGCGGCGGTCGAGGTCATCAACGATATCAACGGCGATCTCATCAATCTGTATCGTGTCGTGCAGCACCACCTCGAGGAGTTTGTTCGTCAGTTCAAGTGGGCGCTGACGAGCAGGCAGGTGTTCAAATGGTTGCAGGATACGGTCCCGGAAACCCTCACCGATATCCAGCGTGCGGCGCGCTTCTACTACCTGCAGCACAACTGTTTCGGTGCAAAGGTGGAGGGGCAGTCGTTCGGGACGGCAACCACAAGCCCGCCCGGCCTGAACCTTCTCCGGCTTGAGGAAACGCTATCAGCCGCGCATCTCCGGCTTTCCAATACGTTCGTCGGTAACCGCTAAATAAAGCACACCTTGAGGAACATCGTCGTTACCGGGTAACGTTGGCGCATGCGTTGTTACCGGGTAACGGAGGAGTTTCAGGATGGCGCAGACGACAGCACAGCGGCAGGCGGCCTGGCGCGCAAGTCGAGCGACGGCGGGCAAGGATGGCAACGGAGAGCGGCGACTGGACATGTGGGTGAGCACAGAGGCGGATCTTGCGCTTGCTCGCCTGGCATGCCGTTACTCGGTAACGAAGCGAGAGATGCTGGAGCGGCTGATCGTGCGGGCGGACGACGCTATCGTGCGCCGGCTCGATCCGGATTCGGAACAGTGGGACAGCTATTTCAACGCGACCCGATAACACGTCGGCGTTACCGGGTAACGAATGACTTTTCCTGATCAACCGGGTGTCCGGCCTGGACACGTGATCGGCGTCTCGCTCAGGCAGGGGGTGGTGTCGCGGTTTGCTGTCGGGCGAAGTTGAACGGTAGCAGATCGCCGATGTCGGCATCCGGCGCGCGCTGCGGCAACTCGGTGAGCACGTGGAGCAGATAGGCATACGGCTCGACGTTGCAGGCGCGGCACGTGAGCATCAGGCTGTAGATCATCGCGCTTGCCTTCGCACCGGCGACCGTGTCTGCAAAGAGCCAGGCCTTTCTCCCTGTGCAGAAGGGGCGGATGTCGCGCTCTTATCCACGTGACGGAATTATGCAGGGTACGCACGAGTCAGCGGTCGCGTAGGACGTGCCGGGCTGGCTTTGTTGCAGCGCACGGGGACGGGCTCTTGCTGAACATAATAAATGGTGCTTTGCTGAGGGACTCCATTGCCTCAGAGGAGAGCTACCATGGAAGCGGATCAGGTCGGAGTTCGATCGTGGCGACAACTCGACGATAGTGTGCTTGCAGCGAGCCGTCCGGCGTATGTCGGCTACCTGCAAAGTCACGGCTACGCCCTTCACACCATCGGACATTATCTTGCCAGCGTCGCACATTTTTCGCGCTGGCTCAGCAGCAAGCGCATCAGGCTCGATCAGATCGATGAGAATCTGGTACGTCAATTCATCTCCGTGCACCTGCCGAGCTGCGACTGTCCCGGGCGAAGGAAGTGCGCATTAAATTTCACGCGGGCAGCGCTCAAACATTTGCTTAAGGTGCTTCGCGCGGATGGTCGTATCCGACCACCGCCGCTTCGGTTGCCTGGCACCATCGTCGACGAGTTAAACCGCCTTGACGTTTATCTTGACGAGATCCGTGGTCTTGCCGCGAGCACCCGCCGCAACCACCGCGACTGCGTGCACGACTTCCTGGTCTATCAATTCGGTAGTCGCCGCATTGACATGTGTCGAATCAAACCGGCTGACGTGCTGCATTTCGTCGTCGAGCGGAGTACGGGCCACGCTCCATCGAGCGCCGGTGCCATCGCAAGCAGCGTACGCGTTTATCTACGCTTCCGTCAGTTTAGCGGCGACGATATCGAGGCATTGATGGCTGCTGTACCAAAGGTGGCGGTATGGTCAATGGCTCGCGTGCCCAAATTGCTGACGCAGGTCCAACTCGCACAATTCCTGAATGCTTTCGACACACAAACGGCGTCAGGCCGGCGAGATTACGCCATGGCGCGTTTACTGGTAGATCTGGGGTTGCGCGTAGGAGAGGTGGCTGCGCTGCAACTCGCAGACGTGGATTGGCATGAGGGAACGTTGCGCATCAGGGCAGCCAAATGCAAGCGTGTCGATCTTTTACCGCTGCCCGCACTAACAGGGCGCGCGCTCATCGATTACGAGCGCTTCGGTCGACCCCAAACCGCTAGCCGCGCGCTGTTCGTACGACATCGGGCGCCATTCGATCGGCCAGTTACCCCAGCTGTTGTATGCAGTGCGATCAGACTGGCCTATGCCCGATGTGGTTGGCCAAGCACGTCGATGGGCACTCATTTACTGCGGCACACGGTGGCCAGTCGCATGCTGGGCAATGGTGCTTCTCTCAAGGACATCGCGGATGTGCTTCGGCATCGCAGCATCAATACCACCATGATTTACACGAAGGTGGATTTCCGCAGACTTGCGGCCGTGGTCTCACCCTGGCCGGGGAGCAGATCATGAAACACTTGTGTTCGATGACTACCCGGGTAGAGGACTATCTCTATGCCAGGCGGCAAGTTGGTTTCAAACTGAAGAGCCAGGGCACGCAACTACTTGCGTTTGCCCGGTTCGCCGAACGTGGCTGTCACAAAGGCCCGGTAACGTTGGAACTTGCTTTACGTTGGGCCCAGGACAGCCACTCTGCCAGACCAATTACTGCAGCGAAGCGGATGGAAGTGCTTCGCCCGTTCATCAGGTATCTGCAGCAGTACGATCCCGCCACTGAAGTCCCGCCACCTAGGCTACTGGGGTCCACCCGTCGTCGACCGGTACCTCATATTTACAGGGATGAGGAAGTGGAGGCGCTCCTGGAAGCGGCAGCGCGGCTGCGCCCATCAGGTGGGTTACGGCCTGCAACCTACTGCACACTTTTTGGTCTGATTGCCGCTACAGGCATGCGAATTTCGGAGGTGCTGCGGCTTGGGCGCGCGGACGTAATGTTCGAGCGCGGCGTGCTGATTGTTCGTCAAAGCAAATACCGCAAATCCCGTCTTGTTCCTTTGCACACGACGACTGTCGCCGCTCTTCAGCGCTACGCTCAACTACGCGACCAGTTTCTCCCACTCGCAACAGACGAGAACTTCTTCCTGTCTTCGTGGGGACGAGCCCTGAACATCTGGAATGCAGAGGAGACCTTCTGTATCTTGCGGCGCCAGCTTGGCTGGATCGCCCGAGGTAACTATCCGGCACCACGTATCCACGATTTAAGGCATACGTTTATCACGAATTGCCTGGTTCGCTGGTATCGGCACCAGATCAATGTCGATAACGCGATCGTATCGTTATCCACCTACGTGGGGCACGTTCGTGCCACTGACACCTATTGGTATGTCAGCGCCGTCCCTGAATTGATGGCGTTGGTCTCTCAACGCTTCGAACGTTACGCCCGGGAGATTCCAAATGACTAGCTCCGATCCAGCAGTACGCTTCTCGACCTTGATTCAGCAGTTCTTTATGGACCGTCTGATCGAGCAGCGCAACGTAAGTCCTCGCACTGTAGCCAGCTACCGCGATACCTTTCGGCTGCTTTTCAGCTTCGCGGAGAATGACTTGAACAAGCCGCCGCATAAGCTCCGGTTAGTCGACTTCAGTGCAGAGCTGATTCTCGCTTTCCTCAAATATCTGGAGACTACACGTCACAACGCTATCCGCAGCCGGAACGCGCGGCTCGCAGCGATCCGGTCTTTTGCTCACTATGCAGCGTTACAGGAGCCTTCGGCGCTGCCCGGACTTCAGCGCGTGTTGGCCATTCCCATGAAACGCTTCGACAGACCCATGGTTGGTTTCCTCACTCGAGAAGAAATGCAATGCATCCTTGCAGCTCCTGCTGCAAACAGTTGGTGCAGTCAGCGCGATCAGGTTATGCTGGCTACGCTCTACAACACAGGTGCACGGGTCTCTGAACTTACAGCCATGCGTGTCAGGGATGTCGTATTGGACCGCAGCGCCTACGCAAACCTCCACGGCAAGGGACGAAAGGAGCGAACCGTGCCACTGTGGGCTGATACCGCGAAACATATTCGCCGCTGGCTACACCAGATTAGTCCAGATCCGGATCAATGGCTCTTTCCTAACCGTGCCGGCGGCCAGATGACCCGGTCCGGCGTAACAGATCGCCTTAAGCTGGCTGCGACTGGCGCTTCAATCCGCTGTCCGCAACTCAAGACGCGAAACGTCACTCCGCACGTCGTTAGGCACGCCACGGCCATGCACATGCTTCAGGCTGGTGTAGATGTCACGTTGATTGCCTTGTGGCTTGGCCATGAAAGTGCCGCCACCACCCATATGTACATCGAAGCCGATCTCGCCATGAAACAGCGGGCACTGAACGCCATTCAAGCACCGCAGTTCAAACAGCGCCGGTTTCGGCCGCCGAAAGACATCTTGGCCTTCCTTGACAGGCTATGATTATGCTCGCTTCGTGAGATGCATCTGGTCGCGCGTTTTCATCAATGCACAGTCTTCCTGATGCCTGCCCAAGGCCTGTGCCGGTCGCGACAACTCCGGATCATAGATGCGGCTGGCGTCGCGGCAACGCAGAGGTCTGCATAATTCCGTCACGTGGATAAGAGCGCCTATGGATTCGAATCCATAGGCGCTCGATCACGTTATTGTCCACGGGGGCGCGCCCATCGGTGACGTAGCGGCTCAGGTAATCCCATTGATTGCGCGTATAACTGATCGCCTTTCCCAGCAGGCTCTCGGGCAGGACCTGTGGGGCCTGTTCGTCGAGCCACGCCTTCAGGGACGCCAGCAGCGGTACGCTGTGCTGCTGGCGCAGCCGGTACGTGTGGGCGACGCGTGTTTCGCCTTGCGGCGCATCAGCTTTCGCCAGCGTCTCGACCTGATACAGTGCCTTGAAGTACTCCAGTGCCTGCGCGGCGCGCCCGCCAGGTTTCTTCATTCCCTTGAGAGCGTCGACAAAGGCCCGCCGCGCGTGGGCCAGGCAGCCTAAGTGCGTCGCGCCTTCGAGCGTACGCCAGGCGGCATACCCGTCGGTCATCAGCAGACCTTCGTAGCCGGCGAGGAACGCCTGGGGATGTTCCTGCCCACGCCCCGGCTGGTAGTCGAACAGCACAACAGGCTCCGGGCAGTCTTCGGCGCTGCGGTACACCCACATATACGACGTGCTCTGCGCGGCCCGGCCGGGCTCCTTGAGCACCTGCACCGTTGTCTCGTCACCGTGGATCAGCGTCTGCGAGAGCAGCGTCCTGCGCAGTGCCTCGTAGAGCCGGCTGTAGTGCAACCCGGCGGGCCGGATGATCCAGTTCGCCAGCGTGCCGCGCCCGACTTCAATGTCCGCGCGGGCCAGCGCATGGGCCATCCGGTACAGCGGCGTGCCGTCGACATATTTGCCTGCCGTGACGGTGGCGATCATCGCTGCACTGGCGTTGCTGCCCGGCAGCGGCTGCGCCGGCATCGGCGCGGTGATCACCGGGGTGCGTTCGGCATGGCGCTCGCAGTGGCGGCACGCGTACTTGAAACGCACGTGCTGCAGCACCGATGCCTTCACCTCGATATGCAACTGTTCGCTGACCTCTTCGCCCATGCGGTGCAGTGCGTGCGCGCAGCACGGACAGACCTTCTGGTCTTCGGGCAGGTCGTATTCGATGCGCTGGCGTGGCAGGTGCGCTGGCAGCGGCTTGCGTCCGCGTTTGTTCCGTGCCGGCGCGGGCGCATCCGGCAGGCCCGTGTCGGGCAACGCAAACGTGTCTTCGGTATCGCCGGCGTCGTCGTCGGGTTCGGCGGCGGCGATCTGTTCAGCCTCGTCGAAGACGCGATCCCGCAGCTTCTCGCTGCTCGGGGCGAAGCGTTTGCTCTGCGCCAGGCGGAACTGTTCCTCCAGATGGGCAATCCGTTCGCCCAGTTGCCGGTTGCGTGCCTCGAGTTCACGGATGTAGGCCTGGGCGGCCGGCGGCAATCGGGAGAGGTCGTCTTCGTTCATGCACCTCACGATAGCGGACTGCTGCGTGCGGTGGGTTTACGTCAATTTGTAACGGCCCCTCGAGCCGTTGTTTACCGGCAACGCCCGGCGTTCAGCTCGCGTGACGGTACGGCCGTACCGGATGGCGGCGCACTGCATCAACGTCGATGCCCTCGAGCAGCCAGTGCAGCTGTTCGGTCGTCAGCTCGATCACTGCCTGCTGCCGGCGTGGCCAGACGAAGCGATCTTCCTCAAGGCGGCGCAACATCAGCCAGAAACCGGTGCGCTCGTACAGCAGCAACTTAACCCGGTTGCGTTTGCGGTTATGGAAGGCAAACACCGAGCGTGCGAACGGATCGAGCTGCATCGACTGCTCGACCAGCATCACGAGACTGTTGATACCGGCCCGGAAGTCGATTGGCTCCCGATGCAGGAATACCTTCAGGTCGGCCTCAAAGCGAAACATCAGCACGCTCCCAACGCGGTAACCATTGCGGCCACCAGTTCGGCATCGCCTCCCGCGCATTCGAGCTCGAGCTTCACGCCGTTGGGCAACTGGGCCGACAGCCACGCCGACGTCGCTGATCGTGGCGACAGACTCGATGGTTTCCGTTCTGGCACAGGGCGCGCAGCGGGTGCCGCAGCCAGCACCGGCGCCGGGCCATCGATCGCGACGACGACCGGCACGAAGGCCGATGACCCGCACGCCACGTCGTCTCTCACTGGGGTATTTGAGCGTTCGTGCTGCCGAACCCATTTGCACAACTGGTTGGCGTTCACTCCAGCCTTCAGGGCCAGGCCAGACAGCGATGCGCCCGGTTGCAGGCAGGCCTCGATCAGCCGTCGCTTGCCCGCCGGATCGAAGCTGCGCTTGCCACCGACACCAACGCGCGTCACACGCAAGGGCAAAAAGCTCAGGTCATCCTGGATCATGGATTGCGTCCGCAAGTTGTGGGTTGCGGACGCAATCGTGGTCCTTCTCAAACACGGAAGCTAGGTGGGCGGAAACTGGCGCTTACGTTCGTCGAGCGCCTGGACTGGAAGTCGTGCATTGACCGTTACGATCGGCCTCACACGCTGTTTTATCTGGATCCGCCGTACTGGGAGACGGAAGGCTACGGCGTCCCGTTTGCCTATGAAGAGTACGTAGCCATGGCGGCCCGGTTGCGCTGTTTGAAAGGCAGGGCGATCGTTAGCCTGAATGATCACCCGGCGATCCGTCAGGCCTTTGACGGTTTCCACATTGAGACGGTGGACATCAAGTACACCGTAGGCGGTGGCGGGAGGGAAGCGGCCCGCAAGGAAGTGATTATTTTCAGTTGGGATGATGCGGCGCAACCGGCAGGACTTTTCTAAGCCACAACGATCACAGGAACCCTGTCGAGGGTTCCATATACCTCTTTTTGGCAATTACAAGCGATCAATTTAGATAGGCTATTTTTGTCAGACAAATACGATAATCTCCGCGATCAAAGGGCTACAACTTCATTCATGGCGTCACGGCAACCGCACGGTAGGCTCCTTTCAACTCAAAAATTCAACCTCCGCGCGTATTCACTAATCAGGAGATGGATATGGATTCGAGCACTATTTCTTTCAAGGCAAGTAACGGATTATTTGTTGCCAGAGATGCGAACACGAATCTGATCTTGGCCAGAACGGAAAGCCTGGATGCATTTTGCAAGTTCACGGTTCAAGTGGTAGCGCCCGGCAAGATCACGTTGCTTGCGGATAATGGGCTTTATCTCTCAAGGACCCACGAAGATTTTCCATTTTCAAGCAGCGACTGCATTTCGGCCGGGAAAAAGAGCGTCGATGAGACTTGCGTATTTTCGTACCAGGACACCCCCGCCTCTCCGTCGCTGGTGCTGAAGGCGGATAATGGACTCTATATCTTCCCTTGGTCATCGCAGACCGTTGAATACGCTCTCGCTCCGACAAAGAAGGATATCGACCCGTCTTGCTACTTCGAGCTGATTGGATCGATTCCCGGTTCCAACGTCCGGGATGGTACTTTCAAACTCCCGCCGAATACGAGGTTTGGTGTGACCGGGCTTGTGAACTCGGCCGCAGCTCAGGAAATCGACGTCTTCATCGGCGACGATCCGAAGCCCCACACCCTCACTGGCAAGCCGGGGACTCAGGATGGTCAAATGGGTACCATGATCCTCGAGTCGGACGCTACTGGCCACGTCCGCCTGACGGTGACGGCAAACGGCAGGGAGTCAAAACTGATATCGCGTCAAGTCGACCTGAATCAGACAGTCTACTTCGGCCTCTTGGGCTCGGAAGATGGCACCGATAACGACTACAACGACTGTCTCGCGATCCTCAACTGGCCTCTTGGGTAATCCCCGAGCCACAAAGTGGCTCGATTCATAGCGAACGCAGTGCAGGCGCAAATATCAATATTGATAGCTATGGCATTGGCATCGATACGCTAAGTTACAGGCGTCAGAAAGGAACACAACCAGGCCATAACATTCAAGTCATTCTTCATTCAACAACCTTGTGGGTGCAAAAATGTCTGGCAATCTCTTATATGGCGACACGCTGTATTTATCAAACCAAACCACCTTTGACGACCCGAAGGCCCCCGGCTATTATTTGGACGTGTACGGGACCCTTCCATCCAATGGCGGAGCCGGCGCTGTATACGCTGCGCAACCTCCGAAGCGAAGCGGAAAATCTGTGACCTGGAAGATAGAGCCTGTTGACCAAACGAAAAACGGAAAGCCGGTAAAGTCGGGCGACACAATTGTTTTGCGAAGCATGCTGGAAGACAATGAGGCAGTCGTCCTTGCCGCTATTGATGGCAATGCCCCAATAAATGAAATCCATCCCGTAGGCGCAGTTCAAAAAAATAGCACTTCGATCGATCAGAGATCGAAGTGGAAAATCGGACATACAAAAGACGATGGCTCTGCGCTGAATGATGAGGGCACACCGCTGAACGACGGCGACACCATTTACCTGCTCAACTGCGGGGACAATGGATACCTCGACTCATATGACCGCGCTGGCGTTGAGGGCGAGGCTTATTGCGTTTTCACGTCGTCGACACTCCCGAGAACATACAACGGTAATTACCATACCACCTCTTGGAAGGTCATCATCGCGTCAGCACAGGCAGGTGGCAACGGTGGTGACGGAACGGGCAATGGCGGTGAGCGCAACGGTATATTCAATCTGCCCCCGAACACAGCGTTTGGTGTAACGGTGCTCGTGAATTCAGCGGCCGTGCAGACGGTTAGCGTTTTTGTGGATGACGCCTCCAAGCCCAGTGCCACATTCACGGGTTCGGGCACGAATGACCGAAACCTCCAGACGCAGGTTCTGAACTCGGGGAAAGGCCGCGTCCGGGTTACCGTCGAAGCTAACGGGAAGCAATCGAAGCTTGGATCGAGGCAGGTCGATATTTTCCAGAAGGCTTATTTCGGGCTCGTTGCGTCCGAGGATGGGACCGACAACGACTACAACGACGGTCTTGCAATACTGAATTGGCCGCTTGGTTAATACAGGCTCTTAGGCAGTACGTAGAAAGCCCCGCTTTGAGCGGGGCTTTTGCCTGTTACGTCAGCAACGTCGGACATGCTTATCTCGTAAGGCTTCGCGGTCTCATTCAACCCCTGAGCTATCGCTGCTCAAAGAAGATCCGGCGAAGTGACTTCGAGGGGCTCAGTTCGACCCGATGCAGCCGCTCGAGCCAGCGCTGCTTCAACTGCAGCTTTCAGGGTACAGCCGTCGTCCATTCCCTGGATTCGCTCTCGCCATAAATCTAAAAGCATCCTGGTCTCAGGACTGTTGCGCAACCTTTGCCCTGGGTTCTCTGCACTGGAGCGGCGGGGGTGAATCCCTTCGGATAAAGCTCAATGTCGGTTATCCGAGTCCTGCGCCGCCTTTTTTCGCAGAATTTATCAATGTCTCGCTCCCCGGAAAGAAGGAACTTGAGAAAGCTGATCCCCTTGTATTTGCAGGTCTGGTGCATGCTCAGCAGCAAAAGATAGTCATTCAACCCGGGCTCCTTAATAACCCCTTCGACGCTCTCGCGGTAATAAGCAAAATGCTTGATAGAATTCTCGGCGTTGTTGTTATTCCATGAGACGCCGTCGTATTGGATGAAGGTAAATAACTTGTCCCGACACCGCATCAGGCGCTGTTGCAAACTCTGCGCAGCATCTGAGACGTAGGAGGCGTTGGAGACACACTGGAAGAACTTGCTAACGTCGTCCGCATGCTGGCGTAGATATATTTTCTTCAAACCGTGCTTATCCACTGTTTCGACGATAGATCGCAGCAGCGCTCCGAATGGCTGTGTGATCGACCGTAATTCCTCGTCAAATGGATTGTCCAAAAGTTCTTGGTTCACATCCCTCATGAGATGGATGAGACATTTTTGCTGATGGCACTCGAGGAGGTCATACGCTGCGTAAAAATCAGATATCAGGACTCCCTCGAAGTTTTTTAGCAAATCACGAAGAAAACCACCCTCTCTTGTCGGTCTGTACATATAAACGACTTCTTCCACATTCGCAAATACCCACACGTACCCTTTTTTGCCCCTCAGTTTCACTTCCGTTTCATCGACGTGCATAACGGCACCGCGGATAATTTTCGAGAGCAAGCGGTGATAGGTGACGCGGTAATACGTTGCCATCAACGTCTTGAATGCGTGAATTTCGGCGGCGTGAACTGCCAATCCGAAGAGGTCGCGGAACAACACCTCCAACGTACCGAAACTAAGGCGGTGTGCCACGTGCAAGTACATAGCCCAACTCATAAGATTGTGGTAGTGCTTGGCAAGCCGCCTGTATCGCTCAGAGATGAAGCAATGCCCACAACTCGAGCAGCGATACGCAGAGGCCCGCGCTTCGATAACTCGGCGTTTCACTCCACCCGATGTAACCACCAAATCGAAAACGCGCTTGTTCCTGGTCTCCACTCGTTTACCGCGCAAACCTGCCGTTATTGTTGCAATACTTTTGCTGCCGCATACTGGGCATTTGGATGCAGAGATAACAATCCGCTTGCTGACTCGGATCGTTCGATTTTTATGCGAACCCGATACGGGTAATCGTTTCTTGAGTAGCTTGCTGGTACGAACGAAGACCCTTTCTCTCTGGTAATCAAAATAAGCGCATTTATTGACAAACACAAAGTCTGGATTTTGAGATTTTAGTCTTCCCCACCTTTCTCGATTCGCCAGTTTATCTAGATCACTCACGAGTGCGACCTGCGGGCCGAGCACGGTTTTTTGAAGCGGGGCGGTCGGCACTGCGACTTCAGCGCAGGTCTTCTGGAGAAAACATGTTACTTTCTGGAGCGCCTCACAATCCTCAAGGTTGTATTCGATTAATTTCGCCTTCCATTGGTCGTTATTCGTCTTGTCCCATCGCTTCCTCCACACGATGCTCTGTATGCCGGATGCTCCTTCTTCTGTCCAAGAGAACGCCAAACTTCCAGCTATCTCTTTTAGGCCATTCGTATAGGTTGGGAAGTAAAAATATGCATATATTATCGAGAGAATGTTCACAAGTGAGCCAAGGACATTATCGATGGTTTTTTTTGCGCGGACATACCGTCGCATTCGTTTGATGAACGCTTTCTCATAGCTGCCGTAACAGAAGATCAAGGGCGAGTCGTATTTTCCGATCAAGCTGATGAACTGCTCGAAGATCGCCTTTTCCTGCTCCTTGCTGTCAGCCCAAAATGAGCGGCGAGTCTCGCCATGGCTTTCGCAAATAACCATTCCGATTAAATAGACAAAACCCTCGTCCGGGATGCCCTCCATGTCCACGAAGATCTGAACGAGGCCTGACGGCACCTTAGGCGCGCCGAGCACGTACAATCTCTTGTCGCGAATCGCCAGCGCCTGTAGTGCAAAGTTACGCTGCTTCCACGGGGACTCCGGCCGTTTCCCCTTTCGACGGGGCCTGAACGTGTGCGCGAGCTGTGTCAATGTGAACAATCCTTTGCGGGCGTAGCTTTTAACCTCCTTCTTATGCATGCCAGAGAGAAGGCTCAAATCATCTCCCTTAACAGCCTCGGCGTGGCACCTCGCCTTGAACTCACATACTTGGCAATGAGGATTGAGTATGAGCTTCGGTGCTTCAGTACCCTGTTGAATTCGTATAACCTCAGCCAGCAAATCCTCCGCTCTCTTTAATCCGGCACCGAAGCGGACAGATGTGACCGAGCATTCATTCCCGTGATACACAACGCCCTTAGTTGGCGGCGTGGTTTGGATGCGGGCTAGGAATAGACGGAGAATTTCCAGCAGGAGTCGTTGCGTTTCGTGAATCTGGCAGCTTTCGCTAAACAAAACGGGCTCGTAGTGAAAGTTGCCTAGGTTGGAATCGCCATCCACTCTCTTAAGGCCATCAAAGAGAATCAGGCGGTCGTTATCTAGAAGGCTGGCGTCGAGAACAAAGGAGGGGGATTTCAGCAACTCCAAGCGCGTCAGAGTAATGCCCTGAACGACGGTGCGCTCTGGATAATGATGCAAGATTTTCTCGATCGCCTTGTCCCTGAGCTCCTGTCTTGACTCGTTTTGCATCATTTCGTAGTCGGACTTGGCACCCGCTTGTCCAACTAGTCGAAGGTAGGCTTTGTACCTACAGCTTAGAAAGCACTCGAGAATTTCCAGTGTTACCGGAGCGATGTTGGACATGATCCTACCTCGCAAAAGCCCACGCCAATTGTAACGGGGTCCGCTAGAACCTACGCTATGTCACCACTATTACTGTGACAACTACGCCGGGTGGCCGTGGCACGACGGTCTCCACCGCCCCTCGTGGCGATCTGTAATCTGCCGACGGAGGTCCGCTGTTTGGATAGAACCGACGCCTGGATGTCCGAGCGACGGTGTGGGTGAATGGCGGCTCCTGGCCGATCGGAGACCGTCTCGACATGGGACACGTTCCCGAATGTTTAGCCGACGAAAAAAAGCCGGCTAAGGCCGGCTTGAAAAGGTCTAGGATCCGAGGGAACGCTAGGACCTGAGAGGCGGGAAACTGCGGCCGGCATCGTCGCTTGTGAAAGCTGACACGTCCGGGAAATCTGCTGCTGCAAACGTTTGCTATATGTGCGTTTACGGAGCGATCGGAACAAACTTTAGGGGGCGGAGTAAATTCATGGTGCCGAGTCGGGTCGACCGCACAACTGCAGGGCAGTTTGGGGACACACAGATGCGCCTTGGGGGTTGCTACGATTTTGCTACAGCAGCAGGAGGAGCCCATACCTGACGGCCCTTCCGCCTGTCATTCCACCCCCTGAACTACGGGGAGAGGACCGAACCAAAATAATCGCTGCAATCCCGCCCCCGAACAATCTAGGCAGGGACCAGGCGAGTCCAAATTCGCCAGCGAGCGCAGAATATATCGAGCACACCTAGCCGCGAGGAGGGCCGAAAAGCCCGTCCCACAAAGCAAACGGCCCAGCGGGCACACCCACTGGGCCGCGCGAACCGCCCGGCGCACTACCGCACTACATCAAGCAGCGCACCTCCGGCTCAATCGAGCTCACTCAGAATTCCACCACCGCAAACTCCGCCTTGCCTACATCGCACAGCGGGCAGCGCCAGTCGTCCGGAATCGCGGCGAAGCGCGTGCCGGGGGCGATACCTTCTTCGGGAAGGCCTTCTTCTTCGTTGTAGATCCAGCCGCAAATCAGGCAGACCCAGCTCTTATATTCAATCAGTTCAATTACTTCGCTCACGACGTACTCTTCTTTGGTTCAGTGCATTGATCCGCCCAGTCTGCCCCTTTTTTGGGCATGGCGGCGACCCGCAATATTACCGGAATTTGTCAATCGGACCGCTATTTACCCATGCGGCATCGCCGCAAAGCGCCTGAGACATGTCCGGGCCCGCGTGACGGACTCGTCATACACAGCGTGTATGCTTTGATCCGCAGCTAGTCGTTTGGACAGGCGCGCCGGGCGCCTGGCATGCATTGCGACGATCGGCCTCAGGTAACTGGAACCGCGATCGACGCCCGCATGGCCCGCGCATGACTCTTGTTACCCAAAAAGGAGAAAAACGATGTTTAAAAACAAATGGTTGGCCGGAACAGTACTGGCCGGATTGCTCGCGGTGTCGGGCGCGGCGCAGGCCGCAGGCGTGTCTTTCGTGCAACCTGCGGACGGCGCGACCGTCACCAATCCGGTGCACGTGGTGTTCGGTGTCGACGGCATGAAGATCGCGCCAGCCGGCACGATGACGGACGGCACGGGCCATCATCATCTGCTGATCGACGGCAAGCCGCTTCCCAAGGGCGAAGTGATTCCCGCCACCGACAAATCGCTCCACTTCGGCAAAGGCCAGACCGAAACCGATCTGACACTGCCGCCGGGCGACCATACGCTGACGCTGCAATTCGGCGATGGCGCGCATCGTTCGTATGGCCCCGAAATGAGCAAAACCATCACGGTGCACGTGAAGTAACGTGACGAGTGAGGCGGCTGGGCGTGCGTGAGCGCCGTCCTGCCGCGTTTTTACGCTTTATATCCTGGCTTGCGCAGGGCTTGAACTTAGTCGGATCCGGTCTGCATCGGGCTTGCGTACGGTTCATCCCCATTTTGCAAGCCGGTCATTCGGCCTATCTCTTCCGGCATACAGGCACCCGCCCGCGCGCCCGGTACAATGAGCAGTTCCGACTCATCGCTGTCTTCTCCAATTCTCCATGTCGCTTTACACCATTACCGGGGCCCAACTGGCGTTCGGTCACGTCGCGTTGCTCGATCACGCGGATTTCTCTCTCGAAGCGGGCGAGCGCGTTGGGCTGATCGGCCGTAACGGCGCGGGCAAGTCGTCGCTGCTGAAAATCGTCGCCGATCTGACCAAGCCGGACGACGGCCTCGTCACGCGCCAACAGGGCCTGACCTCGGTCTACGTGCCGCAGGAGCCGGAGTTCGATACGGACGACACGGTGTTCGAAGCGGTCGCCGCCGGCCTGACTCACGCCCGCGAGCTGCTGGATCAATACGACGCGGTCGCCAATCAGCTCGCCGACGAGCCGGAAGGCCCGGAGCACGACGCGCTGATGTCGCGCATGAACACGCTGCAATCGGAGCTCGATCATTCGGACGCCTGGAACTGGAGCACGCGCGTGGCCACCACGCTGCAGCAGATCGGTCTGAATGGCGAGGCGCGGGTCGGTTCGCTGTCGGGCGGGATGCAAAAGCGCGTTGCGCTGGCGCGCGCGCTGGTTGTGCAGCCGGACGTGCTGCTGCTCGACGAACCGACCAACCACCTCGACTTCGACGGCATCCGCTGGCTCGAGGAACTGCTGGTCTCGCTGCGCGCGGGTCTGCTCTTCATCACCCACGATCGCGCGTTTCTCGACCGTGTCGCCACGCGCATCGTCGAACTGGATCGCGGGCGTCTGCTGTCGTATCCGGGTAATTTCAGCGCCTACCAGACCAGGAAGGCGCAGCAGCTTGAAGTCGAGCAAGTGGAAGCGGCCAAGTTCGACAAGCTGCTCGCCCAGGAAGAAGTGTGGATTCGCAAGGGCGTGGAAGCGCGCCGCACGCGCAGCGTCGGCCGTATTGCGCGGCTCGTGGAGATGCGCAACGAACGCGCCGAACGCCGCAACGTGCTGGGCAACGTGAAGCTCGACGTGGGCCAGGGTGAGAAGTCCGGCAAGATCGTCGCCGAACTGACTGACGTCACCAAGCGCTACGGTTCGCGTACGGTGGTCGATACCTTCACGGCCACGGTGATGCGCGGCGACAAGATCGGCTTTGTCGGTCCGAACGGTGCGGGCAAGACCACGTTGCTGAAGATGATCCTCGGCGAGTTGCCGCCGGACGAAGGCACGGTGCGTGTCGGCACCAATCTGCAGGTCGCATACTTCGACCAGATGCGCGCGCAGCTCGATCTGGACAAGAGCCTGGCCGATACGATCAGCCCGGGTAGCGAGTGGGTCGAAGTCAACGGCCAGAAGAAGCACGTGATGAGCTATCTCGGTGACTTCCTGTTCGCGCCGGAACGCGCGCGTTCGCCGGTCAAGTCGCTGTCGGGTGGCGAGCGCAATCGCCTGCTGCTGGCGCGTCTGTTCGCGCGGCCCGCCAACGTGCTGGTGCTCGACGAACCGACCAACGACCTCGACATTCCGACGCTCGAACTGCTCGAAGAACTGCTCACCGAATACGACGGCACCGTGCTGCTGGTCAGCCACGATCGCGCGTTTCTCGATAACGTCGCAACCTCGGTGATCGCGTCGGAAGGCGGCGGCAAGTGGCGCGAGTACGTCGGCGGCTTTACCGATTGGCAGATTCAGCGCGACCGCTCGCAGCAGATGGCGCAGGACGCGCAGAAGGAAGCGGTTAAAGAAGCGGCGGCGAAAGACGGCGGTGCAAGCGGCGCGGGCCGCAATACGCAGCGCGCGGCCAAGCTGTCGTTCAAGGATCAGCGTGAACTCGAGGCGTTGCCGGCGAAAATTGCCGCGCTCGAAGCCGAGCAGAAAACCATCGGCGCCCAACTCGAAGACGGTTCGGTCTTCGCGAAAGACGCTCAGGAAGGCACGCGTCTGACCGCGCGCTACGCCGCGATCGACGAGGAACTGCTGATCGCGCTGGAACGCTGGGACGAGTTGGAAAACAAGCGCAAGTGATACGCGGGGGCGGCGCGATCCGAGGTTGCGCCGATTTCATGCCGCGGTAGGGGGCCGGGGCTGCGCAGCGGTCCCGCCGCAGTTTTTTCACGGTCCCGTAGCGGTCTTTTCTCGGTCGCATAATTGGCCGCGCCCGAGCGCTGCCCCTTATCCAAACGGCCAATCCTGCAGGTCGTGAATTGCCCCCTGTATCGAAATCAGTAAAATACCCCGCGAACAGGCTTCCCCCGGCGTTCGCACCGGCAGGCCGTTGCCGGGCTGTAGAGCCCGCATCGAGCCGCCGTCGAGCGCGCCCATGGGAAGCCAGGCGATAAAACAAGGTGCCCGCACTGCGGGCACCCCACCTAACCCCATTGTTTCGTTTCGCTTTTTTTGAAAACTCAACGCATTGTCCACGGACCTGTCCACAGGACCTGTGGACAACGATGAACCGACGCACCCGAGTCAACCATGTCTACGAAAAAGCCAAACGCCGCGTATAGCGAAGCGTCGATCAAGGTGTTGAAGGGCCTGGAGCCGGTCAAGCAACGGCCCGGGATGTACACCCGCACCGAAAATCCGCTGCACATCATTCAGGAAGTCATCGACAACGCGTCGGACGAGGCCCTTGGCGGCTACGGCCGGCAAATCACGGTCACGCTGCACACGGACCATTCGGTCTCGGTCGAAGACGACGGCCGCGGCATTCCGTTCGGCCTGCATCCGGACGAAGGCGTGCCGGTCGTCGAGATCGTTTTCACGCGCCTGCACGCGGGCGGCAAGTTCGATAAAGCCGCCGGCGGCGCCTACACGTTCTCGGGCGGCCTGCACGGCGTCGGCGTGTCGGTCACCAATGCGCTGTCCACTCGTCTCGACGTCACCGTATGGCGCGACGGCAAAATCGCCGAGCTGAGTTTTGCCAACGGCGACGTCGCCAGGCAGCTTGAAGTCCGTCCCGCGACCAAAGGCGACAAGAAGTCCGGTACGCGCGTCACCGCGTGGGCCAATCCGAAGTACTTCGATTCGCCGAACCTGCCGCTCGGCGAATTGCAACGTCTGCTGCGCTCGAAAGCGGTGCTGTTGCCGGGCGTCGAAGTCACGCTGATCAATGAGAAGACCGGCGAAACGCAAACCTGGAAATACGAAGACGGTTTGCGCGGCTATCTGCTCGAAGGCATGAACGGCAGCGATCTGCTGATCCCGCTGTTCGAAGGCGAGCGCTTTGTTGAAAACTCGCGCGCCAGCGAAGAGACGTTTGCTGAAGGTGAGGGCGCCACGTGGGTCGTTGCGTGGAGCGAAGAAGGCACGCTCATGCGCGAGTCGTATGTCAATCTGATTCCGACGCCTGCGGGCGGCACGCACGAATCCGGTTTGCGCGACGGTCTATTCCAGGCGGTGAAGAGTTTTGTCGAGTTGCATAACCTGCAGCCGAAGGGCGTGAAGCTGCTGGCGGAAGACGTGTTCGCGCGCGTGTCGTTCGTGCTGTCGGCGAAGGTGCTCGATCCGCAATTCCAAGGGCAGATCAAGGAGCGCCTGAATAGCCGTGACGCGGTGAAGCTGGTGTCGTCGTTCTCGCGGCCGGCTTTGGAGTTGTGGCTGAATCAGCACGTCGAGCTTGGCAAGAAACTCGCGGACCTCGTCATCAAGCAGGCCCAGGCACGTACGCGCGCCGGCCAGAAGGTCGAGAAGCGCAAGAGCTCGGGTGTAGCCGTTCTGCCGGGCAAGCTGACCGATTGCGAATCGACGGAAATCGGCCGCAACGAACTGTTCCTCGTCGAGGGTGACTCGGCGGGCGGTTCGGCGAAAATGGGCCGCGACAAGGAATACCAGGCGATCCTGCCGCTGCGCGGCAAGGTGCTGAACACGTGGGAAACCGAGCGCGACCGCCTGTTCGCCAACAACGAAGTGCACGACATTTCGGTGGCGATCGGCGTCGATCCGCACAGCCCGGACGACAAGGTCGATCTGTCGAATCTGCGTTACGGCAAGATCTGTATCTTGTCGGACGCTGACGTCGACGGTTCGCACATCCAGGTGTTGCTGCTCACGCTGTTCTTCAAGCATTTCCCGCAGCTGATCGAGCGTGGGCACGTGTGCGTGGCCCGTCCGCCGCTGTTCCGGGTCGATGCGCCCGCACGCGGCAAGAAGCCGGCGCAGAAGCTCTACGCGCTCGACGAAGGCGAGCTCGAAGCGATTCTCGACAAGCTGCGCAAAGACGGCGTACGCGATACGCAATGGTCCATCAGCCGTTTCAAAGGCTTGGGCGAAATGAGCGCGGAGCAGCTGTGGGACACCACGATGAACCCCGACACGCGGCGACTGACGCCGGTGGCGCTCGGCGAACTCGACTATGACGCCACGGTGGCGCGTATGACGATGCTGATGGGCAAGGGTGAAGCGGCGTCGCGGCGCAGCTGGCTGGAAGAAAAGGGCAACGAAGTAGAAGCGGATATCTGAGCGAGCGTTCGTAACAACGCTCTGTCTTCGCACAGAACTTCACGCCAAACACGGATACGGAATCTAGATGGACGACGATAACACTCTCGACCTTTTCACCGAACCGCCGCCTCCGGAAGGCGACTTCCTGACGCTCGGCAACTATGCGGAGCGCCAGTACCTCGACTATGCGGTGAGCGTGGTCAAGGGGCGCGCGCTGCCTGACGTATGCGACGGCCAGAAGCCGGTGCAGCGCCGCATCCTGTTCGCCATGAACGACATGGGCCTCGGCGACAACGCCAAGCCCGTCAAGTCGGCGCGCGTGGTCGGCGACGTGCTGGGTAAGTACCACCCGCACGGCGACCAGTCGGCGTATGACGCGTTGGTGCGTCTCGCGCAAGATTTTTCGATGCGCTATCCGCTGATCGACGGCCAGGGCAACTTCGGTTCGCGCGACGGCGACGGCGCGGCGGCCATGCGGTACACCGAAGCGCGCCTGACGCCGATCGCGAAGCTCCTGCTCGACGAGATCGACCAGGGCACGGTCGACTTCATGAAGAACTACGACGGCGAATTCGAAGAGCCGAGGCTGTTGCCCGCGCGCTTGCCGTTCGTATTGCTGAACGGCGCATCCGGCATTGCGGTGGGGCTGGCCACGGAAATTCCGTCGCACAATCTGCGCGAAGTCGCAGCGGCTGCGGTGGCAATGATCCGTAATCCGAAGATCGAGCACGCCGAGTTGATGCAACACATCGCCGGGCCGGACTTCCCGGGCGGCGGCCAGATCATTTCGAGCGACGCCGAGATTTCCGCCGCCTACGAAACCGGCCGCGGCAGCCTGAAGGTGCGCGCCCGCTGGAAGATCGAAGAGCTCGCGCGCGGCCAGTGGCAACTCGTGATCACCGAACTGCCGCCGAACACGGCCGCGCAGAAGGTGCTCGAAGAAATCGAAGAGCAGACCAACCCGAAGATCAAACTCGGCAAGAAGGCGCTCACGCCAGAACAGCTGCAGACCAAGCAGACCATGCTCGCGCTGCTCGACGCCGTGCGCGACGAGTCGGGCCGGGACGCACCGGTGCGTCTCGTGTTCGAGCCGAAGTCGAGCCGCATCGACCAGACCGATTTCGTCAACACGTTGCTCGCCCATACGAGCCTCGAATCGAACGCGTCGCTCAATATGGTGATGGTGGGCGGCGATGGCCGGCCGCGTCAGAAGGGCTTGAGCGAAATCATCCACGAGTGGATCGCGTTCCGCTTCGCGACGGTCACGCGCCGCACGCGTCATCGGTTGAGCAAGGTCGACGACCGGATTCATATCCTCGAAGGCCGGATGATCGTCTTTTTGAATATCGACGAAGTTATCCGTATCATCCGCGAATCGGATGAGCCGAAGGTCGCGTTGATGGCGGCATTCGGCTTGTCGGACCGCCAGACCGAAGACATTCTCGAAATCCGCCTGCGTCAGTTGGCACGTCTCGAGAAGATCAAGATCGAGAAGGAGCTGTCCGAACTGCGCGACGAGAAGGCCAAGCTCGAAGAACTGCTCGGCAGCGAATCTGCGATGAAGCGTCTGCTCATCAAGGAAATCGAAGGCGACGCGAAGCAATACGGCGACGAGCGCCGCACGCTGATCCAGCAGGAAAAGCGCGCCACGTTCGAAGCGCGCGTGGTCGACGAACCGGTTACGGTGGTGGTGTCGCAGAAGGGCTGGGTCCGTGCGCTGAAGGGCCACGGTCTGGATGTGGCCGGCTTCACGTTCAAGGCCGGCGACGGGCTCTACGCTGCGTTCCAGTGCCGCACGCCGGATACGCTGGTTGCGTGGGGCAGCAATGGCCGCGTCTATTCGGTGGCGGTTGCGATGCTGCCGGGCGGGCGAGGTGACGGCGTGCCGGTCACGTCGCTGATTGAACTCGAGTCGGGCAGCCACCTGATGCATTACTACGCGGCGTCCGCGGATCAGGCATTGCTGCTTGCGTCGAGTAACGGCTTCGGTTTTGTCGCCAAGGTCGGCGATATGGTGAGCCGCGTGAAGGCCGGCAAGTCGTTCATGACGATCGACGCGGGCGCCGCGCCGCTCGCACCGATGCCGATGCTGCCGGATGCGACGCACATCGCGTGTCTATCGTCGGGTGGGCGCTTGCTGGTGTTCGGCCTCGACGAAATGAAGACGCTCTCGGGCGGCGGACGCGGCGTCACGCTGATGGCGCTCGACGACAACGAAACGCTGGTGCAGGCGCTGTCCATCAACAAGGCGGGCGTGGTGCTGATCGGCACGCGTCGCGGTGGCCGTGTCGACGAAGAGAAACTGAGCGGCGCCACGCTCACGCCGCATATCGGTAAGCGGGCGCGCAAGGGGCGTGCGCCTGAGAGCAAGATGAAGCTCGACGGTATGCGTCCGGTGCTCGCTGCTTAGTCGTTGTTAGTAGCGAGTAGATGGAAGCAGGGTAGAGCGAGGCATGAACGCGGCGTGTGCTTTAAAGCGCAAACAGCAACAACGCGCACCTTGAAGCACACGCCGCGCGCAGCAAAAATCCGGGGTGCAGCACCGTCGCGGTCTCGGGCGCGCTGCAATAACAACTACAAAGAATGTTAAGACGCTGCCAGTACATGGAACTGCACGCATAGCGCGCGGTCGAATGCGCTCAATAGCCGCTACAAATATCATTCGTCATAAGCGGCGTGGCGTCATCGGGAGAGGAAAACAAAATGAACAAAGCTATCGAACTCGCACTCTTTTTGCATCTGCTCGCAGTCGCCGTGTGGGTGGGTGGGATGGTGTTCGCGCATTTCTGTCTGCGCCCGGCCATTGCCGATCTTTCGCCCCAACTGCGCTTGCCTTTGTGGGAATCGGTGTTCAGCCGCTTCTTCAACTGGGTCGCCGCAGCCGTGCTGGTGATTCTCCTCACCGGCGGCTTCCTGCTGATGCAATTTGGCGGCGGTCACGCCACGTGGCCGTTGCATGCCATGGCCGGCCTCGGCATCGTGATGATGCTGATCTTCGGGCACATTCGTTTCGCCGTGTTCCCGCGCATTCGCCGTGCGGTGCAGGCGCAGAAGTGGCCGGACGGCGCGCAGGCGGTCGGCACGATCCGGCGTCTGGTGCTGGTGAATATCGTGCTGGGCGTGGTGACGATCGGCGTTGCTGTGCTGTCGCGCGGGTTCTGACGCCCGGGGCCCGCCTACTGCATGGCGCCGTAGGCAAGCCACAACCCGCACACGACCGCCACGGTCCCGTACACCACATACACCGGCACCTTGAGCTTCGCGAAGCACATGCCGGAGAACAGCGCCGTCACCAGATACTCGGGTTTGAACGGCACATGCCCCGCGATGCGCAGCACGGCCACCGCCAGGAACGCGGTGGTGACCGCGCGCAAGATCCGCATGCCGTGCTCGAAACGCGGATTGGCCTTCAACTGATGCAGATGACGCTGCGCGAGCACGACGAGGCAGCCGGACGGCACAAAGAGCGCGAGCGTAGCAATCAGCGCGCCTGCCCAGCCATCCACGAGATAGCCGAAGAACGGCACCACATTCAACAGCGGACCCGGCGACAACGGGGAGAGCGAAAACGCCAAGGTGAAGTCGTTATCCGACACGCCGATCGCCGGCGTAACGAACAATGTCTTAAGTACCGGCAACGCCGAGAAGCCGCCACCGAACAAGGTCATGCCCGCACCGGCCAGCCGCGGCCATAGCAACGCCAGTTCATAGCGATGCGGTAGCGGCAGGGCGAACAACACCAGCAATACGCTCAATGCGGCCAGTATCTGCCAGTCGCTGCGACCGATCGACACCACGATGCGAGTATTGCGAACCGGACTGACGAACCAACCGGTGCCGAAGGCTGCGCCGAGCATCACCACATAGGCCGCGGGACTGCGTGCATAGAAAAGCGCCACGCAACCAATCGCCGCCGCGATCCATTCGAGCTTGCCGCGTATCAGCGCGCGCGTCTGTTTGTACCAGGTGATCGCGATCAGCGTGGCCAGCACTACGCTGAAGTGATTGAGCAGGGTTTGGGAAGCGGCGGCGCGCACGAGCGGCGTGCGATAGAAGATCGCGAATAGCGTCATCAGCATGAAAAACGGCAGCACGCTCGCGACGCCCGCCACCCAGGCGCCGGCGCGTCCACGCAGCGCATGTCCCAGTTGCACGGCGACATTGCAGCCCACCGGTCCGGGCACCATCCAGGCAAGCGCGATCAGATCGGAAAAGGCCACGCGCGAGAGCCGTCCCTCGCGTTCCACGTAGTGGTTTTCGAGTTGCGCCATCAGCGCGAGACCGCCCCACGACAGCGCCGACAGGCCGAACACGACCCGGAACAACGTCCATAGTGGTTCCCGTTTTCCACGCCTGGCGGCATTCTGGCTCGTGATCGACTGCATGGCGACGCGGGCCCCCGCACGCGGGCGGCCCGCCCTCTGAGATCATTGTTGTGTGTGTATTGGCGCGGCCCGCAGACGGCATCGCGCTGTGGCGCAGTACAGCGTGAATGTAGCCGGTTTTGCGATGCAGCGGTTGGATAAGCGCGGGCGTGCCGCACCTACGCTTATAGGCTGCAGGCGGTGGCGCGCTTGTGCGTGACAGGCGCGCCACCGCTGGGCCTCAGCTATTGGTGCTCGTGCTGGTGGTGGACACGCTGCGGGTGCTGTCGACATCATGCACGGGGCGGTGACCCTTCATGCCGCATACGCCGAAGCGTTCGAGCAGCGCCGGAATCGCTTCGACCGGCACCGGACGCGAGAACAGGAAACCCTGCGCCTCGATATGGCCGAGCGCGGCGAGCCACGCAATCTGCTCTTCGGTCTCGGTGCCTTCGACCACGACCGTGAGTCCGAGCGAACGCGCCAGGTTGACGATCGCGGTGACCATCACGCAGACACTGCGGTCGCCGGGAATCGCCTGGACGAACGACCGGTCCACCTTCAGCGTGTCGACCGAGAAGCGGTTCAGGTAGGAAAGCGACGAATAGCCTGTGCCGAAGTCGTCGAGCGCGATGCGTACGCCGAGGCGCTTCAACGCGAAGATTTTCTCCGACACGAGTTCGGGATATTCCATCATCGCCGTCTCGGTGATTTCGAGTTCGAGGCGGCGCGCGGAGATGCCGCTTTCCTCGATCGCGTGCGAGATGGTTTCGTACAGATCGCCGCGCCAGAACTGCACGGCGGAGATGTTCACCGCGAGCGAGAGCGTGTCGTAGCCCTGTTGCTGCCACAACGCCAGTTGGCGGCATGCAGTCTCGATCACGAAGTCGCCGATCGGCACGATCAGCCCGGTCGATTCGGCGACCGGAATGAATTCGTTGGCCGGAATCAAACCGTGTTGCGGATGGTTCCAGCGCACCAGCGCTTCGAAACCGGTGATGCAGCGGCGCGTCAGATCGATCTTCGGCTGATAGGCGAGGAACAACTGGCCTTCGGCGAGCGCGACGCGCAACTGCTGCTCCCACTTCATCAAATGGTCCGCACGATGCGACAACTGCGGCGAATAGAACTGGTAGCAGTTCTTGCCCGCGTCTTTCGCGCTGTACATCGCGAGGTCGGCTTTTTTCAGAAGGTCGATCTCGCTCTCGTTGGCGACCGAGTAGAGCGCGATGCCGATGCTCGCGTGCAACACGAACGAACTGCCGCGCACTTCGAAAGGCTTGGAGAACGCCTCGGCTGCCGCTTCGGCGAGCGTGACGGAGCGCTTCTCGACGTCGTCGCCCTTGATCACTACGACGAACTCGTCGCCGCCGATGCGGCTCAAGGCGCCGCCGTCGCCCACCGCGGTGGCGAGACGCGACGCCGTCATTTGCAGCACGATGTCGCCGGCGTTGTGGCCTAGCGTGTCATTGACGGTCTTGAAGTTGTCCAGGTCGATGAAGAGAATCGCGAGGCGCCCGAGATTGGCAGGCTGCGCCACGTCGTGCCGCAATGTTTGCAGCGTCGCGTAGCGATTGCGCAATCCGGTCAGCAGATCGTACTCGACCAGATGCGTCATCTCGCGCTCGCGTCCGAGCAGCTTGCCGATCAAGCCGGTGGCCACCGCGAAGAAACTCAGCATCGCGAGCGAGATAAAACCGGCCATCAGCAGGTAGACGTTGCGCGTGTGGTTATAATCGGCGAATTCTTCGGCTTGCGACAGACCTACCAGCACGCCGAGCGGATAGCCGTCGATATGCCGGTACGAGACGATACGCGTGACGTTGTCGATCGAATCGACGTAGGTGCCCGATACGTGCTCCGAGGTCGGATACGAGCCGCTCGCCGAGAATGAACCGTTGGCGCTGTCGGCGCTGCCGGTGCGGCGTGCCAGCACCGTACCGTTGTCCGAGATCACCGCGATCACGCCTTCACGGCCGATGGCCGCGTTGTTGTAGAAGTCGCTGGTGAAATAGCTCGGATCTTCGGAAACCACCACGACGCCCGCGAACGAGCCGTCGGGATGATTCAGACGCCGCGTCATCTGCAAGGTCCAATGGCCGGATATGCGGCCGAGCACCGGCTTGCTGATAAACAACTGGTCGTCGTTTTCGTGTTCGTGGACCTTGAAGTGTTCGCGGTCCGACAGATCGATGTGCTTGGGATTGAGTTCGGCCGTGTTGGCGATCAGCGTGCCGTGCTCGTCGATCAGCGACACCTGCACCAGCGTCTCGCTCTGCACCACGCCTTTTTCCACCGTGCTGGCGAGGTCGAAATGATTCGGCGTTTTTTCAAACTCGTATTTGACGAAGCGGGTGATCTGGTCGACCTGATGAATCGCCTTGACCGTGTGCTGCTCCAGCGCCGCGGAGAGAATCGCGGCAGAGGCCATCGCCTCACGATTCGTGGCTTCTTTCTCAACCGACAGGCGCGCGAAGATCACGGTCCAAAGCAGGATCAACACCAGCACGCCGAGCGCCGGAATGGCGAGCAAGGCACGGCGGCGCGACACGGCAGGGTCGCGGCGGGGTTTGGCTTCGCGCTGGTCGGAGAAGCGGAACTGGCTCATCGGGCGGCCCGTTCCCTGGTGCCGGCCAGTTGCAACTGCGCGACCATTGACTGCGCTAATTTCATGGGTGGCTGCATGGTGACCAAGGTGCCGGTACTGCTGCGCAGGGGAAGGGAGCGTGGCGTCGTGCCTGACCATCCGCAGGTCATCGGGTACGTTTCGATATTACTTAATGCCACTGGATTAAGGAAGAGTCCACGCATCGGGTATACGCGGGCGCGACAGGCCGTCCCGGCCGGCTGAATTCGCAGCCGGCGCAGCCAGCCATGGGGCCGCGGCCTGGCAGTCGTTTTCGAATATTTCATCGGGATCTGGAATTCAGGTGTGCCAAGCCTCTTGTCATGCATGGTGCATTAATCGCGCAAACGGTGCGGCATTTTGTTGTTAAGCGTGGCCTGAAGCGGCGAAACACGGCCGCCGTTCAACGGCAGGCCGGCGCTCGCAAACGTGCAATCGAGCGCTGCGCCGTTCATGGCAACCGGAACGTACCGTCGACGATCGTCACCGACGGCCCACCGATCCACGTTTTGCCGGCTGCATCGTCGTAGTGCACCGAAACATTGCCGGCACGGCCCAGCATGGTGCCTTGGCGGACCGTGTAGTGTGAGCCGGGGCGCAATTGCTGGGCGCTCAGCAGGCCCGCAAGCGCGGCGTTCGCGCTACCCGTAACCGGATCTTCGCCGACGCCGAAGCGACCGCCTGCCATCAGGCAGCGCACCTCGAAGGTGGCTGGGCCGTCAGCGCCGTGCGGGCCGTAGACGGCGAGACCGTGGGTATCCATCGCATGCACGAGGTCGGCGAGCGCGGCGGCATCGGGTTCGAGCGAGAGGCAGTCGCGCGCTGAATTGACGCGTACGACAAGCCATGGCGCACCATTGTCGACCGCGCAGGGCGTCGCGCTGAAGTCGATCGCGTCGCTACGCAAAGCCGTAGTTAGCGCCGCGTACCGATCCTGGGGAAGCGCTGTGACGCGCGCGGGCGGTGCGGCGAATGCCCATGTGTCCTGTGGGTCACCGGTCGATTCAGCCGGCGCCTTCAGCGCCTTCAATTCGACGAGACCCACGCCGCATTGCTGCACGAGCTTGCCGGCCTGTTTCGGCCTGTACCCGCTTTCGAGCAGCGCATGTGCGGTGCCGAGTGTCGGATGACCGGCGAACGGCAATTCGCCATGCGTCGTGAAGATACGCACGCGATAGTCGGCGGCCGGGTCGGTCGGCTTCAGCAGGAAGGTCGTTTCGGAAAGATTGGTCCAGTGCGCGATGGCCTGCATCTGATCCGCATCGAGTGCATCGGCATCGAACACGACTGCAAGTGGATTGCCTTTGAACGGCACCGACGTGAACACGTCGACTTGTTTAAAACGAACGGTGTGAGCGGTCATCAGGCGCAATCCGGCGAATCCAGCAGATTGATAGGGTTCGCGGATTCTATCTGGTGACAAAGGAACGATCTACCTCGCCACAAATGCAAAACGCGCCGCAGGTGACAGACACCTCGCGACGCGTTCAGTACGCTCGGAACGACCGGCCGGGCGAACCGGCAGCCGAACCTGTTGGCGGTTGTTATTCGACTTCGGCGATCATCTCGATCTCGACGCACGCGCCGAGCGGAATCTGCGCCACGCCGAACGCCGAGCGCGCATGTTTGCCGCGCTCGCCGAACACGTCCGCGATCAGTTCGGAGGCGCCGTTGGTCACCAGATGCTGCTCGGTGAACTCGAGCGTCGAGTTGACGAGGCTCATCAGCTTGACGATGCGTGTGACGCGGTTCAGGTCGCCTACATGCGTATGCAGCGTGGCGAGCAGGTCGATCGCGATGGAGCGCGCGGCGGCCTTGCCTTCTTCGGTGGTGAGGGTGGCGCCGAGCTTGCCGGCCCACACCTTGCCGTCTTTCTTCGCGATGTGGCCCGACAGGTACACCGTGTTGCCGCTTTGCGCGCTCATCACATAGGCGGCTGCCGGCGCGCCTGCGCTCGGCAGTTCGATGCCCAGTTCCTTAAGCTTGTCGTACACATTTGTTTGAGCCATGGTGTGTCCTTGGTCAGTAGTGAAATTCGGTGACGCGGGTCGGTCGGGACGGCTTAGACCTTCGCGCGGATCAGCGCCGCGAGACGCGACACGCCTTCGTCGATCTTGGCCGGCGGCACCGTGACGAACGACAGGCGCAACGTGTTGTGCTGGGCTTCGCTCGCGAAGAACGGACCGCCCGGCACGAACGCGACATTCTGCGCGACGGCTTCTTCGAGCAGCTTCATGCTGTCGATCTGCGCGGGCAAATTCACCCACACGAACATGCCGCCTTCCGGACGGTTCCAGCTTACGCCTTCCGGCATGTAGCGTTCGAGCGAGGCGAGCATCGCCGTACATTGATCGCGATACAGCTCGCGAATGGTCGGCACGTGCGTGTCGAGGAAGCCGTCCTTGATCACTTCGTACACGATGCGTTGCGTGAAGCTCGGCGTGTGCAGATCGGTGGCTTGCTTGGCCTGCACCAGCTTGAAGATCAACTCTTCGGGCGCAATGATGTAGCCGACCCGCAGGCCCGGCGCCAGCACTTTCGAGAACGAGCCGAGATGGACGATGTGATCCGGCGCCATCGACAGCATGGTGGGCAGCGGCTCACCCGCGTAGTCGAGCGCGCCGTAGGGATCGTCTTCGATCACCGGGAACGGTGCGGTCTTCGCGAACGCGGCCAATGCACGGCGGCGTTCGATCGGCAGGCGGCGGCCCGTCGGATTCTGGAAATTCGGTTGCGCGTACAGGAGGCGTGCGCCGGCCGTCAGCTCGGGGGTGAGCGCTTCGGGAATCAGGCCTTGCTCGTCGGTCGGCACTTGCACGTAGCGCGGCTCGTACATCGAGAACGATTGCAGCGCGCCGAGGTAAGTCGGCGTTTCGACCAGCACGGGGCTGTCCGGGCACACCAGCACTTTGCCGAGCAGGTCGAGCGCCTGCTGCGAGCCGGTCGTGATCAGGACCTGCGAAGGACGAATCTGCGCGCCGTTCACCGAATAGCGTTGCGCGATCCATTCACGCAGCGGCAGATAGCCTTCGGTCGCGCTGTATTGCAGCGCCGCGGCGGGCGCGTCGCGCAGAATGCGGTCGGCTGCTTCGCGCATGCGCTCGGCCGGGAAGGTCGCCGGCGAGGGCAGGCCGCCCGCGAACGAAATGACTTCGGGCCGTTCCGTGACCTTCAGGATCTCGCGGATCACCGAGCTCGTGAGCTTGCGTGCGCGTTCGGACAGTTGCCACGTGGGGGCTTTCAAGTCGCTTTGGTCCATGGTCTCCTCTGCTGGTATCTCTGGAACCGGTCAAAACTTCGATTATCGCGCGAGTTGACGACCCGCGCGCGCTGCTTATTTAAGGGTCCGTAGACCCTCGGGTGTTTCAAACTCGGCGACGAGCGCCGGCGCGCCTTCCGTTGGCTCGAGTGCGATCAGGTGCGCCGCGCCCAGCCAACGCAATTGCGCAGCGATCGTATCGGCCTGCGGATGTGCTGCTTTCAAAGCTTTCAGGACAATGTCCGTTTCCGGTAGGACCGCCGTCGGATGCCGCGGCGTGTCCCACTGGATCAGCGACGGCACCACGCCGTCGCCGGCGCCTTGCCACGCGGGGAAGGCGCCATCGTCAGGCACCGACAGGCTCCACGTGAAATCGCCGCGCGTCATCGGCACGATCGGTGCGATGCGCAGCGGATACTGCGTTTGCCATGCTGTGAGCTGCTTTGGCCGGTCGACTCGGGCGACCCAGTGCGACAGGTACGGGCCATTTTCGAGCCGCGCTTGCGTCGCCGGATCGTCGAGGGCGAACAGGCGGGCACGAGGCGCAGCATCATCCGCGGGTTCCGCTGCCTGCGGGTCGATCGCGATCACCTCCAGATACACGCCGCCCCACAGATTCAGCAGACGATTGTGCGTGCGCATCAGCGGATGCGCGCCGCCGCCGGCCGGTGCGACGCCGAGCGTGTCGGCAACGTACTGCGTGCCCTCGTCGAGGGTACGGGCGGAAATCACGAGGTGATCGAGACGGAGCGAATGGGCAGTCATGGCGGATCAGGAAAACGGTTTCTGCGGTAAGCCGGAACACGCGCCGGGTGCGGCAGCAGCGTTGCCGGGGTCGTAAGCATAACCGTTTGCCGGGTCGGCGGGCCAGGCGGATGGCGTTTGGGCGGGTCTTGCCCGAGCTCGCTCGTGAGCGGCGGGATGCAACCTGCGCCGCTTCATCATCCGTTGCTTATCTTAAATGTAGCCTTAAATGTAGCGGCGGCGACCGGCACAGTAACGGTACAATCGACTCGATACCGTTCGGTACAGTTGGAGCCCGCAATGTCCGTCCCGCTTACCCAGATTCCTACTCCGCACGATACGACGTCGCTGACGCTGGTCGAGCAGCTCGTTCAGTGGGCGCGCCGCCGCATCGAGGAGCGCGTGTTCCGTCCCGGCATGCGCATGCCGTCGATCCGCAAGCTGGCGCTGGACAAGGGCGTATCGCGCTTCACCGTGGTCGAGGCGTATGAGCGGCTGGTGGCGCAGGGCTACCTGGAGTCGCGGCGCGGCTCCGGCTTCTATGTGCGCGAACGATTGGGCGCTGCGCCGACGGCTGAAATCCGCACGATCGCCGCAGCGGCGCCCGCGCCCGCCACGATCGATGTCGTCTGGCTGCTGCGCAACATGTTGCATACGGGCGCGCGCCCCGAGCGCAGTCCGGGCCTCGGCTACTTGCCGGGCCGTTGGCTCGACGGCGATCTGATCACCAACGCGCTGCGCACGCTAGGCCGGCAAAGCGGCGCGCAGATGCTCGGCATCGGCACGCCGCAGGGCTTTTTGCCGCTGCGCCAGCAGTTGCAGACGCGCCTGGAGGAGCTGGAAATCGGCGCTTCGCCGGATCAGATCGTGATGGTCTCCGGCATCACCCAAGCGATCGATCTGATTTCGCGGATCTACGTGAAGCCGGGCGATGCGGTGATCGTCGGCGATCCGGCCTGGTTTCAGATGTTCGGGCGTTTCGCGTCGCAAGGCGCGCGGCTGGTCGGCATGCCGTACACGCCGGATGGGCCGGACCTCGATGCGCTCGAGTCGCTTGTCGAGACCTGGCGGCCGAAAATGCTGGTGATCAATTCGGTGTTGCAGAATCCGACCGGCACTTCGCTCACAGCCGCGCAGGCGTTCCGCATTCTGCGTCTCGCCGAGGCCTACGACTTCATCGTCGTCGAAGACGATATTTACGGCGATCTGTGCCCGCCGAGCTATCCTGGCACGCGTCTCGCGAGCCTCGACCAGTTGAAGCGCGTGATCTACCTGGGCAGCTTTTCGAAGACGCTCGCGCCCAATCTGCGCGTGGGTTTTATCGCCTGCGCGCCCGAAGTGGCCACGGCCGTCAGCGATCAGAAAATGCTGGTTGGCATGACGAGCCCCGAACTGAACGAGCGCGTGCTCTACAAGATTCTCACTGAGGGTCATTATCGCCGGCACGTCGAGCGGCTGCGCGCGCGGCTCGACGGCGTGCGCGAAAAATCGGTGCGGATGCTCGAAAAGACCGGCATGAAGCTGTTTCTGACGCCCGCGGCGGGCATGTTCCTGTGGGCCGACACGGGCGTCGATGCGAGCGCGCTCGCAGCCGCCGGCCACGAAGAAGGCTTTCTGCTGACGCCTGGCAGCCTGTTTTCTCCGCTGCAATCGCCCACCACGTGGATGCGCTTCAACATCGCCAACTGCGGCGATCCTGAGCTGTCGACGTTCCTGTGCCGCTATCTGGACAGCGTCGCGCGGCGCGCCTCTTGAAACCGCGCCGGGCTGCCCCAACTTAGCGGCGACACGGCAATCCGGTAGTCCGGCGGCACGGCCCCGGCGGCCCAAGAGGGGCCCAAGCGGCTCGCGGCCGTGCGCCACGCCTGACTAGAACCCCATTCGTAACAGAGAGGAAGTCCGACCATGGCACAAGAAACCATGAGCTTTCAGGCAGAAGTTAAACAACTTCTGCACCTGATGATCCATTCGTTGTACAGCAACAAGGAAATCTTTCTGCGCGAGCTGATTTCGAACGCGTCCGACGCGGCCGACAAGCTGCGCTTCGAAGCGATCGAAAACAGCGCGCTGTACGAAAACGATCCGAATCTGCGGATTCGCGTGTCGTACGACAAGGCCGCGCGCACCGTCATCATCGACGACAACGGCATCGGCATGAGCCGCGACGAAGCGATCGCCCACCTCGGCACGATCGCGCGCTCGGGCACCAAGGAATTTTTCGGCAAGCTCTCCGGCGACCAGCAGAAAGATGCGGCGCTGATCGGCCAGTTTGGCGTGGGCTTTTACTCGGGCTTTATCGTCGCGGACAAGATCACGGTCGAAACGCGCCGTGCCGGTTTGCCGGCTTCGGAAGGCGTGCGCTGGGAAAGCGCAGGCGAGGGCGATTTCGCGGTGGAGCAAATCGAGCGCGCTGCGCGCGGCACGACCATCACGCTGCATCTGCGCGCCGATGAAGACGAGCTGCTGTCGTCGCATCGTCTGAAGTCGATCATCCAGAAGTACTCGGACCACGTCGCGCTGCCCATCCTGATGGCGAAGGAAGAGTGGGACGCTGAAAAGAGCGAGATGGTCACGAAGGACGAGGACGAGACCGTCAATCAGGCGAGCGCGCTGTGGACCCGTTCGAAGAACGACATCACCGAAGAACAGTACAAGCAGTTCTACCAGCACCTCTCGCACGATCATCAGGATCCGCTGACGTGGACGCATAACCGCGTTGAAGGCCGCAGCGAATACACGCAATTGCTATACGTGCCGACGCATGCGCCGTTCGACATGTTCAACCGCGATCATCGCGCCGGTCTGAAACTGTACGTGAAGCGCGTGTTCATCATGGACGACGCCGAACAACTGCTGCCGGGGTATCTGCGTTTCGTGAAGGGCGTGGTCGATTCGGCTGATCTGCCGTTGAACGTGTCGCGCGAAATCCTGCAGGAAAGCCGCGACGTGAAGGCGATTCGTGAAGGCGTAACCAAGCGTTCGCTGTCGATGCTCGAAGAATTGGCGAACGCTGAGAACGACGCCGATAAGGAAAAGTACGCCGGCTTCTGGAAGGAATTCGGTCAGGTGCTGAAGGAAGGCATCGGCGAAGACTTCGCCAATCGCGAGCGTATTGCGAAGCTGGTGCGTTTCGCGTCGACGCATACGGAATTGCCGGAGCAAACGGTTTCGCTCGCCGATTACGTTGCGCGGATGAAACCCGAGCAAACGAAGATCTATTACGTGACCGCCGACACTTGGCAGGCCGCGACCCACAGCCCGCATCTTGAAGTGTTCCGCAAGAAGGGCGTGGAAGTCCTGCTGCTGACCGATCGCGTCGATGAATGGATGTTGTCGTTCCTGAACGAATTCGACGGCAAGCCGCTGCAAAGCGTTGCGCGTGGCGATCTCGATCTGGGCGCGCTGAATGACGAAGAAAAGCAGGCGCAGGAGAAGGTCGGCGAAGAGTTCAAGCCGCTCGTCGACAAGATGAAAGAAGCGCTGAAGGACAAGGCCAAGGATGTGCGTCTGACGTTCCGCCTGACCGATTCGCCGTCCTGCCTCGTGGCCGACGATGGCGAAATGAGCGGCTATCTGCAACGTATGCTGAAGGCGGCGGGTCAGGAAGCGCCGTCGTTCCACCCGATTCTCGAAGTGAATCCGGAGCATGCGCTGGTGAAGGGCTTGCATGCGGACAGCGCGAATTTCGACGACTGGTGCCATCTGCTGTTCGATCAGGCTTTGCTTGCTGAAGGTGGCGCGCTGGAGGATCCTGCCAGCTTCGTGAAACGTACCAACGCGTTGTTGCTGGCGCGTGCGAGTTGAGTTTTCGAGTTTGAATTGAGCCTGGATCGGCGTCGTTTTGACGCTTGTAATTGAAAAATGCGCTGCCTTGGCAGCGCATTTTTTTATCCGTTAGCCCGTTGGTCCGTTTGTGCGTTTTCCCGGCGCAGGTTTTGCGCCGGTACTCAGGTGGGCAACGGTGAGGTTTTAGTGCGCAGGCGCCTGGCCATGCGAATGCCGCACTTGCGATAGCACGGAGCCAGCGAGTTCCTTTGCCTCCAGGCACGCGAGGTGATCGGCCAGCACTTTCGCAGCGAGACTGCCGATCGCCGCGCTGGTCTGTTTCGATGTGTGATGCTGCGCGAGCGCCGAGCCGGCGAGTTCCTTTTCCAGATACAAGGCGCCCGGGCGCCGTAGGACGACTGCCGCCAGATGGGCAATGCGGTCAGAAGTTTCCTTTGAGTTCGTAGTAGTCAAGCCTTTGCTCCTTTGTGTTTGTTGTCGATCCGGACGATTTCGTGAGCCGATTAAAAATCGGCCGGAAAATAATTATGGTTAACTAATCAAATCTATTCAACAACTCTATATTGAGATTGATTTGTGAGATGTGAATGCACGCATTTGTCTTATGCTGGCGCGATCGAAATTCGGATGCATAGGGGGATTATTTGCAATCTCTAAGCCGGTTATGCGCCGAGTCTTATTTCTGCGATTGCGCATTCCTGCGTCGCGACAACTCTCTGTATTCCTATGTCCGATTCCACCTTGGCGAAATCCGCCGATCCCGTGTTCATTCTGTGGTCGATCTTGCGCGAGCAAGGTTTCGATGCCGCTGAGCGACGAGCCCTCGAACTTGTCGCAGAAGGTGTCACGCCGAAATTGCACGCAGATCTGTGCGCGGGTGCGGGGAGGTTCGAATCGGCGTATCACAGTGCGTCGCAAGCGCAGGATCCGGTGCAAGTGCAAGTGCAGACGCAGGCGGCGGCGAACGGCGCGCGTTACGCTCGGTTAGCCCTGTTCGCCGAGGCACTCGGCCGCGCTGACGCCGCGCAGCGCAACAGCGAGTGGGCGGTAACCGCCCAACCGTCGGCTGCGACGCTCGAATGGATCGTCTGGTTGATCGATCGCTGCGGTGCGCATTCGGCGGCCGCACACATGTTGCGCGCGTACGAGCAACACGAGCCACAGGATGCCCGCGCTCCCTGGTGGTTGGCGATTGCGCTTGCGACGTCGGCGGATGCGAGCGCGCGAGCCGAGCGTCGCGCGGCGCTGTTGCGGGCCTATGTGCTCGATCCGGCGATCCACCCCGCGCTGCCGTTGCAGCTCGTGTTGGCTTTCCGTGAAATTCGCGATTGGCCCACGGTCGAGCGGGTTTGTCGTGAGGTGCTGGCACGCCATCCCGCCGACGCAGAAATCGCCTGGCAACTGAGCCATGCGCAATGGCAGTGCAACGATGCCGCCGCGGCCGAGGCAACCATGCGTGCTGTCGATGCCGCCGCGCCCGGCAATGCCCACGTGCTCGGCGCGATCGGCATGTATCTGGCCGAGCAGGCGCGTTCTGCAGAAAGCGAAGCGGCGCTGCATGCAGCGTTCACGCTTGACCCGTCCGCATCGCAGGCGGCTGTCGATCTGGCCGACCTGAAGTTGCGGCGCGGCGACTGGTCGAGCGCATGGCCGCACTTCGCGGCGCGTCTGACGCGCGACGATCGAGAGTCGAACAACGTCGTAACGGTGATGGAACGGCTGTGTCCGCGCTGGGAGGGTCAACCGCTGGCTGGCAAGACCTTGATCGTGCATAGCGAACAGGGCAACGGCGACGATATTCAGATGGTGCGCTTCGTGCACGAACTGGCGGCGCGCGTACGCGACGAAGGCGGTCGACTGGTGCTCGCAGTGCGCCGGGCGTTACAGCCGCTGTTTGTGCGCTTTTACGCGGATTGCGTGTCCATCGAGGACGGACCACTCGGCAAGCCTCACTTTGGGCTGCCGATCATGAGCGTGCCGTCGGTGCTTGGCTTGCGGCCTGTCCAGGTGCGCGGCGGTGCCTATCTGTCTGCCGATGCAAGCCGCGTGGCGGCATGGCGCGAGCGGATCAGCGCATGGGGTGGGGAGGCGCCGCGATTGCATATCGGCCTCGTCTGGTCGGGCAGCCCGACGCATCGTCGCGACGCGAAGCGGTCCATTCCGCTTGCGGCGCTGGCGCCGGTGCTCGCGCTACCCAAGGTAGTGTTCCATCCGCTGACGCCGGGCCGTGACGCCGATGTGGCGGCGCTGAGCGCGCAGGGGCATCCCGTTTGCGATCTGACTGCGCACTACCAGGCCGGTTTCGACGACGTGGCCGCGCACGTGAGCGCGCTCGATGCGGTGCTCACCATCGACAGCGCACCTTTGCATCTGGGCGGCGCGCTAGGGCGCCCGGTGCTGGCGATGCTCGATCACGTGTCGCATTGGGCGTGGGGCAATGAGGAGACGCAACCTTGGTACGACTCGGTTGATCTGTTCCGGCAACCGCGGCCGGGTGCGTGGGAGCCGGTGGTCGAACGCGTGGCGGCTCGTCTGCGGACGATGTCGGCCGTTCGATAGATGTTCGCGAGAGTCGCACTGAAACTGCAAAGTCGCATCTAAAAGACCGCACACGTAGAAACGCCCGCGTGACGCGGGCGTTTTTTCGAACCTCACATCAGGTGGCAAACGCCTACTTCTTCCCCATCAGCGTATCCATCGTTTCGCCGCGCACCACGATCTCGGTGCGCCGGTTCAGCGCGCGCCCTTCGGTCGTATCGTTACTGGCGACGGGGTTGTTGTACGCGTAACCCTTCGTCCTGATCCGGTCCATCGCCACCCCGCGCGCCACGAGCGCATAACCTACCGCAGTGGCGCGCGATTCGGAAAGCTGCTGGTTATAGTCGAGCGTGCCGACGTTGTCGGTGTAACCTTCGACCAGCACGGGTTTCTTGCTGCGCTTGAGCAGAACGGCTGAACGATTGATGACCGCCGTTGCATCGCCACGCACTTCGGATTTACCGAACTCGAACAGCGCGGCTTCGGGCAGCTTGACTGAGACACCATTGGCAACCGGCGTCACCTCGATGCCGACAGCCTTATTCAACGATGTTTCTTTGTCGCGGTTCAGCGGCGCCGCGCAACCCGCCATCAGCACGACAGACATTGCGCATGCGGAAGCGCCCAGGAACGTTTTCATGGTTCTTCATCTCCTTCAATATCCGATCACATGGCCCGCCCTTCGATCGCGGGCGGGCCGTCGACTTGTTAAAGCACGAAGGTTGTATCGCGCATCGCTGGACGAGGAGAATCGGAACTGTCTGAAATCGATACGCTGATTGAGGCGGTTCCGTCTGGCATGGCGATCGACTGACATTCCCGACGGGACGACAGGTGAGGGACTCACGATCCTCTGACAACTGCGCCGTTATAATCCGACACCATGCCTATCCGTTTCGATGCCGCCGACGCCCACTGGCGTGTCGCGCCCTTACCCGGTTTTAGCGCCGCCCAGAAAGACTGGTTGACCCGCGGTGGATCGCTGACCGCGCATCTGCGCACGCTCGGCGCGGTTGCGGTGCGCGTGACGCGCGAAGCCATCGCGCTGCCGTGGGCCGACGAATACGCCGCGCTCGGCCTCACGCCGCGTGCGCCGGTGTGGGTTAGGGAGGTGGTGTTGTCGGTCGACGGCGTGCCGTTTGTCGCGGCGCATAGTGTCGCGCCGCTGGCCGCGAGCGTCGGCGTATGGCAGGCCACGCGAAGGTTGCGCACGCGGCCGCTCGCCGAGTTGCTGTACAGCGATAGCAGCGTCGCGCGTTCGGCACTGGTGAGCCGGCGGCTGACGGCACGTCATCCGTTGTACCGGTTGGCTGCGGTTGAGATCGGTGGCATGCCGCCGCATGCGCTGGTCGCGCGCCGCTCGGTGTTCGAGCGTCACGGTGCGCCCTTGATGGTCACCGAGTGCATGTTGCCGGCGCTGTGGGCGGATCTGGCGTCTTCGGCCCAAACACCGTCTGCGGATCCAGCGTCCACCCACGTCCATGCACCGCCGCGCACTCATGTGCGGGAACACGGTCGGCCGCTTGAGCACACGGCATCGCGCGCGCATGGTGCGCCGCGCGCAGAGCCAGGACAGCTTTCCGAACGGGACGAACGTGAATCCGGGCACGCGCCCGCATCGGACCGTAAGGAAAAGCGCTGATGCTGCGCGGCTTTCCTCCCGTCGTCGCGGCGGAGACCCATACGCTGATTCTCGGCAGCTTTCCCGGCGAAGCGTCGTTGGCCGCGACGCAGTATTACGCGCATCCGCGTAACCAGTTCTGGCGTCTGCTCGGCACGGTGCTCGACGAACCGCTTCCCGACCTCGCCTATGAAGCGCGGCTGCGGCGTTTGCTATTGCACGGCATCGGCGTCTGGGACGTGCTTGCCGCCTGCGAGCGAGAAGGCAGTCTCGACGCCGCGATCCGCAATGCCAGCCCGAACGATTTTGCTTCGCTCCGCGCCCATGCGCCTCAGCTTGCCAAGGTCTGCTTCAACGGCAAGACGGCGGGCCGCTTTGCGCCGGTGATCGGCGAAGCGGGCTACGCCACCCTCGTATTGCCTTCGTCGAGTCCGGCGAATGCTATGCTCTCGTTCGACCAAAAATTGCGTCTCTGGCGCGACATCCTTACATGACGAAACTGATCAAGCGCGCCTCGGCTGAAGCACGGGCGTTCCGAAACAAAGACGCTGACGCGGGCGACAGCACGCTGAACAAGAACAAAGCAGTGCGCAACAAAAAGCGCGCGCTGCACGACGACGACCTGCACGACGCACCGCAAATCGAAGCGCCGCGCAAACCGCGTTTCGCGCCGGTCACGTTCTCGGAAGAGGGCGGCGTGCGCTTCCTGCACTTCGGCACGGAATGGGTGCAAGGTGCGATGCGTCTGCGCAAGCCGGACCACATCGAACTCGAATACGCGCAGCAGATGATGGCCTGGCTGCTGTTCATCGAAACGCCCAAGCGGATCGTCCAGCTCGGTCTCGGCGCCGCGGCGCTGACCAAATTTGCACACCGCTTCCTGAAGCGCGCAAAAGTCGAAGCGGTCGAGTTGAATCCGGCGGTCGTGGTAGCCGCGCGCACGATGTTCGAACTGCCGCACGACGACGCCCGTCTGACTGTGCACGAAATGGACGCATGGGACTTCGTCAACGACCGCGCCAACCACGGCACGATCGGCGCATTGCAGATCGACGTCTACGATGCCACCGCGCGTGGTCCGGTGCTCGACAGCGTCGGGTTCTATCGTGCGGTGCGCGCGTGTCTGACCGATGCCGGCGTGGTGACGGTGAATCTGTTCGGCGACCACCCGAGCTTCGTGCGCAACATGAAGCGTCTGAACGAAGCTTTCGACGGTCGCGTGGTCGCGCTGCCGGAAGTGCATGACGGCAACCGCATCGCCATCGCGTTCTCGGGCCCGGCGCTCGACGTGCCGTTCACGACGCTGCAAGCGCGTGCGAAGCTGATCGAAGCGGAACTCGGCTTGCCGGCGCGCAAGTGGATCAAGGGGCTGCAGGAATCGACCGGACAGAACGGCAGTTCGTTCTCGATCTGATGTGAGAATGGGTCGGGCCGCCTGAGGCTGGTTCGACCCAGGCTTCCCCGTTGCGCTCATGCGACGGTTCCCCAGTACATTACGCTGCCGGTTCGATTCCCTGGGCACCCAGCACGCATATCACCCATCGGCGACCCAACTCCCGCGTCCAGCCGCCTCGCGTCCATCCTCACCTCTGCTAAACCGCCGCCCCGCGCGCCCCAGCAGCACATTTGCGCCTCGGGTCGTCCCTGCTTGACCGGACGTTCTCGGCTCCTATACTCTTTCGAAGCTTTCGGGGTACCCGTGGCCTACCTGCGACGGGACATCCACCACCCGTCCACACACGGGCCAACATTTCAATAATAGGGAAGAGGAGACGTCATGGCTCACGACGCCGACGCGAACAAGGCCAGCAAGCACTGGCTCTGGTTGCTGCTGTTGCCCTGGATCGCAATGATCTGGGTGCCGTCATATAACAAGGTCGAACCGCAGCTGTTCGATTTTCCGTTCTTCTACTGGTACCAGCTGCTGTGGGTGTTGATCAGCGCGATCATCACGGCGCTCGTGTACTTCAAGACCAAGACCAAGACCCGCTCGACGGGCAGCTCGCAAGGGGGCGCACAATAATGAACGCCACCGCAACTTTCGTCTTCGTCCTGTTTTTCATCGGCGTCACCATTCTCGGCTTTGTCGCGGCTCACTGGCGCAAGGGCGACCTCGCCCATCTGGAAGAGTGGGGCCTCGGCGGCCGGCGCTTCGGCACCATCGTCACGTGGTTTCTGCTGGGCGGCGACCTGTACACCGCTTACACCTTCATCGCCGTGCCGGCGCTGGTGTTCGGTGCGGGCGCAACGGGTTTCTTCGCGCTGCCGTACACGATCCTGATCTATCCGTTCGCGTTCGTCGTGTTCCCGAAACTGTGGAGCATCGCCAAACGTCAGGGTTACGTGACATCGGCCGACTTCGTCTCGGCTCGCTATGGCAGCCGCATGCTGGCGCTGGCGATCGCCGTGACCGGCATTGTCGCGACGATGCCGTACATCGCGCTGCAACTGGTCGGTATCGAAGTGGTGATCGGCGCGCTGGGTTTCGACACCAAGGGCTTCGTCGGCGATCTGCCGCTGATCATCGCGTTCGCGATTCTGGCGGCTTACACGTACACGTCGGGCCTGCGCGCGCCGGCGATGATCGCGGTCGTCAAGGACGTGCTGATCTATATCGTGATCTTCGCGGCGATCATCGTGATTCCGCCGCAACTGGGCGGCTTCGGCCATATCTTCAGCGTGGTGCCGCCGGCCAAGCTGCTGCTGAAGGCACCGGACGTGTCGAGCCTGAACGGCTACAGCGCGTACGCGACGCTCGCAGTGGGTTCGGCGCTTGCGCTGTTCCTGTATCCGCACTCGATCACCGCGGTGCTGTCGTCGAAGTCGGGTAACACGATCCGCCGCAACATGGCGATGCTGCCGGCCTACTCGCTGGTGCTCGGTCTGCTCGCGCTGCTGGGCTTCATGGCTCTGGCTTCGGGCGTGAAGGACATGCCGGAATTCGCGCCGTACTTCAAGGCGTTCGGCCCGAACTTCGCGGTGCCGGCGCTGTTCCTGCACTTCTTCCCGTCGTGGTTCGTCGGCGTGGCCTTCGCGGCGATCGGTATCGGCGCGCTGGTGCCGGCGGCGATCATGTCGATTGCGGCAGCGAATCTGTACACGCGCAACATCCACAAGGAGTTCGTCAACCGCAACATGACGAACGAGCAGGAGACCAACGTCGCGAAGCTGGTGTCGCTGATCGTCAAGGTCGGCGCGGTCGCGTTCATTCTCGGTCTGCCGCTCACGTACGCGATTCAGCTGCAGCTGCTCGGCGGCATCTGGATCATCCAGACGCTGCCGGCCATCGTGCTGGGTCTCTACACGCGTGTGCTCGACTACCGCGGTCTTCTGATCGGCTGGGCGGTCGGTATTGCAACCGGCACGTGGATGGCGATTTCGCTGAAGCTGGCGAGCTCGATCTTCACGATCCACCTGTTCGGCATGGCGATTCCGGGCTATGCGGCGGTGTGGTCGCTGATCGTCAACCTGGTGGTCTCAGTGGTGGTGAGCCTGCTGGTGCGCATGTTCGGCATGCAGCGCGCCGAGGACCGTACCCGTCCGGAAGATTATCTGGACGTGGTCGAAGGCTAAGTCAGCCGCTCCATCTCGCCGGAAAAGCAACGCCCGCAGACAAAAGTTTGCGGGCGTTTGTCTTTCCGGGGCACTCCAGGGCACGATAGCGGAACCGTCCTTCAAAGCGTCTGTCGCGCGAGCCATGGCTTCTGCCGATTCCCCCCGTGTCGTTGTCCGCCGCTCGGCCATTAGCCGCATGGTGCGCACGATCACGTCGCCGTACTACCGCTATCGCCACGCGAAGGTGCTGCATAGCCTGCGCGTCGGCGTCGCGATGCTGGTGTCGATTCTCGCAACCACCGGGATCGACATTCCCCACGGCATCTGGTCGTCGGTGACCCTGCTGGTGGTGATCGGCGGCTTGCAGCATCACGGCAATATCCGCAAGAAGGCCGCGGACCGGGCGGCGGGAACGCTGCTCGGCGCGGCGATCGGGCTGCTGCTCATCCTGACGCAGAATCTGACCGGGTCGCTGCCGCTCACCTATGTACTGATGTCGATCGTCGCGGGGATCTGCGCGTGGTTCGCGATTGGATCGTCGGGGTACGTCGGCCTGCTGACGGCGATCACGATGTGCATCGTCGCGGGTCATGGCGACAATCTGATCGACGTCGGCCTATGGCGCACGCTGAACGTGCTGATCGGCATTGTGATTGCGCTGGCGTTTTCGTTCGCGTTGCCGCTGCACGCGACTTATTCGTGGCGCTATGGGATTGCCGCCAACCTGCGCGACTGTGCGCGGATCTACACCCATTTGCTGGAAGGTGAAACGATCAGCGAGGACGAACAGGTCAAACGCTTCCTCGCGATCAACAAGCGGCTGGTGCAGTTGCGCTCGCTGATGCCTTCCGTGGCGAAGGAGATCGACGTGCCGCAGGCCAGGCTCGAAGAGATCCAGCGGTTGCATCGCTCCGTGCTCAGTTCGCTGGAGTTGCTGGCGACCGGTCCGCTGATGCGCGCCGACGCCGCGGCGCGCGCTGCGTATGCGCGGGAGTGTGGCGTCGAGGTGCACGCGGTGCGCGGCCTGCTGTTGGCGATGGCGCGCGGCCTACGCTTTGGCCGCGCGACGCACTTCGGCATTCCGGCCGCTTCGCCGCTCACCGAGGTGTGCAGCGGGGTGGCGCTTGATTTGCCGCCCGACTTGCAAGGGCCGTATTGGCTCGGGCAGCGGCTTGCCGAACAGGTGGACCGGTTGCGCGCTTTGCTGCTGGAGACTGAGCCGAACTGGAACATCGAACGGCATTCGCGCAGTTTGCTGAAGGTTTAGCTTTACACCTTGGCCGGGTGAGCCGGTGTGGCGGCCTGACAGGCTGCGGCTACATACTGCACGGCTGCTGCATGGTTATGACGATCGCGTCGGCACACCACACCGCAGCCGCAACCGACGAAGCAGCCGCGCATGACGCGCTCAGGCATCCGGCAGCGTCACCATCCACGCGAGACCGAAGCGGTCTACCACCATCCCGAAACCCTTGCTCCAGAAGGTGGCTTGCCACGGCATCGTCACCGAACCGCCGTCGGCCAGCGCGTTGAAATATTTCTCGCCCAACTCGGCGTTGTCAGCCGTCAGGGAGAGGCTGAAGCCACTGAACGTGGCCGCAGGGTCGCAGTGGCCGTCGGAGGCCATCCAGTTAGTCGAGCCGAGCTTGATCGTGGCATGCATGATCTTTTCTTCCAGACCGGGCCGCGGTTGGTTCTCCGGGTCGGGGTTGGGCGGTGCGTCCTTGTAGCGCATCAGGAGCAATACTTCGGCGCCGAGCTTCTCGGTGTAATACTTGAGCGCTTCTTCACAGCGGCCGTTGAAAAATACGTAAGGCTGAACGTACATGATCGTCTCCGGGAATATGGATCAGCGGCGCCGCGTTCCTTCGGCAAATGGCAGCGACGGAGCGGGCGTGTAGACGATTGTAGTCGTCCGTTGCGGCAGCGATTGTGACATTGTGTCGACGGCAGACGCTGCGGCGCGGCGCGCCTCCAGCCTGCCTGGGTAAACGGCATGCGGCCCTGAACCGGAAAGGCTCAGGGCCGCATGTTTGACCGCGTGTTTTAAGCTATACGGCAGCGGACTTTAACGCAGCGCTTCGATCAGCTTTTCCAGCTTGACGGCGTCTGCCGCGAACGCGCGGATGCCTTCAGCGAGCTTTTCGGTCGCCATCGCTTCGTCGTTGACGAGGAAACGGAACGACGATTCGTCGACCGGCACGCGTTCGATGTCCACGCCATTGCCCATTTCAGGCGACAGCTTGCGCTCGACCTTCTCGGTGCTCTCCTGCAGCTTTTGCAGCAGATCCGGGCTGATGGTCAGCAGATCGCAGCCGGCCAGTTCCAGAACCTGGCCCGGGGTGCGGAAGCTCGCGCCCATCACCTCGGTCTTGTAGCCAAACTTCTTGTAGTACGCGTAAATGCGGCGCACCGATTTGACGCCCGGATCGTTGGCGCCGCCGTCTTTCGCTTCGTCCCACGCGCTGCCGGCGTTCTTCTTGTACCAGTCGTAGATGCGGCCGACGAACGGCGAGATCAGTTGCGCGCCCGCCTCGGCACAGGCAGCCGCCTGCGCGAGCGAGAACAGCAGTGTCATGTTGCAGTGGATGCCGTCCTTTTGCAGCACTTCGGCGGCGCGGATGCCTTCCCACGTGGAGGCCAGCTTGATCAGCACGCGTTCGCGGCCGATGCCGTGATCTTTGTACAGGGCGATCAGCTCGCGGCCCTTGGCGATCGACGCTTCGGTGTCGAACGACAGGCGTGCATCCACTTCGGTCGACACGCGACCCGGGATGATCTTGAGAATTTCGGTGCCGAACGCGATCAGCAACTGATCGATGATGGCGCCGACCGGCTTCGACGCGTGCGCCTTCACGGTCTTTTCGAGCAGCGGCTTGTAGTCGTCTTTCTGGACGGCCTTCAGAATCAGCGACGGATTGGTGGTCGCGTCCTGCGGCTTGTACTGGGCAAGCTGCTGGAAGTCGCCGGTATCGGCCACGACGGTGGTGTATTGCTTGAGTTGATCGAGTGCGGTTGTCATGTTCGAGCCTTCATGGCGCGCGTGCGCCGTGGTTCAGGAGAAATGAGATCGCCACCGGACGGAAAAGACAAACCGTTCCGGCGGCCGCGGGTCACGCTGCAGCGTTTGCCCGTCATGTTGCCGGGGAATTTTGACGGAAAGCGCTGCCGGATGCTTCTATTCTATGGCGGATTCAGGTGCGCCGGGCGTTCAGCACCAGTTGCGTCAGGACGCCCGCCACCAGCCCCCAGAACGCCGAGCCGATCGACAGCAGGGTGAGGCCGGAGGCCGTCACCATAAACGTCACCAGCGCCGCTTCGCGCTGTTTCAGGTCCTGCATGGCGTTGGCGAGGCCGCTCATGATCGAGCCGAACAGCGCCAGCGCCGCAACGGAGACCACCAGTGCCTTCGGCAAGGCGGCAAACAGTGCGGCGATGGTCGCGCCGAAAATCCCGGCAATCAGATAGAAAATACCGCACCAGACTGCGGCGGTATAACGCTTGTCGCGGTTTTCGTGCGCTTCGGGGCCGGTACAGATCGCTGCCGTGATCGCAGCAAGATTGATGCCGTGCGAGCCGAACGGCGCGAGCAGCAGCGAGGCGATGCCCGTCGTGGAAATTAGCGGAGCGGAAGGCGTGGTGTAGCCGTCCGCGCGCAGCACGGCGATGCCCGGGACGTTCTGCGAGGCCATCGCGACGACAAACAACGGAATGCCGATGCTGATGCTCGCCGCGACCGAAAACACCGGCATTGTGAACACCGGATGGGCGAGCGCGACGTGAAAGCGGCTGAAGTCGAGCAACCCGAGCCCACCGGCGACCGCCGTGCCGACGATCAGCGTCGTCACGATCGCATAGCGCGGCGCGAGGCGTTTGACGATCAGATAGGTGAAGAACATCGCCAGCACGAGCGCGGTCTGGAACTGCGCCGCGCGGAAAATCTCGATGCCGATCTCGAACAGAATGCCCGCCAGCAAAGCGGAAGCGATGCCCGCCGGGATTTTCTTCATCAGCGTATCGAACCAGCCGGTCAGGCCGACCACGGTCAGCAACACCGCGCAGACGATGAACGCGCCGATTGCCTCAGGGTAGGGCACATGCGGCAGCGACGACACCAGCAGCGCCGCGCCGGGCGTTGACCAGGCAATCACGATCGGCGCGCGAAAGCGCAGCGAGAGACCGATGGTGCAGACGGCCATGCCGAACGACAATGCCCAGATCCACGACGAAATCTGCGCATCGGTGAGATGCGCGGCCTGGCCGGCCTGGAACATCAGCACGAGCGAACTGGTGTAGCCCGTCATCATCGCGACGAAGCCGGCGACGAGGGTGGACAGCGAGGTATCGGCAAACGGTTTGAGCCGTCCGGCGTGTGTGTTGGCAGGGGACAAATCGGGCGATGAAGACGGACTCATGCAGAAGCTTTCTTATAGTTGGAGAAAAACGTGATCTGATCTGATTACTTGCTCAACATGCGCATCGCCGATTCGAGTCCGGCGAGGGTGAGCGGATACATGCGATGACCGAGCACTTCCCGAATCGCGCTGACCGACTGCCGGTACGCCCACAAACCTTCCGGTTCTGGATTGAGCCACGCGTAATGCGGGAAATGATCGGCGAGGCGGCGCAGCCACACGGCGCCGGCTTCGGCATTGTTGTACTCGACCGAGCCGCCCGGTTGCAGCACTTCGTACGGGCTCATGGTCGCGTCGCCGACGAAGATCAGCTTGTAATCGGGCGTGAACTTGTGCAGCAGGTCCCACGTCGGCATGCGCTCGGCGTGACGGCGGCGATTGTTCTTCCACAGGAAGTCGTACACACAGTTGTGGAAGTAATAGAACTCGAGATGCTTGAATTCGGCCTTGGCGGCGGAAAAAAGCTCTTCGGTGCGCTTGATGTGATCGTCCATCGAGCCGCCCACGTCGAGCAGCATCAGCACTTTGACCTTGTTGTGCCGCTCCGGCACCATCTTCAGGTCGAGCCAGCCGGCGTTCGCCGCGGTGCTGCGAATTGTGTCCGGCAGATCGAGCTCTTCTGCCGCGCCCTCGCGGGCGAACCGGCGCAGGCGGCGCAGCGCGACCTTGATGTTGCGCGTGCCGATTTCGACCTGGTCGTCGTAGTCGCGATAGGCGCGCGCTTCCCACACCTTCACTGCCGTGCGTTGACCCGCCGCGTCGCCGCCGATGCGCACGCCCTCCGGGTTATACCCGCCGTTGCCGAACGGCGAGGTGCCGCCCGTGCCGATCCATTTATTGCCGCCTTCGTGGCGCTCTTTCTGTTCGTCGAACAGTTCCTTCAGGCGCTCCATCAGCTTGTCGAGACCGCCCATCGCTTCGATCTGCGCTTTTTCCTCGGGCGACAGATCGCGTTGCAGCTTCTTCTTCAGCCAGTCGAGCGGGACGTCGAAGGCGAGTTCCGAGGCTTTCGCGACGCCGTTGAAATACGCGCCGAACGCCTGGTCGAACTTGTCGAAATACTGCTCGTCCTTGACCAGCGTGATGCGTGCGAGATAGTAGAACTCGTCGAGCGACGGCGCGATCACATTGGCTTTGAGCGCCTCGAGCAGCGTCAGGTATTCCTTTACCGACACCGGCAGTTTGGCGGCGCGCAGCGAGTAGAAGAAGTCGATCAGCATGCTGTGTCCTCGGCGGCGGTGCATAGTCGGTGCGCCGCGCTTATCAACGGGTATTCGCGATCAATCAACGGTTCGTCAACGGTTAATCAGCGGTTGTTGCGGTTCATGAAGATCAGCCGCTCGAACAGGCTCACGTCCTGCTCGTTCTTCAGGAGCGCGCCGTGCAGCGGCGGGATGATCTGCTTCTGGTCGGACGAGCGCAGCGCTTCGGGCGGAATGTCCTCGGCAAGAAGCAGCTTCAGCCAGTCGAGCAGTTCCGACGTGGACGGTTTCTTCTTCAGACCCGCGACGTTGCGCAACTCGAAGAAGCTCTGCATCGCCGCGGCGAGCAGCTCCTTCTTGATGCCGGGGTAGTGCACCTCGACGATCTGCTGCATCGTCACCGGCTCGGGGAATTTGATGTAGTGGAAAAAGCAGCGGCGCAGGAACGCGTCGGGCAGCTCCTTCTCGTTGTTCGACGTGATGATCACGAGCGGGCGCTGTTTCGCGCGGATCAGCTCGTGGGTCTCGTACACGTAGAACTCCATGCGGTCGAGTTCGCGCAGCAGGTCGTTCGGGAATTCGATGTCGGCCTTGTCGACCTCGTCGATCAGGAGCACCGTTTGCTCCTCCGACTCGAACGCCTGCCACAACACACCCTTGACGATGTAGTTGCGGATGTCTTTGACACGCTCGTCACCGAGTTGCGAATCGCGCAGGCGCGACACCGCGTCGTATTCGTACAGGCCTTGCTGGGCCTTGGTGGTGGACTTGATATGCCATTGCAACAGCGGCATGCCGAGCGCGGCGGCGACCTCTTCCGCGAGCATGGTTTTGCCGGTGCCGGGTTCGCCCTTGATCAGCAACGGGCGCTTCAGCGTCATCGCGGCGTTGACCGCGAGCTTGAGGTCGTCAGTGGCGACGTACTGCGATGAGCCTTCAAAACGCATGGCGAGATGCTCTTTTTTGGGAAAAAACCCAGTATAAGTCAGAAGGCCTGTTGGGCTGAATCAGCCTGGCGTAAGGTGTCACCCGCGGTGTCGGACGCCGGTTCACGTGTCTATTCGGCGTTCGCGAGCAGCCCGTCTTCGCCCGGCGTGCCCGGTGGGCGGGCGCGCCGGGTGTCCTGGGCCGGGCGGGCGGCACGCAGCGGACGGCACGAGGCCATGCGGAGCCGGCGCGGCGGAGCAAAATGGCGCCAGCCGCGGCTTTGCGGCGGCCGGATACGCCTCTGGCCCCGCGCGGTGGACGTTCGGCGCGGCGTCGCGGTACAATTAGCCCGATTTTTTTGGCCTGCGTGGCTACCCATAAGAATAACGGCGCGGGCCGTTGCCTTTTCGGGCGCCCGTTTCCCCTCAAGCCAGGTTACATGCTATGAATAAATTCGTTGGCAAACACGTCGTGATCGCAGCGCTGTCGGTGCTCGCGGGCTATGCGGCCAGTGCGCAGGCAGCGGATGTCGTCGGCAACGCGAAGGCGGGCCAAGGCAAGGTCGCGATGTGTATTGGCTGCCACGGCATCCCTGAATACCGCACGGCTTACCCTGAGGTCTACCGCGTGCCCATGCTCGGCGGCCAGAATCAGGCGTACCTCGAGAATGCCCTGCACGGCTACAAGAAGGGCGACCGCCACTTCGAAACGATGCGCGCGATCACCGCGTCGCTGTCTGATCAAGACATCGCCGACATCGCGGCCTACTACGCAGCGCAAAATTCCTCTTCGAAGAGCAATCCCGACAAGTGATCGGCTTCGGTCATCCAGGCGGTCACTCGGCTATTTATATTCGCGGGATAGGAGAATTCATGAATAAGCCCCAACAGGCACTCCACACGGTGTTCAAGGCTGCATGCGCGTCGGCGGCAGTTATCGGTCTGGTTGCAGCGAACGTCGCGCACGCCGCTGACGCCGGCAACGGCAAGGTGCTGGCCAACAACCACAACTGCGCGGCTTGCCACGGCGTCAACCTGAACAATCCGGTAAGCCCGGAATATCCGAAGCTCGCCGGTCAGCATTCCGACTACGTCTACTGGGCGCTGCGTCAGTACCAGATGGGCAACGGCAACCCGCACCTCGGTCGCAACAACGCGATCATGCAGGCGCAGGTGCAAAGCCTGTCGCCAGGCGACATGAAAGACATCGCGGCATACATCGAATCGCTGGACGGCGCGCTGGTGCAGAAGAAGTAATCGCGCTTCGCTGTTTTTGCGTTGTTTTCAGATTGAACAACACCCCGCTTCGGCGGGGTGTTGTGCTTTTGGGACTGGGGTGCGGGGCGGAGCGGAGTGGAGTTTCGCGGGCGTGCGGCAACCACTGGCCGCCATAGTCGCCCTGGTTGCCTCAGTCCCGCGTGGCGCGCTGTTCGATGCGCTGCAAATACGCGTCCGTGTCCGGCGGCGTGCCGGTGCGTTGCGCTTCCCAGATGGTTTCGCCGAGGCAATCCATGATCGCGTGCTGCGCCTCGTGGGTCGAGCCGAGCCGGGCGGCAAGCCGCTCGTGCGCCGCGCGAATGCCCGGCGGCTGGTCGATCGACAACTGTTCAGTGATCGCCAGATGCATCGATAGATGCAGGAACGGGTTGGTCTGGCCGCGTTCGGGCGAGTAGTCCTGAGCCTGGGCGGCTTCCGTGCTGGTGAGATCGGCGTGATATTCCGGATGCTCGACGATCCAGTCGGCTGCGATCGCTTCGAGCGGCGTCAGAATCTCGCCTTGACGCTGCTTGCGCCAGGTGTCGGTGAAAAATTGGCGGACTTCGTCGCGGCTGGGATTGAACATCGTGGGAACGGTGTGTTGGGTGTGAGGCGGGTTGGAAGGGGGTGATTTTACGCCGAGGCACGGCGGCTTGCTGGCGGCGCGTCAACAGACCGAGGCGCAGCGGAGGCCGCGGGCGCACTGAGTGCGCGCCGCGTACGCGCCGGACGAACGCGCCACGGCGATGTGGCGTCCACTCGCGCGCTCGCCGAACGGTACCGCCATCAAAGATCCGGCGGCGGTGTCTTGGGCCGGAATTCGCATAGCGGCTCGATCACGCAGTGCCAGCATTCTGGACGGCGCGCTTTGCATACATAGCGGCCATGCAGAATTAGCCAGTGGTGGGCATCCTGCTTGAACTCGGCGGGCGTGAATTTCTCCAGCGCCGCTTCGACCGCGCGGACGTCTTTGCCAGGTGCGAGCCCAGTTCGATTCGCAACCCGAAAGATATGCGTATCGACAGCGATGGTCGGATGACCGAATGCGGTGTTCAGGATCACGTTCGCCGTTTTACGGCCGACCCCCGGCAAGCTTTCGAGCGCTTCACGATCCTCCGGTACTTCGCCGCCGTACTGGTCGAGCAGAATGCGGCAGGTTGCGATCACGTTCTTCGCCTTGGTCCGATAGAGGCCGATCGTCCTGATGTAGCCAGCAACCCCTTCTTCGCCAAGATCGAAGACCTTCTGCGGCGTGTTCGCGACCGGGAACATCTTGCGCATGGCCTTGTTCACCGACACGTCGGTGGCCTGCGCCGACAGCAGTACGGCAATCAGCAGTTCGAACGGTGTGGTGTACTCGAGCTCGGTCGTGGGATGCGGGTTGAGACTCTGAAGCGTCTCGTAGATGGCGCGGCGTTTGTTCGCGTTCATGCGCAGCGTAGAGTAGTTAGAGGTTAGCGCTTCGTTGGCGGAATTTCAGTATTACCCCCGGTGTTACCCGTGGTGTTGTCCGCAGCGAGTCCGAGACGGCGGCGGCGTGCTTCGGCGGCGTCGATCTGCGCCTGTACGTCGGCGCTGACGCGCTCGGTGTTCTGCGGACCTTGGCCCTTGGCGGCCAACTCTTCTTTCTTCTGGCGTGCACGCTCGAGCGCGGCCTGGATGATCGCGCGTTTCTTCGCTTCGGCGGAGTCCGCTGCGGGCGCGGCGGGTGTTGCCGCGGCACCGGTTTCCATCACCTGAGCGGGCGCGTTGCTGACCGCTCGCCGCGCTGCAGCACGCGCCTCGGCAGCTTCGCGTTCGCGTGCGAGGCGGGCTTCACGCCGGTTGTGGCGCGCGCGCGCGGCGTCGGCCTCGCGCTGGCTCCATGCGTCCCAGCCGGTTGCTTCACCCGTGACCGGCGGCATCGCAATGCAGTCGACCGGGCAGGGGGGCACGCACAGGTCGCAACCGGTACAGAGCTCGGCGATCACCGTGTGCATCTGTTTCGGTGCACCAACTATTGCATCGACCGGACAGGCTTGCATGCACAGCGTGCAGCCGATGCAAACTTGTTCGTCGATAACCGCCAACGGGCGCGGCCGTTCGACGCCGTTGGCGGAATTGAGCGGAATCACTGGTTTGCCGAGCAGCGCGGCGAGGCGCGCGATGCCTTCGGCGCCACCTGGCGGGCACTGGTTGTAGTTAGCTTCGCCATGGGCAACGGCTTCGGCATACGGGCGGCATGCGGGATAGCCGCACTTCGTGCATTGCGTCTGGGGTAGCAGATCTTCGATGCGATCTGCGAGTGTTCTGGAATCGGTCACGGTCACGACGTTGGGGCTTGCCTCGTGGCCGCACAGCTTGCCGAGCGCGGATTAGGGAAAACACGCGGCAGACCGGGGCAACACAAAAGCGCTGCGAAAGCGCGCAAACACGCGCCAATATAGGCAAATACAGACACGAATAGAGGCACGAATTTGTGCAACTAAGGCTGCAACTAAGCGCAAGCGCTGGGCTTGAACTAAATAGCACATTATCGCCGATTTCCCCAATTGCCATCCGCAATCCATGTGCCATAATCGAAGCGCTTTTTCGAAAGACCGCAGAAGGGTATTCCCCCAACCAGCCCGTTCAGTGCTGTCGGTGCAAGGCCCGAGGAGAGGCCGGCGGCGCGATCCGGATAACGCGGCTCACGAAGACGATGCCACCATGAATCAGCCGAAAATCAAAAGAGATCCTGAAGGCACGCGGCGCCGCATTCTGCTTGCGGCGGCCGAAGAGTTTGCAAATGGAGGGTTGTTCGGCGCGCGCGTCGATCAGATCGCCCGCCGCGCGGAGACTAATGAACGCATGCTCTATTACTACTTCGGTAGCAAGGAGCAGCTTTTCACTGCGGTACTCGAGCACGCATTCAGCGCGCTCAATGAAGCGGAGCGAACGCTCGAACTGAACGGTATCGCACCGGTCGAGGCCGTCACACGTCTCGCGCATTTTGTTTGGGATTACTACCGCGATCATCCCGAGTTGCTGCGTCTCGTCAACAACGAGAATCTGCATGAGGCACGCTACATGCAGAAGTCGACGCGCATCCGCGAAATGATTTCGCCGATTGTCGCCACGCTCGGCAGCATTCTGGAGCGTGGTCAACGCGCGGGGTTGTTTCGCACCAACGTCGATCCATTGCGCTTTTACGTGACGCTGTCCGGTATGGGCTACTACATCGTGTCGAACCGCTTCACGCTTGAAGCGACGCTCGGCCGCGATTTTAGCAGTGCGGGTGAACGCAGTGAAGTCGTCCAGATGAACACCGAGTTGCTGCTTGCGTATCTGTTGCGGAAGTAGGCCGAAGCGCGACCGCGCATCGGCGGCATAAGAAGCGACAGAAAGGCGGCAAAAGAAGCGTCAGAAGCGACAACGGCCTCTAAAGAGAGGCCGTTGTTTATCTCTGCCTGCGTGGTGCTCAGGCTTCGACTTTTTCCTTCGCTACCTTCGGCGCCTTGTTGTGCTCGAGGATGAAGTCGCGCAACTGCGGATAGATGATGGTGCGCCAGCGGCGGCCCGAGAAAATGCCGTAGTGGCCGCATTTTTCCGCGGTGAAGTGACGCTTGTTCTTCTCCGGAATGCCGCTGCACAACTCTTGCGCGGCGAACGTCTGACCGTCGCCGGAGATATCGTCCAGCTCGCCTTCGATCGTGAAGAGCGCGGTCTTCGTGATGTCCTGCGGGCGTACGCGCTCGCCGGCGACGTCCCACGTGCCTTCGGCCAGACTGAATTCCTGAAACACCACGCGGATCGTGTCGAGGTAATAGTCCGCGTCCATGTCGAGTACGGCGTTGTACTCGTCGTAGAAGCGGCGATGTGCTTCCGCGTCGTCTTCGTCGCCGCGCAGCAGGCTCTGGTAGAAGTCCCAGTGCGAGGCTGCGTGACGCTCAGGATTCATCGCCACGAAGCCGGTGTGCTGCAGGAAGCCCGGGTAAACCTTGCGGCCCACGCCCGGATAGTTCGGCGGCACCGTGAAGATCACGTTGTTCTCGAACCATTCGTACGAGTGCTGCGTGGCGAGCGAGTTGACCGAGGTCGGGCTCTTACGCGCGTCGATCGGGCCGCCCATCATGGTCATGGTGCGCGGTGTGTCTTCGCCGCGGCTCGCCATCAACGAAATGGCGGCGAGCACCGGGACGGTGGGCTGGCATACCGAGATCACATGCAGATTCTTCGCGCCGATGTGGCGGATGAATTCCTGGATGTAGGCGATGTAATCGTCGAGATGAAACTCGCCTTCTTCGAGCGGCACCATGCGTGCATCGATCCAGTCGGTCAGGTAGACCTTGTGGTCTTGCAGCAACGTGCGCACGGTATCGCGCAGCAGCGTGGCGTGGTGGCCTGACAACGGTGCGCACACCAGCACGACCGGCTCATCTTTCAATTGGGTAACAGCGTCGCTGTCGTCCGCGAAACGCTTGAAGCGCATCAGGCGGCAAAACGGTTTTTCGATGATCGTTTGTTCGATGATCGGAATGTTATGACCGTCTTTGACAATCTGATGAAGGTTGAACTCAGGCTTTTCGTAATCTTTGCCAAGCCGGTAGAGTAGTTCGTAACCGGCTGAGAGGCGTGTGGCACCGGGCACATAGGCCAATGGGCTGGCGGGATTCGCGAACGATTTCGACGCGGCCTGGGCCCAGGCGGTGAGGGGGCTCAACATCGCCCGCTGGAATTCGTGCAGTTGGTAGAGCATGGGTGCTCCGTTTAAGCGGTTCGCATGGGGCTTGGCAAACACGCGTGTGGCGTTGCGGCAGGCCGTATTGGTTGTAGGCGCATTGATTTTCGGCCAACAGTCTGCTGGATCATACTGAACAAAGCGTACTTGTGCAATGCAGCAATTTGCGCGCGAGCTGCGCGCAAACTGTCATTAAATCATGGTACTGACGATGCTGCCGCGCCGCTATCGGGGGTTGCCGCAGCCTCAAGTTCCTCAGCCAGTGTGCCGTTATGGGGCGGCTGCCCGGTGGCCTGAGCCATGGCCTGTTCGTGCTTCATCAGGTTCAGGCCGGTGTGCACCAGCGCCACATGGGAAAATGCTTGCGGAAAATTACCGACCAGGCGTTTCGCGGTCGGATCGTACTCTTCCGCCAGCAGACCGACGTCATTGCAGAGACCGAGCAGCCGTTCGTACATCTCGACGGCTTCGTCGATGCGGCCTTGCAGCGCCAGGTTGTCCACCATCCAGAACGAGCACGCGAGGAAGGTGCCTTCGCCCGGCGGCAGACCGTCGTCGTATTCAGTGGTGCGGTAGCGCATCACGAAGCCGTCGTGCATCAAATCCTTTTCGATCGCGGCCACCGTGCCCTTGATGCGCGGATCCGCCGGCGGGAGGAAGCCGACCAGCGGCATCAGCAGCACGCTCGCATCGAGCTGATCGCTGCCGTAGGACTGGGAGAACGCGTTGAGCGCCGGATTCCACGCCTTCGCGCAGACTTCCGCGTGGATTGTCGCTCGGGTTGCACGCCATTCATCGAGTGGGCCTTCCAGCTTGAACATTTCGGCGGACCGGATGGCGCGGTCGTAGGCGACCCACGCCATCACCTTGGAGAAGGTGAAGTGCTGGCGGCCGCCGCGCGTTTCCCAGATGCCTTCGTCCGGCTCTTTCCAGATCGTGTCGAGATGGCTGAGCAACGCGCGCTGCACGTTCCATGCGGTGTCGTCCGCCTGCAGGCCGCCGACGCGCGCGAGATGCAGCGCGTTCATGACTTCGCCGTAGACGTCGAGCTGGCGCTGTCCGACCGCGTTGTTGCCGATCCGCACGGGTTTGGCATCCTGATAGCCCGGCAGCCAGTCGATTTCGAATTCCGGCAGGCGCCGCTCGCCGGCGATCCCGTACATGATCTGCAACTGATCCGGCGCGCCGGCCATCACGCGGCCGAGCCAGGTGCGCCACGCGCGCGCTTCGTCGTAGTAGCCGCCGCGCATCATGGCGAGCAGCGTGATGGTGGCGTCGCGCAGCCAGCAGTAGCGGTAGTCCCAGTTGCGCGTGCCGCCCAGCTGCTCCGGCAGCGACGTGGTGGGTGCGGCGACGATGCCGCCGGTCGGCTCGTACGCAAGCGCCTTCAGCGTAATCAGCGAGCGGCGGATCTGCGCGGCCCATTTGCCTTCGACCGTGCTGCGCGCCGACCATTCGAGCCAATGGTTCTCGGTGCGGGCGAGCGACGTGTGCGGATCGCGGCCTGGCGGAATGCGCAGATGCGAAGCCGCATAGGCCAGCGAAAACGGCACACGCTCGCCTTCGCTCACCGTGAACTCCGCGACGGTCTTCATGTTTTCGCCGCGCAGCTCGACCGGCGTGCGCAGCACCGCGGTGTCCGGGCCGACGATCGCCTTGATGCCGCTGTCGTGCTTCAGGCGATCCACCCACGGAATCGAAAAACCGTAGTCGAAGCGCAGCACCAGTTCCATCTGCATGCGCACCGTGCCGCGTTTGCCGACGACGATCCGCACCATCTCCGACCAGCCGTTGCCCGGCGGCATGAAGTCGATCAGCGTGACCGCGCCTTCGGGCGTTTCGAAATCGGTTTCCAGAACCAGCGTCTCGCCGCGATAACGGCGCGTGATCGTGGGCGGTGTATCGGAGACCGGCGAAATCAGCCAGCGGCCGTTGTCGGGCGTGCCGAGCAGGGCGGCGAAACACGCGCCGGAGTCGAAGCGCGGCCAGCAGAGCCAGTCGACCGAACCCTCGCGGGAGACGAGCGCGGCCGTGTGGCCGTCGCCGATAAGCGCATAGTCTTCGATGAGTGCGGGCATGGAGGAGCGTGTCTGTTTTATGCGAGGCGAAGGCCGCCGCGCTTGGGGTCATTGTGTTACCGGACTCGCGCGATGCGTTTTGGTTCAGCGCGCAATGCGGCAAAACGCGAGTTGGTAATTGTCAAATCACTGCCTACAATCGGATTTCAAGCCGATGCGCGGAGCCCTCCGGATCATGCGCCGGCCTTGCCCTGGCGAATGCAGACGCCGTTTTCGAGGATCCAAGCCATGCTGAACCCGTCGAAATCCGATTGCATCACAATTCTCTCCGCCGCCAGCGAACTTGCTGACGATTCGATGTTGCCGCTCGAACATGGCCGGCTGGGCCTGAGCCGCAACGGAATGCTGGCTGCGGCGGCCTTTCTGACCGAACGGGCCTGCTTCCGCCGTCATCAGGAAGGTGACGGCCATTATGCCGTCGGCGGATTGTCGTTGCAGGGGCGTTTGCGGCTGGACCAGCTTTCGAACGGCTGACCGTTTGTCGGTTTCTCCGTTGCGCCGGCTCGCGTCATGCGGCTGTCCGCGGTTGTCTTGCATCTGGCGCATGGCGTCTGATGCGAATTTGTCGCGCACGTACCGCTTCGCTGTGTCACGTGTTGCATTGCCGCAGCCGGCATCGATACGCACGCGATATCCCACACCGGTCCGCCTTTCGTGCGAGACTTTTCCGGGCCGGCACTGCGCCCGGTCTAGCGTCCCTTGCGGCTTCCATGGCTGACTGCTGCTGCCGCTTAGAAGTGCGACGCCCCCACGCCGAAGATCCCAATGATGCCGATGATGATCAGATAGAGCGCGACGATGTAGTTCAACAGGCGCGGCATGACGAGAATCAGAATACCGGCGATCAACGAAACCAGCGGGCCCAGGCTGAGTGTGACGTTCATGAAGACTCCATAGTGTGAGAGGGGTGAGACGCGATTGAAAAAACGCCCCGCCAGGCGGGACAATTGCTACACATGCGTCGTTATGCCGGCCAGCCGAACGCGGCCCGGCCGAACGCAGCCCGGCCGAACGCCGTCCGGCCTACGCGGCCCGACCGGATTCGCTGCATGATCCTAAGCAACGCTTTTATACTTGCCTCGATAAAACAATACGACCGATTGCGCGGCAGACCAGAGACACCATTACAACCGGATCAACCGAATAACCGATGTCCAGGAGGTCTTATGCTTCGTAGTCACCGGGCCGCAGCGCGTGCCGTCTCAAGCTCTCCTTTGCCTTCTGCTGCTCAATCCACCTCATGGCGCGGCGGGCGGCCAGCTCCTCTGCGCTCCGCCCGCTCGATAATAAAAGGTTTCGTGCTTATGGTCTCGATTGTTGCTTCGCATGCGTTTGCGCAAGATTCCGGCCCGGCTCCCGCCGATGGCGTCTATGACATGCTGGTCGGCACTTACACGGGCGGCAAGAGCGAAGGGCTGTACGTCTATCGCTTCGACACGAAGACGGGCGAAGCGACCCGCGTGTCGGTCGCGCAGACGGTCAATCCGTCGTATCTGGTGGTGAGCCGTGACCGGCGCTTCGTCTATGCGGTCAACGAATTGCCCGGCGACAACGGCCCGGCCACGCAGCGCGGAGGCATCAGCGCGTTTCGCTTCGATGCCGCGAGCGGCCAGCTGACCTTTCTCAACAAGGTCTCGTCGGACGGCAATGACCCGTGCTATCTGAGCCTGTCGCCCGACGGCAAATATCTGCTGACCGCGAACTACTCGGTGGCGGCCGATCCGGGCGGCAGCTTCGCGGTGTTCCCATTGCAGGCGGACGGCCAGCTGGGGGCGTCGGTGCTCACCGTGCATCATGAAGGCGGCGGTCCTGTGAAGGGACGTCAGGACGACTCGCACGTTCACTCCACCGTGTTCTCGCCGGACGGTCACTACCTGTTCGCTCAGGACCTGGGCGCTGACAAGTTGTACTCGTACCGCTACACGCCGGACGGCAGCCGCGGTCTGTTCGGCCCGACCGATTGGCGTTACACCCAGGAGAAAGCCGGCACAGGCCCGCGTCACCTGGTATTCGGCGCGGACGGCAAGCATGCCTATCTGACGAGCGAACTGGCCGCTACGGTCAGCACCTTCAACTACGCCGACGGCAAGCTTACGCAGGTGCAAACGAGTTCGCTGATCGAGCCCGGCTTCAAGGGTGCGGTAGGTGCTGCGGCCATTCACCTGTCGCCGGACGGACGTTTCCTGTACGCCACCAATCGCGGCGATGCGAACGAGATCGTGATCTTCTCGGTCGATCCGGCCAACGGTCATCTGAAGAAGATCGGGCACCAGTCGAGCCTCGGCAAGTCGCCGCGCGAATTCGCGATCGACCCGACCGGCAACTGGTTGATCGTCGGCAATCAGAACAGCGGCACGGTGGTTGTGTTCAAGCGCGATCAGCAGAGCGGATTGCTCGAAGCGAATCCGAAACGTATCGAGATCGATTCGCCGGTGGACTTCAAGCTGGTGTCGCCGTCGTGAGGTGGCGTTGCGTTCAGCGTTCGACGTGAATACGAACAGGCATCCGTTCTGTGTGTGATGCGGATGCGGGTAAGCATGCGTTAGCTGAGCCTGATCTGAATACGCACGTTGAATAAAAAACGGGTCGCTTCGAACGACCCGTTTTTTTGTCTGGCTTTTGTTGGCGGCTACCGGCCCGTCCCGGTTATTCCGCCGGTCCCGGCGCGAGCACTTCACGGCTGCCGTTGATGCCCATCGCCGACACCAGGCCCGCCGTCTCCATCTGCTCGACGAGGCGCGCTGCGCGGTTATAACCAATGCGCAATTGCCGCTGCACCGACGAGATGGACGCGCGTCGCGTCCGTACCACGAAGGCAACGGCTTCGTCGTAAAGCGGATCGGCTTCGGCGTCCGGCGTGTCGCCGAACAGGTCGGGCGACGCGCCTTCGGTGGCCGGGCCGTCGAGAATGCCTTCCTCGTATTGCGGTTCGCCGAACTGCTTCAGATACTCGACGATCCGGTGCACTTCCTCGTCGGCGACGAACGCGCCATGCACGCGCTGCGGGTAGCCTGTGCCCGGCGGCAGGAACAGCATGTCGCCCTGGCCGAGCAGCGATTCGGCGCCCATCTGATCGAGAATCGTGCGTGAGTCGATCTTCGACGATACCTGGAACGCCACGCGCGTCGGAATGTTCGCCTTGATGAGGCCGGTGATCACGTCCACCGACGGACGCTGCGTCGCCAGAATCAGGTGAATGCCGGCGGCGCGCGCCTTCTGCGCGAGGCGCGCGATCAGTTCTTCGATCTTCTTGCCGGCGACCATCATCAGGTCGGCCAACTCGTCGATCACCACGACGATCAGCGGCAGCGCCGCAAGCGGCTCGGGTGCATCCGGGGTCAGCGAGAACGGGTTGCCGAGCTTCTTGCCCTTGGCTTCCGTATCGCGGATCTTCTGATTGAAGCCGGGCAGGTTGCGCACGCCGACCGCGGACATCAGACGGTAGCGCTTTTCCATTTCGCCGACACACCAGTTCAGCGCGTTGGCCGCCAGCTTCATGTCGGTGACGACCGGCGCGAGCAGATGCGGAATGCCTTCGTACACCGACAGTTCCAGCATCTTCGGATCGATCATGATGAGCCGGACTTCTTCGGGCGTCGCCTTGTAGAGCAGCGAGCAGATCATCGCGTTGATCGCCACCGATTTGCCCGAACCCGTTGTGCCCGCAACCAGCATGTGCGGCGCCTTCGCCAGGTCGGCGACCACCGGATGGCCGGTGATGTCCTTGCCCATCGCCAGCGTTAATTGCGAATGCGAATTCTGGTAGACGCTTGCTTCGAGGATTTCGGACAGGCGGATCGTCTGGCGCTTGGCGTTCGGCAACTCGAGGCCCATGCAGGTCTTGCCCGGAATCGTCTCGACCACGCGAATCGATGTCAGACCGAGGCCGCGCGACAAGTCCTTCATCAGGCCGACAATCTGACTGCCGCGCACGCCGAGCGCCGGCTCGACTTCGAAGCGCGTGATGACCGGGCCGGCCGAATGGCCGACCACAGTGACCGGTACCTTGAACTCCTGCAGACGCTGCTCGATCAGCAGGCCGGTTTCGATGAGCTTTTCTTCTGAAACGGGTTCGACGTCGGTGTCGGCGCGCGCGAGCAGATCCAGCGTCGGCAACTCGACCATCGATGCCGCGGGTGCGCGGAACTCGAAACCGTTGGCGGGGGTGTGGCTGCGCAGCGGTGTGCGCTGGATTGCGGGTTCAGCGGGCTCCGCAGGGTCGGTGCGCTCGGTCGAGGGTTCGATTGCGAGGTGGCCTGCAGATAGTGCGGTTTGGTTGGTGGGAATGCTTGGCGTGGCGGTTGCGCCTGGTGCTGCATGTGCTGGTGATGCTGCCGGTACTGCCAGCGCACCCAGTGCGTAAGGCAGCCCGTTGGCGGGTTCGTCGACGATGGTGGCAGACGCCACCGGGGCGGCCTGAACTGCGAAACTCGGGAAACGAACCACGTTCGACGCGGTGTTTTGCGGCGCTACTGCGGCGACGATGGTCGAAGCGTCCGAGGTGGCTGACGAGTTCATATCGTCGGCTACATCCACTGTTTCCAATGCGTCCGATACATCCGATAGGGCAGGGGCGTCCGTCATTTCCGCGTCGACTGGCGCGGCTGCTTCGTTCTCGCTTGCGACATGCCATGGCGGCGTGGCGCGACGCACCGGCACGGCCGCGCTCGGCGCGGTGGTGCTGATCCCATGCTGTACGTCCGCCGACGCCGCAACTTGCAGTGGCGCGACGGCATCGATTCTGGTTTCCAGGGGCGCGAGCGGTTTATCGATGACGACTTCGGCAATCGGCTCGGGCGTCGCAGTGTGCGCTTGCGTCGGTTCGTCTTCGACGAACGGCGGCACGTCCGTTTGCGCGTCGCTGGCTTCCAGTTGGGCTGCGAAGATTTGAAATGGCGTGGGCGTGGGCGCGGGCACCGGCACTGCATACTGCTTGGCTGGTGTGTGTGCCGCAACCAACGGTGCCTGGATAACCGGCGGTTCGATCGGCCATTGCACAACAGGCTCGGTATCTTCCTCGACCGGCACTTCAGAAGCGGCTTCGATTCGCGGCGTTTCGACGGGCGATTGCGTCGCTGTATGGTGGTCCGGCGCGGCCTCGGCTATGTCCTGCAAAGGTGCGCTTTCTTCCGGCACCGCGGCCATTTCAACTTCGTTCGCATGTGACGAAACCCCGCCCGATTGCCCAGCCTCGACCGGTGGCTCGGTACCCGTCGGAGCGTCCGGGGTCGTCGTGACGATCACGTTCTCCGCGTTGGTGCTGCGCGCGAGGCTGACGCCGGCGATGTCGGTCCAGCGCGCGGCGTTTTCCGCGATGCTGCGAAGCGTCTCCTGGACGCTGGCGGGCGGCGTGACCTTCTGCGCCATCGCCATCGGCCGCGTATAACTCGGGGCCGGCGTGCTGAATGAAGCCGGATGCCGCGTTGTCTGCGCCGGCGTGGTGTTGGTGTCCGCGCGCGGAGCGGGCGAGAACGGCTGCGGGGCAGTGGAGCGACTTTCCGAAGATCCTCCATTGGCGGCTGAACCCGGTATCGTCGACGGACGACCTTCGCCAGCCGAGGCGTGCGCCGCCGAGCTGGCTGCCGAACCCGACACCATCCGCGCTGCCGCCATGGTCGGTGCCGCTTGCGCTGCAGCAGCCGGAGCGGCGACTGCACCCGCCACTCCCGCCACACCGATCACGCCCGAGCCGGCGCCCGACGATCCCACCGGGCGTTGCTCGCCGGCAGAACGCCGACCAACCTGCGATGCGCCATCGCGCGCCGGAGTCGCTGTCGTTCCTGATCCCGCTGTCGAACCGGCTGCAGATGCTGGCGGGCGCGGCGCCGTTGCCGGCTCACGCAACCATCCGGCCGGCGCGACCGGTTCGGCCGGCATCCATGCGGTCCTGTCCACGTTCTGCAAGTGTGTCGGCGTCGGTGTCTGCGCCGGCACTTGCCGTGGCGTCTGGCGCAGTGGCGTCGCGGCGGACGTGCGCAGCATCGGCTCCGCTTGCGCGGGCTGGCTGCGCGTCTTCACTGCGCCGGCGCGCCAGTCCGCCCCGGCGCCACGCGCCGCTGCGTCCCTGGCCGCGGCTGCACCAGCCGCACCGGCAGCCGCCGCTGCGCTGCGGCCGTTCGCCGGCGGCCGCCAGACTGTCGGGCGCGCATAACGTCCATTGCTTTTGGGCGCCATCGTATTGGTCGACGGCGACATGTGCGACGGCAACCCGTCATCGACGCTGCGATGGCGGCGCGCTTCCTCGTCGCGTTTGGCGAGGCCGTGTGACAGGCCGAGGCCGAATGCACCGTCGGCCCATACGGCGACGTCGCGCCAGCGGAAGTCGATCAGCCAGGGCAGGCTGATCAGGAGCAGGGCTAGCGCCGCGAGCGGCGTGCCGATATGGCCGAGCAGATGACCGAAGCCCGCCGCCAGCGCATGGCCGAAGCCATTCACGCCGGCTACGCCGATCAACGAGGCCTCGAGCGTGCAGCTTGCCACCATGACGCAGACGAAGCCGAGCCAAAGGCGGATCGTGCCGGGGCCGCGCAAACCTGCGCCGCCCGGCAGCACCGACTTCACGAGGCGCCAGAAAAGAGGAATGAACCAGACGGCCGACCCGCCGAACCAGCCGAAAACTACCGTGTGCATACTAGACATCAACGAATGACGGACGCGCAAGAACGCAATCCGTCGAGTTTAACCGGCGAAGCCCGATGCTTCGAAGGCAGACGCAAGTATGCTTGCGTCAAATGGAACGATCCGCGTACCAATCACTTGGCGCTGCGGTCGAACGTGAGCGTGTCGCCGTTATCGAGCACCAGTTGCATCTGCTGCGGCGCGCGCATCTGCACACCGGTGCGGTCGATGTGGTTCAGCGCGTCGAGATACGGGCCTTCGATCTGTCCGCCCGGCGTCGCGCACGCCATGCGTGTGCCGCCCAAGGTGCCGAAGCTCAGCTTGCCGTCTTTCAGCGCATACGAGCCCATGTAGCGATTGCAGCCGGAAAAGCCGCTGGCGTGGCGCTGGCCTTTGTCGGTGGAGAGCACGAGCGTGACCGGCGCACCCTGATCCGCGGGCGGAATCGCGCGTGCCGTGCCGTCGGCCTGTTTCCAGCCGGTGAGTACCCAACTGGTGTCGTCGAGCAACTGGGTTGCGGCCGGGTTGAACGGATCGGGCGGTGCGGCTTCCGAGTCGGGATGCTTCGGGATGGCGCACGCGCTGCATAGCGCGGCGACGCTCAACGCGGCGATGGTCGTGCGCGCATAAGGGATGAAGCGCGCAACACCTCGCGCGGAGGAGCTTTGGAGCATGGCGTCGTTCCTCTTCAAACTGGCGAAGGCGTAAGGGTAACGCACTCGGCACGCCGCACGCGAGCGCAACGTCGACGCAACGGGTGCGGTGCGGGGTGCGCATCGGGGGACGCATGTTAACATCGTGGTCTACTCAATCCCACCCTCATCCGACTTTTATCTGGAGACCCCATGCAGATCGGCCAACGGATCGGCACGCCCCTTTCTGAATCCGCTACGCGCGTCATGCTGCTCGGCGCCGGCGAGCTCGGCAAGGAAGTGATCATCGCGCTGCAACGGCTGGGCGTCGAAGTGATCGCCGTCGACCGTTATCCGAACGCGCCGGGTCATCAGGTCGCGCATCGCTCGCACGTGATCGACATGACCGACCGCGTCGCCTTGCGCGCGCTGGTCGAACAGGAGCGCCCGCACCTGATCGTCCCCGAGATCGAAGCGATTGCAACCGACGCGCTCGCCGCCATCGAAACCGACGGCCTCGCCGAAGTGATCCCGACCGCGCGCGCCACGCAACTCACGATGAACCGCGAAGGCATCCGCCGTCTGGCCGCTGAAGAACTCGGTCTGCCGACCTCGCCGTACGCGTTCGCCGATTCGCTCGGGGAACTGCGTGCGGGCATCGCCAAGGTCGGCTATCCGTGCGTCGTGAAGCCGGTGATGTCGTCGTCGGGCAAGGGCCAGTCGGTGCTGAAGAGCGACGCGGATGTCGAAACCGCCTGGCAATATGCGATGGCGGGTGGCCGCGTGAATCACGGCCGGGTGATCGTCGAAGGTTTTATCGACTTCGAATACGAAATCACACAACTGACCGTGCGCGCGATCGATCCGGCGAGCGGCGAAGTCAGCACGTATTTCTGCGACCCGATCGGGCACGTGCAGGTCGCGGGCGACTACGTCGAATCGTGGCAGCCGCAGCCGATGAGCCCGCTCGCGCTGGAACGTTCGCGCGAAGTGGCGCACAAAGTCACCGCGGCATTGGGCGGCAGGGGCCTGTTCGGGGTGGAACTTTTCGTGCGTGGCGATGACGTATGGTTCTCGGAAGTGAGTCCGCGTCCGCACGATACGGGTCTGGTCACGCTGTGCTCGCAACGCTTCTCGGAGTTCGACCTGCATGCGCGCGCGATTCTCGGTTTGCCGGTAGATACGTCGCTGCGGGCGCCGGGCGCGTCGGCGGTGATTTACGGCGGGCTGGACGAAACGGCGATCGCTTTCGAAGGCGTCGCGGCTGCGTTGGCCGTGCCGAATGCGGATCTGCGGCTCTTCGGCAAGCCGGAGAGCTTCGTCAAGCGCCGCATGGGCGTGGCGCTGGCCACGGGCGAGACGACCGACGAGGCGCGCTCGCGCGCGAAGCAGGCCGCGGCGGCGGTGCGGCCGGTTTCCACGAAGTAACGCGCGTCGAGGCGCTGCCTGGCGGTGCTGCAGCGTGTCGATGTGCCGTGAAGTGAAGGACTCGCGCGCCGCGCAAACCCGCCGCGCGCGAAACCCGACTCATTGAAGTTCGTTGAAGCAGAGGTACGTATGCCCCTGGAATCCCGCAAGAACCTGTGGTCTGGAAGGTTCGGCCGTCTCGGCGCACTGGGTGTGATACTCGCGCTGAGTGCGGGGATGACTGGGTGCGGCCTGGCTGCTGCGCCGTGCCGGATCGCGTCGGCTGGACTGAAGATTGTGCCGCTGGTCGGGCACGTCGCCGCCGCGCCGACCGACGCTTGCGCCGATGTGATCGATCCATAGGCAATCCACGACCGGTTCGCGATGGGGACGCGAGCGTTCCGGGCGCGCAACACAGCCGCCGCGCAAGGCGCGCCGCCCATGCTTGATGTGCAACAACGACCGAGGCATCGAATGAAAAAATGGCTTGTTGCAGTCACCGCGGCAGCGGGTCTTGCGGCGCTGTACGGCAATGCATGGGCCGCGCCATTGAACCTCGCCGACATTCAGGCGAAGAATCGCCAGACGCACAAATACACCTGCGCGACCGGCAAGATTCTGCAAGTGACCTACTGGAACACGGCGAACGGCCAGAGCTTCGCGCTCGTGCCTGTCAAGGGCCAGCAACTGCTGTTCGTCAACACGATCTCGGCTTCCGGTGCGAAGTATCAGGCCGGCAGCTACACCTGGTGGACCAAGGGTCCGCGCGCCGACCTGTACGACGCGACGGACGGCGAAAACGCCCCGCCGATGCTGTCCGACTGCGTCACCATCAATCGCTGAGCATGATGCGGCGGCTTTCTTCAAACACGCCGCCCGCCTCGCCTTACGTCTGCCTCTGCCTCGCGGCGCTGCCCGCCTGCGCGCATCCTTTCCGTTCGAGTAGTAAGCTGTCCGGCATGGCATCCGCTGTGTCCGCTGCCATTGCTGTCGCCAGTGTCGTCGCTATCGCCGTTATGTCAGGCCGCGCAAGGCTCGCGCGGTTGTCGTCGTCTTCGATCGTCCGATATTGGACTTCAACGGGCGGGCTCATGGCCCGCGTCCGTTTCATCAAGCGAGACCCTCCATGAAAGCATCGGACCTGTTCGTCAAATCGCTGGAAGCCGAAGGTGTCGAGTACGTGTTCGGCATCCCTGGTGAAGAAAACCTCGATCTCCTCGAATCGCTGCGCCGCTCGAAAATTCGTCTGATTCTCACACGTCACGAGCAGGCGGCCGGGTTCATGGCCGCCACGTATGGACGCCTCACCGGACGCACCGGCGTGTGTCTGGCCACCCTCGGGCCGGGTGCGACCAACTTCGTGACCGCTGCCGCATACGCGCAGTTGGGCGGCATGCCGATGCTGATGGTGACCGGGCAAAAGCCGATCAAATCGAGCAAGCAGGGGCATTTTCAGATCGTCGACGTGGTGCGGATGATGGAGCCGCTCACCAAGTACACGCGGCAGATCGTGTCGATCGCCAACATTCCGGCCGCGGTGCGCGAAGCGGTCCGTCAGGCGGAGGAAGAGCGGCCGGGCGCCACGCACCTTGAATTGCCTGAAGACGTCGCGCACGAAGAGGGCGACGGCCATCCGATTCCGAAGAGCTTCAGCCGCCGTCCCGTCGCCGAGGAAAAGGCGGTGGCGCGCGCGGTCGAGGCGATCACGAAAGCGAAGCATCCCTTGCTGATGATCGGCGCGGGCGGCAACCGCAAGACCACCACCAAGATGCTGCGCGAATTCGTCGACCAGATCGGCATTCCGTTCTTCACGACGCAGATGGGCAAGGGCGTGATCGACGAATCGCACCCGATGTGGCTCGGCAACGCCACCTTGTCCGATGGCGACTTTGTGCATCGCGCGATCGACCACGCGGATTGCATCATCAATGTCGGCCACGACGTGATCGAGAAGCCGCCGTTTTTCATGCGCAGCGGCGACACCGGCGAGAAGACGGTGATCCACGTCAACTTTCTCGGCGCGGAAGTCGACACGGTGTATTTCCCGCAGATCGAAGTGGTCGGCGATATCGCCAACGCGGTGTGGCAGCTCAAGGAAAGCCTCAGGGAGCGTCAGGAACACTGGGATTTCACGCGCTTCAAGGAGATCAAGCAGCACTTCGAGGAGCATCTGGTCAAAGGCCAGCACGACGACCGTTTCCCGATGTACCCGGTGCGGATCGTCAACGACGTCTACGAGACTACGCCGGTGGACGGCATCGTGTGTCTGGACAACGGCATGTACAAGATCTGGTTCGCGCGCTACTACCGCGCGCACGAACCGAATTCGCTGCTGCTCGATAACGCATTGGCGTCGATGGGCGCCGGCTTGCCGTCGGCGATCGCGACCAAAATCGTGCATCCGGACCGCAAGGTCATGGCGGTGTGCGGCGATGGCGGTTTCATGATGAATTCGCAGGAGCTGGAAACGGCGGTGCGTCTGAAGCTCGATCTGGTGGTCCTGATTTTGCGCGACGACGCGTTCGGCATGATCCGCTGGAAGCAGGAAAACATGAACTTCCCGGACTACGGCATGACGCTGCGCAACCCGGATTTCGTCGCGTATGCAGAGAGCTACGGCGCGAAGGGGCATCGCATCGAATCGGCCGCGGAATTCGCGCCGCTGCTGCGCGAATGTTTCGCGACGCCGGGCGTGCATGTGATCGATCTTCCGATCGACTACTCGGACAACGAACGTGTGCTGAATCGCGAGATCAAGCGGCTGAGCGCCCAACTATGAATGGTGCGGCCATGAGCGGCAACGGCGCATAGCCCTTGCTGGCTGCATGGCTGATGTCAGGCATTGGATCAAGGAGAACGCGTCATGTTGAACAAGACTTACCCGTACTACCTCGCCAACGTTGCGGTGGCCGCCAACACCGATCTCGAAGTCACGGATAAATTCAGCGGCGAAGTGGCGACCCGCGTGGCGATGGCGGACGCGGCGGCGATCGACAAAGCGATCGGCTATGCCGTCGAAGCGATGCCGGCCATGCGCGCGTTTCCGCCGTTCAAGCGTCAAGCCGTGCTCGAACATTGCGTGAAGCGGTTTCGCGAGCGTTACGACGAATTGGCGCTCGCGCTCTGTATCGAAGCCGGCAAGCCGATCAACGACTCGAAAGGCGAGGTCACGCGTCTGATCGATACGTTCAAGGTGGCGGCTGAAGAGTCGGTGCGCATCGACGGCGAGATCATCAATCTGGAGATTTCGCCGCGGGCGAAGGGCTACCACGGCTATGTGAAACGAGTGCCGATCGGTCCGTGCTCGTTTATCTCGCCGTTCAATTTTCCGCTGAATCTGACCGCGCACAAGGTCGCCCCGGCGATCGCGGCGGGCGTGCCGTTCGTGTTGAAACCGGCGAGCCGCACGCCGGTCGGCGCGCTCATCATGGGCGAGATTCTGGCGGAAACCGACCTGCCGAAAGGCGCATTCTCGATTCTTCCGGCGCATCGCGACGGCGCCGATCTGTTTACCACCGATGAGCGTTTCAAGCTGCTTTCCTTCACCGGCTCGCCCGCGGTGGGCTGGGAGCTGAAGAAAAAAGCCGGCAAAAAGAAGGTGATTCTGGAGCTGGGCGGCAACGCGGCGGCGATCGTCGACGGCGATCAGGGCGAGAAGCTCGACTACGTGGTCGACCGGCTGGCGTTCGGCGCGTTTTATCAATCGGGGCAGAGTTGCATCGGCGTGCAGCGGATTCTTGTGCATGCGAAGATTTACGATGCCCTGCGCGAGAAGCTGATCGCGAAGACGAAGACGCTCGTCATGGGCGATCCGAAGGACGAAAAGACCTTTGTTGGGCCGATGATCTCCGAATCGGAGTCCAACCGTCTCGCCGGCTGGATGGAAAGCGCGGTGCAGGCGGGCGCGAAAATCGTCGCCGGCGGCAAGGTGGAAGGCGCGATGTTCGAGGCCACGCTGCTCGAAGGTGTGAAGCGCGACACCGATCTCTATCGCAAGGAAGCCTTCGGCCCGGTGGCAATTCTGGAGCGCTTCGACGATTTCGACGCCGCGTTGGCGACCGTCAACGACAGCGACTTCGGCCTGCAGGCCGGCGTGTTCACCGATTCGCTCGCCCATGCGCACCGCGCGTGGGATCTACTCGACGTGGGCGGCGTGGTGATTAACGACGTGCCGTCGTTCCGGGTCGACAACATGCCGTATGGCGGCGTGAAAGATTCCGGGCTCGGGCGCGAGGGCGTGCGCTACGCGATCGAGGATATGACCGAGATGCGCTTGATGGTGATGCGCGAGACGTGGTGATGCGGCAGTGCGGCGGCGCATGACGAGGATGCGGGCGCCTTCCGGGCCATCGCGTTTTCTTCAGGGATGCGGGGCTCCGTCGTGGTGTGCGGTGCCCGCGCGCCTGCGTCGGACCACCCGCGGCAGGGTTGGGGCGAGCCGGACTGTCATGCATCTGTCGCACACACGGACTACGCTCGCCAGCGAAGCGTTCCGACCCTCGCGGGCCGTCTTCCGGAGTTGGCACGGACGGTCCGGCGAGCGGCTCGCAGCCCGACTTTCGCCGTCGTAAGCAGAAAGCCGGCAGATGCGCCATGAGTGTTTTTGCTGAAGTGCTACAATACCGGCCTTTCCGGCGGGTGTTTCCGCCGGCCGGAGCCGGCCGCATTTTTCCCGCAATACTGACGGGTCCCGTGCGGAACGCCGTGGCTCCGCCTTCATCCTGATGCCCTCTGCGGTTCCGACCGCTGCCGCGCGCACCGCGCCAAGTGCATTTTTAGCGAAAGCCACCATGTCCGACACAGCCGTCACGCCCAGTACTGCGACTTTTGATCAATTCGGTCTCGCGCCCGACATCCTGAAAGCCGTCAAAGAATCGGGCTACACCATCCCTACGCCGATCCAGGAGCAGGCGATTCCCGTCGTGCTGGCCGGCCGGGACATGATGGGTGCCGCGCAAACCGGCACCGGCAAGACTGCGAGCTTTTCGCTGCCGATCATCCAGCGTTTGCTGCCGCAGGCCAGCACGAGCGCTTCGCCCGCCCGCCATCCGGTGCGCGCGCTGATCCTCACGCCGACCCGTGAACTGGCCGACCAGGTGGCGGCGAACGTGCAGTCGTATGCGAAGCACACGGCGCTGCGTAGCGCCGTGGTGTTCGGCGGTGTCGATATGAATCCGCAGTCCGAGCAACTGCGTCGCGGTGTCGAAATTCTGATCGCCACGCCGGGCCGTCTGCTCGACCACGTGCAACAGAAAACCGCCAATCTCGGCCAGGTGCAGATCCTCGTGCTCGACGAAGCCGACCGGATGCTCGACATGGGCTTCCTGCCGGATTTGCAGCGCATCCTGAACCTGCTGCCGAAGGAACGTCAGACGCTGCTGTTTTCGGCCACATTCTCGGGCGAAATCAAGAAACTGGCCGCCACGTATCTGCGCGACCCGCAGACGATCGAAGTCGCGCGCAGCAATTCAACTGCGACCAATGTGACGCAGATCGTTTATGAAGTGGCCGAGGGCGACAAGACCGGTGCTGTCGTCAAACTGATTCGTGACCGCGGCCTCAAACAGGTGATCGTGTTCTGTAACAGCAAGATCGGCGCGAGCCGGCTGGCGCGGAGCCTGGAGCGCGACGGCGTGATCGCCACGGCGATTCACGGTGACCGGACGCAGAACGAACGGATGCAGGCACTGGATGCGTTCAAGCGTGGCGAGATCGAGGCTTTGGTGGCGACTGACGTTGCTGCGCGGGGTTTGGACATTGCCGAACTGCCCGCCGTGATCAACTTCGATCTGCCGTTCAATGCGGAAGATTATGTGCACCGGATTGGCCGTACCGGGCGTGCTGGCGCTTCCGGCGATGCGTTGTCGCTGTGCAGCCCGAATGAGCGTAAACAGCTTGCCGATATCGAGAAGCTGATCAAGCGGCCTTTGGAAGTGCAACACCTGACCGTCGATACGCCGGTGCGGCATCACCATGAAGAGCGTCCGCCGCGGCGCGAGCGCGTGGATGGCCGTGCAGAGGGCCGCGACGAGCGGGGCGGTCGCCGGCGTTCGGGGGCTTCGTCTTCCGGTTCGTTCGATCGGCCGCATCATCATCGTGCGCAGCCTGTGGATGACTTTTTCCTCAAGCCTTATGAGCCTTCCGCGGCTTCTGTGAGGAAGGTTGAGGAGGCGGCTGCCTCGTCTGCTGCTGCTCCGCAGAAGTCGACTTCCAAGCAGCCGTTGGCTGCGTTGCTGGGTGGGTTTGGGATGCCGAGGAAGTCGCCGTCGTCTACCTGATTGCTGCCTTTGCCTGGGTCTTGTTGTTTTTAGCGTTTCTTTTCTGAGCGCTTCTTTTCTGCACGGTTCACTGGCGCTGCCTCCGTTCGGGGCGGCCGCTACGGCCCCCGCCGCCATCACACTCGCACGCCCGTGCGCTGCGCCCATGCTGCCGTCGCGGCAGCATAAAAGTCCTCTAGCGTAGTATGCGCAGTCCCGTCTAATCCAAGCCCCAGATGACGCGCGGCTGCGCTCAGCGCTTCAAGCGGTTTGTCATTGTCAAGCGCGGTTGCGCCGTTTTGCTTGCTGAGCTTTTCGCCCTGATCGTTCGTCACCACCGGTACGTGCAAATACACCGGCGTCGGCACGCCCAGACAACGCTGCAGATAGATCTGCCGCGCTGTTGAATCCATCAAGTCCGCGCCGCGCACGATGTGCGTAATCCCCGCGTCCGCATCGTCGACCACCACCGCCAGTTGGTATGCCCACTGATCGTCAGCGCGTCTCAGGACGAAGTCGCCAACCTCGGTGGCCAGGTTCTGCGTCTGTTTGCCCTGCCAGCGGTCCTCGAATGTGATCACCGCCGCATCGCCATCGGGTACGCGCAGGCGCCATGCGCGCGCCGGTTTGCCATGCAGGCCGCTGCGGCAGGTGCCGGGGTAGGCGAGCGTGGTGTTGCGCGCGTGCGCATGCAGCAGCGAGTCGGCAATCTCCTTGCGCGTGCAGCCGCATGGATAGACCAGGCCGGCAGCCTTCAATTGCACCAGCGCTTCCTGATAGCGCGCAATACGATCGCTTTGCCATACAGGCGGCTCGTCTGCGTGCATGCCGAAATGCTCGAGGGTCGACAGAATCTCTTCGGCCGCGCCAGGGACGGTGCGAGGTCCATCGATGTCTTCTACGCGCACAAGCCACGCACCGCCATGTGCGCGCGCGTCCAGCCAGCTTGCGAGTGCGCTCACCAGTGAGCCGAAATGCAACGGCCCGGTAGGCGACGGCGCGAAGCGTCCACGATAGATGGTCATGGATTCGATCGGTGTGCTGATGCGCAAATACGATGAACAACTGAGGGACCCATGCCGCTCAGCCATGAATCCGTATGGGGGCGGCGGGCCGCAACGTGAAGGCGCCCGCCCGCTGCAACCGCCCGCATCACGCGGCGTGCGCCGCCTTGCTGTCCGGATGGCATTCCGGACACGTCTTGCCCGCCACGTACATCGTCGATTGTTGCGCCTCGGGCGTCACCACCGCGCGGCAGCCGAAGCATTGCACAGTCGCGGTCGGCTCCAGTTGCGGATTCAGCGCGGTGCGGTAGTCGAATACGAAGCAGTCGCCGTGATAGTGCGCGCCGCCGACTTCCTCGAAATACTTCAGGATGCCGCCTTCGAGCTGGTACACGTTCTCGATGCCGACTTCCTTCATGTGGATCGCCGCCTTCTCGCAGCGAATCCCGCCTGTGCAGAACGACACGACTGTCTTGCCTTCGAGATCGGCGCGGTTTTGTTCGATGACTTCGGGAAATTCGCTGAATTTCGTAATGCGGTAGTCGAGCGCGTCGTCGAACGTGCCGACGTCCACTTCAAATGCATTGCGTGTGTCCAGCATGACGACGGGGCGGCCTTCGTCGTCATGGCCGCGGTCGAGCCAGCTTTTCAGCGTGGGGGCGTCGACGAACGGTGCGCGGCCAAGCTCCGGCTGGATGGCCGGCTTTTTCATCGTGATGATCTCGCGCTTGAGCTTGACCAGCATGCGGGTGAACGGCTGCTTGTCCGACAGGCTTTCCTTGAACTGCAGATTGACGAACTTGCCTTCGAACAGCGCGTCGTGACGGATGTAGTCGATGAACGCGTCCGTGGCTTCGCGCGTGCCGGCGACGAACAGGTTGATGCCTTCCGGCGCCAGCAGGATGGTGCCGCGCAAGCCGAGCGTATTACAGCGCTCCGTAACGAACGGGCGCCATGCGGCGGTGTCTTCGATGGTCGCGAAATGATACGCGGCGAGATTGACGATACTCATGTGTGTCCAGCGGTAAGAAGTGGCGGCGCGGAAAACGGGGCGCATTGAAACGCCCGCATTCAAACTCCATGCGGCGCGGCCACGTCGAAAAGGGCGAAACCCGTATTATCCCTCAAGCTGGCGCTTTGGCCGACTCGGCCGAATGGCCAACCCTTTGCGGCAGCGCAAATCGCCTGCACAACGCCGGTGTACGGCGCGCTCGCGTTTCCGTCCTAAGCCGAACGGCTAACACGCGGTTTTGGCCTGAAAACTCCGGAAGGGTGGAGTTACAATGTCGCCCATGTCAGATCCCCGCTTCGTTCATCTTCGCGTCCACTCCGAATTCTCGATTGCCGATGGCATCGTGCGTCTTGACGACATCGTCAAGGCCGCTGCCAAAGACGGTCAGGGTGCGCTCGCCCTCACCGACCTCGGCAACGCGTTCGGCCTCGTCCGTTTCTACAAGGAAGCCCGTGGCAAAGGGGTCAAACCCATTGCCGGCTGCGACGTCTGGATCACCAATCCCGACGACCGCGAGAAGCCTTCCCGCTTGCTGCTGCTGGTCAAGAACCGGCGCGGCTATCTGAATCTGTGCGAGCTGCTCAGCAAGGCATCGCTCACCAACCAGTATCGCGGCCGTGCGGAAATAGAAGCCGGCTGGCTCGAATCCGGTCTGGGCGAAGGCCTGCTCGCGTTGTCGGGTGCGCAGCAGGGCGACATTGCCCTCGCGCTCGCCGCCGGTAACGAAGAAGCGGCCAAACGCAATGCATTGCATTGGGCGAAAGTGTTCCCTGGCGGCTTCTATATCGAACTGCAACGGTGCGGTCAGCCGGGCGGCGAGCAGTACGTGCAGCAGGCGGTTGCGCTCGCGGCGTTGCTGAAATTGCCGGTGGTGGCCACGCACCCCATGCAGTTCATGACGCCCGACGATTTCACCGCGCACGAAGCGCGCGTGTGTATTTCCGAAGGCGACATCCTGGCAAATCCGCGCCGCTCGAAGCGCTTTACGTCGGAGCAGTATTTCCGCACGCAGGAAGAAATGTCGGGGCTGTTCGCGGACCTTCCTTCGGCGCTCGCCAATAGTGTCGAAATCGCCAAGCGCTGCAACCTGACGCTCGAACTCGGCAAGCCGAAGCTGCCGCTCTTCCCGACGCCCGACGGCATGTCGCTCGACGACTACCTCGTGCAATTGTCGAAAGAAGGCCTCGAAAAGCGTCTCGAACAGCTGTACCCGGATGCGGCCGAGCGCGAGGGGCAGCGCGAAACGTATTACCAGCGCCTCGAATTCGAGTGCGGCACGATCATCAAGATGGGCTTTCCGGGCTACTTCCTGATCGTTGCGGACTTTATCAACTGGGCCAAGAACAACGGCGTGCCGGTTGGTCCGGGCCGGGGCTCGGGTGCAGGTTCGCTGGTCGCATATGCGCTCGGCGTGACCGACCTCGATCCGCTGCGCTACAACCTGCTGTTCGAACGTTTCCTGAATCCGGAACGGGTCTCGATGCCCGACTTCGACATCGACTTCTGCCAGCACGGCCGCGACCGTGTGATTCAGTACGTGAAAGAGAAGTACGGCGCGGACGCGGTGTCGCAGATCGCCACCTTCGGCACGATGGCGGCGAAAGCGGCGGTGCGCGACATCGGCCGCGTGCTCGATCTCGGCTATATGTTCACGGACGGCATTGCCAAGCTGATTCCGTTCAAGCCGGGCAAGCACGTCACCATCGCCGACGCGATGAAGGAAGAGCCGTTGCTGCAGGAGCGCTTCGATAACGAAGACGAAGTGCATCAGCTGCTTGAGCTCGCGCAGCGCGTGGAAGGCCTGACGCGTAACGTCGGTATGCACGCCGGCGGCGTGCTGATTGCGCCCGGCAAGCTGACCGATTTCTGCCCGCTCTATACGCAGGGCGACGAAAGCGGCGTCGTGAGCCAGTACGACAAGGACGACGTCGAAGCCGTCGGCCTCGTGAAGTTCGACTTTTTGGGCCTCACCACGCTGACCATTCTGGATTGGGCCGAGCGCTATATCCGCCGTCTCGATCCGTCGAAGAAAGACTGGTCGCTCGCGCAGGTGCCGCTCGACGACGCGGCGTCGTTCTCGATCCTGAAGAAAGCGAATACGGTCGCCGTGTTCCAGCTGGAAAGCCGCGGCATGCAAGGCATGCTGAAAGACGCGCAGCCTGACCGCTTCGAGGACATCATCGCGCTGGTCGCGTTGTACCGTCCGGGCCCGATGGACCTGATCCCGAGCTTCTGTGCGCGTAAGCACGGCCGCGAGGTGGTGGAGTATCCGGATCCGCGCGTCGAACCTGTTCTGAAAGAGACCTACGGCATCATGGTCTATCAGGAGCAGGTGATGCAGATGGCGCAGATCATCGGCGGTTACTCGCTCGGCGGCGCCGACTTGCTGCGCCGCGCGATGGGTAAGAAGAAGGCCGAGGAAATGGCCGAGCACCGCGAGCTGTTCCGCCAGGGCGCTTCGAAAAACGGGCTGACCGGCGAGAAAGCGGACGAAATCTTCGACTTGATGGAGAAGTTCGCGGGCTACGGCTTCAACAAGTCGCACGCGGCGGCGTATGCGCTGCTTGCGTACTACACCGCATGGCTGAAGGCGCACCATCCGGCCGAATTCATGGCGGCGAATATGTCGCTCGCCATGGACGACACGGACAAGGTCAAGATCCTGTTCGAGGACTGCCTCACGAACAAGATGGCCGTGCTGCCGCCGGACGTCAATCTGTCAGCGTACCGTTTCGAGCCGGTCGCGGAAGCGGACGGCAAGCGGTCGAAAACGATACGCTACGGTCTCGGCGCGATCAAGGGCAGCGGCCAGAACGCGATTGAAGAAATCATCCGCGCGCGCGAAGAAGGTCCGTTCATCGACATCTTCGACTTCTGCAACCGGGTCGACCGCCGGATCGTCAATCGCCGCACGGTGGAAGCATTGATCCGTGCCGGCACGTTCGACACGCTGCATGCGAATCGCGCACAGCTGATCGCCTCTGTCTCGCTGGCCATGGAAGCCGCCGAGCAGGCAAGCGCCAACGCGATGCAGGCCGGCCTGTTCGACATGGGCGACGCGCCGTCGCAAGGTCACGAACTGGTCGACGAGCCGGAATGGCCGGAAAAGAAGAAACTGCAGGAAGAGAAGGCCGCGCTTGGCTTCTACCTGTCGGGCCATCTGTTCGATGCCTACAAGGATGAAGTGCGCCGTTTCGTGCGGCAGAAGATCGGCGAATTGAAGGAAGGGCGCGACAAGCTGGTCGCGGGTGTGATCGCGTCGCTGCGCACGCAGATGACCCAGCGCGGCAAGATGCTGATCGCGCTGCTCGACGACGGCACCGGTCAATGTGAAGTGACCGTCTTCAACGAGACCTTTGAAGCGCACAAACAGCTGTTCAAGGAAGACGAACTGCTGGTGGTGCAGGGCCAGGCGCGTAACGACGCATTCACCGGCGGCATCCGTTTCACGGTCGACACGGTGATGGATCTCGGCCGCGCGCGTTGCCGTTATGCGGAAGCCGTGAAGGTGCAGATGAACGGCAACGCGGACGCGTTGGCATTGCGGCGTGTGCTCGAAGCGCATAGCGCGGGTAAGGACGAGCCGCAAGCTACGCCGGCGCCCGCGGCGTCATCGCGTGGTGGCAATGGCGGCGGTGGCGGTGGTGGCCGCAACGGCGGCGGTTATGGCGGCGGTGGCCAGCGTCAGGCTGTGCAGATTCCGAACGGCCTTGCGGTGCAGGTGGTCTATCGCAGCGAAAACGCGCAAGGCGAAATGCGCCTGGGCGACGCGTGGCGCGTGAAGCCGACTGATGAACTGCTCGCGGCATTGCGCGGTGAGTTTGCCGGAAGCTCGATCGAAATCGTTTATTGATGTCTGGCTGGCCCGCGCGGTCGCGTGGGCCAGCCGTCGGCGAGCCGTGGCCGCTAGGGCCGCGTCTGCTCCCCCATCCGCGCCAGCTTCAGAAACCGGTAGTACACCGTTTCAGCATTGAACACCGCGATCATAAAACCCGCGCGGCCGTCGAGAAATCCACGCCGAAGCACATAGGTCCGCACGAACGCCCACGCGCCGCGCCCGAGCGCCTTGCCAAAACTGCCGCGCTTGCCCGCTGCGTGACGTTGCTGCGCACCCGCTGTCGAATACGCGTCGAGCTTGCGCAATACGCCTTCGAAGTCCTCATAGGAGTAGTGCATCAGCTTGCCGGTCAGGCGCTGCGACGGCGTGTCGAACACCAGGCGCTCGTGCACGAGGTCGTCGGAGAAACGCGCGGCGCCACGTTTGAACAGGCGCGGAATCCAGTCCGGATACCAGCCGCTGTGATGAATCCAGTGGCCGCAAAAGCTCGACAACCGGTCCACCGCGTAGACATCGGCGGTGGGAGCGGCCAGCGCCGCACGGATCGCCGCAGCCAGTTCCGGCGTGACGATTTCGTCGGCGTCGATCGAGAGAATCCAGCGGGTGGTCAGCGCGTCCACGGCGCGGTTTTTTTGCGGACCGAAACCCGGCCAGTCGGTTTGCTCGAGCACGCGCGCACCGTGTGCCCGGGCGATGTCGGCGGTGCCGTCGGTGCTGCCGCCGTCGATCACGATGATCTGGTCGGCGAAGGCCAGGGCCTGCAGGCATTCGGCCAGTCGCGCCGCCGCGTTTTTGGTGATGATGGCGACGCCGAGGGTGGTTTCTTGCATACCTGAATTGCGTGGAGGGTGCAGGGTGGCGAAATGCGTCGCGCAAGTATACACAGCGCGCGGCGGCCACGGCCGGACACGTCCGCCGGCCGCTATCGGCCTGTGAATCCGGCCGAATCTGGCCAATTCATCACTACCGGCCGCGCAATCCGCAACCGTTTACAATGCCGTATTTAATTTTACGTGCAGCGGGCATTCCGCCCGCTGCACGGATGCTGTCCCGCATTCCCAGAGGATTCCTTGAGCGCGAAGCCTACGTTAAGCAAACCCATCGGTTCAGGTGAGGCATCGTCGCCTGCCGTCGTCTTCCGGCGCTTGTGGCCATATATCAAGCCGCTGTTGTGGGTGGTGGTCGGCGCGATCGTCGCAATGGCGGTGAGCGCCGCCACCGACGCGGCGATCCCCGCATTGCTCAAACCGCTGCTGGACAAGGGTTTCGGCGCGCATGCCAACGACAACGCCAAGTGGTTCGTACCGGCCGCGGTGATCGGCCTCGCGCTGATTCGCGGCGTGTCGCAATACGCTTCGGGGTATCTGCTCGCCTACGTTTCGAACAAGATCCTGCTCGATCTGCGCCTGAAGATGTTCGACCGCATGATCCACACGAGCGTGGCGTTCTTCCAGCGCGAAACCGCGAGCACGGTGATCAACGCGATCGTCTTCGAGGTCAACCAGATTCTCAACGTGTTGTTGAGCGTGTTGGTCACACTGGTGCGCGATTCGCTGACAGTCGTTTTCCTGCTCGGCTACCTGTTCTATCTGAACTGGCGCCTGACGCTGATCGTCGCGGTGCTGCTGCCGGGGATCGGCTGGCTGGTGGGCAAGATCAACCGCCGTTTGCGGCGCCTGAACCGCGAGCATCAACTGCTGACCAACGAACTGTCGTACATCGTCGAAGAGACGGTGGGCGGCTACAAGGTCGTCAAGGTGCACAACGGCGAGCAGTACGAGACGGACCGCTTCACGGCGATGAGCAAGCGTCTGCGCGGCTACGCCATGCGCATGACCGTCTCCGGCGGCCTCGCGCAACCGTTGACGCAGTTCCTCGCGTCGATTGCGCTCGCCGTGGTGATTACGATTGCCGTGGTGCAGTCGTCGTCGGATCAGACGACTGTCGGCGGCTTTGTGGCGTTCGTCACGTCGATGCTGTTGATCATCTCGCCGCTGAAGCACCTGATGGACGTGAACCAGCCGCTGCAACGCGGCATGACGGCGTGCGAACTGATTTTCGGCCTGATCGACGAGCCGTCCGAACCGGAAGGCGGCGGCAAGCCGCTCGAGCGGGCCCACGGAGAAGTGGAATTCCGCGACGTATCGTTCACCTACGGCAGCAACGCCACGCATGGCCGCCACACGCTCGACCAGGTGTCGTTCAAGGTGGCGCCGGGCGAAATGGTGGCGCTCGCGGGCCCGTCCGGCAGTGGCAAGACCACGCTGGTGAATCTGCTGCCGCGCTTTTTCGACCCGACCGGCGGCGAGATTCTGGTCGACGGCGTCGCGCTGCCTGAATACGGCCTGCACGCGCTGCGCAGCCAGATCGCGATGGTGAGCCAGGACGTGGTGCTGTTCAACGATACGGTGGCAAACAATGTCGCTTATGGCCAGTCGGCTGATCCGGACAAGGTCAAGGCGGCGCTGCGCGCGGCGAACCTGTGGGACACCGTCGAGGCGATGCCCAATGGCATCGATACGCTGGTCGGCGACAACGGCATGATGCTCTCGGGCGGTCAACGCCAGCGTCTGGCGATTGCGCGTGCGATCTACAAGGACGCGCCGATCCTGATTCTCGACGAAGCCACCTCGGCGCTGGATTCGGAATCCGAACGCCACGTGCAGGCGGCGCTGGAAACCTTGATGAAGGGCCGGACCACGCTTGTGATCGCGCACCGTTTGTCGACCATTGAACGCGCCGACCGGATTCTGGTAATGGATGCAGGGCGTATTGTCGAGCGCGGCAGCCATCGCGAGTTGCTGACGCAAGGCGGGTTGTACGCGCATTTGCATCGCATCCAGTTCCAGCAGGACGCAGCGTAAGAATCGTCGTCGGGCGCGGCCTATGTCCGCGGTCGACCCGGCAGCGTCAGGCGAATTCGCGCTTGAACGGCTGCGACAACTGCTTGCCGATCGCGCCCATCACCTCTGCCGGCGCGATCTCATCGACGTCGCCAGTGCTCTGGATACCGATCGAATGGCATTGCCCGGTGAGCCGCAGATAGGGCGGCTCGCGATCGGAAAACAGCGAAACGCTTGGCGTCGGTGTCGAATGCGCGACATGCATCAACCCGCCATCCGCGCCCACGAACAAGGCGGCCTTCGACACCACCTCACGCGACTGCAGCAGCGTCAACTGCCCGACGCACGAACTGACATCGAGCCGGCTGAAGCGCTGTTCGAGCAGCGCGCGCGCCATCGCCAGCCCGTTGTCCGAGCCGAGCAGCACGACGTGCTTCGGCATGCCGCCGTGCGTGGACCGGTCGATGAGTTCGAGCAACGCACCCCAGTGCCGGTATGTGCGATTCGCATCCAGCCCGCCGACCGCCAGCACGAGGAACTGCCCGTCCGGCAGCAAAGGGAGTACCGACTCGCGGGTGAGGGGCTTCGCCGCGAGATAAGGCTTGCTCATCGCGACGATTTCCTCTGGCAGATGCCCGAGCGCAAACACGTCGTTGACCGCGGCGTGGCTGAAGCAGGTCTGATTGCGATCCGGCCCGAAGAAATACTGGAACAGACAGACGTACGGCAAGTGCTTGAAGTGCCGGCTTTTCAGCTTGATTGACGGCAGGTTGTACTCCGACATCAGGATCGCGTCGTACTGCCGACCCTCGAGCGCGTCCAGGTCGGAAAACACGTTCCGGAAGACGTCGTCTTCCTCGAACAGCGTGTGCAGGTTCGGCAGCGTAAACAGGTCGATTTCGAAGCCACGCCCCTTCAGCAGCGCGCGCCCGGACATGTCCATGGTCGCGTCGCCGAAATTGCGCTTGCCGGTGTAGATCCAGAGCAGCCGCTTCGCGGTCGCGGCGCTGGCCAGTTCAAGGCGCGTCTGTCCATGCCATCTCAGCAGCCAATGCTTGTGCAGGTACTTCTTGACGATTTTCGCGCGCGGCGTCTTTTGCAGAAATGCGTCAGGCTCGTGGGCAACGCCCGCATACGGAATACGGGTGGAGCGGGTCACGGCCGTCTCGACGATTCTTTGTAAGGCGCCGGGTGCGCTGCGATGGAGCGCGCGCATCAATCGATTCATTGCTCGGATGGCGAGGTATGGCCAGAATGTGGGGCGACTTGAGGACCTTGGCCCGTGTGGAGGGTGATCGTGGCCGGTCATAGCGACGGCGCAACGGCCGACCGGTATCTTACCAATATCCAGGCGGGGCGCGCACAAGCCGTCGGATTAATCGGATAGGCACGCGAACCCGGTACAATACTGGGGCCAACATACCCGGTCGCACGCCAGTTGTCGCGCGGTCGGCTAAATTCATAAGACATGTCGACGCCCGCCAAACAATCTTCCCTGAGCGTCAACTTACGAAGCCTGCTGCCAGCGTTATTCCTCCTCACGTATCCATCGGCCACCCTGCTGATACACGGTGGCGGGAGCGCACTATCGATCGCGGCCGCGATGGTCTCGTTCGTATTGCTCGCCTTGCCTAAAGACTGGGGCGGCCTGCCGCCGCTGCAGTGGGATCGTGTCGACGTCGCGCTCTGCGTCGCCACTGCGTGCCCGGTTCTCGCGGTGCTGCTCGGCGGCGCCTGGCACGGCGCGGTCGTTGCCAGTACGCTCGATTCGCCTTCCCGATTCTTTGCTGCCGCGCCCCTCTTTCTGGTGTTGCGGCGCGCCTTGCCGCGTATGCTCGCGTGGGCCGATCTGTCGTTCGCGCTGGCGGGGCTGGTGGCGCTCGGCATTCTGCTGATCGCACCGCGCGACTGGGGTTTCGGGCGGCTCAGCAGCCAATTCCTGAACCCGATTCACTTCGGCGACATCGCATTGGTAATGGGCGCGCTGTCCGTGCTTTCGCTGAACTGGTGGCGCAAGGACCGGCTGGCGGTACGCGTCGTCAAGATGGCGGGGTTGTTCGCGGGGCTGGCCGCGTCGCTGATCACCGGCTCGCGCGGCGGTTGGATCGCGATTCCGGTGGTCGCGGCGATGATCCTGTATGCGCGCAGCCGCGGCAAATCGCGCAAGTGGAAGGTGTTGCTGCCGGCGGTGATCGTCGCGATCCTCGTCGGCGTGTACGCGTTCTCGCCGACCGCGCGCGACCGCGTCGGCGACATCTCGTCGGATATCGTACAGTACACGCACGGTAACAAAGACACGTCTCTCGGTATTCGCCTGCAGCTTTACGAGGCGGCGGCGCGTATCGTGGAGAGCCATCCGTTGCTGGGACTCGGCGGCGACGGCTTCCGTGACAGCATGGAGTCGTTCGCCAAGTCGGGCCTGCTGACGCCTGCCGCCGCGCAATTGGGCCGGGGCGAGACGCACAATCAGCTGTTCGCTTACATGACCGATTACGGCATTGTCGGCGGCCTTGCGCTGCTGTCGATCTATGTCGTGCCCGGCGCAATCTTCTGGCGGCGCCTGAACGCGCCAACCGTGCCGGCGCGGCGCGCGGCCCTGATGGGACTGACTTTCGTCGTTGCGTTCTGGATTTTCGGGCTGACAGTCGAAACTTTCGATCTGAAGGTGACCGTGTCGTTCTATGCGTCGGTCGTCGCGATCCTTGCGGCGGCTTCCGCCTATGCGGACCGGCGCGGCGACCACCACGACGTTCAGAGCGAACCCCTTCAATGAAACCCGTCGTCATCCCATGTTCAGTATCCTGATTCCGAGCTGGAACAACCTGCCGTATCTGAAGCTGTGCATCGACAGCATCCGGCGTCATTCGGCGTTCGATCACGAGATCATTGTGCACGTCAACGAAGGCAGCGACGGCACGCTCGAATGGGTCCGCTCGGAAGGCATCCGCCACACGTGGAGCTTGGGTAACGTTGGTGTTTGTCTCGCCTTGAACGACGCGGCGCGCCTCGCCACGCTCGACTGGATTCTGTTCCTGAACGACGACATGTTCTGCACCCCGGGCTGGGACCTCGCCTTCGAGGCGAACCTGCGCACGCTTGGCCACTCGTCGGCCTATCTGTCGTCGGTGCTGATCGAGCCGACCGACACGGGCAACGCGAACGTGACCACCGCCAACTTCGGCACCGGTCCCGACAATTTCGACGAAGCCGGCCTGCTCAGCTTTAGCGCCGGCATACAGCAGACCGATCGCGACGGCGTCGCGTTGCAGCCGATGCTGATCAGCCGCCAGTTGTGGCACGCGGTGGGCGGCTACAGCATCGAGTTCGGCCCCGGCATGAGCAGCGACGACGACTTCCTGATGAAGCTGTGGCTTGTCGGCTGCCGGGTGTTCCGCTCGGTGGGCGCGAGCCGCATCTATCATTTCGGCTGCAAGTCCACCGGACGGATCCGCCGAAACCGCGGTGGCCGCGAGTTCCTGATGAAGTGGGGGATTTCGCAGCGCGATTTCACGCGCGGCTACATTCGCCAGACGGCTAGCGCCGCGCCCGGCACGCTGCCGAATATTCCGCGCGCGCCGTTCAAAAGCCGTTTCAAGCGGGTACTGTATGCGCTCGGCCGTTATCCGTTCGAAGATCTGGAAGGCTGGGAGCCGGACTTACCCGCGAAGCTGACGTTCAGGAAGCCGTTCGGCGGCAAGCGCGACGACTAGGCCAAAAACCTGGTCAATAAGCTGGCCGACAAGTTGACCGGAAAGCAGGCCGCAGATCGCAACCCGCGGCAATCGATCCGCGCCGCCGCGAGGCGCGAACCGCTCGCGCGGGCAACCACCACGGAAATCACAATCGATGTTCTCAATCATCATCCCGACCTGGAACAATCTGCCTTATCTGCGGCTCGTGATCGAGAGCCTGCGGCTTCATTCCACGCACACGCATCAGATCATCGTGCACGTGAATGACGGCTCGGACGGCACGCTGGCCTGGGTGCGCGACGAGGGCATTGAACACACCGCGTCGCCCGGCAACATCGGCATCTGTCACGCGGTCAATATTGCGGCGGCGCGCGCCACGCAGGACTACATCGTCTACATGAATGACGACATGTATTGCTGCCCTGGCTGGGATGATGCGCTCGTCAAGCGCCTCGCGCGGATGCCGGCCGACAACCTGTTCATGCTGTCCGGCACGATGATCGAACCGGTCGACTCCGGCAATCCGTGCGTCGTCGTGCAGAATTTCGGCCGCGACGTGGAAAATTTCCGTGCCGATGAACTGGTGGCCGCCACGCCGAAACTCGTTCGCGCCGACTGGCGTGGCGCTACGTGGCCGCCGACGCTCGTGCATCGCGACTGGTGGTACAAGCTCGGCGGCTATAGCAGCGAATTGAGTCCCGGCATGAGCAGCGACAACGACTTCTCGATGAAGCTGTGGGATGCCGGTTGCCGGGTGTTTCTCGGCGTCGGCGACAGTCTGGTTTATCACTTCCAGCAGAAGAGCACGGGCAAGGTCGTCAAGAACGATGGGCGCCGCCAGTTTCTGAACAAGTGGGGCATGACGCAAGCCACTTTCGACCGTTATTTTCTGCGGCGCGGCACGGCGGTGGAAGGCGCTCAGGCGGTCAGCGAACCCGAGCGCACCGGCCGCTTGCGGCGCGCGCTGCTCAAGTCGCGCATCAAGCGTGCGTTTAGCTGAAGCGGGTGCCAAAGAGGGTGTATTACACGCCGCCCGTCACTAGCGGCAGCACCGTCAAATCCGGGTGCGTCCCGTCGACGATGCTGCGACCCACATGCACCCCTTCGTACAACGCTTCTTCCACGCTGGCGAAGCTCTCTTCGCCATCTGGATGGAACGGTACCGCATGCCCGGGGATGGCGGGGTCAGCGCCCGGATGGCACACGTAACCGACATATGTGCAGCGGTTATCAGGCGCGGCCGAGGGCTTCGTTTCGTCGGGCGGGTTTTTCAGGAAGGGCGCCACGTGAATTTCGAAACCCTCGTACTCCACCATCTGCCAAGGTGCGGTTTCATCGGCCATGGCCGCCTCCGTCTTTGTCGTGCGCTTCTCAAAAAGTCTAGGTGATTTGAACGTAAAGCGCGCCTCAAGACTGATGGGGCTAAACCACTATGGTTTGATCGCCCCGAGCTGTTTGAGCAGGGTCAGGTTGTCTTCGAGGTGCCAGTTTTCGACGATGCGGCCGCCCTTCACGCGATAAAGATCGAAAGCCTGGAAGTCGACGGTCTGGCCATTGCCTTTGAGATTCTGGAACTGCCCGGTGAAGTGCCCGTAGAAATGCAGATGAACCGAGGCGCGGTCGCCTGCCACCACGAGCTCATCGATTTCGGCGTGCAGGTCAGGCACCGCCGCGCGGAACCCCTTCGATGCCTGCAGCGGGCCGCCTGGACCTTGCTGCCGTCCGTCCGGCAAGGTGCGGTCGACGAACGCCGGCGACAGTGCGAGTTTCGCGTAGGCTTCGTCGCCAGTATTCCAGAACGCGGCGTAGCGCCGCGCGGTTCGCACGATCGCGGCGCTCGTCGCCGAAGCGGAGTCGACGGCAATGTGATGGGGCACTGGCAACGTCTCTGCGCTCGCTGCGTGTGCGCTCACGGCGCCGGCGAGGCCCACTGCGAGCAGCACGTAACTGGCAAATCTGAAAATGAAGGTTGGGGGCATGACACGCTCCGGAGAAGTTGATTTGATGAAACGCATTCTCTGGCTAACGGCCATGTTTGATAATCGGTCTATCGTTTAAAGGATTTTCTGGTTTGATTTGAAAATCATCGTTGCGGTGGCGTCGCGTCGGCGCCGAGCGGGCGGGTACGCGCCCGACCGCGCCATCTTCGCCGTGTCATATAGAATGACGCGCTTTGCCCATACAAGACTCCGCCAATGTGGTTCAAAAACCTTCAGCTGCACCGTCTTCCCGCTCCGTGGTCCGTCACCCCTGAACAAATGGAGAAATGGCTGGCGCCGCACGCGTTCGCGCCCGGCAACAGCGTCGAGATGCAAAGCCACGGCTGGGCGTCACCACGCGACAACGACTCGCTGGTGTATTCGCTCAATGGCCAGATGCTGCTGGTGTTTCGCACCGAAAAGAAACTGCTGCCGGCTTCGGTCGTCACGCAGGTGACCAAGGAGCGTGCGCTCGAACTCGAAGAGCAGCAGGGCTTCAAACCCGGCCGCAAGCAGATGCGCGAACTCAAGGAGCAGGTGACCGACGAACTGCTGCCGCGCGCCTTCAGCATCCGCCGCGATACGCGCGTGTGGATCGATACCAGGAACGGCTGGCTCGTGATCGACGCGGGCTCGCAAGCGGTCGCCGACGAAGTGCGCGGCCTGCTGGTGAAGTCGATCGATCAACTGCCGCTCGGCACCGTGCGTGTCACGCAATCGCCGGTTGCGGCGATGACCGGATGGCTGCTTTCCGGTGAAGGTCCCGCGGGTTTCACGCTGGACCAGGACACCGAATTGCGCTCGCCGACGGAAGGCAATGCGACGGTGCGCTACGTCGGACATACTTTGGATGCCGAAGATATGCGCCGTCATATCGAAGCCGGCAAGCAATGCATGCGTCTCGCGATGACGTGGAACGATCGCGTGTCGTTCGTGCTGACACCAACGCTCACGATCAAGCGCATCGCGCCGCTCGATGTCCTCAAGGAAGCGGGCGATCCCACCGCGCAGAACGACGACGAGCGCTTCGATTCCGACGTCACGCTGATGACCGCCGAACTCGACCGCATGCTGTGCGATCTGCTCGACGCGTTGGGTGGCGAGCAGGGCCTGGAAATGCCGCAAGCCGCGGCTGCCTGAGTGACATTCGCCTGAATTGCGTCTATCCGTTGCAGACCGGCGCGTCGAGAATGCGTCGCGCCGGCGCTTATTAAGCCAGATTATGGTTATCTGAATCCGGCTTAATAAAATTTACCCTTCATGTCCCGGCCGTCACACTGCTTGTGCTGACGGTGCAAGCCGTCAGGAGCCTTCCGATCCATTGGCGCGCGCCACGCTTTCCATCATGCGGGTTGCGTCGCCCTGACCAGGACTCGACATGAAAATCGCCCACTTGATGATCGCCCTCGGCCTTGCCTGTGCCGTCTCCATCACCTCCACTGCCATGGCTGCCAATGCGACGTATCCACCCGCGCCGCTACCCGCGTACGCGCAGGACGAATTGCAGAAGGTGATCGACGCCGCAACGGGGCCGTTGCCCGCTACACAGACTTCATTGGCTGCGCCACAAAGCGCGGCAACCCCGCAAAGCCCCACCGTGTTGCCGAACGGTCCTTATGCCACCCCGCGCGTCACGCCGCACGACGATGAACCGCATGCGGCCGCGAGTACGAGCAAGCGCGGCGCACGTCCGTCGAAGGCGCATCGGCATGAGCGTCACAAGTACGTCTGAGGATCTTGCTGCGATCGTGCGGCGTCCATGCGCGATGCATTCGCGAAGCGGCGCTGCGTGAAAGCGTCACCACGCGCAGATCACCGCTACACCGGCCCCGTCCGCGCCAGCGCCGTGAAAGTGGTTAAGATTGCGTTCAGAAAGGCGCATCGATCACGGAGGGCTGGCGATGGTTCGACTGGTTATGATCCTGCTGGGTGTGGATTACCTGCGCACACGCTGGCGTTCGTTGCAGTTGATCGGCTGGGTAAGCCTGGTGCTCGGCGTGGTGGTGTTTATCGACGCACTCGATAGCGCGCTCTATTTCCCGATCACGCCGTTCGCGTTGTTGCTGCTGCTCGAAGGGCTCGCCACGCTGACCGTCGCCTGGACCGGCATGGGCGGGCAACGCACGCTGCGCTATGTAAAGGGCATCGCATTCTGCTTTGCGGCGGCACTGATTCTCGCCGGCCATCATCACGGTAACTTCATTCTGTCGATGATCTTCGGCACGCTCTTTCTGGCCGATGGTCTGCTGCAGATCGTCTCCGCGAAGATCGTTCGTTATCGCACCTGGCGGCTCGCGATGATCGGTGGCGGCGTTGAAATCGCGCTGGCGGTTTTTTTCTACCAGCCTTATCCGACACACTATGTGGGCACCGTTCCGTACTGTCTCGGCCTCGGTCTGATATTCGGCGGCTGGAACATGATTTTGCTGAGTACGCGCGTGCGGCGTCTCGCGTCGAACCCCGCGGTGGCGTCGGATGATGCAAGCGCGGATGCAGCCAACTCCGCCGCGAGTGCGGTTGCCCCCGGCCGGTTGAGCGCGGTCGAATGGGACGGCCCGCCCAGCGCCGATGAAGACGCGTTGACCGTGCACGTGTGGACGCCGGTGGGCTCGGCCAAGGGCGAGGCGCGGCGGCAGTTGATCGTCGATCGCTATATTGCGGCGGTGGATCGTAACGGCGTGATATCGACCGGGCATGCCGCGCTCGAATCGCCTGAAGGCATCTACATCAGCTTGTATCCGGGCGTCGAAATCGATCGTTCACCCGACGATTTCGCGCGGCTCCTGCGCGCGACACGCGAGAACGACGTGCCCGGCGTATTCCAGCCCGATTACCCGACCGAATCGAAAGCATGGTGTCCGTCCACGGTTCAGGTGCGCATACGCAATTACGATCCCGCGCGCCTGCGCCGCTTCTGGGACACCTATCGTCAGGATACGACCTACAACCTGACACACCGTAATTGCTCGAGCAGCGTATCGCGCGCACTGGAAGCGGCGATCGAAGGCGCGTCGGCGCGTGTATGGGGCAGCCTTGGCGGCTGGCGGCCGTTTCTGCGTGTGATGACGACCCCGGAATTGTGGGTGGCCGCGCAACTGCGCAAACGCGCCGCGACGATGGCGTGGACACCGGGCCTCACACTCGACTATGCCCGTGCGCTCAGTATGCTCGCCGACCCGCGTCCGTCGGGTTGGGTGAAGATGGCGCGCCTCGCTGTGCGCAGAATGGTCCGTTCGCGGCAGGAATGGCGCGAAGAAGAGCGCAGTGCGCCGGCCGCACAGGAAGCCGGGCCCGGTCACGCCGCCAGTACCGTGCGCGATTGATGCGCTTGATGCCGGCGCGCCGCACGGCCTGCCCAACTTCGACGTCGCGGCAAAAACAGCAGACGTATCAAGCGCTTGCCGATTTTGCCGGATAGTTATGCACAGATTTATGAACGGATTCTGTTGATAACTTCCGCGAGCGCGGCGCCATGGCCAAATGAGTGATTTCAACCAATATGGCGGGTGTATGCTCAAAGCGAAAGCTTGTCGATGACAGCAACCCACCACGCCGAATCCTGGCCGTGGCTCTTTCAGGATCAAACCGTGCCGGGCGCCTGGCGCCCGTTGCGGCAGCGGGTTTTACCAGCGTGAACGTGATGCTCAGGACGAATCCAGTTGCATCCATCGGCCTGTCAGATGACTGAGCCACAGCGTTTCACGGTGCGTCATGTCAGCGTCTACCGTTACTCGGAACCCGTGCGGTTCGGCGAACACCGGATGATGTTCCGCCCGCGCGCCAGCCACGACTTGCGCCTCGTTACCAACCGGTTGGTGATTGCGCCGACGCCGTCGCGGCTGCACTGGCTGCACGACGTGTTCGACAACTCCGTGGCGGTGGCGAGTTTCACGGGCAAGGCGAGCGAATTGCGCTTCGACAGCGAAGCGACGCTCGAACACTTCGAGACGCCGCTGCCCGACTACGCACTTGAGCCGTACGCGGTGAACTGGCCGTTCGCGTACACCAACGAGGAAGCGTCCGATCTCGTGAACGCGCGCAGCCGCCAGTATCCCGATCGCGACGTCGACGAATGGGCACGGCGCTTCGTTCCCGTGCCGGGCAGCGGCGGTGCGAGCGGCAAAAGCGGCACCGGCGGCACGATGGCGTTGCTGCGCGCGATGACGCTCGACATAAAAAGCACATTTTTCTATGTGCGCCGCACGGAGAAGGGCGTGCACCGTCCTGGCGACACCTTGCGCAACCGCAGCGGCAGTTGCCGCGATTTCGCCGTGCTGATGATGGACGCGGTACGTTCGCTTGGCCTCGCGGCGCGCTTTGTGAGCGGTTATCTGTTCGTGCCCGACGTGCCCGAGCACGAAGCGGTGCAAGGCGGCGGTGCGACGCATGCATGGCTGCAAATCTATCTGCCGGGCGCCGGCTGGGTCGATTTCGATCCGACCAATAGCATCGTCGGCAATCGCCATCTGATTCGGGTGGCGGTGGCGTGGAACTACTACCAGGCGTTGCCGTTGTGGGGCACATGGCATGGCGCGCCACATTCGTTTCGCGGTTTGCAGGTCGATGTGAGCGTGACCGAAGGTAAGTGAGGGGCGAGCCGGATGACTGGGCTTGTACAAATCGAACGTGTTAGCTGGGAGTGTCAACTCAGGTTGCTCACCGGGCGCGTCAACTGAATGTTTCAACTGGAAGAGGGCGTTGCGATGAAATTGCGCGTTGGCTACGAGCTGGTCTATGAGTGCGTGCAACCGACGCCGATGATGTTGATGTTGAACACGCACTATTCGCACGCGAAGGATGTGCTGAGTCCGGATTTGCTGGCGGTCAATCCGCCGGTGCCGATCAGCCAGTATCGCGACGGCTTCGGCAATCTGTGCAGCCGGATCGTGGCGCCGCAGGGACTGATTGCGTTGTCGACGAGTGCCGTGCTCGAGGTGTCGTCCGAACCTGAGCGGCGGCCGCCGTTGACCGAGCAGCATTCGGTGGAGGCGTTGCCTGACGATACGCTGGTGTTTTTGCTGGGCAGCCGATATTGCGAAACCGATTTGCTATCCGAATTTGCGTGGCAGACGTTCGGCAAGATGCCGCTCGGCCGCGGGCGGGTGGATGCGATCTGCAACTACGTCCACCAGCACATTGTGTTTGGCTACGATTTCGCGCGGCCGACCAAGACCGCGTGGCAGGCGTGGCAGGAGAGGAAGGGCGTGTGCCGGGATTTCGCGCATCTGGCCGTGACACTGTGCCGGGCGATGAATATCCCGGCGCGGTATTGCACGGGCTATATCAGCGATGTCGGCACGCCGCCGCCATACGCGACGATGGATTTCGCCGCGTGGTTCGAAGCCTATGTTGGAGGCTGCTGGCAGACCTTCGATCCGCGGAACAATGTGCCGCGTACCGGGCGGGTTTTGATGGCTCGGGGAAGAGATGCGGCTGACGTCGCGATCAGCAATGCGTTTGGGGCGACGCAGTTAATGAAGTTCGATGTGGTGTGCGAGGCAATATAAGATTCATTCGCCTCTGGTGGCATTTTTGTGGCGACGGCACCGTAGGCGAAGTACAGGCAATTTCGGTCGACCAGGCGCGCGCGGCGTCATTCCCCAAGCGCGAGCGAGCGCTTGCGCCGCAACAGCGCCGAGCCGATCGACACCGCCACGCCGATGCAGCCCATCGCCGCCGAAAGAGCCACGATCAGCAAGCCAGTTTGTGCCCGTGCAGAAAACACGCCAACCAGCAAACCGGCGAGTGGTTGCGTCATGTTGTTCAACAGGATCACCACGCCGGTTGTCTTGCCGTAGTCCTCGGGCGGAATGATTTTCTGCCGAGCGCTGCGGATGTAGACATTGAACATCTTGTCGAAGCCGACAATCAGCAGGAAGCCGAGCGCATAGCCCCAGGGCGCCGTACTCGCGCCGGCGATCACGCCGCCGGCACAGATTGAAATGAACGCGACCCGGCCGAGTGTCTGCGCAGGCCAGGCGTTACGTGCGATCGTCAGGAGGATCAGCACCGTCGCCACGGCGCCGGCGGTTTGCAGGCCGGCATAGTAGCGGTTCGATTGCGCGTGAAAGCCGGTCGCCATCGCAGCGGATGTCGCGAGCGTCACGCCGATCACCAGATTTTCGGCGGCAGCGAGCAGCACGACTTTTTTCAGACCGGGCAGCACCAGCACATGGCGCAGCGCGATGCGCAGGGGCATCGTCCAGTGGCCCGGCGCGGCGGGCGGTGGATCACCGGCGCGGAAACCGCTGGTGCGTTGCCACACTAGCAGCGCTGCATCGGCAAGCAGAAACAGCACGCCAGCTGCACCGACCACCCACTCCCAGCGCCACAAGCCGAGCAACAGTGCGGCCAGCATCGGGCCGAGCACGAAACCCAACTGGTCGGCCAACTGCGAGTAAGCGAGGACACGCTGGAATTGCTGTGTGCTGAAGATTTGCGGCAGCATCACTTCGCGTGCGACCAGCCCTTGGCTCGTGAGTACACCGCACGCTGCCGACAGCGCGATCAACCAGCCGATGCCGCCGAACAGCGCATACGCCAGCACGCCGCCGAAACACACGAGTGCCCGCACGGTCTGGCTCACGCGCATCAGCTTGAGCGGCGAGATGCGGTCGCACAAGGCGCCGAAGAAGGGAAAGACCAGGTAGCGCGGCAGGGTTTCGATAAAAAACGCGAGACCTGACCACGAGACCTGGTGTGTCGTCTGAAACACGACGAGTGGAACGAGGAACAGTAGGATCTGATCGGCGAGACGCGCGACAAACAGCGAGCAGAAGAAAGCCTGATGATTGACGCGCACCGTTCATGTCCCGCCGTTTATGGGTCGAGACCGATCCTATCAAAGATCGAAGGGCCGCGGCCCATGGTCAGACGGTTCCGCGGAAGATGCCCGTATAAAAGCGGGCGGCTTCTTCCGCGTTACCGTCGAACCATAGGCACGGCGCAATCTTCCGCATACTACGTCCTCGTCATTGACGGGGTGAGCGGCTTATTGCGCGCCGCACTCCGCGCCTTGCATACCCTGCATGCCTTCCTGAATCTGTTCCGGGGTCAGGTCGCGCTTGTGCGTGGCGAGCGACCAGCTGTGGCCGAACGGGTCCTTCAACTGGCCGTAGCGGTCGCCCCAGAACATGTCGGCAAGCGGCATGGCGACGGTCGCGCCGGCCTCGACGGCCTGCTTGAAACTGGCGTCGACGTCTTCCACGTAGTAATGAATCGTGACCGGCGTGCCTTTCAGCGCGTTCGGGCCCAGTGCGTTGTGGTCGGGCCATTCGTCGGTCAGCATCAGCGTGGAGTCGCCGATCTTCAGGCTGGCGTGCATCACTTTGCCGCCCGGCCCGGGCAGGCGGTATTGCTCGACGGCGTTGAAAGCCTTGGTGTAGAACGCGATGGCGTCCGCGGCGTTGGCGCAAATCAGATACGGGGTAAGCGAGTGCATCCCGTCCGGGATCGGTTTGACAGCGGGGCTGGACATGACGGCGACTCCTTGAAGTAACAGGTTCGTGAGTTGAAAGACCGGCTGCGTAAGCCAGGCCTTCAACGTTACGACGAGTTCATCACCGTTGAATCGACACTCCGGGAAAAATATTTTTTAAGCACGTCCGTGCGGTGCGGTGCGTCAGCCGGCCGGATTGTCGTCGTCCGGCGGCGCGGCGGGTGTGGAAGGGGTCGAAGGCGTCGCCGCGCCGCCGCCCGGCGCGCCGAGGATGCTGATCTGGAACGTCGGGGTCGCCGCGAGCGATTGCAGCGTCGCGTCTTCCGGGATGTGTTCGAACAGCGGCAGGATCACCGAGCCGCCGATCACCGCGCGCCGGCTATTGTCGGCCGGACGCAAGCCCCACACGTCCTGGTAGACCACGGGCACCGCCGTGCCGTTGCGGGTCGTGTTGCCGATGTACAGCATCACATGGCCGCCAATGTAGATCAGCGTGCGCAACGGTTCACCGTGCTGGGCGAGGTAGTCGAGCCGTTGCGCCGGCGTTGACGCAGACAGATCGATCATGCGTCCGGCGCTCATCTGCGTCGACGAATGGCGCGGCAGCCACACGCCGAACGCCGCGAAGATGCTTTGCAGTTCCGAAGAACAGTCGTTGTAGAGGCCGCTATTGCCCCAGCCGTACGGCCGCCCGATCAACGTTTTCATCAGCATCTCCAGATGCCGCGGGGTGGCGGCGAGCGGCATCGGGGCGATCTGCGCATCGCTCAGTTGGGCGGTGCGGATGATCGCGTGGCCGTCCACATCGCGGGCCGGGACGAAGAGTTTGCGGGAGGCGGGAGCGTCGGCGGCTTCGCTTGCTGGCTGATTTGCCTGTGGTGCGGGCCGCGCGGCGTTGTCCGGAGTGAGCGGCAGCAACGTGCCGGCGGTCGCGTCAAAGCGGAACACGCCGCGGCTGTCGCGCACCGGCGCCGAGGCGACCGTCACCGCGCCCAGCGACTTCGCGGTGGCGGCGCGCCACGTGTCGACGAAAGTACTGTCGGTCAAGCCGACGCCTTCGCCGCGCACCCAGCCTTGCACGTCGGGCGTCTGCACGTAGCGCCACGCGCCGTCGACGCTGCTGCCCAGCACATACAGCGGTGTGCCTGGACGTACTGCGGAGATCTGCAGGTTGTCGAACGGATAGCCGTCGCCGGCGAGGTGGTGATCGTAGAACGATGGGTCCGTGGTCGGCAGTTCGCGCACCATCAGGTTGCTGGTAGCGATCGCGCGGCGCTCGGGGCGGTAGACGGCCGCTTGCGTGAACTGGCCGACCGCCATGTTTTGCGCGATGGCGTCGATCCACGCCTTGTCGTGCGGCCGGAAATTCTCGCCGTAGCCGAGCGCCGCGCCGCTCTTGCCGGTGTTGTCGAACTTGTCGATGCGGCGCTGCTGCAGCGCGACAATGTCCGTGCCTTGCTGGCGATAGACGCGCATCGCCACGTACGCGGAATTCCACGGCGACGGCGCGGTCGTGCCGGTGCCGAAATAGCGTGCGTAGAGGGCGCTGAAGTGCGCCTGCTGATCCGCGGGACTCAGGAACGGCTGGTCGTAGCCGGGGCTGTCCGGTTCGAGCCAGTGGTCGACGTTCTGGTCGTAATTGGCGATCGGGAACAACGCGACCGTGTCGACGCTCGTATGGGCCTCGTGTGTCGGCGATGGATTGCTGCAGGCAGCGAGGATGGCAGCGGCTGCGAGGGCGGCGCATAACGTCGGGGCACGGCGGGTGTGCGGCAATTGGGCGGCCAGGCGTATGACAAAGCGTGCGGCAAAGCGGGGCAGGACGGCGACAGGCATGGAGTTCGACGGTGATGGTCCAAGGGCACGATGATACGGTGTCGCGCGACGGGCGGGGCGTTATGCGTTTGCGGCGTTATGAGTGTATTTACACAACGCTTATGTGTTTTCATTGGGGTTCGAATCGTCAATAGCGGCTGCGCCATACCGCACTTCACGCACAAGCGGCCGCACAGGCCGGGCGTTTCTTTACACTCGACACATCGCCTCGAAGCGTCTTTCACGAGGCTCCACAACCAGGAGAACTACATGCAAACCAGCGCACGCAATCAATTCGCCGGCGAAGTCGCCGAAGTCAAACACGGTGCCGTGAACGACGAAGTCACCTTGCGCACCCAGGACGGGCTCGAGATCGTCGCCATCATCACGCACGGCAGCGCGACGTCGCTCGGCCTCGCCGCCGGCAAGAAGGCCTTCGCGCTGGTCAAGGCGTCGTCGGTGATCGTGATGGTCGATGTGACGAAGAGCCAGGTGTCGGCACGCAACTGCATCGCCGGTACGGTGTCGGCGGTCACCAAGGGCGCGGTGAATTCGGAAGTGACGATCAGCGCGGGTGGCGCGCAGATCGCCGCGATCATCACCAACGAAAGCGTCGAGCGCCTCGGCCTCGCGAGCGGTAAGGCTGCGACGGCGATCTTCAAGGCATCGAGCGTGATCATCGGCGTCGAATAACGATCGACGCATGGCGTTGTTTACCGGCTCGACGTCTGGACTACGCCATCAGGCCGCACGTAGATCGGGCGGAAAGAGGGCGGCATGCGCAACGGGGCGTGCCGTGAAGGAAACGGCGGCTTGATTTACACTGCACGCCTCGCTGTTCCTCTTTCCGCTTTCGTTACGGACGCCGTCATGTTCGAAGTCTCCTCCGCATCGCATCTCCCCAAAGCCGCGCAATACGAAGAACTGGTCGCCCAAGCCCGTTCGCTGCTTGCCGGTGAAACCGACTGGATCGCCAACGCCGCGAATTTTTCAGCGTTCGTGTTCCATTCCCTGGGCGATCTGAACTGGGCCGGTTTCTACTTCCACGACGGTCGCGAACTGGTGGTCGGGCCCTTCCAGGGCAAGCCCGCCTGCGTTCGCATTGCGCTCGGTAAGGGCGTGTGCGGCACGGCGGCCCAAACCCGTCAGACGCAAGTGGTGCGCGACGTGCATGAATTCCCCGGTCATATCGCCTGCGATTCGGCGTCGCAATCGGAAATCGTTGTGCCGCTCGTCGCACCGGACGGCACGCTGATCGGCGTGTGGGATGTCGACAGCCCGGTCGTCGCGCGCTTCGATGAAGAAGACGCGAAGGGCATGGAAGCGCTGTGCGCGGTGTTTATCGAAGCCGCGCTGCCGCGCGCATCGTAGGCGTTTCATGCAGAGGTGTTCCAGCGGTGCGGTGGCACCCTATGCTTTTTCGTACATAGACTAGATGCATTTCAGGGGATGGGTCGGCGGACCTCATCCCGCTATCGTTCTCTCCACGCGCTCAAGAAAACACATGAGCGCGACGAACCCCACCAGGTTTTGGAGACATGCATGAGTTCCGCCACCGCTACTGCCACCGCTGTTGCAACCACTACGCCGCTGACATTCCAACGTTCCCCCGCTTTACCCCGCAATTGCACCTTCGATAGCCACGACTGGGAGATTCTCAGCCGCTACTGGCATCCGGTGGCGTTCGCCGCCGACGTGACCGACAAACCCATCAGCGTGACGCTGCTCGACGAGCCTCTAGTCGTGTTCCGCTCGAATGGCCAACTGGTCAGCGCGCGCGATATCTGTCCGCATCGCGGCGCGCCGCTCAGCCAGGGATGGGTCGATAACGGCAACATCGTGTGCCCGTATCATGGCCTCGCGTACGGCAGTGACGGCAAGTGCAAACACATTCCGTCGCAAACGGATGGCCCGATTCCTGAGCGCTTGCATCTCGTCACGTATGCGACGCAGGAAGCCTACGGCCTCGTGTGGGTCTCGCTGGGTGGTGGTACCGAAGCGTTGCCCGCGTTTCCCCACTGGGACGATCCCGATTTCCAGCAGATCCTGCCGCCCTCGATCGACATCAACGCTTCGGCGGGACGTCAGACCGAAGGCTTCATCGACGTCGCGCATTTCGCTTGGATTCACCACGACAGTTTTGCCGACCGGCATAACCCGGTGGTGCCGCAGTACTCGGTCGAGCGGCGCGAACGTGGCATGCACGCGGAGTACGTGAGCACGGTCAGCAACTTCCCGAAGTCGATGCAGAATCGCGCGCCGGAGGGTTATCTATGGCACCGCTTCTTCGACGTGGACGTGCCGTTCTTTGCGCGCCTGACCGTGCACTTTCCCGAAAACGGCCGCCTGTCGATCCTGAATGCCGCGAGCCCGGTGTCCGCGCGCAAGACGCGTCTGTTCGTGCCGATCGTGCGCAACTTCGATAAGGATTTGCCGCTCGAGGACGTCTACGCGTTCAACCGTCAGGTGTTCGAAGAAGATCGTGCGATCGTCGAACAGCAGCGCCCGGAAGATCTGCCGATCGACCGCGCGGCGGAAGCGCCGATTCTCGCCGACCGTTCGTCGGGGGCCTACCGTCGGGCGTTGGCCGAGATCGGCCTTGGCCAGGCCTATGTGCGCTAGTTCGCGGTGCGGGTTCGTGATGGGTGATTGGTGATTCGGGAGAGAAGCCATGAAAGTATGGGAATGCGTGATCTGCGGCTTTCGCTATGACGAAGCACTGGGTCTGCCGGAAGCGGGCATTGCGCCGGGTACGCGCTGGGAAGATGTACCGGACGACTGGTTGTGCCCGGACTGTGCGACCGGCAAACACGACTTTGAAATGCAGGTGATCGCATGACGGCCGCTCAGCATGAGGACAATGGACAACCGGTGGTGATCGTCGGCACGGGCATGGCGGGCTATACGGTCGCGCGCGAATTGCGCAAGCTCGATAGCACGGTGCCGATCGTGATGATCAGCCGCGACGACGGCAGCTTTTATTCGAAGCCGATGTTGTCGAATGCGCTAGCGATGAAGAAAGAGCCGCAGGCGTTGGCAAGTTTTGACGCCATGGCGATGGCGGCGCAACTGGGCGCGTGGATTCGTGTCAATCAGCGTGTGGAGCGCATTTTGCCGGCCGAGCACACGCTGGTGGTCGACAACGCGTTGCTCGGCTACAGCAAGCTGGTGCTGGCCACGGGCGCGGACCCACGACGCCTGAAGGTCGCGGGTGATGGCGCGGCCGACGTGATGTCGATCAACGACCTCGGCGATTACGCGCGCTTCCGGTTGGCGCTCACGCGTTGCCGCTCGGTGGCGATTCTGGGCGCGGGTCTGATCGGCTGTGAGTTCGCCAACGATCTGGCGGCTGCCGGTTATGCGGTCAGTCTGATCGATCCGGCTTCTACGCCGCTGGCCCGCTTGCTTCCGCAAGACGTAAGCGAGATTTTCGCCCGCGCGCTTGACGATGGCGGCATCCGTTTTCATCCTGGCCGCAGTGTGGATCGTATCGACCGCTTGTCGGACGGTTACCGGCTGACGTTCGCCGAAGGTGAGCCGATCGTCGCGGATCTGGTCGTGTCGGCGGTCGGCCTCGTGCCGCGTACGGCGTTGGCGGCTGCTGCGGGTCTTGAGATCGATCAGGGCATTCGAACCGATGCGTGGTGCCGCACTAGTGCGCCGGATATCTATGCACTCGGCGACTGTGCCGCGATCGACGGCAAGGTGCAGCCGTATGTCCTGCCGATCATGCACGCAGCGCGAGCGCTCGCGCGCACCCTGGCCGGGCAGCCGACACGCGTCGCCTTCCCGGTGATGCCGATTACCGTGAAGACGCCCGCGAGTCCCGCCGTCGTCGTGACACCCGAGGGCGAGGGCGCATGGTCGATCGAAACCTCCGGCGACGCGGCGAAACACGCGGCGCGCGCCGTGTGCCGTCATGCCGCGAGCGAGCGTCCGTTGGGCTTCGCCTTGCTCGGCGCGGCGATCGAGGGCAAGGCCGCCCTGATCAAGGCCATGACAGAGGGGCCATTGGCGACTAGCTAACCCATAACAATCTTCCGTCTGACCGACCTCACTTTGTGATCGCTCGGTGTTTTAAGGGCCTGTCACCTGCAACACATCCGATGATCGCATTCGCGCCGCAAGCTCTGCTTGCGGCGTTTTTTTATCTGCTTGGAAGAAGTGCGTGCCGGCGGCGAACGCTTAGGAAGCCAGATCTTTGGCGACGTTGGCGATCAGCCTGCGCAACCAGATCGCGGCGACGCTGCGATGCGTGCGGTCGTGCCAGAGTTGATAGTAGGTGAGCGCCTGCGGCTCGCCGGGAATCGGCTCGATACGCAGCGGCAGCATCTTTGTGTAGTGCGTGGCGAGCGCACGCGTGGTAGTGAACAGCAGATTGGAACGCGCCAAAACGTAGGGGGCCATGCCGAAGTAGGGCAGTGTCGTAGTGACGGTGCGCGCCAGGCCATTGCGCGCGAGTTCGACGTCGACCGTGCCCCACGACGTCGTGTTGTAAGTCATCACCGCCAGATGTTCCGCTTCTTCGTAGACGGGCTTGCTAAGCCGCCCGGGCTTGATGGGATGGCCGTTGCGCATCAGGCACACCAGTTCGTCCTTGCACAGCGGCTGCAAATGCAGATGCTCGGGTGGCGTGCGCCAGTTGCCGATCACCAGATCGAGAAAGCCGCTTTCCAGGCCGTGTTCGTAGCCGCCGTCCACCATCATCAGATGCCTGAACTCGAGCTTCGCACCGGGCGCTTCGCGATGAAACGCATCGACCACGGCGGGGACGAAGAACGCATCGAGATAATCCGGCGAGCCGATCCGAAAGGTCTGACTGGTGGTGGACGGATTGAACGACGTGGTGGGATGCAGAATGGCCGCGATATTGTTCAGCGCTTGCGCCGTGGGTTCGATCAGCGTGAGTGCGTGCGCGGTGAGAACCATCCGGGTGCCGCTGCGCACCAGCAGCGGATCGCCGGTCATGTCGCGCAGTTTGCGCAGCGCCACGCTGACGGTTGGCTGCGATTGTCCGAGTAACGTTGCCGTGCGCGACACGCTCGATTCGATCAGAAGCGTGTGCAGCACCTTGAGAAGGTGCGAATCGATGATTTCCTTGGACATGAAAAGCGGGACCCTGTTTCGTGCGGATCCATGCAGTGGAGCGGTGGTTGTTTGTCGAAGGATCGCGAGCAAAATATATCGGCGGATATAACGGTCGTCAATCCGTCGAAGCCCTGTACGAAGGCCTCGAAGGCCGGTGCGCGTTGAGTCATGATGCGTGGAGTATCCCGGCAATAGCCAACGCTTTATGATGTCCGCGATGTCGGGCGTGCCGCCGCCGGAATCGGGGAATACACCGAGGGAAACGATTGCCGCGAGGAACGTGCGGCCGGCGCGGTCGACCCGGCCAGGAAAGCCGCTATCATACGCACGTTACCCGGCGGATCGGACCGAAGCTGCCGGGTTTGCCGGTTGCGCCGTACGCGTTAGGAAAAACGCTCAGCCGCTTTCCTCATTCGCTTTTAATACCCAGGAAATTCAAAGGCCGGCGCGATGCAAGCTCACCCCTACGCCGATGCGCGTACACGCGACGCCGCGCTTGCGGCGGCGCCCTACGGCATGTTCATCTGTACAGCCGACGGCACGTTCGACTCCGTCAACTCAGCTTTCGAGAAGCTGACCGGTTTTGCCGCCGAAGAATTGATCGGCCGGCGCACCTTTGAGTCCTTGCACGACCCGGCTGAACTCGCGAAGCGGCGTGCAGAATTGCCGCCGCTGTCGGCGGTAGGCTCGCGCTATGAAGGTGAATGGACCTATGTGCGGCGCAACGGCACCCCGATTCGCGTGGTGTTCGCGCTGGCGCCGCTCGCCGCCGAGCCGGCACATCCCGGCGGTGTAGCCACGGGGCCGGCCCGTTATGTCGGCATCGCCATCGACATGACGCGCTACGCGCAGTCCGAGGCTCGCCTGTGGTACGTCTCGCATCACGACGGCGTGACCCGCCTGCCCAATCAGACGCTTTTCACCGAACGCCTCGAGTTGACGATCGCGCGCTGCCAGCGTAGCGGCAATGGCTTTACCGTGCTGATCGCCGAGCTCGACCATTTGCGCAAACTGCGCGATGCCCTCGGTTTGCATGCGGCCGAACTGGTGCTGCAGATCGTCGGCGAACGGCTGCGTGGTCTGTTCCCCAACGACGGTACGATCGCCTCGATCGGTGGCACGCAATTCGCGCTGCTGATCAATGAAACCGGCGCGGCGGCCGATACTTTCGCTGCCGAGGCACTGGGCCGCATCGCCGAATCGATCGACTACGCGGGCACCGCGCTGAACATCACAGCGAGTATCGGCGTCGTCGCCTATCCTGCCGACGGCGCCGATGCGCCGACGCTGATGCGGCGCGCGGGCGTGGCGTTGTCGGCGGCATCGGCGGTCAACGGCAATGCGGTGCGGCGCTTTTCCACCGCGCTCGAAGGCCAGGCGGCGCGCCGCTTCGAACTGGAGACGATGCTGCGCGAAGCGCTCGAGCGTCAGCAACTGCATCTCGTGTATCAGCCGCAGGTGACGCTTTCCAATGGCCGCATCGCGCAAGTGGAGACGCTGTTGCGCTGGAATCATCCGCAGCGTGGGTTGATCAGTCCGGTCGAGTTCGTGCCTGTCGCTGAAGAATCGGGTCTGATCGAGCAGATCGGCGAGTGGGTGATCCGTACAGCGTGCCGCGATGCCGGCAAATTGCTGCGGCTCACCGGCACTTTGCCGCGGATCGCGGTGAATGTATCTCCGCAGCAGTTCCAGCGGCACAATCTGTTCGAGACGATCCGCGAGGCGCTCGAAGATGCCGCGCTCGACCCTTCGTACCTTGAAGTGGAAATCACCGAGGGCGTGCTGCTGGGCGACACCGAGCTGGCATTGCAGACGCTGCATGCGTTGCGCGAATTGGGCGTTGAAGTCGCGGTGGATGACTTCGGTACCGGCTATTCGAGCCTCGCTTATCTCACGCGCTTTCCGCTGAATCGCCTGAAAATCGATCGCTCGTTTGTGATGCGCATGAGTACCGATCCGCAATGCGCGGCGCTCGTCGGCGCGATTATCGCCATGGCCCACGCGTTGAAACTACGGGTGACGGCTGAAGGTGTGGAGACGGCTGAACAGGCCGCGCAACTGGAAGCACTCGGCTGCGACGAGGCGCAAGGATTCTGGTTCTCGCGACCCATCACCATCGCCGCGTTGCGCAATTTGCTGAGGCCGTTGGGCACGGGTTGACGATGCGGTTGATGTCGGCCATCACGCTGCCAGCTTGAAGCCGGTCGCGGTCCTTCAATCGCCGCAGCGCGTCGTACTTCGCGCAAGACGCGTGTCGCCAAAGCTACGCGGAAAAGAAAAAGGGGCCGATAGGCCCCGTTTCGTCTGCTCGCGTTACAAGGCGATACTTATTTTGCTGCGTCGTCCGTGGCGGTGATCGCCGTGCCGGCCATGCCGGATGCACGCTTGATGCTGTCCTGCACCACATTGCCCGAATGAATCATCGAAGCCATCACGGATTGCATTGCCCCGAATGCGCTATCCGAGCTGAACGGCGTGGTTTGGCTGAAACCCGAACCGAGTTGCGCCACGTTGGCGCCGAACTCTTCGCGCAGTGATTCGCCTGCCTTGGTCAACGCCGCAGTGAATTGCGCGTCAATTTCCTTGACGTGCTGCGCGTACGACAAGGTGCGTTGAACCAGTTGCTGCTGCAAATCGGACACACCGGCGAACGGCGCGGCGTTGAACTGGCCGCCCGACAATGCGCTCTTGCTTTCCGTGACGGTTGCCTTCAGTGCCGCGAGATTGAGCTCGCCGAGCTTTTGCAGGCACGCCAGTCCATCGAGTTGCAGGTCGGTGAAGATGTTGAAAGTGCGTTGGCCAAAGGCGGCGCTATGTTCGATCGCGGGGCTGTGCATAGGTGATCTCCAAAGTGACCCGGGGCAGGCGCCCAAAGGATTTCGGAGGCCAGGTCTCACGCGAGACGGCAGGTCGACGCGGCGCAGTGATTTTGCTGCGCTGCAACATGAGCCACTTTATACCTTTGCGGCCGGATGTACAGCGTTTTCGTCAAAATGATTCGTCAGTCGAATGGCGCTTAATGTGCGCCTGATGCGCGCGGATGGGCGAGGAAGAAGCGCAGCATTTCGGCCGTCGCATCGGGGCCGGATGGGTCCGCGTAGGTGCCGCGCTGACTGCCGCCGGCCCATGCGTGGCCGGCGCCATGGATCGACCAGTACTCCGCTTCGACACCATTCGCCGCGACGAGTCGTTGCACCGTGCAGCCGCGTTGGCCGCTCGCGGTGCCTGCGGCGTGCGACAGCGGGCTGAGTGTCGTGACGCGGGCGTCGAAGCCCGCTATCAGCGTTGTGGAGTTCGAGGGATGCACCGTCGTGTCCGCATCGCCATGAAACACGATGAGCGGGCGTTGCGGTTCGACGTGTGAGCGGCTGCGATGCGCTTTGCCGCCCTTCATGGCGGCGAGCGCCGAAGGCAGATCCTTCGCGCTTCCGTAGGCGAGGCCGGAATGCACGCAGGCTGCCGCGTACAGGTCGGGAGAGGTCTTCAGCATGATGTCCGCCATGGCGCCGCCTGCCGACAGCCCCGCGACGTACACCCGCGCCGGATCGACGCGATAGCGCGCCATCACCTCGCGCGTGATGCCCGCGATCAACGAGGGTTCGCCGTGATCGCGCTGCTGGTCGGCAGGCTTGAACCAGTTCCAGCAGATCGAATGATTGGCTGCTTGCGATTGATTCGGATACACGACGATGAAGCCGTTACGCTCGGCCATTTCGTTCATGCGCGTGCCGGCCGCGAAGTCGTCGGCGTTTTGCGTGCAGCCGTGCAGCATCACGATTAGCGGCAACGGTTTGCTGTTGTAGACGGCGGGTACGTAGAGCTTGTACTGGCGTTGGCCCGCGCTGTTGCTGAAGGTGTGGGTGCTGAAGGTGCCGGGCGTGTCGGCGTCGAAAGTGCGCTCGGTAGGTGCGTGTGATTGCGCCTGCGTCCACGCTTGCGTCCATTCGTTGACGCTTTGCGGCATGTGCGGTGTTCGCGCATGGTCTGCTTCGGCCGTGCTGCCCGCGAGTGCGCGCTGGACCGCAGCGGTCGCTTCCTTCGGCCCCTTTGTGCGGAGCAGGTCGAAGGCCTCTTTCATCGACTTCAGGAAATCTTCATTTATTTTCATGGTGGTAAGCGGTTGCGTTGGCTTGCGTAGGGCGTGGCTGGGTCAGGCGATGAGCTTCACGGGTTCAACCACGTGTTCAGCACGCGTTCAACCATAGGACCGGCCATACCAGGAGCGCAGGTGCGCCTACCTGATGCGGCCGGCGAGCGCCGCCTTGACCTCGGGCGACGCGTGAAATGCGCCGAGCACCATCACCGATTCGATCGTGGCCGCCGCGAGTTCCGGCGGCACATCGGCTGCGATGCTGGCGAGGCCGAGCACATGAATGGCCAGTCGTTCGTTCGCGGCTTGAGCGGCTTCGAGGTCCTGCCTCGAAAAATGTTGCAAGCCGAGCACCATCGCGCGCCGGGTCACCGTTTCCGTGACGACCTGCGCGTGTACGGCGAGCTGGTTGCGGATCGCCGTACGGATCAGGTCGGTGCGGTTCGAGTAAAAACCTTCTTCGACGAGTAAGTCGATCTGGCCCAGGTCGACCGGGCCGAGGTTGATGGTGATTTTCTCGGTCTCGCCGCCTTTGGGGCGGGAAGTGTCGATGAGTTTGAGATTGGCCATTTCTATCCAGTGCGATATCTGGCTTGGAATCTTTATACCATCCAGTCAACATCCAATGGGATGGTTATACGCCCCATATCTTGCGGCGGTCAACCGTGAAATTGGGGGCCGGTAGCGGCAATGCGCGCTTCGCGTAAGTGAAATCCCTTAACGACACGTGCTGATGGTATCGCTACCATCGGCGGCAATAAAGCGCTCGATGGCGTGCATTCATCGAACGTAATGGTAGCGCTACCATGGAGATATCAGTGTCATCGAACCGAAAAACACCTGAGCAGCTTCGCAGCTATCGCTGGTATGGCGTGAACGACCTGCGCTCGTTCGGCCATCGTTCGCGCACAGCGCAAATGGGTTACCACCCGTCGGACTACATGGGCAAGCCGGTGATCGCTGTGGTCAACACGTGGAGCGAGATCAACTCGTGCCATACACATTTCAAGCAGCGCGTGGAAGAAGTGAAGCGCGGCATCTGGCAGGCCGGTGGGTTCCCCGTCGAAATGCCGGTGATGACGCTCGCCGAGCCGTTCCAGAAACCGACCACCATGCTCTATCGCAACTTCCTCGCGATGGAAACCGAAGAGTTGCTGAAGTCCTATCCGTTCGACGGCTGCGTGCTGATGGGCGGTTGTGACAAGACCACGCCCGGCCTGCTGATGGGCGCGATCAGCATGAACCTGCCAGCCATCTATCTGCCGGCGGGTCCGATGCTGCGCGGCAACTGGAATGGCCGCACGCTCGGCAGCGGCTCGGACACGTGGAAGTACTGGGCCGAGTTGCGCGCCGGCAAGATTACTGAAGAGGAGTGGAAGGGCATCGAGAGCGGTATCGCTCGCTCGCCGGGCCATTGCATGACGATGGGCACGGCGTCGACCATGACCAGCGCCACCGAAGCGCTGGGTCTGACGCTGCCTGGCTTCTCGTCGATTCCCGCTGTCGACTCGCGACACGCGCAGTTCGCCTCGCTGACAGGGCAACGCATCGTTGAGATGGTGTGGACCGATCAGAAACCGTCGGACATTCTGACCGCCAAATCCTTCGACAACGCGGTAACCACCGTGCTGGCGATGTCCGGCTCGACGAACGCCATCGTCCACCTCGTTGCCGTGGCGCGCCGCGCCGGCATCGATCTGACCACGGCACGCTTTGATGAACTGGCGCGCATCACGCCGGTGATCGGCAATCTGCGCCCGGCGGGCCAGTACCTGATGGAAGACTTTTTCTACGCCGGTGGCCTGCGTGCGCTGCTGCTCGAGTTGGGCGAGCTGATCGACGGTTCGCAGATGACGGTCAATGGCGCGACGCTCGGCGAGAACATTGCGGGTGCGGAAATTTTCGACGACGACGTGATCCGCAAGCGCAGCAATCCGCTCGTCGCCAGCGACGGCCTCGCGGTGCTCACCGGCAATCTCGCGCCGGATGGCGCGGTGATCAAGCCCGCGGCGATGGAAGCGCATCTGCGGAAGCACCGCGGCCCGGCGGTGGTGTTCAAGGACTACGCCGACATGGCGGCGCGAATCGACTCGGAAGAACTGGACGTTAGCGCCGATTCGGTGATCGTGCTGCAACACGCGGGTCCGGTGGGCGCGCCCGGTATGCCCGAGTGGGGGCAGTTGCCGATTCCGCAAAAGCTGCTGAAGCAGGGTGTGCGCGACATGCTGCGCATTTCCGATGCGCGTATGAGCGGCACCAGTTACGGCGCGTGCGTGCTGCACGTTGCGCCTGAATCGTTCGTCGGCGGTCCGCTCGCGCTCGTCAAGGATGGCGACATGATCGAGCTGGACGTACCGGCCCGCCGTTTGCATCTCGAAGTCAGCGACACGGAACTCATGGCGCGCAAGGCCGCGTGGCAACCGCCCAAGCGGCCGTTCGAGCGCGGCTTCGGCGTGATGCATCAACTGCACGTGACGCAGGCCAACAAGGGCTGCGACTTCGACTTCCTCGAAGAACCGGTGAGCGCCAGTGCGCAGCAGACCCCGGCGCCCGTCACGCAGACGGAGCAAACCTCGCCGACCGCGCCGGACGCGACGCGCTCCGAGCCCGAAATTCACTAACTCCATCCAGGTCTTTCATGAGCGCATCCGACATCACCATCAGCGACGCCACACTCGAGCAGTTGCGCCACGTCAGCACGGCAACGCTGACCACGCAACTTTTCAAGCGCGGCTTGCGCAACGTATTTCTACAAGGCGTCACACCGCTCGTGAAACCGGCGCCCGGTGCACCGAACGTCGTCGGCCCGGCATTCACGCTGCGCAACATCCCGGCACGTGAGGATCTCGACCACGTCGGCGTGTTTCAGGACCCGGAGCATCCGCAGCGTAAAGCCGTAGAAACGGCGCCGCCTGGCAGCGTGCTGGTGCAGGACTGCCGTGGCGAACGCGCGGTTGCATCGGTCGGTTCGATTCTCGCGTTGCGTCTCGCGAAGCGCGGTGTGGCCGGCATGGTCTCGGATGGCCCCGTGCGCGACAGCGGCACGATCGCGGAACTGGGCTTGCCGCTCTGGTGTGCCGGCGCGAGCGCGCCGCTGAATCTGGCAAAACATCATGCGGTCGATATGAACGTACCGATTGCCTGCGGCGGTGTGCCGGTCTATCCCGGCGATATCGTCGTCGCCGATGTGGACGGTGTGGTCATCGTGCCGCGCGAAATGGCGACCGAAGTCGCACGCGACGCCACCGAGCAGGAGCAACTCGAAGTGTTCATCACGCAACGCATCGAAGAAGGCCGGCCGCTGCGCGGCACGTATCCGCCGAACGAGGAAACGCTGGCTGCTTACGCGCAATGGCGCACACAAAAACAATAATGCGTTGAGGCTGTTTCGATTCATCGCATAGCCATTGTTCGCGCGAACGGCGCGAGCGCAGGAGACACAGTGAATATCACGACACCGGCGATCGACGAATCGCGTCTGATCAACCGCCTGGCACTCCGTTTGATGCCGCTGCTCGGCTTGCTCTATCTCGTTGCTTACATCGACCGCTCCAATATCAGTTTTGCCAAGCTGCAGATGCTCGGGAGTCTCGGGCTTTCTGAAGTCGCGTACGGGTTAGGCGCATCGCTGTTCTTTATCGGCTATCTGCTGTTCGAAGTGCCGAGCAATGTGTTGCTGCACAAGTACGGCGCGCCACGCTGGATGGCGCGCATCATGTTCACGTGGGGCGTCGTCACGATTCTTCTCGCGTTCACGCAGAATGCGACGATGTTCTACGTGCTGCGTTTTCTGCTCGGCGCGTCGGAAGCGGGCTTGTATCCGGGCGTGATCTACTACCTGACTTTGTGGTTTCCGTCGCGGCATCGCGTGCGCATGCTCGGCTACTTCACCGTCGGCAGCAGTCTGGGCAACATGGTGGGTGCGCCGATCTGCGGCTGGTTGCTCGACAAGGGCGGCCTCGCGGGACTGCATGGCTGGCAGCTCGTGTTCATCGTCACCGGCCTGCCGTCGATTCTGCTGACCTTCGTCGTGCTGTTCCTGCTGCCGGCGTCGCCGTCACAAGCGAAATTTCTCTCCGCCGACGAAAGACAATGGCTCGCCGACACGCTCGACGCGGAACGCGCGCAAATGAAGGGAAATTACACCGGTCATTCCTCGCTGCTGAGCGTGCTTACGGAGCCGCGTGTGATCGGCATGGCGCTGTACTACATGATGCTGTCGATATCCGTCTACGGTGTGAGCTACTGGTTGCCGACGCTGGTGAAGGGCTTCGGCGTCAGCAATACGACCAACGGTTTGCTGAACATCATTCCATGGCTGATGGCGACGATCGTGCTGGCGTGGCTGCCGTCGAAGCTGCGCGGCGGCAATCGCGCAATCGTCGCGATGCTGGTGGCCGCGCTGCTTGGTGTCGCTTGCTTCCTGAGCGCCGTGTTTCTGCCGACCAACGCGCTGCGTTTTGCCGCGCTCTGTTTCGGCGCGCCTTGCATGTATTTGCTGATCCCGTGTTTCTGGACGCTGCCGCCGAAGTTCCTGTTCGGCGCGCGCGCCGCAGCCGGGATTGCGGCGATCAATTCGCTTGGCAATATCGGCGGCTTCATTGCGCAGAATCTGGTGCCGTGGGTGCGGCAGACCACGGGCAGCGTGAAGGCGCCGATGCTGATTCCTGCGACCTGCCTGCTGGTGTTCGCCGTCATCACCTTGCTGATCCTGCGCCGCAATCGAGGTGCTCGCATCGCGCAAAGCCATGTGCCCGTGGCCGAGTAAATCTCCTCTTGCCGCTTTCGCGCGCAGCGCACCGCTTGAATTGAATCGCGGGTCGTCTACCCGCGGCGGACGGCGGGCCGCAGTCTACAATAGCCGCGATCCATCACTCCACTCACCGCGCCATGCCGAATCACAAGCCGCCCGCCGCTGCCAGCTCTGACGTACCGGAAGCGGCGACGGCGCCAGCGAAACGGTTGCGGGGCGGCCCCAAGGGTCTGCGCATCACGGATGTCGCCGCGCAGGCGGGCGTCGCGCCGATTACGGTATCGCGGGTATTCAACAGTCCGGAGACGGTGGCGCCTGAAACGCTCGAACGCGTGCGGCAAGTGGTGCAAAAGCTCGGCTATGTGCCTAATCGTCTCGCGGGCGGCTTGTCGTCGTCACGCTCGCGCCTGATCGCCGCGATCGTGCCCACCATTGCCCACTCGCTGTTTTCCGAAACGATCCAGGTGTTCAGCGAGACGATGTCGCGTGCCGGTTATCAGGTGCTGCTGGCCCTGAGCGGCTACAGCGATTCGAGCGAAGAGGCATTGCTCGACGCGGTGCTGAGCCGGCGTCCGGAAGGCGTGCTGCTGACCGGTGTCGCGCATGCCGATTCGTTGCGCGAGCGCTTGCGCAACGTGGGCATGCCGATCGTCGAAACGTGGGACATGACCGAGACACCGATCGACATGCTGGTGGGCTTTTCGCACTATCAGGTCGGCGTGGCAGTGGCTGAGCATTTTCTGGCGCGTAACGTGCGGGCGCCGGGCCTTGTCTCCGCGAACGACGACCGCGCGCTCGCGCGCCGGGCCGGTTTTCGCGAGCGTCTTGCTCAAGCGGGTCTCAGTGAGATTGCCGAGGTGCTGGTGTCGCCCCCGAGCTCGGTTGCTGTCGGCAAGGCCGCATTGCCGACGCTGATCGAACAGGCGTCGGATCTCGACGCGGTGTTCTGCGGCTCGGATCTGCTGGCGATCGGCGTGCTCGGCGCAGCCAAACGCATGAGCCTGGACGTGCCGTCGCAACTTTCCATTTGCGGTTTCGGCGACCTCGAATTTGCGACTGAAACCACGCCGCAATTGACCACCGTGCGAGTCGACGGCACGCGCATCGGCCTCACGGCCGCGCGATGCCTGCTGGACCGGTTAGCCGGCGTCGACAAGACCAGGGTGACCGACGTCGGATTTCATATCGTCGAACGCGAGACGAGCTGACGCTCCTGCTGTTGCCGGATAAACCGGAGCTGGCAATCTGGCACACGGACGAGGAGGGTCAGGACGATGACGACTACATCAGCACAATGTCGTACTGTTCCTGGCTCAAATTCGACTCTACCTGCAACGACACCGGCTTGCCGATGAAATCCATCAGCATCGCCAGATGCTGCGACTCTTCCTCAAGAAACAGATCGATCACCTGCTGCGACGCCACCACGCGGAACTCGCGCGGATTGAACTGACGCGACTCGCGCAGAATTTCGCGCAGCACGTCATAGCACACCGTGCGCGACGTCTTGACCTGCCCCTTGCCCTGGCAAACCGGGCAGGGCTCGCACAGCACATGCGCCAACGATTCACGCGTACGTTTGCGCGTCATCTCCACGAGTCCAAGCTGCGAGAAACCATTCACGGTCACGCGCGTGCGATCGCGCGACAACGCTTTCTTCAACTCACCAAGCACCTGATCGCGATGCTCGATGTTCTCCATATCGATGAAGTCGATGATGATCACGCCGCCCAGATTGCGCAGCCGCAATTGCCGCGCGATGGTGTGCGCGGCTTCGAGGTTGGTCTTGAAGATCGTATCGTCGAAGTTGCGCGCGCCGACGTAGCCGCCGGTGTTCACGTCGATGGTGGTCATCGCTTCGGTCTGGTCGATCACCAGGTAGCCGCCCGACTTCAGATCGACGCGGCGTGACAATGCGCGCTGGATTTCCGCCTCGATGTTGTACAGATCGAAGAGCGGCCGCTCGCCGGTGTAGTGATGCAGCTTCGACGACACCGCCGGCGTGAACTCCGCCGCGAAGTCGGCGAGCATCTGATAGGTCTCGCGCGAGTCGACCTGAATACGCGAGGTCTCGTCGTTGACGAAATCGCGCAGCACCCGTTGTGCGAGATTCAGGTCCTGATACAGCAGACTGGTGGGCGGCATGCGCTGACCCTGGGAGATGATCGTCGCCCACGTCTTGCGCAGATACGCGACGTCGCCGGCCAACTCTTCGCTGGTTGCATCTTCCGCGATGGTCCGGACGATGTAGCCGCCCTTTTCATCAGCGGGCAGCACGGCGGTCAAACGCGCACGCACAGCTTCACGTTCGGCTTCGCTCTCGATCTTCTGCGAGATGCCGATGTGCGGCTCCTGCGGCAGATACACGAGCGTGCGCCCGGCGATACTCACCTGCGTGGACAGCCTGGCACCCTTGGTGCCGATCGGATCCTTCACGACCTGCACCATCAGCGTCTGACCTTCGAAGACGATTTTCTCGATGGGCTGATGCGGCGTTTGATGCTGCGGTTCGCCCGCAATGCGCGGATGCCAGATGTCCGCTACGTGCAGGAACGCGGCGCGTTCCAGACCGATGTCGATGAAGGCGGATTGCATGCCCGGCAACACGCGGACGACTTTGCCGAGATAGACATTGCCGACGCGTCCCCGCGACAGCGTTCGTTCGACGTGAAGTTCCTGGACGGCGCCTTGCTGGACGAGCGCGACGCGCGTTTCCTGCGGCGTGACATTGATCAGGATTTCTTCATTCATGGTGTTATTTTAGAAGTCGATGCGCGCTGCACGCAGGAGGGCAGCGGTTTCAAAAAGCGGCAAACCCATGATACCTGAATAGGACCCGTCGATATGCTCGATAAACTCCGCGGCGCGTCCCTGCACACCATACGCGCCTGCCTTGCCGAGCGGCTCGCCGCTTGCGGCATAGCGGCGCACGGCGTTCGCTTGCAGTGCAGCAAAACGCACCTTCGATACCGATAGCGCGGCAGGCAGCAACGTGCCTTCCGCGTCGACCACCGCGATGGCCGTCAGCACTTCGTGATCGCGGCCCGCGAGACGCGTGAGCATCGCGACGGCATCGTCGGCGTCGACGGGCTTGCCGAGAATCGCGTCGTCGATCGTGACGGTTGTGTCGGCAACCAGGATCGGCCGGGCGGCATGGCCACCTGCCACGAGACGCGCGCGCGCAGCGTGTGCTTTCGCGATGCAGACGCGCTGCACATAGTCGCGTGCCCGCTCGCCGGGTAGTTCGGCTTCGAGCGCTTCGGCATCTTCATCGGGACGCGGCAGGAGCAATTCGAAACGCACGCCAAGCTGTTGCAGCAACTCCTGACGGCGCGGACTTTGGGAAGCGAGGTAAACGAACGGATGCAGCGAAGCGGCGGACGTTGGCATGAACAGGTCTCGATGAGGCGGGTTGCGGCAATGCGCGAGGCGCGCGCGATGAGCTTGTCAGCCAGGCGACGCTCAGTGTGCCGAAGGACTCGATGAAAAGCGCGTCGATCAACGTATCGATAAACGCGCCTACAAATGCGCACACAACGCGTCAATCAGCGCAGCCAACAGGACCAACAAACGCGCGATCCGTCCGCCGCCTCGTTCGCTCACACGCGGTGATAGGGATGATTTTGCGTGATGGTCCACGCGCGGTAAAGCTGTTCGGCGAGCAGCACGCGCACCATGGCGTGCGGCAGCGTCAGGCTGGAGACACGCAACAGCATATCGGCGCGCGCTTTCAGATCGGGATCGAGCCCGTCGGCGCCGCCGATCAGAAACGCCACGTCGCGGCCGTCCTGCTGCCAGCCAGGCAGGGCGCCGGCGAGCTGCATCGTGGTCCAATCCTTGCCGCGTTCATCGAGCGCGACGATGCGCGCGTTCTTCGGCAACGCGGCTTCGATTTTCTGCCGCTCGGCTGCCATCACGCTTTCGGCCGGACGCCCCGACGAACGTTGCTCGGGCTTGATCTCGCGCAGCTCGATGCGCAGCTCGGGCGGCATGCGTTTCGCGTATTCGTCGAAGCCGGTGGCGATCCAGTCCGGCATCTTGTGGCCGACGGCGAGGATGTGCAGTTTCATGACGGATGTAATCGGGGGCGCAATCGCTGCGATCGCGGACGCAAGCGCTGCCCATGCGTCGCGGACTTCAGCGGTTTGCCAGCCACGTACTTACTTGCGGCGTACCGGCGTCTTGCGTGCTGCCTTCCTGGCAACCGGCGCTTCTTCCTCTTCGTCCTCGTCGTCGGGTTCGCTCGCGCTGGCTCCGCCGAACGGATTCGGCGTGGACAGCTTGATGCGCACCGGCTTGTCACCCCAGATTTCTTCGAGGTTGTAGTACTGGCGCAGCGCCGGTTGCAGGATGTGCACGATCGCGTCGCCGCAATCGACCAGCACCCATTCGCCGACGTCGTCACCCTCGGTGCTGATGACGTCGCCGCCGTTTTCCTTGACGCTCTCGCGCACGCTCGAAGCGAGCGCCTTGGTCTGGCGATTCGAGGTGCCGGAGGCGACGATCACGCGATCGAACAGCGCGGTCAGGTGGCTGGTGTTGAACACCTTGATGTCTTGCGCTTTGACGTCTTCGAGAGCGTCGACGATCACGCGTTGCAGTTTGCGAATATCCATGGGGTTACCGGTGGTACAGATGATGTTGAAGAATATAGTCCCACACCGCAGTGGGGACATGGCTCGCGGCCTGGTCTTGCTGTTCCTCGCCCATGTGGGCGAGTCGCTGGCTTACCTGTTCGCGCAGATACGTGCGAATGTCGGTGGCCGAGACGTTGAACGCAAGCGTCGTATCGATCAGCAAGTGGCCGCAGGGCGTGGCTTGCAGAACGTCGGCGCGGGCACGGCGCGCGTCGATTTCTCGGGCGACCACGGACGGAATCGACGCAAGGTCGAAACCGGGGCGCGTGGCCGCGCAGATGTGAGCGAAGTCGAACAGGCGCCGCCAGTCGCGCCATGTGTCGAGATGCACCAGTTGATCCGCGCCGATCAGCAGCGCAATCGACGCATCCTGACCCTCGCGTTCACGCCACAGCTGCAGCGTGTTGATCGTGTATGTCGGACCGTCGTGATCGATTTCGTCGGTCGCGACGCTCACCTTGACGCCCGGCAGCACCAGCGCGCTGGCCGCGGCGCGTGTCATGGCCAGCCTGTGAACAGCGGCCGACACGTCCGTTTTCTGCCACGGCTGGCCGGCCGGCAGCAGCACCAACTCGGTCAGGTTCAGCACGTCGGCGAAACGCCGCGCGAGCGCGAGGTGGCCGTCGTGGATCGGATCGAAAGTGCCGCCGAGCAGTCCGATCCGGCGAGGCAGGGCGACAGGATGAGCGTTCGGCTTCAGGTAAAGATCCTTTGTCGTGGTCACGTGGAGTACGGTGGGGGCTTAACGCCTCACACCCACTCGCGCGGCACGAGAAAATCGCTGTAAAGACGCGCTTCCGGCGTGCCCGGTTCGGGCTGCCAGTTGTAGCGCCAGTTCACCACAGGCGGCATCGACATCAGTATCGATTCGGTGCGTCCGCCGCTCTGCAGCCCAAACAGTGTGCCACGGTCGAAGACCAGATTGAACTCGACGTAGCGGCCGCGCCGGTATGCCTGGAAATCCCGCTCGGCTTCACCGTACGGAATGTTGCGGCGCTTTTCGATGATCGGCATATACGCTTTGAGGAATCCTTCGCCGACGCTTTTCAGCATCGCGAACGATTGATCGAAGCCCGGCGCCGAGAAATCGTCGAAGAAAATCCCGCCAATGCCACGCGGTTCATTGCGGTGCTTGAGGAAGAAGTATTCGTCGCACCAGCGCTTGAAACTCGGGTAGAGGTCGGCGCCATAAGGCTGCAGCGCGTCGCGGCAGACGCGATGGAAATGCTGGGCGTCTTCCTCATAGCCGTAGTACGGCGTGAGATCCATGCCACCGCCGAACCAGAACACGGGCTCTTCTCCCGCCTTGGTCGCGATCAGCAGCCGCACGTTCATATGCACGGTCGGGCAGTGCGGATTGTGCGGGTGCAGCACGAGCGAAACGCCCATGGCCTCGAAACCACGCCCGGCCAGTTGCGGGCGCGCGGCGCTCGCGGAACCCGGCAATGCGTCGCCTGCTACGTCCGAAAAGCCGATGCCAGCCCGTTCGAAGAAGTTGCCGCCCTCCAGAATCCGCGTGCAGCCGCCACCGCGCAGCTTTTCGCCGGGGGCGCGCTGCCATGCGTCGGTCGCGAACGGCTTACCGTCGAACGCGCCGAGCGTGTCCGCGATATGCGTTTGCAGGCCTTGCAGCCAGCTGCGCACGGCTTGTGCGTCATAGCTCGAATCGGTCATGAATGCAGATGCTGAGGGCGGCACGCTCGTCGTGCCGCGGGTTCTTCGTGAAGGGCGAGCGCCGGGCTTTCGTCAGGATATTCCTGCGAAGGCGCGGCGTTACGGTCGTTCGCGCCAGGTGAAATGCCGATCGACCGGGGTGAGCCCACATGGAGCGGCGGGCGCCGCGACGGCCGCGAAAACCCGCAGTGTAGCGCCGTTGGCGCTGCACGCGGGCGAGTGGGGCGGGCTTAGTGCTTGCCTTCGGTCTTGGCGTCGTGCTTGCGGTTCAATGCGCGGTAGCCGATGTCGCGGCGATATTGCATGCCGTCGAACGAAATCTGGTTGATCGTCTCGTACGCGACCGATTGCGCGCTGCGCACCGAATCCGCCAGACCGACCACACACAAAACGCGGCCGCCCGAGGTGGTCAGCTTGCCGTCCGCCAGTGTGGTGCCGGCATGGAAAGTGACCGAATCGCTGGTTTCCGCCGGGATATCGCTGATCCGGTCGCCCTTGCGCGGCGTGTCCGGATAGTTGTGCGCCGCGAGCACGACACCCAGCGCGGTGCGGCGGTCCCATTCCAGTTCGATCGTGTTCAGCGTGCCGGCGATGGCCTGCTCGACCACCTTCGAGAAATCGCCCTTCAGTCGCGCCATGATCGGCTGCGTTTCCGGGTCGCCCATCCGGCAGTTGAATTCGAGCGTCTTCGGGTCGCCTTGCGCGTCGATCATCAGGCCGGCGTACAGGAAGCCCGTGAAACGGATGCCTTCCTTCTCCATGCCACGCACGGTCGGCTGGATGATTTCGCGCATCACGCGCGCATGCAGTTGCGGCGTGACGATCGGCGCGGGCGAATAGGCGCCCATGCCGCCGGTGTTCGGACCCTGGTCGGCGTCGAGCAGACGCTTGTGATCCTGGCTCGAAGCGAGCGCCAGCACATGCTTGCCGTCCACCATCACGATGAAGCTGGCTTCTTCGCCGGCGAGGAATTCCTCGATCACGACGCGCGCGCCGGCATCGCCCAGCTTGTTGTCCGACAGCATCATGTCGACGGCCGCGTGCGCTTCTTCCAGCGTTTGCGCAACCACGACGCCCTTGCCGGCAGCGAGGCCGTCGGCCTTGATCACGATCGGCGCGCCCTTGGCGTCCAGATACGCGTGCGCGGCGGCGACGTCGGCGAAGGTTTCGTACTCGGCGGTCGGGATCGCGTGGCGCTTCATGAACGCCTTGGCAAAATCTTTCGAGCTTTCGAGCTGCGCGGCTTCCTTGCTCGGCCCGAAAATCTTCAGACCGCGCGAGCGGAACAGATTGACGATGCCCGCGGCGAGCGGCCCTTCCGGCCCGACCAGCGTGAAAGCGATCTGTTCTTTCTCGACGAAATCGGCGAGTTCGGCCGGATCGGTGATGTCGACGTTGCGCAGACGCTCGTCCTGGGCGGTGCCGCCATTGCCGGGAGCAACGTAGACGAGCTGAACCCGCGGCGATTGCGCGAGCTTCCATGCCAGCGCATGTTCGCGACCGCCGGAACCGACGACGAGTAACTTCATGTGAATCCCCGAGACTTAAAAACCATAAACGGCTGAAGCATCACGCTCAGCCGTGGAAAAACAGCGAGGTTTGCAATGGGCCCGCAGCCAGGCAGCGGCGCAGGGCACATAGCGAACCCGGGTGGTGGCAGAGCGGAAGGGCCCAAACCAACGCCCGCTCTGCAGCAACGCGAGTGCTAACCGGCGGCGCGGGCGTGTGGTTCGATGCCGATCCACGCGCCATGTGCCGCCGGGGTACGCTCATTCGTCGGCGATCGCGGCGTTTGTATAGACTTCCTGCACGTCGTCCAGACTCTCCAGCGCGTCGAGCAGCTTCTGCATTTTGACCGCGTCGTCGCCCGTGAACTCGACTTCCGTCTGAGGTTTCATCGTCACCTCGGCCAACTCGGCCTTGAAGCCTACGGCTTCAAGCGCGGTCTTCACCTTCGGGAAATCGTTCGGCGGGCACAGCACTTCGATACTGCCGTCTTCGTTCGTGACGACGTCGTCAGCGCCGGCTTCGAGCGCGGCTTCCATCAGCTTGTCTTCCGGCGTGCCGGGCGCGAACAGGAACTGGCCGACGTGATCGAACATGAACGACACCGAGCCGTCCGTGCCCATGTTGCCGCCGTTCTTCGAGAACGCGTGTCGCACGTCCGCCACCGTACGGGTGCGGTTGTCGGTCATCGTGTCGACGATCACCGCCGCGCCGCCATTGCCGTAGCCTTCGTAGCGGATTTCTTCGTAGTTTGCGCCATCGACACCGCCCACGCCGCGTTGGATCGCGCGGTTGACGTTATCTTTCGGCATGTTGGCGTCGTACGCCTTTTCGACGGCGAGCCGCAGACGCGGGTTCGAGTCGATGTCGCCGCCACCCATGCGGGCTGCTACCTGAATTTCCTTGATGAGCCGCGTCCAGACCTTGCCGCGCTTGGCGTCTGCCGCTGCTTTCTTATGCTTGATGTTGGCCCATTTCGAATGACCCGCCATACTTTTCTCCGTGGCGCGCGCCAATGGGGCGAACGCATAGTGCAATTGTCGTTGCGATGTCGGGCGCGCGGCGCTGCTGATTGCGACCTTGCCCCTCGATGTCAAACCGCTCGGCGCCGGACCGCCAGGTGTCGGACTTTCCTCAGCTTGATCGCGCCCGGCCAGGTCCGGCTAGCGGGACCGAAGGCCGGCAGCGCGGTGGGGGCGGGGCAGTGTGGTCAGTGGGCGGCACAGCGGCGCCTCAACCGTGCCGGTCCCGGCAGACTCCGCGTCAAGGCGCGATGCGCCGGGTGGCAGTGCAAGTTGAGTCGCTCTTTGAGCGGATCCGAATTTTATCACGCCGCGAGGGCGTGGCAGAGAGGGGCGTAGCCGGAAACTGCACGGAAATTAAGCGGCGGCGGCGTTTTGCGCGCGCCGCCGCCAGTTTCCTCAGCCCGTGGTCAGTTTTTCGTGCCGAACAGCCGGTCGCCGGCGTCGCCGAGACCCGGCACGATATACGCGTGTTCGTTCAGGTGCGAATCGAGCGACGCCACGTACAGCTTGACGTCCGGGTGCGCGTCCTGGAACACCTGCACGCCTTCCGGCGCGGCCACCAGCGCGAGGAACATGATGTTCTCGCCGGCCACGTTGCGGCGCTTGAGGACGTCCACCGCGTGCACGGCCGAGTAACCGGTCGCGACCATTGGATCGCACAGAATGAATACGCGGTCTTCCAGATCCGGCAGCCGCACCAGATACTCGACCGGGCGATGGTCCTCGGCGCGATACACGCCGATGTGGCCCACGCGTGCCGACGGCACGAGCTCCAGCAGGCCGTCCGACATGCCGATACCGGCACGCAGCACCGGCACGATTGCCAGTTTCTTGCCGGCGATCACCGGCGCGTCGATCTCGACCAGCGGTGTGGTGAGGCGGCGCGTGGTCATCGGCAGGTTGCGGGTGATCTCGTAGCCCATCAGTAGCGTGATCTCGCGCAGCAATTCGCGGAACGTGCGGGTCGAGGTGTCCCGGTCGCGCATATGCGACAGCTTGTGCTGGATCAGCGGGTGATCGAGGATGAAAAGATTGGGAAAACGGCTGTCCTGGGTCATGGCGGGGGCGCAAGCGGCGGCTAGAGGGATCGGTTCGGCGCTCCGCACGGCCTGAAACCGGCCGGCGGACGCGCCACGGCGCAAGTTTACCGAAAGAGTGGCGCCGGAAGATACCGGAGATTGCAGTGGCCTGGCGCAGTCCGGCACCGATTCTTCTAGAATCGGGGGAAACTTTGCAACGGTTGGGCAACCGCGGGACCATCCCCGCGCCACGACTACGTCATGAGGATAGGCACATGGACATGGGAATCGCAGGACGCACCGCGCTGGTTTGCGCGGCCAGCAAGGGTCTGGGGCGCGGCTGCGCGGAAGCGCTGGCAGCCGAAGGCGTCAACCTGACGATCGTCGCGCGCACGGCAGAGACGCTGGAGGCGACCGCCGCCGAGATTCGCAAACAGAGCGGCGTCGAGGTGAAAGCGGTGGCGTGCGACATCACCACGCCCGAAGGACGTGCCGCGGCGCTCGCCGCCTGTCCGCAGCCGGACATTCTGGTCAACAACGCGGGCGGCCCGCCGCCGGGCGACTTCCGCAACTTCACGCACGAAGACTGGATTCGCGCGCTGGAGAGCAACATGCTGACGCCGATCGAGCTGATCCGCGCGACCATCGACGGGATGAGCGAGCGCGGCTTTGGACGCATCGTCAACATCACGAGCTCGGCGGTCAAGGCGCCGATCGACGTGCTCGGCCTGTCCAACGGTGCACGCTCGGGGCTGACCGGTTTCATTGCAGGACTGGCGCGCAGCAAGGTAGCCGCTGCGGGCGTGACGATCAACAGCCTGCTGCCGGGCCTGTTCGACACCGACCGCATTGCCACCACCTTCACGGCGCAAGCCAACGCGCAACACATTTCCGTCGACGATGCGCGCAAGCAGCGCATGAAGACGATCCCCGCCGGCCGTTTCGGCACGCGTGACGAATTTGGCCGCGCCTGTGCGTTCCTGTGCAGCGTGCATGCCGGCTACATCACCGGGCAGAACTGGCTGATGGACGGCGGCGCTTACCCCGGTACGTTCTGACGCGCCAGCATCACCTTCACTACAACAACGACAATCACAACGGTTTCAGGAGTCTTACGTCATGAGCACCCGCATTGCGCTGATCGCGCACGATCACAAGAAAGACGACATCGTCAAACTGGCCGGCGAATACGTCGATACGCTCAGGCGCTGCGAGATCGTCGCAACCGGCACGACCGGCACGCGCATTGGTGACGCGCATGGCCTCACGGTTGAGCGCATGTTGTCCGGCCCGCATGGCGGCGACCTGCAGATCGGCGCGCAGCTCGCGGAAGGGCGGGTGGACATGGTAATTTTCCTGCGCGACCCGATGACGCCGCAGCCGCACGAACCGGATATCAACGCGCTGGTGCGTGCCTGCGACGTTCACAACATTCCATGCGCTACCAATATTTCGACCGCGCGAATGATTCTCGACGTGCTGACCTTGCGCCTTACGCAGCAGGTTTGAACCAACGCGGTGGCGCTTCACGATCAAGCAAAATCACAAACCAGGGAGACATGATGGTCAAAGCAATCCGATTCGATAAAACCGGCGGCCCGGAGGTCATGAAATGGGTCGACGTCGAAGTGGGCGAGCCAGGTGCGGGCGAGATTCGCATCAAGCAGACTGCGGTTGGCCTGAACTATATCGACGTGTATTTCCGCACGGGGTTGTATCCGCTGCCGTTGCCCGGTGGCCTCGGCATGGAAGCGGCCGGTGAAGTCACCGCGGTCGGCGCGGGCGTGACCGGTCTCAAAGCGGGCGATCGCGTGGCGTATGTGGCGCGTCCGCCTGGCGCCTATACCCAGGCGCGCGTGCTGCCGGCGGCGCAAGTCGTCAAGGTGCCGGACGCGTTGAGCGACGAGCAGGCGGCCTCAGTCATGCTGCAAGGGCTGACCGCGCAATATCTGCTGCGCCGCACGTATCCGGTGAAAGCCGGCGACACGATCCTGATTCAGGCCGCGGCCGGCGGCGTCGGTCTGCTGGTTTGCCAGTGGGCGAAGGCGCTCGGCGCAACGGTGATCGGCACGGTCGGTTCCGATGAAAAAGCCGAAATCGCCAAAGCGCACGGCTGCGATCACGCGATCGTCTACACGCGCGAAAACTTCACCAAGCGCGTGCGCGAGATCACCAACGGCGCGGGTGTGCCGGTGGTGTACGACTCGATTGGCAAAGACACGTTTACGGGCTCGCTCGATTGCCTCGCACCTCTCGGCATGTTCGTGAGCTTCGGCAATGCCTCGGGACCGTTGCCGCCGATCGATTCATCGGAATTCGCCGGACGTGGTTCGCTGTTCTTCACACGCCCCACACTCTTCACCTATATCGCCAAACGTAGCGACTATGAGGCGATGTCCTCGGAACTGTTCGACGTGCTGGTGTCGGGCAAGGTGAAGGCGAGCATCAATCAGCGCTACGCACTGGCTGAGGTCGGGAAGGCGCACGCGGATCTTGAAGGGCGCCGCACCACGGGCTCGACGGTTCTGCTGCCGTAAACGCGAAATACCGCAAACCCATACCCAGCGGTTCAAGGCCGTTCCATCCCACGATGGAACGGCCTTTTACGTTTACGCGATTTTTACATCCCATCTCAGATCTTTGACCAGCCCTTTACGCGGATCGGCATAACGTTGCACCTATCCAAAGTCCGTGAATGGGGAATAAAAATGGATGTGCTGTATGTCGGGGGGATGGTGCTGTTTTTCGCGCTGACCTTTGCTTTGATTGCCGGCTGCGAGAAGTTGATGCAGTTCCGGCGTGGCCAGGGAGCTCGCTCATGAACTGGATTCTCTGGTTGTCGGGCGCGGCGACCGCGCTGCTGTTTGTGTACCTGGTCTATGCGCTGTTGCGCGCGGAGGACATTGAATGAACTCGAACAATGTCCTGCAAGCGGGTCTCTTCATCGTCGTGCTGCTGGCTGCCGCGGTGCCGATGTCCCGTTATCTGAACAATGTGATGGACGGCAGCTCGCGCGTGGTCCGTTTCGGCGGTCCTATCGAACGTTTGCTGTATCGCATCGCGGGCGTCGATCCGTCGGCGGAAATGGGCTGGAAGCACTACGCCATCGCCACGATCGCGTTCAACGCGCTCGGCACGCTGTTTCTTTACGTGTTGCTGCGCGTACAAGGCTGGTTGCCGGGCAACCCGCAGCAGTTCGGCCCGATGACGGTCGACGGCGCGTTCAATACCGCGGTCAGCTTCGTGACCAACACGAACTGGCAGGATTACACGCCTGAGCAGACCGTTGGCTATCTCGCGCAGATGCTCGGCTTCACCGTGCAGAACTTCTTCTCGGCCGCTACCGGCATTGTGGTGGTGATCGCGCTGATTCGCGGCTTCGCGCGTCACACCGCGCAAACCATTGGCAACTTCTGGGTCGATCTGACGCGTGTAACGCTCTACGTGTTGCTGCCGATGGCAGCGATCATCGCTGCGGTGCTGATGAGCCAGGGCGTGATCCAGAACTTCAAGTCGTATCAGGACGTGCCCACGCTGCAAACCACCACGTACGCCGCACCGAAGCTCGATGCACAAGGCAATCCGGTGAAGGACGCAAAGGGTAATCCGGTCACGGTCGATACGCCGGTGAAGACGCAAACCATTGCGATGGGTCCGGTTGCATCACAGGAAGCGATCAAGATGCTCGGCACCAACGGTGGCGGCTTCTTTAACGGCAACTCGGCGCATCCGTACGAAAACCCGACGCCGTTCTCGAACTTCCTGCAGATCTTCTCGATCCTGATCATTCCTGCGGCATTGGCACTCGTATTCGGCCGGATGATCATGGACCGCAAGCAGGGCGTGGCCGTGCTCGCGGCGATGACGATCGCTTTCGGCGTATGCGTGTTCGGCGAAATCAGCGCCGAGCAAACGGGTAATCCGGCGTTGACCGCGTTGCACGTCGATCAATCGGCGAATGCGATGCAGTCGGGCGGTAATGCGGAAGGCAAGGAAACGCGCTTCGGTATCGCGCAGTCGGGCATCTTCACCGTGGCGACCACGGCGGCTTCGTGCGGCGCTGTAGCGAATACGCACGACTCGCTGACACCGATCGGCGGCCTCTATCCGATGCTGCTGATGCAACTCGGCGAAGTGATCTTCGGCGGCGTGGGTTCCGGTATGTACGGCATGCTCGTGTTCGCACTGCTGGCCGTGTTCGTGGCAGGCCTGATGATCGGTCGCACGCCTGAATACGTCGGCAAGAAGATCGAAGCGTACGAGATGAAGATGGTGTCGATCGTGGTGCTGCTCACGCCGCTGCTGGTGCTGGTGGGCACGTCGATCGCGGTGCTGTCCGATGCGGGTAAGGCAGGTATCGCCAACCCCGGTGCGCACGGCTTCTCCGAAATTCTTTACGCGTTCAGCTCGGCCGCGAATAACAACGGCAGTGCGTTTGCCGGCCTGACTGTGGGCACGCCGTTCTACAACTGGCTCACGGCGATTGCGATGTGGTTCGGCCGCTTCGGCACGATCGTCCCGGTACTGGCAATCGCGGGCTCGCTCGCCGGCAAGAAGCGCATCGGCGTGACCGGCGGCACGCTGCCGACTCACGGCCCGCTGTTCGTCGTGCTGCTGCTCGGCACGGTGCTGCTGGTTGGCGCGCTGACTTATGTGCCCGCGCTCGCGCTCGGACCTGGTGTCGAACATCTGATGATGATGGGCGCCCATTGAGGCGGCCCATTGGGATGACACAGGCGACCAGCGAGTGAACAGGCGCAAACGGGAAATTCGAGGATTCAATGACTGAACATAATGCAACCAGGTCCATGTTCGACCCGGCGCTGCTGCGCCCGGCGATCGTGGACTCCTTCAAAAAGCTCACGCCGCGCACGCAGTTCCGTAACCCGGTGATGTTCTGCGTGTACGTCGGCAGTATTCTGACGACCATTCTGTGGATCGCCGCGCTCGGCGGTCAGGCCGAGGCGCCCGCGGGCTTCATTCTCGCGGTCACCTTGTGGCTGTGGTTCACGGTGCTGTTCGCGAACTTCGCGGAAGCGCTCGCCGAAGGCCGTTCCAAGGCCCAGGCAGCGTCGCTGCGCAGCGCGAAGAAAGACGTGATGGCCAAGAAGCTCAACGAGCCGCATCCGAAGTCGCCGATCCGCATTCTGACGGCGTCCGATCTGCGTAAAGGCGACGTTGTGCTGGTCGAAACGGGCGACGTGATTCCGGCTGACGGCGAAGTGATCGACGGTGTTGCGTCGGTCGACGAATCGGCGATCACGGGTGAATCCGCACCGGTGATCCGCGAGTCGGGCGGCGACTTTTCGTCGGTGACGGGCGGCACGCGCGTGCTGTCGGACTGGATCGTCGTGCGTGTCACGGCGAATCCGGGCGAAGCCTTCCTCGACCGCATGATCGCGATGGTCGAAGGCGCCAAGCGTCAGAAGACGCCGAACGAAATCGCACTGACGATTCTGCTGGTCGCGTTGACGATCGTGATGTTGCTCGCTACCGCCACGCTGCTGCCGTTCTCGATGTTCTCGGTCGAAGCCGCGAAAGCCGGGCATGTCGTCACGATTACAGCGCTGGTCGCGCTGCTGGTGTGTCTGATTCCGACCACCATCGGCGGGCTGTTGTCGGCGATCGGTGTGGCCGGTATGAGCCGCATGATGCAGGCCAACGTGATCGCCACCTCGGGCCGTGCTGTTGAAGCCGCAGGTGACGTCGACGTGTTGCTGCTCGACAAGACCGGCACGATCACGCTCGGTAACCGTCAGGCATCGCAGTTCGTGCCGGCGCCGGGCTTGACCGAAGAAGCGCTGGCGGATGCCGCTCAGCTTTCGTCACTCGCCGACGAAACGCCGGAAGGCCGCAGCATCGTTGTACTGGCCAAGCAGCGCTTCAATATCCGTCAACGCGATATGGCCTCGCTGAAGGCGGAATTCCTTGCCTTCACGGCGCAAACGCGGATGAGCGGTGTGGATCTGCCGGGCCGTGAAATCCGTAAGGGCGCGGCTGATGCAGTGAAGAACTACGTCGAAGCGAATGGCGGCCGTTTCCCGAACGAAGTCAGCACCGCAGTCGCCGAAGTCGCACGTCGCGGCAGCACGCCGCTGGTGGTCGCCGAGAAAGGCGAGCAGGGCGCACGCGTGCTCGGCGTGATCGAGTTGAAGGACGTGGTGAAGGGCGGCATCAAGGAGCGCTTCGCCGAACTGCGCAAGATGGGTATCAAAACCATCATGGTGACGGGCGACAACCGGCTCACGGCAGCAGCGATTGCAGCAGAAGCAGGCGTCGACGATTTCCTCGCCGAAGCCACGCCGGAAGCGAAGCTCGCCACGATCCGCGCTCACCAGGCCGAAGGCCGGCTCGTGGCGATGACCGGCGACGGCACCAATGACGCCCCGGCGCTCGCACAGGCCGACGTCGCGGTGGCAATGAACACCGGCACGCAGGCGGCGAAGGAAGCCGGCAACATGGTCGACCTCGATTCGAATCCGACCAAGCTGATCGAGATCGTCGAGATCGGCAAGCAGATGCTGATGACGCGCGGCTCGCTTACGACGTTCTCGATTGCGAACGACGTGGCGAAGTACTTTGCGATCATCCCGGCGGCTTTCGCAACCACCTATCCGGCACTGAATGCGCTGAACGTGATGCATCTGGCCACACCGGCCTCGGCGATCATGTCGGCGGTGATTTTCAATGCGCTGATCATCGTCTTGCTGATTCCACTGGCGCTCAAAGGTGTGAAGTACCGGGCGCTGGGCGCGGCGATCCTGCTGCGCCGCAATCTGCTGGTCTACGGTCTGGGCGGGATCATCGTGCCGTTCATCGGCATCAAGCTGATCGATATGGTGCTGGCCGCGTTTGGCTGGGTTTGAGCAGCGGCTGTTTAAGAGGAATTACTCATCATGAAAAATCTGTTCCGTCCGTTAATCGTGATCTTCGCGGTGCTGACCGCCGTCACCGGCCTCGCCTATCCCGCCGTGATGACCGCGGTCGGTCAGGCGGCCTTCAACAATCAGGCCAACGGCAGCATGCTCGAGCAGAACGGCAAGGTGGTCGGCTCGAAGCTGATCGGCCAGCAGTTCGATGCGCCGCAGTACTTCTGGGGCCGTCTGTCCGCTACCAGCCCGATGCCGTACAACCCGCAGGGCTCGGGCGGTTCGAACCTCGGTCCGACCAACCCGGCGCTGCTTGACGAAGTCAAAGGCCGCATCGACGCCTTGAAGGTTGCCGGCACGGATATGTCGCAGCCGGTACCGGTTGACCTGGTGACGTCCTCGGGCAGCGGTCTCGATCCTGAGATCAGCCCGGCGGCCGCCGCGTATCAGATCGAACGCGTCGCCAAAGCGCGCAAGCTCGCCACCAACGATGTGCAGGCGCTGGTCGATCGTTATACGAGCGGCCGCCAGTTCGGCATTTTCGGTGAAGCGCGCGTGAACGTGCTGCAACTGAATCTGGCGCTCGATGAGATGAAACACGGTTGAGCGTCGCTGACGTCGATAAGCGTCGATGATGGCTATGGTTCGAGGAGGCGGCGTCCATGCGGTGCCGCCTTCGCCATTTGTTCGCGGCCCCCGCGGTTGCAGCGGGCCGCCCGGTTGCACCATGTATCGCGGTGCAACGGGAAACCGGCAACTGACGTGTCCGCCATTGCCATTTGCGGGCTGGCCGCTGCCGTGCCACCATGCAGGCACTATCGCTCGCTTTACTATGAAAACCATTGAGCATGAACCGCCCCGATCCTGACGAACTGCTCGACAAGCTGCAACGCGACGAAGAAAAACGTCAGCGGGGCAGGCTGAAGATTTTCTTCGGCGCGTCGGCGGGCGTCGGCAAGACCTATGCGATGTTGCAGGCCGCGCGGCGCCGTGCCGATGAAGGCGCGGACGTGGTGATCGGCATCGCCGAAACGCATGGCCGCAGCGAAACCGCTGCGCTGCTCGAAGGCCTCGACGTGCTGCCGCTCGCGCATATCGAGTATCGCGGCCGCAAGCTCGGCGAGTTCGATCTCGACGCCGCGCTCGCCCGCAAGCCGCAGCTGATTCTCGTCGACGAACTCGCGCATTCGAACGTGCAGGGCGCCCGGCATCTGAAGCGCTGGCAGGACGTCTACGAACTGCTCGACGCGGGCATCGATGTCTACACCACCGTCAACGTCCAGCACCTCGAAAGCCTGAACGATGTGGTCGGCCAGATCACCGGCATCCGCGTCTGGGAGACGGTACCCGACCGCGTGTTCGATCGCGCGGACGAAGTCACGCTGGTCGACCTGCCCGCCGAGGAACTGCTCGACCGGATGCGCGACGGCAAGGTGTATTTGCCGCAGCAGGCCGAGCGCGCGGTGCGCAACTTCTTTCGCAAGGGCAACCTGATCGCGCTGCGCGAGCTGGCGTTGCGCCGTACCGCCGACCGCGTCGATGCACAGATGCGGGAATATCGCGCCGATCGTTCGATCCAGCGGATCTGGCAGGCGCGTGAGCGCTTGCTGGTGTGCATCGGCCCGGGCCCGGAAGCGCCGATGCTGGTGCGCGCGGCGGCGCGTCTCGCCGCCAGCCTGAAGGCAGACTGGATCGCCGTCTATGTGGAAACGCCCGCGCTGCAGCGCTTGCCCGACGCGCGCCGCGAACGCACGCTGAACGCCTTGAAGCTCGCCGCCGAACTCGGCGCCGAAACCGCAACGCTGGCCGGCACCGATGCGGTGGCCGCGCTGATCGGTTACGCGCAGGCTCGCAACGTTTCGAAGCTGGTGGCCGGCGCGTCGGCGCGCACCGGTCTCAGGCGCTGGCTGCGCCGGCCGCTCGGTGAGCGCATCGCCGAACGTGCGGGCGATCTCGATCTCACGCTGATTCGCGCGTCGTCGGAGCGCGATGGGGCTGAGCATCGCCGCTTACTGAACACCACTGCCAACGCGTGGCGCGAGGCGTTGAGCACGGCGCGCGAACGCCGTTCGCCGCCGCGCGCCTACGGCATCGCGCTGGCGATCTGTGCGGCCATTACGCTGCTGTCGAGCCAACTGATCGACCATATCGATCTGACCAACCTCGTCATGCTGTACCTGCTCGGCGTGATTTTCACCGCCGTGAAGCTGGGGCGCGGGCCCGGTGTCGTGCTGTCGTTCATGAGCGTGGCGGCATTCGATTTCTTCTTCGTGCCGCCGCGCATGTCGCTGTCGGTGTCCGATACGCAGTATCTGCTGACCTTCTTCGGCATGCTGCTGACGTCGCTCGTCATCAGCCATCTCACGTCGAGCTTGCGCCGCGAGGCGAGTGTTGCGCGGCGTCGGGAGCAACGTACCGGCGCGATGTATGCGATGGCGCGTGAATTGGCGGCGGCGCTCACCATGGAGCAGATCGTTGGCATCGGCAGCCGGCATGTGAGCGAAGTGTTCGGCGCGCGCGTCGCGATCCTGCTGCCGGATAGCGTCGATCAGGTGAAGCAGAAGATCGAGGACCCCGATGCGACGATCACGCTCGAAGGCGAGATGCTCGATATCGACGTCGGCCAATGGGTCTACGACCAGCAGAAGCCTGCCGGGCAAGGCACCGATACGCTGCCGGCCGCCGCCGCGCTCTACCTGCCGCTGAAGGCGCCGATGCGCACCCGCGGCGTGCTCGCGGTCGTGATGCGCGACGAGCGCGAGCTCGATGTGCCCGAGCAGCAACGCATGCTCGACGCGTTCGCCGCGCAAATCGCGCTGGCCCTCGAGCGTGTGCATTACGTCGATATCGCTCGCGATGCGCTCGTTAATATGGAATCCGAGCGCTTGCGCAATTCGCTGCTGTCGGCGATTTCGCACGACCTGCGCACGCCGTTGACGACCATCGTCGGCTTCTCGTCGATGCTGGCGCAATCGCGCGAGGCGCATCCCGGTGCGCAGCCCGGCGACGATCTCGTCGAAGCGATTCACGAAGAAGCGCTGCGCATGACCGGGATCGTCACCAATCTGCTCGACATGGCGCGCTTGCAGGCCGGCAGCCTGCAGCTGAATCAGCAGTGGACGCTCCTCGAAGAAACGGTGGGCGCCGCGCTGCGGGCGTGCAAACGTGTGCTGGCGAATCATCCCGTACAGGTGAAGCTGCCCGCGGATTTGCCGCTGCTGCACCTCGACGCGGTGCTGATGGAGCGGCTCTTCTCGAACCTGTTCGAGAACGCGGCCAAATACACGCCGCCGGACACGCCTTTGACGATCGGCGCGCAACGTCTCGACGCGGACGGCAAGTCGTTCGTACGCGTCGCGGTCGACGATTATGGGCCGGGTCTGCCAGCCGGCATGGAAGCGCGTGTGTTCGAGAAATTCACGCGCGGCGAGAAAGAATCGGCCAAGCCGGGCATCGGCCTTGGCCTCGCGATCTGCCGCGCAATCGTGGAAGCACACGGCGGTACAATCGGCGCGCTCAATCGGATGTCCGCGGACGGCCGCGTCGAAGGCGCGCGCTTCTGGTTCACACTGCCGGTGGAAACGCCGCCCGAAGCACCGGATGCGCTGGAAGACGAAGACGCCGATGCCTTGCCCGACCTCGATTCAACTCTTAACTCGCGTTCCAAGCCTAGCCATGAGTGACCCGAGCATCACAGTCGTCCTGATTGAAGACGAAAAGCAGATTCGCCGCTTCGTGCGAACCGCGCTGGAAGGCGAGGGCATCGTCGTGCACGACGCCGAGACTGGCAAGCAAGGTCTCGTCGAAGCGGCGACGCGCAAACCCGATCTCGTCATCGTCGATCTCGGCCTGCCCGACACAGACGGTCTCGACGTGATTCGCGAGCTCCGTGGCTGGAGCGAGCTGCCGGTCATCGTGCTATCGGCGCGCACCCAGGAAACCGAGAAAGTCGCCGCGCTCGACGCCGGTGCGGACGATTACCTCACCAAACCGTTCGGCGTCTCCGAACTGCTGGCGCGGATCCGCGCGCATATGCGGCGCCGCAATCAGGGCGGTGCGAATGAATCGCCGCTGGTGCGCTTTGGCGCGGTGACGGTCGATCTGGCCTTGCGTCAGGTGAGCCGCGACGGCGTGGCCGTCCATCTCACGCCGATCGAATACCGCCTGCTCGCGACACTGGTGCGCCACGCCGGCCGCGTGCTGACACACCGGCAATTGCTGCGCGACGTGTGGGGGCCGTCCCATGTGGAGAGCCACCACTATCTGCGTATTTACATGGCGCATCTGCGCGGGAAACTGGAGCGCGACCCGGCGCAGCCGGAGCATATCGTCACGGAAACGGGTGTGGGGTACCGGCTGGTGGGCGCGGTTTGAGCCTGCCTGCGGCGTCCGCCGCGCCCTTGCGCGCCCTTGCGGCTCGTCGCCGCAGCAAGGCGGCGCGCTATTTTGATATAATTACAGTTCGTAAGGACGACCTTGCGCACTGCTACAAACGGGGACGGCCCCATCTGACCATGGAGCTGTCTCATGTCCTGGATTCTTCTGCTGATTGCCGGTTTGCTCGAAGTCGCATGGGCGGCCGGTCTCAAAACCTCCGACGGTTTCACCCGGCTCTGGCCGTCCGTGTTCACGCTCGTGACCGCGCTCGGCAGCTTCGTTCTGCTCGCCATGGCGATGCGCCAGTTGCCGCTCGGCACCGCCTACGCCGTGTGGACAGGGATCGGCGCGGTCGGCGCGTTCATCTTCGGCATTGTCATGATGGGCGAGGCCTTGACCGTCGCGCGGGTGGCGAGCGCGGCGCTGATCGTGATCGGACTGATCGGTTTGAAGCTGTCATCGGGGCATTGAGGCCTGTTGGCGGCTCCGATTATCGTGCCCTCATGCGCTTGAAGCGTGCGCCAACCCCCCGCCATTAGAGTCCGCCATTTGTTAGTCGCTCTGCGTTCTGCGAATTAACGTGGCTATAATGAGATCGAATCCAACCTGAATTTGCCCGCGGCCTATTTGGCGCGGCCGGCTTGGCGCGGGTCTGACGACTTCGGTGCGGCGGCTCCCTTTCCAATGCCCATCGAAGCGCCCGGCACGCACAGCGCGCCTGGAGGCGGCCATGCTTGAATCACTTTCGCTCGCTGCGGGCCTCTCATGGGGCAGCGGTCTGCGCCTCTATCTGACAGTCCTGCTGGCCGGCGTGTTCGCACGTCTCGGCTTCATCCATCTCCCCGATACGCTGTCCGCACTGTCTTCGCCATGGGTAATCGGTGTTGCCGGTGTACTGACGGTCACTGAATTTCTCGCCGACAAAATCCCCGCGTTCGATTCCTTATGGGACGCGGTCCATACCTTTATTCGCATTCCCGCCGGCGCCGTGCTGGCGGCCGGCGCGCTCGGACATGCCGATCCGGCGCTGCTGACGGTTGCGGCACTGGCGGGTGGCACGCTGGCGGGCACCGCGCATCTGGCCAAAGCGGGCACGCGCGCGCTGATCAATCTGTCACCGGAACCGGTGTCGAATGTCGTGACCTCGACCGCTGAAGACGGTCTCGTGTTCGGCGGCATGCTGCTCGCGCTGTTCGTGCCGGTTCTGTTTCTGGTCTTGATGGTGGGCTTCCTGATGCTGGCCGCCTGGGCGTTGCCGCGGCTGTGGCGCGGGGTGCAGGGCGGTTTTCGCGGGATGGCGACGCACATGGTGTCGCGCTTTGCCAGGAGTCGGCACGATTGAGCGATACGGGACGCGGGGTAACGGCGCGCGCCAAGGCAGCGAGCCGGTTGGGCAGTATGGATCTGTTGCGCCAGGCTATCCGTATGACGGCGCGCGACTGGCGCGCTGGCGAACTGACAATGCTGCTGCTGGCACTGGTACTGGCCGTCGCGGCGCTGTCGAGTGTCGGCTTTCTGGCTGACCGTTTGCATCAGGGGCTCGAGCGCGATGCACGGCGCATGATCGCCGCTGATTTCATCGTTCGCGCCGATCATCCGGTCGATCCACAGTTCGCGCAGCAAGCCGGCGCGCTCGGTCTGAATACCGCCAGTACGGCGATCTTTCCCAGCATGATCAACTCGACCGGCGCGCAGCCGGTCTCGCGGCTGGCCGCTATCAAGGCGGTGTCGCCGGGTTATCCGTTGCGCGGCGCGTTGCGGATTGCTGCGGCGCCGGGCGCGGCGGACCACCCCACTCAATCGATTCCGGCACCGGGCACGGTATGGGTCGATCAGGCACTGCTCGACGCACTGAAGCTCCATGTCGGCGACGCGGTGAAGGTCGGGTCCCGCAGCTTCACGATCGGCGCGGTGATTACGCGTGAACTCGATCGTGGTTTCTCGTTCGTCAATTTTTCGCCGCGTTTGATGCTACGTGCCGACGATGTCCAGTCGACCGGTCTCATCACCTTCGGCAGCCGCGTGACTTATCGCTTGCTGGTGGCGGGTTCGGATGCGTCGGTGGCGCGCTTCGCGCAATTCGCGCATGACAAGGTGGACGGCGGCAAGATGCGCGGCGTCGCGCTCGAGTCGTTGCAGGACGGCCAGCCGCAAGTGCGCCAGACGCTCGACCGCGCGAGCCACTTCCTCACGCTGGTCTCGCTGCTCACCGCGTTGCTCGCGGCGGTGGCGATCGCCATGGCCGCGCATCGGTATATGCGCCGGCATCTGGACGGCTGCGCGGCGATGCGCTGTCTTGGTGTCAGTCAGGCCACGCTGCGCACGCTATTCACGCTTGAGTTCGTGGGGCTGGGTTTGATCGGTGGCGCGCTCGGCGTGGCGCTCGGTTACCTGGGGCACATGGCGCTGCTGACGTGGCTCGGCAGTCTGATCGACGTCGTGCTGCCGTACCCAACCGCATGGCCGGCGCTCGAAGGTATCGCAGCCGGTCTCGTGTTGTTGCTCGGGTTTGCGTTGCCGCCGCTGTTGCCGCTGACGCGCGTGCCACCGGTGCGTGTACTGCGCCGCGAATGGGGTGAAGCGGGGCGCACTGCCTGGGCCGCTTACGCGCTCGGCATCGTGCTGTTCGCCGCGCTCCTGATCGTCGCAGCGGGCGAGTTGAAGCTTGGCGGCATCGTCGCGGGTGGCTTCGCCGGCGGACTGCTGGTGTTCGCGTGCATCGCGCGGCTGGCGTTGTGGGGCGCGTCGCGTGTCGTGCGCAGTGAGCGCGTGAATGCGGGCATCGGCTGGCGCTACGCGTTGGCGTCGCTGGAGCGGCGCAGCGGCGCGAGCGCGCTGCAGATCACCGCGCTCGGCATCGGCCTGATGTGCCTGTTGCTGATTGCGATGACGCGCAACGATCTTGTGGCCGGCTGGCGCAAATCGACGCCGCCCGATGCGCCCAACGAATTCATCATCGATATCCAACCCGACCAGCGCGACGCCGTCACGCAGTATCTGGGCACGCACGGCGTGCCCGGCACGGTGCTCGCGCCGATGGTGCGCGGCCGGTTGATTGCGATCAACGGCAAGCCGGTCAATCCGGATTCGTTCAAGGGCGACGATGCCAGACGTCTCGTCGACCGCGAATTCAATCTGTCGTACACGACCGAGCTGCCCGACGACAACCGCCTCTCTGCCGGCACGTGGTATGGCGACACGAAGACGCCGCAGATTTCGATCGAACAGGGGCTCGCGAAGCTGATCAACGTGAAGCCCGGTGATACGCTGCGCTTCGACGTGACGGGTTTGCAGATCGATGCGCCGGTGACGAGTGTGCGCAAGCTCGACTGGGGCTCGTTCAAGGTCAACTTTTTCGTGCTGATGCCGCCGGCCGCCTTGCAGGATTTTCCGGCGACGTTCATCACGAGCTTCCATTTACCACCCGACAGGCAATCGACCATCGACGGATTGATCGCCGCCTATCCGAACCTCACGGCAATCGACACCGGTCCGATTCTGGCTCAGGTGCAGCGCGTGTTGCAGCAGGTGATCGGCGCGGTGCAGTTTCTGTTCGCGTTCACGCTCGCGGCCGGCGTGCTGGTGCTCTACGCGGCGCTTGCCGGCACCCGCGATGAGCGTATGCGAGAATCCGCGCTGCTGCGCGCGCTAGGGGCCTCGCATCGCCAGGTGCGCGCGGTGCAGGTCGCCGAGTTCGTGGCGGTCGGCGCGCTGGCGGGGTTGATGGCGGCGCTCGGTGCGCAGGTGATCGGCTGGCAGCTGGCGACGCGCGTGTTCGAGTTTTATCTGGCGTTCGATCCGTGGTTGTTGCCGGCGGGTATCGCGGCCGGGATTGCCTGCGCGGGCGTGGGTGGCTGGCTCAGCTTGCGGCACGTGCTGGCGCGGCCCGCGTTGCAATCGCTGCGAGACGCGTGATTTTTCTTTCCTGTTTTTTGTGATTGGGTATGAGCGATCTTAACGACGAAGTGTCCGCGGCACAGCCGACGGCCTTCGAACTGGTGGGCGGTGAAGTGCGCGTGCGCGAACTGGTCGACCGGTTTTATGACTTGATGGATCTCGAAGCGGAATTCGCCGGGATTCGCGCTTTGCATCCCGAGTCGCTCGATGGCTCGCGCGACAAGTTCTTCTGGTTCTTGTGCGGATGGATGGGCGGCCCCGATCATTACATCAGCCGGTTCGGCCATCCCCGGTTGCGCGCCAGGCATATGCCGTTTCCGATCGCGTCCAGCGAGCGGGATCAATGGCTTCGCTGCATGGCGTGGGCGATGGAAGACGTTGGGCTTTCCGAGCCGTTGAGGGAGCGCTTGCTGGCGTCGTTCTTCGAGACTGCGGACTGGATGCGCAATCGCAATGGTTGAGCGGGCAGCGGGGACGGAAACGGCGCAGGCGCGCGCAGTCCTGGACTGCTGGTTCGGCGCCCCGAATACGCCCAACTTCGGCGAGGCGCGCAAGCTCTGGTTCTCCCGCGACAAGGCCTTCGACGCGATGCTGCTGGAACGCTTCGGGGCACTCATCGACGCTGCGCGCGCAGGGTCCCTCGACGGCTGGGCGGAAACACCGCCCGGCGCGTTAGCGCTGGTCATCGTGCTGGATCAGTTTTCCCGCAATTGCCACCGCAATACGCCGCTCGCTTTCGCTGGCGATCATCAAGCGCTGCGCATCGCGCAACAGATGATCGCCAGCGGCGCCAATCTTTTATTGCCGACCGCACATCACCGCGCGTTCGCGTATCTACCGTTCGAACACGACGAGACGCTTGCCAGCCAGCACGAATCGCTGCGCCTGTTCAAACTGCTGAAGGCGGAGCCGGGCGGTGCGTCCTACTACTCCTCCGCGGTCAGGCACGCCAGAATCATCGAACGTTTCGGACGCTTTCCCCATCGTAATGCGCTGCTCGGGCGCCAGTCGACGGATGAAGAAACGGCTTTCCTGAAAGAGCCCGGCTCGTCGTTCTAGGCGTCAGGGAAACGCGCAGGCATAGGCAGGTGCAATCTGCACGGCACGTGCTACTCGCCGCGCGCGGGCGTTGCCGGCGTCCGCACGAATACCCGCAACAGCTCGTCGGTGTCGCCTGGGCGCGCCCCCGACCAGAACAGCCGCCAATCGCCTGCCGGCGTGCGCGCATTGTCACGGCGGCTCTGCTGGATCAGCCACGTGCACTCGGTCGTCGCGGTATTCGCGGTCGGTTGATGCTCGATGCCGGTGTAGTAGTACAGCATCGGCGCTTCGGATTCGCCGAGGTCCATACTGGCCATGCAATCCCCATCGTTCCACTCGATATTCATCCTGGCGCCGAGGTTTTCGAACACGGAGCGGTAGCTCTTCGCGTAGTCGAGCCACGGCAGCAGCAGCGTGCTCACCAATCCCCATGCGAGAATCGCGCCCGCACACCAACTCAGCACTCCGCGCCATTTGCCGGTGCATTTGAAGACCGGCAGGAGCCACAGCCAGCCGAGTGTCATCAGCAGCGCGGCCGCGATCAGCCCGGGCTTGACCGGCAGCACCCAGTCGAGCGGCAACCAGCGGCCGAGCCGGTGCAGCGACGCATGCGTGTTGGCCGGATCGCTCATGATCGACCAGATGATCCACGCGAGCGCGGCCGTGCTGCCGAACAGCACGCGGCTCGCCATGTCCCAGCCTGCGTGCAGACGCCGCGGCAGCATTTCAATGCCTTGCATCGCTACCATGGCGAGCGGGGCGATGAACGGCAGGATGTACAGTTCGCGCACCGTTGCCGAGCTTTGCAGTACGGCGAAACCGGCGCCCGCGAAAATCACCGGCAGGGCGACACGTGGATCGCGCCAGCGGCGCCATCCGCCGCCGGCGAGCGCGGCCAATGCAAGCGGTACGACCGGAAAGCCGACGCTCAGGACGGTGCGCAGCACGAACAGACGGCTCTCGTTTTCAGAGCCGAGTTCCGCCACCGAAAAGCCGAAGAAGCGACCGATGTTGTTGTCCCACAGCCAGACCTTGAAGAGCGCTTCGGAGCGCAGATAGAAACAGACTGGCCAGATCAGCGCGAAGGGTGCGCAGACCAGCGCGGCGATACCGAGCGCTCCTGCAAAGCTGCGGGTGCGGCAGGCGGGATACAGCACCAGCACCGCGACGGTGGTGGCGCCGAACACGAGCGGCACGAACAGGCCCTTGGCCAGCAACGACACACCCACGCCCGCACCGAACATCGCCGCGCCGCTCAGAATTGCGTGGCGCCGGCGGCGTGCATCGCCCCGCAGCAGGCGCGCTTCGTCGCGCAGATGCACGAGGACGAGTTCGAATAGTCCGCAGAAGCCGATCGCGGCGCCGGCCATCAGCGCGACGTCGGTCATCATGTCGTGCACGTGCTTGATGACGACGAGCGTGCTCGCGAACAACGCCAGCGTGCCAATCACGCGGATATCGAACCAGCTCGAGGCGGCCACCCCGCGGCGGGCGACGCGTGCCGTGTAGTAGACGGTCAGTCCGGCGAAGAGTGCGCTCGCGAGGCGTGCGGCATCATGCAACGGCAGGTAGCGGCCGAACATCCACACGAGACCGGCGGCGACCCAGTCGTAGATCGGCGGCTTTTCGACGAAGGGTTGGCCGGCGTTGGTCGGCACGACCAGATCGCCGGTGTCGAGCATGTGCTGGATGATTCCGAACGTGTAGGTCTCGTCCTGCTTCCAGGGCTCGTGGCCCAAGGTGCCAGGCAGGAGCCACGCGCACAGGATCGCCAGCGCGACCAGCCACATCAACGGACGGGCTGCCGTGAGCGCGCGCAAGCGCCGGGCGCCACGCGAAGCGGGAGCCGGCGCGGTGGGCACCGTGGAACCGGCAGGGGCGGCGGGCCTTGCGGGCGCTGCGGCTTCAGCAGCGGCCGTGTGGCCGGCTGGCAAGGCCGCGCCGGATTCGGCAAGGAGTGCCGAGCCAGGGCGCGGGTCCGGCGCACCGTCGGCAGGGCCGGCCGGCTCGGGCGTCGCAACCGCGACGTTCCCCATGCGCCAGGGCGCGGATGGTTTTTCGTACATGAGAATCTCTGGTCGCCGTACGCGGCGGCGTGGGCCGCGCACTTATGCTCTGGCTGTGCGTCGCACGCGGTTGCATGCGAACGCTGCGATTGTAGTCCCAGTTTATTACGGTCGATTACAGAAAAAGCGCGGAATATGGCGTTTAGCCGAACGGATTGAGCCGATTCCTCGTCAAATTGACGGGAATGGGGTGTGGGGAAGGGAGAAGGCGGCCGTCCGAAGCCGCTGGCCGTGGGAACAGGAGAGCGGTAGTCAGCGTCCGCCGGCGACGTCGAGCAGTGCGCCCGTCACGTACGAGGCGGCGTCGCTCAGCAACCAGACGATCGACTCGGCGACTTCGTCGGCGCTGCCGGGGCGGCCGAGCGGCGTGGTCGCGCCGAGCTGGGCGGCGCGCTCGGGCTTGCCGCCGCTGGCGTGGATTTCGGTATCGATCAGACCGGGGCGCACCGCGTTCACGCGTACGCCTTGCGGGCCGAGTTCCTTGGCGAGGCCGATCGTCATGGTGTCGACGGCGCCTTTCGAGCCGGCATAGTCGACGTATTCGTTCGGCGAACCCAAACGCGAGGCCGCCGAGGAGATGTTCACGATCACACCACCCGCGCCGCCGCGGGTTGTCGACATCCGGCGCGCGGCTTCGCGTGCGCACAGATACGCGCCGAGCACATTGACGTCGAACATGCGCTTCAGGCGCGCGAGGTCCATATCCGCGAGCTGGCTCGAGGGCGCGACGATCCCGGCATTGTTGACGAGCGCATCGAGCCGGCCGAATTTTTGCTGGAGCGCGTCGAACATCGCGATCACATCGGCTTCACTGGCGACGTCGCCGGCAATCGGCAGTGCCTGGCCGCCGGCGCGTTCCACTTCAGCAACGGTGTCCTGCGCGGCCGCGAGGTTCCGCGCGTAGTTCACGCCGACCGACCAGCCGCGCGCGCCCAGCAAACGCGCGGTCGCGCGGCCAATGCCGCGGCTGCCACCGGTGATCAGAACGGTTTTCGTCATTGCAACCTCATCGTTCGGGCGGGGGGCCGCGGGAGCGTTCGGCGGGTGTTCGTTCAGACAGTCGAAGAAACGCGGCAGGCGGCGATCAAACTACGATCAAACCGCGTCGCGTTTGACGGCCCATTTGTCGCTGGCAGGCGGCTTGTAGCGTTGCAGCCTGTCGATCAGCGCGACCGGATCGGCATCCCTTTGCAGGATGTCGAAATAGGTCTGCCGCATGAAACCTTCGTCTACCGTGTGCTTGAGGAGCGCGATCAGCGGATCGTAGAAACCGTCGATATTCAGCAGTGCCACCGGCTTCTGGTGATAGCCGAGTTGCGCCCACGTATAGACCTCGAATAGTTCTTCGAGCGTACCCACGCCGCCGGGCATCGCGACGAACGCGTCGGACAGGTCGGCCATCATCTTCTTGCGATGATGCATATCGGGCACCACATGCAGCTCGGTCAGCCCGTTATGGCCGACTTCCTTGTTGACCAGCAACTCCGGAATCACGCCGATTGCGCGGCCGCCTTCGGCCATCACCGTATCGGCGATCACGCCCATCAGGCCGACCTTGCCGCCGCCATAGACCAGCGCGAGATCGGCCTGCACCAGCGCGCGGCCGAAAGCGCGCGCGGCTTCGGCGTACAACGGTCTGGCTCCGTCGGAGGAGCCGCAATACACACACACCGACTTCATACTCAAACGTCCTTCGGTTCGTTGCGGGGCGCGGCGCCTTCCTTAGGCGGCAGGTAGTCGTAGAACTCGCGTTTGGGCAGCTTGCCTGAGACGAGGTCGTCGAAAATCTGCCGCGAGCGGCCGCGCAGATAAGGCGCCATCAGCGAGACGATCTGCACGCTCACCTGATGCAGTTCCGCGCGAATCGTTTCCTGCTCGTTGTACTTGCGCGGGTTCATCACGAACTGATACGACAGCCAGTACGTTGCGATCACGCCAATGTTGGTCGCGATCACTTGCAGTTCTTCGGGCGTAGCGACCATTTCGCCGTCGGCCACGAGTTGCTCGCAGAACTGGCTTGCAAAGCGCACCTTGTGGCTGATGATTTGCTTGAAGTGTGTCTCGAGCGTGCGGTTGCGCGCCAGCAGATCGTTCAGGTCGCGATACAGGAAACGATAGCGCCAGGTGAAATCGACCATGTACTGCAGGTACGACCACATCTCGTCGATCGTCGCGCGGTGATCGTCGGGAAAGCGCAGACGCTTTTCGATCTCCTGCTCGAACTGGCTGAAGATGCTGTTGATGATGTCGTCTTTGTTGCGGAAGTGGTAGTACAGGTTGCCTGGACTGATTTCCATTTCCTCGGCGATCGTCGTCGTCGTGACGTTCGGCTCGCCGATCTCGTTGAACAGCTTCAACGATAGCTCGAGTATCCGTTCGCGGGTGCGGCGGGGAGGTTTGGCTTCCATGTCGTCCGGCCCTGGTTACGCCGGGCTGGGCGCGTGGCGGCTTGCCGCTCTAGCGTGATCCACCCGGACGCGGTTGGTATTTTGATTGAGCGCCTCAGCGGTTTCCCGTGAGGCTGTCGGACGATTATAAACCGACCGTTCTTATACCAAACTGATACTCAGGGTTTTCATTCTTTGGGACGCCGGGAAAGGGCGTCAGGCGGTGCTTCGGGGTGAATTCCATAGCCACGCTCAGAGCCACGCTTTGACCCAATGCACGACGAGCGGCCCGACGATCAGTCCCCACGTCATCACGCACATGCCGAGCGCGACCATGACCGCCGCGCTGCCGAGGTCCTTGGCGCGGCGCGACAACTCGTGGCGCTCGAGCGAAATCCGGTCGATGGCCGCCTCGACGCTCGAATTCAGCAATTCGACGATCAGCACCAGCAGTACCGAGCCGAGCAGCAACACGCGCGACACGGGATCGACCGGCACCAGCACGCCGCACGGAATCAGAATCGCGGCGAGCGTGAGTTCCTGGCGAAACGCGCTTTCCTCGCGGATCGCCACGCGAAACCCGGCCAGCGAATTTTTCATCGCGTGCCACGCGCGGGTCAAGCCGCGATTGCCCTTGTACGGATTGAAGGGGAGCGGTGCGAATGGATCGTCGGGGCTAAGCGGTTCGTTGTGCGGCTCGCTCCCGGGATTCGCGAGGCTCGCGCCGTTCATGCCGTGAAAACCATTCGCGTGATCGACATGATTCGGCGTGCCGTGCTCGCTCACGTCGTCGAATGGTTCGATGCCGGCGGCCTCGGTGTCGACGGCGCGCAACGCGCCTTTCGACGCGTGTGCCGCGGTGGAGTTTCGGGTTCGCATAAACGGCTCGGCGCGTCGCTTCACGCGGCGGCGCTTTCCTCGCTATACGACGTGCGCGGCAGCGGCTTCAAATGCGCCGCGAACTGCTCGGACGCGGCTGCCCACGAGAAGCGTTCGGCCCACGCGCGCGCATGGCTGCGCTCGATCTTCAGCGCTTCGAGGCAAGCCTCTCGTAAATCTTCATGCATGGCGCCCGCGCCGCCGTCGCCAAGCACGTCGATCGGGCCGGTCACCGGATACGCCGCGACCGGCGTGCCGCAAGCCAGCGCTTCGAGCAGCACGAGCCCGAAGGTATCGGTGCGGCTCGGGAACACGAATACGTCGGCAGCCGCGTAGACCTTGGCCAGTTCGGCTTGCGTCAGCACGCCCAGGTAATTCGCTTGCGGATAGCGCGACTTCAGTTCGGCGAGCGCCGGGCCTTCGCCGGCAACCCACTTCGAGCCGGGCAGATCGAGCTTGAGAAACGCCTCGACGTTCTTTTCGACCGCTACACGTCCCACGTACAGAAAGATCGGCCGCGCGGTGTTGAGGACCTTCGAGTCCATCTGGTGAAAGATGTCGAGGTCGACGCCGCGAGTCCACAGCACCACGTTGGTGAAGCCGAATTTTTCGAGGTCAGCCTTGACCACGGGCGTGGGCGCCATCACCGCCAGAGACGGCTTGTGGAACCAGTGCAGAAACTTGTAGGTGGCCGCGATCGGAATGCCGAAACGCGCCTGTACGTACTCGGGAAAGCGCGTGTGATAAGCGGTTGTAAACGGCAGCTTGTGCTTGATCGCATAGGAGCGTGCGGCCATGCCGAGTGGGCCTTCGGTGGCGATGTGCAGCGCGTCGGGCGCGAATTCGTCGATGCGCTGATGGAGCTTGCGACGCGGCAGTAGCGACAGGCGAATCTCCGGATAGGTCGGGCACGGAATCGTCTTGAATTCGAGCGGCGTCAGCAGATCGACCTGGTGGCCGAGTGCGGTGAGCTCGCGCGTGGTGTTTTTCAGCGTGCGCACGACGCCATTGACCTGCGGTTCCCATGCATCGGTGACGATCATGATCTTCATCGGTTTCGGCCCAATAGAAGTGGAGAGGGACTACGCGGTCGCCCGGGCCTTTTGCACGCCGACTTCCGGTGCGCGCATCACGGTCCAGTAGATCACCTTGAGTTCGCCTTCATACGTCTCGACGAGTGCCGACAGGCTTTCGACCCAATCGCCGTCGTTGCAATACAGCACGCCGTCGATGTCGCGGATTTCGGCTTTGTGAATGTGCCCGCAGACCACGCCGTCGCAACCGCGGCGGCGTGCTTCGTCGGTCATCACGCGCTCGAACGACGAAATGAAATTCACCGCGTTCTTTACCTGATGTTTCAGGTATTGCGACAGCGACCAGTACGGAAAGCCGAGCCGGCTGCGGATCCGGTTGAACCAGCGGTTCAGGATCAGGATCATCGTGTAGAGCGTGTCGCCGAGATAGGCGAGCCACTTCGCATGCTGGATCACGCCGTCGAACAGATCGCCGTGCACGATCCACAGGCGCTTACCGGCGAGCGTCGTGTGGAACGCTTCGCCGCGCACGTGGATGTCGCCGAACGCGAGGTCGCAGAACTGGCGCGCGGCTTCGTCGTGATTGCCCGGCACGTAGATGACCTGGGTGCCTTTGCGTGCTTTGCGCAACACCTTCTGCACGACGTCGTTGTGGGCCTGCGGCCAGTACCAGCCTTTTTTCAACTGCCAGCCGTCGATGATGTCGCCAACGAGGTACAGGTATTCCGACTCGTTGTGACGCAGGAAGTCGAGCAGATACGGCGCCTGACAACCGCTCGAGCCGAGGTGGATGTCGGACAGCCAGATGGTGCGATAGCGGTGCGGTTCGGCGTGGTCGTCGTCGTGATGGCTGGCGTGCGCGTCGAGTGGCAGCGACGGCACAGGCAACGGCAAGCCGTGGCTAGGGTTGGGTTCCGGGCGGAACGCGACAGGGTCGACGCTCGGGCCGGTCTGGCGGAACAGGGAAGTCGCGGACGTTTTGGGGTCCATGGCTCACGCGTCGAGTTGCGGTGCCCGTATTGCGCCAGTCGCGCGTGACCGTGCCGTGACAGTCACGAGAAGTTCTTATTACTGTGTCGGGAGAGGGAAGCTCAGCGCGCGATGCTGATCACGCGCGTACCGGCGAGGCGGTCGTGCAGGAATTGACGCTGCGAATCGAAGCGGCCGGTGGCGGCCCACAGGACGAACCAGATCGCGGCGATCACCAGCGTCTGGGGCAAGGCGAGGCCCAGCAAAGGATGCAGCGCGAGCGGCGGCAAGAACCACAGCCATGCCAGCACGTAACGAACGATCGCCCGGCCCGTGGACAGCGGCGCGCCGTTAGCGGCGACGACGCGCAGGCGCCAGGTTTTCATCGGCAGCGTCTGGCCGCTGTGGGTCCAGAACCAGACGAAATACAGACCGACCACGAGGCCGATCCACGCGGCAAGCAGGTTGTGATGGGTGAGACCGTTGCGCTGCTGCGTCAACGTGCTGAACAGATAGCCTGCGATGAACACGACGCCGAACAGGATCACGGCTTCGTAGAGCAGCGTGGCGAGGCGCCGGCGAACGGTGGGTGCGGTGCCGGATGATTCGGCGGGCAGTGTCGAGGTAGCGAGCGGTTGGGACACAGTGGGGCGCGGATCAGGAGCCGTTGAAGATCGACGGCGCCTCGGCCGGCGAGACCGGCAACGGCGTGGCGGGCACGAAGCTCCCTGCAGCGGGAATCGCCGGCGTGACGGCCGGGCTCGGCAATGGAGCGGCAGCTGCGGTACTCGCCGCTGCAGCACCGCTCGCGCCGTGCTCGCGGGCATTGACCAGACGGTCCAGGCCCTTGATCTCGGTCTTGCCGGACGGCGGCGCGCTCACGACGCTCGGCCGCCGCTTACGCTCGCTCGCGGCGAGCCGCTCCTTCTGCTCTTCCGGCAATTCCTGATAGGCCTTCCACGCGTTCTGGCGGGTCTCGCGCGGCAACTCCTTCGACACCTGGTAGTTTTCGCGGGCGACGCGCCGCTGATCGGGCGTCATGCGCACCCATTCAGTCATTCGGTCATGCAGGCGTTTTTGCGCATCGGGCGACAACTTCGGGTAACGCGATGCGATCTTGATCCATTTTCGCTTGCGCTCCTCGCTAAAGGAATCCCATTGGCTGGCGAACGGCGCGAGCGCAACGTGTTCGGCCGTGCTCAGGTGCGACCACGCCATCGGGCTATTGTTGTCGGACAGGCTGGGCAGATCGACGGCGAGGGTCGGCGCAGGCGCCTTGGCGGTTGCGTTGCCGCCTGCGGCAGGCGCGCTGGTGGTCGACGGGCTCGGATAAAAGCGCGGATACGTCGCGGCAAACGACACCAGGGCCGCGATCGCGCATCCGAAAACAACGGCCAAGCCGCGCTTGTAACTCACCCGAAGAATCTCCCGCTCAGTGGGCGCGTGATAGGTACGCGTTGAAACCGTGATCGAGATAGGCATTGAGCGGCAAGTCGTCGCTTAGCATGGCTGCATCGATATCGGCGAGTTCGGCGGTGCGTTGCTGGTCTTCCCAGTAGGCGATGCCCACCAGGCTGACGACCAGCGCGACGAGCGGCCAGGCGAGCGCAAAGCGGCGCAGCGGCGAGCGGCGGCGCTGCGGCACCTCGACCTGTGGCATACCGGACGGCATGCCGGCACCGGCGAAGGCGGGCACGAACACCGGCGCGCTCACGGTTTCGGGCTTCTTGCGAGCGAGCGCGGCACGGCGCGCCACGGCGAGCCGGTCGACGGTGGCGGACGGAATACTGGCGGCGTTTTCGTCGAGCGCGCGGCGCACCTGGCGGGCGAACTCGAGTTCTTTGGTTTCTAGGGAGCTCATAGCGTGATTCCTTTAGCCTTGAGCGCTTGCGCCAGCGTGTGGGTGGCCCGCGAGCAGTGTGTTTTCACACTGCCTTCGGAGCAGCCCATCGCGGCGGCAGTCTCGGCAACATCCATATCTTCCCAATAACGCATGAGAAACGCCTCCCGTTGACGTGCCGGTAACTTTTGGATCTCGTTGTCGATTAACTGTAAGACCTGTTCGCGTTCGAGTTTCTGTTCGTTGCTTTCTGAGCCCGCTGAACCTTGCTGCGCCTCGAATGTTTCGAGTGGGTCGAATTCGTCGTCGTCGGCGTTGCCGAGCGAGGAAAACAGACTAACCCAAGTATTGCGCACTTTGGCACGACGGAAATAGTCGTGCATCGCATTCTGGAGAATACGCTGAAACAGGAGCGGAAGTTCGGCGGCGGGACGGTCGCCATATTTTTCGGCGAGCTTGATCATCGCGTCCTGCACGATATCGAGCGAGGCGTCGTCGTCCCGCACGGCGTAGACCGTCTGCTTGAATGCGCGCCTTTCGACGCCCGCCAGAAAATCGGCGAGTTCCTTGTCTGATGCCATCCGTTTGGGGGTCGGCGCAGCGTGCGTGCGCGTAATCGGTCGAAAAATGTCGTAAAACTCGCGGATGCTAACAAACTTTCGCTCCGCTGGGGCGAAACCTGTCCTACCTTGCATCTCTATAACACGGTCCCGGTCGTTTTTTACCCATTGCGGGATTCAGGGGCAGGGTGCCAGGGCAATATTTGCTTGACCGCGCGAACATCTGCAGATATCTTCGCTGGTTCGCAACATAAGTGACTTGTCTCAATTGAGGTGTGGCCCAAGAAGCTCACCTGTCAACTGGACGCGCCGCTTGAACCCGAGCCACAAGCCCGGCAGAGAGCACCCGATCAATTTTTTGCCGAAAATTCGAAAGGTGAATAAATGAATATGCCCAGCGCGGAATTCTCCACGTCGGATACGACCCCCCATCCTGAAGCTGACTCTATCGGCGCCACCGTGCTCATGCGCGCTTTGGCCGACGAAGACGTCGAGTTTGTGTGGGGCTATCCCGGCGGCTCGGTACTCTACATTTACGACGAGCTGTACAAGCAGGACAAATTCCAGCACATCCTCGTGCGCCACGAACAAGCCGCAGTCCACGCCGCCGACGCCTTTGCGCGTTCCACCGGCAAAGTGGGTGTGTGCCTCGTGACCTCCGGCCCCGGCGTTACCAATGCGGTGACAGGCATCGCCACGGCCTACATGGATTCGATCCCGATGGTGATCATCAGCGGCCAGGTGCCGACTGCTGCGATCGGTCAGGATGCGTTCCAGGAGTGCGATACGGTCGGCATCACGCGTCCCTGCGTGAAGCACAACTACCTCGTGAAGGACGTGCGCGACCTCGCCGCTACCGTCAAGAAAGCTTTCTATATCGCCCGTACCGGCCGTCCCGGCCCGGTGCTGATCGACATTCCGAAAGACGTGTCGAAGATGCCGTGCCAGTACGAACCGCTCAAGACCGTTTCGCTGCGCTCGTACAACCCGGTCACGAAAGGTCACTCCGGCCAGATTCGCAAGGCCGTGGCCTTGTTGCTGTCGGCCAAGCGTCCGTATATCTACACCGGCGGCGGCATCATCCTCGCGGATGCGTCGCGTGAGCTGAATCAATTCGCCGATCTGCTCGGTTACCCGATCACCAATACGTTGATGGGTCTGGGCGGCTACCGCGCGAGCGACAAGAAATTCCTCGGCATGCTCGGCATGCACGGCACGTACGAAGCCAACATGGCGATGCAGCACTGCGACGTGCTGATCGCGATCGGCGCGCGCTTTGACGACCGTGTGATCGGCGACCCGGCGCACTTCGCATCGCGCCCGCGCAAGATCATTCATATCGACATCGATCCTTCCTCCATCTCCAAGCGCGTCAAGGTCGACATTCCGATCGTCGGCGACGTGAAGGAAGTGCTGAAGGAGCTGATCGAGCAGTTGCAAACGGCCGAGCATGGCCCGGACACCGCGGCGCTCGCCGACTGGTGGAAGGACATCGAAGCCTGGCGCGCCAAAGACTGCCTGAAGTTCGACCGCAAGAGCGACATCATCAAACCGCAGTACGTGGTGGAAAAGGCGTGGGAGCTGACCGACGGCAATGCCTTCGTGTGTTCCGACGTCGGCCAGCACCAGATGTGGGCCGCGCAGTTCTATCGCTTCAACAAGCCGCGCCGCTGGATCAATTCCGGTGGCCTCGGCACGATGGGCTTCGGCCTGCCGGCGGCGATGGGCGTGAAGATGGCGCACCCGGACGACGACGTGCTCTGTATCACGGGCGAAGGCTCGATCCAGATGTGTATCCAGGAACTCTCGACCTGCAAGCAGTACGAGACGCCCATCAAGATCATTTCGCTGAACAACCGCTATCTGGGCATGGTGCGCCAGTGGCAGCAGATCGAATACAGCAAGCGCTATTCGCATTCGTACATGGATGCGCTGCCGGATTTCGTGAAGCTCGCCGAAGCGTACGGCCACGTCGGCATGCGTATCGAACGCACGGCCGATGTCGAGCCGGCGCTGAAAGAAGCGCTGCGCCTGAAAGATCGCACGGTGTTTCTCGATTTCCAGACCGATCCGACCGAAAACGTCTGGCCGATGGTTCAGGCCGGCAAGGGCATCACTGAGATGCTCATGGGTTCGGAAGATCTATAACGACGGTTTTTAGCGTTGGCTTCGTCATGCGCGCCTTCACAAAGGGCGAAGGCGGACGAAGCGGCGCGAAACCGCTCGCATACATCGACAAAACATCTGGAAGAAGCGAAACATGAGACACATTATTTCTGTCCTGCTGGAAAACGAACCGGGCGCGTTATCACGCGTGGTGGGGTTGTTCTCCGCACGCGGCTACAACATTGAAACCTTGACGGTGGCTCCGACCGAAGACCGTTCGCTGTCGCGCATGACCATCGTCTCCATTGGCTCGGACGACGTGATCGAACAGATCACGAAGCATCTGAACCGCCTGATCGAGGTGGTGAAAGTGGTCGACCTTACCGAGGGCGCCCATATCGAGCGTGAGCTGATGTTGATCAAGGTGAGGGCGGTCGGCAAGGAACGTGAGGAGATGAAACGGATGTCGGATATTTTCCGCGGCCGCATCATCGACGTCACCGAAAAGACCTATACGATCGAACTGACGGGCGCGAGCGACAAGCTCGATGCCTTCATCGAAGGGATCGACGCGACTGCGATTCTCGAAACCGTCCGTACAGGCAGTTCGGGCATCGGCCGCGGCGAGCGCATTCTGAAGGTTTGACGCGCGCGCTGAGTTGCGGTTCGAAGTTGCGTTACCAACCGTCTCGATCGAAGCCGGGCAGTGCCTCAAAGAACCCGGCCAGCAATACACCATTCGCAGTATTTGTATTTCACTGATTTCACCGAATTTAGCCAAGGAACCGACATGAAAGTTTTCTACGACAAGGACGCCGACCTCTCCCTCATCAAGGGCAAGCAAGTCACCATCATCGGCTATGGCTCGCAAGGCCATGCTCACGCGCTGAACCTGAAGGAAAGCGGTGTGAACATCACGGTCGGTCTGCGCAAGGGCGGCGCATCGTGGAGCAAGGCTGAGAACGCCGGCCTGCAAGTCAAGGAAGTGGCGGAAGCCGTCAAGGGTGCGGACGTCGTGATGATGCTGCTGCCGGACGAGCAGATCGCTGAAGTCTACGCAAAGGAAGTGCACGCCAACATCAAGCAAGGCGCAGCGCTCGCCTTCGCGCACGGCTTCAACGTGCACTACGGTCAAGTGATCCCGCGTGCCGATCTGGACGTCATCATGATCGCGCCGAAGGCGCCGGGCCACACGGTTCGCGGTACGTACTCGCAAGGTGGCGGCGTGCCCCACCTGATCGCCGTGGCGCAAGACAAGTCGGGCGCAGCGCGTGACATCGCTTTGTCGTACGCAGCAGCGAACGGCGGCGGCCGTGCCGGTATCATCGAAACGAACTTCCGCGAAGAAACGGAAACCGACCTGTTCGGCGAACAAGCCGTGCTGTGCGGCGGTACGGTCGACCTGATCAAGGCCGGCTTCGAAACGCTGGTGGAAGCGGGCTACGCGCCGGAAATGGCGTACTTCGAGTGCTTGCACGAGCTGAAGCTGATCGTCGACCTGATCTACGAAGGCGGCATCGCGAACATGAACTACTCGATCTCGAACAACGCCGAATACGGCGAGTACGTGACGGGTCCGCGTATCGTGACGGCTGAAACGAAGAAGGCGATGAAGGCAGTGCTGACGGACATTCAGACCGGCGAGTACGCGAAGAGCTTCATCATCGAAAACAAGGCTGGCGCACCGACGCTGCAATCGCGCCGCCGTCTGACGGCCGAGCACCAGATCGAAACGGTGGGTGCCAAGCTGCGTTCGATGATGCCGTGGATCGCTGCGAACAAGCTGGTCGACCAGTCGAAGAACTAAGAAGCCAGCTTTGCCGCATCTGACCGGCGCCGCGCCTCGTCGCAGCAGCCGGTAATGCAAAAAGCCGTCCAAGGGTGCTGAACCCTGGGCGGCTTTTGCTATCCTACGGTTTTACGTGCGACACGCACGCTCGTGTCCGGGTCGTCCCCAACGTAAGGGGACATCGACTAGCGGTATCAGGAGGGCGTCTTTATGAGCCTAACCGGCCGCGAAAGTGCAATGTGGGGCCTCACGAAGCCTCGTAGCCTTTGCACTTCTTGTAACGAAGCGATCTCGGTATGGGTATGCCGGGTATCGCTATAGGCGATGGCTGGTATGCCGTATTTCTCCGGCCATCGCATTGCATTGACCTGATTACCGTCAGGTTCCGCCCAATCAGCGGCTTCACCTCCGCTGACAAAGCGGAGTGGAGTATGTAATTCCCGCGCCTTAGGGCAACGGTTTCGTTACGAGATACGAGCGAAAGCTCGGTGTGTCATTGTTCGACCTCGACAGTTTTTTTTATTTTTTATGTCGTGGGTAGTGAACCTGCTGTACGACCAGCAGTAGCCTAGGAAGACATGCGTCACTGGCAACGGTGGGGTGTGAAGCTCTTCTAACAATGTAGCCTTCGGACGTATCGGGCGGGTGAACGCCGCGAGGTGCTCACTCGGAGACTCCAAGCAGCAAAAGGGGTTGAGGCGCTAGGCTGGCTGATACGGTTAACGCAAGTGAACTGCTGATAAACCTCGTAAGTAGGACGGTGCCAAAGCTGCTGACAGGCATCAACCAAACGGTGTGCGGTCGGATAACCCGCTGTAAATTCGGGTTACGTCGTCATCGGACCGCCGGGGAATAGGCAGAACCTAAGTCAGTCGTGTGACATGCCGGGAACGTGGTAAGCCTGTATGGTTGCCGGCCGTAGTTTGGCTGGCAGGCGAACCGTGAGGGACGCTGTTGATTGTGCAGGTATGGGATGACGGAAAAAGCGAAAGCCGGCCTGTAATGGATCGGATAGGGGTTGAGACATTACCCCACGCGAAAGCGGGCAGACTTCCGTCTGGTCTACCGTCGCAAGATGGCTGACTAGCCCTTTAGCTGGAGAGGTGATTGCTGGTGGCTCCTTAGCCATTAGCGTACGTTTTTTAACCCCCTTGCGGGAGCAGATCGCTCCCGCAAGGGGTGATCTGTTCTCCGCTCGGGATTCACTTCTTCGAGTAGGAGAGCAGCATGAAAGTATCTGGTCGAAAGACCGGATCTGCGCTCTCCCACGCGCCGGACAACTGGTACGCCGTAGATTGGCGTCGGGTTGAACGGAACGTGAGAGGGATGCAGATTCGAATTGCGAAGGCGACGCGGGACAACGACTGGCGCAGGGTGAAGGCCTTGCAACGGATGTTGACCCGCACGTTGTCCGCGAAGCTGTATGCGGTACGACGTGTTACGCAGAATCAGGGTGCGCGAACGGCTGGAGTCGATCGCGAACTTTGGGACTCGCCTGAGAGCCGATGGCTTGCTGTCGGCAGGTTGAAGCGGCGTGGATATAAGCCTCTGCCTTTACGGAGAGTCTTTATCCCCAAGGCCAATGGGAAGGAGCGTCCTCTGGGCATTCCGACCATGCGGGACAGGGCGATGCAAGCCTTGTATCTGCTGGCCTTGGAGCCGGTGTCGGAATCGACGAGCGACCTGAACTCTTACGGGTTCAGGTTAAATCGCTCGACGGCCGACGCGATGTCACAGATTTTCGTTGCCATGTCCCAGAAGGGCTCTGCTCGATGGGTGCTGGAAGCGGATATCAAGGGCTGCTTTGATCACATCAACCATGACTGGCTGGAGGCCCACGTCCCCATGGACAGGGAAATCCTGCGGAAATGGCTGAAAGCTGGCCTGATTTACAAGGGGCAGCTTCAGGCGACTGAGGCCGGTACGCCGCAAGGAGGAATCATTTCTCCAACGCTGGCGAATGTGACGCTGAACGGGCTGGAGCGAGAACTGCTGGCGCACCTCTGTGCGAAGTTTGGGATCGCAAAAGCCAACAAGCTTAAAGTCAATGTAGTGCGGTACGCGGACGACTTCGTGATCACCGGTGACTCGCAAGAGTTGCTGGAGCAGGAAGTTCGACCTTGGGTGGAAGCATTCCTTGCCGTTCGAGGTCTGCAACTGTCCGAGGAGAAAACGCGTATCACACACATCGATTCGGGCTTCGACTTCCTAGGGTGGAATTTCCGTAAGTACTTGGGGACGCTACTCATCAAGCCGAGCAAGAAGAACGTGCAAACGTTCTATCGCAAGGTGGCGGATACGATCAGTGGTCATAAGACGGTGAAGCAGGAGAAGCTGATTCGACTGCTGAACCCGATGCTACGGGGTTGGGCGCAGTATCACAGCCCCGTGGTCGCCAAACAGGCATACAGCCGCATGGAGTCTTTGATTTTCCGAAGGCTTTGGCGGTGGTCGACGAGGCGGCACCTGAACAAGAGCGCCGAATGGGTGAAAAGGAAGTACTTTCACTCGGAGGGCAATCGACACTGGGTGTTCGCTGTTCCTGTAGCTCGTGACGACGGTGGTAAGGGTTTGCTTAGCCTGTACCAGATGAGCGGTACGGAAATTAAGCGCCACAGAAAGGTCAAAGGAGCGTTCAACCCCTTTGACCCTGAGTGGGAGCAGTACGGCGAACAGTTGCGACAGGCACGCATGGAGCACTCAATGCGTTATCGGAAGCAATGGGTTTCGCTGTATATGTCGCAAGACGGGCTTTGCTCGCATTGTGGCTGTGCCCTGACAAAGGAAACTGGCTGGCACGACCATCATCTGGAGTATCGGATGCATGGTGGCACAGACGCTCTTTCGAATAGGGTTCTGCTTCACCCGCACTGCCATCAGCAGGTGCACACAGGTAAAATTGCGGTAACTAAGCCGGCCCGGTCCTAAGACCGGGCTTTGTTTGTAGATTTGAGCCGTATGCGGGGAAACTCGCACGTACGGTTCTTAGGGGGCCCTTCTTCCGCGAGGAAGGGGGGCTACCCTCCAAAAATACAGAAGCCATCCATGAATTACCCTCATCCGATCATCGCGCGAGAAGGCTGGCCGTTCATCGCCATCGCGGCCGTCGTTGCATTACTGGTTCATGCCTTCGCGGGATTCGGCTTTGCATGGCTGTTCTGGCTGATCCTGATCTTCGTCGTGCAGTTCTTCCGCGATCCGGCACGCCCGATTCCGACTCAGGCGAACGCCGTGCTGTGCCCGGCCGACGGCCGTATCGTCGCCGTCGAGACAGCGCATGATCCGTATGCCAACCGTGAAGCGTTGAAGATCAGCGTGTTCATGAACGTTTTCAATGTCCATTCGCAGCGCTCACCGGTGGACGGGGCGATCTCCAAGGTCGAATATTTCCCGGGCGCGTATCTGAATGCCGCCGTGGATAAGGCCTCGCTCGAAAACGAGCGCAATGCGGTGGTGATCGAAATGGCCGGCGGGCAGACGGTGACGTCGGTACAGATCGCCGGTCTGATTGCGCGGCGTATTCTTTGCTACGTACGCTCAGGTGAGCCGCTCACGCGTGGCCAGCGCTATGGATTTATCCGTTTTGGCTCGCGTGTCGACGTGTACCTGCCGGTTGGCAGCCGTCCGCGTGTGTCGATCGGCGAGAAGGTTTCGGCGTCGTCCACGATCCTCGCTGAACTATAAAGCGGCACCAAGGAGGTTTTCCGAATGGCCGCATTCAAACCGCGTCGACCCCGCAACAGCGGACAGCTCCCGCGTCCGTTCCGCCGTAACAAGCCGATCGCGGCGGAGTCGCCGGTAGTCGATAGCCGGCGCGCTCAGCGTCAGCAGTTCCTGAGGAAACGCGGCATTTACCTGCTGCCGAACGCGTTTACCACCGCCGCGCTCTTTTGCGGCTTCTTCGCCGTGGTGCAGGCGATGAACGTGCGCTTCGAAATTGCGGCGATCGCGATCTTCGTGGCGATGGTGCTGGACGGTATGGACGGCCGTGTCGCCCGCATGACGCATACGCAAAGCGCGTTCGGCGAACAGTTCGACAGCCTCTCGGACATGGTGTCGTTCGGCGTGGCGCCGGCGCTCGTGATGTACGAGTGGATCCTGAAAGATCTCGGCCGTTGGGGCTGGCTTGCGGCGTTCGTCTACTGTTCGGGGGCGGCGTTGCGTCTCGCGCGCTTCAACACGAACATCGGTGTGGTCGACAAGCGCTTCTTCCAGGGTATGCCGAGCCCGGCGGCCGCGGCACTGATTGCCGGTTTCGTGTGGCTCGCCACCGATAACCGCGTGCCGCTCAAGCTGGTATGGCTGCCGTGGGTCGCTTTCGTGCTGACCATCTACGCCGGTGTGACGATGGTGTCGAACGCGCCGTTCTACAGCGGCAAGGCGCTCGACGTGCGGCATCGCGTGCCGTTCGGCGTGATTCTGCTGGTGGTGATGGCGTTCGTGCTGGTGTCGTCCGATCCGCCGCTGATGCTGTTCGGTCTGTTCGTGCTTTACGGCCTGTCGGGCTATGTGTTCTGGGGCTACCAGGCGATGCGGGGCAGGGCGAATCCGGCTCGGTCCGTGGCGCGGGACAGGTAACGGCGCCCCTTTGTTGCATGAACGTGACATGAGAAAACGGCAGCCTTCAAAGGCTGCCGTTTTTCGTTGTCCGGCCCGTCCGGCGGCGCGCGGCAGGCAGGTCTGACGCCAATTGCACGGCGACGGGAATGCCGCTATAGTCGTTGGATGAATGCGTTCAGGTTCCCATTTGAGCTGCGGCACGAGTCTCAACAAGCTGGTGCGCCGCAGGTGCGCTAGTGCTGGCGCGTCCAGCGCGCTGATCGCTTATCGCTTTCTGCCCTCCGTCTGCCTCGTCTGTGGTTTATAGCGTCGCCAACGGTGGCGCGAATGCCCGAATTCCAATATCCGATCCCCACAATTGACCGACTCCTCAGGAGACCCGACATGGCCGACAAACTGATCATATTCGACACCACGTTGCGCGACGGCGAGCAATCGCCCGGCGCGTCGATGACGAAGGAAGAAAAAATCCGTATCGCGAAGCAGCTCGAACGGATGAAGGTCGACATCATCGAGGCGGGCTTCGCGGCCAGTTCGAATGGCGACTTCGATTCGATCCATACGATCGCGGGCCTGATCAAGGACAGCACGATCTGCTCGCTGGCCCGTGCGAACGATAAAGACATTCAACGCGCTGCTGACGCACTCAAGCCGGCCGATCATTTTCGCATCCACACGTTCATCGCAACGTCGCCGCTGCATATGGAAAAGAAGCTGCGCATGACGCCAGATCAGGTGTTCGAACAGGCGAAGCTGGCGGTGCGTTTCGCCCGCAAGTTCACGGACGACGTCGAGTTTTCGCCGGAAGACGGCAGCCGTTCGGACATGGATTTCCTGTGCCGCGTGCTGGAAGCGGTCATCGCCGAAGGCGCCACCACGATCAACATCGCCGATACGGTCGGCTATGGCGTGCCGGAGTTGTACGGCCAGCTCGTGAAGACGCTGCGCGAGCGGATTCCGAACTCGCATAAGGCGGTGTTCTCGGTGCATTGCCATAACGACCTTGGCATGGCGGTGGCGAACTCGCTGGCCGGTGTGCAGATCGGCGGCGCGCGTCAGGTCGAGTGCACGATCAACGGTCTCGGCGAGCGCGCGGGTAACACCTCGCTCGAAGAAATCGTGATGGCGGTGAAGACCCGCAAGGATTACTTCGGCCTTGAAGTCGGTCTCGATACGACCCAGATCGTGCCGGCCTCGAAGCTGGTGTCGCAGATCACCGGTTTCGTCGTGCAGCCGAACAAGGCGGTGGTCGGTGCGAATGCATTTGCGCACGCATCCGGCATTCACCAGGACGGCGTGCTGAAAGCGCGCGACACGTACGAAATCATGCGTGCCGAAGATGTGGGCTGGAGCGCGAACAAGATCGTGCTTGGCAAGTTGTCGGGCCGCAATGCGTTCAAGCAGCGTCTGCAGGAACTGGGTATCGCGCTCGATAGCGAAGGCGAACTGAACACTGCGTTCGCACGCTTCAAGGAATTGGCTGACCGCAAGTCGGAAATCTTCGACGAAGACATCATCGCGATCGTCACTGAGGAATCGGCTGAAGCGCAGGAGAAGGAGCACTACAAGTTCCTGTCGCTGTCGCAGCATTCGGAAACCGGCGAGCAGCCGCACGCGAAGATCGTGTTCTCGGTCGAAGGCAAGGAAGTGACCGGGGAAGCACGCGGCAATGGTCCAGTGGATGCCACCCTCAATGCGATTGAGACGGAAGTGGGCAGCGGCTCGGAATTGTTGCTGTATTCGGTGAACGCCATCACCACTGGTACACAGGCGCAGGGCGAAGTGACCGTACGGCTGTCGAGGAGCGGGCGCATCGTCAACGGCGTGGGCACTGATCCGGATATCGTCGCGGCTTCCGCGAAGGCGTATATCTCGGCGCTGAACAAGCTGCATTCGAACTTTGACAAGTTGAATCCGCAACGTTCGGAGTGATGGGAATAGGGCACGCCGGCAGCGTGCCCGCTAAGCCAGATTAACAAGAAGCCCCGTGATCTTGAAAGCACGGGGCTTCTTGCTTTTGTGGCGTCTCTTCTTCGTGAGTATCGCGCGCTGAAACTACTCCGCAGCCGCGCGCCGCATCGACCACCCGCGCGCCGCGCGAGCCTGCGCCTGGGCCTGATGCCGCACTTCGACTGCGATCTCGCGGCGCGGCGCATCGGCGACAAATGTATCCAGCAGTTCGCGCACATCGTGATCGACGAAATCGGCACGCGTTGCGTCAACGATCAAGGTCGCTCCATCTGGAATCTGCTGCAGGTAGTGCTTGAGCGGCACCTTGCCGAGAAACGACACGTCCTTGCGAAACGACAGCAGATAGTGATCGCCGTGCTGCGCGAGCACGATCGGGCTGCGCAGGTTCGCATACAGCGCGAGCAACACGCTGCACAGAATACCGAGCACGATGCCGATCAGCAGATCGGTGGCGAGCACACCGACCAGCGTGACGATGAACGGCGCAAACGGCGCGAAACCCTGCTTGGCGACGGCGACGAACAACGACGGCTTGGCGAGCTTCACGCCGGTGAAGATAAGAATCGCCGCGAGGCACGCAAGAGGAATCAGGTTGATGACGCTGGTGAGCGCGAACACGCTTACCAGCAGCAACACACCATGAATGATCGCGGACAGCCGGCTCTGTGCGCCCGCATGCACATTGGCGGAACTGCGCACGATGACCGAGGTGATCGGCAGGCCACCGATCGCGCCGGCGATCAGATTACCCACGCCCTGTGCCTTCAATTCGCGATCCGGTGGCGCGGCACGTCGGGCGGGATCGATCTGCTCGACCGCTTCGAGGCTCAGCAGCGTTTCGAGACTCGCGACGATCGCCAGGGTGATGGCTACGCGCCAGACATCGGGATTGACCAGTTGCGCGAAGTGCGGTCCGAAGTCAGCCCATTGGAGGGCGACTTGCAACGCGGCGAACGATTCGAGCGACGGCAACGCGACGCGATGCTCTGCGGGCGGCGCGAACGATGGAGCGAACAGGCTGAGCAGCAGTGTCGCGCCGATGCCCAGCAGAACCACCGCGAGCGGCGCCGGGACGAGGCGCACCAGCACGAAGCGGCGTAGCGCGCGGGTTTCCCAGCCCACCAGAATCGCCAGCGACAGCAACGTGATCACGCAGGCCGCGAGCGATATCGAGCCGAACGGCGTCGTTACGCTGCCGGCCATCTGGGCGGCTGCTTGCGACCCGGCCGCCGCATTCGCGCCGAATAGCCCAAGCGCAAGCGGAAACTGCTTGACGATCAGCAGCACGCCGATCGCCGCAAGCATGCCCTTGATCACGGGCGATGGCACGTAGGCCGCAAATCTGCCGGCCTTCAGCATGCCGAAGCCGAATTGAATCGCGCCGGACAGCAACACGGCTAGCAGGAACGCGGAGAAGCTGCCGAGTTGCGCGATTCCGTCGACGACAATCACGACGAGGCCCGCTGCCGGGCCGCTGACGCTCAGCCGTGAACCGCTCAGCACGGCAACCACCAGCCCGCCGACGATGCCCGATACAAGCCCGGCAAATGGCTCGACGCCCGAGGCGTTGGCGATGCCCAGACAGAGCGGTAGCGCCACCAGAAAAACGACCGTGCCTGCCAGCAGATCGCGCTGAAACGTGGAAAAAAAAGCTCGAAGGTTCATGGTGTCGGTGCAGTAGTGGGTGGCGCCCTGTGTGCGGCGAAGGCGGAGGCGGAGGCGAAGGTCATACCGAGGCCGGTTTGATAGAAGCTGCGCACTAGGCGGCGCTATGGGCGGCCGTTGTGCAGGTCATCGCGTCATCGGCTTCGTAGCCGGACGTGAGTATCTTGATGCGCCCGTCCTCGAGCGCGAAGATCCATCCGTGAACGAGCGGTGCCGGGTCAGCGTCCCGCACGATTGCACTCGTGCGTAACTGGCGCACCTGTTCGAGCACGTTCAACTCTGCAAGGCGGTCGATACGCTCACGCTCGCTTGCGTGGTCCTGAAGCTCGTCGCCATGCGCCTTTGCCAACGCACATAGAGGCGCGATCCGTCGATTCACATGCGGCAGCGTCGGTTCCGGCGGTAGCAGGGCCGCACGCACACCACCGCAGCCATAGTGGCCGCAGACGATCACGTGCCCCACCTTCAGCACCCGCACCGCGTATTCGAGGACGCTCGCGGAGTTGTCGTCGTCGGGATCAAAGAGGTTGGCGATGTTGCGGTGAACGAACAGATCGCCCGGCTCGCAATGCGTGATGGTTTCTGCGGGCACGCGGCTGTCCGAGCAACCGACCCACAGCACGTGCGGATTCTGGCCTCGCACCAGATCACGGAAAAATTCGGGGTTGCGCGCAGCGGTTTCGTGCGCCCATGCGACGTTGGCGACCAGCAGGCGTTTCGGACGGTTCATCGATAGTGGCTCCGTAAGTAGGGCGCACAGACTCGTCGCCGAGACCCACGGCTGTGCGCGGGCGGCACAGCGAGTGTAATCGGCACTGAATCTATGCTTACGAAAACCTTTCTATCAAAAAATAAAGCTGCTGTGCGCGAAATAAAATTCGCGGGCATGCGCAATAAATAAAAAAAAGCCGCCTGAAGAGGCGGCTTTGCAGATCGATGCGCAATGGGTTCGAGCGAGCGCTCAGAACAGGCTGCGGCGATCCGGATCGTGCAACGGGTCAGGTGTTTTTTGCGTGAGCCGCACAATGCCCTGATCGTCGAAATAAAAGCTGTACATCATGTACCAGACGTTGTCTTCCAGATAGCGATAGGTCCAGACCTCGCGCTTCATCAACGGGAAATATGACGTTTCGACTGGGCGGCCGAAGTTCACCAGCACGTCGCTCTTTGTCCACTTGCCGATTTCCGCCCGGTAGAACTCGTTGGGCTGAAGCACTTGACGCACGGTGACGATCTTGCCGGATGCGTCGATGTCGGCGGCGGTGGTGGTTTCGCCCATGGGCTGAGTTGGCCACATCAGCCGCTTACCGCCGTTGGGCAGGTCGTAGCTTTCACGCGGCGCGCCAAGGCGGGCGACGATGGTCGATTCGTCCGCGCCTTGTTGATATTGCTGCCATGGCTGCACGCAGCCAGCGAGCGTAACCGTGAGCGCGAGCGCGCTCAGGCAGACGAGCGCGGCGCGGCGCAGGCGTGCTGCGGGTGGCGCTTCGATCGAGGCCGCCGTGGATGGGTGGCGGTTGAACATGAATTCCTCCGATGGCATTTGTGTAGCGGTTTTTATCATCGAGATGCAATATTTTGACACGGGCGGCAGCAAAAGATTTGCGCTTCGTACAAGCCCTCGCTGTAATTACGATAACGGCTTCGCCGGCTTGCTTATTCCATCTGGAACGCCCTATGATCCGCGCTTCGACGAATCCGGCGGGGCAATGATGATGGCGAAGTGGCAACGGGCGGCAGCAGCGGCAGTCGTGGCGCTGGCAGCGATTTCGATGGCCGCGGCGGCGCTCGCCGCGGGAGAAACGGTGCCGGGTCCGGCAAGCAAGCCGGTCAATAAGCCGGCGGGTACACCGATCCAGTTGGCGCTGATCGAAGGCATGTCCGGCCCATTCGCGAATGCGGGCGCGGCGGTGGAGCGCAATCTGCGCTTCGGCGTCGAACAGGTGAATGCAGAAGGCGGCGTGCAGCTCGCCGACGGCGCGCATCCGCTCGAACTGGTCGTGCTCGACAGCAAGGGCAGCGCAGAGGAGGCGCTCGTGCAACTGCGCGCGGCCGCTGACCGCCATATCGGCTACATCATGCAGGGCAACAGCTCGGCGGTCGCCGCGGCGCTGATCGGCGCGATCGACAAGCAGAACAGCCGCGAGCCGGGCAACCGCGAACTGTTCCTCAATTATTCCGCCGACGATCCCGCCCTGACCAACGCCAATTGCAGTTTCTGGCACTTCCGTTTCGATGCGCACGCGGGCATGCGCATGGATGCGCTGGCCGATGTGATCCAGCGCGACAAAGCGGTGAAGAAGGTCTATCTGCTGAACCAGGACTACAGCTTCGGCCACGACGTCAGCAGCCTCGCGCGTTCGACGTTGGCGACAAAGCGCCCGGATATTGCGGTGGTCGGCGACGAATTTCATCCGATCGGCCGCGTGAAGGACTTTGCGCCTTACATCGCGAAGATCCGCGCGAGCGGCGCGGACGCGGTGATCACCGGCAACTGGGGCAACGACCTGACGCTTCTGGTCAAGGCGGCGCGGGAGCAGGGCCTGGACACCCGGTTTTACACCTTCTACGGCAACAGCCTCGGGGCGCCTGCCGCGTTGGGTGACGCCGGCGTCAAACACGTGATCGCGGTGGCCGACTGGCACCCGAATGCCGGCGGCGCGGCTTCAGACGGCTGGTACGCGGCGTTTCGCGCCCGTTTTCCGGCTGCCCAGGATGACTACCCGGTGCTGCGCATGCCGCTGATGATCGAAACCCTCGCCGCGGCGATGAACCGCGCCGGCAGTGCCGACCCGACTGCCGTCGCCCGGGCGCTGGAGGGCATCAGGTTCGACAACGGTTTCCACGCTTCGTGGATGCGCGCCGACGACCATCAGCTGATCCAGCCCCTTTACGTGATGGAAATGGACAAGGCCGGTACGCCGGGCGTCAAGTTCGACAACGAAGGTTCAGGCTACGGTTTCCGCACGGTGCTGGCTTTGCCGTCTGAGCGGACTGTGCCGTCGACCGTATGCAAGATGAAACGGCCGTAAAACGGCCCCTGAACAAACCCCGGGCCGGCAACGATCCCGCCCGGCACAGCAGGGTTCGCGGCCGGATTGGGCTGTGCTACAATACGCGTCCCGTTGTGAGGCATGGCTGTAAGCGATTGCAAATGTGCGCGCACGGGTAACCCACGGCACGGCCTTTCTTCCGTGACCGCCTGTCTAGTTCTCAAGGAAATCGACATGTCCGCAGTTGAAACAAGCAAGAAGTCCGAAGTCGTTGCGCAATTCGCACGCGCAGCTAACGACACCGGCTCCCCCGAAGTTCAGGTCGCGCTGCTCACGACCCGCATCAACGAACTGACCGTTCACTTCAAGGCACACACGAAGGATCACCACAGCCGCCGCGGTCTGCTGCGCATGGTGAGCCGCCGTCGTAAGCTGCTCGACTACCTGAAGGGTAAGGACGCGGATCGTTACCGCGCACTGATCGAGAAGCTGGGTCTGCGTAAGTAATCGGCCAGTCGTTCAGCAAGATGCCTGTGTCAGTTCCACTGATACAGGCATTTTGTTTTTGCACGGTGCGCTTCATGTGATGCGCACTGCCTGCCGGTCGCGGTAGCGTGACGATTCATGCGGCGGCTAGCAGGAAAGCGGCAGTAAAAAAAGCAGCAAAAAAGCAGAAATACGGCCGGGCTTCAGGGCAGAGCTTTGTGTCATTCCAGCGGTTCGCGCACGTACATAACGTAGGGCGTGGTTCTCTGGAATGGCATAACACTACTCTTCCCCTGTGGCGCCGGTCCTGGCGTTGCCGCGCCGCTTCTGGTCCGCGCGGCATAACGAAGAGGAAAAGCAATGACTATGTTCAATAAGATCGTCAAAGAATTTCAGTGGGGCCAACATAAGGTTCGCCTCGAAACGGGCGAAGTCGCTCGTCAGGCAAGTGGCGCGGTGATCGTCGACATCGAAGACACCGTTGTGCTGGCTACCGTGGTGGGCGCCAAGACCGCCAAGCCGGGCCAGGACTTCTTCCCGCTGACTGTCGATTACCTCGAAAAGACCTATGCTGCAGGCAAGATTCCCGGTGGCTTCTTCCGCCGTGAAGGCCGCCCGTCGGAAGGCGAAACGCTGACCTCGCGCCTCATCGACCGCCCGCTGCGTCCGCTGTTCCCGGAAGGCTTCTACAACGAAGTCCAGGTCGTGATCCACGTCCTGTCGCTGAACCCCGAAATTCCCGCTGACATCCCCGCGCTGATCGGCGCGTCGGCGGCGCTCGCTATTTCCGGTCTGCCGTTCAACGGCCCGGTCGGCGCAGCACGCGTGGCCTACATCAACAACGAATACGTGTTGAACCCGACGCGTCCGCAGATGAAGGAATCGGCACTCGACCTGATCGTCGCCGGTACGGAACGCGCGGTGCTGATGGTGGAATCGGAAGCACAACAACTGACCGAAGAAGTGATGCTCGGCGCAGTGGTGTTCGGCCACGAACAAATGCAGGTCGCGATCGACGTGATCCACGAGCTGGTTCGCGAAGGTGGCAAGCCGGAATGGGATTGGAAGCCGGCTGCCAAGAATGAGCCGCTGATCGCACGCGTGTCGGATCTGGCGCAAGCCGATCTGCTCGCCGCTTATCAGATCCGCGACAAGCAGGCTCGTTCGGCCAAGCTGAAGGAAGTCTACGCAGCGACGTCGGCCAGGCTGGAAGAAGAAGCAGCGGCAGCCGGCACGGTTGCTGCGGACAAGGCTAGCGTCGGCAACGTGCTGTTCGACATCGAAGCGAAGATCGTCCGTACGCAGATCCTGAACGGCGAGCCGCGTATCGACGGCCGCGACACGCGCACGGTGCGCCCGATCGAAATCCGTACCGGCGTCCTGCCGCGTACGCACGGTTCGGCACTGTTTACGCGTGGCGAAACGCAGGCCATGGTGGTCGCAACGCTGGGTACCAAGGGCGACGAGCAGAACATCGACGCGCTCGAAGGCGAGTACCGCGAACGCTTCATGCTCCACTACAACATGCCTCCGTTCGCGACCGGCGAAACGGGCCGCGTCGGTTCGCCGAAGCGCCGTGAAATCGGTCACGGCCGTCTGGCCAAGCGCGCGCTGGCTGCGTGCCTGCCGAGCGCCGACGAATTCGGCTACTCGATCCGCGTCGTGTCGGAAATCACCGAATCGAACGGTTCGTCGTCGATGGCTTCGGTGTGCGGCGGCTGCCTCGCACTGATGGACGCCGGCGTGCCGATGAAGGCGCACGTCGCCGGCATCGCCATGGGCCTGATCCTGGAAGGCAACAAGTTTGCCGTGCTGACCGATATCCTCGGCGACGAAGATCACCTCGGCGACATGGACTTCAAGGTGGCGGGTACCGAGCAAGGCGTGACCGCGCTGCAGATGGACATCAAGATCCAGGGCATCACCAAGGAAATCATGCAGGTTGCCCTCGCGCAAGCGAAGGAAGGCCGTATGCACATCCTCGGCAAGATGACCTCGGCGGTGTCGGGCGCGAACACGGTGCTGTCGGATTACGCGCCGCGCATGATCACCATCAAGATCAATCCGGAAAAGATCCGCGACGTGATCGGCAAGGGTGGTTCGGTGATCCGCGCGCTGACCGAAGAAACCGGCACGACGATCGATATTTCGGATGACGGCGTCGTCACCATCGCCAGCACCAGCAGCGAAGGGATGGCCGAAGCGAAGAAGCGTATCGAAAACATCACGCTGGAAGTCGAAGTGGGTCAGGTCTACGAAGGCACGGTGCTCAAGCTGCTGGACTTCGGCGCGATCGTGAACATCCTGCCGGGCAAGGACGGTCTCCTGCACATCTCCGAAATCGCCAACGAGCGTATCAAGGACATCAACGACTATCTCAAAGACGGTCAGCAGGTGAAGGTCAAGGTCATCCAGACGGACGAAAAGGGCCGCGTGCGTTTGTCGGCCAAGGCGTTGCTGAACGACGCCCCAAACGGCGCGCCGCAAGGCGAACCGACGCCGCAGTAATGCGGTAGCAGGGCAGCGGCCGGCAGCGCGAATGCGCGCCGGCCGTTTTTCATGAAGGGTGCAGGGTGGATTGCGTTGCAAACAGGCACAAACAGGCACAAGCAGGCACAAGCAGGCACAAGCAGGCGCAAGCAGGCACAGGCAGATGCAGGCAGGTGCAAACCGATATAAGCGGGTACTCTGTTTGCATGAAGCGCTTCGTCGCGGTTCAGGCGATTTTCGCCAATTCGTGTCAGTAGGCAACGCAATCCAATCTTGGAGTTGACGCAGATGAAAGCGATCGAAATCACCGAATTTGGCGCACCGGAAGTCCTCAAGCTGGCGGAGCGGCCCACGCCGCAGCCGAAAGCGGGCGAGGTGCTGATCAAGGTGGCGGCATCAGGCATCAACCGTCCGGACGTGTTCCAGCGCAAGGGTGGCTATGCGCCGCCTCCGGGTGCGTCGGATCTGCCGGGGCTGGAAGTGGCGGGTGAGATCGTCGGCGGCACCATCGACGAGAAGAACAATCCGTTCGGTCTGAAAATCGGCGATCGCGTGTGCGCATTGCTTGCGGGCGGTGGCTATGCTGAATATGCGACCGCACCGCTGTTGCAGTGCTTGCCGGTGCCCGCTGGCTTGTCGGATGTCGAGGCGGCTTCGCTGCCGGAAACGTTTTTCACGGTGTGGAGCAATGTGTTCGACCGTGCGCAGCTCGGCAAAGGCGAGGGCGCCCCGAACGAGACGCTGCTGGTGCAGGGCGGCTCGAGCGGCATTGGCGTGACGGCGATCCAGATCGCACACGCCTTGGGTTTTCGCGTGTTCGCCACGGCCGGGTCGGACGAAAAGTGCCGCGCCTGCGAAGCGCTCGGCGCCGAACGGGCGATCAACTACAAGACCGAGGATTTCGTCGAAGTTATCAAGTCGCTGACGAATGATCGTGGCGTCGACGTCATCCTCGACATGGTCGCGGGCAGCTATGTGCCGCGCGAGCTGACCGCGCTGGCCGATGGCGGCCGTATCGTGCTGATCGCCTTGCTGGGCGGCGCGAAGGCCGAGCTGAATCTGAACGAAGTGCTGCGCCGACGTCTGACGGTGACGGGTTCGACGTTGCGCCCCCGGCCGATCGAGTTCAAGGCGAAGATCGCCGCGCAATTGAAAGAGCGCGTGTGGCCGCACCTCGAAGATGGCCGCATCAAGCCGGTGGTGCACCGTGTGTTTCCGGCAGCGCAAGCCGCTGAAGCGCACGCGCTGATGGAAAGCAGCACGCACGTCGGCAAGATTGTGCTGACTTGGGGTCAGGACGCTTGACACGGTCGGTTTGACCCGATCCACCCCACGCAGTAAAATTGCGCGTTTTGCGCACGCCGCATGAATCCGAAAGGCGGGCTGTAAGCGCAAACCAAGTCCGCCGCCAATACACGAGACGACGAGACGATGTCGAAACAACGAGCCAAGCTGGTAGTCGGTAACTGGAAGATGCACGGGCGCCTCGCCGAGAACGCAACGCTGTTACAGGCCGTGGCGCAAGGCACAGGAGAATTGCCTGCTGATGTGCGCGTCGGTGTCTGTGTGCCGTGCCCTTATCTTGCGCAGACTCAATCGTTGCTGGAAGGCAGCAAGGTCGTATGGGGCGTGCAGGATGTCTCCGCGTTCACGCATGGCGCCTATACCGGCGAAGTGGCGGCGCAAATGGTGGTGGATTTCGGCGCCACGCTTGCGATCGTCGGGCACTCGGAGCGCCGTGCTTACCATCGCGAAAGCGCGGAGTTGGTTGCGGTGAAGACGCAGCGTGCACTGGACGCGGGTTTGACCCCGATCGTGTGTGTCGGCGAAACGCTTGAAGAGCGTGAGGCTGGTTCGACGGAGCAGGTGGTTGGCGCGCAGCTGGATGAAGTGCTGGCGAAGCTCCCGGTGGCGGATGCGGCACGTATCGTTGTCGCGTATGAACCGGTCTGGGCGATCGGCACCGGCAAGAGCGCAACGTCGGATCAGGCGCAGGCCGTTCACGCGTTCCTGCGTTCACGTCTGGCGGCAAAGGGCGCGGCCGTGGCGGATGTGCCGGTGTTGTACGGCGGTAGTGTGAAGCCGGAGAACGCGGAAGAATTGTTCCGCCAGCCGGATATCGACGGTGGCCTGATCGGCGGCGCGTCGTTGAAAGACCAGGATTTCCTGGCGATCTGCAAAGCGGCGGCTGCGACGAGCGTCGCCGGTTAAGCAGGGCGCCTCGGCGAGGATGACCCAATCCCGCGCGGCACACTTTGTGTGGCGCGGTTAAATAAAGACTCAGGTGAGTGTGATGCTGTATTTGAAAACATTGATTATCGTCGTTCAGCTGTTGTCGGCACTCGGGGTCATCGGCCTTGTCTTGCTGCAACACGGCAAAGGTGCCGATATGGGCGCTGCTTTCGGTAGCGGCGCATCGGGCAGCCTGTTCGGCGCGACCGGTTCGGCAAACTTTTTGTCGCGTACCACGGCCGTGCTCGCAGCCGTGTTTTTTGTAACGACATTGACGCTCACGTACCTCGGCGCGTATCGTGCGAAACCGTCCGCAGGCTTGCTGGGCGCGGCTGTGACCGCGCCGGTCGCGGCTCCCGCGGCTGGCGGCTCGGCAGTATTGCCGGCGTCGGCTGCGTCCGTCCCGGCTACGGATGTGCCGAAATAAATTTTTCGTTCAAAGTGCTTTTGTGCGTTGAACAAACTGTTTAGACCAGTTACAATCTAAGTCTTGAAGCGATTCGCGGGTTTTATAAGTTGTTTTCCCGGATTGCAGTTAGTGCCGACGTGGTGAAATTGGTAGACACGCTATCTTGAGGGGGTAGTGGCGAAAGCTGTGCGAGTTCGAGTCTCGCCGTCGGCACCAAATGTTATCTAAATGCCAGCCGCTTGCTTCGCTTCGGCTGGCATTTTCACTTCTGACGCGCGGCTTGCGTTGGGCTTGCGGCATGCACGTTGCCGAAGTGATTTCGCGTCAGGAGTGCTATGCTCTTGGCGGCATTCAGAACCAACCGATAGAGGATAGTCTTGAACCTCGCAGCCTATTTCCCCGTCTTGTTGTTCCTCATTGTGGGCACCGGTTTAGGCGTAGCACTGGTCAGCATTGGCAAGATCCTCGGTCCCAACAAGCCCGATACCGAGAAAAACGCACCATACGAGTGCGGCTTCGAAGCATTCGAAGATGCGCGCATGAAGTTTGATGTGCGTTACTACCTCGTCGCCATTCTCTTCATCATTTTCGACCTTGAGACCGCGTTTCTGTTCCCGTGGGGTGTGGCCCTGCGCGACATCGGCTGGCCTGGCTTCATGGCGATGATGATTTTCCTGCTCGAATTCCTGTTGGGCTTTGCCTATATCTGGAAGAAGGGCGGCCTCGACTGGGAATGATGGATTAATCGCCGGTTTGCGTGGGTGGCCAAGGCTTGCCGCCCCGTCTGGAGTGGAAAGCAAATGAGTATCGAAGGGGTCTTGAAGGAAGGGTTTGTCACCACTACGGCAGACAAACTGATCAACTGGACGCGCACCGGCTCGTTGTGGCCGATGACGTTCGGTCTCGCGTGCTGCGCGGTCGAGATGATGCATGCGGGCGCTGCCCGCTATGACCTTGACCGTTTCGGCGTGGTGTTTCGCCCGAGTCCGCGTCAGTCGGACGTGATGATCGTCGCCGGCACGCTGTGCAACAAGATGGCGCCGGCTCTGCGCAAGGTCTACGACCAGATGGCTGAGCCGCGCTGGGTGATTTCGATGGGCTCGTGCGCGAACGGCGGCGGCTACTACCACTATTCCTATTCGGTAGTGCGCGGTTGCGATCGGATCGTGCCGGTCGACGTCTACGTGCCGGGTTGCCCGCCTACTGCGGAAGCGCTGGTGTATGGCGTGATCCAGTTGCAGGCCAAGATCCGTCGCACCAACACAATCGCCCGTCAATAAGGCCAACGCCTCCCCCACAATATGGCAAGCAAACTCGAGACCCTGAAAGCGAACCTCGAGGCGGCCTTTGGCGGCCTCCTGCTGAGCACCACCGAGGCAATCGGTGAGTTGACGATCGTCGTGAAGGCAAGCGACTACATCAATGTGGCAACGCGTCTGCGCGACGACCGCTCGCTCGGCTTCGAGCAATTGATGGATCTGTGCGGCGTCGACTACCAAACCTACGCCGATGGCGCATATGACGGTCCGCGCTTCGCGGCCGTTCTGCATTTGTTGTCGGTGCAGAACAACTGGCGTCTGCGTCTGCGCGTGTTCGCACCAGACGACGAAGTGCCGATCGTCGCGTCAGTCGTCGATATCTGGAGTTCGGCCAACTGGTACGAGCGCGAAGCATTCGACCTGTACGGCATCGTCTTCGAGGGTCACCCGGACCTGCGCCGCATCCTGACCGACTACGGTTTCATTGGTCACCCGTTCCGTAAAGATTTCCCTGTCTCCGGCTACGTCGAAATGCGTTACGACCCGGAAGAGAAGCGCGTCGTCTATCAGCCTGTGACGATCGAGCCGCGGGAAATCACGCCGCGCGTGATCCGCGAGGATCGCTATGGCGGTCTGAAACACTAAGAGAACGCCATGGCAGAGATCAAGAACTACACGCTCAACTTCGGCCCTCAGCACCCGGCCGCGCACGGTGTGCTGCGCCTCGTGCTCGAACTCGACGGCGAAGTCATCCAGCGCGCCGATCCGCACATCGGCCTCCTGCATCGCGCGACTGAAAAGCTCGCGGAAACCAAAACCTTCATCCAGTCCGTGCCGTATATGGACCGCCTCGACTACGTGTCGATGATGGTCAACGAGCACGGTTACGTGATGGCGATCGAAAAGTTGCTCGGCATCGAAGTGCCGATTCGCGCGCAGTACATCCGCGTGATGTTCGACGAAGTCACGCGAGTGCTGAACCACCTGATGTGGATTGGCGCACACGCACTCGACGTCGGCGCGATGGCGGTATTCCTGTACGCGTTCCGCGAACGCGAAGACCTGATGGACGTGTACGAAGCGGTGTCCGGAGCACGGATGCACGCGGCTTATTACCGTCCGGGTGGCGTGTACCGCGATCTGCCTGACGCAATGCCGCAATACAAAGCGTCGAAGATCCGCAATGCGAAGGCATTGTCGAGGATGAATGAGAACCGTCAAGGTTCGCTGCTCGACTTCATCGATGATTTCTTCACGCGTTTTCCGAAGTGCGTCGACGAATACGAAACGCTGCTCACCGACAACCGGATCTGGAAGCAGCGTCTGGTCGGTATCGGCGTGGTCAGCCCGGAACGGGCGCTGAACCTCGGTATGACGGGCGCGATGTTGCGCGGCTCGGGTATCGAGTGGGATTTGCGCAAGAAGCAGCCGTACGAAGTTTACGACAAGATGGATTTCGACATTCCGGTCGGCGTGAATGGCGACTGCTATGACCGATATCTGGTTCGCGTCGAAGAAATGCGCCAGTCCACGCGGATTGTGAAACAGTGCATTGAGTGGTTGCGTAAGAATCCGGGTCCGGTGATGGTCGACAATCACAAGGTTGCGCCGCCGTCGCGGGTCGGCATGAAGTCGAACATGGAAGATCTGATTCACCACTTCAAGCTCTTCACTGAAGGCTTCCATGTACCGGAAGGCGAAGCGTACGCGGCCGTCGAGCATCCGAAGGGCGAGTTCGGTATCTACCTGATCTCGGACGGCGCGAACAAGCCGTATCGCCTGAAGATTCGCGCGCCGGGCTATGCGCACCTGTCTACGCTCGATGAAATGGCGCGCGGTCACATGATCGCCGACGCTGTGACGATCATCGGTACGCAGGACATCGTGTTCGGCGAAGTGGATCGCTAGGACATATTCATCGGCGCGCGTCTTCAGATTGCACCGAAGCGCGCGTCAAGCAAAGGAACGCCGGGTCTGTCGCAACATGCAACGCGCGACGGGTTTTCGTTCGGTAGGAATTGAAAGAGTCGTGTCTGAAAATGATCTCAGCTGAAGGCCTGAAAGAAATCGATCGTGCGATCGCGAAGTATCCCGCCGATCAGAAACAGTCCGCCGTGATGTCGGCGCTGGCTACTGCTCAGGAAGAGCATGGCTGGCTGTCGCCCGAACTCATGCAGTTCGTCGCGGACTATCTCGGCATGCCGGCGGTCGCCGTGCAGGAGGTGGCTACCTTCTACACGATGTACGAGACCTCGCCGGTCGGCAAATACAAGATCACGCTCTGCACGAACCTGCCGTGCCAGCTCGGCCCTGATGGCGGCTCCGACAGTGCCGCTGAATATCTGAAGCAGAAGCTCGGCATCGACTTCGGCGAAACCACGGCTGACGGCAAGTTCACCTTGAAAGAAGGTGAGTGCATGGGCTCGTGCGGCGATGCGCCGGTGATGCTGGTGAACAACCATCGCATGTGCAGCTTCATGAGCCGCGCGAAGATCGACCAGCTGCTCGAGGAACTTTCGAAATGACGTCTTTACACGATCGTCACATCAAACCGCTGATTCTCGCCGGCCTGAACGGCGACAACTGGCATCTCGAAGACTATGTGGCGCGCGGCGGTTACGCCCAGCTGCGCCGCATTCTGGAAGAAAAGATTCCGCCCGAGCAGGTGATCGCCGACGTCAAGGCGTCGGGTCTGCGCGGCCGTGGCGGTGCGGGCTTCCCGACCGGTCTGAAGTGGAGCTTCATGCCGCGTCAGTTCCCGGGGCAGAAGTACCTCGTTTGCAATTCGGACGAAGGCGAACCGGGCACGTTCAAAGACCGCGACATCCTGCGTTTCAATCCGCACTCGCTGATTGAAGGCATGGCCATCGGCGCGTACGCGATGGGCATCACGGTCGGCTATAACTATATCCACGGCGAAATCTGGGAAGTCTACAAACGCTTCGAACAAGCGTTGGAAGAAGCCCGTCGCGCCGGATTCCTCGGCGACAACATCATGGGTTCGGGCTTCTCGTTCGAACTGCATGCGCACCACGGTTACGGCGCCTACATTTGCGGCGAAGAGACCGCGCTGCTCGAATCGCTCGAAGGCAAGAAAGGCCAGCCGCGCTTCAAGCCGCCGTTCCCGGCGAGCTTCGGCGTGTACGGCAAGCCGACCACGATTAACAACACCGAGACGTTCGCCGCGGTGCCGTTCCTGCTTGCGATCGGTCCGCAGAATTACCTCGAAATCGGCAAGCCGAATAACGGCGGCACGAAGATCTTCTCGGTTGCCGGCGACGTCGAGCGTCCGGGCAACTATGAAATTCCGCTCGGCACACCGTTCGCCACGTTGATGGAACTGGCCGGCGGCATGCGCGGCGGCAGGAAGATCAAGGCCGTGATTCCTGGAGGCTCGTCGGCACCGGTGATCCCGGGCGACATGATGATGCAGACCGACATGGACTACGACTCGATCGCCAAGGCTGGCTCGATGCTCGGTTCCGGTGCGGTCATCGTGATGGACGAGACGCGTTGCATGGTCCGTTCGCTGCTGCGTCTGTCGTATTTCTATTACGAAGAGTCGTGCGGTCAGTGCACGCCGTGCCGCGAAGGCACCGGCTGGCTGTATCGCGTCGTGCATCGTATCGAACACGGGCTCGGCCGTCCGGAAGATCTGGATCTGCTGAACTCGGTCGCTGAGAACATCATGGGCCGCACGATTTGCGCGCTCGGCGATGCAGCGGCCATGCCGGTTCGCGGCATGCTCAAGCACTACTGGGACGAATTCGAATATCACGTCGCCCACAAGCATTGCCTCGTCGGCGGTCACGCCGGTGCGGCGGCGGCGTCGGAAACAGTGGCTGCCTAAGTACGCCAAGTAGCGCATCAGAACACGTCATCCGCGGGATTCATCGTCTGAAACGGGCGATGAACAGGGCGAACGATTGAGCGGTAACAGGTTAAGGAAGATTGACCATCATGGTTGAACTTGAAATAGACGGCAAGAAAGTAGAGGTGCCTGAAGGCAGCATGGTGATCCAGGCTGCGCATAAGGTCGACACGTACATTCCTCACTTCTGCTATCACAAGAAGCTGTCGATTGCGGCCAACTGCCGGATGTGTCTGGTCGATGTCGAAAAGATGCCGAAGGCCGTGCCTGCATGCGCCACGCCGGTGTCGGCGGGCATGATCGTGCGCACCAAGTCGGACAAGGCCGTGAAGGGCCAGCAAGCCGTGATGGAATTCCTGCTGATCAACCACCCGCTGGATTGCCCGATCTGCGATCAGGGTGGCGAGTGTCAGTTGCAGGATCTGGCGGTGGGTTACGGCAAGTCGTCGTCGCGCTACAGCGAAGAAAAGCGCGTCGTGTTCCACAAGAACGTCGGCCCGCTGATCTCGATGGAAGAAATGTCGCGTTGCATTCACTGCACGCGTTGCGTCCGCTTCGGCCAGGAAGTCGCCGGCGTGATGGAACTCGGCATGCTGGGTCGCGGCGAGCATTCGGAAATCACGTCGTTCGTCGGCAAGACGGTCGACTCCGAACTGTCGGGCAACATGATCGACCTGTGCCCGGTGGGCGCGCTGACCAGCAAGCCGTTCCGCTACAGCGCCCGCACATGGGAACTGTCGCGCCGCAAGTCTGTGAGCCCGCACGATTCCGTCGGCGCAAACCTTGTGGTGCAAGTGAAGAACAATCGCGTGATGCGTGTTCTGCCGTTCGAAAACGAATCCATCAACGAATGCTGGATTTCGGACAAGGACCGTTTCTCGTACGAAGGTCTGAACAGCCCTGAACGTCTCACGCAGCCAATGCTCAAGCAAGGCGGCAAGTGGGTCGAGACCGACTGGCAATCCGCGCTTGAATACGTGGTCAAGGGTCTGAAGGGCATCAAGGGCGACCACGGCGCGAACGCGCTGGCCGCGCTCGGCAGCGCCCACAGCACCGTCGAAGAACTATTCCTGTTGAAGCAGCTGGCCCAGGCGGTCGGCACGCCTAACGTCGACTTCCGTCTGCGTCAGTCGGATTTCTCCGCGCCTGCCAACGGTGCGCCGTGGCTCGGTACGGCGATCGCCGATCTTTCGAACCTCGACGCCGCATTGGTGATCGGTTCGGATCTGCGCCGCGATCATCCGCTGTTTGCCGCGCGTCTGCGTCAGGCCGCCAAGAGCGGCACGAAGCTGACGTTGGTGCAAGCCACCAGCGACGACGCGCTGATTCCGCAAGCGCAACGCGTGGTCGCCGCGCCGTCGGCATGGCTCGACGCACTGGCGGGTATCGCGGGCGCGGTGTCGGAAGCGAACGGCGTGGCACTGCCGGAAGCCTTCGCCGGCACGCAGCCGACGGACGCCAACAAACAAATCGCGAAGTCGCTCGCCACCGGCGAACAGCGTGTGGTGCTGCTCGGCAACGGCGCGGTCCGTCATCCGGACTTCGCTGCGATTCACGCCGCGGCGCAATGGATCGCAGACGCGACCGGCGCAACGCTGGGTTTCCTCACGGAAGCCGCCAACACGGTCGGCGCGCATCTCGTGAACGCATTGCCGGGCGAGGGTGGTTTGAACGCTCGCGAAGTGTTCGAGCAACCGCGCAAGGGTTACGTGTTGCTGAACGTCGAGCCGGAATTCGACACGGCCAATCCGGCGCAGGTTTTGGCCGCGCTGAAGCAGGCTGAAATGGTCGTCGTGATGTCGCCGTTCCAGATGGGCGCTGAATACGCTGACGTCCTGCTGCCGATCGCACCGTTCACGGAAACGGCCGGCACGTTTGTCAACGCCGAAGGTACCGTGCAGTCGTTTAACGGCGTCGTGCGCCCGCTCGGCGACACGCGTCCGGCATGGAAGGTTCTGCGCGTCCTGGGCAGCCTGCTCGGCGTGCCGGGCTTCGAATTCGACACCTCGGAAGAAGTGCGCACGGCAGCTCTTGGCGATGGCGAGATCAGGTCGCGTCTGTCGAACAGGACGGGCGCCACGGTTGCACGCGGCAAGGCAGCGAAGGCGGCGGAAGGCAAGTTCGAGCGTATCGCCGACGTGCCGATTTACCACGCGGACTCGCTGGTACGTCGCGCCGAGTCGTTGCATCTGACGGCAGCGGCACGTGCAGCGAATTCGGCGGGTCTGCCGGCTGCGCTGTTCGACAAACTGGGTTTGAAGGAAGGCGACGCAGTGCGCGTGCGCCAGGGCGAGCAATCGGTGCAGTTGCCGGCCGTGCGCGACGCAAATCTTGCGGAGACGGTCGTCCGCGTATCGGCGGCTACGCCTGCCGGTGCAGCGCTGGGCAGCCTGTTCGGTGAACTGGTGGTGGAGAAGGCGTAAATGAGCTTGTTCGATACGATCAACTCGGGCGGCACCCAGCTTCTCGGTGTGGCATGGCCCACGGTGTGGGCACTGGTGCGCATCCTGGTGGTAGCCGTCGTGATCCTGCTGTGCGTGGCTTACCTGATTCTGTGGGAGCGTAAGCTGATCGGCTGGATGCACGTGCGTCTCGGTCCGAACCGCGTGGGTCCGGCAGGTTTGCTGCAGCCGATCGCCGACGTGCTGAAGCTGTTGTTGAAAGAAGTGATTCAGCCGGCCCAGGCGAGCCGCTGGATCTACATGATCGCGCCGATCATGGTGGTGGTACCGGCCTTCGCGGTCTGGGCGGTGATTCCGTTCCAGGCGGGCGCAGTGCTCGGCGACATTAATGCAGGTCTGCTTTACGCGATGGCGATCTCGTCCGTCGGCGTGTACGGCGTGATTCTGGCGGGCTGGGCGTCGAACTCGAAATACGCGTTCCTCGGTGCCATGCGCGCAGCCGCTCAAATGGTCTCGTACGAAATTTCGATGGGCTTTGCGCTCGTCGTCGTGCTGATGACTGCGGGCAGTCTGAATCTGTCGGAGATCGTCGGTTCGCAGGAGCGCGGCATTTTCGCCAGCTACGGCTTGAATTTCCTGTCGTGGAACTGGCTGCCGCTCTTGCCGATGTTCGTCGTGTACTTCATCTCGGGCATCGCCGAAACGAACCGTCACCCGTTCGACGTGGTGGAAGGTGAGTCGGAAATCGTCGCGGGCCACATGATCGATTACTCGGGGATGGCGTTTGCGCTGTTCTTCCTCGCCGAGTACATCAACATGATCGTGATTTCGGCATTGGCTGCAACACTGTTCCTCGGCGGCTGGAGCGCACCGTTCGGCTTCCTGTCGTTTGTCCCGGGCATCGTATGGCTCGTCGCCAAGGTTTTCTTCCTGCTGTCGGTATTCATCTGGGCGCGTGCCACGTTCCCGCGCTATCGCTATGACCAGATCATGCGTCTGGGCTGGAAGATTTTCATTCCGGTTTGCGTGGTGTGGCTCATCGTGGTCGGCTTCTGGATCATGTCGCCGTTGAATATCTGGAAATAAAGGGCGGATGAACCCATGACCGCAATCCAAAACTTTTTCAAGACCTTCTTCCTGACGGAGCTGCTCAAAGGCCTCGCGCTGACCGGACGTTACGCGTTCCAGCGCAAGGTGACGGTGCAGTTCCCGGAAGAGAAGACCCCGATTTCGCCGCGTTTTCGCGGCCTGCATGCGCTGCGCCGCTATGAAAACGGCGAAGAACGTTGCATCGCCTGCAAGCTGTGCGAAGCGGTGTGCCCGGCACTCGCCATCACGATCGAATCGGAAACCCGTGCGGATAACACGCGCCGCACGACGCGTTACGACATCGACCTGACCAAGTGCATCTTCTGCGGTTTCTGCGAAGAGAGCTGCCCGGTCGATTCGATCGTCGAGACGCACATTCTCGAATATCACGGCGAGAAGCGCGGCGACCTGTATTTCACGAAGGACATGCTGCTGGCCGTGGGCGATCGCTACGAAGCAGAGATCGCTGCGAGCAAGGCAGCCGACGCACCGTATCGTTGAAGCGCTTCAGTTAAAGCGGTAAATGCGGCAGTAAATGCAGAAGTAACACGGCCTGTTGTCGGGCCGAGCGCCGCGGCCTGATCGCCGCGGCACGGCGCACCTGTGCGGATGTTCTGGCGGTTTCGGCCGCTTTTGCCCGCCACACGTGCCAAAGAACAATGCCTGACGATGGCCTAACGATGAACCGGTAATCATGGAATTCACGACCGTACTGTTCTACATCTTCGCGCTGCTCCTGGTGGTTTCAGGGCTGAAGGTGATCACCTCGCGCAACCCGGTTTCGTCCGCACTGTTTCTGGTGCTGGCGTTCTTCAACGCAGCCGCGATCTGGATGCTGCTGCAGGCCGAGTTCCTCGCGATCCTGCTGGTGCTGGTGTATGTCGGCGCGGTGATGGTGCTGTTCCTGTTCGTCGTGATGATGCTGGACATCAATATCGACGTGCTGCGCAAAGACTTCAAACGCTTCGTGCCAATGGCCACGCTGGTGGGCGCAATCATCGTGATCGAGACCGCGCTGATCCTGTGGCACGGCTACGGTGCGACCGCCACGGCGCTGCGTGACACTACGGCTGCCGCGAACGGTATGGCCGACTGGTCGAACACGCGCCTGATCGGCAAGGTCATCTACACCGACTACATCTTCGCGTTCGAAGTCGCCGGCCTCGTGCTGCTGGTGGCGATCATCGCGGCGATTGCGCTGACCACGAGCCACAAGAAAGACAGCAAGCGCCAGAACATCAGCGACCAGGTCAAGGTGCGTGCCCAGGACCGCGTGCGCATCGTGAAGATGGCATCTGAAAAGACCGCGGCAACTATCGCGGCGGAAGAAGCCGCAGCAGCGGCCGACTCGGCACCCGCTAAAAACAGCTGAGCGGACAGGAGATAGAAATCATGTTGACCCTTGCTCATTACCTTGTCCTCGGCGCGATCCTGTTTGCGATCAGCGTCGTGGGCATTTTCCTGAACCGTCGCAACGTCATCATCATCCTGATGGCGATCGAACTGATGCTGCTGGCGGTGAACACCAATTTCGTCGCGTTCTCGCATTACCTCGGCGACGTGCATGGTCAGATCTTCGTCTTCTTCGTGCTGACGGTTGCAGCAGCTGAAGCGGCGATCGGACTCGCAATTCTGGTGACCCTGTTCCGTAGCCTCGACACGATCAATGTCGAGGACCTCGATCAGCTCAAAGGTTAATTTCAGGTAAAGCGGTTATGTCAACGACACTCAATGAAAACCTGCTGCTGGCGATCCCGCTGGCACCGCTGGCCGGCTCCCTGATTGCGGGGCTGTTTGGGAAAGCGGTAGGGCGAGCCGGCGCGCATTCGGTCACGATCCTCGGCGTCGCGATTTCCTTCATCCTCTCGGTCATCGTCTTCTTCCAGGTGATGGACGGCGCGAGTTTCAACGCGACCGTTTATGACTGGATGCAGATCGGCAAGACGAAGTTCGAGATCGGCTTCCTGGTCGACTCGCTGACGGCGATGATGATGTGCGTGGTGACCTTCGTGTCGCTCATGGTGCACATCTACACGATCGGCTACATGGCCGACGACGACGGCTACCAGCGCTTCTTCTCGTACATCGCGCTGTTCACGTTCTCGATGCTGATGCTCGTGATGAGCAACAACTTCCTGCAACTGTTCTTCGGCTGGGAAGCGGTGGGTCTGGTGTCGTACCTGCTGATCGGCTTCTACTTCACCCGTGAGAGCGCGATCTACGCGAACATGAAAGCGTTCATCGTGAACCGCATCGGCGACTTCGGGTTCCTGCTCGGCATCGGCCTGCTGTTCGCTTTCGCCGGTTCGATGAACTACGGCGACGTGTTCGCGAAGCGCACCGAACTCGCGGCATTGAGCTTCCCGGGCACGGACTGGGGTCTGCTGACGGTCGCCTGCATTTGCCTCTTCATCGGCGCGATGGGTAAGTCGGCGCAGTTCCCGCTGCATGTCTGGCTGCCGGATTCGATGGAAGGCCCGACCCCGATCTCCGCACTGATTCACGCGGCAACCATGGTGACGGCTGGTATCTTCATGGTCGCGCGCATGTCGCCGCTGTTCGAGCTGTCGGATACGGCGCTGTCGTTCGTGATGGTGATCGGCGCGATCACGGCGCTGTTCATGGGCTTCCTCGGGATCGTCCAGAACGACATCAAGCGCGTAGTGGCTTACTCGACGCTGTCGCAGCTCGGTTACATGACGGTCGCGCTCGGCGCATCGGCTTACTCGGTCGCCATTTTCCACCTGATGACGCACGCGTTCTTCAAGGCGCTGCTGTTCCTCGGCGCGGGTTCCGTGATTATCGGCATGCACCACGATCAGGACATCCGCAACATGGGCGGCCTGCGCAAGTACATGCCGATCACGTGGATCACGTCGCTGGTCGGTTCGCTGGCGCTGATCGGTACGCCGTTCTTCTCAGGCTTCTACTCGAAAGACTCGATCATCGACGCAGTGAAGCTGTCGCATCTGCCTGGTTCGGGTTTCGCGTATTTCGCGGTGGTGGCGAGCGTGTTCGTTACTGCGCTGTACTCGTTCCGTATGTACTTCCTGGTGTTCCACGGCAAGGAGCGCTTCCGCGATCCGAAGCATCCGGAATCGCCGATGGGCATCGAAGCGGCAGCGCATGCGCATGACGGTCACGGCCATGACGCACACGGCCATGGTCATGGTCACGACGACCATGCTCACGAGCCGCACGAAACCCCGTGGGTGGTGTGGCTGCCGCTGGTGCTGCTGGCGATTCCGTCGGTGGTGATCGGTGCGATCGGTGTTGGTCCGATGCTGTTCGGGGACTTCTTCCAGCACGGCGTGGCGTTCGACAAGGTGATCTTCATCGGCGAAAACCATCCGGCGCTGCATGAGATGGCTGAAGAATTCCAGGGTTGGGCGTCGATGGGTCTGCACTCGGTTTCAGGTCTGCCGGTGTGGCTGGCACTCGCGGGTGTCGTGGTCGCGTGGTTCCTGTACCTGGTTCGTCCTGATCTGCCGGCGGTCATCAAGCGCGCGTTCGGTCCGATCTACACGCTGCTCGACAACAAGTACTACATGGACAAGATCAATGAAGTCGTGTTTGCGCGGGGCGCCGTGGCGATTGGCCGTGGTCTCTGGAAGGAAGGCGATGTCGTGGTTATCGACGGTATCGTCAACGGCAGCGCACGCTTTATCGGCTGGTTTGCCGGCGTGATCCGCTTCCTCCAATCCGGCTACATCTACCACTACGCGTTTGCCATGATTATCGGCATGTTGGGGCTCCTGACCCTGTTTGTAACGCTCGGCGGCAAATAAGGCGAGGGACACTAATGCACGCTTATCCGATTCTCAGTATCGCGATCTGGTTACCGATCCTAGTAGGTCTCCTGGTCCTGGCTATTGGTTCCGACCGGAACCCGGCTCCGGCGCGCTGGATTGCGCTGATTGGCTCGGTCGTCAGCTTCGTCGTGACGATCCCGCTGATTACTGGTTTTGATTCGAGCACCGCCGATCTGCAGTTCGTCGAAAAGGCGAACTGGATCGAGCGCTTCAATATCACGTACCACCTGGGTGTCGACGGCATCTCGATGTGGTTCGTCGTGTTGACCGCATTGATTACGGTGATCGTCGTGATCTCCGCGTGGGAAGTCATCACGAAGAACGTGGCCCAGTACCTCGCTGCGTTCCTGATCCTGTCCGGCATCATGGTCGGCGTGTTCAGCTCAGCGGACGGCATGCTGTTCTACGTGTTCTTCGAAGCGACGCTGATCCCGATGTACATCATCATCGGCGTGTGGGGTGGGGCGAACCGCGTGTATGCGGCGTTCAAGTTCTTCCTGTACACGCTGATGGGCTCGCTGTTGATGCTGGTTGCGTTGCTGTACCTGTACGTCCAGACCGGCACGTTCGATCTGGCTACGTGGCAGAACGCGCAGATCGGCATGACCCCGCAGATATTGTTATTTATAGCGTTCTTCATGGCCTTCGCCGTGAAGGTGCCGATGTGGCCGGTTCACACGTGGTTGCCTGACGCCCACGTGGAAGCGCCGACCGGCGGTTCGGTCGTGCTGGCCGCGATCATGCTGAAGCTGGGCGCCTACGGTTTCGTGCGCTTCTCGCTGCCGATCGCACCGGACGCAAGCCACTTCCTTGCTCCGGTCGTCATTGCGCTGTCGCTGATTGCAGTGATCTACATCGGTCTGGTCGCGATGGTGCAGACCGACATGAAGAAGCTGGTCGCGTATTCGTCGATCGCGCACATGGGTTTTGTGACGCTCGGTTTCTTCATCTTCAATCAGCTAGGCGTGGAAGGCGCGATCGTACAGATGATCTCGCACGGCTTCGTGTCGGGCGCGATGTTCCTGAGCATCGGCGTGTTGTACGATCGCATGCACTCGCGTCAGATCGCCGATTACGGCGGCGTCGTCAACGTGATGCCGAAGTTCGCGGCGTTCGTGATGCTGTTTTCGATGGCCAATTGCGGCTTGCCGGGCACGTCCGGTTTTGTCGGCGAGTTCATGGTGATTCTGGCTGCTGTCCAGTACAACTTCTGGATCGCAGGCGGTGCGGCTGTCACGCTGATTCTCGGTGCGGGCTACACGCTGTGGATGTATAAACGCGTGTACTTCGGCGCGATCGCCAACGATCACGTGAAGGGCCTCCTCGACATCAACCGTCGCGAATTTTTCATGCTGGCAGTGCTCGCTGCACTGACGCTGTTCATGGGCCTGTATCCGAAGCCCTTTACCGATGTGATGCACGTATCCGTGGAAAACCTCCTCTCCCACGTCGCGCAGTCCAAACTGCCGTTGCCACAGTAATGCAGAGCGGAGGAATTTAAAGATCATGCAAAACGCCCCTATGACTGCCCTGTTGCCCGACGCACTGGTGATGCTCGCCGTTGTGGTCGCGTGGCTCAACGACACGTTCGTCGGCCAGGCCGGTCGCCGTACCACGTATTTCATCGCGTTCTTCTCGACGCTGATTGCCGGCGTCTGGTTCGCGGTGAACGCGTTCGACCCGCAGGTTCACTACTTCTTCGGTCACATGTATGTGGTGGATTCGTTCGCCAGCGTGATGAAGGCGGTGGTGACGCTCGGCTACGCAGTGTCGATCGTTTATTCGCGCCGGTACCTCGAGGATCGCGGACTGTTCCGCGGTGAATTCTTCCTGTTGGGCATGTTCTCGTTGCTCGGTCAGCTCGTGATGATCTCCGGCAACAACTTCCTGACGCTGTACCTCGGTCTGGAGCTGATGTCGCTGTCGCTGTACGGTGCGATCGCACTGCGTCGTGATGCGGCGCCGTCGAACGAAGCCGCCATGAAGTACTACGTGCTCGGCGCGCTGGCTTCCGGCTTCCTGCTGTACGGCATTTCCATGCTGTACGGTGCAACCGGTTCGCTCGACCTGAACGAAGTGTTCAAGGCGATCGGCACGAGCCACTACGATCCGAGCGTGCTGCTGTTCGGCGTGATCTTCATCGTGGCAGGCGTGGCGTTCAAGATGGGCGCGGTGCCGTTCCACATGTGGGTGCCTGACGTGTATCAGGGCGCTCCGACGGCCATGACGCTGATGGTCGGCGGCGGTCCGAAGGTGGCGGCATTCGCGTGGGGCCTGCGCTTCCTCGTGATGGGTCTGCTGCCGCTGGCGGTCGAATGGCAGGAAATGCTGGTGATCCTGGCGGCGCTGTCGCTGATCGTCGGCAACATCACCGGTATCGTGCAACGCAACGTCAAGCGGATGCTCGCGTATTCGGCGATCTCGAACATGGGCTTCGTGCTGCTGGGCTTGCTGGCCGGTGTGGTCGACCACAAGACCACGGGCGCCGCCAACGCGTACGGCTCGGCGATGTACTACAGCATCGTCTACCTGATTACGACGATGGGCACCTTCGGCATCATCATGCTGCTGGCACGCCGCGATTTCGAAGCGGATACGCTCGAAGACTTCAAGGGGCTGAATCAACGCAGCCCGGTGTTTGCGTTCGTCATGATGGTGATGATGTTCTCGCTCGCCGGCATTCCGCCCGCGGTCGGCTTCTACGCCAAGCTCGCGGTGTTGCAGGCAACCATGAATGCCGGGTTGACCTGGCTGACCGTATTGGCCGTGATCACATCGCTGTTCGGCGCGTTCTACTACCTGCGTATCGTCAAGCTGATGTACTTCGACGAACCGCAAGACAAGTCGCCGATCCTCGCCGACACGAGCACGCGTGCATTGCTGGCGCTCAACGGTGTTGCCGTGCTGGTGCTCGGCATCGTGCCGGATCCGCTGTTGAAGGCCTGTCTGCAGGCTATCCAGCACACGCTGCTGCTCTGATGTCGGCTGCGGGTTGGTTTATCGTGTTGTTGGCGCTGGTCGGCGCCAACCTGCCGTTCCTGAATCAGCGTCTCTTTGCCGCCGTGCCGTTGAAAGCGGTGAAGAAGAGCGCCTGGATCCGGATTGCCGAGTTGATCGTGCTGTACTTTGTGGTCGGCGCGCTCGGTTTCCTGCTGGAAGCGCGCGCGGGTAACCGCTTCGAACAGGGGTGGCAGTTCTACGCGATCACGTTCGCGTTGTTCGTCGTGTTCGCGTTCCCCGGCTTTACCTTCCAGTATCTCGTCAAACGTCGTTGACGGCGTCTCGCCGTCGCGCACCACGCTGTCCTGAGGTCGCACATGGCTGAACTTCCCGATCACGACGCTGCGCTCACCGAGACCTGTCTCGAAAGCAAAACGATCCATCAAGGGCCATTCCTGACGCTCAAGTGCGATACGGTCCGCTTGCCCGACGGTAAGCAGGCCACTCGCGAGTACGTTCAGCATCCGGGCGCCGTGATGGTGATTCCGCTATTCGACGACGGTCGCGTGTTGCTGGAAAGCCAGTACCGCTATCCGATGGGCAAGGTGATGGTCGAGTATCCCGCGGGCAAGCTCGATCCGAACGAAGGCGCGCTGGCCTGCGCGAAACGCGAGTTGCAGGAAGAGACCGGCTATACGGCGCGCGAGTATATTTATCTGACGCGCATTCATCCGATCATTTCCTATTCGACCGAATTCATCGATATTTACCTGGCGCGTGGACTGACTGCCGGCGAGCGCAAACTCGACGACGGCGAATTCCTCGAACTGTTCACGGCCAGCGTCACCGATATGCTGGAATGGGTACGCACGGGCAAGGTGACGGACGTGAAAACCATCATTGGCACGTTCTGGCTGGAGAAGGTCTTGTCGGGTACCTGGCCAATGGCCGAGCCGCAATAGCGCGCTCAGTTCAGAACGCAGAACGGGCGCGCGTCGCAAGCCGGTTAGAAAATCCGCGGAAAAAGCCCCTATTGGTCTACGACCGGCAGGGGCTTTGTCATTGTGGGCACGATATTGACTAAATGCGTTACCCCCGTGTCCGGAAAACGGGTTCCAGTCCTATGCCATCTGACAGTCTCGCCCCATAGCCGTTGTCACTCTAGTATCGACGTCTGGCAACGGTGTTTGTTATCGCACTTATTTTGGATAACGAAGGGTGTGGGATGTGTTCGATTATGGCCGCCCGCGTATGGTTGTCACTTGACAACCATACGCGGGCGGACTAAATTGGAGGGTATAGATGGTTCGTGGAGTCCATTCAAAGAAAGAGGTCGAGGCCGCGCTGGCTTACGCGGAAAGAAACGGCTGGCGTGTGCAAGGCGGCGGCAAAGGTCACGCATGGGGAAAGATTTACTGTCCTTACAACGACGCGGAATGCCGTTGCGGCGAGTTCTGTATCTCGAGCGTGTGGAGTACGCCAAAGAATCCCGGCAATCACGCAAAGCACCTCAGGCGCATTGTCGACAACTGCACGACACGTCGGCAGTAAAAGTGTTCGAAGGGCAAAGCCCGCAGCTGAATGAAGGTAGGAGTAGCTTATGGAATATGTGTTCACCTTGAAGTACCGGCTCGCGGCTGAAGATTGCGATCTTGACGAGATCGTCGAGCGGCTGGGCGAGGCCGGATGCGAGGACGCTACGATCGGCGTGGGGCAACCGGGGCGCATGGCGCTTGTTTTTGCTCGCGAAGGCGCGTCGGCGTTCGAAGCGCTCGTCAGTGCACTCAAAGATATCAAGCAGGCAGTGCCGTCTGCGCGTCTTGTCGAGGCGGGGCCAGATTTCGTCGGCCTTACGGATGTCGCTGAGGTCGCGGGCGTGTCACGGCAAAACATGCGTAAGTTGATGCTGAGCCACGCAATCGACTTTCCGCCGCCGGTTCACGAGGGCAGTGCATCGGTGTGGCATCTGTCGGACATCCTTGGCTGGCTGACCGCGCGTGGCGGTTATGACATCAAGGTGGACGTATTCGACGTCGCGAAATCGGCCAAACAGATCAATCTTGCCAAAGAGGCGCGCGAACTCGAACCGCAGCTTAACCGCCGGCTCGAATTTCTGGTGGCTTAAAAGGTGCGCAGCGGCCAGCTGCGCGAACCCGCGAGCTCCACACGACCAGCGCGCGCTTTTTGTTTACGGACTCGGTGTGCCGTTCACCGATTGAGCGACCTTCGGCAGCCCTCTGCGCAAAGCGTTAAAATCGCGCACCGCGTTCGATTTGTCAGCGACGCCTGGCGTCAACGCGCCGTCCGTAAAAATTTACGAACGACCGTTCACAAATTTCCATTTTGCGCTAAACTGGCACGTAAGCCCTGATTCCACATGAAGGTCCTCGATTTACAGTGTCCGCATGGCCATCGGTTCGAAGGCTGGTTTGCTTCGGCTGATGACTTCGAGTCGCAGCAGTCCCGCAAGCTCGTCGAATGTCCGATCTGCGGTGCGAATGAAGTGAGCCGTTTGCCGTCGGCGCCCCGACTGAATCTGTCGGGCGCGACCGAAGCGAAAGCCCCTGCGGATGCGGGAGAAATGCAGGCGCGCGTCATGCGTGCCTTGCGCGAGGTACTGGAAAAGACTGAGAACGTGGGCGACCGCTTCGCCGAGGAAGCACGGCGCATTCATTACAACGAAGCGCCTGCACGCAATATTCGCGGTGTCACGACACCGGAAGACGCGAAAGCTTTGGTCGAAGAAGGCATCGAAGTGATGCCGCTGCCGGTCCCGGCTGCCTTGAAGGAACCGCTGCAATAGCGCAGTGGCTCACTGGCAGCGGGCGGTTGCGGCCAGGAGACACGACGCATGAATCTGGACTATTCCCCCGCTGACGACGCATTCCGCGCCGACATCCGCGCATGGCTCGAAGCGAATCTGCCTCGCGAGCTGAGCGACAAAGTACTCAATCACAAGCGTCTGAGCCGCGAAGACTTCGCGGGTTGGCACAAGCTGCTCGGCACGCGCGGCTGGTCGGTCATCGCGTGGCCGAAAGAATACGGCGGCCCGGGCTGGGACGCGACCCAACGGCATATCTGGGACGAAGAGTGCGCGCGTATTGGTGCGCCGTCCGTGCTGCCGTTCGGCGTCTCGATGGTCGCGCCCGTGCTGATGAAGTACGGCAATGAAGCGCAGAAACGCCACTATCTGCCGCGCATTCTCGACGGCACGGACTGGTGGTGTCAGGGCTACTCCGAACCGGGCTCCGGTTCCGACCTGGCCTCATTGCGCACGCGCGCCGAGCGCGTTGGCGATCACTATGTGGTCAACGGTCAGAAAACCTGGACTACGCTCGGCCAGTACGCCGACATGATGTTCTGCCTCGTGCGCACCGATAGCGGTGCGAAAAAGCAGGAGGGCATCTCGTTCCTGCTGATCGACATGAAAACGCCCGGTATTACAGTGCGCCCGATCATCACGCTGGACGAAGACCACGAAGTCAACGAAGTCTTTTTCGAAGACGTGAAAGTGCCGGTCGAGAATCTGGTCGGCGAAGAGAATCGTGGCTGGACCTATGCGAAGTACCTGCTCGGGCACGAACGCACCGGTATTGCGCGCGTCGGGCAATCGAAGCGCGAACTCGTATTCCTGAAGCGCCTCGCGCTGGATCAGAAGAAGAACGGCAAGCCGTTGCTGCATGATCCTGTGTTCGCCGCGAAAGTCGCGAGCCTCGAGATCGAACTGATGGCGCTCGAAGTCACCGTTCAACGTGTGGTCGCCAACGAAACGGGCGGACGTGGGCCGGGGCCGGAAGCCTCGATGCTCAAGATCAAGGGCACGGAAGTACAGCAGGCGCTGACCGAACTGATGTTCGAAGCGGTCGGTCCGCTCGCCGCGCCATTCGACGTGCCATTCCTTGAAGGCGAACGCGAACATAGCCTCGCCGGTGACGATGACGCCGCACCGCTGGCCGCGTACTACTTCAACTTCCGCAAGACGTCGATTTACGGCGGCTCGAACGAAATTCAAAAGAACATCATCGCGCAGATGATTCTCGGACTCTGAGGAGCGGCGCATGGACTTCACTTTCAACGACGAACAACAGCAATTTGCTGACGCATTGCGCCGCTACCTTGACAGGAGCTACGGGTTCGAAGCGCGCCAGGCGATCGTGCAATCGGAAACCGGTGTGTCGGATGCGCACTGGACAGCTTTTACCGAACTGGGCCTGACTGCCTTGCCGGTGCCGGAAGCGCAGGGTGGCTTCAACGGCAGCCCGATCGACATGCTGGTGGTCATGCAGGAGCTCGGGCGTGCTCTGGTGGTCGAGCCGTATTGGGCGACCGCTGTGGGTATCGAGGCGCTGCGGCTGGCGGGCAACGGGCAAGGCGAAGACGCGTCGCTACTCGAACGCGCGGCCCAGGGCGAGACCAGGTTGGCAGTGGCATTTCACGAGCCGCACGCACGCTACGACCTGTTCGAAGTTGAGACAGTTGCGAACGGGCAGGGCGATCAGCAGACGTTGACCGGCACGAAGTCGGTTGTGCTGCACGGCGCGCAAGCGGATTACTGGATCGTGCCGGCTCGGCTGAATGGCGAGATCGCGCTCTTTGTCGTCGGCCGCGATGCGGCCGGTGTCAAAGTCACTGACTACCGCACAATCGACGGCCAGCGCGCCGCGACACTCGAGTTCGATGGCACGCCTGCACGCCAGCTCACCGGCAAACATTCGGGTGCCGCGGCGCTCGAGCACATCGCAGACTACGGCACGGTATTGCTGTGCGCGGAAGCGGTCGGCGCGCTCGACGCACTGAACCACGCAACCGGCGAGTACACCAAGACGCGCCAGCAGTTCGGCCAGCCGATTGCACGTTTTCAGGCGCTACAGCATCGCATGGTCGAGATGTTGATTCACGCCGAGCAGGCGCGTTCGATCACTTACCTGGCGGCCGTGCGTTACACCAGCGCAGACGCCGACGAACGTCGCCGTGCCATCTCCGCAGCGAAGGCGCGGGTCGGCCAGGCCGCCCGTTTCGTCGGTCAGCAGGCGGTGCAGTTGCACGGCGGCATGGGCGTCACGAACGAAGTCGCCGCGGCGCATCTGTTCAAACGTCTTGCTATCATCGAAACCACATTGGGCGATGTCGATCACCATCTCGCGCGGTTCGCCGCGCTGCCCGGCTTTGTCTCGACCGAAGTCTGATCAGCCGGTCGAATCGGATAAGAAAGAGGTGTGCGATGGGTCTGAGTTACGAGGACATGGTAGTCGGCACGACTACGGAAATCGGTAAGCATACTTTCACGCGTGAAGAGATCGTCGAGTTCGCGGAGAAGTTCGATCCGCAGCCGTTTCACCTGGACGAGGCTGCAGCCGCAGCTTCGCCATTTCGCGGACTGGTCGCAAGCGGCTGGCATACCTGTTCGGTCATGATGGGCATGCTGGTGCGCAACGCGATCGCGGGTTCCACGTCGATGGGCTCGCCCGGTATCGACGAGATCCGCTGGTTGAAGCCGGTGCGTGTCGGCGACACGATCACGATGATGAACGCGGTGCTCGACAAACGTGTTTCGGAGAGTAAGCCGGATCGCGGCATCGTTTCGACGCAGTGGGAAGGCGTCAACCAGCACGGCGAAACCGTGATTACGGTGCGTTCGAAAGGGTTATTCGGACTGCGCAATCCGGGCACCGCGTCATGACGGGCAGCAGCGCGGTGGCCGCCGTAACGTTTGGCGACGCAGCGGCATTGCGCGCGCTGATTGGCGCTGAACCGCTCGTTAGCGGCTGGCTGACGGTCGATCAGGCAAGCGTCGATCGTTTCGCTGAGGCCACCGGCGATCATCAGTGGATTCACGTGGACCCCGAGCGGGCGAGGCGTGAGTCGCCGTTTGGTGGTCCGGTCGCGCATGGGTTCATGACACTGTCGTTGATTCCGGTGCTGCTCGGCAAGACAGTGGCGCTTAAGCAGCGTATGGGCGTCAACTACGGATTGAATCGTGTGCGGTTCACGTCGCCGGTGCTGGTCGGCTCACAGTTGCGTGCGCGGTTTGCGGTGGAATCCGTCACCGACGTCGACAACGCAGGTGTGCAGGTTGAGTGGAATGTGACGCTGGAGCGGCAGGGAAGTGAGCGGCCGGTCTGTGTCGCAGAGTTCATCACGCGGCACTATTTCTAACCGTTCATAGCCAGCCGACCGGTTGGCAAAAAAGCGCGAGTGGCAGTGATGCCGTCTCGCGCTTTTTTATGTCGATGCCTCAACAGATGGCAATGCCGTGGTCGTTGTCAATGCGAAAGAGTGCCGATGCAAAGTGACGACGGCATGCCTACCGCTTCGCGTACTGCGTCGCACCGAACAGCATCTCTTTAGCCTTGTCGTCCATGAGCGGCTTGCGGGCCGACGCTAGCACGTCAACACCGCGTACCACCGCCGGACGCGCGGCAATTTCTTCGTGCCACCGCTTCACATGCGGAAAGGTATCCAGTTCGATGCCCTGGTTTTGCCACGAGCGCGTCCACGGAAATGCGGCAATGTCAGCGATCGTGTAGTCGTTGCCGGCTAGATACCGCGTCTTGCCGAGCTGCGTTTCCATCACGCCATAAAGGCGCCGCGTTTCGTTCGTGTAGCGATTGATCGCGTATTCGATTGGCTCCGGTGCGTAGATACGGAAATGATGCGTTTGCCCGAGCATCGGACCGAGGCCGCCCATCTGGAACATCAGCCACTGCAGAGTGGCATAGCGTGCGGCCGGATCAGTCGGCAGGAACTTGCCGGTTTTCTCCGCCAGATAAATCAGAATCGCGCCTGATTCGAATAGTGCGATCGGCTTGCCGTCGGCGTCTTTAGGACCTTCGGAATCGACGATCGCCGGAATCTTGTTGTTCGGGCTAATCGCGAGGAACTCGGGTTTGAACTGGTCGCCTGCGCCGATATCGACGCCGTGCGCCGTGTACGCGAGGCCCGTTTCCTCGAGCATGATGTGAACCTTATGGCCGTTCGGGGTTGCCCAGCTATAGACGTCGATCATCCTGGCTCCTTCGTTTCGTGAAAGTGGCGCCACAAAAGGGCGCCGCTGTTGACGAAAATTAGAGCATAGATCGGCCAATGCTGCTGGCCGTGAACCCGCGCGCCGTCGGCTACCGCCCCGCCCCCGACCTCAAACCCGCGTAATCGGCGTTTCCACTCGGGCCGCAGCACCCGCATCCATATAACGCGCCAGTTCGAGCTTTGCGATCGCGTTGCGGTGCACTTCGTCGGGGCCATCGGCGAAGCGCAACGTCCGCGCGTTGGCGTACGCATACGCCAACGGGAAATCGTCGCTGACGCCGCCGCCGCCGTGCGCCTGGATCGCCCAGTCGATCACCTGGCATGCCATATTCGGCGCGACCACCTTGATCATGGCGATCTCGCCGCGCGCGCCCTTGTTGCCGACCGTGTCCATCATGTACGCGGTCTTCAGCGTCAGCAGGCGTGCCTGTTCGATCATGCAGCGCGCTTCGGCCATGCGTTCCTGCGTAACACCCTGCGCGGAAACCGGCTTGCCGAAAGCGACGCGTTGCATGGAGCGTTTGGCCATGAGTTCGAGCGCGCGCTCGGCGAGACCGATCAAGCGCATGCAGTGGTGGATGCGTCCCGGTCCGAGGCGCCCTTGGGCGATTTCGAAGCCGCGCCCTTCGCCGAGCAGCATGTTGGTAGCCGGCACGCGCACGTTTTCGAGCGTGATTTCCATGTGGCCGTGCGGCGCGTCGTCGTAGCCGAATACGGTGAGCGGGCGGTGCACGGTGATGCCGGTCGCATCGGCGGGAACCAGAATCATCGACTGCTGCGCATGACGTGGCGCCTCAGGATCAGTCTTGCCCATCACGATGTAGACCTTGCAGCGTGGGTCTCCCGCACCGGACGACCACCACTTGTGGCCGTTGATCAAGTAGGTGTCGCCATCGCGCACGATGCTCGTCTGGATATTGGTCGCGTCCGACGACGCTACCTCCGGTTCGGTCATCAGAAACGCCGAGCGGATGTGCCCTTGCAGCAGCGGTTCGAGCCATTCGCGTTTGTTGTCGTCGCTGCCGTAGCGTTCAATCGTTTCCATGTTGCCGGTGTCGGGCGCATTGCAGTTGAACACTTCCGGCGCCCAGGGCACACGGCCCATGATCTCGCAGAGCGGCGCATATTCAAGATTCGTCAGGCCGGCGCCGCGTACCGATTCAGGCAGGAACAGGTTCCATAAACCCGCGTCGCGCGCTTTCTGTTTCAGTTGTTCGACCAGTTCGGTCGGCAGCCACGCGTTGCCGTTCTGGCGATTGCGCGCGATCTCGGCATAGAACGCCTGCTCGTTCGGATAGATGTGCTCGTCGAAGAAGGCGAGCAGTTTCTCGCGCAGCGCCTGCACCTTCGGGGTGTAATCGAAATTCATATATGACCTCGCGGATGACGAATGACGTTTGTTCAGGAGCGCAACCTGGTGCACCGATTTGCTTAACGTACCTTCTGTGCGTAGCGCCAGGCGAGTTCGGCCATCGGCTTCGCACGACGGCCGGCATCGAGCGCCTGAGCGCTGGCCGCGGTGCCGTCGACCACGCGCTTCATGATCCCTTGCAGGATCGCGGCGATGCGAAACATGTTGTACGCGAGATAGAAATTCCAGTCGCCGTGGATCTCGAAGCCGGTGCGCTTGCAATAGCGTTCGACGTAATGCGCCTCGTCGGGAATGCCGAGGGCCGCCCAGTCCAGACCCGCAATGCCGCGGAATTGGGCGGGATCGACGTGCCATGCCATGCAGTGATAGGCGAAGTCGGCGAGCGGGTCGCCGAGTGTCGAAAGTTCCCAGTCGAGTACGGCAAGTACGTGCGGCTCGGTGGGATGGAAGATCAGGTTGTCGAGCCGGTAGTCGCCATGCACGACCGAGGCGCGCTCGCTCGTTTCCGCCGGCATATGCTGCGGCAGCCATTCGATCAGACGCTGCATCGCGTCAATCGGTTCGGTTTCGGAAGCGACGTACTGTTTGCTCCAACGGCCGATCTGGCGTGCGAAGTAATTGCCCGGTTTGCCGTAGTCGGCAAGACCGATTGCCGTGACATCGACGCTATGCAGCGCTGCGATCACACGATTCATTTCGTCGTAAATCGCCGCGCGCTCCGCAGGCGTCATGCCGGGTAGAGACTGGTCCCACAGCACGCGGCCTTCGACGAACTCCATCACGTAGAATGCCCGGCCGATCACACTTTCGTCTTCGCACAAGGCGAGCATGTGCGCGACCGGCACGTCGGTGTTGGCGAGCGCATGCATCACGCGGTATTCGCGTTCGACGGCGTGCGCCGAGGGCAGTAACTTCGCGGCCGGCCCGGGCTTGGCGCGCATCACGTACGAGCGTGACGGCGTGACGAGTTTGAAAGTGGGATTAGACTGGCCGCCGGCGAATTGCTCCAACGTGAGCGGTCCGGCAAATCCGTCGACGTGCTGGGTTAGCCACGCGGCGAGCGCGTCGCTGTCGAAGCGTTGCCGCTCGTTGACCGGACGCGTGCCCTCGAAGGCTGAGTAATCCGGTTTCTGCTCTGGTTCGCCGGTCTGTGTGGCTTGCACCATGTGTCTCCTCCAGTTTGGGTTCAGCTACGCTTGTATTGAATGAATTGTGCGTAGAGCATTTCCATCGTGGTGTTGCGAACGTCGCGATGCAGCGGCGACGGCGGTGAATAGTTGATCGCGCGCAGCACCCAGTCGCGTGACTCGGCGCCGACGTCGAGCGCGTTGATGCAGCCGGTGGCTTGCGCCAGATGGCCGAAGAAAGTGCGCCCTCCGGCGGTGAGCGCGTGCGACAGAATCGCGCGATTCACGCCGCCGTGCAGCACTAGCAGCACGGTGTCCCACGACGTGTCCTCGCGCAACGCCGCCACCGCGGGCAACACGCGGTCGAACAACGTGCTGATGGTTTCGCCGTCGAGAAAGCGCGTGCTTTCCGGCACGATGCCATCGAACACGCCGAGAAATGCTGCTTCGATATCCTGCGGCGGAATGTTGCTGAGTTTGCCGCCGCGAATTTCCTGCCATGCCGGCTCGATGTCGAGCTCGATCTGCTGACCGGTCTCGGCCAATACGCGTTGCGCGGTTTCGACCGTGCGCGGCAAGCCGCTCACGATCACCCGATCGAACCGGACCTGCTGCTCGGCGAATACGCGGCCTGCCGCGCTTGCCTGTTCGCGGCCGTTCGCATTCAACGGCACCGTTTCCGGATCGATCGCGCGGCCGCTGTCGTCGAAGTAGGTTACGTCACCGTGACGCATGAGGAAGATGCGGCGGCGTTTGGGGAGTTGATATTCAGGCATCGTCGCTTGGTTCACTGATGTTCACTTGTAGACCGGAGCGCGTTTTTCGAGGAACGCGGAAATCCCTTCGAGACCGTCGCGGTGGTGCAGTGAGGCGACGAAGCTGTCGCGTTCGGCAACCAGATGTTCAGCGAGCGGCTGTGTGCCGGCCGCACCGATGAGCCCCTTGATGCGCGCGACCGAATTCGGCGAAATCTTGCTGAGCTCGTCGGCCCAGGCGACAGCCGTGTCGCGCACGGTGCCGGCCTTCGCCAGTTTGTTGACGACACCGAGATCGTGCAGGCGTGTAGCGCCGATCGGTTTGCCTTCGATCAGCACTTCGGTCGCCAGCTGCCGCGGCAAGGCTTGCGCGAGAAACCAGGAACCGCCGCCATCGGGTGTGAGACCAACGCGGGCATACGACATCACGAACTTGGCGTCTTCCGCCGCGACGATCAGATCGCACGCGAGCGCGAGCGAAAACCCCGCGCCGGCGGCGGCGCCATCAACGGCGGCGATCACCGGCTTGGACGACAGACGCAGCGCCGAAATCCATTCGCCGAGCAGATCGATGCTCTCCGCCTGCACCGACGGGTCTTTCGCACGGTTTTCCAGTAAGCGGTTCAGATTGCCGCCGGAACAAAAGAAATTGTCCGCGCCGGTAATCACGACGGCGCGGATCGACGGATCGCGCTCCACCGATTCGAGCGCTTCGATGCCCGCGGCATACATGTCCGGATGCAGCGCATTGCGTGCGCCGGGATTCGACAGCGTGAGGACCAGCGTCGATTCGCTTTCGGTCGGGCGTGAGGTCAGCAGTTCGGCGCTCATTGTTGGGTCTCCGTTTGAGTGTCGGCAGCGTCGCGTTGTGTCAGCGACAAGCCAAGTTGTGCGCGCCGTGCAAGCCAGGGCGACGGACGATAGCGCGGATCGCCGAGCACGCTGAAGATATTGCGCAAGATGGTGAGGATCGTCTTCGCGCCGAGCGTATCGCCGAGTGCGAGCGGCCCGCGCGGGTAGCCGAGACCGAGCGTCACAGCGAGGTCGACATCGTCCGGCGTCGCGATCTGTTTTTGCGCGATATCGCAGCCAATATTAACGATGGTCGCCACAACGCGTTGCGCGACGAAGCCGGTCGAGTCGCGGATCACGGTGACGGGAACACCATCCGCGGCAAACAGTGCGTGCGCGGTCTCGCGTGCGGCGCGGCTGGTGGCGGGTGTCGTCATCAGCGTGCGGCGCTTCGCGGCGGCCAGCGGGAATAGGGCATCGATAGCGACAACGCGAGTGGCATCGAGTGCTTCGTCGACGGCGGCGGTAGTTGCGTCATGACCGAACGGTGTCACGACGATCAGCGAGTCCGCTGCGGGCGTGGCGCCTTCGTCGAGCTTTACGCCTGCCTTGGCGATGAGTTGCACGACGGTTTCATGCGCCTCCGGATAGCGCTTGCTGACCCAGACGCTGTGTGGCAGTTCGGTCGGCGCGGGCGCTTCGGTGGGCACTTGCTGCTTACCGTCTTCATAGCGGTAGAAGCCTTCGCCCGTTTTGCGGCCGATCAGTCCGCCCGCGAGCCGCGTGCCTGTGATGGGCGAGGGCGTGAAGCGCGGTTCTTCATAGAACTGGTGATAGATCGATTCCATCACCGGATGCGATACGTCGAGCGCGGTCAGATCGAGCAGTTCGAACGGCCCGAGGCGAAAGCCTGCCTGTTCGCGCATGATGCGGTCGATGTCGGCGAAGCTCGCAACGCCTTCGCCGGCTACGCGCAGGCCCTCGGTATTCATGCCGCGGCCGGCATGATTGACGATGAAGCCGGGCATGTCTTTCGCACGCACCGGCGTGTGTCCCATGCGGCGCGCGAGATCCATCAGTGAGTCGCCGACGGCGGGATCGCTGCGCAGGCCGTCGATCACTTCGACGACCTTCATCAACGGAACCGGATTGAAGAAGTGATAACCGGCTACGCGTGACGGGCTCGTGCAGCCGGCCGCAATTGCCGTGATCGACAATGACGATGTGTTCGACGCCAGCACGCATCGCCCGCTCACCACCGTTTCGAGTTCGCGAAAGAGCGCTTGCTTCACATCGAGCTTTTCAACGATCGCCTCGACGACCAGATCGCAATCGGCCAGATCGCCGACGACCTGCGCGCCGCTCACGTTCGCCAGTGCGGCGAGCGAGCGGGCCTGGTCGAGCTTGCCTTTGGCAGTCAATTTGGCGAAAGTCTCGGCAAGGTAGTCGCGCGCGGCGCCGATCGCGGCAGGGTTCGTGTCGTACAGACGCACGGTGAGACCCGCCAGCGCGGCAATCTGGGCGATGCCACGGCCCATTGCACCGGTTCCGACAATGCCGATAGTCTCGATGCTGAAATTGCGAGAGGTCATTGTGATGCTCGACTCCATGGTTATTTTAGAATAGCACGATCGTGCAATTTACTGGATGATTGATCGAAGGCCGCCGCGTTGATTTTGACGGGCGGTCTCAAACAACCCGAAGAAAGGAGACACCCGATGATCAAGCTGTGCGGTTTCGCGCTCTCGAACTATTACAACAAGGTGAAGTTCGTGCTCCTCGAACATGGCATTCCGTTCGAGGAAGTGTTGGTGCTGCCGAGCCAGGAAGAGGCGATGCTCGAGCATTCTCCGCTCGGCAAGGTGCCCTATATCCAGACCGAACACGGCGATCTGTGTGAGTCGCAAAGCATCGTCGAGTATCTGGCCGCGCGTTTTCCCGACAAGGCGATTTTCTCCGCGGACCCGTGGGAAGCGGCCAAGGAGCGCGAACTGATCATGTTCGTGGATGTACATCTCGAACTGACCGCGCGCAATCTCTACAAGGAAGCATTCTTTGGTGGCACCGTGACTGACGCGACCAAGGGGCGCGTCGAGAAGCTGCTCGCGCATCACATTGCCGGCTTCAAGCGGATCGCGAAGTTCGGGCCGTATCTGCGCGGCGAGCGCTTCAGTGTCGCCGACGCAGCGGGTTTTGTGAGCTTGCCGCTGGTGGGCATGGCGACGCAGACCATCTACGGCCGCGATTTTCTGCTCGACGCCGGCGTGGACTGGAAAAGCTACGTGAAGGCGATCAACGCCCGGCCGGCCGCGCAACGCGTGACCGACGATCGTAAGGCGTATATCGCCGCCTCGCGTCCGACTTGAGGCGTGGTGGTGTTGCGGTTGAAATAACCCCGGGCGTGCAACCCACGCGTGGGCCGCTGCGCGCGATGGCGAGGAACGTGGGTTCGTTCGCAGCATCGCGCGGGGCGCCCTAGAGCCGCGCCAGCCGGTCGAGCGCGGTGGCGAGGGTGGTCTCCTGCTTGGCAAAGCAGAAGCGCACCACGCCCGATTCATGCGCCTCGTGATAGAACGCCGAAACGGGAATTGCCGCGACACCGATTTCACCGGTCAGCCATTGCGCAAATTCGGCTTCGGGCAAATCGCTGATCGCCGAATAGTCGACGCACTGAAAGTATGTGCCCGTGCAAGGCAACAACTTGAAGCGTGAATTTGCGAGGCCGGCGCGGAAGAAGTCGCGTTTCTTCTGATAAAACGCGGGGAGATCCAGATACGGTGCCGGATCCTGCATATATTCTGCGAGGCCGACCTGCATCGGCGTGTTGACCGTAAACACGTTGAACTGGTGCACTTTGCGGAATTCAGCCGTGAGCGCGGCGGGCGCGGCTACGTAGCCGATCTTCCAGCCAGTGACGTGGTAGGTCTTGCCGAAGCTCGACGCCACGAAACTGCGCTGCGCCAGTTCCGGATAACGCGCGACGCTTTCGTGCGGCGCGCCGTCGTACACCATGTGTTCATAGACTTCGTCGGACAGAATCAGCACGTTGGTGCCACGCACGATTTCTTCGAGCTTGCGCATGTCTTCCGCGCGCCAGACCGTACCGGTCGGATTGTGCGGGGTATTGATCAGCAGGAGCCGCGTTTTCGGCGTGATCGCGGCGGCGAGCTTGTCGAACGGAATCGCGTAGTCGGGCGCGTCGAGCGTGACGAATACCGGCGTGCCGCCGGCCAGCTCGATCGACGGCAGGTAACTGTCGTAGGTCGGCTCGACCACGATCACTTCGTCGCCCGGGTGCACGGTGCAGAGAATCGCGGTCAGTAGCGCCTGCGTGGCGCCTGCCGTGACGGTGATCTCGCTGGTGGCGTCGTAGCGGCGGCCGTACAGGTTGGCGATCTTGTCCGAAATCGCCTGGCGCAGCGGCGCGGCGCCGGCCATCGGCGGGTATTGATTGTGGCCGTCGCGCATGGCGTTTGCGACAGCGTCGACAATGCGGGGGTCGCAACCGAAGTCAGGAAAGCCCTGGCCGAGGTTCACCGCGCCTTTTTCGGCGGCGAGCGCGCTCATCACAGTGAAAATCGTCGTGCCGACGTCCGGCAGGCGGGACGGAAACGAGGGACTCATGGGCGTGTCGTGCGGTGCATTCATGGCGCTGTCCGGAGCGTGGGCGAGTGAGTTGGCGAAAGACGTCGTTCGAAAAGGACGAAGCTTGATTGTAGGGAATCGCGGCCCTGCGTGCGCGCAGTCGGCCCGACGTTGGCCATCCGGCCAGGTGTCATACCGATGCGGGCTCGTCCGCGATTGCCATCCAGGCGCTGACGAACGGCGCCGGCTGCGCAATCTGGAAACCGAAGTCACGCGCAATCCGCTTGGCCAGTTTCAACACCGCGCGGTCCTTCGACACCAGCCAGTCGGCTTGCGCCGCGTGCGCGAGTTCGAGGAATTTCTGGTCGTCGCGGTCTTTGCATTTCGGCAACGGCCTGGCATCTTCCGCGGGTGCAGCGGGTTCGACCAACTGTGCCAGGCGCGCGACGACGGCAAGCGCCGCTGCCTTGTCCACCTTGCGATGCACGAATTGCGGGTAGTCGAGCACGTAGGTGAGTTCAGCGAGGCAGCGCGCGTCGATCAGTGCGGCGAGCGCGCCACTTTCGAGCGCGGCGCGGATCGGCCGCGTGTGCGGATCGTCGAACACGAGAATATCGATCCACACATTGGAATCGAGGACGACGCGCAAAGCGCCGTGTGAGGCATGGGAACCGGGCATTCGTTACAATCTGGCTTTCGTCTTTGACCGCCAGGCACGGCGTGCCTGCAAGCCTCTATGATAATCGTTCTGTCGCCGGCGAAATCGCTCGACTACGAAACCCCTCCGCACGTCAAAAAGCACACAATCCCCGATTTCGTCGACGATGCGGCCGAATTGATCGGCGGATTGCGCCTTTTGTCGCCGCAGCAGATCGGTTCGTTGATGAGCATTTCCGACCAGCTCGCGCACCTCAATTTCCAGCGTTACGCAGAATGGTCACCCAGTTTCGGCACGCACAACGCCAAGCAGGCCGTGCTCGCGTTCAACGGCGATGTGTACGAAGGCTTCAATGCCAGGACGTTGTCGTCGGCCGATCTGGATTACGCGCAGAATCACGTGCGCGTGCTTTCCGGCCTGTACGGGTTGTTGCGTCCGCTCGATCTGCTGCAACCGTACCGCCTCGAAATGGGGACGCGCTTTGCCAATACGCGCGGCAAGGATTTGTACGCGTTCTGGGGGGAGCGGATCACGCAGGCTTTGAACGCGCAATTGAAGAAGCGCGCTGCCGCCTCGCGCGTGCTGGTCAACTGCGCTTCAGGTGAGTACTTCAAGTCGGTCAAGCCCAAGGTGCTGGAAGCGCCGATCATCACACCGGTGTTCGAAGACTGGAAGGGTGGCCGCTACAAGATCATCAGTTTCCACGCAAAACGCGCGCGCGGTCTGATGGCGCGCTACGCGGTCGAAAACCGTCTCGACAAGCCCGAGCAACTCAAGGCCTTCAACGCCGAAGGCTACGCGTTCGACGCCGAAGCCTCGAACGATTCCACCTACGTATTCCGTCGCCGCATCGCTGACTAAGCGATTGCCGCGCACACAAGCAGGGAAGAACATCATGACGTTATCGATTACGAGCAACTTCGATGCGAGCGCGATCGAAGTGCTGGCCTGCGAAGACGCCGGCAACATCCGTTTACGCGTGCGGCCCGACAGTCACGCCGAGTTCGCGCAGTGGTTTTATTTCCGTTTGTCCGGCGCGGCTGGCGAGCGCTGCGTGATGACCTTCGAAAATGCCGCGGCGTGCGCTTTCGCCGAAGGCTGGCGCGACTACAAGGCCGTGGCAAGCTATGACCGCGTGAACTGGTTCCGCGTGCCGACTTCCTACGACGGCCGTGTGTTGACGATCGACCACACGCCGGATTTCGACCGCATCTACTACGCGTATTTCGAGCCGTATAGTGAGGAGCGGCACTCGGAGTTTCTCGGCGCAGTCCAGCAGATGCCGCAGGCCACGCTCACGGAGTTGGGCAAGACCGTCGAAGGCCGGCCGATGTCGCTGCTGACGCTTGGTACTCCGCAAACCGGCGACAAGCCCAAGAAGAAGAAGATCTGGCTGATCGCGCGTCAGCATCCTGGCGAGACGATGGCTGAATGGTTTATCGAAGGTCTCGTCAAGCGTCTCGCGGGTTGGGGCGATTGGGCGGGCGATCCGGTGGCGCGCAAGCTTTACGATCACGCGGTGTTCTACATCGTGCCGAACATGAATCCGGATGGCAGCGTGCACGGCAATCTGCGCACCAACGCGACGGGTGCGAACCTGAACCGCGAATGGATGGAGCCGGACGCCGCGCGCAGTCCCGAGGTGCTCGTGGTGCGTGATGCGATTCACGCGATCGGTTGTGATCTCTTTTTCGATATCCACGGCGACGAGGCGCTGCCGTACGTGTTCGTGGCCGGCTCCGAAATGCTGCCGGGTTTCACCGAGCGGCAGGGCGAGGAGCAGAAAGCGTTCATCGAAGCATTCAAGCATGCGAGCCCGGATTTCCAGGACAAGTACGGCTACGCCGCGAGCAAGTATCGTGAGGATGCGCTCAAGCTGGCTTCGAAGTACATCGGCAACGAATTCGGCTGCCTGTCGTTGACGCTGGAGATGCCGTTCAAGGACAACGCCAATCTGCCGGACGAGCGGGTGGGTTGGAGCGGTGAGCGTAGCGCGTCGCTGGGCGCTGCCATGCTGCAGGCTATTTTGCGACACGTGGAGACGTTCGCCTAATTGGACGCCGCATAAAGAAACGGGGCACACGCTCTGGAAGTGTGTGCCCCGTTTTTGCTGGGTGCGAGCCCGGTCCGTGGTGCGGACCCGTTAACGCGGCCTTCGCTCGTGTCCGCTATTGAGTCTTTTTCGCTGGGGACTTCTTCGCGGTCGATTTGCTCGAAGACTTACCTGAAGACTTGCTGGAAGTTGCTCGCGAAGATTTTCCCGAGCTTGCCTTCGAGGACGTGCCGGTCGCTTTCTTCGTTGTTTTACCGTTGGCGGAGTGCTTGCCCTTCACACTCTTGTGCTTGCCCGAGGAGGCTCGCGATCCCGTTGACCCGGCGCTGTGCGCCCGGGCCGGCGGCACCGGATCGTTCCAGCTGAACGCCAGCATCTGGGCGCCCACATAGCCGCAACGGAATTTGAGATCGGCTGGATCTCCGCCGCCGCTCTGGCGGATACCGAGGCCCTCGACGGTAACGATGTTGTCCACCTTGACGCGCTGCTTGCCCTCGTCGAACGAATCGTTCCAGGGCGTGACCGCCGCATGCGCGCTGTCGAAGGAGCTGGGTGGAAATTCGACATGGTCGAAGGCGGTCGATGTGCTCGCAACAAAATTACCATGGGCAGCGCAGTCCGCGACTAGCGGGTCCGCATGCATGTCATTGACAAATTTGTTGACGAGATCGTTGTGCTGTTCGAGTTGATCGGCGTATGCGGGAGCAGTGCAAATGAGCGAGAGACTCGCTGCAAATGTTGCTAACCGGCCGACCAACCGCAGCAATCGGCGCGGTACGTTGGTGCGATCCATCTAGTTCGTTAGACGCTAATAAGACATGAGGCACGTAAGATGCCTGGCGAGAGGGATGAGTTCAATCCTGACACAAATATTTTGTCCTGTCGTGGTGCGTGGACTCAGGCGCTTTATGTGCCGGGATGGCAGATTGCCGTCGATACGTGCTCGATGCCGCGCTCGTGTCAGATGCGTGGCCCGCCCAATCGATATCGACGCACATCATAAGTGGTAACCCACGCCGGGCGGTAGACCGCAATCAATGCCGTCGACATGCCCGTGAACCAGGCCTCGCCGGTGGCGAGCAGAAGCACGCTGAACGCGTAGCCGACCGGCACCACGGTCATTGAACCGTCGGCGAGCGTGATGTGAACGCCGAGCGCCGCGGCCGCCGTGAGCGACACGGCAATGGCGGGTGAGACAAAACCCTGGCCGAAGATAAACATGAAAAGGTTGCGCGGCAGCCAGGCAATGCTGGCGCGCTGGATCAACGTCGAGATGCCGACAGGCAGCGCACCGAACACGAGGAATGTCAGTGCGATGCCCTGCCAGGGGGCGTCGAAGACGACGGCGGCGAGACCGGTGACGATCGCCATGGCGATCAGCGCCAGCGCCCAATCGAATAATGTGACGACCAGCGTGGCGCCTAGCAGGTGCATGACAGTACCGTCGTCGAGCCACGCATTGCTCGCCCACAGCACTGACACCGCAACGATGATCGCGAGCCAGACATGCTGGAGTGTGCCGTCCTGAAGTCGTTTGAAAGGATTTTTCCACAGCGCGAGCGCGACCACTATCGCAGTGGCGATCCAGCCACCGACAGCGACCCAGAACGGAAGCGGTGTGTAGAGGAAACCCATGTATCTAATATTACTCGTTGGACGAGAAAAGGTGTGAGCGGATTCCATGCCAGCCGGCGCGAACGCTGCAAGAAGACGCGTGTTTCGATTCTGGCGCGCGCGCCGGCTGACGTTATGCCGAACCTTGCGTGACCTGTTCCGCCGTCAACCCGGCGGGTGCATCGCCGTACGGCGTGCTCGGTTCGGCCGCCATTGGCAGCGTGTCGGCGGTGTCGTTCGCGGGCAACGGATACTGGAAGCGCCGCGGTGTGCGGCGCCGCAATGGCACCACCCCGGCTTGCCCCATTACCGGACGATCCTGACCTCCGCCCTCGTTGCGCAGTACTTGCAAATGAGCCGACAGCCAGCCGTTGTACAGCGCGACCGCGGCGGCGCGGTTAGGCGCTCCGAGTTGCTGAAAAATGCTGGTCAGATGGATCTTGACGGTGCCTTCACTGATGCCGAGCGTGCGCGCGATCATCTTGTTGGTGCTGCCCATGTGGACGCAGCGCATGATCTGCTCCTGGCGGGGCGACAGGCCGTTGGAAAGTTTGGTCCGGCGCGGTGGTGGACTCTTTTCATCGAACGGCCGGATGGTGGCATCCGGCGGTAGCGGAGGATTGAGCGCCAACGCGCCGGGCGGCACATAGTGACCGCCCAGCAGAACCATCTCGAAAGCGCGCACGATCAGGCACGGGTCGGTTTCGCGCGGAACCACCCCAAGCACACCTTCGTCCATCAGGTCCCGTACGGCAGTTGGAGAGACCTCGTCGGTCAGCACTGCAATGCGCAGGTCCGGGTAGTGGCTGAGCAGATGACGGGTGTCGTCAACTGACATCCAGTCCTGCCAGTCGATCACGAGCAGGTCGGGCCGCAAGCGCTTGAGCGTACGCTCAACCTGACGCCAATCCTGTGCTTCGTTAAAGCGCGCTAGCCGGTCGATTTGCCGCAGCAATGCTTTGAGTCCATCGCGTCGTTCCGCGTCTGAGTTGAGTATTGAGAATCGCATGCCATGTCTCCAGATGAATCGGGCGAGGTGGCGCGATGAGTGCGGGCCGGCGAGAGTGCCGGGCGCATTACGATGCGCCACCGGCACTATGATGACAAATTCCCTTCGGTTTGACGGCCTGTCCAAAAGGCATAGGAGGAATGACATAAAAAAAGCCCCGCGCGCGGCGGGGCTTCCTGATGTCGACTGCGGCGCAGTGACGCCGGCGCCGGCGGGTCAGTGGAAATGCGGTTGCGCGGGCTCCGCGTCCTCCGGCATTTCGGCGTGGACGATTTCGCCGAGCGGGTCCGCGTAGAGCGGCACACCGCAGTCATCGCAATATTCCGGCTCGAAGCGGCCCGCGTGGCGGCGCACGTCTGTCACGCCGGTTTCCTTGAGCAATGCGACGATTTCTTCGAGCGGGTCGTCTGACGCAGCGGTCTCTTGCGGTTCTTCATCGATGCCGGGCTCGCCGTTCTCGCGGCCGTAAAGTGGCCATACGACGCCATAGATCACATCATTGCTGCCCCGGCGCGTGAAGCCGACGCGGTATTCGTCGATACGGCGCTCGCCGAAGCCTGCGACAACCGCGCGCAATTCCTGTGGCGCCGCGCCGATTGTGTCGAACAGATAGCGCACGGCGGTACGGACCGTGTGAGGGCGCACCCGTTCGTCGGCGTCGCGGCAGGCCGAATAATAGGCATCCGGCAGCAGACACTCGAACTCACATCCGGGCAGCACCAGTGACAGATTAGCGCCGCCTTGCGTTGCCCATTGTTCGAGGCATTGACCACGCTCGATCCGGCTGCCGTTTTCTTCTTCCTGCCAGCGGAACGCCGGTTCGCCCACCGGCGCCGCGACCACAGCCAGCAGAAAGCGCGGGTCGGCCAGGATGGGCGAGGTTTCCGGCAGTTCGCCAAAATTGAGTTTGACGTTGCCACCCGCCATCGCTGCTTGAGCGAGTTGCTGGGCAATACGCCAGGTTTCGACGTGGTGACGCGGCAGCTGGTCGATGCTGTACAGGAACGGCACCATGGCCACACGCGTATTCGCCGCGAGCACGTGCGCTTGCAGATGCGCGCGCAGCGCGTCGGCTGCATCCACTTTGAGCGGGCCGGAAGGAATCATGTAGCGAGTCCAGGCCAGCACGGGCGCGGCAATCAGCAGCGCTTCATAAGGAGCGCCTTCGTGGTCGACGATGAACGACTCGCTGTGCGTTTCCGCCATGTCGGCGAGTGCGCCATAAGCATCGGGATGATTCTGCTGCAGATGATCGAGCGCGGCGTCCAGCGTAGTCTGGTTGGCGTTACGGACGATCTTGGTCAGCAGCGCATCGAGCTTCGCTTCCCAGAAGCGGTCTTCGGTGCGGCTGCCCGACGCGAAAAGCGCGAGCGAGAGACCGACAAGCTTGTCGGCATCGGGGGGGAGACGTTTGGCGATTCGCGAGCGCATAAATCCGGAAATTGGGAGGCACAGAACCTTATATTCTAGTCTTTTCTATGCCGCCATATTATTTGGCTGACTATGCCGGATGGATTGAGACGTTTCCGCATTAGAAATAAGCCCGTTGCGGGGGGAGTCAGATGCGTTGCGTGGCGTCCTGGCTGGATGATATAAGACATGCCCAGGGGCGTGGCTCGCTCCTATACTGACCACCGTCGGTGGGCGCCTGGCAAGCGTATGTCTATTCGTCGCTGTGGTCAGGCACAACAGGAGATTCATAGTGAAATCGGACCAACTGATTGAACGTCTCGCCGCAGTGTTCGCGTTGATCATATTGGTAGGTGGCTCCTTGCTGGTGCTTGCGCCTTTTACGACGGCGCTGTTATGGGGCGCTATTCTCAGTTATAGCTCGTGGGGCTTGTACCGGCGGCTCACTACGGCAGTTGGGGGGCGGCGAAAGCTGGCCGCGACGTTGATCGTGCTCATCATCCTGATTGTAGTGCTTGGCCCGTTTGTCTATGCGGGCTTTGCCTTTGGTGCGCACGTTCACGACATCGTCGCGTTGGTACAGAGGCTCTTCGAGGCTGGCTTGCCGGATTTGCCGCCGTGGGTTGGACGAATCCCGCTGGTTGGCTCGAACATCGAGACGTTCTGGGCGAATGTAACGAGTAGCAACTCTGAACTGATCGCGCAAATGCGTGCGCTTGCGGCGCCGGCCGGCAAGTGGATTCTGGCGGCTGCGATTGCCGTTACGCACGGGTTGGGTTTGTTGGCGCTGAGTATCGTGCTCGCGTTCTTCTTCTATACCGGAGGGGAGGGCGCGGCGGCCTGGCTGAGGGCGGGCATGCGCCGCATCGCCGGCGAGCGCGCCGATTACTTGCTGGCGCTGGCGGGCAGCACGGTGAAGGGCGTGGTCTACGGGATTCTCGGCACAGCGCTTGTGCAAGGCATTCTTGCCGGCTTCGGTTGCTGGATTGCGGGCGTTCCGGCCCCGGCGCTGCTTGGGCTGGCGACGTTCTTCCTGTCGGTGATACCGGGCGGCCCGGTGGTCGTCTGGTTACCCGCGGCGATCTGGCTGTATCACGGCGGTGCAACTGGCTGGGCGATCTTTCTGGTTGTGTGGGGCGTGCTGGTCGTCGGTATGTCCGACAATGTCATCAAGCCGATCCTGATCGGCAAGAGTAGTGATATGCCGCTGATCCTGGTGATGCTGGGTATCCTGGGCGGTGCGTTTGCTTTCGGCTTCCTTGGTGTATTCATCGGCCCGACGTTACTTGCGGTTGCCTACACCGTGCTGCACGATTGGACGATCGGCTCCCCGGCAGCGGGTGCTCTGGCGCCCGACGTGAAAGTGCCGGTTGTCGATGAGCCGGGACGCATAGAAAAGGCGCCTTGAAATAAATTCCAGATACCGCTTGCAAGGGGCCGTTTGGCTCGCTAGAATCTCGCTCTTTCGTGCTCCGGACAGCGGGGCGCGGGGGGCGGGAGAGCCAGCAGTGGCAAGGCTTTGCGCGAAGTGGGCGGGTTGAGAAAGTTAGAAAAACCTGTTGACGGCGTAGCGAAAGTTCTTCATAATCTCGTTTCTCTGCTGCTGATGCAGCGACGCAGAACGAAGCGGTGCCGGGTGGTTGAGGTTGATGCCTCGCGGTGCAGGTTCGGTAGTGAATGCGGACTCGATCTTTAAAAATTAACAGCCGATAAGTGTGGGCGCTTGATGCGCGACGCGCAGTGGACTCTTCGGGGTTTGCTGGAAGCGAAAGTATCAAGTCTCACACTAGTATTAAAGGAAGGTTTTCCTGCCGGGGTGGATTCACGCCGGCGGGATGATCATTCGTCAGTACGTTGAGTGAGCGACCGGTTTCGAAAGAGACCGAAAAACAGTAACAGGTTTGAACTGAAGAGTTTGATCCTGGCTCAGATTGAACGCTGGCGGCATGCCTTACACATGCAAGTCGAACGGCAGCACGGGGGCAACCCTGGTGGCGAGTGGCGAACGGGTGAGTAATACATCGGAACGTGTCCTGTAGTGGGGGATAGCCCGGCGAAAGCCGGATTAATACCGCATACGCTCTACGGAGGAAAGGGGGGGATCTTAGGACCTCCCGCTACAGGGGCGGCCGATGGCAGATTAGCTAGTTGGTGGGGTAAAGGCCTACCAAGGCGACGATCTGTAGCTGGTCTGAGAGGACGACCAGCCACACTGGGACTGAGACACGGCCCAGACTCCTACGGGAGGCAGCAGTGGGGAATTTTGGACAATGGGGGAAACCCTGATCCAGCAATGCCGCGTGTGTGAAGAAGGCCTTCGGGTTGTAAAGCACTTTTGTCCGGAAAGAAAACCTCTGCCCTAATATGGCGGGGGGATGACGGTACCGGAAGAATAAGCACCGGCTAACTACGTGCCAGCAGCCGCGGTAATACGTAGGGTGCAAGCGTTAATCGGAATTACTGGGCGTAAAGCGTGCGCAGGCGGTCCGCTAAGACAGATGTGAAATCCCCGGGCTTAACCTGGGAACTGCATTTGTGACTGGCGGGCTAGAGTATGGCAGAGGGGGGTAGAATTCCACGTGTAGCAGTGAAATGCGTAGAGATGTGGAGGAATACCGATGGCGAAGGCAGCCCCCTGGGCCAATACTGACGCTCATGCACGAAAGCGTGGGGAGCAAACAGGATTAGATACCCTGGTAGTCCACGCCCTAAACGATGTCAACTAGTTGTTGGGGATTCATTTCCTTAGTAACGTAGCTAACGCGTGAAGTTGACCGCCTGGGGAGTACGGTCGCAAGATTAAAACTCAAAGGAATTGACGGGGACCCGCACAAGCGGTGGATGATGTGGATTAATTCGATGCAACGCGAAAAACCTTACCTACCCTTGACATGTATGGAACCTGGCTGAGAGGTCGGGGTGCCCGAAAGGGAGCCATAACACAGGTGCTGCATGGCTGTCGTCAGCTCGTGTCGTGAGATGTTGGGTTAAGTCCCGCAACGAGCGCAACCCTTGTCCCTAGTTGCTACGCAAGAGCACTCTAGGGAGACTGCCGGTGACAAACCGGAGGAAGGTGGGGATGACGTCAAGTCCTCATGGCCCTTATGGGTAGGGCTTCACACGTCATACAATGGTCGGAACAGAGGGTCGCCAACCCGCGAGGGGGAGCCAATCCCAGAAAACCGATCGTAGTCCGGATCGCACTCTGCAACTCGAGTGCGTGAAGCTGGAATCGCTAGTAATCGCGGATCAGCATGCCGCGGTGAATACGTTCCCGGGTCTTGTACACACCGCCCGTCACACCATGGGAGTGGGTTTTACCAGAAGTGGCTAGTCTAACCGCAAGGAGGACGGTCACCACGGTAGGATTCATGACTGGGGTGAAGTCGTAACAAGGTAGCCGTATCGGAAGGTGCGGCTGGATCACCTCCTTTCTCGAGCTAACGTGTCAATGCGTTGAGCGCTCACGCTTATCGGCTGTGAAATTAAGACAGATACGCAGACAGACTCAGGGGTCTGTAGCTCAGTTGGTTAGAGCACCGTCTTGATAAGGCGGGGGTCGATGGTTCGAATCCATCCAGACCCACCACTGTTTCTGCGGTGGCTGCAGCTAACCGGTGAAGACCCCGGGCCTATCAGATTGCGTTATCTGTATGACTGGGGGATTAGCTCAGCTGGGAGAGCACCTGCTTTGCAAGCAGGGGGTCGTCGGTTCGATCCCGTCATCCTCCACCAATCTTCAATGCCTAGCGTTCGGTTCCGGGTTTCCGGGATTAACCGAGCTTTATGCATTGGCGATTGAGCCAGTCAGAGTGATATGAAGCAGAGCTTTATATCGGCTGTCGTTCTTTAACAATCAGGAAGAAGTAGTAAAGAGATTCACGAAAGCATATCTAGAGATGGGTGTGTGAGTAGGTGAATCAGGGTTGTGATTGTATCAATGTATGAAAAGGTAATCGAAAGATTGCCTTGGAATACGGCGCAACACGAATACTCAACCTGTAGCGATTGTGAGAAGCGCTGCCTTCCCAGTGGAGGCGGTGTGAGACACACCCGTTATAGGGTCAAGCGAACAAGTGCATGTGGTGGATGCCTTGGCGATCACAGGCGATGAAGGACGCGGTAGCCTGCGAAAAGCGACGGGGAGCTGGCAAACGAGCTTTGATCCGTCGATGTCCGAATGGGGAAACCCACCTCTTTTGAGGTATCCGTGACTGAATACATAGGTCACGTGAAGCGAACGCGGTGAACTGAAACATCTAAGTAACCGCAGGAAAAGAAATCAACCGAGATTCCCAGAGTAGTGGCGAGCGAAATGGGATCAGCCTGTACTCTTTATCTTCATTGTTAGTCGAAGGCTCTGGAAAGTGCCGCCATAGCAGGTGATAGCCCTGTAGACGAAAACAGCGAGGAAGAACTGGGTGTACGACAAGTAGGGCGGGACACGTGAAATCCTGTCTGAAGATGGGGGGACCATCCTCCAAGGCTAAATACTCGTGATCGACCGATAGTGAACCAGTACCGTGAGGGAAAGGCGAAAAGAACCCCGGGAGGGGAGTGAAATAGATCCTGAAACCGCATGCATACAAACAGTAGGAGCCTCGCAAGGGGTGACTGCGTACCTTTTGTATAATGGGTCAGCGACTTACATTCAGTGGCAAGCTTAACCGATTAGGGCAGGCGTAGCGAAAGCGAGTCCGAACAGGGCGATTCAGTCGCTGGGTGTAGACCCGAAACCAGGTGATCTATCCATGGCCAGGATGAAGGTGCGGTAACACGTACTGGAGGTCCGAACCCACTAACGTTGAAAAGTTAGGGGATGAGCTGTGGATAGGGGTGAAAGGCTAAACAAACCTGGAAATAGCTGGTTCTCTCCGAAAACTATTTAGGTAGTGCCTCGTGTATCACCTTCGGGGTAGAGCACTGTCATGGTTGTGGGGTCCATTGCGGATTACTACGCCATAGCAAACTCCGAATACCGAAGAGTGCAATCACGGGAGACAGACATCGGGTGCTAACGTCCGGTGTCAAGAGGGAAACAACCCAGACCGCCAGCTAAGGTCCCCAAATATTGCTAAGTGGGAAACGAAGTGGGAAGGCTAAAACAGTCAGGAGGTTGGCTTAGAAGCAGCCATCCTTTAAAGAAAGCGTAATAGCTCACTGATCGAGTCGTCCTGCGCGGAAGATGTAACGGGGCTAAGCAATATACCGAAGCTGCGGATGCACATTAATGTGCATGGTAGGAGAGCGTTCCGTAAGCCTGCGAAGGTGCATTGAAAAGTGCGCTGGAGGTATCGGAAGTGCGAATGCTGACATGAGTAGCGATAAAGGGGGTGAAAGGCCCCCTCGCCGTAAGCCCAAGGTTTCCTACGCAACGTTCATCGGCGTAGGGTGAGTCGGCCCCTAAGGCGAGGCAGAAATGCGTAGCTGATGGGAAGCAGGTTAATATTCCTGCACCATTGTTAAATGCGATGGGGGGACGGATCGCGGAAGGTTGTCCGGGTGTTGGAAGTCCCGGTTCCTGTGTTGGAGAAGGCGCTTAGGCAAATCCGGGCGCGGAATTCAAGGGCATGGGACGAGCCGCTTAGGCGGTGAAGCAACTGGAAGTGGTTCCAAGAAAAGCCTCTAAGCTTCAGTTTAACAAGACCGTACCGCAAACCGACACAGGTGGGCGAGATGAGTATTCTAAGGCGCTTGAGAGAACTCGGGAGAAGGAACTCGGCAAATTGGTACCGTAACTTCGGGATAAGGTACGCCCCTGTAGCTTGACTGGCCTGCGCCAGGAGGGTGAAGGGGTTGCAATAAACTGGTGGCTGCGACTGTTTAATAAAAACACAGCACTCTGCAAACACGAAAGTGGACGTATAGGGTGTGACGCCTGCCCGGTGCCGGAAGATTAAATGATGGGGTGCAAGCTCTTGATTGAAGTCCCGGTAAACGGCGGCCGTAACTATAACGGTCCTAAGGTAGCGAAATTCCTTGTCGGGTAAGTTCCGACCTGCACGAATGGCGTAACGATGGCCACACTGTCTCCTCCCGAGACTCAGCGAAGTTGAAGTGTTTGTGATGATGCAATCTCCCCGCGGCTAGACGGAAAGACCCCATGAACCTTTACTGTAGCTTTGCATTGGACTTTGAACCGATCTGTGTAGGATAGGTGGGAGGCTATGAAGCGTGGACGCCAGTCTGCGTGGAGCCGTCCTTGAAATACCACCCTGGTTTGTTTGAGGTTCTAACCTTGGTCCGTTATCCGGACTGGGGACAGTGCATGGTAGGCAGTTTGACTGGGGCGGTCTCCTCCCAAAGTGTAACGGAGGAGTACGAAGGTACGCTAGGTACGGTCGGAAATCGTGCTGATAGTGCAATGGCATAAGCGTGCTTAACTGCGAGACCGACAAGTCGAGCAGGTGCGAAAGCAGGTCATAGTGATCCGGTGGTTCTGTATGGAAGGGCCATCGCTCAACGGATAAAAGGTACTCTGGGGATAACAGGCTGATACCGCCCAAGAGTTCATATCGACGGCGGTGTTTGGCACCTCGATGTCGGCTCATCTCATCCTGGGGCTGTAGCCGGTCCCAAGGGTATGGCTGTTCGCCATTTAAAGAGGTACGTGAGCTGGGTTTAAAACGTCGTGAGACAGTTTGGTCCCTATCTGCCGTGGGCGCTGGATATTTGAAGGGGGCTGCTCCTAGTACGAGAGGACCGGAGTGGACGAACCTCTGGTGTACCGGTTGTCACGCCAGTGGCATCGCCGGGTAGCTATGTTCGGAAGAGATAACCGCTGAAAGCATCTAAGCGGGAAACTCGCCTTAAGATGAGATATCCCCGGGGCTTCGAGCCCCTTGAAGGGTCGTTCAAGACCAGGACGTTGATAGGTCAGGTGTGGAAGCGCAGTAATGCGTTAAGCTAACTGATACTAATTGCCCGTAAGGCTTGATCCTATAACCGGTGTGTCTTGCACACGCCATGGTTGAGATCAGTGTTGTGCCTGAAACAACACAGCCCGAGCTTTGCTTGAAAAGCTCCTCTGGTGAGCATCACCAGAAACTACTTCTTCCCGATTGGTTGTGTTGGCCCGGGGTTTAAACCCCACCCAGCACGACAACAAGTCATGCCTGATGACCATAGCGAGTCGGTCCCACCCCTTCCCATCCCGAACAGGACCGTGAAACGACTCCACGCCGATGATAGTGCGGATTCCCGTGTGAAAGTAGGTAATCGTCAGGCTCCCCAGCAGCATCAGAAACCCCACCCCACAACGGTGGGGTTTCTGCGTTTACGGTCGGATAAGGCACACGCAAAACGGGGCATCGCCTCCAGCCAATGCCATCACGACTGCGATGGCATGCTCACGGCGCGACTTCGTCCGGGCGTCCCGTCCATCACAATGGCCGGATCTGAAAACATCACCCCGCGCGGCTTTGCCCAATGCGCTCCGGTTCTCCCTGCCTCACTCCTTCCCGATCCGCAGCGCGTTCGCCTAACCCGTTGGTTCTTTGTCCATATCCGCGGCATGCATGCGAGGGCTCTCTGCTCTCCTCATCCCTCCCAGAGCACGTGAAATCGGGCCCTGTTTGCTTAGCGGCAGCGCCAAAAGGTAGCTCTCCCGCAGGCGAAAAATCTGCAACAAAAACAGCTTCGCCCCCCCCTTTTTATTTCCTTCCTGCGCGCGCTTCGTCGCATCGCCTTGCCTTAACATCTGTTCCAGAATACTGTATAAATATACAGTGAAAACTCGTCACCCCATGCGTGCCCGATGCCGGGCAGGGTGGAGTATTCCCTATTGAACGAGTGTGTCTATGGCAGCAGCGATTCATCTGGCGACGACAGCGCTGTCGTCGCAATTGCGGCGTCAGGTGTGGCAGGGCAATGAGCTTGCCGAGGTGGACTCGCGGGTGATTTCCAGCGGCTATGCTGCGCTGGATCAACTGCTGCCTGGGCAGGGCTGGTCGGCCGGCGGCCTGACAGAGTTATTGATTGAGCACGGAGGAGTCGGCGAACTGCGCCTGCTGGCCCGCGCGCTTCGGCATCTTACGGCACAAGCAGAACGGCACGTCATGCTCGTGGCGCCCCCTTACCAGCCCTGTGCTTCGGCATTGAGGGCCTGGGGTATCGATGTCGAACGTGTCTTATGGGTGCGCTCGAGTGAAGACCAGTCTCTGTGGGTCGCTGCTCAGGCATTGAAGCAGGATGGCATCGGCGCAGTGCTGGTATGGCTGCCGAATGCGCGCGCCGATAAGGTTCGGCGTCTCCAGGTGGCGGCTCAGGAGTCGGCATCGCTGGCATTTTTGATCCGGCCTGTCGAAGCAGCCACGCAATCTTCGCCGGCGCCATTACGAATGATCTGCGAGCCGCTCTTGCCGGCCAATGCGCAGACGATCAACCGTCGTCAATGGTTGCAGGAGATTGGTATTTCGATCGACATCTTCAAACGTCGCGGCCCGCCGCTAGCGGAGCCTCTGCGTCTCATTTTGCCGTTACAAAGCGTCTTGTTGCCGGAAAGCGGAGTCGGTAGCAATCAAGGACGAGAGATCAAACATGTTGTGGATCGCAGTCACATTGCCACTCTTGTCGCTGGAAGCGGTGAAGCCTCTCGAGCCGCTTCCGGATGGTTCGCCCGCGAAGCCGAATCGGTGTGAGTCCGGCGAGACAAGCCAACCTCCGGGTGCCGACAGCGTCACCGAGGCGCGCTGCTATGCGCTGGCCGATCACGCGCACATCCTGATGCCGGATTTCGACGCATTGCGTGCTGGGGTGCATGCGGGTCAGTCGCGCTCGTACGCATTGGCCTTGGCGCCCGGTCTCAAGATGCTTGCCGCAGACACAGCCCGCGAAACGCAGGCATTCGAAGCGATGGCGCTCGCTTTGCTGACGTACACACCGAAGGTGTCGCTCGGGCACGCGCACACCTTGTTGCTGGAAGTCGGCTCCGGCTTGCGGTTGTTTGGTGGCTTGCGCGCGTTGCTGTCGCGGGTGTCCGCGACGGTGGCTGAATTCGGCTATACGGCGCGCATCGCGTGTGCACCGACAGCCTGGGGCGCGTGGTTGTTGGCTCAGGCGCACGCCGATCGGCAGGGGCATCGTTGGCATGTGATAAAGGAAACGTCGCTTGCTCGGGTCCTCGACCGCTTATCCGTGTTGTTGTTGCCGGTTTCGCAGGCGAATCGCGATGCGTTTACGCATGTCGGTTGCACGACGCTGGCCGATTTGCGGCAATTGCCAAGGTCAGGTGTCGTGAGGCGTTTCGGCAGCGGCATTCTGGATCTGCTGGCGCAGGCGTATGGCGCGCGCCCGGATCCGCGCGAATCGTTCCGCGCGCCGGCATCGTTTCATGCTCAGTTGGAGTTGCCGTCGCGGGTCGATAATGCCGATGCATTACTGTTCGCCGCGCGTCGGCTGATTGTGCAACTGGCCGGATGGTTGAGCGCGCATCATGCAGCGCTCAGTGGCTATACGTTGTTGCTCGAACATGAATTGGCATCCCGTCATGCCCCGAAGACGTCGAGTCTGAAGGTCGCATGGGCGATACCGTCGCGCGATGCCGAGCATCTGATCTGGTTGTTGCGTGAGAAGTTGAATCAGACGGTTCTGGTGGCGCCCGTGATCGAGTTGAAGTTGGTCGCGGATCAGATCGGCGAGTATGCAGGGCGGTCGGACACTTTGTTTCCAATGCCCGAATCAGACGGCGATTCGATCGCACGTCTGCTCGAACGCTTGAGCGCGCGTTTGGGACCGGAGAACGTGCTGCAGATGTCGGTGCAGGACGATCATCGGCCCGAGCGGGCAATGCGCGTCGAGGCCTACCAGGCGCAAGTGTTTTCGCGCAAAAAGCGTTCGTCTGCGAAGACTAAGACAAAAATCAAAGCGGATAAAACCTGGCTGATCGATGAGTTGCAGCACGCTGCATTGGAGAGCGTGCGCGCAGACGACGATGCGGGGAGACAAGCAGAACAGGCAGAACAGGCAGCACACCTAGAGCACATATCCCGACAGCCCGAAAAAGCGAGTGACGCCAAAAGCGGCCGCCTATTCGTAACGCAACCGGCCGATGCTCAAGCCTCACTCGATCTGCCCGACAGTGCATTGCCATCGCAGCCTCGCCCCGTCTGGATGCTCGACAAACCCCTGCGCCTGATGATGCGCGACCAGCGGCCGATCTATCGTCGGCCGCTGAAAATGCTCACGCGTACCGAACGGATTGAAGCAGGGTGGTGGGACGGTAACCTCGTCGAGCGGGATTACTACGTTGCGGCAGACGATCGTGGCCATATGTTCTGGGTGTACCGAGAACGTCTTGGCGGCGAGTGGTATCTGCAGGGTTTATTCGGCTGAACATCATGGAAAATTCCCGGCCCCCATTCTTGTTGGAACAGGCGCTTGCGGCCCAATTGCCGCCGTATGCGGAACTGCATTGCCTGACTAATTTCTCGTTTTTGCGCGGTGCGTCGCACCCGCATGAACTGGTCGAGCAGGCGATGTCGAGCGGCTATAGCGCGCTCGCGATCACCGATGAATGCTCACTGGCGGGCGTCGTACGCGCGCACACGGCGGTGAGGGAAATCAGGCAGGAGCGGGACCGCCAACAGAAGGAGCGCGAAGATAAGGCGAAAGCCGCGCAGGCAGGAACGTCTTTAGAAGAAGCAGCAGAGCCGACGGCCGCGAAGCCAGCGTGCTCACAACAGGAAACCACCCAGCAGGAAACCACCCAGCAGGAAACCACCCAACAAAAAACCGCAGAGCCAGAAATCACTGACCAGGAGACGCCAAAACCAATCCCCCACCTCATCATCGGCAGCGAACTCAATCTGACCGACGATGCAGGCGAACCGTTCTGCACACTGGTTGCGCTCGCAACCAACCGCAATGGCTACGGCAATCTTTCCGAACTGATCACGCTGGCCCGTTCGCGTGCAGACAAAGGCAGCTATCGTCTCAGTCCGTCTGACTTCACCGACTCGCTACCGCATCTAGAGCATCTCAAAGCCTTGCCCGATTGCGTCCTGATCCTCGTGCCGCAGCGCACGGCGACGCTCTCGCACGCATTGGGTTGTGCGCACTGGCTGGCATCGTTCGCGCCGCAACGCTCATGGATCGCACTCGAACTCTGGCAAACCGGCAGCGACGATCTTCAGATCGACGCATTGCGAATGATTTCAAAAGCGAGTGGTTTGCCTTTGGTAGCAGCAGGGGGCGTCCTGATGCATGTGCGATCGCGCAAGCCGTTGCAGGACACCCTGACCGCGATTGGCCTCGTCACACCGCTATCGGCGTGTGGTCACGCGCTCGAGGCCAATGCCGAACGGCATATGCGCACGCGTGTGCGGCTCGGCAAACTATATCCGCGCGACACGCTCGAAGAAACGCTGCGTATCGCCGCCCTATGCCGCTTCTCGCTCGACGAACTCAAATACGAATATCCGGAACAACTGGTGCCCGCCGGTGAATCGCCATCAAGCTATCTGCGCAAACTGGTCATGGCCGGCGCGATGGAGCGCTGGCCGAAAGGAATGGATCTCAAACGAATCGATCAGATCGAAAAAGAGTTGCAACTGATCGCCGACCTGAAATACGAAAAGTACTTCCTGACGGTACAGGATATCGTTAGCTTCGCGCGTTCCAGAAACATACTGTGCCAAGGCCGTGGTTCGGCGGCCAATTCGATCGTGTGCTACTGCCTGCATGTGACGGAAATCGATCCGGTGCGCATGAACATGCTGATCGAACGGTTCATCTCGCGCGCGCGTAACGAACCGCCTGATATTGACATCGATTTCGAGCATCAGCGTCGGGAAGAGGTGATTCAATATATCTATGGAAAGTACGGCCGTCATCGCGCTGCGCTCACTGCAACGCTGATCACCTATCACGCACGCAGTGCGCTGAAGGACGTCGGCAAGGCGTTGGGACTCGAAGCGTCATTGATCGAGCGGATCAGTAAATCGCAGCAGTGGTGGGACGGCACGGATGCGGTCGCCAAATATCTGGCCGAAGCGGGCTTCGCTGCCGGCTCGCACATCACGCAGAATCTGATTCGCCTCACCAAAGAGTTGCGCAACTTTCCGCGTCATCTGTCGCAGCACGTCGGCGGCTTTGTGATCGCGAAAGACAAGCTGTCGCGACTCGTGCCGATTGAGAACGCGACGATGAAAGACCGCAGCGTGATCGAGTGGGACAAGGACGATATCGATGCGCTCGGGCTATTGAAAGTCGACGTGCTGGCGCTTGGCATGTTGTCGGCTATCCGGCGCGCGCTGGAATTCGTCGCATTGCGGCGCGGCTTGCCGAAATTCAGGATGCAGGATATTCCGCGCGAGGATCGGGCCGTCTACGAAATGTGCGGTCATGCCGATACGATCGGCGTATTCCAGATCGAATCGCGTGCGCAGCAAAGCATGTTGCCGCGGCTGAAACCGAACAAGTACTACGATCTTGTGATCGAAGTCGCGATCGTGCGACCCGGGCCGATCCAGGGCGGCATGGTGCATCCGTACCTGCGTCGCAAGCAGGGTCTGGAGGTGGTGGACTACGCGAAAGATGAGTTGCGGCCCGTGCTCGAGCGCACGCTCGGCGTACCGATTTTCCAGGAGCAGGTGATGCACCTCGCGATGGTTGCCGCGCTCTACACGGGTGAGCAGGCCGATCAATTGCGGCGCGCGATGGCCGCATGGCGGCGTAGCGGCAATCTGGCGAAGTATCAGCAGGATCTGACTGACCGCATGCTCAAGCGAGGCTATGAACCCGAGTTCATCGCGCGCATCTGCAAACAGATCGAAGGCTTCGGCGAATATGGCTTTCCTGAAAGCCACGCGGCAAGCTTCGCCTTGCTCGTCTATCTCAGCGCGTGGCTGAAACGTTATGAACCGGCCGCTTTTCTGGCGGGTTTGCTGAACAGTCAGCCGTTGGGGTTTTATTCGCCGTCGCAACTCGTGCAGGATGCCAGGCGTCACGGCGTCCAGGTATTACCGCCCGACGTGACCTTGAGCGATTGGGAGTCGACCTTCGAACGACGCGGCCATGAAGGGCAGCGGATTTCATCGAGCGAGACCTGTTTGCGTCGTCAGCAGGGCGCATTGTCCGCACAGCAATTCCGTGATTTGTCGTTGCGGCGCTTCACATTGGCCCGGACGATCCGGCGTGCAGCAAAACAGCTGACCGCACGCGTATTTCAATCGTCGAAAACCTATGGTGTACGCGGTCCGGCAGTACGCATCGGCATGCATCTGATCAAAGGTCTTTCACAGGTAGCGGCCGAACGCATCATGGCGGCTCGCAGCGACGCGCAGTTTACCGACGTCGACGATCTGGCGCGTCGTGCGGCATTGACGCGGCGCGATCTCGAAGCGCTGGCCGCGGCGAACGCGCTGGTCAGCATTGCGGGCCATCGGCGCGAAGCGTGGTGGCAGGTGACCGCGCAGCACACGGTACCCAAGCTGCTGCGCGATGCGCCGATCGCCGAAGCGCCGCTGGCATTGCCGCAGGCAACCGAAAGTCGCGAGATTGTCGACGACTACGCGAGCCTCGGCCTCACGCTCAATCGTCATCCGCTCGCGCTATTGCGCGAGCGTCTTGCCCGGCAGCGTTTTCGCACGGCGGCAGAACTTGCCGCGTGCGGACACGGCACGCTGGCGCGCGCCTGCGGCATCGTCACCGTGCGGCAGCGGCCGGGCACGGCAAACGGCACTGTGTTCGTTTCCATCGAAGACGAAACCGGTTCGATCAATGTGATCGTCTGGCCGGCGCTGGTGGAAAAGCAGCGCAAGGTGCTGCTGGGTTCATCGTTGCTGGCGGTGTATGGCGTTTTGCAGCGTGACGATGGTGTTTCTACCGGCGGTGACAGCGCCGGCAATGTGGTGAACGCAAATAAAACGGGCCAGGCGAAACGGAAACAGAAGGGTGAGGTGATCCATCTCGTCGCGCATCGACTTGAAGATCATAGTGAGTGGCTCGGCGAACTGGCCACGGCGAGCCGCGATTTTCATTGATGCTGATCTGCCGCCGTCTAGCCCCGCCATGGAAATTCGGCCAGCACTTGCCGGATCGCAACGTCGAACGGCGTGCGGCGGCCAATGTCGAGCGCCTCGAGTCGACCCGAAGCCAGGTGACAGTTATGCGGACGCGGCGTCGCGTCGGTGGGCGTGTGCTGTGGCGCCAGTTGCGCATCGAGTTGCAGCGCAACGGCCAGCCGCACGGCGATTTCATACTTATTCATCGGCTCGTCGCCCGACCATTGCACGACGCCGCGGATCGCATCGCCACGCGCATGCAGTTCGAGCATTTGCCGGATCACGAACGCGACGTCCGGCGTAAAGGTCGGGTAGCGAATCGCCCATGCATCCATGACGGCGGCCTTACCTTCGCGTGAAGCCGACGCGGCAATCGCCGGCACGAGACTCGTCACCGCCGATTCTGCCCAATCGACGATCGGCCCATAGAGCAGCGGCAAACGCAGCACGCAGCCAAGATCGGTGGATTCCGTCAACGCGCGCTCGCCTTCGAGTTTGCTGCGTCCATAGGCATTGAGCGGCGCGGGCGTGGAATCGTGCTGATAGGGCGGGTGGGTGCCGTCGAACACGTAATCGGTTGAGATCGAGAGCGTCCATGCGCCGCGCCGCTTTGCCGCCGCGGCCAGGGTGCGCACCGCATCGACGTTCAACGCGCGGGCGAGCGCCGGATCGTGTTCGCACACATCCGGCCGACGTTCCGCCGCGGCAATCACGAGCGCGTCCGGTGCTTCGTGCTCGACAAATTGCTCGACCGCCTGCGCATCGCGAATATCCAGCGCGACCGTGTTCGGCCCCGGCCGGCTGAACGCCGTAGCGACAACTTGCCAACCAGCCTGCTGTGCCAGTTCGTCGACGAGAGCCCGGCCGAGCAGTCCGGAAGCACCAATGACGGCAACTTTGAACATGACGGTCGCTCGCTTAGCGGGATAAGCCGCTGGTCACGCCGGTCACCGTGTAACCGGCCTCGTCGATTGCGGCTTTGAGCGTGTCAACCGGTTGTGCCGATTCGACCGCCACGCGGCCGGATGCCAGATCGACATGGACCTGAGCAGCGCCATCGTGTTCACGGATCGCGTTCGTGACCGCAGCCACACAATGTTGGCAGCTCATGCCTTCTACCTGGAATTCGATCGTCATCGGGATTGCCTTGAAAAAATGAATGTTGCGATGGTTGAATTATGCCTGCCGATGCGCAATTGAGTGGCTGACCTTCCCACTATGGGAAGGTGTACGATCGACGCACACACTGGGGAAACAGTCATGAACATCGGTGAAGCGGCCCGCGCGTCGGGCGTCACGGCGAAGATGATTCGCTACTACGAAAGCGTGGGCTTGCTGGCGGCGAAGGCGCGCACGAGCGCCGGCTATCGCGTATACGGGCCGCAAGAGGTTCATTCGCTGCGTTTTATCCGGCAGGCGCGCCGTCTTGGTTTTCTGGTCGAAGACATCCGCCGCTTGCTGGCGCTGTGGCACGACCGGTCGCGCGCCAGCGCCGAAGTGAAGGCGATTGCGTTGGAGCACGTCGCGGAGCTCGATCGCCGCATTACCGAGCTCACCGACATGCGCGACACATTGGCGCATCTGGCTGACCATTGCCACGGCGACGAGCGCCCGGATTGCCCGATTATCGAACGGCTTGCCGATACCGATCTGGTGTCGGGGAAGGGTTGTCATCCGATTTGAAAGCGCGGAGTGCAACCTGTTGGAGGATTTGTCGCAACCGGGCACTCAAAAGCATCAAAATGGTGCAAATTAATATTGGGCAATATCAGTCGTTGCGGAAAAGCCATCTTGAATTTAGATAAATCAATGACTTAAGTGCACCATAGGCGTGCATCATTCCAAAACGGAATGCACGTCATGCGGGCATTTCACTAGCAAGGTTGCACCATAGGGCTATAATCCGGGTTAACCCTTTTACGGGAAATCCCTGATGCAGAACTCACCGGGGATTCAATCTGATCCTTGGAGAACATCATGTTTGCATACGTAATTGAAAAGCTGAGCACCTGGTTTGAAACCGCAGAACGCAGCCGTCGTGAAGCCTACTTGGCGTCGTCGTCGGATATCGTTCAGCTCGAACAGCGCATCCGCTCGCTCGAAACCAACGGCTACTCGCTGTAAGTTTCAACTGCATCAAGTTTGACCCCGGCAGCGCTCGTGCGCGGCCATTGCAGTAAAGCGTTGAGCCCCGTATAAACGGGGCTTTGTCACATCTGGACCGCAAAAAATCCACAGCAACTGGCGCTTCATAGCGACTCATGGCCAATAACGACTAGCCTGAAGGATGCCGCCGCGGTAAGGTAAAGCGTTTTCTGCGCAATCCGGCATTCTCAAACTCAACCGGTCCGCCCATGCGTCCTGCCCGTTTGCTCAAATCCGTCCTGGCCATGACCGCCGCAGCCTCGCTGACAACGGTTTTTGCCGTATCGGCGACGTTCGCCGCGTCGAGCAATGATGCCCGCAAGCCCGTGATACTCGACTCGCAGAGCGGCATCAGCGACGGCCAGAGCGGCACCGTGCTGCAGACCGCGCCGCTCTCGCGGCAGCCGATCGTAGGGGCGCAGCCTATCGCAACGCCCACGGAGCTGGCGCCGAATTCGTCGATACCGATCGTTGTCGCACCCTACATCCCGGTGCCTGTCGGCGGCGGCACGCCGTCACCACAACCGCAGCCGCAACCTCGTCCCGTGCTTCGTGCGCAATAAGCCGCAATAAGCGTCTCTCGCGCGATATCTCCTGTTAGCTCTTTTTCATCCTTCCGTTGACGTTTCGAGCGGCGGGCCCAGCATGTGCACGTGTGTCTTCAGCTAACGCACGAGCCACTGCATACGCCATTCGGGTTTCGATGCATGGCGTGCTCGACACCGTCCGACGACAATCGTTGGGCGCTCTCTCGCCAACGATGTGGACCATGCATCGTACGCAGCGCCATCGCATCGAATGAAAACAGAACAAGGAGACATCACATGCCTACTTACTGGATACGGCGTGCCGCCGGCAATTGCGCCACGTTGCTCGCGCTGATCGTACTCGCGACGCTGCCCGGCGTCGCGCTCGCCAAAGACACACCGGAAAAGCCCACGCTCACGATGGCCGTTGGCGGCTTGCCGGGCCTTTACTATTTGCCGGTACTCGCCGCACAGCAATTGGGCTACTTCAAGGACGAAGGGCTCGACGTCACGCTCGAAGATTTTGCGGGCGGCTCGAAGGCGTTGGAAGCGGTCGTGGGGGGAAGTGCCGACGTGGGAGCCGGCGCGTTCGAGCACACGCTGTTCATGCAGGCAAAGGGACAACACTACCGGGCGTTCGTGCTGATGGGCCGCGCGCCGCAGATCGTTGTCGCGGTGCTGAAATCGAAGGCCGATCAGATCAAGACATTGGCGGATTTCAAGGGGGCCAAAGTCGGCGTGAGCGCGCCGGGTTCGTCGACGGATCTGGTGCTTACCGTGGCTTTGCGCAAGGCAGGCGTACAGCGCAACGAGATTTCGGCGATCGGCGTGGGCAGCGGCGCCACGGTACTGGCCGCGGTGAGCGGCGGTCAGATCGACGCGCTGTCCAATGTGGATCCGATGATGACCAAGCTGGCACGTAGCGGCGCGATCAAAGTGCTGGTCGATACACGTACTGTGCAGGGCACGCAGGAGGTATTCGGTGGGCCGATGCCGGCGGCGACGCTCTATGCATCGGAGACTTTCATCCAGAAGTATCCGAAGACGACACAGGCGCTCGCCAATGCGATCGTGCGCGCGGACCACTGGTTGCAGACAGCGAGCGACGCCGACTTGCTGAAGATGGTGCCGCCGGCCTATTTGCTCAACGATTCGGCACTCTACGTGGAGGCATTCCACAACGTGCGGGACGCGTATTCGCCGGATGGCTTGATGCCCGCGGATGGTCCGCCGACCTCATTGCGCGCTTTGTCGTCGTTCGATAACCGCCTCGATCCGAAAAAGATCGATCTGAACGCGACCTATACCAACGACTTCGCCCGTAAGGCCGCGGCGCAACTCAAATAAGCGGACTGGTGGCGGGGGATTTAACCCGGGCGCGCATGTGTCATACCCGTTGGGTAAGGCGCCCATGTGCGGCCTGCGGCACTGCACAACCGCCGCGATATGCACGTTCGCAAACCAGCGATGCTGGTCGTGTGCCACGCGAAGTGCTTGCGCAAACCGTGACCTTGCTTGAGCGCCACGATATATGTGCGCGTGGAGCCTGCTACGAGGCTCAATCGCCGCGATATTCGACCTTGAACTGCGCGGCCTTGTCCTCGCCGAGCGCCTCGACCAGCCAGGGCATCTGGTCTTTCAGCGTTTTTGCCAGCGTATACGGCGGATTCAGGATGAACATGCCACTGCCGAACAACCCGAAGCCGTCGGTCGGCGGATTGCTGACGGTCAGGCTCACATGCAGCCAGTTGCGCTCCTGCAGCTTCTTCAACTGATCGGGGAAGCGCTGCGATTCAAGGCGTCTTACCTGCGGATACCAGACCGCGTAGGTGCCGGTCGGAAAGCGTTTCAGGCTTTCTTCGACGCAGCGCAGCGTGCGCGTGTAGTCGCGCTTGTCTTCGTACGACGGATCGAGCAGCACCAGCGCGCGACGCGGCGCCGGCGGCAGCAACGCGAGAATGCCTTCGAAGCCGTCGCCTGCGTAAAGCATTGCACGGCGGCCCGCGTCGCGGAAGTTATGACGCAGCACGTCGATTTCGGTGGTGTGCAGTTCGAACAGGCGCATGCGATCCTGCTCGCGCATTTGCCGCCACGCGATATACGGCGAGCCTGGGTAGAAGCGCAACTGGCCGTCCGGATTCAGCGCGCTCACTTCGTCGACGTACTCCGCGAAGACCGACGGCAGGTCGTTGCGCTCCCACAGTTTGGCGATGCCGGTCTGGAACTCGCCGGTTTTCGTCGCGTAGCCTTCCTTCAGCGAATAGACGCCGGCGCCCGCGTGCGTGTCGATATACCAGTAGGCTTTGTCCTTCTGGCCGAGATAGCGCAGTAGCTGCAACACGACGGCGTGTTTCAGAACGTCGGCGTGATTGCCTGCATGAAAGGCGTGGCGGTAGCTGAGCATGATGAGGAGACACTGAAAGAGGGCGTGCCGGTCCACGGCGGATTCGGCGATGCGAGTGCAATGCGGCAGCACAACTGAAGTGCAGCGCGGTCGCGTATTGTACGCGACGCCGCGCCGCACTCCGCAGTGCGTTGCGCGTGACACAGCCCCGATGATGCGCGGGCCATGCTCCGCGGACCGGTCCGATCGGGTCTGGACTGGTCCGGCGCCGCAGATCAGTCGTAGGCGTCGCCGATGACCGCCTCGATCCGCTGCTTGACCTCCGGCGTGATCCGTTCGGCCACCTCGGCGGATTTCATGTTCTCACCGATCTGTTCGACGCGCGACGCGCCGGTGATCACGGTGCTCACATTCGGATTCTTCAGAATCCATGCAATCGCCAACTGGCCGATCGTGCAACCCAGCTCGTCGGCCACTTCGCCCAGCTTGCCGACCACGTTGTTTTTGCCGGCGTCGGTGACCTGCTTGCGCAGCCAGTCGTAGCCTTGCAGTTGCGCGCGGCTATCGGCAGGCACGCCGTCGCGGTACTTGCCGGTGAGCAGGCCGGACGCGAGCGGGCTCCAGGTGGTCAGCCCAAGGCCGATATCCTCGTAAAGCCGCTTGTATTCCTGCTCGACGCGCTTGCGGTGGAACAGGTTGTACTGCGGCTGCTCCATGACCGGTTTGTGCAGATGATGCCGTTCAGCAATCTCGTAAGCAGCGCGGATTTCGTCGGCGCTCCATTCAGACGTGCCCCAGTACAGGGCTTTGCCGCGCGTGATCATGTCGCTCATGGCCCAGACGGTTTCTTCGACCGGCGTGTTCGGGTCAGGACGATGACAGAACACCAGATCGACATAATCGAGTTGCAGGCGTTTGAGCGACGTGTCGATGGCGTTCAACAGATATTTGCGGTTCAGTGTGTGGTACTGATTCGGCGCTTCGTTGAGGCCCCAGAAAAATTTCGTCGATACCACATAGCTCACACGCGGCCATGCCAGTTCCTTGAGCGCCTGACCCATGATTTCTTCGGATTGGCCGGCAGCGTACACCTCGGCATTGTCGAAGAAGTTGACTCCCGCATCGCGCGCGGCTGCGAGCGACTCGCGCGCTGCACGATGATCCACCTGATTGCCGTAGGTGACCCATGAGCCGATGGACAGTTCGCTGACTTGCAGGCCCGAACGGCCCAGACGTCGATAATTCATGCATGCCTCCTTGGTAGTGATGCCGCCGGAATTCCGCTGAAACGTCCAGTTTAAAGAGATAAGGCTCGATGTGCAGTTTACAGATGCAGTTCACACGGTTCATGCACAATAGCAGCGTTGGCCGCAGTGCAGCATTCGGCCGAACGGCCTATGCCGTTTGGCTGACTTCACGCCGCCTGCGGTCCGTGGTCTCATTGCTCATCAACTGCATGGAGGTTCTGGATGTCGTCACTGAACACGAATCTGAATGGCAAGGTTGCGGTGGTTACAGGCGCCGCGAGCGGCATCGGCAAGCAGATTGCGCTCACGCTTTCCGCCGCGGGCGCGGCGGTCGCGATCGCCGACCTGAACCAGGACGGCGCGAACGCCGTCGCTGAAGAAATCAAACAGGGCGGCGGCAAGGCAATCGGCGTGGCAATGGACGTCACGAACGAAGACGCCGTCAACCAGGGCATAGATAAAGTCGCGGCCGAGTTTGGCTCGATCGACATTCTGATTTCCAACGCCGGCATCCAGATCGTCAATCCGATCGAAAACTATTCGTTTTCCGACTGGAAGAAGATGCAGGCCATCCACGTGGACGGTGCCTTCCTCACCACCAAGGCCGCGCTCAAGCATATGTACAAAGACGATCGCGGCGGCATCGTGATCTACATGGGCTCGGTCCATTCGCACGAAGCGTCGCCGCTGAAGTCCGCCTATGTGACGGCCAAGCATGCGTTGCTGGGGCTGTCACGTGTACTGGCCAAGGAAGGCGCGAAACACAATGTGCGCTCGCATGTGGTGTGTCCGGGTTTCGTGCGTACGCCGCTGGTCGACAAGCAGATTCCCGAGCAGGCCAAGGAGCTCGGCATTAGCGAAGAAGACGTGATCAAACGCGTGATGCTGGGCGGCACGGTCGACGGCATTTTCACCACGGTGGAAGACGTCGCGCAGACAGTGCTGTTCCTGTCCACGTTCCCGACTGCGGCGCTGACCGGCCAGTCCTTTATTGTGAGCCACGGCTGGTACATGCAATAAGGAGGCGCCCATGGCGCAACGCAATCTCAAGCGGGCGCGCGTCGGCGCGCCCGGCGGCGGGGACGGCGCGGGCGCCGGTCCGGCGCCCGCCGTGCATCCCGGCAAGCAACTCCAATTGCCGAACTACGAAACCGTCGCGTTGATGCTGCAAGGCGGCGGCGCGCTGGGCGCCTATCAGGCCGGTGTCTTTCAGGGGCTTTACGAAGCCGGTATCGAACCGAACTGGCTCGCCGGCATTTCGATCGGCGCGCTGAATACGGCCATCATTGCCGGCAATCCGCCGGAGAAACGCGTAGAGCGATTGCTGCAATTCTGGGAGACGATCTGCCAACCGGCGTTCGGACCGCCGTTGCCGGCCTTTATCGAGCACGCGCTGTTCAATTCCAGTGAAGCCGTTCGCAAGGCTTTTACGGCGACCCAGGCGATGGGCGCGATCGTGGAAGGGCAAAAGGGCTTCTTCGTGCCGCGTTTCCCGCCACCGTTGCCCACCGTCTCCGGGCCGCCGCAACTGGCGAGCTACTACGACACCACGCCGCTCAAGGCCACGCTGGAAGCGCTCTGTGATTTCGATCGGATCAATTCCGGCGAGATGCGTGTGTCGGTGGGGGCGGTGAATTGCGGTACGGGTAATTTCGCCTACTTCGATAACAAGCATACGAAACTGAGGCCTGAGCATTTCATGGCGTCAGGCGCGTTGCCGCCGGGTTTCGCGGCGGTCGAAATCGATGGCCAGTACTACTGGGACGGCGGCTTGATGTCGAACACGCCGCTCTATGAGGTGATTCAGACCACGCCGCGTCGCGATACGCTTGCGTTCCAGGTTGATCTCTGGAGCGCGATCGGGCCGGTGCCGGACAACATCACCGATGTTCAAGGGCGCATGAAAGACATCCAGTACTCGAGCCGCACGCGTCTCGTGACCGATATGCTGCAACGTTCGCAGCGTTTCCGGCACGTGCTGCGCGAGGTGCTCGATCGCGTTCCGCCTGACCAGCGCGACGATCCGTGGTGCAAGCTGGCGGATGATCTATCGTGTTCGAAGCGCTACAACGTGTTCCACCTTATCTATCGGCAGAAGGAATACGAAGGGCACTTCAAGGACTTCCAGTTCGGCCTCTCTACTATGCGTGAACACTGGAAAAGCGGTCTGGAAGATATCCGCCAGTCGCTCGCGCAACCGGACTGGCTTGACATGCCTGATAACGACGCAGGTTTTGTCACGCACGATATCCATCGGGATTCGCGCTGAAACGGCCGTAGGTGACAGAAGCAGTGCCGGCAGTGGGGCGCATCGGCGGGTGACACTCACACGCCCAGCAACAGCCGGCCAATAAAAAACGGCGCCCGAAAGGGCGCCGTTTCTACATGCAGCTTAAGCAGCAACAGCCAGGCAAAGCGCGCGCGATGAACACCCGCGCCCTGAAATGCCTTACTTCAGCACGTGAGCGATCGCGCTAGCCACCACGTCGAGGTTGCGCGTATTCAGCGCAGCCACGCAGATGCGGCCTGTACCCACTGCATAGATGCCGAATTCTTCACGCAGACGGTCCACTTGCGGCGCCGTCAGACCCGAATACGAGAACATGCCGCGTTGTGCGTTCACGAAGCTGAAATCGCGATCCACGCCGCTCGCCTTCAGACGCTCAACCAGACCGTTGCGCATTGCGCGGATGCGGTCGCGCATTTCGGCGAGTTCCGTTTCCCACGTAGCACGCAGTTCAGCCGAGGCGAGCACCGCTGCGACCACCGAGCCGCCGTGCGTCGGCGGGTTCGAGTAGTTCGTGCGGATCACGCGCTTCAGTTGCGACAGCACGCGAGCCGATTCTTCCTTGCTTGCCGTGATGATCGACAGTGCGCCGATGCGCTCACCGTACAGCGAGAACGACTTCGAGAACGACGACGACACGAACACGTTCAATTCCGATGCTGCGAACAGACGAACCGCTGCAGCGTCGGATTCGATGTTGTCGCCGAAACCCTGGTAAGCGATGTCGAGGAACGGCACCAGATTGCGCGCCTTGACGACTTCGACGATCTGCTTCCATTGGTCGACAGTCAGGTCGACGCCGGTCGGGTTGTGGCAGCAGGCGTGCAGCACGACAACCGTGCCCGCGGCGTAGCTGTTCAGCGCGCTCAGCATGCCTTCGAAGTTCACGCCGTGCGTGTGCGCGTCGTAGTACGGATAGTTCACGACTTCGAAGCCGGCGCCTTCGAACAGCGCGCGGTGGTTTTCCCAGCTCGGATCGCTGATCGCGACCTTGGCGTTCGGGTTCACACGCTTCAGGAAATCGGCGCCGATTTTCAACGCGCCCGTGCCGCCCAGTGCTTGCGCCGTCACGACGCGGCCCGCGGCGATCAGCGGCGAGTCGTTGCCGAGCAGCAGTTTCTGCACGGCAGCGTCGTAGGCAGCGATGCCTTCGATCGGCAGATAGCCACGCGGCAGCGCGGCTTCGACGCGTGCCTTTTCCGCCTCGCGCACGGCGCGGAGCAGCGGAATCTTGCCTTCTTCATTGAAGTACACACCAACGCCAAGGTTGACCTTGGTGGCGCGCGCATCGGCGTTGAAGGCTTCGTTCAGGCCCAGAATCGGGTCGCGGGGAGCAAGTTCGACGGCGGAGAACAGAGACATGATGGATGGGCAGCAGTAGTGAAAAGAGGGCGGCTTCAAGCGCGGGCGGCCCGGCCAACGGTATCTGACGGACGATTCAGATGGAGGGCGGGCATCGGCGAGCGAGCGCAACTTGGCATTGTAGCGAATTCGCGGGCATTTTTCGGCCGACAAAGCCTGCTGGGCTGAATTATTTGCTTGAAAAACAGGCACTCCGGCGTCATGTGGTCGTGGCGGATCTGCCCGTGCCCAAGCCGGCGAAGGCTGAACAGTTGCCTCAAAGCGGCGGGAAATCGCCTCTGCATCGGCCACCTGGCGTGCATCCCTCTTTCCCCGCATCCCTACGCAGACCCGCTCAGCCCGGGTTCCCGCAACCCGTTAGAATAGTTCTTTGCCCAAGGCCCGGTGCCGCTCCCCATGTCCGAACAACATCTGACCGAAGTCGACGAGACGCTCGACGAATCCAAATTCGTCACGTTCGAAGGCTCGCCGTTTCAGCTTTATCAGCCGTATCTGCCCGCTGGCGACCAGCCCACGGCGATCGAGACGCTCGTCGAAGGCATTGAGGACGGCTTGTCGTTCCAGACGCTGCTCGGCGTGACCGGCTCCGGCAAAACCTTCACGATGGCCAACACTATCGCGCGGCTCGGCCGGCCGGCGATCGTGTTCGCGCCGAACAAGACGCTCGCCGCGCAGCTCTATTCCGAGTTTCGCGAGTTCTTTCCGCGCAATGCGGTCGAGTACTTCGTCTCGTACTACGACTACTACCAGCCGGAAGCTTACGTGCCGCAGCGCGACCTGTTCATCGAGAAAGATTCGTCGATCAACGAGCACATCGAGCAGATGCGGCTGTCGGCCACCAAGAGCCTGATGGAGCGGCGCGACGTGATCATCGTCGGCACGGTATCGGCGATTTACGGTATCGGTAATCCGTCGGAATATCACAAGATGATTCTGACGCTGCGTACCGGCGACAAGCTCGGCCAGCGCGACATCATCGCCCGGCTGATCGCGATGCAGTACAACCGCAATGAAGCCGACTTCCAGCGCGGTTCGTTCCGCGTGCGCGGCGACACGATCGATATTTTCCCGGCCGAGCACGCCGAAATGGCGGTGCGCATCGAGTTGTTCGACGACGAGGTCGAGACGCTGCAATTGTTCGATCCGCTCACCGGCCGCGTGCGGCAGAAGATTTCGCGCTTCACCGTTTATCCGTCGTCGCACTATGTGACGCCGCGCGATACCGTGGTGCGCGCGGTCGAAACGATCAAGACCGAATTGCGCGACCGGCTCGAGTTCTTCTATAGCAACGGAAAGCTCGTCGAAGCGCAGCGGCTCGAGCAGCGCACCCGCTTCGATCTGGAAATGCTGCAGGAGTTGGGGTTCTGCAAGGGCATCGAGAACTACTCGCGGCACTTCTCGGGCGCCGCGCCCGGCGAACCGCCGCCGACCCTGGTCGACTATCTGCCGCCCGACGCGCTGATGCTGCTCGATGAGTCGCACGTGCTGATCGGCCAGTTGAACGGCATGTACAACGGCGACCGGGCGCGTAAAGAGAACCTGGTCGATTACGGTTTTCGCTTGCCGTCGGCGCTCGATAATCGCCCGCTCAAGTTCAACGAGTTCGAGCGCAAAATGCGCCAGGTGGTGTTCGTGTCGGCCACGCCGGCCGATTACGAAAAGAAAACGGCCGGACAGGTGGCCGAGCAACTGGTGCGTCCCACCGGCCTCGTCGATCCGGAAATCGAGGTGCGTCCGGCGCGCACCCAGGTCGACGATGTGCTGGCCGAGATCAACGAGCGCGTCAAAGTGGGCGACCGTGTGCTGGTCACGGTGCTGACCAAGCGGATGGCCGAGCAGCTGACCGAGTTTCTGGCCGACCACGGCGTCAAGGTGCGCTACCTGCACAGCGACATCGACACGGTGGAGCGGGTGGAAATCATCCGCGATTTGCGGTTGGGCACGTTCGACGTGCTGGTCGGGATCAACCTGCTGCGCGAAGGGCTGGATATCCCGGAAGTCTCGCTGGTCGCGATTCTCGACGCGGACAAGGAAGGCTTCCTGCGCGCCGAGCGCTCGCTGATCCAGACCATCGGCCGGGCGGCGCGTAACGTGAACGGCAAGGCGATTCTCTATGCGGACCGGGTGACCGACTCGATGCGCCGCGCCATCGACGAAACCGAGCGGCGGCGCGCCAAGCAGATCGCCTACAACCTGGAGCACGGCATTACGCCGCGCGGCGTGGTCAAACGGATTCGCGACATCATCGACGGGGTGTACAACGTCGACGACGCTCGCGCCGAGTTGAAGGAACAGCAGACTCGGGCGAAATTCGAGGACATGTCCGAGAAGCAGCTTGCCAAGGAGCTCAAGCGTCTCGAAAAGCAGATGATGGAGCACGCCAAGAATCTCGAGTTCGAAAAGGCAGCACAGACCCGCGACCAGTTGGCGCTGCTGCGGCAGCGTGTATTTGGCGCGAACGTCGGCGACCACGTGCCCGGCGTCCAATAAATTCTTCCTGCCTGTCAAGACGCGGCAATGTGCCGCGTCTTGTCTCTCCCCCGCCTCGAACCCCGCCAACACCTTCGCCCGCACTTTCCTTAACACCGCCTTAAGGCCCTGCTGCCATAAGGCTTTGCGTGCGTCCCCGTTTGTTCTCCCTGCCGATCAATGATAAACTCGACCAATATTGAGAATGGTTCGCATTAACGTTCGTAATGCGATTGTCTGCGGTCTGTTGCCTCTATCGGAGGACGCCGGGACCGCGGCCTAAAACGCATGCGCACCGCACTGTTCCAATGAGTTCGATTCCAGTCTGATAAAAACAAGGAGTTTCAATTGCGGATTTCTTCATTTGTGCGTGGTGGCGCAGCAGCGGTGGCCGCGGTAGCGGCGCTTTCCGCAACGGCAGCGGAATACCCGATCGGCAAGCACCAGATTCAGGGCGGCATGGAAATCGGCGCGGTCTATCTGCAGCCGATCACGATGGAACCCGAAGGCATGATGCGCAAGGCGTCGGACTCGGACGTCCACCTGGAAGCCGACATCCACGCGGTCAAGAACAATCCGACCGGTTTCGCCGAAGGCGACTGGATGCCGTATCTGCAAGTTCGCTATGAATTGACGAAAGCCGGTTCGAATCAGACCCAGAAGGGCGACATGATGGCGATGGTCGCCAACGACGGCCCGCATTACGGCGACAACGTCAAGCTGCAGGGACCGGGCAAATACCACCTGAAGCTGACGGTCGAAGCGCCGATGCAAACCGGTCACATGGCGTTCGGCCGTCACGTCGACAAGGAAACCGGCGTGGGTCCGTGGTTCAAGCCGATCACGCTCGAATACGACTTCACATACGCGGGCATCGGCAAGAAGGGCGGTTACTGATCGCCGTAGACGCAGATCATCGCGGCTCGCCACGCGTCGCTTGAGGCCACGCGTGAGTGAATGGATGAATGCAGCAGGCGGCGCTCGGACGATAAAACCCGCCGCGCCGCGTTTTCCGGAAAGGCTAATGAGAATTAACCGAAAGATCGCGATCCTCGCCATGACCACTTTGACGGTGGGGGCCGCGCATGCAGCGGATTTGCCGACCTTCAACCTGGAAATGAACGACGGCAAGCTCAATCCGGCACGCATCGAAGTGCCGGCAGGGCAGCGCATCAAGATCGCGATACGCAACACCGGCAAGGGCGCGGCCGAATTCGAAAGCGTGCAATTGCGTAAAGAAAAAGTGTTGGCGCCTGGCGGGGATTCGTTCGTCGTCATCGCACCGCTCTCGCCGGGCGAGTACAAATTCTTCGACGATTTCCACCAGCAGGCGCAGGGCGTGATCGTCGCGAAGTAGTGGCTTGGGGTGCGAGCGCATGCCTTGAACAACCGGGTTACGCGTTCGCCGAAGCAGTAGAAGGGTAGAGGGGAGAGCTTGGATGGGTCAGATTCTGTTCATCGTGTGGCGGGAAAGCGTTGAGGCCTTGCTGGTCGTCGGCATCCTGTACGCGTGGTTGAAAAATGGCGACGACGATGCGCGCCGCGGTTTGCCATACCTGTGGGGCGGCGTCGCTGCCGGTGTGATCGCGGCTGTCGCGCTCGGCGCGGCGCTCGTCGGTTTCACCGAAGTGCTCTCCGGTGACGCGCAGGATTATTTCCAGACCGCAATGGTGCTGGTCGCGTGTGTGCTGATCGTGCAGATGGTGCTGTGGATGAAGCAGCACGGGCGGTCCCTCAAGCGCGACATGGAACAGTCGCTGCAAAAGAGCAAGCACGATTCGAACTGGTGGGGTGTCGCATTGCTGGTCGCATTGGCAATCGCGCGCGAAGGCAGTGAAACGGTGATCTTCCTGTACGGTCTCGGCTTTGGCCAATCGGGTCACGTGGATGGCAGCCAGATGCTGGCGGTGATCATTGGCCTCGGTCTCGCATTCCTGACCTTCTACGTACTGCAGTTGGGCGGCAAGTACTTCTCGTGGCGGCTTTTCTTCCGCGTCACTGAAATCATGCTGCTGTTCCTCGGCGCGGGCCTGTTCCAGACCGGTGTCGACAAGCTGATCGACAAGGAAATCCTGCCGACGATCATCGACCAGATGTGGAACTCGTCAGCCATCCTCGACGACTCGAGCACTTTCGGTTCGCTGGTCGCGACACTCACCGGTTATCGCGCCCACCCGGCGCTGATGAATCTGGTCGCCTACGCCGTGTATTGGGGGGTCGTCTATCTGCTGGTGCGTCGCGCGAATCGCAAGCCGGCGCAGCAGGCCGCAGGGCGCGCGGCATGAGTACCGTCATGACCCGTCCGGGCCGCCTCGCCGCGGCCGGGCAGTGGATGCAGCGTCACGGCGGTTTGATCCGCGGCATTCAGTGGGTTGTGGTGGCGGTGTACGCGTTCCTGATTCTTGTGCCCGCGGTGATGCCGCTGCCGGACGACACCGCGCATCTGTGGAACAACCTGACGCTTGCCGCGCAGTTCGTGTTCTGGGGCATCTGGTGGCCGTTCGTGCTGCTGTCGATGGTGATGCTCGGCCGTGTCTGGTGCGGTGTGCTGTGCCCGGAAGGCGCGCTCGCCGAATTCGCCAGCAAATATGGCCGCGGTTGGGCGATTCCGCGCTGGATGCGCTGGGGCGGCTGGCCATTCGTCGCGTTCGGCATCACCACCATCTACGGGCAGATGGTCAGCGTCTATCAGTATCCGAAAGCGGTGCTGCTGGTGCTCGGCGGCTCGACCTTCGCGGCGATAATCATCGGCCTGCTGTACGGACGCGAGAAGCGCGTCTGGTGCAAGTATCTGTGCCCCGTGAACGGGGTTTTTTCGCTACTGGCGCGTCTCGCGCCGTTCCACTACAAAGTCGATGAAGACGCGTGGCGCCGTTCGTACAAGGACGGCGAATATGGGCATCGCGTGATTCCGATCAACTGCGCGCCGCTGGTGCCGCTGCGCAATATGAAGGGCGCGTCGGACTGTCATATGTGCGGCCGTTGCAGCGGGCATCGCGACGCGATCGCGCTGACGTGGCGTGCGCCGTCGTCGGAAGTCGTGCAGCTCGGCGACAAACAGGCGAACCCGTGGGACACCGCGTTGATCCTGTACGGCCTGCTTGGCATCGCGATCGGCGCATTCCACTGGACCGCTTCGCGCTGGTTCGTCGACCTGAAGATGTTCTTTGCAACATGGCTGGTCGATCACGACATCACCTGGCCGCTCGACACCAACGCGCCGTGGTTCCTGTTCACGCATTACCCTGAGCAGAACGACGTGTTCTCGTGGCTCGACGGCACGATGGTGATCGGCTACATCCTCGCCACGGCGCTGGTGTACGGCACGGTGCTGCTGGTGCTGCTGATGGGCGCGACGCGCATGCTGGGGCGCTTCAGCTTCGTGCGTCTGCATCATTTGACGCAAGGCCTGATTCCGATTGCCGGCGCAGGTGTGTTCCTCGGCTTGTCGGCGACCACGCTGTCGCTGCTGCGCGCGGAGCATCTGTCGTTGTGGTGGGCGTCGGATATGCGTATCGCGATTCTGGCGATTGCCAACCTGTGGAGCGCGTGGCTCGCCTGGCTCGTCACACGTCGCTATAGCGAGCGCCTCGTTCAACGCGGCCTCGCGATGGTGTGGTTCGCAGCGGCGCTGGCTGTGGTCGATAGCGCATGGTGGCTCATGTTCTGGGGCTGGGCCTCGAAGTAAGTCTTAACGCATCAATGCGCTGCCGGGATCCGATCGGCGCCGTATAAAACAAAAGCCGTGGAGATGACAGCATCCCACGGCTTTTTCATTTTCTGCATGTGCGACACACGTCGTTTCGTGTATCCGCATTGGGTGAGGACAAAAAAAGCGGCCTGGCTGGCTGCGACGACTGGCTTGGTGTCTGCACGAAGGGGTCTAGTTCTCACGTGCAAGCCGTCGTGGCTGGCTAATGCCTAACACCTCTCGAGGAGGTGGTCCCCACAATACCCGGTACGTACTGCTATTCGTTGTTGCCTGTTACTTCGTCAGGATCAGCTTGCCTAAGCGCGTTGCACGCAGCTGGTAGGTCTCGCCGTTATGCAGGATGCTGACGTGGCTATGTCCTTGCAGCAGCGCGTCGCTGCGCACAACCCGATCCGACTTCTCGCTCGTACCGCTGGCATGATCCGCTGTGGGCTTCGCGGCGGTTGCCGTCGCCGTCGATGCTTTCGGACGGCTGGTCAGCGCGGCCGCCGGGCGGCGCAGGCTGAGTGTGGAAGAGCGGTTGAGATCGGTCATTCGTTTTTGCTGTTGGTCGATTCGATGAATTAATTCTAAATGATAACTATTCCCATTTACAAGAAAGAGAAATTCATCGGATTCGACTTTCGATAGTTGAATGGTGCGGGCGGAGCGCCCGCGCACGCATCAATGCAACGAACCGGGTTCCTGCCTCGTCTGCACGTACTGGCGAATCAGCCGCACGGTGTCGATATCGTTCTCGCGATACGCCGACTTCACGATTCCCTGCGTCTGCACGGCGTCCTGGTCGTCGGACACGGGCAGCGTGGTCGTGTATTCGAAGCGCAGGAACAACTGCAGTTCGTCAGGCTGCTCGATCGTCATTGTCAGCGAGCCGCCGACATAATCCGCGGTCGGCAGAATGTCGTAGCGCACGCTCTGGCGATCCTGCAGCGTGACACGGTCGCGCACGGTGGCCTGGCCGTAGTGCAGCTCCCGCTCGAGCGTGTCGCCTTCTCGCGAAAGGATGGTGCAACTGTCGAGCCCGATCACGAACAGTTGCGGCTGTTCGGCGCGCAACACGAGACCCTCCCACAACTGCTCGCGGGTCATCGAGTCGACAAGCGGATTCAACGGATCGTTGATCTGGATAAGGTGTTCGAAATTCAAAACGACGGCTTCCTATGAAAGCGTTGCATAACGTTCAGCCCGGCTGAGCCAACCACACCATTGTCGCGCTCGGCGAGCTATCGCGCCAATGTGCCGACGCGTGCGGCTCGCATGGCTTCAGGCGACGGCAAGACCCGAGCGAATCGTGATCGAATGCGTGAGGATCTTGTGAACCGGGCACGCATTGGCGATTTGCAAGAGCCGTTCCCGCTGCTCGTCAGACAGATCGCCGTCCAGCATGATCTTGCGGTCGATGGTCGAACCCGCGTCGCCGGTTTCAAGCGACAGCGCCACGCGCACGTCGGCGAGTGGCCAGCCCTTGCGCTGAGCGTACATCTTCAGCGTGATCGACGTACAGGCGCCGAGGCTGGACAGCAACAGCGCGACGGGCGTCGGCCCGCGATCACCGCCGCCAAGCGACTCGGGTTCGTCGGCGAGCCACGTGTGCTTGCCGTCGTCGAAAAGGACCTGGAAATTCGTCGAACCGATGTGGGCGGTGACGGTGGACTCTGCCATGCGCGCTCCTGAACAGGGACGGAAATCGCCGCGCGCCACGATCCGTCACGGTTGGACGAGTGTGGCGCGCGGCATGAATTGCTATTGTGAACGAATTCACCGGCCTTCGTGCCCATGCGCGGCGGCGGCGCGGACGGACGGGTGAGCGCCGCGCCACCGCAATCATGCGCGGCGGCGCGTGCCGACGTGGCAGATCAGTGGGTGATCGCGCCCATGCGCCCGGCCTGGTAATCGGTCACGGCCTGACGGATTTCGTCTTCCGTGTTCATCACGAACGGACCGTAGCGCACCACCGGTTCTTTCAGCGGCACGCCACCGAGCAGCAACACTTCGAGCGGCTCGGTGCCGGCCGTCAGCGTGATCGAGTCGCCGTCGTTCCCAAACACCACCATCTTCTGTGCGTCGATTTCCTGGCGCGCTTCTCCTTCGCCGTAGAAGCCTTTGCCGGACAGGCTGTAAGCAAACACGCGATAGTCTGCCGGTACCGGTTGCAGGATCGTCGCGCCCGGCTGCAGCGAGAAATGCTGATACAGAATCGGCGTGCGCGTTTCGATCGCTGCCTTCACGCCGAGCGCTTCGCCCGCGATCACCTTGACGCGGACCTTACCGTCCGCGGACGTTGCGACCGGAATGCTGGCCGACGGTATCTCCTGATAGCGCGGCTCGATCATCTTGTCGCGGCGCGGCAGATTCACCCACAGTTGCACGCCATGCACGCGCCCACCGGTGCGCATGAACGACGGGTCCGGCATTTCACTGTGCACGACGCCTGCGCCCGCAGTCATCCATTGCACGTCGCCGGCATGCAGCGTGCCCGAATGGCCCGCCGAATCCTTGTGACCGAACTGGCCCTCGAGCGCGTACGTGACCGTTTCGAAGCCGCGATGCGGATGATCCGGCGCGCCTTTGGCCTCGCCCGGCGCGTAGTCGATCGGCCCCATTTCGTCGAGCAGCAGGAACGGATCGAAATCCATTAGCAAACGGGTCGGAAACGGACGGTGGACGATAAAGCCGCCGCCTTCGGTCGTGCGAACGGCGGGAAACGTGCGTTCGATCGTGCGTGTCGTGCTCATCAAAAGTCACCTTAAAAAATGGGGAATAGCGTTATTTTTGAAACATAGAGCTATTATAGGGACCGTTTTCCTAGGCGCCAGCCACCCTCACGCAATGGATTGTTCTATTACTGGAACGATGAGATGAAGATCGATTCACACAATCTGAATGACCTGATGTATTTTTCGCAGGTCGTCGAACACGGTGGTTTTTCCGCCGCCGAGCGCGTGCTGGGCATTTCCAAGTCGCGCCTGTCGCGCCGGCTCACCGAGCTGGAAGCGTCGCTAGGCGTACGTTTGTTGCAGCGTTCCACCCGCAAGCTGGCGCTCACTGAAGCCGGTCAGCTCTTCTACCAGCACTGTCAGGCGATGCTGAGCGAGGCGCAGGCGGCGGTCAACGTCGTGCAGCAACTGCGTTCTTCGCCGCGTGGCACGGTGCGCGTGAGCGTGCCGGTGACGATCTCGCAGACCATCCTGTCGCAGATCCTGCCGGAATTCTTGCATCGCTACCCGGAAGTGCGCGTGGTGATGCGCGTGACGAACCGTGTGGTCGATCTGTTCGAGGATTCGATCGACATTGCGTTGCGTGTGCGCTCCGCTCCACCGGAAAACGCCAACATCGTCGTGCGTCCGTTGTGGCGCACGCAGCAGATGCTGGTCGGCGCGCCGAGCCTGTTGCAGCAGAATGCGCCGCCGCTATTGCCTGCCGATCTGAGCCGCTTCGAAACGCTCGACGTGCCGACCAGCGACGGACGCCACGTCTTCGATCTGATCGCCCCCGACGGTACACGCCACGCGCACGAACACGAGCCGCGCCTCGTCACCGCCGATCTGATGACGATTCGTGAAGCCGTGCTGTCCGGCGTGGGTATCGCGGCATTGCCGGAGATGATGTACGGCAGCGCGCTGCGCGCGGGGCAATTGTCGCCGGTGATGCCCGGCTGGACCCTTCCGACGCCGCAGTTGTACGCGGTATTCGTGTCGCGGCAGGGAATGGTGCCGGCTGTGCGCGCGTTCGTCGATTATCTGGTCGAAATGCTCGATCCGGACGAAGGTAAGCACATCACGGGCGAGTGCCCGACGCGCGCCGAGCAAGACGCCGCGCAGCCCGCTTTTGCGGTTGCCTCATAGCACTTATTAGGCACGGCAACATCGCTTTTAGCATTTAAGCGCCGCCTGTCATGAGTACTTTCAATGGCGGTTTGCTTGAATGCACGCGATTGCGGGCCTATAGTGAAATCCCTTCGCTAAGGAGTCTCTTATGCGAAAACTCATGGCCTCTATGATAGTGGGCCTGATAGGGCTGACCGCGCTGTCCGTGTCGATCACGGCTGTCGCATGCGGTGACTCGAGCTATCAGTCATCTTCTGATGGTAAATGATCCCGCCGCCCGAAGGCGCCGAGTGCGCAAAAAAAAGGCCTTCATCTGACGATGAAGGCCTTTTACTTTTAGCCCTTGATTCAAGGGCTTTTCTATTTTTCCGGCAGACGCTGCTTAACAGCGGCGCGTTGCTACGCGCGGATCACTTGCCGTCAATTTCCTTCATTTGCCTTTAGGCTGCGTGACGAAGCCGATCTTCGTGAGACCACCGGCTTGCGCCGCCGACATCACTTCCGCCACTTTCTCGTACGCGACCTTGCGGTCCGCATCCAGATGCAGTTCCGGCTGCGGATTCGCTTGCGCAGCCTCTGCAATCTTCGCGCGCAGCGCCGCGTCGTCGACTTTCTTGTCGTCCCACAACACGTTGCCGTCAGCATCGACGGAGACCGTTACTTGCGCGGGCTTGGTGTCTTCCTTCTGACTGCTTGCATGCGGCAGATCGATTTTGACCGCGTGACGAATCACCGGAATCGTCACCATGAAGACGATCAGGAGAACCAACATCACGTCGACGAGCGGCGTCATGTTGATTTCGTTCATCAGGCCGTCGTCATCGTCGCCGGCGAAGGGGCTCATTGCCATCGGAGTGCCTCGTCGATCAGTTAGCGCGCGCGAGGCGCAAACCGTCGCCGCGCTTCGATGACGACAGACGGGCGCCCGTCACGAAGAATGCATGCAGACCGTGTGCAAAGCGGCTCAGCTTGGCGACGATCGCCTTGTTGGCGCGCGTCAGCGCGTTGTAGCCGAGCACGGCCGGAATCGCGACGAACAGGCCGAACGCGGTCATGATCAGTGCTTCACCGACCGGGCCCGCGACCTGATCGATCGACGACTGGCCGCTCGCGCCGATCGCCAGCAGTGCGTGATAGATGCCCCACACCGTGCCGAACAGGCCGACGAACGGCGCCGTGCTACCGATCGAGGCGAGAATCGCCAGACCGCTTTGCATGCGCGCGACGCTTTCGTCCATCGTGTCCTTCAGGCAGCGCGTCACCCAGTCCGACACGTCCATGCGATCGTGCAGATGCGGCTGCGTCTGATGATGGTGATCGGCGGCTTCCTGGCCCGACAGCGCGAGTGCCAGGAACGGATTGTCCTGCGGCGTCGACGATTCGGCGCCGAGCTTCTTCACGCCGTCGGCGAGATCGTCCGAATGCCAGAACTGCTGCTCGGCATTCTTCGTGAGACGCTTCAGGCGCATCACATTCCAGCCTTTGATGACGATCACGCTCCACGACATGACCGACATGATCAACAGCGAGAGCGCGATACCGCGCGTCACGAAATCCCCTTGCGCCCACACGTGCGCCAGTCCGTAGTTTTGCATTGCAATTCCTTGTTTTTAAAATCTGCCTCAATCGTTCAGATTGAAGTTGTAAGGCTGGGTGGCCGTGGCCCGAATGGCCTGACCGTTCTCGAGATAGGGCTTGCACGAACTCGCATGCGCGGCGGCGATGGCGGCGTCGTCCAGACGGCTGAAGCCGCTGCTCTTTTTGAGCGAGATGCTTTCGACCTTCCCCGTCGGTCCGATGACGAACGTCACGTAGGCCGTACCGGTTTCGCCGCGGCGCTTCGATAGCGCGGGGTAGTCCGGCGTGATCATGCTGCACTCGATGTGCGAGACGTTCTTTGGCGCCGTGATGTCCATGGTCGGACGGCCGATCGCCGGCGCGGCCTGAGCGGCTGGCGCAGCCGGTGCGGCAGGCGCGGGAGTCGGCTCGGGCGCGGCGACAGGCGTCGGCGACGGAGCCGCGGCGACCGGCAACGGCGTGGGTGTCGGCGTCAGCGTCGGTGTCGGCTTGGGCAGGACCTTCGGCTTGGTGTGAACCGGCGGTGTCGGCTTGGGCGGTGGGGCGATCGATTGCAGCGCGACGGGCGCGGCGACCGGCGCCGGCGCCAGCAACTGCGCGGTCATCACCTTCGATTCGATCACGGGTTGCAGCGGTTCATGACGCAGCGTCAGGATCACCGCAAGCAGAGCGATGTGAATTGCCGCGACCGCGGCAGTCGCGGTCAACGCACGGGAATTCATTCGGGGGGGCGAAGCCGACGTGGCGCCGGCTGAAACTGTATGCGAGGCCTGCATGTTAGCGTGGCGGCGTGCCGTCGATACGGCACGTCAGACAAGACATCGTCATGTTCGAAAGATCAGCAGCGAAATGAACAAAGTAGTCACGAAACCAATCAGCAATTCCATCTCGAACTCCTTTTAACGGGTGAGCGGGTAGCTGGCTGGTACGGATACTGGCTTGCTGACGGCAGTGGGATAACGCGTGAAGCAGCGCGTGAAACAGAGGAAGCGGTGAGGCAGTGAACACCGTGGGCGCACCGCGTGGGGGGCGCCCTCAAGCCGCGACTCAGGCGGCCTTGCGTTCGTAGAACGTCAGCGGCATGGCCTGCGAGTGATGATCGAAGCCGCAGCGGCTCGCGCACACGCCGCTTTCCATCATGACGCCACGCACGGAATCCGCGCACTTGCCACAGCAGGAAGCGACGCCGAGTTCGAACTGGAGTTCGTCGAACGAATCGACGCCATCCGCGATCGAGGCACGGATCTTTCGGTCAGAAACAGACTTGCAGACACAGACAATCATGGCAGGGCGTCATAGCTAACGTTAATGCGAACTATTATCATTTTTATTGGCCCGTTTGGCAAGCGTCCTGCATGATTTTTTGTAACAAAACCAGACTCTTAGAAGGGTTTCGCCTACGGAGCGGGATCCCGGGCAGGCGGCGGAGAAGGTGCGAAAACGCCTAAAAAGCGCGCAAAAAGTCCACGCGGCGGCCCAAAAACACGGTGACGAGGGGTTTTATGCGGCTTGGGAATCCGGCGCTGCCGTGCGGCGCGACGGGATCACGACCTGGTCGACTGCGGCGTCGATTTGCAGCAGGGTCGCGGCGAGCTGTTGCTGATGGGTGCCGTCGCCGGTCGAATAAAAGCGGGGCAGAGCAGCACCGGCGCTTTCCGGGGCGGCGTGCAAGCCGTGCTGGTCGAGTACCCGCTCCAGCTGGCGCGCGATGGCCACGCTCGTGTCGATCAGCATCAGCCGGTCGCCGACGATGTCGCGGATCGCCGCATCGAGAAACGGGTAGTGGGTGCAGCCGAGCACCAGGGTGTCGGCGCCGGCATCGAGCATGGGCTGCAGGTAGCTGCGCAGCAGCGCGCGCAGTTCGGCGGAGCCTACGTCGCAGCGTTCCACCGCCTGCACGAGCCCGTGGCCCGGCTGACAAAGAAAACGGCAATCGGCGGCGTAGCGCTCCAATAGCCCTTGAAAGCGGGCACTGCGCAAGGTCACTTGGGTGGCGAGCACGCCGGCGACCCGCGTTTTCGACTGCAGCGCGGCCGGTTTGATGCCGGGCTCAACCCCCACCAGCGGAATCGCCAGCTTTTCGCGGACCAGCGCGATCGATTGCGCGGTCGCCGTGTTGCATGCGACTACCAACGCCTTCGCGCCTTGGCTCGCGAGCCATTGCCCGATTGCGAGGGTGCGGTCGGCGATGAAGTCGTCGTCGCGTTCGCCGTAGGGGGCGTAGAGCGAGTCGGCGACGTAGATGAGCGCTTCGCCGGGTAGTTGCGCCCGGACCGCCCGCAGCACCGACAAACCGCCCAAACCCGAGTCGAATATGCCGACCGGCGCTCGTGAACCGCCGCCTGAGGCGGCAATCCGGGCACTTGAGGACGGCGATTCTGCGGTCATGGGCGATGAGGACACGCGCGGCACAGCGGTCACGGAAAACTCACGAAAACGGGGAAGTGCGCAAGTATATCGCCCGCGCGGCGCCGGTCCTGGCAAATGAGCTGGCAAACAAACTGCCAGCCGAGATGGCGTATGAGCAGGCCCATGAGCCGGCGCGCGGGCTGTTCCAACCTGGTCCGATCAGGACTCGATCGAACCCATTGCGGTTTGCTGGTAGTTCTGAATGCCGACCTTGTCGATCAGGTCCAGTTGCGTTTCAAGCCAGTCAATGTGTTCTTCGGTGTCGTCGAGAATCTTCACGAAGATTTCGCGCGAGATGAAATCGCGAACCGATTCGCAATATGCAATCGCTTCTTTGCAGGTGCTTTGCGAAATCTGTTCGAGCTTCAGATCGCATTCGAGGATTTCTTTGGTTTCTTCGCCGATCAGCAGCTTGTGCAGGTCTTGCAGGTTCGGCAGCCCGTCGAGCATGAAAATGCGTTCGATCAGCCAGTCGGCGTGCTTCATTTCGCCGATCGATTCGTCGTATTCATGCTTGCCGAGTTTCTCGAGTCCCCAGTGCTTGTACATCCGCGCGTGCAGGAAGTATTGGTTGATGGCGGTGAGTTCGTTCTTCAACTGGGAGTTGAGATACTCAATGACCTTCTTATCGCCTTGCATGGTGTGTCCTTATAGGGGGCTTTGAATTTCCCAGAACAATAAACGGCGAAAGGCAAAATGCCAAGACAAAAACACAGTTTTTACCTTGATTCGCAAGGTTTTTCGCGTGATGCGTACCGTTCTCATTCCAAGAAAAAAGCCGGGGTTTGCGGCCCCGGCTTGCGCTTTTCTAGCTGATGCTATTACCGATCAAACCGTCGCGACTGGAATCTTGCCGATCTTGGCTTGCCATTCCTTCGGGCCAGTCTGGTGCACCGAGGTGCCGTTCGAATCGACGGCAACCGTCACCGGCATGTCCTGCACGTCGAACTCGTAGATCGCTTCCATGCCGAGGTCTTCGAACGCAAGAACCTTCGCGCTGCGAATGGCTTTCGACACGAGGTAAGCGGCGCCGCCCACAGCCATCAGATACGCGGCCTTGTGCTTCTTGATCGCCTCGATCGCAACCGGGCCACGCTCGGCTTTGCCGATCATCGAAATCAGACCGGTTTGCGACAGCATCGTCTCGGTGAACTTGTCCATGCGCGTGGCGGTGGTCGGGCCTGCCGGGCCGACGGCTTCGTCGCGCACCGGATCGACCGGACCGACGTAATAGATCACGCGATTCGTGAAGTCGACCGGCAGCTTTTCGCCCTTCGCCAGCATGTCGGCGATGCGCTTGTGTGCCGCGTCACGGCCCGTCAACATCTTGCCCGACAGCAGCAGCGTCTGGCCCGGCGTCCATGCGGCGACCTGCTCGGGCGTCAGCGTGTTCAGGTCGACGCGTTGGCTCTTTTCCGTGTCCGGTTCCCACTGCACCTTCGGCCATGCGTCGAGCGACGGCGCTTCGAGCTTCGCCACGCCCGAGCCATCCAGCGTGAAGTGCGCGTGACGCGTTGCTGCGCAGTTCGGGATGATGGCGATCGGCTTGCTCGCTGCGTGCGTCGGTGCAGCCATGATCTTCACGTCGAGCACGGTGGCGAGGCCGCCGAGACCTTGTGCGCCGATGCCGAGCGCGTTGACCTTCTCGTGCAGTTCGACGCGCAGTTCTTCGATCCAGTCTTTCGGGCCGCGTGCGATCACGTCCTGAATGTCGATCGGATCCATCAGCGATTCCTTCGCCATCACCATCGCTTTCTCAGCGGTGCCGCCGATGCCGATGCCGAGCATACCTGGCGGGCACCAGCCTGCGCCCATGGTCGGCACGGTCTTCAGAATCCAGTCGACGATCGAGTCCGACGGGTTCAGCATCGCGAACTTCGACTTGTTTTCCGAGCCGCCGCCCTTCGCTGCAACCTGCACGTCGACCTTGTCGCCCGGCACGATCTCGTAGTGGATCACGGCCGGCGTGTTGTCCTTCGTGTTCTTGCGCGCGCCTTCCGGCGGGCTCACGATCGATGCGCGCAGCACGTTGTCCGGGTTCAGATAACCGCGGCGCACGCCTTCGTTGATCATCTCGGTGACGCCCATCGTCGCACCGTCCCAACGCACGTCCATGCCGACCTTCACGAACACCGTGACGATGCCGGTGTCCTGGCAGATCGGGCGCTTGCCTTCGGCGCACATGCGGCTGTTGGTGAGGATCTGCGCGATCGCATCCTTCGCGGCCGGGCTCTCTTCGAGCTCGTAAGCGCGGCCCAAGGCCTGGATGTAATCGAGCGGGTGGTAATAGCTGATGTACTGAAGCGAATCAGCAATGCTCTGAATCAGATCTTCCTGTTTGATGACGGTCATGATGGCTAGCTCAGTGGGGACAATGGCGCTTGTTATCAGACTCGCAGGGCAGTGCGGTCAGTCGTGCGCCTTCAGGGGAGTGGAACCGGTCGAACCCACGACATGCAGCGCCGTGGGTTCCTGAAAATGTTTCGGATGCGTATGCGTGGTGAGGCGGTCGACCAGCGCCATCACCACCGCCGAGAGGAGGAACGCGACGTGGATGATGACCTGCCACATGATGGTGTGCGTCGAATTCTGGTCTGGGCTGATGAAGGTCTTCAGCAGATGGATCGACGAGATGCTGATCAGCGCCATCGACAATTTGACCTTCAGCACGCCGGCGTTCACGTGGTCGAGCCATTCCGGTTCGTCCGGATGACCCTCAACGCCCAGGCGCGACACGAAGGTTTCATACCCGCCGATGATCACCATGATCAGCAGGTTCGAGATCATCACCACGTCGATCAGGCCGAGTACCACCAGCATGATGTTGGTTTCGTCGAGCGTCATGGAGGCACTGACCAGATGCCAGACTTCTTTCAGGAAGAGGACGACGTACACGCCTTGCGCGACGATCAGGCCCAGGTAGAGCGGCACTTGCAGCCAGCGGCTCATGAAGATGAGGGCGGGAAGCGGGCGCAGCGGGCGGCGCTGACGGGCTGAGTCGGGGCGCGAAGCGGACATAGGCAAGAGTCAGATGAAACGCAGGTGACGGAACACGGACTAAATGCGCTGACCCGAAGCGCAAACCAGACGCGCGGATCAAACACGCAAACGAGGCGCAGACGGCGCGGTACGCGGCGAGAGGAGGCCGGAAAAGCTCGCGTCAGGCGCGCTATTGTACAGCGTCGGCTGAATTTGCTGCGCCGCGGCGGGCAGTGCGGCGCTTGCGAGGCCACCGGCGGCATCGCTTGACCTTCAGGCTCGCCAGCCAGATCCCTGCCACCAAGCAGGCGAGGTAGTGAGAAGCAGGGAGTAACGATTCAAGCTGGAATCCAGACGGCTAGTTCAGTTAGCATTGTAAGAGGGCGTGCGAGCCAGCCTGAAGGCACGGCGCCAGTGCGGCGCACGTGATGCTTCCCCTGTACCCGATTTCGGCATGGATTGTTTGTATCGGTATGTCGATCGGCACGCATGAACGGACCGTAACGCGTAGCATGCCGTGCGTGACTAGTCTGAACCGCGTAAGGGTTTTTGCCCGCCACACGATGCACCTCGCGTAAGTGGCCGGTAAGTTGCAAAGTTTATGTTTGAACATGAGAGCGGAACGTCAGCCACTCATTTATGTTGCGGTGCGGCATGAATCAGGGTGAAAGGCGAACGGGCCGCGGCGCAGCGATCGGCGATCGTTGCGCGAGGGTTGGAGACAGCGCGCGGCCTTTCGATCACGGATGGCTGCGCCATCATGAAATGGCGAGCCATAGGCGCGCCGGCACAGGTTTTACGTTTCATCTTCACCAAGGGGTTGTCGATGTCTGCGATTGAATCGGTTCTTCAGGAACGCCGTGTTTTCCCGCCCTCCGCTGAAGCAGCGGCTGGTGCAACGATCTCCGGTATGGATGCGTACCGGGCGCTTGCCGCCGAAGCGGAGCGCGATTACGAAGGTTTCTGGGGGCGCCTCGCTCGCGAGACGCTAAGCTGGAACACGCCCTTCACCAAGGTGCTCGACGAATCGAAGGCGCCTTTCTACACATGGTTCGAAGACGGCCAGCTGAACGCCTCGTATAACAGCATCGACCGTCATGTCGAAGCCGGCAATGGCGAGCGCGTCGCGATCATCTTCGAAGCCGACGACGGCACCGTCACCAACGTCACCTATCAGGATCTGCTGCAACGTGTGTCGCGCTTTGCGAACGCGCTGAAAAAACGCGGCGTGAAGAAGGGCGATCGCGTCGTGATCTATATGCCGATGTCGATCGAAGGCATCGTCGCGATGCAGGCGTGCGCGCGCATCGGTGCAACGCATTCGGTAGTGTTCGGTGGCTTCTCTTCGAAGTCGCTGAACGAGCGGTTGGTCGACGTGGGCGCAGTAGCCCTCGTCACCTCCGACGAACAGATGCGCGGCGGCAAAGCATTGCCGCTGAAGAACATCGCCGACGAAGCCATCGCCATGGGCGGTTGCGACGCAGTGAAGAGCGTGATCGTCTACAAGCGCACCGGCGGCAAGATCGCGTGGAACGAAAGCCGCGATCTGTGGATGCACGAACTCACTCAGGCCGAATCGGATCAATGCGCGCCCGAGTGGGTCGGCGCCGAGCATCCGCTTTTCATTCTGTATACGTCGGGTTCGACCGGCAAGCCGAAGGGCGTGCAGCACAGCACTGGCGGCTATCTGCTGTGGGCCGCGCAGACCATGAAGTGGACTTTCGACTGGAAGCCCACGGATGTGTTCTGGTGTACCGCCGACATCGGCTGGATCACCGGCCATAGCTACATCACGTATGGCCCGTTGACGATCGGCGGTACCCAGGTCGTGTTCGAAGGCGTGCCGACCTATCCGAACGCCGGTCGCTTCTGGGACATGATCGCCAAGCACAAGGTCACGCTGTTCTATACCGCACCGACCGCGATCCGCTCGCTGATCAAATACGCCGAAGCAGACGAGAAAGTGCATCCGAAGAGTTTCGATCTGTCGACGCTGCGTATCATCGGCACGGTCGGCGAGCCGATCAATCCGGAAGCGTGGGTGTGGTATCACGAGAACGTCGGCGGCGGCCGTTGCCCGATCGTCGATACGTGGTGGCAAACCGAAACCGGCGGTCACATGATCACGCCGCTGCCGGGCGCCACACCGCTGGTGCCGGGTTCGTGCACGCTGCCGCTGCCGGGCATCATGGCGGCAGTGGTCGATGAAACCGGTCAGGACGTGCCGAACGGGCAGGGTGGCATTCTGGTGGTGAAGCGTCCATGGCCGTCCATGTTGCGTAACGTGTGGGGCGATCCGGACCGCTACAAGAAGAGCTACTTCCCCGAAGAACTCGGCGGCACGCTGTATCTCGCCGGCGACGGCGCGGTGCGCGACAAGGAAACCGGCTACTTCACGATCATGGGCCGCATCGACGATGTGCTCAATGTGTCCGGCCACCGCCTCGGCACGATGGAGATCGAGTCGGCGCTGGTGTCGAACCCGATCGTGGCTGAAGCGGCTGTGGTGGGCCGTCCTGATGCGACCACCGGCGAAGCCGTGTGCGCATTCGTCGTGCTCAAGCGCGCGCGTCCTGAAGGCGAAGAAGCGGTGAAGCTCGCCAACGAACTGCGCAACTGGGTCGCCAAGGAGATCGGTCCGATCGCCAAGCCGAAGGACATCCGCTTCGGCGAGAACCTGCCGAAGACGCGTTCGGGCAAGATCATGCGCCGCCTGTTGCGTTCGCTCGCGAAGGGCGAGGAAATCACCCAGGACGTGTCGACGCTGGAGAACCCGGCGATTCTCGATCAGCTCGGCGAGTCGCTCTGAGCTTAGGTTTGCCTGAGTTTGTAGCAAGGGTAGGTCGAACGATGTGCCCTTGACCGGACCCAGGCATCGAGCACTCACGTCAGGCAGTTAAAGCCACCGCGCGGACAATCCCGATTGCCTGCCCGGTGGCTTTTTGATACATAGGCGCATGGCCGCGCCGCACCACACCTCTCACGCTACGCTCAATCCCGCGCCCGAACCCCCAGCGGTCTCGGCAGCGATGGCGCGCGCGCATCAGAAATACTGGCGCTTCAATCTCGCGTTGATCGCGACGTTGATGACGATGGGTTTCGTGGTGTCGTTCGTTTTGCCGCTGGTGGCGCCGGCGTTGGATCAGGTGCGCTTCAACGGCTTCAGGTTGCCGTTCTACTTCGGTGCGCAAGGGGCGATTCTGATCTACGTCGCGTTGATCGTCGTCTATATCCTGCTGATGCAGCGGGCCGACCGGCGTCTGCAACGCGCTTTCGATGCGGATGCCAGTGCCAGTGCCGATTCCATCGCACCCACTGCGCGCGGAAGCTGAGCAGATGAAGCTCACGAATCGGCTGATTCGCTCATACGCGCTCTATACGCTCGGCTTCCTGCTTTTCATCTATGTGATGTGGCGCATAGAACGGACCACTGGCCCCGGTGTATGGATCGGCTATGTGTTCCTGTTCGTGCCGATCGCGGTGTATGCGGTGATCGGGTTGCTGTCGCGCACGTCCGACCTCGTCGAATACTACGTAGCGGGGCGGCGCGTGCCGTCCGTCTTCAACGGCATGGCGACTGCGGCTGACTGGTTGTCCGCAGCATCGTTCATCGGCCTCGCCGGGTCGATCTATGCGACCGGATATGACGGTCTCGCGTATCTGATGGGGTGGACCGGCGGCTATTGCCTCGTCGCGTTTCTGCTCGCGCCATACGTGCGCAAGCTCGCGCGCTACACGATTCCAGACTTTCTCGGCACGCGCTTTTCGAGCAACGCGGTGCGGGGACTCGCTGCGTTAGCTGCGATCCTCTGTTCGTTCGTTTACCTGGTCGCGCAGATTCAGGGCGTCGGTTTGATTGCGACGCGTTTTATCGGCGTGGATTTCGCGGTCGGCATTTTCTGCGGACTCGCGGGCATTCTCGTGTGCTCGTTTCTGGGTGGCATGCGAGCGGTGACGTGGACCCAGGTCGCGCAATACATCATCCTGATCGCGGCGATTCTGATTCCCGTGTCGATGATCGCGCATAAGGATGGTCTCGGCTGGGTGCCGCAGTTCAACTACGGCCGCTTGATGGAGCGCGTCGAAGGCCTGGAGAAGCAGGTGCGCGAGGCACCGCTCGAGCAGACCGTACGCGACGACTATCGGCGGCGCGCCGAGCTGATGCAGATGCGGCTCGACACGTTGCCGCAATCGTTCGTCGACGAGAAGCTGCGCCTCATGCAGGAAGTTGCGGACTTGCGACGCCACAATGGCCCGCTGCGCGAGATCAAGGAACGCGAGCGGGCGCTCGAACAATTTCCACGCGATGCCGCCGCCGCACAGATCGTCTGGACCCAGCGCCGCGATGAGATGCTGATGCGCGCGGCCGCACCGGTGCCGATGCACAAGCCGTTTCCCGTCACGAGCGAAGAAGACAGGCGTACCCACGAGCGCAATTTTCTGTCGCTGCTGCTGTGTCTGTCGCTTGGTACCGCGAGCCTGCCGCATATCCTGACGCGCTACAACACGACGACCTCGGTGGCGTCCGCACGACGCTCGGTCGGCTGGACGCTGTTCTTCGTCGCGCTGTTCTATCTGACGGTGCCTGTGCTGGCGGTGCTGATCAAGTACGAGATGCTGACCAATCTGGTGGGTCATCACTTCTCGGATTTGCCGCAGTGGCTCACGCAGTGGCGCAAGGTCGAGCCGAGTCTGATCAGCCTTGCAGACACGAACGGCGATGGTATCGTGCGCTGGAGCGAGATCCAGATGCAGCCGGATATGGTGGTGCTCGCCGCGCCCGAGATCGCGGGGCTGCCGTATGTGATGTCGGGGCTAATCGCGGCCGGTGCGTTGGCCGCGGCGCTCTCGACTGCGGACGGTTTGCTGCTGACCATCGCCAACGCGTTATCGCACGACGTCTACTACCACATGGTCGATCCGACGGCATCGAGCCAGCGGCGCGTGACGATCTCAAAGATTTTGTTGCTGGGGGTGGCGTTGTTCGCCTCGTATGTGGCTTCGTTGAATACGGGGAATATTCTGTTTCTGGTGGGCGCGGCGTTTTCGCTGGCGGCTTCGAGTCTGTTTCCTGTGCTGGTGCTGGGCGTGTTCTGGAAGCGCACGACCCGGCTCGGGGCGGTGGCGGGCATGGTGGCGGGGCTGGTGGTGTGCATTTACTACATCGTGTCGACGTATCCGTTCTTCACGCAGATGACGGGCTTTGCTGGCGCACGATGGTTCGGCATCGAGCCGATCAGCTCGGGCGTGTTCGGCGTGCCGGCGGGGTTTCTGGTGGCGATCGGGGTGAGCCTCGTGGACCGGAAACCGGATGCTTATACGAGGGCGCTGGTGGACTACATCCGGCATCCTTAGGCCGGTTTGCGCATGGGTCTGGCGCAAGGCCCGAAGTTTGCTATAATTCGGCTCCCCGCCGGAGAGATGGATGAGCGGTTTAAGTCGCACGCCTGGAAAGCGTGTATAGGTTAATAACCTATCCGGGGTTCGAATCCCCGTCTCTCCGCCACGAATTGAATGAAAAGCCGTTGAATCTAAAAGGTTCGACGGCTTTTTTGTTTTTGTGGTTCGCGACTCGACTTTCAAAGTACCGCGAGAGAAATTCGAAGTAAAGCAGGAACGACTTGGTTCTTCACCGTGCCGGTCTTTCCGTGTCCCCGCGCTTCTGTCGATGCGACCGTCTTCTTTGCGAAGGCGACTGTCGAGTCCTGACTCTGTCATCGTATTTCCATCCTTCTAATGCTCACTGGCGAACGGTCAGCGCGTCTCAATTCCTACCTGCCGAGCAAGCGCGTGTGACCATCCCGATTTCGACCGTTAAGCAGGAGTAGTGGCGCCACACTCCACACTCCGTACGCCATCCGTCGAGCACAGATTATCGATGCGGAATCGAAAAAGTCTCGTCGGGTGAGCCGGGCCACCTCAGTCGGGATAAATGAAGGTAAAACGTAATAAAAATATTTCCAATTATTTCTAAAGAACTCCTCGGTAAGGTCGTTATTCGTCTTACGAATGCTGCGCCCGCAGAAGTTGCGCGTATAGAACGAAGCGACCAAGAGAACCCGCAACGAACAGTTGCGTGAAAACAGGAATGTCAAGCAGCGCACGGGGAAGCAGCGCAGGCCACGGGAGCCCGCGTCTGCATCAATTTCATATCAGGCTAATCGTCGCCGGGCTTATTGCCGTGCCTTGCGGTGCATATGCGTTTTGCATATTGGTCGACGGTGGAACGCCAATCAGGATTTCAACCGCTGCAAATGGTCATCAAACCGACAATATCGCGCTAACCGTCGCAGGGGTTTCGAACAATACGTATAGCAGTTTCAACGTGAACGCGGCCGGCGTGTCACTCAATAGCACCGGTATTAATGCCCAAGCAATTCTCAATCGGGCAACGGGTACCAATCCCAGCATTATCAGCGGGTCTATTGATGTAATCGGCTCGCGTGCAGACGTGATATTGGCCAATCCGAACGACATTGCGATGAACGATGGTTCGTTCGTAGGAGTGTGGGCCAGGACCTGCTCCCAGTTTGACGTTCAGAACTGCTGCGTCGATTCCGGCGCCATAACAAGATCGACGTAATGAAAAAGAACAAATCCGGGCAGATCGCGCGATCGCCGAAAGCGACGCGCAATTTCGTAGGCACGGGTTACGCGCGTTGGGGAACGTTGGGTCGGCTCGTGTCGGTATGTGCCGCGTTGTTGGCAGCCTCGCACGTAGACGTCGCAAACGCGCAGGCAGCCGATCCGCTGGGCGAACAGGAGCAGCGCCGCCGCGCACAGGAGCAGGCGATCGAGCGTGAGCGTGCGATCAACGCGCCAAACGTCGCGCTTCAACCCGTCGAGCGTCCGGCCGAAGACGACGGCAAGGTTCCCGTCGAAACACCGTGTTTCAAGTTCGACGAACTGACGCTTGAAGTGCCGCCCGGTTTGAGCGATTCCGTGGAATCGGCTGGTGCACTTTTCCGCTAATGAGAACCAGATAGGTCGCGCAATCTACAAAGACCTTCGACGATGTAGGCGATTCCATCGAATGTTCCTTCCTGGCCCAGAGCGTGTCAAAACGCCTAGCCACTGGGAATTGATGAAACCTGTCTCGGCGCGGATCGCCGCATGTCAATGGCGGCAAGCCGAACGTCAAATCACAGCCGCACACATCACGAAGGCTCGACAAGCCCATACGGGCGTCACGCCCGCATCGCCTTCATAACCGCTTCGGAACCGAGTAGCCTGATCACTCGCTTGATGTTGTACGCCAGCACGTGCAAGCTCATCTCCGTGCTCACCCGCTCTATGGTCCGCGTCAGGAAATGAGTGGCGCCCATCCATGCCTTGATCGTGCCGAAGGGGTGCTCGACAGTCTGTCGCCGGATGCGCATCATCTCAGGCGCATGATCAAGTCGCGCCTGCATCTCATCAAGAACAGCTTCGTGTTCCCAGCGTGTCACGCGACGTTGAGGACCTGGCGTGCAGTCCCCTTTTAGCGGACATTGCTGGCAATTCGAACTCCAATACTTACTGATCTTCAGGCCGCGCTCAACGGTTGTGAATCGCCAGATGAGCCGCTCGCCTGCTGGGCACCGATACTCGTTCGTGTTTGCGTTGTAAATGAAGTCCTCCTTGCCGAAGCGGCCATGAGCCGTTGCGCTCGATGTCACCGTCTTCGGAACGAACACGCTTATTCCAGCCTCATGGCATGCAAGTATCTCCTCACTCTTGTAGTAGCCGCGATCTGCAACTGCGGTGAGCTTGTCGACACCCATCTCTGTACGGGCAAGCTTCGCCATCGACGTCAACTGATCACGATCAATGCCGTCATTGGTAACGACGTGCGCGACGATCAGATGGTGCTTCGCGTCAACCGCCGTCTGGACGTTGTAGCCGACGACTCCCGTTCCTCGTGTCTTCATCGAACGGGCATCCGGATCCGTGAGCGATACCTGTCCGTCGGGTGCCGCGTTGAGTTGGACCTCGATCTCCTTGAGGCTTCGCATCTGTTCCTTCAAGGCCGCAATCTTGTCCTGCAGTCGCTCTGTCCTGACCTTCGCGATTGCAGGCTCCTGACGATCCGCTGTGTCCATCGCCGCAAGATAGCGAGCGATACTTGACTCGATGTCGCGCATGCGTCGTTCGAGCTTGGCGCTGGTGAAGTTGCGGTCGCGATGGTTCACCGCCTTGAACTTGCTGCCGTCGATTGCGACCAATGCATCGGAGAACAGGTCCAGACGCTGACAGAGCATGACGAACTGACGGCATACACTGCGAATGGCCTTGCCGTTGTCCTTACGAAACCGCGAGATGGTCTTGAAGTCCGGCGCCAGACGGCCCGTAAGCCACATCAGTTCGACATTGCGCTGGGCCTCCCGTTCGAGGCGACGGCTGGATTGAATACGGTTCAGGTAACCGTAGATGTAGATCTTGAGCATCACCTCGGGGTGATACGACGGCCGACCAGTCAACGCTGGTTCGACGCCTTCAAACCCGAGCTTCTGAAGATCAAGCTCGTCTACAAAGACATCAACTACGCGCACGGGATTGGTGTCCGTTACGTAGTCGTCAAGTGCTTCGGGGAGGAGAAAGCTCTGAGTACGACTGTCGCCTTGAACGAACCGCTTCATCTCGCTCATCCCCCGCTATAGGATGAAGAATTGTAGCGCTCCAAAAATGCGTTTTGACACACTCTGGGCCGATTGCTGCCCGCTATACGAGTGAGGCCGTTTCGTATCTGACCGAAGCTGCAAGCAATCTCACGGAAATCCCAATCCGCATGCGCGCAACTGGGATGGTACTAGTCGCGATCAAGGCTGGCCGATTTCAATACTTCCACAGGGTTTCCATGAAAATTACAGAAACACTCGAGCAGTTCGGCCACTTCCACGATTGGTATCTGGACATCGTTGCGGTCGGACCCAACAGCGAGCCACGCACGCTATCGCTGGGTCTATACCGAGACAATGAGCGGGCAACGGTTACTTTTGAGGGAGTGACGTGTTTTCGCTTGGAGGGCATGGGCTTGCTCAACATCGTTTTCAAAATCGTGTTGCCGCAACACGGCAGCGAGGACCATTTGATAGCACTCACAGCGCTGGCTAACGAAGAGCGCCTAAGCGACCGGAAGGCTTCGCAAGTGGCGTATGTGTATTCCACGCTTGGCGCAGAGCTGGTCATTGAGTTCGACTCGCTGTCAATCGGCCACGAAACCAAACCCACGAACTAGGCGTGGTAGCGCATCCGGCGATCTATAGATGAGCCTCGACCTGGCTCGCGCCCGAAAGCCGAACGCCGGGCCTATAAATACCCCGCGTATGTATAAAAACAAAATAAACAAACTTGCTCTAAACTACCTGCCGCCCCAGCCAGCCCAGTAGAGAGCAAGAAACCAATGCCCCCACCCCCAGCCGCCCCCGCCGGCGACCCTAACTTCAGTTTGCCGAAACACCCCGCATTCCAGCGTTTCTGGTGTACCCGTATCCTCTCATCGCTGTCGTTCCAGATGCTCGCCGTGGCCATGGGCTGGCACATCTACGCACTCACGCATAGCGCCTTCGCCCTGGGCCTCGTCGGCCTCGCCCAATTTCTGCCGATGTTCGTGCTGACGCTCGTGGTCGGCCACGTCGCCGACCGTTACGACCGTCGCCGGATCGCGGCCATCTGTCAAAGCCTCGAAAGCGTCGCTGCATTGTTGTTCGCCTTCGGCACCTTCGGTGGCTGGATCAGCGCGCCGGTCATCTATGTGCTGGCCGCATGCGTGGGCGCGGCCCGCGCCTTCGAATCGCCTGCGGTTGCATCGCTGTTGCCGGGCGTTGTGCCACGCGGACAATTGCCCAAAGCGACGGCATGGGCCACCTCAGCGAATCAAACCGCGCAGATCGCAGGTCCGGCATTGGGCGGCCTGTTGTACGGCATCGGTCCGGGCGTGGCCTACCTCGCGTGCACGCTGTCATTCGCGGCCGCCGCTGCCACTGTGTGGGCCATTCCGTTGCAGGCCAAGCTGGCGAGTCGCGCGCCGGTGACGCTCGAGTCGGTGTTCTCGGGTATCGCTTTCATACGCAAGGAGCCCGTGATACTCGGCGCACTATCGCTCGATCTGTTCGCCGTGCTGTTCGGTGGCGCGACAGCGCTGCTGCCGGTTTTTGCACGCGATATCCTGCACACGGGGCCGCTCGGTCTCGGCCTGCTGCGCTCAGGCACCGCTATCGGCGCGCTCGCGGGCACCATCTGGCTTGCGCATTTCCCGCTACGCAGCCGGCCTGGCGCTGCGATGTTCGGCGGAGTGATTGCGTTCGGCGCGGCGACTGTGGTCTTCGGTTTGTCGCATCAATTCTTCCTGTCGCTCTTCGCGCTCATGGTGCTGGGCGCATCAGACACCATCAGCGTGGTAGTGCGTCTGTCGCTCGTGCAACTGCGTACGCCGGACGAAATGCTGGGTCGAGTCAGTGCGGTCAATTCGCTTTTCATCGGGACATCGAATCAATTGGGTGAATTCGAATCCGGCGTGACGGCAGGGTGGTGGGGCGCGCAACCGGCCGTACTGGTGGGCGGCATCGCAACGATTGCAGTCGCTCTGCTGTGGATGCGATTTTTTCCGGAACTCAAGCACACGCGCTCGCTGGAGCGGGAAGAGGCGTTGGCGCCAAGCCATTGATCGCAGCGCTGGAGGCCGAAATCCTGCAGTTACACGCTACATCGCACGCATGAATTGACGCGCGCTTCGACCCGCTATGATGGTGGCAACCTCACTCGGCCACCTTCATCATGCGGATCGCCCCTTTACCCCCGCTTCAATGCCTGATCGCATTCGAATCGGCCGTGCGCCATGCCAGCTTCACTAAAGCGGCCGTAGAACTGCATCTGACGCAAAGCGCGGTCAGCCGCCAGATCGCGCAGCTTGAAGACTTCCTCGGCCGCTCGCTCTTCGTGCGTGAGCACCGCGCCCTACGGTTGACGATCGCCGGCGAACGTTACGCCAAGCATGTGCAGTGGCTGCTTGCCAATTGCTCGGAAGCCACGCTCGATGTGATGAAGCGATACGGCGATCTGGAGTTGACGATCGCGTGTTCGTCCGGTGTGGCGGTGTTGTGGCTAACGCCGCGCCTGGGTGCGTTTCGCGCCGCCCATCCGAATGTGAAGATCCGCATGATCGTGCGCGACGGGCTCGCATCGCTGTCGCCCGCGGAATTCGACGTGGGTCTGTACTACATCCGCCAGCGCGCCGAGCCGCATTTCACCGCGCGCCGCATTTTCGACGAAGACGTGTACCCGGTATGTTCACCCGGATATCTCGCTGGCCGTGTGCTGGAGCCCGCCGATCTCGCCTATGAAACATTGCTGATGCAGGAAGACGGTCAGCGGCAATGGATGTCGTGGCCCGAATGGTTCCGTCTCAACAATGTGCAGATGCCTGGCTCGCCGCAGTCGGTCGTCGTCAATCATTATCCGCAACTCGTGCAGATGGCGATTCTCGGCCAGGGCGTCGTGCTCGGCTGGCGTCACATGATCGATGCGTGTCTGAACGAAGGGCTGCTGGTGCGCGCCACGCGAGCATCGGCGAGTCACGGTGGCGGGTACTACGTCGTATCGCCGAACGACCGCGTGGAGAATCAGGCGGCGCGCCTCTTTACGCGCTGGCTTTTCGAGCAGGCAGAGGCGCAGACAAGCGGGCAAACGGCCGTAGAGACGAACAACGCGCCCGCAACCTGACTGCCTTTCGCATGCGCCACGCGCATGCGTGCATGCGAATCTTTCGTTTCGAAAACAAATCAGGTCTCTCTACGATTGGCTTTATGCATGCAAAGGCGCCGCTCGATTCCGACACGCCGCCTTGCTGGCAGACGCTCGCCGGACCCGTAGCCACGCAGCGGCCGCATGAATAGCCGCGCAAGCAGCCTGATAAGGAAAGAGACCATGCAAGGAACGCTTTCATCCAACGTCGCGATATCCGTGGATTCGCTCGCACAGCAGCGGCGCCGCGCCATTATCGCCACCGTGCTCGGCAACGGGCTCGAATGGTTCGACTTCACCGTCTATAGCTTTTTCGCGGTGATCATCGCCAAGCTGTTCTTTCCGACCGGCAATGAACTGACCTCGCTGCTGCTTGCCGTCGCGACGTTCGGCGTGGGCTTTTTCATGCGGCCGGTGGGCGGCATGGTGCTCGGCGTGTACGCGGATAAAGTCGGACGAAAAGCGGCGCTCTCGCTGACGATTCTGCTGATGGCGGGCGGCACCGCACTCATCGGCCTCGCGCCGACCTATGACCAGATCGGTCTGTGGGCGCCGGTGCTGATCGTGGTCGCCCGCTTGCTGCAAGGTTTTTCGGCCGGCGGCGAAATGGGCACCGCCACCGCGTTTCTTACCGAATATGCGCCGGCAGGCAAGCGCGCATTCTATTCGAGCTGGATTCAGTCGAGCATCGGCTTTGCCGTGCTGCTGGGTGCCGGGGTCGGCACCTTTGTAACGTCGAGCCTTAGCGCCGATGCGCTGCATTCCTGGGGCTGGAGAATGCCGTTCCTGATCGGCATTCTGATCGGGCCGGTCGGCTATTTCATTCGCAGCCGCATGGACGAAACACCGGCGTTCAGCGCGGTTACGGAAGAGGCCAAAAGCGATTCACCGCTCGCGGAGGTGTTCCGCCGCTTTCCGCGTGAGACGTTCGCGAGTTTCTCAATGGTGATTCTGTGGACGGTGTGCACCTACGTGCTGCTGTTCTATATGCCGACGTATTCGGTGCGCACGCTGCATCTGCCGCAATCGATGGGCTTTTTTGCCGGCATGTTCGGTGGCCTGATGATTATGTGTTTCTCGCCAGTTGTCGGTGCGCTCGCCGACCGCTTCGGCCGCCGCCCGTTTCTGTCAGGTGCAGCCGCTTTGATTTTGCTGCTTGCATGGCCAATGTTCACCTACATCAACCGTGCGCCTGGACTCGCTTCGCTGGTCGTGTTTCAGGGCGTTTTCGGCCTGCTGATCGCCGCCTACACCGGCCCGATTCTCGCGGCTTTCTCCGAGCTGTTCCCGACCAAGGTGTTATCGACGGGTCTTTCCGTCGCGTACAACTTCGCGGTGACGATTTTCGGCGGCTTCGCACCGTTCTTCATCACGTGGCTGATTGCGTCGACGGGCAGCAATATGGCGCCCGCGATCTACGTGATGATCGCCGCGACCATCAGCCTCGTCGGCACGTTCTATGTGCGCGATCCGCGCCGTAGCCACGCCTGAGAGGCAGCGCGTCCGGCGACCAAAAGCTGGACGGATTCCTTCATCCAGTCAGGAAGATATCAATGAGCATCACGGTAATCAGCGGCGGCAACGTACTCGATCTGCTCCAGGGCGCGTTGCTCGAGCATCATCACGTCGTAATCGAAAACGGCAATATCGTCGAAGTCACCGATCGTCCTGTCGATCTGCCGAATGCACGCGTGATCGACGCACGCGGCAAGACGGTGATGCCCGGCCTGATCGATTGTCACGTGCACGTGCTGGCTTCGCGTGCGAACCTCGGTGTGAATGCGACGCAGCCGAATATCCTCACCGCGATTCGCGCGCTGCCGATTCTGAAGGCGATGCTCGGCCGCGGCTTTACGACGGTGCGTGATGCGGGCGGTGCGGATTGGGGTCTGACGCAGGCGCTGGAGAGCGGATTGATTCCGGGACCACGTATTTTCCCGTCGGGCAAGGCGTTATCGCAAACCGGTGGTCACGGCGATTTCCGTCCACGCGGCGACGTGCTCGAACCCTGTTCATGCGCTTTTCGTGCCGGGGCGATCGCGCGAGTGGTCGACGGTGTCGATGCGGTGCGGCTTGCCGTGCGTGAAGAGATTCAGAAGGGCGCCACGCAGATCAAGATCATGGCATCCGGCGGCGTCGCTTCGCCGACCGATCCGATCAGCAACACGCAATACTCCGAGGACGAAATCCGCGCGATCGTCGCGGAAGCGGAAGCAGCCAATACATACGTGATGGCGCATGCCTACACTGGCCGCGCGATTTCGCGTGCGATTCGCTGTGGCGTGCGCACGATCGAGCACGGCAATCTGGTCGACGAAGCCGCCGCAAAACTGATGCGCGAGCACGGCGCATTCGTCGTGCCCACGCTGGTCACCTACGATGCGTTGGCCAAACACGGCGCCGATTATGGCTTGCCCGCCGATTCGATTGCGAAGGTCGAGACCGTGCGGCAAGCGGGGCGTGACTCACTGCAGATCTATGCGAATGCCGGTGTGCCGATGGGATTCGGTTCGGACCTGCTCGGCGAAATGCATACGTTCCAGAGCGACGAATTGCGCATTCGCGCCGAGGTGCTCGGCAATCTGGAAGCATTGCGTTCAGCCACCGCGATTGCGGCCGATATCGTCGACCGGAGCGGCAAACTCGGCGTCATCAAAGCAGGGGCGATCGCCGACGTGCTGGTGGTCGACGGCAATCCGCTCAAGGATATCGGTGTGTTGACCGGGCAGGGCGAGCGCCTCGAGTATGTTTTGCAGCATGGCGAGGTGGTGAGCGAGCGGGGCACGGTCGTGTCGCGCTAATCGGCAGATGCGTGTGCAGCGATCGGCGTGAGCCCCGGAAATTCTCTAAGCCCCCGCCGTACTCACTCGCAACGCGCTCCATCGCACCGTCGCGAAAACCGATGCCGCAACGATCAACGCACCGCCGATCCATGCCGCCGTTGAAATCCGTTCACCTAACCAGATGCAGGCAAACAGTGCACCGAAGGCGGGTTCGCTGCCCATCAGCAACGACACGCGCGTCGGGCTGCTGCGTTTGATCGCGAAGTTCTGTGCGAAGAACGCGAACAACGTACACGCGATCACCAGATAGCCGATGTAGCCCCAGAACATGGCATGCCCGGCAAGCGACGGCACCGGCTGCCACTGTTGCGGCGCAAACAGTGCCGCCACCCCTGCGCTGCCGATTGCCACCACACCCGACTGAACCGCCGTCACCGACAAAGGCGGCAACGCGGAGTCACGCATCACGCGTTTAGTCACACACACGTTCAGCGCGCGCAGCAGCGCGGCGAGCAGAATCAGCGCGTCGCCGGGATTGAAACTCAGCGCGCCATCCCCCGCCAGCAGCCAGGCGCCGAATAGCGAAAGCGCGACCGCCGCCCATTCGACGCGAGTCGGCTTGCGCTTGAGTAGCCACCATTCGACGAGCGGCGTCATCACCACGCACAGGCTGATCAGAAACGCCGCATTGGCCGCGCGCGTTAGCAGAATGCCGAACGTTTCACAGAGAAAGATACCGAGGAGCAACGCCCCTGCGATCAGCACGCCGCGCAGCGTGCGGGCATCGGCGGCGCGCAAATGACGCAAGGTGGGCGACAGGATCAAGAAGGTGATGCCGAAGCGGATCGCCAGCAACCCTAGAACCGGATAGAACACCAGGGCGCTTTTGACGACGCCGTAACTGGTGCCCCACACCACGGCGACCGCGAGCAGCATCAGATCGGAGAGCAGAAGCAGGCGTTCTTGTTTCGACATGGCGGACCTCGGGCAGATGAGCGCGTATTGTCGAACTTTGCTTGCAAGGCGATAATCGGGTTGCTGTGCATAGCATTTATGTTTCAAATGCATTAATCGACTCAAACCCCACGAGCGCCCGACGATGAACCCAACCGACCTTTTTGCGTTGCTGCCGGACATGGCGGTTTTCGCGCGCGTCGTCGATGCCGGCAATTTTTCGGTCGCCGCACGTCAGCTCGGCAGTACGCCGTCCACGGTCAGCCGTCAGATCAAACGGCTCGAGGACGCATTGGCGACACGCCTGCTCGAACGGTCCACGCGTACGGTGCGGGTCACGGAATCCGGTGCCCAGGTGGCGCGTTTCTGCCGCGACATGGTGAGCGCGGCATCGGGCGCGGTAGATGCGGCCGGGCAACTGGCGGCGCGGCCGCAAGGCAAAGTGCGCGTGAGCGCGCCCACCGCGTTCGCGAAGACTGTGATTCATCCGCTGATTCCCGGCTTTCTGCGCGCCTACGATGAAGTCGACCTGCAACTGCTGTTCACCGATCACGACGTCGACCCGCTCGCCGACGATGTCGATCTGGTGATCCGTCTGACCGAGCATCCGCCGCAAGGGCTCGCGGGACGCAGGCTGGGGGCCGTGCGCTGGCTGCTGGGTGCATCGCCGGCTTATTTGCGAGAGCACGGCACGCCGGCGCAACCGCGCGATCTCCTCAAGCACGATTGCATCTATCTCGGCGAAACCGCCGACGACAACCGCTGGCGCTTTCGCCGTGGCACGGAGACGCAAACTGTCGACGTGAAAGGGCGTTACATCGCGAATCATGCGGGCGCGCGGCTCGAAGCCGCGCAACAGGATTTCGGCATTGCGAACCTGCCTGAGTTTGCCGCCACCGATGCATTGCTCAGGGGTGAACTCGTGCAGGTGCTGCCGGATTGGAATCTCGAAGCGCGCGCTTACGTGGGGTCGGTGTGGCTGCTGTATCCACCGAACCGCTTCTTGCCGCCGAAGGTGAGGGCGCTGATCGACTATCTTGTCGAGCATATTCACGAAGCGGCTTAAGCAGCGGTCCAACGCGTCGTGCAAATCGCACCCATGCAGCGGCCGACCAGCGGAGATTGGATTGAGCGAGAGACGAACGTAGAATCGCTCGCGTCACCATGATTGATAGCGATCGCGACGACTGACGCGATCAGGAGGAGAACGACCATGACCTTGCGTGAAACCGGGCCGATTGCGGCGACTGTCTATCGCGGCGAAGCGATCGAGAACACGCATATCGCCCATGTCGCCGTGGTTCAGGCCGACGGCCGCCTGCTGTATTCATTCGGCGATCCTTCGCGTATCACGCTGGCACGCTCCGCGGCAAAGCCTGCACAGGCCTTGGCGGTAGTCGAGACGGGCGCGCTCGAGCGTTTCGGGTTCGACGAAACGGATCTTGCACTCATGTGCGCCTCGCACAGCAGTGAGCCGCGCCACATCGAACGCACGAGGCAGATGCTGGCCAAGGCGCAGGTCAGCGAAGCCGATCTGCGTTGCGGCGGCCATCCCCCGTTGTCCGACGCTGTGTACGTCGACTGGTTGAAGCGCGATTTCAAACCGGACGCGGTGTGCAGCAACTGTTCGGGCAAGCACGCCGGCATGCTTGCCGGGGCGCGTTCGATCGGCGCGGCAATACGGGGTTATGAACTGCCGGAGCATCCGCTACAGGTACGCGTGAAGCATACCGTCGCCGAGGTATGCGACTTGCCGGACGACGCGGTGCAATGGTCGATCGACGGTTGCAATCTGCCGACGCCGGCGTTCGCTCTCGACCGACTCGCCCGACTGTTCGCGAAGCTTGCCGCTGCGGAGGATGAGATTTCGGCTTCCTCTGCGACTTCTTCGTCCATTCCTTCTTCCATTTCGCCACGCATCGTTGCGCTCGCGCGCATCTATCGTGCGATGGCCGCGCATCCGGAGTGGGTAGCAGGCGAGGGGCGTTTCTGTACCGCCTTGATGCGGGCATTCGATGGCGCGTTGATTGGCAAGGTCGGTGCCGACGGCAGCTATGCAATCGGCGTGCGGGCTTCGCGGCAAACTGAGCAGCTCGGCGCCGACGGTGCACTCGGCATTGCGGTGAAGGTGGAGGACGGCAACATTGGTGTGCTGTATGCAACCGTTGCTGAACTGCTCGCGCGGCTTGATATCGGCAGCCCTGAACAACGTGCGCAACTGGGCGCGTTTCATGCGCCGCCGATGATCAACACCATGGGCATCGAAATCGGCCATCTGGCCTTTTCGCTTGCGCTTGAAGCGCATTCACACCGCGAGGCGTGAAGATATGCGGGGCGCTGTGGCCGGTTATGCGTCGTCTTTCTTGAAGCGATCTTGTATGGCCACCAGTTGATCGTCGGTGGTGGCCACGATCCACAGACGGGCGCGTTCGGCCATCAGGCGATTGTGATCTTTTAGCACGCCCATCGACACGGCCGTTTTCCACGCGACGGGGGCGGCGCGACTGGTTCTTCCTGACGGCGTGCCGACCAGCAATGCGTAGGGGCCGAGGGGCAGCGAGACGAACGGCATGGCGGGCTTGACGCGCACGCGCCAGTCGATGAAGGGTGAATCGCTGAAGAGAAGCGGCGTGGGCAGACCGTGCAGCACGGTGAAGTCATAGAGCGCTAGTTGTTCGCGCATGGGTGTGTAGACCCGGCGAATATCGTCGACGAGCGCTGCACGGATTTCGTCGTCGAACATCGCTTCCTGCGTGTAGTGGTCGACTGCTTGCAGCGCGTCGTGCTGATAGGCGCTGAAGATTGCCAGGTCGAGGCAATCGTGAACGGCGCGTTGGACTTCCGCGGCGGAGCCGGCTTCTTCGGGTTTGCCGAGTTGAGCGGCGCGGAGGAAGCGCGCGAGGGCGGCGTCCTGGGTTGCGGGGCCGGTGGCCAGTGGGTCGTCGGTGGCGTCTTTGTCGAGCGGGACGTAGAGGTATTTTTCTGCTGCGAAGCGGGACTTTTTGCCGTCATCGAAGGCGATTTCGCCGGTGGCGCAGTTGATGTAGCGAGTGCCGATGTGGCCGTGTTCCCACACGAAGTTTTTCAGGAAGGGACGCAGGGGGTGGAGTGGGTCTGGTTGTAGCATTTTTTTGTTGCACTCCGTGCGGGTTGGGGTTTGGGTATGGTCACATAGAAATTGGGGTTTATGGTTTTTTTCCCTGCGGGGCGGTTTGGTTGTTTGCCTACGGCGGTGGGGTTTGCTTGATTTTGATTGCCTGCGCGGCGCTTTTTTTCGTGTTCTTATGGCGTTGGGCTTTCCTTGAATTGTTAGTGGTCTATTAGCGTTGCCCCTGTGCGGGGCGGCACACCTACTTTTCTTTGCATGCCGCAAAGAAAAGTAGGCAAAAGAAAGCGGCTCAAACCGCTCATGCTAAGTGGGTACCGTGGTTTGCAACGGGTAGTGGTGCATCTGGAATCCGTGTTCTCGCGCATTCGGCGTTAGTGACAAAGGATTCATCAACTCCCACTCCGCACTGCGTGCGTCGCGGACGGGTCTGCATGGGAAACCAGGGGCTTCGGTTCCGCGCCGTGGGGCCCGTCGGCTTCGCCTCGGCGACAGGCCTCCGCACTCACCCGGAAACCCCACTTCAAATGATATGTCGGTGTGCTGCAATCACCGTCCCGATCCCGATCCCGATCCCGATCCCGATCCCGATCCCGATCGCGGCTGCGGCTGCAGTTGCCGTTCCAATCACAATCGCGGTGGTGGCGGTGCAATGACGAGCCACGGTCCGGTGGCGAGGTGCGAGCGTTAAAACGTAGCGGGTGGTTTTATGAACTGCTCTTCGGCGCGCGCAGCGGCGCCGGAAGTATGACGCCCTTGTCACAAGCGCATGCTGGTGCACGAACCCAGATTCCAGATGCACCACTACCCGCAGCAGACCACGGACCCCGCTTAGCAGTAGCGGTTTGAGCCGCTTTCTTTTGCCTACTTTTCTTTGCGGCATGCAAAGAAAAGTAGGTGCCGCCCCGCACAGGGGCAACACTAATAGACCACTAACAATGCAAGGAAAGGCCAAAGCCCCATGCACACGGCCAAACAAGCGCCGCCGCAGGCAAAAACCCAAACACCTTCAAACAACCCCCTCCGCCGCAGGCACCCCCCCAAGCGCATTACGAATAGCATTAGCCAGCTCAGCGGCTGCAAACTTAGCCACATACCCATTCGCCCCAGCATTCTTCACATGCGCCTCATTGGCCGCACCAGTCAAAGAAGAATGAATAATCACCGGAATATCCCGAGTCCGCGCATCAGCCTTAATCTGACGGGTCAACATGAACCCGTCCATCTCCGGCATCTCGAGATCGGTCAACACCAGCGCAATACTGTCCTTCACCCGCGTGCCGTTAGCCTGCGCTTCACGCGCGACCTGCTGCAATGTATTCCACGCCTCCTCGCCGGTCTTGGTCATCACGTAGTCCGCACCGATCGCGCTCAACGCCTGCTCGATCAGCTTGCGTGCGAACCCAGAATCGTCAGCGGCGAGAATCTTCGCGCCAGGGCGGATGCCAAGCGCTTCACCCACAGAGGTCGGATCGACGCTCGGATGCTGTGACGGAAACACGTCGCGCAACACCTGCTCCACGTCGATCACCTGGGCGAGCCGCGAATCGCCCGTGTTGCCGTCGATACGCGCAATGCTCGTCACCAGATTGCCACCAGCCGCGCCTTCAGCAGAGAGCACCTGATTCCATTCAAGCCGCACGATGTCGTCCACTTCTTCGACCGCAAAAGCTTGCGTCGAACGCGCGAATTCCGTTACCAGCAAAATATTCAAGCCGCGCGTCGGCTCGCAGCCCATCAGGCGCGGCAAGTCGATCACGGGAATAATCTGGCCGCGAATGTCCACCGCGCCCATCACGAACGGCGAAGAACCCGCAATCGGCGTCACCGGCGGCATCGTCGAGATTTCACGCACCTTGAAGACGTTGATGCCGTAAAGCTCATGCGCGTCGCTGCCGGGAACCGAACCCAGCCGATACAACAACAACTCGAATTTATTGGAACTCGTCAGATTGCTGCGTTCGTCGTTCACGCGGTGATCTACTGCCATCGAATCTCTCCAGGGATTGCGGTGCGAGTGGTGCGCCATGCATACCGTTCGTTCGGCCCTGGCGCGTGCCCTACCTTTCTGTTATCGGCGCAGCAACAGGAAAGTTCAGTGAATTCAGGCGGTTTGATGATGCTTTCTGGTTAACACCCATCCGCTATTCGGGGCAGGAAGAGGCCGGCGGGCATACAGCAAAAGCAGGTAATTCATATGAAGGTTACCTAACGTTACAGAAGCGACAGCATGGTTTCACATGCTGGGTAATACGCCTCCTAGAATGCACAGCGATAAGAGCGCGGCGTCGTTAGCCGGTCGCAAGCGATTTGCAAGGTATCAGTGCAGTCGCATGCAATCGCCAAGGCGCACTCGCATCGCCGTCGTTTCGCTTCCACTCCAAGGAGAACGTATGATCCGCTTGCCTCTCGCCGCCATCACCAGTGCCTGCATGGCCAGCCTTATGGTTGTCGCTACCGCAGCCAGTGCCCAGACCGCGGCCGCGCCGGATGCAGCTCGCATTCATGCCGCCGACCAGGCCTTCATCACCGACGCGACCAAGGCTGTCGCCACGCAACGCGATGCCGCACGCATCGCCACTTCGCGCTCCACCGACCGGGACGTGAAGGCATTCGCAGAACGCGTGTCGAACGACAACGCGAAAATCTCGGACGCGCTGCGCGCCGCAAGCCCGCGCGGCGTCGACGTGCCGAAGAACGATCCGGACCCGGCAGTGCTCGCGAGCATCAATAACCTGCGCGGCGCCGACTTCGACAAGACCTACATCGAGCAGGTCGCGCTCGCCGGCGAACAGAAAGCGCTGTCGGCTTTCCAGGCGGAAATCGCTTCGGGCCGCGACGAACAATTGAAGGACGCGGCGAAAAAGGCGCTGCCGACGATCCAGGAGCACTACGCGATGGCTCAGGAACTCGCCAAGCGTAAGCATCTGACCGCGCAGTAAGCCGCACGCCAGCTACAGTCTGGCGCAGTCTGAGCATCAAACGCGCGTCACGTTGCGGCGTGACGCGCGCATCCAGGCGGCATAAAAACGCCTTAAAAAAGGCACCTGCAAAGAGCGCCTCCGAAACCAGCAGCAACCCTCTCGCTCGCGGACAATCAAGGCCGCTTGCACACAGCAGGCCGAATGCGTTCTTTTCGGCGATAATCGGCTTCGTTCTTTCAGGCTTGGCCTGCGCGGCCTCCGGCGCGACTCAGGCAGTTTGAAAGCGGTTTCCCGATTCCACACGCATTCAATCAAAGCTCGCCTCATGAGCAAGCCTGCCAATCTCCCGCAACAGTTGGACCATATGCTTCGGCAAGCCGTCGCGCTTCAGCAGAACGGCGCATTCGCCGAGGCAGAAGAACTCTACCGTGAGATTCTCGAACTCAAGCCACGCCATTTCGAGGCGCTGCAATTGTTGGGCTCACTCGCGCTGCAGGCGGGTCGCGTACAGGAAGGCATCGAGTTCCTCAGAAAGGCGCTCGCCATCAATGCGAAACAGGCGCTGATCCATTCGAATCTCGCCTATGCGCTCAATGCCTTGCAACGTTTCGACGACGCACTCCCAAGCGCCGATCGCGCACTCGCATTGCAGCCAAAATTCCCTGACGCACTGAACAATCGCGGCAACGCGCAAGCCGGCCTGAACTTGCCGCACGAAGCGCTCGGCAGCTTTGATCGCGCGATCGCCTTGATGCCGGATTTCGCGCAAGCCTGGAACAATCGCGCCTGCGTGCTGCGTGATCTGGGCCGTCCCGCCGACGCCCTGGCAAGCTGCGATCACGCGCTCGCATTGCAGCCGAACTATCCCGACGCGTGGAGCAATCGCGGCAATGCGCTCAGCGATCTGAACCAGGCGGGCGAGGCGCGGCAAAGCTATCAGCGCGCGCTCGAACTCGCACCTGCATTTGCCGATGCCTGGAACAACCTCGGCCTGACTCAGGTCGATCTCGGTGAGCACGCGCAAGCGTTGCAGAGCTATGAACGCGCGCTGGCCGTCAATCCCACCGCTGCCGAGACGCATTGGAACCAGTCGTTGTGTCTGCTGCAACTGGGGCAACTGGAAACGGGATGGAAGGAATACGAATGGCGCTGGGAGCGTAGCCGGATCAAAGCAGGCAGGCGCACCTTTGCGCAACCGCTTTGGTTGGGCGATTTTTCCATCGACGGCAAAACGATTCTGCTGCACGCCGAGCAGGGCCTGGGCGACACGCTGCAGTTTTGCCGCTATGCCACGATGGTGTCGAAGCTCGGCGCAAAAGTCGTGCTGGAAGTACCGGGTGAGTTGATGCGGCTCATGTCGACGCTTGACGGTGTGGATCAGTTGATCGAAACGGGCCAGGCACTGCCGCCGTTCGATTGTCACTGCCCTTTGCTGAGTCTGCCGCTCGCGTTCAGGACCGATCTCACGAGCATTCCCTCAAAGACGCCTTATCTGTTCGCCGACCCGCAAGCAACGCGTGAATGGCACGAGCGTATTACTGCACAAGCAGAAGGGCGCCTGAAGGTCGGACTCGTGTGGGCCGGCGGAAACCGGCCGCATGTTGCGGAGCTCCGCAAGAACGACGCGCGCCGTTCGATTACGTTCGAACGGCTCGCACCGATTCTCGATGTGCCGAACGTGCAGTTCTTCAGTTTGCAAAAAGGACCGTCCGCGTTTCAGTTACCGCACGACGATTCGCACCCTAACGTCATTGACTACACCGAAGAACTCGATGACTTCGCTGACACTACGGCGCTGGTGGCAAACCTCGACCTGGTGATATCGGTAGACACATCCACCGCGCACCTGGCTGGGGCGCTAGACAAGCCGGTATGGATTCTGAACCGCTTCGACACCTGCTGGCGCTGGATGCTGGAACGTACCGATACGCCCTGGTATGCGCAAGCGAAATTGTTCCGGCAGCCGGCATTGGGCGATTGGGACAGCGTGATTCGAAACGCGCGTGATGCACTGGTCACGCTCGCCGGCAGGTTTGCCGAGACGCGCGTAGACTGAACGTCCGTTTATCGACGGCTAGGACACGGAGAATCATCAATGGAATACAGACATCTGGGTGCATCTGGTCTCAAGGTGCCGGTACTGAGTTTCGGCACGGGCACATTCGGCGGCAAGGGCGAATTTTTCCAGGCGTGGGGCGCCACCGACGTCGCTGAAGCGCGACGCTTGCTCGACATCTGTTTCGATGCGGGCGTCACGATGTTCGACAGTGCAGACATCTATTCGAGCGGCGCTTCCGAGTCGGTGCTCGGCGAAGCGCTCAAGGGCAAGCGCGACAAAGCGATCATTTCAACCAAAGCGACTTTCCGTTTCGACGACGGTCCGAACAATGTCGGCTCGTCGCGCTTTCATCTGATTCAGGCGGTGGACGCCGCGCTCAAACGTCTGCAAACCGATTACATCGATCTATTCCAGTTGCACGGTTTCGACGCAAAGACGCCTATCGCCGAAGTCATGTCAACGCTCGACGATCTCGTGCGCGCCGGCAAGATCCGCTACACCGGCGTGTCGAATTTCTCCGGCTGGCATCTGATGAAATCGCAGGACACCGCGGATCGTTACGGCTATCCGCGCTATGTCGCGAATCAGACTTATTACTCGCTGATCGGCCGCGATTACGAGTGGGAGTTGATGCCGCTCGGCATCGATCAAGGCGTGGGTGCGGTGGTGTGGAGTCCGCTCGGCTGGGGGCGTCTCACCGGCAAAATCAAGCGCGGTCAGCCGTTGCCGGAAACGAGCCGTCTGCACAAAACCTCTGACATGGGGCCGCCGGTGCCGGACGAGTATCTGTTCCGCGTGCTCGATGCAATCGACGAGGTCGCGGCCGAAACCGGCAAGACCGTGCCGCAAATCGCACTGAACTGGCTGTTGCAGCGGCCTACCGTATCGACGGTGCTGATCGGTGCGCGCAACGAAGAGCAGTTGCGGCAGAACCTCGGCGCGGTGGGCTGGAATCTGACGCCCGAACAGGTGGCGAAACTCGACGCTGCCAGCGCTGTACGTCCCGCGTATCCGTACTGGCATCAGGAAGGTTTTGCGGAGCGCAATCCGACGGCGGTTTAAGCGCGCTTCTTTGGTGTTTGCATAGCGTAATGACCCGCTCCGGCTCGACTGCTATCTGACGAGTTCGGCCGGAGCAGCGAACAGTTCGCTGTAATAGCGGCGACCGGCATTGAGATGTTGATCGAATGCGAAACATTGTTCGAGCATCGCGTCAAAGTCGGCGCGTTCGATTTTCATCACATAGCTGTGTTCGGTCGTGACGAGGCTGCACGGGCGATCGGTCACAACCGCGCTAAACCATTTCCCCGCACTCGCATGGCCCGCCGGATACGACTGCTGGCCGTATTCGACTTGCCAGCCGCCGTCTAAAAGAATCCACATGCCTTGATCGTTCGCAGCGCCGCCGTGCACGCTGCCGTCGCATTGCGCGACCACGGTACCGGGCTGCGCTTCCCATTCATGCGAATGGCCGATCACCCAACGCAATTGTTCGGTTGTCAGGCTCGTGAAGAAGGGCGTGTGCTTCAACAGATGAAGGTAAGTGACTGAGGGTTTCATGTCTGTACTCCGCGTGGTGACGGACGCGTCCGGCGACTGAGATTGTTGTCGCGCATCGCAAGCGGCGATCAGAAACGGCAGCAGCACGGCGCAGGCGACCAGGATTGAGGGTTTCATGAGCGTGTGGGTTCAAAGCGGGAAAGGAACCGCGGGACGCAAAGGTCTATCAGTCACCCTCGGCGTCCCTCACGGTCATGCGTTAATTACCGCTTGATCTTCGCTTCGAGCAGATCGCCCATACCGATCCGTTTGGCGAACTCGATGCGCACGCGTTCCGAGACCTCGAGCACTTCACGCGCGCCGTCACCGACGAAGTCGATCACCGAGCGCATCGGCCGCTCGCCCGAAGGCAACGCGACGATCCGGACGATTTCATCGGCCACGGCTTGCGGATCGGCGTCGTCCGGTGTGAGTTCGGACAGGCGCTCGCCGATCTGATCCATCACGCCGTCATAGCGTGCATATGCAGCGGCGCGTTCGGCATCGGCGGGTTTTCCGGCGCTCGGAAAGTGTGCGGTGCCCCGAGTGAACGCGCCCGGCACCACGATCGAGGTTTCGATCCCGAAGCGCACGATTTCGTAGGCGAGGGTGACGGCCAGGGAATCCATCGCGGCCTTTGCAGCACCGTACGGACCGAGGAAGGGAGGAAAACCGCCCTTGGTCGTCGTGCTGCTGATCCACAACATCAAGCCCGCTTCCTGCTGGCGCAGATACGGCAGCACCGCACGGTTCACACGCTGCGCGCCGAACAGGTTGGTGTCGAACACCTTCACCATTTCTTCGGGCGTAAACGCTTCGCTCGGACCGACCACCAGATGGCCCGCGTTCTGCATCACCACGTCGAGCCGTCCTTGCTCGCGGATGATCGTCGCGGCGGCGGCATCGGCGGATTCTTGCGACAACACATCGAGTTCAAGCGGATGCAACTGGATGTCCTTCGCTTGGGCGAGCGCCCGCATTTCGTCGGCACGCGGCTTGTTGCGTCCTTCGACATCGCGCATCGTTGCGTAGACGATATGGCCGGCTTCGGCCAAGGATTGCGCGGCGAGCTTGCCGATGCCCGTACCCGCGCCCGTAACCAGGATGATGTTCTTCTGCATTTTCTTCTCCGATTCGTGAAAGTGATACGACGTTTAAGGGTGCCGTGAGAGAGGCTCTTTACGTGTTTTCAAGCTGGATCAAGTGGGTTAAGCCACGCCGCCGTTGGCACGCAGGATCTGGCCATTGACCCAGCCTGCATCCGGGCCGACGAGGAAGGACACGACCGAGGCGATATCGTCCGGCTGGCCGAGGCGTTGCAGCGGCGGCATTTTGGCGAAGGTCTGGATCTGCTCTTCGGTCTTGCCGTCGAGGAACAGCGAGGTCGCGATTGGGCCCGGCGCCACCGCGTTGACGGTGATGTTGCGGCCGCGCAGTTCCTTGGCGAACACGTGCGTGAAGGCTTCAACGGCGGCCTTGGTGCCGTTGTAGATCGCGTAGCCCGGCATGTTCAGCGCGAGCGTGGTGCTCGAGAAGTTGACGATGCGTCCGCCGTTGTTCATCCGTGCGGCCGCTTCGCGCAGGGTGTTGAAGGTGCCGCGCACGTTGATGTCGAAAGTCTGGTCGTACAGCGCGTCGCTGGTGTCGGCGAGCGGCACCGTCTTGAGCACGCCGGCGTTGTTGATCAGCACGTCCACTTTGCCGAGCTGCTGTTCGGTGGTTTCGAACATGCGACGCACGTCGTCGGCCTTCGAAACGTCGGCTTTCACGGCAATGGCCTTGGTGCCTGCCGCCGTGAGTTCCGCGACCAACGCATCGGCCTCCGTCGAGCTCGACGCGTAGTTGACGGCAACCGCAAAGCCGTCTTTGGCGAGGCGTTGCGCAACTGCTGCGCCGATGCCGCGAGATGCGCCGGTAACGATGGCGACTTGAGCGTTTTTGATCGTGTTCATGATTCGTTTCCTTCTGTGTGGTGGGTTGGTGAGATGAATCATGGTCGCTTTCTTCGCTGAGATAATCGGGTTAGACTTGCCATCATCATTCCATTTACGTTAACAATTGGGCGGCGGCCGGCCGGATCGCTGGCCCGGCACAAAGGCATCAACCATGGATCGTTTCGAGGAAATGCGGGTGTTCATCCGGATCGCCGAGCGGCAAAGCTTTACGCGCGCTTCGGACGACCTGCAGATTCCGCGCGCCACCGTCACCAACCTGATGAAGCGCATGGAGCAGCGGCTCGGCGCGCGGCTTCTCGAGCGCACCACGCGCTCGGTACGCCTCACGCACGACGGCGAGGCGTATTACCGCCGCTGCGTGCGGCTGATTGCCGATATGGAGGAGGCGGAGGGCTCGTTTTCCAACATCGCGCCGAAGGGCCTATTGCGCGTGAATCTGCAGGGCACCTTGGCCCGGCATTTCGTCGTGCCTGCGCTGCCTGCGTTTCTCGCGCGTTTTCCTGACATCGAGCTGACGATCGGTGAGGATGACCGGCTGGTCGATCTGGTGCGGGAGGGGATCGATTGCGTGTTGCGGGCGGGCAATCTGCAGGATTCGTCGATGGTGGGGCGGCGCGTGGCGCAGCTGCCGCAAGTGACAGTGGCGAGTCCGGCTTATCTGGAGGCGTACGGCGAGCCGGCCGATCCGTCGGCTTTGTCCACGCATCGGGCGGTCAATTATCTTTCCAGCGCGACTGGCAAGCCGGTGCCGCTTGAATTCAGGATCGATGGTCGCGATACGGCCACCTACCTGCCGTCGACGGTATCGGTGACCGGCGCCGATCTCTACACAGGCTCTGCGGTGGCGGGGCTCGGCATCGTGCAAGTGCCGCAATACCGTGTGGCGAGTGAACTGGCGTCGGGGCGGCTGAAGATCATTCTCGCGGATTTTCCGCCGCCACCGATGCCGGTTTCGGTGCTGTATCCGCAGAATCGCCAGTTGTCGTCGCGGGTGCGGGTGTTTGCGCAATGGTTGCGCGATATTTTCGAGGCTGCCGGCGCGCAGACGGGTTCTCGGTAAACGTGTGAGTTCAGCGCAGGCGCGCGGCGATTGGCATATGGCGCGAGCAGTCCGTGCTTTTGCGTAAGCCGCGCTGCGTATCGTGGGATCATACGGGTCGTGCTGAGCGATATTGCCTTTTGCACGGGATGGAATAACAGGAGTAGGGCGATGATCGATGGACTGGTGGGCGGGCGCTTATACGGCGAGGCGCAGATCCGCACGGGGCAGAATGGTAAGCGCTTTGTGACTTGCAAGGTCCGGGCGACCACCAATGACGGCGATACGATTTTCGTCAACGTGATTGCGTTTGATGATGATGTGCAGACTGCGTTGCTCGCGCTGGATGATGCGGATAGTGTTGCCCTGAGCGGGGCATTGACGCCTAAGGTTTGGACTGACAAGAATGGGTTGATCAAGCCTGCTGTGGATATGGTTGCTCATAAAGTGCTTGTGGGGTATCGGGGGGAAGGGTAAAGGTTTTTTGCCTTTTGCGGCGGCATTGGCAGTGTTCTTATGGCGTTGGGCTTTCCTTGAATTGTTAGTGGTCTATTAGCGTTGCCCCTGTGCGGGGCAATGCTCTCAACTTAAGCCCCAAAGAGCTTGTAAACGAGGCATTGCCCCTGTAAACTTCATCGCATAGCTCACTGATAAGTCAACGATATGAACTCAAATACCAGCGTCCTCGCGGCTTCTGGCTGAGTTCTCCGATTTCCTGCTCGATCCGGCGCTCGCCGATCGCGTGCGTCGTTCTCCCACCGCCTTTACCCGCAATCGCACACTGACCTTGCCGCGCATGGCCGCGCTGATGATGTCTGGCATGTGCGCCAGCGTGCAGACCGAACTTGACGCGCTATTCGGCGCACTGGGAAGCCGCGGCGGGCGCACCCGCGCTGTCAGCGCACAGGCCTTCAGCAAGGCGCGACGGGGGCTGTCTGCCGAACTGTTCGAGCTGGCCCGCGCCCGCCTGATTTCGCTGGCCCAACCCCATATCGATTCGATGCGTTGGCACGGCCTGAGGCTGGTCGCCGCTGACGGCAGCCGCCTGCGCGTGGGCACGCGTCGCGGCCATGAACTGCGCGCTGATCACTACGCGTTTGCGCTGTTCCTGCCGGGCTCCGAACTGACCCTGCACGCCGCACTTCATCCCGCCGACGGCGGCGAGCGGCAGATGCTGTTCGAAGCCCTCGATGTACTGCAGCCGCATACCGACCTGCTGCTGCTCGATCGCGGCTATATCGGCAACGCGATGGTGGCGGCGCTCGCACAGCGCGAGATCCCGTTCTGCATGCGCGTCGATGCGCGTAACTGGAAGTGCGTCCGCGCCTTTGCCCGCAGCGGTAAAGCCGAGCGTGTGGTGACACTGGAGGCGCCCAGCGAGCTGGATGCCCGCGACTATGAACTGGCGCGTACACCGACGACCGTGCGCCTGATCCGCGACGTCACGCCGAGCGGTCGCGTGCGTGTGCTGATGACCTCGCTGCTCGATGGCGAGCGTTATCCGGCTGCATCGTTCGGCGCGCTCTATCACCAGCGCTGGCGGGTCGAAGAAGCGTTCAAACGACTCAAGCACCGACTGCGGCTGGAAGCCGTCACAGGCCTCGATTACCTGGCATTGCAGCAGGACTTCGGCGCAAAAATCCTTGCCGACAACCTGTGCACATTGCTCAGCGATCTCGATGCGCCGCACGACGACAGACATGCCAGCCGTCCTAACCGGGTGTACGCACTGGGCGCACTCAAGCCCATCCTCGGCGCGTGCCTTCTGCGCATCCGGCTCTGTCTGGACGGCCTCGCCGGCGTGCTGGAAATGATTCACCAGACCCGATGCCGGATACAGCCCTCACGCTCCTATCCAAGGCCACCCAGAAAAGCCAAGCCCCACTTCCATCTCGCGTACAAACTCGCTTGATGCAGTGGGGCTTAAGTTGAGAGCATTGCCCCGCACAGGGGCAACGCTAATAGACCACTAACAATTCAAGGAAAGGCACCAAAGCCAGAAGCACAGACAAAAAGCGCCGCGCAGGCAAACAGCTCAAAAAAAACCACTACCGCAGGCATACAGAAAGAAGCGCCGCACAGAAAAAAACCCTCACTTCCCCACCTTAAGATACTCAACAAACCGATCCGCGACAGGCTCCGAGTCGCCGGCCCTCCGTAATAGCAAAACCTGAGACAGCAGCGTCTCCCCCTGCAAGGGCAAAAAGCAAACCTTTGGATCCTGCACCTGCCGCAAGGTAAAAGGCACCAACGCCACTCCCATCCCAAACCCGACCATCGTCACAACGGTCTGCCACAACCGCGCCTCATGGCGAATCAACGGACTAAACCCGGCCCCCACGCACTGCGCAATGATCAGATCGTGATAATGCGGCGACACCGTGCGCGGAAACAGAATAAACGGCTCCTGCGCCAACGCTCGCAGATCGACCTTGCGCTTTCGCGCCAGCGGATGATCAACCGGTAAGCAACACAAAAACGGCTCGGAAAAAATCGGCGTCGAAACCACATCCGACGGAAAATTGCCCCAGTGCGCGCAGCCCATGTCGATCTGCATCCGCTGGATCGCATGCACCTGTTCGCTGGTATTCATCTCCTTCAAAACGATTTCGACGCCCGGATAGTCAGCCTCGAAGCGGCTCACCGCCTGAGGCATACCGCGGTACAACATCGAATTCACAAAGCCGATCCGTAAGCGGCCGGCCAGCCCGTGCGCCGATCGAACCGTGATGCGTTCGGCCTCAGCCGCCTGCAGCAGCAAGCGGCGCGCTTCGCCAAGCAGCACCTGCCCCGCGTTCGTCAGCGCGACCGTCTTGTTGGTGCGCGCGAGCAATTGCACCCCTAGCTGTTCCTCGAACTTGCGGATGTCGAAACTGAGCGCCGGTTGCGAAATGAACAGCCGCTTGGCCGCGCGGCCGAAATGCAATTCCTCGGCGACCGCCACGAAATAGCGCAATTGCTTCAGGTCCACGGCAGTCTCCGGTTCTTTTATCGATAAGCTGCGTCTATCGTACCGGATATAAGTTGTATTAGACGATTATCGAAGTCGCTTCTATGCTCCTTCCACAAAGGAGACAAGCATGAGCGAAATCACCGCGCAGCCGGCACACGGCTCGTCCAATATTCCCGACAGCCGCGGCATCAACTTCTTCAGCAGCGACCCCGACTTCGCCCGTCTGCTCAAACTGCATCTCGGCGACGCGCTGTATCAGGAACTCGAAAGCCAACTCGTTTCGCTCGGCCAGCGGGCGTCCGACGAACTCGACGTCTGGGCGCTGTCCGCCGACAAGAATCCGCCGCAATTACGGCATCGCACGCGGCGCGGCGAAGCGCTGCAAAGCATCGACAAGCATCCCGATTACGTCGCGCTCGAACGCGTGGCCTACGCGGAATTGGGGCTGGCGTCGATGAGCCACGACACCCGCGAAGGCAAAAAGGCACCGCCGCCGCTGGTCAAATACGCACTGACCTTCCTGTTCGTGCAGGCGGAATTCGGCCTGTGTTGTCCCGTCAGCATGACCGATTCGCTCACGCGTACGCTGCGCAAATTCGGCGCACCCGAACTGGTCGCACGCTTTCTGCCGATGCTGGCATCGCGCGATTTCGACACGCTTTTTCAGGGCGCGATGTTCATGACCGAACAGGCGGCGGGGTCGGATGTTGCCCGTATCGCGACGCGTGCCGCGCTCGAAACCGGCGTGAACGGTGAAGAGGCGTGGCGTCTGTATGGCGACAAATGGTTCTGCTCGAACGCCGACGCCGATCTCGCGATGGTGCTCGCGCACGTGGACAACGCACCTGCCGGCATCAACGGACTTGGGCTGTTCCTGCTGCCGAAGACCTTGGCTGAAGGCTCGCGCAACAGCTATCGGATCGTGCGTCTGAAGGACAAGCTCGGCAGCCGGTCGATGGCGAGCGGCGAGATCGTGCTGGAAGGAGCCGTGGCGTATCTGGTCGGCGAAGTGGGACGCGGCTTCCACCAGATGGCCGACATGATCAACATGTCGCGTCTGTCGAACGGCGTGCGTGCGGCGGGCTTGATGCGCCGCGCGCTGACCGAGGCGCTGCATATCGCGCGCAATCGCGAAGCGTTCGGCCGCAAGCTGATCGATTTGCCGCTGATGCAGCGGCAATTGCTCAAGATGATGCTGCCTGCGGAGCAGGCTCGTTCGATGTTCATGCAGATTGCCCTGCTGCTGGAAAAGGCCGACGCGGGCGATCGGCAGGCGGCGAAATGCGTCCGCATTCTCACGCCGCTGATCAAATTCCGCGCGTGCCGCGATGCTCGCCGCGTGACCGGCGACGCGATGGAAGTGCGCGGCGGCACCGGCTACATCGAAGAGTGGAGCGACGCGCGTCTCGTGCGCGACGCGCATCTCGGCTCGATCTGGGAGGGCACTAGCAACATCGTCGCGCTCGACATCGCGCGTGCGGCGAAACGGGATGGCGCGCTCGAACCGCTGCGCACGTATCTACAGGATATGCTCGATGCGGCAGGATTGCCCGCCGCGAGTCTCAAGGTGCTTCGTTCTACTTTGACGCGCGCTTGCGACGCCCTTGCGAACGTCGCCGAGTGCGGCCGCGATGAATCGGTCCGGCAGGCGGGTACGGCCTTGTATCACGCAAGCACAGCCGTACTCATGGCCTGCGAAGGCGTACGCCTCGCGCCGGATGTCCGGCGTCTTGCGCTCAGTCATCTGGTGTTGCGGCACAAGCTGCTGCCGTTCGATCCGCTCGACGTGCAGACGTCTGCCGATGAAAGCGACATTATTGACGCGCTGGTCAATACCCAAAGCGTGACGCTCGACCAGGCATTGCAACTGCTGCCGGCAGGGAGCGAGCAATGACCGAAAATGCAAACAACGTCAGGCAAGCAACGCAAGGCGCGCTGCAAGGCATCAAGGTCATCGACCTCAGCCGCGTGCTCGGTGGCCCTTACTGCACGCAAGCGCTGGCTGACCACGGTGCTCAGGTCATCAAACTGGAGCCCCCCGGCGGCGACGAAACGCGCGGCTGGGGGCCGCCGTTTTACGGTGACACCGCGTGGTACTTCGCCGGCGTGAACCGCAACAAGCAGGGCATCGCGGTCGATCTGTCGCGCGACGAAGGCCGCGACATTCTGTGGAAGCTCCTCGAAGACGCCGACGTCCTGGTCGAAAACTTCAAGCCCGGCACGCTCGCGCGTTGGGGCATGGACTACGAGCGCGATTTGCGCGAGCGTTTCCCGAAGCTGATTCATTGCGCGGTATCGGGCTTCGGTCCCGACGGCCCGCTAGGCGGCTTGCCGGGCTACGACGCCGCGATTCAGGCGATGACCGGCCTGATGAGCGTGAACGGCGAACGCGACGGACCAGCGACGCGCGTCGGCTTGCCGGTCGTCGACATGGTCACCGGTTTGAACGCGCTGGCCGGCATTCTGCTGGCGCTCGCTGAGCGCACAAAAAGCGGGCATGGCCAATCGATCGATATCGCGCTGTACGACTGCGGCGTGTCGCTCCTGCACCCGCATCTACCAAACTATTTCGGCTCGGGCCGCACGCCTCAGCGTAGTGGCAACGCACATCCGAACATCACGCCGTACGATAGCTATCGGACCGCGACTGCACCAATCTTTCTCGCTGTCGGCAATGACCGGCAGTTCGCGCGGCTGTGCGCGCATCTCGGCGCGCCGGAACTCGCGGACGATCCCCGCTACGTGGATAACCGCGGCCGCTGCGCACATCGTGAGCCGTTAAAGGCCGCGCTCGAAAATTTGCTCGCATCGCACGACTGCGAGCCGCTCGCTCACGCATTGATCAATGCCGGCGTGCCGTGCGGGCCGGTGCAAACCGTCGACATCGTCGCACGCCATCCGCATACGCTGCATCGCGGCATGGTGATCGAGATGGGCGAGTATCGCGGCACGGCGTCGCCGATCAAGCTGTCGCGCACACCGGCCACGTATCGTAGTGCGCCGCCGACGCTCGGCGGCGACACACGTGAAGTACTCGACGCACTCGGCATCGACACGGCAACCCAGCAGCGTTTGCTTGAAGCGGGCGTACTCAAAGCCTGACCGCAGCAAGCAGTTTTCCGGCGACGGCACGCAGAAGCCGCGCCATCCAGAAGAACGACCTTGGAGACGAAACACATGAATCACGAGCCAGACGACCTCGCCGCAGGCCGGCAACCCACCCGTGCCGCAGCAGCCGCATTTGTAGGCACCACGATCGAGTGGTACGACTTTTATATCTACGCCACCGCATCCGCGCTGATTTTCGGCAAGCTGTTTTTTCCTGGCAGCGACCCGTTCTTCGCTACGCTGGCTTCGTTCGGCACCTTCGCGGTCGGATTTTTCGCGCGACCGTTCGGTGGCCTCGTGTTCGGCCATCTTGGCGACCGCATCGGCCGCAAGAAGGCGCTCGTCGCGACGCTGGCGATCATGGGCGTCGGCACGGTCGGCATCGGTTTCCTCCCAACTTATGCGAGCGCCGGCATATGGGCGCCTGTGTTGCTAGTGCTGCTGCGCGTCGCGCAAGGCATCGCGATCGGCGGCGAGTGGGGCGGCGCGGTACTGATGGCAAGCGAACATGCGCCACAGGGTAGGCGTACTTTCTTCGCCTCGTTTGCGCAGCTCGGCAGTCCGGCGGGATTGATCCTGTCGCTGCTCGCGTTTCGCGCGGTGGCGTCGATGGAGAAGGAAGCGTTTCTCAGCTGGGGATGGCGTCTGCCGTTTCTCGCCAGCGCGGTGTTGCTGGTGGTGGGTTTGCTGATCCGCGCGGGGGTCGACGAATCGCCCGAATTCAAGGCGCTGAAAGCGCAACGGCGCGTGGCGTCGTTGCCGGTCGCCGAGGTTGTACGCGACGCGTGGCGCACGGTGTTGTTATGTCTCGGTGCGAACGTGATCGGCGTTGCTGGTGCCTGGTTCGTCAATACGTTCATGCTGAATTACACGACGCAGACGCTTGGACTCGATCGTTCGCTGATTCTGGATTGCCTGTTCGTGGTGGCGTTCATTCAGTTGTTCACGCAACTGGGTTCCGGATGGTTTGCGCAACGGATCGGTACCGGAAGGTTTTTGAAGGGCGCAGCGGCGTTGGCAATGCTTTCGCCTTATCCGATGTTCGCGCTGGTATCGACCGGGCAGCCGGTGGCGATTGTGTTCGGCATCGCGCTGGCGGTGATGTGCATGTCGAGTTCTTATGCGGTGATGGCCGGATTTATGTCGACTGCATTCCCGGTGAGAGTCCGGTACTCCGCTATTTCTTTGTCCTATCAGGTGTGCGCCGCATTGGCCGGCGGGTTGACGCCGTTGATCGGGACGTTGCTCGCGCATCGGTATCCGGGCGCCTGGTGGCCGTTGGCCGTGTTTTATAGCTGCCTCGCTGGGGTTTCGCTGATTTGCATCGGCACGTTGGAGCGCCGTAAGCGAGGCGCGGCGAGAGGGGTTGTCGAAGTGGCCTAGGCTCAGGTGCGTCGCCGTGTGACGCCTGTTTGTCTGTTTGTCCGTGTGCCCCGAATAAGGGCAGCGCCAATCGATCCATTACAAAACGCGGACAGGTGTCGCCCCAGGAAAACATTCAGTAAGTGCTCAGCCAGGCATAAACCCGCTATTTCGTGATTAACAACATCCTGAATCCCCGAAAGCATCCTAATATCAAGGCGAACTGAAAAACGACAGGGAAAGCCATCATGTATCGTCATCGTTCGCTGGGTGTGGTGACGGGCGCGTCGCCGCTCGCAGGCGTCGACGTATTGAGCAGGATGACCGCGGCCTGGCGCCGGCCCGGCGCGGCCAAACCGTTCGACTTCGTCCTCGAGCAGCAAGCGTGGCAAGGACCGGCAACACTAGGCGCCGCGAGCGCGTCATTCAAGATCCACGTGTTCGACACGATTCGCACCTTCGAGAAACGCGGTGTCGACGCGATCGTCTTGCCGTGCTTCCTCAGTCACACCTTCATCGACGAACTCTCGGCGAACGTGGCGCTGCCGATCGCCAACATCATGGTTGCGCTCTCGGCGCACGTGCGGCAGGCTTTTCCGTCGGTTCGCCGTATCGGCGTGCTGACTTCCGGAACGATCCGCCGCCACGGCCTTTTCGAACGCTATTTCGACAATGCGCGGTTCGACGTGCTGCATCCGCGTGACGAAGCGGGCGTCGATTGCGTAACGAACGCCGTGTACGGCGACGAGGGCATCAAATGCGGGCATCTGTACGGCCGGCCAGTTGAGTTGCTGCGCGCCGCTTGCGCGGACCTCATTGCGCAAGGTGCCGAGATCATTATTCCCGGGCTCGCCGAAATCCCCTTGGTGGCGCGCGCACTCGGCACGCTGGAAGTGCCGTTTGTCGATACCAATCTCGTCTACGCGCGCTACGCCGCAGCGGCGCAATATTCGCAGTCAGAGCGGCGTTTCAAGGTGGGCGTGCTGGGCGGTGTCGGCCCGGCGGCGACTGTCGATTTCATGGCGAAACTGGTGCGCAACACGCCGGCCGCCTGCGATCAGGACCACATCAAGGTGATGGTCGAGCAGAATCCGCAGATTCCGGATCGCACTGAAGCGCTGCTCGGCAACGGCGACGATCCGACGCTCGCGCTCTACGCCGCCTGCAAGACGCTCGAAGAGGGCGGCGCCGATCTCATCGCGATTCCGTGCAATACAGCGCATGCGTTCGTGGAACGGATTCAGCCGGCGTTAACCATTCCGATCGTCAATATGCTGACCTGTATCGCCGATTATCTGCGTGAGGCTTTCCCGAGCCTGCATGAAGTCGGTGTGCTGGCCACCTCGGGCACGCTGGCGAGCCGGGTCTACGAGAAGGCGCTCGAAGCATGCGGCTTCGTACAGATCGCGCCCGCCGCGGCTGCTCAGGCGCGGCTCATGAACGCGGTTTACGGGCCAAGTGGCGCCAAGGCGGGCTACACGTCAGGCGAGTGCTGTGACGACCTCGCCGCTGCGGTGGATGATCTGGTCGCGCAAGGCGTGCAGGTCATCGTGCTGGGCTGCACGGAGTTGCCGCTGCTGCTGCGCGGTTCGACGTTAACGCGGCCGGACGGGTTGGTGGTGCGGCTTGTCGATCCGACCGAGGTGCTGGCAAAACGCTGCGTGGCTTACGCGTTGGGCGGAAGCGGCGTGGCGCAGACCGCTTCGGAACCGGCGGCGCCGGTGCTGGGCCGGTTTAACGTGGAAAGCGTCTTCGGCTAGGGGCGGTCAGATCCGGCTGGTTCCAGCTTGCGCACGGCGCGGCCCCCACGTCGCGCTACGCAGGAAAACCTTGTATTTCCCTCTCTCCGCCGCCATTTCCTGACGGCTGCATGGTTCCCTCTGAAACGGCACATCGCTTGCTGGTCGGCTGATCGGCGCGCGTTCGGCGCCGCCATTCCCGGCCCGAGGCGCTGTGAGCGTGCAGCCGTGCCGCGTCATGGAAAACTGTATAAATATACAGTATAGTATCCCCCTGCAACCCGGCCTTTGGCGTGTCGTTCCGCCTGCCGGGTATCCCGAACTTGCGCGGTCGCGAGGCGTCCGTGAGAGGTGGTCCACTCATTCAGACGGTCGGAAAAATTGGCATCTAACGGAATTATCCGCATTCGCGGCGCGCGCCAGCACAACCTGAAAAACGTCGATCTCGACGTACGAACCGGGGAAATGACGGTCGTCACCGGGCCGTCCGGTTCCGGCAAGTCGAGCCTCGTGTTCGACACGTTGTATGCGGAAGGGCAGCGGCGCTACGTCGAAACCTTCAGCGCCTACGCCCGGCAGTTTCTCGACCGTATGGACCGGCCGCAAGTCGACCGGGTCGACGGCGTACCGCCCGCTATCGCGATCGACCAGACCAACCCGGTGCGCAGTTCGCGCTCCACCGTCGGCACCATGACGGAGCTCAACGATCACCTGAAACTGCTCTACGCGCGCGCGGCCGAACTGTTCGATCGCAAGACCGCACAGCAGGTGCGCCACGACACGCCGGAAACGATCTACGCCGAGCTGCTCGAGCGCACTGCGGAGCATGATCCGCGGCTGGTCGTCACGTTCCCGGTCGAGTTGCCGGAGACAGCGTCCGAGCAGGAAGTGGAGCAATGGCTCTCCGCAAGCGGTTACACGCGTGTGCAGGCACAGCGCGAAGTCGATTCGCCCACCGGCAAGCGCAAGCTGCTCGACGTGGTGGCTGACCGCTTCCGTTTGACCTCGGTCGACAAGCAACGGGTGGTCGAAGCGATCGAGGCATCGCTCAAGCGCGGCGGCGGCCGCGTCAATATTTATGTGCTGCCTGCAGCGCCAGAGGCACCGGAAGCCAAAGAAGCCGAGCCGCAAATCTGGCGCTTCTCCACCGGCCTGCACAGCCCGGAGAGCGACCTGCGCTATGCGGATCCGCAGCCGGCGCTGTTCTCGTTCAACTCGGCTTACGGCGCGTGTGAAGTCTGCCGCGGTTTCGGCCGCGTGATCGGCGTCGACCTCGGTCTGGTGATTCCCGACGCACGCAAGACGCTGCGCGACGGTGCGATCAAGCCGATGCAAACGCCGGCCTGGAAAGAATGCCAGGACGACCTGATGCGCTACGCGGCGAAAGCCGATATCCGCCGTGGCACGCCTTGGGGCGAGCTGACGGATGCCGAACGCGACTGGGTCATCAACGGCTCGCCAGACTGGAACGGCAAGTGGCAAAGCCATTGGTATGGCGTCAAACGCTTCTTCGAATATCTCGAATCGAAGGCGTACAAGATGCACATCCGCGTGCTGCTGTCGAAGTACCGCAGCTATACGCCGTGCGAGACCTGTGGCGGCGCGCGTCTGAAAACGGAATCGCTGTTGTGGCGTCTGGGCAGCAAACGGAATGCGGACGAGGTGCTGGCGCCCGAAAAGCGCTTCATGCCGCGTGGGGTCGAGTGGAAGCGTGGACAACTCGAAGCCTTGCCGGGTCTGACCGTGCACGATCTGATGCTGATGCCGATCGAGCGCATCCGGCGCTTCTTCGACGAGATCAGCCTGCCGAGCGCCCTGCTCGACGACGCACTCAAGCTGTTGCTCGCCGAAGTGCGCACGCGCCTCAAATATCTGTGCGACGTCGGCCTGGGGTATCTGACGCTCGATCGGCAAAGCCGCACGCTGTCGGGCGGCGAAGTGCAGCGGATCAACCTGACTACGGCGCTCGGCACGTCGCTGACCAAAACGCTGTTCGTGCTCGACGAGCCGAGCATCGGCCTGCATCCGCGCGATCTGAACCGGATCGTCGAGGCGATGCATCGGCTGCGCGATGCGGGCAATACGCTGGTGGTGGTCGAACACGATCCCTCTGTGATGCTCGCGGCGGATCGTCTGATCGACATGGGTCCGGGGCCAGGCGAACGGGGCGGCTCGATCATTTACGACGGCGCGCCCGAGGCGATCCGCTCGTCCGGCACGCTGACCGGCGAGTACCTCGGTGGTCGTCGGCATGTGGCGGACGCGGCGCACTGGTCGCAACGTCCGGTAGATGACAGCACGCCTCGCATCGTGCTCGAAGGCGCGACCGAGCACAATCTGCGCGACGTCACTGTCGAGATTCCGCTGCAGCGACTTGTCTGTGTGACGGGTGTGTCGGGCTCCGGCAAGTCCACCTTGCTGCAGGACGTTTTGTATCCGGCCATGGCGCGGCACTTCGGTCTCGCCACCGAATCGCCCGGCTCATTCAGGAGCCTGACCGGCGCCGACCAGGTCACCGACGTGGTATTTGTCGACCAGTCGCCGATCGGCAAGACCGCGCGCTCGAATCCGGCCAGCTACGTGGGGGCTTTCGACGAAATCCGCAAGCTCTTCGCCAAGGCGCCGCTCGCGCAGCAACGCGGTTACGGTCCCGGCATGTTCAGCTTCAACTCCGGCGACGGGCGCTGCCCGACCTGCGGCGGCTCGGGCTTCGAGCACATCGAAATGCAGTTCCTGAGCGACGTCTACCTGCGCTGCCCGGATTGCGATGGGCGTCGTTATCGCGCAGAACTGCTCGAAGTCAAAATCGAGCGCGGCGAGCCGTCGCGTGCTTTGAGTATTGCCGACGTGCTGGAGTTGACGGTGAGCGAGGCCACCGCCTACTTCGCAAAGGATGCCGAAGTATTGCGCGTGCTGCAGCCGATCGTCGACGTGGGCCTCGAATACGTGAAGCTCGGCCAGCCGGTGCCCACGTTATCCGGTGGTGAAGCGCAGCGGCTCAAGCTCGCCGGCTTCCTCGCGGAATCGGCACAGGCGCGCACCGCGCGTAGCGCGAAGCAGCCGGTCGCAAAACGCCTGTTCATGTTTGACGAGCCGACCACCGGCCTGCATTTCGACGACATCGCCAAGCTGATGCAGGCGTTCGGCAAGCTGCTGGCGAGCGGTCATTCGCTGATCGTGATCGAACACAATCTCGACGTGATCCGTGCGGCCGACTGGCTGATCGATCTCGGTCCCGAAGGCGGCGACGGCGGTGGCAGGGTGCTATGCGCGGGCACGCCGGAAGACGTCAAGCTTTGTCCGGAATCGCATACCGGCGAGGCATTGCTGCAGTACGACCGCGCCATGAACGCGGCGAGCGAACCGGAATCGCAGGGTGTGCCGTTGCAAAAGGCGTTGAGCGCGGCGCGTGCGCGGCGCGCGATCGAAGGCGAGGACGTAGTGCGCATCGTCAATGCGCGCGAGCACAATCTGAAATCGCTGGATGTGGATATTCCGCACGGCAAATTCAACGTGATTACGGGTGTCTCCGGTTCGGGCAAGTCCACGCTGGCCTTCGACATTCTGTTCCACGAAGGGCAGCGCCGTTACCTCGAATCGCTAAACGCTTACGCACGGTCCATCGTGCAGCCGGCCGGTCGGCCTGAGGTCGACGCGGTGTATGGCATTCCGCCCACCGTCGCAATCGAGCAGCGTTTGTCGCGCGGCGGTCGCAAGAGTACCGTGGCGACCACGTCCGAAGTGTGGCACTTCCTGCGCCTGCTCTATGTGAAGCTCGGTCTGCAGCACTGCATCCACGACGGCACGCCGGTCACGTCGCAAAGCGTCGAGTCGATTGCGGCGCAATTGCTGCGCGATCACAAAGGGCAGCACGTCGGTTTCCTCGCGCCACTGGTCGTGAACCGCAAGGGCGTCTATACCGATCTCGCGAAGTGGGCGAAAGCGCGCGGCAATACGCATCTGCGTGTGGACGGCGAGTTCGTGCCGGTGGACCCGTGGCCGAAGCTCGATCGCTTCCGCGAGCACACCATCGAGTTGCCGGTGACCGATCTCGTCGTATCGCCGGATAAGGAAGCGGAACTGCGCCAGGCGCTCGATCAGACGCTGGAAATCGGCAAGGGCGTGATGCATCTGCTGGCGCCTCTCGACGGTTTGCACGACGCGATCAGCGGCGGCCGTCCCACGGCGAAACTCGGCACGGTGAAGGTACTGTCCACCAAACGCGCCTGTCCGGTATGCGGCACGAGCTATCCCGAACTCGACCCGCGCATGTTCTCGTATAACAGCAAGCATGGCTGGTGTACGACATGCGTCGGCACGGGCCTCGCGCTGACGCGCGAACAGCGCGCGGCGTACGACGACACGGTGATCGTCGACGACAACCGCGGCCGCGAGCAGAGCTTGCCTTCCGAGGAGCAGGAACCGGAAGGCCTCGTCGACGAGCCGTGTGCGGACTGCGCCGGTACGCGTCTGAACCCCATTGCGCGCGCGGTCACGTTCGGCGAGCAGGCCATCGTCGACGTCGCGCAATGGACGGTGTCCGATACGCGCGCGTGGATCGACACGCTGGAGATGAGCGGTCGGGACGCGGAAATCGCGCGCGACGTGGTCAGCGAAATCGGTAGCCGCCTGCAATTTCTGGAAGAAGTCGGGCTCGGTTATCTGAGTCTCGATCGCGCGGCACCGAGCCTGTCGGGCGGCGAAGCGCAGCGCATCCGGCTCGCCGCGCAACTGGGCAGCAACCTGCAAGGCGTGTGCTACGTGCTCGACGAGCCGACCATCGGTCTGCATCCGCGCGACAACCAGATTCTGCTCAATGCCTTGCGCAAGCTGGGCGAAAAGGGCAATACGCTGGTGGTGGTCGAGCATGACGAGGACACGATTCGGCGCGCCGATCACATCATCGATATCGGGCCGGGCGCGGGCAAGCGCGGCGGCACGCTGGTCGCGCAGGGTAGCGTGGCCGATCTGTCGGCGCAGCCCGATTCGTTGACCGGGCAGTTTCTCGCCAATCCGATCGTGCATCCGCTGCAGCCGCGCCGCGAGGTGGTCGCGCCGACAAAGCGCGCCGCCGCAGTGCCGGAGAACTGGTTGACGGTGCACGGTGGCAAGCTGCACAACCTGCAGAACGTCACCGTCGGCATTCCGCTTTCACGGTTGGTAGCGGTGACGGGCGTGAGCGGTTCGGGCAAATCGACGCTCGCGCGCGACGTGCTGATGGCCAATTTGCTAGATGCGGTGGGGCGCTCGGTGCTGTCGTCGCCGGCCACGCGGCGAGCGCGTGCGGCGGCCGAGACCCAGCCGGCGGCGAACCGGCGCTCAAGCGTGTTGGCGCGCACGGCGCCGCGAGCGCCGCTGAACGTCACACATGCATGGCAAGGGTGCGACGCGATCACAGGTTGGGAAACCATCGACCGTGTGCTCGAAGTCGATCAGACACCAATCGGCAAAACACCGCGCTCGTGTCCGGCAACCTACATTGGCGTGTGGGATGCGATCCGCAAGCTGTTCGCCGGCACGCTTGAAGCGCGCGCGCGTGGCTATACGGCATCGCGTTTCTCGTTCAACACCGGCGAAGGACGTTGCCCCGCTTGCGAAGGGCAGGGCGTGCGCACCATCGGCATGAGTTTCCTGCCCGACGTGAAAGTGCCATGCGACGTTTGCCACGGGCAGCGCTTCAACCCCGAGACGCTGGCGGTTACGTGGCGCGGCAAGAATATCGGCGACGTACTGACCATGGAAATCGACGAAGCCGTCGAGTTCTTCGCGCCGATTTCGAACATCGCGCATCCATTGCAATTGATGAAGGATGTCGGACTCGGTTATCTGACACTCGGCCAGCCGTCGCCTACCTTGTCGGGCGGTGAAGCGCAGCGTATCAAGCTCGTCACCGAGCTAAGCAAGGTGCGTGACGACATCACGCGTCGTGGTCAGAAGCCGCCGCACACGCTGTATGTGCTGGATGAGCCGACTGTCGGCTTGCATATGGCCGACGTCGCGAAGCTGATTCGCGTGCTGCATCGTCTCGCGGATGGCGGTCATAGCGTCGTCGTCATCGAGCACGACCTCGACGTGATTGCCGAGGCGGACTGGATCATTGACCTCGGTCCGGAAGGTGGTGTGGGGGGCGGCACGATCGTCGCTGCTACGGATCCCGAAGGATTGTCCCGTATCGCGGCGAGTCACACCGGTGCGGCCTTGCGTCCCGTGCTCGCGCGTACGCGGAACGACACCGCAGTCGTCGTGAGCGAAGGAACCAACGGTTGAGGCAGCGGAGCGGCGCAATCAGCTTTGCGCCGCTTCGGTTTGCTCGTCCGGTCTGGAGTGCCGCACGTGGCGGGTCACGCGTAAGCAAACCGGCCACTGGCGCTCCATGAACACGTGTTGTCGAGACGCCCGGCAAGCCCGAGTCGGGCGTTATCGTTATCGTTGGCTATATGTAATTAATTGGAATGTATTTGTAATTATATAAATGGCGTAATTGAAATGTGTATTTAGCGTGTCGTAAATACCGCTAAAAAGAGTTGGAATCAGTGTTTTTCTTCTGCTATCTTCCCGCCCTTGACGCCAGCCTCTGGTCGGCGCTTGAAACGTACATTGGATGACCTGCTCGGGATCCGTCGAGGTTGCCACGCAAGCCTCGCGAAACGCCCACCCAGCAGGCTTTTTGCCACATATCGCCAGTGGCCCGTCAGCAGTTCATGGCGTGCCACGGAAGCCCGCAATAGCGGCTTCATCCCAATTAGCGAGCCGCGCATGGCGCGCTTGCATCTGTTCGACACACGCTTATTCTTTTAAAGCGGCGCGAATACGGCATTAGTTAGAGTGTTCTCTCTAAACTTAGTATGCTCCCATCAAAAAAAGTTTGACCCCGCATTTTTTGTCCTGCTATTGTTGCCTCCCATGAAATGCAGGTGACAAACGCGCAAAAAGTTCAGGAGCTGCAGCGCGCTTCGATCAAATTGTCTTCAGCATGTTCATGTCGGACGGAAATGAGCGAGTCGAAATTAATCCATTAGTAGTTCTACTTAGATGATCGTCCGGCTGTTCTGAAGTACCGTCGCGGCGTCTCACAGCCATACCCGTGCCATTGCGTCAGGGTTGGGCCCTACGGCATAAATTTTGGACTACAAATCAAAGGCCTGGGCGATGGATGCGATTGTCTGAAGTGAACGTTGTTTGCCGTATGTAAGCGCACTGCAGTTACAGAAATGGACGGTTCACGCCGGAGGAGTAAAGGTGGGTACGAAAGTCGAAGGGCAATTTCCGGCAGCAACGGCCCGTATGGAGAGGCCGGGACGCCCGCGTGAGTTTGGGCGCAAGCAGCAAAACCCAGTACGCCGCTTCGGCGGTATCGCAGTTGTTCTGCTCCTGCACATCGTGCTGATCTATGCACTCATCAACGGCCTTGCCACCAAGGTCGTACAGGTCATCCAGCATCCAATCGAAACCAAGATCATCGAGCCGGTGAAGCCGCCTCCGCCGCCGCCGTTGCCCATCGTGCAATTGCCGCCGCCGAAGTTCGCACCGCCGCCGCCGCCGTTCGTGCCGCCGCCGGAAGTGCAGGTGCAAACGCCGCCCCAACCGACCATCACGCACCAGGCCGCGCCGGTCGTATCGGCACCCGCCGTCGCGCCCGCACCGCCGGCGCCTCCCGCGCCGAGCAAGCCCGTGAGCGCTGAAGTAGGGGTCGTGTGCCCGAACTCGGATCAGATCCGTTCGTCGATTCGCTACCCGAAGGAAGCGCAGGAGAACAACGTGACGGGTGATGTGCTGATTGAATTTGTAGTCGACCCGCAGGGCCATATTACGAATGAACGTGTTGCCAAGTCGGCGGACGATTCCTCACTGGATCGCGCGGCCTTCAACGCGGTCAAGCAGTTCACGTGCGTTTCCCAAGGCCAGGCTGTCCGTGTGCAAGTTCCGTTCTCGTTTAACCTGAACTGAAACCCACGGGCTGTTCGGTACCGGTAGCGATTTATCAGTCTTGGTTTAGAAGTTGTACTAATGAACTTGGAGCAGGCATGAAGAAGCGTACTCTCGCCGCATTGGCGGCAACCATGTTGTTCGCCGTAACCACGGTGGATACCTTTGTGGCACCGCAAATGGCTCACGCGCAAGCGAGCGACGCGAGCGCGTCGGCCGCCGCCACTGCCACCACCACCGCCGCGCCGCAAACGGCCGCCGCAGATGAAGCGACGCCGCCGCCGGCGCCGGCCACGTCCGAAACCGTCAATAACCCGTACGGGCTCGGCGCGCTCTGGAAGAACGGCGATTTCGTTGCACGCTTCGTGCTGATTCTGCTGGTGCTCATGTCGATGGGCAGCTGGTACATCATGATCACCAAGTTTTTCGAGCAGTTCCGTGCGAACCGTCGTGCGAAGAGCGCCGACGAACAACTGTGGACTGCGCCGTCGCTGGTCGAAGGCACGAAGCTGCTCGACGAAGCGTCGCCGTTCCGCTTCATCGCGGAAACGGCCATCGAGGCAGGCGAGCATCATGACGAAGCACTGCTCGAAGCCGTCGACCGCAACACCTGGATCGATACGTCGGTCGAGCGTGCGATCACCAATGTGTCGAACCGTCTGCAAGACGGTCTGGCTTTCCTCGGTACGGTTGGCTCGACCGCGCCGTTCGTTGGTCTGTTCGGTACGGTGTGGGGGATTTATCACGCGCTGACGGCAATCGGTATCGCCGGCCAGGCTTCGATCGACAAGGTCGCGGGCCCGGTGGGCGAGGCGCTGATCATGACCGCGATCGGCCTCGCCGTCGCCGTGCCGGCTGTGCTTGGCTACAACTTCCTGGTTCGCCGCAACAAGTCGGTGATGGAGCGTGTTCGTGCGTTCGGCGCACAACTGCACACCGTCTTGCTCGCCGGCAGCCGGCGCTCGGCACGCGCTTCGGCTCGTGAAGCCTCGCTGGCCCAATAAGCGGAGTCTGTCATGGCTATGAGCGTTGGGCAGGATGATAACGACGAGGTCATCTCCAGTATCAACACCACGCCGCTTGTCGATGTGATGCTGGTTCTGCTGATTATCTTTCTGATCACGATTCCGGTGGTGACGCATACGGTGCCGGTGCAACTGCCGAAGGAGACGATCCAGCCGTTGCAGACCACGCCAAAAAGTATCGTCATTGCGGTCAACCATGACGGCGATTTCTTCTGGAACGAGAAGCAGGTGGATGGGCCTACGCTGCTGACCCGCCTGAAAACCGTGTCGGTCATGACGCCGCAACCGGAAGTGCACGTTCGCGGCGACCAGAGCGCGCGTTATGAATTCATCGGCCGGGTCATTACCGCGTGCGAGCGCGCCGGTATCGCCAAGGTTTCGTTTATTACCGAGCCGCCCGCGCGCGGCGGCTAAGAGAGGCGATCATGGGAATGAACGTATCTTCCGGCGGCAGCAGCGAACCGGATGTGATGGTCGATATCAACACCACGCCGTTGATCGACGTGATGCTGGTGTTGCTGATCATGTTGATCATCACGATTCCGATTCAGACGCATGCCATCAAGATGAATTTGCCGGTCGGCAATCCGCCGCCGCCGATCACGCAGCCGGAAGTGGTGCAGATCGATATCGACTTCGACGGCACCACGACCTGGAACGGCCAGCCGGTGCCGAACCGCGCGGCGCTCGAGTCCAGGCTTGCGCAGGTGGCGGCCGAACCGGTCCAGGCGGAAATTCATCTGCGGCCTAACAAGCTGGTGCCGTACAAGGATGTCGCCGCGGTCATGGCGTCCGCGCAACGACTGGGCGCGACGAAAATCGGCCTGATCGGCAACGAGCAGTACATGCAATAGGAAAGTGGAATGCTAACGATCCATCAACGGTTCAAGCGCGCCGTCATTGCGGCCGCTATCGGAGGGCTGTCCGCGCTCGTCGTGCTGCCGGCCACGTCTCATGCTGCGGACACCCTGCGGCCGGATGTGGCGAAGCCGCTGAACGCCGCGCAGGATCTGTATCGCGCGCACAAGTACAAGGACGCGTTGACGAAGATCGATCAGGCCGACGCCGTGCCGGGCAAAACGCCCTATGAAAGCTACATGATTCAGGAGATGCGCGGCGCCGCGGCGGCGGCAGCCGGTGAACCCGGTGTGGCGGCCCAGGCCTACGAAACCCTGCTGGGTTCAGGGCGCCTGACCGGCGCTGACGAGCAGCGCACCACGGCGGCGCTTGCAGGCATCTACTTCCAGCAGAAAAACTACGCACAGTCTGCGAAGGTCGCGCAACGTTATCTGAAGTCGGGCGGCAGCGATCCCGACATGCGCACTTTGCTCGTGCAGTCTTACTACCTGTCAAACGATTGCGCCAGTGTGGTGAGCCAGCTCAAGCCGGGCGTCGATGCGCAAGTGCGCGCCGGTCATGCGCCCGATGAGTCGCAACTGCAATTGCTTGGCACGTGCGCGCAACGCGTGAAAGATGATGCGACGTACCGCAGCACGCTCGAAAAGCTGGTTGCCTACCATCCCAAGCAGTCTTACTGGGACGATCTGTTCAACGCGATTCGCAGCAAGCCCGGCTATTCGTCCGCGCTGGATATCGACACCTTCCGTCTGCGCCGGGCGACTGGCTCGCTCAGTACCGCCGACGATTACATGGAAATGACGCAGCTCGCGATCGTGGCCGGCACCACGGCCGAAGGTAAGCAGGTTATCGATCAAGGCTTTGCGTCAGGCGTTCTGGGCCACGATGGGCAGGCCGATCGCGAGAAACGGCTGCAGGCACTTGCCGCGAAACGGGCGCAAGCGCCAGCGGACCCCGCGAACCCCGTCGCGCCGGTCGACGTCGCCTTCAATGAGGTCTTCGCGGGCCAGGCCAAGCAGGGGCTGACGGCAATGGACGCTGCGATCGCGAAGGGCGGAATCGATCACCCGGACCAGGCGCAACTGCATCTCGGCGAGGCGTACTACATGGCCGGCGATAAGGCGCGTGCAGTGCAAACGTTCCGCGCAGTGAAGGGTACCGACGGTTCAGCCGACCTTGCCCGTTTGTGGGTGCTGGTGGCGTCGAAGTAGCGGCATCCTGGTCCCGATATGTTTCTTCCTGCGAAGTGCCTCCGAGGTATCCGTGCATCGAACCGGGGGGCACATTCTCGCCGTATGGGACGCGGGCCGTCGCGAATAGATGGGTGTGGTTGCGTACGCAACTATCGCCCGGTTCGCGGCAAGGTCGAAAGTGTCCCGGCGATCGCCTTGATTGAGTCACTTACCGCGGCGACTAACCAGGCATATCGCGCATGTCTTAGGGAGGATGCTGCACTCAACGAAACATAGTTTAGTTTTATCAAACTAATTTTGACTACGGGATTCTGTCTTGCTATGGTTTTGCCACTCGATAACAAGGCACAGGTCGCAGTTTCTATAGGAAGCAAAATCCGCGCGCTTCGCCAACGGCTCAAGCGCACGCTGGATGAAGTGGCAACCACGGCGGGAATTTCCAAGCCCTTTTTGTCGCAGGTGGAACGAGGTCATGCAACACCTTCGATTACATCGCTAGTTGGCATTGCCCGGGCTTTAGGTGTAACGGTGCAGTACTTCGTCGATACGCCAACCGAAGACAAGTCGGTGCAAAGAGGAAAAGAGCTGAAGTACTTCGGATTCGACGGAACCGCGAATCTTTTTGGACGGCTGACGAACCTGTCGGTTGGCAGCAAGCTGGAAGTGATTCTCGTCAGGATGCCGGTGGGGCAGAACCCGTCGGAAGTCACGACGCATGCAGGGGAAGAGTTCTTGTACGTGATGAGCGGCCAGATATCGCTCACGTTAGAAGGTACAACGTTCGTGTTGCAGGCAGGTGACACCGCGCATTACGAGTCCACAGTGCCTCACGCCTGGTGCAATACCGCCCGCGAAGAAGCGGTGGTCGTCTGGGTGGGCACGCCAAGATTGTTTTAGATGCCTTTGCTCCATGCTTTCGTCGAAAGCGGTCAAGCTGTATTTTTAAGCATTACTTAAGGTTTAGCCGGGAATGAGCACGATTGGAAGCGTATTGCCCCAATCGTCAGAGCCCGACGTAGTAGAAGTGAAAACAATTAGAAAGCGCTGCGCATTTCGTTTGTAATAAATAAGTAGTCCGATATTGAAGTATCTGAAGTGTCCCGTCTTCCTGTCTGTATTTGCAAACTGGTGCGCTGTTGACCGGTTTGCTGGGCAATGGAAGGGCGGGTCAGCTTTAACGGAGCGCGGCGCAAGATCGCCGTATATCGAGTGGGGAGGTTCACAAGACCTCTCTTCACACACACAGCTGTGGCCTTAATTGACGAGCGGGAAGGGGAAAAATGAAACAAAGGGCATTGGCGCTGGCCATCAAAAGAATAATCTGGGCTGAACTGGCATTGTCGGCCGCAATCGCCGTACCGGCGTTTGCGCAAAGCCAGCCGGCCACCACCGGAACCGCGGCAGGCGCGACGACGGAGAGCACGCCGGCGGCGGCGGCAACTCCGGCATCGGGCACCGCCGCAACACCGTCCGCGGACAACAACACCGCGACGCCGTCTGGCAAAGGCGTCCAGCAACTGAAGAAATTCGAAGTGACCGGGTCGCTGATCCGCAGCTCGGACAAGGTTGGCTTCAACCAGGTTCAGACGGTTACGCAGAAAGACATTCAGAATAGCGGTGCAACGACCGTCTCCGATTTTCTGCGCGACACCTCGGCCAACTCGGCGAATAGCTGGAGCGAAGGCCAGTCCGGCAACTTCGCCGCAGGCGCTGCGGGTATCGCCCTGCGCGGCCTCAGCGAAAAATACACGCTGGTGCTGGTGGATGGACAGCGCGTTGCGCCGTTCGCGTTCTTCTCGAACAGCGTCGACTCCTTCTTCGACCTGAACACGCTGCCGTTGAACTCCATCGACCGCATCGAAATCGTGAAGACGGGCGCCGTGTCGCAATACGGCTCGGACGCCATCGCAGGCGTGGTCAACATCATCACGAAGCACGACTTCCAGGGCCTGCAACTCGACGGCAGCTACGGCAGCGCCATCAACGGCGGAGGCGGCGCCGGCACGACCAAATTCGGCGCGCTCGGCGGCTTCGGCGATCTCAACTCCGATCGCTTCAACGTGACGGCTGCCGCGAGCTACTACAAGTCGAACGGCTTCACGCTCGCAGACCGCGACTCGACGCGCAATCAGGATTTCACCAATCAACCGGGCGGCCTTTCGTTGCTCGCGCCGTCGTACTGGAATATGCCCGACGGTAGCGTGCAGGCGTTGAGCGGCTGTCCGTCCGGCGGTTCGGTGCACCCTGCAGCCACCAATTCGCTGACTGCCGGCAAGGCAGGCACGGTCTGCGCCTTCAATACCGCGGAAGGCACATCCATCGCGCCGATGACCGAGCGTCTCAATGCGAAGATTCACGCTGACTTCAAGATCAACGATACGACCACGGCGTTCGGCGACTTCCTGATCAGCAGAAACACGACCACCACCAACGATGGTCTGTGGGGCAACGTGGTCGGCAATCCGCAGAATCCCACGCTGGTGTTGAACCCGCAGACGAAGCTGCTTACCCCGTTTAGCACGGTTGTACCGGCGACTAACCCGTACAACCCGTTCGGCGTTGGCACGCCGCTCACGTATGCTTTCCCGAACACGGTCGCGGAAAAGACGGATGCCACGTACTGGCGCGCATCCACGGGTATCAAGGGTTCGTTCAATCTGCCGAACGGTGAATGGGATTGGGCGACGTCGGTCAGCCACTCGCAAAGCACGGTGGCGAACACCTACACGAACCAGCTGAACACCGCCGCACTGACGAACATTTACCAGAACGGGACGCTGAATTTCGCGAATCCGTCGGCTACGCCCAATGCGTTCAACGGGCTGTACATGGATGCGAACAACCTGGGTGTCTCGAAGCTCGATACCGTCGACGCGACGTTGTCGACGCCTGAGCTGTTCCATCTGCCGGCGGGCGACGTGGGTCTCGGGTTCGGTGCGCAGTTCACGCACCAGAGCGAAGTGCTCACGCCGGGTGCAGAATTCCTGCAGGGCCTGGTGATCAATCCGAATCTCCAGACGGTGAACGGCCAGCGCAATGTGGCGGCCGTGTATTACCAGGTGGACATTCCGATTGTGCACAACCTGACCTTCAGCCAGTCGGGTCGTTACGACCATTACAGCGATGTGGGCGGTGCGTTCTCGCCGCGCTTCGCGCTGCGCTATCAGCCGGTTCAGGCGCTCACGTTGTACACCTCATACGACCGCGGTTTCCGTGCGCCGACGTTCGTCGAAAACAGCAAATCGCAAACGCTCGGGATCCAGGTGGATCCGAACACCGGCCTGAACTACACCTCGATCACAGAGGGTAATCCGAACCTGGCGCCGGAGCGTACGCGGAACTTCAACATCGGCTTCCAGTTGTCACCGACCCGTACAACCGATGTCGGCCTTGACTGGTACAAGATTCGCGTCGATAACGTGATCGGCCAGGGCGCGCCTTCGCAGGTTGCCACCGATCCGACAACGGGTGACGTGCTGTACAAGGTCATTCCGTATCAGAACCTCGGCTACCTCGACACGAACGGCTTCGAAGGCACGTTCCGTCAGGCGCTGCCGACGACGACCGCCGGTACGTTCACCTTGTCGACTGACTGGGCTTATGTGAACAGCTTCAAGATCGGCTTCCTGGGCGGAGCACCGGTGAACGGTGCGGGTAATAACTTCACCCTCACGCAACCGTTCGGCGGCAGCTTCCCGCGCTGGAAGGGCAACACCACCCTGGACTGGACGTACCACAAGTTCGACGCAGCATTGACGTGGCAGTTCACGGGTCCGTACGCGCAGAATCTGAATCCGGCCGCGTCGAGCAGGGTGGGATCGTACAGCCAGTTCAACCTGATGATGACGTACACGGGCTTCAAGCACTGGACGATCTACGGCGGTATCGACAACATCTTCAACCGTACGCCGCCGTACGATCCGATCTTTGCGAATGGCACGTTGGATCAGAACGGGTACGATCAGTCGATCTATACATACATTGGCCGTTTCGCGCAGATCGGCGCAACGTACAAGTTCTGAGGTCCCTGTAGTTGATCTGATGGAAGCACCGCTCCGGTTCCGTTCGTGCAAGGAACCGGAGCGGTGTGCTTTAAGCGGCGACTCATCGTAAGGCGGCGCAGGCTGCCTGTCGTCGCAATGGACCAGCGTGCACCGATAAAGCCAACAGGTTGTACTCGTGCCGCAGGACGAATCGCGCGCAGGTCACGAGCCGGTGCGCACTGTATGGGCTGACGAAAAGAATGATGAATTCCGGACTGTTGCGCTTGCACGACGCGATTGGATGTTTGCTCGGCGCAGTGCGCCGCGCCGCGAGCATCTCGTTCGTCATTGCCGCCGCGCCTGGCCTACTGGCGGTATGTGGAACGATGCCGATGGCGGCGCAGGCAAAGCCGTCGATTTCACAGTACGACCAACCGAAGTATCCCGCCGACTTCGCGCACTTCGACTACGCGAATCCCGACGCGCCCGCTAACGGCTCGCTCAGTTTCGAAAACTATAGCGAACTGCAGACTTACGATTCACTGAATCCGTTTCTGGTGCGTGGCGCGCCCGCACCCGACGTCCTCAATCTGATGTTCGATACGCTGATGCAGCGTAGCTGGGACGAACTGGCCTCCGAATATCCGCTGATCGCCGACGATGTCGACGTCGCGCCGGATCTGACGTCAGCGACGTTCCATATCAATCCCGCCGCACGCTTTTCGAACGGCGACCCGATCACCGCCGCCGACGTCAAGTACTCGTACGACACGTTGACGAGTCCGCAGGCCTCGCCGCTTTTCAACGCGCAGTTCTCGATCATCAAAAGCGCGACGGTGATCGACAAGAGCACGATCCGCTTCGATTTCAAGCATCCTGAACGCGATGCGCCATTGATTGTCGGCGACCTGCCGATCTTCTCGCCGAAGTGGGGGATGCAGCCCAACGGCAAGCGTCTTCCATTCGATCAGATCTCTTCCATACCGCCGATCAGCAGCGGTGCCTATCTGATCGAGGCACGCAAAAACGACAAGCAGATCACGTATCGCCACAACCCTGACTACTGGGCGGCGAATCTGCCTTCGCGTCGCGGCATGTTCCGTTTCGAACGCATCACGTTCAACCTGTACCGCGACCATTACACGCAGCTCGAAGCCTTCAAGGCGGGCGATGCGGACGTCATCGTCGAATACAGCGCGACGCAGTGGGCGCGCAAATATGTCGGCAAGAACTTCGACAATGGGCTCTTGAAGAAAGGTGAATTCGCCGACGGTCCCGCGCAGATGCAGGGCATGCTGATGAATATTCGCAAGCCGATGTTCCAGGACCCACGCGTGCGCCACGCCCTGACGCTGGCACTCGACTACGACTGGATGAACCGGATGATGTTCTACGGTCAATACCGGCGCACCAGCAGCTATTTCGAAGCAAGTCCGTTCGGCGCAACCGGTATGCCGGGCGAGAAGGAACTGGCGCTGCTCGAACCGTTGCGCGGCAGCGTGCCGCCAGAAGTGTTCGGTCCGATGCTCAAGCAACCCAACACGATTTCGCCGAATTCCTTGCGCGGCAATTTGCGCGTTGCCCGCGATATGCTGGCGCAAGCCGGGTGGCACTATCGCGACGGTGCATTGCGCGACGCCAACGGTACGCCGATGACGATCGAAATCATGGACGATCAACCCGGCATGGACCGTCTGATCCTTCCATATATGCAGGCGCTCGAGATGCTCGGTATTCAGGCCCATATGCGCGAGATCGACAGCGCGTTGTACGAGAAGCGGCTGGATAATTTCGAGTACGACATGACCACCTTCATCTATCCGCCGGTCACGATTCCGGGCGCTGAACTGACGCGCCGCTTCGGTAGTGCGGCCGCGTCCGAAGTCGGCTCCGAAAACTATATGGGCATCCGTTCGAAGGCGGTCGACTCGCTGATTCACTCCGCGCTTTCGGCTACCAATCTCGACGATCTGGAGGCTGCGACCCGTGCGCTGGATCGCGTGTTGATCTACTCGTTCTACCTGGTGCCGGAGTACTACGCGCCGGGCGCACGCATCGGCTACAAGACCACCCTCGGCTTTCCGAAAACTGTGCCGAATTCCTACCTGTACGAAGACTGGGTCATTGACTACTGGTACGTGAAAGCGCCAGGCGCCCAAGCTACGCAGTTAACGCCGGTGGCTCAATCCGCGTCTGCCACAACGGCGGCAGCCCATTAACAGGCCGGTGAAATACCTCATGTAGCGGTCATCCGGAACGCAGGCGTAAACGTTGAACGTATGTCATCAATGAGAGCGAGATGGAACGGATGCGTGGGCCAGATGGTTTTACCGAATCAATGTTCACGGTGTTGAAGCTGGACGATTTTGTGCCGAAGGACCATCCGTTGCGTCCGATTCGCACCTGGCTCAATGACGCGCTTAAACGCATGGACGATGTGTTCGCGCGGATGTACGAGGCTGACGTGAAAGGAGGTCGGCCGAGCATTGCGCCGGAGAAGCTGGTGCGAGCTCTTTTGCTGCAGGTGCTGTACTCAATTCGTAGCGAGCGCATGCTGGTGGAACAGATTTCCTACAATATGTTGTTCCGCTGGTTCGTCGGCCTGCCGATGGACGGGACCGTGTGGGACCACTCGACGTTCAGCAAGAACCGCGACCGGTTGCTCGAACACGATGTGCTGGTGTTGCTGTTCAACGAGACAGTCGAGACCGCGCGCGAGCGCGGATATCTTTCTGGGGAGCACTTTAGCGTCGACGGCACGTTGATTCAGGCATGGGCCGGGCACAAGAGCTTTGTGCCCAAGGCAAGTCCGGACAAAGAAGACAGGCCCCCTGACGAACCGCCCGCGCCGAATGACAACTGGCATGGACAGAAGCGCAGTAACGAGACGCACCAATCCACGACGGACGAGCAGGCGCGCCTGTTTCGTAAGAGCAAAGGAACCGGAGCGATGCTCTGTTATATGGGCCACGTGCTGACCGACAACCGGCACGGCCTGGTGGTCAACGCACAGGTGACGCTGGCGACGGGCACCGCCGAGCGCGACGCGGCCGGGCAGATGCTTGCTGATGCCGCGAGTGTTGCGTCGCGTGCCATCACGGTCGGTGCGGACAAGAACTACGACACCGCCGGCTTCGTCGGCAGTTGTCGCGCGAATCGTGTCACGCCGCATGTGGCGCAAAACGATGGTCGTCCAGGAGGCTCAGCAATTGACGAGCGAACTACGCGCTGGCCGGGTTACGCGGTCAGCCAGCAAAAACGTAAACGCATTGAGCAGGTGTTCGGATGGGGCAAGACAGTCGGACGAATTCGACAAGCGATGTATCGAGGACTTGAACGCGTAGACCAGCTCTTCGTGCTGACGCAGGTCGGCTACAACCTGACGCGTATGCGCACACTTGCCGGTTAAGGGGCAGGAAGCAATGGATAACATCGATATGGCGAACCCGCGAGCAACGTCGAATGCCCGCAACGTGTTCCGCGTTTCAAAAGTGCGAACCCAGCATCCGTCGTAATGCATCTGGGCGCATCAACGACGGATATTTCAACGGCCTGTTAAGGAACACCATGCTCGCCTACATTCTTAGACGATTGCTGTTGATGGTGCCGACGTTGCTCGGCGTGGTCACGCTGACTTTTGTCGTCACGCAGTTCGTGCCGGGTGGGCCGGTCGAACAGGTGATGACGCAACTCCGCCACGGCGCTGGCCGTGGCGGAGAGGCGGGGTCGGGCGGTGGCGGCTATCACGGCAGCCAGGGTGTCGATCCGCAGCAACTCGAGCAGATCAAGAAGCAGTTCGGCTTCGACAAGCCACCGCTCGAGCGCTATGTCCTGATGCTCAAGCGTTATGCGACCTTCGATCTCGGCCAGTCCTACTACCAGCATGACAGCGTGTGGGAGGTCATCAAGTCGAAGTTGCCGGTGTCGATCACGCTCGGCTTATGGACGGTGATGCTCACGTATCTGATATCGGTGCCGTTGGGCATTGCGAAAGCGGTGCGCAACGGCTCGCGCTTCGATACCGTGACCAGTGTGCTGGTGCTCGCCGGCTATGCGATTCCCGGCTTCGTACTGGGCGTGCTGCTGTTGATGCTGTTCGGCGGCGGCACCTTCTGGCAAGTGTTTCCGATGCGCGGCCTGACCTCGGACAACTTCAACGACCTCAGTGCGTTCGGCAAGCTGCTCGATTATTTGTGGCACATCGTGCTGCCGGTCACCGCTTCGGTGGTGGGCAACTTCGCGATTGTCACGATCCTGACCAAGAATACCTTCCTCGAGGAGATTGGACGTCAATACGTATTGACTGCACGCGCCAAAGGGGCACCGGAGCGTGACGTGCTGTGGAAGCACGTGCTGCGCAATGCCGCGATTCCGTTGCTGACCGGTTTGCCGGCGGCCTTCGTCGGTGCTTTCCTGAACGGCAATCTGTTGATTGAAACCCTGTTTTCGCTCGACGGCATGGGCCAACTTTCATATGACTCGGTGATTCGCCGTGACTATCCGGTCGTGCTCGGCTCGCTGTTTCTGTTCACGCTGATCGCCCTCGTAACCAAACTCATTGCTGACGTCTGCTATGTCCTCGTCGACCCCCGCATCCAATTCAACCGCCTGGACCGCTGATCAGTCCGGCGCGGCGCACGTGGCGTCGCCGTCTCCCTGGCGGCGCACATGGCTGCGCTTCAAGCGGCAACGGCTCGGTTACTGGAGCCTCGTGATCTTCGTGTCGCTGTTCGTCATCAGCCTGTTCGGCGAGGTGCTGTCCAACGATCGTCCGTTGATTGTCCGCTATGACGGGCACTATTACTTTCCTATCGCCAAAGACTATTCGGAGAAAATCTTCGGCGGCGATTTTCCGGCGCGCGCGAATTACCTCGATCCGTATATCCGTTCGCGGCTCGAATCGAATGGCAACTTCGCGATCTATCCGCCGAATCATTTCCATTACGACACGATCGACTACTTCGCCGCCCATCCGTACCCGGCGCCGCCCACCCGAAGCAACTGGCTCGGCACGGATCAATACGGCCGCGACGTGCTTGCGCGGCTGCTGTACGGTTTCCGGCTCTCGGTGCTGATGGCGCTCGCGCTCACGGTTTCCGGCGTTCTGATCGGCGTATTGACCGGTGCGGTGCAGGGCTTCTATGGCGGACGCACCGATCTGATCGGCCAGCGTCTGATCGAGATTTGGAGCTCGATGCCGGACCTGTATCTGCTAATCATCTTCGCGTCGATCTTCGAGCCCACGCTATGGTTGCTCTTTATTCTTCTCTCGATGTTCGGTTGGCTGGTGCTCTCCGACTACGTGCGCGCTGAGTTTCTGCGTAACCGTTCACTGGACTACGTGAGGGCGGCACGCACCATGGGCCTCTCGAACTGGCAGATCATGTGGCGCCATGTGCTGCCGAATAGCCTGACGCCGGTGATCACGTTTCTGCCGTTCCGCATGAGCGCGGCGATTCTGTCGCTGACCAGTCTCGACTTTCTGGGGCTGGGCGTGCCGCCGCCCACGCCGAGCCTCGGCGAATTGCTTCAGGAAGGCAAGAACAACCTCGACGCCTGGTGGATTTCGATTTCGGCTTTCGCTGCCCTGGTGATTACGCTGCTGCTATTGACCTTCATGGGCGACGCGCTGCGCAATGCGCTCGATGCGCGCAAACGCGGTTCGGCGTTCGGCGGAGGTCCGCGATGAGCGAAGCCAAACCAAACCGGCCGTTGCTGGAAATCGATCGCTTCTCCGTGCGTTTCGGCGACAAGATCGTGGTGCATGAACTCAGCCTCTCGATCGCGCGCGGCGAGCGCGTCGCCCTGGTCGGCGAATCGGGCTCCGGCAAGAGCGTCACTGCACTGTCGATTCTGCGTCTCGTCGAGCACGCTGACCTGAGCGGCCGCATGCTGCTCGACGGTGAAGATCTGCTGCAGAAGACCGAGCAGGAGATGCGCGGTCTGCGCGGCGCCGACGTGGCGATGGTGTTTCAGGAACCGATGACGGCACTCAATCCGCTCTTCACGATCGGCAAGCAGATCGCCGAAAGTTTGCGCCTGCACGAAGGCTTGCGGCCGAACGCGGCGCGCCAGCGCGGCATCGAGTTGCTCAGACGCACCGGCATTCCCGAGCCGGAACGGCGCATCGACAGTTTTCCGCATCAACTGTCTGGCGGCCAGCGGCAGCGCGCGATGATCGCCATGGCGCTGGCGTGCCGGCCACGTCTGCTGCTTGCCGACGAACCGACCACCGCGCTCGACGTCACCGTGCGTCAGCAGATCGTCGATCTGTTGATCGCGTTGCAGGAGCAGGAAGCGGCCGAGCGTGGCATGGCCGTGCTGCTGATCACGCATGACCTGAATCTGGTGAAGCGTTTCGCGCAGCGCGTCGCGGTGATGGAAAAGGGCGTGCTGGTCGAAACCAATACGACCGAAGCGTTGTTCTCCAACCCACAGCATCCCTACACGAAGCGCCTGCTGGACAGCGAGCCGCAACGTGCGGTGGAGCCAGTCGAGCCGGATGCGCGGCGTTTGCTCGAAGTGCAGGGACTCGCCGTCGACTACAGCACCTCGACGAAAGGCTGGCGCTCCATGTTCGGCCGCTCCACGTTCCGCGCAGTGCACGACGTTGACCTGAGCGTGCGGCGTGGTGAGACGCTCGGCATTGTCGGCGAATCGGGGTCGGGAAAATCGACGCTGGCGGCCACCGTGCTCGGTCTGCAGCGACCGGCCGCCGGTCATATCCATATCGACGGATTGCCGCTTGCCTCGCTGAAAACCGCGCGCTCCCGCCGCGAGTTGTATTCGCGCATGCAAGTCGTGTTTCAGGACCCGTTTGGCTCGTTGTCGCCTCGTATGACGGTGGAGCAGATCATCGGCGAAGGCCTGACCATGCATCAGCCCGACATGGATGCAAAGGCGCGGCGCGCACGTGTGGGTAGCCTGCTGGAAGAAGTGGGCATGCCCGCGGACGCCATGTTGCGCTATCCGCATGAGTTTTCCGGCGGCCAGCGCCAGCGTATAGCGATTGCGCGTGCGCTCGCGGTCGAGCCTGAACTGCTGGTGCTCGATGAACCGACCAGTGCGCTCGATGTATCCATCCAGAAACAGGTGCTTAATCTGCTGACAAATCTGCAGAAAAAGTACAAGCTAAGCTATTTGTTCATTACGCACGATCTGGCGGTGATGCGAGCCATGGCACATCGCGTGATCGTGATGAAGTCAGGACGCATCGTCGAAGCCGGCGACACTCTCGATGTGTTGCACGCGCCGTCGCATCCTTATACCCAGTCGCTGCTCGCGTCGTCGCTGATCGTGTCGCCGGCGGGTGCCGCAAAGACTCCTACGGGAACCGTTAATGATTGACGAACGTTGGGCGCAAGCCGCCCGGTCGCTTACGAGCCGCGCGGCGTTCTGGTCGCTGCGCATTGTCGATGAACAGATCGACGATCACGAGATCCGCAACGACATCGCGCAACCCATGCGCACGGTGCGCGATCGCGGCGCGATGCTGATCGCATGGGTGGGCGCGGGTGCAGGCTATGCGGCTACCGCGAATCTGAGTGCAGCGGGTCTGCAGGAGGCGCTGGATCTAGCCACAGCCCGCGCGGAAGCGAGCGCAGCCTTGTCGCTGATCGATCATCGCGAGGTGGCGCGTCCTGCGGTGAGTGGCCACTATGTGTCACCGAACGCGCAGCTTGCGTTGCCGAGCCGCGCTGAATGGCTGGACCGTCTGAGCGTGGAGTGCGCCGGTGCGAATCTCGATGCCCGCATTGTCGAACGCGTCGCGGCCGTGCAGATCACGCATACCGATCAGCTCTACATCACCAGCGACGGCGTGCGGATCGACCAACAGTTCCAGTTCGTGATGCCGCAATTGAGCGTGGCCGCCCACGCGGACGGCGATACGCAGGTGCGTACCCTCGGTGGCAACTACGGCACCTTGGGGCAGGGCGGCATGGAAGTGCTGGCGCGCTTCGGCTTCGACGGCTCGGGTGCGCGTGTCGCCAATGAAGCGCTGCAATTGCTGGCCGCGCCGAATTGCCCATCGGGCAAGCGCGATTTGCTGCTGATGCCCGATCAGATGATGCTGCAGATCCACGAATCGATCGGCCATCCGCTCGAACTCGATCGCATTCTCGGCGACGAGCGCAACTTTGCCGGCTGGAGCTTCGTCAAGAAAGAAATGTTCGGCTCGTATCGCTACGGTTCGGAACTGCTGAACGTGACCTTCGACCCGGAGTTGCACGAGGAAGCCGCCGCGTACGCTTTCGACGACGACGGCACCGAAGCGAAAAAGCAATATCTGATCCGCGACGGCGTGCTCGAACGTCCGCTCGGCGGAGCGCTTTCGCAGCAACGTGCGCATATGGCGGGCGTGGCGAATTCGCGCGCGTCGAACTGGAACCGCCCGCCGATCGACCGGATGGCGAATCTGAACATCGAACCCGGCGAGAGTTCGCTGGCGCAGATGATCGGCAATATCGAACACGGCATTCTGATGCGCACCAATACGTCATGGTCGATCGACGACCATCGCAACAAATTCCAGTTCGGCTGCGAGTTCGGTCAACTGATCGAAAACGGCAAGCTCACCCAGATCGTCAAACAGCCGAATTATCGCGGCATTTCGGCGAATTTCTGGCGCAGCCTGAGCGCGGTGGGGAACGCGCAGACGCGCGAGGTGTACGGCACGTCCATGTGCGGCAAGGGCGAACCGGCACAGATCATTCGCGTCGGCCATGCCTCGCCGGCTTGCGTGTTCAGCGACATCGACGTGTTCGGAGGCGCTTGATGAGCCAATTCATCTCCTCGCGTTCCGCTCCGTCGATCGACTGGCAGCAGCATTTCACGTCGCTGGCCGATGCCATCGAACGCTTGCAGCAAGGCGCGGAAACCACGCTTAGCTCCTTTGCCGGCGAGCAGTCCGACTTTATCCGCTTCAACTCGGGCAAGGTGCGGCAGATCGGCAGCGTGTCGCAAGGCAAGCTGACCTTGCGTTTGATCGACGGTGCGCGCCAGGCCTATTCGACGCTAACCGTCTGCGGCGATCTGCAACAGGATCTGGACGATGTGAGCGCGGCGCTCGCCACCTTGCGTGAAAGCCTGCGCGGTGCGGCGGACGATCCGCATCTGCTGTTCGACACGTCGAAATGGCAGCGCGCCACGCAACGTTCGGGCAAGCTGCCGGAGCCGGGCGGGCTGTTGCGCACCGTTGCGGAATGCGCGCAAGGGCTGGATTTCGTGGGCTTTTACGCGGGTGGCACGATCGTGCGCGGCTTCGCGTCCACGGGGGGCAGCCGCGGCTGGTACGAAGTCGACAACTTCAATTTCAGCTGGTCGCTATACGACCCGAGCGGCCGCGCGATCAAAACCACATACGCCGGTGACGACTGGAGCGACGCTGTTTTCGCGCGCAAGGTCGAGCAGGCCGCGGCGCGTCTGTCCGTGCTCGCTCGCACGCCGCGCAGCTTGGCGCCGGGGCGTTATCGCTCGTATCTGGCGCCTGAAGCACTCGCGGAATTGCTCAGCGTGACGGCATGGTCTGGCTTCTCCGCACGTGCCCAGGCCACATCGCGCAGTGAGTTGTACAAGCTGCATGTGGGAGAAATCGTAGTCGACCCGCGCGTCACGATCAGCGAAGATCTGAATCTCGGCATTACACCCGGTTTCAACGACGACGCCTATTTGCGCGAGAGCGTTCCGCTGATCCAGGCCGGCCGCAGTGCCGAACGCCTGACCAATGCGCGCAGCGCGCGCGAGTATGGGTTGACGCCCAACGGTGCGCTGGCGAACGAGTCACCGGCGGCGCTCTCGATGGAGGCGGGCGATCTGCTGGAAGAGGACGTGCTGGCGAAGCTCGATACCGGTCTCTACATCGGCAATCTCTGGTACGTGAATTTCTCGGACCGGATGAATTGCAAGCTGACCGGCATGACGCGCTTCGCAACCTTCTGGGTCGAGAACGGGCAGATCGTCGCGCCGCTCGAAGCCATGCGTTTCGACGACAGCCTGTACCGCGTGCTCGGCAGTGAACTTGAACAACTCGGCGCGCAAGCGGAATTGCTATTGAGCGACTCGACATGGGGTGAGCGCGCCACGGGCGGCATGCAATTACCCGGCATTCTCGCGAGGTCATTCGAATTGACGTTATGAGCCTATGAATCAAGACATAAATACAAAAACCAAATCTGAGAGCTTGCCGGAGGGCCTGACGCTGCGCGCGTTGCGCGTGGCCGACGTGGAGCAATATCACGCATTGCAGCAGTTGCCGGCGGTGGTGAACGGCAATCCACACGTGCCGTTTCAGACGATTGCCAGTACGCGCGAATACCTCGAAAAACTCGAACCTTCCGAAATCGCGATCGCGGCGATGGTCGGCGATACGCTGGTCGGTGAAGCGGAACTCACGCCCTTTAAAGGGCGCCGCGCGCATGTCGCATCGCTCGGCATTGGTGTGCACGACGCCTGGCACCGGCGCGGCATCGGTAATGCGTTGATGACCGAACTGCTCGACCTGGCTGACAACTGGCTCGGTCTGCGCCGTCTCGAGTTGCACGTGTTCACGGATAACCACGCCGCGCTCGCGTTGTACCGCAAGTTCGGCTTCGAGATCGAAGCGCATCTGCGCGGCTGGGTGTTGCGCCGTGGTGTACTGATCGACTGCTATTTCATGGGGCGGTTGCGTGAACCTGCGCCGTTCAAGTCCACGCCATCAGCAAGCAACTTCGCAGCGGAATAAGACCATGAAAGAAGAAACGTTGCACAGGGACACAGCGCTCGACAATCGTATTACGGTTCGCGCGCTCGAGTCGTCCGACATGGAGGCGTTCGCCGAGATCATGAGCCTGCCCGGCGTGCGGCGCGGCACGCTGTCCGTCGGCTACCGCAGTCCTGACCAGTTCAAGGCATGGCATGAACGGCGCCTCGAAAGCGGCGTGAACGTGTGCGCGACCATCGGCGGGCGCGTGGTCGGCCACGCCGGATTGGAGGTTCAACGGCCCAGTCGCGCGCATTGCGCGCGTTTAGGATTGTCCGTCCATGACGCGTATCATGGGCGCGGCGTTGGCTCGGCGCTTCTGCAAGCGTTGATCGACTGCGCGGACGCGTCGCTCGGTTTGCGCCGCATCGACCTCACGGTGTTCTGCGACAACGCGCCGGCGATCGCGCTGTACCGCAAGTTCGGTTTTGTCGAAGAAGGCCGCTCACGCGGTTTTGCATTGTGCGACGGCATACTGGCCGACGTACTGCATATGGCCCGCCTCGTTGACGCGCCGCGTCTCCAGACAATCTGAACGGATTTTTTGCGTGCCATTTTTCTTCATCGACCGCCCGGTTTTCGCATGGATTGTTGCGCTCGCCATTGTCGTGGCGGGCGCGCTTGCCATTCCGCAACTGCCGGTCGCGCAGTATCCGCGTCTTGCGCCGCCGCGCATCGTGATCAGCGCCACCTATCCGGGGGCCGCCACTGAGGTGGTCGATGCCAACCTCGGCAGCATCATCGAGGAGAGTCTCGATGGCGCCGACAATATGCTGTACTACGAAACGACCAGCGACAACCTCGGCAATCTCGAGATCGACGCGACCTTTGCGCCGGGCACCAATCCGGACCTCGCGCTGGTCGACATCCAGAACCGCCTCAAGCAGGTCGAGCCGCGCTTGCCGCAACAGGTCGTGCAGCAGGGCATCAGCGTTTTCAAGGCGGCCAATACGTTTCTGATGCTGGTCGCGCTGACATCCACGGATGGCTCGCGCGATTCCGTGCAATTGAGCGACTATCTGAGCCGCTACGTGTTGCGCGAATTGAAGCGCGCACCGGGCGTGGGCGCGGCAGAGTTGTGGGACGCCGACGAAGCATTGCGCATCTGGCTCGATCCGATGAAGCTGCGCGAGTACGGCCTCGGCGCCGCGGAAGTGAACGCCGCGATCGCCGCGCAGAACGCCACGGTAACGGCCGGTACGCTGGGCGACGCGCCGTTCGTTCCGGGGCAGCAATTAACGGCCTCGGTGAGCGTGAAGGGGCAACTGATCTCGCCTGCGGAATTTGGACAGATCGTGCTGAAGGCGCTGCCCGACGGCTCGGCGGTGCGCTTGCGGGACGTCGCGCGGGTCGAACTGGGACGCGACAATTACTCGTATTACTCCCGCCTGAACGGCAAGGCCGCGGCGACCGTCGGTATTCAACTCGGGCCGCGCGGCAATGCGCTCGAGACGTCCAACGCAATTCGAGCTCGCCTCGCCGAGTTGTCGAAAGGCTTGCCGCCGGGCGTTGCCGTCGAAATTCCGTTCGACAACGCGCATTTCGTGAAGATCGCGATTCGTGAGGTGCTCGTCACGCTGGCAGAGGCGGTGGTGCTGGTGTTCTTCGTGATGTGGCTGTTCCTGCGCGATCTGCGCTACACGCTGGTGCCGACGGTGGTGATTCCGGTCACGCTGATGGGCGCGTTTCTCGCGATGTACGCCTGCGGCCTGTCGATCAATGTGTTCACGATGTTCGGTCTTGTGCTGGCAATCGGGATTCTCGTCGACGATGCGATCGTGGTGGTGGAGAGCGTGCATCGCGTGATGGAAGAGGAGGGCCTGCCGCCGCGTGAGGCCACCCGTAAGGCGATGTCGCAGATCGGCGGCGCGATCGTCGGCGTGACCGCGGTGCTGACGGCCGTGTTCGTGCCGATGGCGTTCTTTCCGGGCGGTGTCGGCGGTATTTACCGGCAATTCGCGGTGTCGATGATCGCGTCGATGCTGGTGTCGTCGTTTATGGCGTTGTCGTTGACGCCCGCGCTATGCGCGAATCTGCTGAAAGCGCACAAGCACCCGGTGAGTCAACGCGATGGTCGCCGTGGCCTGCTCGGCCTCGCGGCGCGAGCGGCGAGCCGGTTCACGTCAGGTTTCGATCGGGCCGCGAGCGGCTATCGCGGGCTGACCGCGCGTACGCTGCGCCGTATCGGACCGATGCTGGCGATCTATGCCGTGCTGGTCGGCGCGTGCGCTGCGCTCTATTGGCAGATGCCCGGCGGCTTTTTGCCGAGCGAAGATGAAGGCCAGCTGCAGGTGATGGTGCAATTGCCGGCTGGTGCGACGCAGGCGCGTACGCTTGCGGTGGTCCAGCGCATGGAAACGATCCTGCACGCCGAACCTGCGGTCGCGCACGTCACCAGTGTGGTCGGCTGGAGTTTTACCGGTAGCGGTCAGAACGTGGCGATGGGCTTCGTCGAACTGAAAGATTGGGGCAAGCGCGACATCGACGCGATGGCCTTGCGCGAACGGCTCAACGAGAAGTTCGACAAAATTCTCGACGGCAATGTGGAGGCGCAATTGCCGCCTTCCGTGCCGGGACTCGGGCATTCGGACGGCTTCGTGTTCCGGCTCGAAGATCGCGGCGGAGTCGGGCTGGATGCGCTGAAGGCAGCGCGCGAGCAACTGTTCGCGCAGGCCAAGGCGAGCCCGGTGCTGGCTTCGGTGCATTCGGAGGATCTGCCGGATGCGCCGCGCGTCGAACTCGTTATCGATCGTGCAAAAGCGTATGCACTCGGCGTGCCGTTCGACCGCATCACCGATGTGCTGGGCAGCACCTTCGGCTCGACCTATATCGACGACTTTCCTGCCGGTGGCCGGATGCGCCGCGTGATGATTTCCGCCGACGCCGCCACGCGAATGACCGAAGACGATCTGATGGCGCTCGCCGTGCCGAACTCGTCCGGCGGCATGGTGCCGTTATCCGCGATCGCGTCACGTCATTGGAGCATCGGTCCGGTGATGCTGACGCGCTATAACGGCTATCCGTCACTCGACGTGAGCGGCCACGCGGCGCCCGGCTACAGTTCGGGCGCGGCGATGGCGGAGATGGAGCGGCTCGCCGCTTCATTGCCGGTCGGTGTCTCGTATGACTGGGTCGACGCGGCGCGCGAAGAAACCGCGGCGGCGCAGCTCACGCCGTTGCTGATCGGCCTGTCGCTGCTGGCCGTGTTCATGGCGCTGGCTGCCTTGTACGAAAGCTGGACGATCCCGCTTGCCGTGCTGATGGTGGTACCGCTCGGCGTGATCGGCGCCATCGCCGCGATGCTGCTGCGGGACATGCCAAATGACGTGTACTTCAAGGTCGGCATGATTACGGTGATCGGCCTCGCGGCGAAAAACGCGATTCTGATCGTGCAGTTCGCACGCGATCTGTATCGCCGCGGCCTGCCATTGACGCGCGCCGTGACCGAAGCGGCCGCCGCGCGCTTCCGGCCGATCGTGATGACCTCGGCAGCATTCCTGCTGGGCGTCGTGCCGCTAGTGGTGTCGAGCGGTGCCGGCGCGGAAAGCCGTCGCTCGATCGGCACCGGTGTGTTCGGCGGGGTGCTGGCGGCCACGCTGTTCGGCCTCGTGTTCGCACCGGTCGCGTTTCATGCGGTCGCCTCGCTAACGTATAGCAAACGGCGGCTTGCCGAGTTGCGCCGTAAGCGTGGCGAGCGGCGCGCACGGCGGGAGACGAACGAAAGCGGCCAGTTGACGAATGGCCGATGACGTGACGGCGGCCACCTTGCGCCTGCGCGCAGCCATACTCGCAACCCACATCGGTCAGCGAGAGACTGCGCGTGGTGCGGTTCAGCAAACGCATGTTCAGATGCGCTTCCAGCGTGCCGACGCTACGCGAGCGACCCTGCATCTCGATCCGTTCGCGAATGATCAGCAAGACTAAGCGACGCGCAAAAAAGAGTGCGGCCAGAGCCGCGCTTCGGAAAGAGACCTGAATGAAAGTAACCGCTATGAGGCGGCGAGGGAAGTATAGATGCGGAGCGCCGCGAGGTGCATGCGCTATCTGAAACGCAGTGCTACGCGAAACGCAACAAGCGGTGGTTATTCGCGAATCGGCTGATTCAGCCGATTCAGTTGAGCATGCCGTGTACTTCGAGCGAAGCTTCCAGTTGCTGTGTCAACGCGTGATGCAGCCTGGCAAGGCTCTCGGTGGGGAGCGCGAAGCCGGCCCACCCTAGGCCGGAATGCCGCAGGAACAGCACGGCGCCGTCGTGCAGCGGATGTTTTTCGGTGTGCCAGCACGGATCGATTTCAATCACGTACTGATGTGTGCGCAGTGGTTCCTTCGGCACTTCCGGGCGCATCGTGGCGCGCAGCGCGCTGAGGTGCTCGATCACGGCATCCAGATCGGCCGCTTCAAGCAGTACCGCACGGTCCTCGATGGCGATGCGAACCGCGTTCTGTCCGTATCCGTTGACTCTCTCGATGCTCATGGGGCGCGACATATCTCTGCTCCTTCCTGCTCTCACGGTGAGCAAATTATGGCGCTGCCTCTCTTAACCAGGTCTTAAAGAGCACGATCAAGGGATGAAACTTTGTTTAAGGAAACCGCCTGGCACGATTTCCGCCGCAGCGCACAATCATCTGATGTTTCCCTGCGTGCAGGCCGATGACCGGCGCATTTGGTCATATGTAAAGGAAGCCGGATGTTTCAATATAGAAACATTTTTAGTCACATGGGAAATCAGTGTCGAAATGCTTAATCGGCAATATTTCGATAAATGTGCGGTTTGCCACATTGGCACTGTCGATAAATTCCCGATTTGCGAATAAAAGCCTGATTGAACGTTCATTATTTGCGAGGTTTCGAGTTCACGTTTGAAACATTTCTGTATGTGATTTCAGTGAATCACCATCGTGAATCCGGCGAAGCGTGTTGAGTTGGCACAGCCAGCGCTGTAGCCTTGAGCGTGGCTCTGTGCAAGGCTATGCGGTCTTCAGGCGGTCGACAAGCCGCTATGGACCGTCGCTATGCCGGATCATATGCCGGCAGTCATATGAAACACACAATAATTGTTTTCGTCATACATTGAATTTCTCAATGTGGATTTGTTTTTCAAATTTACTATAGCGCGGCATTCGGCTAACATCACGCATAATCCGTTAAACGGCGTTGCCGGTGGTTTTCATCCACCGTAATTAAATTCGTCCATATCGTCCGGCCGACGGGGCAGCGGGGTCCACAATGTACGACAGCTTGGGGAAAGATCATGCCGCACTTGCATCTGGATACTGCGAGGATTACGTGGTTACATACGCCGACGCTAAACGTGCGTAGTGCAGCGCGGCGAATCGGCGTGCTGCTGTTCGACGGCTTCTGGTTGCTCGGGCCTGGCACGGTGGTCGAGATGTTCCAGACCGCCAACGAACTCTCGGGCTCGCGGGCTGGCGAAGAGCCGCCTTATGAAGTGCAGTTTCTGTCGATGGACGGGGGCAGCGTCGCGAGTTCTTCGTCGGCGCGGATCTGGACTGACCGTATCGACACACGTTATGGCAGCGGTTTCGACGTGCTGTTCATCGCAGGCGGCTACGGCGCACATGAGGCCGCGCTCGACGAACGGTTGCTGGGCTGGTTGCGATCGGTGCAAACGCGAACCCGTGCGATCGAGACGATCGGCGAGGGCCGGCTCGTGCTGGAAGCAGCGGGTCCCGCGGAGCATGACGGTCTGCAGGTGAATCGCTATCTGGGCAGCGCCACGACCGATGCCGTGCGCAGCGCCGCCAACGATCGTAACGACTGCGCGCGCAGCGCGCTGATGTTCATCAAGCGCGATCTTGGCGCGGAGCTCGCACGCAGCGTCGCCGATCGGGTGATGCCGGGCATGGCCGCGACCTGGGTGCCACTGCCGGCAGAAGGCGGCACACTCAGCGTCGCCGAGAAAATCCGTGCCGCCGCGCGCTGGATGGAGGCGAATTGCGATCGTCCGGTGTCGGTTGCCGACGCTGCGCAAGTGGCGGCGATGAGCGAGCGCAATTTTTTACGGCGCTTCAAGCATGAAATGCAGGTCACGCCCTCTGACTATCTGTTGCAGGTACGATTGCGTATCGCCTGCAACTTCCTGACCGAAACCGAATTGCCGGTCGACAAGATCGCGCGCCGCAGCGGCACCGGTAACGGCGATCGCCTCGCGAAGATATTCCGCAAGCGTATGGCGCTGTCGCCCACGGAATATCGCGCGCGCAGCCGGGTGGCGACCGAGGCGTAAGCCTGGGCAGGCACCGTGCAGACGGTGCAACTCAGAGCGGATGGGTGCGTGCGCAGCGGCGTGTGCAACGGTGCGTGCGCCGGCGGTCGCGTTTTCTCCTGGCGGGCTTCTTACGAGCACAGTGGCCATGGGCAACAAGGTAATGGCGACAGCATTGCCGGAGGTGAAACTCATCGAGCCCGAGGTGTTTTGCGACGAATTTGGCTTCTGCTTCGAGAGCTTCAGTGCGGATGAGTTTACCGACGACGTCTCGCACGGTTTCAATTTCGTGCAGGACCGTCATTTGCGGGCAGTGCGTGGCGTGTTGCGCGGCTTGCACTATCAGGTGCACCGGCCGCAAGGTCGGCTCGTGCGCGTGGTGGTGGGAGAAGTGTTCGACGTCGCCGTGGACGTGCGGCTCAATTCGCCGACCTTCGGCAAGTGGAGCGGCGCATACCTGAGCGCGGCCAATCATCGGCAGGTGTGGGTGCCGCCCGGCTTCGCACACGGTTTCGTCGTGCTGTCCGACGTCGCCGAATGCCTGTGGAAGACCACCGAATACTGGTTCCCCGAACTCGAGCGCTGTATCTTGTGGAGCGATCCTGACATCGGCATCGAATGGCCGATCGAAATCGAGCCGATCCTCGGCGCGAAGGACGCAGCGGGCCGGCGTCTTTACGAAGCGGAAAATATCGCCTGAGCGCTGCGCACGCACACCCACGCAGCTGTTCAACACCGTTCAGCGTGTCGCCACCACGGCGCCCACGCTCGCCGCAACCACCAGCAGCGTGCCTGCGATCTGCAGGATGCCCATCGGTTGATGCAGCACCACGAAGCCGGCCAGTGCGCCGATCGCGGGCTCGACACTCATTAGTATCCCGAACGATGAAGCCGGCATGTGCCGTAACGCCACCATTTCCAGCGCATAGGGTAACAGCGGGACCAGCAACGCGAGGCCGGCGGTTGCGGCGATCTGTCCCGCGGCGATGTGTACGCCGGTTTGCGCGAAGCCAAACGGCGTGGCAACCAGCGCCGCTGCGATCAGCGATACCGATAATCCTTCGAGGCCGGCGAACACCGTGCCGATCTTTTTCATCAGCACGATATAGCTGCCCCAGCCGAGTGCGGCCCCGAACGCGAGCAACACGCCGAGCGGTTCGCCGATCCAACCCGCGCGATCGCGCGAGAGCAGCAGCACGCCGGCAATCGCCAGTGCCGGCCACAGTAATGCTCGCGCGCGGCGCACCGCGAAAGTCGCTACGGCGAGCGGCCCAAGGAAGTCGATCGCGACGGCAAGCCCCAATGGAATCCGCTGAAGCGCCGCGAAAAAGCACAGCGTCATGCCGGCCATCGCGGCCCCTAACGCACCGGCCGCGAGCCAATGCGAGCGCGAGTAGGTGAAAAAACGCGGGCGCACCAGCAACGCAAGCACGACGGCCGCCCAGCAAAGACGCAACCAGGTGGTGCTGAGCGAGCCGTACTCAGCCATGGTCGGCGCGGAGAGCGCGGCGCCGAACTGCACGCTCGACATCGACAGCACGCACAGGAGCGCTGCGCCGGCCGCTGCACTGACGGGCTTCACGGGTGTTGGCACGGGATTCAGCGCTGATTTGATGGTGGTGTCCTGCATCTTGGCCTCGTTGCCGCTCTTCGGATGGGGTGGAAGCTATCTTATCGGTGCAGGCGGTATTAAGATAAGTTGATATTTCTTATGATCACTTCAAGAAACGTGATGACCCGAGATCTCGACAGCAGTCTCCTGCGCGCGTTCGTCACCGTGGCGGAAACCGGCGCCGTGGGTGTGGCGGCGGCACGCCTTGCGCGTACCCAGGCGGCGGTGAGCATGCAATTGCGCCGGCTCGAAGAAGAGCTGGGGCAGCGTTTGCTTGACCGCTCGCCGCGTGGCGTGCAACTCACCGAGGCGGGACATCTGCTACTGCCGTTCGCGCATACGATCCTCGGCGCGGGCGCCGATGCGCGGCGGGCGCTGAGCGCGGGGCAGGTGTCCGGCACGGTGCGGCTCGGCATGCTGGAAGACATCGCGGTCGGTCGCTTGCCGCGCGCGCTGCGGCGCTTTTCGATCGCTTATCCGCAGGTGGCGCTGGAGATTGTTGTCGATACCAGCTCGGCGTTGTCGAGCCGGCTTGCGGACGGCGGCCTCGACGTGGTGGTGGGAGACCCCGCGCTGGTCGACTCAGTGCCGCTGCTGACGTGGACGCAGCCGCTCTTCTGGGTCGGCGCGCGCGGGTTTAGCCGCGACGGAGACGCCGTGCTGCCGGTGGTTGCGTTCGGCGGCGCGTGTCTGTGGCAGCAACAGGTGTTAACGGCGCTGCGGCGCGCGGGGATTGCATGGCGCATCGTGTGCACCAGCACCAGTTTGCCGGCGGTGCAGTCGGCCGTGGAAGCGGGGCTCGGTGTGTCGGTACTGCTCGACGGCAATATCCGGTCGGAGTCGATGCGCGTGCTCGGTCAGGCCGATGGATTGCCCGATGCGCCGACCGCCGATTTCGGACTCTTCATGCGCCCGGTCTCCGGTGCGCAGGCGGCCGCCGTGCAGACATTGCAGACGTTCCTCTGCGAGGAATTGCATCTTGGTTTGCGGGAGAGCGAGCCGCTTGTGGTATCGACGCGCTAGTGCGTGGGTGCGTGGGCGAGCTGTGCCGGCAACGTGCCGGCACGCACGTCGATGCGTCCATTCCATGTGAGTTTTTACGACATTTTTTCTTGAGACGCCTACGCTCGAAATCTACACTTCGTGCATCTTGACAGCGTGAGGTGCTCAACGTGAAGCGACGTGCAACGACGCAGCAATCCGTCCGTATCGATTATGTGTGTCACGGCGTGGGCCGTGTCGAACTGCGCCGCTTCGATCCGTTGCGCGATTCGTATGTCGCGTTGACCGCGCTGCTGCATCGCGCTTTCACACGACTCGGCGCGATGGGGCTGAATTGCACCTGTGTGGATCAAACGGTGGAGACGACACGTTCACGCGCGACGCAGGGCGATTGCTACGTAGCGGTCTGCGAAGGACGCATTGTCGGCACGATGACGCTATATGCACCGGACCGTGAGTCTTTGTGCGAGCTCTACCGGCGCGACGATATTGCCAGTTTGCGTCAGTTCGGCGTAGAGCCGGTGTGGCAGGCGCGTGGCATCGGTACGCTGTTGATCGCTTTCGCCGACCACTGGGCCGCGACGCGCGGCTATGCGGAGCTCGCGCTCGATACGCCGCAGCCGGCTGCACACCTGATTGCGTTTTACAGAGGGCAGGGGTTTCGCATTGTCGATTTCGTACGCTTCGACGGCAAGCACTATGACAGCGCGATCTTGAGTAAGCCACCGGTGGCGACGCGCACGCTCGCGAGCTGGTCGCATAGGTTGACGGTGCCGACGAGAATTGCGCGCGCGGCGTGAGCTGGGTGAGCTGGCGATAAAAACCCCGATGCAGGCAGCAACTATTGCAATACCGTGTGGCAAGTATTGCAACGTGCTGCTGATCCTCGCACCGGGGCGGGTGTTTCTTCTTACCTGTTCGATGCGGAGGTCAGCGTCGCATCACGCCCATCAGCAAGGTGACGAGGAAGATCACCACGAAAATGAAGAACAGGACCTTGGCGATTTCCGTTGCGCCTGCGGCAATGCCGCCGAAGCCGAATACTGCGGCGATGATCGCGATGATGAAGAAGATTACAGCGTATCGAAGCATGGGGCCTCCCACCGATGGACTGCTGGATCGAAGTTAACAACGGCTACTCGTTGTGGGCACTGCGTGCTTTGACGGGTCTTTGCCGGCGAGCGATATTGAGCAATACGTGTGCCCAGGGTAGGGCGAACAGGGGCGCTCCTGATCCGCAAGCTGAAGCTCAATCAGCTGATGATCTTCGAACGCGTGCTGGAAACGCGCTTCGTCATGCAGCCGCCTCATATAATTCGGAACCCTTATGAAGTGATTGATCGATGCCGATTCGTTCGGCTCGTGATTGGCTTGATCTGGGGAATTCAGCGTGTGTTGAACGGGCACGCGCGAATATGTGCTGCCGGCGCTGTCGCAGGTCTTTGCGGCCGGTTGGGAAAAGCGTGTTTCAGGTCTATTGCCTGCGGCAGCCCCTTCCCCTACGATGGCGCGTTCAACAACAAAACCCATCCCTCCACCGGCGTCACTGTCGCGTTGCAGCAACAACCCGGCATCCGCCTAATCGCGGAGTCGCAGATCGCCGAACTGGCTACGCAAATCGAAACACCAATCCAGCAAGTGAGACGCACAGTCAATTTGAACGAGTAGTTCATGATATTGCCCGCATCGCGGCGAATCCGCCGATAACGTTTGCGCGACCTTAATCGGCGGGCTATTCCACCGGAGCGAATGAAGCAAGGAAACTGTTAATTCTGATTTAACATTTACATATTTTGAAAATGATTAGCCTGAATTTAGCGTTTTCATAAACATTCGGAAAACGTTTGCGCCGGCTTAATCACCCGGCTTCGTCGGCAAAAGTCCCGCTTCACGGCTGCGACGCGCCGCCGCGGACGCGCCACATAGGGAAAATCCATTGTGAGATAAGGAGAAATACGCGTTAGAATGCGCGTCGATTCACCATCAATGGCCGCTCGTTCAAAACGACGCTCACGTGAATCCAGTCGGCAGTTATTGCATCCGATCGATTCGTTCCCGGCGTATATGGGGATCGCTGGTAATTATCGGCGACGGGCAAGTCAGATCGGTAAATATGGGGGTACGATATTAACGCGTGCTCCGCATTGCCTGCCGCCAATAAAACATTCAAATAAAGATCGAGGACATATGCCAACGAGGATTCTGTCGATTTTCGGCACGCGGCCGGAAGCCATCAAAATGGCGCCGCTGGTCAAACAACTGGAAGCTGACGCCGGCATCGAGTCGGTGATCTGCGTGACAGGACAGCATCAGCAGATGCTCGATCAGGTACTCGATCTGTTCCAGATCAAGCCGCATCACAATCTCGCCCTGATGACGGGCAACCAGACGCTCAATGGTCTGGCTTCGCGCCTCATCGCCTCGCTCGACGACGTACTCGCAACCGTTCAACCGGATCGCGTGCTGGTGCACGGCGATACGACCACTGCGTCCGCGGCGGCGCTGGCCTCGTTTCATCGGCGGATTCCGATCGGTCATGTCGAAGCGGGTCTGCGTACCGGCAACCTGATGCAGCCGTGGCCGGAAGAAATGAACCGCCGCGTGGTCGACGTGATGAGCGATCTGATGTTCGCGCCTACCGCGAGCTCGAAAGCGAACCTCGCGCACGAAGCGCTGCACGGCAAGATCATCGTGACCGGCAATACGGTGATCGACGCACTGAACCTCACTACCGCGCGCATCGACCACGACGTGGCACTGCGCACCGAGCTTGACGCGCGCTTGCCGTTCCTCGACGGCGCGCTGCCGGTGTTGCTCGTCACGGGCCATCGCCGCGAGAGCTTCGGCGCGGGCTTCGCGAATATCTGCGCGGCCCTCGCGGATCTGGCCATGACCAACAGGGTTCAGATCGTCTGTCCGGTGCATTTGAATCCGAATGTGCGCGGCCCGGTGCAGGAAACGCTCGGCGCGGCGCGCAATGTGCATCTGATCGATCCGCTGGACTACCTGGGTTTTGTGCGTTTGATGCAGCGCGCATCGATCATTCTCACCGACTCGGGTGGCGTGCAGGAAGAAGCCCCCGCGCTCGGCAAACCGGTGCTGGTGATGCGCGATGTGACCGAGCGCCCGGAAGCGGTCGCGGCCGGCACGGTGCGCCTCGTCGGCACGGAGCGCGAAGCGATCGTACGCGCGGTGACGGGCTTACTCGACGACGCCGGCGAGCGCGACGATTTCGCGCATCGCGTGAATCCATACGGCGACGGCCATGCATCACAACGGATCGTCGCTGCGTTGACCGGGCGTCCGTTCGACGAGTTCGTAAGCGGCGGCAGCGGTGAAGTGGGGCAGGTTCCGCGCGTGCAGCGCGTAGAAGCCATGCAATAGGGCGGTGCCGCTGTTCTGCCGCATGGCAAATGCAGGCCAAAGCGACCGTATTGCGTGCCGGCATTTAACGCCGCGCGTCGCTATCGGACATCAGGGCCTGAGCATGTCGGGCATGCGCGGATAGTACGGCGAACGCTTACCGGCCGCCATCGACAGCAACTAGGCTGTGCTAATGGCAAGCCCCAGGCAAGCCCCAGGCAAGGCCACCGGCAAGGCTACCGGCAGGACCACCGGCAACGACGCCCGCCATAGCGGGATCGCAGTTCCAGACAATCCATGCAGCGTGAATCAGCTTCACCGTTTGCGCGCAAATTACGAGATAAAACAACGTGACCTCCAACACGCCAATGCGCCGCCTAGCCCGTCCCCGCCTGAATGCCCTTGCCGCGCTGCTGTTGCTCGCCTCGACGGCCCATGCTCAACAGCCGGCCGACGTCGCCGGCAGCTTCGCGCAACTCGGCAGCGGCCGTCTCGCGACGCGCACGGTGTCGCTGGCCGAACTGGGAATGCGCGATCCGGTCGTGTTGCGTGCGCCGGACGGCCGTCAGGAACTGTATCTGCCAGTGCCGGCCGGCGTGCCGTTGAGCGACGCAGCCTTGCAGATCGACGGCAACTATCTGCGCGGCAACGGCGGCCGCACGACCATGCTGGTGTCGCTCGACGGCGCACCGGTGCTCTCGCGCAGCCCGACACAGGACCAGGGCGATGCGTCGGCGAGTCTCGGCGTGGATGGCGCGGCACGGCCGGGCGGCTTCGTGCGTGTGGGCCTCGACTGGTCGTCGGTGCTCAGCGATAACGTCTGTACCGATCAGACCGCGATCGGCAACGTCTGGCGCATCGCGCCGACTTCGCGCCTGACCTATCGCTATGATCCGGACGCGATCGTCGATCTGCGCAGCGCGTGGAGCGCCTTGCCGCAAAAGCCGGTAGTGATGCTCGGCGCGAGCACGCTCGCGGCACCGGCGTTCGATGCAGGCTGGCGCATCGAAGCGCTGCTGCAACGCGAAGGCCGCACGCCGGCAACGCGGGCGTGGCCGACGGTGGGCGACACGGTCGATCTGAGCGACATCGAAGTGCCGGCGCCGCTGCGCGCGGTTCCGGCTTTTGCGGCGCTGGCCGCGGGCGGTTCGCACAAGCTGGCGAACCCGGCGGAAGCGGGCGCCTTGATCGCACTCACGCCGCGTTCTGCGTTCGCGCCGGACGTGATCGTCGCCGACGACACGGTGCGCAACACGCTGAAGACTTCCCTCGATGCGTTGCGCGAACAGGTCGTCAGCGCCGCGCCGGGCGCCAGCGAGGCATTCGATGCATGGCGCGCCCGCGCGATCGATCCGATCGCGAGGCCGCTCGCCTCGGGCGAAGTGCGCCTTGCTCACCTCGGTGGTCAGACTGCGATCGTGGTCGGCGATAACGACGGCGTGGCGGTCCTCGCGCGCACGTGGCGTCCGATCGACGCGACGAGCCGTCTCGTGGTCCATCAGATCGACACCGCACCGAACACGCGCGGCGACGAAATCGCGCTGTCGCTGCTGGGCGGCCAGCCGCGCACGCTCGACGTGCAGGGCCGCGCCACCTGGGACGCGAGTTTCGATCTGGGTGCGGCATCGGGCAACGGCAAGTTGCCGGGCACCGTGGTGCTCGACGTGGCGGCGTCGCCGACGCTGAACAACACCGCGCAAACCGCCTCGATCTATTTCAACGACGTGCTGATCGGCTCGCAACTGCTGACCGCCAACGGCAAGCCGCAGCGCATCACCGCACGCGTGCCGCATTACGCGCTCGCCCCGAATAACCTGCTGCGCGTGGTGTTCCAGCGTCAACCGGAAGGCGGCTGCCAGGCGCGCGGTCAGGGTCATCCGATTGCCGTGCTGCCGAGCAGCCATCTGACGCTCGCCGATGCGAAAGTCGGCGACGACTTCACCGGCATGGTGGCGCGGTTCGCGTCGGAAGCGAATGTGATCGTGCCGGCCTCGTATCTGAACGACGCCACACAAGTGCTGCCGCGCATCGCGCGACTGGCGAACGCGAGCGGCATCGCGCCGACCCGTGCGACCTTCAGCGTCGCGCGTGACGGCGAAGCGGCGAGCCCGAAGGGCGCCTTCCTCGCGGCCGACGTCGCGCTCGCCGATGAGAAGAGCCTCGCCCATCTGTCGAAAGACCGTCTGTCGCTCACCGATGCATCCGGCAAGATGCTCGCTGATATATCGGGTTTGAACCGTGTCGGCGTGATCGAAGCGGTCAAGTCGGGCAGCGTATCGGGCATCGTGTATCGCACGGTGGGCGATACGGCGGCGATTCTGCCGGCGTCGCTGCAACTGTCGCGCGGTGACGTTGCGATCGTCGACGGCAGCGGTACGTTGCGCCAGTTCGATACGCGTCATCCAGGCGAAGTGATTGGCGCAGACGACGTGGAAGGCCCGTGGTTCATGCAGAGCTGGGTGCGCTGGGGCATCCCGGCCGGCCTCCTCGGCTTGCTGATCGTGTTGCTGCTGGTGGCCAGCGTGGCACGCCGCAGGAATCAGGACAAGTCGTGAGCTTCGCGCTAATCAAATGGTATGCGGGCTACGCGGTAGCCCACTATTACCAGGGGCTCGAATACGTCGCGGCGCTGGTGGCGTTCATCATCCTGCTGTCCAGCCTCGACGATCTGTTCATCGACCTCTGGTACTGGACCCGCACGCTCTATCGCCGCTTCACGGTGCAGCGCGCCTACAAGCCGCTCACCAGCGCGCAGCTGTATCAGCGCGACGAGCAGCCGATCGCGATCATGGTGCCCGCGTGGCACGAGTACGACGTGGTCGCGGCGATGATCGAAGACCTGGTGCGGGTGATGGACTACCGCAACTATGTAGTGTTCGTCGGCACCTATCAGAACGACCCGCAGACCATCGCCGAAGTCGAACGGATGCGCCGCCGCTATAAGCAGTTGCGACGCGTGGAGGTGCCGCACGACGGTCCGACCTGCAAGGCCGACTGTCTGAACTGGGTGATCCAGGCGATCTTCAGGTACGAGGCAGAAGCGGGCATCGAATTCGCCGGCGTGGTGCTGCACGACAGCGAGGATGTGCTGCATCCGGTCGAGTTGCGCTTTTTCAATTACCTGCTGCCGCGCAAGGACATGATCCAGTTGCCGGTAGCCTCGCTCGAGCGCAACTGGTTCGAACTCGTGGCCGGCACCTATATGGACGAGTTCGCCGAATGGCACGCGAAGGATCTGGTGGTGCGCGAGAGCCTGGTCGGCTCGGTGCCTTCGGCGGGCGTCGGCACGTGTTTTTCGCGGCGCGCGCTACTCGCGCTGAACGCCGAAACCGACAACCAGCCGTTCAATACCGAAAGCCTCACCGAGGACTACGACGTCGGCGCGCGCCTCGGCAAGATGGGCATGCAGTCGATCTTCGCGCGCTTTCCGGTGCAATTCGCGACGCGCCGCAAGGCGTGGTTCGGCCTTGGCAAGGAGCGCGACATCACCGTGACGATGCCGCTCTGCGTGCGCGAATTCTTCCCCGATACATTTCGTACCGCCTACCGGCAGCGCGCGCGCTGGACGCTCGGCATCGGCCTGCAAGGGTGGAAACAGACCGGCTGGAGCGGCTCGCTCGCCAATCGCTATCTGCTGTTTCGTGACCGCAAAGGCATTGTTACCGCGTTCGTCGGCATCATCGCGTATGCGCTGGTGATCCAGTTTCTGCTCTTCGCCGGCGCCGATCTGCTCGGCTTGATGCCCGAGCTGATCGCTTCGCCGTTCGCCGATTCGCCGTGGCTGCAAGCGCTGTTATGGGCCAACGGTTGCGCGTTGCTGTTGCGCGTGGTGCAGCGGATCTATTTCGTGACCCGTTTGTACGGCTGGGAGCACGGGGTGCTGGCCGTGCCGCGCATGGTGGTGGGTAACTTCATCAACTTCATGGCTGTCTCGCGTGCGTGGAAGATGTTCCTCACGCACCTCGTGACCGGCAAGCGGCTGGCATGGGACAAGACCATGCATGACTTCCCGTCCGCCGACGGCTTCAACAATCGCCGTCAGCGTCTGGGGGAGCTGCTGCTGTCGTGGCAGGCCATCGATCCGGACAAGCTCGAACAGGCACTCGGCGAAAGTCACGCGCGTGAGGCGCCGCTTGGCCGCGTGCTGATGGCCAAGGGCTGGCTCGACGAGGAAACCCTCGCGGAAGCCATTGCCTTCCAGTCTGATTTGCCGCGTGGCCGGGTGGCGCTCGAACGCATCAAGGACGATGCGAAGCGGTTGCCGCTCGAAGCGATCGTGCGCCATCGCGTGTTGCCGCAGGCCGGCGCCGCGGGCGGCCGCACGATTCTGCTGACCGCGAGTCCGCTCGCCGAACCGGTGTTCGCGGAACTGAGCGCGCTGGTCGGCGGAGCGGTCGTGCAGGAGATCGTTCGTGAGGGCGAGATCGCCGCGGGGCTGCGCGTGTTGCGCGGCGTCGAGATCGCCGCGCCGGCGGGCGAGGGCGAGCAGACGGGTACGGCGGGCGCGGTGGAAGGTACGTCAGCGGGCGCATCGTCGGCCGGCGGTGCCGAGCCTGTGCCGGCACGCAGCGTACCGCTGATCGGCGATCTGCTGATCGAGCATGGCCACGTGCGCCGCGAAGCCTTCGAAGCGGCGATGCAGGACTACCGCCCGGATCGCCATGGCCGCATCGGCGACTACATGGTGGCGCGCGGCGTGATCTCGCGTGCCGCACTCGAGAACGTAATCCAGCAACAGCGCCGTCTTCAGGGCGCTCTGGCGGCATCCGAATGAGCGATTCTTTTTTTACCCGGCGTGCGTGGATGGCGCGCGCTTCCCTGGCGGCTTCGGCTTCGGCATCTGCCTCATCGGCTTCCGCTTCCGTGTGCGCTGCAACTACGGCTTCAACTGCAGCTCCGATTGCGGCGCCTGCATTCACATTGCGTGGCGTCACCGCTGCAATGATGGCCGGCGCGTTGTGCTTGGGCAGCGTAGCGGCGTATGCGCAGAGCACGGCGGCCGCGCCGCAGCCGGCCCCATCCGAACACAATGCGCTGCCGTTGAGCGGCGCTGCCTATCGGGTGGCGCAGGATGCGTATGCCGCCTATGGGCGCGGTGACTACTCTGGCGCGATCGCGCGGTCGCGTGAGGCGATTCGCCAGCGCCCCGATGTCGTGTCGCTGCGGGTACTGCTCGCCAACGCGCTCGCCGCGCAGCGTCGTTATAGCGAGGCAAGCCGCTCGCTCGGCGACGCGATCGCGCAGATCGGCCACGATCCGGCGCTGGTCTCGCGTCGCAAGCAGATCGACGCGCTGAACGTGTCGACGCGCTCGGTCGCACGCGCCGGCCGCCAGCAGCCGGGCGACCCGGACGCTCTGACCGGCGCCGCGTTGAAGGCGGCGCAGCAGGCCTACAAGGCGTATGCGGCGAAGGATTTTTCGGGCACGGTCAGTTACGCGAACGAGGCGATCGCGTTGCGTCCCGATCTGCTGCGCCTGCGCTTGCTGCTGATCGACGCGGCGAGCGCGGCCGGTCAGGACACCGATGCGTGGAACGCCGATCTCGATGCAAGCAAACGCTTCGGCGACAACGACGAACTGCGTGTGAGGCGCAGCTTCATCGGCAGCCGTCTGGCGCCGAAGTCGTCCGGTGCGTCGTTTGCGGCGCGCAAGAAGGGCGACTACGTTGAGGCCGCCGCGCTGGCGCGTGAGGCTGTCGTCTATGCGCCGGATCTGGTCGGCTACCGCATTCAGCTGATTGACGCGCTGTTCGCCGCAAACGATCTGCCCGGTGTGCAAGCGGCGGCGAGCGCGGCCATTGCCGCCGACGATACGGAAATCATGCCGCTTACGCTGCGTGGCTACACGCTCGCCGCGCAGGGCAAGACGGCAGAAGCTGACGCGGACTTCGCCAAAGCGCTGCATGCCAACGACGCGACCCAGCGCAACAAACGTGTGGCGCGCGTGATCATCGCCGATGTGTGGATCGCGGAAGGGCAGCCGCAGCGCGCGCTCGATCTGCTCGCACCACTGAAGATGACTCGCGATGACACCGATCCGCCGATCGCGCTGCGTCGATATCAGGCGAGGCAATTGTTGGCGCATGCGTCGGCGGGGTCGAATGTGTCGAGCGCTTCGAACGCAACGAGCACAGCGACCGCCCCGACGGCCTCGTTCGACCCGGCGCGGCGCCCAGTCATCGACTGCGTCGTCGATCAGTTCGGCGCAAGCTGCGACGTCTACGCCGCCGATCCCGGCTTCGCCGCGGCGCGCGCCACGGCAACCGCCGCAGCCGCGAACGACAAAACCGGCGCGGTCGGCTATGCACGCGAAGCGGTCAAGGCAGCCCCGGACGATCCGCAGCATCGTGTGGACCTGATCAACGCGCTGAGCACGGCCGGCGACGATGCCGCCGCGACGCGCGAAGCGCAAAAGATGATCGACGCCGGCATGCTCGACGCCATGCCCGACATGACAGCCGCGTATATCGCGCAACGTGCCGGCAACAACCAGGTCGCGTACCAGCGCTTCAGCATGGCCGACAAGGCCGGCACCATGCCGGTCAGCGCCGCAGCCGACGCGGGCTATGCGGCGGTCCAGGCGCACCGCAATCGCGAAGCCGCGCAGTACTTCGAGCGCGCGATCGACGCAAGCGCCACGCCAACGGACGACACACCGGCGGCCACACCGGCACAACTGAACGAGATGCGCAGCGCGCACGCCGAGGCCACACGCAACTGGGGCTTCGACGCGTCGCTCAACTATCGCGGCGCGGGCATGCAGCCGGGTTATGCGTCGTCGCCGACGCCGGGCACGTCGAACAACTGGCAGGCGGGCGTGGAAGCTTACTGGCGTCCGTTCGGCAGTCTCGGCGACCGGATGTTCGAACTCTATGCGCGCGGCTACGAAAGTTTTGGCGTGAAGAATGGCGGCGCGAGTGGCATCGATACCTTGCAGGCCACCGTCGGCGCACGCGCCAAGCCGTTCTCGCAGATCGATGCGATCGTCGCCTTCGAACGGATCATTCCGATCGGCTCGCAGGTCAATCCCGACTGGCTCGCGCGGCTCGCGTATTCGGGTGGCTACGGCATCGAGCGCCGGGTGGACGTGCCGTCGTGGTGGACCGCGCAGGTCTACGCCGAAACGGGTGCCTATCTGAACGCGGGATCGGTCTATGCGACCACGAATCTCGAACTGGGCCGCACCTTCCGCATGGACCGTTATAGCCCGAAGTGGACCATGTTCCCGTATGCCGTGATCGGCGCGGACTACGACTCGAGTGTCAACCACAGCATTCCGCTCGGCGCAGGTGTGGGGATTTCGACGCGTTACTGGTTCCGCGACAGCAAATATGACGCGCCGCGCTCGTATGTCGATCTATCGGTGCAGTACCGCCTGAAGATCACGGGTGACGAACGTGCGCGCGGCGTGTTCTTCGGCGCGATCTACTCGTATTGACTCCGGACGAATCAGATGAAAAGAAACCGCTTGGGTAAATCGAAGGTGGCAACGGTACTGGCCTCGGCCGCGCTACTGACGGCCGGCCTCGCGCATGCGGCTGCTGACGATGTCGCGAGTCTGTATGGGCCGCAGCCGCCCGCTAATGCGTCGTATCTGCGCGTGCTGAACGCATCGTCGCAGGCGATGCGTGTCGTGCTAGCCGGCAGCGAGACGCCGCAGACGCTCGCCCCGGGCGCGGTTACGCGCTTTAGCGTGCTGACGGAAGGCACGCCGGCACGCGTCACGGTCGACGGCAAGGCTCTGGCCGATGCCGCCGGTTCGGCGAATGCGACGGCGAAGGCAACGGCTCGTGCAGGCGACGCCGTCACCGTCGCGCTGCGTCATGACGCGAAGGGGTGGCATGCAACGCGAATCGTCGGACGCTATGAGCGCGTCGACGGATTGAAGGCGACTTTGCGCGCCTTCAATTTCGCGCCCGGTTGCAGCGCGAAGATCGGCGTGGACGGCAATGGGCCGACGGTGTTCGCGCAAGTGGCCGCGGGCGCGCAGGACACGCGCGCGATCAATCCGGTCAGCGCGAAGCTGGTGGGGCAGTGCGGTGCGGCGGCGAGCGCGGCGCTGCCGTTGCCGGCGCTCGCTGCCGGCGACAGTTACAGCCTGTTCGTCACCGGCGATGCGGCAAAGCCGGTGTTGAGCGGTGCGCGCGATGCACTCGCGTGGCCGCCGGCCGCCAATTGAGCGGCACGCATTGGCAAAACGAAATAGCAGCACGAACAAGCAGCAAGAAGTAGCAGGAACACCAACAGAAAGTCGCAACGCGGGCCGCGCTTCAGCGCGCGCCGTCGACGTTGTGCCACATGAGAGATGCTTCAAATCAGTCCGGGGAACACGACATGACCGACTCCTGCCGTTCGCTCTTCCAACCGTCCATCCAGGCCGGGCCACTCAACAACACTCGTCGCCGCCTGCTGCTCGCCCTGGCCGCGGCGCCGCTCGGCGGCGCGCAGTCACTACTGCCGCGCCGCGCGTTTGCCGCGGCGTCGACCAGCGTGATCGAGGGCCGCAATCTGTGGCTCTATCCCGGCTGGGAAAGTCTCACCGATGACGCAACGCCCGCGTGTCTGAAAGCCGTCGATCTGATTCATCAGGCGACGGACCAGCTGGCGGCGCGCGGCATCCATAGCGTGATCGTGATCGCGCCGCTAAAAGCCCGTTCATGCCCGGAGAATTTGCCGGACGGCACCGCGATGTCCGCAGGTGTAGCGAGCCGCTACGCCGCGATTCGCGCGCATAGCGCTTCGCTCGGTCTGCAGATAGTCGATGGCGACGGCGCGATCGCAGCGGTCGATGCTTCGCAGGAAAAGTACATTCGCGCCGACTATCACTGGAGCGGCCATTCCGCCGAAGCGGTCGCCGCGCGTGTCGCGAAACGCCTCACGGCGGCCGGTCCGCTGAAGGGCACCGCCGGCGCGGGCAGCCGGCTCGGCAAGTGGAACGAGGAAGTCCGTTATGGCGACCTCGCGGCCTTGCTGCCGCCGGAGCGCAAGAAAACGGTCGGCAAGGATCACTTCATTGTGCGCACGGTGGTGGCGCCGCCGGGTCTCGTCGACGGTGGGCCGCCGGTCGTGCAGGTGGTGGGCAACAGCATGGTCCAGCCGTACCTTGGTTTTCCGCAGAAGCTCTCGAACACAATCGATCGCCCGGTCGGCTTGACGTGGACGTTCGGCGACACCGGTCCGTGGAAGACGTTGCTCAACTATGTGGAAGCGCCCGCCTTCAAGGCGAATCCGCCACAAGCGATTGTCTGGCAATTCAACGAAGGGCAGATGATGAATCTGCCGAGCGCGGGCGGGCAGTGGGACGCAGCCTCGGTCATGGCCGACGATGCGTTCCTCGCACGCCTCGCCAAGGCTATCGCCTGATGAGCGAGTCAGTCGGACGCACGGCAGAGCGCGCGGCGGGTAACGACGCTGGTGCCACGCACAGCCACGCGGCAGCGGCGGAGCAGCCGCTCGCTCGCGCGCATCGGCGCGCCGCGTGGCTGGTCGCGCTGTTGCTCGGCCTCGGTTGCGCGGGCGCACTGGTGTCGCTTGTCATGCAGTCGCGCGACGGCGCGTCGTTCGATGCGCATGGTTGGCGCGACGGCAGCCTCGGCCGCAGTCTGGACCGCGCGATCGAGGTGCCGTACGCGCGGCCGCTGCATCGCTGGCAAGCCGCGGCGCGTTACCGGTTGTTCGGCGCCCTCGGGCATCAGGTACGCGAGGGCTGTCCCGGCTGGCTGTTCTATGCGGATGGTCTGCGCGCGCCGGTGCAGCCGGGACATGATCCCATCGAACGCGCCGATGGCGGCGACGCGCTGACCGATGCGCGCATCGCCTCGTTGCATCGTTACGCGGATGCGCTACGCAGCGCCGGGATTCAACTGGTGGTGGTGACGGTGCCCGACAAAGCGCGCGTGGAGAGCGAAGCGCTGTGCGGGCTGCGTCAGGACGCGCGGATGACGCAGCGTCTGAGTGTATGGAACCGCGCGTTGATCGCGAGCAACGTCACACACGTCGAATTGTTGCCGGCGTTGCAAGCTGCACGTCCTGCGTTTTTCCGTACCGATGTGCATTGGAATGCGCGTGGTGCGCAAGCGGCTGCACAGACGGTTGGCGCCGCAGTGTTGCCGTTGCTTGGCAAACCCGGCGACACCACATTCACGCACACGACGGCGCAACCCGCGCCGCGCATCGGCGATTTGCTGACGCTCGCCAATCTGAATGACGTGCCGGATGCGTGGCGGCCGGCGCCTGACGTCGTCGCTGCCGAAACGCTGCAGGCGCAACGCAGCGGCGGCCTGCTCGACGACGGTCCCGCCGCCGATGTGCTGCTCGCGGGCAGTTCGTTTTCGCGCCGCAGTGCGTTTGCCGAGCGCCTCGGCGAGCAGTTCGGCCGCGAAGTGTGGAACGTCAGCCTCGACGACGGTCAGTTCGATCGCGCGATGCAGACGGTTTGGCGCAAGCGCGCCACATGGCCGAAGAGCGTGCGCGTGGTGATCTGGGAAATGTCGGAGGACGCGCTGTCGATGCCGGTCGATATGGCGCCACCGTTAGCTGCTGTTCGGAGTGCAGCGAAAACCGCCACCGCCACCGCGGTTTCGGACACGGCTAAGGCTGCGGATGCGGGCATGAGTCCGGTCGGCACCGCTCCGGCCGGTACTGCTCCCGCACCAGCCAGGCAGGACTGACCCCGATGCTATTCAATTCATTCATCTTCCTCACGCTGTTCTTGCCGCCGGCGTTGGCCGGCTACTACCTGCTCGGCCAGCGCATGCCACGCGCCGCTGCGGCGTGGCTCTGCGGTGCGTCGATCGTGTTCTACGGCTGGTGGAATCCGGCGTTCGTCGCCTTGCTGGTGGCGTCGATCGCGTTCAACTACGCGATGAGTTGCGCAATTGTCGCGGCACCCGCGCAGTCCACCCGCCGGCGCTGGCTGCTCGGCCTCGCGATCACCGCTGACCTCGCGCTGCTGGTGCGCTACAAATATCTGGCGACGCTGCTCACCGCGCTCGTGCACGCAAGCGGCATCGCGCCGGCCGACTGGCTCGCGCACGGTATGCAGGATGTGATCCTGCCGCTCGGCGTGTCGTTTTTCACCTTTACGCAGATCGGCTATCTGCTCGATTGCAACGCGGGCATCGTCAAGGAGCGCGACCCGCTCGGCTACGTGCAGTTCGTCACGTTCTTTCCACATCTGATCGCGGGGCCGATCCTGCATCACAAGGAAATGATGACGCAGTTCGCGCAGCCGGCCACGTATAAGTTGCGCGCGGAAAACCTGTCGATCGGCGCGTTCGTCTTCACGATCGGTCTCGCGAAGAAGCTGCTGTTCGCCGACACCATCGCACCGTTCGCCGACGCGGGCTTCGCCGCGCCGCACGACTTGCAGTGGCTGGCGGCGTGGGGCACCTGTCTCGCGTACGCGCTACAGCTTTACTTCGATTTCTCCGGCTATTCGGACATGGCCGTGGGCCTCGCGAAGATGTTCGGTGTGCGTTTCCCGCTGAACTTCAATTCGCCGTTCAAGGCGGCCAGCATCATCGATTTCTGGCAGCGCTGGCATATGACGCTCACGCGCTATCTCACTGCCTACCTGTACTACCCGTTGGCGATGCGGATCAACCGCAGCCGTGCGTTGCGTGGCCATCCGATCGGGCGTCTCGCGCAACGCTCGACAAGCGGCTTTCTCTCGACGGTGGCCGTGCCGACTTTCTACACGATGGCGCTGGCCGGCATCTGGCACGGCGCAGGCTTGCAGTATCTGATTTACGGCTTGCTGCATGCGTCATATCTCACCGTGAATCACGCTTATCGTGCGTGGCGGGCGGCGGCTGCGCCGGCGGTTGGGGTGAGGGCGGCTGGGGTAGTCGCGGCGGGGACAGCGAAGACAGCGGGGGCGGCAGGGGCGGCAGGAACAGCCGCGGCTTTCACATTGAGCTTCAAGGCACGCGTTCGCCATGCGGGTAACGTCCTGCTGACCTTCGTGGCCGCACTGGTCGCGTTTGCATTTTTCCGGGCACATGGCGTCGGCGATGCGCTCGCGTTATTGCAGGGCATGGCGGGTCTACGCGGTATCGAAGCGCTCGACTGGCCCGCGTGCGGCACGGCGAACATCGGCCTTGGCGAGTGGCTGCATCTGGTCGCGGGCCGCTCGACACTCGCGTTGCAGATCGTCGCGCTGCTGGCGATTGTCTGGTGCGCGCCGAATTCACATCAGCTGATGGGACGCTTCTCGCCGGCGCTCGACCGCGCGGCCGAAGGCTTGCCCGCTGCGCTGACATGGCGGCCTTCGCTGCGCTGGACCGCCGTGATGTTCGGTGTACTGGTGTTCTGCGTCGCGCAGTTGCACGGCGAAGTGCGTTTTCTCTATTTCCAGTTCTGATTGCCGGAACGACGTTTGCGCAAGGAGTACACAATGACTCAAAACGAAACGCTGCACGCCGACGTAGCGGCACTGGTCGAATCCGTCGTCCTGCGCCTCGTGCGCGATGATGAACTGCTGCTCGAAACGGGGCTGGTCGATTCGGTTCTGGCCGTCGAAATCGTGATGGGCGTCGAGATGCAATTCGGCGTGCGGATTCCGCCGACCGAGATCGCCGAGCACCTGGCATCCGTGGATGCGCTTTGCGCGTTCATCGCCGCCAATCGTTAGGCGCACCATGCGATTCGATCTGAGCGCGAGCTGCTTTGCCGACACCGATGTGCGTGCCGACGCGTGGGCGGTGATCGGCGCCGATCGCGCGCTGCGTTGGCACGAGTTGGCGGAACAAGCCCACGCGTGGGCCAGGCAGGCGCGCGCGCACGGGTTCGCTGCGGATGTGCCGGTGATCATCCGCGGTCACAAGGAAGCGGCATTTTTTGTGGCGATGGTGGGGGCGTTGCTGCTCGGCGCGCCGTTCGTGCCGGTCGATACGATCTATCCGGATGAAAGGATGCAGCGCATCGCGAGCACGCTCGGCGCGCAGACTTACTTCGACGCGCATGGCGGCCGCTTCGTGAGTTTGAACGGGCAGCGCGTGCGGGCGGAACCGGGAGCGGCAGAGGGGACTGCGGCTTCGACTTCGACTGCGGCTTCGACAGCATCAGCACCGCCGGCATTGCACGAGAAAAACCTCGCGTACGTTCTATTCACCTCGGGCACGACCGGCGAACCCAAGGGCGTACAGATCGGCCGCGAAAGCGTCGTCGCGCTGGCCGACTGGATGGCGGCCGACTTCGCGCTCGGCGACGCGCCGGTGTTCCTGAATCAGGCGCCGTTCAGCTTCGATCTGTCGATGTACGAAGTGTTCGGCACGCTCGCGCTTGGTGGCACCGTGGTGCTCGCCTCGCGGGCGCTGACGGCGCAGGGCGCCACGTTTCTCGCCACGCTCGCGCAGCACGGCATGACCACGTGGGTGTCGACACCATCGTTCGCGCAACAGCAGTTGCTCAATCCGCAGTTCTCACAAGACGGCTTGCCGGCGCTCCGGACCTTCCTGTTCTGCGGCGAAGTGCTGCCGGTCGCACTCGCGCGGCAATTGCGCCAGCGCTTTCCAGCCGCACAGATCATCAACACATACGGACCGACCGAGGCGACGGTGGCGACCACCTGGATCGTCGTCGACGATGCAGTGCTCGCGCATCATGCGCGCCTGCCGATCGGCCGTGCCAAGCGCGACGCCGAGGTGTTTGTCGATGACGGCGAACTATGCATCGCCGGTGCACACGTGATGCGCGGCTATCTGAACCGCGAAGACCTGAACGCGGCACGCATGTTCTCCCACAACGGACAGCGGGCGTTTCGCACCGGCGATCTGGGCGCGGTCGACGGCGACGGACTGCTGTTTTGCCACGGACGTATCGACGATCAGATCAAGATGGGGGGTTACCGTATCGAATTGATGGAGATCGACGCCGCTTTGCGCACGCTGCCCGGTGCGGCGAGTGCCGCAGCTGTGCCGTTGCGGCGGCCGGACGGCTCGGTCGCGCGGATCGTCGCGTTCGTCGCAACCGGCAACGACGATGGCCGGCTGCCCGACGCGTTGTATGACTGGAAGACGCTGCTGGCCGCGTGCCTGCCGTCGTATATGATCCCGTCAGAATTGCTCGCGTGCCGGTCCCTGCCGGTCTCGGTCAACTTCAAGATCGATCGCGCGCAACTCGCTCAGGATTATCGTGACGTTTATCTCAAAGCACAGCGCCAGCACAATGCGTAATTCACACGACGTTCAGACCCGCGAGGGCGAGCCGGCTTCGCCACGCCGCCGCGCGTTGCTCGCGGCGAGCGCGTGCGCAGCGCTGGTGTACAGCTGCTCGGCGCCAGGTTCGGGCGACGCCGGCGCGTTGGCGCAGGGCGTGGTCTGGCAGCTCGACGATGATCATGTCGACCCGCACGGCGACTGGAACCGCCTCGGCGTGACCGATCTGCTGGTGCAATGGACGGCGGTGGACGGCACGTCGTTTCTGCCCGGCACTGCTATGCAAACAGCTCGCCGTCTGCCGGACTGGACACGGATTGCCGGCGAACCGTGGGCGCGCAATGTGATCGTCGGTCTCGCCGGACGTTTCGACGAAACCACGGCCCGTGCGCAGGCGGCGCAGCTGGTCGAACAGTCGAAGCAGCTGGCGGCCGTGCAGCCACCGGTTCACATCGACGGCTATTACTTTCCGGTTGAAATCGACCCGACCTGGAAGGACGCCGCCGCGCTCGCGCCTTTGCTCGACAAGCTGCCGCGGCCGTTGTGGATCAGTGTCTACGATAACTCGAATATCGGCGGCACGGCGCTGGCAGCGTGGCTGGAGGGCTGGCTGCCGCGCGATGTTGGCGTGTTTCTGCAGGATGGCTGCGGTGTCTATGCGCGCGGCCCGGCGGCCGCGCGTGAGTATGCGGATGCGCTGACGGCGCGGCTTGGCAAGGGCCGGGTGCGGATCATTGCCGAGGCATTCCGTCGCGCCCAGGGCGGTGCGTTCCGCCCGGCGACAGCTGCGGAACTGTCGCCACAATTGCTCGCGTATCGCGGCTACCGGACGTATCTCTTCGACGGGCCGCATTATGTGTCGGCGCAACTCGTGCAGGATCTGCTCGGCATGCAGCAGGTGCAGAAGTAGGGCACCCGCTGGCGATCACCGCAACTGCGTCACCGCCAGCAGCAACACCATGCTGCCAATTGCGCCATCCAGCACGCGCCACGCCGTCGCGCGGCGAAACAGCGGCGCCAGCGCACGGGCGCCGTAACCCAGACCGATAAACCAGACCCCGCTCACCGCCATCGCGCCGAGCGCGAACGCCACCCGTGCGCCGTCCGGTTCGCGCGCGCCAGCCGTGCCGATCAGCAGGAAGGTGTCGAGATAGACGTGCGGATTGAGCCACGTGAAGGCCAGCGTCATCAGGATGATCGGCGTTGCACGTTGCACGGGTGCTGCTGCACTCGTGCCCGGCGCCGTGCCGCCCGCATTGGCGTCCAGTACCGCATGTCCCGGGCGCACCGCACGGCGCAATGCGTTAATGCCGAACCACGCCAGATAGGCGAGCCCCACATACAGCATCGCGTGGACGAATACCGGATAGCGTTCCACCAGGACCGACGCGCCACCGACGCCTGCGCCGATCAGGATGCAATCCGACAGCGCGCACAGTGCGACGATCTTGCCGACGTGCGAGCGCATGATGCCCTGACGAAGCACAAAGGCATTCTGGGCGCCGATCGTCACGATCAGCGACGCGCACAGGGCGGCGCCGTGGGAAAAAGACAGCCAATTCATAATCGATCCAGTAGACGGGGAAAGCGAACGAGGCTAGTCTGCGGTTTTGCTGCTCATAAGAGAAGCTAATTCACTTAATGCCGATTAAGGAACGCTAATGCTCGACTATGCGTTGCTCGACGCGCTGGCCGCCGTGGTGCGGCACGGCTCGTTCGACCGTGCGGCCAGCGAACTGAACGTGACGCCCTCAGCCGTCTCCCAGCGGGTCAAGCTGCTGGAGGAACGGGTGGGCAGTGTGCTCGTCAAGCGCGGCCAGCCGTGTGTCGCGACCACCTCGGGGGCGCTGCTGTGCCGCCATACCGAACGCGTGCTGTTGCTGGAAGCGGAGCTGACCGGCCGGCTGCCGGCCCTGCCCGGCGCGCTGGTCGAACCGTGGCCGGCGCTGCGCGTGGCCGTCAACGACGACAGCGTGGGCACCTGGTTCATCGACGCGGTGGCTCAGTTCTGTGTGGAACGGGAGATGCTGCTCGATCTGGTGATCGACGACCAGGACCACACCGCGCAGCGGATTCGCGACGGCAGCGTGCAAGGCGCGGTCACCACGCAGGCAGAGCCGGTGCAAGGCTGCCGCTCGACCCGCCTCGGGCGGATGCGCTATCTGGCGGTATGCACGCCGGCGTTTCGCGAGCGCCATTTTGCCGACGGCGTCACGCGCGAGTCGTTACGGCGCGCGCCGTGCGTCGATTTCAACCCGAAGGATCAGTTGCAGAAGCGCTTCATGCGCCGCATCACGCGGGCGGACCTGGATCCGCCGTTGCACTGGATTCCGCACGTCGCCGGTTTTTTGCGCGCCTGCGTGACGGGAATGGGCTGGGGCATGTGTCCCGAACGGATGATCGCGCCGCATCTGGCCAGCGGCGAGTTGGTCGACGTTGCGCCCGGCAAGCATATCGATGTGGATCTGTACTGGCAGAGTTGGCGCCTGTCGATCGGCTGGCTCGACGATTTCGGCGCGGTGCTACGCAAGCGGGCGACGGAGTTTCTCGATTAAGCGTCGCGCGGGCGGCGTTTTCTGAATCTGAAAGACGCCGCCCGCGCTTGCCAATTTCAATGCAGCCGGATCACCGGATGCACGCGTCGGCGCAACCAGTGGCTCGCCGAATCGAGCGCCATGCGTGCGAAGCCCGTCAATGTCATCACGTGACGGCGATAGATGAGCTTGTAGACCACGGTGGCGAGCCAGCCGTCGACGAACACCGGCTGCGTCAGCAAGCTGTTGCTCAGGCTGCCGATCGTGCCTTCGCGGCCGAAGCCGACCAAGGTGCCGGCGTCGCGATAGACGAACTCCGGCAAGGGTTCTCCCCCGATTCTGCACTTCAGCGCACGCGCCAGAAACAGCGCCTGCTGGTGCGCGACTTGCGCGCGCGGGGCCAGAAACGCGTCCGCGGTTTCAGACGACGGGCAGGCCGCGCAGTCACCGAGTCCGAATATATTCGCGTCGTTCGTGCATTGCAGCGTGCGGTTCACCTGCACCTGTGCGTTGCGATTCACCGCGATGCCGTCCAGCGTGCGCAACACCGGCGGCCCCGCGATACCGGCGGTCCAGATCGCGATGTCGCTGGCGAGCGGCGCGCCTTCATTCGTCAGCACGGCGTCGGCGCGCACTTCGGTGACGCGCGTGGCGTTCAACACGTCGACACCGAGACTGCCGAGCATCTTTTGCGCACGCGCCGATATCGTTTCGGACAGTGCAGGCAGCACACGCTCACTGCTTTCGATCAGACGGATGCGGAAGTCGCGCACGGGGTCGAGTGAAAACGGGCTATAGCGGTTCAGCAGGCGCACCGTATCGCGCAACGCAGCGGCGAGTTCAACGCCTGTCGCTCCAGCACCGATGATGTTGATCGACACCGGCGTGTCCGCCTGCGCGGTCCGTGCGCGGCGCGCATGGTTCGCACGCAGGCAGGCGTCGAGCAGCTTGCGGCGAAATGCTTCCGCATGTGCGACCGATTCGAGCGGCAACGCGTGTTCGGCCGCGCCGGGCACGCCGAAATATTGTGTGACGCTGCCCATGGCCAGCACCAGCGTATCGAATGCAAGCTGCCGTAACGGCAGGATTTCGCGGCCGTCGGCGTCGTAGAGCGCATTCAGCGTGATGTGCCGGTTCGTACGATCGAGCGCGGCGAGTTCGCCCTGTTCGAATTCGAAGCCGTGCCGTTGCGCCTGCACCGCGTACTGCAGTTGATGCGTGGCCGGATCGAGCTGGCCCGACGCAGCTTCATGCAGCAAGGGCTTCCAGAAATGCGTCGGCCAGCGATCCACCAGCACGATCTGCGCGAGACCGGCGCGCCCCAGCGTTTCCGACAGCCGCGTGGCGAGCCCAAGGCCGCCGACTCCGCCGCCGACGATCACGACGCGATGCGCCGCCGCTTGTGCCACTTGCTGCCGTTGCTGTCTGCGTTGCGCGGTAGAGGCTCCCTGCTGATCGATTGCGGCCATGATCCGTATCCTCCTGAAGTTATCTGTGCTGAGCCGGTGAAGGCGTTCCGGGGCTATACCGGGTATTCACCGGCCTGATCTGTCAGGGCCAGTATAGAATCGGCTGAAACCGCAGCACAATTTAATGTTTCTGCACAACATATAGGTTTTCACTTATGTTAAAAGCCGCCACGTTTCGTCAATTGAAAGCCTTGCATACGGTCGCGAAGCTCGGCAGCGTGTCACGCGCGGCCGAAGAATTGAAGCTCACGCAGCCGGCGGTGTCGCTTCAGGTGCGCCTGCTCGAAGAGGCCGCGGGCGCGCCGCTGCTGCAGCGGGTGGGCCGTGGCGTGCAGTTGACCGCGGCGGGCGAAATCCTCGCGCGCTATGCGCTGGAAATCCTCGATCTATGGAACGGCGCTGCGGATGATCTCGCCGCCTTGCATGGCGAGCAGGGCGGCACACTGCGCATTGGCGCGATCACGACCGCCGAATATCTGATCCCGCCTTTTCTGGTGCGCTTCACGGAATCGCGTCCACAAGTGAAGGTGCAATTCAAGGTTGGCAATCGCGCCGACATCATCCGCATGCTGGCCACGCACGAGATCGATCTTGCGGTGATGGGCAGCGCGCCACGCGAATTGCGCACGGTGGCTACCGCCTTCGCCAAGCATCCGATGGCGTTCGTCGCCTCGCCGGCCCATGCTCTGATGAAGAAAAAGCGCCTGTCGTTGGACGATCTGCAAACCGCGAATCTGTTCGTGCGGGAGCGGGGCTCGGGCACGCGCTCGACGGTTGAGAATCTGTTTCGGCTCGCCGGCCACAAGCTGCATATCGGCTCCGAACTGTCGAGCAACGAGGCGATCAAACAACTGGTCGAAGCGGGCTTGGGTATCGCGTTTCTGTCGCTGCATGCATGCTCGCTGGAATTTCAGGCGGGCTTGCTGGCGTTGCTGCCCTTGCCCGCCAATCCGATCGAGCGTGATTGGTACGTGATGCACGTGTCCGATAAACGTCTGCCGCATGTCGCAGGGTTGTTCCGCGATTTTCTGATCGAGCACGGCATGTCCGGAGCGGTGCCGGTGCCGCTCCCGACTGTTGCCGCGGCGAAACGGCGCCGTCAGGCGCGTGAGTCAAGCGCGGTTTGAGGCGCGGATTCTCGCTATTCGCTTCGACGTTTGCTTTCCATCAGACCCGAACGAGGTCCTCAGGCGGCCTTTGCTTGCATCCGTAAAGCCTTATAGGACGGGCGTTTCAAGTTACATCGCCCGCGATCGAAGTAAAGGTTGGGCGGGCGATATTTTTGCCCGCGCCGATTGTCTTTACAGTGACGCCCAGACATCCGAGAAAAGTGGACGCCGCATCCTCGTGGCGAGCCATTGTGATTGACCTGGCCGTTACAGGAGTTGGAGACAATGAGCAGCAACAGCATCACCCAAGTCGAAACATTCGGTTTTGAACGCATTCCGGATCGTTCGCGTTATGCGCGGCCGATCGATCTGTTCCGCTTGCTGTTCGGCGGTTGCAATACCTTTTCCACCTCGGTGCTCGGCAGTTTTCCGGTGCTGCTCGGTCTGTCGTTCAAGGCGGGTGTTTATTCGATCGTGCTTGGCGTGGTGATCGGTTCGTGCATCCTCGCGCCAATGGGCCTGTTCGGTCCGCGCAACGGCACGAGCGATCCGGTTTCGTCGGGTGCGCATTTCGGTATTCATGGCCGGATCGTCGGCTCTTTTCTGGCGGTGTTGACCGCCATCGCGTTCTTCTCGCTGGCGGTGTGGAGTTCGGGCGACGCGCTCGTGGGCGGCGCGAATCATCTGCTCGGCCTGCCGGTCAACTGGATGACGCTGAGCGTCGCGTACGGCCTTTTTGCGGTGCTGGTGCTGACCGTTTGCGTCTACGGTTTCCGCTTCATGCTGTGGGTCAACAAGATCGCCGTGTGGGCGGCGAGTCTGCTGTTCGTGGTCGGCATCGTGGCGTTCGCCGGGCCGTTCAATAGCGCGTACGCCGGCAAGGTGGCACTCGGCTCGGTGGGCTTCTGGCCGGCGTTCGTGAGCGCCGTGCTGGTTGCGATGAGCAATCCGGTATCGTTCGCCTGCACGCTCGGCGACTGGGCCCGCTATATTCCGCAGAACACGCCGAAGAAGCGCACGATCCTCGCTGTGATGCTCGCGCAACTGGCCACCTTCGTGCCGTTCTTCTTCGGTCTTGCTACCGCGACGATCATCGCGAGCAAGGCGCCGGATTTCATCGCATCGAATAACTACGTGGGCGGTCTGCTGGCGATCTCGCCGAACTGGTTCTTTCTGCCGGTGTGCCTGATCGCGATCATTGGTGGCATGTCGACGGGCACCACCGCGCTGTACGGCACCGGGCTCGATATGTCGAGCATGTTTCCGAAGTGTCTGAACCGTGTGCGCGCCACGTTGCTGATCGGCAGCCTCGCCATCGGCTTCATCTTTCTTGGCCGTTTCGCGTTCAATCTGGTCGAAAGCGTGTCGACCTTCTCGGTGCTGATCAACGTCTGCAGTTGCCCGTGGATGGTGATCATGATCATCGGCTTCGTGACGCGGCGCGGTTTCTATCTGTCCGACGATCTGCAGGTGTTCAATCGCGGCGGCCGTGGCGGTCACTACTGGTTCAAGCACGGCTGGAACTGGCGCGCAATGGGCGCGTGGATTCCGAGCGCGGTGATCGGCCTGTGCTTCGTCAATCTGCCGGATCAGTTCGTGGGTCCGCTCGGGCAGCTCGCCGGAGGTCTCGACATCAGCATGCCGGTTTCGCTGACGCTGGCCTGTGCGCTGTATATCGCGCTGCTGCAGTGCTTTCCTGAACCGGATGGCGTGTATGGGCCGCTTGGCCGCCGTTGGTTGCGTAGCGGTTTGCAGCGCAATGTGATCGTGCATCCGGTGGTGCCGGCGACTAAGCTTAAGGCGGGCGGGGCGCAAACGAAGACGCAACCGCAACCGCAGCAGCGTGTCGCGCAACGTGAACGCGAAGAAGCGCTGGACACGCAGGACGCGGGTTGAATCGTGCGGTTCGAGGCGCTCAGGGCAGGCGCAGTCAGACTGCGACGAGGGCAGCATCGAGGTGGCATTAAAAGCTGCGTCGAAGCGCCACCAAGGCCGCACCGAAGCAACAGTCGCGCAGTAAATGCAATGGTATTCAAGTTGAGTAGGCAAACAAAATGAGCGAGTCAGTAAAGCGCGCGTTTGAAGGTGTAAAGCTGTTTCCGTTCTGGCTGGACAATTCGCGCGCACCGGCTGTCGAACGGGAATTGATCGGTCCGACTTCGGCGGATCTGGTGATCGTTGGCGGTGGGTTCACCGGTTTATGGGCCGCGATTCAGGCGAAAGAAGCAGACCCCTCGCTCGACGTCGTGCTCGTCGAAGCGGGGAAGGTGGCCTACGGTGCATCGGGCCGTCCGGGTGGGATCATTTCCACGTCGGTGATGCACGGTCTGCCGAATGCGACGCGGGTCTTTCCGCAGGACCTCGACGTGCTGGAAAAGCTGGGCCAGGAGAATCTCGACGGTTTCAAGGAATCGTTGACGCGTTACGGCATTGAAGCGGACGTCGAATGGAATGGCGAGATGACGGTCGCCGTCGATCCGGGGCACCTCGATCATCTCAAAGGCGATTACGAGCTGCACGTAGCCCACGGGCATGATGTCGTTTTGCTCGACAGCAAAGGCGCACGCGAACAACTCGATTCACCGCTCTTCGCAGGCGCGATGTGGTCGCGCAATCGCAGCGGCACGATTCATCCGGCAAAACTCGCGTGGGGCCTGAAGGCCGCTGCGCTGAAACTCGGTGTGCGTTTGCACGAACACTCGCCGATCACGGGCATGGAAGATATCGGCGCGACGATGATCGTGCATACGCAGGCGGGCAGTATCGAAACGCCACGCGTGCTGCTCGGCACCGGCACCGCAGACGTGGGCGTGACCGACATCAGGCGCCGCGTGATGCAGGTGCGTGATCACATCATCGCGACCGCGCCTTTGAGCGACGAGCAGATGGCGCGCATCGGCTGGAACAATCGCCAGGGCATCTACGATACGCGTACGCAGCTCAATTATTTCCGTCTCACCAAAGACAACCGGATCATCTTCGGCGGCCGTGTGAGTTATCACTTCGGCGGCGATCCGAATCCTGCCGCGGATCGTGATGAGAGCACATACTACAAGCTCGCCGAAGCGTTCTACCGTACGTTTCCGCAGTTGGACGACGTGCGCTTCACCCATGCGTGGGGCGGCCCGATCGACTACTGCTCGCGCGGCGCGGTGTTCGCGCGCCGCTATCACGGCGGCAAGAGCGTGTTCGTCGCGGGCTATACGGGTTTCGGCGTGGCGGGCAGCCGCTTCGGTGCGAAGATGGGCCTCGACATGCTGTGGAATCGCGAGACGCTGATTACGTCGTTGGATATTTCGCGCAAAGGGCCGTCGTACATTCCGCCGGAACCGCTGCGCTGGATCGCCGCGAAGATTACCTTCAACGCGTTCGACGGCGCCGACGATCGCGGCGGCTGGCGGCGTCTCTGGATCAATTCGATCAAGGCGCTGGGCTTCCCGATGTAGTTGCCGTTTGTAGTTGCTGCGGTAGCGGTCGATGTGTCTGGCGGTTTTTTATTGATTGCCGCCAGAATAAAAAAACCGCACCTTAAGGGGGACCGCACCTTAAGGTGCGGGAGTGCGGTTCTAGTTGAAGCAACGGTGCAATGCAGGTTGAATCAACCGCAGTACACGATGCTGTACTTCTTGGTCGCCACCGGCATGTGCCACGTGCCCGAGAAGCCCTTGTGCAGGATGAAGGCGTCGCCGGCGGCATAGCGTTCGCTGCGGCCGTCGTCGCTGGTGATGACGACTTCGCCTTCGATCAGCACGCAGACTTCGTGGATTGGCAGGTCGGCCAGCTTCAGCGTGCCCGCATCGCATTGCCATACGCCGGCGGACAGCATGTTGCTCGCGTCGGAGAAGGCGTTGAGGGCGTGCGGTGCCTTGGCGCCTTCGAGAATGACGTCGGCGGGATCGTGCAGGGCGGGGTTCAGGCCGGAAGCGCCGGGGCCTTTAGCGTCGATGCGGGTGAAAGTGATGGTGCTCATGTGTCTCTCCTGGTTAATGTGATCGAAGACGAGTGATTCGAAGACGAGGGATTCGATGACGGAATCGAAGCAGAACCGGAGTCTGAGCCAAAGCTGCGTAGCGATGAATTTCGATTTGAAGACATTCAGATTGAGCGGCGTCGATGTAAAGCATTCGATACCGCTCCCGGGCGCTTTGCCGGCCCAAGGTCTGACCCAACCATTCATGTAAAGGACAAGCCCATGCAACACGCCAAACAGTTTTATATCGACGGTCAATGGGTCGACCCGCAAGACGCGGCCAAGGCCGCCACGCTCGACGTGATCGATCCGTCCACGGCCACTGCGTTCGCGCAGATTTCGCTCGGCAGCGCGGCCGATGTCGATCGCGCCGTGGCCGCGGCGAAGCGTGCCTTTCCGGCCTACAGCGAGACGACGATCGCGCAGCGAATCGATCTGTTGCAAGCGATTCTCGACGTCTACCGCAAGCGCTACGACGACATGGTGCATGCGATCAGCCGCGAGATGGGCGCGCCGCTGCAATATGCGAACGACGCGCAGGCGTGGACCGGCGTCGCGCATCTGGAGACGATGATCCGCACGCTCGACACGTTCGAATTCGAGTACGTGAAGAGCAGCATTCTGATCCGCAAGGAAGCGGTCGGCGTGTGCGGGCTGATTACGCCGTGGAACTGGCCGGCCTTGCAGATCGCCACCAAGGTCGTGCCCGCGCTCGCGGCCGGCTGCACGATGGTGCTCAAGCCCTCGGAACTGGCGCCGCTCTCCGGCATCATCTTCGCCGAGATCCTCGATGAAGCGGGCGTGCCGGCCGGCGTGTTCAACCTCGTCAACGGCGAAGGCGCGACGGTGGGCGACGCGATGTCGCGTCATCCGGACATCGACATGATGTCGTTCACCGGTTCGACGCGTGCGGGCGTGCAGGTCGCCAAGGCCGCGGCGGATACGGTCAAGCGCGTGCATCAGGAACTGGGCGGCAAATCGGCCAACCTGATTCTCGAAGATGCCGATCTGAAACAGGCTGTGATGCGCGGCGCCCGTGCGTGTTTCGACAACAGCGGCCAGTCGTGCGATGCGCCCACCCGCATGTTCGTGCCGCGCGCGCGCCTCGCCGAGGCATTGACGTACGCGAAGGAAGCGGCTGAAGCCCTGGTCGTCGGTCCCGCGGATGCGCAGGGCATCGATCTCGGGCCGGTCATCAGCGAGCAGCAGTTCGACAAGATCCAGCGGCTGATCGGCGTGGGCGTTGAGGAGGGCGCCACGCTGGTGGCCGGCGGCCCGGGCCGTCCCGAAGGATTGAAGGATGGTTACTTCGTGCGCCCGACGGTGTTCGGCAACGTCACGCCGACCATGACGATCGCGCGCGAAGAGATTTTCGGGCCGGTGCTGTCGATTCTCGGCTACGACTCCGAAGACCAGGCGATCGCGATGGCCAACGACAGTCTCTACGGTCTCGCCGGCTATGTGCAATCCGCCTCGATCGAGCATGCGCACGCCGTGGCGAAGCGCCTGCGTACCGGCACGATCTATCTGAACTACGCGGACTACAACCCCGATGCGCCGTTCGGCGGCTTCAAGCAATCGGGCAATGGCCGCGAGTACGGCGAATTTGGTCTCGAGGACTTTCTGGAGATCAAGGGCGTGGTGGGCTACGCGAACTGAAGCTGCGTGACGGCCGGTCGGTGAGGGACCTCACCGCACCGGCAGTTTTCCGATGGCCGTTCCAATCCGCGAACGCCGTTTGCGGGCGTCTATAATCTTTGCCGGAATTCGCCATCGGATCTTGAACCTGTGAAAACGACTATCGCTATTGCGCTTGCTGCGCTTGCCCTGAGCGGCTGCATGTCCGTCGAAAAAGAAGAGGCGCAGGCGCGCGACTTTACCCGCTCAGAGAGCCTGCTCGATAGCGCCCAGCGTAACGCCGCTGTCGGGTGCGCGGATCAGGCGCAGTGCGACAAGGCCTGGTCGCTCACGAAGGACTACGTGGCGGCGCATTCTTACACGTCGATCGTCCGCGCCGACGCGGTAGCGATCGAGACCGACGTTCCGAGCCGCTCGGGGCATGCGGTCTATTCGGCTACGCGTGTGGCCAAGGGTAGCGGCGCGACGATCACGCTATTTGCACAGTGCCGTGGCATGTACGGCCAGGATCGCGCGATGGGATCCGACTACGATGATTGCGTCAAGCAGATCGGTCCGACGCAAAACGGCTTCGTGCCGTATCTGAACCAGCACCTGTCCAGCCAGTAACGGACGAATCTTCAGGTCGCGTGGTGACGCGACATCATCCGTTCGAATGCATCGACGATACGCTGCACGTACGGATTCTTGTGGGCGAGGGCGCCAGTTGCGCGCTCGAAGTGCGCCAGCATGGTCGCGTTCGCTTCGAATACAAACACCTGCCCACCAGGCAGCACCGTAAAGTCGATTCCGCCGTAGTCGAGATCGAGCCGCTTGCCGATTGCCGCAATCGCACTCATGACCTGCTCGCCGAACACGGCGTGCGGATTGTCGAGGAAGCGCCGCTCTTCCTCCAGCTTCCACGGATGCTGTTCCATGTCGGCGGAGTAGTAGTGCACCATCCAGTGCGGCGAAATCGCCAGATGATAGGGAAACGGCTCCCGGTCGACAAAAATGATCCGGTATTTGCGGTAGAAGCCGTCGGCGCTGCGATACTCGCGAAACGCCGTGAGATAGCAAACCTCGGTTTGTGCCGAGCGCCACGATTCAAGCGCGGCGAGACTCTCGCATAGCGTCAGCCCGTCGCCGCCGTGCGTGGCGGCAGGACGCGCGAGGACCGGAAAGTCAATGCCACCCGCCGCGAGCAGGGCGTCAAGCGCACAGCCTGAAGCGGGCGCGGTTTCGCTGCGTACGCAAGGCGCCACCTGCACGTCCGGCAACCCGTCGAACAGGCTGGCGGTACGGTGCCGTTGGGTTCGGGCGATAGCGTCGGGCGGATTGAGCACGGCGCGCGCACAGCGCGAGACGAAGCGCGCGAGCCGCCCGGAGAGCGGGGCGGCGATATCCGCATCGCCAATCGCGTTGAACACGAGATCGTAGGCCGGCAGCTGCTGGTCTTCTTCGTCGTCGGCGTAGTCGATCGCGTATTTGATGCGGCAGCAGAGCGTGCTGGGCAGCAGGACATCGAACGGCACATTGCCGGCAGTGTGTGCCGCGCAGAGGATCAGCACGCGGCGCTGCCCGGCGCCGCTTCCCTCGATAAAGACACGCTGGATCCGGTAGGCACGTTCCCGATACGCGGCGGCTTCGCTCACGTGTCCACCGTGTGCGAGGATGGCAGCCAGATTCTGGCAAGCAACCGCGACATGTGGATCGAGCTTCAGAACGAGGCGATACCAGTATTCGGCGATCCCATGATCGCCCTTCATGAAGTATCCGGTCGCGACATCGCAGAGATTCGTGGTGCCGGCGTTGGGTGCCCCGGCGGCGTAGGCGTCCAGCGTGTGGGCGGCGATCAGATGTGCGACGGCGCCCAGCTCGTCGCCGTCGGCGCGTCGCCCTTCAGCGAGCGCGCGGTGATGGGACGGATCGAGCGAGACGCTGTCGCTAGCATGCTCCGCTGACGTGCCCGGAGGCTGTGCCTTGCGGTCGGCTTCGTTGTCGGGATTCTGGGTCACGGTCGATCAGGATAGCGGCAGGGCGACGCGCCGCTGCGCACTCGAAGCATAGCGGGCGTGCATGCGATTCAGCTTACAGCGCCGCGTGCCGTGACATTGCTCAGCAATGCGATTCCGTCACGTCACTACAGCACTACAGCAGTAGTTCGATCGAATGAAACAGGCGACGCAGTTCAGGGTCTTGCGAGCGCGCGCCTTCGTCGATGACTTCGCGCAAACACTCGAGAAAACACGTGGCCGCCGGACTCGTCGGCGCGCCGCGGCGTGACGTGATGCTGACAATGGTTTCATCCACCGTCTCGCGCAAGGGCAGCGCCCACAGATTTTCCTTCGCGATGCTGACCTCGACGAGCGGCCACGGAAAAATGCTGAGCATGTCCGTCTGCGCGAGCAGGCCGAGCACGACCGCGAGCGAATGCGCGAGATGGATGGTGTGCGGCACCCTCATGCCGCGCTTGCGGAACAGATTGTCCGAGATCGACTCGCGGCTGGCGGGGTCCCAGTTCAATACCCATTCGGCATCTTCCAGTTCGAGCAACGTACGGCAACCCGCCTTCGGATGATCGCGGCGCGCGACCACCGCCGAATGCGTCGAAAACAGCGGTACGTTGTGAAATTCCGATTGCGGCGAAGCAGGCGGAGGACGGCCGATCGAAAAATCGAGGCTGCCGTCGCGCAGGCGCGGTTGCACGACCGCCAACAGACCCTCGAAGAATTCCAGCTGGACCTCAGGCATGCGTTGCCGGAACCGCTGCACCGTGGGCGGCAGAAAAGTCAGCGCCACCCACGGCGTGACGCCGATCGACAGTTTGCCGGCCGCCGCGCCGCGCATCGCTTCGATCTCCGCTTCCGCGCGCTGCAACTGACCGAGCACCAGCCGCGCGTGCACGACCAGCGCGCGGCCGAACTCCGTGAACGCGACGCCGCTCGCGCCGCGCACCAGCAGCGGCGCTTGCAGATCGGCCTCCAGTTCGCGCATAGCCTTGGTCACGGCCGCCGGCGAAAGGTCGAGCGAACGGGCGGCGGCCCGGATACTGCCGGTATCCGCAATGGCCGCTAAGGTGCTGAGTTGATGCAGTTTCATCTGGAAAACCCGTAGATCAGTGGCAACCGCTGGTTGCCGCCGCAACGATTCTACGCCTGCCGCTGGAATATCGGCGTCGTTATGCTGGGTTCACGCTTTCATAGACGGAGACGACATCGTGAACACCATGGCCATCCCGGCGGGCATCGCCGAACTCGAAGACGAAATGATCGCGCTGCGCCATCGCATCCACGCGCAGCCCGAACTGGCTTACGAAGAGTTCGCCACCGGCGACCTGGTCGCCGAGCGCTTGCAGGAGTGGGGCTACACCGTGCATCGCGGGCTGGGTCAGACCGGCGTTGTAGGGCAACTGAAAGTAGGCAGCGGCACGCGCAAACTCGGCCTGCGCGCCGACATGGACGCACTGCCGATCCACGAGACCACCGGCCTGCCGTACGCGAGCACCGTCCCCGGCAAGATGCACGCATGCGGCCACGACGGCCACACGGCGATGCTGCTGGCGGCCGCCAAGCATCTGGCGCAGGAGAAATCGTTCGACGGTACGTTGAACCTGATTTTCCAGCCCGCTGAAGAAGGTCAGGCCGGCGCGAAGAAAATGCTCGAAGACGGCCTGTTCGACAAATTCCCGTGTGACGCGGTCTTCGCGATGCACAACATGCCGGGTTTTCCGACGGGCAAGTTCGGCTTCCTGCCGGGCTCGTTCATGGCTTCGTCCGATACGGTGATCATCAAGGTGACCGGCCGTGGCGGTCATGGCGCGGTGCCGCACAAGGCGGTCGATCCCGTGGTGGTGTGCGCGCAGATCGTGCTGGCCTTGCAGTCGATCGTGTCGCGCAACATTGCGCCGCTCGACATGGCGATCATCACCGTCGGCGCGATCCACGCCGGTGACGCACCGAACGTGATTCCTGAAACAGCGGAGATGCGCCTGTCCGTGCGCGCGTTGAAGCCCGAGGTTCGCAACTATTTGCAGGAGCGCATCACGGCGGTCGCCTGCGGGCAGGCGGCGGTGTTCGGCGCGCGTGCGCATGTCGACTATCAACGACGTTATCCGGTGCTCGTCAACGACGCACAGATGACTGGTCTCGCACGGCAGGTCGCGCTCGACTGGCTCGGCGAAGACGGTTTGATCACCGACATGCAACCGTTGACCGGCAGTGAAGACTTCGCGTTCCTGCTGGAGCGTTGCCCGGGCAGCTACCTGATCATCGGCAATGGCGACGGCGAGGGCGGTTGCATGGTCCACAACCCGGGCTACGACTTCAACGACGACTGCCTCGCTACCGGCGCGGCCTATTGGGTGCGACTCGCGCAGACGTTTCTCGTCTGAGGCAGGTGGCATCGGGTTGAACTGAGGCCGTGCAAGGCTCCGAGGGTCACGAAGGCCTGCGGGGCCATCGAGGCCGTGTTGAGGCCAGTCAGACCGTCCATTGCTTTCAGGCGCACAAGGCCGCAGATCCTCGCATCGGCAGGAAGGACACCATGGAGACACAGATGGACTATTCCGCTACACCGCAACCAGCAGGCACCGACGCGTTGAATCTCGCTGGCGCGTCGGTCTTGCCGCCGGCCAAACGCACGAGTCACGCCAAAGCGATTGCTGCGATCACACTCGGCAACGGCCTCGAGTTTTTCGATTTCACGATCTACAGTTTCTTCGCGACGATCATCGGCAAGCTGTATTTCCCGGTGGAAGGGCAGCTTGCGCAACTGATGCTGGCGGTCGGCACGTTCGGCGTGGGATTCATCATGCGTCCGGTGGGCGGCATTGTGCTCGGCGGCTATGCCGACCGCGCCGGCCGCAAGGCGGCGATGAGTCTGACGCTGTGGTTGATGACGCTCGGCTCGGCGATCATCGCGTTCGCGCCGACGTACGCGGCGATTGGCGTCGCTGCGCCGCTGCTCGTGATTCTTGCGCGATTGATTCAGGGCTTCGCGCTGGGCGGCGAGGTCGGTGCATCGACCTCGTTGCTGCTTGAATACGGCAGCGACAAGACGCGTGGCTTCTACGGAAGCTGGCAGTTCGTGAGCCAGGGGTTGAACACCGTATGTGGCTCGCTGCTGGGTGTTGCGTTGGCGGCGGCGCTGTCCACTGCTGCGCTGGAGAGCTGGGGCTGGCGTGTGCCGTTTGTGATCGGCATGGCGATGGGACCGATTGGCATTTACATCCGGCGGCATCTGGACGAAACGTTGCCGGGCGTGGAAGACGGCACTATTTCGGCGGCACAGGCGCCTGATGCACAGCCGGTTCGCAAGTTGTTCCGCGAGCATTCGCGCGTGATCACGACGGGGGTGTTGACGACCATTGGCGGCACGGCGGCGAATTACATCGTGCTGTTTTATCTGTCTACCTATGCGATTCGGATCTTGCATTTTCCGATGTCGTCGGCGTTGTGGGCCGCCTGGACCGCCGCGATCGTGACGGTGATTTGCTCGCCATTTGCGGGGGCGTTATCTGATTGTGTGGGGCGCAAACGTGTTTTGTGGATTTCGCGGGTGTTGCTGATTGTTGCCGTGTATCCGGCTTTTATGATTATCAATGCTTCGCCTTCGGTGCCTGTTTTGTTGTCTGTTGTTGCTGTGCTGGCTGTGTTTGTTGCTTTTACGGCTGTGCCCAATATCGTCATGTTGCCCGAGATGTTTCCACGCGAGATTCGCGCTACCGGGATGTCGATTGTTTATTGTTTAGGGGTTTCAATTTTTGGTGGGTTTGCGCAGTTTTTTGCTACTTGGTTGATTCAGATTTCGGGGAGTAATCTGGCACCTGCCTGGTATTTGATTGGATGTGGGGTTGTGTCGTTGTTGCCGTTGCCGTTTATGCGGGAGACTGCTGGGAAGGCTATTGATTGAATGTGTTTTTTTGCCTTTTGCGGCGGCATTGTCTGTGTTCCTAGGGCTTTGGCCTTCCTTGAATTGCTAGTGGTCTATTAGCGTTGCCCCTGTGCGGGGCGGCACCTACTTCTCTTTGCCGGCTGCAAAGAGTAGGCAAGAGAAAGCAGCTCAAACCGCTCATGCTAAGTGGGCACCGTTGTCTGGTCAGGGTAGTGGTGCATCTGGAATCTGTGCTCGTGCACCTGCATGCGCTTGTGACAAGGGCGTCATACTTCCGGCGACGCTGCGCGCGCCGAAGAGTACTTCATAAAACCACCCACTGCGTTTTGACGCTGGGGCCTCGCCACCGGACCGTGCTTGTCATTGCACAGCCGTCGCCTCCGCGATTGTGATTGGAACGGCCACTGCAGCCGCGGCTGCGGCTGCGATCGTCATCGTGATTGGGGCCGTGTTCAGTAGACCGACATATCTACAGCACACCAACATATCATTTGAAGTGGGTGTTCCCGCGTGAGTGCAGAAGCGCGTCGCCGAGGCGAAGCCGACGGCCCCCGCTACGCCAACCGAAGCCGCTGGTTTCCCAAGCAGACCCGTCCGCGACGCACGCAGTGCGGAGTGGGAGCTGATGACACCTTTGTCACTAGCGCGGAATGTGCGAAATCACGGATTCCAGATGCACCACTACCCGTAGCAAACCATGGGACCCACTTAGCATTAGTCAGTATGACTCCTGTGAGGCAAGGGCTGGCCTGGCATGAGGAATCAAACGCGGGTTAGCATTGCTACCAGAGCCGCACGGTGCGGACAGGGCCGCACCCGGCGAATTCCGGTACGGAGGCCAGCATGGAACACGATAGCACGCTGTACGTCGGTTGCGACGTTCACAAGGACTCGATCACGATCGCCTATGCGCTCGATGCGGGCGAGGTTGAGCTGCCCGGCAAGACCGGTACGACGCAGGCCGATATCGATCGCCTGTGCAGGCGCCTGCAGTCAAAGGCGCCACGCATCCGCTTCGTCTACGAGGCGGGCCCCTGCGGCTACGGGCTCTACCGTCAACTCGTGAACAAGGGTTTCGACTGCATGGTGTGCGCGCCGTCGCTGATTCCAAAAAAGCCGGGCGAGCGGGTCAAGACCGATCGGCGTGATGCGATCAGGCTGGTGCGCTCACTGCGCGCGGGCGACCTGTCAGCGGTGTACGTGCCCAGCGTGGACGACGAAGCGTTCCGCGATCTGGCGCGTACGTGGGTAAGCGCCAGGGATGATCTGAAGCGTGCGCGGCAACAGCTGAAGGCTTTCCTGCTCTCGCATGGGGTGCGCTATACAGGCCGCGCCGACTGGGGAGCGGCGCACCAGCGCTGGCTGGGCGCGCATGCATTCGACAGTGCATGGCAGCAACTGGCGTTCGAGGAACATCGGCGCACCATCGAGGACCGCCTCGCGCAATGCGCGCGTCTGGAAACCGCGTTGCGCGAAGCGGTCCCCAACTGGCGCTTCTATCCGGCCGTGCTGGGCCTGCAGAGCATGCGCGGCGTGCAGTTCACCACGGCCGTGGGCATGCTCGCGGAACTGGGCGACCTGTCACGTTTTGCACACCCACGACAGTTGATGGCCTGGCTGGGCGTGACGCCCTCGGAACACTCGTCAGGCGAGAAGCGTCGTCAGGGCAGCATCACGAAGAATGGCAACAGCTGTGCGAGAAAGCTGCTCGTCGAAGCGGCCTGGAGCTACCGGCACCCGGCCCGTGTCAGTCCCGACATCCAGCGCCGCCACGAAGGTATCCCCAAGCCGATCGTTGATCGCGCCTGGGACGCACAGGTGCGCCTGTGCCGGCGCTTTCGCAAGCTCGTCGCGCGCGGCAAACAGAAGAACATCGCGGTGGTCGCCGTCGCCCGGGAACTGGCGGGGTTCATCTGGGACATCGGCCGGCTCGCGATGTCGCTTGCCCTGCCGCACGAGGTGCCCCATGCATGACGCAACACACCAGTAATCCCCTGACCCCACCCTGAACACTGGAAGACGAGTTTCCTGAAGGCGGCGTAGCCCGGCACACGAGTAACCCGCGACACCGCTACGCAACGGATTGCATCCGACTTGCGGCTTTAGATTGCGGCAGGCTCATTGGGCGGACCTCTGTAATGCGGTACCCAACCCGCGGATATCAGCGTGATCCACCGTCGAGATGTACTGCTACGTCGCCCTCAGGAAATTCCGACAAATATGAATTCGAGAAACTGAAAAACCGATCCCGATTGACACCAGGAGTCATATCAGCGGTTTGAGCCGCTTTCTTTTGCCTGGCGGTTTCAAAATACAAGTGCAACAGCCTCAGTTAGGATGCGTTGCATGGGAAAAATATACGAACATCTGGGCGCCGAAGAGCGCGGCGTGATCTTTGCGATGAAGATGGAGAACCGCAAATCAAGCGAGATTGCGCTTGCTTTGCAGCGCTCGCGCAGCACGATCAGTCGGGAGTTGAGGCGCAATAACTGGAAGCCGAAGCACGAGCGCAGCGCGCTGGGCAGGCCCCCGGTTGCGGGTGGATACAATGCAACATCCGCCGGGCGCAGAGCAGCGCAGCTTCGCCGTAAGCCGCGTCGCGAGCGCAAGCTCCAGCCTGAAGGAGCCCTGTGGTCTGAAGTGCGTCAGCATCTGGACGAGTGCCACTCTCCCGAACAGATTTCTGCCGAACTCAAACGTACCCATCCAGACGAACCCGCCTTGAACGCCTCACATGAAACCATCTACAACGCCATCTACGCCATGCCACGCGGCGAGCTCAAGCGCGAGCTGGTGGGCCTGTTAAGACAGGGGCGTAGTACGCGCAAGCCGCGCACGCGAGGCGAGGACCGGCGCGGCAAGCTGGTCGATATGGCCAGTATTCATATCCGGCCTCCGGAGGCCAATGAGCGGCTGATTGCGGGGCATTGGGAAGGCGATCTGATCAAGGGGGCGGGCAACCGTTCAGCCGTGGGCACACTGATCGATCGCAGCACGCTGTTCGTGATGCTGGTGAAGATGGAAGACAGCACCGCTGAGGCCGCGCTGAAGGCGTACAGCGCGGCGTTTGCGCCGCTTGATCCGGAACTGCTCAAGACCCTGACTTACGATCAGGGTAAGGAAATGGCTCTACATAAGAAGCTGGCAGAGGCTACAGGTATCAAGGTCTACTTCTGTGATCCGCATAGCCCCTGGCAACGCGGTATCTGCGAGAACACCAACGGGCTGCTGCGCCAGTTCCTGCCCAAAGGAGCAGACCTGTCGAAGTTCTCGCAGCGCGAGCTTGATGCGATCGCGCTGAACCTGAATCGGCGACCTCGAAAAACGCTTGGCTGGCGCAGGCCTGGAGAAGCCTTCATTGAAAACTGCGCCAGGCAAGGAATTGTTATTGACCCGGCTGTTGCACTTGGTATTTGAAACCGCCCCTACTTTTCTTTGCGGCATGCAAAGAAAAGTAGGTGCCGCCCCGCACAGGGGCAACGCTAATAGACCACTAACAATGCAAGGAAAGGCACCAAAGCCGGAACAAGGAAGGGCCAAAGCCCTAAGAACACTGACAAGAAGCGCCGCGAAGGCAAAACCTCAACCATTCCCACCGCCGCAGGCCCTCTTATCTAACAGCCGACTTCCCATCCCCCAAAGGCGCAGCCTCATCCCCAGCAGCTGCATCCCGCGTCTCGGGCATCGCGGCCCACACCAGCAGCACAGCAAGCGCGCCCGCAGCGGCAAGTCCAAAAAAGCTGACCGCATTGCCGAAATGATCCGCCACAAACCCGGCCGCCGTCGTGCTCAAAGTCGCCCCAATCCCGGCAGCCAACCCAAACAACCCAATGCAAAGGTTATACCGCCCCTTCCCGCCGGCGACATCGGCGGCAATCAACGGCAGCATCACACCGAACACGGCCGCGCTCAGGCCGTCGAGCATCTGCACCGGCACCAGCAAATAAGGGCTGCTGATCCCGGCAAACAACAACGCCCGTATCGGCAACGCCGAAAAGCCAAGCAGCAGAATCGGCCTGCGTCCCCACCGCTCGGCAGAGCGCCCAACCCATGGCGACATCATCGCCACAATCGCCTGCGGCACGATGATGCACGCGGCAATCACGAGCTGCACGTTGTCGCCCATGCCGGCCGTCACTTCGCCAGCGGCGAGATTCAGCATCGCCGCATTCGACAAGTGAAACAGCACGATACAAGCCGCAAACAACAGCATCCGCTTGTCACGCAACAACTCGCGCAAACTCTCGCGCCGTTCGATCTGCGCCGGTGTCGGCCCAGCTTTCGGGAGCTCGATCGTATCGGTACGCTGAATCATCGTCAGCGCAAACAGCGCAGGGACGGCCAGCGCGGCGGTCAGCCAGAACACCGCGCGAGGCGAATAGTATTCGCCGAATACGCCCATCAACCCCGCCGCGACGGCGCTGCCGATCGACGCCCAGCGCGCATTGCGTCCCAGCCGGTCGCCCAGATTCGCGCGCCCCACCAGGGCGAACGAAATCGCGGCCAATGCCGGCGTCAACATGCAACTGGCAAAACCGTGGAACACCTCGGCGGCAATCACCGGCAACACTGTCGGGCTCGCGGCGAGCAGCACCGCACTGAAGATGATCGCGAAGATCGCCCATGCGGCAGCGCCTTTCTTGTTGCGCAACGCGTCGACGGCAGCGCCGCCCGGCACCTGGCTCACCATCGCACTAATAGTGCCGACGGACAGCGCCATGCCGATCTCGCCCTGGGTCCACTTGTGCGAGGCGAGGTACGACGCAATGAACGGCCCGAAACCCGTCTGCACGTTGGCAACGAAGAAATTCAGCCAATCGAGTGCGCGCAGACTGCGCGCGGTGACCAAAGTGCGGCCTGTCATCGGGCCGCCCGTGCGTTGGAACCCGCCGTGACTGTGGCCGGCGCGGCAGAGGTTGCGGCAGAGGCTGCGGCGGCGGGAGCAGGTGCGGGAGCGGGAGCGGGGGGCGGCGCGGGCGACACCGCGCGGATCGGCTTGTCGCTGGCGTACGGCGGCGTCGCGTTGATCTGCGCATCGCTCAGATCGATCAGCGGATGCAGTTCCTTGTCTTTCGTGACGAACCGCAGCGCCGACCAGTTGGCGGCAATCGTGCGCCGCTCGGTGCTGACCATGCCGTTGACGTCGAGCACGACCGCCTGCGGCTGCGCGTTGGCGTCGATCAGCACGTCGATCACGCGGCCGACCTTGGCGCCGTTCGAGCGCTCGACGTCGGCGTCGATCAGCGGCAATTGCACGCCGGCGGATTTCGCCGCGGGAGTCGGCGTGGCCGTCGCGTTGAGTGTGATCGGCGCAGTCTTCGCGGTCGGCGTGAAGCGGAACGCGTTCCACGGGAAATTGACCTTGCGATCGCCGACGCCGAGGAAACCCTGCAGATTGACCACTATTTCTCGGGGCTTGCCGCTCGCATCGGCGATCAGATCGACCGCGCGGCCCACTACCTTGCCGTCGGGCTTCTGCACTTCGCTATCGAGCAAGGCGCGCGCCTCGCTGCGCTCGATCGTGCGCAGCACAATCAGCGGCGGGGGCGCGGGCGGCGGCGGCGCGGGCGTGGCGACCGGCGGCGGAGGTTCGACCTTGCGTGGCTTGACGACCGGCTTCCTGGGCTTCTTCGGCTGTTCGGGTTCGGCCGCTTCAGTCTCGGCCGGTTCCGGCGCGGAGGCGGCTACGGGCGCGCTCGCGGGTTCGACGGGCATCACCGTGGCATCGACAATCGGCGCCTGCTGCGGACCCCACAGCAGGCTGCAACCGGACAGCGCGAACAGCGCGAACACAGCAAGAATCAGAAGACGCCAGGCAGGACGCGAAAAACCGCCGCTCATCAAGAAGGACTCCATGGGCCAGTGCGGACGGGCGCTGTGGGCCGCCGCCGTTAAGACACTCAGTTACGTCAGGTAAGGGCCAGAGTGTAACCCGCGGCGCCGGGGCGGCCCGGTTTTGCAGGCTTTCTGACAGGTGTCCCCGGCGCACGATTCATGCCGCGTTACGCGTTTCTGGCCGCGACGTATGCCCGTTTTTGCGCGCTGAACCCCTCAAAACCCTTTCACAACCCGATGACAAACCGTAGGTGTAAACACGCGGAGCGTCCCCATGGTTTGCCGTCCCTTAAACGATATAAGCATCGCGACATGTCGAGCATGCCATTCATGCGATGGGAGACATATTTGTGTTGCCCTACATTTCGGGACAGCAAAAGAAGAACGGAGCATGCGGGTTGTGGACGCATCGCAAGCCGACGTTCAAACCTTGCCACACCACATTAGATCAACGCAACGAGACGAACCTGATGGCGGCCGGAAACCGGGCCGTTTCAGCACGCTGATAAAGGAGGCACTCATCATGATGGAACCCCACGCCCAACCGATTTCTGAAGTCGGCGCCGAATCATTCGACGGAAAGGGCTTTCTCGACCGTTACTTCGAAATCTCTTCACGCGGCAGTTCGCAGCGTACGGAAATTGTCGCGGGCATCACGACCTTCCTCGCGATGGTCTATTCCGTGTTCGTCGTGCCGGGCATGTTCGGCAAAGCGGGCTTCGACACCAGCGCGGTGTTCGTCGCCGTGTGCCTGACCACCGCCTTCGGTTCGCTGCTGATGGGGGTCTGGGCGCGTCTGCCGATCGCGATCGGTTGCGCGATTTCGTTGACTGCGTTCACCGCGTTCGGCCTCGTACTCGGTAAAGGTCTGCATCCGAACGTCGCGCTCGGCGCGGTGTTCCTGATGGGCGTTGTCTTCACCGGGATCTCGGTGACGGGCGTGCGTTCGTGGATTCTGCGCAATCTGCCGACGGGCATCGCGCACGGCACGGGCATCGGTATCGGCCTGTTCCTGCTGCTGATCGCCGCGAATGACGTGGGTCTGGTCGTCAAGAATCCGGGCGCCGGCTTGCCGGTGGCACTCGGCAATATCACGGCGTTGCCGGCGATCATGTCGGTGGCGGGTCTGGCTGCGATTTTCGGTCTGGTGCGCCGTCGCGTGCCGGGTTCGATCCTGATCGTGATCGTCGCAATCTCGGGGATTGCCTTGGTGATCGATCCGGCGGTGGCGTTCCACGGTGTGTTCGCCGTGCCGTCGCTGAGCGCACCGGGTCACAGTTCGCTGATCGGCGCGATGGACATCAAGGGCGCGCTGTCGATGGCGGTCCTGCCTAGCGTGCTGGCACTCGTGATGACGGCCGTGTTCGACGCAACCGGCACGATTCGCGCCGTTGCCGGACAAGCCGGTCAACTCGACGAAAACGGCCGCATCATAAACGGCGGCCGTGCCTTGACGGCGGATTCGCTGAGCTCGATTTTCTCGGGCCTGCTCGGTGGTGCACCGGCGGCTGCCTACATCGAGTCGACGGTCGGCGTGGCAGCCGGCGCGAAGACGGGGATGGCGGCAGCGGTGGTCGGTCTGCTGTTCCTCGTGGTGATGTTCTTCTCGCCGTTGGCCAGCCTCGTGCCTTCGTATGCAACGGCTCCGGCGCTGATGTACGTCGGTCTGCTGATGCTCTCGAACGTGAGCAAGCTGCACATGGACGACATGGTCGACGCGATGTCGGGCCTGATGTGCGCCGTGTTCATCGTGCTGACCGCCAACATCGTGACGGGCATCATGCTCGGCTTCGCGACGCTGGTGATCGGCCGCGTGGTGAGCGGCGAGTATCGCAAGCTGAACGTGGGCACGGTTGTCATCGCTGTCGTGCTGGTCGGCTTCTATCTCGGCGGCTGGGCGATCTGATTCTGCCGCATTGCGTTTTGCGCGATTTGCTGTAACGGGAGAGTGGGGCGGGCTTACCTTGCCGCTTCGCCCGAACGTGTAGTCGGTTGTTCTCCACCTTGACGCGGCGTGTTGCAGGGTTCGATCTGCGATGCGCCGCGTATCTTTTTGCAGCGTCCCCTTCGCACCGTCCTCTTCCCGCGCGCTTTGAGAAAAGCACGTACCTGTCCTTGACATCCCCGCGCGTGTTTCTATACTTAACCTCATGGTTAAGTTTAATGAAGTGCTACTCGATCGCACCTTTGCCGCGCTGTCCGATCCGACGCGGCGTGCGTTGCTCGCGCGTCTGTCCGAACTGAACGATCTGTCGGTCAGTGAGCTCGCCGAGCCGTTTGCGATGTCCTTGCCCGCAGTGATGAAACACCTCGACGTGTTGTCCGAGGCCGGTCTCATCACGCGCCGAAAAACCGGGCGCACGGTGGCGTGCCGCCTGTCCGCCGGACCGATGGAGGAAGCCATGGAATGGCTCACTCGTTATCAGCGCTTCTGGTCCGAATCACTCGATCGTCTTGCTGCATTCGTCGAAGAGGAAACCCCATGTCCACCAAACCCAGCCTTACCCTCCAGCGCCGAATCAACGCCGCGCCCGCCAAAGTCTTCCGCGCCTGGACGGAAGCGGCGCAACTCATGAAGTGGATGCATCCGGGCGATGCCGAGGTGACCCGTGCGGAACTGAGTGCGCGCATGGACGGGCGCTACGCGATAAGGTATCTGAAGACGGACGGCCGGGAACTCGAGGTCAGTGGCCAGTATCTGGAGGTGGTGCCGGACGCCAAACTGGTGTTCACGTGGGCATGGCGTTCGAGTCCGGAGCAGGAGTCGCTCGTCACGGTGCTGTTGCGCCCGGACGGCAACGGTACCTTGCTGACGCTCACGCATGAACAGTTCGTCGACGAAGAAACGCGCGACCACCACCAATTCGGCTGGAGCGGTGGCCTCGATTCGCTGGAACGCTACTTCGCCTGAATCCGCTGGATTTTGCTCTATCAAACCTGTACGACGCAGAGAAGGAGACGCACATGGATCCGCAACACAGTATCGGCACCAGGGAAGAATGGCTGGCCGCCAGCAAGGCGCTTCTGGTCGAAGAGAAAGCGTACACACGCGCCGGCGACGAACTTGCCCGCAAACGCCGGGCGCTGCCCTGGGTGAAGGTCGACAAGACCTATGTATTCGACACGCCGCAAGGCCGCAAGACCCTCGCCGAGCTGTTCGGCGGCCGTAGCCAGTTGATCGTCTATCACTTCATGTTCGGGCCGGATTGGGAAGAGGGCTGTTTCGGCTGCTCGTTCGTGTCGGATCACATGGACGGCATCCTGACGCATCTTGAACATCACGACGTATCCTACGTGGCGGTCTCGCGTGGGCCGCTCGCGAAGATCGAGGCTTTCAGAAAACGGATGGGCTGGAAGTTTCCGTGGGTGTCGTCGAATGAGAGTGACTTTAATTTCGACTATCACGTGTCATTCACGCCGGAGGAGATCGCCAGCAAGAAGGGGTTCTACAACTTCACCGAGCAGGATGTCGGCATCGACGAGCTACCCGGTCACAGCGTGTTCTACAAGGACGCAGCGGGCGACATCTATCACACGTATTCCACCTACGGACGCGGCGGCGAGCAGTTCCTCAGCGCGTACGCGCATCTCGACGTGACGCCGAAAGGCCGCGAGGAGAAGAAGAATATGGGCGAGTGGCTCAAGCATCACGATCGCTATGAGGAGAAGGCGAGCGGTTGCGCCGCGTGCGGCTCTTGACGCGCGCCGGCAAGGAATCAGCGGGACGTCATGCCCCTTTGCGTCCCGCTTCATAAAACAGCGCGAACAACTCCGATTGCGAGTTGACGTTGAGCTTCGTATAGATGTGCTTCTTGTGCGCGCGCACCGTCTCGAACGAGATCGTCAGTTTCTCCGCGATGGCGCGCGTTGAAAATCCGCTCAGGGTCAGCATCGCCACCTCCACTTCTCGCGCGGTGAGCGACGAGCGGCCGCCCACCGACGACACCTGCTCGAAACGCGCGGCATAGGCGGGCGTGTCAGCTGGGGCGCCCGTGTTGATCGCTACTTGCGTCACTGCCTCGTTCGAGGCCGGCTCCGGCGCATCGAATGCCTCATACGGCAAGCGCTGCCGCAGTAGCGCGATCACCCATGGCGCACAGAGCGCAAGCACCGCCAGGTCGCGCTCGCCATAGCGCTGCGTTGCGCCCAGCGAGAACGCCAGCGTATGCCTCGCGTCTATCATGTAGTTAAAGTGCACTTCATCGCCGACGATGTTTTTCCTGAAGTACCGCTGGTAGTAGTCGGTCATCGAGAAGTTGTCGGGCGCGACATCCGCCAGCGTGACGAAGCCCGATGCGGGCTTCTCGGTCGCGGCGATATAAAACGGGTCGAGTTGATAAAGCGCGGCGAGATAGTCCTGGAACATCGCGTCCACCGTGCCGTCCGGTGTGGGTGATTCGGCGCAGACGAGCGGCGCCACGCCAGGTGCGAAGCGCAGGGCGACCCAGTTGTCGAACACGACATAGCGTTCGAGCGCGCGTGTGAGGCGGGTCCAGAATTGCGCGCTGTCGAGTGCTTCGATAACCGCGCCGATCTCGCGATGAAAGGCCAGATCGCGCCATTCGAGTTCCATGCGTGCTCCGTTGAGGGTAACCCTGCCGGGTGATTACGGACAAAAATATGTCTGGTAATAATAGGCCCAACCTGAAACGCGGGCGCCTGACAACAGCCGCTATTTAACGCGAAGCAGACCGGCAATGGGACCAGAGTAAGTGCTAAAGCGCCAACTCTGGTCGACATAGGAGACAAAATGCTTCAACTCGAATTGGCACAGATCCCGATCGTGGATGGCGCGGCAGGCGTTGGCGGTAAAAACGTGCAACGCGTGCTGCAAACCATCGGCCAACGCGCGGCCGAAACCGATCTGATCGTGTTTCCGGAGACCACACTGTCGGGCTTTCCGACGCGCGACACCATCGCCGACGTGGCCGAACCGATTGACGGGCCGTCGCTTACCGCTGTTCGCAACGCGGCGCGCGAAGCACGGGTTGCGGTGGCGGTAGGTCTCGCCGAGCGTGACGGCAGCCGCTTTTTCAACACCACGGTGCTGGTCGACGAACGCGGCGAGATCGCGCTGCGCTATCGCAAGACGCATCTGTGGGCGTCGGACGTCGGTGTATTCGAACCCGGCGACCGTTACGAAGTGTGCAGCTTCAAGGGTCTGACCGTTGGCCTCCTGGTCTGCTACGACATCGAATTTCCTGAAACGGCGCGCGCGGTTGCCTCGCTCGGCGCCGATCTGCTGATCGTGACGAACGGCAATATGGATCCGTTCGGGCCGGTGCATCGCCGCGCAATCGTGGCGCGTGCGATGGAGAATCAGATGTTCGCGGCGCTTGTGAATCGCATCGGTTCGGGTGACGACAACCTCACTTTCCCCGGTGAGTCGGCGCTGATCGATCCGTTGGGCGACGTGGTGTGCGACGCTGGTCACGAAGAAACGGTCCTGCGCGCCACGCTCGATCCTGCGCGTCTCGAAGGCGCGCGCGAACACTATCGTTATCTGCATGACGCGCGCATTGCGCTCGACCTCGCGACGCTGGACGGCGAGCACGGGCAACGTGCGCGTGTGATCCGCGCGCGCTAACGCGCGTGCGCGGGCCGCGCAGGTGCAGGCGCACATCAGCGCCTATACGTACCTGCGCGCACCTACGCGCACCACGTTAGGCAAAGAAGCATCGGCGCGACATCCGCGCACCCTGCAAGACTGATCGACAAAACCCGACCGGGGCGCGTTCAACGTCGCCCTCGGAGACGTTCGCCCATTCGCAAGAGGAGACACCGCATGACCCCAACATCCCCCACGGAGCGCGCCGGCGCACCTGCCGCGCCCCAAAGCGCGCATCTGAAACGCACACTCGGCCTGCCTTCGGTTTTGCTGTTCGGCCTCGCCTATATGGCGCCGCTGATCGTCTACGGCACCTACGGTGTGCTGGCGACCGCCAGCAACGACACCGCCGCGCTTGCGTATCTGATTGCCCTGATCGCGATCGTGTTCACCGCGCTCAGTTACGGCAAGCTCGCGCGGCTTTTCCCGGTGGCGGGTTCAGCGTATACGTACACGCGCAAAACCTTTAATCCGCATCTGGGCTTCATGATCGGCTGGGCCACCTTGCTCGATTACTTTTTCCTGCCGATGGTGATCTGGCTGATCGGCGCCGCGTATCTCAGCGCCGCGTTTCCGCACATTCCGAGCTGGATCTGGATCGTGGCGTTCATTGTGTTGACGAGCGCGCTGAATATTCTCGGCCTCGAACTCGCGAACCGTTTCAACATCGTGCTGATGGTCGTGCAACTCGCGATCGTCGCATTGTTCGTCGTGTTGTGCTGCCACTATGTGACCGCGGCGGTCGGTCCCGGCGGTCTGATTTCGGCCGAGCCGTTCTTCAAGCCGCATGTGCCGTTCTCGGCGACGATGGCAGGCGCCGCGATTGCCGCCTATTCGTATCTCGGCTTCGACGCGGTGTCGACGTTGACTGAAGAAACCATCGCACCCGAAAAGACCATGCCGCGCGCGATTGTGCTGATTGCGCTGATCGGCGGCGCGATCTTCGTGATCGCCGCGTACACGGTACAACTCGCGCACCCGGGTGCTGTGTTCAAGGACCCGGATTCGGCCGCCTTCGAAGTCGCGCGCAAAGTCGGCGGCGATATCTTTGTGACGGTGTTTCTGGCCGGCCTGATTCTCGCGCAGTTCGCTTCGGGCATCTCGGCGCAGGCAAGCGTGGGGCGTCTGCTGTATGCAATGGGGCGCGACGAAGTCTTGCCCAAGCGCATCTTCGGTTTCGTGCATCCGAAGTTCAAGACGCCGGCGCTGAACATCGCGATCGCGGGTGCAATCGGTCTTGTCGCATTGAAGCTCGATGTGGCGACTTCGACTTCGTTCATCAACTTCGGCGCGTTTCTCGCGTTCACCGCGGTCAATCTGTGTGTGATCCGGCAGTTCTTCAACGCGAAGGGCAGTGCGAATGCGATGGGTGTGATCGGCGGCCTGCTGTTTCCGCTGGCTGGTGCGATTGCGGATATCTGGCTACTGGTGAGTCTGGAGAAAACCGCACTGGTGCTCGGCGCGGTGTGGTTCGTGCTGGGGTTGTGCTATCTCGGCTGGATCACGCGCTGTTTCCGCCGGGCGCCGCCCGAAGTCGCGGTCTGATGCTGCCGCTCGCGCCTGTGCTTGTGGTTGTTCCGTCAGCGGCGAGGTGAGACGCGGTTCAAAACTGATGGCGCTGCATCGCGCAGCGTCGAACTCACAACGCCATGTCGAAGGCGGGCTTGAGGAACAGTTCGATCGCCATCACGATAAGGCTCATTACGGCCGCGGACAGGGTCAACGTGCCGTACTCGTCGTAGCGTGCATCGTATAAGCACGCTACGATGAAAATAATCGCCAGCAGGTTGGTCAGCCAGTCGAAATTCAGCGCCAAGGTCATCGATCAAATCCGGGCTTACGCGCGACTCGTATCGTCGGATCGCGCTATTACGTGAGCCGGATTCTAGCGAGTTGAGCTTACGGATTTGCTACGCCTGGGCTTACATGGATTACGGCCCGGAGGAAGTCCCCTCGGCTTACGCTTTGAAGGACGCCCCCGTGGGTTAAACCCCGAATGAACTCACTCGGCGGCCATCATGTCGTGCTCGATCCAGTCGATCACCGAGGTGCGTTTGGGCTGCCAGCCGAGCAGTGTGCGTGCGCGCTCACCGCGCACGCGGCTGTTCGAACCGAGCCCGTACGAAGCCATTTCGTAACCCCATTCCTTCTGCGCTTCTTCGAGCGGCCAGTCTTGCGGCTCGCCCAGTTTCATCACGCGGGCGATCGCGGCGTTCATGTCACGAAACGACGCCTCGCCGCTTTCGACGAAGTAGAAGGTGCCCGCAGGCGTCTTCTCCGACGCAAGGCGATAGAGTTCGGCGACGTCGTCGATATGCACGTTCGACCAGATATTGCCGCCGCTGCCCACATGCCGCACCACGCCGCTCTTTTGCGCCTGACGCACGAGCCGTGGCAACTGCACGCTCGCGCTGCCCGGCACCGCGCCGTGGCCATAGATCAGCGTGTTGCACAGCACCGCCGAGCGGATGTTCTGCCGCGCCGCATCGAGTACGAGCAGATCGATGGCGACACGTGCCGCTTTGTCCGCGGTCGGCTCGGGGAGGGCGTTCTCGTGATAAATGCGTGCTTCGCCCGCTTCACCACCCGACGCGTCACCGACGATGCTCGAGCCGCTCGTATGCAGAAACGGCTTGCCGGAGCCGGCGAGGCCGTCGATCAGCGCTTTCACTGCGCCTTCATGGTCGCTGCTCGCGGCGTTGATGACCGCGTCGGCGGCTTTGGCTTCGGCGATCAGCAGTTCGCGGTCGTCGAGCGTGCCGATTACGGGTTCGATACCGAGGCGTTGCAACTCAGCGCTGTGTTCGGGTTTGCGGATCAAACCGCGCACCTGATGGCCGGCGCGCACGAGGTGCGCCGCAATCGAACCGCCGATAAAGCCGCTTGCGCCAGTAATGAAAATCTTCAAGACGTTCTCCTAAGGTGGAAACACCGGAAACTCGATGACATGGACGCAGTATCCGCCGTCTTGATTCTCGCAAAAAGCGTGTTAGTCTCAAATCAATCTTGATTTGAAATCAACAATGAAGACTTCCACTGACGAATTACTGGTGTTCGCGACGGTGATCGACTGCGGTTCGATCACCGCGGCGGCCGAGAAATTGCAGCAGACCGTCTCCGGCGTGAGCCGTGCACTCACGCGCCTCGAAAAGAAACTCGACACCGCGCTGGTGGGGCGCACGACGCGCCGTTTGCAGCTGACCGAAGAGGGCGAGGCTTTCCTGCGGCGGGCGCGGGCGATTCTCGACGCGATGGAAGAGGCCGAGGAATCCGTCACGCGTGGACGCGAGCGGCCCTCGGGGCGTTTGCGTGTCGATGCGGCGTCGCCGTTCATGCTTCATTGCGTGGCGCCCCATATGAAGGCGTTTTCGGCGCTGTATCCGGAGATTCGTCTGGAGTTGACGAGCAACGAGCGGATCGTCGATCTGCTCGAGCAGAAGGTGGATATCGCGATCCGCATCGGCGCGTTGCAGGATTCGACCCTGCATGCACGCGCCTTGGGCAGTAGCAAGCTGAGGGTGCTCGCAAGTCCGGCGTATCTGGCCGAATACGGCGAGCCACGTTCGGTTGAAGCGTTGCGCTCGCACCGTCTGATCGGCTTCACGGCGCCGGAGCATCTGAATCGATGGCCGTTGCGGGCGGCTGGAAAGGGTAAGTCCGAGACGCTGAAGATCGAGCCGGCGATCACCGCATCGAGCGGTGAGACCTTGCGGCAACTGGCGCTGTCAGGATGGGGCATCGCCTGTCTCGCCGACTTCATGACCACGGCCGACGTGCGCGAAGAGCGGCTGGTGCCGATTCTCGGCAATGTACTGGTGGATGAGCGGCAGCCGGTCAGCGCGGTGTATTACCAGAGCGCCTCGCTGGCGGGGCGCGTGCAGTGTTTCCTGGATTTCATTGCGGCGCGGGTGAGGTTGTAGTGAATCGCGTTGAGTTTTTTGTCCGCTTGGCACCCGACATTTTGAACGTGTATATACAAGTTGCTTGTCTCGACGAACGAACGCGATGCGGCGCGCGCCGACACCCGCAACCCCCCCGGCGCAAGCGATATGCGTGCCACATAAGCTTCTAGCTCTAATGGAAACTCCCAGGCCCGAAGCTGCAAAAACAAGTTGTATATACAAGCCGACGTCGCTAGACTTACTCTTGAATTGTATAGACAAGACAGGACACAACACCATGATGATTCTGAAGCCCGGCTACCTGACCCTCCCGCAACTGCGCCAGATCGCTCGCGAACACATCGCGCTGCAACTCGATCCTGCCAGCCACGCCGCCATCGACGCCTGCGCCAAAGCCGTCGCCGATATCGCCGCGAAGGGCGAGCCGGCGTATGGCATCAACACGGGTTTCGGGCGCCTCGCCAGCACGCACATTCCGCATGACCAGCTCGAGCTGCTGCAGCGCAATCTGGTGCTGTCGCACGCGGTCGGCGTGGGTGAGCCGATGTCGCGTCCGGTCGTACGTCTGTTGATCGCGCTGAAGCTGTCGAGCCTCGGCCGTGGCCACTCGGGCATCCGCCGCGAAGTGATGGAAGCGCTGATCACGCTGTACAACGCCGACGTGCTGCCGGTGATTCCGGTCAAGGGTTCGGTCGGCGCATCGGGCGACCTCGCGCCGCTCGCGCATATGTCGGCAACCTTGCTGGGTGTCGGCGAAGTGTTCGCGAAGGGCGAACGCATGCCGGCTACCGAAGGCCTCGCGCTGGTTGGCCTCAAGCCGCTCACGCTGCAAGCGAAGGAAGGTCTGGCGCTGCTGAACGGCACGCAAGCCTCGACCGCGCTGGCGCTCTACAACATGTTCGCCATCGAAGACCTGTTCCGCACCGCACTGGTGGCGGGCGCGTTGTCGGTGGACGCAGCAGAAGGTTCGGTCAAGCCGTTCGACGCGCGCATTCACGAACTGCGTGGTCACCAGGGCCAGACGGACGCGGCAGCTGCTTATCGTTCGCTGTTGCAAGGCTCGGGCATCAATGTCTCGCACGCCGATTGCGACAAGGTTCAGGACCCGTACAGCCTGCGCTGCCAGCCGCAAGTGATGGGCGCGTGTCTGGACCAGATGCGTCATTCAGCCGACGTGCTGCTGATCGAAGCGAACGCCGTTTCCGACAATCCGCTGATTTTCCCGGACACGGGTGAAGTGCTGTCGGGTGGCAATTTCCACGCCGAGCCGGTCGCATTTGCGGCTGACAACCTCGCGCTCGCCGTCGCGGAAATCGGCGCGTTGGCCGAACGCCGCATCGCGCTGCTGATCGACGCGACGCTGTCGGGCCTGCCGCCGTTCCTCGTGCGCGACGGTGGGGTGAACTCGGGTTTCATGATCGCTCACGTGACGGCCGCGGCACTCGCGTCGGAGAACAAGACGCTCGCGCATCCGGCATCGGTCGATTCACTGCCGACGTCCGCGAACCAGGAAGACCACGTGTCGATGGCGACGTTCGCTGCGCGCAAGCTTGGCGACATCGCTGAAAACGTCGCGAACATTCTGTCGATCGAGTTGCTCGCTGCTGCGCAAGGCGTCGATCTGCGCGCGCCGCACAAGACCAGCCCGAGCCTGCAGAAAGTGATGGACGCGGTGCGCAAGGACGTCGCGCATTACGAGCTCGATCACTATTTCGCACCGGATATCGCGGCTGTCACGCGTCTCGTGCAGAACGGCACGATCGCGAAGCTGAGCCCGTTCTCGTTCGCGTCCGAGCAGTAAGCTCGAACACCACGTTTCAAGCACGCCAATCAAGCTAATGAACGCACCGGCCTATCAGGGCATCAAGGACTTCATCCTCGGCCGCATCCACGCGGGCGAATGGGCTGAAGGCGACCAGGTGCCCTCCGAAAACGAGCTCGCCCGCGAATTCAACGTCGCGCGCATGACGGTCAACCGCGCGTTGCGCGAGCTGACATCGGAGCAGGTGCTGACGCGTGTGCAGGGCTCGGGCACGTTCGTGGCCCGGCCCAAGTACGAATCGACGCTGGTGGCGATCCGCAGTATTGCCGACGAAATCGTCGCGCGCGGTCATCGCCATCAAGCGAAGGTGCTGCACATCGGTGCCTTCATTGCGGACGAAGCGCTTGCCGAAGAAATGCAGGTGAGCGCGGGCAGTCCGGTGTTTCATTCACGCGTACTGCATTTCGAAAACGACGAGCCGGTGCAACTCGAAGAGCGCTGGGTCAACCCGGCGGTCGCGCCTGAGTACGCCTTGCAGGACTTCACGAATACCACGCCGAATCAGTATCTGGTCCGGGTGGCGCCGTTGCAGCGCGTCGAGTACCGCATCGAAGCCCTGGCTGCGGATGCGGATACACGCGAGCTGCTGACGATGGATGAACTCGAACCGTGCCTCGTGCTGCATCGGCGCACGTGGTCGCAGAGCCAGGTCGCCTCGATCGCCAATCTCTGGCATCCCGGCAGCCGCTATCGCTTCACCGGACATTTCTGATTACACCGTTTTTTAAGACCCGTTTCCGACTCATTTCCCTGAATTTCTCCCGCACATTTTCAAGCATCCCGAGGGCCACCATGAACAACCCGAAACACATCGACCCGCGTCTGGACCCGACCCGCACGATCCGCGCACCGCGCGGCGCGGAAAAGACCTGCAAGACCTGGATCGCGGAAGCCGCGTACCGGATGATCCAGAACAATCTGGACCCGGAAGTCGCCGAGCATCCGCACGCGCTGGTCGTGTACGGCGGTATTGGCCGTGCCGCGCGTAACTGGGATTGCTTCGATCAGATTCTCACGTCGCTGAAAGACCTCGAAGAGAATGAGACGCTGCTGATTCAATCGGGTAAGCCGGTCGGCGTGTTCAAGACGCATGCGGACGCGCCGCGTGTGCTGTTGGCAAATTCGAATCTGGTGCCGCATTGGGCGACGTGGGAACACTTCCACGAACTCGATCGCAAGGGCCTGATGATGTACGGTCAGATGACCGCGGGCAGCTGGATCTACATCGGCAGCCAGGGCATCGTTCAGGGCACCTACGAGACGTTCTTCTCGGTGGCGAACCAGCATTTCAATGGCGATCCGTCGGGCCGCTGGATTCTGACGGGCGGCTTGGGCGGCATGGGGGGCGCGCAGCCGCTGGCCGCGACGATGGCCGGCTTCTCGATGATCGCAGTGGAATGCGACGAGACGCGGATCGATTTCCGTCTGAAGACGCGTTACGTCGACAGGAAAGCGGCGACACTCGACGAAGCGCTTGCCATGCTTGAAGAAGCGAAGAAGGCGGACAAGCCGGTGTCGATCGGCCTGCTCGGCAACGCTGCGGATGTGTTCGCCGAATGCGTGACGCGTGGCATCACGCCGGATTGCGTAACCGATCAGACCAGCGCGCACGATCCGATTCACGGCTACCTGCCGCAAGGCTGGAATGTCGAAGACTGGCGCGAGCGTCAGAAAACCGTGCCGGACAGCATCGTGCTGCCCGCCAAGCAGTCGATGGCCAAGCAGGTGCAGGCGATGCTGACGCTGCAGGAACGCGGCGCCGCTACGCTCGACTACGGCAACAACATTCGTCAGATGGCACTGGAAATGGGCGTGAAGAACGCGTTCGATTTCCCGGGCTTCGTGCCGGCGTATATCCGCCCGCTGTTCTGCGAAGGCAAGGGCCCGTTCCGCTGGGTCGCGCTGTCGGGTGATCCGGAAGACATCTACAAGACCGATGCGAAGGTCAAGGAACTGATCCCTGACGATCCGCATCTGCACAACTGGCTTGACATGGCGCGCGAACGCATCGCGTTCCAGGGTCTGCCGGCGCGGATCTGCTGGGTCGGTGTGAAGGATCGTTATCGTCTGGGCCAGGCATTCAACGAAATGGTCAGGAACGGCGAGTTGAAGGCGCCGATCGTGATCGGCCGCGACCACCTCGACACCGGTTCGGTGGCCAGCCCGAATCGCGAAACCGAATCGATGAAAGACGGCTCGGACGCAGTCAGCGACTGGCCGCTGCTCAACGCACTGCTGAACACGGCAGGCGGCGCTTCGTGGGTCTCGCTGCATCATGGCGGTGGTGTTGGCATGGGCTTCAGCCAGCACTCGGGCGTCGTGATCGTCGCGGACGGTACCGATGCTGCGAAGGAGCGCCTCGGCCGCGTGCTGTTCAACGATCCGGCGACGGGCGTGATGCGTCATGCGGATGCGGGTTATGAACTCGCGCAGGAAACGGCGCGCGAGGCAGGCCTCAATCTGCCGATGCTGGGCCGTTGATCATGGCGGTTGTCCCTAACGTGGCAACCACGACGCTCATTCGCGGCGCCGACCTCGTGGCGGCGCCGTGGAAGAACGGCGGCGGCGTCACGCGTGTAGTGGGGGCGTTTCCCGAAGGCGCAGGGCTCGATGCATTCACGTGGCGCGTAAGCATCGCCGATGTAGCGCAAGCCGGCCCGTTCTCGCGTTTCGCAGGTATCGATCGCACGTTGGTGTTGTTGTCGGGCGCGGGCATGTTGCTCGACGAAACCGACGACACCGGCGCTCATGCCGTGAGGACGCATGCGTTGACTCAGCCGCTCGATATCGCGCAGTTTGCGGGCGAAGCGCGAATCGATGCACGCCTCGTCGACGGCGGGACGCGCGACTTCAACCTGATGGTCCGCCGTGGCGCGGCGGTGGGCGAAACCGAAGTATGGCGCGGCGCTACGCAACGCACTCTGTCCACCGACGTGGTGCTGTTGTTCTGCGCAAGCGGTTCGGTTTCGGTCACGCTCGGTGACGAGATTCAACCGCGCGTGCTTGAAGCCGACGACACACTGCGCATCGACACACCGAACGGGCTGTCGTGCGCAGTCGAGGGCGCGGGCGCATTGCTCGCGATCAGCATCCGCTATACGTGACGACCGCAACGATGACGACGATTCGCGCGCGCGCTTGAATCCTGCCAACCGCCTGACAAAGGCCCGGCAAAGCGCGCCGCGAACCACCACAGACACGCAACGAGCTGCAACGAGCACGCGATGAAGCAAACCGTCTGGCATCACCTGAAACTCTGCCCTGAGGGCGATCCCCAACACACGCTGCCCGATGCCGCGATTGCCGTTGAAAACGGCAAGATCGCATGGCTCGGCGCGGCATCCGACTTACCCGCCCACTACGCGGCATGGCCACGCGAAGATCTGCACGGCGCGTGGGTGACGCCGGGTCTGGTCGATTGCCATACCCACCTGGTGTACGGCGGCCAGCGCGCGGATGAATTCGCGCAGCGTCTCGCGGGCGTCAGTTATGAAGAAATCGCGCGGCAGGGCGGGGGCATCGTCTCGACGGTGCGCGCCACGCGTGCCGCTGACGAAGACTCGCTGTTCCGCCAATCGGCCGCGCGACTCGAACCGCTGCTCGCCGAAGGCGTCACCGCGATCGAAATCAAATCCGGCTATGGCCTCGATCTCGCCAGCGAACGCAAGATGCTGCGCGTCGCGCGCCGGCTGGGCGAGCGCTATCCGGTGACGGTCTATACGACGTTTCTCGGTGCGCACGCCTTGCCGCCTGAATTCGCGGGAAGAGCCGATGCCTATATCGACGAAGTCTGCAACACGATGCTGCCCGCGCTCGCCGACGAAGGACTGGTCGACGCAGTCGACGTGTTCTGCGAGCGCATCGGTTTTTCTCTGGAACAAAGCGAGCGTGTATTCCAGGCAGCGGAGCGCTACGCACTGCCGATGAAAATGCACGCCGAGCAGTTGTCGAACGGCGGCGGCACAGCATTGGCCGCGCGTCACCATGCGCTGTCCGCGGATCACCTCGAATTCCTCGACGAAGCGGGCGTCGCCGCGATGAAAGCATCCGGCACGGTCGCCGTGCTGCTGCCCGGCGCGTACTACTTTATCCGCGAGACGCAGTTGCCGCCTTTGGATTTGCTGCGGCGCTACCAGGTGCCGATTGCGATTTCCACCGACAGCAATCCCGGCACGTCGCCCACCACGTCGCTACTGTTGATGATGAACATGGCGACCACGTTGTTCCGCATGACCGTGCCCGAAGTGCTGCAGGGCGTGACCACGCATGCGGCGCGTGCGCTCGGCAAGGCGGACCAGCATGGCTCGCTGCAAGCCGGGCGCGCGGCGGATTTCGCGGTGTGGTCGGTGGACTCGCTGGCCGAGCTGGCTTACTGGATTGGGCGTCCGTTGTGCGCGCGAGTCGTGCGCGCAGGCGAGACTGTTTATACGCGGCGTGATTTGAGCTAGGGCCTGAGAGATGATGCAATCAAAACAATCACTATTCGCCGATCACGCCTATCTGCCTGACGGCTGGCGCCGCAATGTGCTGCTGGAATGGGATGCTAACGGCACGCTGACATTAGTGACGCCCGATACGGCGGCGATTCCCGACGGTGTGCAAAAAGCCGCCGGCCCCGTGTTGCCTGGCATGCCGAATCTTCACTCGCATGCGTTTCAACGCGCGATGGCCGGCCTTACCGAGTATCGTGCGAACGCTACGGACAACTTCTGGAGCTGGCGCGATCTGATGTACCGCTTCGCCGCACGGATCACGCCGGAAGGGCTCGCTGCCGTCGCGCAGTGGCTCTACATCGAGATGTTGAAGGCGGGCTACACGTCGGTCTGCGAATTCCATTACGTGCACCACACGCCGGATGGCAGCCGCTATGCTAACCCGGCGGAACTGGCGCAGCGTGTGGTGGACGCTGCTTCAACGAGTGGCATCGGCATGACGATGCTACCCGTGCTGTATCAGTACAGTGGTTTCGGCTCGCGCCCCCCGCGCGAAGATCAGCAACGCTTCATCAACACGCCGGAGAGTCTGCTCGATCTGCTCGGCACGGTGCGCGCGGCGCGTCCTGAGAGCGCGGCGTTGCGTTATGGTGTCGCGCCTCATTCGCTGCGCGCGGTATCGGCCGATTCGTTGCATGCATTGCTGAATGGCATCGATCGAAGCGCGCCGGTTCACATCCATATCGCCGAGCAAACCGCCGAAGTCGACGCCTGCCTCGACACCGAAGGTGCGCGGCCGGTGCAGTGGCTGCTCGATCGTTTCGAGGTCGACAGCCGCTGGTGCCTCGTGCACGCCACGCATGTCGATGCGAACGAAACGCTGGCGCTCGCGAAAAGCGGCGCGGTCGCGGGTTTGTGTCTGACTACCGAAGCGAATCTCGGCGACGGCATTTTTCCGGCCCACGAGTATCTCGACGCGCAAGGGCGCATCGGGGTCGGATCGGATAGCCATATCGGTGTCGACTGGCGGGCGGAATTGCGTTTGCTCGAATACGGCCAGCGCCTGACACGCCGTCAGCGCAATGTACTGGCATCGGCGCAGGCAACGCATGTGGCCGATCGTCTGTTCGACGCGGCGCTCGAAGGCGGCACGCGTGCCACCGGTCGTGCGGTGGGTGCATTGCAAGCCGGCCGCCGCGCCGACTGGCTGGTGCTTGATCCGGATCATTCGAGCATCGCCGAGCACGCGCCGGACGCGTGGCTCTCGGGCGTTGTATTCTGCGAACATGGCGAGACGCCGATTCGCGACGTCTACGCGGGCGGCGACAAAGTCGTCGACAACCGCCACCATCGCGATGAAGAGGGCGCCTACGCGCGTTATCGCGGGGCGCTCGCCGATTTGCTCAAGTAAACTGCTGACGCCGCCGGCTGTTGCGAAATGCTCGCATGAATGGCTGAACACGCTGAACCTTCGATTTTTATCGATCCCATCGATTCCGGACTGACATGACTGCTTCGTCTACTACTACTTTGCCGGTTCTATCGCTGCATCAGGGAAGCTTGCCGTTGCTGATTTCGATCCCGCATCTGGGCACGCAATTCCCCGCCGATATCGCCGCAACGATGACGCCGGTCGCGCAGCGCACCGACGACTGCGACTGGCATCTCGACCGTCTCTACGCGTTTGCGAAACGCATGGGCGCGTCGATCCTGGCGCCGACATACGCGCGTTATGTGATCGACCTGAACCGTCCGCCCGACGGCGCGAATCTGTATCCGGGGCAGGACACCACCGGCTTGCTGCCGGTCGATACCTTCGACAAGGAACCCTTGTACCTCGACGGCCATCTGCCGACCGACGCCGAAGTCGCGCGTCGGCGCGATGCTTACTGGAAGCCCTATCACGACGCGCTGACGGGCGAACTGGCCGCGCTGAAGGCGAAGCACGGCAAGGTGCTGCTGTGGGAAGCGCATTCGATTCGCTCGCACGTGCCGCGTTTTTTCGAAGGACGTCTGCCGGATTTCAACTTCGGCACGTCGAACGGCGCCAGCGCGGTGGCCGGATTGGGCGAGGAATTGGCCGCTGTGGTCGGGCGGCATGACGGGTATTCCGCGGTCGCCAATGGGCGGTTCAAGGGCGGGTATATCACGCGGCAGTACGGGCAGCCGTCGCAGGGCGTGCACGCGGTACAGCTCGAATTGTCGCAGATTACGTATATGGAAGAGCAGATGCCGTATGCGTATGACGAGACGCTGGCTGTGAAAGTCGAGCCCTTGCTGGAAGAGCTCGTGACGACGGCGTTGGAGCGCGTTAGAGCAGCTTGACGACGGCAGTTTGACGGCGGCGGCCTGACGCCGCTGCTGTCCGCGGTATCCATTTCATCTCTTCCATGCGGTTCGCCGCGCTTCGCATTCCGCGAGGCCGCGACCGCTTCGGCCACACCGCAAAGGTGTAACAGCATGTGTCCGTGATTGCATGCTGCGGCGTTCGCGCCGAACGTATAGAGCGTCGCAGGTTTCGCTGAAGAGTTGGCCCACGCCCCGTCAGAGCGGAGCAGGCGGGAGCGGCCACAAAAAAGCCCCGCTCGTGGCGGGGCTTTTCGATGCGCGCCGTATGGGGCGCCGCATAACGATCAGTGGCAGCGACGTTCCCAGTGATGGTGGACGCGCACCTTGTGGCATTCGCGGTGGTGCTCGTAAGCCTGAGCGGGAGAGATCGCGCTCAGGGCGACGATCGTTGCTGCGACGGCGAGGACAATTTTCTTCATTACAAAACCCTTAAATCATGGTGGTGGTGCTAACGCTGCGGCACGTGGCGTGCCACAACGGTTCGAGAGGATGCCACACATCGGGCGCGCAGCGAAGGAACGCTGGCCGAATGCATGGGTCAACTCAAAACGCCGGACTTCGTGGCGTTTTATCCCCGGGCGGCGGCGCGCCGTAGCGTGTCATTTCGATGCCTCGACAGTCGTGGGATGCGCGCGGGCATTGCGCGCCATGCACTGAAGCGACTACCCTTTCAGAACGATGACGTGTGCGAGCGCGTCATCCATACATCGGGCAAAAAGATGGAAGACCCAGCGATGGAAGATTCCGACGAATTGCTACTCCCGGTCTGGCGAGCGAACCTGGTGCTGCTGACCCGCGAGGTCGGCGCCGCGACGCGTCTCGCGCGCATGATGACCTTTTCCGCCAGCTACCTCAAATTGATGCTGTCCGGCCAGCGCGAATTCAGCGAGGAGTTCGTGCGCGGTATCGAAGCGGTCACCGGTTTGCCGGGTGGCTGGATGAATGTGTCGCATACCGAGCAGGACATACCGGCCAATGCGCGCGAAGCGATCGACAACGAACAGCCGCTTGCGCGTTTTCGCGGCACGGCGCATCCGGTGCGCAAGAAGACGGTGTTGCGGCCCCCCGAGCCGATTTTCGGCCAGACGGCGCCGGCCAAACGTGTGGAAGAAGAGACGCTCGACGCCGAAGCGCATCGGCGCCAGGCCCACTTCCGCAAAGTTCGCGATCTGGCGATACAGGACGTGCGGCGTTTCGAACGGCATTTGAGTCATGCGCCGGTGGACCTTGCGTCGATGCGCTCGAAAGTGGAGGACGTGATCGCCGCCGCCGATCTCGACGACCCGATTCAGGCCGACCTGGCTGGCCGGCTGGAGCAGATCGAGAAGCACCGGCATTTGCTGCTCAGGCATGTGGAGCGCCTGCAGGCATTGCTCGCGCAGATTGGGGGAGGGGATTGATGCTTGCAGCTGGGCGTCTTTGTTGCATGCAGGCTTGAACCTCCCGATTGTCCGGCCGCGACCTAACGCCTGCGTCGTGCGTGAAATTCCGCCTCGAGCGTCCACGTCACGCCATCCTGCGCCAGTGCGACCCCGGTCCAGCGGAACGAATCCCGCGTAATACCGGTGAAATTCCATCGAATCGGCGTGCCGTCGGCGTGCGCGCCAATCTGCACGAGATCATTGCCGACGCGCCGGCCGATCAGCTCGTCGCGCTGGCCGGTCAGCGGATTCATGTAAGTCACGCGCCAGGCCCGCAGCGCCGGGTCCCACACCCGCAGCGTGGTGCCGTACATGGTGTCGGCGGCCGTGAGCCCCGCATGATGTTCGCTGCGTGGCGGCATGATCCACACATCCTGCACGGCGCGGCCCTCCAGAACCCAGCCAAAATGAATCTCGCCGCGGCGGCGCGCATTGCCGAGGTCGACGCGGTAATGCAGCACGTCCATGTCCCAACTGCCGATCAGCCAGCCGTAGAGGTCGTCGGCGGCATCGATGTCGGCGGCCCGCGCCGGGGCGGTCAAGGCGGCGTGAAAGCCGCGGTCGACGGTGTCGTCCAGCATGTTCATCGTATGTGCTCCTTGGGGCGTTCGGTGAAAGCGCCATCGCCGGAACGGGCAAAACCGCGTTGGCCGCCGATGTGCTAAAACCACGATACGGACTCAGCCGAGGTGCATCTTGGGGAAAATTGCCGTCACTTTGCAGCAGGCGCTCGCGCAGCGGGCGCGGGAAGGCACGCGCGGCAGTACAAGCGCGCGTCCGCTGGCGCAGGGCGCGAGCTGGGACGTCGCGGACATTCTCTGCACCTTTGGCCCACACGACCAGCCGTTCGAGGAACGGCACGCGGGCGTGTGCATCGCGATGGTGGTCGCCGGTTCGTTCGGCTACCGGGCAGCGACGGGACGCGCGTTGCTCACCCCCGGCGCGCTGTTGCTCGGCAATACGGGTGACTGCTTCGAATGCGGCCATCGGCATGCGCCCGGCGATCGCTGCATTGCTTTCCGCTATGCGCCGGCGTACTTCGAGCGGCTTGCCGCGGACGCGGGCATCGCGAGCGGCGATCTGAAATTCAGGCGCGCGCGCATTCCGTCGCTACCTGTGTTGTCGCCGCTGATTGCGCGTGCCTGTGCCGGCGCCCTGGATGCGGGCGGCGCGGTGTGGGACGAACTCGCGGTCGACGTGGCCGTCTCGACGCTCAAGGCGGCGGGTGCATTGAAGCGCGCGGAACCGCCCGCAAGCGCCGCGGCCTGGTCGCGCGTGGCGCAGACGGTGCGCCTGATCGACGACACGCCTGGCGCGCCGCATACGCTCACGAGCCTCGCTGCCGCGGCGGGCCTGAGCGAGTTCTACTTCCTGCGCACGTTCCAAAGCGTGACCGGCGTGACACCGCATCAATATGTGCTGCGCGCGCGCTTGCGAGCGGCGGCGCTGCGCCTCCACGACGACAGCGCGAAGGTCGTCGATATCGCGCTCGATTGCGGCTTCAACGATCTGTCGAATTTCAATCACGCGTTTCGCGCGGAGTTTGCGTCGAGTCCGCGTGCGTGGCGCGCGCGAGGCAGGGCGCGTCGCGCATGACGCGGTGGTTCGCGTTCGAGGCGCTGACCGCCGCGTTGGCGCTGGTTGCGTGTGCAACCGTCGCGCAGGCTGAGGGGGGTGTTTCGAGCACGTCCAATGCCGCCAACGCTCCCAACGCTCCCAACGCTCCCAACGCTCCCAACGACGACCTCTCCCCCTCCACGATGGAGCGCGACGTCCACCTCTTCGTGATCCAGAAAGACGGCTCCGTCGAAGAACACGACGACACGATTCTCCGGGCCAACACGACGAGCGGCGTCGACGATATCGCGCAACGTTACGTGTGGTTCAACAAGGACATCGAGCAGGTGCAATTGCTGGCCTCGGAAACGATCGACCCGAACGGCGTCGCGCATCCGGTTGGACCTGAAGCGATCCGCGACGTGCAGGAACCCCGCTCGGCGGGCGCACCGAGTTTCGAAGACGGGGTGTTGCGCACGGTGATCTTTCCGGGCGTCGAACCCGGCTCGCGCGTGCATCTGGCGTTTCGCAAGACGCGCACGAAGCCCCTGCAGGCCGGCACGTTCGCGTACCTGGTCGAACCGACGCGCGAGCCTGTCGAGATGCAGCGCCTGATCTTCGACCTGCCCGCCGACGTGCCGCTTTATGCCGATGCGCGCGGCTACGTCGCGCTGCCACCGGTCACCGCAAACGGCCGCACCCGCTACGAGTTCGTTTACCAGCACGGCCCGTATGCGCCGCTCGAAGCGGGTGCGGTGGGTTATGCGAACTGGGGCGACCGGCTGATGGTGTCGACCGTGCCGGACTTCGCGAGTTTCGCCGCGCGTTATCGCGGCCCTGCTGCCGACGCGACGATGAGCGACCCGGCCATCGTTCAACTCTCGCGGAGCCTGACCGGAGAGGTCAGCGACCCGCGTGCGAAGGCGCAGATCCTGTACGACTGGGTGCGCCTGAATATTCGCTACGTTGCGCTGTTTCTCGGCGAGACGGCGGCGATCCCGCATAAGGCGATTGACATCCTGCACAACCGCTATGGCGACTGCAAGGACCACGTCGCGTTGTACAGCGCGCTTCTCGCCGCGGTCGGCATCCGCAGCGAGGCCGTGCTGCTCAATCTCGGGCCGTACTACAGTTTGCCGGCGGTGCCCGGCTACGGCGAGAGCGCGATCAATCATGCAATCGTCTGGATTCCTGATCTATCGCTATTTGCCGACACTACGGCAGGCGGCATGAGTTTTGGCTATTTGCCGCCGAGCGTGATGGACCGGCCCGTTTTGCTGGTCGACGAGGGCGTGTTGGCGCGCACGCCGGCCACCCAGTTGCGCGAGCGCACGGCGCGCCTGCAGATCGACGTCGATGAGAGCGGGGCGGCGAACTACGCCTATCGCGTGGAAGACGCCGGCTATACCGCGGAGCTGGAACGCAATATGTTTCGACGGGCAACCCGGCAGCGCACGCAACAGATTGCGGCGAATCGTCTATTGCTGACGGGTTTGCATGGCACAGCGCAATTGCGCACGGGCGATCTGACATCGACCGATGGACCTTTTTCCACGTCGATGCAGGGACGGGTGGCACATTTTGTCTGGACCGACGGGACGACCGCTGTGCCGGCCCTGACGAGCTTATCCGGCGGAATGGCCGGGCAGGTGCAGGCGTGGCTGGCGGAGCCTTCGAGAACACAGCCCTGGGCGTGCATCGGCGGGGAGTTCGATGAAACGCTGGCAATGACACTGCCGAGGTTCGCCCGCGTGACGGATGTGCCGCCGGATGCCACGGTGAAGGATCGTTTCCTCGAGTTTTCTTCTCGCTACGTGTTCGATCCTGCCGCGCGGGTCTTGCAGGTCAGTCGACACCTGCGAGCCGCGTTTGGCCATCAGATGTGCTCTGTCGATGAATTTGCCGATGTGAAGGATGATCTGGTCCGGATCGAACGGGATCTCGATGCCGAGGTGGTGTTGAAGGCAGTCAGGTAGGGACGTACGGCATCGGCAGTACTCACGGCAGTGGCGGTAAGGAAGTACCGCCACTGCCGCATGAACGACAACGCCGTCATGGGCAAAAAGAGACGCTTAACTTCCGCTCTTGGTCACGATAGGCACCCAGGCCCCGTTCTTGACCTGATACAGCGTGGAAGCGCCGCTTTTCAACGCCCCGGTGCTATCGAAAGAAATCTTCCCGGTTACGCCGTCTTGATCGAGTGCCTTGAGCACCGGCCGGTAGACCGCCGGCGAGCTGGATTTTGCCTGCTGCATCGCCTTGATCGCGGCCCATGCCCCGTCATACCCAAAGGGCGCGTAAGACAGGATATCCACCCCGAAGCGCTTCTTGAACTTCGCGGAAAAGTCCTTGCCGCCGGGCAATTGGGCCAACGGTCTGCCGTATTCCCACGCCATCGCGCCTTCGGCCGGGTCGCCGGCGAGCTTGATGAAGTCCTGGTCCATCACACCGCCACCACCCACCAGCTGCGCGTTCATCCCCAATTGCTTCATCCGCTTCGCGAAGCCGGCCGCCTGCGTATCCAGGCCGCCGAAGAAAATCAGATCCGCATTGGTCGCCTTGATCTTGGTGATCTGCGTGCTGAAGTCCACCGCGTGATTGTCGGTGTATTCGCGCGTCACGATGGTGCCGCCATGCGCCTTCACCGCCTTCTCGAACTCGTCGGCCTCGCCCTGGCCGAACGCGGTGCGGTCGTCGATGATCGCGATGCGTTTGGCCTTCGTTACCTCGACGGCGTAGACACCCGCGTTGCCGGCGTTCTGCGCATCGGTGGAAATCACCATGAAGGTGTTCGCGAAGCCGCGCCCGGTAATGATCGGATTGGTGGCGGCCGGGTCGATCACCGGAATGCCGGCCTGCTCGTACACCTGCGAGGCAGGAATCGTCGTGCCCGAGTTGAAGTGGCCCACGACCACCGATACACCCGCATCGACCAGCTTCTGTGCGGCCTGCACGCCGACGCGCGGGTCGGCCTGGTCATCTTCGGAGACGAGCTGGAATTGTGCGACCTTGTCGCCGATCTTGATCTTCTGGGCGTTGGCTTCCTCGATTGCAAGCCGGACACCGTTCTCCAGATCCTTCCCGTAGCCGGCGTTGGCGCCTGTCAGCGGCGCGGCGAAGCCGATTTTCACCGGCAGGTCGTCGGCGAAACTGGCCAGCGGCGCGATCGCGAAGGCAGCGCCAACGAACAGTGCAAGCGGTTTCAGCGTGTTGCGAAGACTCATGGTCTTTCTCTCCATCGACAGTTTCAGGTGTGAAAGCGGTAAAGCGGTAAAGCGGTAACGCTGGATCGACGCGCAAGCATGGGTTCGACTTTGCATGGCGCGCGTCATCAAGAGTACGGATGATCGGTCACCATCAACAATGCTGGAATACGCCCGGTAGGAGGAACCGTTGGGGGGCGCCCATAGAAAGTCCTCTTGCGGGACGCACAAAGGCGTTCACATGCCAGTCAATCTGGCGCGAATATAGAAAGCCAATTTGCGACCGTCTTGGCAGTTCGCGGCGCTTTGAATGAGCATTTCGGCATAGCCCGTACAGCGCTTGGGCTGGCGGCCTGTCAGCGGCGGCGCGCGGGTGCGGATTACGGCATATGCTTAAGAAGCACGGAGCCGCTGCGCGGGCGGACAAACGGTAGGAATACGGCTTGATTGCGGCTTGGGGATGGTGCTTGAGAAACCGGCGCGAGCGCGCCGGCCTGAAACTACGCCCTCAATGCTCGCCTTGCTGGCGCAGCAACTCTTCGCGCAGACGCAGGAGGGGCGCCTTGGTTTCGTCGTCGGCCCAGGTGTCGAGATCGTCGATTGCGCGCTGGCAGCCGTCGAGCACCAGGTCGAGGTCCACCGGCACGCCGTTGTTCAGCGCGAATTCGATGGTCTCGGCGAACTGCTGGCACTCGTCCTCGCCGTACGAAATGTCGAGGTTGTCGGCGATGACTTCGGCGATGTTGCTGCGCGCCTTGTCGTCGGGCGTCACCATTTCGACGATGCCGCGCGCCACCGCAGGCGAATAGAAAAGCGCGATGTCGAGCCACTGTGCGGGATCGAAGTCGGCCTGGTCGAACTGGTTCTCGAAGTACTCGATCGCTTCCTGCTCGTGCGCTTCGTCCGCGTCGACACTGATGCACAACTGCTCAAAAAATTCTTCCCGCTCGCTGCGGATATAACCGTCCATCTATGCCTCGTCTGCTGAATGCTGAATGCCCGAAAAATGAGGCGCGGGCGGGTGGCGGCCCGCGCCTGCGCGGCACGCATTATAGGACCTAAGCCGTCTCCGCCACCCACGCGTCGAACCATTCACGCGGTTGCGCGATTTCGTTCTGCGCAGCCACCAGTTCCAGCTCATAGCGCCCGGCCTGCCATGTCGCTTTCACAACCGCGTTCACGGCGGCCAGCGTGTGCTCGAAGGCCGCGCGGATCGAATCGCCCAGCAGCGTGCGCGCGACGAACACTGCGCTCGTCAGATCGCCGACGCCCACCGGCTGCCGCGCGAACGGGTAGAGCGGACGCTGGCCCATCCAGGCCTCGCGCTCGGTGACGACCAGCATGTTGAAACGGTCGGCGGGGCTGTTGCGATCGAGCAGATGTTTGACCAGCATGAGCTTCGGCCCGCGGGCGATGACCTCGCGGCACGCGGTCACGGCTTCTTCGAGCGTCTCGATCTCGCGGCCCACGAGGCGCTGCAGCTCGGTATGGTTCGGCGCCATCGCGTCGGCGACCTCCGGCATGGTGCTCACGAGAAATTCCTGGATGCCCGGTTCGACCTTGCAGCCGCTCGCGGCGCCCATCACCGGATCGCAGAAGTACCATGCGCGCGGATTGGCGGCCTTCACGGCCTTGACGATCTCCAGCACCGCTTGCGCCTGCTCGGGCGTGCCCAGATAGCCGGACAACACGGCGTCGCAGCGCGGCAGCATGCCGATCGCACCGATCCCTTCGACGAGGTCTTCCATCTGCGAGGCCTCGATTGCGCCGCCGGTCCAATGGCCGTATTGCGTGTGGTTCGAGAACTGCACGGTATTGAGCGGCCAGACATTGACGCCGAGCCGGCGCATCGGGAATACGGCCGCGCTGTTGCCGGCGTGCCCGAAGACGACATGTGACTGGATGCTCAGAACGTTTTTCGTCATGGTGTGGCCCGCGCAAGCGTGGTGCGCGATCAATGAGAACGGAAGGATGGCCGCGGTAACGAACCGGCTTGGGCCGGGCGCCTGAAGCGGCGTGACTGTATTTCGTGACTGTGTTTCAGATGGTGCAAGAAAAATGCGCGATCTGCATAGTCAGGAAACAATACATGAGTTTGTCACGCGCGAGTCGATCCGTCCCCGTGTTGTTGCGTCGAACCATCAGGATAGTTCCCGATACAGCGCCAGATAGCGCTCGGCCGAGGCGCCCCAGCCGAAATCCTGCTGCATCGCGCGACGTTGCGTGGCTTTCCATTCGGTGCGGCGGTCATAGAGCGCAAACGCGCGGCGGATCGCCGCCGCAAGGCCCTTCGGCTCGAATCGTTCGAATACGAAGCCGGTTGCGAGGTCGTCGGCGAGATTTTCGAGCGACGCGTCCACGACCGTGTCCGCGAGGCCGCCGACGCAATGCACGAGCGGCAGCGATCCATAAGCCAGCGCATACAGTTGCGTGAGCCCGCAGGGCTCGAAGCGCGACGGCACCGCGATCACGTCGCTGCCCGCGACGATCGTATGTGCGAGTGTTTCGTCAAAACCCAGTTCGACCGCCACCGATTCCGGATGTGTATGCGCGACACGTTTCAAACCGTTTTCGAGCGCCGGGTCGCCGGTGCCGAACACCACCAACTGGCCGCCGCGTTTGACAATTTCCGGCACCGCCTCGAGCAGCAGGTCGAGGCCTTTCTGTTCGGTCAGCCGGCTCACCACGCCGAATAGCAATGCATCGCTTTTCTGCGCGAGGCCGAAGCGCTTTTGCAGCGCTTCCTTGCAGGCCAGTTTGCCGGCCAGGCGGGTGGCCGTGTAGTGATCTTCGAGCAGCGCGTCGGTGGCGGGATTCCACACCGAGTAGTCGACGCCGTTCAGGATGCCGCTCAGATCGTGGGCGCGATGGCGCAGCAACCCGTCTAGCCCGCCGCCCTGGGCCAGTGTCTGGATTTCGCGGGCGTAGGTCGGGCTGACGGTGGTGATGCGGTCGCTGTAATAGAGGCCTGCCTTGAGAAACGACAACTGCCCATAGAATTCGACGCCGCGCATGCTGAAGAAGTCGTCAGGCAGCGCCAGCTGGCCGAACTGATGCGCCGGAAAAACGCCCTGATACGCGAGGTTGTGCACCGTGAAGACGCTGCGCGCGAACGAGCGGCCGTGCTGCCGTTCAGCCGCCTTCAGATAGGCGGGCGCGAGTCCGGCATGCCAGTCGTGCGCATGGACGATCTGCGGCGCCCACGCCGGGTCGAGATGCTGCGCCAGTTGGGCCGCGACCCAGCCGAGCAGGGCGAAGCGTTGCGCGTTGTCGCCGTACGGGACGTGTTCGTCGTTCAGATAGGGGTTGCCGGGGCGGTCGTACAGCGAGCCGGCGCGGATGACGTAGACGATCAGGCCGTTCGAGGGCAGTGTGCCCTGTTCGAGCGTGACACCCGGCGAGTCGAAACGGCGGCCCAGCTGCGCCACCGGCCGCAAGTCCGTCAAGCCGGCGACCACCGCCGGAAAGCCGGGCAGCAGCACCCGCACGTCGGCGCCGCGCTCGATCAGCGCGGGCGGCAACGCGCCCGCGACGTCGGCGAGACCGCCCGTTTTGAGGAGGGGATACAGCTCGCTTGCGACGTGCAGGGCGCGAATCGTCATAGGCTCGGTCTCGTTCCTGTTGGTGCGGGTTTGCGTTAGGTCTGCGGCAGGTTTGCGCGGGCGGCAAGACGGGCGGCCAGCTCCGCCAGCTGGTTCGTTTTGCCGTCTCTGCGAGCATCACTTCCCCTTCTGCCCCAGCGCGTCGGGCGTGACCAGCACGACGCCGTCGTCGGTGCGATAGAAGCGTTCGGCGTCGGCCGCCGGATCTTCACCGATCACCGTGCCGTCCGGAATGGTGCAGCCGCGGTCAATCACGACTTTCTGCAGCCGGCAGCTCGCGCCGACGGTGACCTGCGGCAACAAGACTGCCTCATTGATATTACAGAACGAACTCACTTTGACGTTCGACGACAACACCGAGCGCGAAATCTGCGAGCCGGAAATCACACAGCCGCCGCACACGATCAGGTTGTTGCCGGTGCCTTGCAGACCTTTCAGGTCGCGGACGAACTTGGCCGGCGGCAACTGTTCCTGATACGTCCAGATCGGCCAGTTGCGGTCGTACAGGTCGAGCGTTGGGATGGTGGAGGCGAGGTCGAGGTTGGCTGCCCAGTAGGCGTCGATCGTGCCGACGTCGCGCCAGTACGGCTCGACGGTAGGATCTGACGACACGCACGACATGCTGAACGGATGCGCGATCGCCGTGCCTTGCGTGACGACGCGCGGCAGGATGTCCTTGCCGAAGTCGTGATCGGTATCGACGCTCGAGATGTTCTCTTCGAGCAGCGAATACAGGTAATCGGCGCTGAACACGTAGATGCCCATGCTGGCGAGCGCCGAATCCGGGCGGCCCGGCATGGCGGGCGGATCGGCGGGTTTCTCGACGAAACCGGTCACGCGGCGGTTTTCATCCACATGCATCACGCCGAAGGCCACCGCTTCCATGCGCGGCACCTCGATGCAGCCGACGGTGCAATCCGCGCCGCTTTCCGCGTGATCCGCGATCATGCGCGTGTAATCCATCTTGTAGATGTGGTCGCCCGCCAGCACCACCACGTATTTCGGCCGGATCGAGCGGATGATGTCGAGATTCTGGAACACCGCGTCCGCGGTGCCGCGGTACCAGTGGGCGCCTTCCACCCGCTGCTGCGCCGGCCAGAGGTCGATGAATTCGCCGAATTCGCCGCGCAGGAAGCCCCAGCCGCGCTGCAGGTGGCGCAATAGCGAGTGCGCCTTGTATTGCGTGACCACCGCGATGCGGCGGATGCCGGAGTTCAGGCAATTGGAGAGCGCGAAGTCGATGATCCGGTACTTGCCGCCGAAGTGCACCGCTGGTTTGACGCGCTTGTTCGTGAGCGGCCCGAGCCGCGTGCCCCGTCCGCCCGCGAGGACGATGGCGAGGGTGGTGCGTTGCAGATCGTTCAGCCGTGCCGGAGTTTCCATGTCTGTCTCCTTTATTGACTGGGGCTAGCGTGCTGGCTGGCGTTAGCGCTTTAGCTGTTGACTAGAGTTGGCGCTTTGGCTCGCTACTCTGGTTTCATGCATGGCACTTACTCCAGCCCCACAGCGCTTACTCCGGTCCCTTGCAAGATAGTTGCTGATTGGTATGCCCCGGGTGGTCTTGTTATCTCGCTCTGCGTTATTGATTCGTGCTGCCAGGCGGCTTTCGTCTTCGCGGGCCCGTCTGCTAGTTCTAGCACCGATTTGCCGCCGGCGAATAGTCTGAATTGTGCGGATGCAACTCGCGCGGCCGCCTTGCGAACGATCAACCCTTGCGCGGGACGCATCCGTGCGCCACGACACATAGGGCGCAAGGCGAAGCGCTGCAATATGTGTGCCACACCGGCCGGCGCCGCCATGAGCCTGCGCGCGCGGCAGCAGAGTCCGGCGGCGCGTCGTAGAATCGTCCGCTCCGAACGGGGTGCGGGCGTTGGCTTGCCAGCGGCCGCGGCCTGCATGCTTCACGCTGATTTCCTTTTGCAAGAAACCGATCGATGAATTTTCGCCGCCAGTCTTTGTTCGCCATCTTGAGCGCCTGCGCGCTAACCGTTGCGCCCGGTGCTTTCGCCGCCACACCGGCCAGTGGGGCCGTTGCGGGTAGTGCGGCTAGTTCGGGGCGTTCGGGTGGTTCGGGTGGCGCTCTCACCCAGCCTGGTCCCGGGGCTACCGGCGCTACTCCGGCTGCGGCCGTCGATAACAGCGGTCCGGCGTACGGCCCTGAGTTGCAGGGCTTCAACTATCCGGCGCCGGTCGAGCAATACGACTTCACCTCGCAAGGCGTGGCGTTGCACATGGCGTACATGGATATCAAGCCGGAACATGCGAACGGTCGCACGGCCGTATTGCTGCACGGCAAGAATTTTTGTGCGGCGACGTGGGACGCGACGATTCATCGCCTGAGCGACGCCGGCTACCGGGTGATCGCGCCGGATCAGATCGGTTTTTGTAAATCGAGCAAGCCCGAGCACTATCAGTACAGCTTTCAGCAACTGGCGCGCAATACGCATGCGCTGCTCGAATCGCTCGGCGTGACGGATGCGACCGTGATCGGTCATTCGACCGGCGGCATGCTCGCGATCCGCTATGCGCTGATGTATCAGCATGAAACGCAGCAACTGGTGCTGGTCAATCCGATTGGCCTCGAGGACTGGAAGGCGAAGGGTGTGCCTTCGCTATCGGTGGACCAATGGTACGAGCGCGAGCTGAAAACGTCTGCGGACGGCATTCGCCGTTACGAGCAGGCGACCTATTACGCCGGCCAGTGGCGCGCCGACTATGAGCCGTGGGTACAGATGCTCGCGGGGATGTACCGAGGCCCCGGCAAACAGATCGTGGCGTGGAATTCCGCGTTGCTCTACGACATGATTGACACGCAGCCAGTGGTGTATGAGTTGAGCCATCTGAGCATGCCGACGCTTTTGCTGATCGGCCAGAAGGACACGACCGCGATTGGCAAGGATGTGGCGCCGCCTGACGTGCGCGCGAAAATCGGCCATTACCCCGAGCTGGGCAAGGCTGCCGCGAAGGCGATTCCGCACGCTACGCTCGTCGAATTCGCGGATTTGGGGCACGCGCCGCAGATGCAGGACCCGCAGGCGTTTCATAAGGCGCTGCTCGATGGCTTGGCGGCGGTGCCGGCTAACCGGTGAGTTTTGGCGCGTGTGTTGAGCTTGGGCCTAAGCCGAAGCTACGGCGTGAGATTGAGTTGAAGCGCTTTAGCCGAAGTCAGAGCTCAACGTATGAGCCCGATTTGAAGTTTGGAATTGAATTCGAACTTGCACGGCGCTGATTGGGCGCGGTGAACATTGCGGCTCGGCAACCTGATGCTCGTGTATTCATGGCAGCCAGTCAATCGACGAAGAAAGAAGGGCGGCCTGTGCTGATACAGGCCGCCCTTTTTGTTACTTGTCTGCGTGGTTACTTACCGGCACTCAACTCTTCGCGCACTTGCGCGCCGATCTCAAACGAGCGCAGCCGTGCTGTGTGATCGTAGATCTGCGCGGTCAGCATCAATTCATCCGCACCGGTCTGATCAATGACAGACAGCAGTCCTTCGCGGACCGTATCGCGATCGCCGATCACGGAGCGGGCGAGCGAATGCGCGACGCCGTTCAACTCCATCTCTGACGCTTCGATCCGCTCGACCGGCGGCTGCAACTGACCGGGCGTGCCACGCCGCAGGTTGACGAACTGCTGCTGCAGCGAGGTGAACAGACGTCGCGCTTCCTCGTTGCTATTGGCGGCGAACAGATTGACGCCGACCATGGCGTACGGCTTATCGAGCGTCGCGGACGGACGGAATTGCTCGCGATAGACCTTCAGCGCCGTGAACATGTGATCGGGCGCGAAGTGCGATGCGAACGCGAACGGCAGACCGAGTGCCGCAGCCAGTTGCGCGCTGTACAGCGACGAGCCGAGCAGCCACAGCGGCACATGGAGGCCTGCGCCGGGGACTGCGCGAATACGCTGACCCGGCACGGGGTCGGCGAAATAGCGTTGCAACTCGACGACGTCGTCGGGGAACGACTCCGCGCTATTTTGCAGATCGCGGCGCAGCGCGCGGGCGGTGCTTTGATCGGTACCGGGTGCGCGGCCGAGGCCCAGGTCGATGCGATCCGGATAGAGCGAGGCGAGGGTACCGAACTGTTCCGCGATGACGAGCGGTGCGTGGTTGGGCAGCATGACGCCGCCGGAGCCGACGCGGATTTTCTTTGTCCCGCCGGCGACGTGGCCGATCACCACTGCGGTGGCCGCGCTGGCGATGCCGGTCATGTTGTGGTGTTCCGCCAGCCAGAAGCGGCGGTAGTTCCAGTTTTCCGCGTGCTGGGCGAGGTCCAGTGTGTTTTTGAACGCGTCCGCGGGGGTGGCACCTGCGATGACTGGCGATAGGTCGAGGACCGAGAAGGGGATCATTTTCTGTTCATTTGCTGTTTCGGGCGCTTTCGCGCGATGGGGCATTGTGGCAAAGGTTTTGGTTTTCTGCTGATGGGCCGGGGATGTCCACGTTCGTGGAAGGGGGTTTTCGTTTTTTGCCGTCGGCGGCGCTTGTTGTCAGTGTTCTTATGGCGTTGGCCTTTCCTTGTTTTGTTAGTGGTCTATTAGCGTTGCCCCTGTGCGGGGCGGCACCTACTTCTCTTTGCCGGCTGTGGTAAGGCCGGCTGTAACTGATGCGGATACCCAGCTGGATCAGCCAGACGGCCAGCTCGGTGAGCTGCCCCGGACTGCCAGGTGAACCCCACGGCGAGCCGTTATCGGTATTGATGCGTAACGGCAGGCCATAGTGCCCAAACGCCTCCCGTAATCCCGCCTGCACGGTAGCGGTATCGGTGGGCCCACAGGCGCGTAGCAGGATGCTGAAGCGCGAGTGGTCGTCGAGCACCGTCAGGGGACTGCACCGCTCCTTCTGGAGGGTCTCGAAGTGCCCCTTGAAGTCCATCTGCCAGAGTACGTTGGGCTGCTCGTGCTCAAAGCGCTTCCAGGGTTGGCTCATCGCTGAATCGGCCGGCAGGATCAGGTTGTGCCGGTGCAGGATGTCGGTCACGGTGCTGGCCTGTGGCACCGCCTCAAAGCCCAGATCCCGCAGGCGCCGGCTGATCTTGCGTCCGCCCCAACGCGGATGGGCCTGGCGCAGCCGCACGACTTCCTGCTCCATGGCAGCGGGGGTCTTCGAGGGACTGCTGGCAGGGCGCCGGGATTGATCGGACAGCGCGTTCTCGCCGCGATCAAGCCATTTATAACCGGTCTGCCGGCTGATGTTAAAGCGCTGGCACAGCTCAGTCATCGTCAGCGTGTCCTGACTGGCCAGATGAACAAATTCCTGTCGGAGGCTCATGGTGTCTCTTACGTTCCAGGGCATGGTCGGGACCGGGCGTTTTAATACCCGGAAGTGTCAACCATGTCCCCGCACGTCTGTCAACCATGTCTCCGGTCTATACACGGCATGCAAAGAAAAGTAGGTGCCGCCCCGCACAGGGGCAACGCTAATAGACCACTAACAATTCAAGGAAAGGCCAAAGCCCCAAGAACACTGACAAAAGCGCCGTGCAGGCAAACAACTCAACAAAACCCCACCACAACAAGCACACACCAGACCAAGCCCAGCGCTACCAACCCCTCTCTGTTACATGCAATCCCGATATAGATATGTCCGATCAATATTTAACAACCGCATGTAGCGCTGCTACCTTAAACCCCTCGAACAGAGCACCGCATCCAATCAAGAAAGCCACCGCCCCGCCGGGCAAAAAAACCACCCTGGGAGACACCACCGTGTCCATCGAATTCATCGGCATGATCCAGACCCGCAAGGTGTCCGAGACCCACGCCCCGCAAGGGCCAATCATCGACATCGACTACGTGGAGCAATTCGCCCGCGCTCACGAAGCCGCGGGCTTCGACCGCATCCTCGTGCCGCATCATTCGACAAGCCCCGACGCGGTCCTCACCGTCGCGCACGCGGCCAGCGTCACGAGCAAAGTGCATTTCATGCTCGCCCATCGCCCGGGCTTCGTCTCGCCCACGCTCGCCGCGCGCCAACTGGCAACGCTCGATCACTATTCCGGCGGCCGTCTCGCCGTCCACATCATCTCCGGTGGCGACGACGCTGAACAACGCCGCGACGGCGATTACCTGTCGCACGACGAACGCTACGCCCGCACCGACGAATACCTGCACATCCTGCGCCGCATCTGGACCGAAGCGAAACCCTTCGATCACAACGGTCAGTACTATCGTTTCGAACAAGGCTTCTCCGAAGTGAAGCCGGTGCAGCAACCCCATATCCCCGTGTATTTCGGCGGAGCATCCGCGCCCGCGCTCGAAATCGCCGGACGTCATGCAGATGTCTACGCGCTTTGGGGCGAATCGAAGGCGCAAGTGCGCGAGCAGGTCGCCCGCGTGCGCGCCGAAGCCGCGAAACATGGCCGTAACGTGCGCTTTTCCGTGTCGTTCCGGCCCATCCTGGCGGCTACCGAAGCAGCCGCGTGGGAACGCGCGGAGCACATCCTCGAAGAAACCCGGCAACTGCGCGCGGCGCAAGGACTCGGCGTCGGCGGCCCGGCGCAAAGTGAAGGCGCGCGACGGCTGCTCGCGGCATCGGGTGAATCGGATCGCGTCGAAGAACGTCTGTGGACCGGCGTCGCCAGGGAAATCGGCGGACGCTCGAACTCGACCGCGTTGGTCGGCACACCGGAACAGGTCGCCGAAACGCTCGCGGAGTATTACGCGCTCGGCGTGTCGACCTTCCTCGTACGTGGCTTCGATCCGCTCGAAGACGCCGTCGACTATGGCCGCGAACTGATTCCGGCCACCCGCGAACGGATCGCGCGCGTCGAGCGCGTGGCCGCCTGAACGGAGCCACGATGACCGATCTGTCCGCCGCGTTGCAAAACGCCCCGGCGCCGCAGGCTACAGGCGCGCTGCAAGACACCCCGCAGCAGCAAAGCACCCACGCGCTGCAAGATACTCCAGCGCCGCAAAGCGCTCACGAACTGCAAGACACCCCGGCGCCGCAAAGTGCCCCCACGCTGCAAAACACCGCAGATACACCTCCACTCCAGCGTCACGCACCGCTCCGCAAATTCTGGTTCGACGACGTCCCGCCGCGCGAAAGCATCGCGGCTGAACGGCGCTATCGGCAGGCACGGCTCGCCGTGGCGTTTCGACTGTTCGCGCGCTATGGTTTCGATCAGGGTCTCGCCGGCCATATCACAGCGCGCGATCCGGAGTGGCCCGATCACTTCTGGGTCAATCCGTTCGGCAAGCACTTCAGCCGCATTCGCGTGTCGGATCTGCTGCTGGTGAATGCAGAAGGGGAGATTGTGGTTGGCGAGGGGCCGGTGAATCAGGCGGCCTTCGCGATTCACGCGGCGATTCACGAGGCGCGTCCCGAAGTGGTCGCCGCCGCGCACACGCATTCGCTCTACGGCAAGGCATGGTCGACGCTCGGCCGCACGCTCGATCCGTTGACGCAGGACTCGTGCGCGTTCTATCAGGACCACGCCCTGTTCGACGACTTCCGTGGCGTGGTGCTTGATACCGATGAAGGTGCGCGTATCGCCGCGGCGCTGGGCGAACGAAAGGCGGTGATCCTGAAGAATCACGGCATCCTGACGGCGGGTCCGAGCGTTGAGGCGGCTGCCTGGTGGTATATCGCGCTCGATAACGCCTGCCATGCGCAGCTGCTCGCCGAAGCCGCGGGCACGCCGCAAGCCATCCCGCACGAGGTCGCCACGCTCACGCACGAGCAGGTCGGCCGCCCGGGTGGTGCGCTGTTTGCGTTCCAGAGCCTGCTGGAAGGGCTGGTCGAAGCCGAGCCTGACGTCCTTACCTGAGCACCCCATAAGATGACCCAACGTTTCGATTCGCCGGTTTCGCTCCGGCGCCGCCGGCTCGTGTCCGCGCTGTCAGCCTCGCTGTCAGTCTCATTCTTCGGCGCGGCAGGCACAGGTTTGATTTCGGCAGCCGCCGCAGCAGCCACGCCGGCAGCAAGCGAGAAAACCGATCCGCCTGTCGATCTGAGCAAAGTCCGTTTGCGCGTCGCAACCTATAAAGGCGGCGACGCTACGCTCTTGAAAACCGCAGGCCTCGCGGATACGCCGTACACGATCGACTGGTCCGAATTCCAGTCCGGCAACGCGATGGTCGAGGCGATGAACGGCGGCTCGCTCGATATCGCCTCCGGCAGCGAAATCCCACCGATCTTCGCGCGGCTGCAGAACGCTCAGGTGCGCGTGATCGCCGTCTACAAGGACGACGTCAACAATCAGGTGGTGCTGGTCCCGAAGGGATCGACGATCCGCTCGATCGCCGATCTGAAGGGCAAACGCGTCGGCTATCTGCGCGCCACCACGACGCACTACTACCTGCTGCGCATGCTCGAAGAGGCGGGGCTGTCGTTCAACGATATTCAGGCCACCTCGCTCGCGCCGCGCGACGGTTTTGCCGCCTTCAACGCCGGTTCGCTCGATGCCTGGGCGATCTACGGCTACAACGTGCCGCTCGCGATCTCCCAAGCGGGTGCGCGCGTGCTGAAAAACGCCAACGGCTATTTGTCCGGCAATTACCTGTACTACGGTCATCCGTCGGTACTTGCCGATCCGCAACGGCGGGCCGCGTCCGCGGATCTGCTAGTGCGGCTGCAACGCGCCTGCACGTGGTTCGGTCAGCATCAGGATGCCTACGCGAAGGTGTTGTCCGCGGAGTTGCGGGTGCCCGAGGAGGCGATCCGTTCGTTGTATCGCAACCAGAGCCAGGCGCGCCGCGTGACTGGCGTCACGGCGGCGGACATCGCCAGCGAGCAGCAGGTTGCCGATACGTTCGCGCGCGCCGCGGTCATCGACCGGCATGTTGACGTCGCACCGTTATGGACCGACACCTTCAACGCCGCGCTCTCCCGCGGTGCGTGACAGATTCAAGTCAACCCACATTCTGAACATTCGATGACTCAAGCTTTGAGACCGGACCGGCTGCGCGCGTTCGTCGGCCGGATTGCGTCGCTCGTCGACGAGCGCGCGCCCGAAGCGCATCTGCTCGAAGCCGGCGGCGCCGCGCTGCACGAGCTGATCGCCCACGACGACTGGTTGCCCGACGCCTTCGCGCAGCCCGACCCCGAGCGCTATCAACAATTTCTGTTGCACGCGGATTCGCAGCAGCGTTTTTCAATCGTAAGTTTTGTATGGGGACCGGGCCAGTCGACGCCGGTCCATGACCACACCGTATGGGGTTTAATCGGGGTGTTGCGTGGTGCGGAAATTGCTCAGGCGTATCGCATCACGCCCGGCGGCGCGGTGGAAGAAGAGGGGGCGGCAAAGCGCCTCGATGCCGGCGCGGTGGATGCCGTGTCGCCGCGCATCGGCGATATCCACCGCGTGAGTAATGCTTTTCACGATCGTACGTCGATCAGCATTCACGTGTACGGTGGAAATATTGGCGCGGTGACGCGTTCCGTCTATCCGGCTGGCGGAGGCCGTAAAACCTTTATCTCCGGCTACTCGAACGATGTGTTGCCAAATATCTGGAATGTTTCGAAGGAGTCCCTGATCTCATGAGTTTCGCTACAGAATTCCGTATCCGATCGTTCAAAGACGTGCGCCGCGCGCTGCTCGAGCGCGAGGAAATCGCGCTCGTTGACGTACGCGAGGAGGATCCGCACGCGCGCAGTCATCCGCTGTTCGCTGCCAACCTGTCGCTCTCGCGGCTCGAACTGGAAGCGCCTGTGCGCTTGCCGCGCCGCGACGTGCCGGTCGTCGTGTTCGACGACGGCGAAGGGCTTGCCGAGCGCGCTGCACGCCGGCTGAGCGAGCTGGGCTATACCTATATCGCGCTGCTCGAGGGTGGTTTGCAGGGCTGGCGCGAGGCGGGCGGCGAGCTGTTCCAGGATGTCAACGTGCCAAGCAAGGCATTCGGCGAACTGGTCGAAAGCGAGCGCCATACGCCGTCCCTCGGCGCGCCGCAAGTGCTGGCGCTGCTCGATCATGAAGCCGATGTGGTGGTGCTCGACGCACGCCGTTTCGACGAATACCAGACCATGAATATTCCCGGCAGCATTAGCGTGCCGGGTGCGGAACTGGTGTTGCGTGCGCGGCAGCTCGCGCCGAATCCCGCCACGCGGATCATCGTCAATTGCGCGGGGCGCACGCGCAGCATCATCGGTGCGCAGTCGCTGATCAATGCGGGCGTGCCGAATCCGGTCGCGGCGCTGCGCAATGGCACGATCGGCTGGACGCTTGCCGGTCAGGCGCTCGCGCACGGCAGCGCGCGCCGCTTCGAGCCGATTGCCGATGACACACTTCGCCTCGCCGCCGCCGATTCCGCGCGCGGGGTGGCGGAACGTGCCAAGGTGGGCCGCACGTCGCGCGACGAGGCGCGTCGCTGGGCCGATGAAGCGGTACGCACCGTCTATCGTTTCGACGTGCGTACGCCGGAAGAATACGAAGCGGGCCACGTGCCCGGCTTTCGCAATGCGCCGGGCGGTCAACTCGTGCAGGAGACCGACATGTTCGCGCCGGTGCGTGGCGCGCGCGTGATCCTCGCGGACAACGACGGCGTGCGCGCGAACATGACAGCGTCGTGGCTCGCGCAAATGAACGTCGAGGTGTATGTGGTGGACGGCCTGGGCAACGCGGATTTCAGCGAAAAGGGCGCCGCGCCCGCTGCGCGCCTTGCGCCCACGCCGCCTGTTGTCGAAGAGATCACGCCGGCTGGACTGGTGACGCTGCTGCAATCGCCGGGCACCGTCGTGCTGGATTTCACGACCAGCGCGAACTATGTGAAGCGCCATATTCCGGGCGCGTGGTTCGCGATTCGTGGCCAACTCGCCGAAGCGTTGCGCAAGCTGCCGGATGCGCAACGTTATGTGGTGACCTGCGGCAGCAGTCTGCTTGCGCGCTTTGCCGCGCCAGAGTTGGCGGCATTGACGGGCAAGCCGGTGCAGGTGCTAGCTGGCGGCACGAACGCGTGGGTCGACGCGGGCTTTGCCGTGGAGAGCGGTGAGACACGGCTGGCGTCGCCGCGCATCGATCGGTATCGTCGACCGTACGAGGGAACCGATAACGCGCGCGAAGCGATGAACGCGTATCTGGAATGGGAGTACGGCCTCGTTGCCCAGCTCGGGCGCGATGGTACGCACGGTTTTCGCGTGATCTGACGGGCAATCGGCGCGTGGCTCAAGCCGCGCGCTGCGCTCGCGCTTCCTTGAATTGCCGCTCGATCGCCGCGCCGAAGCGCTCGACCGGCTGTTGCAATTTGCCCAGCACGCGCGGATGCACGAGCCAGATATCGATGAGCGGTTTGAAGTCGCTGATCGACACGATATCGAGTGCGTTCGCGTGAGCGCTGGCGTGCAGCAGCGGTAGCGGCACGAGGCCGAGCCCGTTGCCGTCAGCGACCAGTTGCAACTGCAATTCGGTGCCGAGCGTTTCCAGATTGAGCTTGAGCGCGAGCCCGAGACCCGTCAGCGTGCGTTGCAGGCCGTCGCGAAAGCCGCATCCATCCGGATTCAACACCCACCCGATCGACTGGCATTCCGCCAGCGTGTGCGTGCGCTTTTTCAACATGCCTTTCTGTGCGACCACCGCCAGTTTGATGCGGCCAAGCGAGCGGGCCGACAAGATCTCGTCGAAGGTCTTGTTACTGGGCAGCAAGATCGCGGCGGCGTCGAGTTCGCCCTGTTCGACGCGCTGCAGAAGCTGGCTGCCCCAACCGGTCGACGCGCGCGCCTGCAGATCCGGATAGGCCGACTTGAGGCCGCGCATCGCATCGGTCAGCGCGATATCGGCAATGGTCTGCGCGACGCCGAGGCGCAGTGTGCCCACCGGCGGCGTGTCGGTGGCGACAATCTCGCGCAGCACGTCGAGTTCACGCTGGATCACGCGGCACTGTTCGTAGACGATGCGGCCCGTTGCCGTCGCTTTGAGCGGACGTGTATGGCGGTCGAGCAATTCGACGCCGAGCGCCTCTTCGAAATTCTGCAGGCGGCGCGTGATCGCCGGCTGCGTGAGGCCGAGGGAGAGCGCCGCCTGTTGCAATGACTGACAGCGAATGACGGTGACGTATGCGTCGATTTCGTCGATCTTCATGATGAGCGGGTGACTTGATGAGTGCGCAACGAGGCGCAAGATTCGTGCGTTCGATGATACCCGTATCGATGTGCGCGTACGCCTCGCCGGTCAATAAAATTCGCATATTTGCTTAGCAGAATAATGCGTTTGTCTTATACAGATGCGTGCCTTATCGTCGATAGCACATCACCTGGATGCCACGACGTAATCGCCGCCATGACGACTTCTAGTTCTTCGTTCTCCGCCTCATCCGTCTTGCAACGTGCGTTGCTCAAACCACTCGGCGCGGCAGTGCTCGCACTGTGCGCGACGGTTTGCGCAACGCAGTCCTATGCGGCGGATCTACCCGTGCTCAAAGTCGGCGATCAGGCCTTGCAAACACGCGGCATTCTCGAAGCATCCGGTCAACTCAAAGACCTGCCGTACAAGATCGAATGGTTCAACTTTCCTGCCGCTCAACCGCTTGGCGAAGCGCTGAACGCTGGCGCTGTGGATGTCGGCGGACTGGGCGATGCGCCGCTCGTGTTCGCGCTCGCAGCCGGCGCCCGGGTACGCGCGGTCGCGGCAACCCGGTCGAACCCGCTGGATCTGGCGATCGTCGTCGGCGCGCAATCGCCGTTGAACGATGCAGCGAGCCTGAAGGGCAAACGCATCGCCACGACGCGCGGTTCGATCGGCCACTATCTCGCGCTCGCAGCACTGAAGAAGGCCAATGTGCCGGTCGCCGACGTCACGTTCGTGTTCCTCGCACCCGCCGATGCGAAGGCGGCGCTTGCGTCGGGCAGCGTCGACGCATGGTCGGTGTGGGACCCGTACACGGCACTCGGCGAAGCACGCGATCACGATCGCATCATCGCCAACGGCGTCGGCTTGTCCGAAGGGCTCAGCTATCAGGTCGCGACCGAGCGCGCGATCGCGGACAAGCGCGTGCAACTCGCCGACTTCCTGCGACGCGTGGCGATCGGCCAGCGTTGGGCGCTTTCGCATCCCGACGAAGTGGCGGCGATGCAATCGAAAGTCACCGGTCTGCCGACCGATGTGCTGAAAACCGTCTATCAGCGCGGCCAGGTGCATCCGGTGGCGATCGACGACAGCGTCGTCACCGCGCAGCAGCGCACCGCCGATACCTACGAAGCCGCCAACGTGATTCGTGCGCATCTCGACGTACGCACGAGCTTCGATCGCAGCTTCCCTCTACCTTGATGCGGCCTGCCGGAGTCCTCGCATGATGCCCCGATTGCCGAAAGCGCGGTGACACGCCGTCATCCACCGCCCGATAGCGATGCGTTCGACGCACTGCTAGCGCGGCTCACGAGCGAGTTCGCTGCCGGTGCGGCGCACTACGATCGCACGGCCGAATTTCCGCACGCCAATCTGGCGCGCTTGCACGAATTCGACCTGCTCTCGTTGACGGTGCCCGCATCGCTTGGCGGCGCGGGTGCGAGCTTGCCGCAGGCGTTGAAGGTGGTGCGCGCGGTGGCGCGCGGCGAGCCGTCCACGGCACTGGTGCTGGTGATGCAATACCTGTTTCATCATCGCTTGCAGGGCAATCCGCATTGGCCTGTCGAACTGCGTGAACGCGTGGCGCGTGAAGCGGTACGCGATGGCGCATTGATCAACTCGCTGCGTGTCGAACCCGAGCTGGGCTCGCCGGCACGCGGCGGCTTGCCATCGACGATCGCGAAGCGCAGCGCCGACGGCTGGATCATCGACGGCAGCAAGCTGTACTCGACCGGCAGCCCGGGCCTCACGTGGCTCGCGGTGTGGGCGCGCAGCGACGAGACGCCGCCGTGCGCCGGCGTGTGGCTGGTGCGTCGGGACACCCCGGGCGTGCGAGTTGGCAGCGAGTGGAATCATCTCGGCATGCGCGCCACGGGCAGTCACGAGCTCGTGTTCGACAACGTGTTCGTACCGGCTGCTCACGCGGTTGACGTCCATCTGCCCGGCGAGCCGGGAGCAGGGCTCGATGCGCTCGGCTTGGCGTGGATGAGCGTGCTGTTGTCGGCGGTGTATGACGGCGTCGCGCGGGCGGCGCGCGACTGGTTCGCGCAATGGGCCGCTGAACGCACACCAGGCAATCTCGGCGCGCCGCTCGCAAGCCTGCCAGCGTTTCAGCAGACGCTCGGCCGCATCGACGCGCTGCTGTTCAGCAATCGCGTGCTGCTCGACGCAAGCGCGCACACCGAACGCGTGACACTCGACGAAGCGCCGCTCGTCAAATACACGGTGACGAATCAGGCCATCGAGGCGGTGCAACTGGCCGTCGAGGCGAGCGGCAATCCTGGCCTGAGCCGTGACAATGCGCTCGAGCGTCACTATCGCGACGTGCTGTGCGCGCGGATTCATACGCCGCAGAACGATTCGGTGCTGCAGGGGGCCGGGCGCGCGGGTTTTGCTGCGTTTGTCCGCGCGTAGGGGGAACTGCGCGACCGCCGCGCTTGCGCAACTCACTGCAAATCCTCTGCCGATTCGGTGTAAACGCGCTCTCGTTTAAATCCGCCGATCCGTTTAGATTAGCTGCACTTGGAAGGCTTATCGAGGGACCAGGGCGGCCAAACAAGCAGCGGTCCGCCATTCCGGCGACGGCGCAAGGTCAGGGGCCAAGGTCTCTCACCGCTTCGCCCGGGACCGGATCGCTGCGCGTCGTCCGCGATGCTGCGTTTCAGGCGGCTGTTCAGCCGCTGTTTGTTTTCCGGTTTGACCGTATCGACCGACTTGGCGACGCTTTGCACAACGTCGCCTTTTTGCTTGTGGCGATGGTTTTCCCGGGTTCACTGCGGATTTGGCGCCCTCTTGCCGTGCCTGTTGCGGCGCGATTTGCGACGCCTTCGCCGATGGTTTTTCCTGTCAACTTCCCCGGTTTTTCCGCAGCCTCGTCGCACAATCGCACTCCACCGCAAACCATGCTGCATGACGACGGTTCACGGCCGCCTTGTTGCGTTCGCTCGCGGTTTTTTCCGCGCGCGGTTATCCTGTAGTACACCCTACACAACGGGATGCGGGCGAATTGCCGCTTCGTGTCCGTACAGGAAACTCGCTGTGAGCCTCAAACTGCTTACTGTCGCGATACTGGCCGCGTGCGTTGCACTGACCGGCTGCGACGACCAACAGAGCGACCGCGCCGTGCAAAAACTCAAGGAATTCTTTAACGCCGTCAAGCCGGACGCGTTACTGCTCAAGAATATGACGCCGGGCATTACGACCGAAGCGCAGATCCGCGATCAGATGGGCAAGCCGGAAACCGAACGCACGTTTACCGACGGTTCCAAGCGTTTCGAATATCCGCGTGGCCCGCAAGGGTTGAACACGTACATGGTCGACATCGACCGTGACGGCAAATTGCAAGCGATCACGCAGGTGCTGACCGCCGACAACTTCGGGAAGATTCGCATCGGCATGACTGAGGACGAGGTACGCCGCTTGCTCGGCAAGCCTGGCCAGATCGCCGTGTTTCCGCTCAAGCCGGAGACTGTATGGAGCTGGAAATGGCGCGAGGGCGGCGTGACCGAGGAAGGCATTTTCAACGTGCACTTTGACCAATTTCAGAAGGTGTACACGACATCGCGCTCGGACGTGATACGCGGGCGATAGGCGATAAAAGGCGGGGAACACATGATACAACGACGTCGATACAGCCGGATCGGGCTGGTGTTGGGAGGCGGTGCTGCACGTGGCTGGGCGCATATCGGCGCGATTCGCGCGTTGCTCGATGCGGGCATCAAGCCGGATGTGGTGTGCGGCACGTCGATCGGCGCGCTGGTCGGCGCCGTGTATGCAAACGGCGATCTCGACTGGCTCGAAGAATGGGTTTCGCGGCTCACCTGGCAAACAGTGGTGCGGCTACTCGATCTGCGTTTTTCGGGCGGCTTGCTCGGCGGGCGCAAGGTGATCCAGATATTCGCGGACAAATTCGACGGCCGCTCGATCGCGCAGTTGAATATACCGTTCGCGGCGGTGGCCACCGAACTCGATTCGGGGCGCGAGAGCTGGTTGCAGGACGGCAGCGTGGTCGACGCGGTGCGCGCCTCGATTGCGATTCCGGGGATTTTCACGCCGGTGTTTCACAACGGTGTGTGGCTGGTGGACGGCGGCCTGAGCAATCCGGTGCCGGTCTCGGTGGCGCGCGGCATGCGGGCGGACTGCGTGATCGCGGTCGATCTGAACAACGATATTTTGAATGGGCGCGATTTCGGTGGTGCGGCGGTCGACACGCCGGCGCTGGATCCGGATGCACTGCCGCCGGTCGCACTGCGGCGTAACGGGAAGCCCTGGCCACGCTGGCTGGCACCCGCCGAAGGACGTGCTTCCGATGATGTGCGCGTGGCGCCGGCGCCGAGTGCGCGCGTGCCGTCGATGCTGAGCTCGATCGCACAGAGCATTGACATCATGCAGGTGCGGATTTCGCGGAGTCGTTTGGCCGGTGAGCCGGCGGATATTTTGATTCAGCCGCGGCTGGGTGGGATGGGGATTTTTGATTTTCACCGGGCCGGGCCGGCTATAGAGGAAGGGCGCGCGGCGGTTGAATATATGTTGCCGGCTATTCGGGCTCGGTTGGGGATTGAATGAGGGTTTGGTTTTTTTGCCTGCGGCGGCGCTTGTCGTCGGTGTTCTTGTGGCGTTGGCCTTTCCTTGAATTGTTAGTGGTCTATTAGCGTTGCCCCTGTGCGGGGCGGCACCTACTTTTCTTTGCCACCGGCTGCAAAGAAAAGTAGGCAAAGGAAAGCAGCTCAAACCGCTCATGCTAAGTGGGCACCGTTGTCTGGTCAGGGTAGTGGTGCATCTGGAATCTGTGTTCGTGCGCCTGCATAGGCTTGTGACAAGGGCGTCATACTTCCGGCGTCGCTGCGCGCGCCGAAGAGCAGTTCAAAAACCGATCGCTACGTTTTGACGCTCACGCCTCGCCACCGGGCCGTGGCTCGTCCTTGTGCCGCCGCCGCCGCAACCGCAACCGTGACCGCGATTGCGGGGCACCGACATGTCATTTGAAGTGAGGGGTTCCCGGGTGAATGCAGGAGCGCCTCGCCGAGGCGAAGCCGACGGCTCTCACAGACCTCAACCGAAGCCCGTGGTTTCCCATGCAGACCCGTCCGCGACGCACGCAGTGCGGAGTGGGAGCTGATGAGTCCCTTGTCACTAACACAGCCGGCAAAGAGAAGTAGGTGCCGCCCCGCACAGGGGCAACGCTAATAGACCACTAACAATGCAAGGAAAGGCACCAAAGCCAGAGCAAGGAAAGGCACCAAAGCCAGAACAAGGGAAAGTACCAAAGCCTTAAGAGCACGGACAAACAAGACGCGCCGCAGGCCCCAATCTATATCGAAAAAGCGACCCAAAACTTGCTAAATCGCGGCAGCGCTGACCGCGAGTCACGCACCTTACAAACCCATATCCCCCGCAAAACCAAGCCCTGCCAGCACCAAGCCGTGGCAAACGGTCAATTGCTGCACCGCAGCACCTCCTGACCACCTCTTTGAGAAATTAATTTTCGCTTGCGAGACTCCGCGCCATACCGGATGAGTCGGGCAGCCATAACCCGACCCCATCCATGACATCCTCAATAAAACCTGGATGGAGACACGCGTGTTCCTTTACGGCTTTGGTCCGGTGTTGCTGGCCGGCACGATCCAGACGATCGAGCTGTCCGTCCTGTCGCTGGCAGCCTCCGTGCTGCTCGGCCTCGCGGGCGCGGCGGCGAAACTCTCCTTCAACCGCCCGCTCAGGGCGATCGCAACCGGCTATACGACGTTGATCCGCTCGGTGCCCGACCTCGTGCTGATGCTGCTGTTGTTCTACAGCATCCAGATCGCAGTCAACAATCTCACCGACGCGCTCAATCTGCCGCAGTTCGATATCGATCCGTTCGTGGCCGGCGTGCTGACGCTCGGCTTCATCTACGGCGCGTATTTCACTGAAACCTTCCGCGGCGCGTTTCTCGCGGTGCCGCGTGGCCAGCTCGAAGCGGGCAGTGCGTATGGCATGAGCAGCGCACGGGTGTTCACGCGCATCCTGTTCCCGCAGATGATGCGCTTCGCGCTGCCGGGCATCGGCAACAACTGGCAGGTGCTGGTCAAGGCCACGGCGCTGGTGTCGATCATCGGTCTCGCCGATGTCGTCAAAGCCGCCCAGGACGCCGGCAAGAGCACCTTCAACATGTTTTTCTTCATTCTGGTCGCCGCGCTGATCTATCTGGCGATCACCACCGCGTCGAACCTCGTGCTGATCTGGCTGGAAAAGCGCTATTCGATCGGCGTGCGCCACGCGGAGCTCTAAGACCATGATCGACATTCTCAATCAATTCTGGCGCGCGTTCCTGTACTGGGACGGTCAGCGCATGTCCGGTCTGGCGGTCACGCTGTGGCTGCTGGTAGCCTCGATCGGGATCGGCTTTTTCGCGTCGATTCCGCTCGCGGTGGCGCGCGTATCGAAGAAGCGCTGGCTGTCGACGCCGGTGCGTCTCTACACTTACGTGTTTCGCGGTACGCCGTTGTACGTGCAACTGCTGCTGATCTACACCGGCATGTACAGCCTCGAATTCGTGCGCTCGCATCAGTTGCTCGACGCGTTTTTCCGCAGCGGCTTCCACTGCGCGATTCTCGCCTTCGCACTGAACACCTGCGCGTACACCACCGAGATTTTCGCCGGCGCGATCCGTTCGACTTCGCACGGCGAAGTGGAAGCGGCCCGCGCTTACGGGATGAGCTGGTTCACGATGTACCGTCGCATTGTGATACCGTCCGCGCTGCGCCGGGCGCTGCCGTTGTACAGTAACGAAGTGATCCTGATGCTGCACGCCACCACGGTCGCGTTTACCGCCACGGTGCCGGACATCCTGAAGGTGGCGCGCGATGCGAATTCCGCCACCTATCAGTCGTTCGATGCGTTCGGCCTCGCGGCGCTGATTTATCTGGCAGTGTCGTTCGCGTTGGTGGCCTTGTTCCGCCGCGCGGAGCGTCACTGGCTGGGTTACCTGGCGGTGCGCACGCACTGAGCAGGCATGTTTCGATTGAGCGGCGCGGCGGGTTCGCGCCGTCACGTAGATTGATCCGTATTTTCAAAGGGAGAGCATCTTGCTCCACACGACTCAAACCGAAGCTTGCAAGCTCGCCGTCCAGGACATCCACAAGCGCTACGGCGACAACGAAGTGCTCAAAGGCGTGTCGCTGAACGCGAACAAGGGTGACGTGATCAGCATCATCGGCGCGAGCGGATCGGGCAAGAGCACCTTCCTGCGCTGCATCAATTTTCTCGAGCGGCCGAACGCGGGGCAGATCGTCGTCGACGGCGAAATGGTCAAAACTAAAGCCGACCGCGCCGGCAATCTGGAAGTGGCCGATCACAAGCAGCTGCAACGCATCCGCACGAAACTTGCGATGGTGTTCCAGCACTTCAACTTGTGGGCGCACATGAACGTGATCGAGAACATCGTCGAAGCACCGATTCATGTGCTCGGCATGTCGCGTCGCGAAGCCGAAGAACGGGCGCGCGAGTATCTCGAGAAGGTCGGCCTCGCGCCGCGTCTGGAGAAGCAGTATCCGTCGCATCTGTCGGGTGGTCAGCAGCAACGGGTCGCTATTGCGCGTGCGCTGGCGATGAACCCCGACGTGATGCTGTTCGACGAACCCACTTCCGCGCTCGACCCCGAACTGGTCGGCGAAGTGCTGAAGGTGATGCAGAAGCTCGCCGAAGAAGGCCGCACGATGATCGTCGTGACGCACGAAATGGGCTTCGCGCGCAACGTGTCGAACCACGTGATGTTCCTGCACCAGGGCCGCACCGAAGAAGAGGGCCTGCCCGCCGAAGTGCTGACCACGCCGCGCAGCGAACGGCTCAAGCAGTTCCTGTCCGGCAGCCTGAAGTAACGCGCGGCTCGCGCTTTTCGCGTTTTACCGACAAGTGATGGCTCGCACGTCCAACCCGGCTCGCACTACGCAGGTCGCCATCGTCGCCCTGCCGCCGGTGTCGATGTCGGGCGTCGGGCCGATCGTCGACGCGCTCAATCTGGCCAACGAAATCGATGGCCGGGCGCTGTACCGTGTGCAGGTGTGTTCGTGGGACGGCCGCGCGGTGCCTTTGTCGGGCGGCGCGCAATGGCCGGCCGATGCCGCCTTCGGCGATGCGATTTCGTGCGACTGGCTGATCATTGTCAGCGAACGGTTCCAGCAATTCGCCGACTATCGGCTGTTTCTGGCAAGTTTGTCGCGCGTCGGGCAGCGCACGCCGCTCGTCACCGGCATTCATCACGGCGTCTGGTGGCTGGCGATGGCGGGGCAATTGTCCGGCTATCGTGTGAGCGTCAACTGGGAAACCTATCAGCAGTTCTCCGAGCAGTTCGAACGCTCGATCGTTACCCAACAGATTTTCGAAATCGACCGTGATCGCGCAACCTGCGCGGGAGGTCAGGCGACCGTCGACTTCATGCTGGCGATGATCGGCCGCGATCACGGGCCCGAATTGGCGGACCGGATTGCCGATACGCTCGGCGTCGGCGTATTGCGCGCGGGCGAAGAACGTCAGCGCATTCCGTACGTGACCGCGCCGGGCGAGCGCCATCCGCGTCTGAACGATGCGCTCATGCTGATGGAAGCGAATATCGAAGACCCGTTGACCACCGATGATATCGCCGGTCTCGTCGGCGTCTCGCGGCGTCAGTTGGAACGCCTGTTTCGTCAGTATCTCGGCTCGATGCCATCCAAATACTATCTGGGGCTGCGGCTTTCGAAAGCGCGCACGCAATTACAGCGCACCAGCAAATCGGTGGTGCAGATTAGCCTTGCTTGCGGGTTTTCGTCGGCGGCGCACTTTTCGAATGCTTACCGCGAACGCTTTGGTGTCACACCACGCGAGGATCGTCGTAACTGGATCGACAAGCAGACCGGTGCGACCGGCGCCGCGGCCAGTGAGCCGCGGCCGGCCGCGTTGATCGAACGGCCCGACCAGGCGGAATAACCAGGCGGAATAAGCGGCCGGAAAGCGCGCAGTCTGCGAACTGCACGCGACATATCCGCCCGGAAGCTCATAGAAAGCGTCGCGTATGCGCAAGACGGATCGCGTGCGGTTTCCTACACTACGTGTATTACCTCTCACCTGTAACGAGGATTCGCCATGAACGACCTGACTGTGACACGCCAGACCTTCGACGAAGTGATGGTGCCGGTGTTTTCGCCCGCCGCCTTCGTGCCGGATCGTGGTCTCGGCTCACGCGTCTGGGATACGCAAGGCCGCGACTATATCGACTTCGCCGGCGGTATCGCCGTCACCGCGCTCGGTCATGCCCATCCTGAACTGCTGAAAGTCCTGCACGACCAGGGCGGCAAGCTGTGGCACATCGGTAACGGCTACACCAACGAACCGGTGCTGCGCCTCGCCAAACGTCTCGAAGACCTGACCTTCGCCGACCGCGCGTTCTTCGCCAACTCGGGCGCGGAAGCGAACGAAGCCGCGCTGAAGCTGGCACGCCGCGTCGCGTTCGAGCGCCATGGCGCCGATAAGGTCGAAATCATCTCGTTCACGCAGTCGTTCCATGGCCGCACGTTCTTCACAGTGAGCGTCGGTGGCCAGCCGAAGTATTCGGAAGGCTTCGGCCCGGTGCCGGCCGGCATCATCCATCTGCCGTACAACGATATCGAAGCCGCAAAGAAAGCGATCGGCGCGAAGACTTGCGCGGTGATCGTCGAGCCGATCCAGGGCGAGGGCGGCGTGATCCCGGCCGATCCGGCGTTCCTGAAGGCGCTGCGCGAAGCCTGCGATGAGCACGGCGCACTGCTGATTTTTGACGAGGTACAAACGGGTGTGGGCCGCAGCGGCTATTTCTACGCATATCAGGACACCGGCGTGACGCCGGACATCCTGACCACCGCGAAGGCGCTCGGCAACGGTTTCCCGATCGGCGCGATGCTGACCACCAACGAACTGGCCGCGCACTTCAAGGTCGGCGTGCATGGCACGACCTACGGCGGCAATCCGCTCGGCTCAGCAATCGCCGAAAAGGTGGTCGAGCTGGTCAGCGATCCGAAGCTGCTCGAAGGCGTGCGTACGCGCAGCGAAGCATTGAAGGGCCAACTCGCGAAGCTCAACGAACGCTTTGGCCTGTTCAAGGAAGTGCGTGGCAAGGGTCTGTTGATCGGTGCTGAATTGACCGATGCGTTCAAGGGCCGCGCAAAAGATTTCGTCACGGCTGCGGGTCAGCACGGCGTGATCATGCTGATGGCAGGTCCGGACGTGCTGCGTTTCGTGCCGTCGCTGATCATGCCGCTCGACGATATGTATGAAGGCTTCGCGCGTCTCGCGAAGGCGATCGAAGAGATCGTCGGCGCAAAGACCGAAGCGGCGTCGAAGTGAACCGCGCCACCGCGCTGAAGCGCTGAATCATGCGTCACATTCAACAGGAACGATGATGCTCTTCGTACGCCCCGGCCGCCTCGCCGATCTCGATGCGCTCGAACATATGGCGCGCACCGCGCAACCGGTGCTGCATTCGCTGCCGCACGACCGGAGCGCGCTCGAAGCGCGCGTCGCGTTGTCGGAAGACTCGTTTCGCGCGGATGTCGATTTTCCGGGCGAGGAGTTCTATCTGTTCGTGCTCGAGGATGCGGAGAGCGGCAAGCTGATGGGCACGGCGAGCATCGTCGCCGCAGCCGGTTATTCGGACCCGTTCTACTCGTTTCGCAATGACGCGCTGATTCATGCATCGCGTGAATTGCACGTGAACCGCAAGATTCACGCGCTGACCATGTCGCATGAATTGACGGGCAAGAGCCGGCTGGCGGGCTTCTACATCGACCCGTCGCTGCGTGGCGATGCGGCCGCGCATCTGATGTCGCGAGCGCGCATGATGTATGTCGCCGCCAATCGCAAGCGCTTCACGCCGGAAGTGTTTTCGCTGCTGCTCGGCGTCACCGACGACTCAGGCGTGTCGCCGTTCTGGGAAGCAGTGGGGCGCAAGTTCTTCGGTCGCAATTTCGCCGACATCGAAATCGAATCAGGTGGTCGCAGCCGCACCTTTATCGCCGAAGTGATGCCGACCTATCCGATCTATGTGCCCTTGCTGCCGGAAGCGGCGCAGCGGGTGCTCGGCGAGCCGGATTCGAAAGCGCTGCTCGCGTATGACATTCACCTCGAAGAAGGCTTCGAGACGGACCGCTTTATCGACATTTTCGACGCAGGCCCGGTGTTGACCGCGCAGGTGGATCGCAGCGCCTGCGTGACGCGTAATGAAACACGTGTGGTGCGCGAAGCCGGCGCGCCTGCCGAGGGCTCGACGTATCTGATCGCGCATAACGGAGCGGACGGTGAGTTCCGCTGTGTGCTCGATACATTGTCGGGCGATAAGGCAACCGGCGCGTCGTTGTCGCATACGGCGCGCGCCGCGCTCGGCGTGCAGGAGGGCGACGCGGTACGCTGCGTGCCGCTGCATCAGCCGCATCAGGAAGAATTGACGGGAGACGCACGATGATCGTCGTTCGTGTTGTGCAACGAGGCGATGTGGACGCGCTCATGCGGCTCGCGCAGGAGACCGGTCCCGGTCTCACCACTTTCAAGCCGGATCGCGATGCTCTGGCGGCGCGCGTTGAGCGTGCCCGCCGCACGATGGAAGACAAGGCCGAGCCGCACGAAGCCGGTTACTTCTTCGTGATGGAAGACACCGACACCGGCGACGTGGCCGGCGTATGCGGCATCGAAACTTCAGTCGGTCTGCAGCAACCGTTCTACAACTATCGCGTGAGCACGGTCGTGCACGCGAGCCAGGACCTCGGTATCTGGACGCGCATGCGCGCGCTGAACATTTCGCACGACCTGACGGGTTACGCCGAAGTGTGTTCGCTGTTCCTGAGCCCCCGTTACCGCACGAGCGGCGTCGGCGGTTTGCTGTCGCGTTCGCGCTTCATGTTTCTCGCGCAGTTTCGCGAGCGCTTTCCGCAGCGTTTGTGCGCGGAATTGCGCGGCCATTTCGATGCGGAAGGCACCTCGCCGTTCTGGCGTGCGGTCGGCTCGCATTTCTACCAGATCGATTTCAATGCGGCGGACTATCTGAGTTCGCACGGCCGCAAGGCGTTTCTCGCCGAGCTGATGCCGCGTTATCCGGTGTATGTTGAACTGCTGCCGGAAGAGGCGCAGGAATGCGTCGGCCTCACGCATAACGATACGATTCCGGCGCGCCGCATGCTCGAATCGGAAGGGCTGCGCTACGAGAATCACGTCGATATCTTCGATGCGGGCCCGGTGCTCGAATGCCATATCGCCGACTTGCGCACGGTGCGCGAAAGCGTGGTGGTGCCGGTCGAGATCGCCGACGTGCCGGCGGGCGCGCCGCAGGATGCACCGCGTTCGATGATATCGAATACGTCGCTCGGCGATTTTCGCGTGGGCGTGGCAGCCGGCGTGCCGCGAGACGGCGTGTTCCGCATGAGTGCCGCCGAGGCGGCCGCGCTCGACGTCAAGGCAGGCGACCCGGTTCGGGTGCTGCCGCTGAAACACAAACAAGGATGATCATGAGCGAGCTTTTCATCGACGGCGAATGGGCCGCCGGCACAGGACCCGCATTCGCGTCGCGCAACCCGGGTACGGGCGCGACGGTTTGGGAAGGCAACAGCGCGTCGCCGGACGACGTCGATCGTGCAGTGCGCGGCGCACGCCGTGCATTCGCGGCATGGTCGGCGCTAAGCCTTGACGAGCGTTGCGGCGTGGTGCGCCGCTTCGCCGCACTCGTGACGGAACGCAAGGAAGCACTCGCCGAAGCGATCGGCCGGGAGACCGGCAAACCGCTATGGGAAGCGCGCACTGAAGCGGCGTCGATGGCGGCGAAGGTCGAGATTTCGATTCAGGCCTATAACGAGCGCACCGGCGAAAAGCGTTCGCCGATGGCCGACGGCACTGCCGTGCTTCGGCATCGTCCGCATGGTGTGGTTGCCGTGTTCGGACCGTATAACTTCCCGGGGCATTTGCCGAACGGGCATATCGTGCCGGCGCTGATCGCGGGTAACGCGGTGGTGTTCAAGCCGTCGGAACTTGCGCCAGGCGTGGCAGCGCTTACTGTACAGATCTGGCGCGATGCGGGCTTGCCCGCTGGCGTGATGAACCTCGTGCAAGGCGAGAAAGAGACGGGCATTGCACTCGCCAACCATCGGCAGATCGACGGCTTGTTCTTCACGGGTAGTTCGGATACCGGAACATTGCTGCACAAGCAATTCGGCGGTCGGCCGGAGATCGTGCTGGCCCTGGAGATGGGCGGCAACAATCCGCTCGTGATCGGACCGGTGGCGGATGTCGACGCCGCTGTGCATCACACGATTCAATCGGCGTTTCTGTCGGCGGGGCAGCGTTGCACGTGTGCGCGCCGTATCTTCGTACCGAACGATGCATTCGGTGACCGCTTTGTAGAACGCCTGACCGAAGTGACTTCGCGCATCAGCGTCGGCGAATACAACGCCGATCCGCAACCGTTCATGGGCGCGGTGATTTCCGCGCGTGCGGCTTCGCGTCTGGTCGCGGCGCAAGAGCGCCTGCTTGCGGACGGCGCGAAAGCACTGCTGAAGATGGAGCAGCGCGATCCGAAACTCGGCTTCGTCACGCCCGCGATTCTCGACGTGACCGCCGTGAAGGACCTGCCGGACGAAGAACATTTCGGACCGCTGGCACAGATCATTCGCTACGGCAAGTTCGACGAAGCGCTCGAGAAAGCCAACGACACGGAGTTCGGCCTCTCCGCCGGCCTGCTCGCCGACGACGAAGCACTGTGGACGCATTTCCAGCGCACCATTCACGCGGGCATCGTCAACTGGAACCGGCCGACTAACGGTGCATCGTCGGGCGCGCCATTCGGTGGTCCGGGACGTTCGGGCAACCATCGGCCGAGCGCGTTCTATGCTGCCGACTACTGCGCGTATCCGATGGCGTCCGTCGAAAGCGCGCAACTGCAAATGCCCGCGAGCGTTTCGCCGGGCCTTCAATTCTAAGGATCGACGATGCAAGCCACTGAAGCCAATTTCGACGGTCTCGTCGGCCCGACCCACAATTACGCGGGGCTCTCGTTCGGCAACGTAGCGTCGCAGAACAATGAGAAGTCGGTCGCGAATCCGAAGGCCGCTGCCAAGCAAGGCCTGCGCAAGATGAAGCAGTTGGCCGACCTCGGCTTTCATCAAGGCGTGTTGCCGCCGCAGGAGCGTCCTTCGATGCGTCTCTTGCGCGAACTCGGTTTTTCGGGCGACGACGCGACGGTGATCGCACGCGTCGCCAAAGACGCGCCCGAGTTGCTGGCCGCGGCGAGTTCGGCTTCGGCGATGTGGACCGCGAATGCGGCGACGGTGAGTCCGTCAGCCGACACGCACGACGGCCGCGTGCATTTCACGCCGGCCAATCTGTGCAGCAAGCTGCATCGCGCGATTGAGCATGAATCGACGCGCCGCACCTTGCGCGCGATTTTCAGCGACGCGGATCGTTTCGCGGTGCATGAAGCGCTGCCGGGCACGCCAGCACTGGGCGACGAAGGCGCGGCGAACCACACGCGCTTTTGCTCGGAATACGCCGCACGTGGCGTCGAATTCTTCGTGTACGGCCGCAGCGAGTATCGCCGCGGGCCGGAGCCGAAGCGTTTCCCCGCACGTCAGACCTTCGAGGCGAGCCGCGCGGTCGCGCATCGTCACGGCCTGGCGGAAGCGGCCACGGTGTACGCACAGCAAAACCCCGATGTGATCGACGCGGGCGTGTTCCATAACGACGTGATCGCGGTCGGCAATCGCAATACGCTGTTCTGCCATCAACTTGCGTTTGTCGAACAGAAGGCGGTGTACGACGAACTGCGCACGAAGCTCTCAGGGCTGAAGGCCGAGTTCAACGTGATCGAAGTGCCCGATGCGCAAGTTAGCGTGTCCGACGCGGTCACGTCGTACCTGTTCAACAGCCAGTTGCTGACGCGACCGGACGGTAAACAGGTGCTGGTGGTGCCGCAGGAATGCCGCGAAAACGCGCGCGTGGGTGCCTACCTTGACGATCTGACCTCGCACACCGGTCCGATCGACGACGTGCTCGTGTTCGATCTGCGTGAAAGCATGAAAAACGGCGGCGGTCCGGCGTGTCTGCGTCTGCGCGTGGTGTTGAACGATGCGCAGCGCGCGGCGGTGACGCCTGGCGTGTGGATCAACGACAACCTGTTCGGCCGCCTCGATACGTGGATCGAAAAGCACTATCGCGATCGTCTTGCACCGTCCGATCTGACCGATCCGCAATTGCTCGCCGAGTCGCGCACCGCGCTCGATGAACTGACGCAGATTCTCGGTCTGGGTTCGCTGTATGACTTCCAGCGCTGAGCACGGCATGCCGGTTTCAATGCTCGACGATTTTCTTGCCTACACGTTGGCGGGGACGCGGCCTGCTGCTGAAGAGAAGCAGGGTACGTGTGCCAACAACGGCGTGCGCTGGTCGTGGCTCGACGACGGCGTGCTGGAACTCGAACCTACGGCGCCTGAAAAGGGCGCGCGCAGCGTGCTCGCTTCCGCTGGCGTACACGGCGACGAGACCGCGCCGATCGAACTGCTGTCGTATCTCGTGGGCGATATCGCGCGAGGCGATGCCGCCTTGTCGTGCCGCCTGCTGGTGATTCTCGGCAACGTCGACGCGATGCGCGATGCCTGCCGCTATCGCGACGACGATCTGAACCGCCTCTTCAGCGGACGTCACACGCAGGTGCCGCACAGCCACGAAGCGCCGCGCGCGGCGGCGTTGGAGCGTGCGGCCACGCAGTTCTTTGGCGCGGCGTCGCAAGAGCAGGGCGCCCGTTGGCACGTCGACATGCATACGGCGATTCGCCCGTCGGCTTTCGAGCAATTTGCCTTGTTGCCGCATACGGGCACACCGTTTTCGCGCGCCATGTTCGAGTGGCTCGGCGAAGCGCGCATCAGCGCCGTCCTGCTGCACACCACCAAGGGCAACACCTACTCGCACTTCACTGCGCAGGCATGTGGCGCCGAGGCGTGCACGCTCGAACTCGGCAAGGTACGCCCGTTCGGTCAGAACGATCTGACGCGTTTCGCCTGCGCGGACGAAGCGCTGCGCCATCTGCTGGCCGGTACCAAGAACGGTAACGTGCCCGCGGCGATGCCGCGCGTGTTCACCGTGATCGACCAGCTAACCAAGCAAAGCGACGCATTCGAATTGCTGGTCGCGGCAGATGTGCCGAATTTCACGCCCTTCGTGAAAGACACCGTGCTCGCACGCGACGGCGATTATCGCTACACCGTGCGTCACGATGAGGAGCGCCTCGTGTTTCCGAATGCAACAGTCAAGCCTGGCTTGCGCGCGGGTTTGCTGGTGGTTGAAACGACGCAGGACACGCTCTCGAAGCTGGTTTAGCCGCACGCCGCTTCACCGCCTTCACACATCACCTCTTGCCTGAACGCGACACGAATTTGCACCTTCGCTGTGCATCTGCGCGGTGCCGCGTGAAGGGCGTTCTTTCCTGCGCCCGCCAGGCGTGCTTTGCGAAGCCTGTACAATCCCGCCCTCGCGGCTGTTGCACTGCACCACACTGGCCGCACGAGTTTGAATCGCATTTTTGGCGCGGCAATCATGCTGGCCTGGATTCGGCTCCGTCTTATTCAATACCGTAGAGGAACACCCGTAATGAAGATGAATTGGCGAAACATGGCTGCGCTCGCGCTGTTCGCGACGGCAACGGTAGCGGCAGGGTCCGCATCGGCGGCCGCCGCGTCGGCAGCGGATATCAAGGAAGTGCGCTTCGGCGTCGAGGCGTCGTATGCGCCGTTTGAATCGAAGTCGCCGTCGGGCGAGCTGCAAGGTTTCGATATCGACATCGGCAACGCCGTGTGTGCAAAGCTGAAGGCGAAATGCGTGTGGGTCGAGAACTCGTTCGACGGCCTGATTCCGGCGTTGGAAGCGCGCAAGTTCAACGCGATCAACTCGGACATGACGATTACGGAACAGCGCCGCCAGGCCATCGACTTCACCGATCCGATCTACACGATCCCGAATCAGATGATCGCGAAGAAGGGCAGCGGTCTGTTGCCTACGGCGGCCTCGCTCAAGGGTAAGCACGTCGGCGTGCTGCAAGGCACGATTCAGGAAACGTATGCGAAGGCGCGCTGGGCCCCTGCCGGCGTCGACGTCGTGCCGTATCAGACGCAGGACCAGATCTACGCCGACCTCGCATCGGGCCGTCTGGACGCTGCGTTCCAGGATGCGGAAGCGGCTTCGAAGGGCTTTCTGAAGAAGCCGCAAGGCGCAGGCTTCGACTTCGCCGGCCCGGCTGTCAGCGACGAGAAGCTGCTCGGCGCGGGCGTAGGCTTCGGCCTCCGCAAGGGCGACAAGGCGTTGAAGGACGCAGTGAACCAGGCGCTCAAGGAATTGAAGGCGGACGGCACGATCGACCGCTTCGCCGCGAAGTACTTCGACGTGAAGGTCGTGTTGAAGTAAGGCGTTGTGCGTTTTGCCTGAATGGTTTTGCTTGAGACAGCCGGCCGCTTGATGCGGCCGGTTGTCTTTTGAGGCTGTCAGCGAACGTTCGCTTCAGGCTGATCGAGATAGTCGAATACCACTTCACCGAGTCCTAGCGTCAGATCGGCAATCAGATGCCGCGCCTCGACGATTTCGAGCACCGGCAATTCCGCGACCGGTGCCAGAGCATGGTGTGCCAGTTCGAGCGAAGCGGGACCCGTCCATGCACCTTTAAGGGTGATGTCTTGCAGGTAGTAGCGCACCAGTTCGCAAATGCGCGGTGTGCCGTCCACGTGCGGAATCACCTTCAGCAGGAAGTTCGGCGTCTCCAGACGCTTCTGTTGCTGCGCGAGGTCCAGTTGCCGATGCTTGTAGCCGATCGTGCCGGTGGCGATGCGCACCGGGCCGTAGTCGAGCGTGCCGACGAGTGTGTCGGTATGCACTTCCAGCACCGGCGAGGCGAGCTTCTTCGGAAAGCCCCACAACTCGCGGCCGCCGGCGATCGGCGGATGGTCGTCCAGATACATGGCCAGCGTGTAACCGCCTGCCACGCCGTTGTACGACACCGGGATCACCTGACCGCTTTCCGTGTAGTCACCGAAGCCGGTCGAATCCGGCATGCGAATGAATTCGTAATGGACGAGCGGCTCGCCGATCTGCAGCGGCTCGGGCACCACGGCACGCAGTTTGTCCGGATCGGTGCGGTAAGTGATGATCAGGAATTCCCGGTCGACGAAACGATACGGACCCATCGGAAACGCCGGGCTCGTGATCGGCATCGCGAAGGCATTTGACAGCACGCTTTTGACGTCCATGATTTTCCTTGGTGGTTAAAGACGGGGGTAGCGCCGGTGGTGGAACGCTTCTGCACTGCACAAGAGTATCGTCGATTCTTTCCTTCTCTTCAGCGAGACTGGTTGCCAATTATTTCGAGATATTGCGGCGTTGACATGTCCGGGTGCATCGGCCTGCGCTAAAATCGCTGGGCACACCGCACGCGCAAAGGGCCTCAGGCCTTGGATGTGCGCGATTGGTGCAGCAAAAACCAAAATACAGCAGGAAGCGCCAGGGCGGCGCTTAGCGGGGGACCAGAATGACCACCATCGCAATCGAGAATCCGAGCCAGACGGGGGCTGCGGACGATGCACAACTGAATGCCAGCTTCGCGCGCCAGCCGATTCTGAATCGGGATGGCATGCTATGCGGCTATGAGATCAAGGTGCACGCGCCGGAATTGCCTGTGAGCGCCGAATCCGACGCGGGCGCAGCATCGGCCGCCGGTCCGGCTGCCGACGCCTTGCCGGGCCGCGCGCCCGAGCCGGCGCAGCTCGTGGCGCGAGCTGTGATTCGCGGTTTGATGCAGGGCAATGTGCGCGGTGCGCTCACCGGGCATCCCGCTTACGTCGATGTAAGCCGCGAGATGCTGTTCGACGATTCCATCCAGCACCTGCCCACTGACCGCTTCATGTTCGAATTGTCGCCGTCGATCCTGGTCGACGATGCGCTGATTGCGCGCATCGTTCAATTGCACGGTCGACGCTATCGCTTCGTACTCGACGAAGTGACGCAGCCCGATGAAACGTTTGCGAAGCTGCTGCCCTACGCGGAAGTCGTCAAGATCGATTTCACACGGGCGTCGAAAGCGCTATTGCCCAAATTGACGAGCGTGCTCAAGTCCGCGGGCAAGCTGCTGATCGCGCTGGGTCTCGATGCACAGGCCGATTTCGAAGAGGCGCATGGTCTCGGATTCGACCGTTTCCAAGGCTACTTCTTCGCGCGTGCGCAGACCTCTACGACGCGGCGTGTCAGCGCGCCGCGGCATGCATTGCTGAATCTGCTGCAACTGCTGTCGGGCGACCCGACCGTCGCGCAACTCGAAGCCGAACTCAAGTTGAATCCGGTGCTGGTCATGCATCTGATGAAGCTCGCGAATTCGAGCGGCCTCGCCGTCGGCCACAAGGTCACGACGCTGCGCGAAGCGATCAACGCGACCGGCACCAATCGGATTGCCCGCTGGACGCAATTGCTGCTGTACGCGGACGGCCGCAAGGTCGCGCTGGAAGACGATCCCTTGCTGCAACTCGCGGCGACCCGGGCGCGTTTCATGGAACTGGCGATCGAGCGTTTGCCCGAAGCGGGGCGTGACGAAGCCGATGCGGCGTTTCTGACTGGCGTGTTTTCGTTCGTCGATGCGGTGTTCGGCGGCTCGCTCGAAAGCACGCTGAATGTACTGACGCTATCGCGGCCGATTCAGGCGGGCATCTTGCATCGGCAGGGCGTGTTGGGGTTGTTGCTGACCGCAGTCGAAGCGCTCGAGCGCGGGGCGTGGGATGAACTCGATGCCTTGTGTGCGCGCTTGCAGCCGTTGACGGTGGAAGAGATCGCGCTGCTGGGGTTGGCGGCGGGGGCGTGGGCTGGGGTCGCGGATCGGAGCGCGGAGGGGTTGGAGCGGATTGAGGATTGAGGGGCGGGTGGTTTGAATCAAAGGCCGGCATGCTGCGCATGCCGGCCTTCGCACATCTGAGATTCATGACTTAGGGCAAATACAAAACCGGTGAGAGTGAAGCACCGTGATCAACGATCACGCCACGTCTTCACATCATCTCCATTTCCTGCATCTGCCCCAGGCCAAAAAAACGTCCTAACTCCTTGGCTAACTCATTCAACGCGCTCATTTCCTTCTGCGATATTCGCCGTGGCTCCTGCGTATGAGACCAGTCGCCATATAACAGCGCCACCGTCTGATCGGTGTCGTCGACTACCGGCAGCAGCACGAAGGCACGGGCGTCGTCGAACGAACGGCGGAACCATTCCGGCAATCGCGCGACCATCTTCGGGTCGCGTGCGTTCTCGATGAAAATGCCGACCGAGTTCGCGATCGCGAGATGAAACACGTCGGGCTCGAAGGCGGTATTGAACGACAGCTTCGGCAGCGCCGCATCGATCTTCGGACCGAGCCCGAGGCGCGCCTTGAAGGTGCCGTTGCTGTGTTTGACGAACACCACCGTGCGCGCAAAGCCGAGCGCCGCCAGCACGGTTTCCGCGGCCAGCGCGAGGGCCGGCGCGAGCGCGCTGCCGTCGGGCAGGCCGCGCAGATCGCCCACCCCCGCCGCGATGCGCGCTTCCGGATTGAGTGCCTCGCGAGCGATCGCGTCCGCATTGGCGCGCAATTCCACAATCTCGCGCATCACGCCGTCGCCGCCTTCTTCACGGGCGAGCGCGATGCTCATCCCATGCAGCACGTCCGGATCGGTATTCAGTGCGTGGCTGTATTCCTGCGCCAGTTCGGCGATGCGTTCTTCGCGCTCCCAGTCCGGCATGTTCTGCTGGGTCAGCACGTCGGCGACCGCCGTCGAATAGTTGGTGATGGCGCGCAGCCACTGCACCTGGCGCGGCTGCTCGACGTCCAGCGGATCGAACTCGCCCATGCCGGAGCGGATCATGTCCGGCAGGCGCCAGCGCACCGCGGCTTCGGCGCCGATTTCGTCGAACGTGACGCCGAGCACCAGCACGCAGGCATCGGCTTCGAGGGTGCCGTCTTCGATATGCCGGCGGATCTGATCCCATTCGGCGTCGAGATAAAACACCACCAGCAGCTTGCCGATCTGCCGCATCAGCGTGCAGACCACGGCTTCTTCGCCGGCGCGCAGATCGCCGCGCTCGGTCAGCTTGCGCGCGACGCAGCCCGACAGCAGCGTGCGGTTCAATTCGAGTTTCGCGTCGATGCGGCGCGGCGCGCTGTGATGAAAGTGATCGACGATTTTCAGGCCGACCACCAGATGGCCGACCGCGTCCATGCCGAGCACCATCAGCGCGCGCGACACGGTGGTGATGTTGCCGCCAAACGCCATGTACATGGCCGAGTTGGCCAGCCGCAGCACTTTTTGCGTCAACGCGAAATCCGACAACACGACCTGCACGAGGCCGGTGAAGTCGAGGTCGTCGTTGTTCATCGCCGCCATGGTGGTACGCAACGACTGCGACAGCATGGGGAAATCGCCGCGCTCGCTCATTCGCGTCCAGAGCCGGTCGAGCACCGCCGCCTTTACCATGTGAGTCCCGCCAAAGCCATACATGTTCCAATGAATGCCACACCGGCACGAGGCCGGCATCTTCCGCTGCGCACGAGGTTTGCTCTCATCGCTATGCGCTGTGCAGATGAAGCGTGCGCGCTTCGAAACGCTGTGCGAGTTCGTCGGAGGGCAACGCCTTGCAGACGAGCCATCCCTGAATATGGTCGCATCCCATCTCGGTGAGCAGGGTGCGTTGTGCTTCCGTTTCGACGCCCTCGGCAACCAGTTCGAGATCGAGCGTTTGTGCAAGCCCGACGACTGCGCTAACGATTGCCTGATCGTTCCGGGAGGTTAGCAGATTCTCGACAAAACTCCTGTCGATCTTGAGCTTGGCCAGGGGGAATCGTTGCAGGTAAGCCAGACTGGAATAGCCGGTGCCGAAATCGTCGACGGCAAAGCGGATGCCCATCGCCGTCAATTCTTCGAGCAGACCCTTGGCATGTGCCGGGTCGTGCATCAGCAGGCTTTCGGTGATCTCGAACACGAGGCGGCGTGGATCGATGCCCGTCAACTCGATCGCTTCGCGCACGCTGTCCTTGAAACGCGGATCGCGGAACTGCTGCGGCGACACGTTGACGGCGACGTATTGCAACGAGATGCCCCGCGCGTCCCACTGGATCAACTGCATGCAGGCGACCTTCAGCACCCAGTTACCGAGGAAGTTGATCAGGCCGATCGATTCCGCGAGCGGAATGAACATCGAAGGGGGAACGAGGCCGTGCACGGGATGCGACCAGCGGATCAACGCTTCGACGCCGACCACACCGTGCGTGCGGCTGCTCGTGATCGGCTGGAAGTGCAGCGAGAACTCGCCATTGCGCACGCCGTCGTAGAGATCGGCCTCCAGCTTCAGGCGCTCGGCGTCGGCGGGGTTGTCGTCTGGTACATAGAAGGCGAGCGTGTTGCCGCCGGCCGCCTTGGCCTGCAGCAAGGCATGGTCGGCCCAGCGCAGCAGGTGAGTGTCGTGGGCGGCGTCGTCGTTGGCGTGGCGCACGTCGGGGTAGAGCGCAATGCCGATGCTCGCCGACAAGTGCACCTGCTGGCCGTTGAAGACATACGGCTGCTGGATCGCCGTCAACAGGCGGCGCGCCAGCGCTTCGGCCGCGGCGGCGGCGTCGGTGCGGCTCGCGGCAGGCTTCACGAGGATCGCGAATTCGTCGCTGGCGACACGCGCCACCGTCTCGTTCGGGCTCGTCATGTTCAATAGACGCCGCGCCGTGTCGCGCAACATCTCGTCGCCGGCATCGTAGCCGAGCGCGCGGTTCACGCGTTGATAGTCGTCCAGGTCGAGCAGCAGCAGGGCGGCCGGCGTACCGTGGGCGTCGGCCTGCTGCTGCGCGTCGAGCAGCGCGGGGATCAGCGCCGGCTGATTGGCCAGGTTGGTCAGGCGGTCCAGGTGCAGTGCCTGGGTCAGGCGTTCCTCGGTGGCGCGCCATGCGGATACGTCGAAGCCGGCGATCGCATAGCCTTCGACGCTGTCATGCGTGCTGCGTACCACGCGCAGTTCGACTGTGATCGGGTAGGTCAGTGACTTGATGAGGCCGAGTGTGGCTTTTTCGACGTTGCCCGTGGCGGTGGCGCGCGTCAGCAGCGCGTCGAGGCGCGGCACGTCGGCAGGCGCCACGAGATCGTGAAGCGTGATGGTCTCGAGATACTCACGGTGATAACCGATGAAGCGCAGGCTCGCGTCGGAAACATAGAGGAAGCGCAGGCCCTCATCGATGTGCGCCAGCAGGTCGACGGCGCCGACCACCTGTTCCAGTTGCGCAGTGCGGCTGGCGCCGGCCTGCGGTTTGCCGTGGGCATGCCGGCCGAACGCACGAAACCGGTCGATGACCGTGCGCAAGGAGCCCCGGCGGGGCGCGGTGATCCTGTTCGCTTCCATGTTTGTCGCTGGCAACCTGTGTTCGTCTGCAGGCGGGGCGGCTTACTGCCCGCCGTGTTCGGGCGGTTGAGAGGTATCAGGCCGCCCCATCAGAACAAGATAACGACCCGCGGCGGGAAATCTTTAGCGCCTGCTGCAAAAAACAAATGGTAAGGAAGCAGCGGTGTGGCCCGGCCGCCTCGCCAGGGCGATTCAGTTAAAGTGGACTGGCTTCGTTTCCGTTAATACGTCAAACCTGCTGTGCAGTGCCGGCGATGACGTCGCTGCGTAGCTTTCCGAACACTTGCACCGATGATCCATGTCTGAACGCCACTTTGTCAGGGCCAGCCCCCGGCACATCGAGGTGCTTGACCAATGTGCCGAAGACGCCGACCCGGCGTCCGGGGCACAGTTCGTCTATCTGGGCCGCCAGCCGATTCTCGATCGCGACGGCGCGCTCAATGCTTACGAATTATTGTTTCGATCCGGCGCGCATAACTACGCCGAGGTCAGCGATGACGCCCAGGCGACAGCGCAGGTCGTGGCTCGCGCGATCGGCGGGATCGGCGTGGCGGCCGTGCTGGGGCAGCACCGCGGCTTCGTCAATATCGACCGCGCGCTGCTCTTTAACGACATCGTCCATCTGATGCCGCCTGAGCGCTTCGTGCTCGAGATCCTCGAAACCGTCAAGTTCGATGCGCATCTGGCCCGCCGGCTGACCGAATTGCGCCGCGCCGGCTTCCAGGTGGCGCTCGACGACGTCAGCGAACTATCGGACGAGCTGCTCGCAGCGCTGCCGCACGCCGACATCGTCAAGATCGACTTCCTGCTGACCGAGCGGTCCGCGCTTGCCAAGCTGGCGTCGACGGTCCGTAGCCAGGGCAAGACCTTGATCGCCGAGAAGGTCGAGACGCGCGAAGACTTTGTGCTTGCTCGCGACCTCGGCTTCGATCTGTTCCAGGGATACTTCTTCGCGCGGCCGCAGGTGCTGGCCGCGCCGCGCAACCGTTCGCCGCGCCCCGGTCTGCTGCGTTTGCTGGCGCTGTTGTCGCGCGATGCCGGGATTGTCGAGCTCGAAGCGGAACTCAAGCTGAACCCGAGCGTGGTGGTGCAACTGCTGCGCCTCGTCAATTCGAGCGCATTCGGGCTGGGGCGCAATATTGCCTCGCTGCGTGAGGCCATCATCGCTACCGGCACGCGGCAGATTGCGCGCTGGGCGCAACTGCTGCTGTACGCGGACAGCGGCGATCTGCCGTGGCGCGCCGATCCGCTGGTGCAGTTGGCCGGCACGCGCTCGCGCTTCATGGAATTGGCTGCGGGCTGGCTGCGCCCGTCCGATGACGATTTTGCCGACGCCGCTTTCATGACCGGAATTTTTTCTCTGGTCCATGTGGTGCTTGGCAGTTCCCCGGCGGCTGTTCTCGAGAAACTCGGCCTTGCCCCGCAGATTCGTGAAGCGATCGTCACGCGTAGCGGCGCGCTTGGCACCTTGTTGCGGATTGCCGAAGCGGCCGGCGAGGGCGCCGATGCCGCTCTGATCGCAACCGCACCCGATGCGCCGCCCGGCTTCGCGGCGCTTACGCCCGAGGTCCTGGCGGAGTTGAACCTGTCCGCTGCGGCGTGGTTCGGCGCGCATATCGAAGAAGCCGCCTGATGCATCCGTCGAGCAGGTTCTGACGTACCTTGTCAGTACGTGTTTCAATAGCGTAGTGAGGTTGCCGAGGTTCGGCTGAACGCCGTGACCTTCGGCTTATTGCACTGACTGCGTGCATTAACGTTTCGAGGGGACTGCAGATGAAGAGAAAACTCATTCCGATGACGCTGACGGCTGTCTTGTCGGTGGGATTCGCGATGCATTCGCTGACGGCTTCAGCCACGCTCAAGCCGGGCGACGCAGCGCCGCCGTTTACCGCGGATGCTTCGCTGGGCGGCAAGACCTACACGTATTCGCTTGCCGACGCATTGAAGAAAGGCCCGGTGGTGCTGTATTTCTATCCGGCGGCCTTCACGAAGGGCTGCACGATCGAAGCGCACGAGTTTGCCGAAGCTGTCGACGAGTACAAGAAATATGGCGCGACGGTGATTGGCGTATCGCACGACAACATCGACACCTTGACGAAGTTTTCGGTGAGCGAATGCCGCAGCAAATTCCCGGTGGCGGCCGATGCCGATTCGAAGGTGATCGGCGCCTATGATGCGGGCTTGCCGATGCATAGCTCGATGGCCAATCGTGTGTCGTATGTGATTGCGCCGGACGGCAAGATTATTTACGAGTACACGAGTCTGTCGCCGGAGAAGCACGTCGAGAACACGCTGAAGGCGGTGAAGGATTGGGCGGCGACGCATAAGCAGCCGTAACGGTTGGGCTTTGCGCGGCGGCGCGTTTTTCGCAATGATTTTTTGCCATGAGGATTGGGCGTTGGCCGTGCTAGCCTGAGCTTTTTGCCGGGTGAGATTGCGATGCCGATTATTGTTGCACTCATTGCGCTGGTCGCGCTGGTGTATGGCGCAGTGCGCGCGTTTTATGCCTTGCAGGCAGATTTTGGCTTGGCCGTTGCTGTTGGGGTTGCTGTTCTTGTTGGTTTGCTTTTGATTGCTGGGATTGTTTATTGGTGGCGCCGCCGGAAGGAAGTCGCTCCTAATATTCGCGATGGCGATTGGACTCATGAGGTTACGGGAACCTGGGGTTCGGTACGGCTTGCTGCTGATAAGCGGCTATGTGAGGTTCGCCTTGGCGGCGAGCTGGGGGCTTATATTTTTGCTGATCTGCTTGGGGCTGAGGTGCGAAGCCATGATGCTCAATGGCAGGTCGCTTTGATGGTCAAAGACGCTAAGCATCAGGTTTGGGTTTTGCCCATGGCGGGCGAGCGGCAGGCTAAACAGTGGCGGAGGATTTTTTTGCTTGCTGTTGGGCAGAGGCTTTAGATGTTTTTTTGCCTTTTGCGGCGGCATTGTCTGTGTTCCTAGGGCCTGTTGACAATCATCGCCGAGGGGGCTGTTAACTTGTGAGGAAAGCTGTTTACATCCTGTCTTTTGCGGAAAAACAGGATGCCAAGACTGATGCTCAGCGATGACCAATACGAGCGGATCGCCCCCTTGCTGCCGGGCAAGTCCACCGACCCGGGTCGGACCGCAGCAGACAATCGGCTGTTTGTTGAGGCCGTGCTATGGATCGCGCGCACTGGCAGCCCATGGCGCGATTTGCCGCCTGATTTTGGAACGTGGAATAGCGTGTACCAACGCTTTGCCAGATGGTCGCGGGCGCAAATATGGCATACGGTACTCGCCGAGCTTGCGGGCGACGCGGACCTTGAGGAAGTCTTCATTGACAGTACGATTGTGCGTGCCCACCAGCATGCCGCCGGCGCGGCGAAAAAAAAGGCGAACAGGCAATCGGGCGCTCGCGTGGCGGATTGAGCACCAAGATTCACGCTCTGGTCGACGGCTTGGGGATGCTCGCTCGCTTTCATCTGACGGGCGGACAGGCTGGAGACAGTCCGGAGGCCCTGCCTTTGCTGGGCGAGTTGAAACCCGTCAGTCTGGCTGCCGACAAAGCCTACGATTCGAACGCGATCCTGCAGCATCTGGAATCGGCGGACATTCAAGCTGTCATCCCCAGTCGCGCCAATCGTGTTGAGCAACGTCCTTTGGATGAACATCTGTATGCCTCTCGAAATCTGGTCGAACGGTTCTTCTGTCGCATCAAACAATTCCGTCGCGTGGCTACCCGCTACGACAAGCTCTCCGAACGATTCTCATCATTCGTTGCGCTCTCCGCTGCTTTCATCTGGACCTGCTGATTGTCAACAGGCCCTAGGGCTTTGGCCTTTCCTTGAATTGCTAGTGGTCTATTAGTGTTGCCCCTGTGCGGGGCGGCACCTACTTCTCTTTGCAGCCGGTGCAAAGAGACAAGTAGGCAAGAGAAAGCAGCTCAAACCGCTCATGCTAAGTGGGTCCCGTGGTCTGCCACGGGTAGTGGTGCATCTGGAATCTGGGTTCGTGCACCTGCATGCGCCAGTGACAAGGGCGTCATACTTCCGGCGGCCCTGCGCGCGCCGAAGCGTACTTCTTAAAACCACCCGCTACGTTTTGACGCCAACGGCAACGGCAGATGCGAACGTGACTGGGATTGGGGCAGAGGGGAGCGGGAGGGGCGGTGATTCAGCACACCGACATATCGTTTGAGGCGGGGGTTCGCCGGAGAGTGCAGAGGCGCGTCGCCGAGGCGAAGCCGACGGCCCCCACGGACCTCAACCGAAGCCGGTGGTTTCCCATGCAGCCCCGTCCGCGACGCACGCAGTGCGGAGTGGGAGCTGATGAATCCTTTGTCACAAACGCGGAATGTGCGAGAACACGGATTCCAGATGCACCACTACCCGTGGCAGACCACGGGACCCACTTAGCATGAGCGGTTTGAGCTGCTTTCTCTTGCCTACTTGTATATTCCCTCCTGTGGCGCCGCCCCGATCAGGTACCGCCACATGGACAGTCAGCTCGTCTGCCTACAGGGCTCCGAGCCCGCAGAGAAGCCTGAGCGACTGTCCTTTTCATCCTCTTAACCCGAACAGTTGACTGAGCCTCGAGCTCGTATTTTCCTGCAAGTATGGGTACCGTGATGAACCAGATTTCCTCTTCCGTTTATATCGGCATCGACGTTAGCGGTAGCACCCTCGACGTTGCCATCCACGACACCACCGAGCATTTCAGTGTCGACAATGAAACCGCTGCCATCGACCAGCTGGTCCAGCGTCTGATCGCGCTGGGCCCCACCCTGATTGTCATGGAGGCCACCGGCAAGCTCGAGCTCGCCGTGCTCAGGGCACTCTGTGAGGCCGGCCTGCCCGCTGTCGCGGTTAATCCCCGGCAGGTGCGCGACTTTGCCAAAGCCACCGGCAAACGGGCGAAGACAGACCGCATCGACGCGTTCGTCATTGCCCATTTCGCCGCCGTCATCAAACCCGTCGTGCGTCCGCTCAACGATGTGCAGACCGAGCAGCTGCAAGCGCTGCTGCTGCGCCGTGCCCAGCTCATCGACATGCTCGTGGCCGAGAAGGCCCGCCTGGAGCGCGCACACGCCGCGGCGAAGGAAAGCCTGAATGACCACATCAAATGGCTCAAACAGCAGCTCACCGTCGCGGACAAGGACATCGATTCGTTCATGCGCTCTTCGTCCGCCTGGCGCCAGAAGGAGAATCTGCTGCGCTCGGTGCCCGGTATCGGCCCCGGTGCCGCGGCTACGCTGATCGCCTTCATGCCCCAGCTCGGCTCGCTGAACCGCCGCGAGATCGCCGCACTTACCGGCGTCGCGCCGTTCAATTGCGACAGCGGCAAGCACACCGGCAAGCGTCGCATTCACGGCGGTCGTGCCATCGTGCGGCGCGCGCTTTACATGGCCTGCATACCTGCGCTGCGCTTCAATCCGGTAATCAGGGCCTTTTACGACCGCCTGCGCAAGGCTGGCAAACCGTTCAAGGTGGCCATGACCGCGTGCATTCGCAAGCTCATCGTGACGCTTAACGCCATGGTCCATAACTCAACACCCTGGAACGCATCGACGAATTAACCGGCGGTATAGCTTTGCCTGGATGCTGTGCATGAACGCGATCATTCGCGTGGCCTGCGCTCGCCTGTACCCAACGGGAAAGCCGCGCTGAGATCCAGCGCTCCGGGAAAGCTTCCCGCTTGACTTCCAATACGGTTGCTTCTCTTTGCAGCCGGCAAAGAGAAGTAGGTGCCGCCCCGCACAGGGGCGACACTAATAGACCACTAACAATTCAAGGAAAGGCCAAAACCATAAGAACCCTGACAATGCCGCCGCCAAAGGCAAAAAAATCAAGAAGGCGCTATCCCCGCTCTACGCCCTTTCCTCGACTCCCACCGCACCCGAATCCGATCCATATACAGATACACCACGGGAGTGGTATACAGCGTCAGCATCTGACTAACAATCAACCCACCCACAATAGCAATCCCCAACGGAGCCCGAAGCTCCGCCCCTTCACCACTTCCAAAAGCCAGCGGCAACGCCCCAAGAAGCGCAGCACAGGTAGTCATCATGATCGGCCGAAACCGCAGCAAACAGGCCTGAAAAATCGCATCCTGCGACGACAACCCCTGCCGGGAGGCTTCAATAGCAAAGTCCACCATCATGATCGCGTTCTTCTTCACGATGCCGATCAGCAAGATCACCCCGATCAGCGCAATGATGCTGAACTCAGTCCTGAACAGCAGCAAAGCCAGCAATGCCCCCACACCCGCAGAGGGCAGGGTGGACAAAATCGTCAACGGGTGGATATAGCTCTCATACAACATCCCCAGCACGATATACACCGCCGCCAACGCGGCCAGAATCAGGATCGGCTGGTCGGACATCGATTGCTGAAACGCCTGGGCCGTCCCCTGGAAACTGCCGTGGATCGTCCCCGGCATACCGATCTGCGCCATCGTGTCGTAAATCGCTTGTGTCGCGGTCGATAACGACACGCCCGGCGGCAGATTGAACGAAATCGTCGAAGCCACGAACTGGCTCTGGTGATTCACCGACAACGGCGTATTCCCCGGCCCAAAGCTCGCGATCGCCGACAACGGCACCATCGTTTCCTTCGAGGTCGACACGGCCGCCCCCGAGGAAGCACTCGACTTGCCGCTCGCCGCAATCGAATTGATCGCCTGGTTGCGCGCAGAGTCGGCAGCGATGCTCGCCACGCTCGAAGCAGTCGTACCCGCCGTGCCGCCAGTCGTCGCGCTCGTGCTAGCCGTTGCCGTGGTCTGTGCGGTGACCGTGCCGGCCGGCGCGTTGGTGGTCTGCGCGCCGCTCGCGCTGCCGCCCGAGGTGCTGACGTAAATCTGTTTCAGCATGTCCGGGCTCTGCCAGTACTTCGGCGCCACTTCCATCACGACGTGGTACTGGTTCAACGGGTTGTAAATCGTCGAGACCTGGCGCTGGCCGAACGCGTCATACAAGGTGTTGTCGATCTGCGCCGGCTTGATGCCGAGGCGCGAAGCAGTTGCGCGGTCGATCGTCACCATCGCCTCGAGGCCGCCTTGCTGCTGGTCGGAATTCACGTCGGCGAGTTCGGGGCGCGCCTGCAGCGCCTCGGTGAGCTTCGGTCCCCACAGATACAGGTCAGGCGTGGAATCGGCCAGCAGCGTGAACTGATACTGTGCGTTCGATTGCCGGCCGCCCACGCGAATGTCCTGCACCGCTTGCAGGAAAGTCCGCGCGCCGGCCACGTCGCCGAGCGGGGCACGCAGTTGCTGGATCATCTGGTCAGCGGATAGCTTGCGCTCGCTTTTCGGCTTCAGCGAAACGAACATGAAGCCGGAGTTGGTCTGCCGGCCGCCGGTGAAACCCGCCACGCTGTCCACCGCGGGATTCTTGCCGACGATCTCCATCATCTCCGAGAACTTGCCCTTCATCGCCTGGAACGAGGTGCTCTGGTCGGCCTGGATGCCGCCGATCAGCCGGCCCGTGTCCTGCTGCGGAAAGAAGCCCTTCGGCACGATGATGTACAGCCAGATGTTCAGTCCGATGGTCGCCAGCAGAATCGTCACGATCAGGCGCGGATGCCGCAGCGCCCAGCCAAGCGTGCGCTCATACCCGCGATGCATCGACATGAAGCCGCGTTCGAGCCAGAGGCCGAAACGTCCTTCTTCCTTTTTCTCATGTGGCTCGCGCAGGAGGCGCGAACACATCATCGGCGTCAAGGTGAGCGAGACGATCAGCGACACGCCGATCGCGAGCGACAGCGTCAACGCGAACTCGCGGAATAGCCGCCCGACGATGCCGCCCATCAGCAGAATCGGCAGGAACACGGCGACCAGCGAGATACTGATCGACAGCACCGTGAAGCCGACTTCGCGCGCGCCGAGGAACGCGGCCTTCATGCGCGGCACACCATTCTCGATATGCCGTGAGATGTTCTCCAGCACCACGATCGCATCGTCGACCACGAAGCCGGTCGCGATCGTCAACGCCATCAGCGACAGGTTGTCGATCGAAAAGCCCAGCATATACATCGCGCCGAACGTGCCGATGATCGAGATCGGCACGGCCACGCTCGGAATCAGCGTGGCGCGCCAGTTGCGCAGGAACAGGAACACCACCATCACCACCAGCGCCACCGCGATCATCAGCGTGCGCTCGGTGTCTTTCAGCGACGCACGGATCGTCGTGGAGCGGTCGGCGGCCGGCGCGATGTCGACGTCGGCGGGCAGCGACGCGTGCAATTGCGGCAGCATCGCGGTCACGCGGTCGATGGTGTCGATAATGTTCGCGCCGGGCTGGCGGTACAGAATCACCAGCACTGAACGCTTGCCGTTGAAGAGGCCCAGGTTGCGCAGGTCTTCGACCGAATCGACCACTTCCGCCACGTCGGACAGCTTCACCGCCGCGCCATTACGATACGCGATGACCAGATCCTTATACTGCGACGCCTTGCTCGCCTGGTCGTTGGTATAGATCTGCACACGGTTCGGACCGAATTCGATCGAGCCTTTCGGGCTGTTCGCATTGGCCGCGGCGAGCGCCGCGCGCACGTCTTCGAGACCGATGCCGTAGTGGGACAGGGCATTCGGTTCCAGTTCGACACGCACCGCCGGATTGGCCGAGCCGCTCACATCCACTTCGCCGACGCCGTCCACCTGGGAGAGCGACTGCTGCAACACGGTGGCCGCCGAGTCGTATAGCTGGCCAGCGGTCAGCGTCTTCGACGTGAGCGCGAGAATCAGGATCGGCGCGTCGGCCGGATTCACCTTGTGGTAGGTCGGGTTGCTGCGCAAGCTCGCCGGCAGATCGGCGCGCGCGGCGTTGATGGCTGCTTGCACGTCGCGCGCGGCGCCGTCGATGTCGCGGTTCAGGCCGAACTGCAGCGTAATACGCGTGGAGCCGACCGAGCTCTGCGAGGTCATTTCGGTGACGTCGGCGATCGAGCCGAGATGCCGTTCGAGCGGACTCGCGACGCTGGTCGCGACCGTGTCCGGGCTTGCGCCCGGCAGCGTCGCCTGCACCGAAATGGTCGGGAAATCGACCTGCGGCAGCGGCGCGACCGGCAGCTTCGTGAACGCGAAAATACCGGCCAGCGCGATGCCGATCGCCAGCAGCGTGGTGGCGACCGGGCGGGAAATAAACGGACGCGACAGGTTCATCGCTCAGGTCCCTGCATCGGTGGCGGGCGACCTGGGCTTGCCGCGATTGAAGCGCTCACGCGCACGCCGGGCGAGCGAGTCGAACGCCAGGTAAATCACCGGCGTGGTGAACAGCGTGAGCAACTGGCTGACAATCAGACCACCGGCAATCGCGATACCGAGCGGGCGGCGCAACTCCGAGCCGGCGCCGGTGCCGAGCATCAGCGGCAGGGCACCGAGCAGGGCGGCGAGCGTGGTCATCAGGATCGGCCGGAAGCGCAGCAGACACGCCTGATAGATGGCTTCGCGCGGCGGCTTGCCTTCCTCGCGCTCGGCGTAGAGCGCGAAGTCGATCATCATGATGGCGTTCTTCTTCACGATACCGATCAGCAGCACGATACCGATAATGCCGATGATGTCGAGATCGTGCCCGGTGATCAGCAGCGCGAGCAGCGCGCCGACACCGGCCGACGGCAGCGTCGACAGAATCGTGATCGGGTGGATGAAGCTCTCGTACAGCACGCCGAGCACGATATACATCGTGACGATCGCCGCCAGAATCAGGAACAGTTCGTTCGACAGCGACGCCTGGAACGCCAGTGCCGCGCCCTGGAAGCGCGTCTGGAACGACGCCGGCAGCCCGATATCCTTCTCCGCCTGATCGATCGCTTTCACCGCCGCGCCGAGCGACGAGCCGGGCGCGAGGTTGAACGAAACGGTGGTGGCCGGGAACTGGCTCAGGTGCGTGACGAGCAGCGGCGCGGGTTTCTCGATGAACTTCGCGATCGACGAGAGCGGCACCTGGCCGCCCGACGAGGTGGAAGAGGGCAGGTAGATCGAGTTCAGCGACTCGGTGTAGTGCTGCATCTGCGGCTGCGCTTCCAGAATCACGCGGTACTGGTTCGATTGCGTGAAGATGGTCGAGATGATGCGCTGGCCGAATGCGTCATACAGCGCACTATCCACGGTAGCCGGCGTGATGCCGTAACGCGACGCCGTGGCGCGGTCGATTTCGATGTAGACCGACTGGCCGTTGTCCTGCAGGTCGGTGGCCACGTCCGCCAGTTCCGGCGACTGCTTCAGCCGCTCGACCAGCTTCGGCACCCACGTGGTGAATTCGCTGATGTTCGGATCGGTCAGCATGAACTGATACTGCGTCGGGCTGACCGTGGAATCGATCGTCAGATCCTGCACCGGCTGCATATACAGCGAGGCGCCTGGAATATGCGCGACGTCCTGCTGCAACTGACGGATCACGTCGCTCGCGGTGTTGCTGCGGTCGTCGCGCGGCTTGAGGTTGATCAGCATGCGGCCGCTGTTCAGCGTGATGTTGCTGCCGTCCACGCCGATGAACGAGGTGAGGCTTTCCACGTCCGGGTTCTTCAGGATCTGCGCCGCGAGTTCCTGCTGACGCTCCGCCATCGACGCATACGACACCGACTGCGGCGCCTGCGTGATCGCCTGGATCACGCCGGTGTCCTGCACCGGGAAGAAGCCCTTCGGAATGAACACGTATAGCACGCCGGTCAGCACCAGCGTGAGCACCGCGACGAACAGCGTGGAGCGTTGCCGGTTCAGCACCCAGGTGAGCGCGACTGCGTAGCGCGCGATGACCCAGTCGATCGCGTTGTGGGCCTTCGCTTCGAAACGGTGGCTTTCATGCGGCGGCGAGTGGCGCAGGAGCTTCGCGCACATCATCGGCACGAGCGTGAGGGAGACGATCGCCGAAATCACAATCGTCACGGCCAGCGTGATCGCGAATTCGTGGAACAGGCGCCCGACCACGTCGCCCATGAAGAGCAGCGGAATCAGCACGGCGATGAGCGAGACCGTCAGCGAAATGATCGTGAAGCCGATCTGTTTCGAGCCCTTCAGTGCGGCTTCCAGCGGCGACTCGCCTTCTTCGACATAGCGCGCGATGTTCTCGATCATCACGATCGCATCGTCCACCACGAAGCCGGTCGCGATAGTCAACGCCATCAGCGACAGGTTATCCAGCGAGAAACCGCACAGGTACATCACCGCGAGCGTGCCGATCAGCGAGAGCGGCACCGACAGACTCGGAATGATCGTCGCGTAGACGTTGGCGAGGAAAAGATACATCACCAGCACCACCAGCACGACCGACATCAGCAATTCGAATTGCACGTCGCGCACGGAAGCGCGGATCGTGGTGGTGCGGTCGGTGACGATCTCCACGTTGAGCGCGGCGGGCAGCGACTGTTGCAGTTGCGGCAGCAGCGCCTTGATGCTGTCGACCACCTGGATCACGTTCGCGCCCGGCTGGCGCTGCACGTTCAGGATGATCGCCGGCGTGTTGTTGACCCATGCGCCGAGCTTGGTGTTCTCCGCGCCCTGCACGATGGTGGCGACGTCCGTCAGCATGACCGGGCGACCGCCCTTGTATGCGATCACGGCGCTCTTGTAGGCGTCAGCGTCGGTCAGTTGATCGTTGGCGTTGATCGTGTAGTTGCGCGTCGGGCCGTCGAAGTTGCCCTTCGGCGTGTTGACGTTCAGGTTCGAAATCGTGGTGCGCAGATCGTCCAGATTCAGACCGTATGCGGCGAGCGCGCGTGGGTTCGCCTGAATCCGCACGGCCGGGCGTTGGCCACCTGACAGGCTCACCAGACCCACACCCGCGACCTGCGAAATCTTTTGCGCGAGACGCGTGTCGGCCAGATCCTGCACCTGGGTCAGCGGCATCGTCTTCGAGGTGATCGCGAGCGTGATGATCGGGGCGTCGGCAGGGTTGACCTTCGCGTAGATCGGTGGCGCGGGCAGGTCGGACGGCAGCAGGTTGCCCGCGGCGTTGATCGCCGCCTGGACTTCCTGCTCGGCGATGTCGAGCGGCAGATCGAGGCTGAACTGCAGCGTGATGATCGACGAGCCGGCCGAGCTTTGCGACGACATCTGATTCAACGACGGCATCTGCCCGAACTGGCGTTCGAGCGGCGCGGTGACCGACGAGGTCATCACGTCCGGGCTCGCGCCCGGATAGAAGGTCTGCACCTGGATCGTCGGATAGTCGACCTCGGGCAGCGCGGAGAGCGGCAGAAAGCGCAGCGCGACGAGACCGACCAGCATGATCGCCGCCATCAGCAGCGCGGTGCCGACGGGGCGCAGAATAAAGGCGCGGGATGGATTCATGCGGTAGTTGCCATGCCTTTATTGCGAGGCTTGCGCCGCGTGTTTGCCGTGATGCCCGCGGGCGCCGGATGCGCCCGATGCAGCCGCCGCGCCGCTCGCTCCACGCGCTCCACGCGCGCCCGAAGCGCCGCGCGGCTTGTCGGCCGGAATCGTGATCTTCGCGCCTTCCTTCAGCCGGTCCGAACCGTCGATCACGACGCGCTCGCCGACTTGCAGGCCGGACTTGATGCTGGTGCGTTCGCCGTCCACCGGACCGATCTTGACCGGACGCACCGTCACCGTGTTGTCCGGCTTCACGACATACACGAACTGACCCATCGAGCCGTTCAGCACGGCCGGCGTTGGCACGATCACCGCGTTCTCGATCGTGTCCACGAGCAGGCGTGTATTCACGAACTGATTCGGGAACAGCACGTTCTTCTCGTTCTGGAAGACCGCGCGCAGTTTGACCGTGCCGGTCGTGGTGTCGATCTGGTTATCCAGAGTCTCGAGCGAGCCGCCTTCGAGCGAGGTGGTGTTGCTGCGGTCGTACGCGGTGACCGAGAGCTTCGCGCCGGTTTGGGTCTGCTGGAGGATCTGCTGCAGGTTGTCTTCGGAGGTCGTGAAGATCACGCTGATCGGCTGCAACTGCGTAATCACGACGATGCCGTTGGTCAGGCTCGGCGTCACGTAGTTGCCCGGATCGACCTGGCGCAAACCGACGCGCCCCGAGACCGGCGCCGTGATGCGCGCATAGACGAGGTCGAGCTTGAAGGTATCGATGTTTGCCTGATCGGACTTCACCGTGCCTTCATACTGCCGCACGAGCGAGGCCTGCGTATCGACCTGCTGGCTGGCGATCGAGTCTTGCGAGAGCAGCGTCTGATAACGCTTCAGGTCGAGGCGGGCGGTTTGTAGCAGCGCCTGGTCGCGCGCGAGCGTGCCTTGCGCGTTTTCCAGCGAGATCTGATAGGGGCGCGGGTCGATCTGGGCAAGCACGTCGCCCTTCCTGACCATCTGACCTTCCTTGAAATACACGTCCTGCAGCACGCCGCTCAACTGCGGCAGCACGGTGACGTTGGCGAGCGGCGTGACCGTGCCGAGCGCGGTCAGCACGACCGGCATCTCACCCTGTGTGGCGGTCGCCACGTGAACAGGCTGCGCCATGTTGGCGAGGCCGCCAGGGCCACCACGCCCCGCGCGACCGCCGCTCGCGCCGCTTGCACCGGCAGCCCCGCTCGCGCCGCCGCCGGGCCCGCCCCACGGATGCCAGCGCCACAACACGATCCCGAGGATGACCAGCGCCGCAACGATCAGCGCGATGTTGCGTCCGCGATGGCTTTTTGCTGCGGCCGGCGTGTTCGCGGGACCGCCGACGGGCTTCCCGGTGGTGGACGGTTGCGAACCGGGTTGAGAAGCCGGGGCGGCAGGGCGTGAGGTTTCCGAATGCTTTTGTTGTTCGTCCATCGGTTCGGTCTGGTGGCTGGCTTTGATGTGAGCCGCTCGTGCGCTTGTGCCGCTTCAACAGTTCGGCGGACCGGCACGCAGGCGGCATGACAGGCGGTTTCGACAGCGGACGCGCCGCAAATGTTCAGCGCGATGCTACCCGAGGCGCGGGACAAAGATGTTAACGCAATGCGGCATCATGACGGCTCGGCGGGACGCTATCGAAGGGCGATAGCGGCAAGCCGGGCGAGCGCCCGCGACGGGAATGCGTGATCCTACGTCGTGGGCTCTGTAACAGTCCACCCGCGTATTTTTCTTTTGATTACGAAGGTTACAGTACGCGTGGAGGGCGGCTGGGAAATGTCGGGGCCGCCGACTGGCGAGCGCCTGCGCGTTTCAGTTGTCGAGGCGGCGCCCAGGTGTGCCGCCGATCTCGAGAACGATCTTACTGATGCATTCGAGCAGGGCCGGCGCTGCACGCGAGATCAGCCAGTCGCGTGGGCACTGATCCGCGGAGCCGCCGCAATTGACTGCGTAGCGCTCGCCCGAAGGGCCGGTGAATCCTGACGCGATGGCGTTCAGGCCGTTGTACCATTCGCCCGTGGCGATCGCGAAGCCTTGCTCCGCGGTTTCCCGCAATGCGCTTGTCAGGCGGCTGCTGACGTGGCCCCAGTCGTCGCCTTCGGCGGCCTGCAGGCCGATCAGCAATTTTTCCCGTTCCGGTTCGGCAAGCGCCGACAGATAGGCGCGGCCGACTGCGGTGCGGCTGAGGTTCATGCGCGAGCCGATTTCGAGGCGCGATACCAGCACCGCCGAACGTGGCCGGATCGCGTCGATGACCACCATGTCGAGGCGGTCGCGTACGGCCAGGTGCACCGATAATGCGGTGCGTTCGGCGAGTTCGATGAGGAAGGGGCGCGCCCGGGCCCGGATGTCGAAGTTGCGCAAAAAGCCGTTGCTCAACTCCAGTACCGATGAGGTCAGCACGAATCGCTCGCTGTCGGGTAAGCGGAACAGGAAGCCTGCGCCGACGAGCGTGGCGGTAATTCGCGAGACGGTGGGCTTCGGAATGCCGGTCAGCTCGGTCAACTCGCGATTGCTGAGCGGCGCATCGGCTGCGGCGATCGAGCGCAGCACGGTCAAACCACGTGCCAGCGCGGTGACTTCCTCGCCCGAGCCGTCTTTGTCTTTGGCTGGGTCTGCGGCAGTTCGGGAGGACGTGGGTCGGGTCATATCGTTTTTCTGGAACTATATTTCAGTTTTCTGTTCGGTTGCCTGTCAGCAACCCTTCCGCAAAGGTGCGGCAGAAGCCCTAAAATGGGGCATGAATTCCATTTTTCATCAGAAGATTCATTGTATCGGAATATTTTGCCGAGACGAATGAGGTCTCTTTAGATTTTGCTTGACTTAGTCAGCATAACCATAAAAAATGGAATCTCATTTCGAAAGACGGTTTCAGGTTCTGCATTTTGAAATTCTGAACCAACCGTGGTCCGCGGAGTGTCTGGTCGAGTACCTCTAACAGTCCCCCGTAGCAGTCCACGCAGTGTCTGTCTCGAGTCCGGCGTCCAACATCGCGCGCCCGTCCAACTTTCGAATACCGTCTCTCAGGTTCTAGCACGGCCCTCGGAATGGCTAGAACTTTTTAAGGCGTCACGGAAACGTGACGCCTTTTTTTTGTGCGCCGAGCATGCGCAACAGCTTGGGGGTGGAAGTCCCCTGTCCAGCCTGATGGGGCGAAGGACTAGCGAACGCAAGGGCGTCGTCGCGAGGCGGGGTCTGAAGGAAGCGTGTAGCAAAGCCACGACCTGACGAACAGAAACCAGATATGAGGCCTACCCGGGCGGACGAGCGAGCAAATGATCGCGAAGTCCACAACCATCAAGGCTCGGGGTGGTAGATCTGGCAGGTGTGTGGTGAAGGCGGTTGCGATTACCTCGGGAGGCCTGTGCGGTGTCCTGGACTCAGGACTGAACAACTCGCAAGGGTTGTTGATCGCCGTGCAGGAGTCAGCAGCGGGCATAGTAGGGCGGTGACGTCTGAAGGCCCAAACGGAGAAGAGCGGCGAGTAAGCCGGAGAACTCGACATGGGAGAGCAGCAGAAAACGCAACGCGTCCTTGACAGCGGAGGAAGGGGTGAAGCCCCGGAGGCCGTTGATCGAGGGGCTGAACCTATGGCGGCGAACCCCGAAACTGAAAGCCCGTCGGCTTGTGACCGACTGATGGAAGAAATATGTGAACGGGAGAACCTGAAGCGGGCGTTGAAACGTGTGAAAGCGAACAAGGGTGCACCGGGTGTGGACGGTATGACGGTTCAGGCATTACCGGCGTACCTGCGTGAGCACTGGCCGTCGATACGGGCCACGCTGCTGAACGGCACATACAGGCCGCAACCTGTGAGACGGGTCGAGATACCCAAGCCGGATGGAGGTGGCGTGCGCAAACTCGGCATCCCCTCTGCGCTCGACAGGTTCGTCCAGCAGGCAGTGTTGCAAGTGCTGCAAAAGCAGTGGGACCCAACGTTCTCGGACTCTAGTTACGGCTTCCGTCCGGGGCGCTCGGCCCATCAGGCCGTGGCACAGGCGCAAAACTACATCCAGTCGGGGTATCGCTGGGTTGTAGATTTGGACCTCGAAAAGTTCTTCGATCGCGTGAGCCACGATATCCTGATGAGCCGGGTGGCAAAGCGTGTCAGCGACAGGCGTGTCCTGAAGCTGATCCGCTCCTTCCTGACGGCGGGCGTGCTGGAGAACGGACTGGTTGGAGCAACGGACGAAGGGACGCCCCAGGGCGGTCCGCTGTCACCGTTGTTATCCAATCTGATGCTCGACGACCTTGACCGGGAGCTTGAGCGGCGCGGACTGCGATTCGTGAGGTATGCAGACGACTGTAATGTCTACGTACGCAGCGAACGCGCGGGCCAGCGGGTGATGGCGGGGCTGAAAGCCTTCCTTACCGGCAGGCTGAAGCTGAAGGTCAACGAATCTAAGAGCGCAGTCGCGCGGCCACACACGCGCAAGTTCCTCGGGTTCACCTTCTTGATGCGGGAACAGGTCAAACGGCGCATTGCGCCCAAGGCACTAGCCCGCTTCAAGGCACGAATCCGGGAACTGACCCAACGCACGCGAGGGGTCAGCGTTGACCAGTTGATCGGCTCGCTGAAGCGATACCTGACGGGCTGGCGCGGCTATTTCGGTTTCTGTGAAACGCCTCGTGTACTTCAGCGTCTTGATCAATGGATTCGCCGCCGCCTTCGCTGCTTCCTCTGGAAGCAGTGGAAGCGCGGCCGGACCCGCTTCAAGAAGCTGATCGCGCGGGGTGTGAGCCGGGACCTTGCCGCCCAGACGGCGGGTTCGCCGCACAGTGCATGGCGTCTAAGTTGCAGTCCGGCGCTGAGCATTGCGTTGCCCAGTCGCTACTTCCGCTCGCTTGGACTTCCATCGGTCGGTTCATCATAGCCGGGTAACTGATCCGAATCGCCGTGTACGGACCCGTACGCACGGTGGTGTGGGAGGGGTCGGGCCGCGAGGCCTGCCCCTATCCCGATCGTCCCTGTTTCGTGTCAGGCGAGAAGTTGCCAGGTCATGCCGCCAGGCGCTCGAACTATCCGCAAGTCGCAGATTCAGTTCCAATGCGGCATAGTATTAGAGTTAGTGATACTGACTTGTGACATGCTGTTTTCTTGAAGTCGTCACCATACACTGGTTTCCAAGGTGCATCTGAATTGAGCACCAGAACGAGAGACAGGAGACGATTGTGAGTAAACAGGTGTTGCTGGAGGATCTACCGCTCCGCCCCTTTCACATAGGGGTGGCTTTCAGCGGGACAGGTGGGCAGTTCAGCGATGGTTTTGTGCTGGGGATTATCGGCATCGCCGTCAGCATGGCTGCCGGTCCGCTACATCTCAACGCCATCTGGATGGGGCTGCTTGGGGCGGCGTCGCTGGCGGGGCTCTTCTTCGGCAGCATGCTGGCAGGCCCGATTGCGGACAAGTACGGCCGCCGGACGATTTTTGCGTTCGACATGCTGCTCTTCGCGGTCGTCTCGGCCGCTCAGTATTTCGTGACGTCACCCGCACAGTTGCTGGTTTTGCGCCTCGTGCTCGGGTTCATCCTCGGCGCCGACTATGTGGTCAGCAAATCCCTTGTGACCGAGTACTCGCCGCGCCGCTATCGTGGACGTCTGCTTAGCGTGCTCGCGGCGGCTTGGGCAGCGGGGTATGTCGGCGCCTATCTTGCGGGCTTCGCCATGCGGGACATCGGCCCTGACGCATGGCGACTCATGCTTGCCGCGAGCGGAGTTCCGGCGCTGCTGATTCTTCCGTTCCGCCTCATCGTGCCTGAATCGCCGATGTGGCTCATGAAACGTGGACGTGGCGACGAAGCGCTTGCAATCATCCGTCGCAAGTTTGGCCCTGACGTCATGCTTTCGAGGCCGACCGAGGCGTCTCAACAGCATCGCAGCGCCTGGTCCGAGTTGTTCTCGCCGCGGTGGCGCAAGAACACCATCGTTGGCTGCGTCTTCTACACGTGCCAGGTCATTCCTTACTTTGCGTTGGGCACGTTTTCACCGAAGGTTCTTGAGGCGCTGCAAGTAAAAGACAAGTTCGTGGGCGGCCTCGTCTACAACGTCCTGCTCTTTGCCGGCGCAGTGATTGGCCTGTTGCTCATCGATAAGCTCTCCCGTCGCGCATTCCTCATCGGGACTTTCTACTTTGCAGCGCTTGCTTTGGCTGTGCTCGCCTATGCCAGCTTTGGACCGATCGGCACGATGCTGGCGTTCGGCCTCTTCGCATGCATTCTCTCGGCTGCGGCGAACCTCGAATTTGTCTACCCGCCCGAACTCTTCCCGACGCACCTGCGAGCATCTGGCGTCGGCCTGGCGGTCGCCTCAAGCCGCTTCGGTTCAGCCATCAGCACGTTTCTGCTGCCGCTCGCCGTTCAGCACGCCGGCATTCACGCTTCATTGGGTGTCTGTGTTGCGGTGCTGCTTTTCGGCGGAGTCTTCTGTCATATGGTGGCTCCCGAAACAGGTGGGGAAAGCCTCTCGGACGTAAAGTCCGAAGCCGCAGCCGATGACCAACCGATAGCTGACGAGCGACATGACGCATCCATCGCTACCTCAGCGTTGGGTAGCAGCAAGACACGCATCTGATGCCCTTTGCAAGACAGCGGCCCGGACGCGTGAACATAAGCCAGTACGCTTTTATCAGGACGCGCCATGTCGCCGAACAAACCAATCGATATGCATGCGGTACAAGTCTTTGTCGCCGTCGCGGAAGCGGGAAGCATGTCTTCGGCGGCAACCAGGCTGGGCATATCTCAATCAGGCGTGTCGCAAATCATCCGGCAACTCGAAGAAGACTTGGGCGTCGTGCTGGTGAACCGCACGACCCGGCCGCTGGCGCTAACACCCTTTGGCATCGCACTTCGGAACCGGGGCGCCGTTTTAAGCGAAGAGATTGCCAATCTGAAGGCACAGGTTGTCGAAGCCGGACGAGGCATTAAACCGGACTTGCGTATCGGACTGGTCGATTCGTTTGCGTCTACTTGTGGCTCAGTTTTCACAAAGAACCTGCTGGGGAAGGTCTCGCAGCTGTCGATACGTACCGGGTTGAGTCCCCAGCAGGGTGAAGCGCTTCTGCGCCGTGACCTGGACCTGATCGTCACGAGCGACCCGTTGGCTGACGCCAATGATGTGGTCCGGTACCGGCTCTTCTCGGAGCGCTACTTTGTCATTACGCCGAAGGCGCTAAGAAAGCCTGTGCGAACTATCGAGGATGTACGAGCGCTTGGCAGCAGCTTACCCATCGTCCGGTTCAATCGCACATCACAGGTTGGAATGCAGATTGAGCGGTATTTGCGGCGGATTGAAGTACGGCTTCCGAACCGGCTTGAACTGGACAACGCCGATGCTTTGACCTCGATGGTTGCGGAGGGAGTTGGATGGGCCATCACGTCGCCGATGTGTCTTCTTCAGGGTGTCACGCATGCGGGCAACGTTGCTACCCATGTGGTTGAAAAGTTGGGTCTCGAGCGCTCTCTTTATCTGGTAGCACGTCGGGACGAATACAACGCTTTTTTTGATGACGCGTGCGACACAGCGCGCGAAGTAGTTGAAACGTCATTCATGCCGAGACTGAAAGCCCTCGGCGGAGAAATAGAGAAACTTATTACCGTTGGCGAAAGGAATTCTTATGAATAAGCTTACTCAAGGTGAACAAAGAGTTGAACGTGATTATGTCGGCGAGGTCACCATTCCAGGTGACAGGCTGTATGGCGTTAACACGGTTCGCGGCGTTGAGAACCTCACGGTTTCATCCCTGAACATCGCTCACTTCTCGCAGTTCCGCGACGCATTCGCCCAGGTCAAGTGGGCCGCAGCGTTGGCCAATCGCGACAACGAGGTACTCACCAAAGAGCAATGTGAGGCCATCGTCAAAGCTTGCCAGGAAGTTATTGAGGGGCACTTTGACTCTTCGCTCGTGGTCGACCTGATGGAAGGGTCGGGCGGGACATCCACTAACATGAACTTCAACGAGGTCATCGCCAATCGCGCCCAGCAGCTATTGGGTCACGCTGCCGGAAACTATGAAGTGATTCATCCGAATGACCACGTCAACCAGTCCCAATCCACCAACGACGCCTATCCGGCGGCGTTGAAAATTGCGACATACGCCATGCTCGAACCGTTAATCAAAGAGGTCACACAGCTTGCTGCCCTGTTTGATAGCAAAGGCACCGAGTTCGCCGACGTGCTGCATTTGGGCCGGACCTGCCTGCAGGACGCCCAGCCGATGCGTCTGGGTCAACTATTCGGAGGCTACGCGTCTCTGACAGCGCGTTTGGCAGAGGAACTCGTGGCGGTCCGCGATAAGCTTCGGACACTTCCTCTGGGGGGCACCGCGATTGGCACCGGCTTCGGTGCTCCTGCGGGTTATCGTGCCGCTGTGTACACGCATCTTTGCAGCATCACCGGTGTGGAATACCAGCCACCGGCGAATTCGTTCGATGCAATGCAGAACATGGATGTGTTCTCGCGCGTTTCAGCTGAACTTCGTACTTGTGCTGTATCTCTCGCAAAAATCGCATCTGACCTGACAGTCCTGTCCTCGGGTCCTGTCGGCGGCCTCGGAGAGTTGAAGCTGCCGGAAGCGCAGGCCGGGTCGTCCATCATGCCGGGTAAGGTCAACCCTGTCCTGCCGATGGCGATGATTCAGCTGAGTTTTGCGGTTGTTGGAAATGATGTTGCAGTTGCGCAGGCAGTGCAGTACGGCGAACTGGAGATCAACCATTTTGAGCCCGTGGTCGCGTCGCGCGTTTTCGACAGCATTGCGCTGCTCACAAACGGCATTCAGCGTTTCTCGGAGAAGTGCGTCAAGGGCATCCAGGCAGATGTTGCGCGCAACGAGCAGCATTTGATGGAATCCATGGCGGTTGCCACGGCACTGGTTCCGAAGATTGGCTACGCCCGTGTGAGCAAACTTGCGCGTCAATCCGTAGCCGAAGGTCGTTCTTTGATCTCCATTCTGGACGAGTCCGGAGTGCTTTCCAAGGACGACACCATCATGGCAATCCGCAACGCGTCGTATCCCGTGTTTGATGCGTAAGCGTTCGCCGCGAGCGAGGGGCGAGCCGACCTGGAGCCGTTCCAGGTCGGCTCGCCCTTGACTCTATATGAACGACAGCATGCCAGGAAATGACGAACTACTGAACTGCGGGCGAAAGACGCGCTAAAACTTCTCTACCCAAGGTCGCAACTCAACCTCCCATGTCCACGCACTACGATGCTGACGATGGATATGGAGGTATTCCGTGGCGATGGCGTCAGGGTCCAACCATTTGTCTTCATTGCCGGCATCGTCCGCTTGAGGACGGCTGCTCGCGATGCCGCCGTCGACGACGAAATGCGCTACGTGAATATTTTTCGGAGCGAGTTCTCGCGCCATACATTGGGCCATCCCCCGCAATGCGAATTTGCCCATCGCAAATGGCGTCGAACCTGGTAGCCCCTTCACACTCGCAGTAGCGCCGGTCAGAAGGATGGTGCCGCTGCCGCGCGCCAGCATTCGAACGGCTGCGGCCTGGGCTACAAGAAAGCCACCGACGGCGGTCACTTTAAGCACATCCTCGAGCTTCTCTGGGTCGATGTCTTCGACTGCCGCGCGGTAGCGGCCACTCGCGTTGTACACAACGAGGTCGGGCGTGCCGAATGTGTCCTCTACGCGGTCAAAAAGTGCGGTGACATCGTCCGGTTGACTGGCGTCGCAACGTAAGGCCAGAGCGCCTGCCTCGTCGACGAGGTCCGTCAGCTTGCTGGTATCGCGGGCCGCGAGCGCAACCTGCATGCCCTCTGCTGCGAACAGTCGCGCGAGCGAAGCACTCAGTCCCTTTCCTGCGCCCACAATCAAAGCTGTCTCAGTTCGACTCACGGTTCCTCCGGATTCAACAGGGACTGGCGCTGCTACGTATGAGCGAAGTTAGCAACTCCAGCGTGTGTGACTGCATCCGTATCCGCACACCCTGACTTTTTAGCGGGGTGGGTTGCGGGATGCACGCTTCGTCATATTGTCCGCCGGCAACATGCCCGGCAGGGCCTCAACAAAGAAATCCGCTTGCAATGCGGCCCCAGCCTGCACGTCGTACTGTGCAAAGTCGCGCACACCGGCTGCCAGCAGAACTTCGTCGTCGAGGAAGAAGTTTCCTGTGCACTCTTTGGCCGGGCGCGTCAGGATGTAGTGGGCCGCGTCGGCGACTATTTCAGGCGTGCGACATGCTGCAATCATGTCCTTGCCGCCAATCTCGTTTCTCACAGCAGCGGTCGCGATCGCTGTTCGAGGCCATAGCGAATTGACGGCGACACCCCGGTCTTTGAACTCTCCGGCAAGCGCTAGTGTGAACAGGCTCATCGTGTATTTGGCAATGGTGTATGCCGGAAAGTCGCTAAACCATTTTGCGTCCTGGACCAACGGAGGTGACAGCGTGAGGATGTGCGGGTTCGGCGCATTGAGGAGGTGCGGCAGGCACGCTTGCGCGCATACGAACGTGCCTCTGCCATTGACCCCATGCATCAGGTCGTACCGTTTGACGGGGGTATCTAGCGTGCCAGTCAGTCGAATGGCGCTGGCATTGTTCACGAGGATATCGATGCCACCGAACAAAGCAACGGCCTCGGCGACTGCCGCTTTCACGCGTTCTTCGTCGCGAATATCCACCACAAGCGGGAGCGCCTTGCCGCCGGCAGCTTCAACGGCTGCAGCCGCCGTGTGAATCGTACCCTCGAGACGCGGGTCTGGCTCGGCGGTCTTCGCGCAAATCACGACATTCGCGCCGTCGCGTGCGGCTCTGAGTGCAATCGCGAGTCCGATGCCGCGACTGCCACCGGACATGAATAGTGTCTTGCCAGCAAGGCTCATGGTCGTCTCCTGATGATTTACAGCAGCATACGCTTCCGCCGTCATTGGCGCGCAGGGGGGAAGTGCAGCCTGCGCGCCAATGACCTCCTCCAGCATAGGGATACCCACGAACCCTCGATGAGCGGTAGCGAGCGCCATTGTTTGGCATTTTGCAATTGTGATTTCACGCTATCGATCTAGAAAAAAGATAGGCCAGATCTAAACTGTGATCGAGACTGTAGCGAGGTGAAGAAATGATGAAGCTTATCGAAGGTGCGGTGCTCCTGGGTGCGCTGATGCTGTATCTGGTGCCCGCAATGATTGCAGACGCTAGAGACCGCGAAGACGCCTTTGCGGTGACCATGGTGAACATCCTGCTCGGATGGACCGTTATCGGTTGGTTCGCAGCGCTGGTATGGGCGCGGCATCCAGTTAGCGACCGTCGTCTGAAGCACTTCGCGAGGCGCGCACAACGCGCGGTCGCACGAGTCACCATTGATGCAATAGTCGCTCGCGCTGAAGGTCGTGCTGGCTCCATTCCCTTGTTCAACCCGCGTCTGGTGCCGGTAGTGGCGCGCATCGCAGCAAGCAGCCGTTACCAACAAAGAGGTTAGTCGATGCCGTGGGCCGAGCGTGAATGGGCGGTCCTGACATTCGAGAGCTGGGTGCCGTAGTGCGTCCCGCTTTCAGATTTGCTTACTGATTGACCGGGGGTGTTAATGCTCTGGCCAATTGAAGAAATTTTTCTGGAGGTTGAAATGGATATGCCTGTTACCGAGGAGCAAGTTCGTACGCTTGCGTTCTATCTGTGGGAGAAAGAGGGAAGTCCCGAGGGGCGTTCCCAGGAATATTGGGCAAAGGCACGGCAGCAGCTAGGCGCAGATAGCGCGCTGGCAGAATTGGATTGAGATGCCAGGTCGGTGTGACTAGAACTCCCAAGCGGAGGTCCCGCGCAAATAGTCGGCGGGCTAGTCTCACTGATAGTTGTCTGCACTGCGTTCAGCGCTGCGATAGCGCTCGAGTGCCAACGCACAGTCACTCTCTGGGACACCTATTGGCGTGAGGTCGTTTTGCCGTTGAAACTCGAGTTGCGCTGCCAGCGCAGCGGAGGGCTCAGAACACGTCTTATCGGTTTAATTACAACGCGCTTCGCATCCGCCTTCTCGACGACTGCAAAAGCAATTGCGTCCCTCGACGCAGGATTTTTAGTTGTGTGCAAAAATCGGCGCGCGCGGCTTACGGTCCATGCGGTTTACGGCCCATAACAAGGACAGTTGGCCGCGTCTACAAAGGTGACGAGGAGCAGACAATTGATTCAGCGTATCTCCGCTTTTTTCACTCAGGTGGTGCATCGGGTGTTGCCCGACCCCCTGATTTTTGCCATTTTGCTCACCGGCGTCACCTTCGCGCTCGCGCTTGGTTTGACGCCGAAAGCGCCTGCCGACCTCGTGATGCTCTGGGGCTCCGGATTCTGGAACCTGCTCGCATTTTCGATGCAGATGGCGATGATTCTTGTAACGGGACATGCGCTGGCTAGCTCGGGACCCGTCAAGCGAGTGCTTGTCGCGCTAGCGAGCTCTGCGCGGACGCCCGGGCAAGGGGTGATGTTGGTGGCGTTTGTCGGCGCCGTTGCCTGCACCATCAATTGGGGATTCGGTCTCGTTCTCGGGGCGATGCTTGCACGAGAGGTCGCTCGACGCGTCAAGGGAACCGACTATCGGCTGCTCGTGGCGAGTGCTTACATGGGTTTCCTGACCTGGCATGGTGGCTTGTCCGGCTCTGTGCCGCTCGTCGCCGCCACCAAGGGCAATCCGATGGAGAAGACAGTCGGTCTGATTCCGGTTTCGCACACCATCTTTACGGGCTACAACGCGTTCATCACCATCGGCCTCATTATTCTTTTGCCAATCCTGGCAAGGCTCATGATGCCGAAGCCCGAAGATGTGGTCACGGTAGACCCGGCCTTATTGCAGGACCCGCCGAGTGTAGAGCGCAAGCTTGCTCCCGACGCGACGTTCGCTGAGCGAATGGAAGAAAGCCGTGTACTGGCCATCCTCGTGGCAGCACTCTGCGCCGTCTTCCTGGTCATCCGGTTCATCAACAAAGGGTTCGTACTGGATATCGATACCGTCAACCTGGTGTTCCTCGCAGCGGGCATCGTTCTTCACAAGACCCCCATGGCCTATGCACGCGCGGTAGCTGCGGCAGCGAAGGGCGCGTCCGGCATCATGATTCAGTTTCCGTTTTATGCCGGCATCCAGGCGCTGATGGACCACTCGGGCCTGGCGGGCGTCATCACGAAGTGGTTTGTCGATATCGCCAACGTCCACACATTCCCGCTGCTCGCGTTCCTCAGCTCGGCACTGATCAACTTTGCCGTCCCATCCGGTGGTGGTCATTGGGTCGTGCAGGGCCCATTTGTTATGCCGGCCGCGCAAGCGCTCGGCGCGGACCTCGGCAAATCTGCGATGGCGATTGCTTACGGTGAGGCCTGGACAAATATGGCGCAACCGTTCTGGGCTCTTCCGGCGCTCGCCATTGCAGGGTTAGGCGTGCGCGACATCATGGGCTACTGCGTCACCGCGCTTCTGTTCTCGGGCGTTATTTTTGTGGCCGGCATGTATCTGTTCTGACAACAGGCGGTCCGTCTCGATGTGAGGAGGACCGCCAGGCCGTACGTCTACCCGTGGCTATCGACCCACGCTCGGGCCCAGTCAAGTCCGGTGTGCTGGGCTTGCTCTTCGGTATCGAAATAGCCAAGGACGCCGGATGCTTCAACGAGCTTGTTGTTTCGAGTGATCGTGCCGCTTGCTGCGTACCGTTCCGGCTGGAGAATGCCTTCCTGCTGCAGGATGGCGTGCCCCCACACGCTATAGCCGTTGTAGCTCTCCAGTTCCATCAACGAGTGACCTCAGCCGACATGCCACGAGAATCAACCCGAAGCACGTTTCCCTCGGGCGTGAACTGGCGCGGAATCTCCGACATATCGGGTTCGTCAGTCGGCGCGGTTTTCTGTACGCGGCTTTGCTTCGCCAGGAGCCTGGGTGCGGATGTGGGCGTGCGCCGCGCATGCACATTCACCGCGTGAGCAACGACGGGTCGATGAACCGCGAGCTTGCGTGCAGCACCGACCCTATGGGGAGCGGTTGCACGGGCCTCAGGCGGATTCCAGACCTCAGTGTAGCCAGCCGCGTACACGGCCGGCGTGAGCGTCGCCAACAGTACGGCCAATCCAATACGTTTCACGCTTTCTCCTTGCCTGCTTTTCGTTGCAGCCACTCTTTGCAACCAACCCCCTGCCCGATGCAGCCGCCATCGCAGCCGGGACAATAATGCCGGTCCCGTATGTCAGCGTTGACGCGCCAGACATTTTCATTCGCTGGACTTGCTGTGCCCAAAGCGCTGCCGTTTTCGCAGGCATAGAAGGCTGGCTCCCCAGATTTTCCGCGCCTGACTGCATCGTCAATCGCCTTGTCACCAAAGGCTGAGCGCAATTCTGCGACGAAGGCGGCCATCTCAGGCATTGGATGGACGGGCCTGCGAACGCGTGCATCCATGGGCCACCCCCGATTAAAAGTGCCAGTTCGTTGCTGTGAAATTGCGCCCGCTATACTGTATAAATATACAGGTTTTCCGTGCGCCGTGTCCACCGCTACCGTTCCGGGACCACGGGGCAGATTCCGTGAGCAGGCAGTTGCTGCGCGCTTATCTTCTGGACGCCGTACGCGCAGGCGTCATTGCTTCCTGCTCTTCGCGCGTCACTCGCTACACCCACCTGGCTAGCCGTGGGCCATTCTGGAAGTAGCATGCTGCGCTATACTTTTCTTATGGAAACGAATCCGACCTCGCTGAACCTGTATCGTTGGTGGCACGCCTGACCCAGGCGGCCCGTTTTCACACGTACATCTACAACGTGATGCCGCCAGTCCTGGCGGCATTTTTGTTTTTGCGCGCGCATGGCTGGTGGCGTCCCCAAACACTGAGCTCACCATGTCACACGCGAAACAACCCGTTATCCTCACCGGCGACCGCACAACCGGTCCCTTGCACCTCGGTCACTACATTGGCTCGCTGCGCGCACGCGTGCAGCTTCAATACGAAGCGCAGCAGTTTTTGCTTCTCGCTGATGCGCAGGCGATGACGGACAACGTCGGCCGGCACCAGAAGGTGACCGACAACGTAATCGAAGTCGCGCTGGACTATCTGGCCGTCGGTATCGACCCTGCCAGATCAACTATCTTCATCCAGTCGCAGGTGCCAGAGCTCGCGGAACTGACTCAGTATCTGCTCAATCTCGTGACAGTTGCGCGCCTCGAACGCAACCCGACCATCAAGGCGGAAATCCTGCTCCGCGGGTTCGAGCGGGATATCCCCGCCGGTTTCCTGACGTATCCGGTCAGCCAGGCCGCCGACATCACCGCGTTCAAGGCGACGCGAGTGCCTGTCGGTGACGACCAGTTGCCGATGATTGAACAAACTAATGAACTGGTGCGCCGTTTCAACAGCACGGTCGACAGGCAGGTGCTGGTCGAATGCGAAGCGGTGCTCTCGCACGTCGCGCGGCTGCCGGGCATCGATGGAAAAACCAAGATGAGCAAGTCACTGGGTAACGCCATTACGCTGGGCGCGAGCCCGGACGAAATCACCAAGGCCGTGAACAACATGTACACCGACCCTAACCATCTGCGCGTCAACGACCCGGGCCAGGTTGAAGGCAACGTTGTGTTCGCGTTTCTGGATGCGTTCGAGCCGGACGTACCGATGGTCGACGAACTCAAAGCGCATTACCGCCGTGGCGGCCTGGGCGACAGTGTGGTCAAACGCGCACTCAACGATCGGCTGCAAGCGATGCTCGCACCCATTCGGCAACGTCGCCGCGAGTTGGCGACCGACCGCGCGGAGGTGCTGAACGTTCTGCGTCGCGGGACCATGCGCGCGCGGGAAGTGGCTGGTGCGACGGTATCAGAGGTGAAAGCTGCGCTCGGTTTGAATTACTTTCGGAACTGAGTGGTTGCCGGCGCAGGCCGGGCGTCGCGCGGTCGTGCTAGCCCAGTCGTAGCTTTGGCGGGCCAACGTGATGTATTGTCACATTCAGTTGATATACAGGACGGGCAATCCTCGAAGGAGATTGATTTGACCGTTCGAAAATCATCGTTGTACGTCGAGAGTGCAACAAAGCATCCATTTGAGAGCTGCTTCGTCGACCTTGGTGGGCACTCCGCAGAGCGGGCCCTCACTGCGCTCACTGCCGCAGTCCATGCGGCTCAACGTGAAATGAATGCTTTTGATTGGATTGCAGACGCGCTTCCCGGCGCGACGCTCAAACCGGCCCTGGCATTCGGCACAGTTGGCGAACTGTATCGGTCATACACGAGACCAGCTGAGCTGGGACGCCTGAAAGGAGTGTTGCGGTCCTAACCAGGGCATTCCAATATGTCCCGCATTCAAACATAGGCGTCTATAGTGGAGTTATCGTCCCGCCAGGGGCGAGCTTCCTTTTCAGGACCGACGCATTTGATGGGGGACGGCAATATGCCTGCTGATTCTGGTTTGGCTTACGACCCGCAGGGACAAACGCCTGGGTCATTGCTGACGCTGGTTGGATATCTCGAACTCTCGCTGGATGAGGGGGAATGCGTCGTCATGATGCGCCGCGGTACAGACGTCTGTGCTGTCTACACCGGCGACCCAGCGGACGAGGACAACCCTTTGACTGGTCACGGAACGATCGCAGCGGGCGTGGCTGATGAGATTCTCGAACTGACTCACGCCGGCTTAAACCGAATAACGGTCGGCGACCAGACGTACCGGTTCGTTCGAAGCTTCACTCACATCGCAGACGTTGGAGCCGTGATATTTGCGCCAGCGTAGGTTTGTGAGCAACCTCTATTCCTGCCTTTGCGGCATCGCGTGCCGGTTCTGCCAACGCGCCCGCTTTCATCCCCGGAAGCCCGGTCCCGAACCACTCCACCGTCCTTTGGAGGGGGGTGACATACGAACGCATCTCTCACGGCATAATCTCACCTGCCAACGGTGAATGTTCCGCCGCAAACCAATCTGAATCAGGCCCCGATGCGTTCGATTTTCACTAAATGGTTGTTCATCGTCTACGTTCTCGGTAGCGGGACACTGTATTCAATGGTCATACTGCTCCTGTTCCCTTTCGTCGGCAGGGCTGGACGATACTGGCTGGCAAAACAATGGTGTCGTGCACTGGTGTTGGTGATGCGCTGGCTGCCGGGAGTCTCATGTTCGATAGAAGGGCTTGAACATATTCCTGAAGGGCCAGCGATACTACTGTGCCGTCACGAATCGACCTGGGAGACACTCGCATTTCTTGCGCTCTTTCCACGGCGCATCAGTTTTGTTTTCAAGGACGAGCTTCTTCGCATTCCTTTTTTTGGATGGGTGCTGCGTGGCCTTGACATGGTTAGTCTGAATCGCGGCTCCGCTCGACAGGCTCATCAGGCTGTGACGCAGGAAAGCGCTGAGAAGCTGGCGAAGGGGGATGTCATCGTCATTTTCCCGGAGGGGACCCGGGTGCCACACGATGCCCCGTTGAGAATGACATCGGGAGGCGTTCGATTGGCCTGCGCGACTGGCGTGCCTGCTGTTCCGGTGGTTCTCAACGCGGGCAAAGTCTGGCCGGCGAAAGGCTGGCCCAGCGGCCGTGGACAGATTCGTGTGGTTGTCGGCCCGGCATTCTCTCCTCGGGACCTGTCACAGCAGGAACTGGGGCGAGCCGTCCACGAGTGGATGAAAGACGAACTGCGGCGGCTTTGATACCGTTCCAGTCGTCACACGCGCAGTCGCGGCGCTGCTGTCTGCATGCTGCTGTTTGCATGTTTCACACGCGAACCAAAGCGACCTATCCTTAAGGGACCGCGAGCAATAGTCTCCCGTTTCCTTCCTTCCGGAGGAGGTGCGTCATGTCGATGTCTGCCACTCTTCAGGAGTGCCTGCGCAGCAAGGGCTCCCAGTACGAAATCGTGCATCATCCGCACAGCCATTCCAGCATCGAAACCGCGGCAGCGGCGCATATTCCCGGCGACCGCCTTGCCAAAACAGTCCTGTTTGAAGACGAACACGGCTATGTGGCGGCTGTGCTGCCATCGACCTACGCCGTGCGGCTGTCCGAACTTTGGGCAAAGACCGGACGCCACCTCCTGCTGGCCAAGGAGATCGATCTGCGGGAGCTGTTCAAGGATTGCGACATAGGAGCGCTTCCGCCGGTATGTACGGCCTATGGCATGCGAACCTATCTCGACGAGAGCCTTGCCCAGCAGCCGGACGTCTATTTTGAGGCCGGCGATCATGAAGAGTTGATTCACATGGGTACGGATCAATTCCTGGATCTGATGGACCGAGCCGAGCGGATACGCTTCGCCCGTCGCATGCAGGGTATGTCGATCTGATCGGCGTCCGTCGATACGGCGCAGGTGGGGGCTTGATCTGACTGCAGGCTCGTTTTGTCGTGCTTCTTTAGTTATCTTTGGCCTCATCAACTGAGCCCATTCGAAACACTGAGATACCCTCCATAGGGTCCAGTGTTTCGCGCCACGGTGCACGCTCCAGCAAGCGGATCGTGTCTTCATAACCTACGGCCCAGCGTCGCTCGATACCGCTCGACGAAAAATCGATATCCCTGTTCAAATCGTTGTTATCGAATGCCGGCGCGTCGAGTTCCAGTACTTGCATCGTCGTGCCGCAGCCCCAGCCGAGGAGCGCCTGAACCTCCGGCGTATCGCGTTTCTCTTCAGGGACGTACTGGCTGAGTTCGCGAATCACATGACGCAGCCGGTGAATCTGTTTCTGTCGATCGAGATGGCTTTCCGCTCGACTCGAATACTGAATGTCGCGCTGCCGGCTCATGACCTGCAGGATGGATTCGGGCTCCGGACCGCTTGATGGCCACAACTGCACCGAAAAAATCACCGAGCTGCAGCGCGGCCGATCATCGAGCACGGCTTCTAGCGGCGTGTTCGAGTAGATGCCGCCGTCCCAGTACGATTCGCCTTCCAGTCGCACCGAAGGGAAGCCGGGTGGAAAAGCGGCGGATGCCATCACGTGCTCGACGTCCATCGGCGCGTCGCGATTGGTGAAATACCGCATACGTCCGCTGCAGACATTGACCGTGCCGACCGTCAGTCGCGTCGTCTTGCGATTCAGGTAGTCGAAATCGATCAGCGAAGACAGGGTTTCACGTAGTGGCGCCGTCGAATAGAAGGCCGCCCGCTCCGACCCAACGCGCGCCTGAATATTCGCCCACGACCCTGGTTGCGGCGTGAAGAACGACGGCACGCCTTGTGTGACGATCGCCAGGTCGCGCGACCAGTTGGCGAGCCCAGGCAACAACCAGCTTGCCGCATCGACGCCACGGCGCGCCACGCCGTTCCAGAACTGGGTTAATCGCGCAATGCGGTTCTCGGGCAGATTGCCCGCGATGATCGCACCGTTTATTGCACCGATCGACGTGCCGATCACCCAGTCGGGTTTGACCTTGCGGTCATGCATTGCCTGATAGACACCGGCCTGGTACGCGCCGAGGGCACCGCCTCCCTGAAAGACGAGAACAACCTGTCCGGGAATATCCGGTGCGGCCTCCGGCTGGCTTGCCGCGTTAGCGTTGCGTTTGCCTTGCGTCTTGCTGCCCATTGCAGGTCTCCCGGACAAATGCCGCGGTGCCGGTGATTTTGCCACGGGTGGGGTTGGCCTGGCGCTGCGGTTTTCCCTTGTTACTGCCGTAGGGAGCTTGTGGGCGGCTGCCTGAAAGGCATCCAGCTTTACTGTCGGGGCGTGACGGACCGGACCCGATTGCGTCCTGCACGTTTCGCGTCGTAGAGCGCCGCGTCCGCCGCCTGAACGAGTGCGTTGGGCGTGCTCAGCGTGCTCGGCGTGTTCTGCTCGTTCGTCGCGCACCCGGCACTGACGGTCACCTGACCGCCAGGTATTGGCGCCATCATGCCCAACTGGATGACGGCGAGCCGGGCCTGCTCGGCAATGACCGAAGCTTCTTCCAAGCCCGTGTTGGGTAACACCACGGCGAATTCTTCGCCGCCGTAACGGGCGACGAAATCGCTCGGCCGGCGTGCTGTTCCTGCCAGCGCTTTCGCAATTGCGCCAAGGCAGGCGTCACCGCGAAGATGGCCAAAGGCGTCGTTGTAATCCTTGAAATTGTCGACATCGACCATGACGAGCGAGAGCGGCTGACCGTTGCGCGTCGCACGGTCAAATTCCCTGCGAAACTGATCGTCGAAGTAGCTACGGTTATAAACGCGCGTCAGGGCGTCGCGTATGGACGTATGCAGCAGGGAAGCGTGCGCCTCGGACAATTCGCGGTAGAGCACGGTCACTTCCCAGACCAGCACGCATACCAGCACGCCGGGCGCCAGCATGCTGAAAACCCGTGCGACATACCAGCCAAGGGTGAACTGAACCATGCTCAACACATTCAGACTGGCGTCCGCAAAGGAGGCCAGCAGGGCAATGGCGACCCATAGATCGAGCACGGTCCGCAGGCGCCCTTTGAACAGGACCACGGCGATTGCGAGAGCATCAAGCGAGCAGATGACGAGTCCGGTTCGGCCGCCTGAAAGTGCGTTCGTCTCGGAAGCCGCAAGAAAAGGCGCCGACAGGTTGGCATGAATGGCGAGGACGCCAAGCGCTGCGGCAAGCGCAGTGGGAACACCGATTAACGTCCAGGTCCAGAAGTCAATGTAAGGCAGCCCGAACGGCTTGCCCGGGAGGTGGTCGCGTATGAGCGCTGCCAGAATGATGAGCAGCGGAAATCCTGCATGCCAGAAAACCCACATCCACGCCGCACTCTGAGGCCCGGCGCCGAACAGGCCGGTGCGCGTGAAAACGCCAGGGAACATCAGCAGTTGCAAAGCGACGGTAATCGCTGTGAACGCGTACGCGCCGCCCAGCGCACCGAGCATCGGTTGTTGCGTCACGCTGAAGCGGGCGCCGAGAAGAAACGCGGCGATTCCCGATGTGGTGAACACCGTAAGCGCACACATCGGCATGAAGGGCATGATTGCTGGCAACGGCTGGTGCGCACGCTGACCCGCAATCGCGAATGCGAGCAGAACGAGCAACGCACATGTACCTGCAAAAACGGCCTGTTTGCGCGTCGCCGGCCCGATAAGCAAGCTGTCCATTCTGACCTGTTTGGTTGATGTTCTGGTCGTCTCAGTGCATTCGTGTCGCCAAAGGCACAACGTGCATGCCGTGCCGGACGATGCATCGCGGAGCTTGTCATGGACCGCGTTGATGCTTTCCCGGTAACGCGCGATGCAGCGTCGCAGCCGGTCGGAACCTATTGTCCTACAGATCGACCCCGATGATCGATTGGTAAGCCGCCAGTGCCCGGATACGCTGGCCCCGACCGCCGCATGGCCTGCTGGAATGGCGCGCGCAATTTGTTGTCGCGCGTCAGGTGAACTTTGTCGCCAACCTACCGAAGCCCCAGCGCCAACTCCACAAACTGCATCGCGCGAGCGTTCGCGTCGCCATGGCGGTGAGCGATGTACAGCGTGGTGATAGTGTCCGTCTCGTCCAGCTCTCGGAACACAACCCCCGGCACCGCGATGGTCTGCAGCGTCGAAGGCACGAGCGCAATGCCGAGACCGGTGGCGGTCAGCCCGATCAGGGTGGAAGCCTGCTGGGCCTCCTGCACCACCTGAGGTTCGAAGCCACGCTTCGCACACAACGCGATAATCTTTTCGTGGACCGCGACCCCCGCTTGCCGCGGATAGGCGATGAACGGCTCGTCGCGCAGATCCTTCACCTTGATCGACGGGGCTTTGGCGAGCCGATGCCGCGCATGCATGGCGAGCACGAGCGGCTCTTCCATCAGCGGTGTGAACACCAGATCGGTAGGGGGCACGCTTTCGGGCATCCGCAACAATCCGACGTCGATTTCGCGCTGCTCGATCGCCTCGATCTGCCGGGACGACGACAACTCCAGCAGCGTGATGTTGACCTTCGGACGTTGGGTCCGGTACGCGTGAATCAGCTTGGGGAAAAACGGTGACAGCGTCGAAGCGTTGGTAAAGCCGACTCGCAAACGCCCGACGTCGCCGCTGACGGTCTCCCAGACGCTTTCCTTCGCATGTTCGATCCGCGCGAGGATCGCTCGTGCGTCGTCCAGCAACGCCAACCCCGCCTCGGTCAGCGCGACCGAGCGGCGCGTGCGGTGGAAGAGCCGCGCGCCGAGTTCCGTCTCAAGCGACTGGATCGCGAGGCTCAGCGGCGCCTGCGTAATGCCCAGCCGCTCGGCGCTGCGCCGGAAGTGCAGCTCCTGCGCCAGCACCACGAAAAATTCCAGATGACGGATATTCATTGATTTGCTCTGTAAATCAATAACCTTGATTTGGAGAATAAATCAAAACTGTTTCCCGGGCGATACTGTTTTCAACTTACTCAAACGACGGAGACAGCATGAACGGTGCGGAACTGGTCGAACGCCTGCGAGCGCGACACAAGATCATTGCGCTGGGAATTCGCGCCTCGCGCACAACGGATGCGGTCCGCTGGGCCAAAGCGGCCGGCTACGACACGATCTGGGTGGATATGGAACACAGCTCGCTGCCGGTCGATACCGTGTCGCAACTGTGCTCATGCGCGGTCGACCTCGGCCTGATGCCGTGGGTGCGCGTGCCGGAACGCGATTACGGCACGATCAACCGCGTGCTGGACGGCGGCGCGCTCGGCATCATCGTGCCGCGTGTGGAGACCGCCGAACAGGCGCGCGATGCGGTGATCGCCACGCGCTTTCCGCCGCTCGGCCAGCGCTCGCAACTGGCGACGCTGCCCTACGTCAACTTCGAGAAACTTCCCGCTCGCGAACTCAACCGGCGTCTGAATGACGCGACCGTGCTCAAGGTGCTGATCGAAAGCCGCGCCGGCGTCGAAGCGGCCGATGCGATCGCGGCGATCGAAGGCGTCGACGTGCTCGCGCTCGGTTGCAACGATCTCTCCGCCGATCTGGGCCACACCGGCGAATCGGCGCATCCCGAGGTCGTGGCCGCATGTCGCAAGGTGATCGCGGCAGCGCAGCGCCACGGCAAGGTGGCGATCGTGGGCGGCATGCCGGAGTGCGAGGCGCTCAATGAATTGCGCCGCGAGGGCGCCGCGCCTTTTGTCTTTGCCGGCATTGACAGCGATGTTTATCTGGCGGCGCTGCGCGAGCGCGTCGAACAGGCTCGTCAACTCTAATTCGAACTTCCACTTTCAGATCATGGCAGAAACCCCGCTGATTTCCACGCCAATGCGTGACTATGAAACCCTGTCGCGCCCGTCGTTCACGATGCCGCCGCTCGCTTGCGACGCGCACATGCACGTGTTCGGTTCCGAAGACAAATATCCGAAGGTCGAGCATCCGCACTACACGCTGCCGGACGGCAAGCTCGCGCACTATCTGCAGATGATGAGCGTGCTGCACCTGAAGCGTTTCGTGATCGTGCAGCCGAGCTTTTACGGTACGGACAACCGGTGTCTGATCGACGCGCTGCACGTGGCGGGCTCAATCGCGCGCGGTGTCGTGATGATCGAGGAGAACACGGACGCGGCCACGCTGGATAGCTTCCATCAGTCCGGCGTTCGCGCGGTTCGCCTCGACTTGTTTGCGCGTTCCGGGCTGCCGACCGTCGAGATTCAGCAGTACATCACGCGAATGGCCCGCTTGTGCGCAAGCCTCGGCTGGCACGTGCAGTTCTATGCGCCGGGCTGGGTCGTGCGCAATCTGATTCCGTTTCTCGCCGACGTAGAGACGGATTTCGTCATCGATCATATGGGCTACATGCTCGAAGAAGACGGCCTCACGCAAGCGGATTTCGACCGTCTCCTCAGTTTGCTGAAAGACGGCAACTGCTGGCTTAAACTCAGTGCGCCGTACCGGATCGCCAAACAGCGCGGCTATGAAGCCGTGGCGCCGATGGCCGAAGCGATCATCAAGGCTGCACCGCAAAAAGTGATCTGGGGTTCGGACTGGCCGCACATTCCCGACTCGACGCGCGACACCGGCGAATTGCTGAATCTGCTCGGCGCGTGGACCGGCGATCCGGTGGTGCACAAGTTGATTCTGTCCGACAACCCCGCACGCCTGTTCGACTACTGAGGCAATCCACACCCACTATGTCCTACCAACCCAACGCAGCGTTTGCCGGTCTCTTTCGCGCGTTCACGTCGGACCCGCAGAGCATCGGCACGCATCTGACGCAGCAGATGGCGCAGCAGCAAGCGGACGATCCTTTACTGGTCTCGACCGGCAGCGATATCGTGCTGTTTCCCGGCGCAGGGCGCGCGCCGACCATCGAGAGCTTTCGCAAATCGACGCGTGGCTTCATCGAGTTGACGGCGGTATCGCATTTGCCGCTGGCCGTCGCTTACCTTGCGCGAATGCGTGAACTGTCGCCGCACGACAACGCGTGGCAACGCGACGCGTCGAACCTGCGCAGTCATGCAGAGGCAACTCGCGCGGCGAACTCGCTTTCACTCTGGCGCGATCACGTCGCGGTCGATAGCTTTGCGGGCCACGAGCAGAAAATCGCCGATCTCGTCGACTACACCTGCGGCGTGACGATCGGTCTGCTTGATCGGATCGAGAAAGATCACGCGCTGCTGAGCTTCGAACGTCTGAACGACGAGTACTTCGCCGCGCCGTCAACGAGCGCATTTCCGGTGCCGATGAACGACGTGATGTTCGCGACCTTCGGGCTGGCGTTTCTCGACATCGTCTACCGCATCGGCAACTGGTTGCGCGTGCAAGCACTCGACTGGAACCGCCTGATGATGCTCGTCAGCGGACGGTCGGGCAGGCCGACAGCCGGTGTGACGTGGGCGTCGAACAACATGTGCTACCTGGTGTGGTGCGCGTCGAATCGCGTGCTGCTGCCGGAACGCGTGTTCGTCGCACCGCACGCGCCGTCGTTCTCGGTCGCCGAATTGCCGGACGCCGCGGGCATGGCGGAACTGGAGCGGACCTATCGGGCGTTGTGGCTCAACACCCGCTCGAGTATCGATGTCGCGCGCGCGCTGTTTCCCGGGCAGCGGCCGTTTCACTTCGATCCGGCGCCCGCCGACGGCATGCCACCCATCACCTCGATCGACGATCGCGATGCGACTACGGCTCGCCTGCGCCGCATCATGGAAGATCCGACGCAACTGTTGTCCAACTGCGTCGCCGATTACATCGTCGATCAGTTGTACAGCAACGGCAATCAGCCGCAAAAGGTCGAGATCCCAGGCTTTACGAATGTGACTTTTCCGGGCGCCGTGCAGTCGTAACGACGGCCACTGGACCCATACCCGCGCGTAAGGGCAGCCGCGCGGGCCATAACAAAATGCCCTTGATGAAGGAGACAGGCTTCATGAATTCACTTGCACAAGAGCCGTCGGCAGGTCCGCCGGTCAGCAACGTGCTGCGCATCACGCTGGTGTGCTTCGCGGTGTCGATGATCGACGGCTTCGACACGCTGATGTTGTCGTTCGTCGCGCCGTTGCTGGCGAAGTCGCTGCAGATCGATCACGCAACACTGGGCCGCGTGTTCGGTGCCGGTTTCATCGGCACGGTACTCGGCTCGCTGATCGTCGGCCCGCTGGCGGACCGTTTCGGTCGACGGCCGATGCTGCTGCTGGCGCTCGCCGTAACCGGCATTTTCACGCTGGGCTGTGCATTTGCCACGTCGGCAACGATGCTTGCCGCGCTCCGGTTCATCGGCGGCCTCGGCATGGGTGGCGCCATTCCGCCGGTTGCGGCGATCACGGCTGAGAGCAGTTCGCCGCAACGCCGCTCGTCGCTGGTGATTCTGATGTTTATCGGCTTTCCGCTCGGCGCGGTGGTGGGCGGCGCGATTACCGCGGCGTTGATGGTGCGCTTCGGTTGGCCGTTCGTGTTCCTGATGGGCGGCACGTTCGCTTTGCTCGCGCTGATCCCGGTGCTTCTCGTGATTCCGGCGCAAACCGTCAGTCGCGCCGAACGGGCGGCAGCGCGCTTGCACTCGACGGCGCACGGTCTGAAAGTGGTCGGCAACGTGTTCGCCGGCGGCCGGCTCGCCGCGACGTTGGCACTCTGGTTCGGCGTGTTGTCGAGCATGATCCTGTCGGGCTTCCTGGTCAGCTTCATGCCGACCATTCTCAATATGAATGGCGTCGAGCCGGGCCGCGCCGCGCTCGGATCGGTCGTGCTTAATTTCGGGGCCATTGGCGGTGCGCTGGTGATTTCGGCCGTGGTCGGCAAGCGTGGGCCGTTCGTGCCGGTGGCGATTTCTTTTCTGGGCGGTGCGGTGTTGACGGTGGCGTTGGGCCAGATCATCGGTGCGGGGAATGTCGCGTTTGCGATGCTGTTTGCGGTCGGCGCGTTTCTGGTCGGCGGGCAGTTGACGTTTCCGGCTATCGCCAGTCATCTCTTTCCCGCCGACGTTCGGGCGGCCGGCATCGGGTGGGCGCTGGCGGTCGGACGTATCGGTTCGATTGTCGGGCCGGTGGTCGGCGGCATCCTGCTGTCACGGCATCTGTCGTTCGAAATACTTTTCATGCTGGCGGCGATCCTCGCTGTAGGCGCCGCGCTGGGCATAGGTCTCGCCAATGTGCTGCGGCCGCGCGAAAAAGAGAGTGGACCGGTCACGCCGACTGCGTCTTTTGCGATCACGGGTTCGGAGTTGGGAGAAGCGGGTCATGGCAAAAACTGAATTGGGCGCAGGCCTGCTCACGACGCTGCAGCAACTGCCGACCAGCGGCGCGCGTGCGGTCGAAGTCTTTACGACGGACGAGGGCATCTTTCTCGGCGTGCCGCAACTCGCGCGCGATGTGCCCGGTGAGGCGCCTTACATGAACGGTGGCGACAGCGACATCGAAGCGCCGATTTACCTCTGGCAGGACAGTCGTTTCATCGAGCATGAAGCGCTGGCATTGCCCGGCGGCGAAGATCTCGAGTACTTCGAGATCGACGGCCGGCGCTTCCTCGCGGCGGCTGGCATTCGCAGCGGCAAGGGACCGTACGATCTCGATACCGATGCGCTCGTGTATGAACGCATCGATGGCGAGTGGGTGCCACGGCAACGCTTTCTGGCATTCGCGGCGAAGCAGTGGTTTGCCTTTTCCTTCGACTCGCGCCATTTCCTCGCACTGGCGCAGGGCGTGGTGATCGACGGAGTCGTGCCGAAACATCCACGCGAGTCGCGTCTGTTCGAATGGGACGGCGAGCGCTTCGTGCCGTTTCAGACTTTCGATGGACAGTGGGGTTACAACTTCGCGTTCGTGTCATTCGGTCGCGAACACTATCTAGCGTATGCGGATCACGTCAGTGGATCGTCGGTGAATCGCTGGAATGGCGAGAAGTTTGTACCGCTGCAAACGTTCAATGAAAACGGCGGCCGTGCGTTCCGCTTTTTTGAAGCAGAAGGCGTGCTATGGATGGTGCACGCGAACCTGCTCAAACACACGACGCTTTATCGATTCGACGGTACGCAGTTCGTCGACATGCAGATGCTGGGCGGCCCCGGTGGACGCGAACTGTGTCTGATCGACGGCAAAGAGGGGCGCTATCTGGTGCGCGTGTGCTTTATCACCGGCACGCCTAAAGCGCCGGTTGTCGTGCCGCGATCGGAGATTTTCCGGTGGCGGGATGCGTGCTTCGAACTGGTGGGTGACTTCGCAACATCCGGCGCGACCGATGCCACCAGCTTCGTCGACAACGGTCAGCGCTACCTGGTGGTCAGCAACAGCCTGAGTGAAGAGATCCGCTTTCGCACTGATTCGACGTTATACCGGTTCAACGGTTAGCGCCTAACCGACATCCCCAGCGCCCGACGGCCCGCCGGGCATTCCCCTTCGGGAACAGCGATCCCTCCTGCGAGGGAGGGCACCGTTTTGCCTTAAAAAAATAAATCGCGGAGACAATGAATGAATAAGCTCGCCCTGAGTGCAGCAACGTTGTTTGCGTTAATGAGTCAGGCTGTCCACGCTCAAAGCAGCGTCACGCTGTACGGCAGAATCGATGAGGGCCTCACATTTGTTGACAACGAGGCCGGCGGTCACAACACGAAGCTGGACAGCGGTGTTCTTTTCCCGAATATCTGGGGCGTTGCCGGCCACGAGGATCTGGGTGGTGGTAACACGGTGGTGTTCAAGCTTGAAGGTCTGTTCGATCTGAACAGCGGAAAAATGCTTCCCGCCAATACGGAATTCGCACACCAGGCTTTAATCGGTGTGGAGACGGATTACGGCAGGATCTCGCTTGGTTACCAGTACGACACGACTTTTGATTTCTTCAACCAGTTCAATGTGAGTGCGCTCGGCAGCGGCTATGCGATCCATCAGGGGGACGTCGACCATACCAACAACGACCGGATGGCCAACTCCATCAAATACACGAGCCCTACCTATAGGGGGTTTCAGTTCGCCGCGATGTACGGCTTCAGCAATACGGCCGGAAGTTTTCATGACGGCAGCGCGTGGAGTGTGGGTGGGCAGTATGCAAACGGCCCATTGACGATCGGCGCGGCGTACAGCTTCGTTGCAACGCCAACGCTAGACCCCTACGCGCAAATCGGTGTGCACAGTTTCTTCGGCGTACCCACGGCGACGAAGACCGGCAATACAACCGCTGATCTTCAGCCGGAATTCACGATCCATTCGTTAGGCACGTTCGGAATTGGTGCTTCGTACGCGATTGGAGATTTCACCCTTTACGGCAATTTCACCGACACGACGCTGAAGTACCAAGGCGACACCGGTGTGATGCACGTCTATGAGGGTGGGGCGACGTATCAGGCTAACCCTTTTTTGCAGTTTGTCGTCGGCTATCAGCACACCGGTTTTCAGGGTCACAAATGGAATCAGGTGACGGCGGCGGCCAACTATGCCCTCTCCAAGAGGACGCAGATTTATCTCTCGTCGGACTACGTGAAAGCATCGGCCGGCGTCGATGCCGTCCTCGGCGAGGCCTTTGCGCCGTCGTCGACAGGTCAGCAAGCCGACGTTCGCATCGGTATCGTCCACGCCTTTTAATTTTCTCGATTGTCAGATTCATCCGTGACGTGTCTGGAAACCTCAACAATTGATGGAGAAGTCAACAAATGAAACGAGCATATGCCGGGATGGCGGTTGCGGGAGCACTGGTGTTTGGCGCTTGTGCCTGGGGTACGGAGTCGGCGGATAGTCTGCCGAAGTGGAGCGCCAACATTCCGATCAAAGTGACAAAACACTTTGCCTTCGATACGAGCGCGACCGCAGACGGAAAGTACTACCTCGCCGACGGATCGAATGTTGCACTAGACGTATTCGACGCCAAAACCATGACGCTGCTTGCGCAGATTCCTGGGGATTTTGCCGGTGTTGGCAAGAGCTTCGATACCTCCTCGCCGGCAGGGGTGACGCCGGTCCCGGGCACGTCATTGGTCTACGTGGGAGACGTCAATTCGGTCAAGCTGATCGATGTGTCGGAAAAGAAGTTGATCAAGACGATCGCGGTCAGTACGTCAGGGATTCGCGCCGATGAAGGTTGCCTCGACCCGGAGCACCACGTCGTGATGTACTCGAGCGGCGGCGAAAAACCACCGTTTGTGACCTTCATCGATACCCAGACTCAAGCTGTCGTCGGCAAACTTTCTCTCGCTGACTCCACCGGTCTCGAGGCGTGCGCGTACGACCCGAAGCACAGCACTTTCATGTTGAACAACGATGGAACGAAGGCGAATCCGAAAGGCGAGGTCGATGTCATTCCTGTTGCGTCAGTTCTTGCAGGAAAGCCCTCCGTTTCGAAGCTGTTTGCGCTCAAAGGGTGCGATGCTCCGACTGGCATCGCAATCGGACCGGGCAACGATGCGCTGATTGGGTGCGATCCCGATGAGGGGAGCAAGCAGTTGACGTTGATCATCGACCGTACTAGCGGCAAGACGCTTGCAGAATTGCCGTTTGGCGGTGCAGACCAGGTCGTCTATGACCCGGTTTCGAAGCGCTATTTCCTCCCCGCCGGCCACCACTCTGCTGACGGTATTTCTCAGGTTGGTCGGAAAGACGCGAAGTTCGACTCGGCGCTCGGCGTCGTCGACGCGACCACACGGCACTTCCTTGGCAGCGTTCCCGCCGGAATTCACGCGCACTCGATCGCCGTAGATGGTGAATTGCATCGGGTGTTCGTGCCGCATGCGGGCGGCGTGTCGGCCGAATTTTCCAGCCCGGGCGTATCGGTATTTGCCACGCAGTAAGCGCGTGCCCGGCAAAGGCTGCCCGCTCTCCCTTCAGGGAGGGCGTGGTCTTTCGATCGGCCTGAAGGGTTTGAACCGGCTATGTGCCATCTTGTTGAAATACGCGTTAAGGCACCTGACAAAGGAACTGTGTGATGACCAGCATTCAAGATTCAGATCAACGTCGCGAGACCGATCCAGCCAGTAAAGTCCCACAAATCACCTTGATGTTCTGGGCGGTCAAGATTCTCGCGACTACGGTCGGCGAGACCGGTGGTGACGCCCTGTCGATGACGTTGAAACTCGGTTATGCGATCAGCAGCATCATCCTCCTCGCATTTTTCTTCGTCACGCTGACGGCCCAGATTGCGTCTAAACGGTATCGCCCCTTCGTATATTGGCTCGTGGTGGTCGCCACAACGACCGTCGGCACGACGACTTCGGATTACCTTGATCGCACCGTCGGCCTTGGTTACGTCAAATCATCCTTCATGCTGTTTTGCGGTGTTCTCCTGATCCTTTACATCTGGCGCCGCGTCGTCGGAAGGGTCGAGTTCGAGAACATCGCGACGCGGAAGGAAGAGGTTTTTTACTGGCTCACGATTCTGGTTTCCAACACGCTCGGGACTGCACTAGGCGATTTCGTCGCAACCAGTGCAGGCCTCGGATTCGACGGCGGCGCGCTGGTGTTTGCCAGCCTGATTGTCGTCGTGGCCGCGGCGCACTTCTGGCTAAAGAAGGTCCCGCCCAGTGCGCTTTTCTGGGCTGCGTACATCCTCACTCGCCCCCTTGGCGCCACCCTCGGCGACACGCTCACCAAACCCTATGGCGAAGGTGGGCTGGAACTGGGCCGAATCGCTTCTTCGCTGGTCATTGCGGCGTTCATGGTCATGGGGATCGTCTTGATGTCGAGAAGTCAGCAACGGCGTGCCGTTCGTTCCGGCGAGGCCCTGCTGGACTGAGTCAATAACAAACGCCCGGATATCGGAAGTAGCGCACGATCCGCACGGCGTTCCCGTCAGCGAACGGATATTCCTCCTGGGGGAGAAGGCGTTTTTTGCGCGGAAAAATAAATACTGGAGACTAGCAATGAAAAAGTTTGCGTTGAGTACAGCAGCGTTACTGGCGTTGGCGAGCCCGTTCGCCCACGCACAAAGCAGCGTGACCCTGTACGGCATTATCGATGCGGGCATCACTTACTTCAGCAACGTGAACGGCCATTCGAACTTCGTCGCGAACGACGGCTCGATCCAGTCGAATCGATGGGGCCTGCGCGGTGTGGAAGATATCGGTGGCGGGACGCGGGTTGTCTTCGTTCTGGAGAACGGTTTCAATCTCTACTCGGGCACCATGGTGCAATCGGGTGTGCTGTTTAGTCGTCAGGCGTGGTTGGGTATCGAAAATCAAACGTACGGCAGGTTCACGCTCGGCAAGCAGTACGACTTCTTCTGGGACAACCTCACGCAGTTTGCCATGGGGCAGGTCGCCGGTCAGTACTCGTGGCACCCGGGTGACTTCGATCACCTTGCAGGCACGTTGCACATCAATAACGCCGTCAAGTACACGTCGCCGAACTACCTGGGATTGCAGGCAGGCGCGCTGTATGCATTTCCTTCGCAATCCGTATCAGCGGGAACCGGGCGCGTGATTGCGCTTGGCCTGCGCTATTCGAATGGACCGTTGAACCTCGGCGCCGCGTACACCGATACGCATGATCTCGGCTTGAATGGTCCGAGCCAGGCCGGTACCACGTTCTTCCCCGATCTGCCTGCCACGCCTGTGCTGGCGAGCAGCGTCAGCAGCTTCGGAGTGGGCGGCAGCTATCGCTTCGGCAGGAGCCTGACGCGGCTGCTGTTCACCGACACGCACTTCCGCATCCGGCACGACAACGGTTCGATGCCGACCTATGAAGTGAACGAGGTGTTTCAACTCACCCCTGCCACGACGCTGATGGGCGGCTACTGGTACAGCAAGCTCGGCTCGCAGAAGTGGCAGAACGGGACGCTCCTGCTCGATTACGCGCTGTCGAAGCGCACCGATGTCTATACGAGCGCGACTTATCTGCGCGCATCGGGTGGCGCGGCGCCGGTGTTCCTCGGCGGCGGTGCAGCGCCGGTGTTTGCCAATGGCGTGTATGTCGGCACAGGTCAGTCATCGACCGCGGTGCGGGTGGGGCTCCGCACACTGTTCTAGACCTGACACGTCAGCAGCGACGGCTCGGCGTATTGCCCCAAGCTCATTTCAAACCGCCAGTTGGACCCAATCCGGAGTAGGCGTCAGGCGGTGGCGTTCTCCGGATATCAGGAGACAAGCATGGATACCTATCACCAGCGCGTAATTCGATGGCTCATTGCAATAGCGATTCCACTGGTCATTCTGGGGTGCGGCGGTAGTGTCCACAGCACTGCGCCCGCCGACCCCACCGTCGTCAAGACCCAGCAAGGACAGGTAAAAGGCCTCACCGTCAACGGCGTACGTGAGTTTCTCGGCTTGCGGTATGCGGCGCCACCGACCGGCGCACTGCGTTGGAAACCTCCCGCACCAGCCGTGGCCTATACGACGAGCATGTACGACGCGTCGCACGTCGGCTCGGCATGTGTACAGGGGACGGCGACGGCCCCGACTGGCAGTGAGGACTGTCTCTTCATCAACGTCTACGTTCCTGGCACCACCGCAAGCACCACGGCGTTGCCTGTGCTGTTCTGGATTCACGGCGGCGGTTTCATTGTTGGATCCGGTTCCGCGACGGATGGCAGTGCGCTTGCCCAGAAGGCGAACGCGATTGTGGTGACGATCAATTACCGTCTCAATGCGCTGGGCTTCCTGGCCCATCCGGCGCTAGCGGCGGAAGATCCCAACGGCGCCTCGGGCGACTACGGCATCATGGACCAGACCGCCGCGCTTGCCTGGGTGCAGAAAAATATCACTGCGTTCGGAGGCGATCCCGGCAACGTGACAATCTTCGGCGATTCGGCGGGCGGTCATTCGGTGTATGTGCAACTTGCTTCGCCAGGTGCGGCGGGTCTGTTTGCGAAGGCGGTCGCCATGAGCGGTGGCTTCAGCCGGCAGCAGGAAACCTTGCAGCAGGCTGAAACGGACGGCATTGGCTACGCCAAAACATGGGGCTGCACGGACACCACCAGCGCCGCTTGCCTGCGTAATTTACCGGCGTCTGCGCTGCTGCAAGGCAACCCCGTGGCGTGGTACGCGACAATCGACGGCAAGGTACTGCCGAGTTCGACGAGCGCGGCATTTGCCAGTGGCCAGTACAGCCGGGTGCCGGTGATATCCGGTTTCACCGAGGACGAAGGAACGTACTTCGTCGCGGCGGCGTTCGACGCGCAGGGCAATCCGGTCACATCCGCGGGCTACGAAACGGCGATCCAGAACTTCCTTGGCGTTCCCGGCACCGCCACCGCGGCGCTCTATCCGGCGAGTCAGTTCACGTCGCCGAGCCAGGCACTAGCCAAAGTCACCGGCGACTACCTGTTCATCTGCAGCGAAATGGAGGACGCCGACAACCTCGCGAAGTATTCGCCAGCGGCTTACATGTATCGCTTTTCCGATCCCGCGCCTTACAGCGTACACAGCCTGATTTCATTGCTGCCGCCAACCGCCATGAACTACGGCGCCTTTCATTCGTCTGATCTCGACTACTGGTGGCAACTGATCCCAAGCCCGACGGCAAACCAGGCAAGCCTGTCCGCGGCGATGACAACCGCGCTTGCAGGTTTCGCGCATGCCGGCAATCCGAATTCGGGCAGTACGGTGGCGAACTGGCCGTTGTACACGTCGGCGACCCGGCAAACGCTCGACTTCGGTTATCCGGTCTCAAACACTTACGATGCGTACACTGCGCATCAGTGCAGCTACTGGTATGGCGAGGCGCCGTCGCACGGCCTGTAGAGTCTTCAGGACGGCAGGGAAGAGCGCTGCTCGTGTTGGGCACTACGTGGGTGCACCACGCGGATGCACCACGGGCGGCGCAACCCCTGATTACGGTTTGATACGTTCTCCGAAAACCAATCCACAAAAGCTTGTTTGCGATTCCGTATCCAGGTCGCTAGATTCATTCATATAGCAATGAATCGACGGAGGTCGCATGACCACACTTTCAGCGACGCTTATCTGGGACGGACTTCGGCATCCTGTGCGAAGCCTGCAGAAGCAATTGTCAAAACACGCGCCCGTCACGTCCGGGCAATCTTCAGACGAGACGGCTGCCGCGACCCATACGTCCCCATCGCCCGAACAACTCGAACGCATTGCGGCTTACGCGCGCTGCGGCTATTTCCATATGGAATACACCGCTGGCATGTTTGTCGTGCCGCTCCAGCTCCCGCGGGAATAACGCGCGTGCCGGCGGTGGCGCGGCAAATCCGCCGCGAACGGACGTAGCGGGGTTGCTTCAAGCCGGAGCATCCGAACCGATGCTTCTTTAGAAATGACAATTAATTGGTTCGGCTTCGGCTAGCTCTCTTTCATAGTGTCTCCTGATGGCTATAGGCGGTTGCTTTTCGCAGATGGCTTTGACCAGCGCGTACTGATTCGCGCCATATCGAAGGAGACGTCATGACGCTTGAACTCGCAGAACGACCCACCCACGCGCTGCTTGAAGCCGCCCGTTCGAGAGCCGCGGAAGCCGGTTTGCCCTATGCCGGCGGCCTGTCGCCACACGATGCGTGGGCCCTCGTCCAGGCCGGCGACGCCGTGCTGGTGGACGTGCGCACCGCCGAAGAACGCAAATTCGTCGGTCTCGTACCGGACAGCCTGCATGTCGCATGGGCGACGGGCACGAGCCTGACCCGCAATCCGCGCTTCGCGCGTGAACTGGAAGCGAAAACCGGCAAGGACGCCGTCGTGCTGCTGCTGTGCCGCAGCGGCAACCGCTCGGCACTGGCCGCCGAGGCCGCGGCGAAAGCCGGCTTCACGCAGGTATTCAATGTTCTGGAAGGCTTTGAAGGGGAGCTGGACGGCGCGCAACGGCGCGGCGCCAGCAATGGTTGGCGCTTTCACGGCCTGCCATGGATTCAGGACTGACAGTCTGATCGTTCATGCTGCACTTTACGGGGAGTAACCGCTGTGGCTGTGTTTGATGTCGATGAGATTGTTCACGCGCTTCAGACGGTCCGCCAGCAATGGCGCGAAGTGCAGAAGCGCTCGCTCGAACCGGGCGGGCGCGAATTGCCGGGGCGCGAAGCGCTCTCGGAGATCATTGAAACGCTGAAGGGTGTGCTTTTTCCAATGCGGCTCGGGCCGCCCGATCTGCGTCAGGAAAGCGAAAACTTCTATGTCGGCCATGCGCTCGACGCCGCGCTGCATGCCTTGCTGAGTCAGGCGCGTCTGGAGTTTCACTACCGCAGCCGCCATCAACCGCCGCCCGCCGCCACGATCGAGGCGCAGGCCGGAATCGCGGTGCGCGCTTTCGCGGCGCGCTTGCCGGCGATTCGCAGCTTGCTCGACAGCGACGTATTAGCCGCGTTTCACGGCGACCCGGCGGCCGGCAGTGTGGATGAAGTCCTGCTGTGCTACCCCGGCGTGCTGGCGATGATCCACCATCGGCTCGCGCATGAGCTGTATGGGCTGGGGCTGCCGCTGCTGGCACGCATCATCGCCGAGCTCGCGCATGCGCAGACCGGTATCGACATTCATCCTGGGGCGCGGATCGGCGCGGGGTTCTTCATCGATCATGGAACGGGCGTGGTGATCGGCGAAACGGCCATCATCGGCGAACGCGTACGGGTCTATCAGGCCGTCACGCTGGGCGCGAAGCGGTTTCCGCGTGACGCGCAGGGACATCTGGAGAAAGGCCATGCACGTCATCCGATCGTCGAAGACGACGTCGTGATTTACGCGGGCGCCACCATTCTTGGGCGCGTCACGCTTGGGCAGGGCGCGGTGATCGGCGGCAATGTGTGGGTCACGCAGGATGTCGCGCCGGGTTCGCACGTGACGCAGGCCGTGTCGCGCAACGAAGGCACCGGCGCCGCCGCCGCGGTCCGTGAGCGAACGCCGCGCGATCAGGCCGTCGCGGAGCCTGCCACGGCCGGAGCGGCTCGATGAGCGTGCTCGTCAGGAACTTCGGCGCCGCGGTGCGGTGCTTTCGCGAGGCGTGCGGCTGGTCGCAGGAGCAATTGGCCGAGCACGCCGGACTCAACCGGTCTTATGTCGGCGAGATCGAGCGTGGTTCTGCTATCGCGTCGATTGTCACGCTCGACAAGCTTGCCCGTGCTTTCAACGTGCCGGTCGAACGCTTGCTCAGCCATTCGCCCGACGGCGTGAGCGTTGCCGCGCGCCCGCATTCCACATTCATCGATCCTGCTTCCGCCCGTTAGACCGCTGCTTTGCCGTCTATAGTATGTTGAACGGCCAGGGGCGTCTTCCCATAATCACTCTCGTTCATAAGCTTTCCTGTTTTTCTTCTATCAATCCTGAAGCTTCAGATGACAGCAACAGTCGGCGGCCTGACGGCGCTCGGCGATACCGCAGCACGGCAACTAGCCAATGCCACCAAAACCGTTCCGCAACTCGCGACGATCACGCCCCGCTGGCTCACTCATCTGCTGCAATGGCTGCCGGTCGAAGCGGGCATCTATCGTCTGAACCAGGTGAAGAATCCTGAAGCCGTCAAGGCGGCCTGCACCGCGCGTGAAGATGAAAGCATTCTGCCGCGCACTTTCGTGCCGTACGAAGAGCAGCCGCGCGAGTACTTCCTGAATGCGGTCAGCACGGTGCTCGACGTGCACACGCGGATCTCGGATCTGTACAGCAGCCCGCACGATCAGATCAAGGAACAACTGCGCCTCACGATCGAAACGATCAAGGAGTTGCAGGAAAGCCAGCTGATCAACAATCCGGACTACGGCCTGCTTGCGAACGTGGCCGAAGAGCAGCGTGTGTTTCCGCTAACCGGTGCGCCGACCCCCGACGATCTCGACGAATTGCTGACCAAGGTATGGAAAGAGCCTGCGTTCTTCCTGACGCATCCGCTCGCGATTGCCGCCTTCGGTCGTGAATGCACGCGCCGTGGCGTGCCGCCGCCGACAGTCAGCCTGTTCGGCTCGCAGTTCCTGACGTGGCGTGGCATTCCGCTGATCCCGTCGGACAAGGTGCCGGCTGCCGATGGCAAGACCAAGATTTTGCTGCTGCGCGTGGGCGACAAGCGCCAGGGCGTGGTCGGCCTGTTCCAGCCGGGCGTGGCCGGCGAACAGGGTCCGGGTCTGTCGGTCCGCTTCATGGGCATCAACAATCATGCGATCGCGTCGTATCTGATCTCGCTCTATTGCTCGCTCGCGGTGCATTCGCCGGACGCGCTGGCGGTTCTCGATGACGTGGAGATCGGCAAGTACCATGACTACCCAGACACCTACAAGTAAGCCCATGGATAGCGTCCTGCCGCACGATGTGCCGACGGGTCCGCCCGCGGGTTTGCCTGATCCGGCGACCTTGGCGTCGCTGGCCAATGCGTTCTTTTCGGCGCTGCCGGGCAACGCGCCGCAGGTAGGCGCTGCGCCCGACGTGGCCGCCACGCTGCCGTTCACGGCGCCTGTGACCAGCGAGATCAGCAATCCGGCCCCGGCCGGTTCGCCGCTCGCGGGTCCCGGCGGCGCGGGCACGGGTGTGCCTGGTGCAGCGTTGCCGCAGGGGCATGTGCCGGGGGGCAACCTGCTGCCGTCAGCACCTACGCATGTTCTGTCGTTGGGTAATCGGGCGCCCGCGTTGGCGCCTCATGCGGCTGCGCAGAACGGCCTGCCTGATAGCGCAGTGACCGTTGCGCCGGCACTCGATCCGCGCTTTGGCGGAGCGGCGCTGGGCGTGCCTGAAGCACACGGTGCGCAGCGTCCGTCCGTGGGTGGTGCAGCGCCTGCGTCGCCTTATTATTTCCTGGGCGAAACGGCGCAAGCCCGGACATCGACGGTTGCGTCGCCGGATATCGTCGTGCCGGGTTGGAGCGAAGTCAGTGCGCAATCGCTCGGACTCCCTGGTGTTGATGAGCCGCTCGCCGAGCAGCGCTTCCCGTACGACAGGCCGGCAGCATCGCAAGCAGCGCCGAGCGTCGCACCGGCACAGCACACCGCCGGTTCGCACTATTTCCTGAATCTGAATGAGGGATCGCAGTTTCCCGGGCACACTTCCGCCGGGACGGACGGCGTGCCGCATGCCGGGCCGTCGGCGCATCCGCCGTTCGATGTGAATGCGATTCGCCGGGACTTTCCGATTCTGCAGGAACGTGTGAACGGCCGTCAGCTGGTGTGGTTCGACAATGCCGCGACGACGCACAAACCGCAGGCGGTGATCGATCGGCTCGCTTATTTCTACGCGCATGAAAACTCGAACATCCATCGGGCCGCCCATGCGCTGGCCGGCCGCGCCACGGATGCGTACGAAGCCGCACGCAGCAAGGTGCAGCGTTTCATCGGCGCGGCGTCGCCGGAGGAAATCATCTTCGTGCGCGGCACCACTGAAGCGATCAACCTGATCGCGAAGACGTGGGGCGTGAAGCATGTCGGCGAGGGTGACGAGATCATCGTCTCTCACCTGGAGCATCACGCCAACATCGTGCCGTGGCAGCAGCTTGCCGCGCAAACCGGTGCCAAGCTGCGCGTGATACCGGTCGACGACAGTGGCCAGGTCTTGCTCGATGAATACCGGCGGCTGCTCAATGACCGGACCAAGATCGTCTCGGTTACGCAGGTGTCGAACGCATTGGGTACGGTGGTGCAGGTCAAGGAGATCGTCGAGCTGGCGCATCGTGCAGGTGCGAAAGCGTTGGTCGACGGTGCTCAGTCGGTGTCGCACATGCGGGTAGATGTGCAGGCACTTGACGCAGACTTCTTCGTGTTCTCGGGGCACAAGGTGTTCGGTCCGACCGGCATCGGCGTGGTCTACGGCAAGCGCGCGATTCTGGAAGATATGCCGCCCTGGCAGGGTGGCGGCAACATGATCGCGGACGTTACCTTCGAGCGCACCGTATTCCAGCCTCCGCCGAATCGTTTCGAAGCGGGCACAGGCAATATCGCCGACGCAGTAGGTCTGGGTGCTGCGATCGATTACGTTCAGCGCGTGGGCATCGAGAATATCGCGCGCTATGAACACGATCTGCTGGCCTATGCGACGAGCGTGCTGCAACCCGTGCCTGGTGTGCGCCTGATTGGCACGGCGCGTGACAAGGCCAGCGTGTTGTCCTTCGTATTGAAGGGCTACGAGACCGAGGAAGTGGGGCAGGCGCTGAACGAAGAGGGCATCGCCGTGCGCTCAGGGCATCATTGCGCGCAGCCGATCCTGCGGCGCTTCGGCGTGGAAGCCACGGTGAGGCCGTCGCTTGCGTTCTACAACACATGCGATGAAGTCGATGCGCTGGTTTCGGTTGTGCGCCGGCTGTCTTCGCGACGCTAATAAAAAACGGCGGCCGTCTATTGCGGCCGCCGCTTTTCTACGCCTGCATTCAGGCAATCCCCGCCAGATAATCCCACGGATAGATCCCCTGCGCGTGTCCGTCGCTAAACGCGATCTGCACGCCGTAGCCCATCGGCTGCATGTCGACAATCGCGAGGTGCGGCTCGATTCGCGGCGCCTCGCCCGAATGCGTCAAGCGACGGCATGTTGAGCAAGGGCACCGTTCTCGTAGCGTGGCGTTGTCGATCCACTGCGTTTGGCCATCACGCCACGTCAGGGACAGTCGCCCCGTCGCGGCATGAATCGTTACGTGTTCGGGTGCGTTCATCAGTGCGCATTCTCAATCTGTGCCAACGCTATACGTGCGGCCTTGCGTACTTCCGGGTCGGGATCGGTCGCGGCTGCGTGCAAGGCTGGCAACGACGCTGCGTCGCCCAGTTCGCCAAGCGACAACGCCGCTTCCTTGCGCAGATTGCTGATCGCATGCGTGAGCAGTGCGGCGACCGCAGTGCTTGCGTTTGCATCGCCGAGTTTGCCTAACGCGCGGACTGCCTGCAAACGGACTTGCCAGTAGTCGTCGTCGAGGGCCGCAATCAGTGCATCTTGTGCGCCCGACGCGCGCAGTTTGCCGAGCGTCGCCGCTGCTTCTTCACGGACTTGCCACGCGGCATCGCGCAACGCGCTCAGCAACGCGGCGGTGGTTTCGTCCGTCGCCGCTGCGCCGATGCCCAACGCGCCGATTGCCGCGCGCCGTACAGCGGCGCTCGGGTCCTGCGCGGCGGTGGCGGTAAGAGGGCCAAGCGCTCGCTCGCTCTTCAACCAGCCGAGTACGCTTACGGCTTCGAGTCGCACACCATCCTCGCTCGCGCTTAGCGCGGCTAGTGCGGGTTCCAAGGCGCCCGCATAACGTAATTCGCGTAGGCCGCGAAGCGCAGCCTGGCGCACGAACGGATCGCCATGCGTGGTCCACGGCGCGAGCAATGGTCCAGATTCAGGGTCTTTCAGATTGGACAGACTCTGCGCGGCCGCGTCGCGGACATCCTGAGCACGATCGGCCAGCGCTTCGCACAGCGCCGCTACCGCGTCAGCACGCTCCCACGCACCGAGCACCTCGGCGGCTTGCGCCCGAACGTCCGACGAGATGTCAGTGCGCAAGGCGGCGACAATCGGTCCGAGCACGGCTTCGTCTTCAAGGTCGGCGAGCGCAAGGAGGGCGATGCGGCGCACGGCGGCGTCCGCGGACGCGAGGCGCGGCAGGAGTGCGGCGGCTTCCGGATCGAGGGAATCGGGGTCGAACGTCAGCGGAAGCGAAATATCGGTCATGAGTTGAATGGTGTCTCGATTGAACTAGCGCAGCAGATAAGGAATGTCGACCCTGACCGCATCGGTCGGGCAATCCTTCTCGCACGGCATGCAGTACCAGCATTCGTCGAACTTCATATACGCCTTGCCTTTGCTCAGGTCGATTGCGAGCAGGTCGAGCGGGCATACATCCACGCAGACCGTGCAGCCTTTGTCGGCGATGCATTTGTCTTCGTCGATCGTGACCGGCGCTGCGCTGCGCTGGAAAATGTCGTGCGGGGTCGTAGACATGGTGGCTCCTCAGGCGTCGGCAAGCGCTGGCTCGCCGATGCGCAGGTTCTGATAGGCGTGACTCTCGTGGTTGTCGAGCGGCACCACGTACGGCTCGACGGCGCGTTTCTCGCTGACCATGCGACCCGCTGCGTCTTTCTTCAGATGCGTATGGCAGAACCAGTCCGCGTCATTACGCTGCGGATAATCCACACGATGGTGGTACAGCCCCCAGCGGCTTTCCGTGCGATACAACGACGCGTGTGCCGCCATTTCGGCGCAGTCGCGAATCGCCCGCACTTCGGCGGCACGCATCAGTTCGTGCGGATTGTCGGCTTTGATCTGATCGATGTCGGTGGCGATTTCAGCGAAACGTTGCAGGCCGATTTCCATCTTGCGCGTGACCTTCGGCGGCTGAAGATAGTCGTTCACCATGCGGCGCAGCTTGTATTCGACTTGTGCCGGCGCAAGCCCTGTCTCCCGTTCGAGCGGCGCATAGATTCGCGCCTGTTCGGCTTCGATCTGTTCGTTATCGAGCGCAGCATGCTCACGGCCGTCGACGTATTGCGCCGCGTTCTGCCCCGCGAACCAGCCGTAGGTGAACGCACCGAGCATGTAGTTGTGCGGTACTGCAGCCATGTCGCCGGCGGCATAGAGACCGGCGACCGTGGTCTCCGCGCGCTCGTTCACGTAGACGCCGGATGCGCTATGGCCGCTGCAAAAACCGATCTCCGAGATGTGCATCTCGATCATCTGCTGCCGGTAATCGGTGCCGCGTCCCGCATGAAATCGTCCCCGGCTCGGGCGCTCATTCGTATGCAGAATCTGCTCGATGGTTTGAATGGTTTCTTCGGCGAGATGGTCGAGCTTCAGAAATACCGGCCCATTGCCGCTTTGGAGTTCCTGATAGAACTCCCACATCATCTGGCCGCTCCAGTAATCGCATTCGATGAAACGTTCGCCTTTGCCGTTCGCGGTGAAGCCGCCGAGGGGGCCCGTCACATAGGCGCATGCGGGGCCGTTGTAATCCTTGATCAGCGGGTTGATCTGGAAGCACTCGAGGTTCGCTAGCGCTGCGCCCGCGTGATAGGCCATCGCGTAGCCGTCGCCGGCGTTGGTGGGGTTCTCGTAGGTTCCCATCAGGTAGCCCGAGGACGGTAAGCCGAGCCGTCCTGCGGCCCCGCAACTGAGAATGACCGCCTTCGCGCGCACCACATAGAAATCCGACGTTCGGCAATCGAAACCCAGCACGCCGCAAGCGCGCCCTTGCGCATCGGTCAGAACACGCGTGACGACGATGCGATTGGTGATCGCGATGCGCGCCCGTTTGAGTTGCCGGTAGAGCACTTTCTTGATGTCATGGCCTTCCGGCATCGGCAGAACATAGGAGCCCATGTGATGCACTTTCTTGACCGCGTAATCGCCTGTGCCGTCCTTTTCGAACTTCACGCCCCAGCGGTCGAGTTCTTCGATGGTCTTGAAACTGTGCTGGGCGTAGGCGTAGACGGCTGCCTGATCGACGATACCGTCATTGGCGATGGTGATTTCCTTCGTGTACTGCTCGGGCGTCGCGTGGCCGGGAATGATGGCGTTATTCAGACCGTCCATGCCCATCGAAATCGCGCCGCTGCGTTTGACGTTGGCCTTTTCCAGCAACAGCACCTTCAGATTCGGATTCTGTTCTTTTGCTTTGACGGCAGCCATCGGACCGGCGGTGCCACCTCCCACGACGACCAGGTCGTACTCGATCACGTGCGTATTCATTTTGTCTTCCTTGTGGTCTTCTTCTCTTTCTGGCGGTCGATGCGAAAGCGGTACTGAAACGCGTCGCCGCGGAAATAGAGGTATTCGTAATCGATCGGCGTGCCGTCCGCGCCATGCGTCAGACGTTCGATGCGCAGCACCGGGCTGCCTTCTTCAACGTTCAAGGCTTCGACGATTTCATCGTCGGCGAGAATCGCGTCGATGGAGACGTCAGCGTGGCCGAGCGGCACCGCGCAGTCGTTCTCGAGAATGAGGAAGATGTCGCGCGTGACGAGATCGGCACCGGCCAGACGTTTGCCCAATGCTTCTGGCACCCACGTGATTTCGAGCGACACCGGCTCGCGATTGAGCATTCGCACGCGATGAATTTCGGCGACCTTCGTGCCTTCGGGCAGTTGAAGCCGGCTCGCGATGTGCGCGGTGGCGGGAATGAAGCGGATATGTTTGAGCTGGTTGACGATCTCATAGCCCATCGACGACATCGCTTCGGCGAAGCCTTGCAACGCACTGACGTTCTGGAATGCCTTCGGCTTGGAGACAAAGGTGCCCTTGCCGTGCAGTTTGAAAACGAGGCCTTCTTTTTGCAGATCGCCGAGCGCTTGCCGCACGGTGATACGGCTGACGTTGAACATCGCGCAGAGGTCGTTTTCAGACGGCATCTGCGAATGGGCAGCATACGTGCCGTCGAGAATGCGCGAGCGCAAAGCAGTCTTTATCTGCTCGTAGAGCGGAGGGGCGGAGAGAGGCAGCACGTTGGCCGGGTTGAATTTCTGCATGATCTGTGGGTTGTCTGTACTTGTTATGACAAGTTGCATCACAGTCTAGTGAGGGAGCCCTGAGGGGCGAACGAAGAATTTGTGCTTTGTATTTCTGCGGAACAGCTTTTGGTGTTCCTGTCAGCCGCAGCGCCCCGGCACACCGCGTTCGGCGGGCGGCTGCCGGGTGGTGAGCGGTGGCAAGCAGCGTTGGCGAAGGACGATTAAACTGGCTCGATCTGTTTGCGATGGAGCTTGCTACATGTCACGTCAGCTTCGCCTCGGCGCTTTCATGCGTCCCACGACAATTCACACCGGCGCATGGCGCTATCCCGGCGCCTATCCCGACGCCAACTTCAATTTTGCGCACCTGAAGCGCTTCGCGCAGACGCTCTAGCGTGGCCGCTTCGACGCGTTCTTCATGGCTGATCACCTCGCGGTGCTCAACATGCCGCTCGATGCGCTCAAGCATAGCCACACGGTCACGTCGTTCGAACCACTGACGCTGCTGCCCGCGCTGGCGGCGGTCACTGAACGGCTGGGGCTTATCGCCACGGCGTCCACTACGTTCGACGCGCCTTATCACGTCGCGAGACGGTTTGCCTCGCTCGACCATATCAGCAGCGGCCGTGCTGGATGGAATCTCGTGACGACGTCGAACCCCGATGCAGCGCTCAATTTCGGTCTCGACGAGCATGTCGAACACGACGAGCGGTACCGGCGTGCCCGCGAGTTCTTCGACGTGGTCACCGGGCTCTGGGACAGTTGGGCCGACGATGCTTTTGTGCGCGATACGGAAACCGGCACATTCTTCGATCCGGAGAAATTGCATGTGCTGAACTACAAGAGCGAGAACTTCTCTGTGCGCGGCCCGTTGAATATTGCGCGCCCCGTTCAGGGGTGGCCCGTCATCGTGCAGGCTGGTTCATCGGAAGCAGGGCGTCAGATTGCTGCCGAAACCGCCGAGGTGGTGTTCACCGCGCAAACCCTGCTGGCTGACGGCAAGCGCTTCTATGCCGATGTGAAAGGCCGGATGGAAAAACTCGGCCGTGCACGCGATCATATGAAGATCCTTCCGGCCGCCTTCGTGGTCGTAGGTGACACGTTGGAAGAGGCGCTGGAAACCCGGGCGCGGCTCGACACGTTCGTGCACTACGAGAGCGGGATCGCTTCGTTGTCGATTGCCTTGGGACACGACGTGTCCGGTTTCGATCCGGACGGCCCGCTACCCGAGATTCCCGAGACCAATGCGAGCCGGACAGCGCGGCAACGAGTGGTCGAATGGGCGCAGCGCGACGGGCTGACGATTCGGCAACTGGCTCAACGCATCGGCGGATACTCGGGGCTCGAGATGGTGGGCACGGCGAAAATGATTGCCGATCAGATGGAGCAATGGCTGGTGGAGGAGGGCTCGGACGGGTTCAACGTGATGTTCCCGTATCTGCCGGGCGGTCTTGACGACTTCGTCGACAAGGTCATCCCCGAGTTGCAAAAGCGCGGGTTGTTCCGGCGCGAATACGAAGGAGCGACGCTGCGCGAGAATCTGGGTTTGCCACGGCCTGAGAACCGTTTTTTCGCCCGGTAAAATGACCGACTACTGAACCAGCAATCGGCCTATTTCACGGCGCATTCGCGAGTCGATGTGACGCATGGGAACCACGTTTGATTATTCGCCCGTGCGCGCAGTCAGCTCGCCATTCATCGCGCTGCTCACGACAAACTCATACCGTTCCGGCCGGATATGAAACAGCGTCGACTCGCAGACGCGCCCATCGGTGAGGCGCGAGACCCGTTTCATTACCAGCAGGGGCGCATCTTCCTTTGTCTGTAGGCTGCGCGCGATAGCCGCTGACGCCGCCACGGCGGTAATGCTCATGTCCGCGCGGGCGATTTTCCATCCAGGCATCGATTCGATGATCTCGTAAGAAGGGCGTGTTTGCGCAAGCTGTTCGGAGATCGTTTCCGCTTCCGGCAGCAGCCACGTCTGTGCCAGCGCGACGCTGACGCCGTCCACGGAATGCAGCCGCTCGAGATAGACGGCGGTCTTGACCTCGTTCGCGAATACACCGGCCATGTCGGGCGGCAGCTTCTTGCCGGGCTGCATGCGCAGCAGCTTCATCTGCGGCTCGGCGCCCTGGCGCGCCAGCGAATCGTAAAAACCCCGTAATACATCGAGGCGATGTTGCATGCGCTTGCCGCTTGCAAAAGTGCCTTTGCCCTGTTTTCGCTCCACCAGCTTTTCATCCGCCAGCTTGCCGATGGCAAGACGCACCGTCACGCGGCTCACGCCAAAGCGCTCGCTGAGTTCGGCCTCCGACGGCAGCTTGCCGGAAGGCTCGTAGCTGCCATTCTCTATTTCGCCGCGCAACGTGCCGGCAATCTGATCGTAAAGCGACGTGACATTTTCACGGACCAGGCTCATAGGTTCTTTTTCCTCTTGCAGTACACATCGGCACTGCGATGATTCGATTCCGCGGGCTAAGCCATTTCTTCGTATAAGGATATGAGAAGTGCTTAGATCGACAGCTTGTATTAATACGTATTATGCCAACTTTCCGGCAGGTCATGTCCGCGTGCGGACGAATCTCGACTGCCTTACAGGAGCGGGGAAGTGGCAAACGAAACATCGAGCTATGCATCGGTCTCAAGTGTCAGTCCAGCCGCGCCGCAGCAGGCGAGTCACGTCGCGGCTGCGCATTCTCCGGCGCATGGGAGCCTGTTTAAGGCCCGCACGGGATTTTTGTTCGCGTGGCTGTGTTTCGTCGCTATCGCTTGGGTATTGCCGGCGCCACAAGGTTTGACGCCGCATGGCAAGGCCACCCTAGCCGTGGTCGCGTGGGTGGCGATCGTGTGGATCACCGAGGCGATTCCAGTCGGCGTCAGCGGCATTCTGCTGCCGATGCTGCTGGTGTTGTCGCACGCGGTCACGCCGTTCCCCAAGGCCGCAAGCGGCTTCGCCGCGCCGGTCGTGTTCCTGTGTCTTGCGGCCTTCCTGTTTTCCGCGATCATGCAGGCGGCCGGACTCGACCGCCGTATTGCGCTGGTGTTGCTCGACAAGTTCAAGGTGCGCTCGGCGAATGGCGTGATCTGGGCGATGTTCGTCGTCAACTTCGTGATGTCGCTGGTAGTGCCGGCTGCCAACGCCCGTGCGGCCGCTTTGCTGCCGGTGACCAACGGCATCGTCGGGCTGTTTGGTGAGAGCACCCGCGAGCGCAATGCAAGAAAGGCCATCGTGATCCAGACACTGGTCTACGGCTCGATGATCAGCGGAATGTGCATTCTCACCGCGCATCTGCCGAATATGGTTGTCTCCGGTCTGCTGGAGAAACAACTGGGTGTGCGGATTTCGTATTTCACGTGGTTCCGGCTGCAATGGCCGTACCTCGGCATGTTCGTGCTGACGCAGTTCTGGGTGCAGCACTACTTCAAATCGCGCGGCGTGCCGGTGCCCGGCGGACGTCAGGCGATTGTCGAAGAGCGGCGCAAGTTGCCGCCGGTGGCGCGCCAGGACTGGTTGGTGCTTGCCGTATTCGGATTCGTCGCGGTTATGTGGGCCACCGAATCGCTGCACCATCTGCAATCGGAAATCGTCGCGTTGATCGCACTTGCGCTGATGTTCGCACCGGGCGTGCTGCGTTCGGGCTGGAGGGAGATTCAGGGGCGCACCATCTGGGGCACGCTGTTTCTGCTCGGCGGTGCGCTTTCGCTGTCCGCCGCGATCAGCGATTCGGGGCTCGCGCAGTGGGCCGCCGATCACATCTACACACTCGCTCGCGGCTATGTCTGGTGGCTAATGCTGGCGATCGTGATGGTCGGCACGCATGCGATCCGGATCGGCATGTTGTCGAATGTCGCGGCGGTGACCATGATCGCGCCGATCGCGCTGGCTCTCGCGCCGCGTCTCGGCTTGCATCCTGTGGCATTCACGCTGCTGATCAGCGATACCGACAGCTTTGCCTACCTGCTGCCCACGCAAATCACAGCGGGTGTCATTGCGTATAGCAGCGGTGCCTTCACGACTTCGGACTACGCGCGGGTCGGTGTGGTCTCGGTGCTGATCGCGATCGTCTACGGTATCTGCGTGATGGCGCCGTGGTACGCGTATCAGGGCATCCCGATCTGGAATCCCGCCGCGCCCTGGCCGTTCGCGCACTGACGACGCCGCGCTTCACCCCATCCTTTGATCAAGAGACACTGACGTGAACCACGACCACGATAACGAACACGATAGCGGCACCGAAAGCATCGAAGCAACGCTCGCAGCAAAGGGCGCCGCGCTGCGCAAGCGCCTCGGCCCGCATGTCGCGCCGGCCGGTTTGTATGAGCGTCATAAGGCGCTGCCGTTTGCCGGGCGGGTAAGCTGCAACGTGACCCAACTGGAAGCGGGCAGCTGGAGCGAAATCGTGCTCCACTATGAAGTGGGCGCGTCGGGCATCGCCGATGGCGCGTGGCTGAAAGCAACCTTCAAGTTCTATTCGGATTGGGCGCTGTTTCAGACCAGCGACCCGGCCGCGGCCAATTACATCAGCGCGGAATATCACGCGGCGCCGCTCGTTCCGGGACAAAGCCCGGCGACCGTCCAGTCGTTGAATGTACGCTTCGATCAGAAGGGGCACGAAAGGCCATTTCAGAAGGCCGTCATTGTGGATGTCGCCGACGGTTACCTGAATGCCGGCGACCATATCGTGATCCGGTTGGGCGACCGGCGGCGCGGCCCGGGTACACGGGTGCAGACCTTCGTCGAGGATCAGTTCCGTTTCCGTTTTTACGTCGACCCGCTCGGCACCTCGCGTTTTGTCGCGGTGCCGGGCGATGTCGTGATCGACATCCACGCCGGTGCGCCGGCTCAGGTGCTGCTCAATGGTCCGCGCTTCGTGCAACCGGGGCAACCCGCGCCGTTCCGGCTTTCGTTGCAGGACCGTTGGGGCAATGCCTGCCGCGATATCGATGGTGCGGTGCGTGTGCGAGCCTATGACGAACGCCAGCACGTGGTCTATGACCGCGAGCTGCCGCTGCCGGCCGACGGCTGGGCGAGCATAGCGCTGACCGACGTGCTAACCGACTTGCCGACAACGCCTGGCAGCTTGCGCATCGTGGCGGATGTTCCCTCGCTGCGCGACGTGCGCGCGGCAGAAGTCTTCCTGACGGTGGATGCTGCGCTGCCGGTCGCCCGTTCCCTGTACGCGGACTTGCATGTTCACGCACACGATACGGTGGGGACGAACAGTCCGGCCTATAACGCCGCTTATGCGCGCGATATCGGCGGCATCGATGTACTCGGTTACACCGCCAACGATTTCCAGATCACCGACGCGAACTGGCAACTGGGCGTCGACACAGTCGAGCAGTTCAACGAAGCAGGGCGCTTCGTCGTCTATCCGGTGCAGGAATGGTGCGGCAGCTCGACGGCGGGCGGCGATCATAACGTCGTTTTTCTCGGCGACGAGCGGCCGGGTTTTCCGTACAACGCGCGTGGTGAACACAACCGCACGCTGGTGTGGAACGAGGACATGAAGGGCGCGGCGGTCGAGCTGGGCCGCTGGCCGGTGGATGAACTATGGGACGCCTACGTGGACGATGCCGCTCACCATCTGGTGATGCCGCATGTGGGCGGCCGCCGCTATATCCCTGACTGGCATCATCCGGAACTCGAACGGCTCGTTGAAATTGCGTCGACGTGGGGCCATTTCGACTGGCTTTATCGCGACGTGATCGCACGTGGCTATCAACTCGGCGTGGCGGCGAGCGGCGACGAGCATCGCGGCCGGCCCGGCGGCGGTGCGCCCGGCGTCAGCGTGTTCGGCGTTCATGGTGGCCTGACCGGCGTGCTGTCCGATTCGCTCAACCGGCGCTCGGTGGGCGAGGCTCTGCGCGCACGCCGGACGTGGGCGACCACGGGCGAGCACAGCGCGGCGCTGGTTCATTGCGGCGAGTTCTGGCAGGGCGAAGCCTTCACACACCGCGGGCCGGCCACACTTGACTATCGTTTACTCGGGCGCGCCGGCTGGGAATATGCTGCGGCGTTCGATCACAACGGCCTGCTGGTCGAGCGCAATCTGCACGAAGAACTTGGCTATGCCGAACGCCTGATCAGGGTCCGCTGGGGCGGCGCGCGGATTCGCGACCGCTATCGCTGGGCGTCCTGGCAAGGGCGCATTCGTATCGTCAACGGCACGATCAATAATTTCGGCGCTGGGGGCTTCGAGCATGTGGAGGAGGCCGCGTGGCGCACGGGTGCAACCGACATCGAGTTTCGCAGCGATACCTATGGCGACGCCGATAGCATCGAGATCGACGTGAGCAATCTGGCACAGACGCGCATTGTGATCGAAGGCACGATCGACGGTTTCGTGAAGGTGGGTGATCCGCTGCAGGGCAATCCGTTTGCGCACGCGCCGACCTTTCACTGGGAAATCAGTGGGGCGGAGCTGCTCGCAAGCGGTATGGCGAGGCATGAACTCGGCGGCACTGAATTGTTCCTGGCTGTCGAGCGTTTGACGGATCAGCCGTTGCCAGTGGATCTGGCTGGGCAGTTCGAAATTACACCGCAGAACGCCGGCTTCGGCTTTCGCCCGGTGTACGTGTTCGGCCGTCAGCGCGACGACAGCAAGGTGTGGAGCTCGGCGCAGTTCATCACGTTCGACAGGTAGTGCGCTTACGCGGTTGCGGCCGCTTCCCGTGGATGCAGGTGGCGGCTAACCGGGCGTCGCAACCTGAAGTGTTCGCGCAAGGTGCGCCCCTCGTAGTCGGTGCGGAAAAGACCACGTTGTTGCAGAAGCGGAACCACACCGTCGGCGAAATCCTGCAAGCCACCCGGCAGAACGTCCGGCATCAGATTGAAACCGTCGGCAGCGCCCCCTTTGAACCAGTGTTCGATATCGTCGGCGATCTGTTCCGGCGTGCCGACGACGACACGATGTCCGCCACCGCCCGCAAGCGCGCGGACTAACTGACGCGCCGTGTATCCATGAGTCCGCGCCTGTGCGAGCGTTGCGTTGAAGAACGTGTGATTGCCATTGCCGTTGCCGGGCAATGAGAGATCGTCCGGCAAGCGTTCGTCGAGTTTCAACCGCTCGACGCTAATGCCCAATATGCCGGCCAGTCGGGTGAGGCTATAGGTCCATGGAATCAGGTCGACCAGCTCATCGCGACGGCGCAGGGCCTCGGCTTCGGTTGCGCCGATGATGGTGGTGAGACCGGGTAGCACGCGAATGGCATCGTTGCCACGTCCCCACGCGGCTGCGCGAGATTTCAGTTCGCGCGCATAGGCTGCTGCCTCGTCGAACGACTGCGATGCTGAGAACACGGCTTCCGCGTGCCGGGCCGCGAGTTCGCGTCCGTCAGATGAGCCGCCGGCCTGGATCAACACGGGATGACCCTGTGCGCTACGCGGCAGGTTGAACGGACCATCGACACTGAAGTACTTGCCACGATGGTCGATGCGATGCACCTTCGTGGTATCGATGAAACGGCCGCTCGCCTTGTCGCCGATAAAGGCGTCGTCTTCCCAGCTATCACACAGCGCCTTCACCACCTCGGTAAATTCGGCTGCACGCTCGTAGCGTTGCGCGTGATCGGGCACCGCCTCGCGGCCGAAATTACGGGCGGAGCCGAGATCGGCGGTCGTCACGATGTTCCAGCCGGCCCGGCCCGCACTGAGATGATCGAGCGTGGCAAAGCGCCGTGCGATGTTGTACGGCTCGTTGTAGCTCGTCGATGCTGTGCCGATTACGCCGATATGCGTCGTGGCCGCAGCAATGCCGGCGAGCAATACGGTCGGCTCCAGCGCCGTGATCGGGCGGAAGTCGATCTGATCCGCAATCGAGGCGTTATCCGCGAGAAACACGGCATCGAATTTCGCCGCCTCGGCAATTTGCGCGACACGAACGTAGTGGGCGATATCGACGAAGGCGCGCGGATCAGCTTCGTGCGTACGCCATGCGGAAGGAACGAAGCCGGAGTGGAGGATATTGACGTTCAGATGAAGCTGGCGCGGCGGGTCGGTTCTCATGGTCTTTTCGAATGCGGAAGCAGCCAGCAACGAACGGACGAACGCTCTGACCGATTCGCCCATTGTCGAATAGCGGATCGTTCGAGACCACGAATGAATTCTGGCATCGATATGCCGGCGAAGACTAAGCGCAGGGCAACGTTGCTCTCTGGCGGCGGTTCGCCATGCGCGACGCTTTGCATATCAGAACAAATTGGTTCTCCGCGAGTCCCGCCCGGGCAGACAATCGTTCCCGGATGACGGTGCGCACAATACGTCGCCTTTGTTGCCATTGCCGGCGCATGCCGCTGCTGCAGTGGGTCCGCTTGGCCGGGCCCACCGGAGAAACAATGAAACGTCTGCCCTTGCTCAATTCGGGTATATGAAGGCCCCCATTAACTTGACCCGTTCACCGCTTCCCGATCGTATGGAAAAGCTTCCGCGTTCGAGCGAGTCGATCCTGACTGCCTCCGCGCTCACGAAGCGCTTTGGTGCAACCGTCGCGCTATCGAACCTCGATTTTTCGATCCATCCCGGCGAAGTCGTCGCGTTGATGGGCGCTAACGGCGCGGGCAAGTCGACGCTCGTCAAGATCTTAAGCGGCGTGTATGCGCCCGATGGCGGGACCTTGACGCTGCTGGGCAAGCCGTATCGACCCGCTTCGCCCCAGGCAGCCAAACAACTCGGCATTGCCACGGTGCATCAGTCGATTGCCGACGCGGTCGTACCGGCACTCTCGATCGCGGACAACCTGCTGCTCGACCGCTTGTGCGATCCGGCATCGCCCTGGCGCGTGCCACCGGCGGCGCGGCGTGAGGCCGCGAGGCCGCTTGCCGAGCGGGTCGGGCTGGATGTCGATCTGTCGGCGCCGCTCGGGTCGCTCTCGCTCGCGAGTCAGCAACTCGTGACGCTGGCGCGCGCACTGGCTTCGCGTCCCAAGCTGCTGATTCTCGATGAGCCCACCGCCAGTCTGTCCGCTGCAGAAGCCGAACGGCTGTTCCTGCGGCTGGAGCCATTGCGCGAGGAGGGCGTCGCTATTCTGCTGGTCTCGCATCGGCTGGGTGATCTGCGGCGCATGGCGGACCGGGTAGCGATCGTGCGAGACGGACATCTCGTCGCCGATCTGCACCCGCCAATCGATTTCGACGCTGCCGTCGAGACCATGATTGGACGGCCTCTGCCACAAGCTCGAACTCAGGATGAGAAAGACGCAGGCTCACTCGAACCTTGTTTCAGCGTGCGCGATTTTCAATTGACGCCGACCAGCCGCTCGTTCGACCTCGACGTCCAGCGCGGCGAGATCGTGGCGATAGCAGGGCCGGTGGGTGGTGGCAAATCGCGCTTCGCAAGAGCGATCTTCGGCGCAACACATTCGAGCGGTGGTCAGATGGTGCTCGACGGCAAGCCATGGCGTCCTCGTTCGCCGGCCGATTCGATTCGTGCCGGCGTGTTCCTCGCCGGCGAGGATCGTTGGCGCACGTCGTTGTTTCCCGACAGCGTGCCGTTCGCATCGATTGCAGGGACGCTCAGCTTTCCGTTCCTGTCGAACTGGTTCAAGCACGGCGTGGTACGCGAGGCCGCAGAGCGCAATGCGGCGACCGAAGCGATTAGAACCTTCGGTATTCGTTGCACCGGCCCCGACGATCGCCTGACGCGCTTATCCGGCGGCAATCAGCAGAAAGTCGTCCTCGTGCGCTGGCATGTCGAACGCGCGCGCTTGTTGCTGCTCGACGAACCGTTTCAGGGCGTCGACGCCGGCGCGCGCGCCGACATCGTCGATACCTTGCGGCGGCATGCCCATGAACGCGCGACGATCGTGTTCGTCAGCGATCTCGAAGAGGCCCTGGAGATTGCCGATCGCGTCGTGCCGTTCGATCGTGCGACGCTCGAGCGCCCAACCGTTCAACCATTCCATGACGCGAGCTCTGAACTTCATTCATGAAACACCTTACTCCTTCTATTCCCGGCGACGTGGCATCCGGTCAACGGGCGCAGTCAGCGTTGCGTAGTTTGCGCGATCAGCTGGAGCGCACCGGCATCCTGCTCGTGCTGGCGATTCTGATTGCCGTGTTCGCCATCAGGGAACCCGCCTTCCTGAACATCGACAATCTGTTCAGCATTCTCCAGGCAGTATCGATCGTGGCGTTGCTTGGCATAGGCGTGACGATCACGTTGGCGGCGGGTGGCTTTGATCTCTCGGTGGGCAGCGTGGCCGCTTCGGCTCAGATGGCAGCGAGCTACGTGCTGATCGTCTGGCACGGCAGCGCGCTGGCGGCCGTGGCCGCATGCGTCGCGCTCGGCGTCGCGGCCGGCCTGTTCAACGGCTTGCTGATCACGCGGCTGCGTGTGCCGGACCAACTGGCGACGCTCGGCACACTGTTCCTGCTGGCCGGTCTGCAACTGATTCCGACGGGTGGCCGGTCGCTCGCAACCGGTACCGTGTTGCCCGACGGCACGGAGGCGAGCGGGATATTCTCCGACGCGTTTCTGGCGTTGGGGCGTCTGCGTCTTTTCGATGTCGTGCCGCTGCCCGTCCTGATTCTCATTGCGTTGACGGTGCTCGCCTGCATTGTGATGGAGACGACACGCTGGGGCCGGGTGATCTATGCGATCGGCGGCAATGAGACGGCCGCGCGGCTGGCTGGCGCGCCTACGGCCCGCTACCGGATCGCGGCCTACGTCGCCTCGGGGGCAATCGCGTCATTGGGCGGCGTGCTGATTGCCGCGCGTGTCGGACGAGGCGACGTCAGCGCCGGACACTCCCTGCTGCTGGACGCCGTGGCGGCTGCGCTGATGGGTTATGCAGTGTGGGGCGCGAAGCGGCCCAATGTGTTCGGCACCGTAGTGGGTGCGGTGTTTGTCGGCGTGCTCCTGAACGGCCTGACCATGCTGAATGCGCCGTACTACATGCAGGATTTCATCAAGGGTGTGCTGCTGGTCCTTGCGCTGGCGTTTACGTTCAGTGTTGGGCGGCCCGCGGACTCACGCGGCTGAGGCCACCGAGTCGCCGAAATGTCGTTTGCCATCCGAAGGAATATCGATTGCCGAATCGTTCAGTTTGCGCATGCGGTGTCCGCTGATAGATTGAGCGAACAGTCATTCAAGCGGAGATTCCCATGGCAGAGATTGGCGAAGCGGCTTCATCGAATACCCGCGACGAGAGTAGACACGCGGTCCGTGTGATCGCCGATGACGCGCAGGCCATCGCGGTAGCGCACGAGCTTGCAGGCCGCCTCGCGCAAGGCGCGGCCGAGCGCGATACCGAACGCCGCTTGCCGCACGAAGAGATCGAGTGGTTCTCACAATCCGGGCTATGGGCCATTACGGTGCCGAAGACTTACGGTGGGGCGGGCGTGTCGCTCGTCACCTTGACAGAGGTCGTCAAGATCATTGCAGCAGCGGATCCGTCGCTCGGGCAGCTGCCGCAGAACCACTTCGGCCTCGTCGACGTGATCGCGCTAACCGGCACGGAGGAGCAGAAGAAATACTTCTTCGCCCAGGTGCTGGGCGGCAAGCGTTTCGGTAACGGTTTTTCGGAGAAGGGCACAAAGAACGTGCTCGATCTGAAGACGAGCGTGAAACGGGACGGCGGCGACTACGTCGTACAGGGCACCAAATTCTATTCGACCGGCGCACTATTCGCCGACTTCGTTCCCGTGCTTGGGCTCGATAGCGAACGTAAAGGCTGGCTCGCCTACATTCCCAAGGGCACACCGGGGCTGACCGTGATCGACGACTGGTCGGGCTTCGGTCAACGCACTACGGCAAGCGGCACAGTCGTGCTGGAAAGCGTACGTGTGCCGGCCTCGCATGTGTTGCCGGCGCATCGCGTGTCCGATTTTCCAACACTTAATGGCCCGATTTCGCAGATCATCCAGGCCGCCATCGACGCGGGCATCGCGAAAGCGGCGCTCGACGATACGTTGACGTTCGTGCGCTCGCGCTCGCGGCCGTGGATCGACAGCGGGGTCGAGCGCGCAAGCGACGATCCGCTGACCGTGCGGGAGATCGGTCATTTGCATATCCAGTTGCACGCCGCCGAGGCCTTGCTCGAACGGGCCGCGCGCGTGATCGACGAGATCGCCGCGAAGGCCGAAACGACCGAAGACGACGTGGCGCGCGCATCGGTCGCCGTGGGCGAAGCGAAGGTGTTGACGACGGAAGTCGCCTTGCTGGCAGGCGAAAAACTGTTCGAACTTGCCGGTACCCAGTCGACGCTCGGTGAACACAATCTCGACCGGCACTGGCGCAACGCGCGCGTCCATACGCTACATGATCCGGTGCGCTGGAAGTATCACCTCGTCGGTAACTACTATCTGAACGGCATCAAGCCGGCACGCCACCCCTGGAATTGACGCCAGGCGCACTCCTTAACCGAACCCGATCATGGCCAGAGAAATCCGCCTTAACGCATTCGACATGAATTGCGTCGGGCATCAGTCGCCAGGTTTATGGGCGCATCCACGCGACTCATCCTGGCGTTACAAGCAAATCGATTACTGGACCGACCTCGCGAAACTGCTCGAGCGCGGCAAGTTCGACGGTCTTTTCATCGCCGACGTGCTGGGTATCTACGACGTCTTTAACGGCAATGGGGAAGCCGCGATTCGCCAGGCCGCGCAAGTCCCGGTCAACGATCCCGTGCTGCTCGTCTCGGCGATGGCGAACGTGACTGAGCATCTCGGCTTCGGCGTGACTTGCTCGCTCTCGTACGAGCACCCGTATCCGTTCGCGCGGCGCATGTCGACACTCGACCACCTGACTAACGGCAGGGTTGGCTGGAATATTGTCACTTCGTATCTGGACAGCGCCGCACGCAATGTCGGCTTGCCGGCGCAGGCCAATCACGACGAGCGCTATTCGCTTGCCGAGGAATATCTCGAGGTCTGCTACAAGCTGTGGGAAGCCTCCTGGGAAGACGACGCCGTGGTGCGTGATGCCGCGCGAAAGGTTTTCACCGAACCGTCGAAGGTTCATCCCATCAACCACCGTGGGCAGTATTTCGACGTGCCGGGCATTCATCTCTGCGAGCCGTCGCCTCAGCGTACGCCCGTGCTCTATCAGGCGGGCGCGTCGAAGCGCGGCAAAGATTTTGCCGCGCAGCACGCCGAGTGCATTTTTATCGCAGCGCCGTCGCGCACGATCCTGAAGAATTTCGTCGCCGATATCCGGGCACGCGTGAAGTCATTCGGACGCGACCCGCACGACGTGCTGATTTTCAATCTGCACACGGTGATCACGGGCAAGACGTCAGCGGATGCACATGCGAAGCACGCCGACTATCGCCGCTATACAAGCGACGAGGGCGCGCTCGCGCTGATGTCGGGGTGGACCGGCATCGATCTGTCGAAGTACGACCTCGACGAACCGCTGCGCTATATCGAGAGCAATGCGGTGCAATCGGCCGTGGAGGCTTTATCGAGTGCAGATCCGACACGAGCGTGGACCGTGCGTGAGATTGCGAAGTGGGGCGGCATTGGCGGACTCGGACCGCTTTCAGTGGGAAGTCCGCAGGAGATCGCCGACGAATTGCACTCGTGGGTCGAGGAGACCGACGTCGACGGATTCAATCTCGCTTACGCATTGACCCACGAGAGCTTCGCGGATTTCGTCGAGCTGGTCGTGCCCGAACTGCAGCGACGAGGCGTCTACAAGACCGATTACACCAACGGCACGCTGCGCGAAAAGTTGCATGGCGGTGGTCCGCGGCTGGCTGAACCGCATCCCGGCGCGGCCTACCGCACGCACACGCCGGTCCATGCCGGATAGCACCCCGCTTACTCATAAAACGTCGAATAACAGGTTGGAGATCATTGATGAAATCGTTTCTTCGTCGCAAGCTGGATGTGAGCCTCACGTTCCGCACACTCGCCCTGGCGGCGGCCGCGATGCTGGCCGGCGCCGCAGCCCACGCGGCGCCGCTCAAAGGTGCGCCCGCACCGTTCGACAAGGGCGGTGTGAAGATCGCGCTCGTCAACTATCTGTCGACGGGTGATTTCTTCCAGGCCTATGAAGCCGGTGCGCAAAAGCAGGCCAAAGCGCTCGGCATCGATCTGCGCATCTACGAAGGCCGTCAGGATGCCGGCGAGCAACGTGAACAGATTCAACAAGCGATCAGCCTCGGCGTATCGGCGATTATCGTGAATCACGGCTTGCCTGAATCGCTCAAGGACGTCGTGCAGCGTGCGTTGGACAAAGGCATCAAGGTCGTCGCGTTCGATGTCGATCTGGGCAATCCGAAGGTACCGCAGATCGAGCAGAGCGATCGCGAGCTGGCAGCGCTGCTGCTCGATCAGGCGGTGAAAGATAACGGCGATACCTTTGCCGCGGGCTACGTATACGTAGCGGGTTTCGCACCGCTCGACCGGCGCGATGCGGTATGGCGTGACTTCAAGGCCGCTCATCCGAAGGTTCAGGAGAAGGCGCGCTGGGGTACGGTGGACAATCCGATCGCGCAGTCGGTGGCTAACCAGGCGGCTGCAGCCTATCGTGCGCATCCTGAGATTCGGGTGGTGTTCGCGCCTTACGACGAATTCGCACGCGGGGCGAAGCTCGCGGCGGACGAGGCGAACTTGTCGTCGAAACTGCGCATTTACAGCGCGGATATTTCGACCTCCGATATCGAGGCGATTCGCGCGCCGAATAGCGCGTGGGTGGCGACCGCGGCGACGAATCCGGCGGTGGTCGGTGCGGTGTCCGTACGGGCAGCGGCCTTGCTTCTCGCGGGGCAGCCGCCCGAGCACCGGATTGTCGTCAAGCCGACGCTAATTACGCGCGACGATCTGGTGAAGAACAACATCAAGACGATTGCCGAGCTCGGCGATAAATTCCCGGCATTCCGTTCGAGCGATGCTGCCACGGCAGCGTGGATTCCGGCTGCGGAGTGACTGTCGGGGCCGTACGGGGTGTCGTGCGTAGTCGCGTCGGGAGCACGTCAAATATGGGGCGGGACGTCGTAGTACGGCTGCCCGGCCGGCGCCGCGTGGAACCCCGCCGTCAATCATTTCCTTTGGACTTCCATGAGCAAACGTAGCGGACACCTGCGCCTCGGCGCTTTCCTTTACCCTGCCGGACACCACATTGCGGCGTGGCGGCATCCCGAGGCGCAGGCGGACGCCGGCGTGAACTTTCGCCACTATGTCCAGCTCGCGCAAGCGGCCGAGGCCGCGAAGTTCGATCTGATCTTTCTCGCCGACGGCGTGGGAACACGCGGCGACAACGTCGACTTTCTGAGCCGCACTGCGCACAGCTATGTGGCGCAGTTCGAGGCGATCACGTTGCTGTCGGCGCTGGCGGCAGTGACTGAGCGCATCGGTCTGGTCGGCACAGCCTCGACGAGCTTCAACGAGCCGTATCACATTGCCCGCAAATTCGCCTCGCTCGATCACATCAGCGGGGGGCGTGCGGGTTGGAATCTGGTCACCTCGTCGAGCGAGCATGAAGCGAAGAACTTCAACCGTGACAAGCATTTCGACCACGCCGAGCGTTATGCCCGCGCCGCTGAGTTCGCGGAAGTCACAGGGGGCCTGTGGGACAGTTGGGAGGACGACGCGTTCGTCCGCAACAAAGTCGAAGGGCGTTTCTTCGATCCCGCCAAACGGCATGTGCTTGATCACAAGGGACACTTCTTTCAGGTCAAGGGCCCGCTGAACGTTGCGCGTTCTCCGCAGGGGCATCCCGTAGTCGTGCAGGCCGGATCGTCCGAAGCCGGCCGGGACCTCGCCGCGAAGACGGCGGAAGTGATTTTCACGGCGCAGCAAACGCTGCAGGACGCGGCGGACTTTTATGCGGACGTGAAGGGGCGCATGGCGGCTTACGGCCGTCATCCGGACGATCTGAAGATCATGCCGGGCGTATTTCCGATTGTCGGCCGCACTGAAGGTGAGGCGAAAGAGAAGTTCGAGCAGTTGCAGTCGCTCGTTGATCCGAAGGTCGGGCTTGCGCTCGTATCCGGGTTGACCGGTGGGTTCGATCTCTCGGACTATCCACTCGACGGGCCGATCCCGGAGCTGCCCGAAACGAATGCGAGCAAGAGCCGACAGGTGTTGACGATCGACCTGGCTCGCCGTGAGAACCTCACGATCCGCCAGCTCTATTTACGGGTCGCGGGTGCGCGCGGCCATTGGCAACTCGTCGGCACCCCGGCGCAGATCGTCGATCAACTCGAAGAGCGCTTTGTGAATTATGCCGCCGACGGTTTCAACGTGATGCCGCCGGTGCTGCCGGATGGATTGACCGATTTCGTTGAACTGGTATTGCCGGAGTTGCGGCGACGCGGGTTGTTCCGCGAGGACTATGAAGGGCGCACGCTGCGCGAGAACCTGGGATTGCGGCGGCCGGAAAACCGCCATTTTCCTGTACATCAATCCGACGCATAACTTTCCACGATTCGTTATTTCCTCTCTGCGTGGCCGTCGCCTACGCTGAAACGATAGATGCATGCGTCTACCGCCGCCACGCGTTGCGTGCCGCGGCTATAGCCTCGTTTTAACGTGATGAGGATGCGAACATGAGCGATATCGTCATCGATGCACTGGTGTCTGCCGCGACCATCGAGGCAGAGTTGAACTACCTTGAGTTCACCGGCGAGAAACCAGTGTCGTACCAATACGAACCGCCGCCGGGCGTTCCGAAGCGCAGTGGCGTGTACCGGCCGCATCGGGTGAGCATTTCAAATGCCCGCATCGCGCCGCCGCCTGGCGCGTTGTCGCTCGATCGCAATGGCTTCGAACTGCATCGGCACGCTAGCGCGCTGAGCGACTTCTCCGATCCGGCCAGGATCGAATCTGTCTACTACGGGCAAGCGGAGCAGTTGCTGAAACAGGCCACCGGCGCTCGCCGGGTGGTCGTGTTCGATCACACGCTGCGTGACGGTAATCCTGAGCGCAGCAATGGTGTGAGGGAGCCCGTCAAGTACATCCACAACGACCAGACTTTTGTGTCGGGGCCGCGCCGGGTGCGCGATCATCTGCCGACAGGTGAAGCGGAACGGTTGCTGCAAGGCCGTGTTGCGATCGTCAACCTGTGGCGTCCGATCGGAGAAGCCGTGCAATCGTCGCCGCTTGCGCTATGCGATTCGCGCAGTATCACGCTCAACGATCTGGTGGCATCGGACCTGGTTTATCCCGACAAGGTCGGCGAGACGTATGCGTTGGTCTTCAATCCGCGGCATCGTTGGTACTACTTTCCGCAGATGTCGCCCGATGAATTCCTGCTGCTGAAGATTTACGATTCGGCAGGCGACGGAATCGCGCGTCTGACGGCCCATACGGCATTCGACGATCCCACGTCGCCGGCCGACGCGCCGCCGCGCCGGAGCATCGAACTGCGCACGCTATTGTTCTTTTGAGCGCCGGCGTTGAGCGCGCCGGCATGCCGTGAAATGCAGGGCAACCGATAGCGGGACGCGTCTGCTGCAGCATCGCAGAATCTGCAATATCGAAAGCGTGAATTCTTGTTTGTTTGTGACGCAGCGTTTGGTTAGCATGCGGCGTTTGGGTCGTTGCCTTACTTCTTTGGTCGACGCAGCTTTTGTTTTTCGTCGAGCGAGATGAGCGTAACGCTTGCCCGGTGCGTTTTCACAGCTCTCACGCCTTCGACATGTCAAGCCTCCATGCATCCAACGCCGGCCAGCAGGCTACCGGCGTGACACGACGGCTGGCCGTCGCGATCACTCAGGCGTCGCCGTCCCGCGACGCCGATGCCATTGCCGCCGCAAGACGCGGCATCCTCGACTTTCTTGCTGCCGCCTTTGCCGGCGCGAGCGACAGCGGCTATCAAAAACTCCTGTCAGTAAGCGCCAACGATTCGCGCGGCGAAGCGTCGGTGATCGGCAGCAGTGCCCGTGCATCGGCGCAGCAGGCTGCGTTGCTCAACGGTTACGCCGGGCACGCACTCGATTACGACGACGTGCATAGCAGCGTAAGAGGCCATCCTGCGACGGTATTGCTGCCGGCGCTGTTCGCGCTGGCACAAACACGCGGCAGCAGCGCGCTCGATTTGCTCGACGCCTACGTCGTCGGCGTCGAAACGATGGCGCGCCTCGGTCTTGCACTCGGTAGCCGGCACTACGAGCAGGGCTTTCATAACACCGCGACATTGGGCGCACTTGGCGCGGCAGCCGCTGCGTCTTATCTGCTGAAGCTCGATGCCGCGGCCATTGAGAACGCACTGGGTCTTGCCGCCACGCAGTCCGCGGGCTTACGACTGCAGTTCGGCAGCGAAGCGAAACCCTTGCATGCTGGCCTCGCTGCGCGCGCCGGTTTATTCGCCGCTGAACTCGCGGCGGCGGAACTGCAGGGCTCGCCGGAAGCACTGGACGGACCGGTCGGCTTTTTTGCCGTGTTCAGCGGCGGCGCAGCACAACCAGAACGCGTGCTCGACGGCTGGGGCGCACCCTGGCAAATCGCAGTCCCGGGCCTGTACTTCAAACCGTGGGCGTGCTGCACGGCGACGCACTACGCCGTGCATGCCGCATTGACGTTGCGCGACGCACACCGTTTCACGCCGGACGACATTGCCGAGGTAACGGTGATATTTCCGCCCGGCGGGGACACACCGCTTTCCAGACATTTGCCTTCGACCGGTCTCGAAGCGCGTTTTAGCGTTGCCTACGCAGTCGCGGCCGCGCTGACGGATGGCTCGCCCAGTGTGACTACTTTCGCCGATGTGCCCGTGCGCGACGACCTGATCACGCTCGCGCGGCGCGTGGCGAGTCGTCACGATGAAACCGCCGCGCGTGCGTCGACCGATCCCGCCACGCGCTTTTCGACCGTCGAGATCGTATTGCGCAACGGCACTGTACTGAGCCATAAAACCGACCGTCTCTACAGCGCGACGGATCTGGCCGCGAAGTTCGCGGACGCCACCGGCCGCGACGAACGTCTCGCGTTCATCCCCGCGCATATCGACACCATGCAGAGCGCCGCCGACCTGGCATCCATTTTCAATGTCTTCGCACAGATCCACGTATGAGCACGAATAACAGCAGTACCCGTAGGCAGATGCGTCTCGGGCTCTTCATTCAGGGTGCGGGACACCACGTCGCTGGCTGGCGACACCCTGACGCGCAGGCGGGCAGCGAGAATCTGGCGCTGATGCAGCGCATCACGCAGACCGCCGAGCGCGCCAAGTTCGACATGGTTTTTCTCGCCGATGGCCTCACCAGCGGCCCCGACGCGCATCCGTCGATGGCAATGCGGCTCGAACCGCTGTGCCTGCTGTCGGCGCTCGCCATGGGCACGCGCCACATCGGTCTCGCCGCTACCGCGTCGACCACGTATAGCGAGCCGTATCACGTTGCGCGCGCGTTTGCGTCGCTAGATCATCTGAGTAGCGGGCGGGCGGCCTGGAACGTCGTGACGACTTCGTACGACCGCACGGCCGCGAACTTCACACGAGGCAATCATCCGGATCACGCGCTGCGCTATGAAATGGCGGGTGAATTCGTCGACGTCGTCAAGGGACTGTGGGACAGCTGGGATGACGACGCGGTGCTCAAGGACAAGGCGCGCGGCGTCTACTTCGATCCCGCCAAGGTGCATACGCTGGATCACAAGGGGCAGTTCTTCGCCGTCAAAGGTCCATTGAATGCGTCGCGCCCGCCGCAGGGACATCCTGTGGTGATTCAGGCCGGCTCGTCCGGACCGGGACAGGACCTGGCCGCGCGCACGGCGGAAGTGGTGTTCACCGCGCAGCAGACCATCGAAGAAGCACAGGTCTTCTATCGCGACCTGAAAGGCCGGTTGCCGAAATTTGGCCGTGAGGGCCAGCAGTTGCATGTGATGCCGGGCGTGTTTCCTGTCATCGGCAGGACGGAGCAGGAAGCGAAAGACAAATACGCGCAGTTGCAGGAATGGACCGATACGTCGGGTGCGCTGTCACTGTTGTCCGACCGGTTGGGGCATGACGTGTCGAAGTATCCGCTCGATGGTCCGCTGCCGGAGCTGCCTGAATCCGATCAACTGAAAAGCCGTGCCAAGCTGCTGACCGATCTCGCACGCCGCGAGAATCTGACCTTGCGCGAGCTGTATTACCTGGTGGCCGGCGCGCGTGGGCACCGCATCGTTTGGGGTACGCCTGTGCAGGTGGCGGATGCGCTCGAAGAGTGGTTTACGGGCGAAGCGGCCGACGGCTTCAATATCATGCCGCCGTATTTCCCGGGCGGTCTCGACGATTTTGTCGAACTCGTCGTGCCGGAGTTGCAGCGGCGTGGGTTATTCCGCACCGAATATAGCGGCACTACCTTGCGTGATCACCTTGGTTTGCAGCGGCCTGTGAGTCGCTATGCGGGGCAGTGAGACATAAGAAGTAAAACGCGGCGTCTGCTCAGCAGACGCCGCGTTTTTTCAAGCTTGCATCCCGACCCGCGCCGTACTCGCTGGTCCAGATCGTCTAGATCGCGAAGTGGCGCAGATCCAGTGCCAGCGGTGTGCGGGGCGCCGCCGCGTGTGCAGTCTCCGGCGCGGATGAGGTATGCGCCAGAAACTCACGCGTACGCGGACTGACTGGCGCGCGGAACAGCGCGTTAGCCGGGCCATGTTCGACAATCACGCCGGCCTCGGTGAAATACACCGCATCGCTCACTTCCTCGGCAAAGCGCATCTCGTGCGTGACGAGCACGCAGGTCATGCCGTCCCTCACCAGATCGCGGATCACGGTCAGCACTTCGCCCACGGTCTCCGGGTCGAGCGCCGAGGTCACCTCGTCGAAGAGGATCAGATCCGGCTGCATCGCGAGCGCGCGTGCAATCGCCACGCGCTGTTGTTGACCGCCCGACAGTTCACCCGGATACGCATGGGCCTTGTCCGCGAGGCGCACCTTCTTCAGCAGATCGCAAGCGGTGCGAGTGGCGCTGGCTTTGTCGCGCCCCAGGATGCGCACGGGCGCGACAACCAGATTGTCCAATACGCTCAGATGCGGAAACAGGTTGTATTGCTGGAACACGAAACCGACGCGCTTGCGCAATTCGATCTCGTCGCGTTCGGAGGCGAGCCGGTCGACACGGGTACCGTCGACTTCGATTTCACCGTGCTGGGGACGCAATAGTCCGGTAATGCAGCGCAAAATCGTCGACTTGCCCGATCCGGATGGTCCGATGATCGACACGGCCTGCCCGCGGAACACGTCGAGGTCGATACCCTTGAGTACCGGCGTCGAGCCGAATGACAGATGCACGTCGCGCAACCGGACCAGTGGGCGCACGGCCGCAGCAGCGGCTGCGGGAGCGAGCGAGACATCAGCTGAAAGCATAGCGTTTCTCAAGAAGACGGGTGAAGCGCGCGATCGGGTAGCAGTAAGCGAAGAACAAGCCGAGCACGGTGAAATAGACGAGGACCGTGAAATCCGCGCGCGCCACGGTATTGCTCGCCACCTGCGCGGTGTCCAGCAGATCGTGCACGCCCACCAGCGACGCGAGCGCGGTCGCCATCGTGATGCTGGCGTAAAGGTTCATCCACGGCGGCAGCATCCGCTTCACGCATTGCGGCAGGATGATCCAACGAAATACCTGGGTTCGGCTGAACGCCAGCGAACGTGCCGCGTCCCACTGCGCATGCGGGATCGACTGGATCGCGCCGCGGAAGATCTCGGCGAAGTTGGCGCTGGCAGGCAGCGCGAGGCCCAGCGTGACCTTGAACCAGTCGGGAAACGGCACGATGTGTTGACCGAGCGCGATTTCGAATGGGAACACGTAGGTCGAAAAATAGATCAGCACGAGCAGGGGGGCGTTCCGAAACACCTGCACGTAGCCGCGGACAATCACGCGGACGCCCCGGATCGGCGACAGCAGCAAGGGACCGAGCGCAAGGCCGGCGAGTGTGCCGAGCGCGATAGCAAGCAGGCTGATCTCGATGTTGACCCACAGCGATTTGCCGAGCGCCGGCGCCCACGTGATGAGTGCCGCGAGTGCGGGATAGCTTGGGCCATGAGCGATCTCGTGTTCGGCGAGCGCCAGCAGGGCGGCGACGCCGACCACGCTGGCAAGCGTAAAGATGGAACGGTACCGCCCGTCCCGCGCGGGCGCGGTGATGGATTCAGTGGCCATAGCCGGGCATCCTCAGACGGACTTCGAGCCAGCGTCCCGCGCGATTGATCGCAAAGGTCAGTGCGCCGAAGAACAGCAGGATCAGGATCATCAACTCGAGCACATTGTCGCGCTGGGTCCAGATCATGATCGATGCATACGTGATGTCGCCGACGGCGATTGCGGAGGCAACGGTGGTCATCTTGACCAGGTCGACCATGTTGTTGACGAGCGCGGGGAGCGCAAAGCGCAACGCGAGCGGCAACTGCACGCTCCAAAGGCGCTGGCGGCGGCTGAAACCGAGCGACTGGGCCGCTTCGAGCGTGGTGCGCGGCACGGCTTCGATACCGGCGCGCAAGGCCTCGGCATGAAACGCTCCTTTGTGCAGCGAAATAACGATCGCGCTCCAGATGAACGGCGTCAGCGGATTGCCGCCCAGATTACTCAGTGCCTCGCTGATCAGCATATTGATCACCAGAAAGGCGCAGAAAAGCTGCACGAGCGTCGGCGTATTGCGCGTGATTTCGACGAACACGCGAGCGGGGCGCGCGAGCGCCGGACGCTGGGAAGTGAGTAGCGCCGCCAATGCCACACCGGCGCCCAGACTGCCGAGCGCCGTCACGAGCGAGAGTTCCAGCGTGACCAGCATGCCATGCAGGAACGACGCGAGTTCATCAGGCGCGAGCACGAAACTGTAGTTCAGCCCGACCTTGCTGATCGCGTCGACCACGCTAGTGGCGGCGTGCGAGAGCACTTGCGTCGACTCGCTCATGCACCTTGCGCCTTGTACTTCGCATGCAGATCGAGCACGGCTTGCGAGGGCTGCATGCCGTTCCTGCGCTCGATGTCGATCAGCCAGCCGCTGCGATGCCAGTCCTGCACGATTTTTTCGAGCGAGTTTTGCGTATCCGTTTCACCCTTGCGAACCCAGATCACAGACGGCGACGGAATCAGCTCGTTCGACACGGGAATCGTGTAGTCCTTCCAGTCCGGATTGCGTGCGACAAGCAGGCGTAGCGTAGGGGCAACGTGAACCGCGGCGACGCAGTTATTGCCGCGCAGCGCGAGCAGGGACTCCGGCTGGCCGCGAAATGCCTTCACCTGTGCACCATATTCTTCGGCGAGCGGCTTCGTGTAGTTGCTGCCCTGCGAGACGCAGACTGGCTTGCCGCGTACGTCGTTCCAGGTCTTGATGCCGCTGTCCTTGCGGGTAATCAGCGCACCGCCGATTTCCTCAAACGGGGTGGGCGGGTAGGAGAAGAGATCAGCGCGCTCCTTGGTGACTTCCATGTTGGCGATCAGGGCATCGACCTTGCCTTGTTGCAGGAACTGCACGCGATTCGACGGCTGGACCGGCGTCAACTCCACGTCGACGCCGAGGCGTTTCGCGACGTCGTTGGCGAGATCGATATTAAAGCCGAGCGGTTTCTGTGTGGCCGGGTCCAGCGAGCCGAACGGCGGCCCGGACAGGATCACGCCGATGACGATCTTGTGCCGCTGATGAATCCGGTCGAGTGTCGTATCGGCGTGGGCGGCACTGGCGCCCAATGCTGCGAAAAGCGTCACGGCGCGCAATGCGCGCTGGAGGGTGGGGCGGGTCGGTCGGCTGAACATGAAAGATTAGGCGGAAGTCAGGTTGGATCCTGATATCGCTCCGGCCGATCGGCGTGACTTCGTTGCTATGAGGCCACCAGGACTCGCCGGAGGAGAAATACAGGACGCGATTCGGGACTGCCTATTCTCGGCATGTGTGACGCCTGAAAGAACCAAGGATTTTTCATACCGTTATCTGATTCGCGCATTTATGCAGATGCAAACGTCGTTGAAACGGAGAAATGGATGCTGAGACGGATTTGAGCGGCTATGCACCGGTTGTGTGTGCCGCGTTATATCCGGCTGATACGTTTGCTCCTGTTGCAGCACGCCGGCATGCTGTGGAAAGCATGCCAGCGTGCTTGTGCGGCTAGCGCGTTGATGCTCAGAATCAGAAATCCAGCCCCGGTCCACCTGCGCCCGGACCGCCAGGCTGGCCGGCTGCCGGCGCATCCTTCGGTGCTTCATGAACGGTGGCGTCGGTGGTCAACAGCAGACCCGCAACCGAGGCCGCGTTTTGCAGCGCCGTGCGCGTGACCTTGGTCGGATCGAGCACGCCCGATTCCACGAGGTCGCCGTATTGGCCGGTCTGTGCGTTGTAGCCGAAGTTGCCCGTACCCTCGGCCACTTTCGCGACCACCACGCTGGCTTCTTCACCGGCGTTCGTCACGATCTGGCGCAGGGGTTCTTCGAGCGCGCGCAGCACGATCTTGATGCCCGCATCCTGATCGGCGTTCACGCCTCTGAGTCCGCTGATGGCCTGCTTTACGCGGATCAACGCGACGCCGCCGCCTGGCACGATACCTTCTTCGACCGCAGCGCGCGTGGCATGCAGCGCGTCGTCGACACGGTCTTTCTTTTCCTTGACTTCGATCTCGGTCGCGCCGCCCACCTTGATGACCGCCACGCCGCCCGCCAGTTTTGCCACGCGTTCCTGCAATTTTTCGCGGTCGTAGTCGGAGCTTGCTTCCTCGATCTGCGTGCGGATCTGCTTCACACGCGCTTCGATGTTCTTGCTGTCGCCGGCGCCGTCGATGACCGTGGTGTTCTCCTTGCCCACCTCGATGCGCTTGGCTTGGCCCAGTTCAGCCAGCGTTGCCTTTTCGAGCGTCAGGCCGGTTTCTTCAGCGATCACCTGGCCGCCGGTCAGGATCGCGATGTCTTCGAGCAAGGCCTTGCGGCGGTCGCCGAAGCCCGGCGCCTTGACCGCGACGGTCTTCAGAATGCCGCGAATGTTGTTGACCACGAGCGTAGCCAGCGCTTCGCCTTCCACGTCTTCCGCAATGATCAGCAGCGGGCGGCCGGCTTTGGCGACCTGCTCCAGAATCGGCAGCAGATCACGGATGTTCGACACCTTCTTGTCGTGCAGCAGCACGAACGGGTTATCGAGCACGGCAACCTGTTTGTCCTGATCGTTGATGAAATACGGCGACAGGTAGCCGCGATCGAATTGAAGGCCTTCCACCACGTCGAGTTCATCGTCAAGCGATTTGCCGTCTTCCACGGTAATGACGCCTTCCTTGCCGACCCGGTCGATCGCTTCAGCGATACGTTGGCCAATCGACTCTTCGCCGTTGGCCGAGATCGTTGCGACCTGGGCGATTTCCTTGCTGGTCGTGGTCGGCTTGCTGATCTTCTTCAGTTCGTCGATCGCGGCGATCACGGCTTTGTCGATGCCGCGCTTCAGGTCCAGCGGGTTCAGGCCTGCCGCGACGTATTTCTGGCCTTCACGCACGATGGCTTGCGCGAGCACGGTCGCGGTGGTGGTGCCGTCGCCGGCGGCGTCGCTGGTGCGCGAGGCGACTTCCTTCACGAGTTGCGCGCCGATGTTCTGCACGCGGTCCGTCAATTCGATTTCCTTGGCGACCGAGACGCCGTCTTTCGTCACCACCGGCGAGCCGAAGCTGCGCTCCAGCACCACGTTGCGGCCCTTCGGACCGAGCGTGACCTTGACCGCGTTGGCCAGAATGTTGACGCCCTCGACCAGTTTCGAGCGGGCGACGTCGCTAAAAATGATTTCTTTTGCTGCCATGGTTTGATGCTCCGTTCGTTATTGCGTGACAACTGCGACGACATCTTCTTCGCGCAGCACGAGCAGTTCGTTGCCGTCGACTTTGACCGACTGGCCGGCGTACTTGCCGAACAGCACGCGCTCGCCGACTTTCAGGTCGGGCTCGATACGTTTGCCATCGCTATCGCGCTTGCCCGGCCCAATGGCGATCACTTCGCCCTGGTCCGGCTTTTCGGCGGCGCTTTCGGGAATCACGATGCCTGAAGCAGTTTTGGTTTCCTGGTCGAGACGCTTGACGATCAAGCGGTCATGCAAGGGACGTAGGCTCATGGTTCGACTTCCGCGATTGAAATTTGGCACTCGTCGTTGGTGAGTGCTGACCGGAATCGAGTATAGAAAGATGCCGCGCGACGCTCCAATAACGGATTCATCGATCCTTATCGCCGAATGGCATTTCAGAAACGCGCATATCCATAGCTTGATTCGCTGGTTTTGCAAGGTGGGCGGCGTCCCTATACTGATCCGTCGAATCGGCACGTCCCATCGGGATGCCGATACACGCTCCCACGGCAATCAGCCGGATCAAGCCTGATCCGCGCGCTTATACAAGGAATGACGGCATGCAGGTCTCTCAGGAAGGCACAGCACGTGCGCGGCTTCAGGCGGCGCTCAGCGCGTTGCCGGCGCTCGCTAAAGCGATCGGCGAAGACGCCGCGCAACGCGAGGTGCGGCGCGAGTTGCCGTTCGACCGCTTCGCATTGTTTCGCGAATCGGGGCTCGGCGTGCTCCGTTTTCCGGTTGAATGGGGCGGCCTCGGCGGTTCGCTGGAAGATCTCTTCCATGTGATCGCCACGCTGGCTGCGGAAGAGTCGAATGTCGCGCATGCATTGCGGATTCATTTCGATCTGACCGAGCAGTTGGTGCTGTCACCGCGCTCCGCCTTCAACGATACGCAAATCGAGCGTGTACGGGAAGGGGCGATCTTCGGCGGCGCGTCGACGGAGCTCGGCACATCCAGGCCCGGTGAAATCGTCACCAAGCTGGTGCGCGATGGTGAGCACTTTCGCGTAACGGGCAAAAAGTATTACTCGACCGGCACGGCGTTCTCTGACTACGCGCGCATCAATGTGCAGGACGAGAACGACGAGAAGGTGTCGATTGTTATCCCGGTCTCGCGTGAAGGCCTGCAGGTGCTCGACGATTGGGACGGGATGGGCCAACGCATGACGGCGAGCGGCAGTCTCGTGCTCGACCACGTGCAGGTATTTGCCCATGAAATCGCCACGCGCGGCTATACGAGTCTCGCAGGCCGCCATGGCAGCGCGTTGCGGCAATTGCATCTGGTAACGGTCGCGGCAGGCATCGTGCGCAACATTCTTGCAGACGCGCGGCGCTACGTGACGCAATACGGGCGACCGGTGCTGCACAGTCCGGCACCCTCGGCGCGCGAGGACGGTTTCGTGCAGCAGGTGGTGGGTGATCTCGCAGCCCACAGCCTGTCGATCGACGCGCTGGTCGCGCAAAACGCGCGCACCCTGGACCGCTCGGCAAATGCAATCCGCAGCGGCGCAGCCAATGCGGAAGACCTCGTGCTGGAAGGGTCGTTGGCTACCGCCAAAACGCAACTGGTGGTCAGCAAGCTGGCGCTCTATGCGGGCGAGCGCCTGTTTGAAATCGGTGGGGCATCGGCCACTGGGCGAGCGCACAATTTCGACCGTCACTGGCGCAATCTGCGCACGATCTTCAGCCACAACCCGTTGCTGCATAAAGCGCGCGTGATCGGCGATTACGAGTTGAACGGCGTAACCACGCATCTGACTGAAGGGCGCGTTTTCTGAAACGCCGGGAAAAACGCTGCGATCCTTTCACCCATCATCCATTGACTGAATGCCATGAGCCGAGATCTGCTATTGCTGTTGGAACCGGGCTTTACCGATCCGAACCACCCCGGTGAGCGCTTTATCTGTCCGGATGGCGCACCTATCGAAGGCTTGCTCGCGAGCGATCCGGCGCTCAACGCACGCCTGGATATTCGCCGTTTGCCGTTCCCGCGTCCGCGCGCCGCGGTCGTGGAGGCACTCGATGCTGAGCACCAGAGTTTGCCGGTGTTGATTTTAGGCGACGAACAGCCTGCGCCGGCAGATGCGCAGACGCTGGGCGAGAAGCGCTTCGTGACGGATACGCGCCGGATACTCGACCTGCTCGCGCAGCGTCACGGCTTCCCCAAGGTGCATTGACGAAGTGACTGCATGGAGGGTGCCCGTTGATCCTGGCGCGCATTGTCGTGCGCTTCAGAAACAGCGGACACCCGATTCCCATCCGGATCGGGTGCGCCGGCCTCAGAACAGATGCTTGATGCCGGCCGAGACCGCCACCTGTTTGCTGGTGGCGGACGGCGTGAGATACCCGATCGCAGCGACCGCGGGCCGGCCCAGCGAGTCGGTGCCGCTGGCGTGCTGGTAGGCGCCGGTCAAATACAGATCGGTGGCTTTCGATAGCGAATACGCAGTCCCAAGATTCAACTGCTCGTACTTCGCGCTGCCCTTGCCACCGACGCTTCCTCCCTCCGTATAGTCGAACGATGTGCCGAAGCGCAGGAACGGTGTTGCCTGATAGCGCAAGCTTGCGCTAACGGTACTGAGCGTCGTCGAGCCGCTGTAGTTGAGCGGATTGAGCGACGAGTTCGAGCCTAGCCCGCGGAACTGTGTATTCGAATAGGCCGCGCCGAAGACCGCACCGCCGCTCGTATAGGTCGTTGCGACCGAAATGGTCTGCTGCGTGTGTGCCGATGCGAAGCCGGCGATCGCGGGATTGGATTCAGCCGCTGTTGCCGAGCTGGCGGAACCCAGGTTATTGCCTGTTGCACTCGCATTGGCGTTGGTGCCGTACAGCGACGTATTTGGATTGCGTGCATTGATGATCGACGCAGCGATCGCGAACGCTCCGCCGGTATAACTGGCGCCAGTCGACCACAGCTGATTCTGCGTCACATTGCCGGCCACGCCGCCCACGCTGTACAGCGCGCCGAAACGGAACCCGTTGAAAGAATCCGACAGGTATTTGATCGAATTGTTGATGCGGTGCGTGAAGTTCAGATTGTCATAGTCGGCTGGATGGATCGCGAGATTGCCCCAATACCAGCCATTGATCAACGGCGATATGAACTCCACGGACGTGTCGCCCTGGCGTCCGAGCGTGAACGTGCCGTAGCGCCCACCATTGATCCCCACCCACGCCTGGCGGCCGAACTCGGTGCCCCCTTGTCCCAGCGCGCCGCTATTCACGCTGAGCCCGCTTTCAAGCTGGAACACCGCTTTCAATCCACCGCCCAGATCTTCCACGCCTTTCAGGCCCCAGCGGCTCGATGACAGGCCTGATGAGCCGCTATCGAACTGCGACACCTGGGTGCCGCCTTTGGGTTTGCCGGAAGCGGACGTTGCAGCGGTTTGTGCGTTGTTCGTATACGTGACGTTGCCAGTGACGATCCCATACAGCGTGACGCTGCTTTGGGCACTTGCTGTGCCAGCCATTAAAGATGAAACGCTAAAGGCGAAAAGCAGTTTTTTCATAATTGTCGGATTCAATGTTGAGGCGCGTCGGAGAAGTGATGAGTCGAGGGTCGCTTTGAAGCGACCAGTAACGATAAGCAAAACGAATTTATTGAACAAACAAGCAAATTCGATATGAATATCGGTGATTTCACCGGAATGTGCGCTCAAACGGCGATCTTTAAGCAATAACGCCAATTATTGGCAATAGATATGCAATCCTGAATTAATTCGTTCTTTTGTCGTGTGGCGGTTGATATCTTGCCGTGCATCCGATAGACATTGCGAAGCTCCGCCAGCGGCATGGCGCTCGCATTCGAAGGGTGTACGCATGAGTCATCACAGGGGATTTCATTCCGGACGTCGTCACGCTTTGCTTGGGCTCGCGGGCAGTGCGGCCGGCATCGCGCTCGGCCCATTCACACCGTTGGCGCAGGCCGCGGTTCAGGCCAACACGGTGTCGCCTCGACGCGGTGGCCGGCTGACGGTACTGGTGAATCCGGAGCCGAACGCACTGGTCAACTTCGCAACCACGGCGGGCGCGGAACAGAGGATCAGCCCCAAAGTCAGCGAAGGTTTGCTGACCTATGACTTCAACGTGCAGCCGCGCGCGCAACTCGCAACCGCCTGGTCGATCAGTCCCGACGGTTTGCAGTACACGTTCAGGCTGCGAGAGGGCGTGCGCTGGCACGACGGCCAGCCGTTCACCTCGAAGGACGTGGCGGTGTCGATCGGGCTGCTGAAGCAGTATCACTCGCGTGGCCGCTCGACTTTCGCCAACGTGCTGGAAGTAGAGACGCCGGACCCGCACACGGCGTTGCTGAAGTTATCGAAGCCTGCGCCGTATCTGATCTATGCGCTTGCCGCGTCGGAATCGCCGATCGTGCCTGCGCACATTTACGGCAGCGGCAATTCGCTGGAGAATCCCCATAACATCGACCCGATCGGCACGGGACCGTACCGGTTCAAGCGTTGGGAGCGGGGCAGTCATGTGGTGTTCGTGCGCAATCCTGACTACTGGGACGCGCCGAAACCGTATATCGACGAACTGGTCGTACGTTTCATCAGCGATCCCGCAGCGCGTGCCGTCGCACTCGAGACCGGCGAGCTGGATCTGGCCGGTGAGAATCCGGTGCCGCTGCTCGACATCCAGCGCTTGCAGGCACTGCCTCATCTTGCACTGGAAACGCGCGGATATAGCTATAACGCCGCGCAGACGCAGTTGCAGTTCAATCTCGACAACCGCTATCTGGCGAAGCAAAAAGTTCGCGAGGCGATTGCGCACAGCATCGATCGGCAGACCATCCTGAAGTCGGTCTGGTACGGCTACGGGATCGTTGCACCTTCACCGATCAGCCCACTGTTGACCCAGTTCTACGATCCGAGCGTGCCGACCTTGCCGTACGATCTCGCCAAAGCGGAGCAATTGCTCGATGAGGTGGGTTTACCGCGGCAGTCCAACGGCTTCCGCTTTCCGCTGACGATCGACTACAACCCCTACGATTCGACTTTCGCGCGCCTCGCCGAATATTTACGGCAGACGTTGCGGCGCGTGGGGATCGAGTCGACCGTGCGCTCGCAGGATTTCGCCGCTTATGTGAAGCGGATCTATACCGATCGTGATTTCGATCTGGACGCCAACTTTCTCGGCAATACCTTCGATCCGACCGTGGGTGTGCAGCGCCTTTACTGGTCGCGTAACTTCAAGAAAGGGGTGGCGTTTTCCAATGCGTCGCACTACGACAACCCCGAGGTCGACCGCCTGCTCGAAGCAGCCGCGGTGGAGAACGATCCGCGCACGCGGGTCGACTATTTCAGGAAATTCCAGCAGGTGGTGGCGCGTGATCTGCCGATCGTCGATCTGATCACGCTTAAGCAAGTGACCCTCTACAACAAACGTGTGCATAACCATACGGTGACCGCGGACGGTCTGGGCGGAAATCTGGCCGATGTGTTTCTTGCATGAGCTAACGATCCGAAAGAGTGCATCGCCTTTCCTCCGCACCGTGCTTTGCATATGCATAACGATTGGTTCGTTTGCTGCCGCAGCGGCTTTATCGTGAGCGCTGCGGCAGCAGCATTGCCGAAAAAAACATGACGACATTTCACTCGGCCGTAACTGGCCGAACATCGGCAAAAGGATCGGGATCACATGGCAGGGCTGAATCGACGCGATTTTCTGATTTCATCGGGCGCAGCGCTCGCGGTGGCCGGTGTGCCGGCACTGGCGTTCGCCCAGGGCGAGGCTGCCGTACCGAAGCGGGGCGGTACGCTAAACATGCTGATCAATCCGGAGCCACCGGTGTTGGTGTCGATCTTTCAGACCACGGGGCCCGCGCTCGTTGCGAGTTCCAAGGTGCTGGAAGGCCTGCTCGCTTACGACTTCGATTTGCAGCCCAAGCCTCAGTTGGCCACGGCGTGGACCGTGAGCCCGGACGGTTTGAAATACACCTTCACACTGCGGCAGAACGTCAAATGGCACGACGGGCAGCCGTTCACTTCGGCCGATGTCGCTTTCTCGATTGATTTGCTCAAGGCGGTGCATCCGCGTGGCAGGAGTACTTTTGCCAATGTGACGCGTGTGGCCACGCCAGACGCGCGTACGGCGGTGATCGAATTGGCGAAGCCGGCGCCGTATCTGTTGAAGGCGTTATCTGCGGGCGAGTCGCCGATCGTTCCCAGGCACCTTTACGCATCGGGCGATCCGCTGTCCAATCCGCACAACAATGCGCCGATCGGCACCGGGCCGTTCCGCTTCAAATCGTGGACGCGCGGCGCGAATATCGTCTACGAACGCAATCCGGACTATTGGGACGCGGGCAAACCGTATATCGACGGTCTCGTGTTCAAGGTCATTCCCGACGCTGCCGCCCGTTCCGCGGCGTTCGAAACAGGCGCGCTCGATCTGGGTGGCGAGAATCCGGTGCCGCTCACCGATCTGCCGCGGCTTACGCAATTGCCGCAACTGGCCGTCGAAACGCGCGGTTATCGCTTTCTGGAGCCACTCGCCGAGATCGACTTCAATCTCGATCACCCGATTCTCAAAGACCTCCGCGTGCGCCAGGCGATCGCTCACGCCATCAATCCGCAGGTCGTACAACGCACGGTGGCGTACGGCTATGCCGATCTGTCACCCACGCCGATCACGCCGGGGTCTCCGTATCACGACCCCAAACTCACGCCGTATGCGTTCGATATCGGTAACGCGGAGAAGCTGCTCGATGCCGCGGGTTATCCGCGCAAGGACGGCGGCGTGCGCTTTGGTTTGACACACGATTTTCTGCCCTATGGCGACATGTACCGCCGCCAGGCGGATTACGTGAAGTCGGCGCTGGCGAAGGTCGGCATCGACGTCACGGTGCGTTCGCAGGATTTGCCGGCGTTCCTGAAGCGTGTATATGCGGATCGTCAGTTCGACTTCACCAGTATCGGCGTCAACACGCTGTTCGATCCGAGCGTGGGGGTGCAGCGACTCTACTGGTCGAAGAATATCCGTCCGGGTGTGCCGTTTTCGAACGCGCCGCATTACAGCAACCCAGAAGTCGACCGGCTGCTGGAAAGCGCGTCGATCGAAACTGATGAAAGCAAACGCGTCGTGCTGTACCAGCAGTTCCAGCAAATCGTCTATCGCGATCTGCCGATTCTCAATCTGGTCGCGCCACGCATGGTCACGCTCGCGAACCGTCGCGTTCACAACCATACGGTTTCCGCGCAGGGCCTCGAAGGCAATCTCGCGGATGTCTATCTGAGCGCATGACAGGAGAGACACGATGAGTCGACGTTTGCGTTTCGCAGCGATTGCACGGCGTACCGCGTGGCAGGCGCTGCCGACGGTGATCGGCATCGTGATCCTGAATTTTTTCCTGCTGAAACTGATGCCGGGCGACGCCGCCGATGTGCTGGCCGGCGAATCCGGCTCCGCGACGCTGGAGACGATGCAGGTGCTGCGCGCGAAGTTCGGCCTCGATCAGCCGGTGCTGCATCAGTTGTGGTCGTACCTCGCGCATCTCTCGCATTTCAGCCTGGGCTATTCGCCGCGTTATGACATGCCGGTGATGCAATTGATCCTGTCGCGCCTGCCGAATACGCTGCTGCTGATGGGTGTCGCGTTGTCGTTCGCGATCGTGGCGGGTGTGGCGCTCGGTGTGGTGATGGCGCATTGGGCCGGCAAGTGGCCCGACCGGGTGCTGTCCGTGCTGGCCTTGCTGTTCTATTCGACGCCGGGATTCTGGATCGGCCTGCTGGCGATCGTGTTGTTCTCGGTGCATCTGGGCTGGCTGCCGAGCGGAGGCAACATTACGCTCGGCGTGCAACTGCACGGCTTCGCCTATTTCGCCGATGCAGCCAGACATGTACTTCTGCCAGCCGCGACGCTGGCGACATTCTTTGTCGCGATCTATGCGCGGCTCACACGGGCCGCGATGCTGGAGGTGCAGCGCCAGGACTTCGTGCGCACCGCACAGGCCAAAGGTTTGCATCCATGGCGCGTGACGGTGCGGCATGTGTTGCGCAACGCCCTGATGCCGCTCACGACGATCATCGGGATTCATTTTGGCACGCTGCTGGGCGGCGCTGCTGTGACCGAGACGGTGTTCAGCTGGCCGGGTCTCGGGCGTCTCGCACTCGACGCTGTGATGGCGCGCGATTTCAGCGTGCTGCTCGGCGTCCTGCTGCTGTCGTCCTTGCTCGTGATCGTCGCCAATGTGCTGGTCGATCTGTTGCAGGCGTGGCTCGATCCGCGCGTGGCGTGACGGCCTCGACACTCATGCTGACCTTTAGAGGGATGAAATGGCTTCCGACTCTTCCAATCTGATTGCCACGCCGCCCGAACCCGCGACGTCGTTGTGGCGGCGTCAACTGGCCGGCACGCTGTTCGGTCAGCGACAAGCTGGTTCTTCTTCGGACACGTCGGGATCGCGCGGCACAGGTCGAGGTGTATGGCGAGCGCTGGTGCGTAACCCGTCGGCACTTGCCGGGCTCCTATTGCTCGCGGCTTTTATCGCACTGGCACTCAGCGCAGGGTACCTGTTTCCGGGCGATCCGCTCGACATGGTGGCAGCGCCCTTCGAATGGCCGGGTGCCGACCCGCAATACCGGCTCGGCACCGATTCGCTGGGACGCGATGTGGCTGCCGGCATCGCGCACGGCACGCGTGTCTCGCTGCTGATCGGTGCGGCGTCGGCGGGTATCGGTCTGGTGATTGGTACGCTGGTCGGCGCGATAGGGGGCTTCTTCGGGGGCGTGATCGACGATCTGCTGGTGCGCGTGACCGAACTCTTCCAAACGGTGCCGTCGTTTCTGCTGGTCATCGTGATTGTGGCGATCGGCCGGCCGAGCGTGACGATCATCGCGCTGGCGATCGGCATCGCCTCGTGGCCCACCGTCGCGCGGATCGTGCGCGCCGAATTTCGCACGCTGCGTCAATCGGACTTTGTGCTCGCCGCTCGCAGCCAGGGTTTCAGCAACGCACGCATCATCTTCGGCGAGATTTTGCCGAACGCGTTGCCGCCGGTGATCGTGACCGCATCGGTGATGGTGGCGAGCGCGATTCTGATCGAGTCGTCGCTGTCGTTTCTCGGCATGGGCGATCCGAACGTGGTGAGTTGGGGCGGCATGATCGGCGCCGGCCGCGATTCGCTGCGCACCGCGTGGTATCTGACCGCCGTTCCCGGTGCCGCGATTGTGCTGGCAGTGCTCGCACTGAACCTGCTCGGCGACGGCTTGAACGACGCGCTCAATCCGCGCCTGCGCGAACGGATTTGACGACCCCGCTGACAACGTACAGAGGATGCGCCGTGGCAAACCTGCTTGAAGTACGCGACTTGCGCGTCAGTTTCGGTGCGCATGAAGCCGTGCGCGGCCTGAGTTTCGATATCGCGCAAGGCGAGACCCTCGCGCTGGTCGGTGAATCGGGTTGCGGCAAATCGGCGACCGCGCTTTCGTTGATGCGCCTCGTGTCCACGCCTGGACGGGTGACTGGGAGCCTGCGTTTCGACGGTCGCGAACTGCTTGATCTGCCGGCGCGCGAGATTCGGGAAATTCGCGGCCGGCAGATTTCGATGATCTTCCAGGAGCCGATGACGTCGCTCAATCCCGTGCTCCCGATCGGCGCGCAGATCGTCGAGACGTTGCGGCAGCATGAGAGCCTGTCCAAAGCCGCGGCATGGAAGCGTGCAGTCGAACTGCTGGACCTGGTACAGATTCCCGATCCGCAGCGACGCGTGTTCGACTATCCGCACGAACTGTCCGGCGGTCAGCGGCAGCGCGTGATGATCGCGATGGCGGTGGCCTGCCGGCCACGTCTGTTGATCGCCGATGAGCCGACCACGGCGCTCGACGTCACAATTCAGGCGCGTATTCTCGAATTGCTCGACGGCTTGCGGCGCGAGTTGTCGATGTCCTTGTTGCTGATCACGCACGATCTCGGCATCGTTGCCAAGCACGCCGATCGCGTGGCGGTGATGCTGGCGGGTGAAAAGGTGGAAGAAGCGCCGGTTGCGCGACTCTTCACGCAACCACAGCATCCCTACACGCGTGGTCTGCTTGGCGCGTCGTTGAATCTTGCGGACGATCTGCATTATCGCGGCTGGAAGCTACCAGAAATTCGCCACGGCATTGGCGAAGACGGCAAGCCCGCGTTCGCCGTGGTGCCGCGTTCTGCGCGTACCGGACAATATGTTGCGGATGCGGATCCCACACAGCGTGTTGCGGCGCTCAGCAACGCCCCGTTGCTCGAGTTGCGGGACGTGTGGATCGACTATCAGCAGCGTCATGGCAAAACCGTACTGCGTGCCGTCGATGGCGTCTCGCTGCAGATTGCGCGGGGCGAGACGGTCGGGCTTGTCGGCGAATCCGGTTGCGGGAAATCGACGCTGTCCAAAGCGATCCTGCGGCTCGTGCCGACGGCGGGCGGCGAAATCCGTTTGCGCGGCACCGATCTCGTGCCGCTGGGCGAGCGTGAGCTGAGGCCGCTACGGCGTCATGTGCAGATGGTGTTCCAGGACCCGTACGCGTCGCTCAATCCGCGCCGCACGGTGGCGGAGATTCTCGATACGGTGCTGGTGGTGAGCGGCATCGGCAACGCGCAACAGCGCCGCTCGCGCATCGCGACCATGCTCGATCGGGTGGGACTGCCGAGTTCGGCGCTCGGCCGCTTTCCCCACGAATTTTCGGGCGGGCAACGGCAACGCATCGGGATTGCGCGTGCACTGGTGCTCGAGCCGGATCTGCTGATCTGCGATGAGCCGGTGTCCGCGCTCGACGTGTCGATTCAGGCGCAGATTCTCAATCTGCTGGTCGATCTGAAGCGCGATCTGGGGCTCGCGTATCTGTTCATCTCGCACGACCTCTCGGTGGTGCGCTATATCGCCGATCGCGTGCATGTGATGCAGGCCGGACGGATCGTCGAGAGCGGGCACCATCGCGACATCTGGCGCGCGCCGCAGCATCCGTACACGCGCACGCTGCTCGAAGCGATTCCGGGCAAGACCTTCGACGCGCAGGCCGCGTAGTCCACGGAGTCCGCACAAGGCGGCTCCGGCGGTATCAATCAGGACATGATGATTGAGTAGGGAATGGATAGTAGAACACTGCGCTTACCGGGCTGAACCCGCTTCGTAACCGGGCGGCACGAGAAACCCGCCGTAGGCTGCTTCCAGCAGACGCGCGAAGGCAATCGGCGTGCGGTCCTCCAGCCATGGACCGACGGCTTGCGCGCTGATCGGCAAACCGTCGTCGTCGAGGCCGAGCGGGAAACTGGTGGCCGGCAATCCGGGCAGCACGGGCAGGCCTGCCCAATAGAAGAAGTCGAGGAAGCGCACCTGGCACACGCCATCTTCGTAGGCCACCGGATAGGTTCGTGCGTCTTTCGGCTCTGCGTGGTTGTGACGAAACGCGGGGACAGGTGCGACCGGCGTCACCACTACGTCGAACGATTCGAAAAACCGCTCCCATTGATGACGCAATGCATGACGTCGTTCATCGGCTTTGAGCCAGTCGCGGTGGGCAAGCGTGGGGGCACGCAGCCAGGCGGCGTCGGCGCTGTCGTCGTCGGGGGCGAGTTCGGCGAGCCGTTGCCGGGCGGTTTCGCTTTGCGCAGGCGGCTCGGCGAGCGACGATCCCAGCAGCGTCCTATACAGCGGATGGGCGCGCGCCAGATCGGGCAGGAGCCCTGCGGGCAAATCGGCGGGGCGGCTCACCTGAGTGCCTTGTGTACGCAGACGTTCGACCACGCGCTCAATCACAAGGTGTTCCGACAGGCTGCGTTCGGTACCCGGCCATGTGTCGATCACGAGCACGCGGAAATCGGCGAGCCGGGCGTGGCGTGCAGGCGGTAAGGTGGCGCGCCATGCTTTGGCGGTCAACGGGTCGCGGTTCAGCAACAGGTCCAGGGCGAGTTCGAGGTCGCCGGCACAGCGGGCCAACGGGCCGGCCACGCTCAGATCGCGTGCGGAAAAACGTCCCGGTGGCGCGCCGGCGCCGTTTAGCGACACGAGGCCGTAACTGGGCTTGTGGCCGTAGACACCGGTAAAGTGCGCTGGAATGCGGATCGACCCGCCGATATCGGAGCCAAGTTCCAACGCGACGTAGCCTGCCGCGAGCGCTGCAGAAGAACCCCCTGACGAGCCGCCAGGCGTTCGCTCCAGATCCCATGGATTGCGCGTCAGTCCGTAGATCTCGTTGTAGCTCTGCAGGTCCGTCAGACCAAGCGGCACATTGGTTTTGCCGATAATCACGGCACCGGCGTCACGCAATGCGGCGACGGCGAGCGAATCGCGTTCGGCGCGATTCGCTGCGAATGCGGGGTTGCCGACGCTGGTAACGAGTCCCGCCACATTGAACGACTCCTTCACCGTGACCGGCACGCCGAGCAATGGACGCCGTTCACCGCGCGCTAATGCGGCATCGGCCTCGCGTGCCGCGGCGCGTGCGTGATCGTGGTCGTGTGCGACGACGGCATTCAACTCGCCGTCAAAGCGGGCAATGCGCGCGAGGCTGTGTTCCAGCAGATCGACGGCTGAAACGCGGCCATCGGCCAGCGCTTGTGCCTGCTCCTTTGCACTGGCGAAAGTCAGTGCGTTGAGAACGGCGGACTTCGGATCATCCAGTTGGGGTGCGGTCATGGTTGGAAGCGCTCGTGTCGACGTGTCAGGTTTTCGGTTCGATCCAGGTGTCGGAGAAATCGCCGGCGGTGAGATCGATGCTGTTGTTCAGGTTGTGAACCCTTGCGTGATAGACCTGCAACGCGGACGGCACCGTGACGAGCGGCAGTACCGGCAGATCGCGGCCGACGATCTGCTGGATCTGACGGAACGCAGCCGCGCGGCGCGTCTCATCGGTCTCGATGGCGGCCTCGCGAAACAGATCGTCGACCTGAGGATTCTGGTAGTGGGACGCGTTGATCCAGATGAGCGGATGCTTGACGCCATCCGACCAGTAGATGCGTTGCACGCCGACGGTCGGGTCGTAAAGACGGCCGAGTCCGTTCAGGTTCAGATCGAACTCGCGCGCCGTATATGCCCGGCGCAAATAGGTCGGCAGGTCGCCGTCGAGAATCGTCGCCTTGATGCCGATGCGCGATAGCGCAGCGCGCAGATACTCGGCGGCACGTCGAAAATCGGCGCCGCTGATGTAGTTGATTTTGAGCGCGAAGCGCTGCCCGTCGGCCTGTTTCGGATAGCCCGCTTCGTCGAGTTGACGGTTCGCGGCGCTTACGTCGAAGGGATAGTGGAACGTGCTGTCGTCGTAGTAGCTGGATAGCACGGCGGGGATCGGCGAGTCGACCACGTTCGAGCGTTTGTAGAAAACGTTGTCCTTGATGAAATTGCGGTCGACTGCGTGGGCGATGGCCTTGCGCACTTCGGGCTTGGCCAGAATCGGGTTTTCCACATTGAATTCGAGGAAAGCCGCGTTGTTCAGATACGCGTCATAGCTATCGTCGATTTTCAGTTTCGGCAGTTGCGCGAGACGGCCGAGGTCGGCCAGCCCTACGTTCGTCGCGGCGTCGACTTCGCCTGTTTCGAGCGCAGCCGAAATAGACGCCTGGTCGGGCACGATCCGGTAGATCACGCGGTCGAGGTGAGGTTTGCCCGGACGCCAATAGTTCGGGTTCTTGCGCAGGCTCACATAACTGCCGCGCACCCATTTGTCGAAAATGAAAGGACCGGTGCCGATAGGCGCGGTGAGATTCGGGCTGGTCAGCGGATCGCCGTCGCCGTAGCGATGCTGCGGCACGATCGGCAATTCAGCCGACGACAGCGCCTTGATCAGATACGGTGTGGGCTTCCCGAGCACCACGATGGCCGTCAAGGGATCGGGTGTGTCGACCCGTTCGACATTGGCGAGCGTGATGCGTCCACGGGGGCCGAGGCGTTTTTGCGTAAGGATCGAGTAGCGGACGTCGGCCGATGTGAAGTTCTCGCCGTCGTGCCACTTCACGCCGGGCCGCAGCTTGAACGTGTACTGCAGACCATCGGCACTGATGCTCCATGCCACCGCGAGTAGCGGCTGCGGTCTGAACTGCGCGTCATAGCGCAGCAAGCCCTCGGTGATTTTCGCGCTGATATTGCGGATCACCGTGTTGGTGTCGAGCAGGGACACCAGCGACGGCGGCTCCTGCTGAACCGCATAAGTCAGTGTGCCGCCTTGCGGCGGCGTCGCGCTCTGGCTGGCTGAAGCCGAGGCGGCAGTGGCCGCCTTTGCGAAACCTGGCCAGGCGGCCGTTGTGCCGGCGGAAAGAAACGCCAGCGAGGTCTGCAGGAAATTGCGCCGGTCGAATGTCATGGCTATCCCTGCTGAATGGCCGTTTGTGTGTCGTGGGATGCCCCATGCCGCGCAATTCGCCCAAAGAACGGATGCCCCGGATCGTTGAAACCCGGTGTCGACGGATGGCCGCTCGTGACGAGCGAGTCGACGAATGCTTCGTCTTCAGCAGTCAGGTGGTAACGCAGCGCCGGCAGATAGTCCTGCCATTGCGCTTCAGTGCGTGGACCGCCGATCGTCGAACTGATGTAGCGGCTATTGAGTACCCAGGCGAGCGCGAATTGCCCCGCCGAAAGTCCCCGCGCTTCGGCGTGCTCGCGCACGCGCCGCGCGAGTTCGAGCGATTCGGGACGCCATTCGGTCTGCTGCAGGCGCCGGTCGCTGCGGCCCGCGCGCGTGTCGGAAGCGGGTGTCGCGCCCGGCTCGTACTTGCCGGTCAGCACGCCGCGCGCCAGCGGACTATACGAAATCACGCCGAGCCCATAGCGGTGCGCAGCCGTTAGCTGCTCAGCTTCGGCCTGGCGATTGGCAATGTTGTAGAGCGGCTGGCTTGCCACCGGCGCATCGAGTCCGAGCGCCTCCGCGGTATGGCTGAACTCGGCAATCTTCCACGCGCGATGATTCGACAACCCGTAGTAGCGCAGTTTGCCTGCCTGGATCAGATCGTTGAGCGCACGTACGGTCTCTTCGACCGGTGTCTCGTGATCTTCGCGATGAATGTAGAGGAGGTCGATGTAGTCGGTATTCAGGCGCTTAAGGCTCGCGTCGACGGCCCGTACGATATGTTTGCGCGATGCGCCGCGTGCGTTGACGTCGTTACTGTCGAGCGAATTGGCGAACTTGGTGGCGAGCACCCAGCGTTCGCGCTGCGCGGCGATGCTGCGACCAACCACGCGCTCGGATTCGCCTTTGCCGTAGGCGTCCGCGGTGTCGATCGAATTAACGCCTTGTTCGAGAGCCTGATCGATGATGCGGGCCGAGGTCGCTTCGTCGGTGGGGCCGCCGAACATCATCGTGCCGAGCGTGAGCGTCGAGACCTTGATACCGCTGCGGCCGAGTTGTCTGTATTCCATGTGAGTCGGGTTCCGTAAGAATGTGAATCGAAAGAGGCTTAGCGTTGCAGCCATACGTCGGCGAAGCTGGCCGAGAGACCGTCAGGCGAGGTCGTATGGTTGTGCACGGCGCGTGAATAGAGCGTCAGGTACTGCGGCGCCACGAGGTTGATGTCCGGCAGATCGCGTTCGAGAATGCGCTGGATCTGCGAGAACAACTGCTTGCGTTTGGCTTCATCGGTTTCTTCGGCCACCTGCGCGAACAGCTGATCGATCTCCGGATTGCTGTAATGCGAGCCGTTGGTAAAGGGCACGCCACGCCGGAAGTTATTGGTTGTGTACAGGCGCGCCACGCCAACTACTGGATCGAACAGATTGCTCATCCCGTTGATGCTGAAATCGAAATCGCGGTCTGTGTAGATGCGCTTCAGATACGCAGGCAGATCCTGGCTGCGCACGGTGACGGCGATGCCGACGCGTGCCAGTGCGGATTTGACGTAAGCGGCGGTGCGCGCGGGCAGATCGCCGATCGGTAACGGATCGACCGTCAAGGCGAATCGTGTGCCGTCGGCCTTGCGCGGATAGCCAGCTTCGTCGAGCAACGCGTTGGCCCGTTCCACGTTGAACGGATAGGGCGTAGGCGCCGGATCGTAATAGGGATTCGACGGAATGATCGGGCTCGCGAGCGGTGCCGCATAGCCGTAGTAGATGACCTTGCGGATCACTTCGCGATCCAGCGCCGACGCAATCGCCTGACGTACTTTCGGATTCTTCAGCACCGGGTTGTCGAGGTTGAACTCGATGCGCGACACCCCGGCCTGGAACTCGTAGCCGCGTGTCTCGAGCCCGAGCTTCGGGTTGCCTTTCAGCCGTTCGAGATCGGACAGCGGCACGGGCGAATCGCCGCTCAGATCCGCGGACCCGTCTTCGAACGCGACAGTGCGGGCGGCGGGGTCATTGACCACCTTGACGACGATGCGATCGAGCCAGGGCTTGCCTTTGTCCCAATAGTCGTCGTTACGTACGTATTCGATGTAGCTGCCACGCACCCATTTGACGAAGCGAAACGGGCCGGTGCCGACCGGCGCGTTATTGACGGGATTGGTCAACACGTCGGTGCCGTCGTAGATGTGCTTCGGCACGATCGGCGTTTCCGACGAGGAAAACGCCTTGATCAGATACGGTGCCGGCTTCGACAGCGTAATGACGACGGTATAAGGGTCCGGCGTCGCGACGTCGGTGACATTGGCGAAGGTGGTCTTCGCACGCGGGTGGACCTGCCTGAGCGTCTGGATCGAATACGCAACGTCGTCGGAAGTGAAGGGCTTGCCGTCGTGCCATTTCACGCCGTGGCGCAGATGGAAAACATATTTTCGGCTGTCGTCGCTGACTTCCCACGAGGTGGCAAGCGACGGCTTGGGTTGAAATTTGAAGTCGTATTCGAGCAGCCCCTCGACAACTTTCGGACTGACCTTCAGCACGTTGGTCGCGGTGGTGGCCAGATCGACGAGGGCAGTCGGCTCCGGCGTGACAATGAAGTTGAGCGTGCCGCCGCGGGTCTGCCCCTGCGACGGCATGCTTGACAGCGCGATGATGAGTGTGAGCGCCCAGCCGAGTGCGGCGCTGAACAGGTGTTTGCCGCGGCGGCGTAGCGTCGGCCGCGATGTGACATGTGCCATCGTTGGGTTGTGTGTGAGAAAGGGAGAGGCGCGAAACCGGCTTAGACGGAAGGCGTCAGCGCATGTCGTCGCGCAAGCGCTGCGCGAAGGGGCGCGGGGTCCACCCATGCATCGAAATCGAAGTCCGACGGAATGAAGCCCCACGTGAACAGAAAACGTTTGAAATCGGCGAGAGCAGCGAGCGCGTGCGGATCGAGTCCGATCGTCAGTTGCCGATGCAGGCCGCCTGGGTACGCGCGCTCAACCCAATGCTCGGCACTGCGCGTTTCGCGTGCAACGTACTGAGTCACTTCGGTCGCGTGATGGCTGGCCCAGTCGCCGGTGTCCAGCGTGCGGGCGAGAACGCGCTCGACCAGATCCGGGCGCTCGCGTAACAATTGGGCATCCACGGTCAGCGGGCGTGGTGTGCCGTTATTCGCGTGCAATGCCCGATTGGGCTGGGCGTTGATGTCGACGAGAATCTTTGCATTGAGCAGGTTCGTAATATCGAGTCCCGTCGCCCCTCTGACGAACACGACATCGGCTTCGCCGCGCAACAGCGCTTCGGCTTCACGCGCGAATTCGTGCGGACGTTGCGCGTCGAGCCAATCGGCGAGCGGCGCATCGGCGGCAGGTTTGGCGTCTTCGAGGCTGCGCGGCGCGTGCGGCAGATCGATCAGATCGATGTCTTCGAGCTGCACGCCCAGCGCGCCGAGCAGGGAGGAGAAACCGCGCAGCGCGGTGGCGCGATGAAAATCGACCACGCTCGCACGCGTGTTGAGAGGAAATCCGAAGCGGCGTCCGGCAAGCGATTCGGGGCTTGTGTCGAGTTGTTTGTCGAGCGTGATCAGCGCCTGGAATTCACCCACCCAGCTCAGGCCGATCAAGCGGGTGTTGCTGCCCTGGGCGCGTGCCCAAAGCGCGGGAATATTGCCGCCCTGACGGAACGACCATGGCTGCGTGTGAGTGAAATGCGAGCGGCGAATCTGCACGTCGTCGGCATCCTGCAGCGCCTTGACATCGATTCCATCGGCAGCGAATTCTTCTTCCAGCCAGCCTTTTTGCACGGTGATGCCGAAAGGCGTGGGGGCGGGGCAGCGCGTGTACCAGAGTCGGCTCATACGATCACCTTGTTGTTTTGAGTTCCATCAGTACCGCAGGCCGGCTTCGCGCAGCAGCGGGAGCACGCGCTCACCAAAGAAATCGAGGTCGGGCTGAAAATCGAAGAAGCTCAACTGCACGCCGTCCACGCCGGCCTGATGCAAACGCACGATGTAATCGGCGATCTGCTGCGGCGAGCCGACGATCGAGATGTTGCCGCCCACCGCGCGCGCGGCGGCCTGACTGCGCTGTTCCGCGTTGCCGCGCCATGCGTGGGCGTCGCTGTCGAAGCGATGAAAACTACCTTCGTCGCCGTGGGCGACGATTGCGTCGTGATACGCGCGCGCTTCGGCCGCTGTCTCGCGGCAGATCACCATCGGGTTGATCAGCGTGCGGATCTTGCGGCCGTGCTTTGCTGCCGTAGCTTTGACGCGCGCCGTGTGAGCGGGCAATGCGGCCAGCGCACCTTCGATCTCGGAGCCGGCCGGGCTCGTGATGAACACGATGTCCGAGTAGCGGGCGGCGAAATCGATGCCGGCATCGGAGCCGGTCGCGTTCACGAGTAACGGACGCCCATAACGCGGCTTCGGCGTGACAAAGGCCTTGTCCAGCTTCCACGAGGAAAGCTCGGGCGCGAAGCTGAAGTTCTCCGGTTGCGCCCATAGTTGCTGCACGGCGTCGAGAAACTCGGCAGCCAGTTCATAGCGCCGGTCATGTTCGATACGATGCCAGCCGAACATCTCATGTTCGATGGCCCGATGACCGGTGACGACGTTGATACCCCAGCGGCCCTTCGAAATGTGATCGAGCGTCGCGGTGAATTTGGCGAAATGCAGCGGATGCCATGGACCGTAAAGCACATGGCTGGTCGCCACCAGAATGATGCGTTCGGTACGCGCGGTCATCGCGGCGAGTGACATGAACGAATCGAGCGCTTCGCCGTTGAATACGCCACCATAGCCGCCTTTCGGCAGCCATTGCGACAACGCGAAGACGAGATCGAAACCGAATGCCTCGGCTTTTTGCACGAGTGCCAGGTTGTAGTCGAATGACCAGTCGGTAGTGCGCGGAAGTGTCGAAGCGCTCCAGCCGCCCGCCTGAATCGGTAGGAACAGTCCGAGCAGCAGGGGCTGTTCCAATGCGCGCGATACCGGGCTATCCGCGAATGCAGTGGGCGACCGAACCGGAACGAAGGGTGAGGCGTCGCGCGTCGCTGCGACGGAAGTCGTCGGCGCGGGCGAGGACGCAGCCAGAGTTGAGTGAGTCACAGTGAATCTCAGTTCAACGCGACTGCCGCCGCGGCGCTCACCGGCGAGCCTTCGATCGCGACAGACTGCGCACCGTCCGGGCCAACCGGCACATCGCCCACCAGCGTCGTGCGATACAACTGCCGGTCGAAGTCGAGATCGAAAATATCCGTAGGGGCGAGGTGAGCCGTCGCGCGGTTGTCCCAGAAGGCGACGCTGCCGGCCTCCCATTTGAAGCGCACGGTGAACTCGGGTCGCGTGACATGCTCCCAGAGCAGTTCGAGCAGCACCTGGCTTTCGCGCGGCGTCACGCCGACAATCGACTTCAGGAAACTCGGGCTGACATAGAGTGCCCGCTCGCCCGTTTCCGGATGCACTCTGACGAGCGGATGTTCGGTAACGAGAATGCGTTGTTCGACGGCTTTGACAAACGCTTCCGTTCCACTCGCGCCGGCAGGCGGCGTAAAGCGATGCAGCCCGCGCAAGCCGTCGATGAACGTGCGCAACGGTGCGGAAAGCTTCTGATACGCGGCCACGAGATTGGTCCACTGCGTATCGCCACCGTACGGAGGAATCGTCACGCCGCGCAGGATCGACGCCCAGGGCGGATTGACAGCAGCCGTCACATCGCTGTGCCAACCGGTCCAGGGGCGCTGCAGCGTTTGCCTCTCGAAGCGCGTTGCCTTGCGGTACTTCGAGATCGAATAGATTTCCGGATGTCCGTCGACATGACCGAACACCGGATGTCCCAAAGTTAACTCGCCAAACTGTGCCGAGAACGCGATGTGTTGCTCATGCGTCAGGAACTGCTCCCGAAAGAACACGACGCGCCATTTAAGAAGCGCCGCGCGAATGTCCGCGATCTGACGTACATCCAGTTTCTGTCTGAGATCGACACCGTGGATTTCAGCGCCGATATGCGCGGAAAGCGGGTTGACCTGAATCGACTGTACTTCCTGCAATGCGGCTGCGCTCATGGGAGGCTCCTCGCGAAAGAGAACGTGTTGCGTCAATATCCCGCTACGGCGGGCACCTGTTTTGTCACGGCGGTATAGCGGTTTGCAGGTCGCGGCAGCCCGAGATTCTCGCGTAGCGTGCGGCCCTCGTATTCGGTGCGGAAAAGTCCGCGCCGCTGCAGTTCCGGCACCACGAGTTCGGCGAATTCCGTCAACCCACCGGGCAACCATGGCGACATGATGTTGAAGCCATCGGCGCCTTCTTCTTCGAACCACTGTTGCAACTGGTCCGCGATGCTTTGTGGCGTGCCGACCACCTGCTGATGGCCGCGAGCACCAGCAATGCGCAGATACAGATCGCGGATCGTCAGGTTTTCGCGCCGTGCGAGATCGAACAGCAAGCGTTGACGGCTCTTGCCACCGTTGGTTTCCGGCAACTCGGGCAGGGGCCCGTCGACGGGATACTGGGAAAGATCCACGCCGCCCGACATGTTCGACAACAGCGATAGACCGACCGTCGGATGAATCAGGTCCTGCAGCGCGGCGAACTTCGCATCCGCTTCTTCCTGCGTGCGGCCGACAATCGGAAAAATTCCCGGCATGATCTTCAGATGATCCGGCGAGCGGCCGTATTTCGCGAGGCGGCCTTTGACGTCGCGATAGAACGACTGTGCTTCGTCGAGCGTCTGATGCGCGACGAAGATCACCTCCGCGGTTTGCGCCGCGAGGTCACGTCCCGCTTCCGATGCGCCGGCCTGCACGACGACTGGCCAACCCTGCGGCGAACGCGCGACGTTCAACGGTCCACGCACCTTGAAGTGCTTGCCTTTATGACCGAGCACGTGCAGTTTGTCCGGATCGAAATAGACGCCGCTTTCCTTGTCGCGGATAAGCGCGTCGTCTTCCCAGCTATCCCAGAGGCCGGCCACCACGTCATAGAACTCGCGTGCGCGTTCATAGCGGACGGCGTGCTCCGGATGGCGTTCGAAATTGAAATTGAGCGCCTCGGATTCGGTGCTCGATGTGACGAGATTCCAGCCCGAGCGTCCGCCGCTCAGATGATCGAGCGAGGCGAATTTGCGCGCGAGGTTGTACGGTTCGTTGAACGTGGTGGAGACCGTGGCGATCAGGCCGACGTGTTTCGTCACGACTGAAAGCGCGGACAGCAGCGTCAACGGTTCGAAATGGTCGGCGCGCGCGGTGCGGGATAGCGAGGGTAGATTCGTGTCGCGCACGCTGACGCTGTCGGCGAAAAATATCGTGTCGAATTTGGCGCGTTCGGCGATCTGCGCCAGTTCCGCGTAATGCGCGAAGTCGAGTCCGCCGCTCGCGTGTGCGTCCGGATGCCGCCATGCGGCGATATGGTGGCCCGTCTCCATCAGGAAGGCGCCCAGTTTGATCTGCCGCTTCTGGCGATTTTCACCGCTCATCGTTGTCTCCGCGAAGGGTTTGTGTGTATGGGGGATGCCGCGAGTGTCACCACGCGAGCCGCCATTCGGTGATCGATTGATTCGCCACCGGGATGCGCGTGCCGCCCTGTGGCGTATCGTCGCCGTGAGGCTCATGGCGCGCGGCGTCGTGCTCGGCGAAGTCGGCCAGCACTTCGTCGCGTAAGCGAACGAAGCGGGGATCGTTACGCTCGCGTGGGCGCGGCAAAGCGACATCGACGATCCGTTTGATGCGGCCCGGCCGTGGCGCCATCGTGACGACACGGTCGCCGAGGTAGAGCGCTTCGTCGACGTCGTGCGTGACGAGAATCATCGTGATGCGTTCGTGTTCCCAGATGCGTTGCAACTCGTTTTGCAAGCGGCCGCGCGTGAGCGCATCGAGCGCGCCGAACGGTTCGTCGAGCAGGAGCACGCGTGGACGGTTCACGAGACCGCGCGCGATCGCCACGCGCTGCGCCATGCCGCCCGATAGCTGATGGGGATACGCATTCTCGAAGCCGTTCAGGCCGACGAGCACGATGTGCTGCGCGACCGCATCGCGTTTTTCTCGTGCCGACAGCGGCGCGTTACGCAACGCGGCGAGAATGTTTTGCGACGCCGTGAGCCACGGAAACAGGCGGTGATCCTGAAACACGATGCCGCGCTCGAGCGACGTATCGCGCACCTTTTCTCCGGCAACGACGATATCGCCGCTGTAATCGGTATCCAGTCCCGCGATCAGCCGTAGCAAGGTCGATTTACCGCAACCGCTCGATCCGAGCACGCTGACGAATTCGCAGGGGCGCACCCGCAGGTTGATGTCGTCGAGCACAGCGAGCGGCGCACCGCCTTGTTGCGCATAGCGCTTGCTGACGTGAAGAATGTCGATGCTGTCGGACAGCGTGGAAGAAGTCATGAGCGGACCTTGATCTCTAATCTGTATTCAGTGCAAATTCAGTGCATAGCCGGTGAATATCGGCTGCGTGCTTATCGAGCGGCCGCCTGTGAACGGCGCGCAAAGATCGCCCGTTCTACCGCGCGCGCCAGCGCGTTCAACGCCCAACCGGTCACACCGACCACGATCACGCCGAACAGCACCAGATCCATGCGGAACTGCTCGCTGCCGTCGATCAGCGTATTGCCGATCCCGCTGCCTGCCACCAGCAGATATTCCGCGCCGAGCGTGGCGAGCCACGAATAGATCAGCGCGAGATAGAGGCCGGTGAAAATCGACGGCAACGCGGCCGGCAGAATGACGGCGCGGATCAATTGCCAGCGCGAATAGCGAAAAGCGCGTGCGACTTCGATGTAGGCGCGCGGCACGGCATGAATGCCGTCACATGTATGCGCGGCAACCGGCAGTAACGCCGCGAGCGACAGGAACACGACTTTCGCTGCATCGCCGAGACCAAACCACACGGAAATCAGCGGAATCCATGCAAACAGGGAGATCTGCTTGAACGTGTCGAAGCTCGGACCAATCATGCGCGTGGCGAGTCGCGAGAAGCCCAGCGCGCTGCCAAGCAGCAGGCCGCCTAGCGTGCCGATCACGAAGCCGCTCGCTTCACGCACGAGCGATGCGGAAAGGGCCTTGAAAAGCGCCCCGCTGACGATTTGCTGCCAGGCGGTGGCCAGCACCTGCGCGGGGCTGACCAGCAAGCCGCTCTTGACGACGTGCGCTTCCGAGATCGCCCACCAGATCGCAATGGCGACGATGGGCAGGACGGCCCCGCGCCAGTCGACGCGTGTGAGCAGTGGCCGGCGCGGTCGCGCCGCGCGCTGGAAGGAGGCGGGTACGTTACTGCCGCAGTCGCAGGATGCGTCGGCCGACTGTTTCGATCCGGCAGGCCGCTTAAAGAGAGCAAGACTCATCGTGGATACCTCATATGCGGTGCGTGGCAGCAATGGGCGCCATTACTCGCGAAACGCCGACGGTTGACCGCGCCGCAAACGCGCTTCGAGCGCGTCGAGCGAACGATTCATCGCGTAACCGATGGCGCCGACCACGACCACCGACGCCATCACCAGGTCGAGCTGAAACAGTTGCCGGCCGTAGACGATCAGATAGCCGAGCCCCTCGGACGACGCCACCAGTTCGACCACCACCAGTGCGAGCCACGCTTTGGTGAACGCGAGCCGCACGCCGGTGGCGAGCGTCGGCACGGCGGCGGGCAGGACGAGATAGACGATCCGTTGCCAGCCGTTGTATTCGAAGACGCGCGCGACTTCATCGAGCGAGGCGGGTGTCTGACGGAATCCTTGCAGCGTGCTCAACGTCACGGGAACAAGCGCGGCATGCGCGATCAGGATGTATTTAAGCGGTTCGCCGACACCGACGAGTAGCAGCAGGAACGGCAGCCAGCCGAGCACCGGAATCTGCACCAACGCATTGAAGCTCGGTAGCACATAGGCTTCGAAGGTGCGCGACAAGCCGAGCGCCGCGCCGAGCGTGAAGCCGAGCAGCGTGCCCGCACCGAAGCCGAACAGCACGCGTTGCAGACTGATCAGTGTGTTGCTTGCGAGATCGCCGCTTCTCGCCAGTTCGACGAAGGTGTCGAAGACGCGCTCGGGTGGCGGCAAAATCTGCGGCGCGATCCAGCCGCGCTCGCAACCGGTCGCCCATAAGGCGAGCAGGACGGCCGGCAATACCCACGGCGCGAGGTGCCAGGCGAGTGCGCGCAAGCGCGCATTGCGATAGAGCGGCGCGCGCGGCGCCGCGGCAGGGTGGCCGAGCCGTTTGCTATCGACCGGGAGTGCGGTTTCGCTCATCGTGATCGCTCCCGTTTTAGCTGAGCGGCTTGCCGGCAGCGTCGTAGCGCGTCCAGTAGTGGTCGAGTTTTTGCGCGCGTAGCGCGTTGTCGAGATACTTCGTCTCGAACCAGCCGTCGACCTGGACTGGTTGACGGATCAGTTTGAGTTTCAGCGCATCCGCCGCGACCGCTTTATAACGCGCGACGATAAACGGGTCGATCAATGGCGAATTGCGGTCTTTCAGACTTTGATTCGCGAACTCGGCCTGCCATGAGGAATAGGGCACGCCGCTTTTTGCCCACAGTTTGAAGAGCGCGTCGCGGTTCGCTTCATCCGACGACCATTGCGCACCCTGGACGAACACGTTGACGACGCGTTGCACGACATCCGGATGTGCGTTATCGAAATCGTCGAGCACCAGCAGATGCGATTGACGGGTGAATTGCGGTCCGTCGTTCTGCGATTCGTAAACGATTTTCGCGAGACCCTGGTCGCGCAGCTTGTACAGGTGGTAATCGTTGACCGACGCATCGATCCCCTTGGACGCCAGCGCGGCGAGCGAACTGGCGAAGTCGAGGTTGATCACGTGCAGGTCGCGCTCGTCGAGTTGATTGGCGGCGAGCGCGTTGTCGGCGACCAGTTGCAGATTGGTGCCGCGAAAAATGGAGACGCGGCGGCCTTTGAGGTCCTTGATCGAACGCACATCCGAATCCGTGGGCACGGCGATCTTGATGCCGGTACGCACGCCCGAGGCGAGTAGGAGGTGAGTCTTCAGGCCGTTGGCGCGGGCAAGTACTGCAGGCAGATCGCCCTGAAAGGCGAAGTCGAGTGACTTGTCGGCAATCGCTTCATTCACGGCCGGGCCGGCGCCTTTGAAGAACAGCCATTCCACCTTGATGCCGTCGGCGGCGAATTCCTTTTCGAGCGACTGTTGCAATTGCACGGTCGCTGCGGGTGAACCGCCGAAGGTCGGGGGATCGCCCGTGCCCTGCTGCGCGACGCCGATGCGGATCACGGCGGGTTTGTCAGCATAGGCTTGAACCGCGGCAAACGACAGGGTCGCCACGGCAACAAAAGATTTCAGCAGACGAAAATAGCGCATGCGGCGATACCGATCGATGGAAGGGAATGGAGTGCAAATGCTCAGATGGACAGAGAGCTGGCACTACAAGTTAGATTCGCGTGCCTCCGAATCCAACCAATCATTGCTGATAAGAAAATCTGCAGTAGTTCGAACCACGTTGCTCGCACGGCGGCATGCGGCACTAGCGTGGTGCAAGTGCGTGATTCCCGATTTGCATAGTTAAATTCGTCGTTTTGCCGGCATGGATTGCATGGCTACCATGCGACGCTTCAGCCATTCATGCGAACGCGAGATCATGTCCACTGTTGCTTTTCCATCTACCGTCGCCGACCCACAAGCGCCTGCAGGTAACACAGCGTCTCCCACTGTCATCCGTAGTGCGCAGGACGTTTCGCGCATCGTCAACGCGGGCGCTGCAAAGGGCAGTAACGCGCGCATCGTGATTGCGATCGCCCTGGGAGGAGTCTTTCTCGATGCTTACGACCTGACGTCGCTCGCTTACGGGATCAAGGACATCGCGCGCCAGTTTTCGCTGTCGCCGGTTCAGGTTGGATTTGTCTCGTCGGCGATCACATTCGGCGCGATCCTTGGTGCATTGTTCGGCGGATATCTGACTGATCGCATCGGCCGCTATCGTGTGTTCATGGCCGATATGCTGTTTTTCGTGGTCGCGGCGATCGCAGCCGGTCTTGCGCCGAATGCGTGGGTGCTTGGCGGGGCGCGCTTTCTGATGGGCTTCGGCGTGGGGCTCGATCTGCCGGTGGCGATGGCGTTTCTCGCCGAGTTCTCGCGGGTGGCGGGCAAGGGCAACAAGGCGGCCAGTGTCGCCGCGTGGTGCCCCGCATGGTACGCGGCCACGAGCACCTGCTATCTGCTGATTCTCGGGCTGTACGCGATTCTGCCCGAGCATCAGCTTGGCTGGTTATGGCGTCTGACGCTCGCGTTCGGTGCGGTACCGGCCATCGTGATCATTCTCGTGCGCAGCCGCTATATCAGCGAATCGCCTGTTTGGGCAGCGAATCAGGGCGATCTCGAGGAGGCCGCGCGCATTCTGAAGCGCTCGTACGGCGTCGACGCGGTGGTTGAACGAAGCGCGACGCCGGTCAAGGCGCCGCGCGCGGCGTCCTGGCGTAACTATGGTGTCCTGTTCAACGCCACTTACCGGCGTCGCACGATTCTTGCCGCGGTGATCGGCAGTGCCTCTTCGTTCGGCTATAACGCGATTATTTTCGGCTTGCCGGTGATCATCACAAGCTTCTTTCATCAGGGGCCGCTCACGACAATCATCGCGGCGCTCGCGCTGAATCTGGCATTTGCGTTCGTGGGTGGGCTGATCGGCGTGCGCACCGCGCCGACCGTCGGTGCGTGGAAGATGACCGTGCTCGGGCACGCGCTGCAGTTCGCCTCGCTGATCGGCCTCGCGCTGATCGGAAAACCGGGCAGCGGCGCGCTTGTGGTGGTCGCGATCCTGTTGCTCGGCGGCTATCTGTTCGGGCAAGGTTTCGGACCGGGCTCCCATTCGATGACGTATGCGTCGCTGAGCTACCCGACCTCACTGCGCGGAATCGGCGTGGGTTTCAATCAGACCTTGGTGCGGTCCGCGTCGACGGTCTCGCTATTTCTGTTCCCGGTTCTGGCTGCCGCGTTCGGTACGAAGGTCTTCTGGCTGATCGCCATTGCGCCGCTCAGCTCGTTGCTCGTGCTGCTGGCGATCCGGTGGGAGCCGTCGGGTTATGACATCGATGCCGAGGACTACGCGGAGCCGCCGGCCAAGGCAAACGCGGCGCTGGCGTAGCGTATTCAACGTTTTTCAACGTCCTTCAACAATCAGGCGGCGCGCTCGACCAGGCCCGGTCGCAGTTGAGTGAGCGCGCTACATCCCAGCAGGCGCATTGTGATATGCATCTCCTGCATCATCAGGGCCAGTACCTCGTTGACGCCGGCGCCGCCGCGCGACGCGAGACCGTAAAGCGGCGCACGCCCGAGCAATACGCCGCGTGCGCCCAGCGAGACGGCTTTCAACGCATCGCTGCCGCGCCGCACGCCGCCGTCGACGAACACGTCGAGACGGTGCCCCACAGCGTCGGCGATTTCCGGCAATAGTTCGAGCGGCGCGAACGTGCTGTCCAATTGCCGTCCGCCGTGGTTCGACAGCACGATTCCATCCGTTCCGCGTGCGAGCGCCAGCAATGCGTCGTCGCGCCCCTGGATGCCTTTCACGATCAGCTTGCCGCTCCAGTGCCGCCGGACCCATTCGAGATCTGCCCATCCGAGCGTCAGGTCCATCTGCCGGCTGAGCATGGCGGCGTGACGCGCCAGATCGGCCCGTTCGCCGACGCTCTGTGCGATGTTTTTCAATTGCGGCGAACCATGGCGCGCCATCTGCCAGCACCAGTGCGGATGGCGGATGCAATCGGCAATGAGCCGCGGCGACAGCCGCAAGGGCAGCGCGAAGCCGTTGCGCGTGTCGTGATCGCGTTTGCCGTGGACCGGCACATCGACCGTCAGGACAAGCGTGGAAAAGCCGGCGGCGCTCGCGCGCCGCATCAGGTCTTCGGCAATACCGCGGTCCTGCTGCACATAGAGCTGCATCCACAGATCGCCGCGGGGCGCGGCGGCGCGCACGTCTTCGAGCAGGGAGGTGGAGGCTGTCGACAGAACGAAGGGCAAGCCCGCTTCGCTCGCGGCGTGCGCGAGCAGTTCATCGGCACGTGGCCAGAACAGGCCGTTCAAACCAGTCGGCCCGACGATCAACGGCGCAGCCGCCGCCCGTCCGAAAAACTGCGTGGCGCTCGAGCAGCGCGACACGTCGGTCAGCACGCGCGGTTTGAAGAGCCACTGGCGGTAAGCCTCGGCATTGCGGCGCAAGGCGTCGCCGTCCTCGGCGCCGCCGTCGAGATAGTCGAAGGCAAGGCGCGGCAGACGTTTCTGGGCGGCGATCCGGTAATCAGCTACGCATGAAAGCATGAATGCTCCACAGACTTCAAATTTGCTGCGGTTGTCCGATTCAATCGCATTACAATCGAGATAACTGCTATCCGATCTGTCTTGACGATCTGTTTTAAGGCCGCGCTACCACCATGTCAGAACACGCCAGAGGCACAGCCCGCAAGATCAAGGCGGCTGAACCGGAACCGACGCGCTCGTCGCTGTTCGTCGGCTCGACCGCTAAAGCGTTTCAGGTCTTGCATGCGTTCGACGGTCCGAACCGTCACATGACGCTCGTCGATATCGCGAGGACGTCCGGCCTCGACCGCAGCGCTACGCAGCGTCTCGTGCATACGCTGGAAGCGCTCGGTTATCTGTGCCGTGTTCCCGACACGCGCAACTACGGCCTCACGACGAAAGTGCTGCAGTTCTCCTACAACTACGTACGCGCCAACGAACTCATCGACAAGGCTTCGCCCTATCTGCTCGACATCAGCCGGCGCCTTGGCGAGACCACCAACCTGCTGGAGCTCGACGGGCACGAGATCGTGTTCGTCGCGCGGTTTCCGGGTCAGCATCTGGTAAATATCGACATCGTGGTCGGCGCCCGTTTGCCGGCCATGTTCACCGCTGCCGGCATCGCGATCCTCTCGCGTCTGTCCGACGATCGCGTGCGCGAGATCCTCGCGCAAACGCGCCTCGAACCGCTCACGCACTACACCGAAACCAATCCCGACAAACTGCTCGAGCGGGTGCGCAAAGTCGCCCGGCGCGGCTATGCGGTGATCGAGAACGAAACCGTGCTCGGCGATATTTCCGTTGCGGCGCCGGTGACGGATCACGGCGGCATGGGCGTCGCCGCGATCAATATCTCGGTGCCGACCTCGCGCTGGTCGCGTGAGAAAGTGGAAGCCGAACTCGCGCAACACGTGCAGGTGGCCGCGACCTCGATTTCGAAGTCGCGGCTCACGGGCTATCAGCGCTGAGCCGTCACAACCGACGCTCGAAAGTATCGAGCTGCTTTTCCAGTTCAATTCGCAAATTCGCCGACAACTCCGGCGCCGCCTGGACCAGCGGCGCGAGCATCGTTGGCGCATGCACGCCGATCAGATCCATCACCGATTTCATCGGTCCGGGATTGGTTTCGGCAAACGCCAGGTTCATCAACGGAATCAGCGAGCGGTGCAGCGCGAGCGCTTCCTGCGTTTTTCCGTCGGCCGCGAGCTGATAGATCTTGCGCCAGGCGCTCGGCAACAGGCTTGCCGTCACCACGATGCCGCCACGCGCACCTGCCGCGACATGCAACGGAAACAACGTGTCCTCACCGCTCAGAATCGAGAACGACTCGTCGACGCCGGCGACGGTGCGCAGGAAGTGCCACATGTCGGTATTGCACGCCTTCATGCCGATGATCCGCTCGTGCTTCGAGAGTTCGTGCAGTACTTCAGGCGCGATCGAAATGCGCGTGCGATACGGAATCTCATAGATCAGGATCGGCAGTGGCGATTCGTCGGCGTAACGCAGGAAGTAGTCGCGAATGCCTGCCTGGGTCGGATTCGTGTAGTAGGGCGTCAGCACCAGCAAGCCGTCCGCACCCGCTGCAGCGAATTCCTTGCCTGCCTGCATGGCGTCGTGATATCCCGGATCGAGCACGCCCGCGATCACCGGGATGCTGCCCGCCGCTTCCTCGGCGGCGATACCGGCCATGCGGATGCGTTCGGCACGCGCCAGCGCGCCGTATTCGCCCGTACCGCCGAGCGGCACGACGCCGTCCACGCCCTGCTTGAGCAGATAGCGCATCAAGGTGCGGGCAGCACCGCTGTCGATCGTGTCGTCGGCGTTGACCGGTGTCGGAATAGCCGGCAGGACGCCGCGTAATTGTTGTGCTGAAAGCATAAAGAGTCTCGGTGAATGAATGGGGTTCAGGCGGTGAGGCTGCGCCGGCGCAAACGGTCCGCGACCCAGATGAGCGCGGCGATAAAGATGAAGAGGCAAGTCGATACGGCCGCGATCACCGGCGAGATCTGCATCGTGATTTCGTCCCAGAACTGCTTGGGCAAGGTCGTGCTCAGGCCGCCCGAAGTGAAGAGGGCGATGGTCAGTTCATCGAACGAGGTCGCGAACGCGAACAGGAACGACGACATCAAGCCCGCGCCCAGAATCGGAAACGTGACGCGGCGCAGGGTGGCCCACGGACGCGCGCCCATGCTCTGCGCGGCGAGATCGAGACGGGTGTCGTAGTTGCGCAGCACGGCCATCATCGTGATCACGACGTAGGGCACGGCGACCGTCGTATGGGCCAGCACCAGGCCGAGTGACGACCCGACGAGGCCAATCTTCGCGAAGAAATAGAAGATGCCGACCGCGATGATCATGCGCGGCACGACGATCGGCGACAGCACGAACGCCAGCATGGCCGCCTTGCCACGCATGCCGCCGCGCACCAACAGGAACGCGGCGGGCGTGCCGATCAGCATAGACAATAAACCGGTGCCGATACCCACCAGCATCGAGCGCGTGATCGCCTGCATCCACAGCGGCGAATCGACGATCTGCCGATACCATTGCAGCGAAAATCCGTGCGGTGGCCACGCCAGCCCTGAAGCCGAATCGAACGACAGCGGAATCATCAGGAAGGCCGGCGCGCTGAGAAACGCCAGCAGCAGGACCACGATCACCCGCAACGTCAGGCTTTCGCCGCTGCCTGACGCGCTGCGTTTGCGGCCTTTGCGCGAGCGGGGCAGGACAGCGAGCAAGGCGTCCGTCGCGTTACCGAGCGCGGTCAGAATCAGGTCGCCGAGCTTGCGGCTCCAGCCGCCCGCACGTGAGCCTTTCGCGCCCGCGCTTTCGCCCGCCATGGTCGAGAGGCCGACCATGCGGTCGTACACCAGGAAGACGATCAGCACGACCGCGAGCAGCAGCACCGAAATTGCGCCGGCAAAGCCCCAGTTCAGCGCCTGCATGACCTGATCGATGATCAGTTGCGTGATCATCGTTTGATGACGGCCGCCCAGCAGCGTCGGCGTGATGAAGAAGCCGATCGCGGTGACGAACACCATCAGGGCGCCGGCCGCGACGCCCGGCAACGACAGCGGGAAATACACCTTCCAGAACACGGTGCCGGGACGCGCGCCCAGCGTGGCCGCGGCGCTCGGCAGGCGGCGGTCGATGTTCTCCATGACCGACAGCATGGTCAGCACCGCGAGCGGCATCAGCGCATGCACCATGCCGACGATCACGCTGGAAAAGTGATAGAGCAGGCTCAGCGGTTCGTCGATGATGCCGAGCTTGAGCAGCAGCTGATTGATGACACCGTTGCGCCCGAGCAGCACGACCCACGCAAACGTGCGCACGAGAAAGCTGGTCCAAAACGACAGCAGCACCCAGAACAGCAGGCGGTTCTTGCGTGCACGCGTCGCCGAGGAAATCAGGTACGCGATCGGATAGCCGGTCAGCACCGAGAAGAACGTGGTCCATAGCGACACTTTCAGGGTGATCAGCAGCACGTCCACATACACGGATGATGCGAAGAGCCGCTTGTATTCGATCAGCGTGAAGCCGGCATCGTTGTGAATGCTGAGCAGCAGAAGCTGGCCGACCGGATAGACCAGCATCACGAGCAGCAGCACGACGAGCGGCGCGCCTTTTGCGCCGGGCCGCAACCACGCGCGCCAGGTGGGCCGGCGCGGCGCAGGGTGAATGGGTTGTGCCGGTCCCGCGGGCTGGGAAGGGCGCGCGCTCAAAGCGGAATGATTCATCGCCTACCCCGCGATCGCGACGGCGTCGGCGGCGAGCCACGACAGGCCGAGCGTTTGCCCGACTTCGTACTGGCTGCCGAAACGGTTGGTGGGGAAGGCGGCGACGAGCGGCGCGGCATTGGCGGTATGCGGCTCGAGATAGAGCTTGGTCATGCTGCCGGTCACCATGATGTCGGTGAGTTTCGCCGACAGGCTGCCGCCGTTGCCGGAGTCTGAGTCCGTGCTGACGTCGTGGTGCACGCGCAGGTTTTGCGGACGCAGCATCAGCTTGACCGGCTTGCCGTTGCCGATCACCGGGTCGTAGGCCATCGCCTCGCCTTTGGCGACGCCTTGTACGCTGATCTGCACCTGATCGCCGGCACGGCCCGTGACGACCGCGTCGAGCAGATTCGACTCGCCGAGAAAGTCCGCGACGAACACGCTGTTGGGCCGGAAGTACAGATCGGCCGGCGTGCCGAGTTGGGCGATCGAACCGGCGTTCATCAGGCAGATGCGATCCGACATCGTCATCGCCTCTTCCTGATCGTGCGTCACGTAGACGATCGTCGTGCCGAGTTCACGATGGATGCGCTTGATCTCGAGTTGCATGTGATCGCGCAGTTTCTTGTCGAGCGCGCCAAGCGGTTCGTCCATCAGAATGATCGACGGCCGGTAGACCATGCAGCGCGCGAGCGCGATCCGCTGCTGCTGGCCGCCGGATAGCTCGCGTGGATAGCGTTGCGCCACGTGCGGCAGATGCACCATCTCCAGTGCCTGCATCACCTTGTCTTGCGTGGCCTTTGCATCCGTCTTGCGCATCTGTAGCGGAAACGCGATGTTCTGCGCGACCGTCATGTGAGGAAACAGCGCGTAGTTCTGAAACACCATGCCGATGTCGCGTTCATACGGCGCGCCGTACGTCACGTCCACGCCGTTGATGCGAATCTGTCCTTCATCCGGCAGGGCGAGACCGGCGATCAGGCTGAGCAGGGTGGTCTTGCCGGAGCCGCTCGGCCCGAGCAAGGTCAGGAATTCGCCCTCGGCAACGTCGAGGCTGGTCGGCGCGAGCGCGACGAAATCGCCGTAGCGTTTGCTGAGTCCCGCGATCTGAAGATTCGAAGCAGACATGGAATCGGCCTCCGTGAAAGGTGACAGGGAGCGGCGGCGCGCTTACGTCAGGATCCAGCGATTGAAGCGTTCGAGCGCGACGCTCTGGTTTTCCTGCCAGTACTTCGCATCGATATGCAGGCCGTTGGCCATGTTCTGCGGATAGGTCGGGCAGTTTTTCGCGATCTCAGGCTTGATGAAGTTGAATGCTTCAGGTTGCGTCAGACCCGCCGGGAAATAGTCGACCAGCGCGGCCTGGCGTTTCGGATCGGCGGCGAATTTGATGAACTCGCGGCAGGCGTCGGCGTTCGGCGAGCCCTTCAGGATCGACCAGTTGTCGACGCCCCAGATGTTCTGGTTCCAGACGATGCCGACCGGCGCCCCGCTGGCAATCGCCGCTTGCGCGCGCGAGATCCACGTGCTGATCATGTCCACTTCGCCGGAACCGAGCATCTGTTCGACCTGTGCGCCGGTGGTCCACCACACGTCGACATGCTTCGCAATCTTGGAGAGGCTCGCGAAGCCGCGGTCCATGTTGCAGGGATAGACCTGGCCGGGCGCTACGCCGTCGGCCATCAAGGCTTGTTCCATCGTGTCGAACGGATACTTGCGCAGACCGCGGCGGCCCGGGAAGTCTTTCACGTTCCACATGTCGGCCCATGAACTCGGTGGCTTGCGGCCCTTGAACGCGTCAGTGCGATAGGCGAGCACGGTGGTGTAGATGTTGGTGCCCACGCCGTACGGCGACATGTATTGCTTCGGAATCTTCGCGATCACCGGATCGGATTCCAGCCCGTGTTTTTCGAGGTATTCCTTGCCGCCGCCGGTCAGCAGAAGAATGGCTGGCTGGCTGATCTTCGCCATGTCCCAGGTGTAGCTGCCGGTGTCGACCATGCTCTTGATCAGCGCGGTCGGTTCGGCGTTCGCCTGCACGCCGACCACTTCGATGCCGGTCTTCTCCGTGAACGGCCGGTAGAACACCGCGCCGTAGGCCTTCGTGTAGATGCCGCCGTCGTCACGAATCACGATCCGTTTGCTGGCCGCGCGCGACGGCGTCCAGACGAACGGGAACGCGACCGCCGCCGTGCCTGCCAGCGCCGCCTTGATGGCCGTGCGGCGGCCGGGTTGTTGAATCTGATCGCGTGTGGGCTGCTTTTTCATGACGACTCCAGGGAAGTGGCAAGCGTGGAAAGCGAAAGACCGGTATGGCGAAATTCAAGCCGCGTGAGCGGCGCGATGGGGCACGGTGCGGATCGTCAGGGCAGCAGGCGGCCGGGGTTGAATAACTGGTGTGGGTCGAGCGCCTGCTTCACCGCGCGCATCAATGTGAGTTCGATAGCGGATTTGTAGTGCGCCATTTCGCCGAGCCCGGTCTGGCCGACGCCGTGTTCGGCGCTGAAAGTGCCGTGCAATTCGTGCGCGACGTCGTTGACGCAGCGGCGCATCGCGGTGGCCATCGCAACGGGGTCCGCGAATTCGCGCCATGCGTCGAAGGTGAAGAACGGGATGAAGTGCGCGTTGCCGTCGCCGAGATGGGCAACGATCAGAATGTCGAGGCCGGGGATGATTGCGTGGACCGCACGTGTGGACTGCTCGATGAAAGCAGGCACCGCCGACACCGGCACTGCGCAATCGGTCGTCAAGCCCACGCCGGCTTTCTTGTTCGCTTCGGACACGCTGTGGCGAATTTCCCAGAGAGCGGCGCGTTGCGTGTCGTTGCTGGCGAACACAGCATCGACGATTAGGCCGGCATCGGCTGCCTGTTCGAGCGTGTGTTGCAGCAGCTCCGCCATCTCTTCACCCCCGCGCGTGTCCGCGAGCTCGACCAGCACGTGCCAGTCGTGCAGTTCGCCAAGCGGATTGCGGCGCTCGGGTACATGTTCGATCACGAGTTCGAGTTGGCGGCGGTTGATCATCTCGAAGGCGTTGAGCCGCGACCCGCAGGCGGCCTGGAACATGCCGAGAATACGCAGCGCGGCCGCTGGGTCGACGGGCGCGAACCATGCGAGCGCGTGATGCGTCGGCAGCGGATGCAGCTTCAACGTGGCCGCCGTGATGATGCCGAGCGTGCCTTCCGTGCCGATGAACAGATGCTTCAGATCGAGACCCGTGTTGTCTTTGCGCAGCGCACGCAGGCCGTTCCAGATCGTGCCGTCGGCGAGCACCACTTCGAGGCCGAGCACGTTGTCGCGCGCATTGCCGTAGCGCAGCACGCCGGTGCCGCCCGCATTCGTCGACAGATTGCCGCCGATCTGGCATGAGCCTTCGGCGCCGAGACTCACCGGATAGAGCCGTTGTTCGGCCGCGGCGGCATCCTGCACGGTCTTCAGCACGCAGCCGGCTTCGACTTCCATTGAACCGTTGGCCGCGTCGATCGAACGAATCCGCCGCATTCGCGACAGGTTGACGATGACAGGCCGAACGCCTTCGCTCGCGGGTACGGCGCCGCCGCACAGGCTGGTGTTACCGCCTTGCGGCAGGACCGGCACGCTGTGCGCCGCACACAGGCGAACCACCGCGGATACCTGCGCTGCTGTCGACGGCAGCGCAACACAGAGCGCCGGCGCCTTGTAGCGACCGCGCCAATCCTCGATGAAGCCATCGAGGTCGGCTTCGGCGCTCAGGACCGCGTCCACTCCGAGTTCGGATTGCAGGCTGGCTAACAAGGGCGCGACAGGGTTCATTTCTGGTTCCTTGATCGGGCGGCTTCGATGCGGTCGGCTGCGACCCAGGTGGGACGGGACCAGCGTTGCCTGAGAAAAAGCATAGGAGTAAAAAAATCGCATTGAAATGCAACTAATCGCATTGCGATTAAAGTGCTCGTTTTTCCTGGCGTGAATCGAGGGGGCTGACGGCCACGAAACAAATAAGCAAAGCGAAATTTGTTGGTTTGGGTAAGCCCGCGGCGCCGCGATACTTGATCGTCCGATGGCCACGCCATTCGACTTCGACGCATCCGCCTGCTGCTCAACTCCCTGGCCGAACCCGACACCATGACGCAATCCAATCACCCCGATCAGCCTGCGCTCGACACACTGCGGCTCATCGGTCCAGCACCCGAGAACTGGGTCCCGCCGCGCGCTGGCATCGACCATAACGTGGTGGTTGTCGGCGGGGGACAAACCGGCGCGGCGTTCGCTTTCGCCCTGCGGCGCGCCGGCATCGGTCAGGTCAGCGTGATCGACGCCGCAGCCGATGAGGGCCAATCCGGCGTCTGGTTGAATCGCGCCCGCATGAACAAGCTGCGCACCCCTAAATCATTGGTAGGTCCCGAGGTGGGGCTGCCGGGGCTGGGCTTTCAGGCATGGTACGAAGCGCGCTTCGGCGCCGCTTCGTACGCGGAGATTGACAGGATTCCCCGCACGCGCTGGGCAGAATATCTCGCGTGGTACCGGCATTTCCTCGAGATTCCGATTCGCTACGGCACGCGGCTTACGCGAATCGAACCTACGGGTGAGCATTTTCGTTTGCATCTGGAAGTACGCGATGGCGCCACGGTGCGCAACATCGTGGAGACGGCACGCAAGATCGTCCTCGGCAATGGTGTTGCGGGTAACGGCGGCCCGAACATTCCTGCTGTGCTGAAAAGCCTTCCGCCGACACTTCGTGCCCACACCTCCGAGGCGATCGATTTCGCTGCGCTGCGCGGCAAATCCGTGGCGGTGATCGGCGGCGCGGCATCCGCATTCGATGCGGCAGGAACGGCGCTCGAAGCCGGCGCAGGGCAGGTGCATCTGTTCGTGCGGCGTGAGCGGATTGCGTCGGTGCCGGTGACCCGCACGCGCGCTTATCCGGGCGCGTACGACAACTATTTCCATTTGCCAGACGCGATCCGCTGGTCGCAGGCGAGGCGCTTCCGAGTTGCCGGTTCGACGCCGCCAGTCGATGCCGTGGAGCGCGTCACGCGCTTTCCGAACTTTCATCTGCATCTCGGCGCGCCGTGGACGCATGCAAGCGTCAGAGACGAGCGCGTGGAGACCGACGTGGCGGGTGAGTCGTTCGCGTTCGATTTCGTCATTGCCGGCACGGGCTACATCGTCGATCCGGCATTGCGGCCGGAGTTGGCGCAGATCGCCGGGTCGATCCGCCTGTGGCGCGATCAATACTCGCCCGCCGCAAGCGATAGTGACGACGCGCTGGGCGCCCATCCGTATCTCGGCGCCGCGCTCGAATACCTCGAGAAGGTCGAGGGCGAAGCGCCTTATCTGAAGCATATCCATGTCTACAACCCGGCGGCCTTCGTTAGTTTCGGCTTGCCGGTCGGCGACGTGCCGAGCATGAAGCGCGACATTCCCGCCGTGGTGCAGCGAATCAGCCGCGATCTGTTTTTCGCCGATCTGGACGCGCATGAAGCACGTATTCACGGCGACATCGCCGCCGACTTCGACGATTCAATCTACGCACAGAGCGTCTGGCAGCGCGACAGGGTCGACGTCGCGTGAAGTGGACCCCAGCAAGCGCGCGATCACGATAATTCAACAAGGCGAGAGGTAGGAGCCGTTATGTCCACGCAGTTCGAATCGATCACGACAGGAACGCCGGCTATCGGCACGGACGTCGGTGACATCAACCGCGCCGTAACACGGCGTGGGCTTTCACGCGGTGTTCTGATTGCGGGCCTCGCTGCCATAGCCTGGTTCAGCAGCGCCGCGCTGACCGAGTGGTGGCCGAGTGCCGACGACTGGCCGTACACGAAAGAATTCACCGCGTTGAAGCTGGTGCTCGCGGCATTTGCTGTTGCGACGGCCGTCGCGGGATGGCGCAACCCGGCCACTCAGGCGACGACGCTCACACGTACCAGCGCATGGCTTGGGGCAATGCCATGGTTGCTCGCGCTGGCGCTCGGCGTGAGCGCATGGGAAGCGATCACGGCACAACTCGAGTGGCTGCCGCGCCCCTTCTTCGCCCCACCGCAAGCGCTGATCGGCGTCTATGCCGAGGACTACCCGCGGCTTGGTTCGAGCGTCGTGCATTCATTTGGACTACTCGCCTATGGCTACGTGTTAGGCGCGGCGGCTGGCTTCGTGACGGGGGTGAGCATCGGCTGGTCGCAGGCCGTGAGCTACTGGGTCCATCCGGTCCTGCGCCTGATCGGACCACTGCCGGCTACCGCGTGGTTGCCGCTGGCGTTCTTCTTCTTTCCGTCGAGCTTTAGCGCAAGTGTGTTCCTGATCGCGCTGGCGACCGCCTTCCCGGTTGCGGTGTTGACTTGGTCCGGCGTGGCCGGCGTCAATTCGGCCTATTACGACATCGCGCGCACGCTCGGTGCGCGGCCCGCGTTTCTGATTCTGCGCGTGGCGATTCCGGCGGCGCTGCCGTCGGTTTTCGTCGGCCTGTTCATGGGTCTTGGCGCGTCGTTTTCGGTGCTGATCGTCGCGGAGATGATGGGCGTGAAAGCGGGGCTCGGCTGGTATCTGCAATGGGCGCAGGGCTGGGCAGCGTATTCGAATATGTATGCCGCGCTGCTCGTGATGGCGCTGATGTGCTCCGGTCTGATCACGTTGCTGTTTCGTGTGCGTGACCGCTTGCTGGCCTGGCAAAAGGGATTGCTCAAATGGTAGCCGTACCCGAAGTGTTGAATCAGTCGGCCGCCGCTGCGCCGGTCCGCGACGGTGCGCGCATTGACGTGCGCCACGTCAGCCATCAATTCGCGCTGCGTGGCGCCGCGTTGCCGGTGCTTCAGAATGTCAGCTTCACGGTCGAGCCGGGCGAGTTCGTCGCGCTGCTCGGCCCGAGTGGTTGCGGCAAGTCGACCTTGCTGCGGCTGGTCGCTGGACTTGATACGCCGACGCAGGGCAGCGTGCAGGCAGATGGTGCTGCAATCGCCGGTCCTGATCCGTCGCGTGTGGTGGTGTTTCAGGACCCGACCTTGTACCCGTGGCGCACGGTGCGCGGCAACGTTGGGGTCGGTCCACAGGCGCAGCGCAAACGCTTCGCGCGACGCAACGGTCCGCAAGAGGGGCAGGCGCAGCAACGGATCGACGCCGCCCTGGCGTTAGTCGGCCTTAGCGAATTCGCCGAAGCGTTTCCACATCAATTGTCGGGTGGCATGGCGCAGCGCGTGGCGCTGGCCCGCGCGCTCGTCAACGATCCGGCGCTGCTGGTGCTGGACGAGCCGTTCGGCAAGCTCGATTCCCTGACACGCATTCGCATGCAGGGTGAACTCGCGCGGCTCTGGCGGGACGCGCGCTTTTCCGTGCTCCTGGTGACGCACGACGTGGAAGAGGCGCTGTTGCTCGCCGACCGCGTGATCGTTTTCAGCGAGCGGCCGGCGCGCGTGGTCGCCGAAGTGCGCAACGACGCGCCGTATCCGCGCCATCGCGACGATCCGAAACTGGTGGCGCTGCGCCGCAAGGTACTCGCCCAGCTCGGACTCGACACCTGAATGAATAAAACAATCGATAACGACCAGAGGAACAGTCAAACATGAATCCCTACGATGAATCTCCGCTGAGTCCGGGCCGCCGCGGGTGGTTGCGCAAGACGGCCTGGACTGCGGGAGCGGCGGCGCTCGGTGGCGCGTCGTTGATGCCGGGAACGCTCGCGTTTGCTCAAACGCCGCAGGCTCCGCTCAAGCCGCTCAAGCTTTCCTGGAACGCGGGCGCGATCTGTACCGCGCCTGTGGCCGTTGCGGTGAAGCAGGGCTTTTTCGAGCGGCACGGTTTGCAGGTGGAACTCGTGAATTTTTCGGGGTCGACCGATCAGTTGCTCGAGGCGATTGCGACGGGCAAGTCCGACGCGGGTGTCGGCATGGCGCTGCGTTGGATCAAGCCGCTGGAGCAGGGCTTCGATGTGAAACTGACGGCTGGGATTCACGGCGGGTGCATGCGTTTGCTGGCCACGCGCGCGTCGGGCATCGTCGATGTGGCCGGATTGAAGGGCCGCACGATCGGCGTGAGCGATATGGCGAGTCCGACCAGGAATTTCTTCGCCATCGTGCTGAAGAAGATCGGCGTCGATCCGGAGCGCGATGTGAACTGGCGGCAGTATCCGGCGAACCTGCTGGGCGAAGCGCTGAAGAAGGGCGAAGTGCAGGCGATCGCGGATGGCGATCCAACCATCTGGACGATCCGCGAATCCGACCACCTGGTTGAAGTGTCGAACAATCTGTGCGGTGAATATCAGACGCGTTCGTGCTGTGTGCTCGGCGTGCGCGGTTCGCTGGTGCGAAAGGATCGCGCCACCGCGCAGGCGTTGACACAGGCGCTGCTCGAAGCGACCGAGTGGACTGCGAATCATCCTGCGGATGCCGCCGCGATTTTCTCGGTCTATACGCCGTCCGCCGATGTGGGCCAATTGGCGGCGATGCTCAAGAGCCATACCGATCGCCATCATCCGGTTGGGGATGCGTTCATGAAGGAGATCTCGCTCTATGCCGACGACCTGAAGGCGGTTGGCGTGCTTAACAGCGGGACCGATTCCAATCGTCTCGCGGAGCGGGTGTTCTCGAACGTACTGGTTTAACGGCAGACCGTATCCGTCTGATATGCGGTCTGCGTCGATCGATAGTCGAATTTATCGTTTGGCCATGACAGTCGGCGTCGTTACGCTAATCGGCTTGCCCATGATGCGCCGACGCCATGATGAACCCGCACAACTCTCCGCCGTCGCGCGGCCGCCGTCGACTGCTGGGTCGTCTGGCGGCCGGCGGTCTCGCCGTTTCACACGCCGCGGCAGCTAGCGAATTGCTCCGGCCGCTCGAGGTCGCGTCTTCGAGCCGGGTGCCCGGCGCGCCTGTACTCGAGCATCCGTACGGCGTGCCGTCGCCCCACGAGGCGAATGTCGTGCGGCGGAGTGCGCGCGCGTGGCCACTGCCTGGTGCGGCTTCGTCGATGACGCCGCTCGCCGATCTGCACGGTACGCTCACACCCAACGGTCTCGTCTACGAGCGTCATCACGGCGGCGTGCCCGACATCGATCCCGATCAGCATCGGCTGGCCATTCACGGCCTCGTACGCACGCCAAAACTGTTCACGATGGACGATCTGCTGCGCTTACCGTCCGAATCGCGGATTCATTTTCTCGAATGCTCCGGCAATACCGGCAATGAATGGAATGGCCCGAGCGGCATGCCGGTGCAACTCACGCATGGTTTGCTGTCGTGCTGCGAATGGACCGGTGTGCGTTTGTCGACTTTGCTGGAAGAGGTGGGCGGTGTGACGGGGTCCGGCAGCGCAACCGGCGGCGGCTGGTTGCTGGCCGAAGGCGCGGATGCCGCTGCGATGACACGCAGCTTGCCGCTCGAACGGATACTCGACCGTGCACTCGTGGTGTATGCGCAAAACGGCGAACGCTTGCGCCCCGAGAACGGCTATCCGTTGCGTCTGATCGTTCCCGGCTTCGAGGGCAATACGAACGTCAAGTGGCTGCGCCGGCTGAAGGTGGTCGATGCGCCGTTGCAAACGCGCGAGGAAACCTCGAAGTACACGAGCCTGCTCGCGAACGGCACCGCGCGCCAGTTTGCGTTCGAGATGGACGCGAAGTCGGTGATCACGCGGCCTTCGCCGGGACATCGCCTCACCACGCACGGGTATTACCCGATCACCGGTCTGGCCTGGTCCGGACGCGGGACGATCCGCAAGGTGGAGGTGTCGACCGACGGCGGTGCGACCTGGCGTCCCGCGCGTCTGGACGGTGCGATCCTGGATCGTGCGCTCACGCGCTTTCAGGCGGACTGGCGGTGGGATGGCGGTGCTGCCGCGATTCTCTCGCGCGCCACCGATTCGACCGGCTATGTGCAACCGACGCGTGCCGAACTCGTCGCCGCGCGCGGCCTGAATTCGCAGTACCACTACAACGCGATCCAGCAATGGCGAGTCGATGCAAACGGTGAGGTGCGCAATGCGTGATGGCCCTTCGCCAGGCACGCCGGCGCGCTTGATGCTGGCCGCGCTGTTGTCGCTCACGGCGCTGACATCATGTTCGTCGATCGCGCCGGGCGTGGAGAACACCGGGCTGATCCACGATATCGGCACGCCGCTCACGGATCAGGACCTCGCAGCCTGGAACATCGACGTCGCGCCGGATGGCCGCGGCCTGCCTGCGGGCAGCGGCGATGTCGCCACCGGTGCGCACGTATTCGCAGCGAAATGCGCGGCGTGCCACGGCGCGCAGGGGCAGGGCGGTCTCGGCGATCAACTGGTAGGCGGGCAGGGCACGCTGACCAGCGCGAAGCCGAAGCGCACCGTGGGCAGCTACTGGCCCTATGCGACGACGCTGTTCGACTATATTCGCCGCGCGATGCCTTACAACGCGCCCGAATCGCTTTCTGCCGACGAGGTGTACGCGCTCAGCGCATTCCTGCTCAACCAGAACGGCATCGTGCCGGCGAATACGCGGCTCGACGCGGCCTCGTTGCCGCGTGTGGCGATGCCCAATCGCGGCGGTTTCGTGGCTGATCCGCGTCCGGGGCAGCTATGAGGTTGTCGCGCTGATCTGATGGTTCAGGATCGGGGCCAAAGCGACGCTAACCGGGATTTGTCCGGCTCAGGTAGTCCGTCTCAGGCAGTTGCTTCAGGCAGCCGGCGCAGCAGGCGCATTCGGCGTGTATTTCCGTAGTCGCTGGGAAATCAGATGCGACGGCTTTTCGATCATCCGGTAAAACGCATAACTGATGGCGAACGCCAACGCCACCTGTACGAACCATGCGAATCGGGACGTGTCGTCGAATCGGGTCATTTCCAGCAGGGCGAGCGCCATCTTGTGGCAAAGATAGAGGCTATAGGACCACGCGCCAAAAGCAGCCAGTCTGGACCAGACGCTGCTTCGGGAAGGCGTGGCTGTCTCCGCCGCGATCCAGACTGCCGCCAGGAACTGAAATAGCGGAAGCGTGATATCGGGGGTAATCAACGGCACAACGGCCGGTTTGAGATTCGATTCGGACAGCAAAATCATAACGGCCGCCCCGGCCGCGACAATCACCACTCTCAGCGCAACCAGGTGAGTCGCGAGAAAACGGGTGCTTCGATCCAGGCCGCGCTTGATCATCAGGGTAAGCGGCGAATACGCGCCACGGACGTGGAACTGCTCCGCGTTGCGCTGAGTCTCCGCGATCAGGCAGCCGAAGATCCATCCAGCCGCGTACAGTAACGCCGTACCCGGAACGCCATACGTCTCAATGACGCAGCCGTGGCAAACCGGATGCCCGATCAGACGAACCACGGCCACCATCACGCCTGCCGCAAGTGCACAGCCAACGATCATTTCGCCGATGTAGCGAAAGCGGGCGCGCAAGAGCGGATAAGCGGCGTAGTACACCATCTCGCAGTAGAGCGACCAAAGCACGGACTCCAGATAGTTTTGCCCCGCCGGCAAAGGTTGAACGAGGCACAGAAGGATGACTAGCGGTAATCCAATGCGGATGAATCTGGACGCGTAGTAGTTGATCGGCTTGAGCGTCACATCCTTTTGATATGCGTTATGGATGCAATAGCCGGAAATGACAAAGAATACGATGACGGCGGCAGGGCCCGCGAACAGCGCCGTCGAGCCTGACCACAATGCGCCGCCGAGGAAGGCGAGTTGATGAGGCAGAAGTTCTTTAAAGGCGGGTGGCTTGAAGTGATACATCAGAACCCAGACAGCCGCGAGGAATCGAATCGCGTCGATCTTTAACGACTTGCTCTGATTTTCGGACGCTGACAGATTCAAGGTGATCGCCATTTTTTGCCCCTTCTTCTATTCAGGCTGCGGCGATCTTACGTCTGTCATGAACAACAAAAATCGAAAAAAATGGGGAAATAAATGGCCCTCCAGGCGCCAACAGAATGCGATATTGAATGGTCTCCTTTGTCAGCGTCAGGGGTGGGTTACAGTAATTCTTTGCGGCACTGGCGCAGGTTTTAGCTCGAATGGATTGATGCGGGCACAATTCAAAGCTAGGCTCTGTCGAAACCGAACAATAATTCGAGGCACAAGGATCCAATGACTCCATCGGAAAGCATTGACCAATTGATCGCAGGCATCACAGACTGGCGTGGCAAAACGTTCGCCAGCATCCGCAAGACCATCCTTGAAGCCGACCCGGAGATCATCGAGGAATGGAAGTGGATGGGAAGCCCGGTGTGGTCCCGCGACGGGATGATTGCGGTCGCCAACGCCCACAAAGGGAAGGTGAAGCTGACCTTTGCCCACGGGGCGAATCTTGAGGACCCTGACAAACTGTTCAACGCGGGCCTCGACGGCAACGCGAGACGGGCGATCGACTTTTTGGAGGGGGACAAGCTGAATGGACCCGCTTTAAAGAAACTCGTGCGTGCGGCTATCGAGTACAACCAGATCAAATTGAAGAAAAATGCGCCTGCGAGTACTCGAGCAAAAGCACATAAAGGTAAAGAGACGTGAAGCGATAGCGTTATCCGGGGAAAGCGCCTGGTGCGATTAATGTGATTGGAATAGGTACGGCTTTCAGCGCGACAGCAACGAAACGGTCGCTATGCCGAGGATCGTCATGACGAGCGAGGCCGCCACGTGAATGACGATCTCGCCTGCCGCCCAGCCGAGCCGGCCGTCCTGCAAGCGCTGCACGACTTCCGCTGAGAACGTCGAGAAGGTCGACAGGCCGCCCATCAAGCCCGTGATGACGAAGAGCCGCCATTCGGGTGCGATCTGCGGCGCCCGTGCGAACCCCGCGACCGCGACGCCGATGACGTAGCCGGCGATCACGTTAGCGGCGAAGGTGCCGAGCGGCATACCCGTGAACAGTCCGTTCAGACGGATACCGAGAAACCAGCGGAACAGTGAGCCGAGCGCGCCGCCAATGCCGACCGCGAGAATGGACAAATACATGCAAAAGTACTCTGGGGAAGCCAAAAAGGTCGACAAACCGGGCTCGAGCGGAAGGCGTGATGCTGCGTCCGCAGTCGTCCGGGCGAAGCAGGCATCATCAGCCATCGAGGGCGGTTGATGGGGAATGGGGAGAATGCCATCTCCAGCGCGCCAGTCTAGCATTGGCGGTGCATTGGGGACAGGTGAGCGCAATCGCGGCGCGCGCGTGCAGTCTGCATGGTTTAGGGCGTGATCTAGAATGAATAGAGGGCCTGCGAGCGTTTGCCGTGGGCCACTGCAACGCCGCAACTGCGCGGGAGGCCGACATGACGAAGGGCTACCAGCTCACGTTCTATACCGAGAAGAACCGGCGCCATGGCCATCAATCGGTCGTGGAATGTCTGCTGTCAATCGCGAAGCTCGTCGGCATTCACGGCGCGACCGTCGTCGCGGCGGCCGAAGGTGTTGGCCACGCGGGGGCGCGGCACGCTGCGCGCTTCTTCGAACTGGCGGATCAACCGCAGCAGGTGATCTTCGCGGTCACTGAAGGGGAGGCGGAAGCCTTGCTCGAGGCCGTGCGTGCGGGCGGCGTCCCGGTGTTCTATACGCGTTGCCCGATCGAATTCGGCCTGATCGGCGAGCACGGGGACGCGAAACATCCGGCGCGCCGCTAACCCTGTTTGCGGTTAATTAGCGGTTAATTAGCGGTTAAGCCATCAGCCGACGCTTTCGCGCTCCGGCGTCGCCGAAATCTTGTGGATCGACAGGTCCGCGCCGATGTATTCGTCTTCCTGATCGAGCCGCAAGCCCACCGTCAGGCGAATGGCCCCATACACGAGCGTGCCGCCGAGCGACGCCACCACGATGCCGCCCAGCGTGCCGATCAGTTGCGCACCGAACGATACGCCGCCCAGGCCACCGAGCGCATGCAAGCCGAAGATGCCGGCCGCGAGGCCGCCCCACGCGCCGCACAGACCGTGCAACGGCCACACGCCGAGCACGTCGTCGATACGCCAGCGGTTCTGCACGCAGGTGAACATGTACACGAACAGCACGCCCGCAATGCCGCCTGTCACCAGCGCCCCGAGCGGATGCATCACGTCGGAGCCGGCGCATACCGCGACCAGCCCGGCGAGCGGGCCGTTGTACGTGAAGCCGGGGTCGTTGCGGCCCGCGAGCCAGGCGCTCAGCGTGCCGCCGACCATCGCCATCAGCGAATTGACCGCCACGAGGCCGCTGATCTTGTCGACAGTCTGCGCGCTCATCACGTTAAAACCGAACCAGCCGACCGCGAGCACCCATGCGCCCAGCGCGAGGAACGGAATATTCGACGGCGGATGCGCGGCGATGCCGCCGTCGCGGTGATAGCGGCCGTGGCGCGCGCCGAGCAACAGCACGGCCGGCAACGCGACCCAGCCGCCGAACGCATGCACGACCACCGAGCCGGCGAAGTCGTGAAACGGCACGCCGAACATCTGGGTGAGCCAGCCCTGAATACCGAAGCGGCCGTTCCACGCGATCCCTTCGAAGAACGGATAGACGAAGCCGACCAGCACGAAGGTGGCGAACAGTTGCGGATTGAATTTCGAGCGCTCAGCGATACCGCCCGACACGATCGCCGGGATCGCCGCCGCGAAGGTCAGCAGGAAGAAGAAGCGCACCAGCGCATAGCCGTTGTGCGCGGCCAGCGACTCGGCGCTGCCGAAGAACTGCACGCCATAGGCAATCGTGTAGCCGATGAAGAAGTACGCGATCGTCGAGACCGAGAAGTCCACCAGAATCTTGACCAGCGCATTGACCTGATTCTTTTTGCGGACCGTGCCGAGTTCGAGAAACGCGAACCCCGCATGCATGGCCAGCACCATCGCAGCACCCAGCAAAAGGAAGAGGGTATCGGTGCCGGTTTTAAGACTTTCCATCGATGTGTCCCGCTTATGACAAAAAAGCGGGCATTGAATGCAAGAAGTGGGCCAAATTTGTGCCTTGAAGCGTCGATCAGGTGCAAAACCGTACCGGGATGGGATTCGTGCCGACTGTGCCCGACCCGGTGATGCACCATCCTTTGCACCTCGGACGACGAGAAAAGCACAATGCAGGTGCGCAACGGTGTCATATCGGTCGCCGTGATTCAAATTGGGGCACGACATTCGATTTGATTTACGTTTAATTCAAAAGCCTGACGTTTTATGCGGATTCATTGCGCCCGGGCCTGCATTTGGCGGCAGAAGCCTGGTGGGTGGCGCGTCGTCTTTGTCTTCCGGCGCAAACGCCGACATAATGTGCCGTCCCGCGCACGATCTGCCGGCCATCGACTTCCAATGCGCACGCATGAGACTGACCACCAAAGGCCTGTTGCTGATCGCAATCCCGGCCCTCTTCGAACTGGCGTTGCTCTCCGGCCTGGTCATGGCGCAGGCCGACGCGACGCAAGCCGAAAAGTGGGCCATTCATAGCGAAGACGTGCTGCGCCAGACCACCGCGATTCTCGATCCGGTGCTGGGTGAGTCCGTGGCGCTGCGCGGCGCGGTGCTCGCCAACGACACCCGCTTTGCGACGCCGGTTACCTTATGGATGGACGTCGACCGTCGCATCGATCAACTGGCCGATCTGGTTGCCGACAACCCGGCGCAAGTCGAGCGCGTGGTGCAGGTGCGCCAGGCCGTGCAGGGGTATCGCCAATGGTCGGACCGTGTTCAGGACATGCTGCATTCGGGGCGGCGGCGCGATCTGCTCGATCGCTTCCGCGACCTGAGCTCGGCCGACGTGCTCGATCGCTTTCGTCAGCAGGTAGTGGCTTTCCAGACCGAAGAGCGGCGCCTCGACACGTTGCGCTCGAATGCCGCCGACGCCGCGCGTGAACGGCAACAGGCGCTGATCGTCGCGGCCGTGCTCGGCTCCTTGCTGTTCGTCGCGCTGGCGGTCTGGTTGTTCACGCGCGGCGTGCGCGGCCGGCTCGCACTGCTGTCCGATAACGCCGGGCGCCTCGCGGGCAACGAGCCGCTGGCGCCGATCGGCCCGGGGCGCGACGAAATCGCCCGGCTCGATCTGACCTTGCATGAAACCAGCCGGCGGCTGCTCGAAGCCGAGCGCATTCAGGCGCGTTTTCAGGCCGATCTCGCGCGCCGTACCGGCGAACTCGCACGCATCAACGAGACCTTGCGGCAACAGACTCAGGAAAACGAAATGTTCATCTATAGCGTGTCGCACGACCTGCGTGCGCCGCTGGTGAATCTGCAAGGCTTCTCGAAAGAACTGATTCGCGCGTGTGACGAACTGCGCACGGTGCTGCGCCAGTCGTCGCTCGCGGCGGAACCGCGGCAGCGCATCGAACGGGTGGTGGACGAGGATATCGGCGAGGCGCTGCACTTCCTGCAGACCGCCGTGCTGCGGGCATCTCATATCATCGACGCGCTATTGCGGCTGTCGCGTGTTGGCCGTGTGGAGTACCGGCAGCAAAAGGTCGAAGTGCGCGACATCGTGCCGCGCGTGGTCGATGCGATGCAAGGGTCGATCCGGGCGCGCCGGGCGCATGTCATCGTCGAGGATTTGCCGGCGGTGTGGGGCGACCCGACCGCGCTCGAACAGGTGTTCGCGAACCTGATCGGCAATGCGGTCAATTATCTGGATCCCGCGCGCGAAGGCCGGATCGAAATTGGTACGACGCCGGCGCCGCCCGGCGTGCATTCGCTACGGATTTTCTACGTGCGGGACAACGGCCTGGGCATTCCGGCGGTCGCGCTGCCGCGGCTTTTCAACGCCTTTCAGCGGCTGCACGGCAATGTGGCGGCGGGTGAGGGCATCGGCCTCGCGCTCGTGCGGCGCGTGGTGGAACGGCACGGCGGGCGCGTGTGGGCGGAGTCGAAAGAGAGCACTGGCACGACGTTTTATCTGTCGCTGCCCGAAGCCGAGGCGCGGACGGCGCAACGGGCGGTTGAAACGCATGCCGCGGTGGCGGACGGTGTTCACGCGGTTCGTGGGGTGCGCGAAGTACGCGTAGGCCCCGGTGATCGTGACGGCCTCGGCCTGAGCGGCGGCGCGCCGGCGCATGCCGCCAATGCCGCGTCCGGCATCAGTACACGGTAAAGAGCCGGCGCGGTTTGAGGAGTTTGCTGCCGCGAATCGACCAGTAGCAGCCGCAGACGAGCAGGATCGCCACGCCGGTCAGCGCCTCGAGCGGCGCCGGGTGCAGGCCGGGCAGCCCGTCCAGGGCGAACAGGCCGCGCGCGACGATCAACAGCGCCGCCCACAGCGAACACGCCGCTTGCACCAGCATGCGTGTGCCAGCCAGACGCCGCGCGCGGTTTTCTCGCGACCAGTTGGCCGGTGTACGCGCGCAGAAAAAAGCAATCGCCATCAACGTGACGGCGAGCATGACGATCCAGTCAGTCAGTTCCATCGAAAGGGGCTCCCAAAGTCAACCGGCGACTATAGAAAAACCTTGCGCTGCGAACTATCGGACGAGTCTCAAATGCGGGTGTGTTTTGGCGAGCGCGCATTGCCGCGAGGGCAAGGCGCTCGCCTGAGGATCAGAGTTCGATCCGGGTGCCGAGCAGCACGAGGAACTGACGCAGCCACTCAGGGTGAGCGGGCCATGCGGGGGCGGTGACGAAATTGGCGTCGGTGATCGCCGCATCGACCGGAATGTCGGCGTACTCGCCGCCGGCCAGCTTCACTTCGGGTGCGCAGGCCGGGTAGGCGGAAATGCGCTTGCCGCGAATCACGTCGGCGGCAGCCAGCAGTTGCGCGGCGTGGCAGATCGCGGCGATCGGCTTGCCCGCTTCAGCGAACTGCCGCACGAGTTCGATCACCTTGTGGTTGAGTCGCAGATACTCCGGCGCGCGGCCGCCTGCAATCGCCAGCGCGTCGTATTGACGCGGATCGGCGTCCTCGAACGTTGCGTTGAGCGTGAATTGATGGCCGGGTTTTTCGGTGTAGGTCTGGTCGCCTTCGAAATCATGAATCGCGGTCTTGATCTTGTCGCCCGCTTTCTTGTTTGGACAGACCGCGTCGACTACGTGGCCGACCGCCTGCAGTGCCTGAAACGGCACCATCGTTTCGTAATCCTCGGCGAAGTCGCCGGTCAGGAACAGAATCTTCTTTGCTGCCATCGCATGCCTCCTATTGATCAACGGAACACATCGAACGCTCAGGCAGTCTACTCCAACACGTTTGACAGAACCGCGACGGAGTATGCAATGAAGCATTTCGAATGGCGCGCGCTGCCAGCAGACGACACGGCGGCGCTGGCGCAATTGTTTCGAGCCTCGGTCGCGCAGCTTCGAGTCCGCAGGCTTCCAGATGCTCGCCGAGGAGACCGTGCTGCGCAACGGCGTATCATTGGGCCGTTTTCGCATGCGGAAGCCGCTCGATGCGGCTCACACTTAAATATGACTTTATCCATTCGTTCGCCGTTGTTGCGCCGCGTCGCGGTTGTCGCCCTCGTGTTCGGCGGCCTGACGGCTTGTCAGAAGAACGACGCGTCGGCACAGGTCGCCGGCAAGCTCAACGATGCGGCGCAAGCTGCCGGTCAGAAGCTCGATCAGGCGGCCAGCTACGTCGGCCAGCAGGTCGATGCGACCAAGGCCGCCGCGCAGCAGAACCTCTCGTCGGCGTCCGCGCCGTCGATCACGATCGATCCGGCCTCGCTGGCATCGAGCGCGCAAGCCAACCTGCAAGGCGCGGCAAGTGCGACCAATGTACAACTCGGCAAGGCGGCGGCGCTGACCGGGCAGGGCCTCGAGACGGCGGGGCGCAAGCTGCAGGAATGGTCGGCGCAAAGTTCGGCGTCGGCGGCGGGTGTTTCGGCTTCGGCGTCGACATCGAGCGATTCCAGCGATGCGCAAAAGCAGATGGACAAGTGAGATCGCGGCCGGGGCGTCCGTCCGTTTGTTCGTGCATTTGACAGCCGGATTAAATGTAATTACTATGGTTACATATTGTCGTCGCCGGGCAGGGTTGCTGTGAATACGAGTAGCCGGTTTGCATTTGCAGTGCATGTGCTCGCGCTGCTGTCGTTGCAGGAGGGCTTGCCACTCTCGTCAGAGATGATCGCGGGCAGCGTGAATACGAATCCTGCGTTGATCCGGCGTTTGCTGAGCATGCTGGCCGATGCGGGCCTCACGACCTCGCAACTCGGCGCGGGCGGCGGCGCGCTGCTCGCCAGGGCACCTGAAGAGATCACCTTGCTTCAGGTGTATCGCGCGGTAGACGACGCGCAATTGTTCGCCATGCATCGCGAGGAGCCGAATCCGGCGTGCATGGTGGGGCGGCATATCCAGGTCGTGCTGCGCGGCATTATTGACGAAGCGCAGCGGGCCATGGAAGCATCGCTCGGCGCCCGCACGCTGGCAGACGCGACTGCCGACCTGATGCGCGCTGAACGGGCGCTAGAACGCAAGAGGCGTTCGCATGGGTGATGCGGCAACGAGGGCGACAGAGACGGTAGCAATAAGGCGGTATCGAAGGGCGCGCACGGTGTAACTGGAACCTGCGCACCTGAGAACGGACGGGGGCTTATGCCCCTCTTTTTTCCACTTGATATGTAATCAATCCAGTTACAGATAAGCTAATCACAGGAGCATTGAAATGAGCAAACAGTTGAAGATCGCGTTGTTCGGCGCCACCGGCACGATTGGTTCGCGGATCGCCGCGGAAGCTGCTCGCCGCGGGCATCAGGTGACGGCGCTGGCGCGCAATCCGGCGCGCGTGCCGACGGATGTGGCAAATCTCAAAGCCGAGCAGGCCGATCTGCTCGACGCCGCGAGCGTCGGCGCCGCGGTGCGTGGTCACGACGTGGTGGCGAGCGCCTATGCGCCGCCGCATGACGATCCCGCGGCGGTGTCCAAGGCGACCCATGCGCTCGTCGACGGCGTGCGCGCGGCGGGCTTGAAGCGCCTCGTGGTGGTGGGCGGCGCGGGTTCGCTCGAAGTGGCGCCAGGCAAGCAGCTGGTCGACACGGACGGTTTTCCGGACGCTTACAAAGCGGTCGCGCTGGCCCACCGCGATGCATTCAATTACTACCGCGGCATCACCGACCTCGACTGGACGTTCTTCGCGCCGGCCGCGCTGATCGCCCCGGGCGAACGCACCGGCACGTTCCGCACGGGCGCGAACACGCTTCTGGCCGACGCCGAGGGCAATAGCCGCATTTCGGCGGAAGACTATGCGATCGCCTTTGTCGACGAATTGGAGCAGGGCCGTTTCGTCCGTCAGATCGCGACGGTGGCTTATTGAGCCTTGACGGAGCGCGGGGTCGCGCGCGGCCCCTGTCGCGCCTCGTCCGTTACGTGCGCCCTGGCGGCGGTTCGAGGGGATGAAGGCAGCCCGCCGTTCCTCGAACTTGCGCAAGCGTCCTAACAATCGGTTACGCATGTTCAGGCGCTGGTGGTGCAACTGCGGCTACACTGGCGTCTCCCGTTTTCTTACGGATCGCCATGCAGTCATGCCCATTGCGGCGTGAGTCCGGGGCCGCGCCGTCTAACGGCGGGCAACTGGCGACTCGCGCCGTCTTTCATTTTCATTTCAGCCATATCGGACGCGGCATTCGCGCTCACGTCGCGGCGTGCTTCGGCGCGTGGGCGGCCACGGTCTGCCTCGCTCTGATCCTCTGCATCGGATGGATGCCTGCCACGGTCCAGGCCGCCGGCGCCGCCACGCCGGTCATCCCGGCCTTGCAGAGTCTGATCAATAGCGCGACGGCAACGCCTGCGTCTGCTGCCTCGGGCGCCTCGGCCGCGGAAGCGGCCTCCGCGCCGTCGCCCGCGAGCCAGGCGGAACTGGCGCGCTCACTCGACAGCGTGATCGCCACGCTCGACAACGACAAGCAGCGCACCGCGCTCGTCGCTCAGCTCAAAAAGCTGCGTGACGTGTCGCAAAACGTTGCGCCACCCGCACCCGCGTCCGCCCAAACGAGTGCTGGCTTGCTCGGCGCGATCGCGTCGGGCATCGCGTCATTCGAATCCAATGTGCATCAGGGCCGCACGCCGGTGCGCTATTGGGGCGGGCGCTTCAACGCGGCCGGCAACGAGCTCTACACGATCATTTCAGGCCAGGGGCAAGAGAGCTTCGGGCGCATCGTCTTCTCGATGATTGCCATGCTGGCCGGCTGGGGCGCGTGCGCCGGCGCGCTGATTTACGTGCAGCACCGGCTATACCGGCGCTTCGGTATCGTCATGGGGCTCAAACCGAATCCCACCACGCGCGAGCTGCTGATTTTCGCGCTGCGCCGCGTCGGCCCGTGGATCATCGGCTTTCTCGCCGCATTGCTGTTTGTGCGCGCGATGCCCGATGCGCTCGGCCGCACGCTCGGCCTGGTGGTCGCCTATGCGATCGTTGCGGGTGCGGTGTTCTCGGCGATCTGTCTGATCATGTTTTCGCTGTTCGGCTCAGGGCATCGGCGGGTTGCGGTGCACCTGCTGATCGAACACGCGCGGCGCGTGCTGTTCGTGGTGGGCATATGCGCCGCCCTCGGCGATGCGGCGGTCAACTATGACGTCGAGCATCAGCTCGGACCGAATCTCGCCGCGCTGATTTCGACAGCCGCCAACATGACGGCCGCCGTACTCACCGGCTATTTCGCGCTGGCATTCCGCCGGCCGGTCGCGCATCTGATTCGCAACCGGCCTTACGAGCAGCGCCACGATCACAGGGCCGCGACCGACGCTTTCGACGTGCTCGCCGCGCTCTGGCACATACCGGTGCTGGTGCTCGCCGCCGCGTCGGTGGTGGCCACGCTCGGCGGCTCGGGCTCGAGCGAAAACGTGCTGCAGATTTCGGTGGTCACCGCACTGTTGCTGGTGCTCGCATTTTTCCTGTCAGCCATCGTGCTGCGTATGACGCGCCCGCGAAGCCACCGCGCGCGGCGCCGCTCGCCTTATCTGTCGCGCTTGCTGCGCTTTTGCGGCACGCTGCTGACGCTGTTCATCTGGCTGTTCTTCTTCGAACTGGCGGCACGTTTATGGGGCGTGTCACTCGCGGAAGTCGTGGAGAAAAACGTGGCGGCGCGCGGGATTGCGCACGCGGTGACCGCGATCATTGCGACGGTGTTCATTTCATGGCTGCTATGGATTCTGGTCGACACGGCGATTACCGAAGCCCTCAATCCGGGTGGTCCGCGCAACAAGTCGCGCAATCCGAGCATGCGGGCGCGCACGATGCTGCCGCTGCTGCGCAACGTGCTGCTGGTGACGATCATGACGATTGCCGGCATCGTCACCGCGGCGAACCTGGGCATCAATGTGACGCCGCTCCTGGCCGGCGCCGGTGTGATCGGTCTCGCGATCGGTTTCGGCGCGCAGTCGCTCGTGACCGACCTGATCACGGGGCTGTTCATCATCATCGAAGATACGATTTCGGTCGGCGACTGGATCGACGTGGACGGCGGCCACGCGGGCACCGTCGAGCATCTGTCGATCCGCACCGTCCGCCTGCGCGACGGGCAAGGCGCGATTCACGCAATTCCGTTCTCGCAGATCAAGATCGTCAAGAACCTGTCGCGCGACTTTGCCTATGCGGTGTTCGAAGTGCGCATGTCGTTCTCGACCGATGTCGATCAGATCACGCAACTGATTCGCGAAGTCGGCGCCGATCTGATGGCCGACTTCCGCTACCGGCGCGAAATGCTCGGCCCGATCGAGGTGTGGGGGCTCGACCGTTTTGATCCGAACTGGATGGTCGTGAAAGGACAGATCAAGACTCGGCCGTTGCAGCAATGGAGCGTGGCGCGCGCCTTCAATCTGAGGCTCAAACGCAAGATGGACGAAGCCGGCATCGAGATTCCGGTGCCGCAGATGCGTGTGTACACGTCGTCGAAGGATAGCGAAGGACAGCCTTTGCCGGACGATGAACTGCCGGAAGTTGGCCCGCATGGGCACGGGCACGCGCATGCGGAGACGGCGGGGGCTTCGACGCGGACCGCGCACGCTGCGATGGCGGTGGCGCGCGATGTGTCGCACGAACCGCGTCCGGCGGCGCCGCCGACCGGGCAGACCGCGCCGATTCCGCCGCAGATTCCAACGGCCGGGGAAGCGGGCGGGAAAAGCTGATTGTGCTGGATGCGAGGCGAGCAAACCCTGGCGCGGTCTGCGTCTTTACGCAGGAGCTACTGGTTTCAGACGAGCGCCGGTGCGTCGGCTGCGCGCACGATGTCGTTGACGTGCGTGGCGATCCGCGCGCCCGCGACACCGTAGATATGCAGCGAGACGGCGGGCGCGTCGCTGCGATTGCCCAGGCGATGAATGCCGCCCCTGCCGCCGCGTACAAACGACACGGCTCCGGTATGGCGCGCTTGGGTACGCGTGGCGCTTGCGCAGTGCTGTGCGCCATTCCATTCGAAGACCGTTTCGCTCAGCGTGCCGTCGAGCACCGCGTAGGCGCACCACGTGTGGTGTGCATGCACCGGGCTTGCCTGGTGCGGCAGCCACACCAGCGCGGCGATCGCATAGCGGCCGTGCGGATCGGCGGCCAGCAGATGACGCCGGTAATTGTCAGCGGAGCCTTCTCGTTGCGCCGAGGTGAGCAAATCGGGATTCGCCGCGGCTTCGGCCAGCGCGATGCGCATGCTGCGCGCGAAGAAGGTCGAATCCGACGGTTCGGGAAATTTCGCGCAGGCTTCGAACATGGCGTCGAGTGCTCCGCACAGGTTCACGAGCGGCGCGGTGTGGTGCGCGCGCGAGGGCGTTTCATTCGCTTCGGCAAACTGGGCGGCGTGGGCGGAGGAACGGGCGACGGGTGTTGAACGGATGTTTTGGCTCATGATCGCGGCGCAGCGGCATGGCTGCTTATCGGCTATTTTTGGATAGACATATTTATACCGGTTTGCCCGGAGAAAGAGTTTCCATATAATTCCCCATGGAGTCTTAAAAGTAGAATAATTTCCTATGGGGGTGTGACGATGGGAATGGATATCATCGATCGGAAGCTGCTCGAGCTGCTGCAGGAAGACGCAACCATGCCGATCGCCGAGCTGGCGCAGCGCGTGAATCTGTCGCAAACGCCGTGCTGGAAGCGGCTGCAGCGCCTGAAAGAGACGGGCGTGATTCGCGCTCAGGTGGCGCTGTGCGATGCGCGCAAGTTAGGCGTGGGTACGACCGTGTTCGTCGCGGTGCGCACTAATCAGCATACCGAGGCCTGGGCGCAGACCTTTACGCGCGCGGTGCGGGAGATCCCGGAGGTGGTGGAGGTGTACCGGATGAGCGGCGAAACCGATTACCTGCTGCGCGTGGTGGTGTCCGATATCGACGACTACGATCGCGTCTACAAGCTGTTGATCGCGGCTGTGCCGCTGTATGACGTGAGTTCGAGTTTCGCGATGGAACAGATCAAGTATTCGACGGCGCTGCCGGTGCGGCCCTCGGCGGTGGTGGACGGGCGCTGACTGCAAGCCGTGTGCAAGCTCAGTGAGCGTAGAATGCCGCCTTCCCAGACACTATCCGCGACTGCCTCGCGAACCGAGCCCGCCTCATGAACAAACCGCCGCGCAAGAAGAACCCGACCTTTGGCATTGCTGTTTTCATTGTGGTCGCGGTACTGCTGGTGATCGCCACGCTCTTCTATAACGCCATTACGGAAAAGCGCGATTTCGATCGCCAGAACGCGCCGGCGCCGACGATTTCATCGGACGCGAGGGCGGCGGCTGCTGCGGCTACCGCAGCGAAGCCCGCAAGCGGCGCCGCACAATAAGACGACCCGAGGTTTCACTCGTCCGGCAGGCGAATGACGCTCGCATCCTTGCGAATCTGCGCAGACGCCGTCAGCATCTGCTTGCATTGATGGGCGAGCAATTTCATGTCATGTACGGCATCCGCCGAGTGGTCCGGCGATTTTTCCGTCACGACCACCATCGCATCCAACTCACGCGACAATTGTTTGATCTGCTCGGCCTGATCGGCGGGCGGGGCGCTGCCGGCTTCGGCTTCGGTCAGATTGTCGCGGATAGCGCTCAGGGCGCGTTGCAACGGCTGTAGTGAGACGTTGTCGGCCCGCTGCGCGGAGGTGCGCAGCAACGGCGCCGCCACGGTGATCTGCGAGGCGAGCACGTGGCTGCGCACCAGCAGGTCGTTCAATTCCGGCACGAACTTCTGCGCGGATTTCGGTTCGAGCATCATGCGCTGGAACGCCTGGCCCAGATTGGCGAACGCCACGTGGACGTTCTTGCGCGCGAGCCGGTAGCGGTAATCGCGATCGAGCGCTGTTGCAGCGGCTGCGGCGGCAGGGGATGCTCCGCCAACCGGCTTGGCGGTCGCGTTGCTGACCGTGGTGGTGCCGCTTGCACTGGTGGCCGCACCGGCGTTTGCCACCGCGAGCGCCGGCGTGCCGAGTTCGATCGCCGGATCCGCCATCGCCACGGCGGGCGCAAACGCACCGGCCTCGGTCACCGTAGCGACCACCGCGGCGGCCGGCTTGCCGCTCCACCACCAGCTCGCTTCCAGATACTGCCGCGTCGCATTGATCATGTTGTTGACGAGTTTGCCCATCAACCGGTATTCCCAGTAGGGGAACAGGTGGCTCGCCGCAATCGCGATCGCGCAGCCCACCACCGTATCGATTGCGCGCTCGCCGATGATGCGCATGCTGCCCGGCGCGAGCAGATGGAACATGAGCAGCACATACGAGGACGTGAATACCACGCTCGCGGTGTAGTTGAACAGCAACAGGCTGTAGCTCATCACCATCGAGGCGAACATCACCACCAGCAGGATGTGCGGCTCCTTGACGAAGATCATCAACGCGATGCTCGCCGCACAGCCGATCAGCGTGCCGACTATCCGCTGCCCGTTGCGCTGCTTGGTCAGCGAATAGCCGGGCTTCAGGATGATGACGGTGGTCATCACGATCCAGTATGCGTTGGTGAGCGGCAGCAGGCGGCCGAGCCAGAAACCCACGGCGACCGCGATCGTCACGCGCAGCGCATGGCGGAAGCTCGGCGAGGCCATCGTCAGATTCGAGAAGATCTGCCCGAATGGCACACGGCGGCTCGATACGAAGCGGGAGAGCGCCTTGTCGAGCCGCAGTTCGGTCTCGGTCGCGCTCGGATCGCTCGACAGGCTTTGGTGCATCCTGTCGATCAGGCGCGTGGCGCTCCAGATGCGCCGGAAGGTGGACGATACCGCCGAATAAGCTTCAGGATTTTTGGCGGCCAGGTCCTGCTTGCGCATCAGTTCGATCTCGAACTCGATGGCGCGCAATTCGGCTTTTACATTGATGCGCGTACGCGGCGGCTGGTTTTGCAGCACCGCGAGTCCGATTTCTTCGAGATCGGCCGCGGATTTGCGAATCAGATCGCGGTAGAACACCAGCAGGTCGGAGCCACCAAACGTGCTGCGCACCAGCGAGTAGTCCACATGCGTGCCGACGAACAGCTCGTGCAGATCGACGGTATTGATGAACAGATTGAACAGCATTGCCCGGCGCGGTTCGAGCCGGCCGGCTTTCAGCTTGGGCAGATTGCGCAGCACGATATCGCGTGCGGCATCCTGGCGTTCGACTGCGGTTATCTGCTTGTCGACCAGATTGCGATAGCACTCGTCGAGATCGTTATTGAGATCGTAGAAGGCGGCGCGCGCGAGCAGATAGTCCGCGCACGCGAACACGCTTTCGGCAAGCGCCTGCTGTTCGATGCGGTGCATCATCCAGCGGCTCACGAAGGTCGACCAGTACGTGTACCAGAGACCGCCCACCAGAATCCACGACGCATTAACGAGCGCCTGCATCGGCGTGAAATGCTCTTCCAGCGTCATGATCATCATGAACAGCGTGGCGAAGCTGATCTGCGGCCAGCGGTTGCCATATACGACGATCAACGAGAGCACGAACGTGAGCGGCACGACCGTGCACCACAGCGCTACCGGGTTGACCGTGGCGATGCCGGTGGCGAGCGCGGACAGAAAGCCGATCACCGTGCACGCCAGCATCTCGTTGTGCTTGTACTTGAGCGGGCCCGGCATATCGACCACACAGGCGCCGAGTGCGCCGGTCGCGATCGTGAAGCCGAGTTCGCGGTCGTGAAATACGATCAAACACAATATGGCCGGTAATGACACGCCGACTGCGATGCGCAGGCCGCCATAAAAGTACTGGCTGTAGAGGAATTTTTTTATTTCAACCGAATAGCGCATCGACTGCCTGGATTCCATTCACTGAGAAAACGCGGTTGAAAAGGTCGACCCAGGGGCCGACCCGGGGCAGACCCAAACTGCCGTCGAGTCTAACTGATTTTGAGCCTGATCTGACCTCATCCATTCGGCCAGGTTCTGCCCTGGGAGCGCGTTTGTTATGCTGTCGCTTCAATGTCTGTCGCGCCCCGGGTGTTCCGCTCGCGTCGCATGCTTTCCCAGGATCCATGCTCCAACTCTTCTACTCGAACCGCTACGAAACCCTTGTCGGCGCGCTGCTCGACGACCTGGCAGAAGCGCCGTCCGATCCCTGGACCGCGCAGCCCGTGATCGTCCCGAGCGCGGCGGTGCGGCGCCGGCTCGAGCTCGACATCGCCGCGCGCCAGGGCATCTGCGCGAATGTCAATTTTGGTTATCTCGCGCAGTGGTTGTGGGCGCAAATCGGCGGCGTGATCGAAGTGCCGAAGCATTCGCCGTTCGCGCCGGACCGGCTCGTCTGGCGCTGCTACCGGTTGCTGGGAGAGGCGGATGAAGCACTGCCCTGGAATGCTTCGCCACGTCTGCGTACTTATCTCGATGCGGCGGATGCGTCGATGCGCTACGAACTGGCGCGCCGCGTGGCCACGGTGCTCGACCACTATCTGACCTATCGTCCGGAATGGCTGCTGCAATGGCAGAAGGGCGGTTCGATTTTTGCGAGCGGCGCTGCGGACGACAACGGTCCGCGTCTCGTCGGCGCGAGCGAAGCGGCGCGTGAGGACGAGCGTTGGCAAGCCGCACTGTGGCGCGCCGTGCTTGCCGAAGTGGCGGGCAACGCGCAAACGCCCGCGGCCGCCTTGCCGCCCGCTTATCGCTTTCTCGAGGAAATCGGCACGCTTGATCTCGAAGCCATCTCGAACGCACAGTGGCCTGAAGCGGTCAGCGTGTTCGCGCTGCCGACCATGCCGCCGCTGCATGTCGCCTTGCTGCGCGCGTTGTCGCGTTGGGTCGATGTGCGTCTGTATGTGATGAACCCGTGCCGCGAATTCTGGTTCGACGTCGTCAGTGCGGGGCGCGTCGAAGCGCTTGATGCCGCCGGCCAACTCGACTATCAGGAAGTGGGGCATCCGCTGCTGGCCGAGTGGGGTCGCCAGACCCAGGCGCAGCTGCACATGCTGCATGAGCTGACCGAGAGCGCCGCATCCGGCGAGACGGGCGACTTCACCGAGAATCCGGAACCGAGCTGGCTCGCCGCCGTGCAGAACGGCATCCTCGATCTGCGGGCGGAAGCGGGAACAGACGCGGACACGGACGAATTGCCGATCGAAAACGGCATTGAGGTCCATGTGTGTCATAGCCTGTCGCGGCAGCTCGAAGTGCTGCACGATCGCCTGCTCGGCTGGTTCGATGAGTTCGACGATCTGCAGCCGTCCGACGTGCTGGTTGCCGTGTCCGATCTCGCCGCCGCCGGGCCATTGATCGACGCGGTATTCGGCACCGCGCCGCCTGGCGATACTCGCCGCATTCCGTATCGGATCACCGGCTTGCCGCCTTCGCAGGCCAATCCGGTCGCGCGGTTGCTGCTCGATTGGCTGGCGTTGCCCGAGCGGAGCGTGGGTGCGCCGGATCTGATCGAATGGCTGCGGGTCGATGCGATCGCCGCGCGTTACGGGATCGATGCCAGTGCGCTCGAAGCCGCGCAGGAATGGCTCGCGGCAGCCGGTGCGCGTCGCGGGCTGGTGCCCGGCGAGCCGAAGGGCGAGCACGTGCCTGTCGCGCGTCATACGTTTGCGGATGCGCTGACCCGTCTGTACCTTGGTTACGCGATGCCGGATGGCGGCGAGCCGGTCGATGCCTGGCTGCCCGTTGAAGGCGCCGACGGCTCAGACGCTGAGCTTCTCGGCCGCCTGTCGCGTTTCGTCGACGATATCGAGACCTTCGCGCAGCGCTGCTCGGTCGAGCAGACGCCTGCCGAATGGACGCAACTGCTGCTCGAGACGCTCGCGCAGTGTTTCGACGGCGGCGTGGCGTTTGCCGATTCGCTGGCGGCGGTGCGCGACGCCATCGACAAGATGGGCGATGCGATGCAAGCGGGGGCGCAAGACGTCGTGCTGCCGGCCGCCGTGGTGCGCGGCGCGCTCACCGAGGCGCTCGACGACCCTGCGCGCGGCGGCGTGCCTTGGGGTAGCGTGACGTTTTCGTCGCTGACCAGCTTGCGCGGTTTGCCGTATCGCATCGTCTGCCTGCTTGGTATGGACGACGGTGTGTTGCCGAGTCTCGCCCGCGCCGACGAATTCGACCTGATGGCCGCGTTCGGTAAAGCCGGCGACCGGCAGCGCCGCGATGACGAACGCAATCTGTTCCTCGATCTGCTGCTGGCTGCGCGCGACCGCTTGTTTATCGCCTATACGGGCCGCAGCATTCGCGACAATGCACCGTTGCCGCCGGCCGCGCTGGTCGACGAATTGCTCGATCACCTCGCGCAAGTGTCGGCGGGGGAAGGCGCGAGTCCCGCGGAAATCGAAGCCGCACGGCACGCGTTCATCATCGATCACCCGCTGCAGGCGTTCGCGTCGGACTATTTCTCGTCGCAGCGCGGCCTCTTCACTTACGACGTGGATCGCGCGGAACTGGCCAGTTTGCTGGCCGCGCCGCAGCATCCGGCCGCCGCGCCGTTCTTCGATCGACCGTTGCCGCCCGAAGAGGCGCCCTCCGTCGCATTCGACGAGTTCGTGCGCTTCTGGCGTCATCCGGCGCGTGCGTTATTGCGTGACCGTCTGGGTATCGTGTTGTCGGATGCGCAAGGGGAGTTGCTCGACACCGAGCCGTTCGAACTCGATTGGGCCGGGCGAGACGCGCTGGCAGAGCGGCTCCTGCCGGTACTGCTGGACAGCGATACCGAAGACGAAGACAGCATGTTCGAGCGCGTGCGCCGCGTTGCCGCGGCCAGTCCGGAACTACCGGGTGGCGCGACCGGCGTGGTGTGGCGCTCGCGCGAACTCGGCGCGCTGCGTCAACTTGCCGACAGCGTGCGCCGCGAAGTCGCGTCGGGTGTCGAACGGTTGCCGTTCGTGCTCGATATCGTGCCGCGCTGGCCCGATCGCGCCGACATCGCCGATACGCTCTTCGGCTCTCATGACGCGGCGCTCCGCAAAGCGGCCGAAGCACCGCTGCAACTGCATGGCACCTTGAATTTGCTGACCGAAACAGGGCAGGTGATTTTCCGCTACGCCAAACCTACTGCGCGCGACTATCTGTCGGCGTGGCTTGCGCATCTGGTCTACTGCGCGGCGCAGCCGAACGGCCCACGCCGCACGGTTTGGCATGGCAGCGGTGAGAGTTTTGAGCTCACGCCGGTCGCCGCGCCGCTCGATGAACTGGCGCCGCTTGCTGCATTGTTCAGAGCCGGGCGCATGCTGCCGCTGCGTTTTTTCCCGAAGAGCGCGTGGGTGAAAGTCAGCGAGAGCGATTCCGCGGCGCAGGGCGTGTGGATCAATGACCGTGTGCGCGGCGAATCCGACGATCCTGCCTTGCGCATCGCCCTGCGCGGCACGCCGCTTTCGCTCGACGAACCGTTCGGCAGTCTCGCCTCGATCGTGTTCAAACCGCTCGTTCAGCATCTGCGGAGCGCATCATGAGCGGCGCTGTTCGCCATCACGCGCTGGTCGCAGAAGAGCTCGACGTCTTCGCCTGTTCGCTCGACGGCGTCAATCAGATCGAGGCGTCGGCGGGAACCGGCAAGACCTGGAACATCTGCGCGTTGTACGTGCGGCTGCTGCTCGAAAAGAACCTGAACGCCGATCAGATTCTCGTCGTGACCTTTACCAAGGCGGCGACCGCGGAGTTGCACGAGCGGATTCGCGGGCGGCTTGCGGAACTGGACCGGGCTATCGATACGGACGACGATGGCGGCGATCCGTTCATCCAGCGGCTCTTTGAAACGACGCTGGCGCCGGAACGCGGCATCGATCGCGAGACCGCATTGAAAGTCGTACGCCGCGCACTGCGCACGTTCGACCAGGCCGCGATTCACACCATCCACGCGTTCTGTCAGCGCGCGTTGCAGGAGGCGCCGTTCGCCGCAGCCATGCCGTTCGCCTTCGAAATGGAAGCCGACGATGCGGCCTTGCGCTTCGAAATGGCGGCCGATTTCTGGCGCGAGCAGGTGGAACCGGTGGCCTATGCGCATCCTGCGTTTGCCGCATGGCTGGTGGCCAAACGCGCTGGCCCCGCGTCGCTCGATGAGCAACTCGCGCGGCGCCTGAAGAAGCCGTTGGCGCAGTTGCGCTGGGGCAAGGTCGATTCAGGTGGAAACGATGCCGATCCGCAGGCGGGTTTCGATGCTGCCTGCGCGATGTGGCAGGCGGAGCGCGATGCGATCGTCAGTCTGCTTGGACAAGCGCAAGACCGTCTGAGCAAGACCTCGCACAAGCCTGAACTCGTCAGCGCCGCGATCACCGCGTGGAGCGAATACTTCGCTCAGGGCGACTGCCATGCGCCGCCGCCAAAGGCGGCCTTGAAGCTGACGGCTTCGGCGTTGAAGAAGGCGACCAAGGTCAAGTTCGAACCGCCTGAGCATCCGTTCTTTGAGCACGTCGAAGCGCTGTCTGCCGCCGTGATCGCTGCCGTTGCCGCGCAACGCGCTCGCTGGCTTTCGCTCGTCGAAACCTGGCTCGACTACGCGCCTGTCGAACTGATAGCGCGCAAACGCACGCGCAGGGTGGTGTCGTTCGACGACCTGCTGTCCAACCTGTATCGCGCGCTCGCGGCCAACCCCTGGCTTGCCGATGCTTTGCGTACGCGTTATCCGGCCGCCCTGATCGACGAGTTTCAGGATACCGATCCGTTGCAGTTCGCGATCTTCAGCCGCATCTTCGCGCCGGCCGGTCCGCTGTTTCTGGTCGGCGATCCGAAGCAGGCGATCTACAGTTTCCGCGCGGCGGATCTGCATACCTATCTGGCGGCGCGCGCGGCGGCTTCGGCGTGCTATACGCTCGCGGTCAATCAGCGTTCGACCGCGCCGATCGTCGAGGCCTGCAACCGGCTGTTCGAAGCCAATCCACAGGCGTTCGTGCTCGACGGTCTCGACTATCAGCCGGTGCGGGCCGGAGAGCGGCGTCGTCCGCCGTTCTCCGAACCGGATGCAAACGCGGGTGACTTCCGCATCTGGACCTTGCCGCAAGGCGACGCCGCGTTGACCAAACGCGAAGCGCAGCGCGCGGCGAGCGAAGCCTGCGCCGCCGAGATCGTACGGCTCCTGCGCGGTGCGCGCGAAGGGTCGGTGACGATCGGCGACGCGCCGCTTGCCCCAGGCAATATCGCGGTGCTTGTGCAAACGCATAAGCAGGGCAGTCTCATCAAGCGTGTGCTGGCGTCGTGGGGTGTCGGCAGCGTTGAACTGGCGCAGGCCTCGGTGTTCGCGACGCTCGACGCAGAGCAGATCGAACGCGTGCTGGCCGCGGTCGATACGCCGGGCGACTTGCGCCGCTTGCGCGCTGCGCTCGCCACCGATTGGCTCGGCCTCGACGCCGCCGCGCTGTGGCGCCTCGAGCAGGTCGCCGATGCGCCGGCGCCGGCCGACGATCCCGCGCATGCCGCGGACGCGATGGGTTGGGTCGAGCGTTTCTCACGCTATCGCACGCTATGGCACGAGCGCGGCTTCGCCTTGATGTGGCGCACGCTGATGCGCGAGCTGCGAGTCGCACAGCGCTTGGTGGCCGGGCCGGACGGCGAGCGCCGTCTGACAAATGTGAATCATCTGGCCGAACTCGTGCAGGCGCGTGCCGCGACGCAACCCGGCATCGCGCCGACCTTGCGCTGGCTCGCCGCGCAACGCACGCAAGGTGGCGGCGAAGACGCGCAATTGCGGCTCGAGTCGGATCGCAACCTTGTGCAGATCGTCACCGTTCACAAATCGAAAGGGCTGGAATATGCGGTCGTGTTCTGTCCGTTTCTGAACGATGGTGCGCTGCGCGAGCCGCCGTCTTCCGGCTTGCCCGATGCGCGCGAGTATCACGACGAAACGGGCGGCGCGGTGCTGCACTACGGTTGCGATGATGAAGAGGCCGAGCGCGCATCGCGTTACGCGGCGCGCGAACAGGCGGCGGAACGGGCGCGGCTCGTCTACGTGGCGCTGACGCGCGCGGTGTACCGCTGCTATCTGGTCGCCGGTACGTATCTTTCGTCGCGCTCCACCAAGGAATCGCGGCGCAGCGTGCTGAACTGGCTGGTCGGTGGCAACGGTCACAGCTTCGACGATTGGCTCACCGATCCACCCGACGAAGCGGCCTTGTCATTGTCGTGGCGGGCGCTGGCGGGCGGTCCGATCACGTTGCAGGCATTGCCGAAAGTGGAGCGCCGTGCGCCATTGGAAAGCCTCCAGGACAGCGGCGCGCGGATGCAGGCGCGCGCCAATCGGCGGCCGTTGCGCGATCAGTGGCGCATGGCGAGCTTCAGCGGTTTGATCGCCGCCGGCAGCAAGGCCGAGGAGGCGCATACGCCGGTGGAAGAGGTGCGCCCCGATCACGACGAGATCGCCGACGCGCTCGCGCCAACGCCGCTGCCGGTGCCGCAAGCGCCGTTCTACGCTGAGGACGACATTCTCGCGTTTCCACGTGGCGCCGCGGCAGGCGAGTGTCTGCACCGCATGTTCGAGCTCGCGGATTTCACCGATCCGCAGACGTGGCCGGATGCCATCCGGGGCGCGTTGCGCGAGCGTCCGGCGCCGGCAGTGCCCGAACTCGCGGCTCGCTTGCCCGCCATGATGCATAACCTGATCGCGGACGTGGTGAGCACCGAGCTCGTGCCCGGCATGGCGCTCGCCAGGTTGAATCCGCAGCACCGTTTGAACGAACTCGAATTTCTGTTTGCCGCGCCTTCGCTCGATTTTCCGGCGTTACGCGAGCTGCTGGTTGAACACGGCTATCCCGACGTGGCGCTGGAACCCGGCGTGTTGCGCGGTTTCGTCAAAGGATTTATCGACATGATCGTCGAGCACGACGGACGCTTCTGGATCGTCGACTGGAAGTCGAACCATCTGGGCGACGCCGCCGCCGACTACGCCGCGGCGCCGCTCGAAGCGGCCATGGCGAGCCACGCGTATCACTTGCAAGCGTTGCTCTATACGGTGGCGCTGCATCGCTATCTGAAAACACGGGTGCGCGATTATGCGTATGACACGCACATTGGCGGCTATCTCTATCTGTTCGTGCGCGGTGTTCGTCCGCAGTGGCGTGACGCCGATGGAGCGGCGGGCGTGCACATGCGGCGGCCTGCATTCGAACTGGTGGCGCTGCTTGACGCGGCGATGATCGGAGGTGTCGCATGAGCACGTTCGAGCGGAACTCTTCCGCGCCGCCGGAGCTTGACGACATCGGGGTGAATTTGCCGGCGCCGGCCGATTTCAGCACTGCGCTTGCCGAAGGGTTCGCGCGCCGCATCGGCACGTTGGCGCGACGTGGCGGCGCGTCGGGCGAGGCGGTGAAGTGGGCTGCGCGGGCCGCCTTTGCCGCGAGCCGCGCGACTGCCGAAGGGCACGTGTGCCTGCCGCTTGCCGTGCTGGCGCGCCGCTTCGATGCATCGAGCGTGGAAGTGCGCGCGGCGCTGTTCGCAAGCGGTATGGCTAGCGACGGTTCGCAAAGTGCCGCGGCGTTGCGGCCGCTGGTGATCGATGGGCAAGGGCGGCTGTATCTGGCGCGCTACTACGACTACGAGCGGCGTCTCGCACGCTCGCTGGTTGCGCATGCGGGTGCCAGTGCCGGTATAAGCGCAAACGCGGACACGACCGCTCAAACGCTGCGTGAACGTCTGCTGCGTTATTTCGGGCCCCCGCAGGACGATAAAGTCGACTGGCAACGTGTCGCGGCAGTCATGGCGCTGTCCGGGCGCTTGACGATCGTCAGCGGCGGCCCAGGTACCGGCAAGACAACTACGGTGGTTGGCGTACTTGCCTGTTTGCTGGATGCGCGGGCCGATCTGCGAATTGCATTGGCGGCGCCCACCGGCAAAGCCGCGCAACGCATGCAGGAAGCCTTGCTCGCACGTGCCGGCGATTTGCCGCCCGAACTTGCAGCGCGCTTGCCGCAGACGTCGTACACGTTGCATCGCCTACTAGGCTCCGGGCCGGGGGGGCGCTTCCGGCATCATCGCGACAACCCGCTGCCTTACGACGTCGTCGTGATCGACGAGGCGTCGATGATCGACGTTGCGATGGCGGCGCATCTGCTTGATGCCATTGCGCCGCAGACGCGTCTCGTGATGCTGGGTGACAAAGACCAGCTCGCTGCCGTCGAGGCTGGTGCGGTGTTCGCCGAGCTCAGCGCTCGGCCTGCTTTCACGCAGAACGGACTGCAGCGGATTGCTGAGGCGCTTGGCATCGAAGCGGCGCGGTTGTCGCAAGCACTACCAGAGGCGTCGAACGGCTTCGACGAAGGGCCTGACGATCTTTTCGCGCAAACGGGTGCGCCGGACGATTTCGATCCTCCGCCTGGCGATTTGTCCGTCGATGCCGATGCGGGCGGTGTCTTCGGTGGACCGTCCGGCGACGATCTGTTTACGGGCACCGCGGCGCCCGCTGCCGGAGCACCGTTGTTGCCGTCGTCTTCGCGAGAGGCATCGGCATCAGGAACGGCATCCGGATCAGGGTCGGCAGCAGGAGCAAAGTTGCCACTGCCTTTACCTTCGCCCGCTCAAAACCCGCTCGCCGACTGCGTCGTCTGGCTCGAGCGCAACTATCGATTCGGCCTTGAATCGCCGATCGGCCGTTTGTCGCTCGCGATTCGCAACGGTGCGGCCGGCGCGGCGCTCGAAGTCCTGCGCTTCGATCCGGCCGAACCCTGCGCAGCGGCGCTGTACGAAGACACGCATGCGACGCTCGCTGATCGCACCGTCGTGCGGCTCGCCGCAGGTTTTGGACCGTACGCGGATGCGCTCGCCGAAGCACTAGCCGCGGATACACCGGACCCATTGCCGCTCTTCGAGGCACTGAACCGTTTTCGAATTCTGTGCGCGACCCGCTCGGGGCCGCGCGGCGTCGATCAGGTGAATGCCGCGATGGCCGCACAGGTGCGGCGCGCTGCCGGCGTGACGCTGGCGGTAGGCGCGCAGTGGTTCGCCGGACGCCCGGTTATGGTGGCGCGCAACGATTACGCGCTTGGTCTGTTCAACGGCGACATCGGCATTGCGCTGCCGGGTGCGGGCGGTGCGTTGCGCGTGTATTTCCGTACTGGTGACGGCGGTCTGCGTGCCGTATCGCCTGCTGCACTGCCGCCGCACGATACGGCTTTCGCGCTCACGGTTCATAAGTCGCAAGGCTCGGAGTTCCAGCATGCGGTGTTGATGTTGCCGTCGGTGTTCAGCCGCGTGCTGTCGCGTGAACTCGTGTACACGGCAATTACCCGTGCGCGTGAGCGGGTGGAAGTGATTGGTGCGCGCGCCGTGCTGGCGCAGGCCATCGCGACGCCGACACAGCGTGATTCGGGCTTGGCCGCGCGAATTGCGGAGGCGTGGCGCGTCGCCTAGCAGGATGACGTGGGCAACGCGCTTATTCGTTCGCGTGCCCGGCAAGGAGTTCGGGCGATTCAGGCAGTCCGGGTGCCGCAAGCAGGCGAGGCTACTCAGGTAACTTGAGCAGCCGAGCAGCCGAGCAGCCAGGCAGCCAGGCAGCCAGACAGCCAGACAGCCAGACAGCCAGACAGCCAGACAGCCGGACAGCCGGACAGCCAGACCCCTCAGCTCGCGATCCCGTCCGGTTGCACGCGCGCCTCGACCCGGCTGCGCATGCTCTTGCGATACCACAGCGTCCACAGCGTCAAGGCGCCGTAAATGCCATAGCCGATGAACGGCGAGACCATCAGAAAGCGTTCGATCGGCCAGGTGAGCGCCATCCAGGCGCGCAGCGCCGTTTCACCGGTCAAACCGACGCCCCATACGAGCGTCATGAGCCGCATTGCACTGACGAGAGCAGGCCGCTCGCGCCACAAGGTTTCGAAGCGTTCGGCGCCGCCTTCCATTTCACGGGCGACAGTGGCGCGCGCGAGATAGAAGATCAGCGGACGGCGCATCGGCAACGACAGCAGAAACACCACGCCTACCGCGCCTGACACGAGCGACTCCCGCAGCAACAGCATGCGGGGGCTGCCGCCCAGCGCCATCGCCGCGACCGACAGCACGATGCCCGCCACGACCATGATGCTGAGCGCGTCGACGCGTCGAAAGCGCACCAGTTCGATCAGGCTCCAGACGATCGGCGGCACGGCGGACGCGATCAGCGCGCCGGTCTCGCCCAGGTGGGGCAGCGCGAAACGGTAAGCAAGCCATGGCAGCAGAAAATTGACGGCCAGTTCCAGCACAAAACCCGGACGGAGTTTCATATTAATTTACGCTGTAAGCGAAAACCGCAGTATCAGTGAACCGGCTGTGTCGATGCAAATAGTTTTTCGTATCGGTGGCCGTGGCCGATAGTCCGTAGTCGGTAATCGACTGTGCCGTGTGTACACTTGCGTCTCTAGCTCAATCCCATCATGACATCCCGTTATCCGATCCCGCCGAACGAAATCGAATTGACCGCAGTGCGCGCGCAAGGAGCGGGCGGCCAGAACGTCAACAAGGTCTCGAGTGCCATCCATCTGCGTTTCGACGTGCACGCTTCGTCGTTACCGGAGGTGCTGAAGATGCGCCTGCTCGCGATGTCCGATCATCGGCTCACGCGCGACGGGGTGGTGATCATCAAGGCGCAGGAGCATCGCACTCAGGAGATGAACCGCGCGGCAGCGCTGGCGCGGCTCGACGAGCTGATCGAAAGCGTCAGCGTGACGCGCAAGCCACGCGTCGCGACCCGGCCGACGCGCGCGTCGAATCGGCGTCGCCTCGACAGCAAGGCCAAGCGCAGTGAGGTCAAATCTGGCCGCGGGCGGGTGGACGATTGACGGGATTAACGGCGGCGGGGCCGAGGCGCTAAATCTCGGCAGAGCGACAAAAGTGCCCTCGGAGGCACCCTGAGAATCGCACGATAACGCGCGCCAGCCAACGGTTGCTGCGTTTCAGCGTTTGCCCCCGCGTCGGGGAGAACGCGTATCGGCCGGCGACGTCATCGGCACAAAATCGACGCAAAGCACATGCGTGCCGTCACGCTCGAATGCGATTGCCGCCGTATAGCAGTCCTCGCCGTCCGCGAGCGAGTAGTGCGGCCCCATCATGGCGACGCGCCCTGGCGCGGCGAGCGCGTGCTTGAAATACGCGCGCCGCGACCAGTTGCTGCGCGTATCGGTGTAGAGCGGCGCGAGCCGCAGCGGAGGTGGCGGCAGCGAGGCGGCCGAGACCGACGCTTGCGTCTGTTCGCCTTGACCGTCGGTGACGAACACGCGGCGTGCTTCGGGCAGATGCCACACCTTTTGCGCCGCCGCCCGCAGATCGCCGGTGGCTTTGAAGGTGTCGGCAGCGGCGAGTACGGATTCGGCGAACCCTTCGAAACCGAGCCGCTGGTGGCCGGCATGGGCCTGTTCATAGGCGGCGAACTTGCTCCACATCGACTCGATCAGCGCCGGCACCCTGGCGCATGCAGCCTGCACCGAACCCTTCGGCTGGCCGAGCCAGAAACCTTGCACGAAATCGACGTCGGCCTGCATCAGAATCATCAACTCTTCGTCGGTTTCGACGCCCTCGGCCAGTACCAGCGTACCGGACTGGTGAAGCATCGCGATCAGGTGGCTGATCATCGAATCGTCGCCTTCACGCTTGCCCGCGCGCGCGACCAGCGAGCGGTCAAGTTTCACGATGTCGGGGCGAAAGCGCCACACGCGGTCGAAGTTCGAAAAACCGGTGCCGAAGTCGTCGATCGCAATCAGGAAGTCGCGGGGCTGCGACGCCGCGAGCATGCTGGCGACGGCGGATTCATCGTCGGCGGGTTGCTCAAGTACTTCGATGACGATGCGTTCCTGTGGCAGGCCGAAGTGCGCCGAGAGCTCGTCGATGAAGGTGCGCTGCGGCCATCCGGTTTCGAACACCTGCGGACGCGTATTCAGAAACAGCCACCCCGTGCTGATGCCCTGTTCCATGAAATTCGCCACGTGCAGGCAGCGCGCGATGCGGTCGAGTTCGCGTGCGTCGGCGGCCGAGCGCGTGCCGGAGAAAAGCACTTCCGGCGATACCGGCAAGCCGACTGGATCGAACGCGCGCAGCAGACCCTCGTAGCCGACCACGCACTGATGCGTGACGGACAGCACCGGTTGGAACACGCTGTGCAGGGTCAGCGCGCGCCATGTCGCGGTCCAGCCGGACTCGTCCCGGACCAGATGCGGGAGCAGGCCGCTAAGGGTCAATTCTCTGACGGTCGGCATAAGGGCAGGCATGAGTGCGGGCATAGTGACGTCGCGGCAAGCGGGTGACGGGGCGCGCAGACAGATTTGACGCGCAACGGATGCACAGCCCAGGCGCCGGCAGGGTAAGGCGGGCACAGCCCGGGAACGCGGAGAGCAATGCCAGCCATGCTGGGCTCCGGCGGGATTAGTCAAAACCAGTCTAGCAGTTCGAACTTCGCGTGAATGTGCGGGTTATCACAGACGCGGGATGTGGCCGGGCGCCCGGCAAACCGGCCGTGGCACGGCGGCCGGCCCCGGTCTCGTGGGCGTTTCGCGTGGGTTTCGCACTCATTTGCCGCGCGCAGGATCGACCGTTCGAATGCAATCAATCGTGCGTATGAAGCCGAGGGTAGCAGGGCGGTGAGTGGCCGCCCGCCAAACTCCAGGCAAGGACGGTGCTCAGACATTTCGCGTCCGCCGAAGGCTTTGCGTCAGGGTAATCCAGCCGTGGCCACAGGAGCCTGCCCGGTGCGCGTGAGCGCCTGCAGGTTTGGCGGGCGGCGGGTATGCTGCTGCTTTTCCTGAACAAACGGAGCACAGGCATGACGGAAATCGCGGTGGTCGCAATCTCGGTGGCAAAGCCGGGCCATGAAGAGCAATTGCGCGAAGCGCTCGAAGGCATCGTCGGGCCGACGCGCAAAGAGCAGGGTGCGCTTCAATACGATCTGCATCGTGACGTGCAGGAGCCGCGCCGGTTCGTGTTTGTCGAGCGTTGGGAAAGCCAGGAAGCGCTCGCGGCGCATGCAAAATCCGCGCACATTGCGGCTTACAGGAAGGCGGTGGCGGATTGGGTCGAACACGCGGAAATTCGCGTCGTGTCGAAGATCGCGTAAGCGTTTAAGAGGCGAACAGCGGGGGAACTCAGAAGGTCGAACCCTGAAGGTCGAACAACGGCGAATGAGCTGCCAGGCCGGACACGGCCTGCGCGGCGCTCGCCGTTTATCTTTAGTGCGTGGCTTGCGGGACGTCGAGGATCAGGATGATGGTCCAGTCTGCGTCGCCGTCGTGGTGATACTGGCGTTCCGCGACAATGAACGGTTGCTGCTTGCCGTCCGGGCCAAGAAATAGCACGTCGCCTTCCATCGGCAGGCACTCGACGGGCGGCAGCGCAAGGAACGCTTCCTGACCGCCGCGCGGCATCAGTTTTTCGATTTTGCGAGATGCTGCTTCAGTCCATTCGATATCTAGCTGGATGTTGCTCATGCTGTCCTCCGCACCAAGGTGCGCACAGGTTAGGGGGATTCCGGCCGGGCGACGGTCGCCGGGTGCCGGTCGGTGCGCGACTTTAGCATAACGTCGGCCGGGCGCAGCGGGCCTGCAGCCAGTCCATTAGACAACAAAAAAGCCGAAGCCGGCGGTGCCGGCTTCGGCTTTTCACCTTCGCGGCGAGGCCGCGGGTGATGCCGTCAACTGCGCTTACGAACTGGCTGCCATCGGCTTGGCGGCCTTCTTGTGATGCGGGGCCATCTTGTGATGTTTCTCCGGCATAGGTGCGCTTTCCATTGCTTGCTGACGGTTTTGCAAATCTTGCGCGCGCTGCTCGACGTCGGCGGCCTTGGCCGGATCGGTGCTCATCATGACGCCGTTGTCCTGCGCATAGGCCGCGCCCGTCACGGCACTGAGGGAAAGCAGGATCGCCAGGGACACTTTCTTCATTGTTACCTCCGTAGAGTGGTAATGGACCCGAGTATTTGCCTGTCCAATCGGAAAGACAATGCATTCTAGCCAGCAATATCCGCTCCAGCGGACGTTTTGTAACTGCAGTGACAATTGGTTACACCTTGTTACGTTCGGCCTGCAGTCACTGTCGATGACGATCCCGCATCAAACTCGACAATGCGTTGCCGATACAAAGAATATTCGCATCTCTAAATAAATTGCTTCGTCAGGAAGCATGAGATTCAGAACCACCCGATTGCACGATAGACGTGAAATTGCGCGATTCCAATCAGTTCGTGCAGCGCAATCTCCGCATTCACCAGATTGTCATAGCGCGGCAGTACACCGGGATCTGTGTGCAGCGCGCTCGAGATCAGTGGCTGTGGCGTGAGGCCGAAACGATGGAAGTCAAGCAAGGCGCGCGGCATCTGGTAGGCGGAGGTGACGAGTATCAGGGAATCGTAACGTGACCGGTCGAGAATAGCCGAGACGTTGCGCGCGTTTTCGTAAGTCGTGCGGCTGCTGTTTTCCAGCACGATGTCCGCGCGCGGCACCTGTTGGCGCAGCAGATAGGGCAGATAGGTGTCCGCTTCGGTTGCGCTATGTCGCTGCGGATTGCCACCGCTCACGATAACCTGACACGTGGCGGCCGTACGCTTGCAGGCTGCGTAGTTTTCCGCGCTCACGGCGATGCGCGCGAGCACGTCACGCGGTGGCACGAGCACATCGTCATCGCCGTAAATGGTGCCGCCGCCGAGCATGATGATCGCGGTGCGCGGCGCGAAGCGGGCGGGCGTGTCGGTCTGCCGATGCGGCTGCGCCCATTCCAGCAATGGCGCCGTGAGCCAGCCGGCGGCGAGCAGCCAGAACAGGGCGATCGCGCCCATGGCGAGGGGCCGGCGGGCGCGTTTCCAAAGCACGATTGCTGCAAAAAAAAGCGCTAATAAAGTGAATAGAATCAATTTAAATGGGGTAACGTATGACTTTCGGGACAAATCTATGGGCTTGCTATCGCGCCGCAGCGGTTGCATCGTTGGCCCGTAGACAGAACGCTACCATGGCGTTCAGACGGGGGTTCCGAAAACGAGACCAGGGCAGCACCTGGCGGAATTCGACCGCATGAAAGCGGCCAGTTTCCAGCCAAGGGCGGGTGCTATGCGCGTCACTGGTGGCGCGGTGACGTGTTGGGCATAGATGTGTCATAGCTGCACTTTAAGAAAGAAGTGAGATGACCACGTATTCCAACGAAGCGGTACTTGAAGCGCTGCGGCGGGCGCAATATCGCCAGGTCCCATGGGCCAGACGACCCGGTGTCTTCCAATATCTTCGCGCGCTAGGCTTGATGGACACTGTTCGACAGCGCACTGTCGCACCGGCTCCGGGTTTTCACGCACCGGTCGATATTGCCGTGCTCACCGAGCGCGGCAGGGCCGAGTTTGCGAGGCTTGCGCACGACGAACGCCTGTTGAGCTGGACCGCACAGCGAATGAACGACTACGTCGTCGCGACAGCCGAAGCGCGGCCCACAGCCGCTCTCGAAGCCCGGCCTTAAGGTCGGCGGGCAGGCCGCTGGCGCTGTATCTCCCAGCCGCTCCACGCGGCTGGCGGTGACTTTATTGCTTCGCTTTATTGCCTGGCTGATGCGCCTGATACAGCGGCGCGTCGCTTGCCCGTTGACGCAAAAAAAAGCCCGTATCGCAAGGATACGGGCTTACCGGAATTACTACTGCCACGCTGTGCTAATGGCGTTGAATCAGACTGGCGCAGCGCCTGGTGGTTCCCCGATCGTTCAATTCGCTATGCAGCGCGTTGTCTCGCATTGACGATGGACGCCGGCTAAAGCGAACAACGGCGCCGAACGCGCCGAGCAACAGCGGCGCCCCCATGTGATTCGACACACGCCGAGCCGGTAACCGGCGCGTCGGCGCATGCCTAGCGGCGGCGCGTAGGGTCCTCGCGCGGCGGTTCAGGCCGCGTGCGTACATTACTCGCGATATCGCCGCGCAAGTCGCCACGCGGCGCAGGCGGCGTGAAGTCGCGGTTGCGTGTTTCGCTTTGCTGCCAGGCTTCAACGGTGGCCGTGTGATCCGGCCGCCAGTTCCAGCCTTGTGGGCGCTGCTGTGCGAGCGCCGGTGCGGCCATTGATGAAACGACAATGCCGCACAGAAGCAGTGACATTGGTTTCATGCTGAGCTCCCGTCAAGCCGATCGACTCAAGGCCTGTTTGCATACACATAAGGTATGCCGAGTGGCGAAAGCACGCTGTAAGCAATAGTAAATGGATGTTTCACCAGCAATCATCGGCTCGCCTCAGACGCCTGAAGCGAACCGATGATGACGTCGGAGAAACTGGAAGGGACGACTCAGCTGGGCGCGCCGAGGAGCGGTGCCCATTGCAGGTCGGGCGAGCGTCGACAGACGGCACGCGGCGGCCCAGATACACGCCGGGCGCCCGCAGGCGCCCGGAGGCAAAACAATTCGCGTCAGGCCATCTTGACCGGCGCGCGCCACGATTCCGGATTGGTCCAGAATGCGCCACGCAGACGGTCACGGCTCGGCGGTGCCGGCGGTTTCGCCGCAGTCGCGCCAATGCGGCCACGTAGCGAAATTTCACGGCCGCTCGTGCCGAGTCGCTTAACTATTTCGGCGAGCGTACCATCGGCTTGCCATTCGTCGAAGCGACGGCGGCAAGTCGGCGGCGACGGATAGCGGCCCGGCAGTTTGGACCAGCCTTCTCCCGTCGACAGCACCCAAAGCACGGCATTGACTACTGCGCGCGCTTCCACGCGTGGTCGACCTCGACGTTCGCTCCGTGCTGGCTCCGCACAGAACAACGCCTCGACCAGCGCCCACTCGTTGTCTCTCAAATCGTCGAACAGCATCATGTTTCACCTCAGCGAAGCTAACTCCGGTGCGCTGCCCCGCGCCGCGCACTCTCCATGCACTCGATAGGCGAGTGCCAAGGGGGGTCGGGCTTGCCACGATCTGCTATTCAGTTAGAAGTCATGGCGCCGACCCTGTGTGCATGTAAATGCAGGAAGTGTGCCAAGTTGAATCCAACTACCTGAAGCCCTGTGACAGCGGGCCAGCGCGGGCGCTAGCTAGGGGCGTATAAGAATCCAAAAAACCCATCTCGCAAATCGGGACAATCACCAATCTTGTGCAATCAAGCCCGTCCAGCGTGCGTTTGCGCCTTATTGCTGCGCTGCAGCGATCGCACTAAATGCGACTGTGGTGCGACATTTCGCCATACAATGCGCATCAAACTGGGTTATTGATGAGGTTGGTAAATGAATGTGACGCTGCGTCAGCTAAGGGTTTTCATTGAGGTCGCCCGTTTGCAGAGCTTCAGCCGGGCCGGCGATGAAATCGGTCTGACGCAGTCGGCGGTCAGTCGCTGCGTACGCGAACTGGAGGGAGAGATCGGTCTGAAGCTGATCGACCGGACCACGCGCGAAGTGCAGCTCACGGATGTCGGCGGCAACCTGGTATCGAGCGTGTCGCGGCTGCTGACGGATCTGGATGACGCATTGCGCGAGATCCGCGAAATCGGCGAGCAGCGCCGCGGACGGGTGGTGGTGGCCGCAAGCCCGACGATCGCCTGCCGGTTGATGCCCGGCGTGGTGGCGTCGTGCGGACGCCAGTTTCCCTACATCACATTGGGTCTGCGCGACGACGTGCAAAGCGACGTAGTGCGCAAGGTGAAGTCGGGCGAAGTCGATTTCGGCGTGATCATCGGTCCGTTTTCCGCCGACGACCTGCTGAGCGAATCGCTGATGACAGATTCGTTTTGCGTCGTTTCGCGCGACGACCACCCCTTGGCGGCGCAGAGGCAGGTGGCATGGACGGACCTCGAAGGCCAGCAGCTCGTCATGCTCGATTACGCGTCAGGCAGCCGGCCGATCATCGATGCCGTGATGCAGGAGTACGGCGTGAGCGCCACCGTGGTGCAGGAGCTGGGGCATTCCGCGACCGTTTTTGGGCTGGTCGAGGCGGGCGTTGGCGTGAGCGTGTTGCCCTGGCTGGCGTTGCCGCTGCCGGCGGGCGCCTCGTTGGTGGCGCGGCCGCTCGTGCCGCGCGCCGAGCGCACCGTCGAACTGGTGCGGCGGCGCGACCGCTCGCTGTCGCCGGCAGCGGAGGCGGTGTGGAGCCTGATTTGTCAATTGCCTGCGCGGGCTGAGGATTTGAGCTGATGGCTTTGGCTGCGCCTCATCACCCGGGGACTTCGTCGTCCCAAAAGCAGGCGCCGCGCTAAACTGTCGCCTCCCTTGGCGTCAGCCTTGACCCATTACCCGTCCATCACCGTCTGGAACCCTCGATGAGCGAAACGGATCTGCCTGTGCCCTCCGTCCCCAACGCGCGCGATGCCGTGCGCGCACTGCGTCCTTCGCAGATCCGAGAAGTCGCGAACGCCGGTTTCGGCGTTGCGGACGTGTTGCCGTTCTGGTTCGGCGAGTCCGACCGGGTGACCCCGGCCTTCATCCGCGACGCCGCTAGCGCCGCATTGGCTGCCGGCGCCACTTTCTATACGCATAATCTGGGCATTGCGCCGTTGCGCGCGGCGCTCGCGAGCTACGTCAGCGAGTTGCATGGGGCGACGTCGTCCGATCACATCGCGGTGACGAGCGCCGGCGTCAACGCGCTGATGCTGGCCGCGCAACTGGTGGTGGGCGCGGGTGATCGCGTCGTCGCGGTCACGCCGCTGTGGCCGAATCTGGTCGAGATTCCCAAGATTCTGGGCGCGCATGTGGAAACCGTCGCGCTGGGCTACGGTGAACGCGGCTGGCAACTCGATCTCGAGCAGTTGCTGACGGCGCTGACGCCGGACACGAAGATGCTGCTGATCAACTCGCCGAACAATCCGACCGGCTGGGTGATGAGCCGCGAAGAGCAGCGCGCCGTGCTGGCGCATTGCCGCCGCTACGGCATCTGGATCGTCGCCGACGAAGTCTACGAGCGTCTTTATTATGCGGACGCCGAACCTGGCGCCGACAGCACCCATTCGCGCACGGCGCCGTCGTTTCTCGATCTGGCCACGCGCGACGAGCGCGTGATCTGCGTGAATTCGTTTTCCAAGGCGTGGCTGATGACCGGCTGGCGGCTCGGCTGGATCGTCGCGCCGGCCTCGCTGATGGACGATCTGGGCAAGCTGGTCGAATACAACACCTCGTGCGCACCGGCTTTCGTCCAGCAGGCGGGCATCGCGGCCGTCCAGCAGGGCGAGCGCTTCGCGCAGGAACTGGTGCTCGACCTGAAGGCATCGCGCGACCATCTGGTGCGGGCGCTGTCCACGGTGCCGGGCGTCGATGTGAAGGCGCCGCCCGGGGCGATGTATGTGTTTTTCTCGATGCCGGGTGCGTCGAGCAGTCTCGAGCTGTGCAAGGCCATGGTGCGCGAAGTGGGCTTGGGCGTGGCGCCCGGCAGCGCGTTTGGTCCGCAAGGCGAGGGTTTCGTGCGCTGGTGCTATGCCTGCGATACGGCGCGGCTTGACGCGGGTGTCGAGCGTCTGAAGCGTTTCCTGGCGCAGTACGGCACGCATTGAGGCGCGGCGGAAAGGGCGCTTGGCGTGAGTGAAGGGCCCAATTAAGGGTCCATTTCAGTCCGATTCTCGTGTATTTCCGCCTGGTTTTCCGCGAAAGCACGCGGGTTAGGGCGCCGCTGAAAAATGCGCCGGGGATTTCGTCTTTACGCACTGGTTGTTTTTGCGTAATATGGCGCTCAGTCACGCGATTCCTTTCAGGAATATCGCTGCTCCGTCCGGCTGGGTTTGGCTCGATTGCCTGTTTCGCCTCCCCCCGGTGCGTGCTCCCATCAATATGACCGATCAGAATCGGGCGAGCGCGTCTTCAGTTCCACATCGTCTGTTTGATCCGGTTCTTTGACCACAGGGTCTGACCTAGCTGCATGAATACCCAAGAGGCGAAGATCGTCCTCGAGACTGCCTTGATCTGCGCGCAGGAGCCGTTAAAGCTCGTCGATTTGCGCAAGCTCTTTGCCGACGGCGTGTCGGCAGACACTGTTCGGAATTTGCTCGAAGACCTGAAGCAGGATTGGTCTGGGCGCGGTGTGGAGCTGGTCGGGCTGGCGTCGGGCTGGCGATTTCAAAGCAAGCCCGCGATGCGTTCGTACCTGGATCGTTTGCATCCTGAGAAACCGCCGAAATATTCGCGCGCGGTGCTCGAGACGCTCGCGATCATTGCGTACAGGCAACCGGTCACACGCGGCGATATCGAAGAGATTCGCGGCGTCACGGTGAATACGCAGGTCGTCAAGCAACTCGAGGATCGTGGCTGGATCGAGGTGATCGGCCATCGTGATGTGCCGGGCCGTCCGGCGCTGTACGCGACGACGCGGCAATTTCTCGACGACCTCGGTTTGAAGGCGCTCGACGAATTACCGCCCCTCGCGGATCCGTCGGCGCAGCTGAACGCGGATCTGCTCGGTCAGCACGCGATCGAATTTTCCGAGGCCGCAACCTTACAGGTATTGGCTTCGGACGAAGAGGGCACGCTCGAAGCGCCGTCGGAATCTGCCGTCGGCGAGGCAGGCGCTGAAGCAGGCGAGGCAGCTGAACTTGCCGACGCAAGGCATGATCCGGCGGATGCCGCGCCGGCGCCCGAGTCGCATCAGGACGCTGCTGCAGCACCGAACGGGCAAGAGCATGCCGAAGCGGCGAACGTTGAGTCGCAGGCCGACGCCGCCGAGCCCGCACTGAATCACGATCCGGTCTCCCTGGCCGATCCGGCAATACCCGCGCACGACTCGGGCGTACTCCGCGATACGGAGCACGCCGCCGAGCCGAACCCGACCACGGCGGCGCACGGCGATCCTGAGGATCGTCGCGATGCCGCACAGGACGCAGGCATTCTGACCGACGACGAACCCGAGTCGCGCAGCGCCTGACGTAACCGAACTTTTTTTGCCACGCCCGCAATGGGCGTGCGCGACCTGACATTTTGAGGTTGTTTTGACACATACCCACGACACCGATTCGTCCGAATCCGAGCGCGCCGTGCCGTCGGCGCGCGCCGACGAAGCGCGCACCACGCAAGCGTCGTCAGGCGAGGGCGAACGCCCGGCGCAGACCACGGAAGCAGACGGTGAAGACCGTCCGCGCCGCGGCCTGCGTCGCGGACCGCGCAGCCTGATCGCGCGGCGCCGCGCCGGAGCGAAGACGAAGGGCGCCGAAGGCGCGCCCGCGCAAGGCGCGCCGGTCGTCACCGAAACTCCGCCGGACGGCGAAGTGGTCGCGCAGGTGCGCATGCCGCGCAAGGAGGGTGGCGCCAAGGGCCAGGGCCCGCGCCGCAATGCGGGCGGTGCGAAGCGTGAGGGTGGTCAACGTGAGGGTGCGCCCCGCGAGGGCGGCCCTCCTGAAGGCGGACCTCGTGAAGGAGGGCGCGGCGAGCGTCAGCCGCGCGAAGGCGGTCAGCGTCAGAATCGCCGTGGCGGCGAAGCGCCGGTGGCAGTCGCAGCCGAAGCGAACCCGGACGACCTGTTCTCGTATGTCACGTCGCCCGCATTCGATGCGGACAACAGCACCACCGGCGGCGTGCGCGCCCCGATGCTGCGCCGTGGCAAGCCGGCCGCGCCCAAGCGCGTCCTCGCCGCGGACGACGACGCGCCGAAGCTGCACAAAGTGCTGGCCGAAGCCGGCATGGGCTCGCGCCGCGACATGGAAGAACTGATCGTTGCCGGCCGCGTGTCGGTGAACGGCGAGCCGGCCCACATCGGCCAGCGCATCATGCCGACCGACCAGGTCCGCATCAACGGCAAGCCGGTCAAGCGCAAGCTGGCCAACAAGCCGCCGCGCGTGCTGCTGTATCACAAACCGACCGGCGAAATTGTCAGCCACGCCGATCCGGAAGGTCGCCCGTCGGTGTTCGACAAGCTGCCGCCCATGAAGACCGCCAAGTGGCTCGCGGTCGGCCGCCTCGACTTCAACACCGAAGGTCTGCTGATGCTGACCACGTCGGGCGATCTGGCAAACCGTTTCATGCATCCGCGCTACAGCGTCGAGCGTGAATATGCGGTGCGCGTGGTCGGCGAGCTGGCGGAAGGCATGCGTCAGAAGCTGTTGCACGGCGTCGAGCTGGAAGACGGTCCGGCGAATTTCCTGCGCATCCGCGATGGCGGCGGCGAGGGCACCAATCATTGGTATCACGTCGCGCTCGCCGAAGGGCGTAACCGTGAAGTGCGCCGTATGTTCGAGGCAGCCGGCCTGATGGTCAGCCGCCTGATCCGTACGCGTCATGGCCCGATCTCGCTGCCGAAGGGCCTGAAGCGCGGTCGCTGGGAAGAACTCGAAGACAATCAGGTGCGTGCGCTGATGGCGTCGGTCGGCCTGAAGGCGCCGACGGAAGAAAAGGGCGGCCGCAGAGAGGCGCCGGAGCGCAAGCAGCCGGATCCGATGCAAACATCGATGGGTTTCATTGGCCGTGAACCGGTACTGATGTCGCATGGCCGTTTCGACCAGCAGCAGCCGCGCGGTCAAGGCCGTCGCGGCACGGCGGGTGGCGGCTTCGGCGGTGGTGCGGGTGGCGGTGCGGGGTCCGGTTTCGGTGGCGGCTACGGCAGCCGCGGCGCTGGCCGCAGTGCCGGCGGCTTCAGCGGCCCGATGAGCGGCGGTGGCGGCGGCGGCAGCGCGGGTGGCCCGCGTGGCGGCCGTGGCGACGTCGATGGCAATCGCGCGCCGTCGGGCAATGGCAATCGTGCGGCTGGCGGCGGTAAGCGCGCTGGCGGCCCTGGGGGCCCTGGTGGCAATCCGGGCGGCGGCAGCCGCGGGCCGGCCGGTAATCGCGGCGGTAACGCCAACCGCACCGGTGGCGGCAACGCCAATGCGGGCGGCGCCAATCGTGGCGGCGGCGCGCCGCGTGGTCGCTCACGTGGCCGTTAAGCCGCAAGCAACCTGAGCATGGCGGTTGGCCGCCGATCGTTCCTTAACGATTTACGCTTCACCACCGTCGAATCGATCGGCGAGCGCCGCGGGTTTCTTGTGATGCATAAAACCGCGGCGTGCGCATAAGTAGGGGCAGAGTTTCCTGGCCCGGCTTGTCCGGCGCAGGTCCGAGGCGGTGCAAGCCGCCTTGCAAAAGGACCGGCGCGCTGCCATATCGTTGAAAGATTCCCATGAAATCAAGCGGAAATGCGCTTCGTACGGCGTTCTGCGGTTTGCGTTTGTCCCGAAAAATGGCTACAATCGCGGAGTCGCTGGGCGTGCGGCTTTTCATGTGCGGCTCAGGTGCGACCACCGGTAATAAGATGATGGGCGTTTAGCCCATTTTTTTTTGCCGCGCAGTTCTAAGTGGTTCGGCATCTCGGGTAGCACGAACGTGCGCCGGCTTGGCGCGCGGCCCGCATTGGTGTTTGCAGACAAACCCGGCAGGTCTCGCCGCGCGAACATCTTAGAGGGCACTGTGCAACTGACGGAACTGATTGAAACCACGGTCGTGGGACTCGGCTACGAGCTCGTCGATCTCGAGCGCACCGGGCGCGGCATGTTGTGTATTTATATCGACCAGCCGGCCGGCATCGCGATCGAAGACTGCGAGAAAGTCACGCGTCAGCTCCAGCACGTTCTGACCGTCGAAAATATCGATTACGAGCGGCTTGAAGTGTCGTCGCCGGGTCTCGACCGCCCGCTGAAAAAACTGGCGGATTTTGAACGCTTCGCAGGCAGCGAAGTGGTAATCACATTGAAAAAGCCATTGGACGGACGGAAATCGTACCGGGGCATCCTGCATGCTCCGCAAGGCGAGACGATCGGTCTGGAATTTGAAGGGAAGGAAGGCGCCGCGATGCTCGATTTCACCGTCGCGGATATCGATAAGGCACGCCTCGTTCCGAAAGTTGACTTTAGGAGCCGCAAACAATGAGTCGCGAAGTGTTGATGCTGGTGGATGCGCTGGCACGCGAGAAGAACGTCGATAAAGACGTGGTATTTGCCGCGCTCGAGGCGGCCCTCGCTTCGGCCTCCAAGAAACTCTTCGAAGAAGACGCGGACATCCGCGTCCAGATCGACCGTGAAAGCGGCGAGCACGAAACGTTTCGCCGCTGGAAAGTGGTGCCGGACGAAGCTGGCCTGCAAGAGCCGGATCAGGAAATCCTGCTGTTCGAAGCGCGTGAACAGAAGCCGGAGATTCAACTCGACGAGTTCATCGAAGAACCGGTGCCGTCGATCGAATTCGGCCGTATCGGCGCGCAGGCTGCCAAGCAGGTGATCCTGCAGAAGGTGCGCGACGCGGAACGCGAGCAGATCCTGAACGACTTCCTCGAGCGCGGCGAGCACATCATGACCGGCTCGGTGAAGCGCCTGGATAAGGGCAACTTCATCGTCGAAACCGGCCGTGTCGAAGCGCTGCTGCGCCGCGACCAGCTGATTCCGAAGGAAAATCTGCGCGTGGGTGACCGCGTGCGCGCCTATATCGCCAAGGTTGATCGCACCGCTCGCGGTCCGCAGATCGAACTGTCGCGTACGGCGCCCGAATTCCTGATGAAGCTGTTCGAAATGGAAGTGCCGGAAATCGAACAGGGTCTGCTGGAAATCAAGGCGGCGGCCCGCGATCCGGGCGTGCGCGCCAAGATCGGCGTGATCGCTTACGACAAGCGCATCGATCCGATCGGCACCTGCGTCGGTATCCGCGGTTCGCGTGTCCAGGCCGTGCGTAACGAGCTCGGTGGCGAAAACGTCGACATCGTGCTATGGTCGGAAGATCCCGCACAGTTTGTGATCGGCGCGCTCGCGCCGGCAGCCGTCCAGTCAATCGTCGTCGATGAAGAAAAGCATTCGATGGACGTCGTCGTAGACGAAAACGAACTGGCGGTCGCGATCGGCCGCAGCGGCCAGAACGTGCGTCTTGCCAGCGAACTCACCGGCTGGCAGATCAACATCATGACGCCGGACGAATCTGCGCAAAAGCAGAATCAGGAACGCGGTGTACTGCGTGACCTGTTCATGGCGCGTCTCGATGTCGACGAAGAAGTTGCCGACATCCTGATCGACGAAGGCTTTACGAGCCTCGAAGAGATCGCTTATGTGCCGCTCAACGAGATGCTCGAAATCGAAGCATTCGACGAAGACACCGTTCACGAACTGCGTAATCGCTCGCGCGATGCATTGTTGACGTTGGCGATCGCGAATGAAGAAAAGGTCGAGAATGTTGCACTCGACCTGAAGAGCGTGGACGGCATGGATGCCGACCTGCTCGCCAAGCTTGCCGAACATCAGATCCAGACGCGCGACGAACTCGCCGAGCTGGCTGTGGATGAACTGGTCGAGATGACCGGAATGGAAGAGGATGCCGCTAAGGCGTTGATCATGAAAGCACGTGAACATTGGTTCCAGTGAGAAATGACCATGGCGCACTAAATTGACCGCGGCCGTTAGGCCGCATGACAAGATGCTAACCGCAAGGAATCGGTCCTTGCATTAAGAGGAATGAATGGCGAGTAACAACGTAGCCCAATTTGCCGCGGAACTGAAAATGCCTGCAGGCGTGCTCCTTGAGCAGCTTCAGGCAGCAGGCGTCACGAAAGCGAGCGAAGACGACAGCTTGTCCGAAACGGACAAGGCGCGTCTGCTCGACCACTTGCGCAAGTCTCACGGCTCGACTGATGCGGACAAGCGCAAGATCACGCTGACGAAACGGCATACGTCGGAGATCAAGCAATCCGACGCGACGGGCAAAGCTCGCACCATTCAGGTCGAGGTGCGTAAGAAGCGCACCTTCGTCCGCCGCGACGAAGCCGCCGGTGAAGGCGGTGATGCATCGAATCATGTGGCCGAAGCTGATGTAGACGATCTCGAACTCCAGCGTCGTGAAGAGGAAGCACGTCACGAAGCTGAACTGCTCGAAAAGCAGGCTCAGGAGTTGAAGGCGCGTCAGGAACAGCTCGAACGCGAAGAAGCCGAACGTCAGGCGCGCGAGCAGGCTGCTGAAGCCGAGCGCCGTCGTGCGGAAGAAGAAGCAGCGAAGAAGCGCGCGGCGGCTGCGACCGAAGCGGCGGCTCGCGAACAGGCTCAAGCTGCACAGCCGGCGCAGGCTGCTAAAGCGGCGACGAAGGCTGAACCGGTCGCGGCCAAGGCTGCGGAACCGGCGGTTGCCAAGGACAGCGAGCAGGACGACGAGCGCGCCGCGGCAGAACGTGCGGCACAACGCGAAGCAGCGAAGAAAGCGGAAGACGCAGCGCGTCAGGCCGCCGAGAAAACGCGCGCCGAGCAGGAAGAAGTCAGCAAGCGCCGTGCGGCGGCAGAAGCCGAAGCACGTGCGATTCGCGAAATGATGAACACGCCGCGCAAGGCGCAGGTCAAGGCGCCGGAACCGGCACCGAAACCCGCTGAGCCGGCCAAGCCCGTGGAAGCCAAGGGCACGCTGCACAAGCCAGCGCGTCCGGCGGGCGAAGCACCGGCACGCCCCGCAGCCAAGAAACCGGCTGCCGCGGCTCCGGCTGCAACAACCACGCCGTCGGCTGGCGACAAGAAGAAGCCAGGTGGCGGCAAGGGCGGCTGGCAGGACGACGCAGCGAAGCGCCGCGGTATCAAGACGCGTGGCGATTCGAGCGGCGGTGTCGATCGCGGCTGGCGCGGCGGCCCGAAGGGTCGCGGCAAGCATCAGGATCAGAACACCACGTTCCAGGCGCCGACCGAACCGATCGTGCGTGAAGTGCACGTGCCGGAAACCATCACGGTCGCCGATCTGGCGCACAAGATGGCGGTGAAGGCCTCGGAAGTCATCAAGTCGATGATGAAGCTCGGCCAGATGGTCACGATCAACCAGATGCTGGACCAGGAAACGGCGATGATCATCGTCGAAGAGCTGGGCCACCACGCGGTTGCGGCCAAGCTGGACGATCCGGAAGCAATGCTGGTCGAAGGCGAAATCACGGACGCAGAAGCACTGCCGCGTCCGCCGGTCGTCACGGTGATGGGTCACGTCGACCACGGCAAGACCTCGCTGCTTGACTACATCCGCCGTGCCAAGGTTGCAGCGGGTGAAGCGGGCGGGATTACGCAGCACATCGGCGCCTATCATGTCGAAACGCCGCGCGGCGTCATCACGTTCCTCGATACGCCGGGCCACGAAGCATTTACGGCCATGCGTGCTCGCGGTGCCAAGGCAACCGACATCGTGATTCTGGTGGTTGCAGCCGACGACGGCGTGATGCCGCAAACGAAGGAAGCAATTGCCCACGCAAAGGCAGGCGGCGTGCCGCTCGTCGTTGCGATCAACAAGATCGACAAGCCGGATGCGAATCCGGAGCGCGTCAAGCAGGAACTCGTCGCGGAAGGCGTCGTGCCGGAAGAATACGGTGGCGATTCGCCGTTCGTGTCGGTGTCGGCTAAAACCGGCGTGGGCATCGACGACCTGCTCGAAAACGTGCTGCTGCAAGCCGAAGTGCTGGAACTGAAGGCACCGGTCGAAGCGCCGGCCAAGGGTCTCGTCATTGAAGCGAAGCTCGATAAGGGTAAGGGTCCGGTTGCAACGATCCTGGTCCAGTCGGGTACGCTGAACCGCGGCGACGTGGTGCTGGCAGGTAGCGCTTACGGTCGCGTGCGAGCCATGCTCGACGAAACCGGCAAGCCGACCAAGTCGGCAGGTCCGTCGATCCCGGTTGAGATTCAAGGTCTGTCTGAAGTCCCGCAAGCGGGCGAAGAAGTCATCGTCATGCCGGACGACCGCAAGGCGCGTGAAGTCGCGTTGTTCCGTCAAGGCAAGTTCCGCGACGTCAAGCTGGCCAAGCAACAGGCCGCGAAGCTCGAGAACATGCTGGAACAGATGGGCGAAGGCGAAGTGGCGTACATGCCGCTCATCGTCAAGGCCGACGTGCAAGGTTCGCAGGAAGCTCTGGTGCAGTCGCTGCTCAAGCTGTCGACCGACGAAGTCCGCGTGCAGATCGTGCACGGCGCAGTCGGCGGCATCAGCGAGTCGGACGTCAACCTGGCTACGGCTTCGAAGGCGGTCATCATCGGCTTCAACACCCGTGCGGATGCACAGGCGCGCAAGCTGGCGGAAACCAACGGCGTCGATATTCGCTACTACAACATCATCTATGACGCAGTGGATGAAGTGAAGGCTGCGATGTCGGGCATGCTGGCGCCGGAGAAGCGCGAAGTCGTGACGGGTACGGTCGAAGTGCGTCAGGTCTTCAAGGTACCGAAGATCGGCGCGGTGGCTGGCTGTATGGTCACGGACGGTTTCGTCAAGCGCTCGTCGTCGGTGCGCGTGCTGCGCAACAACGTTGTCATCTTCACGGGCGAGCTCGATTCGCTCAAGCGCTTCAAGGACGACGTCAAGGAAGTCCGTCAGGGCTTCGAGTGCGGTATGTCGATCAAGAACTTCAACGATATCGTCGAAGGCGATCAGTTCGAAGTCTTCGAGGTTACCGAAGTCGCGCGTACGCTGTAATTCACGCGGCATTGGCTCAACGGGCGGAGCGGGCTTAAGCGCCCGCTCCGCCCGTTGCCTTTGGGCCCGCGCATTTTGTCGCGTATTGCGCCCCGCGGTGGCTTGCAGTCGCTGTCAAGCCGCTCATTGCCGTCCGGGCAATCACCACCTCGGTTCGCGCGAACAACTTTTTTGCATCCGTCAGAACGGAGCACACAAACACCATGCCTAAAAAACGTTCTTCCCCCAATCGCAACGTGCAGATCGCCGATCAGATCCAGCGCGACCTGTCCGAGCTGCTGCGCGAGGTCAAAGACCCGCGCATCGGGATCGTCACGATTCAAAGTGTCGAGCTGACGCCCGACTACGCGCACGCGAAGATCTACTTCACGACGCTGACCGGCGACCCGCAGCAGACGCTCGAAGCGCTCACGCACGCGGCCGGCCATCTGCACAATCAGCTGTTCAAGCGCCTGCACATTCATACCGTGCCGACGCTGCATTTCCATTACGACCAGACGATCGAACGGGCCGTCGAAATGTCCCGCCTGATCGACGAGGCGAATGCCAATCGCGCGAAAGAAGACTGAGCGCGCTGTTATCCGCGTTCCGGGCTGCACTGCTTCAGTTGCAGTCCATTTAGCGCTGTTTCCGTACACTTCGAAGACCCTGTCTTTCTGACATGACCGCACCTCAACGCCCCCGCGTGCCGCGTCGCGCGCTCGACGGCGTACTGCTGCTCGACAAGCCGCTCGGCCTGTCGAGCAACGACGCGCTGATTCGCGCGAAGCGTCTCTACCTGGCCAAAAAGGCGGGCCACACCGGCACGCTCGATCCACTCGCCACAGGTCTTTTGCCGCTGTGTTTCGGCGAAGCGACCAAGTTTTCGCAAGACCTGCTCGAAGCCGACAAGACCTATGAGGCGACCATGCGCCTCGGTATCCGCACGACCACCGGCGACGCCGAAGGCGAAGCAGTCGACACGCGCGACGTGACGTGCGATCAGGCCGCGGTAGAGTCGGCCATGCAGAAATTTCTCGGCGACATCGTCCAGGTCCCGCCGATGTATTCGGCACTCAAGCGCGACGGCAAGCCGCTGTACGAATACGCGCGTGCCGGTCAGACGGTGGAGCGGGAAGGGCGTCAGGTGACGATTCACGCGCTCGACATGCTTGCCTGTGCGTTGCCCGACGTGACGTTTCGCGTGACGTGCAGCAAAGGCACGTATGTGCGCACGCTCGCCGAGGATATCGGCGAAGCGCTTGGTTGTGGTGCGCATCTTGTAGCGCTGCGGCGTACCGGTGTCGGCGCGCTGACGCTGGAGAATTCGGTGACGCTCGACGCGTTGTCCGATGCGACGGAGAGCGAGCGCGATACGTGGCTGCAACCGGTCGATGCATTGCTGTCCACGTTCCCGCTCGTCACACTGGACGAAGACGCGACCCGCCGCTTCCTGCATGGGCAGCGGCTGAAGCTTTCCGAGTTGACCATCACTGGCGAGGCGGTGAACGCGCCGCGCATACGCGTGTATGCAGCGGACGGGCGTCTGCTTGGCGTCGCGAAGCAAGGCGAGGGTGTGCTGGCGCCGGAACGGCTCGTGGTCACATCCGCGAGCTAGCGCGGAAGTTCAGCGCCGCCCCGGTAGCAGCAACAAAAAAGGCGGGACCGCTCACAAGCGGCCCCGCCTTTTTACATACAGCCCGCGTCGCGGACTAAAACCAGAACCTCAATGCGCCGCCGCCGCTGCCGCACCCGCATCACCGCCGGAGCGTTCCGGCTTCGCCATCCAGATCAGCGCGATCAGCGCGACAAAGATCCCCGCCGATACAAAGAACAGATCGTTCACACCCAACTGTGCTGCCTGCTGCGTAGCCATTGAATTGAACAGGCCATATGCCTGCGGCTGACTGAAGCCCGCCGCACCCATCTGCCGGATCGACTGATCGAACACCGGGTTGTACACGCTCGCCTGTTCGGCCAGTTGCGCATGATGCATGATGGTGCGGTGATCCCACGCGGTCTGGAAAATCGACGTGCCAATACCGCCGCACATGATCCGCACGAAATTCGACAAGCCCGACGCAGCCGGAATCCGGTTGCCTGGCAAACCCGACAGTGTGATCGACACCAGCGGGATGAAGAACCCGGCCATGCCGATTCCCTGAATCAACGTGGGTAGCAGCAGCGAATAAGTATCGACGCCGGTCGTATAACGTGAGCGCATCCAGAAACACAGCGCGAACACGAGGAACGACAAGGTCGCGATATAGCGCGGATCGGTACGCGGCAACACCTTGCCGGTGATCGGCGACAGCAGCACCGCGAACACGCCGACCGGCGCCATCACGAGACCCGCTTCGGTGGCCGTGTAGCCGATATCGGTTTGCAGCCACAACGGCAACAATACGAGGTTGCCGAAGTAGAGCCCATAGCCGATCGACAACGCAATCGTGCCGCTCGTGAAATTGCGCCGGCTGAAGAGCGATAGATCGACCACTGGATGCTCGGCCGTCAATTCCCACACGATGAAGAACGCGAGCGAAATCACCGCGACCAGCGCCAGCACGACAATGGTGGTCGACGAGAACCAGTCGAGGTCCTTGCCCTTATCGAGCATCACCTGCAACGAGCCGACCCAGAGGATCAGCAGGCCGAGACCGACGCCGTCGATCGGCGCCTTTCTGATGACTGAATCGCGGTTGCGGAAGATCGACCACGTCGCTACGGCGGCGATCGCGCCGACCGGAATGTTGACGTAGAAAATCCACGGCCACGAGATGTTGTCCGAGATCCAGCCACCGAGAATCGGGCCGGCCACCGGCGCGATCAGCGTGGTCATCGCCCACATCGATAGAGCCATCGGCGCCTTGGCGCGTGGATAACTGGCGAGCAGAAGCGTTTGCGACAGCGGAATCATCGGGCCGGCCACCGCGCCTTGCAGCACGCGCGAGGCCAGCAGGAACGGCAGGGTGGGCGCGAGCCCGCACATCCACGACGAGATCACGAACAGGATGATCGACGCCATGAACAGGCGTACCTGACCGACGCGTTCGGTGAGCCAGCCGGTCAGCGGCACGGAGATCGCGTTCGCCACTGCGAACGAGGTGATCACCCATGTGCCCTGGTCGGACGACACACCGAGGTCGCCCGAAATGGACGGGATCGACACGTTCGCAATCGACGTGTCGAGCACGTTCATGAACACGGCGAGCGACACTGCGATGGTGCCGATCACCAGTTGCGCGCCCTCGAGCGGCGGATGAGGGACTTGCGCCTGAGCCTGAGCCATTAAAAGAGCCTTCTATAAATCGTCGCGCCGCTTACATCAGCTTCGCGGCGGGCTTGGCAGCGCCGCCGGCTTGAGCCGATTTCTGCGAGCCGCCGTTCGGACCTGCATTTTCCGAGATGATGCGAGCGATTTCGGCGTCAGCTTCGTCGCCGTACTTGTCGAACACGTTGGTCTGATAGACCGTGTTCGGCGCCTGGCCGAGCTGGCCGCCGCTTTGATCCTTGATGCTGACGTCGGCTTGCATCGACAGGCCGATACGCAGCGGATGCTTTTCAAGTTCCTGCGGGTCGAGCGCGATCCGCACCGGCAGACGCTGCACCACCTTGATCCAGTTGCCGGTCGCGTTCTGCGCGGGCAGCAGCGAGAACGCCGAACCCGTGCCCGCCGAGAAGCCGACTACCTTGCCGTGGTACACCACCGACGAGCCGTACACATCGGCGGTCAGTTCGACCGGCTGGCCGATATGCATGTACTTCAGCTGCACTTCCTTGAAGTTCGCATCGACCCACACGCCGCCCAGCGGCACGATGGCCATCAGCGGGGTGCCCGGCGAGACGCGTTGGCCGACCTGCACCGAGCGCTTCGCGACGTAGCCCGTGACCGGCGCCGGCAGGTTGTTACGCGCGTTGTTCAGGTAAGCGTCGCGGACTTTCGCGGCGGCAGCCTGAACGTTCGGGTGATTGGCGATCGTGGTGTTGGCGGTCAGTGCGCGGTTCGACGCCAGTTGTTGCTGGGCGGCGTCGACGGAGGCTTGCGCGCTCTTCACGGCGTCGCGGGCGTGCGAGATTTCTTCCGCGGACACGGCGCCGGTTTGCGCGACCGTCAGGCGGCGCTTCAGGTCGTCCTGCGCGCGCGACAGATCGGACTGGCGCTGGGCAACTTGCGCCTGGTATTGATTGTCGTCGGCGAACAGGCCGCGCACCTGGCGCACCGTCTGCGCGAGATTCGCTTCGGCCTGTTCGAGCGCGACGCGCGCGTCGGCCGGATCGAGCACGACGAGCGGGTCGCCGGCCTTCACGGTCTGCGTGTCGTCCGCGTTCACGGCGACAACCGTGCCGGTGACCTGCGGCGTGATCTGGACAACGTTGCCGTTCACGTACGCGTCGTCGGTGTCCTCATGGAAGCGTGCGTCGAGGAAGTAGTAAAGGCCGTAGGCGACCGCGGCGATCAGGATCACGATGACGAGCAGCGTCATCATGCGCTTGCGTTTGCCGTTGTTCGCCGGCGGTTGCGCCGGTTGCGTCGGCTGCGGGGCCGGCTGAGTCGGTTGTGTAGTAGCCGCGGGCTGTTGGGTGGTGCTCATTGATGTGCTCCGGGTTCTCTCAAGCGTCGTCGTTTATTCGGATGTTTGTGCGAGTGTGGGTCGCGTCGATGTGGCTTCAGTTTGCAGCGGCGGTCGCAGCGGTGGCCGATGCCGCGGCGGCCGATGCCGGGGCATCGGTCGGCACCACGAGGCCTGTTTGCGTTGCGTCGAAACCGCCGCCGAGCGCCTTGATGAGGCCGATCTGCAGATCGCGGCGGCGCATCTTCAGGCCCGTAACCGTCTGTTCGGCGGCAAGGCGGTTCTGGTCGGCGGTCAGCACTTGCAACTGCGGCGACAAACCGGCCTTGTAGCGGATCACCGCCAGCTGATAGGCCTTGGTCGACGCGTCGAGCGCGCGCTGCGCGTCGCCCGATTGCTGGTCGATCGAACGGATCGACGACACTTGCGTCGCGACATCCGAGAGCGCATTGATCAGCGTCTGGTTGTAGTCCGCCACATCGAGGTCGAAGTCTGCGTAGCGGCCCTTCAACTGTGAGCGCAGCGCGCCGGCGTCGAAGATCGGCAGGTGGATGGCCGGCCCGAATTGCATCTGACGGCTGCCCGACTTGAGGAAACGGCCCCAGCCGAACGCATCGAAACCGAAACCGGCGGCGAGGTTGACGTCCGGGAAGAATTCAGCCTTCGCCTCCTTCACGTCGTGCATCGCGGCTTCGACCTGCCAGCGTGCGGCGACGATATCCGCGCGGCGCGCCACGAGGTCGGCCGGCAGGTTGTTCGGCAGCGCTACAGCGTCGCCCGTGGTCAGAACCGGCTTGGCAATCTGCAGGCCACGATCCGGCCCCTTGCCGAGCAGCGCGCCCAACTGATAACGCACGACGGTGATCTGACCGTCGAGATCGGTCAGGTTCTGCTGGCTGCTCGCAATGTTGCCGTTAGCGGTTTCCCGTTCGACATTAGTATCGAGCCCGGCGCTTACGCGGCCGTTGGTGATGCGGCTGATGTCCTGGCGATTGGCGATTTCGCGCGCGGCGATGTCGCGGTACGCATACAACTGGGCAAGCTGGTTGTACGTGCTCGCCACGGAGGCGGCGAGCGTCACGCGCGCCTGCTGCATGTCGGCTTCAGCGGCTTTTTCCTGAGACACGGCCTGGCCGAGGCGCTGGCGGTTCTTGCCCCACAGGTCCAGATCCCACGATGCGCTCGCCAGCACATTGTTCTCGCTATACCAGGTGCCGCCGTACGGAGGCGGGTAGAGCGCATTCGCCGAGAACAGCTCGCGGGTCCACGAGTAGCTGCCGTTGACCTTCGGGTACAGCGCCGAGCGCGAGCTTTCAATGTAGGACGAAGCCTTGGCGAGGCGTGCCTGCGCCTGCGCGATCGAGGGACTGCCTTCCAGCGCTTCCGCGATCAGCTTCGGCAGTTGGGGGTCGCCGAACTGGTTGGCCCAGTCGAGCGACGGCCATTGGCCGCCCTGGCCGGACAGGCTCTGGGTGGACTCGTACTGAGCCGGCGACGAGATCTGCTTGTCGCTCTTCATGCCGAAGTAGTTCGCGCACCCCGTGAGGGCGAGCGCCGTCACCGCGGCGGCGACAGCGGCCCGGCTCGAAAGTGCGGGCGCGGACAGGGAAAGGGATTTCATCGCTCGACTCTTTGAGTGGAATGTAATGATGGACACTGCAAGCAATTAATTACGATTTGCTGTCAAAATTGCTTGCTGCATCACGGGTTAGTCCCGTTTGTTCGCCGGAATTGATGAGTACGCGGCGCAGCATGCTCTTCAGAAAACCCACTTCTTCGGGGGTAAAGCCGCCCAGCAGGTTGTCCAGCACGCCGTTGAAAATGGCCGGCATCTTGGCCGCGATCGCGTGGCCTTCCGGTGTCAACGCGAGTCGCACGACCCGCCGGTCTTCGTTGCTGCGCACTCTTGTTAGCAGGCCGCGTTTTTCCAGGCGGTCGACCAGACGCGTGACGGCGCTTGCGTCGATGCCGTATTCGCGCGCCAGTTCGGCCGCCAGCAGGCACTTGCCGCTCGCCACCATGAACAGGATGCTGCCTTGCTGGCTGGTGATGCCCAGTTCGGCCATGCTGCGCTGCGTGACCAGGTTCGACATGGTCGATTTCACCCGCGAGAGCAAATAGCCGACGCTTTCGCCCAACTGATACTCGCTGATCTCTGAGCCGGGTGTTGAGGACGGATGCGTCATGATTCTCGTGCGAATGCAATGGTTGACTAGGCAGGATTATAGACAGCGGTTGATTGACGCGGCAAGCGTTATTACAGCTTAGGCAAGGAACTTTTCCGGCTCAAGGCACAATGCGCGTGGATTTGCGTAGGATTTCGCCGAAACGGCGTAGGTCTGTTTCCTACGCGCCGCTGCTTGGAAGATGGCGGAGCTATCAGGGAATACCAGAAAGCTTCATTTGGGCGTGCTACAATATTGGGTTCCCAAAAGTGCGCTTTGGGCTTTGTTGGCTCGTACACAATGCTGCTGCTGGCGCACTCAACTGTCTCCAGGTTCCTATGACTCGCGCCCTACGCAACATCGCCATCATTGCCCACGTCGACCACGGCAAGACCACGCTCGTCGACCAGCTCCTCCGCCAAACCGCCACCTTCCGCGACAACCAGGCGGTTGTCGAGCGCGTGATGGACTCGAACGACATCGAAAAGGAACGTGGCATCACGATTCTTTCGAAGAACTGCGCGGTCGAGTACGAAGGCACGCACATCAACATCGTTGACACCCCGGGCCACGCCGACTTCGGTGGTGAAGTGGAGCGCGTGCTGTCGATGGTCGATTCGGTGCTGTTGCTGGTCGACGCGGTCGAAGGCCCGATGCCGCAAACGCGCTTCGTGACCAAGAAGGCGCTAGCGCTCGGTCTCAAGCCGATTGTCGTGATCAATAAGGTCGACCGCCCGGGCGCGCGAATCGACTGGGTGATCAACCAGACCTTTGACCTGTTCGACAAGCTGGGCGCAACTGACGAACAACTCGACTTCCCAATTGTCTACGCATCGGGTCTGAACGGTTACGCCGGCCTGACGTCGGATGTGCGCGAGGGCGATATGCGCCCGCTGTTCGAAGCCGTGCTTCAACACGTGCCGGTCCGCCCGGCCGATCCGGCAGCGCCGCTGCAGCTGCAGATCACGTCGCTGGATTACTCGTCGTACGTCGGCCGTATTGGCGTCGGCCGCATTACGCGTGGCACGATCAAGCCGGGCATGTCCGTCGCCGTGCGTTCGGGCCCCGACGGTGCGATCCTGAACCGCAAGATCAACCAGGTCCTGTCGTTCAAGGGTCTCGAGCGCGTGCAGGTCGACTCGGCTGAAGCCGGCGATATCGTGCTGATCAACGGTATCGAAGAAATCGGCATCGGCGTGACCATCTGCGCACCGGAGCAACCGGAAGCGCTGCCGATGATCACCGTCGACGAACCGACCCTGACGATGAACTTCCTCGTCAATTCGTCGCCGCTGGCCGGCCGCGAAGGCAAGTTCGTCACGAGCCGTCAGATTCGCGACCGCCTGATGAAGGAACTGAACCACAACGTGGCGCTGCGCGTGAAAGAAACGGGCGACGAAACCACGTTCGAAGTGGCAGGCCGCGGCGAGCTGCACCTGACCATTCTGGTCGAAAACATGCGCCGTGAAGGCTACGAGCTGGCCGTGTCGCGTCCGCGCGTGGTGATGACGGAAGTCGATGGCGTGAAGCACGAGCCGTACGAAAACCTGACGGTCGACATGGAAGACGGTCACCAGGGTGGCGTGATGGAAGAGCTGGGCCGCCGCAAGGGCGAAATGCTCGACATGGCGTCGGACGGCCGTGGCCGTACGCGTCTCGAGTACCGTATTTCGGCGCGTGGGCTGATCGGTTTTCAGGGCGAATTCTTGACGCTGACGCGCGGTACGGGGCTGATGAGCCACACGTTTGACTCGTATCAGCCGGTCAGGGAAGGTGGTGTCGGCGAGCGTCGTAATGGCGTGCTGATTTCGCAGGACGACGGCGCAGCAGTGGCGTACGCACTGTGGAAGCTGCAGGATCGCGGCCGTATGTTCGTGTCGCCGGGCGAGCCGCTGTACGAAGGCATGATCATCGGCATTCACAGCCGCGACAACGACCTGGTCGTGAACCCGATCAAGGGCAAGCAACTGACCAACGTGCGTTCGTCGGGTACGGACGAAGCGGTGCGCCTCGTGCCGCCGATCCAGATGTCGCTGGAATACGCGGTTGAATTCATCGACGACGACGAACTGGTCGAAGTCACGCCGAAATCCATCCGTCTGCGCAAGCGTTACCTGAAGGAACACGAGCGCCGCAGCGCCAGCCGTAAGGGCGCAGTGGACTAAATCAGCGTCGACCCTAATCCTGGGTAAGCGACATGCTGTCAGGCAAAAGCCACCTTCGGGTGGCTTTGCCATTTCTGGCGCCCAATTCGCGTTGCGTGCAATTGCTCGCGGTTGGCTGTCTGTTTGTCGTGTTTGTCCCCGTTTTTCGCAGAAGTCTGTTGCGAGGCCTGCAAAACCGGCCGAAAGCCCGTCGCGACGGGCTCGAGCGGCAATCCGTCTGCTATCTGCACTATCCGTTCTGTGATATGCTCTCCGGTGCAAAGTTTTAGGTCCTTCCAAGCAAGACTTGATTCGCGCAATCCGCTAAACGGTCAGGCCGTGTCGCGGAAGGTTCTGTAACCCGCTATTTCTCGAGAAACTCGAAGAAAGGTGAGCGTAAAAATGATGAAGCAATTCCAGTCGAACTCTTATCTGTTCGGCGGCAATGCTCCGTACGTAGAAGAAATGTACGAAGCGTATCTCGATAATCCGGCGTCAGTGCCCGAGAACTGGCGCAGCTATTTCGACGCGTTGCAGAACGTCCCTGCATCGGATGGCAGCAATGCCAACGACGTGGCCCATGGCCCGATCGTCGAATCGTTTGCGCAACGGGCCAAGGCTAATGCCTTCATCCCGCGCACGGCGGCTGGCGGCGAAGACCTCGCTACCTCCCGCAAGCAAGTCTATGTGCAGTCCCTCATCGGTGCATATCGCTTCCTCGGCTCGCAATGGGCCAATCTCGATCCCCTGAAGCGCCGCGAACGTCCCGCAATCCCCGAACTCGAACCCGCGTTCTACGACTTCACCGAAGCCGACATGGACCAGGAGTTCAGCGCCACGAATCTGTATTTCGGGTTCGAGCGTGCTTCGCTGCGCGAGATCGTCAAGGCCCTGCGTGACACGTACTGCGGCACGATCGGCGCCGAGTACATGTACATCAGCGATCCGGAACAGAAGCGCTGGTGGAAAGAGAAGCTCGAGTCGATCCGTTCGACGCCGAACTTCTCCAATGAAAAGAAGAAGCACATCCTGAATCGCCTGACGGCCTCTGAAGGCCTCGAGCGCTTCCTGCACACCAAGTACGTCGGCCAGAAACGCTTCTCGCTCGAAGGCGGCGAAAGCTTCATCGCCTCGATGGACGAAGTCGTGCGTCATGGCGGAGCCAACGGCGTGCAGGAAATCGTCATCGGCATGGCCCACCGTGGCCGTCTGAACGTGCTGGTCAATACGCTCGGCAAGATGCCGGCTGACCTGTTTGCCGAATTCGAAGGCAAGCACGTCGACGACCTGCCGGCCGGCGACGTGAAGTACCACAAGGGTTTCTCGTCGGACGTTTCGACCGAAGGCGGCCCGGTTCACCTGTCGCTCGCGTTCAACCCGTCGCACCTCGAAATCGTCAATCCGGTGGTCGAAGGTTCGGCGAAGGCGCGTATGGATCGCCGCGGCGACGACAGCGGCCTGCAAGTGCTGCCGGTGCAGATCCACGGCGACGCGGCCTTCGCAGGCCAGGGCGTCGTGATGGAAACGCTGAACCTCGCGCAAACGCGCGGTTACGGCACGCACGGCACGCTGCACATCGTCATCAACAACCAGATCGGTTTCACGACGTCGGACCCGCGCGACTCGCGCTCCACGTTGTACTGCTCGGACGTCGTCAAGATGATCGAAGCGCCGGTACTGCACGTGAACGGTGACGATCCTGAAGCGGTCGTGCTGGCTACGCAACTGGCCATCGACTTCCGGATGCAGTTCCACAAGGACGTCGTCGTCGACATCGTCTGCTTCCGCAAGCTGGGTCACAACGAGCAGGACACGCCGGCTGTCACGCAGCCGCTGATGTACAAGACGATTGCGAAGCACCCGGGCACGCGCGCGCTGTATGCTGAAAAGCTGGTCCAGCAAGGCGTGATCACCGCGGAAGAAGGCGACGAATTCGTCAAGGCCTACCGCAAGGCGATGGACGAAGGCCACCACACGGTCGACCCGGTACTCTCGAACTATAAGAGCAAGTACGCGGTGGATTGGGTGCCGTTCCTGAACCGCAAGTGGACCGACGCAGCCGACACGGCCGTGCCGCTGGCCGAGTTGAAGCGCCTCGCTGAGCGCGTCACCACGATCCCGGAAAACTTCAAGGTTCACCCGCTGGTCGAGCGCGTCATCAACGACCGTCGCGCGATGGGCCGTGGCGAAGCGAAGCTCGACTGGGGCATGGGCGAACACCTGGCATTCGCGTCGCTGGTCGCGTCGGGCTACGCAGTGCGTCTGACCGGTCAGGACTCGGGCCGCGGCACGTTCACGCACCGTCACGCGGTGCTGCACGATCAGAACCGCGAGCGCTGGAACGACGGCACCTACGTGCCGCTGCAGAACGTCGCAGAAGGTCAGGCGAAGTTCAACGTGATCGACTCGGTGCTGTCGGAAGAAGCGGTGCTGGGCTTCGAATACGGTTACTCGACCGCCGAACCGAATACGTTCGTCGCGTGGGAAGCGCAGTTCGGCGACTTCGTGAACGGCGCGCAAGTCGTGATCGACCAGTTCATCTCGTCTGGCGAAGTGAAGTGGGGCCGCGTGTCGGGTCTCACAATGCTGCTGCCGCACGGCTACGAAGGCCAAGGTCCGGAGCACTCGTCGGCACGTATCGAACGTTTCCTGCAACTGTGCGCAGACCACAACATGCAGGTCGTTCAGCCGACCACGCCGGCGCAGATTTTCCACCTGCTGCGCCGTCAGATGATCCGCCTGTTCCGCAAGCCGCTGATCGTCGCTACGCCGAAGTCGCTGCTGCGCCACAAGGAAGCCGTGTCGGATCTGTCCGAACTGGCGAAGGGTGCGTTCCAGCCGATCCTCGGTGAAATCGACGAAGCGATCGAGCCGAAGAAGGTCAAGCGCGTGGTGGCCTGCTCGGGCCGCGTGTACTACGACCTGCTGGCGCATCGCCGTGAATCGAAGTCGAACGACGTCGCGATCATCCGTATCGAACAGCTCTATCCGTTCGCGCATAAGCAGTTCGAAGCGGAAATGAAGAAGTACGACAACGCGACCGAAGTGGTCTGGGTGCAGGACGAGCCGCAGAATCAAGGCCCGTGGTTCTACATCGAGCACCACCTGAAGGAAGGCATGAAGGAAGGGCAGAAGCTGGCATACAGCGGACGTCCGGCTTCGGCCTCGCCGGCAGTCGGCTACTACGCGAAGCACTACGAGCAGCAGAAGGCGCTGATCGAAGGCGCTTTCGGCCGCCTCAAGAGCGCGTCGATCGCTAAATAAGGAAAACAGACGAACCGGGAAAGCGCACTGCGCTTTCCCGTGCCGCGTTCAGCCACCACGTGATGGTTCGTTCCCGGCAGTTATGGTTCGCAGGCGGTCGTCGAGTACATAGATCGCGCGCCGTCACCCGATACGTATTCAGGATATTCATAATGGCTATTGTTGAAGTCAAGGTTCCCCAGCTCTCCGAGTCGGTTTCGGAAGCCACGATGCTGCAGTGGAAGAAGAAGCCCGGCGAGGCTGTTGCACAAGACGAAATTCTCATCGAAATCGAGACCGACAAGGTCGTACTCGAAGTGCCGGCGCCCTCCGCCGGCGTGCTCGCACAAGTGATCTCGAACGACGGCGACATCGTCGTCGCGGATCAGGTGATCGCCAAGATCGACACCGAAGGCACGGCAAGCGCCGCTGCTGTCGAAGCCGAAGTGAAGCCGGCACCCGTTGCCGCACCGGCACCGGCTGCTGCGCCGGCCGCTCAGGCTGCATCCGCAACGGGTGCGAACACCGCTGCTTCGCCGGCTGCCGGCAAGCTGATGGCCGAGAAGGGTCTGGGCGCGGGCGACGTCGCCGGCACGGGCCGCGACGGCCGCATCACCAAGGGTGACGTGCTGACCGCAGGCGCACCGGCTGCCAAGGCTGCACCGGCACCCGCTGCCGCACCGAAGGCTGCGAAGCCGTCGCTGCCGGACGTCAAGGCACCGGCATCGGCCGATCAATGGCTGAAGAACCGCCCGGAACAACGCGTGCCGATGTCGCGTCTGCGTGCGCGTATCGCCGAGCGTCTGCTCGAGTCGCAGCAAACCAACGCCATCCTCACCACGTTCAACGAAGTGAACATGGCGCCGGTGATGGACCTGCGCAACAAGTACAAAGACAAGTTCGAAAAGGAACATGGCGTGAAGCTGGGCTTCATGTCGTTCTTCGTGAAGGCGGCTGTCCACGCGCTGAAGAAATTCCCGCTCGTGAACGCGTCGATCGACGGTAACGACATCGTCTATCACGGCTACTTCGACATCGGTATCGCGGTCGGGTCGCCGCGTGGCCTGGTGGTGCCGATCCTGCGCAACGCAGATCAGCTGAGCCTCGCCGAAATCGAAAAGAAGATTGCTGAATTCGGCCAGAAGGCCAAGGACGGCAAGCTGTCGATCGAAGAAATGACGGGCGGTACGTTCTCGATCTCGAACGGTGGTGTGTTCGGTTCGATGCTGTCGACCCCGATTATCAACCCGCCGCAATCCGCCATTCTGGGCGTGCACGCCACGAAGGAACGCGCTGTGGTCGAGAACGGCCAGATCGTGATCCGTCCGATGAACTATCTGGCGCTGTCGTACGACCACCGGATTATCGACGGCCGCGAAGCGGTGCTGTCGCTGGTCGCGATGAAGGATGCGCTGGAAGACCCGGCGCGCCTGCTGCTCGACCTGTAATCGCCGGTTTGGCCGGCGTCGGCTTGTCTTCGCGCAAGCCGACGCCATATAAGCAGCACGTCTCTAGCATTCCGCAGTACTGGAACGACGCCCGCCACGAAGCGTGGCCGCGCGTCGTTCCGTCATCAAAAGGATTGTCATGTCCAAAGAATTTGACGTCGTCGTGATCGGCGCCGGCCCCGGCGGCTACATCGCCGCTATCCGCGCAGCGCAGCTCGGCAAGACGGTCGCATGTATCGAAAAATGGAAGAACCCGGCAGGCACGCTGAAGCTCGGCGGCACCTGCCTGAACGTGGGTTGCATTCCGTCGAAGGCGCTGCTCGCGTCGTCGGAAGAATTTGAAAATGCACAGCATCACCTCGCCGATCACGGTATCAACGTGTCGGACGTGAAGCTCGACATCACAAAGATGCTGGCCCGCAAGGAAGGCATCGTCGAGAAGATGACCAAGGGTATCGAATTCCTGTTCCGCAAGAACAAGATCACGTGGCTCAAGGGCCATGGCAAGTTCGCTGGCAAGACGGACGCCGGCGTGCAGATCGAGGTCAGCGGCGAAGGCGAAACCGAAGTGGTCACGGCGAAGAACGTCATCATTGCAACGGGTTCGAAGGCGCGTCATCTGCCGAACGTTCCGGTCGACAACAAGATCGTTGCCGACAACGAAGGCGCGCTGACGTTCGACACCGTGCCGAAGAAGCTCGCCGTGATCGGCGCGGGCGTGATCGGTCTGGAGCTCGGCTCCGTGTGGCGCCGTCTGGGTTCGGACGTGACCGTGCTCGAAGCGCTGCCGGAATTCCTGGGTGCCGCGGATCAGGCGCTGGCTAAAGAAGCCGCCAAGCAATTCAAGAAGCAAGGTCTGGACATCCACGTCGGCGTGAAGGTCGGCGAAGTGAAAACCACCGACAACAGCGTCACGATCAATTACACGGACAAGGACGGCAACGCGCAAACGCTCGAAGCCGACCGCCTGATCGTGTCGATCGGCCGCGTGCCGAACACCGACAACCTCGGCCTCGAAGCCATCGGCCTGAAGGCGAACGAGCGCGGCTTCATCGACGTCGACGACCACTGCGCAACGGCGGTCCCGAACGTGTACGCGATCGGCGACGTGGTGCGTGGCCCGATGCTCGCGCACAAGGCCGAAGATGAAGGCGTGCTGGTGGCCGAAATCATCGACGGTCAGAAGCCGCATATCGACTACAACTGCATTCCGTGGGTGATCTACACCGAACCGGAAATCGCGTGGGTCGGCAAGACCGAGCAGCAACTGAAGGCTGAAGGCCGCGAAGTCAAGACGGGCCAGTTCCCGTTCATGGCAAACGGCCGCGCGCTGGGCATCAACAAGGCGGATGGTTTCGTCAAGATGATCGCCGACGCGAAGACCGACGAACTGCTGGGTGTGCACATCATCTCGGCAAACGCATCGGACCTGATCGCGGAAGCCGTGGTGGCGATGGAATTCAAGGCGGCGTCGGAAGACATCGGCCGCATTTGCCATCCGCACCCGTCGCTGTCGGAAGTCATGCGCGAAGCGGCTCTGGCCGTGGACAAGCGCGCGCTGAACATGTAATCACGCGCACGCCTGACTGAACGCAACTCTGGCATCACCACGAAGGCGGGCGGGTTCACTCCCTCCCGCCTTTCTTTTTGCAGCAACACAATGAACGTCACCGAATACTACGAAAAAGAACTGCAGACGCGGGGTTATCAATCGGACCCGGCGCAACGCGCGGCGGTCGACCGTCTGCAGCGGTGTTATGACGAGTGGGTCGAGTACAAATCGCGCCGCTCGAATGCGTTCAAAAAACTGATCATCCACCCGGATCTGCCACGCGGCGTGTACATGTGGGGCGGCGTAGGGCGGGGCAAGAGCTTCCTGATGGACAGCTTCTACATGATCGTGCCGGTGCAACGCAAAACACGGCTGCATTTCCACGAGTTCATGCGTGAGGTGCATCGCGAACTGGAAGAACTGAAAGGCACAGCCGATCCGCTTGACGAACTCGCGCGCCGTATCGCCAAGCGCTACCGGCTGATCTGTTTCGACGAATTCCACGTCTCGGATATCGCCGACGCGATGATCCTCTACCGTCTGCTCGACAAGCTGTTCGAGAACGGCGTGCAATTCGTGATGACGTCCAACTACGATCCGGACACGCTGTATCCGGACGGCCTGCATCGCGATCGCATGCTGCCGGCAATCGAACTGATCAAGTCGAAGCTCGATGTGATCAATGTCGACGCGGGCATCGACTACCGGCAACGCACGCTGGCCCAGGTCGAGGTGTATCACACGCCGCTAGGCGCGGCGTCGGATAAAGCGTTGCGCGACGCGTTTGCGCGCCTTGCAGCGGTTCCTGATGAGAGCCCTATCTTGCGCATCGAAAAGCGCGAACTGAAGGCGCTGCGACGCGCTGACGGCGTCGTGTGGTTCGATTTTGCGACGCTCTGCGGCGGCCCACGCTCGCAGAACGATTACCTGGAGCTGGCGAGTCGCTTTCACGCTGTGATCCTGTCCGGTGTGCCGCAGATGTCGGTGCGCATGGCTTCCGAGGCACGCCGCTTCACCTGGCTGATCGACGTGTTTTACGACCACAAGATCAAGCTGCTGATGTCGGCTGCGGTGCCGCCCGATCAGTTGTATGTCGACGGTCCGATGGCCAACGAATTCACGCGCACGGTCTCGCGTATCGTCGAAATGCAATCGAAAGAATATCTCGACACGCCGCGCCGGATCGTAGACACGTCGCTGACCTGAGCAGCCGCGTGACGCGGGCGTGGATGCTTTTGCGATAGATCACGGTTCGCTTGTCGAAGAGGCGGAGTCCGAAGGCGTATTTTCAAGATTCGGATTGGTCTTATGTTCCGTCCGCGGACGACTGGATATCTTCTTTGTCATGGTTCTGACAAAGGAGAAGCCATGAATCCGTACCGTGATATCAATGATGAAGAGTGGCAACGTGTCGTACCGTTGCTCCCCGAACTGCGTCCGCGTTCCGAACTGCGTGGCCGGCCGCTCGCCAACACGCGCTCCGTGCTCAACGGCGTGTTGTGGGTGATGTACAGCGGCGCGACCTGGTCCGCCATGCCGCGCAAATATCCGTCGTATCAAACCTGCCATCGCCGCTTCAAGGCGTGGTATGAATCCGGCGTGCTCAAGCGTGTCATGGATCAGCTGTTCGGCGCGGCGAGCGAGGAACTCTGCAACCTGATGGAAGCGCGCATGCGCACCCATGTGAGCACGGAACAGAAAAGCGTTGACGCAGAAAAGGTGCCCGCAGGAGTGCCCCCGGCGTACAGCCCGGCATCGGTCAAGCCGTTACCGTCTTCGCCGTTTGCGTATACGTCGCCCTTCAAGCACGCTGCATGACAACTTCAACCAGCCAGACTCAAACAAAAAAACGGCCGGACGATGGCGACCGTCGGCCGTTTCTTCTGGTTCCATCAGGGCAGCAGATGCGGCCCTGATGGAACGCTATCTTCGCGCGTCAGACATGGGCGCCTGAACGACTCGCTCGTTATTGCTGGCGAACCCAGGTCTGCGAGCGGCCCAGCAGCGAAACGCCGATGTAGCCACGCACCACCAGCTTGTTCCCACCGTCTTCCAGGTGCATCTTGCACTTGTAGACCTTGCCGTTTTCCGGGTCGAGAATTTGCCCGTGATCCCAGCCGTCGCCGTCCTTTTTCATATCGCTGATGATCGTCATGCCGAGGATCAACTGGTCCTTGCGCGCGTCTGTACATTCAGTGCAGCGGCGATCCGGTTGATCGTTCGCATTGAGTCCCTTGATCACCTTGCCGCTCAGCGAGCCGCTGCCGTCCTGTGCGATTTGCACGAGTGCCTTAGGCTGGCCGGTGTGATCGTCGATGGTTTGCCACATGCCGACTGGGGAATCGGCCTGCGCCATTGCCGTAACGGCGCTGACGAGCAGCACGCCGGCAAGGGCGGCATGTTTGGCCGTACGAAGCGCGATTGCGCGTGCGCGTTGGGTGAATTGCATCATTGTCTTCCTCCTTGATTAAAGACGGCGCGATCATGGTCGCGCGGCGTTATTGGCATCTCGGGCGGTCTTCAGTTGCCGGCTGCCGTGATGCCTGGTATTGCCTCTCAGATTCAACTTCGGCCACATCGGTGTGCGATTGGCGACCTGGGTGTCGCGGGTCGCACACCGTCAGCGCAGAATACGTGAAAGCGCGCGTGTCGTTTGATAGTGGAACCTCTAATCAGGACGCGGCACTTTCGAACTTCAGTTCAGCTGATACGAGAACGTCGCGTTGATGCGCGGGCTGCGCGACGCGCTCTCCACCGGTGCATCGCCAATCGGTTTGGCCACCGACAAATCCAGACTGTAGTACTTCGCGTCCGAGATCCGGAAGCCGAACGCAATCGACGACAGCTTCGACGGAGAGGGCGTGCCCGCATGCAGATACACGCGCGCCATGTCGAACGAGACATACGGTGTGAAGGTGCGCAGATAGGTGAAACCCGGCGTGAACGGCCGGTTGATTTCGAACATCGCGCCCCAGCCCGAGTCGCCCGACGCTTCGCCCGGTTCATAACCCTGCGCAAAACGTTGCGCGCCGAACGAGATCTGTTCCGACGTCGGCAGCGAGACGGCGCTGTACTGACCGGTCAACGAAACCGCGGTGCCGATCTTCAGCGGCCACTCGTTGGTTTGCGAAAAGCTTGCACCGGTCCGCACGAAATTGATCGACGCCGGATTCGTGACCGTCGTGCCTGGAACGTTGGAGTCGCCGGATTTCGATGCGCCCAGGATATCAAAAGCCTTCGCCACATTGATACTCGCGCGGCGCACCTGACCGGTTTCCACGTTGGTGTAGTCGGCCTGCAGTTGCAGCACCCGCACCTGTGAGCGAAAGCCGATCTGCGCGCCGGTGTCGTGGTTGTTGTAGCGATCTTCGTCGTGCGACGCATAGACCGAGGCGGTGCCGATCACGCTCTGCTTGTTGTTCAACAGGATCGGATAGGCCAGCGAGCCGCCGACCTTATCGTTGATGACCGTACGCTCGATATAGGAGGGCAGGCCGGGATTGTCGGTGGGATTGCCGCGATAGTGCGACGCGTCGATCTTCCCAATCAGTCCATTACTGCCGATCGGCACCGCGGCGTGCGCGGCGAGATACGTGACGTTGTCGCGCCCCTTCGGCAGCAACGCAGATACGCTCAGCTGTTCGCCGAGCGCGGTCAGGCCGTTTTCGGTGGCCGTCAACAGACCTTGCACGCCGGGGTGATTGAAGTCGATGCCGGTGCTGACGTCGAACGGTTTGCGGTCCACGTTCAATTCGAGCGTGGTGGCGCCGTCGGTATTTTGCGGTGGCGCCACGTTGGCCGCGACTTTCACGCCGGGCAACAGACCCAGCACGTTGATGTAACGCTCGAAGGTGGCGCGCCGCAACGGCCGGTCGGCGACGATGTGGTCGGCGATCGCGCGGATCTTGTCTTCGACCGCGCCTGGCTTGCCCGTCACCTTGACCGCGGACACGTAGCCTTCGACCACCGTCACGCGCACCACGCCGTCGTCGAACGTCTGCGCGGGAATGAACGCGAACGAGAGCGCATAGCCGCGGTCCTGATACAGCTTCGTAACGCCGTTGGCGACCTGAATCAGATCCCCGATGGTGGTGTCTTTACCGACGAGTGGCGTGAAGCGCTGCGCGACTTCGTCGAACGGAATGGACTTCACGCCCTCGACCTGAATCTTTGAAGGTGTCAGATGGCGGGCGAGCAGTTCCTGAAGCTCGGGAGCTTGCGGCGTGACCTGCATGGTGACGTTCGGGCCTTTGTCGGGCGCCTTGATCTGCGGCAGCGAATCGAGAGGATTGCCGCCGACGGCCGGGCCGGCTGGGCGTGACTGCGCATGTGCTGCTACGTGCATCCCGCTTGCCGCAATCGCCGCGAGCAGGAGGGTCCATTTACTACCGTACCCGAGTTTCATCGGATTTTCCTCGTATGCCGTTCTTGTCTTGCGGAGGCGCCGCCTGGCCGGGCTGGTCGCGATCGCTTATGTGTGGCTCGACGCATACTGCCATGCTTGCATGTATTACGTCACGTGCTCCGTCGGGCTTGAGCATTGGCTGCAAAAAGCGCGGAGCACGTGATGACGCGGACTGCTTATGCGCGCTGCATAACGGGGCGTCCAACGGGACGCCTTGTATGCGCGGCATCAACGAGCGACTTATGCGGACTACTTATGGCTTACCGGCACCAGACCGCCGAGCAATGTCGTCAAGCCGCCCGTCGCACTGCCCGAGCCGCTCGTCGAACCTGCCGCGGAGCTGAGCGTGCCGGTCAACTGGCCGACGAGGGCTGTCACCGGGGCGAGCGGGTTGCTGCCGCTGCTACCCGAGGCGCTGCTGGTGACGCCGGATAGCGCGCCGGTCAGCGTCGACAACGGATTCGATGCGCTGCCGGAGCCGCCCAGCGCCGAGGTGAGCGAACCCAAAGGCGTGCCACCCAGCACCGAAGTCAGCGAACTCAGCGGCGAGCCGCCCGAAGTCAGCGAGCTCAGGGGCGTGCCGCTCAACGCCGAGGTCAGACCGGACAGCGGCGTGCCGCCGAGCAGCGTCGACACCGAGCCGAGCGGGTTGTTGCCGAGGCCGAGGCTCGCGAGCGAGTTTTGCAGCGGGCCGAACGGGCTGCCATTGGCAGGCGGTCCATTGACGACGGCCACGTTCGTGCTGCCGACGAGGCTCGTAATCAAGCCGGGAATCGGATTCGCGCCATTCGGGCCGTTCGGATTGACGAGGCCGCCGGCGTTCGTCACCGTGTTGCCGAGCGAGCCGACCAGGTTGCCGAGATCGGCGCCGAGCGGGTTGTTCGTTGCCGCGCCGACTTGTGTGCTGGTCGATTTCAACGTGCCGCCGATTTGCGCGAGCAGGCCGCCTAACGGCGCGCCGAGGCCGGTCTGCGTGCCGACCGTCTGCGTCACGAGTCCGACGGTCTGCACGATCGGCGTGATTGCGGTGCTGATCGGCTGGGTGATCTGTTGCACCGGCGCGGAGGCCAGTGAATTGCCGAGCGTCACGCCACCGGCGTTCAGGGCGCCGGCGGTGGTGGAGAGGACCGTTGCCAGCGGCGTGGTGAGCGGCGACAGCGGCGCGAGATTGCCGGTGCCGAGGCCGCCGACCGCGGTGCTCAGACCTTGCACGACGCCGCTTGTCGAACTGACCACCGAGCCGAGGCCGGCGACCGTGGTGCCGACCGGATTGGAGGTTGTGCCGATTTGCCCGACGCCGCCGCTCACCGCATCGGCGAGCGAGTTCAGCGTGCTGCTCGTGCTCGACACCGCGTTGCCGAGACCTTGCGTGACCTGCGGGCTGAGGCCCGGAATGGTCTGCGAGGCGATCGTGTTGCCGAGGTCGCTGGTGGTCTGCGCGGCGGCGGTGGCGAGGCCGGTGGTGCCTGACGACGTGCTGGTGGTCGGGCCACCGCTGGTCGAACCGCCGCCGCTAGAGCTACCGCCGGCGGCTGCGCTCGGTGGCGCAGTGACGCCATTGCCGCCACACGCGGCGAGCAAGCCGGCGAGCGCAACGGCGATCAACGGTGCGCGCAACGACGACACGGTCGCGCACGCCGCATGGAGAGTAAAAAAACGTTGACTGGACATATGTGCTCCTCAGTGTCTTCTAGGTGTCGTGTGCGTGGTTTGCGTGCGCCGGTGCAACGGGTGTCTGAGCGGCGCGGTTCAATTCAGCCAGGTTTCGCCAGAGCCGGGGCACGGCTGGTGGGCCGCACTCAGGGTGCCGGTCACTGCGCTTCTTTCGACGGTGTTGCTTACTTCTTCCCCAGGCCGCCGAGCAAGCCGCCGAGGAGCGACGTCACCGGCGCGAGCGGGCTGCTGCCCGATCCTTTGCCGCTGGTGCTCGACAGCGACAGGCCAGGGCTCGAAGTAGTGGTCGTCGTGGCCGGCGTGGCGGCCGCCGTTGTTGTGACGCCGCCGAGCGCGCCGGTGACGCTCGCCAGCAAGCCGGTAACCGGGGCGAGCGGGCTGCTGCTGCCGCCGGTCGCGCTGCTCAAGCCATTCGTCACGCTCGAGAGCAGACCCGTGACAGGCGCCAACGGGCTGCTGCCACTCGATGCACCGCCAAGACCCCCTGTTACGCTGCTGAGCACGCCGGTGAGCGGAGCGAGCGGGCCGCTGCTGGTGCCGCCCGTCAAGCCGCCGAGTACGCTGGTGAGCGGACCAAGCGGGCCGCTGCTGGTGCCACCCGTCAGGCCGCCGAGCGCGCTGGTGAGCGGAGCAAGCGGATTGCCGCCCGTGCCGCCGGTGAGCAGGCCACCTACCGACGCGACCGTGGTGCCCGTGTCCGTCACCGTATGACCAAGCGCAGCCGTGATCGGATTGCCGCCGGTTGCGCTGATCAGCGTACCGGCCTTACTGAGGCCGCCGCCGAGGGTCGCGAGCAGGCCGTTCAGCGGTGCGCCGAGGCCGGTCGTGTTGCCGACCGTTTGCGTGGTCGCTGCGACCATCGACGTAATCGGCGTGATCGCGGTGCTGAGCGTTTGCGTGATTTGCTGGACCGGGCCCGTCGAGAGTGCGGTGGTGAGCGTGCTGCCGCCGTTGGTGACTGCATTGCCAAGCGTATTGACGACGCCGCCGAGCGGCGTGGTGATGGCTGCCAGCGGCGCGAGCGGGCCGCTGCCGAGGCTCGTCACGAGGCTGCCCGCATCCGTCACTGCGCCGCCGACATGACCGACCACGCCACCGAGGCTCGAGACCGTCGTGCCGACCGCGTCGCCGCCGGTGCCGAGCTGGCCGAGCCCTTGCGATAAGCCGGTGCCGAGCGTGGAGACCGCCGAGCCTACTTGTTGCACGATGCCGCCGGCGGCCTGGGTGGTTTGCGCGCTGACGCCGGGCAGGCTTTGCGAACCGATCACGCTACCGATGCCTGAGACCGTCGAGCCGAGATCGTTGACCACGCCGCCGGTGTTGCCGACGACCGTGCCGAGCGCATTTGCGACCGGGGTCGTGCCGGTTCCCGTACCGGTTCCTGTGCCCGTGCCGGATCCGCTTCCTGAGCCGTTGTTGCTGGTGCTGCTGCCCGAGCCGCCCGAGCCCATCGAACCACTGCCGCTGCCGGTGGTGGTGGAAAGTGCGCCGCCGGCGGAACCGCTACCACTGCCGCCGGTGCCGGCACTCAGGGTTCCGGAGCCTCCGCAAGCGCCAAGTGAAAGCATCGCTGCCACGCTGGCAGCAATCAGGGTTGTTCGAAGTGTGGTGTTGGCCGTTTGAATGTTCATGTCGCCCTCGCATCGCATGTGTTTTTGGGTGTTGCTGCGTGCCTTCCTCTGCATGAGCCGTGCCATTTCGACTGAGTAATGCAGAAGATTTTTTTGCAAAGGGGCTTAAAGCCATATGTGATATGGCTTTGCGATGAATTGGTGGAGTGTCTGCTAACTCAGATATACCGCGAGAAAATGAATTCGCTAAACGTTTGCGAGGGCTACGTAACGTAACGAGCCGCGCGCGCCGTTACGAAACACGGCGTAACGCAAGCGCAGCGGGAGGGTCCCGGACGCTTGAAACGTTCTGTTCAAACAAATAATTAGTGCAGCGAATCTAACTCATGGTTATTCCTATGTGCTGCAACGCACGAACTGCCGTTAACCTGAGTACGACGCTAAAACGCATACGGTGTCGAGCTAGGGGCAGCGGACAATTGCTTAAATATGATTGTTCGGCTATAAAACCCGAAAGCATCACGGATTGACGAGGGAGGTGCGTAATCGAACAGACAGCTTATAGACATCTGTTTTATTGAAGCCGGCTGCAAGGCGGTGCTTCCGCAGCGCAACACGCAGGACCAGGAATGAGAGACCAATGGTCCGTAGCGCTGAAGACTCCGTCATCCTAAGCAGCACGTAAACAAACGAAATAAATGAAATAAATGAAAGTCCGAGGGTAAAAATGAAAAAGTTCACACAACGCTTCTTGAGAGATAACAAGGGCGTGACGGCCATCGAGTATGGTTTGATCGCGGGGTTAGTTGTACTCGTCATTGCAACGGCCGTTACTTCGCTTGGTACTCACATTTCGACAGTGCTGCAGGATGTCGCGAATCTGATCGTGGCTCCGGCAGGGGCGTAGAGGGCAACCTGTAAACGTCCCGCGAAGCGGCAGGCATTTTCACGCCTGCTTGCTTTGCAGGCGTTTTTTAGCGCATCGCCAAATTGGCTAATGCGAATTGCATTGCAATTCGCATGGCGTTGCTTCGCCTGTCGAGTGCGAAATGAATGTCTCCGTCGGTATTTTGTTATTTATTGCATGGGCTGCGGCAGTCGCTATCAGCGATTGCCGCAGTCGGCGTATTTCCAATTCAGTTGTTGTTGCCGGTCTGGCGGCGGCATTCGCCTGCGCGTTTCTTCAGTGCGGGCCTTTCGGCGTTTCGTTGACCTGGGCGGCTATTGGAGCGCTGGTCGGCCTCGTCGCATTGTTGCCGTTTTTCGCGCTCGGCTTCATGGGTGCTGCGGACGTCAAGGTATTTGCGGTACTCGGCGCGTGGTGCGGAATGCATGCGCTGCTCGGCCTCTGGATGGCGGCTAGTCTTGCTGCGGGCGTGCATGCGCTCTGGCTGTTGATTGCGACTCGTACACGGCTTGCGAGTTTGGTCCGTCATCACGGGCCGACTTTCGAGCTCGCCGGCAAGGCCTCCACGCCATACGCCGCCTGTCTCACGATGTCTGCCAGTGCGTGGCTCGTGCTGCAAGGACTCGGCGGGGGGCTGCTATGAAGCCAATAGCGACCCAGCGCGCGGCTCGGCCGCTCAAGCGCATCCACGTACATCGCGCGTCTGCGCAGCGCGGCTCCACGGCTGTCGAGTTTGCGCTGCTGTTCCCGCTGTTCTTCACGATCCTGTACTCGATCATCACTTTCAGTCTGATCTTCGTGGCGCAGCAGAACCTGACACTCGCTGCGGAAGAAGGTGCACGCGCCGCGCTGAACTGGCAGAGCAACACGTCGATGCAAAATGCACTCGTCAATCGCGGCAACGCCGCTTGCGCGGCGGCGAAACTGATGGTGGCGACGCTGGTGCAGGCCATGCAATGCACGTCATCTTCCGCGGCGTGCGGCCCGAGTAACGCAATGCAGTGCGTGAACGTCTTGCTGACATACAACTACCACGACAATCCGCTGGTGCCGACCTTGCCGCTGCTGACTTATACATTGCCTGGCACATTGTCGAGCAGCGCCACGGTACAACTCAATCCGGAGAATATTCAGTGACGCACGCGCCGGCTCCCAGCCTTTATGTCCGTCTACGCGGCTCCGAACGCTCGCGCGGCATGGCATCGTTTAACCGAAGCAGTGAGTCGTCATGCCGAATCTGACCAAAATTCTTGCCGGCGTACTGATCGTCGTCGCGTTGCTGCTGGGCCTGTTCGCGTGGACGCTGTCACGCCGTCCGGCGCCGGTGGCCGTGACCCCTGCGACGCAGGCAAGCTTCCCGGTGGTGGTGGCTACCCACACGTTGCCGGCAGGCAAACCGATCACCGTCGACCAACTGCGCGTGCAGTCGCTGCCGATCAATCCGAACGGCGCCTTCACCGATCCGGCACAGTTGGCCGGCCGCGTGCCGAACGCGGAAATCAGCGCGGACGCGCCGGTGCTCGAAGCTCAATTATCGTCAGGACTCGCCGAGCGCATCGAGCGGGGCGAACGCGCCCTCGCCGTGCGGGTCGACGAGGGTAATGCGGTCGGCAACCGGCTGCGGCCGGGTAATTTCGTCGACGTGTTTTTCACGCTCAAGCGCGACGGGGCCATCGGCAACGGCGGCGAGATCGATCGTACTCAGGCGCGTCTCTTGATGTCGAAAGTGCGCGTGCTCGCGTTCGGCAACGCAACCACCAGCGGTGACAGCGGCGGCGACCCGAACGGCATGGTGCGCACCGCGGTGCTGGCGGTGCCGGTCGCCGATGTGGACCGGCTGACGCTGGCCGAAAGCTCCGGCCGTCTGATCTTCGCGCTACGTAATCCCAAGGATGCCGAAGTAGTCGATCAAAATGCGTTGCCGGTCTATCCCGGCGTGTTGAAGACGGTTGCCACCGGCGGCGCGGCCGGGCCGCTGCAGGATTCGACGCGTGCCGCGGCCGGCGTGTCGCTCGACGCCTTGTCGGGAAGCACCAATTCGGCAGGCGCCGGTGCACGGCCGCCGTTGCCGCATATGCCGCTGCCGCCTACGCGCGTCGCGGGTAGCACAAACAGTACAAAGAGCGGTATCGAAGTGATACGGGGTGGGCGCGCCGAGACGGTCGCCTGGTAAGCAGTTTCAGGGAGCGGGCGGCCGGACGCGTCCAAAACTACATGACAGAACGGATTTTTGTTTTCGGGAAAGCGGCGTGGCTCGGGTTGGCCTTGCTCGCCGTATCGGCTGCGACTGACGCGGCGGGTCCGGTGCAGCGTGGGCAATTCACACAGGCGCCCCAGGCAGCTCAGGCTGCGCCGTCGCAAACCATCGACTTGAAGGTTGGCGCGCAGCAGCCGCTCGCGACCGGCCACACCCTGAAGCGTGTCGCGATAGGCGACCCCGCAGTGGCCGATGTGCTGATCATCAAGGGTGATAAGCGCGGCGGCGTGCTCCTTGTTGGCAAGGCGGCGGGCACGACCAACCTGATGCTGTGGGCAAGCGACCGCGAGGCGCCACTGATCTATACGGTCAACGTCATCACGCCGGCAGCGGCTTCGCTGCTCGGGCCCGATACGCCGAGCGTCAAGGTGCTCGGCAGCACGGCGGTGGTGTCCGGCACGTCGGCGACGATGGAGGCGCATCAGCGCGCTGTGGTCGCGGCGGAAGGCTCGCTCGGCAAGGATGGCGCGGTGTTCGACACGTCGACGGTGGCGAGCCGCGCGATAGTGCAGGTTGATGTACGGGTGGTCGAGTTCAGCCGCTCGGTGCTTAAGGAAGTGGGCTTCAACTTCTTCAAGCAGAACAACGGTTTTTCGTTTGGCTCGTTTGCGCCATCGGCGCTGACCTCAGTTTCTGCGACTGCGGGGCAGCAGCCGCAAACGACGGCTACGACGCCGATATCGTCAGCGTTCAACCTGATTTTCAACTCCGCCACGCACGGGCTGTTCGCAAACCTGAGCCTGCTGGAGAGCAACAACCTTGCGCGCGTGCTAGCCGAACCAACACTCGTGGCTCTATCCGGGCAGAGCGCCAGTTTCCTCGCCGGTGGCGAGGTGCCGATTCCCGTGCCGCAGGCGCTCGGTTCGACCTCGATCGAATTCAAGCCGTACGGCGTCGGACTTACGCTGACGCCGACCGTATTGAGCCCGCAACGCATCGCGTTGAAGGTGGCGCCCGAGGCGAGCCAGCTGGACTTTGCCAACGCCGTGACGATCAGCGGCGTGTCGGTGCCCGCATTCACCACGCGGCGTGCGGACACCACGGTCGAGCTTGGCGACGGCGAGAGCTTCGTGATCGGTGGATTGATCGATCGCGAGACCGCATCGAATGTATCGAAGGTGCCTTTGCTCGGCGATCTGCCGGTGATCGGCACCTTCTTCAAGCAGCTGAATTACCAGCAGAACGAGAAGGAGCTGGTGATCATCGTGACGCCGCATCTGGTGTCGCCGCTCGCGAAGGGCGCGACCTTGCCGTCGACGCCGGGCGAGCAGTCCGAGCAGCGTAACGGGCCGGTGTGGCGCTCGCTGATTGGTGGTGTGGCGGCGCGCGATGCAGCGCCGGGGTTTTCGAAGTGAAGCCGGCGGGCGCCCAGACGGCGCGCCGGATCGGTGGAGCAGTGAGCCAGAATGCACGCGAACCGCGCGGGCGCGCTGGCAAGCAGTACGACGCGGGGGCTTCGCAGCCCATGCCGCATAAGGATGTCCAACATGAACGCGAGAACGCATTCATTGACTGAACGGGCGGTCACCGATTATTTCGTGTTCGCGTCGCTGGCCGACGAACACGTGCATTGGCTCGCCGATACACTGGTGGGTGCAGGCGTGGTCGAAGCGGCCACACTCGATCCCTCGATGCTCATACAGCGCATTGCGGCGCTGAATCCGTCGCTGGTGTTCGTTGACTTTTCCGGTGGCCGCGCCGCGGCGGCGAGTGCCGCGGCGAGCGCGGTACGCACAGCCTATCCCGGCATGCAGATCGTCGCGCTCGGTTCGCTCGCCGAGCCCGAAAGCGCCTTGGCCGCGCTGCGTGCCGGCGTGCGCGATTTCATCGACCTGTCCGCGCCCGCCGAAGACGCGTTGCGCATCACGCGCCAGGTTCTGGACAACCTCGTCGAACCGGTCAGCCGCCATGGCAACGTCACTGCGTTGCTAGGCGCGCGCATCGGCATGGGTGTGAGCACGCTGGCCGCGAATCTTTCAGTGATGCTGCAACGGCGCGATGTCGCGCAAGGACGGCAGACCGCGTTGCTCGATCTCGGCCTGCCGGCCGGCGACGGCTCGTTGCTCCTGAATACGCGCAGCGAATTCAATTTCGTCGAAGCCGTGCGCAACCTGCGCCGCTTCGATCAGACCTTCGTGCACACCGCACTGTCGCATCATTCGAGCGGACTCGCGCTCACGACGCTGCCGCCGAATCTCGCTGACATGCGCGAGGTGTCGTATTCGTCGTCGATCGGTTTGTTAAACCGGCTGCGTGCGTTCTTCGATCAGCAGATCGTCGATCTCGGTGGCTTTACCAACAGCGAGTTCATCGCCCACGTTGCGCAGGCCGCCGACGAAACGTGGCTGTTGTGCGATCAGGGTGTCGCCTCAATCGTTTCGGCCGTCAGTGTGCTCGACGCGTTGCGCGAAGAGGGCGTGGACACGGCGAACGTGCGGCTGATCGTCAACAAGTTCGATGCAGACCTCGGTCTCGCCGCCGCGCAGATCGCGCAGCGTCTGGATATTCCGTTGCTCGCCACGTTGCCGGAGCGACGCATCTCGCTCGGCCAGGCGGTCAATCAAGGGCACCTGCTGGCCGATGTCGCGGCGCGCGATCCGTACGTGCGCGCACTCGAACCTTTGATCGAACGGCTCGGCGGCGCCGCGCGCGCGGCCGCGCAAGCACGCAGCAAATCGGCGCTCGGCGCGCTCAAGCGCTTCATTTCAACCACTTACAAGCGGTCATAGACGATGGCAAAAGAAATCGAATTTGCCGACGACGCGCCTTCGTTCGCGCATAGCCAGCAGTTCCAGGACATCAAGAACGCTGCGCACGAACATCTGCTGACGCGTATCGAGGAACTCGGCTCCGAGTTCGGCCGCTGGTCGCGTAACGCGATCAACCAGTTCGTCGATCTGGAGATGGACAGCTTTGTACGGCTGCGCCGGATACCGATTAACGAGAGTGAAGTGCGGTTGATTGCCGAGGCGCTGACCAAGGAACTGGCAGGCTTCGGCCCGATCGAGGATCTGCTCGGCGATCCGGCCGTCGAAGATATTCTGATCAATGGCTACAACGACGTCTACGTGTCGCGTCACGGCATCCTGACCAAGATTCAGGTGCGCTTTGCCGACAACGCGCATCTGTTACGCATCGTGCGGCGCATTCTCGCGCCGATCGGGCGGCGTCTGGACGAATCGAATCCGATGGTCGATGCGCGCCTGCCGAATGGTGGGCGGGTGAATGTGGTGATCGAACCGTTGTCGATCGATGGGCCGATCGTCTCGATCCGTAAATTCCGCAAAGATCCGATGCGTCCCGAGGATCTGCTCGCCAACGGCACCTACAACCCGGAAATCGGCGCGCTGCTCGAAGCGGCGGTCGCCGCGCGCTGCAACGTGCTGGTGTCGGGCGGTACGAGCTCGGGCAAGACCTCGCTGCTCAATGCGCTGGCGTTCCACATCCCCGAGCCGGAGCGGGTCGTGACGATCGAGGACACGGCCGAATTGTCGTTGAACCACCCGCACGTGGTGCGGCTCGAAAGCCGCCCCGGCGGCTTCGACGGCGCGGGCGTCGTGACGATTCGCGACCTGTTGCGCAATACCTTGCGGATGCGGCCGGACCGCATCATCGTCGGCGAAGTGCGCGGCGGTGAGGTGCTCGAAATGCTGCAGGCGATGAACACCGGCCACGACGGCTCGATGGGCACCGTGCACGCCAGCTCGCCGCGCGAATGTCTGTACCGCCTCGAAATGCTGGCCGGTTTCGCGGGCTTCCAGGGCACGGAGTCGAGCTTGCGCCGGCAGATCGCCAATGCGATCGACTTCATCGTGCAGATTGGCCGGCTCTCGAACGGGCGTCGGCGGATTCTGTCGATCACCGAAGTCACCGGTCTGTCGGACAACATCATCGCGACTCAGGAGCTGTATCGCTACGAGCCGGTCGCGACCGTAGAGGGCGACGAACTCGATAACTGGGTGTCGCTGGGCATTCATCCGCACTCGCCGAAACTGGCGCGTTTCCGCCAGGCATTGGGCGGTGGCGAGGCGCAGAGCGGGTTTGGCAACGCGGGCTTCGGTGGTGCTGGCGGCTTCAGTGGCGGTGGTTTCGGAGGCGGCGGTGGCGGCTTCGGCGGAGGCTTCAATGTCTAGCGTGGTACTGGTCTTCGCGGCGCTCGCGCTGCTATGCGCGGCGCTCGCGTTGCTGCTATGGCAACGCGGCGCGCAACGCAAAGACCAGGCGAGCACCGAGCGCTATATCGATAGCCGCATGGCGGTGGCCATGCCGGCCGGAGCGGGTGCGGGCGGCTTGTCGAATGGTGCGGGGGGCGGTTCGCGCGCCGCGCCCGCGCGCGCCGCCGCGGCGTCTGCCGCGATCGCACCGCAAGCGCCGCCGGCCGATGCGGGCTGGCTCGTGCGAGGGCGCTACCTGCGAGCGCGCGTGCGCTTTATGGTCCAACACGCGATGGTTCGCGCGGGCATTTCCAGCGCCAAGGGTCCTACCGCGATTGCTTGCGCAATCGTGCTGGTGCTGTGCGCCTGGGCCATGCTGGTAGGCGGCGTGCTCGCCGTTGGTGCGACGCTGATTGCGTGCGCGATGTTCATCTATTTTATGTTGACGATGCGCGCGAACAAGCGTCGTCAACAGATCGTGCGTCAATTGCCGCTGTTCCTTGACGGTATCGTGCGTCTGATTACGCTCGGCAATAGCGTGCCCGCCGCGTTTCAGGCAGCGTTGCAAACCACCGAGGCGCCGCTACGCGATTGTCTGGACTATGTGTCGCGGATGCTGCGTACCGGTGTCGAAATCGATCGCGCGTTGTCTCAGGTCGCGCTGATCTATGGCGTGCGCGAACTCGAACTGGTCGGCGCCGTGCTGCGTCTGTCGGTCAAGTACGGTGGGCGTGCCGACGTGATGCTCGACCGCATGGCGTCGTTCATGCGCGATCTCGAACAGGCCGAGCGCGAACTCGTCGCAATGTCGGCGGAAACGCGGCTGTCGTCGTGGGTTCTGGCGATGTTGCCGATCGGCATCGGCGGTTTTTTGATCCTCTCCAATCCTAAGTATTTCGCGTCGATGTGGTTCGATCCGACCGGGCGGCAACTCGTCTATCTGGCGTTCGCTTTGCAGATGGTGGGCGCCTATCTGCTGTATCGCCTCGCGAATCTGAGGACATGACGATGCAAGTCCATCAATTCGTCGCTCTTGCACTGGCTCTGGCCGCGCTCGGACTGCTGTTGATTGCCGGCCTGGTGTTGGCGCGCGTGGCCGCCGTGCGGCGCAGCGAACGCACGCTCAGACACGCGCTCGACGAACGCGCATTGCAAACCGCGGCGCTCGCGGCCGCGGCGGCCGCACGTGCCGCGGACGGCGCTCAGGGCGCCTCGAACGCTGCTTTGCGAAACGTGCAGCCGAAGGGTTTCAAAGGACTGCTCGAGCGCTTCGCGCATACCGGGATTCGCTGGCTCGACACGCCGTTCGGCCGCCAGGTCGTGGCCGAGGAAGACCGCCGCTTGCTCGAGCAGTGCGGCTTCGTGGACACGCGCACACGCGGCCTGTTTCTGGTGGCACGGCTGGCAGGCGCGCTGGTGCTGCCGGTGGTGGTCGGCACCGTGGCCCGCGGCGCCCTGGACGGGCCGCGCTACGTCATGCTGGTGGTCATTTCGATCATGGCGGGTTTCATGGTGCCGAAGGTCGTCCTGAGGCGGCGAGCCGGCAAGCGTCGGCTCGGGGTGGTCGACGAATTGCCGCTGCTGGTCGACCTGCTGCGCCTGCTGCAGGGCGTGGGCTTGTCGCTCGATCAGAGCTTGCAAGTGATGGTCAACGATTTCCGCACGATGCTGCCGGTGCTCTCGAGCGAGCTGGAAATCGCGCAGCGCCAGTTTGCGACGGGCCGCACCCGCGAGCAGTCGCTGAACCGGTTAGCTTCGAGTTACGACAACGAGGATTTGCGCGCGGTCGTGCGCCTGCTGGTGCAGGTCGACCGGCACGGCGGCGCTGTTCAGGAACCGCTCAAGCAGTTCGGCGACCGCCTGCGCGAATCGCGCCGCGCGATGTTGCGCGAACGCATTGGCCGTCTCGCCGTGAAGATGACCGGCGTGATGATCATCACATTATTGCCCGCGCTGATGATCGTCACAGCCGGCCCGGGCGTGCTGGCTGTCCAGCACTCGTTGCGCACGATGCATCGGTAAGGATTTTGCAATGGCTCACTGTCTATCGTTCATATTTCTGACGCGTCCGGCTGAAAGCGCGCGCCGTGCCACAAGTTGTAGCGTGGCGTTGGCAGCGCTCTGCCTGCTTGGCGCGTGCGCGTCCAAAGACATCGTGGGTTACGGCGTCGGGCCGCAGGCCGAACGTGCGGCGATGGCCCAGCAAGCCAATCACGATCCCGCGCCGGACACGCCCGGCATGTATCTCGGGCTGATCGACCAGATGCAGTCGCAGGGGCTTTACTTCGCCTCGCTCGCGCATATCGACGCGTACGAGAAGCAGTATGGCGTGAGCCCCGACACGATTTTGCTGCGCGCCGACGCGTTGCGGATGACTGATCAGCCTGACGCCGCCGCGACGGCGTACAGCCAACTGCTGAAGACGCCGCTCGCCACGCGCGGCTATCGTGGGCTTGGTCTGATCGCTGGCGCGGCCGGTGACTTTGCACGTGCCGCGCAGGAACTGCAGCAGGCCGCGCAACTTGCGCCGACCGATGCCGTGACCCTGTCGGATTTCGGCTACGCGAAGCTGCGCGATGGCGATGTGAACGGCGCGCGCGTACCGCTCATGAAGGCGGCCGAGCTCGATCAGAACAATCCGAAGATCGTCAGCAACATGGTGCTTTATCTGCTCGCGAACGGCGACCAGGCACAGGCGCTGGCGGTGATGAACCAGCAGAAGTTCACGCCGGACGTGCGTGCGGCGATTCGCAGCGATGCGGCGAAGGTAGCCGCAGCGGGACGCGCGCAAACACACGGGTTGCAGGCGCAACCACAACAACAGTTCGGGCAGGCAGGCGCAGGCACCGGCACGGTCGCGAGCGCGCAGGGTATCGAACCGGCGCCGCGTTTATTGCAGCGTTTCGCGCAGTGACCGATCAGGCAATCAGGGGAATCGAGATGAATGACATAACAACGAAGCGGGGCTGCAAGGCATCGGTGCTGTGGGTGCTGTGCTTCGGTGTCGCGATGGGTGGGGCTGCTTCAGCGATTGCGCAGACAGGCGAAGCCGCTCAGCCGGTAGAGGTCTCGCAGCCACCGGTCCGGGCAAGCGAAGTGGGTCACTCGACCCGCGCATGGCTCGACCTGCAAAGCAGCAACACGGAAGCTGCGCCCGCGCTGCCGATGCTCGGCGCCGAAGCGGGGCTTGCCTACCGTCGTTACATGGAATCGTTCAAGAGCAAGATTCCCGACCTGTACGGGTCGGCGCTGAATTCCGGCAGCGGGGGGGGTGGCAGCGGCGGTGGCGCGATGGGCGCGACCGGTGGGACTGGCCCTGGGGGCGGTTCGAACTGACATGCGCAGACCCTCGACCTTTACCGTGACCGCTCGCTATCCGCGCTCGCTTCGCGCGCGGCTCGGCCGCGAGCCGATGTCTGGCGCACACCGCCAGCACGGCGCGGTCGCGATTCTGGCGGTGATCTGGCTGAGCATCGCGATCGCGGCACTCGGCGCGATCGATATCGGCAATCTGTTTTTCGTGCGCAGGCAGTTGCAGCGCACGGCGGATCTGGCGGCGATGGCTGCGGTCCAGGTCATCAGCACGTCGGGCGCCTGCACGACGGCGACCACGGCCGCGCAGCAGAATGCATCATCCAACGGTTTCACCGCCGACGGCACCAAGACCATCCTCAACACGACCTGCGGGCGCTGGGACACGAGTTCCAATACCTATTTCGGCACGACCGGCAATCCGCTCAACGCCGTGCAGGTGCGGACGAGCCAGGTGGTGCCTTATTTCTTCCTCGGGCCGTCGCGCACCGTGACGGCGACGTCGACCGCGCTGGCGTCGAACATCGATGCGTTCTCGCTCAGTACCGGCATCGCGACGATCAACACGCAACAATCAGCGCTGCTGAACGCGATCCTGGGTGGCTTGCTGAAAACGAGTGTGTCGCTCAGCGTGGGCGACATGCAAAGCCTCGCGACCGCACACATCAAGCTGGAAGATCTGATGGTGGCGCTGGGCGCGGCGAACATGCAGGGCCTGCTCGGCACCACGGTGAGCTATCAAAACCTGATGGTCGCGATGGTCAAGGCGTTGCAGGCGGGCGGCGATACCGTCAACGCGGCGATTCTGCAGACGGTGGCCGTAGCCATTCCTGGTGGTCAGAACATCACCGTGGGCGACGGCGGTTCCTCAGCGCCTGGGCTTCTCTCGCTAGGGCTGGCCAATCCGAATGCTGCGACGACCGCGACTATCAACGCGTTCGACGCGTTGCTGGTCGCCGCGCAGATCGCGCAACGCAGTCCGGACGGCACCGTGGGCAATGCGCCGGCGATCAACGTGACGGCTGGCCTGCCCGGCGTGCTGGGACTCTCGCTGCAGGTCGTCAATCCGCCGGTGCTGGCGGTTGGCGAGGGCGGCACGACGGTCGTCAACGGAACGTCCACGTCACGCACCATAGCGCGCACCGCCGTGGTCAACGCGACCGTCACGCTGGCGCCGGTTTCGCTGCCGACGTTGACCGTGGGCTTGCCGCCGCTGGTATCCGCGTCGATCTCCGCGCTCAGCACGCCGCTCGTGGTCACGCTGGCCGTCGCGCCCGGCACCGCGAGCCTCACGGCGGTCGATTGCGAAAGCACCAAGGCGGCCACCAACGCAACGCTGCAGGTGACGCCGGGCATCGCGTCGACCTGTCTGTCTGGCGGCAGTGTGCAGTGTACGGTGCCGGTCACCGCGCCCGTCACCGCTGCGGTCTATTCGTCCTCGATCAAACTGGCTTCCGTCACGGCGACATTGCTCGGCTTCACGACGCAGGTGGCCAATGTCATCGTGCACGGCATTGGTCCCTTGACCTTGACGCCGGGTTCCACGCCGATTGTCATCAACGGCTCGTCGGGCAGTTTCGACGTGGTGGCGAGCACCAATTCCAACCAGATCGGCAGCGCGCTCGCCATCTTCAGTTCGCAGTTGCTGAACGCGTTGCCCGGCGCGCTGGACATTTCGCTGCTCAACAACCTAATCGATATTTCGTCGCTGCTGCATTCGATTCTGACTGCGGTCGCCGGCGCCCTGACACCGCTGCTGCAGCCCGTGTTCAACCTGCTCGATACCGTGCTTGTCCCCACACTTTCGCTACTGGGCGTACAAGTCGGCACCGCCACGGTCCACAATATGTCGCTGACATGCGGCGTCTCGCAACTGGTCAACTAGCGTAACCAAGACAAGATGAGAACCAACCCCAAAATCGAGGAACTCGATATCTACGTCTGGGAAGGCAAGGCCGACATCGTCGACCGGGTCGCGCGCTGCATGGCGAGCTTCGACGTCGAAGTGATCCGCGCGGACGATATCGCGATCTCGCCTGAACGGACGGCGCTGCGACCGTCGCTCGCGATCATGAGCGTGTCGGTGATCGACAGCGGCGCGCTGCTCATGCGCGACTGGCAGGCCGCGCACGGCATTCCCGTCGTGTGGGTCGGCGCCGCGCCGCGCGACCATGATCCGGCAACTTACCCGTCCGACTATTCGCACATCCTGCCGCTCGACTTCACCTGTGCCGAATTGCGCGGAATGGTCATGAAGCTGGTGCTGCAATTGCGCGCGCACAGCGCCAAGACGCACGAGTCGGATGCGATGATCGCCAACTCGGAGTGCATGCAGGCGCTGCTGCACGAAGTCGATACGTTTGCCGACTGCGACACGAGCGTGCTGGTGCACGGCGAAACCGGCGTCGGCAAGGAGCGCATCGCGCAACTGCTGCACGAAAAACATACTCGCTACGGGCAGGGGCCGTTCGTCGCGGTGAACTGCGGTGCGATTCCGGACGGTCTGTTCGAATCGCTGTTCTTCGGCCACTCGAAAGGCTCGTTCACGGGCGCGGTGGTGGCGCACAAGGGCTACTTCGAGCAGTCCGACGGCGGCACGCTGTTCCTCGACGAAATCGGCGATCTGCCGCTCTACCAGCAGGTCAAGCTCCTGCGCGTGCTTGAAGACAGCGCGGTCACGCGAATCGGTTCGGCCACGCCGGTGAAACTCGACTTCCGGCTGGTGGCGGCGACCAACAAGCATCTACCGCAACTGGTCAAGGACGGCACCTTCCGCGCCGATCTTTACTATCGGCTTGCAGTGATCGAGTTGAAGATTCCGTCCCTCGAAGAGCGGGGCGCGGTCGACAAGATTGCGATCTTCAAGGCGTTCATCGCGCAGATCGTTGGCAGTGAGCGTCTTTCCGCGTTGCCGGACTTGCCGTACTGGCTCGCCGACGCGGTGGCGGACACGTACTTCCCCGGCAATGTGCGCGAACTGCGCAACCTGGCCGAGCGGATCGGCGTGACGGTGCGTCAGATCGGCGCGTGGGACGCGGCGCGTCTGCAGCGGCTGCTCGCGCTTGCGCGCACCAGTCAGCCGGTGCCGGCCGAGAGCGCCGCCGAGGTGCTGGTGGATCGCAGCAAATGGGACATGGCCGAGCGCAACCGCGTGCTGGCCGCGCTCGACGCAAACGGTTGGCGCCGGCAGGACACGGCCCTATATCTGGGGATCAGCCGCAAGGTTTTGTGGGAGAAGATGCGCAAATACCAAATTTTTGATGAAGAGCCCGAAACACGCGAAAGTGAGTAATAATGAGACGGTTGTACTAAAACAAAAACTGTTCAAGCAGGATTTACATGGACCGAAAGTCGAAACTACGGCAGATTGCCCTGGCCGCAATCATCGCGATGGGGGCCGTGCAGGGCGTGAATGCGCAGGCTTTGCCGGATAGCGGGTCGAGCGCTGGTGTCGTTTCCCAGCCGGGCACGACGACGGCTTTGCCGGCCAATTCAGTGGCTGGACAGGCGCAGACGAATGCGTTGACGCCGGACGAAGCCAAGCAGTCTGCATCGGGCAATGTGGCGGAATTGCAGCAGATGATCCGGGGTTCGGATCTGAGCGAATTGCGCACGACATACAACGGCAGCTATGGAGCGAGCTTGCTGTTTTATGGCAAGGAGATGACGTACTACGTGGCGTTGTTCCAGCAGAAGAACTTTTGGCGCGTCATCAAGACGCAGGACGCCACGCGTGCCGACATGATCTACAAGGATTTTGCGCGTCAGACGCTGCAACTGTCGGACGTCGAGATTCGCCGCACGCAGCTGGAAGCGCAGAAGGCGTTCACCGAGCGCATGATCGCGTTGTCGCAGGACCGTGCCAACCGCTTGCAGGCCGATCTTGACGTCGCGCATCAGCAGCAGACGATTGTTGCGAATCAGCAGCAGCAGACCCGTGCCGAAGCAACGGCGCTTGCGCAGCAGAAGGCTAGCGCACAAGACCAGCTGCGCGCCGCTCAACGCCAGGTTCGCGAACTGCAGCGTCAACTGGAAAGTGGCCTGCCGTCGCACTGAACGCGATGGCTGGAATACCGGAAGATGGGCGGGCAGGCGGCTTTGAAAGCGCCGCCCACTCCATCGAAGGTACGAACGAACGTACAAGCCGAACGTACGAACCAGACGTACAATCCGTTTAGTAACGCAAGTCCCCTATCCCCGCAGTAGAAAGCTTTTCTCCGAAGCATCCCTGCCGCACGAGCAGACATTCGCACGCCCCTGGTTTCCCATGCAGACCCATCCGCGACGCACGTAGTGCGGAGTGGGAGCTGATGAGTCCTTTGTCACTAGCGCGGAATGTGCGAGGGCCCGGATTCCAGATGCACCACTACCCGCAGCAAACCACGGCCCCCGCTTAGCATGAGCGGTTTGAGCCGCTTTCTTTTGCCTACTTTTCTTTGCGGCATGCAAAGAAAAGTAGGTGCCGCCCCGCACAGGGGCAACGCAAATAAACCAATAGCAAATCAAGGAAAGCCACCACCCCAGGCGCCCCACCAAACGCGCGCCCCGCAAGGCAAACAAACCCCGTATCTAATGCCGTTTCTTCCCCGCCGAAGGCACCTCATCCACTGGCGAGTGCCGCGGCTCACTCATATCGACTGCGATCGGATCACTAGCAGGAAAGCTTTCTTCGAGAGCCTCATCGAGGCGACTATCGGCTGACTCTGCGGGCGGCTGCACTGCTTCCTTGTGATGGGTTGCATGTTGCTTCTGCTTGGTCATGACGTGCTCCATGAAAGAGACTCGACAACTCAGCATAGCGCAAAGCGACCCTGGGCGAGCATCAGCCGAACGACCCAAGCTCCCACACCGTAAGCATTTCCTTCAAAACCCAAAAAACGAAACCAGAAAACAACCGGCAAAAAAACAAAACTTAAAACCAACCCGCATCAAGTCGTTCTCCGAATGTCGCCTGACAACAAAAGCATCCGCCGGCCACACGGCCCGGCAAAAAACCGCACGGCATACCGTGAACGGGCAACGTTCAAGCTCGGGAGGGGAGCAAACAGAAGCAGCGAACAACAAGGCAGCGAACGACATGGACCGAAAAAAACCGGCGCGCGCGCAGCGCTTCAACGCGTCACACGTAGTGGAAGCCGAACTGGAACATCTGGATTGGGCGACGCGGCAACCGGCGCTGCGCATGCTGGACGCCGTGTACTGGCGCCGCCGCGTGCTGGCGGTCAAATGCGGATTCGAGCTGACGGACTTGCAGGTGATGCGGCTGGAGAAAATCTTGCAGCGGCTCGGCCATCCGTCGGAGTAGCCGGCCGCTACGGCGGCGCCTTATTCGTTGCCGCCGCTGGTGCCACCGCCGGTGCCACCATTACCACCATGATTGCCGCCACCATGGTTGCCACCGTCGCCGCCGCCCGTGCCGAACAGACGCCGGCGGCGTGTTACGACCACCGGACCGTCAGACGTGCTGCTGCTACGATCGGACGCAGGGCGATCCGAAGACGGCGCGCCATACGACTCGCGCGGTTCACGCGGCTCACGGTGATCGCGCGGTTCACGCGAGCCGTGCGGGCCACGCGTGGTGTGCTCGCCATGCGAAGGCCGCCCCCCGGCGCGCGGCGCCGGACGCGTGCCGGTGTCGAGCTGGATCGTCGAGATCGCGCGCTTGTAAATGCCTTGCAGGCCGACAGGCGTGCGCAGCATCACCAGATACTGATCGAACGACTCGATGCATCCTGTCAGGCGAATGCCGTTGACAAGATAGATCTCGACGCGCTTTCGTTCTTTGCGCGCAGCGTTCATGAAGTCGTTTTGCGGATGCGATTCTGCGGAAGCCATGGACAATTCAGGTTAGAAAGACGGTTGTTCGCCGCGATTCTACCCTGTGTGGGGGCAGAACGCGTCGGCGGGCGAACTGCGTCCACTATAACGGCTTGCGCGGACATAAGCATCTGATAACTATTAGCTGTAACGTTGAGTTACGAATCTGCCGACGAATAGCGCTTTCACCGGCCCCGTTCGGTCGGACCCGCGCTCGGGCGCGCCCGAACGGGGTGGCGGAAAAAGATCGCTCGTGCCGGTGCTACACATGGAATAAAACACAGCCTGCTCACGTTAAGTCAGGCATGGCAGCGTTGCATTTCGCACGTGGCCGATCGGATCCCCGGCTCGCAGGCGCCGGCCGGGCGCTCATCAGGAGACTGACCATGAAAGTATCCCGCATTCTTTCCGCCACCTTCGTGCTGCTGGCGCTCGCGCTAGGCTCGCTCGCAACGAGCGGCTGCACCACCGACAGCAGCGCCTCGGGCGCCAGCGGTAACACTGGCAGCGGCGGCGGCTACTGAGCGTTGCCACGCCGGGTGAGTTTCGAAGCGGAAGTGATTTCGTGGCTCCCGCAGTTGCGCCGCTACGCGCGCGCACTGACGGGAGACCGCGCATGGGCCGACGACCTCGTGCAGGATACGGCGGAGCGCGCGCTCGCGCGCTGGTCTGCGTTCCGTCCGAACAGCAACCTGCGTGCGTGGCTCCTGACGATCCTGCGGCATCTTTACATCGATCAGTTGCGCGGCCGCCGCGAGATTGCCGTCGACGATGAAAGCGCGCCGTGGCGCAATCTCGAAGCGCCGCATGGCGAGGTCGACGGTCTGGTGTTGCGCGATCTGCAGCGCGCGCTGTATTGCCTGCCGGTCGAGCAACGGGAAGTGCTGCTGCTCGTTTGCGTGGAGGAACTGTCTTATCAGGAAGCATCGAAAGCGCTCGGCGTGCCGATCGGCACGGTGATGTCGCGGCTGTCGCGCGCGCGGGAACATATGCGCGTGCTGATGACGGAGGGGCCGGTTGAAGGGGGCGCTGTGGGGTTGGCGCGAAAAGTCCCGCCGCTGAAAGTAGTGAGAAATCCGTGATGAATAACGACCACGATTCCAGCTTGCCTGAGGGGCCCGATCTGCGAGCCCTGTCGGCGTTCGTCGACGGCGAATTGCCGCCTGGGGAGCGCGCCGCGATCGAGGCGCAACTGGCGCAGCAGCCGCACGCTGCCGCGAGAGTGGCCGCGTGGCGCGCGCAGAAAGCGGCGCTGCAGGCGCTGTGTGGCGCGCCGCAGCGCAGCGAGCACGGTGAGAGCGTCGGACAGAGCGACCCAGACGACGAGCCGGCTTTCATCGTAGTGCGGCGGCCGACGCCGTGGTGGCAACGCGTCGGCCTTGCGGCGTGCTGGCTTGCGGCCGGCGCGGGTCTCGCGCTCGCTTTGGGGCCGCTCGCCCCGCGTCTGACGGGCGGTGCGTGGAATGGCCTGGGCGGCCAGCCGCCGAGTTTTGCCGAGCGCGCCGATATCGCCTACGCGGTGTACACGCCTGAGCGGCGTCATCCCGTCGAAGTCGCCGCGAACGAGGAAGAGCATCTGATCAACTGGCTGTCCAAACGCCTGAACCGGCCGCTGTCGGTGCCCTCATTGCAGGAGTACGGTTACTCGCTGGTGGGGGGGCGTCTGTTGCCTGGCGAAGCAGGACCGGCCGCGCAGTTCATGTACGAAAATACCAGCGGCGCGCGCCTCACGCTGTACATCACCGGAATTGCTCGCGACGAAACCGCATTCCGCCTGTTCCGCGACGGTAACCGCCGGACCTTCTACTGGGTCAGCGACCGCATGGGCTACGCGCTATCCGGCCCGATTTCGGAAGACAAGCTGCGCTCGATTGCTATCGAAGTGTGCAGCGCGCTAGGCGGCAAACCGGAGGCCTGGCAGTAACGCTGAACGCACGGCAAGCACCTGGACAGGCAACACGTCGGTCATTGGATTCCGCTGCAACACGTGGTAACAGAATCGACGTGCGCTCGCGCGCGCCATCGGAATAGCGGCGCGCGGCGCGACGTTTACTCGATGCAGGATCATGCTGTCCCGCCTTGCAAGCGCGCTGGTACGGCACGGTCTCGTGCGAGGCAAACCGACGGGGTCTTTACGGTGTCGATACGCTCTTTGCGAGTCGCAACGCCGGCGCGTCGAGGCAGCGAAATCATGCTTACTTTTCATCAGTTCGGCACGGGGCTGCGTTTCGGCGTAGCGTGTCTGTGCGTGTGCGCCGCTTATGCGGCACCGGTCGAAGCGCAATCGGATGCGAATGCGCCGTCGACTGATACGTCGACCTGCCGCTTTGTGGTGGGTCAGGCGGAAATCGACGGCGTCATGCAGCAGGTCAGCGGCCGCGCGTGCCGTCAGCCCGACGGCAGCTGGCAGATCGTCGAAGACGATGCCGCCGCGCAGGCGATGGCGCCGGCGTATTACTACGATCCATGGTATTGGGGGCCGCCGGTGGCATTCGCTGGCGTGTCGGTCATTTTCGTCGACCGCTTTCATCATTTTCATCACATGGATCATGTGCGTTATGGGCGCGGATCGTATGGAATGGGTGGGCGCGGCGGCTGGCATGGCGGCTCGTCGACACACATGTGGGGCGGGATGTCGCACGGCGGTGGTGGCGGTGGGATGCACCGCTAGTTTGCCGCCGCACACACGTATCGCCGCAAAGGAGATGCCTTGACGCGCAGCTTGCCGCCGAAAGTTTCCGCCGCCGGGTTCGATCGCGCGCTTGCCGGCTGGCGCGCAATCGTCGGCGAGTCGCACGTGGTGACCTCGGCCGCCGGGCTCGCCGCGTACCTCGATCCGTTCGCGCCCGGCGAGCGCGAAGCGTTCTCCGCGTCGGCCGCGTTGCTGCCTGCGTCGGTCGACGAGATTCGCGCAGTGTTGCGGATTGCCAATCAATTTCGCATTCCGTTGTGGACGGTCTCGACCGGACGCAACTTCGCGTACGGCGGCGCCGCGCCGCGGCTGGCCGGTTCAGTCGTGCTCGATCTGCAGCGGATGAATCGCATCATCGAAGTGAACGAGACGCTTGCCTACGCGTTGGTCGAACCGGGCGTCAGCTACTTCGATCTCTACGCGCATTTGCGCGAAAAAGGCTACAAGCTGTGGGTCGATCCGCCCGCGGCGGGTTGGGGCAGCGTGGTCGGCAATACGCTCGAGCGCGGCTTCGGCTATACCGCGTACGGCGATCACGCGGCGGCGCAGTGCGGCATGGAAGTGGTGCTCGCCAACGGCGACGTGTTGCGAACCGGGATGGGCGGAATCGAAATCGGCACCGCGTGGCAACTGTATCAACCAGGCTTTGGGCCGTCCTTCGACGCGATGTTCATGCAGTCGAACTACGGCATCGTGACCAAGCTCGGTGTCTGGCTGATGCCCGCGCCGCCCGCGTATCTGCTCGGCGAAATCCAGTTCCGGCACGAAGAGGATCTCGAAACGATCGTCGATATTTTGCGACCATTGCGGCTCGATGAAACGATCCGCAACAATGCGGTGATCGAAGGCGGTTTGCGCCGGGCCGCGGGACTGTCGGCCCGTCAACAGTGGTACGAAGGCAAAGGCGCGATGCCCGAAAGCGCGGTGGCGGCCATGCTCGACAAGCTGAACGTGGGCCGCTGGAATCTTCATTTCGCACTGTACGGGACGCCTGAATTGATCGACGCGCGTTATGCGATCGTGCAGCGTGCCTTCGCTCGCGTGCCACAGGCGAAACTTTCTGCGGTTCGTTATAAGGGCGATGCGCAACCCACCGCGGGCGGCGATCGCAACCTGGCCGGCATCCCCGCGATGAGCGCGTTTCGCATGCTCGACTGGCGCGGCGGCGCGGGCGCGCATGTGGACTTCGCGCCGGTGTGCCCGGCGACCGGGCGTGACGCGCAGCGTCAATACACGATGGTCAAGACGCGCGCGGCGGAATACGGCTTCGATTACTACGGCGGTTTTACAGCAGGCGTGCGTCATCTGCATCACATCTTCGCGGCGATTTTCGACCGCGACGACGCGAATCAGGTCGAGCAGGCGGGTGCTCTATTGCGTTCGCTGATGAGCGATGCGCGTGCGGCGGGTTACGGCGAATATCGCGCGCATCTCGCGTATATGGATTTCGCGGCGGCGCAGTACAGTTTCAACGACGGCGCGTTGCTGCGCCTCTCGGAAACGATCAAGGATGCCCTCGACCCGAACGGCATTCTCGCGCCGGGTAAGCAGGGGATCTGGCCGGCGGCGTGGCGCGACCGGCGGGGTTATACGTGAGGCGCGTGAGTCAGTGAGTGAGGTGAACAGGCAATGGACCGACGCGCTTTCATGATGACCGGCGCATGGCTCTCGACCGCGGCAGGGGGCGCGTGGCCGTGGCTCGCCGATGCAGCCGCTCGCCGCGATACGCTCGCCGTGATCGATTCCACCCTCGCGGGCGGCCCCGCATTCGCCGACTACGTCGCACGCATGAAGCTGCCCGTCTTCGAAGCCGGTGACGACATCGGCGCCCTCTGGTACACGACACTTGCGCCGCGTTTCAGGCAGGCGCCCGCGCAAACGCCGGCGTCGCTGATCGGCCTTACACGCGCATCCGATTACTTCGTGCTCCGGGAACTTGCCACTCGCGTAGGCCGCCTGGTCGAGCACAGCCACGAGCAGGGAGCGGGGCCCGTCGCACATGTCGCTTTCGCGCTGACGCCACGCCTTATCCGCTAGCACCCTAGAACTTATAAGCCTTGTTCTTCGGATCGAAGGTGGCGTCGTCGAACGTTTTCTGCGTGATGTTTTCGAAGACGATCTTCTCGAAGATCTTGCCGTCGTTGTCATAAGACTCGACGGTGCGGAAATACGGATGCCGCAGATCCAGCCCGAGCGTTTCTTTCTTCGCATAGAACTGCGGCTGGCCGTTCGGCGTCTCGAAGGTGAAGGCGACCACGCGCACGCCGTCGATCGTTTTCACTTCCACCTGGCGCGAGCGCGGCAAGCCGGCCTCGATGTATTTCTTGCCCTCGGAGAGGTACTGGCCGGCAATGTACTCGGTGCCGAGATCGCGCACCTGGTGGTTCGATTGCGCACGGGCGAGGGCGCCGTTCAGCGAGGTCCACAGCGGCATCACATTCATGATGCCGCCGAGGTGGCCATACATTTCGTCGGTGCGTTTGGACTCGTCGTAGATGATTTCCTGTCCGGCGTGCGCGCCGTCGGGCAGCCACTTTGCGTAGATTCGCAGCGGATCGTGGGCGATGCGCACCAGCATATGATCGGGCTTGTCGGGCCACTGGCCGTGAATGCGTTCCGAGCGCGACATGGTGAACTCGTATGTCGGAAAACCGTTCGGCCCTTCCTTGATGTAGCGCGGCAACGCAAGCGGATCGAGCGACTGGAACAGGGCGACCAGTTGCGCGTCGTCGAGCTTTTCCATGGCGCCGCTCTGTTGCGCGGCGCGCAGCCACTTGACCTGCTGATCGAGCGTGAGTTTGCCGACCTGCGAGGACGGCGTGGTGGGCGCCTTGACGGCGCTTGCGGTGTCGAGCGCGGGCGGCGTGTCGTCGTTCTGCGCGAACGCCGGCGGCGTTGCCAGCGCGGCGACGCTGGCCACCAGCGCGCCGATCAGAAGTCCCCGTGATGAAACCGCACGCCATGAAGCGGCGAGAGACGCGCCCAACGTGGCGGTCTCCGACGAAAAACGGCCGAGGCGCATGAAGGCCGGCGAGCGGCTCGAACTACGCGAGCGGCACAAACGGCGTGAGCGTGCGGACATGCTGTGCTTCATGTATCTCTCCGAAAGGATGGCGCCAGGCGCCTTGCCTGTCAGGCAGGTATTTGCTTCGCGAGTTCCTCGTCGCGCAGCGCGCGGCGCAGAATCTTGCCGACGTTGGTTTGCGGCAGCTCGTCGCGGAACTCGACGAGCTTCGGCACTTTGTACCCCGTGAGGTTCTTGCGGCAGTGTGCGATCACCTGTTCCGCGGTCAGCGACGGATTGCGCTTGACGATGAATACCTTCACCCGTTCGCCTTGCGCCGCATCGGGCACGCCGATTGCGGCGACTTCGCGCACATCCGGAAGCATCGCGATCACGTCTTCGATTTCGTTCGGATAGACGTTGAAGCCCGACACCAGGATCATGTCCTTCTTCCGGTCGATCAGGCGGATAAAGCCGCGTGAATCCATCACGCCGATGTCGCCGGTGGCGAGCCAGCCATCGTCGTCGATTGCCTTGGCGGTTTCTTCCGGACGATTCCAGTAGCCTTTCATCACCTGCGGACCCTTCACGCACAGTTCGCCGGCTTCACCTATGTTTGCCCACGACCCGTCGTCTTTCCTGAAGCGTACTTGCGTGGACGGCGCGGGCAAACCGATCGAGCCTTCAAAGTCGCGCAGATTGGTCAGGTCGACCGGATTCATCGACACGATCGGCGAGCACTCGGTCAGCCCATAGCCTTCGATGATCGGCTTGCCGGTGACCGCCTTGAAGCGATCGGCGACCGACTTCTGCGTGGCCATCCCGCCGGCCATCGCGAGTTTCAGGTTCGAGAAGTCGCGTTTGCAGAACTCTTCGTTGTCGAGGAACGCGTTGTAGAGCGTATTCACCGCTGTGATACCGGTAAATTTCTCGTGACGGATGATCATCATCACGCGCTTCATGTCGCGCGGATTGGCAATCAGGATGTTGCGTCCGCCGAGGCCCATGAAAATCAGCGCGTTCACCGTCAGCGAATAGATGTGATAGAGCGGCAGCGGCGTCAGCACCGTTTCGATGTCGCCGCTCAACTGACCCTCGGACCATACCTTCGCCTGCAGCAGGTTGGCGATGATGTTCCTGTGCGTGAGCATTGCGCCTTTGGCCACGCCCGTGGTGCCGCCGGTGTATTGCAGGAAGGCGATGTCGTTGTGCGTGGGACGCACGGGCGTCAGCGGCCGCGTGTAACCGATCGAGAGCGCGTCGAGCAGCGGTACCGCTTTCGGCAGCTTGTATTCCGGCACCATCTTCTTCACATGGCGCAGCATGAAATTGAGCAGACGTCCCTTCAGATTCAGGCCGTCGGCGAGCAGATCGCCGAGACCCGTCACGATGACGTTCTGTATTCTGGTGCCGGGCAGCGCGTCTTCGACGGTCTTCGCGAAGTTCTCGAACACGATGATGGTTTGCGCGCCGCTGTCTTTCAACTGATGCGCGAGTTCACGCACCGTGTAGAGCGGATTCACGTTGACCACCACGCCGCCCGCCTTGAGCACGCCGAACAGCGACACCGGATACTGGAACGTATTCGGCAGCATGATCGCAACGCGCTCGCCGGGCTTCACGCCGATGCTTTGCAGATAGGCGGCAAACGCAGCCGCCTTGCGGCCGAGCTCGCCATACGTCAGGTTCGCGCCGACGCTCACATACGCGACGCGCTCGCGAAACTGCGCGATGCATTCGTCGAAGAACTGCACGACCGATTCGTACTGGTTGACGTCGATCTCACGTGGCACGTCTGCCGGATATGACGTGTACCAGATGCCGTCGGTGTTGGGCGCGCGATTCGCCGCCTGACTGGGCGCCGGGTCCGCTGCATTCGCGAGCGGTGTGGATCCGGCGGCGGGCGAGAGCGGGACTTGCGTGGGCTGGGTCATCGGTCGTCTCCTGAAGCAGTCGCTTCATCGGTTTGTATGCTGGTCTTGCAGCCAGTCATTGAAGTCATCAAGGCGGCAATCAAAGCGGTCATTGCTGCAGCCTTCGAAACAAGGCAATCATTGAAACACGCGCCGAGGCAAGCGTGACGCTCAGCGTTCCAGAATTGCCACCACGCCCTGGCCGCCCGCTGCGCAGATCGAGATCAGTCCGCGCGCGGTGCCGGCTGGCTTGTCGAGTTGCGCGAGCATCTTTGCGAGTCCGGCGACGATACGGCCGCCCGTGGCGGCAAACGGATGACCGGTGGCGAGCGAGCTGCCATTCACGTTCAATTTTGCCCGATCGATCGCGCCGAGCGGCCCGGGCAAACCGAGCTGTGTGCGGCAATACTCGTCATCCTGCCATGCCGCGAGCGTGCACAACACCTGCGCCGCGAAGGCTTCGTGAATTTCGTACAGATCGAAGTCCTGCAAGGTGAGCCCGGCACGCGCCAGCATGCGCGGCACGGCGTAGGCGGGCGCCATCAGCAGGCCTTCCTTCTTGTCGAAAAAGTCGACGGCGGCGGTTTCGGACCAGCTCAGATACGCCAGCACCGGCAGGCCGTGTTTGGCTGCCCATTCTTCGCTTGCTAGCAGCACGGCGGAAGCGCCGTCAGTCAGCGGTGTCGAATTGCCGGCGGTCAGCGTGCCCGCGTCGCGATCGAATACCGGTTTCAGTCCGGCGAGTTTTTCGAGCGTCAGGTCGGAACGCAGATTGTTGTCGCGCGCAAGGCCACGATACGGTGTCATCAGATCGTTGACGAAGCCGCGTGCGTACGCCTCGGTGAGCTTGCGATGACTGTCGTAAGCGAGCACGTCCTGCGCTTCGCGCGAGATGTTCCAGCGCTTGGCCATCAGCTCGCAATGCTCGCCCATCGAAAGCCCTGTGCGCGGCTCGCCGTTGCGCGGCAAAAGCGGCTTGAAAAACATGCCCGGCCGCAGTTTGGCGAGCGCACCGACGCGTTGGCCGGTGCTCTTGCCGCGATTCGCTTCGAGCAGGATCTTGCGCATGCGCTCGTTGACGCCGATCGGTGCGTCGGAGGTTGTATCGACGCCGCCCGCGATGCCCACTTCGATCTGCCCGAGAGCGATCTTGTTGGCGACGAGAATCGCCGCTTCCAGCCCGGTGCCGCAGGCCTGCTGCACATCGTAGGCGGGCGTTTCTTTGGCGAGCGTGGTGGACAGCACGGATTCACGCGTCAGGTTGAAGTCGCGCGAATGCTTGATGACGGCGCCGGCCGCCACTTCGCCAAGACGTTCACCGTGCAGGTTGTAGCGGTCGATCAGGCCTTGCAGCGTGAAGGTCAGCATGTCCTGGTTCGACGCGGTCGCGTAAGCGGTGTTCGAGCGGGCAAACGGAATCCGGTTGCCGCCGATAATGGCGACGCGGCGCACGGCGGGCAGCGGGTTGGACATGCTGGGCTCCTTTGGGTCGTTCCCTGGTTATTGAACGGTGCGAATGGTGAGTACCGTACTGTGACGAAAACATGCGCGTAGCTGCGCGTGCCTCATAGCAACTTCCACTGCATTCGGCCGCGCAAATGCGGTTTCTCTCCGGTAATGTCGCGTACCTCGATATCGCGCTCGATCAGCGAAGACGATGCGCTCCACAGCGACGCCTCGCCCGGCAGCAGCATCGGCAATTTGAATTCGCCACTCAACGTAGCCTCGGCGAGCGGTTTCGGCGGTTGCAGCGCGGCGGCGGCGCGCGCCAGCGTCCACATGCCATGTGCAATCGCACGCGGAAAGCCGAATGCCTTCGCGGATAGCGCGGTGAGGTGAATCGGGTTGTAGTCGCCGGACACGCGCGCATAGTCGCGGCCCAGTTGCGGCGGCAGTTGCCAGCGCGAGATGCGTTCCAGCGCGTCGCGCCCGAGTTCCAGCGGATCGAGCGGACTGCCGCTCGCCGGCACGCCGCGTTTCAGATAGACGCTGTCGCCGTCCCAAACCGCTTCGCCGCGGCGGTACATGCGGGTATGCAGCACGAACGCCTGGCCCTTGTCGTGACGCAGCAGCGCGCCGAATTCCACCTCGACGCGCAACATGTCCTTATAGTTAAGCGGCCGGCGCAGCCGCACGTGGTTCGCCAGATGCACGAGCCCGAGCGCCGGCCAGGGAAACGCCGGGTCGGTCAACATCAGCAGATGCAGCGGGAAGGCGAGCAGATGCGGATACGTGAGCGGCACGCCGTGTTCGGGGATGAAGCCGCAGACCCGCGAATAACGCCAGATCGACCCGGGGTCGAGCAGCACGGCAGGGCGCACGAGGCGCAACGCCGGCAGGTGCGTGTCGCGCCCGCGTTTGACGATGCCGGACAACGCGCGCCCATACAGCTTCGCCGGCGCGGGTAATTGCTCGATGATGACGGTCTTCGGACGGGCCGCGCCCGCTGCGTGACCACCCCGGAACGGATCACCCGGTTCACCCATGCTCATGCTCCAATCAGGCTTTGTCCGCACACGCGCACGATCTGGCCGCTCACGCCCGCCGATCCCGGATGCGCGAGCCACGCGATGGTCTGCGCGACATCCACCGGCTGACCGCCCTGGCTCATCGAGTTCATCCGGCGGCCGGCTTCGCGGATGGCCAGCGGAATCTTCGCGGTCATCTGCGTTTCGATAAAGCCAGGCGCGACCGCGTTGATCGTGATGCCGCGCGCGCGCAGATGCGGCGCCATGCTTTGCACCCGGCCGATCACGCCGGCTTTTGACGCGGCGTAATTGGTCTGGCCGAGATTGCCGGCAATGCCGCTGATCGACGACACGCCGATGATGCGGCCACCGTCGCGCAGAATGCCTGCCGCGAGCAGGGCGTCGTCGATCCGCTCCTGCGCGGACAGGTTGATGTCGATTACGCTTTGCCAGGCGGCGTCGGTCATCTTCGCGATGGTTTTGTCTTTCGTAATGCCTGCGTTGTGCACGACGATGTCCACGCCCTGTTCGTCGAGCGCCGCGGCGATCTGCGCGGGCGCTTCGGGCGCGGCAATGTCGAAGGCGAGGGCAGTGCCGTTCAGTTGGCGCATGGTCGAATCGAGCGCCTCGCGCGCCGACGGAATGTCGATACCGATCACATGCGCGCCTTCCGCGGCGAGCACGCTCGCGATCGATGCACCGATGCCGCGCGCCGCCCCGGTGACCACGGCACGCCGGCCCGCGAGCGGTTGATTCCAGTCGAACGCCGGCAAGGTATCGGCGCTGGCGCGCACGCCGATGCGCACCACCTGGCCCGACACATACGCGGAGCGTGGCGAGAGAAAGAAGCGCAACGTCGCTTCGATGCCGTTCTCGGCGCCTTGCTCCACGTAGACGAGATTCGCGGTGATGCCGCGCCGCGCTTCCTTGCCGAGCGAACGCGTGAGGCCTTCGAGCGCGCGCTGCGCGGTCCATTGGCGCGGGCTTGCGCAGGCTTCCGGCGACCGCCCCAGCACGATGATGCGGCCGCACTTGCCGAGCGAGCGCAGCGTGTCGTGGAAGAATCCGTGCAGCGGTTCGAGCTGGCTGCTGTCTTCGATGCCGCTCGCATCGAACAGCAGGGCGGTGAGCTTGCCGTGCGAACCGGACTCCGCTGGTTCGAAACGGCCCGTCATCAGACCATGGCGATTCGCGAGCGGCACCCATAGCCCCGCGCTTTCATGCGCCACGCTGGTCATGCCGACGCTCGTCACGAGATTCGCGAGCGCGTCGAGCAGATGCGGTTCGCGGCCCGCGCCGATCGCGATCAGTCCGTCGAACTCGGGACGGTCGGCACGATAGCGGTGTAGCACCTCGGGCTTCGGTAAGCCTAACGAGCGCGCGAGGCGCGCGCCGAACGGCGAATTGACGAAGTTCAGATAAGAGTCGTTCATTTTATTGGTTGCTCCGCTGGCCACGCTCCGAAGAAAGTCCCATCGGGGACTTCAAACGTGTGTCAGTGTGCACCCAGTTTGGGGCATCTGGGGGCGCCCCGCCTGGATGTTTTTTTCAAGGCGCTCAGGCCGCGAGCTCCAGCGCTTTTTCGAGCGCGTCCTTGCGCTTCTGCAAATTGGCGAGCATGTCGAAGTCGGCCGGGAAGTCGTCGACCTTCACGACTTGTGCGCCATACCGCGCATAGTCCTCGAGCACACGGCGATCGTCGGCGTCGATCAGGCTTTTCTGCTGGGCCGTCTCGGTCCATGCGGCCAGTTGCGGCAGGCTCTGCGGCATCGGTTCGAGCAGGCCTTGTTTGACCGCGTCGCGCAGTTTCTGGTCGATCTCCGTGAAGCGCGGGTTCAGCTCGAACACGAGCTCGCCATAGCCGAGCGCGTCGACATCCGGATGCGGCACGTACGAGTCGGACACGAGGCGGTTGCGTGCCGCGCCTGGCGTTTGCATCAGTTCCGCGATCTCGGTGCCGAGGCGATCGGACGGCTCGCGATACGGCAGGCCGAATGGGAATGACAGCACGCGCACGAGACCCGCGGCGAGGCGGTTCGGGTAGTTCGCGAGTACGCCGTCGAGCGCCTGTTGTGCCTTGTACAGCGAATCTTCGACGCCCCAGCGCACCAGCGGCAGATCTTCTTCCTGACGGCCTTCGTCCTCGAAACGTTTGAGCGTCGCCGAAATCAGGTAGAGCTGCGAGAGCACATCGCCGAGGCGCCCGGAGATGCGTTCGCGCCGTTTCAGGTCACCGCCGAGCACGAACATGGAGACGTCGGCAAGCAACGCGAACGCGGTTGAGATGCGGGTCGCTGCGCGGTAGTACGGCAGCAGCGGTGCGTACGCCGTGCGCGGCTTCACGATGAATGCGCCGCCCGTAACTCCATAAACGAAACTGCGCACCACATTGGAAAGCGTGAAGCTGACGTGGCCGAAGAAGGCCGCATCGAAATCGCGCAGCGCCTTGCTGCGATCCGGCTCGCGCGTGGCCTCCATTTCCTTCAGCACATACGGATGACAGCGAATCGCCCCCTGGCCGAAGATGATCAGGCAACGCGTGAGAATGTTCGCGCCCTCCACGGTGATCGCGATCGGCACCTGCTGATAGGCGCGTGCGAGGAAGTTCGACGGCCCCATGCAGATGCCCTTGCCGGCGGCGACGTCCATGCCGTCGTTGATGACCATGCGGGCGCGTTCGGTGATGTGATACTTCGCGATCGCCGAAATCACCGACGGTTTTTCGCCGAGGTCCACCGCGTGCGCGGACAGGCGGCGCGCGGCGTCCATCACGTAGAGATTGCCGCCCATGCGGCCGAGCGCTTCCTGCACGCCCTCGAACTTGCCAACGGGGGTGCGGAACTGGCGGCGAATCGCGGCATAGGCACCGGTGCCGCGCACGGCGATCTTCGCCATCCCTACATTCGACGACGGCAGCGAAATCGCGCGGCCTGCGGCGAGACACTCCATCAGCATGCGCCAGCCGTTGCCGACTTGCGCGCGGCCGCCGATTACCCAGTCGAGCGGAATGAAGACGTCCTTGCCCGAGTTCGGGCCGTTCTGGAACACCGCGTTCAGCGGCCAGTGACGGCGGCCGATGTTGACGCCCGGATGGTCGGTCGGAATCAGCGCGCAGGTGATGCCGGGCTCTTCTTCCGAGCCGAGCAGATGGTCCGGATCGAGCGCGCGGAATGCGAGGCCGAGCACGGTCGCGATCGGTCCGAGCGTGATGTAGCGCTTGTCCCACGTGACGCGAAAACCGAGTGTCTCGCGGCCTTCGAAGGTGCCCTTGCAGACGATGCCGACATCTGGAATCGCGGCTGCATCGGAACCGGCGTAAGGGCTCGTCAACGCGAAGCAGGGGATATCGTCGCCGCGAGCAAGGCGCGGCAGATAGTGGTTCTTCTGCTCTTCGGTGCCGTAGTGCATCAGCAACTCGGCCGGGCCGAGCGAGTTCGGCACCATCACCGAAACGGCGGCGGCCGAGCAACGCGTGGAGAGCTTCATGATGACCTGCGAATGCGCGTAAGCGGAGAACTGCTTGCCGCCGTACTGCTTCGGAATGATCATGCCCAGAAAGCCGCGCTCCTTGATGTACTGCCAGGTTGTCGGCGACAGGTCCTGCCACACCATGCTGGTTTCCCAGTCGTTCGCGAGATCGCAGAGTTGCTCGCATTCGACATCGAGAAACGCTTGCTCTTCGGCGGAGAGCGTGGCCGGACCGTAGCCGAGCAGCGTGTCCCAATGCGGGCGTCCGGAGAACAGTTGGGCGTCCCACCAGACGGTGCCGGCTTCGATGGCGTCGCGCTCGGTCGGCGACATCTCCGGCAGGATCTTGCGGAAAATGTCGAGCACCGGTTTCGTGAGCCACGTACGGCGCAGCGGTTTGATCGTGAGGACGAGGGCGGGGAGGACGAAGACGATCGCGAGCAACGTTGTCGCCACCGGTCCCGCTGCTCCGCTGACATGCGCGGCCGCCACCCAGAGGATCATGAAGGCAAGCCACCATGAGGCGCGCGCCTGAACGTAGACGAGCGCGAGAGCGGCAATGACTAGCACTAGGATGAACCACGGCATGACGTTTCCTCCTGTTTCGATGGTGCGTGCGAACGCATCCACGGGTCGCGGACGGCTCGCGTTCTATTGATCTTCTAACTGGCGGTGTTGCTGCTACGTCGCGTGCTCAAGACGCTATTGCCTTGCGCCCCTGCTGCGTTTTTCGTGTCGTTTTTTCAATTCGACAGCGTGACGTTGTTTAGGAGCGGGACTTAGACGTGCTGCTCGGATATGCGGTATTCATTCATGTTTTGCACGCGGACGGCCCATCGCAGCGCCGCCCGCGTCAGCTTCAGTTCCAATCAGGCCGTGCCGTGCAACGCGGGCTGAAATGAGCTCGCCTCGATGTCGCCACCACGGCGTTCACCGTCCGAGACCGCCGACGCCGACGATTCGAATCCGCCAGATTCACTCGATCCGCCTGACGCCGGTTGCGTACCCGCAATACCTGCAGCAGGATTCGCGCCTTCCGTCTGGTCTTCCGGGCCGCCTTCGGTGGCGTCGCCCAGCACGGCGGCGAACGTGGCCAGTTGCGAGCCGTCGGGCAAGGGCGCTTTCAGTGCGGCCACCATCAGCGAAGCAAGACGCGCGATCAGTTGCAGGTCGTTCATCGACTTGCCCTGCGAGAACTCCGAGATCAGGCTGTCGGTATCGGTGCCGGCCAGCACCCCGGACAGCGCGCCGATTGCGAAGTGCAGGCGCCAGCCGAGCTCTTCACGCGGCAGATGCGGCAGCGCACGCTGGAACGCATCGAAGAAGCGGATCGCCACCGACTCGTAATGCGCATTCAGAAAGTCGCGAATGAACGACGACGGGTCGGTATAAGCGCGCCCCAGCAGGCGCAAAAACGCCTTGCCGCCGACGCGCGGATCGCGCGACAGCCGCAGCGCGGGAATGAACATGGCGCCGAGCACGTGCTCGCAGGTCAACCGCGCGCCGAGCATTTCGTCGAAGCGGTCGAGCAGCTTGAGCCGCTCCTGGTTGAGCCGGTCGAGCCGGCGCGACAGCATCGAGTGAATCAGCGATTCCTTGCTGCCGAAGTGGTAGTTGACTGCCGCCAGATTCACTTCGGCCCGCGAAGTAATCTGGCGCAGGGACATGGCCTCATAGCCGCATTCGATGAAAAGTGTTTCGGCGGCGTCGAGGATGCGGGACTTCGTGTCGCCGGCATGCCGGCCTGTTGTGCGAACTGCCATTTTGCGTCTCCCAGTTGCCGGGCATCCGGCCCGCAAACAAGCGATTCAAATGACTATTTGAAACAGCCGTTTTTTTCAGGATAAAGAAGGATTGGGACTGCAATCAAGGTTTCGGTGTGGACTAACTCCTCTAGAAGACCTGACGAAGGTCCATTTTTCCAATGTGCGCGGGCGCGTCAAACCGCGCGGAAATAAAAAAGGCCGTTCCGATTTCGATCGGAACGGCCTCGTATTGCTTGCTACCTGTGTTTGGCCTTGCGTTTGTTTTCTGGCGCCGGCTTCGCGCGTTCCTGCTTTGCGTTTGCCCGGCGCCTGTATTGCTGCTTGTGTCACTTTACGGCGGTTCGAGCCGCCTTTGTAGCTATTGTGCCCGATAACGCGCCGGCGAAATAGCTGTTTAGTTCGAACGCTTAAAGCTGTGCCGCGATATCCCCCCAAGGGGACTTCCCTAGGTGCTTGCCGCGATCTCTTTCGCCGACTGTGTCATGTCGATGCCGCGGCGTTCGCGGCTGAACGGAATCAGCGCGGCGATCACCACCACCACGATACCGATCACGATGGCCATGATCAGCGCGTAGTTGTTGCCATGTGCCTCGGCGGCGCTCGCCTGCAGCGGGCCGTTCACCGACGCGATCAGATTGCCGAGCTGGTAGACGAGACCCGGGAACGTCGCGCGAATTTCATCGGGCGAGATTTCGTTCAGGTGCACCGGAATGACACCCCATGCGCCTTGTACGGAGATCTGCATCAGGAAGGCACCGGCCGCCAGCAGCACAGGCGTCGTGGAGAAAGCCCACAGCGGCAACACCGGCAACGCGATCAAGGCGGCGATGAAGATCGCGCGCTTGCGGCCGATCTTCTCCGAGAACCAGCCGAAGAACAGGCCGCCGCAAATCGCGCCGATGTTCAGCGTGATCGTGATCCACGACACCGTATGCGCATCGAATCCATGCTGCACGCGCAGGAAGGTCGGATACAGATCCTGCGAACCGTGTGAGAAGAAGTTGAACGCGGTCATCAGCACGATCGAGTAGAGCGACAGGCCGATGTTCTGCTTCAACGTGGCGACGAGACCCGGACGCACTTTCTTCTCGAGCGTCTTGAAGGCCGGCGACTCCGGCACGTGTGCTCGCACGTACAGGACGAGCAACGCCGGCAGCACGCCGACGAAGAACATGCCGCGCCAGCCGATGTATTGATAGAAGACGCCGAACACGACCGAGGCGAGCAGGTAACCGCTCGGGTAGCCGGCCTGCAGGAGACCCGAAACGATGCCGCGTGACTTGGGCGGCACGGTTTCCATCGTCAGTGCGCCGCCCACGCCCCATTCGCCGCCCATCGCGATACCGAACAGCGCGCGCAGCACAAGCAGGGTGGTCAGGTTAGGCGAAAAGCCGGACAGCAATTCCAGCAGGGAGAAGCACGCGATGTTGACCATCAGCGTCGGACGGCGGCCGTACTTGTCGGCGAGCCAGCCGAAAATCAATGCGCCGAGTGGGCGCATTATCAGGGTCAGCATGATGCCGAAGGCAACCGTCGGGATTTTTGTATTGAATTCCGCCGCGATATCTTTCAATACGAACACCATTAGAAAGAAATCGAATGCGTCCAGGGTCCAGCCCAGATAGGCGGCGATCGTGACGTTTCTCTGTTCCCGTGTCCAGCTCATTGATTGTTCTCCTGAGTCTCCAATAACCCGTGTTTGATGACGGGCGGCTCTGCAGCCCCGTGCGACCCGTGGTGCGGGCTTCGAGCGAGTGTACGCCGAGCGTTAAACGCTTGCATGGTTGAAGCCCCGTTTATCCGTATTAATACCTGGAGCGAATTCCGATGCGAATCTCAATGCATGGCGGATGTCGGCTTAATGTAATTATTGTATTAATCGCGTTTGATCCATTGTTTGTTATTTGTAATGTATTTTTTTGTGCTGACGAAGCGAGTATTCCGGTCAATCTGATTGCGGCGTTTAGTCGTCGGCTCTCATGATCCTGATGGGCTCAAATGCTTACGTTTCCGTTGCAGGAAGCGGCTGCGTGCCGCCTATGCGCTTAACGCATCAGTCGAGTAGAAAAAGCAATTTGATTCATGTTGCAGCGCGGAATAAGATGATCGCCATCCCATTAATTCCGCCTCTGTCGACGCACCATGTCAGTCAAATCAATCACCACGGAGCCACGGCGCCGCGCGCGCAATCCACTTGCGGCACTGGCCGTCGTTACGGTGCTGACGGGGATCGGCGCCGGTCTCGGCGGGATGTTACTCGCCTTGCTGCTGCACGGCATTCAGCACTTCGCTTACGGCTACAGCGTGACGCACGTGATCAGCAGCGAGAGTTTCCTGCAAGGTGTCACCGATGCCTCGCCTGAGCGGCGTGTGCTCGTCCTGACGATGTGCGGACTGGTGGCCGGGCTCGGCTGGTGGTTGCTGCATCGCTACGGGCGGCCGCTCGTGAGCATTCGCCAGGCCGTTAAATCCGACGATCCGCGTATGCCTGTGTTGAGCACCGTCGCGCATGCGCTGCTGCAGATTGTGACGGTGGCGCTCGGCTCGCTGCTTGGACGCGAAGTCGCGCCGCGCGAGATCGGTTCGGTGCTGGCCGGCTGGCTCTCGCACCGTGCGGGCTTGTCGATCGAGCAGAGCCGGATCATGGTCGCATGCGGTGCCGGCGCGGGTCTGGCCGCCGTCTACAACGTGCCGCTCGGCGGCGCGGTGTTCGTGCTCGAGGTTCTGTTGGGCACGTTTGGCTGGAAGGCATTAGTGCCTGCCGTGGTGACATCGGCGGTGGCGGCGCTGGTCGCGCAATTCGGTCTGGGCAATGAGCATCAGTATCTGGTGCCGTCGTTGACGGTGAGTACATCGCTGCTCGTCTGGTCCGTGGTGTGCGGTCCGATTTTCGGTGCTGCGGCGTGGGGCTTTACGGAGCTGGCGAAACGCGCGCGCGCAGAGGCGCCCAGGGATTGGCGTTTGCCCGTGTTGTCGTTGTTGAACTTCGCGATCATCGGCGTGCTGGCGATGCACTTTCCGCAGTTGCCCGGCAATGGCAAAGGGCCTGCGGGACTGGCGTTCGATGGCAACCTGACGATGGCGCTCGCGGCTATGTTACTGGTGCTGAAGGTGGTGATCACCGCGAGTAGTTTGCGTGCGGGTGCTGAAGGTGGTTTGTTGACGCCCGGGCTTGCGAATGGCGCGTTGTTGGCGATCGTGCTCGGCGGGGCCTGGAGCCTGTTTTGGCCGGGCGCTTCGTCAGGCGCGTTTGCCGTTGTCGGTGCGACGGCGTTTCTGGCTGCTTCGATGCAGATGCCGATTACAGCCGTGGTGCTCGTTTTTGAATTTACCCGGGTGAGCCACGACTTTCTGATTCCGGTTCTGTTTGCCGTCGGCGGCGCTGCGTTGAGTTTCCAGACATGCGTGAAGTGGGCGCCGGCGATGCAGTTCGGTTTTGGTTTTAACTGGGGTGGCGCGGGTAAAGCGCGGTAGGCTTTCCAGTCTACCAGGCACTTTGTTGAGAGCAGTGGTCAACGGCTTGATTTCAATCGGAATGCCGTATAACGACATCCGCGTCGTCAGCTTGCGCGGTGTGGTCCGCCCAGTGGCGCTTGATGTCCCCTAAGCGGTTTGAGTATGCACAGTTAAAGTTAGCATCAACCCAAAAATATCACTGTCCCGTGCCGGGGTCGGACGCACGCACGCACTGTGCACGCGACACTATTCGGTCGGTCTGTACAACAGGACTTCACATCCGGGCGTCGTGTCCTTGAAACGGATCGACATGCCGTGCATGCCCGCCACCGCCAGCACAAGACTCAGGCCGAGCCCGCTGCCGGGCGTGTGACGGCTCGCCTCACCGCGATAGAAGCGCCGTAGCACCGCTTGCTGTTCGGCGGGCGCGATACCTGGCCCGTCGTCCGAAACGGTGACGCCCGCGCCGGTCTTGTCGCGGAACACGGTGATCCGAACATGGCCGCCGTGCGGTGCGAACTTGATGGCGTTTTCCACCAGATTCGCCAGTGCCTCAAATAGCAGGTTCGGATCACCCTGGATATCGAGCGGTCCTGATACCGTTCGCTGCAGCTCGAAAGCGATCTGCTTGTCCTCGGCAGTCGGATCGTAGAACTCGTAGACGTCGTCGGCAACGGCAGCCAGATCGACCGTTGTGAATCCCGCGCGGCGCACACCGCTCTCGATTTCCGAAATGCGCAGCAACGCGTTGAAGGTGCGCAGCAACCCACTCGTCTCGACGATGGTTTCATCGATTGCCGCGCGATACTCCGCTTCGGTTTTGGCGCGCCGCTGCGCACGTTCGAGTCCGCCGAGCATCCGTGTGAGCGGGGTGCGCAGATCGTGTGCAATCGCATCGCACACGCCTTTGACCTCGTTCATGAGTCGTTCGATTTCGTCGAGCATACCGTTGACGACGCCGACGAGGCGATCCACGTCGTCGCGTTTCGAATGCACCGGCAGACGCCTGCTGAGATTACCGGCGACGATTTCCTCGATCGAGGCGGTCACCGCGTCGAGCCGTCGCATTGCGGAAATGCCGATCAGGCTCGCCCCGACCAGGCCGATCACGAGCGTGATCATGGCGGTGGAAAGCAGCGCATGCAGCAGCTCTTCGTCGAAGTGGTCGAGCTCGCGGGTGTTCTGGCATTGCAACGCAATGCGGTTATCCGGCACGCGCGCGGCGATGCAACGGCCGGGCGGGTGGCCGGGCAGCTTCGCGAGCCGCATGGAAAACGGTTGGCCGAAAACGGGGATAGCCGGCTGATCGCCCGCGTAGCCGCCGGCAAGATGTTTGCCTGTAGCGTCGAACAGACCGAACGGGCGCTGATGGCGCGGGTCGAACTGGTTTTGATGTTCGAATCGCGCGACCAGCTCGTCCGGTGCTTCGCGTTGCAACTGTGCGTGCTCGCGCATCAGCCAGTCGTCGATGCGCTCCTGTTCGAAGCCGGTGATCTCGCGGTACAGGTAGCCGAACAGCAGTATCGCGATCACGCCGAATAACATCAGAAACAGCGTGGCGAGGCGAAAGCCGGTGGTGCGGTGCAGGTCAGTCAGGCGCATGGAGCATGTACCCTGAACCGCGCACGGTATCGATCATCGGAGCCGTCCCGTCCGGGTCGAGCTTCTTTCTCAGGCGGCTGATGTGCACGTCGATCACATTGGTCCGCTCGTCCAGCCGGTAATCCCATACCGCTTCGAACAGCATGGTGCGGCTCACCACCTGGCCCTCATGCTGCATCAGGTACTCGAGCAGCCGGTATTCGCGTGGCAGGAGCGGCACCGGACGGCCGGCGCAGCTCACTTCGCGCTTGAGCGGATCGAGACGCAATGGGCCGACCTGGTATTCCTGCACACCGGGCGCCGCTTCGCGCCGACGCATCAGCGCGTCGAGCCGTGCGGTCAGCTCGATGAATTCGAACGGCTTGGTCAGATAATCGTCGCCACCGGCGCGCAGACCGCGCACACGTTCGTCGACCGCGGAGAGCGCGCTCAGAATCAACACCGGCGTGAGCACGCCGGCGCTGCGCAACGCAGCCAGCATGCCGAGCCCTTCGAGTCCGCCCGGCAACATGCGATCGAGCACGATGGCGTCATAACTGTTGGCGACCGCAAGCATCAAACCGTCGCGGCCCGTGCTCGCGGTCTGCACCTTGCAGCCGTGATCGGTCAGCGCTTCAACGATCTCTGCGAGGGTTTGCCCGTCGTCTTCGACGACCAATACGTTCGACATGCATTTTTCCAGAAGTGAGCGCGCGGCGAGCCTGTGCGAGCCGGCCGTTTACACTACGCGCGTACCTACGATGTCCCGAAGTATGCCGCGCGAAGCCGGACAGGCATTTCGCGCCAACATTAAAAAATTTTAATGTAAGCCCTCATCGAACTGTTTAGCGCATGCGAATCCTGCTGATCGACGACGATGCGCGCGCCAGCCACTTTCTCGCGCGTGGCTTGAGCGAAAGCGGTCTCATTGTCGACACCGTGGCCGACGGTGCGACCGGGCTCGCCTACGCGCGCGAGGGCATTTACGATGTGATTGTGACCGATCGGCTCCTGCCGGCGCTCGACGGCATCGCTCTCGTGCAGCAATTGCGCGCCGGCGGCGATACCACGCCGGTGCTGATGCTGTCCGCGGTTGGTGGGCTGAACGAACGCGTGGAGGGCATCCGCGCCGGTTGCGACGATTACCTCGTGAAGCCGTATGCCTTCGTCGAAGTACTGGCGAGAATCGAGGCGCTCGCGCGGCGCGCGGATCGCAGCAGGATGAGCGAGCGGCTCGAATGCGCGGATCTGGTGCTCGACACCCGGGCGCGAACCGCGACGCGTGGCGGCCGCGATCTGCGCCTGCAGCATCGCGAGTTTCTGCTGCTCGAATGCCTGGCGCGGCGCGAAGGCCAGGTCGTGACGCGCAGCATGCTGCTCGAGGCGGCGTGGAACTACGATTTCGAACCGCGCGGCAATATCATCGATATGCACATGCATCGGCTGCGGGCGAAGGTGGATCGCGATTTTCCAGTGGCGCTGATTCATACGGTGGTGGGTGCGGGTTATGTGCTGAACCCGGCGCCTTAGGCGCCTTTAGGCGAGATTGATGGCTTCGTGTGCGCGCGCTCCGACTGCGTGGTGCGGCGCATTAAATTTTTTTAATTATTGGGCGAAAGCGCCGACAGGACCCGCTGACTAATCTGGCGACATTCCCATGTTGCCGGAGCGTTCTCCAATGTCAGGGCTGCCCCGTTCGGCGCTGTTCTCGCGCGTCGTCAGTCCTCGTGCGCCTCATCTAGCGGTGCGCGCTGTCGTATATGCCGCGGTCTGCGCGCTGGGCGTCGCGGTTCTGGCCGGGTGCTCGCTCGTGCCGGCCTATCAGCGGCCGAGTTCGCCGCTCGCGCAGCGCTTCGACGGCGCGGCGAGTTCGTCGCTCGCCGATACCGTTCCTGTCAGGAGCGGCTGGTGGCAGGAATATCACGACCCCGCGCTCGATGCGCTGGTCGAGCGCAGCCTGGGCAACAACTTCACATTGGCGTCCGCGATTGCGAGCGTCGAACAGGCGCGCGGCAACGCCGAGAAAGCCGGCGCGCCGCAGTATCCGTCGCTGTCGCTCGGCGCTACCTTCGACCGCAGTCACCAGGGGCGTGGCTCGACCACCAAGACCCAGAGCCTGTTCGCCGAAGCCAGTTACGAGGTCGACTTCTGGGGCTTCAACGCCGCCAATGCCAGCGCGGCGGACCTCCTCGCGCGCGCGTCTGAGTTTGATCGTGACACGGTGGCGTTGACGCTGACCGCATCGGTGGCGGACACGTATTTCCAGGTGCAGAGCCTGCGCCGCCGTCTGGAGATCGCACGGTCCATCTCCGACGATGCCGCGCACATTCTGCAGTTGTTGCTTGCGCAACAGGAGGCGGGTGTCGCGACCGAGCTACAGGTGCAGCAGCAGCGCAATGCGCTCGCCACCTTCCAGGCGGCGGTGCCTGCGTTGCAACAGCAACTGGACATCAACATCCATGCGCTCGCCGTGCTGGTGGGCACCGCGCCCGAGCAGTTCACGGTCAACGACACCGCGCTCGCCGGCATCGCCATTCCGCAACCGCGTCCGAATCTGCCGGCCAGCCTGCTGGAAACGCGCCCCGATATCCGCTCGAAAGAGGCGCAGTTGCAGTCGGCTAACGAGAGCGTCGGCGCGGCGCGAGCGGCTTTCCTGCCGAACATCGTGCTGACCGCCGACGGCGGGCTCAGCAGCAAGTCCCTTTCGCATTTCCTGTCGAGTCCGTTTGCGAGCCTCGCCACGTCGCTGGCCGCGCCGCTGTTCGACGGCGGCGCGCTGCATGGTCAGTTGCACGCAAGTCGGGCGGCCGAAGCAAAGGGCGTCGCCGATTACCGGCAGGCCGTGGTAACTGCGCTGCAGGACGTCGAGGACTCGCTCTCGGCGGCACAACAGCAACAGCTCGCGGAAGCCGCCGACCAGACCGCCACCGACGCCGCCCGCAAAGCCGCCACGCTCGCGCAAGCCCAATACAAGCTCGGCACCGTCGACTTTCTGACCGTACTCGACGCCCAACGCACGCTCTTTCAAGCCGAAGACACGCTGGTCCAGGCGCGGCTCGCGCGGTTGCAAGCGTCGGTGAGCCTGTTTCGCGCGTTCGGCGGCGGCTTCGGCGTGACCGATAGCAGCACCGCTTCCACTTCTACGCCTTCCCGCTCATGAAACCTGCTGATCTTCCGAACCACGAGGCGCCCCGCGCACGCCGTCGCGCGCCGCTCGTGGTGGCGTGCGTTGTCCTTACCGTGATTCTTGTCGCGTGGTTATGGCCGAGGCATCCGGCCGTCAAGCCCGTGGCTGCGGTGCCGGTCAACGCCGGCCATCCGGTGAAAAGCGACTTTCCGATTCGCGTGGCCGCAGTGGGCACGGTCCTGGCGCTCAATACCGTGGACGTCAAAGTGCGTGTGGACGGCCAGTTGCAGCGCGTCGCCTTCAATGAAGGGCAGGACGTGAAGGCAGGCCAGTTGCTCGCCCAACTCGACCAGGGCCCGCTTACTGCGCAATTGCATCAAGCCGAAGCGGCGCAACGCAAGGATCAGGCCTCGCTCGATAACGCGAAGCTCGATCTGGCGCGTTACTCGAAGCTGGTCGGCATCGGTGCGGCGACCACCCAGGCCGTGGACACCGCGAAGGCGCAAGTCGAAGCACTCGCCGCCACGGTCGCGGCAGACGCAGCGCTGGTGCAGAGCGACCGCCTGCAACTGAGCTTCACCACGCTCTTCGCGCCGTTCACCGGGCGTGTGGGCGCGCGCGAGGCCGACATCGGCGCGATCGTGCATCCCACCGACACGACCGGCATTGTCACCGTCACGCAGATGGAGCCGATTACCGTGTTGTTCTCCGTGCCGCAAGACGTGCTGCCCGATTTGCTCGCGAATCAGGCGGCCGCGCCTTTGGCGGTGAACGTCACCACGCGTGCCGGCAGCACAGCGCTTGCCGACGGCACGCTCGTGTTCATCGACAGTACGGTCGATCCCACCACGGGGCAGATCAAACTCAAGGCCTCGTTCACCAACAAGGACCGCAAGCTGTGGCCGGGCGAGCTGGTGAATGCGCGCGTGCTGTTGCGCACCGATACGCAGCGGCTCGCCGTGCCGAGCCGCGCGGTGGTGAACACGCAGAACGGCACGCAGCTGTACGTGATCAACACGAATGGCACAGCGCAGATGCGTCCGGTGCAAACCGGCGTGACGGTCGACGGTATGACGGAAATTCGCAGCGGCGTCGCGCCTGCGGACCTCGTTGTGTTCGATGGACAAAGCCGCTTGAACCCAGGCGTGCGCGTGGCGGCGACCACGGTGCCGACGGCGGCCCAGGCACCGGCTAACGCAAACTCGGCGGACAGCCAGGCTAATCAGGACAATCCGTCATGAGCCTGATGGAACGGTTCATCAAGCGGCGCATCGCGACCAGTTTTCTTGCCATCGCGGTGCTGCTGGCTGGCGCGGTGGCGTATTTTCTGCTGCCGGTCGCGCCCTTGCCGCAAGTCGACTTCCCGACCATCCAGGTCGTGGCGAAGTTGCCGGGTGCGAGTGCGGAGACCATGGCGACGTCGGTAGCGACGCCACTCGAGCGGCAACTCTCGTTGATTGCGGGCATCACGCAGATGACGTCCTCGAGCTCGCTGGGTACCACCAACATCGCCGTGCAGTTCGACTTGTCGCGCGATATCAACGGCGCGGCGCAGGATGTGCAGACGGCGATCAACGCTGCCGGCGGCACCCTGCCAAAGAATCTGCCGAACCCGCCGACCTATGAAAAGGTCAATCCGGCCGACTTCACCTTGCTGTCACTGGCCCTGACGTCCCCATCGCTCACGCTTACGCAACTCGACAGTTACGCCGAGGACTATCTGGCGCAGCAGATCTCGCAGATGCCAGGCGTAGGTCTCGTCGATTTCCATGGCCAGCAGCGGCCTGCCGTGCGTATTCAACTCGATCCCGACAAGCTCACCGCACGCGGCCTCACGCTGGAAGACGTGCGCTCGATCGTCGGCGTGCAGACGGTGAACGCGCCGAAGGGCAGCCTGAACGGCCCGGATCGCTCCGTGATTTTCAATGCGACCGATCAGATCACGACCGCCTCGGCGTATCGCGATCTGGTGGTCGCGTATAAGAACGGCGCGCCGATTCGCGTATCCGATCTCGGCACCGTTCTGAACGCCGCCGAAGACAACCAGCAGGCCGCATGGCTTCAGCACGAACGCGCGATCATCCTCGATATCCACAAGCAGCCTGGCTACAACGTCGTACAGACGATCGCCAACATCAAGGCGAAGCTGCCTGCGCTGCAAGCGACGCTGCCCGCGGCCGCGCATCTGCATGTGGTGGGCGATCGCACGCAGACCATCAATGCATCGGTGCACGACGTGCAGTTCACGCTGATGCTGACGGTCGCGCTTGTCGTGATGGTCATCTTCTCGTTTCTGCGCAACGTGTGGGCGACGATCATTCCGAGCCTGACGATTCCTTTGTCGCTGGTCGCCACATTCGGCGTGATGTATCTGCTCGGCTATAGCCTCGACAATCTGTCGCTGATGGGGCTGACCATCGCGGTGGGCTTCGTGGTGGACGATGCGATCGTCGTGATCGAAAACGTGATGCGGCATGTCGAGGAGGGCGTGCCACGCATGAAAGCCGCGCTGCTAGGCGCGACGGAAGTGCGTTTCACCATCATTTCGATGACGATCTCGTTGATCGCGGTGTTCATCCCGATCCTGCTGATGGGTGGCATTGTCGGACGCCTGTTCCGCGAATTCGCGGTGACGGTGAGCGCGGCGATCCTGATGTCGGCGCTGGTCTCGCTAACCGTCACGCCGATGCTATGCGGCTGGCTGATCCGCTTGCCGGAGCCGGACGAAGCAGGGCGCATGCGCAAGCTCGAAGCGTGGCTCGAAAGAGGTTTTGTCGCGGTGGAACGGCGTTACGAGCGTGGTCTCGATTGGGTGCTGAATCGGCCGAAACTGATGCTTGGCGTGACGATCACGACGATTGTCGCGACGGGCGCGCTGTTCGTTGTGATCCCGAAAGGCTTCTTCCCGCAGGAAGACTCCGGTTTGATCATGGGTGTCGCGCAGGCCGCGCCGGATATTTCCCCGCGCGCGATGTCTTTGAAAATGCAGCAACTGGGCAATATCATCGAAGCCGACCCCGCCGTCGACAACGTCTACTACTGGATGGGCGCGAATCCGACCGTGAGCCAGGGCCGCGTGATGATCAACCTGAAGGCGTTCGGTCAGCGCAAGGACAGCGCCGCGCAGGTGCTCAATCGTCTGAAGCCGCAGTTAGCGAAGGTGATGGGCATTTCACTGTCGATGCAGGTCCGCCAGGATATTCAGGTAGGTGGCCGTATCAGTGCCGCGCAGTATCAGTACACGCTGCAAGACCCCGATATCAACGAACTGAATCATTGGGCCGGCGTGCTGACCGACAAGCTGTCGAAATTGCCGCAACTCGCGGACGTCACCTCCGACCAGCAAGCGGCCGCTACCAGCGCGACGCTTGTAATCGATCGCACTACGGCCTCGCGCTTCGGCATCACCGCACAAGCCATCGACGACACGCTCTACGACGCGTTCGGCCAACGGCAGATCGCCACGCTGTTCACGCAGCTGAATCAGTACCACGTTGTCGAGGAAGTCGATCCGGGTTTCCAGTTGACCACCGACGCGCTCACGCACCTCTACGTGCGTTCGCCGCTGACGAATGAACTGGTGCCGCTCAACACGCTGGCGAAGATCGAAAACAACGTGTCGCCTATTTCGGTGAATCACCAGGGGCTATTCCCGGCTGTGACGATCTCGTTCAATCTGGCGCCGGGGCAATCGCTCGGCAATGCCGTGACGGCGATTCATCAGGCCGAAGCCGCGGCAGGCAAACCCGACAGTTTGACGGGGTCGTTCCAGGGCACGGCGCAGGCGTTCCAGGCTTCGCTTTCCAGCGAACCGTATCTGATCGCGGCGGCGCTCGTCGTGGTGTATCTGATTCTCGGCATCCTGTACGAAAGCGCAATTCATCCGCTCACCATCATTTCGACGTTGCCCTCGGCGGGGGTAGGAGCATTGCTTGCGTTGATGCTGTGCGGCCAGGATCTCTCCATCATGGGGATGATCGGCATCATCCTGCTGATCGGTATCGTGAAGAAAAACGCCATCATGATGATCGACTTTGCGCTCGTGGCTGAACGCGAGCAAGGATTATCGCCGCGTGAAGCGATCCGTCAGGCATGCGTACTGCGCTTCCGGCCGATCATGATGACGACGCTCGCCGCGCTGTTTGGCGCGCTGCCGCTCGCGCTGGGTCATGGCGCGGGCGCGGAATTGCGTGTCCCGCTCGGCATCGCGATTGTCGGCGGCCTGATCCTTTCGCAGATGCTGACGCTCTTCACGACGCCGGTGGTGCACCTGTGGTTCGATCGTTTATCGCATTGGCTGGCGAAACGGCGCGCGAAGGGCAGCATGCTCGAGCGTGAATCGGTAGGTTGAGCCCCAACGGCGCGCAACTGCCGGCGCGCTCGACGCTGAACTCGATGTCGACGCGGCTGTTGAGGCCGATGCTTGTGCGGTGCTTTGCCCGATTGCCTGAACGGACATCCCAATCTCCCGATAGAAAAACGTGTGTACTGCGCTCTGTCTGACGCGCCTCGATCCGGAGTGCTTGAGCAGTATATTTTTTCAAAGTTTCCATCTTCTTAAGGATCTCTTAAGGAGAGTAAAAAAAGCCAAAAGGTTCTCGCCCGCACTCGGCACAGACCGGCACTCCCTTCACTGGAAAGGACAGCGACGCGCTTTGCAGACGCCTGGAGACATACCAGTCGGCGCGGTTTTACGTGCCGTCACCGTTCAGTCACGCGCGCATGTTTCTATCTATTACGTTTCATTACCGGCTACCTCGCAAATGTCGGTGCCCCTGCCTTCCCACCCCGCATACCTGTTTCAGGAGACGAACATGCCGAGCATTCGATCTGCTTACGCAGTAAGCCGCATTTTTAGTCGCACCGCGCTCGCGTTCACCGCGCTCTGTTTCGCGGCCGGCAGTGCAGACGCGCAAACCTCGGCGAAGCCGATAGTCACTCCGGGTTTTAGCCTGTCTGTGTTCGCGGCGGGTTCCGGCGGGTTGATTAGCGCACCGGACTCACTGGCCGTGCTTGATGGTCACGTTTGGGTCGGCTATGCAAACAACGGCGCACCAGATGGCTCGAACGGTGCGATGAGCGTGATTGTTGAATACTCGCAAGACGGCAGTGTCGTGAAGACTTATCAGGTCGCGGGACACAACGATGGCCTGAAGGTCAATCCGTACACTCGCGAGATCTGGGCGATGCAGAATGAGGATGCGAACCCAAACCTCGTCATCATCAATCCCGCGACCGGCCAGGCATCCAAACCGTATTCTTTTGGCAAGACGCTGCACGGCGGCGGTTACGATGACATCGTGTTCAAGGACGGCCAGGCCTACTTCAGTGCGTCCAATCCCACACTTAATGCTAGTGGCAAGAGTACGGGGCCCGCGATCGTCCGCGTTGTGCATCTTGATGCAAACACCTACACGATCGACGTCACTCCGGTAATGCGCGGCACATTGGACGCCAGCAACATTCCGTTTGGCACGGTGGCCACCCTCAACCTGACCGATCCGGATTCGATGACGCTGACGCCGTCGGGTGATGTACTGCTCGATGATCAGGGAGATGGTCAGCTTGTACTGTTGCGCTCGTCGGGCGATGAACCGCGAGTGCAATATCTGCCGCTTCTCGGCAACGTGCAGGTTGACGACACGGTATTCGCCACTGGGCGACGGGGCTACCTGCTCGTGTCCGATACGAAGGCGAACATGGTGTACAAGATTAGTGCCAATGTCTGGCAGCGCGACGCGGCGTTCTCCGCATCAACGGGCGTGGCCGCTACGAGTAGCACGCCGGCGGTGCCGGCATATGTCGGCCAACTTGATTTGCGTAGCGGAGCACTCCTTCCTTTGGTGACCAATTTGGTCAGTCCGCACGGCATGGCCTTTGTACCGGCAGACGACCAGCAGTAACGGTTGCGCATTGATTGCCGGATGGCGTGATCGCCGTAAGCAATTCCGCGGCGATTGCGTTGGCCGAGCGCGCGGTTGTCCCTTGGAGCGGACGCGGTCAAGGAGGTAGCGCCATCCGCTTGCCGACCGTATCTCTTCCTCAGGCGATTCCCAGCGCTTGCAATATCGGTAGATGTATTTCAGCAAAGCGATTCGCTTTCGCAATCAGATCGCCGCCGGTGTTCAGCGGGCTATCGGAAATGCCCTGCATGGCGTGAGTTGGCGTGGGACTCGTGTGCAAAGCAGCTTCGGCGAATTCGGCCCACTGTGCCGGCTCCCTCAAGTGACGTCGCCTCGCCAACAGGAAAAGCTGCGGCACACGGGGAATCAGAACGCCCGATCCGGACACTGGACTGACCAGAAATTGCACGTCCCCATGTTGGAGCGCCTGCTCGCAAATGGCGGCGTTCAGCCTGTCCGAAGACGGACGCGCGAGATCGATGTGCGCCTCTTCCTGCACATTCAGCAACGCGCCGGCCCCCACTAGCAATGTCACGGCCTTGACGATGAGGGGGAGCGTAATCCCGCGTCCACGGACGTTGTTCTCGATGTCGGCCAGGCTAGCGGGGTGATGGCTGGCAAGCGCGTCGAGAATCGGACCATATAAGCTTTCCGGTAGCGTTGCTTCTCCCAGCGCTCCGCGCACCTTCAGCAAGACCGAAGCTCTCGGTAGCGCCAGCATGACGCGATGCGCGCGCAGCGCCGTCTGCTGCGCCGCTTCACTGAGCGTCCGGCTCCCTTTGACCCAGTAATCTCGCCGCATCGACCGGTTGATGCAAAAGTCCCGTACGGTCTCACGTAAAGCGGTATCTTGAATGTCCGCCAGCAAGGCGCGTTGAGCTGGGTTGAGATTGATCTCGTCGACATGATCGCGATAGTCTGCAGAACAGCCATAGGTCAAACCGCTCGCGGCAAGCGATGATGTGACCTGCGAGAAAGTCATGGGCTGCCAGTCACGATTGAAATATTCATGCGCGAGATAGGACGTGTTCTCCTTGCACAATGCGTCGACACGTTCAGCCAGTTGTGGGTTGACCACTGCGTAGCCGGGTTGCGTCGCAACCACAGTTTTTACGAAGTCTAACGCCGCTGCAATGTGCGTGTGGACTTGCGTTTCGGTGGGCCCACCGCCATGTGCATTTAGCCGTGCGCTCGCCTGAAAATGACAGTGCATCAATTCGCGCACCGGCAACATCGTGGCCCACCCGGGCTGGGTGTTATAGCTCATATACACGACGCCGCCGTCATTGAGTTTGCGTCGTATGAAATCGGCAATGAGCACACGGTTTTCGTCGGAAATCCAGCTCCAGATGCCGTGCATGCCGATGAAATCAAATTTCGGCAAATCGTCCCGCGTACAGAATTCTGAGAAGCTTTCAGCGAACAATCTCGCCTGCGATCCGGCGCACTGTGTCAGTTGCCGTGCAAAGCTTGCATGAGACGGGTTGAAGTCCGTACCGAACCATGCTGTAGCTGACCCGGCTGCGTGGATATTCACGCTGACGCCGTGACCGAATCCCAGTTCACAGGCGGTACGCAGGACCGGAGGGGCGAGTCCCGACTGTAGCAACGGAAGTCTAAGGCGCAGCGGATCCAGTTCGTCGCAATAGCCGTACGTGTATGCAATACCTTCAATCCTGCCGGCTTCCCATTCACTCACGTTCTAGCTCTCGTTATCTTCAAGGATCGCCGTGCTGGGACGGCGACTTCCCAACCCACTTTCAGCAGAGGCCGGGCGATATGGTCAACGTCGCCGTGCACGGATCGCCTCGCCGTCGGGTCGGCGTGATGCGAAGCCTCTCATAGCGTGGACCGCTTTGTCTATCCAAAGTCCTGCGCCAGACATTCCTACGCGGTTTCCCGTTCTGATAGCAAGTCCTTCAGGTTCTCATAAGGTAACGTCCCTTACATCCATTTTTGCCGGCCAACGAGGCTGTACCAACGGCTGTTATACATTGCGGTTCGCCGCTTAACTCGGGCGGCGTCGAAGGGCCGAAGCGTGCCGCGTGCCGCTGATGACCAGCCGCACCTCAGCAAAAGCGGGATGTCCCATTTTGAAACAGGCCCGGTTGTCTGTCTTTAACCGTACGTCCGATTTTGCGACAGCACGGGTCGTTCACGACCGGCTTTAAGTTCTGTCCGTATCAGCCAGCCGCCCTTTGTCCATCACGCAGACCACCTCACGCCTCGCGATTTCAGAATCATTGGCACGGAGCTTGCGCAGAAAGCGATAGAAAAAGTCGCAAGCGTGTCAGACGGGTCTTGCAGTGGCCGGCCACACGCTCGAACCCGAAACACAACATGATTGACGGAGACGAAACGTGAAAGCCGCAGTGCTGCACCAGTACGACGAATCATTGACCCGCGACGAGTTCGTGCGCTACGAGGAGATCGCGGATCCGAAAATCGAACGCCCCACCGACGTGATCGTCCGTATCGGAGGGGCCGGCGTCTGTCGCACGGATGTTCACGTTGTTGAAGGCATATGGCGCAGCAAGGTCGACGTGGCTTTGCCCTACATCATGGGCCACGAGAATGCCGGCTGGGTCGAGGCGGTCGGACGCGGCGTCGAAAGCGTAAAGGTGGGTGATCCGGTGATCTGCCATCCGCTGGTGACGAGCGGTCATTGTCTTGCATGCCGTCGCGGCGACGATATGCATGCGACCGACAGCCGGTTTCCTGGCATCAATGCGAACGGCGGCTATGCCGAGTACCTGCTGACCGGCGAACGCTCGCTGATTCAGCTACCGAAGTCGCTCGCGCCCAAGGACGTCGCACCTTATACCGACGCCGGACTCACGGCTTATCGCGCTGCAAAAAAGGCGTCACGCCACCTGCTTCCCGGCCAGTTTGCGGTCGTGATCGGCGCCGGCGGCCTGGGGCACATCGGCATCCAGGTATTGAACGCGCTGTGCGCGGCGGAAATCATCGTGGTCGACCGGTCCGAGACCGCGCTGCAGCTTGCGAAGGAATGCGGCGCGCACCATACGGTCAAGGGCGATGGAAACGAAGTCGAGAGCGTGCTTGAGTTGACTGGTGGCAACGGCGCGGAGGCAGTCATCGATTTTGTCGGCGAAGGCGACGCGATCGCCAAGGGACTCACCATGACGCGCAACGGCGGGTTCTATTACATCGTCGGCTATGGCGGGAAGATCGAGTTGCCGACCATCGACATGATCACCAGTGAGAAAACGATTGTCGGCAATCTGGTTGGCACCTATCCCGAACTGGTCGAATTGATGGCACTGGCCGACCGCGGACTGGTTCATCTGACGACCCGGGAATACCGCTTGAGCGAGGCGAACCAGGCGCTCAAGGACTTGCACCACGGCAAGATCAAGGGCCGTGCCGTGCTGATTCCCTAGCGAATCGGCCTGGAGGGAGGACATCGTGGCACAGCAAGACGCAATGCCGCTCTTTGAGCGCATGCGACTCGTCATCGCCCTGACTGAGGTCAACTCCCGCCACTTGCGCGGCGAGAGCCGGCGCGCGGGTGCGGAGATCGAGTTCGCGTGTGCGCAGGCAAGTGAGAAGCGCGACGGCGTCTCGCCTGATGGGACGCAAAACATCGCGCAATTGCGCGAACGGCTGAGCGACGCCGAACGTGCGTTGCAGGCAATCGAATCCGAGCGCGCCCGACTCGAAGACGAGTTGGTCAATCTCGACGCGATGCTTCCGGGCGCGAAGCAGGGGGGCTGGCAATGAATCGAATCCCGGTCACTGTTCTCACTGGTTTTCTCGGCGCGGGTAAGACCACGCTGCTCAATCGCATTCTGCGTGAGCAGCATGGCCGGCGCTATGCGGTGATCGTCAATGAATTCGGCGCGATCGGTATCGACGGCGATCTCGTCGTGGGCGCTGAAGACGAAGTCGTCGAACTGAATAACGGCTGTATCTGCTGCAAGGTGCGGGGAGACCTGATTCGCGTGGTGTCTGGGCTCGTCAGACGCAAGGGCGGTTTCGACGGAATCCTGATCGAAACATCCGGTTTGGCGGACCCCGCGCCCGTGGTGCAGACTTTCTTTATCGACGATCTTATCCGGCAGCACACGCGCCTCGACAGCGTGATCTGCGTCGCCGATGCCTGCCACCTGCAAGCGCGCCTCTCCGACAGCCGCGAGGCCGCGGAGCAACTCGCGCAAGCCGACATCGTGCTGCTCAACAAGACCGACCTGGTCGACATGACTGGGCTCGCGGCAGTACAGGGGGAAATCCGGCGCATCAACCCGACCGCCGAACTGCTGCCCAGTGTCAGATGTGCGGTGCCACTCGCCACGCTGCTCGATCGTGGTGCGTTCGATCTCAAGCGTATGCATCTCGGCGCGTCGCAAGGCGAGGGCAGCGCATTGCCACGTGGCGAGCGCAGCTATCGCTATGTTCCCGTCGATTCTCGCGCTTCCATCGATCGCGGACGGCACAGTCACGACATAGACAGCGTGTCGCTGCGTGTCGACAAGCCCCTTGAGCGCACCCGCTTCCTCTCGTGGCTGCAGCAGCTGGTGGTTGAGCAAGGCCAGGATCTGCTGCGGGCGAAAGGCATCGTCGACCTGGCCGGATCGGAACGCCGCTTCGTATTCCAGGGCGTGCACATGACGATGGACACAGACTTCGACCGGCCCTGGCGAGTGGACGAACATCGCGATAGCCGCCTGGTGTTCATCGGGCGCAATCTCGACCGGCGCGGTTTGCGCGAGAGCATCCGATACTGTGAGATCGACTCATGAATGCGCCCCCGCCTCTGATTGGACTGCTCGGCGCGCGTTGGGTGGCGGAGGCGCCCGTCATCGCGGCCGTCTGGGACGCCACCGGGCTATACGCCGGCTTCGCGCTGGGTGACGGCACGCTGGCGCTCGCGACCGGCACGTGGGAAGGCGGGCCACGGCTTACGCGGCGCGAGAGCGGTGGTGTCGAGTTCGTGCAGGCGCAAGCGCCGCCCACGCCGCTGGCGCGCTTTAGCGTCCACGAGAGCACCTGTCTTGGGCTTGCCGCCGACCCTGCAGGAGGATTTCTCAGTGGCGGAGACGACGGCCGCCTCGTCCACCTGAACGTCGATGGCGCCAGCGAAGTCCTGGTGGACCTGGCCGGCGAGTGGATCGACCTGGTCGCCGCGAGTCCGGCAGGCGGCCGCGCCTATGCAACCGGCCGCCGGGTCCACTTGCTGGGGGCGAAGCCCGACAGTCTGACGTTGCCCGGTTCAGCGACTGCCCTCGCTTTCGACCCTGCCGGCACACAGTTGGCAATTTCGCATCAGGGCGGGGTCACGCTATGGTCCGCTGACACCCATGAACAATGCCATCTGGCGTGGCCCGGTTATCACCGCACCATCGCGTGGAGCCCTGACGGCCGCTATCTGGTGAGCGGTATGGAAGAAAACGCGCTGCACGGCTGGCGGCTTTCGGACGGCGGCGACATCGAAATGGGGGGGTACCCCGGCCAACCTCGATCGCTATCTTTTTCCGCGGACGGCCGGTTTCTTGCGACGAGCGGTGGCCTGCGCCCCGTCTGCTGGCGGTTCGATCCGCCCGGCGGCGATGACCAGCCGCACGAATGCGGCGTGGCCAGCAAGACACCGGTCAGTCAGGTGGCCTGCCATCCCACCCATCCGCTGATTGCGATGGGTTACCACAGCGGCGCGGTGCTGCTGTGCCAGCCGGGCAGCGGTGATATTCTGGTCATCAAACATGCCGGTAGCAGTCCGGTCAGCACCGTTGCATGGTCTCCCGACGGCGCCCGGCTAGCGCTGGGCACGGAGGCCGGCGAGCTTGCTCTGGTGTTCTTGCCGGACCTGCTGTTTCGCTTCAGAAGTCCGGGATGAGCGCGTAACGAGATTCATCACATGCGAGGAAGGAGACAACGATGAACGATCAATACCCGTCCAAGGACCAGTTCTTCGAGCGGTTGGGCTCGCTCGCGGACGCGATGATCGCGGCTTATGGCAAAGATTTCGCCATGGGCGCCATGATCCTCGCCGCGCGCTTTGTCGCCGAGGGCAAGCCGGCTGGCGATGCCGCTCCCGGTGTGATCTATACGGGCGAGCGTCACGGGAGTTTCGGCTTGTAGCAGTACAAGGTTCACACCTGAAATTCTTGCGGGCCCTCTGACCGTCATTCACGAGGGCCATCTTCGCATCCTGCAAGCGGATGTGCTCATGTGCGAGTGGTGTTCGCCGAATGCGCGGCTGGCCATTGCGTCGGTCTCCGGCACTCGCGCATGAGGTACCCAGCCAGATTCTCCATCTCCCGACGAAACAAATATTCCGGTGTGCTGAGCGGTTTATGAGCTCCGCAACGGCCGCCCGGCGTGCGCGACGATCGAATCCTGCTTGATCGACCCGGCGGATCGGAGCGTCCCAATATCGGACAGGTCCATCGAACACGAATGTCGCATAACAAAACAGAACACTCGCGTTAACGTTTTCACAAAGGCCTGCTTGCACGGCTCAGCCTTGTCAATCCTGAACCGATGTTGCCTGGCACATTTATCGCTCTATTAGGTCAAGTCACAAGGAAAGCGTTGCAGCCCCGAAGCGCAAAACAGAAAAATGGCAGGAGACACGCCCATGAAGAGCGGATCTGGACATACGTCCTTCAGCATTTCTCCCGTCACTTTTCGCAGCGATCGCCTACACCCGCGTTGTTGACTCTGGCTGCGGCACTAGCCAGCCTTGCCCCGAAGCGTCGCCGTACGACGGTTGTCGCGAAATGGAATTAGGAGAGCCCAATGTCTGATGGATTAACGCTAAACAAGATCACCTCACAGCGAGGAATCAGTATCGGTGAGGCGGCCCGCCGCGTCGCCGATCTCGGCTGGACACCCAGTTACGTCCAGGAGGCCATGACCTTTCCGACCGACTACAAGATCAGCAAGGCACCGCGTGACCCGATGAAGCAGGTGCTGCGCTCGTATTTTCCGATGCAGGAGGAAAAGGATAACCGCGTCTATGGCGCGCTCGATGCGGCGTTGCGCGGCGACATGTTCCGCAATGTCCAGCCGCGCTGGGTGGAGTGGATGAAGCTATTCCTCGCGATCATCCCGTTCCCCGAAATCTCGGCGGCACGTTCGATGGCGATGCTCGGACGGCTCGCGCCCGGCGAAGAGTTGCGAACCGGTTTCACGATGCAGATGGTCGACGAGTTCCGGCACTCGACGATCCAGATGAATCTGAAGAAGTGGTACATGGAGAACTATATCGACCCCGCCGGGTTCGATATTACCGAGGCGGCATTCGGTAAATGCTATGCAACCACCATCGGCCGTCAGTTTGCCGAAGGATTCCTCACCGGCGATGCGGTCACTGCGGCCAACGTGTTTTTGCAGGTGGTCGCCGAAACGGCATTCACCAATACGCTGTTTGTCGCCATGCCGTCGGAAGCGGCGCGCAACGGCGACTATGCGCTGCCGACGGTGTTTCTTTCGGTGCAGTCCGATGAAAGCCGGCACATCGGCAATGGCCATTCGCTGGTGATGTCGATCATCAACGACCCGGACAACCACCTGCTGCTCGAACGCGATCTGCGCTACGCCTTCTGGCAAAACCACGCGATCGTCGATGCGGCAATCGGCACCTTCATTGAATACGGTACCGCGGATCGTGACAAGAACAAGGAATCTTATGCCGAGCTGTGGCACCGGTGGATCTACGAGGATTACTACCGTACCTACATGCTTCCGCTGGAAAAGTACGGTATCAAGATCCATCACGACGATGTCGCCGCCGCCTGGGATCGCATCGTCAAGAAGAACTATGTCCACAAGGTAGCCCAATTCTTTTCCGTAGGCTGGCCCGTCAACTTCTGGCGTATCGAAGCGCAAACCGAAAAGGACTTCGAATGGTTCGAGCACAAGTACCCAGGCTGGTACGCCGAATTCGGCGACTACTGGAAGTGGTATGCGAAGAAGAGTGTGCCTGGCGAGACCAACATGCTGTTCGACCAGGAAAACGGTTATGTGTATCCGCACCGTTGCTGGAGCTGTCTGGTGCCGTGCCTGATCCGTGAAGATTTCGTCGTCGACGAGGTCGACGGTCAGCTCTACACCTACTGCTCGGAATTGTGCCGCTGGACGCACAAGGTGGCGTTCGCCTCGGAATACGAGGGGCGGCCAACTCCGGCAATGGGACGCTTCAGTGGACGCCGCGAATGGGAAGAGTGCTACCACGGCTGGGATCTGGCCGATTGCATCAAGGATCTTGGTTTTGTGCGCAGTGACGGCAAGACGCTGGTGCCGCAGCCACATCTGCGGTTCGACGACAAGAACATGTGGACCCTCGATCATGTTCGCGGGCACACCATCCAGAGCCCGATCGTTCTGCTGCGCAACATGACACCGGAACAGCGCGAGAAGCACATCGCCGAGTATCGCGCCGGTTTCAGGATCAATCCGGTGAACTGACGAGGCAATGTCGTCCGGAGGCAGCGGTGTGGCTGCCCCGGACGAAAGAGGAGCGCGAGATGAGCGACATGAGTGACACGCAAGAGAAGAGGGCCGACATGCCGGACGCAGAAGAGGACAAGGTACTTCATACCGTGCGATTCGAACCGGTCGGCGTGGAGATGACGGTTGAGGAAGGTGAGACCGTGCTCGATGCCGCTTTTCGCCAGGGTATTTCGGTGATGCACGGGTGCAAGGAGGGGCAGTGCAGCAGTTGCAAGTCCTTGCTGATCGAAGGCGATGTCGAAATGAAGAAGTACTCGACCTTCGCGTTGCCTGACTACGAGCGGGAGACCAATCACATCCTGTTGTGCCGGACGCTTGCCTTCAGCGATCTGACGGTCGAACTGCTGAACTACGATGAAGACCTCATGCGCCGCTCGATAGCGGTCAGCGAATACGACGCAACGTTGACGAAGATCACCGCGCTGACGCATGACATCAGGCTGCTGGAAGTGGAGCTGTCCCGGCCGCTGCGTTTCTGGGCGGGTCAGTATGTGGACCTGACGATTCCGGGCCTCGGCATTACGCGATCGTTCTCGATGGCGAGCACGCCAAACGGTCAGAGAAAGCTCGAATTCATCATCAAGAAGTATCCCAACGGTGCATTCTCGTCGCAACTGGACGGCGGTCTGAAGCCTGGCGACAGGCTGGTGGCGAAGGGACCGTACGGCACGTGTTTCCGGCGCGAGGACCAGCCGGGGCCGCTAGTGCTGGTGGGCGGAGGTTCGGGGATGTCTCCGCTGTGGTCGATCCTCAACGATCACGTGCAAAGCGGCGAACAACGGCCGATCCGTTTCTTCTACGGTGCTCGCAGCCGTCGCGATCTGTTCTATCTCGACGATTTCGCGGAACTGCGGGACAGGCTGCCTGATTTCCGCTTCATTCCGGCACTTTCGAACGCCGAACCGGGTGACGACTGGACCGGCGAGACCGGATTCATTCACGAAGTGCTTGGCCGCGCATTGCGTGAGGAATCGCTGGACGGTGAGATCGACGCGTACACATGCGGTCCGACGCCGATGATCGACGCGGTGATGCCGGTCCTGCAGATGGCGGGCGTCGCGCCCGAGCGGCTCTATTTCGATAAATTTACCCAGGCTATTCGCTGACGGAAGCCAAGGCATCGCGCCAGATCGAAAGTCCGATAACCGAAAGAGGAAGGAGGAGCAACATGAGCACGTCGCTACAGGAAGTAGCACCGCTGAAGTCAGGTGCGGCCGGCGCGGCCCAGTTTGCGGGCTCGGAGAGCCGCAAGTACAACTACTTCGAGCCCAAGGGACGCAAGGCGACCCACTACGAGGACATGACCGTCGATGTCCAGCCGGACCCGAAGCGCTATCTGCTTCAGGACTGGATCCTCGCGTTCGCAGACGGTACGTCGACCTATTCGGAAACGTGGACGGCGGCCAGAAGCACCGACTGGCATAAATTCCGTGCAGTCGACGAGGAGTGGGAACGCACGCACTACCAGCGTCAGTCGACGATCGTGGGCATGATCACCGGCGCCGTCAACAACGCGCGACGCTCGGGCGCGGTGAAGCGCTTCGATAAGACCTGGATCAAGGTGCTGGAGCAGCATCTTGGCGCGTACAAGCATGCGGAATTCGGTCTCGGCACCGCCACCATGCACGCGCAGCGCTACGGCTACACGCAGATGATCAATAGCGCGATCCTGACCAACGCCTCCTACAAGCTGCGCTTCGCTCAGGACTTGACGCTCTACCTGGGTGAGATCGCGTTGGACCTGTCGAATATGGATCTTGATGCCGGCAAGGAGCATTGGCTGAATGATCCCATCTGGCAGGAAACACGCCGGGCGGTCGAAGCTATCGGCGGCGCAACCGACTTCCTCGAAAAGTACTTTGCGGTGAATGTCGTGTTCGAGCCGATGGTTGCGGATCTGTTTCGCAGCGGTTTCATCATGCAGGTCGCCGCTTCGCAGAACGACTTCCTGACACCCACGGTCGTTTCCGCCGCAGAGGGCGACTACGAGCGCAATCTGGCCAATGCAGTTGAATTGTTCCACATGCTGGCCAACGATCCCAGGCACGGCGAGGCCAATCGGAAACTGTTCGGCGAGTGGCTGGAGAAGCACGGTGCGCTTGCCGCTTCTGCGGCGAAGCACCTGCAGCCGATCTGGTCGATTCCGCATGTCAAGACGGCGCAGTTCAATGACTGTCTGAACAGCTCGATAGAGCGGGCGGAGATGATTGCCAGAGAGATTGGCGTCCACTTTCCGTTGGCACTCCAGGCCTGACGGGTTCCTTGCCCAGTTGATCTAACCGCGCAAGATAACCGCACAATCCAACCGCGAAGAGGAGTACGCAATGTCAGTGCATAACGACAATATCTTCAAGTCGATGAAAGATGTTCGCTTCGAGCAGACCATTTCCCATCAGTGTGGCGTCACGATGAACGACAGCGTCGAGGCTCGCGCGATCGCCGAGTTGATGACCCACAAGCCCGGCATCACGGTGACCTATCTGCCCGCCATGATCCGGATCGATGGGCAGGGCAAGATCGAATTCAAAATGGGCGAGATCAGCGAAGCGCTGGGCCGGGAAATGACGCCGCATCTGTTTGAGATATCCACATCGACTCACTATGGGCGGATGGTGATGGTCGATGACGAGACCGTCGTGCTGTTCGGCAACATGGACGACGCGATGGCTTACGAGTAAGTGTGCAGTCCGCTATCTGACCGGGTCGACCGGCCGCCCCGACGGGTGGCGGGTCGCTCGCAACAACCACGGAGACACATGCCATGTATCGAACCACGGACGGTGAAGACATCTTCATCATCGACGGACACGTCCATCTATGGGACGGCAGCAAGGCCAACTTGAAGAATGTGCATGGCCAGCAGTTCATCGATTGCTTTTACGCCTATCACTCGAACCTGAGTCCCAAGGAGTATTTGTGGCCGAAGGAGAAGTTCGACAACTACGGTCCGGATGTCATGTATGACGACCTGTTCGTCAAAGGTTACGACGACATGGCGATCTGCCAGCCGACCTACCTGACGGACTTTTACAAGAATGGATTCAACACGACTGAGAAAAATTACGAGCTGAAGAAAAAACATCCGCACCGCTTCATCGTCAACGGCGCGTTCGATCCGCGCGACGGTGAGGCCGGACTCGACTACCTGGACGAGCTGTCCGAGACGTATGGGATCAAGGGCGTCAAGCTCTACACGGCGGAGTGGCGCGGTGACAGCAAGGGCTACAAGCTGTCGGACCCGAGCGTGCAGAAGTACCTCGAACGCTGCGAGAAGCTGGGCATCAAGAACATTCACGTCCACAAGGGCCCGACGATCCTGCCGCTGAACCGCGACGCTTTTGACGTTGCCGATGTCGACGACGTGGCGACCAGCTTCCAGAACCTGAACTTCATCGTCGAGCACTGCGGCCTGCCGCGTCTGGACGATTTCTGCTGGATCGCGACCCAGGAGACGAACGTCTACGGCGGTCTTGCGGTGGTGCTGCCGTTCATTCACACGCGTCCGGAGTACTTCGCGCATGTGATCTCGGAGCTGCTGTTCTGGATCGGCGAAGACAAGATCCTGTACGGCAGCGACTACGGCATCTGGTCGCCCAAGTGGCTGATCGAGAAGTTCATGGCCTTCGAATTGCTGGAGTCAGTCAGCAAGGAAACCGGCGTGCAACTGTCGCTGACGGCGAAGAAGAAGATTCTCGGGCTTAACGCGGCGCGGTTGTACGGCATCGACGTCGAGGCGCAGAAGAAGTTGCTGGAAGACGTCCGGCAGCCGGCTGCGGCCGGGGCATGAACGCCATGGCCGCCACGGACGCGAAAGCCGCCGTCGATCGGGCCGCGGAGGTGTGGGCACAACTCGGATCGGTCGCCGACCCCGAACTCGACGAATCGGTGACGGAGCTGGGTTTCGTCACCCGCGTGGCGGTGGACGCAGGCGGCGGCGTGCAGATTGGCTTCCGGCTGCCGACTTACTGGTGTGCCGCCAACTTCGCCTTCCTGATGGCCGATGACATGCGCGTTGCCGTCGCGGGCTTGCCGTGGGTGACGAAGGTGACGATCGGACTCGGCGAACATATGTATGCCGACGAGATCAACCGCGGCGTGGCGGCGGGGCTGTCATTCCAGGACACCTTTGGCGCTGAGGCCAGCGGCGAACTGGAGGACATCCGCCGGACCTTCATGGTCAAGGCTTTTCAGCGGCGACAGGAAGCGCTCCTGACGTCTTTGCTCGAACACGGCCTTGAACCGGCGCTGCTGGTGCGCATGAGCGTGGCGGAACTGGCCGGCTTGTCGGATGGTTCCGCAAACCGGCGGCTCGTGGAACGCTATCTGGAGCGGCGCTTCGTCGTCGGAGCCCGCGCCAATGATGCAGCGCAGGCCAACGAAGCAGCTTTTGTCGACAGTAAAGGTGCCTTGCTCGATGCGGACGGGCTTGGCGCTTACCTGCGTGCCTTGCGGCGGGTCGGCGTCAATGCGGAATTCAACGGTGCGTTGTGCCGTGGCTTGCTGGCGGCACGCTACGGCGACGCGGACGCAGCTGCGCCGCAAGTCGAGATCAAGCCCGTGCACTTCGTGCCGGTCAGCGACTGGAAGAGGAGCATTGGGCTCGCGCAATCCGGCAGCACGGTGAAATCAGTTTGAAATGTAGCAATCCAGAATATTCCAACAGGAGGAGATGAATCATGCCGAATATCATGCTGCATGACGACGAGGCCCGGATGGCTCTCGGCCGCGGTGTCGCCAAACTGGCCAAAGCGGTGCGAGGCACACTCGGTCCGCGCGGAATGAATGCGATCATCGATCGGCCGATTGGCACGCCGATCATCTCGCGCGATGGTGTGAGCATCGCCAATGAGATCGAGCTGGAAGATCCGTTCGAAAACATCGGTGCGCAGGTGGTGCGAGAAGTCTCGAAGCAGACCAATGAAGTCGCCGGGGACGGCACCACCACGGCCACTGTGCTGGCTGATGCATTGGTCCAGGACGGTCTCGCCTGTCTTGTAGGCGGTGCCAACCCCGTTGAGCTGGTTCAGGGGCTGGAGATCGCGGTAGACGAGGTGATCGCGGCGCTCAGGCGCGCAGCGACACCGCTGCGCGGGAGCGAAGAGGTGCGCGCCGTGGCCGTGGTCGCCGCCAATGACGAGGTCACCGGCGCGATGGTGGCCGAAGCGCTCGAACGGGTGGGTCCCGATGGCATCGTCGACGTCGAGTACGGCACCACGGTCGAAACCCGTCTCGAAGTGGTCGATGGGATGGCGTTCGACCGCGGCTACCTCTCTCACCATATGGTCACTGACATCGAGAGAATGCAGGTAGTGCTCGACAACCCGCTCATTCTGATGACCGACCAGCGGCTGCAGTCGCCAGAAGAGGTGGCGGCGCTTCAGGCGCTCGCCGCTCACAGCAAACGCCCGCTGCTGATCATTGCGGAGGAGGTCGCCCCCGCCTGTGTCATGACCCTGCTTGCGTGGCGGGACAACGGCGGGGTGCCGGTGGCGGCGATTCATCCGCCGGAGTACGGACATTGGCGCAAGGCCATGCTTGAGGATATCGCCATCGTCACAGGCGGCCGGGTGATCGCCCGCGATCTGGGCGGCAAGCTCGAAGCCACGGAACTGCGCGATCTTGGCAGCGCGCGGCAGGTGCGCATCTCGTCGAACCAGACCATCATTACGGCTGGCGGCGGCGATCCGGCTGCGATTGCCGCGCGCCGCCAGCAGGTCGCGCGGCAGTATGAGATGGCCCCGGAGAATGTCGAGCGCGACAAATTTCAGGTACGTCTCGCCAAGCTATCCGGCGGCACCGCAATGATCCTTGCCGGCGGCGCCACACCGGTCGAACAGAAGCGCCGGCTTCACCTGATCGAGGATGCGATCAATGCGGCGCGCGCGGCGATTGCCGAGGGCGTCGTGCCGGGCGGCGGGATGGCGCTGCTGCGCGTGTCCGCTGAGCTCGAAGGCGTGATTGCGCGCACCCAGGGCAGTGTGCAACAGGGTGTGAGATTGCTGCAGCGCGTGCTGGCGAAACCGCTCTATCACATTGCGACCAATTGCGGCCTCGACGGCGCTGCGATCGTGTCCGAGGCGGTGCGTGCGAAACCGGGTGTTGGCCTCGACGCTCGCACGGGCAAGTTCGTCAACCTGATGGAGGCGGGCATTATCGATCCGGTAAAGGTCAGTTATAGCGCGGTGCGCAACGCTGCATCGGTCGCCGGCCTGATCCTGACCACCCAGACGCTGATTGCCAAAAAGCCGGACATGATCGATCCGACCGCTGGTCCGGCGCTTGGCGCCGGCGCCGAATTGCTCGGCCGTAAATAATGACGCTACAACCGGTCTTCGGGTCGAAGACCGGCCAAAAAAAGGCCGCCGCCGGCGTTTTTCGGGCGGCTATCAATAGAAGGAGGCAACGATGGGTATTGGCGCGGCTCCCCGGTTCAATGCCGTCGGGGTGACGGCTCGGCACCTCAGTGCAATGTCCTCGATTCGCCTGCTGAAGTTCACATCGGGGTGGACAATCACAGTCTGCGGTACATTGATTATTCTGTCCGATGTGGACACGGCGACCGCTCAGCTGTTGCGAAGCGTTTTCGGCGCAATCAGAAGTGCGATGCCGTGACTGCCGTGCCTGCCGGGTAAATCGGGCACTCCTGTCATTTACATGAGCAAGGAGCCAGAGCTTGGACGATCGCGTTCGTAAGGCAGCCAGACCGGCGACGAGAACCGAGCGCGCAACGCTTGCGGTGAGAGAGGTATTGGAAGGCCGCCGCCGCGGCGCGCTGATGCTTCTGCCGTTTGCTGGACCGGCAGTGGTGGTCTCGGTTGCCTATATGGATCCGGGCAACTTTGCGACGAATATTCAGGCGGGCGCCCGGTACGGGTATGCGTTGTTGTGGGTGGTGCTGTTGGCTAACGTCGTGGCGATGCTGTTTCAGGCGCTTTCGGCGAAGCTCGGCATCGTCACCGGGCGAAACCTCGCGGAGCTGTGTCGGGAACGGTTTTCGAAACCTGTCGTGCTGATCATGTGGGGTGTCAGCGAAATCGCCGCGATGGCAACCGATCTGGCCGAATTTCTCGGCGGCGCAATCGGACTGTCGTTACTGTTTCACATGCCATTGCTCGGCGGCATGGTGGTCACGGCGATCGTGACATACGGCCTGCTGTTGTTTGAGAGCGCCGGTTTCCGTCCCCTTGAACTGGCGATTGGGGCACTCGTCGGCATCATTGGCTTGTCCTACCTTGCCGAGCTGTTCATTACGCCGATTGCGTGGCCGAGTGTCCTCGCCCATACGTTTTCCCCTCAATTTCCCGACGCGAATGCGCTCACGATTGCCGTCGGTATCGTGGGTGCGACGGTGATGCCGCATGCGCTTTTTCTGCACTCCGGACTAACGCAAAAGCGAGCACCCGCGAGAACGGAGCACGAGCGCGCAAAGTTGCTGAAATTCTCGAATATCGAGGTTGTCATCGCACTGACCATCGCCGGTCTCATCAATATGGCGATGGTTATCATGGCCGCGGGGGCATTCCATCACGGGCATCCTGAGGTGGCGGAGATCGAAACGGCCTATCACACGCTGGCGCCGCTATTAGGCATTGGGGCGGCAGGGATTTTTCTGCTGTCGCTGATCGCTTCGGGCATATCGAGTTCCGTGGTCGGCACGATGGCGGGTCAGATGATCATGCAAGGGTTCGTGGGTTTTCGCATTCCGCTATGGTTGCGCCGGGCCGTTACGATGGTGCCGAGTTTCGTCGTGGTGGCGCTTGGGGTCAATGCGACTCAGGCGCTCGTCCTGAGTCAGGTTGTATTGAGCCTCGCATTGCCGCTGCCGATGGCCGCGTTGCTATGGTTCACCTGCCGCAAGGACGTGATGGGCACGTACAAAAATCGCGCATTCGTCACCGTGATCGCCATGCTGGCGGCATTCGTCGTCCTATCGTTCAATGTCGTGCTGATACTGCAAACGTTCGGCGTTGAGATTCCTGGCTTGCCAGGCTGAAACATTCCCTATCGGCGGCCTGACGAGTTCTTACACAGGGTAAAACGGACGGTGATCCGCGCCGGGTTTTCGTGGGCAGACTTGGCGGCGATGCAGGCATATACTAATCGGCGATCGCGCCGCTGGGTTTGGCTGACAGTTGAGCAAAAAACCCCAGGCCGCGACATACTTGCGAGTCACGCCGAAGCCAGCCGCAGAGCGGTTCCGAGCTGACCCATCGTATAGGAGGAGAGTTGTGACGAGACAGCAGCTCCGCAGCATGTCGGGTCTTGGCAATCAGGCTGCCATGCGCAGCGTCGTGGCTAACGCGCAGCGTGCGAACGACCGTCACTCCGACAGGGTCACGATGCTCGCATGGGAGCGTTTTCTCGCGGGCGAGACGTCGGCGTCCGCTCCTTCGGCTCTGATCGACTCCTGGCAACGCAGTCTGCAATCCGGAGTCAGTCCCACTGCTGGATCGGCACCGTTCGCAGTGCATGGCGACGCAGTCGCGACGCTGTGCTGGCGGCACCGGGAGTTGCTGGCGGCGTCTGATCGTCTTTTCACCGTGACCGCGGATCTCTTCGCGGATTCGCATTCGATCCTGCTGTTGACCAACCAGGATGGTGTGATTCTCAAGGCCGCAGGGGACTTGCGTACTTTGGCGGCAGGCGAAAAAATCCATTTGACGATGGGCGGCGACTGGCGTGAAGGCCAGGCCGGCACCAACGGCATCGGTACCACGCTCGCCACCGGTCAACCCACCTATATCCACGGTTCCGAGCACTTCTGCGAAGGAATCAAGTCGTGGAGTTGCGCAGCGGCGCCGATTTGCGAACCCGGCACCGGCAAAATTCTCGGCGTGCTCGACATTTCCGGGCCGCCTTCCACCTATCAGATCAATAACCTTACGTTAGCGGTAACGGCCGCGCGTCAGATTGAAATGGTGCTGGCCGAGCAGGCGGCTCGCGAGCATATGCGCCTGCTGGCCTTCTGCCTGCAGCGCCTATCGTCATCCGACGCAACCGGGATGATCGCAATTGATCGGGCCGGGCGGCTTGTGCATACCACGGGCAGGGTGCCATTGCCGGTCAACATCGGAGAACGCTTCCCCGGTATGGATGAGAGCTCCGCGATCGAGGACTGGGCCCAACATCTGCCCAAAGGCTTGCATGCCGACTGGTTCAACCCGGTTGTGGTCGATGGCAGCGCGATCGGTGCCATTCTCGTTGTTCCCGTTCGATCGCGGCCCATCAACGCCCGGATCGCCGAGCGCAGTGGCGAGGACGATCCGCAGCGCAACTGCTTCGCGCAGATCCAGGGTCAAAGTGTAACAATGCTGGCCGCCCTCAACCGGGGGCGTCAGCTTGCCCGCAGGCGTGTGCCGGTTCTGATCGAGGGCGAAACAGGGGTCGGCAAAGAACTGTTCGCGCGCGCCATCCATGGCGAAGAAGGGGGAAGTGGACCTTTCGTCGCGTACAACTGCGGGGCCGCGTCAAAAGAGCTGATCGCCAGCGAGTTGTTCGGCCACGTGCGTGGTGCCTTTACGGGGGCGACTGCCGAGGGGCGGCCGGGCCGATTCGAACTGGCTCACGGAGGCACGCTATGTCTCGACGAAATCGGTGAGATGCCGCTCGAACTTCAGCCGGTCCTGCTGCGCGCACTCGAGGAGGGTGTCATTTACCGGCTTGGAGACCCTCAGCCGCGACGCGTCGACGTGCGCCTGCTGGCGATGACCAATCGCAATCTGCGCGAAGAGGTCGACGCGGGCCACTTCCGACGCGATCTTTATTACCGCATCAGCGTTACGCGCATACGCATTCCGCCGCTGCGCGAACGGGACATCGACATCGATCTCCTCGTCGCGTTTTTCAACCGGCGACTCGCCCAACGCCACGCGGTTCCCGAGCGACGACTAAGCGCCGAAATCATGGCGGTGCTACGCGCTTATTCCTGGCCCGGCAATGTCAGGGAGATGCGCAATGTCATCGAAAATCTGCTCCTGACGTCCAGCGAAGAGGTGGTGACGCTCGATGAACTGCCTGCCGAACTGCTCGATGAAACCGGTACTGCTGGGGTTGTTGCGCCGCCTGTGCTCGAGCAATCGTGCAGTCTGGAGGAAACGGAGCGTTTGACCATTGCCCGGGCAGTGCAGGGCGCTCACGGCAATCTTGCGCATGCCGCCCGCTCATTGGGTGTCTCGCGTAGCACGCTATATCGCAAGCTGGAACTCTATCAACTGAGCGCTATCGCCAAAACGACAGGTGTATCAGGGGGGCGCGATAAGGTCGGCAGGGCGAGAAAGCTGTGACGTGGTAAGGATTCCTTATATGACCAACGAGTAGAACTGTTGATATTTCCACTGGCCGCGGACCTTGACGTAGTAGCGCGACAGAGCCCTTTTGGAAAGGGTTGCAATCACCGGCTGCGTTGACCAGGTGACTTCCAGCCCATCAGCGTCTCGGCGCTCCATTCCGCCGGGGTGAGTCTGGAGATAAAGAAGTCGGCCAACGCGCTAACCTTTGCTGGCCGTGCGCGGGCAGTGGGTGTGACGAAATACAGACCGCCTTCCGGCAAGCGCCAATCGGTCAAAATCGGTTCAAGCTGTTTGTCGGGGAAATACTGCGTCGCAACGAACTCGGGAAGCTCAGCAATGGCAAGTCCCGCGAGCAGCGTGGGCAGTAACGCTTCCACGTTTGTTGCCCGCAACGCCCCGGTCGGTGTGATCGTGCATTCCTCACCATTTTTGTGGGTAAAACGCCAAACGTCCCGCTTGCTCCTGTTGGCGTAGGTAAGGCACTGGTGCGCGCCAAGATCATGGGGGTGCTGCGGGCGACCATAGCGAGACAGATAGGTCGGAGATGCCACGACAAACCGGCGCACGGGTGCGATGAGACGTGCAGCGAGTGACGAATCTTCCATGATGGCGATACGGAGGGCCGCGTCAAAGCCATCGCCGATCAGATCAGCATGGCCGTCCGTGAGATGAAGTTCCACGGAAATATCCGGATAGGTCCGGAAGAACTCCGGCAGCAGTGGGGCAACCCAGCGCGCGCCGAAGGACAGTGGCGCAGCGAGCTTGACCAGACCACGCGGTCGGCTTGACGTCTCACGCGCGATATCCTCAGCTTCTTCGGCGTCGGCGTAGATTTTCGCCGCGCGCTCGGCGAGCATATGACCGTAGTCCGTGAGCGCAAGTCGTCGCGAAGTGCGGTTAAAAAGCCGTCCCCCCAAGCGCTCCTCGAGGCGGGTGACCGCCCGGGAAACTGTGGCAACTGAGACGCCCATTGTCGCCGCCGCAGCAGCGAACGAACCTTCTTCGGCGACCTTCGCGAACATCGCGAATCCTTCAAAGTCAGGCAACTTTGACATCGACAATCCTGCAACGATGGTTTTCAATCATTTCTATTTCGAAAAGTAGCATGCTGCCATAGATTTGTCTCATCGCACAGCTGTGCATGGAGATAGATCATGGTACGCAAACTCGAAGGAAAGATAGCCGTCGTCACCGGCGGCACAACCGGTATTGGGCTTGCCACCGCCAGGCGTTTTGTGGGCGAGGGCGCGCGGGTTTTTGTGACCGGCCGTCGCCAGGCTGACCTCGATGCCGCCGTTGCGGCGATCGGGCCGAGGGCGACCGGTGTGCGCGCCGACTCCGCCAATCTTAACGACCTCAACCGGCTCTACGAGCGCGTAAAGACCGAAGCAGGCCGCATCGATGTGCTGTTCGTCAACGCAGGCGGTGGATCGATGTTGCCCTTGGGGGCGATCACTGAAGAGCAGTATGACGATACGTTCGATCGCAATGTGAAGGGCGTGCTCTTTACGGTGCAGAAGGCGTTGCCGCTCCTCGTCGATGGCGCCTCGGTGATACTCACTGCGTCGAACGTCAGCATCAAGGGCACGCCGGCGTTCAGTGTCTATAGCGCCTCGAAAGCTGCAGTGCGCAATTTCGCCCGGAGCTGGACGCTCGACCTGAAGTCTCGCGGCATCCGCGTGAACGTCATCAGCCCGGGCCCGATCAAGACCCCAGGCCTTGTCGATCTGGCCGGCCCCGATACCGCGCAGCAGCAGAGCATGCTCGACTACATGGCGTCGACCATCCCGCTCGGGCGTCTCGGCGATCCCGACGAAGTCGCGGGTGTCGCTGTCTTTCTCGCTTCCTCAGATTCGAGCTTCATCGCCGGTACGGAGATCTTCGTCGATGGTGGACAAGCTCAGATTTGACGAGAGGTCCTGAAGCGGTCGGGCGATTCGATACCAGCCACTCAATTCCAACAGTACGCCATGCGCCGACCCAGGCGACCAACCCGCACAAAGGAAATGTTCATGAACACTATGTTCGAAGTTCACGCTTTCGCCACGCCCAATAGTCTCAAAGTCCCCATCGCGCTGGAAGAGATGGGGCTCGACTATCGGCTCGTGCCCGTCAACCTGCGCCAGGGCGAGCAGAAGACCGCAGCCTTCAAGGCAATGAATCCCAATGGGAAAGTACCGGTTCTCATCGATCGTTCTGCTCCCGAAGAAGGCGACCTGGTATTGGGCGAGTCCGCCGCGATTCTGGTCGACCTGGCAGAGAAGACTGGACGACTTCTTCCGAAGGATGGCCCGCGGCGCGGCAAGGTCTTTGAGCAACTTTTCTTCCACGCGTCCGGCCTCAGCCCGGCGTTTCTGCAGGCCTTCCTGGTCGCGATCAAATCGTCGCCGCAACCCGGGGCAAAAGCGCTTGCGCTAGCGGAGGTTGAACGGACGCTGGGCGTGCTCAACCACGTTCTCGAGCGTCATCGGTACGCTGCAGGCGACGAGTACAGCGTTGCGGACATCGCCCATTTCGGCTGGGTGTGGCGTCATCAGGCAATCGGCGCGAGCCTCGACAAGTTTCCGTTCGTCGCTAGCTGGCATGAGGAAATCGCGACGCGACCCGCTGTCGTCACCGCTATCGAACGAACCGTGGCGCTCGCTCAGTAGACCGATGCGACATCCCATTCTTTAAATATTCACCCAACGTAATCTGGCCCAGTTCGTAGTCAATCAGCAAGGAGAATAGTTATGACCGATCGTATCAACGAATTGCTCTATCGCAACCTTCAGGAAGTCTTCGGCGAGGGCGACGCTAAACGTCGTCGCGCGGCCATCGAGGAACTCTATACGGAGGACTGCGTGCTCTACGCGCCTCCGGGTGTATTCGTCGGGCACGATGATCTCGACACATTCTCTGGGGAACTTCGCGCAACACACCCGCATTTCGCCTACTCGCCGCACGGTGAGCCTCAGGCTCTGCACAACGCTGGCCGCCTGGCGTGGGGGTCTGGCCCGCGGGACGAGGCCCCCCACTATACGGGCGTGGATGTGATCATCGTTCGCGACGAGAAGATTGCTGCGCTCTACGTCTTCCTTGATTCCATGCCTTCATAACCCGATGGTGATCCCCCCCGGTTGTCCGATGCGCGGGTACCGTGCAGGTTGCCCGAAAGCGAATTCTCGTACGAACACACGCAGACAAACGATGTTTGCGTCCCGCAGCCGCGAAGTGCGCGCTGTCGGGTACACGCTATTCCCCAGGCCGGCAACGCCGCATCTATATAAATAGGAGTTCAAAATGTCGAAAGTTATAGTGCTGTATTACTCATCATATGGTCACGTCGAAGCACTGGCCGATGCCGTGGCTGAAGGTGCGCGCTCGACGGGCGCCACAGTCGATGTCAAGCGGGTACCGGAAACGGCGCCGGAGGAGGTGGCCAAGGCTGCCTACTTCAAGCTCGACCAGCAAGCTCCGGTTGCGGAGGTCGCCGAGCTCGCCGACTACGACGCTATTGCTGTCGGTACGCCGACCCGTTTCGGGCGCATTTCCTCCCAGATGGCCGCGTTTCTGGATCAGGCCGGCGGTCTATGGATGAGCGGCGCGCTGAATGGCAAGGTTGGCGGTGCATTCACGTCGACCGCCAGCCAACACGGCGGGCAGGAAACGACGCTGTTTTCGGTCATTACCAACCTGCTGCACTTTGGCATGGTCATCGTTGGCCTGCCATACAGCCATCACGGGCAGATGACGCTGGACGAGATTGTCGGCGGTGCTCCCTATGGAGCCACGACCATCGCCGGCGGAAATGGTGAGCGCCAACCGAGCGCGATCGAGCTCGAGGGCGCACGTCACCAGGGCGAACTGATTGCCCATACGGCAAACAAGTTGTTCGGCTGACCGTCGGTCACTATTCGCGCCGTTGCGCGAACGGTGGGGCCTGGCGGATTCCCGCCTGGCCCGTGCCGACCGAAGGCGTGTTCAAGAAGTTCTCCGCACCGGTCAAGATACTGGCGTGCTTTGGTCGCGAGGTTGGGTGCGTGGGAGGCGATCGCTTCGAGTACGGGCTTGACCTCCGGCGTGGCAAGCGTCGAGATGGGCTTGTTGCGGAGCGCGGGAATCAGGTATTCGCGAACAACAATCTCTGCCTTCCGGTAGGTTTCGTCTGCCCATTCCTTGCGTTTGAAGTCGAGCCAGCGCTGGGCGACGAGATGGAAGGCGCCTTCGGCTGCGCGTTTGCGGGCCGTGGACTCGGCCCGGCGACGTTCGACTGGATCAGTGCCTTCGCGTACAAAAGATTGTGCGCGGTAGTGGCCGACCGTCGCGCATCAGTGAGCGCTGGACCCGCAAGGCGAGCCCGTTTCCGTCCCCAAGAAGGTAGGGACGGGTGCGCGCTTTGGCGGCACGGAACACCAACGCCGATTTCGGTTCGACGCGTCTGGGCGTGGGTTTGCCCCCGAATCTGCGTATACGCAACGGTATACGCAAAAATCGTCGATGTTAGCGGAACGCGCGGGAATTGTAGGCAACAAAAAACCCCGTAAGATGTTGATCTTACGGGGTTTCTCGGACTTCTTCGGCTTGAGTTGAAACTAAGCCGGAACAACTGTTGGTGCCCAGGAGAGGACTCGAACCTCCACGGTGTTGCCACCGCTAGGACCTGAACCTAGTGCGTCTACCAATTCCGCCACCTGGGCACGTCTTCAAGCTAGACCGCTATTTTAGCGTGACGATGCAGCGTGTCAATCCCCACATGCAAACTAACCATCGCTTCATCGGCCGCCCGGTTGCGTCATGCAGCGAAGCAAAACTTCACTGCTTGATTACCGCGAGTCAACCGTCCTTCTAACCATGTGATCCGATCGAAAAACCTGAATCGGACCACATAGCTTCACACAAAAAGTAAAGCCGCCGATGTGAAACATCAGGCGGCTTTACTTTTGAATCTGGTGCCCAAGAGAGGACTCGAACCTCCACAGTGTTGCCACCGCTAGGACCTGAACCTAGTGCGTCTACCAATTTCGCCACCTGGGCAGGTGATGAACAGCAAAGAACGCCATTATAGCGACAGATTCAGGGCTGTCAAGCGTTTCTCAAAAGTCGCTTAAACATCGCCTCAGCGAGGCTGCGTGCGGCTCACAGCGACTATTGACGGGCCGCTTGGCGCACAAGACGGGTGTTAGAATGCCTCGCAGTAGTTCGTTGGCACGGTGCACACGCCCGTCGGACTCAGACTTGAACGAGCCGGACCCGAGCAGTCATTCCAGTGCAATCGCAAGTGCAACTTAAGCGCAACCCAAGCGCCTCTTAAGCCCAGCCACATCGCCGACCGACGTCCATGCAACGAGAAAAAATCATCGACAAGCCCTTGAGCAAATTCCCGTATCCGATCCCAAGCCGCGAAGAAATCCTGGGCGTCCTGCGCACGAGTGAAGCGCCGCTTGCCGCGAACGACATCGCCGAAGCCCTGTCGATCAAGCGCCAGGAGCGCGAAGGATTTTTCAAGCGCTTAGGCGCCATGGAGCGCGACGGCCAGATCCGGCTCGATCAGCGCAATCTCTATCAGTTGACCCATCCGTCGAACTTCGTCGCGGGCCGCGTGCAGGGCCATCGTGACGGCTACGGTTTTCTCATTCGCGACGACGGTCAGGACGATCTGTTCCTGCCCACCGGCGAAATGCAGAAGGTCATGCACAACGATCGCGTGCTCGCGCGCATTGTCGGCTATGACCGTCGTGGCAGGCCGGAAGGGCATGTCGTCGAAGTCACGGATCGCGCCAACAAGCGCGTGATCGGCCGCCTGCTCAATGAGAACGGCGCTCTGATCGTCGCGCCCGAAGACAAGCGCATCGGCCACGACATTCTGATCCAGCAGAACACCAAGAAGGCCAAGGTCGGTCAGGTGGTGGTGGTCGAGCTCACCGATTTCCCGAGCCGTCACTCGCAGCCGCTCGGCCGCGTGGTGGAAGTGCTCGGCGACATCGACGACCCCGGCATGGAAATCGAAATCGCGGTGCGCAAGTACGGCGTGCCGCACGAATTCAGCCAGTCCGCGCTCGACGAAGCCGCCAGGCTGCCGGACGAAGTCCGGCCGGTCGACGCGCGTCATCGCATCGATCTGCGCGACGTGCCGCTCGTCACGATCGACGGTGAAGATGCCCGCGACTTCGACGACGCAGTCTATTGCGAGCCGGTTCAGGTCGGTCGCGGCGAAGGCTTCCGCCTGATCGTCGCGATTGCGGACGTCTCGCATTACGTGCATCCGAAGAGCGGGCTCGACGCCGACGCGCTCGAGCGCAGCACCTCGGTGTACTTCCCGCGCCGCGTGATTCCGATGCTGCCGGAGAAGCTGTCGAACGGCTTGTGTTCGCTGAATCCGAACGTCGACCGTTGCGTGCTGGTGTGCGACATGATCGTCACCGCGCGCGGCGAAGTGAAGGCGTATCAGTTCTATCCGGGCGTGATGCACTCGGCGGCGCGGTTGACCTACACGGAAGTGGCCGCGGTGCTGAAAAACACCAAGGGCCCGGAGGCCGCACGCCGCGCCGCCTTGCTGCCGCAACTGCAGAATCTGTATGGCGTCTACAAGTCGCTGTTCGCCGCACGCCAGAAACGCGGCGCGATCGACTTCGATACGACTGAGACGTACATCGTCTGCAATGCGCAGGGCAAGATCGAACAGATCATTCCGCGCACCCGCAACGACGCACACAAGCTGATCGAGGAATGCATGCTGGCCGCGAACGTCTGCGCGGCCGACTTCCTCAAGCGCAACAAGCACCCGGGTTTGTTCCGCGTGCACGCCGGGCCGACCGCCGAGAAGCTCGAGAATCTGCGCACCTTTCTGCGCGGCATGGGCCTCTCGCTCGCCGGCGGCGACAAGCCGCACGCCAGTGATTACGCCGCGCTGATGGCGCAGATCCGCGAGCGGCCGGACGCGCAGATGTTGCAGACCATGCTGCTGCGCTCGATGCAACAGGCTGTCTACAGTCCGGACAACATCGGCCACTTCGGTCTCGCGTACGAGGCGTATGCGCACTTCACGAGCCCGATTCGCCGCTATCCCGACCTGCTCACGCACCGCGCGATCTACGCGATTTTGCAAGGCCGCAAGTATCAGCCGGAGCCGCCGCACGGCGTCGAGTTGAATACGGCGCTCTCGCCGCGCGCCCGCGCGATGCAGCAGGCCGACGAGGAAAAGCACGGCGCCCGCAACCGCTCGAAAGACGTGGCGATCTGGGAAGAACTCGGTCTGCATTGCTCTGCGAACGAACGCCGCGCGGACGAGGCATCGCGCGACGTGGAAGCCTGGCTCAAGTGCTACTTCATGCGTGACAAGCTCGGTGAAGAGTACGGCGGCATGGTGAATGGCGTGACGTCGTTCGGCATTTTCGTGCAACTCGACTCGCTCTTTATCGAAGGCCTCGTGCACGTCACCGAACTGGGCTCGGATTACTTCCAGTACGACGAGATCAAGAACGAGTTGCGCGGCGAGCGTACCGGTATTCGTTATCGCCTGTCGGACCGGGTGCGGGTGCAGGTGAGCCGCGTCGATCTCGATGCACGCAAGATCGACTTCCGCCTCGTGCGCGATACGCCGATCAAGCCGCCGGCGAGTCGTCCGGCTCTCGCCGACAAGGCATCCGGCGAAAGCGGCGGTGCGCGCGTGCGTTCATTGCCGCCGGTAGACGGCGGTGCAGGTGGCGCGGCAGCGCCCGGCGGCCGGCGCAAGAAGGCGGCGCCGGCGCAAACCGCGGCCGTCAAGGAAGCGCGCGCGGCACGCGGCGCGGCGAAGAAGCATGGCGGCGCGCCGGCCAAGTCGGCATCGAAACCGCAGGCCCGCAAGAAGCGCTGAAGTCGTATGACGGCTTGAACCGCGCGCATCGGGTACGTTGAAACGTACCGGTTGCGCGCGGTCTTCGTTTCATCGCAATCAAGTCAGGTAGCGAGACAAGCTACTCAGGCAACACAGTAAGCAGGCTCGTATTCATCACAGCAGCGCGCGTTCAAGGCGTGCTCAATCAAAGGTTTTTCAGTCATGTCACGTCTCAAGGTTCTATACGGTTTCCACGCAGTGACCGCGCGTATGCGGCACGATGCGTCGACGGTCGAAGAGGTTTATTACGACGCCACGCGTAAAGACCGTCGCATGACCGAGTTCCTGCACACGGCGAAAGAAGCCGGCGTGCGTTTGATCGCCGCCGACGAAACGCGTCTGTGGGGTCTCGCGCATACCGAGCGTCACCAGGGCGTGGTCGCGCGTGCGAGCGACATGCCGCTCGCGCAGAATCTGGCTGAACTGCTCGACGGCATCAATGGTTCGCCGCTGATTCTGGTGCTGGACGGCGTGACCGATCCGCACAATCTCGGCGCCTGCCTGCGCGTGGCCGATGCGGCCGGCGCGCACGCGGTGATCGTGCCGCGCGATCGCGCGGTGGGGTTGAACGCGACGGCTGCGAAGGTGGCGAGCGGCGCAGCCGACACCGTCCCGTACATCACCGTCACGAATCTGGCGCGCGCGCTGCGTGAGTTGAAGGACGCGGGCGTGTGGGTTGTCGGTACCGCCGGCGAGGCCACCAAGAGCCTCTATGAGACCGAACTCGACGGTCCGGTCGCACTGGTGATGGGTGCCGAAGGCGAGGGCATGCGCCGCCTCACGCGCGACACCTGCGACGTGGTCATGCAGATTCCGATGGCGGGTACGGTCGAGAGCCTGAATGTGTCCGTGGCGAGCGGCGTGTGTCTGTTTGAAGCCGTGCGTCAGCGCTCGGTGAAGAAGTAGGGCGCTGAATTCCTTGACCCGTCAGCGCGCCGTGTGGGCGATCGCGAGCGTCATCTGCTTCAGATAGCCGTCGAGCGAGAAGTCGCGCTGCGCATCGGTGAACGCCTGGTCGGCGAGGCGCTGGGCAAACTCCGGCGCGGCGCGGAGCGTTTCAACCGCATCGACGAAGCCCTGCACGTCGCCGGGTTTCACGAGCCAGCCATTCTTGCGATGCCGCAGGATTTCGGTGACGCCGCCCGCTGATGCCGCGACCACGGGCCTCGCGGCCGCCATGCCTTCGATGATCACGCGCCCGAACGGTTCGGGTTCCGTCGACGTATGCAGGATCACATCCATCGCTTTCATCCACGTCGGCATATCGTCACGGAAGCCGGCGAAATGGACGCGGTCCTCTATGCCGAGCTGCTCGGCCTGGCGATGCAGACTCTGCGCATAGGCGTCTTCACCGAATAGCGCGGCGCCGACGAGCACAAGGTGTACGTCCGGCATGCGTGCTAGCGCGGCGAGTGCAATGTGCTGTCCTTTCCACGGCGCGAGACGCCCAAACAACCCGGCGAGCCAGGCCTTCTCCGGGAGACCGAGGCGACGGCGCAGCATGGCCATGTCGCTGGCGTCGATTTGACTGAATTCACTGGCATCGATGCCGTTGTGGACGACCGGCACCGCGTCGGCGGAGAGGCCGGTGAGCGCGATCAGCGAATTCGCCGACGCCCGTGAATTGGCGACCACATGATCGACTGCATGCCGCACGAGCCACTTCACAATAAACAGTTGCACGTGCCCGAAGTGTTCGCGCGACATGATGTCGTGCAAATGCCAGATCACGCGTTTGCGATGCAGCGGTTTGCCGAGCGCGCCGAGCACGAGGGCCTTCTGCGTGTTGAGAAACAGCACGTCGAATTGCTTGGCCTGCTCGGCGATCGCGCGCACCTGCCGCCAGATTCCTGGCAGGGCGCGCAGCCAGTTGAGCTGCATCGCGTCGCGGTTGATACCCGAGACGCGCGCCTCGTTGATCACCTGCACGCGTACGCCCAACGCTTCGAGCCGTCCGCGAAACGGGCCTTCGGAAAGCAGCACGACCTTGCCGCGCGCGGTACATGCGGATGCGAGCGGTAGCAACGAAAATTCGGCGCCGCCGAGCTGACCGCTCTGGTCGACGAACAACACCGAGGGCGCTTCCGGGATTTCCTGCGTGGCTGTCTCCGTTTGCACCGGTTGGGCGAGCGGAAAGTGGCTGGTGAGTTCGGGTGCGTTCATCGTTGGGCGTGTAGGATAGCGAAATGAGTTGATTTGGACGGTCAACTAGGCGTGACCTGTGTGGCCTCATTATTCGCGGACTGTCACATGTTCAGTGTGGCCGTGCGTACGCACTGTGACTGACATGACCCTTACACTGGCTTGCTGGCTGTGGGCCATTTGATAGGTTCCGGGGTCATGAACGTCGGCCGCTCAACGGGAACACGGCGGTTTTTTCAGCGAATCCGCCCGATAAATCCAGTCTGGCGACGCCACTCCGGTAAACTTGTCGTTTTTACTGCAACCCGCATTCGCTATGACCCAAGACGAACTCAAGCAACTGGTCGGCCAGGCCGCCGCCGACTACGTGAACGCCAACGTGCCTGAAGGCGCGGTGATCGGTGTCGGCACCGGCTCCACGGCGAACTGTTTTATCGACGCACTGGCCGCCAGCAAGACCCGCTATCGCGGCGCCGTGTCGAGCTCGCTCGCCACCACCGCGCGTTTGCAATCGCACGGTTTCAAGGTATTCGACCTGAACGAAATCGATTCGCTGCCGGTGTATGTGGACGGCGCCGACGAGATCGACCACAGCGGCGCGATGATCAAGGGCGGCGGCGGCGCGCTGACGCGCGAGAAAATCGTCGCGTCGGTGTCGGATGTATTCGTCTGCATCGCCGATGCGAGCAAGCTGGTCGACACGCTCGGCAACTTCCCGCTGCCGATTGAAGTCGTGCCGATGGCGCGTACCGCGATCGGCCGCCGCGTGACGGCGCTCGGCGGCGTGCCGGTGGTGCGCGTGACCAAGGAAGGTGTGCCGTTCATTACCGATAACGGCAACGAGATCCTCGACGTCAAGGGTCTGCGCATCAGCGACCCGTGCACGCTCGAAATGCACATCAATGCATGGCCGGGCGTGGTGACGGTGGGTCTGTTCGCGGGCCGCGGCGCGAATCTGTGCATGCTCGGCACGGATACGGGCGTCGAGACGATCGAATACAGCAAGAGCTGATCACCGCCCTGAAGTAGCCGGACGCGAACCTGCTTTAGCGGGCTCGCTCTGCTGCATTGGATAGGTGTCAACCAGCATCAGCGCGCGGCGTGCCTGATCGCCTGCATCATCCGCTGCAAATACTGATCCACTGAAAACTCGGTTTGCGCGTCGGCAAGCGCCTGATCCGCGAGGCGCTGCGCCATGGCCGGATCGGCGCGCAATGCGCTGATCGCATCGGCCAGCGCGGCCACGTCCCCCGGTTTCACCAGCCAGCCATTGCGCTGATGCCGCACGATCTCGGTCACGCCGCCCGCGGCCGCTGCGATCACCGGGCGCGCAGCCGCCATGCCTTCGACGATCACACGTCCGAACGGCTCTGGCTCGGTCGAAGTATGCAAGATCGCATCCATCGCTTTCATCCACGCGGGCACGTCGTCCTGAAAGCCCGCGAAATGCACGCGATCCGCGACGCCCAGTACCTCGGCCTGCTCATGCAGGCGTTGCGCGTACGCTTCCTCGCCGAATAGCGGTGCACCGACCAGCACCAGGTGCCCGCCGGGCAGCCGCGCCATTGCCTCGAGCGCAATGTGCTGACCTTTCCACGGCGCGAGACGGCCGAACAGACCAGCAAGCCACGTATGCTCGGGCAAACCCAGTCGCCGACGCAGCGCGGCCATGTCGCTGCTGTCGATGCGTTTGAACGCGTCGGCGTCGATCCCGTTGTAGATGACCGGCACCGAGTCGGCCGCGATACCAGTCAGCGCGATCAGTGAGCGCTTCGAAGCCTGTGAATTCGCAACCACGTGGTCAACCGCGAGGCGTACCAGCCACTTGATGACGCATAACTGCACGGGTCCGAAATGCTCGCGCGTGAGGATGTCGTGCTGATTCCAGATCACCGGCTTGCGATGCAGCGGTTTGCCGAGCGCGCCGAGCACGAGCGCTTTTTGTGTGTTGAGAAACAGTACGTCGAAGGTTCGCGTGCGCGCCGCGATTGCGCGGACCTGGCGCAGGATGCCGGGCACAACGCGCAGACAGTTCAACCCGGACGCTTGCCGGGCGATGCCCGATACGCGTACGTCGTTCAGCACCTGCACGCGTGCGCCGAGCGCTTCGAGGCGCGCGCGAAATGGGCCGTCGGAGAGCAGCACGACTTCGCTGCGCGTGGTGCAACTGCTGGTCAGTTGCAGGAGCGCGAATTCAGCGCCGCCGAGTTGGCCGCTCTGGTCGACGAATAGCACACTCGGCATGGTCGGCGAGAGCGTTGCCGAGGCTGCCGCCGATGCCGATGCCGATGACGCGGGCGCGGCAGATGGATCGATCAGGGCCGGCTGAGCCAGCGGCAAGGAATGGGCGAGAGGCGTAGCGTCGATCGTCGGGCGCATAAAGTGCAAAGTCGGGCGAAGTGATCGGACTCGCCGTTCGCAAGAGGCGAATAGCGAGTCCTCATTATTCGCGGACTGTCGCGCGTCGAATGTGGGCATACGCACGCACGGCAAATGATGCGGCACTTACACTCGTTGCTATGGCCATGGGCAGTTAATCAATAGGCGGGGAGATCATGAAAGTGGCGATCGTGCACGACTGGCTCGTCGCACCTGGCGGCGCCGAGAAGGTGCTCGAACAGATCATCGAGTGCTTTCCCGATGCCGATCTCTTCAGCCTCGTCGATTTCCTCGAAGACCGCAGGCCGGTAGGCGGCAAACCTGTCACCACCTCGTTCATCCAGGGCCTGCCGTTTGCGCGGCGCCGTTATCGCGCGTATCTGCCGTTGATGCCGCTCGCGATCGAGCAGTTCGACCTCTCGGGTTACGACCTCATCATCACGAGTTCTTATGCGGTCGCCAAGGGTGTGCTGGTCGGCCCCGATCAGACGCACGTAAGCTACGTGCATTCGCCGATGCGCTACGCGTGGGATCTGCAACACCAGTATTTGCGCGAAGCGAATCTGACGCGCGGGCCGAAGTCATGGCTCGTGCGTGCGTTGCTTCATTATCTGCGCGGCTGGGATTCGCACTCGGCGAACAGCGTCGATCGTCTGATCGCGAATTCGCAATTCGTCGCGCGGCGCGTGATGAAAACTTACCGGCGCGATGCCGCAGTGATTCCACCGCCCGTCGACGTGCACGAGTTCGAACTGTGCACGCATAAGGAAGACTTCTATCTGACCGCCTCGCGGATGGTGCCTTACAAGCGCATTGATCTGATCGTCGAAACCTTCAACGCGACGCCGCACCGCAAGCTGATTGTGATCGGCGACGGGCCGCAGATGGCGGCGATTCGCGCCAAGGCCGGACCGAACGTGACAATCCTCGGCTATCAGCCGTTCAAGGTTCTCAAGGATCATCTGCAACGCGCGCGCGCCTTCGTGTTCGCCGCCGAAGAAGACTTCGGCATCGTCGCGCTCGAAGCACAGGCGTGCGGCACGCCGGTCATTGCGTTCGGCAAGGGCGGGGCGCTCGAAACGGTGGTGCCGATCGGCGAGCCACGTCCTACCGGCGTGTATTTCGCACGCCAAACGGTCGTGTCGATGCTCGACGCGATCGACCGCTTCGAACGACAGCATGACCAGATCACCCCGGCGGCATGCCGCGCGAATGCCGAACGTTTTTCCGCGGCGATTTTCCGGCGCGCCTTCATGGCCGAAGTAACGCGCACGATCGCGGCATCGAGCTGGCGTCTGCGGGTCGCGGCAGCAGAGCGCGTCGAACCCGATCTGGCCGCCGAGAATCTCGCCTGGCCCGGCGAACGCGCGCAAGGAAGCAGTTGGGGTCGCTGAGGCGGGCGCGCTCGCGTGCAGCTCATGAAGCGCGACAGATTATCTCTTTATTCGCATATTGCGAAGTTCTCGATATGCGAATAAAATGATTTTGTCGTGCCGCAGTAAGCCATAGCTGGCTGTTCGACCTATGCCGTCTGGCTGACTATCGGTGTCGATCCCGTCCCTTTAGCCTCGCAGGTAGAGCGTGCTTGTTCAGTGCGCGTGTACATGCGAGGAAGTACGATGCGGGTCATTTCAAAGAAGGCGTTGCTGGACTTTATAAAGAGACATCCGGAGGCGCGCAGTGCGTTGTTGACGTGGTACTCACTGGCGCAGGCTTGCCTCGCGTATGGCTATAACGACCTGAAGCAGACGTTCGCGGGCGTGGACTACGTGCCGCCGCAATACACTGTTTTCAATGTAGGCGGCAACCGGTTCAGGATCATCGCGGCGATTCACTACAACAGGCAGTCGTTGTTCGTTCGTCACGTATTGACGCATACGGAGTACGACCTTTGGACGAGGAAGAATCTAAACTCATGAATGCCGATCGCCTTCCGGGAGCCTTTCCCGACATCGCTCAAACCTGGGCTGCCCTGCAGACCCAGTTGCCGATCACGCCCATTCGCAACGAGCAGGACTATCAGAAGATGGTGCGGCTCGCTAACGCGCTCGCCGACCATCTGAACGGTAACGAAGAGGATCCACTGGCCGATCTGTTCGCGATCGTCACCGACCTGATCGAAAGCTGGGAAGTGAACAACGTGACGATTCCGAAAGCGGAGCCGCGCGAGGTGTTGCGGCATCTGCTGGAAACGCACGGGCTCAAGCAAAAGGACCTGATCGGTATCGCATCGCCCACCGTGGTGAGCGATATTCTCGCGGGCCGGCGCGCCATCAGCAAAAAGGTGGCGAAGGCGCTGGCCGTGCGTTTTCATACCGACGTCAGCGCTTTTCTGTAAACGAACGCGGCGAGGCGCCGGCCGTGCGCCAATAAAAAAGGGCTGCGTCTTGATCCGGCGCAGCCCTTTCGCGTTACCGCTTTTGATCCGACCTATCGCGATTCGTGACTATCAAGCGGATCGCCGGCGGAGTAGGTGTACGCATAGGCGTAGTCGTACGTACCGTTTCTGTTGTGGCTCTTGAGCGGCACCGCATTCATCACGCCGCCCACCACCCGGGCCCGCGCGCGCCGCAGCTTCTTCAGCGCCTCGGCCACGTGGCTTTCTGTGTGAGCGCCAGAGCGCATGACCAGCACCGTGGACCCGGCGATATGCGCAATCACCGCCGCATCGGCCACCGCCAGCAGTGGCGGCGTATCGATGATCACCAGATCGAACTCCTGCTCGAAGCGGGCGAGGATTTCGCCGAAGCGCAACGACGTCAGAATCTCGGATGGATTCGGCGGATAAGCGCCCGTCGCGATGAAGTGCAAGCCATCTACGCCCGTGGCACGAGCCGCGACGTCAAGATCGACCTGACCCGTCAGCAGTTCGGTCAGGCCACCATTGGGCGAACGGCCGAGATACTGCGCAAGGCGGCCGCGCCGCAGATCGGCGTCGATCAGCAGCACGCGTTTGCCCGATTCCGCAATCAGTGCTGCCAGATTCGCGCATAGAAAGCTTTTGCCGTCCGAGGGCGCCGGGCTTGTTATCGCCACGATGCGGTTGGGCGCGTCGACCAAGCCGAATTCCAGCGTGGCGCGCAATCCGCGCAGGCTCTCCACCGTCGAGTCGTACGGATGGGTCTTCACCAGCAGCGGCCGCATGGGTATCTTGCCCGACGCAACGACGGTTTGCGTACCGACTTGCACCCTGTCCTGGCGACCCGCCGCCGAACCAGGCCGAAGCATTCGCGTCCTGCCCGACGACCGCGCCGACACTTCGGTCGGCGTCGACTTTGGACTGGGCAGGGCCGCGGCGCGCGCGGCACTCAACTGCCGGTCGCTACGCGCCTGTTCCGGGCTGAAGGCGATCGAGCCGAAGATCGGCAACTGGAAGCGCCGCTCGACGAACTCGGGGTCAGCCACGCCGGTAAAGAACGTGCGGCGGCAGAACGCGAACAGGATGCCGGCGATGACACCGAGTACCGTGCCGGCCGAAATGATCAACGCCGACTTCGGCCGCACTGGCGATGACGGCAGCAACGCCTCATCGATGATATGCACGTTGCCGATCGTTCCGGCACGCGAAATCGACAGCTCCTGGGTTTTGTTCAGCAAGGCCACGTAGATTTCCTCCGCGACCTTCGCATCGCGTTGCAAGGCGAGGGCGTTTCGCTCGGAACTCGGCAGCGTGGTGAAGTGATCTTCGAAGCGCGCTTTTTCCCGCATCATTGCCGCTATTTGCGAGTCGACCTGCAGTACTTCCGGGCTCTCTCCGGTGAAGCGTTGCAGTAATTGCGCACGCATGATACGCAGCGACGCAATCTGCTTTTCGTAGTCCAGACCACCGGCGAGGTAGACCCCGGCTTCCTGGGTCGGCTGGAACGAACCGACTCGCGACTGGTATTCCGAAAGCGCGGTTTCCGCCTTTTTCACTTCGGCGCGCAGATGCGGCAGTTCGCTGTTCAGGAAGCTCAACATGCGGCTCGCTTCTTCCTGTGCGCGGTCGGTGCGCTGCTTCAGATACGACGCGGCTACCGCATTGGTGATCGCCGTGATCGCGTGCGGATCGGTGCCCATGTATGACAGTTGCACCACGCCGGTTTCACGGCCTTTCTCGCTGACTTGCAGACCGGAAGAGAGTCCCGCCACGGCGTCCAGCTGGTTGAAGCGCGTGACGTAAAACTCGGTGCCCGGACGCGCCACAAGCGTCTTGACGAGCAGCGTAACGCCGCTGCCGCTGGCTTCCTCGCCGGCCACGCCGGTCAGGATCTGTTGACCGAACCCGTCGGTCAGTTCATAGCGGCCGTAGTCAAGCGCGTGCAGCGTCAGTTGCGCTCCTTCGAGCGACTTCGGCACTGTGATCGAATTGACCGCGAATTGCTCGCCGCCCCACGCGTAAGAAGTCATGCCGAACGCCGCACCAAGCGGATGGCCCGGACGCGCGAAGAAAGACGAGATCTTGCCGAGTACCGGCATGGTCTTGGGCACCACACTGAAGTTCAGCTTGAACTGCTCGACCACCGGCTCCACGACCGCGCGGCTCTTGATGATTTCGATTTCCGCGTCGGTGTGCATGGGGCCCACAGACGGCATGAGCGATAGCGCAACCTGACTCGCCGTGCCGTTACCGGTCTGCGGGTCGACCTGAAGCAGTGCGTCGGCGGAATAGATCGGCGTAGCAATCTTGCTATAGACCACCGCGGCCAGGATGATGCAGCCTGCGATGCCGATCACCCACCAGATCTGATCGATGACGATGCGCAGCAGGTCGCGCAGTACCGCGTCCTCGTCGCTGCCTGGCGCCGGCCCTTGGTCCAGCATGTCATACGTACTCATAGTGATACTCCGTCGCGAGCGTTTTATCTGGACAACTGCACCGTGTAGAACAAGGTCTGCAGGGTCGGCGTGATCTGTTCGAGTGCGCGGTTAAAGCGTGCGGCATTCGAGACCTGCACGTACACCACATCCTTCGGCTGTAGTTCGAACTTGGTCATCAGCATCAACGCGTCGACCTGTGTCATGTCGAGCTGATAGACATCGGGCGTGAGCGTCTTGTCGGCGCCGCGCACCACGTACACAAAGCGCGGGTCGCCGGTTTTGACGTCGAGGCTGCCGGCGCCGGTGAGCGCATCGGCGAGCGTCAGGCGGCCGCGGTTCATCGGCAGCGAGGTCGGCTTGTTCACTTCGCCGAGTACGAAGACGCGGCTGTTCGAACGGTCCGGCACGTCGATAATATCGCCGTCTTTCAGCAGTACGTTCTGTTGCGGATCGCCGGTTTCGAGCAGCGCGGCGACATCGACCGTGTAGCGTTTGCCGTTGCGGGTCACGCCGACGTTCTGCAGATCTGCGTCGGGCAGCGCGCCGCCCGCGCGATTGATCGCATCGAGCACGGTGAGTGGCGCATCGGTGATCGCTTCGGATGCGGGCGTGCGCAGATTGCCGGTCACCTGCACCGACTGGCTGTTGAAACCCGCCACGCGCACATCGAGCTGAGGATTACGAATCGTCCTCGCGAGGCCCTTCGTCAGCGAATCCTGAACCTGCTGTGCGGTCATGCCGAGCACCTTGATGCGGCCCACGCGCGGGAAAAAGATCGTGCCGTTGTTGGCGACGCGCACGGTCAACCCGCCTTCGCCGCCGCCTGTCAGCGTCGGTGAGACCGGTGTCGCGCCTTGCGTCTGCGTAGGTCCGGGCGAAGGTGTTGCGCCGTTGCCGACGCTCGGCAGTGGCGGCACGCCGCCAAGTGTGCCGCCGGTCAGTTCCGGGTGATCCCAGACGATGATGTTCAACTGGTCGCCGATGCCGAGCCGGTAGTCGTAAGCACCGCGCGTCTGCGGCGTCAGGCACGACAGCGGGCAGGCGGCCGGTACCGCGGCTGCGCGTTGCCGGCGAAAATAGCCGACGTCGATCGTATGCACCGGAAACTTCTCGGCGGTCTGCTCGGGCGGAGCGGGCGGCTCCAGCCGTTTGGTGTCCAGATAGGGGCCGGGCGCCAGTGAACAGGCGCATAGCGTTGTGGCCGCGAGCCCTGCGGCAATTTTTTTGATAGTCATTTTGGTGGTCCCTCGCGTGAAGCTGCGCACTGTTCGGTCAGCGCGCCGCCTCCTGCCATGCCCCGCGCATTGCGCGTAAACCCACTCTCCATTTGCGAAGCGCGAGTGCCACGCCGCCGCGCTCGAATGCCAACGACAATGCGCGCAGGAACCCCGGGTCCGCACGATTGCCGATCAGCGTCGAGTACACGACGAACGCCCATCGGCCGGGTGGCGTCAGGTATTCGCACATGATGAGTCGGAGATTGAATGACGCGTTATAGAAAGCGGCGTCGTTAAATGTGAAGCGCTGGTCTTCGTCGCTGCGCTGGGCCGGGAAGTGATCCACCAGTAGTGACGGGTCGTAGATCAAGGTCCAGCCGCACCGTTTTACTTCGAGGCTGAAGCCCATTTCGCAATGCACCTGCGCGCCGGTGCCGCGCAAGCGTTCATCAAAACGCACCGTGCCGATCGCCTCGCGGCGAAACGCCATGTTGACGCCCTTGAGCACCTGCACGTCGCGTGCGGCGCCATGGCCAATATGATGATTCCCGATAGTCCGGCCATACCAGCGCACGAGGCCCACGCGCGGCTTCTGCCCCTGCAGGATGCCGTTGCGTTCATGCACGATGTCGCGTCCGCCCAGGCCGCCGAGCGCCGGATCGTTCTCGAACGCGCGGGCAATCCGCGCGATCCAGTCGGAGTGCGGCGCGGCGTCGTCGTCGGTAAAGCAGAGCACGTTGCCGCTGGCGCTGTCGATGCCGAGGTTATAGGCCGCGACCACGCCCGGCTTGTGCACCAGCACGATCCAGCGGCGCGAGTCGGGCCGGCTCGTTTCGCGCGTGCGCAGCCAGTCGAGTGTCGCGTAATCGTCGTGGCGAGCGATTACGATCACTTCGTCGGCGCGGCGCTCCTGCGCATCGAGTGCCGCGAGGCAGCGTGCGAGATCGGCGGTGCGCCGGTACGTCGGCACGATCACGGAGACTTTCACAAACGGTTCCCGGAGTGGCATGGTCAGAATGCGTTGCGGCCGACGAAACCCTTGAAAATCGTGATGAACACGATTTTCATGTCGAACCAGAACGACCAGTTATGGATGTAGAAGAGATCGAACTTCACACGCGTCTCCATCTTCGCGACCTTGGTAGTGGCGCCGCGATAGCCGTTCACCTGTGCCCAGCCGGTAATGCCCGGCTTGATCCGGTAGCGGTTCATATATCCGTACACCTGATCCTTGTAGAGATCGTCGTGTTCGATCGCATGGGGACGCGGGCCGACCACCGACATCTGGCCGAGCAGTACGTTCAGGAATTGCGGCAGTTCGTCGAGACTGGTGCGGCGCATGAAGCCGCCGAGTTTCGTGATGCGCGCGTCGTTGCGCACGGCCTGCGTGACCTGGCCGTGCGCTTCGTGGTGCACCGTCATCGAACGGAACTTGTAGATCGCGAACGGCTGGCCGTCCACGCCCTTGCGGGTCTGGCGGAAGAACACCGGCCCCGGCGAGCTCAGCTTGATGGCGATCGCGAGCACGATGAATACGGGCGCGAGCGCCAGCAGCGCGGCCGCCGCGAACAGGCGGTCGAAGATCAGCTTGGGCCACATCTGCGGCGGCGAGACAGGCGTGGCGCTCAGGTTAAGCGTCGGTAAACCGACGACATCGACCAGCGCGTGGTTGAACAGCGAGAGGCTGCGTACATCGGGGATGAAGCGCAGATTCACGAAGTCATGTCTGAACGTACGCGTGAAACGATAGATCGTATGTTCTTCCGAAAGCGGCAATGCGAGCCACACTTCGTTCACATGCTCTTCGCGCACCTTGGCGGCGAACGCATTCAGATCGGTCAGCACCGGCAGGCGATTAAGACGCGCACCGTACGTGCCGGCCGCTTCGATACGGGTGTCGAAGACGCAGACCGGCTTGAAGCCGGCTTGCGGCGCACGGTCCAGATGCGCGAGTAGCGTGCGCGAAAAACCGGGCGCGCCGACGATCGCGACCGTGCGGAAGTTCATGCCGCGCCGGCGCACGCTGCGCAGGGCCACATGCACAAAGCACTTGGTGAGAATGATCAGGGCGCCGGAGATTAGCGTCGAGTAGGCGAACCACAGCCGCGAAACGGCATCCATGCGGTGCAAGGTGAACGCCAGCACGAGGGCGGTGGCGACCACCACCAGCCACGCGGCGGCAACTCTCAACAGCATCGAAGGCAGCGCCTTGCCGCGCCACGTTTCATAGACGCCGAAGCCGGGAAACATCAGCAGCACGAGTACGCAGTTGAAGGCGATCAGCAGGCGCTCGGTGTCCGACAACGCAATCGGCGTCGAAAAACGCATCCCGTGAGCGAGCAGCCCGCCCGCAATCACAAAGAGTGCGTCGAGACATCGCGCAGTATTCCTGAACATGATGATCTACCCCGTAATCGATCGATGCAGCCTTGAATTGACTGCTTATTCGACGGTTTCGGCCTGGCGAAGACGCGGCAGCAGGCGGTCGAATTCTCGCTTGACGAGGCCGTAGCATTCGCAGGCGCGCGCTTCGAGACCTTTGCGGTCGAGTATCCTGATGTGGCCGCGGCTGTGATGAATCAGGCCTTCGTCGTGCAACTTGCCGGCCGCTTCGGTGATGCCTTCGCGGCGCACGCCGAGCATGTCGGCGATCAGTTGCTGGGTGACCGTCAGATCGTTCGATGCCACGCGGTCCACTTCAATCAGCAGCCAGCGGCACAGTTGCTTGTTCAACGCGTGGTGGCGATTGCAGGCAGCGGTCTGCGCGACCTGCGTGAGGAGGGCGTGCATGTACAACAGCATCAGGCGGCGCAGGAAGTCGGAGCGTGCGAATTGCTGCTTGAGCGCCTGTGCGCTCATCCGGTAGGCGAAGCCGGCGCATTGCACCTGCACGCGGTTCGGCATGGTTTCGCCGCCCGTGAGCACCGGCACGCCGGTCATGCCTTCGCGGCCGACCGCGGCGATTTCGACCGAGCTGCCGTCTTCCATCGTCGAGAGCATCGAGATGATCGCGGTGGTCGGGAAGTAGACGTGATGGATCCGTTGACCTGAGTCGCACAGCAGTTGCTCGGTGCGCAGATGAACCAGTTCGAGATGAGGGGCAAGTGCTTGCCATTCGTGGGACGGCAATGCGCCGAGCAAATGGTTGCCGTGCAGATCTGATTGAAGTGTCAACATGATCGGTCCTCGCTGAAGCCGCACGCAGCGCGACCTCGTGTTTTTGATCCGATGCCTGCATCCTTGAATGAACGACGTGCTGCCTGGCGAGCAGCGGGGGATGAACAGGAACGGCCCCGTATTGGCCTGATGCGCCGCCGCCGTTCTTGTAGATCTCGTCGCGGCGCCGCGGTGTTGCGCTCTCTCTTTAGCGAGGAGCGTGCCAACCCAGGGGAAAACGAGTGCTGGTGCGGCGCAGCGAACAAAGCCGGGGCAGCACGGCAAGCCAAAAGTGGCTTTTTGTTTCAATTTTGTACAACGCCTGCTTAACGTGCGACCCCGCTGAGGGGTGTTTTTATCCGAGTCAAGTCCTTGATAGGATTGGGTTAGTGGCTGATTAGCATCCCTTTGCAGGCGCTGTCTCACGGATGAACCAGCCTTTGTGTGCGCGTTATCGGGGGCCGTCCGGGTTGTGCCGGATTTGATTCAGATGTGTTCCATACGTTGCGTACGGTGGCGTACGCAACGCCTTTTTTGAAGACTTAAAAGTCGCAAAAAAACCAACAGTGATTCCGCAGACCAGACAGGTGGATTCGCGCAGCGCGAGGTTCTGCGCGCCTTGCGAAGGAATGATTAGTTAAGTGACGACATTCAACCGTAGAGGATGGCGGATATCGCATTGATCGCGCGGACTTCGCCTGCGGGCGCCACACTTGTTGCATCAGCTTTAAACACCGCGTTAGATGCGTGCGCAACGAGTTTCTGAACGGGGATGAGCGGCACGACGCAGGGGCGGTTCGGCGGCAGATGGAACCAGTCGAGCGCGGCGCGGTAATGCGTGTCAATGATATGAACGAAGCGTGCAAAGCGCCTCGCCTCGATAATCAACTGCCAGCCGTCGGCGGTACGCTCGGCACGGACCGTCAGACCGAGATCGTGTCGTTCGCGGACGCGCCGCTCCGGCAGATGAACCGCCTCTGACACGATCTTGCCGCTCGCCGGATCGCGCAGTGTCGCAATCGTGACGTCGTGGGCGCGCGGCCCGAAGCGGTATGCGTGCGTGAAATCGAAGAACTGGCCGAGGTGCCCGGCCGCGCCGATACGCTGCGTACTGTGCGGCGCCAGTTCGACTGCGCGGCTGGCCGACGCGACCCTGACGCTGCCGTCGCGCAGGCAGACCAGATCCAGTTGAGCGTGCAACGGCTCGGCACGTTCGTTCAGCAGATGAATATCGAGGCCGTTGAGGCCTTCGTCGGTCATGACCAGCTGGATGGGTTGCAGCGACCGTGCGAGGCCGTGGAGGGCGCTTTTAGGCCGTCCTGTGGCGTCAATCAAGCCCCAGCCCGCGCCGGGCCGTAGATCCTGAAGCTGCCAGACCAGCGCGCCGCCGCACGTCGAGCCGGCGCGCCGCCATTCGGCGAACACGTCGCTCATCAGGTCGGCGACCACCGCGCGCGACAGATCAAGGTAGCGCTCAGGGTCTTCGTACCGCAACTGCGCCGGCTCGATGCCGTAGAGCGTCTGAAGATAGTGGTCGCGCACGTCGTCGAAGTCCCAGCCGGCGCCGGGGTCGCGCGGCACGGCTCTTTTCCAGCGCGGATCGTGCAGATGAATCGTGCCGAGCGCGTCGTGCAAGGTCGCGTCGTCCGGCACGTTGGCGAAGGCGAGGCATTCGGCGGCGAAACGAACCTGCGCGCGGCGCACGTCGTCGAGCGGGCGTTGATAGGCGCCCACGCCGTAGTAGTGCGTGATGCCCTCGTTAGTCGAAAACGGCCACGCGCCGCCCGAGGGCGAGTTGCTCACATACGGTACATCCGACCGCTCGCGCGCGGCGATGGCGGGCAGCTGTTCGGTAAAAAGTGGTTGCATGCGCATCGCAACGGGCAGGCCGAACATGGCCGCCTGCTGGTCGACTTCGCTGCCGCCGCATAGCACTGCGAGCGATGCGAAGCGCCTTGTGCGGGTCAGAAATTGCGTCGCTTCGCGCTCGATGGATGCACTGAAGGCGGCATCGGTCGGGTAGTCGAAATTCGCCAGCGCGAAGTCTTGCCAGATGAGGAGGCCGTATTCGTCCGCCAGTGCGTAGAACGCATCGGACTCGTACACCATCGTGCCGCCTACCCGCAGCATGTTCATGCCGGCGTCGCGAGCGAGCGCGAAAGTGTGGCGCAGTTGCGCCTCGGTGCCGGTCAGTGTGACGAGATCCGCGTTGGTCCAGCAGGCGCCACGGCAGAACACCGGCGTGCCATTTACGCGCAATGCGAAGCCCGTAACGTCCGCGCCGCGATCCACTTCGATGCTGCGAAAGCCGACGCATCCCAATGAGTGGGATATCGCGCGTTCGTCATCAAGCTGCAACGTCAGAGGATATAGGGTGGGCTCGCCGTGCGTGTGGGGCCACCAGCGTTCGGCGTGCGGCACACGCACGCTGCCGGTCAGTGTATATGCATCGTTCCATTGCAAAGACGAAACACAACCGCCGCAATTTAACGTTGCGGCGCACGTGTCGACGTCATGCGGATGTACGAAATGTAGCGTAAGCGAAACAACGCCGTCGTCGTCTTCGAGGCGGCTGGTCAGATCAATCGTGTCGAAGGCGTGCGGCACGTCGCTCAACAATTCAATCGGCCGCCATGGGCCGACTGCCTGCACCGATGGACACCATCCCGGCATATGGCCTAACAGGGTGGTGCGCACGTTGCGCAAGGTGGATGGCGTGACGAGCCGCGGCCGCCAGCGGGCACGTGAGCGTTTGGCCGCCAGCGCCGGGGTCAGCGAGCGAAAGCACAGCGCGAGTGTCGCGCTGCCGTGCAGTTCGATGTCGAGATCGTGCGCGACGAACATTGAATCCGACTCGAGGCGCCTGATGCCGTCGAGCCAGACTTCGGCGAGCGTGGCGAGGCCGTGCAGGCGCAAGCGGCGTTTGCCTGTGCCTGTCAGCGTGAGCTGGTACCAGTGATCATCGAAGGCAAGCGGCGGCGGATTCACGGCATCCAGCAGGCCCGCGGCACGGCGCGCGCTTGCCACCGTACCGGGTACCTGCGCTGCGAGCCAGCCCTGCGCGGGCAAGTCGGCGGGGGAGGCGCATGCGCCGGCCGGCGTGCTGACGCACTGCCAGCCTGTGTCGAGTTGCTGTGGCCAGAGGTCCTGGGGTGAAGCAACCGCCGTGATAGCGCCGGGAGCGTCATCAACTTCGGCCACCTCAGCCGTCTCGGCAAAGGTCACCGGAAGCGAGCCGCCTTCATCCGGTACCAGGTCATTCGTCAGCACATCCACGGCGATTTCCTGAAGCTCGAAACGAGCTCGTTACAGCACAAGCGCGGCGAGTGGCGGCAGCGTCTTTTCATAGGCGCTTTCGAGCACGTCGAAACAGTCTTCACACGAATCGCGGCGTCCGCGCGTGATTGCTCGCACGAGCCTGAACTGCATCACCATCGACTCCGACGCGATACGCTGCGCCGCCTCCGGGATCGCCGCCGGCATGTCGAAACCTTGCGCGGACAGCCACAACAGATACTTCGAGAGAAATTCGAAGTTCGCGCCGAGCTGCCGCATCAGGTTGAACGAGTAGGGGTGAAAGAACGCCTCGCCGCGTTCGAGCAGCGTATCGAGATGCGCGGGAAACGCGGCGCGCCACTGCGAGATCGGATTGGTCAGTGGCCGTCTATTTAGATGCGCGCACAACAATTCTGCCGAGGCTTCGGCGAGCGCGGTGCCTTCCAGCGCGGGCCGCGCCTGCTTGGCGAATTCAACATACGGAAACAGCAGATCGGGCTGCTGCGCGAATTGCGGCAGCTTGCGGAACACGCCGTCGTAGTCTTCGCCGTCGAGCCGGTGATAGCCGGTGTTGTGGAAATAGCCGAGACGGCGTGCTGGGGGATCGATGAAGTCGATCCCCACTGTGGTTTTCGGATGCTCGCGCCGATACGACGTGGCGCGCGTATTCGGCAGGTAAAACCCGTCCACTTCCACCAGCACGGTATGGCCGCGCAAAGTCTGCGCAAGCACGCGGGCTTCGAGCGAGTCGTAGATCGCCAGTTCCTGCACCTGGGTGCCGTACAGCCGCTCGAGATCTTCGAGCGGAAATTTGAAGAACGTGAACTGATCGCCTTCGAAGTCCTGCGTGACGGTAAAGCCGAACGCTGCGCGCGGATCGAGCCCGAAGCCGTGCAGCAGTTCGATCCACAGGTCGACGTAGCAGTTGGTCTCCTGCCAGACGCGCTCGCCTTGATGCAGCGCGTGCGGCGCATGCTGGCGCAGCGGCGTGGCAGGCGCGACCGCGCCGCCCTGAGCCAGCAGGTCGAGCCGGCGGGGCAACGCGAAGGCGGACGGCACGCCCTTCGGCACGGGGATCAGGGATGGATTCATGCGCTATCTCCGGCACCCTGTTCAGCCACCGTGGACGCCGACTGTATGCCTTGCGCCACGCGTGCCTCCGTGTCGCCCCACAGCAGCGCGCGCACGTCGTCCGGCCATGCGTTGACGTCGAGCCCGTGATGACGGAATAGCGCCAGCGTGATGCGCTCCATGCCAAAGCCGACGCAACCCGTATGCGCCACCGCGCCGTCTTCGCACTCGATCTTCCAAATCGCGCCGAAGTGGTCCATGTGATAGTTGAACGAGAGGCACGCCGTTTTGCCGCGCGGGTCGGCCACCGGAATCAGCAGTTCGAACTTAAGCGCCTGGGCACGCTGACTATCGGCGACGATCTTGCCGCCGCGGCCGAAAAACGGATCGTTGGCGAGGTCGACTTCCACCGGCAGTTGCAGCAGCGTTATCAGCAGCGAGCCGCGTTCGACCCACATCTGCCGGAACGCCATCACCTGTTCGGCGCTGCCGAGGCGCACGTATTCGCGCTGCCGGAACATCTGCATGCGGCCGGGATCGAGCGACGGCTCATGGCGGAAACAATACGACAGCACGTCGATAGTGCGGCCGTCGGCGGGCAGTGCGCCGCGCCGCGCCATCACCGGATAGATCGGATAGCAGGCGGCCGGCGTGAGCACGACGCGAGTCGGCTTCTGCTGTGCCATCCATTCTTCGCTGCGATCGTCGTCGCTTTCGGTCATCGCGTCGTCGAGTGCGCGCAACAGGCGCTGGTGGCCCATGTCGTTGCCGCAGAACGAGTGGATCGTGCCGGCCAGGTTGGGAAAGCTCTTCAGATATTCGCTGTCTTCGAAGTCGGTGCGGCGCATGGCGGGCGGAAAGCGCAGTACTTCCGGCTGCTGGTCGGCGCCGAGATGCGTGATCGCCACGTTCAGCCGCTCCACCACGTCTTCAAAAATCTGGCTGCGGCCGTACAGGCCGTTTTCGCCGGTATCGATCAGCAGGCCCGCGGCCAGCAGTTCGTCGCGGAAAGTCGGTGCCGTGGATTCCGGAGCGGCAGCGGCCAGCGCGGCGGTATCGGTCATCGTGTTCATGTCAGGCTCTCCCCGGGGCGGCAGGTCGTTGCGCGAGCAACAGGCTGGCCGTGTTCTGCGCGATACGGTCGTTATTGATCATCAGCGGCGCGGAGTAGAGATCGCGCAGATGCCGTCCTACGCTGTATTCCGTGCCGTTCTTGTAGCCCGCCATGCCGCAGATCATCAGCACTTCCTGCACAACCTGCAGCGCGGTGGTCGAGATGCTGGTCTTCAGCGTATTCATGTCGGAAGCGAAGCCAAGCATCGCCGAGAGCGGCGCGTCGGCCTGGCAGCCGCCGTGTTTCGCGTGATGCGCGGTGCGCGCCGCTTCGAGCGCGATCGACAGGCGCGCCTGCATCATCTGCAGCAGGCCGACCGCTTCGGCGAGGCGCAGGCCGGCCGGCGGAATCGAGCCGGGTTTCGAGCGGGCCTGCGCACGAAAGAAGGCTTTCGCGCGATTCACCGCGTCGCTGGCCACGCCGGTCCATACCGAGGCCCACAGCGTGTGCGATACCGGCAGCATGGTCTGATCCGCGATGTCGGCGAACGGTGTCGGCAGGATCTGCTCGGCGAGACCCGTGGCGACGAGCCGGAAGCCCTCGCTGCAGGTGCCGCGCATGCCCATCGAATCCCAGCCGCCGCGCTTTTCCAGTTGTGTTTCTTCGCGTAACGCGATGATCAGCACTTGATCAGCCGCGGCCGACTCGGCGGTGCGGCGCGCGGTGACCAGAATGCCGTCGGCGTGCGCGCCGTACGAGATCGTCGGCGCGAGTTTTTCAATGCGAAAGCGCTGCTGGCCGGGCTCTCCGTCGAGCTCGACCGAGCAGGCGCTGGTGCGCATGTTGCCGCCGATGGTTTCTTCGGAGGTCGCCGAAGCCAGCAGCCATTGATGTTCAACCAGTTGCGTGAGCAACTGCCGGTGCCATGCCGACTCGCTGCCATACGCCTCGATGCAGGCCACCTGGATCTGATGCATCGCGTACACCATCGCAGTGGAAGCGCAGCCTTGCGCGAGCGTTTCGCAGATCGCAGCGACATCCGCGAGCGAGAGCCCGGCGCCGCCGAACGCGGCCGGCACCATCGCCGACAACAACCGTTCGCGCTTGAGCGCCTCGAATGCTTCGTGGGGAAAGCGTGCTTCGCGGTCTACCGAATCGGCGAACTGTGTGGCTATGGCGGCGCAGCGCTGCGCCGCGGCGCGCCAGCCTGGTTCGGTTTCCACCGCGCTCAGCACGACGCTTGCGCCGGCGGGTTGTGCCGCAGCGGGGTCGGCGAGCGGCGCCGCCACCGCGGCCGTGTCCAGCAGCGGGGCGTTCATGCTGCCGCCTTCGCCTGTTGCAGCTCGGCGACCGCGGCGGCCATCGAATCGATGCTGGAGAACAGCCGGCGCGTCAGCATGCGGTCCGGAATCTCGATGCCGAATTCGTCTTCGATGGCCAGCATCAGATGCACCGTCGCGAGCGAGGACAAGCCCGCTGCGTACAAATCGGCGTCGTCGGCTAGCGTATCGGGCGAAACGTCAAGACGTGCCGATTCGGAAAGGATGCGTCGCAATGCGCTTTTCATAGTGATGTGCCCCTTGGTGGGTCGAAATAGTTCTTAACTGTCGCTTGACTCTGTTGCTTGACTCTGTTGCTTGACTCTGTGGCTTAACTCGCACTCGAAGGGTGAAGGGCCCGTCGTTCTCCCGCTCAAGCGCCGCCGTGTTCCGTTGCCTCGTATTTAAGGATCGCGAAAGGCTAGCGTCAGTGCGATTCCGCACGGAACCATGCGGTTTGCGGACGTACCGTGTAGCCATGCATGTCAACGGGGCCTTCCTGTTGAGTTGGGCCATCGAGGGCTGACCCAACGAGGCCTGCTTCGTTAAATACACCGCTAGGGAACGTGATGAACTGGAAAACGCTGGAATTCGAACAGCTCACCGCGCGGGAGTTGTATCTGATATTGCGGGCGCGCAGTGCGGTCTTCGTGGTCGAACAATCGCATGTGTATCTGGACGCCGATGGCCACGACGAAACGTCATTGCATGTCTTCGCGGTCGAAGACATGTCGCGGCCGATGCCGATCCTCGCGTATGCCCGACTGCAACCGGGCGACGCCGAAGATCCGGAGATTGTCATCGACAAGGTGCTGACCAGCCCGCTGCGGCGCGGCGATGGCACCGCCGAATTGCTGATCGAACGGGTGCTGCATGCGATCGCCGAACACTGGCCGGGTCGTGCCGCGCGCGTCACGGCGCCGATCGGATTGCGCGGTTTTTACGAGCAATTCGGCTTTCGCAAGACGGAAGGCCCGTATCTCGAACACGGCGAGCCGTTTATCGGGCTCACACGTCTGCCGCGTGTCGGCCAGCCGCTGTTTGGCAGTCTGCGCCGTGAACGCGATGGGTTCGCGTTCGTGAACACGTCCGAGTTGCTGTGACGATGCGCACACCTGGCAATGGATGTCGGGAGACGACCGCAAGCCGTGCAATACGACGGATGGCCGGGCGCGTCGCGTGGCTGTCGTGGCCGGGGGCTCAGCCATGATGAGCACACCTTCCACGATGGTGCGCCCGCCGCCCGCGCGGCCGGCGTCGCCTGCCGTACAGCCGTCGCGCGTCGCTGCTACGGTGCGCGGCGGCATGCGCCATCCCACGTATCTGCCGATCGCGCTGTTCGCCATCACGCTGCTGCTGGTCGTCATGCACCAGGGGCGGTTGGTCGAATTTTTCTACCCGGCCGCGTCGTTCCTGATTGCGTTGCGCTTCTACCGGCGCTCACCTGCGCACTATCTGGGTTTCGTGTGCTGGTTGTTCTTTCTCTCGCCGGAGGTGCGGCGGCTCGCGGACTTCGTGAACGGATCGTTCAATCCGCAAAGCCCGGTGATGATCGCCCCGATGCTCGCGGTCGCGCTGTCCGGATGCGCGCTCATCACGAATTTCCATGCGCTCGGGCAGCGCCGCACTATGCCGCTCGTGCTGATCGTGCTCGCGCTGTTCTATTCGTACCTGGTCGGCATGGTACAGGTGGGGCCGGCTGCGGCGACGTTCACGCTGGTGAACTGGCTGTTTCCGGTGCTGGTGGCGTTTCGTCTCGTCGTCACCTGGCGGGACTATCCGGACTATCACCGTGTGCTGCTCAAGACGTTTGTCTACGGCGGTTTAGTGATGGGCCTCTATGGCGTGATCGAATATCTGTCGCCGCCGCCGTGGGACGTCTTCTGGCTGATTGCATCGCAGATGGAGTCCGAAGGGCACCCGGTGCCGTTCGGGATGCGCGTGAGCAGCACGATGAACTCGTCCGGCCCGTTTTCGCAGACGATCATGGCCGTGCTGCTGATGTCGCTCGCGGCCCGTGGCAGGATGCGTGTCGCTACCGGATTGGTGGGCATCCCGGCGTTGATGTTCACCTCGGTGCGTAGTGCGTGGGGCGGTCTCGCGATTGGCCTCGTGTATCCGCTAACGATGCTGGACGGTCGCAGCCGGGTGCGGCTGATCGGCGGGGTACTGGGATTTGCGATGCTGTGCGCGCCGCTTGCGATGGTCGATCAGGTCTCGGAAAACTTCATGCAGCGATTCAACACAATCCAGGATCTCGGTCACGACAATAGCTACCAGGTCCGCGCGGAGCTCTACAAGCAGTTCATCTCGGTGGCGTTGACCGACATCGCTGGGCAGGGACTCGGTATGACCGGGCTCGGCACCAAACTGTCGAGCGACGATTCGCTTCAGTTGACCGTGGTCTTCGATAGTGGTCTGCTGGAAGTGCCGTTTGTGATGGGATGGCCGGGCACGCTGCTGTACACGACCGGCGTTGTGATGCTGCTGTGGCGGGCCTTCCGGGCAAGCCGTCAGCGCGACAAGGACCGCTTTGCGATTTCCGGCGTTGGCGTAGCGATCGCGATGTTCGCGATGATGGTGTTCGTCAATACATTGATCGGGCTGCCGGGGATGTTCTTTTTCGTCGGCGTGATACTGCCGGTGATCGGTCTGCGCCACGCGCGGGAGGCACACGCTGCCGGGCCGGCTGCGTCGGCGCGACGTGCGGAGGGAGGGCGATGAGCAGCAACGCAATGCGCATCCTGATCGTGACGCACCAGGTGACGAAAAATGACGGCCAGGGGCGCGTCAACTACGAAATTGCCCGCGCGGCGCTTGCGGCCGGGCATGCGGTGACGCTGCTCGCATCGCGGGCCGCGCCGGAGTTGGTGAATCATCCACGTGCGCGGTTCGTGAAGATCGGCGAGAGCCGGCTGCCGACGCGCCTGATCCAGTATCAGGTTTTCGCGTGGCGCAGCGGTGCGTGGATCCGCGCGCACCGAAAAGCGTTCGATGTGATCCATGTGAATGGCTTCATTGCGTGGGCCCGCGCCGACGTGAACGCGGTTCACTTCGTACACGATGGCTGGTACCGCTGCGGGTTCTATCCGTTCCGTTTCTTCCATGGCCCGTATCACGCGTATCAGGTCGTCTACACGCGGCTCAACGCGTGGTGTGAAAAGTGGGCGTTCCGGCATGCCGACGTCGTCGTGCCGGTCTCGGAGAAAGTCGGCGCCGAAGTGCGCTCGCTCGGTATCGACACAGCGCGGCTTCAGGTTATCTACAACGGTGTCGATATCGATGAATTTGCGCCCGGTGCGTCGCAGCGCGAGCGTTTCGGCTTACCGCAAGCGCCGTTCATGCTGTTGTTCGCCGGCGATCTGCGCGTGTCGCGCAAGAATCTCGACACGGTGTTGCGGGCCCTCGCCGCGACACCCGCGCATGTGCATCTGGTGGTCGCCGGGATTCTGCGCAACAGTCCGTATCCCGCGCTGGTTGCGTCGCTCGGACTCGAGGAACGTGTGCACTTTACCGATCTGGTCAAGGATATGCCCGCGCTGATGCGTTCGGTCGATGCCTTTGTGTTTCCGTCGCGCTACGAGCCAATGGGGCTGGTACTGCTCGAGGCGCTGGCGGCGGCGTTGCCGGTTGTCACGGTACGGACGGCGGGCGGGGCGGAAGTGATTGCACCCGACTGCGGCATCGTACTCGAGCATCCGGACGATGGTGTCGCTTTAGCCGCGGCGATCATGCGCCTTGCCGACGATCGCGCCCATGCGCGGCAGATGGGACTCGCTGCGCGCGAACTGGCCAGAACGCTCAGTTGGCAGGCGATGGCGAACCGCTACCTGTCACTCTATGAACGGCTCGCCGCACGACGTGCGGTGAGCGCAATGGCGACCCCAAGTGCCACGGTATCGGTGGAATCATGAGCGCATCGATCGATTCGCTGCAGATCGGCATGCATTGGTTCGACGAACGGCCGGGCGGACTTGACCGTATGTTCCTGGCCTTGATCGAGTCTCTGCCGGCGCAAGGCGTCAGCGTGCGTGGCATGGTTGCCGGCACACCCGGCGTGTTCGAGGCGTCGGGCGGCCGCGTGCACGCTTTCGCACAGGCAAACGCACAACTCGGCAGACGTCTGTGGCATGCGCGCGTGCAGTCGCGCCAGCTCAGGGACGCGCGCATGCCCGATGTTGTCGCCACGCATTTCGCGCTCTATGCCGCACCGACCGCGGGCGTGTTCAGCGGTGTGCCCAGGGTCGTGCATTTTCACGGACCGTGGGCCTCGGAGTCGGGAATGGAAGGACGCGGGCGATTGTCACGCATAACACGTCATGCGCTCGAACGCATCGTGTATCGAGGCGGAACGCGTCATATCGTACTGTCGCATGCGTTCGCTGACATTCTGCGGACCCGGTACGGTGTGCGCGAGGACGACGTCCGCGTGGTACCCGGCTGCGTCGACGTCGGCCGCTTCGATGCCGGCCTCACCAGACAGCAGGCGCGCAAGCGCCTTGGCTTGCCGCAAGACCGGCCTTTGCTGTTCTGCGTCCGGCGGCTTGTGTCGCGCATGGGGCTCGAAGACCTGATCGATGCGATGTTTGTGGTCAAGCAGACCGTGCCTGACGTACTGCTAACGATTGCCGGGAAAGGGCCGCTTGAGCCACAGTTGCAGGCCCGCATCGTCGCGCGAGGACTGGAGCGGCATGTGCGCCTTGCCGGTTTTGTGGCCGACGCTGTGTTGCCGCTGTGGTATTGCGCGTCGGACGTGACGGTGGTGCCGACCGTGGCGCTCGAGGGCTTTGGACTGACGACGATCGAATCGCTCGCTGCCGGCACGCCAGTGCTTGTTACGCCAGTGGGTGGCTTGCCGGAAGCGGTTGAGCCACTGTCGCCCGATCTGGTGCTCTCGTCGAGCGGATTTCAGGCGCTTGGCGGCGGGATAAGCGAGGCGTTGTTAGGGACGCGCGTCTTGCCCGATGCAAAAGCTTGCCGGGATTATGCCCGGGCGCACTTCGATCATCCGGTGGTGGCAGCGCAGGTCGCGCGGATCTATCGCGAAGCGATAGACGCGTTCTGACGGCGCGAGGCGCTCATGCGACGCATTGCCCGACGAACGTTCGAACGGATCGCTTGCGCGGCTGCGGTGTTGTTGCCGGTGCTTGCGTTTTATGTCGCGCTAGGGTCGGGTGAGGCTGCGCTCGGTCCGGCCGTATTTGCGCAAGCGGCGGCGGCGAGCACCACCGTCGCCAGCACGAACCCCGCGCCGGCTTCTGTAGCCGCTCCCCCGTCGCTGTCCTATCGCACCTCGTGGATCGGCAACACGTGGGGTTACGCCAATCAACGTTGGGTACAGATCGACGTGCAGGCGCTCGCCGTCACGCCGGAAGGTGGCGTGTACACGAATGCGCCGTGGGATGAAGGCGGCGGTGAGATCGGCCACTACCGCGACGGACAATTGATCGGTTACGGTGGGCAATCGCACGGCTGGGGAATGCTGGGCGGCGACGCGATCGCCGTGACCGACGACTACGTGTTTGCCGCACAACTGGTCGTGAGTTTGGGCAACGACATGGCGGCGCAAAAGCATCTGCCACCCGAAGGGGTCGTATGGTACGGCGTGTCGCGTCGCCGCCGTGCCGACTTTCGCGAGGGCGCGCCGTTCGAAGGCGAGGTGGATTGGCCCGGCAGCCCCCTCGCGTTCCGTGTGATCACCCAGTCGTCGAGTGCCGAGGACTATGCCATACGCGGTCTCGCAGCGGACTCGACGAGGCTCTTCGTGTCGAATCAGCACGATAACCGCGTTGAGATCTTCAATGTGCGCTCGATGCAGCCCGTCGGCAACTTTCCGGTGCGCGAGCCGGGGCGGATCGCCCTCGCACCCGACGGCACGCTGTGGATCATTGAGCGCAGCCGCACAGACGGCGCTCGACGCGTCGCTCACCATGCACGCAATGGCGCACTGCTGGGCATGCTGACCTTGCCACCCGGCGCCGCGCCGGCCGACCTGACGCTGGATTCGCACGGCCGGCTGCTGGTCGCCGACAACGGTCCGCGCCAGCAGATCCTGATCTTCACCGCCGTGCCGCGCGCGCCCGCAGGCGCTGCGGCTAGCGCCGCCAACGCGACACACGAGGAGGCTTCCATGCAGTTGTCAGCCACCCTGGGCGAAGCAGGCGGTATCTATGCGGGCCGTGCCGGCGCACCGGGACCGTTGCGTTTCAATGGGCTGACGGGTGTGGGTGTCGATCGCGCGGGCAATGTGTACGTGTCGATGACCGGTGCGGGACCGCGAGGCTTCGTGCCCGGTCCGGGCAACACCGATGGCGCGCTGATCGAGAGCTATACACCCGGCGGCAAGCGGCGTTTCAGCCTGCAAGGGCTGCTGTTCGTCGATGGCGCACAGTTCGTCGACGGCGATCCGCCGACAGTGTATAGCGGTACCAAACGCTTCACACTCGACCTGTCTCGTCCGTCCGGGCAGGAATGGTCGTATGCCGGCTATACCGTCGACCGTTTCCGCTATCCGTATGACCCGTTCCTCAATCTGCGGCAGGGGCAGCGTGGCATGCCGCTGGTGCGCGATATCGACGGACGGCGCCTGCTCTACACGGTCGACATGAATGGCACCTGGCTGCGCATCTATCGTTTTGCGGCTGACCGGGAGACAGCGATTCCGTCGGGTTTTGTCACGCCATCGCACATTGACGGCGCATGGCCGCCCAACCAGCCGCCCCATGGTGGATGGATCTGGCGTGATACGGCGGGCGAGGGCCGTTTCGCCGCGGGCGACTTCGATCAGGATGCGGCGCGAGACGATGGGCCGCCGATGTCCGGCTGGTGGGTCGACAGCGCGGGCGCGATCTGGCAGGGCACCCAATCGCAAGGCATTCGCCGCTTTCCGCTGAAGGGATTCGACCGCAGTGGCAATCCGGTCTACCGATACGCGGCGATGCAGCGCTACGCGATGCCCGCGCCTTTTAACCGGATCGCGCGCCTGAACTACTTTCCCGCCGACGACACGATGTTCATCTCCGGTTCGACCCGCGAGCATCCGTTCGTCGAATACAACTGGAATGGTACCGGCTCGTTGCTCGCGCGCTACGACCACTGGACAAGCGGCAAGCCGACGTTGCGCTACGCGATCGATCTGCCCGACGAAGGACCGCCCACCGCCATATCGTTAAACGGTTTTGCCGTCGCTGGCGACTATATCTTCGGCGTCGAAACCGAGACCGCCATCGTGCGCGTCTACGAGCGCGACACCGGGCGCGAAGCGGGACATCTGAAACCGGGTCCCGAAGTCGGTGCGGCCAGCGGTTGGATCGATTCGGCGATGCCGATTACCGCGCACCGGCTTGCGAGCGGCGAATACCTCGTGTTCGTCGAAGAAGACGCGCATGGCAAGGCGCTGATGTACCGCTTCACGCCGGCGGCCCGCGCGCTGACGGGCGCCTCGAACAATCACAACTGAGCTCGCATCGATATGAAAATCGTCCACCTTGCCAATCACGCGCAGAACGTCGGCAACGGCATCGTCAACATGATGGTCGACCTCGCCTGCATGCAGGCGAAGGCCGGTCATGAGGTGACGGTCGCTTCCTCGGGCGGCGGTTTTGAGGCGTTGCTCGAACAGTACGGCGTGCGTCATCTGTTGCTGCAGCAATCGCGCCAGCCGTTGCGGGTGCCGGCGATGCTGGCGGGCTTCAACCGCTTGCTCGCGCAGTGCGATCCGGATGTGGTGCACGCGCACATGATGACGGGAGCGTTGATCGCGCGCTTCGGCGCCGTGCGGCGACGCTACGTGCTGATCACGACGGTGCATAACGAATTCCAGAAGAGCGCCTCACTGATGCGCTTCGGCGATCGCGTCGTGGCGGTCAGCAAGTCGGTGGCGGCGTCGATGGCGTTGCGCGGGGTGCGAGAGGAGCGTCTGTCGGTGGTGCGCAACGGCACCATCGGCACGCCGCGCTTCGCCGGCGTGCCGATACCCGATTCCCCGCAACTGACGCGCCCGAGCATCGTGACCGTGGCCGGCATGTACGAACGCAAGGGTATTCAGGATTTGCTGCGCGCGTTCGCGCAGTTGTGCGAACGGATCCCGTCGGCGGCGTTGTATCTCGTTGGCGACGGTCCGGACCGCGCTGGCATGGAGACCTTGGCGCAGGAACTGGGTATCGCTCATCGCGCGCACTTCACGGGTTTTGTTGCGAACCCGCGCGCGTATCTGGCCGAGGCGGATGTGTTCGTGCTGGCCTCGCATAAGGAGCCTGGCGGTCTCGTGCTGTGCGAAGCACGCGAGGCGGGCTGCGCGATCGTGGCGACCCGCGTTGACGGCAATCCGGAAATGCTCGACGACGGCGAGGCCGGTCTGCTTGTGCCGCCATCGACCCCGCACGCGCTGGCCGACGCGATCGAACTGCTACTGACAGACCAGGTTGCACACGCCACGTTGGCCGCACGTGCGCGGCACAACCTTGAGACCTTCCACGTGGAGCACGTATGCGATGCGTATCTGTCGATCTACGAACAGACGCTCGACGCATGCCGACCGCATCGCCACGTGCTGACGCAAGCGCGGCGCGTTGCGTCGCCTGATGGAGTCATACGATGAGCACGATCGTGCAACCCGCGGCGCTGGCTGCCGACGCCGAAGCCGGCGGCGCGCAAGACGGCGCCGGAAGCACGGAACCCGTCTTCGCCGTTTGCGTGACGACGATGAATCGCACCGAAACGCTCGCCGCGTGTCTCGACACCATCGCGCGTTGCGTGCCGGTCGCCGCGTGTATTGTCGTCAGCGACGACTCGCCGGAGCTTGCGATGCGCGCGGCCAATGCGGCCGTTGTCGCGCAGCATCCGGGCGTTATCTGGCTGGAGGGCCCGCGGCGCGGCGTGTGCGCGAACCGCAACAACGCGGTGCGCCATTGCCTCGCCCATGCACCGCAATGCGAGTACGTGTCGTTCGTCGACGACGACGTGCAGATCGCCGCTGATTTCTTTGCCGTCGCGCGCGCCCATCTCGCCGCGTTGTCGCCCGAGCGTCGGCACAAGGTGATGTTGACGGGTGGTTCGTCGAGTGGCGAGGAACATCCCGCATGTCATCCGTTGAAACTGTCGTTTGCGGGCTATTTCACCGCAGCTGACGAGCCGCAGTGCGTCAACATTCATGCGGCCGTGTTCCCGTTAGCGCTCTTCGAGCGCAATGGCTGGGACGAGAACATTTTCTTCGGTATTGAAGATGCCGAACTGTCGCTGCGCGCGCTCAAGAACGGCTACTCGATCGATCTGTTGCCCGCGCTGCGCACTCGCGACACGCTGCCTGGCGGCGGCGTGATCGAGTGCACCCCCGGCCGGTATGGCATGTCGCGTTATCAGCTGTATTGCGAAGCGGCACGGCTCTACGTGGGGGTGAAGCGCTACCGCGTGATCGATCCGAGTCTGCCGAAGTACCTCGTGTTCGTCACACTGTATTTCGCCCACCTGACGGTTTATCTCGCGAAGCGCCGCGCACTTTCGTCGCTGCTGCCGATTGTCAGGCTGTCGAATGTATGGCGCGCGACCACGGTCCAATAAAACTAACTTCCTATCTGCCACGCGATGAATATCCTGTTCACGATTCACCATAACCTGAGCCGCAACGCGGGTGCGCCCGGTGTGACCGTCAAACTCGCCGAGGCGTTGCGCGCGCGCGGCCATAACGTACGGATTTTTTCGCATGACGACGTGAAAGGTGTCGGAGGCCTCGGGCGCACGATGCTGTTTCCGTGGATCGTGCTGGGTCATGTGCTTGCGCATCCCGAGTACGACGTGCTCGACATGTCGTCGGGAGACGGCTGGCTGATCAACCTCGCAAGGCGCGCGTGCGGATGGCGGCGGCAGCAGTTGTCGGTGACCCGCAGTCACGGCATGGAACCTGTGGTGCACGAGGCGTTTCTCGAGGGCTGGCGCACAGGCAATGTGGAAAAATCATGGAAATACCGCTTCTACTATGGTGGGCTGCGGCTATGGGAATGCACGAAGTCGTTCGAGTGGGCTGACGTCGCGATGCTGCTCAATGATACCGAGTGCACGTTCGCAGTATCGAAGCTGCGCTTTAGCGAAACGCGGGTTGTAAAGATCGACAACGGGATCGACGAGACGTTTACTTCGATCGCGCGGACGGCGCTGAATGAAGCGAGGGCGGAGACGGCGGTCCCGCTAAATCTTGCATTTATCGGCCGCGCGAACTACTGGAAAGGCATCGATACGCTGGCGACGGCCGTTGCTGCGCTGTTCGAGCGCAACCGCCGCGTCACGCTCACGTTGCTCGGCACCGGCGAGTCCACTGAGCAGACGCTCGCGCGCTTTCCAGAAAGCGCGCGAGAGCGGATCACGGTGGTGCCGGCTTTCGACAACGCAAAGCTGCCCGAACTGCTTGCACCGTGTCACATTCTCGCGTTTCCGTCGATCTACGAAGGATTTCCGCTTTCGCCGCTCGAAGCGATGGCGTGTGGGCTCGTACCGGTGGTGTCGGATATTGGCGGCCTACGTGCGTATGTGCGCAACGGCGATAACGGCGTGATCGTGCCACCAGGCGACGCAACGGCGCTCGGCGCCGCCATCCAGTCGCTCCTCGACGACCCTGCGTACTGGGCAGTGCTGCAGCGGCGCGCGCGGGAAACGGCGCTCGACTATTCGTGGGCGAACGTCGCGGATCGCTTCGAGTTGCTCTACGCGTCGCGTCTACGGCGGCGTGCCGCGCCAGTCGCAGCATAACGCGCGCTGCGCCGACGCTACGGCGTCGGCCGCGCGACTGACCATCGCGCTGCCCCCTAGCTCGCGAACACCGACAGCCGCGTCCACACTTTGCGCACCATCGCGCGCAGTTCACTCGACACATGCAACGACCAGCCGAGGTTCGCGGCTGCCAGCACGATGGCCGCCGCAATCAGCACCGGCAGTGCGACGATCGACGCGGCAAGCACGCCCGCTACAGCAAGAAACGACAGATGGGCCAGCATATTGCCGACGATCGCCCGCACATGCAGCCGCGAGAAATACAGAAACGCCGCATAGTCGAACAGCGCTTTGACCACGACGACAGTGGCGGCCCCCACGATGCCGAACGTATGAATCGCGAGCCATAACGCGCCGACGAACACCGGCAACTGAATCCAGCTCACGCGCGCGACGTCGGCGGGATTCCCCTGCGCCTGAATCAGAATGCCAAGAATGCTCGATTGACCCGCAAGCCACACGCCGATGATGAGAATGCGACCGACCGGCGCACAGGCCGTCGCCATCGACGTGCCGAGCCAGATCGTCAGGAATGGCTCCAGCGCGAACAGCGCGACGATCACGCACGGCGTGAACGCACCGTTCAGAAACGCCAGCGCGCCGCGCGCCAACTGATCGGCGTTTTCCCGCGACGATGCCGACAGACGCGGAAACAGTGTGCGCAACATGGCGCCCGGCAAGATGTTCAAACGGCTCACCAGGTTTTGCGGCGTTGCATAGTACGCGACGAAGCGCGCGCCGAGCATCGAGCCGACCAGTACGCGATCCAGCGTCTGCGAGATGATGCCGGCGCCGGAAAACAGCAGTAGCCAGCGGCCATAGCGAAACAGGTCGGCAACCGCCTGCCATTCCGGCTTGCCCACCCGCTTGAGCTTCAACGCCCGCCAGGTCGCGATGCCGAGCAGGACGGCGGCGATCAGCCGCGCGCCTACCGCGGCCGGAATCACCACCGCCAGCGACGGCGAAAAACAGTAGATCGCCACCAGCGGTAATACCTGGAAAAGGATCGTGCCGATCGTCTGATTGGTGTTGTAGCTGGCGAAGCGCTCGACGGCCGTGATCGCGCCGGCGAAGACCCACGACACATTCGCGAGCGGCACCGAGATGGCGATCCATGGCAGGCTCGCCATCACTTCGCGCTGGAACGCCGGTTCGATCTTCACGCCGTGTTCGATATACAGAAACGCGCCGAAGTACACGATCAGGCCGCCGATTATCCCGGTGGCGAGATTCAGCGCGCACGCGCTCCAGAAAATCCGCTCGACTGAACCGTCGTCGGCATCGCGCACTTTGGCAATCTGATTTTCGGTCGCGAGACTGGTACCCAGATCGAGCACGCTGAAATAGCCGATCAGCGCCCACACCAGGTTGATGACCCCATACCGCTCGACGCCCATCAGGTGCAGGTAAGCCGGGACGGTCGCGAGCGAGATGAAGGTCGGAACGATCGAACCCGCGAAGTTGATCGCGATGTTCTTCAGAATGCTTTTTTCCATGGCTTCGCTTTGCAGCAGGTGACGATGTTGGACGGCGAAGCGGCCCATGCGACTGTGCTGTCAAGGCGACCGCGATGGATCAGCGTGCCCGTCGCATGGCGCTTTGTCGGTGCGCAGCCGCACACCGTCGGGCTGGCTTTTGCCGGCCCGCTGTCAGGCCGTGCTGGATGCTGCGGGTGGCGCGGACGTGGCCTGCCTCGGCTGCGCCTTGACGAACGCGCGCCTCAGTCGTTCGGACGGCTCGTCGACGTAGCGATAGATGAGCCAGGATATCGCGGCAACGGCTGCGATCATCAGCACAATCCACGGCATCCGCGCGGCGCGCGACAGATGCAGGCAATGTTGCAGGAAGATCGGCAGGGCCGCGCCATGGACGAGATAGACCTCATAGGACAGATTGCCCAGCATCCGGTCAGAGCGTGTGCCCGCTCGCCGCACGGTCGCCATCGCATAGGGAACGAGCAGTAGCGCCAGCAGGCCGTTAGCCTGCGCGTTGTACTGGCTAAGCGGACCGGAAAAGCTGCCCCATAGGAAGAATTCGCGTGCGTGTGGCAGCGCGATGCAGCCGACCAGCAGCAGCGCGGCGCCCAGCAGGCTGGCCTGCGCCTGGCCGCGGGCCGGGCGCCAGCCATGACGGGCCGCCAGCAGACCGCACAGGAAGAACCCGAGATAAAGCGGCAGCGTGCCGGTTGTCGGACGCAGACCATAGATCGTGAAGAGCACCGCGAGGCCCGCGGCTGCGAAGCCGTATAGCGCGAGACGGCCTGTCGAGCGATGCGTCGTGCGGTCGAGCAGCCAGATGGCGAGCGGGGCAAACAGATAGAACTGCAACTCGATATCGAGCGACCACACCGTCGGCACCACATTGGCAGGCGCGCTGAGCTGAGCATAGCCAAGCAGGACGAGATGCGATACGTAGAAATTGAGCGAAGCCGGCGACCAGTCGTTGGGCAACTGGAACGCCAGCCAGCCGAGCGGATGCACGCACAGCGCAAGCACCGCCAGTGTTGCGTAGAACGCCGGGAACAGCCGCCAGACGCGCGACACGAGGAACGTCGTGTAGGGACGGTCGAGCGACGCGTACTCGGTATGCCACATCTGATAAATCCAGTAGCCGCTCAGCGCGAAGAACAGGTAGACGGCGGCTGCGCCGAGCGCCAGTGGCAACACGTGACTGACAAAGACAGTGCAAGCGAGCGCGAGACGGAATGCGCCAGGCGGCATAACCAGATTGCGTGTGTTCATCACAAGTCCTCGAGGGGGGCTTCAGGCCGCTGTCACCGACAGCGAATGGACGAACCAGCGCGTAAAAGCTTCTGCGCCGCAGCGGTTCAGATGCAGGTAGTCGACGAACGAGGTGTCGGCGAGCGCCAGCTCCGTCTGTCCGTAGACGAATTCAATGCTGTGCGTCTGCGCGAATTTTTCGATCGGCTGCCAGAACGTCTTCAGTGTCGTGCCGAATTGCGCGCGTGCGACCGCCTCTACCGGTGTCGAGACGATGATGAAGCGCGCGCCGTCCTGCCTGACCTGTCCGGCGAGCTGGGCAAGGGCGGCATACGCGGCCGGACGCAGGCTGGAGATCGGATGGGTGCGGTACCCATAGACGCGTTCGTCGGCGAGATCGTGTTTGGCGCATGACAGCAGCACGGATCCGCCGTGATCGAAGTCGAGCGAATCGACATTGCCGGGATGATCCCGGTCGTGCCATCCCGCCGTGACGCGGCGCGTGTAGTAGTACAGATCCGGCGACTGGATATAGGGTTCGAGCTGCGCACCGGACAGATAGCGTTCGAACGCCTGCCAGTCGATGTCTTTTTCCCAGTGATCTTCAAAATCGACATAGGTCGTCGCGAGAATCACCGTGCGGAATTTGCAGTGTTGCGACAGATGCGTGTAGAACGTCGGCAGGTCTTCGATATTCAAACCCCACGACGCGGCGTTGATGATGTTCGAGGTCTTCAGGCTGCGCGCCAGTTGCTGGCCGTCCATGTCGTTCAGGGCGACCGACGAACCGATCACCAGCACATCGCAATTCGTCGGTGTGAGCCGTTCGCGCAACCATGCGCTCTTTTCGTTGAACGCTTCGCTTGCGGAGAGGCGTGGGGCAGGAATGCGCACGCCTGCCGCAAACGACGCGACGATAGCTGCCACGAATAGCACGATCGGAACGCAGAAGCCGGTGAAGAAGGTACGGGCGTTCATGATTTTAGAATTGGAAGTAGAGAAATTCGGCTTTGCGGGCGAGAAACAGGAGGCAGAAGATGAACGTCACCCCGCAACTGAGCCCGCTTGCCAACACGAGCGAGCGCGCCGGGCGAGCCGGCAGCGTGCCACCGGGTTGCGCGAGACGCGCGACGATCTGCTGCGAGTTCGGGCAGCCCCAGACGATGGCCGCGCTCGCGATCAGCAACAGCACACATTTCTTTGCTTCGGCGATGCCGTAGGGTTTCAGCGCACGCCACGGTTCATCGAATTGCAGGAGCGACGCGTAGTGTCCGCTCAGCTTCGTGACGAACGGCTGTAGTTGCGCGGGCAACACGATGCCGTGCAAACCGGTCATGCCGGCGAGCACACCGAAGGCCGCATGAAACGACGGTGCACGGAAGAACACCCACGCGACCATGACGGCGAGACACGTAAGGACCGTGCTCAGCACGCGATAGCGTGTGCGCGTTTCCCACTGAACCAGCGTCTCGCCCATAGCGAAGCGCCACGCGTGGTTGACGCATAGGAACAACCCGTGCAGACCGCCCCAGATTACGAAGGTCCAGTTCGCGCCGTGCCACAGACCACCGAGCAGCATCGTGACCATCAGGTTCAGATAGCGGTGCGTGGCGCCGTCGCGGTTGCCGCCGAGCGGAATGTACAGGTAATCGCGCAGGAAACGCGATAGCGTCATATGCCAGCGCCGCCAGAATTCGACAATATTGGCCGATTTGTACGGCGAATTGAAATTGAGCGGCAACACGATGTTAAACATCCGCGAGATGCCAATCGCCATGTCCGTGTAGCCGGAAAAATCGAAGTAGAGCTGAAACGTATAGGCCAGCGCGCCGGTCCAGGCGGCCAGCAGATTCAGCGGGACGCCATGGTGGGCCGCATCGAAAACCGGCGACACGTAGGGGCTCAGGTTATCGGCGAGCAGGATTTTTTTCGCGAGGCCAATCGTCAGAAACAGCACGCCGGTGGCGACATTGGCGGGCACGATCCGGTAGCAGTCGCGACTTGCGAACTGCGGCATCATTTCCTTGTGATGCAGCACTGGTCCGGCGATCAGATGCGGAAAATACGTGACGAATAGCGTGTAGTGGACGAAGTTGAATTCGGTCGCGATGCCGCGGTATGCATCGACGAGAAAGGCAATCTGCGTGAACGTGAAGAACGAGATGCCTAGCGGCAGCACGATATCCAGCGCGCTGAGATGCGCCCCCAACGACTGGTCGACGGTGGCGATGAAGAAGTTGCTGTACTTGTAGAGCGCCAGCACGCTGAGATTGCACGCGATCGCCAGCGCGAGCAGCCGCTTGCCGCCCGGCGTATGGTGGCGTCGCGAAAGTTCGCGGCCGGCCAGATAGTTGCCGCTGACCGAAAGCATCAATAGCAGGACGAAATGCGGATTCCACCAGCCATAGAAGAACAGCGACGCGAGCGCCAGCCAGCCAGCGGCGAGTAAGCGGTTGTAACGCCCGATCGCAAAGAAGATGACCAGGACGATCGGAAGGAAGGCGAACAGAAATTCGAAGCTGTTGAAGAGCATGCTCGACTCGCACTCGGTGACTAGGCCACGGCTCGCAGCACTGTGGACGATGGCCCAGATGGTGCGCCAGGACAGGCTTTGAATGTGTGCGCGTGCGTACAGATTAGCGCGGCCCGTGAGGGTTAAATGAGGCTCGTGCACGGTGACACGGGTTGCGTGATCGCCGGCAACGCTAAAAGAAGAAGCCGGTCCGCGCTCAGGCGAGTGCGGGTGTCAGGCCTGGCCATCTGCGAGGGTAGGTAATGAAACCTGTCGTCTTTGACGACTGCTTTGGCTGGCTGCATCCTGCGCCGGGCGAGAGCGGCGTCGTGCTGTGCAATCCGTTTGGATACGATGCGCTGTGTACGCATCGTGGCTGGCGCAAACTCGCCGAGCGAATTGCTGCGGCGGGCATGCCGGTGTTACGTTTCGACTATCCGGGCGCGGGCGATTCGGCTGGCGTGGAAGACGATCCGCAGCGGTTGAACGCGTGGCTCGATAGCATCGTCGCCGCCACCGGACGGCTGCGCGAATGGACTGGCGTGACGCGCGTGTCGCTGGTCGGTCTGCGGTTCGGCGCGACGCTGGCGGCGCTGGCGGCCGAACGGATTGGCGGCGTCGATAACCTCGTCTTGCTGGCGCCGCCGATTATAGGACGCAACTATCTGCGTGAGCTGCGCGCGCATCGGCAAAGCTGGCTCAGCACGCCCGCAGGCATGAACGGCGACGCGATCGCCGACCCTGATACCTATGTCGAGGCGTTCGGCTTCGGGCTATACGGCGACGATATCGCCCGAATCGGCGCGCTCGATCTGAGGCGCGATACGGCCAAGCCGGGCCGCCGCGTACTCCTGCTCGATTCGAGCGACCGCAACCGCGCGCAGGCGTTGGCCGAACGCTATGTTGCCAATGGCGTGACGGTGGAACGTCACAGTTTCGACGAGTGCGACCGCTTTGTGATCGAAGCGCTGTACAGCGAAGAACCGGTTGAGGCGTTTTCGCGTGTCACTGCGTGGCTGGCTGAAGGGCTGCCGGTTGATCACGCAAGCGCCTGTGCGGATACGGACGCGTCGGCCCCGGGCGACCCCGAACCACTCGAACCCGAACTCGCGCTTGCGCCGTACAACGCCGTTGAGCGGCCGGTGGTATTCGGAAAGTGTTTTGGCATCTATTGCGAACCCAATGCGCCGCGCGTCGACACACCCGCGATGCTGTTCTTCAACACCGGCGCGAGTCATCACATCGGCGACGGCCGCATCTTCGTGCTGTTCGCGAGGCGTCTGGCGGCGCTCGGCATCGCGTCGCTGCGCATGGACCTGAGCGGCCTCGGTGACGCAGTGCCGGCCGCCGCTGCCATCACGCTCGACACGATCTATTCCGACACGTCGTGCAACGACGCGGGCGCTGGCGCCGACTGGCTAGTCGCGCACGGTCACGCGCGCCTCGTCACGTTTGGCGTGTGCGGGGGCGCGTTTGTCGGGCTGCATGCGTGCGCGCGTCATCCAAACATCGTCGGCGGCTTTGGTGTGAATCTGCAGAAATTCATCTGGGACGGCGCGGCGCGCGAGCCGGGCGCCCATCAGTTCGCGTCGTCGAAGGTCTATTGGCGCTCGGCGCTGACGCGCGAAAAATGGTTGCGCGCGCTGCGCGGTCAAAGCCATCCGTTGCGCATTGCTAGCGTGCTCGGAAAGCGGGTCGCGCGATCTTGCTGGCTAGCCGCGACCGGCTGGATCGAACACCTTACCGGCTGGCCGCTTACCACCAACGAAGTGCGCGATATCGTGCGCACGCTTCACGCCAAAGGAGTGCATTTGCGGCTCGTTTACGGCGAGTTCGACGTCGGGCTCGACGAGGCGCGCGTGCAGTTCGGCGCACGGCTAGGCGCATTGCTGCGCTATTCGCGCGTGCGCGCCGTCACGTTGCCGAAGCTCGATCATGCGCTCTTCACGCGCCCCGCGCGCGAAGCGGCGATGGCCGATGCCGAACGGTGGCTGTTTTCAGAAGTGATCCAGGCGGCAGTTCCTGCAGGCGCCGTAATCGATACCGCCGGCGCAACGACGCCGGAGCTTTTCCAGAGTCAGTCCGCCAGCTCGCCGACTGGTGGAACAACGAGTTCCCGGCCCCCGGCACACCCATACCTCGACGGAGTACGTCCGTGAATACACAGTCACTGTCCGAGTTGGACCGTATCAACCGCACGGCGTGGAATTCGCCGGACGCGACGCGCGAATTCACTATCGAAAAGACTTTCTCCGATCCGGGCGAGCAGGCAGCGCTCGATTGGCTGAGGCCGCGTTGCGCGGGTCTGCCGTTGCTCGATATCGGCATCGGCACGGGCCGCACGATTCCGCTGATGACCTCGCTTTCGAGCGACTACACCGGCGTCGACTACACGCCCAGGCTGCTGGAAATGGCGAAGTCGCGCTATCCCGAGCTGGACTTGCGGCATATGGATGCGCGCGACATGTCCGCACTGCCGTCCGGGCATTACGGGCTGGTCGAGTTCAGCTGGAACGGCATCGACTGCGTCGATTACGACGGCCGCGTGAAGATTCTCAACGAGATGTACCGCGTGTTGCGGCCTGGCGGTTTCGTGCTGTTCTCATCGCATAACCGCGGCGGTCCTGGCTATGGCGAGAACATCTGGCAGCTGCTGCCGGAATTCACCCTCAACCCGCTCAAGCTCGGCTGGCGCACGCTGCGCTCGTTGCGGCGCTTTCAGCTCGGCACTTTGAACTATATGCGCAACAGACGGCTGAATCGCGACTATGGCAGCTACGCGCTGAAAACGGCGGCGGCGCACAACTTTGGCATTGTGATCGTCTATACGACGCTCGCCGAACAGCGCCGGCAGCTTGCCGAGGTCGGCTTTCAGCGCGATGTGGTGTTCGGCAGTTGCGATGGTGACCTGATCGCCGACGACGTGGAAACGAGCAACGCGTGGTGGTTTCATTTCATCGCGCACAAACCGCTTGCCGCGCGCTGTTTCGACTGACCGCCGTTGATCGGACGAAGGCGGTGCGCCACGCGCATCGCACACATTAAAAGTACGAACAGACCAGGTTGAACCTAACGGGAATCGCACATGAATCGCATCGTTGAACCAGGCAATCCGATCGCGTCGGCTGCGGGTGTCACCGGAAAGGCCACGCGTTTGTGCGTCCAGCCGGTGATTCTCGCGGGTGGATCCGGCACGCGGCTATGGCCGTTGTCGCGCGAACGCAATCCGAAACAACTGATCGGCCTGATGGGCAACGAATCGCTGCTCGAAGCGACATTGCGCCGGATCGACCTCGCGTTTGCCACGGCGGGGCGCGGCGCGACGGCAGCTGAGAGGCCGACCGCCGCCACGCTGAGCATGGCCACGCCGCTCGTGGTGTGCTGCGAGGACCTGCGCCTGCAAACGCTCGAACGGCTCGAACAGTGCGCCCGGCCGGCGCGGATGGTGCTCGAGCCGGTGCCGCGCAATACCGCGCCGGCGCTGACCGTCGCGGCGTTGGCCGCGCGCGCGGCCGGCGACGACCCGATCATCGTCGCGTTGCCGGCGGACCATCTGATTGCCGATCATGCGGCTTTCGGTGCGGCGCTTGTGGAAGCGGTCTCTCACGCCGCGCGTGGTGCGATCGTGACGCTGGGTGTGCCGCCGCAGCGCGCGGAAACCGGTTACGGCTATATCCGCACGGGTACGGCGCTCGGCGCGCACGGGGCACGTGCGATCGAACGCTTCGTCGAGAAGCCCGATGCGGAACTCGCCGGACGCTATGTCGCCTCCGGCGAGTACTGGTGGAACAGCGGCATGTTCGTGGTGCGCGCGTCGGTGTGGCTCGCGGCCATCGAGCTATGCCGGCCCGCGATCGCGGCGGCTTGCGCGGCGGCTTTCGAGCATGCCGCTGTAGATGGCGACGGCACACTGCATCTGGCGCGTGAAGCATTCGCCGCGTGTCCTTCCGACTCGATCGACTACGCCGTGATGGAGCGCGTCGCCACTGACGCTCGCCTCGCCGGCGTTGCGGTGCCATTGGTCGCGGGCTGGTCGGACGTGGGCGCCTGGGATTCGGTATGGGAAGCGTCCGACAAGGACGCGTGCGGCAACGTCGCGCGTGGCCGCGTGATGTTCGAGGACTCGACCGACAGTTTCGCGCATTCCGAGGGGCGCCTCGTTGCGTGTGTCGGCGTGAGCGGCGTGGTGGTGGTCGAGACCGCCGACGCGGTGCTGGTCGTCTCCAAAGATCGCGTACAGGACGTCAAGGCGATCGTCAGCCGCCTGAAGGCGGAGCAGGGCACGGAGGCGCAGGAGCATCGCAAGGTCGGCCGGCCGTGGGGCTTTTACGACTCGCTCGAGCGCGGGGAGCGCTTCCAGGTGAAGCGCATCGTCGTCAAGCCGGGCGGGCGTCTGTCGTTGCAGATGCATCACCATCGCGCGGAACATTGGATCGTGGTGCGCGGCACCGCGCGCGTCACGCGCGGCGACGAGTGTTTCCTGCTTTCGGAGAATCAGTCGACGTATATTCCGCTCGGCGTCACGCACCGGCTCGAAAATCCGGGCAAGACGCCGCTTGAAATGATCGAGGTGCAATCAGGCGGCTATCTCGGCGAAGACGACATCGTGCGCTTCGACGATCAATACGGTCGCGATCAGGAGAGCGGCCATGCAGGCGCGGGTACTTCACAGTGACGCACCGCAGGCGGTGCGTGCCACGGCGTTGCAGGACCCTGCGGCCTGCGGCGCAGGCGGCGCGGCCGGTTCAGGTACGGCCTGCTGCCCGGGCACGGCCGCCGTGAACGCGGCAGGCTCAAACGCGGCGGACCAGAACGTGGCGAGCTTCGACGAGCGCCGTTTCCGCCATGCGCTGGGGCGTTTCGCCACCGGCGTCGTGGTGATTTCGACCGGCAGCGGCGACGGGATGCACGCGATGACCGCTAATGCCTTCATGTCGGGTTCGCTCAAACCGCCGCTGATCGTCGTGTCGGTCGGGCACCGCGCGCGCATGCACGAGCGTCTGATAAACAGCGCGAGGTTCGGCGTGAGCGTGTTGTCCGACGCCCAGGAACCCCATAGCCGCCACTTTGCCGGTGAGCCGCAGGGCCGGCTTGCGCCGCGTTTCGCGCCGGTGGACGGCTTGCCGGACGTGGTGTTGCTCGAACACGCCGCCGCCCGCTTCGCGGCGCGCATGGTGGACCGGCATCCGTGCGGCGACCACACGCTCTTTGTCGGCGAAGTGCTGGTGTTCTCACTCGACGAACACGCGCCGCTGATCTTTTTTGGCGGGCGTTATGCGTCGGTGGCCAAGCCGCTCGAGGCGCCGGTGACAACGCCGGTCGGAACGCCGGTCACGATCAACCCGCTTCTGAAGCGGTGAGTGCGCCGGGTTTCCTTTCAATTCGCCCGCGATTTTTCGCATTCCATTGCCGACGATGCGCGAAATCTGAAGCGCCGCAGCGTTGCGCCAGTCTTTTCGCGCCTATCCCTAGCCGCCTGGGGGTGTGGATCAGACAAATCGATTTCCTACGTGCGTCTTCGCACTATGCAAATTTCGCAACGCAGGCACGCTTGAGACGCAAGCTTATGGCCCGTCAAAACATGCGGCGTTACACGGAAGAAACAATTCTTCAGAGGGATAACCCTCTCAGGACGTTTCCCAACTGGCGCAACCGTTTCGAAGCTAGCAACGTATCGTAAAAGAACAACGTCACGTAGATAAAACGACACATGAGGGCTGTTTGATCAACAGGCTACGCGGGGGCAAACACCGCTTCGGGGAGAGTGTCAAAATGGAACAGGCAAACAAGGATCGATCGCTGGTCAGCAAAGTCATGGATGGACTCGTGACCGGCATTGTCGAAGAGAAGTACGGCGCCATCCTGCCACCGCAGGATGTGCTGTCGAAGGAGTTCGACGTCAGCCGCACCGTCATGCGCGAGGCGCTGTCGATGCTGCTCGCGCGCGACATGCTGGACGTGCGGCCCAAGATCGGCACGCGCATCCGGCCGATGAGCGATTGGCGCATGATCGACGAGGACGTCGTGAACTGGCGTTTTCGCGCGAAACCCGATCCGCTGTTTCTGCGCGACGTGATCGAGTTTCGCATCCTGATCGAGCCGCGCGCCTCGGCGCAGGCGGCCGCGCGGGGCAGTGCGGCGGACGTCGCGGCAATTCGCGAGGCGTTCGACGCGTTCCGCGTGATCCGGCCGGGCGAGCCGGGCTATCAGTCTGCCGACGAACTGTTCCATGCGCGCATCGTGGTGGCGAGCGGCAATCAGTTCTTCAAGCAGATGGCGGCGATCATTCGCGGCGCGCTGTCGACCGTCAACCCGATCGTCAATCAGAAGGACGGTGTGTGGGAGAAGGCGGTGAGCACGCATCAGCGCGTGGTCGAAGCAATCGAACGGCGCGATCCGAAGGAAGCGGAAATCGCCTCGCTGGCGATGATCGACTACACCGCGGAAGAGATCGGCAGCAGCTTTACGTCGGAACCGCCGGTGCGCTGAGCGCGGCCGCTGGGAATGCGTTCCTGCAGGGATCTTGCATAACGAACGGCGCGACAGCATGCCTGCGCATGCGCGCGCGGCTTGCGTCACAATAGCGCCTGTTCTGAACTGCACGGACTCGAAGGAACGATGACAATCGCAATGCAAGAAGCCCCCGCGGGCGGCATGATTCGCTGGGGGATCGTCGGGACGGGCCGCATTGCCCGTCGCTTCGCTCTTGGACTCACTCATGTGCCGCGAGCGCAACTGACCGCGCTGTGGTCACGCCGCGCCGAACCGGCCATGGCCTTCGCCAGTGAATTCGGCGGCGAGGTGTGCGCGAGTTTCGACGCGCTGCTCGCAAGCGGTATCGACGCGCTTTATATCGCCACCGTCCAGGACAGTCACGCCGATTACGCGATCGCCGCGCTTAAAGCCGGTCTGCACGTGCTGTGCGAAAAACCCGCCACCATCAACAAGCCGCAACTCGAGCGTGTACTCGAGGTCGCGCGCGCCGGGCAACGGCTTTTCATGGAGGCCATGAAGCCGCCGTTTTATCCGCTGTACAGAAAGTTGCGCGCGCATCTTGATGCCGAGCCGATCGGCGAGGTGGGTCTCGTGCGCGCCGGCTGCTCGGTGCCGGGCGTGCCGGACGATCATCCGTCGCTGTCGTTCGAGCATGCGGGCGGCGCGCTGCTCGATATCGGCGTCTACGAGATGTTTCTCGCGGTCGACTGGCTCGGTGCACCGCGTGAGGTGCAGACGCTTGGGCGGCTCGGCTCGACCGGCGTCGACACGTTCGCGAGCCTGAACAGCCAGCATGAACGCGGCATCGCCCAGCTGTTTTGCGGACTCGACCTGCATGGCAAGGGCGACGCGTTGCTGATGGCCACGGGCGGCCATGTCACGATTCATGAACCCTGGTGGAATCCGGCGCGCGCGACGATCCGGTACGCCGACGGTCGTGTAGTCGAGCTCGACGAACCGTTCGAAGGCGGCGGCCTGAACTACGAGACCGCGCATTTCTGCGAGCTGATTCGAGCGGGGCAGATTGAGAGCCCGCTGATGCCGCACAGCAAGTCGCTGCAGATGATCGAGATGGCCGATGCGGCGCGTGCCGCGTTGGGACTTAAGTTCGCGGGGGAGTGATAGTCCGTCGCGGCGTTGCTTCCAGCAGCGGTGGTACGATTTGCGCGGGCGCGCGGACTCGAATAGAACGGGCTCGCGTACCCATAGCTTTCGATCACCTTCCACTGGAGCCGCCTGCGATGCGCATGCTTGGAAAACTGTGGCGCGACAACAAGAGCCTCGTCGCCTTTCTGTTCCTGATGGTGCTGTTCCGCAGCGCCGTGGCCGACTGGAACGTCGTGCCGAGCGGCTCGATGTTGCCGACGATTCGCGAAGGCGACCGGATTTTCGTCGACAAGATGGCTTACGATCTGCGCGTGCCGCTCACCCACATTACGATCGCGCATCTGCACGATCCGCAGCGCGGCGACATCGTCACGATCGATTCATCAGCCGCGCACGAATTGATCGTCAAGCGGCTGATCGGCTTGCCCGGCGACAGCGTCGCCATGCGCGACAACGTGCTGTATGTGAACGGCGTACGGGCTGATTATCAGCCGCTGAAACTCAAGCCGCTGCCGGGCGACGCGACATCTCCCGGCGACTATCTGACCGAACGCTTCGGCGGCGTTACGCACACGGTGCGGCTTGCACCTGACGCGCCGAGTCCGCGCAATTCGTTCGGTCCGGTGGTCGTGCCGCAAGGTGAGTATCTGATGCTCGGCGACAATCGCGACGACAGCGCTGACTCGCGCTACTTCGGCTTCTTTCCGCGCAAGGAACTGATGGGCCGCACGCGTCATGTCGCGTATTCGCTCGACCCGGATCATTACTACAAACCGCGCTTCGAGCGCTTCGGCGCTCCGCTGGATACGGCGTCGCTAGCCGCCAGCAGATAGGCCGCGCGTTCAGTGGCACGACGGTAGCGCGAGGCGCTTTTCGTACCAGTGCTGCACCCACTCGAGCACCTGGCACAGCACCCAGTAGACCGCGGCTGCCGCGAGGTACAGCGGCAGCGGCTGATAGGTCGACGCGATGACTTCCTGCGCGCTGCGCAGCAACTCGGTCACCGTAATCACTGACACCAGCGACGTATCCTTGATCAGACTGATCAAACTGTTCGACAGACTCGGCACGGCGATGCGCAGGGCCTGCGGCGCGATCACGTAGCGCAGCGTCTGGCGTCGCGAGAGCCCCAGGCTATAGGCGGCCAGCCACTGGCCGTTGGGAATGCCGAGAATCGCGCCGCGCATGCTCTCCGACAGATACGCCGCCACATTCGCCGACAAGGCGATCACGCCCGCAGGCGTGGGGTCGAGCGAAATGCCGAGACTCGGCAAGCCGTAATAGATCACGAAGATCTGCACCAGCAGCGGCGTGCCGCGGAACACGCTGACATACACGCGCGCGATCCAGTTCAACGCGCGGTTGTGGCTGACGCCCATCACCGCGAGCACGGCGCCGGCAATCAGGCCGAAGATCATCGACAGAACCGCGAACTTGACCGTCAGGACGGCGCCCTGTGCGAGCACAGGAAGCGATTGGACGAGCAGGGAGGTGGTGGACATGAGCGGTGGGTAAGGTTGGCGCGCAAAGTGCACATGGGGGCACATTATGGACAAAAGCGAAGGGCGGCATCGTCGACGATGCCGCCCTTCGTTTCATCCAGCGGGCGTTACTTGATCGGCTTGCTGACGTCGATGCCGAACCACTTGTCCGAAATCTTCGAGAATGTGCCGTCCGATTCGAGCTGGGTCATCGCGTCGTCGATCGCCTTGGCGAACTTCGGATTGCCCTTTTTGAACGGAATGCCCGATGGGTTGCCCGCGCCGACCGTCGCGCCGGTGCGCAGCGGCAACTGCGAGTTCTTCATCAGGTACGCAAGCATCAGGCGGTCGTTCAGCGCCGCATCCAGACGGCCGGACGCCAGATCGCGCAGGTATTCGGGCGCGCCCGGATAGGTCTTCACGTCGATGCCCGGCACCGACTTCGCCATGTCCATGTAGTTCGTGCCCAGACCGACGCCGAGCTTCTTGCCCTTCAGATCGTCGAGCGATTTGAACTGGCGCGTGTCGTCCTTACGCTGGATCAGTTGCGCTGCCGAGTACGTGTACGCCGGCGAGAAGTCGAGTGCCTGCTTGCGTGCGTCCGTAATGCCGACCTGGTTGACGATCACGTCGAACTTGTTCGCTTGCAGACCGGCGATGATGCCGCTCCACTCGGTCGTGACGAACTCCGGCTTCACGCCGAGCTTGGCTGCAACGGCCTTGGCGATGTCGACGTCATAGCCGACCAGTTCGCCCGATGGCGCTTTCGAATTGAACGGGGGGAAGGTGCCTTCCAGGCCGACGCGCAGCGTGCCGCGCTGTTTAACCTGGTCAAGCAGGTCGTCCGCGTGGGCAGTGACAGCAGTGAACGACGCGCCGATCAGGCCGGCGACGAGCATCTTTTTCAGCAAGCCAAATTTCATCGAGTTCCTTTTTGTTCGTCTGGCGTTTTAACAGACGAAAGCATAACAAAGCAGACTATCGAAACCTAAATATCGTTTGTTTATGTCTATATTACGGGGGCGAGTCGAGGCGGCTTAGCGCAGCGCCTGCGCGCATTCGGCCACCAGCGCGGGTCCGCGATAGATGAAGCCGGTATAGAGTTGCACCAGCGAAGCGCCTGCCGCCAGCTTGGCGCGCGCATCTTCGCCCGAGAAAATCCCGCCCACGCCAATGATCGGCACCGTTTCGCCGACTTCGGCGCGCAGCTTGCGGATCACTTCGTTCGACGCGTCAAACACGGGCTTGCCCGACAGGCCGCCGGCTTCGTCGCCGTATTGCATGCCGGTGACGGCGGTGCGCGACAGCGTCGTGTTGGTGGCGATCACGCCTTCGAACTTGTGGCGCAACAGCGTATCGGCGATCGATTTGATCTGTTCGTCGTCGAGATCCGGCGCGATCTTCAGGGCGAGCGGCACCAGCTTGCCGTGCATGTCGGCCAGGCGCAGCTGCTTGTCCTTGAGCGCCGCGAGCAGCGCGTCGAGTTCGCCCGCACCTTGCAGCTGGCGCAGGTTCTTCGTATTCGGCGACGAGATGTTGACCGTCACGTAGCTCGCGAACGGGTACACGCGTTCGAGGCAGTACAGATAGTCTTCGGCGGCGCGCTCGATCGGCGTGTCGGCGTTCTTGCCAATGTTCAGTCCGAGAATGCCGCGATAGCGCGCGGCCTGCACGTTCTTGACGAACTGGTCGACGCCGGCGTTGTTGAAGCCCATCCGGTTGATCACGGCATTCGCCTCTGGCAGGCGGAACATGCGCGGGCGCGGATTACCCGGCTGCGCGCGCGGCGTGACCGTGCCCACTTCGATGAACCCGAAGCCGAGCGCCGCCAGACCGTCGATGCACGCGCCGTCCTTGTCGAGACCCGCGGCGAGCCCGACCGGGTTACGGAACGTCAGCCCCATCACGGTGCGCGGCGAATCCGGCACGCGTGGCGCGAGCGCGCCCGCAAGGCCGGTGCGGCCCACGGCGCCGAGCATGCGCAAAGTCAGGTGATGAGCGTCTTCCGCGTCCATGCGAAAGAGTTGGGCGCGTACGAGCGGGTAGAGGGAACTGAACACGGGACGAAGCCGGGCGGCCGGAAAATGGGAACCCGCCATTTTACCGGCTTTGGGGCATTAATGAGACTAACTGGTAGGGACTGATGTGGCCACGTTATGGCGAGGTTAAGGCCGCAGTGGCCCGCGCCTGCCCTGAATTGCCAGATCGACCGGCGGCAGATCGATGCTGGTTGGATCGAGCACCTTCCATGCGCCGTCGATCAAACCTTCGAGCGGCCGGAAATTCGCCTTGTATGCCATCTTCGGGCTCTCGCGAATCCAGTAGCCGAGGTACACGTAGGGCAGCTTGAGGCTCTTCGCCTGCTCGATCTGCCAGTAGATGTTGTAGGTGCCGAAGCTGGTGTGCGGCAGACCCGGTTCGAAGAACGTGTACACCGACGAGAGCCCGTCGCCGAGGATGTCGATCATGCTGATCATGCGCAGAATGCCAGGCGCCGACGGATGGTCCGGCAGCGGCTCGCGGAATTCGACCAGCCGCGAGTTGATCCGGCTTTGCAGCAGGAACTGTTCGTACTGGTCGCGGCTGTCGCGGTCCATGCCGCCGCCGGCATGCCGTGCCGACTGGTAGCGCATATAGAGTGCGTAGTGCTCTTCGTCGTAATGCAGCGGGGCGACCGTTGCAATCAGCTCGCCGTGCTTCTTCCAGACCCGGCGTTGCGTGCGGTTCGCCTCGAAAAGATCGACCGGCACGCGCACGGGCACGCAGGCGCGGCAGCCATCGCAATACGGGCGGTAGGTGAACACGCCCGAACGGCGGAAGCCGGCTTTGACGAGGTCGGTATAGACGTCGGAGTTGATCAGGTGACTGGGCGTGGCGACTTGCGAACGCGCGATGCGTCCATCCAGATAACTGCAGGGATAGGGCGCCGTTGCATAAAATTGCAGCGCGGAAAGCGGAGAAAGAGGCAGCTCGTTGGGATGAGTCACGTTGGCAGCTCTCGAAGCGTCTCTGGTATTGCAAACCCGGCGCCTTGCGGTTTGAAACCCGCGGCTCGTGACCCGCGGCTCGGTAGGCGACGGATCCGGATTCGGCCTGATTCTTCCTACGCCGCCGGCGCGACGACATCGCGCAAGACGGTCTTGTCGAAACGCCAGGGAATCGGCGGTGCGTCGACAGACGCGCGAACATGCGCGATGAACGCTTTGCGCGCTATCTCGCGGCCGCCCAGCGACGCCAGATGCGACGTGTTCTGCTGGCAGTCTATCATTTCTATTTCGTGACAGCGCAAGTGTCCGACAAGCGCGGCCAGCGCCATTTTCGACGCATCGGTGACCTCCGCGAACATCGATTCGCCGAAGAACATCCGGCCGAACGACACCCCGTATAAACCGCCTACGCGCTTGCCTTCGAACCAGGTCTCGATGCTGTGTGCATCGCCTACCCGGTGCAGCGACGAATAGGCTTCGACCACATCCGCGGTGATCCACGTGCCGCGCTGGCCGCGCCGCGGCGCCTGAGCACAGGCGCGCATCACGGCGGCAAAATCATGGTCGACACGGATTTCCCACGCGTCCTCGCGCAGCACGCGCTTGAGCGTTTTGCGCAGCGACGGCGACAGCTTGAACTCGGCGGGGCGCAGGATCATGCGCGGATCAGGACTCCACCACAGCACCGGCTGGCCGTCCGAGTACCACGGGAAGATGCCGCGCCGATAGGCGTCGATCAGCCGCGACGGCAGCAGGTCGCCGCTGGCGGCGAGCAGGCCGGGTGCGCCGCTTGCCGCGCCGAGCGCGCGCTCGACGGAGGGAAACGGATCGTCAGGTCCGAGCCAGGGAACCATGCGCGCCGCTCAACCTTCGCGCAGCGAGCGGAAGATATCGCCCGTATGCAGCCCGAAGCTGCCGGCGGCGCGGTCGGCGAAAAAGAAACGCAAAGTCTGGCCGACGGTCGGGAAGGCGATCTCGTCCCACGGAATGTCGTGTTCCTCGAAGAGTTTCACTTCGAGGCTTTCCTCGCCGGCGGCGATGTCGAGATCGAGCAGGCGCGCCATATAGAACAGATGCACCTGGTGCACGTGCGGCACGTTCAGCAGCGAAAACAGGCTCTGCACCTCGACGCGCGCGCCGGCTTCTTCCAGCGTTTCGCGCGAAGCCGCTTCGGCGGTGGTTTCACCCATTTCCATGAAGCCTGCCGGCAGCGTCCAGTAGCCGTAGCGCGGTTCGATCGCGCGACGGCACAGCAGCACTTTGTCGTCCCAGACCGGGACGGTGCCGACCACGTTGCGCGGATTCTGATAATGCACCGTGCCGCAACTCCCACACACGAAGCGCTCGCGGTTGTCACCCGGCGGAATGCTCAGGCTGACGCCGTGGCCGCAGACAGAACAGAATTTCATAGGAAGGGGACGAGAAAGGGTGATGGGAGTTTATCACTGGGGCGAGCTTTGCCGGGAGCGGCCATGGCGGTGTGTGCCAGTCAGTGCGGGGTGGGGATATTTCGCTGAGCAGGCGCCCGTCGACGCGACCGCATTGCGAATACCATAGAGGAAAAATGCGGATCTGTTTGGACTCCGGATCAACGAGCGCGAAGCACGAGCGGGCGTGTGAGTGCAATCTCGAAGCGGAAAACGGGAGACAGAAAACAAAAAAGGCTTGCCGGTTGGGCAAGCCTTTGAAGTTTTTCGACGTCTTCGAACCAATTTAGTGCTACTTGGTTGCGGGGGTAGGATTTGAACCTACGACCTTCGGGTTATGAGCCCGACGAGCTGCCAGACTGCTCCACCCCGCGTCCGTCGAAGAAAAGATTATAGAACAAAGCGACGACCAACGCAATAGCCAGTTAAGAACCGGCTTCAATACGCGCCGGTGCGGGCGAACTTCAAAGCGGAACGCCAAAGCAAAGCGGCCTCCAAAGTCGCGGCGTGAATTGCCGGCGTCGCATGCCGGAAGGCCCGCGTAGCGCGCTGCGCTAGAATCCAGGTTCTCTTCGCGCGCCGGGATGCATGTGCAACGGCCTGCGCTTCACTTCTTACCTTGTTCAGAACTCCATGGATATCGCTCACGATCTACAGGTGATTGCCGCTCAGGAACAAGCGCTGGTGTTCCCGCAATTCGATGCCGACCGCGCATGGCAGATCGGCGCCTATCTGCACGAGGTCGCGAGAACACGCGGCATTGCCGCGGCCATCGACGTGCGCACGTTCGGTCAGCCGCTGTTCTTCAGCTTGCTCGAGGGAGCGACGCCGGACAACGTCGACTGGGCGCGCCGCAAGGGCAACACGGTCGCGCATTTCCGGCGCAGTTCGTATGCGATCGGTTTGAAGATGCAACAGGCGGGCAGCACACTTGCCGACAAGCACGGCTTGCCGGTCACGGAATATGCGTCCCATGGCGGCGCGTTTCCGTTGACGGTGGCGGGCGCCGGCGTGATCGGTTCGATCACGGTGTCCGGTTTGCCGCAACGCGCCGATCATGAACTGGTGGTGGAAGCGCTGTGTGCGCACCTCGGCCACGACTACAGCAAGCTCGCGCTTGCAAAGGCCTGAGGCGATGCGGATGCCTCCTTATGCGTTGCTCGCCATTGCGATCGTTGCCGAAGTCATCGCGACCTCCGCAATGCGGGCCTCGGAAGGTTTTTCGCGGCTGGTGCCCGCAGCGGTTGTGGTGATCGGCTACGGCATCGCGTTCTATTGCCTGTCGCTCACGCTGAAGACTATTCCGGTGGGCATCGTCTACGCAGTGTGGTCAGGCGCCGGCATCGTGCTGATTACGCTGGTCGCGGTCGTGATGTACCGGCAAGTGCCGGACGTGCCGGCCATCATCGGGCTCGGGTTGATCGTTGCCGGGGTCGCCGTGCTGAACATGTTCTCGAAGATGCAGGCGCACTGAGCGTTCACTGAGTGCCCACTGAGCATTACTTGCAGCGCACGATCATCGAACGGTTTTTCACGTTGGCCGAGACGACGTTCGTGACGCTGCCGCCTGCAGCGCCGCCTTCGTCGTTGTCTTTCGACACGATGTCGTAGCCGGTTGCGCCACAGGCCTTGCCGGCCTGCACGTAGCAGGAGGCCCAACTGGACGCGGCGTCGGCGCCGCTACAGTTCACCGCAAAGCCCGTCTGGCCGTTCGGCAGATTGATCAGCGAGGTGGTGTTCGACGATGCGCAGCCGGCGAGACCCGCGCCGAGCAGCACGGCGGCGGGCAGCGCGGCAGACAGGGACGCCCTGCGGACTAGAGCAAGCGCGGCGCTGCTGGGTCGGAAGCGGCCGGAGCGGCGCAGTTGCGTCATGAAATGCATCGTGATGTTTCCTTTCAAATAGATATCGAGACTCGCCACGCACACCGGAAGCGTGCCCGCAAGGCTAACGCGTTTCGATCGTGATGCCCGCCGCGCGAACCTGTTGGCGGCTTTCCGCGCCGCTTTCGGTTGCCGCGTCTTCCCAGATGCTGATGGCTTTCGGAATGTCGATGCCGTGGCTTTCGGCGTAAGCAAACCAGGTGTTTGCCGCATCCGGCTCAGGCAGTTCGTGGTTCTGCAGAAAATATTTTCCCATACTGTGCTCGCTGACCTGGAAATCGCGTCACTGCGTCAGCACGGATCGTGCCGGTGAACCGGTTCGACAGAAGCGGTCGGCACAAGTGCAATCCGGCGTGTCGATTTGCGTGCGAAGCCTATCGACATGGGGCGCGCGACGTTGACCAGGCGGGCGCTCGAGGCTGGACCGCAGTCCGGTCGCGCGAGTACCATATCGGGCATATCCGGGGGGCGACCGGTACTCCCCGGTGTCCGTTTCCCGCCGGATCCTTCTGATGAGGCGACCATGGAAATTCGGTTTCCCGCGGACGCGCCCGCTTACCGCGACTCCAATCTGACGGTTGTCTTTCGCGCGCTCGTGGACGGCGAACCGGTACCGTGCGCGATCTCGGTCGAGGCGCTCGAAGACCACTTCGGCGCGTACACCGAGGATCTCGAAGGCTGGATGCGCGCGTTCGACGCCGGGCGTCCGCGCATCGAGGCGGTTGCGCGCTAACATTTGCAGATCAGCAATGGCACGCCTGTCTTGCTCAAGAGCGGCCACTTTCCGCCCGGCAACGCGGCGGGCTGATCCGGTTCATTCGCACAGGCACGAACAACGCGCTTCACACCCGCTCGCCTGCGAAAGCCGTCCACAATCAGGCGGTTTTCGCGGCGTCCCGTTACGTGTCTGTACTCGCCGATACCGCCGCGCGCGCGGCGTCGAACGCATGGCGGATACCGTCTTTGTACGAAGTTTTGGCGATCGGACCGAGCAGCTGTGTCAGCGCCGAGTCGTCAAGCACAACCGGCTCGGTCATCAGGTAGTTCATCTCCACCAGTTCCCGCATCAGCGGATTGAAGAGGCCGAGCACGCGCAGCATGGTCTTGCCGGCCACCATCAGCTTCGGCTCGCGGCCCGCCAGCGCATAGGCTTGTCTCGCCACTTCGCGCTGCGTGATCGTGCCCGTGCCGGCCAGATGCCACCAGCGGCCGTACGCTTCGGGCGTACGTGTGAGTTTCTCGACCACCGGTCCGATATCCGGCAGGTAGATGAATTCGTGCGGCACATCGACCGGCCCGATCACCTGCGCGCGCTTGCCGTGCGCCGCGCCCTCGAATATGCCGTTGATCAGACTGCGTTCGATGCAGTGACCGTAGAAATCCGGCAGGCGCAGCACCAGCGTCGACAAACTGGTTGACCCGCTTGTGCGCCCGTGTGCCGCCAGCACCAGTTTTTCCTGCTCGAGCCGCATCTTGCCTTTGAACGTATGGGGCTCACGCGGATGATTTTCGTCAATCGGATTGCCGCGTGCGCGGCCGTACGGATACACCGTGCCGATCAGAATGAAGCGTTCGACGCCTGCCGCCGTCACGCCGTCGAGAGTTCTTTGCATGAGCGGCGGATGTGAGGCGAACTGATCGTAGGGCACGCCCACCAGATAGATCACCGTCTGCAAACCAGCCGCCGCGGCGCTAATCGAAGCCGGGTCGTCCGGATTCCACGTGACGATTTCCGCATGCGGGTCGTGGCCGAAGGCCGCTTCGAGCGGCGCACGCGAGCGGCCGACTACCCGGTAATCCCGGCCCGCCGCGCTCAGCGCCGCCCCGATGATTTGACCGGCGGCGCCCGCGGCGCCGAATAAACCCACTTTCCCTGTAGCTTGCATGAACGACTCCTGAAGACGGCGCCGTATCGCGCCTGGGTGAGCTTGTTTGACTGATGAGAATTTAATGAACACTGTTCAGTAAACGGTGTTCAGTTTAATTTGACTTTTCAGTTTGTCAAGCCGAAAATGCCTGGCATGGGAATCGTCGAACGAAAAAGCCGTCAGAAACAGGCGCTGCGCGAGCGCATCCTTGATGCAGCGCGGCGCATCGTGATGCGCGAAGGCTTCGCCGCGCTGTCAATGCGCAAGATTGCCGACGCCATCGAGTATTCACCCGCCACGCTGTACCTTCACTTCGCGAGCCGCGATGAAATTGCGCAGGCCTTGTGTGCGGAAGGTTATGCGCAACTGCTGGCGACATTCGTGCCGCTCACGCAGATCGCCGATCCAGCTGAGCGTTTGAAGGCGCTCGGGCGTGCTTATGTGGCATTCGGTGTTGCGCATCCGGAAACCTACCGGCTGATCTTCATGGAAGACCCGAGCTACACCGGCGCGGCACTGGGCGGCGCGGCGGCTGCGTCTGGCAAGGGTGCGGGTGGGGTGGTTGCTGCGGTCGCGGATGCAGCTGCTGATGCCGCGAACGAAACAGTGGATCCCACGGCCGCTGGGACAATAGCAGCAGGAACTACCGCAGCGGCTTCCACCGCCTCCGGAAAAGCGAACCTCGCGCCCGCGAAAGCGGACGACGACCCCGGCGACGCCGCCTTGCACATCATGCTCCGCGCGCTCGAAGAGTTGAAAGCGGCGGGGCGCTTGCCCGCGTCAACGGACGTGGCCGTGTGGGCGGAGGCCTTCTGGGCGACCCTGCACGGCATCGTCGCGCTCAACCTCACATGCCCCGTGTTTCCGAGCGCGCCGCTGGATACGGTGGTGGGCGTCGCGCTCGATACCTGGCTGGGTATGCAATCCGCCGGGCAGCCGCAAGGCGCCGCAAAATCCACGCGCGCCGGCAAGAAAAAGTCCGCTGAAGCGCCGGCGGAATCGGACACAGAAGCGCACTCAGAAGCGCACGCAGAATCGCGCGCTGACACGGGCGTCAAACCCGCCGCCAAGCCCAAATCCGCAAGTGCGTGATAACGTTCAGTTCCGATTCATTTCGCGCCATCGCGCTTAGCTCTCCATGTCCATTTCCGTCTCGCCCGCCGTCAGCGACGAAGTCGCGACTTATGTAGCCAACCGCATCGGTTTCATCGACCTGGAGAGACCGAAGGCGCTCAACGCGCTGTCGACCGGCATGATTCGCGCGATGCATGCGGCGCTCGATCAGTGGCGCGAAAATCCCGACGTACTTGCCGTGGTGGTGCGCAGCCAGCATCCGCGCGCGTTCTGCGCGGGCGGCGATGTTCGCTTTCTGTACGAGTCGGCGCAGCGCGGCGAGCATGATGCGCGCGATACGTTTTTCACTGAGGAATACCGGCTCAATCACGCGATTTTCACCTACCCGAAGCCGTATATCGCCTTGACGAACGGTGTCGTGATGGGCGGCGGCATGGGGATTTCGCAGGGCGCGCATCGTACCGGCGGCCTGCGGGTGGTGACGAACTCGACGAAGATGGCGATGCCCGAGACCCGCATTGGACTCTTTCCCGATGTCGGCGCGAGCTGGTTTCTGGCGCGCACGCCGGGCGCGCTCGGCCGCTATCTGGCGGTCACGGGCGAGACGATCGGCGCAGCAGACGCACTCTACGCAGGTCTCGCCGACGCCTATATCGACGACGCGGCATTGCCCGCGCTAGTCGATACCTTACGCAGCGAGCCGTTCGAACGTGGCGCGGACGTGGTGGCGAGCATCGAGCGTGAAGCCGCCAGGCATCAGGTCGTACCGGAACCCGACGCTTCACCGCTCGCGGGCACGCGCGCGTTGATCGACCGGCATTTCGCGTTGCCCGACATGACGCAGATTCTCGCGTCGCTGGAGCAGGAACGGCAGGGTGGCGGCGAGTCCACCGATTGGGCTGAGCAGACGATTGCCGTGTTGCGCGAACGTTCGCCGTTGTCGATGGCCGTGTCGCTGGACGTGGTGACACGCGCGGAGGGTTCGATGGCGGACGTGCTGCGCGGCGATCTCGATCTGACGCGCACGTGCTTCGCGCAGGGCGACACGATTGAAGGGATTCGCGCGCGCATCATCGACAAGGACAACGCGCCACACTGGCGTTTTGCGCGTATCGAAGACGTGAGCGCCGCCGATGTGGCGAAGATGTTCGAAAGCCCGTGGCCGGCAAACGAACACCCGTTGCGCGATCTGCGCGGTTAAGCGGGATCGGGCCGCAACGTCAAAACAATCGAAGCAGCAGGGCTATGCCGGGCTTTGCCTCGGCATGGCCAGACGAGCAGACACCAGGAAGGCGCTCAGTCTTCGTCTTCGCTCGCCATGAATGCGCGCATGAACACCAGCGCGCCCCAGCCCCACATCGCGTTTGCCGCGAAACCCACCGCGAGGCGCGGCAGCATGTTGCCGCTCGGCCAGATGCCGCGCAACGGATCGACCACAAACACGCTCGCCGCCGTCAACGCAAGGCCGCCGAACACGAAGGCGGGCACCCACGGTGCGCGGCGCCCCGGTGCGACGCGCAACAGCCACGCCATCAGCACAGCCCAGAATGCGCTCCAGATCGCGTTCGCAATAAACTCCGGCAGCCCGAGCGGCAAAAACGGCGCAGTCGAAAAACCGGTTGGGTCGATCAGACCAGCTGCGTGCAGCAGCGCCAGGGTCGATTCATGAAAGAACAGGGAAGCCAGAAAACCGGCGACGAACGGCAGGATGAGTTTTTGCATGCATTGCACCGCGAGAGATCAGGCGGCGTGGTTCACGCGGCCTGCACCGGATTATTGGAAACGTGGCGCCATTATATATAGGGGTACCCGGCTTCCAGCGTAGGTATGGCGCAACATCCGTATGCTTTAGCGTCGGGCTAATCACGAAAGTGGAAAACCTAAGCTAAAAAAAATCGTTCAAAAGCCGGGCCCTGATCCATAGACTGCTTCTCCATGCAGACGGTGTTTGCCGCCGTCGCCCATTTAATCGAGCGCATCACGCGCACGTCTGGTCGAGGGAAGCCGTCGCGATGTCCTGCCTGATGCCGATCTTCAGCCGCTCCATGGCACACACGCGCTTGCGGATGCGCTGTCGGAACTAGTCCCGCAACTAGTCCGCTTTTCGCCGCAGTTTTTCCTTTCCTTTTTTGCGCCTGCATCTCCGGCTCTTGTGCCGGAGGGATGTGCGCGACCAGCGGCGCGCGGCTGGCGTGTGCGCTTTCACTCGACGCACCGTTTCCATTCAATCCAGTTTCGAACAAGCAGGAGCAGCAAATGAATGTGTTCTGGTTCATTCCGACTCACGGCGACAGCCGCTATCTCGGTACGTCCCAAGGCGCACGCGCAGCGGATTACGACTACTTCCAGCAGATCGCCGTCGCCGCCGACACGCTCGGCTACGAGGGCGTGCTGCTGCCGACCGGCCGTTCATGCGAAGACGCATGGGTCGTCGCGTCGAGCCTGATCGCCGCGACCAAACGTCTGAAGTTTCTGGTGGCGATCCGTCCGGGCATTTCGTCACCGGGTCTGGCGGCACGCATGGCGGCGACCTTCGACCGTCTGTCGAATGGACGTCTGCTGATCAACGTCGTGACCGGCGGCGATTCGGCTGAACTGGAAGGCGACGGCGTGTTCGTCGATCACGACACGCGCTATGAAATCACCGACGAATTCCTGCATATCTGGCGCAAGCTGCTGACCGCCGCGCATACCAACGACGCGATCGATTTCACCGGCAAGCATCTGACCTCGAAGGGCGGCAAGGCGCTGTATCCGCCGGTGCAGAACCCGCATCCGCCGCTGTGGTTCGGCGGTTCGTCGGCGGCTGCGCACGACATTGCGGGCGATCACATCGACACATATCTGACGTGGGGCGAACCGCCCGCGGCCGTCGCGAAGAAGATCGTCGACATTCGCGCCCGCGCCGAAGCGCGTGGCCGCAAGATCAAGTTCGGCATTCGCCTGCACGTCATCGTGCGCGAGACTGAAGAAGAAGCATGGGGCGCCGCCGACAAACTGATCAGCAAGCTCGACGACGAAACCATTTCCCGTGCGCAGGCTTCGTTCTCGAAGATGGATTCCGAAGGACAGCGCCGCATGGCCTCGTTGCACGGAGGCAAGCGCGGCACACGCGCGGAACTCGAGGTGTATCCGCATCTGTGGGCGGGCGTGGGTCTCGTGCGCGGTGGTGCGGGGACGGCGCTGGTCGGCAATCCCGAGCAGGTGGCGGCGCTGATGAACGAGTACGCGGCGCTCGGTATCGACACGTTCATCCTGTCCGGCTATCCGCATCTCGAAGAGTCGTATCGCTTCGCCGAGTTGGTGTTCCCGTTGCTGCCGGGCCGTCAAAGCAAGGTCGCGGGCGGTCCGCTGTCGGGGCCGTTCGGCGAGATCGTCGGCAACAACTATCTGCCGAAGGCGGCGAGTTCGAGCTGAGCGCTTGCGCCCGGTTCGGCAATGACGCCCATCGATAAGCAACGAGGACAATCATCATGGCTCAATCCACTGTGAGTGCGGAACGAGGCACACACGCAGGCTCGGGCGCGGCTTTTGGCGCGGGCCTCGGCGTATTGCGCCGCATCGGCGCGCCTCTGGCGCCGTGGCTCGTGCCGCTGGCGATTCTGCTGGCGTGGGAATTCGCCGCACGCAGCGGCATTCTCTCAACGCGCGTGCTGCCTGAACCGCTCGCGGTCGTGAAGGCCGCGTGGTCGCTGATCCAGTCCGGCGAAATGTGGGCGGACGTAAAGGTCAGCACGTGGCGCGCGGTGTCGGGCTTTACGATCGGCGGCGGCATCGGACTCGTGCTCGGCCTCGCGACGGGTCTCTTCAAACCCGCTGAAATCGCGCTCGATTCGACAGTGCAGATGGTCCGCAACATTCCCGCGCTGGCGATGATTCCGCTCGTGATCCTGTGGTTCGGTATCGAGGAAGAGGCAAAGGTGTTTCTCGTCGCGCTGGGTGTTTTTTTTCCGGTCTACGTGAACACGTTTCACGGCATCCGGTCGGTGGATGCCAATCTGATCGAGATGGCGCGCAGTTATGGCGTGAAGGGTTTCGCGCTGTACCGGCATGTGATTTTGCCGGGGGCGTTGCCCTCGATTCTGGTCGGCGTGCGTTTCGCGTTCGGGCTGATGTGGGTCACGCTGATCGTCGCTGAAACCATTTCCGCGCAGTCGGGCATCGGCTACATGACGATGAACGCACGCGAATTCCTGCAAACCGATGTGGTGGTGGTCGGCATCCTGCTGTACGCGGCGCTCGGCAAACTTGCCGACGTGCTGGCCAAGAGTCTCGAGCGTGTATCGCTGCGTTGGCATCCTGCCTATCAACGAGGAGCGAAAACATGAGTGCAACGACATTGTCGGCTTCGTTCGGCGGCATCGCGGGCAGCGATCTCGAGGCCGAACTGGCGCAACCGCGCACTGTCGATCACGACGCGGACGAAGCTGCTGGCTTCGACCGTGCGGATTCGGCGCACGATCGGCAGCGCGTGGCCGTCGTGCCTTCGGCGACCGGTGTATCGGCGCGCAACGACGCACGCCGCTCCGGCGATTTTTCGGTCGAGTTGCGCGGCGTCGGCAAGCAGTACGGCGAGCGCACGGTGCTGTCCGATTTTGATTTGTCGATCGAGCGTGGCAGTTTCGTGGCGATCGTCGGCCGCAGCGGCTGCGGAAAATCGACTTTGCTGCGCCTGGTCGCGGGTCTGGAGAAGGCCACGTCGGGCGTGCTCGAAAAGCGCGCCGAAGACGGCCAGCCGCTCGACACGCGCATCATGTTCCAGGACGCGCGGCTCCTGCCCTGGAAGAGCGTGCTGCAAAACGTGATGCTCGGCCTCGGCCGCAGCGCCCGTGAAGATGCGCGCGCCGTGCTCGACGAAGTCGGCTTGCTGGAGCGCGCCAACGACTGGCCCGCGCAGCTCTCCGGCGGTCAGCGGCAACGTGTGGCGCTGGCGCGTGCGCTGGTGCATCGGCCGCAATTGCTGCTGCTGGACGAACCGCTCGGCGCGCTCGACGCGTTGACGCGCATCGAAATGCACGCGCTGATCGAACGCCTATGGCGCGAGCATCAATTTACCGCGTTGCTGGTGACGCACGACGTGCATGAAGCCGTCGCGCTGGGCGACCGGATTCTGCTGATCGAAGAAGGGCGCATCGCGCTCGATCAGCCGGTGCCGCTGGCGCGCCCGCGGGCGCGTGCGTCGGCCGGTTTTGCCGCGCTGGAAGAACATGTGTTGCAACGCGTACTGAAGACGGCGCCGAACGACGACGCGCTGTCCCATCGCGCTTACGACGCACGTGACGAGGGCCGCCTCACGCGGCCGACAGACGTCCGCTGGGCCGTCTGACATCCCTTGACTGACCGTTTTCAATCGCTTTTCTGGAGTCACTCGACATGAGCATTTCCGCAATCAACGTACGCAATCAGTTCAAAGGCAACGTCAAGGAAATCATCCGCGGGCCGGTGGTGTCCGAGGTCGATGTGGACACGCCGTTCGGTATCGTCACCTCGGTGATCACCACGCGTTCGGTCGACGAACTCGACCTGAAGGTCGGTTCGGAAGTGGTCGCGCTGGTGAAGTCGACGGAGGTGTCGATCGCACGTCTGTAAGCGCGCGACTGCACTATTCGCACTGCTCGTACCGTCACGCGCGCCGACACTATTTCGCGTTGGCGCCGCTGGCGGGCGGCTCGTGCATCATCCTGTCGTTGGTCGGTTGGCGCGGACGCCGGATCGGCATATTGTCCGGATTGCCCGAACCGCCTGAACCGGGGGCCGCCTCAGGCGGCTTGACCATCGATGCGCCGCCATTCTGCGGCGCCGCTGGTGTCTTTGGCGCCGGGTTCGACGTTTGTGCGAACACCACCGTCCCAACTGCGCCAAACATCGCGAGCGCGACGCCCGCCGTTAGCGCTGCCATTCTGTTTCGCTCCATCTCGTCCTCCGTTCCGACGCCGTCTGCCGGTTTTGCTGCCGGCACGCCATCCGTACGGCACGCAACGCCCATGCCTTGACGCGCGCCTGCGTGCATCCGCGAAACTTGCTACGATGAATTGAGCACCACGACGGAGACGGCCATGTCGAAGTCATTAAGTCCGGAAGCGGTTGAAGCATTGCGGCGCCTGAACGATGTCGGCGTCGGACAGCCCATGCCGAAGTTTGAGCAATCCGTCACGGCGGAGTTGCTGACGAACGGGCTCGCCGCCGAAGCAAGCGGCGGCGAGGTCGAAATCACCTGTAGCGGCCGGCAGTACCTTTCTGGCGATTGCGACTGATCGTCAGGCGAGGGCGGGCCGGTGCATGCTCCGAGCCGCAACGACGGCCCGGTGGGAAGGTGCGGCCACCGACATTTGAGGGCACGCAAGACACCAAGGAGGCGATCATGGAGCCGAAAGGCCTCGACATGGGCGACTACCAGGAGCGTTATCTGGACTACGACATTGAAGTCGCGGTCGAACAGGTGCTTACCGGCGTCAAAGCGCATTTTCGCGTGTTACGCAACGACGCGGTGGTGGTCGACTGGCGGCTCGTGCACATCGACACCCTGTGGTCCACCGAGCATGCCGCGGCCCTGGCGGGCTTCAAGGCGGCGCGCGAAACGATCGATGCCGGCCTCGCCGCATAGCCACAAGCGCGTGAGCCGGCGAGCGCATTCGATTAAGCTGGCGATCTTTCGACTTGCTGGAGACCACTGTGCACCTGTCACCTGCCATTCCGATCATCCGTATCTTTTCTGAAGAGAAAGCCCGGGAGTTTTACGTGGATTTTCTCGGCTTCACCATCGACTGGGAACACCGCTTCGAGGCCAATTTTCCGCTCTACATGCAGGTGCGCCGCTCTGACCTGATTTTGCATCTGAGCGAGCATCACGGCGACGCGACGCCAGGCTCGACGATTTTCGTGCGGGTGCAGGACATCGACGCGTTGCATGCCGAACTCCAGCGCAAAGATTACAAGTACGGGAAACCGGGTATTGAAGAGGTGCCGTGGGGGAAAGAGCTGGAGACGATCGATCCGTTTGGTAATCGGATTCGTTTTTCTGAAGCGCCGAAAGAGGATGTGCGCGAGGCGTGATGACGGCGGGGCGTAGCTCGACGTCGCGGGCGTTCCCGCCGTGTAAACGGAACTGGGCGCCGGCATGCATTGCTGCATGCGCGGCGCCCAGTTCGGCTGCCGTCTTGTGAACGGCAACCTTCAACGGCGACAGATTAGTGGCCGAAGAAAACCGATTGCGGGCCCGACTCAGCCGGTGCACGCGTACCCGATTGCGACGACACGTTGGTCACGCCACCGTATGCGTTCGATTCGGCATTAGCGCGTTCAGCTGCGACGGTTTGCGCGTTCTGACCTTGTTGCGAAGCCGGTGCGCCGACCGACGGACGGTAGAACGGTGCCGGGCCGTAGCCGCTAGCGAATGCGGGAGCAGCGATCGAGGCAGAAACAGCAACCAACAGGGCGGCGATGAGCTTGGTCTTCATGGTGTGACTCCGATAACGTTTCGATTTCATTTCAGGAAGGCGTCGCAGGAGCCGGTGAGGTGTGTCTGCAACGTCGATGGAAGGCAGTGTATACCCCTACTATTGAAAATTTGTACCGATAATCTGAAATTACTATTCTCGGTATTGAAATAATCGGCCGGAGGGTTATGCGACAGGCGTCAGCGGTGGTCCGACCCTGTCTGTCAAGCGTTTACGGCGGTCAAAGACCAGGTTTGGAGGGCGGGTTATCGGTGGTGTTTGCCGGCGTGCCGCGTTAGGATTCGACACTTGGGATGCCGGCCGTCCGGACATTAAGTGCGCTAATCCGTATCGCGCCGCTGCATCATGGTCGCAGCGCACGCCGATACCGCCTGTGCCCGTTGCCCAGCCGCAATGTTCCCCTTCGTGCTCTGTCTACGTCTCAAAAAATACAACTTACATGTTGTGTTTCTGGATTTTTTGATACAACATTTGCGTTGTATCCTTCCTCGTCTTGCTCAACAAGAGGAGGAACATGAAGTACAGCGAGTTTAGGAAGTGGCTGAAGAAACAAGGTGCGATTTTCGAAAAGCACAGGAGCGGCTCAAGTCACTACCGGGTCACGCTCAACGGCAAGACAACCATCTTCCCGGATCACGGCGCCAAGGAAATGGGTACCCATCTCGTCGCGGCCATCAAGAGGCAGCTTGGTATCAAATGAGCAGGAGAGGCTGACGGCCTCTCCCGATACTCGCGGGCTTTGTGTTTTTCTTGAAGCAGTCCCACTGGAGAACCGTAATGTTGTCGTATCCCATCGAGCTGACGCCGGATTCTAATGGCACGCTCCTCGTCACGTTTCCGGACGTGCCTGAAGCGATCACCGTTGGAGAGAACGAAGATGATGCAGATGTGCAAGCCCTCGACGCATTGGAGGCCGCACTTGAGATCTACTTTTTGGAGAAGCGGTTCATTCCTTTGCCGTCGAAGGCAAAGCGCGGCCAGCGAGTTATAACGCTTCCTGCTCTCGTGACCTCGAAGGTCCTGCTTGCAAACGAAATGCTGCAACAGAACGTGCGTAAGGCAGAGTTGGCGCGTCGATTGAAGGTCAACCAGGTGCAGGTCGATCGTCTTTTGAATTTCCGTCATTCATCGAAGATCGAAATGGTCGAGTCTGCGTTTGCCGTTCTTGGCAGGCGTCTGGAAGTGCGGCTGGTTTGATCCGCTTGCTCTTTCCCAATTGAAAACCTCGCGTCGACGAGATTTTTAATTGGGAAGTCCGCCCAACAGAGTCCGTTTCGCGGCGTGGTAAATCGCGAGGCCAAAACAAAAACGGCGTTGTGATTTCTCACAACGCCGTTTGATCAAACTTTTACTGCTTGAATTCTTTGGGGTGGCTGATGGGGCTCGAACCCACGACAACAGGAATCACAATCCTGGACTCTACCAACTGAGCTACAGCCACCACTGACATCTGCTTGACTTGCTAGCAACTCATTGCTGAGAAACTTGGCTCGTCAATGAAGAAACGAGATTATACGAACAAGAATCCCGTTTGCCTAGTCCTTTATTCAAAAATTTCGACGGGCTCACGCAGATGCTGTCTTGCCTCATCGAAGATGGTCAAATCGCGCGCCGCCAGACGCTTGCTATCGGACAACACGCGACGCCATCCACGTGCGCCTGCTTCACCGCGGTAGAGGCCGAGTGCGTGGCGCGTGATTGAACCAAGGTACGTGCCTCGTGCCAATTCAGCGGCGCAATATTCGATCAGCTTCGCTTCGACCTGCTCGCGCGTGAGCGGCGTTTCTGTCGAACCATAGAAGCGCGCATCGACGTCGGCGAGCACATAGGGGTTGTGATATGCCTCGCGCCCAAGCATCACGCCATCGATATGCTGAAGATGCGTTTCCACCTCATCAAGCGTCTTGACGCCGCCATTGATGATGATCTCCAGATGCGGGAAGTCGCGCTTCAGCTGATGCGCGTAGTCGTACTTGAGCGGCGGAATCTCGCGGTTCTCTTTCGGGCTCAGGCCCTTGAGAATCGCGTTGCGCGCGTGCACGATGAACACGTTGCAGCCGGCGTCCGCGATCGTGCCGACGAAGTCGCGCACAAAGCCATAGTCCTCGACCTCATCGACGCCAATCCTGTGCTTGACGGTGACCGGCACGGAGACCGCATCGCGCATCGCCTTCACGCAGTCGGCGACAAGTTGCGGTTCGTTCATCAGGCAAGCGCCGAACGCGCCACGCTGCACGCGCTCGGACGGACAGCCGCAGTTCAGATTGATCTCGTCATAGCCCCATTGCTCACCGAGCTTGGCCGAGCGAGCGAGGTCGTCAGGCTCACTGCCGCCGAGTTGCAAAGCGACCGGTGCTTCTTCGGGCGTAAACGCCAGATGGCGCGGCACATCGCCGTGCAGCAACGCGCCGGTAGTGACCATTTCGGTGTAAAGCCACGTGTGACGCGATATCACGCGATGCAGCGAGCGGCAGTGGCGATCGGTCCAGTCCATCATGGGCGCGACGGAAACGCGGCGCGGACTGGGAGTTTGGGATGAAGACATGGGGCGGCCGGACGGCATCAATCAAAACCCGATTTTACCGCAAGGCATGAAACTTCCCGTTTGGGCTGGAGACCCGGCAGCGCCGGAGGGCAGATCAGCCGGCAGCCGCCGCATCAATGCCCATGCCCCCCATTGCCGCCGCTGCTCCACGAACTGCCTCCGCCGCCGTGGGAGCCACCGCCGCCATGCCAGCCGCCGCCGCCGTGCCAACCTCCACCATGCCAGCCGCCGCCGTGCCAGTACCCGCCACGTCCGTGGTAGTAACAGCACGGGCCACCCCAACCACCCCAAATGTCCACCGTGCCGTAAGCCGGTCCATACACCGGTCCATAGGCATAACCGTAGCCGGGGTAATAGGGCTGCGCGTAGGCATAGTCGTATCCCGGCGCGACCACGCAACCGGTGAGACTTGCCGCCACGGCCAACATCGCGACTGATGCAATGAGCCTGCTCACGATTTTCTCCTTCGTATGTGAATGAGAAAAACGGCGTGCCCGCGAGTTCAGCAGGATTTGTGTCCGCAAATTACTGCCCGGATTCGCCTTCGCGCTTCGATGACGCCTGCGCCGCAACCCAACGCCATAGCGGCCGCCCGTTACGCCAACCTTCCAAACTATGACGGATTCATCGCGCTGTAACAGTTGGTTAAATTTTTGCAACGTAACTGTAGGGCGCGCCTGATACTTTCCCGTCAGACAATTCGCCTTTGAATCCAGACCCATGCTGGTGCTGAGCTGGACGAAGAAGAACGCATTCCACATTGCCCGGGCCGCCTGACGCGAAGCCTGCAAGAACCTGGCCGTCAATGAAGCACGATCCACAGCCTGCGACCACATCGGAATGGCGCGCCGAAGGCGACGCCTGTGCCGCTCGCGGCGAACTCCAGGCCGCACTCCAATGTTTCGAAGCAGCACGCTCGCTCGATCCCACTGATGTCATGGTCCTTGAGCGTCTTGCCGCGACGCTCGCCGCACTGAACCGTTTTCCCGAAGCCGTCGTCTGCTATCACGAAGGGATTGGGCTCGATCCGCGGAACACCGATTTGCGTCACGGCCTCGGCTGGTCGCTCGAGCAGATGCATCGACTCGAGCAGGCGATAGACGCCTATCGCGAAGCAGTCCAGCTGAATCCCAAAGCCGACGGCTCGTACAACAACATGGGCAACTGCCTGCAGGCACTCGGTCGTTTCGACGAGTCTCATGAAGCCTATCGCAGCGCGATTGAGGCCGCCCCGCAGGTGCCGCTGTATTACCGCAACTTCGTGCAGTCCAAGCGCCTTAGCGCCGACGATCCGGTGTTCGCCGCGCTGGAGCAACTCATCGGCGATGCCGACTCGCTGACACCCGCCGATCAGGCGGAGATTCACTTCGCGTATGGACAGGCGCTGTCTGACGTGGGGCGCAACGATGCGTCGTTCGATCACTTCGTGAAGGGCAACGTACTGCACCGCGCCGGCGTGCGTTATGACGAAGCCGCGTCGCTCGGCCTGTTCGCGCATTTGCCGGAGCTCCTGACGTCAGAGGTGCTGGTGGCCAGGCATGGTCTGGGTGATGCGTCGGACGCACCGATCTTTATCGTCGGCATGCCACGCTCGGGTTCGACACTGGTCGAACAGATTCTCGCGAGTCATCCACAGGTTTTCGGCGCGGGTGAGCGCACGGAGTTCGCCGAGGCGCTGGTGAGTTGCATCGGCCGCGATATCGATGATCCCTTGCGCATCGATATCGCGGCCTTGCAGGGCGTCGACCCCGCGCAATTGCGCACGCTCGGCGCCGACTATTTGCGCCGCATACGGACGTCGCTGCCGGAATTGAAAAACGCAACGCCAGGCTACGCACGGTTCACCGACAAATACCCGTTCAATTTCATCAACGTCGGGCTGATTCATCTGGCGTTGCCGAATGCGCGCTTCATTCATAGCAGCCGCTCGCCGTTGCAAAGTTGCCTGTCGATTTTTTCCCGGATTTTTCATGACGTCCCGTTCAGCTACGATCTCGGTGAACTGGGCCGCTACTATCGCGCGTACGACGCGTTGATGGCCCATTGGCAACGCGTGTTACCCGAGGGCACGATGATCGAAGTCAAATACGAAGAATTGATTGAAGATTTCGAAGGGAATGTCCGGCGCTTGCTCGCGCATTGCGGACTCGACTGGGACGAGCGCTGTCTGGCGTTTCACCAGACCACGCGGCAGGTGAGCACGGCAAGCGCGGCACAGGTGCGCCGTCCGCTCTACAAGACGTCGCTGCAGCGCTGGCAGCCGCAGCAGGCGTTGCTGCAACCCTTGTTCGACGGACTGGGAGCGGAGTTGGCGCCCGCTGGCAGCGTCAGCGGGCACGAGCGGGCGCCTCTGGCAGATGCCGGGACAGCGGTCAACGGGACGGAGCGGAAATCGTGAGCGCAACGCGTGGAGCCGTCATCTGGATGACCGGTTTGTCCGGCGCCGGTAAATCGACCGTGGCCGAGGCGTTGCATCAGCGTCTGAAAGAAGCCGGACATGCCTCGATCGTGCTCGACGGCGACGTGCTGCGGCGCGGCCTGACCGCGGGCCTCGGCTTCACGCCCGAGGACCGCGCCGAAAATCTGCGGCGGATTGCGCACGTCGCGGCGTTGGTCATGCAACAAGGCTTCATCGCGATTGCCGCGGTGATCTCGCCCGAGCATGAACATCGACGCATGGCTCGCGAGATCGTCGGCGCTGGTTTCGTCGAAGTGTTTGTGAATGCGCCGCTGACAGTCTGCGAAGCGCGTGATGTCAAAGGTCTCTACGTGCGTGCGCGGCGCGGTGAGATACCCAATTTCACGGGTATTTCGGGGCCGTTCGATGTGCCGCTCGACCCCGATGTCATGATCGAAACCGACCGGGTGTCGATCGAAGAGGCAGTAGGCCGCCTGCTTATGCATCTGACCGTCATGGGTTGCCTGCCGAGGGAAAGCGGGCTCGGCAGACCTCGTCTCGCGAAATAGTCAGCGCGAGGCGTGCCCCTGTATTCGGCCGCGCAAATTTTTCACCCGGCGCGGCGCATTTCGCTATACCTTTTCGCCTACTCGTTGATAGAAAGGGTGATGCGTCGATGCCGACATTGTCGATACGAAAAATAAAGCCGAACGTCGAAACGCTCGTTCTGGCGGCCGATCTGACAGGCACGGTTGTCTTCGCGGTCGAGGGCGCGCTCAGCGCGATGCGCGGCGGTCTCGACCTGCTGGGTGTGATAGTGATCTCGTTTGTTGCGGCGCTCGGCGGTGGGGTGATCCGCGATCTGTTGATCGGCGATTCACCGCCTAACGCGATACGCGACTGGCGTTATCCGGCGTTGACGTTCGTCACCGGTCTGCTCACGTTTATTTTCCATTCGACCGCGCAGCAGTTTCCTGTCGCGCTGATTACCGTGCTCGAGGCCGCTGGTCTCGCGCTGTTTGCCGTTGCGGGCGTAGAGAAGGCGTTGTTGTTCGGGATCCGTCCGTTTATCGCGATGCTGATGGGCACCATCACCGGCGTGGGCGGCGGGGTGATCCGCGATGTGCTGATGGCGCGCGTGCCGCTGGTGCTGCATGCCGACATCTACGCGACCGCTGCTTTCGCTGGCGCATTCATTGTGGTGGTTGCGCGGCGTGCCGGCTTGCCGCCGGGCGTCGCGGCCTTAGCCGGTGGCGCGGTGTGCTTCATCTTGCGCGTGCTTGCTGTCACCTATGGCTGGCATCTGCCGAAGGCGTCGCTCTCAGCGCTTGCGTAACGGCTCGATCAGCGACGACAAACCGTTGTGATCGATCTCGTGCATCAACGCCAGCAGACGGCCGATTTCCCCCGGCGGAAAGCCCTGGCTCGCAAACCAGTTCAGATAGTGGCCGGGCAGATCCGCGATCAGCCGGCCTTTGTATTTTCCGTAAGGCATCACGCGCGTGACCAGCAGTTCGAGGTGTTCGGGATTCATCGCAGAGGGGTCGACGGAAAGTTCATTGAGCGAGGCGGTGTGAGCGCCCGCTGAAGCAGCATTTTAGCTGCGCTGCAGGCATCGCGCCGGCATGGTAACGTCAGCGCTTTCCGTTTACACACAACAGGACAAGTTCGATGGAATACCGCAGACTCGGCGACTCGGATGTGAAGGTTAGCCTGATCGGTCTCGGCACCATGACGTGGGGCGAGCAGAATACCGAGCAGGAAGCGCACGCACAGATCGATTACGCGCTCGACCACGGCGTCAATCTGATCGACGCTGCGGAAATGTACCCAGTGCCGCCGCGTCCCGAGACGCAAGGCTCGACCGAGCGCTATATCGGCACGTGGATCGCGCAGCATCGCAGCGCGCGCGAGAAGATCGTGCTGGCCACTAAAATCGCCGGCCCGGCGCGTCAACCGCACAATCCGCGCCATATTCGCGGCGAGGGCAACCAGTTCGATCGCAAGAACCTGACCGAAGCGCTCAACGATAGCCTGAAGCGTCTGCAAACAGATTACGTCGATCTGTATCAGTTGCACTGGCCGGATCGCAGCACCATGACGTTCGGCCGTCCCGCCTATCCGTGGGTCGATGACGCATACACGGTGCCGATCGAAGAAACGCTGTCGGTGCTCGCGGAATTCGTCAAGGCGGGCAAGATTCGCCATATCGGCGTGTCGAACGAAACGCCTTGGGGCGTCGCGCAGTTTCTGCGTGCGGCGGAAAAGCTCGGCTTGCCGCGCATCGTCAGTATCCAGAATCCGTATAGCCTGTTGAACCGCACTTATGAAGCGGGTCTGTCCGAGTACGCGCATCGCGACAACATTGGCTTGCTTGCGTATTCGCCGCTGGCCTTCGGCTGGCTGTCGGGCAAGTATGAAGGCGGCGCCCGTCCGGATGGCGCCCGTATCACACTGTTCGAGCGCTTTCAACGCTACAGCAAGCCGCAAGCGATTCAGGCAACCACGCGCTATGTGGAGCTGGCGAAGCGTCACGGTTTGTCGCCCGCGCAATTCGCACTGGCCTTCGTCAACAGCCGGCCGTTCGTGACGAGCAATCTGATCGGCGCCACGTCGCTCGATCAGTTGAAGGAAAACATCGCCAGCGCGGAGGTGAAACTCTCGCCGGAAGCGCTCGCGGAGATCGACAAGCTGCATGAATTGCAGCCGAATCCGGCGCCTTGAGGCAGTCGCGTTCCGTGTTGACTTGAAGTTGGCCTGAGCATAACCCGAGGGTGACTTGAAGCTGAGCGCAGGGCAACTTCTGGTGGGCCCGGCGATCGGCTTTGAGTCGGCATCACTTTGACTGGGTATGACGTTGCCGGGGCGGCAAGGCGAGTTGATGTGCCTTGCCTGCGTCAACCTCACTCAAACTCGCTCAGCGAATCTTCAGCCTCGAGCGCACCGCATTGAGCGCCAGCAAACTCACCACCGCGCAGAACATCAGATAGAGGCCTGGCGCGAGCTTATTGCCGCTCGCGTCGATCAGCCAGGTGATCACGAAGGGCGCAAAGCCGCCGAACACCGTCACGCCGATGTTGTAGCTGACCGCGAGACCGGTTGCGCGCGTCTGCGTCGGGAAAATCTCCGACATCAGCGCGGGCAGTGCGCCGAAGTACGTCGCCTTCAATACGCCGATCCAGATCAGCGCCAGCAGCATCGTGGCGAACGACGGATGCGCATTCATATACACGAAGGTCGGATAGACCGTCAGCAGCATCAACGTCGCGGCGACTGCCATGATGCGGATGCATCCCATGCTATCGGACAGGTGGCCGGCGAACGGCGTCAGCACCGTCAGCACGATTCCCGTTGCAAGCGTCGCCGAGAAGCCGGTTGAAGCGGGCAGATGCAGTTGCTTGATCGCGTAGGTCGGCATGTACAGGATCATGTAGTTGGCCGCGGTCGAAATGACCAGCGAGCCGACCGCGAGCAGCATGCGGACCTTCTGCGTGCCGAACAGATCGCGCAGCGGTGTGCGGGTTTTCGGCTCCGTGTTGAACTCTGCGCCTTCGTCCACGTAACGGCGAATATAGAAGCCGACCGGGCCGATCGCGAGGCCGAACAGAAACGGAATACGCCAGCCCCACGATTCGAGTTGCGCCGACGTGAGCTGGCTCGTCAGCAACGCGCCGAAGCCAGAGGCGAGCAGCGTCGCCATGCCCTGACTGGCGAACTGCCAACTACCCATAAAGCCGCGCCGCTCGGGTGCATGCTCGACCAGAAACGCGGTGGAAGCGCCGAACTCGCCGCCCGCCGAGAAGCCTTGAACGAGCCGTGACAGCATGATGCCGGCCGGCGCCCACAAACCGATCACGGCATACGGCGGCATCACGGCGATCGTCAACGTGCCGATCATCATCAAGCCGATCGACAACAGCAGCGACACCTTGCGCCCCGCACGATCCGCGAGCGAGCCGAGCACGAGTCCGCCGAGCGGCCGGATCATGTACGAGATGCCGAAGGTGCCGAGCGTGAGCATCAACGAAATCGCTTCGGTGCGCGCCGGGAAAAACAGCTTCGCGATCGTCACCGCGAAAAATCCATAGACGACGAGGTCGAACCATTCAAGCGCATTGCCGATCGACGCCGCGAGAATGATGCGATGGGCCTTTGCGGCGGACGGCCGCGTGGCGCTGGCTTGCAAGGTGGACGTGATCATCGTGGCGTGCCTCGTGGCGGATGCGGCTAACAGTTAACTGCGGGCGTGTTGGGGCGTGCGGCAGGCGTACTGCGTTGATCGCTCAGGCTGCGGCTTCCGTGGTCGTTGCGGTTGCGCGCGGGGAGTTCTCGCCGAGATCCCAGAAGAGCCCCGCCATGATCTGCAGACCCTCGCGCACCACCGGTCCGAGCAGATGTTCGTTCGGCGCGTGCTGGGAGCAGGCCGGGTACGAATGGGGCACCCAGATGGTCGGCAGTCCGAGCGTGTCGGCGAACACTTCGTTGGGCAGCGTGCCGCCGAGATTCGGCAGCACCGCCGTCTTCTTGCCGGTGGTCTGTTCGAGTGAAGCGATGGCCCACGTGACCCACGGATCGTCGGGGTTCAGACGCGTGGCCGGCGCACCGCGCTCGACGCTGATTTCGACGAGCGAGAAGCCATGCGCGTCCAGATGCGCGCGCAGATGCTGCTCAAGGTTTTCCCAGTCGGTACCGACCACGAAGCGCAACTGGCAATGCGCGAACGCCGACGCCGGGATGGCATTGACCGGGTTCTCGGGATTGCCGGCCTTGAAAGCCAGCACTTCGAAGCTGTTCCAGCCGAACACACGTTCTGGCGGCGTGAGACCGGGCTCGCCCCAGCTATCGTCGACGGCAGGATCGCCCGGACCGCCGCCTACCGTGATATCGGCGAGGGCATGACGTACCGCCTCGGGAATCGGCGGCGGACGCAAGCCGTCGACGGCGATTACGCCGCGCGCATCGACCAGACTGGCAAGCGCGTTTGCCAGCACGGTGGCCGGGTTGCGCAACAGACCGCCCCAGTTGCCCGAGTGGTGCGCGCCGTCGCGCAGATTCAGCGAGAGCTTGAAGTTCACCGAGCCGCGCGAGCCGAGGAAGACGGTGGGGCGGCGCGCGGCGAGGCGCGGACCGTCGGAGGCGATCAGCACATCCGCGGCCAGTTCCTGTTTGTGTTGGTGGCAGATTGCGTCGAGCCCCGGCGAGCCGGTTTCCTCGCCCATCTCGATCAGCAGTTTTGCGTTGAAGCCGAGCTTGCCGTCGCGCGCGGCCAGCACGCTCGCTAGCGCGGCGAGATTGATGGTGTGCTGGCCCTTGTTGTCGGCGGTGCCGCGGCCATACCAGCGTTCGCCTTCGATCGTCACGGCCCAAGGCGTCAACGGTGCGCGCCATTGACTGTCGTAGCCGCGCACGACGTCGCCGTGGCCGTAGATCAGTACGGTGGGCAGACGGTCGTCTTCGTGACGGTTGGCGATCAGGAACGGCCCGAATCCTTCCGCCGGGTTATCGACGATGCGTGCGCTGAAGCCAAGCCCTTCGACTTCGGGCGCGATCTCGCCAGTCAGATACGACAGCAACGTAGCGGCGCGATTGTTTTCCTGACTCTCCGTGCGAAATCCGACGCGCCGGTTGAGGTTCTCGAGGAAGGCGCCTGATTCGAAATGATGCGTTGCGTGTTCGATGGCCTGATTGCGGCTCATATTTGTCTCCGATGCGGGGTGCGGGGGATGGCGGCGACGCGGCGCCGTGCGTGGCACGTCTGGTTCGCGGCCATCAACTTCGAAACGATTCTAGGAGGCCGTTATTTTTGTCACAATGATCGTCTTTCGAAGCTTGCGTTGCCGAAAAGGCAAAGCTCGACACCCCGGCACCCAGCTGCATCCGCTTGCATAAAGGTTTGCTCATGGCACTTTCATTACACGGCATCGCATTGCGCTATTTCGTTGAAGTGGCTCGCACCGGCTCGATCAGCGACGCGTCCGCGCGGCTGCATGTGGCTGTGTCGGCGATCAGCCGGCAGATTGCGCGGCTCGAAAGCGATCTCGGCGTCGCGCTGTTCGAGCGGCGGCCGCGTGGCATGTCGCTCTCCGAGGCGGGCGAGCGTCTGCTCGCGTACGCGCAGCGCAGCTTGCTCGAGGCGGAGCACGTGATGAAGGAGATCGGCGGCCTCGAGGCGTTGCACGGCAGCATGATCAAGGTCGCCAGTTCGGAGGGTTTCGCCGCGGATTTCCTGCCCAGCGCGATGGCGGCGTTCCGCAGCGACTACCCCGGGATCGACTTCACGCTCTCAGTGATGCCGCCGGGCGAGGCCACTCGCCGGGTGCGCGATGGCGACGCCGATCTCGCGCTGACGTTCAGTCTCGCGCCGGAAAAGGGCGTCAAGGTCGAACACACCGAGCGCGCACCGGTGCTGGCGCTGCTGCGCGCCGATCATCCGCTGGCCGGGCGCGCGAAGGTGTCGCTCGCCGACCTGAAGCGCTATCCACTGGTGCTACCGGAGCCTGGTACGACGATTCGGCAGTTGATCGACATCACCTGCGCGCTTGAAGGCGTGCTGCTCGAGCCCGATCTCACCTGCAACAATAGCGGCGCGATGTACCGTTACGCGCAGAAGTCCGGGGCGATCATGTTCACGGGGCTGCTGTCGGTGCGCGACCGTTACGCCGGCGACGGCTTCGTCGCGATGCCGCTGACGCATCCGCAGATGCGCCAGCGCAGCATCCAGGTGCAGACGATGGCCGGACGGGAGTTGCCGCCGTCGGTGAAGGCGTTCCGCGACCATCTGATCGCCGAAATCGGCGGCGCCAGGCCCACGAATGCTGCGATGCCGAAGCCGGCTCGAAAGCGCGGTGAGGCGCGTTGAAAGGCAAATCTCCCTGCCGGACGGCGAATCACGACCTAAACTGTGGGGACGGGGCGGGCTGGTCAGCCTCTACTGCACGGCTGGCGGTGCTGTGGCTCATACCAGTGGTAGGATTCAGCCCGAAAAATGGAGCACGGTGCGCGATGAATGGGCGTGCCGTCCACAACAGAGCGATAGGACTCAGGACATCGAATGGCGCAACAAAAAACAAACCCAAAACTTGAGCAGGCGCTGACGCGCGGGGATCTTGCAATTCGCCAGGCCAACTCGGCACGGGCGACGGCGTTGCTGCGCGCGTTGGGCAAGATGATCGTCGAGGCGTCGGCGACGATTGGTGTGGAGGCGTTCACGCTGATTCCGGACGGCGACAAGATTTACGATCCGACTGACGGGCTGTGGCCGCAGGAATTGCAGGTTTCGCTTGACGGTCCTGTTGAGGAGCAGGACCCGGATGAGGTTCGGACGGTGCGGTTGATTGCCGATGATCCGGCTACGGTGTTCAGGGTTGAATGGCAGCGGGCCGACGGGAAGATCGGACGTCAGGATGGGGGGCCGTTTGCAACGGTGGCCTTTATTTCTGATGTGGATATTCCTTGGACGGATGATGAGGATTGAATGAGGGTTTTTTGCCTGCGGCGGCGCTTGTTTGGCCGTGTGCCTGGGGCTTTGGCCTTTCCTTGATTTGTTTGTGGTCTATTAGTGTTGCCCCTGTGCGGGGCGGCACCTACTTTTCTGTGCATGCCGCAAAGAAAAGTAGGCAAAAGAAAGCGGCTCAAACCGCTCATGCTAAGTGGGCACCGCGGTCTGCTGCGGGTAGTGGTGCATCTGGAATCTGGGTTCGTGCACCTGCTTACGCCAGTGACAAGGGCGTCATACTTCCGGCGGCGCTGCGCGCGCCGAAGCATAGTTCTTAGAACCACCCGCTACGTTTTGACGCCCACTCCTTGCCACCGAGCCGTGGCTCGATTGCACTGCCGCCGTGATTGTGATTGTGATTGTGATTGCAACCGCAGCCGCAACTGTGGCTGTGACTGCGATAGTGATCGTGCCCGTGATTGCGGCACACCGACATATGATTTTAAGTAGGGGTTTCCGGGTGAGTGCAGAGGCGTGTCGCCGAGGCGAAGCCGATGGCCCCCACAGACCTCAACCGAAGCCCGTGGTTTCCCATGCAGCCCCGTCCGCGACGCACGTAGTGCGGAGTGGGAGCTGACGAGTCCCTTGTCACTAACGTGGAATGTGCGAGAACACGGATTCCAGATGCACCACTACCCGCAGCAGACCACGGTGCCCACTTAGCATGAGCGGTTTGAGCTGCTTTCTCTTGCCTACTTGTCTTTGCAGCCGGCAAAGAGAAGTAGGTGCCGCCCCGCACAGGGGCAACGCTAATAGACCACTAGCAAATCAAGGAAAGGCCAAAGCCCCAAGAACACTGAAAAAAGCGCCACGCAGGCAAAAAAACCACTCACCCGCCACGCGAAAAAAACCGGCCGCAGGCCCCAAAACCTACTTCATCATCCTGCGCCGAAACAAAATCGCCGATACAACAAACCCACCCACCGCGTAAGCCACCAGCACGGCAACGTGCAAAACAGCACCACCGACAGGCCGCCCAAGCATAGCTGGCCGAATCAGATCGACTGCATGCGCCAAAGGCAAAAGCTCAGTCACAACCCGCGCCGCAGCAGGCAACTGTGAAACAGGAAAGAACACCCCAGACAACAGCAACATCGGCGTCAACACCAACGTCTGATAAAACATAAAGAAGTCATACGACGGAGCAAGCGCCGTCACCACCATCGCGACGCTCGCGAATGCGAGCCCCGTTAGCACGATTACCGGCAACGCCAGCAACATCGACGGAAAACTCGCATAGCCGAGAGCCCCCGCGACCAGCATGATCGCCGCGCCCGATAACATCGATTTGCTGCCCGCCCACATCACCTCGCCAAGCACGATGTCGCCGAGCGTGAGCGGCGTATGCATGATCGCCTCCCACGTGCGCTGTACGTGCATGCGCGAAAAACCCGAATACATCGACTCGAAACTCGCCGACATCATCACGCTCGATGCCACCGTACCCGCAGCGAGAAACGCGATATACGACACGCCGTCGACATGCCCGACCATCAGCCCAAGCCCGAAGCCCAGGCCGAACAGGTAGATCATCGGATCGGCAAGATTGCCGAACATCGAGGCAATCGCGAGCTTTCGCCAGACCAGATAGTTGCGGCGCCACACCGCAATCCAGTTGACGGCGTTGGCGGGGAAAGCGGTGAAGGTCTCCTGCTTCGGCGGTGTCTCGCCGTGCGGTTCGTAAGTGCGTGCGTCCATTGCGTGTCTCTTGCCGTGTCGTTATAGCTGTAGAGGATTGCGAGCTGAGCCGATGTCGATTCGCGTCAGTCCTGCATCTCGCGCCCGGTCAGGCGCAGGAACACATCTTCCAGATTCGCCGGGCGATGCAGGTAGCGCAGATCGGCACGTTGCTTGAGCCGGGCATGCACGGGTTGCGCGTCGTTCACATAGCAGAAGAGCGTTTCGCCACTGATCTCGGTGCGCTCGACAAGCGGCGCCAATTCGTCGCGCAACGCAACCGGATCGGGTCCGAAGATTTCGATCACATCACAGCCGATCTCCGATGCGATCAATGCACGCGGCGCGCCTTCGGCGATCTTGCGACCTTCCTCGATCACGCAGAGGCGGTGGCACAGCCGTTCGGCTTCTTCCATGAAGTGCGTGGTCAGCAGAATGGTCTTGCCGCGTGCGAGCAGCGAGCGCAGCCGCTCCCAGATCAGGTGGCGCGCTTGCGGATCGAGGCCGGTGGTTGGCTCGTCCATGATTAGCACGTCGGGGTCGTTGACGAGTGCTCGAGCCAGCGTAAGGCGCCGTTTCATGCCGCCCGACAGTTCGCTCACACGTGCATCCGCCTTGCTCTCGAGACGCGCGAATTCGAGCAGCGACGGCACCATCGCGCGGCATTGCGCGGCGCTCAGACCGAAGTAGCGGCCGAACACCAGCAGGTTTTCGCGGACCGTGAAATCGGGATCGAGATTGTCGAACTGCGGCACGACGCCGACACGCGCTCGGGCCACGCGCGCGCGGCCGGGAATCGGCTCGCCGCACAGGCGGATCGTGCCGGCATCCGGTGCGGCGATGCCGAGCAGCATGCGCAACGTGGTGGTCTTGCCTGCGCCGTTCGGACCGAGCAGGCCGAAACATTCGCCCGCGTTGACATGAAACGACAGTCCGTCGACGACCGTCTTTTCGTCGTAGCTTTTTTTAACCTGGTGGAATTCAATGGCGGCTTCAGACATGGATCGAACGAGGCTCCGGGGAAAGACGCAAATGGCCGGCAAGGCCGCTCATTCTATGGCATCGGCAGCGAGGTGTTGATCGGCGCCGGATGCGCCGGATGCCGTTTCTTGCGCTGCGGCAACGGTTCGCGGGCAACCCCAACCCGGCCCAAACCCCCCACAAATCCAGCACGCACCTGTTTAGGGCGCACTTAGCGTTTTCCATCCCTTGCAACCTGAATTGCGGTGCACCATGATTCATTCAGACCGCGTTCCTCGCGGATGGGAGAAAAATCATGGCGAGCTACAAGAAAATCCTGCTGTGCTACGACGGCTCGCGCGAAGGCCGTAAAGCGTTACGTTGCGGCGCCGACCTGGCGTTGGATCTGAAGGCGGAAACGCACTTACTATCAGTGGTCGACATGCGCTCGAGCATTGCGCAAAGCGCGGGCCTGCTGACCGATGTGGCCTGTGGCAGTTTCGAAAAAACCGCCCGCGACATCCTGCAGGAAGGGGTGGACTGGCTCACCGAACGCGGCGTGACCGCGCAAGGGCATTTTGCGTTCGGCCATCCGATCGACGAGATAGCCAACCTCGCTAACGAATTGCATGTCGACCTCGTGGTGGTCGGCCACCGTTGCCGCACCGGTCTGTCACGATGGTGGATGGGCGCGGGGAATACCCCGCTGCTCGACCGGGTCTCGTGCAGCATTCTGGTGGCGTGCTCTTCCGCGCAGGAGCAGCAGCAAGCGGAGGCGGCCTGATGCGCGGCGGGGCGAAGAGCGTGAACTGCGCTGATTGATCTGAATGAGCCGCGTGGCCGAACGGTTGTCCGTTCGCGGCGATCGTTTCGGCCAAACCGTGATTCGCGCATACGCTCAAGTCGATAGCGACCGGTGGGCGATCACTCGTTCAGATTGACCGCGGCCAGCTTCCACGTGAACAAACCTTCGCGCCGTAAGATCGCCGAGTAACGCGCGTCACCAGCGCCATGCTGATAGCTGACGACGAACTCGTTAAGGCCGCGGTAGCCCGCCGTGGTTTGCGGCGGTTGCGGTGGCGTGACACTGTTCCCATTGTTGGCTGCAACAGGGTGCGCCGGTTCCGGTGCAGACGCCGTTGCGGCCGGCGGATTGTCGGCGCCAGCCGGAACAGGGGGGCGCTCGCCCGGGTTGCCGCGCGGCGGCATGCCATTCAGCAATGCCGCAACGCCGTCGGGTGTTGCATAAGCGTCGACCAGCGGGCCGATCAAGGCCACACCGATCATCGCGCCAATCGCCGCGAACGGATTGCCGTTGCCTTGCACGTCGAGCCGACGCGTCAACAAGCCGGTGACCTGCTGCTTCAGGCTCTCGCGCAACGCGGGAAAGTCGACGTATTCATTGACGGTTTGCGCATCACGCGCATCCGCCGCGCGTTTGAGCTTATTCAGCGCCATGTAAGGCGACGCGTAACAGAACCCCAACGCGGCAATCACCACAATCACAATCAAGGTGACGATCAGCGGCCGGGCGGCGTTGCGTTTTGTGCGTGTTGGAACTGCCATCGAGTGGGACTCTCCATCAGGTGTGATCTAACGTGGACCGCGGCCACGCAAAAACGATCCCAGGCGATGCAATATCCGAAAAGGCGCGGGTGGGTGAACGACCTTACGCCGGGTGTCGCGCGTCGCACAGCCGCAATGGAATGCGGTGCACGCGCAGTGCGGCTTACGACTCGAACACCGCACCGTGCACGTTGGCTTCATCTGCGATGCAACGATCGATCATGCGGCACACCGCGTCTACCGTGCCGACCATGATCAGCCGCGACGGTCCGTGATACACGCGCACTGGCGCACGACGCGCGGGTTCAGCCGTATTCAGCCCCGAATTCAACGAAACGCGAGCAAAAGCCGGCAACGAGGACGGCAAGCCCGGTACGCCAGCGGGCGCGTCAAATAGCGATGGAGTACTGGCGGAGGACGCCTCGATCAGCGAACACGGCACCAGCTTGCGCAGATGACGCAAACGACCGAACTGGCGAAAAGGCAGCAGGCGGGCAAGGCGTTCCATGAGTCTCTCCAGGCGATTCAACGTTGGGGCAGCTTTGGGTTGGCTAACACGCGGGCAGTTAGAACTCGCCCGGGCGGATCAGCCCGACGGCGATACCCTCGAGCGCAAACTCCGCGCTGCCGGTTTCAACGAAGATGTTGTCGTAATCGGGGTTTTCGGCGATCAGTTCGATACCGTTCGGCCGGCGCTTCAACCGCTTGACCGTCACGTCGTCGCCAAGCCGCGCGATGATGATCTGGCCGTCTTTGGCTTCGCTTTTCTTCTGCACTGCGAGCAGGTCGCCGTCGAAGATGCCCGCGTCGCGCATGGACAGTCCACGCACTTTCAGCAGGTAGTCCGGCTTGCTCGAGAACAGCGCCGGGTCGCACGCGTAGTGCTGCGAGATATGTTCCTGCGCGAGGATCGGGCTACCCGCGGCAACCCGGCCGATCAGCGGCAGCGACAGTTGCATGATGCTGGCGTGCGGCAGCGTGAACTGATACGGCGAATCTTCCGAGCCACCCAGCAGGCGAATGCCGCGCGATGCGCCGGCCGCCAGCTCGATCACGCCCTTGCGGGCGAGGGCGCGCAGATGCTCTTCTGCCGAGTTGGCCGAGCTGAAACCCAGCTCGGCGGCGATCTCCGCGCGGGTGGGCGGAAAGCCGGTGCGTTCGATGGCCCGGCGGATCAGATCGAAAACCTGCTGCTGTCGTGCGGTGAGTTTGGTCATGGGGCCACTGTATGTATGAACAGGTGCCTGTATTTTTATACAGTATTCCGCGCAATTCAAGCTTTACTTTAAGTTCGCGGCCTGGGCTGGCGTTCCAGCGTCGCAAAAGGACGTCATAACACCAGTTTTCATGCCGCAACGCCTTATCCGGCCGTCATTACCACTTTTGCGTATTAAAGAATGAAGAAACATTATTTTTAATGATGAAAGCTCTTCGATAGACTGCCCTTCGAGTTGCCGCTCATGTGCACGTGACCGCGACGCAAAACAACACCACACGCTGTTTCAGCGGACCACAACGCGGAGAAAGTTGGCATGAACCATCAGGGCACGGGGCTGGCAGGCAGGACCAGAAAACTCATCGCGGCGCTCGCACTCGGCGCAGCCGGTACGATCGCCGCGGTCGGCGTCACGGCGCAGGCACATGCAGCCGACACGACGCTGCTGAACGTGTCGTACGACCCGACACGCGAGCTGTACCAGGACGTCAACCAGGCATTCGGCAAGGAATGGAAGGCGAAAACGGGCGAGACGGTCACCTTCAAGCAGTCGCATGGCGGCTCGGGTGCGCAAGCACGCTCGGTGCTGGACGGTTTGCAGGCGGACGTCGTGACGCTGGCTCTCGCTTACGACATCGACGCGCTGGCCAACAAAGGTTTGCTCGACAAGGGCTGGCAAAAGCGTTTGCCGGACAACGCCTCGCCGTACACGTCGACGATTGTGTTTCTGGTGCGCAAGGGCAACCCGAAGCACATCAAGGACTGGGACGATCTGATCAAGCCGGGTGTGTCGATTGTCACGCCGAATCCGAAGACGTCGGGTGGCGCGCGCTGGAACTACCTGGCTGCGTGGGCCTATGCTGAACATCAGCCGGGCGGCAACGACCAGAAGGCGAAGGAGTTTGTCGGCAAGCTCTATAAGAATGCCGGCGTGCTGGATTCGGGCGCGCGTGGCGCGACTACCAGCTTCGTGCAACGCGGTATCGGCGACGTGCTGATTGCGTGGGAAAACGAAGCGTTCCTCTCGCTGAAAGAGTTCGGACCGGAGAAATTTGAAATCGTCGTGCCGTCGGTGAGCATTCTGGCCGAGCCGCCGGTTGCGGTGGTGGACAAGGTGGTCGACAAGCACGGCACGCGCAAAGTGGCGGAGGCGTATCTGAACTTCCTGTACAGCGAGGAAGGTCAGGAAATCGCCGCAAAGAACTTCTACCGTCCGCGCTCGAACAAGGTGCCGGGCGAGCTGACGTCGAAGTTTCCGAAGCTGAAGCTGTACACGGTGGACGATTCGTTCGGCGGCTGGGCGAACGCGCAGAAGACGCACTTTGCCGACGGCGGCGTGTTCGATTCGATCTACTCGCCGCAGTAACGGGCAGTCAGCCGGACGAGATGCCCAGTTAGACGCCGCAGTTGAACGCGTAGTCACACTTCGCCATGAAGCGCGCCCGCGAGGCGCGCTTTTTGGCCAGCCAGGCGGCCGAAAAAAGAGCCGCCGGCCTCAACCCTGAAAGAGTACTGAGCATGACGACGTTGACCTTCCGGAAACCGAGCGCGTTGCCCGGTTTTGGCCTGACACTCGGCATCACAGTGGCTTATCTGAGCCTCGTGGTGCTGATTCCGCTTGCGGCGACCTTTCTCAAGACCGCGACGCTCGACTGGCCTCAGTTCGTGCGCGCGGTGAGCTCGCCGCGCGTGCTCGCGTCGTATCGCCTGACGTTCTTCTCGGCCCTCGGCGGCGCGCTGATCAACGCCGTGTTCGGCTTTCTGGTCGCGTGGGTGCTGGTGCGCTACACCTTCCCGCTCAAGCGTATCGTCGATGCGGTGGTCGATCTGCCGTTCGCTTTGCCGACCTCCGTGGCCGGTATTTCGCTCGCGGCGGTGTATGCGGGTAACGGCTGGATCGGTCAGTTTCTCGAACCGCTCGGCATCAAGATCGCTTTCACGCCGGCCGGTGTGCTGATCGCGCTGACCTTTATCGGGTTGCCGTTCGTCGTGCGGACCGTGCAGCCGGTGCTCGAAGAGTTCGAGCGCGAACAGGAGGAAGCGGCTGCGTGCCTCGGCGCATCGCGTTGGCTGACGTTTCGGCGCGTGGTGCTGCCCGCCGTGTTCCCCGCTTTGCTCACGGGTTTCGCGCTGGCATTCGCGCGGGCGCTCGGCGAATACGGCTCAGTGATTTTCATCGCTGGCAACGTGCCGATGAAATCGGAAATCACGTCGCTGCTGATCATTACCAAGCTCGAACAATACGATTACGCCGGCGCCACGGCCATTGCGGTCGTGATGCTGGTGGTGTCGTTCCTGATGCTGTTGTTGATCAATACGCTGCAGTGGTATCTGCAGCGCCGGACGGGTCGTGGCGGCGCAGGCCCGGCGCCTGCCGCCGCGAGTGTGGCGGCGATCGGTGTCGGTGGAGGTGCGCAATGAGCCGCAATTCGCTGAATGGTGTGGATGCCCCGACTGTTGCCGTGGCGCCGCGCGCGCCGCTCAATGTCGCGCGCCGGCCCGATCCGGTTACCGAGCCACCCGTCGTGTGCTGGATTCTGACCGGCATCGCGTTGCTGTTTCTCGCGCTGTTCCTCGTCGTGCCGCTCGTCGCCGTGTTCTATCAGGCCTTGAGCAAGGGCATCGGCTTCTATCTGGAATCACTGGCCGATCCGGATGCGTTGTCGGCCATCAAGCTCACCGTGATCACGGCCGCGATCGCGGTGCCGCTGAATCTCGTGTTCGGCCTCGCGGCGTCATGGTGTATTGCCAAGTTCGAGTTCCGCGGCAAGGCATTGCTGACCACGTTGATCGATCTGCCGTTCTCGGTCTCGCCGGTGATCTCCGGTTTGATCTACGTGCTGATGTTCGGTGCGCAGGGCTGGTTCGGCCCGTGGCTGCAGGACCATAACGTGCAGATCATCTTCGCGGTGCCAGGCATCGTGCTGGCGACGATCTTCGTCACGTTCCCGTTCGTCGCGCGTGAACTGATTCCGTTGATGCAGGCGCAAGGCAACGACGAAGAAGAAGCAGCGCACGTGCTGGGCGCATCGGGCTGGCAGATATTCCGGCGCGTCACGCTGCCGAACGTGAAATGGGGCCTGCTGTATGGCGTGATTTTGTGCAACGCGCGGGCGATGGGCGAGTTCGGCGCGGTGTCGGTGGTGTCCGGCCACATTCGCGGCCAGACCGACACGATGCCGCTGCACGTCGAAATTCTCTATAACGAATACAACTTCTCGGCGGCGTTTGCCGTGGCGTCGGTGCTGGCCTTGCTCGCACTCGTGACGCTCGGCCTGAAGCTGCTCGCCGAGCGCCATATGTCGGCTGAACTGTCGGCCGCACGCGATGTGCCGGCGTATGCCGGGCCGGTCACGCCGCCGTCCGCTTCACAGTCCGTCAATGCAACGCATGCATCGCATCAACACGCGCTCAAGCAAGGAGAGCTGTAATGGGTATCACCGTTCGTAACCTGCAAAAGCGCTTCGGCGATTTCGTCGCGCTCGATAACGTTTCGCTCGACTTTCCGCCGGGCGAACTGGTTGCGCTGCTCGGGCCTTCGGGTTGTGGCAAGACCACCTTGCTGCGTGTGATCGCCGGCCTCGAATACGCGGATGCTGGCCAGGTCGTGCTGCAAGGCCAGGACGTGGCGACGGTCGGTGCGCGTGAGCGTGAAGTCGGCTTCGTGTTCCAGCATTACGCGCTGTTCCGTCATATGACGGTGTTCGAGAACGTGGCGTTCGGCTTGCGTGTGAAGCCCCGCCGCGAACGGCCTTCGGAAGCGGTGATTCGCGAGAAAGTGCATGAACTGCTGAAGCTCGTGCAACTCGACTGGCTCGCGCAACGATACCCGTCGGAATTGTCGGGTGGTCAGCGGCAGCGGATTGCGTTGGCACGCGCGCTGGCGGTCGAACCGAAGGTCCTGCTGCTCGACGAACCGTTTGGCGCGCTCGATGCGAAGGTGCGCAAGGAGTTGCGTAGCTGGCTGCGTCGTTTGCATGACGATCTGCATATCTCGACGATCTTTGTCACGCACGATCAGGAAGAAGCGCTCGAAGTGGCCGACCGGATCGTCGTGCTGAATCGCGGGCACGTGGAGCAGGTGGGCAGTCCCCAGGACGTGTACGACCATCCGCAAACCTCGTTCGTCTATGAGTTTCTCGGCGCGGCGAACCGTCTGCATGGCAACGTGGATGCGAGCGGCTTCGTGGTTGACGGCGCGGCGTTGCCGGTCGCGATCACGGCCGGTTTCAGCGGGCCGGCGTTCGCCTATGTACGTCCGCACGATCTGCAGTTGTATCCGCAAGCGTCTGGCCACCGTGAAGGCATTGTGGTCGATGTGCGGCGCGTGGTGACGCTCGGCGGCTCGGTGCGTGTGGAACTGGCGGGCCGCGAAGGCAATGTGCTCGAGGCGGAACTCGATCGCGAATCGTGGCGCGATCTGCAACTGGAGATCGGCGACGGCGTGACGGCAGTGCCGCGCGCGTTGCGCGTATTTCCGGCGCAATAGGCGACGCCACGAGCAGCAAGACAAGCAGCAACACAGGCGGCGCAACAACACTCGGCGTTTCAATCAAACTCTAATAACTCAACTCTGGCTCAACCGGAGACATACAGATGAACTTTCAGCAATTGCGCTTCGTGCGCGAGGCCGTGCGTCAGAACATGAATCTGACTGAGGTGGCGAACGTGTTGTACACGTCGCAGTCGGGCGTATCGAAACAGATCAAGGATCTGGAAGACGAGCTCGGTGTCGATATTTTCATCCGGCGCGGCAAGCGTCTGACGGGCCTCACCGAGCCGGGCAAGGCGGTGCACCAACTGATCGAGCGGATGTTGCTCGATGCGGAGAATCTGCGCCGCGTCGCGCGTCAATACGCGGATCAGGACAGCGGCCACCTCGTCGTGGCGACGACTCACACGCAGGCGCGTTACGCGCTGCCGAAGGTGATCCGTCAATTCACCGAGGTGTTCCCGAAGGTGCATCTGGCGCTGCGCCAGGGTAGCCCGCAACAGATTGCACAGATGATCATCAACGGCGAAGCGGACATCGGTATTTCGACGGAAGCGCTCGACCGCTTTCCGGATATCGTCACATTCCCGTGCTATTCGTGGCATCACGTCGTGGTCGTGCCGAAGGGGCATCCGCTGGTTGGCCGCGAAAATCTGACTCTCGACGAGATCGCCGAATTCCCGATCGTCACGTACGACCAGGACTTCACGGGCCGCTCGCACATCGACCAGGCGTTCGCGAAAGCGGGCGCGTTGCCTGACGTCGTGTTGACCGCCATCGATGCCGACGTGATCAAGACTTACGTCGAACTCGGCATGGGCATCGGCGTGGTCGCGGCCATGGCCTACGATCCGAAGCGCGACACGGAACTGGTCGCGCTGGATACGCAGCATCTGTTCGAAGCGAGCACGACGCGGGTCGGCTTGCGCAAGGGCGCGTTCCTGCGCGCGTATGCGTACCGGCTGATCGAAATGTTCGCGCCGCAGTTGAATGAAGCGGAAATCGCCGCACAGTTGCGCGAAGCGGTTTGAGGCAGGGGCCCGAACCCAAAACGAACGAACATCCGTTTTTTCACGCATGGCGGCGCGCGGCGCATCGCTTACAATCGCCGCCATGAATACTTTGACTTCTTCTTCCGCCACGCCTTCAGACGAAGGCGCCACGCCGCCGCTGCCACGCATCGCCGTGCTGGCGACCGGCGGCACGATCGCCGGCGCGGCCGCGGACGCCACCAACACATCGGGCTACCAGGCCGGTGTGGTCGGCGTCGAGCAATTGCTGGCCGTGGTGCCGGCCTTGTCCACGGTGGCGCGCATCGCGCCCGAGCAGATTGCCAGCGTCGACAGTAAAGACATGGAAATGTCACTGTGGACCACGCTCGCGCAACGCATCAACACGCTGCTCGCCGACGATGACGTCGACGGCGTGGTGGTCACGCATGGCACCGACACGCTCGAAGAAACTGCTTATCTGCTGCATCTGACGATCAAGTCGGACAAGCCGGTCGTGCTGACTGCCGCCATGCGCCCGGCGTCGGCGCTGTCCGCCGATGGTCCGCTGAATCTGCTGAACGCCGTGACGGTCGCGGCGAACGCGGGTTCGCGCGGGCAGGGCGTGCTGGTGGCGTTCAACAACAAGATTCACAGCGCACGCGACGTGGTCAAGACGAGCACGTATGCGGTCGATGCCTTCCAGTCTCCGGATATCGGCGCGCTTGGCTGGGTGCAGGACGGTCGCGTCGAATTCCAGCGCAGCGTGGTGCGTCCGCATACGCTCGCGACCGAATTCGTGATCGGCGCGAAGTGGCCGCATGTGGAGATCGTCGTGAGCTACGCGGGCGTTTCGCGCATTGCCGTGGATGCGCTGGTCGCCGCTGGTGTGCGCGGTATCGTCGTGGCGGGCACGGGTAACGGCTCGATTCACGCTTCGGTGCAGCAGGCGCTGGCCGATGCTGCTTCGCAAGGTGTCGCGGTGGTGCGTGCGTCGCGCGTGGGTTCAGGGCATGTGATGCGCAACGGCGCGGCCGCCGACGACGCACTCGGTTTCGTCAGCGCAGGTTCGCTGAATCCGTACAAGGCACGCGTGCTGCTGATGCTGGCATTGGCCGCGGGCGGCACGGGGCCCGTTGCGTTGCAGAAGACTTTCGATACGTACTGATTGATTGAGCGCGGGCGGCCTGGTTCAAAGTCAGAACCGTGTCCCGCGCATGAGGCTTGAATGACAACGCGGCGCCCAGGTCATCGACCCGAGCGCCGCGTTGTCGTTTCGGCTTAAGGTTTATCGCTATCGCCGGAACCAGGCGAAGCCGGCAAGCCGTTAGGACGCCAGATCCGGAGGCAGCTTCCCGCCGTTCGCCGCCAGCGCTTGCATCACCTGTTTGTGCAGCCAGATGTTCATGCTCGCCGAATCGTTCGTGTCGCCGCTGTACTTCAGTTCCTGTGCGAGTTGCTTGCGATGTTCGAGGCTGCTGTCGACGCCGAGCGCTTTCAGTGTGTCGACGATCAACGTGCGCCAGTTCAACGTTTGCCCGCTCTCACTCACGAACTGGTCCATGACGACCGCGACGTCGACGTCGGTCAGCGGCGGCGGTGCCGGTGCAGCGTCCGGTGCGGCAGCTTGTGCCGCTGCCGGATCCGGTGTCGGCTCAACCGCAGGCGCAGGCTGGTCGGGCTTCGCTTTGCCGAAGAGCTTGTTTACGATGTCACCAAAGATGCTCATGCTGAATCCTTTGCAGAGGGGTTACCGGCGCAAGCACATTCCGCTCACGGGTTGAACTCTGGTTGCGAATCGGGCGAATTAAACGGAGCACATGTGCCGCGATGATCGGCAAGCCGCACGTGAACGCTGATACGCGAGCAACCAGACTCAACGAGTGTAGGAGAAAAGCGGGGAGGGATGTGTCAAAAAAGGTCGTGCTGCGGGCGCGGAGTTGCAAGCAAATGCAAGCGGACTTGCGAGCACACGTGCGAGGAGACCTGCAATGAGAGGTACTGGCAGGCGGCATGCATGATGCAGCCGCTGCGAGAGATTGGCGGAAAACGCATAAATTTGAAATCCGACAGCCGGACACCCGACGACGACGTCTGACCGACCAAGGCTTCCCCGGCGCCGCCGGGTGCCGCTGCGGACCCCACTTGCCGCTCTCAGCCCAGAGCGGCACGATTTGCCCGTTACGCCATGCATGCCGCACGACGAACCGGGCGCCCCACCTGCGGCTGCCATGACGGTCACGTTCGTTGAAATCGCAACCGTCACGGCAACCTTGTTGTTGCTTAAGCTGCCTTGGCTTCGCTACCCGGCGCTTGCGCGACTTCGTAGTTCGCCATGATTTCGAGTGCGCGCACCATGGCCGAGTGATCCCATGCCTTGCCGCCATTCGCCGCGCATACGCTGAACAGTTGCTGCGCGCTTGCCGTATGCGGCAGGGCGATGCCGAGCTTGCGTGCGCCGTCGAGCGCGAGGTTCAGATCCTTCTGGTGCAGTTCGATGCGGAAGCCCGGGTCGAACTTACGCTTGGTCATACGCTCGCCATGCACTTCGAGGATGCGCGACGAAGCGAAGCCGCCCATCAGCGCCTTGCGCACACGTTCCGGATCGGCGCCCGAGCGCGAGGCGAACAGCAGCGCTTCGGCCACGGCTTCGATGTTCAGCGCGACGATGATCTGGTTCGCGACCTTACAGGTTTGACCCGCACCGTTGTCGCCGATCAGCGAGATGTTCTTGCCCATCAGTTCGAACAGCGGCTTGGCCAGCGCGAACGCTTTTTCCGGACCGCCGACCATGATCGTCAGCGACGCTTCACGCGCGCCGACTTCACCACCAGACACCGGTGCATCCAGGTAGTCGGCGCCGAGGGTGTTGATCTTCTTCGCGAAGGCTTGCGTGTCGAGCGGCGAGATCGAGCTCATGTCGATCACCAGCTTGCCTTGCGTAAGGCCGGCGGCCACGCCGTCGTCCGCGAACAGCACGTTGGCGACGTCAGGCGTGTCCGGCACCATGATGATGACGATGTTGGCAGCTTGTGCGACGGCGGTCGAATTGGCGACTACGGTGGTCGTCTTGCTCAGATCTTCCGGCACCGGATAAGCGCCATTCACGAACAGCGAATGGCCGCCCTTGATGAGGTTGCGCGCCATGTGCGCGCCCATGATGCCGAGGCCGATGAAACCGATCTTTGCCATGTGTCTAAATCTCCAGTGTTGTTTGGGGTGATGTGCCTAAGTCGATCAATAAGCCGATCAATGAGCCGATCGATGAGTCAATCAGGCAGCGGCGTGGGCTGCGCCGCGGGTTTGCCCGGCCACGCTCTGCACCCAGCCGAGGCCGGCGGCGGTGGTCGTGCGCGGCTTGTATTCGCAACCGACGTAGCCTTCGTAGCCGAGCGAATCGAGCAGGTCGAACAGGAACGGGTAATTGATTTCGCCGGTGCCCGGTTCGTTGCGGCCGGGGTTATCGGCGAGCTGGATGTGCGCGATCTGCGGCAGATTCTTCTTGATCGTTGCCGCGAGTTCGCCTTCCATCCGTTGCATGTGATAGATGTCGTATTGCAGGAACAGATTGTCCGAACCCACTGCGCGAATCACATCGAGGCCTTCGCCCGAACGGTTCAGCGCGAAGCCGGGGATATCGTACGAATTGCACGGCTCGACTAGCAGCTTGATGCCGGCTTTTTTCAATTCGCCCGCGGCGAAGCGCAGGTTGTCGACGATCGTCGAGCGCACCTTGTCCGCGTCGACGCCTGCGGTCGGAATACCGACGAGGCAGTTCAGTTGCGGCACCTTCAGGGCGCTCGCGTATTCGATCGCGCGGCCGACACCTTCCTGAAACTCGCCCACGCGATCCGGCAGGCACGCGATGCCGCGTTCGCCCGCTTCCCAGTTGCCTGCGGGCAGGTTGTGCAACACGAGCTTCAAACGGTTCTGCTGCAGACGTTCGTTCAATTCAGCGATCTGATACGGATACGGAAACAGGAATTCGACGGCGTTGAAGCCCGCGTCCGCTGCTGCCGCAAAGCGGTCGAGGAACGGGACTTCGTTGAACAGCATGGTGAGATTCGCTGCAAATTTCGGCATGGTGCTTTTTGTCTCGCTGGTCGGTCAGTGGAATAACTTCATGAGGCGATTCAGCTGCGTTGAATTGCTACGCTGCTGAATCGCACTCATCTACTGCAAAGTCAGAAAGCTCAGTCGAGCATGCTGATTGCCGTCGGCGCGTCTTCGCGCTTCTCAGCCAGATCTTCGAACTCGTTGATCGCGTCGATCTCGGTGCCCATCGAAATGTTGGTCACACGTTCGAGGATCACTTCGACGATCACCGGCACGTTGAACTCGGAGAGCATCGATTGCGCTTTCAGTAGGGCCGGCTTCAGCTCTTCCGGTTTGAACACGCGGATCGCCTTGCAACCCAGGCCTTCAGCCACCGCGACGTGGTCCACGCCGTAACCGTTCATTTCCGGTGCGTTGATGTTCTCGAAGCCGAGCTGCACGCAGAAGTCCATATCGAACGCACGCTGCGCCTGGCGGATCAAACCGAGGTACGAGTTGTTCACCACGACGTGCACGTACGGCAGCTTGAATTGCGCTCCGGCTGCCAGTTCTTCGATCATGAACTGGAAGTCGTAGTCGCCCGAGAGTGCGACGATCTGGCGTTGTGGGTCAGCTGCACGCACGCCGAGCGCTGCCGGAATCGTCCAGCCGAGCGGGCCTGCCTGGCCGCAGTTGATCCAGTTACGCGCTTTGTAGACGTGCAGGAACTGCGCGCCGGCGATCTGCGACAAACCGATCGTGCTCACGTAGCACGTATCGCGGCCGAACACCTGGTTCATCTCTTCGTACACGCGCTGCGGCTTCATCGGCACGTTGTCGAAGTGCGTCTTGCGAAGCAGCGTCTTTTTGCGTTGCTGGCAATCGGCGACCCATGCGCTGCGGTCCTTCAGCTTGCCGGCGGCCTTCCATTCCTTCGCCACTTCAACGAACAGTTCGAGCGCAAACTTTGCGTCCGACACGATGCCGAGGTCCGGTCCGAACACGCGGCCGATCTGCGTCGGCTCGATGTCCACATGCACGAACTTACGGCCCTTGGTATAAACCTCGACGCTGCCCGTATGACGGTTCGCCCAGCGGTTGCCGATGCCGAGCACGAAGTCGGAGGCGAGCATCGTCGCGTTGCCGTAGCGGTGCGACGTTTGCAAACCGACCATGCCGGCCATCAGCGGATGGTCGTCGGGAATCGCGCCCCAGGACATCAGCGTCGGAATCACCGGCACGCCGACGGTTTCGGCGAATTCGACCAGCAGGTCTTCAGCGGCAGCGTTCAGCACGCCGCCACCCGAGACGATCAACGGCTTTTCAGCGTCATTCAAAAACTTCAACGCGGCTTCGATCTGTTTGCGGGTCGCTTTCGGCTTGTAGACCGGCAGCGGCTCGTAGGTGTCGATGTCGAATTCGATTTCGGCGAGCTGCACGTCGATCGGCAGGTCGACCAGCACCGGACCCGGACGGCCCGAACGCATCAGGTGGAACGCCTGCTGGAACACGCGCGGCACCAGCGCCGGTTCGCGCACGGTGACGGCCCACTTGGTGACCGGCTTGGCGATCGATTCGATATCGACGGCCTGGAAGTCTTCCTTGTACAGACGTGCGCGCGGCGCCTGGCCCGTGATAGCCAGAATAGGAATCGAGTCAGCCTGAGCGGAGTACAAACCGGTGATCATGTCGGTGCCGGCGGGGCCCGAGGTACCGATACACACGCCGATGTTGCCCGGCTGGGCGCGCGTATAGCCTTCGGCCATGTGCGACGCACCTTCGACGTGACGCGCCAGCACGTGGCTGATGCTGCCTGCCTTGCGCATGGCCGAGTAGAACGGGTTGATTGCTGCGCCCGGAACGCCGAATGCGGTGTTGATGCCTTCTTTTTCGAGCACCAACACGGCTGCGTCGACGGCTCTCATCTTGGCCATGAATGTCTCCTGAATGTCTGGGGTGGGCGAATAGGTTGGCTGACGAATTCGCTGACGGATATGCAAACCAAAGGTGTTGATCGAACTGTAGGCTTCACCTAAAGGTTTGATAAGATCAGTCCGGGTCGCTTATTTCGAAACAAAAAGTATGGAATGGGCCTGGTGGTAGGAGACGGGCACAAGGCGGTTGCAACCCGCTTGCGTGGGACCGGAGTAAGCGCTCAAGCGCTAACTCCGGTCGACAGGAGACAAAAAATGGACCGCTTCAAACAAATCGAAACTTTCGTGCGCGTCGCCGATGCGGGCAGTCTCGCGGCCGCCGCGCTGGAGGAGGGGGTGTCGCCGGTGATTCTCGGGCGCCGCATCGACGCGCTCGAAAAGCGCCTCGGCGTGAAGCTGATGTACCGCTCGACGCGGCGCCTCGTGGTCAGCGAAGAAGGCGCGGCATTTCTTGAGCGCTGCCGCGGCCTGCTCACGGAATGGGACCAGGCGGAAAACGAACTGAGCGCCGGACGGCGCGCGGTGAACGGCCATCTGATCGTGTCGGCGCCGGCCGCGTTCGGGCGCAAGCACGTCGCACCGCTTGCGCCGGCTTTTCTTGCCGACAAGCCGGAATTGCAGGTGTCGTTCAACCTGACCGACCGGGTCGTGGACCTGGTGCGTGAGGGTTACGACCTGTCGATCCGGATCGGCGGCGCGGTCGATCCGAATTTCGTCGCGGTAAAGCTGGCGTCGAACCGGCGCGTGGTGTGCGGCACACCGGAATATTTCCGCAAATACGGCAAGCCGAAAACGCTCGAAGATCTGCCGCAGCACAATTGCCTCGCGTTCAACCTGCAAGGCGGGCAGAACCGCGGCTGGTACTTCCGCCGCAACGGCAAACTGGCGACTGTGCGGGTAGGCGGCACGCTCGACTGCAACGACGGCGAGCTGCTGCATCGCTGGGTGTCCGAGGGGCTCGGCCTCGGCTGGCGCTCCACGTGGGAAATCCAGCAGCAACTGGCGCGCGGCGAGCTGGAAACCGTGCTGGATGAATTCGCGCTGCCCGACTACGACATTCTGGCGGTCTATCCGCAGCAGCGTTACGTGCCGGCCAAGGTGCGCTACTTCATCGATTATCTGAAAGAGGTGTATGCCAGCGAGGATTACTGGAATCGCCCGATTTATTGAGCGGGCGTAAGGTAATTTTTCGCGGATTTCACGCGATGGCGGGAATAAACTCTGTACGCGGCCGGTCATGTTGGATGACGAGTCAACAGCTTAGCCGCAATGCCCCGGAGGGCCGAGGTGGGTCAACCCGATTCAAATGCCGCCCGCGCGCACGACGGCGCCGATGCAGCGAGGAACCGCCGTTTTCAGGAACTGGCGCTCCCGCACCTCGACGCCGCGTACAACCTTGCGCGCTGGCTGTGCGGCAACGCCAACGATGCCGACGACGTCGTGCAGGAAGCATTCATGCGCGCGTTTCGTTTCTTCGACACGTTCCGTGGCGACTCCGCGCGGCCGTGGCTGCTGGCGATCGTGCGCCGTACCTGGTACACGGAATGGCGGCGGCGCGCGTCGTCGCACGAGGTGGTCGAGTTCGACGACACCATGGACGACGCAAGTTTCGAGGGCTGGAGCGTGGGCGGTGTCGATCCGCAGACGCTCCTGATCCGCGACGAAGACACGAAGCTGGTGCACGAAGCGCTGGCCCAGTTGCCAGTCGAGTATCGCGAGGTGTTGATCCTGCGGGAGCTTGAAGAAATGGGTTACCGCGAGATCGCGATGGTGGCCGATGTGCCGATCGGTACGGTCATGTCGCGGCTCGCGCGGGGCAGACGCAAGCTGGCCGCGCTGCTGATGGCGAAGCAAGGAGGGGGCAGTCCCCCACGCGCTACTGCGCCGGGTGCATGCACAACACCCACGGCGTCTGTCACGCCACTCCGGGCGGCCTCCAACGGCCGTCCATCCAACAACCCCGGCGCGGGCGCCGCCGGCATAGCTCAGGAGACGCCAGATGGACTGTAACGAAGCGCGGCCGCTCCTCGATGCGAACGCCGACCACGAATTGAGCGCGCCGGATGCTCAGCGCGTCCAGCAGCATATCGACAGCTGCGACGCCTGCCGGCGCGAAAGCGAAAACCTGCATGCGCTGAGCGCCTCGCTGCGCGCACAGCCTTATTACCGGGCGCCGGATGCCCTGCGGGCGCGGATTCTTGCTGCCCTCCCGGGGGGCGAGGCCGCCGCCCACGAGCCCATCGAAGCCCCACGGGCCGCCACACAGCCGAGGCCGAAGCGGAGTTGGCTGGGTAACTGGCTGAATGGCTGGCTGCGTCCGCAAGGTGCGATGGGGCGGCCGGGCGGCGGCGTAGGCTCAGGCTCAGGCTCAGGCTCAGGCTCAGGCTCAGGCTCAGGCTCAGGCTCAGGCACAACGATCGGGCAGGGCTGGCTCGTTGCGCTGGTGGTCGCGCTCGGTGCGGTGGCGGTGGGCGTGACAATGAACCAGCATCGTCCGACGCAAGGCGGCGCGTTCTCCGATGAACTGGTCGAAAGCCATGTGCGGGCGCAAATGTCCGGCCACGACATCGACGTCATTTCGACTGACCGGCATACGGTCAAGCCATGGTTCAACGGCCGGATCGACTATTCGCCGCCGGTCGAGGATCTCGCGGCGAACGGTTTTCCGCTTGAAGGCGGCCGCCTGGATTACATCGCGCATCAGCGGGTGGCGGTGTTGGTGTATCGCTATCAGAAGCACGTCATCGACGTTTATGTGTTTCCGGAAGCGCGCTCCGCCGATGCTGGACGAGAAGCGGCCGCTGGGCCTTCGACGGCGCAGACCCGCGAGGGTTACTCGCTTGCCCACTGGAACGCGCAGGGGATGACCTGGTGGGCCGTCACCGACGCCGCGCCGGACGCGCTCAGTGGGCTCGAAACAGCGCTGAAAGCCCGTCTGGCGGGCGGCAGCGAGCAGACCGAGGGCGGCTGAACGGGCGTCGCGTGCGCGATCCGGCGGGTATGTTTCCGGGCGCGCAGGCGTGGCGGCCGTTTGTCCCCGTTTGTTCGCCTCGTCCTAAACCCTTGAAAACACACCCGATTCGTGTGTCGCATTAACGGGATATCTTGCAACCCGGCCCTAATCGGGTTACACTCTTTGGCTTCTCACTTGCCACACCGGTTCAGACGCCCGGGTGGCTTTAATCCACAAGGAGTGAACATGCGTCATTACGAAATCGTATTTATCGTGCACCCGGATCAAAGCGAGCAAGTGCCCGCAATGATCGAGCGTTACAAGTCCACGATCACCTCGCACGGTGGCCAGATCCACCGTATCGAAGACTGGGGCCGTCGCCAACTGGCCTACATGATCGAGAAACTCGCGAAGGCTCACTACGTCTGCATGAACATCGAATGCGACCAGGCCACGCTCGACGAGCTGGAACACGCATTCAAGTTCAACGACGCTGTGCTGCGTCACCTGATCGTCAAGATGAAGAAGGCCGAAACCGGCCCGTCGCCGATGATGAAGGAAGTGCAGCGCGAAGAAGCCAAGAAGTCGGCTGCTACGCAACCGTCCGAAGCGCAGGCTTAAGACACACTATTTAAGCTACCAGACGAAAGCGTCGCTCTCGCCAAAGGCTACATGAATCGGCTGCAACTCACGGCCAGCGTCGTCGAACGCGAACCGGTGCGGTATACCCCCGCCGGCGTTCCGATTGCAGGCTGCACGTTGCACCACCGCACGGAAGTCGTCGAAGCCGGTATTGCCCGGCAAGTCGAACTGACCATGCAGGCGGTAGCCGCAGGCGAGGTGAGCGGTAAGCTGGAAGGTCGTCAGATGGGCGTGGAAACGCTCTTCACAGGCTTTCTGGCAAAAAAGCACCGCAACGCAAGAACTCTGGTATTTCACATCACAGAATTGCAGGACATTGGAAAGGACTGAACATGCCCCGCCCGACTGGTAAGAAATTCGACAAGCGTCGTCAGCAACAAAATCCGCTCTTCAAGCGCAAAAAGTTCTGCCGTTTCACGGCCGCTAACGTCGATCACATCGACTACAAAGACCTCGAAACGCTGAAGGACTTCATCGGCGAAAACGGCAAGATCACGCCGGCGCGTCTCACGGGTACGAAGTCGCACTATCAACGCCAGCTGGATACGGCAATCAAGCGCGCACGTTTCCTCGCGCTGGTGCCGTACACCGACCAGCACAAGGCCTAACCCGACGACGCGATAAGGAGTATCCGAATGCAAATTATTCTTCTGGAAAAAGTCGTCAATCTGGGCAACCTGGGCGATATCGTGAAGGTCAAGGACGGTTACGCACGTAACTTCCTGATCCCGAACAAACAAGCTCGCCGTGCAACGAAGGAAGCCCTGGCTGAATTCGAAGTTCGCCGCGCGGAACTGGAAAAGATCGCCGCTGAAAAGCTGGCTATCGCTCAAGCTCAAGGCGAAAAGCTGGCAGGCTCGACGGTTCAGATCAATCAGAAGGCTGGCGTCGACGGCCGTCTGTTCGGTTCGGTGACGAACGCGGACATCGCTGACGCACTGGTCAAGCAAGGCTTCGCAGTGGAAAAGGCGCAAGTGCGTCTGCCGGAAGGCCCGCTCAAGCTGGTTGGCGACCACGCTGTTCAGATCTCGCTGCACACCGACGTTCTCGTCGATGTCAACGTGGCTGTGATCGGCGAACACGTCTAAGCATCTAGTAGCATCTGCCAGGTTGTTGCTGGCAAAAGGCAGGGGCCGGGTGACCGGCCCCTGCCTTTTTTATTGCACGCTTTCGATGCATCGAAGTATCGGTTTTTGATTTCCATCCGCGCGCATTTACCCCGATAATTCCTCTCCATGAACGCACCGTCCAAAGATCCCCAAATCGAGTCGCTGAAAGTCCCGCCGCATTCGATCGAAGCCGAGCAGTCGGTGCTGGGCGGGCTGCTGCTCGACAACGCGGCATGGGACCGCATCGCCGACTTCTTGTCGCAGAGCGATTTTTACCGATACGACCACCGCATCATTTTTGAACACATCGGCAAGCTGATCGCGGCGACGCGTCCGGCCGACGTGATTACTGTGTACGAGGCACTCGGCACCGCAGGCAAGGCGGAAGAGGTCGGCGGCCTCGCCTACCTGAACGCGCTGGCGCAGAACACGCCGAGCGCGGCCAATATCCGCCGCTACGCGGAAATCGTGCGCGATCGTGCGGTACTGCGTCGTCTCGTCTCCGTGGCCGACGAAATTTCCGCCGACGCGTTCAATCCGCAGGGTAAGGAAGTCCGTCAGTTGCTGGACGAGGCCGAATCCAAGGTGTTTTCGATTGCTGAAGACGGCGCGCGTGGCACGCAGGGCTTCCTGGAAATCGGGCCCCTTTTGACCCAGGTGGTCGAGCGGATCGACACGCTGTATCACACCGCCAATCCGAGCGATGTGACGGGTACGCCGACGGGCTTCGTCGATCTGGATCGTATGACTTCGGGCATGCACGGCGGTGAGCTGATCATCGTGGCAGGGCGCCCTTCGATGGGTAAGACGGCGTTTTCGATGAACGTCGGTGAGTATGTGGCGGTCGAGTATGGCCTGCCGGTCGCCGTGTTCTCCATGGAAATGCCGGGCTCGCAGCTCACCATGCGTATGCTGGGCTCGGTCGGCCGGCTCGACCAGCACCGCATGCGGACCGGGCGTCTGACTGACGAGGATTGGCCGAAGCTCACGCACGCGGTGCAGAAAATGAGCGAGGCGCAGATTTTCATCGACGAAACCGGCGGCCTGAACCCGATGGAACTGCGCTCGCGCGCGCGTCGGCTGTCGCGCCAGTGCGGCAAGCTCGGCCTGATCATCATCGACTATTTGCAGCTGATGAGCGGTTCGTCGTCAGGTGAAAACCGTGCGACCGAAATCTCGGAAATCTCGCGTTCGCTGAAGAGCCTCGCCAAAGAACTCGACGTACCCGTGATCGCGTTGTCCCAGCTCAACCGGGGTCTCGAACAGCGCCCGAACAAGCGGCCGATCATGTCCGACTTGCGCGAATCCGGCGCTATCGAGCAGGATGCGGACGTCATTCTGTTCATTTACCGCGATGAGGTGTACAACCCGGACAGCCCGGACAAGGGCACGGCGGAGATTATCATCGGTAAACAGCGGAATGGTCCGATCGGCCCTGTTCGGCTCACGTTCCACGGCCAATTCACGAAGTTCGATAATTTTGCTGGCGCACAGAACTTCTACAGCGAGTAAAGAGATAAGTGAAGCGCCTGTTGTAACGGTGCTTTCACAAGTGCGGCATGGGTCTCGCAACGGTACAATGTGGCGGTTTTATGTCAGCCATAATGTGACCAATTTTCGGGATCCCAATGTTCGGTCGATTCATGCCCACCGAGGGCAAGTTCTTTGAAATTTTCAATGCGCACGCAACGTGCATCGTCTCGGCAAGCCGTGAACTCGAGCTGCTGATCGACAACCTTCAGGACGCCGAGACCCACAAGCAAAACGTGCAGAAGGCCGAGAAGGCCGCTGACAAGCTCACGCACGAAACCATCGACCTGCTGCACAAGACCTTCATCACGCCGCTCGACCGCGACGAGATCCACAAGCTGATCACCACGATGGACGACATCCTCGATTTGATGGAGGACGTCGCCACCGCTATCTCGCTGTACGACGTGCAGGCGGTGACCTCCGAAGCGAGCCAGTTGGCGCATATCTGCACTGCCACCTCCGAGCGTGTGCAGTTCGCCGTTAGCCTGCTGTCGGACATGAAGCAGGCGAGCCAGATCCTGAAAGCGTGCGAGGACATCGACCGTCTGGAATCCGAAGCCGACCGCGTGTTGCGCTCGGCCATGTCGAAGCTTTTCCGCGAAGAAGACAACGTCAAGACGCTGATCAAGCTGAAGGCTATTTACGAACTGCTCGAAACGATCACAGACAAGTGTGAGGACGTGGCGAACATCATCGAAGGCATCGTGCTGGAAAACGCATAATGCAATCGATACAACTCGCTATCTGGGTCGTCGCCGGCCTGGTTGCCGTCGCGCTGATTTTCGACTTCATGAACGGCTTCCACGACGCGGCGAATTCGATCGCCACGGTCGTGTCGACCGGCGTGCTGAAGCCGCAGCAGGCCGTGGCCTTCGCGGCGGCATTCAACGTTGTCGCGTATTTCGTGTTCCACCTGAAAGTGGCGCAGACAGTTGGCAAAGGCACGATCGATCCGAATATCGTCGACCACTACGTCATTTTCGGCGCGCTGGTCGGGGCGATCGGCTGGAACATCATCACCTGGCATTACGGTATTCCGTCCAGCTCGTCGCACGCGCTGATCGGCGGGCTGGTGGGCGCGGCGCTCGCCAAGTCGGGCTGGGGTTCGCTCAATATCGACGGTTTGATGAAGACGGTTGCCTTCATTTTCATCTCGCCGCTGCTCGGTTTCGTACTCGGCTCGTTCTTCATGCTGGCAGTGTCGTGGATCTATTTCCGCACGCCACCGAGCAAGGTCGACCGGCGGTTCCGGCGTCTGCAACTGGTTTCCGCAGGCTTGTATAGCCTCGGCCACGGCGGTAACGACGCGCAGAAGACCATCGGCATCATCTGGATGTTGCTGATCGCGACCGGCTACGCCTCGTCGATCGCGGATGCACCGCCTTTGTGGGTGATCGGTGGCTGCTATCTCTCGATGGGTATCGGCACGTTGTTTGGCGGTTGGCGGATCGTCCGCACGATGGGCCAGAAGATCACCAAGCTGAAGCCGGTCGGCGGTTTTTGCGCCGAGACGGGCGGGGCGATTACGCTGTTCACCGCGTCGTGGCTTGGCATTCCGGTGTCCACCACGCATACGATTACCGGCGCGATCGTCGGTGTCGGCGCGACGCAGAAGTTGAGTGCGGTGCGTTGGGGGGTAGCCGGCAACATCGTCTGGGCGTGGATTTTGACGATTCCGGCCTCCGCGGCGCTCTCCGCGGCTGCCTGGTGGTTCGGCCACCGCTTTCTGTAAACGCAGTGCGGACGGCGAAGGCCGTCCGCACGTTTCCAGGCTTCGATGCTCCCACGGAACCCGGGTCCAAAAGCACCGGGCCTCACACCCCTAAAGCTGCAAACAAAGCACGCCGCTCAGATCAACGGCGTGCTGCCTCCGTCCATCGGGACGATGGCGCCCGTCACATAGCTCGCGCGACGGCTCGCCAGAAACAGCGCGACATCAGCGATTTCCTCCGGTTTTGCATAGCGTCCGAGCGGCACCTTGGCCTGCCCGCGCGCCAGCGCGTCCGCGTTTTCGATGCCTTGCTGCGACGCTTCCAGCTTGACCGCTTCCTCGACGCGCTCGGTCAGCGTCGAACCCGGATTGATCGCGTTGATGCGGATGCCGTAGCGCGCGTAGTAGTGGGCGAGGCCGACGGTGGCCAGCATCAGCGCGGCATTTGCGGCCCCACCGGCGATATGGATATCGCTAGCGATCTTGCCGCCCATGCCAATGATGTTGACGATCGTGCCGGGTGCGGCGCCGGCCTTGACGCGCTCCGCCATGCGCCGCAGCACTTCCTGCTGCGGGTAGATGTAGGGGAAATACTTGGCTTCCATGGTTGCGCGGAACGCGTCGGCGTCCAGCGTTTCCGGGTCATAGCGGCGGGCTGCGCCGGCGCTGTTGATCAACACGTCGATGGGGCCGACGGCGGTGCTGACTTCCTCGACGATGTCCGCTGCACTGTGCGGTTCGTGCAGGTCGGCGCGGGTGCGATGCACGTGCAGACCCTCCTGCTTCAACTGTTCGTAAGCGCGCGCGAGATTGGCGGGGTCGCGCGAAACGATCGCGACCTTAGCGCCTTCGAGGGCGAACGCCCGGGCGCAGGCGAACCCGATCCCTTTGCTGCCGCCCGTGATCAACACCACCTTGCCATTCAGCCCGAGATCCATCGTCACCACCCGCTGTCGGAAGAATATCGATGACGATAGCAGATCGGCAGCGCAGCGGGGATGGACAGGCTCGAGGTGTCCAGCGTGAGCGCCGCTCCTTGCCCGCGCTGTGCGGTTAAAAGTTGCCGTTGGCGAAGCGTGCAATCGGGTCGTCGGTGGTTTGCGTGGGGGCAGGGATGCCACGCGATGCTGTCGAGGCGCGCATGATCTGCACGCCTGCATTCCCATCGGCTTGCTGAGCCTGCCGAGCCTGGCGCGCGGCGACGGAAGCGGGTGGAGGCGGCTCGAACGCATCGGCAGCGGCATCGATCGGATCAGGCGCGCGAGCCGTAACCGTTGGCGATTCAGCACGCGCAGCCGCTGTCTGCTGATTCGCCGAGCCGGCGACAGCGTCATACGTACTCGCCTGAGCGGCCGGCACGGACCCCGGAGACACCGCGCCTGCCGCGCGCGCTTGCATCTGCGCGGCGCTCATACCAGGCGGTGGGGGTTCGAACGGATCAGCTTGCGGTGCCGCGGCCGCGGCTACCGCAGGTTGGCCGGTTGCAGTCAGCGGTGGACGAGTGGTCGCCGCGACACGCGCCGTTTGCTGTGGCGCGACAGGGTTTGCGGGATAGCCCGAAGCTTGCGCCGCCACCGCTTCACCCGCATAAGCCGGGGCTGCCTGAGCCGCCGGCGCGGCACGCTCGGTTTGAGGCGCCGCAGCCTGATAGCTTGGTGTATCGAACGGTGCCGGTGTTGCGGCCGGTGCTGCCACCCGGCGAATACCGTCGAAGCGCTTGGCCCAATAGGGATTGGTCAGGTAGTCGAGCCGCACCGTGCCGCCCGTCGACGGTGCGTTGACGAAGCGTAGCTTGCCCACATAAATGCCGACGTGCGAATGCGCGCGCCCGGTGGTGTTGAAGAAAATCAGATCGCCCGGCGCAATGCCATCCGGTTCGATCGATTCGCCGCGGCCGCTCATATCTGCGGTAGTCCGCGGCAGATCCACGGAAGCGGCGCGCGATACTACATAACGAACCAATCCGCTGCAATCGAAGCCGCTATCGGGTGTATTACCACCCCAGCGGTATGGAATGCCGACCAGACTCATCGCCTGGATTGAGATTTCCTCGCGACCGATGCTGTGGTCGACGAAATTCGGGAAGCCCGGCGGCGGCGCATGATAGGCGCCGTTCGTGACCACAACCGATGAACCCGGCCCGCGCGACGTCTTTTGCGGCGCGCCGGCGCAAGCGGCGAGCAGCAAAACGGTCAGCAGCGAAAAGGCGAGTCGGCGCATGAAGGCGAAGGGAGCGGTAAACGCTCGTTTGATGGCGGACGATTTCGGGATGGTAGCCCGTCGAACGTGGCTCAGGCAAGAATTCTTGACAACTTACTTGAAGTTTGTGCGCTAAGTGTTGCCCATCGGGAACGCGTGCCCATTAAAAAAAACCGCGTCCGGGGTGACCCGGACGCGGCTTCTAGCCGAAGCTAAGGCATTGAAACTTAAAGGATCTCCGACGCGTAATCCGCCAGGCGCGAACGCTCGCCGCGAGCCAGCGTCACATGCCCGCTGTGCGCCCAGCCCTTGAAGCGGTCGACCACGTACGTCAGGCCCGAACTGCCTTCCGTCAGATAAGGCGTATCGATCTGCGCGATATTGCCCAGACAGATGATCTTCGTGCCCGGACCGGCGCGCGTGACCAGCGTCTTCATCTGTTTCGGCGTCAGGTTTTGCGCCTCGTCGATGATCAGATACTTGTCCACGAACGTACGGCCACGCATGAAATTCATGCTCTTGACCTTCAGGCGCGAGCGGATCAGTTCCTGAGTCGCGGCGCGCCCCCATTCGCCGGCGGCGTCGTCGGTTTTCTGCAGGACTTCGAGGTTGTCGTCGAATGCACCCATCCACGGCTGCATCTTTTCCTCTTCCGTACCTGGCAGGAAGCCGATGTCTTCACCGACCGGCACCGTTGCACGCGTCACGATGATCTCGTTGTAGCGCTTGTCGTCGAGCACCTGTGCCAGGCCGGCCGCGAGCGCGACCAGCGTCTTGCCGGTGCCGGCCTGCCCCAGCAGCGTGACGAAATCGATATCCGGATTCATCAACAGGTTCAGCGCGAAGTTCTGCTCGCGATTGCGCGCCGTGATGCCCCACACGTTGTTCTTGTGGTGGCCGTAGTCGCGCAAGGTTTGCAGCAGCGCCGTCTTGCCGTTCAGCTCGCGCACCAGCGCATGAAACGTCGGCTCGCCGTTCTGCGGTTCCAGATAGACAAACTCGTTGACCAGCATCGAGGCGCACAGCGGACCCGTCACGCGGTAATACGTGGTGCCGGTTTTGGTGTCCTGCCAGCTCTCCATGCCCTTCGCGTGCTTGGTCCAGAAATCCTGCGGCAGCGCGCGGATGCCCGAGTACAGCAGATCGCTGTCTTCGAGCACCTGGTCGTTGAAGTAATCTTCCGCGGGCAGACCGAGCGCATGCGCCTTGATACGCATGTTGATGTCTTTCGACACCAGCACGACCTGGCGATCCATCCGGTCGCGCTGCAAGGCACGCACCACGCCGAGAATCTGGTTGTCGGCCTTGCCTTCCGGCAGACCTTCGACCGGCTCGATGGCGTTGAGCTTGGTCTGGAAGTACAGGCGCCCGGACGCCTCACGGCTGCCGAGACGCGCAAGCGAAATGCCGTCCGAGATGTTGCCGGCGTTCGCCACCAACGCGTCCAGCGTGCGGCTCACCTGGCGAGCGTTACGCGCGACTTCGGACATGCCCTTCTTGTGGTTGTCGAGTTCTTCCAACGTCATCATCGGCAGATAGACGTCGTGTTCCTCGAAACGGAACAGGCAGCTTGGATCGTGCATCAGCACGTTCGTGTCGAGCACGAAAAGCTTCTGCATTTCGAGCGGATCGGTGGCTGCGCCGCGCTTCTTGCTGGTGCCGCGCGTGCTGGGTGCTACGGCTGCGGGCGTGCTTGCGGCCGGGTCTTTCGCGCTTGGCGCGCGCGCGACGACCGGCTGCGATTTGGCGGCAGGCGTAGAAACAACCGCCGGCTCGGCTTGCGGACGGGCAGCGGGAACCGGTTGCAGCAATGCGGCGGTCTGCTTCGATTTGCGTCCACGCGCCGGTGCAGCTTGCTCGGCGGATGCAGACGCAGCAGGGGAGGCCGACGATGCCGGCACGGGCCGCAACGTGGTCGCGGCATTGGCGGCGTGCGCCATCGGTGTGGCGACGTTCGCGCGGCCGTAATCGGCCGACTCTGCTGATTCCCCTCCGACTGCCTGTTTCTTCGCGGCGGAGCGCGCCGGCGTGGCGGCTTTGGCCTTGTATTCGTCAGGCGGCAGGAGATTGCCGAGCTTGCTGGGGGGGGTAGGCAAAGGCATGGTTTCCCTCGAATTAATCGGGTCACATTTCGTGCGCCGCCTGTCGCATTCTGCCGGTGCCAGTGAGTGCGCACGCAGTTTGCGCCCGGAGGCGCGCATTCGGTCTAGAGATGCCGGTTCGCCTGGTTTTCGATCGGCTCCTTAACGGAAGCGCGTGGCCGAGTGAACGCACGGCTCTGCGCAATTAAAAAAGCCGCCGCCCCGGCGTACGGGACAAGCGGCTCGCCTTCGGTTATCGCGTTGCGCCTCATGACTTCGACAGAGCCGACAAAACGGCCGTCAAGTCTGGCGCAGCGACGAAAAGTGTGGGGTGGACAGGCACTCATTGGAACCCAATATAACGCGCCTCAAAGCGCTTGTACAGCCTCCAGAATGTCATCGACATGCCCTGGCACTTTCACGCCGCGCCACTCCTGGCGCAGCACGCCTTCGGCGTCGATCAGGAACGTGGAGCGTTCGATCCCACGCACTTCTTTGCCATACATTTTCTTCAATTTCATGACGCCGAAGAGCGCACACAAGGTTTCTTCAGGGTCCGAGATCAACGGAAACGGCAGTTCGAGCTTTGCCTTGAAATTGTCATGGGAGCGCAGGCTGTCGCGTGACACGCCAAGAATTTCCGCGCCGGCTTTCTTGAACTTCGGGTATAGGTCCCGGAATTGCAGACCTTCGGTCGTGCAGCCCGGCGTGTTGTCCTTCGGGTAAAAATACAGCACCACCTTCTTGCCCCGCAGCTTGGACAGCGTGATCTCGCCACCGGTAGCGGGGGCGGTAAAGTCGGGGATGGGTTGGTCGACTGCGATGGGCACGAGGTTCTCCGGTTGTTATGGCCGACGCCGCAGCACTTGCACTTGCAACTGCTGCGGCGTCGGCCTGGCATCGAGGCTTTCGGGGAGGCGACTGGCGCGTGTGGTGGTCGCTCGCGCGGCGGCCGGATCGTCAGTGCCGGCGAGAGATTGGCCAGTCAGGGCTGGACAATCAACTCGCCGGAGCGGCCTGGAATTTCGCCCCACGTAACAGGGTACGATGGCAGCGTGCTGCGGTCTAGCGTGGCGTAGTAATCACCCATGGTCGCGAAGGTGTGGCCTTGCGCCCGCCAGCCCTCCAGCAGCTGTTCGAAAATCGGCGCGAGCTTTTGTCCTTCGAGCTCCGCGTGCAGCGTGAACACCTGATCGTGCGGATTGTTTTCTGTGTGCTTCAACATCCATGCGGCGACGGTGTGCTCATCGACCCCATCCACACCCAGCACTTCGTCGAGCGTGGGCAGCGTGGTGGGCATTTGCACGTGCGACAGTTGCCTGCCGTCGACCACCGGCAGATACGGCGAGTGGCCGCGCCCGTCGGACGCGTAGTGCATGCCCCACGCGTCGATCTGCTCGAACGCATGCCCGTTCATCTGCCAGCCCGCCGCACCGTGCGTGACGGGCGGCGCGCCGAAGATCGCGACGAAGCGGTTGAAGCTCTTCTGCATCTGCTTCTCGGTCCATTCCTGGTCTTGCAAACGCACGTTGTCCTGCCAGTACACGTGGTCCCAGGTGTGGATGCCGCATTCGAAACCGGCCTCGTGAATCGCACGCATTTCCGAGGCGGTCTTCACGCCGATGTCCGGCCCCGGCAGCAGCACGCCGTACATCAATTGCTTGATGCCGTAATGTTCGACCACCGAGGTGCGCGACACCTTCTTCAGAAAGCCCGGCCGCAACACGCGGCGCATCGCCCAACCGGTGTGGTCGGGCCCGAGGCTGAAGAGGAAAGTGGCGCGCGCCTTGAAGCGGTCGAAGATGCGCGCGAGATTCGGCACGCCTTCGCGGGTGCCGCGCAGCGTGTCGACGTCGATCTTCAGGACGATACGAGCCAAGGATCAGGCCTTATTGTTGTTCGACGAGGGCGCGAGCTTCGGCGACGTGGCCACGATACGCTTCGAAAATCTTGCGCAGCGCTTCGTCGAAAGTCGACTTCGGCGCCCAGCCGAGTTCCTGCATCGTGTTGTCGATCTTCGGCACGCGGTTCTGCACGTCCTGGTAGCCCGCACCGTAGTACGCGCCCGAGGACGTTTCGACCAGCTGCACCTTCTTCGCGAGGTCGGCGTATTCCGGGAATTCGGCGGCCAGCGTCAGCATCTTGTGCGCGAGCTCGCGCACCGAGAAGTTGTTGGTAGGGTTGCCGATGTTGTAGATCTTGCCCGTGGCGATGCCGTCCTTGTTCTCGATGATTTTCATCAGCGCGCCGATGCCGTCGTCGATATCCGTGAACGCGCGCTTTTGCGCGCCGCCGTCCACCAGGCTGATGTTTTCGCCGCGCACAATATGGCCGAGGAACTGCGTGACCACGCGCGAGCTGCCTTCCTTCGGCGTGTAGATCGAATCGAGGCCCGGGCCGATCCAGTTGAACGGACGGAACAGCGTGAAGTTCAGGCCTTCCATGCCGTAACCCCAGATCACGCGGTCCATCAACTGCTTGGAGCACGCGTAGATCCAGCGCGGCTTGTTGATCGGGCCATACGACAGTTGCGACTCCTCCGGGTCGAACTGCTCGTCCGTGCACATGCCGTAGACCTCGGAGGTCGACGGGAACACGAGGTGCTTGCCGTACTTGACGGCCGAACGCACGATCGGCAGGTTCGCTTCGAAGTCGAGTTCGAATACGCGCAGCGGTTGCTTCACGTACGTGGCGGGCGTGGCGATGGCGACCAGCGGCAGGATCACATCGCATTTCTTGACGTGATACTCGACCCACTCCTTGTTGATCGTGATGTCGCCTTCGAAGAAGTGCATCCGCTCATGGTTGATCAGGTCACCCAGACGTTCGGTCTGCATGTCCATCCCGAAGACTTCCCAATCGGTCGTTTCGAGAATGCGTTTGGACAGGTGATGGCCAATGAAGCCGTTCACACCCAGAATCAGGACTTTTTTCATGAGTAACGGGGAGTTTCGAGGGGAGTTTGGATGAGCCGGGCGAATTCGGCTGGGGTAACGACGGTTTCGCTGCCGTCGTGCTGGTGCCGTAATTCGTGGATGGCGATCGAGCGACCGTCGCCGCATATCGCAAAAACGGCATTATCGCTTACGTGCAGGCCCGGGGGCAAATCCGAGCGAAGCGCGCCGGGCGCAGCCAGGCGCGCACGGGCGATGATGAAACGGTGACCTTCGATATCGGTGAAGGCGCCGGGATAGGGCGGCGCGACCGCGCGGATCAGGTTGTAGACCTGCTGCGCGGGTTGCGTCCAGTCGATCCGGCCGTCTTCAGGTTTGCGCCCGCCGTAGTAACTGCCGTGCGACAGATCGTTCGGCAGATGCGGCGCTTCGCCCGCGAGCAGAGCCGGGAGCACGCGCCACAGCGTTTGTTCTGCGGCCACCGTGACCTTGTCGAACACTTGCGCGGCGGTGTCATCGGGCAGGATCGGCACCGGCGTTTGCGCGATGATCGCGCCCGCGTCGGGTTTGGCAGCCATTTCGTGCAGCGTCGCGCCGGTTTCGGTTTCGCCGTGGATCACTGCCCAGTTGGTCGGCACGCGGCCACGGTACTTCGGCAGGAGCGAGCCGTGCATGTTGTAAGCGCCCCGTGCGGCAAGCGCCAGCAGGTCGACCGGCAACATGTGGCGGTAGTAGAACGAGAAGATGAAGTCCGGGCGCGCGGCACTGACCGCGGCGCGCAGTTCCGGGCTCTTCGGATCGGCCGGCGTGACGACGGGAATGCCGTGCCCGGCCGCAACCGAGGCGACGCTGCCGAACCAGATGTTTTCGGTCGGGCTGTCCTCATGCGTGACGACCAGCGCCACGTCGACGCCACGCGCGAGCAGCACCTGCAGGCAGCGCACGCCGACGTTGTGATACGCGAAAACGACGGCGCGCGGCTTCATGGATTCGGGCCCTGATCGACCAGCGGCGCGGCCTGCACGGCCTGCACGACCGCCTGACGCGGCGCTTCGGTCACGGTGGTGCCGTCGCGCTGCTCGAGAATCGTCTGCACCAGATAACGCGGACGCGCGCGCACCTGCTGATAAATCCGGCCGATGTATTCACCCAGCAGGCCCAACGCGAAGATGATCACGCCAAGCAGGAAGAAGATGACAGCGAACAGCGTGAACACACCTTGCACTTCCGCGCCGATGATGAAGCGGCGAATCAGCAGCAGCACGAACAGTGCCGCGGACCCGAGCGACAGGATCACGCCGATGAACGACAGCCATTGCAGCGGCACCACCGAGAAGCCGGTGACGAGGTCGAAATTCAGACGGATCAGCGAATACAGCGAGTACTTCGACTCGCCGGCAAAACGCTCTTCGTGCGTGACTTCGATCTCGACCGGATTCTGCGCGAAGGTGTACGCGAGCGCAGGAATGAAGGTGTTGATTTCGCCGCAGCGATTGATCGTGTCGATGATGTGCCGGCTGTACGCGCGCAGCATGCAGCCCTGATCGGTCATCTTGATGCGCGTGATGCGCTCGCGCAGACGGTTCATCGCACGCGATGCCTTACGGCGCCACAGGCTGTCCTGGCGTTGCAGACGGATCGTGCCGACGTAGTCGTAGCCTTCGCGCATCTTGTTGACCAGTTTGCTGATTTCTTCCGGCGGATTCTGCAGGTCGGCGTCGAGCGTGATCACGATCTCTCCGCGCGATTGCTCGAAGCCCGCCAGAATTGCCATGTGCTGGCCGTAGTTGCCGTTCAGCAGGATCACGCGGGTCGTGTCGGGGCGCGCGCGGAACTGATCGGCGAGCAGGGCGGGGGATTTGTCGCGGCTGCCGTCGTTGATGAAGATCACTTCATAACCGGCGCCGAGCGCGTCGAGCGCCGGGTAGAGGCGCGCGAACAGCGCGGCCAGCCCGGCTTCCTCGTTGTACACCGGGATGATGATCGACACTTCCGGTGCGACGGCGCGATGTTCCGAATAAATCATTTCCGCTTATTTTCCGTATTGTTCGCAAATTTCGTTGACCGCGCGGCAGACCCGCTCCACGTCGCCCTCGTTCATCAGTGTGAACAGCGGCAGCGTGACGGTGGTGGCGCCAAAGCGCTCCGCATGCGGGAACATGCCTTCCTTAAAGCCCTTCGCGCGGTACAGCGAGAACAGGTGAATCGCCGGATAGTGCATGCCCGAACCGATGCCGCGTTCCTTCAACTGGCCCATGAAGCCGGCGCGGTCGATCGACAGTTTCTCGAGCGGCAGCGTGATCTGGAACATGTGCCAATTGCTGTTTTCGAAGTCGGCAAACGGCAGGCCGATGCCCAGCTTGAGCGCCGCGCCGCCTTCGAACCCGGCGAAATAGGCGCGCACGAGCTTTTTGCGCTGCGCGAGGAATCGCTCCAGATGCGGCAACTGACCGAGGCCGACGCGCGCGGCGACGTCCGTCAGATTGTATTTGCCGCCCAGCACGTCGCAGTCCATGCCGTCGAAGCCGGTGCGGGTGATGCCTTGCAGGCGGTACTTCTGCGCGAGGATCGCTTCTTCCTCGTTGTTCAGCACCAGCGCGCCGCCTTCGATCGAGGTCAGATTCTTGTTAGCGTGAAAGCTGAACGAGACCATATCGCCGAGTTTGCCGATGCGCTCGCCTTTCCACGTCGCGCCGAACGCTTGCGCCGCGTCTTCGACCACGCGCAGCTTGTGGGCGCGGGCAATTTCGTACAGCCGGTCCATGTCGACCGGCAAGCCCGACAGGTAAACCGGAATGATCGCCTTGGTGCGCGGCGTGATGGCCTTTTCCAGCAGATCGAGGTCGATGTTGCGCGTGACCGGATCGATGTCGACGAATACCGGCGTCGCGCCGACTTCGTAGACCACATTGCTGGTCGCGACCCACGATGCGGGGGTGGTGATGACCTCGTCGCCTTCGCCCACGCCGGCGATGCGCAGGCCGATTTCGAGCGTCGCGGTGCCGGAATTGAACGTGCGCACCGGACGGCCGCCGCAGAACTCGGACAACGCCGCTTCGAACTTCTGGTTCTGCGGGCCGGTCGTGATCCAACCGGAGCGGAGCACGTCGGCGACGCCCTGAATCGTTTCTTCATCGATCTCAGGTTTGACAAACGGCAAAAACGGGACTGTTGACTGGCTCATGAATGCTTCGCTCGATTGAAAGGGGCGCAACCCGAAGGGCGCGAAGTAGATCACAAACTACGCGCGAACCCAAGGCCACGACTAAAAAGGGCGCAACCGCCAAGCTTACCGCGGCCAACCTTACATTTTACTTAGCCGGCGGCGGTGTCCGGCTTTCCGTATCTTTTTCCGCCGGCATTTTCGCGGCGCGTGCATCAGTGCCGCGCAATAAACGGTAATAAATCGTGCCCGGCACCGTGCTGCCGGGGCCGTGCCGCCTAGCTGCGCGCCAGGACGACCACGCCGATCAGGATGACGCCGATCCCTACCAGCTTCTGTACCGACATCACCTCGCCGAATAGATACCACGCTGCGAACGCGTTGACGACGTATCCGAGCGACAACATCGGATACGCGATCGACACGTCCACCCGCGAGAGTCCGATCACCCATACGCCCACGCTGATCACATAACAGGCCAGCCCGCCGATGATCGGCGGTTGGGTCGCGAGGCGAAAGGCGATGGGCAGGATGTTCGCACGGGTGAATTCGAAGTGTCCAACGGCATTCGTTCCGGCTTTGAGCAGCAACTGCGCACCGGCGTTCAACGTGACGCCTGCGAGGATACAAAAGAGCGAAATCGGGTTCATCGAACGGTCAGTTCCTGAGATGGGGTCATTGTTGTGGTTTTTCCACTGGCGCGGGTGTGTCGGGCGCCGGTGCGGGCTTCGTCACCACCACCCGGCGCGAGTCGCGCGCGATCACCTGCATTGGCAGGCCCTCTTTGAGGAGCCGGTCGTAAGTCGACGGCGGGATCAGCGCGAGCGCATAGCGATCGGCCTTCCAGCGCTCGATCCACGCGTCGACCGTCGGTACCCATTTCTGCGGTTCGACGGATATGCCGAACGCCAGTTCGTCCGGATGTTCGACCATGATCATCGTGTGATCGACGTAGAACGGCATCGTATGGTCGAGCACGCCGACCGAGTAGAACGGCGTGTTGGCCGGCAACTTCGCGATCTCGGCCTTGATCGCGGGCGCGAGCGGCGCGCCGGAACTCAGGCGGCCGAACACGTCGTGACCTGTGCCTGCGATCGTGCCGAGCAGCAGCCACGCCGCGCCAAAGCTCGCGACGGCGCCAAGGGTGCCGGCGCGGCTGCGGCGGTTCAGCCACAGCGCGAACAGCGTGACCACGAAGGCGACGCCGAGCGCCGCCAGCACCCAGGTGCGGTATTCGACGTACAGCTCGGTCGGGTTGCGCGCGTTGCCGAAGCGCGACATGAACAGCGCGGCAAACGCGGCCACGACGAGAAACAGCGCATAGCCGGCCAGATGACGGCGCAACTGGTCACGGGTGACGAGCGGCAGGTACATGCCGATGATCAGGGCGATCGGCGGGGCGATCGGCAGCGTGTAGGACAGCAGCTTCGAGTGCGACGCGCTGAAGAACAGGAAGATGAACGCGGTCCACACCAGCATCAGCGTGACCGGCGCGAAGCCGTTCGGCTGGCGCGGCAGGCGCCACGCATGGCGCACGCTCTGGAAGGTCACCGACAACCACGGCAGGAAGCCGACCAGCAGCACCGGCACGAAATAGTAGAACGGCCCCGGGCGGTTCTGTTCAGGCGTCAGATAGCGCTTGAACTGTTGAACGATGAAGAAGAAGTTCAGGAATTCCGGGTTGCGCTGCTGCACCAGTACGAACCATGGCGTGACGATCGCGAAGAACACGATCAGGCCGCCGATCAGATGCAGACGCTTCCATACGGCCCAGTCGCGTGCGGCGAGGGTGTACAGCACCAGCACGGCACCCGGCAGGATCACGCCGACGAGGCCCTTGGACAGCACCGCCATCGCCATCGCGCCCCAGCATACCCACATCCATGCCCGCACGTTGGCCGTCGGCAGGTTGGGGCGCAGCGCCAGCAGCAGCGCGCAGAGCGTCAGCTCCATCCAGAACGACAGGCCCATGTCGAGCGTGTTGAAGTGGCCCATCAGGTTCCAGTACGGCGACGTGGCCAGCACGATCGCCGCGAACACGCCGGTCGCCGCATTGAACACGCGCGCACCGGTGAAGCCGATCAACAGCACGCCGGCAAAGCCCGTCAGCGCGGTGTAGAGCCGCGCCTGCCACTCGCCGATGCCGAACCACGCGAACGTGAGCGCGTTGAGCCAGGTTTGCAGGGGTGGCTTCTCAAAATACTTGTAGCCGTTGTAGCGCGGCGTGATCCAGTCGCCGGTGACGAACATTTCGCGCGCCATTTCGGCGTAGCGGCCTTCGTCGCTCGGCAGCAGATGCCGCCAGCCGAGCGGCACGAACCAGATCACGGCGAGGGCCAGCACCAGCAGCAGGATCGTGGTGCGATTGAGCGGTAGCCTCGTCGGCGTATCGTTCATGGATTTCAACCTTTTTGGCGACGCCGCGTGGGCAGCGAGGCAGTGTTATCTGAAAATGGCGACCGCCAGCATGGCGCCAATGGCGCGCAGTGTACGTTATCGGCCGTGACGAGGCCAGGGCGCGCAGCCGGTTCGGCGCAGCTCACGCCGTGGCTGCCATGTCTCGCAGTCGGTGCCCGCACGTCAAGCAAACGCCGGCTGCTCGCCGCCACTAGGCTTCGATCAGCAACGCGGCCGCGACCTTGCGGCCCTCGGCCATTAGAATGTTGTAGGTGCGGCAGGCGGCCTTGAAGTCCATCGTTTCGACGCCGATGCGTTTGGCGGTGAGCGCGGCGGTCAGGCGCGGATGGGGGAAGCGCAGCCGGTCACCGCTGCCGAACACGACCACTTCGGGCGCGGCGTCCACCAGCATGGCGAAGTGCTCGGCGCTCAGGTCTTCGAACGAGGAGACGGGCCAGGGGATGACGGGGGCTTCCGGCAGCAGGAGAATGCTGCCGGCGTGGCGCACCAGATTGATTTCGACATAGCCGGCGCCGTAACCGGTGACGGTGTTGAGGGCGCCGCTGGAATCCTGATGTAATTTCAAATTCGTTTTCCGAAGTCGTCGTGAGACATCATGCGTGTTGGCGGCCTGACCTGGCAGAACGAAAGCAGGGCGATTTGACGCGAGTGGCACAGCGAGTGACACAGAAGCGGCCGAAAAGGCTTGCCGTTGCGGTTGGTGCATTGCGGAAGTCGGCCAAAATCCGCTAAATTATAACTTTTCGTGCGACGCGAGTCGCATCGACTGGACGGCGAGAGCCGTCCCATTGGTGGCACCTTGTGGTCACCCCTGTGTAGCAAAGGCGATAACCGGTGCAGTTTAGCTGGGAATCGCTGCCGTAGACGACCGTCGATACTTGTATCGAGGGCCGTAATTGCATTGACCTGATTACCGTCGGGTTCCGCCCGTCAGCGGCTTCAACTCCGCTGACAAAGCGGATTGTTGTTTGTAATTCCCATGCCTTCGGGCAACGGTTTGCTGCAAGCACGAGCGAAAGCTCGGTGTGTCATTGTTCGGCTCGCCAGACTCTTGGCGAAGTAGTGAACCTGCTATGCGACTAGCAGTAGCCTAGGAGGACATGCGTCACTGGCGACGGTGGGGTGTGAAGCTTCTCTGACAATGTAGCCCCCGGATGTTTCGGGCAAGCGGCAGTTGTGAAACTAACGCTTGGAGACTCCCAGCAGCAACGGGGTCGAGGAGCTAGGCTGGCTGATACGGTTAATGTAAGTGAACTGCTGATAAACCTCGTTAATAATGCTGTGCCTAAGCTGCTGCGCGGCACTGACCAAAATGGTGTGTGGTCGGACAACCCGTTAGAAGGTCGGGTTGCGTCGTCATCAGATCACCGGGGAATAGGCGGAACCTACGTCAGTCGTGTGACATGCCGGGAACGCGGTAAGCCTGTATGGTTGCCAGCCACTAGTGGCTGGCAGGCGAACCGTAAGGGACGCTGTTGATTGTGCAGGTATGGGAGGACGGAAAAAGCGAACGCCGGGCTGTAATGGTTCGGATAGAGGTTGCGACATTACCTCACGCGAAAGCGGGCAGACTTCCGTCTGGTCTACCGTCGCAAGATGGCTGACTAGCCCTTTAGCTGGAAAGGTGATTGCTGGCGGGCTTCCGGACCGTCAGCGTATGTTTTTAACCCCCTTGCGGGAGCAGATCGCTCCCCCAAGGGGGCGATCTGTTCTCCGCTCGGGATTCACTTCTTCGAGTAGGAGAGCAGCATGAAAGTATCTGGTCGAAAGACCGGATCTGCGCTTTCCCACGCGCCTGACAATTGGTACGCCGTAGATTGGCGTCGGGTTGAACGGAACGTGAGAGGGATGCAGATTCGAATTGCGAAGGCGACGCGGGACAACGACTGGCGCAGGGTGAAGGCCTTGCAACGGATGTTGACCCGCACGTTGTCCGCAAAGCTGTATGCGGTACGACGTGTTACGCAGAACCAGGGTGCGCGAACGGCTGGAGTCGATCGCGAACTATGGGATTCGCCTGAACGCCGGTGGGAAGCCATCGGCAGGTTGAAGCTGCGTGGATACAAGCCTCTGCCATTACGGAGAGTCTTTATCCCGAAGGCCAATGGAAAGGAGCGCCCTTTGGGCATTCCGACCATGCGGGACAGGGCGATGCAAGCCCTGTATCTGCTGGCCCTTGAGCCCGTGGCAGAGTCAACGAGCGACCCGAATTCGTATGGATTCAGGATCAACCGCTCGAAGGCCGACGCCATGGCCCAGATACGCGTTTGCACGTCCCGGAAGGATTCGTCCCGATGGGTACTGGAAGCGGATATCAAAGGCTGCTTTGACCACATCAACCATGACTGGCTGGAAACTCATGTCCCAATGGACAGGGAAATCCTCCGGAAGTGGTTGAAGGCTGGCCTGATTTATAAAGGTCAGCTACAGGCGACGGAGGCCGGTACGCCGCAGGGAGGGATCATCTCCCCGACGCTGGCGAATGTGACACTGAACGGACTGGAGCAGGAACTGGACGCGCACTTGCGTGCGAAATACGGGACCGCAAAAGTCAAGAGGTTGAAGGTCAATGTGGTGCGATACGCGGATGACTTCGTGATCACCGGCGACTCGAAAGAGTTGCTGGAACAGGAGGTCAGGCCTTGGGTGGAGGCATTCCTCGCGGTTCGAGGCCTGCAACTGTCCGAGGAGAAAACCCGGATCACTCACATTGATGACGGCTTCGATTTCCTTGGGTGGAATTTCCGGAAATACTCGGGAAAGATGCTCATCAAGCCGAGCAAAAAGAATGCGCAAGCGTTCTACCGCAAGGTGTCGGAAACGATCGGTGGCAACAAGGCGGTGAGGCAGGAGGATCTAATCCGATTGCTGAATCCGATGTTACGGGGCTGGGCGCAGTATCACCACCCTGTATCAGCCAAGCAGGCGTACAGCCGCATGGAGTATCTGGTTTTTCAGAGGCTCTGGTGGTGGTCCAAACGGCGGCACCCCCAAAAGAACGCCAGTTGGGTGAGAAAGAAGTACTTTCACTCGGTGGGCGGTCGGAATTGGGTATTTGCTGCTCCCATTGTTTGGAAAGATGGCAGCAAAGGGCTGTTTGAGCTGTACCGGATCAGTGGTACGGTCATCAAATACCACACGAAGATCAAGGGCGATTTCAACCCTTTTGATCCGACGTGGGAGCAGTACGGCGAACAGTTGCGACAGGAGCGCGCGTGGGAATCAATGCGCTATCGTAAGCACTGGGCCAAGCTGTACATGTCGCAAAGCGGGCTCTGCGCGCATTGTGGCTGTGCTCTGACGGACGAAACGGGCTGGCACGACCATCATTTGGAGTATCGAATGCATGGTGGGTCGGACGCTTTGACTAACAGGGTGTTGCTTCACCCGCACTGCCACCAGCAGGTGCACGCTGGTAAACTTGTCGTAACTAAGCCGGTTCTGTCCTAGACCGAACTTTGCTTGTAGGCTTGAGCTGTATGCGGGGAAACTCGCACGTACAGTTCTTAGGGGGCCCTTCTTCCGAAAGGAAGGAGGGCTACCCTCCAGCCGCCTTGCGGCGCCCCTCGCTCAAGTGCCACCTCATGTGCTGTCATAAGCCGCCCTGAGGGCACGGGCGCGGCCCATCGGCTACCTGCCTTGGTTCTGCCCGCATTTCGTCTGCTTTTCGACTGTTTTTGCCCGCTTTGGGTCTGCTTTTCGTCTGCCTTCGCCTGTTTGGCTGCTGCATCGGCGCAATCCGCCGGACGCGCGCCTGACCGGCCCGGAAAGTCGGCCCAATCCGCGTCTGGTGGCCCGATTCGTCTCTGGCGGGCGTGCCGCGTCATAATTCCCCGTATCGGCGGACTTGCCTGGGTCCCGGTTTTTTCGCCCCCGCTTGTTCGCCCAAGCCCATCAACAGGATGAAGTGCCCGCCGTGAAACCGATTCTCAAATCCAACAAGTTGTTGAATGTCTGTTACGACATTCGCGGGCCCGTCCTCGAACATGCGAAGCGGCTTGAAGAAGAGGGCCACCGCATCATCAAGCTGAACATCGGCAATCTCGCGCCGTTCGGCTTCGACGCGCCGGATGAAATCATCCAGGACATGATCCTGAATCTGCCGGGCTCGTCCGGCTACTCGGATTCCAAGGGTGTGTTTGCCGCGCGCAAGGCGATCATGCATTACGCGCAGCAAAAGGGCGTGCATGGCGTCGAACTGGACGATATCTACATCGGCAATGGCGCCTCCGAGCTGATCGTGATGGCGCTGCAGGGCCTCCTGAACGACGGTGACGAAGTGTTGCTGCCCGCGCCGGACTACCCGCTGTGGACCGCCGGCGTAAGCCTGTCGGGCGGCACGCCGGTGCACTACATCTGCGACGAATCGAACAGCTGGATGCCCGATCTGGACGACATTCGCGCGAAAATCACGCCGAATACGCGTGCGCTCGTCGTCATCAATCCGAACAACCCCACCGGTGCGCTGTACTCGGACGAACTGCTGCTTGGCCTGATTGAAATCGCCCGCCAGCACGGCCTTGTCATCTTCGCCGACGAGGTCTACGACAAGATCGTCTATGACGGCAAGAAGCACACGTCGATGGCCGCGCTCTCCGAAGACGTGCTCACTGTCACGTTCAACAGCCTCTCGAAGAGCTATCGCTCGTGCGGCTACCGCGCCGGCTGGATGTTCATCTCGGGCCTGACCGGCGAGAACCGCCGCAATGCCAAAGACTACTTCGAAGGGCTCGGTATTCTGGCCTCGATGCGTCTGTGCCCGAATGTGCCCGGCCAGTACGCGATCCAGACCGCGCTGGGCGGTTACCAGAGCATCAACGACCTGATCGTGCCGAGCGGCCGCCTGTACAAACAGCGCGAACTCGCGTATGACATGCTGACGGCCATCCCCGGCGTGAGTTGCGTGAAGCCCGAGGCAGCGCTGTATATGTTCCCACGCCTCGATCCGAAGATTTATCCGATCCAGGACGACCAGCAGTTCATCCTCGACCTCCTGCTGGAAGAGCGCGTGCTGCTGGTTCAAGGCACCGGTTTCAACTGGAAGACGCCGGATCACTTCCGCGTCGTGTTCCTGCCGAACGTGGACGACCTCGCGGATTCGATCAACCGGATCGCGCGCTTCCTCGACGGCTACCGCAAACGCCACACGGCTTGAGATGGACGGCGCGCTGGGCGCGCGCCGCAGCCAGCCCCAGTTTCCTTTTAATCCCTTACTCGAAAACACACGCTGCATGGAACCGATCAAAGTTGGACTGCTGGGCTTCGGCACGGTAGGCAGCGGCACCTTCACGGTACTGCGCCGCAATCAGGAAGAAATCAAACGCCGCGCGGGCCGTGGCATCGAGATTGCGCGCATTGCCGTGCGCAATCCCGCCAAGGCGACCGCGGCGCTCGGCAGTGAAGCCGGCACCGTCGCGCTGACCGATGACTTCAATGCGGTGGTCGACGATCCGTCGATCGATATCGTGGCGGAAATGATCGGCGGCACGGGCGTGGCGCGCGACCTCGTTCTGCGCGCGATCAAGAACCGCAAGCATGTGGTCACCGCCAACAAGGCGCTGCTCGCGGTGCACGGCACGGAGATTTTCGAAGCGGCCCGCGCCAACGGCGTGATGGTGGCGTTCGAAGCGGCGGTGGCCGGCGGCATTCCGATCATCAAGGCGCTGCGCGAAGGGCTCACGGCCAATCGCATCCAGTACATCGCCGGCATCATCAACGGCACGACGAATTACATCCTGTCGGAAATGCGCGACCGCGGGCTCGATTTCGCGACCGCATTGAAAGCCGCGCAGGAACTGGGTTACGCCGAAGCCGATCCGACCTTCGACATCGAAGGCGTCGACGCCGCCCACAAAGCGACGATCATGAGCGCAATCGCGTTCGGTGTGCCGGTGCAATTCGACAAGGCGTACGTCGAAGGTATCAGCAAGCTGGCTGCCATCGACATCAAATACGCTGAAGAACTCGGCTACCGTATCAAGCTGCTCGGCATCTCGCGCCGCACGGACAAGGGCATCGAACTGCGCGTGCATCCCACGCTGATTCCGGAAAAACGCCTGCTGGCGAACGTGGAAGGCGCGATGAACGCGGTCGTGGTGCACGGCGACGCGGTTGGCTCCACGCTGTACTACGGCAAGGGTGCGGGCGCGGAGCCGACGGCCTCCGCCGTGGTGGCCGATCTGGTCGACGTGACGCGTCTCCATACGGCGGACCCGGAGCATCGCGTGCCGCATCTGGCGTTCCAGCCGGACAGCCTGTCGAGCACCCCGATCCTGCCGATCGACGAAGTGACGAGCGGTTACTACCTGCGCCTGCGCGTGGCGGACGTGACGGGTGTGCTGGCCGACATCACGCGCATCCTGGCGGATCGGGGCATCTCGATCGACGCGCTGCTGCAGAAGGAATCGGAGCAGGTCGATGCGAACGGCAAGGGCGAAACCGACATCATCCTGATTACGCACGAAACGGTTGAAAAGAACGTCAACGCCGCGATCAAGACGATCGAAGCGCTGAAGACCGTTGTCTCGCAAGTCACGAAGCTGCGCATGGAAGCGCTGAACTAGGCCGATAGATATGAACTACCTTTCCACGCGCGGCGCCGGAGCCGGCGAGCGCCATACGTTTTCCGACATTCTGCTGGGTGGTCTCGCCAAAGATGGCGGCCTGTACCTGCCGGCGGAATATCCGCGCGTCACGGCTGACGAACTGGCGCGCTGGCGCACGCTGCCGTACGCGGATCTCGCGTTCGAAATCCTGTCGAAATTCAGCGACGACATCCCTGCTGAAGATCTGCGCGCACTGACGCGCAAGACCTACACGGCCGAAACGTATTGCCACGTGCGTGACGACGAAAGCGCCGCGCAGATTACGCCGTTGAAGACGCTGGGCGTCGAGAACGGCGCGCCGTTGTCGCTGCTGGAGTTGTCGAACGGCCCGACGCTCGCGTTCAAGGACATGGCGATGCAGTTGATCGGCAACCTGTTCGAGTACGCGCTGGCCAGGCACGGCGAGACGCTGAACATTCTGGGCGCAACCTCGGGCGACACGGGCAGCGCTGCGGAATACGCGATGCGCGGCAAAAAGGGCATTAGCGTGTTCATGCTTTCGCCGCACAAGAAGATGAGCGCGTTCCAGACCGCGCAGATGTACAGCCTGCAGGACCCGAATATTTTCAACATCGCGGTCGAGGGCGTGTTCGACGATGCCCAGGACATCGTGAAGGCGGTCTCGAACGACCACGCGTTCAAGGCAAAGTACAAGATCGGCACGGTCAACTCGATCAACTGGGCGCGCGTCGTGGCGCAGGTCGTGTATTACTTCAAGGGCTACTTTGCCGCGACGAAGTCGAACGACGAGCGCGTGTCGTTCACGGTGCCGTCGGGCAATTTCGGCAATGTGTGCGCGGGTCACATCGCGCGCATGATGGGTTTGCCGATTGAGAAGCTGGTGGTCGCCACGAACGAAAACGACGTGCTCGACGAGTTCTTCCGCACGGGCATTTACCGCGTGCGCAAGGCGGCTGAGACGTACCACACCAGCAGCCCGAGCATGGACATTTCGAAGGCCTCGAACTTCGAGCGTTTCGTGTTCGACCTGCTGGGCCGCGACCCGGCGCGCGTGCTGCAACTATTCCGCGACGTCGAGGAAAAGGGCGGTTTCGATCTGGCGGCGAGCGGCGATTTTGCGCGCGTGAAGGAATTCGGTTTCGTGTCGGGCAGCAGCAGCCACGAAACCCGCCTGGATACGATCCGCGACGTGTTCGAGCGTTACGACACGATGATCGACACGCACACGGCAGACGGCCTGAAGGTAGCGCGCGAGCATTTGCAAGCGGGCATTCCGATGATCGTGCTGGAGACGGCGCAACCGATCAAGTTCGGCGAGACGATCCGCGAAGCGCTGCTGCGCGAACCGGAGCGCCCGGCCGCGTTCTCGGGCCTGGAATCATTGCCGCAGCGCTTCGAAGTGCTGCCGGCGGACGTCCAGCGCGTGAAGGACTTCATCGTCGCAAACACAGGCGAGTAACACCCTGAGCATCGAGCGCGACGGCGTCGCGCTCGATGCGAGGAGCGAGGGGCGAGATTGGTTTGAAGAGATACTCGTCGGCGCGCGCAGCGCCGCCGGAAGAATGACACCCTTGCCACAAGCGCATGCTGGTGCACGAACCCAGATTCCAGATGCACCACTACCCGCAGCAGGCCACGGTCCCCACTCAGCATTAGCGGTTTTAGCCGCTTTCTTTGCTTATCTTTCTTTGCGGCGGCAAAGAAAGTAAGTGCCGCCCCGCACAGGGGCAACGCTAATAGACCACTAACAAAACAAGGAAAGGCCAAAACCCCAGGCAAGCAGACAAAAAGCGCTGCGTAAAGGCAAACAGATCAAGGAACGCCCAACAACCGCCGGCACGCAGAAACCCCCCCACCGCCAAAGGCTAAAACCCCGCCATAACACCCACCCGCCACCGGCCACCATGATCGACCGCTACAATATTCTTTTAACCAGCGGTTTCGAGACCAGAAGATGTCCACCCCAACGCCCCGCGCTCCGATGCTCTCCACCGCCGAAGCGTTGGCGACCCTGCTCAGCGCAGCGAGCCCGATCACCGGCACGGAATCGATCCCCACGCTAGACGCGCTCAACCGCGTGCTATCGGCAGACGTAACGTCGCCGCTGGACGTCCCGCCCATGAACACCAGTTCGATGGACGGCTACGCGATCCGGACTGAAGATCTGGCGAGTGACGGCAACCGCCGCTTGCCGGTCTCGCAACGCATTCCAGCCGGCCACGCGCCCGAGCCGTTAAAACCCAGCACGGCAGCCCGCATCTTCACCGGCGCTACGGTGCCGCCGGGCGCCGACGCCATCGTGATGCAGGAGCAAACCGAGGCCGCCGGCAACGAAGTCGCGATCCTCCACAGCCCGGCACCTGGCGAATGGATCACGGCCCAAGGCGCGGACATCCGCAGCGGTTCGATCATCCTTCCCGCGGGCACGCGCCTGACGCCGCAAGCATTGGGACTCGCCGCGTCGGTCGGCTGCGCCGAGCTCCAGGTGCGCCGCCGCGTAAAAGTCGCCGTGTTCTTCACCGGCGACGAACTGACCATGCCTGGCGAACCGCTGAAACCCGGCGCGATCTACAACTCGAACCGTTTCACGCTGCGCGGGCTGCTGGAAAAACTAGGCTGTGAGGTGACCGACTACGGCATCGTCCCCGATAAACTCGACGCGACCCGCGCGACGTTGCGCGAAGCCGCGCAAGCGCACGATCTGATCCTCACCTGCGGCGGCGTGTCGGTCGGCGAGGAAGATCACGTCAAACCGGCCGTCGAGGCCGAGGGGCGCCTGTCGATGTGGCAGATCGCGATGAAACCCGGCAAGCCACTCGCCTTCGGCGCGGTACGCCGTGCCGGGCAGCAGGCAGAAGCGGCTGCGTCAGACGAGACCTTCTTCATCGGCCTGCCCGGCAATCCGGTCTCCAGTTTCGCGACCTTTTTGCTGTTCGTTCGCCCGTTCGTCCTGCTTCTGGCCGGCATGAGGACGGTGGCGCCGCGCGCGCTGTCGTTGCGCGCGGATTTCACGCAGAAGAAGGCCGACCGCCGTAACGAATTCCTGCGCGCGCGTATCAATGCGGCCGGCGGCCTCGATCTGTTTCCGAATCAGAGCTCGGCCGTGCTGACGTCGACCGTGTGGGGTGACGGCCTGATCGACAATCCGCCGAACCACGCGATCAGCGCCGGTGAGACCGTGCGTTTCATCCCCTTTTCCGAATTGCTGAACTGAGGCCGGCAACAGCCGGCGGCTTCCCGATGAAGATTCAACTCCGATATTTTGCAAGCGTGCGCGAAGCGCTCGAAACCGCCGACGAAACGGTCGATCTGCCGGATGGCATCGCGACCGTCGGCGACGTGCGCGCCTGGTTGCGCGTGCGCGGCGGCATCTGGGCCGATACCCTCGCCGAAGGCCGCGCGCTGCGCATGGCCTGCAATCACGTGATGACCGATGCTGGCACGCGCGTCACCGAAGGTTGCGAGGTCGCGTTCTTTCCACCCGTCACCGGCGGTTGAAACGCGCTGAATCGTCGCTAAAGAACCCACCAAATCACGCTAAACCTCGCCAAGCCGCACAGGAGCCAGAGATGCCCGTTCGCGTCCAGACGGAAGACTTCGACCTCACCGCCGAGGTCGCCGCGTTGCGCGCGCGCAATCCGAAGATCGGCGCGGTGGCCTGTTTTGTCGGCACCGTGCGCGACCTGAACGACGGCAGCGCGGTCGAAACCATGGAGCTCGAACACTACCCGGGCATGACGGAGAAGTCGCTGGAAGCGATCGTCGTAAGCGCGCGCGAACGTTGGCCGGGGATCGAGGTGCTGATTGTGCATCGGGTCGGCAAGCTTTATCCGCTCGACCAGATTGTGCTGGTAGCGACCACCGCCGCGCATCGGGGCGACGCCTTCGCGTCGTGTGAGTTCGTGATGGACTACCTGAAGACCCAGGCGCCGTTCTGGAAGAAAGAGAAAACCGAAGAGGGCGAGCGCTGGGTGGATGCCCGCATCACTGACGACGCGGCGTTGGCCCGATGGGGCATCGAGTCGGGTAACCAGGACGCGGATTAGGAGGCCGCCCCGGGTTCGGGCTCCGGAACTGGCCGGGCGGCGTGCCCCGGGACGCTTCAGCGTGTCTTCATCGCACGTTCGGGCACTTTCAGCCCACTCAGCGCGTCATGGCTCTCATGCGCCCCCGGGACACCTCTCGAGCGCCCCCGTTAGTCAGCCTTCGCCTTGCCAACGATCCTCGTTGGAAACGGCTCACCCGGTCGCCGCGTCGAGGCGCCCGGCGCATGCGGTTCGTGCGAGTCATCGTCGCGCGGACGCTTCGGAGCGACGCGCTCCAGCAACGCCTGCTGCTCCGCCGGAATCTTGTAATCCCAGCCGAAGCGGCTCAACTGCAAGCTCTGCGCGATACGCAGCGCCGGTTCCATGAAGCGGACCGCCGCAGCCGGCTGATAGCGCGACTCCACCGTATCCAGAAACAGATACAGCCACCGGCTGAAATGCTGCGGCTCGACGCCCTCGAGCGGCTGATGCGCCTGCTGCACATTGCCGCGGTATTGCTTCGCGCCCAGCACCAGACTGCCCCAGAACGTGCACATCTTGGGCAAATGGTCGTCCCAACGGCCCGCCAGCGTCGCGTCGAACACGGGGCCCAGAAGCGGATCGGCACGCACGCGGTCGTAAAAGCCGTAGACGAGCTCGCGAATATTCGCCTCAGTAGGCTCGGCGGCGCGCTCGACAACCAGCGCGGTGGGAAAAGACGGATTCATGCAAATTCCAGATAATGTCTTTATTCATTATGAATCGCCACATGGCGCCACAGACCGTCAGGAATGGCCTCAAGCCGTGTCCAAACAAAAGGAAGTAGGCCACGAATGCACCGCTTTTCGTATGAATGGCCTGTCCGGGAAACGTTACCATTACTGCCGAAAGACAAACACCGACTGTCAGCGCAAAATTACAAAACATGCGTAGCGCCTGCATCTTAAGGCGAAGCGACGGCCCCCGGCAACCCTTGCATCGACGCGGTTATCCCCCGGATCGCGGCTTGCGCTCATCGTGGCACCTGCACTTATGAGACTGACCGACTATACGGATTACTCACTACGCGTCCTGCTGTACCTCACCGTCCGCGGTGAAGGCTTATCGACCATTCAGGACATCTCGGACGCGTACGGGATCTCCAAGAACCATTTGATGAAGGTGGTGCAGCAACTCGGCGAACTCGGCTGGGTCGAGACGGTGCGCGGGCGTAACGGCGGCCTGCGGCTCGCTGAACAAACCAGTGCATTGACCGTGGGCGAGATCGTGCGGGCCACGGAAAGCGACTTTGCGCTGGTCGGCTGCTTCCCGGACCAGCACAATGAGCGCCGGGCCTGTGTCATTACATCGCACTGCCATCTGCGCGGCGTGCTCGAGGCGGCGCGCAACGCGTTTCTCGCCGAACTTGACCGTCACACCATCGGCGAGGTTGCAACGCCGCACGGCCCGCTGGCTGCGCTGCTTGGGTTAAGCGCCGTCATCCCGATCGTGCCGGTCGCTTCTGCTGGCGGCGCCACGCCGGCTTCCTGAAACCTGCGGGCAAGTTCTCGCGCGTCAAATGTTAAATAGTTGTTGCTGATTGCAAAAAAGCGCTTGAAACCTGCGTAAAACGCCTCAATTTGGTGGTAATTGAAATTGGAGGTCTCTTGATGAGAATCGACAAACTTACCACTAAATTCCAGGAAGCACTGGCCGACGCGCAGAGTCTCGCCGTCGGTCACGACAATCAATACATTGAACCGGTTCATGTCCTGTCGGCGCTCGTTGCCCAGCAGGATGGGTCGGCGCGTTCGTTGCTCTCGCGTGCCGGCGTGCATGTTCAGGCGCTGCAAACCGCGCTGAACGATGCCATTACGCGCCTGCCGCAAGTGCAGGGCACCGACGGCAACGTGCAGATCGGCCGCGAACTGACCGGCCTGCTGAACCAGGCGGACAAGGAAGCACAAAAACTCAACGACACGTTCATCGCGAGCGAGATGTTCCTGCTCGCGGTTGCCGACGATAAAGGCGAGGCCGGCCGTCTCGCGCGTCAGCACGGCCTGTCGCGCAAGTCGCTGGAAAGCGCGATCGCGGCGGTGCGCGGCGGCTCGCAAGTGCATAGCCAGGACGCCGAAAGCCAACGCGAAGCGCTGAAAAAGTACACCGTCGACCTGACCGAGCGTGCGCGGGCAGGCAAGCTCGACCCCGTGATCGGCCGCGACGACGAAATTCGCCGTTCGATCCAGATCCTGCAACGCCGCACCAAGAACAACCCGGTGCTAATCGGCGAGCCGGGCGTGGGCAAGACCGCGATCGTCGAAGGTCTCGCGCAGCGTATCGTCAACGGCGAAGTGCCGGAAACGCTCAAAGGCAAGCGCGTGCTGTCGTTGGACATGGCGGCGTTGCTGGCCGGCGCGAAATACCGCGGCGAGTTCGAAGAGCGCCTGAAGGCCGTGCTGAGCGACATCGCGAAGGACGAAGGCCAGACCATCGTCTTCATCGACGAAATTCACACCATGGTCGGTGCGGGCAAGGCCGAAGGCGCAATGGACGCCGGCAACATGCTCAAGCCGGCGCTCTCGCGCGGCGAACTGCATTGCGTCGGCGCCACCACGCTCGATGAATATCGCAAGTACATCGAAAAAGATGCCGCGCTCGAGCGCCGCTTCCAGAAGGTGCTGGTCGACGAACCGTCGGTTGAGGCGACCATCGCGATCCTGCGTGGTTTGCAGGAAAAGTACGAGCTCCATCATGGCGTCGACATCACCGATCCGGCGATCGTCGCGGCAGCCGAACTGTCGCATCGCTACATCACGGATCGTTTTCTGCCGGACAAGGCCATCGACCTGATCGACGAAGCCGCTTCGAAGATCAAGATGGAAATCGACTCGAAGCCGGAAGAGATGGATCGGCTCGACCGTCGTTTGATCCAGTTGAAGATTGAACGCGAAGCCGTCAAGAAGGAAAAGGACGAAGCGTCGCAAAAGCGTCTGCAGCTGATCGAAGAAGAAATCGAGCGGCTGGATCGCGAATATTCGGACCTCGAAGAAATCTGGACTGCGGAAAAAGCGGCGGTGCAGGGCAGCGCGCAGTTGAAGGAAGATATCGAAAAAACGCGTGCGGAAATCATTCGCCTGCAGCGTGAAGGCAAGCTGGAGAAGGTCGCCGAGTTGCAGTACGGCAAGCTGCCGGGTCTTGAAGCGCAGTTGAAGGAAGTGACCCAGGCGGAAGCGAAAGAGCAGAACAACCCGACGCGTCCGCGTCTGTTGCGCACGCAAGTCGGCGCGGAGGAAATCGCTGAAGTCGTCTCGCGTTCCACCGGCATTCCGGTGTCGCGCATGATGCAGGGCGAGCGCGAAAAGCTGCTGCAGATCGAAGAGAAATTGCACGACCGCGTGGTCGGTCAGGACGAAGCGATCACCGCGGTGGCTGATGCGATTCGCCGTTCACGCGCGGGTCTCGCGGATCCGAACCGGCCGTATGGCTCGTTCCTGTTCCTTGGGCCGACCGGCGTGGGTAAGACCGAGCTGTGCAAGGCGCTGGCGTCGTTCCTGTTCGATTCGGAAGATCATCTGATCCGCATCGACATGAGCGAATTCATGGAGAAGCATAGCGTCGCGCGTTTGATTGGCGCGCCGCCGGGCTACGTCGGTTACGAGGAAGGGGGTTACCTGACCGAAGCCGTGCGCCGCAAGCCGTACAGCGTGATCCTGCTCGACGAAATCGAGAAGGCGCATCCGGACGTGTTCAACGTCCTGCTGCAAGTGCTCGACGACGGCCGCATGACCGACGGCCAGGGCCGTACCGTGGACTTCAAGAACACGGTGATCGTGATGACGTCGAACCTCGGTTCGCAGGTGATCCAGGCGATGGTCGGCGAGCCGCAGGAAGCGGTGAAGGATGCGGTCTGGGAAGAAGTGAAGCTGCACTTCCGGCCCGAGTTCCTGAACCGGATCGACGACGTCGTGGTGTTCCATGCGCTCGACCGTTCGAACATCCAGTCGATCGCGCGGATTCAGCTGCAACGCCTGCATGAACGGCTTGCCAAGCTCGACATGCAACTGGTGGTGTCGGACGCGGCGCTCGAACACGTCGGCAAGGTCGGCTACGATCCGCTGTTCGGGGCGCGGCCGCTGAAGCGCGCCATCCAGCAGGAGATCGAGAACCCGGTCGCCAAGCTGATACTCGCCGGCAAGTTCGGTCCGAAGGATGTGATTCCGGTCGAAGTGGAAGACGGCAAGCTGGTGTTCGACCGCGTCGTGCATTAAGCGAAACGTGTTAGGCCAAGGTGGAGCGGCAGTGGTCAGGCCGTTCCGGCCAACGTTAAAAAGCGGCAACGAAGGTGACTTCGTTGCCGCTTTTTTTCGCCTGCTTTCGTCTGCTGCAGGGCGGTGACGGGTGACGCAGCTTACGCGTTGCCTTTGCCGAACAGTGCCGACAGGCCACCGAGCGCGCCCAGCACGGTCGTCGAATTCAGTTTGCCTTCAGCGGGGACTTCGCCGTCGGGCGTCGCTGCGTTGACGACGTGGGGCAGAATCTGCGACAGCAGACCAGTGACCTGATCCGGTTGTACGCCGGCCTTCGCTGCGAGGTTGGTGACGACGTCCGACCCAAGCACGCTGTGCAGGGCGTCGGGCGAGATCGCCTGGTTCTCGCCGTTGCCGACCCACGACGACACGACGTCGCCGAGGCCCTTTTCCTTGAAGCTGCTGATCAGGCCGTTCAGGCCGCCCGGCTGGTTGTTGACGAATTCCAGCGCGGCTGAAACGAGGGCTTGCTGGCCACCGCCTTCAGGCGATTTGCCAACCAGGGAACCGATAGTGTCGAGTAGGCTCATGACGGTCTCTCTTGAATGCCGACCCGTGTTCGACGAGTCAGCGGGTGAAAACGCCGCGCGGTCGCTCGGCGCCAGTGGAAGGAAGGTAGACGGGAGCGGGGCCGCGCTTGTGTGTGCATCGCGTGCATATCGCACGTGACCAGCGCGGCCGTCATGCAGCCGGTACTCAACCCGATTTACGCCCCGCCAGAGGCTGCCGCAGCCGATGCAGCCTTGCTCTTCTTCGCCTTCTTCTTCGAAGCCTTGGTGCCGGATGCGTCGGCCGGCGCGCTGGCAGCGGCCGCTGTGGCAGGCGCGGAAGCAGCCGCTGCGTCGGACGCCGCGGCCTTGCTCTTCTTCTTCGACTTCGACGCTTTGGTGCCGGATGCCTCGGCAGGCGCAGCCGGCGCTGCTGGTGCTGTTGTCGCGGCCGCGGTAGTCGCCGCAGGAGTGGCCGCCGGCGCCGCCGTGGTGCTGGCGGTGCTACTGGATTTCGAGGCAGCCTTGGCGCCTGCAGGCGGCGTGGACGAGCCGTTGATCGTCAGACCCGCCGCCTCGAGATTGGTTACCGATTTGGTGCCGATGCCTTTGACGCGGGTGGCGAGATCATCGGCATCCTTGAACGGGCCGTTCTTGGTGCGTTCGTCGATGATCGCTTTCGCATGCACCGGGCCGATACCCTTGACCGATTCGAGCGCCGCCTGATCGGCGGAATTCACTTCGACGGCCGCCGCAAATCCGGCCGACAGCGACAAAGCCAAAGCAACGCAAAGCATCAAAAGCTTCTTCAGCATGGCAAGCACTCCATTGAGGGCAAAAAAGTTAGCCGCAAAGGGAAAACTCGGGACGACGCACCCTGTCAGCAGGCGCTGCGCTTAAGCATAGAACAAATTGCGCGCCCTTATTTGCGAACGCCGATGATTTATACCGATCGATTCATGACAAGTAAATCAGGCTGGACAATATTTGAAGCTGTTGCCTGGCGATTAAGCAGTTATGAGTTTATCGGTCCACCGTAAATAACGACAAGGCAGATAAATGACAGCGCCTTCTACTTGACTTAGAGTGCACTCGAAGTCCTAACCTGAGTTCCGTCATGTCGAAAATGTCAAAAGCACTCACCATCGGCGAGGTCGCCGAAACGATCGGCGTCTCCACGCACACGCTGCGTTATTACGAGCAGGCCGGCCTGATTCGAGTGGTCGGGCGCACGCAGGCGGGGCATCGGCTGTATTCGCCGGCCGATCTCGACTGGCTGCAGTTCGTGATGCGTCTGAAGGCGACCGGTATGCCGATCGCCGGGATGCAGGCGTTCGCGGCGCTGCGGGCAGAAGGTCAGCCTACGGTGGGCGAGCGCCGCGACATGCTGGTGGCGCATCGCGATGCGGTTTTGGCGCGGATCGCCGAGTTGCAGAGCAATCTCGGCGCGATCATCGACAAAATCGCCTACTACGAGCTCGCTGATCGGCAGCCCGCCGCGAGCGCTCCGACACGACAGATCGACGAAACCCAATCACTTTCGCATTCGGATAAGGACTCACCATGGAACACGCACAAAACGATCGCTACACCCGAGGCTGGGACAAACTGAAGGAAATCGACGGCTCGACCGGCGAGCAGGTGATCGCCGCGCTTGCACCGATCGCGCCGGATTTCGGACGCCTGCTGATCGAGTTCGGCTTCGGTGATATTTACAGCCGGCCGCAACTCGACCTGCGCGCGCGCGAAATCGCGACGATTGCCTCGCTGGCGACGCTCGGCTGCGCGCAACCGCAGTTGAAGGTGCATATCGAGGCGGCGTTGAACGTCGGCTGCACGCGCGAGGAGATCGTCGAGGTGTTCATGCAGATGGCCCTCTATGCGGGCTTCCCGGCGGCGCTGAACGCGCTGTTCGCGGCGCGGGAGATTTTCGAGCGGCGCGATCTGGCGTTGGAGGAGCGGCAGGCGCCGAAAGAGCCGCAAGCGGCTTGAGACAAGAGAGAAGGGCGGGCGGCTGCAGGGTGCGGCCGCTTTTTATAGGGTCAAATATGCAACTAACGGTCAGCTATTGCATGTCACTTCGACGTCGCGCTGCGGATATGGCCTGAAAGCCCAGCTAGCATAGATGGGGCTTTTTCCCGCGGTCTTGCACGCCGACTCCCAGGATCCGGTCGAACAATCCCGACAACCTAGCAAGCCCTCTCAAGCCGCCGAATCTACCCTGACCACCGCCTCGGCGCGCAAATAACGCTTGCTCACGCCGCGCCAGTACAACAGCAAACCGATGCCGGCAATCGCCAGGCTCACCGTATTGGCGACCCAGAAGCCGCGCGCGCCGGTCAGCCATTCCGGCGTGCTCCCCGTGACATTGAAGCCGAGCAGATAGCCACCGCCGAGCCCCACGCCCCACAGCGCAACCGCATAGATAACGGTCGGCACGACCGCCACCTTGTACGCACGCAGCACGAACGCGGTGGTGATCTGCAACGCATCGAACAGGTGATAGCACACGACGATCAGCACCAGCGGCATCGCCGCCGCCGCGACCTGCGCGTTCGGCGTATAGCCTTCGATCACGTACGGCCGCAGCACCAGCACGATCGCGCCGTAACAGCAGGCGATCGCCACGGCCATCATGATGCCGTGCCGCGACAGCGTGCGCGCTGCTTCCGGGCGATGCGCGCCTAGCGCCTGGGCGACCAGCGTCGACGAGGCAATCCCGATCGACAGCGGTGTCATATAGAGCACCGCACCGATGTTGCCGGCGATCTGGTGGCCGGCGAGCGTCGTCGTGCCGAAGCGCGCAATGAAGAGCGCCATGAACGTGTAGGAGGTGACTTCGATCAGGTACGACAGACCCATCGGAATGCCGAGGCGCAGCTGCGCCGACTGCCGGCGCCAGACCGGCCAGCAGAAGTGCGCAAAGATCGCGAACGGCTTGAACACGTCGACGCGCGTCAACAGCAGCATCCCAACTACGGCCAGCCCCCAGTTGATCGTGGTGCTGGCCAGCGCGCAACCCGGTCCGCCGAGCGCCGGCACAGCGAGTCCGCCGAAGATGAACCATGTGTTGAGCGGAACCTTGAGCAGCAGTGCGCCGATCTGCAGGATCATCACGAGCCGCGGTTTGCCGACGGCATTGGTGATTGAGCTATAGACGCGAAAGGTAAGGCCGGCCGGCAAGCCAAACGCCAGAATCTGCAGGTAGGCGACCGTACGCTCATGCAGCGCTTCGGGCACGCGCGCGAGCTGCAGCACGCGCCCCGGAAAATAGAGAATCAGAAAGCCGATCACGGTCAACGCGAGCGCGAGCCACAAGGCCTGGCGCACTTCTTCCCCGATCTCCGTGTAGCGGCGCGCGCCATAGAGTTGCGCGGTGATCGGTTGCAGCGCGGTGAGGATGCCGGTCAGACCGATGTAGACGGAAATATAGATCGACGAGCCGAGGCCGAGCGCGGCGAGATCAACGGCCGAATAGCGGCCGACCATCGCCGTGTCGATCACGCCGAATGCGATGATCGCCAGTTGGCCGATCAGCACGGGCCATGCGAGCCCGGCGATTTTCCGTACATCGGCGAACATGCTCAGTCCGGCTTCTTATGCCAGCTGCGGCGTTTGACGACCGGCGGCTTCGGGCGGTCGATCCGCACGTACAGGCGGAAGCGTTCGTCGCGGTCGGCCACGCGGCGGCCTTCCCACACCAGCTTCCACACGAAGTCCGACATCGCGCTCGGGTCGCCGAAGTCCTGGGTGTCCTGGCGCAGGATTACATCGCAATCCTGGTTGAATGAGAAATGCATATCGCCGAAATAGGCGAAGGTCGCGATCTGTGCGTTACCGAGGCGCACCGGTGAGATACAGGTGTAGTCCTCCGGCAGATGGCTCGCGATCTGCTCGGCGACGTCCTTATAGGTCCGGCTGTAGTTGACAACCGGTAGCCACAGCGTCATCAGCAGCACCCACATCAGCGTCGTGCCAGCGCTCGAGAGCACCACGCTGCGCCACAGGACTTTCGGATGACGGGCCAGACGCCATTGCACCAGGACGAACCAGCAGATCGTCACGGCGACCGCGCACACGAATGACAGGACCTTGAACTGCGGCGCAAAACCCGGCGCGAGGCGCGCGAGGTTGCGCGCGAGCGGATGCGGGAAGCCGGTTAGTCCGGCCGCATACACCAGCCAGACGAAGCTGCCGAGGATTGTGAAGCTCAACAGCGCGAACCAGTCGATCGCATTGATCGCGCCGCGTTTGAGCGTGGGCAGCGCGAAGGCGGCCAGCACCGCGAGCGGCGGCAGCAACAGCATGTAAAGCCGGTTCGACTGATGGCTCTGCAACACGACCAGCACAAGCAGCGGCCCGATCACCGCCAGCGGCATCGCCACGTGCGGCGCACGCCGCAGGCCCGACCAGCTGAACCACGCCCAGAGCGCCAGCGGCCAGGCTGGCCAGGTGAAGAGCGGCAGGTTCTTGAGCGCGTAGGCGGCCACCGAGCCGGGCGGCCCGGCGAACGACGACAGGCTGACGTGCACCCATTGGTTCAGGTACCAGACGGCGTCGTCGGGAAAGGCGGCGAGCGCGGCGATCGGCCACGCGACCGACAGCACGAGCGCCACCGGCAAACCGGCCAGCAGCAGCCAGCGCGTACGCGCTTCGCGCACGATCAACGCCATTGCAAGGGTACCGAGCAACAGCGCGCCGACCAGCACCGGGCTGCTTGATAGCGTGACGAGGCCGAGCGCCAGGCCCCAGATCAGCGCGCCCTGAATGGGCTTGTCGATCATCCGCACGAGCCCGTACACGAGCATGGCGATGCCGAAGAACTGCGCGAGCTGCGGCGTGGTTTCGTGGCCGCGTTCAGCAAGGCCGAAGCAGGCGAGCAGGATCAGCAGTGCGCCGTCGGCGAGGGTCCGGCCGTAGTCGCGCGGCTCCGGTTCGCCGCCGAATGCGTATTTGAACGGCTGCACTTCGGCGCGCCGGCCGAGCAGGTAGGCCGCATACCAGACAAACGCGCAGCCCGCGCAAAACAGCAGGCCAGTGAAGACGCGTGACGCGTTGCTCGCGTCGACCCACGGCGCGAGCGTGCGGATCGCGCTGGCGCCGAGCCAGTAGCCGAGCGGGCCGTCTTCGGTCATGTATTTGCCGACCAGATTCGGAAGCAGCCAGTCGTGCGCGCTGCCGTTGGCCATCGTCCACATGACGCCGAAGCCGGCTGCGTCCTCGTTCTTCCACGGATCCCGGCCGAACAGGCCGAAAAATGCGTAGACGATACAGATGGTCAGCAGCAGCCAGCGCGGCAACGCATTGGTCGCGGAGGCAGTGAGGCGAACGGCAGGTCTCATGCGGTGTGTGGATATCGGATAAGCGGTGCAGCCGGGACCGGACGGATTGTCCGGCGGGAATGGCCAATTTGGAGCATCCGGCATTGTAGTCGTGCCGTGCGATGCGCGTCACGGCCGGTAATGGCTCGCAACGTCATTGGAGTGTCTGTAACGCGGCGCCGCAATGGGCGGCGGGGCGCGACCAGACGTCCGGGGTAAGGAGGCAAAGAAGCGAGACAAAGAAGCGGAGACAAAAAAGGGCAGCTCGCGCTGCCCTTTTTTGCTGCTGCTTCGTTGCGGGCCAAGGCCGGCGACGAGGCGGGTATTACTTCGCTACTGCCTTGCCGGTAGCGCGCGAGCCGAACTTCTTGTTGAACTTCTCGACGCGGCCTGCCGTGTCCATGATCTTTTGTTGGCCGGTGTAGAACGGATGCGATTCCGACGACACTTCGATCTTGGCGAGCGGGTAGGTCTTGCCGTTGAATTCGGCCGTTTCACGCGTCTGGATGGTCGAGCGCGTGATGAACTTGAAGTCGATCGACATGTCGACGAACAGGACTTCGCGGTAATCCGGGTGAATGCCTTCTTTCATGGTCTTTCCTTTAATCTGGCGGTAGCCAACCCGCGTGCAGCCGCTACGAATGCGGACAGCATCTAGGCGCGAGCCACTTGCCTATGGTCGAAAAACGGCGATTATGCCAGAAAATCAGTCGCTTGACGACCTTTCTACGACCTTTTTGGTAGCCGTTTGCCTCGTTTTCGCCACGTTTTTGTCGCCGCCGCGCCGGTTCGTACCGGTCGGGTAGGCCGGGCGGCAGCCCTTATCCGGCGGGCGCTTGCGCGGCGGGCTTCAGGTCGGGGCGAATGTCAGCCCGACCCGTGCCGGATCCTGTCGATAGTACTGCGCCAGCAACCGGTATAGCTCGGGATACTCCGCTTCGAAGGCCTGCGGCTGGACGAACAGTGCCTCGCTGCAAACGGCAAAAAATTCCGATGGATGATCCGCCGCGTACGGATCGATCAGCGAATCGCGCTCGAAACGTGCCCAGCGTCTATCCGGCACCGCGTCCACTTTGGCGCAGAAGTGGTCGTAGGCATGGTCGAAGATGCCGGCCCATGCCTGCGAATCGAGCGGTGCATGCCAGCGGCGCACGAGCGGTGGATGGCCGTCCGCCTCGCCGGTCAGCATGTCGATCTTGTGCGCGAATTCGTGGATCACGACGTTATAGGCGTCCGTGCCGCCGGTCATCTGCGCGTCTTCCCACGACAACACCACCGGGCCGCCTTCCCATGCTTCGCCGCTCGCGTCGTGTTCGACTTCATGCACCACGCCGTCTTCGTCCTCGACCGTCTTGCGGATCACGAACTCGCCCGGATAGACGATCACCCCGACCCATCCACGATACAGATCGAGGCTCAGGTTCAGCACCGGCAAACACGCTTGCGCGGCGATTGCCACAGTCATGGCGTCGGTCAGTTCGAGTTCGTGCGCGGTCGAAAATTCTTTTTGCGCGATGAACAGGCTGGTCAGCTCGCGCAGACGCACGCGATCCGGCGTCTCGAGGTGGGCGAGGAACGGCAGGCCGTCGAGTGTGGCTTGCCAAAGCGCGTCTTCGATCGCGTAGTCGCGCAGCGCGCGGTCGCGGCGGCGGGTGCCGAACCATTGGGTGAGTTTCGAGAGCATGGCCTGATGAAACCTTTAGTCGATCTGTTTTTGCCACGCGGCGAAAAGACCGCCGCATATCGCGATGCCAATCAGGAAGTAGAAGCCGTCCAGCGACGCAAGAAAACTGGCTTGCTGCGCAACCGTCCGGCTGATTTCCACTATCGCAAGCGAATGCGCCTCGGGCGGCGAGCGGCCGGCTGTGCTGAAGCCGCTGGTCAGCGCAGCGAGCGAATTCTGGAACACCGGATTGTACGGATTCACGAACTCCGCGAGGCGAGCTTGATGCAGCGCCTGCCGATGTTGTTCGACGATGATCACGGAGGCCGTCGCGAACGAGATCGTCAGTTGCCGCACGATATTTTTCAGCCGGTAGCCGTGCGTGAATTCTTCAATGGCGAAGATTCTAAACGTCAGATTGGCGACTGGCAGCACGATGAACAGCAACAGCAAGCCGCGCAGCAGCATCGGCACGATCAGGGCGGCTTCGCCCACGCCCGGCGACATGCGCGTCATCCATGCCGCGGCGAATGCGGCCTCCGCGAAGCCTGGCACGATGATCCACTTCTTGCGCGGCAGGAGCTTCGCGTAGCGCAGGTAGACGAACAGCGCGCTCGCCGAAATCAGCGACGTCACGCCGACCAGTCGCCCGGCATTCTCGACCGGATAGCCGAGGCCGCTCTCGAGAAAGCGCGACGTCAGATAGCTGAACACCGTCGAGATGTAGTAGTAGAACATGTACAGCACGAGCCCGACCTGAAACACCTTTTCGCGCAGCGCGTGCAGTCGCACCAGCGGCGCCGGATGGTGCCATTGCTGGTACGCGAACCAGCCGAGCGCGACGATGCCCGCGACCGTCAGCAAAATCAGCCCGGGCGAGGCGCTGAACAGCTGGAACCGCACTTGTTGCATGACGATTTGCAGCGCGCCTTGCGCGAACGCGAAGATCAGGTAAGGCCAGAAGTGCGCCGCGCCGCGCTCTTCCGGCAGGCGGTTGCCGGTGTCGGGCAGTGCGAGCAGGGCAAGGATGGCAAACAGTACACCCACCGGCGCGGTGCAGGCGAACAGCGCACGCCAGTCGAAATGCGCGACCAGTTGACCGCCGATCAGCGGCGCAAGCGCACTGCTCAACACGATCAGCACCAGAAAAGCGCGGGTTGCCGCGGGTCGCTGCTGCGGCGTAAAGCTCATCTGGATCAGGATGCGGCAGGTGCCCATCATCGGGCCAATGAAGTAGCCCTGAAATCCGCGGGCGAATGCGAGTTCGATCGATGACTCGCACAGCGTGGCGGCAATCGCGCCAACTGAATAGAGCAGCATGCAGCCGGCGACGTAACGCCGGTAACCGAAACGCTCGACCCACCATTGTTGCTGCAGGATGCCGAGCACGGCCGCCACCGCATAGGCGCTCGACGCCCATACCAGTTCATCCGGCGACGCATTGATGCCGCCCGCAATGTAGCTGGTGAAAAACGAAAAGATTGCGTTGTCGAAATAGTCGAGGCCGGTGACGACGGCCAGCACCCATGGAAAAAAATCGCCGCGCAGTTTTGCGGCGCTAAACAACGGTACACGAGAGGACGCGGCGCTCATGCAGATTTGTCTGGCTCTGAGGCACCGGGTGCTGCTTCATCCTGCGTCTTCCGGCGTTTCGCGGACGGACCCGCCGCCGTGGCGCGCGCGTTGCGCCGTTGCTCGAGCAGAACGTCGGCGTTTTCTCCCGCGAGGCGGCTCTCGAGATAGTCGAGATCGGGCGTCAACTCGGTCCGCAGCTTCTGTGCTTCCTTGAGTTCGCGGCGCATCGCTTCGATGCGCGTGTCCAGGGCGTCGACCTGTTGCGCGAGGGCGTCACGAATCTGCTGCAGCGATTCGTGCGAGTAACGGTGGCCGCCGTCGACTGCTTCGAGCGGGCGCTTGAGCATCTCGGTGATGCCATGCAGCGAGAAACCGAGTGAGCGCAAACGCAGAATGCGGCCGAAGCGCTTGAGGTCTTCTTCGTCGTACAGCCGGTAGCGGCCTTCGCTGCGACCAGGCGAGACGAGGCCTCGCTCCTCGTAGTATTTCAGCGTGCGCGGTGTGACGCCGAGGCGCTCGGCGGCGTCTCGCACGGTCAACAGGGTGGACGGGTCCTTTGACATAAGGGCTGGCAGGCTGAGTGGATTGATCGCATTATAGTACAACGTGTACGTTCACGTTCAGGTTGTCACGGTCGCCCGCATTTGAGTGAGCGGTGGTTGTTTGTCGTTGCAGTTGCTGCGGACGAAAAAAGCCGCTCGTTTGCGGCGAGCGGCTTTCTTGTGCGAGCGGGTGGCTGCTGTTATGCAGCCTTACGGTTCAGGCTTTAGCTTCCGCCGCCACGACGCATCATGTCGAAGAACTCGGAGTTGCTCTTCGTCTGGCGGATCTTGTCGAGCAGGAATTCCATCGACTCGACTTCGTCCATATCGTGAATGAACTTGCGCAGCACCCAGATCTTTTGCAGGACTTCGGGCTTGATCAGCAGTTCTTCACGGCGCGTGCCGGACTTGTTCAGGTTGATCGACGGATAGACGCGCTTTTCAGCAAGACGGCGTTCCAGGTGCACTTCCATGTTGCCGGTGCCCTTGAATTCTTCGTAGATCACGTCGTCCATGCGGCTGCCGGTCTCGATCAGCGCCGTGCCGATGATGGTCAGCGAACCGCCTTCCTCGATATTGCGCGCCGCGCCGAAGAAGCGCTTCGGACGTTGCAGCGCGTTCGCGTCGACACCACCCGTCAGCACCTTGCCCGAGGCCGGCACGACGGTATTGTACGCACGCGCGAGACGCGTGATCGAGTCGAGCAGAATCACCACGTCGTTCTTCATTTCGACGAGGCGCTTGGCTTTCTCGATCACCATTTCGGCGACTTGCACGTGACGCGCAGCCGGTTCGTCGAACGTGGAGGCGATCACTTCGCCGGCCACCGAACGCTGCATTTCGGTCACCTCTTCCGGGCGTTCGTCGATCAGCAGCACGAACAGCACAACATCCGGATGGTTCTGCTTGATGGCATGCGCGATGTGCTGCAGCATCACGGTCTTGCCCGACTTCGGCGACGCAACCAGCAGTCCGCGCTGGCCCTTACCGATCGGCGCGATCATGTCGATGATGCGGCCCGTGACGTTTTCTTCGCCACGCATTTCACGTTCGAGCAGCAGCACCTTGTTCGGGTGCAGCGGCGTCAGGTTTTCGAACATGATCTTGTGCTTCGAGGCTTCCGGCGGCTGGCCGTTGACCTTGTCCACCTTGACCAGCGCGAAATAGCGTTCACCGTCTTTCGGCGTACGCACTTCGCCTTCGATCGTGTCGCCCGTGTGCAGGTTGAAGCGGCGGATTTGCGACGGGCTGATGTAAATGTCGTCCGTGCTGGCCAGATACGAGGTTTCCGGCGAGCGCAGGAAGCCGAAGCCGTCCGGCAGCACTTCGAGCGTGCCGTCGCCGAAGATCGTGTCGCCCGCTTTGGCTCGTTTTTTTAGAATGGCAAACATCAATTCCTGCTTGCGCAGGCGGTTTGCACTTTCGATCTCGAGGCCATTGGCCATCTCGATCAATTCGGACACGTGCTGAGTCTTAAGCTCGGATAAATGCATACGGAGAACCCGCAGGAGAAGGTGCGACGAAATGAAATCTGGGAGGAGAGTGAGCGGAACCGCTCAAGGACTTACACGTCTTTTCGACGTTTTGCGGATTCTAGCATAGCACACGCCAATTTCCGCCAGTGCGACGGTTTGGCATCTTTCTTATTAAGCGTGTTGTCGCTGGACAACACGCTTATGGCAGCGCGCCTGAAGGTCCCGAAGGCCTGGAGCGCGCCGATGCGCCGGGCGTCGATACGCCGTTTTACAGGTTGCCGTCGAGGAACGCGGTGAGTTGCGATTTCGACAAGGCGCCGACCTTCTGCGCGGCGACAGCGCCGTTCTTGAAGAGGATCAGCGTGGGGATGCCACGCACGCCGAACTTGACCGGCGTCGATTGATGTTCGTCGACGTTGATCTTGGCGATTTGCAGGCGATCGGCGTAATCCTTCGCGACTTCGTCGAGGATCGGCGCGATCATCTTGCACGGACCGCACCATTCAGCCCAGAAATCGAGCAGCACGGGTTTATCGGATTTCACGACGTCCTGTTCGAACGATGCGTCGCTAATATGCTTGATTGATTCGCTCATTGTATGAATACCTCTATCGGTTCGAGGCCCGCCTGAATTGCTCGCCACGATACGTCAAAATCTAGGGAAACTTCCGTTCGCTTTGCCGCAACCGGAGCCTTGCCTGCGCACGCTTGAAAGAGCCGAAAGACCCATTCCGGAATGCGCGGAAAGCTCGCGTTTGCGGGTCATCCGTACGGCAGTTTAGCTTAATTCGCTATGCGTTGCCGGTGGTGATAGTACTCATCAAGGGCAGTGGGGCCAACGGCTGCCGGTGACGTGCCACTTCGTTCTGATAACCGCGACGCAGCGTATCTGGTGGCTGGCGGCGCAAAGTCAAGTGACCCGGACGCGTCATTCGAGGGTACTGTCTATATGGTACGAAGCGCGTGATTCGGCGCGTCGATGTCGGTTTGGCCGTATTAACAGTCGCGCGACGGCCCAAGCGGTGATAGAATGTTTCGTGACGGGCCTCCTCGCATGGAGGGATGGTCAACCTGGTCAGGTCGGGAACGAAGCAGCCACAGCCGTTTTCCACCAGTGCCGAGGGTCAGGCTCGTCACCTTCCTTTTTTCTGTGTTTTCTCCGCGTTTCGTCGGTAGCACCTCCCATCTTCTGTTTACCCCAAGCGCTGTCACGCAGACGCAGCAGTGGCATTTTTCGCGCGCTTCATCTATTTTTTCTATCGGTCCGTTAGCCTGTTTCAATGAAGCGGCAACACGCGTTCGCGCGCTATCTCGATTCGGTTTTGCGCGCCATCGTTACTGATACAATTTCCCGATGACCTATCAAGTTCTCGCACGCAAATGGCGGCCGAAGGATTTCGCTTCGCTCGTCGGACAGGAGCACGTGGTGCGCGCGCTCACGCACGCGCTCGACGGTGGCCGTCTGCATCATGCCTATCTGTTTACGGGCACCCGCGGCGTCGGTAAAACCACGCTGTCGCGCATCTTTGCCAAGGCGCTGAATTGCGAAACCGGCGTGACCTCCACGCCGTGCGGCGTGTGCCGCGCGTGCCGCGAGATCGATGAAGGCCGCTTCGTCGATTATGTCGAGATGGACGCGGCGAGTAACCGCGGTGTCGACGAAATGGCGGCGCTGCTGGAGCGCGCGGTTTACGCGCCGGTCGATGCGCGCTTCAAGGTCTACATGATCGACGAAGTGCACATGCTGACCAACCACGCCTTCAACGCCATGTTGAAGACGCTGGAAGAGCCGCCTTCGCACGTCAAATTCATTCTTGCTACCACCGATCCGCAGAAGATTCCGGTCACGGTGCTATCGCGCTGTCTGCAGTTCAATCTGAAGCAGATGCCGGCCGGGCACATCGTGTCGCATCTCGAGCACATTCTCGGCGAAGAGAAGGTGCCGTTCGACGCCCAGGCATTGCGCCTGCTCGCGCGCGCGGCCGACGGCTCGATGCGCGACGCGCTCTCGCTGACCGATCAGGCGATCGCCTATTCGGCCAATCAGGTGAATGAAGACGCGGTGCGCGGCATGCTTGGCGCGCTCGATCAAAGCTATCTGATTCGCCTGCTCGACGCGCTTGCCGATGGCGACGGCGCCGCCGTGCTGTCGGTCGCGGACGAGATGGCGTTGCGCAGCCTGTCGTTTTCGACGGCGTTGCAGGATCTGGCGAGTCTGTTGCACCGAATCGCGTGGGCGCAGTTTGCGCCGTCGTCCGTGTTGGACGAGTGGCCGGAAGCGGGTGATCTACGTCGTTTTGCCGAAGCGTTGAGCGCCGAGCAGGTGCAACTGTTCTATCAGATTGCGACCATCGGCCGAAGCGAACTGGGTCTCGCGCCTGACGAATACGCCGGTTTTACGATGACGCTGTTGCGCATGCTGGCGTTCGAGCCAGCGCCCACCGGTGGTGGTGGCGCGGCTGCGGCGCGAGCGGCAGGGCCGGCGGGGGCGGGTGGAGCTAAACGCACCGGCTCGCCGGCGGTCGCTGCGCAACAGGCGGTGGCGTCGTCGCGTGCGGTTGAAGCAGCAGCTGCCGTGCCGGTGCGCTCCGGGAGTCCGGTGGCAGAGGCGAGGCCTACGATGCCGGCTGCGCAGCACGTGCCGTCGGCCGAGCCTGCTGAAAATACTGACGCGCCGAAACCAGCTATTGGTGAAGGTGAAGCGCCGATTGTTTCCGGGTCTGCCTCTGCATCCTCGCGCGCTTCTGGCGAAGCGAGCGCGGCGCCTGCGCCCACGGCGGCTGACGTCATTGCCGCACCGGCTTTAGCGCCGTGGCAGGAAGAAGCGTCCGCCGAACCGATTCTGAGCGATCCGGCGCCTGCATCTACGGACACGAGCGCGCCCCAAGCGGCCCCGATGCCCGAAGCGATGTCGCCGGCGACCGAAGCGGCCGAAGCAACCAAAGTAACGACTGTGCCGGCCTTGGCATCGACGGCCGAATCGATCGCAGCAACGAAAGCAGCGACTGCGCCGGCCCTGGCACCGTGGGACGACGCGCCCACCGAGCCAACTCCGAACGGATCATCGTCTGCGATTGCGCCTAAGGAATCGGCGCCCGCGTCTTCGCTCGCTGCGCCAGCCGCAGCCGCGTTCGCACGGGCAGACGAGGCCGCGCCCGCGAGAGCATCGCAAGAATCGCCGCCCGCGGCCGACATCCCGCCGCGCCGCGCAGGCGGTGCGAGCGACGCGCTCAATGTATTGCGCAGCGCTGGCCTGAAAGTGTCGTCGGACCGTGGCCGCGCTACGGCGGCAGCTTCCGCCGCCAGGCCCGCTGCAGCCCCGGCCACGCCGAAGCCTGCCGCACCGCGCGTCGTCGTCAATGTGCCGACACCGGGCGCCCCGCGCCGCGCGCCGCAACAGGACGCCGCTCCGGTGGCACGTGCGCCGTCGCCGCAAGCCCAGGAGCAGAACGGCTCGTCGAGCGCACCGTGGGACGACATGCCGCCCGATGAATACATGCCGCTCACGGCAGCGGACGAGGGCTACTACGGCCTGCCGGACGACAACTACATGCCCGTGTTCGACAGCGGACCCGACGACGTTCGCGTGAACGCCACGCCTGCGCCGGCCCCTGCACCCGTTGTCGACAAGCGGCCGTTGCCACCTGCCGTGCCACTCGATCCGCTGGGTTTCCAGGGCGACTGGCCCGCGCTCGCCGTCGATCTGCCGCTCAAGGGCATTTCGTATCAGCTCGCGTTCAACAGCGAACTGATGGCACTCGAAGGCAGCACGCTGAAACTGAACGTGCCGGTGCCGCAGTACGCGGAAGCCTCGCAGGTCGCTAAACTGAAAGCCGCGCTCGCGGAAAAGCTCGGCCAGAATGTCGACGTACTGGTCGAAGTCGGCCCGGCGCGCCGCACGGCGGCCGCGCACGACGCCGCCATGCGCGCCCAGCGCCAGCAGGAAGCGGAGCGCGAAATCGGCGCCGATCCGTTCGTGCAGTCGCTGATCCGCGAGTTCGGCGCGAGCATCGTGCCCGGTTCGATCCGCCCGATTACGCAGGACGCCGGCCCGAACGGCGCGCCGTCCGCTCACTGATTCGCCGCGCCTTGCCGCGCACCCGATTTTCCGGATTTCACGCTATCAAGAAGGAGCATGTCCATGATGAAAGGCCAACTCGCCGGGCTGATGAAGCAGGCCCAGCAGATGCAGGAAAACATGAAGAAGATGCAGGAGCAGCTTGCATTGATCGAAGTCGAAGGACAGTCGGGCGCCGGTCTCGTCAAGGTGACGATGACCTGCAAGAACGACGTGCGCCGCGTATCGATCGATCCGAGCCTGCTCGCCGACGACAAGGACATGCTGGAAGACCTGGTCGCCGCTGCGTTCAACGACGCCGTGCGCAAGGCCGAAGCCACCGCTCAGGAAAAGATGGGCGGTATGACCTCGGGTCTGCCGCTGCCGCCGGGCTTCAAGCTGCCGTTCTGAGCGACGTCGCTGCAGGAAGGGGCTCATGCCGCGGCTTTGACCGCGGCGTGAGTCGAATACGCGAGCCGGGCTCGTTCAAATGTCTGCTCAGTTCGCAGTTCCCGGTGCGTGCAAGTTTGCATCGGCGCAGTGCAGTTCGATCGTCGAGCACGCCTGCCCGATATGTTGTCGAGCTGACAGCAGCAACCAGAAGTAACCGCATCGCCACCCGCATACCGGGCCATACCGGGCAACACCCACTTCGACGCCGCCGATCCGCATGAAACAACCTTCCGCCTTGTCGGCGCTCGTCGAAGCGCTGCGCGTGCTTCCCGGTGTCGGGCCTAAATCCGCGCAACGCATGGCGTACCACCTGATGCAGCACGATCGCGACGGCGCCGAGAAACTTGGCCGTTCGCTACTGTTCGCGACTGAACATCTGCAGCACTGCGAGAAGTGCAACACCTTTACCGAAGCGCAGATATGCGAGGTCTGCCTCGATGAGGAGCGCGATCCCGCGTTGTTGTGCGTCGTCGAGACGCCCGCCGACCAGATCATGCTCGAACAGACGATGACCTATCGCGGCCTCTATTTCGTGCTGATGGGGCGGCTCAGTCCGCTCGACGGCATCGGCCCGAAGGAAATTCATTTCGACCGCCTGGTCAAGCGCGCGTCGGATGGCATCGTCAAGGAAGTCGTGCTCGCAACCAATTTCACGAACGAAGGCGAGGCCACCGCACATTACCTCGGGCAGACGCTCAAGGCGCGCGGTCTTGCCGTGACGCGCCTCGCGCGCGGCGTACCGGTGGGCGGCGAACTCGAGTACGTCGACGCCGGCACGATCGCCCGCGCGATGCTCGACCGGCGCTCGATGTAGCGCGGCGTAACCGGCAGCGCCATGTCGCGGCGCCGGCAATACCTGAGCGCGCCGGGCGGGACCGCTCCGCAACGCTTCCAGCCGCGCCCAGGCAAGCACAGAACACAGAGGAGACACATGAGCGTCAATCCCGATCCCAGCGCCACCTCCACACCGAAAGGCCCGCTCGCCGGCGTCAGGGTCCTCGAGCTCGGCACGCTGATCGCCGGCCCGTTCGCCGCGCGCTTTCTCGGCGAGTTCGGCGCCGACGTCATCAAGATCGAAGACCCCAAAGGCGGCGACCCGTTGCGCAAATGGCGCAAGCTTTATCCGGAAGTCGGCGGCACGTCGCTATGGTGGGCCGTTCAGGCGCGCAACAAAAAATCCGTCACGATCAATCTGAAAGCCGAAGAGGGCAAGGAGATCGTACGGCGTCTGGCGAAAGAAGCCGACATCGTCGTCGAGAATTTCCGGCCGGGTTTGCTGGAGAAGCTCGGGCTCGGTTATGACGTCCTGTCGGCGGAGAACCCCGGGCTCGTAATGGTGCGTCTGTCCGGCTACGGCCAGACCGGGCCCTATCGCGACCGGCCTGGATTCGGAGCGATCGCCGAATCGATGGGCGGTTTGCGCCACATCACCGGCTATCCGGATTTGCCGCCGCCGCGCATCGGCATTTCGATCGGCGATTCGATTGCCGCGCTGCACGGCGTGATCGGCGCGTTGATGGCGCTGCATCACAAGCAGGTGAATGGCGGCAAAGGGCAGGTCGTCGACGTCGCGCTGTACGAGGCGGTCTTCAACATGATGGAGAGCGTGGTGCCGGAGTACGGCGTGTACGGCATGGTGCGCGAGCGCACCGGCGCGTCGCTGCCGGGGATCGTGCCGTCGAACACGTATCCGTGCCGCGACGGCAGCATCGTCATCGGCGGCAATAGCGATCCGATCTTCAAGCGCCTGATGATCGCCATCGAACGCGAAGATCTGGCGAACGATCCCGCTCTCGCGCACAACGACGGCCGCGTGCCGCGTACCCAGGAAATCGACGGCGCGATCGCCGCGTGGCTCGCCACGCGCACCATCGACGAAGCGCTCGCGGTGCTGAACGCCGCTGACGTGCCGGTCGGCCGGATTTACAGCGTCGCGGACATGTTCACCGATCCGCAATACATGGCGCGCCAGATGATCCAGCGCTTCAAATGGCAGGACGGCCAGGAGATCACGCTGCCGTCGGTGACGCCGAAACTCTCGGAAACCCCCGGCGAGACGCGCTGGTTAGGCTCGGAACTGGGTGAACATACCGATGAAGTCCTTCAATCACTGGGTTATGATTCTGACCACATTGCAAGGTTGCATGCGCAACAGATTGTGTGAGTGGGCGCGCGGCAAAAAGACAACAAAAGTTCGGAGACTAGAGACCATGCAACGCAGAAGCTTCCTCGCCGGTACCGCCGCGCTCGCGGGCGCCACGTTCGCCGCCACGCCGTTCGCTTTCGCACAGGGCAAGCCCGAAACCACCAAGGTGGCGATCGCCGTCGGCGGCAAGAACCTGTTCTATTACTTGCCGCTCACGATTGCCGAGCGCCGCAATTACTTCAAGGACGAAGGACTCGACGTCGAAATCTCGGATTTCGCCGGCGGTTCGCAAGCGCTGAAGGCGGCGGTGGGCGGCAGTGCGGATGTGGTCTCCGGCGCGTTCGAACACACCTTGCTGCTGCAGGCGCAAAAGCAGTCGTTCCGCGAATTCGTGCTGCAAGGGCGTGCCCCCCAAATCGTGCTCGCGGTGTCGAAGAAGGCGATGCCGAATTACAAGTCGATTGCCGATCTGAAAGGCAAGAAAATCGGCGTGACCGCGCCGGGTTCGTCGACCTCGATCATGGCGAGTTTCGTGCTGGCGAAAGCCGGGTTGACCGCGAAAGACGTCGCGTTCATCGGCGTGGGTGCAGGGGCTGGCGCGATTGCCGCGCTGCAGTCGGGCCAGATCGATGCGATCGCCAATCTCGACCCGGTGATGACCAAGCTCGAACGCACCGGTGAGATCCGCGTCGTGTCGGACACGCGTACGTTGGCCGATACGCGCGGCGTGTTCGGCGGCGACATGCCGGCGGGGTGTCTGTACGCGTCGCAGAGCTTCATCACGAAGAATCCGAACACCACTCAGGCGCTGACCAATGCGATGGTGCGCGCGCTCAAGTGGCTGCAAACGGCGACCGGCAGCGAGCTGATCAATACCGTGCCGGAAGGCTATCTGCTCGGCGACCGCGCGGTGTATCTGGACGCGTGGCAGCACGTGAAGGAGGCCATGTCGCCGGACGGTCTGATGCCCGCCGATGGCGCGGCCACGTCGCTGAAAACCCTGCAGGCATTCGACCCGAACTTGCAGGGCAAGCCGATCGATTTGTCGAAGACGTGGACCAACGACTTCGTCAAGAAAGCGCTGGCGACGGTCAAGGCCTGAGTACCGTCAGTATGGGGCGAAGGACGGCAGGTGCCGCATTCGCCCCGACCACCGTCGTCATGACGACATGACAATCCGAAATCGATCTTCGAAGCGAGTCGAACGATGACCGTTGCCGCACTGGCGCTCGACAACATCACCTGCACCTTCGCTGCGCGGGACAACCGCGCGCAGCGCTATACAGCGGTCAAGGACACGACCTTGCGCATCGCGCCGGGCGAATTCGTCTCGGTGGTCGGCCCGACCGGTTGCGGCAAATCCACTTTGCTGAACGTCGGCGCGGGTTTGCTGGAGCCGTCGTCGGGAACAGTCAGTGTATTCGGCGAACCGCTCAAGGGAATCAACCGGCGCGCCGGCTATATGTTCCAGGCCGACGCGCTGATGCCGTGGCGCTCGGCGATCGACAACGTGATGGCCGGGCTCGCATTTCACGGCGTGCCGCCCGCCGAAGCGCGCAGCAAAGCTGACGAGTGGTTGAAGCGTGTGGGCCTCGGCGGTTTCGGCGACCGCTATCCGCATCAACTGTCGGGCGGCATGCGCAAGCGCGTCGCGATGGCGCAGACGCTGATCCTCGATCCGGACATCATCCTGATGGACGAGCCGTTTTCCGCGCTCGATATCCAGACGCGTCAGTTGATGGAAAACGAGTTGCTCGACCTGTGGGCCGCCAAACGCAAAGCGGTGCTGTTCATCACGCACGATCTCGACGAAGCGATCTCGATGTCCGACCGTGTGGTGGTGCTGTCGGCGGGGCCGGGCACGCATCCGATCGGCGAATTCAAAATCGATCTGCCGCGTCCGCGCGACGTCGCCGAAATTCGCGCGCATCCGCGTTTCGTCGAGTTGCATGCACAAATCTGGAGCGTGCTGCGCGATGAGGTGCTCAAGGGTTATCAGCAGCAACTCACGGCCGTTTAAGCGGGGGCGTAGTTGCTGAGTGGCATGGCGGCGCGTACGGATATCCGTAGTTGAATCCTGTGATGCGTCCCGTAGTTAAGTCCTGTTTGTTGCGTCCTGTATTGGCGTTGATTAATCGTCCAAGGCAAACCGAGTCATGTGGAAGACGTTGCGCCCGAACCGGGCGAACCTGGTGATCTGGCAGTGGCTGCTGCTTGTGCTGTGCTTCGTACTCTGGTACGTGCTGACCAGTCCGACACTGCTGCCGGCGTTCTATTTCGACGACCCGAACAAGGCCGCGTTCTTCTTCGGCGAGCCGCAGAAGGTGCTGCAGCGCATCTGGGAGTGGTTCACGAGCGGCGAAATCTATCTGCACCTGTGGATTACGCTGGTCGAAACCGTGCTCGCGTTTGTGCTCGGCACCGCGCTCGGGCTCGGCGTCGGTCTGTGGCTTGCGCTGTCGCCACTTGCGAGCGCGCTGTTCGATCCGTACATCAAGGCCGCCAACTCGATGCCGCGCGTGATTCTCGCGCCGATTTTCGGGGTGTGGTTTGGCCTCGGCATCTGGTCGAAGGTAGCGCTGGGCGTCACGCTGGTGTTCTTTATCGTGTTCTTCAACGTCTACCAGGGCGTGAAGGAAGTGAGCCCGGTCGTGCTCGCCAACGCGCGCATGCTCGGCGCGAACCGTAAGCAGTTGCTGCGTTTTGTTTATCTGCCCAGTGCGATGAGCTGGGTGTTTTCGAGCCTGCACACATCGGTGGGCCTGGCGTTCGTCGGCTCGGTGGTGGGGGAATATCTCGGCTCGGCACGCGGCGTCGGCTATCTGATTCTGCAAGCCGAAGGCACCTTCGATATCAACACTGTGTTCGCAGGCATTCTTGTGTTGACCGCGTTCGCGCTGATTCTCGACGCCATCGTCGGGCTTGGCGAGCGGCGGCTGATGAAGTGGCAGCCGAAGTCGGGCGATACGGAAAAGCTGTAGCCCCACATTCCCAAAGGCTCAACAAAAACGGCGTGGGGTTTTGAACCGCACGCCGTTTTCTGTTCTCTTTCCGCTCAACGCATTGTCTGCGGCTGCGGCTGCGTCCGCGCATTGCGCCTAAGGCGTAATCACCACCTTCCCGATCACCCGACGCTCCGCCATATCGCGCAACGCGCGGCCGGTGTCTTCGAGCGAATAGCGTTCCGACACGTAGGGCTTGAGCTTGCCCTGGCCGATCCAGCCGGTCATCTGCTCGAACGCAGCGTGATTGTGCTGCGGCTCGCGTTTCGCAAAGTCGCCCCAGAACACGCCGACCAGACTCGCGCCTTTGAGCAGCGTCAGGTTGAGCGGCAACTTCGGGATCTCGCCGTTTGCAAAGCCGACCACCAGATAACGCCCACGCCAGCCGATGCTGCGAAACGCTGGTTCCGCATAGATACCGCCGACCGGATCGTAGATCACGTCCGGGCCCTTGCCGTCGGTCAGCGCCTTGATGCGTTCGCGCAGGTCTTCGGTGCTGTAGTTGATGGTGGCGTCCGCGCCATGCTTCACGCAGGTGGCGAGTTTCTCGTCGCTCGACGCCGCTGCGATCACGCGCGCACCGAGCGCCTTGCCGATTTCGACCGCGGCGAGTCCGACGCCGCCCGCCGCGCCCAACACCAGCATCGTCTCACCGGCCTTCAACTGGCCGCGATCGACCACCGCATGATGCGAAGTGCCATAGGCGAGCGTGAACGCGGCGGCCAGCTCGAAGTCGACGCCGTCCGCCAGCGGCACGCACGCCGTGACCGGCGCCAGCGCCTGCTCGGCAAACCCGCCCGAACCGGTGAATGCGACCACGCGCGAACCTGGCTTGAACTGGGTCACGCCGGCGCCGACCGCGCGCACCACGCCCGCGACTTCCGAGCCGGGCGTAAAGGGCAGGGGCGGTTTGAACTGGTATTTGTTCTCGATGATCAGCACGTCGGGAAAGTTGACGGCCGCGGCTTTGACGTCGATCACGACGTGGCCTGGCGGCGGCACGAGGTCCGGCAGATTTTCGACGACCAGGCTCTCCGGCGGCCCATATTGATTACAGCGAATCGCGCGCATCGTGTCTCCATATCGATCAGGGGTTCGCAACCATTCTGAGTGTAAAACAATCCGCACGATCGTGCGTTTTTATTGATCGAAGCCGGTTCGTGCGCGGTCGATACCCATCGGCGCGGGCCCCGGCGCGTGCGCTTTGCATGGGATGCGCGCACGACCTGCCGTGTCGTTCGCGTGCCTTCTTTCCTCGGTTACAATCGCCGCATGCGAATCCTACTCAGCAATGACGACGGTTATCTGGCGCCCGGCCTTGCCGCGCTTTACGAAGCGCTCAAGCCGATCGCGGACGTCACCGTGATGGCCCCCGAGCAGAACTGCAGCGGCGCGTCCAATTCCTTGACGCTGTCGCGTCCGCTTTCGGTGCTGCGCTCGGCGAACGGTTTCTACTACGTCAACGGCACGCCAACCGACTCGGTGCACATCGCACTGACCGGTATGCTGGACCACACGCCAGACCTCGTCGTCTCAGGCATCAACAACGGCCAGAACATGGGCGAGGACACGCTCTATTCGGGCACCGTCGCCGCCGCCACCGAAGGCATCATGTTCGGCGTGCCGGCCATCGCTTTCTCGCTGGTCGACAAAGACTGGGTGCATATCGAAGACGCTGCGCGCGTGGCCGCCGAGATCGTCGCGCACTACCTCAAGCAACCGTTGCCGGGGTATCCGCTCCTGAACGTCAATATTCCGAACCTGCCGTACGAGCAACTCGGCGGTTGGCATATCACGCGTCTTGGCAAGCGGCATCCGTCGCAGCCGGTGATCCGCCAGACCAACCCGCGCGGCGAACCGATCTACTGGATCGGTCCGTCGGGCAGCGCGCGTGACGCGAGCGAAGGCACCGACTTCCACGCTGTCGCCAACGGCCAGGTGTCGATCACGCCGTTGCAGCTCGACCTGACCCACACGCAAATGCTGCCCGCAGCGCGCGACTGGGCGCGCGCCGGCAGCGGCGCTTCATGACGAGCGAGCGCGCAAAGCGCTTTCCGCTCGGCCTCGAGGACCTGGTGCGCGAGCCGCGCCGGCCCGAAGGGCGTCCGGGCGAAGTGCGCGCAGCGGCACTTGCCGCGAGCGCGGCGCTGAACGCACGCCAGCAACCGGCGAAGAACTCGCCGCTCGGCTCTGCGGGGAAGACCCAGGCGAAGTCGCCGGCGAGAGCGCAGACCCAATCGCAAGCGACGGCGCAAGCAAAGCCGCAGGCGAAGGCGCCGATCAAGGCGCCGGTGAACTCGACGCTGAACTCGCCTGTCAGCGCCCAGGCCAAGCCGCAAGCCAAACCACACGCAACAGCCGTCGGGCAAGGTTCGGCTGCGCGCGCCGCGCCAAAACCGGCGCCGGTGAACAAGCCCGCCGCCAAACTCAACGAGCGCGCCGCTGTGCCGAATGTCGCGTTGAACGGCGCTTTGGCGCTGACTTCGGAACGGGTTCGCGAACGGATGGTCGAACGCCTGCGTGCGAACGGCGTAACCGATCAGCGCGTGTTGAATGCGATGTCGGTGGTGCCGCGCCACATGTTCGTCGACCCGGGCCTCGCGGCCCAGGCCTACGAAGATGGCGCGCTGCCGATCGGCCATCACCAGACGATTTCCAAGCCCTCGGTGGTCGCGCGGATGATCGAACTGGCGGCCGCCGGCCGTGCGTTGAACAACGTGCTCGAAATCGGCACGGGTTGCGGCTATCAGGCGGCGGTGCTGAGCCAGGTCGCGCGTGATGTCTATTCGATCGAACGCATCAAGCCGCTGTCCGAACGCGCGAAGACAAACTTGCGTCCGCTGCGCATTCCGAACATCCGGCTGCACTACGGCGATGGCCGGCTGGGGTTGCCGTCGGCGGCGCCGTTCGACGCGATCGTGATCGCCGCAGCCGGGCTCGACGTACCGCAAGCATTACTTGAACAACTCGCGATCGGCGGCCGTCTGGTCGCGCCGGTCGGCTCGCAGGAAGGCCAGAATCAGGTGCTGACTCTGGTCGAACGCCTCGGACCCGCGCAGTGGCGCGAGTCGCGGCTTGATCGCGTTTTCTTTGTACCCTTAAAATCCGGAGTGATTTGACACCGATGAGTATGTTGCGCGCGATGCAAAGAACCAGACTGACTATCCCCATGACCGTAACCCAGCGTAGCGTGTGCGTGCTCGCCTTGTCCCTGTTGATGTCGGCCTGTGCGACCCGCCTCGATCAGGCGCCGGTCGTCGACCGCTCCGGCAGCGGTGCGCTCGGCACGCAAGCCGCGCAGCAACCGGCCGTGCCGCTCGGACCGCCGCCGCCGGGCTACTACCGCGTGAAGCCGGGCGATACGCTGTATCGGATCGCGCTGGAGAACGGCCAGAACTACCGCGATATTTCGACGTGGAACAATCTCACTAACCCGAATCAGATCGAAGTCGATCAGTTGCTGCGCGTCGTGCCGCCAGGCGCGAACACCGCCGCACTGACGCCGGGCGTGTCGACGGCGCCGATCGGCGGCGGTGGCGCGGTGCAGAGCGCGCCGCTTGGCAGTACGCCGCCGGCGGCAGGCGTCGCGGCGCCGCCGATCTATGGTTCGGGTGCGAACAACGCGTCGCTAACACCGCCGGCCAGTCCGGGTGCAGCGAGCGACTCGAGCGCCGGCGCGTCCGGCAACGTGGCGTTCTCATGGCCGGTGCGTGGACCGATGCTCGGCACGTTCAACGATTCGACCAACAAGGGTATTAATATCGGCGGCGCGGCTGGGGATCCGATTAAGGCTTCGGCGGATGGGCGCGTGGTCTATGCCGGAAATGGGCTGCGTGGTTACGGCAATCTCATTATCATCAAGCATGATGCAACTTATCTCACGGCGTATGCACACAACCGCGCTTTGATGGTAAAAGAGGGAGATGCGGTGACCAAAGGGCAGAAGATCGCCGAGATGGGCAATAGCGATTCCGACCGCGTGATGTTGCATTTCGAAGTTCGCCGTCAGGGTAAACCTGTCGACCCACTGAAGTATTTGCCGCCGCAATAAGCGATACGACCATGCCGAAATCGAAGCGCCGCCTGCCGCAAGCCGAGTCTGAGACGATTAGCCGCGTCACGCCCGCTTCGGTGGAGGAAAGCGGCGCTTCGGAAGTGGAAGAAGAGATCGCCGAGGAGCGCGATCTCGACGAACGCCAGGGCGGCGCGGAAGAACCCAGCGAGGCTCGCGAAGTCCCGCCCGACGCGGACGATTTTCGCGCGCTTCTGCAAGCCGAGCTGACGGCCGACACGATTCAGCACTACCTGAATCGCATCAGCGTCAAGCCGCTTCTGACCGTCGAGGAAGAGCAGAAGTATTCGCGTCTGGCCAAGGCGGGCGAGTTCGAAGCGCGGCAAGTAATGATCGAGCGCAATTTGCGGCTTGTCGTCAGCATCGCGAAGGGTTACCTGAACCGCGGCGTGCCGCTGCTCGATCTGATCGAAGAGGGCAATCTCGGCCTGATGCACGCCATCGAGAAATTCGATCCCACGCGCGGCTTCCGTTTCTCGACGTATGCCACGTGGTGGATTCGCCAGAGCATCGAGCGCGCGATCATGAACCAGGCGCGCACGGTGCGTTTGCCGGTGCACGTGATCCGTGAGCTCAATCAGGTGCTGCGCGCCAAGCGCCATCTGGAAAAGAATTCGATGAATTCCGGCGAAGCCGCCGAGCGCCGCGACGCCAGCATCGACGACATTGCCTATCTGACCGGCAAGACCACCGACGAAGTCACCGACATTCTCGCGCTGAACGAACACACCGCGTCGCTTGACGCGCCGCTCGATCTCGACCCGGCGAGCAGCCTGCTCGACCTGCTGTCCGACGACCAAAGCCAGTCGCCGGATGCCGAAGTGCAGCACCGCGAGCTGGAAACGCTCACGCGTGCGTGGCTCGCGCGGCTGTCGGACAAGCATCGTCATGTAATCGAACGTCGTTTCGGGCTCAACCATATCGAGCCCGCCACGCTCGAAGAGCTGGCCGACGAAATGGGCCTCACGCGCGAGCGTGTGCGCCAGATCCAACAGGAAGCGCTGGTGCGGCTGAAGCGCTTCTTTGCCTCCAACGGTGTTCGGAAGGACGCCGTTCTATAACCTGATGACACCGATTCTTGTTTTCGACATCGAGACGATTCCCGATGTCGCCGGCATTCGCCGCCTCGAAGATCTGCCCGCCACGCTGAGCGACGCCGAAGTCGCCGAGCACGCTTTTGCGGCGCGCCGCGAAAAGACCGGCCGCGATTTCCTGCCGCACCACCTGCAGCGGATCGCCGCCATTTCCTGTGTGTTCCGCGACAACAACGGTTTCCGTGTGCGCTCGCTCGGCACGCTGGAAGACGGCGAGGCCGCGCTCGTGCAGTCGTTTTATCGCGTGATCGAAAAGTACACACCACAGCTCGTGTCGTGGAACGGCGGTGGGTTCGACCTGCCGGTCCTGAACTACCGCGCGCTGGTCAACGGCATTCCCGCCTCCCGTTTCTGGGACCTCGGCGATGACGACCGCGAGTTCAAGTGGAACAACTACATCAGCCGCTATCACGCGCGTCACACGGATCTGATGGACGTGCTGGCGATGTATCAGGCCCGCGCCAATGCGCCGCTCGACGCGCTCGCGAAGATGTGCGGCTTCCCAGGCAAGATGGGCATGGACGGCAGCCAGGTGTGGCACGCATACCAGGAAGGGCGCATCGACGAAATCCGCAATTATTGCGAGACCGACGTCGTCAATACTTACCTGTTGTATTGCCGCTTCCAGTTGATCCGTGGCGCCTTCTCGGCCGAAGAGTACGCGGATGAGATCAACCTGGTCAAAAATGCGTTGGCGCTGGAAGCGGCGCCGCAATGGGCCGAGTATCTGGCCGCATTCGATCAGTAAGCCGCTTATTGGTCTTGTAACGTAGCCGTTCGCCACGCACTAACGCGGTTGAGCGCCTGAAGGCAGCCGCCGTAGTGCGAAATCGTGCGCAAGCGCCACGGTTCGCCTTATGCTAATCGTGAAGCGATCGGTGCGCGCGGCGCTTCGTCTACAATCTCGCCTTTCCCCCAAGTTTGTCAGGAAGTCGCAGGTGTCCCGAACTGCTCCACAACGTCGCTCTCCCAAGCGCCAGAAGGCGCCCGCTCCGGTGAAAGCGCGCGTCATTACCGGCAATGAGCCGATCATCGAAATCGTTTCGCTCGACATGGAAGCGCGCGGCGTGGGCCGCATCGAGAGCGAAGACGGCACGCCGGGCAAGGTAGTTTTTGTCGAAGGCGCGTTGCCCGGCGAGCGTGTCAGCTACTCGACGCATCGCAGCAAGCCGAAATTCGAGCAGGCTGAGGTCGTCCAGGTGTTCCGCGAAAGCGTGATGCGCACCAAGCCGAAATGCGCCTACTTTGATACCTGCGGCGGTTGTTCGATGCAGCATCTCGACATCCGCGCCCAGATTGCCGTCAAGCAGCGCGTGCTCGAAGACAATTTCCAGCATCTGGCCAAGCTGCGGCCGGAGACGGTGTACCGGCCGATTCACGGGCCGGCGTGGGGATACCGCTACCGCGCGCGTCTGGCTGTACGCTATCTGCCGGAAAAGGGCGGCATGCGCATCGGCTTCTACGAGAAGAAGAGCGGCTTTATCGCCGACATGAAGACCTGCGAGGTGCTGCCGCCGCATGTGTCGGCAATGCTGATGCCGCTGCGTTTCATGGTCCGCAAACTGTCGATTTACGATCGCATGCCGCAGATCGAGCTCGCGGTCGGCTCGTCGGTCACCGCGCTGGTGCTGCGCAATCTCGCGCCGATCACGGCAGCCGACGAACAGGTGCTGCGCGATTTTGCCGACGAACACAAGGTCCAGTGGTGGTTGCAGCCGGGCGGTTCTGACACGGTTACGCCGTTTTATCCGCTCGACGTGCAGCTCGACTACACGCTGCCGGAATTCAACATCCGGATGCCGTTCAAACCGACCGATTTCACCCAGGTGAATCACGCGATCAACCGCGTGCTGGTGAGCCGCGCACTGCGTCTGCTGGCCCCGGCCAGCACGGACCGCGTGCTCGATCTGTTCTGCGGAATCGGCAATTTCACGCTGCCGCTCGCGCGGATTTCGAAGGAAGTGGTGGGTATCGAAGGCAGTGACGTGCTGACTTCGCGCGCGCTTGCCAATGCCGAGCTGAACGGTGTGGCGGCGCATACCTCGTTCGCCTGCCGCAACCTGTTCGAAGTCACCGCCGACGACATGCGCGCGCTCGGACATTTCGACAAATTCCTCGTCGACCCGCCGCGCGAAGGCGCGCTGGCTGTCGCCAAGGCACTCGCGGAGATCGCGCAGAGCGGTAATGGGCCGCTGCCCAAGCGTATCGTGTACGTGTCGTGCAACCCGGCAACGCTCGCACGCGATGCGAGCCTGCTCGTTCACGATGCCGGTTATCGGCTGGTTGGGGCGGGTGTGGTGAACATGTTCCCGCACACCTCGCACGTGGAGTCGATTGCGTTGTTCGAGCGAGACTGAGGGCGCCGGTTGCCGGCTGGTGCTGAATAGGCTGGCGGCGCACGACACAAACAGAAACGCCACGACCGAAGTCGTGGCGTTTCTGTTTAAAGCAGCTAATCGAGGCTTAGAACTGCCACCACGACTTTTCCTTACCCGGCCTTGCATGGCCCGTGATATACGGGCTGTCAGGGAAGGTGCCGGCCAGAATGCGCTTCGTGTCATCCGCCAGTTGCGGCTGGTTCAGCTTCTCATACGACAGCATCATGATGTGCAGTGCGTCTTCGATAGCCGGAGCGTTCTTGTATTCCTTCAATGCCAGTTGCGCGCGGTTGATCGCGGCGACGTAGGCGCCACGGCGGTAGTAATAATCCGCCGCGTGGACTTCATGCGACGCCAGCGCGTTCACGATATAGCGCATGCGTTGCGCGGCGTCCGGCGCATACTTGCTGTTCGGGTACTTGTCGACCACGATCTTGAACGCGTCATACGACTCGCGCAGCGACTTCGGATCGCGCTCGCTCATGTCCTGGCCGGAGAAGCGGCCGAACAGACCGAGGTCGTCGTTGAAGTGGATCATGCCCTTCAGGTAGTACGCGTAGGCGATGTCCGGGTGATCCGGGTGCAGCTGGATGAAGCGGTCGATCGCCTGGTCGGCGGCAGCGTTTTCGTTATCTTTCCAGTTGCAATACGCGACGTTGATCTGTGCTTGCTGGGCAAAGTGGCCGAACGGATCGCGGCCTTCGAGCATCTCGAAATACTTGGCGCACTTGCCGAAATCACCACCGCTCAGAGCGTCGTTCGCCTCCGTATATAATTTGTTGTTGTTCCACGTAGCCGTCTCGTCAGTCTTTTCCGGCAGGCCGTGGCAAGCCGCAACAACGGCGACGGCTGCGGCGCACGCAATGTATCCGGCCACTTTCCGGGCCATCTTCTTGATGACCGCCAAATTGATCGCCGCTTTAGTGATGGTGTTCAAGGCTCGCATTTTCCAGTCTAGCTTTACGTCCAGGTGACCCAGACTCAATGACCCGCTCAAATACTCCTGGTACCGCAACCGGTGCCGGGAATAGCAACAAAGATTATAGCGTAAGCGCTGACCCCTCCGACGCATTGGGCGTCGACTCGCTCGACGACGATCTCGGCAGCGACGCTCTCGCCTCCGCCGGCCCGCAAAGCAGGGTGCCGACGGTGGCGAGCCCCGTGGCGGACGAGTCGCCGCGCAGCGTCGTCGTGCCCGACGAAATGGCCGGCGAACGCCTCGACAAGGTGCTCGCCCGAGTCTTTCCGGAGTTTTCACGTAACCGGCTGCAAAGCTGGATCGAGTCGGAGCGGGTGCGCATCGACGGCAAGCCGGCCAAAATCCGCCAGCCGGTGCCGCTTGGCGCGACTATCGAGCTCGTGCCCGATCTGCTGCCGGAGCAACTCGCGTTCACGCCCGAGCCGGTGCCGCTCGAGATTGTCTACGAGGACGACACGCTGGTGGTCATCAACAAGCCGGCCGGCATGGTCGTGCATCCGGCGGCCGGCAACTGGAGCGGCACCGTCCTGAACGGCCTGCTGTACCGCTATGGCGACGCCGCGGCAGGCCTGCCGCGCGCCGGTATCGTTCATCGGCTCGACAAGGAAACGTCTGGTCTGATGGTGGTGGCGCGTACGCTCGAGGCACAGACGGATCTGGTGCGCCAACTCCAGGCACGCACGGTGAAGCGCCGTTATCTCGCGCTGGTGTGGGGCAACATGCCCGAAGAGGGAACGATCGACGCGCCGATTGGCCGCGATCCGCGCGAACGCACGCGCATGGCGGTGGTGACGAGCGCGTCGGGCAAGGCTGCGCGCACGCATTTCCGGCGTGTGGATACGGCGATCTGGCAGCGTCAGCCGGTCACCGCGATTCATTGCGATCTGGAAACCGGCCGCACCCATCAGATTCGCGTGCACTGCGCGCATATCGGCCATCCGCTGCTCGGCGATCCGATTTATGGGCGTGCACGCGGCAAGCGCTCTGTGACGCCGTTGCCGGACGGTTTCGCGCGTCAGGCGCTGCATGCATGGCGCCTCGGCCTGATCCACCCGCAAACCGGCCGGACCATGCAATGGCGCGCCGATGCACCGGAAGACATGCAGGTGCTGTCGGCGGCGCTTGGCCTCGGGCGCGACGATGCAGGCGATTTCGACGAGACGTACTACGAGGAAGACGACTACGACGCCTCGTCGGACGACGATATGGATGAAGGCGGCGCACACGGCGACGGCGATCACGACGAAGACCAGGATCACGACGACGAACCCGACGAGGACGGTCACGCATGAGCTTGCCCGAGCTGAGCTTTGCCGATGTTGTGCAACCCGCATGGAATGTGTCGCCGCGTGTGCGCGCGCTCGTCACCACGCGCAACGGCGGCGTGAGCGAACCGCCGTTCGGCCGTTGGCAGGATGGCGTTGACCAGCCCGGCGGCCTGAATCTGGGGATGAAAGCCGGTGACGATCCCGCCGCGGTCGCAATCAATCGCGCTCGGTTGTTGAGTCTGGCAGGCGTAGGCGAGGCCGCGTGGCTCGAACAGATTCACGGCGCCGGCATCGTGCGCGCGGAAGATGCGCTCGCGCAGATTCGAGCAAGCGGTACGCCGACACGAGCGGACGCCAGCGTTACCGATCGGCCCGGCACGGTGTGTGTCGTGATGGTCGCCGATTGCATGCCGGTGCTGTTGTGCGACGAAGCGGGACGCGCGGTCGGCGCGGCCCATGCCGGCTGGCGTGGTCTGGCAGCGGGTATCGTCGAACAGACCGCGCAGCGCGTGGCCGGCCTCGCCGGCGTGGAGGCCGCATCGTTGCATGCCTACCTGGGTCCGGCGATCGGACCGGGCGCATTCGAGGTGGGTGCAGATGTGCGTGACGCCTTCATGAACGGCGTGGACGGCGCACAACGCGAGGCCACCGCGTATGCATTCATTACGCATCCGCAAAACCCCGGCAAATACCTCGCCGATCTCGCGGCGCTGGCGCGTTTGCGCTTGCAACGGCTCGGCGTGACGCGCATTGTCGGCGGCGATCTGTGTACGGTCACGCAACGTGAACGTTTCTATTCCTATCGCCGCGATCGCGAGACAGGGCGCATGGCCGCGCTGATCTGGCTGGACGATCAGGCGCGGACCCTCGCAGATCAGGCTACGCATTAAGTCCGGCACTCAATCGTCCACGCCGGCCGCATCGAACGGCGCTTCGCTTTGTCAGCGCCATCATGCGGCCGTGGCGCTTCTCGTTGTTGCCTCGAGCGGCGCGACGTCTTCCTGCGAGCATCCGTATGAGGGTTTATTCGGAGATGCATTGCGTGCTTTTGCTGCGCCGCCGGAATTTGCCGCGCATGCGTTAATCTGCCGTTAAAAGTGCCTGCGGGTGAACGGATAAATGCACATAAATACACATAAGCCCATGCAATACGGGAGCTTTTTTTGCTTATGTCGGCACTTATCAACCCGTGTTCCAAAAGCGCGATCTGCTATACAGGGAAAACGATAATTAAAAAACTATCGCACTGCGGCAAAATCGGGAACAAGCATTGACATGCCTTGCGATGGGGAGCAAGAATGTTCCTCACAGCTCCTCGTACATGGGACAGGGCGTGACGAGGTCGCGAGCAATCGCCCACGTGCGCATGAACCTGCCTCTCAACCCGTCCGCAAGGACTTACCGGTCAAAAGCAGGTATGGCAGCATCACATTCCTCAGCTTCTCCCAGCACGGACTCCCCGACGGAGCACACGCAGCAGGCCGGTACGAGCGGCGCGACTTCAGCCGCAGGCATGCAGCAGTTATTGGACGCCTGGATGAACGCATGGCGTTCGCTGGGCACGCCGCCCGGCGGCAATGGCATGCCTTTCCAGATGCCGCAAGTGCCCCAGATGCCGCAAATGGGCTTGCCGCAGATGCCGTCGTTCCCCGGCATGCCTGACTTCAGCAAACTGGCTGCGGGATCCCTGCCGTCAATGCCTTCATTCGCCGGACTCAATGTTCCGAGCGCCGCGATTCCATCGGAGCGTCTGCAAAAGCTGCAAGCCGATTATTCGCGCGAGGCGATGGAGCTGATCCAGCAGGCGGCCACCTCCACGACGAAAGCCCCCGAACTCAAGGACCGCCGCTTCAGTTCTGACGCGTGGAGCGCGACACCGGCCTATGCATTTACCGCTGCGTGGTATCTGTTGAACGCGCGCTATCTGCAGGAAATGGTCGACGCGCTCGAAACGGAACCGAAGATGCGCGAGCGCGTTCGGTTCGCGGTTCAGCAATGGACCGCAGCCGCATCGCCGAGCAACTTCTTCGCGTTGAATCCGGAAGCGCAAAAGACCTTGCTCGATAGCAAGGGTGAGAGCTTGCGCCAAGGCGTGATGAATCTGCTGGGCGACATGCAGCGCGGCAAGATTTCGCAGACGGACGAATCGCGTTTCGTCGTCGGCGAAAATCTCGCGAACACCGAAGGCTCGGTGGTGTTCGAGAACGACCTCATTCAGTTGATCCAGTACAAGCCGCGCACGGCCACCGTGCGTGAGCGGCCGCTGCTGATCGTGCCGCCTTGCATCAACAAGTTCTACATTCTCGATCTGCAGCCGGAGAATTCGCTGGTCGCGCATGGACTCGATTCGGGTCATCAGGTGTTTCTGATTTCGTGGCGCAACGCGGACGCATCGATCGCAAGCAAGACGTGGGACGACTACGTGAGCGAAGGCGTCCTCAAGGCGATCGAAACGGTCAGCAAGATCAGCGGCCGCGAGCAGATCAACACGCTTGGTTTCTGCGTGGGCGGCACCATGCTCGCCACGGCGCTGGCGGTGGCGGCCGCGCGCGGCGAGCATCCGGCTGCGTCGATGACCTTGCTCACCGCGATGCTCGATTTCTCGGACACGGGCGTGCTCGACGTATTCGTCGACGAGGCGCATGTGCAGATGCGCGAGCAGACCATTGGCGGCAAGAACGGCAGCAAGCCCGGATTGATGCGCGGCATCGAATTCGCCAACACCTTCTCGTTCCTGCGGCCGAACGATCTGGTGTGGAACTACGTCGTCGACAACTATCTTAAAGGGCGCACGCCGGTGCCGTTCGATCTGCTGTACTGGAACAGCGATTCGACGAGTCTGCCGGGCCCGATGTATGTCTGGTATCTGCGCAATACGTATCTCGAGAATCGTCTGCGCGAACCGGGCGCGGTGACCACCTGCGGCGAGCCGGTCGACCTTTCGAAGATCGACGTGCCCACCTTCATCTACGGTTCACGCGAAGACCATATCGTGCCGTGGCAAACCGCTTATGCATCGGTGCCGCTACTCTCCGGACCGCTGAAGTTCGTGCTCGGCGCGTCGGGTCATATCGCTGGCGTGATCAATCCGCCGGCAAAGAAAAAGCGCAACTACTGGGCGCTGGAAGGTGACGTCAAGACGTTGCCGGAAGGCCCGGACGAATGGCTCGACCAGGCGACTGAAGTGCCTGGCAGCTGGTGGCCCGAATGGACTACGTGGCTCGACCAGTATGGCGGCAAGAAAGTGAAGCCGCGCGCCGCGGCCGGCTCCGCCGAATTCCCGGTGATCGAACCGGCGCCGGGGCGTTATGTGCGGCAACGGGAGTAGGCACCAGCGCGCCTGAGGGCGCGGTGGTGTGGCGGTATGAGTGCGCGTCCTGATGAATGCAAGGGCGCATTGGCAACAAGATTTTTAACTTGACGGGCTGCGGCGTATTTAGCCGATGTCCCGGAGGATATGGAAATGACTGATGTTGTGATCGTATCGGCCGCCCGTACGGCAGTTGGCAAATTCGGTGGGTCGCTGGCGAAGATCGCTGCGCCTGAACTCGGCGCTACAGTGATTCGCGCCGTGCTCGAACGGTCTGGTCTGAAGCCTGAGCAGGTCAGCGAAGTCATTCTGGGGCAGGTGCTGACGGCAGGCTCGGGCCAGAACCCGGCGCGTCAGTCGCTGATCAAGGCGGGGCTGCCCACGGCGGTGCCCGGCATGACGATCAACGTGGTGTGCGGCTCTGGCCTGAAGGCCGTGATGCTGGCGGCCAACGCGATCATCGCGGGTGATGCGGACATCGTGATCGCCGGCGGTCAGGAAAACATGAGCGCCGCGCCGCACGTGCTGCCGGGCGCGCGCGACGGTTTCCGCATGGGCGACGCAAAGCTGATTGATTCGATGATCGTCGACGGCCTGTGGGACGTCTACAACCAGTACCACATGGGCGTGACGGCAGAAAACGTCGCCAGGGAATACGGCATCACGCGCGAGCAGCAGGATGCGTTCGCGGCGCTGTCGCAGAACAAGGCGGAAGCCGCGCAGAAGTCGGGCCGTTTCAACGACGAAATCGTGCCGGTCGAAATTCCGCAACGCAAGGGTGAGCCGCTGCGTTTCGCAACCGACGAATTCGTGCGTCACGGCGTGACGGCTGAATCGCTTGCGGGTCTGAAGCCGGCATTCTCGAAGGAAGGCTCGGTGACAGCGGCCAACGCGTCGGGCCTGAACGACGGCGCGGCGGCAGTGCTGGTGATGTCGGCGAAGAAGGCCGAAGCGCTCGGCCTCACGCCGCTCGCGCGCATCAAGGCTTACGCCACCTCGGGTCTGGATCCGAAAGTGATGGGCATGGGCCCGGTGCCCGCGTCGCGCCGTTGTCTCGAACGCGCGGGCTGGACGCCGGCCGAACTGGACCTGATGGAAATCAACGAAGCGTTTGCCGCACAGGCGTGCGCCGTCAATCAGCAGATGGGCTGGGACACGTCGAAGATCAACGTGAACGGCGGCGCGATCGCGATCGGCCATCCGATCGGTGCGTCCGGCGCCCGGATTCTCGTCACGCTGCTGCACGAAATGCAGAAGCGCGATGCGAAGAAGGGTCTGGCGTCGCTGTGTATCGGCGGCGGCATGGGCGTGGCGCTGGCGCTTGAACGCGCTTGATGGGCCAGCTCTTGAGGCCTCAAGCAGGGCTCAGATAGGTTTTAGCAGGCGGTAAGCAGGGTTGCCGCGCGCCACATTGCAGCAGGTAGCGCGCGGTGAGCAATGGCCTCGTCGGCCGGTCGCCCGGCGGCAGTGGAGATGAAGCACAGGCGAGGGAAGAGGCAGCCGGTCGGCGCCTCGAAAACGATAACGGAGTGTAGTTTATGACACAGCGAATTGCGTACGTAACGGGCGGGATGGGCGGCATCGGCACAAGCATTTGCCAGCGGCTGCACAAAGAGGGCTTCAAGGTAGTCGCAGGCTGTGGACCGAACTCGCCGCGCCGCGTGAAGTGGCTCGAAGAGCAGAAGGCGCTTGGCTACGATTTCATTGCGTCCGAAGGCAATGTCGGCGATTGGGAATCGACCAAGGTGGCGTTCGACAAGGTCAAGGCCGAAGTCGGTGAGATTGACGTGCTGGTGAACAATGCCGGTATCACGCGCGACGTCGTGTTCCGCAAGATGACGCACGAAGACTGGACGGCGGTGATCGACACCAACCTGACCAGCCTCTTCAACGTCACCAAGCAGGTGATCGACGGGATGGTCGAGCGCGGCTTTGGGCGAGTCATCAACATTTCGTCGGTGAACGGCCAGAAGGGGCAGTTCGGCCAGACCAACTACTCGACCGCGAAGGCCGGTATTCACGGCTTCACGATGTCGCTGGCGCAGGAAGTGGCTACCAAGGGCGTGACGGTCAACACCGTGTCGCCTGGCTACATCGGCACCGATATGGTCAAGTCGATCCGCCCGGACGTGCTGGAAAAGATCGTTGCGACGATCCCGGTGCGCCGTCTCGGTCAGCCGCAGGAAATCGGCTCGATCGTGGCATGGCTCGCCTCGGACGAATCGGGCTTCTCCACGGGCGCGGATTTTTCGCTGAACGGTGGTTTGCATATGGGCTGAGTCACCGGCGCGCCGCTCACAAGGCAGCGTGCTTCGGCTCAGATGGTTCCGGCGGCGTCCCGGCTGCACAATTGCCCGATTGTGCGCCGGCATGACGCCGTTTCCGCGCTCAACTCGCGCTCAAAGGCGTTACATGACCACTACTACAAAGAAAACAGCCGAACGATTGATCAAGAAGTATCCGAATCGCCGGCTCTACGATACCGAGACAAGCACGTACATCACGCTGACGGACGTTAAGCAGCTCGTGCTGGATCAGGAGGATTTCAAGGTCATCGATGCGAAGAGCAACGAGGATCTGACGCGCGCCATCCTGTTGCAGATCATTCTCGAAGAGGAGAGCGGCGGCCTGCCGATGTTCTCGTCGTCGATGCTGTCGCAGATCATCCGTTTCTACGGCCATGCGATGCAGGGCATGATGGGCACGTATCTGGAGAAGAACATCCAGGCCTTCATCGACATTCAGGCGAAGCTCGCCGACCAGTCGAAGAACCTGTACGAAGGCAAGGCGATGAACCCCGAAGTCTGGTCGCAATTCATGAACATGCAGGCGCCAATGATGCAGGGCATGATGACCAGCTACATCGAACAGTCGAAGAACATGTTCGTGCAGATGCAGGAGCAGATGCAGAATCAGGCGAAATCGATGTTCGCTACCTTCCCGTTCACGCCAGGTGGGCCAGTGAATGCGGCCGGAGGACCGGCCACGCCGGTCACGCCGGCTAATCCGCAAACCGATCCGGAGCCGGAGAAGAAGTAACCGCGCGACGCTGACGCGGCGAGCGCGTCTTTACGCGTCGGCCTCACGGCCAGACGGCGCAGCAGTGGTGTGCCCGTCGCGCGGTGGGGCGACGGGTGGACCACGGCGGCCTGCGCGCCGGGTGCAAGCGGACGGGCGCGGTACAATCACGGGTTGCGTGTGCCGGCGCTGTTGCGGGGTGTGGTCCTCGTGATCCCTTGATCCCGTTACCCCTCAGGCCGTGTCGCACCCTCCCATTTGTCACCGTCGCCACCGCTGTATCCCAACCCCACCTATGTCGCAGACCCGTTTCCCTACCGCCCCCACGCTTTCGATTCCGAAGGCCGGATTTGTCAGCTTTGGCTGACCGTAAGATTCGCAAAAACAGCCTAGGCGCCGTGCCCACATGAGCCAGCTGTTTCTTGCGCCCATGGAAGGGCTTGCGGACTACGTGTTGCGCGACGTGCTGACCAGCACGGGCGGATTCGACGGGTGCGTGTCCGAATTCGTCAGGGTGACAGGCTCGGTGCTTCCCGAGCGTGTCTACGAGAGGGATACACCCGAAGTCCTCCACGGAGGCCGCACACCCGGCGGCACGCCGATGGTGATTCAATTGCTCGGCAGCGATCCTGAATGGATGGCCCTGAATGCGGCCCAGGCGGCCAGTTTGTCGCCGCATGGACTCGATCTGAACTTCGGCTGTCCCGCCAAAGTCGTCAACCGGCACGGTGGCGGCGCGATGCTGCTCGCGCACCCTGAGCAGCTGAACCGGATTGTTTCTTCCGTTCGCGCCGCGGTGCCTGCCGGCATCGCCGTGACAGCAAAAATGCGGCTCGGCGTGTCCGATACGTCGCTTGCGATCGACTGCGCCACGGCACTGGCGGAAGGCGGTGCAGCCTCGCTCGTCGTGCATGCCAGAACGCGCGACCATGGCTACCGGCCGCCGGCCCACTGGGAGTGGATCGCGCGTATCGACGCCGCCGTGGATGTACCGGTCATTGCCAACGGAGAAGTCTGGACGGTGGCCGACTGGGAGCGGTGCCGGGCGGTCAGCGGCTGCGCGGACGTGATGATCGGGCGGGGCGCCGTGTCGGATCCTTTCCTGGTCTTGCGCATACGCGGACTGATGGCGCGGACGCCTTCCGGCGAGGAATGGCCGGCGGTACTGGGCTTGCTTGCCGACTACCTAAGAAAATTGCAAGCCCGCGTCGCGTCTCGCCATGAGCACGGACGCGTCAAGATGTGGCTCAGCTACCTGAAGCGGACGTGGCCTCAGGCAGCCGAGCTGCATTCGGCCATCCGGCGCCTGCATGATTCGCGCGACATTCTTGACGTGATCGAGAGCGCTCAGGCACTCAACGGCCTGAGACCGATGCCGGCGCATCAATACTCGGCCCTCGGCCTGGCCGATCCGGCAACACCCCGCTACCTGGCCGACTGCACGGTCGCCGGCGCGGTACAATAAAGGGTTGCGTGCGCGGGATGTTGTCCGGGCTGTGGTCTGTCTGACCATCGGACCCTTTGCCTTGCCGCACCGTCCCTATTTGTCGCCATCGTCACCGCTATACGCCGGACCCATCCTATGTCGCAGACCATTTCCCCCACCGTGCCGACCCCTTCGATTCCGAAGGTCGGTTTCGTCAGCCTCGGCTGTCCTAAAGCGCTTGTCGACTCCGAGCAGATCATCACGCAGCTGCGCGCCGAGGGCTATGAGATCTCCGGCACGTACGACGGCGCGGACCTCGTCGTCGTCAACACTTGCGGCTTCATCGACGAAGCGGTGCAGGAAAGCCTCGACGCGATCGGCGAAGCGCTCAGCGAAAACGGCAAGGTGATCGTCACGGGCTGCCTCGGTGCCAAGCAGAGTGCGAGCGGCTCGAATCTGATCGAAGAAGTGCATCCGAAGGTGCTGGCCGTGACCGGTCCGCACGCGCTGGGCGAAGTGATGCAGGCGGTGCACAATCATCTGCCGAAGCCGCACGATCCGTTCATCGATCTGGTGCCGGCCGCAGGCGTGAAACTCACGCCGCGTCACTACGCGTACCTCAAGATTTCCGAAGGCTGTAACCACCGCTGCACGTTCTGCATCATCCCGTCGATGCGCGGCGACCTCGTGTCGCGCCCGGTCGCTGATGTGATGCTCGAGGCGGAAAACCTGTTCAAGTCCGGCGTGAAGGAACTGCTCGTGATTTCGCAGGACACGAGCGCATACGGCGTCGACGTCAAGTACCGCACCGGTTTCTGGAACGGCAAGCCGATCAAGACGCGCATGACCGATCTGGTCGGCGCGCTCGGCGAACTCGCGGCGCAATACGGCGCATGGGTGCGTTTGCACTACGTCTATCCGTATCCGAGCGTCGACGAAGTCATTCCGATGATGGCGGAAGGTCCGTTCAAGGGCCACGTGCTGCCGTATCTGGATGTGCCGTTCCAGCACGCGCATCCGGAAGTGTTGAAGCGCATGAAGCGTCCGGCCAACGCCGAGAAAGTGATGGAGCGCGTGAAGGCGTGGCGTGAAATGTGCCCCGATCTGACGATCCGCAGCACGTTCATCGCCGGTTTCCCGGGCGAGACTGAGGAGCAGTTCCAGACGCTGCTCGATTTCATCCGCGAGGCGGAACTGGATCGGGTCGGCTGCTTTGCTTATTCGCCGGTCGAAGGCGCGACGGCCAACGAACTTGACGGCGCATTGCCCGACGAAGTCCGTGAAGAACGCCGCGCGCGTTTCATGGAAGTGGCCGAAGAAGTGTCGGCCAAACGGATTGCGAAGAAGGTCGGCAAAACACTGAAAGTACTGGTCGACGAGATCAATGCCGACGGTGGCATCGGCCGCACCGCGGCGGATGCGCCCGAGATCGACGGCGTCGTTTATATCGCACCGGCCACCAAGGCGTCCAAGCGTTATAAGGTCGGCGATTTTGTCTCGGTGAAGATCACCGGCGCCGACGGTCATGATCTGTGGGGCGAGGTCTAAGCGATGACGGTGAGCACGGCCGGCACGCCGGAAGGCCAGACTCCGGCAACCCGATCCCCGGCAGCCCGGCGCCCGGAGATCCTCGCGCTCGGCGAGGCGATGATCGAGTTCAACCAGTCGGCTAAAGATCAGCCGAACTATCTGCAAGGTTTCGGCGGCGATACGTCGAACTTCTGCATTGCGGCAGCACGGCAGGGCGCGAAGACGGGTTTCGTGTCGGCCGTGGGCAGCGACCATTTCGGGCGTCTGCTGATCGATCTGTGGGAACGCGAGCAGGTTGAGACGTCGCTCGTGCGCGTCGATCCGTACGCACCCACCGGCGTCTATTTCGTCTCGCACGGTCCCGCAGGTCACGCGTTCGATTATCTGCGCGCGGGCTCGGCCGCGAGCCGCTACGCGCCGCACGATTTACCGCTCGATGCGATCGCCGCGGCCAAAGTCATCCACTTGTCCGGCATCAGTCTCGCGATCAGCCTGAGCGCCTGCGACGCAGCGTTGGCGGCGATCGAGCATGCACGAGCGAACGGCGTGCGCGTGAGCTTCGACACCAATCTGCGTTTGAAGCTTTGGCCGCTCGCAAGAGCGCGCGCGGTGATGCTCGAAGCCATTCGTCACACCGACATTTGCCTGCCGAGCTGGGACGACGTCACCGAACTTACCGGCTTGACCGGCCGCGACGAGATCGTCGACTTTCTGCTGTCGCGCGGCCCGCGTGTCGTGGCGCTCAAGCTCGGCAAGGAGGGTTCGTATATCGCCACGCCAGATGAGCGGCGCGTCGTGCCGGGTCATGTCGTCAACGCCGTCGATGCAACCGGCGCGGGGGACTGCTTCGGCGGTGCGTTCATTGCGCGCATCGTAGCGGGTGACGATCCTTTTCAAGCGGCGCGTTATGCGAACGTCGCCGCGGCACTGTCCACGCAAGGTTACGGCGCGGTCGCGCCGATCCCTTTGCGGGCGACGGTCGAACACATCCTGGCTGGCTGACAGTAACGCGCTGCGAGGCGCGCCCCGCAGCCTGTCAGGATAAGATCATCTTGAGACACTAAACAGGAGCGAGCGATGCAACGGGACGTAGTGGTGGTAAGCGGTGTGCGTACGGCAATCGGCGGTTTTGGCGGCAGTCTGAAGGATTTTCCGCCGACCGATCTGGGCGCACGCGTCGTGCGTGAAGCGCTGGCGCGCGCGAACGTGTCGGGCGACGAAGTCGGTCACGTGGTGTTCGGCAACGTCGTGCATACCGAACCGAAAGACATGTATCTGGCCCGCGTGGCCGCGATCAATGGCGGCGTCGCACAACATGCGCCCGCGTTGACCGTCAACCGCCTGTGCGGCTCGGGCTTGCAGGCCATCATCTCGGCCGCGCAAAGCGTGCTGCTCGGCGACGCCGACATCGCGATCGGCGGCGGCGCGGAAAACATGAGCCGCGCACCGTATTCCATGCCGGCGGCGCGCTTCGGTCAGCGCATGGGCGATGCGCGCCTCGTCGACATGATGGTCGGCGCGCTGAACGACCCGTTCCAGTCCATCCATATGGGCGTGACCGCCGAGAACGTCGCCCGCAAGTACGACATCTCGCGCGAAACGCAGGATGCGCTCGCGCTCGAATCGCATCGCCGCGCGGCCAACGCGATTACGAGCGGCTACTTCAAGGACCAGATCCTGCCGATCACGATCCCGTCGAAGAAGGGCGACGTCGTGTTCGATACGGATGAACACGCGCGTATGAACGCGACTGCCGAAGACTTCTCCAAGTTGAAGCCGGTGTTCGCGAAGGAAAACGGCACGGTGACGGCCGGCAACGCCTCGGGTATCAACGACGCCGCCGCAGCGGTCGTGCTGATGGAGCGCAGCGTCGCCGAAAAGCGCGGGATCAAGCCGCTGGCACGGCTGGTTTCGTACGCGCATGCGGGCGTCGATCCGGCCTACATGGGCATCGGCCCGGTGCCGGCGACGCGTAAGGCGCTCGAGCGCGCCGGCCTGACGGTCGCCGATCTCGATGTGATCGAAGCGAACGAAGCGTTTGCCGCTCAGGCGTGCGCGGTCAGCAAGGAGCTCGGTCTTGATCCGGCCAAGGTCAATCCGAACGGCTCGGGCATTTCACTCGGCCACCCGATCGGTGCAACCGGCGCACTGATCACCGTCAAGGCGTTGTATGAGCTGCAGCGGGTCGGCGGCCGCTATGCGCTGGTGACGATGTGTATTGGCGGCGGGCAAGGCATCGCGGCGATCTTCGAACGGATCTGAAGCCGGCGGCGGGGCGGCGCAAGGCAACGCGTCGTCTTTCCCCGCCGAACGAAGCCCGGCAGCAAGCGGGTAGCAAACCAGTATCGAGCCGTATCGGGCAACAAGGAAAGAACGGATGCAGGAATCGAAAGCGATGAAGGGTGCGACGCGTCGGCGCGGTTGGGCAGTCCTCCAGGGGCGCTTCCTTCGGGGCGTAGTGAGCGCGGCCGCATTGCTGTGTGTCGGCGCCGGGGCTGTGCTACCCGCGCAGGCATGGGCGGAAAGCGATGCGGTGAAGGAGCTGGCGGCGCCCCCGCCGATTCAGTTGCCGCTCAAGCCGAGCCCCGAATTCGCGAAGTTTCCGCGTTACGCCGGCATGCTGGGCTCGCGGCAGATCGTGCTGCGGCTCGGCGCGAAAACCGACGATCCGGCCGGTGTGCACGGCGAGTATCAGTACACCGACACCGGCGAGGTGATCCTGATCGCGGGTGACCGCGACGGCGATACGCTCGAAGTCGAGGAATCGAACGACGGCACGCATATCACAGGCAACTGGGTGGGCAAGTTTGCCGCCGACGGTTCGGTGGCGGGCGACCGGATGAACGTCGACGATTCCGACCCGCAGCCGTTCGATCTGAAACCGCTGGCAGCGGGGCAGGCTGTGCCGGCTGCATCAGCTAGTGCCGGTGGTGCGGCCGCTAACAAGGCGGCGGTCGCGCCGCAGACGTCCGCCGGCAGCGCAGCAGTGCCCGCCTCGGCGACAGGCGGTGGTCACGCCGTTGGCGGGGTTAGCAACCTGCAAACCGGCGAATAAAGTCTATATACACCCATGACCCAATCCAAACTCAAACGCGGCCTGCAAACCCGCGTCGTGCGTGCCGAAGACCAACTTACGCCGGGCTTCGAATCTTTCTCGATGCCGGTGACGCGCGCTTCGACTGTCGTGTTCCCCGATCTCGCGACGATGCGCGCACTCGACTGGAAAAACGACGCGCAATGGCGCTATGGCCTGCACGCCACGCCGACTTCGCTCGCGCTGGCACAGCGGCTTGCCACCATCGAAGGCGGTAATCACGCGTTGCTACAGCCGTCGGGTTTGTCGTCGATTTCGAACGTGTATTTCGGCCTCGTGAAGGCCGGCGACGACGTGCTGATTCCCGATAACGTCTACTCGCCGAACCGCGATCACGGCGACTGGCTGGCGCGCGATTTCGGCATCACCGCGCGCTACTACGATCCGATGATCGGCGCGGGCATCGCGGACCTGATCCAGCCGAATACACGTTTGATCTGGCTCGAAGCTCCAGGTTCGGTCACGATGGAAGTGCCCGACGTGCCCGCCATCACGGCGGTGGCGCGCGCGCGCAACGTCGTCACGGCGATCGACAATACCTGGTCCGCGGGGCTCGGTTTCCTGCCGTTCGACCATGGTGTCGATATCTCGGTGCAGGCGTTGACCAAGTACCAGTCGGGCGGCGGCGACGTGCTGATGGGCGCGACGATCACTGTCGATCGCGAGTTGCATGTGAAGCTGAAGGCCGCGCGCATGCGCATGGGTATCGGCGTGTCGTCGGACGACTGTTCGCTGATTCTGCGCAGTCTGCCGAGCATGCGGCTGCGTTTCGAACAGCATGACCGTGCAGCGCTCGGCCTCGCCACCTGGCTGAAGACGCGTCCGGAAATTGCCGCGGTCCTGCACCCGGCGTTGTCCGACTGTCCGGGGCATAAGTTTTACAAGCGCGACTTTACGGGGGCGGGCGGACTGTTCTCAGTGGTATTCGACGCACGTTACAGCGCGGCGCAAATCGACACGTTCTGCGAGTCGCTCGAGCTGTTTTCGCTCGGCTGGAGCTGGGGTGGTGCGCACAGTCTCGCAATGCCATACGACGTCGCCTCGATGCGCACGGAAGGTCAATGGCCGTATCGCGGTACGCTGGTACGGTTCTATATCGGCCTGGAAGAAGAGGCCGATTTGCGCGCGGATATCGAGCAGTGTCTGGTGGCGCTGGGTTAAGCGCCTGAGCGCTGATTGCTGATTGCTGATTGCTGATTGCTGAAGGTTGAGAAAGCCCATTGTGACGCGTTCACGATGGGCTTTTTGTTTTGTCAAGATAGCCAGTCAACCTAACCATTCGGCCGAATGGTCGACACCGGATCTCGACGCTACGATGGTGCGCACTTTACTAACGGTTGCCGCACTATGATGAGTTCCGATGAATCTATTTTTCTGGATGGTACTGAATCCTGGCGTGCCGATTGTCGGCCCGATCTTTACGCTAGCGCTCGTCGCACCCACGCACGGCTGGCGCGTCGCGAAGGCGTTGATCGCCGTATCAGTGAAAGACGGCCAACTGTTCTGGTGTGCGATCGGGCTGTGCGCGGCCGCGGTTTATGAGGCGGTGACTGCGCTGGAGCGGGGAAGTGGCGTGGTGCCTGTGCTGGATTCTGCATCCTGGCATTCGCCTGTTCGAATATCGTGATGTCGTCTTTGGTCAAGACACGCCATGATCAGGTGGCCACATGCATTCGCGACGGGCAGAAACGGTTTGCTACGGAGGCCTTGTCGCGTGTGGCCATTGCGATTTCGATTCTTGCAACATCTCTCGCAGCTACTCTGTTTGCAATCCTACACGTGCACATGATTTAGATTTTTTTGATAACGCAGATCTTATACTGATCCCCTTTTAGGAGGCACTCATGCATAAACTATTCACGTTTCTGGAATCTGACGAAAACTACGCCCTTGTTCTGAAGTGGAATAGCGTCGTGATCGGAGTCACTGGGATCTCCATGTTGGGCATGTTCCTGATCGCCCATCTCAACAAATAATTCTCGTACCGGCGCTGGCCGCCATTGCATCGGCCCGCGCAAACCAGGTTTCAGAACAAGCGCAGCAAGCCATCCAGCCCAACGTGGTTGAACGCCACACTGGCTGCTTCGCGCACCACCGGCTTCGCGCGGAACGCTACGGAAAGTCCTGCGGCCGCCATCATTTTCAGATCGTTCGAACCATCGCCCATCGCAATCGCGCGGGTCGGTTCGATGCCCAGTTGGGCGCATGTCTCGCGCAACGTGCGTGCTTTCACGTCAGCGTTGACGATCTCGCCGATTACGTTGCCGGTCAACTTGCCATCCACGATTTCGAGCGTGTTCGCGTGCGTGAAATCGAGGCCGAGCCGGGCTTTCAGTTTTTCGGTAAAGAACGTGAATCCGCCCGACACCAGCAGCGTTTTCAATCCTGCCGCTTTCGCGCCGGCCAGCATTCGTTCGGCGCCCGGCGAGAGTTGCAGCCGCTCTTCATAAACGCGTTCGAGCGCGCCGGCGTCGAGCCCCTTGAGCAGTGCCACGCGGCGCGTCAGGCTCTCGTTGAAGTCCTTGATTTCGCCGCGCATCGACGCTTCGGTGATCGCGGCGACTTCGGCTTTCAACCCGCAGAAGTCAGCGATTTCGTCGATGCATTCGATCGTGATCAGCGTCGAATCCATGTCCATTGCGACGAGGCCGAAGTCACGCAACTGGCGGCCGGGTTCGACAAACGCGTAGTCCAGTTGATGCGTGCTGCAATAGACCTCGAGGTCGGCGCGCTGCGCAACGTTCGCGTCGGCGATGCGAATCGCGTTCGCGTCGATGACAGCGGCGCGCGAGCCGCGCGCGAGCGCGGCGAGCGTTTTGTGGTGGTCGGCAGAAAGGGGCGCGGTGCTTTGGATGACGAGGTTCATGGACGACGCGTTGACGCGGAAAAGGACAGGCGCGCGACGCGCGCGGAAAATTCCGTCATTGTAACGGTTCGGCGGCATGCGGCCCTCAGGGCAGTGGACAACGGGCAACTGGTAGCCGGGGGCAGCCAAGCGGGTGGGTGTCGACCGGCCAATAGGCAAACAAACAGGCAAACAAACAGGCAAACAAACAGGCAAACAAACAGGCAAACAAACGATCCGAGAGGAAATCCATCACCTGGCCCATCGCGTAACCATCCAGGCAGGACGCCAGGCAATCCACCGTGCAACGATCAGGCGCCCGCGTCATACTGGCGCTTCGAACGACGCCCCGCAGCCTATCGAACCCGCCAAGCCTACCGCGTCCAAAAGGCGCGCAGCACACCGCACGTGGCACGCATCGGCAAGGTTTCGGCACCCATGACGAGGCGCACCACCACGGAGACGAACAATGCCCCCTGCGACAGCCAGCGACGCATCCACCCTCGCACGCGATTTCGATTTGCGTCAACTGAGCCCCGCGTTCTACGCCGACCCATACCCGGTCTACCACGCGCTGCGCGCCTATGAACCGGTCAAACGCATGCCGGACGGCTCGCTGTTTCTGACGCGTTTTCGCGACGTGCAGGCGGTCTACCGCGACCCGAAAACTTTCAGTTCCGACAAGACCGTCGAATTCAAACCGAAGTACGGCGACTCGCCGCTCTACGCGCACCACACCACCAGTCTCGTCTTCAACGATCCGCCGCGTCACACGCGGGTGCGCAAACTGATCGCCGGCGCGCTGACGGCGCGCGCGATCGCGGCCATGGAGCCGGGGCTGATCCGCCTCGTCGATGGTTTGCTCGATGCTGCCGCTGCGCGTGGCCGGATCGATCTGATTGGAGAGTTCGCGTCGGCGATTCCGGTCGAAATCATCGGCAATCTGCTGGATGTGCCGCACGCTGAGCGCGAGCCGTTGCGCGACTGGTCGCTGGCAATCCTCGGCGCGCTGGAGCCGTCGCTGAACGAGGCGCAGCTGGAACGGGGCAACCGCGCGGTCAGCGAGTTTGTCGACTATTTGCGCGATCTGGTGGCAAGGCGCCGGCGCGAGCCCGGCGATCCGCAGCACGACGTGCTGACGCGCCTGATCCAGGGCGAACAAGGAGAACAGGGCGGCGAGCAGTTGTCGGAAGCGGAACTGCTGCAAAACTGCATCTTCATCCTGAACGCCGGTCATGAGACCACCACGAATCTGATCGGCAACGGTCTCGTTACGCTCACCGGCTGGCCGGAACAGCGCGCCGCGTTGCTGCGCGAGCCGTCGCTGGTCGAGTCGGCGATCGAAGAGTGTTTGCGGTTCGAGAGCTCGAATCAGCTGGGCAACCGGATGGCCACTGTCGACACGGAGATCGGCGGCGTCGCGGTGGCACGCGGTACGCCCGTCACGCTGTGCATCGGCGCGGCCAATTGCGACCCCGAGCAGTTCGCGGAACCGGATCGCTTCGACATCCGCCGCGATCCGAACCGGCATCTGGCGTTCGGCTTCGGCATTCACCAGTGCGCGGGGTTGTCGCTCGCGCGACTCGAGGCGCGTATCGCCATCGGACGCTTCGTGCAGCGTTTTCCGGCATATCGACTCGACGGCGAGCCAACGCGCGGCGGACGGGTGCGGTTTCGCGGCTTCGCTGCGGTGCCGGTCGAACTCGAACCGGCGAGCGGCGGTTGAAGATCGGCGCTTGCCGAGCACAGTTGGACGAGCCCACCAGCGCCGTATATTTTGCCGACATGGCGCAAGACTTACAGCCCATGCCCGTGGCAACCGGCACGGCGCCACGGCGGCAATAGCGTCCAGACCCGTGGCAGCCACCGCCGTGCCGAGCGAGAGATAGCGCGCAAAACCGTGGCACGCTTGCTGCTTCATCGAAGGTCTCAGGCCTTGGGGAGCGCACGATGGCACACATGATCTGGAAGGGCGCAATCAGCTTTGGCCTCGTCCACGTTCCGGTGCAGTTGTATCCGGCGACGCAGTCGGAGAAAGTCGGCTTCAATCTGCTGGACAAGCGCACGATCGATCCGATCGGCTACAGGCAGATCAACAAGCGCACGGGCAAGGAGGTAGCGCGCGAGAACATCGTGCGCGGCTTCGAGTACGAAAAGGACAAGTACGTCGTCCTCTCGGACGACGAGATTCGCGCGGCCAATCCCGAGTCGACGCAGACGGTCGATATCCTTGCCTTCATCGACGCACCTGACATCTCGTTTTTCTATCTCGACACGCCGTACTTTCTGACGCCTGACCGCAAGGGCGAAAAAGTGTACGCGCTGCTGCGCGAAGCGATGAAAGCGTCGGGCAAGATCGGCGTGGCGTGTGTCGTATTGCACAACAAGCAGCATCTCGCGGCGCTGATTCCGGTCGGGCCGATGCTGGCGTTGAACACCCTGCGCTGGGCCGCCGAGGTGCGCGACTTCGACGAATTCAAACTGCCGCCGGAAGGAATGAAGGCGGCCGGTGTAACCGCGCGCGAACTCGACATGGCGAAAAAGCTGATCAACGACATGAGCGACAAGTGGGATCCGTCGCAGTATCACGACACGTTCCACGACGACATCATGGCGCTGGTCGAGCGAAAGATTCGAGCGGGTAAGACCGAGGAAATCACCGAGGTCGAGGCGCCGCGCGAATCGCGTCAATCCGCCGACATACTCGATCTGTCCGACCTGCTCAAGCGCAGTCTCGGCCGCGGCAAAGGCAAGCCGGCGACGGCTGCGCGCAAGCATGCCGCGGACGATGATGAGGAGGGCGACGATGCCGAAGCAGCCGCACCGGCCCGCAAGAAGCCGCGTGCGGCGCGCTCGGCGGGCACGAGCCGCAGCGGTGGCAAGAGCAGTGGCGCCAGTGCCAAGACGGCCCCGGCGGCACGCAAACGGCGAGCGGCCGCCTGATCGCCCGCTTGATCGATAACACCGCGCCAGCTCGATCCACGACGAGTTCACTTCCATGAACGACAGGCTCGATCTCTACAGCCGCAAGCGCCGCTTCGACGAAACGCCGGAGCCGGCGGGCACGGCTGCGCGGAAGAAAGCCGGCCGCAAGACGGCGGCGCGCATATCGAACGAGGCGCTGTCGTATGTGATTCAGGAGCACGACGCGCGGCGCCTGCATTACGATTTCCGCCTCGAACTGAACGGCACGTTACTGTCGTGGGCGGTGCCCAAGGGGCCGAGCCTCGACCCGTCGGTGAAACGGCTCGCGGTGCATGTCGAAGATCATCCTGTCGAATATGGTTCTTTCGAAGGGGAGATTCCGCCTGGTAACTACGGCGCGGGAACCGTGATCGTGTGGGATCGCGGGACGTGGGAGCCGGTCGGCGGCGCGGCGGAGGCGGCGAGATCGTACAAGGCGGGCAAGCTCAAATTCCGGCTCTCTGGCGAAAAGCTGCGCGGTGGCTGGACGCTGGTGCGCAGTCATATGCGCGGCAGTGGCGACAAGGAGCAGTGGCTGCTGATCAAGGAGCGCGACGATAAAGCCCGTGATCAGAACGAATACGACGTCCTGAAGAAGCGCCCGGGCAGCGTACTGGACGGCAGTGCGCCCATGGGCAAGCGCGCAAAGGCCACGAGGACCGCGACAAAAACGGCCGCGAGCGAGTCCACACGCCAGAGCGCAAGCAGGACCGGAGCGAAGACTGCAATCAAGGCAGCCAGGACGGCAAACGTCGCCAGGGCCAAAGAGACTGCAGCGAATTCGAACACCACCGGCAGGAGCGGTGCAAAAGCCGCCTCATCGAGCCGTATCAATCCGAAAAAAACCGACATCGTCTCGACTCGCAGCACGCAGTCACTGCGCGAGCTTGCCGCATCGCCCTCGATTGAAGGCGCGGTCGAGGCCGCGTTGCCCGCCACCTTCAAGCCGCAACTGGCGACGCTCGTCGACGCCGCGCCACCCGGTGATGAATGGGCATACGAAATCAAGTTCGACGGCTATCGCGTACTGGCCCGCATCAATCGAAACGCAAAGACCCGTGCGGTCAAGGTGTTCACGCGCGCAGGCAACGATTGGACCGCGAAGTTCGGCAAGCACGTGAAAGCGTTCGAACAACTCGACATCGAAAGCGCGTGGCTCGACGGCGAAGCGGTGGTGCTCGATGAAAACGGCGTACCGCGTTTTCAGGCGCTGCAAAACGCGTTTGACGCGAACCGCCCGCAGGACATCGTCATCTATCTGTTCGACGTGCCGTTCCTGAACGGCTACGACTTGCGGGGCGTGCCACTCGAACAACGCCGCGCGATTCTGCGCGCGTTATTGGAAGGGTTGGATGGGGACGACGACAGCGTACTGCGCTTCTCCAACGACTTCGCGTTCAGCGCCGACGAGTTGCTGAAGAGCGCGTGCGATATGGCGCTCGAGGGCATCATCGGCAAACGGCGCGATAGCGGCTACACCTCAGGGCGTTCGTTCGCATGGATCAAATTGAAATGCCGGCGCCGTCAGGAGTTCGTGATCGGCGGCTATTCGGAGCCGTCGGGTAGCCGTGCGGCGTTCGGTGCGTTGTTGCTTGGCGTCTACGACGACAAAGGCAAACTGCAATACGCCGGCCGTGTCGGCACGGGTTTCGACGCTGCGTTGCTGCGCTCGCTCAAGAAGGAACTCGACGCGCACGCAACCAGCCGCATGCCGTTCGCCAGCACGCCGCGCGAGCGCAGCCGCACGCCGGTGCATTGGGTCGAACCGGTGCTTGTCTGCGAATGCAATTTCGCTGAATGGACGAGCGAGGGCATCGTGCGGCAGGCGTCATTCGTGGGTCTGCGCAATGACAAACCGGCGCGGCAGATCGTCAGGGAAGCACCCCGTAAAGGAGCCGACGTGCAAGAGCAAAGCGATAGCGCATCCGACACCGTGGCGAAGAAGCGCACAACGAAAACGAGCGCTGCGAGTGCCGCACCCGAGCCCGCTAAAAAAGGCGCGGCTAAGACGTCCGCAACGAAAACCACGGCGGCGAAATCAAGAACTGCTGCACTACCAGCCCAAGTCGCCGGCGTCCGCGTATCCCATCCCGACCGCGTCATCGACAAAAGCACCGGCACCCGCAAAATCGATCTCGTGCAGTACTACGAATCGGTCGCCGACTGGATGCTGCCGCATCTGCGGGACCGGCCGGTGTCGCTGGTGCGCGCACCCGAGGACATCGGTGGCGAGCTGTTTTTCCAGAAGCACAGCCAGAAGCTGTCAATTCCCAACGTCACGCAGCATCCTGGACTCGACCCTGGTCATCCACCGCTGATTACCGTCGATACGCTCAAGGCGCTGGTCGGCGCCGCGCAGATGGGCACGATCGAATTTCACACGTGGAATGCCGTGGTGTCGAACATCGAAAAACCTGATCGCATGGTGTTCGATCTCGACCCCGACGCATCGCTCGGTTGGGAGCGGATGATCGAGGCCGCGCAACTGACGCGCTCGCTGCTCGAAGAATTCGGCCTGACCTCGTTCTGCAAGACGAGCGGCGGCAAGGGCTTCCATGTGGTGGTGCCGCTCGCGAAGCATGCCGGCTGGGACGAAGTGAAGACGTTTTCGCAAGCCGTCGCGCAGCATATGGCGACGACGTTGCCCAAGTATTTCAGCGCGAAGATGGGCGTCCAGAATCGCAAGCAGAAGATCTTTGTCGATTACCTGCGCAACAACCGTGGCTCGAGTACGGTGGCCGCATTTTCGGCACGCGCCCGGCCGGGGCTGGGCGTTTCAGTGCCACTCTCGTGGGACGAAGTCGCTGCCACCACGAGCGGTGATCAATGGACCATCGAGAACGTACACGAGCGTCTTGCAGACCTTAAGCGCGACCCGTGGGCGGACTACGCGAAGACACGTCAACGCATCACCGCAGCCATGAGAAAACGTCTGGATGAAGCGGAGTGACCGCGATCCAGCCTGCCTGATTCAATCGGAAAAAGGAGCAAACCATGAAGACCTCAGCGCAATCGTCCGACGGCGAGCAGCAGGCCGACCCGCACGCAAGGAAGCCCCCGCGTTCGCGCGAGGAGGCATCCGCGCCGCTGCCGCATGAAACCGATCAGAACCCGGAATCGCAACACGAAGACGCTCCGCGTCGTGTTGGCAAGCAGGCGCATCGCGACGTCGAGCGCGGACTGAAGGACACGGACCGCCGCGGCGGTGAGGAATATCAGCAAAAGACGCAGAACGACGCGCACACCGATATCAACTCCGATGGCAAAGCAGGGGGTGGCGGGCGCGGCAAGCACTGATGCTGCGTGTGCGCTGATCCGCGGAAAACGTCGCGTCGTGCCGATCCGGCGCGTCCGCAAATGAGCCGCCGCAGCCGCGCTTTGAACCGGCTCCTATGCGCTCGCACCTGCGCCATCGGTGGTCAGCGCCTTGGTGCGGTCCGGCGTTTGGTTCATTCCGGCTCACCCCGGCTCCACATCCCAATAAGGCGGATCGCCGAAATGCGCGGCAAGGAATTCGATAAACGCGAGCGTTCTCGGCGGCACGAACGCACGGCTCGGATAGACCGCCCAGATCGCCACTTGCTCCGCGAGCGGATAGGTGTCGAGCACGCTGACCAGTTCGCCGCTGCGCAGATACGGCGCCACGTCCCAGGTCGATTTGAGCGCGATGCCGAAACCGGCCATTAAGGCGTCGCGAATGACTTCGCCGTTGTCGACGACGAGGCGTCCGCTCACGCGCACCGTAAGCGGTCCGGCGGGCGTCACGAATGCCCAGTCGCGCTGGTCTGACAGGATGATGCATTCGTGCTGTGCGAGGTCCGAAGGATGGTGCGGCGCTCCACGCGCGGCGAGGTAAGCGGGCGCGGCGCATAGCACGCGGCGGTTGACGGCCAGGCGCCGTGCCACCAGCGACGAATCCTTGAGCACGCCGACACGGATCGCCACGTCGATACCCGCATCGACCAGATCGACCATCTGATCCGTCAGACGCAGATCGACGCTCACGCCGGGATAGCGGCGCAGAAATTCGCTGATCACCGGCGATACGTGCTGCCGCCCGAACGACGATGGCATCGACACCCGCAGGCGCCCCTGCGGCTCGGCCTGCGCGCGGCCCACTGAGGCGCGTGCGGCATCGGCTGCGTCGAGCAGCGACTGGGCGCGTGTCATGAACACTTCGCCGTCCTGCGTGAGACTGATGCGACGGGTGGTCCGATGCAGCAGCCGCGCGCCAAGGAGCCTTTCCAGCTGTGCGATGCGCGAACTCGCCACCGCCGCCGACAGGCCGAATTCGCGGCCGGCCGCCGACACATTGGCGAGCAGGGCGGCCCGCAAGAACAGGGCGACGTCGAGTAGATCGAGTCGTTCCCGTTCGCCGGACGAGGGTTTTACGGTGGGTTCCACGGGGTGGGGTGGCTGATCCATTCTTCTGAAATTCAAAAAGATGTTTCAGTCATTATGATGCTTTTATGAGAATAAGAACCACCTTACGATGACGATCAATGCGATCGATTGCCCTGCATGGCGCGAGGCGCCGTCAGCTCCGATTGCCGGTTTCTCAACCTCATCAGAAAGAACAGGAGCTGTGATGAAAGCCGTAGGTCTCTATCGTTACTTGCCGATCGATCAAGCCGAGTCCCTCGTCGACGTCGAGATTCCCAAACCCGAAGCCGCCGGCCGTGACCTGCTGGTGAAGGTCGAAGCCATCTCGGTCAATCCGGTCGACACCAAGGTGCGCGCCCCGAAAGACACCGTCGAGAAAGCGCCGCGGGTGCTCGGCTGGGACGCCGCCGGCACGGTGGTGGCGGTTGGCCCCGACGTCACGCTGTTCAAGGTCGGCGACCCGGTTTTCTATGCGGGCAGCATCACCCGGCCGGGCGCGAATAGCGAGTTCCATCTAGTCGACGAACGCATCGCCGGGCGCAAGCCGGCGTCGCTCGATTTCACGCACGCGGCCGCCTTGCCGTTGACCGCGATCACGGCATGGGAAGCACTTTTCGACCGCCTCGGCGTGTCGCCGCAAGGCGCGGACGAGGGCCGCACGGTCCTGATCGTCGGCGGGGCGGGCGGAGTCGGTTCGATCGGCATTCAGTTGGCCAAACAACTCGCGAAACTCAAAGTGATCGCGACCGCCTCGCGCCCTGAATCGGCGAAGTGGGCGACGGAGTTGGGCGCGGATCATATCGTCGATCACTTCGACGATATGCCCGCGCAGTTGAAAAAGCTTGGCATCGACCAGGTCGATTACGTGCTGATCTTCAACGATACCGACAAGAATTTCCCGGCAGCCGCTGAACTGATCAAGCCGCAGGGCGGCATCTGCACGATTGTCGAAAACAGCCAGCCGGTGCCTGTCGAACTATTGAAGGCGAAAAGCGCCGCGTTCCACTGGGAGTTCATGTTCACGCGTTCGATGTTCGACACGCCGGACATGATCGAGCAGCATAAGCTGCTCACCGAGGTGGCGCGTCTCGTCGATGCGGGCACGTTGCGCACGACGGTCGGCCAGAATCTCGGCACGATCAACGCCGATAATCTGCGTCGTGCGCATCGACTGCTCGAAGATGGGCGTGCGATCGGCAAGCTGGTGCTGACGGGCTTCTAGACTGCGCAGCTTTTCGGCGCTCCGACGACCTCGCACGCGCAGAAAACGCCTCAACGCAAGCGGGGTAACACCCGATTCGTATGAAGCGCGCGCAACGCCGCTTGGCGGTAGACTGGTGGGGCATCATGCTAAAACAGTTGCGCGTCTCGCGGCTCGTCTGGCAGGGCCTCAGCCGGGTTTAACCAGGTGCTACCGGGTATTAACCGGGCGTGATCAGGCTCCAGTCAGACGGTGCATTGGCAGCAGCGCTAGAGCGGGCGCGCAGCGGTACAACAACGAGGTGACAGTATGAGCTCCAGCTTCAAACTCTCCGCCGTTTCAGTTGTTGCTTCTCTCGCATGCGCGCTCGCGCCCGGCATGCTCGTGACGGCAGCTCACGCCGCCACGCCGATTACGGTGACGTCGCAGTCCGCCCTCGACGGTCCGATCCGCTATACGGTCCGCGTCACGTCGAAACAGTTTGGCAATTCACAGGAAACGCGCACGATCCGTTCCGGCGAATCGGACGACTTCACGTGGAAAACCGTGCCGCCGGGCGGGCCCGTGCCCGCTACGGATAGTTGCCCGAATTATGCGTCGCTGCCGACCGATACCAACGGCGCGATGATTCGCCAGACACAGATCCGTTTTGCGCCGGTTGTCGGCGGTGACGGCACTGCGTCCGTGCAATTGAGCTTCCAGGCGCAGACGCCGCATGGCGTCAAGACAGTGACGAGCGGCGGCAAAACGCTCAAGTGTCCGAACAGCGTGGCAGTCAGCCAGATTCTGCGTTTTACGATGCCGACCAACGGCAGTACCAAAACGCTGACGCTCAATGACGGCACCGAAGTGGCGGTCACCGCGAAACGCTGAGGGTCACGCGTGATGCCAGCAGGATGAGTGCCGCGTCCACGGCGCGCGGCCGATAAGATAAATGAACGGGCGACGCCAGCCGCGTCGCCCCGTGCATGCTGTTTGCCCCATCAACGCTGCGCCGCGGGCCGCTCCACCAGCCGCGCCGACAGAAACCGGTGCTCCGCCGAGAAGAGCCGCCGATACGTCAGCAGCACGGCGCCCACCGTTCCCAAGGCTGAGGCCGCCGCGATCAGGAACATGATCACGATCTGATAACGCACTGCCTGCAACGGCGACTGACCGGCCAGCACCTGCCCGGTCATCATGCCGGGCAAACTCACTACGCCGACCACGGCCATCTGATTCAATGTGGGCATCATGCCCGCGCGCACCGCCTGGCGTGCCGGCGCCTGCGCCGCTTCCCAACGGGTCGCGCCGAGCGCGAGCGCCATATCCACACGGTCGCGCCGCGCGGTCAGTTCCTCGGTCATCCGTTCGATGCCGAGCGACACGCCGGTGAGCGTATTGCCGAGGATCATGCCGAGAATCGGAATCGCGTACTGCGGCTCGTACCATGGGTGAATGCGGATCACGACGAAGAGTCCGACCGCGGCCACCAGCCACGAACTGACCCAGATCGACAGCACACTGTCCGCACGCTGCCCGGCGTACGTGCGGCTGCCGCGCTGCGCACCCGCGAAGCCGGCGATCAGCGTCATCACGATCATCAAGGGCAGCACCACGAACCAGTGGTCATAGCGAAACACCCAGCCGAGCACATAGCCGATCGCCAGCAATTGCACGACGGTGCGTACCGCCGCCCACGCCAGCTTGCGTTCGAGATCGAGCTTGAGCGCCACCGCCACCACGCCATTCACCACGATCAGCAATGCGGCGATTGCGACATCCCAGAGACTCAGGTTTTGCAATGTCATTGGCCGGGCTCCTGAAGCGCGGGCGTTATGGAGGATTCGTCGAGCACACCGGCGCGCATCGTGAGGTGCCGCGCGCTCATGCGCGCGGCTTGCGCCGGATCGTGCGATACCCACATCGACGCATGGCGGCCAGGTTCAGCTGCGAACCACGCGTGCACCAGAGCCTCGATCGCGTGCGACGACTCCGGATCGAGCGAAGCGGTGGGTTCATCAAGCAGCAGCACTTCGGGCGCGAGTTGCAGAACGCGAATCAGCGCGGTGATCTGCGCTTCTCCGCCGGACAACTCGCTCGCGCGCTTGTCGAGAAAATCGTCGCCGCGGCCGGCCTGAGCGGCGAGGCTTGCCGCGCTTGCGCGATCGAAGCGCACGTCGCGATAGGTCCGCAATTCGAACGGGTAACGCAGGTTGTCTTCTACGCTGCCGTCGAGCAGCGCGGGCCGCTGCCGGATATACGCGACGTTGCGCCGGTAACGCGGAATGGCGGCGCGCTCGACCGCCGCGCCGTGCCACATGATGCATCCGGCATCGAGCGGATCGAGCAGGGCGAGGGCGCGCAGGAATACGCTCTTGCCCGAGCCCGACGGTCCGGTGACCGCGACGCGGTCGCCCGCGCAGAGGGCGAAGGTCGTCGGTTGCAGCAGTGTTTGCCCGCGCAATGCATCGCGCCGGGCGATGCCGTCGGCAAGGACGAAGGGAACATCTGACATGAGTTGGGTCGTGGTGGATTTTTGCGTGGATTTGGAGGCCGCCATGACATTTCCTTACGTTTCCATGGCAGGGAAACCTGTGCCGAAGCTGTGCGGCATGATAAAACGACCCCTATTAAACAATACTACCAGGCACGATACGTGCTGGCCCCATGCACAACGAAGAACAAAGGCGGAGCTTTTCAATGGCAGTGTCGAGCACGATTGGAAGACGGATAGGAAAAATCATCGCATGGTTGCTGGCGATCATCGTCATTCTGATTGTCGCCCTGACAATCTTCATTCTGACCTTTGACTGGAACCGGGCCCGTCCCTACATCGACGACAAGGTTACGCAGGCGATCGGCCGGCCGTTCGCGATCAACGGCGATCTGAAAGTAGGCTGGCAGCATCCGGTCGGCGAAACCGGCTGGCGTGGCTGGGTGCCCTGGCCGCGTTTTTCGGCGGCCAATATCACGGTAGGCAATCCCGACTGGGCCAAACAGCCGCACTTCGCGACGCTGGACGAAATCGACTTCCAGGTCAAGATGCTGCCGCTGCTCGCGCACGACATCGTGATTCCCGCGATCAACCTCGTGAATCCTTCGGTCGACCTCGAACGACTGCTCGACGGACGCGACAACTGGACCTTCAAACTGGCTTCTTCCAGCGGGCCCTCCGAATGGAAGCTCGATCTGCACGACATCGCCTTTGCCAAAGGCAATATCGCGCTGTCGGATCAGCAGCAGAAGGTCGAGATGCAGATGGCCATCGATACGCTCGGCCAGCCGATTCCGATCGGCGAGGTGATGAAGCAGCAGGAGACGGCGTCGCGCAGCGCGTCGGCGGAGGCGGTCGGTAAAGCGGGTGCGAGCAAGCTGACGGCACAGGCAAACGCACAGGCTGCATCGGAAGCGGCGGCGGCGTCCGCGGCGGCGGCTTCCGGCGCCTCGTCGTCGGATATCACCGCGTCGGGCGCGACAGCAGCGAATGGCGCGTCGGGGGCGCTGGTTGACGGCGGGGCGAGCGGTGCGAGCGAAGGGACGGGCGCCGCGGTAGCCTCGGCGTCGAACGCCAGCGAGGCAGGCACGGCGAACGGCGCACAGCCGGCGATCCCGCCATACGCGATCGGTTGGACCGTCAAGGGCGCCTACAACAAAACGCCGGTATCCGGTAGAGGCAAGGTGGGTGGCGTGCTGGCGTTGCAGGACGCGAACCGGCCGTTCCCGGTGCAGGCCGATGTGAAGGCCGGCGATCTGCGAGTCGGCCTCGTGGGCACGATCACCGATCCGGCGCATCTTGCCGCGGTCGATCTGCGTCTTTGGCTGCAAGGCAACAGTCTGGCGCGGCTGTATTCGCTGACGGGCGTGACCTTGCCCGATACGCCGCCGTATGCAACCGAGGGGCGTCTTGTCGGCCAGTTCAAGCCCGGCGGCAACGTCTTCAAGTATGAAAATTTTACAGGCCGGGTAGGCGGCAGCGATCTGAATGGCTCGCTGACCTACACGGCGCGTGAGCCGCGTCCGCTGTTGCAGGGCGAGCTGGTGTCGCATCTGCTGCAATTCGCCGATCTGGCGCCGGTCATCGGCGCGGACTCGAAGGCCAGCAAGGCCAAACGCGGCGATGCGACGGTGCAGCCGGGCAACAAGGTCCTGCCGGTCGAAGAGTTCCGCACCGACCGCTGGAAGGCGATCGACGCCGACGTGAAGTTCACGGGGCGCCGCATCGTCAAGGACACAAATCTGCCCATCACGGACCTGTACACGCACGTCGTGATGACCGACGGCGTGCTGTCGCTCGAGCCGCTGAAGTTCGGCGTGGCGGGCGGCTCGCTGTCATCGGACATCCATCTGGACGGCAGCACGACGCCGCTGAAGGGCCGCTTTGCGACGTCGGCGCGGCATCTGAAGCTCAAGCAGCTGTTCCCGGACTTCAAGACGATGCAGAACGCGCTCGGCGAAATCAACGGCGACGCCGCGCTGACCGCGACCGGCAATTCACCGGCGGCGTTGGCGGCGACGTCGAACGGCGAGGTGAAGGCATTGATCACCGACGGGACGGTGAGCCGCCTTTTGATGGAAGCCGCGGGCCTGAACGTGGCAAACGTGGTCTATGAAAAGCTGTTCAGCAATCGCGACGTGAAGATCAACTGCGCGGCGGCTGATTTTGTCGCGACGAACGGTGTGCTGGATTCGCGTGTCTTTGCGCTCGACACGGACGACGCGGTCATCAATATCGACGGCAACGTGAATCTGCGCGACGAATCGATGGATCTTGGCGTGCATCCGCATACCAAGGGCTTCCGGGTGTTTTCGCTGCGCTCGCCGCTGTACGTGAAGGGGACGTTCAAGGATCCGCACGTCGGTGTGAATGCCACCGCGCTGGCGCTGCGAGGGGGCGCCGTAATCGGGCTCGGGTTGATCAATCCGTTTGCGGCGCTGATTCCGCTGCTTGCGCCTAGCAATAACAAACCGCTGCCGTGCGGGCAGTTGCTGGCGCAGGTTCGTCAGGCGCCGACCGCGCCGGCGCCGGGTATGAAGCAACAGCCCAGGCCGGCCATTTCCCTCGACGGTGCGCCGGTGAACAAGTCTTCCGCGGGCGCTTCCTCACCGGCTGCGGCCGAAAAGAAGCCTGCGATCATGTCGCCGGCCACGGGGGTCGAATATAAGGGGAGTTAATGTTTTCCGCATTGCCTGCGGACTGGTGGAGTTGGATCTTCGGGTCCGGCCTTTCCTTTATTTTTTTGTGGCTGACTAGCGTTCCCCCAATACGGGGCGAACACTGATGAGCCACAACAGGCAAAGGAAAGAAAATAACTACCTTAGCGAGCGCGGAGCGGCATCCCCCGCCGCATCCTGTCTGCGAACCCCTCGCCGGGCGCCGCCAACGCGGGTGGCGCCAAACTCCGTCAGAATCTTGCCTCTGGCCCGGCTGGCAAAGACGAGGAACCCAAATCCGTCGGCTTCATACCAATACCCGCCATTCTCGAGCCCATCGAGCGGCTGTTCCAATGCATTGGTAATGGATTCGATACAACGCCGCCGCAATTCGGCGGGCGCGGGATAGGGCGGCTGGGCGCCGCGTACGCTGCACAGAAGAACGTCGAGCCCGGGCAGCACATGTGCATAGAGCACCGGCTCGTCCTGCGCGCGAGCGCGCGCAATTTTGGTGTCGAGCTGACCGAACGGCTTGAAATGCCGTAGTACCGCGAGGAACGACTCATCGCCGTCCACCTTCGCGCGTCTACGCTTTTTCGGGAAGGACATAAAAATTCGCCTGAAAAAGAATTGCAAGAAACGCAGCGTCCTCATGCGACAACTCCCGGCTTCGCGCGCCGCACGTCGATCTTTTATAGCATACGACAAGGCCGGATTCACGATGATTCGGCGTCTACGCCGTCCCACCGCCTCCCGCACGAATCATGCCGAACCGCCTCGCCGCGCGCTTTCGCTTCCCAGCACATCTGTCTCCATCATAGACGCACGCGCCGCCGAAAAAACAACTCGTATCAATAAAAAAGTCATTTTTATGTGGGCGAGCGCATCTTGCCGCTACGTTGAAATATCTCACATTCACGTCGATAATGGCCCGTCCGGCTGCACCGCGGCGTGCTGGCCAGTCCTGCACCGCAACGGCCCGCCCGCATGCTGGGGCGAGGCACATGATCCGTGCGTTCCGCCGTGGCTTGAACGACCCTTCGGGCGAACATGAAACTATTCACCAAGGGTCTGCTGCTGATTGCAGTGCCGAGCGTGGTCGAGCTGGCGCTTCTGGGCGTCGTCTTCGATACCCAGGAGCAAACAGCGCAGGCCGCGCGGTGGGTCAGCAACAGCAAGCAGATCCTTTATCAGTCGTCGGCCATTGTCGATCCGCTGCTGCGTCAGGCCGCGCGGGTCCGCACGGGCATGGTCGTCGGCGATCCGTCGTTGGTCGACCGCCACACCGTATGGGTCGATCTCGGCGACCGGCTTTCGAATCTGGAAACGTTGGTGGCCGATACGCCGCAACAGGTGGTGCGCGTTCGCAAGATGCAACAGGCGATCGACGCATATCGCGTGCAGACCACCGCGATCTCGCAGGCGCTGCGCGCAGGACGCAACCTGAATTCGTTTGCCGTGCTGGACACGGGTGCGCTTCCCCAGCAGATCGCACTGTTTCGCGATCAGCTCGCTGAGTTCAGCAATGAGGCCTCGCGGCTCGACGCCGAGCGCGGCGCGGCCCTGGCACGGCGCCGCGAACGCCAGCAATACGCGCTGATCGCCGCGGTGTTGGGCTCGATGCTGATCTGGGCGGCCACTGCCGTCGTGTTTGCGCGCAGCATCGGCCGGCGGTTGGAGGTGTTGACAGGCAATGCCGAGCGCCTGGGCAGCGGACGGCAGCTTGCAGCCCCGCTATCCGGCAGCGACGAAATTGCCGCGCTCGACGCAGTGCTGCATCAGACGGGCGAACGCCTGCGCGAGGCCGAAGACGAGCAGGCCAAGCTGAAGGTGCGGCTCGAAGCGCGCGCGCGGGAACTGGCAGGCGTCAACGAGGAGCTGCGCCAGGAGACGCAAGACAACGAAATGTTCATCTACAGCGTGTCGCACGATCTGCGCTCACCGCTCGTGAATCTGCAAGGTTTTTCGAAAGAATTGCAGGTGTCGTGCGACGAACTGGACAGCCTCGTCGAGGCGGCGAAACTGCCGGAGGCCGAACATCGGCGTATGACGCATATTCTTGATGGCGACGTGCGCGAGTCTCTGCAATATCTTCGCACCGCGGTGACGCGGGCGGCGGCGATCATCGACGCGCTGTTGCGGATTTCACGCGCCGGGCGGCTCGAATATCAGTGGCAGCGGGTGAGCGTCGGGCGGGTGGTGGGCAAAGTGGTCAATGCGCTGCAAGGCGTCATCAGCCAGCGCGGGACGGTGGTGACCGTGCGCGAGTTGCCGCCTGCGTGGGGCGACCCGGGTGCGATCGAGCAGATTTTCGGCAACCTGATCGGTAACGCGCTCAATTATCTCGACCCGGCACGCAATGGGCGCATCGAGATCGGCGCGCTGGAGCCGGAACCGGTCGACGAGACGGAGCCGCGCGCGTTGCGCACGCGCACCTATTATGTGCGCGACAACGGACTCGGGATTCCGGCGGCGTATATGTCGAAGGTATTCCGGGCGTTTCAGCGCCTGCACGGCGACGTCGCGAACGGAGACGGCATCGGCCTCGCGGTGGTCCGGCGTATGGTAGAACGGCATGGCGGCCGCGTTTGGGTCGAGTCGGCGGAAGGCGCGGGATCGACTTTTTTTGTCGTGTTACCAGAACAGCCTGCGCGCAATTGAGCCGCGACAGGCGCCAGGGGAAACGGTGGGGATAGTTAAAAGCATGATGCAAAAACGGATTGTCAGTACGGAGGGCATATGACTCACGGGGAAACGGTCAGTATCGTGCTGATCGAAGATGACGACGGCCACGCCACGCTGGTCGAGCGCAATCTGCGCCGCGCCGGTATATCGAACGGTTTCGTACGCTTTCGCGACGGCCAGCAGGCACTCGATTATTTCTTCGGCCCGGCGCCGGAGGACGCCGCTGCCAGTCCTTTCCCACCTCGCGAAGATCTGACGAATTTCGTCGTGCTGCTCGATCTGAAAATGCCGCGCGTGGATGGCTTCGAGGTGCTGCGGCGTCTGAAAGATTCGCCGCAGACAGCCGCGGTGCCCGTGATCGTACTGACCACGACCGACGATCCGCGCGAAATCGCGCGCTGTTACGAACTCGGCTGTAACGTCTATGTCACCAAGCCGGTCGAATACGACGCGTTCATCGAAGCCGTGCGCCGTCTCGGCTTCTTCCTGCAGGTGGTCAAACTGCCGCCGGGCCACCGGCTGGCCGCGCCGTGACGGAAGGTTCATATGAAGGCGCTCCGAAAGCGGCCCATGACAAGATAGCCACACCCGACCTAGCCAGAGAAGACTCCGCATGACCGAAGACGTGTCCACGCAGCCCGCCGCGTATGTGCTGGTCGTCGATGACGACGAAGGCATCCTGCGGCTTGCGCGCAAGTCGCTCGAACGTGCCGGCTGCCGGGTTGCAATCTGCGCGCAGGTCGAAGCGGCCCGCGCGCGCCTCGCCGCGGGTGCACCCGACCTGCTCGTGCTCGACTACCAGCTCAGCGGGCCGGAGACCGGCCTCGACTTCTTTCGCCGCTTGCGCGCGGAAGGCGTGCGGATCCCCGCCATCCTCGTGACCGGTTTTACTGACGAATCCCGTGTGATCGAAGCCTTGCGCTCGGGCGTATCCGATGTGGTGCCGAAGTCCGGCGACTACCTTGATTACCTGCCCGAGGCGGTGGAGCGGGTGCTGTCCCAGGTGCGTTTGCAGAAGGCCTCGGACGAAGCCTTGCTGCTGCGCGATCGCGAACAGCATTACCGCACCTTGTCAGAGGCGTTGCCGCACCTCGTACTGACCTGCAACGCCGCGGGCGATTGCGATTTCCTCTCGAAGCAGTGGTTCGACTACACGGGGTTGGCGGAAAGCAGTTCGTACGGTCTCGCGTGGCTCGAAGCGGTGCATCCCGACGATCGCGAAGAGATTCGCCGCACCTGGCTCAAGGCAGTGACGGGCGGCGCCGCCGACTACCGGCACGAACTGCGGATCCGGCGTCACGATGGCGCCTATCGCTGGTTCGACATCCGCGCGGTCGCCATGCGCGACGCCGAAGGCAACGTCAGCAAATGGTTCGGCAGTTGCACGGACATTCATCCGCAGCGCGAGGCGATCGAGGAACGCGAACGGCTGCTCGCCTCGGAGCAGGCCGCCCGCCAGATTGCTGAAGAAGCCAATCGTGCGAAAGACCGCTTCCTCGCCATGCTGTCGCACGAGTTGCGCACGCCGCTCACGCCCGTTCTGGCGGGGGCTAGCGTGCTGGAGATGATCCCTGGTTTGCCCGATCAGGCGCGTGCAAGCGTGCGCATGATTCGCCGTAACGTCGAACTCGAAGCGCGCCTGATCGACGATCTGCTCGATCTCACGCGCGTGGCGAACGGCAAGCTGCGTTTGTCGCTCGAAACCGTCGATGTGCACGAAGTGATAGACAGCGTGCTCGAACTCTTTCGCAGTGAGATCCAGGTCAAGCAGCAGGACGTGCACGTCTGCACGAATGCGCAGCACCATTACGTGCTCGCCGACCGCGCGCGGCTGCAACAGATGCTGTGGAACCTGATTCGCAACGCCGCCAAGTTCACGCCGGACGGCGGCCATATCTACGTGCGCACGCACGATGAACGCATGCATGTGCAGATCTCGGTCGAGGATACGGGCATCGGCATCGAACCGGAGCAGATCGGCAAACTGTTCAATGCGTTCGAGCAGGGCAACCAGAACATGACGCGGCAATTCGGCGGCTTGGGCCTGGGTCTCGCGATCACGAAGGCCCTGACCGATGTGCACGGCGGCACGGTGGTCGCACAGAGCCCGGGCGCGCACTGCGGCGCGACTTTCACGATCACGCTGCCGACCGCCGCCGCGCCTGAAGAGCTAACGCCCGTTGCCGCGCCTGATGAGGTTCGTCATCACGGCCTGCTGACCATTCTGCTGATCGAAGACCACGTGGATACCGCCGAGGTGATGGCGCAGCTGATTCGCAGCCTGGGTCACGACGTGACCACGGTGGGCCGTGTGGACGATGCTCTCGCCGCCACCCAGGCGCAGACGTTCGATCTGGTGATCAGCGACGTGGGCTTGCCCGACGGCACAGGCCTCGATTTCGTCAGAGCGTTCCGCGAGCGTTCGGATGCGCCGGCGGTCGCGTTGACCGGCTTCGGTACTGACGAAGATGTGCGCCGTTGCCTGAGCGCCGGCTTTACTTCGCATCTGACCAAGCCTGTCAATTTCGGACAGCTCGAGACGATGATCGAAAGCGCGGTGAATCTGAAGGCAGAAAAGGACGATGGGGCCGAAGAGGACGAAAAGAACGCTTAGTGTGTTCGCCACGTCGACTGGGGCGACGCAATTTGCACGCGGTATGAAAAAGGCCTGTGGCGATTTCCTCGCTACAGGCCTTATTTATTTGAGCCGGTAAATGTGCCGACGCGAATGTTTAACGTGGTTCAGGTTGACTTAACCCAGGCGCTCAGCGCGGTGGCGAGCTCTTCAGCGAATCGCGGATTTCACGCAGCAGCACGACCTCTTCCGGCGTTGGCGGCGGTTCTGCCGGCGCGGCGTCAGCCGGTGGCTTGCGCAGATTATTGATGAACTTGACCATCAGGAAAATGATGAACGCGAGGATCACGAAGTTGATGGCCACGGTGATAAACGAGCCATAACCGAACACTGCCACGCCCGCCGTCTGCAGGTCTTTGTACGACTCGGGACTGCCTTTGAAGCTGGCGGGAATATCGCCGAGGCGAACGAACTTGTTGGAGAAATCGAGGCCGCCGGTGGCAACGCCGACAACCGGCATGATCAGGTCTTTAACAATTGAATTGACGATGGTGGAAAATGCGCCGCCGATAATCACCCCGACGGCGAGATCCATTACGTTGCCTTTGAGGGCAAATTCCTTGAATTCCTTGACCATGCTCATATACGTTCCTCCCAGAAGTCGATTATCGAATCATACCAATCTAAGAAGGATAGGCTAGTCTTTTGGCACGGAAAGGGCGGATTGCCTTTATTCTGGAAACTGTGACTCGCTATGACGCGCCCGTTCGATATGCGCAGCAAAACTGACCGGATCGGTATTGGTGCCGCACAGCAGCACGCCCACGCGTTTGCCTTGCAACGTTTCGCGCAGCGGTCCGAGCAGTGCTGCCGTAGCGGCGGCGCAGGCCGGTTCGACCGCTAGCTTCAGTTGTCCGAACAAGGTCAGCATCGCTGCGCGCAACTGGTCGTCGGATACCGTGACGAGCTGGTCGATATGGCGACGGCACAACTCGTAGCTGTATTCCTCGGTATGCGGCGATGCCAATGAATCGGCGATAGTGTGCATGTGACCCATCTTGACCGTGTGATTGGCGGCAAAGCTTTTGCCCATCACATCCGATCCTTCCGGTTCGACGCCGTACATGTGCACCCGCGGATTCGCGAGCCGCATGGCGGTGGCCACGCCGGCAGCGAGACCGCCGCCGCCGATCGGCACGATCACCGCTTCGAGGTCGGGCGTTTGCGTGGCCCATTCATAGCCTAGCGTGGCTGAGCCGAGCACGGTGCGATAGCCGTTGAACGGATGCACGAAATAACGGCCTTCCTCCGCCTCGATACGGCGTACAAGCTCGAAGGCTTCGGCAAGGTTTTCCGCGAAGACGATGTCGGCGTGATACTGCCGGCACAAGGCGACGCGTGCCGGATTGGCCGCGCGAAACAGCACGACCTTCGCGCTGACGCCAAGACGCATGGCGGCGTACGCGACCGCCACCGCATGATTGCCGCCCGACACACAGGTGACGCCTGCGCTGCGTTGCGCCTCGTCGAGCGCGAGCAGGTTAGTGAACGCGCCGCGCGCTTTGAAGCTGCCGCCCGCTTGCAGCAACTCGAACTTGAAGTTCACCACCGTGCCTTCCAGCGACGGAAAGTCGAGCCGGTCGAACACCGGCGTTCGCGTCACCCACGGCGTCAACGCAAAGTGCTGCGTGGCGATGTTGTCGAGAGTGGGGATCGGCTCGCCGTTGATCGTATGGTCGGTGTGCTGCTGTGTGGCGGTTGACATGGCGTGGGCGTGTTTTTCCTCGATATGGCTAAGACCGTTTTTACAGCGGTCAGTTTCAGTGCGCGTGTGCGTCGACCGACATGCTGTGGATGAATTTTTGCAGGAAGCGCTCGCAAGCCACGAGTTGATCCAGCGCGACGAATTCGTTGGCTTTGTGCGCCTGCTGGATGTCGCCGGGACCGCACACAATGCTCGGAATGCCCGCCAGCGAGAACAACCCCGCTTCGGTGCCGTACGCGACCTTGCGCTTGTCCTGGTCCGCGGTCAGCGCACGCACGAGTTGCGTGATCGCGGCTTGTTCAGACGAATCGAGGCCGGGCGCCGCGGCGATTTTCGTGATCTCGATGGCGGCAGATGGATGCTCGCGCAACATTTTCGGCAGCAGCGTTTCGCGTGCATATTGATCGATGCGCTGGAAGATCGGTTCGGGATCGAGTGTGGGCAGATTGCGGAATTCGAATTGGAACTTGCATTCGGCGGGCACGGTATTGATCGCGTTGCCGCCGATGATCGTGCTGGTTTGCGCAGTGGTGAAGGGCACGTCGTACAGTTCGTCGAACGGGCCTTGTGCGCGGAATTGATCGGCCATATCGCGGATGTAGCAGATCAGGCGCGCGGCGTATTCGATCGCATTCAGGCCCTTCGGTGTGAGCGACGAATGCGCCGCCTGGCCGCGCACGCAGCACTGATATGCGTTGATGCCTTTGTGTGCCACGATCGGGCGCATGCTGGTCGGCTCGCCGACGATGCAGCCGTCCGGCTTCACACCACGCTTCATCAGATCTGCAATCAGGAGCGGTGCGCCGGCACACCCCACTTCCTCGTCGAACGACAACGCGAAGTGAATTGGCCTCGCGAGCCTGGCGCGCTGCATTTCGGGCACGAGCGCAAGCGCCGCGCCGATGAAACCTTTCATGTCGCAGGTGCCGCGGCCGTACAGCTTATCGCCGCGAATTTCCGGTTTGAACGGATCGCTGTCCCATTGCTGACCGTCTACGGGCACGACATCTGTATGGCCCGACAGCACGACTCCGCCGTTGGTCTCACCGTCGTGCGCGGGAATCGTTGCGAACAGATTCGCCCATTTGCCGCTTTCGTCGTGGGTGAGCGTGGCTTCGATGCCGACTGCGCGTAATTCGTCGCGTACGGTTTCGATCAGACCGAGATTCGGGTTGCGGCTTACCGTGTCCATTGACACGAGACGGGTCACCCAGGGAAGCGAGGCAGGCGAGGAAGAATTCGATTCAGAGGCGGGCGTTTGCGAGGACTGCGCCGTTTCAGCGACGTGAGACATGACAAGACTCCAGCATTTGAGTCTTTCGATCATACCCAAAAAAAACGCACCCGTATGCTGCGGCGCGCGTTTGCGCACCGCAGCATAAACAAAAAACGGCTAGACGTACCCCGTTTTTTTAATGGCGCCGGCGTTGGTTCCGGCATCGGCACCGGTATCGGAACCGGTGTTGACGCCGGTGTTGACACGATACCGGCGCTTGAGCAGCCAGCGGTTCGACACAGTTAGCGCGCAGCAGCCGTGGCCGCCGTGCCGCGGCTGGGTGTGCCGAGTGCGCGCAAGGTTTCTTTCACCGTCGCCACACGCACGGCCAGATCCGGGCTGCGTGTTTCAATGCGCAGCTTGTCCTGGCCCGCGAGCTTGATGTGCTTGTGTTTCTGCACCATCTCGATGATCCGCATCGCGTCGATTGGCGGATTGGGGATGAACTGCAAGCCGATCACCGTTTCGCCCGCATCGATCTTCGAAATGCCCAAGGGCTTTGCCGCCAACCGCAGGCGATGCGTCTCGACAAGCGCATGCGCTTGCGGCGGCAACTTGCCGAAGCGGTCGATCAACTCTTCCTGAATGCTGTCGATCGAATCGTTGTGTTCGCAATTAGCGAGGCGCTTGTAGAGCGACAGGCGTTCCTGCACGTCGCCGCAATAGTCCGCCGGCAGGATCGCGGGTGCGTGCAGATTGATCTCGGTGGTCGCCGCGAGCGGTGCGGTGAGGTCCGGCTCCCTGCCTTCCTTGAGCGCCTTCACGGCGTCGTTCAGCATGTCGGTGTAAAGCTGGAATCCGATCTCCTGAATCTCACCCGATTGCTTGTCGCCAAGCACTTCACCCGTACCGCGGATTTCGAGGTCGTGCATCGCGAGATAGAAGCCCGAACCGAGTTCCTCCATCTGCTGGATCGCTTCGAGACGGCGCTGCGCCTGCTTGGTCAGACCTTGCGGGTCATGCACCAGCAGATACGAATACGCCTGGTGATGCGAGCGGCCCACGCGGCCACGCAACTGGTGCAATTGCGCGAGGCCGAACTTGTCGGAGCGGTGAATCAGGATCGTGTTCGCGCTTGGCACGTCGATACCGGTTTCGATGATCGTCGTGCACAGCAGAACGTTCGCGCGTTGGGCGACAAAGTCACGCATCACGCGTTCGAGTTCGCGCTCGTGCATCTGTCCATGCGCGACGGCGATACGTGCTTCCGGCACGAGCGCTTCAAGCATCTGCCGGCGATTCTCAATCGTCTCGACCTCGTTGTGCAGGAAGTACACCTGGCCGCCACGTTTCAACTCGCGCAACATCGCTTCGCGAATCACGCTGTCTTCTTCGCGACGCACGAAGGTTTTGATCGCGAGGCGCTTTTGCGGCGCGGTGGCAATCACCGAGAAATCGCGCAGGCCTTCGAGCGCCATGCCGAGCGTACGCGGGATCGGCGTCGCAGTGAGCGTGAGCACATCGACTTCAGCGCGCAACGCTTTCAATGCCTCTTTCTGACGGACGCCGAAACGGTGCTCTTCGTCGATGATCACGAGCCCCAGCCGCTTGAACTGCACATCCGACGACAGCAGCTTGTGCGTGCCGATCACGATATCGACCGTACCTTCGTTGATCTGCTGGATCGCCGCGTTGACTTCCTTGGTCGACTTGAAGCGCGACAATTCGGCGATGCGCACCGGCCAGTCGGAGAATCGATCGCTAAAGGTTTGCGTATGCTGTTCGGCGAGCAGCGTGGTGGGCGAGAGGAGCGCAACCTGCTTGCCGCCCATCACCGCGATGAATGCCGCGCGCAATGCCACCTCGGTCTTGCCGAAGCCGACGTCGCCGCACACGAGGCGATCCATCGGTTTGCCGCTCGTCATGTCGCCGATCACGGCAGCAATTGCCGCGGCCTGATCCGGCGTTTCTTCGAAGCCGAAGCTCTCGGCGAACTTCACATAGTCTCTCGGTTCGAGCGCGAATGCATGGCCTTCGCGCAGGGCGCGGCGGGCGTACAGGTTCAGCAGCTCGGCGGCGGTGTCGCGGATCTGCTGCGCGGCTCTTCGCTTGGCCTTTTCCCACTGGCCTGAGCCGAGCGAATGCAAGGGCGCGCTTTCCGGATCCGCGCCGCTGTAACGCGAGATCACGTGCAATTGAGCGACCGGCACGTAAAGCTTGCTGTCGCCCGCGTATTCGAGGTGCAGGAACTCGGTTTCGCCTTCGCCGAGATCCATCGTGACGAGGCCCATATAGCGGCCGATGCCATGCTGCGAATGCACGACCGGATCGCCGAGCTTCAGCTCGGACAGGTCCCGCACCATCGAATCAACGTTGCTCGCCTGCTCCTGGCGGCGCCGTCCCGTGCGGCGCGCGAGTGGGCCGTAAAGTTCGGTTTCGGTGATGATCGCGATGCCGTCGACGGGCACCGCAAAGCCGTTCGCCAAAGGCGCGACGCCTAGCGAAAAACGTTCGCTGCTCGTGAGCCAGTCCTGGAAGCTGTCGCTCGAGACGGGCCTGAGGTGATTGTCGGCCAGCAGCTGCAATAGCGTTTCACGACGGCCCGCCGATTCCGTGGCGAACAGCACGCGGTTCGGCGTGGTGTCGAGATAGGCACGCAAGGCCGAGACCGGATCCTCCGCGTGACGGTCGATCGCAAGATCCGGCAGCGGGGTCGACCAGCCGCCGCCCGCGTTGGCGGGCAAGGCGAGCCGCGCGAACGGCTTGGCGAACGCAAAGAAATCCTCGTCCGAGAGGAACAGACGCTCCGGCTCCAGAATCGGCCGGTCGCGATCGTGCGACAGGAAGTTGTAGCGCTGTCTGGTGTCGTTGGTGAAGCGCCGGATCGCCGCGTCCAGATCGCCGACGAACGCCAGTTGCGCGCCTTCGGGCAGGTAGTGGAACAGCGTCGCCGTTTCTTCGAAGAAGAGCGGCAAATAGTATTCGATGCCCGCCGACGGCACGCCGTTGCCGATGTCCTTGTAAATCGACGCGCGGCTCGGATCGCCCTCGAAGGTCTCGCGCCAGCGGCTGCGGAAAGCCGTGCGCGCGCCTTCGTCGAAGGGGAATTCGCGGCCGGGCAAGAGACGCACGTCCTTCACCGGATAGAGGCTGCGCTGGGTGTCCGGATCGAATGCACGGATCGAGTCGACCTGGTCGTCGAACAGGTCGATCCGGTACGGTAGCGGCGAGCCCATCGGGTAGAGGTCGAGCAGCGAGCCGCGCACGCAGTATTCGCCGGGACGCACCACCTGGCTCACGTGCTCGTAGCCGGCGAGCGTCAACTGCGCTTTAAGCCTGGCTTCGTCGAGGCGTTCACCTTGCGAGAAGGAGAACGTGTAGCCCGCCATGAATGAGGCCGGCGGCATCCGGTACAAAGCGGTGGTGGCCGGCACCAGCAGGATGTCGCAGCGGCCTTCGCCTAGATCGTGCAGCGTGGCGAGGCGTTCGGAGACCAGATCCTGGTGGGGCGAAAAGGTATCGTAAGGCAGCGTTTCCCAGTCGGGCAGCAAGCGCACGCGTGCTTCGGGCGCGAAAAAGCTGATTTCCTGCGCCAGCCGCTGCGCGTCGACGGCGCTTTCGCAGACGACCGCCAGCAGCGGCACCTTCTCGCGGTAGGCGAGATGGTAGCGGGCGATCAGCAGCGCGTCGGACGAGCCGTGCGTGCCCTCGAAGGCGAAACGCTGGCCGGCCTTGACGAGCGCGACGGGCGGGGAGTACTGCGATGATGCGGCGATGTCTGGCATAGAAGAGAAAAAGCGGCCTCGGGCTCACACGTGATCGGCAAGTTTACGCGTGTCGGGGCGTAGATGCGAAGGACCTATTATAAAATCCGTCCTTTACTTTGACCTCGCGGCATCCGCACTCGTGACTTCCCGTCTATTTGCCCTGATTCCGTGCGCTGGCACCGGCAGCCGTTCCGGCGCCGCGATGCCCAAACAATATCGCACTGTCGCCGGTCGCGACATGTTGCATTACTCGCTGGCGGCTTTCGACGCCTGCAGCGAGTTTGCGCAAACCCTTGTCGTGATTGCCCCCGACGACCAGCACTTCGACGCCCGCCGCTTCAGCGGCTTGCGTTTCGCCGTGCGCCGCTCCGGTGGGGCGTCGCGCCAGGCGTCGGTGCTGAACGGGCTGCACGCGCTGGCCGAGTTCGGCGCGCACGACGACGACTGGGTGCTGGTGCACGACGCCGCGCGGCCGGGCATTACGCCGGGCCTGATCCGCACGCTGATCGGCGCGCTGAAGGACGACGCGGTGGGCGGCATCATGGCCTTGCCGGTGGCGGATACCTTGAAGCGGATCGACCCGGCCTCGTCCGACGGGCGGATTGCCCGCACCGAGGCACGCGACGGTCTGTGGCAAGCGCAGACACCGCAGATGTTCCGCATCGGCATGTTGCGCGAGGCGATTTTGCGCGCGCAGGCGGACGGCCACGATTTGACCGACGAAGCGAGCGCGATCGAGTGGCTGGGGCACGCGCCCAGGCTGGTGCAGGGGAGTTTGCGTAACTTCAAGGTCACTTATCCGGAAGACTTCGATCTGGCCGAGGCGATTCTGTGCCGGCCTGCGGCTTCCTGAATGGATAAATCGGATTTTAATCAATGGGCTTGAGGACTTGACGCATATGGATTTCAGAATTGGGCAGGGTTATGACGTGCATGCGCTGGTGCCGGGACGTCCGTTGATTATCGGCGGCGTGACGATTCCTTATGAGCGCGGGCTGCTCGGGCATTCGGATGCGGATGTGCTGTTGCATGCGATTACCGATGCTATTTTCGGTGCAGCCGCGATGGGCGATATTGGGCGGCATTTCTCCGACACGGATGCGAAGTTCGCTGGCGCGGATAGCCGCGTTTTATTGCGGGAGTGTTTTGCTCGCGTTAAAGCCGCCGGATTTTCTATCGCTAACGTGGATAGCAGCGTGGTTGCTCAGGCGCCCAAGCTCGCGCCGCATATCGAAGGGATGCGGGCTAATATCGCTGCGGATCTTAACCTGCCGGTCGAGCGGGTTAATGTTAAGGCTAAAACTAATGAGAAGTTGGGCTACCTCGGGCGAGGCGAGGGCATTGAAGCGCAGGCAGCGGTCTTATTGATCAAGAATTGATGTTGGGTTTTGGTCTTTGCAGTGTTTTTCACAAAAACCACGAGTGCGCAGCGAAAAAACCTTAATCCCGCTGCGCACGAAAAAACCCTGTTCACCTTCAGCGGCAATACACGGCTTACAGCGTTGCACCGCCGATCGGGCGGTCGCAAGGGCACTCTTCGTCTGTTTGCAGACCGTCGAGAATACGTAGCACTTCTTTCGGGGAGCGGCCGACGTTCAGGTTGTTCACCGAAACGTGTTGAATCGTATTGTCCGGATCGACGATGAACGTTGCGCGCAGCGCCACGCCGGCTTCCTTGTCGCGCACGCCGAGCTGGTCGATCAACTCGCCCTTCACGTCACCAAACGAATAGTGGTTTAGCCTGCTCAGGTCCTTCTGCTCGCGGCGCCAGGCCAGCTTGACGAATTCGTTGTCCACACTGCCGCCGAGCAACACCGCGTCGCGCTCTTCGAAATCCTTGACCAGCTTGTCGAACTCGACGATTTCAGTCGGGCACACGAACGTGAAGTCCTTCGGATAGAAATAGATGATCTTCCACTTGCCCGGAAACGACTGCTCTGTGATCTCTTCGAACGCCGACACGCCGTTTTCTTCATGGTTGTTGAAGCCCGGCTTGGCCGCGGTGACGGTGAACGCTTCGACTTTATCGCCAACGGTTTTCATGCAAGAGCTCCTTCGTGAGATGGAAAAACAGCATGTTTGACGCTATCAGCTCGTCGTAACAAGCACGTTGCACGTTTTTGAGTATGGCCCTATGAGGCTATCCGTTCAATAGTATCTAGCTAACGCGTTGGAGAGTTATTACTCAACGCGGCCGACGGTTGCACGGGCGACACAACGCTCCGGCCGGTCAGACGCCTTTTGCCAGCGGAAACTCGATCGTGACCTCGAGGCCCGGGCCTGGTGTGCGATTGCGCAGGCGCAGCGCACCGCGATAGCGGCCTACCAGCCGCTGCACGATGGCCATGCCGAGGCCCGTGCCGTTCGCCTGGGTACGGGCTGAATTCACCCGATAGAAAGGTCGCGTGACAAGGGCCAGTTGGTCTTCAGGAATTCCGGGCCCTTCATCGACCACGGACAATTCGACCCGCGAGTGCGAAACCCGTGTTTCCAGAATCACGTGTGGTATGCCGTCGCCGTCGCTCAAACCGTACTTGCGCGCGTTCTCCAGCAGATTGCCGACCACGCGCCGCATGTCGGTCTCATCCGCCTCGATCACCGCCGACGGCGCGAGGCGCGTAATCAGCCGCATGCTGTCCTCGCTTTGCATCCGCGCGGCAAGCTCGCCTGCGATCACCGACAGGTCGACAGGCTCCGGCACCCGCTGCACCGGACGGGCGTAATCGAGGAACCGGCCGATGATCATGTCCATCTGCTCGATGTCGTCGACCATCGCGTCTTTAGTGGCCTGGTCGGAAGGGCTCATTTCGGTTTCGAGCCGCAGCCGCGCGAGCGGCGTGCGCAGATCGTGCGAAATACCGGCGAGCATCAGCGCACGGTCGGCCTCGAGCTGTTCGAGGTCCTGCACCATCTGGTTGAAACTTCGATTGGTCTCGGCGGCCACGCCCATGCCGCGCTCGGGCAGGGGCTCTGGCGACTGGCCTGAACCGACCTTGCGCGCGGCCATGGCGAGCCGGGCGAACGGACGGTTGACGAGACTGGTAATGAACGCCGCGCCGAACAGTGACAGCGCCAGCGCGAAGACGCCCCAGCCGGCCCATTGCAAGCCCGTCGCGTTGTCCAGTTGATCGCGGTCGAGCGCCACCCAGTAATCGTCGTCGTCGATCTTGAAGCTGATCCAGACGCCGGGGATGTCGTTTACGCTCTGTGCAATGACCGTGTCGTCGCCGAGGCGGCCGCGAATGTCGTGTTCGATCAGCCGGTTCAGCGACTCGTCGGGCTGGAGTTTGTACTTGTCGGTGGTTTCGCGTGGGTACACGCGCACCCCTTCATTGCTCTCCAGATCCTGCAGCAGGGCGCGCCGCAGGTCGGGATCGGAATAGAGGAGTGCGGTGCGCGTGAGCTTGACGATGGCAACCAGCTGCAAAGCGACGCGCTGTGCGCGCGGCTCGCGTTCGATCACCCGGAAGCTCTGGAACCACGCGGCGAGACTGACTGCGATCAACAGCGCGATCAACAGAAAGGTCCGCCAGAAAAGGCCACCGAACGCGAGCGTCAGGAGGCGCCGGTCGATCCGCATGGGCCCTTCTTATCTGGAACTATCTTGCATGGGACCAGAGTAAGCGCTAAAGCGCCAACTCTGGTCGACACTGGAAGTGAGAACAAACTCAGGCTGCACCGTCAGGAATGAACACGTAGCCGAGGCCCCAGACGGTTTGAATGAAACGCGGGCTGCCCGGATCAGGTTCGATCAGCTTGCGCAGACGCGAAATCTGCACGTCGAGACTGCGGTCGAACACCTCATATTCACGGCCGCGCGCCAGTTCCATAAGCTTTTCTCGCGACAGCGGCTGACGCGGGTGACGCGCAAACACCTTCAGCACCGAGAACTCACCCGTGGTCAGCGGAATTTCCTGGCCGGCCTTGGTGAGCGTGCGGGTGGCGAGATTCAGCGCGAACTCGCCGAACTCGAATACCTCAGTGGTTTCGGACGGCGCACCAGGCAACTCCGACGGCGATTGCCGGCGCAACACCGCGTGAATCCGGGCGACCAGTTCGCGCGGGTTGAACGGCTTGGGCAGATAGTCGTCGGCGCCCATTTCGAGGCCGACGATACGATCGACGTCTTCACCCTTGGCCGTCAGCATGATGATCGGCGTGCGGTCGTTGCTGCCGCGCAGGCGGCGGCAGATCGACAGGCCGTCCTCGCCGGGCAGCATCAGGTCGAGCACCAGCAAGTCGAAGCGCTCACGCACCCAGAGCTTGTTCATGGACGGCGCGTTCTCGGCAACGTAGACATTGAAGCCCTGTTCACCGAGGTAGCGGCGCAGCAGATCGCGCAGGCGCGGATCGTCGTCGACGACGAGGATTTTCGAAGGGTTTTTGGTTTCCATGGTCGGCATCTTAGCGCGATTAGAAAGTAGCGCGCGGTTGCATCATTTATCGGGTTACAGTCAGTTACAAAATTTACCCGCACTGTGGCACGACGTAAAGCACGGGCAGGTAGACTCCTTTACTGAATGCGGCTGTTCGGTGGATACTTCACTCGACTAAAACTCTCGCACCCGGCTCGCTACCGGGGTTTGTATACGCATTTGAGGTAGCCGGTTGCCGCGCCACGAAGGGAACAACATGAAGGGAGGGGTTTGGCCGAATGTGCGCCTAAGCGTATTTGCGCTGGCGATAGCCGGGACGCTTGCAGGCACACTAGGACCAACGCTCGCCCACGCCCAGCCTTCGGCGGACAGAGCAGCGAGCGAACGCGCGCCCAGGCTGCCTAATTCCAAAGCGAGTCGCCGCAACCCCAACGTCAACAACGACCGCCCTGCGTCAGACGTGATGTTGCGCACTGCAGTTCCTCCCGATCTTGATCAACGCCGTCGTGATGGTCATATGACGCCCGACGAACGGCGTCTTTTACGGCAGCACATCGAAGACGCCGTCCGTGAGCTCTATAAGCGGTAGCTATTTTCGTGCCTGCTCCAGGGCACGCCAGTCGCTCGCCGGTCGCTGTTTCTCCGCACCTGAAAGATTTCGTTGCACTTCCCCCGTCAACTTTCCCGTTCCATCTGCCGTTGAGTCGCAAGAGTACAGCGCGTTTCGCATGCGCGAATGCCTTTTCGTGACGCCCCGCAACCGGATGACCGATGATGAAAGTGCTGACAGGCGGTAATGGTGGGCGCTGGCTGGCAGTCACGGCCACGGCGCTCGTTGCCGTGACGTGGTGTGCGCCGGCGCTGGCCGTGCAGCAGGGCGCCTCCCATGCTCCCCGCAACACGCATCGCGTGCCGGCTGCCGCGTCGGCCGTTTCTCCTGCCGAGCAGGATATTCTCGACGCCGACGACGCCCGCTTCTTCCTGACGCGCGTCGGCTTTGCGCCCAATAGTGGCGAGGTCGCGCAATACGTTGGCCTCACACGCGAGCAGGCAGTCGACAAGGTGCTCGCGACAGTCCGAACCGAAGCTGTCACGCCGCTGCCGGACTGGGTGCTCGAACCCATCCCGACACGCGACATTCGCAAGACATGGACGGACGATCAACGTCGCGACGAGCAGCGGCTGCGCGGCCAGCGTTACGAACTATTACGCGCATGGTGGGTGCGCGAGATGCTGGCCACACCGTCGCCGCTGACCGAGCGCATGACGCTCTTCTGGCACAACCACTTCACGTCCGGCCAGGACAAGGTCCAGTATCCGCAGCAGATGGCGCAGCAGAACATGCTGTTGCGCCGTGACGCGCTCGGCAACTTTGGCGAACTGTTGCACGACGTCGCGAAAGATCCGGCGATGCTGCAATACCTCGATGGTGCGAGCAATCGCAAGGGCAAGCCCAACGAAAACTTCGCGCGTGAAGTGATGGAGCTGTTCACGCTGGGCGAGGGCCACTACACGCAACGCGACGTATCGGAAGCCGCGCGTGCCTACACGGGGTGGAGCCTCGATCCCGACACCCAGGCGTACTTGTGGCGCGCCAATCAGCACGACGATGGCGACAAGACCGTGCTCGGTCAAACCGGTCCGTTCGACGGCGATCAGGTGCTCGACATCCTGCTTGCGCGACCGGAAACCGCGACCTTCGTCACGACCAAGCTGTGGCGTGAGTTCGTCTCCGATACGCCGGACCCCGCTCGCATCGCACCGATCGCCGCCCGGTTCCGCGCGAGTCATTACGATATCAAGGTCGCGCTGCGCGGGCTTTTCATGAGCGACGCGTTCTGGGACGACGGCGATCGCGGCGTCCTCGTGAAATCGCCGGTTGAATTCGTGGTCGGGACACTGCGCGCGTTCGACATCGGCTACGACAACACGGCACCGTTCGCCGCTCAGATCCGCACGCTCGGCGAGAACCTGTTCTACCCGCCCAACGTCAAAGGATGGCCGGGCGGTACGATATGGATCAATAGTTCGACGCTGCTTGCGCGCAAGCAGTTCGTCGAGCAACTGTTTCGGGCGACTGAAACCGCTCGTCCGCAACGCGTGAACAATCCGGTGGGTGCAAAGATCGCGGCGAGTGGCGCACCGGGCAATATGCAGGCGAGTGCGCCGATGCAGCGCGCGATGGTGCGCGTCGGCCCGGCAGGCCAGGGTGGCGTACGCTTTGACATCGACACGTGGCTTGCGCATTACAACACCGCGCCGACGGCGAAGCCGGGGCTGTCGGCGGAGCTTCAGTTGCAGCACGCGGTCTTGCCGCTCACGCCGGTCGACGCGATCGAAACCGATTCGACCGCCAGCGCTTATCTGGAGGCGTTGCTGATGGACCCGGCTTATCAATTGAAGTGAGGAAGTGAGCAGCACGGACAGGCGACGGAATTGAGCCGCTCAACCGTGTAACTCCGATGAGCCGCGCAAATAAACGATCCGTCGACGGCGGCAAGACACGCGCCATGACAATCGAACGAGGTGCAGGATGAAACGACGCAGCTTTCTCTCGATGGGCGCAGCCGCCGGCGCGACGCTCTGGTTGCCACGCGCGTTCGGTGCGCAGGCAGCAGAAGTGGGCGGCTCAACGAATCGAGGCTACGGCAACCTGCTGATCCTCGTCGAGCTGAAGGGCGGCAACGACGGTTTGAATACCGTGATTCCGTTTGCCGATCCCACTTACTATCAGCTGCGTAAAAACATCGGCATCAAACGCGAGCAGGCGATTCAGCTCGACGAGCGCACCGCGCTGCATCCGTCGTTGCAGCCGCTGATGCCGCTTTGGCAGAGCCAGCAACTGGCGATCGTGCAGGGCGTCAGTTACGCGCAGCCGAACCTGTCGCATTTCCGCTCGATCGAGATCTGGGACACCGCCTCGCATTCGGATCAATATCTGCGCGAGGGCTGGCTCACACGAGCGTTCGCGCAGGCGCCGGTGCCCGCCGGTTTTGCCGCCGACGGCGTGGTGATCGGCAGTGCCGAAATGGGACCGCTCGCCAACGGCGCACGCGCGATCGCGCTGGTCAATCCGGCGCAGTTCGTCAAGGCTTCGCGCCTCGTCACGCCGGTGTCGCTGCACGAGCGCAATCCGGAATTGGCACACATTCTCGACGTCGAGAACGACATCGTGAAAGCCGCCGATCGTCTGCGTCCCACGCAAGGTCAGGCGCAATTGAAGACGGTGTTTCCCGGTGGCGCATTCGGCGGTTCGATCAAGACGGCGATGCAGGTGCTTGCGGCTGGAAATACCCCGCAAGGACAGCCGAAGAGCGGGCAGGGTGTCGCGGTGATCCGTTTGACGCTGAACGGTTTCGATACGCACCAGAATCAGCCTGGTCAACAGGCGGCGCTGCTCAAGCAACTGGCCGATGGGTTTGCGTCGATGAAGTCGGCACTGGTGGAACTCGGCCGCTGGAACGAGACGCTGGTGATGACCTATGCCGAGTTTGGCCGGCGCCCGCGTGAAAATCAGAGCAACGGCACCGACCACGGCACCGTGGCGCCGCATTTCGTCATGGGCGGGCGAGTGCGGGGTGGTTTGTACGGCGTGCCGCCGGTGCTCGCGCGACTCGATGGCAATGGCAACTTGCCGGTCGGCGTTGATTTTCAGCAACTCTACGCGACCGTGCTCGGGCCGTGGTGGGGACTCGACGCGTCTGCGATCCTGCAGCAGCGGTTCGAGCCGCTGCCGTTATTACGCGTCTGATAATGGGCTGCGCTTCCGCATGAGCATGAGGTGCCGGCCGTTGCGTCGGCCGCTTACCTCGCGCGCCACGCGATCCAGAGTTTGCGGATCGGCGTCAACGCAATGCGCTGATGCAGCACGTGATAGCCGTCACGTTCGATTTCATCCAGCAGTGCCAGGGCGAGTGCCGCCTGTGCCACGAGCATGCGCTGTGAGCGGCGCTCATTCGCGGGCATGGCGGCGAGCGCTGCTTGCAACGCGTCGCGCGCCCGTTTGGTTTCGAAGCGCATCAGCTCGGTAAACGCATCGGAATATTTCCGGTTGATCAGATCCGCAGCGGTGACGTTAAAACGCTGCATTTCATCGATCGGAATATAGATGCGGCCGTGGCGAGCATCATTGCCCGTTTCGGCGACCAACTGTGCAAGCTGCAGCGCCTCACCGAGCGGCGCGGACCAGTTCGACGCCTGCGCGGTGTCTTTCGCCGTAGCACGCGCGACCAGCGACGCGAAGGTGCCGCCGACGCCTTTCACATAGCGCCGCAGATTCGGGTAGTCGAGATAGCGCGCCTGGTCGAGGTCCATTTCGAAACCGCCGAGCAACGCCTGCAACTCGGGATATTCGGCCTCGACGTTAGGCAGATAAGCCGCCAGCGCCTTGGAAACCGGATGAGACGGTGAGGCCGAAGCCAGCGCGGCGAGTTCGTTTTGCCACCACGCGAGTTTCGTGTGGCCGATGGCCGGATCGCTGGTTTCCTTAACGGTTTCCTCGAACTCGCGACGCAGCGCGAACAGCGCGGTCAGGAGCGGTTGGCTTGCCGCGGGCGCCTGCCGAAGCGCATAGTAAGTGCTCGATCCGGGCGGCGTCGCTTTCTGCTGGCAGTATTCGTCGAAATTCACGGGATAGGAATGTGGGGAAGGGCAGGCGAACAGGGGCACGGTGTGCGTGCGTTTAGCCAAAAATTGTAGCATCGACGCCCCGCGGGTCGATGCGCGAGCAAATGCAGACAAGTGCGAATCAATCGGTTAGAATCTCGCGCTTACGCTTTCGGGCGCGGGTTTTAACGCGGCCGTGGGCATGCAGGACATCGGGCAGAACGCACAGCGCTTTGCCCGGCTGCGAGGGTGGCGAAATTGGTAGACGCACCAGGTTTAGGTCCTGACGCCCGCAAGGGTGTAGGGGTTCGAGTCCCCTCCCTCGCACCATCCCTGTGTAGTAGAGAGCCCATTAAGCAGAGAACCCCGTTAAGTCTTTGGACTGACGGGGTTTTTTGTTTTGCGTGTGGCTTGCGTCTGACCTTGCGTGCCCGGCAGCGCTCAGGCGTCCGGTGCGGGCGGTTGCGATTCGGCTTGTGTGCCTGGCAACTCGGCTTGCACGGCGCCTTCGAGAAAGCGGCGGGTCGATTCGAACGCCTGCAGCATCGGATCGGGCCACGGCGTTTGCAGCATCACCGCCTGGTGGTTTTCGAACGCCGACGACAACAGCTTTGCCAGCTCAGGCGAGCGCAGATGACGCAGCAGCACACTGACGGCAACCGCCGTCGCCTGGCTCGCGCCGGCGGTTTGAAGTTCTGAGGCGGTGAGGGCCGCTACCTGTTTGTTGATGTCCACTGAAACTTCCCTGGATGAAATGGGGGTGACTGAAGGCCTGGTGGCCGATCCCGAATTTTGACATGGTTGGCGGGTTGCCGCGAAGCCGGCTGCCTCGCCGGGTCCGCCGTGTTCGAAGCGTGACGATGGATTTCAGCGCAGTCAGTCTGTTAAACAATATGGAGTTGGACACCGCTGCCGGGTTTGCCCAGGGAATCGATACGCCCATCGAACTGCGCCCGGGACCGGGTGGTATCCGTTGTCACCGATATTGCGTAGATTGTTAATGCGCGCTTGCGCTCATGCCCACTCGCCGGCGGATTAATCCGGAGAAATATGGAGCGCAAAGTTGGGAAAAACCGATATGCATCAGCAAACAAGCGTAACGATTCGACTGCGCTACCCGATGGCTCAAAAGCGCGATTTACGTGGTATTCTGCGCGCCGATTTTCGCCGTATTGCTGACGCGATATTCGCGGATTAATCCAGGCGGCAAATGGATCTCGCAACAGAAGACAATAAAAGAGGGATGCGATGAGCGCGATATTTGCCGTGATCGGCGTGGTGGTCGGGATAGTGGCCGCCGTGTCGAACGATTTCTCGATCGGCTTCGGCGCATTGGTGGGCGGGGTGGCCGGCGTTGCGCTCGCACGGCTGTTGCAAAAGAAGCGTCCGGGCGCCGCGAACGAATCCGCGTCCAAGCCGGCTGTGGCCGATAGCTTGAGCCAACCCGGCAGCCCGTCCGGCGAACTGGCCGCGCGCGTCGAGCAACTTGAGCGCGAGATCGTCGCTCTGCGCGGCGAGATCCACGAATTGCGGGCCAGCGTCACCGGCGCATCGGCGACCGGGAGCACGGATCGCGAGCCTGCAACGTTCAAACTGCGTCCGGCCAATGTCGTGCCGCGTCCGTACGCGATGCCGCCCGCGGTGGGGCAGAAGCCGCGTCGCGAGCCTGAGGCAATGTCAACGCAGCCAGCCGCCGTGCGCCCGACGGCGAGCGCCACTGCGGTCACGCCGCCGGTGTCGGCCGGCATGCCTGCATCGGGCGCCCCGGGCGCATCGAACTCGCTGAATGCTCAGCCACGCAGCCCGATGACGTTGTCGCCGTCCACCGGGCCCGCGCTTCCCACCGACCCTCTGCCAGCGCAAACCCCGCCTGCACCACTGTCTCCGCCCGCACCGCCGCGCGGTCCCGGTCTCGCCGAACGCCTCTTCAAAAGTGGCCGCGACTGGCTATTCGGTGGCAACACAGTTGTGCGGGTCGGCATCATCGTGCTGTTTTTCGGGATTGCGTTCCTGCTCAAATACGCGGCCGACAACAGCCTGCTGCCAATCGAATTCCGCCTCGCCGGCGTTGCGCTTGCCGCAACCGCCCTGATCGGACTCGGCTGGCGCATCGGCGAGCGCCGCGGCGCATACGGGCTGATCCTGCAGGGTGGTGGCGTCGGTGCGCTCTATCTGACCGTGTTCGCCGCAACCAGGCTCTACCATTTGCTGCCGGTGGGCGCAGCCTTGCCGCTGATGATCGCGATCTGCGGCTTGAGCGCGTTTCTGGCGGTGCGGCAGAACGCGTCGTCGCTTGCCTTCATGGGCAGCGCGGGCGGTTTCCTCGCGCCGGTGCTCCTGTCGACGGGCGGCGGCAGTCATGTGATGCTGTTCAGCTACTACGCGCTGCTCAACGCGGGTATCTTCGCGATCGCGTGGTTCAAGGCGTGGCGTCCTCTGAATCTGCTCGGCTTCGTGTTCACGTTTTCGATCGGCGCCGCGTGGGGCGCGACGGCTTACCGGCCCGAACTGCTTGCCAGCACCGAACCGTTCCTGATCCTGTTCTTCCTGATGTATGTCGGCATCGCGTTGCTCTACGCGGTGCGCCGCGAGGTCGCGCTCAAGCATTACGTCGATGGCACGCTGGTGCTCGGCACGCCGCTCGTCGCGATTGGTCTGCAAGCGGCGCTGATGAAAGGCACCGAATTCGGTCTCGCGTGGAGCGCGGTGGCGCTGGCCGCGTTCTACCTCGCTATCGCGGGCTGGCTGGCGCGGCGGCGCGCGCACCTCGGCATGATGTTCGAAGCCATGCTCGCGCTGGCCGTGATCTTTGCCACGCTTGCTGTCCCGCTCGCTTTCACCGGACCGACCACGAGCGCGACCTGGGCAATCGAAGGCGCCGCGATTACCTGGCTCGCCGTGCGGCAGCGGCGCCTGATCGCATTTGGATTCGGCTTGCTGATGCAACTGGCTGCGGCGGGCGCGTATGTGGTCGGCACGCTCGCGCAGATCGATGCCGCGCATGCTTGGCCGGTCCTTAACGGCGCGTACATCGCGAGCGTGCTGATCGCAGTCGCGGGCATCTTCACGGGATGGCGGTTGCATGGGCGCAGCGAGGCGGGCGCGTGGCAGGCATGGATGCCACAGATCGGCCTTGTCGCCGGCGTGTGGGGGTTGTCGTGGTGGATCCTGGGCGGCCTCAGCGAAATTCACGCGCACGCGCAGGCGCATTTTGCGTATGACCGCGACCGTTTCGAGACTGCCGTCGTCGCACTGTTCGCCGCTCTGACAGCATGGCTCGCGCACGGCGCGCGGCGCAAGCTGCGTTGGCCACTCGCCGAACTGCCTGCTCTGGCGCTCGTACCGGTTCTCGCTCTGCTGACCTTGAGTCTGTTCATGTTGAGCATGGCGCCGGTCAGCGGTTACGGTTGGCTGGTTTGCGCGGTCGTCGCTGCGTCCACCTACTTGCTGCTGTGGCGTCAGCAGCGCGATGTCGGCGATCGTGTGCTTGCGCCGCTTCATACACTGATGTTCTGGACAGCCGGCGCGCTCGTCGCGCTCGAAGGCTATTGGGGCTTGCGCGCTTACGTGCCGGAAGGCGCATGGAGCTGGAGCGCGTGGGCTTATGGTTTCGGCATTCTGCTGCTGTTGGTGGCGGGCGTCGGGCAGCGTTTGCGCTGGCCGGTCGCGCGTTTCGTAGCGGCCTATCAGGTGTGGGCAGCGGCGCCGCTCGCCGCCTTGCTGTGGGTGTGGAGCATCGCAAGCGTGACGAGCGACGGCAGCGCCGCGCCGCTCTTCTGGCTGCCGATTCTCAATCCGCTGGATGTCGCGCAGATCCTCGCGTTCATCGCCTGCGCCGTGTGGCTGCGGCGGCTGCGCGCACTCGGCGTGCACTGGCATCCGCGGGCTTTCGACTACGCGGTGCTCGCGACGCTGTTCCTATGGTTCAACGCATTGCTGTTGCGCACGCTGCATCATCATTTCCATGCGGCGTACGATGTTGATGGAGTGTTGGCGTCGTTCAATTTCCAGCAGGTGTTTCTGGTCGGCTGGAGCGCGTTTGCATTTGCCGGGCTGTGGCTCGCGCGTCGCGACAGCATCGTGCGCTTGTGCGCGATCGCGTCGACGCCGCTCGTGCTGGTGATGTGGGTGTGGACGTTCTATGCGAATCTGACACAGGACGGCGGCGCGTGGGCGCGGCTGCCGCTGCTCAATCCGCTCGATCTGGTGCAGGCGGTGATTTTTGCGCTGGCGGCGTTGTGGCTCGTGCGCATCAACCGCCTGGGGGTGCCGGTCGGCGAATACCGTGTGCCGTTACAGGTGACGGTCGGCGTGACCGGATTCATCTGGCTCAACGCGATGCTGCTGCGCACGCTGCATCATTGGATCGGCGTGCCGTACCAGCTCGACGAGATGTCACACTCGATGCTCGTGCAGGCTTCGGTATCGGTGTTCTGGACGGTCTGCGCGCTGGCTATGATGATCTGGGCCACTCGCCGGGCCAGCCGGATATTCTGGTTCATCGGCGGCGGCCTGCTGGCGGTGACCGTCGTCAAGCTGTTCCTGTTCGATTTGTCACACGTGAAGGGTATCGAACGGATCGTGTCGTTCATCGGTATCGGCCTGATGCTGCTGCTGATCGGCTACTTCTCGCCGTTGCCGCCCAAAGCGGCAGTTCTGGAAACTGAGCAATGAAGCGTGTCCTGATAGCGACGGGGTGGTGTCTTGCGATCTCGTCTGTGTGGGTATCGACGGCGGCCGTAGCGGCCGATCGTTTTGCCCAGCGTTTTGCGCTCGAACTCGAAAGCGGCGCCGCCTATTACAGCGTGGCGCTGCCGGCTACCGTCTACGCTGCCAGCCAGCGCAACGATCTGGGCGATGTGCGCGTATTCAATGGCGCCGGCGAACCTGTGCCTTATTCGCTCGACGCGCCACGTGAGTCGGCCCGAGCACCGGCCACATTGCGGCCGGTGCGCTGGTTTCCCTTGCCGCCCGCCGCTTCCGGCGGCACCGGCGCGCCACTCGGCGTGACGATTGCCGCCGATGGATCGCTGCGGGCAACGTCAGCGCCGCCCGATCGCGCACAACATGACACCGACCTGATCGACGTTGCGCGCGAGACGCGGGGCGAAGCTCGGGTCGACGCATTGGTCGTGCATGTGCGTGACGACAATTACCAGGGGCGCGTCAGCGTCGAGTCGAGTGACGATCTGCGCAACTGGCAACCCGCGGGCGAGGCGCAACTGCTCAAGGTCAGCTACAACGGCAGCACGCTGAGCCAGGATCGCATCGAGCTCAACGGGATGCACGCGCGTTATCTGCGGTTGCGCTGGCTCGACGGCGCGCCGTACGTCGAATCGATCGACGCTCAGGTGCAGGTGGCCAGCGCCGGCGCAGCGCAGCGCGCGGATATGCAACGGCAATGGCGCGAAGGTATCGTTGCCCGTCCGGGGCCGAAAGCCGGCGAGTATTTCTTCGAGACCGGCGGGCCTTATCCCGTCGATCGTTTGCGCCTGAATCTCCCGCAGCCGAATACCGTGGCGCCGGCCGTCGTCTATTCGCGCTCGGGCCTGGAGACGGCGTGGCGAGAGGTATCGAGCGCGACACTGTTCCGGTTGCACAACGGCACGGTGGAGCAAAGCAATCCATCGCTTGAAATGGGGCCCGACACGGATCGTCAATGGCGCGTGGTGGTCGACACGCGCAATGGCGGTTTGGGAACCGGCACATTGAGCGTCGCCGCGGGCTGGCGTCCGGCGACGCTCACTTTCGTCGCGCGCGGCGCTGCACCGTTCACGCTGGCGGTGGGGAGTGCGGCTGCGGTGTCGTCGGCGGTGAGCCGGGCGGACATGCTGATGGGCGCTTCGTCGGTTGCCGTGGCTGCGCGGCTGGGTGAGGAGCTGTCCGTTGGGCAGGAGGCTGATGCCCAGTCATCGGGCAAAGACCCTGATGCGACGCGGCGCTATATGTTGTGGGCCGCTTTGTTGCTGGCCGTCGGTTCGCTCGGTGCGATCGCCTGGCGGCTTGCGCGTGGCGCTCAGGGCCAGGCCGGGGCTCAGGCTGGGGGAGTGGGCGGCGGGGGAGTGGGCGGCGCGGGCGGCGCGGGCGGATTGGCAGGCGATGCGCTCGGCGAGTCAGGCGCGGCGAGCACTACAGCTAAGGACGCAGGCACCGCCAGCGCTGACGGTCAAAGCACCGAAAAGAAGTGACTTGGGTGCGGACGTATTTCGGCGTAGAGGATTGCAAGAAGTCGTGCAATTGGAACGTGCCAAGGGGTTGCACTGCAGCCGGGGAATCGCGCCGCACAGAGCGATCGCGCGGCGCCAGGGAATTGCACGGCGCGGGCACCCCGCGGCTGCGCACGCCGTTGCTTATTCCTCGCGCTCCGACATCGTGTTGATGATCTTGTCCAGCGCCTCGCCGAACGCGAGTTTTTCCTGTTCGTCGAGGCAGTCGAACATATCCCCGTTCCACTTACGCGCGATCGGCATCACCTTGCGATAGAGCGCGCGGCCTTCAGGGGTCAGCGACACCAGCACGACGCGGCCGTCTTCGGCGCTCGGCTCGCGCTTTACGAGTCCTTGCTTGATCAACGCCTCAGCCGCACGGCTCGCCTGACTCTTGTCGAGGTTGGCGTGCCGCGCCAGTTCCATGATCGAAAACGGTCCGAACGAGCCCACCGACGCAACCACCCTTGCTTCAGGCAATGTCACGCCCAGTTTGTCCTGATAGCGCTCGCTGATGCCACGCTCGGCGAGTTTGTTCAGGACGTGCAGACGGTACGTGAGGAACTGTTCGAGTCCGGTTTTGGCGGAGGCCTTCATTGTCTTTCCGTGGTGAGTGGCGCGGTCGTGGCGCTGTGATTGTTGCCGCAACCGTTCCGTCGGTCAACGCGCGCCGTATTTCAGGCGCGTCAACTGTTCGGCCGCGTCCGCCAGCAAACGCGCCGCGTCGCGAATCGCGACCTCGAGCGTGATCGGCCCCGGGGCCGGAGAGAAGCAGCCACTGAAATATTCGGCGAGGCGCGGTAGCGCCGCGGAGTCGACCGCACCGGAGAGCAGCGTGGCCGGTACGCCCGCTGCCTGCGCATGACGGCAAGCAATGAACGGCGCCTTGCCGTGCAGCGTTTGCACGTCCGAGCGGCCTTCGCCGGTGATCAGCCAGTTCGCGCCTTCTAGCGCCGCGTCCAACCCAATCTGGCGCGCGACGGTTTCAGCGCCCGGCTCGAACTGCGCGCCGAGCATGTGCAGCGCAAAGCCGAGGCCGCCGGCCGCACCCGCGCCGGGTTGGTCGCGTGCTGTGCGCCCCAGCGCCGCTTCGAGCAGGTCGGCGAAGCGGGCGAGGGCGGTGTCGATCGGGGCAATCTGTTCCGGCTTCACGCCCTTTTGCGGGCCGAACACCGCGGTGGCGCCGTGCTCGCCGGTCAGGGGGTTATCCACGTCCGACATGCCGACGAACTGTGTGTCCGCGAGGCGCGGGTCAAGTTGCGACACGTCGAGGCGCGCCACGCGCGCGAGTTGTTCGGGTGTGGCGTCGAGTTCCTTGTCTTGTGCGTCGAAAAGTTTCAGCCCGAGGCCGGCCAGCAGGCCGGCGCCACCGTCGTTCGTGCTGCTGCCGCCGAGCGCGACGAAAAAGCGCCGCACGCCGGCATCGAGCAGTGCGCGAATCGCCTCGCCCATACCGCGCGTGCTGCGCGCCTCGACCGGTACGCCCATGCCGACCGGATCGGTAATGCCGACGATTTCCGCCGTTTCGATGATCGCGCTGCCGTTCGCAAGCAGGCCGGTGAGTGCTTCGCGCACCGGACCGGCCGCGCCGCGCACGCTCAGCTTGCGGCGTTCGCCGCCGCTCGTGAGCATGGCGTCGAGCGTGCCTTCCCCGCCGTCGGCCATCGGACAGATACGCACGCTGCCGTCCGGCCGGGCGCGCTGGATGCCGGACGCAATCGCCTGCGCGACCTGTTCCGCGCTGAGCGAACCTTTGAAGGAATCGGGAGCAATGACGACGACAGGCGAGGACGGCAAATTCGGCATGGTGTCTCTGAATGGTTGGAGTCGTTGCGAGGGCGGGTGAATTGACCAGATGCGTGCGCAGCCCCGAGCGCGTCCGTAAGCTTATCAGCATGGGCGCGCCGACTGAATATGTCGAATGGCATAGCCGGGATTGTCCGCGGAGGGGCGTGCGGGATCCATCCGTGTGAACGCGGGCGGCAGGCGCGACGCTGTCGGTCACGCGGGCGCTTCCGGCGGAAGCGCGGCAGGCGAAAGGGGTCGTTAAGATGCCGTAAGTGGGGTGAAAACTGGCAGGGGATGGGCGTGACGCGGTCAGCGAACAGCCGCCAGGCAACCTGCAAACAGGCGAAAAACAGCGCGGAAAACAGCCCGAACCCCGATAAAAGCACGCGCAATCATCGAATCCCGGCTAAGCGCGCAAATAGTTTGCTAAAATATTCGGCTCTTTGGACCCAACCGTGCTGCCGGCGGCCTGCAAGCCCGCGGCGCAGGCGCGCAATCGATGCTGAGCGACTTGAACGCGACATCGAAAAGCGGCACGGAGAAGATAACTGATTCGCTCGAATAATTTTAGGACGATTGAAGCCATGGCTAACGTTGTTGAAAACCTCGGCAAGCTCGAACGCCGCGTAACGATTTCCCTGCCGAAGGACACCGTGCAGAAGGAAGTGGACTCGCGTATCCGCCAACTCGCAAAGAACGTGCGCATGCCGGGTTTCCGCCCTGGCAAGGTGCCGCTCAAGATGGTGACGCAACAGTATTCGGGCCAGGTTGAAGCTGAAGTGCTGAGCGACAAGGTCGGCAAGGAATTTTTCGACATCAGCCGCGCCGAAAACCTGCGCGTCGCCGGCCAGCCGAGCTTCGCGCCGAAGGCCGACGCTGCTGAAGGCGATTACGCGTTCGACGCGACGTTCGAGGTGTATCCGGAAGTGAAGCTGGGCGACGTCGCCACGGCTGAAATCGAACGCACCACGACCACCATCAGCGAAGCGGAGATCGACCGCACGCTGGACATCCTGCGCAAGCAGCGCGTGCACTTCCACGCTCGCGGCGAAGCCGGCGAGCACGGCGACGGCGGCGCGGACACGGCGGCCAAAGACGGCGACCGCGTGACGGTCGACTTCGTCGGCAAGATCGACGGAGAAGTGTTCCAGGGCGGCAGCGCCGACGACTTCGCATTCGTGCTGGGTGAAGGCCGCATGCTGCCGGAATTCGAAAAGGCGGCGCTCGGCCTCGCGGTCGGCGCATCGAAGGAATTCGACCTGGCTTTCCCGGCTGACTATCACGGCAAGGATGTCGCCGGTAAGACCGCGCAATTCACGATCACGATGAAGAAGATCGAGTGGCCGCATCTGCCGGAAATCGACGCTGAATTCGCAAAGTCGCTCGGTATCGAAGACGGCGATCTGGTCAAGATGCGCGCTGAGATCAAAGACAATCTCGAACGCGAAGCGAAGCGCCGCACGCAAGCCATCGTCAAGAATCAGGTGATGGACGCGCTGCTGAAGATTTCGGAACTCGACGTGCCGAGCGCATTGATCGCACAAGATCAGGAACGCCTGGTCGGCATGGCGCGTCAGGACCTCGAGCAACGTGGCGTGCCGAACGCCGCCGACGCACCGATCCCGGCTGAAATGTTCAAGGAACAGGCTGAGCGCCGCGTCAAGCTGGGCCTCGTGCTGGCTGAGCTGGTCAAGGCCAACGAACTGCAAGCCAAGCCGGAGCAGATTCGTGCCGAAGTCGACGAATTCGCGAAAAGCTACGAAGACCCGAAGGAAGTCGTCCGCTGGTATTATTCCAATCAGCAACGTCTTGCAGAAATGGAAGCGTACGTCGTTGAAGCCAACGTCGTCGATTTCGTCCTCAGCAAGGCCAAGGTGACGGACAAGGAAGTAAGCTTCGAAGAACTGGCAAGCGCAACGGCGCAAGCGTAAGCGTCGCTGCAACGGCGTGCCGGCTGTCGGAGCGACGGCCCGCACGCCGTTTTTTTGTGCTGTGAAAGTGCGGTGCGTTTTGCATGGCGTGTTTCACACTGCGTCGCACGCCGCGTTCGCACTGATCGTGCACTTGAATACGGGCTCGTCGACCACACCTGTCTAGCATCTAATATTTAGAATATTTCCAGACAAGGATCCATTGCATGACCTTTCGCGCCCAAATGCTGGACACGTTGACCTCCCAGTCGTCCCGGGATCTCGAAGCGCAGGCGCTCGGACTGGTGCCGATCGTCGTGGAAACGAGCGGCCGGGGCGAGCGCTCGTATGACATCTATTCGCGTCTGCTGAAGGAACGCATCGTGTTCCTGGTCGGCGAAGTGAACGACCAGACGGCCAACCTCGTCGTCGCGCAGATGTTGTTCCTTGAAAGTGAAAACCCGGACAAGGACATCAGTTTCTACATCAACAGCCCGGGCGGTTCGGTTTCGGCCGGGATGGCGATCTACGATACGATGCAGTTCATCAAGCCGGACGTGTCGACGCTGTGCATGGGTCTCGCGGCCAGTATGGGCGCGTTCCTGCTGGCGGCGGGCGCGAAGGGCAAGCGCTTTGCGCTGCCGAATTCACGTGTGATGATTCACCAGCCGCTGGGCGGGGCGCGTGGCCAGGCGTCGGACATCGAAATCCAGGCGCGTGAAATCCTGTACCTGAAGGAACGGCTGAATCATCTGCTCGCGCACCACACCGGCCAGCCGGTCGAGCGTATCGCACGCGACACCGACCGCGACAATTTCATGTCCGGCGATGACGCGCAAGCTTACGGTCTGGTTGACCAGGTGGCGCACAAGCGTCCTTGAGGTGTCCTTGAACCGGTGCGGTCTTGCCCCAAAACGGGGCGAGGCCGTCATCGGATCGGTTGTGAAATAATCAAGACTCGTCCGAGTGCCTGCGGCAAACGCCGTCACCTTGGCTCAAGCCCTGCCGCGCCCCAACTGCGAGGCCGGGGCAAACGGCGTATCATGTAATCGAGTGTCCGGAGGCTCACACATTTATGGCGGACAAGAAAGGTTCTAACAGCGAAAAGCTGTTGTATTGCTCGTTCTGCGGCAAGAGCCAGCATGAAGTCAAAAAACTGATTGCCGGCCCGTCGGTGTTCATCTGTGATGAATGTATCGACCTGTGCAACGAAATCATCCGCGATGAGGCTGCAGGTGCGGGCATCGAGGCGGGCTTGTCCAAGTCCGATCTGCCGAGTCCGCAGGAAATCCGTGAAATCCTCGACCAGTACGTGATCGGTCAGGAACGCGCGAAGAAGATTCTCGCGGTCGCGGTGTACAACCACTACAAGCGCCTCAAGCACCTCGACAAGAAGGACGAGATCGAGCTGTCCAAGAGCAACATTCTGCTGATCGGTCCGACCGGTTCCGGCAAGACCTTGCTCGCGCAGACGCTCGCACGCCTTCTGAACGTCCCGTTCGTCATTGCCGATGCAACGACGCTGACGGAAGCCGGCTACGTCGGCGAAGACGTCGAGAACATCATTCAGAAGCTGCTGCAGAATTGCAACTACGAAGTCGACAAGGCCCAGCGCGGCATTGTCTACATCGACGAAATCGACAAGATCAGCCGCAAGTCCGACAACCCGTCGATCACCCGCGACGTGTCGGGCGAAGGCGTGCAACAGGCCCTGCTGAAGCTGGTCGAAGGCACGATGGCGTCGGTGCCGCCGCAGGGTGGCCGTAAGCATCCGAATCAGGACTTCATTCAGGTCGACACCACCAATATTCTGTTCATTTGCGGTGGCGCATTCGACGGCCTCGAGAAAGTTATCGTCGATCGTACCGAGAAGACCGGTATCGGCTTCGGCGCAAGCGTGAAGAGCAAGCAGGACCGCGACGCCGGTGAAGTGCTGCGCGAAGTGGAACCGGAAGATCTGATCAAGTTCGGCCTGATTCCTGAGCTGATCGGCCGTCTGCCGGTGGTGGCTACACTGGGCAAACTCGACGAAGTAGCGTTGATGAAGATCCTCGTCGAACCGAAGAATGCTCTGGTGAAGCAATACCACAAGCTGTTCAATATGGAACGCGTCGAGCTGGAAATTCGTCCCGCCGCGTTGCAGGCTGTCGCACGTAAAGCGATCCGTCGCAAGACGGGCGCTCGCGGTCTGCGCTCCATCCTGGAACAGGCGTTGCTTGATGTCATGTACGATTTGCCGCAGATGAAAGGCGTTAGCAAGGTCATCATCGACGACAACGTGATTGACGGCGACGGTAAACCCCTGCTGATCTACGAAGACGCGCCCAAAGTGGCGGGTTCGAACTGATCGGCTTTCGGGTTCTGCAAAAAAAGCCGTTCATGGCAACGTGAACGGCTTTTTTCGTTTATCGTGTGGTCAGGATGGTTGTTTTCACTATGGAGTCACTGAACCTTCGGAGTCACTGAACTTTTCCCACACGCGGAGGCTTGCAATCTTTTCTGCTGGCCTCACCTATCGAACGAACTGATTCCACTCATGGGGAAATGAAATGTCAGGAACCCAACTCCTTCCGCCGGAACGCATTACGCTCCCGCTGCTCCCGCTGCGTGACGTAGTCGTCTTCCCGCACATGGTGATTCCGCTCTTCGTAGGCCGCCCGAAGTCGATCAAGGCTCTCGAAGCAGCGATGGAAGGCGGCAAGCACATCATGCTCGTCGCCCAGAAAACGGCTGCGAAAGATGAGCCGACCGAAAAGGACATGTACGAAGTAGGGTGTATCGCCAACATCCTGCAAATGCTGAAGCTGCCCGATGGCACCGTCAAGGTGCTCGTCGAAGGCTTGCAGCGCGCGAAAACGCTTTCCATCGAAGAACAGGAAACGCAGTTTTCGTGCGAAGTCATGCCGCTCGAACCCGACCACGCCGACAGCGCTGAAACTGAAGCGCTGCGCCGCGCGATCGTGTCGCAGTTCGACCAGTATGTGAAGCTGAACAAGAAGATCCCGCCGGAGATCCTGACGTCGCTGTCGGGTATCGACGAGGCTGGCCGCCTGGCCGATACGATCGCGGCGCATCTGCCGCTCAAGCTCGACCAGAAGCAGCACATCCTCGAAATGTTCCCGGTTATCGAGCGTCTCGAGCATCTGCTCGCGCAACTCGAAGCCGAGATCGACATCCTGCAGGTCGAAAAGCGCATCCGTGGGCGTGTGAAGCGCCAGATGGAGAAGAGCCAGCGCGAGTACTACCTGAACGAACAGGTCAAGGCGATCCAGAAGGAACTGGGCGAAGGCGAAGAAGGTGCGGATCTCGAAGAACTCGAGAAACGCATCACGGCTGCCCGCATGCCGAAGGAAGCCAAGAAGAAGGCCGACGCCGAGCTGAAGAAGCTCAAGCTGATGTCGCCGATGTCGGCTGAAGCGACTGTCGTGCGTAACTACATCGATACGCTGATCGGCTTGCCGTGGCGGAAGAAGAGCAAGGTCAACAACGACCTCTCGAATGCGGAACGCGTGCTCGACGAAGACCACTTCGGTCTCGAGAAAGTGAAGGAACGCATTCTCGAGTATCTCGCGGTCCAGCAACGTGTCGATAAGGTGAAAGCGCCGATCCTGTGCCTCGTTGGGCCTCCGGGTGTCGGTAAGACGTCGCTAGGTCAGTCGATCGCTCGCGCTACGAACCGCAAGTTCGTGCGTATGGCGCTCGGCGGCGTGCGCGACGAAGCCGAGATTCGCGGTCACCGTCGTACGTACATCGGTTCGATGCCCGGCAAGATTCTGCAAAGCCTGGCCAAGGTCGGCGTGCGCAATCCGCTCTTCCTGCTCGACGAAGTCGACAAGATGGGCCAGGATTTCCGCGGCGATCCGTCGTCGGCTCTGCTGGAAGTGCTCGATCCGGAACAGAACCATACGTTCGCCGATCACTACGTCGAAGTCGACTTCGATCTGTCGGACGTGATGTTCGTGGCAACGTCGAACTCGCTGAACATTCCGCCGCCGCTGCTCGACCGGATGGAAGTGATCCGTCTGTCGGGTTATACCGAAGATGAGAAGGTCAGCATCGCGCAACGTTATCTTTTGCCCAAGCAGAAGAAGAACAACGGCCTCAAGGATGGCGAGGTCGATGTGACGGAAACCGCGATCCGCGACATCATTCGTTACTACACGCGTGAAGCGGGCGTCCGTTCGCTCGAGCGTGAAATTTCGAAGATCTGCCGCAAGGTCGTGAAGATGCTTCTGCTGAAGAAGGCGGAAGGCGCGGTGACGGTCGACGGCAGCAATATCGACACGTTCCTCGGCGTGCGCAAGTACGACTTCGGTCTGGCTGCGAAGGAAAATCAGGTTGGCCAGGTCACGGGTCTTGCGTGGACGGAAGTGGGCGGCGATCTGCTGACCATCGAAGCCGCGGTGATGCCGGGTAAGGGCAATGTGATCCGCACGGGTTCGCTCGGCGACGTGATGAAGGAATCCGTCGAAGCTGCGCGCTCGGTGGTCCGCTCGCGTTCGCGCCGTCTGGGTATCAAGGACGAAGCGTTCGAGAAGCAGGATATTCACATTCACGTGCCGGAAGGTGCGACGCCGAAGGACGGTCCGTCGGCCGGTATCGCGATGACGACCGCGCTGGTGTCGGTGTTGACTGGTATTCCGGTTCGTGCCGATGTCGCGATGACGGGCGAAATCACGTTGCGTGGCGAAGTCCTGCCGATCGGCGGCCTGAAGGAAAAACTGCTGGCAGCGCATCGCGGCGGTATCAAGCTGGTGCTGATTCCGGAAGAAAACGTCAAGGATTTGACGGAGATTCCGGACAACGTGAAGAACGCCATTGAAATCATGCCGGTCCGCTGGATCGACAGGGTGCTCGAACTGGCGCTCGAACGTGTGCCGCAGGCGTTGCCGGATGAAGAGCCCAAGCCCGCTGCGGCTGTCGCGGCGGCTGAGCCGGGCAAAGACGCCGGTGCAACGGAAGTCGTGAAACACTAAGCTAGTCAGCGGCGAAAGCTGTTTGCTGTATGAAAACCCGCGGCCTTGGTCGCGGGTTTTTATTGCCTTGAGATACCGGACATCACGTCTGGAACGCACGTAATCCCACCTTTTGAGTAAAGGCCGTTCTCCGCCGTCGACTGGTTGTGCGCGCATCGATCTATAGCAAGATTTGGTGACAGAGGGCACCCTCCAGAACCGCTTAAATCAGGCTCAACCCCGCTTGACACAAGGGTTTCGGCCAATTCTAATGAGTCGGCTCGGCGTTACCCGCCAGCCGCGTGATGCCAGGCGCTACAGAGCGCCGTCACGATTGCCATAAACATTCTCGGGGGTTGGAATGAATAAAACGGAATTGATCGATCACATTGCACAGCAAGCCGATATTTCGAAGGCCGCGGCAGGCCGTGCACTCGACGCGGTGATCGGTGGGGTCAAAGGTACGTTGAAGAAAGGCGGTTCGGTGACTCTGGTGGGTTTCGGCACCTTTGCCGTGGGCAAGCGTACCGCGCGTACGGGGCGCAATCCGCGCACCGGCGCCGCCATCAAGATCAAGGCAGCGAAGGTCCCTAAATTTAGGCCTGGCAAAGCTCTGAAGGATGCGCTAAACTAATGGGCTTGCTGCTTGAGAAATTGCAGATTCGTTAGAAAGAAGTGCGGCGAATTCTGCGTGACTTGGTGTCGCATTAGTCGATGCGCAAGTTGATCTATTGGGCAGCAAAAGCAGAAGCACGCTGAATCGCGAAACGGGTGCTTAGCTCAGTTGGTAGAGCGGCGCCCTTACAAGGCGTAGGTCGGGAGTTCGAGCCTCTCAGCACCCACCAGTTTCAGATTCGGCTCAGTGGTTCTGTTTAGTACAGTGCAGTATAAGGAGTGGTAGTTCAGTCGGTTAGAATACCGGCCTGTCACGCCGGGGGTCGCGGGTTCGAGTCCCGTCCACTCCGCCAGTATCCACGAAAGGCGAACTCCGGTTCGCCTTTTTTATTGCCCGCTGTTGTAAGATCGGGCGTTCTGTTTTTGGCACTCCTTCACGCATGCTCGATTTTTTCCGCAATCACAAACGCCTGATGATGTTCATGCTCATCCTCGTCATTGTGCCGGGGTTGGGTTTTGTGGGTATCCAGGGCTTCCGCGGCTTCTTTGACGAAAGTGCAAACGTCGCCAGCGTCAACGGCCACAAGATAACTCGCGCGGAGTACGACGACGCGATGCGTCAGCAGCTCGACCGCGCCCGTCAAATGCTCGGTGCACAGTTCGACATGAAGTCGTTCGACACGCCGCAGCGCCGTCGCGAAATGCTCGACGGTCTGATCGAGCAGCGAGTGCTGGCCGACGAAACACAGCGCCTGCATCTGACCGCGTCCGACGACGCCGTGCGCCGCGTGCTGCTGAACGACCCGGTGATCTCGTCGCTGAAGAATCCTGACGGCTCGATCGACGTCGACCGTTACAAGCAGCTGCTCGCAATGCAAGGCATGACGCCCGATCAATACGACGAACGCGTGCGTTACAGCATTTCCACGCAGCAGTTGCCTGCAAGCATTCAAGGCAGCGCCTTCACGTCGAAGACTCTCGCACAGCATCTCACCGAGCTCGCCGAACAGCAGCGCGAAGTGCAGGGTATTGCGTTCCATCCGCGCGACTACGCAGCGAAGGTGCAGCCCACGGACGCGCAACTTCAGGCGTATTACGACGCGCATCGCAACGACTTCGCCACGCCCGCCACGGCAACGATCCAGTACCTTGTGATGTCGCCGGCAACGTTGTCTGCTGCCGTGCAGCCGAGCGATGCTGATCTGAAAAAATACTACGACGACAACATCGCGCATTACCGCACGGACGGTCAGGTGCGCGCGAGCCACATCCTGATCGCCGCGCCGAAAGATGCAAGCGCCGCCGACAAGGCCAAGGCAAAGCAGAAGGCCGACGAGGTGCTCGCACAGGTCAAGGCACATCCGGACCAGTTCGCGCAGATCGCGCAGCAGAATTCGCAGGATCCGGGTTCGGCGTCGAAGGGTGGTGATCTGGGTTACTTCGGTCGCGGCATGATCGCTGGCGGTCAGGCGTTCGACGACGCCGTGTTCGATCTTAAGAAAGACGAAGTCAGCGGTATCGTGCAGACCGACTTCGGCTATCACATCGTCAAGGTCACGGACGTGAAGCCGGCAGTCACCAAGCCGTTCGACGAAGTGAAAGATCAGATCGCAAAAGACCTGAAAACGCAGCTGGCGAGCAAGGCATTCAGCGACGACTCGGAAGGCTTCACGTCGATCGTATACGAGAAGGCGAAGAGCCTGCAGCCAGCCGCCGACAAGTACAAGCTGCAAGTGCAAACGGCCACGGTCACGCCGCAGGCTGATCCGAAGCTGCCGCCTGACAGCCCGCTGAACAATGCGAAGCTCCTGGCTGCCGTATTTGCGAGCGACGCGGTCACTGCGCGCAACAACACGCAAGCGGTCGACGTCGGCGGTAACACGCTGGTCGCGGCGCACGTGACCGATTACAAGGCTGCAGCCGTGCCGGCGCTCGACGCCGTCAAGGACGCAGTGCGTCAGAAAGTGATCGCGGTTCAGTCGAACGAGGCAGCTCACAAAGACGGCATTGCGAAGCTGGCGGAGTTCGACAAGTCGAAGGCCACAACGGGCTTCTCGTCGCCGCTGAAGGTTTCGCGCAACGACGCGCAAGGCGTGCCGCCGGTTGCATTGAGTGCAATCTACAAAGCAGACGCGCAAAAACTACCTGCGTACGTCGGTGTGGACCTCGGCGACGGCGGCTATGCGATCTATCGCGTGAACGCGGTCGTTGCAAGCGCCCCGATCGATCCGCAGCGTCTGGCTGCTGCGCAGCAGCAGATTGCGCAAGTCGATGCGCAATCCGACGCTGAGGCTTACGTCGAAGCGGTGCGTGCCCGTTCGAAGCTGAAGTTCTACGGCTCGCTCGATAGCAGCAATGCGCAGGCGAGCGGCGAATAAGCACTGGCGCGAGCGCGCAAGCAGGTAAAGCGCGCAGCTATAGGAAAGCCCCGCAATTGCGGGGCTTTTTCATTTGACGGGTGCAAGCTTGTCAAACAGTTTGCCTTGGAGTGCGGCTTGTTATGCCGTTAGCCGCCTAGAGGCAAGCGCTGATCGAACTGGTGGCATCGCTGCCCGCAGCGCCATTGGCGCGGAAGCCGACCCATGACCCCGGGCCGCTGTAGGAGGGCCGCACCACGGCGGCTGCGCCGTTAGGCGGCTGTTGACCCGGCACGTAGACATCCATTGCCTGGTCATTAGCCATGGTGTCCTGCGACACGACTTGCTGTTGCGAGCCATCGGCCCATTTTTGCGCGATGCACGTAGCGACGGCCTTCGGCGGCTGCTGGCTTTGGCCCACGGATTGAACGCCGGCAGGCGGTTGAGCGGCGCTTGCAGAAATTGCCACGGTCAAAGCGATTAACGGTAAATATTTCACGTTATCTCCTCAGAAGTCGCTCAGAATCGAGCCGGGTTGCGCGGGATTACGAAAGTCGGAGCGATCTTGCCGATCCGCGCGCCCCAATTACCGGAAACAAGTTGTTAGCGAGCTTTTCAGTGCGGCGAACTTGTGCGAAGGAGTGGCTTGACAGCCGGCCACACGTTGTTGAGTAGCACTGGCTGTGCCTGCTGCGTGGGATGGATCTGATCTGCCTGAAACATCTCCGGTTTGTCGGCGATGCCGGCGAGCAGGAAGGGCACCAACGGCACGCGCAATTGCTTCGAGAGTTCGCCGTACAGGCCGTGGAACTTTTGCGTGTAGTCGGGGCCGTAATTGGGTGGCACATACATGCCGACCAGCACGACCTTCGCGTGGCCTTGTTGAGCCTGCTCGATGATCGTACGCAGGTTGTCTTCGGTTGTTGCGAGCGGCACGCCGCGCAACGCATCGTTAGCGCCGAGCTCGACGATCACAATACTCGGCTTGAGCCGCTGCAGGAGCGCCGGCAAGCGGGCCCGGCCACCGCTTGTGGTGTCGCCGCTGATGCTCGCATTGGCGACGCTATAATCGATTCGCTCATCGGTGAGGCGCTGGCGCATCAAGGCAACCCAGCCAGTGTCGCGGGGCAAGCCGTATTCGGCCGAGATGCTGTCGCCGAGCACGACGATCACCGGCTTGGCCTGTTCGGGCGGGTTGGCCGCACAGGCTGGGAAGGGCAGCGAAAACAGGGTTGCGGCCAGCACGGCCGGGCCGAATGCGGTAGTCAGCGCCGTCGCTACGGCGCGCACTTTCAACCTACGCTTCACCATGCTAAACAAAACTGATCCAGTCATTGAAGTGCGGGGTTTGTGCAAGAAGGTTAAGGATGCAACAGGCGAACTGACGATTCTCGAGGACATCGATCTTGCTATCGATGCCGGCAGCAGTGTGGCGATCGTCGGTGCATCCGGGTCGGGCAAGTCTACGCTGCTCGGCTTGCTCGCAGGATTGGACAGCGCGAGCTCGGGCTCGGTTCGGCTGCTCGGGCGCGAGCTCACCGAGCTGAGCGAAGACGAGCGCGCCGCGTTGCGCAGCGGTTCGGTCGGTTTCGTGTTCCAGTCGTTCCAGCTGATGCCGCATTTGACGGCGCTCGAAAACGTCACGCTTCCGCTCGAGCTGCAAGGCGGCATTGGCACGCGCGAGGCCGCAGCGCGTGCGCGCGGATTGCTGGAGCAGGTGGGACTCGCGAAGCGCACCGGGCACTATCCGAAGCTGCTGTCGGGCGGCGAACAGCAGCGGGTCGCTCTCGCGCGAGCCTTTGTCACCCATCCGGCGATCCTGTTCGCCGACGAGCCGACCGGTAGTCTCGATGCAGCCACCGGTCACGCGGTGATCGATTTGATGTTCGAGATGAACCGCGCGAACGGCGCCACGTTGATCCTCGTCACGCACGATATCGAGTTGGCGCGCCGCTGCGATACGACGGTGACCATCGAAGCGGGACGTCTGGCCTGAGCGTGCCGGCCACGCGTCACTCGTTCGTATAAAGCAAAGCGGGCCACAAGGGCCCGCTTTGCTTTTCATCTCATGCAGCTCGATAACGCAACGCCGCTATCCACGCGCGCGTGAACATTCAGCGCATGCGGCGCGAGGAAGCGCGCCGCTCACGCTCATCGCTTCAAGGCAGCTCGCGCCCGCGCGATCAACGCCGACGTCGACGAGTCATGCTTCTTCTCATCGACGCTTGCCGACGTCAGATCCGCCTCGACCACCTTGCCGAGGATCTTGCCCAACTCGACGCCCCATTGATCGAACGGATTGATGTCCCATACCGATGCCTGCACCAGCACCTTATGCTCGTACAGCGCGATCAATGCGCCGAGCGAACGCGCCGTGAGTGCATCGACCAGCAAGGTGCTCGTCGGACGGTTGCCCGGAAACACCAGATGCGGCGCCAGTTCCGGCTTGTCCGCACCGGCAACCTTCTTCGCTTCTTCGAGCGTGCGGCCGAGCATCAGCGCTTCGCTTTGCGCGAAGCAGTTCGCCAGCAGTTTCGGATGATGACTGACGAGCGGATGCTCCGGCGTCAACACGGCGATGAAGTCGATCGGCACGATGGTCGGACCCTGGTGCAGCATCTGGAAAAACGCATGCTGACCATTCGTACCCGGTTCGCCCCAGGTCACGGCGGCGGTCGGATAGTCGACCATCACGCCATCGAGGCGCGCCGACTTGCCGTTGCTTTCCATTTCGAGCTGTTGCAGATACGACGGCAGGAAATGCAGTGCTTCCGAATACGGCGCGACCAGATAGCTTTGCGAGCCGAAGAAGTTGCGATACCAGACGCCGATCATGCCGAGCAGCACCGGCAGATTTTTTTCGAGCGGTGCGTCGCGGAAATGCTGGTCCATCTCGCTGGCGCCCGCCAGCAGTTCGCCGAACTGTTGCGGCCCGATCGCGATCATGATCGACAGACCCACCGCCGACCACAGCGAATAACGGCCGCCGACCCAGTCCCACATCTCGAACACATTCTCTTTCGCGATGCCGAACTTGACCACCTCAGCCGGATTCGCCGACACGCCGACGAAGTGCTTCGCCAGCGCACTCTCCGGGCAGCCTTTCTCAGTGAACCAGTCGCGCAGCGAGCGCGCGTTGGTCATCGTTTCGAGCGTGGTGAAGGTCTTGGAGACGATGATCGCAAGCGTCTCTTCCGGATCGATGGTCTGCATCACGTTGTACAGATCCGCACCGTCCACGTTCGACACGAAGTGCGTGGTGATCTCCGGTGTGGCCAGATGATGCAGCGCGTGCACGACCATCTTCGGCCCGAGGTCCGAGCCGCCGATGCCGATATTCACGACGTAGCGAATCCGCTTGCCGGTATAGCCGGTCCACTCGCCGCTGCGGACCTTGTCGGCGAACGCGGCCATCTTCGCGCGCTCCGCCTCGATTTCCGCATGGAACGGTGCTTTCGGATCGGTGGCGCGCAGCGCGGTGTGCAACGCGGCGCGGCCTTCGGTCGGGTTGACGACTTCGCCCGCGAACATCGCGTCGCGGCGTTTCTCGACGCCGGCTTCGCGCGCGAGTTGCACCAGCAGTTTCAGGGTTTCGTCGGTGATGCGGTTCTTCGAGAAATCGGCCGCGAGACCGCCGCCCGCGAACGCAAAGCGCTCAGCACGGGTGGGGGCGGGATCGTTCTCGGGGGCGAACCAGTCGCGCATGTGCGCATCGCGAATCTTCTCGTAATGCGTTTGCAGCGAGGACCAGGAGGGGAGCGAGTTCTGCGTCATAGCGTCCGTCTAACGAAGTAACGAAGGGGCACGAAGAAAGGCGCGCGCGTGAAGCGCTGCCGAGGATGATGCAACGATGCTGTTAGAGCGATGCCGCGCGGTGGGGTTCGCGGTGGGTTACGGGCAAACTTCGCGAGTCCGCCCGGAGATCGAACGGCTCACCGAAATTTCGCCGTAACCCGCGATGAATCCGACGCGCGGCGCAGTCAATCAGTATAACGGCGTTGTGTGACGGGTGGCAGCGGTTTGGGCGTCCCATGCAAACTGTGGGATGGGGCGTCACGTTCAGGACACCCCGTTTGAGGCGCTTCATGAGGTGCTTCATTCACCTTCTGACTCATCCACCCGTTGCGGGATAGAACATACGGTTGAGCAAAGTCCGCACCATCGGGGCGAGTTCACCCGCCGTCAAACCGGCCGGGCCGTGGCCTTGCGCGCTCAGCGTGTCGGCGGCGAGGCCGTGCAGGTAGACGCCTGCCAGCGCGGCTTCGTAACGCGGCAGATGCTGGGCAAGCAGTGCGCCGATAATGCCGCCGAGCACGTCGCCGGTGCCGCCTGTCGCGAGTGCGGCATTGCCGGTCGGATTAATTGCGACGCGGCCGTCCGGCGCGGCGATGACCGTGCCCGTGCCTTTCAGCACGACCACCGCGGCAAAGCGCGCGGCCAGTGCCCGCGCTGCGGCGAGGCGGTTACGTTGCACGCCCGGCGCATCCGTGCCGAGCAGGCGCGCGGCTTCCAACGGATGCGGCGTGAGCACGCAAGGATCACCTTGTACGCCGCGCGCGGTGACTTCGGCCGCGAGCGATGGGTCTGTCGAAATCAGATTGAGCGCGTCGGCGTCGAACAGTTTGGGTACGTCGAGCGGCAGCACGTCGTGCATGACACGCGTGGCGCGATCGCGCAGCCCCATGCCGCAACCGACGGCGAGCGCGTCCATTTTGTCGAGCGGCAGATTGTCGATCGCATGCAGCATCAGTTCGGGATGCGGCGGATCGTAGGGCGGGGCGCCGTCGCCGAGCAAGGCAACATGCACTTTGCCCGCACCGGTGTAGAGCGCCGCGCGCGAGGCGAGAATTGGCGCGCCGCACATGCCGGTGTCGCCGCCGACCACGGCGAGGCTGCCGAAGGTGCCCTTGTTGGTGGCAAAGTCGCGCGGCGGCAGGAAGTCGGCGAACAGCTCCGGCGCGTTGAGTTGCACGGCCGTGCGGGTGCTGCTGTCAATGCCGATCGGCGCCACCGTTACCGTGCCGCCAAGATCGCGGCCCTGCGCCGTGAAGAGGCCGGGCTTGGCGCCGATGAAGGTGATCGTGTGGGTGGCGTGGACGGCGGCGCCGTCGTTCTGGTTTTCGCTTCGGGCCGCGCCTTGGTCCGGTTTTTCGCCGACGACCGTGCCGGTGTCGCTGTCGAGGCCGCTTGGCGTATCGAGCGCCAGGACGCCGCCTCTTCTGGACTTTGCTTTCGTGCGTTGTGAGAGCTGGCGGGCGATGGTGGCGAAGACTCCTTCCAGAGGACGGGTCAGGCCGATGCCGAACATGCCGTCCACGAGCCATGTATAGCTTTCCAGCGAAGCCGGCGGCGTCGATGTAATGGCTACGCCTGCCGCACGGGCGGTGTCGAGCGCCCAGCGGGCGTCGTCCGGCTTGACTTCAAGCGGCATGCAAAGGTCTACGGCGACACCTGCCTGGTGCAGCTCCGCGGCCACGATCAATGCGTCGCCGCCGTTGTTGCCCGGGCCGGCTATGACCCACACCTTGTGCTTCGATTTTTCGGTCGAGGTGTCGCGGCTGATCTGTTCTTGCAGGTAGCTCGCGGCTGCTTTGCCGGCGCGAGACATCAGGGTGTGCTGAGGGAGTGCCGCCGCGGCCTGGGTTTCAAGGATTCGCAGGTCGGTTAGCGTGAGCAGCGGCAACGCGCGGTTGTGCGGGTTGATTAAGGTCGGGAGCGTGGATTCGGGCACTGTCATGGCGAGGCTTGGAGTTCACCTTGGGCAAGGTGAGGAAGCGTTGGGAGCCACTATGGTAGTGCCGATACGCTCCCGTCGCGCCAATTACTGGAATCGGTCCGCGCGCAGCGCAGCCAACGTGTCCGCGGGGACGTCGGGGGTCTTGTCCGAGATCAGGTCGGCGATCAGCTTGCCCGACCCGCATGCCAGGCCCCAACCAGCCGGCCCGTGGCCGGCATTCACGAACAGACGCGGATGAAGCGCATTGCCGATCACAGGCATTCCGTCCGGTGACAGCAGTTTTACGCCTTCCCAAGGCAAAGCCGCGGAGATCCGGGCCGCGCCCGGAATCCAGTCGTGAGTCGCCTGGCCCAGCAGCGCCAGCGCTTCCTTCGTCAACGCTTCGCCGAGCGGTTTGTCGATCTGCCCGGCGCTCTGCAGGACCGCACCGCCCGCAACCCGCAGGCGATGATTCATGCGGCTGACCGTAATCCGCTTGACCGCGTCGACAATCGCGACATGCGGCGCGCATTCCTCATGCGCAATCGGCGCCACGAGGTTATGGAGGCGCAGCGGATGCAACGGCAGCCGCAGCCCCAGGCGTTCGAGCAGCGGCAGACTACCGTAACCCGCGGCGACGACGATCGCATCGGCATTGATCACGTCGACTTCGCGTGAACGCGATGCCATGCCCGGTCGTGGCGCCAGTTCCACCGCGGCACGCTGACCTTCGAGGCGGATCGCCGAGACTTCGCAGCCCAGTATGAATTGCACGCCGCCTTGTGTGTCGAGGGTCTGCTTGATCAGTTTCGCGAAAAGCGGGCAGTTGGCCGTGCGCTCCTGGTCGAACAACACGCCACCGGCGAATTCCGGCTCGGTTCGTACGGAATGCTCGAACGCGGCGCATTCGGCCGGCGTGAGTACATGGTGCGGGACTTCGTATTGGCGCAGCAGATCGAGCGCGGTCTGTGTCTGCTGCCATTCCTGCCCGGAACGCACCAGATAGAGCAGGCCGCTCGCCTGCTCGAATTCCAGCCCGAAGCGCGCTTCGATGTCGGCCATCGCTTCACGCGATGCTTCGATCAACGGACGCAGCCGCGCGTACTGGCGGCTGAATGCCTCCGGCTCCTGCAAAGCGGCCAGCTGCTTGACGAACTGGCGCGCCGGCCCGTTAAAGCCGGCCTTGCTGATCACGCCGTTTTTGGCGCCCTGACGGCTTGCCATGAAAGTCGGGCCGAACCAGACGTCGAGTGGGGTCGGCAGCACGGTGCCGCCGTGCCCATAGGTCGCGCCTTGCGCGACCGTTGCGTGGCGCTCGACGACGCATACCCGGTGACCGGCCGCGCGCAGTTGATAAGCGGTGGCGACGCCCACAATCCCGCCGCCAATGACGATGACATCCATGATCTGATTCGATTTGCCGGCGGGACGCCGAAACGCCGCGTTCCCGTTAAGCGTGGCATGCGGCGCACTGCCTAGGATTGCTCAGGCTGCTCGCGCCGATCTGGTGAAAGGCCGAATGATAGCAGTCAAAACGACAGACCGGCCACGCAGACCCCGCCAAAACCCTGGTGCGACGCCCGTTGGAAGGCCGTTCCCGGGGTATAATCTCGGACTTCCTTTCCGCCTCACGTCGCCTTCACGCGCGACTCATCGGCATCATTAGCGACGCAACGTCAAGTCCATGGCCCACTTCTCGTGTTTCCCCGGCGCTTCAGCCCTTTCGGATTTCCGTCAAACCCGCCTGCTCGAAACGCTTACGCGCATCGACGCCAACATCACCGGCGTGCGCGGGCAATATCTGCACTTCGTCAACGCGCAAACCCCGCTGTCCGCGGAAGACAACGCGAAGATCGAAGCGCTGATGCACTACGGCGATCCGCTCGAAGAAACCAACGAGCGCGGCACGGCCGAAACCTTCCTCGTGGTGCCGCGCTTTGGCACGGTGTCGCCGTGGGCCAGCAAGGCAACCGATATCGCCCACCTCTGCGGTCTGACGCAGGTGCGCCGCATCGAGCGCGGTGTCGAATACACCGTCACGCTGAAAAGTGGTCTGCTGGGCGGCAAGAAGGCGCTCTCCGACGAAGCCCGTGAGGCCGTCGCCGCGGCGCTGCATGACCGCATGACTGAAAGCGTGTCGCCCTCGCGTGACCACGCGCTGCATCTGTTCGACGAACTGCCGGCCAAGCCACTGCAAACCGTCGACGTGTTGAGCAACGGCCGTGGCGCACTGGAAGCGGCGAACATGGAACTGGGCCTCGCGCTCGCCGACGACGAAATCGACTACCTCGTCGAGGCCTTCACGAAACTCGGCCGCAACCCGACCGATGTCGAGTTGATGATGTTCGCGCAGGCCAACAGCGAACACTGCCGCCACAAGATCTTCAACGCGGACTGGACGATCGACGGCGAGAAACAGGACATCTCGCTGTTCAACATGATCCGCAACACGGAGAAGCTGAACCCGCAAGGCACGATCGTCGCGTATTCGGACAACTCGGCGATTATGGCGGGTGGCGTGGCTGAGCGCTGGTTCCCGCGCACGCCGGCTGAACTTGGTGCAAGCGAATTGCCCGAGCACTATCGCCGCAACGTCGAACTGACGCACACCTTGATGAAGGTGGAGACGCACAACCACCCGACCGCGATCTCGCCGTTCCCGGGCGCCTCGACCGGCGCGGGCGGCGAAATCCGCGACGAAGGCGCGACGGGCCGCGGTGCGCGTCCGAAGGCCGGTCTGGCGGGCTTCACGGTGTCGAATCTGGAATTGCCGGACGGCGTCGAGGCATGGGAAAACGCGCGTGACGCCGCGCAGCCGCTGGCACACCGGAATCCGGACGACAAGTACGAAGCGTACGGCCGTCCTGACCGCATCGCGTCGCCGCTGCAAATCATGATCGACGGCCCGCTCGGTGGCGCAGCGTTCAACAACGAATTCGGCCGGCCGAATCTGGGTGGCTATTTCCGCGCATACGAGCAGAACGTCGCGGGTCTGGTGCGCGGCTATCACAAGCCGATCATGATCGCCGGCGGCATCGGCAATATTTCGGATCAACACACGCACAAGCACGATCTGCCTGAAGGGTCGCTCCTGATCCAGATCGGCGGCCCGGGTATGCGCATCGGCATGGGCGGCGGCGCCGCCAGTTCGATGGCGACCGGCACCAACACCGCCGAACTCGACTTCGATTCGGTCCAGCGTGGCAATCCGGAAATCGAGCGCCGCGCGCAGGAAGTGATTAACGCGTGCTGGCAGCTTGGCGAGAAGAATCCGATTCTGAGCATTCACGACGTGGGTGCGGGCGGTCTGTCGAACGCGTTCCCGGAAGTCGTGGACGGCGCCAGCAAGGGCGCGATCTTCGATCTGCGCAAGATCCAGCTGGAAGAGAGCGGGTTGTCGCCGCGCGAAATCTGGTCGAACGAAGCGCAGGAGCGGTACGTGCTCGCGATTGCGCCGGCCGATCTGCCGGCCTTCGAAGCCATGTGCGAGCGCGAGCGTTGCCCGTTCGCGGTGGTCGGCACGGCTACGGCCGAACGTCAGTTGAAGGTGATCGATTCCGAATCGAACAACGACGCCGCACACGAGCCGGTCGACATGCCGATGGAAGTGCTGCTCGGCAAGGCGCCGCGCATGCATCGCGACGTGAAGCGCGTCGAGCAGAAACTCGAGCCGGTGGATGTCACCGGCATCGCGTTGTCGGAAGTGGCGGTCAGCGTACTGCGTCACCCTACGGTTGCCAGCAAGTCGTTCCTGATCACGATCGGCGACCGCTCGGTCGGCGGCACAACCGCGCGCGACCAGATGGTCGGTCCGTGGCAAGTGCCGGTGGCCGACGTTGCGATTACGACGATGGACTACGCGGGCTTCCGCGGCGAAGCGATGACCATGGCCGAGCGTACGCCGCTTGCCGTGATCAACGCGCCGGCGTCGGGCCGCATGGCGGTCGGCGAGGCGGTCACCAACATCGCGGCGGCGCCGATCGCGTCGCTCGATAAGCTCAAGCTGTCGGCCAACTGGATGGCCGCATGCGGCGCAGCGGGAGAAGACGCCGCGCTGTACGACACGGTCAAGGCCATTGGCATGGAGCTGTGCCCGGCGCTCGGCATCAGCATTCCGGTGGGCAAGGATTCGCTGTCCATGCGTACCAAGTGGGAAGATCGCGGCGTGGCGAAGGAAGTCGTCGCGCCGGTCTCGCTGATCATCTCGGCATTCGCGCCGGTTGAAGATGTGCGTCAGCACCTCACGCCGCAGCTGCGCCGCGCGAGCGACGTGGGCGATTCCGTGCTGATCGCGATTGACCTTGGCCGCGCGAAGCATCGTCTTGGCGGCAGTATCCTCGCGCAAGTCACGCAGCAAGTCGGAGACACGGTGCCGGACGTCGACGATCCGGAAGATCTGAAGCGATTCTTCACCGCGATCCAGTCGCTCAATAGCGACGGCAAGCTGCTCGCGTACCACGACCGCTCGGACGGCGGTCTGTGGGCGACGGTTTGCGAAATGGCGTTTGCGGGTCACGTCGGCGTGTCGCTGAACGTCGACATGCTGATCCTCGATCCGAACCATGAGTCCGATTTCGGCGACGCGAAAGACTGGGCGAAACAGACCAGCGGCCGTCGTGAAGACCGCACGATCCGCGCGCTCTTCACCGAAGAACTCGGCGCCGTGATTCAGGTGCGCGCAGCGGACCGCGACGCGGTGCTGGGAGCGCTGCGCGAACACGGTCTGTCGGCATGCTCGCACGTGATCGGTAAGATCAACGAGCGTGACACGATTGAAATATATCGCGACGCGAAGAAGATCTACGACGCACCGCGCACCGAATTGCATCGCGCGTGGAGCGAAGTGAGCTGGCGTATTTCGCGTCTGCGCGATAACCCGGCTTGTGCCGATGCCGAATACGACGCGCTCTCCGATGCGGCCGATCCGGGCATCTCGCCGATCCTCACGTTCGATCCGGCGGAAGACGTCGCCGCACCGTTCATCGGCAAGAGCGCCCGCCCGCGTGTTGCGATCCTGCGTGAACAGGGCGTGAACTCGCACCTCGAAACAGCTTACGCATTCGACCGCGCCGGCTTCGACGCGCACGACGTGCACATGAGCGACCTGCTGGCCGGCCGCGCCAATCTGGCGGATTTCGCCGGTGCGGTGGCGTGCGGCGGCTTCTCATACGGCGACACGCTGGGTGCCGGTGAAGGCTGGGCCAAGGCGATCCGCTTCAACTCGCAATTGGCCGATATGTTCGCTGCGTTCTTTGGCCGCGAAGACACGTTCGCGCTGGGCATCTGCAACGGCTGCCAGATGATGAGCAGCCTCGCGTCGATGATTCCGGGCGCCGAAGCCTGGCCGAAGTTCACGCGCAATAAGTCGGAGAAATTCGAAGCGCGCTTCTCGCTGGTCGAAGTGCAGGCTTCGCCGTCGATCTTCTTCGCCGGCATGGAAGGTTCGCGCATTCCGGTGGCGATTGCGCACGGCGAAGGCTATGCGGACTTTTCGCAGCAGGGCGATGCGTCGAAGGTGGCTGTGGCGATGCGTTACGTCGATCACCGTGGGCAGGCAACGGAGCAGTATCCGTTCAACCCGAACGGTTCGCCGGACGGCATCACGTCGGTCACGACGCCTGATGGCCGCTTCAGCGTGCTGATGCCGCACACCGAGCGCGTGCATCGCGCAGTCCAGATGAGCTGGCATCCGGAAGGTTGGGGTGAGGGCAGCACGGACGCAAGCCCGTGGCTGCGCGTGTTCCAGAACGCACGCCGCTGGCTGGGTTGATGATGCGACGGGGACCGCCGCTCGTTGTGGCGGCTCCCTTGCTTTAGCCGAAGCGAGGCAACGCTTCATCAGAAGCGATTGGCACTTCAGCGAAAGCTGAGCGAAGTAAAGCAGAACGCGCAGAAACAAAAAAACCGCCCGAGGGCGGTTTTTTTATTCCGAAGCAGCAGCCAAAAACCGCTTACTGAATCTTCGCGTTCTTACGCAGGCCTTCTTCGAACGCCTGCAGCTTTTCCTGCTGGATCTGCTGCACGATCTGCGGACGCACTTGCTCCAGCGGCGGCGGCGTGATGTTGCGCACGTCGTCGACACGGATGATGTGCCAGCCGAATTGCGTGTGCACCGGCGTGTCCGTCATCTGGCCTTTCTGCAGATGCGTGGCCGCGTCCGCGAATTCAGGCACGTAGGCTTTCGGGTCCGACCAGTCAAGGTCGCCGCCGTTCTTGCCCGACCCCGGGTCCTTCGAGAATTGCTTGGCGAGGTCTTCGAAGCTTGCGCCGCCCTTGATCTTGGCGATCAGATCCTTGGCTTGCTGTTCGTTGTCGACCAGGATGTGGTGCAGGTGATATTCCTTGCCGCCCGCGTCCTTGATCAGCGCGTTGTAACGCGCGGTGACTTCGGCGTCGGTCGGCGTGTTGGTCTTCACGAAGTCTTCGATCAGCGCGCGCAGCACGACGGTTTGTTGCGCGACGGCGATTTGCGCCTTGATGTCCGGACGATTCGGCAGGCCGCGGCGCAGCGCTTCCTGCATCAGGATCTCGCGGTTCACCAGCTCTTCGCGCACGGCCATTTGCAGTTGCGGCGTGTTTTGCTGGCCTTGATGAACCAGTTGATCGATCAGCGCGTCGGCGCGTGCTTTCGGAATCGGCGTGCCGTTCACGACGGCGATGTTCTGTGCGAATGCAGGTGCGGCCGCAAATGCAGCCAGCAATACCCAAAGGCGGGTTTTCTTCAAGGTCATCGAAAGGTTTCCTAGCGGGGCAACAAAGCAAATTCTTCGGGCGTATACGCCGTGATTGCAAGGGCGTGAATGCCGCGCTGCATGGCATCGGCCAGCGCATCATACACCATGCGATGCCGCGCCACGCGGGCTTTCCCGGCGAATGCGGCAGCCACGATCGTGACAGAGAAATGACCGCCGGCGGACGCGCCGGCGTGACCCGCGTGCTGCGCGCTGTCATCGGTGATCCGGATCGAGGCGACCGGCGCGAGCGCCGCGGTAAGACGCGCCTCGATCAGCGCGGCGCGCTCGGCGGTAGTGGCATGCATGAACACATCGCTCGTCATGTCATTCTTCCTTCATATACTTCGACAGCCACAAACTCTGTCCGACGATGAATACCACCAGGCATCCGGTGGCGCCGAACAGCTTGAAATTGACCCACTGGTCGGTCGTGTAGTTGTACGCGACGAACAGGTTCACCAGCCCCAGCAGCACGAAGAAAATCGCCCAGACGATGTTCAGCTTGCCCCAGATCGCGTGCGGCAGCGTGATCTGCTTGCCCATCATCGCTTCGATCAGGTTCTTGTTGAAGGCCAGTTGCGAGACGATCAGCGCGACCGAAAACGCCCAGTACAACACGGTCGGCTTCCATTTGATAAAGGTGTCGTTGTGCAGCACGAGCGTTGCGCCGCCGAAGACGGTGACGACGCCGAGGCTCACCCACAGCATCGGATCGACCTTGCGGTGGCGGAATGCCACCCACGCGATCTGCACCAGCGTGGCGACGATCGCCACTGCCGTCGCCGTGAAAATGCCCCAAATCTTGAAGGCGACGAAGAACAGGATGATCGGGAACAGATCGAACAGGAATTTCATTATCTGGTCGGGAATTCGGAGAGTGGGTTGGAGTGTCGGAGAATGGGGGACGCGGCGCGGGACGCCCGGTGGCAGGGATGCTAGAAACCCGCCGCGGCCGCTGGGAACGGCGCATTGCGCTGTTCGTAGCATGATTGCCGCGCCGGGTCGGCCGCCGGGGTGACCGGTTTGCAAGCCGGATGAAGGGTGCCGCGGCCGGCGCGCGCCTGATGACAGACGCCGGCCGCGCATCATTCAACGGGCGCCGGACTCCGCGCTGCGTTACTTGGGCTCGAATTGTAACGCAGCCGAATTGATGCAGTAACGCAGACCGGTCGGCGCCGGTCCGTCTTCGAACACGTGGCCCAGATGCGCGCCGCAGTTCTTGCACTGCACTTCGATGCGCAGCATGCCGTGTGCGCGGTCGGTTTTCTCGGCGATCACTTCGCCGTTGATCGGTTTGAAGTAACTCGGCCAGCCGCAACCGGCGTCGAACTTGGTGTCCGATTCGAACAGCGGCGTGCCGCAGCAGACGCAGTCATAGATACCGCGGTCCCAGTGGTCGTGATAGCGGCCGGTGAAGGGGCGCTCGGTGGCCGCGTGGCGCGTTACCTGGTATTCGATGTCGGAGAGCTGGTTGCGCCACTCGGCGTCGTCTTTCTGCACGGCGGGGGCGCCGGTGTTGAGGTCGTCGGGTTTGTTCATGGTCGGGGTTCCTGTCTCGAGATTGTTTTGGGGCTCGTTACGAAGAGCAACTCACTTCCAGCGAGCTGGCCCAATCCGGCGGCAGCCCCGCATACGCTTCGTTTTCCGGCTGCTCGTCGAACGGGCGGCGCAGGACGGCTGCCAAACGTTCCACTTCGGAGAAGTCCTTCTCTTTCGCGCGGCGGATCGCCGTTTCTGCCAGATGATTCCGAAGTACGAATTTGGGGTTCACACGGTTCATTGCAATGGCGCGCGCGGCGTCGTCGCGTGTTTCTTCGGACAATCGCGCGCGGTAGTCGTTCACCCACGCATCGAATGCGGCACGGTCGAGGAACAGGTCGCGCACCGGTGCGTCGCCGCTCGCATCGTGCTTCGAAATACGCGCCAGATTGCGGAAGGTCAGCGTGAAATCCGCACGGTTGGCGTGCATCACTTCGAATAGACGGTTGATCAAGGTGTCGTCGCCTTCGCGCTCGATTTCGAGGCCGAGCTTGGCGCGCATGCGTTTTTCCAGCGCCGGTGCGAACCGCTCCTTGAAGCCGCCGAGCACGCGCTGCGCGTCTTCGATCGCCTTGTCGCCACGCACGCTTTCTTCATGCTGGACACCCAATAGCGGCAGCAGGCCTTGCGCGAGGCAAAAGAGGTTCCAGTACGCAATCTGCGGCTGCATCTTGTACGCGTAGCGGCCTTGCGAGTCAGAGTGATTGCAGATGTAGCCGGCGTCGAAGCCGTCCATGAAGCCGAACGGGCCGTAGTCGATCGTGAGACCGAGGATCGACATGTTGTCGGTATTCATCACGCCGTGGCAGAAGCCCACGGCTTGCCATTCGACCATCAGATCGGCGGTCGAATTCACGGCTTCATTCAGCAGCGCGAGATAGGGATCGTCGGCTTCGCGGCAATGCGGATAGAAGCGTTCGATTAAGTGATCGGCAAGCGCGCGCAGTGCATCGACGCGATCGTTCGAATAGAAATGCTCGAAGTGCCCGAAGCGCACGAAACTCGGCGCCACGCGCGTGACGACCGCTGCGGTTTCGACTTCCTCGCGGCGCACCGGCTGGTCGGAGCCGATCACGCACAGCGCGCGCGTGGTCGGAATGCCGAGGTGATGCATGGCTTCCGAACACAGATATTCGCGGATCGACGAACGCAGCACCGCGCGGCCGTCGCCCATACGCGAATAGGGTGTGCGACCCGCGCCTTTGAGTTGCAGCTCGAAGCGCTGGCCATTGTGTCCGACTTCACCGAGACCGAGCGCACGGCCGTCGCCGAGCTGGCCCGCCCACACGCCGAACTGATGCCCCGAATACACCGACGCATACGGCAGCGCTTCGGAAGGCCATTCACGCGTGGCGTTGCCTGAGAACAATTCGGCGAAGCCCGGATCATTCTGGAGATCAGGCTCTAAACCGAGCAACGCGGCGGTCTCTGCGGAGAACCCGACCACGTACGGCGCACTCAGCGGCGCCGCGGGCAGCCGCGTGAGAAACACGCTCCCGAGCCGCGCAAATGCGCTTTCGGGCGAGGTGATCAGTGCGTCGGAAAGAGCCGATAAAGGCCCGGATAACCCTACAATGCTTGGGGAAAACGACATATTGAGCGCCTCTGGATTAACCGATATTGTAAGTCCGCGCCCGCGGAGCTGCTGGCCGGCTCTTAGTCCGAGGTTTGGCCAGACAGCGCCTGTGTGCCGGGCGTCTCCTGCCGGAGCGCTTCCGCGCCGCTTCAGAGCACGCAAGGCGCCCCCTCGGAGCGCCCCTTGCGGACCCACCGAAGCGCCGCGTGCGACGCAGCGGAGTGCGCGCGGCCCCCGAGCTATAACCCCAACGACGCAAACAAGGCGAGGAGACCTCTCTTTATGACGACGCCGCTGCTTGGCCAGATGATGGACGTGCCGCTCACTGTGTCCTCGTTGCTCGCGCACGCCGCGCGGCATTTCGGCGACACCGAGATCGTGTCGCGGCGTATCGAAGGCGATGTGCATCGCTACACCTACCGCGACTGCGAAAAGCGCGCGAAGCAGCTGGCGCAGGCGCTGATCGCGCTTGGCGTCGAGCCGGGCGAGCGGGTGGCCACGCTGGCCTGGAACGGCTACCGGCATCTGGAGGCGTATTACGGCACGACGGGCTTCGGCGCCGTGTGCCACACGATCAATCCGCGCCTCTTTCCCGATCAGATCGCCTACATCATCAACCACGCCGACGACGCCTACGTGCTGTTCGACACCACGTTCGCACCGCTCGTCGATGCGCTGGCGCCGCAGTGCCCCAAAGTGCGCGGCTGGATCGCACTGGCCGATGAAGCCCATCTGCCGACGATGCAAACGCCGGTGTTGAGCTACGAAACGTTGGTCGAAGCGCAGGACAGCAATTACGACTGGCCGGCCATCGACGAACGGCAGGCGTCCTATCTTTGCTATACGTCCGGTACCACGGGTAATCCGAAAGGCGCGCTGTATTCGCACCGTTCGACAGTCCTGCACGCGTTCGGTGCATCGCTGCCCGACGCGATGAGCCTGTCCGCGCGCGACTCCGTGCTGCCGGTCGTGCCGATGTTCCATGTGAACGCGTGGGGCATTCCGCACTCCGCGCCGCTGACCGGCGCGAAGCTGGTCTTTCCTGGCAAGGATCTGGACGGCAAATCGCTCTATGAATTGATGGAAAGCGAACGTGTCACGTATTCGGCCGGTGTGCCGACCGTGTGGCTCGGCTTGCTCAACCACCTGCGCGAAGCCAAGGTGCGTTTCTCTTCGTTGAATCGCACGGTGATCGGCGGCTCAGCCTGTCCGCCTGCCATGCTGCGAGCATTCGAAGACGAATACGGTGTGCAGGTAATCCATGCATGGGGCATGACGGAAATGTCACCGCTCGGCACCTTGTCGAAACTGACGTGGGAACAGAGTCAGCGTCCGCTGGCGGAGCAGCGCAAGCTGCTCGAAAAGCAGGGTCATGTGCTGTATGGCGTCGATATGAAGATCGTCGGCGAAGACGGGCGCGATCTGCCGTGGGACGGTGTGGCGTTCGGCGATCTGCACGTGCGCGGCCCCTGGGTGATCGACCGGTATTTCCGCAAGGACGATTCGCCGCTGGTGGACGGCTGGTTCCCGACCGGCGACGTTGCCACCATCGACCGCGACAGTTTCCTGCACATCACGGATCGCTCGAAAGACGTGATCAAGTCGGGGGGCGAATGGATCAGTTCAATCGACATCGAGAACGTCGCGATTGCGCACCCGGCGGTGGCTGAAGCCGCGTGCATCGCGTGTGCGCATCCGAAATGGACCGAGCGGCCGCTGCTGGTGATCGTAAAACGAGCAGGTTTCGACGTAACGCGCGAAGAACTGCTTACGTTCTACGACGGCAAGGTCGCCAAGTGGTGGATTCCCGACGACGTCGTCTTCGTCGACGAACTCCCGCATACGGCCACCGGCAAGCTACAGAAGCTCAAACTGCGCGACATTTTCCGCGACCACATCCTGCCGTCCGCGCTCGAAGACGAGAAGGATTGCCCCCTGACTCCGCTTGCCAGGGGAAACCCCGTCTAACGATAAATTGAACGAACGTGCTTTTTTGTGTATTCTGCCTGCTGACCCCGGGGAAATCGGAGCTAAAGTCGGACAATAAGCCGACTCGATCAACCGGACAGGCGGCGCGTCATGCGCCGCCTCATCGCACGGAGGCAGGCAGATGGCAGTGGACTACACAACTCATGACGGCGTGGCCGTCATCACGCTGAACAATCCCCCCGTAAACGGTCTCGGCCTCTCGACTCGAGCCGGCATCGTCGAAGGGATCGAGCGCGCGCAGAACGATCCGGCCATCAAGGCGATCGTGCTGACGGGCGCAGGCAAAGCCTTCTCGGGCGGCGCCGACATCACCGAATTCAACACGCCGAAGGCGACCCAGGAGCCGACGCTCCATACGGTTATCAAGGCCGTCGAAGGCAGCGCCAAGCCGGTTATCGCCGCGATTCATAGCGTCGCGATGGGCGGCGGGCTGGAACTGGCGCTCGGCGCGCACTACCGCATTGCCGCACCTGGCGCGCAGATCGCGCTGCCGGAAGTGAAACTCGGCATCCTGCCGGGCGCGGGCGGCACGCAGCGTCTGCCGCGCGCAATCGGCCTCGAAGCCGCGCTCAACATGATCGTCTCCGGCGCGCCGGTGATGTCGGAGAAGCTCGCCGATTCAGGGCTGTTCGACGAAGTCGTGGAAGGCGATCTGGCCGAAGCGGCGCTCGCGTTTGCCCGCAAGGTCGGCGCGAAAACGGGCCCGCATCCGAAGGTGCGCGACCGCAAGATCGAGCATCCGAATGCCGCCGGCTTCATCCAGTTCACGCGTAATACGGTCGCGGCGATGGCGAAGAATTTCCCGGCGCCGCTGAAATGCATCGACGCCGTGGAAGCGGGCGTGCAGAACGGTTTCGACAAGGGCCTCGCGTTCGAACGCGAATGCTTTATCGCGCTCGTCCAGACGCCGGAAAGCCACGCGCTGCGTCATGCGTTCTTCGGCGAACGCGCAGCGAGCAAGATTCCTGATGTGCCGTCGGACACGCCGGTGCCCGACATCAAACAGGTGGCCGTGATCGGCGCCGGCACGATGGGCGGCGGCATCGCGATGAACTTCATCAACGCGGGCATTCCGGTCACGTTGCTGGAAACGAAGCAGGAAGCGCTCGACCGCGGCATCGCCACGATCCGCAAGAACTACGAAGCGACCGTCAAGAAAGGCAAGCTCAAGCCCGAAGCGCTGGAACAGTGCATGGCCTTGATCACGCCGACGCTTTCCTACGACGACCTGAAGAACGCCGACCTGATCGTCGAAGCGGTGTTCGAGGAACTCGGCGTCAAGGAGCAGGTGTTCAAGCGTCTCGACGAAGTGGCGAAGCCCGGCGCAATCCTGGCCTCGAACACGTCGACGTTGGATGTCGACAAGATCGCCGCTTTTACGAAGCGTCCGCAGGACGTGGTCGGCATGCACTTCTTCAGCCCGGCCAACGTAATGAAGCTGCTGGAAGTGGTGCGCGGTAAGGACACGGCGAAAGACGTGCTCGCCACCGTCATGAAGCTGGCCAAGAAAATCAAGAAGACCGCGGTGGTCTCGGGCGTGTGCGACGGTTTCATCGGCAACCGGATGATCGAGCAGTACATCCGTCAGGCGCTCTTCATGCTCGAAGAAGGTGCATTGCCCGCGCAAGTGGACAAGGCGATCGAGAAGTTCGGCTTCGCGATGGGTCCGTTCCGCATGAGCGACCTGGCGGGTAACGACATCGGCTGGGCGATCCGCAAACGCCGCTATCAGGAACATCCTGATATGCACTACTCGAAAATCGCCGACCGTCTCTGCGAGACGGGGCGCTTCGGGCAGAAGACCGGCGGCGGCTGGTACGACTACAAGGCGGGTGACCGCACCGCGTATCCGTCGAAAGTGGTCGACGAGATGATCAGCGAATTCTCTAAAGAAACCAAAGCTGAGCGCCGCAAGATCAGCGACGAGGAAATCGTCGAGCGCCTCGTGTTCGCGCTCGTCAACGAAGGCGCGAAGATTCTCGAGGAAGGGATTGCGTCGAAGGCGTCGGATATCGACATGGTCTATCTGACCGGCTACGGCTTCCCGCTCTATCGCGGCGGTCCGATGCTGTACGCGGATACGGTCGGCATTTACAACGTCGAGCGCGCGATTCGCCGCTATGCGTCGCGCCCGAATGGCGACGCGTGGCAATTGGCGCCGAGCATCGCGGAGCTCGCGGCAAAGGGCCGTGGGTTCAACGGCTGAAGCGCCGCCGCCTGAGCGAAACAAGCGAAATGAATGAAGTGGGGCGACTGAGCGATCCGCCAGCGCGCCCACCATCACCATCTGGAAGTAGGAGAGATGCATGACTGACGCCGTAATCGTATCGACCGCCCGTACGGGCCTCGCCAAATCATGGCGCGGCGGTTTCAACATGACGCACGGCGCGACGCTTGGCGGGCATGCGACGCAGGCCGCTGTCGAGCGCGCGAAGCTGGACCCGGCGCGCATCGAAGACGTGATCATGGGCTGCGCGAATCCGGAAGGCGCGACGGGCGCCAACATCGCGCGGCAAATCGCACTGCGCGCCGGCTTGCCGGTCAGCGTGCCGGGCATGACGGTGAACCGTTTCTGCTCGTCGGGTTTGCAAACCATTGCACTGGCTGCGCAACGCGTGATCGCCGGTGAGGGCGATGTGTTCGTCGCGGGTGGCGTGGAATCGATCTCGTGCGTGCAGAACGAGATGAACCGCCACATGGTGGCCGAAGGCTGGCTCAGCAAGAACAAGCCGGAAATCTACTGGTCGATGTTGCAGACCGCCGAGAACGTCGCGAAGCGCTACTCGATCTCGAAGGAACGTCAGGACGAGTACGGCGTGCGCTCGCAACAGCGGGCCGCGGCCGCACTCGAAGCCGGCAAGTTCAAGGACGAGATCGTGCCGCTGACGGTGCTGGCCGGTGTCGCCGACAAAGCGAGTGGGCGTCTCTTCACGAAGGAAGTCACGGTCAGCGCCGACGAAGGCATTCGTGCCGACACGACGCTCGAAGGCGTGTCGAAGATTCGTACCGCGATGCCGGGCGGCGTGATCACCGCGGGCAACGCTAGCCAGTTCTCAGACGGCGCGTCGGCTTGCGTGGTGATGAACGCGAAAGTCGCGGAGCGCGAAGGTCTGCAACCGCTCGGCATTTTTCGTGGCTTTGCGGTGGCCGGTTGCGAACCGGACGAGATGGGCATCGGCCCGGTGTTCGCGGTGCCGAAATTGCTCAAGCAGGCAGGCCTGAAGGTCGAGGACATCGACCTGTGGGAGCTGAATGAGGCGTTCGCGGTGCAGGTGCTGTATTGCGCCGACAAGCTCGGCATTCCGCACGACCGCCTGAACGTGAACGGCGGCGCGATTGCGGTGGGCCATCCGTATGGCGTGTCGGGCGCGCGTTTGACTGGCCATGCGCTGATCGAAGGCAAGCGGCGCGGTGCGAAGCTGGTCGTCGTGACGATGTGTATCGGCGGTGGCCAGGGTGCGGCGGGCCTGTTCGAAGTGGTGTAATCGGGCGCGAGAGCGGGCTTGATTAAAAGCGGGTGTCGTGTGGTTCGGTGCGATGTGACGTGCAGGCATTGAATCCGCGGCACCCGTTTTTTTATCCGCGTGGGTCGGGCTCGTTTGGGTAGCCGGCATGCATCACCGGCATCGACTGGCGGCACGGACCGAGCCGCATCAGGGCAAAGCAGTACCGAGAGTCGGCAGGCTTAACGTACCTTGATCGACGAAGCGTGTCGTGCCTGTCAGGCCGCCGGCGAGCTTGCCGCGCAGGATGTACGGAATCTGTCCCGACTGCGCGGAATCCGCTTGCACGGCGCCCGCAAAGGCGAACGCCTGGCGAACCGCGGCGAAGGCAGGGACCGTCAGCGGTACATTGACGACCGTTTCGCCGAAGCGCGGCACGGTGCCGCTCTGATCGCTGACACCGCTGGCGAACGGCTTGCCGTTCAGTTCGAGAGCAAGCGACACGCCGTCGAAGTTGACGGCGGATTCATTGGGGTTCTGTACGCGTAGTTTGACGTTGAAGCGCATCTCCAGGCCCTGACCGTCGACCGGTTCGATGCCGGCCACGCTCACGCGCAAAGGGTCGCCGCTGAACAGACCGGCGCAGCCGTTGAGCGTCAGCGTGACGACCGCAAGGATCGTGGCCAGACGGGCGTGACGGCGGGACAGCAGTACGCGAAAGAAGGACATGACCGGCACCTCGGAAGAAGCGGGTTGGGTCATGCATTGTAGCGGGCCGTCTGCGCCGGCAGAGACGTTTCAGGTGGTGCGCTGCAGCTGCGTTTTGACGAGGCTCGTCAGCTTGCGCACGGCTTGCCTGAGGAAGCGGTGCGGCTCGTTCTCAGGGCGCCATGGCTCGACGACGAACACGGCGGATTGCGCATGCGCTGCGCTGATCGACACGACGCCGCGCTGTGGCGTGACATAGCGTTCGCCTTCATGCAGCGTGACCGACGTGACCGGGACGGTGTCTCCCAGCCACGCCAGAGAATGATCGCGGAAAGCGAGTTGCAGATCGCATTCGACGGCCACGATCGAGGTTCGGGCACGCAGATCGTGCACGGCCATCTGACCGGCGGCAACGCGCGAGGTGGTGGCATCGTGAGGTAAACCGGTGCGAGGTTGAGTGATGGGCATGACCGATTCCTTTAAACCGTTTTCATGCCACACAGCTTATTGAGTCCGTACAGGTGAAAACAGGCGCAATAATGGACAATGTGAACCGGTACAACGCAGGGTTTAAGCATGCTGTATCGGTTGGAATCAGGCCGATGTGTATCTGTCGCCACGCCCGAACTATCCGCACCATCGGATCATGAGCACTTCTACCTCTACACCCGATGCACAAGCGGTGACGTGCACGGAAGCGCCGCCCGCCGACGGCCGCCCCCCGGATGGCCGGCCCCTTTACCGCCAACTGGCCGACCAATACCGCCGCGCGATCGATAACGGCGTGCTGCGTCCCGGTGACCGCATGCCGTCGATGCGCGCGTTCATGCAGCGGCACGGCGTGAGCCTCGCAACCGCGACCGAGAGCTATCGAACCCTGGAACGCGCCGCGCTGATCGACGCCCGGCCACGTGCCGGTTATTTCGTGCGCGCCCGTCAAACGGCAGCTTTGCCAGCTGCAACCGAGCCCGATCTTGCGGTCGTGCCCGGCGCCGCGCAGTTCGTCGGCATCCATTCGGCGATTTCGGCGATCGTGTCGAAATTCCAGCGCTATCCCGACGCGCTGAACCTCGGCGGCGCGACCGCATCGCCCGATCTCTATCCCACTGACGCTTTGCAGAAGGCCGCGCTACGCGCCTTGCGCCGACGGCCGACCTTGCTGACCGCGGCCGGACACGATCAGGGCGATCCCGAACTGCGCGCCATCATTGCGCGCCGTGCGCTCGACGCCGGCATCCAGATCGGCGCGGACGATGTGATCATGACCCATGGCGGCATCGAGGCCGTGAACCTGGCCTTGCGCGCGGTGACGCAGCCGGGCGACACGGTCGCGGTGGAATCGCCGTGCTTCTTCGGCTTGCTGCAGGTGCTCGAAAGCCTCGGCTTGCGCGCGCTCGAAATTCCGGCCAGTCCGACCACCGGCATTGCCATCGAAGCGTTGGCGTTTGCGCTGCAAACGCATCCCGACATCAAGGCGGTAGTGGTTGTGCCGAATCTGCAGAACCCGCTCGGCAGCGTGATGCCCGATGCGCACAAGGCGCGGCTCGTCGAACTGTGCGCGCGAGCCGGCATTCCCCTCATCGAAGACGATCCCTATCGGGAACTCGCCGACACCGCACAGCCGCCCAGATCGTTGAAGGCCTGGGACACAGACGGCACGGTGATCCATTGCACGTCGTTCAACAAGACACTTGCACCCGGCATGCGGGTCGGCTGGATCAACGGCGGACGCTGGCATCCGCGTATCGGCATGCTGAAGTTCGCGCAGTCGCGCCATAACGAGCAGTTGTCGCAAGTCGTGCTCGCCGAATTTCTGGAAACGAATGCGTATGAACGGCATCTGCGGCGTTTGCGCGACCGTCTGCGGATTCAGCGCGAACGGATGGCCGCAGCGATCGCCGCGTCGTTTCCCGACGGCACGCGCTTCACGCCACCGGGCGGGGGCATGTTTTTCTGGATCGAGCTGCCGCGTGAGGTGTCATCGGCTGCTTTTTTCGACGCGGCTTTGGACGAAGGCATTCGCGTGATGCCGGGCACGGTGTTTTCGAACGCTGGGCGCTTCGATCATTTCATTCGTCTGAGTTGCCCGAGTACGGATCTCGATCAGGCCGATGACGCGGTGCGCAGGTTAGGGCGTCTGGCGGCACGGAGGGTAGCGCATGCGCGAACGCCGTAACGGTTATGATTTCCTACTGCGCAAAATTCTGGCCCAACGAATTGAATCGAAGAAGGTGATCCCGTGATCCGTCATATTGTGATGTGGAAGCTCAAAGAACACGCCGAAGGTGCCTCGCGCGCCGAAAACGTCCTGAAGCTAAAGGAGAAACTCGAAGGCTGCCGCGACATTGTTCCAGGCATGCTCAAGCTCGAAGTCGGCATCGCGGCACCGGGCCTCGAATCGACTTACGACATCGTGCTGGTGTCGGACTTCACCGACAAGGCCGCGCTCGACGCCTACCAGGTCCATCCGACGCATACGGCGCTGAAAGGCTTCGTCGGTGCGGTGCGCGAATCGCGTGAATGTGTCGACTACGAAATCTGAAATCCGCAATGACCGACTCACCCTCATCTAAAACGAGCAGCGCAACGCTGCCCGAAAGCCCGTTCGTCGACCGGCTCGGCGCGCAACTCGTGTCGGCGGCAGACGGCGCCAGCGAAGTCGTGTTGCCGCTGCAACCCGATCACATGAACACGTGGGATGTCGCGCATGGCGGCGTGACCATGACGCTCGCCGACGTCGCGCTCGCGATGGCCGCGCGCAGTCTGGCCGGCGACGGCGTCGGTGTGGTCACCGTCGAGATGAAGGTCAACTTCATGCAGCCGGGCCGCGGCGAATTGCGCGCCACCGGCCGCGTGCTGCACCGCTCGACCACCATGGCCTATTGCGAAGGGGAGATCCGCGACAGCGAAGGCCACTTCGTCGCCAAAGCGCTCGGCACCTTCAAATATATGCGGCGCCTCGCCGTGGGCCGCGACGTGACGCAACAGCGTCTGCGCAGCGACCCTTCGGCAAAACCCGGTCCAAGCGACGGCTAATCACCAGATGGACAGCGCGCGTGTCGAGCGCCACGCGCGGAGTTATCTTTTTGCAGACGCTGTTGGTTCGAACTATTCGCCGATCACATCGGTAACTCATGGAGACGATCGTCATGCCCCAGATCAACCGTCAACTCGTGCTGGCTTCGCGTCCACAAGGCGCTGTTACGCCCGATAACTTCAAGCTCGTCGAAACGCCACTGGCGCCGCTTGCCGATGGCGAATTCCGCGTGCGGAATCACTTCCTGTCGCTCGACCCGTACATGCGCGGCCGGATGAACGACAGCAAGTCGTATGCAGCGCCGCAGCCGCTGAACGAAGTGATGATCGGCGGCACGGTAGGCGAGGTGGTGGAGTCGAAGAATCCGAAGTTCGCGGTGGGCGATAAGGTTGTCGCGATGTTCGGCTGGCAGGAGTACGGCACCTCGAACGGTGCGGGCGTGCAGAAAGTCGACGATACGCATGTGCCGCTGTCGGCGTATCTCGGCCCGGTTGGCATGCCGGGCGTGACGGCCTGGTATGGTCTGAACAGGATCATCGCGCCGAAGGCGGGTGAGACGGTGGTGGTCAGTGCGGCGAGCGGAGCCGTTGGCAGCGTAGTCGGGCAACTGGCGAAACTGGCCGGCGCGCGCGCGGTCGGCATCGCGGGCGGCGCGGATAAGTGCCGCTATGTGGTCGAGACCCTCGGCTTCGATGCCTGCGTCGACTACAAGGCTGGCAATCTGTATCAGGAACTCAAAGCCGTGACGCCGGACGGCGTCGATGGCTACTTCGAGAACGTCGGCGGCGAAGTGCTCGACGTGACGCTCGCGCGCATGAATGCGTTCGGCCGCATCGCGTTGTGCGGGTTTATTGCGGGCTACGATGGCCAGCCGATGCCGCTCAAGCATCCGTCGCTGATGCTCACGCAGCGGCTGCTGGTGCAGGGCTTCATCGTCAGCGAGCATATGGATGTGTGGCCCCAAGCGCTCACGCAGCTCGGCACGCTGGTCGCGCAGAAGAAGCTGCAGTATCGCGAGACCATCGCGCAGGGGCTCGATGCGGCGCCCGAGGCGTTCATCGGTCTGCTGAAAGGCAAGAACTTCGGCAAGCAGCTCGTCAAGCTGATCTGAGCGCGGCGGCTGTCGAGCCGCGCATGCGGGAGATGTCGATGAGACCCAGCCGATAAACGTATCGGCTTACGGTTCCCAACCGATAATGCCCGACTGCTAAACCCAGGAGAGGAAGGATGTTCGAATTCGCAGGCAAGGGGGCGGTGATCACCGGTGCGGCAAGCGGTTTTGGCCGGGCGTTCGCGGAGAAGGGTGCGTCGCTCGGCATGAAGCTCGTGCTGGCCGATGTGAATCCAGAGGCGCTTTCGCAAACCGTCGACGCATTGCGCGCCGGCGGTGCGGAGGCGATTGGCGTGCCGACCGACGTGTCCGACGCCGCACAAGTCGAAGCGCTCGCGCAAGCGGCGCTCGACGCCTTCGGTAAAGTCCATCTGCTCTTTAACAACGCGGGCGTGGGCTCGGGCGGCTTCCTCTGGGAAAGCTCGGCGAACGATTGGGCGTGGGTGTTCAACGTCAACGTGATGGGCGTCGCGCACGGCGTGCGCGCCTTCACGCCGATCATGCTGCGGCAGAACGAACCCGCGCATATCGTCAACACGGCGTCTGTGGCGGGCTTGTTGTCGCCGCCCGCGATGGGCATCTACAACGCCTCGAAGCATGCCGTCGTGTCGTTGACGGAGACGCTTTATCACGACCTGCAGTTGGCGCAAGCCGGGCATGCGGAGGGCGGCACAGTCGGCTGTTCATTGTTGTGTCCGGCCTTCGTGCCGACCGGCATCGCCGATGCGGAACGCGCGCGGCCCGCGGAATTGCGCAACGACAGCGGGCCGACCCGCTCGCAGATCGCTGCCGGCAAGCAACTGCAGCGCGCGGTGCAATCGGGCAAGCTGACGGCGGCCGATGTAGCCGAGATCACGTTCGAAGCGATCGCGACACGCCGTTTCTACATCGTCACGCATCCGGGCATCATGGCGACGGTGAAGCTGCGTCACGAGGACATCGAGCAGTTGCGTAACCCGACTGATCCGATGTCGCTGAAGCCCGAAGTGAAGAACGCGAGCTAGGTGCTGTTTCCCCACTTTTGACCCACTAACCTCCGCCGCCCACGCGCCACCTGCCGCCCAATGCCGCTGAACCCGAAAATCGAGCAGGTGCTCGACATGATCGCGCGCGCGAAGCGCCCGCAGCTTCACGAGTTGACTCCGCAACAGGCGCGCGCGTCCTACGAAAAAAGCGCGCCGATTCTGGAGATCGCCAGCGCGCCGATGTTTGCGGTCGAAGACCTGCACGTGCCGACACGCGACGGCGCGACGATTCGCGCGCGTCTTTATCAGCCTGTCGAACCGAGCTGGGCCGAGCTTGCGCCGGCGCTGGTGTATTACCATGGCGGCGGCTTCACGGTCGGCAGTGTCGAAACGCACGACGCGTTGTGCCGGATGTTCGCGCGCGATGGCAAGTGCACGGTGCTGTCGGTCGATTACCGGCTCGCACCCGAGTACAAATTTCCCACCGCCGTCGAAGACGCATTCGATGCGTTGACCTGGCTGCACGCGCATGCCGCGGAATACGGCATCGATGCGGAGCGGCTGGCCGTTGGCGGCGATAGCGCGGGTGGCACGCTGGCAACGGTGTGCGCGGTGCTGGCACGCGACGCGGGCATCAAGCTCGCGCTGCAATTGCTGATCTATCCGGGCGCTACGGGCTATCAGCAAACCGATTCGCACTCGCGCCTCGCCGACGGCTTCCTGCTGTCGGGCGACACGATTCAATGGTTCTTCGAGCAATACGTGCGTGACAAGAACGATCGCGACGACTGGCGTTTTGCGCCGCTAGACGGCACGCGTGGTGCGCCGGATTTCAGCAGCCTTGCACCAGCATGGATCGCGACCGCCGAATACGATCCTCTAAGCGACGAAGGCGATGCGTATGCGGAGAAACTGCGCGCCGCGAGCAACCCGGTCACGCTGAAACGCTACCCGGGCATGATTCACGAGTTCTTCAAGATGGGTGGCTACGTAGCCGACGTCGCAGAGGCGCATGCGGATGCCGCCGCGGCTTTGCGAGCGGCGTTCGGTGTGGAGTAGTCGCCTCCCTGTGTAAAGCGGCCAGGCGGTCGTCAAACGCGCCTCAGGCAATCTCGCGCTCGACGTTGAACGCGAAGCTGCGCTCGAAGTCGCCGGGCCGCACGATCCGATGCGAGCCGTTGTCGTCGCTGCGTTCGGCGGCCGCTACGCTGATCACCTCACCGTGCGCGACCACGCGCACCGCAGTCGTGCCGCGCGTGCCGTATTCCGGCGTTTCGATAAAAGCCGCCGAGAGCGCCCGTTCGCGTTCGAGCGGGATGCCGGTGGACGGCAATTCGTCGTCGCGCGCGAGGCGAGGATCGCGCATCAGATCGATCAGCCGTTCGATCGGCGGCATCGCATCACGCGCGAGCATGGCGCCCAGTTCCGCGCGCTTTTTAGCCAGCTTCGGCCAGGCGGTATCGAGCACCGCGTTCGAGATGCCGTGCGTGCCGGACTCGAGCAGCGTGGGGGCGGTGTTCGACCGGTTGCAGTACCAGCCGAGCTCGCGGCGCGTCCAGTCGCCGACGAGCAGATTGAAGCCGTTGTAGATGTCGCCGGTTCGCGCGACATGTTGCAGATAGTCGAGCGGTGTTTCGTGCTGGCCGTTGTCCGAGCCACTGAGCCAGTCGCTGACAAGCGTGCCGCGGGTCGGCGCGTCGGCGCGCATTTCATGCGGCGCGCGGTAATTGGTCAGCGCGGCGAAGCGGCCATCGCGCGACATGCCGAGCCACGTACCGCCGCCCACCAGATCGCGCCCGGCCAACACGGTCGGCGCGTCATGCCACCAACTGATCGGCTCGGCGGTGCGGCGGAAGAATTCGTCGCGATTCGCGGCGAGCGTGAAGAGCGGTCCGCCGACCGCATCGGGTCGCCAGTCGAAGACAATCAGGCACATCGGGTGGTGTCTCCCGGTGGGGGCGGTGGAGGAACAGATGCCATAAAAAAGCGGCGCTTGATTGCGCCGCTCGGGTCTAGGCGCTTAAACCTCAGTCGGCAACCCATACGGCAACGCCAGGAACGTCAGGGCCGGACCATCCGCCGCGCCCAGATGCACCGTACCGCCTTCGAGGGCCGCCAGCTTGATCTCCACCAGCACATCGACGCCCCCCTCCGGCGCCGATGCCGCGTTCACCACCATGCCGCACGGCTGGCCCGGGTCGGCCGAGTGAAACAGTTCGGCGCCGGCCTTGACCGTCTCCAGTTCGCCCGTCACGTTCGCGAGCGAGGTGCGCCGCTTGATCGTGCCGCGATACTGGCTGCGCGCCACCACTTCCTGACCCGGATAGCAGCCTTTGCGGAAATTGACCGCGCCGAGCACATCGAAGTTGACCATCTGCGGCACGAACTGCTCGACCACCGGCTGCGTAATGCGAGGTTCGCCCGCACGAATGTCGAGCCAGTCCCATACCGCCGGCGACACGCGCTTGAGCTTTTCATCGAGCAAGGGCAGGTGTGCTTCGATCGCGGCTTTCGGGCCGACCCACAGATAGCGCAGCCGGCCTAGCGCGTCCGGAACGCGAATCAGCGAGCCCGCCGTGCCGTCCACCTGGACATGCACACCGTCGGGCAGCGCATCGAACACGCCGGAAAGCGCTTTGCGCACGTCGCCCGCGAGGCCCACCACCGCCAGTTCGCTGCTCGCGTCAACGAGCCTGGCCTTGGCGCGCAGAACGAACATGGACAGCCGCTTTTGCACGGCGGCCTGCACGTCTTTCGAAACCAGCAGGCGGATCCTGTCGCCCGTGCGCCATGTCAGGAACGACGCCAGCAGCCGGCCCTTGGCCGAGCAGTAGCCCGCAAGGCGCGCATTGGCGGCGTCGAGATGCTGGGTGTCGTTGGTCAACTGGCCGTGCAGGAAGCTCGCCGCGTCGTCGCCGGTCGCGTCGATCACGCCGAACTGCGTCAGCGGCATGTAGGCGCCTTGCCGGGTGACAGCGTCGAATTCGTCAGCGGCGGGGCGCGGTAAGGCAGGAAGTCCGACGGGCGCGGAAGCCTGTGCCGTGGCAGCGGCGCCCGTGTGAGCAACTGCGGGCGCCACTGAAGGCGTGCCTGAAGCGGTAGCGAGCGGTGTGTTCATGGATTCCCGGAACAGTCAATTCTGACTTTAGCTAAGGCAAACAAGTATTATATGAGGTCCAACCCAGCCACGTTTCGCATGTCCCTTCTGAAGAAATGTTTCGTCGCCGGCTCAATCGTCGTTGTGCTGGCCGCAGCCGCAATCGCAGGCGGCTATCACTGGGCCAACAGCCCACTCGATTTGACCCCCGCGCAACTCGATGTCACCGTCAAACCGCACAGCAGCCTGCGCAGCGTCACGCTGCAGCTCAACCGTGGCGGCGTGCCGGTCGAGCCTGAGCTGTTCGTCATCATGACGCGGCTGCTCGGGCTGCAAAGCGATCTGAAATCGGGCAACTACGAGTTCAAGACGGGCATCACGCCGTACGAAGTGCTGCAAAAAATCGCGCGCGGCGACGTCAACGAATATGTGGCGACCATCATCGAAGGGTGGACTTTCAAGCGCATGCGCGCCGAACTGGACGCCAATCCGGCGCTCAAGCACGACACGGCCGGTATGAGCGACACCGATCTGATGAATGCGATCAACGCGCCGGAAGCGTCGACCGGCAATGGTGAAGGGCTGTTTTTCCCGGACACCTATCTGTTCGACAAGGACACCAGCGATCTGGACATCTATCGCCGCGCGTACCGTCTGATGCGGCTGCGTCTGGACGAGGCGTGGACCGCGCGTGCGCCGAACCTGCCGTACAAGACTCCGTATGATGCGTTGACGATGGCCTCGATCATCGAAAAGGAAACCGGCAAGAAATCGGACCGGCCGATGGTGGCGGCCGTGTTCGCGAACCGCCTGCGTGTGGGCATGCCGCTGCAAACCGACCCGACCGTGATCTACGGCATGGGCGACAGCTACACCGGCCGCATCAGGAAGAAAGACCTGCAGACCGACACTCCCTACAATACCTACACCCGGATGGGGCTTCCGCCAACGCCCATCTCGCTGCCCGGTGTCGCATCGCTGCAGGCGGCGATGAACCCGGCGCAATCCACCGCGCTGTATTTCGTTTCGCGCGGCGACGGCAGCAGTATCTTTTCTGACACCCTCGGCGATCACAACAAGGCCGTGGACAAATACATTCGAGGGCAATGATGGCGCGGGGCAAATTCATAACGTTTGAGGGCATCGACGGTGCCGGCAAGACCACCCACCTGGGCTGGTTTCGCGAACGCCTCGAAGAGAAAGTCGCGAGCACCGGCCGCTCGGTCGTGATGACGCGCGAGCCGGGCGGCACACCGCTCGGCGAACAGATCCGCGAGATCGTGCTGCATCAGAAAATGGACCTCGAAACCGAAGCGTTGCTGATGTTCGCGCTGCGCCGCCAGCATCTGGCCGAAGTCATCGAGCCGGCGCTTGCGCGCGGCGACTGGGTACTGTCCGATCGATTCACTGACGCGACTTTCGCCTACCAGGGCGGCGGCCGCGGCCTGCCGCGCGACAAGCTGGAAACGCTGGAGCGTTGGGTGCAGGGCGGTTTTCAGCCGGACCTGACGGTGCTGTTCGACTTGACGCCGGAGGTCGCCAGCGAACGGCGCAGTGCCGCGCGCGATCCGGATCGGTTCGAAAGCGAGTCGGAGGCATTTTTCAACCGCACCCGTGCCGAATATCTGCGCCGCGCGGAAGAAGCGCCGTACCGGTTCGCTATCATTGACTCTTCGCAGACCATCGTGCGAATTCAGAAGCGACTCGAAGAGTTGATCTCAGTTCTTTGATTTTAAAAGAATATAATTCTGAGTTATAACGGTTGACGAAGTTCGCGTGATGCATCATAAAATGTCGTCAACTAATTGATTTAAAAGAGAAGCGATGATTTATCCGTGGCAAGCCGATGACTGGAATCGCCTGCAGCAGTTGCGTGGGCACTGGCCGCATGCATTGCTGCTGCTGGGCCAAGCAGGGATTGGCAAGCTGCGCTTCGCGCAGCACCTCGCGCAGGGGCTTTTGTGCGAGGCCCAGCAGGCCAACGGCGAGCCGTGTGGCGCCTGCGTCGCCTGCAACTGGTTCACGCAGGGCAATCATCCTGACTATCGGATCGTCGTGCCCGAAGCGTTGGCCGCCGAAGCCGGACTCGCCGGCGCTGCGGACGAAAAAGCCGAGAAGGCCGACGGCGACGAAGGCAAAAAGACGCGCGCGCCCAGCAAGGAGATCAAGATCGAGCAGATTCGTGGCTTGCTCGATTTCGTCGGCGTTGGGTCGCACCGTGGCGGTGCGCGTGTGGTCGTGCTGTCTCCCGCCGAGGGGTTGAACATCGCCGCGGCCAACGCGCTCCTGAAAACGCTCGAAGAACCGCCGGCGGGCGTGGTGTTTTTGATGGTGTCGGCGCGCGTCGATCGCCTGCTGCCCACCATCATCAGCCGTTGCCGCCAATGGCCGATGACGATGCCCGCGCCGGAAGTCGCCACGAAGTGGCTCGCCGCGCAAGGCGTTGCCGAAGCGCCCGCGCTGCTTGCCGAAGCCGGCGGCGCGCCGCTCACGGCCCTCGCTCTCGCGAGCGACGAGAACCGCACGCTGCGCGACTGGACCCTGAAGCAACTGGCCGCCGGTGCCGATTGCGACGCCTTCGCCTGCGGCGAGGCGCTGCAGAAGCTGCCGGTACCGCTCGTGCTCGGCTGGCTGCAGCGCTGGATGTACGATTTGCTGGCGCAGCGCACAGCCGGCGCGCCGCGTTATTTTCCGCAGGCGTCGACGGCGTTGTCGCGCTGTGCGTCGCAAGCCGATGCCAGCGCGTTCGCGCGCTTCATGCGCACCGTGACGCGCCAGCGTGCTGTCGAGAACCATCCGCTGAATGCGCGGCTGGTGTTCGAAGAACTGTTTATCGGCTACCGCGAGCTGTTTGCGTAAATCCTTTGAAGGCGGGGGGTGTGTGCAAGGCTGGCGCGCCTTACCGCGGCGCGCCGACCCGTGCATCCGTCCGCTGATTCGTCTTCCATCTCACGTCAAAGCACTATGAGCCTTTCCTACCGCGATGCCACGCTCGACGATCTGCCAGCGATCGTTGCCATCTACAACTCGACCGTGCCGTCGCGGCTAGTCACTGCCGATCTCGAGCCGGTGAGCGTCGAAAGCCGTCTGGCGTGGTTTCACGCGCACGGGCCGCACAAGCGTCCGCTGTGGGTGGTGGAAGATCCGCAGCAGTCCGGCCGCGTGATCGCGTGGTTGAGCTTCTCGGATTTCTACGGCCGCCCGGCCTATCAACGTACCGCCGAAGTCAGCATCTATCTGGACGAAAGCGCGCGTGGCAAGGGTCTCGGCAAGCAACTGCTGGCAGCCTCGCTGGAAGTGGCGCCGACGCTCGGCATCGACACCGTGCTGGGCTTTATCTTTGGCCACAATGACGCGAGCCTGCGCCTGTTCCGCGGCTTCGGTTTCGACACGTGGGGGTCGCTGCCGCGCGTCGCGGTGCTGGACGGCGTGGAGCGCGATCTGATGATTCTCGGCAAGCGGCTCGAGCCGGCCGCGGCCTGATTTGCAGCCCGATTTGCAGCCAGATTCACACCCAGCTACTCATCAGCAGGACATCATCATGTTTGTCGATTCGCACTGCCATATCAACTTCGAAGGACTCGCCGACCGCCTGCCGCAGGTGCTCGAGAACATGCGCAGCCATTCGGTCACGCATGCGCTGTGCGTATCGGTCGACCTGGAGACGCTGCCATCTGTCCTCGCGATCGCCAACCAGTACGAGAACGTGTATGCGTCGGTCGGGGTGCATCCGGATCACGAGGACATGCGCGAGCCGAGTCTCGCCGAACTGATTGAGCTGGCCGAGCATCCGAAGGTGGTCGCGATCGGCGAGACCGGCCTCGACTACTACCGGCTGGAAGGCCGCGCGATCGCCGATATGGAGTGGCAGCGCGAGCGCTTTCGCACCCATATCCGCGCGGCGCACGCCACGAAGAAACCGCTGATCATCCACACCCGGTCGTCGGCGGAAGACACGCTGCGCATCATGGCCGAGGAGCGGGCGAGCGAGCCGGGCGGCGTGATGCATTGCTTCACCGAGCCGTGGGCGGTTGCCGAGCAGGCGTTGGCGCAGAACTTTTACATTTCGCTGTCGGGCATCGTGACGTTCAAGAGCGCGACCGACGTGCAGGACGTCGCGCGCCGCGTGCCGCTCGACCGTTTGCTGATCGAAACCGACTCGCCGTACCTCGCGCCCGTGCCGTATCGCGGCAAGCCTAATGAACCTGCGTACGTAAGTTATGTCGGACGCTTCATCGCGCAACAGCGCGAGATGCCGGATACGGCGCTGGCCGCCGCGACGACACAAAACTTCTTCCGGCTCTTCAAGATTCCCGCGCCGGCTGGTGTGTGATCGGTAAAGCCAATAAATATCAAATGGATAGGGAAGTTTCCTAAAGTAAAACATGACAAATTATTCGACTCCGACGGCAGCGATTCAAGAGACTTCAACAGCGCAAACTGCCCTCGGTTCGGCACGCCGCAGCGCGTCGCGCCTCGCGCTGGCCGCCACGCTCGCCTGCGCTGCGCTGACTTCGCTGGTCGCCTCGCCGGTTCAGGCTGCGCCGATCGACTCGCTCATCAAGTCGGTGAAATTCGACGATGTCGACGGCGTCAACAAATTGCTGGCCAAGGGCATGGACCCGAACAGCGTCGACAACCAGGGCATCCCGCTGCTGGTGATCGCCGCGCGTGAGAAGTCGGACAAGGTAGGCGCCGCGCTGCTCGCCAATCCGAAGACCAACATCGAGATCCAGGACAAGGCCGGTGAGAACGCGATGATGATGGCCGCCCTGGGCGGCGACCTCGATTTCGTCAACCTGCTGATCGCGAAGGACGCCGAAGTCAACAAGAAGGGCTGGGCGCCGTTGCACTATGCGGCTGCGAACGGCCACGACGATATCGTCAAAGTACTGCTCGATCATTCGGCCTACGTCGACACCGGCTCGCCGAACGGCACCACGCCGCTGATGATGGCCGCGCGCGGCGGTCATGTGTCGACGGTGAAGCTCCTGCTCGATAACGGCGCGGACCTCACGGTGAAGAACCAGATCGGCCTGACCGCGCTCGATTTCGCGAAGACCTACAAGGAACCGGACGTAGTCGAAGGACTCACCGCGCGCCTGCAACAGATGCAACAGAAGTGAACTGCGCGAAAACTGGAGTACCGGCTGCCGGGATGCCAACTGCATGAGCGCCGGCCGCCGGCCGCAGGAACACAAATTTGCCTGAAGATAGCACCTGTTGGCATGCCTGCCGCTTCGCAAAACAGTGCAGAATGACGACTTGGCGCGTTGCGAGGCGCGCCGGTTCGATGCGGCGCAAGACCGCCTGATAAACGACCCTGGAAAGGAACACCATGCTGCGGGCTTTGATTTTCGCCAGCGCGCTTGCCGTACCGCTATCGGCAGCCGCGTTTACGGGAGGCGACCTCAACAAGCTGTGCACGAAAACCGATGTGGCATCGCGTAGTGCGTGTGCCGCGTACATCGAAGGCGCCGCCGACGGCATCTTCAACACGATCGACGCGATCGGCGGCACTACCGGGCCGCGCGTCGGCCAGTACTACTGCCTGCCGGCGGACGCGCGCTCGGCGCAACTCACCGACGCGGTACGCAAGTACATCGCCGAGAATCCGATCGTCGCGGGCTACAACGCCAGCACGGCGATCTCGCTCGGGCTCGGTAAGGCATTTCCTTGCAAGAGCGGTAGCTGATCGCGTAGTTGATTTGAATTTGATGTGAATCGCGGCTGACGCCGATTCCGGGTGCCCCAATCGGGCAGGTCAGGCATTTCAGCTCGCGTTGAAATCCGCGTCCATGCCGGCTCGAAGCCGGCAGCCCGCTTTCAGAAGCTGCCGCCGCGGGCGCCTTTCCCCAGTCCGGGCGGACGAATGCCTAAGATGTCCCCAGGCGTGCCGCGGCGGATGCATCGAACCGTGGGCGGCACTCCGCCGTTGTAACGCTCGTCAGCGTCAGTGTCATCAGCGGGGCGTGGCATTCGAGCTTATGCCCGCTCCCTCAGGACTTTGCCGCCTGTTCGGCCGATGGCCCCGCCCGCATAGCGCCCGCCCCACGCAATACCACCGTCGCGCTTCGGGCTTGCGATCCCGTTCACCTTCGAACCAAGAGGAACACGCCCTTCATGCCAACTCTCGACGACCTCAGCCGTATCGCCGAAGCCCCGCTGCATACGTGGCTCGGCGCGTTGATCGTCTCGGTCGTCGCGACGGTGCTGGCGCTGGGCATCCATCGCGTCGGCGCACGCATCGTTACGCGGATCGCGCGGCCGTATCCGCTCACCAGCGTCGTGCTGCGCTATATCGACAAGCCGTCGCTATTCGTCCTCGTGATCCTGATGCTGGAGGCGGTGTGGTGGGAAGCGCCTGACACGCTCACCTTCATCACGCCGCTGCGCGACGCCGCCGCGATCGCGCTGATCGGCGCACTCACATGGCTGTCGGTGCGCTCGGCGGCGGCGATCGGCGAGGCGATCATCCAGGCGCATCCGCTCGATACCGCCGACAACCTGCAGGCGCGCCGCATCCATACGCAGGCGCGCGTGCTGGCGCGCTCGGTGATGCTGGTAATCGTGATTGTCGGCGTGGGCGGCGCGCTGATGACGTTCCCGAACGTACGGCAGATCGGCGCGAGCTTGCTGGCGTCGGCGGGCGTGGCCGGTCTGGTCGCCGGTATTGCCGCGCGGCCGGTGCTCGGCAATCTGATCGCCGGTTTGCAGATCGCGCTCTCGCAGCCGATCCGGCTCGACGATGTCGTCGTGATTCAGGGCGAGTGGGGGCGTATCGAGGAAATCACCGGCACGTATGTCTCGGTGCGCTTGTGGGACCAGCGCAGGCTGATCGTGCCGCTGCAATGGTTCATCGAAAACCCGTTCGCCAACTGGACGCGCAGCAGTTCTCAGATCATCGGCACGGTGTTCCTGTACGTCGATTATCGGATGCCGCTTGCGCCGTTGCGCGAAGAGCTCGCGCGCATCGTCGAAGCCGCGCCCGAATGGGACCGCCGCGTTCAGGTGTTGCAGGTCACCGACGGCACCGAGCGCGCGATGCAATTGCGCGCGCTGGTCAGCTCACTCGATTCCGGTCTGAGCTGGGACCTGCGTTGCCGTGTGCGCGAGGGGCTGCTCGACTTCATCCAGAAACACTATCCGCAGTATTTGCCGCGGGCGCGCGCCGACGTGTCGGCCGAACTCGAAACCGGCAAGGGCGAACCACTCGACTGGGTGCCGCGCAGCACGCAGACGCCCGCCGGCAGCACCGCCGCGCACACCGAGGCCGATCCTGTGGCAAGCCGCGCCGGTCGTCATCAGACTGGCGATCCGTTGCAGCAGGCGAAGGAAAAGGTGTAGCGCCGCATGCAGCGCCGATGCCGCGGCGGTGTCGGCGCTGTGTCGTCTCGCATAGGCTTGTCGTTGTTGGCGCGCCGCTTGCGCATGTCTCGGATCGTGACGGCATCGACACGCAGATGAGTGCAACTGATCGGACGCCCAGGCGGTCGAACCCTCCATCTGACTCACGAACCTGGCGTGGTATCACGTGTTTTTCAGCCGCTTGACGTCATCGAAGTGTTGCAGCGCTCGAGGCGTCACAAGCCCCTGAAGCGCGAACGCCGCGCCGTGCGAACCAAGGAGGACTACCAACATGGGCCGACTGATCGTCGTGTCGAATCGTGTCGCAACGCCGACGGAAACCAGGGGATCGGCGGGCGGCCTCGCAGTCGGCGTGTTCGGCGCGCTGAAGGACGCGGGGGGCGTGTGGTTCGGCTGGAGCGGCGACGTGGTAAGCGAGACCGTCGCGAACGCCGGTCCGACGCTGGAGCAGGACGGCGCGGTGACCTTCGCGACCGTCGGGCTCACGCGCAAGGATTACGACCAGTATTACCGCGGTTTCTCTAACGCGACGCTGTGGCCCGTGTTCCACTACCGCAACGACCTTGCACGCTACGAGCGCGACGAGTATGCCGGCTACCGCCGCGTCAACGCATGGCTTGCGCACAAGCTGATCAAGCTGCTCGAACCCGACGATGTGATCTGGATTCACGACTATCATCTGATCCCGTTCGCCGAAGCGCTGCGCTCCGAAGGCATCACGAACCGCATTGGGTTCTTCCTGCACATTCCGTTTCCCGCGCCGCAGATTCTGCTCAACATTCCGCCTCACGAAGAGTTGGTGAAATCGCTCTCGTGCTACGACCTGCTGGGCTTCCAGACCGCAACCGATGAACTCGCGTTCCACGACTACGTGACGCGCCACGCGCGTGGCACCGTGAGCGGAGGCAATCATGTCGAAGCCTTCGGCCGCAAGCTGCGCACGGGCGTCTACCGGATCGGCGTGTTCCCCGATGAAATCGCCGAACAGGCGCAGCGCTACGAAAGCCGCCAGCACGTGCTCGACCTGAAGCAGAGTCTGGAGGGTCGCAAGCTGATCATGAGTGTCGACCGGCTCGATTATTCAAAGGGGCTCGTTGAACGGTTCCGCGCCTTCGAGCAGCTGCTGGAACGCTCGCCCGAATGGCGCGGCAACGTCACGCTGGTGCAGATCGCACCGCCCACGCGTTCAGACGTCGCCACCTATCAGAAGATCCGCCAGGATCTCGAATACGAAGCAGGGCGCATCAACGGCCGCTATTCGGGCCTCGATTACACGCCGATCCGCTACCTGAATCAGCAGTACGACCGCTGGAAACTGATGTCGCTGTTCCGCGAGTCGCAGATCGGCTTTGTCACGCCGTTGCATGACGGCATGAATCTGGTCGCGAAGGAATATGTCGCCGCGCAGAATCCTGACGATCCGGGCGTGCTGGTGCTGTCGATTTTCGCCGGCGCGGCGGCGGAGTTGACCGGCGCGCTGCTGGTCAATCCGCACGATGCAATCGGCATGTGCGAAGCCTTGCAGCGCGCGCTGCAAATGCCGCTCGATGCACGCCAGCGGCGTCACGAGATCAATATGGCGGCACTGCGCAAGAACGATCTCGGCGTGTGGCGCGATACCTTCCTGAACGATTTGCGCAGCGTGCCCCTGCAGACGCCGGGCAAGGGCGGCGGGCATAAGTGATGGTGCGTTTGAACAGAATGGTTTTACCGGGCGCCCGGCAGTGCGCGTTTGACCGAAAGGTGGGCGCATGCTGAGGACGTTGGCCATCGCGGGGTATCGGTCGCTGCGCGAGTTGATCGTGCCGCTCGGGCAGTTGAATGTCATCACGGGCGCGAATGGCAGCGGCAAGTCGAGCGTGTATCGCTCGTTGCGTTTGCTGGCCGAGACGGCGCGCGGCGGGGTGATTACATCGCTTGCGCGTGAGGGTGGTTTGCAATCCACGTTGTGGGCTGGGCCCGAACGTTTTTCGCGCGCGGTGCTGGCCGGGGAATTGCCGGTCGAGGGCACGCGCCGGAAAGAGCCGGTGAGTCTGCGGCTTGGATTTTCCGGCGATGAGTTCGGCTATGCGATCGATCTCGGGTTGCCGCCGCTCGACAGGGCCACCCGTTTTCCGCTCGACCCTACGATCAAACGCGAGTGCATCTGGAGCGGCCCGGTGCTGTGGCCGTCGGCCTTGCTGGTTGACCGGCACGGCGCAGCGTTGCGTACGCGTGACGAGCAGGGCGAGTGGCAAACCATCCCTCAACCGGTCGCGAGCTTTGACAGCATGATGACGGAGTTCTCCGACCCACGGACTGCTCCCGAGATGATCACGGTGCGCGAGCAGATTCGTTCGTGGCGCTTTTACGACCACTTCCGCACCGATGCAGAAGCGGCCGTGCGTCTGCCGCAGATCGGCACGCACACCCCGGTGCTCTCGAACGACGGCGCGGACCTCGCCGCGGCCTTGCAAACCATTCGCGAGATCGGCGACCCGGTTGCGCTCGATGCCGCCATCGACGACGCCTTTCCCGGTTCGCGCCTCGACGTCGCCTCGCAGGACGGCCGCTTCGAAGTATCGATGCAGCAACACGGCCTGCTGCGGCCGCTAAAGGGCGCCGAACTGTCGGACGGCACCTTGCGTTATCTGTTGCTGGTGGCCGCGTTGCTCACGCCGCGTCCGCCCGCGTTGCTGGTGCTGAACGAACCGGAGACGAGCTTGCACCCGGACCTGCTGCCGGCGCTTGCGCGCCTGATCGCGCGGGCTTCCGCGCATTCCCAGGTGCTGGTGGTGTCGCACGCGGCGCGGCTGATCGCGGCGCTCGAACGGGAGGACGGCAGCCAGTCGATCGTGCTCGAGAAGCACTTCGGCGCCACGCGCATCGCGGATGCGGATGATCGCGATCTGCCTGCGTGGAAATGGCCGGCGCGGTAACCGTGGCCAGGCGATCTGGTTAAGAGGCATGGGCCAGCGGTATGTAGGCGACGTACATGAGCGACCTACGTGAGCGGATAATAGGCGCATCAGCGGATGTAATCTGAATGTAACAACGCACAGGAATTGCAAGGCCAAGGGCTTTTTGTTCCGCCCTGGTGAATAATACTGTGATGCGGATGGTGCAGGCGGACGCACGGCGTTCACTGCATTGATGGAGAAGGACCGGTGCTGTCATAAGCAGCGCCGCTGACGTGCACCGCCATCGGCGCGAGCCGTCAGTTCACGGAGACAAAATATGAAGATTGCGCAGATCGCCCCTTTGACCGAATCGGTGCCGCCGAAGCTATACGGCGGCACGGAGCGTGTCGTGTCCTATATCACCGAGGCGCTGGTCGATCTCGGCCACGACGTGACGCTGTTCGCGAGCGGCGACTCCGTTACGAGCGCAAAGCTCGAAGCCGTCTGGCCGCGTGCGCTGCGTCTGGACCCGGGTATCCGCGACCGCATTGCGCCCCATATGCTGTTGATGGAACTGGTGCGCCGCCAGGCCGAAAACTTCGACGTGCTGCATTTTCACCTCGACTATTACTCGTTTTCGGTCTTCAAGCGCCAGGAGACACCCTTCGTCACGACGATGCACGGCCGCCTCGATTTGCCCGAGCAGCAGCCGGTGTTCGACACCTTCAACACCGCGCCCGTGATCTCGATTTCGAATGCGCAGCGCCATCCCTTACCGCAGGCCAAGTGGCTCACCACCGTCTATCACGGTCTGCCGGAGCAGCTTTACACGCCGCAGCCGGTCGAGCAGAAGTACCTCGCGTTTCTCGGACGTATCTCTCCGGAAAAACGCGTCGATACCGCGATCCGGATTGCCGGACGCTGCGGGATGCAGATTCGCATTGCCGCGAAGGTGGACGCTGCCGACCGCGAATACTTCGAGCGCGAAATCCGGCCGTTGCTGGACTTGCCGTATGTCGAATTCATCGGCGAGATCGCGGATAACCAGAAGGCCGAGTTTCTATCCGGCGCGCATGCGCTGCTTTTCCCGATCGACTGGCCGGAGCCGTTCGGCCTCGTGATGATCGAAGCGATGGCGTGCGGCACGCCGGTGATTGCGTTTAACCGCGGCTCGGTGCCAGAAGTGCTGGACGACGGTGTGACAGGCTTTATCGTCGAAGACGAGATCGGCGCGGTGGCGGCGGTCAATCGCCTGCATAAGATGCCGCGGGCGGGCGTGCGGCAACGCTTCGAAGAGCGCTTCACGTCGCACCGGATGGCGCAGCAGTATGTGGATGCGTATCAGTCGGTGATTCGCGCGCAGAAGCGTTCGCGCTTCAAGGTGATCGATACGTCGGGGACTTGAGCGGCGCAAAACCGGCCCGCACGGCGGTATGAAAAAAGAACGGCGATGTGCACTACGCATCGCCGTTTTTTTATTGCCGCTGTGCCTGGGGCCAGCGACCGGACCGCGCGCCTAGATCTTCAGGCGCGTTACCTTCGTGCCCTGCAGCGAAACATCGGCCATCAGGCCGGCATTGGTCAAAATGAATACTTCGACCGGGGCCGTCGCCGTGGTCGTGTCGATCGCGCCGTTGGCGCCCATCTTCACCAACGCGACGGAGGCGTCGCCGCCCGCCGACCAGCCGTCGGCATTGCGGAATGTGTCGAGCGAGTCCTGCGTCATGAACAGGAAGATGATGGCCTTCGATTGCGCGCCTGCCTGCAGACCGAACGAGCCGGAAACCGTGCTGTAGTAGTCGACCGTGCCGCCGCCTACGCGCAGCGCACCTTCGCCATACTGGCCGCCAACAATGAAGCCCACTTGCAGTACCGACGGGAACACCAGGACGCCGCGCGCCTTGGATACGAGTTCGCGTGAACCCTTCACGGTCGTGAACAAACGCGACATGGTGCCGTCGACGCTGGCGTCGATCGACTGGCGTTTGGAGGCATCAGTGGAGGGCGTGCTGGGGTTGCCACTGTTAGTCGTACAACCAGCGAGTGCAAGGCCTCCGAAAGCGAGCGCAGCGGTAGTCTTCAGCATGAAGTTTCGTCTTTGCATCGTTTTTCTCCATCATGGTTCCTGGGCGCAACCTCATATGGTGGTGCCGGGCTGCCTTTGAGTTATATCACACGCAAGCTTGGACGGCGTACTTCGTCGTTCGGTGAAAAGCCTTATGGGGCGGGGGTTTGCGAGCCATCGCAAGGCGCGTTGATGTAATTTTGACCGGTGTCGGGAGAGCGTTGAAAGACGCTTGGACAGCGCCTTCGAATGGGCCCCCGGCGAATCTTGCCGGGCAGGGAGCGGCTCGTGAGTGGCCGGGTTGAAACCGTATCGAAGACCGGTTTTTACCGATTTCCCGCATTGACGATTCGCATTGAAATCGAGTTGAAAGTGTTGTCTCGACGCTGCACCCGCATCCTCACCCATGGTTTGCCGGACTTTTGACCGGCGGAGGGCGTCGCAGCACGCGGCGAATCATGCCGATCAATACGCCGATCAGGAACAGCGTGACGGCCGGCACGATCCAGTAGCCGACGAACGCATGCCAGAGGTATCCCATGAGCGTGGAGCGGCGCACGCTGTATTCGTTGCGGGCGTCCTGCTGGCGCGGCGCATTGGCCGCCAGCACATCGGCCGGGCAGCCGGTGGCTTGCGCCTCGTCGGGCTTGCCGTGGCAGCGCGCGGGCGCGCCGGCGGCGCGTTGTGCGTCGGTGAAATTCCAGGTGGTCAGCGCACGATCGAGGTCGACGGCGTTATATGCCATTTCCTCCCGGATCTCGCTGACTGCAACGATCGCCACGGGCACGGCCCAGAATATGATGACGACCAGCCACCGCCTCAACCAGCGGTTTTTATGCTTCGATACCATCCTTGCCTCCGATCGATGCTCTGCAGCACCAACGACAAGATGGCGGCCCGTCTAATGTTGTGTATGGGGGTGGGCCGTCTCCGCAGCCATCATAGAAGAAAAACGGCACGTTCGCGCGGATGGACTGCGAAGGGATAGGTCGCGCGAGGGCGGCTGCCGGGAGATATGCGGCGACGGAGAGCAGGAGTCAGGACAGAAGGAAGACCAAGGCCGCGCCGGAAAATGGCGCGGCCCTGTTCGAGCAATACGCGGCTAGACGCGCGGCGTGTGGCCCGCGCCGATTGCCTCGTGTTTAGTTAGCCGGCGCGGACGACAGGCAGGTCTTCATGAAGGCCTTACGGTCGTCGCCTTTCTTGCCGGTGGCTTGCGTGTTACACGCCTTCATCTTGTCCTGCTGGCTCATCGGCGCGGCGGCGGCCGGCTTGGCGGACAGGCAGGTCTTCATGAAGGCCTTGCGGTCGTCGCCTTTCTTGTCGGCTGCCTGCTTGTTGCAGTCGGCCATTTTCGTTTGCTGGCTGTTCTGCGCGAACACCGGCGAAACGAGGACAGTACCCAGCACCAGCGCAGCGATAGCGGATTGGACTTTCATGTGACACTCCATCGGTGGTGAAAACGTTTTTGGTCGTTCATGCGCGTGGGCGTCAATGGCGTCCAGCACCCCTTAGCACGTCCATTATGGCAAATGCTGTCTGCCAGAACGGACGGAATGGCATTCCGGTTGACAAGCGAGCACGCTGGTTTTCCCCTACGCAGCGGGGTTGGCGGCGCTCCCGACCGATAAAACGACCGAATTGCAGCAGTGCAAAAATATGTTATGCAATCCGGATTAATTGGCAAGGCGTATGCAAATGAATTAGGCCACCGTCATTCCATATGGGCGATCAAATTCTAAACATCCGATTTTCATTGCTGCACGTGCAAATGAATAGGAAATCGGCAGAAAATCCCGCTGAAGATCATAGGGGTAATCTTGACGGGAATTCCGGCGCCGATGCGCCGCCCGTCGTCTCAGTCAAGCAAGCTAAAGGAGGCTCGCCATGCACTACCTGTTGATGTATGACCTCGTGCCGGACTACCTCGAGAGGCGTGGCACGTATCGAGACGCCCATCTGGCTCTCGCCTGGGCGGCAACGGAGCGCGGTGAATTGCAACTCGCCGGGGCCTTGAGCGAGCCTGTGGACACTGCCGTGCTGCTCTTCAAAGGTGACTCTCCCGAAGCCGTTGAAGCCTTTGCCAGAGCGGACCCGTATGTGCTCGCGGGGCTCGTGACGCGCTGGCGCATACACCCATGGGTGACCGTGGTGGGTGAGGGCGCGGCGAACCCCGTGCGTTAGAAGCAAGCGCGACCAGCCGCGCTCGCGCGGCGTCGAGAGGAATGCGAACAGCATGAAGAAGCGCTGTGTTCGCTTCGACGGCAATCGCGCCCCGATGTCACTCACGTGCTGTCAAAACACTGCGCCCAGGCATCCCGCAGCCAGGCGGAAATACCATCAAAATGCATCGAAATGCGTTGTGGCTCAAATATAGATTTCGTAAAAGCCATTCGCCGTCGTTGCCGCGCCGTTGTGCTGTGCAGCAGCGTCTTTCGGCGCCGGGACCGACGGTAGTTCTGTTACGGCAATACGAGAAATGACGCAGCAAAAAGGACAAGATTGTTTCCATCCGTAACACTTGTCTCAACGATATTCACGCAAACCCTGGTGATGGTATGCTTCGTGCACAAATTCTCCCATGCACGAGTGAGACCACGTTTTGTGCTTCGCAATAGGGACAAACCGCACTAACCCAGTGCGATATTGACCCGCAAACAGAACGTACAAAACATATTTGTGCAACCGCGGGCTGCACACGGATCGTGAAAGTTGAATCCGTGGCCGCCCAAAGCCGCGGCCCGGCCAGGCTGCGTGGAGAAAACCCAATGTTTTTCGATGAGCTAAGCAATGACGAATGGGCGCTGCTGGCAGCGCTTGTCTCTGATGAGCCGGCCGTCCGTCTGAACCGACGCGGCCGGCCCCGCGCCGAACCGCGCATCGTGGCGAATGCCGTTCTGTGGATCCTGACAACTGGCGAACCCTGGTCGAAATTACCGGGCCGCTATCCGTCGGGTCCTACATGCCGGCGCCGTTTTGAAGAATGGCAGTTGAACGGCACCCTCCTCGAAATGGTTCGGCTGTTGTCGCAAACCGGGCGTACCTTCGCGTACGTCCCGCAACCGGCGCCGCCCGTCGCGGCCAAACCGGCAGCACCGGTAGCCGAAACCCCCAGCGTGCGCGACGAAGGTCTGCGTGGTGTGTCGTGGAAGAGCCCCGAATCGTGGCAGGCGCCCGGCGTATCGAACAGCCTGAGCAACTGGCGTTCGGCGGATCCGTTCGCCGATATCACGCGTCAGTTGACCGGAATGACGAATGTGCCGCCGGTGTCGCGTACACCTTCGGCAGCCTCGTCACCCGGGTCACCTGTGACTCGGCCCGCCATGCGCGCCGGTCTGCAAGGCATGGAGGAAGCGCGGGCGGTGGGCGCGGCAATGCACAGCCTGGATTCGGCCATCACGTCGGCACGTCGCACGCAACAGCTTGAAGATCAGCAGCGCAGCTCGCTGTCGATGAGCCTCGCGCCACGCGGCACGCAGGTCGCCGACCGGCGCGGCTATGTGATCTACGTTGCGGCGGAGCAGGTGCCCAACGCGATGTATCGCGCGTGGGCGGAGATCATGAAGGACGGCAAACGCGTCGAGCGTTCCGGCCTCGTCGGTCCGCGCTTTGCGGAGGCCGACGCGGCGGAGCAATACGCGCTCGAATGGGCGCGGCAGTGGATCGACCGTGAATGCCGTACGCAGGCTGCAGCCGAGGCCGCACCAGCAGTTAATGCCAATGCGGCGGCTGCGGCAGTGGCGCGTCCGTTGCCGGCCATGCGTCATGTGCCGGAGCCGGTCGCGGTGAATCACGGCGGGCCCTTGCATGGTCCGCTCAATGCATTCCGTGGACCGCTGCGCCGTTACCCCAGCGAACCGGCCGCACCCGCAACCGAAAGCAGTGCATCAGATCGTTTTCCGTCCTATCCAGAACTCATCTCCCATGCGGGGTGAGCACGGCGGTTAGCGATACAGCAATACCCCGCGGCCGTCAGGAGCAACAGCCGCAGGTTCCCGCTTCATTCGTTGTGAATCATTGGCGTCCATACGTGTCGTCGAAGCGCACGATATCGTCTTCGCCGAGATACGAGCCTGACTGCACCTCGATCATTTCGAGCGGCATCTTGCCCGGGTTCTCGAGACGGTGGGTGACGCCCAGCGGAATATAAGCCGATTCGTTTTCGGAGACGATAAAGCGCTCTTCACCCCGCGTGACGAGTGCGGTGCCGCGCACGACGATCCAGTGTTCCGCGCGGTGATGATGCATTTGCAGAGAGAGTCGCGCACCCGGTTTCACGACGATGCGTTTGACCTGGAAGCGCTCGCCGGTGTCGACGGAATCGTAGTTGCCCCACGGGCGATGCACCTTGCGATGGTTGGTCGCTTCCAGTCCGCCATCGTTGCGAATCCGTCCGACGATCTTCTTGACGTCCTGCACGCGCGATTTGTCCGCGACCAGAATCGCATCGGCCGTTTCGACCACCACGAGATCCTGTGTGCCGACGCAGGCGATCAGGCGTCCTTCCGAATGTGCGAAGGTCGAGCTTGCCCCTTCGAACATCACGCGGCCGCGGCCTACGTTCATATCGGCGTCTTTCTCCGAAATGTCCCAGATCGCGTCCCACGAACCCACGTCCGACCAGCCCGCTTGCAGCGGCACGACCACGCCGGATGCAGCGGTCTGATCGTTACCCAGTTGCTCCATCACCGCGTAGTCGATCGAATTCGACGGCGAGGCGCTGAACGCGTCGCGTTGCAGGCGGAAGAAATCGCCGTCCGCTTTGCCGCCTGCAAAGGCCGCTTCGCAGGCTTCGTAAATCGCCGGCTGGAAGTGGCGGATCGCCTTCAGCCAGGTCGATGCGCGCATGATGAAAATGCCGCTGTTCCACCAATATTCCTGCGATTCGATATACCGCTGCGCCAGTTCCAGATGCGGCTTTTCGACGAAGCGATCGAGCTTGTGCGCGCCGACCTTGCCGGACACATCGGCGTCCGTTGCGCGAGCGTCGTTAGGCATGCCAAGCGCCGCGCCAATGCGGATGTAGCCATAACCCGTTTCCGCACGCGTCGGCACGATGCCCATCGTCACGATATGGCCGGCTGCCGCATGCTGCACGCCGGCCGCCACCGCTGCATGAAAACCGGCGCTGTCGGTCACCGCGTGATCGGCGGGCATCACGACCATGATGCCGTCCTCGTCCTGCGCGGCGATCGAAAGGGCAGCCACCGTCAGCGCCGGCGCCGTGTCGCGCCCGGCGGGCTCGAGAATCAGCCGGGTCGGCTTGCCGCTCGTACGCAATTGCTCGGCCGTGGTGAAGCGCTGCTCTTCGTTGGCCACTACGACGAGTTGCTCCGCAAGCAGATGGCCGGTTTCGAGCCCGTCGAGCCGGCGCGTGGTCGATTGCAGCAGCGAGTCGTCGCCGAGCAGGCCAATCAGCTGTTTCGGATGCTGCTCGCGCGACATCGGCCACAACCGTGTACCGGAGCCGCCCGCCAGAATCACGGGATGAACTTTGAGCTTGACGTTTAGGGGCATAGCTTGCGTGGACCGGGTGTCGGCGGGTGTGGCCGTAACCGGAGCTGTCATGATGGACTCCTCGAGGCTGGGTGAATGCGTCGAGTTTTATCACGAAGTAAAGAATCAATAAAAGCGCGTTAAATAGAAACTATATAAAGAGCCGAATAAAATTCGGCCGTTTCGTGAAGGAAAAATGTCCGGCCAATTTTTTAAAAAGAAAAATTACCCGAAAAAAATCGCCGGTGATTTTTTTATCGGGCGGAATGACGCAGAATGGAGACGAAAGGCGAGGCGTAAGCTTCGTAGGAAAACGGACAGCTTGGCTCACATCCGCTTCCGGAGGGGCGCGAAACGGGCCTCTCAAACGCCAATTCGGTAACAATTGCCGCGAAAAATTCGGAAAAAATACCGAAAATTTGACCGATACATTTTGAGATATTTTGCTGTCTTGCAGTCCGAATTTTAATACCGCTTTATCTATACCTGTACAAGGGTATTCACTCATTTCGACACCTGTTTTCCGGATCGTCCATTCAGGAATTTTTTTAATCCGGAAAGTGGCAGGGCAATTGACACCGGTTCAATCAGTTTCGCGCCGCGCATCGATCTGCAGGCGCGAATACCGGCGTTGCGCTCCCGGTGGCGGGACGTGATGAGTGTGACGGGAATTCAACCAACCAACGGATGGCACTTGACTGACGAACTGAGGGGCAGCTCATGCTGAGCGTTCTATCGAGAATCATCGACATCGCCATGGTCGCGCTCGGCGCGGCTATCGCGACGGCCGTGCACAGCGGGAAATTGGTGTGGCTGGACGACGTCCAAAGCGTGTCGCTCGCGTTCGACTGCCTGCTCGTGGTGGTGTTCTTTCCTGCGCTCGGGATCTATCAGTCGTGGCGCGGCAAGCCGCTGTACGACCTGCTGTGCCGCGTCGCGGGCGGCTGGGTGATGGTGGAGATCACCGGCATTCTGATCAGCTTCAGCCTGCACCGTTCGGACAGCCTGTCGCGTCTGTGGCTCTTTTATTGGGCGATTGCCACGATCGTGCTGCTGATCGTCACCAAGGTGATCGTCTATTCGATCCTGCGCGGACTGCGCCGCGAAGGCTTCAATCAGCGCGCGGTGGCGATCGTCGGCGGTGCGCCGTATGGGCGCTTCCTGATCGAGCAGATGCGCAGCCGCCCGGAAGCGGGCTTTAGCCCCGTCGTGCTGTTCGACGAGGAGGGCACGATCAACCCTTATGAAGATCCGGATGCGAGCGACGCGATCGAAGGCGTGCCGGTCGAGCGCGATTACACGCGGATGCTTCAACTGGTGCGTCAGCGTGCGATTCGCGAACTGTGGCTCGCGCTGCCGATCTCGAAGGAGAAGGCGATCCATCGCTTCGTGATGGACCTGAAGAACGACTTCGTGAACATCCGCTTCATTCCGGATGTGAGGAGCCTCACGCTCTTCATTCAGCCGATGGTGGATCTGCTCGGCGTGCCGGCGATCAACCTGGCCGCTTCGCCGATCACCGATCTGCGCGTGCTGCCCAAGCGCATCTTCGACCGGCTGTTCGCGCTGGCGGCATTGACCGCGCTGGCGCCGGTGATGCTGGTGATCGCGGTGATGGTGAAGGTGAGTTCGCCGGGCCCGGTGTTCTTCCGCCAGAAGAGGAAGGGCATCGACGGCAACCAGTTCGAGATCTACAAGTTTCGCTCGATGAAGATGCACAAGGAAGTGGCCGGCAAGATCACTCAGGCTACGAAGCGCGATCCGCGTATCACCGCGGTCGGCGCGTTCCTGCGGCGCACCAGCCTCGACGAATTGCCCCAATTCATCAACGTGCTGCGCGGCGAGATGTCGGTCGTGGGTCCGCGTCCGCACGCGCTTGAACACGACGACATTTACAAGGATCTGGTGAAGGGCTACATGCACCGTTACCGGATCAAGCCGGGCATCACCGGGTGGGCGCAGATCAACGGCTATCGCGGCGAAACCGATCGCATCGAAAAGATGATGGGCCGCGTCAAGCTCGATCTGTACTACATGCAGCACTGGACCTTCTGGCTCGACATCAAGATCGTCGTGCTGACGCTGTGGAAGGGCTTTGTGGGCAGCAACGCATATTGATGGCCCCCATCTGTCGCTTCGCGCCAGCCCCCCCGAGGGGGCAAGAAAATCAGCCGCTCAACGCGCGGCCGCATTTAATGAATCAACTCCATTTTCCGAGGTGTAATACATGAACCTGACGATCATCGGTAGTGGCTACGTAGGCCTCGTGACGGGCGCATGTCTCGCCGACATCGGCCACGACGTGTTCTGTCTCGACGTCGATCAGCGCAAGATCGACGTGCTCAACAACGGCGGCGTGCCGATCCATGAACCGGGTCTGCAGGAAATCATTGCGCGCAATCGCCGTGCAGGCCGCCTGAAGTTCTCGACCGACATCGAGGCCGCGGTCGCGCACGGCGACATCCAGTTCATCGCGGTGGGCACGCCCTCCGACGAAGACGGTTCCGCCGATCTGCAATACGTGCTCGCCGCCGCGCGCAACATCGGCCGCCATATGACGGGCTTCAAGGTGATCGTCGACAAATCGACGGTGCCGGTCGGCACGGCTTCGCGCGTGCGCGACGTGATCGCCGAGGAACTGGCCGCGCGCAACGCGAGCCACATGTTCTCCGTCGTGTCGAATCCGGAGTTCCTGAAAGAAGGCGCGGCCGTGGAAGACTTCACGCGGCCGGATCGCATCGTGCTCGGCTGCGATGAAGACGTGCCGGGGGAAAAAGCACGCGAACTGATGAAGCGCCTCTACGCGCCATTCAACCGCAATCGCGAACGCACGCTGTACATGGACGTGCGTTCGGCCGAGTTCACCAAGTACGCGGCTAACGCGATGCTCGCCACGCGTATCTCGTACATGAACGAGCTCGCGAATCTGGCCGACCGCGTCGGTGCGGATATCGAAGCGGTGCGCCGCGGCATCGGTTCCGATCCGCGCATCGGCTACGACTTCCTGTATGCCGGTTGCGGCTACGGCGGTTCGTGCTTCCCGAAAGACGTGCAGGCACTGATTCGCACGGCAGCCGACCATAAGGCCAATCTGCGCATTCTCGAAGCGGTGGAAGCCGTCAACGACACGCAGAAAAAGATCCTTGCGCAGAAGATCGTCGATCGTCTGGGCGAGGACCTGTCGGACCGCACCTTCGGCGTGTGGGGCCTCGCGTTCAAGCCGAACACCGACGACATGCGCGAAGCGCCGAGCCGTCCGCTGATCGCCGAACTGCTGCGCCGTGGCGCGCGCGTGAAGGCCTACGATCCGGTCGCGATCGACGAATCGAAGCGCGTGTTCGCACTCGATCTGAAGGACGTGCCGCAACAGCATGCGCGCCTGTCGTTCGTGAACGAGGAAATGGAAGCGGCCGAGGGCGCCGATGCACTGGTGATCCTCACCGAATGGAAGGTCTTCAAGAGTCCGGACTTCGGTTCGCTCAAGGAGAGCCTCACCACGCCGCTGATTTTCGACGGCCGCAATCTGTACGAGCCGGACGCGCTGCTCGAACTCGGTATCGAGTATCACGCGATCGGCCGTCAGCACGCGCTGCGCAATGCGCCGGCGAAGGTCGGCGCGAACGGCCTGCCGGTCACGGCAGACGCGGCCGATACGGTCGAGGCCGGCCAGTAATCCGCCGCGCCGCCAAAGCCTCACTAAGGAGCCCGCTATGTTCGCCAACGTTCTGATCGTCTGCCACGCCAACGTGTGCCGTTCGCCCGCAGCCGAGATGCTGTTCAAGGCCCGGCAGCGCGCGCCGTCGCGGCCGTCCTCAGCGCCGATCGCGTTTCATTCGGCGGGCCTCCGCGCCACGAACGGCCACGCCATGGACCCGGTGATGCGGCGCCTGCTCGACGAGCAGGGCGTCGCCTCCGGCATCCACTATTCGCGTCGCCTCGACCGCCAGCTCGTGCGCGCAGCCGATCTCGTGCTCGTCAGCGAACGCGCGCAGGTGAGCGCGGTCGAAGCGCTCGATCCGGCTTCGCGCGGCAAGGTCTATCCGCTCGGCAAGTGGGAAGACGACTCCGACGTCGCCGATCCGCACGGCGGCGAGGAAGCCGACTATAGGGAGAGTCTCGTGCTCATCGAACACCTGGTCATGGGATGGCTGAAGAAAATATGCTGATGAAAAAACGCACTGCACACACATTCGCGAACGTCAATTCGAAACTCGCTGCCACGCTTTTGCTGACGTCCTTTCTGTCGGCCTGCGCTACCGCACCTGGCAATTACCTCGACACGTCCCGTCTGAAAGACGACGGCCAGCATCAGGGTCAGCAGGCTAACGAAACCTATCCGGTGCATCTGATCGACGGCCCGCTGGTCGCGGCGCAAGCGCAGGCGCAAGCCTCTGCCGCGCAGCAGGCGCTGCCGACTTCGCATTACAGCGATCCGTCGCAGTACGTGTACCGGCTCTCGCCGCAGGACATTCTCGGCATCACCGTGTGGGACCACCCCGAATTGACCACCCCGCAGGGCAGCACGCTGTCCGCGGGCGGCAACACTACGCAGTCGGTCGGCGGCGCCCTGCAGCAGCCGTATACCGCTGCGCTGCCAGGGCAGGCCGATCCTTACGGCCAGACCGTTGCCGCCGACGGCACGATCTTTTTCCCGTTCGTCGGCCGCATCAGGGCCGCGGGCAAGACGGTCGGCGAGTTGCGCGATCAGTTGAGCGCCGGCCTCGTGCGCTACATCCGCAATCCGCAGGTCGACGTGCGCGTGCTGTCGTATCGCGGCCAGAAAGTGCAGGTGACCGGCGACGTGAAGACGCCGGGCCCGCTCGCCATCAGCGACGTGCCGATCACGCTGGTCGACGCGATCACGCGCTCGGGCGGCACGAACAGCGACGCCGACATCCAGCGTGTGCGCCTCACGCGCAACAACAAGCTGTACGTGCTCGACGCCAACCGCATGCTCGACCAGGGCGACACCACGCAGAACGTCATGCTGCAAAACGGTGACGTGATCAACATCCCGGATCGCAGCGACAGCCGCATCTTCGTGATGGGCGAAGTGAAGACGCCGATCCAGCTGCCGATGTTGAAGGGCCGCCTGACGATCGCCGACGCGCTCACCCAGGCGGGCGGCATTCTCGACACGGACGCCAATCCGCGCCAGATCTTCGTGATGCGCGGCATGCGTGAACATCCGACCACGCCGGACGTGTACCGCCTCGACATGACGCAGCCCGACGCGATCATGCTGTCGTCCCAGTTCCAGTTGCAGCCGATGGACGTCGTGTATGTGGGCACTGCCGCTTCGACCACGTTCAACCGTGTGTTGCAGCAAGTCCTGCCGACCATCCAGACGCTGTTCTACCTGAAGCAGCTGACGAAATAACCGTCTGAGCCGTCGACAGGCCCGCGCCGCTCTCACAGGGCGCGGGACCGAAGCAAACGCCGAGGCAAACGCGCAAGCCCATGCCAAAGCACTCGCTGAAGCCCACGCCGAAGCAACCGAAACGGGATCGAATTGTGAGCAACCAAATCTCTCCACACATGGCCGGTCCGATCAAGACCGAAGAAGAGGACGTCGTCCTCGGGCAACTGGTGCAGGTGATCCTCGACGACATCTGGTGGCTGATCGCGATTGCCGCGGCGATCGTCGCGCTGGCCGCCGCGTACTGTTTCCTCGCCAAGCCGATCTATTCGGCCGATGCGCACGTGCGGGTCGAACAGTCCGACAACACCTCGCAGGCGCTCACGCAGACGCAAACGGGCGCGGCCATCACCACCGGCTCGACTTCGCTGCCGACCGATGCCGAAATCGAAATCATCAAGAGCCGTGGCGTAGTCGGCCCGGTGGTCCAGCAACTGAAGCTGAACTTCAGCGTCGTGCCGAAGACGATTCCGCTGCTTGGCAGCATCGCCGCGCACCTGGCGACCCCGGGCCAGCCGGCGCAGCCGTGGCTGGGTCTGGCTTCATACGCCTGGGGCGGTGAAGACGCCGGGATCGATTCGCTCGACGTGGTGCCGGCGCTCGAAGGCGAGAAGCTGACGATGAAGGTGTTCGACGAGCAGCACTACGAACTCTACGCAAAGAACGGCTCGCTGCTGCTGCGCGGCCAGGTGGGTCAGCAGGAGCAGGGCGGCGGCGTGACGATCCTCGTCAACAAGCTGGTGGCCCGGCCGGGTGAAGAGTTCACCGTGACGCGCTTTAACGACCTCGACGCGATCACCGCGTTCCAGTCGGCGATTACCGTGCAGGAGCAGGGCAAGCAGACTGGCGTGATCCAGATCTCGCTGGAAGACAAGAGCCCTGATCACGCCGCTCTGGTGGCCAATGCGCTCGCGCAGTCGTATGTCCGTCAGCACGTGTCGAACAAGCAGGTCGACGCGAGCAAGATGCTCGAGTTCCTGAAGAGCGAAGAGCCGCGCCTGAAGTCCGATCTCGAACGCGCCGAAGCCGCGTTGACCGCTTACCAGCGTCAATCCGGCTCGATCAATGCGAGCGACGAAGCCAAGGTCTACCTCGAAGGCAGCGTGCAGTACGAGCAGCAGATCGCCGGTTTGCGTCTGCAGATGGCGCAGTTGACCGAGCGTTACGGCGACGACCATCCGATGCTTGTTGCCGCGCGTCAGCAGATGGCCGAACTGGAGGCGCAACGCGCCAAATACGCTGACCGCTTCCGCGATCTGCCGGCGACCGAAGTGAAGGCCGTGCAGCTGCAACGCGACGCGAAGGTGGCGGAAGACATCTACGTGCTGCTGCTCAACCGCGTGCAGGAGTTGTCGGTGCAGAAGGCCGGTACCGGCGGCAACGTGCATATCGTCGACCAGGCGATGCGCCCGGGTGCGCCGGTCAAGCCGAAGAAGGTGCTGATTCTCTCGGCGGCAGTGATTCTGGGCCTGATTTGCGGCACCGGCTTCGTGTTTCTGCGCCGCAATATGTTCAAGGGGATCGACGACCCCGACCATATCGAGCGCGCGTTCCATTTGCCGGTGTACGGTCTCGTGCCCTTGAGCGCCGAACAGGCCTTGCTCGAAAGCGGCTTCCAGCGCGGCGGCGAACGCCTGCGTTCGGTGCTGGCGAATGCGCGGCCGAAGGACGTCACGATCGAAAGCCTGCGCAGCCTGCGCACCTCGATGCAGTTCACGATGTTGGACGCGAAGAACCGCATCGTCATGCTGACCGGTCCTATGGCCGGCGTCGGCAAGAGCTTCCTGACGGTCAATCTGGCGGTGCTGCTCGCGAACTCGGGCAAACGCGTGCTGATGATCGACGGCGATATGCGTCGCGGTGTGCTCGAACGTTATGTGGGCGGGGCGCAGGAGAACGGCCTGTCGGAATTGCTGAGCGGGCAGATCTCGCTCGAGGAAGCGATTCGCGCCTCGAACGTCGAAGGCTTGAGTTTCATCTCGTGCGGCCGCCGTCCGCCGAATCCGTCGGAACTGCTGATGTCGCCGCGTCTTCCGCAATACCTCGACGGCCTCGCCAAGCGTTACGACGTGATTCTCATCGACACGCCGCCGGTGCTGGCCGTGACCGATGCATCGATCATCGGCGCCTATGCCGGTTCGACCTTCTTCGTGATGCGTTCGGGCGTGCATAACGAAGGCGAGATCGCGGAGGCGTTGAAGCGCCTGCGCGCCGCCGGCGTGCACGTGCAGGGCGGCATCTTCAACGGTATGCCGGCGCGCTCGCGCGGCGGCTACGACCGTGGCTATGCAGCGGTCCAGGAATATCTGAGCACCTGAGCCGGAAGGCTGAGCCCAGTGTGCTGATGCCAGCGCAAACACGATAGAAAAGGACATCACGATGAAAGTGACGGTACTGGTTCCGACTTACCGCCGCCCGGCCGACCTGGCGCGCTGCCTCGCGGCGCTGCAACGGCAGTCGCGCGCGCCGGACGAAGTGGTGGTGGTCGCGCGCGCCGACGACGAAGCGACTCATGTCTGTCTGCGCGATCCCGCCGTGCCCGGCAGGTTGCCGTTGTCCGTCGCGCTGGTGGAGGTGCCCGGCCAGGTCGCGGCCCTGAATCGCGGGCTGGATGCGGCCAGGGGTGACGTGATTGCGATCACCGATGACGACGCCGCGCCGCACGTGGATTGGGTCCAACGTATTGCTGCCGCGTTCGAAAGCGACGCGCGCCTGGGTGCGCTGGGCGGCCGCGACTGGGTGCATGAAAAAGGCCGCGTGCTCGATGGCGAACGGCCGCTGGTCGGCAAGGTCACGGCGCACGGCAAGATCATCGGCAATCATCACCTGGGGGTGGGTGGTGCGCGCGAAGTCGACATTCTGAAGGGCGCCAACATGAGCTATCGGCGCGACGCGATTCGCACGATCCGTTTCGATCAGCGCCTGCGCGGCGCGGGCGCCCAGGTTCACAACGATATGGCCTTCAGCCTCGCCGTCAAGAACGCCGGCTGGAAGCTGATGTACGACCCGCGCGTGGCCGTCGACCATTTCCCGGCCGAGCGTTTCGACGACGACCGACGCGACGCGCAAACCATGGCGGCGTTGCGTAACGCAGCCTTCAACTTCCACCTGATCCTGCGCGACCAGTTGCCGCCGCTGCGCCGCGAAACCGCGTGGTGGTGGTGGACGCTGGTGGGCACGCGCGTCTATCCGGGCCTCACGCACGCCGCTCTTGCGCTGGTTTCGAAACAGGCGAGCCTGGGGCTGTTGCGCTGGCGTGCGGTGCGCACCGGTGCGCGTGAGGCGCGCCGCGCGTTGTCCCGGACCGCGTGAAACGCTCGAGCGCTCACGTGTCCCAAACGTCCTGCACGTTCGTGCATCGGCACTGGCGCCTGCTCGCGCAGGCCGATGCCCCTTTCCACCGGCAGAGCGGAGTGTCTGCATGAGTACGAAAGTTCACGTTCATCTGTTTTATGGCGCCGACCCGCGCTTTTACCGGCCGGGTGACAACATCGGTTGCCTGTACGGTTATCACCATGCCGAATCCGATGCGTTCAGGCTGACCTATTCGCAGGACGCCCGCGAAAGCAAACCGGTGCGTTTGCTGCGCCGCGCGCTGAAGGCGGCGCTCGGCTTCGACTTCATCCATACGTGGCGTAACCGCGAAGAGATGCTGCGCTCGGACGTGATCTGGACGCATACCGAACAGGAATGGCTGTCCGCCGCGCTGATGCTGCTGCTGAGCGGCCGCAAGGCCGGAGGTGACGCCAGCCCCTTGCTGTTGGCGCAAAGCGTGTGGCTGCTCGATAAATGGCCTTCCTACGGGATTCTGCGCAGCTGGCTGTATCGCAAGCTGATGACGCGCGCCGACCAGTTGACCACGCTCGCCACTGAAAACGCCGAGCTGTGCCAGCGCTATTTCAATCGCGACGCGAAGCCGCTCCTGTACGGCCTGAACACGCAGGACTTTCCCGTGAAGACGCCGACCGAATGGACGCCGCATACGCCGATCCGCATCGCTGCCGTCGGCAATGATCGCGACCGCGATTGGGAAACGCTCATCAAGGCCTTCGGCAACGATGCGCGCTACACGGTGAAGCTTGCGACACGCCGGCGGATTCCCGCCTCGCTGCGCGCGCCGAACGTCGAGATCGCACTGTTCTCCGGTATCAGGAAGCAGCACGAACTCTACGACTGGGCCGACGTGATCGTCGTGCCGTTGCGACCGAATTCGCACGCCTCGGGCATCACCGTGATGCTGGAAGCGGCGGCGGTCGGCAAGCCGATGGTGGTCACCAATGTCGGCGCGCTGCAGGATTATTTTCCGGCGGGCGAGGCGGCTTACATCCCGCCGTTCAACCCGCAGGCGTTGCGTGAGGCGGTGGACCAGCTCGCCGCTTCGCCCACGGACGCGTTGCACCAGGCACAGGCTGCGGCTGCCGGTTTGCTGTCGCGCGATCTGACCACGCAGAACTATGCGATGCAGCACGTGAGAACTACGCGGGAGATGCTGCGGGCGCGCGCAGCGTCGCACGGACGCGTGACGGCCGGTGCGGCCGACGCCGACACAGTGGCAACGGCGCCGCGTGCCGCGGTGAACCAGCCGGCGCGAGTTCGCGCGGGCAGCCAGGCGCAAGGCCAGCGCCCTGGCCCGCGCGAATCACGCGGAGGTCTCTAAACGATGTCGACGATTGCGCGAGGCGGCGATAACGCGGAGCGGGTACTGTCCGGCGCTCGCAAGGAGTGGTTGCCGGAGGCCTTACTGTGGCTGATCACCGTGATGTTGATCATCGCGCATCAGGGCACGGTGCTCACGCTTGGATTCCCGGTGCTCGCGATCCTGACGGGCCTGTGGCTCTACTTCAAGAGCCCGGCACGCTACGTCGGTTTCATGTGGTGGCTGTGGTTCCTGAGCCCGGAGGTACGGCGTCTTGCCGACTGGTCCAAAGGTTCGTTCACGCCGACCAGCCTGATCCAGGTCGCGCCGCTGGCGGTGACGATGATCAGTGCCTTTTCCTTGCTTCGCTACTACAAGCTGCTTTCGCAGCGGCGCGGCCTACCGGTGCTGCTGGTTCTGATGGGGCTCGCCTACGCGTTCATGATCGGCGTGATGTCGAGCGGGCCGCTCGCCGCGACCTATGACCTCGCGAACTGGCTCTATCCGATCCTGATCGGATTTCACATCATGGCGCACACGCGCCAGTACCCGAAGTATCGCGACACCATCGTGAGTACCTTTATATGGGGCATGCTGGTGATGGGCGGTTACGGCCTGATCCAGTTCTTCATCATGCCGCCGTGGGACGCGCTGTGGATGCTCGGCTCGCAGATGAATTCGCAGGGCGATCCTGTGCCGATGGGCGTGCGCGTCTTCAGCACGATGAACTCATCGGGACCGTTCGCGTTCGCGATGATGGGTGCGATGGTCTACGTGATGGCGGCCACGCACCGCGTGCGCTGGGTCGCGGCGGCGCTGGGCTTCTTCGCTTTCGCCCTGAGCCTCGTGCGTTCGACGTGGGGCGGCTGGGTGATCGCGCTCCTGATCCAGCTGGTCAAGGCGAACAACAAGGTGCGCGTGCGGATCGTTGCGAGTGCGGTGCTGCTTGCCGGTCTTTGCGTGCCGCTGCTCACGGTCGGCCCGGTCGCCGAGCGGATGCAGGCGCGCCTGAACACGCTCGTCAACCTGAGCGACGACCAGAGCTATGCCGCGCGTAACGAGTTCTACGCGACCTTCGCGAAGACGGCCTTTACCGACGTCTCCGGCGAAGGCATGGGCGCGACCGGCACCTCGACCAAGCTCTCGAACGACGGCGGTCAGCTCGGCCAGTACGGCAACTTCGACAGCGGGGTGATGAACATCCCGTTCGTGCTCGGCTGGCCCGGCACCTTGCTCTACATGTCCGGCATCGTGTGGCTGGTGGTGCGCGCGGCGCTCGCGTCGTTCAAGCTGCGCAACGACAAATTCGTGTCCGCCTGCCTGAGCCTCAGTCTCGCGACCTTCGCGATGCTGGTGTTCACCAATTCGCTGGTCGGCACCGGCGGGCTGCTGCTTTTCATGAGTGTTTTTTCGATCCTATCCGCGGTGCACTACGAAAAGATGAACCGCAGACGCACGCTACTTTTCCACGGAGGCACTGATTGAGAGTCGCCATTGTCACGCACGTCGTGCGCCATAACGACGGCCAGGGGCGCGTCAACCACGAGATTGCGCGCGCCGCCCTCGAGGAAAACATCGGTGTGACGCTGGTTGCGTCGCACGTTGCGCCGGATCTGCTCGCCCATCCGAACGTCCGCTGGGTACCGGTGAAGATCGGCCGCTGGTGGCCCACCAATCTGCTGCGTCAGCAGGTGTTCGCGTTCAAAAGCGCGATGTGGCTGCGTGCGCATCGCCGCGAATTCGACGTGCTGCACGTGAACGGCTTCATCACGTGGATGCCCGCCGACGTCAACACCTCGCACTTCGTGCATAGCGGCTGGTTCGGCAGCAAGTACTACCCGTTCGGGCTCACGAAGGGCGTGTGGTCCGCGTATCAGTCGGTGTATACGCGCTGCAACGCGTTGCTCGAACGCTGGGCTTACCGGCGCTCGAAGGTGATTACGGCGGTGTCGCAAAAGGTTGCCGATGAAATTCGTGCGATCGGCTTGACGCCTGATAACCGGGTCGACGTGATCTACAACGGCGTCGATACGCAAGGCTTCGCGGCTGCCACGGGCGACCGTGCGAAATTCGGCTTGCCGGCGGACGCATTCCTGCTGCTGTTCGTCGGCGACCTGCGCACGCCGCGCAAGAACCTCGGCACGGTGTTGCAAGCGCTCAAGCATCTGCCCGAACACGTGCAGATCGCGGTGGCCGGTTTTCTGCCGGGCAGCCCGTATCCGGAAGAAGCGAAGGCGCTCGGCATTGCGCATCGCGTGCATTTTCTCGGGCTGGTCAAAGAAATGCCGGTACTGATGCATTCGGTCGACGCGTTCGTGTTCCCGTCGCGCTACGAGGCGATGAGCCTGTCGCTGCTCGAAGCGATGGCTGCGGGCCTGCCGGTGGTCACGGCGCGCACGGCGGGCGGTGCGGAAATCATCACGCCGGAATGCGGCATCGTGCTCGACGACCCGGACGATCCCAAGGCATTGGCGGGCGCTATCGCTCGTCTTGCTGAAAACGACGACGCACGCCGCGCGATGGGCGTCGCCGCCAACGAACTCGCAACCGGCTTCGGCTGGGCGCGGATGGCCGCGCAATACATCGCGCTGTACCGGCAACTGGCGGGGCAGCAGAAGGACCGCCGACGCAGCGAAGCGGAAGTTGCGGTGGTCACCAAGACCGACGCGCTGACGCTGAACACGCTAGCCGGGCAGACAATCCACCACAACGCTCAGGGACAATAACTATGACCACAAGATCAATCAAATCGCTGCAGATCGGGATGCACTGGTTTCCCGAACGCGCGGGCGGCCTCGACCGCATGTACTACTCGCTGGTCGGCGCATTGCCGGGCGCGGGCGTCGCGGTGCGCGGCGTGGTGGCCGGCTCGCCCAAAGTGGCCGCGGACACCGGCGGCGCGATCAACGGTTTCGGCTCCGCCGCGCAATCGTTGCCGCTGCGGCTGATGGCGGCACGCCGCGCGCTGCGCCAGGAGATCAGCACCTCGCGTCCCGATGTGATTTCGTCGCACTTCGCGCTGTACACGTTTCCGGGTCTCGACGTGACACGCGGCATTCCGCAGGTCTCGCATTTCCAGGGGCCGTGGGCCGACGAGAGCCACGTTGAAGGCGCCGATTCGCTCGGCCAGCGCGCCAAGCGCTATCTGGAACAATCGGTGTATGCGCGCTCGTCGCGGTTGATCGTCCTGTCGGAGGCATTCGGCAAGATTCTGACTTCGCGCTATCGCATCGCGCCGGACCGCGTGCGCGTCGTACCGGGCTGCGTGGATGTCGAGCAGTTCAATCTGCCGATCACGCCTGCCGAGGCGCGTCTGAAACTGCAACTGCCGCAGGACCGGCCGATCGTGCTGGCCGTGCGGCGTCTGGTGCGCCGCATGGGCCTCGAAGATCTGATCGATGCGGTGAAGCTGCTCAAGCGCACTGCGCCCGATGTGCTGTTGCTGATCGCCGGCAAGGGGCGGCTCGAAGGCGAGTTGCAGGCGCGTATCACCGAGGCGGGCCTCGAGGACAACGTGAAACTGCTGGGCTTCGTGCCCGATCAGCATCTGGCGGCGTTGTACCGTGCCGCGAATATCAGCGTGGTGCCGACGGTGGCGCTGGAAGGCTTCGGGCTGATTACCGTTGAATCGCTGGCTTCCGGCACGCCGGTGCTGGTGACGCCAGTGGGCGGTTTGCCGGAAGCGGTGGCGGGTTTGTCGCCGAATCTGGTGTTGCCGGAGACGGGCGCAAAGGCGATTGCGGCAGGTCTGGCAGGCGCGTTGAACGGCTCGCTGAAGTTGCCGGATGCCGATGCTTGCCGCCGCTATGCGCGCGAGAACTTCGATAACTCGGTGATCGCGAAGCGCGTGGCGTCGGTGTATAGCGAGGCGATCGCGGCGGGTGGGGTGCATTGAACGCACCATGACGCAATAGAAAAAAGGCCTGAATCGTTGCGATCAGGCCTTTTTTTACAGGGTGACGGCTGCCCACGCAGCCGCCTCCCAGGATCAGAACGTCTCGTGATGCTCGTTCCGGCCAAGGTCCGCATGAACCATCATGTGGCACAGCTGTTCAAGCGTGGTTTCCGGCTTCCAGCCGAGCTTCTCGTGCGCCTTGTCCGCGCAGCCGATCAGCAGGTCCACTTCCGCCGGGCGGTAAAACTTCGGGTTCACGCGCACCAGCGTCTTGCCGGTTGCCACGTCGATGCCGGTCTCACGCTCTTCCTTGCCCGACCATTCGATCTGATAGCCCGCGGCGGCGAACGCCATGCGCACGAAGTCGCGGACCGTCTCGGTGCGGCCGGTGGCGAGCACGAAGGTATCGGGTTCATCGGCCTGCAGCATGCGCCACATGCCTTCCACGTATTCGAGCGCGAAGCCCCAGTCGCGCTTGGCGCTCAGGTTGCCGAGCTCCAGCACGTCCTGTTTGCCGAGCTTGATCTTCGCGACGGTGTCCGTGATCTTGCGCGTGACGAATTCGCGGCCACGTAGCGGCGATTCGTGATTGAACAGAATCCCGCTGCTCGCAAACAGGTTGTACGACTCGCGATAGTTGATGGTCGACCAGTGCGCGAACAGCTTGGCCACACCATACGGGCTGCGCGGATAGAAAGGCGTCTCCTCGCGTTGCGGCACCGCCTGCACGAGACCGAACATTTCCGACGTCGACGCCTGGTAGAAACGGGTCTTCGGATTCAGAATGCGGATGCCTTCAAGCAGATTCAGCGCGCCGATGCCGGTCACTTCGGCGGTCGTCACGGGCTGGTCGAACGAGACCCCCACGAAGCTCTGCGCGGCGAGGTTGTACAGCTCGTCGGCCTGCGCGCCTTCGAGCAGACGCAGCGTCGAGCCCAGATCGGTCAGGTCGTGTTCGACCAGACGCAGATTCGGATGATCGAGCACGCCGAGTTCACGAATGCGCCAGAAGTTGACCGAACTCGTGCGCCGGTAGGTGCCGGTCACGTGGTAGCCCTTGTCGAGCAACAGTTTGGTCAGATAGGCGCCGTCCTGTCCGGATACGCCGGTGATGATCGCTTTGCGTGGTTGGCTCATAGCTTGCCTTCGATATTGGTAAAAGAGAAAGAGAAGTGCACTTGAAAAAGGAGCTTCAAAGCGTGCCGTCCAGCAGTCGCCGCACCAGCGGATCGACGACCTGAAAATCCTGTTCCGCCTTGAGCCGGTACAAGCCCGGCTTGGGATGCGCGCCGTCGGACATCAGCGTCTTCCAGTCCGGCAGATTGCTGACGTACGCGAACTGATCGACGAGCGGCACCTGCTGTTCGGCGGCCACCCGGCGCGTCATCGCGACCATCGCGGCGAGCCGCGCGTTGAGGCGGTTGTCGGGCATCGGGTTCGAGGTCTGTAGAACCGGCTCTTTGCCGAGCACGCGGGCCGTTTTCACGAGCGTCGTTTCGGCCGCGTAAAACTGCTCGGGCGTCTGGTTCTGCATTACTTCGTTGATGCCGTAATTGATCAGCACGATCTGCGCGGACGAAGCGGCGAGCCGTTCCTGCCACGGCAGGCCGGCGGTCGGGCCGGCGCGGCGGTTGCCGGTGCCGTCGCGCAGCTGGCTGGCCATCGTGCCGCCCACGCCGTAGTTCGTGACGCGCACCCGTTGACCGTACCTGGCTTGCAATTCGTCTTGCAGATACGACACGGCGTTTTGCGCCTGCGGTCCGCAGTGGCCGGCGCTGCACGTAATGCCGAGCGTGGTCGAATCGCCGTAGGCGTCCACCAGCACCTGCGATGCCGGACTTCCGGCACGCGCGTCCAGTGCCAGTGAAACCAGCACTGACGCAGCGGCCGACACGCCCGCAGCGAGCCACGCGCGGCGCCTCATGCGCGGCTTCGTGGCGCTCGCGATGCGCCCCCCGACACGCTGCCGGCGGGCGCATGGCCGTTGCCTGCCGAGCCGAAGATCAAACGTTTTTCGAACGCGAACCACGTGATGCTGGCGTAGGCGAGGGTGATCGCGAGTGCCAGCGCCGCGGTCAGATAACGGTTCAGATGCAGCGGCCACAGCGTGTACAGCACGCTCAGGTGGATCAGATAAATCGTGTAGCTGATGGTGCCGATATAGACCAGCACGGGATTGCACAGCAGCCGTTTGACGATGCCCTTGCTTTGCAGGGCGATGACCACGACCGAAGTACAAAGCACCAACGAAACGCTGTAGAGCGCGGCGTTCGATAGCGGCGTATTGGCCGCCCGGAACCGCGGATAGTGCAGATGGAGCCACGCCAGCACGGCGAGTGCGGCAAAAAAGCCGAGCACGGCGAGGCCCTTGAACGGCTCGAGTGCATTGCGATCGCGCCGTACGGCGACGGCGAGCAGCGCGCCGGCCGCCAGCAGGTCCATGCGGAACGGCGTCAGGTAATAGATCGGCCAGAACGAATCGAACCAGGGCGTGGCGACTGCGCGCAGCACCGGCACCAGCACGATCAACGCGGCCGCCACGTAGCCGAGCACACGCTCGGGCAGCAGCAGGATCACGAACGGCCAGAAAATATAGAACTGCTCTTCGACCGCTAGCGACCACAGCACATTCAGGCTGTCGTGACCGCTTTGATTGAGTGCGTCGCCGATATTGGTCGCGAAGAACGCGTACCACTGCCAGTGCTGCGCCCAACCGAAGCCGAACAGAATCGACGACACCACCATCAGCAGCAGATAAGGCGGCAGGATGCGCCGCGCCCGGCGTGCATAGAAATAGCCGAAATACGACTGCTGGCGCGCCTTGCGCTCGAGCAGGATGCCGGTAATCAGGAAACCGCTCAAAACAAAAAACAGGTCGACGCCCATCCACAGCGGCGCTTTCAAGGCGTGCTGGGCGAATACCGCGAGCACGGCGATGGCGCGCAAACCGTCGAGCTGCACGATGCGGCGGGAGTGAGAAGGCGCTAAGGGCAGTGCGCTGGCAGTCATGAACCGTCCATGGTGTGAAGCAGATGGGCCGGGCGAAGGATCGCGCGAATCTTCTCAAGTCAGGAACAGGGCTTGAGGGCAAGGGCGCGCTCGCTTCGCGTCGCAACGGAAGTGCATTCGATTCTAGGGAAAATAAATTGATGAAAAAACGGGAATGAAATGGATAAATGAATCAGATTGCAACAGGGTGTTTCGTTATCCATTCGCAATAGATTTTTATGCTTGTGTCTTGTGATTGTCGCAATCCGTAAGAAGTGCAGCCGGAATCAGGTTGCATCGGTAAGGATGGGGCGCAAAGGCACTGCGGGGCGCACGCATCCACGTCCATTTTCATTTAATCGATTTTTAAATCATTTTCTTTCACAACGCTTAAAGCGTCGAATATTTTTGAATTATTTTCGATTTTCGTCGCGGCATTCTTTCCGCGTAATGTGAGCCGTGTGGACGGGTGGCCACGGATGGCGCGTGCGTCACGCGCCCAGTGCTCGTATTCGACCAGGCTCGCGTTTGAGTGTCGGCGCTGCGGCGAGCCTGATTTCCAAGCCCCGTCTTGTACGTCGTGTCTGGCGGGAATCAGTCTCGTGTTCTCACGTCGCTTCTAGCGGCCTCAGCCGTCATTTCTTTGGATTTTGCACCCGCGTGAGCCAGTTGCCCGATCGCGGCACGGCCCTGATTGGAGGAATAACTTTGGCCCGTTTCACGTTCAAAACCTGGATTGCCGTGTTTGCCTATGCGGCCGGAATGGCGGCGGCATCGGTCAGCTTCACGGCATCCGCGGAAACCGTCTTGAACGCGAAAAATTCCTGGATCGGTAACACCTTCGGTTTCGGCGATGGCACGTGGACGCAGATCAACATCACCGCCATCGCGGTCGCGCCGGACGGCAAGGTTTATACGAACGCGCCGTGGGACGAAAGCGGCGCCGAAGCGAGCGTCTACCAGAACGGCAAGATGCTCGGCTTCGCGGGCGGCACGCATGGTTGGGGCAACGCTGGCGGCAGCGCAATCGCGCTGAATCGCAAGTACGCCTTCGTGGCGATCGAGGTCGGCAACGAGAAGGGACGTCTGGTCGAGCAGGGCGTGTGGCCGGAGAAGGGCAAGCAATGGTTCGGCATTTCACGCAGGCAGATCGCCGATCCGAAGCGCGCCGCGCCGTTCCAGCCGGCCGCGAAAAGCGCCGACCCGCATGCGCAACTGGCAGCGGGCTTTCTGATGATGAACGAAGTGCCGACCGGCACGAGTGCCGAAATCGGCGGTTTGGCGGCGAATGACACCACGCTTTACGCGGCGAACACGGCGCGCGATCGCATCGAAGTGTATGACGCGGAATCGATGCAGCAGAAAACGACCTGGACCGTGCACGAACCGGGCCGTATCGCGCTAGCCCCCGACGGCACGCTCTGGGTATTGAGCGGCACACGCAACGACAAGGCGCCGCATGTTGAGCACTACACCACGGCGGGCAAGCGCATCGACGAAACATTTACGTTACCCGCCGATACGGTCGCGGTCGATATCGCTTTGGATGCACAAGGCCGCGTTCTGATCGCGGACAACGGTCCGCGCCAACAGGTGCTGTTCTTCAGCAAGAGCAATGGCCGTTATACGGAGTCGGGCTCGCTCGGTGAACGCGGCGGCATTTTCAGCGGTACGCCCGGCAAGCCTGGCCCACAGCGCTTCAATGGTCTGACCGGCGTGGGCGTGGATGCACGCGGCAACGTCTATGTGTCGACCAACGGCATCGGTCCGCGTTACGACCCGATCGGCGCGGGCCTCGGCGCCACGCTCGAGAGTTACGCGCCGGACGGCAAACAGAACTGGCAGGTGCAAGGCTTGTTATTCGTCGACGGCGCATGGATCGATCCGTCGCGTCCGGACAGCGTCTATACGGGCAACAAGCGCTTCGAACTCGATCTCTCGAAGCCTGCAGGACAGGACTGGAAATACGCGGGCTTTCTGTCGAACCGCTTCAAGTATCCCGACGACCCTGTCTTTCACACCGATCAATATCCCGGCTTGCCGATCGCTCGCAAGCTCAAGGGCCGGACGTTCCTGTACCTGACCGACATGTATGCGGACCACCTGAAGATCTATCGCTTCGACCCGCAGCACGACGGCGAGACTGCGATTCCTTCGGGCTTCATCGCCGGGCGTGAGCGCGCGGTCGCCAAGGTGCCGAATGCGCCGCTGGGCGGCGACTGGATCTGGCGCGACGTGAACGGCGACGGCAAGTTCAACACGGATGAATTCACGCTCAATACGAGCGGCACGAAGCTCGCGGGCGGCTGGGGCTGGTGGGTCGACAGCGCCGGCGATATCTGGCGCACCCGCGATAACAAGGGCATTTACCGCTTCCGTTTCGGCGGCCTCGATGGGAAGGGCAACCCCATCTACTCGTATTCGAACCTGACGCAGTACCCGGTGCCGCAACCGTTCACCGAACTGCATCGCGCGATCTACGAGCCCGACACCGACACGATGTATGTGACTGGCTATACGCCCGATACGCCGGTGGATCGCGGCTTCTGGAAAGAAGTGGGCCGCGTGCTGGTGCGCTACGACAAATGGTCGAGCGGTAATCCGGTGCAGCGCTATTCGATCACGCTGCCGTGGACCACGCAGACCAAACCCATCGCCACGATCATCGGACTCACCGTTGAAGGGCAATACCTCTTCGGTGTCGAGCCGGTCGGTGCGGTGCACGTGTGGGACAAGGACAGCGGCAAGGAGATCGGGGTGATCCGTCCTGGCCCGGAAGTGGGCAGTGCATCGGGCTGGGTCGATGTACCTAACGGCATCAGCGCTGCGAAGCGCAGCAACGGCGAGTACCTCGTGTTCGTCGAAGAAGACGCGCGCGGGAAAGTGATGATGTATCGCTGGAAACCATGACACACCGTATGGCATGACCGCTTTCTTCGCAATACCAGGCAAATGTAGTCAAACCCAAGGCATCCGATGGACAAAGGCATTCTCAAGAACGTAGCGATCAACTTCTTCGGGCTGGTGCTGCCGACTTTCGTCTCGCTCGTGACCGTGCCGTCGTATATCAAGCTGCTCGGCGTCGAGCGCTACGGCGTGATCAGTCTCGTGTGGACCCTGATCGGCTACTTCGGGATTCTCGATCTCGGCATGAGCATGGCCGCGCAGAATCACATCTCGAAGGCGCGCGCCTCGGGCGACAAGGGCGAGAGCGCGCGCGTGTTCTGGAGTGCGACGTGGCTCAATCTCGCGACGGGTGTGATTGGCGGCCTGATTATCTATTTCGGCGCGTTTCTGTACACCGCGTACTTCACCAAGGTGTCGCCCGAGTTGCAGCATGAGGTCTATATGGCGCTGCCGTGGCTCGCGGTGGCGATTCCGATTGCCAACGTTTCGTGGGTGTTCGCCGGTGCGATCAACGGCGCGGAACGCTTTGGTGTCTACAACACCAATCAGACGATCGGCACCTTCCTGTTCCAGTTGCTGCCGCTCGGCGCTGCACTGTGGCTCGGGGCGACCTTGCAGAACGTGCTCGCCGCCGCGGTGTTCGCACGGATTCTCGCGGCGATTCTGCTGGGCCGTTCGGCGCTGAAGGTGCTGGACATCCGCAGCATTCTGCCGCCGCAACTCGGCGTGGCAAAGGGACTCTTCAACTTCGGCGGCTGGATGCTGATTGCGAGCGTCACCAACATGATCGCCGAATCGCTCGACCGCGTGATGCTCGGCACGAGTCTCGGCGCGCGTTTCGTTACGTATTACACGGTGCCGCAGAACCTTGTGACGCGTCTGAATATCGTGCCGACCGCGCTGGTGCGCACGCTGTTTCCGCGTCTGTCCGCCGTGGGCCGCGCGGATGCGGACACCATCACGCAGCAGTCGCTCGAATTCCTCAATGGCGTGTTCACGCCGGTCGCGCTGGTCGCGATGCTGGTTCTCGAGCCGTTTCTGCATCTGTGGGTAGGCAATGAGATCGCCACCGTGGCAGCGCCGGTGGGCCGGATCATGATCGTCGCCGTGTGGCTCGTCGGCCAGGCGAACGTCACGCGGATTCTGATCCAGTCACAGGTCAATCCGGCCACCGCCGCGCGCGTCGGTCTCTTTGAATTGCCCTTGTTTGCAGGGGCATTGTGGCTCGGCATCACCCATTTCGGTTTGACCGGCGCGGCGATAGCCGTGGCCGGCCGGGCGCTGTTCGATTACGCCGTGCTGCTGCGCCTGTCGGCGATTCGCGCACGCCAGATCGCGCTCGACATGCTCGCCCACCTTGCTTTTCTGCTGGCCAGCCTGTGGCTTGCCAGCTTCCTGCCGGGTCTGGCTCTCGCGATCGTCGCCGGCCTGTTGATGGTCGGCGCGAATGTCGCCTGGTCGATCACGATGACACCTGCTTTGCGCGATCTTGCGCGTTCACTGCTGTTGCGACTGAATCCGAGGAAAAGCGCATGAACCACGAAGTCCTTGAAGAAGCCGTGCTGCAGCCCGCGACGCGCAGCGCACTGGCTGAACTCACCACCGTTCCCGGTGCACAGGCGCCGTCGCGCCGCTCGGCGTTGCGTAGCGACAAGACGGTGCGTGTCGCGATCGTGCACGACTGGCTCGTCACCTACGCGGGCGCCGAGAAGGTGCTCGAGCAGATCGTCGCGTGCTTTCCGGACGCGGACCTGTTCAGCCTCGTCGATTTTCTGGAGGACCGCAGTTTTCTGCGCGGCAAACCGGTCACGACCTCGTTCATCCAGAAACTGCCGCTTGCGCGCACCAAGTACCGCACCTATCTGCCGTTGATGCCGCTCGCGATCGAGCAACTCGACGTCTCGGCCTACGACGTGGTGATCTCGAGCAGCCACGCCGTTGCAAAAGGGATTCTCACGGGCCCCGATCAGGTACATATCAGCTATGTGCATTCGCCGATTCGCTATGCATGGGATCTGCAGCATCAGTACCTGCAGCAGTCGAAGCTGACCGCCGGGCCGAAGTCCGCGATGGCGCGGCTGATTCTGCACTACATCCGCAACTGGGATATCCGCACGTCGAATTCGGTGGACGGCTTTGTTGCGAACTCCGACTTCATCGCGCGGCGGATCAGAAAGGTTTATCAGCGCGAAGCGCAGGTGATCTTTCCGCCCGTCGATGTCGAGGCGTTTGCGCTATGCACCGACAAGGATGATTTCTATCTGACCGCCTCGCGGATGGTGCCGTACAAGAAGATCGATCTGATTGTCGAAGCGTTCGCGCAGATGCCGGAGCGCAAGCTGGTGGTGATCGGCGACGGCCCCGACATGCAGAAGATCCGCGCGAAGGCAGGGCCGAATGTCGAGATCATGGGCTATCAGCCGTTCAAGATGCTCAAGGAAAAGATGAGCCGCGCGAAAGCTTTCGTGTTCGCCGCGGAAGAAGACTTCGGCATTTCAGTGGTCGAAGCGCAGGCGTGCGGCACGCCGGTGATCGCCTACGGCAAGGGCGGGGCGCTTGAAACCGTGCGCGATCTGTCCGAGTCGCGGCCTACGGGCATGTTCTTCGACGAGCAGAACGTCGAGTCGATCATTGCGGCGGTCGAGCGTTTCGACGGCCACGTGAAGCGTTTTTCGCCGGTGGATTGCCGCGCGAACGCCGAGCAGTTTTCGGCCGCCCATTTCCGCGAGCGTTTCTTTGCTCACGTGCGGGCTTCGGTGCCGGCATTGCGCTCGGCAACGCTGCCACCTTACGTTCCCTACAAAGCAGAGCCGGGTGCCAACGCGCCGCGCATTCTCGCGGTCGACCAGAGTGGCGTGCTCGGCGGCGCCGAGTTATCGCTGCTGGAAATCGTTAAAGCTTTGCGCTCGTGCATCGAAGTCGTGCTGTTCGACGACGGCCCGTTCCGCACCGCTTTGGCTAAAGCCGGCGTGACCGTCAACGTGCTGGATGCCGGCGCATTGCGCAATGTGCGCAAGCAGGGCGGTTCGCTGCCAAAGGGCCAGGCGCTCAAGGGCCTGCTGTCGCTCGTGCGTGCTACCGCGAAACGCGCGCGCGACGCCGAGGTGATCTACGCGAACACGCAGCGCGCGATGGTGATCGGTGCGATTGCCGGCAAGCTCGCGAGGCGGCCGGTGGTCTGGCATCTGCGCGATATCGTGAGTTCCGAGCATTTCGGCGGCAAGCAACTGGCGATCATCAAATGGTGCGCACGCCTCGGCCTCACGCACGTGATCGCCAATTCGGCGGCGTCCGCGCGTGCCTTCGCGGAGCTCACGCACTTCGACAAAAAGCGTATCGACGTGGTGTTCAACGGCATTTCCGCGGCACCGTTCGACGCGTTACGCACAGTCCCGCAAGCGACCCTGCGCCAGCGCCTGAACCTGCCGCAGCACGCGTTTCTGGTCGGCTCGTTCAGCCGCCTCGCGCGCTGGAAGGGACAACACGTGCTGCTTGAAGCGATGGTCCTCAATCCGCAGATGCATGCCGTGCTGGTGGGTGCGCCGCTGTTCGGCGAGGACGCGTACGAGATCGAACTGCATGCTTTCGTCGCCGCGCACAACCTCGGCGGCCGGGTGCATTTCCTTGGCTTCCAGCACGACATTCCGGCTTGCATGTGCGCGGTCGATGCGGTCGTCCATACGTCGATCACGCCGGAACCGTTCGGTCGCGTGATCGTCGAGGGAATGCTGGCGCAGCGGCCGGTGGTGGCGGCACGCGCAGGCGGCGTGCTGGAGATCATCGACGATTACGAGAACGGCGTGCTATGCACCCCCGGCGACGCGCATGGCCTCGCCGATACGCTTGCCGAGTTGCGCTCGAACGACGACCTGCGTAACAAGCTGGTCAGAAACGGCTATCAGACGGCGCTGAGCCGGTTCGGGACGGCGACGTATGTGGAAGGTGTCGAGCGGATTCTGAAGCGCGTGGCGGGGCGTTGAGGGGCTCGCGCGGGCGGTTGAGCGGATGAACGTGCGAAGTGAATTAACGCGGGGGTAGGCAGGGGCTCGGCCGGTTTCTGTCGTTAGCGCAGCGGAGCGAAAGTCCCAAGGACTTCCGCTCCGTTTTTTTGCGCCACACACCACCTATGCAACCGGGTTGTACAACGTGCTCCCGGCGGCACGGCTTGCTCACATTGTCGAAGGAGAAACCTGTTTCTGAACTGAACATTGTGTTTCTCCGACCTTTCTACTGCATCGCTCTCAGGCTGGCTTCACTACATTCTTCGGTTTGAAACTCGCGGACCACTTCATCGCCGGCAATTCAACCAGCCGGTAGAACACGTAGGCCACCGGCACGGCCACCAGCATGTAGCCGAACGACGGCCAGATCGACATCTGCAGCGACGAGCGGAACAGGATCGACGACAGCAGCACGAAGATCGGCAGATGGATCAGATAGAGCGAGAAGCTGAAATCGCCGAACCGTGACAGGAGGCGCACGCCTGGGGTATCGGCCTTATCAGCATCAGGGCGCTCCAGCGCCTTGTACAGGTAGAAGGCAAAGCCGACCGCCCAGAGTTGAAATGCCCCGTACTGGCCGAAATGAAACGCCGCGCAGCCGAGCGCAATGAACGCCGCAGCAAGCACGTAGAGCCAGACCGACGAACGCGCCTCCGGCGTGCTACGGGCCTTAGCGTCGGCGATCCACGCGCCGAGCGTCCACGAAAACCAGTAGGACGTGAAGAACTGCATATCGTGGCGCTCGAGCACATAGGCGGACACGACATTGATCACCGCGACGATCGCCAGCACGGAAGTCATGCCCAGACGCCGGCGCAGCGCGAACAGCAGCGGATAGATCGCGTAGAACTGCACTTCGAGCGATAGCGTCCAGAGCGCGCCGTTCGACCCAAACGTCTTGCCGGCCACGCCTTGCAGCGAAAACAGGTTGACGAGGAAGGCCTGCAGGCCGATCTCGCGGATCTTGTGATTGACCGGCGGCAACTGCAAGCTGACCCAGTCGAGTGCAAAAGTCAGCACGAGCGCCGCCAGCAATACCGGATAAATGCGCGCGAAACGGCGGATCCAGAAATTGCCGGTGTCGAGCCGGTAGTCGGGATTTTTTGCCAGACGCAGCGCGCCGCCGCGATGAATGCAGTAACCGCTGATCACGAAGAAAATCGGCACGCCGGCCGAGCCCCACGCAATCGGGAAGGTCAGGTAGGCGGCGATCGTACTCAGACTGAAAGAATGGCCGACGCTCTGGTGAAAGGTCTGCATGCCCACCCATTCGACCTGGCGGCAATGAAAATAGGCGACCAGAAGCGCGGCGAAGCCTCGCATGGCGTCGATTACATGTTCCTTGCCGGCGCTGTCGGCGCGCGCTTCGCTCTGCGCGCGCGGCGCGGCGGCCTTTCGTGACGGGGAAAGGGGCAGGGATGAGCCGGCGGCATCCAGTGCTGAGTCGCTCATGCGCGGTCCTTATTCTGAAGGAAGAAAAAGCTTATTCCCCGGGCACGCCGTGCGCGCCCGCGGTGCATCACATGCTAGTGCACCGCGGAGGTAAAAAATCGATAAAAAATTGCGTGGCAAATCGAATTAAATGGCGATTTTGTGACGAAGTGTAATTCCGCATAAGCACTTGCTACATCGAATTATTTGCCGGTTTTGTCGTGCTAATTTAAGGCACGGATTCTCTTGACCAGAGGTGAAGTCATGAACCTGCATTTACTCGCCGGCATTGCCGTGCTGCTGATCCTTGTCGCTGCCTCCGCCTACCGCGAGGCGCTGCGCAACGAGCCGATCCGCCGTTTTCGGATGAACCCGGGCAAGCTGCCCCAGATCGACGAGAACGAATGAGCGGTGTCCGGGAGCGCCCTGGTGCGCTCCCGGACGCGCTCGAGGTGGCCCGCGATCCACTTCGCCGGACACGTAAAATTTTCGGAATTTCAGAAAATAATTCGATGCCGGTACGTAATTGTTTCCTGATGCATGCCACGATCCGGAATATCGAAAGCGAATCGATTTATTTATTTGAATCGAGAAAAATTAACGCACGAAATGGATTAATTTTTTTGTTAGTCTTTTCTGCGACATCGAGTGGCCGCGAGGCCCGCGAACACACTAATTTCTAACCGATGTGGGAATGCCTACCATGCTGAAAGTCACCAAAGCCGTGTTTCCCGTAGCGGGCCTCGGGACACGCTTTTTGCCGGCTACCAAAGCAAGCCCCAAGGAAATGCTGCCGATCGTCGACAAGCCGCTGATTCAATACGCGGTTGAAGAAGCGATTGCCGCCGGCATCACCGAGATGATCTTCGTGACGGGCCGCAGCAAGCGCGCGATCGAGGATCATTTCGACAAGTCCTACGAGATCGAAGCGGAACTCGAAGCACGCAACAAACAGAAGCTGCTCGACCTCGTGCGCAGCATCAAGCCGGCTAACGTCCACTGCTTCTATGTGCGTCAGGCCGAAGCCCTCGGTCTGGGTCACGCGGTGCTGTGCGCCGAGAAACTGGTGGGCGACAGCCCGTTCGCCGTGATTCTGGCCGACGACTTGCTGCACAGCTCGAAGCCGGTGATGAGCCAGCTCGTCGACACCTTCAACCACTATCACAGCTCGGTGATCGGCGTCGAAACCATCGCGCGCGAAGACAGCCGTTCGTACGGCGTCGTGGATGGCCGCGAGTGGGAAGACAATGTGATCAAGCTGTCGGGCATCGTCGAAAAGCCGGCACCGGACAAGGCGCCGTCGAACCTCGGCGTGGTGGGCCGCTACGTGCTGATGCCGACCATCTTCAAGCATATCCGCGCGCTCAAGCCGGGCGCGGGCGGTGAGCTGCAATTGACCGATGCGGTGCAATCGCTGCTGACCGAAGAGCAGGTGCTCGCGTACCGCTACTTCGGTACGCGCTTTGATTGCGGCAGCAAGTTGGGCTATCTGAAGGCGACGGTGGAATTCGCGCTGCGTCATCCGGAAGTGAAGGCGGAATTCGAAGCGTATTTGCACACCTATATGCAGGCGAATATGCAGGCCAGTGTGCCGGCGCAGTACACGGCTGAAGCAGCTTAACGTGTAGGAGACCTTTCACGCAGAAGCAACGCGCAGCACTACCGCGCAAATTAAAACGGGCGCCGCATGATGCGGCGCCCGTCTTTCTATCCGGCCTGGTTCGCGGCTGATTCGCGGCTGTGACTCAGGCGAGCCCAAAAGATCGAGCCTTATACCCAGGCCACGCGCAAAAAGCCTTTACTGTGCCTTCTTCACTTCCAGCCGGAACTTATGCAGCAACGGTTCCGTGTAGCCGCTCGGCTGTTCACGTCCTTCGAATACCAGCGCCTGCGCGGCCTTGAACGCCAGCGTGTCGAAGCCCGGCGCCATTGGCTGATAGTGCGGATCGCCCGCGTTCTGTTCGTCGACTACCTTCGCCATGCGCTTGAAGGTCTCTTCGACCAGCTCGCGCGTCACCACACCGTGATGCAGCCAGTTCGCAATGTGCTGGCTGGAGATCCGCAGCGTCGCACGGTCTTCCATCAGACCGACGTTGTGAATGTCCGGCACCTTTGAGCAGCCCACACCCTGATCGACCCAGCGCACCACGTAGCCGAGAATGCCTTGCGCGTTGTTCTCGACTTCGCTGCGGATCTCGTCCGCGTTCCACTTCGCTTCGGCAACGACTGGAATCGTCAGCAAACCGTCGAGCAGTTCGTCGCGGACCTTCGAGTAGTCCGTGCGTTCGAGCTCCTGCTGAACCGCCTGCACGTCGACCTGGTGATAGTGCAGCGCGTGCAGCGTCGCGGCGGTCGGCGAGGGCACCCATGCGGTGTTCGCGCCGGCTTTCGGATGCGCGATCTTCTGCTCGAGCATGGCGTGCATCAGGTCCGGCATGGCCCACATGCCCTTGCCGATCTGCGAGCGGCCACGCAGGCCCGCGCTCAAACCGACCAGCACGTTGCTGCGCTCGTACGCGGCAATCCATGCGCTCGACTTCATATCGCCCTTGCGCATCATCGGGCCGGCTTCCATCGCCGTGTGCATTTCGTCGCCGGTGCGGTCGAGGAAACCCGTGTTGATGAACGCGACACGCTCGGACGCTTCGCCAATACAGGCGAGCAGGTTGACGCTGGTGCGGCGCTCCTCGTCCATGATGCCCATCTTGATCGTGTTGCGCGGCAACTTCAGCAGGTCTTCGACGCGCGCGAACAGTTCGCTCGCGAACGCGATTTCGGCCGGGCCGTGCATTTTCGGCTTCACGATATAGATCGAACCGGTGCGCGAATTCAGCTTGTGCTTGCGGTCGTGCAGCGCGCACAACGTGGTGATGACGCCATCGAGAATGCCTTCCGGAATCTCCTGACCGTCTTTTGTCAGCACGGCCGGATTCGTCATCAGGTGACCGACGTTGCGGATAAACAGCAACGAGCGGCCATGCAGCTTGACCTTCGACGAACCGTCCGCACCGGTGTACTCGTGATCGGCATTCAGACGGCGCGTAAAGGTCTTGCCACCCTTCGCAACTTCTTCCGTCAGGGTGCCGTTCATCAGGCCGAGCCAGTTGCGATACAGCTGGACCTTGTCGTTCGCATCGACAGCGGCAACGGAGTCTTCGCAGTCGATGATCGTGCTCACCGCGGCTTCGACCAGCACATCCTTCACGTGGGCCGAATCGGTCTTGCCGATCGAATCGTTCGCGTCGATCTGGATTTCGAAGTGCAGGCCGTTGTGCTTCAACAGCACGGCGGACGGCGCGCTCGCGTCGCCCTGATAGCCGATGAACTGCACAGGCGTTTTCAGTTCGGTCTTGCCGCTCTTCAACGTGACGACGAGCTTGCCGCCTTCGACGCTATACAGCGTGGCGTCGACGTGCGAGCCGTTCGCGAGCGGGGCTGCCTGGTCGAGAAACTTGCGGGCATAAGCGATCACTGCCGCGCCACGCACCGGGTTGAAGGCCTTCTGTTTTTCGGCGCCGTTGGTCTCGGGGATCGCATCGGTGCCGTACAGCGCGTCGTACAGGCTGCCCCAGCGTGCGTTGGCTGCGTTCAGCGCATAGCGCTGATTCGACAGCGGCACGACGAGCTGCGGGCCGGCCTGTTCGGCGATTTCGGTGTCCACATGGTCGGTCGTGGCTTTGACGCTCGCCGGCGACGGCACGATGTAGCCGATGCCTTCGAGGAAGGCGTGGTACGCGCGCAGATCGCGCACCGGACCCGGATTGGCGCGATGCCAGGTGTCGAGTTCGGTTTGCAGGCGGTCGCGCTCGGCCAGCAGCGCACGGTTTTTCGGCGCCAGCTCATGCACGAGGACGTCGAAACCTGACCAGAATGCGGCGCTGTCGATTCCGGTGCCGGGCAGGGCTTCGGTTTCGACGAACTGGTCGAGGTTGGCGGCGACTTGCAGTCCACCGCGCGTGTTCATCTGAGTCATCGACTGCTCCATCCTTGAATGGGACCGATGAGGGGGCATCGGTCCGTGTTGTGTTTCGTTTTTATTGCCGCGGCTTTGAATGGATTCCGAATGGATCCGAACTTAAGCAGCGATTGCCTGAATACCCGCCTTGGCGATTTGCGCGTCCTGATCCGACTTGACGCCCGACACGCCGACCGCGCCGACTACCTGGCCGTCGACGATCACCGGCACGCCGCCTTCCAGCGTGCCTTGCAGCGGCGCGCTCAGGAATGCCGTGCGGCCGTTGTTGATCATGTCTTCGTATACCTTGGTTTCGCGGCGGCCGATCGCCGAAGTGCGGGCTTTTTCCGTCGCGATGTACGAACTGGCCGGCGCGCTGCCGTCCAGACGCAGCATGCCGAGTTGATGGCCGCCGTCGTCGACCACCACGATGGCAACGGCCCACTGGTTCTTCTCGGCCTCCGCGCGGGCGGCTTCGAGGATTTGGGTCGTTTCGGCAACGGTCAACACGGGTTTGCTCAGCATAATGAATTTCCTGTTTCGTTTATGGTAGGGATGCTTCTACAAGTTCAATCCAGTGACGCACCGGAGTGTGCCCGGCGCCGTCCAGATGGGTCTGGCAACCGATGTTGACCATGGCGATCAACTGCCAGCTCGCTGACCCGCTGCGCTTTTGACGCATAGCGAGGGTCGTGGCGCAATAGATGTCTGTACTTCCTGACCAACGCGCCGCAGCCGCTCGCGGTTTGCGCGATTGCTCCGGCGCCGGCCCTGTCTTTGCCCGAGCGGTTCGATTGGGGATTTTACGTCCAAGCGCGGCCGGAAGAAACGGTCGCATCGCCCGGCCGGTTTCAGGCAGCGCGTCGAATCCCGCCGGATTCGCGATCGCGCGGCGCAAACTCTTGCGCAGCAGGCGTTCCGGGGCGGGCCGCTCAATATGCCGCTCAATCCGCCGCTCAGGTTCCGCGCGACCGACGTCCGGCAGTACGCGGCAGCGCTTTACAATCGGACATTGACACAAAAAACGCGTGTTCCCCACACCACCCACACTATGCCTACCATCAGCGAGCTTTTCGTCTATCCGATCAAATCCTGCGCCGGCATTACGGTGAATGAAGCACGCCTGCTCGCCACCGGCCTCGAATACGACCGATGCTGGATGGTCACCGACCCGAACGGCGCGATGCTCACCCAGCGCGCGTATCCGCGCATGGCGCTGATCAGGGTCGAGCTCGGCGAACATGAGCTCGTGATCCGCGCGCCGGGCATGAGTGAGTTGCGTACGCCGCTCGACGCCGCCGGGCTCAGCGCTCCGCACAAGGTGCAAACCGTGGTCTGGCGCGACGCGGCCTACGGACTCGACACCGGAGAAGCGAGCGCAGCATGGTTTTCGGCGTTTCTCGGCGTGCCGTCGCGGCTTCTGCGCTTCGATCCCGAACGCGAACGGCGGGTCGATCCGGACTACACCGCTAGCGTCGCCGGGGCCACCACGTATTTCTCCGATGGTTTTCCGCTGCTGGTGATCGGCCAGGCCTCGCTCGACGATCTGAACGTGCGCCTGAACAATAAGGGCGCGCCGTCCATTCCGATCGACCGGTTTCGCCCAAACGTCGTGCTGACAGGGCTCGAAGCGTACGAAGAGGACTATGTCGAGAGTCTGAGTGTCGGCGGCGCAGCGGAGGAGGCCGTGGAACTGAAACTGGTCAAGCTGTGTGCGCGCTGCCCGATGCCGACCATCGATCAGGCGAAGGGTGCACCCGATCCCGATTGGCCGAACGAACCTACGGACACGATGAGCGTCTACCGGGCGAATCCACAGCGGGAGGGTGCGGTGACTTTCGGCAACAATGCGCTCGTCGCGCGCGGGGCCGGGGCATGGCTGCGTGTCGGTCAAACGCTCGAGGCTGAATTGGGCTTTGGCGACTAAGGTGGCGACTAATGCCCGCCACGCCCGGTCAGCGCCGCAAGGATCACCGGCATCGGCACGGGTTTGACGAAATGATGATTGAATCCGGAGCGTAACGACTCGCGCCTGTCCTCGTCGCGCGCGAGGCCGGTCACGGCGACCAGCATGGGCGCCGGCGTGTCGGCCTCACGGCGGATGCGCCGGGCGACCGCGCGCCCGTCGAGACGCGGCATTTCGACGTCGAGCAGCGCGGCGCCCGGGTGCCACGCGCAATACTGCGCGAGCGCGTCGAGGCCGTTGCGCGCGGTCCGGATATCGAAACCGTGTGCGCTGAAATAAAGTACGTAGGCGGCCAGCAGATCTGGATCGTCGTCGGCGATCAGGAGGCGTGCGGCATCATCAAAGGACATCCGGCTTCTCCAGGTTGCGTACCTTGTATTGAGCAATTTGAAGTCCCGATAGAATCGGGGCTCACCATTCGGTTTTTCTTCGGTCATTCCGGCAAGGTATCCGACACGGCTTTCTTATGAATAAATTACCGATTGGGGACGATGAGGAAGCGCGAATCGCACGGGATATCGAAGCGGTCAGCCGCATCGACGCCGTGCCCTCGATCCTGCGCCTGATCTGCAAGAACACCGGGATGGGCTTTGCAGCGGTCGCCCGGGTCACAGAGCAGAGCTGGACCGCCTGCGTGGTGCGGGACGAAGTGAACTTCGGTTTGGTCGCGGGCGGCCAGCTCGATTTGCACACCACGCTGTGTTTCGAATCGCGTGCGGCACGTGCGTCGATCGTGATCGACAATTTCAGCGAAGACCCGGTCTATCACGGCCATCACACAGCGCGGATCTACAACCTGGGTAGTTATATTTCCGTACCGATCGTTTTGCCCGATGGCCGCTACTTCGGCAATCTCTGTGCAATCGACCCGAACCCGAATGAGATCTCGAACGCGCGGACGCTGGGCATGTTCGAGGTATTCGCCGATCTGATCGCGATCCAGCTCGCCACGGAAGGCCGCCAGCGGGCGGCTGAGGCGGCGCTGTTCGACGAACGGGAAAATTCCGGCTTGCGCGAGCAGTTCATCGCCGTGCTTGGCCACGACCTGCGTAATCCGCTCTCCGCGGTCAGCGCGACCGCTGAACTGCTGACGCTGCGCAGGAATGAGCCCGACCTCGTGAAAATCGGTCAGCGTCTGAAGACCACGACGTCGCGTATGGCCCGCCTGATCGACGACGTCATGGATTTCGCACGCGGCCGGCTCGGTTCCGGTATCGGCGTGTCGATCGAGGACGTCGACGATCTGGCGACCGCGTTGCGCGTGGTGGTCGCCGAAGCGCGCGAGGCCAATCCGGAGCGGATGCTGGCCGACGATATCGCGATCTCCACGTCGGTTCGTTGCGATCGCATGCGCGTCCAGCAACTCCTGTCGAACCTGCTGGGCAATGCGATCACGCATGGCGCGGTCGAGTTACCGGTCACGGTGCAAGCGCGGGTGGAGAGCGGCGAGTTCGTGCTGACCGTGTCGAACGGCGGCAACGTGATCGCACCGGATATCTTGATCAAGGTGTTCGAGCCTTACTGGCGCCCACCTACCAGCAAGCCTGGCGGAGGCCTCGGGCTCGGCTTGTATATCTGCAAGCAGATCGTCGGCGCGCACGGCGGCACGCTCGATGTCAGATCGTGCGCCGCGGAAGGCACGGTGTTCGTCGCGAGGTTGCCCATCGGCGTTTGAGCGTGCGCGGCGAGTTCGTGCCGCGGTTCGATGCGCCGCATAGTGTTCCCACCAGAATCGCTGCCGGGCTGTCGAAGCCCGCGCTCGCGGCGTCGGCGGCCAGCCGACCGCGCTACTCACCATCATTAAGCGGAGCGCAGCACCGTTCGCACGTGCACGGTGCTGCGTCGCACCATCCCTGTGCCTCGCTGCATCAAGACGTGCCACGCACCGTATTGGCAGCAAACCCATGTCATGTACCGCAAAGCCCCGTGTCACGGCGCCGCAGCGGGAATTTCACCCAATTGGCACAACCTTTGCGTTAAGCCCTTCCAGCGGATCAACGTGGATCCGTTGCGAGTGCAACAACAGCGTACTCGCCGCAGCACAGGTCAGGACAACGGCGTCCCCCGAATTCAGTCATCGACTGGGTTCGCGGGACGCCGTTTTTATTTCCGGAATCGCTTTCGCGCAGCAGCCAACCGGCAGCGATTCGAGCCCAGCACATTGAGGAAGCCGCGGTCATGAAAATCATCGTTATCGGTCACGGGATGGTCGGCCACAAACTGGTCGAGTGCCTGGCGCAAGACGCGGCGCATGGGCTCGACATCACCGTGCTGTGCGAGGAATCACGCCCGGCGTACGACCGCGTGCACCTGTCCGAATTTTTCGCGGGAAAAACGGCGGACGATCTGTCGCTCGTCGAACCGGGTTTCTTCGAGCGCCAGAACGTCCTGCTGAAGCTCAATGCAAAAGCCGTGGCGATCGATCGCGACGCGCGCGCCGTAACGGTATCGACCGGTGAGACCTTGCCGTACGACAAGCTGGTGTTCGCTACGGGTTCCTATCCATTTGTGCCGCCCGTACAAGGCCGTGAACGCGCCGACTGCTTTGTCTACCGCACCATTGACGACCTCGAGGCGATGCAGGAATGCGGTGCACGTTCGAAGACCGGTACGGTGGTCGGCGGCGGCCTGCTCGGCCTCGAATGCGCGAAGGCGTTACGTGACATGGGCCTGGAAACGCACGTGGTCGAGTTCGCACCGCGTCTGATGGCGGTGCAGGTGGACGAAGGCGGCGGCCGCGTGCTGCGCGCGAAGATCGAGGAACTTGGCGTGACGGTGCACACGCAGAAGAACACCTCGGCGATTGTCGATGGCGAGACCGGCACGCATCGCATGCAATTTGCCGACGGCAGTCACCTCGACACCGACATGATCGTGTTCTCCGCGGGCATCCGTCCGCGCGACGATCTCGCGCGCGAAAGCGGCCTCGCGCTCGGCGAACGCGGCGGCATCGTGATCGACAACGCGTGCCGCACGAGCGACCCGCACATCTACGCAATCGGCGAGTGCGCGCTGTGGGAGGGCAAGCTGTTCGGCCTCGTCGCGCCCGGCTATGAGATGGCGCGTGCGGTGGCGAAGCAACTGCACGGCGACTCGGCGGAATTCACTGGCGCCGACATGAGCACCAAGTTGAAGCTGATGGGCGTGGACGTCGCGAGCATCGGCGACGCGCATGGCAACACGCCGGGCAGCCGCGCGTATCAGTTTAGCGACGAACGCAAGCAGGTCTACAAGAAGCTGGTCGTGTCCGAATGCGGCAAGTATCTGCTCGGCGGCGTGATGGTTGGCGATGCGAGCGAATACGGCACGCTGCTGCAGATGATGCTGAACCGGATCGAGTTGCCGGCGTCGCCCGAATTCCTGATCCTGCCGTCGTCCGACGGTCAGGCGAAACCGGCGCTCGGCGTCGAGGCATTGCCCGCGGGCGCGCAAATCTGTTCGTGTAACAACGTCTCGAAGGGCGACCTGTGCGCCGCCGTGTGCGCGGGCGCGACCGACATCGGCGCCCTGAAGTGCGCGACCCAGGCCGGCACGTCGTGCGGCGGCTGCGTGCCGCTCGTCACGCAGGTGATGAAGGCCGAGATGAAAAAGCAGGGTCTCGCGGTCAACAACCACGTGTGCGAGCACTTCCCGTATTCGCGCCAGGAGCTGTATCACCTTGTGCGAGTAGAAGGCGTGCGCAGCTTCGGCGAGTTGCTTTCGAAGCACGGTCACGGCCTCGGCTGCGATATCTGCAAACCGGTGGTGGCAAGCATTCTCGCTTCGTGCTGGAACGAATTCGTGCTGAAGAAGGAGCACGCGGCGCTGCAGGACACCAACGATTACTACCTCGCCAACATCCAGCGCGACGGCACTTATTCGGTCGTGCCGCGCATGGCTGGCGGCGAAGTGACGCCCGACGGCCTGATCGCAGTCGGCCAATTGGCGAAGAAATACGGCCTCTACACGAAGATCACGGGCGGTCAGCGAGTCGATCTGTTCGGTGCGCGCGTCGAACAACTGCCGTTCATCTGGGAGGAGCTGATCGCCGCGGGCTTCGAATCGGGCCACGCGTACGGCAAATCACTGCGCACGGTGAAGTCGTGCGTCGGTTCGACCTGGTGCCGTTACGGCGTCGGCGATTCGGTGGGCCTCGCGGTGGAACTCGAGAACCGCTACAAGGGCCTGCGTACACCGCACAAGATCAAGTTCGGCGTATCCGGCTGCACGCGCGAATGCGCGGAAGCGCAGGGCAAGGACGTCGGCATCATCGCGACGGAGAAAGGTTGGAACCTGTACGTCTGCGGCAACGGCGGCATGAAACCGCGCCATGCCGAACTGCTCGCCTCGGACCTCGATAAGGAAACGCTGGTGCGCTACATCGACCGCTTCCTGATGTTCTACGTGCGCACGGCGGACCGGCTGCAACGCACCAGCGTGTGGCGCGACAACCTCGAAGGCGGCCTCGAGTATCTGATCGACGTGGTCGTCAACGATCGTCTGGGCGTGGTCGCGGAGCTCGAGGTGGAAATGCAGCACGTGGTCGACACCTACGAATGCGAATGGAAGCGGGCCGTCACCGATCCTGAAACACGCAAGCGCTTCCGTCACTTCGTCAACAGTGGCGAGTCGGACAGCAATGTTGCCTTCGTCGAGGAACGCGGCCAGATCCGGCCCGCGACGGTGGCTGAGCGGCTAGCGAAGCTCACTTCGATTCCCGTGGTTGTCGAAACCGTTTGATTTTTTTTGCGCCATTCACTGAGGACTTCCGCCATGAACCTTGACCGCCTGCCGCTCGCCTGGACGCCGATTTGCCCGCTTGATGACATTGTGCCCAACACGGGCGTGTGCGCGCTCATCAACGGCGAGCAGGTGGCGGTATTTCATGTGAACAACGGCGACGCGGACGGCGCCGTGTATGCGATCGAAAACTACGATCCGGGCTCGCAAGCCGCGGTCCTCTCGCGTGGGCTGATCGGCAGTCTCGGCGAGCGCCTCGTGGTCGCGTCGCCGATCTACAAGCATCACTTCGATCTGCGCACCGGCGAGTGCCTCGAAACACCGGCGTATTCCGTCAGCGCATTCGCCGCGCGGGTGGAAGACGGCCAGGTGTGGATCGCGGCTTGAGTTGCTGATTTTCTTTGTTCTCCCTTCGAACGACCTCGCTCGCCATGTCCTCCACTAGCGTAAAAACGGTGTGCCCCTACTGCGGCGTTGGCTGCGGAATGGTGCTGCACGTCGAGGATGGCCAGGTCGTGAAGATTTCCGGCGACAAGGAGCATCCGGCGAATTTCGGACGGTTGTGCACCAAGGGCCAGTCGGCGCATGTCGCGTTGCGCAAGTCGGGCCGTCTGGAAGACGCGTTCGTGCGCCACGCGCGCGACCAGGACCCCGCGCCGCTGCCGATGGCGCAGGCGATCAGCACCACGGCAGCGCGTTTGCGCGGCCTGCTCGATGAACACGGACCGGATGCGCTATCGTTCTACGTGTCGGGACAGATGTCGATCGAGGCGCAGTACCTCGTCAACAAGCTCGCCAAGGGTTTTGTCGGCACCAACAACATCGAATCGAATTCGCGTCTGTGCATGGCGAGCGCAGGCAGCGGCTACAAACTTTCACTCGGCGCGGACGGCCCGCCGGGATCGTACGAAGACATCGACCACGCCGACCTGTTCTTCGTGATCGGCGCGAATATGGCCGACTGCCACCCGATTCTGTTCCTGCGCATGATGGATCGCGTGAAGGCGGGGGCGAAACTGATCGTGGTCGATCCGCGCCGTAATACGACAGCTGACAAGGCCGATCTCTTCCTGCAGATCAAGCCGGGCACCGACCTCGCGTTGCTGAATGGTTTGCTGCATCTGCTGCACGAAAACGGCCATACGGATACGGCTTTTATCGCTGACTTCACGGAAGGCTGGGACGCCATGCCCGCTTTCCTCGCTGACTACACGCCGGAAAAAGTGTCGGCGATTACAGGTCTTTCCATAGAAGACATTCGCCAGGCCGCGCAGATGATCGGCGCGGCGCCGGAATGGATGAGCTGCTGGACCATGGGCCTGAACCAGAGCACGCACGGCACGTGGCACACCAATGCGATCTGCAATCTGCATCTGGCGACGAGCAAGATCTGCCGCCGCGGCAGCGGTCCGTTTTCCCTGACGGGGCAGCCTAACGCGATGGGTGGCCGTGAAATGGGCTACATGGGGCCCGGTTTGCCGGGGCAGCGTTCAGTCCTGGTCGACGCGGATCGCGCGTTTATTGAAGACCTGTGGGGCATTCCGAAAGGCACGCTCAAGACTGAAGTCGGCAACGGCACGATCGATATGTTCACTCGCATGGCTGCGGGCGAGATCAAGGCGTGCTGGATCATCTGCACGAATCCGGTGGCGAGCGTCGCGAATCGTCAGACCGCGATCGCTGGTTTGCGCGCCGCGGAACTCGTGATTTCGCAGGATGCCTTCCTCGACACTGAGACCAACCGTTATGCCGATGTGCTGTTGCCCGGCGCATTGTGGGCCGAAGCCGAAGGCGTAATGATCAACTCCGAGCGTAACCTGACGCTGATGCAGAAGGGCATCGAACCGCCGGGCGCCGCGTTGCCGGATTGGCAGATCATCGCGCGTGTCGCGTGTGAAATGGGTTTCGCCGATGCGTTTACCTATGCGCGCGCCGAAGAAGTTTTCGCGGAAATCACTCGCGCATCGAATCCAAAAACCGGCTACGACCTGCGCGGCGCGAGTCATCGCAGGCTGAAGGACACGCCGCTGCAATGGCCGCTTGCTTCAGACGACACTGCCGATCGCAATCCCATTCGCTACATCAACGACGGCGTCAGTCAGACACTGAAGCAACTGCCCGACGGCAGCTCTCCGCGGCTCGTGTTTCCAACCGCAAGCGGCAAAGCTGTGTTCTTCGCCCGCGCGTTTGCAGCCCCGGCCGAATTGCCCGATCGGGAATTTCCGATCGTGTTGAATACGGGCCGTTTGCAGCATCAATGGCACACCATGACCAAGACCGGCAAGGTCGCGATGCTCAACAGGCTGAACCCGGGCCCGTTCGTCGAGATTCATCCCGAAGATGCCGCCACGCTCGGCATCAAGGCCAAAGACCCGGTTGAAATCCGTTCGCGCCGCGGGCGTGCCGTGTTGCCGGCGGTCGTCACGGAGCGCGTGCAAGCAGGGAACTGTTTTGCGCCGATGCACTGGAATGACGTCTTCGGCGACGACCTGTGCATCAACGCCGTGACGAGCGACGCCATCGATCCGGTTTCGCAGCAACCCGAACTCAAGTTCTGTGCGGTCGCGCTCAGCCCGGTCGCGGTCGAAACCATCGGGCCGGTGGTTTCGAATGCGGACGACGAGATGCTGACCGACGCGCCCATCGTTGCAGCCGGCGCTGCGCCGGCAAGCGCTATATCGGCGAACGCCGAGGATCTGGACATGCCCCGTATCGATGCACTCACTCGTCTGTTGCAGCTTCCGCCGACACCCGCGCCGTCGTTGACCGATACCGAACGGGTGTATCTAGCCGGTTTCGTTAGCGGCCTGCGCTCGACGGAAGGACAGGGCATCGACTGCGTGCCGGTCCTCCCGGCCGGCGCACCGTTTGATCCGGCGAACCGCTTGTACGTGGATGGTTTGCTGGCCGGACTTTATAGCCGCAGCGGAACCCATGCGGCCGTGCCAGCAGGTGCGCTTGCCGCATCGCATGCCGACACGGCACATGCATCCGGTGTGCGCATTTTGCGCGTGCGACCCAAAGTAACCTTGCTGTGGGCCTCGCAAACCGGCAACACCGAATCGCTGACGGAACGTTATGCCACGCGTCTGATGGAGTCGGGCTTCGAAATCCGCACGTCGTGCATGGCGGACTATCAGGCCTCGGCGCTCGCGAAAGCGCAATACGTGCTGCTCATGTCGAGCACGTTCGGCGATGGTGATCCGCCCGATAACGCGCAAAGTTTCTGGTCCCAACTGGTCAGCGACGCAGCGCCTCGTCTCGAAGGCCTACGCTATGCCGTGCTCGCGCTGGGAGATCGCAACTATGATCAATTTTGCGGCCACGGCTGCCGTCTGGATGAACGTCTCGCCGCTCAAGGCGCGTTGCGTTTGATGGATCGGGTCGACTGTGACAGCGAGTATCAGGAAAATGCTGATACATGGCTCGAAAGTATCATCGTACGCATCAAGGAAGAAGATGCGGCGCTGCATGCGGTGCCGCCGGGCGGCATGATCAACGCCGTGGTGCCCGGCGCCGTGCCGACCAAGACGCGTCCGGCCGCATCGCGTCTCGTGAGGAACCTGCAGCTGAACAAGCAGGGCGCCGTGAAGGATACGCGCTACTTTTCGCTGAGCACAGGCGAGTCGGACCTCGAATACGAAGCGGGCGACGCGCTGGGCGTATGGCCGAGCAATTGTCCCGAACTGGTCGATGAATTGATCAGCCTGAGCGGTTTGAGCGCCGACGCCGCAGTGAACGTCTCCGGCGTGGGCGACATCCGCCTCGCCGACGCACTCGGCAAGCACTACGAGATCGCGCGTCCCAGCCCTGACTCACTGGCATTTATCGCCGCGCGAAGCAACAACGGTGCATTGCGCGATCTGTTGACGCCGGCGCGCAAATCCGATCTCAAACAATGGCTATGGGGCCAACAACTCGCCGACGTGCTGCACGAATTCCCCGTAGACCTGACGGCCATCGAATTGACCGGCATGCTCAAACGCCTGCAACCGCGTTTGTATTCGATTGCATCGAGTCCGAAGGCACATCCGGGTGAAATTCATCTGACGGTTGCCGCGGTTCGCTACAGCAATGGTCGCCGCCATCGCAAGGGCGTGTCGTCGACATTTCTCGCGGACCGCGCCGGCGACGTGAATGTGCCGGTATTCGTGCAGAAATCCGCACACTTTCGGCCTCCTCATGTTTCGGACACACCGATCATCATGGTCGGTCCCGGCACAGGCGTTGCACCGTTCCGCGGCTTTCTGCACGAGCGGCGTGCACGCGGCGACAAGGGACGCAACTGGTTGTTCTTCGGTGAACAACATGCGGCCACGGATTTCTACTATCGAGACGAACTGGAAGCAATGCGCGACAGCGGTGTGCTGACCCGGCTCGACGTCGCTTTCTCACGCGATCAAACGGAAAAGGTTTACGTGCAGGACCGCATGCGCGAGCAGGGTGCTCAACTGTGGGCATGGCTCGAAGAAGGTGCGCATTTCTACGTCTGTGGCGACGCAAGCCGGATGGCGAGAGACGTCGACGCGACGCTCAAGCATGTGGTCGCTCAGCACGGCGGTATGAGCGAAGAAAAAGCCGCTGATTATGTGAGCCGTTTAGCGCAGGAAAAGCGCTACGTACGCGACGTTTATTGATTTTAAAAGCGGCCGGCTCAGGCGCGGTATCACGGCTTCAGAGAGTATGCAGTCAAGCTTCGAAAGAAGGCCCCGGATGGCATAGAGATTGCATGTCAAGACCGGTATTCAACATTGTGATCATTCCGGTGCGCGGTGCCTCAACGCCGTGTACCAGATAAGCGAACAACCAGTAAATGTGAGGATGTCTAATGAAGAACGTGATGAGCTCCCTTAAGAGCGGGGACTGGCGCGCGCTAGTGGCGTGTTTCCTCTATTTCGACACCGGCTTCACCGTCTGGGTGTTGTACGGGCCGCTGGCGCCGTTCATCAGCAAGAGCATTGCTATGACGCCTGCACAGCAAGGTTTGCTGGTTGCCGTGCCGGTGCTGTCGGCGGCGATCCTGCGCGTGACGCTCGGTAACCTCTATCAATCGGCGCATGGCAAGCGCATCGCGCTGATGGGCGTATTGCTGTCGGCGGTGCCGACGATCGTGCTGCCGCTGCTGCCGTTCGTGCCGTCGTACACCTTGCTGCTGGTGCTCGGCGTATTTCTCGGTGTGGGTGGCGCGAGCTTCGCGGTGGCGCTGCCGATGGCCGGCAGCAACTATCCGCCGAAGGTGCAGGGCCTGGTGCTGGGTCTTGCCGCAGCCGGCAACATCGGCGCGGTGCTCGACGGCTTCCTGTTCCCGCAACTGGCGACGCACTACGGCTGGCAAATGGCGACCGCCGGCGCACTGCCGTTGCTCGCGATTGCTGCGATCACGCTGTACTTCTGGGCCAACGATTCCGGTATCAAATCCGGCAGCGTGCTGCGCGCGTTCGGCAGCTTCGCGGTGACGCTCGTTGGTTTGATCGTGCTCGTGTTGCTGGTCGAAGCGGGCATGTTCGGCTCCGGCAAGACCGGTGTACTGCTGTTGCCGGTGATCGGTGCGCTGCTGGCGATCGCGGTGCTGCCCAAGCGCTATCGCTCGGTGCTGTCCGAGCGCGACACGTGGGCGATCATGCTGGTGTACAGCATTACGTTCGGTGGCTTTGTCGGCATGTCGTCGTATGTTTCGCTGCTGCTAACCAACCTGTATCAGCTCTCGAAGATCGACGCCGGCCTGTTCATGGCGCTGCTTGCCGCAACCGGCGCGATCGTGCGGCCGCTCGGCGGCTTGATCGCCGACAAGGTGTCGGGCGTGCGCGCGCTGACATTCCTGCTCGCGGTCATTTCGCTGTGCGACTTCGTTTTTGCTGCCGCGATGCCGTCGATGGTGGGCGGGATTATGCTGCTGCTGTGCCTGTACGTGGCCTTCGGTCTGGGTAACGGCGCGACCTTCCAGCTGGTGCCGCATCGTTGGGCCGGCCGCACCGGCTTGATGTCGGGCATCGTCGGCGCGGCGGGTGGCATCGGTGGATTCTATCTGCCGGTCGTGATGGGTATCGCGAAGGAAAGCACGGGCAGCTATCAGATGGGCTTTGCGACCTTCGGCGCGCTGGCGGCTTGCGCGTTCCTCGCAATCGTCGCGCTGCGCCGTCCGTGGATGGCGTGGTCGATGCACGCCAACGTGATGCACGCACACGCAACGGAGTAATGCAATTCGGCATCCGCGCTGAGCGTCCGCCGATGGCGGTCACGCGGCGCGGATGCGGGCTGGCACGAAGGGGTCAATCGAATCATAAGCAGATGACATGAGTATCACGAAAGAACGGGTTCAAGCACCGCCGTCCGAAGCGGACGTTTCCAGCGAGGTATTGAGCTCGTTGATCAACATGGCGGGTCGCCAACGGATGCTGTCGCAACGCATCGTGTTGCAGTCGATGTTGGCGTTTCAACAGTTCGACGGTGCGTTGGCGATCGCGCGGGAGACCTTGCGTACGTTTTCGGACAGCCACACGGCGCTGGCTCAAGGCCGCGACGGCTTGCCCGGACTGTTCTCGCCGGCATTGCGCGAAGCTTTTCACGGCAGTGGGAACGTTGCGAAGAAGGTCACGGACTTTATCGCGCTGGCCTCGGTGGCGTTGGAGGCGATCGAACGCGGCTCGCCGCGCGCCAATGAAGCACTGAACGCGTTGATCGGTTCCGTCGATCCGCTGCTGACGCATCTGCATGCCGTGACCGCTGTCTACGAGCAGGAAAGCCGGCGCATTGCACGGGCGCAGAAGAAAGGCCAGCAGGATCTCATCGAGCGGATCAAGGCAATCGCAAAGGAAGCGCATATTGTCTCGTTCAACGGTCAGATCGTGGCGAGCCGCTCGAATGTGACCGGCCGGGAGTTCGCCGTGATAGCGGGCGTGATGACTTCCATCACCAAGGAACTCGAGGCTGTGGTGAGCGCGTTTGTGCAGAAGACTTCGGCGGGGTAAGCGAGCGGCTGTTGCGATCTGTTTCGCTGTCCTCCTGTGGGAAAGCATTTGCCTGTGCAAATTGCGCAGGTAAATACTTGCATGTTGCCGGTTGCAGACCTAATATGCAGTCAGGAGGCTGCCTATGACGATCTCATCTGACACACCCAAAGACGCGTCGACTGACCGCATCGAAAAACAGATCCTGCTGAAGGCGCCGCGCTCACGAGTGTGGCGCGCGGTGTCCAACGCCGAGGAATTCGGCCAATGGTTTTGCGTGGATTTCCGCGGCAAACAGTTTGTGGCCGGCCAATCCGTCCAGGGCAACATCACCTATCCGGGTTATGAGCATCTGGTCATGGACGTGCTGGTCGAGCGGATCGAGCCCGAACATCATCTGTCGTTTCGCTGGCATCCGGCCGCGGTCGATGTGTCGATCGACTACTCGCCGGAGCCCACTACGCTGGTCGTATTCGAGCTGAGCGAGGTCGATTCGGGCACGTTCCTGCGTGTGGTCGAATCCGGCTTCGATCAAATCCCTGCTGCACGCCGCGAGGAAGCGTTCCGCATGAATAGCGGCGGGTGGGAAGAGCAGTTGGTCAACATCGAAAAGCATGTCGCCAGGGGATAAGCCGGCTGTGGGCAACGCGCGAGTAAAGGCGGCCATGCTGCGAAGTTCCGCGCAGATTTTTGCGGCACTCGGCGACGAAACGCGACTGCGTCTGATCGCCGTATTGTGTGCGGGCAGTGCGATGTCGATTGCGCAGTTGACCGCCGGCACGGAGATTACGCGGCAGTCCGTCACGCAGCATTTGCAGGTGCTCGCCAATGCGGGCCTGGTACGCGACGTCAAGGTGGGCCGTGAACGCTTGTGGGCGTTCGAACCGGCGCACCTGGACGAAGCGCGGCGCGCGCTCGAAGCGATCTCGCGGCAGTGGGATCACGCCTTGCTGAGGTTGAAGGCGGCGGTGGAGGGGGAGGGGGATTGAACCCTCAGAACTTGTGCCGCAACGCGACCCGCACGGCGACCTGATTCCCCGTTGACGACGGCGCCTGCACGCCCGGAATGAACGCGTTGTCGAGAATCGAATGGGTCGAGTCGCCCGCGACCTTTTGATACTCGCCCTGCACATAAACGTCCGTGCGTTTGGACAGGTTGTAATCCGCCATCAAACCGACCGAGTGAATCTTCGGCTTCACGCTGCCCGTCGACGCATCGTAGTTCTCCATTGTGTACACATACTGCGCGCCAATAAAGAAGGCCGGCGTGAACTGGTATTTGCCGTTCACTTCGAAGTTCTGGTACTTCAGCGTATTCAGGCTGACACCCGATGCCGCCAGCGGGATGCCGATATAGCCGTTGCCGGTCGGATTCTTATAGTTGGAGTTGGTGTAAGCAAAACCGGCGGTCGCCGAACCGAACGTGTAGTTGATGCCGGCGCCGAACACCCGCATGCGCCCGGCGATGAAGCTCGCGTCGTTCGCGGTGATCGCGCCGGTCGAACCTGCGCCCGGATTGTTCGCCTGCAGATACGCGGCCGCAATCAGCAGGCCGCCGTTCGCATACTGGCCACCGAAGCTATAGGCGCGGTTGTTCGCGAAGTTCGTATCGTTGCTGAAGCTGTACACGCCGCCGAACTGGAAGCCCGCAATCTCCGGACTGGCGTACTTCACGCTATTGCCGAGACGGAACGAGTTGTCCGTGTTGTCGTTGTCGTACGGATGCGCGAACAGATAGCCTGCCCAGTTGCCGTTAGCGGTGGTCTGCGCAAGGTAGTCGACCACCGAGTCGTACTGGCGCCCGAGCGTGACCGTGCCGAACCGGTTGTCGCTCAAGCCCACATAGGCCTGGCGGCCGAACATGCGGCCTCCCTGGCCAAGCCGCCCCGAGCTCACGTCAAAGCCGTTTTCCAGCTGGAACACGGCCTTCATGCCGCCACCCAGATCTTCCGAACCCTTCATGCCCCAGCGGCTGCCTTGCGCATAGCCGCTCGCCATTTCCCAGACCGCGCCGCGCCCGGTGTTGTTGGTGTAGTCGATGCCTTCATCGAGCACACCGTACAGGGTCACGCTGCTTTGCGCGAAGGTGGACGGGGCCGCCAGCGAGGCGAGCGCGGTGAGGGCCGCGGTGGCGATGACATTCTTTTTCATTGTGAGCTCCAGACGTTGGTAATGAGCGGCCCCAATGGTTCGAAACGGGGTTCGACCGCTTGAGAAGGCCGCTGCTTTTGGCAAAGCCCGGATTCTGCTATTCGAGATGGGATTCGCGTATGAGGCACATCCCTGGATAAACGTGATTTTTTCGAATGTTTATCCCGCGAATTATTCGCTTGTGGCGCGCCGTGCCGGAGAGAAAAATTCCGTTCATGCACCTTTGGCATGAAGGCGATAGCCGAAGGCAATGCGCCACCGCACCAGGTTTTTCAGGAGACGACATGCGACTCGATCGGAATTTTGCTAACGGCTGCTTTATCGACGCGGCAAGCGACGAGCTCATCGCCGTTACCAACCCCGCCACCGAAGCCGTGATTGCCCACGTTACGGGCGCTACCGAAGCCGAGGCTATCGCCGCGGTCGACGCGGCAGCTGCCGCCCAGAAGGGCTGGCGCAAGCTCCCTTCGGCCGAGCGCGCGGTCTATCTGCACAAGCTTGCCGACGCGCTCACCGAATGCGCGCCCGCCATCGGTGCGGCGCTCGCGCTGGAGTCGGGCAAGAGCGTCGCGGACGCCACCAACGAAGCGATCTACGCCGGCCAGATCACCCGCTACCACGCCGAATGGGCGCGCCGCATCGAAGGCGAGGTGATCCCGAGCGACACGCCCGACGAAAACCTCGTGCTGCATCGCGAGCCGATCGGTGTGGTCGCGTGCCTGATCCCGTTCAATTACCCGGTCTATACGTTCATGCGCAAGGTGGCGCCAGCGCTGATCGCCGGCAACACCGTGGTCGTGCGTCCGAGCAACAACACGCCGACCTCCGCGTTCGAGATCGCCAGGGCGGTTGAGAAGGCAGGGCTGCCGGCCGGCGTCGTGAACATTCTCGCGATGAATCACGCAACCGCCGAGGCGCTCTGCACGCATCCGAAGGTCGGCATGATCACGCTGACCGGCAGTGTCGGCGCGGGCCGCAAGGTGCTCGAATACTGCAAGGCGAACATCGCCAAGCCGTCACTCGAACTGGGCGGCAAGACGCCCGCCATCATCGAGGCGGATGCCGATCTGGAGAAGGCCGCGCGCGATCTGGTCGCATCCAAAACCACGCACTGCGGGCAGCTTTGCACGGCGATCGAACGCGTCTACGTGCAGGAAAGCGTGCATGACCGTTTCGTCGCGCTGCTCAAGAAGCACATGAGCGCGGTGGAAAGCGGCGATCGCAGCGAACAGCCGTCGCTGATGGGGCCGCTTGTCAACGACGCGTCGCGCCAGTCGATTCACGGGATGGTCGAGCGCGCGATCGCGGCGGGCGCCACGCTCGAAACCGGCGGCAGGCTGCCGCAAGGCAAGGGCTTCTTCTATCTAGCCACGCTGCTGTCGAACTGCCGTCAGGACATGGAAATCATCCAGGAAGAAACCTTCGGTCCGATCATGCCGGTCGTCAAATACCGCACGCTCGACGAAGCCCTGGAGATGGCCAACGACCATCAGTTTGGTTTGTCGTCGGTGCTCTATACCGAGAACTACCGCAGCGCGATGAAGATTGCCAACGGCATCGAGGCCGGCGAGTTGTATGTGAACCGTACGCCAGCCGATCCGTATCAAGGCTTCCACGCGGGTTGGAAACGCTCGGGTCTCGGCGGCGACGACGGCAAGCACGGCATGCTCGAATTCACGCAGACACGTCTCGTAGTCATGAAGTACTGAAGCTGAAAAGCTGAAACCGGCGCGTGCCGCGCGATTCGGAGTTGACGGCACGCGTTGTTTTGAAACCCGTAGAAACGCAGCAAATCCGCTGCACTTATAAAAATATTTGAAGACCCGGCGGCCCGGTCAACCGGCGCTGTGTCTTCCAGGAGCGCTCACGTGTCATCTCAGCCCGTTCAAACCGCCGCTTCGCTCGCCGCGAGCGCAGCGGAAACCGCATTGCAAGCCAACAAGGCTCAACGCTACGTCCAGCTCATGTTGCTGGTCGTGGCGGCCGGCGCGATTTACCCGATTCTGTATCTGCGGCAGGTCTATCAGCCGACGATGCTCGAGGTGTTTCACATCACGGATAGTCAACTCGGCTATCTGTATTCGTCGCTTGGCACGATCTTTCTGTTGAGTTACTTGCCGAGCGGCTGGCTCGCCGACCGGATCGCGCCGCGCCTCCTGATCTGCCTTTCGCTCATCGCAACCGGCGTGCTTGGCCTGTGGTATTCGACCGCGCCGTCGTTCCAGATGCTGATGCTGATTTTCGGTGGTTGGGGACTGTCGACCGGGTTGACCTTCTGGGCTGCCGTTATCAAGCGCGTGACGATGATCGCCGGCACGCACGAGCAGGGCCGTTTCTTCGGTTTGCTCGATGGTGGACGTGGCCTGATCGAAGCCATGCTCGCGACGATCGCGATCACGCTGTTCGCGTGGTTCACGCAGACCAGAGGCGAACCGGTCGCGGCTGGTTTCAAGCTGGTCGTCTACATGTACGCGTTTCTGTGCATCGCACTTGGCGTAGTGCTTGCGCTTGTTAGAGATCCGCAAGGCGCTAAAGACGCGGCCGCCAACCGTGCCGCGAAGAAACGCAGCAACGTGCTGGTCGATCTGAAAACGCTCGCGTCGATTCCCGAGTTGTGGCTGGTCGCGGCTATCGTGTTCTGCGGTTACCAGGTGTTCTGGGCTACTTACAGCTTCTCCGCGTATCTGCACGAAGGCGAGATCGGGTTGACGGTGGTGATGGCCGGCACGATCACGACGCTCAAGCTGTGGATGCGTCCGATCGGCGGCATCGGCGGCGGCTTTCTCGGCGACCGTTATTCGAAGGTCTCGGTGCTGGTGATCGCGCTCTTCCTCGCCGCACTGTCACTGCTGGGTCTGATGGCGGCGCCGCGTATCTCGAGCCATGTGCTGCTGGTGTTCCTCGTGCTGTTCATCGGCATTCTGACTTACGCGATTCGCGGGCTGTATTGGTCGCTACTGGATCGCTGCAATATCCCGGTCGAAACGATGGGCCTCGCTATCGGCCTGATCTCCGTGCTCGGCTATTCGCCCGACGTGTTCCTGCCGTTGATCAACGGCTATCTGACGCAGAACTTCCCGGGCGTCTTCGGTTACCAGCTGTACTTCGGCTACGTGGCCGGAATGGCGGCGCTCGGCGGCTTTGCCGGCTTGGCGCTACGAAACATGCTTAACAGGAAAGGGGTTGCGTAAATGAAAGTCGTCTCGCTCGAAACGCATATCGTCGCCGTACCGCCGCCGCACGTGGGCGGCATGTACTGGATCTTTGTCAAGCTCAAGACCGATTGCGGTATTGAAGGCGTCGGCGAAATCTATTCGGCGACGTTTCACCCGAAAGCGATGACCCACATCATCGACGATGTATTCGGCCGCTACCTGCTCGATAAGGATCCGCACCATATCGAGCGACTCTGGCGCGAAGCGTATTCGAGCGGTTTCACGCAACGCCCCGATCTGACGATGATGGGCGTGGTCAGCGGGCTGGAAATGGCGTGCTGGGACATTATCGGCAAGGCGGCGAACAAGCCGGTGTACGAATTGCTCGGCGGCATGGTGAACCAGCGTCTGCGTTCGTACACGTACCTTTATCCGAAGAACAGCCGCGGCGAATACGACTACGACGATCCCGATCTTGCCGCCGAATGCGCCGTTGAGAACGTGAAGCGTGGTTTCACTGCGGTGAAGTTCGATCCGGCAGGTCCGTACACGGCTTATTCGGGCCATCAGCTGTCGATGGAAGTGCTCGACCGTTGCGAGACTTTCTGCCGCCGTGTGCGCGAGGCTGTCGGCAGCAAGGCCGATCTGTTGTTCGGCACGCACGGGCAGATGGTGCCGTCCTCGGCAATCCGGCTTGCCAAGCGCCTCGAGAAATACGATCCGTTGTGGTTCGAAGAACCGGTGCCGCCGGGGCAGGAAGGCGCGATGGCGCAAGTCGCGCAGCACACGAGTATTCCAATTGCCGCGGGCGAGCGCCTGACCACGAAGTATGAATTCTTCAAGCTGCTCGAAGCGGGCGCGGCATCGATTCTGCAACTGAACGTGGCGCGCGTGGGCGGCTTGCTCGAAGCGAAGAAAGTCGCGGCGATCGCCGAAGTGTATTACGCGCAGATCGCGCCGCATCTGTACAACGGGCCGATCGGCGCGGCCGCCAGCATTCAGCTCGCGGCCTGCACGCCGAACTTCCTGATTCAGGAAAGCATCGGCACGTGGGACGGTTTCCATGCCGCCGTGTTGAAGAAGCCGATTCAATGGGAAGACGGCTACATCATTCCTTCGCAGGAACCGGGCCTGGGCGTGGAGTTGAACATGGACGTCGTCAGGCAGCACACGCCGTACACCGGCGAGCGTCTGCATCTGCAGATGGCAGCACTTCCTGCCGACGTGAAGGATCTGGCGCCGGCCAAGGGTTGAACCCGGCCTGACGCTGCCGGGTTTCAACCTGCGGGTTTCAAGCTGTGGGTTTCAAGCTGTTTCTTGCATTCAATGGATTGGGCGCCCTCAGGCGACATAGAGCATGAACTACGATTACATCATCGTCGGCGCGGGTTCGGCGGGCTGCATTCTCGCCAATCGCCTCTCGGCGTCGGGCCAATATTCGGTGCTGCTGCTCGAAGCGGGCGGCAAGGACAGCTCGTTCTGGTTCAAGATCCCGGTGGGTTTCACCAAGACGTACTACAACGAAACCTATAACTGGATGTACTACAGCGAGCCCGAAAAAGAACTCGACAACCGGCCGATCTATTGCCCGCGCGGCAAGGTGCAGGGCGGTTCCGGATCGATCAACGCGATGATTTACGTGCGCGGCCAGCCGCATGATTTCGACGACTGGGCCGCGGCGGGCAACCAGGGCTGGGCGTTTCGCGACGTGCTGCCGTATTTCCGCAAACTCGAATCGCATCCGCTCGGCAACACGGAGTATCACGGCGCGGACGGCCCGATCCGCATCTCGCCGATGAAGGATGCAGTCCATCCGATTTGCCACGTGTTCCTGAAAGGCTGCGACCAGGCCGGCTACAAACGCAGCGACGACTTCAACGGCGCACGATTCGAAGGCGCGGGCATCTACGACGTGAATACGCGCAACGGGCAGCGTTCGTCGAGCAGCTTCGAGTATCTGCATCCGGTGCTGACGCGCAAGAACCTGACGGTCGAGCGCGAGGTGCTCGCAAGCCGCGTGCTATTCGACGGCAACCAGCGGGCAATTGGTGTGAGCGTGACGCAGAACGGCGCGACGCGGCAGTTCATGGCGAACCGCGAGGTGATCCTGTCGGCGGGCGCGGTCGATTCGCCCAAGCTGCTGCAACTCTCAGGCGTAGGCGATAGCGCATTGCTGGCGAAGCATCGCATTGCGATGGTCAAGGAACTGCCCGCTGTGGGGCAGAATCTGCAGGACCATCTGTGCGTGAGCTTCTACTATCGCGCGAACGTGAAGACGTTGAACGACGAAATGCGCCCGTTGCTCGGCAAGCTCAAGCTCGGCCTGCAGTATCTGTTGACGCGCAAGGGGCCGCTCGCGATGAGCGTGAACCAGTCGGGCGGGTTCTTCAAAGGCAACGACCACGAAGTGCAGCCAAATCTGCAGTTGTACTTCAATCCGCTGTCGTACCGGATTCCGAAGAGCAACAAGGCGAATCTGGAACCCGAACCGTATTCGGGCTTCCTGTTGGCATTCAACCCGTGCCGGCCGACGAGCCGCGGTTCGATCGAGATCGCGTCGAACCGTGCGGAAGACGCCGCGAAAATCTGCATCAACGCGTTGACCACGGAGAAAGACATCGACGAAGTGATCCAGGGTTGCGAACTGGTGCGCAAGGTGATGGCGTCGCCGGCGTTGAAAGAGATCACGGTCGAGGAAATCTCGCCGGGGCCGCAGGTGAATACGCGTGAAGGCTTCCTGCAGTATTTCCGCGAGCAATCAGGCTCGATCTATCACCTGTGCGGCTCGTGCGCGATGGGCGACGACCCGCGCACCTCGGTGGTCGATGCGCGGTTGCGGGTGCATGGAATTGCGGGCTTGCGCGTGGTCGATGCGTCGATCTTCCCGAACATCACGTCGGGCAACATCAATGCGCCGACGATGATGGTGGCGGAGAAGGGCGCCGAGATGATTCTCATGGATGCCGCCGTCGAAGCTGCCTTTAATCCCGAAGCGGCGGAGCTGGCTGCTGCCGCCTGACTTCGCCCGGCTCAACCCGCTTCGCCCAACTGCGCCGACTCCGACGAATCGAGCGCGCGCTCGGTCAACCAGATCTCCTGCTGCAGCCAGTCGCGAAACAGCGCGACGTGCGGCAGCTCGTCCTGTTCCGCACGCGTAACGAGCCAATACGACTGGTGGCCGTCGACGTGCACGTTCAGCACCTGCACGAGTTGGCCTTCCGCGAGTTCGCGCCCGATCATGTGTCGATCGGCGATGGTCACGCCGAGCCCGTCGATAGCGGCCTGGATCGCGTGATCGAGCAGATCGAATTCGTAGCCGCCGCGGGTGTCGATGTTCTCGATGCCGGCGGCTTTCAACCAATGCTGCCAGGTCAGATAGCGCTGATCGGCGCTCGCGAGCACGTGCAGCAACGTGAACTGATTCAGATCGATGGCCGCGCGGCCGGCCCCTCGCGCGAGCAACGCGGGCGCGCAGACGGCGATGTGCCGTTCGTTCATCAGCAGACGGTTGTCGACGCCTTCCCACTCGCCGTTGCCGAAGCGGATGGCGCAGTCGAGCACGCCCGATTCGGCGAGATTGTCGTCGACGCGGGTCGACAGGCTGAGTTCAAGGTGCGGATGCGCGTCGCGCAGACGTCCGAGACGCGGCATTAGCCAGCGGCTCGTGAAGGTGGGGGGCGCGTTGATACGCAGGCGGTTGCGGTGAGTTTTCTCCTGCAGGCTTCTGACCGTGAGTTCGATCCGGTCGAATGACTGTTGCAGGGCTTGCAGGAGGATGCGGCCGGCGGCGGAGAGCTCGAGGTGGTGATGGTGACGCTGGAGCAAGGTCTCGCCGAGTTGGGCTTCCAGTTGCCGGACTTGCCGGCTGACCGCGCTTTGCGTCACGTTCAGCAGTTCCGCTGCGCGTGTGAAGCTGCCCGTGCGGCCGGCGACTTCGAAGGCTTTCAGCGCGTTCAGCGCGGGCATTTTGCGTTTCAAGATTGGGCACCCAAGGGTAGGCTGACGCGCGGCGGCGCGGGTGCCTGGTATTTTACTGTGTTGCCCTCGGGGTGTTACAGGTCTGCACGTCTTGCGGCGGCGATGTGTTCGTGCCGCAAGATGTGCATCGACCGGTCAATACGCAATGCAGACCGACTTGCTTTCGGTATAGGCATCCACGATGGCCTTGCCGTGCTCGCGTCCGATCCCCGACGCTTTAAACCCGCCGAACGGCATCGCGGGATCGACCATGTTGTGCGTGTTGACCCAAACGGTTCCCGCTTCGATGCCGTCAACCAGCCTCAGCGCCTTATCGAGCTGATTCGTCCAGACACTCGCGCCAAGACCATATTCCGATGCGTTGGCCTGAATCAGGACCTCATCGATATCGTCATACGGCATTGCGACAAGCACGGGTCCGAATACCTCCTCCCTGACCACGGAAAGCGGTTTGCACGCGCGATTGGCAATGACCGTCGGGCGGACAAAGAAGCCATCCGTATCAACGGCCGCGTCGCGCGACAGGATCTCGCCGCCTTCCTGCCGGCCTTGCGCAATCATTCCTATGACTTTGTCGCGGTGCCGTGCGGAAACCATGGGGCCCATCTGCGTCGCGGCATCGAAACCGGAACCTAACGCGATTCCATCGGCCACGGCGGCGATGCCTTGCACTACTTCGTCGTAAATCGAGCGCGCAACGTACAGGCGCGAACCCGCGGTGCAGACCTGTCCGTGGTTGAAGAAAATCGCACCGACCGCGCCTTCGATCGCTTTCTTCGGGTCGCAATCGTCCAGTACGATCACGGGGCTCTTGCCACCCAGTTCCAGCGATGCGCGTTTCAGATCGCCAGCGCATTGGCGGCCGATGATGCGGCCCACTTCGGTCGATCCCGTGAAGGTGACCTTGTTCACCAGGGGATGCCTGACTAGCGCTGCGCCGGCGGTCTCGCCACGGCCTGTGACGACGTTGAATACGCCCGGGGGGACGCCGGCTTCATGGGCCAGTTCGGCCAGGCGGATCGCTGTTAAAGGCGTTTCTTCGGCCGGTTTCAGCACGACGGTGCAGCCGCATGCGAGGGCCGGGGCGATCTTCCAGACCGCCATCAGGAGCGGGAAATTCCACGGGACGATTGCGGCGACAACGCCTGCCGGGACGCGTTTTGTTGAGGCGTTGTAGCGGGTGCCCGGTGGGAAGGGGATCGACAGGTCGAAGGTGGTGCCCTCGATTTTGGTGGCCCAGCCGGCCATGTAGCGGAGCCATTGGACGCTGCCTGAGACTTCCAGCATCTTTGAGAATGCTATTAGTTTTCCCTGGTTCAGGGTTTCTAGTGTGGCTAGTTCGTCAGTGTGTTGTTCTAGCAGGTCGGCTAGTTTTAGCATCAGACGTTCGCGAGCGGCTGGCGGCATTCTGCGCCAGGTGTCTGACTCGAAGGCCGCTTTTGATGTTCTGACGGCATGGTCGATGTCGGATTCTGATGCGTCTGGGAGTTGGGCTAGTTCTTCGCCTGTTGCTGGGTTGTAGATGGGGAAGGTTTTGCCTGCGGCGCTTGGGGTTTTTTCGCCGTTGATGAACATTGTGGTTGGTAGCTGCGCTGCCTGGTTTTTTTGTTCAGTCATTTTGATTCGTCTCCGTCAGGGTTGGGTTGGAGTTGCTGTCTTTCGGCGATTGTTTTGGGCTTTATTTCGTTGCTTGCCTGCGGTGGTGGTTTTCTTGTTTTGCTTGTGGTCTATTAGTGTTCCCCCTGTGCGGGGGGGCACCTACTTTTCTTTGCCGCCGCAAAGAAAAGTAGGCAAAAGAAAGCGGCTCAAACCACTCCTGCTAAGTGGGACCCGCAGCTCGCAGAAGGTAGTGGTGCATCTGGAATCTGGGTTCTCGCACATTCGGCGTCGGTGACAAGGGAGTCATACTTCCCGACTCGCACTTTGTGCTCGTCGGACGAGTCTACCTGGCGGGAGTGATGGTTTAGATGTTTGATGAACGGTCTTTTTTCGACCCAATTGGTTGCTAATGTGCCGGCGCATACCAGGTTCGTGATCGCGCTTAGCGCATACAGCACGATGAATCCGTTGCCGAAAAAGTAGGGCGTTGTCGATAACGTTCCTCCCAACACCATCCCGATGTGGTGGGCCGCGCCGGGACAACCCGCGCTCAATGCGCCGCGCGATTTTCTTCGCAGTTTCATGAGCGCCGGAATCGTCAGGCAGTCGAGAGCCAGAAATATCTTTGCCGCGAGTAGTGCCAGTGTCGGACTGTCCACGGCTGCAAGGGCGCCAATCAACGCGGCTCGTAGCACGTACAGCACTATCAACATCCGGTTGCTGTTGCCGGAACGGTCGGCGATGAACGCCAGTGCCCAGACAGCACTCAGCGAAAGCAAGATCTGCCATATAGGTTGTGCGCCACTCATGCCGCAAATCGCGTACAACTGGAAACGCGCGAGACTGCCGCTCGATATGCCCGCAAGCAATGCGAGCAGCGCCGTCGTGCCAGTCGCGTGGACGGCTCTGGCCGACCGGTCCGTGTTTCGATTCGCGTACTTATTCGAATCGAAATGCTCAGGAGGCAAGGCTGACGCGTCCACAAGATGCCACCCGCACAACAGCAACACGCCACCCACCACCACAAACAACCCAGCTATCGTAGTGGAATGCTCCAATTCGCCTACATACGCCGGCACGACGCCCATCGCGCTCATCGTGGCGATCAGCGTCACCGCCGTCGCAAGCGTGGTGTGCGGTTTGGACATGCGTGACATCAACAAGGGCATGATCGTCATCGTTGCCAACGCCAACGTGCCCATCCACAGCGCATTGGCTCGTTGACTAAGACCCGCTTGAGTCACCAGTGTCGCGGCGCCGCTCACGAGCAACACACAGGCCGTGCCGCTTACGCTCGCAATTAACCCGCGCGTCGCGCTCTTCGCGCTCACAACTAGTCCGCGTGCTGCGCCACTCACGCTCGCCATCAACACACGTGCTACCCAACCCACGCTCGTAGTTAACCCGCGTACCGTGCCCCTCGCACACGCAATCAGCCCGTGTACCGCACCGTCCGCGCCCGCAATCTGCATGCGTGCCACGCTGCGCGCGATCGCGGGACGCACGGATGCCGCGTCGGCCACGCGTGCAGCAGCAGGCCGCGCGTCGCGTGTCGTCGGATCAGCGCTTGCAGCAGCCATGATCGGCGGACTTGCCGTCTTCGACGCTGTTCTGGTCTCGCTCGGACGGTAAGTCCATCGTCGGGTTGGCGGAGAAGAAGTTGTTCGGCTTGAGCATGAAGCCGGCGTATTCCACCGGCATCACGGGGAAATCCTCAGGTTTGCACACGTGTGTGTGGCCGAAGCTGTGCCACAAGACGACGTCCTCGTTCTCGATGTTGCGGTTCGCCTCGATGTAGCGCGGCAAGCCGTCACCGCCCGCATGCTGGTTCGGATAGTCGCCGCTCGCGTAGCGCTCGGCCGGATCGAACGGTGTGACCCACACGTGACGCGTGGCAAAACCGCCGCGTTGACGGACTTTTGAGCGCTCGTCGGCGAGCATCAGCGGGGAGTCGTTCACGATCAGCTTGTAGCCAGGATTCGCGCCGACGGCGTTCTTCACGTTTGGATTGGTCACTTTCCAGTAACGCCCCGTGCCGCCGTTCGCCACGCGCGCGGCTTCGCTCTCGGTCTTGAACACGCGTTTGGTGGTGTCGAAGACATTCCCGTACGGATTCGTTTCGCCCATCGGACGCGGCACGAATTCGTGCTCGGTCACGGTGTTGCGCTCGCCATCCACCATCATGTGCATCCGTGCATTGAAGAAGTGCTGATGGGTCGGGCCGCCGAGGTTCCCGGTGATCATGCCGCCCCACGGATACGTGTCGCCGTCAGCCACCGCCGAGGTTTGTACGATGCCGGTCAGCTTGCATTCGAGTTGGATGGTGCCGTCCTGGTAGAGGTACCAGTAGAAGCCGTAGTCGTAGTTGCCGACCGTCGCGAAGAACGAAATCACAAGGCGTCGCGAACGGCGCATTTCGAAGACGCCGGTGCGAAACTCGTAGTGCTTCCACAGGGTGCCGTAGTCCTCTTCGTGCATGCACACGGCGTTCTTCATCAGGAACGCATTGCCGAAATCGTCAGCGGAGGGAATGTCGAAATAGCGGATCGTGCCGAGGCAATCGCAACCGAGTTCGAGTTGGTTCGCCAGTTTGCCCAGACCGTACTCACCGGCATCGAATGCGCTCTTCCAGTAGTGATTCGTGCTCGGGTCGGAGTAGGGGACGCACATCTCCGTTACGCTCGCACGGTAAATGATCGGCCGCGCGTTCTTGCCGTCGTCCCATGACAGTTGATGCAGTACCAGCCCTTCGCGCGGCGTAAAGCCGACGCGGAAGTTCCAGTTCTGCCAGCTCACATGCCAGCCGTCGATCTTGAAGCTTGGGCCCTCGGGTTGGCTGATCGACAGCGGTTTGAGCGTGCTGCGCGGCTCTCCAAGGCTCGGTGTGTCGTAGTTATGCTTCGCGCGCGGAATCGGAATAATGCGGCCGTCGTCCACCAGTTCAATCACTCTCTTCTCGAGCAGATCGACCACCGCTACCACGCCCTCGATCGGATGCGCGTAGCCGTTGTCGGTCACGGTCTCGCGGTAATAGCTCACGCAACGCACGAGGCGGCGGCCATTCTCGTTCTCGCGATCGAAGCAGCCGGCGGAAAACGGATCGACCTGGACGCGCTCCAGATCTTTCTCGGTGAGGCCGCGCTTCATTACCGCCACGCGCCATGCGTCGTCGCTCTTGACGATCTGCTCGGCGTTCATGAAGTCTTCGATCATGATCGGTGGCTGGCCATATGGCGCCTGATCGAATGGCAGCACGTTGCGCGAGGCGACTCTTTTTTCTCTCAGGTCCACGTTGAATTCAGTGGTCGTGCCATTCGTGCGATCGATTGCGAGGACGAACGCCGTGCGCGAAAAATATTCACCGGTCTTGAATACGACGACTTCGGCCTTCGGCGGCTCGCGCAATTCGACCATCGGAAAGCGGACGTGCCCGTCGAGATTTTCGGCTGCCTTCACGAGATCGCAGGCAAGCTGCATTTCTTCCGGACTCAGCGGATCGAGCGGATGAACGGGGGCGTGAGCGGTTTTCGTGGCGTTCGTGTTCATAAGATTCCCGTAAGGAGTGTGCTGGACCGGACTGCGCGCGAGGCTGGGTGAAACGCGTCGAACGCTGAGTCGATGGCAAATCGTAGGAACCCAATAATATTTTCGCGCTTGCCTATCGCGCCAAATGAACGATAAAGTGCGCCAGCAGGAAAGACACTGCAGCACATCAGCGAAGACTTGAGAGGAGACGCTCGGCATGAAAAAAGTCACGCTCAACGGTAGTTTCCCGATGATCCGCGCGGCGGTCATGGGGCCGGTTGTGCGCGCACTCGATGCATCAGGCGCCAATTGCGACGCGCTGCTCGAAGCGTTCGGCATGAGCCGCAAGCTCCTGTCGAATCCCTATGAAATCCTGCCGCTTACGCGTTACGTGGCAGCTTTCGAGCGCGCGGCTGAAGTACTCGGCGAACCGTCGCTCGGCTTGCGTCTCGGCAGCGAATTGCAAGTGACGGAGCTCGGGCCGGCGGGTCTCGTGTTTCTATCGTCGCCGACCTTGAACGCGGCAGTGCGCAAGTTCTCGCTCGCACTCGCGTCGTGGCAGAACACCACGACCTGCGAGTTGCTGCGCGATGGCGAATGGCCGGTATGGACCTATCAGATCGCCAATCCGCAGATCTGGCCGCGCCGGCAGGACGCGGAATACAGCCTCTCGACGATGTGCCATATGATCCGGGCCGTGCGTGGTGCAGCGTGGAATCCGGCCGAAGTACATTTCGAACACGCCGCGCCCGCTGACCTCAAACCGTATGCACGCATTTTCCGCGTACCGGTGCGCTTTCAGCAGCCTTTCAATGGCGTGATCCTGCGTCCTTCGGATCTCGATGCGCCGCTCAAAAGCGCCGACACGCAAATGGCGCGCATGATGGAGCGCCATGCCACCGATCTGATTGCGCGCGATGCGGTGCCTCACAGCATCGCCGACCAGGTGCGCGATCTGGTGACGCGGCGGCTCGCGCACGAAAAGCTGATCGTTGCCGACATCGCGAAAGATCTCGGTCTCTCGCACCGCTCGTTGCAACGGCACCTGGCCGAGGCGGGGACGTCCGTGCGGCAGATCGTGCGCGAAGAGCGGCAGCGTAGTGTGGAGGGACTGCTGGAACGTGACGGGCTCACCAATGCGGCCATCGCTCGCGCCGTGGGTTATGCCGACGCAACCGTGCTGTGGCGCGCCACGCGCAACTGGAAAAAACAATAAAAGGTGGTGGCGCCGCAGTTGCTTTCATTCTGAAAGCACGTGAAGGCGCAATCCTCACACGAAAAAACTTCCGTTTCCTAACTATTCGCTGCGATCCACACTGCATGGGACGCTCGCGAGCATTGGCGCAATTTATCGAAAATTTGGCGCGGTTCGCGAAGTCGCTTTATTTTTTAGCTACCTACCATGCGCTCACACCGAAACGTCGAACGTCGGTCAAGCGAGCGTCTGGACCAGTATTTTCAGGGTTTAGGCGAGTTCCAGACTAGCCAACAAAATAGAGGCAGCGATGAATGAACCCTACTCTCCGACCCGTCTGGTCGACGCGGAGAATCCCGTGGAACTGAAGGGCAATACGCTGGGCCTGTGGCAGATCGTGTTTCTCGTGATTTCCGCGGCCGCGCCCCTGACCGGCATGCTCGGTGCGGTGCCGCCCGCGATCAGCCTGGGCAATGGCGCCGGCATTCCGGGCGCGTTCGTGATCGCCGGCGTCGTGCTGCTGATTTTTAGCGTCGGCTTCGCGTCGATGAGCCGCCACGTGGTGCGCGCCGGTGCGTTTTACGCGTACATCGCTGCCGGACTTGGCCGGCCGTTGGGCATGGCCGGCGCACTCGTCGCGCTGATGTCGTACACCTTTATCCAGATCGCGCTATACGGGCTGTTTGGATTTTTCTGTACGGTGATTCTTTCTCCACTCCTGCACACGGCGATGCCCTGGTACGGCTATTCGCTGATTTGCGTGGCGGTGGTGCAATTCACCGGCATCCGCGGTATCGATCTGAACAGCCGGCTACTCGGCGTGCTGATGTGTCTCGAACTGGGCATTCTGCTGCTGCTCGCGATTGCGATCGTTGTGCATGGCGGCGGCCCGAACGGGCTCACGCTCGCACCGTTCTCACAGGAGCATGTGTTCAGCGGCCACCTCGGCATCGCGGTGATGTTCGCCTTCGCGTCGTTTATCGGTTTCGAAGCGACGGCGATTTACGGCAAGGAATGCCGGGACCCGAAGGTGACCGTGCCACGCGCGACGTATGTGTCGGTGATGCTGATTCTCGTGTTCTTCGCTTTCGTCACGTGGACGATTGTTTGCGCGTACGGACTGAACGACGTGGTCACGGTCGCGACGAAGCAGCCGGGCGACTTCTGGTTCATTCAATCCGGCAAGTACCTGGGCGGTGCGGTGACGACGGTGATGAGCTTCCTGTTGCTCAGCAGTATCTTCGCGAGCCTGCTGTCGTTTCATAACACGCTGGTGCGCTATATCCACGCGCTGAGCCTGGAGGGCATCCTGCCGCAAGCGCTCAACCGGGTGCACGAAAAATACCGTTCGCCGTATGTGGCGAGCTATCTGCAAACGCTCTCCGTGTGCATTCTGCTCGGGCTCTTCATCGCGGCAGGCAGCGATGCGTTCAACATCGTGTTCAGCTGGAGTTCGGCGCTCGGCACGATCGGGATCGTAATGCTTCAAGCGGTGACGAGTTTCTCCGTCATCGCGTTCTTCCGTAAGACGCGCAAGGATACGCGCGTATGGCACTCATTCGTCGCGCCTCTCATCGGTGGCATCGGCCTGCTGTATATCGGCGTGATTCTGGTGCGCAATCTCGATGCGCTCAGCGGCTCCGATAGCCCGATCGTCAAGTCTTTCCCCTGGATCGTATTCGCGGTGGCGCTATTCGGCGTCGTGATCGGTCTGATCTTGCGTAAGAAGCGACCGGATATCTACGCGCGCTTCGGGCAGTAATCGAACAGCGCGCAAGACACTCAGCGCGCGCCAGCTCGCCACGTTCTAACGATCGACTGTTGCCGTTCATTCCTGAGCGGCGGCGGAATGGTGTCGTTCGTTCGGGGCGTCCTCGGGGTGTCCCGTTTGTTCTTGCTGATTTCACCACTCAACTTCCGGCATAAAAATATGGCAGACACATTCGTCAAGCGCTCGGCGCTTGCGCTGGCCGCGTGCGGCCTCGCGATGGGCGCACATGCGCAATCTTCGGTGACGCTCTATGGCACGGTCGACGCCGGCGTCGTCTACACCACCAACCAGCAGACGACGCTCGCCGATGGCAGTACCAACGGTCACGCGAATTATCAGCTGGCGGGCGGCAATCTGGTGCCGTCGCGTTGGGGCTTGACGGGCGCCGAGGATATCGGTGGCGGCACCACGGTGAACTTCACGTTGGAGAACAGCTTTCTGATCGGCAACGGCGCGATGTTGCAATCGAACACGCTGTTCAACCGCAACGCATGGGTCGGTTTGAACAACAGCACGTACGGCGCGCTGACAATCGGCCGTCAATACGATCCGTTCTCCGACTACATGGGGGCGTACGCATCGAGCAATAACTGGGCGACGCTGTACGGCTCGCATTTCGGCGACGTCGACAACCTCAACGAAGCGTTCAACTTCAACAACTCGATCAAATACATCAGCCCGAGCTTCGGTGGCTTGACGGTGGGCGGGTTGTTCAGCCTGGGTGGCGTAGCGGGGAATTTTTCGCAGAACAAGGGCTGGGCACTGGCGGCGAATTACGCACAGGGGCCGTTGTCGCTGAGCGCGGGGTATCTCGAGTTAAACCAGCCGTTGCAGGCGGCCTTAGGCGGCACTGCCGGGTATATCGGCGATTTCAGTTGCGCGAACGCTGATGCTTCGTATTGTCTGCTGCAGCAGGCGAGCAAGGTGAGGATTTTCGGAGCAGGGGGCTCGTATGCATTCGGCAAGGCGGGCGTGGCGCTCACCTATACGCATACGCGTCTGTCGCAGAGCCAGTATTTCGCGAGTGCGGCGAGGCCTGCGGGGGAAGATGTTTCTTTCGACATTGCCGAATTGAATACGACCTATATGCTCGCGCCGGATTTGCAGCTGGGTCTGGCGTATATCTTCAACGATGCCAAACCGAGCGGCAGCGCGTCGACACGCGTGCATCAGATCAATCTCGGCGCGGTGTATAGCCTGTCGAAGCGGACGGCAGTCTACGCGGTGGCAATCGGGCAGAAGTCTTCCGGCGCGGGGCTGGGGATCAATCCGTCGACGGGGCAGACGGAGAATCTGGCGCAGATTCCGAACATCGTCAATTCGGACACGGATAAACAACTCTCCGTGATCGTGGGTTTGCGGCACAATTTTTAATTTGCCTGCGCGGCGCTGGCAAGCAGATCAACGGAGCCAACGCCGCATCCCGACTTACTCAACGCGCCACGCGGGGGGAAAATTAATCCGCTAGGCGCTTGTCCGAAAGCGCGTTCTGGCAATCCGCCAGCACCTGCTTCACCAGCCGCGCCTGAGGGTCGAGTTCGTCCGTATCGAGAATTTCCTCGACCGCATCCCGCGCCCAATCGGCCTCGACAAACTTCGCGTGCCGCTGTGCAATCTCCAGCGCGGTTGCCGACAACCTGGCGATACTCAACCAGTCTGCTTCCCGGGACCGATAATCGAGCCACTTATGAGCGGCCTGCACGTGAAACGCCGCGTCAGGCCAGTCCTCATTCAGGTAATAAGCGCCCAGGCAGCCGCAGGTGAGCCAGCACAACAGCTCCAAACGGTCCCGTGGACTCAGATGATGGCGTACATCACTCATGGCGACGCTCGCTGCTGTAATTTGCGTTCCGGTGAGGGGGCAAGCCGCCCTCCGCTTACGTTACACAATATCACGCAGAATTCACGAGCGGCAATGCCTGACTGCCCTGGCGGCTCCGGCACCACAAACACCGCGCGGCAACCGGCTGGCGGCCTGACCCCGCTAGCGCGTAGCGACGATAAACAGCCGCGGGAACGGCAGCAGCACGGTGCCGTCAGCCTGGGCCGGATAGGCCTGGGCGATCGCATCCCGGTAGCGTTCCAGGAAGGCGCCTTCCTCGCTGTCGTCGAGCTCGGCGAGGAACGGCCGCAGCGCGCTGCCTTTGAACCACTCGACCACTGCGTCCGCGCCGCCCGCGAGCGGGTGATGGTAGACGGTGCGCCACACGTCGACCCGCGCGCACAGCGGTTTGAGCAACGCGTAGTACCAGTCGGCGCCGTAGCGCATGGTGCGTTCCACGCCCCTCAGCTTGTTCGCCCAGGGGCCGTCCGCCGCGATTTCGCGCAGCAGACGGTGCGCGGGTTCGTCGAGGTTGTCCGGCATCTGCACGGCCAGGTTGCCGCCCGGCGCAAGTTTTTTCACCAGCGACGGAAACAGCTGCTCGTGATTCGGTACCCATTGCAGCACGGCATTGGCGAGGATCAGGTCGTAGGGGCCGGGAGCATCCCACGTTTCAATGTCGCTCACCTCGAACTGGAATTGCGGCAGGCGCGTGACGGCCGCCGCGATCATGTCGGCGGAACTGTCCATACCGCTGACCGTTGCGCCGGGCAGGCGGGCCGCCAGCGCTTCGGTGGAATTGCCGGGCCCGCAGCCGATGTCTACCGCCACTCGCACATCCGTAGCCGGGACCGCCGCCAGCAGATCCCTGACGGGACGCGTGCGCTCGTTTTCGAACATCACATACTGCTTCGCCTGCCAATTCGTCGATGAAGTCATTTCACGCTCCTTTGTGCCGATTGCACCCGATTGCCGGACCGTTTTCGCCGACATTCGCGCACAGTGTGCGGTGTCGAAACGATCCAATCCGCTCATTCTGTGCGGTGGCGAAGGCGGAGTAAAATGAATTTATCATGCCAATTCCTTCATTTTTCTAATGAAAATCGACACGCTCGGTGTACAGGCGTTCGTTGCGATTGCGGATCGCGGCAGCTTTCAAGGAGCCGCCGATTCACTGCACGTCACGCAAACGGCCATTACGCAACGTCTGCGCAAGCTCGAAACGTATCTCGGCGTCACCCTGATCGAGCGGACCACGCGTTCCATGGCCTTGACGGAAATAGGGAGCAATTTTCTGCCGCAGGCGCGCCGTTTGTTGGGCGAGCTTGCCGATGCGCTAGTGGAGATTCGCGAGACGGGTGTGGCCCGTCGCGGCGATGTGTCGATCGCCTGCGTGCCGACCGTGGGCGTGCAATATCTGCCGCGCATTCTGCAGGCGTATGCCGCGCATTATCCGCATAACCGCATCAAGATTCTCGACCACGCTTCGTCCGCAGTGGAGGAAGCCGTGCTGCGCCGGGAGGTGGAGTTCGGCATCAATATTGCCGGCGAGCATCATTCGGATCTTGCCAGCGTGCCGTTGACGGAAGACCGCTACGTGCTGATTTGCCATGAAGAGCATCCGCTGGCGAAACGGCGGCGCATCGCCTGGCAGCAATTGCAATCGTATCCGCTGATTTTTGCCGGCGAGGTCAGCGGTAATCGTGCATTGCTCGATGTCGCGCTGGAAAAGAGCGAACTGGCGCTGCGCTCGTTCTATGAAGTGCAGCGCAGTTCGACTGCTGTGGGGCTGGTCGCTCAAGGTGTGGGTGCGGCCGTCGTGCCGGCGCTCGCCGTTCAGAAAGGTGCGTATCCGACGGTGCGAATGGTCGAGCTCACGCATCCAGTGGTGTCGCGCACGCTCGTGCTTGTGGCGCGTAAGACCGCTCAGTTGTCACCGGCGGCGCAGGCGCTCTACGACATGATTCTTGAGCAGGCGACGTTGAAAGCGTGATTCCCGCCCCAACCCCTACAGACACTGCGCCCGCAAACAGTCCGCCGCATGACTCAGATCGCGCTCGATCGCACGTCGCACGCCGGCCGCGTCACGCGCCTTCGCGGCGTTTAGCAATTCGTCGTGCGCATCATTGAGCGTGCCGGCAAACTCCGCCTCGCCAAACAACAGATTCGAAATCGGCCCAACCTGCAGCCACACCGTTTCAATCAGCTCAAGCAGAAGCGGCGAGCCGGCCGCGCGGTACAGAATCAGATGGAACGCCTCGTTGGCATCGAGATAACCCTTGGCGTCGGCGGTCCGTAAGGCCTGTGTCATCTGCGCATTCAGTTTTTCCAGCGTTTCCAGATCCTGCTCGCTGAGATGCGGCACGCCCAGTTCGGCCGCCTGACCCTCGAGAATCAGGCGCACGCGCAGCACGTCGTCGAATTGTTCTTTCGACAGACGCGGCACCGTTACGCCGCAATTGGGCACGTTGACCAGTGCCGATTCGGCCGCAAGGCGCTGCAAGGCGGAGCGTACAGGCATCTCACCCACGCCGAGCTCGGCGGCGACGTGACGGATCTTGATGCGCTCGCCTGGAACGAAGCGCCCGATCGTCAGCCACTGCCGCAGCGTTTCGTAGGTCTGGTCCTGCAGCGTGTGATGGCGCGAAGTTTTCATAAAGCTCGATGCGGGGGTGCGAAAAAAACTGCGGAAAGGCCAAAAAAGGGCCGCTAGTTTGGCGCCGGCCGCGCTCGATCAACCTCGATCTGAAAACGCTCAGGTCAGTTCGCCAAGGCAGGCGTCGAATGTGGAAACCAGTCGGTCGATGTCGGCTGCCGACGTGTCGGGGCATACCAGGATCATGTTGTGAAACGGCGTGATCAGCACGCCGCGATTGAGCAGGTACAGGTGCACGATGTGCTCGAGTTCCGGGTCGAGCTGGCGGCCGGCTTCGTCACCGTTGCGCGGCGGCGTCCGCGTGAACTGGAATTCGGTGCGGGCACCGACGCGCGTCACACACCACGCGAGGCCATGACGCGCGATCGCACCCTTCAGACCGGCCTCGATCCGCTCGGCAAGCGCGAACATGTGATCGTAGGCGGCGTCGGTCATGACCTCGGCGAGCGTCGCGCGGATCGCGCTCATTGCCAGCATATTCGCCGTGAGGGTCGTGCCGATGCCGGAATGGCCGGGCGGTGCGCTGCGCTTGGCATGCTGGGCGCGGGCCGCCAGCTCGGCGCTGAAACCGTACACCGCGCACGGAAAACCGCCACCCACCGGTTTGCCGAGGATGAACAGGTCGGGTTCGAGGCCGTACGCCATCGAGTAACCACCCGGTCCGCAGCTGATGGTGTGCGTTTCGTCGATCGCGAGCAGCGTGCCGTAGCGGCGCATGAGCGCTTGCGCTTGCCGCCAGTAGTCCGGCTCGGGCAGCACCATGCCGATGTTGGTCATCGCGGGTTCGGCCAGCACGCAGGCCACGTCGCCATCTTTCAGCGCGTTTTCCAGCGCGGCCAGATCATTGAATTCGATCACGCGCGTAGTGCCGAGCAGGTCGTGCACCTGGCCGATCAGGCTGTCGCGCTGTTGCGGCTTGCCGTCGACGAGATCGACGAACACGTCGTCCACGGTGCCGTGATAGCAGCCGTTGAAAATCACGATCTGTTTGCGCCCGGTCGCCGCGCGCGCCCAGCGCAAAGCAAAGCGGTTGGCGTCGCTCGCGGTCATCGCGAACTGCCAGTAGGGCAACCCGAAACGTCGCGCGAGTTCTTCGCCGACCCAGGCGGCATCCTCGCCCGGCAGCATGGTCGTCAGGCCACGCTCAGCCTGGGCCGCCAGCGCGCGGGCCACGGGCGCTGGCGAGTGGCCGAACATCGCCCCCGTGTCGCCGAGGCAGAAGTCGGCGTAGCGATGACCGTCCACGTCGGTAAACGAAGCGCCACGTGCCTGATCGACATAGAGCGAGAAGGGCGTCGACCAGTCGTTCATCCAGTGCAGCGGCACGCCGAACAACAGGTGGCGCGCGGCGCGTTCGGACAGCGCGCGCGATGTCGGCATGGCTTCGGCAAACGCGCTGCGTTCGCGTTCGACGAGCGCTTGTGCGCGCTCCCAGTTGATGCCTTGGCGAATATTCAAATCCAGCCTCTCCGATGTTGTTTCCATAAGCCGTCCGCGCTCACACGAGCAGTTGCAGATGCTCGCGTTCCCACGCGGTAATGCCTTGCGAGAAGGTCTCGAACTCTTTTTCCTTCACCGCGCAATAGGCCTGCACGAACTTTTCTCCGAGCACGTCCGCGAGTTCGGTGCACTTGAGGAGCGCCTTGAGCGCATCTTCGAGACCGCGCGGCAATTCGTATTCGAGGTCGTAAGCGCTTTCGATCATTGGCGCCGACGCTTCCTGCTGCTCCACCATGCCGAGATAGCCGCAGGCGAGGGTGGCCGCCATCGCCAGATACGGATTGACGTCGACACCCGGCACGCGGTTTTCGAGCCGCCGGCCGTCCGGTCCGGAATTCGGCACGCGGATGCCACAGGTACGGTTGTCGTAACCCCAACGCACGTTGATCGGCGCGGCGGTGAAGCGCGACAGGCGCCGGTAGGAGTTCACGTAGGGCGCGAACATCGGCATGGCTTGCGGCATGTATTTCTGCAAGCCGCCGATGTAGTTGAAAAACAGCGGGCTCGCCGTTCCATCGGGAAGTGAAAAGATGTTCTCGCCGGTTTGACTATCGACGATGCTCTGATGAATATGCATCGCGCTGCCGGGCTCATGCTCCATCGGCTTGGCCATGAAAGTCGCGAAAATGCCGTGACGGAAAGCGGTTTCGCGCACCGCGCGCTTGAACAGGAACACGCGGTCGGCGAGATCGAGCGCGTCGCCGTGTGAAAAATTGATTTCCATCTGCCCCGCGCCCACTTCATGCACGAGCGTTTCGACGCCGAGATGTGTGGTCTCGCAGAAACGCGACAGGTCCTGGAAGAACGGATCGAATTCGTTGACGGCGTCGATCGAGAATGACTGGCGGCCGGCTTCGCTGCGCCCTGCGCGGCCAAGTGGCGGGCGCAGCGGTTCATGGGGATTCTGGTTCTGCGCGATCAGATAGAACTCCATCTCCGGCGCAACCACAGGACGCCAGCCTTTTTCCTCATAGAGCTTCAGCACACGCCGCAACACCGCGCGCGGCGAAATGCCGATCGGCTCGCCGTCGAGTCCGACGCAATCGTGGATCACCACCGCGACTTGCTCGATGGCCCACGGTACGAGCCGTACCGTGTTCGGATCGGGGATGCAGACCATATCGGGATCGCTCGGCCCGACAAAGCGCTCGAAATCCGCGAACTCGCCGTTGACGGTGATCATCAGGAGCGCGTTCGACATGTGCATCTTGCCTTCCGAGAGAAACAGGTTCTTCGGCACGATCTTGCCGCGCGCGACGCCCGTCATGTCCGGTATCACGCATTCCACTTCATGAATGCGGTGATGTTCCAGAAATTCACGCAGATCGTCGCGTAGGTCGCTTTGCAAGGTTGACTCCAGTCGGTTGATGAAGGCGGTGCGAAGCGCGGCTGCAAACCTTGCGCGACGAGCTGCCTGTTCGGGAAAGCTGGGCGTTTTGCATCATGGGATTTGATCAAATCATCGCATGGATTTTTCCTTTTGGGAAATTTGATCAAATATCATCGGTTGATCGAGGGAACTTGAGAATCACCCATGACCGATGCACCGTGTTCGCAACACCCGTCGCCGGCCCAATGCGTCGCGACCCTGCACACGATTGCCGCAACCGTCTCCTTGCTGGAGCGGCAGGGGATTGGCGCTGATGTATTGCTGGCAGGAAGCGGCGTCAGCGAGGGCGATTTGCGTCAGCCGTCCGGGCTCGTCACCCATGCGCAGGAGCTGATCGTGTTCGCCAACGCGCTGCGCGCCTGCGGCGATACGCGTATCGGCCTCGATATCGGCCGCGCGATGCATATATCGAGCTACGGCATTCTCGGTTACGCGATGCTGGTGAGCCCCACGCTCGGCGACGCGCTGCAATGCGCCGAGGACTTTCCGTTACTGCTCGGAAGCTACTTCAAGGTTTCGCTGCGCCGCAACGCAGACGTAGCGGCGATCGTCGCGGCCGATTATCGCTACCGGCCGGATCTCGCCGTGATCAATACGGACATGTGTCTTGCGTCGATGTGGGCGGTGGTCTGCGACGTGCTGTCCGCGCGGCGCGCACCGTCCGCGCTTGAGGTGACGTTCGGCGCACCCGCCCATGCGGACGCTTACGAAGAGCGGATCGGCCGCCACGCCACCTTCGACGCTACTGACAACGCGCTGATTTTTCCGGCCAACTGGCTTGATGAACCGTTGCCCCTCGCCGAGCCGGTGAGTTATCTGATGTCGCGTCAGCAATGCGCACAACTCGAGCGCGAATGGGCCACCGCGGCGGGCAACGACGTCACGGCGCGCAGCCTGCGCCTGCTGTATTCCGACCCACGCCGCTACGGTTCGCTGCGCTCGCTCGCCGATGCGCTGTGCGTGTCGGAGCGCACCCTCAGGCGGCGTCTCGCGGGCAGCGGCTCCGCCTTCCAGGCGCTGCTCGACCGCGTACGCCATGATCTTGCTCTCGATTACCTGGTGCGTACGCGCCTGTCGATGTCGGATATCGCCGAGCGGCTCGGCTATAGCGAAACAGCCGGGTTCAGGCACGCGTTTCGCCGCTGGACCGGTCGTTGTCCAAGCGACTACCGCTGCGCGTAGCCTACGGTTCTGTCCTGAGTCTTTTTGAGCGCACGGTGCCAGCGGCGCAACCACGTGCCGTCGTTGAGTCACGCTCCAACGTCATGCCGCCACGGCCAGATTGGCCACATTTATCCCCTCGATGACCGTTTCCCAGTTATCGCCCAACTGCGTTCCTCGGGCAGAATTTTCCCAGACGAACACAGAGGAGACGCGAAATGCGAGCAGTCAGCGTGGCGGCAATCCAGTTGGCCGTACCGGGGTGGGATCGCGAGGCAAATCTCGTGCAAGCCGAGCACCTGGTGCGCGAAGCGGCGGCGCAGGGTGCGCAGGTGATCCTGCTGCCCGAGCTTTTCGAGTTGCCGTACTTCTGTACCGAACAGGATGCAAAGCACTTCCGCCATGCGCTGCCGTTCGATGGCCATCCCGCCATCACGCGCTTTAGCCGCGTCGCGGCAGAGTTGAACGTGGTCCTGCCGATCAGTTTCTTCGAAAAGGCTGGCAACGTCTTCTACAACACAGTGGCGATGATCGATGCCGATGGCAGGGTGCTCGCGCTACCGCAAAACCCATATCCCTGACGGCCCGGGCTACAGCGAGAAGTACTACTTCACGCCCGGCGACACGGGTTTTCGCGTCTGGCCGACGCGTTACGGCACGCTCGGCGTCGGCATCTGCTGGGACCAGTGGTTTCCGGAAACGGCTCGCGCGCTGGCGCTCCTCGGCGCTGAGTTGCTGTTCTACCCGACTGCGATCGGCAGCGAACCGCAAGACGCTTCGCTCGACAGCAGCGCGCACTGGCAACGCGTGATGCAGGGCCACGCAGGCGCGAACCTCGTGCCGCTGATCACCGCGAACCGCACCGGCCGCGAGCAGGGCCGCGACTTTCCGCAGCGTTATTACGGCTCGTCGTTCATCGCCGATCAGTACGGCGAGCAGGTGCAGAAAGCAGGGCGCGACGAACCCGCGATCCTGCTGCATCGTTTCGATCTGGATGCGGTCGCAGCGACGCGTCATGCGTGGGGCGTGTTTCGCGACCGGCGTCCGGCCTGCTACGGCATCCTCGCGACGAGCGATGGCGAGCACCGTACCCAGGAAGGGGTATTTTGAGTGTCGTATCCACGAACGTGGCCGGCCTCGGCGCATTAAGCGACGGATTCGAGCAGCAAGCATCCTGAGGAGACATTGCATGTTGACTGTGTATAGCGATCGGCACCGGCTGCACCATGGCCATGCTGAATTGATCGACGGCGAAATGAAGCCTTGCTTCGAGATGCCGAGCCGTGCGGATTTCATCCTGGAACGGGTGCGCGAAACGAAGCTCGGCGATGTGATTGCGCCCGCATCGTTCGGGCTCGATCCCGTGCACCGTATTCACGACAAGGGTTTCATTGCTTTTCTTGGCAGCGCATGGAGCGAATGGAGCGCGCTCGGCCGTAAGCACGACGCACTGCCGCTCATCTGGCCGGTGCGCGGCATGCGCCAGGACCGTGTGCCGGACGATATCGACGGCAAGCTCGGCTACTACTCGATGGATGCGGGGGTGCCGATCACCGCGGGCACCTAGGCGGCCGTGAGCGACGCAGTGGATGTCGCGCTGACCGGCGCGCGCCACGTGAGGGAAGGCGCACGCGGCGCGTTCTCGTTGTGCCGGCCACCCGGGCATCACGCCGCGGCGGACTATATGGGTGGCTACTGCTACATCAACAACGCGGCAGTAGCGGCGCAGTCATTCCTCGACGCGGGCGCGAAACGCGTGGCGATTCTCGATGTCGACTATCACCACGGTAACGGCACGCAGAGCATTTTCTATCACCGTTCGGACGTATTGTTCGCGTCGCTGCATGGCGATCCGCGCACCGAGTATCCGTTCTTTCTCGGGCACGCCGACGAAACCGGCACGG